>NC_019892.1:0-4814837 GCF_000242455.2 Singulisphaera acidiphila DSM 18658
CCCCAGCCGTTGGGACCGGCGACATTGACAACCGGCGGCTCCGACTTTCACAATGGGGCAAATCCCGCCGCTTTTGGACCGCCCCCGTTCCATCGAGACTGCCGGAGTCAACCCAGCATGCCCATTCACGAATATCGCTGCGAACCGTGCGATCACACCTTCGAAACCCTGATCCGCGGCCAAGGCGACACACCGCACTGCCCCCAGTGTGGTGGAATTGACCTGCACAAGCAATTCAGCGTCCCCGCCTCCGCGCAGACGGGAGGTCGCCCCGGATCGTCTCTCCCCGTTTGCGGACCAAGCCCAAGCTTCGGCTGCGGCGCAGGCCCTTGCGGCTCAGGAATGTGCTCGTCCGACTGACTTTCGCCTTCCCCGCACGACTTCTCCTCCAATCGTAAACCAAGAACCCCACCTCTGGCCGATGGGCTCGGGAACCAGGCCGAGCCCCGCCTTTCTTCCGCGCGCCTTGCGGGATTTCCCCGGCACAGCCCCTGCTTCTATTCAGCCTTATCTCTACATTCCAACCATTCCCCCTAAATTCGTCGTCTATCCCCAACGAGCCGCTTTGACAAGCTTTGAGTCAGAGGGCATATCCCTTCTGGCTGGGAGTGCGCCTCGTTGATTGCTGGTTCGGGATCGCTGCCGATTGAGCCGGGGCCCTTCTTTACTGTGGGGAGTGAACCTCGCCAGCCGCACGAGGTGATGTCTAAGGTGGGACGAGTGAGCGAGGGAGAGGTGACCGACCATGGTGGGACACCACGGAGACGTAGAGTCGACGTTGCGAACGGCAGTGGCCGAACGGCTCGGCGAAGGGCGGTTCGGGCTCTGGTTTGGTGAAGGGGTCCGCCTGGGTGTGGCGGACGACGCTCTTGAGGTCGGTGTTCCCAACGCCTTCTTCCGTGAGTGGATCCAGGGGCACTTTGCGACCAACCTGATCGAGGCGGCCGAGGCGGTCACGGGCCGCACCTTACGGCTGACGTTCCAGGTGGCCGACGAGGCCGAGCCGCGAGTCGGCAACCTGATCGAGCCAAAGCCGGCCGACGAGCGCCGGAAGCACGGGGGCACGGTTCCGATCGCCCCCGAGCCTCAGACACCGCCCCAGCGGGATCGGCCACGAAACCAGCAGGCGCGACCGCCCAGGCGGCTCGAGGATTTCGTGACCGGGCCGTGCAACCGCCTGGCGCAGGCTGCGGCGGTCGAGATGGTTCAGACGGCCGGAGCATCGTTCAACCCCCTGGTCATTCACGCCGGTGTGGGCCTCGGCAAGACCCACCTGCTCGAGGGGATCGGCCATGCCCTTCGCGCCCGCAATCCTGGTATGAAGCTGGTCCAAGGAACGGCCGAGGCGTTCACCAACGGCTTCCTCGACGCGATGCGTGCCGGGAACCTGGGAGCGTTCCGATCCCGTTACCGTCGCGCCGACGCTCTGATCATTGATGACGTCCACTTCCTGGCCGCGAAGCGGGCCACGCAGGACGAGTTCCTCCACACGTTCAACGCCCTGATCGCCGAAGGGGTTCCGATCATCGTGGCGGCCGACCAGCATCCCCGGCGGATCGCCCGGCTGACCGACGAGTTGGCGACGCGGTTCCTGGGGGGAATGGTCGTCAAGCTCGACGCCCCCGCTCCCGACACCCGCGCCGCGATCCTCAAAGCCAAGGCGCTGGCGCGTGGGGTCGACGTGCCGAACACCGTCATCAACTACATCGCCGAGCACCTTCGCGCCAGCGTCCGCGAGTTGGAAGGGGCGCTCCACAGCCTGATCGCCCACGCGGTCCTGACCGGCAAACGGCTCGACCTGGCCCTGGCCAAGACTGCGCTTCGGGATACGATCCGCCACACCGCAGCCGCCGTGGGCCTTCGCGACGTCGAGCGGGCCGTCTGCCAGCTCTTCGAGCTCGACGCCGAGACCCTCAAGTCAGACAGCCGGGTCCGGGCCCTGAGCTACCCCCGCATGATGGCGATGTACCTCGCCCGCAAACACACCGGTGCCGCCTACAGCGAGATCGGCCGCCACTTCGGCGGCCGCAACCACTCGACGGTGATCTCGGCCGAAAAGAAAGTCCTCGGCTGGCTCCGCGACGAAGAACGCAGCGCCCTGCTCGCCGGCTTCGAGACCGTCAGCGACATCCTGGCCGCGCTGGAACGTACCCTCGGCACCTAAGTTCTATGTGTCCCCAACGCCGCGGGCCTCAACCCAGGGGCTCGCGGCCCCATCTCCCCTGCTCCAGCTCGACAGCGTTTGTGCGACAACCATGGGGTCGATGCCCAAAACAAAGCAGTCGGTACGAATCTTCTCCCCCCAAGGCTGGGTCTATTTTCGCAAGATCATCAGCGATATGATTCTAGGGAGGGGCGTCGAGCTTTCGTAGGGTACGGCCGGTCATCCCTCTGGTTTACCAGTAGGATCATTTTCGCCGATGGCCGTATTCACCGATCTCGACCTTCGGGTTTCCAATCCTCCTTTCGACACGACTGAGTACAATCGGCGATTGTCCGGCTGCCAGCTTGTGGCGAAACGAATGCCTTTGGTTCATGTGAGCGGCCGAGAGCGAGCCTTTAAGGTGACCGTTCTGGAACCTCCGCACGAGATCCCGACGTCGGACGATCACAGCTACTGCACCGACTACACGCGACACGCCGAGAAGTTGCTCGGGTTACAACCCTCGGCCTACTTCTATGCAGGTCGAGCTCATCCTGGTTTCGGGGTCGTGGCCATGGCCTTCGCCCCTCACTGCGAGGCCGATCACACCGGCACCGTAACTCCGTTCGATACCGGAGGGCTTGTCCATCCCGAGCGATTCATCAAAATTCGCCTGACTGATCCCGGAAGCGAAGCCGAGCTCGTGGCATATGGTCAGGCTTCCCAGCTCTTATTAGATCGATGGCGTGAGGTCTTCGCCCAAATCCTCGCCGCCTACTTCTTGACCGATGCAGAGTACTGGACCGGCAGGCCGAGATCGCTGGATCTCGAGGGCCTTTACGAGCTGAACCGCGACTGGCGAGCATGGACTTTCGAGGTGCGGTTCCACGAGGGACAATCGATTCACCAGCGTGAGGCGTGGTGTGCGGACGAGCCAACGATGGAGTCACTCCGGCGGCTCCTGGATGCGCAACATACCACTCCTCCGGGCGACCCGCCAACGCCGTTGGAAAGATTCCTTCAGGGACCAAGGTCGCTTGCACCGGCGGGAACGCCCGAATTCTGCGAGCGGCTGGAACAATGGGTCCGCGAACAGGTAATGTCATGAATAGACTTGGCGTTGAAGACTTGGAGATCGTTGGCTTCAATGGAACACCGCAAGTCGAGTGCGGCCGCACTCTGCCAGTGGTACGGCGCAAGTCGGACAAGATGTACTGCGTGCTCCGGTCGGTAGGCAACAGTGCGTCGCTCGCCTGGCACGACGAGAAGGAGGCGACCGAGTTCGTCAGGGCAAAACGGTGGACCCGATTTCACGACCCCCTCCCCATTCCCCGATCTTGCATTTCGGACGGAGACGGACAGCTTGCGCGACAGCCGATGGTGGTCCACGCATTTCAGGCCCTCCTCGAAATGGCAGGCCGCGTGACCTGGCCGGCCTGGTTTCGTGACGAACCGTTTCTCTGGCGGCGACTCGACCTCGATCGTCCTAACGAATCTGTCCAGGCCGCCTGCACTTCGGCCGAGACGGTGGAAGCGTTGATGGACGACTGGGCTACAGGCATAAAAGGACGATTTGACGCACGGTTCCACCAAGGCCACCAGCGGCCTGCTCTTAAGCGCGTCGCGGACTTCATGCTCTGTGCTGCGCGGACCCGCGACCTGCGCTGGCAAGCGTACCTGCGCTACGCGATGTCCCAGGAACCCGACCGAGTGCGACCAATATTCGACGCCTTCATCCAAGGCGAGTTCTCCGATGCCGACTGGCCAGGGTTCCTCAAGCAAATCGAGAGCCTGAGCGGCGTGTTGAAGGCCGTCCAGATACCCGACATTCGGCCCTCCTCGGCATCGCCGACGCAGAACACACGATCAAAACTTATGAACATCGCAAACCAAATCCCGATTTATGTCATGAACCCGGCCGCCGCATGAACGATTTCTCCCAAATCTTCGCGTTCTACAGCTTCAAAGGGGGCGTCGGCCGGAGCATGGCGGTGCTCAACCTGGCCTACGCCCTCGCCGCCATTGGACGCAACGTCCTGATCCTTGACATGGATCTGGAAGCGCCCGGGCTCAGCGGATTTCTCGACCGAAATCAGGAAATCCCTGGGTTCGCCGCATCGGACATGGTCGACCTTGTGAAATGGGCTAGCACAACATCCCTTCCTCTGAATCCGCTTTCGTTTCCCCTGCACTCCGAGTACATCGTCCGCGTCCCCCGTGAAAAACTTCAAGGGAACCCCGGCGCCAACAGTGAACCCGGCCGACTCGACATCCTCCCCGTCGAAGAGGAGAGGGACTATTACGAACGGCTGACGGCACTGGCGATGGGAAGTTACGACCAGGATGCTCTGATCCGGATGGGAAGCATTCTGAGAGCCTGGCTCAAGAGCCTTCGGTTCCCGATCGAAGTGCCCGACTACTATGGACCAACCGCCGAACGGACAGCGGCTTACGACTACGTGCTGGTCGACAGCCGCACCGGCATCACCGAAACCGGAGGCCTGTGTATCGGTCCTCTGTCGGATCAGCTCGTCGTCCTTACAGCTCTGAATGATCAGAATGTGAAAGGGACTTGCAAGTTTTTGAAGGAAGTGGGAATTCTTGAGTCACTCCCTCATTCGTCGACGGATGCCGACCCGACCCGTGAGAAAGCCGGTCCAAGACCCGGATCCAAACCCTGCCTGATTGTTGCCAGCCTCGTACCCGCCGGAGAGATTGAAACAAAACGAAAACGCTTGGAACATCTCGAAGAAGTCCTGGGCAAAGTCGTCGTCAAACTGTCCTACCATCCCCAATTGGCGCTCCAGGAATCGATTTTCACTCGCGATTACCGTGACGAGTACCTGGCCCACGAGTATGACACACTGCTACGGCAAGTCCTCCGCATGGCCGGGGACCGAAACGATGACACGCTGCCGGAAAGACTGACCCGTCGAAAGCATTCGCCCGTCGAATTTCGCGATACATTACGTCAGCTTCTCCATTCTGCAACGGCGACCGGATCGGAGAACTTGCTCTTCTTTCTTCTCTCGGAAGCAATCCGCTCGGAGATCAAGGATGATGCTGACTTTATCCTGTGGGATCAAGCTTGCCGTGCGCTTTCCGGGGCGGGCCAATCTTCTTCGTTAAGCGTCATTACCCAATGGGCCAATCTCCTCTCTCAATGGAGTCTGCATTCGATCGACCGTGGACTGGCCACCTTGCGAATTGAAGCGGCGATGAATCGCTACAAGCAGGTCTGCGAATCCGACAAAGCGACATCTCACCAAAAGGCCGAGGCCTTGCTCTACCGCGGTATCACGCACGGCCTACAAGACGAACCGCACAAGGAAATCGACGACTTCTCCGCCGTTATCCAAATGACCGACGCACCTGCCGAACTGAAGACCGAGGCATTGATCAATCGTGGCGTGGCACACGGGAAACAAGACGAACCGCACAAGGCAATCGACGACTTCTCCGCCGTTATCCAAATGACCGAGGCGCCTGACGAACTGAAAGCCAAAGCCTTAGCCAACCGCGTCTGGGTTCACTACATCACGGGCTGCTATCGTGAGGCGATTGAGGATGGACGACAAGCCGTCTCCCTCAAGCCCAGCGATTGGCTCCCTCACAACAACCTTGCGATCTCGCTATTGGTCTTCGGCCAAACGGCCGAGGCATTGGTAAGTTACGAAGCGGCAATCGCCCTCGCCAACTCTGCTCAGCTCGAGGAAATAATGGCCGATCTACGCGGAGCGATCGAGCAACATAAGGCGCTGGCCGGGGCGGAAGAGATCCTTGATCGCATCGAAGCGCGACGCCAAGCCCTGAAAAGTGAATGATCTGCGTTCGCAGCCGGTCAACGCAAAGGATCACCGGCTGCCACGCAAAATCCTGTAATCAGTACTTCGGAATCAGCTTGGCGCGTTCTTCGTACTGCGGGTTATGGTGCCACTCGTTGGTCTGACAGCCGAGACCGCGGTTAAGTTCATCTTGCGCCAGGTCGGCCCAGGGGGTCTTCGGGTGCATCTCGACGACCTGCTTGAGCAGGGCTTGGGCCTGGACGTACTTCTTCTCGGTGTTTTCCTTGGGAGCTTTGCGGTCAGGCGAATGGTCGATGACCCATTCGACGACGAGCGACTGGTTCGGCATCGTCTTGGGCTTGGGGGGCGCCTTGCCCATCGCGTCGATGCAGGCGCGATACTCGTAGGCCTTGACCTGGTAGGCGACGACCTGCGCCATCATGAGGTCGTAGTGCGCCTGCCAGCGTTTCAACGGCTCGCGGTCGCGGAGCGGCTTCAAAGCGGTGAGCCGATCCTCGATCTTCAAGAGGACGTTGAGCCGTTCGGTCGCGACCTGGTGGGCTTCCTGGCAGGCGGGAATGAGGTCGGCCGGGTTGATCGGGAAGTGGCGGCGGAAGGGATAGCCCTTCGTCTCCTGGATGATGGCAAAGAGGGTCCGGCGGAATTCCGACTTGGCCCGCCGCTCGCGGTAGGCCAGGCGATTGTCGTACTCAGGGACATATTCCTTGAGGGTCTGGATCGAGTACAGCTTCTCGCGCTGACGGACTCGCATGTTCTCTTCGCTGGGGAGCAGGAAGTAGATCCCGCCGGTGTCTTTGGCCAGCCGGGCCAGTTCGTAAGGGGCGAAGCCTGACGGCTGCTCCTCCCAGCGCTCGTGCAAACCGTCCCACTGGAGCAACTCAAGGTCGGCGGTTTCTGGGCCCCGGCGAATCCCGGGCCAGTAGACGTCCTTCGTCACCGGGTCGACGTACTTGAGATGGGCGGTGCTGAAGCCGAAGAGCGACTGCCGGCCGATGACGTAGATCGGCACCTTCATGCTGATGGCCGCCTGACGCGCTTCCTCGACCTTGTCACCATCGTCGCCCGACTCGTCGGTCACCAGCACGATCAAAAGCCGACGATCCTTCTTGATGAGCGGAGAGTACCGCCCGATCACGTCGTGGATCGTCTGCATCGTGTTCTCAGTCCCCGAGTCGTCGACGCGGAGATGATCGATCGCCTTGCCGATCTGGTCGATGTCGAAGGTCGGCTTCTCGAGCTCGAAGTGGGTCTCCTTGCCAAAGCCGACGATCGCGTGAGTGAGTGGCGCGGCCTGTTTCTTGCTCGTGTCGACGTTGATCTTCAAGGCCGTGGCGACCTGGTCGAACTTCTCGTTGATGGCGCGCTGGTCATCCTTCATGCTCGCCGACTCGTCGAAGAGCCAGACGACCGTCAGCTTGTGCTGTCCGAGGTGCCTGAGGATCTCGCGGGCGAGTTGGTCGAGCGCCTCGCCGACCCCTTTGGCCTCGAAGGTGATGTCTCCGCTGATCATGCCACCACTGCCAAGGTCGACGCCGAGCTTGGTCGCGGTCGGAATCATGCCCAGCCCCGAAATGTTGGCGACGACCTTCACGCCGGGGAGGCTGGTCCCCTCGCCGATGCCCTGGCCGACGCCGCGCACCTGGGGCGTGGCCGAAGGAGGACCGGTTCCGATCCCTGTGAATCCGCCGCCCCCCCCCTCGCTCGACGCGGCCGGCGTGCCTTCGCTCCCCGCCGCCTGATCGCTCCGCTGCTCGGCCGGTGTGGCCAGAACGTGAAGCGCTTCCTCCTCCGACCCCTTGCCGGAGACCAAGGCCGAGTTGATGTTGGCGACCGCCTTGCGGACTTCGGTGGAGAACGTCGCCGCCCCCAGAATCGCCAGAACGACCACATGAATGACGAGCGAGACGACCCACGACGGCGCGTCGTATCGTTTCTTGCGTCGTTTCTTCTTCTTCGACTTGGGCTTGGGCGCTTCACCCTGGACCGGTTGGGCTTCCGCCTGAGGCGGCTCGCCAGCCTCGCCGGCGGCGGCATCGGCAACGGTTGTGGGCTCTGGCACCGGCGATGCCGGTATCGGGGCGGGTGACGAGGCCGCGGGCGTCGCCGCGGGGGCATGCTCCTCAGCCGGAGGCAAGGGGCCTATGACTGGCGGATTGGGATCCGCCAGGTCATAGAGGCCGTCGCTTGACGAGGAGGTCGGAACGTGGAGAGCCATCACACTTCGTCCTCAAAGCCTTGAGGAGGAGGCTTGCCGCCAATCCCGCAAAAGCTCGCGCCGGGCGGCCACCGATCGCCCGTCAGGGATCAGCCCTCAGAGTTTCGGAACCTCGACTGGCTTGGCCATGGTCTTCATCGCCTCTTTCTGCTTCTTGGCGGCGGGGGAGTCCATCTTGGGCCGTTCGATCGGCTTGACGTAGGTCTCGACCCACTGGAAGCCAAAGGCATCCTTCAACTCGCGTTTGGCAAGCAGGGCCCAGGGGGTGTTGGGATGCTCGTCGATGACGCGCTGAAGCAGGTCCTTGGCCTGCTTGGCCGCGGAGGCCGCCTTGTCACTATACCGGATTTCCTCGCTTGGCACGAGTTTCCAGGCGTTTGACGTCTCGTTCTTGAACTTGAGGGCGTCTTTCTTCATCGTGGCGCACGCCCAGTTATACTCATAGCAGCGAATCTTCATCGCCAGGAGCCGGCCGCGGATCAGGTCGTAGTGGGCCTGCCAGCGGCGCGAGGTCTCGCGGTCACGGTGCTTGGCCGCCTGCATGATCGGCCCCAGGGCCTCATCCACGGCATTGGCCGTTAGCGCGGCCTTCGTCTGGTTATCGGCCATCACCTCTTTGAACTCAGGACCGTCGGCCGCAGGGAACGTCAGTGAGGGCTGAGGCCCCATCCGTTGCTGAGTGATCATCGCCGCCTCGAGAACGGCCTGGCGGATTGGGTGCTTGGCCACGGTCGCCTCGTACTGCTGCCGGCTGAGCAAGTCGGGCTTGTACTCGCGCATCATGACCGGGTCGAACCCCATCCGGGCGGGGCCCATCCGGGTCACGAAGAAGATCCCGCCGGTGGCGCCGGCCAACCGGCTCAGAGCATACGGGCCGAACCCGGAATCGAGCATATCATATTGATAGCCGTCATACCAGAATGGGAGCTTGATCTGTTCGAGGGCCACGCTCTCGGGCCCTTGGCGGACCGGAAGGTTGCGGTGGTGCACCTTGGTCTTGGGGTCGAAATAGTCCATCGCGCCCATCGCCCGGCCGAAGAGCGCCTGCGAGCCGAGAACGTAGACCGGCACCTTGGCCCGGGAGGCCACATCGATCGCTTCCTCGAGCCGCGGCTCATCGTCGCCGACCTCGTCGGTCACGACGATGATCATCGCGCGGTACGGGTTGCCCTTGGCGTCCTTGTAGTGGCCCCAGCGGCGGACGATCTCGGCGACGGTTCCGAAGGTGGTCTCAATGCCCGTCGTATCCAGCGGAACCGCATTGATCGCGCTGACGATCTCGGCCTTGTCGGCGGTGGGGGCGGTGGTCATTGCGCTCCGATCGTTGCCGAAGGCGACGACCGAGGTGAGCAGGCCGCCGTCGTGGCTCAGGTCTTCGCCGTCGAGTTCGGCGATATGGCCGTAGATCGTGTCGATCTGCTTGCCGAGCTTCTCGCGTTCCACGGCCAGGCTGCCCGAGGCGTCAAACGCCCAGATCACCAGGGTACGCCCCTTCTCCAGGCGACCGAGAATCTCCTGGGCAATCCGGTCGACGGCCCCGTCCACCCCGTCGGCATACTCCGCGCCGTTGCCTTTGATCGAAACGGTCTGGCCGAGCATCGTGGCTGTCGGCACCGCGACCCGGGTGGCCTGGCTGACGTCGAGCGAGGCCAATTGCAATGTCGACGCCGGCTTCGCGGAGGCCGCATCCATCGGATCGACACTGACCCCCGGCGGGGCCGAGACGACCGTCGGCGCCAGGTTCGGCGAGAAGGATCCCCCGACCGCCGTATTGGTCAGAGGCTTATCCTCCATATCCAGATCCTGGAAATCGGCCTTCGCGTCCAGCTCGCCGAGCACGGTGTGGTCCTCCACCCGGCTCTGAAACTCGCGCTGAACCTCGTGCTGAACCGCAAGCCCGGCCATGCCCAAGCCGAGCATGAGCACGGCGTGAACGCCCACGCTGACCAGGATCGCGGGGACCTCGATGTCCAACCGTCCCCCCAACCAGCGTGAGACCTGGGGGTAACGCCGATCGAGCCCGCGAAGAAAGGCCCGAAAGCCGGCCTCTTCGCTCACGACCTCGGCATCCAAACCGATCGGCTCGCTTGACTCGCTCGGCTTGCGTCGGGCACGAGTGACCATCTGTTCCCGGACTGCGGCTCGGATCCCCACGGTTCTCATCTCCCCAAGGCCTTCCCTAACCCCTCGACGAGGTGGGACCAAAGCCCTTTCATGAGTCGCGCACCGGGCTCCTCCGGTTGGCCAGGCCAGCCGGGATCGTCACAAATCAACGATACGTTGATTCCATCCATTATCTTAGCCGCCGTCCTCAGACCGGGCAATCCGGTTCCCCCCACCTTTTCCGAACCGGGCAAGTCTCCAATATCTGGCGCAGAGGTTTTTGGGCAACCGCGAGAAGGGAGCGAGGGAAGGCATGGTGGAATGTCCCAAGTCCATCGGCTCTGTGCTAACCTGGGCGCACCATGATCCCAGAAATTCGTCCGCTCCGCCCCGACGACCTCCAAGAGCTCAGCCGGTTTTTGATCGAGGGCTTCCACGCGCCCAGCGACGCCGCATTCGCGGCCCCCGACGTCCTCGGCTGGAAATACCTCGAGCCGATCCACGATGGTGACGAAATACCTCGGAGCTTCATCGCGAGCGAGGAAGGGCGGATCGTCGGGCATGTCGGGCTCTGTCCGACGGCCTTCGAGGGGCTCAGCCTTCCCCCAGGCGGGATCACAACGCTGCACATGGTCGACTGGCTCGGTTCACGAGTTCACCGCGCCCTCGGATCAGCGCTGATGCGGCACGCCCATCAAAAGGCCAAAACGCAATACGTGCTCGTGGCCAACGAACGGGCCAGGCGCGTGACCGGCGGGGCCGGTTACACGCCGACGGCCGAGGTCACGGTCTTCCAGAAAGTCCTCCGCATCGGCTACCGCTGGAGGGTGCCGGGCCTTGGCCCCGGGGCCCGCCTGCTGCGGGTGGGCCGGGACGCCGCCCGCAAGGTGCTGAACCCGGGGCGCTCTCCTCAGATCGCTGTCGAGCTCCGCCAGGTGCGGGAATTCGGCCCCGAGGTTGGCCCGATCCTCGACGACTGGCAGGCACGCGCGATCCTGACCAGCCGCTCCCCCGAGCGGCTCAATCATGCGTTGCACTATCCTCGGCCAGGGATGTCGGGCTGGCTGATCCTCGTGGGAGAGCAGCCCCAAGGGTTCGCGCTGTTGAACGTGGTCGCCCAAGGGACGGTCCGAACCGGCAAACTCGTCGAGTGCCTCGTGCAAGGGGACGACAGCGCCCTCCAGCACGCAGCCACCACCGCCTTGACGGAGGAGCTCAGGCGGCAGGGGGCCGACCTGGCCATCGGCTTCGCCAGCACTCCGTGGACCACCGAGGCCCTCCGACTCAGCGGATTTACCCCGGCCCATCGCCTGGAATTTACCCTCCGCGATCGCGAGCGTCTCATCCCCCCAGGGATTCCCATTCACCTTTCGCCCTTTGAGGCGGACTACGCCTATTCGTCTTGAGTGCGGCCTCGATGATTCGATACGGTTCGCCGACAACAGTCGAAAACCCAAATCGCGTGGATTCTTCGGTGAGGATCAACGTGGTGTGCCGCGTTCACCCACCCTCCAAGATTCTCTTTTAAGAACAGCACCGTTGCCACATGCTTATCCAGAATAAGAGAGAGATCCTGGCCCGTGGATTTGACCAGATCGGCCTGACTCGCCTCCTGGAGCGTACCGCGAGGCGGCCCTCGGTCCTGGTCGCGACGTTTCACCGGATCGGCAACCCGGCGGCAGGGGCGTTTTACGATGGCGTCTACTCGGCCTCGCCCGAGGCATTCCACGCCCAGGTGCGCCACCTCCGCGACCGCTTCCAGTTGGTCACTCTCGAAGCTCTCGCCGCGATGGCCGGCGCAGAGTTCGCGGTCGACCGCCCCACCGCTCTGATCACCTTCGACGATGGCTATCGCGATAACTTCGACGTCGCCTTCCCCATCCTCCAGGAGCTCAACGCTCCGGCGACGTTCTTCATCCCGACCGGCTACTTTTCCAGGCCGCAAGTCCCCTGGTGGGATCACGCAGCCCACGTCCTGAAGCGGACCGGCAAATCGCGGATCACGCTCGACTGGCCCGAACCCCTCGATCTTGACCTGGAGCAAACAGCGCGGGGCACCGCGATTGCGGCGGTCGTGCGGCTCTATCTCGACGGTAAGGTGAAGGCGGACGACGAGGCCCGGTTCCGCGCCCACCTCGAGGAGCGAGCCGAGGTCGTCGTGGATGACAGCGCACTGGGCCGCGCTCTGTTCATGACCTGGGACCAGGTCCGCCGCCTGGCCGGCTCGGGAATGTCGATCGGCTCGCACGCGCACGACCATCGCGCCCTGGCGTCGCTCGCGGAGCCCGACCAGCGCCACGAGCTGGTCGAATCGAAGCGGATCCTCGAGCAGGAGGTCGGGCGCGAGATCCAAGGGGTCGCCTACCCGTTCGGCTGGGCGGGGACGTACGACGAGCAAACGCAGCGGCTGGCCCAAGAGGCTGGCTACCGCCTGGCCTTCTCCTCGGCCGAGGGGGTGAACCGGCCCGGCGCGGCCGACCCGTTCGCCCTCCGCCGGCTCAACGTGGGCTATCACGATTCCGCCCCCTTGTTCCGGGCGCGGACGGCCCTGCAAACCGCGTTCGGGGCCTCGTTCCTTTAGTTAGAGCGACGGAAGGCCGGTGCCCCCTACCCGGGGCAGGCCGAAGTTCTCAGTTCTCACGGCCGGTTGACTCTGGTCCATCCGGCCCGTTACGATCGCGTTCGGTCGGCTCGCGCCGGGGAAAAGGGTCCGGCCGGATTCGACTCGCCCGGCGTGCCCTATCCCTTATATCGTGGTGATTGACTCGTGCACATCTTGCTGACCAATGACGACGGCGTGTTCGCCCCGGGCCTGCGGGCGTTGCGCAAGGAATTGCAACGGCTGGGGGAAGTGACGGTGATCGCTCCGGCCATGGAGCAGAGCGGGGTGGGTCACTCGATTACGCTTTTGACCCCCCTGGTTGTCAAACAGGTGGATGAAGACGACGGGACGACCCTGGGCTGGATGGTCGAGGGAAGCCCGGCCGACAGCGTCAAACTCGCCATCTGCGAACTGATGCCCCGCCCCCCCGACCTGATCGTCTCGGGAATCAACGCCGGCTCCAACGCAGGGATCAACGTCCTCTATTCAGGCACGGTGGCCGCGGCGATCGAAGGGGCTTTCTTCAAAATCACCAGCGTGGCCGTCTCGCTCGAGTTGGCCGAGCACTTCGACTATCCTCATGCCGCTCGCCACGCCACGCGGGTCATCGAGCGAATCCTGGCACACAAGCCCCCCAACGGCTCCTTGTTCAACGTCAACCTGCCCGCGCACTCACGCGGCGAGCCCAAGGGGGTCCGCGTCGTGCCGATGGGTATCGGCCGCTACGGCGAAGGCTTCGAGCGCAGGCAGGATCCGCGCGGGCGGACGTATTACTGGATGACGTACAACCCCCCGTTCCACCTCGAAGGTCCCGAGACCGACGTCACAAGCCTCTGCGACGGTTATATCACCGTCACCCCGCTCCACTTCGACCTGACCCGCTACGACCTGATCCCCGAGGTCGGTGGCTGGGACTGGAACGGAGCCCCTGTTCCTACTCCTCCAAGCAAAAATCCATAGTCGATCATAGCAATAGTCAGGAGAATTCTTCATGCGCCTGCAATCGCGAGATCGCCGCTCTACCCCGCTTGGTGTCTCCTTGCTCTTGCTCTTCCTTGCCCCCGGCTGCGAGGAACCCCGCCACGTCAACACGAAGCTCAACGCCCCATCAGCTCCCGCCCCCGCTCCCGCGACGGAGCCGGCCTCTGCCTCGGAGGTCGTTCAGCCCCGTGAGATTCTGGGCCAGCGGACAACGGACATCCGGAACGCGGATGACGAGCTGAAAAAGGGAGCACAAGTCGCCACCACCAAGATCACGGCGAAGGATCCGATCACCCTCCCCGGCAACGCTTACGTCACCATCATCGGCCGGACCTCGATTCTGCAGATCGAGCACGCCATGAACCTCTACAAGGCCACGAACGACCGCTTCCCCAAGGATTTCGCCGAGTTCAACACCGAGATCATCAAGGCCAACAACCTCGCCCTGCCCAAGCTCCCCTACTACCAGGAGTACGGCTACGACGAGAAAGAACATAAGCTCATCGTCCTGGAATACCCCGACCGCAAGGAGGCCCTCCAGAAGCAGGACGACGCCAAATACGGACGCTGAGCGATGAACCGATCTTGAGAGCCGCTTCTCCCTTCATTCCCTCCCGCTCGCCCGTAAAGCGAGCGGGCAGGGTCCGCTTCCTGTCTTCAAACAGCCAGCGCAAGACAGGGAGCTCACACTCCCCACTCGTCTAAAATCCAAAGATTCTCTCGCCCGCAAGGCAAGCGAGGAGCGTGCGCGCGCCCTGCCTTCAAACAGGCAGCAAAAAGACAAGAGAACGCACACTTCTCGCTCGCCCGAGAATCGAAGTCACAATACGCAAACGTTTGCACGTTTGCCCCTGGGCACGTTTTCATCTTTACATTGCTAATTGACTGTGTAGAATGCAGGCGATTTGCTCCCCCACCTCATTCCCCCCATCCCCCCTCGCTGATCCTCCCCCCTTCCAGCGATTTGCTCCCCCCCAGAAGAGCGTAGACGAATCCGTCTGACCAAAGCCGACATCTGAGGAGCAAGCGACAGCCATGCAAACGCTTGGCCAGATCAAGAATTTCAACAATGCGCAGAGGAACCGGGTGACCCAGCCCAGCGTCAACGTCGAACGACTCGAGACTCGACTTGCCCTGAGCGGTTCTCAGGCCACTCTGACGCAGCCGTTCGGAACCATCACGGGCCGGATTCTTAATGAGGACAACGGGCACGGGCTTGGCAAGGTGACGGTCCAACTGTTCGGCTCGAACGGACAGGTCGTGGCAACAACGAAGACCGGCCCCCAGGGCCGCTACGCGTTCCACGTCAAGTCCGACGCACCGTACGTCGTCCATGCCGTCACGCCAAAGCGATTCATCCAGACATCGCCAGCTTTCAACAACACAGCCCCGACCGGCGTCTATGCCACAAATCCGCTGACAGGAAAGCCCTACACAGGGGCGAACTGGAACTATCGAACCGGCAACAACAACCCGGCCAACGGGCCTGTGGGACCCGCGGCCTGGGCAACGATCACGCCGGCCGGAACGCTCCCATTTGAATCACCCATCAACATCAGTGGCCCGCCGATCGACCTCAGCCAGATCCTCAGCATCCACTACAACGACGCAACCCCCAAGGCGATCGTCAACAACGGCGCCCAGATCCAGGCTCAATTCAACAATTCGACCAACGACTCGATCGTCCTGGATGGCCAGACCTACGAGCTCTCACAGCTCCACTACCACGACACTGCGGAAAACCAGGTGGCCGGGTATACGTACCCGATGGAAGAGCACTTCGTGAACGTCAGCGCCTCGGGAGCGGAGACCGTTATAGCCGTCTTCCTTCAGCTCGGGTCGCACAACGCGGCACTCCAACCGATCCTCGATGCCGCCTCCGCCCATCTGACCGCGCCCAATTCCACGACCACGATCGACACCCCGATCGATTTCGCCGGCCTCCTGCCGTCGAACCTCCAGGGCTGGTTCTACGAAGGGTCGCTCACCACGCCCCCGCTCTCGCAGCCCGTCAACTGGCTTGTGCTCTCGACCCCCATCACGCTCGACGCTCAGCAACTCCAACAGTATGAAGCAGTGGCCAACGGCGCGGGCTTCCTCCCCAACAACCGACCGCTCCAGCCGACGGACGGCCGCCAAGTCAATCAGTCCAACATCGACATGAACTATCAAGGGCAACCGATTCGCGACGCCAACTTCACCTTCGCCTTCGCTCCGCCCAACACGGCCTGGCACAAGGTCACCCCCGCCAAGATTTCAAGCACAGGCAAATCCACAGCCGCAGCCGTGTAAAGCCAACCTTGGGTCGTTCTCCGTCTTATCGAAGGTCTGACCTCCATCAACAAGGTCGATTCAACGACCTGGCCGGTGGCATGAGTGCGCAAGCAAACAATTCCATGCCATCGGCCGACTCACTCCGTGCCCCCCCCTTCCCTGACCAAACGGAGAGCAGATCACGGTCCCGGATGGATTTTCTTCACGATTTTATCACAATCAAGAACCGATGATCCTTCTGCGGCGACGAGAGATCGAACGACAACTTGCCGGAGACCGGATCCCCTGAAAGGCGGAGGAACTCGTTCGACAATCCGTCGATCCCCCCGGCGAAGCCAAGAAGCGCCCGGCATCCACGGATCGGCCTTGAAACACGGGCCAGCCTAACGAACAATGAGCGTTGGGAAATCGAAAATAAATCAGGAGCACCGGCGCACCGTCGGCCCTTGAGGAGACGACCCAAAGAAACCAGTTCAAAAAAAGAAGAGGGCTGCCTTCCGCAAATAAAAAAAAGGCGCGGGAAGCCGCCCATCCCTTTGACTTTCTTGGGAAAGGGAATACCCGGGAGGGGCTTCATCATGACACGCGAACATCTCTCCAAAGTTCTGGCCGAGACCGCCCTGGTGGCCTACAGCGCAGGCTTCCTGGTCCTCTACGTCCTCATCAAGCTGTCACATCTGCCGATCATTCCCTGGCTGAAATTTTAGAGCGGTCTTTGCAGGGAGGCCCAGGCCCTAAAGCCTTCCCAACCAAACAGGAATGCGGGCAGGTCGCCCCGCCCGCTTCTTCTCGATCCTATCCTGGCCCAAAAGCTTGGCGTTACTCCTTGAGGATTTCGACATCATCCTCACGGGCGAATGCGCCCTCGGCCCCCGAACTGACGTTCTTGACCACGATCCTTGTGGGGGCCACGTCAAACGGCGCGGGGAGGGTCGTAATGCGGAGGCTGGCGCTCCACTTGGCGAAACCGCCGGGAATCAGCCGGGCGCTGGCGCGGCCGAGGAAGGTCTCTTGGCTGGGATTCGACCCGATGGCATCGGCCCGGTAAATCTCGAGCGTTTGTGGCAGGCCACCGACGGCGTGACTGGTGGTCACTCCGCCACGGACATTCAAATCGTACTCCGCGCCTCGGTTACGACCCTGAGCACGGGTGATCGAGACCTGCGGCTTGTCCGTCGTCAGCGTCGCTGGGCCGTCCACCACGAACGTGTATCCAATGAACCCGTTTTCAAGTTTCGAGAAGTACCCATCCACGCTCGCCGGCAGAGTGGGGGGAACGGAGTCAAGCTTGATATCAAAGCCGAATTCATTGCGCGGAGGGTTGCCGGGGAACCGAGCGTCGGACATGTCGAGCAGCTTGATCGGTATGTTGTTCACGGTGAGGTCGCTACCGAGGTTGCGGGTAATCATCCCGGAGACAAGGCTCTCGGGGGGCCCGACCTCGACGGCCGGATGCAGTTCAAACGGGTTTGCCCCTTGATTCGCGGGCGTTTTCGGATTGAACTTCACCTCGATCTTGCCCGTGTCCGTATTAAAATTGCCCTGGACGATCGCCGTCCCACCGACAAATCCTTTCTCCTCGAGGCCGCGCAGGGACGTTTCGTCAACCAGTTGAGCGATAGTTAATCTCTTATTAGTCGGCGACCTGACCTTATGATTGTCGGCCGCCTCCTTCTCGATCACGATGGTCATGCCCAGCACGACCATTTCCGCCCCTGTCCCCGTCTCGGTGATCGAGGTAATGGGCCCTTCGAGTTCCGCCGCGATGAATGCCATTCTCTTGACTCCTTGAATCCAAGTTTCTCAAGGGGCCGACCTGAGGACAAATGCCTCAGGCCGACCCGATTAGCGCTATCCACCGCGAAACCGGCCGGAAAGCCCTTCCCGGCTCGAGGCGGGGTGAGAAAGCCTCCCACGCCCACCCCGCGCGAAACGACTCACGCTCAAGTGGTTCGCAGCCTGTTCCTGAACCTACCGATCGGCCGGAAAGGTCGGGCGCACCACCCCGGCGGCGAGCCCGCAGGAACCGATCGCGCCGAGGTCGATGATCCGTTCGTTCAGATGCTCGTCATAACCGTTGACAACCCGAAGCGAGGGATGATCGAACGGACCTTGCTCGCGACGGACCCGCTCGTCGGTCAGGCACATCAGGAAGAAGACGAGCGCAAACTTATCCTCTTCCGACATGTTGAGATCGACGATTGCAGGATGTTTGTCCGGGTTGACGGCCTGGTCGCCCAGAAGGTCTCCCCCTCGATCGTAGAAGTCGACGACGTCGTAGAGTGTCAGGAGCCGGCCGTTGTGCATATAAGGGGCAGTCAGCTCGATGTTGCGCAGCGTCGGCGTCTTGAAGGCGCCCCAGAACGCCAACTCGTTATCGTGGAGGAGGGGCTTGCGATGCCCCCACGGCCTCTCGTTCTGGACCAAAGCGCGGGTTCGCGACAGAAAATGGACGTCGGCCCGCCTCGTATCGACCGAGTCGTAGGGCGGCTTGGCCACCGGGAAATCCTCGTCCCAGGTGGGGAGATCGCGAAACCAGGAAAGGTCTCGCGGATTCCCCATCCTCGCCTTCTTGTCGAGGTCGTGGGCGGGCCCCT
Organism: Singulisphaera acidiphila DSM 18658; assembly: GCF_000242455.2. Lineage (GTDB taxonomy): Bacteria > Planctomycetota > Planctomycetia > Isosphaerales > Isosphaeraceae > Singulisphaera > Singulisphaera acidiphila. The sequence goes on from NC_019892.1 coordinate 18,722, forward strand.
TCACCACCTCGCCGGGAGCGAGCGCAGCCGGGGGGACAACGACCGCCTCACGAACCGCCGCCGGCCTGCTCGGGCGGGGCTTCCTCGAGCGGCGTTTCCAAGCCGGATTGAACCGGTAAGCGCTGCCTGGGGCCCCCGTCGTCGACTGGAGGTCAGGTTTGCCGGCATCAGCGGCCGAGGCGTTCCGCTCATCTCCCTCGAGCGATAGGGCCGCTTGTTCGGCTGCGTTGAGTTCCTTGAGTTCGCCGACTTTTCCAGCCTCGATCAGGCTGAGGACCCGCTCCTTGACCTCCGACTTCGTCAAATCGTACTTCTGCCGGATCCCCTTCAAGACCCCGCTCTTGGCCTTCTGGACCTGCTTGACCCGCTCCTTGGCAATCGCGCCCGGGTCATCCTCGGGCGCGGTGGAACTCCAATCGCCGATCCCTCGGTCATAGCGCGGAGGGGAAACACCGAGGGCGTAGAACGAGAGGTCGTAGAAGGCGTAAGATTCGGAGGCGAGCGGCCCCTGGATGGGTAGAGGCCGGCGCTGGGTGACCTGAGTGCTCGGGATGGCCATCTTCTCGACGAGCACCGGGTCAGCCAGGAGCGCGGCGGTGGCAATCCGTTCCGCCTCGGAGAAGAAGAGACGGCCTCCCACCTGGGTTACGGCCCGCTTCTCCAGCGCAATCCAGAGCTTCGCGATCTCCCCGGCGGGCTCGGCCGAGAGCCCCGCCTGCTCGAGTCGATCTCTGACGAGGAAGGTCATTCGACTCTGATCACCGCGTGCCTCATCACAAAGCAGCTCCAGTTCGAGGGCACACCTTCTTGCGATCGAGGCGATCGAGTCCTTCTTCGAATTCGCCCCGATCAAGGCGGCGACAGTCTGTTCGACGGCGCGATCGCGCCCGGGCCGAAGCTCGATCGCAATCGCGTCCGCCTGCGAATTCGGGAGCAAGATGCGTTCGAGGGTGTAGGCGATCGGCGGCGCCGGCTCGGTGGCGGCGTCGCGTGAGTAGAGCTCGCTGAAGAGCGGCCCGCTGTGGCATTCGACGCAGTTTCGGTTCATGAAGAGCCGAAAGCCGCGTTGAAAGACCTCGGCCCCCGACTGCAAACGGGGTTGAGCGGTGCCCGTTGGAGCAGGGTGAGTCGTTCGCAGGCGATCGAGATAGATCGGCTCGAGGGTTTCCTTCTTGGCCTGCCAGAGCGACTCGACGCCTCGCCCGTTCCCACGCATCATCTGGTCAAAGGGGGAATCGTTCGAGACTAGGCTGGCCTCGTAGAGCATGATGCTCAGCCCCCAGTAGAGGGAAAAATTCGCCTCCATGAGGGTGCCCTGCGGCAAGGGAGTGCCTTGCAGCACCGAGGCCAGGCCAAGATCCACGAACTGCTCGGCGCCGTTGGCGTCTCGGCCGTCCCACCACTCGCGTCGAAACGCCTTCTGGATCAGGGCCCGGTAGGTGCTGCCCATCCCGACGAGCTTGGCCTCGATGAACGGCCCGAGGTGGCTGTCGTCAGCGGCGACGGTCTGGTAACCCAGGACAGGGGCCTCGAGCAATTTGCCGGCAAGATGATGGAAGGACCGGCCAAGGTAGGACATCTCCACTTCGTTAACGATCGGCCCCACGGCCTGCGACGCGAGCGCGGCGTGCGAAATCGCAACGCGCACGGGCACCACGGATCCGTCCGTGCGGCGCACGTGGAGCACTTCCCTCTCGTCAAAATCTCCGAAAATCGAGATCCCATTGAACGTTGATTCAGCCCGGCCGTCGTGAAAGAGGCGGTCCGCAAAGCCCGAATTGATGATCGTCGGCGAGTTGCGCGTAGTAATCTGGCGGAACCGCTTCCCCCCGTCGTTCTGGTTCGCAACGAACATCGACCACTCGGGCTTGACCTTCGTGAATCCGTCAACCAGGCGGTTGGTAGCGACCTCGGAGAGCCAGGCGCCATTCCCCTCCGAAGGTTTGTTCCCCCGAATCAAGCTCTTGAAGACCAACGGTTCCACCCCTTGCGAGCCGACGATCAGCGACAAGGGAGTCTGCGGTCCATCCTGATCGCCAGCCTCTTCCTCCTCAACGTCCGCACCGGGCCGAGGCCGTCGTACCGAGGGCAGGTGCGGCTTCGACGGCGAATAAAGGCTATTCACGTTCGCAATAGTCTCGGTGGCCTTCTTTTCCACGACGAACGGTTGCTGGTGCTCGCCGTACTCCAAACCGTGGTCCGGGTCGAGCCTGTACTTATCCCAGGCGACATAAGGTAGACGCGTCGTATACCCATTGCGGGCATCGGCCCCGTGGCGATAGTGGCACGAGGCGCAGGCGGTGCCGACGAACGCCCCCCCTTCCTGTCGGCGGAAGTCGCTCCCCGCCTGCATCTCCCAGAAAAAGGCCTTCCCAAGCGCTTCCGCAGCGTCAACGTCGGCAATGAACTCGTTCAGGTCGGCGCGCCGGGGAGACTTCTTCACGGCCCGTTTTTGATTCGCGTCGACGATTGGGATCGAGTCGACATAGGGATTGCGTAACTTGCGAGGGTCCCAGTCGTCGATCACGTCCTGGACGCGCTTGAGGAGTGCGGCGTCTTCGTGACCAACGAGGTGAACCGCGGAGGGAGCCGGTTCTCGCCGGATGCCATCGGCCCCCAGAGTCCCTGCAATAGTGAGGCCCGCCAAGACGATCGGCAGGCATAATCGACAAAGCGTGGCGCTCATCGTGGAGAAGACCTTTCCCTTTAATCATCGCTATCTTGAAATGCGATCGTTCGAAAGATCGAGAGTCCGACGATCGCCCTTGGCATTCCGAATATTCTTAAGCCTTAACCCCATATTTCTGCTCGAAGTTGGTCCCGCAAACGCGGCGGATCGCCTCGACCAGGAGACCTTCGCGAAGGCCGGCCGGTAGTGTGGCCCAACGATCGGTTTTCGAGTTTCCGAAGAGGAGCAGCGACGCATGCTGCGTCAGGTCCTGATCGACTCGGGGGTTGAGGTCGTAGAAGCCGAGGCTTCGCCTGAGCCGATCGATGTCGGCGGCCTGCCCGGTCAGGAATTGCCAGTCGCAAAGGTCCTTCCGACGGCGACCCGCGCCATAGATCGACGCATAGCGACGGAGCATCTCCGGCGTGTCTTCCACCGGGTCAAGAGTGATCGATACGAACGTGAGTTGATCTCGAAAGAGGGGAGTCAATCGAGCCCGGAGCCCCTGGAGGGTCTGGCTGGTCCCGGGGCAAGTGCCACGGCAGACCGTATACATCGTGTTCACGATGAGGGCCCGGCCGTCAGCAAAGTCGTCGCGGAACCGGACCCGCTCACCGAATTGGTTCGTGAGCGGTACGTTCGCATACTGGTCGGAGATTTTCGCGGGCCGGGGCGAAGGTTCATCGCCAAGCCGGCCCAGCAATTTCAGGAGGTGCGACACCATCGTTCCAACCTCTTCGCGTGAGGGTAGTTCTTATCAAGTCGGTCCGCTCTGCCCGCACCGGTGACGCTCAGGACTTCGGCGGACGTCGGGGTGAGATCTGGTCTTCGCCCGCGTCACGGACGGGCGTCGTCGGAACGGCCGGATACTCCCAAGGGAGTTCGCCCACCCTCAGTTCCCCCTCGTTCCCGCGTGGCTGGAGCGTGACGTCATTGCCGTGGGTGCGCGCGTCGGGGGCGATGTTCGCAGCCTTCTTGGCTTCCAGCCGGCTCTCGTGGCTTTCCTCGCATCGCGGCACCGGCTCGAAATTATGCATCATCCGCATATCCTCATGTTCCAGGTTATGGCAATGGAACACGAAGGGACCGCTCCAGGTGCGAAACCGCATCCGGAGCCTGGCGACGGTATTGGGCCCGAGCACCTGGGTGTCGTGCAAGCCGCGGAGTTCGACCTCCCCCATCTGGTCGGCCACCTGCGTGAGCGGGCCGGGCGGGGGTGGGGCCGGAGGATCTTGCGGATCGATGATCGCGTCGGCCTCGAAGTCTTTCTCGTAACTGATGAGCTGATGGCTTTCCAGGTGGATGTGGATCGGATGCCACCACCCGCCGCCGCCGTTGCGCAGTACCCATTCCTCGGCCGAGCCGAGGGTGGGCGTGGCGTTGGCGATGGTCGGGTCGTAGAACCGGCCGTTGACCATCCAGGCCCCCTTACCGCGCTGGAAGATGAACTCGCGGACGACCTCAACCTCATCGTCGCGAATGGCTTCGTGCGGGTTGAGCTCGGTGTCCTTCTCGACGCACGCGTCCCGCTCCACCGGCGGTCCTTGGACGACGATCTTCATCAGGCCGATCGGCCGGTTCAACTCGGCGACGGGCGTCGTCGCGGTGTCGAAAGGAAGCGGCAACACGCGGGGGTCGCCGCCGTCGTCGAGCTTGACCTTCGGCCCTCGCCCGTCGAACTGGGGCATCGTATTGACAAGATAGAAGCAGGCCTCTTCGCCCGGCTTCAGGTGAGGCGCCAGCTTCTTGAAATCCACAACCAGGTCCGCGCGGTTGGCCATCGCCAGCACCACGCTCGACTTCTCGACGGCCTTCGACCAGAGCCAGCTATCCTTGCCGATCCGGAGGAAGGGCTTGGCGACCTCGTCGTAGCGATGCGGGCGCCGGCGGATCACGTCGGCGGCGTTCTCGTCCTCCCCCGCTGGGTCGACCCCTTGCGCTTGCATCCGGAAATAATCGTCCTCGGCGAGAAACCGGAGCCGATAGATCCGCGCATTGGACCCATCCAGAAACCGGAACCGGTACTTTCGGTTCTCGACGTTCAGATAGGGCCAGGCCACCCCGTTCAGGAAGAAGGTGTCTCCCAGGTATCCATTGTGTCCAGCCGTCTCGAAGGCGATCTGACCGGTCTCGGGGTCGATCACCTTGTCCTGGAGCACGATCGGGATGTCGTAGGGGTTGTGATAGGGTTCCTTACCATACCTGTAGAATCCCGGGTGGTCGGGGTCCTCAAGCTCCGCGACCCGCTTCGGGTCCGTGACGAGCCGGCACAACTCGGGATCGCGGCACGAGTCGGGGCCGAGTCCAGGAAGGATCCCGTCATGAATAAGTTTGAGCTCATGCTCACCCAAACAGGGAGCGAATCCCGCCAGCCCCTTCGAGACGTTGTAGCCGGTCGCATCCATCGCGTGGTCGTGATACCACATCGTGGACTGGCTCTCTCCAACGTCGGTGACGTAGCCCTTCTCGGTCTTCCTCGGCTCCTCCTTGCACGCCTTCTTCAGCGGGAGGATGTTGGGATAAAAATAGTCGCGAGACTTCCCCTGGAGGACGTAGAACGAGGGAAATCCGTCGCTGTGCGAAGGGCTGTGGGCGCCGTGCAAGTGGACGGAGACCTCGGCTTCGAGGTGGTTCTGGAACCGGACGATCACCGGTTGGCCCAGCCTCATCTTGAGCGACGGGCCCGGCACCATCCCCGCGAATGTGTACATCCGCGCCGGAAACGGGGCGACATGACCGAGTTGGAATTCCGCCTCGACGATCGGGATTTTGTAGCACTTGATGGGCAGCCCGCCCCAGTTGCCCAGATCCGGTTCTCCCTTCCGATGCGACGGGACCGTACCAAAATTCTTGCACTTGTCATTCCATGCCTGACTCCCGACCCAACTGGGATTGCATCCGAACGACCTCCAGTGCTCCGGCGTCTCTCCCCACTCTCGGGCGATCCCATGATAGACCTCGCCTATCGGAATCGGATCCGTTTCGCCGAATGGCGTCGCCCCTTCCTTCATAAGTTCTTCATAGGTGCCAATGGCTGACGGCCGGGCCACCAGGGGAATCTTGAGCGGGTCCCGGAACGCCCATTTCGGTAGCTTATCTTGCGCGGCCTTGTTGAACTTCGCCGTCGGCTTATCAAACGGCCCAGCAGGCTCCTGGCCCGACGCGGTGCCCGCAACCACGGCGGTCGCGGCGCTTCGCATGAGATCGCGACGATTCAGCATAGATCCTGCCTATTCAGCGAAAAGGAAGATCGAGAGTACCCCGGCTATATCTGGTCAATGACTGAGCGGACCAGCAACCGCGACTCAACACTCCGAACAACATCGTCCGGTTGATTTTTAGACAGCGGATTCACATCTCAATCCCATCAACTCCAAATTGCAAACCATTTTCCAAAACACAATATATTCGGATTTTCGGAATACAAACGGATGAGAACGAGGAACCGCCAGCGCATCGTCGTCCCTTGAGGAAAGACCCCAAAGAAATCAGATTAGATCAGCCGAAGGCCCACCTGCCGGCGCAACGCGAATGAGGGCAGATCGCCCACCGTCCCAAGGGGAACAAAACCCAGATGGAAACCGCTCTCAAAGTGCGAGTGAGAGAGGCCGGTCCGACTCTTTTGGAAGGCGGGCACAGCCCACCACGCTTCTCCCCAAGAAAAGGGAAGGAGCCCCACTGCCACCAAGCCTCTTCCCGAAAAGGCATGGTGGACCGTGCCCACCCTCCAAGAACACCTTCTCACAGCACACTCTCAGCCGCACTCACCTGCCCCAAACCGTTCAGAACGCACAGGAAATAGGGAATATGCGGCCTCCGGTTCAAGAAAAGGTCCGAGACCGCGTGAAGGTCGATTGCGTCGAGAACCGACTTCAATCAGAAGTAGGGAGACTTGCGCGAATTCGTTCGGAGGAACGAGGCCGGCTCGGCCTCTTATTTCGAGCCTCTTCGGGCGTCGCGCGTGGGGTCGAACCTGGATTGCTCGGTTGCGCAATGATCGTCACCGACCCAATGCCGCTTCACTCGGAGGCGTGAGATGAGGGAGCTTCTCCGGGCATTGCCCAGCCGCCTGCAAGGTGTCCGTCCTGCTCTGCGCCGTCGGGCTTTCCAGCCCGGGGCAGAATCACTCGAGTTGCGCCAGCTACTCGCGACAGACGTGCTGACCTACCATAATGATAACGCCCGCACCGGCCAGAATCTGACCGAGGGTGTTCTCAACGCAGCCACCTTGAACACCGGCTCATTCGGTAAGCTTTTCAGCTACCAGGTTGACGGCGATATCTACGCCCAGCCCCTCTACGACACCGGGGTCTTGATCAACAGGACCTTGCATGACGTGGTCTATGTCGCGACGACGCACGGAAGCATCTACGCCTTCGACGCGACCAACAACCTGGGACCCAACGCCGGTCCACTCTGGGCCACGAGCCTGATCGACCCGGCGAACGGAGTCACCACAGTGACCGGCGCGGACCTCAATACGACCAACTTTACCGAGTTGGGTATCGTGGGAACGCCGGTCATCGATAAGGCGTCGGGCACGCTCTACGTCGACGTAATGTCCAAGGTGAACACCACGTCGGCTCCGATCATCCAGCACAAGCTCCATGCTCTGGATATCACTACGGGCAAGGAGAAATTCGGTGGCCCGGTGACCATCCAGGCCACGGTTCCCGGAACGGCTGACGGTGGCGACACAGTTTCTTTCAACGCGGCGAAACAGCTTCAGCGCTCGGCCCTCCTGCTGAACAACGGCGTGGTGTATGTCGCATTCGCCTCGTTCGACAGACTTCCGTACCACGGCTGGCTGATGGCGTATAACGCCTCCAATCTCCAGCAGGTCGGCGTCTTCTGCGTCACCCCCAACAGCCGCCAGGGGAGCATCTGGATGAGCGGCGGCGGACCGGCCGCCGACGCCTATGGGAACGTCTACGTAGCCACGGCCAACGGCAAGTTCTCCGTCGATACCGGAGGCTCTGACTACAGCAACAGCGTCCTCAGGCTCGTCATGGGGGGCAACGGGCTGCAAGTGGCCGACTACTACACCCCCTCCAACCAACAGCTCCTCGACTCCCAGGACCAGGACCTCGGCTCAGGGGGCGTGGTGGTCCTACCTAACCAGGCGGGAGGGCCGCTGCCCCTGATCGTCGCCGCGGATAAGAACGGGACCATCTACCTCCTCGATCGCGACAACCTGGGGGGCTTCCATCCCGACTCCGACCCGATCGTCCACAAGACGCCGGCAGGCACCATCGGACTCCTGAACGGCGACACCAACCTCTGGCTCGGCGCGTACTCCACCCCGGCCTACTTCAACAACAAACTCTATTACGCCGCCCCCGGCGACTATCTCAAGGCCTTCTCAATCGCGGGCGGGCAGTTCGCCGACGATCCCGTGAGCATGTCGAGCAACAAGTTCACCTATCCCGGGTCGACCCCCAGCATCTCGGCCAACGGCGAGTTCGGCGGGATCGTCTGGGTGCTCGAGAACGGCAAGACCTCAGCCGTCCTCCGCGCCTACGACGCCTCGAACCTCGGAAATCAAATCTACAACAGCCAGATGTCCGGCACCCGCGACCAACTGGGTCCCGGCGTGAAGTTCGCCACGCCGACGGTCGCCGACGGCAAGGTCTTCGTGGGCTCGCGCGGGCAATTGACCGTCTTCGGCGACCTCCAAAGCGCCTATGTCAACGGCCAGCGCAACCTCCTGTCCCAAGGCTTCAAGCGGCCCCAAGTCTACTTGATGCTCGCGTCGAGCCCGGACTTCGTCTGGCACCCCGCCACCCCCGCACTCACCAAACTGCTCGATCAGCAGGCGCAGAAAGGCCTCCTCAAAAAACCGATACCGCACCGAGTGCCCGTTCATCCCGCCGGACCACGACCACGCCCCACACCACGGCGGCCAAATCGCTAGCGGCCCCGTGGGAACGGAGACCTTCGCCACGGACAGACAAAAAAACAGATCCTAATTTTAATAAGCCCTCACATCCAAGTCGACACAATCAATCCAATTCTCATTTTCTGTGTCTTCCGTGGCGAAGTTCTCATGGCCGATCAACCGACGGCCATCAGCTTGGCGACATGCCTGGCGAGCATGTCGGTTTCAATATTCACACGCCCCCCCACCCGCACGCTCCCCAGGGTGGTCACGGCCAGGGTGTGCGGGATGAGCATAACCGAGAAGCCGTCGGGTTCGACGCCCACCAAGGTCAAACTCACGCCATCCACCGCGATCGATCCTTTGGGGACCATCAGGGAGGTCCAGCTCGGGTCGATTGTGAACCCGAGGAACTCCCATTCCCCTTCGGTCCTTCGCTCTCGGAGCACGGCCGTCGTGTCGATGTGCCCCTGAACGAAGTGTCCTCCGAGCCGGTCGCCGGCGCGCAGCGAGCGCTCGAGGTTGACCCGATCGCCGGCGCCGGCCACCCCCAGGTTGGTCCGGAGCAAGGTCTCGGGCCCGGCCTGCATGACGAACCGTTCTCCCTCGGCCGCGACGACCGTCAGGCAGCAGCCGTTGACCGCCACACTCTCCCCCAGCACCAACGGCTCAACTAGGTCGGGCCAGGACAGCGTCAGGCGACGCCCCGGCCCCTCTTCGTCCACGCGCTCGATCGTGCCCAAAACCTCAACCAAACCTGTAAACACGATTCTCTCCTGCGAGCATTGTCCGGATCTCAAGCGGCACGAGAGAGGCGATCCGGAATCAAGGGTCGTTTCTCCCTCCGCCTTCGGAGGGCCGACCGACGGTCGTCCGGGGTCGCGGTCGACGCCCCCCCCTCCCCTTCTCTTGGTTATCTTAGCACAGTCACCCGAGCGTTTCGAACCGGACGAGAGTCTCCACTGAGGCCATCATGGCCTTGGTCCGGCCCTTTGACATAGAATGGAAATGGGCCCTGGGCTCGTCGGGCCGGCTCATTCCTCGAGAAAGAGCCTTGGTGAACGCGAGACAAGAACCATCAAGCAACTGCCAAACGTAAGGAGACTTTTCCATGTCCTGCGTGAAGGTCGGGCGATGGATCTTTCCGATCGAGAATGTGATCGCGATCGAAAGTCGAGTCGGTGGCGCCTCCGTGAAACTGAAAGGAGGGCACGAGGCCATTTTGAACAAGGCCGAGGCTGAAGCCTTTCTGCTTCGCTTCGAGCGGAATGCCGTCATCGAAGAACTCGGTGACCTCTCGGATTCGGTGACAAGCGACGAAACTGCGTGAGAACTGACGGAGGCTGAATCATGGGCATTACATCCGCACGTGAGTTCCTCCTGTGGTGCACGGTCATCAACTTCGGCCTACTCGTTGTTTGGTTCCTGGCCTCGACCCTCGCACGTGGCGGGTTGCTCCGGCTTTGGAGCCACTGGTTCCATCTCCCTGCGGAGACCTTCGACACCGTCAACGTCGGTGGGATGGCGCTCTACAAGATGGCAGTCCTCTTCTTCAATCTGGTCCCGCTGATTGCCCTGTATCTCGTTCGGTGAGCCTCTTCCTTTTGCGAGCCGAGCGTGGCCCTGACGATTCGACCTGGTTCATTGCGCAGCCCCCCCAAAAAAAAGGGGCGACTGCCAGTGCCGGTCCCTCGGATCTCTGCGGGATTCCCTGCTCCCACTCAGGTTATGGCGACATGGCCGCGTGAACGTTAGAATCTGGGGGAAACCTCGGCCACCCAGCGGTCGAGCGGCCCATCTTCCTCTCAGTCCGAAACAACCTGGACAAACGGAGATCGAGCGCCATGACTCCCTTGAACCGACGCGACTTCCTCGCCCGGACGACCGTGGCGACGACCGCCCTGGCCGCCGCGACAGCGACCGGCACAGCCACGCCCGCCCTGGCCGCCCGGGCGAACCTCCCCAAGAGCCCGACCGATAAGGTGACGCTGGGCAAGTCCGGCGTTCAGGTCTCGTTGATCGGCATGGGAACGGGCAGCCATGGCAACGGCCAGGCGAGCAACCAGACCAAGCTCGGAGTCAAGGAATTCACCCGGGTCGTCCGCCATGCCCTGGACCGTGGCATCTGCTTCTTCGACGTCGCCGACCAGTACGGCTCGCACGTCTATCTTCGCGAAGCGCTCAAGGGGGTCCCGCGCGAGTCGTACGTCATCCAGACCAAGACTCACGCAACCCAAATCCCGGACTGCCGCAGCCACCTCGAACGCTACCGGATGGAGCTCGGGGTCGACTACATCGACATCGTCCTGCTTCACTGCATGACCAAGAAGGGCTGGCCCGCCGAAAACCAGGGGTCGATGGACTACCTCCGCGAAGCCAAGGAGCAGAAGATCATCCGCGCCCACGGCACAAGCTGCCACGGCATGGACCCGCTCCGCACGGCCGCCAAAGACCCGTTCGTCGAGATCGACCTGGCGCGGATCAATCCCGAAGGGCTGATCATGGACGATAAGCGGCCCGACGAAGTCGTCTCCCAGCTCGAAGAGATGCACATCGCCGGCAAAGGGGTCGTCGGCATGAAGATCTTCGGCGAGGGGGCCATGAAGGAAGCCGAGCGCCGGGATGCCTCGCTCCGCTTCGTCCTCGGCCTGGGAACCGTCGACGCCTTCATCATCGGCCTCGAGTCGACCGCCCAGATCGACGACCTCCTCACCCGCACCGCCGACGCCCTGGCGTTCGTCGCCAAGCAGGCCTGACAAGCGAAGCGGCGCAGTTTGCCATCACTGAGAGGGACGACCGCCAAGAGTCTCGACTGGCTCCTGGCGGTTGCTCTTTTGAGGCTGTCCCCTTCACATTCCGGAAGCGCGGACAGGTTTCAAGGAGAGGTCCCCGGCGGAAAACGGCTTTCGCTTCCAGACCTTGTAATCCGCGGATTCCAACCAGGCATCGTCGACCATGATCTGCTCGAATCCTAATGATTCGAGGTTGGAGTCATTGAGGATGTTTTGCGTGAGATCGCTGACGTCGATGAGATAGTCAGCCTCGAGAAGCTCCTTCCGGACATGGTCCGGCGGCGTGACCGGATAAACACCATTGACGAGATGGGTGTCGTACTCGGAGAAGATATTGAGCCCCAGGTAGCCGACCGCATAGAACGGAATCGTCGGGTCTTCGGGGCAGATCACCTTGCCGGGAAGCGTCTTGGCGAGTTCGACGACCTTCCAGTAGGCCTGATCATGATTGGATCTGGCGACAAGTAACGGCTGCCGGGTCGACAGGCGCGGGAAGGCCGTCAACAGCATGAGCAAGGCCACGAAGACTCCGAGCATCAGCCGTGACGGCAGGCCCGCTGTGGCGTTGCTGCTCAAGAACGTCAGGAGCCTTGGCAACCGGAGTGCGCAAAAGGCCATGAGCGGGAAGAGTGCCGGCAAGAGGCTGTTGGCCACGCCCCCCGCCTTCGCTGAGCTGATCGCGGCAAACGGGATCGAGACGATGAGCACGGCCGCCAGCCAAGGCAGGCGCCGATCTTTGCGGAACGAGGCCGCGTCGAACATCAGCATCTCGCCGAGCAGCACGAGGAACAGGGGCGAATCCAGCACCAATTCCCAGCCGTTCCGCACCGCAGGCAGCCACCGGAGCCCGAACTTACGCGGAATGACCATCATATAATAATAGACCTCCGGCGCGAAAACTTTGAGGCCGGAGATCACCCCAAGCATCATGGCAAAGGGGAGGAGCGACAGGAGGCATTCCGAAAGTGTCGGCCGCCGCCCGCGCAAGACCAGAGCGACCGGCGGCACGACCGCGAAGGTCGCCGCCGTCTGCTTGAAGAAAAATCCGAGCACGATGCACAAGGAGCCGAGCACAACGAGTTGCCAGCGTCGCGACTCTTGGCCGTAACCGATCGCCAGCACACCCATGGCCGCGAACATCATGGCCGTCATGTCGGGCCGGTTCTCGGCGAAATAATGGGTTGAGCGAAAGTTCACCCCCAGGATAATCGCCCACGCCAGCACAATGGTCCACTTGGGACGATCCCCCCCCATGGCCACCGCCAGGAGGGTCACCGTGACAAGCGCCGAGACCAAGGAGATCAGGCGACCGGCGATGTTATTGGGCCCGACCCAGCGGAAAACTTCGCCTTGCGCGTACAGGGCCAACGCCCCATACACGTGCGTCGAGTGACCATCCGGAGAGATTTCATAGACGGGCATCCCCTTGACGGCCCGCCAGGACTCGAGAATTTCGGTGGCTTCCCAGGGGTTACGCGGGGCTTCGGCGTGCACGAGGCGCTGGAGGTTCATCCCGTTAATCAAGCAGATCAGTGCCGCCGCCCCGAAAAGCGGGGCGAGGCAAAGCCATCGCTTCCATTGGAAGACGGCGATGCCTCCACGGGGATGGTCCGTCATCCAAGTCGCTCCCACTTCAATTCATTGATGTGATTTAAGATTGAGTGCCGGAGAGGAGCGACGCTGAGTTCCGACCTCCCACTCTCCCCAAGAAACGGTCGAAACCAAGCTGGAGAATGATCCGAAGCGCAGTCACAACCTCAAGTTTGTTGATTTTCGAGACGCCCGACCGGCGGTTCTCAAACAAAATGGGAGTCTCACCAATCCGGCCGCCTGCCTGCCGGCACCAGAATAGGATCTCTTCCATGAAGGAGTAGCCGCGCGACCGCACCAGACCAAGATCGAGTTGGGCGAGAGTCGAGACGCGGTAGCAGCGGAAGGCGCCACTGTTGTCTTTGGACTGAAGCCCAAGCAAGAGCCGAGCGTACCAGTTGATCCCGGCACTCATCAACTTCCGCTTGAGTCCGAACTCCCCCTCAACCCCGCCCCCCGCGACATAGCGCGATCCAATCATGACATCGTTCTCGTTCATCCCGGCCAACAGCGAAGGGATGAACCGAGGTGGATGGCTAAAATCGGCATCGAGGTTCAAGAGATAGTCGAACCCGTTCTCGATGGCGAAATGCATGGCGGCCAAGGTCGCCGTCCCTAACCCAAGCTTCTTCGGGCGGTGGATTACGTGGACGTGGGGCTGACGCGCTCGCAACTCATCGGCAACCCGGCCGGTTCCGTCGGGCGAGTTATCGTCGATGATTAAGAGAGACGCCTGCGGCGCATACAGGCGGATCGCTTCGGCAAGCGGAACCAGGTTATCCACTTCGTTATAGGTAGCGAGCGAAACCAGGATGCGTTTCGGGATTGGGGACGGAGGAGGGGTGTGGGGCAAGTCGATCATAGTCAGCCCATCCTTGAGCAATCAGAAATACTCAACTTGGTGCTCCTTCGCGACGCAGTTATTTATAGTCAGCACGGAACAAAAGAGTCAAGTCCGAGACAAAGTCTTCAAAGACACAACCAGAGTCCAAGTAACCTTACCTGGTTTATCGCTCGATTCGAGACTTGGGAACGGAACTCGCGAGTCAGGCACGCTACAATAGAATGAGGATAATGAGCGTGATGGGCAACATCAGAGCGTGAAAGCCGGAGTGAATGTCATGGAAAACCGATGGTTGGCCCGGTTCAAGAAGGTCGTCCGGCCCCAGGACTACGTCGGTGACGACGAAGCGCGGAACGAGCAGGTCGTTCGCGAAGGGTTCCTGGCCAAAGCCAAGCATTCGTTGAACCGGCTGCCCCTGGCGCACGAGACCGTGGCACTCTACTTCTGCCTGCTCGATCCCAAGACCCCCCTCTGGGTCAAGGGGATCGTCGGGGCGGCCCTGGCCTACTTCATCCTCCCTCTGGACGCCATCCCCGACCTCCTCCCGCTGGCCGGCTTCAGCGACGACGCCGGTGTCCTGGCCGCTGCCTTGACGGCCGTCTCCGCACACATCACCGACGAGCACCGTGCCCGGGCCCGCGAGTGGATGGCCACGGAAATCAGCCCCCAGGGGGCCGTCCAGAGTTGAACCGGAAGCAAGCTTCGCTCGCCTCAGAGCGCCTTTCAACGACCCAACACATTTACACCCAAAATCTTCACAACTCCATAGACACACCTGCCAATCCACCCCCCCTTTCTCCCCTCATCATTGAACCCACCAAGTGATCCTTGCCGGCCCGTCTCGTGAACTCAAAACGACCCGCAACCTGCATTCTCTGAGCCCCCAGGAGGGGACGCCCGGCGAGCCATGCCACATGCCGACAAAAGAAGAGGATGAGCCAAAACGGAACCACCCTCTATCTCGTCTTCCCCGGCAATGATAGCTTCGCGATCCGGAGAGCCACGCTCCGCGACACACCGCGGAATCCCTGGCTCGGGTCTTCCCTCATCAAGGAGCATCGCATGAGCCGTCGTATCGATCGACGCCGTTTCTTGCAGGCCTCATCACTGGCGGGCTTTGGCATCCTGGTGCCCGGACCTTGGGCGCACGGGCAAAGCCGTTCCCCAAATGAGAAGCTCAACTTCGCCTGCATCGGCGTCGGGGGAAAGGGCTCGAGTGATACCGATCACGTCGCCGCCCTGGGGAACATCGTCGCCCTCTGCGACATTGACTCGGATCGGCTCGGCAAGAAGGCCGAGCGGCACTCCGAAGCGAAAACGTACAGCGACTTCCGCAAGCTGCTCGATGAGCTCGCCCCCAAGATCGACGCCGTGGTCGTGAGCACCCCCGACCACACGCACGCGGCGGCCGCCCTCATGGCGATGCGGCTGGGCAAGCACGTCTACTGCCAGAAACCGCTGGCCCACTCCCCTTACGAAGCACGCTTGATGCGCGAGACGGCGGCCGAACGAAAGGTCGCGACCCAGATGGGCAATCAGGGGACGTCCCACCCCGGATTCCGCGACGGCATCGAGTTGATCCGCTCCGGCGTCGTCGGGCCGATCCGCGAGGTCCACGTTTGGACGAACCGGCCGTTCAAGTACTGGAAGCAGGCCCCCGACATCGTGGCCCGGCCCAAGGAGATCGTTTCGGTCCCCCCGAACGTGGCCTGGGACCTGTTCCTCGGCCCGGCCCCCGAACGCCCTTACAACCCGGTCTATCACCCCCACGACTGGCGCGGCTGGTGGGACTTCGGCACCGGAGCCATGGGCGACATGGCCTGCCACACCGCCAACCTGACCTTCATGGCGCTCAAGCTGGGCCTCCCCACCCGGATCTCTTCCACCAGCGGTGAGCTGAACCCCGAGACCTACCCCGCCTGGGCGACGATCAACTACGAGTTCCCCGCGCGTGACGACCTCCCGCCGGTCAAGCTCACCTGGTACGAAGGAGCCCGCGACGGGGCCCGCAACCTGCCCCCCACCGACCTCTTCCATGGAGCGACGCCCTCCGACAGCGGCTCGCTGCTCGTCGGTGAGAAAGGATCGATCTTCTCGCCGAGCGACTACGGCGCCGACCAGGTGCTCCTCCCGACCAAGCAATTCGAAGGCAAGCAGACCGAGCTCACCAAGGAGCAGCGGCGCGACCGGAACAAGAATGCCGACGCCGCGCACAAGGCCGAGTGGGTCCGCGCGATCCAGGAAGGCGACCCCAAAATCGCCCTCTCCAACTTCGACTACTCGGGCAGGCTGACCGAAGCCATGCTCCTGGGCAATGTCTCCGTCCGCCTGGGCCAGCCCATCGAGTACGACGCCGCCACCGGCCAGGTCACCAACTGCCCCGAGGCCGCTCGATTCGTCCGCCCCGAATTCCGCCGGGGCTGGTCGATCTAAAGCGGTTCTCGTTCGGGTGGATCACACGACCGAGCCACCCCGATGTGGGCCATTCGCGGGCAAACCCCGCGAATCTGAACTGCCCATTCCCCCCCCCTCCTCGATCGCGATCGAGGAGGGCTTTCTCTTTCTTCTCGAGAGGAAGCGTAGCCATTTTCACTCTTGGCGATTACGTTTGTTGAAAGCCGACAACAGCGAGTCACCGGGAGATGTCCATGGGCGGCGGGATTTCGAGCACAGCGGACCGGCATCAATTCGCAAGCGACAACTACGCCGGGGCTTGCCCCGAGGCCTGGCAGGCCATGGCCGAGGCGAACCGAGGGCACGCCCCCGCCTACGGCGACGATGACTGGACCACCCGCGCTTCGGGACTCCTCCGCGACCTGTTCGAGGTCGATTGCGAGGTCTTCTTCGTCTTCAACGGAACAGCCGCCAACGCCCTGGCCCTGGCCTCGCTCTGCCAGTCCTATCACGGCATCATCTGCCACGAGCTGGCACACGTCGAGACCGACGAGTGTGGCGCTCCCGAGTTCTTTTCCAACGGCACGAAGCTCCTTCTCGCCCACGGCGAGGCCGGCCGGGTCAACCCGGACGCCATCCACCAGCTCGTCACCAAACGGAGCGACATCCACTATCCCAAGCCGCGCGTGCTGAGTCTGACCCAGGCCACCGAAGTCGGCACCGTCTACTCCGTCGCCCAGCTCGAGGCCCTTCAGGAGATGGCCCAGCGCCACGGCCTCCGCATCCACATGGACGGAGCCCGGTTCTCGAACGCCGTGGCCGCAGCAGGCGTCACTCCCAAAGAACTCACCTGGAAGGTGGGTGTCGACGTCCTCTGCTTCGGCGGCACCAAGATCGGGATGGCGTTCGGCGAGGCGATCGTCTTCTTCAACCGCGAGCTGGCCCACGAGTTCGCCTACCGCTGCAAGCAGGCGGGTCAACTCGCCTCAAAAATGCGGTTCCTGGCGGCCCAGTGGGTCGGCATCCTGGAATCGGGAGCCTGGCTGCGCAACGCGGAACAGGCCAATCGGTGCGCCTTGCTGCTGGAGTCACGCCTGCGCGAAATCCCAGGGCTGGAGATCCTCTGGGACTGTGAAGCAAACGCCGTATTCGTCATGATCCCGGAAGAAATCCGCGACCGGTTGCGGGCGAAAGGCTGGCGATTCTACACCTTCATCGGCGGGGGCGCTCGGCTAATGTGCTCGTGGGACACCACGGAAGCCGATGTCGAAGCGATCGTTCAGGACATCAAAGAACTTATGAATCAACGCTGAATCGAAGCGGGGACACGGGCATCTTTTTCAACCCGTGTCCCCGGAAGATTACCAAAATTCACGAGTTCGCATCACGCCGAGCAAACGGTTCCTTCCAGTCAAAGATCGGCGGGCAGGTCGCGGCCATCTCCCGGTTGAGCAGCACGAATTCCTTCCAGGCCTCGGGCACATCCTCTTCGTAAAAGATCGCATCGACCGGGCGCTCGACTTCGCAGGCATCGCAATCGATGCATTCCTCGGGGTCGATATAGAGCATCTGCTCCCTCTCGCGAAAGCAGGCGTTCGCAGTCCGGGCTGGCGAGGTCCCTTCGCGAGCCCGATCAGGGGCGGCACATCCGGCGTGCTTCGCCCCAACCTTGAATGGGCCGGCGCCGAGGGATTCCCGAGAGTGCCCGTCAGGCCACTATGAAAGCGGGAATCACCTGGGGTGAATCCACGCGGCATGTTCACGGAGCATGGAAGACGCCTTCCGGCCGGCGACTTCCCCGCGCCGGCCGGACGTGCTCGGCGGCCGCCCGCCATGTCACCGCGAATGATCCGCCTCTCTCCAAAGCTCGGTGGAGACCAGCGCCACACGGAAGCCCAAGCCCGAGCCTCGCCCGTTGACCTGCAATGAAAGGCCCGTCGTCGACAGGCACTGGTGGCCCGGTTCATACCAGCAGCCGCCGCGGATTGTCTGCTCCGGAGTCGACTTCTTGACGGCAGCAAAGGGACCGCGGGCGAGCCCCGGGCGATTGATCTTGCAACACCACTCCCAGACGTTGCCGTGCATGTCGTGAATGCCCCACGCGTTCCCGGGATAGCTGCCGACGGGCTTCGTCAGGCGGAGGAAGGGGCCGGCCGGCGCGTTGTTGAAGGGGACGGCCCCGTCGAAATTCGCCCGGACGCTCCCGAGCTCGTCGCCAAACGCCGTGGCGGTCGTCGTCCCGGCGCGGCAGGCGAACTCCCATTCCGCCTCGGTCGGCAGCCGGTAGACCCAACCGGGCTCGAGCCGGCCCGCGTCCCGTTCGATCTCGCTGAGCCGGTAACAGAACTCCTCCGCCTCGCGATAGCTTGTGAAGTAGATGGGATAATCTTGCCCCATCCCGGCGTGGTCGCGACGGCTGTTGTCGCCAAGGGGGCGGGGTTGCTTTGGGTCCATCGCCCGCTGCTGCAGGAGCGTCTTGCCCATGACCTGCTGCCACTCATCCTGCGTCACCTCGAACTTCCCGATCCAAAACCCGCGACTGATGACCACGGGGAATGGTTCACCGTCCAGGTATCTCCCGGAAGGTCCCTTCGGCCCACCTCCCATGAAGAACCTCCCCGGAGGACACCAGCAGAGACACATCCTCAGCACGTTCTCGGATCGCTCTTCGCCGGCACGCGACAGCTCGGTCGCGTTGATGGTCATGGGCTGGCCTTCGGTGATCTGGACGGCGAGCGTCCGCATCGGCGGAAGCGGCTTGAATGGCGGAGGGGCGGGTGGGCGGAAATAGCTACGGACCATGCTGACTGCCAGAAAGAGCAAGATCCCAGCCAGCCCGCATTGGTAGTGGGGACGCAAACCAAACCGGCGCTTTTCGGGTGGGCGTCGCACGGGCCACACTCTCGTTCCAGGTCCGATCGGAAACATGGGAGTATCTGTCGCCATGCTAATTCAACCTGATCCAACAGAGGAGTTCCAGAACCGAATGGGATGAGTGCGTCATTTGGCCCGAGTCTCGCGCGATCGGCACATCGCGTTCAGATCGGGCGAGACCGTGCTCACAGTCACACCTCCTCGGCCGCCTCGCCCGGCCGTACGAGTACGATCGCAAACTCCACGGCTCACCTCTCCCCTCCGTCGCTCCCACCCCTCGATCGCCAGGCCGGAAGACACACCATGGACGGCTGAAGTCGAAGGAACCGCTCCCTTCATGGCTCCCGAGCAGGTAGCCCGAAGCTGGGGGCCGATCGATCCGCGAACGGATATCTACGGCCTCGGTGCAGTCCTCTTTACGCTGCTGACAGGGCGGCCACCGATCCTCGGCCGGCGCTTGCCTGACATTCTCGCTCAGGTCGTTGCGGGCACGCCGGTCGTTGCGGCGATTGATGGCTGCCGGGAACGTCCAGTACGAAACCATCATGGGCCCGATGGCGACGGGGTTTCCTCGGACACGAGCGACGTGGACACCTACGGCTGGGCCATCCCACGCGAGAATTGAGCGGCCGGTCGGGAGCAGGCTCCCGTCCGGCCCTTGGCGAACGCGCGTTGATGCGTGCAGAGCGAGTGACCGTGGGAAGAGTCACAGATCGATTACGCCAGCAGCTACCAATGAGGCGAAGTCGGCGATCAACCCTAACCCAGAGGCGCGGAGGATGACCGACTGACCGTCTCGCTCAACACGCAATCCATTAAGCAGATCGGCATACATCTTTCGAGCTCGATCATGATCCTTACCAGCCGGGGCACCGGGGGCAGGTTGGCTCGCCTCCTGACGAAGTGTCGAGAGAAGCGTTCGGGTCTCGCGGACGTTCGACTCGCTTGCACCGGCCTCGGAGAAGGTCGCGACGACGTTGAACGCGATCGCATCGCCGTTATCGAGGCCGAATGTCCAAAGCCCGGCGTGCTTGAACGGGCTCGCGATATCGATCCCGTTGGAATCGGCGTCCTGGAGACATTTCCCCAGGAGCCCATCACGGCTATCAAACGCAGCAACAAAAAGCCCACGGAGCGAACGATCCCAGTCCTTCATCTTCGCAAACATCGGTGGAGTTGAAGTCTGACGACGCAAAAGCTGCAGCATTCGCTTCTCGCCAGCGAAGACGATCGTCCGGTCATCGGAACAGTGGAAGCAAACGTCTGGCCCGAGTGCAGGCATATTCAACTTGTAATAGACACGGTCTCCTTCACGTGCCTCGGTCAACTCTTTCGTAAAGACACGAAAGAGCCTCACCCAATCGAAAGGCTCGGTGGTCCGGGCCGAGACCACGTCACCGAGCATGAATCTCCAACGCGGCCTCTCAAGGCTGGACTGTGTAATCGTCATGACGCTCATCATCTGCTCAACCATTTCGACCCGAGGAGAGCCCAGCCCAGGTTTGGCGGGGTCAAACCCGAACGCGTTCGCGGCTTTCGACCATTGCTGGGCAATCAGCAGATTCAGCATGGTGCGGTAAGCACCCATGCCAGCTCGACCGAACATGGCCGCCGGTCGGAGCGCCACAAAGCCCTGAGCGTTCTCGGGAAGGTACGTCAAGTCGAAGGGCTCGCCCTGAACCTTGAACGTGTCGTCCGATTGAGGCACCCGCTTTACCGTCTTGACCTCATCGTCCACCTTGTCGGTGTCATCACCTCGGGCCGGCCCCTGGAGAGTCAAGACACCAGCGGTGACGACCAGCAACAGCAAGGCCGAAACGCCCCGCCGCAGCGATGACCACGACCGATCTGTCGACAAGCTTTCATCACGTAACATAGCGATCCTCCTGATCAAATTCCCCTTCACCGGCAAGAACGACCTCGCCGGCCAGCACGGAATCCGTCCGTCCTGCCGCAGCGCCAGCCGCGACAGCGAAAGCAAGTAACGCGCTCTTCCTCCCGCGAACCGAGCACCCAGGGCATCAGCCGCCAGCTCCTGTTCCCACTGGAGCCGCGTCGCCAGCCAGTGGATCAGGGGGTGATAGAAGTGAATCGCCAGGGCGAGCCGGGCCACCACTCCCGTCGCATAATCAGACCGGCAAACGTGCGCAAGTTCGTGAGCAAGAACCGCCCGACGCTCGGGCTTGTCCCACGACCGCCAGTCGTCCGGCAAGAGCACAAACACCCGCCGCCAACCCGCCGTCGCCGGGGTCGTCAGCTCAGGGGCCTCGCGAAGCGAGACACGACGACGGCACCCCAGCAACCCTCGCAACTCCTCAATCAGGTCGTTCAGTTCCGGGTCGTCCACCGGCCGCGACCGCCGCACACACCGATGGACAGCCCAGAGACCGATCAGCAGATGGAGCAGGCCCACCCCCGTCCCCGTCAGGGCCACGACCGCCAGCGCACTCCCCCAGGGCCGACAACGCGCCGCGGGCACCGCCGCCGTCGTCTCAAGCCGATTCCAAACATCCCAGAACATCGCGATCGTCCAGCCGGTTCTAACCCCTTCGTCCCAGCGAGGCTCGCCCGGAGGAGCTTCGCGGCAACTCGCGATCGCGACGGACTCCGCCGGTATTGCCCTGGGGATCGTGGGCAAGGTCACCTCGGCTAAAGCCGTGAACGTCAACAGGCTGATCGCCACGACCAGGCCGAGACTCAACGACCCGACCCACGCGCCCGAATCCGGGCTACGTCGGGACGCCAGCACATAGAGAACAACAGCCGGAATTAACAGCAGAGAGACCTGGACCGCACACCAGGCCAACGCGAGACCCAGGTCGTTCATCGGTCTTGCTCCTTCAAGATCCGTTCGAGCAGGCTCCGCTCCTCGGACGTAAGCGTCCGTTGCTCCACCAGTTGCTTCAAGAGCTGGGCCCGCGAGCCCCGGAAGACGCGCTGGAGCAGATCGCCCAGGAGCCGACCCGAGACATCTTCATACGAGCGGGCCGCTTTGTAACAGAACGGCCGTTCTTCGTTGAGCTGGTGGAGGAAACCCTTATCGGCCAGCCCTCGGATCAGGTTGGCGATCGTCGTATACGTCCGATCCAGCCCCGAGGCCGCCAGCCGGTCCCGAGTCTCCGCCGCCGTCCCCTCGCCATGCCGCCAGAACACGTGCATGACTTCCAGTTCCCGCTCCGTCAGGTCCTTTGCAGGCGGACGTCCCATGTCGGGCCCTCCCTTGGCCGATTTGGTATTCCAAATTTGGTTTTCACAATCTAACGACGATCGCGGTTCTGTCAACGCGACTTGACTGCGTTAGCGATCTGATCTCGAGATTTCAACGGACGCTTTCCGTTGAGCGGGCACAGCCCGTCAGCTTCGCGGACTCGGCTCACTTCAAAGAAGGCGGGGAGCGATCTCCGCTCCCCGCTCGTTTTCAAACGACCGAAGGATCGATCAAACCGGGGCTCAGGCCAGGTGCCGATTCACTTCGGGCAAGAGCTTGGCGAAGTCGAGCTTGCCGGGGCAGGCTTCTCGAGCGGCTTCGAGGTCGGCGCCCGCCCAGTCGCGAGCCGCGTCGGTCATGTCGGCGAACTGGCGGCGGGCCTCGGCGCGATGGCCGTGGTGCTCGTGGTAGGTCAGGAACCGGGTCAGATTGCCGAGCTCGGCCTGGGTGCCGGCGGCGACCGAGCAGCGACCGTCGCAGTCGGCGCAGAGGGTCTGGCCGGAGGCGAGAACGGCGTCGCGAAGTTGGAGGATGTCAGTCGTCTTGACGGGTTCAAATCGGCGGGCGGCGTCGGTGTTCTCGCGGATCTGGTCGGTGTTCTTCATCGAGACGCACGAGGCGCTGATGCGTTCATCGGTCCAGATTGCGTGCAGGAGCCCCTGGAACGGGGTCAGGTTACGTTCAGCGAGCATCGGCACCTTGCGCTGAACGTCGTCGAGGATGTTCCCGTTGTACTTGTCGCCAAACCGCTTACCGGCGATCTGCTTCATCGTGATCAGGCCGATCCCCTTCTTCCAACAGGCGTCCAGCGCCTTGTTGAGGGGCGAGTCCTTGTCGAGCCAAGGGGAGTACTGAAGCATGATCGCGTCGACGATCCCGCCATCGGCGGCGGCCTGGATGATCTGGGCGCGGTCCTTGTGGTGCGTCGAGAAGCCAACGAATTTGGCCTTGCCCGACTTCCGAATCGCCTCGGCCGTCTCCTTGAACTCCTGGCTCTTCACGAAGTTCATGGCATCATCAAGACTGTGTTCATCTCCCAGGCCGTGGATAAAAAAGAGGTCTATGTAGTCGGTGCCAAGGCTCGCCAGCCGCTCATCAACCATCTTCATCATCTCGCCAGGACCTTTGGGCATGTCCTTGGTGACGAGGAAAATCTGTTTGCGGATCTCGGGGACCTGCTCGAACCACTTCTTGAAGGCGGGCTCGGTGCCATAGACCTTGGCGGTGTCGAAGACGCGGATACCACTGGCGAAGGCCGCCCGGAAGAGGCGGTCGAGGCTCTCGCTCCGCACGGCCCCTTGATCCAGCAAGGTGATGTTGACCCCTGTTTTGCCCAGCGGACGCGTGGGCATCGCCCCGGTCTTGGCGGCTGCGTCCTGGGCCGAGGCCGTAGGGGCCAAGCTCATGGCCGAGGCCGTGGCGAGCGCTCCAGTGGTCTGGAGGAACGTTCGCCGGTTGGTGCTGCTGTCCATCTCTTCGTAGGCCATTGGTTCTCGACTCCTCGTAGGACGGGTCGTTCAACGCAACGGCCCGTGGGTGATGGAAGGAACGCGCCCAAACAACTGGCAATGATGGATGCGAGGCAAATCTCGGTGGGAACGAACCAGGAACGGATTCCCGGTCGGTTCCCAGATGACGCCAGGCCGTTATCTTACCACCGGGCAGGAGCAACGGAAGCCGGGCGGCGTGGAGTTTTAGCAGGGGAAGGCCACCGACGCTCGCAAAGCCGAGGGGCTCCACATCGCCGGGGACGCCTCGGACATCAGCATGTCGAGCGCCGCGTCAGCCGTGGCGAAAGGCTCGGTCGCGGCGATCATCTCGCGCCCGGCCGCGAACCAGGTCGCCAGGAGTCACTCCCAGCAGCTTGCGAACGTGGTGATGAAGGTGAGACTGGCTCGAGAAGCCAACGCTCGCCGCCACCTGGGCGATGCCAAGACCATCACCCAAGAGGTCCCGGGCCCGCTCCACGCGGCGGCGAATGACCTGCTGGTGAGGCGTCGTTCCCGTGGCGGCCCGAAACTGGCGGATGAAGTGGTAAGGACTGCGACGGACGAGGGCGGCAAGCCGCTCCACGGACAAATCCGCGTCGATATGCTTCTCGATATGCCGCATCACCTGGCCCAATTCATCCTCCGAGAGACCCGCTTGCCGTGGCGCCGGCTCGTGGTCCTCGCCGGCATAATCCCGCAACAAATGAACGGCCAAGGCCGTGCCGAGCGAACTGGCAAGCAACCCTCGACCGGCCCCGGTATCTTGTGACTCGTCGGCGAGCTTCCGGACGACCCCTTCGACAAAAGGGTCGCCGGGTAATGCCGTTGGACGAAGCCATCTCCCTCCCAGGCCCATCTGGCCCGCGACCCGACTCAGGAAGGTGGTCGAGAGTTGTACGGAGATCGACTGAAACGGCGACGGCCGACACACCTCGATCGAGACCAGCGCAGGCCAGATGATCACATGGCCCACCGCCAGCCCGGAGAACACCCGTTCGTCGCCAAAGTGCCACTCGAAACTTCCAGGATTCGAAAGAATCAGTGTAACTTGATGAAAACCGTGAGCGTGCCGATCATGGTTGGGGACGCCCCGCCCATCGGTCTTCGGCCTCCAAAGCGCAATGCCATCGGTGAGGAGGTCGTCTCCCGTTCCCATTTCCACAATTTCCATGGGCTTATTCATCATCCGCCCTCATTTTATCGTTTGTTTAAAAGGGTCGGCTCTCACGCGCCGGAACGACGGAGGAGAATTGGGGCCTCAAGAGCGTCGGCCGGTCGCTCGGGCCCGGTGCGCGGCTGCCTTGGCACGATTGCCACAGACAGCCATGCTGCACCAGCGCCGGGCGTGGGCCTTGGTTCGATCCAGAAACATCAGCGTACAGGCTGATCCCTCGCAGGCGCGGATCCAGCGGAAATCGGCATGACAAACGAGGTCGCTCATCGCCTCGGCGATCGGCTGTAAGAGTTGCTCGGGCGTCGACCAGCGCTGCAATCGCCGACGCCGCAGAGGCCGTCGATCCTCGGCGTTCGAGACCCCGTCTTTCTCCCCCTCTTCGACCTGCCAGTAGCTGTCATCCTGAGCGAGCAGACGGTTCAGCGGAGCCAGGTCCGCGAGCGCCTCCGCGCCGAGCTCGGATCCAGCATACCGCAAAACGAACGCGCGGAGCCATTCACGCAGGCTTCGCGCCTGCTCGGCAACGCCGTCGAGCGCCTCCCCTTCAGCCCGAAACCTCGTGGCGACCGTGGCGTCGATCGCCCCCGCCTGCTCGAGCCAGTTCACAAGATCCGTGCCATTGCGCAGCCATTCAGTCCGCACACCCGAAGGTGTCGACGTGCTGTTGAGGAAATCCACCGCCAGGTGATCGCCAACAAAAAAAGCCGCGGGAAGCGAACTGGAGCCGATGGTCATGCTCTCTCCTGAACCGTCAGCAAACGTACCGGCTCTATTCTATAAGATGCCCCAACAAATCCTGAATAACGGCCGGCCCGGCCACGCTCAACCGAAACCAGGAGCCCGGCCGGACGACTCACAACTTAACCTCCAACGCGAGTAAACTTGCCGGACACACCACCAAGTAACCAGAAAAAACCTGGTTGACAAGTTATCTTGCCCCTCATAACCTTCTTAGTGCCGCTTCAGAGGTTACCAGATCAGTCGGAAGCGCTCGAGGTCCTCGTTCCTGGAGGAGTTCAAACCGATGGTTCGCTACCGTACCGTCACCGTCGAGGAGCATGACGTATTCTATCGCGAAGCCGGTGACCGCAAGAATCCAACCTTGCTGCTGCTCCACGGCTTTCCGAGTTCATCGCATATGTTCCGGGACTTGATCCCGTTGCTTGCCGATCGGTTTCACCTCGTGGCCCCCGACTTGCCGGGCTTCGGTTTTTCGGACGCGCCGGACCGGGCGCAATTCTCCTACACCTTCGATCATCTGGCGAAGCTCATTGAGGGCTTCACCGACGCGGTCGGCCTGGATCGGTACGCCATATACGTCTTCGACTACGGCGCACCGGTTGGCTTCCGGCTTGCGATGGCGCGGCCGGAGCGCGTCATGGCGATCATCTCCCAGAACGGCAATGCCTACGAAGAGGGCCTGAGCACCGGCTGGAATCCAATCCAGGCGTACTGGCAGGAGCCAAACGCAGCCAATCGCGAAGCCCTCCGCTTCTTGCTCACGCCCGAGGCCACGAAGTGGCAGTACGCCCACGGCGTCTCGGATGGGACAAGAGTTGCCCCGGAGTCGTACACGCTCGACTCGGCCCTGCTCGCGAGGCCCGGCAACGACGAAATCCAGCTCGACCTGTTCCTCGACTACGCCAACAACGTCGCGCTCTATCCGAAGTTCCACGCCTACTTCGCAGCCAACCAGCCCCCTTTTCTCGCAGTCTGGGGCCAGCACGATCCGTTCTTCTTGCCCGCCGGCGCCGAGGCCTTTCGACGCGACAACCCGAACGCCGAAGTGTACTTCTTCGACACCGGCCACTTCGCGCTCGAAACACATGCAGGCGAGATCGCAACCGCCATCCGCAGTTTCCTCGACAAGAGGGTCTCGGTATAAACCGAAGGCGAGACCACGTCGTCAGGTATCGGCCTTTCCCGCCCGACCCCACTCACGGTAAATAGAAAGCGAATCGAGTTCCGCCCAAGGCTTGAGTTGAGGTCGAAAGCCCCAAGGAAAATCCGATGTTCAAAGGCTTGCTGATCGAGAACGGTGACGCCGGTTATGAAGCGAAGCTGGCGGAACTCGACGACTCACAACTGCCCGAAGGCGACGTGACGGTGCGGGTCGCCTACTCGACGCTGAACTACAAGGATGCGCTGGCGATCACGGGCAAGTCACCGGTCGTTCGCCGCTTCCCGATGGTGCCGGGCGTCGACCTGGTCGGCACAGTGGAGACAAGCCGCCATGCCAAGTTTGCGGTCGGTGACCTCGTCCTGCTCAACGGGTGGGGCGTGGGCGAGGTCCACTGGGGGGGGCTTGCCGAGCGGGCCAGGCTGAGAGGCGATTGGTTGATTCCCATCCCCAAAGGGTTCACCCCGCGACAGACGATGGCCATCGGCACCGCAGGCTATACGGCCATGCTCGCCCTGATCGCCCTCGAACGAAACGGCGTAACGCCCGACAAAGGCGAGGTGCTCGTCACAGGTGCCGGCGGGGGCGTGGGCGGGATCGCGATCGCGCTGCTTCATCAGCGTGGCTACACCGTCGTGGCTTCAACCGGTCGACTCGCCGAGACGGACTATCTCAAGAGCCTGGGAGCCGACGAAGTGGTCGACCGTGCCCAGTTCTCCTCGCCCGGCAAGCCGCTGGGTAGAGAACGCTGGGCCGGCGCGATTGACAGCGTCGGAAGCCACACCTTGGCAAACGTCTGTGCCACCGTCCGCTACGGCGGCACCGTCGCGGCCTGCGGACTGGCTCAAGGCATGGACTTTCCCGCCACCGTCGCGCCTTTCATTCTGCGAGGCGTGACGCTCGCGGGCATCGATAGCGTCTACCGGCCCGTGGAAGACCGGTTGGAGGCCTGGCGCCGGCTCGAGAGCGATCTCGACACGCGGACCCTCGATTTGATCACACGGGAAATTGGCCTGTCGGAAGCGATCGCCGCCGCCTCGACGATGTTGGCGGGCGCTGTCCGAGGACGCCTGGTGGTGGCAATCGATCCCAACGCAGCAGGATAATCAAATTCTCTTGCAGGGTGAGCCGTGCGGGCCCACCCTGCGAGAGAACTTTAATCAGCATATAACAAGAGGTTCACACTCCCCGCTCACCTCAGCGCATCATCAACTATTTGCGTCCCTTGGAGGCCGGATGGGGTCGGTTGCGATCGCCCAGGTAGTAGCCGATGGCGAGCGTGACCAGGGGCAGGATCGATTGGAGCATGAACTTGACCAACTCCGACCCCTTCTCGAACGTGGCGTCCGTCCGATAGAAGAGGAAGAACATCGCGGTGAAGCTGAGTGCGTACACGCCCCCGAAAATCATCAGCACCCAGCGCACGATCGAGAGCGACGCGATCTGCTCGGACCCGATGACCGGGTCCTCCTTCCACTCCGATTTGACGATCTCCTTTTTGAGGTCGATCCGCACCGGATTCGGGACATCCCTTGGCGTAATTCCATTCATCGGAGGAGGCTCACTCGATTCCCACGATCTCTTTGATCACCTTGTCACCCTTCACAACACCGAGCGAGTAGCCATCCTTGCTTTCCCGGATCGCCACCTCCAGCAACGCCAGGGCCGTCTTCAAAACCCCCGACTTGGTCGTCCCCAGCGCATCGGCCATATCCTCCAAGACCTTGGTCTGCCGATCGTTGAACTGAACATTCAGCTTGTTCGCCATGAATATCCTCAATGATCGCGGCGGCTGACGACAGTGCCGACCGCAAAGGTCAAGGCTCAATTACAAGCCTAAGTAAGCAACATGCCGTGT
Organism: Singulisphaera acidiphila DSM 18658; assembly: GCF_000242455.2. Lineage (GTDB taxonomy): Bacteria > Planctomycetota > Planctomycetia > Isosphaerales > Isosphaeraceae > Singulisphaera > Singulisphaera acidiphila. The sequence goes on from NC_019892.1 coordinate 47,392, forward strand.
GCACGGCTTTGATTCGGGACTCTCGCCGAGCCAAAGGGAACGATTCCGCCATGAACAGCTGGCCGTGTGCCCGCTGTTGAACGCGGAAAGGCTCGACAGTAGTCTTGGAAGGACTACATGTCGAGCCGCATTTTGGATCAGCGTCAGGGCCAGACTTGCCGCTCGAGCTCAATCCGGCAGCCCCCAGGCGCCCGCGGTCCCAGGGAATGCAAGGCAGGCCAAAATGGGACGGTGATTGATTTCGTCAATGGATCCACCATGACCGCTTCTCGCTACGGCCCCCGGTGGCAAGCCACCGGCTCAGGCCGTTTTGGCGGCGAGGCGGGTGATGCGGACGTGGCCGTCGTGGTGGGCCGAGGCGATCCACAGGCCGTCGGGATGAACGTCCATGTCCCGGAGGATGTTGGGCAGGCCGAACCGGTGGTAATCCTTGTCAGCGTCGGTTTTCCAGAAGAGGAGCAGGCCGCCGTTGCCCCCCCCGCACGCCCCCAAGAGGCTACCGTCGGCCAAGAAGTGCAGGCGCCAGATCCCGCCTTGGGGAATGCCGTCCGCCAGGAGAGTGCGCACATTTTTGCGGCTCTCCCCTTCGAACAGGATCGCGATCGGCTCGTGGATCGCTCCCAGCGGGTTGGTGGCCTTGTGGAGCCCTCCCGCAGCCACGAGCTTGCCGTCGGGCGTGATGGCCAGCCCGCGAATCCCGCCGAAATCGACTTGCTGGCCCCCTTCGTACGTGTGCAAGGGCTTGGCGTCGAAGGCCCCCGCAAGGTTGCCCGTGGCGAGATCCCACTGCTTGATTGCGCCGAGAAGGTCGCCGCTCAGGATCGTTTTCCCGTCCGGGTGGAAACCCAACGAGTAGACATGCCCCGTGTGCCCCGCCAACTCCCGGACCAGTTTTCCCGTCGCCGTCTCCCAGATCCGGACCATCCGATCATTGCCGCCCGAGGCCAGCAAGCTGCCATCGGGACTGACGCTCAACGCGCGAATCCAGCCCTGATGAGCTTCGATCTTTCGGATCGGCTGGGGCGCAGGCGCATTCGACGCGGTCTCCCAGGCCGTGATCCGTCCATCGCCCCCGCCGCTGAAGGTCGTCTCCCCGTCGGCCGAGAACGCGAATGAGAAGACCCACGACTCATGACCGCCGGGAAACACGAGCCGCTTGCCGTCGGCCAGGTCGAACCGTTGAACGGCCGAACTCTCAAGCCCGCAGAACACGAAACGGCCTTTGGGCTCAAAGCGGCAGCTCACCACCGGCCGCTCGGTAGGCCACTGGGCAGCCACATGAGCCAGCTTGGGATCAAACCCGGCGGGAACGGCAGCGGCGTGGGCGTTCAAGGCAGCACCTCTTCCTCATTCACGTTCACGTAAACCCGGACCGGACAAAGCCATCATCCGACAAACCAATCAGGCCAGGATTTGCTTGATCATCTTCGAGGCGGGATCGGCGATCGGGACGTCGCGCCCTTCGATGTCGAACGAGTCGGTCGAGTCGACCCCCACAGCCTGGAGGTAAGTGTGGAACAGGTTGGCATGGTCGACCTGGCCGTCGACGACTTCCGTCCCTTTGTCGTTCGTTTTGCCGTAGGCCACACCGCGCTGGACTTTGGCACCGGCCATCAAAACCGTCCAGGCATGCGACCAGTGGTCACGACCGTAGTACAGGTTGATATTCGGCGTCCGGCCGAACTCCGAGAGGACGACGATCAGGGTGCTCTCCAACATCCCTCGGTCGGCAAGGTCGGCCACGAAGGTCGCAAACGAGAGGTCGAACTCGCCGAGCTGCTCGATGTGGAAATTGAAATTCTCGTTATGCGTGTCGTAGTTCGAGTGCGAGACTTGAACAAACGTCACGCCTTTTTCGAGGAGCCGACGGGCGAGCAAGCAGTGACGTCCGAAGTCGTGCTTGCCGTAACGGTCGTGGTCCTTCGCCGGCTCCTTGGTGACGTCGAACACTTCCCGCTGCTTCATGAGCTGGGCCGCTTGCTCATAGGAATAAACATAGGCCTCAGTCAGTGCCGTGCGGCGACGGCTCAGGAAGCGGTCGTTGCCCCGTTTGCGGAAGTCGTTGCGGGCAGCGTCCATCGGCTCGGTGACCTGGCCGGGCCTGGTCGTGTTCTGAGGCGGGTTGCCGTTGCCCAGGGCGATGCTCGAATACATCGGACCGAGGTAGGCGGAGTCATTCCCGCGACCGCCGCCGCCACCGGGTGTGATGATGATATGGCCGGGCAAGGCGCTATCTTGGGGAGTCATGGCCTTGGCGCAGACGGCCCCGAAGTACGGGTAGTCGGCGGCGGGGGTCTGGCGACGGCCGGTGAGCATCATGTAGGCTCCCTTGCCGTGGTCATCCTCGCTCGTGTTCACCCCGCGGACCAGGCAGAGGTGGTGCATCTGCTTGGCGACGTTCGGCAGCAGCTCCGAGATCCGGATGCCAGGGACCGAGGTCTCGATCGCCCGGAAAGGGCCACCGGTATCCGTCCCCGGCTTGGGGTCCCAGCTCTCGAGCTGGCTCAAACCGCCATGCATGTTGAAGACGACGACTCGCTTCTGGTCGCTTTTCAACTGGGCGGCCGCGAGCGGGCTCGAGAAGACGCCCAGTCCCCCGACCACTGACCCGGCCGCCGTCGCCGCCAGGCCGGCCAGGAAACCGCGTCTCGCCACAACGTGCTCGGACGAGTTGCAAGCGTATGCGCACTTCATAATTCACGTGCCTTTCCAGCAAGCGTTCGGCCAAAGCAAAAGGCGTCAGTGATTGAATCGAAATTCAGCCGACGTCAAGAGTCCCCAGACCAGCTCCTGCACGGCAGCCGGTTTGTTCGCAGCCTGCTCGGTGAGGACCCGGACCACGTCGGCCGACTCCTCGGGGCTCGGCAACCGCGTAAGAATTGTCACATAAAGATCTTCGGCGGCTTTCTCGACGGCCTGTTCAGCGGCCATGCGTTCGGAGACATTCCCGCCGGCAGGCGCCACCCAGCCGTTCACGAGGCCGCCGTTGGCCGCGAACAGGGCCTGGTCAGCCGTAGCGAAGAAGTCATTTTGCGGCTGACCGGCCCCTGCCCCGTAAACCGTCACGAAGGAAGCGACGTTCCCCTTGAGCTTGTCGAAGGTGCGTTGCTCCAGCTCCAACGCCCGAGCACGCACCTGGGCCGGGTCGTTTCTTGCCGCTTCGTCCAGCGGCTTCGTCTTGTTCAGCTCCGCCTCCTCGGCCTGGTGGAAGCGGTCATAGATCCCGGTGACTTTGAGGATGCTCCAGCACATCTGCTCGGGGGTGAGCGGCTTGAGCTGAGCCACGTCGAAGCTGTTGGACTGGAGCGTGGCCAGTTGTTCGGTCGCGGCCGCGATTTCCGATTCCAGCGCCTGGGCCCGCGCCTCTTCGTCGGCCTGCTTCTTTTGTGCAGCCGCCACGAGGTTGTCGCGGCGAGCCTTCTCGGCCATCGACGCGTCGAGTCCTCGGTTGGCCAAGGCGAGGGCATCGGCCCCCTTCTTGAGCTCCGCCAGGGCGGCGTCCCGCTGAGTGGTTTGTGTGGCCGCGACCGACCGCAGCTCGTCGGCCTTCGTCTTGAGCTTCTGCGCGGCCTCGGTCAAGGTCGGGTCGTCGGGTAATTGTTCACGGGCGGCATCGGTCGCGGCGAGCGCGGCATCGACACTCGCCACTCTTTTCTGCTGAAGGGTCAGAGCGGCCTCGGCATCGGCCTTGCTCTTCTCCAAAGCGAGACGGGTTTGGTCGGCCGTCTTCACCTCCGTTTGATGTTGCAGCAGATCCGGCTCGAAGTCCTTCGCAAGTTTCTGGGCCTGGGCAACGGCCTCGCGGCTAGCGACAGCGGCTTGGGCGATAGCCACAGCCTGCCCTCGAAGAGTCTCGCGCTGGGCGAAGGTTTCACGCCGCTCCAGTTGCCGCTTGTGCCGCTCGAGCGCGACCTTGCTCTCGGCCGTCTTGCGCCGGGCGGCAAGGACCACCTGCTCCTTCTGGCGAACCACATCGCGGAGCGGCAGCGCCTTGGCCCGCGCGGCCTCGACCGGCTTGACCGCCGCAGCCAGCTCTTCGCCGGCTTTCGTGAGGGCAGCCGCCTTGTCGGGACTCGTCTTCTTCAAGGCGGCCACTTCGGCGATCAGGGCGTTGGATCGGTCGACAAATTTCTGAGCGGCGGCGGCCAAGTCTTTCTCCTCCGGGAGCTTCTTGGCGGCTTCCTGGGCTTTGCCGGCGGCCTCCGCGAGCGACTTCCCCACATCCTCGCGAGCATTGATCTGCGCGAGAAGGTCATTGACCGCTTTTTGAGCCTCGGCTTGCTTCTTGTCAACCTCGGCGTGTTTGGCCAGGGCCTGATCTTGCTCGGCCGCGGCCGGCACAAGCGTGGTCTCGGCCGCGTACCAGTCCTTGATCGCCTGCGAGTACTCTTTCCGAGCCGCTTCCGACGCGGCCGTGAGCGCCTCGGTTCGCGTCTTGAGCTCCGCGACCGTCGACGCCACCTCTTCAGGTTGTGGGGCCTGATCCGCGGGCAGGTCGATGGCCCGTTGATAAGTCCGGGTCAGGGCCAGCTCACGCAGAAAGGCCTTCGTATCATAGTTCCGAGCGACCAGCTCATCGGCCAACAGCGCCATCAATTCCGGGTGGCTCGGCGGGTTGGCCGGATGGTGCAGGTCGAGGGGATGCACAAGGCCCCGCCCCATCAACATGGCCCAGAGTCGGTTGGCGATATTTTCATTAAACGCACGATTGGTCCCGCCGGTCACGTGCGAGGCGAGCTGGGCCCTTCGGCTGAATTTGGGCACCGGGAGCACGTTGTCGGCGGGCTTCACCTGGTATTCCTCACCGGGTGGAAACACCGGCTCGACCAGCTCCGTCTCGCCAAGGATCCGAGGACCCGTCAAGTGCTTATCATTTTTCACGAACACCGAGTCGAACGTGAGGTCACCGCCCGTCTTCTCGGCGAAGACCGTCTGATCCTTGCCCCCCTCCTTGCGGACGAGTGCATACGCGGGCGTGAAGAAGGCGACGAGACCGTGGTAGTCCGACTGCTGATAATCATCGATCACCGGATGATTATGACACTGAGCACACTGCATGTCGCGGCCGAAGAAGATCCGGCCGACATCACGCGTGATCAGGTTCGGCTCCGCCCCGCGGTCCAGGTAAAACCGGGCCGCGGCCCTGAGCTTGGCGTCAGCGCCGTCGGCGCTGAGGACCTCTTTCAGCACGTGGTTGAGCGGCCTGTTCTCGCGTGCGGCCTGGAGCAAGTAATTCTGCCATTCCTCCGCCGTGACATCCTTGTTCGGCCGCCGCTCCATCAGCATGATATCGAAAGTCGTCGCCAGGTGCCGACTGTAGAGCGGGCTCTCCAGGAGCCGGTCAACGGCCTTGGTTCGCTTATCGGCCGCCGTGTCCGCCAAGAAGTTCCTCAGTTCCTCCGAGGACGGTGGCATCCCCGTCAGGTCGAGCGAAACCCGCCTCAAAAACTCCGCGTCACCGGCCAGCGCGACCGGCGGGCCGACATGGCTTGCGTCGATCACCCGATCGATCCGCTCGTGCAAGGGCGGTGCGGGAGCGTCCGCCGCGCCGGCCGTGGATGTCAGCAAACCCACCACACAGAGCATGGGGTAAGCGCATAAACCGAGCCGTAACCGGAATGGGAGGCGATTCATAGGGAGAGCCTCGCGCGATGCACGAACCAAAAAGGAGGGAGGAATTCGACGATCGCCTGGCAGGGGGCGCTCTCGGGACAGTAGTCGTGAGCCTTCGGTGCTCATCGCACTTACGACGACAGGGGCTGTCGTCGGCATCATCCGAAGACTCGGCGGGGTGTTCAAGATCAGGCGGCGAAACCCGCCCCTTGTTTCCCAAAAGAAGATCTCGAGGTCCCCTCGAGGTCTCCCGTCGCCTGCGAAACAAAGGAGTCCGGCGTTTCGACCAGCCGATCCAACACCGGTTTAACACAAAACCAGGCGAGCGTAAACCCCCGAGATATCGTCCAACCCGAATTCTCTGCCAAGTGCAGAACCTCACGGGATAGACAGGAGACCGGCCCGGCGGGGTCTAGTTGATAGAGAGATTTCTGTCGAGGCCAGGGGATGACGCATGGCGGGCGGTCCAGATGAATGGGAAGCCTGGCTCGACCGACACGGCGCAACGCTGGTTCTTCTGGCGCGGCAACGCGTGGCGAGCCGGGCCGACGCCGAGGACGTCGTGCAGGAAGCGTTCGTTCGCTTCTGGCGGTCACGCCACCGGGCGAACGACCCGACCGCGTATCTCTACACCTGCGTGCAGCACTGCGCCCTGAACTGGCAGCGCAGCCGGGAGAGGCGGTCCAGGCGAGAGGAGGTCGCGGCCCGCCCGGAAGCCGAGGGCTCGCTGACCGGCCCGCTGGGGCAGGAAGAGCGCCGGGAGACCATCGAGGCCATTCTCCGCAGCCTGCCCGAGACTCAGCGCGAGGTGCTGGTGATGAAGGTCTGGGGCGGCCTCTCTTTCCCCCAGATCGCCGAAGCAGTGCAGATCTCCGTAAACACCGCCGCGTCCCGCTATCGCTACGCACTAGCCAAGCTGCGTGAACGGCTGGCTGAGGAGCCGATTCCATGAACGAGACACCCGACCCGCTCGAAAGAGAGCTGCTCGCCTTTCGCCCCTCCGCGTTATCAGGCGAATTGAGACAGCGCATCGCCGGACGACTGGCCGACTCCACAGCGAAGAAAAACCGACGGTTCTGGAGTCTCAGCATCATCGGCGGCCTTGCCGCCGCATACCTGGTGGCCCTCTTCCTTGGACGAGGGGGTAGCCGGGGTCTCGACACCGGGCCAGCCCTCGTCGAATCCCCGACCGCACCACCAGGTCGGCCCGAAAACGCATTACCCTCCCTCCGTGCCTATCGGCAAGCCCTGGCCCAATCACCCGAAGCGATGGAGACCCTGCTCGACAGACACGCCGCCCGCAACCACGGCCCCAACCCTCAACTCGTGCGCATCCGCGCATTCAACCGGCCCGATCTCGAAGGACGAGCACTCTCAGGAGAACTCTGATGCGAAGCTGGAACCTCGCTGCGATCTCGACGGCCCTGAGCCTGGCGCTCGCCCTGCCGGGGGCCTCCTCCACTGCAGCGGAAGCACCCACCCCGGATGCTGGGCACGCCCCCGCAGCCAACGCGGCCTTGCAGTACTGGCAAGCCTTCGCCCTGATGCCAAGCCTGAACAAGAACCAGGAGAAGCGGCTCGAGGACTCGAACAAGGTCCCCCTCGACGGGGCAACGCTCGAGCTCATCGCCGCGTTCGAGGAAAGCCGGATGTACCTGCTCCGTGGGGCGAAGTTGCGGGACTGCGATTGGGGCCTGGATTACGAAGACGGCATGGGGCTCCTCCTCCCATATCTCGCCAAGGCCCGGGACCTGGCCCGCCTGGCCGCCCTCCACGCCCGGCACGAGATCGAGCAGGGCCACATCGAGGCCGGAGCCGAAGACGCCACCGCCATTCTGGCGCTGGCCCGCCACGTCGGCTCCGACCCCATCGTCATCAGCATCCTGGTGCGCTACCTGATCGAGGCAACCGCGATCGACCTGGTGGCTTCCTCCCTGCCGGAGTTGCAGACGCTCGCCCCCGGGATCATGTCCACCTACGAAGCGCTGCCGGCGGGGGCGACGTTCCAAAGTGCGTACCTCACCATGGAGAAGGAACACACAATCCGCTGGCTGGTCAAGAAGCTGAGGGACGCGGAAGCGAGAAAAAAGGGAGCCTGGAGAGAGGTCTGGAAGAACGCGACGGATCGGCCGGGGGGCCTGGACGCCATCAACCGCGTCGATACGATCGAGCAGGCCATCAAGCTGACGGAAGACCTCTTACCCGTCTGCGACGACCTGGCGGCCTTGATCGCCTTGCCTGGGGAGGAATTCGACGCACGATACCCGGAGTTCAAGAAAACGACCAAGGCCGCCCATCCGCTCGCGGGCTACTTCCTCACGACTCCGGACACGCTCCTCGCCACCCAACGTCGGAACCAGGCCAGGATCGAGTTGCTCAAGGCGGCGATCGTCGTGGTCCGTGGTGGCTCGGATAAGCTCAAGGGCATCAAGGATCCCTTCGGGGCCGGGCCGTTTGAGTATCGCGCCCTGGACAAGGGCTTCGAACTGAAATCGAAGCTGCTCTTCCACGACCAACCAGTGACGCTGACGATAGGACAGGAGAAGAAGTAACAAGTTAAGTCAGCACTTAAACGGCTCCAAACAACAAGCCCTCCCGGCGATCCCAAGCCGGGAGGGCTTGTCTTTTCGGGAAGAAAGAAATCGGGATCGATTCTCAGTTTTCTTCACGCGAAACTGAGAATCGACACCGATTTCCTCGGTTAGGGCGAGGTGAAGTTGCCGTCCCAAGTCTCAATAAGGGAGGCCCCAAGCGTCCGTCGTCCTCGGCAAGCTGCATTTTAAATATATTGTGGATTCCGATATTGCGCTTGCGAGCGAGAGGCAGGCGAGCGATAAAAAAGGTTACCCCGTCGACCTCCCTCTTTGCGCAATGGTCTCTTCGGCCGACGGGATCCGGGTTCCCCCGTTCGGCGGCCCCGGTGCCCTCTCAGTTCAGCCGGCGGCCTTGTATTGAGGGACACATCGCGGCCGCCTGATCCATTGTCGCTCGTGATTGACCTGCAATGTCCAACAAACCCGAGGAGCGATTACGATGTCTGACATCGTCACTGCACTGTCCTCACAAACCGGGATCGACGGCGAGATGGTCAAGAAAGGTCTCGGGACCTTACTGACTTTCCTCCAGAAAAGCCTCCCTCCCGATCTCTTCAGCAAACTGCAAGCAGCCCTCCCCGGTGCCTCGGAGATGCTCTCGGCCCACAAGCCGGATCACGCGGGGGCAGGCTCCGGCCTCCTGGGCATGGTCTCAGGCTTGGCCGGCAAACTGTTCGGCGGCAGCGCTGGGAACGGGGCCCACCTCCTGTCAGACCTCTCTCACGCCGGCCTCAGCGCCGAACAGATCGAGGCGTTCCTCCCCCGGGCATTCGAGCAACTCAAGGCGTTCCTGCCTGCCGAGCTTCTCGAAAAGGTCAAGGCCGCCCTCCCCACGCTCACAACACCGGCTGAGACCGGCGGCAGTTGATCCGGCTCCTACGACCCTGGTGAGGGGCGTCCCTGCGAAACGACCTTACGGCTACCCCCTCGGAGAGATTCGCTTCACGGGCAAATCTCGTTCATTCGGACATGAGGAGGCAACCAAGTCATGGAGCCTTTCCACGCATCACTGGCCGATGAAGACGGCCAAACCATCACCGAAGTTGAGGGGACGATCGAGTCCTCAGAGGAAGCCGCCGGGGTGCGTTCCGGCCGGTTCGAGTTGCAAGACACCGAGTCGTTCATGCAGGGGGTGCTGGAAGGCAAGACCTTCCGCCTCCAACTCGACGGCGGGAACCCGTTCACAATCAAGGTCGAGTCCGTCTCCATCGGTTCCCGGTCAGGGTTTTCGGAGGCGCAGTTTTCGACCGTTTGATCGCCAAACCTCCAGGCGGGCGGGTTCCAACACTCTCGGAATTCCAGGTGAACCCGCCCGTCGGAAAGACATCGCACGCGAGGCCAATCGTTTCATGAGTGGCGACACAAGCAACAGCCCAATGTCGCACAAATTCGCTGAAACTGGCCACGACGTTTCCTCACGCGATCACGTCGCGCACCACGTTCCCGTGGACGTCGGTGAGCCGGAAGTCGCGCCCTGAGTAACGGTAGGTCAGGCGGGTGTGGTCAAGCCCCATCAGGTGCAAGATGGTGGCGTGGAGGTCGTGGACGTGTACGGGGTTCTCAGCCGGGCCGTCGCCGTACTCGTCGGAAACGCCGAAGCTGAACCCGCCCTTCACCCCGCCGCCGACCAGGAAGCAGGTGAAGCAGCGGCTGTGGTGGCCACGACCTCTGGGAGTCAGGTCTTGCCAAGGGGTGCGGCCGAACTCGGAGCAGCCGACGATCAAGGTCTCTTCGAGCAAACCGCGCTGTTTCAGGTCGCTCACCAGCGCGGCCATGGGCCGATCGATGTTGCGCGACAAAGCCCGATGGTCATCGATGTCGTTGTGGCTATCCCAGTTCGTGTTCGAGCCGACGTCGAACAATTCAACCACCCGCACCCCTCGCTCGATCAAGCGGCGCGCCACAACGCACTGAGCGGCGAACGAGCCGGGGTCGTCGGCCTTCGCGCCATAGGATTCTAGGGAGGCGCGCGACTCCCGGCCCAGGTCGAACGCTTCGGGCGCCTCACGCATCAGACCGTAGGCGGTGTCGAACGTGGTCATCCGCGACGCCAAGGCAGAGTCGCCGTCGCGGGCCGTGAGGTGCGCCTCGTTGAGGTCGCGGAGCATCAGGCCCTCGAGTTCCCGCCTCGTGACCGACGCGATCGGGCTCTTGGCGTCGGGAAGGGGACTGGGGCCAGGGATCACCCGCACCCCTTTGTGATAGGCGGGCAGGAAGTTCGAGTCCCAGACCTGGAACCCGTTGTACGGCTCCTTGGCCGCGAGCACGACGAACGAAGGCAGGTTCGTGTTGAGCGTGCCCAGGCCATAACTCACCCACGAGCCGATGCTCGGCATCGGGATCGTGACCGAGCCGGTGTGCATGCCCAAGGTCGCGGCCGAGTGCCCGGCTGAATCTCCATTGACCGTGTGCAGGAAGCAGACGTCGTCGACGACCCCACCGACGTGCTCGAACAGCTCGCTGACCATCTTGCCGCTCGCCCCCCGCGGCCGGAACTTGTACGGCGAGGCCAGCACCTTGTGGTTGCCGACACGCTTGTCATGATCCTGTTGGAGCTTCGGCTTATAATCAAACGTATCGAGATGCGAAAATCCACCCGTCATAAAGAAGACGATCAAGTGCTTCGCCTTGGCCGGGAAGTGGCCCGGTCGAGGCGCGAGCGGGTGTCCCGAATTCGTCGCGGCGGCGATCGAGAGCTGACGATAGAGTCCCAACCCGCCGGCCATGGCGAATGCCGAGGCGCGGCGAAGCACGGACCTCCGGTTTGGCGATTCAGCCGCCATTGTCTTGGCTCCTCCCTTTCGGTCGTGCTTCAGTCAGTCGACATAGAGGAATTCGTTGGAGGCGAGCAAGGCCCGGGTCAGGCCGGCCCAGGCCTCGCCGGAGCGGCGTTCGGCGGGCACTCCCTCATCGGCGAGGCTCCGCTCGTAACGCGTCAGAAACTCCCCTGCCCTGCTCTGTTCGCCGGCCGTCGGTGCGCGGCCGAACGCGCGAAGGTAGGCGGCACGGAGTCGCTCCGACGGGTCGGCCCCCTCCGCAAGCAACCGGCCCGCGAACCGCTGCGACTGGTCGTGCACGAACGGGTTGTTCAGGAGGTACAAGGCCTGCAAGGCGACGGTGGAGCTGTCGCGTGCGGGAGTCGTCACGCTCGTGTCAGGTCCGTTGAAAAGAGCCAGGTACGGGTGCGGATGGAGCCGCTGCACCATCAGGTAGACGCTCCTGTGCTCCGACGGGTAGAGCGCCTTGAACTGGTGGTGCGCCGTGTATGTCCATGTATTCACGGCGGGAAACGGCTGGGGACCCGGCCGGTCGCGCTGAAGGTTCCCCCCGAGGGCGAGCAGGCTGTCGCGCAGGGCTTCGGCATCGAGGGGCCTGCGGTCGAACCGCCAGTAGTACGCGTTGCCCGTGTCGATCGCCGCATCGGCCGAGTCATGCTCGGAGGCGAGTTGATACGTCTCCGAGAGCATGATCCGACGGTGGAGCGCCTTGACCGACCACCCTTGGGCGATGAAGTCGGCGGCCAGCCAGTCGAGCAGTTCGGGGTGGGTCGGCGGAATGCCTCGAAGGCCGAAGTCCGACGGCGTCGGCACGATCGGCTTGCCGAAGTGATGCTGCCAGATCCGGTTGACCATCACCCGAGCGGTCAGGGGCCGGGGCGAGCCCTCGGTGAGCCAGCGGGCCAGCGCGAGCCGGCCACTCCCCGTCGCGGGCAGGTCGATCGTGCCAGCAGGTTCGAGCACCTTGGGAACTCCCCGAGGCACGAACTCGCCAAGCTTGCTCGGGTCACCGCCCACTTGCAGCTTGACGTCGGTCGGATCGCCGTCGCGAACGGCGTAGGCCAGCGGGGCGAGGGCCCACGGCCCCGCCTCGGTGACTTGTTTGATCTCTCCGCGCAGTTGGTGGAGCCGGGTATCGCGGCCCCGCGTCGCCTTGGCGAGCTCGACCTTCAAGGCTTCGAGCGCCTGGGTTCGGTCGGCTGTCCCGGCCACCCCTGCGATAAACTCCGCCTCGGCGACCGCGAATCCCAGGTCGCGGACTCGGTTCGTGGCCTCACCGCGAGTCTCGGCCTCGGCAACGTCCGCGTTGAGCCGGGCGAGTTGTTCGGCCTGTTTCGCCTCGAAGTCCTTGAGTCGATCCGGCGGAACGAGCGGTGCAAACTCGCTTGGCTTGCGATCTTCCTCCGCCCCGGCAAACGGATACTTGGCGCCTGCGAAGAAACCGTAGAGTGCGTAATAGTCGCGAGCCGTGATGGGGTCGAACTTGTGATCGTGGCAGCGGGCGCAGCGGAGGGAGAGTCCGAGCACGACCTGGCCGGTCGTGTTCAAGGTGTCTTCGATGATCTGGTGGATGTCCTCGAGCTTCCGCGTGCCGAACCGCTTCGCCTGGGCGACGAAGCCGGTGGCAATGACCCGGCGGGCGTAGTCGTCGCGCGGGCCGTCACCGGCCAGGATGTCACCGGCGATCTGTTCGTGAAGGAACCGGTCGTACGGGATGTCGGCGTTGAAGGCGTCGATCACGTAGTCGCGATACAGGTAGGCCTCGCGGATCGGGTAGTCGGAGTTATCCCCGGCCGTGTCGGCATACCGCGCGAGGTCGAGCCAGTAACGTCCCCAGCGCTCGCCATAGCCAGGCGACGCGAGCAACTCCTCAACCAGCCTTGGGAACGCGTCCGGCCGCTCGTCGGCCACAAACGCCTCAACCCGATCGGGCTCGGGCGGCAGGCCGATCAGGTCGAAGTAAGCTCGACGGACCAAGGCGCGGCGGTCCGCCTTCGCAACCGGGTGAAGCCCCTTGGCCTGCTGCCCAGCGGCAATGAACCGATCGATCGGCTGCGCAGCCCAGCCGTTCGGATCCGCTGGCGGCGTAATCGCCCTGAGCGGCTCGAACGCCCAGTGCGCCTGCCCCGCGATCGGCTTTGCAGCGGCGGCCTTCGGCCAGGGGGCACCGGCGGCGACCCACGCAACCAGGTCGTCCTGAACGGCCTTCTGAAGCGGCTTGGTGGGGGGCATCTTGAGCGATTCGTCGTCATGGCGAACCGCCTGAATCATGAGGCTCCCCTGCGGATCGCCCGGGACCAAGGCCGGGCCGTTCTCGCCACCGGCCAGCATCGCCTCCCGCGAGTCAAGCCTGAGCCCGCCGCTTGCTTTCTTCGCGCCATGGCACTTCACGCAAGTCCCGGCGAGCACCGGCCGCACCTTGAGCTCGAAGAAGCTCTCCGACGCGGCGTCAGGCGCACCCGCCTGGGCATTCGATCGCGATCCGCCAGCCACCAAGATCGTTGTCAGAACCAGGCTCAGGATCGTCCGGCTCATTTCGAGACACCTCCGCGCTCCGGCCGCGGGAGCAGACTGCCCGCTTGTTAAACAAGCATCCAACGAAACTACACAATACTATCGTCGCGACCGCAACGGAAGAATGAATCCTTGGATTTCTCGGACGAATCCCGCCCGGAGTTAGTTAAGGCCGATCATGCGGTGGCGATCAACTCGGGAATCGCCTGACCGTTGGTGACGATGGGTGTGGGGCGGCCGGCGTGGTCGGGGATGGTGACACTGGCGTAGTCGATCCCGAGGTGCTGATAGATCGTGGCGAGGAAGTCTTGCGGGCCAACCCGGCGGTCGGTCACGTCCTCGCCGCGACGGTCGGTGCCACCGATCACGCGGCCGGTGGCAATGCCACCCCCCGCCCAGATCATCGAGTTGGCGCGTGGCCAGTGGTCGCGGCCCGGCTGCACCGTTCCCGCCGGCGCGCTCGCCTGGCCGCCCCCGCTGCTGGCGACGTAGCTGATCCGAGGGGTCCGGCCGAACTCGCCGGTCACCACCACGAGCACGCGCTTGTCGAGGCCACGGGCGTAAACATCTTCAATCAGGGCCGCGACGGCCTGGTCGAAATACGAGGCGCGGAACTTGAGAGCGTCGAATACGTGGTGGTTCACGGCGTGGTCGTCCCAGTTCGCCACCCGACCGCAGAGGGGGCCGTCGAACGTGGTCGTGACCACCTCCACCCCCGCCTCAACCAGCCGGCGAGCCATCAGGCACTGCTGGCCCCACTGGTTCAGGCCGTAACGCTCGCGGAGCTTCGGGTCTTCACGGCTCAGGTCAAACGCGCGGGCCGCCTCCGGGCTGGTCAGCAAGTCGAGCGCCTGCGACTCGAACCGGTCGATGGCGTCGACCGTGCCGGAGGCGTCGAGGTCGCGCCGGAAGTCGTCGAACGAATGACTGAGACGGAGCCGACCGCGAAGCCGGTCGGCCTGCGAGGGGTGATCCAGCCCCACGTTCGGCACCCGGAAATTGGGCGCACTGGGATCACCCAGCAGCGCAAACGGCTCGTATGACCCGCCAAGATAGGCTGGACCTGCGATCTGAAAAGAGTCGTACCGGGTGATCGGGTTGACCCCGATATAGTTCGGCAGCGCGTGCCGGACGTCCGACCGGAGGTAGTGGGCGACCGACATGAAGTCGGGATATTTCGGCCCCTGCTTATCCTGGGCGTCGGGGTCACCGCTGAGCAGTTGAAGCGAGCCGGCCGGGTGGCCGCCCCCGGTATGGGCCAGCGAACGAAGCACAGTGAAGCGATCGGAAATCGCCGCCTGACGCGGGATCAGCTCCGTAAACCGCAACCCAGGCGTCTTCGTCTCGATCGTGGCGAACGGGCCGCGAAATTCGCTCGGCGCATCGGGCTTGGGATCGTAAGTGTCGAGGTGACTGCACCCGCCACGGAGCCAGACCACAATCACGGCCGTCCGCTCGCGCGGTGTGGCCGCCTTGGCCGACGCCTCCCGAAGCCGGAGCATGCCAGGAAGCGACAACATGCCAAACCCGGCGAGGCCGGCTCGAAGGATCTCGCGGCGGGAAGCAGTCGCAGGCATCGTCGACCTCAGCTTCGGGATCAGGCATACGCAGGTTCTTGAACCTTAGTTTAACCCAGTTTGTTCCGCCAAGAAAGGTCGAAGCGGTGGGCCGAATCATCTCGCAACACTTACTCAGTCGCTGAAATTGGACTCGGCAAGGGGGTGCAGACGAGCCCCGCCGAAAACCGACTTGATTACCTCGAACCTCAAGGCATATACTGCCGGCATGAGCAAACTCAAACCAACGAACCCGGACTTCCTCAACGGGGTCCCGGAGCTGCTCGTGCTGCAACTGCTGGCTCGAACACCCATGCATGGGTACGAGCTGGTCCGATCGATTGCGCGGGCGACCGACACCCAGCTCGAGTTCGGCGAAGGCTGTATTTACCCGATTCTGCACCGGCTGGAACGAGAGGGGCTGCTCGCCGGGGAGACGGTGCAGGCGGGGAAGCGGACCCGGATCGTCTACCGGGTGACGGCGGCAGGGCTCCAGCGGCTGGCCCAGTCCACTTCGGCATGGGAAGCCGTGGTCGCGTCCGTCAACCGGGTGCTTCAAGGAGGGGGAGATGCAGACACGGCCATGGCTTGAGCAGGTTTGGTCCGAGGTGGTGCGCAGCGGGCTGCCGCCGGCATATGCCGACCGGTTGCTGACCGAGCTCAGCGACCATGCCGAGGAGCTCGGCGACCAGGCAGAGCAACGGCTCGGCAAGGCTGAGGAACTCGCCGGGGCGGCCGTCTTGGCGTACCGGTCAAGCTCCTTCGCGGGCCGCCACCCCCTGGCCGCGTTCGTGCTTCTGCCTTTGCTTCTGGTCGTCGCCGGCCTGGGCGTGCATGCGGTGGTGGTCGTGGCCAGTCTGGAAGGGCTGGCCTGGGCGTTCGGCCAACCCGACCACCCGGTGGTCGCCTGGGCGGCGATCGCGTCAGTGCGTTTGATCGGATACGTCTCCCCGCTCGCGGTCGTCATTGGCGGATGGGCGGTCTACCGCCGCTGCGGCCGGCCTCTCGGCTGGTTCCTGGCCCTTGCCCTGCTGGTGGCAGGGTTCGCGGCCTTGATCGTTACCGGGTTCGATCCGCTGATGCCCGCAGCTCCCGTGGACTTGTTCGTCAAACTCGTTCCTCCCAACGAGCTCCACCGAGTGGCGCAGGCCGCCCTCACCGGAGCCGTCGGATTGTCATTCGCCGGCCTCGACCGGGTCCGCAGGGTCCGGGCGTTCGCCACCGTGCTCAGTTAAGCCGCTCGCAAGGGTCCGCCTCGCATAAGTCCGACCTGACGACAGGCCGGCCGGGCCCCTGCGCGCCGAGGCAAACCGGAGGTTTTCAATGAGAAGGTATCGCCCCGAAGTGGTTACGCTCGAAGGCCGGGCCCTGCTCAGCGCCGGGCCTGTCGCAACCCCCAGGCCGAACGTGCTGGTAGGGTCTGCAAACCCAACCGACCACGCCGCCGAACAGACGCTACAGTCGATCCTCAATCACACGCGGATCGAGACCGGCGTCCCCGCGCTGGCGGGAGGCATCATCATCGACGGGAAACTGGCGGCCACGGCCGCCAGCGGAGTCCGGATCCGGGGCCGCGCTCAGCCGGTGACCGTCGCCGACCAGTTCAACCTGGGGTCGGTCAGCAAGTCAATGACCGCGACCCTCGCCGCCATTCTGGTCGAGCGCCAAACGCTGCGATGGGACACGACGGTCGGACAGACGTTCCCGGAACTTCGCGGCAAGATCAATCCTGCCTACGACAACGTCACCTTACGGCAGTTGCTCGACCATCGCTCCGGCCTGCCCGCCGACGAGGGCCTGGACCCCGTACTGGCCGACAAAGCCCTGGCCTTCCGCGGCCCTGGGCCCCTGGCCCGCCGACAGTTCCTCGCGCCGATCTTGGCCTCGGCACCGGCCAACCCGGCCGGGGAGATGACCTACTCGAACTCCGGCTACGTCGTGGCAGCCGCGATGATCGAGCGGGCCACCGGACTCGGCTACGAGGGGCTCATGCGGAAGCTCATCTTCGGGCCGCTCGGCATGAGGTCGGCCGGGTTCGGCACGCCTGGCCAAAGTCAGGGCCACGCCCGACCGGTCCAGCCCAGCGGACACGACGAAGCAGGAACCCCAGCCGGCTACGGCCCGTTGCCCGCATCGCCGCCGCTCATCGATCCGGCCGGGGGAATTTTCATGAACATGAATGACTGGTCCAAGTTTCTCAGGATGCAGATGGGCGAGCGGGTGAACGGAGTGCGGTTGCTGAGCAACGCGTCGCGGAACGCGCTGCAGACGCCCGACCCGCGTCCCATCGCCGATCAAGGGGGACTCCTCTACGGCGCCGGCTGGGTCACGGTCTCGACGCCGCTGGGCACGGCCTTGTGGCACAACGGCACGAACGGCTCCTGGTATGCACAACAGCTCTTGTTCCCATCGAAACGCGCGGCCGTGTTCGTGGCCACCAACCAAGGGGGGCCGAGAGGCGATGCCGCAGTCGGTCAAGCGGTCTCGGCCCTGATGGCACGTGCCTTCGCATAAGCCATAAAGCAAGGCGGCCCGTCGGCTCGCGCCAGGAACAGGCCCAAAAGGCCACCGCCCCTTGGCTCCTCCCCCGCAAAACAACTCCCCAATGTAAGGCCGACCTCATCGAGCCGGCCACGGCACCGGCACGTCGCCGCTGTTTCCTCAAAAGAACCGAAAAGAGCCCGCTGACCCATGAACCCATCACCACGTCGGCCACGCCCCCGTCGCTCAGCGAACTTCTCCGTCGAGTCGCTGGAATCAAGGTCGCTCTTGAGTAGCGGCCTGCGGTCCCCCTTGGCGATGCCGACCCCGATGCCAGCCGGTGAAGTCGCGAGCGCAAAGACCATCCCGATCGTCAGCACGCCCATTGCCGGGCTCCAGAACCAGGCAATGAGTCCCCTCGTACTACCAAGGCCGTCCGGACCTTACCCGGTCGGGCAGACCTCGCTCGAGGTTGTGGACCCGGCGCGTCCGGACCCGTTCTCGGCCGACCCGAACGCCAAGCGCGACCTGATGGTCACGCTCTGGTATCCGGCCGGGCGCGTGCGACCAGGGACCCTGCGCGCCCCTTACGTCCCGAATGTCGACGCGTTCGCGCCGTCCGTGACGGCCGACCTCAACAGCGGTTCCGACCAGACGCTGAGCATCGACGACGTCCGGCAGCTCCTGGCGTCGATCCGGACCCACGCCTGGGCCAATGCGCCGGTGTCGGCTCGACAAGAGTCCTATCCGGTGGTGCTGCTTCTGCCAGGCCGAGGCTCAACCCCCGAGTTTTACACCGCCTATGCGGAGGACCTGGCCAGCCGAGGCTACGTCGTGGCGGGGGTCAATCCCACAGGGGTCTCGGACGTCACAGCCTTCCCCGATGGCCGTGTCGTCCCGTCGCGCCTGCCGGACATCGAAACGCTCCCGTTCGATCGCCTCGTGGCGGAGAGCGTCTGGGAAACCGAGATCGTCGCGGCCGACGCCCGCACGGTACTCGACCAACTGGAGCGAATGAACGCAGGAGCCGTCCCGAGCCCACTCCGTGGTCGCCTGGACCTGTCCCATGTCGCCGTCGTCGGCCACTCGCTGGGCGGAGCAGCCGCGGCGCAGCTCGTGGCCACCGACCCCCGGTTCCGGACCGGGGCCGACCTCGACGGCACCTTGTGGGGCCCCGTCCAGACAGCGGGCGTCGGCAAGCCCTTCCTGTTCCTGGCCGCCTCCGACCCGACGGCCCAGCAGCTCAAGCAGGCCGGGCTGAGCCGCCGCCTCTACCAGCAAACGGTCGATCAGGCGGCCCTCGACACGGCCGGGATCGCCGCGACGATCCGGGCGGGCGGCTACCGAGTCATCTTTGATGGCTTCCACCATTCAAGCTTCACCGATCTGGAGCTGCAACGGTCCGCCTCGCCCGACGGCCCAGCCGGGTCAAAGGGCATTCGGGTCGTTGGGACATACCTGGCGGAGTTCCTCAACATGACCCTGTTCGGCCGGCGATCGCCCTTGTTCAACAAAGCCACCCGACCGTACCGGGGGGTCTGGTTCTCGACGCCGATGACTTGAAACAACCTCTCCCAAACGGGAACAAAGTGATGCGCAAGGCCCGCGATTCGACAGTTTGAAGAAGAATCGCGAGCCAAGCACCAGGTTGATGGCTCAGGGAATCTTCCTCGATTTAAGATCACTGGAATTGGATCCTCCCCGTGATTTAGGCTATCATCCGCAAGCGTCGGGAAGACCCGATCGTTTTGAACGAACTGGGCAGAGGCTTCCATGCGACATCAGCGTGCTTTGATCGCGATATTCCTGATCCCGTTCGCGGCCCAAGGATCGGAACCGCTGCCCAGGTCGCAATCGGCGCGATATCATCGTGAGATTCAAGGGCTTCCCCAAGAACCAATGGTCGTCCTGGACGCCGGAGGGCACACGGGGAAGGTCCGAAGGGTCTTGTTCACCCCGGACGGCAGCCGGCTCATCACGGTCTCCGAGGACAAAACGGCTCGAATCTGGGACACGGCCAGTGGCGAGAGCCTCCGCGTTCTTCGCCCGCCGATCGGGATGGGTCCGGAGGGCATGCTGTATGCCGCTGCGCTCTCTCCCGACGGCCAGACCTTGGCGGTCGGCGGGTATGGCAAACTCGGCGGTAGCCGGGTCCCGATCCATCTCTTCTCCCTCGCGAGTGGGCGCATCGAGCAGACCTTGCTCGAGCACACCGGCGAAATCCTCTCCCTGGCGTTCTCACGGGACGGGAACTTTCTGGCGTCGAGCAGTGGTGACGCAACAGCCGGGGTCTGGGACCTCCGAGGCGAAGGTCGCCCGAAAATGCGTGTGCTTCGGGGACATACCCAAGAAGTCTTCGGCGTGGCGTTTTCACCCGATGGAAGCCGGCTGGCCACGGTTTCCGCCGACAAGACCGGCCGGGTCTGGTCGGCTGCGACGGGCCAAGTCCTCGCGGTCCTGCAAGGGCATCGAGACATCGTCCACTGCCTCGCCTGGCGCCCCGACGGGCAAGTGATCGCCACGGGCGGATTCGATCAGACGGTGCGTTACTGGGCACCCGACGGCAGATCCTATGCCGGCCTCTCCGGTCTTGGCGCCAAGATCACGTCATTGGCCTACTCGGCCGACTCACGCCGGATGCTCATCACGCGCGGATTCGAGTCCAACGTCTGCTCATTGGTCGACACCACCACCGGACATGAGATCCAGCAATTCCGTGGGCATGATGATACCGTTATGCATGGCACCTTTGCGCCGCAGGGAACGATCGTCGCGACCGCGGGCGGCCATAACCAGCAAATCTATCTCTGGCGGACCGATGACGCATCGGTCATTCACAATCTGGTCGGCAAAGGGACCTCCCTCTGGGGCGGAGGCTGGAGCCCGGACGGAACGGTGATCGGCTGGGGGACGGACTGGAAAGGGGGCAATATCCTCAGCGCAACTCTCCCCCTCGATCGGTCGTTCAGCCTTGTGGACCTGGCGTTCAGCACACCTCCGGACGGGTCGTTCGTCCGTGCTCGGCTCAGCCAGGGAGAGCGTTCGCTCAAGTTGACCACACCCTCGACGGCCAAAGTGTTGCGCGACGGGGCACAGATCGCTGAGGTCGAGTCATCGACCGACACGGAGTTGATCCGGTGCATGACGTTGCTCCCCGACGGCCGGATGGCGATGGGGGCGAGCTATGGCCTCTATCTCTTCCCGGATTACGGGGGCAAACCGAAGGATGATGAGCGAAAGCCGGGCGAGCTGAGCGGACACTCAGGTGCGATCTGGTCGTTGTCCCCGTCGCCCGATGCGCGTTATCTCCTGTCATCGTCCGACGATCAGACGCTGCGGATCTGGGACCTGCGACGGGCCCCCGATCACGCTGGCGAAGAGCAGGCTGCACTCGTTCTCTCCCTCTTCTTCGCCGGAGAAAACTGGGTAGCCTGGACCCCCGAAGGTTATTATGCCGCCAGCGCAGGGGGGGAGAATCTGATGGGCTGGCATCTCAATCAGGGCCCGGACGCGGCGGCCAATTTTTATCCGGCCAGCCAGTTTCGGAAGAAGTTCTTCCGCCCCGACGTGATCAAGCTTCTTCGGACAGCGGGCAGCACCGCGCGTGCCGTGGAACTCGCCGACGAAGCCAAGGGGCGAGCGTCAACCAAGGCCGTCGTGGTCGCCAAGGTGCTCCCCCCGGAAGTGGAGATTGCCTCGCCCCGGACCGGTGCGGCGCTGGAGTCTCAGAAGCTGGAAGTCAAAGCGATCGCCAAGGGACGCGGCCCCCAGCCGGTGACGTCGCTTCGCCTCTTTCTTGACGGCCGCCCCTATCATGGCCAGGCCGGGCTCAAAACGATCGATCCGCCACGAACGGGAGCGGTGAAAGAGTCGTGGGAGATCGAGCTCGAACCGGGCCCGCATAAGATCGCGGTACAGGCGAGCAGCGAGGCGAGCCAATCGCTCTCCGAAGCCGTCGAAGTCACGGTGGCGGCAACCGAGCGAGAGTCCGTCGAACTGCCCAACCTCTACGTACTGGCGGTGGGGGTTTCGGCCTATCCCGGCGACCTCCGACTCAACTACGCCGCCAAGGACGCCGAGGCCATCGAACGCTCCTTCCGCCAGGCGAGCAACCCCTTATTCCGAAAAATCGAGGCCCGCCTGCTGACCGATGACAAGGCCACCCGGACCGAGATTTCTCGGGGCCTCTCCTGGTTGAAACAGCAGATGACCCAGAAAGACATCGGCATTGTCTTCTTCTCCGGGCACGGCCAGAAAGATAACGAGGGGAGCCTCTATTTCCTGCCAGTCGACGTGGATACCGACGACCTGCTGACGACCGCGGTCCCCGACGCCGTGATCAAGAAGGCGCTGGCGGGAATGCCCGGCCGGATCATCGCTTTGCTCGACGCCTGCCACGCCGGCGCCATCGGCGGTGATCGGCGCAAGGGGGGCGGGACCCTCACCGACGAACTGGTGCGCGACCTGGTGACCGACGACTACGGTGTGGTGGTGATGGCCAGCTCGATGGGCCGAGAGTTCTCGCTCGAGAACAACGCCAAGCGGCAGGGGAGTTTCACAGTAGCCCTGACCGAGGGCCTAGAGGGGAAGGCGGACACGAACAAAGACGGAGTCGTGTACCTCAATGAACTGGATGCCTATATCACTGATCGCGTCAAAGAGCTCACCAAAGGCCAGCAGCACCCGGTGACGGCCAAACCGACCAGCATCCGCTCGTTCCCCCTGGCCAAACCCTAACGGCACCGACCAAAAAGCAATGCTTACGATGGGGCAGCCCCATCGTAAGCATTGCCAACCCGCCTGTGAGGGGCCTTCGGCGGGGCTAACTAACACGACCACAATTTCAAATCATATCCACAAATATTAATTCCACAAAAAAATGGCTCCCAGGCCTTGTGAAGACAGGGAGCTCACCTGACTTGTGGCCGCTTTGTCCCTTTTTTTTCTCGGTGAGGGACACCTGCTCCGCCATTCCCTCTTGGGGGGTGGGACCTGCCCATGCGGTGGCTGACTCGCCAAGGCTTCCGGTTGTCGCGATCAGCCGGCCGCGTCGGCTTTCTTCGGAGGCTCAAGGCGAACCCGGATCAGCCAGTTTCCCTGGGTGAAGGGCTGCGATGTATCGCCGGGGAGGCCGGTGAACGACGAAGAGTTGTCCCCATCCTTCTTCTTCTGCCCGTCGTGGCTGACATACACCCCTTTCGTCGCGGCGGGGTCGAACCCGACGCAGACGATGAATTTGGCGGGGACCTTGGTCGGCTTCAAGGCCATTCTGACCCAGTCCTCCGGGCCGCGTTTGAAGGTGGAGTAGGGGAATGGGAAGGCGGCGATCTGCTGGAAGTTTTCGTCGCAGAGGTAGACCGTGAAGTCCTCGTTCGGGGGTTTGGGATACCCGTACCGAGAGCCGTGGAGACGGATTGAGGTGAGCAACCAGCCATCGCCCGGGGCTTCGAACCGGACAGCATGACCGCTCCCGGCGATGCTCTTCTTGCCGGCCGGCTTGCCGTCGTCGTGCGTGAGTTCGCGGACTGTCTCCTTCGCCTTTTCCTTCTCCTTCTCGGCCGGCGCGAGGGCAGCGACGACCCGCGGTCCGAGGTCGATCTCTGCGCGGAGCGGACTGGCGGCCGGCGGCGGACCGGCGGCGCTACGGACCTGGGTGACGAGCCCCCCCGCAACGATGCCGGCCGAGAAGCAGGCAATCGCGGTCAGCTTGAGCGTATTCAGAGCCATGGTCTTGAGCACTCCTTCGGCAAGCGTGACAACCGACGCCGGAACCGAACCGGCCGCCAGCGTCCCTGGATTCGTTACAAACCGGACCGCGGCCCGAGCCGTAGTCTCGACGCAGGCCGCCGAAATGGCCTCCGGCGCGATCGGCAGGCCACTCGCAAGCGAAGTGATTTGCGGGGAGAGTCGCCGTCGCAGCCGTTGCCGCCCTTGCTCGAGCCGCCTCTGGACCGTCCTGACCGACCCTCGAAGCTGGTGCGCAGCCTGCTCGTGGGTCAGACCTTCGAGATCGCAGAGTACAATCACCGCACGGTACGCTTCGGGCAACCGCTCAAGTTCCTCGTACAGCCGATTGCAAGCTTCGGACTGACCTCGGTTCTCACTTACGGTCTGCGCGGCGAGTTCGGCCCCGCGACGCTCGCGCTCGCGACGGCGGGCCGCGTCGACCTTGGCTCGAGCCGCGACCCGGCAGGCGACCCCGAAGAGCCAACTCGCCACCGAGTCGCGGTTCCGAATCGCCTCGGCCCGCCGCGCCAGCACGAGGAAAACCGCCTGCGAAGCATCCTCGGCGTCGTGGGAATCGCGAAGGATCGCGCGGCAGACACGGAAGACCATCGCCCCGTGCCGCTCGACCAAGGCTCCGAACGCCGCCTCGGCCGAGGTATTACGGCGGGCGAGGAACCGGTCCAGCAACGCCCCGTCCGCCAACCCGCCGACCACCCCGCCGTCGCAGAGGGCGCGAAGCTGCTTCATGAGCAACGCGCCCGATGGCCCACTCGTCATCGTCTCGCAACCTCCCCGGCCCATCGTTCGCTTCCGGCAAGTAGTGCCGTACAGGAATTCCGATCCCGCCAAAATTATCCAGTAACCAAAGAAAACGAAGGACAAATTTTCCCTCCCTATTCTATTGATCTTGACATTAATCATGATTCGTAAAGTGTCGGTGGATCAACGATGAAATGTGAATCGCCTGTCTTGCTCCATCGCCTCGTT
Organism: Singulisphaera acidiphila DSM 18658; assembly: GCF_000242455.2. Taxonomy (GTDB): domain Bacteria; phylum Planctomycetota; class Planctomycetia; order Isosphaerales; family Isosphaeraceae; genus Singulisphaera; species Singulisphaera acidiphila. The sequence continues at coordinate 71,641 of NC_019892.1, forward strand.
CAAAAATCTGTGCTAAGAGTGTTGTAGGCGGGGAACGCGCCAGGCTGTCCCAAGGCAGCCCCTAACGCGACGTCGCGTTTCACTGCACTCAGCCTCCTTGAGCGGAGCCAGACCGATGGCGATGGTGGGCAATTGTTGTGCGATTCGCGGTACTTTCTTCGATTTTGTCGATGACCCGTGGAAATACGAGGGACGCGAGCATGAGGCCGCCCGGTTCACTCGCGACGGCTTACTCGTCGTCAAAGACGGCCTGGTCGTAGATTTCGGCGACTTTGCGGAGGTCTCGCCCCGCCACCCAGGGCTTTCGATCACCCACATCAAAAATCGCCTGATACTCCCCGGCTTTATCGACGGGCATATCCATTTCCCCCAGGTCCGCGTTCTGGGCGCCTACGGCAGCCAATTGCTGGATTGGCTCCAAAATTGGATTTTCCCCGAAGAGCTCAAATATCGCGACCGCGACTACGCACGCGAAGCGGCCAAGCACTTCTTCGACGCCCTGCTCGCTGGCGGCACCACAACCTGCCAGGCGTTCACCACCAGCAGCCCGGTCTCGACTGAAGAGTTCTTTGACGAGGCAACCCGGCGTGAGATGCGCGTGATTTCGGGCCTGACCGGCATCGATCGGTTTGCTCCCGATGACTTCTGCATCACGCCCGACGACTTCCACAGCGAATCCGAGCGTCTGATCGAGCGTTACCATCGAAAAGGCCGAAACCTTTACGCGATCACACCGCGATTCGCCGTGGGCTGTACGTCCGAGATGATGGACCGCTGCCGGCAGTTGAAGCTGAAGTATCCCGACTGCTGGGTCAACACGCACATCTCGGAAAACCCGTCCGAAATCCGCACGGCGAGGGAGCACTTTCCGGATTGCGCGGACTACACCCACGTCCACGAAAAGCACGGACTCCTCGGGCCGAAATTCACCGCAGGTCACGCCGTCTGGCTCTCCAACGACGAGTTCCGCCGCTTCTCAAAGGCGGGCGCCTCGGTCTGCTTCTGCCCACTCTCGAACCTCTTCCTGGGGAGCGGCCTGTTCCGGCTCGGCCGGGCGACCGACCCCGAGCACCCCGTCCGCGTTTCCCTGGGCTGCGACATGGGGGGCGGCAACGCCTTCAGCATCATTCGCGTCCTGGAGGAAGCCTATAAGGTCGGCATGTGCAACAATACGATGCTCGACGGGTCGATCAACCCTCGCGAGCAAGACCTGGCGGAGGCGGAACGCAACAAGCTCGGACCTTATCGCGCGTTCTACCTGGCAACGCTCGGTGGCGCCCGCGCCCTCTACCTCGACGAGTTGCTGGGCAACTTCGACAAGGGCAAGGAGGCCGACTTCGTGGTCCTCGACTGGAATGCAGGCCAGACGGCCATGCGGTGGCACCAGTCGCTCATCACCCACAACGAGAGCCCCGAGAACATCGACCAGGCCGCCCAGCTCCTCTTCGGGGTCATGTCGGTCGGCGACGACCGCAACATCGACGAGACCTGGATCGCCGGCACGCGTGCTTACAAGAAGGCGGGCGTTTGACCGCAAACTAAACTCCTTCGGGCCGCCTTCACCGGAAGGCGGCCCGAGGCGTACGTCTCTTCGTTCGACTAATGAGGAACTCAAGCGTGGACGTGCGTCTCTCCCGAGCCTCCGCCGTGATTGTGCAACGGATCCCCACTGCCGACGTGGACTGGTTTCTCGGATGGCAGCGCGACGTTACCGAGGCCGCTGAGACCTTTCGCGGTTACTGCGGCACCGATGTCTTCCCACCGGCCGAAGGCCAGCGGGACGAGTGGGTGGTGCTGATCCATTTCGAAGACGATGCGTCACTCGACGAATGGCTGCAATCGCCAGCCCGAACCCAGTGGCTCGAGGCGCTCAAGACGAAGGTCGGGGCCTTCGACCTGAAGAAAGTGCAAGGTGGTTTCGGCCCCTGGTTCGCCGGGATGGGCCGCGATCCTGAAGCCGCGCCCCCCCCTTGGAAGATGGTCCTGACCGTCCTTCTCGGACTTTTCCCCACGGTGATGCTGCTGACGATCTTCGTCGGCCCCTACACGTCGCCGCTGGGGATGGCGGTGTCCATGCTGATCGGCAACGCCCTCAGCGTCTCCATCCTCCAATGGGGCGTCATGCCGATCCTGACCCGCGTGCTCAGCCCCTGGCTCCACGCCAATGGGGATCGAGAGAAGGTGGTGACCCTGGGCGGACTCGGCCTCGTTCTTCTCATGCTGGCCGTCCTGACCGTCCTGTTCCGACAGGTCATGGGATAATCAATCAGGCCAGGTCGGCCGTTAAAAAAAGCACCGATCAACCCACACGAGTTCGTCAAATGGCAACGTTGATTACCGGAGCCGAAGGCTTTCTGGGCGCCCAGCTTGCTCACCGGCTTCATGCCAACGGCCAGGAAGTGGTCGGGCTGGATATCACGGCGAGCTCAGCCCCACGCCCCTGGCCCGTTCTGATCGGCGACGTTACCGATCGCGCGTTCATTGAGGACCTGTTCGCGACGCACGAAATCACCAACGTGGTTCATTCCGGCGGTGTATCCGGTCCTCATATCTGCAACCAATTCCCCGCTCGCGTCTTCGAGGTCAACGTCCTCGGCACGCTGAACCTGTTCGAGGTCGCCCGGCTACGGGGGCTGCGGGGGCGAATCGTCTTCCTTTCTTCCAGTTCGGTCTACGGCCAAGCGGCCGAGAAGGTGTCGTGCGAAACGCCCGTCGTGGAAGGCCTACCGTTGCTGGCGAGCGAACCGTACGGCAGTTCCAAGGTCGCGTGCGAAGCAATGATCCGCGCGTATGTCGGCCAAGACAACCTGGATATCGTCGCCTTGCGAATCTCGATCGTTTACGGGGCGGGGAGGACGGCCTATTGCGGGATCACGGAGATGCTCAAGTCCGCACTCGAGGGCAAACCGATCGTTCTCGACCGGGACTGCGACATCCCGTTGCCCTGGGTGTATATCGATGACCTCTGCGCGGCCCTCCAGACCACCCTTGAGGCGCCGAGGGCGTCGATCGGAGAAGCGGACACCCTGGCCTATAACGTCAGTGGTCCAGGCTATCCAACGTTCCGGGAGATCGCCGGGATCGTGCAGGAGTTGGTGCCCGGAACTACCGTTCGGGAAGGGGATGCCCCCGATAAGTATGCGATGAACGCGCGGAAGATGTCCCTGACCGCCATCAAACGCGATCTGGGGTGGGAGCCGCGAGTCACCGTCCGCGACGGGGTCGCGGCGCTCCACAAAAGCCTCATCGCCAAGCCGACTTGAACGGCCCCTTGAGCGATACGGCCGACACTCAATCGCATGCCGTTTAGAAGAGAACGACAATGCGGAAGTTCACCGCGAGCGCGGCGGGAATGGATTCATTCTGCCCCGGGGTTGGAATGTACGTGAGGTTGGGCTGGAAGAAGCAACCATCGAAGAGCTTCATCTGATAATACCAGGACATCATGAGCTGGCTCGGGCTGAGATACACGGGTCCCTTAGGCGCGTGGGGGAAGAACAACCGGCCGGCGTTGGGGTCTGTATTCAGCCAGGTCCAGGCGAGACCGAACCCCATGGAGTCATCGAGGCGCCCGGGGACCAGGCCGTAACCCGTGAGGCCCGCGCCGAAGAACTGGCGGGCGTGCATCGTGTTGGAGTTGTTGGCCCCGAACTGGTAGAAGCCGCTGGCTCCGCTATTGTCACGACCGGGGCGGCGGAACCAGAGCCGCTGGGCACCGAAGAGGTACATGCCGTTCGCGCCATGGACCATGGAGTTGTCGAAGGCCTTGAGCATGCCGGTCTGGCCCCAGAAACCAATCCCGAAATTCCCCGGCTTGCGAAGAGCCCCGGCACGGTAGGCAAAGCCGGCTTCCCCGATGTGGAAGTAGTATCCGTTGAAATGAGGACCTTCGAGGCCGGTCTGCCGGCCCAAGGCGAGGTTCCCGTCGTAAACACCGTAAGAGAGGTAGGTGTTCTTCGTGGGAGCCACCGTGGTCGTGATCCCGGTGGCCGAATTGTAGTAACCGGGAATCTTCCCGAGCATCGTCGGATTCACGAAGATCGGCGTATAGATCAAGCTCGTAACCGCTGGGATCGTGGCGGCGGCGTCCTGAACCGGCACGGGCCGCACGACGTTGTTGAAGTCGTAAGTCGGAACCAGCTTGCCGACGCGGACGACCACCCGGTCGTCCCAGAGTGACTGGCGATACCAGAGCTGGTAGAGTTCCTGGCGCACCAGCGGAGGCACCACTTCGAGCGAATCGAACCCGGGGAAGGCCCCCGCAAGGCTGTTGGTCGGCTGGCCGCTGAACTGGAGGAACTGAGTGCCGAGCATGCCCCCTCGCCAGCCCCCGAGCTTCTCGGTATCGAAGCTGAGGTCGACGAGCGCGAGGCTGTTGAGGCCCCAATCTCCCGGATGCCGCCCGCCCGCGACCACTCCACCGGCATCGCCGACCCAGAGGCCCCCCAGGCGGATGCCCGTGTTGTCCAGGCCGAAGAATCGTCCCAGCGCCGCCGTGCCCGTCAAGATGTTGACGGCGGCCGGGTTACCGCTGATGGCCACGCTGCCTGCGCGCGCCTCGCCATCCACATTCGGCCCGTTGCCATCGTTCGGCCCGGCGTTTGCCCCCCCCGCCGCTCCACCGGGCAGGTCCGAGGGCAAGGGCGAAGGCGAGGGGGTGCCGAATCGTGGTGCCCGATCAACCCCGGGCACCACGCCTAGACCTACACCAGGCCCTGGCTCGGCGACTTCACCGGTCCGCGCAACGAGGGCGAGGGGCCCCTCGGGAGCGAGTCCTCGCGGCTCAGGTTCGCCAGAACCCAGGCCCGCAGCGATCAAGATCATCCACGATTTTAGCAAATCTCAACTCGAGGAATTAAAGGGTTCATTGGTAAAGACGACCAAAGAAAGAGGTTCCGCCTCACCGTATATGCTCGAGGATCATTCGCCATCGACGGCTGGTCACCATTCCAATATCGACTGCAAGGGTCGTCAGGGTTAAGCCGCCCCAGCGATGATTTTCGGGCGTCCGTCATTTTTCAACATCAGCTAAAACTACAACCATCGAACACAATCATTTTTCATCGCATCATGCACTTGCAAGGCAAGCTTCAGCCTGTTACTACCCTTGAGGAGAGGCCGTGAGCTCAAAGTATGGCTCGACCGGTCCGGCTGACATTCGGACATGGCCCCCACGGAAAGGCCAAGAATCTCCGAAGGTGACTCGCCCGCAAGAAGTGGGTACAATCACGGCGGTTTCGTCGCTCCCAAATGTAGAGAGTGCCAACGGTGGAATGGAGGCGACAGCCCACCGACGAGCCCACCCGCCCCGCTTCAGACTGACCGCCCCGCCCCGATCGGGACCCCCAATATGACCCGAACCGCAACCGCCCGGTGGTCGCCGGCCCTGGCCACGGTGCTGCTGACGCTCCCCCTCGTGTTTCACTCCCAGGCCCGGGGCGACGGCTTCGACCTCAACGTCCAGCCGCTGCTCCAGAAGCATTGCCTGCGCTGTCACGGCGATAAAAAGCCAAAGGGGGGCGTCAACCTCGCGAAGTTCGCAGACGAAGAAGCGCTCCGCAGTGATCCCGAGCTCTGGGTCAAGGTGCTCGACGCCCTGACCGAACGTTCCATGCCGCCGCCAGGCAACAAGGCAGGCCCCAACGAGGACGAGCGCCAGCGCGCCGCCACCTCGATTCAGGCCGTCCTCGACGCCATCGAAGGGGTCAGCGATCCCGGCCCCAGCGTCGTCCAGCGCCTGACCCGCCGGCAGTACAACAACACCGTCCGTGACCTCCTCGGAGTGAACGCCCGCCCTGCCCAGTCGTTCCCCGCCGACGGCGGTGGCGGCGGCGGGTTCGACAACAACGCCGCCACCCTCTTCGTCCCCCCGATCCTCCTCGAAAAATACCTAACCGCCGCCGCCGGCGTGCTCGCCGAGGCCGACCCCACGCGCTATCTGATCGCCCGCCCCGGCCCCGACCTCTCCAAAGAGCAAGCCGCCCGCCGCTGCGTGGCGACGTTCGCCCGCCGCGCGTTCCGCCGCCCGGTCAGTGACCTCGAAGTCGACCGTCTGCTCCGCCTCTTCCACCACGCCGACGCCCGCGGCGACAGCTTCGAAGACGCCGTCCGCCTCGCCTTGCGGGCAGCTCTGGTCTCGCCGAACTTCCTCTTCGTCGTCGAGCGCGACCGATCCGAGACCAACGCCCCTTACACCGTCTCCGACCACGAGTTGGCCTGCCGCCTCTCATACTTCCTCTGGTCGTCGATGCCCGACGATGCGCTCTCCGACCTGGCCGACGCCGGCAAGCTGCACGACCCGACAGTCCTTGAATCCCAGGTGCGGCGGATGCTCGCCGACCCGAAGTCGCGGGCCCTGGCGGAGGACTTCGCCGGCCAGTGGCTCCGCGTCGGCAACCTGGCCGAGCTTGCCGAGCCCGACAAAAGGCTCTTCCCCGAGTACACCCCCGAGCTCCGCGACGCGATGGCCGAGGAGGCCATTTCCTACTGCCACGCGATCCTCCGCGACGACCGCCCTGTCCTCGAACTGCTCGACTCCGACTACACGTACCTCAACGAACGCTTGGCCAAGCACTACGGCATCGAAGGGGTGACCGGCCCCGACTTCCGCCGGGTCGCGCTCAAGGATCGCAACCGAGGGGGCGTGCTCGGCATGGCCGCCGTGCTCACCCTCACTTCGTACCCGAGACGGACCAGCCCGGTGCTCCGCGGCAAGTGGGTGCTCGAGGAAATTCTCGGCACGCCCCCTCCTCCCCCGCCCCCGATGATCAAGGCGCTTCCGGCCGACGAGCATGTCAAGGACGGCATGACCTTCCGCCAGCGGCTCGAGCAGCACCGCAAGGACGTCAACTGTGCTTCGTGCCATGCCCGGCTCGACCCGCTCGGCTTCGGGCTCGAGAACTTCGACGTCCTCGGCCGCTGGCGCGAGAAAATCAACGAGGAGCCGATCGACGCCTCGGGCAAACTAACGACCGGCGAAGATTTCTCCGGCGCAGCCGCCTTGAAAGCGATCCTGGCCGAGTCAAAACGCGAGTTGTTCCTCCGCAACCTCGTCGAACGAATGCTCTCTTACGCCCTCCGGCGGGGCGTGGAATACTACGACATACCGACCGTCAAACAAGTCATGGCGGAGCTGCAAGCGAACGAGCACCGAGGGACGGCCTTGATCGTCGCGGTCGCCAAAAGCTTCCCGTTCCAGAACCGGCGCAACGAACCGCAAGGAGCGCAGTGATGAGTCTCAAAAACCGACCGATCACGCGACGAACGGTGCTTCGAGGTGCAGGTGCCATGGTCGGCCTCCCCTTGCTGGAGGCGATGCGCCCCATGTCGGGTGCCCTGGCCGCCCTGGCTCCCGTCACCGACGACAAGCCGCCGGTCCGGATGGCCTGCCTGTTCTGGCCCAACGGCTGCAACCCGAAGACCTGGACTCCCGCCAAGGAGGGTAAGAACGATGAGCTCTCCCCCATCCTCGAGCCCCTGGCCCGGCACAAGGACGACTTCCTCGTCCTCACCCGCCTGAGCAATCAAGGGACGTTCACCGGTGACGGCCATTACGTCAAGGACGCTGCCTGGCTGACCGGCACGACCATCCACCGCACAACGGGCGCCGACCTGAACGCGGGGGGCGTCTCGATGGACCAGCTCGCGGCCAAGCGGATCGGCGTGCAGACGCCGATCCCGTCGCTCGAGCTCGGCGTCGAGCCGGTGACCACAGGCGTCGACACCAACGTCGGCTACACCCGGCTCTACGGCTCGCACATCTCCTGGTCGAGCCCGACCACGCCGGTCGCCCGCGAGATCAACCCCTCGCTCGCCTTCGACCGCCTCTTCCGGTCCAACGCCGCCGGCCGCGCCGGGCATGACGACCTGAGCGTCCTCGACCTCGTCGCCGACGACACCAAAGCCCTCCGCGACCAAGTCGGCCAGCACGACCGCCGCAAGCTCGACGAGTACCTCGACTCGGTCCGCGCCATCGAGAAACGCATCACCTACGAAGCCAGCGACCGCCGCGCCCGCTACCGCGACGACCCGCAAGCGCGCAAGGACATCGAGACCCTCGGCGGCCGCGTCGACACGTACAAGCACGACCCCGGCCGGTTCCGCGAGCGGTCGATGAACCACACCGACCACGTCCGGCTCATGCTCGACATCCTGCTCCTCTCGCTCCAGACCGACTCCACCCGGATTGCCACCTTCATGTTCGGCAACTCGGTCAGCAACAAGAACTTCTCCTTCGTCGAGGGCGTCAAAGGGGGCCACCACGAGCTCTCCCACCACGAAAACGACCCCGACAAAATGGCCCAATACCAGCGGATCACCATTTGGCACCTCGAGCAGTGCGCCTACCTCCTCGACCGGATGAAGCAAATCCGCGAAGGCGAAGGCACCCTCCTCGACCACTCGATGGTCCTCTGCGGCTCCGCCCTCCGCGACGGCAACCAGCACGATCCCCACGACCTGCCCACCGTCCTCGCCGGCCGCGCAGGCGGCACGCTCTCCCCCGGCCGGCACATCGCCTACGCCAAGGACACGCCGCTCTGCAACCTCTACGTGTCGATGCTCGACCGGGTTGGAGCCCCTGTCGAACGGTTCGCGGACAGCACCGGGCCTCTGCCTGGGCTCGACAATCCGGATTACACTCCCGGGCCGGCCTGATGGCGCGATATCGGGTTCCCAGTAAAGTAAGTGGCCCGGACTTACGCTCGTCATAAGCTGAAAACAGAGGGGGGCCAAGCACCGGCCTGATGGTCGGCTTCTGGCCCCTTTTCCTGTTTTCTGGCGAATCCTGACCGTCCCAATCTCTCAAGGCGAAGTTGACGAACTCGCACACATCACTATTACAAGCTCATTAATTCATTCTGGCAAGTGATCCGTAGAGTTCAGGGCGTCGGAAGCGGTAGAGGTACTCCGGCTCCGCCCTCGCCTGGCGGAGCGACTCCGCCGAAAGGTCGACGACCAACATGCCCGGCTCTCCCGTGGCCGCACTCCAATCCCCGAGAATCTGGCCACGAGGGTCGATGGCCATCCCACCGCCCGGGAAAAACTGACTGACCGACGCACAGGTCACCGTCCCCACATAATTACAGGCAATGCCGTAGACACCGTTCTCCACACACCTGGACCTGAGCGCGAGTCCTGCCCAGTCGGCCCAGCCCTGCGGTGTCACAGGGGGTGGGTCGGAGGCAAACGGGAAGAGGACGATCTCGACATTCTTGACCGCGAGCAGGCGGGTCGATTCAGGCATCAGAACGTCGAAACAGATATTCGCACCGATCCGACCCAGCGGGGTCTCAACCACGTCGGGCACGCCGCCGCCACTATAGAACGGCATCTCATACATCGGGACGTGCATCTTCCGCCAGTACCCAAGCAGGCCGGTCCGATCGACCAGGACCTGGGTATTGTGGAGCACGTTTCCGGCATCTTCCAACAGGCCGGCGGAGATCAGCACGTCATGCTCGGCGGCGACCTGCGAGAGCTGGCGCACAGCCCGGCCGTCGAGGCCTTCCGCAGTCTTCCGGCCGAACTGGAGCGCCTCGCGAAGCCATGCGTCGTGGTTCTGGGTGGGATGATTCGGGAGGAAGCCCGAGAGGGACAGCTCCTGGAAAAGGACCAACTGGGCGCCGGACGAGGCCGCCTTCCTGGTCCAGGCGGAGATCTTGTCGAAATTCTCCGCGACACAGCCGGGCTGGGTGTCGACGGCGACTGCGGCAATCCGCACGTTGTTGAGCATGCCAGGGTCTCAGAAGAGTGAACGATCGGCGAGCCGGCCCCCTTCGACCGTCATCACTGGCCATTCTATCGTCGAGCTACGGCCTCGGACATCGATGGACTCCCCTGACCAGCGCGAACAGTGACCGATTCTGGTGGACGAATCCACCAGAGAGTGCTTGTCCTGCACGTGGACGGCCGGCTCGGCGAGTCCAAGGTGAGGCGGATTCTGGGGCGGGTCGTCGGTCGCCACAGCGTCCCGAACATGATCCGTAGCGACAACGGCTCGGAGTTCGTCTGCAAGGTCCTGGCCGATTATCTGTCAAGTACTCCCATTTCCTCTGGACCAAAGAAAGGGGAGCAGACCAGGTCTGGCCACCTCGTTTCCGGGAATCGCAGGCGACCGAGGATCGGGTCGATGTTTTTGAAGTGCACGTCCGAGTCTCGAGCCACCGGGGCCCATCCCAAACAGCGCATGCCGGATGATCACTTCGACGTGATCTCGAGGCTGCTGGGCAAAGCGTCGAACGGCACCTGTCGCAAGTCGGGCAGCGTGTTGTCGTGAACCAGGGCCCCTTGGCGTCCGACGAAGAAGTCGGCATCGTCGGCCACATCGAGGTTGAAGACGGGCTGGACCTCCGAGGTCTCGATGGATTTGACCCGAACGAGGCCGCCGAATGTGCGAACCTTGTCGCCCGCCGCCAGGTCACGCGCCATGACCCACCCTTGGCCCGCCTTCCAGAAGCGGTGAAAGTCGCTGCTGACGACGGTCTCGTCGCCCAGGGCGATGCGGTGGGTAGGGCTCGGTGGATTCCGATGGACGACGAGGATCGGCTGGTAACCAAGTGCTCCTGTTTTCAGATTCTGGGCAAGCACTTGGTCTCCCTCGCTGAGCGATTCAATCGGCTGGATGCCGGAGAGAGTATGAACCGGAGTGCCGGCGCCGAAGCAACTAACCCGCCGGACGTACCCGTTGCTATTATCCTCAAACCCAGCGACGGGTGGGAGCGGGCTGGTCACCACCTCAACGAACGTAGGCTTGGGTTGCTCGTACCGTGGTTTCTGGGCATAGCCGAGTTGGTCGATCCACCATCCCTGCCAGACGCTTGGATCAGCAGCGAGATCCTGGCCGGTGGCCTCGTTCAAGAGCCCGGCGATCCGGCCGTTCTGTTCGCGAGTCTCAGCGTTGGACCGTTCGAGAGTGGCGGCATCCGACTCGAGCTGCTGCTGGAGCGAAACAGCGGCGTTCTGGGTCTCAAGAATGGCCTGACCGATCAGAATGGTGCTTCCCGATCGATTGACCCCATTAACAGCAAACCCCAGGGCGGCTATCATTCTTGACCGGTCTAAAGGATTCTCCTGGTTCTGGACGCTGGCGGCGGAAAGGGTTGAAGCCGCGTAAGCGGGATCCCTCGTCAGTTTCTGAATCACGTCGACTTGGGATGAAGTCCTACCGGCGCTCCTGGCGATCTCCCCGACGGCGACGTAACCGTAAGGCCCTGTCGGCACGACGTATCCCGAGGATCCCATACCGCGAACGATCATCGGCAAGCCGTTCGTGTCGTAGGTCACGAGATCGATCGACATTGGATCGAACGTGTTCAGGCGGGGCATCGGGGGTGGAACGTACTGCCTTTGGATGTTATTGCGTTCTCCCGCAATGAACAAGGTCCCTGGCATGCCTGGCCCCCCCACCGCCTGCATCTTATATTGGATCGGATCGCGCAAAAATCCAATCAGAATGTCTGCATATTCGCGTGGGTCGCGCCGTTTGAGGGTCTCGGTCGCCGTCCGGCGCACCTCGGCCGAGTCACTGAAGCCGGCCAGCATTGCCAGGGATCGCGAACCCCCGGATGCGTCGATATGCCCCAAGACTCGCACGGCCACCGCTTGCTGCGCGGCGTTACCAGTGGCGAAGACGGCCCAGAGTGCTGGCACGGCGTAGGGATCGGTGATTTCGGCGAGGGCCGTCTCGGCCTCGGCCCGCCGCTTGACACTCTTGCTGCCAAGCCCGTCACGCCACTTCTCCAGCAGCGGATTCCAGTAGCGGTCGGCCTGCTTCTGGCGATCGGCCCCGGCCTTCTCCTCGACAAGCCGGGCTTCGGTGACCCAGCGATGCCCCTGCTTCTTGAACCCGAGGCGTCTCCAGGCGGCATCCCGCTTCGGATCGTGCTTGACAACCGCCGTGAAATGGGCGACGGCCTCGGCCTTCAGGCCGTGTGCCTCGCACCAGAGGGCGAGGCTCCACTGCGCATCGGAGTCGTCCTTGGTCTTAGCCCTACGGTCTCGATACTCGGCGAGCAGGACGTCGCTCTTCACTCTTTCGCCGATCGACTCGGGTCGCTGCCATCGTCCGCGGTATTCGACCAGCCCCATCAGTCCTCGCGCCATGGAGTGCCGCGGGTTAGCGATAACTGCAATGGCGAGGTGCTTGAGCCGCTCGGCCTGAAGCCCGTGAGTCTCGCACCAGAGCGCAAGCCTGACGTGGGCGTCGGGATCCCGACCGACGTTGGCCCGGGCGGCCTCATAAGTGTCGATGTCGGATGCCCTTGCCTCTTGATCGGAAGCAACAGTCAGAAGCAAGATGGAGCCGAAGAAAACGGGCCCAAGCATCATGACGCCTCCAAAAGCGAGAGAAGACGGACTTAGCCAAGATCAATCCTAGCACGCATGCAATGTCTGTCAAGAGGAATGAATTTGCGACATCAAGATCAATGCTGTTCAAGGAAAAAAATAAGAAAAAATTATTAAAACATCTTAATATTCAGATTATAAAAAATTAGCTAGCCATTATATTTCACAAAGAATATTTTTACATTCAATTTTGTGCATTTGTAAAATCAAGCATCCGACAGACAGCGAACGCCGCCGGAGACGATCCGTGAGGCCAGTGGCTCGTCGCTCCGCAACGCATCGAGACGATCCGGCACGGAGGATGCGGCCTACGATCTCGAAACGGCACGAGGTCGCCCCCAGATCGATCGGAATCACGCATGAGGCTTGTCACAGGCCTTCTCTGGAAAGGTCCTCGTGAGTATCCTGTCTGGTGGCCGAACGGAAAACCCAAAACCTCGGGCAGCAGCCTGAAGAATCCGGCCGGTAACATGGAAGGGGAGCGACGCCTTCAAGGTTCCCTCGGCAAAGCAAAGGGTCGGTGAACCTTCGCTGGATGTTGGCGACCTCCCCCCTTGGGATAGCGACCTGTCCCTTGGATTGTGGTTGAGTGGATAGCCAGCCTAACGAGGTGGTTGAGTGCTTCATCGATCTTTCCTCGGCATGATCGGATTGTTGTCCCTTCTGACTCTCAATCCCTCTCCCCTGCTGGGGGACGACCAGCCTCGTGCGGCGAGCGGCACCCTCGACGACCCGATTGTGGATAGTGCCATGACGAGGGCGGAGGCCCTCGCTGGGCTTGATCCTGGCTGCCCGGAGGAAATCCGTGATCGGCAAGTCGTCATCGACTTGCACTATTTCTCATTCGACCAAAAAATCCATCGCGGTCAGTTGGTCGTCGACCGCGACCTCGAGCAAGATGTCCGCCCTGCTTTCCAGGTGATGCTCGAATCGAAGTTCCCGCTCCAGTCGGTCATACCTGTGTCCGATCCGCGGTTCAGGAAGGACGGACGCTGGAGTGACGACCTGTCGATGGCCGCCAACAATACGTCGGCGTTCAACTACCGACCGATTGCGGGCACGGTGCGCCTGTCGAATCACGCGTCGGGGCGGGCGATCGATATCAACCCCCGGCAGAACCCCTATATCAAAGGCCAGGTCGTTCAACCCCCCGGCGCGAAGTACGAACCGAACGTAGAGGGCACCCTCACCAAGGAACATCCGGTCGTCAAGGCCTTCCTCAAGATGGGATGGGAGTGGGGAGGACACTGGAAGACGACTCGGGATTATCAGCATCTGGAAAAGCCCAACCGTCCTGTCAAAACATCAACGCATGTCCTGCAAGTCGGCGAAACAAAGGTCAACGTTTCCGTGTCGGAGGCCCGAGGTTCGTCCCTGCTCTACGTCAACCTTCATGACGACGAAGACACGTCAGCCCAAGCGGGCTTGGAGGTACTCCGCCGCACGGGCGGCCGGCTCATCGAGTTGCGCCACAGCGGCCTGCGCGACGTCAGGTTCGCGCTCGGAGGCCAAACTTATCGATTCGACCCGAATCGGATCTTCACCCGCCGAGGCATCGAACAGTCTTTGGCAAAGCTCTCACAGCGCAATGACGAGGCCGAACGGGCCGTGGCGCAGTTCGCTGAGGATTTGCTAAAGCTCTACCAGATTGACCGGGCGGATGCGGTCATTGCCCTGCACAACAACGGGGGACGGAGTTATTCGGTGCGAAGCTACATGGCAGGTCAAGACCTAGCCGGCGACGCCGAGGAGGTCTTCATCGCCCCCGCTCGGGACCCCAGTGACTTCGACTTCGTAACGGAACGCCCGGTCTTCGAGGCGCTGCGAGGTCGCGGGCATAACGTCGTGCTTCAGGACAACCGTCGCGTCACCGACGATGGTTCCTTGTCGGTCTACTGCGGCCGGGCGAAAAAGCGGTATATCAATGTTGAGGCAAAGCACGGGCACCTGAGCGAGCAGGTCAAGATGCTCCACGAACTCGGCGACGTCCTCCGAGAACTCGGCCATACACGACCCCAGTGAAGCCCCTTTGGCGGAAAAACCAGCGAATGCAAAAAAAAGGGGGGGGGGTGGCAATCCACCGCCTTCCAAATGACGAATGCCCCCCATTTCAACCCACCCTCCGTCAGTACAAGTTGTCGTCGATAATTTCACCGCCAGCTCGGGTCGAAAGCGCTTGCCAAATCCCAAGGCGAGCGCCCGGGGTAACCTCCGCCAAACATTGGAATGGATTGGTGCTAATCAGCGTGGCGCGATAGTTCAGGAGATAAGACATCCCTAGTGGTGCCCAACTATCGATCGTGTTGTTGACAAACCGTACGGATCCATCCGCAAACGAGCAATTCAGACCGCCGGGGTGAAGGCTCGAGGCCTGGGCCATCGCGAGTTTCGGCCGATTGGAGGGACTCGGCGGGAACAGTGAATAAATCAGCGTATTGATCACATCGCCGCAATTCCATCGGCTTGGACATCCGCTAAGACCGTTCGTGGTGGAAGCTTTTTCGCTGAACAACAACGTGTGGCTGGTTCCATCACTGATTTCCATCAGGCGCGTGCTGCCCATCGGAAAAATGACGCCTGTATGGTACTTCATGTACTGGTCGAAACCAGGAACGACTGTGTCCGACGTGCCAGGGACGATGCCGAAGTTCATCATACTCGCGGAAAGATCCAGGATTCCCACGACGGCTCCGTAGCTCGCGAACTGTTGCTGCCAACGGCCTGGAGGCAGGCTGATATCCTCGACCAGGGGGGTGCTCAAGGGGAGTTCCATTGGCATGGAGACGTTGAAATCACTTGGACACATCAGCGTGGAAAGCCCGACGCCCGCGATCGTGAGATTCGAGAGATCCCAACTCGTCATGCTGAAGTTCACGGCGTCAAACACCGGCTGTTGCTCCATCTGCGACAGAAGCCGGACAAAGACGCTGAAATCGGCAGGAAAAGGACACGCTCCGTTCAACGATGCACGTCCCAGGTGCGCTGGCGGGAAGACATTACTTTGGCTTTCGTAATTGATAACGGCCAGACCGATCTGTTTCAGATTATTGGCGCACACGGCTCGCCTGGCGGCATGGCGGGCCGAGATCACCGCAGGGAGCAGCAGAGCCATCAGCGCCCCGATGATGCCGATGACGACGAGCAATTCGATCAGCGTCACACCCCGACGTCGTTGATCAATCCTTGTTGTCATGAGTCGATCCTTCCCTGGAGCAAGTCGAGGATGCGCCTGCGCAATTCCTGAATTACCGAGGAAGCCTGGTCTCGACCAAGCCATGGCGTCGCTGTCAGAAGAGGCCGCCAATCGAAGCGATCAGCGGGCGGCGCCGATTCGACAAAAAAGGCCGGGCCACCGACAGGTTGGAAGCGAGATAGGGCCAGTCTCAACTCTCAACCTAGAATTCTCCACTCTAAACAAATCCCGATTTTATCGCTGTTGTGATTCGCGCCTAGCCCGATTTGATAGGCCCCCAACGACGAGGAAACATCACTTCCCATTTTCACGACGATGGGGACACCCGATCTGTCCTCAACCTTGCCCCGCCTCTGAGCAACGAAGTCCGACGCCCCTCGGTGTCGAGTCAGCCAAATTTGATGAGCTTCTCATGCTCATAACAGCCAAACCGCCAGGCCTGCTCCCTTACTCCTTATGATTCGGAATGGGAATATAACATTGCGATGTGGCCAAGGTTTCGTTATGCATGACCAGGCGATGCTCATCACATCATGGATTCGGTGCTGCCGCTCACCGCAAGGGGAGGGACTCTCCATTGAATCGGATCACGAAGTTGCTCAGGTCCACCACGATCCTACTCGGCTCAATCGGCGGCCTCGGCGGTTGCGGCTCTCAGACCGCTCCCCGAATCCATGGTCCGACTCCCATGGGGGGCCGAATCTTCTACGCCGGCCCCACCAAAGCCGTAGAATTCAATCACAATTCACAACCTGTGCTGGTCTTCGGTGAGCGTCTTGACAGTTGGTGGAATCTTTGTACACAAGAGGGAAACCGGCGGTACCTGAGGAAAACCCGACCTCGGAAACGGAGTCCATCCATGCCGACCGCACCCGTGCCTCCCGAGAAACAGGCTGAAATCGCGGGGCTCGAGCAAGCCATCCGCGAGGCCGTCGATGCCGAAATCAGCGAACTCGCGGCCAATCTTGCCATCACCGACGACGCCCACCTCTTCGGCGCCAACGAATTCAAGATCCGGGCCCTGGCTCACAAGATCGCCGCCAAGGCGATCGAGCAGCACCTGACGCGAAAAAAAACGGATACGACGGAGCCAGCGTAACCTGTCCCCACTGTAGCCGGACGGCGGAGTTTCATTCGCACCGCCTGCACACCTCCTTCACCCTTGTGGGAGCCGTCCGCTACCGCCGGGCTTACTACCTCTGTCGATGCTGTGGCAAGGGGCTGTTCCCCTTCGATCGCGAAGCGGGGCTGACGACCCGCGACTTGACGCCGGCTTTGGAACGCGTCGCGAGCTTGGCCGGGGCAGTTGCCGACAGCTTCGAGAAGGGGGCGGAACTGCTCGAAGAGATGGGGGGTGTCCGGGTCTCGGAATCGACTGTCGAACGGACCACCGAAGAGGCCGGTCAACGTCTGGCTGAGGCGGTCCAGGCCGGCTCGCACTTGGGTCCCCCGGCCGACTGGCCCTGGCACAAGGATTACGAAGGCCAACGTTGTGCGTACGTCGAACTCGACGCCACTGGGGTGCGGCGTCAAGGGGAGGGAGGGGGACCCGCCGAAGGCCGCATGGCCTACGTGGGGATGGTCTGTAACCCCACCCCGGAGTGGCCTTGGCCCGACGAGAAACCGCAGCCGATGCAGGCGCGTTACCTCGCGGGCCTGTATCCCTTGGAGGAGTTCGGTCCCTTGCTCCGCACGCCCGCCGGAGACGTCGGTATGGACCGGGCCGATCGCTGGATCGGCCTCTCCGACGGCGGCGCGGGCCTGGAGGATCGACTCCGTGAAAACTTTCCGCGTGTGGAAGTGATCATTCTTGACTTTTTTCACCCTGCGGAGAAGCTCACCGGCTTGGCGCGTCTGCTGCACCCTCAGGACGAGGACCAAGCCGAAGACCAAGCCCGGCGATGGCGACAGTTGCTCAAAGAGGAAGGGGGCGCGGTGTTGGGATCTGTCCTGCGGGAATGGGACTGGCCGCGCCGGCCTGGCCTGGGCGAAGCCGCGACCGAGTTAATCGGTTACCTTGAACGCCAGGCGCACCGGATGGACTATCCCGAATACCTGGCGCGTGGCTGGTGTATCGGGAGCGGGGCGATCGAGAGCGCGTGCAAGACGGTGGTGGGGCAGCGTCTGAAACTGGCCGGAATGCGTTGGGGCGAAGACGGCGCTCACGCCCTCTGCCACCTCCGCGCCCTCTACCGCAGCGAAAAAGGCCAGTGGGACGCCTTCTGGAATCGCGACTATTCCAGCAACTGAACGTCCGTCCTACCAACTAATGTGATGCTCACCGGCTGGTCTTCTGGTTCGATTGCGACGGCGATCCGAATGCCCTGAAAACGCTCGCAAAAGGGAGTGTCATCCCAGGCACCCGGGGGGTGATTCCCGGAGACCGCAATGGGAGTTGGAGAATAGGCGGCTCCGAGAAAAAAGGAGGCGTAGCAACCCTCAATGGAGAAGTCAGAACCCAAGTCGGAAAACGCATGCACTTCGAGTGGGAAACCACCAACGGAAGGTCGGGAAAAGTCCGAATTGATGACCAAGAGTTTAACGTGGACGACGGCGACCTCTTCCTGGTGACCACGAGGAATGAACCTCCCCAAATCCAGCAACTTCGCCGCGGCTTCCGCAACGTGCGACTCTCGGATACGAACTTTCTGAGAAGCCTGGCCCGGAAAGACTCCGACGTGGCCAAGTTCATTGCCCAGGCAACGCCCCCGGTTCCAATCCGAGGCCTTTAGCACAAAAGCCCTATCATTTCCACGCATTACCACATTTAATAAGCATATTCTTGCATTATTCAGCAAAAGGCAAAGAGGTCCATGGCCTAAACCATGGTCCTCATTCCCGAAAAAACCGAAATCTTGCCCTGTCACAGACCGATCGAACCTCCGCTACGGAGTCCTAACTCTTCAGATCCTGAACCGCAGCAATGCGCGCTCCACCATCCTCCACAACAACCGCGATGACAACGCTCGTCCCATCGGCCAACGGCGAGATCGCCCCAAAGGATAAGTCGACCTGGGCTGGACTTAACTGCCAGCCATCCGTGACAATGACACTCAGTCTCAGCACAGACAGCACGAATGATGCCAGGCGAGGAAGGGAGAGTCATGCGATCAGGGTGGTTTGTTCGCGGGATCTTGAGGATGGGCGTTTCCGTGATGGTGCTGGTCGCGCCTCTGATCGCCTGGGGCGACGAAGATCAGGCCGTCGCTCCCGAGCCGCAGGAGAAGGCGTTGCCCCGGCTCCCGCCCCGGGCTCAGGAGCCTGCTGACGTTCGCGCGGAGCGGATCGCCGGGCTGCGACGCGACGAAGATCAGGCCGTCGCTCCCGAGCCGCAGGAGAAGGCGTTGCCCCGGCTCCCGCCCCGGGCTCAGGAGCCTGCTGACGTTCGCGCGGAGCGGATCGCCGGGCTGCGACAAGTCTATGAAGGGCCTCCTTCGGGATGGCCCAGGCCGAACGTCGACCCGGGGGTGGAGTGGGTCGAACTGGGAACGCTGCCGCCGGTGGCCCAACCCGATGAGAACCCGCCGACGGCGGCGAAGGTCGCGCTGGGCAAAATGTTGTTCTTCGACCCAAGGCTGTCGGGCAGCGGACAGATCGCGTGCGCGTCGTGCCATGACCCCGACCTCGGATGGGCTGACGGCCGGACCACCTCCTTCGGACACGACCGCCAGGCGCTCCCGCGGAACGCGCCCGGGCTGCTGAACGTCGGCCAGGCGCGGAGCCTGTTCTGGGACGGCCGGGCCGCGACACTCGAGGATCAGGCCCGCGTCGTGATCTTGAACCCTCACGAGATGAACGCCCCAGCCGAGGCGACGGTGGCGGCTGTGGCCAAGGTGCCCGGCTATCGCCCTGCGTTTCAGGAGGCGTTCGGGTCGGACGACGTGACGCTCGACGCCGTCGCCCGCGCCCTCGCCGCGTTCGAGCGGACGCTGGTCGGCGGCCGGAGCAAGTTCGACGCCTTCCTCAAAGGGAACCCCAAGGCGCTGACCGACGAGGCGATCGCCGGGCTCGACCTGTTCCGAGGCGCAGCGCGTTGCCTGAACTGCCACAACGGGCCAACCTTCAGCGACAACCAATTCCACGACCTCGGCCTGAGCTATTACGGGCGGACACTCGAAGACCTCGGCCGCTACCAGATCACCGGAGAGGCCGACGACGTCGGCCGATTCCGCACGCCCAGCCTCCGCAACATCGGCAACACCAAGCCCTACATGCACAACGGGGTCTTCGAACTCGACGGGGTGTTGCGAATGTACAACGCCGGCATGGCGACCCTCCGACGGCCGACCGGCGAACCGAAACCGGACGCCGCACCTTTCCCCACCAAATCGCCGCTGCTTCGCCCCCTCGGACTGAACGATCGGGATCTCGCCGACCTCAAAGCGTTCCTCGAATCCCTCAACGAGCCCCGCGGCTTCCGCCGCCCCCCCATCCTCCCACCAAGCGACCCCGAATTGAAACAGAATCTCAATCGCAACTTGACGCCCCCGGCGGCCGACCGGTAAGCTTGACCCAGACGGAAACGGTCCTTTCCCCTTTCATCCTGCATGCACCGGCCCCCCAAGGACGACAATCCGGGGCGGTCCCCGCGACTTCGTTCCGGCGACGCCCCCTCCTCGCGGCCCAATTCTCTGGCAACGAATCATGAATCGGAATCATTCTGCCCGTGGCGGCTTCACGCTCATTGAACTGCTGGTCGTCATCGCAATCATCGCAGTGCTGATTGCCTTGCTCTTGCCTGCTGTACAGGCAGCACGGGAGGCAGCGCGGCGGATCCAGTGCGCCAACAACGTCAAGCAATTGGGGCTGGCGCTGCACAACTTCCATACCGCCAACAACGCCTTGCCAACGACAGAAACCACACCGACCCGCTACTGGGGCGCTCAGATCCTGCCGTACATCGAGCAAGCGAACCTGTACCAGAGCTACAACATGCTGGTGGCGCACATCTCGCGTGAGAACAGCACGGCGGTCCAGACTCACATGAACGCAATGCTCTGCCCGAGCACACCGAGCGGGCCCCGGCTCAATCCGAGGTTCGTCACGACGCCCGCCCCGGGTTGGGGAGCAGCAATGGCCGACTATGCGGCGAGCACCGGTATTGCCGACACCCTGTGGGCATCGGGCTTCATCCAGAGTGCAAAGCCGTCCAGCACCGATGGTGTCTTCCAGGGCACCACCAAGGGTGGCCTGCGAAACCTCAGCGAGGTCACCGACGGGACATCCAACACGATCATGCTGGTCGAATGCGCCGGCCGCCCTCGGATCTGGCGATCCGGGCGGACGATGGTCCCCGACTCGGGTGTGACCGCAACCAATAGCGTCCCGATTTCCGCCTGGGCCGAGGGGAACCTGTTCTCGGTGAGAGGCTTCGATCCAGGCAAGGACTGGATCAGCGCGGCGAAAAACCTGGGGCGGTGCCCAATCAACTGCGGGAATATGTACGGAGTCTACGGCTTCCATCCCGGCGGCGCCACTGTGGGGATGGCCGACGGGTCGGTGAAGTTCCTCAAGGAAACGATGACGATCGAGACCGTCGCCTCGCTGCTCACCCGGCAAGGCGGCGAGATCATCTCCGCGGACAGTTTCTAAAAAACCGAAGAGGGGACGGCGGCATCTGGGGAACGAGCGATCGAGGGGGCCTCTCTTCGTCAAGGACAGGTACTTTCGCAAACATCCCGAGGTCGACGTCGAGCCATGCACATCGCCACTCCCCCTTTTGTCCATGACGCATTTTTTTGACAAGTCTCCAATTTTTCATTATTCAATTCATGATTGGCAGAGGCGGTGGGGTTGACTCGGTGTCTTATCATGGGTTGTCGGCCCTCGACCTCGAATGAATCCGCCGCCCAGCGACTCACCCGGTCACGCCCCTTGCCCATGAACGTCGAACTTGAAGAGCCAAACGTCGCCGGACGCCTTGGTCGTCGTACAACCTTATTGATGGCGATCGGCTGCGGCGTCACGGTCGCCAACTTGCACTATGTCCAGCCGCTGCTGCCACAGATCGCCCGGGACCTGCACGTCGCGGAGGGCGGGGTCGCCCACATCCCGGCGCTACCGCAGGTGGGATATGCCCTCGGTCTGCTTTTGATCGCCCCCTTGGGCGACATGGTGGAACGGCGAGGGCTGGTGATCGTAATGCTCGCCGCTGTAATCGTTTCGCTCGTGGGAATGGCCGTCGCCCCGACGCTCGGGCTGCTGGCTCTGGCGAGTTTCCTGCTGGGTGTCACGACGATCACCCCGCAATTGCTGCTCCCGTTCGCCGCCCACCTCGCCCCGCCCGGGGAACGGGGGCGAGTGGTTGGCGCGGTGCAAGGCGGCCTTCTGATCGGCGTTCTCCTATCCCGTACCGTGAGCGGCCTCGTCGGCCATTACCTCGGCTGGCGGGCGATGTACGGGATCGCCGCGGGACTCACCATCCTCCTGCTTGCGGTCCTGCGGAGGGCGTTGCCCAGCGACAAGTCGGACACGGGGCTGACCTATCCCCGCCTGATCGGTTCGCTCTGGGAGATGGTCCGGGCGGAGCCTGCGCTCCGACAGGCCTGCCTGTTTGGCTCGGCGACGTTCGGGGTCTTCCTTGCCTTCTGGTCCACGCTGGCCTTCCACCTGGCCGAACCTCCATTCCGCTACGGAAGCGAGATCGTCGGCCTGTTCGGGTTGGTGGGCGTGGTCGGAGTCCTCGCCGCATCGTGGGTCGGCAAGCTCGCGGATCGAAGCGATTCCCGGTCCACGGCGGTGCTCGGCCTCGTCCTGATGCTGGCCTCGTTCTTCGAGCTCTGGATCGGCTCTCACCGGCTCTGGGGGATCGTGGCCGGGGTGCTTTTGCTCGATCTCGGGATGCAGATGACGCACGTCTCGAATCAGGCAAGAATCTATGCCTTGCGCCCCGACGCTCGGAACCGGCTGAACACCATCTACATGGTCTCGTGCTGCGTCGGCGCTGGGGTCGGCTCGATCCTCGGCGGCTTCGCCTGGTCGCGGTGGGGTTGGGGGGGCGTCTGTGCGGTGTGCGGCCTGCAACTTGCCGTCCCGCTGCTTGTCTTCGCCCGTGGCCTGATCAGGCGGACGGAAGGCGAATCGGCCCCGGAGGGGGTCTTGCCGGAGCCTGGTTAAGGCCCACGGACAAGCGGGGCATTCACTTCATCAAATCAAGCTTCTGTATTAGTAACTGTCAGCGCTGAGGATTTCACCCCCGGTTCGCGAGCCCAGCGACCAGATGGTCTGGATGCTGACACTATCCTTGAGGAAGCGGACCGAGGCATCGGCCATCAGCACGTTCACGCCGCCCGAGTGGCGACTGCTGAGGCCATACACCCCCGGTTGGTTGACCGCGTTGCTGGAGGCGACATTGCAGTTGGGTGTCTTCGGGTTCGGAGGAACGAGCATATTGCCGAGGCTGTAGCTCGGCAAACCGAGAGCCCAGGATTCTCCCAAAGTCGTCGACTTGTTGAACCGCATCGCCGAATTTCCGACATTGCTGGCGCACGTTTGAAGCCAGGACAATAAGCTATTGGCCAGGGTTGAGTTGGGCATCGAGACCGTCGCCGTGTTCCGGCTGACCCCCGCCGGGTAGCTGCCCACCATGATGATATCCGTGGGGATGACGACCGTGATGCCCGCGTTGGCTCGCACACCGCTGCCGGTGCGCCACTCGCCGCAAGCGACCGTGTTACTGGAGCCGTCCTGGATGTCGCGCAGACCGACGGTCGCGCCTCCGGAATTGAACACACCATTCGGGGGACCGTTGGGCGTCTGGGCCGGTCCCGAGAGTGGGCCGGGGTACGCCCCCCACTCCAGCGAAGAGCCGAGCGAGGCAAAGTAATTGTTGCCCGGAGCCGTCAACGTATTGATCGGCGCAGTCCCGGTGCCAAGGTACGACGGGGGCGCGTCTGAAGGGCACAGAAACGTGCTGAGCCGAGAGATCGTCACCGTGGAGTTGACCTTGGCCCCGTAAGCGTCTTGGTCAGGCTCCAGCGACCAATTGATAGCATTGTAGAGCGGTTGCTGCTCCAAGCTGCCGAGGATCCGCGCGAAGGCACCGTAGGTCCCGTTGAGGTTATAGGCGCTGGTGTCATAGCGATAACCGACGAGCCCCCCCGGCGCGAAGCAGTCGTTGACGGAGTGATAGTTGTGCAGCGCCAGACCAATCTGCTTGAGATTGTTGGCGCACTGCATCCGGCGTGCCGCCTCCCGGGCCGCCTGCACGGCGGGCAACAAGAGCGCGATCAAGACGGCGATGATCGCGATCACCACCAGCAATTCGATCAGCGTAAACCCAGCGCACGGCCGGTCGACGCCGCCATCACCATCCCCGTCGCGGCCATCAAAAACAGAACGCGTTGTCGACCGGCGGTCGGAAAATTTGACCCGTTCCAGCCGAATTCTTGGGCTCACCAGGGGCATGCGAGACTCCAACGAGTCCGCGTTCGCCTCTGGGATCACCAGTCAGCAACACGCAATAATAGTCGGGTACAGGACGCCTCTCGTTGACGAGTCGGCGACGTATGGAGTCAAGTGGATCGCTTTCAGAAAATGGATTGCTCATCCACTCGCTCGTTATGAACGATGCTGCCAATTTTGGCCGACCCCATTCCTTCACGGCCGGCCTCTGATCAACTCCGGAACGCGATCAAGAGCAGACCTTGAACCAAGGAACTCGTCATCATCGACGACTCGGCGAACTCGCCGCTCATTCTCAACCAGGTGGGAACTCCGACCACACTTGATCACGATCCGCAAAACCAGCGCCAGCATTATTTGCTTAGGATAGGGCCCGGTCAAGACCAATGCCGACAATACTGATCGAACAAAACAAGATTCCAGTTCAAGCCCAGGAAAAGAATTCGGTGCCAGCTTCCTCGACAGTCCGATGTTCTCCTCGGTCTCTCAAAACAGCATCAGTCAACCGGACCCTTCACCCAGGAGTCGCGTTATCTACCAAATCATGCATAACGACAATTTTTTCGATATTTTGAATTGATTATTATATTGCTCCCGGGTCGTCCACTCGGTACGATGGCGATCAATCGATGCGGTCTGATCATATTGCAGCCAGTAACCCTTGCCTCAACAAGCCCCGGTTTCTCCCTTTCACGCCAAACCATTCCACCACGGCCGGCATCATGCCGTAAAAAAAGAAGTCCAGCCCCCGAAGGCGTGGCGGCAATGTCCAGGCTTCAGGAACACTGTCATGTCCGATTCAGAAAAGGCCCGTCAGGGCAAGCCGCATCCTCGGACCCAGGCCGTGTGGGCAGGCGAAGGGGGCGTCCACATGCAGCGCGCCACCCAGGTCCCCGTGGTCCACAGCGTCTCCTTCGGCTATGAGGACCTTGACGAGTGGCGGGCGGTCGCGCTAGGGCAGGCCGAAGGGCACATCTACGGCCGGAACACCAATCCGACCGTCGCCGTCTTCGAGGAGAAGCTGCGGGTCTTGGAAGGGGCCGAGGCCGCCACAAGCTTCTCGACCGGCATGGCCGCAATCAGCGACACGCTATTCACCTTGCTGGAGCCAGGCCAGCGCGTGGTGTCCGTGACCGACACCTACGGCGGGACCAATCGCCTGTTCAGCGAATTCCTGCCGCGGGTCGGGGTCCAAGTCACCCTCTGCCAGACGGCCGACCAGGCGTCGATCGAGGCCGCGATCGACGGCGGCCTGCGTGTGCTCTATCTGGAGAGCCCGACCAACCCGACCTGCAAGGTTCTTGACCTGGAACGCCTGTCCGCCCGGGCGCGCACGCAGGGAGCGATCGTGGTGGTCGACAATACATTCGCGACCCCGATCAACCAGCATCCGCTGGAGCTTGGCGCGCATCTGGTGATCCATAGCGCGACCAAGTATCTGGGGGGCCATGCCGATGCCCTGGGGGGCGTGGTCGCGGGCGACGCAGCGCTCGTCGAGGCGATTTTTCGACGCCGAGAGATCACGGGGGCGACCCTCCACGCCGACGCCGCCTACCTGCTCCTCCGCGGGATGAAGACGCTGGCGCTGCGGGTGGAACGTCAGAACAGCAACGCCCTCACCATCGCACGCCACTTGCGGGCCCACCCGCTTGTCGAACAGGTCTTTTATCCGGGCCTGGAAGATCACCCGAACCACGAGATCGCCAAGCGGCAGATGCCCGGCGGCTTCGGCGGCGTGCTCAGCTTCCAGTTGCCCGGCGACTTCGACGCGGTCAAACGGTTCCTGCCCCGTCTCCGCTGGGCGCATCGCGCCGCGAATCTCGGCGCGGTGGAAACCGTGGTCGCTCCCCCGGCGACCGGTTCCCACGTCGAGCTGACCGCCAAGGAGCGTGCCGCCCTGGGGATTCCCGAGACCTTGGTTCGCTACTCGTGCGGTATTGAGGACGTGGCTGATCTGATCGCGGATCTCGACCAGGCGCTGGAGGGCGCGCAGCCCGCTTGAAGTCGGCCGTTGAATCATCCCCCCTGACCGTTTCAGATTCTGAGTAGCGGTCAGGGCGGGGTAAACGTTGCGAAACGCGATGCAATTCGCAGCGTTCCTACCCGCCACATCACTCGCCCTCCCCATCGACACAGTCTATGCGCACAGCCATGAAATCTCCCACAGAATCGTAGCCGTCAGACATCTCGGCTCAACGGCAGTTGTACAACCACCGATTTCAGCCCTCCCATCCCCCCCCTGCCCTTCATTTGTCGTCCCCGCGAATCAGCTTGACCCTCTGGACCACCAGGCTGGCTGTGATCTCCGTCATGGATCGCGGCCCAGATTGGCAAGCTTGCCATACTCGAAACTTTCTTGTTGCACGCCCGCCAGATTTTGCTAAAGATCAACAAGGCGAGAAAAGTTCTTCTTCCAACCTTTTCGATCCGGCTTCTGTTTTGTCGGTCATTGACGAGGGATCATATTGACCTCATGTCTGTGGCAGACTGCGCCTTGGCCGTCCAAATACAGATGTCGGTCTATCACTCAACGTTGCAGTGATCGCTAATGATTCTGTGATTTTCTTGATGCGCAAGCGTCATCGCTTGCGCATTCCACCGATTTGCAAGGATGGTTTGCTCTTTTCTTGTTCCGTGCCACGCAAGATCGTTCGATATCCCCCCGAATTGGAGTCCTCATCCCATGAAGTTCGCCCTTCGACGCGGCTTCACTCTCATCGAACTCTTGGTCGTCATCGCCATCATCGCCGTGCTGATCGCACTGCTGCTGCCCGCAGTCCAGGCGGCACGCGAGGCGGGGCGTCGGGCGCAGTGCGTCAATAACCTCAAGCAACTCGCCCTGGCAGCGCACAACTATCACGACGTGGTAGGCGTCTTCCCCAACGGCCAGTGGTATCACCCCTTTAACCCGTCTTCCGGGCTGGGAGGCACGGGGAACAACGCAAGTTGGATCGTCCTGCAACTGCCCCAACTGGAGATGACGCCCCTTTATAACGCCGTGAACTTCAGCTTCATGTGGGGCGACGGCGTTCAGGGCAACTATTCCGGGAAATTTTACCTCGGCCAGGCAAACAAGACCGTCCGAATTACAATCGTCAATACATTCATGTGCCCATCTGACCCCAGCAATCCGATCCACCTCCTGCCGCACAACGACATCGGCGCCGCTGACAGTGAGGCCGGGACGTCTTACCTCGGCGTGATGGGCGACAACTGCCTGGGATGTTCCGGAGCGGCGGACCAGAACGGCCAGATTCTCAACCCGTGCGCTCAGCAAGGGTATCGTTGCACGCTACCCCAACTCGGCGACGACTCCTCCGATGCCCCGCCGGGCGGAACCGGGGTAATCTCCCGCGCAGGCCGCAGCGTCGGCGTCCGCGACATCCTCGATGGAACGTCCAACACTATGATGATCGGCGAACAGGTCATGGACCGTTGCAACCACAACGGCTGGGTCCATTCCAACACCTCGACCGGGGTGACGTCCTTGCCCCTCAACTTCATCAAGAAGCCCGACCCATCTCCCGTGAACACCTGGGTCTGGAATTACAGCTTCCATAGCCAACATCCTGGCGGGGGCAATTTCGCATTCACCGATGGGTCGGTCAAATTCATTAAAAATTCAATAAACTACGATATCTATACAGCAATTAGCACTCGAGCGCGGGGCGAGATCGTTTCTGCGGACGCCTACTGATCGGGCGAAGTGCGCGTGTGCGAAGCAAATCCGCCGCTTGCAGGATGGGCATGGCTTACCTGGATTCATCCCCGAGAATCAAAAAAGGCACCCACGCCCGTCAACCCGCTGAACCTCAGGCATCATGGGCCATGCCCACCCGACAAGAGGACATGGCCGCCTGGTATCGACCCGCCAAGACACCTTCTCTAAAAGTGGATCCGGAGATTTCTCCCCCGATGTATCGAGACCGTCCCCCCCTCGCACCAGCGACCCGTCACCGTCGCACTTCACCGCTTCTCGTGGCCTTGGTTCTGATCATTCCGGCTTGCAGCAGTCAGGAGGGGCCGGAGCTAGCCCCCGTCACAGGCAAGGTCAGCTACCAGGGAAAACCCGTCACCCAGGGGATGATCAGCTTCCAGCCGGTCACCCCCGGCGGAACCCCCGCGATGGGCTCGATCGGCTCTGACGGCACCTACAGCCTGCAAACCGCCGACGCCAACGGCGCACGGCTCGGTGACTATCGCGTGGTCATCTCCGCCCGCAAAGAGCCGGAGAAAGAGCCGGACACCGCGGCCCCCCCTTTGAAAAAGAAACCCAAGGTCGAATCACAGCTCCCTTTGAAATATGAGGACATCGAGAAATCTCAACTGACTAAGAAGGTCGTTTCGGGCCGCAACACCATCAACTTTGACCTGGAATAAGTGCGGGGCCAGACTGGGTCAGTCGTACGGAATGAGGGTTCAATCCTCGGCGTCAACGAACTCGCCGGATGCACCACGAAGGGACCATTCTTCATCCTTGACGCATTTTGCGCAAATGGGATAAGATCGCGCCCGCAAGAGCCTCGTTCCCTTGCGAAAAACGAAGGGGACTTTACGGTACAGCCCGCTTTCCACGATGAAGAGCGAGCGAGCCGACAGGCTGTCCCTGTCATTCATTGTGAAAGACTTGAAGATGCCCAAGCGTGCTCTGATCATTATCGATATTCAGAATGATTATTTCCCGGACGGCCGATGGGCGTTAAGCGGAATGGAGGCCGCTGCGGAGAATGCCGCTCGGTTGCTAGCTGCAGCGCGTGCGGCGGGCGATCTGGTCATTCACGTCCGGCATGAGTTCCCAACGGCCGACGCCCCCTTCTTCGCGCCGGGATCGGTAGGCGCACAGATCCATTCGACGGTTCGGAACCTCGAAGGCGAGCATGTCGTGCTGAAGCACTCCATCAACTCGTTTCGGGACACCGACCTCAAAGAAGTCCTGGACCGCAACGGCATTCAGGAGGTCGTGATCTGCGGCGCGATGAGCCACATGTGCGTTGACGCCGCCACCCGCGCGGCCAACGACTTCGGCTACAATTGCATCGTCGTTCACGACGCCTGCGCCTCGCGCGACCTTGAGTTCAACGGAGTCAAAATCCCGGCCGCGCAGGTGCATGCCGCCTTCATGGCGGCCCTGCACTTCGGCTATGCAACTTCCGTTACCACCGAAGAACTCCTCGAGGGGAAATCGGGCAAGCCGGATTCATCGCAGCCTTGAAGAGGCGGAGTGGGTGAGCACCAGGGAACCTTTCCTCAAGGAGGAAGATGATTCTTGGCATCCACCGTTGCCGTACTCAACGAGAGCCGTTTCCCAAAGGGGCTGCGTGTGCGATCGCACCGGCCGTAAACTGTTGGACAGCCAAGTGTTGAACTCACGTGCCCATAAAAACAGAGAGGGGTCAAGGGCCGACAATCAAGTCGGACCTTGCCCCCCCCTTACTTGATTCTTCCCCATTCTGAAGTCGAACACCACGCCATGACTCGTGGAAATCTTAGCCTGCCTGACCTTATAAGGCTCAAGGCTGGGATGAGCCGGAGCGGGGGATTCGTTGGGACGTACACCGTCGGTAGAGGCCAACGACGCCTATCCCTGCCAGAAACACCCACGCTGCCGCCGGCTCGGGCACCGTTTCCATCATGACCGGGGGGCTAATGAACACGTTGGAATCGGGATTAAAATGATCCTTTCCCCTCATTATAGTCATCATATTATCTGAGAACTTCATGTCTTCAAGAGTGATTGGAAAACTATATTTTTGAATATGGCCAAGTGTCACTGGATTATGGCTGCCATATTCTATTGAGTCAATCATCGCGAAAAGGCCCGGCTTTTCATCGAGCATATCAACATAAACTCCATAGTCAATATGCCCACGGATCAGTATACTGCTGTTAATTTTGGTCAAGGATACTCCTGGCCCGCCCCCGGATTCCTGATAGAAATCGGGGGCCTCAATCGTGATGAAGAACTGGCCGCCGTTATAGGTAGCCTCAGATCCGGAAGGCGGCTTATCGACCACGAACCGGCCGAGCAAAAACGAGCTGGGGTCAGAAAGCGTGCCTTGCTCAAACGTGCCCTCCGTCCCCTCGAAGCGAATGATAGGGCTGTCCGTGTTAACCTGACCGCTGGTCACATACCGGATCGGTTCTGCTCCGGCTTCCCTTGCCGTCAAGCCAATCGAAGTCAGGTTGAGGAGGAGGGTTAAAAAGACTGGTCCGATGTACGTCGAGATCCATCGCATACGCATGATCAACCATCCGTAGAAACTGAGGTGTTGTTTCGAGATCGTTTTCCCCGGCTCTCCGAGATTGGGGGGGGGGCTTTATGCTATTAAGAGAGGAGTTCGGCGTAAAGACCAATGCCTGAGGTGATACTTGCTTTCAAGGTGAGCCGTTCAAGGACCATGTATCAGAAGGAAACAAAGGGGCCATTCTTCATTCTTAACGCAATTTGCGCAAATTGAATAAGATCGTGCTCGTGCGATTCTCAATTCTTCGCGAAATGAAAAGGCCCCGACAGGCTGATTGACGGTGGCCAAGCCGACGGACGGCACGCCGGGGGTCTGCCTCATGCTGAGCCTCCTGCCCGTCACCGGAATCCCGGGTTCCTGATGGGGATCCGCAGGCTCCGCGATAACCGCCGGGGCGGGCCCGGCCCGAGGGGGAGGCCTCTGCGACGGTCGAGATCGCGTTTGGCGGAATCGGCATGCTCACCAGCCTCGACATACTCATCCGACGGCCGCGGCTCGGTCTTCCAGCTTAACGACCGGGAAGTCAAACGGAACGCGAGCTCGAGGGCGGTAGGAAAAGGCGTACCAGGACCGGCCTTCGCGACTCGGGAATCGAGAGCCACCCTCGCCCGCAGGAAAACCATCGTCGGCATAACAGCTTACGAAGCCGGCGAACGAAATCCCATGCGCCGGAAGCCGTTAGGCGATTTCCAGGCGGGCGGCCACAGAAAATCTGTCGCCAGATTCTGACCGTTGTCGATTTCGACCAGCGCCAAACGACTAGGGAGTGCCCCCCAGCCTTGCCGCCTCAATTTGGGAGGAAGCGGTGAAGTCCGGTTCATTCCTGGCCTCACCCCTGACGAAAACAAAAAACAAGGAGGATAAAGCATGAGCCAAGTACGGGTACTCGTCGGCACGCGCAAGGGTGCGTTTATCCTGACGGCGGACGGCAAGCGCCAGCGGTGGGAGATCAGCGGCCCCCACTTTGCGGGCTGGGAGATCTACCACCTCAAGGGCTCCCCGATAAACGCGAACCGGCTGTATGCCTCGCAGTCCAGCGGGTGGTTCGGCCAGATGATTCAGCGCTCCGACGACGGGGGCAAGACCTGGGAGCCGGTCGGCAACGCGTTCCAGTACGACGGCGTCACCGGCACCCACCAGTGGTACGACGGCACGCAGCACCCTTGGGAATTCAAGCGCGTCTGGCATCTCGAACCATCGCTCAACGATCCGGAGGCCGTCTACGCCGGTGTCGAGGATGCCGCCCTGTTCCATTCCGCCGACGGCGCCCGGACGTGGCAGGAACTCCCCGGCCTCCGGGGCCATGAGTCAGGGCACCGCTGGCAGCCCGGGGCCGGTGGGATGGGCCTGCACTCGATCATTATCGACCCGAGCAATCCCGAGCGGATCTTCATCGCGATCTCCGCCGCAGGCGTGTTCCGGACCGACGACGGGGGCAAGACCTGGCGACCGGTAAATCGAGGCCTGCGGTCGCAGTACATCCCCGACCCGAATGCGGAGGTCGGCCATTGCGTGCACCGGATCGCCATGCACCCGTCACGCCCCAACGTGCTGTTCATGCAAAAGCATTGGGACGTCATGCGCAGCAACGACGCCGGCGAGTCGTGGCACGAGATCAGCGGGAACCTGCCGTCCGACTTCGGGTTTCCGATCGACGTTCACGCCCATGAGCCGGACACCGTCTACGTCGTCCCGATCAAGAGCGACTCCGAACATTACCCGCCCGACGGGAAGCTCCGCGTCTACCGAAGCCGGACGGGCGGAAACGAGTGGGAAGCTCTCACGGCCGGCCTGCCGCAAAGCGACTGCTACGTCAACGTACTCCGTGACGCCATGGCCGTTGACTCGCTCGACCAGTGTGGCGTCTACTTCGGCACCACGGGGGGACAAGTGTACGCATCGGCGAATGCAGGGGAAAACTGGGCACCCATCGTCCGGGACCTTCCGGCCGTCCTCTCCGTCGAGGTCCAGACACTGCCATGATCCGCGTGGTACTCCCTGCCCATCTGCGAACGCTGGCACGCGTCACCGGAGAGGTGGAGCTCTGCGTCGAGGGTCCGATCACCCAGCGCTCGGTCCTCGACGCGCTTGAGAACCGCTTCCCGATGCTCCGCGGAACGATCCGCGACTACGACACGCTACGCCGCCGACCCTTTTTACGGTTCTTCGCCTGCGAGCAGGACCTGTCCCACGAACTGCCGGACAACCCGCTCCCCAACGCCATCGCAAACGGGGCCGAGCCGTTCCTGGTCGTAGGGGCCATCGCAGGCGGCTAGCCCGTGGGACATGGGCATAATCATCTCGACTTCCGCGGCGACTCCTTGGAACGGAGCGGCTTCGGCAGGGCCGAGGGACGAGAGATGGATTCGTGAAACTCCTCGTAGTCCAGCCGATTGCGCTCGGCGCAACGCACCGCGGCCGCCATGACCGCGTCCAGCGCAGGCCTGGAGGCCCAGGCGATGAGTTCGTCACGCCGGTGACTCTCCTCGAGCGGGGGAATACCGCGGAGGTGGGAGTGCCCCGTGACGTGTCCCGCCACGTGGATGGCTTCGCGAAGCTTGACCGGATCCCTGCGGAGCCGGTCGAGGCTCGCTCGGTTCTCGTCGGGGATCAACTGCCTGATGCGATACCATCGGCCTTCGATTTCGATCACGTCGAGCCCGAGCGCCGGCTTAGCCTGAAGCGTGAGTTGGGCTTGGACAATCCGATGCGCCTCGCTCTCGCCGCACTCAGGCTGCAGCGCATCAGTGCAGGACCGTAGCGAGGGCGAAGTGGCAGCCTTGATATCCAACAGCCAGTTCTCGTCGGGCGGACCCGCTCCTTCCACGAGCACGACGTAACGCGGGAGACCGAGGCTGCCGATCCCGACGATCCTGGCCGTAGCGTCAAGCACGGCATACGAGCCTGGCCTGCGGGTGGTCTTCCCGTACTGCTCAACGGCCTGTTTGATCGCCTTGAACCGCGACGTGCTGATCGGAGGATGTTTCGTCTCGTTGCGGATGATCCTCCGCGTCCCCTTCTTGGTGAATTCCGTGTTCCGGTTCAAGAGCGAGACGCGGTCGACCGACCCCGTCACTCCGGGCCGGTTCCAGATGACGCTGGGTCCCAAGAGCGGCAGACCGTTGGCATCCGGATGGTCCTGAGGCCGCGTCGTGAGCGTCCCGCGATAGTCTTCGAGGAAGGCCAGGGCCATGCCCACCGCCTGCAGAGGCGTAAGATGCCAGAGTTCCGCCGCGATGAGGATGCTGGCCGTGCAACGGACGAGGTCGAGACTGGCGGGAGCGACGATGGCCTCGTCGAAGTCGTTGATATCGAAGAGAATCTCCCCGTCCTCGGCTTCATACGCTCCGAAGTTCTCAAGGTGGAGATCACCGCAGATGAGGATCGCCGGTCCGACGTCGGAGGGCTGGTACTCAAGCCAGGAGCGGGCGAAGAGGTGGTCGGTCCCCCGGAAGAAAGCGAATGGGTTCTCATCCATGCGCTGAAGCTTCAGGCGAACGCGCTTCGGCTTGCGATCGTGGTTGTACTCGAGGATCGTCTCAAGGATCGATGGTGAGCGACCTTTCACATCCACGGATGTCCCTCGCAAGAGAGGTCAACAATTCCCCAGAGAACCCCGTGGTGATGCCGATTCCAAGATACCATGTTGTTGTTGTCCGGGGGTGCAGCGACAAGAGGTCTTCGACAAGACCAAGCCATTGAGTGGAGGCTTGAGCAAGCGAAACGCCTCCTGTCACGGCGCGACCACGACCAACAAGTGGTCCAGGCCCCCCAAATGAACGACTCGCGCCAACTCTTCTTGGCATCGCGGAACCGTCAGTCTGTAACCTCGATATTGATCGTGTTGTCACCGGCCACGACCTTCTGGGTCAGCGGGGTGGTGGCAGGATCGGAGTATTTGTTGGGGATCAGCGACTTGAGCCGGGCCATCTTGGCCGGGGCGGGACTGGCATCGGCGGCCTTTGCGGGGTCCGGGGCCGCGGCCGGCTGGCCGCCGTCGATGGCAATGACGACGACCTTGTGCTCGCCGAGGATCGCACCGGCATCCGCCTCGGATTTCAGCTCATAGGTCCCGTCGGAATTGATCGTGCCGGAGGCAGGCTGCATCAATCCGTCTTTGGGCGGCTCGACCGGGACGAAGAGGACCGACCCCAGCGGCAAGGGCTTCCCATGATACGTGACTGTCCCGTGGACTTTCGCGTGTTCATAATGCAACCGCGAGTCGCAGCCGCCCAGGGTAAAACCGGCCATCGCCAGGGTGAGGGCCATGATCACTCGTCGAGCGGCATCCATCTCTATCAACTCCTCGACCATTTGAGGCTCGCTACGCCTTTTGATTGGAAAAAATCTCGGCCAAACGCTTGCGGGCCCGGGAACTCTCAACGGGTCCCGGCTCGAGTCGAACGGTCCGGTCGGTCGCCTCGCCATGCGAAGAGATCGGGGCGGGCGGCGCCGGACGCCCCGATCTCTTGCGGAAAATTCGACGGCCAATCGAACCCGGTTCGTGGCCGC
Organism: Singulisphaera acidiphila DSM 18658; assembly: GCF_000242455.2. Classification (GTDB taxonomy): domain Bacteria; phylum Planctomycetota; class Planctomycetia; order Isosphaerales; family Isosphaeraceae; genus Singulisphaera; species Singulisphaera acidiphila. The sequence goes on from NC_019892.1 coordinate 106,339, forward strand.
CATCGATCAATCAATACTGGTCAGCCGAGATGACTTCGTTGTTGGCGATGGTCCCCACACCCATCCAGACGAGGTAGTTGATGGTGCTTTTCACAAACTTCACGGAGCCGTCGCAGAACAAGGCGTTGACTCCACCCGAGTGCCGGCTGCTGGCCGTCAACAAGGCGCCGTTCATGTCCTGGTTGTTGGTGACGCAGCTCCACGAGTTCGGCGGCATGATGTTGGTGTAGATCCCACCACAACGACCGAGGCCGAGGTGCCAGTAACTCCCCATCGAACTGCTCGTGCCCGCGGGCGTGCCCGAGAGGGGCATATTGGCCAGGTTCGCTGCCGTAGGGGCGAGCGTGAGGCAGGAGAGGTAATCCACGATCGGACTTGCATTTGGATACCAAGTGTTCGTGTTGGAGACGCTGGAAGTGGGTTTCAGCACATCCAACCCCGAATCGTACCCCTTGACTCGTTCGCTGAAGCAGACCGTATTGCTCGTCCCATCCAGGATATCTTTCAAGGCGATCTTGCCAACCGCTCCGCCTTGTTGCCCAAGGTCAATCCCGACCCCGCGGAAATTATCGCCATACTTCATCGTATACGCTTCCGACCCTGCGCACATCGAGTAGTTGTTATGCCCGGCCGCGTTGATCAATCTGTCGATGTCGGAGGGGCAGATCAGAAAGCTAAGCTTCGTGTTGAAGACCGTCGTGTTTTGCAGGGTCGCCGGGCTCGCGAAACCGGTCGTGAAATTGGTCGCATTGAAGAGAGGCGTCTGCTCCAGAGCCGACAGCATCATCGACGGAGCGGACCAATCATTCCAACCGTACCCGACGTGAGCGGGGGGTAAACACTGATTGCTGCTCTCATAATTAGCTACGGCCAACCCGAGCTGTTTCAGGTTGTTGACACACTGCGAGCGGCGAGCCGCTTCGCGAGCGGCCTGCACCGCGGGGAGGAGCAGAGCGATGAGGACAGCAATGATCGCGATCACCACCAGCAGTTCGATCAAAGTGAACGCACGACGAGAAATGCGCATGGCCACCTTCCTCTTTTCAGGAACAAAAGAAATGATTAAAGATTGCCTACCTACCGAATTCGGCGCAGTGAGGGAGAACCGAGCCCGATCGCTCCGGACCACCCCGCGCACCAGCCGCAATGAGATTCCGCAGCCGTAAACCTCGATGGTGAAGTGATATCTGACATTCTTGATCGGGCCGACCTTGGCCTTATCGTAGGATGAGCAAAGGCCTCAACGCACGGCACAAAGACAACTCTCAAGCGAACGTCTCGACGCACAGCACGAATGACAATCCGAGACGGAACTGCGACCCTAAAGATCCTGGACAACATCAAAGATAGGGAGAAGAGAACCTCGATCCTATTCACCCCCACGCAATGCTGTCAAGAGAGCTGGCCCTACTGTTTGACATGATCTTGAAAGAAGGACGTCCGTATATTACCGACAAGACCTACAACTATAAGATTAGGATTCTGGCCGTGACACGATTCTCCTCGGCCCGAAACCAATTCTTGCCATCCCCTGCTCGTGCCCTCGCAGCAGGATCTTGCTATCATGATTCCTGGGCTGCGGCCATGCTCGCTCTACCGTCTTCTCCCCAAGACCGCGACGACAGGACATTCCTTCGCGACCGGCTCGGAGACTCGGAGCAAATGGGCACACGAGGCGGCCGATAGGCTTGGGACTGGCATCAAGCCGCCGCGTGCCGGCGCTCGGCCACCTGAGCAAGATCAACGGCGCGTTACCTACTTGCGTAACACCCCATCTTGTCCAGGTAACGACAACGTCAACGAATATCCCTATTTGCCGGTACGCCGATGAAAAATCGGCCGATGACTGAACCTAATGAGGGCGGATCGCCTCCACTCCGAAGAGCCGGAGGGTCCGCTCCCGATCGAATCGCTGTTGAGGGTTGCAGGATGGGTAGTCAAGTGATCAGGGACGAGGCAATCGATCAATCCCCCGCCTCCGGCGAGCTCGGCGCGGAAGTCGAGCGGTCAGCCGCCGGGGGAAGCCGGGAGTTGCTCACGCTGGCGCTGCCCCTGGTCGTCAGCCAGAGTTTCATGACGGTGCAAGTCTTCGTCGACGCGATCTTGCTCTCCTGGCACGACCCTCGGGAGATGGCCGCGTCGTTTCCGGCGGTCATGTGGTTCTGGCTCCCGTTCGGCCTCCTCCAGGTGGCCGCCGGCTATGTTTCGACGTTCGTCGCCCAGTACACGGGCGCCGGGCGACCGAAGCGGGTCGGACCCGCCGTCTGGCAAGGGGTCCATTTTGCGATCTTGGCCGGGCTCCTGTTTCTGATCATGGTTCCGGCCGCGCCTTATCTGATCGCGATGGGCGGGCACACCCCTGCCCTCCAGGGCCTGGAAGCCATCTACCTGCGTTGCCTCTGCTTCGCCGCCTTACCGATGCTGATCATGGCGGCGATCAACGGCTTCTTCTCGGGCCGCGGCCGGACCTGGACCGTGCTCGGGATCGAGGCGGCCGGGACCGCGGTCAACATCGCTTTGGCCATGCTCCTGATTTTCGGCCGGGCCGGAGCCCCCGAACTCGGCATCGCAGGCGCAGGGTGGGCGACCGTGGCCGGCTCTTGGGTCTCCGCCCTGACGGCCCTCGGCCTCCTGCTCCGTCGCAAATATGCTGAGGAGTTCAACACCCGACGCGGCTGGCGGCCCGAGCGCCAACTCTTCGGCCGCTTGCTGAAGTACGGCCTCCCGGCCGGTGCCCAGGTCTTCTCCGACGTCCTGGTCTTCCACGTCTTCGTCCAGCTCGTGGGTCGACTTGGAGAGGCCCAGGCCGGGGCCACCGCCCTGACCGTCCGGCTGAACATGGTCGCCTTTCTGCCAATGCAAGGGATCGCCCAGGCGGTCTCGATCCTCGTCGGCCAGCGGCTGGGGGCCGACCGTCCGGAACTGGCCGAACGGTCCACTTATACCGGAATGAAATGGGCGTTCGGCTACATGTGCCTGGTTGCCTCGGCGTACGTGCTCATCCCGGGCACCCTGGTCTCGGTGTTCGAGGGGGACCGCGACCCCAAGAGCTTCGCGATGATCGCAGCCTTCGTCCCTCCGCTGCTGGCCTGCGCGGCCGTTTACTCGCTGGCGGACGCCGTGAACCTGACCATCGCCTTCGCGCTCCGAGGCGCAGGCGACACCCGCTTCGTCTCAATCTTAACCTTCACCCTGGCCTGGCCCCTCATGGTGATCCCGACCTACCTGCTCGTCCGGGCCGGGGGCAACCTCAACTGGGCCTGGATGTTCGCAACGGCGTATATCCTAGCCATGGCGCTCTGTTTCACACTCCGGTTCCGCTCCGGCAAGTGGAAGAGTATGCGCGTCATCGAGGCCGCGCCGGCGGTTGAGGAGACAGCCTTCGCAAGCCCGTGAGGCGCAGAGCCAAACCAATCAAACGCACTTATTCATCAATTCAAAGAGAGGCGATCGTCAAAACCAGCCCCCGGTACTTGACGGTCGCCCTTCCAACACGACGATGCAGCCGGTCGCGATCGATCTGCTTGAGGATACGGTTCGGCTCAGAGTTCCGCCCCGATGACATGGGCGATCGCCCGGCAGGCGGCTTCAAACTTCGAGCGATCGACTCGATCATCGTACTCACGAAGCTGTTGAGTCCGAACGACCTCGACCTGATCGGCCTGAGCCACGTACGCGCCCAAGTCGACGTGGGACGGGAGAATCGGCTGCTTTTCGAGCGGTTGACTGGTCAACGGCATGAGGATCACGTGATCATTGGTGTCAGACGAGTCTGACATTACGAGGCCAGGCCGGGCGGTCTGTTTCGAGTCGTGCCAGAACGCTTGCCAGATGCTGCCACGCTCAGGCCGTTTGCTGCCGGGCGGCTTCCAACCGGCCTCAAACTCCCCCGGGAAGAAGTGGGCCCCCGCCGCCTTGCCGACGGCCAAATTCAGGTCGAAGAAGACTTCTTCTTCGATGGTGCCTACAGGACCACTCTCAAGCGCTTTGATGTTTGCGACGGGGAGTCGCGTCAGCTTATCCGTGTGCGCCACGGCTCGCCGTCCGATGACTTCCTCAGGCAGAATGAGTCGAGCCGCGGAATCGGTGAGGTTCGCGGTGAATAACGGCACAACGACGACATACTGGTCGTTAAAACTCTCTTCGGAAACGACAATCGCGTACGGTTCTTTCTCCACAGCGACATCGTAGGGCCATTGAATTCGGTAGACTTCACCCGGTTGGATTCGCATTCGTTTCGTGTCCTCGGTAAAACTCTCAGCTTCGAGCGGTGACCCGAGGGCCTTGCTCGGCACCTCATCCAACTCGAATGATGCGCCCCAATACCTCTCCCCAATTGGCGGATGGCCCTCCCATCTTACAGACTAACATGATCAACCAGGTAGGTCGGTCTCGGCCCGGTCAACCCGATCGCTTCCTCGGTCAAGGTCGCTCACCATCACGAAATCAGCAAGCAGACGATTGAGTGCACGCGACAGGTGATGTAGCTTCAATAGCGAGCTTTTTTGAGTGGCAAAGAGCTTGCGACCGGGAGAGTCCCCCCCAATGTCGATCTCTGTCGAATGCCCGTCGTGCCAGTCCACGTTTCGGGTCCGCGAAGAACTTGCCGGAAAGCGAGGGCGGTGCCCTTCTTGCAAGGCCGTGCTCACGGTTCCGGCGGTCGCAACGACGGCGGTGGTGGCGGCGAGTCCGCAGATCGACGATGACCTGGCCCCTTTGCCTCCCGAGGAGGCCCGCCGGGCGGAGGCAAAGTTGACATCGCGGGGGTCTGCTCCCGAGAAAGCGGCCGAGGTCGAGTACGAGGAAGACGCTGCGGGGGGCTACGTGCTCGCAGGAGGCGCGGCGAAAAAGGCGAAAACCGTCCGGGTGCGCGACGGGGCCTTGCCGGGGGTCGGCGTGAGCGCGAAGGGGGTCCGGCAAGCCGCCGCGCCGACCGAAATCACACGCACTCCAGCCGAGATCCTGGCGGCCTTCCAGGGCGAGATCGAACCGTTCCGGCCGTCGCCCTTGTACTCGCTCTGGCTCTTGGTCGTCGCGGGCTTCATGGTCCTGCTCCCCTTGATCTATGTGGCGTTGATCGGGCTCGTAATCTCTGCCCTCGTGTACCATGCGGTGAACGACGTCACGATCTTCCAGAACGCGCGGGGGAGCGGGGCGTTGAAGATCGCCGTGCTGATCTATCTCGTCCCACTGATCAGTGGCGCAGTGATCGTCATGTTCATGCTCAAGCCGCTGTTCGCGAAGTCGGCGAAGAAGACGAACAATCGGGTGCTCGACCCCCAGGTTGAACCGCTCCTGTACGCGTTCATCGACGGTGTTTGCGAATCCGTCGGCGCTCCTCGGCCGGAGCGGATCGAGGTTGATGGCAAGGTCAACGCGGCCGCAGGCTACTCCGGAGGGGCCTTCTCATTCGTCACACGCGAGCCCGTTCTGGTCATCGGTCTCGGGATGGCCGCCGGACTCAACCTCAAACAATTCGCCGGGGTCATGGCCCACGAGCTTGGACATATCTCGCAAGGGTCAGGGGCGAGGTTGATGGACGTGATTTCGTCCATCAACATCTGGTTCGCGCGCGTTGTCTACGAACGCGATGACTGGGATCAAACCCTCGAGGATTGGTCGACCAGCGGCAACGGCTACCTCATCATGTTGGGAGCGCTCGTCCGCCTCGCCGTCTGGCTGACCCGGCGCGTGCTCTGGGTCCTCCTACGCGTCGGACACCTCGTCAACATGGTCTTCCTCCGTCAGCGCGAGTACGACGCCGATCGCTACGAGGCGCGGATGGTCGGCGCCAAAGTGTTTACCCAAACCTGCTGGCGGTTGCGCGAACTGCAACTGGCGTCGGAGTTCGCCATGGCCGACCTCCAGTCCAGTTGGCAACAGCGCCGGCTGCCGGACAACTTCCCCAAACTGATCCTGGCCAACGTCCCCCAGATCCCCAAAGAAACGCTGGCCGCCTACCGGCAAGCCTCGGGCCAGGCCACGACCGGCCTGTTTGACACCCACCCGTCGGACCGCGATCGGATCGCCCGCGCGAAGCTCGAGGAGCCTGGCGAGGGAATTTTCAACCTCGACGGACCCGCGACCGACGTGTTCCGCAACTTCGACGCACTCGCTCGCGCTGTTACATTTGAATATTACAAGTCGGTGCTCGGACGCGACATCAGCAAAGACCAGCTCTATCCCGTGGCCGAGTTGGTAGAGACCCAGGCGGTCGCCCAGGAGGGCTACGTCGCAGCCGAGCGTTTCTTCTTGAAGGCGATGCCGCTGACTCAGCGGCTCGCATTGCCTTATGATTATCCTAAGGCCCCAACTCAGGCAAAAGGGGCGAAACAAGCGCTTGTCAAGGCCCGCAACGACCAGCAGGCCGCGCGTGAGGAGTGCCTGAGCGCGAGCGAGAGGAACTCCGACGTGCATGCGCGGCTCATCAAAGCCGAAGCCGCCAGCGTGCTGTTGAAGTCCGACATCAAGCTCGACGCCGAGGCCTGGGGCCTGCGAACAGCGACGGTCAAGGCGGCGGAGGCGGCGCGCGACCAAGCGCTGGCGGAGAGCCACGCTCTCGAGGCGGAGTTCGCCCCCTACGCGGCCTCGGCCGCACAGCGATTGACCCAGGCACTGGCCATCCTCCAGGTCGATACCGTCGCCGATCGGGTGGCCGAAGGCCGCGAGCGCCGTGAGGAAGCTCAGACGCTCTATCCGTGTGCCTCGCACCTGGGGAGCAACGTCGTGAGCCAGCTCCTTCCGGCCATTCGGGCCAAGCAGGTCCTCGAACTCCTCCTCACGCGATACAACGAAGGCAAGAACGAGAAGAACCAGCCCTTGATCACGGCCATTCTCCACGGCGCGAGCGACCTCCGCAACAAGCTCGAAGAGCTGCGCTGGAAGGTCGGCGACACGATCTATTACCCGTTCGAGCACGCGGAGGAAGACATCACCCTCGCTCGCTTCGCGCTTCCCCCCGTCTTGCCCGAGAAGAACGACGTCGGCGAGTTACTCGAGACGGCCAACGCAGCCGTCGACCGTCTCCTGGGCCTCTACCGCCGCGCCCTTGGCCGGCTGACCGTGACCGCCGAGGAGGTCGAACGTGTGCTGGGGCTTGAACCCATCGCCTTCACCGAGGCGGACGAACCCTGACGGGCGTGGAGATCAACGACGCCCAAAAACACCTTGAAATTGAATCCACGAATATCCTGAACCAATCGATAAGTTACTGCCCCGGTGAGGCGCCCGTTCCGAAGCATCGCGGGCCTTCACCCGAAGTGAGAAGACCCGTGATACATGGAAATCAATCGGGTCTTTCACCTTGGCAAATTCTTGCGTGATTACTTCGACTTCCCCGTCGCGGAGGCTGTCATCACCTCGAAGTTCAAGGGTGAGTCGGCCCCGGTCACTTCGGCGCTGAACTCGCCCTTGATCTCCACTTTCTTGGCGGAAGGCTTGGTCGCGGCGGTGACTCTTGCCCCTTCGGCGGCCATGAACGGATCGCCTTTTAACGCCTCGGGAATACTCGCAGCAGAGTCTTCAGGAAGGCCAGGGACGACGGTCACTTTGTATTTCCCGGGGGCGAGGCCGGTGCGATTTCGATACTGGGCCAGGTAGTTTCCATCGGGTCCGGTCGTATCACCCCCAGCCGTGCTGGGGTCATTGCCCACTTCGGGAATGAAGGAAACCATGGCATTGGCCATGGGCTTGCCATCAAGCGTGACGGTCCCCTTGACGGGGACGAGCTTGATCGCACTGTCCGGGTCTGAACCACAGCCGATCATCCCCAGCAATGTGAGGAAAGCGACCCATCGCATCATTGTCATCGAACTGGTTCCCGCAGAAAAGTAGATCGATCAATGAAAACGGCTTGAGGCAAAATTGCTTCGAAATGCGAGGAGAATGGAAGACCGAGCAATCAAAATGCCGAGGCGTTATTCGCAGCAGAGGCCGGCGGATCGCCGGGAGACACCGACTTGGCGGGCGGATCTCCCTCGGCATCGGCCTCCTTGGCCGGGCTTGCGGGCGGAGCCGGGATAACAAGCCCCGGGGCCTTGACGTCGAAGGCAAAATGGCCCCCTTTCGGACTGATCTTGGCGGTGAGCTTGGAAGTGCCAAGGTCGGCGTATTCACGCGGAAGCATTTCCTTCGATGTCAGCATGCCCGGCGGCTGGGCCAGGCTGGATCGGGGGCCCAGGCCTTGCGGTTCACCCTCGGCCGAGAGGAGCAGGCTGATCGCCACCTTGTATTCGCCCGGCGAGATACCTGGTCGGCCTGAGCTCGAAACACTGTATTCGCCCTTCGCATTGGTCTCGCCAACCCCGGGTGACCACTGCGGGGGGAGGAACGTCACAACGGCCCCAGCCAGCGGTTCGCCATTGAGAGTGACGACTCCACTCACAGGCACCAAGTTTGAGAAGTCGGGGCCGTCGGCGGTCTCTTCAACATCGGACCCCGCGCAGCCCGAAACTACGGCCAAAACGACCGTCCAAAGCGTTTGTCGTCGCGACAAGCGGTTCAAAATCATGGAGGTAAAGACTCAGGAAGGATAAATCGATTGGGTTAAAGGGCAATGCGATGGCTTTCCACCAAGGTCGCGGCGTGACGAGAAGCCGCAGTGGAACAGCCGCCCTTATTTGGATTGCATCCTCCCCCCCTGGGACCGCGGGCGCCCCGCCCGCTCTTGAATTGAATTGCGGGCGGGGCGCCCGCGGTCCCAGGGGGGGAGGGGGAAATGCAATTCCGCGAATCAGTCTCGTTGGTGCGATTGCCCCAAAAAAAAGAGCGAGGTCAACCGGAAGAGGAACGTGAACGAACGGATGGATCGTGATGCGTGCGACCGGCTCAGGGGCGGTCGCACACGTCGGTGTCGAGCCATCGCTGTTCATTTCAAAGTCAAAAGCCTTGGACTTAGAACGAGTCGGCGCTGATGACCTCGCCGCCCGAGATGGTGGCCAAGCCCCACCACGTGTAAGCATTGATCGAATTTTTGATAAAACGGACACTGCCATCAGCCAACCCCATGTTCACCCCTCCCGCGTGCGAGCTGCTGAAGACCCAAGCGTAGGGGCGTTGCTTCTGGTCGGCCGGCACGGTCGGGTAGATGGTGCCCGTCCTGCCGTTCGGGAGGAAGGCGAGCACCGCAGTCGACGTCGGCGGGTCGATCCGACCGTGGGTGGAGGTGTGACAGCCCGAACCCCAGTACGGACCATAGCCATAGCCGTTGGGGTCGGTCGTTGACGGTGTCCCCGCGTAGTGCCCCAAGCCATTGAGCGACTCGCCGACCAGGAACGTATTGCTCGTTCCGTCGGTCATGCTGGCGATGGTCGTCGTCAGGTCGTTGAAGAACGCCCCTCGCGACGCCGCATTCGGCATGCCTGCGCCGGTGCCGGGGCAGTTGTAGTCGGTATTGTTGGCGGAACTGACGAGGTAATTGCTCCGCGCTGCATTTTGCCGTGAATAGTAGGTGGCGACCGTGTCGCTGACGGGCCCCGACGTATTGCCGTCGGAGGGGCACACGAACGACGCCACCATCGAGCCGACCACCGTCGTGTTGGAGAAGGCCGATCCGGCGGTGGTGGTGAGCGGAGACACTTTTCCATTGGTCGACGCCTGGCTGAAGTTATAGGCGTTATAGAGCGCCGTCTGCTCCATGAAGTTCAGGACCAAGGAAAAGGCTGTGGTGCTGATCGCAATTCCCGTCCCACCGTTGGCGTTCGTGACGGTGCAGGTGCTGGCGTAGATCTTGGCGGGGGGAAAGCCACCGTTGGCACTCTCGTAGTTCGCCATCGCCAGGCCCATCTGCTTCAGGTTGTTGATGCACTGCGAGCGGCGCGCCGCCTCCCGCGCGGCCTGGACGGCCGGCAGCAGCAGGGCGATCAAGACCGCGATGATCGCGATCACGACCAGCAATTCGATCAGGGTAAAACCTCGTTGTGAGCGCATGAAAGAGACCCTCTGAAAACGGAGTGGGTAATGGATAACAGCGAACTCATCGTTGGCTCGCAACGTGAACGCCTTGAGACCATTGGACGGGGTCCCTCATCAAGACACCATCACGTCGGAGGGAGCGAACGCTCTCAAGAATATTTAGAGGATGTTAGTGAGTCTAAGCGAAAGTTCGATGGTTGCAATACGAAAAAAACGAACTGATTGGGATTTTCAATTCGATCAACTCGTCTCCTCAACGCCACCACAGACATCCTAAATAGGGGAAATTTCATGTGTGGACTTGACCCCATAATCGATCGATAAAACATTCCAACACCAACAACTACGAATGGCTCGCAGAACCTGGGTCGCACTCGATCTTGTTTTCAAGCCAAATCAAGAGCGGGGATCGTGTTGAAACGAGGGGGGCACCTCGGTCAGTCCCAACAGCGGCTCTCGTGGCCAGGCGGTCGAATCGTGACGTGGGATCAAGATGATCGCCGTAGATTGTGAGGGTTTCGCAATCCAGATCATGAAACGGAGGGGGCACGTTCCCCCCATTGTGGGATGCGAAAGTCGTGCCACCCCCGGTTCTCACGGACGAGGGGAGCGGCCCAATCCCCAAACCAGAGCGTTAAGCGTGATAGCCAGAACAGGTTAGAGAGTTCGTGGGCGAGTTGAAGATTTGTCGGATCGATCGGGAAAGGTCGGAGAGGATTCAGGCAACGATGCCTAGGCCCTGGGCATCTCGTGCCGGCGAGGCAAAGCATGCGTGTTGGCTTGCACGCGGCTTGGTGAGCTCTCCGTCAGGCATTACCGGGCCCGTTCCTGAACGCAAGCGGATCGGGGAAGGGGATCACCCATCCCTTGGGACAGACCGCGTGAGACCCGCCCGCACTTCAGCACTTTCAAATCAATCCATTCAAGCACGGCCAGGGCATCTGTGATCCAAGAAAGCCCATCAGGCTCACCACGTTCGCCATGCCCCAAGGTACAAGAAAACGTCAGTTCGGTACGCGTCGGTAGAACGACTTGGCTTCCTCAAGGCTATCAAAGAGATCCCAATATGCGTCCATCCGCATCATTTCGATGAAGTCTTTGGTGCCGTGGTTGGCGTTCGCCAGGACGACCTCTCCGCCCTGTTGCCGGACCAGCCGCGTCAGGGTCGTCAGCAACCCCATGCTGGTCGCCCCCATCTCCCGGACCCCGCGCAGGTCGAGGATGACGTTGCGATATCCGTGCTCGAGCAACTCTTTGAGGTCGCGGCTGGCGTCGAAATGCCTGGGGTCGTTCAGCAACGATCCGAAGTGACTCAAGATCGCCAGATCACCCTCCATTCGGATGTTCAATGGCATGCTCTTCTCCACAACGCTTCCTCTGCGAACTCGCGCTCGATCCGTCCGATTCAGAATGGCCTCTGCTTGAGATTGGGAAGCCTCGGGGGCGACTCGTTGACGGATCGGCCGGGATCGGGCATATCCCGGGGAGCGCGAGTCAGGGTGATCCGCTCGACCCGCCAGACCTTGGGGCTGAGTTCACGGAAGCCGAGCGAGAAGTCAAGGTTGATCGTGCCGAAGTTGAGCGTCCCCACTGCACCGACCTTGTAGCTTCCACCCGCCAGGACTCGGAACTGAGCGCTGCCGCGGCCCGACTGGCGCCCTGCGTTCGCCTCGAGCTTGATGATCCGGATGAAGTCGAACTCGGTCTGGCCGAGACGGGCGCTGATATGGCTGCGCGTTTCATCCCCCGAGAGGCTCTGCCCTTGCTGAGCGAACTGAACGTCGGGCGTCAAGAGCGCGAAGACCGCAGGGGCGTCAGAGGCGGCAACGGCCCCTCTCAAGTCGTAGACAACCTGCTCGATCCGCTCGGTGTCGGTAACCCAGAGATACTCGACCAGGACCAGAAGCGCAGCCAGGGCCAAGGAGGCCCCCGCCCAGATCAGGAACTTGCCCTGCTGGGTCACCCTGAGCGCAACCAGAAAGATGACCGCCAAGATTCCGAGTCCCCCGGCCAGGTAGGTCGGGTCGTCCGAGAGCAACTCCATGGCGATTCGTCTCCAAACTCGTCGGGGGGCACGACACAGAACGGCCCACCATGTCTCTTCTCTTGGAGAGCAGGCTGGGCCTGGGGCCTCCGATATCCCGCTCGACTACGACGCCTCTTTCTTGGCGGGGGCGTCTGGCTCGTCCTTCGGCTTGGGATCGGCGTTCTTCGCTTTTTCTTGCTCTTTTGCTTTCTCCGCCGGGGCGTCCTTGTCTTTGGTCGAGCGCACGAGTTGGATGTCGTCGTACTGGACAGGGGTCAGGTTGTAGCGCGGTTCCCAGGGTGTGGTAGCCTTGAGCTTGATCGTTCCCTCGAAGAACTTGGGGATCACCGAGGTGACCTTGGGCTCGAGCCAGAGCAGCTTGTAGCCGTGGAGCGAGGAGTCGAAGAAATCGACCCGATTCTGCTTCATCCCCCCGGCCGGCCGCTCGACGATCGGTCGAGCCGCGCGGACCGGGTCAGCCGAGATAGGGTCGCGTTCGCCGGCCATGAGCAGGAGTGGGATCCTGGGAGCCAGGGAGCTCATCACCTGCCTGAGGACGAAACCGGAACCGTCGGCCAAGGGGCTGACCAGAACCATGGCACCCAGGTCGCTGGTCCTGCCTTCGCCGGAGACACCCCCTCCCGGTGTGTTCGCCCAGGCCGCGACCAGGTTCGCTCCCTCTCCCACGCCCATCACACCGAGCTTGGCCAAGTTCAGCTTCCCTCGGTTGTGGCGATCGACCAGGAACTGGTAGGCGGCCTGGAGGTCGCCCACCATCAGCTTCCAGTCTTGCGGCGCCAGCGCCTTGCGCACGTTGGCCCCGTGCCCGCGAAGGTCAACGGCCAGCACCGCGTACCCCAGGCTCTGCATATGCTCGGCGAACCCCTGCTTCTTGAGCTCGGCGATCGGCTCCTCGAAGTCTCGGCTCGACCGTTCCTTCTCATGGACCATCATGATCACGGGGGCGTTGGTGCCAAGCCGCGCGGGGAAGGCGGGGTAGTAGACCAGGTTCAGCGAAGTCTCGTCGCTTGCCTTGATTTTCAAGCGGTAGTGGACCATTCCCGCGGCGGCCTTGTCCAGGGCATCGGCCTCACCGCGCTCGATCGGATCGGCGGCGTTGGGCGCGAGCCGCTTGGCCGGCTCGCGCCGCTTGCTCTTGGCCTTGGCCGCCGCTTTGCCCTTGGGAGCTCCGACCTGCTGGGCCGTCGCGACCCCCAAGGTCGCCAGAGTCACCGCAATCGCTGTCAACCATGACACGGCCCCACTCGCCCGACGGCTTCGCATCGTTCCTCTCCCCCTGAGCATTCGTTCCCGCCGGACCGAGGCCCGAGGGCTCCTTTGCACTTCTGACGTGTCCCTGTCATCCCATCGTACAGGCCGCTTGCTCGCCATGACAAGCGTACCATGCCGATCCATCACAACAACAAGGCGAGGGGGGCAGCGAGCACCGCAAACGGCGAGCAATACGCGCAAGAGGCGAGCGAAAAAACGAAAAGAGGGCGAGCAGAAAGCTGATGCTCTCCGCTCGCCCTCTTTTCGTTGGGTAAAGGGCCCCCCGAGGGTCGTCAACCACTCAGCTCAGGGGATGAACTCAATATCAATTGCGTTTTCACCCGGCTTGATCTCAACGGTTTTCTCCTCGTATTCCAAGCCGTAAAACGCCTTGCTTCGCGTCTTCGGCGTCACTGTCACGACGTTCTGGCCGAGGAGCGTCTTGACAATGAAGGAGCCGTCCTTCGCAATCGTGGTGTCACGGGCCCCGACGACTCGTTTGGCGTTTGACGGATTGAAGTGGAGGGTCCCACCGTCCAGCAGCTTCCCCCGGACCTTCACGGTTCCTTTCACCTGGGCCTCGTCGAGAGTGGTCATACCGGGAGCTTCCCCCGAGGCACAGCCCGCGAGGGTTGTCATCAACACAGCGGCCGCAGCCACAGCCAGACCGTCGAGAAATCTCCGTCGCCTCATCTTTCGCCTCTCCTCGCAGACCTCAGCCTTTGGCGACCAACCACCGTTCTGATCAGAACGAGTCGGACGAGATCACCTCGCCCCCGGCCTTGGTCCCCAGCGCCCACCAGACTTGCATGTTGACCGTCTGCTTGATGAACTGGACGTGCCCGTCGCCAAAGCAGACGTTCACACCGCCGGAGTGTCGACTACCAGCCGTCCAGGCACCGCTGAGGAGATGGCCGCCGGTCCCGTTTGTGCATGACCAGGTATTCGGCGGCATGACGTGATTATACGTCGTCCCATAAGGCATGATGGCGAGCCACCAGTAGCCCCCGACCGGGCCCGCCGGCCCCCAGGGGGGCGTTGGCCCGCCCGCAGGCTGACCGGCGAGCATCTTGATCGGGTTGCCGGTCGTGTAGCAGAGGTTCTGGTACAAGGCCGGGCCGTTCACCAACGAAGGGTCAAGCAGGGCCTTATTATTGGAGTCGACGGCGTTGTTGCCGGGGTAGGTCGAGGTCTGAACCATCGTGGAGGTGGCGCTCGGGATCAGGGTGTCGAGCTGCGAGTTGTTTGAGGTGCCGATCCCCTTGACCCGCTCGCTGAATGCCGACGTGTTGCTCAGGCCGTCGGTGACGTCGGCCACCCGGACGATCGGCTCGTCCGGCCCGTAGCCGGGGCCGATGTTGGTCCAGCCGACGTGGCCGAAGAGGCCGTCGGGCGAGGCGAGCCCGAAGCCGGCGGCCGTCGCGCCGAAGCTCGCGGCATAGTTGACCGTACCGAAGCCCGTGGTCAGCCGATCAAGGTCGCTCGGGCAGTTCAAAACGCTCAGCGTCATATACTGAACCGTCGCGTTCTCGGTGCTCGGCTTCGAGGCCGCGTGGCCGGTATCCGCGAAGTTAATGCTGTTATAAACGGGAGATTGTTCGAAGTTCGCCAGGAGCAAGGGAAAGGCGCCCCAGTCGTTGTTGTTATAACCGCCGTGGCCCCACGGGAATGAAGTCGTGGTCGATTCGTAGTTGTGCATCGCGATCCCAAGCTGCTTGAGATTGTTGATGCACTGCATTCGCCGAGCCGCCTCGCGCGCCGCCTGCACGGCGGGCAGCAAAAGCGCGATCAGAACCGCGATGATCGCGATGACCACCAGCAATTCGATCAACGTGAAGCCCCGGGCTTGAGAATACAAGCCAGTACCGTTCTTTGCTTCGTTCCGTCCGCGCATGCACAGGCTCCCTTTAGATCTGGAGATCTGATTTGGACAATTGATCTGCAGAAATAAAAACAGAACGATACAATCTGGACGCCGACACAACGCGAACCACAGCAGCCTGGGCTCGAATGAGTCCAGGTCGACTTAAGGAAATAGGCGTCGAGAGCGGCCCGTCGGCGACGAGAAAATCCAAAGAATCTTTAACCGCGAGGGGGGAGATTCCTTAGCTTAGATGGACGGGGCAAATGAAGTCAATCATAATCAGCGATCTTAATGCTGCTTTGTCGGAGTCTACTAACAAAGTTGCAATGTCTACCGAGGCGTCACGACTCTAAGGAACTCGCCGGCCATGATGCGAACCGGAACGCAGGTGCCCTTTCGGAACGGCCTTCTCTTCGGGGTGGCCCTCTTCGCCGCCCTGTCGTCGGCAGGAGGCGCGGACGTCGGAGACCCGCCCGGGACGGAAATGGTCGAGCTGGATCACGCGACCGTTGTCATCCCCTCTCAACTGTCCGACCATGAGCGCAAGGCCGTGTCGATGCTGGTCGAGGAGGTGAGCCGACGCACGCGCCTAAACTGGGCGGTGACCTCGACCTGGCCGGTGGCCCCGGGCCCGGTGGTCGTTGTGACGCCCTCCCGCGCGATGGCCGAGTTTTCGGGAAAGGCGGGGGTCGACCGCGGTCCCACCCCCCCTACCCGGCCCGAAGGATATCGCGTCTGGGTCACCGGGACAGCCCCGGTCGTCTGGGTCGAGGGGCAAGATGAGCGCGGGGTCCTCTTCGGCGTCGGCCGGTTGCTCCGCGAACTTCGGATGAGTCGCGGCCGAGTCGACCTGCCGGCTTCGTTCCATACGTCTTCATCGCCGAGAAACGCGATCCGAGGGCACCAACTCGGCTACCGGCCCAAGACCAACTCGTACGACGGCTGGGACCTCGACCAGTGGGAGCGCTACATTCGCGACCTGGCCGTGTTCGGAACGAACGCCGTCGAACTTTTGCCGCCGGAGACCGATGACGCGGCGGACAGCCCGCATTTCCCCCGGCCGCCGCTGGAGATGATGGCTGGGATGTCGAAGCTCCTCGACGACTACGGACTCGACGTCTGGGTCTGGTACCCGGTCCCCGACAACCTCGACGCCCAACCGGAAGCGGCGCGCACCTCGCTCGATCGCTGGGCCGAGGTGCTCGGCAAGCTGCCCCGGGTCGACGCCGTCTTCGTGCCCGGCGGCGACCCCGGGCACACGCGCCCTGGTGCGCTCATGCCCCACCTTGAGAAGGCTGCCGCCGTGCTCCGACGCGCCCACCCGAACGCGCAGATGTGGGTCTCGACCCAAGGTTTCGACCGGGTCTGGACCGAGGAGTTTTACGCCATCGTCGGCCGAGAGCCGACCTGGCTCTCGGGCATCGTCTACGGACCGCATACCCGTGATTCGCTGGCCCAAGTTCGCGCGGCGGTCCCTCGGCGCTATCCGGTCCGTCTCTATCCCGACATCACCCACACGATGAAATGCCAGTTCCCCGTCCCCGACTGGGACCTCGCCTACTTCGTGACCGAGGGGCGCGAACCGATCAACCCCCGGCCACGGGCGAACGTCGAAATCTTCGAGGCCCTCAAGGATCACGTCGGCTTCGTGACCTACTCGGAAGGGTGTAATGATGACGTGAACAAGATCGTCTGGAGCGTTCTTGGTTTTGACCCTGAAACGCCGGTCGCGGAGATCCTGCGTCAATACAGCCGCTACTTCATCGGCCCCAAATTCGCCGAAGGGTTCGCGCAAGGGCTCCTTTCCCTGGAGCAAAACTGGGTCGGCCCGCTCAGGAGCAACGACTCGGTCGAGACCACCCTCCAGCAATTTCAAGACATGGAGCGGCAGGCGTCCCCCGACGACCTCCGGAACTGGCGGTTTCAGCAGGCCCTCTACCGCGCCTACTACGATGCGCTCGTCCGAGACCGGCTCATCTTCGAGACCGGTCTGGAAAACCAGGCGATGGCCGACTTGAGGAAGGCCCAGACACTTGGCTCAATCGATGCCCTCGACGCGGCCCGCGCGACGCTCGACCGCGCGAAAAATACGGCGATCTCACCCGACCGCAGAGCGCGAGTCTTCGAGCTGGCGGAAGCTCTCTTTCAGAGCATCCGGATGCAGTTGAGCGTCCCCCGCTACCAGGCAATCGGCGAAGAGCGAGGCGCCAACCTCGACTCCATCGATGCGCCTCTCAACAACCGCGTCTGGCTCGAAGCGGAGTTTGCCCGCCTCCGCGCCTTGCCTGACGAGGGAGCGCGAAAAGAAGGGATCGAGCGGCTGATCCATCGGACCGACCCCGGCCCGGGCGGGTTTTACGACGCCCCGGGCGACCCCACCCGCCGACCGCACGTCGAGCGCGGGCCCGGGATCTCGTCCGACCCGATGCTCTGGATCGCCCGCCAGGGATTTCAGCCCCGGCCGGACTGGCCGCTCACCTGGTATCGCCACGCCGAAAGCCTGTACGACGCCCCGCTCCGGATGAATTACGACGAGCTCGACCCCCGCGCCAGCTATACCCTCCGGGTCGTCTATGCCGGGGATCGCTTCCCCACCACACTCGGACTCAAGGCCGACGACCTCGTCGTCCACGCCCCCATCCCCAAACCCGACCCGGTTCGTCCTCTCGAGTTCGCGATTCCGCGACAGGCCACCTCCGACGGTCGGCTCACCCTCACCTGGACACGCGATCCAGGCCGGGGCGGCAACGGTCGGGGGTGCCAGGTCACCGAGGTCTGGCTGATCCGCAAGGGAGACTGACAACGAACCTCCGGCCGCCGACTTGGACCGGAACACGAGGGAAGTCCGGGTGCTACGGGTTCCATACCGGAACCCGTAGCACCCAAAATATCAGCGCAAACCATTTTCACAATACATTTAATTTATCTAGTGAGCGAGTGAATGTTTCCATTTCCCGGCCGGACAGTCCTCATGAGGGAGCCTCGCTTTGATGGCGGGGATGCAGGCGCAGACGCGGCAGCGCAACCCGGTATATAGATCGCAATGCGCACAGATTTGCATTCGATCGCGATAGATTTCCAAGGGGACGGTCTTGAGTCCCGAACTGGCGAACGCCACGGCCGCCTGTGAGGCGGTGAGGGCCATCCGAAGCAAGCCGGGGCCGGTCGTATTCGACACCTGGGGCCGAAGTTGGGGCTGGGGATTGATCGTGATGACGCTTGCGTCGAAGATTCCTCCGTCGTGTGCGGTCAGCGCGGGCGAGCCGATGCTGGACCGATAATCTGCCAGATGCTGGGCATACTGGATCGCCTGAGGCGATTGCAAGCGGTGGAGAAGTTGGACGGCCTCTTCTCCCTGGACTATGGCCTCGTAGGTCCGGCCCAGCTCGGCGTACGCGATTCCGGCATACCAGAGGAGAGTCGCCTCATGATGGGGATCGCCCAGGCGGCGGGCGAGCGCCAGGGCCTGATCGAAGTGAGCCAAGGCCCCGGCGTGATCGGCCAAGGCTTGATGCGCGTGTCCCAGCCACTCCAGCGCGATCTTCTCGGTGTAACGGTCGTCGGTCTCGCGAGCCGTGGCGAGCACCGGCCCAAGCAACTCGATCGCTTCTTGCGAACGGCCCAGCATCAAGACAGCCTGGGCGTAATTCAACGTGGCATCGAGTTCCCGAGCCCGATCACCGAGCTGGCGGGCTTCGGCGAGCGCTTCCTCGAGGAGCGACGCAGCGGGCTGGGCTTCGAACTTGTGCAGGTAGGTCACGGCGAGGTCAACCAGGGCCGTGACCTCGTGGGCGCGATCCCCGACTTGCCGGGCTTCGGCGAGAGCATGAGCGGCGAGTTGGAGCGAAGGAATCACCGGCGGCAGCATGGCCGCCGCGACCGGCGCCGTGGGGGCCTTTTCCCTCCCTGTCTCCGGCTCCGGCGTGACCCCATGAACCAGGAAGAGGTTTCGGCCAAGACGACGGATCGATTGGGCGGCCGGCCATCGGCCCCTGACCTGCTCCTCGTCGAGCGGCCGGGTTTCATCCTCGGCCCAAGCGAGGATGAGGTCCGTCCGCCTCGCCCCGGAACGCTCGCAGGTCCGCCCGTTGGGGAGCGTCCAGCTCGGGTTCGTTTTCGTTTTCGAGCCGACCAGGCGGCGGAAAAAGGTGGGGAAGCTGGTCCCGATCCGCTGCTGCGCCGGAGTCAAGGCCGCGGCGGTGAAGCAGAGGCCTGTCATCAAGGTGACGGGAGCAGCGGCCGCCGTGCTGACACGATCCCAGTGCTGGAATCCTTCGGCCTGTAGACCGGGGAGCCAAAGGACGACACGACCGTCCCCCGCCGCCGGCTCGATCAAGATGCCATCCTCGACTGCCAGCGAACGTCCATCAGGGAGCTTCATGGAGACTGTTCCTCCCGTCTCAATGAATGGAAAAGTCGTTTGGCTGCGGTTACCCGATTCGGCTTCAGCGAAGAGCCTGCATGATGCATGCCCCTTCGGGACTGCCGTGGCACACGAATTTTCAATATTTACTGATGCAATATCTTTCTGATTTTCCGGAGAGCCCGTGCAAGAACGTGCCCACCCTACGGCTCCACGGCTTCCGGCTTCGATAACGCAATCTGGGTCGACTTCTCCACAATGACTGGCGTGCCCTCGGTGATGGATCGCTTGTCAACGATGACTTTATCGGTAGGCTTGAGACCTGCGAGAACCTCAACGCGAATCCCGTTGTCGACTCCCACCCTGATCTTGACCTCATGCGCCCGGCCTTCCTTGAACACGAAGACGGACGATTGGTCATGATCGGACTTTCCCAGCAGGCAGCCGGTGGGGATCGTCAGGTTGGCCGTGTCGTTCTCAAGGATGATGGTGGCAATTCCGTACATACCTTCGCGTAAGAGGCCGCTGGTATTCTCAAGGTCGATTTCGGTCCGCATCGTCCTGGTCTCAGGTTCCTCGGAATGCGAGAACCGCGAGACCTTCCCCTCGAATCGATGGCCGGGCAGTGCATCGAGCGTGACGATCGCCTTGTCTCCCAGGTCGGTCAGAGGGACGTCTCGGTCGGGAACATAGGTGACAACTCGCATTTTGTCCGTGCGGGCGACGGTAAGCAAAGGTTTTTCGGTCCCCTCGGCCGCCGATCGAATGAAGTCTCCCTCGAAGAAAGCGCGCTGGGTGATGACGCCGTCATACGGCGATTTAATCGTCATATAATCCACCATAACTCTATCCTTGGCCAGCATCTCGGCGATCACCTCGACGTTGGCCTTGGCCTCGTCAAGGTCGGCCTTGGCTTGATCGACCTTCGCCGCCGACGAAGTCAGTAGCGCTTTGGAAGAGTCCAGCTCGGCCTCAGCGGCCCGCTCTTCGGCCACGGAAGTCTCATAGTGGTCCTCGTACTCGTCGACAATTTGCTGGGGGACCGCCTGCCGGGTGCGTAGGTCGCGGTAGCGGACAAGTTCCTTCTCGCGGTACTTCCTCCGGGAGACGGAGCTGCCAATATTGGCCTTGGCCTTGGCGACCGCAGCTTCAGCGGCCTTCACATCGGACTGGGCGGTCTCGACGCGTGCCTGTCCTTGGGCGACCTGGGTCTTGGCCTGCTTCAGAGCCGCCACAGCGCGATTGGCTTCCTTGACCGCTTCCGGATCGTCGATCTTCGCGAGAATCTCCCCCTTCTTGACATGGCTGCCGATATCGACCTCCTGCCACTTCAGATAACCCGAAACCTTGGCGAAGAGGCGCGCTTGCTGGAACGGGTGTACCGAGCCGATCTGGGTGGAAGTCCGCGTCAGCCCCCCGCGTTCCGGGTGGACAACTTCCACGCGAACCGCCTCGTCACCCTGCGTCTCCGCTGCGTGTGGGTCGCGCGACTTGGAGTAGGACGCGCTCGCCTTGCGCTCGCGCGACACCAGCATCGTGCCCCCGATGCCGACCGGGATGAGGGAGAGAGCCAAAAGAACGATCTTCGTGCCCCGACTCCAAAAACGTGGATTGGGTCGCGCGAGCGACTTCGATGTTGGCGTTTCCTGCGTTGGCATATTCAATCAACTCCGCATAGCTACAGAGCCATCTTTTCGACTCGGAATACCCGATCCTCATCTCGACCGCGGCACATGCAACGCGCACCTGTCCGGTCCGGCGAAGAGTGCCGAGGCACGATCAGACTTCCCCGTGCGGCGAATCGAACCCCTGATCGTCTTGTTCCCCGAGGAATCCCTCGTCCGTCCGTTCATTCCCATCCGTTTCCGTGTTATTTGTCTTCCTCCGATCGCGGACCAGGAGCGAATAGAGGCAAGGCAGCACGAAAAGCGTGGAGGGTTCGACGGCTAATAATCCTCCCAGAATCGCGCGAGCGAGCGGCGCGTTCGCTTCACTGCCGCGTTCCAGCGCGAATGCGCCGGGGAGCATGGCGAAGAAGGCCGCCATTGCCGTCATCGTGACCGGGCGGACTCGGATCGCTGCCGACTTGCGAATCGCTTGCCCCGGTGTCAGACCCTCCTTGAACCGCAGTTCCTGGGCGAAGTCGGTCATCAGCACCGCGTTGGAGACATTGATCCCGACGATGAAGATGAAGCCGAGCAGCGACTGGACGTTGACAGCCGTGCCCGTGAAAAAGAGCATCAGCAACACGCCGATCAGCGAGAGGGGCACGGCCAGCATGATACTCAGCGGAGCAACCCACGACTTGGCCAGCCCAACCATCAGGAAATAGATCAGGATCGAGGCCCCAATCAGGCCGAAGCCCATGCTGGAGAACGTGTCCTGCATCCGGCTGTACTCACCGCTCAAGCTGACCTTCGTCCCTTTCATGAGAGGTCTCCCCTTGACGGTCAAGTCGTAGGGGATCCAACGGCCGTCCGACTGCCGTTTTCCTATCCCGTCGATCACCTGAGCGACATCGTCGGATACGTGCCCCAGATCACGGCCGTGGACGCCCATCGAGAGGTCCATCGTCGGCTGGATGTTGGCATGCGTCACTTCGGTCGGCACCGTGGTCCGCCGAAGTGTGATGAGGTTGCTCAGCGGAATCGCTTTCTTCTGGCCGACTCCCGTGATCGGAATGTTGAGGAGCGTCTCGATGGACTGAATGTCCTTCTCGGGATACTGCACTCCGACGAAGTACTGGTTACCACCGACCGGGTCGATCCAGA
The DNA here is from genome assembly GCF_000242455.2 of Singulisphaera acidiphila DSM 18658. GTDB lineage: Bacteria > Planctomycetota > Planctomycetia > Isosphaerales > Isosphaeraceae > Singulisphaera > Singulisphaera acidiphila. Next base: position 128,547 of record NC_019892.1, read on the forward strand.
AGTTCCTCTTATTGAATTGGATGCTTGAATTGAAAGCGGCCACCACATTTTTCATCACATCGATCTGGGTCAAGCCGAGGTCGGCGGCCTTGGCCCGATCGACGTCGATGATGTACTCGGGGTAGTCGAGCCGCTGGATGATCCGAGCGTCGACCACCCCGTTGATCCGGCGCGCTTTGTCCTGGATTCGCTCCGCGATGGCGCGAGCCTCTTTCGGATTCTTCCCGGTGACCCGGACATTGATCGGCGTGGACTTGCCCTCGTTCATGGCTCCTCGGACCAGGCCGCCGGCATCAAAGGCAAACTCGAGGTCTCGAAATCTCGAGTCCTTTTGGAGGCCCTGGCGAATCAGGTGAACGTATTCCTGCGCAGATTGACTGCGATGCTCCGTGAGCTGAACCCTGATGATCGCATCCATCGGACCCGAATTCGGGGTATAGGCGGCCGACCAATCGGCGTTCACGCCGATCTCAGAGATCAAGAGTTGCAGGTCATGCTTGGCGATGATCTGTTTGAGCGATTGTTCGACCTGGGCAATCTTGTCCTCGGTCCGCTCGATTCGGGTACCGCTGGGGGCACGGACACTGATCTCGAACGCACCCGCGTCCACCTCGGGAAAGAACTCGCGACGAAGCACCGGCCAGAGCGCCACGAGCGTCACAAGCAGCAGGCTGTAGGCGACGGTCACCGTCAGCACCCGGTGCCTCAAGACGAGATCGAGCACGCGTGCATACGAGGCGAACATCCGATCGATGGCCCCTTCCCAGCGGGCAAAGGCCCGGGCCAGAGCACCCCCCTGATGGGCTTCGCCGCCAGGTTCGTGATGACCTGGCTTGAGCCAGGCAGCGCTACAGGCAGGGACCAGCGTCCGCGACAGGAGATAGGCCGAGCCCATGGCGAAGGCGACGGCCAGGGTCATGGGCCGGAACAGGAATTCACCCATCCCCGGCATCAGCGCCAGAGGCGAAAGCACGAGGAACGTGCAGAGGGTCGCGATCAGCTCGGGCACCGCCACCTCGCTGGCTCCCAGGAAGGCGGCTTCCTCGGGGCTGGCTCCCAGGCCGAGGTGGCGGTGCGTGTTCTCCAGGCAGATGATGGCGCTGTCGACCATCGGGCCGATCGCCAGAGTGAGCCCGGCCAGTGTCATCACGTTGACCGTATTGCCCGTGGCTTTCAGGAAGATCATCGCCGAGAGGACCGAGATCGGCAGGGTCAGGACGGCGATCGCCGTCATTCGCCACTGTCCCAAGAAGAGCAAGATCGTCAGCGAACAAAGGACAGATCCAAGCACTCCTTCCTGAACCAGGCTGGCAATCGACTGCCGGACGTAGATCGACTGATCCATGACCACCTTCAAGTCGACCCCGCTTCGGGTCAACCGTTCCGTGAAGTCCTGAAGCCGGGCACGGACCGTGTCGACCACGGCCAGGGTACTGGCACCAAGCTGCCGGAAGACCGGGATATAGACCTCGCGCCGACCATTGATCCGAACGACGTTGGTTTGGATATAAGAGGCGTCCTCCGTGCTTGCCACGTCGCGCAAATAGGCGGTGTTCCCCTGCACGGAGCGGAGCGGAATCGAACCCATCTCCTTGGCGAAGTCGTACAGCGAATTCGAGTCGAGGGCATAGTCGGTGTCGCCGATCTTGGCGTCGCCGGTCGGCAGGAAGACATTGTAGTTGTCGAGTGCGTTCATGACGTCGAGCGAGGAGAGCCCGCGTGCTTGCATCTTCTGACGGTCGAGGTAGGCGAGCACCGCGCGGATCTTCCCGCCGTAGACAACGGGCGCCACGGCGCCGTTGATACTCATGATCATGTTGCGGACCTCGTAGCGTCCGACGTCGTAGAGGATCGATTCGGTCTGGGACTGGTCGGGGCTGTCCACCGCCACGATGCAGACCGGGGTCGTGCTTGTCGGGTCGAACGGCAAGACGACCGGCGGGAGGGTTCCGGGAGGCAGGGACGGCACCGACGCCAGGGCCAGCGAATTCACCTGGGTCAGGGCACCGTTGGGATCGACGTCGCTTCGAAAGAAGCTGCGGACGATACTGGCCCCGACGATCGATCGCGATTCCTGCCGCGCCGTTCCGCTGGCCTGCCCGGTCCAACGTTCCATCCGGTTGGTGATGTCCTTCTCGACACTGGCGGCCGGCATCCCACCGTAAAACGTAAGGACCTGAACCGCCGGACTCTTGAACACGGGAAGGATGTCGATCGGGATGAGATAGATCGAAACGGTTCCCACCATCACGAGCGTCAAGCACATAACCGTGACGGCGTATGGGTTCCGAAGCGAGGCCCGGATCAAGCCGTTCATTGCGATTTCCTCAGCAGCGGATCATTGAGACGAGAGAGGCCAACGTCAAATGTCGGGGATCGCGCAGGGGAGGCGCGAGAAGACTCAAAAGATGAGGTCGAAAAGGGGGACCGATCCTGTCGGTTCGATTCGAAGCGAGTCTTCTCAGCAGCGCAGACAGCCGTTGAGCGGCAAAGCGCCGGGATCCGGGAGCAAAGATCGCCTTGCAAGCAGGCCGGCTTCAGTGATCTCCGACACGAACCCAGGCGCGGACCTGAGAAGCAGGTGGCCGGCAATCCGGTAGGATTCATGATCCGGGGAGACACAGCGATGGGACGTTGTAAGCGCCAATCGCTCCGATCGCTGAGCCGACCACTGACAGACCCTGACAATGAGCTGGCAGGTGGGATGAGACCGGGACGAAGCGGGAGGAAGCGCCAGCGGAGCGGCGATCATCCTCGTGATCAGGAGAGCGAACAGAGCCCACATCAAGGTTGAAGGGAGTCGCATACTCCAGCATCCCCGTCAGTCAATGGACTCGCGCATGGGGGGAGTGCGATGAGGCTTTGGAGCCACAATACCGCATTAGTAATAATACGGGACTGATTCATGAGTCAAGGGAAGACTTGGCCCCAAGTTCCGTTTCGTGCGATCCGGGCCGCACGTAAGGTCGGACTTCGCAAGTCTTTTGGGGCATTCCCAACGATACAGAGAGGCGGTTCTCACTTCCCTCACATTGGCATCCATGTCTGCGGTGCTGCTCTCTCTCTCGCCCTGGAGGAGCGACCGTTCTTAGCCAGGGTACAAACCCTTGGAAATCATTCAACAGAGCATATCATCGGCACCAAAATGACTTGCGCTATGGGCAGTCGCCCCTTCGGGACTCACAAAGGCAATGCCCCCGGTGAGTGTTCCCGCAGGCGGGTTGGCAACGCCACGAGATCACCCTATTTCCGGGAAAGTTGTATTGGCTACCTCGCGGTCGTGCATGGTAAAGGATGGGTAGGCAACGTCAACGGAAGGACGATGATATGGCGAAATCGGGCGTGGCGACCCGGCACCTGCACACGCTCTTCAAGGTGGGAGCGGTTGGGGGACTGTCGGATGGACAGTTGCTGGAGCGGTTTGTGACCCGTCAGGGCGAGGCGGCCGAGACGGCGTTCGCAATCCTGGTCGAGCGGCACGGGCCGATGGTCCTGGGGGTCTGTCGCCGTACCTTGGCCAATCCAGGCGATGCCGAGGACGCCTTCCAGGCCACCTTTCTGGTGCTGGTCAAGAAGGCCAAGACAGTGCGGGTAGACGACTCGCTCGGGCGGTGGCTCTATGGAGTGGCTTGCCGCGTGGCCGCGCGGGCCAGGACTGGGGTCCTTCGCAGACAAGCCCGGGAAGGGGACAGGCTCGTGGATCGCCAGGGCCCGACCTTGGATTCAGGCTGTCTGGATCTTCGCCGGGTGCTCGATGAAGAGTTGAACCGGTTGCCCGAGAAGTACCGGGCGCCGGTGGTGCTCTGTTATCTGGAGGGCCTGACCCACGAGTTGGCCGCAGAGCGGCTCGGTTGGCCCGTCGGGACGGTTCGAGGGCGTTTGTCGCGGGCTCGTGAGCGATTACGGACCCGGCTCTCGAGCCGAGGCCTGGCCCCAACCGCCGCCGGGCTCTGGGAGTTCCCGACTCCAACACCGACAGAGGCCGTTTCCCACGCCTTAATTGAGGAGACAGTCCAGGCCGCGATGCAGTACGCGACGGCCCGCCTCGCCGTGGGGGGGATCTCGACGGCAGTGGCCGTTTTGACCGAAGGAGCGTTCAAGACCATGGTCCTGACCAAACTGAAGACGTCCGTTACGCTATTGTCCGCAATGGTAGCAGCCTCCATGATTGCGCCGGCCTTCCTCGCGGCATCCGACCCGCAGTCAGTGGGCCGAGAACAGCCCGCAACGACTGTGGGGAAGAACGAGGTGCGGAAGCCTTCCAAAACGAAGAACGAGGCCACCGAGACAGCGATCAGGGCGTTCGGTCCCACGCACTGGAGCGCCAATCCAGCGCTGGCGGTGCGGTACTACAACCACGAGCGCGGCTACTGGATGTATGCCGAGGAGTACGACCGGCTCAACGACGGCAAGCAATTGCGATTGCGCCGGTTCGCGCTTGTGACAAAGCCACGGAATGGCCAAGCACTCAAGACGGCGTCCAGCGACCAAGCGCTCATCGACCTCAGCCAGCCCTTGGGCGTGCCGAACACGTGGTCGCCGTTGAAGATCCTCCAGACGCGGCTCGAAGGAAACGTCCGGATCAACGACAGCCAGGGGACGCCCGATCCCGCCAACGACCTGGCGATCGGCCCCCTCCCCTATGCCGAGTTCGACGAGACCTCCCTCAACATCCGCAGTGAGTCGGACGTCACGATCGAGGGGCGTGGCATGCGAATCACCGGCTCAGGACTTTCGATCCAGCTTTCCCCCAAGGACGAGACCGGAAAGGACCTCAGCATCGAATCACTAACAATCAAAAATAATGTAAAAATTGAAATCAAAGAATTGAATCACTCGAAAGTCGTACCCGACCAACCCAAGGCCGCGAACGGACAAGGGGGCAGGCCCCAAGGCCTGCCCCCCGTTGATGGAGACGGATCGACGACGAAGGTCGATTCACTCCGCGACCGAGCCGATCAGGAGGTGACCTTCAGGTTCGCGGGGTCCCAACCGATGACGCGGCCCTGACGATAGCTGTCGTTGCACAAGAGCGCGGGGGCCGCGGCGCGATAGCCGAAGACGGCATCTTCGTAGACCGGCTTCTTGTCGCGGACGGAGTTGAAGAAGTTGACGAAATGGTCGAACCGTTCGTCGTAGCCGTTGGGGACCACGAACTTCTCCGGCGTGCTCGCGCGTGGCTTCGGCTTGCCCTTGGCGGCCTCCTCCGCGAGGAATTTCTCGGCGAACGCCTTCTGCTGGGCGTTCGAGAAGGTGCGCACCGAGTTGTAGCCCTTGAGGACCTGGTCCGCCGTCGCCGTCTGGATCCCGGGCCCGCTCACGGTGAGCGAGGTGAAGCTGACGTTGATGACCCCTTCGCTGCCGACGAACCGGAAGTAGGTGTCACCGCCACCGCCGTCCGCGAAGTTGGTCTGGAGCGAGAGGGTGAACCCTGGGTGCACATCGGTCTGCGGGTAGTCGAGCAGCCCCATGATCACGTCGTAGACGTCGCGCCCATCCTTCCAGTATCGCAGGCCCCCCATCCCGGCGATCCGATTCGGCCCCAGGGAGCCAGTCGCGTGATGGATGCCGGTGAGGAGGTGGACGAACAGGTCGCCTGCAACCGCGGTCCCGTAATCCCAGTAGTTCCTCCAGCGGAAGAAGCGCACGGGGTCGAACGGCAGCTTGGGAGCCGTTCCCAGGAATCGGTCCCAATCCACCGTCTCGGGCGAGGCGTCGGTCGGGATCGAATACTGCCAGGCGCCCGTGTCGGAGTTGCGGTTGTACCGGGCCTCGACCGTGTTGATCTCGCCGATCGCCCCTTTCTTGATCAGATCCTTGACCTTGTCGTAAAGGAGCGAGCTGGCGTACTGGCTCCCCACCTGAAAGACAGCGCCGGTCTGCTTCTGGACGTCGATGACTTGCGGCCCTTCATCGACGATGCGGACCATCGGCTTTTCGCAATAGACGGCCTTGCCCGCCTTCATCGCGTCGATTGAAATCTGCGCGTGCCAGTGGTCAGGCACGCAGACGAGAACCGCATCAACGTCCTTGCGGGCGAGGATCTCGCGGTAGTCCAGGAAAGTCTCGACCTTGTCGCCGTAGACCTCTTTGGCGTGAACGCGCCGACCTTCATAGAGGTCCGACACGGCGACGAGCTCGACGCCGGGGACCTTCAGGGCGGTGTCGGTATCGATGAATCCGATAATGCCCATGCCGATCGTGGCGATCCGGATCCGGTCGTTCGGTCCCGCCGGCCGGGCTGGTTCCTGATCCCGGTTCAACGCATAGACGTTCTGGCTGAGCTTGGTCGTCGCCACGGCCGGAGCGGCCGAAGCCACGGCGGCTGACTTCAGAAACGACCGGCGCGACGGTTGGTCGGGTTTCGACATGGTCTGCTCCAATGATTCCGGGGACCATCCTCTCGGCATTTCTGCTCCGATGAAGTTCCTTCCCGAAGGTTCGTCAAGGATCCAGCATACGGAGCCGCCAGGTCTTTCGGAAGGCGATCTTCCCGGGACCTCAACGGACTTCACACAACCAAATTCTCCCATTCACCAGTGCTCAATTAACACAACTCCTTGAAGGCAACTCGGTCGCGGCAGGCTATGAATCTGGAAAATCCAAATAATAACATTGCTCAAAATTTCAGTTTTCTCAAGAGCTCCCTCTTTGCCCTCCGTGCCGGCAGAACAGAAAGGGCAAAGCGTCGCCCAAGCAATAAAAGCGTCTCGCGACCCTGAGTGCACGCGGCCTGGAGGAGACGTCCAGGTTGCCCTCGGGTATGATGGTTGAGAAGCATCATTCACGATGTCGCGCGGAGGACGACCGATGAGTCGTGCCACCATCGACGCCGATTTCTCCGAAGTCGGCCCACCCAAACCGTCAGGCTCATCCCGAGCTCGCTGGTTCATCCTGGGGGGCCTACTCATTCCGTTCACGGTCTTGAGCTACCTCGCGGTGAGCTCGGGTTCACGGAACAACGTCAGCGACAGACCCGTGATCCTCACAGCCCTGGCGACGATTACCGGCCCATTCGTTGGGGCAATCGCACGTCACGGCCAGAATTGCTGCCTGTCCTTTTCCCTCACGCTTGCCGCGATGTCTGGCCCGATTCTGGCTCTCGGCCTGCTCGCCCAGTTGGTTCCGCTCAAACGGGGACTACAACTCGTGCGGCTCGTGCTCTGGACACTCGGCTGGTTCGTCTGGCTTTCTGCCGGCCAAGTCTCGTTCTTGCATGCCCTCTGCTGACACTGGCCCCCCAAAAGTATGGGGGGTCGGGCCGATCACCAAGCCCGATCAAGCGGCCTGGGGTCACTTATCGATTTTCAACTTCTCTTAGCTCCCCGCAACCTGGCGGCTTTGCCTCCCCTTGAGGCGGCAGATCCGATGGAAAGAGCTGTGAAGGGTTCACAGCTTCAGGGACATACCGGTGACAATGACGTGATGGGCGTCCGGGCAGCCTGTCCGGGACTCGCCCACGCCCGATCTCTCAAGCGACAACGCCCATCCCATCCTTGTAATATCGCGATACAGAACCGTGGTCCGGACCAGCGATCGATCCCTTCATCCTCCGCTCCGCCGCGCCCTCACTCCCTCACGATCAGGCCCAAGGCATTGACTTCCTTACCCGCGCGTCCCTGCAGGCCAACGGGGAGCTTGCCTTCGCTCGAGACATCCCGGGGGCTCCCGCCCCTTTTGTCGCCCAGACAGGGCGAGGTATATGAGTCGGATGTGTCGAGGTGATCCCCCTCGATCCGCATGAAGACCAGCTCGAAGCCGTCGACCGTCAGCCCGGTGTGCGTGTTCACGGCCCCGACCGCGTAGCCCGGCTTGGCGATGGCTTTCACTTCCTTGCTCTGCAGCGAGCCATACCGCTTGCCGTCGACAATCTTCCCCCCCACTCGGTAGACCGGCCGCACCGAGCTGATCTTCGGGCCACCAAACTTCATGATGTAGCTGACGTGGGCCCCGACCAGCACACTGCCCTTCGGGGCGATGTCGTGGAAGCGGTCGTGATTCAGGCCGAAGAACTTGTCCGGAAGGGCGATCATCCCTTCGGGAAGCTCGGGCGCTTCGGGCAGTTGGTTCATCCGACCCAATTCCGGCATCTGCCCATGATTCCGCCTCAGGTTCTTCGCCTGCTGGGCCTCGAGCTGTTCGAACATCCTCTCCGCCCTCTTCTTCTGGGCGGCCATCATCTCCGGCGTCACCCTACGGATACCCAGGCTCTTCTCGATCAGCGTCGTGACCTTCTCCGTCTCGTCCTTCCGGACCGCTTCCCATCCCGGGTCGCTCGCGTTGACGCTCAGCACGGCCAGTTTCGTCATGGATCCCTCGCCAGCCGGCAAGACCATCCTATAGACGACCATCGCAGTCTTCTTGCCCTCGAGGATGTGACCTAGGGGCTCGACCTTAGCCGCCTTGATGTCGGGAAGCACGGGCTTGCCCACGAATCCCTGCTTCATTGCAACGATCTGCCCGGCGAGTTCGTCAAGCAGCGACATTTTCCAGTCCGTGCCGCTCCTGAGAAGGCTTGCGGCGTTCAGCCGATCGATGCTCATGCCATCCAGATTCATCTTCGATCGATAGACGACATACGCCTTGTCCGTCCCTGCGAAGAAGTGGCCGACGACGTCGATGCGCGTGGTAGCCAGAGCCTTCTTCGCCTCCGGGGCCGACGTCGCCTTGCGGCATATCGCGGCGAAGATCTGAGGCGCGTCGAGGGCCTTCAGCGCCTCCGCGTCCTTGACGTCGAAGCCCTCCAGGAACTGAGCCTCCTTACCCGCTGTGATGGCCAGGTCGAGAATCTCAAGGACCGAGGCACGAATCTCCTCCAAGGTATCCGGGTGCATCGCCTTGACGAAGGTATCGATCCGGCCGTGGTTCAACGCGCCCATAGCCCTGCTGACGACTTCTTCAGTCGTTTCCGCGGCCCACCCGGCGTGTGGATACAGAGTCATCAGTACGACCGTCAGCAAAGGCGAGATTCGTTTCATTACCAGTACCTTGGACGTAAGTTATTGCTAAATTTGGACCTTAGCCAGAGCCGTTCTTGGCTATCGATGCAGACCCATGCACCCCTCCAGCCCTCGACAGCATAAGGATAGTTCGCGATGCAAGCGATCGAAACTCGGGCCAACAAGCCGAGGATCACGATACTTCCGACTTCGGTATTGGCTTCGGGCAGCCGGACAAGTTCGGGCATGGCAGCCCCTTGTGGATGATGGGGCCGCCAGAGTATGACAGGTGGGCGCGGCGGAGGCGAGACTCAGCCGTTTGCCAGAGCAACCCATGTCGGCGCGTGATCGCTCGTTTTCTCCATCGCCCGAACGTCCCGTTCCACGCCGGCCGTCTCCAGCCTCTTCGCCAACCCCATGGGGAGGTCAGCGGCCAAGCACCTAAAGTGGGTAAGACGGAAAACCTGGCGAATGCATCTGATAGCCTGACATCTTATAATTAATATATAATTATTCTCAAAGATTTCCCAACTGAGGTGCCTGGCCACTTGAGCCCCTATTCCGTCAATTCCGACATCCGACTGAATTGACGGAAGCAACCGACCCCTGGAATCGCCCAGGATGCCCCCGAACGCGTCGGCGCCGTTGAGGCGGGGAAAAAGAGGAGGCCGGCGGCACGAACGATTCTGGGCATCCTGGCGGTTCTGGTGAGACCAATGGCCCGATCGCGACCCGCTGGGGAATCTCATTGTAAGGCCAGCCGGGAAATAGAAAAGCGGCCAAGGGTCACCCCTAGCCGCTCTCCTCGGTCCTGGAAATGCAGCAACCTTCTTTACCAGTGGACCATTTTCCCAGGAGTTTTCGGGTTGCCGTAGCCTTTCACATAGGTGAGGACTCCATCAGCCCAGGTATATTCCTCATAGTAGGAATTGGCGATCTGGGCATCAGCGGTGACCTTGGGCCAGACCTTCAGCCTAATCCCCCAGCCTCCAGGAATGGGGGTAACGTTGTAGACAAAGGCCGACCATCCGCAGGTCTTAAAGCGAAAGTCGCCCTCATCCACCCATTTGAAGAATTGGACGCGATCGGGAGGCACAGGACGCTCGCGGAGCATAATGGCCGTAGCCTGCTCGAAGAGCTTGTCCTCTTGCGGCGTACGTGCCTTAACTTCCGCTCGGATTGGGGCTGGCTCGATGGTATAGAGACGAGCCGGGTCATTGTTGTCCCCTTGGAATTTGGCGACTTGCTCCGGGGTGGGAATGAGTGCTTCTCGAGGCATAAGGACTGGGACTTGCGGCGTGAGTTTGCGTTTCTTTATCGTGCTTTTGCTCGGAGCGGAAGCCACCAAGTAACCGCATGTCAGGAGCATTCCGAGTGCCCCGATGACGAGAATCTTGTTTCTCTTCATGCTCAGGCTCCTGTGTTATTCGCACTGCCATTGTGTAGCGCTTTTCTTCCTCTTCATGATCGTCCACTCACCAAGAGGCATTTCCAAGGTCTCACCACAAGGAGTGGAATAGAGAATCCGAAACGCTTGGGTTGCGGAGAAGAAGACGTTTTCCTCCGGGAGAGCGGCGAAAGCATCTGCATCAGCCATCGACCCTACCTCATCGTAAATTACCGCGTCAACGAGATTCAACGTACTCCCAGGAGCATTGGGGTGCCAATCCTTGTCCTTAAGCTGTTCCCCATTGACGACTTGATTCGTCAACTTCTGCTGCACCAAACCGGCCATGTCTATACCGCAGGGATCCTCCCCGGTGTATACCTGGAGTCTCGCAACTATTGAGCCGGGGTTGGAGACGAGGACATGTAAGCCGTACTCGTCGAGATAGTCGTCGGCCTTGGCGATGGTGATCGTCTTCATCTTGGTTGTTTTTGGTGGAGCAGGTTCTTCCGGACCAGGCGTCATATACAAATTCGTCAAGACATAATTTTATGTTCCAGTAATATTAAAATGTGCAGTATAATTCTTGATATTGGCGATTATAAAGCCTTTAACAAAACAATCGTCGATCTTTCTTGACATCCACCACTCTGGAGTATCGATATCAATATAATTATTTGGCAACAATGTATACTCTCGTCCGAGAATCGGTGGATCTGGAGTAACGGGCGTCATGATGATGGACGTCACCGTCGCCCACGCAAGTGGTAAATGTGGCTTCGTGACGTGATCGGCCCCGGCAATGTCCACGGAGACAGGGAGGTCAGTGGCAAGGCACCTAAAGTGGGTAAAATGGAAAACCTGGTGAATGCATCTGATGTCAGCGACTGAGCACTTATCCTCACAGATTCTCTCAGGCCTACCAACTGAGGTGCCTGGCCACTTGAGCCCCTCCGAAAATAGGGGTTGCTTGCCCGATAAACCGGGAATGCAAATAAGATATCGTTGATGTTCACTTCGGCGGCGCTGCCCTTTGGGCGGGTGCCATGAGTCGCATCTCCTCCTCGCAAGCCATCCAGCCTGGCCGCAGCGGACCCGGGTTGGGCGAGAAGAAGACCCACGGGAAAGATGCGTTGCGCTCGAACCTCTGCTTCATCCGGGCTTGGGCCGCCGAGAGCTTGTGGTAATGCTCACCGGATTGTTCAAGCCGACTTGCGAACGACAACGCACGCTCGGGCTCACGACGAAATGCGTCAGCGTTTTTGGTAAACGTTTGGGCGCCCGACTCATGCTCGCGCCAACCCAGCAGGCCGGGCGGGTCACCCCGCAATCCTCCCGTGACCCAGTGCCTGATCGCCACAGCCCGTGCGACGGAACGCGTTGCCAGCGAGCGATTGGTCTCCATCTCCTCTTGGGCGTATTGAGCCCTGTCGAGGTAGGCAGGCCGTCTTGCCATGGCACGGTCGATTTCGATTATCCCACCGATGGTGGTGCCCACGATGAACACAAGTGCCATCAGCCGCTGCGTTGTGAGCCGGGGGAGTCGCATGGTGGCCCCTGAACCGAGTGGCACCAGGGCCGGCCGGACATTTGACCATCCGCCCTGGCTGACGGGGTTTTGCTTGCGTGCGGCCGTTCATCGTCGGAGTATGCCACACGCTACGCCCGGCCGGGCACTCCCGCCAGAACCCTAGCAGCCGGGGTGAGACTCAAGGCTACAGTAAGCCGAGGAACCTCGCAATGGCTCTGGATGCGAGGTGTGTCTTGGCCTTTTGGATTCGTCCGTTTTTGCCGGCGTCCTCAGGCGTTCTCAGCCAACGGCGCACGACCAATCTCGTTCGATGGCCACCAGGAATTCCAAAGTTGACGGCGTCCAAGCCCCATCTGTTGTTCGCCCCGAGGAAACTGGACCACCCGAAGGACGACCTCGCGTTGCTCGGCTTTGAAACCGTCGAGTCGATCGGGTGGGTATTCAAGGGCCGCCAGAACGATGACGAGGATGTCAGTGGCCAGACACCTAAAGCGTGCAATATATAAAATATGTCGAATGCATTTAATATTTTTCAGCTGAACACCTATCTTAACGGATTATCCAATGCCTCCCAACTGATACGGACACTAAATAATATTTGCGCGCCATTGCGCTTTTGGTACGTGCATGCGAAAATGGTGAAAACCTTGAGGAATTCGCCATGCATGTCGCCGACCATCTCAGTCTCGACGAACTCCAGTCTCTTGCCGAGCGACAGCCACACAAGCGTTGCTTCCTTCGGTTCCGCGCCGTGATTCTCGCGCTTCGCGGTCGCACAGCACCCGAAATCGCTGAAGCCTTGGGGGTGTCCCGTCGCGCGGTCCAGGATTGGGTCGCCCGGTACAACGCCAAGGGGACCGACGGCCTCGCCGACCGCCCCATCAGCGGTCGGCCTCCCTTGTTGAGCGCGTTGCAGATCGAACAATACTGATCATGCCCAAGCTCAACACCGAGGTAGGAGGCCCGTGACGGGGCGGTCGCATCCGGGATGGAGCACGGGATGTCGGCAGGCTACGACCGGCTGGACGAGATCCTCCAGACCGTGTCGGTTTGATACACCGGGGCGGGCGGCTTCGCGGAGATCGCCCCGCCCCCGGCTCTTGGGCGGCTTCCACGCCCCGTCGCGTCAGACCCCTTCCGGCCAGCGACGGGTTGCGTCAAGCGATTCACCCGTTTCGAGCAGGCTCTTCAGGCTGGCCAGGATGAGCGGCCACCCGCCCGACACAGCCTCGATCAGCTTCGACCCCGGCATCTCGCTCTCGTGGATCAAGGTCAGCTTGACGGAGTCCCCCTGCGGCTCCAACTCGTAGGTCAGCCGCGTCGGAACCTCGTCTCGGAGCTCAGCCTTGAACTCGTTCCGCCACGAGAGAACGAGCCGCCGGTGCGGCACCAGCTCGATGACCTCGCCGCTGTCCCCGACGCGGCCGTCCGGGATCATCAATTTCCAAGTCGCCCCCACTTGCCATGCGCAGTCCTGCCAGGTCTCCGCCCAGTACCGGCGGGTGAACTCGGGGTCGATCAGCGCTTGCCACAGCTTTTCCGGAGTCGTCCTGATGTAGGTCACGTACACGAAACGCGATTCAACCATCAGCATCTCCTTCCAGTTGCTTCTTGAGGTCGGCGAGGAGGCGGAGCCGGCCCTTCTCGTACTTACCTACCCACCGCTCAGCAATCTCCTGGATCGGCACCGGGTTCAGATAGTGCAGCTTCTCCCGACCCCGCCAGACCGGGACGACGAGCGACGCCTCCTCAAGCACCTTCAGGTGTTTCGTCACCGCCTGCCGGGTCATGTCCAGATGCGCGCAGAGTTGCCCCAGGGTCTGCCCGTTCTCCGCGTGCAGCCGGTCGAGCAACAGCCGCCTGCCAGGGTCGGCCAGCGCCTTGAACACCTTGTCGAAGTCGTCGCCCATCGCCTCATTATGCAACTATTCAGTTGCATGTCAAGGTGGTGCGCCGACGGTTGCACTCGATGAATCGAAGGACCACACGGAGAGGGTTGTCAGCCTGGCTTGGAAAGTCCTTGAGAGACGTGCAACGCCACACTTGCTGATCGTTTAAACTAACGAGCCATGTGCTCCCGTCGAACAGGTCTCTCTGATTTACGTCGCGTCGAAGGCGGCAAGGCGAGCGACAAGGGTGGTGTGCTCGACGGTAGCCAGGCCCTGATCGAGCAACGCCCGAAGCCGTTTGGTATCGCCGTTCAGGAGGGCTTGTGGGTCGAGCCAGAGACCAGGGAAAATGGTCGACCGGTGCAGGCCGTCTGCGTCGGCGGGCATCGTGACCAACGAACCTTTCTCCTGGCGGAACCAGAGAACTTCGTCCGGGTCCAGGGCACGCACGACATATTCGAGGACGCCGGCCTGTTCGTAGTCGGCCAGTTTCGGCCCCAGGTCGACGTAACGGGTCGCCTTGGCAATTTCGACGACGAGTTCCGGAGCGCCGCGGACGAATCCACGCTCAGTCCGGGTTTGGCCACCGCACTCCGGCAGAATCCGAAGGAGAACGTCCGGCTGCGGTTCGCTCTTCGAACCGAGGATCACCGTCACGTTATCCAAGACCTCGACGCCGGGGGTGTTCTCCGCGTAGTAACTGAGCCAGACAGCCGCGGCGATGTGTGCATGGCCGTGCGCGCGACCGACAGGACTCGGCATGAAAACAACTCCGCCGATCAGTTCGGCCCGAGTACCAGACGGCATCGCCTCGTAACGGGCGTGAAAGCTCGGCTGGTCGAGTCGTTCCCCCTCGACCAAGGGACGAGGTGGGTTGATGACGGGAACGTGATCGGGCATTGACTTGCCCCTCCGAGGAGCCCGACAAACTCCATCAATCGTACCCAGCAAGCGCCGGAGCGAGCAAGGCGACGATGCGGTGGGGGCCCTACCCTTGCTCAGGTCAAAAGGAACTCCAGGTCCTCACGGCTGAGGGTCTGGATCAGGCTCTTGTCGGCGTTGAGGATCGCGTCGGCCAGGTCGCGTTTCTTTTGCTGGAGTTCGAGGATCTTCTCCTCGACCGTGTCACGGCAGACCAGGCGGTAGGCGAACACACGCTGGGTCTGGCCGATCCGGTGGGAGCGGTCGATCGCCTGCGCTTCGACAGCCGGGTTCCACCAGGGGTCGAGCAGATACACGTACTCGGCGGCGGTCAGGTTCAGGCCAAGGCCGCCCGCTTTCAGGCTGATCAGGAAGATCGGGCAGTCCGGGTCATTCTGAAACCGCTCGACTCGATCCGCCCGGTTGCGGGTCCGGCCGTCGAGATACTCGTAGCGGAGTCCTTCCTTGTCGAGCCGATCCTTGACGATCGCCAGGAAGCTCGTGAACTGGGAAAAGACCAGGGTCTTGTGCCCTTCCTCCACGACCTCGCTGAGCTGGGGCAGGAGCATGTCGAGCTTGGCGCTGGGCTCAGCGGTCCGGGTCGGGTCGATCAGGCCAGGATGGCACGAGGCCTGGCGGAGCCGCAAGAGCGCCTCGAGAACCTCGATCTTCGACCGGTTCAGCTCGGACGTCTCCTTGCGCAAGAGCGCCAGCCGGTAGTGGGCTTTCAGCTCTTCGTAGAGCTTGCGCTGAGCCGGCTCCATGTCGCAGTGCAAGGTCTGCTCGGTCTTCTCGGGCAGGTCCTTGACGACCTCGGCCTTGGTCCGGCGGAGGATGAACGGGCGCAGCGACTTGGCGAGCAACGAACGGTCGCTGTCATCGAGGTTGCCGCCGCTGCCGGTGTGCTTTTTGAAGACCGAGCTGGCGCCGAGCATGCCAGGGTTGAGGAACTCGACGATCGACCAGAGCTCGCCCAGGTGGTTCTCGATGGGGGTACCGCTCATGGCCAGCCGGTGTCGTCCGCGCAAGAGCCGCGCGGCCTTGGCCGCCTGACTGTCGGCGTTCTTGATCGCCTGCGCCTCGTCGAGAATCACGTAGTCGAAGTCGAGCTGGGACAGTTCGGCAATGTCGGTCCGCAACGTGCCGTAGGTGGTGATCACCAGGTCGTGGCTGGAGAACGACTCCCGCAACGCGTGGCGGGCGGGACCGGTATAGTCGAGGACTTTCAGCCTCGGCGTGAACTTCGTGGCTTCCTGGATCCAGTTGAAGACCAGGGAGCGCGGGACGACGGCCAGCGACGGCCCTTTCGCAAGCCGGCGGGCCCGCCGCTTCTGGAGCAGGGCGAGGACCTGGATCGTCTTGCCCAGGCCCATGTCGTCGGCCAGGATGCCGCCGAAGTCGAATTTCTGGAGATAGTCGAGCCAGCCCAGGCCCTCGCGCTGATAGGGGCGGAGCTCGCCGTGGAACCCGGCCGGGGCGTCGACCGGCTGGACCCCTTCGAATTTGTGGAGCGACTTGCGGACCTTCTCGAACGCGGAATCGACCCGAATCTCGGGCTGCGCGGCGAGAAGGGCATCGAGCAGGCCAGCCTGGGCGTTGCCGAACCGGAGGTGGCCGTCCTCGGAGGTCCCCAGGTCCACCAGCATCCCGTACTTCTTGAGCCACTCCTCGGGGAGCATGCCCATCGAGCCGTCGCCCAGGGTAACCATGCTGTCGCCCCGGCGGACGGCCGCCAGGAGTTCGGGAAGGCTCAGGCTCTGGTCGCCGTAGTCAACCTGACCGCCGAGTTCGAACCAGTCGATGCCGGTGGTCACGGCCAGCTTGAACTCGCCCGCCGGACGAATCAGCTTGCCTTCGGCCTCGACCCGCCAGCCGACTTGCACCAGGTCGCGAGTGACCTGCCCCATCCGTTTGGGGGGGAGTTCCATCGTCCCGGGCTCGACTCGCGGGTCTTTCGACTCGCGGAATCCGAGCTCGAACAGGAGGATGTCGGCCTGCGCTTCGACCTGCGGGTTGCGGCGGATGATCAGGCCCAGTTCGGTCGAGACCGCCAGGGGGGTCGTTCGGCCGGCCGGGATCAGCGCACCGTTGTAGTCGAACTCGAGTTCGGCCAGGAGCCGGTCGGACCCCGGTCCCCAGTTCTGTCGGGGGGTCCGCAAGGTCAGGCAAGGACGCGGCGGGGTGTCGATCTCCTCGAACTGGATCGTCTCGACCAGTTCGGCCGGACTGACGCGGGCCTCGGCCAGGATTCGCCCGATCATGATATCCTGCTGCGGCTCAGCGAAGACGATTTCCTTCTCGTGGCGAAGCCGGACGATCCAGGGCATGACGCCGACGTCGTCGAACCGCGAGGCACGGCCGACCCCTTGGATCACCAGGCCGGGCACCAGCACCAACGGTTCGGCCAGGTCCATCCGGTCGGTCCGGCCGTCCCCTCGGCGAAGCGAACCGCGCCACGACCAGCGCTTGCCACCGAGTTCGGGGCGAATATCGAGCGAGAACCGCCAGGCAGGGCCGTCGTCCCAGCGCATCGTGGGCGGGTCATCTTCACCCTCGGTTCGGCGGAGCCGGAGCCGCCCGCTCTTGGCCAGTTTCTCGACGATCAGGGCCTGGTTGCTCCGGAGCACATAGCGCCGGGTGCCCATCATCGGGTCCCCCATCGTCGCCCCGTTGGCCACGGCCGCCGCCTGCGTCTCCTCCAAGAGCGCCAGGAGGTCTCGATCCTCAGGCTCGTACTTGGCGTGCGGGCTCCCTGGTGCGTGCCACCAAGGCTTCAAAGGGCCCCAGTCGCCAGCGGGCCGGCGCTGGCGGCGGGCCAGGTCGATGACGACCTGGTTCTGGTTGAGGGTAGAGGAGACGTCGAGCACATAGACCAAGAGCCGCTTGGAATTGCGGTTCACCGGCTTGGCCCGCGCGGTGCTCCCCGCTTCCTTGCCCGCACTCCATGGCTGCGGCACACCGCCACGCACGGGCCGTTCCTTGCGATATCGACCCCCCGGGCGCTGCTGACCTTCCGGCCCTGGCCCAGGGCCCCCTGGTCCCGGCCCGTGATTGAGCCCCGGAGCGCGCCCTGGCCCAGTCCCGCGACCTGCCCCGGGGCCGTACCCCGGCCCTGGCCCGCGACCCGGTGGTCCCGCTCCCGGCCCACGACCCGGCGGCCCTGATCCCGGGCCGCGACCGGCGCCAGGGCTGCGGCTGCTGGCCCCGGGGCCAGGGCCACGGTTGGGGCTTGGGCCGACTCCAGGTCCAGGACTGCGGTTGGCCCCGGAATTGGGTCCATAACCTGATCCGGGATTGGGGCCGTAGCTGGATCCTGGGCCGGGTCCATAGCCCGGCCCAGGCACGGCGCGATGCCCCGGCGGCGGCCCTCCTCCTTCGGGCGAAGTAGGGCGGCGGGGCATGTCGCTGACCAGTTTCAGCGGGCGGACCGGCGCAGCCGGGAGCAAGCCCCGCGCATCGGTCATCAGGATCGTCGCCCAAATATGCTTGCAAGGCTCGCCGAACGGCCCAAAATAAGGGCACGAACAGGCAATATGGAGCTTGATCCCCCGGATCCGCAGCCGGACCCGGTACTTGGCGGTGCCGCGCACCCGAGCAATGACCTCGCCGGGAGTCGACGACGTCAGCGCCACCCGTCCCTTGGCGAAGTACGACTGGCCGCGCGAGCGAACCGCGTCGCTGAACACCCGCGAAACTTTCTGGGCGATCCCCATCATCCCTTCCCAACTCGGACGGGCCGATCCGACGTCCGGGGCGATCCGGCTCTTTCCCCTTTAAATGGGTTCAGGCACGACCGTTACGGTCGCCGCCAAGGCTCGCCCCTACGATCCGGTTCCCGAGAATGATTCTCAACCTTGCCCTGAAGGCCCAAAACCTACGACGAACCTCGGTCCCGCCCTTGCCCCTTCGCCCTTTGACAGGCTTCGGAGCATCGGCCGGCCCCTCCACTAGCGCTCCGCAATCGCGACCGAGAACCGCCCCCTTCGGGGTCAGCCCAACCCCAAAGCCCGAAGGCTCGAGGCCGTCGCTCGTCACTCGCCGAGTCTCTGATGACGCGTTACGCCGACCGCCATTCCTCAAAAAAAATGAGGAGGGAATGGGATCGTCCGCTCTCTGTCCGCATTCGCCGGGCGAGCTTCACTCACTTCGTTCAAGAAGAATGACGAGATTCGGTGTGGAAGACCGTCCCAAAATCCTCATTCCCAAGCGAAGTTGAAGGCCTTTTCTCCTGCCCTATACCAACCAATCCAAACGCCACCAAATCCAAAACAGGATGACGGTAAGCGAGCGGGATACCACCGCGGAACAAAAAAAGGGATCGAATCGCATGATCGAAGGCGGCCCGCCCGCCCGAGCGATCAGACGTCGAGGTTCTTGACCTCCAACGCGTGTTTTTCGATGAACTGACGACGTGGCTCGACGTCGTCCCCCATCAAGGTTGTGAACAGGTCGTTGGCGGCCACCGCATCCTCGAGTTGGACTTGCAAGAGGGTCCGGCGCGTCGGGTCCATCGTGGTCTCCCAGAGCTGGTCGGCGTCCATCTCCCCCAGCCCCTTGAACCGGGTGATCTTGATCCCACGCTCGCCCAGATGGCGAATCGTCGGCACCAAAGCGCGAAGGTCGGCCAACGGGTGC
Source organism: Singulisphaera acidiphila DSM 18658 (assembly GCF_000242455.2). Lineage (GTDB taxonomy): Bacteria > Planctomycetota > Planctomycetia > Isosphaerales > Isosphaeraceae > Singulisphaera > Singulisphaera acidiphila. The sequence goes on from NC_019892.1 coordinate 147,849, forward strand.
AAGTCCCCTTCGCGATGCACGATGAATCGAGGAGGCGGATCGTCGCCCGTTACCTCGACCGGCAGCAAAGTGTTCACCCGTAACCCAAACTCATCACGGAGCCGGCTGAGGTGTTTGTTCAGCGAAATCACCTCGTGAAGCTCGATCACGCTCGCGTCGTCGACGGCGGAAGCCTCGGTGGTCGTCGCGTCCTCAGCCCCCACCTCCGCGTCAACACCAGGTTCAGCAGCCGGGACTGGATGCTCCTGATGGTACGCGTCGAGGTCACTGCTGGTATAGAGCGGGATCTCGACGCCTCGCGAGACGGCCAGGTATTGCGGCAGCAGACCGGTCTCCGCATGAGCCTGGGCCAGAAAGTCACGCAACGGACGGTTGCGGCGGCCGAACACTTTCAGCCCCCCGCCGATCGCATTGACCAGATCCAGAAGGCTACGGAGCCGGTCGCCGACGATCCAGAGACTTTCGTCGTCAACACCATACGGCTGAAGCCGGGCGTCTGCCAGCCCTGACTCCACCAACATGGCCTGCATTTCCGGCTCGGTCTGGACGTAGCGCCGTTCTTTCCTGTTCGAGATCATGTAGAGCGGCGGCTGAGCGACGTACAAATGTCCTTCGGCGACCAGTCGGGGCATCTGGCGATAGAAGAAGGTCATCAAGAGGGTACGGATGTGCGAACCGTCGACGTCGGCGTCACTCATCATGACGACCTTGCCGTAGCGCCTCTTGGCGGGGTCTTCCTCTTCACCAATGCCGTTGCCGACGGCGGTAATGATATTCCGGACCTCCTCGTTGCCCAGGACGCGGTCGAGCCGGGCGCGTTCCACATTGAGGATCTTACCACGCAAAGGGAGGATCGCCTGGTAAAGTCGGTCGCGGCCCCCTTCGGCCGTGCCACCGGCCGAATCACCTTCGACGAGGAACAGCTCGCTGGAATCCTGGTCGCGGGTGGTGCAGTCCATCAATTTACCGGGCAGGCCGCCACCGGAGAGGACCCCCTTGCGGTTCCGCACCAGCTCCCGCGCTTTGCGCGTCGCCTCGCGGGCTTCGGCCGCAAGCTGTGCTTTCTGGACGACCTTCTTGGCCGCGGCCGGGTTTTGCTCCAGATAATCGGCGAGCTTCTCGTTGACGACCTTGGCGACGATCCCTTCGACCTCGCCGTTGCCGAGCTTCGTCTTGGTCTGCCCCTCAAACTGCGGGTCGGGTACGCGGACGCTGATGATCGCCGTCAGCCCTTCCTTGAAGTCTTCACCGGTGATCGCCAGGTCTTTGTTCTTGGCGGTCGTAATGCTCTTGGTGTAGTTGTTCAAGGTTCGGGTCAACGCGGCGCGGAACCCCGTCAGGTGGGTGCCCCCCTCGACCGTGTTGATGTTGTTGCAGTACGAGACGACCAACTCACTGAACGAGTCGTTGTACTGCAAAGCGACTTCCACTTCAACCATCCGGTCCTCGTCTTTGCCCAAAAGCAAGGCCGGCGGATGGAGCGCAGTCTGGGACCGGTTCAGGTAGGCGACAAATTCACTCAGGCCCCCCGCCGAGAAGAACTTCTCGTCCTTCGGCTCGTCGCTTCGCTCGTCGGTCAGGCGGATCGCGATCCCTCGGTTGAGGAAGGAGAGCTCGCGAAGCCGCTTTTCCAGAATGTCGTAGTCGAACTCGATCTTCTCGAAGATCTCAACGTCGGGCAAGAACCGAACCCGGGTGCCGCTCACCTTGGTCGTCCCGATGACGCGCACCGACCCTTGCGATTCGCCCTGCTTATACTCTTGCCGCCAGACCTGGCCGTCGCGAGAGACTTCGACCTCCAACCACTCCGACAGCGCATTGACGACCGTCACACCGACCCCGTGGAGCCCGCCCGAGACCTTATAGGTGTCGTGGTCGAACTTGCCGCCGGCGTGCGGCTTGGTCAGAACCACTTCCAACGTGCTCAGCTCGGTGAACTGGTGGTGCGGCCCGACCGGGATCCCTCGGCCGTCGTCGACCACCGAGGCCGAACCATCGACGTGGACCGTCACGTGAATGTTCCGGCAGTAGCCCGCCATCGCCTCGTCGATCGCGTTGTCCACAACCTCGTAAACCAGGTGGTGCAGACCGCGAGGAGTCGTGTCGCCAATATACATGCCGGGGCGCTTGCGGATCGCCTCGATCCCTTCGAGGACCCGGATGTTCGCCTCGGTGTAGTCTGCCGCCACACCGTTGCCGTTACCACTGCCGTTGGCCGAGGGATGCTCCAGCGATTCCGTCTTCTCGGTTTCGGTTGCGTCAGGCTTGCTCAGGTCCATCGCGGGTTCACCTCGGTAGTCCATGATTGGGAGACGGAACCTCCGCCAGCACTTACCATCGCCCTCGAATCGATCGCCAACGCGAGGAACCTAGAGGGCGCTTCCAGAAACAGTCACCCGCCCCCACTCGGCCGGCATTCCGCTTCGAGAGGAGGCCCAACCCCGTCGGCTCCGACTCCAACACGCTCAGCTTGGCTCATCACTGGCCGTGGGGCGGGGCGGCCGCGTTTTCTTCGGGGCCGCCGCAGGAGCGTCGATCGGGCCGACTCGAAATCGGATGTCGTGGACCGTGGTCCCAGGGGCATTCTGTCGCAAGGCAGCCAGCAGCTGCGGTTTCTGATACGCCGCCAATTCCTCCAGCAGCGTCGAATGAGCCACAGTCACGTTCAAAACCCCGCGGCGCACTTCACCAACACGGGTCTGACGGCAGCCGGGCTCGCCGACCGCCGCATTCCATGCTTCCTCGAGTTCCGTCTGCGCACGGAGTCGACCATAACCCCGTGTAGCGAAGAGCTCGCCCAGGATGTCCGACACCGATTTCGGTCCGCGAAACTTCGGACTCGACATGCGTTCCTGGTTTCCAAACTCGCCCCGACCCCGAAGGCCAAACGGGCCAATCCGGCCCACGGGCCGGCGTCATTCACGCGATCAATGTGAACGTCTTTTCATTATAGACGGAACCGAACGCCACCGCAACGGAGGTTGTCGGGACGCCGACCGGGTCTTTGGGTTACTGGTTGCCATCAAAAGGCTGATTCACGTTATCGGTCGCGGGTCAAAGGCATCACCACGTAGGCGTAGCGATCGTCGGTCTTGAAGACGGCGGCATTCTTGGAGTCGATCAGCTCCACCGTAAGCGCGGTGGAGTCGTCGAGCGTCTTCAAAGCGTCGGTCAGGTAACGGGGGTCGAAGGTGATCTCGACCGCCTTGCCATCATAATCGATCGGCAGGTCGACGTGCGAGCTCCCCACGTCGGCCGCCTGGCTGGTGAGTTTGAGCATGCCGGCAGCGAACTGGAAGTCGACTCCCCGGCTCTCGTCGCTCGTGACGATCGAGGCCTGCTCGACCGCCTGGCGGAGCTCGCCGATTTCGGGGAAGCGGATCTTGACCTCGGCGTTGCTCGGGAAGACGTCCTGGTAGCGGGGGAAGCGTCCTTCGACCAGGCGGCTGTAGATGACGGCCCGCTCGGTTCGGACCAGTACCGCACTCCCCGCCTGGATGGCGATGTGGACCGGGGGATCGTCGTCGTCGAGGTTGCGTTCGATCAGCTTGAGAGCCTTGACCGGGATGACCGGGTTGCCGGTGGGCGTGGGAGCATCATTCTCGGCCTCGGCCGCGGCCATCATTCGCGCCAGGCGACGGCCGTCGGTTCCGACCATCGTGATCGATTCGGCGGTCAACTCGACCAAGACCCCGCCGAGCGCGTACCGGGTGCTCTCGACGTCGGTCGCGAAGATCGTGCGACGGATCAGCTTCCTCAGGTCGGCCGCAGCCACCACATGGTAGCTGGTGGCCGCGAAGTCGGGCACTTCGGGGTAGCCACTCGGGTCCTCGCTCGGCAGCTTGAACTCCGAACGTCGCCCTCGGACGATCAAGTGGTCCTCTTCCCCCTCGATCCACAGCTCTTGATCGTCGCTGGTCCGCAAGATCGACGTCATCCGCTGGGTGGGCAGGATCGCCGAGCCCGGCTGCTCAACCTTCATCCCGAGCACTCGGTGGCGGATTCCCACCTCCAGGTCGGTCGCCATCAAGACGGATCCCTCGTCGGAATCGGCGATCAGCTTGATGTTCTGAAGGATCGGCTTGGGACTACGTGCGGGAGCCACGCCGCTCACCATTCCGAACGCGGAGAGCAATCCGTCGCGACTGCACAAAGCCTTCATGCGCATTCCCCGCCTGAAATCGTTTGAACGTCCAGTCCCCGGCCGTTCCGGCCCTTGCCTACGCCCTGCCTCTTCGTTGAGCAGGGGCGTCACTTTTTTGCTCCGGCCTCTCTTCTCTTAGAGGAAGAAGAGAGAACTACACCTTCGCCTTAATAGAAGGGCGAAGCCAGGGCCGTGCATAACTTCGGGATCTCAAGAACAAAGCCATGATACCAAACAACTTAACCGAAAACAATTGCCCTTGTTCACCAGGGGGAAACATGTTGGCAACGATGTCGAGCCAGCCGGCATGTCCCGCCACGGCGGAGTTGGCCGTCGATCCTTGGTTGTCAGGGGCGTGGATAACTCCTCATCAGTCAACCGCCGGGCAACACGTTATCAACAGGTTTTCCCCCGCCCGGTGTGGAAAGTGGGGGAACGTCGAGAATCGATAGTTTTGGGTTCAAGATGGCGAAACAAACGGGGATGTGCGTCGCGAATGGAGTTTGTCGGCTCTAACGTTTTCGGCAGATTGGCATGCGCGATCTGAGGGAAATCGCTCTGAAAAGGCCCCGATTTTGGTGCCTGGGCAAACTGTTCGGGCGATCTCTCTTGCGAACGTCGGACGCGTCGCCGGCTTGTCTCGTCGGCCTCTTCTTCGCGGGAATGGTCCGGGTATTTCCGGGAGAAGCCGAGAGTCGTTGCGTAAAAAGCGTAGCTTGATCGCGTATACGCGGCTTACGTTTTTTGCGGCCGGGAATGAGCGGGGGTGTTTCGCGTCGTCTTTTTCGGGGCTTTGGATTAGGATCCGGGCGGGCGGAAGCGGAACGGGTCAAGGAGGATCAGAAGGATGCCCGAGACACGTCTGGGGGCCGCGCGGCTGGCGTTGATCGCGGGGATGGCGGCCTTGACGTTGGGGCTGGGACTGGGGAGTGCCAAGCACCTGACCTACCACGAGGCGTTCGTGGCCCAGGCGGCGCGCGAGATGATCGCCAGCGGGAGCGGGTTGGTCCCCACGATCGGCGATCGCCCTTGGCTCGAGAAGCCGCCGCTGGCGGTCTGGCTGGTGGCGTTGCTGGGTCGGGTCACCGGGGAGGTCGACGAGGTGGTGGCCCGGGCTCCCTCGGCCGTTGCCGGGGCGCTGCTGACCGTGGGGGTGGCGACCCTGGCGGCCGGTCGCTTTGGCGCTTCAGTGGGCCTTCTTACCGGGTTGGTCCAGGCAACCACCCTCTGGACGATGATGCGGGGCCGGCTGGCCGAGGCGGATATGCTGTTGGCCTGCCTGGTCACCTGGACGGTCGTGGCGTTCGACCGGTTGCGCGACGAAGTGGACGGTCCGCGGCCCTGGCGCTGGGCCTTCTTCACGGGGCTGGGGCTGACCGCCCTGGCCAAGGGAATTGGGTTTGGCGCGGTGCTGGTGGCGGCGGTGGTGGTCCTGGTCCTGGTCTGGGAGCGGGATCGGGCGACGCTCCGCAAGCTCTGGTGCCTCAAGGGCTGGGGGCTGGCGGGGGCCTTGGCGTTGACCTGGCCGATTCTGGTGATGGGGCGATATCCGATGGTTCTGGGGCTCTGGACCTTGCACGTCGCCGACCGCCTGGCCGCGCGGCCCGAGCATTTCGCGGGGGGGAGCCCTTGGTGGCAGTATGGTCCCGCTCTACTCGGCCAGGCCTTGCCCTGGACGCCGCTGGCCTTGGTTGGGGCCTGGCGGTCGTTGGGTCGAGCCGTCGACCCGCCTGGCGGGACCGACCGGCTGCTCTGGGCCTGGGCGGTCGCGCCGGTGGTTCTGCTCTCGATGGCGACGGTCAAGAACGGGCACTACGCGATCTACGCCCTGCCCCCTTGGTCGGTCTGGACGGCCCTGAGTCTGGCGCGGCTGGGGAGCCGGCTCCGGGCTCGCGGTTGGGCTCCGGAGCAAGTCCGCCTGGCTGCGCGGGCCTCTTTCGTGGGCCTGGGTCTGGCCTGCGCTTTCGGGTTTGCCTGGCTCGCCCCTTGGCTCGACGAACGGGGGGTGGAGTGGGCCTTCTACGAGGCGGCCGGCCAGGCCTTGCGCGTTGACGAGCCCTTGGTTCTGCTCTACGACGATTGGGACCGTGACCCTTACCCCACGCCGTTCGGCCCCGTGCCGCACGACCTGGCGGTTCGCCTCTACTACTTCGACCGTCCCGCCTGCTGGCGGAATGGGGTCAAGGCCCTCGCTGCTCGCCTCCCCGCGCCGGGGCTCGAGCCCTTCGCGGTTCTTGGCCGCGACCGTGACCTGCCCGCCCTCCGACGCCTGGGCCGGGTCGAGACCGTGCTCGAAGGGCCTCGACTTCGCTCCCGCGCCTCGCGCGTTGACGACCGAACCTTCGCCCTCTATCGGGTTAGGCCCGAAGTGGTCGCCTCGCTCGACACCGACCATCGGCAATGAAGCAAGATCAAAAGGCGAGCGAGGACATTCTCCACTCTCTCTTTCCTCAGACCGGCTCGGCCAAGGCTTCCTCAAGAGGGTCGAACACGGGGGTGCCGGGCTTCTGGATGTCGCGGCGGCCGAGGCCGAGCAAGAGAATGATGGTCGCCGAGACGGTCATCGAAGCGCAGAGGAAGTAGATCCCTCCTTGAAACGATCCGGTCAGCTTTTCGACGTACCCGAGGACATAAGGGCCGACGAATCCGCCGAGGTTGCCGACCGAGTTGATCAGGCCGATGCAGCCGGCGGCGGCCGCCTCGGTCAGAAAGAGGCTGGGCAGCGACCAGAAGGCCGGCAAGTAGGCTTTCAGGCCGGTCATGGCGCCGATGAACAGGGCGATCGTCAGCCAGAGTTGCCCCTTGCTCCAGGGGGTCAACGCGAGGGCGAGCGCCCCCAGGTAGATCGGGATCACCGCGTGGAGCCTGCGCTCCTTGGTCCGGTCGGAATTCCAGCCGACGAGGATCTGGCCGATCAATGAGCCGATCGGCGGCAGGATCACCAGCCAGGTCAGGGCGTCGAGTTTCAACGAGTACCACCGCTCGAGGATCTTGGGCAGGAAGAACTCGACCCCGTAGTTGCCCGTCACGATGAAGAAATAGGCGGCCGCCAGCAAGAGGACCTTGGGGTGTCGGAGCGCCTCGGTGAGCTTCATGTGCCGGCTGGCGTGATGCTGGGCCTTCTCCCGCTTCAATTCGTTCTCCAGGGCCTCGCGCTCGTCGGCTTCGAGCCAGTTGGCCTGACCGGGGCGGTCGGTCAACAGCAAGAGGACCATGATCCCCAGGACGACCGCCGGGATTCCCCAGGCGATGTAGACCCACTGCCACCCCTTCAGGCCCAGGAGCATCGGGTTCCCGTCGACGCCGATTTTGAGCAGCAGATTCGAGAGCTTCGGGCTCACGATCTGGGCGATCGGCGTGGCCACGAAGAAATAGGCCAAGGCGCGGGCCCGGTCTCGGCTGGGGAACCAGTGGGTCAGGTAGACGATCACGCCGGGGAAGAACCCCGCCTCGGCCAGGCCGAGCAGGAAGCGGATGCTGTAAAATTGGGTGGGTGTCTTCACCAACGCGGTCAGGGCAGCCATGATTCCCCAGGAAATCATGATCCGGCTAATCCACTTCCGCGCGCTCCACTTCTCGACGATCAGCGTCCCCGGAATCTCCAGCAGGAAGTAGCCCAGGAAGAAGACCCCCGCCCCGAAGCCGAAGACCGCGTTGTTGAACCCGGGGAGGTCCTTCGTCATGGTCAACGCCGCGATCGAAACGTTGGTTCGGTCGACATAGGCGATGACGTAGCAAAGAAAGAGGAGGGGAAGGAGACGGCGGTATGCCTTGGCTCGGGCCCGGTCCAGCGCAGTCGGCGATGAGGTCGACATGGAGCAGCACTCGCTGAGGATTTCGCGAAGTCGTGGAGGGAACGGATCACGAACCCGGGTGGGTCAGTCGGCCGTTCAAGAGGTTGGATAAGTACTTAGAGCCGATGACCCGGTCGCACACTGTCGGTTCGAGAATCGAAGTTACCGCGCGGCGACGGGCCAGGCAAACCTTCATTCTCACGATTTCGCCTGGTTCTGTGTCGCCCTCCCTGGTTTCCGCTTCGGTTTGCCCCCTCGCATTGATTTCCAACCGGCCGGGGCGGCTCGTTCTTTTTCCCCCGCCGAATGCAGCCACCCCCACCCTGCCGCTACTTGCAGCCCTGTTAAGGAACGGTCGTTCTAGCCAGGATCGTAGCCCTTGGGGGGCGATAGTTACTCCGATTAAAAATTAGTTGATTTAATATGAGAATGTATGGTGCTTTTTTTAGTGGTTTTACCTTTGGCTTAGGAACGGTCGCCCTACCGGGGTTGCAAAGACTTCGCCTGTCGAAAGAGCGGCGCAGACAGGACCTGTCTGATCTCTCAGAGAGCTAACGGGTCTAATGATACCCAGACCACCTTCAGTCGGTCCGGTTTTACGGGAGACGAACACTGGTGCATTAATTATCGATATTATAAAAAAATTAACATGATTGTATTTATGGTTGTGATTTAGGTCGAGTTTTAATTGATTAGTCGTGAGATGAACCGAATTTTTCGAGTACGAAAGTCTTTTCATATTGACCGTGTATGCTAAATTGAGCTTCTGGACCGCGGGGGGGCATTGAGGTTGGTCCAAATCATTGAATCGTGCACGCATCATCGATTTTTCCATTGTTGCATGCTCGCTCTCTTTCGAAGAGCGAGGAGGTTGCGTTGAGGGCTCATGTCCTTTTTCCTTTTTGCCCTGGAGGGAATTCCTATGTCGATGAAGTCGTCTTCTCGTCGTGGTTTCACGCTGATCGAACTTTTGGTCGTCATCGCTATTATTGCGGTGTTGATTGCGTTGCTCTTGCCGGCCGTTCAGGCCGCGCGTGAGGCCGCTCGTCGCGCCCAATGCGTCAACAACTTGAAGCAGTTGGCCATGGCTGCGCACAACTACCATAGCGCCCAGAACATTCTTCCGGCCAACCTTTATCTGCACCCAGCGTACTCGACCTCGAGCTACGTCTGGAACAATGCGAGCTGGATTGTCTTCCTCTTGCCCCAGATGGAGCAGCAGCCGCTCTTCAACGCGATCAATTTCAACTTCATGTGGGGGCCGAACAACGTGGGATGGCAGACTACGGCGGCCCTGGGGAACCAGAATTCGACGGTCCGTCAGAGTGTGCTCAACACCTTGATTTGCCCGTCTGACCCAAGTCCCGCGCTCGATACGACGAATGCCGATGAAATCGGGTCGAACCTGGCGGCGGGGACGTCGTATGTGGGCAACGTCGGCGACAACTGCCTGGCCTGCAACACTCCCAACGGCAACACAACCGTGATCTTCTGCGCCGCGCAGGGCTACAACTGCCGGGGCGCGCAGCTTGGCGACCCGTCCTCGGGAGCGGCGACGGTTCCCCCGCCCCCATCCACCGGCAGCGGAATCTTCTGGCGAGAGTGCTCCGGTGTTTCGTTCAACCAGATCATCGATGGGACCTCGAACACCTTCATGGCCGGCGAGCAGATCATGAAGGTGACCTCGTGGAACGCCTGGGTCGAGGCGAACCAGAGCGTTGGTTCGACGGCTGTCCCCTTGAATTACTTGGCCCCGGGCCGTTCCATTGCCGGTGCCGGTAGCACCGTGATCGCTACTGGGGCGAGCGATGTGGGGAACTGGCCGGCCTGGTACAGCTTCCGGAGCATGCACCCTGGTGGCGGCAACTTCGCGATGTGCGACGGTTCGGTGAAGTTCATCAAGTCATCAATCAGCATGCCGACCTATCAGGCCTTGAGTACGCGGGCTGCGGGTGAAATTATTTCGTCCGACGCATTCTGATTGCCTGGGCGATTTCTTTGTTTGAACATGGGCCGCGGCGGAAGTCACCCATTTCCGTTGCGGCTCAATTCTTGATTTCTGCGGAGGTTTGATCTTGAAACGAAGCACAGCGAAGGCCGTCGCAGGACACTTGGCCCGTCTCGTCATCATGGCGAGCGTGTCCCTGGCACCGCTCGCCTGCGGGTCGACAGGGCCGGGTATGGCGCCGGTCTCGGGGAAAGTGACGTACCAAGGGAAGCCGGTCCCCAAGGGATCGATCACCTTCGCGTCGACAGCGCCCGAGGGTCGGAATGCGACCGGTCAGCTCGATGCGGATGGCAGCTACACGCTACAGACCGAGAATCCACGCGATGGTGCGCTGCTAGGCGAATACAATGTGACGATCTACGCTCATGATGAGCCGATCCTCGACTATATTCCCAAGAAACCGATCCCACCCAAGATCCTGAGTCCCACAAAGTACGAGAAGCCCGAGACTTCGGGGCTGAAGGCGACGGTCAAGAGTGGGTCGAATACGTTTGACTTCGACCTGACCGATTGAGCCGTCGCCTGGAAATTAGCCGTCATTCCCTTCCATCCGGCCTGGCGCGTGCCAACGCGCCAGGCCGTATTCATTAACACCGCGCATTTCGGTGTGGGACATGAACTTCCCGCACCGATCGTAGCGGCGTGCGCCCGCTGAATTGGGTTGACAAGTTTTAGGAAATTCGGAGAATTCCGCAGCATCGCGAGCCAGGGTGATTCCTCTTGACGCTTAGGGTTGAAGAGAGGGTATGAGGCTCGCGGTCAAGCTTTAAAAGGGGAGACATCGATCGTTTGGGGCCGAGTCGACAACGCTCGGCTTTGCCTGACTCCCGACTCTGAAGCGGCACCTCTTGCAGATTCCGGTTTTGACTCACTGAAAAACGAAGGACCGAACGGGGTCGCTGCCTACGGCGACAGCGATCGGCTTCGTTCTACTTTGGATCTCAATAGAGGGGGCTGGTTCATGCGGCCTGAGATGCAACACGCAACCACTTTGCGGTCCGCCGCACCTCATCGCCAGCACGCCGCACCGGAACCAGGGTCCAACCCGGCCCCTGCCCTTGCTGAGCAGGCCCGGCCCGGGCTCTATCCCGGCGAGCCCGAGGCTTGCCGACGTGACTACCGGCAGTTCCTGCCGATCCTCGCCCATCTCGGACTCTTTCTGGCGGTTTTCAAGGTCTTTCGCGTTGAAGGGCGGGCTTTCCAGCTCCTCATCGCCCTCTCCTTGGTCGCCCTCCCCGTCCATTACCTGCTCCCTTATCGTTGGAAGAAGCCACTCTTCGTCGCCGTCTCGATCGCCGGCCTGGCCCTCGTCTTCGGCCCCTTGGCCGCGACCTACGTGGTCGCCCTGGCGCTACTCCTGATCGGCGTCTGCCGCCTGCCGATCCCTTGGTGGACGAGGGCCACAACGCTCGCGGTCATCGCCGTTGCCATCGCCCGGATTCGGCCCGAGAGCCTGGCCGCGACGGTCCCCGAGAGCGTCTGGCCGGTGCTCGCCACCATGTTCATGTTCCGGATCCTGATCTATCTCTATGAGCTGAAGCACGCCAAGGTCCCCGAGTCGGTCGTCGACACGCTCAGCTACTTCTTCCTCTTGCCCAACTACTGCTTCCTCCACTTCCCAGTGGTCGACTACCGGACCTTGCATCGCGGCTATTTCTCCCGGGAGATCCACACCACCCAGCGTGCCGGTCTCCAGATGATCTTCGACGGTACGATCCACCTGCTCCTCTACCGCCTGGTCTACCACGAGTGGCTGATCCCGGCCGAAGAGGTCCAGGGCATCACCAGCCTGGTGCGGTACCTGGTCTGCAACTACCTGCTCTATCTCCGAGTCTCGGGCCAGTTCCACATGGCTTGCGGGATGCTCCACCTGTTCGGGTTCCAGCTTCCCCTGACGCATCATCACTACCTGCTGGCGACCGGGTTCACCGACTACTGGCGTCGGATCAATATTTACTGGAAAGATTTCATGGTCCGCCTGGTGTTTAACCCGGTGGTGTTCCGGCTCAAGCGTTGGCCGCAGCCGGCGGCGCTGGCGATCGCAACGGTGGTGGTGTTCGTGACGACCTGGGCCTTGCACGCCTATCAATCGTTCTGGCTCCGTGGTTCGTGGGGCTTCAGTGGGCCGGACGCCCTGTTCTGGGGGATCCTGGGGGCGTTGGTCCTGGTCAACGTGCAGTTGGACGCGCGTCGGTCGCGGGCCCGCACTCGGGCGAGCAAGGGGCCGCTGACGGCGCTAGGGCATCTGGTGCGTGGGGCAAAGGTCGCAGCCACGTTCACGACGATTGCGTTGCTCTGGTCGCTCTGGTCGAGTCCGACCCTCGAGTCGTGGGTGGACCTGATGCGTCGCGGGACCGGAATCTGAAAGCAAACGAGTTGCTCGGCCGGCCTGACCGTGCTGGAGGGATTCCCGGCTGATTCCTTGAGGTGAGTTAGGTGGGCGCTCCCTGTTTCGTATCGAATAGGGAAAGACGCGATTGTTTTAATAGTTAATAGATCGTGAGCAGTGCCCACTCTTCGACGATTGGGTTGTTCGAGAGGTGAGTGTGTCATGATCCGTTGCTCGTCGCAGACCATGCAGTTCCTGGCGACGGCGGTGATCCTCGTTTGGGGATTGGTGCCGGGCCATCTGGCATTGGGGACGCCGGGGCGGGTTCGCGAGACGTTGCGCTGCGACCTGATGAGCCGCGCCGACTACGACCAGATGGAGCGGGGCTATTACGAGCAGATCCTTGATGCGGGGCGGAAGCTGGGCGGATCAGCTTCGGGCCCCCAGCGGGGGGGCGGTCCGAGCCAGGTCTGTCTGAGCGTCAACGACCTCCGCGAGTTTGTGCTGAAGCCGAGCCTGTCGGTCAGGCAGCCGGTCGGGGTGAGCTGGAGCACCAACGATTTGGGGATGCGCGACCGCCCTTACACGGTGGCCAAGCCGGCGAACACGGTCCGGATTGGGCTGATGGGGGACTCGATCGCGGCCGGCTGGGGGGTCGGCGACGACCTGGGGTTCGAACCGATTCTCGAGCGTTGGTTCGATGAGCGTTCGCGCAAGGCCGGTGGTCCTGGGTTCGAGATCCTCAACTTCGCCGTGCCGGGCCGCAGCCCCGGCCAGCGCTGGTATCACTTCATGCAGGTGGGCTGGGTGATGGAGCCGGACCTGGTCCTCTTCGAGGCCACGCAGGCCGATGTGGGCTGGGCCGTGCGCCGACTCCGTGAGCTCTTGCCACGTGGGATCGGTTGGGATTCACCCTTATATAGCGATATCTTGGCGGCATGCGGAGTAATGCCGGGCGAGACGAGCACGGCCTACGAGCAAGCGCTCCGGCCTTACACCTGGGAACTGACCGCTTCGGCCTACCGCGCGATTGCCGAGGGGTGTTCGTTGCGGGGAGTGCCGTCTGTCATGGTTGTGATCCCTCGGGTGGGCCGAACGGTGGACGCGGCGGACCATCAACGGCTGCTCGCGGTTGCCCGCGACGCCGGCTTCTCGGCGGTCATCGACATCTCGGACGCCTTCGACGGGATCGACCCAACCACCTTGACGGCTCGGGCCGACGACTATCACCCCAACGACAAGGGCCATGCCCTGCTCGCCCGGCGGCTCGACGAAGCGCTCTGGCACCATCCCTTGCTGAACACGCTCCGAAACCGGGGGGCGAGCCTTGGCGAGCCGGTCGTCCCTGCGACGAACGCTGGCCTGCCCTCTGCGTCCGAGGGATGAGGGGCGGCAGCCGGCAAGGCCGATGTTTTGGAGAGTTTGCTCGCTTACGGCCGACCAATCTTCGATGATGGGGTGATGAACGCGAGGGTTCTTGGAGCGACGTTGACCTGATCCTTGGATTGATACCGGCCCAAGGCGCATGAGTGATACTATGTCAGACAATGCGAATCTTACGGAATCAGCCGCGATGCCTGAGGACGAGGTTCGCGACGTTCGGGAGACGACCTGTTGCATCGTCGGCGGTGGACCGGCGGGGGTGATGCTGGGGCTCTTGCTGGCGCGACGGGGAGTACCGGTGCTGGTGCTCGAGTCGCACAAGGATTTTGATCGCGATTTTCGGGGCGATACGATCCATCCGTCGACGCTGGAAGTCCTCGATCAGTTGGGGCTGGCCGACCGGATGTTGGAGACGATCCCTCACGGCCAGATTCGCAGCTTGAAGTTGACGACCCCGACTGGGGACTTGACCCTGGCGGACCTCGGCCGGCTCAAAACAAAGTATCCGTATATCGCTATGATTCCCCAGGCGCAGTTTCTCGAGTTCCTGGTCGAGGAGGCGCGACGGTATTCGGGTTTTGATCTCGTCATGGGAGCCAACGTGCAGCGGCTCGTCCAGGAAGAGGGCGCTGTCTGCGGGGTCCGTTACCGCGGTCCAGACAACGGCTGGCATGAAGTGCGGGCCGCGCTCACGGTGGCGGCCGACGGCCGCTTCTCCAAGATTCGCGCCCTGACCGGGCTGGAGCCGGTCAAGACTTCGCCTCCGATGGACGTTGCCTGGTTCCGCTTACCACGCCGGCCGGACGACCCCCAAGACCGGGGTGCGCTTGCCACTCACAACGGCCACATCGCGGTCGTGTTGGAACGCGCTGAGGAATGGCAGGTAGGCTACGTGATTCTCAAGGGGAGTTTCCAGCAGCTTCGGGGGGGTGGCCTGGAACTGCTCCACCGTTCGTTCGCGGAGTTGGTGCCGTGGCTGGCGGATCGGGTCGGGCTGTTGACCGACTGGAAGCAGGTCTCGGTACTCTCGGTCGAGTCGAGCCGCCTCACGCGTTGGCACGAGCCTGGTCTCTTGTTGATCGGCGACGCGGCCCACGTGATGTCCCCGGTGGGAGGGGTCGGGATCAACGTGGCGATTCAGGACGCTGTGGAAACGGCCAACCTGCTCGCCGTGCCTCTCAGGGAAGGCCGGCTCCAGGAACAGGATCTGGCGGCCGTCCAGGCCAGGCGTGAGTGGCCTGTCCGGATCATCCAAGGGTTCCAGGAACGGATGCAGAAGCTGATCGTCGCCCAGGCTCTCCAACCCGGGAAACCGTTCCACCTGCCCCTTCTACTCCGCATTTTGCTCCGACTGCCGGTTCTTCGCAACATTTTGGCCCGAATGATCGCGTTCGGGGTCCGCCGGGTTCGCGTCGAGGAAGACTCTCTGCAATAATAAATACTTCGCGGGACCCGTTTCTTGGACTGAAATTTGCACCGTTTAATGATCCGGCTTAGTTTGACCGACAATCTTTCAAGTAGAATCATTTGCATGCACGCGAGGTGCATTTCATGGTAGCTGCTGAAGGCCATGTCCTGATCGTTGAGGACAGCCTGGCGATGGGTTATGCGTTGCGCGCTCAGTTCCAGGCGTTCGGGTGGGAGGTTACCTTGTCCCGAACGGTGGCTTCGGCCCTGGAGAATCTCGATCCGCCGCCCGATTGGATTCTCCTTGATCTCTGGCTTTCCGACGGTGACGGCCAGGACGTGCTGCGCTATGTGCGGGAGGTGGGGATTCCGTCCCATGTGGCCGTGATTTCAGCCGGGCTCGATCCTGAGCGGGTCGCCAGTCTGGAGCCGTTGCGCCCCGACCTGATGATCCCGAAGCCGATCAGCTTCGAGAAACTGCTCGAGGCCTGCCAATCCACTCACTCTGCAAGCCGGTCCGAACCCAGTTCCGCCAGCTCGTCTCCCCTTTGACGATCACGCTTGGGTCGTTGCGCGGCGGGTCACCCCTCAATGGTTTTCTTGGGTTCCCACCCACGGGAATCCCTAGAGAATTGAGTTGCTGCACGTGGCGGTTTCGCCCCACTTTCGGCCGGCAGCGGTTTCCGGGCGACTGGTCGCCGTATAGACTGAGATGGTACGATCGCGTTCGGATTACGGCTGAGAATTCGGGCATCGAAGGCGACATGCTCCCATGAATCGACGGCTCTCACGGCTCGGTCTGTTGCTGGCCCTGGCGGCTCTGGCCCCGGCTCCCGACGCAAAGCGGGACCGGCAAGTCGGCGAGTCGTTCCAGGTTCCCTACCGTCTCACCGACACGAATCACTTTCTGGTCCGGGTCCGAATCAACGGCAAAGGCCCGTTCAACTTTCTGGTCGACACCGGGGCCCCCGCGCTCTACGTGGCGACCGATACGGCCAAAAAGATCGGCCTGGAGCCTGCAAAAGAGGCATTCTGGACGCCCGTGGACCGCCTCGACTTCGAGGGCGGAGCCGGTTTGACCGACCTCAAGGCGCGGGTTGAAGACCCATTCCAACTGGTCGGGATGAATGCCCTGGGACTGCCCGGCGCCTCGATCGACGGCATTCTCGGGTTCACGGTTCTGGCTCGGTTCCGGCTCGAGCTCGACCCAACGCGGGACCGGATGACCTGGACCCGGCTCGCCTTCGAGCCGACGGACCCCCCTGCCCCCGACCGCAGGCCGGGGGAAGGGCCGCCGGCCGAGATGCAGGCGATGAACCTCCTGGGCCCGGTCGCCAAGTTCGCCGCCGCCCTGGTGGGCAAGCAGCCGGAAGAGGAGCTGCACCCGCGCGGTTTCCTCGGCCTGGAATTGGGCGAGACCGCGGATCAGGGCGTGCGCGTGGACCGCGTTCTGGCTGATACCCCGGCGGCGAAGGCCGGTATTCAGGTGGGCGATCAACTCGTCCGGCTGCTCAACCGCGACGTCAAGAGCCTGAAGGCTGCCCTCGAGGCGGTTGCCGAGGTCAAGCCCGGTGACCGCGTCCCCCTGTCCGTCCGGCGCGGTCCGGCGACCCAAGAGTTGACTCTGACCGCCGGGGAGGGATTCTGATCCATGCGAACGTTTATTGCATCGCCCTTATCTCATCGGACCATTCTCGCGGCCGCGCTGGCCGGACTCGTGGCTTTTGGAACCGGTCCGGCCCCGGGTGAACCGGCGGAGAAGACCAAGAATTCAGGCAAGAAAGGGACGGTCCCCTTCGAGATGCTCGCGACCAACCACATGGTGGTCCGGGCCAAGATCAACGGCAAGGGTCCGTTCGACCTGATCTTCGACGTCGGAGCGCCGATCACCTTGCTGACCAACAAGGCGTCGCTCGAGTCGGGCACGATCAAGGCCGATGCGCCTCGATCGTTCCTCTTTTCGATTCGAGGGGAGTCGGTCGTCAAGAAGCTCGAGATGGGCGAGATGACGGCCGAGGACGTCCCTGTGATCGTTCTCGACCACCCGCTCTTGAAGGCGATGGGGGATATGCTCAACCGTCCGCTCGACGGGATCATCGGCTACACCTTCTTCGCGCGGTATCGGACGACGATTGACTACCAGGCGCATCAGATGACGTTCGAGCCGGTGGACGGCCCGGTACGGAACCTCATGAAGGATCTGCCCGACCGCTTGGCTGGCCCTCGAGTCGCTCGCCATCGAACCCTCGCCCCCGGTGCTCTCTGGGGCCTGAGCGTCGGTGATCCAACCGACGGTCTGAGTTCGCCGGGCGTCCCGATCCTGTCGGTTCTGGCCGACTCGCCCGCCGCCACCGCCGGTCTGAAACCGGGTGACGTTCTGACCACCCTCGACGGCCGTTGGACCACTTCGATCACCGACGCCTACGCCGCTGTCGCAGGCGTCCCCGCCGGCCGTGAAGCGTCCGTGGTCGTGCTTCGTGACGGCAAGGAGCTGACCGTCACAGTCAAGCCTGTGGCGGGCCTTTAAGTTGAAGAGTCGATCTCAGCCGGCGAATCGAACAGCCGCTCTCCGTCCGTGATGACCTTTTGCCGGGTGCCCCAGGTTCCGTACTCGGACTCTGTGTGGGACTCCGTTGGCTTGGGGCGCACGGGTTCCGCTCTCCGCTCATTTGGAATCCTCACCGTCTCGGGTTGACCTTCGCGCTTCGGTCCTGGCGTGTTAGGACTGTCATCTCGGTCTTCTCGAGCTCAGTCCAAAAGTTGATGGCGGGAGGCCAAAGGATGGACTTCTCGTCCTTGCGGAACGGCCTGGTTCCGGCGGAGACGGTCCCCCCTCACCCTTGGGACGGGTTTCTGACCGGCCCGGAGAACGACCTGGCACACGCGAGCGTACTGGCCCTGGCGCGAGGTGATGGCCCGGGCCTGTCGCCGCTGGTCTTGCACGGGCCGGCGGGGGTCGGTAAGTCGAGGCTGCTGGCGGGCCTGGTTTCAGAGCGCTTGCTTCGGCATCCGGAGTCGGCAGTGGCGCACATGGAGGCCGAGGCGTTTGCCGCGGCCTGCGCTGAGGCGGCCGGGCAGGCTGGGGGATGGGGAGAACTCCGCAGCCGGTTCCGAGGGCTCGACCTGTTCGTGCTCGAAGACTTGCACGCCCTGGAGCGCGCTCCGTTGGCGTTGACGGAATTGACGCACACGCTCGACGCCCTCGACGAGGCGGGGGCGAGTGTGGCGGTCTCGGCGCGGGTGGGTCCGGGGCAGTGGTCAGGGTGGCCCGCTCGCCTGGTGAACCGACTGGTCGGGGGTCTGGCCGTTCGGGTCGACCCGCCTGGCTTGGCCTCGCGGCGGCGGTACTTGCTCGACCGCGCCCGGTCGCGCGGGATCAATCTCTTGGCCGAGGCGGTCGACTCGCTGGCCGAGGCGGCTGACGGCTACCGGACTCTCGACGGCTGGCTCTCCAAGCTTGCCCTGGAGTCCCGTGTTGAACGCAAGCCCGTGGACGGCCGGCTCGTCACCCCCCTGCTCGACGGCGACGCAACCGACCCTGCCCTGACGATCGACCAGATCGCTCGCGCCATCGCGGCGAAGTTCGGCGTCAGCCTTCGCGACCTCCGCTCGAGTACCCGGCGCAAGACGGTCACCGAGTCGAGGCATCTGGCAATGCATCTGGCGCGGACCTTGACCAGCCTGAGCTTCCAGGCCATCGGCGCCTATTTCGGCGGCCGTGACTCCGCGACTGTCCGCCACGCCTGCAAGGCCGCCGCCGCCCGCATCGCCGCCGACCCTGCCTTAGCGTCGGCCACCGCTGCGCTTGCCCGTCGCTGGAGCCAAGGCGAAGTCGGAGAGCCGTCTTCGGCCTGAAGCGGTTTTCGCTCAGGTGGATAGTTCACCTCAGCCGTCCTCGGGCAGTTCGTGGGCCAGGGCGACGGCGTTGGCCCAATCGCCGCAAAGGAAGGCTGTGAGTGCCATCAAGCGGCGTGAGTCGGCGTTGGGGCGGAGCCAGTGGTAGTGGCCGGCGAGGCGGAAGGCCTCGCGCCGATGGCCGGCGCGGAGGGCCTTCAGGCAGCGCAGGCGGGTTCGACGCGCGGACTCGGCCGCCTCATACAGCAGGCGGAGGTCGGACTTGCAGCGGCGGCAAGTGTCGGACCATTCCTGGGTGAGACGGCACGTCGGGCAGCGGACGGTGGTCGTCGGTTGCGAGGAATCCATGGTTGGGTGGAGGGTCATTGGTCTTCAAGGTAAAAGACAAGGTCCTCGACCTCGTGGGCGACCGACTGGATGTCGTCTGCCGAACGCTTGTCGATGGCCAATTGCAGGTCGGTGAGCATGGCTTTGAGCTCGGCGGCGTCTTCGGGGTTAGCCCGGGTCGCGACCTTCTCGGCTTTGGCGATCAGGGCGGTGGCCGAGCTGATCGCCTGCTGGAGTGCGGGGGAAAGCGATTCCGCCGATGGATCGCCGAGTGCGCCGGGGGTGACCGAGAACTCGCCTTCCTCGAGCTCGATGGGCTGTTCGGCCGTTCCGAACACCTCTTCGAGGCGGTCGATGGCGTCGGTTCGTTGTCGCTGGCGGAACCGTTCCATCGCATTGTCGATGGTCACGTGGCGGGCGAGCCCTGTCGCTCGTTCGGTGGCGGTCACTTTGAGAATGCCGTTGAGGTCAAGGTCGAGCCGGACGAGGATCTGGTTGCCGGCGGGGAGGTCGGCCAGTCCTTCGATGGTAAACTCACCCACCAAGGTGTTGTAACGTGTGTCTTCGTCCTCGCCCTGAAAGACGCGGATCTGTGCGATTTTTTGATTATGGGAGGCCGTCGCATAGATCTCGGTCCGCGAGGCGGGAAGCGGTGTGTTCCGCTCGATGATCGCTGAGAAGCAATGGATCGACATCGAACCGTGGAGCTCACCGAGCGCCTCGATGCCCAGGGTGTGTGGGGTGATGTCGACCAGGACGGGGCCGACGTCGATGCCCGCGATCAGGCCCCCCTGGACGGCTGCGCCCATGGCCACGGCGAGGTCGGGCTCGATCTCGGTATGGACCGGCCGGCCGAGCCGTTCGCTCAGGATTCGGTGGACCATCGGCGTGCGGGTCGCTCCGCCGACCAGCAACACCTTGTGGATCTCGTGAGCCTGGACCTTCGCGTCCGACATCGCCTTATCCAGGCAGACCAGGGTTTTAGCTAAGAGCGGCTCGATCAGCTCCTCATATTCGTAACGGTCGACTTCCAGGTTCAAGTTCAGGGGGATGCCATTCTTCTCGGCGATGAATTCCTCGGCGATGGTGGTGGTCGCCTCGGTGGAGAGCTCCTTCTTGGCGTCCTCCACGGCGCGGAGCAGTCGCGACTTGGCGACGGGCAACTCCCTCAGGTCGATGCCGTGCTTGGTCTGGAATCGGTCGCAGACGTAATCGAGCAGGCGTTGATCGAAGTCGTCGCCGCCGAGGTGGGTATCGCCGTGGCTGGCAAGGATCTCGACGACGCCTTGCTCGACCTGGGCGATCGAGACGTCGAACGTACCGCCGCCGAGGTCGTAGACGAGCAGCCGTTCCATCTCGGCGGGGTGCGGGTCGTAGGTCAAGACGGCGGCGGTCGGCTCGTTGATGATCCGGACGACTTCCAACTCCGCCAGCTCGCCCGCCTCACGAGTCGCCGCGCGCTGGCCCTCGGTGAAGAAGGCGGGGACGGTGATGACTGCCTTTTTGACCGGATGGCCCAGCACCTTCTCGGCACGCTGCTTGAGCGTCCGCAAGATGATGGCCGAGATCTCCTGGGGAGAGTACTTCTTATCGCCGAGCGGGACCATCTCCTCCAGGCCCATCTTGCGCTTGATCGAACGGACCGTGCGCTCCGGGGCGAGCATCGCCTGGTTTCGCGCCGCCTTGCCGACGAGCAGACGCCCCTGGGGATCGAGGCCGACGACCGACGGGAGGATCGGATCACCGTCCTCCTCGAGCACGACCGGCCGGCCGTCGCGGATCACCGCCACCTCGCTATTGGTCGTCCCGAGGTCGATGCCGATAATGACGTCCATGGGGTCTCTTTTCTGAATGCAGATAAATTTAATCGTGAAAATGTTTTGGTTTATGGGTCAGCCGAGAGCGTTGGGGCTCGCGAGGCTCGAACCTCGGCGTATCGAAGCAGCCGGCCTTGCCAGGTGTAGCCTCGGCGGATCTGCTCAACGACGACCCCCGGCGGCCGGTCGGGGTCTTCGACCACTTCGACCACGGTCATCAACTCAGGATCGACCGGCCTGTTGAGGCACTCGATGGCGTGGATCCGCTCCGACTTCAAGGCGCGGCGGAGTCGGGCCTGGATCAGGCCGTAGCCTTCGAGAAGGGCATCGACGAGTTCCCGGCGGACCTGCCCTTTGTCCCGGACAATTTCCTTGACCTGCTCATGATAGGACTTGAGCAGGCGGCGCCGGAACCAGGAACTCCGGGCGTAGAGCGCATCGAAGGCGGATTGAACGGCCTGCACCGGCTCCTCGATCAAACGAGGGGTGACCTTTTCCATCTCGACGCGACCGCGGTCCAGCGCCTCGTCGAGGTCGGCCAGGGCCTCAGCCAGCGGCTTGCCCGCCGACCAGGCCGCCTGCGCTTCCTTGGGTTCGACCGAGCGGAACTGGTCGATCGCCTGCTGCATCGCCCCGAGAAGTGACTCGCTCTGTTCTTGCAGGCCTCGGGCACTCCGGGTCTGGAGCTTGAGCTCGTGCCGGAGGGCCGTGAATTCCTCGACCAACTGGAAGATCCCGACTTCCCGGACCTCGGCCTCGGGTTCGCGGGGCTCACTCCCCGGTGGGTGATCCAGTGCCTCGGCCTCGGCCCGAGCCTCCTGGAGCCATTGGCGGAAGCGGTCGAGGAGTGTTTCGTCGTCTACCCGATCGATCATGACGTCTCCGCCAGCTTGAGCAGGGTTTCCATCGGGATCCGGGCGTCCCGCAACCGAGCGCGGAGGTCGGTCAGGATCGCTTCGATCGAGTCGTGGGATTTGAGCCTGAACAACTGGGTCTCGAGCCGCTGGAGAGGGTCGCGGACCTCGTCGTACGCCGCCCGGATGGCCGCGAATCGCTCGGGTGCGCGGTCCGGGGAAAACTCGCGAACCAGCGCGAGATAGCGCTGGCGAATTTCCGCCTCGTCAGCATCACGCTCCAGCCCGAGGATCTCGTAAGGATCGTTCATCTTGGCTCACCGTTTCTTCTTTGGCTTTGCCTTTTTCGTCGTTTGATTCTTGGGGGGGCTTTGGCTCGGTCCGGCCGGCGACGGACCCGGGTCGATTCGGCGACCAAAGAGGGGAACGTCGTCTTCGCCCTCATCGTCATCGATCATCTCGTAGGGAGGTTCCATGTCGATGCCTGCGAACATGTCGGCAAAAGTTTGAGGGAATCCGCCTCTGCCTCCGAAGCCGGGGAAGGGCATTCCGAACGGACTGCTGAATTGGCGGGAGGTTATGGCCTCAATCGTCGACATGAGCTTTTTGAGCGTGGGGATCAGTTGGCTTTCCCTGGGGTTGCTCGAGGTTTGGGCGAGCTGTAGGGCCTTCTCGAGGTCTTTCCGGACCTGACGCAGGTTGGCTTTGCGCGGTCCCTTCGCGAACTCCATGACGGCGACCATGAAGGGGAACCCGGCATAGTCCGGGAAGTTTTTCAGACCGCGCTTCGCCAGTTTCTCGAGCAGCTCCTTCGCTTTGACGGAGTCATGATGCAGGAACGTGCAGATATTGATTAGGTCGTCGCGACGAAAGTGGACCCGTGACGACCGCTTGAGGTAGCCGACCACTTGGTGGACGTGATTGTTCCAACCTGTGTAACTGACCTTCGCGTCGAGATAGATCATGAGAAGATCTGTCAGCGCCCCGGCCGTCTCGCTCTTGCCCTTCTTCGCCAGCCCGGCCTCCCAGAGGGGGTTGAAGCGTTCCAACGTTGCTTTCGGGAGGCCGTAGCGCGCGCCTTCGATCAGGATCGCGAGCCAGAGCGGAGTGGGCTCGACGAGCAGCTTTTGAGCGGCCTCGATGAATTCCTCGGCGCGGTCGGCCTGGCCCGCTTTGAGTTCGAAAACCGCTTTGCGGGCCATGTAGAGGTACGACTTGCTCTGCTCGGACCCGACCGCCTCGGCCAGTGTGAACTCGGCGCGACCTTCGTCCCATCGCTTCTTGAGGGCGTGATGACGGCCGAGGGCGACGTGCCCCGACCATTCCAGCTCGCGTAAGGCTTCGTCGAGCGGTTTGAGCACGCGGGCCCGCTGAATCAAGGGGATCGCCTTATCGTGCTGATCCTGCCTGAAGTGACGATTGATCAGCCAGAGCAGCGTCTCGAAGTGGTTGGGGAATGCCGTGAGGAGTCGGTTCGCGGCGGCCTCGGCCCGGTCCGCCTGGTTCCAGTGTTCATAGGTGTGGATGAGGGCGTTGTAGCCGGTCAAGAACGTGGGGTCGGCCTGGAGGCTTGCTTCCAGGCACTCGATCGTCCGCTTTTTCGCGTACTCGAGATCCTCGCTGGTTGGCGGATCGTCGAACAGGTCGTCAAAGTTCGGGTCGGCTGCTTCGGCGTACTCGTGCGCCAGATGTGCCCAGACCAGGGCCTGGGCACGCTGGCGCTCCTCGGGGCTGAGGAGGGTTGGCAGGGTCTTGAGATCCTCGAGATAGGCATACCAGAACTTCTCAGACTCCTCGTAATCCCCATGCGGACCTTCCGCGATGATCGCGCGGAGGCGATTCCAACGCGGGTCGATGGGCAACGGTTCGGCCGCTTTCACGAAGCTCCCGACCAACTGTCGTGCCGCCCTTGACGAGGTTTGTGCGGCCTGGTCGATCAAAGGCCAGAGCAGGATCCGGGTCAGGCGCTCGGCGAGTCGCGGGTCGATCCGCCGCAGGCTGAAACGGAGTTGGATCAGGAGCGGAATCGCATCGTCCCATCGGTCGTCGTTCAGGCACTGTTGCAATTGCTCGAGCTGGGGGATGAGCGGCTCGCCGAACACCGCGGCTTCGATGGCTTTCAGGTTCGGGGCGGCGGCCGTCGCCGTGGCCGGGAGAGTGGGCGTCGTGGGCTTCTCGATCAAGCTCCCAAGGGTCTGCGCGATCCGAGCGGCCGCACGCCCGGTGTCGAGCCGGCCCCAGTTGGCGGCAACTTGCTCGTCGTCGCGGCGGCGCAAGGCTGCCAGCCCGCGCACGAAGTAGCGCCAGTCGGCAAATGGTGAGCTGCGGGCAATGCTCCGCAAGCGGTCGAGGGCCCCCGCCTCATCCCCGGCATCCAGCGTCTCCAGCGCCCCTCGGATCAAGGCAGATCCTTCGCGGATCTCGGTCAATGAGGCGGGGGCCCGCTTGGGATCGAGCACGGCCTGGTCGGCCGCCGACAGAATCAGGCGGGCCCGGTCCTCCGGCGATTCTAATCGTTCCCCCATCGCCATCGCTGCGTTCGATAGCCCGACCGCCAGCAAGAGCGGAACCAGTTGCGACGGCAGGTCCGGGTCGGTGACGCCGAACTCGAGCAGGTGCTGGGTCACCTCCACCGCCGACGTCGGCATGGCTTCCCGGTGAAGTTGCTGTGCCCTCAGGAAGTAGGCGCGTTCCAGCAAATGGTGGTTCTCAGGCGTGCTCTCGTTGCGGTAGCACAACTTGGCCTGCTTGACCGCGTCCTTGAACCATCCCTTCCGAATCAGACGCTCGACCTCTTGACGGGGCGAACCCTGCGCGGGGGCTTGTTTCGTCTCAGCCCGCTTACGATCTTTGTGCTTCGACATAGGTGGTATCGTTGGTTGACAGCCCCGTCATGGTTCTCCCAGAGGTCCACTTTTCAGAATTTTACCTGATTCTCGGGAAATAAGGATCGGCTTCTGGAGAGAACTTGCCGTAATCCGGCAATCGGTCGGATTCTTGATTGCGTAAATGGGCTATGTTGATGGGTGGATTTCGATGTGTGAGGATTAGTCGTTCGGAGTGGGTGGTTGCTCGGCCGCCTCGGGCCGGTTTCAGCGGGGCGTCTTCTCTAACGCAAACTGCTTGCAGATTTGAGACTTAAGTGCGGTGAAATCAGATTTTGGACGTTGCGTCGAGGGGGTGGAACCGGGTACAATTGAACCCTTGCCAGATCGCGCGCCCGGGCGGTCGCTATTCTTTTGTGAAAGGCCTGGGGCACGGCGGCGCGTTCGACGAGGGAGCGATGGATCTGTGAGCACTGCTTTACCGCCGGCCGATCACTTGCGGCCCTTGCCTCTCAATATCGAAGAGGAGCTCAAGGAGAGCTACCTCAACTACGCGATGTCGGTGATCATCAGCCGAGCCCTGCCTGACGTTCGCGATGGCTTGAAGCCGTCTCAGCGGCGGATCCTGATGGCAATGCTCGACCTGGGCCTGAGCCCGGGGGGATCGACCAGCAAGTGCGCCGGGATCGTCGGCGAGACGATGAAGCGGTATCACCCGCATGGCGACAACTCGATCTACCCGACCCTGGCCCGCATGGCGCAGTGGTGGAATATGCGCCACCTTTTGATCTCCGGGCAGGGGAACTTCGGGTCGATTCACGGTCTGCCTCCCGCGGCGATGCGGTACACCGAGGCCAAGCTCAGCCCGGTCGCCGCCGAGATGCTCGAGGACATTAAGCTCGATACTGTCGACTTTCAGCCGAGCTACGACGAGAAGCACCAAGAGCCCCGGGTCTTGCCGGGCAAGTTCCCCAACCTGCTTGTCAACGGCTCAGGGGGGATCGCCGTCGGGATGGCCACGAGCATCCCGCCCCACAACCTGGGTGAGGTCTGTGACGCGGTCGTCGCCTGGATCGACAACCCGCAGATCGAGCTCGACGAGCTCCTCGAGATCATCCCGGCCCCCGACTTCCCCACCGGTGCCACCATCTGCGGCCGGCACACGGTGCGCGAGGCTTATCGGACCGGCCGCGGCAAGGTGATCCTCCGCGCCAAGTACACGATCGAAGAGCAGAAGGACGGGCGCTCGCAGATCATCTTTACCGAGATCCCGTACCAGCTCACCAAAGAGCCGCTCCTCAAGAAGCTGGCTGAACTGGTCAACACCGACCGGGTCACCGGCGTGACCGACATCCAGGACGAGAGCGGCCGTAAGGAGCCGGTCCGGATCGTCGTGAAGGTCAAGAAGGGGGAGGACCCCAACGTGGTCCTCAACCAGCTCTTCCAGTACTCGCCGCTCCAAGACTCGTTCAGCGTGATCATGCTGGCCCTGGTCGACGGCCGGCCGCGGACCCTGCCGCTGAAGGAGTTCCTCCGGCTCTTCGTCGAGCACCGGGTCAACGTGATCCGCCGGCGGACCCAGTTCCAGCTTCGCCAGGCGCGAGCCCGAGCCCACATCCTCGAAGGCTTGCTCGTTGCGCTCTCCTACATTGACGAGATCATCCGGGTGATCCGCTCATCGGCCAATCCGGTCGAGGCCCGGGCGCGGTTGATGGGCCTGGAAGTCTCGGCCGAGATTCTCCGCCGGGCCTTGGACGATCCCGACGCCAAGGCCGCTACCAGCCTGACCCGGATGCAGGCTGACGCGATTCTGGCAATGCGGCTCCAGCAGTTGACCGGCCTGGAAGCCGACAAGCTCGGAGGCGAGTACAAGGGTCTCAAGCGGGATATCGCCGAGTACGAGCGGATCCTGGGCGACGAGCAGGTGATCCTCGACCTGATCCGCGCGGATATGCGCGAACTGAAGTCGAAGTACGCCAACCCTCGGCGGAGCGTGATCGACCTCGAAGAGCTGGGCGACTACGACAAGGAAGCCCTGATCCGCGAGGAGTACATGGTCGTGACCGTCACCCATGACGGCTACATCAAACGCCTCCCCCCTAGCACCTACCGCGCCCAGAACCGCGGCGGCCGGGGGATCACCGCGGCGAACACCAAGGAAGGGGACTTCCTCGAGCGGATGTTCGTCGCATTGACGCATGATTATATCCTATTTTTCACCGACCGGGGCAAGGTCTACTGGCTCAAGGTCTATGACCTGCCGATGGCGGCCCGGACCTCCGGCGGCCGCGCGATCGTCAACCTCCTGCAACTGGCCGAGGGGGAGAAGATCACCGGTCTGATCCCGGTCCGCAAGTTCAATGAAGACGAGTGCCTGATGATGGTCACCCGTCGAGGGACGGTCAAGAAGACCGAGCTGACGGCGTTCAGCCGCCCGCTCGGCCGGGGAATCATCGCCCTCGGGCTCGATGAGGGTGACCAGCTCATCGGCGTGGCCCGGACCAAGGCGGGCGACCAGGTCGTCCTGAGCACCAGCCAGGGCATGGCGATCCGGTTCGACGAGTCCGACGTCCGCGCCATGGGCCGCCCCGCGCACGGCGTCAGGGGGATCGGCCTGCTCGACGATGACGAGGTCATCGGCATGATCGTCGCCAACGGCGAGGACGACCCGGCGAGCATCCTGACCGTCTGTGCCAAGGGGTTCGGCAAGCGGACCATCCTGACCGAGTACCGCTCGCAACGTCGAGGCGGCAAGGGCCTGATCGACATCAAGACCACCGACCGCAACGGCCCGGTGGTGGCGATCGCCAAGGTCACCGAAGCCGACGAGGTGATGCTAACGACGACCAGCGGGATCCTGATCCGCACCCCGGTCGCCGACATGCGCGAGATCGGCCGGAATACCCAGGGTGTCCGTCTCATCCGCGTCGAAGAAGGGGACAGCGTCAGCAGCCTCGCCAAGCTCCCCGAAGAGGAGCTGACGGCCGATGTTGAAGCCGAAGTGGAAGCCGCCGGGCTCCACGCCGATGCCATCCCCGTCGATGGAGAAACGGCCCATATCATGGACGACGGCGTTGCCGAGGCCGAGGCTCGTGACCATATCGATGAGGTGGACGCTGGTAGCGAGCCGGAGGCCTGAGGCTGAAACCGCTTGAGGATGCCTGAGACCGGTTCCTGAATCGGTTGCGTTCCCTGGGACCGCGGGCGGGTCGCCCCGCCCGCATTCTTGCTTCGCTTGGGAATGCGGAATCTCAGGCATCCGGAAATCGCTCGAGACCGCGGGTCAGGGATGACCCGTTGGTGAGGTGAAAGGACAGTAAGCCGGCAAGAAAGTCTCGACTTCTCAATTTGGTGGTGTGAAGATAATAAACGTCATGGACGAACGCTTGCCGTTCAAACAATTGGATTTGAGTGTGATGGCAAAAATGATTCGAAATGGGGGATCAGATGAGCGAGGCGATCGGTGTCTACGTGAAGCGCGTGAGAGAACTCGCCGACCACGTACGAGGCAATGAGCAGGCGACCAAGCAAAGTTTGATAGGCCCTCTGTTCACGATCCTTGGATACGATCTGACCGACCCTCGCGAATGCGTTCCCGAATACCGCACCGATTTTGGCCCAGGTCGGTCGGTCAAGCCCATCGATTGGGCCTTCTTCCAAGGGGGCCGGCCGATCTTCTTTGTCGAGGCCAAGGAAGTCGGTAAGAAGCTTCCCGGTTACGACGAGCAGTTAGGGGATTACTTCGCGAAGTCGACCGACGTCAAGCTGGGCATCCTGACCAATGGAGTTCAGTGGCGTTTTTTTACCGATGTTGCGCACGCGAATGTGATGGACAAGGAGCCGTTCATCAAATGGGATGTTCTGTCCGATGACGAGCCTCCGTTCGATTTTCTGACCCTCCTTCAGAAATCCCAATACAATCCCCAACTGATCAGGACGTTCGCGGAGCGTAAGCACGCGCAGAACCTGCTTGTCGGGGAACTCAGTCGACTGCTGGAGCCGTCATTCGAGTTTGTCAAAATCGCGATTACCAACATCGAAACACGGATGCTGACAAAGACAGTCCTGGAATTCTGGAAGCCCGTTGTGGCCAACGCTCTCGAGGAATGGGTCAAACAGCGCATGCTTTCGATGGTTTTGAGCAGTCCCTCGTTGAGCGATGCAACCCCAGTGAGTACCCAGCCGAAGATCGAAACGACCAAGGAAGAACTCGATGGCTTTGCAACCATTCAACGCTTGCTTGGCGGCGATCGTCCAATTGCCTATGAAGATACGCTCTCCTACTTCAAAATCCATTTGCCCGAACGTCGCACGTGGGTGATATGCCGACTCTATTTTGATCGGAAACGCCCCTGTGTCTGGGTGCCCATCCCGTTGGAACAAACGCAGCAACTCGTCCCTTCCTTGCAGAGTATGGTCTCGCAACTGGGATGGTCTTGCGTGAACCTGGATTCGTACGCTGATCTCGAGTTGCTGGGCGATCTCCTTCAGGTGGCCTGGGATCAGCAGCGACAACTTCATCCTGTGGCTTCAAGTTCTGCTGTGAGCTCACCGGCTGAGCCGGAGATCGTTGATCCTCTGATTCCGGTTTCCTGATCGGTCGGCAGGCCGGTTCAGGCTATGCCATGCTGTGGTGTGTGAGGCGAGCCATGCCGACTTACGAACAGCGTCTGAACCAGGATTGGGGGTGGGCCTTGAGCGAAGGGAGTCGGCATTTCGAGGAGAAGAGCGCCGTCCAGGATGCTTTGCTCAAGATCGCTCACCGGCTCACTGTTTTGGGAGTACCTTACGCGATCGCGGGTGGCATGGCCTTGTTCAAGCATGGTTTTCGCCGGTTCACCGAGGATGTCGATATCCTCGTGACTCGCGAAGGTTTGAAGACCATTCATGAGCGGTTGGAGGGGCTCGGCTACGTCCCGCCGTTTCCGGGAAGTAAGAACCTCCGCGACGCCGAGCATGGCGTGCGCATTGAGTTTTTGATTGCTGGCGACTATCCAGGCGACGGTAAGCCGAAGCCAGTCGCTTTTCCCGACCCGACCGAAGCCCGCATCGAGTTTGCGGGGGTCTCGTACCTCGACCTTCCGAAACTCGTCGAGCTGAAACTGGCCTCAGGTATGACGGGCGGGGTTGCTAGGCTCAAGGATTTCGCCGACGTGGTGGCGTTGATTCAGACGCGGCAGTTGCCCACAGAGTTTGCGGCTTCGCTCAATCCCTACGTCCGCGAGCGATTCCTCGAACTGTGGAACGGACTCCAAGAGACTCCGTACGAGCCTTGATTCCCTCGGCGGCTTCCTTGGATTGAATGGGCTTGAGCTTGCACGACTCGGGTCGGTATGGCCCACCCGTCTTTGTCTTTTCTTGCAGGGTAGGGCTTTTGCCTGTCACCGTCCCGGGGGACGGCAGGCTAAGGCCTACCCTGTAGAATTGGTGATTATTTTGGATATGTTAAATTGTTTTGATTTGTGATTAGGCCGTTTTGCGTTTGTGTTGTGCCCTCTTGACTTCCACCCACCCCGAGCTGACAACCGTCTGGTGAAACGTCGCGGGGGGAGAAACCAGGGTGAACCTCCGCGTCTTTGGGTTACGGGGAGGACAACGACAATGAGATGGCGGAGCATGCTAAGGGGCGGCCTTTTCTTGATTCTCGGCCTTGCGGGGGCCGCGTCGGCGGCTCCCAAGGAAGAGAGTCTGACGCCCAAGGCGCTCAGCGAGCGGCTGGTCACTCAGCCCAAGGGAGAGGATGCGGAGCAGCTCGCGAAGGAACTTCGCGCCTGGTTCGGCAAGGATAACCTTCTCAAGGGGGTGAACCCCAAGGTCGACGGGTTGGAGGTGGCCTGGGCGATCGAAGTGCCGGGCGAAGGGGTTGCGCCTCGGGTGGTCGCTCTTGAGGGCGAGTTCAGCCTGCCGCTGGTTCGGGTCGGTATGACCGACGTCTACGCGGCCACCGTTCCGCTGCCGGACGGGGCGGCGATGCGCTGGGCGTACGAGGTTTCCGGCAAGCGGGTCGAGCGGGTCCTCAAACCCAACCAGCGTGGCGCTGACCAGCTTGAGGTCTACGCGACGCATCCCGACAGCGTGCCACGATCCGACGTGCCCAAGGGCAAGCTCACCCAGCAACCGGCCTGGAAGAGCAAGATTTTCGACGGCACAAGCCGCGATTGGTGGGTCTACGTCCCGGCGCAGTACAAAGACGATGCCCCGGCCTGCGTCATGGTCTTTCAGGATGGCGGGGGCTATCGGGAGTTCGTCCCGACCGTCTTCGACAACCTGATCGCCAGCGGCGACATGCCGGTCACCGTCGCCATCCTCATCAACCCGGGCGACGGCCCGGGCGAACAGGGCCGGGGCCAGCGGAGCGTCGAGTACGACACCCTCTCCGACCGCTACTCACGGTTCCTCCTCGAAGAGATCCTCCCCGAGGTCGAAAAGACGGTCAAGCTTCGCCATGACCCCGATAGCCGGGCCATCTCCGGGGCCAGCAGCGGCGGCATCTGCGCCTGGACGGTCGCTTGGGAACGCCCCGACGAGTTCCGCAAGGTCCTCTCATGGGTCGGCAGTTTCACCAACATCGCCAGCGGTAAGACCGGTCGCGAGGGGGGCCACAACTACGAGGCGATGATCCGCAAGACGGATAAGAAGCCGATCCGCGTGTTCCTTCAGGACGGATCCAATGACCTGGATAACAACAACGGCAACTGGCCGCTCGCCAACCAGCAGATGGCCAAGTCGCTGAAGTTCAAAGACTATGATTATGAGTTTGCTTACGGCCAAGGGTTTCATTCGAATAAGCATGGCCGTGCGATCTTGCCCGATTCGCTTCGCTGGCTCTGGCGCGGTTACGAAAAGAAGTGAATGAGGATGTTTTGGAATTCTGAGGCGAACGGGGAGCGGATCACTCCCCGTTCGCTCGCTCGTCTGGGTTGGCTGCCCTCGTCAGTCGTTGTATTTTTGGCGGAGCCGTGGCGAGAGGCGGAGGATGAGCTGGGCACGCTCGAATTCGGCGAGCCACTCGGCGGTAACCGTGGCCGTGGCTTCGGCGGAGGGGGGGACGAGGCCCGTCGGGCAGGCTGCGCCGAGTTGGTCGATGGCGAGCTTGCGATAGGTCGAGAGGGTCCGCTCACCGTAGCGTGAGACCTCTTGCCCATCCTCGCTCAGAAAGACAACGACCGGGACTCGATGGCCCCCGTTGATCGCCAAGGCGTCGCGGACCTCGGTTTGCGCATCGCGATCGAGAAACCGGAGTTCGAGCGCTGGGGAGACCTGCGCGAAGTGGTCGAATGCAGGGCACTGGTTGATGCAGTCGCCGCACCAGGCCCCGGCCAGGCAGAGGACCGGCATCCGCCGCACGAATCCCGCCAGCAATGCGGTCTGCTCGGCGCTCAGCGAGAACTGCGGGTGCATGGCGTCCCACCGCGACCGCTGCGCGGGGGTTGCGTACCGGTCGAGGAACTCGGTGTAGGGCAAGGCCTCGGCGAAGATCTTCGACCAATCCATTTCGGGGGACCCTGAAGAATAAAATCGGCTATGACTTTCGGGCGATCGCGTCTCAATCCAGCGAAGGGCTCGCGACTTCGTCGGCCTCCTGGCACGTGTCCATGTCTCTGATGGGCTCGTTCTGGAGTGTCGGAAGTCCGTCACCCGCCGGGTCGATGAGGATCGAGAGGCAGAAGACGGCGATCCGTCTCCCTATTATTGGGTGTCCCCCTCTCAAATCCAGCCCAGGGCGGTCAGGGCGGCGAGGTGCTTGCAGGTTGCCGGGGTATTGTCCACGTCGGCAATCCGATAGGTCCACTCCGCGCAGTCGCACTGGGTGGATCCGTCCTGGAGGCGGCAGGCGTAGTAGGGACCGTCGTCGAGCGGAGGGGTCAGCCGGGTGATCCGCCACTGGACCGGGGCGAGCTCGGTTCCTCCCACCTGCTGGACGCGATAGGTTTGGCCGGCGATCGGAATCAGGATTGCGAGTGGTGTGTCGTGGCCCTCGGCTCCCAGGGTCAGGACGGTCAAGGGGGCCTGGTTCAGCGCCTCCTCAAGGGTCGCCTTGCCGAACTCGGCGCGGAGGCGGTCCCACGACCGCCTGGCCTCGTGCAAGGCGTTGCGGAAGTGCCAGGAGGTGGGATGGAACGGGCCGAGCGTGACCTCGGCAGCCTCGAGGTCGGCGGTGGAAACGTCCAGGATCATTCGCGCCCGCTGCGCCAGTTCGACCACACGGCGGAGCGGGTCCGACGGATCGCGGTCGCGGAGCGATGACGGCTTCCTTCGCAAGGGCGCGGGCATCGTCGACCTGGGGCTTGGGGGCCGGAGGATCAAGGAACTCCACCCAATCGGACGAGTCAGTCCGGCTCGTCAATGCCCCTCAGGTGGACGTAGTGCGCTGATTCGTCCATCCGGCCCGCCCAGGCTCGGGTGGCCTCAATCCGATAGGCCCGCCCCGCTAACGTCACCCGATCCCCGCTCCCCCAACCCGAACTTGAGTTCGAGCGAGAGACCCCCACCAGGCAAACCTCGCGCACCGAGGGCCTGATTGCACATCGCTCCGTCCGGACCTCATCCACCAGGATCGCCATCGCCGGTCCCCTCCGTGCCTGCGTTGCGAAGGGCCCCGCACCCGCCGATCCGTCCGCCGGCGCGGAAACAACCTCCCCAGGAGTGTCTTTGCCTAGGACCTTACGTTCACAAGTGTACTGAACATCAGGAAAGGAGACAAGAGACCAGTTGAGGTGGGTAGGGTTGAGGCTGAAGAGGTGGCCTTTGCCAGGAACGGTCTTCCTTTTCCCTGGGACTGCGGGTGGGTCGCCCGTGATCCCAGGGGGGGAATGCAAATGAAGAGGGGCATGGAGGCCCGCTCTTGATGAGCGAGGACCTCTATGCCCCTTGAATCGGTGCGGTTTCTTCACCGTTGTCGAGTCTCAGTTGCTCTTCTTCTTCACCGAGACCGTGATCTTCGATGCGACCGATTTGTCGTGGGTGACGACCACGTTGATCCCCTTGCGTCCCTTTTCCTGGACTTTGGCGACGTTCTTGGAGACCTTTTCGAGGTCGATGGGGGCGGCGGCCCCCTTGGCGTTCACGAATTCCGTGTCGCTCTTGACGGTAACTTCAACCTCTTTGTCACTCCCGTTCTCGATGACGGTGACCTTCTTGCCTTCGACGTCGACCTTGGAGATCACTCCGAGCAACTCATCGGCAAGCGCCGACCCGGCGACCAAGCCCAGAGCCACAACGCCGGAGAGCAGTGCCAACAGAAATGTGCGCCGGTTGTTCATAGAAACGTGCACCTTTGAAAATTTCTGGAAACAGAGAGTCGGATAACCACGAGAGGGTTAATTCCGACAAAATCGATCGGCATGATGTCTTATGGGGTTCTGACTGTCAACCCAGTACCAGGGAAATCCCAGCGCGTGTTTGAGGGGGCCTTCATGAACGCGAATGCCTTTTGCCGTCATTTTTTACACAACCGTTCGGGTCGAGGGGGAGCGATCGGCAACAGGCTGGCCAGTTGATGGATGTTGGTGTAACATTTGGTGGATGAGCACGAGGGCACCGACCGAAACGGAGGGGGCTGTGAGCATGGGGAACGGACGACGCCATCAGCATGCAGTCGGTTTGACCCGTCGTGAATTGATTCAGGTGGGGTACTCAGGGCTGCTCGGCATTGGCCTACCGTCGCTCTGGTCGCGCGCGAGTCAAGGGGCGACGCCGGGGGGGCCTCGGGCCAAGTCGGTTCTCTTGATCTTCCAGACCGGCGCTCCGAGCCAGATCGATACGTTCGACCCCAAGCCCGAGGCGCCCGAGGAGATCCGGGGGACTTTCCAGCCGATCGCCACCAAGGCCCCCGGGGTCCAGATCTGTGAGCACCTGCCCGGCCTGGCGGCGCATGCCGACAAGTTCGCCATCGTTCGCTCGATGACTCACGGCCTTCCGAGCCACGAGCACGCGACCCACATGATGCTCACGGGCATCGACAAGATGCCGCCGGGGGCTACACATATGGCTTCGCGGTCGGACTGGCCCAGCTACGCCTCCGGGCTCGACTTCCTCCGACCGCGCGAGGACGGCATTCCCAACGGCGTGATGCTGCCAACCTACCTCAACAACGGCTATGGTTTCTCGGGACAGAATGCGGGGGTGCTCGGCCCGAAGTTCGACCCCTGGCACATCAAGCAAGACCCGAACGACCCCAAGTTCCGCATTGAGGAGTTTGCTCTCCCGGTCGGCCTGACCGCACAGAAGCTCGACAACCGCCGCTCCCTGATGGCGGAGATCGACGGGCAGTCTGAAACTCTGTCGAAGGTGTCTCGGGGAGGCTGGTCGGGGCTCCAGGACAAGGCGTTCTCGCTCTTGACCTCGGGCAAGGTGAAGCAGGCTTTCGAGATCGATCGCGAAGACCCGAAGACGCGCGATCGCTATGGCCGCCACATGTTCGGCCAATCGCTGCTCCTGGCCCGCCGCTTGATCGGCGCCGGGGTGCCGATCGTTCAGGCCAACATGGGCCATATGAACAATTGGGACACGCACACCGAGAACTGCGAACAGCTCAAGACGAGGCTTCTACCGCCACTCGATCAGGCGGTCTCGGCCTTGCTCGACGACCTTCATGTGCGGGGCATGCTCGACGAGACACTCGTGATCATGGTTGGTGAGTTCGGCCGGACCCCTCGGATCGGGCAGGACAGCCAGGGGTTGCCCCAGCACAAGTCGGGGCGCGACCACTGGGCCGGCGTCTTCTCTGCCTTGTTCGCCGGCGGCGGCGTTGTGGGCGGCCAGGTCATCGGTCGCTCCGACAAGATGGGTGCTTACCCTGCCTCGAAGGGATTCCTCCCGTCGGATCTCGGGGCGACGATCTACCAGGCTCTGGGTGTCGACCACGAAAGTACCGTGACTGACCAACTGGCTCGGCCGCTTCAGCTCAACCGTGGCCAGGTGATCGCCCCCTTGTTCACGGCGGCGAGCGTCTGAGCGTTCTCAAAGTGCTCGGTAAGTAAGGGCGGTACCGAACGTGAATCGGACCGCCGATACCCAGCGTTTGCGCGCCGTCGCGGTAGGTTACTTGGAGCGTTTCTCGGCAATCACGGTGGCGGTGGCGAAGGCATCGAGGACGCCGGATCGGCCGGGGTGGATGGCTTCGAGGCCGAGGCGGGACTGGACGGCGTAGGAGAGGCGCTGGCCGGTGCCGGCCAGGATGACCAGGCGCTGGCCTTTGGGCAGGGCGAGCAGGTCGTCGGTGCTGGTCAGGTCGAGTTGATTGAGGTGGGGAAGCGCGGAGCGGAGGATGAAGCGGAGCCGGCCGCCGGGGGCGGAGCCTTCTTCGGACTGGCGGCTGAGTTCGGGGCTGACCACGGCCACGAGATCGAACGGCTGCTCGCGGTTGCGGCGGAGGATCATGGCGCGGAGATTCAACAGGTCGTCGGTCTCTTTGTGGTGGAAGCAGATCTCCTTGATTCCTGCGGCAACCGTCACAATTAGCACGGTGGCCAGGAACCCGCCGAGGACCTGGCGCTGGCGGTCGTCGCGCCGCCTCGCCCAGCGATCGAGGCCTCGGGTGATCACGACGGCGACCACCAGCAGGTCGAGGGCCAGGTGCAAACCCAGGGCGGTGGCGGAGTCGGCTCGGGCGTGGGCGAGGTCGTCCATCGCTCCGCGAAGGTTGGCGCTGGCCCACCAGGCGATCGAGACGGCCGTGGCGGGGGCGAGCCAGGTCAGGGTCCGGATCGGGATCTCCCGGCTCGCCAGGTCGGTGATCGCTCGCGCGGCCAGTAAGTTCAAGGGGGCGAGCAGGAAGAGGCCGAGCGCGGGTCGCGGACCGCTTGGCAAGAGGGTGGGCACCAGGGCGGCGACGGCGAGCCAGAGCACCCAGAACACCCCGCCGACGACTTCCCGGTCGTCGCTCTCGTCGGTCAGGCCCAGCCGGATCATTCGGACCGCCGCGTAGATCCCTAGCGGCAGAGTGGCGGGGGCGAGGTCCACCAGGCGGCCCAGGAGGCCCGTGCTCTGCTGGCTGTGGGGAGTGAGCGGAGCCAGGGCCGCCGTGATGATTTGCGACCCGTAGGTGGCATACATCCGGATGTTCCAGGGGGCCGCCAGCGCGAGCCCGATTGCCAGCGCCACCGCGCCGGCGATCAGGCTCGGGTTGTTTCGCCACGACAGCCACCAGCGTCCCGCCCGCCCGCCGGTGGGCGTCCCGGCATGGAGGTAAGCCTGGTGCAGCAGGATGACCGGAATGCAGATCAGGCCGAGCCCGCCGAGCGACATCAGGGCGAGGCCCAGGGACAGGCCCCCCAGGAGGGTCGAGGCCGCTGTGCCGGACCAACCCCAGAACGGCGCGGAGTCCGCTCCGGCCCGCAAATGCCAGCCGTAGCAGAGCAAGGCCGCCAGGGTGCCTGCCAGGCCCAGGGTGGTGGGGGTGGCCTCCTGCATCTGGATCAGGAGGTTTCGGTTGAACCCCATCAAGAGCGCCGCGATCAGGCCGAGGCCGGGCCCATGCCAGAGCCGGCCGTGGAGGTAGATCAGGACGACGACGAGGATTCCCCCCACGTAGCTGGGCAGTACGGTGGCCCGTGGATCGAGGTCGGGGCTGAGCGCCAGGCCGACCGCTTCGAGCCAGGCGTAGAGCGGAGGCTGGAAGGCCACCGCCCGGAACGCGCGGGCCTCGTGCATCGGCTTCACGTTCGCGATCGCCGGGACCTGGTCGACGACCATGCCGTCGAGCACCGCCAGCCCGCGCAGGCCCCACCAGGGGCCTGGGGGGTTGAGGTCCCAGCTATTGAGTGCGTAGAGGCCCGGCAGGACCGCCACCAGTACGACCAAGGGAAAGAACATCGCCGACCGAGGCGCGGGGCGCACCAGGGGTCGCGCCGGAGTGATCGGCACTTCGGCCCTGCTCCAGCTCTCACGCTTCGGCCGCGTCGCCAGCCTTGGCATCATGCGACGACCCACCTTCTCAAAAACAACTCCCTACTCCCTGATAACTCCACGGATCTGGCGCACCTTACCACAATCGCGCGCAACGGGGGAGAGAGTTTCTTGCCGGGTGGTTTGCCAGGCCGGCTGTGCGCTGGGCAAATCCTTCCTATTTTTCGATTCCCAAGAGGCGGGCGGAGCGGATCGCGCCCTCTCTTTCTTTTTGTTTTGTTTGCACTCGCCCTTGCGAAAACCTACATCAAAGACAGGGAACGATTCGCTCCCCGCTCGTCTTTGGAGGCAAGCGAAAAGTGCCAGGTCAGGAAGCTCAAGCGTGCCTGAGAGCAGAAAGGGCGTTGGGCCGGGTTCCGCTCAGGCCGACTTGAGCAGGCCCCGGCGGAGCGTTTCGCCGACCTGGGTTGGCCCGTAGCCGCGTTCGACCATGAGGCAAGGGATCCCTTGCTGTTCACAAAGAGGGCGGAGCCGTTCAGGTACGTGGTGACCTATGAAGCTCTTGAGGATTAAGACAAGGTCGACCCCGTGGTTGCGGACCCGGCGCTCGATCGAGTCGAGCATTGCGGGCTTGGCGTCCTCGTACGGCTCCCAGTCGAGCTTGTCGAATTCGAAGAGCCGTTGCAAGGTTCGGCGCACATCCTCGCGAACGCTGCCGCCGATCATCAGGACCCGCAACCCTTGGGTGGCCGAGATGAGGTCTTCGTAACGTTCCTGGAGGGTGTCGTCATCCTTGGATTCCTCCTGGCGAATCCGGTCGAGGTTCCGGCGTAAGGCGCGCAAGCCGTTGCCTCCGGAGATCACCTCGCGATAGGGCATCACCAGTTCCAGGAGCGTGGGGTCGGATGCGCCGAGGCCGCTGACGACTTGCTTTAACTGGATGAGGAACTCCTCAACTCCTTCATCCGGTAGGGAGGTCCGCGCCATCAGGGCCTTAAGCTCTTCTAGGGCCGCCAGCCCTGCCTCGCGGTTCAACTGCTGGCGTTCCAGGTCGCGGGCCTGGCTCTCCTGGCGTTGCTGCTCCCAGTCTTTGGAGCGCCTGGCCGTTTCGGTCGCCAGGAGTAATTGCTCCTGAGCCTCGGCGACGTAGGCGGCCCAGTCGGTGTGGAAGTCGTGCCGGAACGCTTCGATGTAACCGGGCTCGTACTGCTTGGAGAGGGTCTTGAGCTGGTGGAAGGTGCGTTGCGAGAGGGCCTGGTTTTCCTCGGTCATCTCGCCATCATTGGCGGCTTGATGCATCCGGAAGCGGCCGATCCAGATTTTGAGTTGGGAATATTGCTCGAGCTTGCCGAGCATCCCGAAATAATTCAGGCTTGCCTCGACCTCGCGGGCGAGCGTCTGGAACTGGCCGCCGGGGAAGTGCATCTCGGCGTCCCAGAGCAGCCGGTCCTCGTTCGAGAATTTATCGGCCAGCTGGGGTTGGAGCCGGTCAAGCTCGCGGCGGAGCTGTTGGTAGTGGTCCATGGCCGTGCGGAGTTCGCGCCTGGCCTCGTCCGACTCACGGCTGACCGACTCGATTTCCGCTTGTGCCTCACGTTTTTTACGCTCGATCTCGGTCTGCGCGTCCGCGATCAGGTTTTCGGGGTCGGCGTCGGAATCGAGAGCGGCCTTGTACTGGGCGAGCTTGCGGACCAGTTCCTTGAGGTGCTGCTCGTCGACTTCGGCCTGCTCGAGCTCGCGGATCCGGACGGGCCGGACCTCGCGGAGCCGCTGGGCCGCGCGGTTGGCGCGAACCTCGGCCGTGCGGAACTGCTCGGCCGCCTGCTGTGTCTCAGCGCCGAGCTTCTTGGCCCGGCTCTTCGCTTCGGCCTGCCGCACCAACTCAGCAAGCCGTTCCAAGGATGGGGTCATATAACGAGTCTCTTCCTCAATCTCTCGCGTGCAGCTCCCCCGCAAGGGGGGTTAAGCCCGACCGAGTACACCGTGGATCGGCGTGCCCGAGCACAGGCGGAGCGGCCGGCCGAGTGAGTCCGCCAACTCCAGCGCAGGGTCGACGCCGAGCAGGTGGTAGACCGTCGCGGCAATATCGGAGGGGGTGACAGGGTCACGTGCCGGGTGCGCGGCCCAGCGATCGGATGCGCCATGAACGATGCCGCCGCGGATCCCCGCGCCGGCCAGAACGGTGGTGAAACAGTGCGGCCAGTGGTCGCGGCCATCTCGTCCCGCCCCGGCTCCACCCACCACCCCCTGCCCCACACGGGGCGTGCGGCCGAATTCACCCGTCCAGATCACGAGGGTTTCGTCGAGGAGGCCGCGGGCGTCGAGGTCGTCGAGCAAGGCCGAGAACGTTTGGTCGCTCGCTGGCATCAGACGGGTCTTCAAGTCGATGAAATTGCGGTTGTGCGTGTCCCAATACACGCTCACGTTCGTCAGTCCATCATTTTGCCAAAAAACGGTCGTCAAAGATACACCCGCCTCCACGAGTCGGCGTGCTTGGAGAACCGCTTGGCCGTGCGGGTGCAAACCATAACGGGCGCGAATCCGTGGATCTTCACGCTCCAGGTCAAACGCTTCGAGCGCACGCCTTGCGGTAAGAAGGTTGTAGGCACGTTTGTAGTGGGCTTCCAGCGCCTGAATTTGCGCTGACCGCTCCAGATGCCGCGCTTGCACCTCGACAGTCTGGAGCAAGCGCTGGCGATCGCCGAACCGCCCCGAACCGACGTCGTCGGGAAGACGGATCGCCCCGACGTGGTAATCCGGACGATTCGGGTCGTCATCAATCGTGAATGGGTTGAGCGTCGGTCCCAGCCAGCCGGCCCCCTGGCCGTGGCTCGACTCGACGAAGCGGGGGGCACCGTCGGGGACGGTCGGACGCATCTGCACGAACGGCGGTAAGCTGGTTCGTTCCTTCCCGCGATCCCTCCGTGCCAGGACGGCACCGTAGTGGGGCCAGTCGTCGCCGATCGGGCCGCCGCCGGGGGTCGGGATCGATTTGCCAGTCAGCAGTTCGTGCGTGGCCGTCGTGTGGTTCACATCGCCATGATGCACCGACCGGATGATGGCGAGCCGATGCGCCTGGCGGGCCAGATTGGGGAAGTGCTCGGAGATGGAGATTCCGGGAACGTTCGTGGCAATCGGCCGGAACTCGCCGCGGAATTGCTCGGGAGCGTCGGGCTTCAGGTCCCAGGTGTCCTGTTGAGCCGGCCCACCCCACATGAATAGAATGATGCATGCTTTGGCCCGGCCAAAGGTGCTGGCCGGCAACTGCGGAGAGCGCGAGAGGCTCTGTGCCGCCAGCAGCGTGGGGAGCTCGAGCCCGAGCAGTCCCAGGCCCCCCGCGCGCAGGAATTCACGCCGGGATCGCCCCTGGAACGTTTCCGTTGGGCCTCCGCGGTGTGCTGCATGCATAAACTGATTCACTCCGCGGCCAAATTCGAGTCTCTCAAACTTATCATACCCAGATCGTCCAAGAATGAAACAAGGGAAAGACCCTAGTGTCACGGCTCGAATAGGCTTGAATCGTTAAACAATGAAGTTCGGAGAATATCCTTGCCCTGGAGTCGCATTTTAAAACAACATCGACAGTGATCGGATGAGTTGATGAGGAACGCCGTTTGCCTGCACAAAGCCAAAGCCGAGAAGAATCCTCCTCGTTTCGGAGGGCGGATGGAAATCTTAAATATTTCGGAGATTCGATGCGAAGCGAACGAGACAAGATGCTGGCCGGGGAAATGTACGACCCCCTCGACCCTGATCTCTGTGTGATACGCGATCGCGCGCGCGATTTGTGTCAGGCATTGAACGCCACCCGGGAAGCCCAGCAGGAGGAGCGCCAGCGGATCCTCCGTGACCTGTTTGGAGCGGGGGGCGAGAGCGTTTTGATGCAGCCTCCCTTCTTCTGCGACTACGGCTCGAACATTCTGCTGGGGGAACGGGTCTTTTTTAACTTCAACTGCGTCGTACTCGACGTGGCCCATGTGCGAATTGGCGACTACACCCTGTTCGGCCCCTCGGTCCAGATCTACACCGCCACCCACCCGCTGAACCACGAACTGCGGCGCAAAACGGAGTTTGCCAAGCCGATCGAAATTGGCTCCGACGTCTGGGTCGGCGGTGCCGCGATCATTTGCCCCGGCGTCAAGATCGGCTCGCGCTCGGTCATCGGCGCGGGAAGCGTGGTCACGCGCGACATCCCCGAGGGGGTCGTCGCCGCCGGCAACCCCTGCCGCGTCATCCGGGAGATTACCGATTGACACTCCCCCCGGCGAGAGCCGGGGACTCTCAAATCCTTCGTCCCTGATGGTGCAGGCCCGCTTGTGACGTGCGATGCAATCCCAACTCTGCTCCCGCTCCGAAGAACGCCAGATTGCCGTTGAGCACACCACAGGCCTTGCACCTCCTGGACGAAGGAAACCCACAGTCGACAGCCGCTAGATATTTTACGATTAAACGCGCGATGATGTTCGAGTTGACGGTGGAATTCTCCCCACGAGGTATCATTTCATTCACGCTCCCACGATCAACGGCGTCCAGCCGGGGTTTGCGAGTGCCAGGCCAGGCCACTCTCATTGTCCCGGCACGGAGAGCGGTTTGCCGTTGTCCTTCGGGCCGAGCGTGAGCAGGAATGGCACGGCGATCTTGGCCCAGGCCTGGGGGCTGAGAAAATGCTTCGCGCGGCTTCCGAAGGTGCTCTGCAGCATCTCCGTGTCGATGATCCCCGGGTTCAGCGGGACGGCGGCCAGGCCCGTCGGGAGCTCTTGGGCCAGCGCTCGCGTCAGGCCCTCGATGGCCCACTTGGTCGCGCAGTAGGGGGCGACCTCGGGTGCGGTGGAACGGCCCCAGCCCGAGCTGAAATTGACGATCACTCCGCTTTGCCGCTCGACCATCGCCGGGACGAAGGCGCGGAGAACGTTGGCGACCCCCTTGAGGTTCACGTCGACGACCCGGTCGAATTCGTCGGCCGCGACCATCCACAACGGTGCATTGCCGTTGATCAGGGCCGCGTTGTTGAGCAGCAGGTCTGGCGGACCGAATCGTTTGAGGACTTCTGTCGCCCACGCTTTGACTTGCCCATCGTCGGCGACGTCAACCGCCTTGAAGTCGTGCGGTGCGCCGAGCTCTTCACGCAGTTGCTCAACCGCGCTGGCCGTTCGCCCGCAACCGACGACGGTGTGACCGAGACCGGCAAATCCAGCCGCCATCGCCTGGCCGAGCCCGCGGGTGGCTCCTGTGATCAGAATGATTTTCCGCGTTCCCTGGACCATCCTTCGCTCCTTCCCGAGCTTCGAGAATTGTCGCCAACGTGGGCGCTGCTCGTCTCGACTCAAAGAGATCAAGGTTATTCGGGCTGGCGCGTGCTGAACAGACAAAGGGTGTTCGGCGACCCTGGTCTGTCATATTGGAACGAGGGATTGATGCGGGTAACCTTGAGTCAAAAGATCCCGTTTATGGGAACCCGCTTCATCCGGGGCCATTGCCAATGGAAGCCACTCACTGTCTGCAATGTGGTGGGACGAAGATCCTCGAGGGCGATTCCTGGAATGCGTCTGGGGCGACGACTCAGGTCACCTTTGTTCCTCGCTGCATGCGCTCCTTTGGTGTGAAGGAGGGGGTGAGCATGGCGGCCCCTTTGCATTCCTGTTTATCGTGCGGGCACGTCTGGACGAGCTTAGCCCCCGACAAGCTCCGTTCGTTAATCCAGTCCCGTGGTGCGGAGTTAGCCAAACAGCACTTGGCGTCCCTGGATTTAGGACCGGCCCATGATCTGCCAGACGTCGCCGAAGCGCGAGACGCGGCCGTGAAGGCTGCGGAGATCGACGCTCTGGTGCTCGCGTACAAGCAACCGGAAGCCACCCGGCGCTACCGCCAGTTCACAACAACCACCTGGGATGAGGCGATCGGCACGATTCGTAACTGGCATCACTTCAAACGCAGGGAGAAGCTGGCCATGTTCGGATGGCATTCCAAGGAAACATCCAAAGCTGACGAGCTCAAACGACTCGACCACCCCATGAGTGATCCATTGCTCGATTTTTGAATCGTTGATGCCTGGTTGTGGAACGTTCTCCGATCCCCTTTCACCTCACCGATTTTTTGGGCCCGCTATGAAATCGACAAACGCTCCTGGCGACTACGACGTCTATTCGGTGGTCGGCGACCGCTACACGTTCCTGCTCACGGGCGCTCAGACCGGTGGCGCTTACGCTGTTCTCGATTTCTTCGTGCCGCCGGGGAGCGGTTCGCCGCCGCATGTCCATCGTCGTGAGGACGAGGCGTTCTACGTCATCGACGGCGAGTTCGAGTTCATCGTGGCCGGCGAGCCGATCCGCGTCACGGCCGGTGGATTCCTCTTCGCTCACCGCGATATCCCCCACAACTTCACGAACGTCGGCTCGACCCCCGGCCGGATGATTGTCACGATCACGCCCGCCGGCCTGGAAGAGTTCTTCGCCGAAGTCGGCACGCGGCTTCAGAGTCGTGAGGATGCGCCGATTCCCCCGACGCCGGAGGATATCGCCAGGTTGATCGAGGCTACGCCAAAGTATGGCCTGGAAATTCTGAAC
Source organism: Singulisphaera acidiphila DSM 18658 (assembly GCF_000242455.2). Taxonomy (GTDB): domain Bacteria; phylum Planctomycetota; class Planctomycetia; order Isosphaerales; family Isosphaeraceae; genus Singulisphaera; species Singulisphaera acidiphila. The sequence goes on from NC_019892.1 coordinate 192,004, forward strand.
GGGTTCTGAACAACGGCCGGCCCGGCACGCTCAATCAAATCGCATCCTCACTCGGGGCCTGCCATGACCGGGTTACGGAGAACCAGATGATTCCGCCGATTCCGGCCAGGAACACCAGCAGCAAACTGCACCCTTCGCCTGTCGGAAGGCGGACGGGATTGGCTTGATTGGCCCGGACGACCAGCATATGGAAGGCGAGGAAGAGCGCCGTGGTGAGGCAGGCGATCCAGAGGCCGAGACTGAAGATCTTGTCGTACGTTTCTCGTCGACGCTCGGGTGCCAGCCAGTAAGCCCGATTCGGGATGTTAATCGCGGAGTCGGTGAAGAACCGCGCGAGATAGGTTGAGCCGGCGCAGATCAAGGCGGTCAAGGCGGCCACCCCCAGGGTGAACGCCGCGCAGGCCGGGCGCGACATCCAGCCGTCGGGCTCGCCGCTGAATCCGAAATGCGTCGCGACCCTTTCGGGCAACTTCGGATAGGTTACCATAACCAGGGCGACCAAAAGGCCGTAGAGGATGACCAGCGTGGCGATGGCGGGCTTGGGACGGTTCATGGCGCTCCTCAACGGCATGGCGAGTGCATTCGAATCGAACCTCTGATTTTAAACAATTCGAGTGTTCGGCTCCAACTCAGGCGAAGAAAGCCATGATGAAAGGCAACCAAGCGGTTCGTTGGCGTGTCTTGCTGGTGGGGGCGACCGGCACTCTCGGTCGCGCCATCGCGGCCGAACTCGGAGCGCGGCATGAGATCATCCGCGCGGGACGCACGTCGGGCGATCTCCGCCTTGATCTGAGCGACGCGGCCAGTATCCGCGATGCGCTGGCGCAAGTGGGCGAGTTCGATGCGGTCGTGTCTGCCGCGGGGCATGTTGAGTTCGCCCCGTTGGAGGATTTCCAAGCGGCGGCGATCGGTGAGTCCCGGCACACGCTCGGCTTGACGAGCAAGCTCCTCGGCCAGGTCAATCTCGCATTGGCCGCCCGCGACCACTTGCGGGACGGCGGTTCGATCACGTTGACTACAGGCATCACATTGGAGCAGCCGATCGTCGGAGGATCGTCGGCCAGCATGGTGAACGGGGCCCTTGAGGGCTTCGTCCGCGCTGCGGCGATCGAACTGCCTCGCGGGTTGCGGATCAACGCCGTCAGCCCGAATCTGCTCGTCGAGGCGTCTCCCGCAATCCAGGCGCTATTCCCTGGTTTTGAGCCCGTGCCGGCCGCCCGAGCGGCCTTGGCATTCAGGAGAAGCGTCGAGGGCCGGCAAACGGGCCAGGTCTACCGCGTTTTCTGAGGCTGCCAAGGAAGCCTCCCGGGCGAGCGGTTTGGGTGAGGAGTGCCCAACCTGATAAATAAAGAGTTGCCATATTTTATAATTTAGTCGATAATCGCTCGATAGTGTGCTGAGGGACGGTGGTGGAACCCCGATGAAATGAGGATCGCCGATGAGCGCCCCAGACCTTACTCCGGACGCACGGCGGCCGACGAAGCCAAATACGCCCCCATCGACGCCTGCCGAAGACCTCGGTACCGTGACGCAGGGCAGGCTGCAGGATCTGATCCGAAAGCAAGTGGTTCGCTCGCTCGGCTCCCCGGCCGACTTGCTGGCGATCCACGTGCGACCGCTCTGGGACGATCGCTACCGGGTGAACGTCGTCGTCGGCAAGGAATACACGTCCTCCAAGATCATTCAAAGTTACTTCTTGGCGGCTGACAGCGACGGCAATATCATCCGGTCCTCCCCGGAGGTCACCCGCCTCTATTGACGTTTGAAACGCCCGCCTGAAAACGATCACCCCCACGATCGGATCCCCATCTCCTCCCCCTGCCCCTCACCGCGCAAGTCGCCCTTTCTTGTGCGGGGAGGCCTTCGTGTCCGATCACGGCCTCTCCGTTGGCCGGGCCACCCGGCGCTTGGCCATTGGGGCTTTCATGGCCCCTTCGGACTTGGATTCTTGCTGGTTTTAACTTGTGTTTCATTTGTTTCGCGTTTCTGCTGAGTCTTCATATTCGTAATCGATGAAGCTGTCCCGTGAGTCGGACCCCAGCAACGGGACCGTGAGTGGGATCGCTTTTGGCGATGGTGATTCGGATCGCTCGGTTCTCGGAACAAGGTCACTCACCGGATATGATCCGGGAACCTCCGGTCTGGTTTCCCAGCCGTTTGCCGGCTCGGAGTCCTCACGTCCCACGGTGGTCAAAGCTCCCTGCCGGCGGTTGGCCCAAGTCGTCTGGGCGTTTGCCATCGTTTTGGGATTTTCTCGAACCTTGGACGAACCATGCTCGACAATCCGATCTGGAGTGCCCTTGTGACCCGGCAGGCCCGATTCGCCTTGGGTGGTGGGCGTGTGAAGCGGTATCCCGCCGACATTGCGCCGTTCATTGCGGCTGCCGCGACCGAGCTTGGCGTCGATGCGGGGGCGGAGATGCTCGACTTGGCAATGCCCGGTGAGCGGCTCTACATGATCGGCGTGGAGCTGTCGTTGCCAGCCGGCTTGGAGGTCGAACGCCGTTCCTTGGTGTCTCAGATGGTCTGCGAACGACGCGTCGGCACGGTGAGCGAAGGTGAGGACTGCGCTGTGCTCGGGCCGGATGACGTGCCGGACATGCTCGAGCTGACGGCGCTGGTGTTCCCCGGATACTTCCGGCCGCGGACGATCGAGCTGGGGACTTATGTCGGTGTTCGTCGGGATGGCCGGCTGATCGCGATGGCGGGCCAGCGGATGGGCCTCCTCAGCCATCGCGAGATCAGTGGCATTTGCACTCACCCCGACCACCGGGGCCAGGGCTATGCCCGCCGACTCGTCACCTGGCTCGTCGACGCGACCTTTCGCGAAGGCCTGGTGCCGTTCCTCCACGTTGACGGCGAAAACAATGGCGCGAGGGCCGCCTACGAGAAGCTCGGATTCGTCGCTCGCTGCGATCTACCGCTTCTCTGTATCAGGCGTTCGGGGATGGCCCCAGTCGTTGGTGCCTAGTGCTTGGGATTTTGCACGACTCTCTCGACCGAACCCCGGTGCGAATCCAGACGACCAGCGACGAGGATTACCTGGTGCGGAGCCGACGGAGAAAGCCTGCCCGCCAGGCCATGATTGGCCGCTCGACGACGATCCCCAGGACGAGTCCGACGAGAATTCCCGAGATCGACGCAATCGCCCAGGTGAGCCGCCAGTCGATCAGGAGACCGAGCCGCGGAAGGAGCGCGCCTACCAGAAGAATGATCGGCCCATGGAACAGATACATGGGGTAGCTCGAAAGTCCGAACTCCTCGGTACGCTTCGCGAGCCATGGCGACTCTTGTGTCGACTGCTCAGGCTCTTCAGCCTTGAGGAAGTGGATCAGCATCAACGTGAAGGAAAATCCGCTCAGAAGATAGGCGAGTTGAGGGATCCGCTCATAAAAGCGCAAGGTAATGGCGGCGACCAGGAACAAGGGCCAGACGCGGGTGAGAATTCGAAGCGACACCGACTGGACCATCGCCTCACGATGCGCTGCGACCCAGGCCCCGAAAAACCAGTTCAACCCAAGTCCGAACAGCAAGCCGATATTCAAGACCACCAATGATTTATGAAACCCGAAGTAGTAAGCCTGACACGCCAAGGTGATGACAAGACTCAGGAGAATTCCCAGCCGCAACGGGCGTGAGGATTGCCGCTTTGCATAATATGCGAGAAATCCATAGACGATATAATAAAAAATTTCATTCGTGATGCTCCAAGAGGGAGCAAAGGATCCGAATGTTTGCGAGACTCCCTGAATGGCAAAGACCTGGGCCAAGACGACGAGAGGACTTCGTCCGTTGGGCCAAATTGAGGGGCGAGCCGAACCGATGGACCCTTCCACGATGATGGTGAACAGGAGGGCGAGATAATACAAAGGGAAGATGCGCGTGAACCGTGCGATGAAGTACTGCCGAACCGGGAATTCCCCCGCCTTCATCAGTCGCTCGATAGAGAGATGAATGCAGTAACCGCTGATGACAAAGAATCCCATGACCCAGCAGATCCCCGATCCGACAGTGCAACCGATGAATTGCCTCAGGAGGGGAGAGAGCGCAAGCAGAGCTGTGGGATGAAGCGCCCACGTCAATTCCCAGGAGTGCGCGATCACCACCAGGACGGCAAAGAGCCCCCGGCAAACGTCGATTTTCTCGTTCACGTTGAGGCGAGGAAAGGATCGCGATTGGCTGATTGCCGCGACCGGCGCCGGGAGGTAGTCGGACCTTGGATCTGTAATCATTTTCGTCATCGTGAAACAGGTCCCTTTGAAACGATCAGACGTAATCGAAGGCCTGGATCTTGGCGGACGACCTTCCGACTGAATTCCTTGAGCCGATCGGAACGTTGGAACGAGAAAGGTGACGGCGCAGGGCGGACCCACGCAGTCCCATCTTGGTCATCCCAACTCAGTGGGAGGCGCGATCGGCAAGGGGAGCCGTAACTCCGGTTTGGAGAAGCTGTTGCGGCTTGTGGGGCGAGCGGGGATGAAAGGGGGAAACTGGAATCTCATGGAAATGAAGATGCCCATCCTTAGGTGCCTCGCTTTACCAGCCTCATGCCTTGGTACGGTTATCCTAGTTTTGCCGAAACGGAGGCGTCAAGTAGGCAGATGTGGGACTCCCTCGATTCCGTGATTTTTCGAGCGCCACCACCATTGGAGGTGTGCGAGCGGATGAGGTCCAAATCGACCTTCGCCCTTTTGGCCAAGGAGGTTCGCCGACCGTCGGATGTTGCCCAGGGGTAGGCCGAGCCGTGCGGCGGCCTCGGGGTGGAACTGGGGTCGAGTTGCGGGACGACGACCTGGGCTTCGACCTTCAGGGTGGTCACTCCCTTGACCCATTTGATGGCCTTGTGGACTTCCTTGGGCCTTGTCGCGGCGCACGGTTGTCTAACGTCGTGTTCGGCGTTGGAAGCAGTAAGTGAACGGCATTAAGGGTGGAAGACCTTCAAAGATCCGAAGAACGGATACCTACCGGGACCGGATGCGGCTTGCGGGGTGTGTTGACGCCGGACCGAGGGGAGCCCGGCCTGGCGTCTAGCAAAGGGGTTATTCTGCAATAAATGGGGACTTCGCCGCATTCGGCGGAATCCTTCTCACGTCGTCGGTTGCGAGCCGGATCGACTTGGCTCTGACGAGGAGTTTTTCCTGCGTCGGAGGCTGCTCGTAGCGATAACCGAGCTTGGAGATATCGAGGACGTCCTTGACCGATCTCTTCCAAGGCTTGAGTTGATCGCCCAGGTTGTGGCCTGGCGGACCTTGCTCCTCAGGCGCGTAATGCGGAGCTGCGGCCGGATTGTCTTTGGCCTGCTCCGCCTGCCAGTCCGCCCAAACTTTGTCGATAAAGCAGTGGTGAAGGAAGAATACCGGGTCGTCAGGTGAGGTCATGGGCGTCATGTTGCCGCCGACCCACAAGTGCACTCTGTTGTGCAATTGCGAGCTGGTCGTCTTCACCCGAGGGTCGCCCCGTTGCGTGATCCAACCTTCAATGCGGTTACGGAAACCGATCGTGAACGGGCTGCGATTGTAGTTCGGGGTATCGTAATAGATCTCGGCCATTGCGAGAGCGAGGTCTTCGGCAGTAGGCAAATTAGGAACGATCTGAGCAAACTGCCGCTTCAGGCCGAGGCCGGGCAACTCGTCCGCCGGGTATGAAGGAACCGGCCACTTCCCATTCTTATAGGCGAACGGGCCACTTTGCACCCGCCATTCATCCTTCTCCAACCCGTCGCCACCCAAGAAATCATCGGACCAGATCGGTGCAGTCTTGGGATCCTTCAGTGCGGCGTCGATCGTCCAATCCCAATAGGGAATAGTTATGGAGGAGTCGATCGTCCTCAATTCCTGCTCGAGCTGCATGAGGAACTCTCGATGCCATGGCAGGAATGCGGGGCCGAGATGAGCGCCGTTGCGATATCCGGGATCACGGGGTTCATCCGGTAGCACTGTCGGTATCATGACATGGTGGTGCCAGTGCACGTACTTGTCGTATTCGCCTCGCTTCTTGAGCTCTATGAGAGCGTTCACGAAAGTCGTTTTCTCGGCCGAGCTCAAGGATCCAACACTCTTGCGAATCAACATGGTCGCTTTAATCCTCCCCTGGTTGACCTCGCAGACAACGAGACTCGACCTCGCATCACACCACGCGAGATTCGTCGAATATCGTGTGGCTATTTCATGGCATGTATGTGTTGATCGCAAATGAAAATGGAATTCAAGATGCGATTTTGCATGCGGTGCCACGAACATCGCCAGGTGGACTGCGCCTCGTCTTGATCGAACTGCTGAATCAGTTGTTCCGACTCGCGTCTGCGAATTCATCGGCCTCTTGCTTCATCGCATCAAGAAGGCTCCCCTCGATAAATTCTTTCGCATGAGTGCCGAGTTCCGTAGCGGGGGCTGAACCGTGCCTTTTCAGCGACTCGAAGACGTCGGGGATCGGGTGTCTCCCCTCCTCTTCGCGTTTCAACGCCTTCATGAACTTGGATTCCGGCTTACCCGGGAGATTCGTACTGCAGATCAGGCAGTTCTCTACGTGATACGAGCCGTAGAAGACATCGAAGCCTTCGCCCAAACCAACCGCGTTTGCCATCCGCTTGATGTCGAGATAGTTGAGCATGGTGTTGAAGTGGCATACCCGGTTCATCAAGCGATCCGGATCCTTGATGTCTGGGTTGAGCATCATCACAATCCTCACGATTGTCTTGAGGCGATCCACGATGGCGTCGAGCGAGGGATGGGCGCTTTCCTTGATCGGACCCTCCTTCTGGGAGAGCACCGGCTGATTCTTTTCGGCAACGACGGCGTTGTACGCTGCCTTGATCGCCCCACACTGCGTGTGGCCCAGCACGAGCACTACGCTGAGCGGTTTCACCTCCTCGGGTTTTCCCGAACCGTCCGTGCCCTTCTTTTCGTGCTTGGGGCGCGTCGCGTAGTTGTTGAGCACGAACTCAAGGCTTCCGCGCGCCTCTCCACGCTCCAGGAGGAAGTTCCCTGCTGTGCGGACCGCGAACATGTCATTCGCCGCCTGACCGGTGATCAACTCGGGCGGGACACGCGCATCGATACAACTCAGCACCGCGGCGTAAGGCGTCTGGTGGCTGATATGGCTGTTCTTGGTGCCAATCTCGTCCTTGTTGAGGAAGATACGAAACGTCTCCTCGAGGCTTGCGGAAACCGAATTGCTCGCGTACTTATCAGCTATCTCCTTGCAGTGACGGATAAACGATGCGTAGTGGTTGTTTCCTTGAACGATGAGTTTGCCGACCTTCTCAGGGCACATCGGCTTATGTGGGGCCGTCTGGCTTGGATCCGGGCGCCTCGAGTCATTCGGGTCTTCGGCGAATCGGTTGGGCGACTGCCGCGCCGCGTCGAAGGTCATGGAGAGATGGACAAGGGGAGCCTCTTCTTGCGGACAGTTTTCCTTAGCCATGAACCCTCTCCTTCACGTTGGGTGATTATTTAGACAGCCCGAGATCGCGCACGGGCGAGCCGCTCAGTTTAATGGGGAAATTGGGAGGTTGCTAGGAATTTCGTCGGCCGGAGGGATTCGGTAGAAATGCTAATTTTGATTTAATTGGATTAGTTAAAAATCAGCAATAAATCAAATGAATTTTCGGGGTGTGGGGGCCGTAAGAGGACCGTACGGAGATTGGTCTCGACTGCGTTCTCTGTTACGCTGAAACCTTTGCTGAGCGGCCCCAAGGCATGTCCGGTCACCCCTACGAACAGGGCATCGATCTGGAACTCATCCCCAGAAAACTCTTGAGAGCCGCTCCGCTGGTCGCAGTCGAGGTTCGCCTTGATCAATAAAATGATGAAATCTGTCTTTGTTGTTTTTGTCAAATGCGAACAGGTTCCGCGTTGGCCTCGACGGCTTGGCTACCGATCGTTCGCGATGTGCTGGGCTGACGCTGGTGGCCGAAGGCGAGGTAGAGGGCCGGCATCAGGAAGAGGTTGAGGACGGTGGAGGTGACCAGGCCGCCGAGGATGACGACGGCCATCGGGTGCTCGATCTCGTGCCCCGGCTTGTTGCCGGCCAGGGCCAGCGGGACGAGGGCGAGACCGGTGGCCAGGGCGGTCATCAAGATCGGGGCGAGCCGCTCTTCGGAGCCGCGGATGACCAGGCCGAGGCCGAACGGTTCGCCTTCTTCTTCCTCGAGGTGGCGGTAGTGGCTGACGAGCATGATCCCGTTGCGGGCGGCGATGCCCAGGACGGTCACGAAGCCGACGAGTGAGCCGAGGGAGAGGACGCCCCCTCCCAGCACTGCGCCGAAGACGCCGCCGATCAGGGCGAACGGCAAGGTCAGGAAGACCAGGGCCGTGAGCCTGATCGTGCGGAAGTCGGCGTGGATGATCAGGAGGACCCCCATCAGGGAGAGGGCGGAGAGGGCGAGCAGGCGTTGGCGCGACTCTTCCCGGGCAGCGTATTCGCCGAGGAACTCGGGATGGTACTCCCGCTCGAAGGAGAGCTTTTTGACACGCTCCTCGATCTCGCGGGCGACGCTGCCGAGGTCGCGGCCTTCGACGTTGCAGGTGACGTCGATCCGTCGCGAGGCCCCCTCGCGCTTGATCTCGTTCGGAGCCGGCGCGATTGCGACCTCGGCCACGTCGCCCAGGGGGACGTGGGTTCCCAACGGGGTCTCGATCGGCAGGTCGCGGAGTTCGGAGATGTCGTTGCGGACGCGATCGACGCCCCAGACGAAGACGTCGAAGATCTTCTGGTCACGGTAGACTTCGCCGACCTTTGCCCCCTTGACCAGCGTGGTCGCCGACCGCCGGACGTCGCCCGGGGTCAAGCCGAGCCGCGCGGCGGCCTCGGGACGGAGCCGGACGTCGAGCTGCGGGACGACGACCTGGGGCTCGACCTTCAGGGCGGTGACCCCCTTGACCCCGTCGATGGCCTTGTAGACTTCCTGGGCCTTGTCGCGGAGTACGGCGATGTCAGGGCCGAAGATCCGGACGACGACCGTGGCGCCGACGCCGGTGAGGACTTCTTTGATGCGCTCTTTGAGATAGGTGAGGACGTCGCGGGTGAGCCCCGGGTAGCCGTCGACCACGGTCTGGACGCTGGCCATCGCCTTGGCGTGGTTGAACTTGGGGTCGACGCTGATCCAGAGCTCGGTGAAGTTCGGGCCGACGACCTCGTCGGCGACCTCGGCGCGGCCGATGTGCGAGCCGAAGTTGCGTACGCCGGGGACCGTGCGGAGTTCCTTACTCGCCCTCACGGTGATCCGCCGCATCGCCTCCAGCGAAGTCCCCGGCTTCTCGACCCAGTGCATCAGGAAGTCGTTCTCCTGAAAGTCGGGCAGGAACTCTTCGCCGAGGCCCGCGACGGCCACCAGGGATCCGCCAAAGGCGGCGACGAGGACGATGACCGCCCAGGCCGGCCGCCTTGCGATCGTGGGGAGGATCGACCGGTAGACCCACTTGAGGGCACGGACCAAGGGAGACTCGCGCTTCCGCTCGGACGCCCCGGTCAGGAGCATGAGCGAGAGGGCGGGCGTCACCGTCAAGGCGACGAAGAGCGAGGCCACGATCGCGAGGACGTAGGCGAGGGCGAGAGGGCGGAAGAACGAGCCGGAGAGCCCGTCGAGGAAGAAGACGGGGACGAAGACGAGGATCACGATCAGGCTGGCGAAGACGACGGCGCTGCGGACTTCGAGCGAGGCGTCGAGGACGACCTGATAGGCGGACAAGGGGGAGCCCGCCAGGCGGTTGAGCCGGAGCCGACGGACGATGTTCTCGACGTCGATGATCGCGTCGTCGACCACCTCGCCCATGGCGATCACCAGGCCAGCCAGGACCATCGTATTGATGGTTGCGCCCATCCAAACGAGAACAATTGTCGCGGCCATCAGCGAAAGCGGGATTGCCGTCAGGCTGATCAGGGCCGTCCGCCAGTCGAACAGGAAGGTCACGAGGATCAGGACAACGAGCACGCAGCCGACGGCCATCGCTTCCTTGAGGTTGTCGAGCGACTGCTCGATGAAGGTCGCAGGGCGGAAGATGGTGGGGTCGATGTCGACCCCTTTCAGGGCCGGCCGGAGGGCGTCGAGGGCCTTCTCAACTTCGTGGGTGACTTCGAGCGTGTTGCCCGTCGGCTGTTTCTCGACGATGAGGAGGAGGCCGGGACCGTCGTTGATGACCGCGTCGCCGATCGGCGGAGGATAGCCGATGGCGACGTCGGCAACGTCGCCGAGCTTGAGGGAAACACCGTTGCGGAAGGCGACCGTCGTGCGGGCGAGGTCGCCCGGCTCTTCGATTGGCGAGCGATGGCGGACGGCGATCCGCTGGTTGGGCATGTCGACGAATCCCCCCGCGCCGACGGCCGAGGCGTCGGTCACGGCCTTGACGACCGTGTCCAGCGTCACCGCGTTGGCGCGGAGCCGGTCGGGGTCGACCAGGACCTGGTATTGCAGGTCGCGCTGACCCCAGATGGCGACGTTGGCGACCCCCGGGATCGACATCAGGCGAGGGCGAATCGTCCACTTGGCCAGGATCGTCATGTCCATCTGGGAGAGCGTCTTGGACGAGAGGCCGACCTTGAGCAGCCGGCTTGTTGAAGAGAGCGGCGGCAGGATGACCGGCGGTCGCGCCGCGGCGGGGAGCCTGGGGGCCTCGACCGAGAGCCGCTCCTGGACCACCTGACGCGCGGCCATCAGGTCGGTCCCCTCCTTGAGGATCAGGACCACCGACGACAGCCCGAGCACGGACTTCGACCGGATCGTCTTCAGGCCGATCGTGCCGTTGAGCGCGTTCTCCAAGGGGACGCTGACCAGGCTTTCGACCTCTTCGGTCGAGAGCCCGGGGGCCTCGGTCTGGACCTCGACCAAGGGGGGAGCGAACTCGGGGAAGACGTCCAAAGGGGCCTTCCGCGCGGTGCGGACCCCCACGATCATCAGCACGACCGACAGCGCCAGCACGAGCACGCGGAGCCGGAGCGATGTTGAGACAAGCCAGTTCATCATGAGATCATTGACTCAGGCATTCACTGGAAGTGGATCGAGAACCCGTCCGGTGTTCCGGCGACGACTTATTTACCCACGCCAAACTCAGTGCCGAAGAGCTCCGCCGCGCCGTCGGTCACGACCTGGGCCCCTGGCTTAGGGCCGCTGGTCAGGGCGGCCAGAGAGTTGACGACGCGGTCGACGGAGACGCGGCGGCGGGCGTACGAGTGAGGGCCGTTGTTTTCGTAGACCCAGGTATTGCCGTGGATGTCGCGGAGCAGGGCCGCGAGCGGGATCACCAAGCTCTCATCCTCGCCCTGGAGGGGAAGCGTGACGCCGACTCTCTGGCCGGGTCTCAGCGTGTTCTCCTTGTTCACGGCCTCGTAGAAGAGGTTGACCGTGGCCGCGAGGGGATCGCCCGAGGGAGGGGCCGTGACGGGAGTCGCGGGCCGGGTGGCCGCGCCCGGCGTGCCGGCGAGTCCGCCGACCTCCGCGGCCTTGTCGGTCGCGATCCGCTCGAGGTCGCCGACGTAGACGGGGACCTTGATCCAGACCGGGTCGAGGCTCGCGATGTCGAATAGGATCGCGCCGGCCGCCACCTTCTGGCCGGGCCTGGCGTGCAGGTTCTGGAGTGTGCCGTGGGCTGGTGCGTTGATCTTCTGGGTGTGCATGGTGCCGGTCTCGGCGTCGGACGCCACCTTGGCCAGGATTGCCCGGCGGTCCTCGGCGGCCTTGAGTGTGGCCTGAGCGAGGTCGAACTGGGCCTTGGCGTCGACCAGGGCCGCAGTGCCCCCGAGCTTGTCGCGTACTAGGTTTTCCGCCCGGTTGAGGTTCACCTTGGCGATGTTGAGTGACTCTTTCCCCTGCTTGATCTGCCCCTCCGCCTCGATCAGCATCGGGGCCATCGTGGCGCGGGCCTCGGGTGAGAGGATCGGCACGAGGACGAAGATCGGCTGCCCCTCCGTGACCGGGCTTCCCGGCGTGGGAAAACCGGAACCAGGGGGGACGCTGAGGGTCCCGGTGAATGGGGAGGAGACGCTGACAAGTCGGCCTGGAGGAATGACGACCTCGCCGCCGTAGACGGTGGTGCGCGGCATCGGCTTCCGCTCGATGGCGGCCAGGCGGATTCCCAGCCGTTCCTCAGCCTCGGGTGTTAGCACGATGGTCGTCAGCTCAGCCTCGGTCGGGGGCTTGAACGACACCGGGGGGGGCGGCTTGGTTGTCGAGGCCGTTGGGCTGCTTGCCGCGGGCTGGCAGCCGGGGACGGTCACGATCGCCGCCACCGCCATGACCCAGGCCGGCAGCGGGATCCGCGGCATCCACCATCGTTGGTACATGGAATATTTCCTGGTCGGCGCAATCGAAAAGCCAAGTTCGTGGCCCTGCGATCTCGATAAGATACTCAATCGACCGTGTCATTCGCGTGCGAACTTCCCTAAATTTTTCTTCATGACCACGCATGGGGGCGGTCGGCAGCCGATTCTCTAGTCTGTCCGAATGAAGATTGAGCGGTCGTCGAGGAAGGCGACTGGAAGCGAACGGTGATCTCGGGATTTCACTCCCCTGGGTCTGCCCGCAGGATGCGAGACCGATGCACGCGTTGACCGCCCTTACCGTCCTGGTCCTTGGAGCCGCCGCCCAGGCTGATTCGCCGCCTGCCGATAACGCGGCATCGAGCGGCCCTCACGCTCGGATCATTCCGAGGACGTCCGCTGCGCCCGGCGATCTCCCGGTGCGCCGGACGCAGTTCGACATGACGACTTTGACCATACCCGCTCCGGCCCCGCCGATCGTCGAAGATGGCCGGTCGATCAGCCTCCAGGCGGCCCTCTACGGCGCGATCACCGGGAACCCCGACGTCGTCACCTTGCGCAATAGCAACATCGCGACCCCCGAGTCGGTCGAGGTCGCCCGCCGGTTCCCGACCACCCTCAACCCCACACTCTGGGTCGACGTCCGCCCCTTCGTCACCGAGCGGAACCCGGGCTTTGGCATGAACCACAAGGATGCGTTCATGTATTTTTCCTACCGCCAGCCGCTCGAGCTTGGGCATCAGACGACACATCGCTACCACATCGCCAAGGCGGCCTACAACCAGCAGCAGTGGATCGTGGTCCAGGCCGAGATGCTGGCGATGGTGCAGACGTACCGGTTCTTCCAGACGGCGGCCTATCGCCGCGAGAAGCTCCGGGTCGCCGAGCAACTGGCCGACTTCAACGATCGCCTGCTCCAGTCGCTCAACCGTCGGCTCGAAGCCAACCAGGTGCAGGCGGCCGACGTCGTCCTGGCCGAGGTGGAGAACAAGGCGACCCGCCAGCAGGTCGAGGTCGCCCGGCAGGACTACGCCAATGCCCTGACCGACCTCCACAACCAGATCGGGACCCCCGAAACGGCCGGGACCGCCCAGCCCCTGGGACAGTTTGTCCTGCCCAACAATATTCCTCCGCTCGACGACCAGAGCCTGGTCCGGCTCGCGCTCCAGAGCCGCCCTGAAATTCACGCCGCGCGAGCGGCGGCGGCCGGTGCCTGCGCCGCGGTCAAGCTGGCCAAGGGGGACCGGATTCCGACCCCCGTGGTCGGTCCGCTCTACCAGCGCAACGAGCAAGGGACCCAGTTCTTCGGATTCACCTACATCACTCCCCTGCCCTTCCTCAACAACGGCAAGCCGTTGGTCGTTCAGCGCGAGGCCGATTACCGCCGAGCCCTGGTCGCCCTCCAGCAGGCCGAGCAGCGGACAACCACCCAGGTCAAGGCGGCCGTCGCCAAGTGGAACGGCGCAAACCGGCTGGTGAGCCAGACTTCCGGCCTGGCCGACACCCTCAAGGTCCAGGTCGACCGCCTGGAACAGCTCTTCGACGCCAATCAGGCCGACTTGACCAAACTCCTTCAGGCCCGTCAGCGCTTGATCCAGCTCGAGAATGCCCAGCTCGACGCCCTCTGGCAGGCCACCCAGTCCCAGGCCGACCTTCTGACGGCCCTGGGTGCTCCGTCCTTGCTCGTCGCGCTGAATGAGCCAAGGCCAGGGCCAGACGCAGGCACGCGGCCGACGACTCCCGAAGGGAACTGACGAAGCCGTGGCCGTTGATCTGCTCACTTTGCGTCCCAAACGACGGAGGGCGCGAGTTTTGCGGCAGTCTCAGCCGATCTTGCCTGTGGTAAGGGCGTTTCACGAATTGGGCGGGGTGAAGTCCCTTGTGAGCAGGCGCCTTGCAGGCTAAGTTGCAACGACCCTCGTTTGGTCCCACCGAGTTGATACACCCAGAGGAGAGACAGCATGACACGCAAGAGCTTTGTTTTCGCCATGGCGACCGGTGCCGCCTTGGTCGCGCTGACCGCGATCGGGTCGTGGGCCCAGCACGCCGAGGTGCCCCACCTGGGGGGAGTGACGAAGGCAATCGCCGTGCTGCACGCCACCAAGAAGGGGGGTGACGTTCATGGCAAGGTCACCTTCACACGGACTCCGAAGGGGATCCTGGTGGAAGGGACGGTCGAGGGTCTGACCCCGGGCCTGCACGGCTTCCACGTCCACGAGTTTGGCGATTGCAGCTCGGACGACGCCATGTCCGCAGGCGGCCACTTCAATCCCACGGACATGCCGCACGCCGGCCCGCATGCCGATAAGCGGCACGTCGGTGACCTCGGGAACATCGAGGCCAACGAGAAGGGTGTGGCCAAGATCGACATCCTCGACTCCGCCCTCAGCTTCTCCGGCGACCACTCGATCATCGGTCGCGGCCTGATCGTTCACGCCAAGGCCGACGACCTCAAGTCCGCCCCCGCCGGCGCAGCCGGTGACCGCGTCGCCTGCGGCGTCATCGGCGTCGCCAAGGGCGCCGGGATGATGAGCGGCTCCGCGCCCGCCAAGAAGTGAGATCGAATGCCTTTGAGTGATTGAAGCTGCATCCGCGTGCCTCTTGGTTCAAGGCGAAGCCACCAAGGGGACACGCGGATGCTTTATTTTCGAAAGGATGAGAAAAATCATGGATGTGACGCCTTCCCGGTTAGCCTGAGAAGCTCGCTCGCCCCTGCCTGCCTCGCCGGGTTGGCAGCACGCACGATGAGAGGCGGTTGCATGGGCCACCGATTGAAAAGCCGCTTTTGCCAATCGTTTGGATTATTTTGAGTTGTGGGTTGGATTGATGATGGGTGTGCTTAATTCGTAGGTGATGATGTTGTTGCGTTTTCTTGGGTCAAATTCATTGTGCACGACCTATGTGTCGTGCAGATAACAAATATTTTATCGTCGTTTGTGACCTTTTGAAGCTCCTCTGCAGAATCAATCAGGTGAGGAAGCAGGTCTCCTGCCCGCACTGATTCTTCAGAGGAGCCAATTCTTTTTCTGTCTCATTGAGCAATTCGGAAATTTTCGCTAATTTGATAAGAACTCATGCATGAAACAAGGATGTGCATTGTCGAAATGAGGGGTGGGAGTTAATGGCTTTGGTTTGGGAGGCCGACGATGTGGTTGTGTTGCTCCCGTGCGGTTCGGGGCAGGCCCTGTTTCGCATTCCACCAGGCTTTGGTGGCCGTTCTTAGTCGCCCGGCGCCGTTCGGCGTGGGCCAATCTTGGTCAATTCGTCCACCGTCAGGTCGTTGGTTGTCCAGTATTCAATGTTTCTATCGCGGAAGATGATTTTGAAGGTGCGAATTGCCCTGAAGCCCTCTAGGTAGGCGACTGCCACTTCAATGACGGGGCGTGAACCCTGACAGTTGAGAGCTGTCTTCCGAACGAGAGCGAGACGAGCAATCCCCGCTACGCCACTGAATTGAGATGCTGGCTTCAAGGACCTCTCTCGGGTTGCGTTGAGGGCCCCGTGGGCCCTCGACGGCCGTGCCCCTCAGCCTTGTGCCTGGCCATTGTGCCGCAGCGATAGGTTTCCACATGAATTCATGAATTGATTATATGCCATGGAGTGCCCCATGAGCGACGCCCGATCTAAATCCGGCGGGTCATCCACGTCGTGGTCGTTTCCGGCAATGATCGCCGCCGTACTGGCGCTGTTTGGGCTTTCGAACTTTTCCGGCAATCCAGAGACCCAAGCCAGCCGTGGGGAGGCCGTATCCACAGCTTTGCCGTCGGCCGATCCCGCTAATGCAGCAATACGGACTCAGGATAAGACCCAGATGGAAATCCTTCTGGATTCCCACCGTCTCGACGAGGGCCAGGGGGGCAGCCCTGGTGCGATGAAGCTCCAAATCCTCGAGCCCTTGTTCCAGTTTTACGCCGCTCGCTTGGCACGCCTTGGCGATCAACAGCGGCGAGACTTGAGGGCCGATGGCCAGGAGGGGAAACTCGACCCCAACAAGGTCGTCGCATGGATGACAGATCAATCATGCAATGGCGATGAATTGAAGGTGCTGGTCAGTTTGGTCCCTGACCCCGCCCGTTCGGGCTCCGCCTACCGCTTTGACAGCACGATCACTGCCATGCTGTTGGCCTTGCGTAACGCCGGCTTTGTACTCGACAACTACCGGCTCAACTGGAAGAGTGCCGCTGGTCGCAGCATTGACTTGCAGACCGTCGAGCCAACTCCGGGCCGGGTGCGGATCAGCCTGCCCGGGGGGGCCAGCGATACTTTTCGCCGTCTTCCGGGTGCAATCCTTCTGCGCAAACAGAAGCTCCCGGAACTCCCGGCAAATGCGCAGGTGGCCAGGGTCAAGCATGCCAATCCCGCGCCACACGAGTTGGTGCTTATGCTGCTCGTGCCGGAAACTCCTGTCGTGGGCGTCGATACCGGGATTCTCCAAACGAGCCTCGACATCGCCCGCGAGTGCGAGCGCCAACAGGGACGCCGGACTGTCCGGATCATTGGCCCCCACTTCTCGGGATCGACCTCCTCAATTCTACGTACCCTTATTTCCTGGCTGCGGAATCTGGCGCCGTTACCGCCCGGAGCCGTGGAGTGTGACCTCACCAAGGTTCATTGGATCAACGGTGGCGCCGTCTCGTTGGATATCGATCAAATCCAGTGCACGTTCGATAGCTCGGTCGGCAAGGAGCGGGTCGTCCTGGAGAATGTCATTTACGGCTCCGACGATATGGATGAGGCCCTCCTTTCTTATCTGAAGAAACAAGCCAGCCCCGTATTTGGCAACAATCGGATTGCCTTCCTGACCGAAGAGACCACTGGATACGGCCAGTTGGCGACGTTAGGTCATTTGCCGAATAACGCTTCCGCTTCGTATGCATCGAGAAGTATTGAAAAATTCGATGCTTACCGCTTTACGTTCCCACTCTACATCTCCGAGATTCGCCGCCGTTACGCCCGCCAAGGCTCGAGTGGAGGCCAGTCGTCCCTCACGCTACGCACGGCCGAGCGGCTACGATTCGACGAAGACGAGGGAACGGACAAGCCTGAATTTGTACGTCCAGAGTCGCCTGCTTTCAACTCGGCGAGCGACGAACTTCGTCTGCTTCGGGTCGCCGAGCAGATTAACCGGCATGGCATCCGGATCGTCTGGCTCTCAGCGACCGATTTACGTGATCGCCTTTTTCTCGCGGAGTTCCTCCGGATCCACTGCCCCGACGTGCAGATTATCAGTCCGGTGGCCGATCCGCCATTCACGCACAACCAGCGGATCAGCCGGCTGCGGGGGCTCCTCTTTGCCTCAACCCATCCGATGTGGGATGAAGGTGAGAAACGCCATTTCTTGACGCTTCCGGAACACCCCGCCTTCGGTACTTATAATGCGACTATCGCCCACCTCTGCGAGCTTAGGGCTTGCGCAAAAATAACTTTTACAATTTTTGGGAGCGTGACTTCTTTATACGCGGCGCGATGGTGTAGTTCCAATCTCCGTGAAACTCGTGCCGTTCCAGACACAGCGCCGCCAGTTCCGTATCGCTCACCTTGATCTCGAGGGGGTAATGATTCGTATCCAGTACCGCCTTCACGATCAGGCCGCTCTTGGTCGTTGTGGCGGCGATCAAGTTAATGATTGCCTGATGGCTGACCAACGGCTTTCCTCGCCAATTCTGCGTGATGAAGCTGAACAACCGGTGCTCGATCTTGTTCCATTTACTCGTGCCCGGCGGGAAATGGCTCACCGAGAGCATCAAACCAAGATCATCGGCCAAGGCCTGAAGCGACACCTTCCAGAGGCGCGTCCGATGCCCATTGCTCCCACCGCCATCAGCGGTGATCAGCAATTCGGTGGCCCGGGGAAAGCGTTCACGGCCCATCTCCTGCCACCAGCGGCGGATGCTGTGGGTGGCGAATTGGGCCGTGTCATGATCAATCCCCACGCTGACCCAACCCTGGTCGTTGACCATGTCGTACACGCCGTAGGGGATCGCCTTGCCCAGGGTCTTATCCAGGAAGTCATGGACTCGGACCTCCTCGGGTTCCCCCTGCGGATGCCATTCCCGTCCACCGTTCTTGAAGTCGCCCACCAACTCCTTCTTCTTGGTGTCGACCGAGATCGCCGGTTGCCCCCGGGCCAGCGCTCGGCCAACGCTGGCGTTGATGTACTCGAACTGGGCGTTGCGGTCGGGATGCGCGACTCCCTCCCGAGTCTTTCGATTCGCCTGCAAGCTGTACCCTGCCTCGTGAAGCAATGTGGCCACGGTTCGCGGTCCCACGCCGTGGTTTTGCCGCGACAGCTCCTCGGCCAGCCGCCGCGTGCTCTTACAGGTCCATCGCAACGGCGACTCGGGATCACCTCGCGTCACGGGGTCGAGCAACGACTCCAACGCGGCCATCAATCCGGGGTCAGACTTCGCCGCTGTCGGCCGACCACCGCCCGGCCGACGCACCCGAGTCCCTTCGACCGTGCGTTGCGCAATCGGTCGCTCAAGCTCCCGCATCCCAGCCGAGATCGTCGGACGAGACAGTCCGGTGGCATGGGCCACGAGCGAGACACCACCCCAGCCCAACTCCTTCGCCTCCGCTGCCGCCCACTGCCGGCGGCGTCTCTCGTCCATCTCGGGGGAAAGCAGATGGAATTTCCGTTGAATCTGTGCGATGACAAGAGGATCGTACATCCTCTTATTATCGCAGAAACAGACATAGATGCCAAGCTTGATTTGAAAAGGTTGTTTTTGCGCAAGCCCTTAGCCCATTTGAGGGATATGATGGGTTCCTGGCCGATTATGATTGGTCCGGCCCGAAGCGGAAGGCAATGGGCCCCGCCTTGTGGGTTACGGTTGCCAGCCAGAAGGGGCATTTCCCACTCCAGGTGATCGTCCCGCCCGTTCCGCCCAAGGGGGCCGATGCGCGAGGTGGGCAGTATGCCGGTAGCCTGTGGCTTCCTGAGAACGTCTGGAAGGGGTTTCGCCTACGATTGATGCCTTTCGTTCGCGACGTCAGTGGCATTCCGACAGAGGGTAAGAAGCTCCTCGTCGTCGCCAACGTGGGGAATGTGCTCCACTTCCGTGGCTTCGGCGATGATGGCAAGGTTGTCGTGAAGACGGACGAGACAAGCTTGAAGGCACATGCCGAGTCGATTGCCGATCTCAAAAAGCAACTCGAGAGTCTGTGGTTTGCCCCCCAGCTTACGGAAGGACAGAGCGTCAAGATCTTCGGCGCAGTGACATCAATTGCCGCTCATACGCGGTGGCCCCGCGATTCCTCGGTCATGAACATTCGGTGGCCGCGCAGTTGGTTCACGTTCCAGCGCTTGTCGCTGACGAGTGGGGTCTCATGGGTCCTACCGCTCCTCTTCGGTATCGCGGCAATCTTGACGTGCTGGTTATGCCTCGCCAAGAACGAGCGGATCCGCCGCGATTACCTTGATTTTCGGTCCTGCTATCCCCTTCCTTGTCCTGGGGCTGATCGTCAGACCCCCATGGCGGATCTGCTTGCCTGTTCTGCGCAGCAGGCGGAGGAATTGACGGCATTGGCCGATCCAAAGACGGCCTTGATGTATCGGCACCCTGGGCTTGTCGTGCTCGCCTTCGGGACCTTTCTCTTCATGGGATTTTACACTGAGTTCTCCGCACACAACCTCTCTAACAACAATTGGTTGCTTAATGTCTTCGTGATGATGCTGATGCTTACGTATGCGAGTTCGGAGGTCTTCCAACGGTGGAAGATCCATCCCGTTACTACGGATTCGCCGCCGATCTGGCCCTTCTTTTTCATCGCCTTGTTGGGCAGCGCTTTCGTCTGGTGCTGTTTTCAACTGGCCTACCTGGATCTTGCCTCCGACGATTCGAACGAGTTCGAGGCCGTACAACTCGTGGTGGCCGCCTTGGGCTGTCTCGTCTTGCTCGTCGTCGCCTGGAGGGCGATCACTCGCGTGGAAGGGAGTGCGGCGGGTGCCGCCCAAGTGTCGACTTCGAGCGACGGCTGCCGCGAGGCCAAGACGGTTCCACCGTCGGTCATTTTCGGGGTCATCCTGGGGGGCACTCTGCTCGGATACCTGACGTTCTCCATGGTGACCATGGAGCCGACGCCCTTCGTGTCGCTACTCTTGATGCTCGTGCTCGCCTTTCTCTACGGGGCCGTGATCCATGAGGCGCTCTATCTGCGAGAGTACTGGACGTGTCTGAATGCGCTGACAGTCTCGGTGCTGAGCCTTCCCCTCGGCACGGCGCTCGACCGTCTGCCACGTCGGCTGACGTCCCGGCTGGGTAGCTTCAGTGAAGCTTGGGAGGGCCACGCTGATCGCGAACTGACGGAGCGGTTCCGGCACGTCCGCGAGACCCTGGGTTTGATCTTGGCTGAGGACGCTCTCTCAACCGCACCGCCTACCGAGCTACTTGTACGGCGCGAAGACCTCAAGGAGGTCAAGAACGCGCTTGATTCGGCGAAGTTGTCGAACGCGGGGACCACAGCACAGGTCAGCCGGGCCTTGACACGGCTCCTTGCCCCCGTCTGGTCGCTTCGGGGCCCCCTTGAGGGCTTCGCCGATCAAGGATCCCAAAGGTCCGAGTCGAGTGGCTCTTCCACGGGGCCAGAGGGGGACGCTGAGTCTCGGGTGGTATTGTCGGCCCGCTCGGTAGAGGTCGGCGAGATGTACCTCTCGCTTGAAGTGATCCGTTATTTGAACCGCCACCTCGACATCCTTTGGATCCGGGTCAGCGCACTGACCGTTTTGACGATCCTGCTCATGGCCACGGTCAATTGCTATCCGTATCAGCCGGCCGGAACGCTGTTTCAGTGGACCTTGCTTGTCGTTGTGCTGGCCCTGGTGATGATCGTCCGCGTGCTTGTGGGATTTAACTGCAACGAGCTCATTTCGCGTGTGAACAAGATCCCGGTCGACCGCTCGCTCTGGAACCTTGACTTCCTGGGCAAGCTGGTTGCCTATGTCGGGCCGGTACTCGCCTTGCTTGCCGCGCTCTCGGTGGGCATGTCAGATCTGATCCGGCTCGTATTGGGCCCGCTGAGCCCCTGAGCGGAACGGTTTCCCTCCTTTTGTTTATAAGAGAGAAAATTATGATGAATAATGGAAAATTGAGTGCTCATGATTTTATGATGTATCCTCTCCGGCCTGGGGGGCCGACGGTCGCCGAGGCGGTCGAGAGACTGCGACACCAGGTTGCCCACAAGGAGTTCAGCGATGTGATCGACGACGCCGGGTATCAATACGTTGACCTGGTACTGCAAGGTGGGGGGATCCTTGGCATCGCCCTGGTGGGTTACATCTATGTTCTGGAGCAGGCTGGCCTTCGTTTCCTCAGTTTGGCGGGGTCATCGGCCGGGGCGATCAATACCTTGCTGATCGCGGCTTTGGGGCCTCCCGTTGCGGCCAAGAGCGAGGCAATGCTGAAGCATCTCGCCAATCTGGACGCCCGGGAATTTCTCGATGGGCGATTCTTTGCCCGAGGCGCGTCGTTGGCGCTCGCCCGCGGGGCGGGTAAGCTCTCGGTCGTCAGTCAACTGTCTTTGGCCCTCCCCGGCCTGCTCAAGCACTACGGCCTCCACCCCGGCAAGCGCTTCCTGGGATGGGTCGACGAAATTCTGCGATCGGAAAATGTCGATACTGCTGCCAAGCTGCGGGCACGGATGGGGACTTGCCCGCCAGGTCTGCGGGCGAGAACCGGTCGGGAGGAGCGGTCGTTCGAGTGCCGTATCCCTGGCCGCCTTGCAATCGTTACCGTCGACGTGGTCACCAAGACCAAGTTCGTCTTCCCCGAGATGTCCGCGCTGATCTTTGACGACCCCGACGAGGTGTCGCCATCGACCTTTGTCCGGGCCTCAATGTCGATTCCCTGGTTCTTCCACCCGAGTCGTACGCGAGGCCGTCGCGATGAGGCGCAACGGGCCTTGTGGGTAGAGTTGGCCGGGTACCAGGGGGAGCTGCCGGATCATCACCTCTTTGTCGACGGGGGCATCGTCTCTAACTTCCCAATCAACATTTTCCATCGCCCGGATGTTGTCCCGTTCGCCCCGACATTGGGGGTCCGGCTAGGGATTGAGCGGCATGCCACGAATACCTCCTCATTCAGCCGTTTCACCAAGGCCACGGTCGACGCTGCCAGGCAGGCCCTCGACTTTGACTTTCTCTTCCGCAACCCGGATTATCAGCACCTGATCGGCACGGTTGAGACCGAGGGTTTCAACTGGCTCAATTTCGAGTTGGGTCCTCAAGAGAAGCTTGGCCTGTTCGCCCGAGGAGTGGAGGCCGCAGTGGAGTTCCTCACCAGTTTTGACTGGGGAAAATATAAGGAGGTCCGTTTCAGCCTCGCCGAAGCCGACCGGCGGTCACGGGGGATATAGGTGTCGAAGAAGTGGTTACATCGCGATCGAAAGTACTGTCGGCTTTTCTCGCAGCTCATTGCGGTTCATCTCCGATTGCTGAAGAATGGGCCTTGCTGGTCACACGGCGTATTGCCGCCGGGGGCAGATCAGTTCCCTCTTTGTTCTGTTTGAATGTCATGTCAGACCCATCGGTGACCCCTCCACCGGACTTGGGACGGAGACGCATTGATGAATCGCGTTTATACGTTCCGCGTGGCGGCTAGCCTGGCCGTTGTTGTCCTGTCGGCGGTGGCGCCGTTCTCGAGGGCTCGAGCGCAAGCCCCCGGGAGAGATCAAGGGGCTTCAGGGCAGACCGAGAGCCTGGCCGGCCTGGCACGTACGATGGGCTCGGGGCCTCAAGCCCCCATTACGATCCTCATGGCGCCTGCGGTTCAGCGGGAGCTGAAGCTTACCGATGCTCAGAAGCACAAGATCTTCGGCCTCTCCGTCTCCGCGACCCAGAAACAGCGCGATCAATTCCAATCGATTTTCCTCGGGGGAGACGGCGCGGGAGGGATGAATAATCCCCAGGGGATGCTGGCCGCCCGCGACGGCCTGCGGCGGGAGAACGATCAGGCGATCAGCCGGATTCTCGAGGACAGCCAGAAGGAACGGTTCAACCAGATCGTCCTCCGCACCGAGGGGCCTTTGGCCGTCGCCCGGCCGGACGTTGCCGCCAAGCTCGGGCTGAAAGACACCCAGCGCCAGTATGTGCAGTCGATCATGACGCAGATGCAGCAGAACCAGTTCCTCTTGTTCGCGAGAATGCGTCAAGGGGCCGCGATGGGCCAGGTGGGCCCTGGCCAGGCCGCCCAGCTCCGCCAGATGATGGAGAAGGCTCGTGACGGCGCCGTTCAGCAGTTGAGCAAGGTGATCGACGCCAAGCAGAAGGCCGCCTTCAACAAGATGCTCGGCGAGCCCTTCGACCTCGCGAAGCTCGACCCCGATGCCACTCCGAAGGCCGATGCCGACCCCGAGGCTCCGGCTGCCTCCACCCCGAAGCCGAGCCAGGACCCGGTAACTGCCGAGGCCAGCGCCGACGAAGCTTCGACGTCCGAGAAGGCCGCCAAGAGTTCCCCCCGCTCCGCCCGGAAGAAAGGGCGTTCCAAGGCGAAGACTACCCAATGATCGAGACTTTCTGATTGACCGACGATCCATCGTCGGGCCTTTCTTCAGGCGAGCCCACGCTTTCCGCTCGCCTGATGCGACCGGCAAGGAATGGCCGGCCATTGCCCTTCACTTCCCCCAAGCCCGTACCCTCTCTGGTTGACACTCCGTGTCACGCTGCCTACGATGGAGTTGTTTTGTGCTGTGATATTGCGCATTGCGGGACGGTTGAGAGGTGATGACGGGTGGCCAGCAAACCTTGGGGCGGACGCTTCGGCGAGAAAACGGATCGTCGCGTCGAACAGTTCACGGAATCGATCTCCTTTGATCGTCGACTCTTCGAGCACGACATCAGGGCCTCGATCGCGCACGCCGAGATGCTGGCTCATGTTGGTTTGATCACTCACGATGAGTGCCAGCAAATTGTGCGGGGTCTGTCGGATATCCGGGCTGAGATCGAGGCGGACCAGTTCGAGTTCGTCCTCGAACGTGAGGACGTGCATATGCACGTTGAGGCTGCCTTGATCGATCGGCTCGGGGATGTGGGGCGCAAGCTGCACACGGCCCGGAGCCGCAACGACCAGGTTGCCACTGATGTCAAGCTCTGGGTTCGCGACGGGTTGGACCGGATCGGCGCGCGGCTGACCGATCTCCAGCGCGCCCTGGTGGACGCGGCCGAGCGGCACCGCGAGGTGATCTTGCCCGGTTACACCCACCTCCAGCGCGCCCAGCCGGTGCTCGCCCCGCACTATTTCCTCGCCTACGTCGAGAAGTTCGCCCGCGACCGCGACCGGCTGACCGACACGCGCAGGCGGCTCAATGTCTTGCCCCTGGGGGCCGCCGCCTTGGCCGGCACAACTCTGCCGATCGACCGCGACCACGTCGCCAAGGCGCTCGGGTTCGAGGGGGTGGCGGCCAACAGCATGGACGTCTCCAGCGACCGTGACTTTGCCCTGGAGTCGGTCTTCGACCTGACGATGATTGCCGAGCACCTCTCGGGCTGGGCGGAGGAGTGGGTTCTTTGGAGCACCCAGGAGTTCTCGTTCCTGGCCTTGCCCGACGCGATCTGCACCGGCAGCAGCATCATGCCCCAGAAGAAGAACCCCGACGTCCTCGAGCTGATTCGCGGGCGGACTGCCCGGGTCATCGGTGCGCTCAACACCCTGCTCGTGCTCATCAAGGGGCTGCCGCTCGCTTACAATCGCGACCTCCAAGAGGATAAGGAACCGATCTTCGACGCGTTCGACACGGTCGAGGCCTGCCTTGAACTGGCGGCCGTTGTCGTCGCAGGGGCGACTCTTCGCGCGGACCGGATCGCCGAGCGGCTCGACGAAGGCTTCCTCGACGCCACCACGCTCATGGAATACCTGATCAGCCAAGGGGTTCCCCAGCGTTCCGCGCACGAGGTCATCGGCCACCTGGTCAGCCTCTGCGAACAAAAAGGGTGCCGCCGCCTGGTCGACCTGCCCGATGACGATTTCGCCAAGGCCCACCCGAACCTCGGGCCCGGGGTCAAAAGCGTGCTGGGGGTCGCCAACGCCGTCAAGGCGTTCCGGTCCCACGGCTCAACCGCACCCGACCAGGTCGAGAAACAACTGGCCGCCTGGAAGACTCGGCTCTTGCCCTCGTCCGGATCCTGAGCGTCACGATGATCGGCATGCACATGCACATCGGCTCGCAGATCAAGACCACCAATCCTTGCCACGACGCGGTGGTCCAAGGGAAAGGGGGCGAGATCGTCGCCCGGTTGCGCAAGATGGGCGGTTCGGTTGCGTGGTGCGACATGGGAGGCGGGTTCGCGATCAACGACCGAGGCCACCAGACGCGACCGATCGCCGAGTTCGCCAAGCGGATTTTGCCCGGGATTCAAGCCAAAGGCTGTCGTTTCGCGATGGATCCGGGGCGGGTGCTCGCCGGTAACGCCGGCATCCTGGCCAGTCGTGTGTTATATACCAAGCAGTCGGGAGAGAAGCGGTTCCTGATCCAGGACGCCGCGATGAATGACCTGATCCGGCCGGCGCTCTCCGCATCGTTCCCCCGGGTCGGGCCCGTCACGGTCCCTGTCGGTCGGCCTGCCCGCCCCTCTCGACGACTCCGAGGCCGCGATCGCGGGGACCGAGCCCTGGGACGTGGTCGGACCTGGACCCATGTCTTGCGAGAGCGGAGACCTCCTGGCCAAAGACTGTGCCTTTTGCCCTGCCCCGGCTCGACCGGGACGATCTGCTGGCGGCCTTCTCGGCAGGCGCCTTTGGCATGGTCATGGCCTCCAACGACAACACGCGCTACCGAGATCCTCGTCGATGGGGTGGCCGTCCGCCTGGCCCGCCGCCGTGAAACCGATGGAGGATCTGGTTCTTCAGGAGCGCCTGTGAACTCGAACGTGTTGTGAACCCGACCGTCCCGTTGGCCCCGAAGCAGAGCGGACTCGACCCCATGTGCCGAAACTCGTCTTTCCGCGATCGCCTGGCGATCTCGTGCGTGGTGGCCTGCCTGGCGGCGGGAGCATCGCTCCTCCCCGGGTTCGTCGCCGACGCAAGGGGGCAAGTCCCCGGCCCCGAGACCTTCGCTAAGGAGCCGCAGACTCCGATCGAGCTCTGGGAGGCGGCCGACTACTTGCTCCGGACCGGCCAGGCCCAGCAGGCGGTCCCGTATCTCAATAAGTTCATGAAGTCCAAGCCCGACGACGCGGTCCTGCTCCAGATTCGCGACCGCTACGGCGTCGGGTCGGTCCTTCGGCTGGACAACTATCCCGAGACGCGGGCCCTGGCCCGTCCCCTCTCCTCCTTGCTGGCTGCCGCCTCGTTGCGGAGCTCGACCCGGGCCGATCGGATTCAGCGGTTCGTCAATGCCTTGACGAAGAGCTCTGAGGAGCAGGAGTATGCCGTTGAGCGGCTCCGCGAGGCCGGTCCTTACGCGGTTCCCTACCTGGTGCAGGCCCTGGACCGGGCGAACCTCCCCGCCGAGGACCGGGCACTGATCGCCTATAACATGGGGCGGCTCGACCGTTCCGCGGTCCCCCCTTTGATTGCGGTCCTCGAGAGCGCGGACGGGCGGCTGGCGGCCGATGCGGCCAACGCCCTCGGCATGATCGGTGACGTGCGAGCGGTTCCGCCTTTGACGCCCCTGGCTGCGTCGACCGAGGCAGGATCGCCCGCCCGCGCCGAGGCTCGCCGCGCCATCGCACGTTTGACGGGCCGTTCGTTCGAGGCCCAGCCCCGCTCCCCCGTTCGGGTTCTGACTGACGAGGCGCAGAAGTACCACCATCACGCCTTCCTGTTCCCTGGCGATACGGCCCTGCTCTGGGAATGGGACGCGGCTCAGAAGGTCCCTGTTCCTCGTCAGATCCCCCGGAGCGAGGCCGAAGCCTACTTCGGACAGCGACTGGCGCGTGAGGCGCTCAAACTCAATCCGGCCGATGGGCCCGCCCAGGTCGTCCTGGTGAGCCAGGCCCTGGAGAAAGCGGTCGAGAACGTGGGCCTCAAGGCCGTGACGACCACTGACCCCACGGGCGCTTTCGCCTCGGCTCTGGCCGCCGGGCCGAGCGTGTTGGGGCAGGTCCTTCAGACGGCGATCACCGACGGTAAGACGGACCTGGCTGCGGTTGCGGCGACGGCCCTGGGGCAGATTACCGACCGTGACGTTCTGACGTCAGGTCCTCGGGTCCACCCTCTGGTCGAGGCACTCTCGTCGTCGGGTCGTCGGGCTCAATTTGCCGCCGCGCGGGCTTTGGTCCAGCTCGAACCGCGCCGGCCGTTCGCCGGCTCGAGCCAGGTCGTGCCGATCCTGGCTCGGTTCGTGGCCAGCCAGCCCACGCCTCGGGCGGTCGTCATCGATGGCAACTTGGATCGTGGCAACCTGCTCGCCTCCCATCTCAAAGCCCTCGGCTACGAGCCGGATGTGGCCCGAGCCGGCGCGGAAGGCTTTCAGGCCGCGTCTGAGGGGGCCGACGTCGAGCTGATCCTGATCGACTCGCACCAGACCGGTGGACCCTGGCGACTCGTCGATATCCTGGCAAATCTGCGTGCCGATGCGCGGACGGCGGGCATTCCGGTCTACGTGGTGGGCCCGCTCAACCAACAGGTCGCGCTCGATCCGATGTTCAGGAACTACCCGGGGGTGAAGTTCCTGGTCACTCCGACCAGCCCGGCGATTCTCGAGCGGCAGCTCGGGGGCCGTCCGTCGGAGTTCTCGCCTGAGGAGCGGACCGCCTACGCTCGTGAAGCCGCCTCGCTTCTGGCCCAGGTCGCGTCGCAGCCGGGCAGCCCGTTCGAGGCCGACTTGAGGCAAGCCGAGAGCGCTCTGTCCGTCGCCTTGAACGCCCCGACGGCCGACCTGGCCGCCTCGTCCGCCTTGGGGGACGTGCCTGACGCCGGGGCTCAGCGCGGTCTTGCCGATATCGTCCTCAACGTCTCGAAGCCCATCGCGCTTCGCCTTTCATCGGCCCGGCAACTCGCCCGGAGCATCCAGCGGTTCGGACCGCTTGTGGCGGCCGACCAGGAAGCCAAGCTTCTGGCCGCGCTCGACCAGGAGCGCGAACCCGCCTTACGGATCGCCTTGGCCACGCTCATTGGCACCCTTCATCCCAAGTCGGCCCAGGCGGGCTCGCGTCTCCAGCAAGGGAGCGCTCTTCCCACGGCCCCTGTCCAGGCGACCCCGGCTCCAGAATCGGTCCCCTCTCCGCCGACTCCGGAACCCGCCGAGCCCGCGCCTGCTCCCGCCGATGAGGTCCCGCCTCCGGCGGATGCCAAGCCGTGATGTGACTCAGGACCCGAACCGATCTTCTGCCTTGCAAAGTGCCGAGGAATCGACGGATTGCTTGAACGGAACAATTGATCGAAGGAGAGGAGGGGTCCGGCCGGCCCGAAGGGCGAGCGAAGCGCTTCGCCTGTCCGAGGTGTCTGCCGGCCCTTTTGGAAGGACGCGCGGTGATGGCCACCCCTTATGATCGCTCCCCACCTCGCCCGGGAGGAGATACTCCTCTGCCGGGCGTGATCGGTTCGAGCCCGGCAATGCTCGAGGTCTTCCGGACCACCCGGCAAGTCGCTCCCTCGCGCGCTTGTGTGTTGATCGTTGGCGAGACCGGGACCGGTAAGGAACTGATCGCCCGCGCCATCCACGATCTTAGCCCGAGATACTCCGGCCCCTACATTCGCGTCAACTGCGGGGCCCTGACCGAGAGCCTGCTCGAGAGCGAGCTGTTCGGTCACGTCAAGGGCTCGTTCACGGGGGCTGTGGACAACCGAACCGGCCGATTTGAAGCTGCGCACACCGGCAGCATCTTCCTCGACGAGATCAACAGCACCTCTCCCAAGCTGCAAGTCAAGCTGCTCCGCGTCCTCCAGGAGGGTGAGTTCGAGCGGGTCGGCGACACGAACACCAAGAAGGTCGACACCCGGATCATCGCGGCGACCAACCGCGACCTGCTCGACGAGATCGACTCCGGTCGGTTCCGTGAAGACTTGTATTACCGACTCAACGTCGTGCCGATCTACCTGCCCGCGTTGCGCGAGCGCCGGGACGATATCGGCTCATTGGTCGAATCGTTCCTGAAGCGGTACGCCGATCAGAATCGCCGCGACGTGCGCCGGGTCCACCCCGAGGCGATGCGCCTGCTCCGCGATCACGACTGGCCGGGCAACGTTCGCGAGCTTCAGAACTACGTCGAACGCGCCGTGATTCTGGGCGAAGGTCCTGAGCTGACCGTCGAGCATCTGCCCCCTCAATTGCGCGGGGTCGCGGCCCCGCGCCCGATCCGGTCGCGCGGGGGCGACCTCACCGCCATGACCTCCGAACTGGTCCGCCAGGGGGTCCGCGCGGCCGGCCCGCAGGCCAACGACCTTCACAAACGGATCGTCGATCAGGTCGAGCGCGAGCTGATCCAGCAGGTCCTCCAGTCCTGTGAGCGGGTTCAGATCAAGGCCGCCGCCCGCCTGGGCATCAATCGAAACACATTGCACAAGAAGCTAGCGCAATACCGAATCGACGGCGACGAAAACAGCGTCGGCAACGGCGACGGTCACGGCCCTGACGGCTCGGACGCGTCCTCGGCCGGTGACGAGGAGTAAGCGAATCATGCCCGCGGCCCCCACCCCCAGCCTGGCGCTTGACCGTCTCTACCAAGGGGACTGCCTGGAGAATATCCGGCAGGTCGAGTCGGGGTCGATCGACCTTGTGTTCGCCGACCCCCCCTTCAACATCGGCTACGCCTACGACGTCTACGATGACAGCCGCAGCGCCGACCAGTACCTCGCCTGGACCGAGCTTTGGGCCAAAGAGGTCACGCGGGTCCTCAAGCCGACCGGCACTTTCTGGCTGGCCATCGGCGACGAGTATGCGGCCGAGCTCAAAGTGGCCTTCCACCGTGGCCAAGGGCTGACGTTGCGGAACTGGGTGATCTGGTACTACACGTTCGGGGTCCACTGCAAGAAGAAGTTCAGCAGAAGCCACGTCCACCTGTTCTACTTCGTCAAGGACGGCAAGCGTTTCCTGTTCAACGACCATGACATCCGCGTCCCCTCCGCGCGGCAGCTCGTCTACGCCGACGCCCGTGCCGACCCCAAAGGCCGCGTGCCGGACGATACCTGGATCCTTCGCCCCCAGGACTTGCCCGAAGGTTTCGCCCCCGACAGCGACACCTGGTACGTCCCGCGGGTCTGCGGCACGTTCAAGGAGCGTGCCGGGTGGCACGGCTGCCAGATGCCTGAGCAACTCCTCGGCCGGATCATCCGCACCTGCTCCAACGAGGGGGATATCGTCCTCGACCCGTTCGCGGGCAGCGGTACGACGTTGGTTGTGGCCAAGAAGCTTGGTCGTAAGTACCTGGGCTTCGAGCTCTCTCCGGACTATGCGGCCCAGATTGAGAGCCGTCTCGAAGCCGCCCATGTGGGGCAGCCGCTTGAAGGAGGCGCTGAGCCCCTGGTTGGTGGCAAGGTGGCCCCCGCGCGGGCGAAGCGGGCGTGACCTGTGACCGAAGGTCGGCTCTCCCTTCCCTTGATTGGATTGGGATCGAATGGGCTGTCGGTGGAACCGTGGCCCAGAGAGATCCAGACGATGCCTTCTCCCTTCCCCGGCATGCCCCTCTCTCTGGAAGCTTCGGCGATCTGGCCGGATCTTCATGATGTGTTGGCGAGTGAGATCGGCGACGAACGCGCCGCTCGCCCAGCTTGAGCACACTTGGCAACTCAAGCATCTCCGCATCCCGACACAAGCGAGCGGCCTCGACGAAACCGGTTCGCTGGGCCGGCTTGAGGAACTCCCTGTTGGCATAGCCTCATCGACAGCGATCCACGATCGATGGCCTGGTGCCCTCCCCTGCGACCGGGCTCAGACGCTCATCTCGGCGGCGATCTTCGGCCTGGTCCGAAAGATCCATTTCGATAGGAGCTGCCGGCAGCTTGGGCATACCCATCTCTCGGGTGGGGATCTGCTCCAGAGTAGGCAAACCGATAGGCCCGCTCTGCCGGTGGTGAACAACATGGCTGAGGACCACTCCACTGTGGCCATGACGAACTGCGAGTCAGCCGGTCCCGGCTCCCTGGGCCCGTAGCGTTGGGTGGGTGTGTCGTCGGCCAGGAGACAACGATCCTCGCCTGCATCGACTTGCGGCCGATGCTGTTCAAGGAAGTCTTAATTGGATTGGAACTTTTGGCCGATGCCACCAGCTCACCACCAACGGGAGACGGTGCATCATCCACGAGCTAAGAGGAATACAATAACGGTATTAATTAACCTGACTATTTGTGACGATGGATAGGTTTGGCCACAGCGCTGATCCAGGACGTCAATTGCCTACCCCGGTTATCATCGGATGAGCAACCGGGTGGATTGGTTGCTGCGCTGGCTCGATTCCCATCTGTATTGCGACCTGCACCTGCACGGCTCGACAGGTGCTGTGGAGCCCGGTGGAGCGGCTCAATGGCGAGCCATATCACCCCGAGTGGCTCCGGAACTTCCTGGCCTCGGCCTCACTCGTGAGTTATCTAAGGGCTTCCCGCGAATGCGAGATCAGTAGGAATCCTTCTGGTCTTCCTCACGAGAGATGCCTACATATTCGGGATCGCTACGACTTTTTCTTGCTTTTTCCGTCCAGCTCGATAAGGTATAGCAATTAAGTAAATCCATCGCGGCCAAAATGTGGGGAAGGTTCGGTCCAAGGTGGACCGCTTACCTCCTCGGGGCGTACCTGCGTACCAATCGAACCAAGAGCCGTTTGCTCACCCGTGGGCTCGCTCTGGACGGTTGATTCGCCTACGTATCGGCTCGGTTGCGCGCGGTCCGAGGATGTCGAGGTCGAAATCCCGGCGCGAGAAAGATTTTGGATGACCGTCCAACCTGTCTGCCGGCATCGACATAGCTCCGTGCGCGGTGACCGAAGCGACGTGAAACAATCAAGTCTTCGCGAGCTTTCTTGCAGCCAATCTCATTTTTTTTCTCGTAATTTCATCCCGTGGGCCGCGTTTGGAGGTCGAGCCGACCCCCTTGTGACCGGTCCATCCATGGAGTTTTCCGATCATGCCTCTCAAGCTTTTCGTTGGTCTCGCCTTTTTGGGGCTGCTGGGACTCGGTATTTCCGGATGCTCGGGCTCGTCCGATCCGGTCGCGTCGAGCACTAAGGAATTTACCGTCGCTCCGCAGGCGACGATGACACCGGAGGAGATCGCGAAGGTTGAGCAGGATGCCATGAAGAAGCAGGCGGAAGCCGACAAGAAGGCCGGAAAACGATAATCATTCTTCCCTGGTGCCCGGCGCTGCCGATCATGGCGGCCGGGCTCCGCTTGCGGTGGCCCGGCCGATTTCGGTCGCTGAAGGCCCGGGCTCTCGGTCGTCATGTCCGGTGATTCGCTTGGATCAGGTTCGTTCTTTTTTTTTCATTGTTCCAAACTTTGGAAGGGGTTCTCCATGAAAGGCATGCAGAGACGCGGCTTCACGCTGATCGAGTTGCTGGTGGTGATCGCGATCATCGCCGTGCTGATCGCCCTGTTGCTCCCCGCCGTGCAGGCGGCCCGCGAAGCGGCCCGACGCTCGCAGTGCGTCAACAACCTGAAGCAACTCGGTCTGGCCGTCCATAACTACGAGAGCACCACCATGTGCATCGCTCCGGTGGGCACCACCTGCGGCGCACAGCGTTTCTCGATGAAGGCCCGCCTTCTCCCCTATATGGAGCAAACGGGGATCTATAACTCGTTCAACTGGAATTTCATTCCGTACAATTGGAGCACCGGCACGATCAATAATACCTGCAACGGCATCGCGTACGTCGACGATTATGCGGTTGGCAGGGCCGTGAACGTCACTGCCGGTTCGACCAAGATCGCCACCTTCCTGTGCCCCTCAGATCCGAATGTGGCCAATTCCGGCACGCAAACCATCAACGGCTTTGCCTATCCCATCGCAGCGAGCAATTACCCGACCAACGACGGCACCGAACGCCGCTATACCGGCAGTAAGACGAACGGTGCCGCCTGGTGGACGGGCGGCGACGGCAACGTCGGGATCATTCTCACCCTCGCCAGCATCACTGATGGGACGAGCAACTCGGCCGTCTTCAGCGAATTCATTAAGGGCCAATCAGGCAAGAACCTCCCGGGCCTGAACGTGGTCTGGACCAATTCCACCGCCCTCGGCGCCGGTGGCTCCGTCAAGGCCGATTCCGACGCCTGCCAGCAGGCCACGGCTATCTCGTGGGACTACAAGGGCGAATACTGGAACCACCAGGACAGCGGTCGTGGCGGGACCTACCAGCACACCAACATGCCCAACACCAAGTCCTGCTATAACGGCGGCTGGGGCTATGACGGTCAGATCTCGGCCAGTTCCTATCACTCCGGCGGGGTGAATGTCCTGTTCCTTGACGGCACCGTCCGGTTCGTCAAGAACTCGGTCTCCCCTGCTTCGTGGTATGCCATCGGCACTGTCAACCTGGGCGAGGTGGTCAGCTCGGACGCCTTCTGAATAATGGGGTAAGGGTGCAGGAGTCGACATCACCATGTCGGCTCCTGTCTTCATGGAATTTTCCTGGCTGCCCATCGGCGACGAATACGCAGCCGAACTCAAAGTGGCTTTCCACCGCCCGTCCCCTCCGCGCGGCAGCTCGTCTACGCCGACGCCCGTGCCGATCCCAAAGGCCGCGTGCCGGACGATACCTGGATCCTCCGCCCCCAGGACTTGCCCGAAGGTTTCGCCCCCGACAGCGACACCTGGTACGCCCCGCGGGTCTGCGGCACGTTCAAGGAGCGTGCCGGGTGGCACGGCTGCCAGATGCCTGAGCAACTCCTCGGCCGGATCATCCGCACCTGCTCCAACGAGGGGGATATCGTCCTCGACCCGTTCGCGGGCAGCGGTACGACGTTGGTTGTTGCCAAGAAGCTTGGTCGGAAGTATCTGGGCTTCGAACTCTCTGCGGACTACGCCGCCCAGATTGAGAGCCGTCTCGAAGCCGCCCATGTGGGGCAGCCGCTTGAAGGAGGCGCTGAGCCCCTGGTTGGTGGCAAGGTTCCTCCCGCGCGGGCGAAGCGGGCGTGACCTGTGACCGATCATGGTCGGCTCTCCCTTGATGCGATAGAATGGGCTGTCGGTGGAACCGCGGCCCAGGGAGATTCGGACGATGCCTTCCCCCTTCCCCGGCATGGACCCCTATCTGGAAGCTCCGGCGATCTGGCCGGATCTCCATGATGCGCTGGCGAGTGAGATCCGCAACGAACTCAACCAGACCCTCCCGACTCCTTACTATGCCCGCCTCGAAATGCGGCCGGAGCTTGGTATCGTCGAAGAGAGGAAGGTGACGCAGCGCATCGTCCCTGACATCACCGTCGTCCGGCATCCTCTCCCACGGCCCGCCCAAGGGGCAACGGCGGTGGTTGATCGACCTAGAAGGGAAATTTCAAGTTCAATTGATATTGTAATTCATATTGACAAGATTCGGCATCATTTTATCGAGATCCGCGACTCGCTCCAGGGCCACAAGCTCATCACCCTGATCGAGATCTTGAGCCCGTCGAACAAGCGTTCTGGCCCTGACCGCGACGCCTATCGCCGCAAGCAGCACGAGGTACTCGAAAGCGACGCCAACTTGATCGAGATCGACCTGTTGCGCAGTGGTGATCGCGTGCTTCCCGACCTCAACCTGGCCGCCATGCTCGATGAGGTCGACCCGGCCCCTGATTACGTGGTCCTGGTCAATCGGGCCTGGCGCCGCGCCGAGAGCGTCGGATACGAGGTCTTCCCCTTCAGCCTGCGGGAATGGCTCCCCTGCATTCCGGTCCCCCTGAAGCAGGAAGAATCCGAGGTGCCACTCGATCTCCAGTATGTCTTCAATCGAGCCTACGATGGTGGCCCTTACCGCCGGGGGGCCGTCGATTATGCCCGCCCTCCAAGCCCATCTCTCTCCGAAGCCGACGCCGCCTGGGCCGAGCTATTGCTCCGCGACCGAAATTAGGCTGTGGCCCCGTGTGCGGATTGCCAGAAACGGCTCCCGGCTCTCGTGTGGAGGGGCGAGGTAATTACTCGCTCTCGCGTCTTGCCCGCACGAGCAGGAAGGCAGGGCGTTGGAGCAACCGTTCATAGGCTGCGGGGGCCGCGATGCGCAATGCGTCCGTGGGGCGGGGCTCGACGACTTGCTCGGTGAGAAATCCGGTGGCGGAGAGGGCCTCAAAGATGGCGGAGAGGGGCCGCCGATAGAACCGGACCTGTCCCACATCTTCCCACGTTTCCTCGACCAACTCCGTATCGAAGTAGGCGGTGGTCCCGAGACGCTCGGCTTCGGAGCCCGGGTGATGGGTCGAGAAAACGAGGTGCCCTCCAGGGCGGAGCACCCGATGGAACTCCCGGAGTGTGGGCTCCCAGGTCGGCAGGTAATGCAGGACCAGGGGCGACACGATCACGTCGAATTGGGAATCGGCCGCGAATTGTAAGGGATGCGCGAGGTCGGCCACATGCACGACCGCTCGGTTGCCCACCCGTGCCTGGGTGTAGGCTGCGATCACGGAACTCGCATCCATCGCGGTCACGCGGGCACCACGGGCGATGAACTGCTCGCTGTACCAGCCCGAGCCGCAGCCGGCATCGAGCAGGTCACGCCCTTGAACTGGCGGCAGCAGAGCGAGCATTGCCGGACGCTCATAGAGTGCGTTGTAGGGGGAGGTATCCACCTTCGCCGCATAGGCGGCGGCAATTTGGTCGTAGAGGGGCGGGTCAGTGCGGGAAGTCGTCATCTTGGGCATCGACTCTATTCAAGCCAGGCTAAAGCCGAGAGGCGATTACAGTGTGTCCAGGTTTGTGGTGTTTTACACGATGGCGAGTCCCGAATGCTAGGGAAAAGCAGTTCGGGACCCGGATCCCTTATCCCCCGGAAGTGAAGAAATGTTCCTATAGAGACTGTTATTGCGTCAGCGGATCGGTCGCGGGATCGGTGGTGTAGCTGGCGGCTAGGTCATCGAACCAGACGGATCCGGGGCCGTAGATCTGGGGAGCGATGATGATTTTCGTCGTTCCGGGGGGGATCGCCACGACGCCTTCATAGTGCTTCCAGTCGTGAGTGACCGGAGGATCGTCGGATTTCTTGGCACCGAGGTAGGCGATCCAGGCGTGGCTCCACTTGCCGTCACGGTCGATGAACTGGGCGTCGAGGATCGCCTTGCCGGCCCGGTCGGCCTTGATCCAGGCGGAGACTTTCAGGCGGGGACTGTCTCCTGTGCGCTCGACCGCCTGGGACCACTCGGCGATCGGGAAATAGCGGTTCTCGGACTTCTTGAGGCAGAGGCTGGCATTGCCGTCGTGGGCGATGTCCTGGCTCCAGATGTAGGAAACGCCTCGAATTGGGTTCCCCTTGGACCACCCCTTGGGCAAGTTTTTGGCCCGTTCCTCAACGCCCGGATTGACCAGGCTCAACGGGCTGTCGGGCTCCGCGTTCAAGGCGAGGGGGATCGGCTCGGGCTGGGGAATGCGGGCCGGGTCGAGGGGGGCCTGAAGCGCGCGAGGGGCCGCGGGCGGGGAGACAGGAATCGGCTTGGCCAAGGATACGACGGCACCAGTGGCCACGGCCCCGCTCACGACGAGCAGGCCGGCGAGTGACTTCCACGAGATCGTTGCCATTATCGCAAGTTCTCCTTCTACGAGGGCGGCCACCGTCGCCGGGACCAACCCGACTTCGGCGACCCCCGTCATCCCGGTCAGGTACGGGGTTGCAGCGCGGACGATTCGGACGACGAGCGCCTCCGACGGCGATGCCACCGCCTGGTTGACGAGGAGGCCCGAGCCGGTTCCGACCAGAGCTGGAGCGAAGCCGCGGCGCGTCAACCGGCTCCGAAGCCGGGCGCGGGCCGACGAGAGCCGGCTCTTGACGGTGCCGACCGGGCACTCGAGTCGGGTCGCAGCCTGCTCGTGGGTCAGGCCGTCGAGGTCGCAGAGCAGGACGACGGCGCGACTCGGCTCGGGCAGCCGGGTCACTTCCTCGTCGAGCACCGCGAGCAATTCCCTCCGCTCTTGATCCCGGTCAGGGGCCGGGATGATCGCCAGCGCCTCGACCCCGATCCCCGGTCGCTCGCGCCCCAGCCGCCGGGCGGCGTTCGCTCGCGCCCGGAGCGAAACGCGGTAGGCCACCCCGTAGAGCCAGCTTGCCAGGCGGTCGCCGTCGCGAAGCGAGCCCGACCGGCGGACCAGGACAAGAAAGACCGCCTGGAAGGCGTCCTCAACGTCGTTCGGGTCGCGAAGCAGGCGACGGCAGACACCCAGGACCAATGAGCCATGGCGGGTGACCAAGGCCGAGAACGCCGCCTCGTCGCGACGGGCCACGAACCGCTCCAGAAGCCGCCCGTCCGATTGCCCGGCGTCGGTCCCCTCGCTAAAGAGACGTCCCAGGTCTTTGAGTCCACTCGATCCGACCAACGTATCCGCTCCCCTCAAGTTGACGAATCCGTCCGTTCGTCCCTCATACTGCGTGGACGCCTCGATTTCGTTCGCTGTTTTTTGGGGATTCTTTCCCTTCCCAATGCTTTCCAAAGAGCGGAATTGCCACTTCTTTATGGGACGACACGAGTTTCGTCGGCGACTCGAAAGTCGAGTGGCCCCGGAATGGGTGCAATAATCGCGGAGATTGCGACGAAGAGTCAGGAGACCACGCACGGCCCTTCGGAAATCGCGACCATGATGACCCCGTACTCGCTCGTCGTGCAATTGGCGAGGCTGATCCCGGCACCTCGGAAGCACGCTCCCGTACGGCCCACGCTTTTGGCCGGGAGAATGCGCGAGCGCTTCGGTTGCTGCCCGGCTTGCCGCGAATTCATCGGGATCAAGGTTTCGACGCCGACCCAACGCGGGATCGTCTGCCCGGCCTGCCGTCAGAAGGTCGTCTCCCTCGAACCGCTCTGGCCAACCCTCTCCGAGACTTCTTTCAGCAGGGCTACGAGTGGCGATGGCTCCAGCCACGGCGGCTCCAAGCCGGCTCGCAATGCCCTCGGACGCTTCGTCGCATTTTTTCGATCGAAGCGATAAACTGATCTGGCCAAGAGCAGAGATAAAGAGGGACAGCGGCGCCAGGTCCCGCGTCATGTCTCGTCCGGATCCAGGACGCTCCGAACATGCCTCGCCGTGGCTTCACTCTCATTGAACTTCTTGTCGTGATCGCGATCATCGCCGTGTTGATTGCCTTGCTGCTGCCTGCCGTGCAAGCGGCGCGTGAGGCGGCGCGCCGCTCTCAGTGCACCAACAACCTCAAGCAGATCGGCCTGGCCTTGCACAACTACGAGGGTACGCATGAGCGGCTTCCCTCGGCCCGCACCGGCTCGCCCCACCTCTGGTCGGCGCTGGCCCAGATCCTGCCGAATGTCGAAGGCGGCGCGGTGTTCAACTCCATCAACTTCAATCACACCTCGCTCCCGTCCGCCACGCAGCCGCTGGGCGTGACCAACACGACGTCCGTTAGCTCGATCATCGCCACTTATCTTTGCCCGTCCGACCCGCGGCAGGCCCGGCTCGATCCTGGCTTCGGACCGAATAACTATGTGGCCAATGCCGGCACCGGCCTTCAGAACGGAGGCAGCTTCCGCCCCGAGGATGGGCCCCAGGCGATCGACGGCGTCTTCTTCGAACGCTCGGGAGTCCGGTACGCGGAGATCACCGACGGGCTGAGCAACACGGCCGCTTTCAGTGAGACGATCAAGGGGACGGGCCTCGATACGGCGGGCGCGGCTCCGCAGGACCGCCTTCTGCAATACGGTCAAGGGCCTTCGCTCACGCCGGTCACGGATGCCTTTTGCGCCGGGTCGATCACCCTCTGGGGTGGCCAACGAGGTCGGGAATGGGCGCGAGGGAGTTTCATCTATGCGAGCTTCAATCACTTCCTGACACCGAATAACCAAGCCTTTGACTGCCTCTCCGGGAACGTGGGCGGCCGGATGGCCGCGCGGAGTTTCCACTCCGGCGGAGTCAACGTGCTCTTCGCCGACGGACACGTTCAGTTCGCCAAGAACACCGTGAG
The DNA here is from genome assembly GCF_000242455.2 of Singulisphaera acidiphila DSM 18658. Lineage (GTDB taxonomy): Bacteria > Planctomycetota > Planctomycetia > Isosphaerales > Isosphaeraceae > Singulisphaera > Singulisphaera acidiphila. The sequence goes on from NC_019892.1 coordinate 231,209, forward strand.
CGTTTCCACCTGGCGTGCGATTGCCTCACGCAACGGGGGCGAGGTGATCTCCGCCGACCAACTTTGAGGTCGCCTGTTCTTGGAAGCTCAACGCCTCGTGACCGGGGTGACATCGTTCCAGGAGGTGTAGCGTGCGATCCGGGGGGCGACGTCGGGATATTCGAGGACCTGGGGGAAGAGGGTGTGGCTCATGCCGCTCTGGGCGTGGTGGTTGATCTCTTCGACGCGCTCCGCGAGCGGCCCGAGCTTGTGCAGGTCGCGTGGGCGTAGGCCCACGCGGCCGATCGCGGAGCCGACACCGGTGTACTGGCCGAGCGAATAGAAGGCCAGAGCATAGTCGCCGCTGTTGCGCAGATTCAGAAGGGCCTCGCACATCGGGAGCGCCTGATGCAACCGATTGCCGGGGTTGAGCCAATCATGTTCGGCGGCCGCCTCGAGGATCACGGCACGGAGCCGGAGATCGGGGCGGCCCGAGCTGAGTTGCGCTTCCGGCTCTTTCAAAAACGCCGGCAGCGCTGCGCCTGAGAGCAGGTGCATGGTGGTCAGCGTGATGCGGCCACCGTCGCTCTGGCCCATGAAGCAAATCCGCGAACCCGCAGGCGCGGCTTGAAGGAATCGCGCGCATTGGTAGCTCGCGATCCGCGAGCGCCTTGCCTTCTCGTTGAGGTCCACGACCAGGTCGGGCCGCACCCGCTCGCTCGGCCAGTCGAACACGACGAACAGCGTCTCCGGATCGAAGCCGCCCAGTGCCTCGAGCTGCGCCCGGACCTGGACCGCTTCCTTGATCGCGGCGAGATAGTTATACCCGTTGCCGTGGATCAGGAAGACCGAGGGCCGCCCCGCCATTCGGTTGAACAAGCCCTCGGGAGTTGATCCGTTGAGCGGCCCACCATTCTCATCGAGCCTCGCCACCGTGATGCTGGGCCAGGGATTCACCCCCATCGTCTGCTCGCACGCCCGGGTGTGAACAACCCAGGTCTCGATCGCGGAGCCCATGGGAACGGGGTCGAAGTCCCCATCGCTTCGCGGGGAATCCGCGATGACGAGGTTTTCGGCGGGTGAAACGAAGGAAAGCGGTTGTGAGGAATCTATGGCTGCGGTCGTCGCGGACGGCGGGCCGTTGAGATCACTCCTTTGTGGTGTGCGGCATCCCGTAAGGCCCCAGGCCGCCAGGAGACCGATAGCGGCCCAAGCAACCGTCGGGACTGTCCCGTGGCGGCGTTCCTTCTTGCGCATGACAACGTCCCACGGTCGCACTCCACTCCTGGTTCTTGTTCGAAATCCTACGGGAATATACTACAAGGGAATCCATTGGCAGAATAATTGAGTGCTGCGCAAGTCACTTTTCAGAAAGCCTCCGGTTTTTGACCGAACGTTGAGCGAAACCGTCAGGCGACTTTTGCCTGGGACTCAATGAGTGAGTGGGGCCGCCCCTCCCCTCGGGCCAGCGAGTGGCTTAGGCCACAAGTGGTGGGCGCCCCTCTCGAAAATATGCCTTGGGCAGGTAGCTCCGGCTGAGATTTGACCCGGCCACCCCGGAGTCAGATCATGGACTCCTCTCAAGACTATAAAGAATCACATTTGCAATTGAAATGTGATTATTTACGGGATAGCCTTATTCCTTGATTTCAAAAATGGCCTCGACTTCGACGGCCGAGCCGGTGGGAATCTGGGCGAAACCGAGGGCGCTCCGGGCATGATAGCCGTCGCCATCCTTGCCATAGATTTCATGCAAGAGGTCGCTGCAGCCGTTGATCACCAGATGCTGCTCGTCAAATTCGAGTGTCGAGTTTACGCAGCCGAGAAGCTTCAGCACTTTCAGACCATTTAGCGTGCCGTGGGCGTTCCAGACGGAATTCAGGATCTTGGCGGCACATTCCCGAGCAGCTGCCCTCCCCTGCTCGACCGTGACTCCCGCGCCAAGTTTCCCCTTGATATCGCTCACGTGGCCTGACGTCAGCAGCAGGTTGCCGGTCCGCACAACCAGCGCCAGATACCCTGGCTCTTGCTTGGTGAATTGGAGTCCGAGTGCTTCAGCCTTTTCCTGCGGTGACATTGCCAATCTCTCCGGTAAAGTAAAAGAACACTTCCGAGAAACGTCGGTGCGTTTGGAGGAATTCCTCATCCTCCCGAATCGCAACGGCTTCTGCCGGCCTTGGCTTCTCGAGGGGGAATTACATCGGTCGAATGGGTTCGGCTTCGGTGGGTGATCGAGGCCGACTTGCCATCGAAACTGCGGAAGCGTAGGGAGGTGAGCAGGAAGCTCCGACAAAGTCCCATTTGCCTATCATATCATGGATCAGGCCCATCCGGTAGGAGCGCACTTGCCTCCGTTTGATGGCGAATGACGCTTATGGGGCGGCGGCTTTGAGCTCGGCAAAGCGGTGGCGCATTTCGGCGAGTCGCCCCGCCTGGGCCGGATCGGCGGCAAGGTCGTTTTCTTCCCCAGGATCGGCGTGCAGGTCGAAGAGTTGCTCGTGTTTGAAGTCGGGCCAGTAGAAGTATTTCCAGTCCTTGCGCACGAGCGCCTCGGATGCGGGAATGAAGTCGCGATTATGGATAATGGCGTGCTCATAGAAGAACTCCGTGCGCCATGCGGGTTTTTCCGCCGCGAGATAGAGTGGCGCGAAGTTGCGACCTTGCATCCGCTCGGGCGGGGCGACTCCTGCTGCGGCCAGGATGGTGGGGGCGAGATCGACGTTGAGTGTGAAGTCGTCGTTCGTCTGCCCTCGCTTGGCCTTTGCCATTCGCGGATCACGCACGATGAGTGGTACGCGGATGCTTTCCTCGTGCGGATACCATTTGTCGGCAAGACCATGCTCGGCGTGAAAGTAGCCGTTGTCGGTCGTGAAGATGACCAGCGTGTTGTCGAGTACGCCTTGCTTCTCCAACTCGGCCAGCACGCGGCCGCAAGTGGCGTCGACTTCGGAGGCAAGGCGGTAGTAATCCTTCATGTACTGCTGGTAGCGTTCCGGGGTGTCGAACCGCCAGTGCCAGCGGTTGCGGCCTTCGTTTTTCTCATTGGCGATGAACGGCGGCAGTTTTTTGAAGTGCGCCTCGGTGGCAGTCTTCGGCACGGGAACCGTCACGTCTTGATAGAGGGACAGGCTCTCCGGTTGGGGCAGGTATTGCTTCGGATTCCCGTCCTCGGCGTGGGTGGCGAAGAACGCGAGCGTGAGGCAGAAGGGTTTGTCTGCCGGGCGGTCGCGGAGGAATTCGAGCGCATCATTCTCGTTCTTCTTGGTGACGTGAATTTTTGATCCGTCCGGCTCCGTCATCCAATGCGTGCCGCTGTAGGAGCGACCAAAGTCGAAGTGCTCGCTGGGGAACGTGCCGTTATGCCACTTGCCGACGTGTCCGACGAAGTAGCCATGAGCCCGCAGCAGGCCGGGATACGTCTCCGCCCACGGCGTCTTGAACGCCTGGAAGGCGGGGTTCCCATGGCGAGACATCCATTGCCCGGTAAAGAGCGAGGCCCGGCTGACGCCGCAGATCGCCGTCGTTACGCAGTTTCGCGTGAACCGAAAACCGTCGCGGGCGAGCTGGTCGAGGTGGGGGGTCTTCACCACCGGATTCCCGGCGCAACCGAGTGTGTCATGACGCCAATCGTCGGCATAGAGCAGGACAATATTCAGTGGCTTCTCCGCGGCGCTGGATTGGCGGCCCAACGCACTCAGAAGCACAAGGAAACAGACGATTGGTTTCATGCTCAGAAAACCTCGTGAACTTGTAACCTTCATTGCACTCGCCCGCGAAAAGGAGGAGCTCACCGGCGTCAATGCGGAGCGGATTCCGCTTCGCTCGAAATCCGGATCGACGCCAGTGTTCTCACCGGACCGGGTCAGCCCTCCGGCCAGAGTGAATTGATGAGATTCACGGTCTGATCCGCGAGGACCTGCCCCCCTTCCGGGCCGACCAAATTGCTTTCGACGATGGCACTATAACCTCCGCCACGGGCTGCACGCTCGGTCGGCAGGTAGGAGCCTGGGCCTGCCAGTTGAATGATGAAGGTCTGGAGCGCTCGGCTGCGGGCCTTGATCTGGATCCCGTACTCGGTGAAGAGCTCGAAAACATTGGTGGCAATGGCGATGTCGCCGAGCCGGATGACGTGAAGCTCCATGGCGAACGGGTCGACGGGGCCGGCCTTTTGCCGTTCGTAGCGGTCCACGACCTCCTGATGCCAGACCACCGAACGGCGGTTGAGCGGGTCTTTGGAAAGCGTTTCGATCTTCGACCTGGCCTCGGCGGCTTCCGCGTCCGTGACGACGCGGACGGGTAGCTTGATCGTCGCGACCTTATGAACGAGCGGGACGTCGGCCTTCTGTTCTTTGCGAGCGCCCTCGTAGGCCTCGTCCCAGGCTCCGACGATGCGGGTCGCCAACTCTTTGAGCCGGGTCAGGCCGCGGAGCGTCCGCATCCGTTCCTCGGCGCGAGTCCGATACATCAGGTGAGGCGACTGATCGCCCGCCGCGCCGGTCCAGGCCAGGACCAGCAGGTCCTTGCCGTGTTTTGAGCGGAGCGTTTCCCGGACCTCATGCCAGAAGTCGGCGTTCACGGCCGAGAGTCCTTCGACCTCCTGGGAAGGACAGGCGACGTTGATCGCCGTGGCGAGCAGTTTTCCCTCGGGATTCCAGAAGAAGAGGACTTCGACTCCTTGGTCTTCCGACCCTTCGATCCCGCGAAAGCTCGCCAGATTCGTGGCGCCGTACATCTGGGCATGGCCATCGGCATAGATCGCCCGTCGATTCTGGGCCACCACGGCATGCCCCAGACCCCAGCCCACCCGCCCTGGTTTGCGCGCCTGCCAGGCTTTCACCGCCGCCTCGGCGACCTGGGAGGCGAGAAAATCGGCGTACTCCGCCGGCTGCATAATCCCGTCTTTGGGGATTTCGTAATCCCCCTCCGTCATGACGGGGGCGGTGTGCGTGTGGGTGGCGTTGAGCAGCACTTTTTGGCTATCGAGGTCAGGGAGCCGCTCCTTCACGCGGCGGCGGACCTGGGCAAGAACCGCGGACTCGATCGCCACCAAATCGCACGAGATCATGATTGCCTGATCGAGAACCTTGTCTCCTTCCTTCGATTCCAGGGCCAAGGCCGTGGCGGTCACAGGACTCTCAACGTCCCGGGCGATCCGGGTCCGCATCTGCCCCGCAATCGCGACCGGTCGATCGGGCGTGATGCTGACGGTTGCCCCTCCCACATGGAGCTCGGCCGCCCGGCTTTCCGCGGCTCCGACCACGACGGATACGAAAACGGTGGCGACGCCCAGGGCCAAGGTCGAAAACGATGGTCGACTCAGTTTCGCTGTCAACATTCACAGGGTCCCCGCGGAGATCATCATCAGGAAAAGAACCTTGGGATTTCCCCGTTGAAACCGCGACGACTCCCGAGGGCGGCCTCATTCGGTCAATCCGAAGACACAGCAGATCCCCACGGATGTTGCGATGCAAGGCAATTCCGGATTTCTCCTGCCATTCGTCATCGCCTGGAGGTGGGCGGGCGCCAAGCCTTTTTTGGGGGCATAAGCCAAGGATGATCGATGGGGTGGCCTGGGTGGCTTCCCCTGATCGGCGAAGAGGTCGATCGGGAAGTGGGACGAAAACCACGTGGGCAGGCTCGGTCAGAGATCGCTACTGTGGCTGAACGCCCTGCTTTGGCTTATAATGAGACCGTAAAGTCATGCACGCATTCTGCAGCCCGGGGGCGGCCGTCTGAGTCAACTCTGCGCGTTTGACGGTCGTCTCTCCGGGGTTGCAAACAATTCGGAATTGAACTTGTCTTGTTCCCAGGGGCTTGCTCCCCTGGCTAGGAACGGTCTCCCCTCCGGGGCTGCAATAAAATTTGCTGAATTGTTTGCGTGTTCATTTTTTTGTTGTATAGGGTCGTGTGCGCCGGCGACACCTCATCACTCGACCTCGGCTAAAGAGGAGCCTTGTTGTGAGCACAGATCCCGGGATCACGGACGCAGAGAAGATCGAACGGGCGAAGCGAGCGCTCAACGCCTTTGCTTTTCCGTCGGCCATGGTTGCCGAACAGGTCGGTCACCTCATCGATGGTCTGCGCCTGCTTTGCGACTCTCTGAACAACACCCCGCCGACACTCTGGGACCAGTCGATGCGGGTTGACGCGAGCCTGGTTGCGGAGCGTTCCCGGCAGGATCGGGAAAACCGACGGAAGGACGTCGCCACGGCGACCGCAACCAGGCGTGGCCGGCAAGATGATGCAGGATATTCGAAATGATATTATGCGGAATCGCGAATTAAATTATGAGGTAAATGTTAGTCGGATTTGTTGTTGGGGATCTTGAATTCGATCAGTTCGACGGTCGTCGTGTTTTTGGCTGTGGGAACGTGCGTGACGGCCTTGACCAGCTTGCCGGGCACGTCGTCGGACATCCAGGTTCGCGTCAAACTTTTGCCGACCTCGGTCTGTCCGGTCGAGTCGAACCACTGGGTTTTGATTTCTCGACCAGCCAACTTGATCGTCTCTTCGCCGTGCTTTGACGTTTTCGGGGGCTTTCCGATGTCGTCCTTCGTCATTCCGGCGAACAGTGGGAACATTCTGCGCTGAATGTATGTCTGGGGGGGCGATTCGACGACCTTGCCGGTCCCGTCGCTCGTCATCGTGGTCTCGAGCACGGCCGTGCTGTCCGTCAACTTCACGAGCGTGGTCTTGTTCGTGGTCTCGATCGTGTTCCCTCCGGAGGTGGTCACCGACTTGAGGATGATGGTCGTGCCGATCGGGTGCCGCGCCCAGCTCCGGTAGATCGGGTGCTCGACCTCTTCGGCTCTTGCGGTGTTGAACGCACCCAAGGAAATGACGAGGAAAGACATGGAGATCTGAAAACGTGACATTGGGCAGGGCCTCCTGTCGGTGGGGCGTCGGATGGGAGATGACCTCAACGCGTTGAATCGCGAGAGGTTGGCGCCTGGCATCAGGTTCGTCCTTATACCAATACCAGCACGCGGTCGTCTGACAAACGCATTCATGAAAATTTCATGTTTTAGTAAATTGGGACTCCGAACAAATTCGGTCATGAAGGCGTGCTGAAAATCAGGCTATTTATTGGGATCTTCGGCTTGCGTTCATCACGGCTTCATGGACGGTGCCTAGACTCCTCGCGTCGACTGCGTGTTGTCTGCTCGAGATCCCCCCGATTTTCCTGGAGTCTTACATCATGCGTTCTCGGACTCTACCCGAGCCTCGGCGCTCGGGGTTCACACTCATTGAATTGCTGGTCGTGATCGCCATTATCGCCGTCTTGATCGGCCTGCTTCTGCCCGCCGTGCAGGCGGCCCGTGAGGCGGGCCGTCGGGCCCAGTGCACGAACAACCTGAAGCAGATCGGCCTCGGTTTCCTGAACTTCGAGTCGGCCAACGGCCACCTTCCGCAGGGGCCGTTCGATGGCCACCCCCAGGCGGTCGACCCTTCTGGGAACCCGGTCCCCGCCCAGTCGATTTATGATGAGACTGCGGGATACGAGACGTCCACCTGTTGCAACGCGTTGCACCCCGACGGATACGGGCACTTCTTCAAGATTCTGCCGTTTTTGGAGCAGCAACCGCTTTACAATCTCGCCAATTTCGCCATCCCTCCCCTCGCATCGGGCCGCCCGGCCGACTTTGCCGGTCAGGACAGCATCGCCCTGATCGCCGTCCCCGGTTACTACTGCCCGACCCGCCGCGCCCCTCAAATCTACAATAAGACAACATCCAAGAATGATTATGCGGGTTGTGCCGGATTCTTTCAAGGAGAGATGTACGAGTGTCAGGACTCCAGCAACCGCTGGGTCCCCGCGCCTCCGAACGGCCTCGCTCCGTATAAGAACGAGCGTGATGCGCTCAATCAGGGAGATACGAGTGGCAGGAAGGGGGCGATTGCCCACGGCGTTCGGAGCAAGCGCCGGCTGTCCGATTTCATCGACGGGACATCGAACTCGATTCTGGCCGCCGAGAAGTCGCTGCCGGACGACCGTCACGGCGTGGATGGAGGCGACAACGAACGCTGGTTCAATGCTGGTTGGGACGAGGATGTCATTCGCTACCACTTCCCTCCGGTTGCCGACGCCAAGGCACCTTCGCTCAACGGCCAGTGCAGCAACCCCTCGTCGCCGAAGACCGGCGGCAATCTCTGGCGGCGGATGTTCGGCAGTTCCCACCCGGGCGGGGTCAACGCCGTGCTGGGCGACGGTTCGGTCCGGTTCCTTAAGTTCACCATCGACCCCGGCTCGATGCGCAAGCTCTCCTCCATCGACGATGGCGAAGTCCTCAGTGCCGACTCGTTCTGAAGCCCTCACCGTAACCGTATTCGTAAGGAAAACGATGATGCGATCGAACGCGATCTTCGCTCTGCTTCTCGCCTTGGCCGGGTGCGGTGGCCCCGAGGCTCCCATCACCGACCCTTCCAAGGTGCCGCCGCTGACGGCGGAGCAACTGGAGACGATCAAGCAGGACGATCAGAGGACTCAAGAGGAAGAAGGCGGGGCGTTCCTGAAAGTCAAAGCGAAATACGCGGCGCAGACGAAGCGACGTGGTTGAGCGCGGGGGCTTGGCTGAAACCGGTCCTTCACGAAGGGGCTGAGTTATCGCTCAGCGAGCCCGCTCGTATCCCAGCGACAGAAGGACCTCGAGCACCTCTCTCCAGGTCGGAAACTTCCGGCCACTCATCTGCTTGTACTGCTGGATTGCCATGAGGAATTCTAACTCGTCCGGCGAGTAGTCGGGGTCGCAGGTCGTCGGATCGTCACCACGGCGGCGGCGGGTGCTGATGGCCTCGGCGCTCGCCTTGCCATCCTCGCAGGCGGTGGGCATCTCTCGACCTGTTCCTCGCTCCAAGGGGGCGAGGAGAGGAGCAACCGGCGACTCCTTGCGAGACAGGAAATTCGGGGACCGAGATGGCTTGGGCATGGAGGCGATCCTCAACGGGCTGCCGACGCACGGATTCGATGATGCTGATGATGGTCAACCCCCTCCCGATGGCCAGACGATCCGAACGCGGAGCCGGCGTGAGTGGGGGTTGCCGCTGATGATGGGCTTGAGTACTCGCCCGGCAACGATTGTGCCGTTTAGGATAAATCGGCAAAAAATCCAGATGAAATCAAAGGCGGGCATGAACGCCTGGGCCAGGGACTCGTTGAAGGACGGGTTCGGGGGTGATTCCTCTTGGGCTTATTTCTCACTCAGGCGACGGTAGCAAATCCCAATTATGTCGCGAGAATGCGTAGTCGTGCGCGGAGATTTGCTCATCGGCCGGGTGATTCCCGCTTTCGGACCGTTTCCATCCCCATTGCCATCAGGATTGCTTTTAAGATGCGTTAAATGCACTGGATACATAAACTGTTGGGAGGCATTGTTCTGATAAGCGTTCCATTTACGGTTAATTTTGTGATATGTGTCGTTGTGCGCCACCGCGACCGGCGCACTCAGGCCGGATGGCCCGTCGCGGTCACCATGATCGGGGTCTGACCGGGAAGTCAACCTTTCTCAAGGGTCGACTCGGGCCCGTCTTTGGCGGGGACCTTCCCAGGTGTGGCGACGGGGTTTTGTGTCGACTTCGGGCGATTCAAGGCCAAGGCCTCGTGCGCGGCTGGGGCTGAGGGGGAAGTGGGAGTCTCGCACGCCACGAGCAGATCTTCGAAATGAATTGGCTTCATCAGTAAGACGTCGGGCTTCAGCGGCCTCAGGCCGGGAAGACTCGCCGGGCCGATCAGGCCGGAGACCACCGCCACCCGGGACGGAATCCCTGCTTCGCGGACGTAACGGAGCACATCCTCGCCGTTGCCGTCAATCAGGCCGAGGTCGAGGACAATCCAGTCGGGCGGCGACTCCAACTGCGTCAAGGCATTCTCGATCGTCCGAGACGAGGACACCTGCCACCCCTGGCTTTGGAACAACCTTTCTAAGGCATACAGGGTCGCCAAGTCGTCCTCGACGATGAGGACATGGTCCTTGCCGTCCATCATCCTCTTTCTCTCCCGATGGCGTGATTCGGAGGTTGGGCAATGGGACCGATTCCCTTGGGGGGCCATATCAAGTCTAGGTGACGATGTCGCCAGTTTAGGAAATTGATGAAGATTTGGTGGTTGAATCACAACGTTTCGGTTGGCGATCGTGCTCAAAACCACGAAGCCACGATGCCTTTGAGAGCGTGGTGTGGTGCCACTTGGATGGCTCTTGGCCATGCCGTCGCCTGCCCTGCCCGTTCGGCTCGTGGGCCAAAGGCTGGAGTGGAGTTAGGGGTCTGGAGTTTCCAAGGTCTCTGCAAGTGATGCTCGGAGTCGACTCAAGATTTCCGGCATCCAGGCTTGGTGCTCGGGCTTCATGGCGCAGGCTCTCAGGCAGATGATCTCCTCCGCGTCCCAGCGGAGAACCGGGTTTGCCGCTTCGAGCATGACACGCGGGAAGCTGGAGAGGGCCAGATGAAGGTCGCGCTCTGCGGCGGCAGCGAAGACTTTCCGGGCTCGCGCTGACGACTCGCTGGCCGACTCTGCCCGTATCGCCCAGACGTTGATATCCAGCTCTGGTGGGAACAAAGGGGTGAGCCGCTCGTCCTGCTCCAGGGCCTGGTGAAGTGCCAGGGCCGCGGCGCGGCAGGATTCGAGACTGTGCGCGAAATCGCCACCGGGTTCGAGCGGGAGCAGTCGCATGGTCGTCCAGAGGGCGACCGCCGAGGCCCCCGGCCTCGAGCATTCGAGCGAGATCTCGCCAAGGTGCAGCTCGTCCGAACTGAAGTAGGTATACGGCGAGGTATGTTGATAGAACCGGCCGACGCCAGGGTCGCGGAAGAGGACGCAACCGCAGCCGTACGGTTGGAGCCCATGCTTATGCGGGTCGATGACGATGGAATCGGCTTCGCCGATCCGGTCGTAGGCGGCCCTGGTTTCGGGCTCGAGGTTCTTCGCCAGGGTAAAATATCCCCCGTAAGCCGAGTCGACGTGGACTCGGAAGTCGTACTGCTCCCGGAGGGCGAGCACTTCGGGCAGCGGGTCGACCGACCCGGCGGCCGTGGCGCCGAGCGTGACCACCACCGTGCCCACCTCGCCCGTAGCCAGGGCTTTCTCCAAGCTCCGAACGTCCATCCGCCCGCGCTGATCCACTGCGATTTTCGCGAAGGGGACGTTGAGGACGGCCGAGAGCCGCGAGTGGGTGTAGTGGGCCTGGGCCGAGGCGACCACCGACTTGCCCGGGCGCAGCTCCCGACCGACCCAGAGGGCCTCGAAGTTGGCGATCGTGCCCCCGCCGCAGAGGTGGCCGAGGTGCGTCTCCCAGCCGAACATCCGGGCGATCTGGGCCACCGCCTCCTTCTCCATCGCCGAACTCGCGCGACCACCGTCCAAGGCATGGTTGTTCGGATTCAGGAACATTGCCAGGGCGTATGCGAGCCGGGCAAGGGAGTGCGGCGGCTTGAGCATCTGCCCGATGTAGAGCGGATGCTGGTAGGGGTAATTGTCCGTCATCCGTTCCGCAGCCTCCCTCAAGGCGTTGCGGAGGGGCTCGAGGTCGGGGGCCGGGGCGGATTCGGGGAGATGGCGGAAACCGTGGTCCATCGTCCGAAGGGCTTCGCCGAGTAATTCCAGACTCTTGTGGTCAAACGTCATTGGGTTCGCCGCTCTCAAAAACAAAGGGCCAGGTGCTTCCCCAATGACGACTCCACTGTCTTGCGGTCCTTAGGTCAAGAGCGAGGAGGGAGGGGGAGGCCGTGGTTGGTTGCAAAAGGCGCCGCGGCCCCGGGCTCAGATTGAGGATTCAACGGATTCGCAACTCATCAAGGCTAGAGCTGGTCGGCGGAGATCACCTCGCCCCCACTGCGCGTGGCGATGGCACGCCAGGTGGCCAGGCTGATCGAGTTCTTGACGAAGCGGATATGGCCATCGGCGATCAGGACGTTCACGCCGCCGGAGTGGAAACTTCGCGCCGCCATCCGGCCGCCGGTTGCGCCCGAGATGCAGTCGGACGACGCGCTGTTGGGCGTGAGGAAATGGTTGAAGGTCGTGTAGGTAAAGCTGCCCCGGCCCCACTCCTGGGCTCGGGTGCCGAGCCACATCGTGAGCCCCGCGCAAAAGCTATCCGTTACCGGAAGCCCGGATCCGAGGGCGTATTGCCGGATCGGGTCTCTGGCTTTCAGGCCCGACGAGCCGATCCCGTCGCCTTTGATTGTCTCGCTGAAGGCCGCGGTATTGCTCAGGCCATCGGTGATCGCGGCAAATCGAATGGACGAACGGTCGAAGAACAGCCCGTCGATTTCCTCCGTGCCGTCCTGAGGGCGGAAGCTCCCCCCGTTCTGGAGGCCGGTCCCTACATTCGCCAAGTAGTTGTTCGGGCCGTATGTGGCCGCAATTCGATCCTGCTTCGTGTCGGAAGGACAGAGGAAGGTCGAGATGATGGTGGCGACCCCGGTCGAGTTCGAGACGTCGAGCGGCGTGATGCTGAAATTGAGCGTGTTGTAAACGGTGGACCCTTCAAGGAACGGCAGCAGCGAAGCCAGCGACGACCAGACCAGCGGCGTGGCACCTCGGCCCGGCGGTAGCAACTCGTGCGTGCCGACGTAATTGTGGAGCGCCAGGCCGACCTGCTTGAGGTTGTTCGTGCACTGGATCCGTCGCGCAGCCTCGCGGGCACTCTGCACGGCGGGCAAGAGCAGACCAATCAACACGGCGATGATCGCGATCACGACCAGCAACTCAATGAGCGTGAAGCCGATGGAATGAGGGCGACGATGACGGAGGGGGGATGAGCACGTCATGGATCGTATCGAATCTTTCAATCTTTCGGAGACGTGACTTTTGGGGACCAATCCAAGCCACGAATGGGGGGGGGACTAAGTTGGCCAGCGCTTACGATCGAGAAGAGTCGTCGCGCTTGCCTTGCGACGATTTTACTGAGATTGAGTCCCAATTTCAAGAAAAGTCAGCCTACGGAGGCGTTGAAGGTCGCTTTGGGGCGTGCTATATCTGTATGGAACACTTGCAAATGCGCCGGTTTGGTCGGTCTGGTGTGATCGCACTGCTGTTCCTTGTCGAAGAAAAGAATGGGGTGGACCCGTGGAATCTGGGACACCACGAAGAGAGATGGGGCCGGCGCGGCGGCAGGCGACCGTCCTGGAATCGGTGGAGGAGATCCGGGCGCAGGTTCGCGCCGCGTCGACTCCAACGGTGCGGGAGGTTGGGCCCACGACGCAGGCCGATCGGGTCTCTGGTGATGAGACGCCGGTGTTCCGCCCCGTTTCTCGGCCGCCGATGGCGTTGCTCCACGTCCTCGACGATGGGGATACCACGGGCGAAATGATCCGGATCCGGAGCGATTCGTTCTTGATCGGGCGGGTCGAGGGGAATCTGGTGATCCCCCATGACTCGGGCATGTCCGGCCGACACGCGGAGATCGTCCGTCGGAATGACGGCCGAGCCTGGTCGTGGTATCTCCGTGACCTGGGGAGCACCAACGGCACGTTTGTCCGGGCATCGACGATCATGCTCCACCAGGGCCAGGAGTTCATGGTCGGAGCTCGGCTCTTTCGATTCGATGCCCCGGCCGCGTCTGTCCCGGCGGTCGAGGAGCCGTCGAGGGCGAACGCGACCCGCAAGTGGGAAGTGCCGTCTCGCGCTGGTGGGGGAGGATTGGCTCCAGGAGCGGCCCCGGCCTGCCTCGTCGAAATCTCCAAGGGGGCCGAGATCCGCCGGCACGCGCTCACCGAGGGGGAATACTGGCTCGGGCGTGACGCCAGTCGATGCGCAGTCATCGTCGACGACCCGTTCGTCGACCCTCGCCACGCTCGGATCTACCGGGACGAGAAGGGCCGTTGGATGGTTGCCAACGACCGATCGCGCAACGGTGTTTGGGGCCGTGTTTCAGAGGTTGCGCTCGAACGTGGCGGGTACTTTCAGTGCGGCGAGCAGCGGTTCCTCTTGAAAGCCCTCTAAACTACGAGAGATTCGCGGCGATATGAAGAGGTCCTGGATGATCGGCAGCGACCCTGACTGTGACCTGGTGGTCGATCACCAGGCGGTCTCGGCGCGGCACTGCCGGCTGACTTCCGTCGGGAGCACCGGCTGCTACTTGCTCGAAGACTTGGACTCGACCAACGGGACGTTCGTCGACGGGCAGCAAGTCACGGCTCCCTTGCGCGTGGGCCCAGAGAATATTATCATGCTTGGCCGATCGCAACGGATGCCATGGCCCGGCGATCTCATTGCGAGCGAGTTCACTCTGCCCGGTTCGCAGGTTCTCAGGATCGGGCGTGAACCTGATAACGACCTTGTGGTGGATCTGCCGACCGTCTCGAGCTATCACGCTCGGGTCGTCTGGAGCGGCCGTTCGGACCAGGCGGAAATCGAAGATCTCGGCTCATCGAACGGGACGTCCGTCGGCTCGCCCGATCGCAGGGCCGCGCGGGCCGTCGTGTCGCCGAACGACACGATCTACCTCGGCACTTATCCGCTCCCGGCCGCCCGTGTCTTCGAAGCGTTGGGCACTCGCCCGGGCGAGTTGCGCGTTGGAGCCGAGCCGGTGGTGATCGGTCGCGACTCCGGTTGCGATTGGGTGGTGGATCAGGCCGTCGTCTCGAGTCGCCACGCTCGGCTGAGTCGGCGGAACGATGGCAGCGTCGTGGTTGAGGATCTTGGGTCGTCGAACGGGACCTCGATCAACGACCGCAGAATCGAGCGGGTTGGTATCGCGCAAGTTGGGGATGTGATCGGGCTTGGGAGCTACCTGTTCGTGCTGTCTGTCGAGCCGATCGGGACGATCCCGATCCAACTGGACCCCGAGACGGTTTCGATGAGGGCGCGGGCCGGTCTCGAATGGGAGTCGGAGCCGCTCGGCTGGGGGCAAGTCTTGAGGCCGTTGGTCTTCCTTGTGTTGGGGCCGCTTGCAGCCGTGCTGGCGGTGGCATCGGCGGGGTTTGACCCGAGGTCGCTCCAGAATCCGGAGGAGTGGACCGGCGCAGGGCAGGCGCTCGCGGCGCTCCTCTCGCGGTTAGGGCTGGCGGCTGTCGGTCTTGGGCTTGTGATTGGTGCCGGGATCGGAGCGAGCACGTTTCCTGCGGCTGAACTTGGCCGTTGGCCGGTGCGCGTGTCGGTGGCGGCGGTGCTCTGCCTGGTCACTGGCCTGTTGGAATGGGGGACGTTCCGGATCTTGTCAGGGGCGGATCTGGCCGCGTCTTCGGGGCTCGGGCTGCTCTGGCTCGGGGCAGGCGTGGGGCTCACGCTCGGGCTGATCGTTGCGGCGGTTGCCTCGCGGCCGACGGTGGCTTGGGCGTTGGTGGCGCTCCTGGCTTTCCTCCTGTGGGGGCTGGGCGGTGACAGTCAGACCTGGCTTGGCCTGCCCGACTGGGCGAAGCGGGCGGCGAGTTTGAACCCGTCGCGCTGGACATTCGAGGGGTTGCTCCTCAACGCATCCGCACGCGTGCCGGCCCCCACCGGGACGATTGGCGACCTGGCTGAGCCCTACTTCCCGGCCGAGACCGTCCGCACGGGGCCAGTGGCGGTCTTGCTCGCGCTCGGGGCGATGCTGTTGGGCGGGGGAGTCGTCGCTGCCTTCATCGCGGTGGAGACCCGCCCCCCGCCGGTCGAACGCCCCGCGCCTTGAGTCGGTCGAGCCGGTCCCAGGCCGCTGGGTGGGCCCGGTAGTGATTCTCCACGAGCGTCAGGCCCGACTTCGATTCAGGAATGACCCGGCCGTTCCGGAACCCGTTCCGCTCCGAGAACCCTTGGAGCTTGATGAGGAACATCAGCGTCTCCCGGCGCGTGTGCTCCAATTGAGTCGTCATCCGCTGATAGGCCCATGTGTCGGCCGCGAACTCCTGCGCATCGGGATAACCCAGCCCGATCGGGACCATGAGTTGATTCAGCGTGTCGACCCCTTGGGCCTTGCCGGCCGCCTGACCGGCCGCGACCAGGTTCAGGGCGTGCTTGAGGTCGACGTGGGCAATCTCGTGCCCCAACGCGAACTGCAACGCATAATCCTGCTCGGGCTCGACCGTCTCACCGACCAGCTGAAACAAGCCTCTTGAGACGTAGATGTAGCCCCCGGGGAGCGAGAATGCGTTGACCTCGTCGGAGTCGAGTACGGTGAATTTGTACTCAACCTCCTTTCGCGCCGCCTTCGCGATCAGGGGGTCGCCCGCGCGTTTGAGACGCTGGATATCGCCGTTGGGGTCGGCCAGGTTGCCCGCCAGCACGAGCCCGTGCAACTCCGCGCCGAGGCGGGCCTCCTCTTGGGGGGTCAGCCGATTGAGGTCAAGCGTGTCGGCCCAGACCGCTCCGGGGGATCGTGCGGCGCGCGGGGCCGAGGTGGAAGGGGCGGCCTCAACGTTCGCCGCCGGGACCTCGAGTTTTGGGATCACGGTGGCTGGTTCCGGCTCCGGTTCCGGCGGGCCGGGCGGAGTGATTGGCTCCGGGGTGATCGGGGCGACCTCGTCGCCCGGCGGGACGGTCGGAGGAAGGGCCGATCGCGAGGGCGAAGCTGCGAGGGCCAAAGCCGGCGTGGCCACGTTGCCTCGTTCTCGATCGCGGCGGATCCCGTCGCGGTAGGACCGGGCTTCCGCCCCCACCAACCAGACGACCAGGGCCGTATAGAGGCTACCGACTACCGCAGCCGTGGCGTACCTTGATTTTGTTGTCATCCGTGGTCTCCGTCGCTCATTGCTCATGGACCCGGGGGGCTCGCCCCTCACCCTGCAGGGTCTCGTTCAATTCATCGAGTTGCTGCCTCATGGCCGCGTAGAGCTTCGGATAGGTGGCCCGCTCTGCGCCGATCTCGGGGACACCGAATCGGAGGTTGTACTGTTGCATAAAGACGACCAGGTCATGGACCGTCGTCCCGGAGTAGCGATCGAGCTCACCGATAATCAGTTCGACGTCTTTTCGCTTCATCATTTCTTTGGATGCTTCGAGCCGTCGGATGAAGCGCTTCGCCTCCAGGTAGAGGGTCTCCTTCTCTGGAGAGATGACCTGATCGAGTCTCTCGGCGAGGTCGTGTACGGCGACGCTGAGGGCGGACAGCGAATCGCGTGTGGTCTTGCGGTCGAGTTGGAGCTCCAGGACGGCGTCGAGGGCGTGCTCGTAGTTGCGCCGCTGGCTGGCGAACTCGGGTCCGCGCAAGGCGATCGGCCACTGGCCCGCCGGGATGATCCGCGACAAGGCGATCGTCTCCTGGTTCGGCCCGTAAAAGAACGGGATCTTCCGGACCATGTCGGCGTCGAGCTCAAACGAGTTCAGCCGATAGGACGAAGGGGGAATTTTCGGCCCGGCGAGTTGCTCGAAGAGAGCGTTGAGCGCGTTCCCTTTGAGCATGTCGTTTTGATTCGGATTGTTCTCGACCCGGCTGCGGATCAGGTTGAAATTGGCCAGTCGCTCCGCCGTCCTCCTTGCGCGTCGAGCGGCTTTTTCGGCTCGATCTTGCCGGATCGAGAGGTAGATGTATTCATTGATGCGCATCATAGTGTCGGCGTTGATCGAGTCGGCCTGCGCTGTGTAATAGTTGAACATCCCGGCCCCTTGGAGGAAGACCCCCTCGCCGCGAAGGATGTCCCCCTGGGGGGTCGACCCTGGCCCGATGAAATTGATCTGGCCGAAGGCCGGGCCCGCGAACGAGCCGATCAGGGCCAGGGCTGTCAAGGTGGTTCGCGTCATCGACAAAGTCCTTTCGGGCGACTCACCGTGTCGGGATGGAGGGCGTGATCATCTGCTGGATCCGTCTCTGGCTCTCCGCCTGCGCTGCGATGCTCTGCCTTGTCCCTTCTCCGATCAGGCTGTTGAGCTGATTGCTGAACGCCGCCCACTTCATTTGACTATTTTGCCGCTGGATGCTTTCGAAGAACCGTTGGAATTGGTTGTAGGCGTGTCCGAGCTTGGGGACTTTCTGCCACTCGTCGTTGTTGCCGAAGCCAGTCGAGACACCGGCCGCTGTGACGGTCTGGGTGGCGAATAATACGATGAGCTTCTTCTTGGCGGAGCCACGAACCTCGTTTTTGAAGCTCTCAAACAACTCCAGCCGGACGATTCGCGCGGCGCTCTTATTGTTCCCTCTCGACGAATCGGAGACTTTCACCGTCAGGTTCGCGGGTTGCATGATCCAGTCGGGTGAAGTCGGCATCGAATCGGCGATCTCCTGCATTTTGCCGAGACTGATGAGCTGATCGGCAAGCTGACGGTCCAACCCCAGCTGATTCGAGTTGCGGAGCCGGACCCGCGCGGAGTTGGCCGTGAGTTCCAGGTCACTTTCGATGAGGGCGACTTGCAACGAGCCATCCTCCAGTCGCCAGGGGACTTTGCTGACGCAGTAGACCTGCTCCAGGGTGATCAGCTTCCCGGCGAGTGGTTCCGGGGTCGCCAGCAATTGGCGGAGGGGGACGTTCCGTGAAGAGGGCTTCTCATCGTCCGCGATCGGATCCGGATCCGGGGCCGGTGCGAGGGCGGTGGCAGGCTTCTCCGGGAACCGGCTGTCGGGCTCGCCTTTCAGCATCGCCGTCCTCTCACCTTGGGACGCGTGAATGTCGCTCACGACCTTGTCTGGTAGGCTGGGGCCCTCCCTTGGACGTGAGAGATCCACCAGAGCTTCGGATTTAATCCGGGAGTCTGCCGAAGCGTCGATCCTTGGGGCCGTCGTCTCGAGCGATGGCGATACCTTGACGATCGGGCCGGTTTCGAGGCGAGGTGCCGCGCTCTCTGGCTCGCCGAGCCGCCTCTGAACCAAGGCGTCGCTCATGTCGTTCCGAGCGATCCGAGCCCTTGCCACCCCCTGCCCCAGCGGGGTTACAGGGGAGTCCTGGCCTGCCGCGACGACCTCGGCGGTTGCCCTAGCTTGCGAGTTCCCTGGGCGGCCTGACGTCGCTTTCCAGAGAAAGACCGCGTAGGCGACCAATGGGATGCAGGCTGCTACAAGGCCGATGGTGACCCAGAAGAGGGGCGAGCGACTCGATTTGTCCTCCCCAGGATCAACCGGTTCGAAATCCGAACCCAGTTCCGGCCGAGACTTCGTGACGGCCTTCACCGGGATGCTGCCGAATACTACGGTGCCACCGCCCGGTGTCTCGGGTTTCGCTTGCGGCGGCGTCAGGGCTTGGACCTTGGCCGTGCCCCCACGGACGTCCAGGACCGCTGTATCGCTGCCACGAGGCCGTTCGCCCGAGAAACGGGGGGGAAGCACCGTTGCAGTGCCCCCTGCGAGATTGAGTGGCTTCTGGCACTTCGGGCAAGGGGCGCTGCGTCCGCTCTGGCTGAGCTTCGCCAGCACCTCGACCGAAACCGTCATCGTTTTCCCACACGACCCGCAGCGGACCCGCGCCCGCCCGCGCTCTCCCTGCTCCAGGCCTGACGCCTCGACGACGGCAGCCGCAAACGCGGCGCACGTCGGGTAGCGGTCGCTCGGGGCTTTAGCCAGTCCCTTGAACAGCGCTGACTCGAGTTGGGGCGGCGACCAGGGGCTGAAGCATGCCATGCTCGGCGGCGCGTCTTGGGCCTGCATCATCAGAACACGGGTCGCCACCTCATGCTCGAACGGCCGGCGCCCGCAGAGGAGCTCATAGGCGGTGACGGCCAGGGCGTACTGGTCGACTCGGCCGTCGAACGGGTCGCCCATGATCAGCTCGGGGGCCATATAGTGAGGTGTGCCGAGGACCATGCCCGTGCCGGTCATCGCCGTCCGCGACGACGAGCGATCGTCGGCCGCTGCGGCCAGAACCTTGACTACCCCGAAGTCGCTGAGGAAGGGGTGCCCTTGAGCGTCGAAGAGGATGTTGCCCGGTTTGACGTCGCGGTGCACCATCTTTTGCGAATGAACGTAGTCGAGTGCGCTGCCAATGGGCCCGAGCCAACTCACCAGGGCCGCCAGTACGGCCGGCCCTTTCCACGCAGCGAGCCGATCCTCCAGACTTCCTCCAGGTAGGAACTGGAGCACTGCGAAGGGGAGGCCTTCCCACTCCCCCACATCGGTAACCTTAACGATATGCGGGTGCGATAAGCGAACGAGCGACCTTACCTCGTCGCGGAACCGGCGCGAAAATTCGGCGTCGGTAACCATCGAGCGGTGAGGGAGCTTAATCACAACACTCGATTGAAGATTCTTGTCCTCGGCCCGATAGACCGCCCCCATCCCACCTTCACCGAGCTTGACCGTGATTTCGTATCGTCCGTTAGCGAACGTTGTGCCGATTGGGTCGTCGTGGGCGGCAGCCATTGGAAAAGATCCTGCACGCGGTCTCAAAATTTTAGATTCACTTGCGTCTTATTGCGAATTTGCCGCAGTTTTTGAACCTGGTATTCTCGCCAACATTGGCCACGCAAGCAATCGAGATTCCGGGACGGGTGACGAAAAACCCTTCCTTGTCAGAGAATGCAATTCGGCTGCGTTTGCAATGCTCCTCTCCCCCTCCTGAGCGGTCACTTGAGGCCGCAACGCATCGTTCTCAATTACGTAGTGCGCACGAGTCGAAAAAACTAAGATTTATGATGAATTTTATATTTTGCAATGTGGATTTAATTTTGATTTTGGGGTTAAGCTGCGATCTCGTCTTGTCGTCGTCCCTCGATGCAGGGCATTTGTGGGGAGGCCAGGCGACGGGCTTTGCAGAAAGTGTTTATTGTCCAGATGTTCTTGTTCGGTAGGAAGAGAAACGGCAACGAGCGTTCTGACGACTCTCGAAGGAAAAGACCCCTGGCTGCAGCCTCGAAGGGACGAACGTTGATCTCTTCGAGGCTGCAAGATGCGTGCATGGTTTTTCGGATCCCCTGGCGCTTGAGGCAACGGCTAAAGATTCTCGCACGCGACCTTGAACTCGCGAAGGGTACCTTTCATCGTTCCTGTTCCTTGACAGGTATTGCGTGGATGGTAGCATGTCTTTGGTCTCAGTGAACTCCTTAGGAGTTAAGTGCCACGGAAGTCTGCCTGGGGTTGGGTGAGCGAGAGCAACGTGCCTCTCTTCTGGGGGCGGTTGGCTACCTTCAGCAGTCTTTGCACACAGGGGATCTGCATCATGATGTCGCTTTTCGGTTCTCCCCGGAGAGTTGGGGCGGATAAGCGTTTGTCGGGCCAGCGAAGGCGGAGACGCCGGCAGGGCTCGCCGTGGGTTGGGCTTGAGACTTTGGAGAGTCGCCTGGCGCCCGCCGTCAGCATCTGGAGTGGCGCCGTCGATGGGCTTTGGTCCAATCAAGGTAACTGGGACACGCCGCCTGTTTCCGGAAGCGACCTGATCTTTCCCGATGGTGCTGGCAACACCAAGAACACGAATGATTTGACGCCCGGCACGACCTTCGCCTCGTTGACGATCGCCGGTAGCGGATATGACATTGATGGGGCCGCGATCACCTTGGACGGCTCCCTTGAGGCGTCCCAAACTTCGGGAAGCGGGACTCTCAGCTTGCCGATCGGGTTCACCGGCACCGCGTCGGTACGCGTCGATCGGGCTGGAGCCGTCCTGGTGCTGGGCGGTGTCATCTCCGGCTCCGCCGGCCTGAGCAAGCAGGGGGACGGGGAACTCGACCTGGCCGCCCCCAATGACTACGACGGAATCACCACGATTGACGGCGGCCTGCTGGTTGTCGACGGCGCGCAAGCGGGAAGTGCGATCATCGTCAACGCCGGGACTTTCCTCCAGGGCGCGGGGACCGTCGGCTCAATCACCGTCAATTCGGGGACCGTCAGTCCCGGCCACTCCTCCCCTGCGATCCTGACCGCCAGCGGGGATCTGACATTCGATCCCGGATCGACCTTCACCGTGATCCTCGACGGCGGCACTGCCGGCGTGGGCTATAGCCAGTTGCAGGTGACCGGCCAGGTCAACCTCGACAACGCCGTTCTCCAGCCTCTGCTCGGCTTCACGCCGGTGGGGCAGGACCAGTTCCTGATCATCAACAATACCGGCAGCGCCGCGATCAGCGGCACCTTCGCGGGACTTCCAGAGGGGGCCACGTTCGTGGTTTCCGGCGAGGTGTTCCAGATCAGCTATGTCGGTGGCGATGGCAATGACGTTGTCTTGACCCACCTGCTCAGCAGTACGACCACCCTGGTGGCCTCACCCTCGGCGGTCGTCTACGGCGAGCCGGTGACCCTGACGGCGACGGTGGCGGCCTCGGATCCGAGTGTCTTGGAAGCTCCCACGGGAACGGTGGAGTTCTTCCAAGGCGCGATTTCGCTGGGCATTGCCACGCTGAGCGATGGCATTGCCGTTCTGGAGATCGCGACCCTGCCTGTGGGGGGCGACCCGATTATCGCTCAGTACCGGGGCGACACCCTGTTCGCTCCTGGCGACTCGCCGGCCATCGCGGTTGACGTCACCCAGGCGAGCACCCTCACGACGCTGGACGCCTCGCCCAATCCCTCGGTCTTCGGCCAGACCGTCACGTTGACGGCGACCGTGGCGGTCAGCACCGGTTCGGGGACCCCCACGGGGCTTGTCGAGTTCTTCAGCGGCTCGACCTCGCTGGGCACGGCGACACTCAACGGCGGTGTCGCCACGCTTGAAACGAGTGCCTTGGCCGTGGGCAACAACGTGATCACGGCCCAGTACCAAGGGGATCCCAACTTCGTCGCGAGCACCTCGCCCGAAGTGGCCGAGACGGTGAACGAGGCGAGCACCAGCACCGCGCTGACCGCCACGCCCAACCCCGCCGGCCTGGACCAGCCGGTGACCCTGACGGCGACCGTCACCGCGGTCGGGCCCGGAGCGGGAACGCCCACGGGGCTTGTCGAGTTCTTCAGCGGCTCGATCTCGCTGGGCACGGCGACGCTCAGCGACGGTGTTGCCACGCTTCAGACGAGCGCTCTGCCGCTGGGGGTCAGCTCGATCACGGTCCAGTACCAGGGGGATCCCAACTTCACCGCGAGCACCTCACCGGAGGTATCCCTGACGGTCAGCCCGGCGAGCACGACGACCCTGGTGGCCTCTCCCTCGGCGATCGTCTACGGCGAGCCGGTGACCCTGACGGCCACCGTGGCGGCGGTCGACGGTTCGGCAACGCCGACCGGCAACGTGATCTTCATGAGCGGGACGACCCCGCTGGGGACGGCCGCGCTGATTGATGGTGTCGCCACGCTGACGATCTCCTCCCTGCCCGGCGGCGCTGCCTCGATCACGGCTCAGTACCAGGGCGATAGCACCTTCGCCGGCAGTGCCTCGCCGGCTACCACGGTGACCGTGGCGCAGGCGGGCACGACCACAACCCTGAACATCGCGCCCAACCCGCTGAGCCTGGGCGATCTGGTCACGCTCACGGTCGTCATCGCCACCGATAGTGCCAGCCTGGTGAAGCCGTCCGGCACCGTCCAGTTCTTCAACGGCTCGGTGTTGCTCGGTACGGCCGTCGTGACCGACGGCGTCGCCACGCTGACGACCGCCTCCCTGCCGCTGGGGACCAGTTCGATCACAGCCCAGTATCTGGGCGATACCAATTACAGCGGCAGCACCTCGTCCGCTGTGACCGCGACGGTCAACGCGGCGAGCACGACGACCCTGGTCGCTACGCCCACTTCAACCGTCCTTGGTCAGCCGGTGACCTTGACGGCGACCGTCGTGGGGAGCGATACCTCGGGAATTCCCACGGGGACCGTGGAGTTCTTCCTGGGTACGACCTCGCTGGGCACGGCCCTTCTGAGCAACGGCGTCGCCGTCCTCACGACTTCCGCTCTGCCGGTCGGTTCCGCTTCGATCACGGCCCGATATCTGGGGGATAACACCTTCGGCGTCAGCACCGCGCCGGCGGTTACGGTGACCGTGGCGCAGGCGAGCACGACCACGACCCTGACGGTGGGCCCCACTTCGACCGTCTTTGGCCAGGCGGTGACCTTGACGGCGACCGTCGTGGCGGCCGATCCCAGCGCTGGGCAACCGAGTGGGACCGTGCAGTTCTACCAGGGCACGACCTTGCTCGGTTCAGGCGTCTTGAGCAATGGAACGGCCACCCTGACGACCACGGCCTTGCCGGTGGGGACGGCTGCAATCACGGCCCAGTATCTGGGGGATGGCAGTTTCCTGGTCAGCACGTCGGCAGCCGTGACGGCCACGGTCGGTCAGTCGAGCACGACCGTCACGGTGGCTTCATCGAAGCCGAATCCGGCCTCGAGCGAGGCCGTGACGCTGACCGCGACGGTGGCGGTCTCCGGTTCCGGAGCGGGAACGCCCACGGGGACGGTCCTGTTCTACTCCAATGGGGTCCTGCTGGGATCGGGGACGCTGAGCAATGGCCAGGCCACGCTGACCACGACGGCGCTGGCGATCGGCTTCGACGCGATCACGGCGGTCTACCAGGGGGATGGGAATTTCACCGCTGCCTCCTCCGAGACGCTCACGATCGTCGTCGGCGATCAGACCGAACGGCTGTTGAACCAGGTCTACCTGGTCGTTCTCCAGCGGCCGATCGAGCAGAGAGGGCTGGATTACTGGCGTACTCAGCTTGAAATGGGTGTTCCGCTCAAGCGGGTCGTGAACCTGATCGTGAATAGCCGTGAAGGAAGGATCGCGGCCGTGCAAGTCAACTATCAGACCTTCCTGAATCGCGCTGCGACCGGGAACGAGGTGAGCACCGCCTTGAGCCCGGCGTCGCGATCCTCGGGAATCGGCCTGTCGGCCCGGGTCCTCGGTTCCCGCGCGTTCTATGAGACGCAGGGAGGCGGGACGATCGGGGGTTTCCTGACGGCTCTCTACCAGGCCGTTCTCGGGACCGACGTCCCCGACGCGGCTCGTGCCAGGCTCACCGGCGAGCTAGCGCGAGGTGTCTCGACGGCGGCCGTGGCCCAGGAAGTGCTCCTGAGTCCGCGCGGCAAGGCCTCGCAACTGAACTTCCTCTATGAGAACGTTCTCGGCCGTCCGGCTGATTCCGCGGGGCTCACGTACTTCTTGGATCAATTGAACCAGGGAATTCGCATCAGGCAGGTTCTCGTCGACCTCCTGTCCTCGTGGGAGTTCGTCTCGCTGTTCGCCGACAATTCCTGAAGGCCACGCCCCCTCTGCTGAAGAGCCATCGTCGCGGCCGCTCCCTCGGACTGACGCGGGAGCGGCGGGCGATTCGCGGGCCGAGGTGACTTGGGTGCTGGACGGATCCCATCAGGACCGCCAGAATCAAAAGTCGTCCTCGGCCCTTACCACTTGAGGGAACTCAAAGCCTCGCGCGATTCCGAATCTGTTAGGGGCGAGCGGCCTTCCCCAGCAGGGTAGAACACGTGATTGTGTCCGTCTGATTGGGGACTCTGCACATGAATTCCCGATTTGTGGAGGCATGAGAACCTCGATGTTGAACAGTGTCCTCATCTTGTCGGCGTCCGCCGGGGCGGGTCACCTGCGCGCGGCCCAGGCGATCGAGCGGGCATTCCAGGAGACCGGCTCCGCCAAAAGTGTTCATCATCTGGATGTTCTCGAATACACGAACCCGCTCTTCCGCCGGCTCTACTCCAAAGCCTACATCGACATGGTCAACGCGATGCCGGAGGTGCTCGGCTGGCTCTACGACCGGATGGACAAGCCGGGGATGGACGATCGCCTCAAGTTGGCCTTCGACAAGCTCAATACCCGCCCCTTCATCAAGCTCATGGAGCGCTACCAGCCGGACATCGCGGTCTGCACCCACTTCCTTCCCGCCGAGATCATCTCCTCGCTGACCGAGCAAGGGCGACTGCAAACCCAGCAGGCGATCGTCGTCACCGACTTCGATGTTCATGCCCAATGGCTCTGCCCGGACTACGCCCAATACTTCGTCGCGATCGACGAAACGCGGGCCCATATGCAGGAGCTCGGCATTCCGGCGAACAAGATCACGGTCTCCGGCATCCCGATCGATCCCGAGTTCAGCAGGCCGAAAGACCAAGGTAAGATGCGCGAGAAGCACGGCCTGCGCCGGGACGGCGCGGTGATTCTGATCTCAGCAGGGGGATTCGGGGTCGGGCGGATCGACGTGCTCATGAGCTCGCTCATGAAACTCCAACATCCCGCCCAGATTGTGGCGATCTGTGGCCGTAACGACGAGCTGAAAGCCCAGTTGGAACGCCAGGCGGAAGACTTGCGGCCCGGTTCCGACGTCACGATCAAGGTGGTTGGCTACACCACCGAGATGGACGAATACATGGCGGCCGCCGACCTCGTCGTCGGTAAGCCCGGGGGGCTCACCACTTCCGAGGCCCTGGCTCGCGGCCTCATCTTTGTCGTTGTCAGCCCGATCCCCGGTCAGGAGGAACGCAACTCCGATCACCTGCTGGAAGAGGGAGCGGCGCTCCGCTGTAATAACCTGCCCGCCCTCGCCTACAAGATTGACTGCCTCCTCGACGACCCCGAGCGGCTCGCCGCGATGCGGGCAAACGTCCATCGCCTGGCGCGCCCAAGGGCTGCTTTCGATATCGTCGAAAAGCTGCTGACTTTGAAAAAACCGGCTCTCTCCCCACATTGATTGAGGAGAGGGCGCAGGCTTTTTTGGGGGGCTTATGACTTCACACAGGCAAGTGATCTGCTGCAAGACTCAGTAGGAATCAGCAGAGATCACTTCCGCCCCTTGCCGCGTTCCGAGGGCACGCAACACCGCCTGGGACGTCGTGTCCTTGAGGAACCGCACCGACCCGTCGCCCATCGCGAAGTTCGCGCCTCCCGGGTGCTGGCTTCCGAAGGAGCACACGCGCAGCGTGTCGTAGGTGGCGAATGCCGTCGCGCTTCCAGCGTCCGCCGGCCGGTTCGCATAGCCAAAGCCGAGGCGGTAGTTAATCGGAGCGAAGGTGCTCATGGTCACGTCGCTGAGTCCGAAGTTTCCCCCTCCAGCCGCCCACCATCCCCATTGCCACATGGGCTCGGTGGCCCATCCCACCGCCGCGAAGCTGTCGTAGTTCGGGTCGACGTGGTTGCGCTCTCCGAAGAGGAGCGTGTTCGACAGCCCGTCCGTCACCTCGGCAATCCGCACCTGGTTGAACCCAGGGGCTGCCGGGCCGGTCGCGTGGAAGATCCCATCAGAGGACAGGTTCGCGGGCGGGTGCGACTGGCTGCCGCCGTTGCCGCCGTAGCTGGCGATCGCATACCAGCGGGTCGAGTTGGCAACCGGGTTTTGCTGGATGATGTCCGCCGGGCAGAGGAACGCGGCCAGGACCGTTGCCGAGTTCGCCGTCGTGGCCTCGGTATTCGCCAGCGGGTCGGAAAAGTTCCACTGATTGAAGAGCGGCTGCTGTTCGATGTAGGGAAGCAAGTTCACGAACAGGGAGAATCCCCGGAACTTGGGTGTCGTGGCGTAGCTGAGCTTCATCTGTCCCGGTGGGAAGACGAAGTGAGTGCTCTCATAATTGTGGGTCGCCAAGCCCAACTGCTTCAAATTGTTGACGCACTGGGCGCGGCGGGCGGCCGCGCGGGCCGCCTGGACCGCCGGCAGCAACAACGCGATCAACACGGCGATGATGGCGATGACGACGAGCAGTTCAATCAACGTGAAGCCATCGGGACCGCGACTGGGTCGCTTCATTCCTCTCTCCGGATCGATTGCACGCCGTCAAGTATTGGGGGGGATGCGGCGACGATCCCACAAACCCTCGGGAGGGACGCCAGATCAATCGAAGAATGATTTGGCGTCGATTCGGCAACCTGCCTTGCTTACTTGTCTTTCTCGGTGAGTTTGATTTGCCCGGGTTCGTCGACCCGAATCCGGACCTGGTCGGCCTCACGGATCAGCTTCCCCGTGACCTGGATCGATTTCCCTCGGTAGTGCTCGGCCGGGTCGGCAATGCCAGCCCGCTTGAAGGCATCGACGTGGTCGTAGCTGATGACCACGGCGAGGTTCTTTTCGTCCCGGAAGTCCTCCTCCGAGTCGAGGTAGATCTCCCGGCGTGGCGCCGCGTTCTTGCTCGCCTGAACCGTCATCTCCACCGTGAGCGTCTCGTCCACATGGTCGCGAGCCTCGGCGGCAGGGATGACCTTGGGGGCCGGCTCGTCACTCGCCGTGAACGCGCCGATCAGAACGGTGATGATCGCGAATACCACCGGGAGCTCGATCAGGGTGAAGCCGGGCCGGTTCTGCGGGGCTCTGGCTCTCATGGCAGGCAGGTTCCCAAGGGTGGAGAGAAAGCTTCGAGTTCCGCTTGCTATAATCGTGTCGCATGTTTGCTATGATCGTGGCGAGATCCTTTATAACTGAGGGCATGCAGCCGCTGCAAGCCTGGCGGATCCAGACACGATCATGGTTCACTCATCCGAGTTTCGAGAATGACCTTGCTCTGGAAGCGGTGTACCTTCGGCGGCGGTGGCCTTTGAGATCGATGGTGGGCTTGTCCGCGCCCTCGGTTTCTTGCTAAAATTGCGGGATTCTTTAATGGGCCGCGCTCGCTCCTTCTGCTGCGGGGCGTGTGCGGCCCGAGCGCGCGCCGGCATGTGAGCCCCAGACGCCGAAACGATTCGAACGAACCGAGAACAACGTCGTGCCCAAGCGAACTGACCTCAAGACGATCCTGATCATCGGCGCCGGCCCCATCGTCATCGGCCAGGCTTGCGAGTTCGACTACTCCGGCACCCAGGCCTGCAAGGCGCTCCGCGAGGAAGGGTATCGCGTCGTCCTGGTCAACTCCAACCCGGCCACGATCATGACCGACCCCGACATGGCCGACCGCACCTATGTCGAGCCGATTACCCCCGAGTTCGTCGAACGGATCATCGCCGCCGAACGCCCCGACGCCGTCCTGCCCACCCTCGGCGGCCAGACCGGACTCAACGTCGCACTCGCCCTCCACGACTCAGGGGCCCTGGCCCGCTACGACTGCAAGCTGATCGGCGCCACCGCCGAGGCGATTCGCAAGGCCGAGGATCGCCAGCTCTTCAAGGTCTGCATGGAGCAGATCGGCCTGGAGAGCGCCCGGAGCGGCCTGGCCCACAACCTCGACGAGGCACGCGGCATTCGCGACGAGCTCGGCCTCCCTTGCGTCCTCCGCCCCAGCTTCACCATGGGAGGTTCCGGCGGCGGCGTCGCCTACAACCGCGATGAGTTCGACCGGATGGTCGCCTATGCCCTCGAGCTCAGCCCGGTCCACTCGGTCCTGATCGAGGAGAGCTTGGTCGGCTGGAAAGAGTATGAGATGGAGGTGATGCGCGACGAGGCCGACAACGCCGTCATCATCTGCTCGATCGAGAACCTCGACCCGCTGGGGGTACACACCGGCGACAGCGTTACCGTGGCCCCGGCGCAGACGCTCACGGACAAAGAATATCAGCGGATGCGCGACGCCTCGCTGGCGATCCTCCGTGAGATTGGGGTCGAGACCGGCGGGTCGAACGTGCAGTTCGCCATCAATCCCGACACCGGGCGGATGGTGGTCATCGAGATGAACCCGCGGGTCAGCCGCTCCAGCGCCCTGGCGAGCAAGGCGACCGGGTTCCCGATCGCCAAGATCGCGGCCAAGCTGGCCGTCGGCTACCGGCTCGACGAGCTCCGCAACGACATCACGGGGCAGACTTGCGCCTGCTTCGAGCCGTCGATCGACTACGTCGTGACCAAGGTGCCGCGTTGGGCGTTCGAGAAGTTCCCCGAGGCGAGCACCGAGCTGACCACCCAGATGAAGTCGGTGGGCGAGGTGATGGCGATCGGCCGGACCTTCCGCGAGTCGCTGCAAAAGGCGCTGCGGGGGTTGGAGGTGGGCCGGTTCGGGCTCGGTGCCGACCCCAAGGACCGGTGGGGGACCGAGGATCAGCCGGGCGAGGAAGAGATCCAGGGGAAGCTGGCCACGCCCAACCCGGAGCGGCTCTGGTTCCTCCGCTATGCGATGCTCGCCGGGATGAGCATCGACCGGATCCACGAGCTGACGGCGATCGACCGCTGGTTCCTGGTGAACATCGCCGAGCTGGTCGAGACCGAGGCGACGCTGCGCCAGGCCGGTTCGTTGGAGCGGGCGGGCGAGTCCTTGCTCCGCCTGGCCAAACGGGACGGGTTCAGCGACCGGCAGTTGGCCCACTTGTGGGGTTCGTCGGAGGCGGAGGTCCGCCGCGAGCGGAAGCGGCTCGGGGTGGAGGCGGTGTACAAGCTGGTCGACACCTGCG
Source organism: Singulisphaera acidiphila DSM 18658 (assembly GCF_000242455.2). Taxonomy (GTDB): domain Bacteria; phylum Planctomycetota; class Planctomycetia; order Isosphaerales; family Isosphaeraceae; genus Singulisphaera; species Singulisphaera acidiphila. Next base: position 261,182 of record NC_019892.1, read on the forward strand.
CCGCGGAGTTCGAGGCGACGACGCCGTATTACTACTCCACCTATGAGTCGACCGACGAGGCGCGGGTGAGCGACAAGCCGCGCGTCGTGGTGCTCGGGGGTGGTCCGAACCGGATCGGCCAGGGGATCGAGTTCGACTACTGCTGTTGCCAGGCGGCGTTCGCGCTCCGTCGCGACGGCTACGAAGTGGTGATGGTCAACAGCAACCCGGAGACGGTGAGCACCGATTACGACACGTCGGACAGCCTCTTCTTCGAGCCGTTGACGGCCGAGGACGTCTTGAACGTCTGCGAGCGGGTCAAGCCGGTGGGGGTGATCGTCCAGTTTGGCGGTCAGACGCCGTTGAACTTGGCGCGGGCGTTGGAGGCGGCGGGGGTGCCGATCCTGGGGACGACGCCGGAGAGCATCGAGCTGGCCGAGGACCGTGAGCGGTTCCATGCGGTGATCGAGCGGCTCGGCCTGCGTCAGCCCCCCAGCGCCACGGCCCTGAAGTACGAGGAGGCGCGGCGGATCGCCGAGCGGATCGGCTACCCGGTGGTGGTCCGCCCCAGCTTCGTGCTGGGGGGGCGGGGGATGGAGATCGTCTACGACGAGTCGGCGCTGGCGCGGTACATGACCGAGGCGGTGGAGGCCAGCGCGGGGCACCCGATCCTGATCGACAAGTTCCTGGAAGACGCCCAGGAAGTCGACGTGGACGCGGTCTCCGACGGCGAGCGGACGATCGTGGCGGGGGTGATGGAGCACATCGAGGAGGCCGGGATCCACTCGGGCGACTCGGCGTGTGCGATCCCGCCGTTCAGCCTCTCGGCGGCGGTGGTGACCGAGCTGAAGCGGCAGACGCGGCTGCTGGCCGACGCGATCCGGGTCCGTGGGTTGATGAACATCCAGTTCGCGGTGAAGGATGGAGAGGTGTACGTCCTTGAGGTGAACCCACGGGCGTCGCGGACGGTTCCGTTCGTGTCGAAGGCGACGGGCCTGGAGCTGGCGCGGGCGGCGGCGCGGGTGATGGCGGGTCGGACGTTGGCGGAGCAAGGGATCGTGTCGGATCCCGAGCCTAGTTACGTGTCGGTGAAGGAGTCGGTCTTCCCGTTCGCGAAGTTCGCGGGTGTGGACATTGTGCTCGGTCCGGAGATGCGGTCGACGGGTGAGGTGATGGGGATCGCCCCCGACTTCGCGGGAGCGTTCGCCAAGGCGCAGTTGGCGGCGTCGATCAGCCTTCCGGAAAGCGGAACGGTGTTCGTGAGCGTGGCGGCCCGCGACCGTCAGGCGGTGCTGCCGGTGGCGGCCCGGTTGTCGGAGTTGGGTTATGACCTGATGAGCACGGCGGGTACGGCCGCGGCGCTGACGGAGGCGGGGATCGCGGTGAGCGTGGTGCGGAAGATCCGCGAAGGGCGTCCGAACTTGCTGGACCACCTGGCCAACGGTTCGATCGCGCTGATCGTGAACACGCCGAGCGGCAAAGGGGCGCGGACGGACGAAGGGCGGATCCGTGCGTCGGCGGTGAGCCACGGCGTCCCCTGTATCACGACGATCGCCGGTGGCAAGGCGGCGGTGGCGGCCCTGGAGCGGATGCGTCAAGGGCCGCTCGAAGTCTACGCGCTTCAGGACCTGCTTAAGAAGTCGTAGGTCGTCGTTTCCCAAGCCGGCAAGAATCGCAAGACAGGGAGCTTTTATGCTCCCTGTTTGCCGTTGGAGGGCGAGCTAAAGACAAGGGTGTTTACGCCTGCCTCAGAATTCAGAATGGTCCAGGCTTCTGCATTTCCGAAATATGTGTGGCAGGAGAAGTAGGCAAAGAGGTCTTAGCCGGAGAAGATAGGGGTTACGAGGCACACAATTTCGATCGATCTTCGCCCGTCCATGGTTGACTGAACATGGTTCCACTTGATGCGGTTGCCGCCGAGCATGTGCGAGCCTGGCTGGGGGAGCCTGCCGGCCCTGGCTTGCTCGACCTCTATCAGGCCTTGGCGGATCATCGTCAGGGGCTCTGGGGGGACGATCCGAAGGTTCCGCGGAGCGTGCTGCTGCTTCGCGAAGAGGGCCGCCAGCTCGAAGCGTTCGGCGCGGGGGATCCGGAGCCGGCCGCGGGCTGGCTCTGCCGGCGAGGAGAGAAGAGCGTCGCCCTGATGGCGCCCAGCGATTGGTGGGACGTGGTCGAGCAAAGGGTTGAGGGGGTCGAGCGGGTCGAGGTACTGACCCTCTCCGCCGACGCGTCCGAGTTCAAGCCGGTCTCGTCGGCCGTCGTGACCCGCCGATTGACGGCCAATGACTCCAAGGCGTTCCTTTCGCCCGAGGTCGCCCTCGAATGGGCCTTGTCGAGCTGGGGGACGTTTCGCAACCTGGTCGAGCATGGGGCGGGATACGTGGTCCCGTTCGGCTCTCGGTTTGCGGCTACGGCCTGGATTTACAGTCAGGCTGGGGATTACGAGGCCGTGGGCGTTTCGACCGTCCCCCGGTTCCAGAGGTTGGGCCTGGGGAAGGCCGTGGCCTCGGCACTCGTTTCCGAGATCATCAACACGCGGGGGAAGGTGCCGCTCTGGACGACGGCGCTGGAGAACGAGGCCTCGGTTGCCACGGCCCAGTCGCTCGGCTTCTCCATCGCAGTGACCGAGACCTATCTGCGCTGGAATCGGCCCCAGGGCTTTATCCGAACCCGTTGATTTGAGCGAGCGAGTGATCGACCATGGCCGGCTATCCGATTGAGCTCGAGCTGCGGGACAAACGAGCGTTGGTGGTGGGCCTTGGTCCGGTCGGTCGGCGGAAGGTGGCCGGTCTGGTCGCGGCCGGTGCGCGCGTGGTCGTCGTCGATCCGGCCGCCGACCGCTTGGCCGCTTGGCCGGCCGAGGTTGAGATCTGCGCTGAGCTCTATCGTTCGGAGCACCTGCAAGGGATGACATTGGCCTTTGCGGCGGCTTCGGCCACAGTCAACCGGACGGTGGTGGCCGATGCGCGGCGGGCGGGCGTCTGGGTGGGATCGGCGACTGATCCGAAAGAAGGGGATTTCACGGTGCCGGCGGTCTGGCGCGAGGGGCCGTTGACTTTGACAGTCTCGACGTCGGGGGCCAGCCCTGCGCTGGCGGCCGCGTTGCGCGATCGTGCGGCGAAGGCGCTGGGGCCGGCCGCAGCGGGACTGGCCTCCCTCCTGGCCGAGCTCCGGCCCGAAGTCCTCGCCCGCCTGGGTGATCGGGCCGAGGTGCGCCGTCGCATCCTGGCCGACTGGGCCGACCCCCGTTGGATCGACCTCTGGCTGGCCGAGGGCCCCGAGGCGGTCCGCCGCGCGCTCGGCGAACGCCTCGCCTATGAAATTGCAGGCTCCTCCCCTCCCCTCGGCGACGGTCAGGAACGGGACGGCGGCGGAGCGGAGCCCTGGCCTGCCCCCCTTTCATGACGGACTCCAAGGTCTGCGAGTGGGGCCCTCATCCTGTCTCGACTTGTTAGTTGGTCGGATATTTCCGATAATTCCGGCTTGTTCGGTCGAGTCATTGATTTCTTCTCCGCCTTCTGTCGTGAGTTCGCCCTGGATTCTCGACTTGTCCCGGCCATCTCCAAGCATCAGGAAGATGTGGGCGGCGCTCGGACGCTCGACCCTCTACCGTGAAGGAATGCAACCGTGAAAATCGCCGTCATCGGAACGGGTTACGTGGGATTGGTGACCGGCACTTGCTTCGCCGAAAGCGGCAACGACGTGGTCTGCGTCGACAAGCTGGCCGAGAAGATCGCCAATCTCGAGCGAGGAATCATCCCGATCTACGAGCCTGGCCTGGCCGAGCTGGTTCATCGCAACCACCGCGACGGCCGGCTCCGGTTCACCACGAGCCTGCCCGAGGCGATCGCCGAGGCGGAGCTGGTCTTCATCGCCGTGGGAACCCCCCAGGGTGAGCACGGCGGCGCGGACTTGCGGGGGATCTGGGCCGTCGGCGAGGAGATTGCCAAGGCCCTCGACGAACCCAAGACGATTGTGATCAAGAGCACCGTTCCGGTCGGCACCAACGCCGAGCTCGCCCGGCGGATGGCCCAGACGACTGACATCCCCTTTGACGTCGCCAGCAACCCCGAGTTCCTCAAGGAAGGGGCGGCGATCGACGACTTCAACAAGCCCGACCGCGTGGTCGTCGGGGTTCGCCGGGAGGAAGTTGGCGAGCAACTGCACGCCCTCTACGAGCCGTTCCTCCGCACTGATCGGCCGTTCCTGATCATGACGCCCGAAAGCGCGGAGATGACCAAGTACGTGGCCAACTGCCTCTTGGCCACCAAGATCAGCTTCATCAACGAGATGGCCAACCTCTGCGAGTCGTACAACGCCGATATCAACGAGGTGCGCCGGGGGATCGGGCACGATCAGCGGATCGGCTTCAGCTTCCTCTTCCCGGGGGTCGGCTACGGCGGTTCGTGCTTCCCGAAGGACATCCGCGCGGTCATCCACATGGCCCAGTCACGCGGCCTGCCCGCCCGGATGATGGAAGCCGTCGACCAGGTGAACGAGGCGCAGAAGGACGTTTTGGTCCATAAGGTCATGGACCACTTCGGGAACGATGTCCGTGGCAAGACCGTGGCGATCTGGGGCCTTGCGTTCAAGCCTCGGACCGATGATATCCGCGAGGCGCCCGCCCTGGTCCTGATCGATGCGCTGCTCGCCGCCGGGGCCTCGCTCCGGATCCACGACCCCGAGGCGCTGGACAACGTCCGGGCGATCTACGGCGATAAGCTCACCTATTGCGACCGCCCCTACGGTGCCCTGGAGCAGGCCGACGCCCTGGCGATCGCGACCGAGTGGAACGAGTTCCGCAACCCCGACTTCGAGGTGATGGCCCGCCTGCTCCGTCAGCCGGTCATCTTCGACGGCCGCAACCTCTACGACCCGGCGCGGATGGCCGCCCTGGGCTTCACCTACCACGGCATCGGCCGTGCCAAGGTCTCTCCCGAGGAATGCGCCACCATCACCGACGGCCCCGACGCATCCACACGCTAAGCTGTTAGACATGGTTTTCCTTTGAATGGCTTGCAGGCACCCAGCAGTATTTGGCTTGGCCCTAGCAACCCATAAGAAAATCAAAGAAAACCGCGTCCTGTGGGGAATTGCACAGAAATAACAAGTGCGTTGTTTTTTGTCTCTGGAGAGGCGGCCGTCAGAGTCAAGCCATGGCTCTTGATGGTCGCCCCTTCGGACCATGCGTTGGGCCGGCCGTGCTGAGAGGGATCTCGGTTCGGGAGGCGTCCGGCGCTTTGGAAATCGACATTGACGCGGTTTGGCATCGTACTATCATCGCCCCGGCTTGGCGTCTGGTTCGTCTTCGAGGCAAAAAAAAGGGGCGCCGGCTCGATCGCAATGAACTGAGCACATGGAGGTGCACCTATGGACCAGCCTGGCCTGGAATGCGCCGATCGGAAGTGGGACGGCTCCCCCTCAGTCCTGGCCTGGGCGGTCTGGCTGGGCCTGGTTGCCGGGATTCTCGAGTTGGTTGCGCTGATCCTGAAGTGCAACTACCTCGACCCACGGAACTACAACGTCAGCCGGCATTTCCCCTGGATGTATCCGGTCTCGGGGGTCCTGGTCCTGCTTGGCCCCGGCCTGGTGCTGGCGGTGGCGGCCTGGGCGTGGCCGCGCTGGCTGTCGAAGTCGGCGGCCGTGGGGGGCCTGGTGTTCTTCGCCTCCTTGAGCGTTCTGTTCCGTGCTCCGATCTACACGGTGGCCTGCCTCGTGCTGGCGGCGGGGGGCGGTCTGCAGATTGCCCGGCTGATTCGGGCGCGGCCAGGCTCCGATCGGCTGGTCCGGTGGACGCTCGGTCCGCTCGTCGGGCTCCTGGTCGTCACGATCGCCTTATCGTACGGTCGGTCCACCTGGCTGCAACGCCAGGCTCTGGCGACGGCTCAACCGACTGCGCCACGGGCGCGGACGGGTGGGGCGAAGAACGTCGTCCTGATCGTGCTCGACACGGTCCGCGCTCAGAGCCTCAGTCTGTACGGGTACGGCCGGAAGACGTCGCCGAACCTGGAACGGATTGCCGCGGAAGGAGTCCGCTTCGATCAGGCGCTGGCCACCGCCCCCTGGACGGCCCCATCGCACGCCGGCATGTTCACGGGGCAATTGCCTGGTCAGCTCTCGATCGGTTGGAGCCGGCCGCTCGACGGGACTTACACCACGTTGGCCGAGTTCCTCGGAGCGCGCGGCTATCGCACGGCCGGTTTCGTCGCCAACACCACCTATTGCAGCTATGAGACCGGGCTCGACCGGGGATTTCACCACTACGAAGACTACGACGTCTCGCTTCCCAATATTCTCCTCTGCTCCGGCCTGATGCAGCGGACTCTCAACTTCGTCCGCAACGCCACCGGCCTCGGCCTGGACGACATCAAGTTGGGGGGCGGTCACCGCAAAGACGCGGCGCGGATCAACCGCGACTTTTTGGGCTGGCTCGCCTCGCGGCCGGCTCACGATTCGCCCTACTTCGCCTTTCTGAACTACTACGACGCCCACCACCCCTACCTCACGCCGGAGCCGGATCAAGAGCGGCCGCGCGGCCGACAGCCGCGGTCCTCGGCCGATTTCAACTTGTTGAGGAAGTGGTGGGACCTCGACAAGAAAGGGCTCACGTCCACCGACCTGGAGTTGGTGCGCGATTCCTATGACCGTTGCCTGACATACCTCGACGACCAGATCGGCCGTTTGTTCAAGGAACTGACGAAACGAGGCGAACTCGAGGATACGATCGTGATCGTCACGGCCGACCACGGTGAGCACCTCGGTGAGCAGCGGCTCTACGGGCACGGTTGCAGCCTCTACCGCCCCGAGCTGCACGTCCCCTTGCTCGTCTTTGCGCCCGGGGCCGTGCCTACCGGCCAAGTCGTGACGGCACCGGTCAGTTTGCGCGACCTCCCGGCCACAGTCGTCGACCTCCTCGGCCTGGCGAACGAGTCGCCGTTCCCGGGGCGTTCGCTGGCCGTCGCATGGTCGGGCGGTCCGGTCCCGGCGGGTTCTTTCGCTGATTCGCTCCTTTCCGAAGTCGAGCTCCCTCCGGAAGCCGACCCCAACGGCGGTCGATCCCCCGTCTGCCGTGGTCCGATGCTCTCGCTCGTGGCGGACGGCTGGCACTACATCCGCAACGGCGACGGCCGGGAAGAGCTCTACGACTTCGAACACGACACGGCCGAGACAAACGACCTCGCTGGTTCGGCCGACAAGGCCGAGGTCATGCGAACGCTCCGCGCCCGCATCGCCGAAGGATCGGACCCAGGCCGACCCGTCGTTGAAGGCCCTGTTCCGAAAGCGGCCGACTCTCCTGCCCGTCTGGCAACCCGACGCTCGTCGACCACCACGAAGGGGCTTTGAAAGCGATTCCGTCTCCCCTCGAAGGGCGACCGCACGAGCTTTTCTTGCATTTCCCTGGGACCGCGGGCACCTCGCCCGCTCTTGATTTGAATTGCGAACGGCGGGGCCAATCAAGCGGATCGGCCCAATTGCCCATTTAACGGGGCATCGATTCTGCGGACCATGACGGCTCGAAGTGGAGCCAATCGGCGAATCGCCTGATTCTTTTGGAATTTCCGAATAAACCGGCCGGCCCGTTACACTACTCTCTGGAGCGAGCGAGACGATCCAGCGGAGATCCAGACAGTGGCGGACGCACGGCGTACGGAAGTTCACCGATACCTCCGCGGTTTGTTCAACGTGGGGACGGTGGCGGGGCTGTCGGACGGTGAACTCTTGGATCGATTTACCGCCCGACGCGGTGAGTCGGCTGAGCTGGCATTCGCGGCCTTGGTCGAGCGACACGGTCCGATGGTGCTGCGGGTCTGTCGCAAGGTCTTGCACGACTCGGATGATGCGGCGGACGCTTTTCAGGCCACCTTCCTGGTCCTGGCCCGGAAGGCCGGTTCGATCCACCGCCGCAGCTCGTTGGGGGCGTACCTCCATGGAGTCGCCCTTCGCGTTGCGAACTGCAATCGCTTGGCCGTGGTGCGGCGTCGGAGGCACGAGCGGACGTACGCCGAGAAAGCGGGAACCGCGTATCAGGCCAAGCCGCCGGACGACCTGGGCCGGGTCCTCCACGAGGAGTTGGGCCGGCTCCCGGAGCGGTTCCGGGGGGTGGCCGTGCTCTGCGACCTGGAAGGCAAGACCTACGTCGAGGCGGCCGGCTTGCTCGGCTGTCCGCCCGGTACGGTCATGAGCCGACTCGCCGAGGCGCGGCGACGGCTGCGAGGGAGGCTCGCCCGGCGCGGCCTGGCCCCGTCGGCCGGAGCGCTCGGCGCGGTGCTGGCGGCCGAGAGCGCGGCAACGGCCAAGGGACTGCCCGCGGCTTTGGCCGAGGCCACCATTCAAGCTGCAACCCGGTTCGCGGCGGGGCCGGCAACTGTCGGGGCGGTGGTTTCCGCCTCGGTGACAACTCTTACCGAAGGAGTACTCAGAGCCATGTTCTTGACGAAGCTGAAGTCCGTCGCGATGTTGGGCCTGGTCGGGGGAGTGGTCGCGACCGGGGCGGGAGTGCTTGCACAGGTGCCTGAACCCCTCTCCCAGGCATCCCCACGGCTTGCCTCTGAACCTGCGCCGCAATATCCGGGACCGGTCACTCCGGCCGATGAGCGTTTGCATTCGTTGGAGAATAAACTCGACCGACTCTTGAAGGTGTTGGAAGCGAATGCAGTGAAGACGTCGTCACCTGCGGCTTTGAATTCGTCGGTATCGTCAATGCGGCCTGGGATGGGAATGGCGTCTGGGATGGGAATGAAGAGAGCTTTGGGCCCGCCGATGGATTCTGGAATGGGAATGACAGGCTCCGTTTCGGGTGGAATGAACCCACTGCAGCTTACAAACGCAGTCCCAGAGAGGCGCAATCAGGCCGCGAACCTCAACCTCGCGCAGGTTGATCCCAACCGCGTACCAAACGTTGAAGAGCGGCTTGGGATGGTAGAACAGCGGTTGGATGAGCTCGTAGGCAGAATCGAGCGATTGGAGGGATCTGGCCTTGTGAACAGTTCTGGGGAACAATCGGCCCAGATGATGGGAGGCGGTGTACACACCTCTAGCAGGAGAACGGCCCATACAAGTGAGAGCGAGGCGTCCCCAGACGTTTCTCGGTCGGCTTCCCCGGCCCTTCCCTCCCCATCGATCCACTCCGTTGCGCCGATCCCCACTGCGCCGTCTCGCTCCTCGTCGGACGTGCTCCCGGATCAATCCCCGCAGGAATGATACGGGACTCCTTCGTCGCAATCGCTTGAATCTGCCACTTGCCTTGGAATTTGGCCGGCCGAGAGATCAGCGGTGATCTCCGGTCGGCCATTTCATTTTATTCGAAATCTTGAAAAGTCAACTGAATCCTGATGTGTATGGCCGGCCGAGAGATCAGCGGTGATCTCCGGTCGGCTGTTTCATTTTATTCGAAATCTTGAAAAGTCAGCTGGATCCTGATGTATTCGGAACGCCAATGGATCAGCGATGATCTCCTATCTTCCGTTTCATTCTATTCGAAGTCGTAAAAAATAAACTGAATCCGGATCTTTCCGGATAGTTGCGATTTGACGCCTAGTAATACTTAGGCTAAATAGTTGATGTAGGCGAATACTCCGCACGTCTTGCCTAAGCGATCGTTGACGCTCGCATGCGATATCCTTTCATTCGATTTTCCGGTTTTAAGAGGATCGATTTTCAATGAACAGGTTTCGGTGCGAAAGGCCCCCCATTAGCGTCGATTCTCGCTTCCTTACAAGAAGCATAGCGCTAAGGCTTCATTGGCCTTGTGAGGTCTTGATACCTCTGGCCCCATAGTCTTGTTGCTGATTTCATTCTGCTGATTTAGGGATAGTCTGTGCGCTCTTGGTGGTTCGGTTCGGTCTCGAGCAGGAGTCTTGCGAGCGACTTCTAGGCCGCACTGGAGCTTCGAGGGTTTTCAGCGGGTTGTTCTCCCCTTTTTTGGGGAGAGTTATCGCCGTCCATCCGGAGCCCGCGTGAGGGCGGTTCTCCCTTTGAAACGGCTTGCGCTGTCGCGCGCCGATGCTTTTCAATCAAGATGTTCTCGGTGCGCTAGATGTCTGTTGACGAGCGATCTTTTGGTCTGGCTCTTGCAGGCGGGGCGAAGGGATGAGCTCGCAACGATCAAGATCGGTGCGAGGTTTAATCTAGCTAATAACTGCTCGCGTTGGAATCTTTGGCGAGTCCTTCAATCACATGATTGAGAGACTTGAGAAATTACTGAAAACTAAGGATCGAACCAATGACGTGGAACCCCGCCGTTACGGAACGAGATCGACGTACCCATTCACGCTACGGACCCCTGGGAAGGCTTGTTTCGCGTGATTGGACTCAGCTCGAGCGTTTGGAGGATCGGACGCTGCTCTCCGTCAGCGCGGTCCCCGACACGTTCGGCTTGATCGAGAACGTCCCGCTCAGTGTCGGTGCGCCGGGTGTGCTGGCCAATGACAGCACCACGACGGGCCAGCCGTTGACGACCACAGGCTTTACACAGCCGGCCCACGGCAACGTGGTGGTGAACCCCAACGGCTCCTTCCAGTATTTTCCCGCCGGGAACTACGTCGGGGCCGACAGCTTCACGTACACGCTCAGCGACGGTACGGACTCGGCCATCGGCACGGTCAATCTGAACATTGCCGCCTCGACTCCCGTCGCCACCGTCTTCGCGGGCCCGCGACTCGCTTCGGTCAGCTCGTCGCAAGGGCCGCTCCTGAACGCCCTGACGAGCTCACTGCTTGGCAGTAACCTCAACCTCAACGTTCTCGATTGGAATGGCTTGGCGGGCGGAGACATTGATCTCGCCAGCCTCCTGGGAGTGCTCCAGACCAATCTCGGCGTCTCCAGCCCGAGCGAGGTCTTGACCACCAACGTGACGGTCGTCCAGGTCTTGACCGCGGCGGCGACCGTCGCTCAGGCCGACGGCAACACCGCGTTGGTCAACGCCTTGAACAGTCAGATCCTTCAGCTTAATGGGCTCACGGGAACGATCAAGTTGGGCGACCTGCTCCAGGTCGACCCGAACAACGGCAGTCTCGCCGGCGTGGACGTGGATGCCCTCGACCTGGTCACCGGTGTCGTTCAGCTCTACAACTTCAACAACGTCCTGACGACTCCGACCCCGATTACGATTTCGGGGGCCACGCTTGCCGGTCTGGGGCTGCCGGCGACGGTCGGCAGCCTGCAACTGTCGGCCCAGGTCGTCGAGCCGCCGATCATTGTGCGCGGTCCGCAGGGGACCCAGTTCCATACCGCGGCCATCCGGCTCAAGCTCGACCTGAACAACCTCGTCGGTCTGAACCTGGACACCACCTCGCTGTTGGGTTCGCTCTCGACCGTTCTGGGGCTTCCGCTTAACCTGCTAACAGTCACCGCCAACGTTGCCGACCTCCAGGTGTATGCCGAGGTTGCGAGCACCAGCGGGACGATCCAGACGATCAACGCCCTCACGGCCGCGGTTGGCGTCCAGGCCATGCCCGGCGTTACCAACCTCTATGTCGGTACGATTGCCGACAGCGTCTTCTTTAACCGCACCCACACGATTGTGCCGGCGACCGACCTGACTTTCGGCAGCGTCGGAGCCTTGACGATCTCGGTGCCGTTGTTGGCCCTGAACGTTTCGGCGGCGATCCAAATTCGCGACTTCGCGTTGGGGCAGGCCCCGGGCTCGCCGACGCTGCTCAACTTCGTTCCGCCTTATCCGTCGCCGACCCAGACAGTGGGTTCGAGCGCGGCGGTGATCACTGTCCTGGCGCAGAACCTGGTCAACAACCTGCAGGTCCAGATCAGCGGTACCCTGGGGCCGTTGCTCGACCCGATCGTGAGCACGCTCACGGCCGACCTCGTCCAACCCTTGGTCAACGGCGTGTTGGCGCCGATTCTCACACCGCTGCTTACCGGCCTTGTCGACCCTCTGCTGGGCCTGCTGGGTGTGGGGATTGGCCAGGCGATCGTGGCCGTGCAGGCCGTCGGCGTCGACGCCGCGCCGATCGCCAACCCGGATTTCGCGAACACCGCCGAGAATACGCCGGTCACCGTTCCCGTCCTCAACAACGACGCCTTCGCGCCGGGCGACACGCTCACGATCAGCTCGGTGACCCAGGGAGCGCACGGCACCGTCGTCATCAACCCGAACGGCACGGTAACCTACACCCCGAATAATGGCTTCTTCGGCACCGACACGTTCACCTACATTGCCACTAACGGCAGACAGCTCAGTAACTCCACGACCGTGACGATCAACGTCCTGCCCCCTGGCCAGCAGGCTCCGATCGCCGTCAACGACAGCTACGTGACGAACGAAGGGGTGACGCTGACGGTTCCACCCCTGGGGGTCCTTGCGAACGACGTCAGCCCGTCGGGTAACCCGTTGACGGCTGCGGTGGTTGGCTTGCCGACGCACGGTACGCTGACGCTGAACAGCAACGGCTCGTTCACGTACGTGCCGGTCCCAGGGTTCTTTGGTGTCGACACGTTTACGTACCAGGCCTCCGATGGGACGTTCACGAGCAACATCGCAACGGTCACCATCACCGTCCTGGCCCCGGCGCAAGCCCCGGTCGCCGTCGATGACAACTACGTGACGACCGAGGGGACGACTTTGACGGTTCCGCCCCTGGGTGTCCTCGCGAACGACCTCAGCCCGTTGGGGACTCCGTTGACGGCCACGGTGGTCGGTTTGCCGACGCACGGTACGCTCACGCTGAATAGCAACGGCTCGTTCACGTACGTGCCGACCGCAGGGTTCATCGGTACCGACACGTTTACTTACCGGGCCTTCGATGGTACGACGTTGAGTAACATCGCGACGGTCACCATCACCGTCCTGGCGCCGGCGCAGGCCCCAGTCGCCGTGAATGACAGCTATGTGACGCATGCGGGGACGACTTTGACGGTTCCGCCCCTGGGCGTCCTCGCGAACGACCTCAGCCCGTCGGGTACTGCATTGACGGCTGCGGTGGTTGGCTTGCCGACGCACGGTACGCTGACGCTGAACAGCAACGGCTCGTTCACGTACGTGCCGACCGCGGGGTTCTTTGGCACCGACACATTCACGTACCAGGCCTCCGATGGGACGTTGTTGAGCAACATCGCGACGGTCACCATCACCGTCCTGGCGCCGGCGCAGGCCCCAGTCGCCGTTGATGACAGCTACTTGACGCACGCGGGGGTGACGCTGACGGTTCCGCCTTTGGGTGTCCTTGCGAACGACCTCAGTCCGTCGGGGACACCGTTGACGGCCTCGGTTGTTGGCTTGCCGACACATGGTACGCTGACGCTGAACAGCAACGGCTCGTTCACGTACGTGCCGACCGCGGGGTTCTTTGGCACCGACACGTTCACGTACCAGGCCTTCGATGGTACGACGTTGAGTAACATTGCGACGGTCACCATCACCGTCCTGGCGCCGGCGCAAGCCCCAGTCGCCGTGAATGACAGCTACGTGACGACCGAGGGGACGACTTTGACGGTTCCGCCCCTGGGTGTCCTCGCGAACGACCTCAGCCCGTTGGGGACTCCGTTGACGGCCTCGGTTGTTGGCTTGCCGACGCATGGCACGCTGACGCTGAACAGCAACGGCTCGTTCACATACGTGCCGACCGCGGGATTCATCGGTACCGACACGTTTACGTACCAGGCTTTCGATGGTACGACGTTGAGTAACATCGCGACGGTCACCATCACCGTCCTGGCGCCGGCGCAGGCCCCAGTCGCCGTGAATGACAGCTATGTGACGAACTCGGGGACGACGCTGACGGTTCCGCCCCTGGGCGTCCTCGCGAACGACCTCAGCCCGTCGGGTACTGCATTGACGGCTGCGGTGGTTGGCTTGCCGACACATGGTACGCTGACGCTGAACAGCAACGGCTCGTTCACGTACGTGCCGACCGCGGGGTTCTTTGGCACCGACACGTTCACGTACCAGGCCTTCGATGGTACGACGTTGAGTAACATTGCGACGGTCACCATCACCGTCCTGGCGCCGGCTCAGGCCCCAGTCGCTGTGAATGACAGCTATGTGACGCGTGAAGGGACGACTTTGACGGTTCCGCCCCTGGGCGTCCTCGCGAACGACCTCAGTCCGTCGGGGACACCGTTGACGGCCTCGGTTGTTGGCTTGCCGACGCATGGCACGCTGACGCTGAACAGCAACGGCTCGTTCACGTACGTGCCGACCGCAGGGTTCATCGGTACGGACACGTTTACGTACCAGGCTTTTGATGGTACGACGTTGAGTAACATCGCGACGGTCACCATCACCGTCCTGGCGCCGGCGCAGGCCCCTGTCGCCGTGAATGACAGCTACCAGACGCGTCAAGGGGTGACGCTAACGGTTCCGCCTCTGGGTGTCCTTGCGAACGACCTTAGCCCGTCTGGGACACCGTTGACGGCCTCGGTTGTTGGCTTGCCGACGCATGGCACGCTGACGCTGAACAGCAACGGCTCGTTCACGTACGTGCCGACCGCAGGGTTCATCGGTACGGACACGTTTACGTACCAGGCTTTTGATGGTACGACGTTGAGTAACATCGCGACGGTCACCGTCACCGTCCTGGCGCCGGCGCAGGCCCCAGTCGCCGTGAATGACAGCTATGTGACGAACTCGGGGACGACGCTGACGGTTCCGCCTCTGGGTGTCCTTGCGAATGACCTCAGTCCGTCTGGGACTCCGTTGACGGCCTCGGTTGTTGGCTTGCCGACGCATGGCACGCTGACGCTGAACAGCAACGGCTCGTTCACGTACGTGCCGACCGCAGGGTTCATCGGTACGGACACGTTTACGTACCAGGCTTTTGATGGTACGACGTTGAGTAACATCGCGACGGTCACCGTCACCGTCCTGGCGCCGGCGCAGGCCCCAGTCGCCGTGAATGACAGCTATGTGACGAACTCGGGGACGACTTTGACAGTTCCGCCCCTGGGCGTCCTTGCGAACGACCTCAGCCCGTCGGGGATACCGTTGACGGCCGCGGTGGTCGGTTTGCCGGCACACGGTACGCTCACGTTGAACAGCAACGGCTCGTTCACGTACGTGCCGGCTGCGGGGTTCATCGGTACGGACACGTTTACGTACCGGGCCTCTGATGGTACGTCGTCGAGTAACATTGCGACGGTCACCATCACCGTCCTGGCCCCCGCGCAGACTCCGATCGCCGTTCCCGACCAGTACGTCACTGAGGAAGGGACGCCGCTGGCGGTTCCGGGGCCGGGTGTGTTGGGCAACGACATCAGCCCTAACGGCACTCCATTGACCGCAGTACTCGTCACCGGGCCGTCGCACGGCACGCTGACGCTGAACGCCAACGGTTCGTTCAACTACATCCCAGACCCTGGATATTTCGGGAGTGACCAGTTCACGTATCGCAACACCGATGGTGTGACGTTCAGCAACTCGGCCGCCGTCTCTATCACGGTCAATCAGGCCTCGCCGCAGGTTGGGCCGCCCACGGTGATTGGCTTGCAGCGGTTCGGCTACCACGAGCAAACGACGTTGATCGTCTTGACATTCAGCGAGGACTTGGACCCGGTGCGGGCCCAGGACCCCGCCAATTACATCCTCCAGAGCCGGGGCCGCGATGGTCGGTGGGGAACGCGTGACGATGTCTTTATTGCAATCGCTTCGGCGACCTATGATCCCGCCACGCGAACCGTGACCCTGATCGCGGCCAACCGGCTGATCAAGCTGAGGGAACTGTATCAACTCACCGTCGTCGGGACGGGGCCGAACGGGTTGACCGGCGTGACCGGCATCCCCCTGAACGGTCAACCGGGGTCCGACTTCGTGACCACCTTCAACAGTCATGCTTTGGCGGGTCCCTCTGAGATCGGCCCGGTCCAGACCCCGGGACGCCGAGTGGGCGCGGCCCGGCAAGCGGCACTCGCTCGGCAGGCGGCCAACCGGCTGCTCCGCCAGGCCGGTGGTGCTCATCTTGGGGCGAAAGCTCTGGGCCGGCTCGCGGCGAACCCGCACGGGCGGCGGCCACACGCTTGATTCCCGCGTGCCAAGGGGCCTGAGCCCCTTGGCACGTCTTCTGAATCCGTATAAACGACCCTTCCTTGGACGGATGCGGGGGCATTTGATGCCCCGCATGTGACTGAGGAAGGTTTTTTTGTTCTGCTGATCTTGTTGTTATGAAATTGAGGAAGTTTGTGTGTTCTGCGTCATTCCTGCATGGGTTCCGAGTACGGAAGCCGTGGCACCCAGCAGCATTTGGCTTGGTCGTAGCAGCATAAGAAAATCAAAGAAAACCGCGGCCAACAGCTCAGAGTTCGGACGCCACGTTCGCCGGGAGTGCCGAAACGATCGACTGGAACCGGGTGCCGGGAGGGAACCGCAAGTCGAAGCACTCGGTGAGAACGTGCAGCAGCTCCTCGTCACTCGCGATGGTGCGAAGGGTTGCCTGTCCCCCTCGCCTGATCTCAAGCTCCCGGTTGCGCAAGACCTGGCGGACTTCCGGGGTCCGCGATTGGACCGTCAAGGTGCGGAGGAAGGGAGAGTCGGGATGGGTTGAGGTGTAATAGTTGCCCACCTCGCAGTCGATGCTGTGCTGCGGCTCGAGCGTAAAGGCGTAGAGGTCGGTCCAGATCCCTTCAATGAGGGATTGCAAGACCCAGAGACCCTCGTCGTCGATCAAGCGGAACGTTCGGTCATGCTGATGGGAGGAAGGCCCGCTCACCATCGGGATCGGCCGGAAGAGGCCTTCGCCGCCAAACCCAACGTCTGCGAGCCAGGTGGTGTTTTTGAGCGTGATGTTCAAGAACATGTGGGTGCGAGGCGTGGCCCGGTGCGTTCTCAGACGCACGCGGCCGGACAGTCTCGTGACGTGGAATCCGAGCTCCTCCAGCACGGCGGCGAACAGCGTATTCTGCTCGAAGCAGTAACCGCCGCGCCGGCTCCAGACTAGCTTGGACTGCAAGCTCGCCAGGTCGAGGCGGATCGGCCGCCCGAGATGAATGTCGAGGTTCTCGAATGGGATCCGGGTGACATGGTTGAAATGCAACCGCTCGAGCACTTCCGGCGACGGGGTTCGATCGCCGGAATCACCGATGCGGTCCAGGTAGGCGTTGACGTCGATGAAGTTGGGATCGGCCGGATTCATGCGCGCACCTCGCTCCAAACAAGCGACCGTCACACCCCCGCCCTGCGCTTGGAGACGCACCAATAGGGTGGGGCACACGTCGATTCGATCAGTAAATGGGCCAGAGTCCGGGTGTTGCCAGCTCCAGCAAGTGGCCGTCGGGATCCCGGAAATAGAGACTCACTCCGCCCCGCGGCCAGGTCGTTTCACCCTCGACCTGCACTCCGTGCGATGACAGCCACTCTCTCCAGCGTTCGAGGTCATCAGCGTTGACCGCAAACGCGAGATGCAGCGTCCCGCGACCGTCGTGCGGGGGAATCGTGCCTCCAGGAAGGACGCTTGTCGTCGTGAACTCGCCCTTCCGAAAGAGGAGCAGGACCTGACGCCCAGGGATCTGGAGCGGACAGAATCGAGGGTCAGGTTCTTTAGCGGGCGACTCCGAACTCCCCTCCTCGAAGGTCCTGAAGCCGAAAATCTGCTGGTAGAACCGGACAGACCGTTCCAGGTCGTCAACATACAGCGCCGTCTCCAGCAGTCCGTTGATGGCCGGCATGGCGGATCCGGAAGTCATGGGTTTCACCCTCAGCAATGCCCGAAATCTGTTTCTCAAAAAATTCGGATGACCAAGTTTTTCCTGACGCGGCCGGCAGACAACGGATTGGCCGGGGCCACTCTCCATGATATTCCCCGGCCCGGTGCGTTGCATCGCGGCCGACCCGGTTCTATAATTTTCCAACAAGTCACTTTGAAAAATAGTCAGGTAGCCTGAATATGTCAAGCGATCGATTGGAAAATGCGCTTCGGCCGGCGGGGGATCGGTTCCTGGTTCTTTTGAAGAGTCGGGGGCCGCAGTCGGCGGGAGAGCTTGGTCGGGCCACAGGTGTGACCGGGGAGGCAGCGCGGCAGCAGCTCGTTCGGCTCGCGGCCGATGGGTTGGTTGTCGCCACTGCGGAGTCACGTGGCGTTGGGCGTCCGACCCAGGTCTGGAGCTTGACGGACGCAGGGAATGCCCGGTTTCCGGATGCCCATGCCGAGCTCACTGCCGGGCTGATCCGCTCGATCCGGACGGAGCTTGGCGAAGCGGTGCTCGACAGGCTGATCGACGCGCGAGCGGCCGAATCCAAGGAGGCCTACGCCACGGCGCTCGAGGGGGCCGGGCTGGGCGAGCGGGTGGCCCGGCTGGCCGAGGCCCGGACCCGGGAAGGGTACATGGCGGAGTTCTGGGCGGAGGGCAACGGGTTCGTCCTGGCCGAGAACCACTGCCCGATCTGCGTGGCCGCAACCGCCTGCCAGGGATTCTGCCGGGCCGAGCTCAGTACGTTCCGCGACGTGCTGGGGCCGGAGGCCTCGGTCGAGCGAGTTGAGCATATCGTCCAAGGCGCCCGCCGGTGTCTCTACCGGATCTCGCCTGAGGACAAGGAGTCGAAGGGCCGCAAGGGGGGGCGACGCGGCAAGCCTGGATGAAGCACGTTAGAGATCGGCCAGCCCGAAGAGGTGGCGGACGGCGTTGAGCAGGGTGTGGGGGTGCTCGGCGGCCGGTTCCGAGGCGGCCGAGCGGAGGGTGGCGCGGGGCTGGTGGAGGAGTTGGTTCTGGAACCGCGACATCATATGGGCAATCGCTTCGCGGTCGGCCTCGTTGAGGCTGGGCCGCGCGTTGCAGAGGGCTTCGAACTCGCGGCGGCGGATCGCGTCGGCGTGGTCGCCGAGTTGGCGAAGCACCGCGCCGGCGTGCCGCTGATGTCGCAGGGCCGCGCAGCAGGCGGCCGTTTCGCGCTCGATGATGGCGGTGGCTGGGTCGATTCCCTTCTGGCGGCGGCTCCGGTTTTGCTCGGCCTGTGCGCGGAGGTCGTCGACGTTGTAGAGGTAGACTTCCTCGAGGTCGCCGATCTTGGGGTCGAAGTCGCACGGGATTGCGATGTCGAGGATCAGGGACAGGCGGTTGCGGCGGGCGTGCTGGACGCGGACGTACTGGTCGTAGGTCACGATCCGCTTTTCGGCGGCGGTCGTGCTGACGACGACGTCGGCCTCCTTGAGCGCCAGGAAGAGCTCGTCGAAGGGGACGGCCTTGCCTCCCCAGCGCGCGGCGGCGACCTCGGCCCGCTCGGGGCTCCGGTTGCTCACCAGGATCCGCCCGGGGTTGAGCGCTTTCAGGTGCTGGAGGGTCAGGTCCCCCATCTTGCCTGCGCCGATGACCAGCATCGTTTTGTCGGAGAAGGTGTCGAAGACCCCTTTGGCGACGTCGACGGCCACGCTGGCGATGGAGAGCTTGCCCTGGTCTAGGCCGGTCTCTTCGCGGACCTTCTTGCCGACGCGGGCGGCATTCTGGAAGACGTGGTGCAGGATCGAGTTGACCGTCCTGTTCTTGATCGCCGCCTGGTACGCCTCCTTGACCTGGCCGAGGATTTGTCCCTCACCCAGCACCAGGCTTTCGAGGCTGGCGGCGACTCGGAACAGGTGGGCGACCGCCTCATTGTCCTGGGCGCTCACGAGGTGGGGGGCGAACCGATCGACCGGCACCGCGTGGAAGGTGGACAAGAAGTCGGTCAGGGCCTCGAGGTCCGGCACCTCCTGGGGAGCGCCTGCGGCATAGATTTCGACCCGGTTGCAGGTCGACAGGATGACGAACTCGCTGCCGGGGAACGACTCGGCCAGCGTGTCGAGCCCGCGCGCGAGCTTGGGACCGTCGAAGGCGAGGGCTTCGCGGATTGAGGTGGGGGCGGAGCGGTGATCGACACCCAGAGTCAGAAGCTTCACAGCGCCTTCCTCCCGGCCGGCGAGCCCATGCCGTGGGCAGTCGGGAGGTTCAAGACGTCGACGCCGACCCAGGTGAACACCAGGAAGCCAAAGGCGATGATCGTCAGTACCATCAGACTCCGTCCCCGCATTGCCGGCCGGAACCGGGCGTGCAAGAGTGCGGCGAAGACCAGCCACATGAGGAACGCGCTGACGACTTTGGGGTCGGTCCAGCTTAGCGGCGTCCTCGCTGCGGCCCCTCGAAGGACCAGGTCGAGGATCACCCCGATCAGAAGGCCGCAGGTCAGGAGCGGGAAAGCGACGGTGATGGCCCCGCGGTTCAGCCGCTCCGATTGCTCGAGGCTGGGCAAGGCGAACCCGAACCGGGAGGGCCGCTTGTGCTTCAGCCGGTTCGACTGCACCAGGTACATCAGCCCGGCGGCGAACGCCACGCAGGTTGAGACCGCACCCGCCAGCAGGAACAGGCCGTGGACCGTGCCCCAGAACCGCGTCGCGCTCCCCCACTGGTCCCAGCCGTCGCGCGGCGAGGCCAGTTGGCCGGAGACCACCAGGCCCAGGACGAGCGGGAGCACGAACACCCCCACCGCCATCGGCTTGGGCGAGCGGACCATCAGGTAGAGGCCGATCAGGGCGAAGATCCAGGAGAGCACCATCAGCGACTCGAACGCGGTGGTCACCGGGACCTTGCGCTGAACCCAGGCCAGGTTGGTCAGGTAGGCCGTCTGGACCAACCAGGCCAAGGCGGTCAGGGCGACGGTCAAGTACCAGCGCGCCGCACCACGGACCACGAACCGAGCCAGCTCGCTCGCCAGGGCCAGGCCGTACGTCCCCCCGAAACAGAGCACGGTCAACCGATCCATCGCGCCGACGCTCCTCGCGCCGCCCCATTACCCTTTGTGCGTGAGTGAATCACCACGAGCCAGGCGAGCCTCCTCACCCGGCATTGCACCATTGTATGATCCTGGTCTCGCGAATCCCAGAGCGTCGAGGGAGACCTTTGCCAACTCAACTCCCGCCGCGAGCGCGAACGCAGGGCCGAGTCGTTGGGTCTAATATCATAATTTCTCGCGGCGACCGGATCGGATCAGGCCGCCGCGATTTTCCCGAGCGAGAAGGGTCAGGAGACTTTTGGCGATGCAAGACGACCTGTTTGCCCTGTACGAGTACAACCGCTGGGCCACCGCCCATCTCGTCAAGGCCGTTGGGCAACTCTCTCCCGAGCAGTACGGTCAGGAACCGGTCCCCGGCTGGTCCTCGGTCCGCGACACGATGATCCATGTGGCCGGCGCTACCGACATCTGGTCCCGCCGGCTCCAGGGGGAGACCGTCACCTCGAGGCCGACCGAACAGGAGTTGCCCACCCTCGACGACGTCGTCCGGCTCTTCGACAAAGCGCACGACGCGTTCGACCGTCTGCTCCCCACGCTCACGCCTGAGCAGCTCGCGACGATCCTGGCGTACCGCAACCTGGCGGGCGACGATTTCCAACTGCCGGTCTGGGCCATCCTCCGCCACGTGGTCAACCACGCGACCTACCACCGGGGCCAGATCGCCTCGAAACTCAAGCGGCTCGGCGCCAATTGCCCGGATACCGACTTCGTGTTCTGGGTGATCGAGAAGACGCAGGGGATCGCACTTTCACGTTGACAACACATGATTTTCCGCTTTTTTTCTGGGACCGCGGGTGCCCCGCCCGCCTCTTCAATTCTAAAAATTGCATTCATAGAGCGGGCGGGGTGCTGTCCGTCCCAGGATAAAAAGGGAGAACGTGGCCCGACCCTTGCCACTGGGCGTAATATGATACTGTGGGGACGACCCCATGCTTCGTGGGGACTGTTCCCACGCCAAGCTCGAATCGTGCGGGGACGACCCCGTAGCTCTCCTCTCCAGGAGAAAGCTATGGCTTGGGTTGTCCTGGTCATTGCCGGCCTGTTCGAAATCGGTTGGGCGGTCTGCCTGAAGTACACGAAGGGGTTCACGCAACCCTGGCCGACCTTCGGATTCGTGGCCTTCATGTTCGCCAGCGTTTACTTGCTTGGGGTGGCCCTCAAGTCGCTTCCGCTGGGAACGGCCTATACGGTCTGGACCGGAATCGGCGCCGTCGGCACCGTTGTGTTCGGGATTCTCCTGCTGGGTGAGTCTCCCGACCTCCGTCGCCTGGCCTGCATTATGCTCATCCTTGCAGGCGTTGTTGGGCTCAAGCTCACCTCGTCGCATTAGGATATAGGATCGAGCCCAGAAAGAAACCCCATTCGCCTGAGAAGCTTCGCTTGCCTCAGAACACCTATGAGAGATCAAGCGGATTGAAGCCCATCGCCCTTGGTTGGCCCAAGGGCTGGTGGGATGCCACTCACAACCTTGGATCCACGGGTTCGCTCTCCAGGGCGAGGACGCCGAAGACGCATTCGTGAACCCTGCGGAGCGGCTCTCGTCGGACGAACCGCTCCAAGGCTTCGAGGCCGAGGGCGAACTCGCCCAGGGCCAACGACCGCTTCCTGCCCAGGCCGCGCGAGCGGAGCCGCACCAGGTTTTCCTCCGTCGTGTAGTCGGGGCCGTAGATGATCCGCAGGTATTCGCGGCCACGGCACTTCACGGCGGGCTGGGAGAGGCCTCGAGATCCGCGGTGGATGAAGTTCAAGGGCTTGACGACCATCCCTTCGCCCCCTCGGGCCGTGAGCTCTTCCCACCAGGCGATCCCCGCCGCCTGACTCGCCGGATCGGTCACATCCACGACCAAGGACGGGGTCGCTCGTAAGAGTTCAGGGTCGGCCCGGCAGAGGTCGGCCAAGGTTGTCATGTGCCAAAGATGATCCTTGTCCGCATGAACCTGGCCCTCGGTGGCGAGCAGGTGGAACGGGGCAAGCTTCAAGTCCGCCAGCGACTCCACCGACCAGCAATACTGCCGATAAGCGGCGACGAACCGGCCGATGTCCTCCCCTCGGAGACGATAGGCGGCTGCGATCCCGGTGAGTTTTTCGCGTTCCTCTCCATTCAGGCGGCTTGCCGACTGCTCCAGGGCGGCGATCGCGGGCGGAAGCGCGGCGGAACCCGCTGCGCCGACTGCGGCATATTGGGTTCGCAAGAGCTCCTGGGCTTTGGCCGACCAGGGCATCAACTCGCAGTCGAGGCAGGCCCAGGCCGTATTGAGCTGGTCCCAGAGGCCGGTGGCGTCGAGGGCCGATCGGACCCGATCGAGAAATCGCCGCTCCAGATCGGTGTCGTTGAAGAACCGTCGCCCCGTGCGCGTGGTGACGATCCCGAGTTCGCCCGTGGTGACGCCGAACCGATCCCAGGCCGCCGCCTCGTCGCGGCAGAGGACGACCACGGCTCTTGAACCCATGTGCTTTTCTTCGCAGACCACCTGCGGGACCCCTTGGCTCCGGTAGTAGGCGAACGCCTCGGCGGGGTGCTCGAGCAGGCCGGGCTCGCGACTGGTTTCGCAGGGCGACATGGTGGGGGGCAGATAGATCAGCCACCTCGGGTCGACGGCGAACCGGCTCATCACTTCCAGGGCCGCCACGGCGTTCTCTTCGCGGATCGTGACGTTCCCCCTGAGCCGGGTCGGGATGATCCGCTTGCCCAGTACGTCCTCGGCGTCGAGTACCTGATCGTGCGACTGCTGCGCGGAGAGGGCTGGGGCCTGGGCCTCGGCGGGGGGTAGGAAGGGGCGCGTGGGGACGCAGTACGTCCTTGCGGCGGGGACCGAGACGAACTCGCCCTCCGGATAGCGCAGGGCGGTCAGCCTGCCGCCGAAGACGCAGCCGGTGTCGATGTTGACCGTGCGATTGAGCCACTCGGGCGATGGAACCGGTGTATGTCCATAGACGACCTGCGCCGATCCCCGATATTCCTTGGCCCAATCGTAGCGGATGGGGAGGCCGAACTCGTCGGTCTCGCCGGTCGTTTCGCCGTAGAGGGCGAAGTCGCGGACCTTGCCTGAGCCTCGCCCTTGCATCTCCGCGCGCATCCCGGCGTGGGCGACGACCAGGCGGCCGCCATCGAGGACGTAGTGGCTCACCAGGCTGTCGAGGAACTCGGCGACTTCCTTCGCAAACGGGGTGCGCAGCTCGCCGGGGATCGCCTCGATCTCGGCCAGCGTCTCGGCCAGCCCATGCGTGATCTGGACGTTCTTCCCCAGGAGCTTTTTGACGAGCTTGACGTCGTGGTTGCCGGGGACGCAGAGCGCGGAGCCGTGGACCACCATGTTTCGCACCAGCCGGACGACGTCGAGGACACGTGGGCCACGATCGACGAGGTCGCCGAGGAAGATCGCCTTCCGGCCCTCAGGGTGAGTATAAATGGGCCCGCTGGCGAGCAAAGGCCCGCCGAGGGCCTCGGCCGAGACGGTGTAGCCCAGTCGCTCCAGGATCAATTCCAGCTCATCACCGCAGCCGTGGACGTCGCCGATGATGTCGAACGGACCTTGCTCATTGCGCCTGTCGTTCCAGAGCGGCGTCCGCTCGACGGTCGCCGCGTCGACCATGGCCGGGGTCTCCATGACGAAGACGTAGCGGAACCCTTCCTTGCGAAGACTTCGGAGCGAGCGCTGGAGCTGTGTCGTCTGGTTGCGGACGACGTGGGGGCCGAAGTCACGGTCGGGCCGCGCCTGGTTCCGCTCGTGGCAGACCTTTTCCGGGAGGGCGAGCACGAGAGCCACGGGAAGGCAGTGGTACTGCCTCGCCAGCGCAACGAGCGGTTTGCGGGCCTCGGCCTGGACGTTGGTGGCGTCGATCACCGTCAGCTTCCCGAGGGCCAGCCGTTTCCCGGCGATGAACCGGAGTACCTCGAAGGCCTCCGTGGTGACGCCCTGGTCGTTCTCATCGTCGCTGATCATCCCTCGGCAAGCGTCCGACGAGAGAATCTCGGTCGGCAAGAAGTGTTTCCGCGCAAAGGTGCTCTTACCCGAACCACTGGGACCGATCAGGATGACGAGGCTGAGCTTGGGGATCTTGAAAGTCATTGGTCGCCGCTCGGGATTCGGATAATTATTGTATTGTTGGGTGCTTGCGTGCAGTTGTGGTGTTTTGGATGATGAGCTGTGCCTGCTCCCCAAGAGAGTGCGCTGGTAAGCGCGAGGAAGCTTTCAGTCGCGCTCGAACACGCCCATCTGCGTCGGTGGGCCGAGTTCCCCGTCTTCGGGGCCAATGGGGAGGAACTTGATCGAGTAGCCGAACCGCGTGGCGATGGCTTGGGCCCAGGCCTGGAACTCCGCTCGGGTCCACTCGAAGCGGTGGTCCGGGTGTCTGAGGCGCTCGGCTCCAACGTTTTCCCAGGTCACGTTGTATTCCCGGTTCGGCGTGGTGAGCACGACCGTCCGGGGCCTGGCGAACTCGAACAGGACGCGCTCGAAGGCGAGGAGCCGGGGCGGGTCAAGGTGCTCGATAACCTCGACCACGGCGGCGGCGTCGAAGCCCTCCAGCCGGCGGTCGCGGTACATGAGCGACCCCTGGATCAGCTTGATCCGTCCTTCCTGGTTGGTGGGGAGGCGATCGAGCTTCAGCCGGTCCTGCGCGATTTCGAGCGTGCGGATCGAGACGTCCATGCCGACGATTTCCTCGAACTGCTTGTCCTTGAGCAAGTTGCGGAGCAGCTTCCCCTCGCCGCAGCCCAGGTCGAGCACCTTCCGGGCCTTGCTGGCGCGCAGAGCCGCCAGGACCGAGCCCAGGCGCTGCTCGTTCAGGCTGAGGGGATTCTCCAGGGCTGCCTCGACCTTCTCGGCTGGCTGTTCGTCGCTTGCGCCTTCGGCCTCGATCGGCTGCTCCTCATCGATGAGGCGGGCCAAGGCCTCACGGAAGAGGCTCGAGCGGAACTTCAAGTAACGCTTGGCGATCTCCTCGCGCTCCGGGTGAGTGCTCAGCCACCCCTTGCCCTTGGCGAGCAGTTTCTCCAGTTCGTCATCGCCGACGAAGTAGTGCTTCTGGTTGTCGAAGACGGGGACGAGGACATACAAGTGCGTCAGCAGGTCGGAGAGCGTGGTCGTCTTCGAGACGGTCACCGAGTAATACGGACTTTCGCCCCACTCGGGAAACCGGTCGTCGAGCGGGTGGCGCTCGGCCTCGACGACATAGCCGAGCGGCTCGAAAACGGCCCGCAAAAAGGGCTCGCCGCCACGCACGGCGAGAATGTCGAGCCGGGCCGAGAGGGGGCGCGGAGCCGCTGCCAGCTCGGGCCGATCGTTACAGCGCCCCTGGAGCGCGGAGCCGTAAACTTGCGAGATCGCCACACTCAGAAAGGACGAGGCCGCGTAGGGCCGGTCGTTGACGTACTGAGCGAGCAGACCCTCCCCTGCCCCCTTGCCCCGGACGACGCCCACCGTGTCCACGTCTAGGAGCAGGCAGGCCGAACAACGGCCGGCGTCGGCTTCTTGATAGAAGACGTGCGCCTGGCCGAAGCTGAGGTCGTAACTTTGGAAGCGGTCGGGGTGTTTGTGCAGCAGGTAGCCGAGGTCGGTGGCGGGCGATTGCGTCGTCGTGATCGTCAGGAGCATGCGCCGTCCTTGCTCGACCGAGTCGGGTCATGGCGTCGATCTGCGCTCGCCTCGGAGGAACCTTCCTCCTCGTCGATCGACAACTTCCCCGAGTATCCCCGTTCGGAGGACGTCTGGAAATGGCCGAGCGCAGTCTTGTCATCTGCAATGACATGCCCGACCCCCGCCGAGGTTCACCAGGACACCACTGCCACTCTGGTCCAGGTCGACCGGGTGGCGGTTGCCCAGCCACCCGGATCGCTCATCCTCTGATGTGAGCCGCCTAACGAAATCGCTCCAAGTCGGTTGGGCTTGTGGGGATCACTCTTCTTTCGCGTGGGCTTCGGGGACCGTGATTTGCTTCGCGTCGCGAGCGTGCAGCATCACGGCCAATAACCGGGTGCGGGTCTTGGCGTTGGGGTTCCGGGAGATCCGGTGGAGGATTCCGGTGGGTTCGTAGAAGGTCTCGCCCGCCTTGAGCGTCTTCACCGGCTGATCGTTGAGACCGAGTTCGTACTCCCCTTCCAGGACGTATCCGAAGATCGGGCCGGCATGGCGGTGGGGCTGGCTGGCTTCGCCCGGTTCGTAGGCCACCTCGACCACGCTTACTCGGGCCGCCTTCCCGTCGATTGTTTCGATCACGTCGCGCTCGGAGAGCGGCGTCACTTTCCCATGGCCTGGCTCGGCATGGTTGGCGAGAGCCAAGGAAAGGCCGCCAGCCCCGAGGGCCACGCCGACGACGGTTGCAAGCAAGAGCTTAAACATGATTCTCTCCCGAGGGTTGATGTTGCGGCTTGGCTGGCTGGTACGTTCCGGGAACGACCCCGGAACTGATCGCGACCCGGTTCCAGCCATTGATGGTGATCACCGCCCAGGTCAAGTCCACCAGTTCCTTCTCTGTGAATTGCGTGCTCGCTTCGGCATAGACCGAATCAGGGACGCCATGGCCGAGCTGTGTGAGCGCTTCGGCCCAGGTCAACGCCGCCCGCTCCCGCGCTGTGAAGAACGGGGCTTCCCGCCAGGCGTTGAGCAGATAGATCCGCTGCTCGGTCTCGCCCTCCGCACGGGCGTCTTTCGTATGCATGTCGAGGCAGAAGGCACAGCCGTTGATCTGCGAGACCCGGATCTTGATCAGTTCCAGCAGGCTCGTCTCCAGCCCGCAGCTCGCGAGGTAAGCGCCGAGCCCATACATCGCCTTCAACGGCTCAGGGGCCAGCTTCATATAATTCAATCGCAGTTCCATCGGTTCGCTCCTCATTTTGCTTTAAAAGTCCGTCCTGGCGGCCGTGGTTCTTGGCCTCGGACAGCGAGCGCGTTCCCGCCGCCGCCCGATCATGAGTAAGGACGAGGAACGCGACGAGGCCGTGACATTGGGGCAAAGATTGCGATAGACGCAGCGGCCCAGGCGGGGCGTTGGGGGGAATCCGAGACAGGTCGGATGGGTCAACGGGCGGAGGGGCGTTCCTTCGATTGCACGGCCGGCGGTTTGCCCTGAAAGAATTCTTCCATGAAAGTGTTGCGGGCTCCGGGGCGGGTCAGGTCCTGACCGTCTTGCGTGAGGGCGAGGAAGAGGATCAGCATGTCATCGGTGGTGGCTTCCCCCCAGAGGACGTCCTGAGGCGGCTGATTTGGGTTATGGGGGTTTCGGGATGAGTTGTCGTATAAACCTTCGATTTGAATGATCGAGCCGGCCGGGATTGAGAGCGGCTCGCGAAGATAGTACGTGTCCTGGCGGTTGAAGTCCCAGTCGTCGATGGCGATCAACGGCTGAATTCGGCCTCCAGGGAGTAGAACAGTCGCGCGGAATCGCCGGCCGAGCCAATGCATGTGGGGGGTCATCGCGTGGAGTGCGACGGGGATCGGGACGTTCAGGTTGGCGACGACCTGGA
The DNA here is from genome assembly GCF_000242455.2 of Singulisphaera acidiphila DSM 18658. Lineage (GTDB taxonomy): Bacteria > Planctomycetota > Planctomycetia > Isosphaerales > Isosphaeraceae > Singulisphaera > Singulisphaera acidiphila. The sequence continues at coordinate 289,327 of NC_019892.1, forward strand.
TCGTGGGATCATCGGCCGGGAGGCGGAATTTGCCGACGTCCGGGCAGGCGGAGACCCATTCGAGTGCCTGGCGAACGGGGGTCTTTGAGAGGTAGAGGCCGAGCCGGGTGCAGTCGGACTCGGCCTTGCCGCTCGGATGGTAGTGAACCTGCATCACGACGTCGGCGTTTCGCGGCAGCTCCAGGCCGATCCCCGCGCCGAAGGGATGGGCGTCGTTGCCGGGGGTCCAGCCGCCGAGGAGTCCGAAAATTTGATCGCCGGTGAAGCCCGAAAAGCAGGGATAGCCAGGCATCGGATCGTCGGCGTCGCGCTGGCGGCCCAGTCCTCGGGTGTCGACGTACCCGAACGTGTGGTGAACCACACGCGGGTTCCCTGGCTTGACCTCGATCGCGGTCAGGAATCGATCTTGGGGAAGGGCCGTGGGCATGACGAAACAGCGGTACAAGTCGTCACCACTTGCCGGAACCCGAAAGGGCTGGTCCATCGCGACGACCAGATCGGGGGGGCCGAGAGACCATTCCGGGGTGGGGATGCTTGCGGGTGGGGGCTCGTCGGTCTCAGGTTGGCCTTCGGGAGCGCCGGCGGCCGCCCAGGTCTGGAGTGTCTTGATTTCCGAGGCCAGGAGCGTGCGATCGTGCTTGAGAGGCGGGCCGATCCCTGGCACCGGTTTCCAAGGGGGCATCAACCGCTGCTCGGTGACGGCCGCCAGGTCGCCGGCCCGTTTCGCGGCTTGCGTGTAGGTGGTGAGGGAGAACGGGCCGGACTGGCCCGGCTGGTGGCAAGGTTGGCAACTGTGCTGAAGGATGGGAGCCACGTCACGATGATACGTTGGCGCAATTATGTCCTCTTGGATGCGGGGCCGCTCAGGTGGGGGACATCCCACCGGCTCGAGGTAGATCGCTGGCACCGGCCGATCGGAGAGCACGGCCTCGATCGCGCTGCGCACGCCCGAATGGGCCGTGCCAGGCTCATGCTCCCCATCTCCCGGCGTGGGGGGCTGGCCGTTGATCCGGCCTCGGTAGCGCAGGCGTCCCGCGTCGTCGAGCACGAAAACTTCCGGAACGCGCTTCACTCCGAACTGGCGGACGATGCTGCCGTCCCGGTCGTGAGCGATTGTGGGAAGCACAATCTTGTGTTCTTGTTTGTCTTTTTCGATGGTCTCGCGAGCCGCAACGGGATCGACGCAAACCCCCGCCAGGAAGAGGCGGTTTGCGGGGAAGTCGGTCGCGAGCCGGGCGAGGGTCGTCAATGACTCGGCGGGGAGCGGGCATTCTCGGGAATAGAAGAGAACGACCGCGACTCCCGCAACCGGCGCCTGGAAATCAAGCTTTTCGCCGTCGAGGGAGCGCGTGACGACGCCTTGCTTCAAGAAGGGAGGCTCTGTGACCTGGAGGTGTTCCCAGTCGGCCGGGGCATTGGCCCACCAGGCCGCCAGGGCTCCGGCCATGAGGGCCAGTAGCCCGCAGGCCGTTAGCCTTGGCAAGCTCACCGCGACTTCCTTGGTCGGCCCGGCCCCTTCGGGTTCGTCGCCCCTTCCGGCCGGTTCGGGTCCTTCCAGGCCGCTCCCATGTTCTCCTGAACTTCGGGTGTTTCCTGCTCTTCGGGAGGCAGCTTGGCGAACTCCTCGGGAGTGAGCTTCTTGTAAACGATCGAATCGTCGCGCGGGTTGCCACATCCCACGAAACCGATCAGGAGTAGGGGCAGAGCAATCTTGGTGGCATTAATTAAGTGGCGATGCATGGGAATTTTCATGGATGTAAGAATTTATGTGGGAAAGAGGATGCCGCGGGTCGAGTTCAACCCGCGGCATCCGGCAAGGGAGTCAGGAGCGCGCTCGTGAATCAGTAGCTATCGGCCGAGACGACTTCGCCGCCGGCCCGGGTCGAGAGGGCGCGGTAGATGGACTTGGCGACGGATTCTTTGAGGAATCGGATCGACCCGTCCGAGAAGGCGAAGTTGACCCCGCCGGGATGCTGGCTGCGGAACGAATAGATGCCGTTTTCTTCACTCGTGACATCATCGTTGACCGTGTGGAGGTTGAACTTGCCCCAGGTGGAGAAGTTAAGTCCGCGCGGGTAGCCGTGGGCCCAGACGCCCTGCCCGCCCCGGAGTTGCCCGGCTCGGGTGGTGGTGGAACCGAAGAAATCGTTCTTCAAGGCGTAGTCTTGCTCGCCGATGAAGACCGTGTTCGAGGAGCCGTCTTTGATCGAGCCCACGTTGATTGGCGGGCAAGGGACCGTGGTCAGGGGGGCGGAGTCTCCGCTGTTCGTCGTCGAGGCGCCGATGATGACCCCTTTGGGCTCTCCATAGAGGTGTCGCCCGCTATAGAGGTTGGCGTAGACGTCGCCGTTGGAGGTGGCATAGCTCGTGGGGGCCAGATAGTCATTGTTCGCGACGTCGGGCTTTGCGTACGGCAGCGTCATCGAGGGGCAGAGGTATGTCTGGATCTTGGTGCTCGAGGACGTGGTGTTGGCCGCATCCCGTGGGCCCACGTTCGTGTTATAAGCGGCGAATAGCGGGGCCTGCTCCAGGAAGGGCAAGATCCCGGTGTAGCAAGAATACTTGTCGTTCGCCTGGATCAAGGCAAAAGGAAAACAGCCGTTTGTATCGTGATAGTTGTGCATGGCTAGTGCAATTTGCTTGATATTGTTGACGCACTGGGCGCGGCGGGCCGCTTCGCGGGCCGCCTGCACGGCCGGCAGAAGCAGGGCGATAAGAAGCGCGATGATCGCGATGACCACGAGAAGCTCGATTAACGTGAAGCCACGTCTGCGGGGGGAAGGCATGGGACTTTTTCCTTTGCTTTAAAGAAGTCGTTGACCGGGGAGAGAGTTCCGAAAACAGAACGGGCGTGGGGGGCCGGACGCTCACCGGGCAAGACGGTGAGCGCAACGGCCAAGGTGTGTTTGATTGAGGGGCGGCTCAAAGGCTCAGGAACCGGCCACCATCATGCTGTGCATGCCGATGGCGACCGCCACGGACACGATGGCGCTGAGGACGAGGAGGACGGCGCCGATTCGTCGCACATTCTTCATCTGCCACCACATCAGCAGGCCGGTGATTCCCCAGCCGACCATGCAGACGAACATGACGTCGACCGCCACGGCCCAGATCCACCGGGCGTTCACCTGCGAGGGGTATCCGTGGGCCGTGTGCAGTCGCAGCAGGAACCGGCGGTTGGAGAGCGATTCACCGGCCCGTGGCGCATCTTCCGGGCGTCCGGTGAGCGTCCCGGTTTGCATGTTGAATCCGACCCGCCAGACTTGCCCTTCGCCTTCCATCAGGAAATTCAGGTCGGGAGCCGCCGGCGCGGCGCCTCGCCCACCGCCAGCACCACCGCGTCCCGCTCGGCCCCCGCCCCCTGCTGGGCCGTTGGGCGTCGGCGTTGCGGCGGTCTCCTGGATTTCCCCCTTGCGAGTCCCTTCCCCGCCTCGATCGCGATCACGATCGGGGCGGCCCCCCGCGCGGCGGTTCGAGGTCGGTTCGTTGGGCTCCGAGGCGTCCGGGGTCGGCCGGGGGGACGACCCCCCCTCGCCTCTTCGGCCGCCGCCGGTTTCCGGGCGTTGTTCGGTGCTCGGCCGCCCTTCTTCTCGTGGTCCGCCTCGCCGTTCTCCCTCTTTCTCCTGCGAGTTGCCCGCGCCCGTCCGGTTCGCCGCCGGCGGGACTTGCGGGAGCCCGAACCGGGTCAGGAGCATGCTCACGGACTTTGTAACCGCTTCCATCGGCGCCGATTCGAGTTTGACGGGCCGGCGGGCGAACGGCGGCTGGGCTTCCCGCTCCGCTTCCTTGCGGCTCGGAGTGGTGCGGACCGTGCCAACCCCACTCGCCAGGTCGAGGCGAACGAGATGGTCCGTCTCCCCCCCCGGGACCGAGGTGAGGTACTCACGGGCGAAGGAGGCCTCGTCTGGATTCACCAGGCGATAGCGAGACGCCTTATCCGAGCCCCCCGTAGCGTTGATCGCTTCAACCACCTGGCTGGCCAGCACCTGGGGCGTGGGGAACGTTGCCAGCGGTGTCCCGGCCAGGTCGGCCGGTGTGATCGAACGTTGCTTTTGCTCGATGTCGGAGAACACCAGCGGGTGATTGAACAGCATGGCTGTGATGCCATACAGAAAGACCCAGGGGGTCATGAACAGGCCCGCGTAGAGGTGGGCCCGGCGCACCAACTTCATCGACTGGTTGAAGCGGGTTCGCGCTCGTGCCCTTGCGGCGGCCTGAGTCTTGGAATGGGAACTGGCCTCGGGATCGGCTATGGCCATGATCGACGGGTCCTCGGTGTTTTGAGCAGACCTCCGCGTCGCTGCCGCCGGGTACATTTCACGAACGTCGGACAGAGGCCGGACCAGAGCCACGTGTTCGCGTCAGAGAAAATCGATCGACCAGACGATACCGACAACGCGGGTCACTCTCTGCTCAGGGACTTCAAGTCCCTCAAGTTGTAGGGAGGAGCGGCAGGCCGATCGTCATGCAGGGATATCTCCCTGGAATAACGTCGACTTATTCCAAATCGAATCGGAAAACTCGTTAGTAAAGCGTGTTGACACTGAGTTTCAATGGCAACGAAGACCGACAGTAACGAGCGGTCCCCCTTGCGTCAAGAAATTTTTTTAAGGCAAGGTGATTGGAAGGAGTTGCGGGCCGGCCCGGCTGTTGCAATACCGCCGGGCCGGCTGTGTGTCTATGGGCCGGCCGGGCTTGCGAGGACCGGTTCGAGGCTGACGTCGTCGATCCAGACTTCGCCGATTCGGGTGTCGTTGGGGTCGTTGATCCGGAATTCGAGGGCGAGGGAGGTGGCTTCGCGGTCGGTCTGGAAGGTCCGCTCGACTTTGGTCCAGCGGCCGACCTTGGTCAGGCGTTCTTCCTGAGCGGCTTCGTAGAGGATTTTGAAGGTGGACGTCTCTTTGTACTGGGTGATGCGGACGCGGCAGCCGCCTTCGGTGCCGGAAGCGATCAGGTACCAGTACTTGAGCCGCATCTTGGTGCCGTAGCGGACCGGGCGATCGGCGAATTTGTAGGCTTCGTTGCCGGTGACGTGCGCCTCCAGGTGCAGGCTGTCAGGGGCGGAGATGAAGTGGCGGGTGTCGAGCCGGTCTTCGGGGGGGGAGGGCCAGGTCGACTTCGGCAGGGCGAGGTACTGCTCGCGCTCCATCGGTACGAGGTCGCGGAGGACCGCCGACCCCAGGTGAAGCTCGACCGTGCGCTGGCTGAGCAGCGGGTCGTAGTCGCCGTAGAGCGAATGCAGGTGCTCGAGCCGGAGCCGGACGCGGATGACCGCGCCGGGGGCGATGCTCAAGGGACGCTCGGAGGATTCCGCCGACGGTTTTGCGGCCGTGAACAGGGGACTGTCCGGCTCGTTGCCCGCCCAGATCTGCAAGACGAGCCGTTCGCGGCAGCGTTGATTTTCGTCGGCTGACGTGATCACGTCACCACTGCCTGACCATCCTGCCTGGCCCGAGACCGAGAGTGAAGACATCCTCGGCACAGCGTGGTTGGCGATCCGCGAGTTCGACACCCAGCCCTCGACCTTGGCCTGGATCTCGGCCGGGGCCGCGTTGATCTCGGTCGGTCCTTCGTGGCGCAGCCGGTAGTCGACTTGCCACCCTCCTTGATCCTGGATGATCGAACGTTCCACGATCACGAGGGGGACGGGTTCGGATTCATGGCCAACCGCCCTGGCGCTGAGGCACGAGGTGGCGACCATGGCGATTGTGGTCAACAAAGCCGAGGGCCAGGTGGATCGGTATGAAGTGCTGGGTCGGTGGCGGTGAGAATTGGGGGTCGGCGGAAGCGGAGCCATGGCATTCGTCCTTCCATGGGATGGGAGGGAGCACGCCAGCCACCCGGACGAGTGGCTCGAGATCGTCGCGGGCCTCGCGGATCGATCCGTCGACCTTCAAGGCTTGCCGCAACGTCGTGGTAGAGAGCGTCGGGCTATGCCGGGCGTGCGATCGCGCCGGCTTAAAGACTCTCTTTATTAATTGATAGGATTCGAGGCTGAGTCTGGCAAGTCGCTATGTTCTTCTCTCCACTGATTTAAGCGATGGGGCATCCATTTTTGGGGGAGTCGGAGTCTCAACTTTGGAGACGTTTGTGACATGGTGATGCGCCAAGCACGAATCCATTGACGTTTCCGTGTCGGGTGGACACGGCACGCCGCGACCGTGGTAGCAAAGACCGGGTGAGCCCGGCCCACGCGACCAACGAAACTTTCGGAGATCGCTTTGTTGGTTTCCGCTCAGTCGTTGTCGTCGAGGTCGAGCAGGTTGGAGGTGCCCTTGGCGCAGTGTTCGAGGAAGCGCGGCAGGAAGCGTTCGATGAAGACGGAGATGGCGATCTGGGTGGTGGTGTTGTCCATGCCCCAGATGCTGGCTCGAGGCTCGTCGAGGTCGGGGTCCATCTGGATGTAGTACTGCTCGTCGACGGCCAGGGAAACCGGCACCTCTTCGAGCCAGCGGTGGGACAATGCGTTCACACCAGGCCCACCGATCGAGATCGTCGGGAGGACCTGGAGCGGCTCGTCGTGGATCCAGCGGAAGTCGGCGACCACGCGAACCCGGAACGCGAGGGGCGAGGACGACTTCGGGTCATCGGACCAACTGTCGATCCGCTGTTTGAGGTAGTAGGCCAAGGGGCGATCAACATCTTCGGCCCGGAGCGTGCTCCCGGTCACAATCAAGAGCATCTTGGCCGGCGGTTCGACGGCCATTGGGGTGGGCCTTTCTCGGGAGTCGCCGCGAGGGAGAGACAGTTCGTTGGATTCACTTCGCTTAGATTATAGGGCGATCACGCGCTGGATAACAGAACGAGAACGAGCTCAAAGGGAGAAAAAAGAGGCAAAGCCAGACCGAGGCCGGTCGGGAGGCCAAGGGCTTTCGTTGGGCGTTGCTTCGTGTCGGGATGGATTGGCTCGTGTCATGTCATGTCTCCAGGCCGTCACGGCCCCGGGTTTTCGGTGGCTCGCCACAGGGCGACCCGGCGGAGGGCGACCTCGGCTGCTTGCAACTCGTCGTCCCCCTCGGCCTCGAACTGCTGGGCGACCGCGCGGCGGCCGGCCAGCGGGATGACGCAGTGGAACCGGACTTTGCCGTTCGGCTCCCCTTCGATTCCGTAACGGGAGACCCCCAGCGCGGCCATCCTGCGGCGGATCTCGGCCCAGTCGGACGGTGGCCGAGGCGCTGCGACTGCGAGGGCGCTGGCGTTCTTCGCTTTGTCCGGGGCGGGTGCGGGGGCCGTTAGGGGCTTGGGCGGGGAGATGGCGTCAGCAACTCCGAACGACCGAGGGGGGACCGCGGCCGCGGGGGCCGAGCCGGGGGCATCGCCCCAGCCGGGCTCTTGGCCTTTCGCCTTGTCGGTCGCGTTGGGAGCGGTCAAGTCCAAGGGGGGCAACGGGTCGAGCGGCTCCAGGGGCGTCGAGTGGCTTTCAGGCAGCGGGGACGGAACGTTCGTGAGGGCGATCTCGGGATCGTTGGAGGATTTCAATTCCGCCGGTGCCGCAGTGAACTCCGGGGTTTCGGCCCCGAGCCGTCGGTCTTGGTCTGACTTGGGGAGAGTTGGGGCCGCTGGCTGAGGCCGTTGGTCGGCCGAGATTGCGGCGGCATCCGCAATGGCTGCTGCCGCCGGTTCTGGCCGGGACGGATCCGGCTTGGCCGTGTCTTTCTCCGGCGAAGCAGGAGCGGTGACGACGGCCCTGGCCGGGGCGATGGGGTCGGAGGGAATGGGAGCGAGCGGCTCCTGGCCGACCGTGCTCTTCGGGGTGGCCGGGCTGTCGGCTGCCTCATCATGCTCGTCGTTGTCGTTGTCGTCGCCGCCGTTCAGGTGGCTGAGGATCATCGTCTGGGCCCAGCGGAGGCCGGGTCCGTTGACCACGGCCCCTCCCGCGAACGAGGCCCCCACGAGCATGACAGCGAAGATCGCCTTGCGCAAGAGAGCGGCCTCCCTGCCCCTTTGGATTTGCCTTCTGAAGATGAAAATCCCGGTCTGGTCGGTCGCGATCGCTCGAAGGCGGAAAAAAACGAGCCCCCGCGATCGTTCCCAACCCCATCCCAAAAAGGGGGCTGCCTTCCTCTAGCAAATCCCCCCCAGCACGAAAAGTTCGGGGCATTTGACCCGAGTCCTCCCAATACCGCAACCCCAACTGTGGTCCCGGAAGGAAAAGGATATTAAGGAGGGGCGGCGGCCGAGGATTCCGTCAGGCCAGGCTGCTCACGATGAGGCAGGAGTTGTGTCCACCAAAGCCGAAGCTGGTCGACATGGCTCGCTTCACTCGCATCTCTCGCGCGACGTTGGGGACATAGTCAAGGTCGCAGGCCGGGTCGGGGGTCTCATAATTGATGGTGGGGGGGACCACACCGCGCAAGGTTGCCAGGGCCGAGGCGATCAGTTCGATGGCCCCGCTCGCGCCACAGAGGTGGCCGGTCATGCCCTTGGTGCTGCTGATGGCCAGCCGGTAGGCGTGCGCGCCGAACTCCTGCTTGATCGCCCGCGTCTCGACCTGGTCGCCGAGGGTCGTGCTCGTGGCGTGGGCGTTCACGTAGTCGATCTCGTCGGGCCGGAGTGCGGCGTCCTCCAGCGCGTTCCGGATGGCGCGGGCGGCACCTCGGCCATCGGGATGGGGGGCGGCGATCCCGTAGGCGTCGTTCGTGCGACCGAAGCCGGCCAGTTCCGCGTAGATCCTCGCCCCACGCTGGCGTGCGTGCTCGAACTCTTCGAGGACCAGGATGCCGGCCCCTTCACTGAGGACGAAGCCATCGCGGTCACGGTCAAACGGCCGACTCGCCGCTTGCGGGCAATCGTTACGGGTCGAGAGCGAGCGGGCGGCGGCGAACCCGCCCAGGCCCATGGTAGTGATCGTCGCGTCCGAGCCACCGGTGAGCATCACATCGGCCTCACCCCGCTGCACCGCTCGGAAGGCGTCGCCAATTGCGTCGGCGGCCGAGGCGCAGGCAGAGGCCACGGCACCGCTCGGACCCATCAACCCGAACTGGATGGCGACCGTCGCCGGCGCGGCGTTCGGCATCATCTTGGGAATGACGAATGGGCTGATCCGTCGTGGCCCGGCCCGTAAGTACGTTCCGTGCCCATCCTCGAATTCGTTGAGCCCGCCGATGCTGCATCCCAGGATGACCCCGCGCCGGTAGGGGTCGCCCATTGCCAGGTCGAGTCCGCAGTCTTGCACTGCCTCGAGCGCTGCATGGAGGGCGAACTGGGTGAACCGATCCATTCGCCGGGCGGCCCGAGGGTCGGGCAACCTCGACGGGTCGAACCCCTTGACCTCGCCACCGAACCGGACCGGGAAGGCGCTCACATCAAACTGCTCGATTGGTCCGATCCCGCTTCGCCCTGCGCAGAGAGAATCCCAGAACTCCTCGACCCGAGCACCGAGCGGGTTCACCGTGCCGAGCCCGGTAATCACCACGCGGCGAGCCCCTGCCCCTCTTCTACCGTCACTCATGCCGAGATTTCCTTTGTAAAATGAGGGTCGGAAGCGTTATGCAACGTGACGTCTTCCTGAGGAGCGAGTTCCTTTACAGCTTTTTTCGAATGGGCAAACGCCTAAAGCCGAAAATGTATGTGTTGGATTTGCTTAAATTGGCAAAAATTGCTGGGTGTCGTTTAATGGGCTGTCGCCGGCCGACGCGGGACCACAAGTTTGGCGGTCAGGATCTGCACGACCTGATCCTCCTGATTGCGAGTCTCGCTTCGAAGTGTGACGATGCCGCGATCGGGCCGCGACCGCGATGGCTTCACCTCGAGGACCTCGCTCACGACCCGGAGCGTGTCCCCCGGCCGCGTCGGCCTGGGCCATTGGATCTCTCCGCCTGCCCCGATGACGCCCCCGGCGATGGGCGCAGCCCCGCCGACGAGCAACCGCATGGTGATCGCGGCCGTGTGCCAGCCACTCGCCACGAGGCCCCCGAAAAAGGAATCTTGAGCGGCCTCGTTGTCGAGGTGGAAGGGCTGGGGATCGAACTGGCTGGCAAACGCCTTGATTTGTGCCTCGTTTACCTCATGAAATCCACTTGTGAAACGTTGTCCTGTGTGAAGATCATCGAGATAAAGCCGATCGTCTCCGCCGCTCTGCATCGGTTCACCTCGCTCGCTGAGCCGATTCCCCGGACCGTCGCTGGTCACTTGCATGATGATAGTAGCCTGGTTAGAACGAGTCAAGGATACCTCGGTGACGGGCCGCGCAGCGAATGAGAGATTTGGCTATGCAACGCAAGAGTTTCGACCATGTGGAGTGCCCGATCGCCCGGAGCCTGGAACGGGTGGGCGAGTGGTGGAGCATCCTGATCATTCGCGACGCCCTGCATGGCTTGACTCGCTTCGACGCGTTTCAAAAGAGCTTGGGCATTGCGCCGAATATGCTGACCCGCCGGCTGAATGCCCTGGTGGACGCTGGGCTTTTGCAGCGTCGCCGCTATAGCGAACGACCCCCGCGCGATGAGTACGTGCTGACCGACCGCGGCCGGGATCTGCGGCCGGTCCTCCTGGCGCTGATGGCCTGGGGAAACAAGCACTTCGCCCCGGAGGGGGCCAGCGTCCTTCTCGCCGAGACGAGCACCGGCGCGGTTGCCGACCCGGTGCTCGTCGATCGGAAGAGCGGCCGTCCGATCACCGAAACCGACTACACGCTGATCCCCGGCCCCGCCGCCGGTGAGAGAATGCGCCAGCGCCTCGCATCGGTCTCCCAAGGGGCGTCCTCGGGCCAGGAGAGAGCGAGAACGCAGACACCGCGCCGCTCTCGTTCTGCTAAAGAAAGCGAATAACTGGTCCGTTTGATGGATCGGAATCAGGGGGTGAATCGAGAAGGTTGCGGGGCCTATCCGCTCCGCCCCGTTGCTTTCCCGACGCAACGTGTCATCCTATTAGGGATGTGGCGAATCGACGTTCTTGACGATCGTTTTTCCGACATGCTAAGGTCTGCTGGCAATCTCAACATGGACCGATTCCGCAATAATTTTATTGTGCGATGAGTGTCCCGCCCTTCCCTTGGCCAATTCTCCTGCCCGGCCTGCGCTGACCTATGGTTTTGATGAGAGCATAGGCGGTCTCTTGCCGAGAGAATGTCGAGGAGATATCGATTTCACCTCGCGCCATTGGCGTGTCTTTTCGGTGGTTCGAGGAGGCGATAACTCGGTCGATCAGGTCTGTTCGTGGTATTTGGGTGGAAGAATAACCAGACGAAGCGGGCGGGGTTTTGGGCTCGGCGTTGAGTCCGGGCTCAACGGCGAAGATGGTGGCCGGCGATGAGAAGCATTGTAATGAATGGGGAACGAGTGGCAGGGGCCAGCGCCGTATGGGAGCGGTGGGACCCTTGCGGGCTCGCCTTGCGCGGAGCTTTGCCCCGCGATCCGGTAAGGCCCCTCTTGGGGATCCGGCGAATCCTGGCCGTGGCCTTGCTGTTGTTGTTGGGCGGGGCGGTTCCGGGCCGTGCGGAACCGCCGGGTGAGAAGCTGGCCGAGCCCAAGCTTGTGCTGGATGCCCAGGGGTTCACGAGCCGGGTCAACAGCCTCGCCTTCAGCCCCGATCGGCAGCTTCTTGCGGCGGCGGGCAACGACAAGACTGTCCGGATCTTTCACCTTGAGACGGGGCAGATCCAGGCCACGCTGCGCGGCTACGACGGGATCGGCGCCGAGGGCGAATGTGCGGCTGTCGCATTCTCGCCGTCCGGTCGGGAACTCCTGGTCGGCGTCCAGTCGAATACGACCGAGGGGGCGATCCGGGTCTACGACGTCGCCGACTTCGAGCAGATCGCCCAACTCCTTCCCGGGCACGATCGCGGCGGGGTGGTCCGCCTGGCTTTCTCGCGTGACGGCCGTTTTCTCGCTTCGGTCGGCGCTGACGACGAGGTTCTGATTTGGGACTGGCCGACACGCAAAGTGCGCGGTCGTGCCACGGTTCAAGGGCTGCCCAGCTACCTTGGCTTCCTGACCGATATCCCGGTCCTGATCGCGTTCGATCGCGGCGGGGTGAAAGCCTGGTCTGCGCTGCACGCCAAGGAATTCGCGAAGTTGCTTCCGGCGGAAAAGGCTGAGCTCGGCGCGCCGGCCTTGGTGCAGAAGACCCTCGGTCGCTTGATGGCGATGGATCGGGGAATGCGCCAGGTGAAACTCCCCTATGCGGGGCTCGAGGACGCGCGCTACCTTGACCTTGACGTGGGGCACGACCTCCGCTCGGGGAGCGGAACGAAGGCGGGGCGCCCCTGCTACTTCGTCGGTCTCTGGTCCGACGTTGACGGCCGTCTGGTTCAGCTCTACGAGGGGCATGGCTACGGCGTGCCGTCGCTCGCGCTCAGCAGCGATGGGGCCTGGGTCGCCAGCGGCGACCACTTCGGCGAGATCCATCTCTGGGAGGTGGCGACGGGGAAGCGAAAATCGCTTTTCAGCGGCTCCGGCCGGCGGATCTACTCCGTCGGCTGGGCCCCGAACGGACAAGGGCTCGCCTTTGGCACGAAGCCGCATGCCGGAACGCGCTGGAAGTTTAACGACTACGCCGACCTGGAGCAGACCTTCGACCTCGATAAGCGGCGGATCCGCGACGAGATCACGGGGAACCCGCAAACCGCCATTCTTCGCGAGGGGAATCGCGAGCTTGCCCCCGAGATTGCCGCCGAGTGGAACGTGAACGCTCTCTCGTACCGCCGCCAGGGGCGACGGGTCAGCCGGTACACGTTTCCCCCCGGCGTGATGGCGATGTGCGCCACGTTCGCCAAGTCAAGCCAGTTGGGCCTGGACGAGGCCGTGATTGTCGGTCGAGACGACAATGCGATGATGTGCATGGATCTGCGCGGCATGATCGGCCGGCGCGAGTTCGTCGGTCACTCCGCGCCCGTGACGGCCGCTGCCGTGTCGCCCGACGGCCGCTTTCTCGCCTCCTCGTCGATCGACCGCACGTTGCGGGTCTGGAGTCTCGCCAACCTCAAGATCTATGCCGGCCCCGACTTCGACTACTCGGCTGGGGGAATCGTCACGTACGTCCTCCCCGGCGGCTTCGCGGAGCGCGCCGGGATCCGGTACGGCGATCTGCTCTCCCGGATGGGCGGGCTCGATATGCCGACCTTGGTCGATCGTTATATCAACGATCGCTGGCCGTTCAAGGTGGGGGAAGCTGTTGATTTCGAGATGTCGCGGGGGGGGAAGCCGTACCGGGCGAAGGTGACGCTGATCGCCTCGAGCGACTTCATCGAACCGTTGGTCAGCCTCTTCATCGACCATGCCGGCGAATGGGTGGCCTGGACGCCGCAAGGGTACTACGACGCCTCGCCCGGGGGGGACCGGCTGATCGGGTGGCACGTCAACGACGGCCGCGCGCGGGCGGCCAAGTTCTATCTCGCCCGCCAGTTCCGCAAGCGGTTCTACCGCCCTGACATCATCGATCGCGTGCTCGAGCTTGGCGACGTCTCGAAGGCGGTCGCTGCTGCCAACGCCGCGCGGCCGCGACCGGTCGAGATGCTCGACCTGCGCAAGGTCGACGACCTCAAGAAAATCGAGCCGCCGATCGTCCGGCTGATCGAGCCCGACACCGGCGCTCGGGTTCGCGGCGGTCGGGTCACGGTCCGGGCCGAGGTCCGGTCGCAGAACGGCCTGCCGATCACCGAGGTCAGGATCCTCGTCGATGGGCGTCCTGCCCAGGGGGGCGAAGTCGTCAACGGCCCCGACGACACGCCCGAGCGAAGGACCGTGACCCAGGAGGTTGACGTCCCGCGCGGTCGGAGTGAAGTCTCGGTCCTGGCGATGAACAAGGAGTCGACCAGCCAGCCGGTGGCCGTCGCTGTGGAGCGGAGCGGTGGCGCGGAATCGCCCAAGCCGAAGGTCTACGTCTTCGCCGTCGGGATCTCGCAATATGTTTTGAAGGACCTGAACCTGCGGTTCGCCCACAAGGATGCGACCGACTTCGCCGCTGCCTGGGAGCCGCAAAAGGACGTTTTCTACTCCGGGGTCGACGCACGCTCGTTGATCGATGTTCAAGCGTCCGCGTCCCAGATTCGCGACGGCCTCCAGCGGCTCGCCCAGGCGGCGAAGCCTGAGGATGTTGCGATCTTGTTCATGTCGTCGCACGGCATGCGCGACGCCTCGGGGGACTATTACCTGGGGACGCACGAGATTGACCCGGACCGACTTCTGGCCACCGGCATCCCGTCCAGCGAGTTCATTCGACAGGTCGCCAAGCTGCCGTGCAAGGTGCTCATCTTCGTCGATACCTGCCACAGCGGCGGTCTGGGGGCCAAGCTGGTGGACGACCCGCTCCGCGAGCTCGTCTCGGACGAAGTGGGGGCGATCCTGTTCGCGTCGTCGACCCCGCGCGAGGAGAGCCTCGAGTATCCCAAGCTTCAAAACGGCGCGTTCTCCAAGGCGATCCTCGACACGCTGCAAGATCCTGCCAGCGACCTCGATCGAGACGGCAAGCTGACGATCACGGAGCTTGATTTCTGGATCGACAACCGCGTGCAGAAATTCACGCGCGGGCAGCAGCATCCGACGACGCACAAGCCCTCTACCATTCCGAACTTCGCGATCTACCAGTTCCTCAAGCCCGAGGGTCCCTCGAGCGGTTCCGCGCCGGGAGGCAGGCCATGACACACCGCGCCGGCCCTTTCGAGTGGCCACGATTCTCTTCCCCCTCGAGATCCGGCCTTCCAGGGGGTGATGTGTTGGCGGCGCACCTGTCCCTTGGCCCGTCGCTCTCGGACGAGGGCGCGGTCTGACGATCCGGCTTCTTGCCTTTGCGTCAAAAAAAGGGCTGCGACACAACACTTTGCCGGTGCCGTATCTGATGGCGACGAGGCGTTTGCCTCTCGCTTCACCTTGAATCCTCATGCGGGAGCCATCGCAATGAAAACGCGTTCGATGTTTCGGACCCTCGCGCTCTTCGCGGCTCTGCCCGTTTGGGCATACACCGCTACTCCCGCCCACGCCCAAGGACGTGGAGGTTATGGAGGACGGTCCGGGGGGAACGATGCCGCGAACATCGCGGGGCAAATCCTCAGAGGCATCAATCAAGGAATTCAGCAGCAGCAGGGGACCTACCCCCCGAGGCAGCAACCCCCGTTGGGCGGCTCGAACTTGGGAGGCCTCCAGGGGCAGAGGCCCCAGTCTCCGTCGTATAACCTGGGCGGCTCTTCGCTGGGCGGCCTGCAAAATCAACCTGGGAGGGGTTTTGTCAATCCGTCCAACCTGGGGGGGATGAGCCGGGCCAATAGCCTCAACAACGGGGGCCTGTCCGACGCGTTCGGCCAGCAACCGCAGTATCAGCCGCAGTATCAACCCCAGTACCAGCAGCCCCAGCCCCAGCCGTATCAGAATCAAGCCTATCAGCAGCCCCAGTACCAGCCGCAGGTCTCCGGCGGCCCGAATCCCGGGCAGGCTTATCAGATCCCGTCGCAATATTCCAGCTACGCGGCCGGTAGCGTGATCAACTGGGGTCAGTCTCGCTACCAGCTTGGCAGCGACGGGACGATGACGGCGTACACGGGGCCGGCCCAGGCGAGCACCAGCCCGAATTCCCAGCCGAGCTCCAATGGCCCGACTCCGGGCCAGCGCTATCAGATTCCGGCCCAGTACGCCGGCACCACCCCCGGCGCGCAGGTCACCTACGGCGGGAACCGCTACATTGCCAACAACGACGGGACGATGACCGCGTTCACCGAATCCGGCGGCGCGAATGACTCGGCCCTTGAACGTACGGCGACCGGCCCGGTTCCGGGCAAGCGTTATCAGATTCCGGCCGAGCACGCCGGCACCGCACCCGGCACGGAGGTCAGCTACGGCGGGAACAGCTATATCGCCAACACCGATGGGACGATGACCGCGATGAAGATGTCCAGCGCGGACGACCTGTTTAGCGGCATCGAGGTTGAGGAAAAGCCCGCCGGCCCAGTCCTGGGCAAGCGGTATCAGATCCCGGCGGAGCACTCGAATACGGCGCCGGGCTCACTGATCACCTATGGCGGGAATAGCTATGTGGCCAACGACGACGGGACGATGACCGCGTTCAAGTCCCCCCAATAAAGGAGGGACGATCCGGGCGCTGATCCCTTGGGAAAGGCGCTCTCATGGAGTGGGAGCTTTGGTGTTCTAGGTGGCTGGGGCCTCGTCTTCGAGACCCCGGTGCCATCTGGATCCGTTTGCGGGGGTCCTCAAGATGAAAACGAGTCGGATGATTCGGATTCTCATGCTGTTGGCGGTCCTGTCTGTCTGGGCTTTCAGCGTCCTTCCCGCCCACGCTCAGCAGCGTCGCGGGGGGGCGGGGGCGTCGGGCGGGAACGGCTTGCGCAATACCACGGGCCAGCCGTCGTCGATGGCTCCCACCGGGCCGGCTCCGCTCGGAGGTTCCTCAATGGGGGGCTTTCAGAACGGCGGGTTGTCTGGCATCGGCGGAATCAATCGCCTCGACAACGGGGGCCTGTCCAACGCGTTTGGCGATCCGCCACAGTATCAGCAGACCCTGGGGGCCCCGATTCCCGGTCGGCCCTATCAGATCCCGAGCCAGTATGCCAACAACGCGCCCGGTACGGTGATCACCTGGGGCCGCTATCGTTACCAGCTCGGCAGTGATGGGACGATGACCTCGGCCGGGCCGATTCCCGGCCAGCCTTATCAGATCCCGGCCGAATATGCCAACCAGGCACCTGGCACGGTCATCACGAAGGGGCGATATCGCTACCTGCTGGGCAATGACGGGACGATGACCGCGTACGTTGGCCCCGAGCCGAGACAGACCGGCGCTGAGACTCAGCGGCCCTCTACCGGTCCGATTCCGGGCGAACGGTATCAGATCCCGGCCGAGCACGCGAACGCAGCCCCGGGGGCCGTGCTTACCTACCATGGGAACAACTATGTGGCCAACAAAGACGGGACGATGACCGCCCTCGCGTCTCCCCCGTAAATGGGGATGCTGCTCATGTTGTCATCTCGTCACTCGTTTTTAGGTTGGAAGACGGAGAAGTGCCGATGTGTTGTCGGAGATCGCCATGCCCCTGAGCCTCGCCCCTGGCGTGATCCCCGTTCCCGGCTACTCTCTTGCCCGCTTGCTGGGTCGGGGAGGGTTCGGTGAGGTCTGGGAAGCCGTGGCCCCCGGCGGCGTCCGGGTCGCCATGAAGTTCGTTCGTGTGAACCCTCAGGAAGCCGGGCCCGAGGAACGGGCGCTGGAAATCGTCAGCAACATTCGCCATCCCCACCTGCTTGATATCCAGTTCGCCGCCCGCGTGGAGGACTATTTAGTGATCGCCATGCCGCTCTGTGAGAAGAGCCTCTGGGATCGTCTGCGCGAGTGCCGAGACCAGGGTCTGCCCGGCCTGCCGTATGACGAGCTCATCGGTTATATGGACGAGATGGCGAGTGCGGTCGACTACCTCAACGAGCCGCGGCACGAGGCGGGCGACGGTCGCAAGGTCGGTGTGCAGCATCGCGACATCAAGCCGCACAACATCTTTCTCGTCGGCGGATCGACCCGGCTGGCGGACTTCGGCGTGGCCAAGATCCTCGAGGGACGCGCCGGCGACCATACGGGGAATATGTCGCCGCACTACGTCGCGCCCGAAGTGCTCGACGGCCGGATGTGCCAGCAGACCGACCAGTACTCGCTGGCCATGACCTACTGCCATCTCCGGACCGGCCGGCTCCCCTTTCGAGGCGACTCGATCAACCAGATTCTCTATGCGCACCTGCATCAGCTCGCCGACTTGTCCGGCCTGCCCGAACCGGAGCAGAACGTGGTCACTCGCTCCCTGGCGAAAGAGCCGGACGACCGCTGGCCGAACTGCCGGGCCTTTGTGCGGGCGCTTCAGGCCGCCTCTCTGCGCGAAGGATCGCCGCCGTCGTACGGAGCCGCAGGCCCTCTTCCCATGACCGTGTCCCCAGGCCGGCTCGAGACGACTTCGGAGACTCATCTCGCGATCAGTTCGCAACACCCCCCCCTGCCCGATTCACAGACCCAGTCGTTGTACGAGGCGCAGGGGACAACGCAACGAACCGATGTTGCGCCGCCCGCTCCTTCTCGCCGCTGGAGGAACCGCCTGATCGGGGGCGGGGTCGCGGCGGCGCTCGCCGGTGGTGCCTTTGCACTCATGCCGATGCTTCGCTCGGATAAAGTCCCTGCCCCTCCGGTCGCTCCACAATCGGCCGACGCCAGCGCTCGGCCGGTCCCGGTGGTGGACGCGGCGCTTCCCGCCGTGTCAACGGATCCCCCGCCCGTGACTCCTCCGCCGGTGCGCGCTCGCGACACGTCCAAGCCCGAGCAGGCCCAGCCGCCGGTGGTCCAGGGTGAGTCCCCCCCCACGACCGACACGACGGAATCCCAGGTCGATCGCCGGCCTCCCCCTGCCTCACCGCCTGCCTCCGCGTTGCCGGACCGCCCCGACCGGGAGACCCCCCAGCTTGCGTCCCTGCTGGTCACCCCTCGGACCCCCGAACCCGAGGGGGACCTGGCCGTCAAGGCGCACGGCCTTCTCAAGAAGTATTGCTATCGTTGCCACGGCGTCCGATTCGAGGTCCCTGGATACAACGTGCTCGACCACGACATCCTGGTCGCCAAACGGGGCGAGGAGGAGCAACCCTACGTGGTCCCGGGCAAGCCCGCCGAATCGGCGATGTGGGACCGCGTCGGGGTCGAGAAAGACATGCCCCCCTCGGGCCCCAAACCCACCGAGGCGGACCGGGCCCTGATCGGTCGCTGGATCGCGGCGGGCGCCTTGTTCCCGGCGGCCAATCCGGTCGACCGGCCGCTGAAGGGGGAGCACGACGTGGTTGTCGCCGTTCGCGACTACCTTCGCCCGTTGCGCGAGACCGATCGGGCCTTCCTCCGCTTCTTCACGATCCACAACCTGTACAACAACAAGTCGATCAGCGACGACGACCTCAGGTTGGCCAGGGCCGCCGTCGCGAAGCTGGTCAACAGCCTGAGCTGGAAGACCGACATCGCCGTGCCGAAGCCGATCGACCGCGAGCAGACCGTCTTCGCACTCGACCTCCGCGACGTCGGCTGGGACGAACAAGACCGCTGGAACGAGATGCTCAGCCACTACCCTTATGGCTTGAAGCATGACAAAGTGCAGGACCAGGCCACTCGCGAGGCGGCCAAGGAGGTCTACACGCTGGCGCAAACCTCCATGCCCTACGTCCGGGCCGACTGGTTCGTGGCCAACGCCTCGCGACCGCCGCTCTATCATGCACTACTCGAGATCCCCGAAAATCTTCAAGCTTTGGAAAAGAAGCTCGCCGTTGATCCTTGCGCTGACTTCCTCCGCAATAAGCTGGCGCGGGCCGGCTTCGCCACCAGCGGAGTCTCCAGCCAGAACCGGCTGGTCGACCGGCATCCGGCGAGCTACGGCGCTTATTGGAAGAGCTACGACTTCAAGAAGAACGAGGGGACCGGCAACCTGTTCCGCTACCCGCTCGGGCCGGTCTTCGAAGGCAACCCGTTTCCACGCCAGGCGTTCGAGCATGCCGGCGGAGAGATCGTCTTCAACCTCCCCAACGGCTTGCAAGGGTACGTGCTGGTCGATGGCAAGGACCAACGGATCGACGCCGGCCCGATCGAGGTCGTGGGCGATGCGCTCAAGACGGCCGGCACCTCAGCCATCGTTCCGGGCCTTTCCTGCATGGCCTGCCACCAGTTGGGGATCGTTCCGTTCAAGGACACGATCCGCGAGGGCTTGGCCGTCGCTGGCGAGGCCGGGGAGAAGGTCGAAATGCTCTACCCCGAGAAAGCCGTGATGGATCGGCTCATCACCAAGGACCAGGCGCGTTATCTCAAGGCCCTCGAGGAGGCGACCGGGTCCTTCCTCATGCAGGGGGAAGATCGAGAGAAGCCGATCCGCGACTTCCCCGAGTCGGTCGGAGCGATCGCCCGCACCTATCTCAAGGACCTTGGCCCCGAGGATGTGGCCGCCGAGTTTGGCGTGAGCGATCCCAAGGAGATGGTCGCCATGATTCGCGCCAACAAGAAGTTGCGCCAGCTTGGCCTTTCGCCGCTCCTCTCGGGGGCCGCAATCAAGCGGACGGATTGGGACTCGCTCGAGGGGCGGGCCATCTCGACCTTCCAGGAGGCCGCCCATGAACTCGGCATGGGGAGCCCGTTCCGAGCCTACTGATCTTGAAAGACTCTCGCGGTGATCTGGCTGACTTGGCTTGGTGCGGTGCGGTTTCCGCCCCGCCTGCAAGACCTGGGACCGCGGGCGACCCGCCTGCAATATTTGATTATTTGATTTCGCCTGAAAGGCTGTGTCACAGACAGACCGCTTCAACATCCCACTCTTCGAGGTAGGAGATGCTCCGATACCCCACCCTTCGTTTCATAAAGACTCCCATTCTTTTTCTTGCGTTTCTCCTGGCCGTGTCCACGTTCATATCGACGCCCGCATATGCAGCCAGCGACTTGAACAAAGAACTGGCCGAGATGGCGAAAAAGATTAAGTTGCTGCTGGATCAGAAGGGTCTTGAGACGATCGCCGTCGGAGACTTCACCGCGCCGGCGAAGCTGGCCGCAAGTGCGGGGCCTGCGATCGCCAAGTGCCTGGCCGACGAACTGAAGTCGCTTGGCGTCACCGTCAAGCGGCGGGCCGAACTCGAGGTCAACGGCCGCTACCAGGACGTCGACGATAAGGACACCAAGCTGCTCGCGGTCCAGATCAAGGCCCACGTCGTCGACCATACCGGTGACGAGGTCATGACGCTCGAGCCGAGGGCGATCTTCAACATCACGACGATCGCCTCGTTGACCGGCGTGACCGTGGCGATGCCGGCCGACGGTACCGACAAGGAACGCAACGACGCCTTGGCCGATGCGCTCGACAAGCCCGAGGTCCACCTGGCCAGCACCCGGCTCTCGGCTGCCACCGACAGCCCCTATGCAATCGAGGTCCAGGTCAAGTCGGCCGAGGGTTATCGGCCCCGCGCAGCGTCGAAGGACGACGACGGGCTCGCCTTCCTGAAGATCCGCCGGAGCGAGCTCTACGCTATCAAGCTGATCAACGACTCCCCCTACGACGCGGCCGTGACCGTGACGATCGATGGCCTGAACATCTTTGCCTTCAGCGATAACAAGAGTTACACCCACTACATCGTGCCGAGCAAGCAGTCGCTGGTGGTTCCGGGCTGGCACCGGACGAATCAGGTGTCGGACGCGTTTCAGGTGACCGAGTACGCCAAGAGCGCGGTGGCCGAGGCGTTGCCCAGCTCTACGACCGTCGGCACGATCACCGCATCCTTTGCCGCCGCCTGGGCCAAGGACGCGCTGCCTCCCGACGACGAAGCACCGGGCAAGAAAGGGGGACGCAGCGGCGACGCCACCGGCAAAGGGCCGCCGGTGGACTTCAAGCTCGTCGAAGTGGTGCGCGACGTCGGTCGGCTCCGCGCCTCGGTGAGCGTTCGCTACAACAAGGACGACGACCCGAAAGACCTGCCCGGTGGGAAGCCCTGACGCACAGAAACTGAACCACGGAGAAACACGGGAAGCTTAAATATTTGAAATTCTGGATGGACTGTTCCCGTGTCATCCGTGGTGGAAACCTGCTCCCTCCCGTGAATTGTGGATCCCAAACCCGAAGGAGAATGCGATGAAGTCGATGAAGATTTTGAGACGAGGACTCGGGCTCGGCCTGGCTCTTGCGATGGCAATCGCCATTGTCCCGGCCATCACATTCGCCCAGGGCCTTCGTCAGTACTACGATACGACCTGGAATTACAGCCAGGCAAATAGTTACTACTATGTAAACTATTACTACCAGACGGTCCCGACCCAGACGACGTACGACTACCACTACTGCATCTACTACCCGTCGCAGACAAACTACATCTATTACTACAACCCGAGCACCCAGGCCTACTGGGGCCGGTACGAGATCGGCTCGAAGGGGGACAAGCGCTATTCGATCCTGGCGCAGAAGGATCGGAAGAAGGATTTGAAGGATATCCCTGAGTCGGCCTTCCCCGAACCGGCCAGCATGCCCACGATCCCAGGGGCCAAGGACAACGTGGCGATTCAGCCGCCGCCCGAGAATGTGCCGAAAGACAAGAAGTAATAGAGCACTCTTCGTTGAAGGGGATTACAGGACAGGCGATCCGGTGGCTGGGGTCCGCGTATGGACCTCAGCCACCCAGACGAAGACAAGACCGCAGCGACTCCCAACCTTCTCTCCGCCGAAGGCTCAACCTAAAAGGAGCGTTTTGCCATCCTCCTGTCGCCTTCTGCGAGATCAAGGTTCCCTCGGGAGTTCCGGTGTGTTAGGTTGAAACCCATGTTGGAGAGTGTGTTTGGAGCGATTTGGTCGGTCGTAACGTTTCCCTTTCGGCTGGTGGTCTGGGTTGTCGAGACCCTGGGCCGACTGACAGGGTTGGCGTTTGGGTTCGTCTTGATGGTGGTGGGGGTTGCGCTCTGGGCCGGGCCGCTCTACCTGATCGGCATCCCTTTGTTCATCGTTGGCCTGGTGTTGACGCTCCGCTGCGTGGGCTGATGGGTTTCCCTCGGCTTTTCCTTTGTTTTGTTTTGGGATCTGGCGGCTTGAACGCCCGGGTGAGTGATGCTGCACCCGATCTATCTCGACCACAACGCGACGACGGCCATCGCCCCGGAGGTTCTCGAGGCGATGCGGCCGTACTGGCAGTCGGCGGGCAACCCCGAGAGTCGGCACGCCTTCGGCCGCGCTGCAAGACGCGGTTGGGAGGAGGCCAAGGAGTCGGTCGCCCGGATTCTGGGGGCCGACCCGGGCGAGGTGATTTTCACGTCGGGGGGGACCGAGGCGAACAACTTGGCGATCTTCGGCCTCGCCGGCGCTGAGGGGGATCCGGGCCACGTCGTCTCCAGCCCGATCGAGCATCCGGCCATCGCCGAACCAATCGCCCGCCTCGAAGCGGCTGGATTCGCCGTCGATCGCCCGGCCGTGAACGCCGAGGGCCTGGCCGACTCCGCGCTGATGGCGGCCCCCTTCCGCGCCGAGACGCGGTTGGCGACCTTGATGCTCGCCAACAATGAGACCGGCGCAATCCAGCCGGTCGACTGCCTGGCGGCGCTGGCCGAGTCGCGCGGCATTCCGGTCCACACCGACGCCGTGCAGGCCGTCGGCCGGATCCCGGTCGACTTCCATGCCTTGGGAGTCGCCACCCTGGCCGCCAGCGCCCACAAGTTTCACGGGCCGGTCGGGGTCGGTCTGCTCCTGGTCCGCCAAGGGATCAAACTCGGCTCACGCCTTTTCGGCGGCGGCCAGCAGCAGGGGCGTCGGCCGGGGACGGTGGCCGTCCCCTTGGCCGTTGGTTTGGCCAAGGCGCTCGAATGCTGGCAGGCGGAATCCGAGGCCCGCCAGGCCCGTTGGCGGGCGCTCCGCGATCGCCTCGAGTCGGGCCTGACCACCGCCTTGGGCCCTGAACGGGCCATTCGCAACGGCCCGCGCGACGACTCCCAGCGCCTGCCGCAAACCTTGAACCTCGGCTTCCCCGGCCTCGACGGCGACGCCCTCCTCATGCAACTCGACCTGGCCGGCATCGCCGCCTCGCTCGGCTCCGCCTGCGCCAGTGGCTCGACCCGCCCCTCGCCGACCCTGGTGGCCATGCGCGTCCCTGACGACCGCCTCCGCTCCTCGGTCCGCTTCAGCCTGGGGGCCGCCACCACCGAAGCCGAGATCGAGACGGCGCTCCCTCGGATCGTCGCGGTCGTCCAGAGGATCGCCTCGGCCGGCTGATCTGGCTGAATAAAATGGCCTGGGAGTTTTCAATAGATCCTGGCCGCACTTTGGGGTCAGCTATTCCTCTCGAATCATTTCCGTGAGCTCGTAGACGCCGGTCGTTGGATTACGTCCGGCGTCACTCGCTTGCGCTGCCATGATATCCAACTTCTTGGCCCGTGCTGTTGCCTGAGGATATCCAGTCGCATAGTTTGTATATTTAGTATTTTTATCATAGTTTTCGATATGGATTCGTAGCATTGAGAGGAGTTTCTTTCGATGCTGCATTCCTGGACTTTCTCTGAAATGTAAAATTAGCCATAATTCGAAGCAGGGATTTGATATGGCCAGCTTTATGTCATTGTCGTTCGCCATTTGTCGGGCATCGGGGATATGGGGGTGGTCGTCTACGTCGAACACACACCAAACGGAGTCATAAGCGAGATTCTCGTCTTTCCCGTGTTGGGCGGCTTTCTCTGCCTCTTTTTTGTATTTCTTCGCAAGTTCTACCAGAGTCTTGGGAACTCCATGCTCAGTGGCCACCTTGATTTCGACTCTCGAGTTGCGGTGGTTGTCCGCAAACCCTTTGAAGTATTGAGGCTCGGTTTTTTCACCTTCGCAGACGATGAGTATGATTGGTTTAGGCTGGCGAAATGGCGATCGACGACCGGGTCTGCGATCTCGGTCACGGCGTGGGGTTTGCATCTTTCTTATTTCCCGGCAATCGTGAAATCACCAAGGAAGGGGATGGCGCCGTAACGGCCCTGAAGGTAGCCTCGCTCAAGATTCTCGGCTTTTCGGGGTTTGTAGTCGGTCAACGGGTAGAGCTCGGTTGCTCCTTCATCGTTTTTCTCCGTAAGCCATACTTGGTCGCGTCTCAACGCGGGCTCGTGTAAGGTCGTCCCCAATAAGTTGATGTCATGGGTTGTAAAAATAAGTTGCGCATTGCGTGGGTTTGTTTCGGGAGTATTGAACTGGCGAACGAGCCGCTGAGCGAGCATGGGATGGAGACTCGCTTCCAGTTCATCAACGAGGATGGTGCTGCCTTCTTGGATCGCATGCAAGATAGGCATGGCGATGCGAAAGAGTGTTTGTGTCCCCTTCGATTCCTCCTCGAGGGGCAGCCAGGCGTCGCCGAACTCGCTTTGGTGCTTGAGCAGGATGCGGCGAGATCGAGCACGGCGTGCGAATTCGTCTGATTCGCTCTTGTCGACTTTTAAATCGATGATCCCAGCATCCGCGTTTGTCAACAGCGAGCGGAATCGCTCGATGAGGGATTCGTCTGAGGTTGGATTCTCAAACAATGCCGGCTGGCGAGCCTCGGCCACACCCTTTTCAAGCCATCGATCGAGCGCCGTACCAGAAAACCATGAGGAGCTTACTTGTGGGGTGATTGTGGGTAAGTTGATGGGTTGAAGCGATCGGAACCAGGAGAAGATCGGAGTGAGTTGAATATGCTTGTTCTGCACCGCCGCTGAAACAAAGAGGGCGTTGTTTCGGGTAATCTCCTCAATGAGTTTATTCTCGCCCTTCAAGTTCTCTCCGAATTTGAACGCGCTTCCGTCTCGCTCAAACCAGGTTTGTTTTTTTCCAAGGGGCCAGGCATAAAGCCACTCTTCCAGGATGGACTCGTCGTTCATCACGAAGCCGTACTGATAACGAACCTCGTTGATCAGTACCGTCGCTTCGAAGAGCGAAGGTTCTTCTTTCTTCGGTCCCCAGGCAAATGGGTCGCGAGGCACCCCCTCGTCGGGTGACCAAAACCGATGGGAGAGCAGCACCGTATCACGCATAAAGGCCAAGGCGGCGAGAACGTTACTCTTTCCGCTGGCGTTGGCTCCGTAGAGAGCGGCGACGGGCAACAATGCTTCGGAATGGCCCGTGACATGACGCGGCCGGGAGTCCGCGTCATCGCCGACCCGGCCAGCTTCCATCGTCAGGACCTGTTCGTCACGCAACGAACGGTGGTTTTCGACACGAAATTCGATGAGCATAGACGGTCACCTTCCCCACTCTAGTATAGTGGTTATCGCCGGCTTTGCGCAAGAAACTTGCGGAAAGCCGGTGGAAACTGACTCGCCCTTCCTCTTTTCTCTGGCGGTCTGCAAAGAAGAGTGGATGCGTGTCTCCTCGGTACGGGAAAGCCGTGAGTCCGTTTTTCCGCCCCCTTCGGCTGTCTTGTGAGGTGCTTTCCGTTCTCAGTTTTTGGTTTTGATCCATGCCTCTGCATGGCGGCCAGGCGCGAAGAATTCCTTCGCCGCGCGGCGCAGCTCTTGATCCGTCACGGTGCTCAACGCCCGATTGAGTCGGGCGGGATCGATGCCTAACTGCTCGCGCCGGGCGAGGGAGAAGGCGACTCCGTAGAGGTTCGTCACGAGCAAAGGGTCGGGAAGGCGGGTCGTTCCCAGGAAGAAACCGAACGCCTGTTGGGCGGAAGCTCCTTCGTTGCCGCCCAGTTTGGGTTCGACCGTCTCGGCCATGAATGCTTCCAGGCGATCGAGCGTTTGGCGGGATGTCTCTCCGCGATTCCGGCGGGTCGTGACGCCCAGGATGGCGGGGTCGTCGAGCAAGGGGAAGTAGATCGGCGCCCGGCCGGGCTCGCTCTCGAGCTTCGAGGAACCGGCCCAGAGTCGGCTTGCCAGCACGAGGAAGGGGGCGTAGAGATCGCTCGCCGGATCGGGGGCCCTGTAGGCAAGGCAGGCTTCGGCTTGAGCCTGTGGAGACTCGGCCGCCAGTTCCTGCAGGCTGCCGAATTTGGGGGTATCGGGTTCGGAAGGGGGAGGAATCTCCTGGCCCGGCGGGAGCTTGGCGAATGATTCGACGACCGCGGCGCGGGCCGTGGCTGCATCGATTCCCCCGGCCAGGACGAGAATCGCGTTTCTCGGCTTATAGTACCGCTCATAACGCAATTGGATCTCTTCCCGCGTGATGGCGGCGATGTGCTCGGGCAACCCCCCCTTTCGGCCTCCTTGCGGCGTTGGCCTGATGAGCTCGCGCGCGTGGTTGAGGACGCTGAGGGAAGGGATCCGGCCAAACATGTTGGCGATTTCGGCGAGGACGCGCGGTCGCTCGCGGTCGAGATCCGCGCTTGTCAGCCGGAGATCGCCCATCCGAGCGGCCGCCTCGCGCAACTCGTCCTTGAGGTCGGCCTTGGGAAACACGGTCGCCACGACGGTATACCGGTCTCCCGTCTGCGCGTTGCAACCGGAGCGATACCGCCCGAAGAACTCCTCGGCCGTCCGCGCCTGCCCCGTGCCGGCCGCCGCGGTGACCGCGATATGTTCAATCATATGGGCCATTCCCGAATGGCCTTTGGGGTCGTGATCGCCCCCGATCTTGTAGAGCACGACCAGGGCGATCTCCTTGGCGTCCTCAACCGGACGGATGAGCACCGTCAGGCCGTTCTCCAACGAGATCCATTCCGGAACCGTGGTTTTCGTGGCCGGCCCCGACTCCTCCCCGTTGGAGAGTGGCGTGCAGGCCAGAGGCAGCAAGAGGAGGGGCATTCCCAGGCAGAGGCGCATTTTTTTGATTCTCCTTCATCGGGACGCGGCGCGAGGTCGAGCTTGCCGGCTGGCTTGTTCATGAGGGGCCGGGAGTCTGGCAAGCAGGTCAGTAGTTCCCCCGGTCGCGGCGGTACATCAGCGGGAGGAGCGCGAAGGGGATCGCCAGGCTAAGGACGAGGATTCCCGCCGTCGTCCAGCCGACATTGACGCAGTACCACTGCATGCCCTGAACGAGCGGGTGGTTGAGGAGGAGAGCCTTGGCGGCTCCATCGTTGGCGTGCCGGGCCCAGGCCTGACCACCTATGGCATAGTCATGGGCGATAGCCATCCCGCCGAAGGCGGCGTGCCAGGCAATGGCCGCGCCGCCGCTTGCAACGTTCCAGGCGATTGGGGTGCCGCCACACGCCTGCCAGCCAACCGCGACTCCCCCCACCGCGAAGAGGCCCAAGGCGAGGCCGCCGACCCCCACGACCCCCAGCGCGAGCCCGCCGATGGCGACGAGGCCGAAAGCCATCCCGCCGAGACTCACCACTCCGACGGCTCGGTGCCCGATCGCAATGATCCCTCGGGCCTTCGAGCCGATGGCCAGCAAGAGGCCGCGAGCGTCGTCGCCGATCGCGATCCAGCCGCGTGCGACGCGGCCTTCCGCCCTGGGAGTGCCGAGGCCGCTTGGCGGACGCGGGTCGCTGACGTTGATGTCGACCAGCGGATACCCGAGGAATTGGGTCCTGCTCTGGAAGACACGGCCCCGGAGTCGAGCCGCGATGGTATTGATGCCGACGCTCAACGCGGTGTCGTTGGGTTCGTGGACCACTCCCGACTCGGCAAGGACCTGTTTGACCTTTTGGACCGTGCGGATCGACTCAAACGCGATGTAGGCCATGAACATAACGTACCAGATCCCCAGGGAGATCCAGTAGGCGGCCGGAGACTTCCGGCTCAGCGTTTCCACCAGCCCAAAGACTCCGGCCGCGAAGATGATCGAGGCCAGGAGGAAGCGTCGGCCGTTCCGCAATAGGATGTTGCGTTCGACCTTCGTGCGGGCGACTTGAGCCGGAAGCCAACTCCCGAGCCACCCTCCTCCAAGGCCGATCAGAGATCCGAGGAGGCTGCCGAGCAGCCCCCCCGCGAGCCCGACACCCCCCGCCCCCTTTGCCGCGCCGGCCGCTGCCGCGCCGGCGATCGCGGCTTTCGTGCCGGCCGAGTGGGCGGTCAGGCCGGCCATGACGGCGACGGTGAACCCACGCCCCGGTCGAGTCCGTCGGAGCCCGCTCTCGACCAGCCCGGCCACGCGTTCGCGGAGCATCCCTCGGCCACGCGAGAGCCGTTGCCGGACCGTCTCCTCGCTGAGCTCGAGCGCCGCGGCGACTTCGGCCACGGACTGGTCCTCGCGGTAGAACAGGATCAGCGGCTCGCGATAGGCGTCGGGGATCTGGGCGAGCGTCTCCCAGACGAGCGATTCTTCTTCTCGGGAGACCGCATCTTCCACGGGGCCTGGCTCGTCGGTCGTCAACTCGGCCACGGCGTTGAGGTCGAGCGCGGTGGCCGGTTCGGCGGCTCGCGCGGCCTTGCCGCACGCGTTCTTGCCGAGGTTCCGGGCAATCCCGCACAGCCAAGGGCGGAGGCGGTCCGGCTGTAAGAGCGACGCTCGCTGGCGCCAGGCCGCCCAGAAGGTCTCCTGGGCCACGTCTTCGCTGAGGGCTACGTTGCCACAAACGTTGTACGCCACGGCGGAGACCAGAGACTGATATCGCCCCACAAGGACTTCGAACGCCTTCGCATCCCCCTGGCAGATGCGTCGCCACAGGTCCGAATCGGGTAAACGTTGATTCAGTATGGGAATCGTCATGTCCGTCCCTTGGTAAATCCCTTGGCAAGCTTAGCGAAGGAGGCCGTGCGGCACCTCCTCAAATTAGTGGCGCTCACTCGAGGAAAGGTGACAAAGTTTTTCCGTCCGCCCTTTTGGGGCGTTCCTGTCCGCCTCCGCTCCCTCGCGATAGAATTCCGGAACGGGCCGCGATCCATTCCGCCATCGATCCTCCGCTCACTCCATTTTTTTGCGGATCTTTCCTGACCTCCTGGAAACAACGCTTTGGAAGGTTGAGACAACCATGCTGCGCGACTGCCTCAGGAATGCTCTGGCTATCATCGTCCTCAGCGGGATTGTCATGAAGGTATCGTTTTGTGATATTTTGATTATTGAAAAGAGATGTGATGCCGGATTATTGCAGAGAGCGGTTCAGAACGCGGAGGACCTGAAGCCGATCCCGCTGGATCGGTTTGGCAGTAGTGCGCATCACTGGCGGGACCTCCGAGACGCGAGCCGGTTCGTTCAGGCAAGACCCGATCAGCCGGCCTACGCGCCTAACCAGGTGCGCGAGATCGTGGCGAACATCCTCCTCTTCCAGCGCGACAACGGCGGCTGGCCGAAGGACTACGACATGACGGCGGTCCTCACGGCCGACCAGAAGAAGGAGGTCCTCGCGACCCGTTCGCGGTCGGACACCTCGTACGACAATGACAATATCCACTCGCAAGTGGACTACTTGGCGCGAGCGATCGCCCAGGTGGATGAACCGGCCTGGCGTTTGGCCTGTGAGCGTGGCTTTGATTTCTTGCTGGCCTCACAATATCCCCACGGTGGCTTCCCTCAGCGGTTTCCGAACCCGAAAGATTTTCATGCTCATATCACCTTTAATGATGGAGTCATGATCGGAATCCTGAACGTCCTTGAGGACGCTGCCGATGGGGCCGCGCATTTTCGTTGGCTCGACGAAGGCCGGCGCCAGAAAGCCCGTGAGGCTGTGCGCCGAGGCGTCGACTGCATCCTGAAGTGCCAGATCCGCGAGGGTGAGGCCCTGACGGGTTGGTGCCAGCAGCACGACGAGATGACCTTCGAACCCCGGCCGGCCCGCACGTTCGAACTTGCCTCCCTCTGCCCCCAGGATACGGCCGGGATCGTCCGGTTTCTGATCCGTTCGAGGCAGCCGAGCCCGGCGGTGCTGGCCTCGGTCGAGGGGGCATTGGTTTGGCTTAACCGGGTCAAGTTGCTGGGGGTTCGCGTGGAAAAAGTAAAGGCACCCCGAGAGGAGTTCCTCCGCCATAGCGCCGATTTCGACGTCACCCTGGTTGCCGACCCGAAGGCCCGGCCGCTCTGGGCTCGGCATTACGAGATCGGTTCCAACCGCCCTGTGTTCGCCGGCCGCGATGGGATCAAGCGGTACGCCCTGGCCGAGATCGAACGAGAGCGCCGGACGGGCACCGCCTGGTATGGCTCCTGGCCGCTCAAACTCATCGAGACGGAGTATCCGCAGTGGCGCCGTCAGGTCGAGGGAAAAAGCCCTTCCCTATAATTCTCCTCTTATCTGTTGTCTTGGAAATGGTTGGGCCGAAATTCAGGAGCACGGCCCGAAAATCAGGGCTTGCTCTTCGAGACGCACCACCGCCCAATCCCGTCGGCCGACTCGATGTCCGGCCACGCTCCAACCCTCATACTTAACGTGTTATTCGCATAATAAAAAAACGAAGCAAAGAATTCGCCACTCCATGTCCTAAGCTGATGTGGCAAGGTAGGCTGTATGAGGCAATAGGCGTGTTGTCGAGGGGGGAAGCTGATGTCGGACTCCGAAAGAATCATCGAAGCGTGCTCTGCGGTGGCCGACCGGCTCCAGGACTATTCGTCGGAACTCGTCTTCTGGCTGAACGGTGAGCGGATGGTTCTCGAGAACCCTGACCCCGCCGTTTTGCTTGCCGATTACCTGCGTGAGATCGGCCTGACCGGCACCAAGATCGGCTGTTCGCAGGGGGGCTGTGGCGCCTGTACGGTCATGATCTCGCGGCGGACGCGCGAAGGGGAACGGCACGAAGCCATTAACGCCTGCCTGCGACCTCTCGCCGCGCTGGCCGGCACGCACGTGACCACCGTGGAGGGCATCGGCAATGTCCACGACGGGCTCGACCCGGTCCAGCATCGGGTCGCGATCAACAACGGGAGCCAGTGCGGCTACTGTACCCCCGGGTTCGTGATGAACATGCATGCGTTGCTGCGGGGCAACGATCAGCCGACCGAGCGGAAGATCGAAGACAGCTTCGGCGGCAACCTCTGTCGTTGCACCGGCTACCGGCCCATCCTCTCCGCCATGCGCAGCTTCGGTAGCGACTACGACCCCGCACTCGACCCGTGCATGAAATGCGAGGCCGACCCCTGCTTTCCGCTCGAGGTCCGCTCCTCGCCGGTGACCGTTTCCCTTGCGGATCTCCCCGCTCCCGGGGAGGCCGCTCGGCTCCACTTCTCGGCGCGCGGCTTACACTGGATCCGCCCCACTGCGCTGGATGAGGCCATGGAGCTGAAACGGTTGCTGACCGCCGAGCTCGGCCGCGCAAACGTGCGGGTCGTCGTCGGGAGCACGGCCGCCGTGCTCTATCCGCAAGAGAAGCCGCGTGTCCTGATCGACCTCTCGCAGGTTGGGGAACTCCAGGGGATCGCCATCGAGGCCGAGGGGCTTCGCGTGGGGGCGGGCGTCTCGATCCAGCGGCTGCTCGACGCGGCCAGCGCCCTGATTGACGAGCGGGATGCCGTGGAGACGGCGGGGCTCCGGGAACTGGTCCGGCACGGCCAGTACGTCGCCGGCATCCAGGTCCGCAACGCCGGCAGCATCGGCGGCAACATCTTCGTCGCCGCGAGCCACACTCGGGAGGGGATTCCGTTCCCCTCCGACATGATGACCCTCCTGGCCACGCTTGGCACGACGGTCACGATCCGATCGGCCGACTATCGCGAGGGCCGGGCGACCTTTCCGCTGCTCGCCATGCCCGTGGCGGAGGACCTCCCCGCCGATGCCTTGCTGGAATTCTTCCACGTGCCGCTCGGTCGCCGTGACGAATATGTTCAGACCTACCGGGTCGCTCGCCGGCCCCAGATGGCGCACGCGATCATCAATGCCGGCTTCTCGTGCCGGCTGGACGAGCGCGGGCATGCGATCCCCGGAGAGGTCCGCGTCATCTACGGGGGAGTGGCCTCGTTCAACGGCCGGATGCCCAAGACGGAGCAGACGCTGGCGGGCAAGCCTTGGGATGATGCCACGCTCCTTGAAGCGATGACGGTCCTGCGGGCCGAGTGCCGTGAGCAGATCGTTCCCATGGACGAGGAAGGTTTCACGGGGGAATATCGCGAGCAACTTGTGGAGAGCTTCTTCTACAAGTTCTTCCTCCACGTTGCGGAACGCGTCGGCCCGGGCGGTTCCGATCCGGCCAACCTGTCGGCGGCCGAGCACGCGGAGCGCCCGCTCTCGACCGGCCGGCAGAGCTGCGAGGTCCAGGCCGACGACGGGCCGACCCCTCGGTCGATCGTCAAGCGGATGGCCTTCGCCCAGGCGACCGGCGAGGCGATTTATCCGCAGGATGAACGGATGCCCGAGGGGGGCGGCCACGGGGTGATGGTCATGAGCGACCGGCCCCACGCCCGCTTCCGCTTTGCCGGCCCGGCCGAAGGACGCGATGCGCTCCAGGAGCTGCTCAAGCAGAAGTTCCCTGGGTTCTTGGCGATCGTCACGGTCGACGACATCCCCACCGGTGGCAACAACCTGATCGGCCTGGGACTCGATGACCCGGTCTTCAGCCCCGGCGTCGTCACGCACGTGGGCGCTCCCATTTGCCTGGCCGTCGCGCGGGACCGGGCGACCGCGAAGCGGGCCGCCGAGTTCATCCGGCTTGACGGCCTGAAATATGACGATCTCCCCGCGATCACGACGCTCGAAGAGGCGATCAAGGCCGGGGCCGTTATGCCCCACAACCCCGAGGGGGCGATCCACGCCCCCTTCGTCGACGTGGTGCGGGAGGGGAGCGACACGGCCTGGCTGGCCGAGCCCTCGAAGCCGGCACCGGGGGCCTTTGTCGTTTCGGGAGTCGTGTCCACGGGGGCCCAGGCACACTTTTATCTCGAGACGTTCAACGCGCTGGCGATCCCCGGCAGTTACGATGAGATGACTCTCGTCTCCTCCACGCAGAACCCGAACGGCGACCAGGCATCCATCGCTCGCGTGCTCGGTGTCCGGATCAACCAGGTGAATGTGCGGGTCGGCCAGATTGGCGGCGGGTTCGGGGGCAAGCAGAACCGGGCCTGCTTCATCGCCGCTGCCGCTGCCGTGGCCGCTCACAAGCTGCGCCGGCCTGTTCGGATCGTCTACGACCGGCAGACCGACATGCAGATGACCGGGAAGCGCCACCCGTATCGGAGCGACTATCACCTCGCCATCAACGACGAGGGCCAGTTCGTCGGCGGCCGGCTCGACCTCCACTCCGAAGGGGGCGATACCAACGACTGTTCGTTCGCCGTCATCAAGGGGAGCGTGATGATGGCCGACGGCTGTTACCAGATCCCGACCTTCCGCGCCTCGGGCACGGTCTACCGCACGAACAAGGCCAGCAACACGGCGATGCGCACGTTCGGGCAGGTGCAGCCCCACCTCGCTCTTGAGGAGGCTGTGGAGCATGCCGCCCACGAGCTCGGCAGGCGCCAGGGGCGAAAGGTGCGGGCCGAGGAGATCAGGCGCCAGAACCTCTACCGCTCCGACCATGGGATGATCGATGCCGGCACCACACACTTCGGCCAGCCGCTCTGGTTCTGCGACCTCCGGGAGCAGTGGGACCACCACTACGAGAGTTGCGAGTTCGCCGCCAGGGCCGAGCGGGTCGAGGAGTTCAACCGCACCAACCGCTGGCGGAAGCGGGGCATTTCCATGGTCCCGCTCAAGTACGGCATCGGGTTCAAGCAACTCCCCGCGATGAACACGTCGACGGCCTTGGTCAGTGTCAACCGCCTGGACGGGTCGGTCCTGGTCACCCACGGCGGCGTCGAGATGGGACAAGGGCTCCACACTAAGATCGCCCAGGTGGCTGCGGGCGAGCTCAACCTCCCCCTCGAGTCGATCCGGGTCGCCGGGAACAGCACCGACACGATTGCCAACGCCCCTCCCACGGCCGCATCGACCGGTTTCGACTTGAACGGCGGCGCGGTGGCCCTGGCTTGCCGCGCGTTGCGGCAGCGGATCGAACAGTTTTGCCGGGAGCAGGAGGACGCCGGCTCGCCCGACCGGATCGAGAACTGGCGCGATGATTGGCAGCGGCTCTGGCCCGAGATCGTTCGCAAGGCCTGGCTGGGTCGCGTCAACCTGAGCGCGGTCGAACTGTATAAGGCCCCCCACCACGACGAGCCGACAGACCGCTACCCGAAGGGGCGTTTCTTCGCCTACTTCACCTATGCGTTTGCAGTGTCGGAGGTCGAGATCGACGTCCTCACGGGCGAGTCCACCGTTTTGCGGGCGGACATCCGTTATGACGCCGGCCGGTCCCTCAACCCCGCGATCGACATCGGTCAGATCGAGGGGGGCTACGTGCAAGGACTTGGCTTCGTCACCACCGAGGAGATCCGCTACGACGAGGAAGGCCGGCTCCTGACGGACAACATCTGGAACTACAAACCCCCGTGCACCAAGTCGATTCCCCTCGACCTGCGGGTGACGCTCACGCCGTCGACCTCCGAACGCTGGCGCGAGCAGGAGCAGGCCCGACTGCTGGCGGTCTACTCCTCGAAGTCGGCGAGCGAGCCCTGCCTGTCGCTGGGCAATTCGGCCTACTTCGCTATCAAGCACGCCGTTCTCGCCGCACGCCAGGACTTGCTCGGTGATGACGGCTGGATCACGCTCGGCATGCCCGCGACCTGCCAGCAGATCCAGCAGGCGTGTGGAATCTCCCGGGCTCGGCTCACTCTCGCCTGCCCGGCTGCCGCTCCGGTGGGCGGATTGGCCTGACGCGAGTGGGTGGCCGTTCCTCTTCCTCATCTTCATTCAGAGGGGGCCGTCCATCCACTTGTCGACGACGCCGAATTCCGTTCCGGGATCCCGACGCCTTCGCCCCGTCTCATTGGCTTGCTGGGCCTCGAAGATTTTTGAGATCGAAATGAACGAGGATGTGGCGAAGGTTGCGGTCCAGATCAAGACGCTGATCGCTGCCAGGATCATCAGAGTCGTCAGGAAGGCCCTCGGGTCACCCCCGAGGGAGAGGACCGGCAGGACTGTCACGACGATCCCGAGATTCAAGAGGATCGACTTGCGGACAAGGCTGAGAGACTTCGAAGGCTGGGCGCGGGGCGATTCCCAGCCCTTCGGAGCCGCCTTCGCCGTGTGGAACCGTGTGGGATCCATGCTTCAACCTCCCCAGTCGGCGTGGAGCGAATTGTTGGGGTCTGCCTCTTCCTCGATTGCTCTGTCTTTGATGTTGGAAATTGTTTTGATTTATGTGAATTGCTGTATGGAAAATGGTTGTGTTATTGAGGGCGGAAGTAAACTGACTTTTGATTATCATGGGTTGACCCATCGCCTGCAAGAATCCATGCCTCAAGAATGTTTTGGGTGGTGGAGCCACATTCCACCTGCGTAGAGCATCAGCCCTGGGACGGCGGGTGTCCCGCCCTGCTCTTTTGGGAAGGGAAAGGGAATTCCCAGGGGCCGCCGCTCTTGGCTTGAGGCGGGGGGGGCGTCGCCACTATAATCAGGGTCGAGCGAAATCGAGCGCCTGCGCCTTGGGGATGGAGGTGTGCCTTGAGCACGTGGAACGACCCTGAACTGATCGCCCGCCGCGACGGGCTGCTCGCGACCCTGAAGGGCTACGGGCGGGTGGCTGTCGCCTTTTCGGGCGGTGTGGATAGCACGGTCGTTGCCCAGGCTGCCCAGATTGCGCTGGGAGACATGGCGGTGGCGGTGACGGCGGTTTCCGACAGTCTGGCCGAGGGGGAGCTTGAAGAGGCTCGTGAACTCGCCCAGCGGATCGGGATCCGGCACCGGGTGATCCGGACCGAGGAGTTCGCCAACCCGAGCTACGTGCAGAACAGCACCGACCGCTGCTACTTCTGCAAGAGTGAGCTCTACGGCCGGCTCTCGGGCCTGCTCGGAGAGCTCGGGGTGGACGTGATCGCCTCCGGGGCCAACACCGATGACTCGGGGGACCACCGCCCCGGCATGCGCGCGGCTTCCGAGAACGAGGTCCGGCACCCGCTCCAGGAGTGTGGGCTCGGCAAGGCCGACGTTCGGGCCTTGGCCAAGGGGTGGGACCTGCCCACCTGGGACAAGCCGGCGACCCCTTGCTTGTCGAGCCGGGTCGCCTATGGTGAGTCGGTCACTCCCGAACGCGTGCGGATGATCGACCAGGCCGAGCAGTGGCTTCGCCAGCGCGGATTGCGGATGCTCCGGGTGCGCTATCACAAGGGAGACATGGCTCGGATTGAGGTCCCCTTGGAAGACCTCTCCCGCCTGGCTGCCCCTGAAATTCGGATGGAGCTGGTGCCTGCGTTCCATGCCCTCGGATTCAAGTATGTGACCCTCGACCTCGAAGGGTTCCGGTCCGGGAGCCTGAACGCGCTGATTCCTGTGGAGCTCTTGCTGAAGCCTGCGACGATGAAGTGAAGTCAGTGAAAGCACGTCCCCTCGTCAGCCGTTCTTCCCTCCAACCCCCCGGGTTGATATCAAGCGAAGCGAAGAGGTTCGGAAAGGCGTCATGAAGGCGACCTGCCGTTGCGGCTATCTCCTGGATGTTCCCGAGGATGGATCCGACCGGATCGTTTGCCCAAAGTGCGCGGCGAAGATCCGGGTCCGTCGGATCGCCCCCGGTACGCCCGGAGGGGATGGATTCATTCGATTCGCCTGCCCGTGCGGGCGCCGGCTCAAGGTCAAGGTGGACGAGGAGGGATCGCACCCGCCGGCCGGGAAGTGCCCCGACTGCGGCAAGATCGTCCCTGTCCCTTCGTCGTCGTCGAATCCGGCCCTGGCGTCCTCTCACCCCGAAGCGCAGACGGCGGAACTCGACGCGGCCGACATGGCCGTGCTGGAGACCTGGGCACGCGGCCACCTCGCCAAGACCGCCGTGCCGGCGGTCAAAGCCGAGGCCGGGCTCCGCGTTTGCCCCGGCTGTGGCCGGCCCGTCCACCTCGGTGCTGTCGCCTGCCGCGAATGCGGTACGCATGTTCCCAAACGCTGACGGCGGAACTTGGTACGTTGTCCCTGGACGTTTAAAGAGAAGAGGCGAGCGGGGAGCGTAAACGCCCCGCTCGTCTCTTGTGTGGTCCAGGCTGAGAATCCTGTCGCCGGTTTGAGGTGGGAGAAGAAAGATGCTCTCCCACGGATCCAATCAACGGCGCATCCCTCACTCAGTTGTTGCGATCTTGAACCTGGATCTGGAAGTTGATCCCCTCCTTCGACTCTCCGGGCTCGAGCTTCAATTCCTGGCTCGTCCCTGCCGGCGCATCGTTCGCGGAGAGCCAGAACGGGGCGACTTGGATGAATTGCCTACCGCTGCGAACATATTTCAGTTCGAAGATGCCATCCTTGTCGGTCTTGGTGGTGGGATCGTAGTAGCGATTCTCAAGGAGGTCGGCCGCGCTGGCACGGACCTCGCGATCCGCCACGGGCTTGCCCTCAAGATCGGTCACGCGGCCGTGGACGGTGGCCGGCCGGGTCAGGCGGAGCTCGACGTCGCTGAATTCCTCTCCTGGCGTGGTCCGAAACGGCGGAAGGACGCCGTTGGCCCAGGTGCGCCACTGGCCGTACTTGCCGTCGTGGGCGACGAGGTTGTAGTCGCAGGGGCCGCTGGCGGGTAAGAGCATGGTGAAACGCCCTTCGTCATCGGTCGGGACGCTGAACCGGGTATCGCCGGTCAGCGAGTTTCCCGTGCCGGTCAAGGCCGGTGCCACGGTCGCGCCGGCGACGGGCTTGCCGTCCGGGTCGAGCACCCGTCCACGGACCGTCGCCCCCCGCTCGAGCTCGATTGTGATGTCCTTCATGCCGGGTTCGATAAGGAAGTCCAGGCCGTCGAAGTTCCGCTGGAACCCGCGCCCCGCATCTTTCTGGAAGCGGCTCCACTCGCTCAGGCAGGCGTTGGACCACCACCGGGTGTAGTCCTTGGCTTTGACCTGGAACCGGGGATACGTGCCGGGCGGGACGTCGCGAATCTCGATCCGGCCGTCGGCGTCGGAGGTTCCCTCGATGCCGGGCTTCTGCCAGTGGGAGAGCGAGACTCCGGCAACCGGCTTGCCGGTCTCGTGGTCGACCGTACGGGCGACCACGTTGATTCCGGGCTCCAGGCGAATGTCCTGCTTCCGAATTTGATTGGCGGCGATCACTTCCTTCGAGAGCCCAGCCACTCCAACCCCGGGCGAGCGCACCTTGATGTCGTACTGTCCGGGTTCCACGTAGAGGCGGTAGCGGCCGTCCTTGCCGCTCTTCGTTTCGGTATAGCACTCGGACAACATGAATCCCGAGGCGCGTTTCGGGCCGCTGTCGGCCTGGATCATCACGTCAGAGGCCGGTGATCCGTCAGGCGCGAGCACGCGTCCCTCGAAGAAGGTGGTGTTGCCGAGAACGACCACCCAGCCAGGCTGTCCGGTGGCCTTGTCCAGGTGATACTGTGTCTCGTACCCCTCCTTGCGGAATCGGATCTCGACCTTATCACCCTTATCCAACTTGGTGATTCGGAACCGGCCGTCTCGATCGGTCCGAGTCACTCGCCCGGGAACCCAGTGCCAGGCGTGGGCTTCGACCCCCTCGATCGGCTTGCCTTGGGCGTCGACGACGACGCCGGCCAGTTCGTCCTCAGCGACCTCGCGGGGAGCTTCGACTTCCTTGGGGGGAGTGTCCTCGGCGCTGAGTTTGGCCGTGAACGAACCGTCGCCTTTGGGAACGGCCCCCCGTTGTTCCGTGGGGTTGTCCTGCTTCGCCGGCGTCTCGACGGCCCGGACTTGCAAGCTGCTGATTCCCAGGGCGGTGGCCAGAGCCACGGTTCCCATCGCGAACAGGCGGTGGGGGGACGGGGGAGAGAGGGAACGCATCATGTCATCCTCCAGGAGTCGCTCGATGCGGACCGCGACCGTGCCGCGGTCGAAAAAGGGGAGCCAGCCGGGCCTCAGCGCGGCTGTGGCGATCAACCTCTGACCGGGTCTCCGGGCCAGGTCCAACAGTAGGCGGGCGTAAACCAACGGGTCCCCGCCCAGAGCCACGACGGTCTCGTCGCAAAGCAACTCACGCTCGCGGTCGAGCCGCTTGAGCAGCCAGCGAACCAAGGGGTGGAAGAAGAAGGGGACGAGAACCAGCTCCTGAATGAACTTGGCCCAGTCGTCGCGGCGTTGCAGGTGCGCGAGCTCATGCCGTAGACAGTCGCGGCGGTGGGCTTCGGGCCAGCCGTCCCAGTCGGGCGGAACGAGAATTACCGGCACCCGTCCACCGATCACCACTGGCGAGGTTGTTGCCGGGTGCATCGCGAGCCTTGCGAGTCGGGAGAGCCCCAAGCTTTGCTGGCACTCGACGAGCAACCGTCCGGACGCCTCTCCGCACGGCACGGCCTGAGCCTTCAGCCTGGCCAGGAAGAGCCGTCCCCCCACCAGCCGGACTGAGAGCAGGATGGCGGCCAACGCCCAGATTGAGGCAATTCCCAGCGCGAGCAGTCGCCCGACGCCGATCGGCTCCGGCGCGGGCTGACTGCGCCGTTCCTCGTCGCCAAGTCGTGGTTCCAGCGGCCGAGCGACCACGTTCGAGCGGGGGCGGGAGAGCACCGCCCCTGGCTCCG
This sequence comes from Singulisphaera acidiphila DSM 18658, assembly GCF_000242455.2. Classification (GTDB taxonomy): domain Bacteria; phylum Planctomycetota; class Planctomycetia; order Isosphaerales; family Isosphaeraceae; genus Singulisphaera; species Singulisphaera acidiphila. Next base: position 329,098 of record NC_019892.1, read on the forward strand.
GAATAAGGCTTTCGCCAGTCAAGGGTCGATCGACCGCGACCATTGCTGGATTTGCCGTCGGTCGCGTGGCGATCTCGACCTGCCAGCGAGGCATGACGGGGAGCAGTAAGCCCGCCGCCAGCGCCATCAGGCACAACAGGTGACGGGTCGCCGTTCGTTGCGGCGGCCTCAGAATGAACCAGAGCGCCAGGACGAGGAGAACCAGGGCCCAACGCGCCGACCATTCAGCCAGGAACTGAAGCCCGGGAACGACCCAGAAGTCGATCGCTTCCATCATCGTTTCTTCCTCCCTCGTTTGGCTCCGGTCTCTTCCTCGCTCTTCGGACGCTTGGCCGCCATCTGCTCTTCAACACTCGTGAGCCGGGCCTCGATCGCTCGGAACTCGTCGGGTGCCAGCTTCTCGGTGTCCACGAGCCCGAGGATCAACTGCTCGGCCGACCCGTGGAAGAACCGCGCCAGGAAGTCGGACAGCAGGTTCCCCGTAGCCTCTTGCTGCGAGACAAGGGGCCGGTAGCGATGGGTCAGCCCCTCTTTCTCGTGGTCGACCAGCTTTGCCTTCTCCATGACCTGAAGCAGGCCGAGCACCGTGGTGTAAGGCTGACTCTCGCCTCGGGGTAGATGCTCCATCAAGCCCCGGACCGTCTGTGGGCCGTGCTCCCAGAGCACGCGGAGAACGGCAAACTGCCGCTCCGTGATCGCAACGATCTTGCGTCCGGCCATGGCGTCAAGCTCCCTCACGCGATCCAACGTTCGACTATGTACGCATTATTGAGTAGGAGCGGGAAAGTTGTCAAGATCCAGGCGGTCAGGAAGTGTGCCGCTGGTGTGATGCCTTCGATGAGCCGGCTTGTGTAGCCCTGAAGGGGCGGCCGCTCCTAGCCAGGGGTGAAACCCCTGGAATTCGGATAAGATGAAATGAGGTTTTGCAGCCCCGAAGGGGCGACAGTGCATGCTGACTCCAGGCTTTTACTGTCTCCATTGCGGGGATGATTGATTAGCGTCTTAATTTTTTTTGTGACATGAGTATTGTTGATTGATTTTCAATAGGCGTGCGACGCGCGTCCACGGCAGACGGCTGTGGTGGTTCCCGTCGGGATGGAACGGACGCCGCGTGCCCCAGAGTGAGCGAGCGACTGGAGTTCATCAGTGCGGCCTGTCGAGTTACCTCGCGACCATTTACGATAGGATCCCGAACTCCATCTCCGGCTGATTCTCAATCAACCCCCGGGAAGTCTCATGACGTTCGCATTCCTCGCACTCTCACTCGCGGCCCTCTGCGCTGAGCCCACCAGGAACGATGCCGTGCGGGTCATGGGCTACAACATTCGCTATGCCACGGCCTCTGACGGGAAGAACGTCTGGGACAACCGGAAGGATTTCCTGGCCGAGACCATCAAGGAGTTCAACCCCGACCTGCTCGGGACGCAGGAGACCCTGGCCCGCCAGCGTGACGACCTCGCTGCGCGGCTCGATGGTTATGACCTGCTGGCTGCGGGCCGGGACGACGGTGGTGAGAAGGGCGAGATGATGGCCTTGTTCTACCGCACAGATCGCTTCGAGAAGCTCGCCGGGGGCCATTTTTGGCTGAGCGAGACGCCCGAACGCGCGGGGAGCAAGAGTTGGGATACGTCGTTGCCTCGGATGACGACCTGGGTGAAGCTTCGAGACAAGACAAACCCGGCCACGTCCCCGATCGCGTTCTTCAACACCCATTTCGACCACCGGGGGCGGAAAGCCCGGCTCGAATCGGCCCGGCTCCTCCGCAAGAAGATCGGGGAGCTCGGCGAGGGCTGCCGGATCGTGGTGACCGGCGATTTCAACAGCGACGAGGGGAGCGAACCGTACCAGGCCTTGTTCGAAGCTGCCGAGCCGTCCCGAACCGTGCTCGACACGTTCCGGGTCGCCCACCCGACGAAAGCCAAGGGCGAGGGCACGATCACAGACTTCCGGGCCGGGGTCTCCTCGGGTCCGAGGATCGACTGGATCGGCTGTTCGACGGACTGGGAGGTGCAAGAGGCGGCGATCGTTCACGCCGCACGAGACGGACGCACCCCGTCCGACCACCATGCCGTCACCACCGTTCTCCGGTCTGCCAATCCCAAGCAAGCGCATTGACGCTTTCGCCGGCTCGATTGGCCGCAAGGAAGTTGGATCCAACAGCCCCGACAACCTCTCTCAATGCCTGGTTGCAGGTTCGGGGCTATTTCGGTAGCTGATTTTATGGAAATTTTGAATTGATTGGATGCGAATGGCAAAACGATGTATGCTTCGACCCGATCCAATCCAGCCTGAACAGGGCGACTTCGCTTCAACCACGGCACGCGTTCTTGCAGGACGTGTTCCCCTGCCTGCTCCTGACAGGGAACACACCCAGGCAAGCCAGTGGATTGAGCCATCGTGATGATCGACCGCCACCGCGATCCGCTCGTGAAGTGCCAGGGAATAGGGACGTATGATCGTGGCCTCCTTTCCACGATCATTCCCCAAGCATATCCGTCACGATGGAATGATTCGCGAGCGCAATGGGAATGGTAAAACACTGCAATAAATGTGAAATGCTTGTTTAGGCGTGTTGGCCTTCCGTTTCCTTTTGTTTGTGCCAATTCTGGACCACAAGCCTTGCCGTGATAAACTTCTTCGGACTCTTCCTTCGTCGTATGGGAGATTCATGCTAAAGATTTACATTGTCATTAGATGGGAGAAATGAGCGATGTTGAATGCGGTACGTAAAAAAAGTATGCGTTGTCAGCATGATGAGCTACATTTGGTGTAGCCCCAACGGGCTGGGCGATGAGGCCCACTCTACAACATCCGACGTTGCATACATGAATGCGGAGATCGCAGACGATGACAATCCGCCGCCCGCGCCGTTCGATGCGCCCGTCCATCGACGGTTTGGAGTCTCGCCTTACCCTATCCGCCGCGCCGGCTCATGCGTTGATCTCGATCAAGGCCGACTTGAATAGTCAGGTTCTCTCCTTTGCGCAAAAGGCCCTGGGCAAGAAGATCGGCGACGGGGAGTGCGCGACCTTGGCCGACGAGGCCGTCCGCACTGCCGGCGGGAAGCGGTTCTATACCTTAGGCCCTTCCGGCTTGGACGCCGACTATGTCTGGGGTCGCAAGATCACGACCCTGACGCCGTCCGGCGGATCGATTTCGTCGATCAAGCCCGGTGACATCATCCAGTTCCGCAACGTCACGTTCAGCATGTCGCAGAAGGTCACCAAGCCGAACGGCTCGTGGCAAATGTCAAGCTCCAATTCCAGCTACGGCCACCACACCGCAATCGTCAGTGGAGTAAGCGGAAATTATATCTACGTGCTTCAGCAGAACGTCGGCTCCAAGGGCAAGTCGGCCGACGCCAAAAAGATCGTGCAGGAGGGGACGATCTGGGGCACCTCGTTTTCGACGACGTCGACCGCGAAAGACAAGACGGTGACGGCGACGACTTACACGTTCAAGTCGGGCACGATGTGGGTCTATCGCCCATATTCCTGATCTGGTGCTGACGCTGGCTCGTCGCGCCGGGACCTCCGGCGCGGCCTGCCCCAAGGTCACCGTCACATTGTTGTGACCGAGGTGCTCGACCGGAACCGCTACCGCGCTTTACCGTCCACACGCTGGGGATAAGGCGGCCCATTTGGCGATGGCGGTTGGCCCAGGATTGCCATCACGGCACGGCAATGACGAAATTAATCAGAAAGTGCTTGAGTTTATGGAGTGCGTTGAGATTTAAAGCGGTCTAGCGCTCTCGGCGGTGTACTTCGCTAACACGATGGATTGAGCGTCTCAAGAATGCGATCACCGTCCAACCCGTCAGCATCCCCAAGAGATAGACTGCGACGGCGAGGAGGGCGACAGGGGCAGAAATGCTCCAGCCGAAGAACTTGACCGTGATTGCCTGCATATTCTGCGCGGCAAAGAGACCGACCGCAGCCAGGAAGACAAGGAGGATCGCGGCTTGAACGTATCGCATGGTGGGTGTCTCGTGGGAGCGCATTGCGATCGTGTCAGGAGAAAGGTATTCCTTGATATTTTATGCTGAAACAGGATTTGCTCGCAAGTGTGAAATCCAGCGTTGCTGCTGCGGGAAGGTTTTGGGGAGAGGCTGATTCGGGATGTATTTGCGACGCGAGGCGGCGGAACCTTGCCTTTTGGGGGAACAAAGGCTTGGTCCGCCGCCTCGCGACTTGGGATGGGAGCTCAGGTCAGGCTGGCACCAGGGAGGCGAATCGGGCGGCGGCCTCGTCCCAGACGGCGGTGTTCCTCGGCTCGTAGACGATGACCGGGAACGAGCGGGCGACGATCTCGCGGGCCTCGGCCAGGGAGCCGATCCGGCCCCGGCCCATCGCCTGCAAGAGGACGTTGCCGACGGCGGTGGCCTCGACCGGTCCGGCGTGGACGGGGCGACCGCAGGCGTCGGCCGTGAACTGGCAGAGCAAGGCGTTGCGGGTGCCGCCGCCGACGACGTGGATCGTGCGGATCGTCGTGCCGAGGATCCGTTCGAGCCGCTCGATGGTCCAGCGGTACTTGAGCGCCAGGCTCTCCAACGCGCAGCGGGCGAACGCCCCTTCGTCCTGGGGCGGGGTCTGGCCGGTCCTGGTGCAGTAGGCGGCCAGCCGTGCGGGCATGTCGCCGGGGGAGAGGAACGACTCGTCATCGGGATCGACCAGGGCGGCGAACGGCCGGGCGGCCTCAGCGAGGGTGGCGAGCTCCTCGTACGAGACCTCGCGCCCCGTGCGGGCCCAGGCTCGGCGGCACTCCTGCACGAGCCAGAGCCCCATGATGTTCTTGAGCAGCCGCGTCGTGCCGACGACTCCCCCTTCGTTCGTGAAGTTGTACTTGAGCGTGTCGGCCGTGATGACCGGCTGGTGGACCTCGACCCCCAGGAGCGACCAGGTCCCTGAGCTGAGGTAGCACCAATCGGGGGGGCCGACGACGTCGACGACCCCGCGAGGTCGGACCACCGGCACCGCAGCCACGGCGCTGGCGGTGTCGTGGGTCGCCGGCGCCAGGACGCTCAGACCTTGGGGGATCCCGAGCTCCTCGGCCAGAGGCCGGCGGATCGGGCCGATCACCGTCCCCGGGTCGATCAGCTCAGGGAGGATCTGCCGGGGCAAGTTCAGGTCCCGGCAGAGCTCGTCGGACCAGGTCCCCGACCTCGGGTCGAGCAACTGGGTCGTCGAGGCGTCGGTCCGCTCCCCCGTCCGCCTGCCGGTCAGGAGCCAGGCGAACAGGTCGGGCATCATCAGGAGGGTTTCGGCCATCTCCAGGATCGGCGAGTCGGACAGTCGCATCGCCAGCAGTTGATAGAGCGTGTTGAACGGCAGGAACTGGAGCCCGGTGATCTCGTAGATCCGCTCGCGAGGGACCCGGCGGAAGGCCGCCTCGAACATGCCGTCCGTCCGCGCATCGCGGTAGTGGACCGGGTTGCTCAGCAGCGTATCCCCGCGCCCGACCAGGCCGAAGTCGACGCCCCAGGTGTCGACCCCCACGCCGTCGAGCCCCGGGTTGGCCGTGGCCGCTTTGCGGAGGGCGACCTTGATCTCTTCGAAGAGCCGGGGCAAGTCCCAGTGCAAGGTGTCGAAGACCCGGACCGGCCCGTTGGGGAAGCGGTGGACCTCTTCGAGGACGATTCGCTCGCCGTCGAATTTGCCCAGGAGCCCTCGCCCGCTCTCAGCCCCCAGGTCGAGGGCCAGGTAGTCGCTCGTTTTCGCCATGGCGCGTGGGATCTCCCGCCGTTTTTAATGAATCGTTGCGTTGCTTGGTTTGCCTGCCTCGGGTCGAGGCAAGGGAAGATCGAGGCGCCGCCTCGACCGCCCATCATAAACAAACGGCATTTCAGGTGGTAGAAGCGATGAAGAACCGGCCGTCAGGCCGGCTCGGACGATTTTCCCCGCATTCAAGGGTGACGGCTTTACGGCGCGGTTGGGGCCAGGTAGAAACCAAAAAGGAGCGATAAGGCGAAAAACTACGCGTCCCTTCGCTCTCGCGGTCCCTTTTGGCAATGGGAGCTGGTCATGAAACGGTGGTTTTCACGGTACATCCCCACGCCGGTCATCGCCCTTGGCCTGACCTTGGCCCTCGCGCCAAGCCCCGCGCAATCGGCGCCGCCACAGGGGGCAGAGCCACCGGCCGAGAAGAAGCAGCCCCCTGCCACTGTCCCTGCCCCCGAGCCTCAGGACGATCCTTGGGAGGAGCGCAAGGCAAGGGCTCGCGAGGATGTCGAATACCTTGAAGCCCTCCACAAGGCGAAGCTGGCCGAATGCCGTGAGGCCGAGCTGCGAAGCGCCTATGTCCTGGCGTTGAAAACCGACATCGATCGGCAGAAGCAGAAGGGTTATATCGCGACGTCCATGGTACGCCAGTCTGAGGTGGGGATTGCTGAGAACCAGGCACAGCTTGAGATGAGGCGAGTCGAGCTGAAAGATGTCGAGATCCGGCTCGCCCGCTCTCGACGCCGGCTCAAGGCGATTGAGCGTTCGGGCGCTGCGAACGAGCCGGAGACTTTCCAAGCGGAGGATCGCTTGCGCGAGTTGGAGATCAAATACGAACGCCTTCGTCGCGAGTCCGAGCTCGCCGAGCGAACGATCGCTACGCTCCGCATCGAAATGGATCTGATGAAGAACCGCCCCCTATCACGACCATGATGACAGGCGTCGGCCGGGATCAGCAGATCAGGTCTCGCGAGCCACGATCTCGCGCCAGTATTGCAGCATGTCGGCCAGCGTCTGCTCGATCGAGAACGCCGGCGCCCACCCGACGGCGCGAAGCTTGGTCGAATCGGCCACGAGCAAGGGCTGATCGACCGGGCGGACCCGCGCGGGGTCGACGTAGACCTCGATCGGAGCGCGGGCCAGGGAGGTCAGGATGGCCAGGGCGTCAGCGATCTTCGTCCCCTGGCCGGTGCCGAGGTTGTAGATTTCGCCGCTTGCCCCCTTCTGGGCGAGGAGGCGGTAGCCGCGAACGACGTCGCGGACGTCGGTGAAGTCGCGGACGACGTCGAGGTTGCCGACCTCGATCCGTGCCCGTCGGCCGAGCTCGACCTCGGCGACCTGCCGCGCCAGGCCCCCCAGGACGTAGTTGGCTCCCTGGCGCGGGCCGGCGTGGTTGAACGGGCGGGCGATCACGACGTCGGTGCCGTGCGAGAGATATTGCTGGATTCCCAGGAGGTCGGCCGCCGCTTTGCTGGCCGCGTACGGGTTATTCGGCCTCAAGGGGCAGGACTCGGAGACGGGCAGGTGTTCCGGCCCCGGGTTACCGTAGCTGACCCCCGAGCCGACCAGCACCACCTTCAAGGGGAGGCCCGTCGCCTTGACGGCTTCGAGCAGGTTCAGGGTTCCCCCCAGGTTCAAGGCCCAGGTGCCTCGGGGGTCGGCCATGCTCGCTTGCGGGTTCGCCTGCGCGGCGAGGTGGTAGATCGCCTCGGGCTGCTTGCGGCCGATCAGGTCGACCAGGTCCGACTCGCTGGCTTCGGCCAGGTCGCAGGGCTCGATCCGGACCTGCCGCGACAGGTGCGCCAGCTCCTTGGGCCAGACGCCCCGGGCCGATAGCCCGACCACCAGGTCGCCCGAGTCGAGCAGGTGTTCGGCAAGATGCCCCCCCACGAACCCAGAGACCCCGGTCACCAGAACTCGCATCAGCAGCGCCCCACTCTCTCGTCACAACGGTGGTCACGGCCCACAATTCCGCCCTCTAACAAGAACGGGCCGACCGTGGGGTTTGTTACCTTAACGCGATCGGCAAAGAACCGCAACGAACGTTAGACAGCGTAGCACTGTCCCTGGCGGAGCGGCTCGATGACGCTGGCAGCAAGGTCGAAGTCGTCGGGATAGTGGATCAATCGCATTTTATTGCGGAGGGCGGCAGGGAGGGCGACGAGCTTTTCGTAGGGAGTGTGGACCGCTGCGTGGCCGAGGACCGTCACCTCGTGGACGATCAGGTCGGCGGGGGCGAGCCAGTCGATGAGCGTGGGGTCGAACGCCGTGTCGGCGCTGAAGGCGAGGGTCCGCCCGCCGGCCCGGATCCGGAACGCGGTCGTCGGGACCGGGTGGATCGTCCGCCGGCACTCGATCGCGAATGGGCCCACCGAGACCGGCGTCGACGCGTTCAAGGGGATCAGCTCGAAGTAGTCGTCGAGCTGTTTCTGGATCGTCGGGCCGTTGGGTTCCATCTGCACCTCGGCCATTCCGGCGGCGAGCAGGCCGTCCCAGAGCTTGGCCGAGGCCTCGGGGTGCATGGCGAGCCGGGCGCGTCGGCCGAGCGCGAAGTAGGTGTAGTAGCCGAAGTCCTCCAGCCCCGAGCAATGATCGGCGTGGAGGTGGCTGACCGCGACGGCTTCGACCCGGTCGAGGTCGAAGGGCAAACCGGCCGCGCCCGTCGCCTCGCGGAGCATCTTGCGGATCGGGTGCGGGCACTCGATCAAGAGCCAGGCATCGTCCACCCCGAGCGCCAGGCAGGTGGTGTAGTGGCTGGCGGCGAATGCGTCTCCCACGCCCAGCGGGATCAAGCGGACTTCGCTCATCAACGGGCCTCGCTTCGCTGGAGGGGGAGAGGGAGGGGGAGGCCCACGGTTCAGCGAGGGGCTGAGAACGCGCGGCCTCCACATATTGGAATCATACCGCGCTGGCGGGTTGGGGGGAGGTCCTCGGTTCCGGTTCCGGAGCGTAGGTCAGCCCCCCTTGGGGAAAGACCCGGACGCGAGGCGAGTCGACGCCGGCCCGGCTCAGGGCGTCGGCTGCGGCCTGCCAGAGTTGCCCCTGGTCAGCGAAGAGGCGGATCGGCCCGAGCCGAGGGCCGATTCGGTCGTAAAGGGGCGGGGCGAAGACGAGGACCGTCCGGTCGACCACCAACTCGCGGGCCCAGCGAAGCATGAAGGCGCTGGGGCTGCCGACCGCCGAAACGAGGTCGCTGGCCAGTGCCAGGCCACGGCGGATGACCCAGCCCCCCACCGCCCCTGAAGCGGCGATCGCGCGGAGCGCAGGCATCGGGAACGAGCGGTCGATCTGGTCGGCCTCGGTCCAGAAGAACCCGACGAGGACCCCCCCCGGCCGACTCGCCGCGCGGTGCTGGAGCAAGACCTTGAAGCTCTGCATCGGGTCGCCCGGCCAGGGGTTGTTGCCCGCGACCACCAGGTCGGCCGGCGCGGCGTCGGGCGCTCGGAGCCGCCGCCTGGCCTCGACCGCAAGCTGGTCCTGGACCGCGTCCGGGTGCCCGGCCGCCACGTGAAGCACCTCCCCAGGCGCCCCCAGCAGATGGCTGATCGAGAGGCAAGGACCGAGCAAACGGGCCGCCGAGCGGATCGCCTGCCGCATCGGGTTCTGGTCGGCGTTGCCCCCGAGGAGCCGGCCCGCCTGCCCTGCGCTGAGCCCCTGACGATGCAAGGCCCCCAGGGTCGTTCGGTGGCTCGTCCCCGGGAAAATCAGCTTATACCCCCCGCCGAACCCAGCCTGCAGGTGAGGCAGGACCGACCCGATCAAGATCCGGAGATCGGCCTTGGCCACCGGGCGAAAGACTCGGACCGGCACCCCCTCGGGCGTCACCCCCAAGTCGACGTAGGCTGAGAGATCGTCCACCGGCGGGCTATGGCAGGAATACGCGTCCGCGATCGCGTCGCCAACCCGTTTACGCATCGCCTCGGCGTTCACGGCGTGATGCCGGCCGACACCTACGCTGATCGAGACGTCTTCCTGGCGTACGCCCAGCTCGTGGAGTCGACGGACAATGATTGGCAGTGCCTCGCGAACCGGCGTCCAGCGCGACGGGTCGTCGACCACGATCGCGACCGTCGAGCCGGGGCCGACTTGCAGGCCGGCCTCGGGGGCGTTCAGCGCCTTCTCGAGCGCCGCCGGGTAGTCGTCGATTCCCCCGGTCAGGTCGGGCCAGACGACCTCGGCCGTCGACCGCCAGGCTTGCGGTAAGTCGAGTGTCAGGGTCTCGGCCTCACCCCAAGGCAGGGCCACCGGCGCGTCCGATTCGGTCGAGGGAGCGGTCATCAAAAGCAGACTCCATTCGAGATGACGTCGCGTGCACGCGGAATGCCATCGCGTCGTTCCCACGCACTCTTCAGAAAAAAGAGCGGGCACTCCAGGATGCCCACCACGCTACTCCATCACCTACCCGGTCGCCAAGCCGAGGTCGTCTCTCCGCAGTATGGATAAGAACGTGTTTTGTCAGTTGAGAGAGCCCGCCGTTCCGAAGGACATGGGCGAAGTTCTAGGCTTTGCTGACAATTTGCTGTGCGGCGGTGCTTATGGGGTCTTACCAATGTTTGGGTCGATCCAGATACGGTCAATCCAGGTGCCGTGTAGGTGCTCGAAGTCGAGATCGGTGGTGAGCAGGGTTGCCCCAGAGACGCGGGCGGTGGCGGCGATCCAGACGTCGTTCTTGCCGATCACTCGGCCTGCCTTGCGGCTTGCGTGGTCGATTTCGCCGTAGGCTTCGAGGATTTGCGAGTCACTAATATCGATCCAGACCAGTTGCTGGAGCATGATTTCGAGAGCGTCGAGCTTGGCAACTCCCCAATCAAGTTGGCGAGCGAGCGACTTCATTTCTCCCACCGTCACCACTGAGATCAGGCTACGGCTCAAAGAGGCTCAAAGAGAGTACGTTGTCTCGATGAAGGTCCCGAGCGGGTTCCTTCGCATGAGCGTGAGGAGGATGTTGGTGTCGAGGAGATAGCCGACGCCAGCGTTCATTGGCTGATGTCCCGTAGCGCCTGCTCGATCTCTTCATCGGTCTCGTCACCGGGCCACTGCCCCATGATCGCGGTGACGCCTTTCTTCTGACTCTGCTCCTGGAGAACTTTCCGGAGATCAAACCGCCTTGTCCTCGCTGGGGGAATGCGGGACCACAGTGTTGATTCGCCTTCCGCCGCCGGTTTGATCTCGTCGGCGTCGATTCGCAGCAGGCGACCTGAGGCGCGGTAGATTGCGCTGCCCAGGACAAGAACCCGTTTCTCCAGGTCATGCTCGGATTCCACGGCCGATTCGGAAAGCAGTATACCACGAACCTTTTGTCCGTCGTCCAGCCGAAGGGCGAAGCTCTGGGTGCTGGCACGCACCATGTCCAGTGTCCCCACGACGCGGATTCTCTGGGGAGAAGGAGTGGTTGCCTCGAACTCCTGCGCCGTCTCGATGACTTCGGGGTTAATGAGAGCCGGTGCCTTCTCGTCATGACCGGCGAGGTCGAGGCGAAGTTCCCGGAACGTGCCGTCCAACACATTCTTGAATCCGGCCAGTTTGTTTAGCAACCGCTTGTCGAAACGATCGCTGTCCTCGTTGTGGGCGGCCACGTCCCGCAGCACGTCGCCGAGTAGGTCGAGCCCTGTCTCAGTCGGATCAGGGTGGGTGGGCCAGAATTCCTGCTGCTGGTAGAGGTCTGCTGCGGCCTCACCAAGCGTCGGTACTTCGAAGACGAGAACGGACTCGTCGTTCCCCTCGTGGTTGAGGAAGCGGAGGTCGGCGGCTGCCTCAAGCCAGTGGGGGCGGGTGCCGCGCCCGCTACTGCGTCCCCGGAACGCCATCGAGACGGATTGGCGCACGAGCGTCGGGATCGCGGTCAGGACGTGCCCGAGTGCCTGGGGCGGCAGGTGGCGACCAAAATGTCGATCGCTTGTGAGGGTAATCGTCTGGGTGACGCGGCTCATGGTTCAACTCCCTGGTTGTCGCGAATGCCCTCAGTGAGGAAGGGGAGCGTCTTCAAAGAGTTCCGGAAGCCATGATGAGGAAACTCTCTATTCTACCTGTGTTCAGACGTCAGGATAGAACGGTGTGCGTCAGATCATCAGGCTTCTCGATGCTGGGGTGTTGGAGATGATTATGGGGATTCCTTGATTTGTTCGGGGGCGATTTTGATTGTACCGACATCAGAGACCTTCCCAGGCGTGACGGTAACAACTATCCCCCGCGACTTGCCCTCGGTCAGATAACCGGCCCTCTCATGCCAGATGATGAGCCTCTGTTCCCCGGGTGGAATTCGTGTGATCTCGAACGTTCCCTCTTTGCCGGTCTTCGCGAAGAAAGGGTGGTCGAAGACCTTGATCGAAGCGTGCATCCAGGGGTGAAGACTGCACTGGACTGGAATCTCTCGCCTCTCGGCCTGTAGCCTCACGCTGAGCCGGCCTTCAGGGGCCACCAGTTGATTGAGCTCATAATTCTTGAGCGGCGAGAGATGGATGTTGTGAACGACGTGGTCGCTTGACGTGAAAACGAGCTCCTGGGCTGTGTGCATGGCCGTGATTCGGGGCAAGAACTCGCAGTTTTTCTGGTCGATGGTGACCTTGGGCGCGTCTGCGATGAGCGTCACCTCGGTCTCGAAGAAGTCCCCCTGAGGATCGCTCAGGTAGGCGATGGCATCGGTGATTCCTTTCGACCTGGGATCGATGATCAACGCATTGTCGGGAATCGCCCTCTTTTGGGCGCAAACTTGGGGGTCTCTCTCCGCCTGACCTTGGGGCACGAGGTCCTTGAACCTTGGGATCTCCGCTCCTGACCAGATCACACGACCCCTGATCGATCCGAACCCTGCCCCTGGATCGGGAGGGGCTGCCGCGACTGGGAGGCCCACCAGTCCGATCAGTAGGGAGACGACACACGATCCAGAGAGTTTGCTGATTCTGGTTGGGAGCATCGTGTTTCCTCGGCTCGGCCCCTGCAGGGGCCGGATCTTGAGAGACTTTCCCCGCCCGCCGGGTTCTCTCGCTCTCAAAAAAAAAGAAGACGGAATTCCCGCAAATCTGAGAAATTCCCCGTTCCTCAACCGGCTGGCTAAGTCAGAATGAATCGTCTTGATAACGAGATTTGCGCATTCGGTAGCGAAGGACCCCAACGGCTATGTGCGGGATCACGGGTGCGGCCTGGACGGACGCCGGCCGGCCTTTGGCCGAGGATGCCTTGGCGGCGATGATGACGCGGATCGTGCATCGCGGGCCCGACGACTCGGGCGTCTACCGCGACGATCACGCCGCCCTGGGGTTTCGCCGGCTCTCGATCGTCGACCTCTCCGGCGGCCATCAGCCGCTCAGCAATGAGGATAGCACGATCTGGACCGTCTTCAACGGCGAGATCTACAACTTCCCCGAGCTGAGGCACCGCCTGGAAGCGCGCGGGCACACGCTCCGTTCGACGGGGGATACCGAGGTCCTCGTCCACCTCTACGAGGACGAAGGCCCCGGGATGTTCTCCTTGCTCCGTGGGATGTTCGCGGTGGCGATCTGGGACGCCCCGCGCCGTCGCCTGCTCCTGGGCCGCGACCGACTCGGGCAGAAGCCGTTGGTCTACCGGCACGACCGGACGCGGATCCTCTTCGCCAGCGAGCTGAAGTCGCTCCTCGCTTTGCCCGAATCCGAATTCCCCCGCCGGGTCGATCCGTTGGCCCTCGATCGCTACCTGACCTACGGCTATATCCCCCACCCGGACACGATCCTGGCAGGCACCCACAAGCTTCCTCCGGCGCACTACGCGGTCTGGGAAGGGGGGACGCTGCGACTGGAGCGCTACTGGAACCCTGACTGGTCGCTCGAGCGGAACCGGCCGTTGGAGGAGGACGTCGAGGAGCTTCGCGCCACGCTCGGCGATGCGGTCCGCGAGCAGATGGTGGCCGACGTGCCGCTCGGGGCCTTTCTCTCGGGCGGGGTCGACTCGACGATTATTGTCGGCCTGATGCAAGAGGCGTCGACTCAGCCGGTGAAGACCTTTTCCATCGGCTTCGACGACCCGGCGTTCGACGAGACCCGGTTCGCCGAGCTCGCCGCGCGGCATTTGGGGACCGAGCACCACGCGTTCGTTGTGACGCCGAGGGCCTGGGAGTTGCTTCCGGCCCTGGCCGCCCAGTTCGACGAGCCGTTCGCCGACAGCTCGGCGGTCCCGACCTGGTGCGTCGCGCAAGAGACGCGCCGGGAGGTGACGGTGGCGCTCACCGGCGATGCTGGGGACGAGCTGTTCGCGGGCTACGATCGCTACCGGGCGATCGCCCTGGCAGGTCTGACGGACCGGCTTCCGGCGGGGCCGCGCCGGGTCTTGCAAGGGCCGGTCGCGCGGGCCCTGCCGGTCTCCACCCGGGCGAAGACCCCGATGCGCAAGGTCCGCCGCTGGCTGGAGGGGATCGGCGAAGAACCGGTGCCCCGCTACCTCCGCTGGATCTGCCAGTTCGACGAGGCCAGCCGCATCGCCTTATATTCCGACTCTTGGATTGAAACGTTGGCCGAGGCCGGGACCGCTCAACCCGCCGAGGCCGACCCCGCCGAGGCACTCACCCGCGCCTTCGCCGCAGCCTCGCGCCGCGACCCGGTCACCCGCGCCATGACGGCCGACCTCCTGACGTACTTGCCGGGCGACCTCCTGGTGAAGGTTGACATGGCGAGCATGGCGCACAGCCTGGAGTGCCGTGGCCCCCTTTTGGATCACCGCGTGGTCGAGTTGGCGATGGCGATGCCGATCGCGCGCAAGCTTCGGCTCCGCAACGGCCATTCGAAGGCGATCCTCAAGCAGGCGTTCCCCGAATACCTTCCCCCTGCCCTTCGCAATCGTCCCAAGATGGGCTTTGGCGTTCCGGTCGACCGCTGGTTCCGCGGCCCCCTGAAAGATGAGCTCCGCTCCGTTCTGCTCGACCCCGTCTCCCAGAACCGCGGCCTCTTCCGCCCCGAGGCGATCGCCACCTTGATCGACGAACACGTCCAGAACCAATGTGACCACGCCTATAAACTCTGGACCTTGCTCGTGCTCGAACTCTGGTTCCGCAACCACATCGACGCTGTCCCTACCTGAGCGGTCCGTCCGTGCGGATTCCATTGTGATCGGTCGCACTCTCTCCCCCCTGCCCTTGCGCAATTCGTTGGCCGACGCTCTGGGTTTTCGGCCAGGCAGTCACCGTTGTCCGCAAACTCGGGGCGACCTGGCGGATCGTCTGGAAATCACTCCTCCCTTGATTCCGGGCTTTTGGGAGAGATAATTAGACGGAAGACTAAATGATTGCGGCTGGCGGGCGAATACCGAGTGGTGCTGGCTGATGAACGACATCTTCAAGGCTCTCTCCGACCCGACGCGTCGGGAGATTCTCCGGTTACTTCGGTGCGGTGAGAAGACGGCGGGAGAGTTGGCCGACCATTTCGCCATGAGCAAGCCGTCGATGTCGCATCACTTCGCGGTCTTGAAGGAGGCGGAGCTGATCCGCAGCCGTCGCGAGGGGAAGCAGATCTATTACACGCTCGATACCACGGTTGTTCAGGATGCTATTGCCTGGATTCACGACCTCTTCGGGGGCGGGGGGAGCCACTCATGACTCGTAACTCTTGGTTCATCGCGATCGGGCTCATTGTCATGGTCTGGATTGGTACGGCCGTGGTCTACAGGGCGCTGCCGGATCGGGTGCCGACCCACTGGAATCTCCACGGGCAGGTGGATGCTCATGGCCCGAAGGCGTTGGCCGCATTCCTGATGCCGACGGTCATGGTGGGGTTGCTCGCCTTCTTCGCCGCGCTTCCCTGGCTCTCGCCCGCCCCGTTCAAGATGGAGGGGTTCCAATCGGCCTATGGATTTATCGTTATTGTCGCACTTGCCCTCCAGGGCTTCATTCACGCCGTGACGCTGCTGGCGGCGTTGGGGTACAAGTTCGACGTCACGAGGAGTCTCGTGGCGGGCCTCCTTTTGGGCATTGGCCTGATGGGGAACGTGATGGGGAAGGTGCGCCGTAACTTCTATGTCGGCTTTCGCGTCCCCTGGACCCTGGCCAGCGAGCGAGTTTGGAACGAGACCCATCGCATGGCTGCGTGGTTGACCTTCGGCGTTGGCCTGCTGGGCGCGGTGGTGGCTTTGGTGGGCTACCCGATCTTGGCGCTCTCCTCGTTGGTGCTGATCGTGGTGATCCCGACGATCTTTTCTCTGGTCCGCTTCAAGCAGCTCGAGCGACGCGGCGAGATCTGAGCGAGAAACCTTGGGCTTTTCTATTGGCTGGTGGATCAACCGTCCCCGCCGGCGTCCTGGCCGATTCGGGGTTTCGTAGCCTAATTATTATTTATTTGTATAAAAAATGACATTTGTCTGCTGAATTGAAGAGAGTGATCGTCGAGTGGCTTGATGCGGTTGTCCGTGGAGAGAACCGAAAGGCATTGAGATATTGATGCCAATCTTCTTCAGGCGTCCATCGGGGGTCTTTGATGAGAATGATGAATGCAGCGTTGTGGGTTTCCGCCGTCACCCTCATCCTGGCCGGTTGGTCGGCGGTGGCGGACGAGCCGAATCGCAAGGAGCAAATCTGGGAGGGTAAGCTGACGATCGGCGCGGGAATCGAGCTTCGCATGGTGTTCCATATCGCCAAGGATGAAGCCGGTAAGTTTACCGCGACGTTTGACAGCCCCGATCAGGGGGCCAAGGGGCTCAAGGTTGACTCGGTCACACTCGATGGCACTCATCTTGTGATGGAAATGAAAAGGATTCTGGGCAAGTTTGAGGGGGCGTTGAACCCCGACGGGACCGAGGCGAAGGGGACGTGGTCGCAGGCAGGGAACAGGTTGCCGCTGAGCTTGAAGCGGGTGGAGCAGGTCAGCGAGGCCCGGCGGCCGCAGACGCCGATGCCGCCGTTCCCGTACAAGACGGAGGACGTCTCATATGCTAACGCGGCGGGCCGGGTGACTTTGGCGGGTACGTTGACACTCCCGGCCGGTCCGAATGCGTTTCCGGCGGTGATTCTGATCAGTGGCTCGGGGGCGCAGGACCGCGACGAGTCTCTGCTCGGGCACAAGCCGTTTCTCGTGCTGGCCGATGCGCTGACCCGCCGTGGGATCGCCGTGCTCCGAGCGGATGACCGTGGGGTCGGTGGTTCGACCGGCAATACCATGAACTCCAACTCCGATGACTTCGCCGGAGATGTGCTCGCCGGGATCGCCTTCCTGAAAACGCGGTCCGAGATCGACGGGTCAAAGATCGGCTTGATCGGCCACTCGGAGGGGGGGCTTGTGGCGCCGATGGTTGCTGTGCGGTCGCCCGACGTCTCCTTCATCGTCATGATGGCCGGCACTGGGCTCCCTGGCGATGAGATCGTTCCGCTCCAAGCCCGCCTCATCGGCCAGGCAAGCCTCGTTGACGCGAAAGAACTCGCGCGGCAACTCGACTTCCAGAAGCGGCTCCTTGAGATCGCCCGTACCGAGCCCGACGACAAGATCGCCGAAGAGCGAGCACTCGCGGCGACCAAGGATTGGATGGCCGCGATGACCGAAGCCGAACGCAAGAACGCTGGCGATCTGCACGCCCGGATCGCCGGCCAGTTCAAGACCTTGCGCTCGCCTTGGTTTCGCTATTTCCTGAGCTACGATCCCCGGCCGACGCTTGGCAAGGTCCGCTGCCCGGTGCTCGCGATCGTGGGTGAGAAGGACCTGCAAGTTCCTCCCAAGGAGAATCTCGCCGAGATCGAGACCGCGCTCAAACAAGGGGGAAACACGCAGTTCACGATTAAAGAGCTGCCTGGCCTGAACCACCTCTTCCAGACCAGCACGACAGGTGCGCCTTCCGAATATGCCCGGATCGAAGAGACGATCGCCCCCTCGGCCCTGACCTTGATCGGGGATTGGATCTTCGAGCAAACCGGGAAGAAACCGTAATGTCCCGGAATTGCGGAATTGCCAGGTCGAACTCATGGGTCTCGGTATGAGAGCCGGGTCGATTCCCGAGCCGATCGTTGATCGCATGAGCCACGGAGAGTACCGTGGATCTGACTACGTCATCTTGGGGCTTTGATAGGGGGCCTGGCTGGGCCAGGTCCCGGAATGCTCGGCTTGAGCCACGGCGCGAGCGATTCTCTTTGACGCGGCTCGTTCAATTCCGGGAGCCACGATGAAAATGCCCAAGGACTTGGGGCGGACCGTGCTGGCCGTCTGGCTGATCCTCCACGGCCTGTTGTCAGCCCCCTTTCTCAAGATCAGCTTCGCCGCCAGTGGTGATCTGTTGGCCCTCCTTGCGATTGCCGCGGGTGTCTTGCTCTTGATGAAGCGGTGAGCCGCTTGGTCTCAAACAGGCTCGCCCCCCCCTGGGACTGCGGCCGTCCCGCCTGCTCTTCAATTCCATTGATTTGAATTTAAAGAAATTAATTTGATTTTAAGAACAGGCGGGACGGCCGCGGTCCCAGGGGAGATGGGGAGAGGGACCGGCAAGGTGGCCCGATCAAAACCGGCCTCGTTTTCTGGTTCGGCAAAACCTGCCGAGCTGCGAGATCCGTTTTGCCCCGATCACCCCTTTCATGAATCGGGAGGTTGTTCCCTGCCGGTTCCTTGATTGGTGATTTTTTGAAGTGATCATAATGGGTTTGAAGAATGCGTTTGTGCTACTTTTGGCAAGGTTTTGCGGTCGATGAGAAATCAGAATTGTGAGTTTTTTTGTGTAGAAATCCGTTGGATCCTTGTGTAATAGTCTTTAGTGCTGTCTCCTGATTCTTAATATATGTCCGGCGACTTCTGCTTGACCTCCTCGTGGTCTCACGGTTTATGCGTGAGCTGTCAGATCCCTTGTCGACAGGATGAGGCAACGTCACTCGGGGCAGGCATCAGGATGATTCGGTTTGAATGGCTCCAAGTGGAGTGAAAGATCGAGTCTGCTTTTTAATAATTCTGTTGTATTTTCATGGGAGGATTCGTGATGCGAGCGAGCGTTGCCAGTCTGCCTCCGCGCCGCGTACGGGCGTTCACGTTAATCGAGCTTTTGGTCGTCATCGCGATCATCGCCGTGCTGATCGCTCTGTTGTTGCCGGCGGTGCAAGCGGCCCGCGAGGCGGCGCGGCGGTCTCAGTGCGTCAATAACCTGAAGCAGCTTGGCCTGGCCATGCACAACTACCACAGCTCGAACGACTCGTTTCCGATGGGCCGGACGGGCATGGGGTTCAATTACCCGGCCAGCAACGGCGACCCGAACCGCCGGACCTGGGCGTTCAACATCCTGGCGAACATCGAGCAGGGGCCGCTCTACAACGCGATCAACTTCAGCAGGACGTTCTATGACTGGTCCAACACGACGGCGATGAGGACCGAGGTCGTCGCCTACAATTGCCCCTCCGACCCCGGCTGTACCATCGTCCTGTCGCCATCCGACGCCCAGACTGTGCGGTCCAACGGCAACTATATGGTCAACTGGGGAAACACGACATGGTATCAAGATGTAACGAATCCGTCGTTTAATCCCTACGTCGGGCCGCTGCCGCCGACGACGGGTCTTCCTTACCTTGCTGCTCCATTCACGGCCAACAAGGCGATCAATTTTAGCGCAATCGTTGATGGTACGAGCAATACGCTGATGATGAGCGAGATCATCTGTCCTGAATCCAAGGGGCCGTACAATCCCGACGTCGATCACCGGGGCGATATCTGGAACGACGACCAGAACTGCTCGATGTTCATGGCCTACTCTACGCCTAACTCGAAGACGATCGACCAGGTGCCGGGCTATTGCGTGAGCACCGACCTGAAGCGGTCCAACCCTCCCTGCATTGTTACGAGCTCGCTTCCCGGGTTCAACGCTGCGCGAAGCTACCACTCGGGGGGTGTGAACGCCCTGATGTGCGATGGCAGCGTCAAGTTCACGAAAGACGCCGTCAATCTTGCCATCTGGCGAGGGTTGAGCTCCATGAATGGACAAGAGGTTATCTCCGCCGACTCGTACTGATTCGAGCGGTCCTCCCCCCTACCCTGGCCTGGGGCCGGTTCTCACCGTTTGCCTCTTGCGGCCGGCGATCGCCGGTCGTGGTCTTGATTTGTCCGTTGCACCAAGGCTTCTCTTGCAAAGGAATTCTGTTTATGTCGACGCGTCGTTTTGGCTATGCGGCGAGCACGCTGGTGCTTCTTCTCGGTCTGACCGGTTGCGGGAGTAGCACTCCGGAGCCTGCCCCGGCTCCCGCGCAGCCAGCATCCACGGACCCGAACGCGGTGCCGCGAGGCATGGAACCGGCGGCCGGGAGACCCGCCGCCAAGTAATTTCATAAGGTCGTTGGCAAGGGGGCCCGAGGAGGGAGAGTCATACCCGCCCGGGCCCTTTCTCTTGTGGGATTCCCAGCATCGACGCCCGACCCCGTTTCAGGGCGCGCATTCCGGGGTGGTCGCCTCGGCTTTGACACTGGCTGGCTCTGCGCGCCAGGACCTTCCTCAAGGTTTGATGTCGAGGAAGTATCGCGCCGCGAGGAGGCGTCGCTCGACTTCGCTCAGCTCCTCACGCTCGCGGCGGATGCTGACCAGAAGTCGGGGCTCGTTGGTGATGATGTTCGTCACGCCAAGCTCGATCAACTTGATCATGCTTCGAGGATCGTTGACGGTCCAGACGTAGACCTCTTTGCCTCGCGCATGCGCTCTGCGGACGAGTCGGTTGGTCAGGAACTTTCGGTTGACGCTGATGACGTCGGCTTCCAGCCGATTCATGTCGCCGACGGCGAAAGTGACGATGGCGGCGGTCCGCAGCCGTGGGTTGTACCGCTTCGCTTCGCTCAGGCCGTCGTAGGTCAGGGAGGCGACGACGCATTCCGACTCGAAGCGTTCGCGATGGATCAGACGCGCGACCGCGCCGGCGAGCCGGCGGTTCCTGCCTCGGAATTTGAGCTCGATGTTCAGCTTGATCTTGCCCCGTGCCAGCCTGATCGCCTCTTCGAGGGTCGGGACTCGTTCGCCGACGTGGGCGGGGCTGAAGCGTCGGCCGACATCCACCTGGCGGATCTCGGCGAGGGTGAGATCCCAGACCTTGCGGGGGTCGCCCGCCATCCGCATCAGGTCGTCGTCGTGGAGGAGGACGATCGCGCCGTCGGCCGTCTCGTGGACGTCGATCTCGGCGTAGTCGGCCCCGGCCTCGATCGCGCCTCGGATGGCGCTGAGGGTATTCTCAGGGTGGTGGCGGGCATCGCCCCGGTGGGCGGTGATTTCCACACGCTGGCCGGCGTCGGTCTGCGCGGTGGACCCGAACGCGACGACGGCGACGAAGCCGACGAACGCCGCGCTGAGGACCATCCAGAGCCGGAGGATCCGGGGCTTGTGGCCTTCGTGGAGGGCCGGATCTCGCTCCCTGTCCCGCACCGGCTCGTCCTTCAAGGCGAACCGGACGGTCCCGCCCCGTTCGGTGTAGAGTCGCAGGATCAGCAGGCTGTGGACGGAGACCATCAGGAAGGAGAGCGCAGCCAGGAGCAGTCCATGACCGGCCAGCAGGATGATCACGAGGGGAATCACGACCGAGACATGATAGCCGGCGGCGTCCAGGGCCATGGCCGAGAACCAGCGGAACGCTCCGACCACAACCAAGGACAGTCCGAGCCCGAGGGCCTCCCAGCCGAGGAGGATTGTGGCGACTCGCCAGAAGGCTCCCCGGCACCGCCGCCAGCTTTCTCCAAGCGCTGCCTGGCCGGGGAGCCCTTCCAGGAGCAGGATCGGCAGGGCGAACACCCAGCGAACGCAGAGGGCGAAGCCGATGACGATGGCTCCGGCGAGCAGGAGGATGCCGATGCCTAAACCCACATAGAAGGAAGTCGGCCGTTCCGAGAGATAAAAATTGATGTCATGGTATGTGAAAAATGTAATGTAAATGATTGCCGCCAGGAGGGCGAAAGGCGCAGTAGTCACAGCCAGGGCGGCCAAGCCGACGAAGCCGATCCGCAAGATTCGCAAGCCGGCCGCCGCCAGGGTCTGTGACACTCGACCCACGCGGAACGCCAACCCTTGGCCGCTCATCGCCGCGATGAACATCACGCCCAGATGCTCGAACAGGAAGAGCCAGATCGTGGCGACCCCGGCGATCAGGCCGACCAACAGCCCCGGTGGGGACAGCATGAAGGTCGCGATGTCCTTGTTCGTGACGGCCCCTCCTCGGCCGGCCGTCGCGACGATCGCAGGGAGCAGCCAGACCGATCCGAACAGCCAGAGGGGATAGACCAACCCTTTGAACGCGACCTCGAACAGGATGAGCGGCATCAGAATCCGCTGGAAGTCTCCCAGGACGCCCCGGGCGAGCGTCGTCAAGGAGGCCGGGGCGGGATCATCCGAGCGTTCGATGTTGGCGAGACTCACAGAATCCTCTTGTCCTGAGTGGCCTATTCGTTCCTTGATTCCAAGGTGATCCGAAGGGCTGCGGCGGCTTTCAGACGGTCATGTGACGGAACGATCAACGTCATTTTTGGAAGGTCGTTCCCTGGGTCGACTTTCCCTGGGACCGCGGACGACCCGCCCGCAATTCAACTGTCTTTGCTTTTATGCTGTATTTTGTGTTTGATTGGATTTGGATCAAAGAGCGGGCGGGCCGCCCGCGGTCCCAGGAAATGCTTGGGAAGGCTTTTCCTGGGACCGCGGGCCACCCGCCCGCAATTCAATTGTCTTGCTCTTATGTCCAATTGCAAGAAGATTCGGCTCGTCCGCAGTCCCAGGAAACGGTTTTCAGGCTTGCCGAGAAGGGGATCGATCGTTGGGATCCCCTTCTTCGGCGGCCGGCGTTCCCTTGGATTTGCAAGGCGATCAGGGCTTGGCTTTCGCCAGCGCTTCGAGGTCGTCGATCACGAGGTAGTGCCCGTGGTCGGCGGTGACGATCATGAGCGAGTCGTCCCAGTTGCTGTTGGTTTCGACCCACTTGATGATCGACCGGATCGCGTCCTCGCCGCTGTAGACCGCGCCGATGGCGTTGTCGAGGTTGTTGCTGTGCAGGGCGAAGTCGACGTCACCGGCCTCAACGAACAGCGCGAACGGCTGCGCCGGCTTGGCCGTCAGGACGGTCAGGGCGGCCTCGGTCATGTCGGCCAGGGTGGGCTGCTCTTTGAGTTCGGCCGGGGAGTACGACTCCGCCTTGCCGCCGAGGTTGGGGGAAGGGTCAAAGCCTCCGTCGGCGGTCTGGTACGGCAGGTGGTTATGTTCCTTGGTGCCGTAGAGGCCGAAGAGGCGCTTTCCCTGCTCGGCCGCGGTCGCGGCGGCCTTGCGGAGGGCTTCGCCGCCGCTGACGCCGGGTTCGGGCTGGGCCACGACGTACTTGCCGCCGTTCTTGACGTCAACAGCGGCCTTGTCGGCGTCGGCGATGTAGAGCCCCCCCGCGACGCCGTTCTTGCCTTGCGCCTTCTTGACTCCCACCTCCGGGATCGTCTGGTCGAAGCCGGTCCCCATCACCACGTCGAGCCCGGGGAGTTGCGCTCCCTTCTTCGTCTCCTGGACCACGCTGGGCAGGCCGAGCATCTCGCGGGCGAGGTCCTGGTAGTCGTCGCGGTGGACGTTGTGGGCGTACATCGCCGAGGGCGAGGCGTGGGGGAACGGGACGCTGGTCACGGTGCCGACCTTCCAGCCGTCGGCCTGGAGCTGGTTGAAGAGGGTGGGCACGAACCGGCCGTCGTCGGCGACGTTGACGCCGTTGTTGTAGGCCTTGACCCCTGTCGCGAATTCGGCGGCGCTGGTGGAGGAATCGGTGTACGCGTGCATGACGCGGCCGACGGCCTTCACGCCGGCTTTGTCCGCCTCATGGCCCGACTGCCCCTTGAAGTAGCCGGGAGCCTTCGGGCCGAGCGGGCCGAGCGTCCAGGGGTTCGGTCCGGCGATCAGGGCGTCATAGCCCCCCGGGAGGGCGTCGGCCCCGATGGTGACGGTCTGGGCGTCGAGGTTCGGCTTGTTCTTGTCGTAGGTCGGGCTAGTGACGTAATAGCCGTACTGGGCCGACCCTTCGGCGGTATAGTCCTGGAAGATCAGGCCCGACCCCTTCCCCTCAGTGTAGATCTTGCCTGTCTTGGCGATCGCGGCGGCCTGGGTCGTCTCCCAGTCGAACCCGTCGAACCAGACGATAAAGAGGTGCTTGACGCCGTTCTTCACGGCCTCACGCTGGACCCGGTAGAGGTCGCTCTGGTCGGCGTACTCGGCCTCGGGGTTCACCGTATTCTCGGGGAGGAACCCGTAGAGCGCCTTGAGCTTCTCGGGGTCGCGGTAGAGGCTGTTCGACCCGGTAACCTGGTCGAGCCGCCCTTTTCGTCCGAAGGTATAGACCGGGATCAGGCGGTTGCTGTGGCTGCCGTGGTTCGAGAAGACGTCGCCGGCTCCCTGCGAGCCAAAGTGGTAGGGGCGAGCGATCTTCTTCTTGGTGGTCGCGACGTTGTTGGTCTGCAAGTCCTTGATCCGGTCCGCGCCCTGGACCGGCAAGGCCGAGGCGGGAAGCGCAGAGGCGAGGATCAACGTGGCACGGAGCCAGGAACGGTGGAGAAGGCGGGCGATCACGGTTGTCTCCCAAGGAGTTGCCAGTGGCGGAATCAATCGCACGGTCGTTGGTCAGTCAGTCGGGAACCTCGTGGAGTTCCAGCCTGATCGTGACAACGAGTCGAGTAGGATTCACGATCGAATCTATCAAAATGGCGCGAAGAACCGAAGATGCCCGCGGCTTCTTCCACTAACCCGTTGGTTTGTCCGAGTCCCGTGGGCACAATGGGGGCATCCCCTTTGACTTGAGGATTTACGGAACGGAGGCAGTCTGGTGCATCGTGATGTTTTGGCCATCGTCCTCGCCGGGGGGCGCGGGACTCGCCTGGAACCCCTGACGCGCGATCGGGCCAAACCGGCCGTACCCTTCGGCGGGATCTACCGGATCATCGACTTCACGCTGTCCAACTGCCTGAACTCGGACGTCCGGAAGATTCTCATCCTGACGCAGTACAAGGCCGTCAGCCTGAACCGGCATATCGACCAGGGCTGGAAGTTTCTCTGCCGCGAGCTCGACGAATACATCGAGGTGATTCCGCCACAACAGCGGATCGCCGAGATGTGGTATCAGGGAACGGCCGACGCGATCTACCAGAACGTGTACACGATCGAGAAGGCCGCACCCCGCGACACCCTGATCCTGGCCGGCGACCACATCTACAAGATGAACTATGCCGAGATGATCGCGTTCCACCGCGAACGTCGCGCCGACCTGACGATCGCCTGCTTGCCCGTCCCTCGTGCCCAGGCCAGCGACTTCGGAGTGATCGACGTCGATTCCGCCGGCCGGGTCCTCAGCTTCCTCGAGAAGCCGAAGAACCCCCCCGGGATGCCCGGGAACCCCGACATGAGCCTGGCCTCGATGGGCATCTACGTCTTCGCCACCGACGTGATGTACGAGCTCCTCTTCCAGGACGCCGCCAAGAAGGAAGCCAGCTCGCACGACTTCGGCAAGGACATCATCCCGGGCATGCTGGCCGACTCGCGAGTCTTCGCCTATCCGTTCCGCGATGAGAACCGCAAACAGGCCGCCTACTGGCGTGACGTCGGCACGCTCGACGCCTTCTTCCAGACGAACATGGACCTGATCCAGATCGACCCGATCCTCAACCTCTACGACCGCAACTGGCCGATCCACACCTACCAGCCGCCGATGCCTCCCCCCAAGTTCGTCCACACCGACCCCGACCGCCGAGGCGCTGCGCTCAACTCGATCGTCTGCCAGGGGGCCATCGTCTCGGGGGGGCAGGTCTATCGGAGCATCCTCTCGCCGGGGGTTCGGATCAACAGTTACGCCTTGATTGAAGACTCGATCCTGTTTGAGAACGTCGAGGTCGGCCGCCACGCCCGGATCCGCAAGGCGATCATCGACAAGGACGTCAAGGTCCCCCCCGGCTTCGACATCGGCTGGAACCGCGCGGCCGACCTCGCCCGTGGCCTGACCGTCACCGAGGATGGCGTCACGGTCGTCGCCAAGGGAGAAGACCTCGAGCGGTTCATGCCGATGGGGGGGTGAGGCCCCCCTGCTCTTCCTGGTTCGACGGCTTTGTAACGCGAGTGAAAACGTCCCCGGCGGGTGGTCCGGACAATGTGTTGTCCTCTCTCTCTTCCTCACTCACCCCCCCTGGGACCGCGGGCGACCCGCCCAATGGCACTTACTTTCTCGATTTCAGACCGCGTTTGCGTGGTCGCAGTGGGAATTTTCTGCGGCGGGCGATCACCTCACGCGGGTAGTGTCGGCCAGGGCGATTCGCGAGCTTACACTGGCCAGACATCCTCAGAACCAAGTCGATCCGCTCTTGGATCTTCGCGGGGTCCGTGGTATCCAGCGACTCCAAGAGCAAGACCTTCACTAACGACCATACCCGGTTGAAGCTCAATCGCCGCGGCGCGATCTCGACCCGAGCCGCAGCCATCCGGCGAATCAGATTCGCCATGTTATAGGCCACTGTCGCCGAGGCCAGTTCCTTCGCGACCATCTCCGTGGATCGGCCACGCATCTCTTCCAAGCGAAGCGTCCGCTTCAAATCACGCAGATCGGTTTCGATATTTTGCCGCTGGCCATAGATCGCGGCGAGCTCGCACCCCTCGTCAGGGAGCCGACTCACAAGCCACAGCGTCAGCTTCTCGGAAATTCGAACCTCGTGCAACCACACACGCAGCGTTGCATCGGCCGGCCATTGTGGGTTCGACTTGCGTTCCCAGCGGTTGGGCTGCCAAGTTAGTTCCCACTGGTCCTTGCCCTGGGCTTTCCCTTGGCGCACCATCGACCGAAATCGCTTCTCAGTCAACCGCAACACGAAGTCGTGGCCCGCCTGGTTGGCTAACCAGGCGAACGCGAAGACGCCAAAATTCCGGTCGGCGATCAACACGGAGCCGACCGGAAGTCGCGGCATCAAACCGGCCGACAATGGGACTTCGCCAATCGCGGCCGGGCCATACATTGCCCCCACTTCCGGACGCACGGTCACACCGCTGGATAACTCGTGGGCCGCTACCAAGTGGAGGATCGGCCAGTGCGATTCTCCGTGTTGATTGCGGGCCGGCGGATACGTTTTGCGCAAGGCGTCAGTGGGTGCCAAAGAGAGCGTGGAACCGTCCACAAGAAACGCGTTACGCCCTTTCACCGATGGCGGAGACTTGGCGATTAAGGCTGCAGAAACCTCGTCAGCCGCCCGTTGAGCCATCTCCACGGGCAGCCGATCTCGCGCTCGCGAAAACCCACCCGTGTTGGCCGAGAACGATTTCTCACGGGCCCGCTTGTTATCAGGGAGCACATCTGCACTTAATCGAGCCAACTCTCCCACAGCGGTGGCCATCGTTGCATTGCAGGTCAACCGTTGATAGATCATCAGCCAGACAACGACCCAAGGCGTGAACACGGTCGAGAGCGTGGGCGGTTTCTGAGCATGCAGGACATCCGGTGGGACCAAGCGATGGAACATCCGAACCGCCTCACCCAAATCGACGACAGCGGGTGATTCCTGGTCATGGTTCATGCGAGGTACTCCCAAAAAATAGGAGTTCATGGCGCAAAAAACGTGCCAGAGGTGCCCCTTATTGCAGGATTGGCGAAAGTAAGTGCCATTGGGCGACCCGCCCGCTATTTTGCTAATTTAAATTCAAGCAAATTTGGAGTCATTCAATTGAAGAGCGGGCGGGGCGCCCGGTCCCAGGGGGGGATAAGGAGAGGAACCAGCCGGATCTCCCGCCTTCGACCCGTTGGGAATCAGGCCATAATGGCCTACAAGGCCGTTCCGTTCCTCCGGGGTTGGCCAAGGCAGCCATGCCCCTGGCGGGCCTGCGTGCACATGGGCAACGCCACGACAAGATGGCCATAGACGCAATTCCGAAGGCGATCGATCCAGACTTCTGAGTCTTGAATCACATGGGGAAAATATGGCATTGCCGTAATGGCAATGGATTCGATTGCGGATCCCGACGTCCAGTGGTAGCCTGTTCTGACTGTGGTCCACTCTCCGATTTGCGCGGCGACCGCGAGCGGGCACGATCTTGATTAAGGATCTCAAAGAACATGAATGCGCCGATTCGTCGGGCTTTCCTCGAGGGTGCTGGAGCGGTGGGTGAGGTCGGCTTGCCCGAGAGGCTCGCCACGGCGGAGGCGACGCTCTCCGACCCCTCGAGCCGCGTCCAGGATGGTGAGATCCTGGATGTATTGATCCTCGGCGCGGGGTATGCGGGGTTGGCGGCCGCGCGATTGCTGCGCTCGCGAGGCCGCAAGGTGGCCGTCCTCGAGGCGAATGACCAGGTGGGCGGGAGGACACGTGACCGCGTGATCCACGATGGCCGCCGCGTCGAGCTGGGGGGCCAGTACATTGTGCCGGACCAGACGCGTGTCCAGGAAGTCGCCCATGAATTGGGCCTGGAGACCTACGCCTCGTGGAATGAGGGAGACTGGTTCCTCAGCTTCGAGGGACGCACTGCACGCTATCGAACTTCTCCCGGCCAGTGTCTCGTTGACGAGATGGGCCAGCCTCCCGCCGTTCGGACTGAGATTGAGACCACGATCGAAGAATTGACCCGCCTCAACAAGAGCGTGTCGGCAGTCACGCCTTGGCTCCATCCCAGGGCCGAGGAATGGGATGGGATCACGTTCGCGT
Organism: Singulisphaera acidiphila DSM 18658; assembly: GCF_000242455.2. Lineage (GTDB taxonomy): Bacteria > Planctomycetota > Planctomycetia > Isosphaerales > Isosphaeraceae > Singulisphaera > Singulisphaera acidiphila. Next base: position 357,385 of record NC_019892.1, read on the forward strand.
CGTGGCTCGATGGTCGGATCAAGACCAGGCCTGCGCGGCAATTCATCAACTTCATGACCAACCAAGCCTTCTCGACCGAACCCGACGAAATCTCGCTCCTCCAGATGCTCTGGTTCATCAAGACCAGCCACGGCGTACCGGGCTGGGCCCTGGGCGGTCCCCAGGCCAACCGCATCGACGGCGGGACTGGGCTCCTGGCTGAACGGATGTCCCAGGAGCTTGGGCAGGATGTCAGCCTCGGCCAGGTGGCGCAGTCCATTCGGCAGGACGAACGTTCCGTCTCCGTGGTCACGAACCAGGGCACGTTTCGCGCCCGGGCCACGCTGATCTGCCTCCCTCCGCAACTGACCAACACGGTCCGCTTCGACCCGCTCTTACCTTCGGATCTCTACCGCGCCTTCGATGGCCTGCAAGCCGGGATGACCGTCAAGGTCCAGGCCGTCTACGACCGCCCCTTCTGGCGGGAGCGTGCCTGGTCAGGGAACGGTATCTCCTTCCAGGGGCCGCAGGCGTTTACGTTCGATAACACGCCGCGAGCGGGGACCCCCGGGGTGCTTCTGGGCTTCATCTCCGCCAGGCAGGCGACGGAATGGAGTCGCCTGACGCCCGAACGTCGGAAAGCGGCCGTCCTCGGCCTGTGGTCGGACGTCTACGGAGAGCCGTCGCTGGAGCCGATCGATTATTTCGAGATGAACTGGCCCGCCCAACCATTCATCCGCGCCGGTCATGGATGCCACTTCAGCCCAGGCTTCTGGAAGCCGTTAGGGCCCGCGCTCGGTGGCGAGAACATGCCCCGCTTCGGACGCGTCTGGTGGGCGTCCTCCGACCTTGCCAAAGATTGGGTCGGTTACCTTGAGGGTGCCCTCCGCGCCGGAGAGCAGGCCGCTCGCGAGATCGAGCGAGAACTGAACTGAGAGTCTGTCCCCGAAGGCGAATCGCACCGGAGTGCTTGATGATCTTCCGGGTGCTATGCGGTTCCGTACTCGGAACTCATGCGGGAATGCCTTGGCCCTGGCCTGGGGTGCACGGGTTCCGATTACGGAACTCGTGGCACTCCAACGCCCTTCATTTCCCAGTGAAGCCTGGCCTTCCGAGACAGACACGAAACTCGGGGACATCGATCGTAAGCGTTCTTGACCCGGCCGACCGTGAAGAACGCTTCGAAACGGAGGCGCTCAACGGGGCGATGCCGCTGAACGTCAATAGGAAAGACGCCTATTTGTTCCAAATACTCCGGGGGCTCCTTCCTCGTTTGCCTTTGCTCCACGCTGAACTCGTTGAAGTTATCGCAGGCCTTGGCCTTCCTCCCTGTCGCTGATTAAAAACTCAGGTTACGGGGTCGTGTACCGCTCCTCGCGCGGGGCCGTGGCTAGGGGGACTGTAGGGCTTATGCTTGTTCTGTTACGCGAAATCTTGTTCCTTTAAATCAACGATTAGTGGAAAAGGGGGTTTCCACCACAATCACAGTGGATTACCCTTAGGGTTGGCATCTGCCACACATCTCCCTGCTCCTGTTTTTAATCTCATAATTGGTTGGGTCGGTCCCTGCGCTGGTCCAACGCCCGTTTCCCTTTTGCTCGATGTTTAGAGCAAGGAGAGGTTCATGAGTCGGTCGCAACGTTCTGCCTTCACTCTCATCGAACTGCTGGTGGTTATCGCAATCATTGCCGTCTTGATTGCCCTGCTCCTCCCCGCCGTCCAGGCGGCACGCGAAGCGGCGCGTCGGTCTCAGTGCGTCAACAACCTGAAGCAACTCGGCTTGGCGATGCACAACTACATCTCCACCCACAACACGCTCCCCCCGGGCCGGATTTGGGCGCCGAGGTCGGACAAGGCGTTTCCGACGGTCTTCGCCAAGGCCCAGAACACGACCTGGTTCACCTTGATGCTGCCCCAGATCGAACAGGGGAACCTGGCGAATTCGTTTAACTTCAGCTTGGGTGCGGAAGGTTGGGCAGGCGGGGCATTTGATGGGTGGATTGCCAATTCCACCGTAACGGCCACCAAGATTTCGTCGTTCCAGTGCCCGAGCGACCGTCAGACCACGTTTGAGGTCAACCCGGCCGCCGGCATCGCGCAAGTGAAGGGGGTTATCCTCACCAAAGGGAATTATGCCGCGAGTTGGGGCAATACCAATTGGGGAGGGGGATTCGCTTCCAGCCTGATGACGAGGTATTTGCGGTCGGCCTTTGGTCACGACGGAAATACCACCCTGGCTTCGATCGCGGACGGGACCAGCAACACGGTGTTCGCCAGCGAAGTCCTCCAGGGCTCGACCTACGACATCCGAGGCGCGATGTGGTCGTGCGTCGCGGGCGGCTCCAGTTTCATGTCGCGACTCACCCCCAATTCCGTCAAGGACACCCTGGGACTCAGCCCCGACGGTGACTATGCACACGGATCTGCTGGCCTGTTTTGCTTCAGCGAACCCGTGCAGCAACTCCCCTGCAATCCGAGTGGCGGCGACAACGATGCGTATGCCGGTGCGCGGAGCCGTCACGCCGGCGGCGTAAATTCGCTGCTGGGCGATGGCTCGGTGCGGTTCATCAAGGGTTCGATCAACTCCCAGGTGTGGATTGGTCTCAACTCGATCAACGCGGGCGAGATCATCAGCGCCGACGCCTTGTGAGGCACGAGGTTATTCATGATCGCGGGGGCCCATCGAATTGCGATGGGCCTCTTCGGTTTTTTCGCTTCGCCTGGGATCACGGGCGGGCTATTCACTCATGGCCCCGGATTTGAACCACGAATGACACGAATAACACGAATGGAAATCATAAAGCATTGTTGTTGATTTTGTTTTGTTGGTTTTTCTTTATTCGTGTTATTTGTGTCATTCGTGGTCGAGTTTCCTCTTTTGGGCGTCGCCTCCAAGATCGCTCGAGTGTGTTTCAAGCGGAGAGGATCATCAGCAAGGCGTCGTGATCGAGGGGCTTGATGAGGTGATGGTCAAAACCGGCCTCGCGTGAGCGTCTGCGGTCCTCTTCCTGGCCGTATCCGGAGACGGCGACGATGACCGTTTCCTTGCAGCAGTCCCGTTCGCGGAGTTTGGCGGCCACCTGGTAGCCGTCGAGATCCGGGAGGCCGATGTCCATCAGGATGAGGTCAGGGAGGAAGCGGTCCACGACGGCTAGCGCTTCCTTGCCATCGTGGGCGGTCTGCACCTCGTGTCCCAAGAGGATCAGGAGGCGACTGAGCCCAAGGACTGTGTCTGCGTGGTCGTCGACGACGAGGATTCGGCGCTTGGATGCCACCACGGCTTGGCCTGGAGCTTCCACGCTGACTTCGCTGGGAACATCCTTCGCCACGGGAAGGCGGACGGTGAACGTGCTTCCGTGGCCGTGTCCCTTGCTCTCGGCCATGATGCTGCCTCCATGCATTTCGACGAGGCGGCGGACCAGCGTGAGCCCGATGCCCAGGCCCCCCTCGGAGCGGGCCATGGAGTGCTCGCCTTGGACGAAGAGATCGAACATGCTCGCGAGCTGTTCGGGGGGGATGCCGACGCCGTTGTCCTTGACGGTGATCAGTAATTCGCCCGCCACCGCCGTGGTGGAGAGCCGGATGGCGGCCTTGTTTTCGGAGTATTTGGCGGCGTTGTTGAGGAGATTCGCCACGACCTGCTCCAGCCGGGTCGGATCCACTTCCACTTGTGCCTCTCCGTGACCGTACTCGACCGAGAGTTCGTGTTCTCGGGCCCGAACGAGTGAAGCGACGGAGTGGACGGCATGTTCGATGACCGGCTGGACGTCGAGCACCCGCTTCTTGAGCTGGATCTTCCCGCGCGTAATCCGGGAAATGTCCATGAGGTCATCGATGAGCCGGGAGAGGTTCTTGACCTGTCCCACGATGACCTGGGTCGCCCATGCCTGGTGTTCCTGGCTCGTCGTCTTCTTCGAGACCTGCACGGCGTTGCCGATGGCGGCGAGCGGGTTGCGGAGCTCGTGGGCCAGCATGGCGAGGAACTCATCCTTGCGCTGGTCGGCCTCCTCGAGTGCCTTGGCATAGCGCCGGCTCTCGTTCAAGAGTTTCAGGTTCTCCTCGGTCGCGGCCTTGAGTTCGTCTCTCTGGCGGGCGACCTCGCGTCGCTGGCGATAGAGCTCGAAGAAGACGTCCGCCTTGCTTCTCAGGACGTGAGGCTCAAGGGGCTTGTGCAGGAAGTCGACGGCCCCCGCCTCGTACCCGCGGAACCGGCGCTGCCAGTCGGCGCTGCCCGCGGTGAGGAAGATGATCGGCACCCGTCGAGTCCGCTCCATCCCTCGCATCAGTTCAGCCAGCTCGAAGCCGTCCATCTCGGGCATCTGGACGTCGACGAATGCAAGCGCCACTTCGTGCTTGAGGAGCAATTCGAGCGCCTCAGGCCCGGAACGGGCCTTGAGCAGCACCACGTCATCGCTGCGCAGCACTCCATCGAGTGCCAGGAGATTGTCCTCGAGGTCATCAACGAGCAGGAAGTAAACGGGGTCGGCCGGCATTGCGTTCATGCGGGGTTGATAACCTCTTGCAGGTAGATGGCGATCTCCTCCAGGCTCAAGGCGCGCGCCTGGGGGCAGGCGTCGAGGGCGGCCTGCGGCATCGTCGAGGCGTAGGCGAGTTGAGGCCGCTGGACCAGGGCGGTTCCGCCCGCCTCGTGAATCGCCCGAAGTCCCCGGGCTCCGTCGTCGTTTGCGCCTGTCAGGATGATGCCCAAGAGGGCTGCGCCGTAGGCGTCGACGGCGGTCTCGAACAGCACGTCGATGGATGGCCGGCAGTAGTGGACGGGCTCCTCGCTCGAGAGCGAGAGCCGTCGGTCCGGTTCGACGAGCAGGTGGTAGTCGGGCGGGGCAAAGTAGGCCGTGGCCCCTCGGATCGGCTCCTTCTCCTCGGCTTCGTGCACGTCCAGCAGGCACTTCGCCCGGAAGAGATCGGTCATGATGCTCTTCTTGTCCGCCGGGAGGTGGACCACCACCAGCAGCGGCAACGGGTAATCGGGCGGCAACGTGGGGAGGATGGCGGAGAGGGCGTCGACGGCCCCGGCCGACGCTCCGACGACGACCGCTTCAATGCGAGGAGGACCGTTCATAGGGTCCCTCGTTTTTGATAGAGACGCTCGTCGCGTGCGAAGTCCGTGAAGGCGTCGGCATGCCGGGAGAATCGGAGGTTCTCCTTGGCCCCCAGCCCGAGGAACCCTTTCCTGGGGAGGGAATCGACGAACAGGCCGATGGCACGATCCTGAAGTTCTCGTTCGAAGTAGATGAGCACGTTCCGGCAGGAGACGAGCTGCACTTCGGCAAACACGGCGTCGGTGACCAGGCTGTGGTCGGAGTAGACGATGCGCTGACGGAGGCTCTTATCGAAGATGGCCGACCCGTAAGCCGCTGTGTAGTAGTCCGACAGCGACGACTTGCCGCCCGACCGCCGGTGATTCTCGGTGAATAAGGGGATTCGGTCCAGTTCGTACATCGCGGTCTCGGCTTTCTTGAGCGCCGCGGGATTGATGTCGGTGCCGTAGAAGAGCGTCCGGCTTTCAAGCCCTTCCTCCCGGAACAAGATCGCCAGCGAGAGAACTTCCTCGCCTGCGCCGCACCCCGCCACCCAGACCTTGAGCGAGGGATAGGTCTGCAAGTGGGGGACCACCTGCTCCCGAATCACACGGAAATAGGCGGGATCTCGGAAGAGTTCGCTCACCTGCACGGTGAGGTAGGAGAGCAGCGCCGGCAGGACGTTGGGGTCGTGGAGCGTCCGGTCCTGGAGTTGGGAGAACGTGCGGCAGTCGAACTGCTCCTTGGCCTGCGTGAGCCGCCGCTTGATGGACGCCATGGAGTACCCCCGGAAGTCGTAGTGGTACTTCCGGAAGATGGCCTCAAGCAGGAGCTTGAGCTCGATGTCCTCGGTCTTGTCGGGCATGGTCCGGCTCCTCTTCACCTGGGCATCCACACGCGGACGAGCGAGAGGAGCTTCTCGACGTCGAGGGGCTTGGCCATGTAGTCGGTGGCACCCGCCTCGAGGCAGCGCGCCTGGTCATCCTTCATTGCCTTGGCGGTCAGCATGATGATCGGCAGCTTCTTCCATTCGGGCCGCTGCCGGATCTCTCGGGTGGCGGTCAGCCCATCCATCTCAGGCATCATGACGTCCATGAGCACCAGGTCGATCTTCGGTTGGTGATCGGCGAGGGAGTCTTCGAGGAGCGCGATCGCCTCGCGGCCGTTCCTGGCGATTTGCACGACCGCTCCCCGGGGCTCGAAGATACTCGTGAGGGCGAAGACGTTGCGCACGTCGTCCTCGACGACCAGGATGCGGCGGTCCTCCAGCGCTGCGTCCCGGCTCCTCGCCTTCTCGAGCATCCGCTGTTGCTCGGGCGGCAACTCTGAGACGACCTGGTGGAGGAACAGGGTCACCTCGTCGAGCAGTCGCTCGGGCGACTTCGCTCCTTTGATGATAATCGAATTCGAGTAGCGGCGCAGCCGTTGCTCTTCGTCGGCCGGGAGATCCCGACCGGTATAGACGATCACCGGGGGAAAGGCGTAGGCATCCTCGCGGCTGAGTGTTTCGAGCAGGGAATAGCCCGACGCGTCGGGGAGCGACAGGTCGAGCACCATGCAGTCAAACGTCGCCTCTTTGAGCTGCTCCAGGCATTCGGCGGCGGTCCCGGCTCCGACCGTCTCCACGTCGACCGAGTCGAGAAGCCTTCTCATGCTATCGAGCTGGACCGGATCATCCTCGACCACGAGGACCCTGCGCATCCGCTGGGCAAGCCGGGTCTCGAGCTGCTTGAGCGCCTCCACCAGCTCCTCCCGTTTCACGGGCTTGAGCATGTACCCCACCGCCCCGAGGGAAAGGGCCGTCTGGGCGTAGTCGCCGGCGGAGACGACGTGCACGGGGATGTGCCTTGTCCGTGCGTCGTGCTTGAGACGGTCCAGGACCGAGAGCCCCGAATAGTCGGGCAGCCCGACGTCGAGCACCACGGCATTCGGCAGGTATTGCACCGCCACCGCAAGCGCCTCTTCGGCCGTCGTGGCGATCAGGCACTGGAAGTCGAGCTCGTGCGCGAGGTCATAGAGGATGCGGGCGAACGACTCGTCATCCTCGACGGCCAAGATGATCCGCCGGCCGCCGGCCAGCCGCTCGCGGTCATCGTCCATTTGCCGGGCCCGTGACGGTGCCGAGAGCCTGTTGGCTCGTTCGCGAGGGAAGACAGGGGGAATGGCCGGCAAGGAGGCGCCTCGATCTTCGGCGGCCACCTGCGCGGCCGAGACTGTTGTGGAGATGTCGCGCGGGCGTACGAGGGCGGGGCTGTACAACTCGGGGATCGTCACGTTGAACGTGCTTCCGCGGCCCGACTCGGTCGCCAAGCGGATGTCGCCGCCGAGCAGCCGGGTCAGCTCGCGGGAGATGGAAAGACCGAGGCCGGTCCCCCCATACTTGCGGTTCGTCGTGCCGTCCGCCTGGCGGAAGGCCTCGAACACCACTTGGTGCTGGTGTTCGGGGATGCCGATGCCGGTGTCCGTCACGGCGAAAGAGATCCGGCCGTCCGCTGCGCGACTCACGTTGAGTTTCACCTCGCCTTGCTCGGTGAATTTCAAGGCGTTCGAGAGGATGTTCTTGAGAACCTGCTCGAGCCGTTGGCAGTCGGTGTTGATCGTCTCCGGGCACGCCGGGGACACCAGGGTGTGGAATGCGAGCCCCTTCTGGGCGGCGACCGGCTCGAAGGTCCGGCGGAGATCGTCCACGAGCTGCGCCAATGAAACCGGTTCCGGCCGAACCTCCATGCGCCCCGCCTCGATCTTCGAGAGGTCGAGGATGTCATTGATCAGGACGAGGAGATCATTGCCGGCCGACCGGATGGTCTGGGCGTACTTCACCTGCTCTTCCGACAGGTTCCCTTGCGGGTTGTCGGCAAGGAGCTTGGCCAGGATAAGCGAGGAATTGAGGGGGGTACGAAGCTCGTGCGACATGTTGGCCAGGAAGTCGGACTTGTACCGGCTCGCCTGTTCCAGCCCGCGCGCCTGGAGCTGCAAGGCTTCCTTGGTTTGCAGGAGGTCGTCCCGCTGAGTTTCCAGGATCGCGGTCTGCTCCTCGAGCTGCACGTTGGACTGTTCGAGCTCGGCTTGCTGGTGCTCGAGGCGAACCTGTGACTCCTTGAGCGCCCGCCCCTGCTCCTCGAGTTCCTCGTTCGAGACGCGGAGCTCCTCCCCCTGGGCCTGCAATTCCTCGGCCTGCCGTTGCGTTTCCTCGAGGAGGTTTTGCAGGTGGGTGCGGTAGTTGGCCGACTTGACGGCGACGCCGACGAGCGAGGAAACCGTGTCGAGGAGCGTGATCATGCGCCCATCGAGCGAGTGGACGAAGCCGAGCTCGAGGACCCCTTTCACCGCATCGTCGGCGGCCACGGGGGCGATGACGAGGTGCCGAGGCTTCCCATGACCGAGCGCTGAGCCGAAGGTCAGGTATCCGTCGGGCACGTCGCGGACGAGAATGGCCCGTCCGTCCTTGACCGCTTGCCCGAGGAGACCGTCGCCCGGCTCAAATCCTGCCGGCGTTCCGTCCAAGGCGGGCACGCCGTAGGTGGCGACCCGGCGAAAGCCGCTGCCGTTTTTGGCGAAGAAGACTCCGGCATGAGCATCGAGATAATCCGCCAGGAACTTCAGAACGCTTTCACCGAGCTGCTCGAGGCGCTGTTCTCCGGCCATCGCCTTGGCGAGCCCGATCTGCCCCGACTGGAGCCAGTCCTGCCGTTGTCGCGTGAGCATGGCCTGCCGTAAGAGAGAGCCGACGGCGACCGAAAGGAGGGCCCCGAGAACTCCGGTCAGGATCCCGCTGCCGATGGCCACGCGGTAGGCGTTGTCCATCTCGGCGATCCGTAGGGCCCGCTGGATGCGTTCATCCTCCTGCATGGACTGAATCAAGGTCCTGAGCGCGTCCATCGCGGCTTTCCCGCGGTCGGACATCATCGTGGCCCGGGCGGCCTCGAACCCCTGGGTCCGGCGGAGTTCGACCGTCTCGGCAAGCTCCTCCAGCTTGGTGTTGATGTTGGCCTTCAGCGCGGGGAGGTGGGTCCGGTGGTCCGAGTCATCGCGGATCAGGCCTTCGAACTTGCCCATCCGTTGGTCGATCCGGGCGAGGGCCGAGGAATAGGGTTCGAGATACCGGTCATCGCCGGTGAGCAAGTAACCCCGCTGCCCGGTCTCGGCGTCCTTCATGAGCGACAGCAGTTCGCCCAGGGCCGATAGGACCTCGTGAGTGTGGGTGACCTGCCTGGCGTCCCGGTCGAGGGTGCGGGTGTTGAGGTACGAGACGGTCCCGCTGACCACGAACACGAGCAGAACTGCAGCGACGCCAATGAGGAGACTGGTTCCGGACCGTCGGCGGGAGGCGATCGCAGTTTTCTTATCAATCATCGGCGTCCTGAGTGCGTTTTCAGATGGCAATGCGTTGAACTTCGTCTTTGCGTGACGTTGCCGCGATCCGGAAAATCGATTTCGGTGGCAACGATTTTCGTGCGGATGGACCCCAACCGTCCCAATTTGGGCAGAATCGTTTGTACCCATCTCCAGGATTTTGGGGAAGGCACCAGTTGCGGCGACCACGCCTCACCGGTCGCGCAGCTCGGCTTTACACACCCTTCTTTAACCCGTTTGTGGCTGCCAAAGCCGAGAAATCACTCCGTCCACGAAGGTGACTCCGGAGATCATCTCCCTCAACAGCCCTGCTCCATTCAACGATCGCCAACTCTTTTGATACACTCTCCATCAGCTTGTAGACCATCGTCAGGCCCGCCGTCCGGGGCCCGCTCTCAAATAGTGGACCCCGAAATTCGGACCACCTGTTAAGCGACTCTGGTGGCCCGGTGGAGGGGAATCGATGGCGGGTAAGCGGAAAATCCATACAGCGGCGTTCAAGGCCCTGGTCGCCTTGGCGGTCCTCAAGGGGGACCGCACGATCAACTCGTTGGCCGGCCAGTACGGCGTCTATCCCATGCTGATCCACGGCTGGAAGAAGCAACTCGTCACCGGAGCGGAAGAGGTCTTTGGGAGCCCGCCAGGCCGAGCTCTTACTCAAGGTGTTCAACACGGATCAGGGGGCGCAGTTCACATTGGAAGCGTTCACCGGGCGACTGGAGGCGGCCAGTGTGGAGGTAGGCATGGTCGGCCGAGGGAGGGCGTTGGATAACGTGTTCGTCGAGCGGCTCTGGAGGACCATGAATTGCGAGGAAATTTAAATTCAAGGATGCGAGTCGGTGCCGGAGTTGCCGCGAGGCCTAAAGCTGTACTTTGGCTTCTATAACGAGGACCGGCTTCACGAATCGCTGGGGTATCAGACTCCAGGAACGGTTTACCGTGGCATCAGGGCCACGATGGCCTGATGGGGGAGTAGCTCAAGGATCGGCTTTTTTTGGCCTAGAGCGTGTTATGAACTGTAGTCCACTGGCGATCGTAGTTTAGGGTATGATCACTCACAAGCCCTATCCCAGCGATGTCAGCGACGCCGAATGGGAGTTCGTCCTTCCCTACCTCTGCCTACTGCCTGAAGAGGCCGGTCAGCGCGTCCACAACCTCCGCGACGTCTTCGACGCCCTGCGATGGCTAGTCTGCAGCGGCGCCCCATGGCGATACTTGCCCAACGACTTTCCCCCTTGGCAGATGGTCTACCAACAGACCCGCCGCTGGCTCGCCGCCGGTTGCTTCGAGGCGATCGTCCACGACCTTCGCGCCGTGCTCCGATTCGCCGACGGTCGAGGCCCCGAACCGACCGGCGCCGTCCTCGACAGCCGGACGATTCAGTCCACTCCCGAGAGCGGCCACCGCGCCGGCTACGACGGTTATAAGCGGCGCAAAGGCTCGAAGGTCCATGCCGCCGTTGATACGCTGGGGAATCTGCTGGCTTTGCATGTCACCGCGGCCAATGAGCAAGACCGGGCCCAAGTCGGCCGGCTGGCCGAGGCGATCCAGGAGGCGACGGGAGAGTCGGTCGAATTGGCGTACGTCGATCAAGGTTACACTGGTGAGGAGCCTGCGGCTGCGGCGGCCGAACACGGGATCCGGCTGGAAGTCGTCAAATTGGCCGAGGCGAAGCGGGGCTTCGTCCTGCTGCCGCGACGGTGGGTCGTCGAACGGTCGTTCGGCTGGGCGGCGCGATTCCGCCGCTTGGCGAAGGACTACGAGCGTCTCGCCGAGACACTCGTCGGGTTGCACTACGTCGCATTCAGCCTGCTCATGCTCCAGAAGGCCGCTCCGCTATTCGTGTGGAGTTCATAACACGCTCTAGACAATGGGGTCCACCTCACCCCTTTGCGTGCCCTATTAGCCACTTAGACGCCACGTAATGGAGATCCAGGGGCTCGGTGCACCGAAGACCGCTCTGTCGATCCAATTAATTGGAGCGTAGAATGTCGCCAGTGTGTAGTGCCACGTCAGGTTCTCGGATGCAGCAGCATCCTCGAATGGGACATATAGAAATCCGGGAAGTCCAAACTCCTGGGCTTGGTGCATTCCCCTGCGTGAAAGGCGATAGTAGCTTCCTGCATAAGTAAACATCAGAGAGCAGACAATCACAATTCCGATAAGCCTTCTCAAGCTGATTTTAAGCCGATAGGTCCAAGAGTCCGGTTTTGGGATAGTAACGCGAGTTGGCATGTCTTAGTCTCGTACGACTTGCAATCGGTCAAGTGCGTAAACACGAAAATCGGCTTCCCCGAAAATCAATAGATAGGCGAATGTTTTCCACAACTGCTGAATTAGAGAGCAGTAGCCTGCTCGATTGGCAGGTTCTTACCCGGAACGCTCTGCAAAACGTCAAAGTCATACCAGAAGCATATCAAAAAAAAGGCCAATCCGAAAACCGAGATTCGCTGGGATAAGGGTTGCGAACAATTTCAATCTAGCAAGGCGTTTCCATATGGACTGAGAAATCTGACACTACCTCTGAGCTATCCAAAGAAGAGGTAACGCTCTGGATAGCTCAGGCTCTTAAAGCTCGCAACACCCAATTAGATAATATTGAAGCCAAATTGCTCACGATCAATCGTCGGCTGACAACCCAAATGCCCGACGAATTCGGCATTTTTCTCCGTCAGTCAACTTGATCGGAACATGAATGTTTGCTTCACTCTTTCCAAGAGGAGTCTTTTCAAAAGGCAATCCCGGGACATGATAATTGCCCATAACCCCATGATAAAATAGTTCATGAACAATAATATTTGCATACTGAGTGTTCCTGTTTTTAGGTTTCTTTTTGGGTTTGTATGAATTAATTGTGGTTGAATTGATTGTGATGTCCGCCGTGCCCGCGAAGCACGATCCAACAAAACCGGGCCGCCTGGGATTAATAAAGTTGAGGCGCCCGTCAATGCCAGAAATTCCGTCGGGGCCGGTGGGGCCGTGCTCTCCAACAGGTGGCCGTGAATACTTGATCCCGGAAGGTGGTGACACCGAGGTCGGTATGATGTCAAAATCAAATGGCAAATCTTCCAGAATTTGATTAATGCTATCTTTGACGCCAGCTGGATCGAAGTCGCTTGGCATTTTCGATGGGTCAACATAAATATAAATCGGAATGCCAATCAGCCCCAGTGGGTCGACAATATTGCCTGGTCTGTTGCTCACGTACCGGTAGAGGTTTTGGTCACCGGCAAGAATTCCTAATGGGTCCTGACTTGCCCATCGCCCAAGGGTCGGAGAATAGTCACGATGCCGGAAACCGAACAACTTACTCACTCTATCGTAACGTCCACCTTGATGTAGGTAAACCCAGCCGTACGCACTCGAACCCAGCGAACTCCAATTCGCGGCTAGAACACTCACCTGACCGTACGGATCATAGATATACCGCTCGGCCACCACTCCAGCCTTATTCGTAATCGCCGTCACGTTCCAGTTGGCATCCTGCTGGACGTAGAACTGTTCTTCCAGGATTCCATCGAGGCCGCCCGCATCCCGATCCCGCAATACCAAGGCATCGACGTAGAGCGGACTCCAAACGTTCTGAGCCACAGCAATCCCACTGATTCGTTCCTCAAGCATCTGCCACTGGGCCGAGTAATAGAGATGCACCTCCGTGCCATTGTCTCCGGTGATCCGGCGACCGAGGGCATCGTAGGTGTAGTCGACCAGGAGGTTGTTGCTGGAATCCTTGACCGCCATGAGGCGGTTCCAGCCGTCGTAGACGAACTTCCGCCCCGTCTCATCGGTCGTCATGTTTCCGTTGGCGTCGTAGGTCAGCGTCGAAGCGCCAACCCCGGTCACCTGGTTCTGGGCGTTGTGGTTCCGGGTCTGGGACGTTCCGTTGGTCGAGACGTTCTCCCAGTTGCCCAACGCGTCGAAGTCCCATGCCTGGCTCCGCGACGGACTGGAGACCGTATCGAGGGTACCACCAGGCGAAGACGCCGACAGCGCACCACGGACGAACCCGGTCAGTTGGTTGAGCGAGTCGTAGCCGTTACCGGAACCGCTGGCGTGGTAAAGCTCGTCCATCGCCGCGTCGAGCAAGTTGCTCCGGTACAGCCGGTTCCCGTTGCGATCGTAGCCGTACTGGAAGCGATCGGTGGCCGTGCCGGTGGCCGGATTGAGCCAGCGCTGATCGATGATCCGGCCGAAGCGGTCCAGGCCCGTATACTGGTCGCCCCCGTCTCCGTTCGATTCGCCGGTTCGCTTGACGTAGGAGAGGGCGACCCCCGGCTCCGGACGTGACCGGCTGACGATCGTCCCCAAGCCCAGGTAGCTGTACTCTTCGAGGTGCGTGCCAATACCTTCGGAGCCGTTGTCGTCGGCGAGGTAGCTCAGCCGGCTGATGTCGCTGTCGACGCCGCCGGCATAGACGTAATGGAGGACTCGGCCGTTGGGATAGGTCATGCTGACCAGCCGACTGTGATTGGCGCTGCCGCTCATTTCGCTGTAGGCGTACTGAACCTTCGGCGAGGTGAGGGGGTTCACTGCTCCGCCGTGCGCCTGGTACTCGGTGATGAGTTGGCCCAGGCCGTTGTAGACGCGCTGCACCTGATTGACCACGTTGCCGCCGCTGGCTGCGTTGTAGCTCGTCAAGAGGACAGGTCGCCCGGCGACGTCGTAAGTCGTCTCGATGCGCAAGACGCTTTGATCGATGCCGCTTCCCGGGGTCGTGATTGCGTCGGAGATTTGTCGGCCCAGCACGTCGTAGGTGTACGTGTGCACGGTGCCGTTGCGGTCGGTCGCCGTCTTGACCTGCCCCAAGGCGTTGTAGGTGTAGACCTCAGCCTCGGTTCCGCTGGCTGCGCCGGTGGTCTTGTCGGGATGGTGAACCTCCCGCGCCAGGTCATTGCTGAAGAGGGCACTGCCAGCGGCCGTATCAACGCCGTAGACATACTCCGTCGTTTGTTGTCCGCCGCCCGGCAAGACCACTTTCAGAGTGAGGAGGTTGCCATTGCCGTCGTAGGTATACTCGACGGTCTTGTTGGTGGTGTCCGTGGGGATTCCGTTGGTATAGGCTTCGATCGTCTTGGTCGTCCGTCCCCGCGCGTCGTAGAACCGCTTGCTGACGATGCCTCGAGGATCGGTGACGGTTTGGAGCCGGCCGGCGTCGTCGTAGCCGTAGCTGGTCACCAACGCCGTGTCCGATCGAGCGGGAATCGTCGAGGTCCAGGTGTAGGCTGACCCGTTGTTGGTGCCAAGGTTGACGACAGCCGTCGTGCGGTCGAGGGCGTCGAAGTAGCTGGCGACATAAGAGACGCGGGCCTTCGTGCCGGAGGACGGGGTCCCCAGCGCTCCCGTGGCCGTCTCATCGTGGAACCGCTGGCGGACGGTTGTCAGGAGGATGTTGCTGTTGGCATCGTACTGGTATTCCACCTGCTCCAGCACGGCGTCGCCCGTGACGGTCCCGGCATCGGCCCAGGACGAATCCCCTCCTCCATTGGTCGTGGAGATCGTGACCGGACGTCCCACGCCATCGTACGCGACCTTCTGTACGAGACCGCCAGGAGATGCCTGCTTGATGACGTTGCCCCGGTGGTCGTACCAGAACGCGGTGGTCAGGCTATCCGACGAGACGGAACCGGTGCTCTGGTTGACGCTGAAAACATGGGTGGCGAAGAGCCGCCCTTGATCGTCGTACTCAAAGGTCGACTTGGCCCGTCGCAAGGAAGCGCTGGGCTGATCGGGCACGCCGTCGTTATTGGAGTCGGTAACCGTTACGCCGTCGCCGTCGAACCATTCGCGGGACGTGACCTGGCCAAGGTTGTTGTAAACGAGATAGGTGATTGGCCGATTGACGTCGGTCCCTTCGCTGACTTGCACACCATCCTTGGTCGCGACGAGTCGGTCGCGCCAGTCGTAGAAGTAGTCGGTGACCCTGGCACTGGCTCCCCCGCCGGGATAGAGCGTCTTCCTGGTCAGATTGCTGTCGCCGATGCCGCCGTTGTCGTATTCCTGAGCACTGACTTTGACCAGATTCACGCTGCTGGTTCCGACCCAGACCTCGATGGTCCGGCCCAGCCCATCGTAGACAGCCTTGGTGATCGTGCCGTTGGGGGTCGTCACCAATTTGAGACGTCCCCGCGTGTCGTAGCTGTAGAGGGTGCGATTGAAGTTGACCCCTTCTGTGCCAAACGACGTGCTCGCCGAATAGGTCAGGCCCGCGACGTTATTGTAGGCGTCGGCCTGGAGTACCTGGCCCCCGACACTGGTGAACTCGCGAGTCAAACTTCGCAATGAGCCAATCGCCTCGGTGCCGGTCGGCCGACCGCTGCCGTCGAGGGCCGGCGTCGCCACCATCGTGAACGTCTCGGTATAGCTCCTGGCCCGGTCTTCGCGAATCACCAGGGTCGGGCCGGTCGGAAGATGGGTCGTCGAATTCCAGCCGGCATAGACCCGAATTTCATGATTCGCGTCGTTGTAGACGGTGTAAGTGGCGTTACCGTTGGGATCGGTGGATTTCGTGGTACGGCCCAAGGCGTCGACTTCAGTGCGGGTGATCAGGTTCAGGCCACCGCCGCTCGGTGTCGTCCAACCTGTAGGCAAAGCCGTGAACTCGCTCGTCATACTTGTGTTCACGTCGTAGATCTTCTTGACCACGGCACCGGTCGCCGGATCGTACGCCGTGTAAGTCAGAAAACCGTCACCGTCTTTGGTCCAGGTTGGCTGGCCGTAGGCGTCGTAGAAGATCGTCTCCGTGTCGGCCGTGCCAGGCCCGTTCTGGGACGAATTCACCGTCGGATGGGTGATCGTTTCCGACTCGATGCGGGTGGAGTTGGCGTACCAGGTGTAGGAGTAGCTTGTGGTCAGGCCACCCGTGCCATTGTCATTGCGATAAACCGTATCCGTGGCGACTTGGGCCACAGTGACGCCGCCACCGGTGTGGCTGGTGTATGTGATCGTCCTTTGCGGCTGCGAAACCCCCAGTTCCCCTTTTTGCACCGACGCGGTGGACAGATTGCCGATCGCCGCGCCGCTGGCGATGTAGGTAAACGTCTCGATTTGGCCGCTGTAGTCGGACAGATATCCATAATTCCCGGAAACTTCGCCAAGCAGGTCGGCGTAATTCTCGTCATAGCCGGTGACCGCCGAGGGGAAGGCGTGAAGCACGACTTTGCCGTTATCGTCGTATTTCCAGAACTCGACCCAGTCCTGGTGGGTCGTCGTGTCGCGGAACACCTTGAGCATGATCGCGCCGGCGTAGTTCGTGAACACGATCAGCTGATTGTTATCGGGCAGCGTCTCGACCGTTTTGACCTTCCAACGGTTCATCCCGTTGGAGTTGCTGCTCGTCGTGTATTGGAATGTGAAGGCCCCCAAGCCGCTCGTGCAGACCGAGCAGCCAAATCCTTGCGCAATTTCTTTTGTGACTCGGTGCTCTGAGTCGTATTCAAAATAATTGTCGGCATAGGGGGCGACTTGGGTGTCGGTTGCCGTCAGTGGATTGGTCACGGCCGCAGCGAGTCGGGCGTATGAGGCCGGACTGAAAAAGTATTTCAGTCCGTGCTTGTATCCCGTCGACGTGTCGCTGGTGTAGTAGCGATAGTAATCGACGTCGATGACGTTTCCGCCGCCGTCCTTGATCGTGGCCGTCCTCAGGTCGCCGATATTGCCGTGGGAGTCTGATCTGCCATAATAGTCATACTCGACCTTGCGCACGGTCGTCCACGCCCCTCCGTTGGTCCGCGTCCGCTGCGTGACACTCGCGAGGAGCCCTTGATTCACCCCTGACGCAATGTACGAATACAAATAAGATTCAGAGATCGTTGACGAGCCGGAGGTATGACTCCGGACCACTTCGGCCACGTCGCCAATGCTGGTGCGACTGCTGAGATCGATTGTGTTGCCCGCCTGATCGGTATAGGTCTTGAGTTGTCCCCGTTGGTAATAGGGGATGGCGCCGCCGAATCCGTAATAGCGAAGTTGGTTTCCAGAGGGATCGGTCAGGACATATTCGCCGTTACCGGAATCGTAATTCAGCCGGACCGTTGCGCCATAGCGGGCGTTATAGCTGCCACTGGAAAGATCAAAATAGTAGGCGTTGTTTCCGTTACTGATGGCGGCGAGCGTGTTGGTCCCGTTAACCTGAGAGAGGTAGGGGAGCTGCAAGTTGACCATGCCATTGCCGTTGTTGCCGGATCCTGCGTACTGCGCCCCATTCGTCCAGCTTCGGCTTTGCCCCCAAGGCATCCCAAAGCCATAAGATTGCAGGTCGGTATTTTCCAGCTCGATAACTCCGTCGGCAAAGCGGACTGGGGCTTCCGACATGTTCCAAAGCACGGGGGATTGCGGGTTGGGATTGGATGCGTTTGAGCCCGATTGGGCCGGAGACGCTAAAGGTCCCTGATTGGGAGCCGCGCAAGGGCACGGCGGCGGAATAAAAATCAAATAATAAGTAAAATAAGGCCGGACGTTAATGTAAATTGTGGCGATGTTGCTGTCGACAATCCCGTCATTGGCTTTGTAGGAAAAAGAGTCGCGTCCTACGTAACCAGGCTCCGCGGTATACATAAAGTATCCGCTGCTGGGATCCATCCAAGCCGTACCGTGCTTCGGTCCCCCGTCCTCGGGAATGCTGTAGATCAAATAGTTGTCATCCGGGTCATTGACGTAAGTGCTAATTCCGTTGTCCAGGCTCCCATTGACTTCCGTGGTGAAGACGCCGGCATCACGAGCCACGGGGGGGGCGTTTGTGACGTTGATTGTTACGGTGGCGACATTGCTGTTGGCTAATCCATCGTTCGCGACATACGTGAAACTATCCGTTCCCACATAGCCGGGATAGGGAGTGTATGCGAAATAACTATCGGGGCCAACGGTCGCATACCCGTGTGATGCATTTGCGACCAAAGAATAGGTCAGCAAGTCGCCTGCATCCTCGTCGGTCGCATAGAGTGAGTTGTCGATGGTCTGGTCATGGACAACATTATAGGGGCCCCTGTCGTACGCCACTGGAGGATGATTGGTTAAGAGTTGCCGGATTTCGAGCGATTGTATTTGCGGTACGAAGGATTGGGTGGGCCGATTCCGTCGATCGGGGCGCGCACGATGACGAGCGAGGGGGGGGAAACGACGGCTCATGATGTCGACCTCAGGTGATTCACTGGCTGCCCGAAGCGCAAACGCGGCTTTCAGGCATATAGCCATAAGCTTGTGGAAATCGCATTGAGGAACGCAATTTGCGACCGATGATGTCAGTCGAACTGACACAAGATCGTCATTGTTTTGATGACGATCATCGAATTATGTGAAGATGCTATAGAAGTCTGGAAAATGTGGTCGCGACGGATAATTTGGGGGATTGTGAAATGAGATGCAAGGAAAAAACTCGGGACTCCTCTGCGCTTGCCGTGAGTGACGCCTTAAATGCTTGAAAAGACCGGGATTGCGGCAAATAAATTTTTCTTGGTTGATGTTCGCTATGGCTTACGTCTGCAAATAAACCGACTGCTCGCCACCTCAATACCAAGAGCTCTCGGTCGAGGAATTGTGGGAGGTTTCCCGCCAACCGGTCCGCGAACTCGGTTTCATGCGTCCGACGATGGCCAACACGGGCCTTGCGCGTCGGCCGTGCATGCGATTCTGGAAATCGGCCGCAACCCCGGCATCCAGGCACGCGACCTCGCTAACGTACTGCGGCTCGATAATGTCGAACACAAGCCGGCAACTTGCCAAGCTGGAGGCGGCCGGCCTGGTGAGGCGGGAATCGGCGTGCGATGATGCTCGGTCCTAATACTACAGCGCCAAGTTGTAGCGTCTTGATCCGCCGGCCATTGCGAAAGTATGCTTGCCTTCATGGTTTATGGAGGTACGAGCATGGATATCCCACAGATTCGCAAGCTCAAGCCCGCGCTGAAGAAGTTCCTCAAGCGGTTCGATGACTGCTTCCCGCGCAAAGACACGCGGGCCCATCTGCCGGTCTACGTCTCCGGCCAGCTCTCGGATATCCCCGAGAAGAGCGTGGAACCGATTGCCATTAATGCCGGCGTGCCGGTCAGGACCCTGCAGGAGTTCCTCAGCCAGCACTGTTGGGACCAGGACCGGACGCGCGACCGGCTCCAGCACATCGTCCGCGACGAGCACGCCGGTCCCCACGCGATCGGCGTCTTCGATGAGACGAGCGACGTCAAGAAGGGGGACAAGACCCCCGGCGTGCAGCGGCAGTGGTGCGGTTCCGTCGGCAAGAAGGAGAACTGCATCGTCACGGTCCACCTCGCCTACGCTCGTGAGGGCTTTCACTGTCTGCTCGACGGCGAATTGTTTCTGCCGGAATCCTGGTCCCTCGACCGCGCCCGCTGCCGCGAGGCCGGCATCCCCGACGACATGGTGTATCGGCCCAAGTGGACGATCGCCCTGGAACTCTACGACCGCGCCACCGGCAACGGCCTGCACTTCGATTGGATGACTTTCGACGAGGGCTACGGCGGCAAGCCCGAGTTCCTGCGGGGACTTTCGGCCCGTCGCCAGAAGTTCGTCGGCGAGGTGCCGCGGAACTTCATGGGCTGGATCAAGGCACCGCGTGTCGTGACCAGGAAGTACCGTAAGCACGGGCGGGGCCGCGGCCGCAAGACGCCTCGCCTGGCGAGCGGCAGCACACCGGCTCGGCGGGTTGATGCCATGCTCGATCAAGACGGGTTTCGCAACCAGCCCTGGGTCCAGTGGCGAGTCAAGGATGGGCACAAGGGGCCGATGGTCTGGGAAGTCAAGCACCTGCGGTTTTCCCCCGTGGGCGCCGACGGGTTACCGGGAGAGCCGCTGCACCTGGTTGCCGCCCGTGACGTCTTGAACCCGGCGGAGTTGAAGTTCTTCGTCGGCGCCGCCCCCGAGGAGACGTCGGTGCAGGTGCTGTTGCTGGTCGGGTTTTCGCGATGGCGCGTCGAGCGCTGCTTCGAAGACCAGAAGTCCGAGATTGGACTGGATCAGTATGAGGGCCGCCGCTACCAGGGGCTCAAACGCCACCTGATCCTGAGTTGCCTGAGCTACTTGTTCCTATCGCGGATGCGACAGAAGTTCGGGGGGGAAAAATCCGGGTCTGACGGAGTGCCAAGTCCACAGTGCGATGGCGGCGCTGATCCCGTTCTGGTGGTTGGGGCTGAGTCCTCCGCGAAAGCTTCTGGAGCGGACCTCCGAAGAGATCGAGCGGGCGCAGCGTCGAAACGCCGTGGCGCAACGGTGCCACACCAAGCGGACAAGGCGAAAGTTGCATGAGATGGGCATCAAACTTACAGGGTTGCCCCAATGCAAATGGGATACGACTTAGCGCTGTAGTACTAACACCTCTCTCTGACGGTCGCGGGGCAGGTCCAGCGCGAGGTGATTGACCGATTCTCGACGGACCAGGTTTCCCGAGCATTGAGCAGGTTGGCCCCGGCCGCTCGGCGTCTTGCCGTCTATGGCGACAAGCTGATGACGGTGTCATGCCGACCGCGCTGGTGTTGCAAGGTGGCCCTGTTCCGCCTGGTCCGGACCCAGGGGAGGAGGCGGGCGTTCTGGGCCGGGTTTCTCACGGCCGGTTTGCCCGCGATGCTTTCATTTGTCTGCGCCAACCGGCTCTCCGGATCGGTTATGGGCAAGCTATCGGTTCGTCGTCGATCTCGGGTCTTTGGGTGGCGATCGGATCTATGCCGTTTGGGCCGGCTATGCTGATTTGGTCTTTCGTGACCTCCTGTTTCTGCCGTATCCTCTGCCCGTGGTCGCTGTGGTCTGACTCCTGCCGCAACTGCTGGCGGCGCTGGCAGGCGGGCTCTTGGCGTGGCTGGTCAAGGGGGGAACGGAGTTGCGTCGGAGCGATGCGAACGGGAAAGATGCGGTGCCTGCAATCAGGGAATGAAAGTGTTTAAGTAGATTTGGTCCTGTGCGGTCGGTTTTCTTGTGATGTCAACGGATCCAGGGGATTTCGATGCCTGAAGCGTCGCCCATCGAAATCTCGGTAGGCTGTCCGGAAGAGGCGTGTCGGATTCGGTCCCGAACGCGGTGGGCGTATGGCGACTTCGTGTTCGGCCTGGGGGCCGGCCTGCTCGTGACGGCGGTACGGGTGGCCAAGGTCGGCTACGAGATTCTCCCCTTTGCGCTCGTCTGGAACCTGATCTAGGCTCCCTGGCTGGGGATCGTCATGGAGCTCAACCTTAGCAGGACTCGCCGGCCAGGACCCCGGCCCCGGCCCCGGCCTCAACTCCGCACCCGGACCTTGATGGCGGCTGTCGCCTATGTTGCGTTGCTCCTGGGGGTCGGCATCCCGGCGCAGCGATTGGGGGGACCAGGCGCGCCGGTATGTTCAGCGATGGGCTACGGCCGACTCGCTGGCGAAATTTGCGGAGGCTCGCCGCGCATTACAACCGGCTCGCGATCAAGTACGACCGGGCTCAGTGGCGTCCCTGGCTTCCCGTCGAGCCTGATCCGCCGCTGCCGAAGTAAGGCCGCTCGCGTCAGGCAATCTTATGGGCGATTGTTTGCATGTTCGGCGTGCCCGTTAAGGTTTGCACCGCTCCCATTTCTCATCGATTTTGTAGGCTTGTCCGTTGACTTGGACCGTGCCCACCTTGGTGCAGGTGTCTCCGGTCACCTTGACCGTGAAATCAAACGTGCTGCCCACAAACGAAGTGGGCACACCTGGACCGCTGACGTAGTCGATCGTTTCCGACCATTTGTCGTTCTTCATCTGGTAGCGACCGCCAGCTACGCCAAGCACCTTTCCTCCCCGGTCCACCGTCCAAATGAACCGGCCGCCGACGATGCAGGTGGTCATCTCTGTTCCGGCCGGAAACCTCTGGTATTCCTTCGCGTCGCCGTTCTTCTGCTCGACCTGCCTCCAGGCTCCTTCGATGGACTTGGTGTTATCCTCGGCCAGAGCGGTCAGGGCGAGCACGGAGAAAGCCATCAGGTGGATTCCGGCCATGCGGCACGCACGATTCATGGGGGGACTCCATTCGGGGCGGGTTGAAGACCGAAGGCGGTTGTAAGCGAGCAGGCGCGCGAGATCCAGCAAATTCCTGCAAAGAGTTGCTGAATGAAAGCTCTCGTTGATGGGAAGGAGAGGCTAAAGAATGTTCTTTCGCAAACGGATCAGTCCGTCTGCTCTTCAGCAGCGGCCCTGTGGCGACATATCTGGGCGGGAATGATTGGCGTCACGAGTGCCCTGTCACCCGCGTATCTCCGGGATGTCCGCCCTGATTCACGGCGATGCTTCCGGTAGGGATTCGTCGGTTCCCGTTTGATCCAACCTCGGTCTCAAGACAGGAGTGCCCCCAATGGCTCGGCCCAAGCATGTTGAGACGTTTATTGAGGGAATCCTCCCGATCGCCCGGAAGGTCCGGGCCGAATACGGCGTGCCGGTCTCGCTCTGCATCGCCCAGGCCGCCCTCGAATCAGGGTGGAACCTGGCGAACAAGTCCCCCTTCGGCCATGCCATCAAAGGTGACCCGAGCAAGGGATTCGTGAAGTTCAAGACGCTGGAAGATGCGGCGATGGCCTACGGCAAGAACCTGCGTGACAACCCCGTCTACAAGTCCGCCTGGGCGTACAAGGACGACCCCGACAAGTTTGCCGACGCCATCGGCGAGGCCTACGCGCCGAAACAGGGCTACGCGAAGATGGTCAAGTCGATCATCAAAAGCTTCAACCTCAAGGAGTACGATGCCGAGATCGTCGCCTCCGATGCCGATCTGGGCATCGATCGACCATACAAGTGCACGCTCTTCCTCTGGTGGTGATTGCGATTATCGCCGTGCTGATTGTCTTGCTGTTGCCGGCCGTGCAGGCCGCTCGGGAGGCGGCCCGCCGTGCCCCGTGCAAGAACAACCTCAAGCAGATCGGGCTGGCCTTGCACAATTACGAGGGGCTCTCGGGATGTTACCGCCAGCGGGCAGTTTTCGGGCCAGGCTGCGGACGGCCTGAGCAACACGATCTCGCTCTCTGAAGTGAAGGCCATCAGCCCGCCCCCAAGGACGGCGGTAACCCGACGGGGGCGAGCGTACCGCCCCTCGCCTCGCCGGGGGAGTTGGCCGGCTACGGCGGAACCTTTGTCGCCACCTGGAGCCATACGGAGTGGGTGAGCAGGATAGTGCTGCAATCCGGCATGGCGACCGCGTTTCCGCCTAGCAAAGTGATCCCGTTCACGGACTCCGGTAGCCCCTACGACATCGATTTCACGGCCAGCCGGCTCGGCACGTCGACGACGCGGCAGACCTACGTCGTGGTCACGTCGCGGAGTTACCATCCCAGCGGGCTCAATGTCCTCTTCCTCGACGGCTCGGTGCGGGGCGTCGCGAGGACCGTCCAGCAAGCCGTATGGCGCGCCCTGGGGACGCGGAGCGACGGCGAGGTGGTCAGAGCGGGCAGCTATTGAATCGTGGCTCGCGCCCGAGTAACCCAGCCTTTGCCGCCTAACCCGGTTCACCCGCCGCCCACGCTTCCAACTGCAACACGTACTGGCTGATCCAGCCGGTTTTGTCGCTCTCAATGGTGGGGAAAGTCCAGCCGTTTACCTGGTACGCTTCGGCAGGCCATGCGAACTCGACCTGATGCCAGGGGCCGAAAAGCTCTCGTTTCTGGGCGGTGGTGAAGCCGAGCATGAAGTCCCAGGTGACGGCCAGACGCGACTCGCGGGTCACGATCCACGCTTGCCTCGGCTCATTGACCGGGCCCCGATTCCGCTCGCGGTAATGCGCGAGGTGGGCCTTCTTCTTGTGGTCATCCAGACGCGGGAACCGGAGTCGGATATCCGCCTCGTTCGACGCCACGTGCAGCGGGAGCATCGCCAACGAGCATTCCCAGCCAAGCTGGACGATCCGGGCGACTTGTGCGGTGGTTTCCGCCCGGTCGTGGGCCCGCCAATGTTCGGGCTGTGCGACGAGAGGGAGCGTCGTGTTGCCGTTGCCTGTCGTCCAGCCGAGAGCGACCGGGGCGACTGCCTGAAGCCCGTGGAGTTGCTCGAACACTGCGTCGGTGACCACGCTCGGGTCATAGAGCATCCAGAAGCTCGAAAGATCACCCCGCGACATGCCCGAGTCACGTGGGAACTGCGCCTGGAAGCCGATGAGGCATTACAAGGAGTTGGCAACGTTCAACTGCCCTTGGCCTGGGTCCTACACCGTTCGTCGAGTTCGCACCAGAGGCACACAACGTCAACGAACTTTCAAGGACCTCCCGCTTTGAGGTCATGAGCGGCGTAGCGAATCACTGGTATTTTTAGGCGATCCCCTCCAGGTGAATTCGTGGCCACAACGATGTAATCCTCAATCACGTCGGGAGCATCCGATGTTAAGTGCGCCATGATTTCACGTGTGTATTAAACAAAAGCACGTACGCCGATTTGATGAGACAATATATGCGTGAATTCGACTTTGTCGTCGGGGCATCTAAGAAAAATCCGCATGGGATCCTCCTTGAGGAGAACACGTTTAGGAATGGATTCCAAAAATTCGGAACGAGTCCATAGAACGGGCACCTCAAATGCGGTGTTGTTTGCTCCCTGCTGTAAGCGAAGCGATTCTTTATGATTGCCATAAGATGGATCGATGACCAAGAGACTGTAAGTCGTATCGCGAAAAGCCAAACGTTCCCCACGGGTTACCTTGCCGAGAACAGAATTGAGCTTGCTCGCTTTTAAAGCCGGAGAGGTGTTGACAGAACATTCCGCTGGAATTTTTTGTTCGTCGAAGACTTCTCTGTGCGTGAATTCAAGCGGTGCATTGATGCCATGTTCAATAAGGTTGAACGTCAATGTCGATGGCGAAACAAAATGATCAGGCAATGCAAATAATGGCGCTGCGACAGTGATTTTTTTGTCATTTAATTGAATATGGAATTGGAATATTTGGTTCTCGAAACCGCCCTTGTTTTGCAATTCGACCTTAAACACGGCTTCTCCCCCCGACGATACCGTTGCGGGGATATTCGCGTGATCGACCTTCCTGCATGAGCAGCCGCCGTCGATGTTGAGGATCTTCAATGCGGCCGTTCCTTCGTTCTTGAGTTTAAGGTTTAAATTCAGTGCAGGACGGTTGTTGGAATACACAAAGTTATTTTCCTTGAATGAGGCTGCAGGGCCAGCGCATATCAAACACGCTGTAGTGAAAGGACTTGCGTGAGGTAGTCCGTATTAATCATACAGGACATCATCTTTCCACGTAGGCTATCCTTGTCGGGATGACGCTTCAGCAGCGTCACGGCGAACCGCCGAAGCCAGCTCAAGTTGTTCCCCAAAGTCCGCTCGCGAGTGCGGTGCTCATCTTCGCGAAAGTTCACATCGAGTACCCAGTGCATCGACTCGATACTCCAGTGACCGCGGACCGCTTCGCCGAAACGCTTGCCGCTCAGATAGTGGCTGCTGAGATAGTAACGCACCTCGTCCGACTCCGTCCCATCGGCATGCTGCGTGATTCGCACCGCATAGCCAATTGCCTTGATCCAGGGCCAATCCTTCAGCGGCGCGAAATCAGTCGGCACCTTGACCAGATAATAGGAACGCTCGTCGATGCGGCCGTGCCCGGCATCACGGGTCTCGTCGTATCGATAGTGGAGGTCCTCGAGATCGCGTTCCAGGTGGTCGAGGAAGAACGCTTGGATCGCGGTTGCGAGCTTCGGCTGATTGTCTTTGACGGCGATCACGCAGTCGCCGCCACCGTCAACGATCTGCTCGACAATCGCTTTCTGGCAGCCCATCGCGTCGATCGTGATGAGCGTATCCGTGAGGTCAATCTGCTCGAGAAGTTTTGGGATGGCTGTGATCTCGTTGGACTTGGCGTCGGTGGCCACCTGACCCAGCGCAATGCCCTGCTCGCTGGCCCAGGCGCTGACAATGTGCAGATTGCCAAGACCTTTGGCCGCATCGTGCGATCCGCGACAGGCTTTGCCGTCGATAGCGACGTGTCGGCGGGAGTTCTCAGTGTCGGCGGGGATCGCGTCGCAGATCCAGTCCTGGAAGCAGCGTTGAAAGGCTTCGGGTTTCAGCGCCATGAGCAAGCGTCGGATGCAATCCCGTGAGGGGATGCCGTTGGGCAGGGCCAGATGCAGGGCCAGCCAGGACTCACGATTCTTGGCCCAGCGATGAATGGCGGTAGGGCCATCGCATCCGCAGATGACGGCGCAGACCGCGATGACAGCGATATCGACCATCAAGTGCCGACGATTGCGTGCGTGGCGGGGATCGGAGAGCGATTCGAAATAAGAGCCGATGGAGCCGACATCGACGGGCTTGGCCATGGGAGGCATCCTGGGATCGGTCGGTGTCGGCCTCCGCACACCCGGAGTGCAGTAAGCCGATTCACGAGGACCGATTCAAAGATAACGAGCCACGGTCTGTCGCGCCAGACTACTCAGGCCGCACAGTTATACGCGCTGGCCCTGAATGAGGCTGAGAGCTTAGAAACCGGTGGATTCCTGGAGGAACAACCCGTGCAGGTCAATGCCAAACCCAGCAGCATTAACGCGGGCGGTAAATGATGAGCGAGCCTTTGGCGATGAAGCCGAAAAATTCCAAAAAGTATCGCCCCGAACAACACGCATGCAAAGAACAATTTAGATCGAACCCACATTGGATTTGAAAACGTTTTTGTTTTTTCATCATAATCAAGGGTTGGCAAAACTCGATTCACTGGGTGCGTAAGCTTGCTTCCAAGCCGTGCACGAATTTGGTCGAGTGAGAGTGATTTTGGGTTGTCCTTCAACTTGACGGTTCCCCCCTTGCTTCCAAGTAGACTATTCTCCGAAATTTCCGTTAGCTTTGATTTCGACGTCTTATCTCGTAGGTTGCTTCCTACAAAATTGTATACGGTCACGTTGTTTTGGTGAGGCATAATGGGATCTAATGTTTTGTAGGAGGGATATCGTCTTGTAAATGCATCGATATCGTACTTGGCTACGTTCCATGTCATGGGGATGAATCCGCCCGACTTACACCTTTGAGCGTCAACCAGAAAAAACTCTGCGACGTCCGCTTGATTCGGCAAGGGGCCGGTTGCATTAAATGTTAATGCCCGAATGTAACGAGGAAGAAAATTAACGTCTGGATCATAACACACTGTGAGTTCGTAAAACGATTGGGGGTCACCAAGGTAATAGGTTTCGTATTCGCATTTATGGCCGTTGATCGTGGCGGATTTCACGGTATGATCGAGGGTCTTCGGAAAAATCCGCTGTAACATGAATGGAAAGTCTTCCAAAAACCAGTGAAATGGACCGTAGCTTACCAAACTACCACCACTAGGAATGACCTCGATTGACCGGTCGCCTTCGAGAATTTTATGGAACGCCGACACTTCGCCGTCGGTAAGGACCTCCATCGCGGGCTCCCCTTCGACGACATTTCCCGGCTTACCTTCAAGTGGGCCAATACGGCCTGAGGCGTCGGCCGGGCCGCAAATCGTATGTTCGGCTCTTCCGTCACTGTCCCAATGGCCAGCAATCTTCATGTGCGGGATTTCGCGTTTCGCAAAACGGCTCTCAGTCCATAGACGATTCTGGATAAGATGACTTTTGTCGAGTTTTCCAACAGAGAATGAAAAATCGAATTCTGCACGAATGGACCTCCGATTCAGCGTAAAAGCGTCCGTTGGACCGGCTTTCAATTGACCGAGCATTGCGATCACAATCATTGCGGTCATGGTAAGATTCGTCTCGGAGTTAGAGGAGAATCGACATGTTTGTGCAGCACGCGAAGGGGCATGAAAATCACCGCGATACGACTCGAACCCGTATCGGTCACCGGATCAGCTGTTCGTTTTCTCAGAAACCCTGACTCGATCTCGGGCTAGTCAGGAACATTGGCCCTTCGGGCCGGTTTTGGTTAGGGTTTCCAGAATGGGTTGCATGGATTTTGTGACTTCGGGCGGTGGAACTTCTCACACCAAAACAAAACCGACCGCCGTGCGTGACGCGGGCGATCGGCTGGCTGAAGGGCCTCCGTCGGTTGCGGGGGCGACTGTTGTCAGCGTACGCCCGGCATGGTCGTGTCGAGCCGTGTTTTAGGAAACGACCGAGTCATGATCGGCTGTTTGGCCTGTTGCTTTTTGCAAGGGGTGTCGATGCGAAAAAAGGGGGCGTGAGCGATGGTTAATCGCAGGGATTAAGGCCTCCCGCTTTGCATCCAATTTGGCTTTGTGTTCCACATTTGGTCAGGCATGTCAGTGGCCCGCTAGGAAATTCTTGAGATGAGGATCGATATAAATCCCAGGTCTGGCAGGCCGTCGCTTGTTCCACGCATGAGCCTTGGCGCCAGGCAGGCACGCAACGTGTCCAGGCATTGAAGTAAGTCACCGCTTTGACAAAGAACGCGCTTCCACTCGAATCAGGACACGCCGTGGATGTACAGCAACCGGTAATCGTAAGACCGGAAGTTTGAAAACCTTTGCAGCCGTCGCCTGTTTCATCACGGCACGAATTCGCTCCAGTTTCCGCACAAGCATCAGTCGATCCATTGCCGCACAGATAATCACCACGAACAGAGTGAACCGTTGCCGAAAAAATTATGATAGCCATGCCAAGAAAGAACGGTGTGGCAAGTCTGCTAACATTTGCGATCATTGTGCGAAACCCCTTCAATGAGAAAACTCGGAATCGGACACCGGCTGAATGGAACGCTCATGCGGGTTGGTCAGTAATCTTTGCCGTGGTATGTGCCCATCGCTGCCCAGACGGACACGTTGATTGTTGGAGTGACTCCCGTGACGTGGCCGTCTCCGAAGAGAACATTGACCCCGTTGGCGTGGAATGCGCGTGGCGGAGCCAGTCCACCGGTGCTCCAGTTCGCGATCGGCCCTGAACTGCATGTTGGACGTGGGTCGTTGGGCACGCCGTTATGGTTGTAGTGCGTGAACCCAAAGCCGCCGTAAAACCAATATCGGCCGCTTTGAAGCATCCAGACGTAATCGGGCGTTGCAAGACAATAGGGGATGAATGTCAGATCGCTGGTGATGATGATCGAGGAGCCCGTGGGAATGCGAACGTCGGAGACGGAGCTATATGAGCCTTCGACAAAGCTGCCTCCAATCCTTTCGCTTACGAACGCGGTATTTGTAAGTCCGTCTCTTACTGTGTTTGCGCTGGGAAAGACCCCGATACTGAACGGCCCATCGTAGGGCGTTCCTTTGGAAACACGATATCGCCCTCGATTGAAGCGGTACGAGTTCAGATGGTTCGGTTCGGTATCACTTGGGCACAAGAATAGACGAACCTTGGAATTTCGAGCCGTCCGGTTTTCCAGTGAGGGGGCGTCTGCAAGTTCCAGGTTTACGAAGCTCATATTGATGGAGTTGTAAAGCGGCGAGGCTTCCAGATGCGGCAGAAGATGGACGAATTCGGATAAGCAATTTGTGGAATAGTGCTGTGCATTCATGAGCACTGAGCTAGGGAACATGTTATGCAGGGCGTGGTATGAGTTGTTCCCTATGCCGATCTGCCTCAAGTTTGATACGCACTGGGTACGCCGGGCCGTTTCCCGCACGGCCTGAACGGCTGGAATTATAAGCCCGAGCAGTATGCTGATAATGGCGATAACGACGAAGAGTTCGATTAGGGTGAATCCGGTCGCTTTGGAGGGAGAGGTGTTAGGCATGATTTGGGTATTGATAGAATCGAGATCGATTGGGGTTTGCACGCGAGTAAATATCGGCCTAACGTTTTAGAAACAAAGAGTTTATGGAGCCATTGGCTATGTTGATTGAAAATAATTCAATTAAACGGAAGTCAATTTATTGGATGTTGCATAATCGTGTGCTGGTTATCTGTTGTCAATCAAATTCTGAAACGATCTATTGATTGTGCGCGTGCAGGCGGGCATGACATAGGGCGTGAACGGAGAGATGCCCTTCACGCGTTCGTCAAGGGACCACGCTGCCCGAATCACGCGGACGAGCGCCAGGTGTGGCGTTGTGAGTTGCTGGGCAAGGTGATTTGAGTGGTTTTTTGGCCCGGAGGGACATCCAGGTGGGCCGACAGGCTGTTCAGCCTGGCTTTACGCACGTAGTGCGCGGCATCCTGAGGATGCTCCTCGAAACGGGTTGTCTTCGAGATCTCACGGGTCGGACAACTTAGTGAACCTCTTGGAGGTGCAGCTTCGGCGGCCGTCCCTGCCGAACTCGTCGGATCATACGATTCGGGGCGCAATGACGTTCGTAGCAGAAAGGGCGACAGCCGGGGCGGTCCCGGCTTCTATTCTCATGCTATCGGAGGAGGTACTGAGAACTATGCTTCGTTTCAAACTGAAGAGGGTTGTGATGGAGACACTGCTGTTGGCTGAATCTGTTGTTGGCTGTGTGCAAGCATGGCGGAATTCTTGATAAAATAGGTCAAATCCACCTGGTAGCGATTCAGACGGGAGACGTGGAGTGGTTGGGCTTGATGAGGCCCGCGCCCAAAGGCTCACTGCCTACGCCAGAGAGGGTCGAACTCTATACAAGGCAGGCGAAACAGATGATAGGACGAGGACGATGCCAGTGACGTCGCCAGTAAAGTCAACGTACTGGAGGTCCCCACCAAAGAGTGGGCGTGGATGCTTAGACACCCCGACGCGGTCACGCTGCCTGGTGGAGGGGGGGTGAGCGCCGATCCTTTCACCAATGGGGGACGTGGCGGAGGGAGTGGGATAGCCGAGGCCGCTGGAATAAAGGCGAAGGCGTCAGAACCGGAACGGACACCGTGCCAATGGAAAATCTTCCCGACGGCTATGTCCGCATTAATGGCGAGGGAGTGGTGATTGAGATCCAGCAGTTGACGAGTTATCCGGATCAACCGCACGTGGAGCCTGGGAACCGAACCCGGAAGTGAGCGTTTGCGTGTAAAGGCTCGGCCCCCTACTCTGGGGGATCGTCGTGGGCGCGGGAAGGGGGCGATCGGGCCTGCACACGGGAACAAGGATGTTGATGATCAGACTGATTTTTCGGATGGGCTCGGAATTTCGGTTGGTGTTTCTTGCGTGATCATTCTCCGTGGTACAATGGTTAAAGTGGGGCGAGAATCCTGTTTCTCGTCAGACCGTCCCCTGGGCGGGTGCGCCGGGTGCGGTAGAGGCCCGTTCCTCGATTCCAGGCAGTCTTCGTCACCGCCCGGTGATGGGTGAGTGCGCCGGGTGATTCGAGGCGGGATTGCGACAGGTTCATTGATCCTTTTTTCCTTTGAGATTCTCCCTCCGGGACCCGGCTTATGTCGTCTGCCACGCGGCAAACCAGCCCGGCCGATCGCGATTCGCAGCGGCCGGACCAGGCGGTCAGCCAGCTGATCGGGTTCTGCCTCGACGGCGAGGATTACGCGATCGCGATCAGGACGATCCAGGAGATCATCCTGATGAAGCCGATCACCCGCCTTCCCAGGGCGCCTGACTCGATCGAGGGGCTGATCAACCTGCGCGGAACGGTGATCCCGATCGTCAGTCTGAGGAAGCGGTTCGGCCTCCCCGCGCGTGAGTTCGACGACGAGACGAGGACCATCGTCGTCAACAGCCACGGCAAGACGGTTGGGCTCATCGTCGACGAGGTGACGCAGGTCATGAAGGTCGCCGCCGACCAGATCCAGCCGGTGCCGATCTCGGTGACTGCGATTGCCCGCCGCTACATCGCGGGGCTGGCCCGACTCGAAGACCGGCTCCTGATCATCCTCGACATTGACAAGCTTTTCGACTCCCACGACCTCGAACCCGGCGCCTGATCGATCTCAACCCCTGGACCACTCCATGATCGACCCCGACCCCCGATCCCGGCGACCGGCACGGATGAAGCGGCGCTTGATGAACGGTCTGCGACGCCCGTCCCGATCCGAGCCCGAACCGGTCGAGCCCTCAGTGGCCGACGACGCGCGCGAGGTCGCCGACAAGGCGGCAGCCGACACCCGCGCGATGATCGACGCGGTCAATGCGGTCATCCGGTCGCACACGGCTGCTGAGATCATCCGCGCGACTCTCGATCTCGTCCGCGATCGGCTCGGGTGGGCCTATGCCTCGTACTGGGAGGTCGACCCGGAGCAGAACAGCCTGGTTTTCTCGGTCGATTCGGGCGAGGTCGACGTCGAATTCTCCCGGGTGACGCGCTCGGCCAAGTTCCGTGAGGGAGAGGGGCTGAACGGTCGCGCCTGGAGACAGCGCGACCTGGTCCATGTCACCGACCTGGGCGAGCTTGCCGACTGCTGCCGGGCTCCGCTCGCACGTCGCGCGGGGATCCGGTCGGGCGTCTGCTTCCCGATTATCCTGGATGGCCGCGTCGTCGGGACCATGGACTTCTTCGCGACCGGAACGCTGGAGATGACGCCGACCCGTCTGGAGGTTTTGAGAGTGCTCGCCCGCCTCGCCTCCGACAAGATGACGCAGCTCGGCAAGCAGCAAGAGCTGGCCCGGGTCTTCCGGATGATCGAGAACGCCCCCTTGAACGTGATGTACACCGACCGCGAGCTGCGGATCCAGTACATGAACCCGGCGTCCCAGCGCACGCTGAAGCGGCTCGAGGCGTACCTGCCGATCAAGGCCGATCAGATGATCGGCCAGTCGATCGACCTCTTCCACAAGAACCCGGAACACCAGCGGCGGATGCTCGCCGACCCGAGGAACCTGCCGCACCAGGCCGTGATCCGGCTCGGCCCGGAATACCTCGACCTTCTGGTGACGGCGATCATGGACGAGAACGGCCAGTACCTTGGCCCGATGCTCACCTGGGACATTGTCACCGAGAAGCACGAGGCCGAGGCACGCGCGACCGCATCGGTCGAAAACACCAACGCCGTGAACCAGGTGCTGCTGGCCCTGGGGCGGGCCCTGACCGCCGAGGAAATGATCACGTCGGCACTTGATGTCGTCCGCAAGGCGTTCGGCTGGTCTTACGGCTCGTACTGGCGTCTCGACACCGCAACGAATGTGCTCGGGTTCATGGCGGAATCGGGTTCCGTGGACGAGGAGTTCCGCCGGGTGTCGAGGGGAGCGAAGTTCCACGAAGGGGAAGGGCTGATCGGGCGGGCCTGGATCCGACGCGACCTGTTCTACGTCGACGACCTCGGCGAACTGTCCGACTGCTGCCGGGCCCCGCTCGCGCGGCGGGCCGGGATCACCTCGGCCCTGGCGTTGCCGGTCCAGCTCAACGGCAAAGTCGTCGGCACGATGGACTTCATGTCCGAGAAGCCGCAGCAATTCTCGGAGTCCCGGCTCGAGGCGCTCCGGAGCGTGGCCCAACTCGTCTCCACTGCCCTGGAACGCGCCGAGCAACGGGCCCAGATCGAGGAGGCCAAGCGGGACCTCGAGGGCAAGGTCAATCAGCTTCTGAAGGTGGCGCAGGCCGCCGCGCAAGGTGACCTGTCGGTCGAGGTGGGGGTCCGTGGGTCGGACGATATGGGGCGGCTCGGCGAGGCCCTGGCCAAGATGACCTCTGACCTGAAGCACGTCATCGGCGAGGTGATCGAGTCGGCGAACCAGTTCGCGGAGGGGGCGCGGGTGGTTGCCGAGAGCGCCAACTACCTGAGCGAGTCGTCGCAGAATCAGGCCGCGACGGTCGAGCAGATGTCGGCGTCAGTCGACCACCTGAGCAAGGCGATCCTCGAGATCAACCATAACGCCGGCTCCGCCCGAGAGCTGGCCGTGCGGACCTCCCAGCTCGCCAAGCAAGGGGGCGAGTCGGTCGACCAGGCGATCGAAGCGATGGTCCTGATCCGCAAGTCGAGCGAGCAGGTCAGCGACATCATCCAGGTCATCAGCGAGATCGCCAGCCAGACGAACCTGCTGGCGCTTAATGCCGCGATCGAGGCGGCGCGGGCGGGCGAGCACGGGCTCGGGTTCGCCGTTGTGGCCGACGAGGTACGGAAGCTGGCGGAGCGGTCCCGGGCCGCCGCCAAGGAGATCACGGCGCTCATCAAGGAGTCGACCCGGCGGGTCGCCGACGGCGCCCAGCTCTCGGAGAAAGCGGGCCAGTCCCTCGCCACGATCGTCAAGGGGGTCGAGGAGACCGCCGGGAGCATCGCCAAGATCGCCCAGGCCACTCAGGAGCAGTCGGAGTCGGCTGCCGAGGTCAGCAAGGCGATCCAGGACGTCTCGTCGATCACCGAGACCAACGCGTCTAGCTCCGAGGAGCTTTCCGCCAGCGCCGAGGAACTGGGGGCGCAGGCCGCCTCGCTCAAGGGCGTGATCTCCGGGTTCAAGGTCTGACCGACGTCAGGGAGGACGCGAATGATGACCGGGACGGGCAGCGAGCTGACCGAAGGGGAGCACGAGCGCTTTTGCAACCTGATCTATCGGGTCGCCGGGATCCGCATCCCGGGGACCAAGCGGGTGATGGTCGCGACCCGCGTGCGAAAGCGGTTGAAGGCCACCGGGATCAGCTCCTTTTCCGCCTACCTCAACTTCCTGAACTCCGCTGCCGGGGCCGGCGAGATGCCGATGTTCCTCGACGTGATGACGACCAACGAGACCTACTTCTACCGCGACCCTCATCATTACGATTGGTTCGACCAGACGTTTCTCCCCGAGGTCATCCAGCGGGCCAGGCTCCGGAAGCGGCCCCGGAGCCTCAGGGTCTGGTCGGCGGCGAGTAGCACCGGCGAGGAGCTGTACTCGATCGCCCTGAAGGTCGTCGGACATCGGCCCGAGCTCAACGGCTGGAAGCTCACGCTCCTGGGGACCGACCTCAGCGGCGCGGTCCTGGAGGCGGCCCGCGCTGGCGTCTATGACGACAGGGCCCTTCACCTTGTCGGTGATGAGGAGCGTCGGGCTTATTTCACCCACGACCCCGTCGCCCGGACCTGGACCCTCAGCCGGGAGGTTCAGGCCGCCGCCACGTTCAAGACGCACAACCTGCTCGAGCCGCTGAATGAAGAACCGTTCGACTGTATCTTTATCAAGAATGTTCTGATCTACTTTGATGCGGAGTCGAAGAAGACGGTCGTGCAACACTTGCTGGCCGCCCTGGCGAAGGGGGGCTACCTTGTGGTCGGTCCCTCAGAAGGGATCTACACCATGCTCGGCGCGTTGACCAAGCACAAGTCTTGGCTCTACCAGAAGCCGGCCTGACCCACAACGATCGGGGTGAGCGTCCATGTCGGGGTTCGATCTGGCGGACCTGATTCCCTTATACCTCGACGAGACCGACGAGCAGATCGTCGGACTCGGCGACCTGCTGCTTCAGCTCGAACGCTCGCCCGCCGACGAGAAGGCGCTTCGCGAGGCGTTCCGGCTGGTCCACTGCATCAAGGGCGCATCGAGCGTGATGGGGTTCGTCCAGGTGAAGGGGCTGACCCACCACCTGGAGACGTTCTTCGAGCAGCTCCGCGCCGGTGGCCGAGCGCTCGATCGGCCCTCGCTCGACCTCTTCTTCCGCTGCCTCGATGCCCTACGCGACTACCATGCCGAGCTCCGCGCCAAAGGCGAGAGCGGCGTTGACTTCTCCGGTCTCACCGCCTTGGTGATCGAACGCCTCGGGCTGCCGGCCGAGGATTCCGGGGGCGGACCACTCCCCGAGGCGGCTGCTCCTGCTCCTGCTCCCGCTCCGGACGCCCGGCCGGAGCCCTCCCTGGAATCCGAGCAGGTCGTCAGCCTGACACTCCTCTTCGAGTCGGGCTTGCGCTGGCCCGACATGAAGGCGAAGCTCGTGCTGAACCGCTTGTCGGCGAAGGCGCGGGTGATCTCGACCGACCCGTCCATCGAGCAGCTCGAAGAAGCGGAGTCGCTCCCTGAGTTCACGATCAAGCTCGCCGCCGAGTGCGGCATCGAGGAGCTGCACGCCCTGGCCGACGTCGACGGCGTCTCCGAGATCCGGATCGAGACCGGGCCGCGACCCGACCCGGCCGGGCCGATGAATTTCACCCCCGAGCCTGCCCCTGCCCTTGCTCCTGCCCCGGAACCGACCGACCCCACGCCGGTCGAGCCTGCCCCTGCCCTGGCGACGACCTTGGCATCGCCCCTGCCCCCGAAGGGTGAGCCGCAGGCCGAGGTTGTGACGGGGGAGAAGCGTCCGAAGGTGACGGAGACGGTCCGGGTCGATGTCGACCGGCTCGACCAGCTCATGAATCTGGCCGGCGAGCTGGTGATCAGTAAGGCCCGGTTCATCGAGATCTCCCGGGGCCTGGAGGAGCTTTTCCGGGGCTCCAATGCGCAGTTGCTCGCCTCCGACACTTCGGACCGACTTGACAGCATCGCCCGAGGGCTGGAGGGCTTCCAGGCGTACGGTGACGGCTCGACCGAGCGTTGGGCGTCGCAGTTCCGCCGGCTCCGCGAGAACTTTCGGGACATCCAGGACGAGCTCGACATCATCCGCCAGGGGCGCGAGCGGCTCAACGCGATGGCCGAGGCCATCCACCACCTGGCCCGTGTCTCCGACGGCATCCAACGCGGTGTGCTGGAAACCCGGATGGTCCCGATCGGCCCTCTCTTCGACCGCTTCCACCGGGTGATCCGCGACCTGCGGCTGTCGTCGGACAAGGAGGTGGTGCTGAAGATCGAAGGCGAGATGACCGAGCTCGACAAGCGGATGGTCGACGAGCTGGCCGACCCCCTGATCCACATGGTCCGCAACTCGGTCGACCACGGCCTCGAACCCCCCGACCAGCGGGAGCGGGTGGGTAAGCCCAGGGCCGGGACTGTTTCACTCGCCGCCTCCCACCGGGGCAACAGCATCGTCATTACCGTGAGCGACGACGGCCGTGGGATCGACGGCGAGCGCGTCCGCCGCAAGGCGGTGTCCAACGGCCTGCTCGACGAGGACGAGTCGCGGCGGCTCAACGATCACCAGCTCATCCAGTTCATCTGGCATCCCGGCCTGAGCACGGCCGAGACGGTCACCGACATCTCCGGCCGAGGGGTCGGCATGGACATCGTGAAGAGCCGGATCGAGAACTTGAACGGCACCGTCGACGTCCGCTCCGAACCCGGTCAGGGGACCACCTTCTCCATCCGGCTCCCGCTGACCCTGGCGATTCTCCCCGTCCTCCTGACCCGGATCAACGGGGAGACCTTCGCCATTCCGCTCGACCATCTCGACGAGATCGTCGAGGTCGGTTCCGACGAGGTCTACCGGATTCACGGCAAGCCAGCGATCGGGCTCCGGGGCCGGGTCATCTCGCTTCTGACGCTCGATGACGCCTTTCGCCCCGGCGAGGCCCCGCCCGCCTGCGAAGGCGCGGAGAAGGCGGCGAAGAAGCTCACAGTCGCCGTGATCTCGAACGGGGAGGCGACGGCCGGGCTTGTCGTCGACGACCTGATCGGGATGCAGGAGGCGGTGTTGAAGTCTCTGGAAAAGAACTTCCAGCCCATTCCGGGGCTCTCGGGCGCGAGTATCCTCGGAAACGGGCGGGTCTCGCTTATCCTTGACATCGACGCCATGATCGAGATGGCCACGTCCGGCACGGCCCAGCCTGTCGGCTGAGCCTCAGACCCAGCCCCGATCCTGATCCCGATCGCAAAAAAAAAGGAGGCCGACGCCTGTGAGCCCATCGCTGACGGAACTTCAGAAGCGGCTGCTCACTTTGGTCTTCGAGCGGGGCGCGGGCGACGCCTCCCGCGCCCTCTCGCGATGGCTCGGTCGGGACGTCCGGCTGGACGTGAACGAGGTCGAACTAGCCGACGCGGCCAGCCTCCTGGGGCCGGCCGACGCGCTGGTCGCCTCGTGCTCGATGGACTTGACCGGCCGCCTGACCGGCCAGCTCCTGTTGGTCTTCGAGGACCAGGCGGGTATGGCCCTGGCCGACCTATTGTTGCGTCGGCCCCTGGGGACGTCGACGTCCTGGGACGAACTCGAGCGGTCGGCGGCGTGCGAGACGGCCAACATCGTGGGATGCGCGTACCTCAACTCGCTGGCGGCCCACCTCCCGCTCGTCGGTCCCACTGGGCCTGAAACGCCTCTGCTCCCTTCGCCTCCCACGTTCCGCCATGAATTCGCGGCGAGCCTGATCGAGTTCGCCTTGATGGACCAGGCCATGGAGGCCGACAGGCTGCTCCTGGTCAAGAGCCGGTTCACCGCCGACGGGGCCGCGCTCCACTGGTCGTTACTCTTCGTGCCGAGTGGCGAGTCGTTGCGCACCCTGTCGTCGTCCTTGGCCGACCCCGCACGCCGGTAAAGGTCCAAGAGGAGACCCTTGTTTTGCCGCTACCGCTGTCGCCAGAGCCCTCAACTTCCGTGGAGATCGTGTCGGTGCCGATCGGCCGGTGGGCGGTTGCGGCCGCGCCGGCGCAGATCAGGACGCTGCTTGGCTCGTGCGCGGGGGTGATCCTTTACGATCGGTTGGCCCGGATCGGCGGCGTGGCGCACGTCGTGCTGCCCGACTCGCGGGGGGCGGTCGACCACCCCGGTAAGTTCGCCGACACCGCGATACCGGCCCTGATTACCGACCTCGAACGCAAGCTCGGTCGGACTTCCAGAGGACGCCTCACGGCCAAGGTCGCGGGAGGGGCGAGCATGTTCCAGACCGGCGCGTCGACTAACATCGGTCGGATGAATAACGATGCGGTCGAGCTGATCCTGGCCGGCTTGGGCATCCCCGTCGTCGCGCGCGACGTCGGCGGGGACACCGGGCGTCGCTTGACGTTCGACACGCTCTCCGGCATTGTCTCTATCAAGATTCCCGGCGGTGCCGACTACCAGATCTAATCGAATCAGAGTCTCTAATCGAATCAGAGTCGATCTTAGCTTTGCGGAGGGGCGATGAAACGCTTGCTGGTTGTCGACGACGCCCTCCTGATGCGTAAGATGATCTGCGACGTCGCCGTTGAGGCCGGCTGGGAGGTCGCGGGTGAGGCGCGAGACGGCACTGAAGCCGTCGAGCTGTACGCGAGGCTCCGCCCCGACCTTGTCACGATGGACGTCGTGATGCCGAAGATGGGGGGCCTGGAGGCGCTCCGGCAGATCCGCGCCGCCGACCCGGGGGCTCAGGTCGTGATGGTCACCGCCTTGGACCAGAAGCAGACCCTCATGGAATCGATCCGCGACGGCGCGATCGACTTCATCGTCAAGCCGTTCGATCGCGACCGGGTCACCAGTCTTCTGAACAAGGTCAAGCCGCGAGACGCGGTGGCGGTGACCGACCCCCTGCTCCGGATCGACCCGCTTTCCCCAGGTATCGAGGCCGACAGTGGATCCCTCTGAGCCGCGCCCGGTCCGGGTCCTGATCGTCGACGACTCCGCCTTGATGCGGAAGCTCCTCGGCGACTTGCTCCGGTCGTCCCCCGCGATCGAGGTCGTCGGCTCCGCCCGCGACGGCATGGAGGCCCTGGCTCTGGCCGAACGGCTCAGGCCCGACGTGGTGACCCTCGACGTCGAGATGCCTGGCCTGTCGGGCCTGGACGTGCTCCCCACGCTCCTGAAGACGCACCCGGTCCCGGTCGTGATGGTCAGCGCCTTGACGCAGGAGGGGGCCGAAGTGACCCTGGCCGCGCTCGAGCTGGGGGCCGTCGACTTCCTCCCCAAGCCCGATCGGCACCAAGTGGCCGGCCTGAAGGAGTCGCGCGACCTGCTCATCGCGAAGGTCCTCTCCGCCGCGCGGAGCCGCGTCCGCCCTCCCCGAGAGCGCGACCGCGAGGTGCCGGCCCGCCGGGTGTCCCCCTCGGCCGTGCGCGACCCCGCCGTTCCACCCGCCGCCTCGGCCGGCGAGGGGCCGGTCACGCCCTGCCTCTTGATCGGGATCTCGACCGGAGGTCCCCAGGCGCTTGCCCAGGTCCTTCCCCTGTTGACACCCCCGATCCCGCCCGTCTTGATCGTGCAGCACATGCCGGCCAAGTTCACGTACGTCTTCGCCGAGCGGCTCTCCCGGCAGTGTTCCGTGCCCGTGAAAGAGGCCGAGCAGGGCGATCGAGTCCTCCCCAACGCAATCCTGATCGCCCCTGGGGGCCGTCACATGACCCTGACCGGCTCTCCCTCCGGCGTCCGCGTCACCCTCTCCGACGGGCCGCTCGTCAGTGGGCACAAGCCCTCCGTCGACATGCTCTTCCAGTCGGGCGCGCGGGTCTACCGGTCGGCGGCCATCGGGATCATCATGACCGGCATGGGCCGCGACGGCGTCGAGGGCTGCAAAAAGATCCTCGACGCCGGCGGCCAAACCTTCGGCCAGGACGAGCAAACCTCTGTCGTTTACGGCATGAACAAGGCTGCATTCCAGGAACGAGCCGTCCAGTCCCAGTTTGCCCTCCTCGACCTCCCCGCCCTCATCCAACGGCTTGCCCGGAGCGGATCTTAGGTTATTTAATTCGAGAAAAGCTTGACCCTGTTGTGATCGAGTGGTGTCCCGACCGTGGATTCGGTGTCACGACCCCTGGCGAATCCGACTACGGATTCGGGGTCGACGAGATTTAGGCGAGCGCAAAGGCAACTTTGGAACGGGCGGTAGCCTTGATCGAATCCGGCAGATCCTCGACGCCGCCCCTGGCTGAGTTGCGGCAACGTCAAGGACTGTCGCAGACCGAACTGGCTGAGCGGGCGGGAGTCCGGCAAGCGAACATCTCACGGATCGAGAACCGCAATGACGTTCTCGTCAGTACGCTGGACAAGCTGGCAAGCGCGATGGGGGGCGAACTGTCAATTCGGGTTCGATTCCCGGACGGGACGGAGCAAGAGCTCACGTTTGATTGACTGCCCAAACGAGAGGCCGCAAATACAAAGGATCGCCTCAATCGACCGCCCGAGGGACTCGAGGGGGGCAACTCCCTAAAGAGGAAATTTAACCACGAATAATACGAATGACACAAATTCAGTAGTTCGGTAGTTGGGAGTCGAAGGAGTGTCAGGGCGTGACAGACTCAAGCTCCTCCATGAAAATGACTTGTGCTCAACCCGTCACTCACGGAGGGTACGATGCGCAAGTCCACCAGCACCCTGACACCCGCCCAAGTCTACCGCTATGCCGTTCAAGCATTCCAGCCCCACCTGAAGCTTTCCCATGCCAAGGGGGTCGTCGCCGAGACCATCCTGACCGTCCTCTTCGCCGCCGCAGCACGGATCAGTTCGCTGTCCGACACCTGCCAGCGACTTCGCGGAGTCCCCGACGAGCATGTCGTCGCCGAGGCGCTCTACTCCACATTGCCCGAATACAACCGGCTTCGACGGCGCGTCCAGGCCGCGCTGTTGGGCCATCTTCCCAAGACCCTGCGACGACGGCCCCAAGTCATCGCCATCGACCTGACCTTGCTCCCCTACTATGGTGCCGATCGCAAGACCAACCCCTCGGTCATGCGGAGCCAGGCCAAGAGAGGCACGTGCTCGTTCTACGGTTACGCCACCGCCTACGTGATCCGCAAGGGTTGGCGTTACACCGTGGCGTTGATGGCCGCAACCCGAGAGACGACGATGGCGGAGGTGGTTCGCGAATTGCTCCGCCAGGTCCGCGCCGCCGGGATCTCGGTCCGTTTCACGGTCCTGGATCGCGGGTTCTCCAGTGTCGAGGTGATCCGTTATCTCCAGCAGGCGCGGACGCCGTTCTTGATGCCCGTGGTCGGTCGCGGCCGTTCGGTGAAACACCCGCTGGGTCCCAGCGGCTCGAACGTCTTCAAACAGTGCAAGGTGAGCGGCTGGAGCGAGTATACGCTGACGAATGCGAAGAAGCAGAAGGCCACGGTGCAGATCTGCATCAAGTGCCGGAATCGGCGTGGAGAGCGTGGCAAGCACGGTCGGGAGGCATGGGTCTACGCCTACTGGGGGATCGGCCCCAAGCGGTTCGACTGGGTGAAACAGACGTACCGAACCCGGGTAACCGTTCACAGGGTGAACTTCCTTGTTTTCAAGGCGCTTTCGACGACTAACTACTATATAACCCTCCGAAATCGCCCCAAAATCGGAGTGTAGCTTTCAGAAAAACCCTTGTTTTTTAGCGTTTCGCCCCGTGAACGGTTACGAACCCGGTTCGGGATCGAGACGAGCTACCGTCAGATGAATCAATGCCGGATCCGGACGACCTCGAAGCGATTCGAGGTTCGGTTCTTGTACGTGGCGATCGGGTTCTTGCTGCGAAACCTTTGGGTTTGGCTGCATCATGCGGTGCTCTCGAAACCACGTCGCGGCGGCGGAGAACTTCATCTGGAGCGGCTGCGATTGAGGACGATGTTGCTGTGGCTCTTCGAGGTAGCCATTGAGATGTATGGCCTTGTGAACACAGCGACGACTGAAAGGCGTCTGCCAAATAACGTTACGTTGTAGTTCGCCGAAGACCTTCAATCCGAACTACTGAAATTGAGGAAAAGCGAAATTTGAAATTAATGATTATGGATTTCTGTGTTTGTTTATTTTAATATTTGTTATAATTTTTGTTGCGTCTATTGAGCGTGGTGGATGAGGAAGTGATGCTGCGTGCAATTGCTCGGTATCAACCGTTCGGTGCTCCGGATTGGCAAGTGGCGACGGCCAAGTCGGCAGGGGCTTGGGATTGCCCCTGCCTCCTTTTTTTTCAATGATCCGACAACGGGCTAAAAACCAGCCGAAAACCGAAGTGCCTCCAGAGGCTTGTACTCAAGTCGTTTTCTTGAGGTGGTCGCCCCAAATGCCTGCATGCAAGCCTCGGACGCAACCTCAAGATTCACCTGCTTTTTAGCCCGTTGCCGGATCGTTGTTTTTTTTCCGGTCGCCCCTCGATCGCGAGGGGTGAGCCAGGCTCTACGGGGTCCACATTCCAAGGAGTGAGCGTATCGGGTCAGTCTCCTTCGCCCGGATTGGCTGGGATTGTTATCTCGAGGCTCTCCGACTCTTCCATTAAATCCCCGCCCTCGTTGTGATACCAGTAAAGGCGAACCTTCAACGGTCCGCCTGAAGCCTCGAAGAATTGGGGCGTAAGCGTGACCTTTCGGTTGGCGCTATCGTAAGTGAAGCCCAGACTCCCCAGAGGTAGGACGAGGTTGTTGTCAGAGTCGACGATTTCGCCGTCGACATAATTGATTATCGGCTTCCCGACAGCCCATACAATATTCCCTTTAACGGTGATACCTTTGGGAGGGCCCGCCGTGTAGGAGGCGGTCGTTGACGCATCGTAATCCCCTGCACGGGCCATGTTGCCGGGGGTGGCCAAAGTCATCGACGCGCACACCAAAAACATCGCGATCTTCGCTAGCGACATGCCTTCTCCTGGTTGCTTTCTCGGTTGCTTTCTGAGTGACTATCCTGTTAATATTCCCAACCATCCATGACTTCGCCGCCAGCACAAGTCCCGGCTGATTGCCAGACTCGTGGCTCAATGGATTCCTTTATAGACCGTACATGCCCATCGGCGAACAGGACATTCGCGGTCCCGCTATGGAAGCTTCCGGCCGTCCATGCGCCTTCGCGAACATAGTTGCCGTTGTAGCACGTCGGCCCATTGATAGTGATATTGTGGTTGTATAAAGATTTGCCTTCGTGAGGATTCATCCATCCTACGCCTTTGACATTATCGCCGAATTTATTCCGCGAGGTATCCGCCTGGAGACAAGTGGACGTGAAGCGGTCGAATTGGTCGGAGCGGGTCAGTTTCTCGGTCCGGAAGTTGTAGCGACGGCGGTCGTGGTTGGCCCCGTGGTCGGCCGGCGGCGGGCCCAGCAGCCATTCTGAAAAAGCGGCTGTATGGCTCGCCCCGTCTGCAATACCTTCCATCGAGATGCAAGGATTACGGAACAGGCCATTCCGCTTTTTCTGGACTTGGAATCCATATCCGACGCATCCCGCGTAGGAAGTGGATGCTTGACCATAAGATGGTATAACGTCCGATGGG
This sequence comes from Singulisphaera acidiphila DSM 18658, assembly GCF_000242455.2. Classification (GTDB taxonomy): domain Bacteria; phylum Planctomycetota; class Planctomycetia; order Isosphaerales; family Isosphaeraceae; genus Singulisphaera; species Singulisphaera acidiphila. The sequence goes on from NC_019892.1 coordinate 401,415, forward strand.
CACAGGAATATGCCTACCTGCGTCGTCTTGGCGGTCTTGTTCAGCATGGGTGATTGGCGCAACTCGATCAGGCACACGTTGATCGAGTTGTAGAGTGTCGCTTGGTCCAGGTGAGGCAGGAGTGCCACATGGGGAGAGAACTGCTTGGCGACGGAACTGCCTGGGAAGCTGCCGCAGGTCGAATGATAGTTGTGCATCGCCAACCCGATCTGCTTCAAGTTGCTGATGCAAGCGGTGCGTCGGGCTGTCTCTCGGGCTAGTTGGACGGCGGGGAGGAGCAACGCCACCAAGAGTCCGATGATGGCGATGACGACCAGGACCTCGATGAGGGTGAAGCCTGGGCGATGAGGTGTGGCGGAATACGTCGGCATAAGCCCTCCCTGACCGATCGGACTTTATTTACACATTAGCTCATGGCTGTGGGTTATCACAATACAGAATAATCTGTCTCACGCAACATAAATTGGCAGCCTTTTTACCTGCTTCTCGAACGAATGGTCAAAGATCGGCGATGATCGCGGAAGCCGAAATCCTTTATGAGGCAACGATTTAGTGGATTTTGTGACGAGTGCTCTGTGCTTGCGTCTTCTCTGAAACTTATCGAATTCTTCATGATCAAGTGGCCCATCGTAAAGAATGAATCCGCCTCACTTGTCACTTTGACAAGATTTCCATCAGGGGCGGGACTTCCAACGTTGACACTTGACTCGCCCGCGATCGCATCGAGTGATGGGTTGACCACCCCTCGATGCTGAAGGCAGACTGATCGATCATGCCTTGATCGCGGCAACGCTCGCCTGACCCTCTCCGACGATGACGGGGATTTCGAGGCTATTTCGAACGGGTCATTGGGAACGCATCAAGGATTTTCTGCCTGGCCAGGTTACCGACCCTGGCGTGACCGCCTTTGACAACCGTCTCTTGTCAACGCCGTCCTCTGGATCGCCGAGACTGGGGCTCCCTGGCGTGATCTTCCCAAACGCTTCGGGAACTGGAATTCGGTCTGGAGGCGGTTCGATCGCTGGCCCACCAAGGGCGTTTGGCTCCGGATCTTTGAGAAGTTGAAGGACCCCGATTTGGCCATTGAGCTTGACCCTGTTGTAATCGAGTGGCGTCCCGACCGTGGATTCGGTGTCACGACCCCTGGCGAATCTGACTACGGATTCGGGGTCGACGAGATTTAGGCGAGCGCAAAGGCAACTTTGGAACGGGCGGTAGCCTTGATCGAATCCGGCGGATCCTCGACGCCGCCCCTGGTTGAGTTGCGGCAACGTCAAGGACTGTCGCAGACTGAGCGGGCGGGGCGGGAGTGCGGCAAGCGAACATCTCGCGGATCGAGAACCGCAATGATGTCCTCGTCAGTACGCTGGACAAGCTGGCAAGCGCGATGGGGGGCGAACTGTCAATTCGGGCTCGATCCCCGGACGGGACGGAGCAAGAGCTCACGTTTGATTGACTGCCCAAACGAGAGGCTGCAAATGCAAAGGATTGCCTCAATCGACCTCGACCGTCCGATGAACTCGAGGGGGGCGACTCTCTGGAGAGGAAATTTAACCACGAATCACACAAATAACACGAATTGAGAAAAAGTTGAATTTAAGATAAATGATTATGGCTTACTGTTTTGTGAGGCAGGTTCTTGAAGAACAATCTGCATGATCTCCTTCGTTCCCCACGTGTCTCCTGCTCCTGCATTGAAGTGCCGGGCCGCTTAATCAAGTTCTGAACCCCGTTGCTTCGCGACCTTTAATTCCTGGCCCGGGAGTCGCCCCAGATGATGGAGGTAGCAAATCCCGAAGAGTGCCGCGAGGGTTGAGAGTTGCAGAATCAAGAACGCCCCATCAAAATAGATCAAGGCATGGAAGACGAATCCTGCCGTGCCTGTCCCATTCCTGATGAGAGCTTGCCGATCGAGCTGAGGGGAATTTTTTAAGTGAAAATAGAAGAATGTTACCAATAGTATGTCGGCTGAGGCTAGACCCACAGTAATCCAGAATTGTATTGGTATTTATGGTTTCTGGTGTGGCCAGAAATTTTGGAGTTTTCTCAGCTATTGGTTGAGGTCGGATCGCGTGTCAGAAGTCGTTGGACTCGTGGTGCGGCTCAGTACAGTTTAACGATTTGCGGGGTGGAGCTGACGATTTTGCCCTTGGCGTCGGCGGTCAGAAAGAAGCTGTTTGCGATCTTGCCGGTGGCGAAGTCTTTGCCCGTGACGATGTTCACCCTGTAGTGGTCGGCTCCGACGGGATGCACCCTGACCTTGAGCAGGTCTTTCGGGGTTCCCAGGGAGCGTATCACCTGCCTGCCGATCAGGTCGTTCAGAGGCGTGGCTGCGATTGGTTCGTTCTCCGGCTCATCGGGCGAGGCTTTGGGCATCTCATTTCTCCGGTCGCGAGGGTTGGATCCACCTATCGTTAGGGAATCCAGGAATTTACGCAAGGGGACTCCGAAGGGAGCGGCTCTCGGTTGTTCTAAGCCTGGTTTGATGATGCCTTTGTGTTAAATCGCTTTGGGGTTCACTCCGCCTTTTACTTCGCAGACCTGGGTAGGCCCAAGGTCGAATCGCCCTTCATGAGTTTCCCTTCCGGATCGATCAGAATGACCGTCCCCATCGCTGGCAGGCCGAATCGCGACGAGGTAACCGACCGTGGTTTGTTCGACGTGTGACGTGTTGCGTTCCCCTTTTTTTGTATTTTTGATGGGATAAGGGACAAATCAACACATTGCGTGCGGGCCACAAGGGTTTTGGTCGTTCTACGGGATGAAAGACGCTGCCTTGGCGAATCGTCCCCTTCGCACACGCTCCTCGATTCTGACCGGGTCCATCGCCGAGTGGGGCCGCCTCAATGAGCGAGGCGGGTTCACGCGGTTGGTGGACTCGGGTGTTCTAGGGGATTGGCTGGCCTCTGCCACGTGAGACATTTGCCGAGTTGAGAAGGCGAAGTGGGGAGTGAAACTCCTGTGGCCCGTGTGATTTAGGGCTTCGGCCTTTCTTCCTGCGATGTTGCCGGGGGGACGAAGGGGGGGACCTGGACCTTGGCGAGGTGGTCGTCGATCCCTTCGGCCTTGCGGTAGAACCGGACGAGGGAGTCGGGTTCTTGGGCGAGCCGCCGGCGCTCGCTCAGCCAGTGGAGCAGCTCGGCATGGGCCTGGGGCTCGGTCTCGGCCAGCAGGGATTCGGCGGCCGAGGCGCCGTTGAATGTGCCGTGGGGGACCGGGATGAGCTGGCAGAGGCTCTCCCCCTTCACGAACGTGACGGTGCCGGGCTCGACGAGCTTCCAGTTCATGGTGAACGTGTAGTTGAGCCACCAGGTCTCGATCACCCCTTCCAGGGGGGTGCAGTTCGCCTTCCAGCGGTTGCCCGGACCTTTGACGTAGAGGTCCCAGCCGGGGGAGGTCCGGAACAGCCAGGGGAGCGAGAACGTCACGATCCCGAGCCCGAACTGGCTCTTGATCGCGACCTGATACGGGGGGGCGACCTCGACCCGGAGGCCGGCCGATTCGGGGGAGCCGTTCCAGGTCACCTGGACGTCGGTCGGGCAGAGAACCTGCCAGCCCCACTGGTTGGCCATGACCATCGGCAGGCACTGGTACGAATAGGGGCGGCCGTCCATCCAGTGCCGACGCGCCGGGGAAGGGCGGAGCCGCCAGCCGTCGAGCCAGCTTCCGTCCTTGATCTTGAGCGCTTTCACCGCCAGCGGACCGGGGTCTCGGGCCTGGTTCGTCTCGGCGAGCCGACGCTCCAACTCGGCCACACGTTCCTCCAGCTCGAGGCAGCGCGGGCAGGGTTGAGACGCGGGGATGGCGGCGGCCTCGGGCTCGCTCTCGGAACTCATGGGGACGCAGCCCTCGCACGCGATCCAAAAGAAATCGGAGAAACTCGAAGGGACACTCGTCGCGCTGAAGATAGTCGCTTGGGGAGCGCGCATCAATCCCAAGGGAGAAGGAGACCGGGGGCCGGGCGGGCTTGGGGTTGTCAGGGGGGGCGGCGTCATGTTCTGATTCCGGCTGGGACCCAACCCGGCACGGGAGCGATCGGCTCGGCCTCTGACTCGAGGATCGCCAGAGTGGTCCCCCGACAACTCCATCGAAGGGAAGACCGTCATGTCGACACGCGTGCGATGGTTGGGGCATTCGTGCCTGCTGTTCGAGAGCGACGGGCGGCACGTGTTGGTTGACCCGTTCCTGACGGGGAACCCCAAGGCGGCGGACTCGGCCGACACGGTCCCGGCCGACCTGATCCTGATCTCGCACGGTCATGGCGATCACATCGGCGATGCCGTGGCGATCGCCAAGCGGACGGGCGCTCCGGTCGTGGCCAATTATGAGATCGGCGAATGGCTCAAGGAGCCTGGGCAGGGGCTTACCGACGTGCACGGCATGCAGCACGGCGGCGGTCGCCTGTTCGAGGGGATCGCCCGGGTCAAGCTGACCGTCGCCTTCCACGGCTCGGTCTTGCCCGACGGCACCTATGGCGGCAATCCGTGCGGGTTCCTGATCACCTTTCCCGACGGCACCAAGGTCTACGACGCGGCCGATACCGCCCTGTTCAGCGACATGCGTCTGATCGGCGAGGAGGGGATCGACCTGGCGATCCTGCCGATCGGCGACTATTACACCATGGGCCCGGACGATGCACTTCGAGCCGTGACGATGATCGCCCCCAAGTCCGTCTTGCCGATCCACTTCAATACGTTCGACGCAATCGCGCAGGATGGCAAAGCGTGGGCCGATCGGGTGCGCCGGGAAACCCAGGCCGAGCCGGTCGAGCTCGAGCCCGGCCAGTGGTTCGACATTCCGCGCAGGCCAGGCTGAGTCGCCAGGCTGGCCTGCGCGGATGATCCGTCGCCGTCAGGTCAGCGGACTTTTACCACTGGATCGAGCCGACGAGCTTGTTGTTGATGATAATCGCCCCGGCGGGAATGGCCGTGTTGTCGGGGATCGTCGAGTTGGCGACGTAGGCGCGGGCCCCGATCGTCGAGCCTGCGCCGACTGTCGTGCGATCGAGGACCGCCCCCGCGCCGATGATCACGTTGCCGCCGATGCTGACCTTGGCTCCCGGTCCCCCCAAGATCACCGAGCGGTCGCCCGCCTGCACGCCGTCGTAGATAGTGAGCCCGCTATTGGTGCTGGCCACGTTGCTCCCCAGCGGGGAATTGATCACGACGTAGTCGCCGGACGTGAACGTGGAACCGAAGATGAACGGCTGCCCCTGGTCGGCCCGGATGGAGTTGCCGATCCCGAGGCGATGCGCGACGATGGCGGCCTGCTGGTGGAAGACCACCTGACCGGTGACCCGAGCGCGGAAGTCCGCGATCAGGCCGGGCTGCTGTTGGCCGAGGGGAGCCAGGAACGTCGGGCCGACCGGGCTGGCGGGCTCGAAGCTGGGGCCGTTCGCGGAACCGGGCTCGTTGCTCGCCCCTTCGACGGCGGAGAGGTTCCCGTTGTTGACCCCTTTCCTGACCGGACTGAAGACATTCGAGGTTCCGGTGGAAGTGTCGCCCTGATAGAGCGCGGCGTAGCCGGCGGCCAGTGCCGTGTTGTTCGCGAGGTTCTTGGTCAGGTCGGTGAACTCGGTGGCAGTGACCGGGACGACCTTGCCGAGCGCGGGGTCGGAGGCCTCGGCGTTGGTCGTGACGTTCGAGCCGGGCAGGACGTACATGCCCGAGGGGACGGTCACGCCCGGCCCGACGCGGGCCAAGGTGCCGACGATCGCTCCTGGCTCGATCGTGGCAGAGTCGATCAGCGCGTTGGCTCCGATCCCGGTCGGCTTGGCCTGAGCGCCGAGGGACCCGATCTGGGTCGGGCCGAGGACCGTGGCTCCGAAGCCGACCGACACGAGGTTGCCGATCAGGATGGAAGTCGTCGGGTTCTTGGCCCGGGTCGGATTGCTCGTGAGCGTGGCGCCGTCGAGGATGTTCGAGCCGGTGCCGATCTTGATGAACCCTGAGGTCGCGTTGAGCCGGGCATAAGGAGCGATGAACGTCTTGTTGCCGACAATGACGTGCCGGCCGTTGACGATCCCGACCGTCGGGTCGATGAACGAGGCCACCTTGGTGGCCCCGAAGGGCAAGACTGGCGTGTTGGGCCGAACCGCCGGGACGCCCAGAGGACGCAAGTAGGGGTGCCGCTGATTCACCGGCGGGATCGTGCTCAACAGGAGCCGTCCCTCCATGGGCTCGCTCTGGGGCCGAAATGCCACGTTCCGTCGCCGACCTGATCGATCCATCATGTCACCAGTCGTTAATAAGTAATAAAGTGGCGACCCTTCACCCGGACGTGAAAATAAAAAGGGCCGGTCGACCGCGATCCTGCGATCCGGAAAACCCTCGCGTTCCGATTCGAGGGGCTATGTCGAACGCCCGACCGTAGCTTCGCTGAGGGGATGGCCGGTGACAAGCAGTCCACCGCCTGCGATTCCGGTCGAGCGACGTGCTATCTTTCGACCGGATTCCCCAGCCGAATTGAGCGCGAACCGCCTGATTCCCTTGCGGGAACCGCCCCTTGGTTTCTATGCCGCCGGTCTTGTGGGTCGCAACGAATTCGGCGATTCCTTCGGTCCGTCGGATCAGGCCGACAGCCCTTTGGCCTTGGCCAGTTGTTCGTAGAGCGCGGCGAATCGCGCGATCATCGTGTCGGCGCGGAACTCCGCGTCCACACGAGCGCGGCCCTCGGCCCCGAGACGCCGGCCCAGCTCGGGGTCGCGGAGAACGGTCCGGATCGCCTGCGCCAGGGCGGGCGGGTCGCTCGGCGGCACGAGCAGGCCGGTTCGCCCGTGCTCGACGACCTCGGTTGTTCCGGGCGCGGCGGTGGCGACGACCGGCTTGGCGAACCGCATGGCTTCGAGCACGACGTTGGGCAACCCCTCGTACAGGCTGGGCAAGACGAGCAGGTCGGCGGCGGCCAGCAAGCGAGGGACGTCGTTGCGGTGGCCCAGGAAGCGGATCGCGTGGTCGTGCCGGTAGGAGTGCACCATCTCCTCGAGCTGAGACCGGAGCGGTCCATCGCCGACGATCAAGGTCCGCAGCTCGGGCATACCGTAGTGGAGCAGGTCGTGCGCGGCGATCAGGTCGGCGACCCCTTTCTGGGGCGCGAGCCGGCCGGCGAAGAGCACTAAGGGGGCGTCGCCGGCAATGCCGAGCTCCGCGCGGACTGCGGCCGGGTCGACCGCCGGAGGCTCTTCATCGGCGATGCCCGAAGGGATCATCGCGAGCCGGTTTTCCGGGATCCCGGCCTTCCGGTAGAACTCGACCACGGCCTGCGAGTTCCCCACGACCCGGTCGGTCCAGTGCGCCAGGCGGCGATCGATGTTGAGTTGCCCTCGTCCCTTCCAGAGATCCACGGCCATCTCGGCCGTGACGACGACCGGGACCCCTGCCCCTCGCGCCGCGATCCGCCCATACGTGTTCGCTGCGAAGATCCAGGTCTGCACGACGTCGAACCGCTTGACCTTGAGGAACCGAGTCAACCGCGCCAGGGCCAGCGGGTCGAGCTTCATCCGCTTGCCGATGGACGTGAGGGGGATCCCAGCCTCGTGGATCTCGGCCTCGAGCGGTCCCAGCCGGGTCAGCGCGGCGACCTCGACCCGGAACCGGTCGCGTGGCAGGCCTTTGGCCAGGAGCACCATCTGCTTCTCGGCCCCCGAGCGGTCGAGACTCGGGATCAGTTGCAGGACGTTTAGCACTCGCGATTTCCTATCGTGATAGAGAGGTGGGCACGACCTAATAGTACGAAACGGCCGTCTGAGTTGGGCCGATTCCGAGTCGTTGGTCTCGCCTTATTCTTTCATTTTCCAGGTGGCCGCGGTGGCTTGCAACAGGGCTTGCGAATCCCTCCCCCCCTGGGACCGCGGGCGACCCGCCCGTAATGAATTATGAATTTTAGAATTAAAAAATTATTGAAGAGCGGGCGGGTCGCCCGCGGTCCCAGGGAATTTTATTCAAGAATGGTCCTCCCCCTCCCCTTCGCGTCGAGCAGGCTCTGGAACAAGTCGATATGTTTGCGAGCGACGGCGGCGATTGAGAACTCCTCGGCGACTCGGCGGCGGGCGGTCTGTCCCATCAGGGCGGCCTGATCGAACTCGGCCCACTGCTCGAGGATCACTTGGGCCAGTGCAGCGGGATCGTTGGGAGGGGCGAGTCGGCCTTGGACCCGATCCTGGACGAGTTGCTGATTGCCCGGAATCGCCGAGGCGACCAGGGGGATGCCCAGCGCCATCGCTTCCAGCAGGGCGATGCTCATCCCCTCCTCACGCGAGGAGAGGAGGAACAGGTCGGACGCGAGGAGCTGACCCTTTGCATCGTCGGTCGCCCCGGGAAGGTCGACCGCGCCTCTCAGCCCGAGCCGTTCGACCTGTCCTGCAAGAGCGGCTCGCTCCGGGCCTTCGCCGATCAGGGTGAGTTTCGCCCGAGGGTGGGTGGCGAGGACCAACGGCCAGGCGTCGATCAGGGTGTCGAGCCCCTTCTCGGGCGCGAGCCGGCCGATGAAGTGAGCGCGAGGCGCGGCCTGCCAGTCGGGCCTCGGCTGCCAGGGCGTTGGGGGGATCGGTACGCCGTTGGGTAATGCCCGGATCCGTTTGGCGGCGAAGCCGGCTTGGAGCAGTTCATCTGTGATGGCCTGCGAGATCGAGACGATCGCGTCGGCGTCACGACAGCGCCGGGCGATCGCCTTGCCAAACCGGCCCCAGGCCTGCCAGGCGAGGTCGCCGGTCGCCCCTGCCCCTTCGGGGCGGAGGACCACCGGGAACCCGAGCCGACGCCCCTGCGCGACGGCGACATAGGCGTCATGCTTGAGCATCGAGACATAAGCGACGTCGATCGCGTGTTCCGTCAGCCAGCGCCTGAGGTTGCGCATGTAGAGCCAGGTCCCAACGAACCGGGCCCGCGACGTCGCCAGCCGGATCACGGTCAAGCGGCCGGCGGGGGTGGCGACCTCCTCTCGCTTGGCCAGGCCGGGCGCGTGCGCGGTGAGTACGGTTACGTCGGCCCCTTCGGCGGCCAGGGCCGGGGCGAGGTAGCTTAAGACCTTCTCGGCCCCGCCGATGTCGGGAGGGTAGCGCCGGGTGATCAGGGCCAGTTTCATCGCCGTCGGTGGGAAATCAAGGGGTGAGAATCCCTACGTAGGGGAGGTGACGATAGTCGTCATTGTAGTCGAGGCCGTAGCCGATCACGAAGGCGTCGGGGATGATGAAGCCGCAGTAATCGGGCTCGAGGTGAACTTCCTGGCGGCCGATCTTGCGGAGCAGGACGGCGGTCCGGATGCTCCGTGCGCCTTGCATGCTCATCCGGCCGACGAGGGTCGCCAGGGTATGGCCGGTATCGAGAATGTCGTCGAGCAGAAGGACGTCCCGGTCGCTCACCTCGGGCAGGAACGCCTCGTTGACGTTCAAGACCCCAGCGCTCGTCGTGGCCCCACGGTAGCTGCTGGCCTGCAACAGCGCCACGCGGTGGGGCAGTTCGATCTGGCGGATCAGGTCGGCCAGGAAGATCAGGCTGCCGGTCAAGACCGCCACGATCGTCAAGGGCTTCCCATGATAGTCGGCCTCGATCTGCCGGCCGAGCTCGCGCACCCGGTCCTGAATCTGGGCCTCGGTGATGAGGACGTCCACAGCGCGCGGATTCCTTTTTTTTGGGGGCGTGGGGTCGTCGAATGCGATTTCGAATGTGTCACGGAGACCCGCAACGAGAGGGAGACGGACCACCCGTCGCGCCCCCATCATGTCCGATTGCCCGGCCTCTTGCCAAGGGGCCGGCCGACGGCCCCCTTTTTTCCCGAGGCCGGCCGTTCGGCCGGACCTGATTTGGCGGTCCTCTGGCCTGGTTTTCGGCTCTCGGATTCCGACAAAGTCGCTCAGTTCTCGTCTCGGTATGGCTTCTTCTCTCGGTAGAGTTTGAGCGTGTTCTCCGCGCGCTCCTTGATCTTTTCGTCGGTCAGGAGCTTGGTCATTTTCTCCTGCCATTCGACCGCTTTGACGAAGTCGCCCAACTCGGCGTAGGCGGCTGCGAGTGTGGAGAGGTAGCTTGTTATTTCCTCGCCGCTCAATTCCCAGGCAAGGTGGGCCGACTCCACCGCCTTTTGACCGTCTCGGTACTGCTCACCGGGGCAGGTTGCCCAGATCCAGGCCCGATTGTTGTAAGCCGAGGCAAGTTTGGGATTGAGTTGGATTGCCTCGTTGTAGTCAGCGATGGCCTTGGCGTAGTCCTTTTTTTTGCTCCATGCGTAGCCCCGATTGCTGTGAGACGAGGCATCCTTGGGGTCGATGCGGATGGCTTCGGTGAAGTCGGTGATGGCCTTATCGTAGTCCTTCTTTCTGCTCCAGGTAATGGCTCGATAGATGTAAGCGTTTGCGGCTTTTGGGTCGATGCGGATAGCTTCGTTGTAGTCGGCGATGGCCTTGTCGTGCTCCTGCGTTTTGCTCCGGGCGTGGCCTCGGTTGAGGTATGCTAAGGCGTTATTTGGGTCGAGTCGGATGGCTTCGTTGTAGTCGGCGATGGCCTTGTCGTAGCCTTCCTTTTGGCTCCATGCGTGGCCTCGATTGAAGTAAGCCGGGGCGTTAATTGGGTCGAGTCGGATTGCCTTGTTGAAGTCGGCGATGGCCTTGTCGTAGTCGTTCTTTTGGCTCCATGCGTAGCCCCGATTGAGGTAGGCCGAGGTATAATTGGGATCGAGCTGGATGGCCTCGTTGAAGTCGGCGATGGCCTTGTCGTAGTCTTCTTTTTGGCCCCATGCGTAGCCCCTATTGAAATAGGCCCAGGTGTTTGTGGGATCAAGTCGGATGGCCTTGTTGAAGTCGGTGATGGCCTTGTCGTGTTCCTCTTTTTCGTCCCATGCGTAGCCCCGATTGAGGTAAGCCCAGGCGTTTGTGGGATCGAGTCGGATGGCCTCATTGTCGTCGGCGATGGCCTTGTCGTGCTCTTTCTTTTTGCCCCATGCGTAACCCCGCTTGAAGTAAGCCCAGGCGTTTTGGGGATCAAGGCGGATGATCTCGTTGGCGTCGGCGATGGCCTTGTCGTATTCCTCTTTTTCGCTCCATGCGTGGCTCCGATTGAGGTAAGCCCAGGTGTTCGTGGGATCAAGTCGGATGGCCTCGTTGAAGTCGGCGATGGCCTTGTCGTGTTCCCCCTTTTCGCCCCATGCGCAGCCCTGATTGACGTAAGCCGAGGCGTCATTGGGATCGAGTCGGATGGCTTCATCGAAGTCGGCGATGGCCTTGTCAAGGTCCCCCTTTTGGTTCCATGCGTAGCCCCGATTGAAGTAAGCCGGGGTATTTGTGGGATCGAGTCGGATGGTCTCGTTGTAGTCGGCGATGGCCTTGTCGAGGTCCCCCTTTTGGCTCCATGCGTGGCCCCGATTGAAGTAAGCCGAGGCGTCATCGGGATCGAGTCGGATGGCTTCGTTGTAGTCGGCGATGGTCTTGTCGTAGTCTTCCTTTTGGCTCCATGCGTGGGCTCGATTGAAGTAAGTCGGGGCGTCATCGGGATCGAGTCGGATGGCCTCGTTGTAGTCGGCGATGGTCTTGTCGTAGTCTTTCTTCTTGCTCCATGCGTAGCCTCGATTGAAGTAAGCCGAGGCGTCATCGGGATCAAGTCGGATGGCTTCGTTGTAGTCGGTGATGGCCTTGTCGTAGTCGTTCTTTTGGCTCCATGCGTAGCCCCGATTGTGGTAAGCCAAGGTCAACTGGGGATCAAGTCGGATGGCCTCGTTGTAATCGGCGATGGCCTTGTCGTATTCCTGCCTTTCGCTCCAGGCATAGCCTCGATTGAAGTAAGCCGAGGCATCGTTGGGGTTGAGGCGGATCGCTTCATCGTATTCAGCGATGTCCTCCTCCTTCAGCCAGACCAATCCGATTAGGTAGTGAAAAACCAATTGTTTTTTTATTATGAAATAATTTGTAAGAAAATCAAGGGCATGTGTCTCGGGGGTGACGTGACGAGAGGGTTTCGCGCTGTGGTTTTCACGGTTCTCGTCCTGGAACCCGAGTCGCTTGCCGTGGGTGTGCTCCAGCCGGTCGACATAAGAGTATGTTCGATCTTTTCCCAGAGTGGTCTGGCTGGCGGTTGGATTGTCCACGTCCACGACCTGATGGATCGCCTTGAGGATCGTGCCGATTCCGGGGTCTTTCGTATCGGCGTTTGCCAAGCCGACGAGAGCGAACGGAGCAATCACGGTCCACATCAGCGAAGTCTTCATGGACGCCTCGCATCGGTAGGAACTTTTTAGAAATATCCTTAACGAGAATAAAGGATCGTGAGCTTGGAGACTACAAGGATTCCCGGCGCAAGCGGCCATTCTGGCCGCCAGTTTCCTTTCTTCATCGGTTTGCCGTCGGATGGCGCGGGCCGCCATGCCTGTGGGGGGTGGGCCGTTATCTCCCCGAGTGTGGGGCGTCATGTCCCTGGCAGATGGGCCGTTTCATGACGAGATGGCCGTAGGCACAACGCGTCGGGGAATGCTCACGGTTTTATTTTAAGGGAACGGAGCCGATGGGCAGAACGCTCGGGGAGTGCATTCGAAAGAAATGAGAACAGGAGTGCCCCACCGATCCGTCCCCTCCTTTGGCGGATGGGTCAGGTCGGCGGGGCACTCCTGCGTTATGGCTTCCATGCTGTTTCAGGCGAAGGGCGTCGCAACGGCCTTCGCCGGTGAGTCGCGGGCGACTCGGGTCACGCGGGGCAGAGCTTCGACGAGCGCCGCCGTAGTCCCCGGGCGCGGAGCAAGCCAAAGCCGGCCAGGGCTGACCAGACGAGGACCGACATCGGCTCGGGGATGTTCACCGACCCGGGGTCGGGCGGGGGCGTGCCGGGGTCGGGCGTTTGGGCGAGGGCGTTGAGGGTCACGCCTTGGAGAGACCCCGGGCTGGTGATTTCCAGGGCCGGCGGCGTGCTCAGGGCGTTGCTGATGCTCAGAGAGAAATGCAGCAAGTTGTCGGCCGCGAGGCCGCCGTTGAAGAAAACAAGGCCGAACTTCTGGTCGGTCGGGTTCACTTCGGGACTGTTGTTGAGGGCGACGACGAGGTGGTCTTTGTCGAAGCCGAACGAGTCGGATTCGATGGTGAGCGGGCTTCCCTGCGTGCCGTCGGGCAACGTGGGAGGGACAATCCCTCCGGCCGGAATGACCTTTGCTTCAAGCTGCGGGAGGGATACACCCTCATTGACGTTTTTAACATCCGGTCCAGGATCGGGAAGACCACCGGGAATCTTCAGCGAGTAGGTCGCCGTCCCTGAATTAATTCCGTCGGCCTGGACCGAAGTGGGCCGAACGGCCATGGTCAGGACGACCGTGAACACGGCCTGAATGGTGAGGCATCGCCGCATCACGACAAGGTTCCTCCCTGAACGGAGACTATTAGCCTAGAAAATGGTTGCGCAAATCCCGGACCCATCGTTCACGCCAACCGGACGCACCGGTGAGGAACGGATGACCTCCTGAGCCGTTTTCGATTCCGACGTCGTGTTCCACACAACGTCGCCCGAGCGACTGAAGAAGGGGGATCAAAGACCCGAGATCCCTGGTCATTCTCGAAGGAAGTTCCAGGTTGCGAACACACACGTCTGACTGGGATCCGGAGACCAACGGGCGGATTGTGTTCCCAGTCGTCAAAAGGGTCAAGATCGGTTTATTGGGTTTCATTCCCCTCGGGAACCCAACCTCTTTCCCCGACAGTTGAAACGTTTTCGATGTATTTTGAGGATGATGGCTCCGTCATGCCCCGTTTCGGCAGGGTCGAACGGGACGGGTGGCCGCCCGGAATCCGGATTGGCGGGGAACTTTCCCAAAAAAAAGGCGGCCCAGCGCGAACCCGATCGAAATCGTTCTTCCCGAAAAAAGTGCGAGGGAGGATCGAATAGAAGGAAAACGCTGAGCGTCTGTTCTCGCAGGTGAGTGAAATGCCCGAGGCGGCCACCGGCGTGCTGACGCCCGACGAGATTTTGGTTGATCTGGCCCGTCGAGGGGATCGCTCCGCCTGCGAGGAGCTGTTCTTCCGACACCGTGGGGTCGCTTACAGCGTGGCTTATCGCCTGCTGGGACATGAGCAAGACGCCCAGGACGCGGTTCAGGACGGTTTCCTGAAGGCGGTCACGCATCTGCAAGCATTTGACGGGCGAAGCACGTTCCGGACCTGGCTCGTCAAGATCGTTCATAACGCGGCCCTGGACCTGGGGCGAAAACGGAAGCGGCGGTCCACCCAACCCCTGAGCGACGAGGAGAACAACGGCACCGATCCCGCCTGTGATGACGACCCGGCTCGAGGTTTGCACCAGCAAGACCTCCACCGCCTCCTCACCGCGGCGCTCGACCGCCTCTCCCCCGCGATCCGCTCCACCTTCGTGCTGTTCGCCGATGCCGGTTTGAGCTATAAAGAAATCGCCGAAGTCCAGGAAATCCCGATCGGAACGGTCATGAGCCGCCTCCACCATGCCCGAAACAAGCTCCAGTCGTATCTGAATCTCGACGCGATCGATGGGGTCGACATCTAACAAAGAGGGAATTCAAACCCCGAGAATGAGAACGGAACGCATCAAAAGTCAACGGTCCGCAATCAATTCGGGGAGGTGTGCTATGCGTTGTGCGGATGTCATTCACGAACTGGCGGTGCCGACCGGGAATTTCGAGCGGGCCATTCTCGTCGAGCACCTCGACCACTGCCCGAGCTGCGCTCGCTGGGCGGAGCGGAATGCCCGCCTGGATCAGGTCTGGGCGGCGACCCGCGCCCCTGAACTCTCGGCCGCCGCGTGGGATCGGATCTGGGCGAACGTCTCCGAGTCGCTCGATCAACCGCAGGTGATGGCCCCCGCGCCCTTCGCCCCGGTCATTCTTCCGCGCCCGCTCTGGCGGCGCTCGGCGGTGGCCGTCTTCGTGCTGGCCCAGGCTGCTGCGATCCTGGCCGGGCTCGGCCTGGCCTGGCACCAAGCGCCTTCCTCGTCGCCAGCGCATCCCCAGCCTCGGCCGATGGCTGTCGCCACGGCCCCTGCCGTCGAGCTCAGCGACATGGTTTTCAACCTCTCCTCGACGGGGACCTCAGTCATCTCGTTCGATGACAAGACCTTACGCAACCTGGCCTTGAACGAGAATCCGTACGAGGTTGATCCTTTGTTTAATGGGTTCAACGACCTGGAATCGCAGGCGGGATTGCAATGACGATCCAGGCTCAGCGCGGGCCGAGGGGCCGCGCTGGAGCGGTCGCGTGGGTGGTGGCCGCCTTGGTGCTCCTTTCCGGGACTGAGGCTCGGCCTCAGGAAAGTGAACCCGCGCGCCAGGTCACCGTCTTCGGGATCGTGGCTGTCCCCAACAAAGCGATGATGGATCCGAAGCTCAAGGCGATCGCGCCCCAGCTTCGCCGGCTGCTCCCCAATCATGGTTTCAAGCTGCTCGACGTGCAGAGCAAGCGGCTCACGGCGGGGCAGACTGTCAGTTGCGACCTTGGCGGTGGGGCGGCGGCAGCGACCACCCTGATGCTGCCGTTCGACGACAACGGCAAGGTCCAGCTCCGCTGCGAGATCCTTCAGAATGAGGTCTCGCAGGTGGCCACGATGGTGGCGACGCCCCCCAATCAGCTCTTCTTTTGCGACAAGGCAAGGCCCGACGGCTCGCGCATCTTAATCGGCATCGGCGCGCGTTGAGTTTCGGGTATGACCCGCTTCGGAGTGGAAGCGCAGGCTCTCCTTGCCGATGACCCACGTTGACGTGGCGAGACGGCCGCTTGCAAAACGGCCTTGGATCGCTAAAATTGGGATTCTTCTTTTGGTCGATGGACTCAACCCGTCACCGAGTTGAATGACCTAAACGGATCATCTGCGCTGGGCTCCCCCCCTTTGTGCAGAGTCGGAAAACGAATGTCTTTCTTTTTCTTGTCGGGTGGGCCCGGCCCACCAACCTGACCTGCTTGCTTGAGCCTTGTTGGGAATAAAGGGGGATGGTGAGCCGTGCCCCCTCTCTTTGAGAACTCCGGACAAGCGGCTGGAGTTTTGCGATTCCGACTCGTGTTGGCTGCACGCAAAACCCTTTTGGCTTGATGTTCAAGTCTTCCTGGATCAATTCCTCGCATTTAGAAATGGGAGAGTTTCCTCTGATGGCTGATGCCACCACCAACCGTCACCTGAGCGCGACTGTGCTTCTGAGCAAGGGGTTGACCCCGGGCAAGCTTCGCGGACTTCAGCGGATCAGCAACCCGAACGGGACGCTGACGATGCTGGCGCTCGACCAGAATAGCTCGATGATCGAGATGGCGCAGAAAGCGCTGAAGGGGAAGGGGCAGGATCGCGAGCCCACGTACGAGGAAGTCGTCGAGGCGAAGCTCGACCTGGCGCGACAGATGTCGCCGGCCGCCTCGGGCGTTTTGATCGACGCCTACTACGGTGCCTTCTCGGCGATCGCCACCGAGGCGATCCCGGCGCACAAGGGATTGCTGGTCCGGGTCGAGAAGTCGGGCAGCCCCAAAAACAAGCTCGGCGGCCCGATGGGCGAGTACGAGCCGGGCTTGAGCGTCGAGAAGATCAAGCTCATGGGGGCCGACGCCGTCAAGCTGCTCGCTCCGTTTGAGCCGAGCGAGGTGATCTCGGCCGAACACAACCTCGCGTTCATCGAGCAGGTTGCCGACGACTGCCGCCGCCACGATATCCTCTTCCTGCTCGAGCCGGTCGCCTTCCCCTTCAACGGCGAGAAGAAGACGGACAAGAGCTTCCTCGACCGCAAGGCCGAGACGACCATCGAGTCGGCCCGCCAGCTCAGCCGGTACTGCGACGTCTACAAGGCCGAGTTCCCCGGCACCCTCGGCCACGGCTCCGACAGCCAGTTGACCGACAACCTGCACGCCCTCTCTGAGGCGAGCGAGCGCCCCTGGGTGCTCCTGTCGGCGGGCGTCGACTATCCTGACTACCTCAAGCAGGTCAAGATGGCGATGGAATGCGGCTGCACGGGCGTGCTCGGCGGCCGTGCGTTCTGGAAGGAATACTTCCTCCAGGACGGCGACGAGGCCCGCAGCAAGTTCGCGGCCACCATCGGCCAGAAGCGCGTGGCCGACGTCGACACGGTCGTCCGCGAGAACGGCACCCCTTGGTTCGCCAAGTACGGCTGGAGCAAGGACGATCTGGCCTCGATCCGGGCCAGCGAAGGCTGGCACTTCCGGTTCGCCCCGCACGCCAAGGCGGCCGGCGGAACCGGCGGCCACGTCGTCCGTGCCGGCGAGGTCTATTGATCCAAGCGGGCACGTATCCATCGTGCTGAAAGTTGAACTGAAAGGCCCTTCCCTCCCAATCGCGGGGGGAAGGGCTTTTTTTCTGAATGCTCGTCCCTGATAGAAGGAGCCGAGAGTCCTCTTCCGGACGCACCAATGAACTTGGGGATGCGACACCCCGAAGTGGGGATTTAACCACGAATGACACCAATGACACGAATGGGGAAAAAACAAGAAATGGAATCAGGAATAATAATTTCTTGAATTTGTTCGTGTCATTGGTGTCATTCGTGGTTGATAAAGAATCTTCGGCCCGTTCGTAGACGTCGAAGGTTGGGCCGAGCGTGGTTCAGACGTATTCAAGGATTCACCGACTACCCTGCTTTAACGTCCGGTCATGCCCTTCCGTTCGGTCTGGCTGGGAACCGGGATCTTGAGTCCGGGACCGACGCGTGGCGTCTTCGGAGTCTTAAGCTTGGCTTCGCCTGCTGGGCCGGGCCGGATGCCGGTCTTGGCCTGAATGAACTCCATCGCGCTCATGGGGGTCATCAACTGCGACTCACCCGTCAAGCGGTTGTACTTCATCGCCTGACCGCGTGCGCTCGTCGTCGGCTGGCCGGTCGAGGACTGCTCGATGAGGATCACCGGGCGGCCCTCTTCGGCGTAGGCGTAGAACAGCTCCTTCTGCGAGTCATAGGTGATGACGTCGGCCTTGATCGTCTGGCTGCGGGTCCTGGCTTGCGCCTCGTTCACGGCGATCAGGTTGTTCCTGGCGGCGGTCGACTTTCCGGGGGTTGGCGTGCTGCTCACATTCAGTTGTTGCGAGTTCAGCAAGACGTAGTCGTCGGGGGGCCGATCGAAGTTGACCTGCGTGTGCTCATTGGCGACCGTGGCGTGAATCGTCTGGACGTCGCCCAGGAAGCTCGCCCAGCGCGTCTCGGTCGTGTCGCCGTCCTTGCCGGCGACGTAGCGCCCCGTCATTTCGGTGTCGAAGGTGATAACGGTCACCTTCAGCGGCAGGAGAGCCGCTGGCTTGGCCCGACCGGCTGTACCCCCTGTCGTCGCCGTGGCGGGGGGGATCTGGCTGGCGTTGTGGCCGATGACGGGGGGAGTGCGTTGTACCGGGATCGGGCCGGCCGGGTTGGCTGCCGGCTTGATGGGACGCCTGGCCGCCGTGCTCGGCGTGGACGGAGCCGATAACGGATTTTCGGCATTGTCCTCGCGGTTCCAGAGCGAGACCTTGCCCTTGCCTGGGACGTGGAAATTGCCCGTGAGCTTGTCGTAAGTCACGCGAGCCCCTTCGATCCGCTGCTTCTGGAGGAGCACTCGCGTGTTCGGATCGGTCTTTCGGCTCTCGATCACGACGTTCTCGAAACAGTCGAGCAAGGAGATCTGCGGCCTGGGTTCGGGTTCCTCACCCTGGACCGGTTCCTTGGCGGTCCCCTTGGGCCTGGCCAGCGAGACCTGCTTGTCCATGTAGACGTCCATGCGCTTATGGCAGGCGAGCTGAGCGTCCTCCATGACCGCGCGGACATCGTCGGAGAACCGGGCCACGGCCACGGGGGTCCCGCGCAGATTCACGTCGCGGGGGCGGCCCTCAAACTCCATTTTCGACTTCCAGGAGATGGTGAGAGGCCGTTTATTGGCGTCGTCGCCGGCCTTGGCTTGCTCCTTACCTTTGGGGGCTGCGTCCGCGTCGGTTGCGTCTTTGCCGCCAACGCCCTTGTCGGTCAGCAGGCCGCGCGGGGCCATCTGGGTGAGGGTCCCCGCCCCTTTGACCCAGGCGAAGTCCTCGGCCTGGTCCAGGCCGATCTGCGGTCCGGTGATCGTCATTTCCTCGGTGGCGACCTTGGCGTGGGGCACCATCGATTTTTCGGTCGCAGTGGCCTTGTCCATGTCGATGAGGTTCTGAACCACGAACTTCATCTTGCCGTTGCCTTGGTTGGTGACGTCAACGGCCTCGCCGGTCACGTCGGTCCCCTGCTTCTTGTCAACCTCGGCGTCCTGATGGAAGGAGACCCCGCCACGGAGCCGGACCATCTGGATTTCGCCGCGTGGGTTCTCAGACGCACCGGATTTGGCCCCTGCCTTCGGGTTGGTGGCGTCGTCCGGTTTGGTGAGAATCACGGCCCAGATGCGATCGGCCGAGACGGACACGCCGGGCTCGGCCGGTTTGTCCTTGGGTGCGGTCTTTTCATCCGTTTCGGCCGGAGCCGGGGCTGGTGCCGGTGCGACCTTGGCCCCTTCGATCGTGCCAGGCGCGGCCCCGTCACTACTGTTGGCCGGCTTGGCCGGATCCTTCGCGGTCGGGGCCGGGACCACGAACTTGGTTTCGAGCAGGTTGCGGGCGTTCATGTCCTTGCCCGGCGAGACCAGGTGGACGTTCCCGGTGGCTTTGAGCTTGTCGATCTGGAACGACTCGGCCGCTCCTCCCGGCGCAGCCGGATCGGGCTTGCCGGGGGCTGCGGTCGGCTCTGTTTTCGGTTTTGGCTTGGGGGTGAGCCAGACGACGATTTCCTTCTCGGCGTTGAGACTGGTTTGCGGCTCCACGTCGATGAACTCGGGCATGCCGGTCAGTGTGACCGTCTTGGTCGGCTGGTTGCTGCCGTCTTCAAAGGTGGTCTTCATGACCAGGTGGTCTTGCCAGATCGCCTTGCGTTCGACCGGCTTGTCACGACCCGGGCGGGTCTCGAGCAGGCCAGGACCGCGAGCCACGATCGTGGCGTTTTCGCTCCCTTTGCCGTCTTCGAAGATCGTCGCGTCGATCGTCCTGATAGTGGTGACCGACCCGGCCTTCCCCTTGTTGGGGCCGTCGGTGACGGCGGTCTCCACCTTCTCGACCCAGAGCTTGGTCTTGCTGTCGCCTCGGAGGTAGGTCTCGTCGGCCTGTTCCGGAGAGAGCTTCTTGTGGATCAGCTCGTTGCAGCGGGCCGTGATCCCCTGCCCCGGCGATTGGAGCCAGACGGCGTGGCCGGTCGCCAGCGCTTCACGCAGAGCCATCTCGGTGCCCGCGCCGGTGGCGGAAGGGGCCGGTTCGCCGGTTTCGTCGGTCGCGTTGGCGTTGGCCGACTCCGGTTTCGGCTCGGGCGTCGTCTTGGGCTTCGGCACCATCGTCAGGCGGAGCGCATCGCAGTCCAACTGGTCGGGCTTCGGGTTGGGCTGGCCCGGCTGGGCGGCCCGACCGCGCGTCACCACGACGTCGCGAGCGAAGAAGATCAAGGTCGGCAACGGCGGCGCGGGGGGCCCGACCAGGACGGCTTTCCTGGCCTGCGGCAACTCGACGCGCATCTCGCCGGCGCAGCGGACGTCGAGCGGGGTTCGCTCTTCCTCTTCTCCCTGTCCTGGACCTTGCGGTTGTGCCGAGATGACGGCCGACCCGGGCTCGGCCTTGCCGGGGAGGATCCCCGAACGGCCGACGTCATTGAGGGAGATATGCACGTTCTTGCGCAGGTAGGCGGTCTTCGCGTCAAAGCTGCCGGCCGCGCTGCTCGGGGCGTTCTCGTCCTTGGGGCGGAGCTGGATCAGGAGGTCGAAACCGGTGATCCGCATGTCGCGATCCTGGATCACCACGTCGGAGACGCTTCTGATCTGCAAGCTGGGTTCGTCGAACTCGACGTACGGCATCGGGCCGATGACCAGGTCGTCGATCGTCGAGAGGGGCGTCCCCTTGTCGTCGCGGAGCTGGACGTTCCCTTCCATCCGGGCGTGGACCACCTTCATCGCGGTCCCGGCCTTGTTCGCCGTGCTCAGCAAGGGCTGGTCGAGGTCCACGATCGCCTCGTTGCTGGTGGCGGTCTTGAGGGCCTTGCCGTCGCGCGACTTCATGACGATCGCGAACCGGCGCAACCGGAGCTGCTTGCCTTCATTGAGCCGATCATATTCCTCGGCGTACATCCAGTAGCCGCGCTCGTGGTTGTAGTACCGGACCGGCAACGCCGAGTTGGCACTCCAGTGCTTGGGACCGAACGCCCGTTTCGCCGTCTCGGTGGCCTCTACCTGAGTCGACGACTCCCGACGGGGGAACGGAGTCGGCCGCGCGGCGGCCGGACCGACCCCCGCGGCGATGATCGCGAAGACCCGGACGTAGCCGGCGTAGGCCGCCAGCAAGACGCCGAATGTCATCACAACCTGAAGTGCTTTCTTGAACACAGCAATATCCGTTGTTCGGAACGACCGATCGGCAGAACGGGCGTCTTGCGACTGCCCCATCGCGTCAGGCCGGCACCTGGTAGCGGGCCACGAGCCCGTCCCAGACCCCCTGGTGTTTCAAGATGACTTCGACGATCTCGCGGATCGCCCCCCGACCTCCGTGCACCTGGGTCACGAAGTGGGCGGCCTCGCGGACCTCGGCGGCGGCGTCTGCGGGGCAGGCAGCGAGCCCGACCGCCCGCAAGACGGGCAGGTCGGGCAGGTCGTCACCCACATAGCAGACCTGTGCGGCGTCGAGGCCCAGCTCGGCGATCAGCTTACGGAACGGTTCCCCCTTTTGGGACGCCCCTTGAATCACAGGCGCGATTCCGAGCTCGGCCGCGCGGCGGTTGACGGCGGGGGCCCAGCGCCCTGACAGGATGGCGGCACGCTTCCCCGCCTTGCGCCAGAGGTCGAAGGCGCTCCCGTCGCGGACGTGGAAATGCTTGGTCTCGACCCCGTGGTCGTCGACCGCGATGACGCCGTCGGTGAGCACCCCGTCGACGTCCACCAGGAGCAGTTCGACCGGTCCGCAGCGTGCGGCCAGATCGAGGGAGGGCTGCATACCGTTCATTCCTCCGGCTCGGCGGGGACCAGGTCGATCACGTCGGTCAGGTCGATCAAGCCGACGAGGCGCCCGCCTCGATTGACGACGGGCAGCTCGCTGATCTTCCGTGCTTTGAGGGCCTCGACCGCATCGGCGATCGTCGCTCCGACCTCGATCTTGACCGGGTTGGCTGTCATGACCTCGCCGATCGGCCGGTCGAGCTCAGCCTCACGCCGTTTTTCGAACAGTCGGGCCAGGTCGCTGTCGGTGAAGATCCCCAGCAACTTCTGGTCCGCTCCCTCGACCAGGATCGCCCCCGAGCGGCGCCGCGGCCCGGCCAGGCGGACAAAGACTGCGCGGACGGTCTCGTCGGGGCGCGCCCGGCGGATCTGGGCACCGGTTCGCATCACTTCCTCGACATGGCAAAGCTTACGCCCGAGGCTTCCCCCGGGGTGGTAGAGCGCGAAGTCCTCGGCCCGGAAGTCGCGCATCTTGCTGATGAGGAGCGCCAGGGCATCGCCGACAGCCATGAGCGCCGTGGTGCTGGCCGAGGGGGCGAGGCCGAGCGGGCAGGCTTCCTGAAGGGGCCCCAAGGCGATGCAGAGGTCGGCCGCCTGGCCGAGTGAGCTCCCCACCCCTTCGGTGATCGCGACGAGGTGCGCTCCCAGCCGCCGAAGCGCTGGGACCAGCCGGAGCAGTTCGTACGTTTCCCCGCTCTGCGAGAGGGCGATCACGATGTCGCCGGCCCGGATCCGCCCGAGGTCGCCGTGGACCGCTTCGGCCGGATGGAGCGGGAACGCCCGCGTGCCCGTCGAGGCCAAGGTGGCCGCCAGCTTTTGGCCGACCAGCCCTGCCTTGCCCATCCCGGTGACGATCACGCTCCCCGGGCAGCGATAGACCAGGTCGGCCGCCCGCGCGATCGAGACCCCGAGCCGGTCACGCACGCGCTCCAGCGCATGGGCCTCAACGCGGAGGACCTCACGCGCAAACGCAAGTCCTTCGGCTTCAGTGATTTGGGTCAGAGACTCATCCGTGAACATGGCCATCGTTGGGCCTCCTTGCCCCGCGTCTTTTGACGCCAAACCTGACGGCTCCGGCCTACGGATTTTAGGGGATCGCACCATAGCCCATCCCCCTGGTCTCGTCAACGCAGGCCCTGATAACTTCCTGTCCCACGCCCGTGAGATCAAATCGCCCCATTATAGATTCTCGGCAATCCCGATCTGGGACGTTTGGGGAAACCGGGATGCCGATGCGGGAATGTTCCGAATAGTCCTGATGGACCTGATGGGGTCGGAAGCCTCTTCCCCTCGTTCATGTTACGAACGGTTCGGTTTCGATCCTGAGACTTGCCACGCACTACAAATCGGAGGAAAGCGGGGCAACTCTTGACTTGGGACACCTTCGCTTCGCGGAAGCGGGGCGCTTCCTCTCTTCTCTTTTTCCTCAGAGGCGAGTGGGGAGCGTAAGCTCACTGTCTTTTGATTTCCCCGCCATGCGCAGACCCAAAAACAGGGAACTTACGGTCGTCGGCTTCAACAAGTTTCTCTTCCTGGCGGTCGCCTTCTATCTCCTTTCGGCCTGGTCCAGGCCGAGAGCTCCGCTTGCCGTGGGCTGAGGCGGTTCCGATCGAGCGGACTGGAGCGGCGGCCCGTCGCGCGATTGTGGTCGGTCGCCGCTCCGCCCGACGCAGCCGAGCACGCCCCATGATGATTATATTTCAGTTTTGGATTTAATGGCGTCGCCTCATGGGGACTTGCTAGGTTCTGGCGTGTGGCCAGATTAGGATCAGCGAGATTTTTGAGAGCTTGGGCCTGCATCTTGTCGGCCAGAGCCGTGAGCGTTATATTCCAGAAATGGAAATAATGCTTGCGGTCGATCGGCGGCCGAGACTTCGGCTCGCGATTCTCCGGAAAAAAAAGAGGCCGCGCACCGGGAGGAAGACGCACTCATGTGGGCCAAGATCGCGCAAGAGAACTTTCGGGCGTCGAGAACGCTCGTCCGCAAACTGGCCGGGCGGGTGGGGCCGCTCCTCGCCCTGCCCTGCTGCCTCTGGCTTGGGGTTGGCTTGACTGTCGCGGTGGCCGAGGTGCCATTTCAGGAGAGCTTTGCGGGGACCGGGCCGGGCGAGGGGTGGGAACAGGTGATTGCTCCCGAGGGGACGATCGAGGTGAAGGAGGGGTGGGCGACGTTCGTCGCGCCGGCCGGTGGCCGCTCGCACATCCAGCGGCCGGCGGGGGCGGACTTGATTTCCATTTCCGGCAAGCTGGCGCGATGGGCGTCGGTCTATATCGTCTGGGATGCCGACAACTGGTGCGGGGTCGGCAAGCTTTCGCCGACGCCGTTCGGCCGGTTCTACAGTATCGACGTCGTGAACGGAAAAGCGACCGAGGTCGACCACCGTGGGGTCGACTTCAACACGCGACATGCGATGAGGATTCGACTCGGCAGCGACCACGTCGCGTTCCAGTACGAACTCGACGGCAAGTGGGTCGACCTCCGAACAATCGAGCGGCCAAACGGGTTCGCCGGGGCCCCGAAGTTGGTGGCGGCCGGCAAATACTACGGTGCGGACGACAAGCCGTTTGGCAAAGGTTCCCCCAACGCAATCGGCGAGGAGAAGCAGAGCGGCGCAATTGATGAGGTGAGCATCGAGCCGACACCGGCAACGGAGTGGAAGCTCACCGAGGCCCAGCTCAAGGCCGTGCGCCAGCCACCGGATGAGCCGGTGAACGCGCTGCTCCGGCAGGGGAAGGACGACCCGACATTTGAGCAGATCGTCGGCTATTATCCGCCGTTCCGGTCGCCGCGTGAGATCGTCGGCGTGGCGGGGCACGTTCAGGAGATCGGGGTCGACTGGCTCGGCCGGCTCGACACCAGCCCGTGGACGGCCCCCAAGGCCTGGTTTCTGGTGGGCGAGCCTGCCGTGGCCTTTGGCCAGCTTGGCGTGCCGTTCCAGCGCAGATTGCTTCATGGCTACCTGCCGCTCGTCACGCTCAGCCGGGTGATCGACGGTGTCGAGCACGAGCTCACGGTCTTTGGCTGGTCGGAAGGCTTTCGCGTCGATAAGGAGACGTTCGCCTATGCACGGATGACTGCGACTGTTGTGGGCAATGACAAGAAGGTCCGGCTGCCGAAGCAGGTCACGTTCGCCTGGGGCGACGGCGACAAGTATCGGAATATCCCGATGGCCGAGCGCGACGGCCGCGCCGAGGGGTTTCTCAAGCTCAAGTGGCCTGAACCTGCCTCGGCCCGCGAAATCGAGGCGGCCGAGTTCGACGCCAAGTTCCGGGAGACCGCGAATCTGTGGCAGCAGAAGCTTGCCCCTGCCACGCGGTTCGACGTGCCGGACCTGCGGGTGATGGAGGCGTATCGCGCCTGGATCGTGTACTCGATGCTCAATGCCGACACGATCAACGGCCAGCTCGAGCCGCACGACGGCGCCGGCTTCTACGACTCGATGTTCGGCAACAGCGTGACGCTTCAAGCCATTGCAATGGACCAGTACGGTCTTCACGACTACGCGGCGAAGATCCTCGACATGCAGCGCCACTTTCAGCAATCCGACGGACTCTACGTCCAGGATTGCGGCCTCGTCGATGCCGGCGGATTCATCGCGGGCCTCGCGAAGCACTACGAGTTGACCGGCGATCGCGACTGGCTCCAGCGCGTCACGCCGAACATCGTGAAGCAGTGCGACTGGATCCTCCGCGAACGGGAGGCGGCCCCGAAGGAAGGGTTGGTTCGCGGCCTGATTAAGTTCCGGCCCTACAACGATTATCAAGGAAAGGTTTATAACTACCTGGGCAACGCCTGGTGCGCTCAAGGGATGGCGCTCGCCGCCTTGGCCCTCAAGGAGATCGGCGCTCCCGAAGCCGGCAAGCTCGCCGCCGAGGCCGAGCACTATCGCAAAGACATCCTCGACTCAATGCAGGCGGCAGCGTTCTCGCGCGACGGCCTGACGCTCCTGCCGATGGAACCCGACACGCATCGGCTGCTCAAGCTCAGCAAGTACCGTGGCGGCGACTACTGGGGCCTCATCGCCAGCCCCCTGCTCGGCACCGACCTGCTTGCGTCTGACGACCCGCGAACCACCTGGATCGTCGACCTCATCGAACAGCGCGGCGGTCTGATCGCTGGCGTCTCCGAGTTCCAGGACGGCATCGATCACGCATACACGTTCGGCTACCTCAATAACGCCCTGAAACGGGACGAGGTCCGCAAGGCCCTGCTCGGTTTCTGGTCGTTCATGGCCTTTGGCATGACCCGCGACACATACTCACCGGTCGAGGTATCGATGATCAAGACCGGCGAGAACCACTACACGCTGCCGCATCTCTACTCCTGCACCGAGCAGCTCCGCCTTTTGCGGAACCTGTTGCTCCGCGAGGAGAGCACCAACAACGTGCTCTGGCTTGGCCAAGGAATTCCGCGTGCCTGGCTCGAGCCCGGCAAGCACGTCGCCGTCACGGCCGCGCCCACCCTGTACGGTGACCTGAGCTACCGGATCGATGCGAACGCCGACGGCACGTTCCGAGTCCGCCTCGATCCCCCCACCCGACGTGCTCCGGCGGAGATCAAGCTCCGCCTCCGCCACTCGTCTGGCCGTCTGATCGCCTCTGTGAAGGCGACCCCCTCGATCCCTTTGGAGGCTTCCGAGGAAACGATCACTCTCAAAGATGTGAGGAACCCTGTCGACCTTCTCATCCATTTTCGGGAGAACTGACGTCCGGATTTCTTCCAGGCGAGCGGGGAGCGGATCGCTCCCCGCCGTCAAACGGCATCGAAAGCCAGTGCGCCGTTGTTCCCCACGCGCCTGGGCATGGAAGCTTCGCTTGTCCTGAGAGCGAGCGGAGCGCTGATTGCTTTCTGTCTTCTCTCCCCCCCCCCCTTTTTTTTCGTTTTGGTAGATCATTCTACCGTCTGCGGCGCGAGCGGTTCGTGGCATCACTCGGGGGAAGTCGAGCATTCAACCCAAGTCAATATTCCTTCCGTCCCCGTTTATTCCCTGTTCTCGATCGAGTTCATCGGCGGATCGGAGATACGACTCGGCAAGCGCCGGATCCCCCTTCAAGTGCTGGAGTTTTCCAAATTCACGATAGGCGGGGGCGTATTGCGGATTGATGTCGAGAGCTCGCTGGAACGCGTTCGACGCTTCATCGAGCTGATTCGCCCGCGAAAGCACGACGCCTAAGCATGTATGTGCGTCATCATATTGATCGTCGAGCGCAATCGCCCTCCGGCAGGCCTCCACGGCTTTCTCGTGGAACCCCAGCAGTGAGTAGGCGAAGCCCTGCATTGTCA
Organism: Singulisphaera acidiphila DSM 18658; assembly: GCF_000242455.2. Taxonomy (GTDB): domain Bacteria; phylum Planctomycetota; class Planctomycetia; order Isosphaerales; family Isosphaeraceae; genus Singulisphaera; species Singulisphaera acidiphila. Next base: position 428,627 of record NC_019892.1, read on the forward strand.
GTGCGTCTACTTGGTGATCGTTCAATTGAAGTGCCCGCTCGCAGCAAGAGATCGCATCCTCATGCCTTGATTGTTCCAGCAAAACCATCGCGAGGAAAACATAATGGTTTGCACTTTCGCCGAGTTCCAACCGACGTCGAAGGGCCACTTCGGCCTCGTCCCACCGCCCGAGGTCCATGAGGTCGCGCCCCAGGCACCCCCAGGCCGGCATGCACCGTTCGTCCAATTCAATTGCACGTCTAAAATAAGCGATAGCTTTTTCGTGCATGCGATGGTTTGAGTGTTCGTTGCCAATTATCCAGAAAATTGATGGATTCTGATTGTTGGATTTAATGACGGTGTGAAAGATGCGTCCGGCCGCGCCGATATCCCCCGCCCTACTGAGGCGAAGGGCCTCCTTCATCGCCAACGCCTCATCGTCCGACAGTTCGTCCACGGCCATCTCCCTCCACGCAAAGTCAGAATCTATTCCGGAAGCCCGTGGGGCGGGCGTCATTGCAACAACTCAGGGCGTCCACCTTCTCTTAAGAGTATGGAACTGGGGCCGAGGTGGGTGTGCCGCCGTTCTGCCACTTGGCGGTCTCACCAGCCGTGGCTGGGGACGCGCCACCGGCTTGGTATCTCCCATCCCCATAACGAACCTCGCGTACACTTCCTCGACGCTCTCCGGCGGGAGTTGTCGGCGGGGTAACCAAGGCGGTGAGGTTGGCATCGGTGACTGAAACGGGACGGCCAGATGGAAAAGATGAAGTCAGCCTTCATGATTAATTATTTAAAATTAATAATTTAAAACCGTGGCTTGATCGAGGGAGGCCGATCGGAGCGTGGCGGCGTGGCCATGGTGTCGGGCTGTTTGCCCAAGATGAAAGCTGCCCGATACTTCATGAATTCTTCGTCCCCTTTTGAATTTTTCTGCCGGTGGCAAGGACGACGGCCTGCTCGGCCAAGGCGATGATTTTTCCCAGGGGATGGCGAAGTATTTTTTCGCTCGACTCGGGGTGTTCCATGAATGACGCAAGTGAATTATGCAAGAAACTAATAGGTCATCATTTCAAATCAGCTCCCCATGGCCAGCCCACCCGATTTCGGCCCAATTAGGGCGAATCTACCGGGAGAGGATCTTGCAATCACCCGTGGGGCACGCCTAGACTCTGGCCGCGATGCGGAGCCGCATCGCTCGAAGGCCGTCCCGACAACGCAAGCCGGGATGGTCTCCTAAAAATATAGTTAACTCTCGAATATCTCCCTGGTCGACGATATTCGAAATCGAACAGGACCCCCGTGTCCCACTTCCGGGCCGCCTTTGCGCGCCGCCGGGGTGGGTTCCCCCCCACGCGAGGACTGCACTGTGCGCCGCCGCCGCCCCACTTCCCGCCATATTGACCGATCGCGCCATAGCCTCCCGCCCCTGATCCAGGCCTTGGAGGTCCGGCAACTCTTGACGGTGCCGACGGTAGACTACGGGGTCTACGACGGCATTGCCACGGAAACCGGGTCGGGGGAGCCAGCCGACACCGCCGGCTTCTATTTTACGATCGTCAATGGAGAAGGCCCGGTAACGATCCATTACACCCTCTCCGGCGGTACGGCGACGGAGGGCTCCGACTACCAATCCATAGCACGCAGCGTCACCATTCCTGGCGGTTCAACTGTTGCGCATGTAGAGATTGTCCCGATCGATGACGTGTTGGACGAGGACGACGAGACCGTCGTGCTGTGGATCGAGCATCGCCCCAACGACTATTTCGTCCAACCGAGCGCCCCGAGCTTCTCTGTCACGATCCGCGACAACGATCCGTCGGGGCCGCAGACGGCGCAAGTCCGCATCGAGGCGACCGACCCCAAGGCGGCGGAGCCCGATAACACGACCCAGGCCAATCCGGACAAGGGCCGGTTCACGATCACGCGTACCGGCGACACCTCGAGCTCCCTGACCGTTGCGTATACCGTCGGCGGGACCGCGACGGCCGGCGCCGATTACGTCGCGCTGGCGGGCACCGTGACCATCCCGGTCGGGCAGAGTAGCGTCACGATCGACGTGACTCCCAAGCACGACACCGCGAAGGAGTTTGACGAGACGGTCAAGGTGACCCTCGAGCCGCGGCCGAGCTATGGCTACACCATCGTCGGCGGCCCTGCGACGGTCCGCATCGCCGACAACGACGGCGACCGCGGCCGGCCTAAGACGGACAACAACCGCGACCGCGACAATGGGCCCATGAGCCCGCTTTCGCCCTACGACCAGCCGCCCATCAACATCGGTGCCCCCCCCTGTCCTGACCCTGGCATCGACTCGCAGACCGGGCAGATGAACTACTCTCCCTCGGGCAACGGCCAGCCCTTCTGCGAGGCCCCCCGACCGGGCTACTCGACCCACACCAATCCCCATCCGATCGTCACCGTCGAGTGGGCCCTGCCAGCCGATAGCCCCGTCCCCGACAAGATCGTGGCCACGCTCGACTTCGGCGGCATCGTCGGCACCCCGATCCACTACAGCACCGCCGGCCTGGTCCCCGGCCAGACCGTCCTCTTCGTGATGCAGGTTGACGCCTCAGCGCTGCCCACCGGCCGACACGACTACGCGATCGACCTCCAGGCCTACTTTGGCTCAGAGATCTCGACCCATACGATCACCGGCGCGAGCGAGGTCTTCAACCGCATCGACAGCCCGTACGGCAACCGGTGGTGGATCGGGGACCTCGATCGGATCGTGCCCGCGGCCGGCGGTGTGTCGCTGATCCGCGGCGACGCTACCGCCGGCTGGTTCGCGGATGACGGGGCGGGTGGCTACATCACCCCGGACGGGAGCTCCTCGCGGCTGGCTCGCAGGGCGGGGGCGAGCGGATGGGTCCTGACGCACAAGGATGGCGGCCGTAGCGAATTCGCCGCCAACGGCCTCCTCACGGCGCGCGTCGATCGCAACGGTAACCAGACGACCTATGCCTACATCGACGGCGACGGCGACGGTCACGCCGAGGAGCTCGGGCAGGCCACGGATCCCTACGGCCGGATCGCCACCTACACCTATAGCGGCGGCCTGTTGCAGGCGATGCGCGACTACGCCGGCCGGGTGACCACCTACAGCTACAACCCGGCCGGCCGGCTGGCGTCGATCACCCAGGTCGACCCCGACGGCGCCGGCCCACAGACCTCCTCGGTCACGACCTTTACCTATGACAGCAACGGCCTGATGACCGGGATCCGCGATGCGACGGGCCGGGTGACCACGTTCACCTACGACCCGTTCTCGCTGAGGGTCCTCTCGATGGCCCGCCCCGGCCTCGGTGCGCAGCAGGTGACCCCGATCGCGATCCGGGGGCTCGTCGACCCCTCGACCGGTGTGGGCACCGCGGCCAACCCGGCGCCGATGGCACTGCCCGGCGACGCCAAGGCCACCATCGTCGACGCCACCCAACGCACCACCACCATCACCACCGACCGCTTTGGCTACGTCACCGAGGAGGTCGATCCCCTGGGCAACGTCACCCGGTACGAGCGGGACGCCGTCGGCCGGGTCCTCAAGATCACCGGGCCGGACCCCGACGGGCTCGGCGGCCCCCTGACCTCGCCGGTGACGACCTTCGCCTACGACAGCCGGGGCAACCTGACCGGCATGACCCTGCCGGACCTGTCCACCCGCGCCTGGACCTACGACCCGACGTTCAGCCAGCCGACGAGCTACCGCGATGAGAACGGGCGGACCACGACCTACACGCTCGACAGCCGGGGCAACCGGCTCACCGAGACCGACCCGCTGGGCCGGGTGACGACCTCCAGCTACGACATCCGGGGCAACCTGACGAGCGTCACCCGGCCCGACCCCGACGGCGCCGGTCCGCTGGTGGCGCCGACGACGGGGTTCGCCTACGACAGCAAGGGGCGACTGACGACGATCACTTACCCGGGCGGGGCCACGCAGAAGTACGCCTATGACGCCGCCGACAACCTGATCAGGACCACCGACGAGGCGGGCCGCGTCACCTACTACTATTACGACTTGATGGGCCGTCAGACTGGCACCACTCAGGCGGACCCCGACAGTGCCGGCAAGGCTGACCGGGCCGTTTACCGGCCGAGCACCGGCCAGTGGTTGATCACCGCTTCCTCCGGCGCCCCCGCCTCCCCCATCGCCTACGGTGGGTCCAACGACCTGCCGGCGACGGCCGACTACGACGGCGATGGCAAGCCCGACCTTGCCGTCTACCGGCCGAGCACCGGCCAATGGTTCATTGCCGGTCAAGCCCAGCCGATCTCCTACGGCGGGACCAACGACTTGCCGGCAGCGGCCGACTACGACGGTGACGGCAAGGCTGACCTCGCCGTCTACCGGCCGAGTACCGGCCAATGGTTCTTCGCCGGTCAAGCCCAGCCGATTTCCTACGGCGGGCCCAACGACCGGCCTGCGGCGGCCGACTACAACGGCGACGGCAAGGCCGACCTCGCCACCTACCGGCCGAGCACCGGCCAATGGTTCTTCGCCGGCCAAGCCCAGCCGATCTCCTACGGCGGGTCCAACGACCGACCGGCGGCGGCCGACTACAACGGCGACGGCAAAGCCGACATCGCCACCTACCGGCCGAGCACTGGCGAATGGTTCATTGCCGGTCAAGCTCAGCCGATCGCCTTTGGCGGGACCAACGGCCTGCCTGCGGCGGCCGACTACAACGGCGACGGCAAGGCCGACCTCGCCGTCTACCGACAGAGCACCGGCCAATGGTTTATCGCCCCATTCTCCGGCGTTCCTACCTCCTTCGGCGAACCCAACGACCTGCCGGCGGCAGCCGACTACGATGGTGACGGCAAGGCTGACCTCGCCGTCTACCGGCCGAGCACCGGCCAATGGTTTATCGCCGGTCAAGCCCAGCCGATCTCCTTCGGCGGGCCCAACGGCCTGCCTGCGGCAGCCGACTACGATGGCGACGGCAAGGCCGACCTCGCCGTCTACCAGCCGAGTACTGGCCAATGGTTCATCTCCGGTCAAGCTCAGCCGGTCTCCTACGGCGGGTCCAACGACTGGCCTGCGGCGGCCGACTACAACGGTGACGGCAAGGCCGACCTCGCCACCTATCGGCCGAGCACCGGTGAATGGTTCCTCGCCGGTCAAGCCCAGCCGATCTCCATCGGCGGGTCCAACGACCTGCCTGCGGCCGGCAATTACTACGGCTTCGGGCAGGCCGCCCCGCGGTCCTTCGCCTCCTATGATGCCGCGGGCCGGCTGACGACCGAGACCGACCCGCTGGGTCGGGTCACCACCTATAACTACGACGCGACGGGACGACTGGCGAGCGTCATGGCGCCCGACCCGGACGGTGCCGGCCCGCTCACCGCGCCGGTGACGACCTACGGTTACGACGCCGAGGACCGCCTGACTCGCCTCACCGACCCGCTGGGCCGGGTCACCACCTCCAACTACGACGCGGCCGGCCGGCTCGCGTCGGTGGTCGGTCCCGACCCGGACGGGGCCGGCCCGCTCACTTCGCCGGTGACGGCCTACACCTACGACAACTTGGGCCGGCTGACATCCACGACCGACCCCCTCGGCCGGATCACCACCTTCGCCTACGACGTCCGCGACCGACTGACGACGATCACCGCTCCCGATCCGGATGGCGCCGGTCCGCTGGCTTCGCCGGTGACGGCCTACGGCTATGACGCCGTCGGCCGGCCAACGACGATCACCGACCCGCTGAACCGGGTGACCGTCTACGACTACGACGTGGCCGGTCAACTCACCAAGGTCACTCAGCCCGACCCGGACGGCGCCGGCCCGCTCACCGCGCCGGTGACCAGGTTCACTTACGACAATCTGGGCCGTCTCGCGACGACCATTGACCCGCTGGGGCGGACGTCGACCTTCGCCTATGACCAGCGGGATCGCCTGACGACGATCACGGCGCCCGACCCCGACGGGCTCGGGCCACTGACCTCGCCCGTGACCCGCTACGGCTATGACGTAGTCGGCAACCGTATCACGGTCACCGACCCGCTGAACAAGACCACCACCTCCACCTACGACGGTCTCAACCGCCTTGTCACGGTCACCGATCCGCGTTCTGGTCTGACTCGCTACGCCTACGATGCGGTGAGCAACCTCACCGCCGTCACCGACCCGCTGGGCAAGACCACTACCTCCACCTACGATGGTCTCGACCGCCTCGTCATGGTCACCGATCCGCGTTCCGGTCTGACCCGCTACGGCTACGACGCGGTGAGCAACCTCACCGCTGTCACCGACCCGGTGGGCAATCGCACGACGTTCGCCTATGACGCTCTGGATCGCCTCACGGCGATCATCGACCCCCGCGGACTCGCCACGACTCTCGCCTACGACGCCGCCGACCAGCTCACCGGCGTCACCGATCGGCTCGGCCGCCGCACGGTCTACGCCTACGACGGCCTCGGCCGCCGCATCAGCGAACGCTGGCTCGATGGCGCCGGCAACACGCTGCGGACGTTCACTTCCACCTACGACGCCGCCAGCCAGCTCCTCGGGATCGCCGACCCCGACGCCACGCTGACGTTCGCTTACGACAACCTCGGCCGCCAGACGACGGCTTCTACCTCCGGCGTCGGCGTCGGCCAGCCCGGCCTCACCCTGACCTCCGGCTACGACGCCGTCGGCAACCGCACCCGGCTGGCCGACAACCTCGCCGGCGCCGGTTGGTCCGGCCCCGGGGTCACCAGCTTCACCTACGACGCTCTCGATCGCCTCACCACAATCGCCCGCTCGCTCGGGTCGCACGCGGGCCCCCAGGTCGGCTTCAGCTACGACGCCGGCAGCCGGCTGACCTCCCTCGCACGCACCCTCGGCGGCACGGGCACGGCCGTCAACACCAGCTTCGCCTACGACGCGCTCGACCGGCTCACTACCCTGACCCACCAGGTCGCCGGTGGCGCGACCCTGGCCTCGTACACCTACGGTTACGACGCCGGCAGCCGGCTCACCGCCGAGACCAACGCCGAGGGGGCCGTCACCTACACCTATGATGCCACCGGCCAGTTGACCGGGGTGGGCGGTGCGCGGTCCGAGGGCTACAGCTACGATCTCAATGGCAACCGGACCCTGCCGGGCTACGCCACGGGCACGGGCAACCGCCTCGAACAGGCGCCCGGATTGACCCTGGTCTACGACGCCGAGGGGAACCTCACGTCCCGGACCGAGACGGCCAGCGGCACCGTGACCACCTACGCCTACGACCACCGCAACCGGCTCACGGGGGTCACCCGCAAGAATGCCGGCGGCGTCGTCGTGATGCAGGCGACCTACACCTACGACGCGTTCGACCGCCGCATCGGGATTGTCGTCGACGCCGACGGCGCCGGTGCCGGTGCCCCGGTGCGGTCCTGGACGGCCTACAACGGCGTCAACCCCTACGCGGACTTCACCGGCGCCGGGACGCTGCAGACCCGCTACCTGCATGGCCCGGCGGTCGACATGCTCCTGGCGCGGACCGACGCGGCCGGTGCGACGGCGTGGTACCTGAGCGACCGGCTGGGCACGGTCCGCGACCTGGCCGACACGGCGGGGACGGTGATCGACCACGTCGCCTACGACAGCTTCGGCCGCGTCACGGGGGAGACCAATCCGTCGGCCGGTGACCGGTTCAAGTTCACCGGCCGTGAGCTCGACGCCGGGACGGGCCTGCAGTATCATCGGGCTCGGTACTACGACGCGGCGCTGGGCCGCTGGACGCAGGAGGACCCGATCGGGTTTGCCGGCGGCGACGCCAACCTGTACCGCTACGTCGGCAACGGGCCGACCAACGCCACCGACCCCACGGGCCTCGTCGGCCCGGCATCAGTCTATACCCCGAGTGGTTCCTACAACCCATATACAGGCTGGCACACCCCGCCCGGAAAGGGAAGGCACGACAAAGCATTCGAGAAGGGTTTTCATGACGCGTTCCCCGACTCACTGAAGGGTGTCTTGGATACGACTTCCTATGTCGACCCATCCCCTCTTAGCGAGTATCTAGGCGCCGGCATCTCGTTGGGCCAGGGGAAAACGCGCCAAGCCATCGATGAGTTCATGTATGGGGCCCTCCCGGGCGCCCTCGGCAAGGGCGGCAAGCTGGTCCCGGGCGCCCTCGGCAAGCTTGGGAAAATTGGCGGCAAGGTTGATGACGTTTGTCCTAGTCTCCCCACTCGTGTACCAAAAGGAAGTGGTAATCCTGCTGTCAGCAAGGCAGCCGGCAGAGGTAGCACGCTTCACTCCGACAAGCCCGGCCATTTACCAGATCAGCTACGCCAGCGTTATCCAGAAACCGAGTTTGACATGAAAAAACCCGGTGTATCGGGTCAAGATGTCCAAGTTGTCGGAGGAAAACATCCTTCGGACTACCCAGAATCAAAGTGGCCGAAAGGAACCGATTACGGGGACTTCAAGCCTGATACGCCCGGTGGAAGAAAGACGTTTGCCCACGACCAGAAGCACAAATGGCCTGACCCGACTAACCCGCTGCCCTACGATCCGAAGACGGGGAAGCTCAAATGAATAATAAAGTGCTACGTTGCGAAGGGTTCTCCATTGCCGTTGCAGAGGGTTGGGACGACATTACCGAAACCCTGGATGATGCCGATGCGCCATTGACGATTGCTGACCCAACTTCTGGAGTTGGGGCGTTGCAGTTCTCGCCAGCCATTTACAAAGGTGGTCGGCTGCCCCAGGTTGGGCCGCAAGACCTCTCCGAACTCCTCGAAGAATTCGCTTCCAAGCAAGATTGGGACGCTCCATTCGATCGTTCGACTTATCCGGGTGAGGTCGCCATTGAAGGGGTGAGCTTTCAGGTAGGGGATGATTTTATTCGCATGTGGTATGCATCTGACGGAAAGAATGTGATGCTTGCAACGTATGTATGTGATTGGAATTGCCGAGACCAGGAGTTGTCGGAACGGGAGATGGCGGTTCGATCTATTCAATTCGATGAGTAGATTGTCATGATGAGGGCAGGCGATGCATTGATTGTATTTTTTTTCTTGCGAATATGATTGGTGTTATGTGGGCCTTGTTCCATTGCAACGCCTGTCCTTTCTTCTTCCTACGACAACCTCGGCCGTCAGACGGCCACCTCCGGCGTTGGCGTCGGCCAGCCCGGCCTCACCCTGACCTCCGGCTACGACGCCGTCGGCAATCGCACCCGGCTGGCCGACAACCTCGCCGGCGCCGGTTGGTCCGGCCCCGGGGTCACCAGCTTCACCTACGACGCTCTCGATCGCCTCACCACAATCGCCCGCTCGCTCGGGTCGCACGCGGGCCCCCAGGTCGGCTTCAGCTACGACGCCGGCAGCCGGCTGACCTCCCTCGCACGCACCCTCGGCGGCACGGGCACGGCCGTCAACACCAGCTTCGCCTACGACGCGCTCGACCGGCTCACTACCCTGACCCACCAGGTCGCCGGTGGCGCGACCCTGGCCTCGTACACCTACGGTTACGACGCCGGCAGCCGGCTCACCGCCGAGACCAACGCCGAGGGGGCCGTCACCTACACCTATGATGCCACCGGCCAGTTGACCGGGGTGGGCGGTGCGCGGTCCGAGGGCTACAGCTACGATCTCAATGGCAACCGGACCCTGCCGGGCTACGCCACGGGCACGGGCAACCGCCTCGAACAGGCGCCCGGATTGACCCTGGTCTACGACGCCGAGGGGAACCTCACGTCCCGGACCGAGACGGCCAGCGGCACCGTGACCACCTACGCCTACGACCACCGCAACCGGCTCACGGGGGTCACCCGCAAGAATGCCGGCGGCGTCGTCGTGATGCAGGCGACCTACACCTACGACGCGTTCGACCGCCGCATCGGGATTGTCGTCGACGCCGACGGCGCCGGTGCCGGTGCCCCGGTGCGGTCCTGGACGGCCTACAACGGCGTCAACCCCTACGCGGACTTCACCGGCGCCGGGACGCTGCAGACCCGCTACCTGCATGGCCCGGCGGTCGACATGCTCCTGGCGCGGACCGACGCGGCCGGTGCGACGGCGTGGTACCTGAGCGGCCGGCTGGGCACGGTCCGCGACCTGGCCGACACGGCGGGGACGGTGATCGACCACGTCGCCTACGACAGCTTCGGCCGCGTCACGAGCGAGTCCAATCCGTCGGCCGGGGATCGGTTCAAGTTCACCGGCCGGGAGCTCGACGTCGCGACGGGCCTGCAGTATCATCGGGCTCGGTACTACGACGCGGCGCTGGGCCGCTGGACGCAGGAGGACCCGATCGGGTTTGCCGGCGGCGACGCCAATCTTTACCGTTACTTGTCTAACTCTCCAACAAATGGGACTGACCCCACGGGACTCGTTGGGCCGGCTTCAGTCATTACGCCGAGCGGCTCCTATAACCCATATACAGGGTGGTACACCCCGACCGGAAAGGGAAAACCCGACAAAGCATTCGAGAAGGGTTTCCATGACGAGTTCCCCAATTCGCTTGCGGGTACGTTGGGCGTGGGAGGTGCAGCTCTCGGAGGCATGTATTTGGGGCCTAAATAGAAACTTTCAAATGGGAAAGTAGATCAGGCGGCCCTGGCTTTTGGGTAAGCCGAACCCTCGATCTGGAAAGGGTTTGCCTGTCCCAGCCAGGTGAAGACTCGATCCAATAATTCCTCCAGATCCTTGCACCGATGATTCCGGGTGATGTTCTCGTGCAAATGCCACCATACCCGCTCGATCGGGTTCAGGTCCGGGGAGTATGCGGGGAGCAGATGGACTTCGATTCGACCCTCGTGCTTCCAGAGGTACTGGATCACCTCCAGGCTGGTGTGGCTCCCCGCGTTGTCGCAGATCACGTGGATCTTGCGGTAGCGTCGCAGCCTGCGGCGCAGGTCGTCGAGGTGCTTGATGAACAACGCTCCGTCGCGCCCTTGCTTGGGGGCCGCCTCGGTGACGAACACCTGGCCGGTCCGCCAGTGGATTGAGCCGGAGATGTGCCGCTTCTTGTTCGTCCCGGGGGTCTCGACCTTCGCTTGTCGGCCTTTGAACATCCACATCCGGCCGATCTTTGGGTTGGTGTGAACCTCGACTTCGTCCTGCCAGACGGCCGTCTCGTCCTCGGGCATCTCTTCCAGGAGCTTCCGCAGTTCAGCCAGCTTGACCTGCCTCTCGTCTTCGTCCGGCTTCAGGGTCGGCCGGGGTCGCCGGTACACCAGGTGGCCGCGATGGAGCCAGCGACGGACGGTCTCCCGGCTGACGCGAACGCCTTCTCTTTCTCGCAAGAGCAGGGCCAACAACACACACGACCAGCGACTGCGGAGGAAACCGAAGTCGCTGGGGGTCGTGGTGGTCACCCAGTTCACGAGGATGGCGACCCAGCCGAAGCCCAGCCGAAAGGGCCGGCCCCGTTTCCTCCCAGTCAACCCTTCGAGGCCCTCGGCCTGGAACCGCTTCAGCCAGCGGTCGACAGTGCGTGAGCTGCAGAAGAGCATGGACTCGATGTTGTCCCAGGGATGGCCGTCAGCCAACAGGAGGATAATGTGGGCGCGAAAGCGGAGTTCGGGATCAGAATCCTTGCGGTAGATCGCCAAGAGTTCGTCGCGCTGAGTCGTCGAAAGGGAGAGCATGGGCGTCGTTAATGTTCGTCCGTGTTGAGTCGTCGGTGCAGTCCTCTGCATGAATTATAGGGGCAGGGCTACTTTCCCTTTGGCAGGGAACTATTTAGGGTGTTGACCCCTTTAGCCGGAAAGGCGATTCGCTGCCTGCCAAGATCAAAGCGAAAATGGGACGGACCTAAGATTAGAACGGGAGGTGGCCAATCACGACTCCGGGATCCCAAAGCGATTGACAAAATCAAGGACGACATGCGGAGCAACAAGTACGATTGGGATAATTCTCGCGGATTGACTGATCCGAAAACCGGAGAGAAGCTGGATGGAACAATTGGAGGATGGCATAAAGACGGAACTTATCACATCACTGACGGGAATCATCGCATGAATGCGGCGCTAGAACTATTTGAAGAGACCGGTAATCATTCTTATGTGAACAATCTTCTACGAAATGGAAGATGGACTCCTGGTAGGCCAGGAATTAGCAATCCCGTTCCCCGAAGGTAGGCAGACCTTTTCTCTGCGTTGCATAAAGACCTGAGATTTCTCGGCGATGGTTCAATCGCAACGATTTACCGATGTGCAAGGCTAGGCTCTGTTGAAAAAACCTCGAACTCGGTTCTCTTACAGCCGGACAGCTGGGAGAATTCACCTTCAATCGGCGTTTCCAGACAGAGCCTACAGCGGTTTACCCATGGGTTGCATGCGCGAATAATTTCCTTTGAGGGTAGCCCCTTTCGGAGGAGATCACCATGCGTCCCTATTCGACCGATCTTCGTGAGCGAGTCGCGGCCGCCGTGGACCAGCAGGAAGGTTCCCTGCGTGAGATCGCCCAACTGTTCCGCGTGAGTGTCTCGTTTGTGGTCCACTTGCTCCAATGCCGCCGACAGGCCGGCACGCTTGAGCCAAAGCCGCGCGGAGACGCTCCCCCTTCGGCTCTGGGATCCGATGACCTCCGACGTCTGACCGATTCGATCCGCAAGCAACCCGACGCCACCTTGAAGCAACTGAAGGAGCGGGGAGGCCTCACCTGTAGCCTGAAGACCTTGTGGTTCGCCGTGTGGCGGCTGGGCCTGACATTCAGAGACGGGCGTCACCACGGCCATGATTCCCACCCACGCCCGCGTTCCACGCGGCGAGCGGGCCGTGGACTCGACCCCAGCTTGTGGTAGACCGTGGTCGTTTAATTCTTCAGTCGGGGATGGATCACGATGCACCCTGCGGTGATTTGCGACGGCATTACTATTGCTGGCATTGTATTGCCCCCATTTGAAGTTGGGGGAACCGACTACGTCGGACTCGCGTGTCCTACAGACTATGGGAGTTCGTGGGCCGAAGTGCTGGAAGTCGTGGGTGGCAAACATCCGACGAGTGAAGTCCATTGTCTCGTGAGTTCGTCTGTATTGATTCCATCTGCCATGCGAGCCTCACGAGGGCAGCGGCGTCACTCGCTCATTGAAAGAGCGCTGAAGGCTGGGCTTTCACAAGCTGGTGCCGAAGATTTGATAGTCGACTTGCGTCTAGAATCGGACCAGATATATGAAGATACCCAACTGCACAGTCAACTGCTGTTTGACTTGAGGTTGGCTTGGTCGCAAAGGTCGAAGCTCGTGGTCTTCTCTACCGCTGGTCTTGCCCGTTCTGGGTATAGGTCGGTTGCATTGGCAGTTTCTGGAAGACCGAATGATTGCGCAGCTATTGATGTGATCCACGTTGCCAATATCAAGCATGACAAAGCAGACATGAAATACACGAAAATTATTCAATGCGGCCTAATCTGATTATTACAGGCTGTAAAAAAGACGCGGAAATGGGGATATTCCAATAGCGTTCGGCACTCCGTTTGCCTTGCGAGTTTCGACCCGAGCAAGGACGAGCCGTAAAGGGGGACATAGCGATTATCGACAGTCGTCGATAATCGCTATGTCCCCCTTTATTCGCGACAAGCTGCGGAGCGCCGACAAGATCAACTGGACCAGGGTTCTCATCGACAGCAGCTTCGTGTGGGCGGCCTACGGGGGCGAGGAGACCGGACCCAGCCCTGTGGATCGGTCCAAGCCCGGAAGTAAGCACCACATCATCACCGATGCGAGCGGCATCCCCCTGGCCTCGAGTGTGACGGCGGCCAACGTCAACGACCCATTGGCCCCGCTGTTTAACGCCCTCCCGGCGGTGGCGGGCAAGGCCGGCCATTCGAGGAAGAAACACGACGCTCTGCAGGGGGACTTGGCATATGACTCCGAGCCCCACCGCCAAGGGCTGCGAGACATGGGGGTTGAGCCGATCCTCCCGGAAAAGCAGATCGACGACCAGAGCGGACTGGGTAAGACCCGCTGGCCGGTGGAGCAGACGCTCTCTTGGGCTCACCAGAACCGGCGGCTTCGCATCCGCTACGAGAAGCGACCAGACATCCATCAGGCGTTCCTCACCCTCGCTTGCATCAAAATCTGCGCAATCGCCCTGCTTGCAGGGTTTTGTTAGACGGTCTGAGCGATTTTCTAGGCGCCGGCATCTCGTTGGGCCAGGGGAAAACGCGCTAAGCCATCGATGAGTTCATGCATGCGGCCCTCCCGGGCGCCTTCGGTAAGGCCGGTAAGCTTGACGATGTTTGTCCTGGTGTCCCCACTCATGCTCCATTTCCAAAGGACTTTGCGACAAGACGGACCAAGAATTGGAGTAGTGCATTCAAGAGCGAAGGCGAAGCACGTCAGTTGTTCTGAACAAAGCTTGGTAAGAATCCGATCGAGGTCGAGCCGGGGAAGTTGCGTAGCCAGGATGGGAAATAGCAATATGGGGCTAAGCCAGGTGATCTGGCTGATCGATATATTCACTTGGAAGAATTGGATCCGGCGACTGGCGAAGTTCTTCAAAACCTTCACCTTCGCTGGTCGGAGAAAATGGCCTGATGAAGAAATTCTTGAAACTCGACCTGTCTGTCGATTCGTTTCTTATGGACGGACAACCGATCCTAAATGTATCAGTCTCACTTGGAAATGCCAAGGACTGGCTCCTCTGCCTTCATCTGCTTCAAGACAACCTCATTGAAGCTTGTGTATTTAGCAATGACAGCGCCGCATCGAAACTGGAGATTCGACTTGGGGCATCATGTGAGTGGAAAGTGGGGTCGCAGAGCAGTCATTTTATAGTATCGTTTACAGCCTTCGCCTTGGATTATCTACGGAGCTTCTTCGCCCGGTACTACCGGGACGGAGTTGCTGAGGTCGACCATGTCGATATTGAGGTTGATGATCCTCAAATGGGCTATATCACAGTTAGTGTAGATGAGCATTTACCGCCTGTTTCGAGTGACGAGGTGAGGCGAAGGTTGGGCATTGGGTGAAGGGGCTGGGGGCTCGGCAGCGGCCAGGCGCTTCAAAGGGGAGACTTGGCAGATTTAGGGGAAACTGCCGCCGCGCTCCCCCAATGAACTACCAAGAAACCCGGCTATACCCAGTCTAGTTGCCTGGCCACCGATCGCTCCCCCCTGATTGGAAAAAGTTCAAGGGGAAGGACCCGAACGAGATTTATCACAAGGACTATCATTTCGACCCGAACACGGGTCGGATCTACGGCCATGGCCCTGAGAATCCCCACGGTGGCTTTAAGCACATCAACGTCAAGCTCCCGGATGGCACCAAGGTGACCATCGAAATCGAGCCGAACAGGGGGGGGCCATGACCATCAATAAGTTCATCGAAAGGATTGAGTCCAGCAAAATTAATAACCTGGCCTACAAGGTAGATGGGAAGGAGGGGCTCGTCAGTGTGTGGAAGTACGATGGCTCGTACTTCGTCACGTGGGAGGAATGCCCCGCCGGAGAGCAATACGATGAATCGACCTACACGCGCGATGAAAGGCACCGGCTTGGATCCATCGAGCAGTTGATGGCATTCCTTGCGGATCAGGGCCTGAGGCCCGAAGCGTTTCAGCCCTGACAGGGGGCCAACTCACGCCAGGGAAGTAGTCATGGCCAGGCACTTCAAAGGGGAGACTTGGGAGGTTTAGGGGGAGCAGCCGCAACGCTGCCGCCCCAATGAACTCCCAAGAACCCCGGCTATGCCCAGTCTAGGTGTGTGGCCGCCGATCCCTCCTGCTCTCAATAAGCGACAACCTGTCCCCAGCTTAGGATTTGTGTGATATCTTCGTGGCATTCCCCTCCGTCCCCTTTTCTCTCCCAGTTTCGACACCAGCATGGCCGTCTTTTGATCCCGTCAGGTTCGCCTTTTCCCCCCGCGTGGAATCGCAGCGACTTGATGCTCGTCCTGATACACAACGAGCCCGGCGAACCTTGTCTTAATGAGTTCGACTGTAAAACTGTGTTTTTTTAGCAGCTTTGCCAA
The DNA here is from genome assembly GCF_000242455.2 of Singulisphaera acidiphila DSM 18658. Classification (GTDB taxonomy): domain Bacteria; phylum Planctomycetota; class Planctomycetia; order Isosphaerales; family Isosphaeraceae; genus Singulisphaera; species Singulisphaera acidiphila. Next base: position 444,504 of record NC_019892.1, read on the forward strand.
CACCCACATTTTCTTGAAGACGGGGCCATCTTGCCGGTACCAAAAGATTGCTTGGCTTGGAATCTTCCCTGCTGGAGGAACAGGGAGATTGCTGGAAAACCATGCAAGCAATTTGTACAGAAATTCTCTATCATGCTGATTTAATTCGCATTCATCTAGTAGATGATATGCTGCAGTGAATAGGCCGACTTGCCGGGAGTATCCTGGGAGTTTCTGATGAACAATAAAACGTAAATATGGCATATGTAATTGATTTTATGATAAAAAATACTGATTTTCTGAATATGTAAAAATTTGTATTTAGCTGTGGTGATGAACGAATTGAGCATCCCGGTATGGTCAGACGGGCTTTGCCTCACTCACCTGATCGCTCAGTCTCCGCTCCGGCGATCTTTGAGAGGTTGGGGGCCAAGATTCCCAACCGACCCACCCACCGGCTCATGCTCCGCTCTCCGTAGGGCTGACTCCTGGCCAATGGATGATTTGCTGCCGCCCGACGTCCCGGGAGTACTTTGACGACATGCAGCACCCCCACGTGTCCGATGCTTGCCTCTCTCTCCAGCCGCTCGGTAAGCATCACCCGCTCGAGGTCGCCGTCGCCCTGGGACGGATGAGCCAATGGAAAATGGTTCGGCACCAGACCGCAACCCGAAGAGGTCGAGAGGGAGATGCCGGCAGGCGTCGGTGATGACCTCGACGAAGGCATCGTAGTCCGCGAGCTTGTGGAAGACTGGCTCGCGACGGTTGCCGTGATTCAAGGCATGGTCGATCATTCCGCTGGCTGAGTGAGCGATTTACAGCATGATTCGAGGATAATTGAGCATTCAACCCAAGTCAATATTCCCTCCGTTCCCTGATTCTCCTCTTTGGAAGCTTCGCTCGCCTTGAGAGCGAGCGGACCGCTGATTGCTCCCTGTCTTCGTGATGCACTCGGCAAACCTTTGGGTTACGGCCGAGCCTTGTCTCGGCGGCCCCTTCCGTGCCAGAGAACCTTCCCTCTTGGCTCTGCGCTTCCATCGAATAAACCGGCAGTGTCATCGGTCCAATCGGAAGAAACGTTGTTTGTGGAGTCGAGGATTGCGGGTTTCGTTTGCCACGACCCAACTTGTCGATTGTTGAGGAGGATGTATGAGCACCACCCTTTGGCTGGTGGCCGTATTGGCCTGCGCGCAGTTCGGCGGAATTGTGGAGTCGGCTCCTGCGAACGCCGACCAGAATGCTCAAACGCCGGTCGAGAACGTACCGCCGCCCCGGCCCGCGGCGAGTCGGGTTGTGGCTGTGACCGTCTACCAGGGCCAGGCGCTCGTGACCCGCGAGGTGAGCGTCCCCGAGGGTGAGGGGACGCTCGAGCTGATCGTTACTCCGCTGCCTCCGCAGACGGTGGATAGCTCGCTCTACACGGAGGGGACCGAGGGCCTGCGTGTGCTCAGCACTCGATACCGGACCCGCGCCGTCAAGGAGGATACGCGGCAGGAGGTCCGAGCCAAGGAGGAGCTGCTCAAGAAGCTTCAGGCCGACGCCGAGCGACTCAAAAATGAGGCCGCCGTCCAGGTGCAGGATTTGCAGTACCTCCAGAAGCTCGAGGGTTTCACCGGATCGGCGCTGACGAACCTGACGGCGAAGGGGCGGCTCGACAGCGAAGGGGTCCTGACCCTCAGTAAGTTCGTTATGGAGAGCCGAGGCGTGAAGGCGAAGGCCCAGACCGAGCTTCGCCAGCAGTTGCAGGCCAACGCCGAAGTGTCCGAATTCGCCAGGCGGCAGCTCGCCGAACTGTCGGCCGGCTCGAGCCGGGTCGAACGCGACGCCGTGATCGTCGTGCACAAGACCCGTCACGAGGCCGGTGCTGTGCGGCTCGGTTACCTCGTCGGCGCGGCCAATTGGTGGCCGCAGTACCGCCTCCGAGGCGCAGCCGACGACGTCCCCGTCCGGATCGAATCCCTCGCCGCCGTTGTTCAGCAGACCGGCGAATCCTGGTCGGATGTCCGCGTCACGCTCTCCACCGCCCGCCCTTCGCTTGACGCGGCCCCTCCGGAACTTCTCCCGCTCAAAATGAACATCGCTGTGCCCGTCAATTCCGGCCCGATCGAAGCGGACGACGACCGCTCGCAGCGGATCACAGAGGAACTCGGGAAGCTCATCGACCTGCCGTTCAAGCAAGAGACTCCATTCGAAGATGTGATTAAATACATTCGAAGCAGTACCCGGAACTCGGTGTTTCCCGACGGGATCCCGATCTACGTCGACCCGATCGGGCTTCAGGAAGCGGAGAAGACCGTGACTTCACCGGTCGTTTTCGACCTGGCGCAGGTTCCGCTGAGGACGTCCCTGAAGCTGATCCTGAAGCAACTCGGTCTGGTGTACCAGGTTCGGGACGGCCTGTTGACGATCACATCAAGTGATTCGGAGGACCTGGTGAATCCGGACGGTGTGGTCGATGGAGGCGGATTCGAGGGGGGTGGCTTCGGAGGAGGCATGGCGGGCATGGGAGGCATGGGATTTGTGTGGGAGCAAGGTCAGGCGGCCGGCAGCGCGAGGCTCAACCAGGCGGCGGCGAGTGATCAGGCCGAGGAGATGCGCGTCCAGGACGACCCGGTCGCGGGGCTTCGATTGGGCGAGAAGGACAGTCCGAGTGTCACCTTTAACGTGGCCGGCCGCCTCGACATTCCGTCCCGCCGGGATCCGCAGTTGCTTGAGGTCAATCGGGTCGAGCTGCCGGCTGAATACTATGCCAAGGCCGTGCCAGTCCTGTCTCCCCGCGTCTATCGCCTGGCCAAGCTGACCAACAAGAGCGACACAGTGCTTCTGCCCGGCGAGGCCACGGTCTACGTCGGCACCGATTTCGTCGGGCGGATGAAGCTCCCCTTGGTGGCTGCGGGAGAGCCGTTCGTAGTCGGCTTCGGCGTTGATCCCCAACTTCAGGTTAGCCGGCGGCTAGTCCACAAGGCCCGCACGGTGCAGGGAGGTAACCAGGTCTTCTCGTATGAATTTCGGATCAGCCTGCGGAATTATCGATCCGGCCCGGTCAAGCTCCAACTCTGGGACCGCCTACCCAACCCGCAGGGCGAGGCCGTGGTGGTCAACCTCGTGAAGACGTCGGCCGCGCTGAGCACCGACGCTCTCTACGAGCGCACCGCCCGGACCGATAACCTGCTGCGTTGGGACCTCGAAGTGCCCCAGGGCACGGTCGGCGACAAGACGATGTCCCTGAACTACGAGTTCCGCCTGGAATACGCCCGCGACCTCCCCCAACCACGGTTCATCTCCGGCGGTCTGGGAGAAAATCCCATCGGTGGCGGGGCCATGGGTGGCATTGGAGGTATGGGCGGTGGGTTTCGATCGGTAGGGCCTGATGAGAATCGGTAAATTCCCTCCGCCACCTTTGAACCCTCAAGCTCCGCGAAATGCCGATCCTCTGGATGGCTGCCATGATTGACCCACTGTGCGCTGTTTTCGATGAAGTCTCTCAAGAAGAGTGGGCAAATTCAGTAGTTCGGACGTAAAGGGGGACATAGCGATTATCGACGACTGTCGATAATCGCTATGTCCCCCTTTATCGTCTTGCGTCCCCGTTTCCTGCCCAGGGGAAAATAATCCACGGGGCAATCAGACTTAGTTTCCCGGGCTTCTCGGTGAACTCAAAACGACACATCCTTCCGAATCGAAAATATCCAGAATTACATGTCTCACCGAATTCCGAAACCTATTAGCTTGCGATTCCGAAAGCGAGAGACGCCTTTGATTCGCTGGCAGATCGCTTAAGTCTACTGGGCTGCAAAGGAAAACAACCACTGGGCCACCCGCAGACCACGACAGTATATCTCTGCAAGTTTTAACGTTTGCCATGTCCTTAGTGATTGGCCAATACAGCTTGTCGTTATGTGTCCAAAACAAATCAGGAATATCTTTTATGAAGACCGGGTCGGATGGACTGCCAACAAAGTCTTTGACCAACACGATTGGCAGCATCTCTGATTTCAGAAAAGCAACCACTGTGTCCACAAGCCACTCGGTGCATTCTGATGCTCTGCCACCTATGTCATCGCCAAACGCATGCGATTCGCTGACTTGTGCAGATGAAAAAATCCTGCAATTGTCCAATAAAGCATTTGCATTTGATGTCATCCAATCCCCAAACAAACTGTCGCTGATTATGCGAGGGGTAACAAAATCCCTCAAAGCAGATCTACGCTTTTCAGAAAGTGATGTTGTTACGTGCAGCATACACGATATCCTCCTGGACAATCGGTGGACGGAGCGTCTCTAGGGTCGCTCCGCTAAATTACCGTAGAAACTCCACCCGGCACCAACACCGAAAACCTGAAAGCGGATTTCCCACTAGCGATGGTTGCCGAGGCCCAGCACCATGCCGGGCGTGCCCACTTCCACAGAGTGGGTAAGCGTGGAGAACCGCGTACCATTATAGAATACGTAAGCCTTCAGCGGAATTCAGCGATCGGGTCTGGCAAGGCTGGCAACTGACCGGTTCGTAGGTAGGCGCGAATGGCTTTGGTTACGGCGGATACGGGATTATGGCCGCGTTGCTTCAGCGTGCGGAACACGCTCATCAGAATGGTCTGAGTTTCCGCCCCGTCCTCGCTGCCGTTGGCGTAGCTATTCTTCCGCGCAATCACGGCCGGGCGGATTTGACGCTCACCGTGATTGTTGTCGAACGGGACTTCGGCATGGTCCAGGAACGTGAACAATTCGGAGACATGCCGCTGCAGTCGCTTCACCAGTCGACGGGCGTGGCGCTGTTCCCACGGCTGCGCCAGCAGTTCGCGCAATCGCACGTCCAACCGCTGCCGCCGCGAGGCGAACGACTTCGCCGGCAGTTCCTTCCGACGTTTGCTCAGGCGGATCGAGTCGCGGACCAGCCGCTTCAGTTGCTTGGAGAACGCCGGCCAGTCGCCCCCGGGTTTGTGGTAATGTTGGGTCCGCTTCAGGTCACGCAGCAGGTGGGGCAGGCACTTCTGTTTCCGCACGCAGACGACCGCGTTGTAGGCGCCCCAGAAGTCAGTCACCAACACACCGGCAAATTCTTTCTTGAAGAACCGTTTCAACGCCGGACTGCCACGCCGCCGGTCGATCATGTAATACGTGACGTCTTTCGAGGCGAAGCACCACAACCAGTAGGTCGTACCGTTGACTCGCCAACCGGTCTCGTCGGCGTGCAACACGGCGCTGTCGAGGGCTTGGGCCTGAATCTCGAGATACCAGGCCAGGAGGATCTCCCGCAAACGCCGCCACATCGGGATCAGGCCGCCGGAGGACAGCTTGAACTGGAGGTGGAAGTTAAACACGTCAATGATCTGGGCCAGCGTCGTGCCCAGCAGGTAGTGCAGCCAGGCCGAGAGGACGACAACGCGAAGCCCGATGGATGGTCGAGCCGGGCAAGGCGTCGGGGACCGTCGGCTCGACGGTGGCGCGGCAGTGGGGGCACCAGGAGCGGGATCGTGTGTTGGGTGACCACCGGCGTGATGTCGGCGGGGATGTCCTCGATGAGGTGGGTCCGCGACCCGCGGCACGGTCGCACCGGCCCATGGCACTCGGGGTAGGCCGAAAGTGAGTGCTCCTCGTGACGGTCGATCCGCGTTGGCGCGGGCCGTCGCCGACCGGGGTGCCCCGCCTTGGCCCCCTTGGCTTTGGCCCGCCCCTTGGCGGTTGGCTTGGCATAAGGTGGAGTCTGTCCCGACGGGTCAGTGCCCGTGGGCACTCCGGCCTTCTTCTCGGCCAGTTGCTTGGCCAAGTTCAGGAGTGCGAAGACGACCGCTTCCTGGCCCTGCTGGAAGATCCTTGTGGCTTGCTCGGGGGTTAATTGCGGCCCCAGAACGGTCAGCAGAGATGCCACATCAAGAGTGTCTGAGCTCGTCGTCGCCATGGGAATAGTGAAATGGAGTGGCCCTCAGATTGCAAGATGAACTGAATTCGGCTGAAGGCTTACCTAAATTGAAATTCTCCCGTAGTTGATCAACCAGATTGAATCTTTTGCGCGTTCTCTGATGTCATCAAATTTTGATTCCAAATGCATGATGTTTTTTAGAAATTTACAGATTTGTAAATTATTTGTTCCTTTGTAGTAGCAGCCGATTGTGTAAATTGCAATCCATCGAACTTCTGAGTCTGTGTCAAATTCGGCGATATTGGCAAGCGTAATTGAGTCTTGTTCCGTAATTGCGCTGAGCCAGTGAACCCTTAGAGCGTAGATTGCTGCCCAGCGGAGAGAAGCACTCTTGTTATTGAGAAGTTGTAAAGCAAAGCGGTGTTCGTTTTGTAGCCTCTCAAGGCATTCGCCAGCGTACTCTTCGAATTTCGACTTTAAGCTAATCTGTTTTTGCAAAGCTTCCTCTGACTCCTTCATGAGATTCGAAATTGTGGCCTTCATGCCTTTGATACGAGTTTTCAATAAATTAATTTCTCTGTTTGCAAGAATATCTTTAAGGATATGGTCTTGTGAGTTTCGGTTACGCTCACCTTCTGTATCAAATTCTTCTTCCATTTGAACCTCTCCGATCTATGCTAAGATCCGGCTTGCGTGGCGATATAGGGAATAGTATCCGCCAGATCGGCGGAACTGCTCGTGCTGTTGTGGTTTTGCATTTGTTGGCAAATAGCCTTCAAGAATCGTTAGAAGCTCAGAAGCAGGTACCGCCACTGACTGCAGGCTTGGAGGAAGGTAGGGGCAAGCACGTCTCGCGCATCGGTCTTGCGGGAGCGTTCGCCGGGACGCCCTCTCGGTATGCGCGGCTCAAGCAACACCCATTGAGTGTCAGTGATGTCGCTAGAGCATCGCTGAGTTCTCATGCCGCTTCTGCGTCTTTCGGACCCTTTTTGTTCTCCTCTTGGGGCGGTTTCTGAGTGATGCATAAATTCGCGGTCGGGCGGGTTCCTGCAAAAATGATAAAAAATATTTATGATTGAATTTTTTTTGTGTGTGCGTCCTAGTATGACCCAAAGGGGCCGTCAAAACTGGGCCTATCGGGTTTAGCTTCGGGTTTTGTGCCATCGCGTTCATCTCTGGCTTCCTGGAGTTCTTTGAGCAGAGCCTCGGCACATTCCAGTTCGTATTGCATGCGCTCAAGTAAATCCATTAATTCTAATATGCTGTCATTTCTATTAGTTGATTCTGCTACACGTTTCTTAATTTCATCAACAATGGATTCATGGCCATCAACGATTTCTTTCTGGCCGCTGATGTACTGGTCTAAAGGGTTAGGGTCGGCACGTATAAGCTCCTCCCAGCCTCCGGGAAATGCTTGCTCAAGCAGCCAGCCGAGTCCAACGGCTGCACATGATGCTGCCCCTACATTGAGAATCCCTGTTCCGATAGCTGCGCTGCCGCCGCCGCCGAGCGCAGGAATTAAGACCAGTGGAGTCAATCCAGATGGATCGACATGATTTGCTGGACTATTCGTGACATAACGGTAGAGGTTCTGGTCTCCAGCACTAAATCCGATTGGATCTTGGCTAATCCATCTTCCAGTGATCATGTCTTGAATGCGATGCTTGGCAAAGTTCAGCCCCACCGTCGAATCGTGCTCCAATCCTCCGAATTTGAATCTGTCCCCTACCGAAGGTAGAGTCTCACTAAGGATCTGCCCAAATACGCTGTATTCAACATGGTCGAGGATCGCTCCAGAATTGTCGATGATGTCTCTGACAGTGCCGAGACGGTCACTTAGGTACCACGCTACGCCCCCAACCGGAGTTTCCCTAGCCAGGATTTCGTCAACTGTAAGTCTGTGCAGATACCGGGTGGCCTGTGCTCCCATGCCGTTGAAGTCTAGCATCGGAGAATTTCCATCATATAAAGTTAACCGGGTTGCTCCGCTCCCCTGGACTGCAAACCGCCGATCCATTGCGTCGTAACTGTAAGTCGCAAGTACCGTTGTGACCCCGCCCTGGACTTGATTCACCGCGATCAGTCGATTGCGGTGATCCCAAGTGTACTGCGTCGAATCGCCGCTGGAACTCTCCGTTTTGCTTGTCAGGTTCCCCTCGTCGTCGTACGCATAGTTGAAAGTCCCGTCGCTCGACAGCCGGTTCCCCGTGCCCGTCGAGTACCCTGTCGTGTTCCGATTGCCGTTGGTGTCATAACCGAAGGTTTCGTTGGCGAACGCGCCGTTGGTGTGCGTTACACCGGTCAACTGGCCGTCGTTAGTGTAGGTGTAGCCGACTGTGTCGTTGGCCGAGCCACCGGAAGTGGTCCAGGTGCGCGTCTCCTGGATCAGGCGGTTGGCGGCGTCGAGGGCATAGCCATACGACGATCGTAACGTGCCGCCCGAGGTCTGGTGGGTGAGCGTCGTCAAGCGGTTGGCGGTGTCGTAGGCATATTTGGTCACGAGCACCGAGGCTGTGCCGGCGGTGTCGCTGTAGCGTGTCAGGGTGATGCGACGCCCAGCGTCGTCATAGGCGAAGTCGACCCGCTTCTGGGCCACGCCCGTGCCCGACTGGGTGATCCGGGTGAGCTCATCGCGGACGTTGTAGACGTACGAGGTCACGCCCCCGAGGCTGTCGACCAGGCTGGTCCGGTTCCCGACCGGGTCGTAGCCGTAGGTCAGGGTGACCTGGGGCAGGCCCGTGGTCCCCTGATTGTCCACGGTCAGCAGTCGATTCGCATTGTCGTAGGTGTACGCGTTCTTGCTGACGGCATCCTGGATTTGGGTGGTGCGGCCGGCATAGTCGTACGAGTATGTGATCGTGTTCGTCACCGCCCCACCCAGGGCGGCGAGCCACGTTTCGGTGGTTAGCCGGTCGTTGGCGTCGTAGCCATAGTCGGTGATCCGACCGAGTCGGTCGATTTTCTCAGTCAGGTTGCCGACCAGGTCGTAGGCGTAACTGGTGACCTTGCTGCGTGGATCGGTCTTTTTTGTGACCCGATTGGCATTATCGTAATTCCAGGAGGTGACGTTGCCCACGGGGTCAGTCAGGCTGGTTAGGCGCGAGGCGAGGTCGTAGGTGTAGGTGGTCGTCCCGCCGCCGGAGGGGGCGGTGACGCGGACCTGTCGGCCGCGAATGTCATGGGCGATGGTGGTGGTGTGGCCGAGGGGATCGGTCGCGGCGACGAGTCGGCCCACGGGGTTGTAGACGGAGACCGTGGTGTGGTTCAGAGCATCGGTCGCCGTGATTTGGCGGTTCAGGATATCGTAGGTGTACGAGGTGGTGTGAAGGAGTGCGTCGGAGATGCTCACCAGATTGTCGTTGGCGTCGTAGCGATAGGAAGCGACGGGTGAAGGAGAGGAGCCGCCGCTGGTGGAGGGGCGGAGGACGGTGGCCAGGCGTCCGACGGCATCGTAGACGTAGTGGGTCGAGTTGCCATTGGCATCGGTCGCGGACTTGATTTGCCCTGCGGCGTCGTAGGCGATCGTGGAGGTATGGCCGAGGGCGTCGGTGACCGTGACGTTGCGATTGAGAGCGTCATAGCCGTAGCTGGTGGTGTGGCCGAGGGGGTCGGTCACGCTGATCAGGTTCATGCCGTCGTAGGTGAAGGTGGTCCTGCGTGAGGTCCCCTGATGGATCGGGTCGGTGATCGAGACGAGCCGGCTTCGGGCATCGTAGGCGTAGCTTGTGACGTGTCCCAGGGCGTCGGTAACCGAGGTCAGGTTTCCCGCGGCGTCGTAGGCGTACGCGGTTTTGTACGTGGAGCCCGCGGCGGCCTGGACGGGGTCTTGGGTCGAGAGGACCCGGTTCATCGCATCATAGGTTGTATACGAGGTGTGTGACAGGGGATCGGTCACGCTGGTGATGTAGCCCGCCGTGTTGTAGGCGAAGTTGATCTCCGCGGTGGCGACGCTCACGGGCAGGCTGACGGATTCCATCAGTTGCAGGTCGGCGAATTGGGTGTTGCCGGGTGTGCCGTTGTTGGCGGTCACGTTGAGGCGATAGAACTTGTAGGAACCGGGTGAGCTGACGGTGTAACTGGTCGTGTGCGAGCCGGTCGTGTCGGCCTGGTTGGTGCGCGTGTCGAGTGTGGTCCAGGTCGAGCCGTTATTCGATCCTAAGAGCGACCAATTCTTCGGTGCCTGCCCGGGTGTGAGTCCGATGTTCGGGCTGGTTGTGATCCGGTACTCGGTGATGGTGTGTGCTGTGCCATTGGCGAACTCGTATTGGAGCCAGAAGGAGGAACCAGGGTACGACCATGTGGTCTCGGGATTCCGATCGAACGCGTTCTTCGTCGTGCCGCTGCCGCCACTGCCTCCACTCCCGCCGCTGCCGCCACTGCCACTCCCCCCGGCGCTACTGGTGCTTACTCCGAGGATTGCGGTGTCCTGCAGATAGGTCCCCCCTCCGGAGGGGAGTGTCACCTTGGTGAGCCTGCCGTAGGAGCCATAGGTGTATGTCGTGGTAGCGCCGAGCCGATCGGTGGTGGTGAGCACCTGTCCGGCCGAATTATAGGTCCAATCGCTATGCAGTCCGTCGGGGTCGGTGCGTCGCAGGACATTGCCCCGGGAGTCGAGTGTGAACGTGGTCCTCAATCCTCGGAAATCGACGATGGAAGTGGGGACGCCATAGGTTGGATCATAGGCGATGGTCATTGTGGTGGGTGTCAGCCCAAAATCCCCCAACGATCCGCCAGGGCCTCCTGATCCGCCGGAGCCGCCCGATCCGCCCGATCCACCCGATCCGCCTGGCCCGCCTGACCCGCCTGACCCGCCGGATCCCCATGGGTTGCCGACGCCGAGGTCACCGGGGCGGGTGATGGATGTGATATTGCCTCGTTTATCGTACGTGTAGGAGGTCGTCCGGCCGAGCGCATCGGTCGTTGAGGCCGGGAACCCCCGGGAGTTATACGTCGTCTTCGTGACCACGCCCAGCGCATCGGTGTGGCTGGTCGGATGGCTCATCCAACTGAAGGCCAGTGTGGTCGTGCGTCCGTTGGGGTCGGTGACGCTGCCATTGTAGTTCATGGAGAGGGATCCGCTGCCCCCGGGGGCGAGGAGTCCCTGTGAGAGGGCCGGCGTGATTGACGTTGTGGCACCGCCGCCGAAGAGGCTCTCGCTGGTGAACTGGCCGAACGCGTTGTAGGTGACGGTGGCCGTCTGTCCTCGCGGGTCGACCTCCCCAGTCATTCGGTGATTGGCCGGTGTGGCGTATGTGAACTGGCTGAGGGCGCTGTCGGGATCGACGATCTGGGTGAGGTTGTTGTTGGAATCGACGGTGATCGTCGTGACCCTGTTTGCGGGATCGGTGATCGTCTTGAGTCGTCCCGAGGTGGCATCGTAGGCGAGAGTGGTGACCAGGCCGACCGGATCGGTGATCGTTTTGAGGGATCCTGCGCCGGGTTGTCCGCTTGCCACATAGGCATAAGTCGTTGTATTGAGGTTGCGGTCGGTGATGGAGACCTGGCGTCCGGCGGTGTCGAATTGAACGACAGTGCCGTCGGGATAGCTCCGGGTCCAGGTGCCGTCGGGGTTCTGGACCAGCGTGGACGGCGAGCTGGAATGGCCGCGATAGCCCGGGGTCGCCGCCTGGCCAGCGAACGGAGCGGAAGTAATCATGCCGATTTGGGCATGAGAGGATGAGATGAGGACGTTGCGAACGGGGAGGAACTGGTTGCTTTCGATGTCGGGCAAGAGCATCCTGATGTAGCCTGTGCCGTCCGTGAGTGCGATCCCAGGCCGTCCCGCCCCGTTGAAGTCTGCGGCGATGATGTTGCCGGCCCCGGTCGGGTTTGTCTGATTATTCAAGGGGTAGCGGATTCCGGATCCCCACTGTCCGGAAGTGGAGAGGGTGACGACGTCGAGGTACTCAATGATCTCCGAGATGGTTCCCCTGTGACCATTGACGGGGATGGCGACTTCGAGGCTTTCCGAGGCGCCGCGGAACTTTCCGGCGACCAGTCCGACGGTGACTTCTGAGGGGTGTGCGGTCGATCGATACGAGGAGATGTAGGAGAACGCCCCTGCCCCGTTGTTATCGAAGAGTACGACCCTGCAGACCGGGAGATAGGCGAAATCGGAAGTTGAGAAGATGAGGTCGAGATCGCCGTCGCCGTTGTAGTCGGTTGCGGTGACTCCGACCGCGCGGAATCCTGAAGGGAGGGTGAGGCTTGTCGCCGCTCCCATGCTCCCTCCTGCCGATGCGAGCATGACGTTGGCCAGTCCGTCGTCGGTGGTGAAGGCGATATCGGTCTTACCGTCGCCGTTGAAGTCTGCGGCGATGATGGATGCCGGCTTGTTGCTGGAATAGGTGCCATTGCCCGCGGAGGAGACGATTGGCGTCAGGAATGTGCCGTCGCCGACGCCGGTGTAGATCCTGACCGAGTAGCTGCCGACGCCTCCCGATGGAGCGAGGAGGACGGCGAGGTCAAGGACGCTATTGAGATGCCCAGTGAAGTTGCCGACGACGACGCCTTTGGCCGTGTACCCCGCTGGGAAGGAGTAGGAGGCTCCGGCCGTGAACCCGCCGCTCCCGTTGTTGAGGAGGATGGCAAGGGTCGTGCTGTTGACGATGGCCTGGTCAGGCTTTCCGTCGCCGTTGAAGTCTCCAGCGGTGACCCCCATGACTCCGCTGCCGGTCGTCACGGGCAGAGCGGACTCGAATCGGCCGTCGGCGTCGGTGTTCTTGATGATCTGTGCGGTGGCGCCGTTGGACGCGAGGGCGATGTCTTGGACGTAGCTCTGGCCACTGTTGTAGACGGGATTGAAACGGGAGATTCCTCGTTGTCCTTCCCTGACGACGAGGGGGCCGCCGCTGGTCGTCTGATAGATCTGATTGACTCCCCCGATGCTCCATCCGGCGCCGATCGGGCTTGCGGCGTCGTTGACGACCTCGATCTGTCCTCGAGCCAGGGTGGTGAGTGAGACGGCCGAGAGGCCTGATCCGAACGTCTGGGTGACGGTCATGACGTAGGAATGGAGTCCGGAGGCGAGTGCCGTGGCGTCGACCTGGAGCGGGACGTAGTAGGAGCTATTGTTGTTGAGTCCCCCCGGTGTGGCGTAAGTGGTTGATGCTCCCTGGATGACGCCGCCGATGCTGACCTGAGCGGTGACCGCGGTGATCGAGGCGGCCATGCCACCAATCGGCGTGGTGAACTGGAACTGGACGACGGGCCTGGGATCGGCCTGGAGCGAGTTATATTGGAGGTCGATCCCGCGCGTCATCCCCTGTGAGGCGTAGGTGACGAGTTGGTGATTTTGAAAGAACTCGCCGTTGATCAGGCCGGCATCGGAATTCAGCTTTCCGCCCCCCCTCCTCTCGACTTGAGTCGTGCCGGGGGTGCCGCCGTTGGGTCCCGTTTGATTGCCGGTCGGCGTACCGCAGGTCGAGCAAGGGCCTGTCGGTGTGGGAGTAGGAGAGCCGAAATCCGGGATCAGGCAATCCCAGTTCCAGGTCGGGGGCGTTCCTCCGCTGCCACCACTGCCTCCGCTGTCGCCACTGCCTCCGCTCCCTCCGCTCCCTCCGCTGTCGCCACTGCCTCCGCTCCCTCCACTGTCGCCACTGCCTCCGCTTCCATCACTGCCTCCGCTGCCGTCACTGCGTTCACTGTCTCCGCCCTCTTCGCGATCATCAAAAGCAGCGAGCCTCAGCGGCTCGACGACGGCCTCCGGTATCTTACGGGTCGCGCCGAGCGAGAAGGCCACGGTTGAGGTCACGGTCCGGCCGTCCTCGGAGACGACCATCGGCGTGGCGATGTCGTGCCCGCCAATTCGCGGGTTGAACATCAGCAAGTTGAAGGTTGACCCTGGGGCAAAGCCTGCCTCGTTGGGCATAGTCAAGTAAATCTGCTCATCTCGATCGAGCCCTGACGTCCTCAGTACGATCATGCCGCCCCGGGTATTCACCGGCATGTGTCGCGCTGACAACTCGGGCGAGAGCTCGGCGATCGACACCAGGATCGATGACGACGATCGCGCGGCCGAAGGGTTGGCGAGCCGGATGCTATAGCCTGGTTGCGACGTGTTGGTGACCACGGTCGCCTCGGCGGAGCTGTCCCAGCGCATGGCCGCAGGTTCGGACCAGTCGAGCCGGGGCAGGATAAGCGGTTCCGGGATGACGTTGTCCGCATTGACGTAGACGTCGTGCCCCAGGAATTTCGTCACCGGCGAGAGGATTCGCAGCCGCCCTTGCTTCTCTGCGACCGCGCCGCCGATGCCCAGGAGCCCGGATTTTCCCTCGGGGATACCAGCGAGTGTGAACAAGCCTGCATCATTCGTCGTCGTTGCGAACTCCCCCATGGTGATCGGAATGCCCGCCAGCGGTCGTCCCATCTCGTCGACGACTTGGCCGGAGACCGTGGCTGCCTTGAGGTTCACGTGGGTTGCGTTGATCACCAACCTTTCGGTAACCGAGCGGCCGCCGATGCGGGCCGTGACCGAGAAGCGGTAAGTTCCGACCTGATCCGGGGCCGGTACGAAGGTCAGCTCGCCGGTGCCCCGATTGAACGTCATGTTGGCCGGCAGCGGCTGCGGGGTAATCGTGTAGGTGACATCGTCCCCGGCGAGCCCGCCTGGGCGGACCGACATCGTCAAAGTCGATCCCACGGTGACGGACCGAGTTGTTGTGATGAGATCAAGTGAGGGCGTGACGGTCGACGACGGGGCGATTGGCTTGGTTGCGACCGGTTGGGGCGAGAGGATGAGGCAAGGCCCCGCGATTCCTCCCGCCACGGTCACCAGAGACCGTCCATCGGCCGTGACTCGAAGCGTGCCTGCCTCGACGAGCCCTGAGTCTGGACTCATCGTCCGGAGCACCCACTCCGAGCCGGGAGCGGCCCCCACCGAGTTGGGCAGAGTGATCTTGGCCGGGGTCCGAAACAGAAGCCGGCCCCGTGATGCGGCGACTCTCACCTGGTACGTGCCCGGCTCGCCGGCCGGTAATACGGTCAGAGCCACGCGGCCCCGGTACGGCCGACCCGAGGGCGTCCTCGCGTCACCTCGGCCGATGTGCAACGCGAATCCGGGCAGGGCAGGAGTCGTCAGGTCCACAGCCCGACCCGGCCCGATGCGGCGGATGATGGTCGCCGGTGGCTCTGGCAATTTGGACGATACGGCCTGTCGTATGGCCAGACGTTGCGTCGGCGTTATTGCGGCGGACTCGGGTACAGCCAGGCTTGGTTGCGCAACATTTGTACGATGCCCCCCAGCAGCCAAGGCCAACTTAAGGAGATCTTCGTGAGGTATTACTCCCCCGCGGAGCATCTGGCGGGGCTCCAGGGATTCGACCTTGAGCCTGATCGGACGGCGAGGTGAGCGTGCCATGGGGGGGGCCTCACTGTGCTAATATAAGATTGAGTCACGAGATGATTGGAATCTGTTATTTTTATGCGGTTATTATTTGACGCAGGTGATTATCGGAATGCAAGACTGTGCCGCGTGATTTTCTGAAATTCATCGAGTCTTGATGTGAATTCTGTGGATATGGGAGGACTTAGGTTAATGACAATTCTGGATCATGGCTCCCTACCACTTGTCGAATGGGCAGCGTTCGTGCTGAAGCCAGGCCTTGGCGGCCGTGATGCAACCACAGACACGACACCGGGTCCCCGTATGTTGGTCGCATGTTGTGCAGACCGCGAGGCGGTTGCGGTAGACCTGTGGCGAAGAGGTCTTGAATCCCGAGGCCATGAAGGACGCCATCGATTTGGCTGCGTTGACCGCCATCCGGAGTGGTCCCGCGGTTGCCACGCTGTCCGGTCTCGCGGTACGCTCGGAGTGCGGACCCTCGGCACTCACATCCACTTTGCCGCCCAGGGGTGACCATCGCGGGCCGAATGTGTCCGGCGTGATCTTTGCCAATCCCGCGCGATAACTCTCGAGGTGCTGGGCATACCATTCCGCGGCAGGATGGTGGAGGTGGCGAAGCCTGTCGACGGCGGTCCCGGCGGCGGCGACCGCCTCCTCGCGCCGGCCTGCGTCGGCAAGATGGATCGCCCCCAGCCAGAGAAGGTCCGCCTCATGACGACGGTCGCCCACCTTTGCTGCGAGGATCCAGGCGTCCCTGAGACAGCTCAGGCCTCCCTCGCGATCTCCTAACTCCAGCAGTGATCGAGCCATCCGGTCGAGGGCGAGCTTTTCGGCAGGATGGTCTCCTACCGAACGAGCGTACTTCACGATCGGTTCGAGGCGGTCGAGTGCCGTCTTGGGTTGTCCGAGATAGAGTTCCGTGTGAGCCAGGTTGTTCGCAACGTCAGCGTGCAGGGCCAAATCGCCAATCCGGTCCGCCTCAAGGAGCGCCTCGGACAGAACCTTCGCCGATCGTTGAGTATCACCCGTGTAGAGGAGAACCAGACCTAGGTCGGACAACGCTATGATGATCCGGCGGCGATCGCCCGACTGGATTGCGGTACTGAGGGCCCGCTCGGTGATTGCCAGTTCGGACTCCTGAAACGGTTTTTCGGCGAAAGTCGCCTCATGCGGGGGCTGCTCCGGTTCCAGCCCTGAGACGAGATAGAGGTTCGGTCCAAGTGAGCGGATCTCTCGATCTCCCGGCCAGCGCGCCTTAATGCGTGCTTCGTCGAGTGGTGTGGATTCGGCTTCGGGCCAGGCGAGTCGCAGGTCCGCTCGACGTCCACCGACCGGTGTGGCCGATTTGCCATTGGGCAGTGTCCAGTCCTTCTCCGACCGAGTTCCGACCAGGTGGTGGACAACCCTTCCGATCGCGCCGCGCAACCGCTGGCGTGCCTGAAAGGAGGATGCCGTGATCGAGCAGAGGCCTTGTTCGGTCTCAACCCGTGCGTTGGCCGCCGTCCCGATCCGCTCCCACTCCTGGAAGCCGTCACGGCAGTCTCCGCGCCACCAGAGGACGAGGCGTCCTCCCGTCACCTCGGGCAGGATCAGGTCGTGGACGACCAGGCGACGACCGTCGGGCAGGTTCATGGGGGGGCTTTCCACAAAAAACCATTAATTCTGTCACATCACTATGCCGGCGAATGAGTCTACAACTCTGGCAAGGGAAAAACACCAGGCTGATGACATGCTGCCCTATGGACTGCGCCCATTGAGCTCGTTAGACTTCTCGGCGTGATGTTCCGACATCTCGATCCGACCAGGAAACGTTATGATCGGTCCCTCCCCTTCAGCGTCATGCCTGGCTTCGGTGATCGTTCCCTGCTTCGACCAACTTGCATTCACCAGGCAGTGCGTCGCATCGTTGGCACGCCATACGCGACCGCCTTGGGAATTGATTGTCGTCGACAACGGTTCGACCGATGGCACAGCCAGCTACCTTGCCGGGATCAGCGACGTTGCTTCGTTCCCCGTGACGATCCTGACCAATGCCGAGAATCGAGGGTTTCCGGCCGGCTGTAATCAGGGGATCGCCGCGGCGCGGGGGGAGTTCGTCGTCCTGCTCAACAATGACGTGGTGGTGACCGATGGTTGGCTCGATCAACTGGTGGCCTTGGCCAGGGTGGATCCGGCCATCGGGATGGTTGGGCCGATGTCGAACTATACGTGCCCTCCACAGGTTGTCTTGGATGCGAAATATGCTGATCTAGATCAAATGGATAGATTTGCCACGACGTGGCGGCAACAGCATCGCGGCCAATGGGTGTTTGCCGAGAAGCTCTCGGGGTTCTGCCTGCTGATTCGACGCCGCGTGCTCGAGGCGATTGGCGGTCTCGACGAGGGGTTCGGTCTGGGCTTCTTCGATGACGACGATCTGGCGATGCGTGCTCGGAGTGCGGGCTTCGAATTGGCTGTGGCGGTCGACCTATTCGTCCACCACCATGGCAGTCGTACCTTCGCCGGCGCCGGGATTGACGCCGAGTCACTGCTTGAGACGAACCGGCTGAGGTTCGAGCAAAAGTGGGGTATCGACAGCTCGTCGGCTCAAGCGGTTTCCCTCGTTTCCTGGGGAAATGAGCGGACTGCTACGATATCGTCTGGGATCCGCCCGGCCATGGACCCGTCGCACCGGACCTGGACCAAGCTCTTTGGCGTCGGCCTGCCCCGCACCGGGACAACCTCCATTGCCATGGCAATGCTCGAGCTCGGACTCAGAACGGCCCATGCCTGCTTCGATGAGGCCCTCTTTGATGTTGGCGACGCCTTCTTCGATACCCCGGTCTATGTCGACTACCCCGAACTCGATCGTCGCTACCCGGGTTCGAAGTTCATTCTGACCTGGCGCGATCCACACGCCTGGTACGCTTCCTTCGCTCGCAACCTGGGGCCTTACCTCTGTCGTCTTCGAACGCAGTCCGACCTCGACCCGGATCAACTCATCGATCGCCGCTGCTATACGCTCGCCTTCGGCGCCGACGAGCTCGGTGAGGACGCATTTCTAAAACGCTATCATGACCATCGACGCTGTGTTGAAGAGTATTTTATGAATCGACCTGGTGACTTGCTTGTGCTTGATCTCGACGCCACCATCGATCTCTGGGAACCGATCTGTCGATTCTTGAGTTTACCCCGGCCGGATCGCCCCTTCCCTCGCATCAATGCCAGCGCCATCGATCGCTGGTTGACTCTCTGGCACCCCTTGAAGCTTGTAAGCAGGACAGAGCGGGTTGAGGCGGAAGTTCTGTGATCGAAGTCAATGGCATGGTTCTTTCGCTGGAGATTACCCGATGTTGACCATGGCACGAGGGCAGGGACACATTTCCGTGATCGTTCCCTGCCTTCGGGGGCGGCGCGCTGCGCGACGATGTCTCGTGCCCTTGCTGCGACATACAGACGCCTCGGCCCATCTCGTACTGGTCACCAACACGAGGGCCGGTACCCTTGCGGCCTACCTGGCGGGGATTCGCGATGCCGAGCCGGCGCGCGTGCAGGTCGTGGTCGTTTCGGGTCTCAAACGCGTTCGAGACGCCTGGCGACGCGGGTTACGCGAGGCACGTCGCGAGTTCGTGGCCTTGCTCGGGCCGTCGACGATCGTAACCGACGGCTGGCTCGATCAATTGACGGCTCTCGCCAACGCCGATCCCTCCATTGGCATGGTTGCGCCGATGAGCAATTCTGCACCTCCTCTGCAATCGGCCGACGGTGCACCGACGGCTGAGAACGTCGATGCGTTCGCCGCCCGATGGCGAGCGGCGCGACTCGGACGTTGGCTGACGACGGAGACACTGGCCGGCCCTTGCCTGTTCCTCAAACGAGGCATCCTCGAAGCGATCTCCGCTGGTCGTGCCCTGAGGTCAGCCGACTTACGAGCCGATCGTCTCTCCACGCGGATCCGCCAGGCCGGGTTCCAGCTTGCGATTGCCAATGACCTTTATGTTCACCGGATTCAGCGTCCCTCGACCTCGGTTCCTTCAACTAAGGGCTTGCGCAAAAACAACCTTTTCAAATCAAGCTTGGCATCTATGTCGGTTTCTGCGATAATAAGAGGATGTACGATCCTCTTGTCATCGCACAGATTCAACGGAAATTCCATCTGCTTTCCCCCGAGATGGACGAGAGACGCCGCCGGCAGTGGGCGGCAGCGGAGGCGAAGGAGTTGGGCTGGGGTGGTGTCTCGCTCGTGGCCCATGCCACCGGACTGTCTCGTCCGACGATCTCGGCTGGGATGCGGGAGCTTGAGCGACCGATTGCGCAACGCACGGTCGAAGGGACTCGGGTGCGTCGGCCGGGCGGTGGTCGGCCGACAGCGGCGAAGTCTGACCCCGGATTGATGGCCGCGTTGGAGTCGTTGCTCGACCCCGTGACGCGAGGTGATCCCGAGTCGCCGTTGCGATGGACCTGTAAGAGCACGCGGCGGCTGGCCGAGGAGCTGTCGCGGCAAAACCACGGCGTGGGACCGCGAACCGTGGCCACATTGCTTCACGAGGCAGGGTACAGCTTGCAGGCGAATCGAAAGACTCGGGAGGGAGTCGCGCATCCCGACCGCAACGCCCAGTTCGAGTACATCAACGCCAGCGTTGGCCGAGCGCTGGCCCGGGGGCAACCGGCGATCTCGGTCGACACCAAGAAGAAGGAGTTGGTGGGCGACTTCAAGAACGGTGGACGGGAATGGCATCCGCAGGGGGAACCCGAGGAGGTCCGAGTCCATGACTTCCTGGATAAGACCCTGGGCAAGGCGATCCCCTACGGCGTGTACGACATGGTCAACGACCAGGGTTGGGTCAGCGTGGGGATTGATCATGACACGGCCCAATTCGCCACCCACAGCATCCGCCGCTGGTGGCAGGAGATGGGCCGTGAACGCTTTCCCCGGGCCACCGAATTGCTGATCACCGCTGATGGCGGTGGGAGCAATGGGCATCGGACGCGCCTCTGGAAGGTGTCGCTTCAGGCCTTGGCCGATGATCTTGGTTTGATGCTCTCGGTGAGCCATTTCCCGCCGGGCACGAGTAAATGGAACAAGATCGAGCACCGGTTGTTCAGCTTCATCACGCAGAATTGGCGAGGAAAGCCGTTGGTCAGCCATCAGGCAATCATTAACTTGATCGCCGCCACAACGACCAAGAGCGGCCTGATCGTGAAGGCGGTACTGGATACGAATCATTACCCCCTCGAGATCAAGGTGAGCGATACGGAACTGGCGGCGCTGTGTCTGGAACGGCACGAGTTTCACGGAGATTGGAACTACACCATCGCGCCGCGTATAAAGAAGTCACGCTTCCAAAAATTGTAAAAGTTATTTTTGCGCAAGCCCTAAGCTTGCGGACTTTCCGCGTTCCTGTCGTGTCAGCCTGACGATGATCGTGCGCAACGAGGAGGCGAACCTGCCTGCCTGTCTCGCCTCCGCCGCCGACCTCTTCGACGAGATCGTCATTGTCGATACCGGATCGACCGACCGGACCGTCGAGATCGCTCGCTCGTTCGGTGCAAGGGTCTTCGACTTTCCCTGGGTCGACGATTTTGCAGCGGCCCGGAACGCCGCCCTCGCCCGGGCGACCGGCGACTACGCCTTCTGGCTCGATGCCGATGATCGGATTGAGCCACCCCATCGCGAGCGACTCCGCGTCCTGTTCGACGGGCTCCGCTCGAAAGATTCCGCCTTTGTCATCCGATGCGCCTGCGACGCCGACCCCTCAGGCGGCGGCGCCACGGTCGTGGATCACGTCCGACTCTTTCCGGTGCGCGAGGATGTTCGCTGGACGTACCGTGTCCACGAACAGATCCTACCTGCGTTGCGCAAGGCCGGGATAACCGTCGATTGGACTGACGCGGTCGTTCGCCACGTCGGCTACAACGATCCCGACCTGCGCCAGAAGAAGTTGCGACGAGATGCCGCCATCCTCGAGCTGGAACTGGCCGAGTGTCCCGACGACCCTTTCGTCCTGTTCAACCTCGGCCAGATCGCGCTCGAATCAGGCGACCCCCTGCCGGCCGTGGGTTATTTCCAGCGTAGCCTGGCGGGGTCGGCCCCCGGCGACTCGATCATCTGCAAGCTACACGCGCTATTGGCCCGCGCCTATCAGCAAGCGGGTGATCTGGATTCGGCCCTGGCTGCGTGCGATGCCGGCCTGGCGGCGATCCCCGATGACGTCGAGCTCCTTTTTCGCAAGGGGGTTGCCCATCGGCTTCGTGGCGAACCGGATCGGGCTGGCCCCTGCTGGCACCGGATCCTGACGTTGCGCCGGCCCGAGCGTTTCGCCAGCGTCGATGAGGGAATCTTCGGCCACGTGACGCGACGAAACCTGGCCATGCTCAGCGAGGAGCAGGGCGATCGTGCCGCGGCCGCCTTGCACTGGTCGGCGGTCCTGGCTGAACGCCCTGACGATGAGGGGGCTCGCCAGGCCCTGGGGCGGCTCGGGCAGCCGATGGTCGGTAGCGGGGAACGGCCCTCGTGAGCTTAAAACGACTTCTGTTTGCCTCGATTCATGGCTACATCGACCCGTCCAGCGGTGCCGCCTGGGCCAGTCGTGACGTCCTCGAACTGATGGCCGCACGCGGGGTGGAGTGCCGCGCGATCTCCGCCGGCCTTTTGTCATATGAACGCGAGATGTCTGTCGAGGAAATCTTGAAGCCGCTCGGTGTTCCTATCCGCAAAGCGGCACCGATGGCGGGAATGTACCCAGCCGACTCCCTTGAATTCGACCTGGGCGGTGTTGGGGTCACCTTGGTGCCCACCGCTTCGAGTCAGGCGGAGCGCTTCGTTGACCCCTCAGAAATGAATGGGTTCCTGGCCCGGACGGCAAGATTGATCGATGAGTTCAGGCCTCAGGTTATGCTTACGTACGGTGGGCATCCCGCCAGCTTCGCGCTGATGAAACTGGCGCGAAGCCGCGATGTGCCAGTGGTCTTTCACTTGCACAACCTGGCCTACCCCAGTCGAAGCACCTTCGACCATGCCACGGCTATTCTCGTTCCCTCGGAATACTGCCGCCGTCATTATTTGCAGCAACTTGCCCTCGAAAGTACGGCGATCCCATCGCCGCTCATCCCTGAGCGAATGGTCGCCCCCGTACGCGATCCCAGGTATGTGACGTTCATCAATCCCCAACTCTCCAAGGGGGCTGCCGTTGTTGCGCGGATCGCCGTTGAACTTCACAACCGTCGCCCTGAGATCCCGCTGCTGATCGTCGAAGGGCGCGGGGCGGCCGATGCATTGAAGGCGGTACGCCTCGATCTGTCCGAACTGAGAAACCTGAATCGACTGCCGAATCTCCCGAACCCGCGGGCGATCTACCGCCTGTCCCGAATGCTTCTCGTGCCCTCGTTGGTTCGCGAGACATTCGGTCGGGTTGCCGCCGAAGGGCTCGCGAATGGGATTCCTGTTCTAGCCAGCGACCGTGGTGCCCTTCCTGAGACCTTGGGCGATGCCGGCTTTGTTTTTACACTGCCCGGTCGATGCACACCCCAGTCGGTCGAGGCACCGACCGCCCACGAAGTGGCGCCGTGGGTGGCGACGATTGAACGGCTTTGGGACGACTCGGCCTGGGAGGTTGCGCACCAGGAGCGAGCGAGTGTGGAATCCCGACGATGGGATCCTGATCTCGTGGCCGATCGTTATCTCTCGTTTTTCAACGCTCATGGGCGACGCGATTGAGGTGATCCCGAGTGATTGATGGATTGGCTCCGCCGGCGGCCCGCCCGTGCGGTTCCAACGTGGCGGTCCGCCTGCTCCACAAACTATGGCTCACTTGCGAGGGATCGCAAGGGCGTGGGCTTCTCACTCAGTAGGCGTCAGCGCTGATGACCTCGCTCCCTTGGGTTGTGCTCAGGGCTCGCCAGGTGGCGAGGTTGATCGAGTTCTTGACGAACTTGACGCTTCCGTCGGCCATGACCGTGTTCACGCCGCCGGGGTGTCGGCTGCGCGCGGCGTTGGTGATGTAGAGGACGGAGGGGGCCGCGATGCACGGTGGGTTGTTCGCGTAGGGGTAGACGCAATAGCCCCCCGACTCCATCTGGTCGGGGAGCGTGCTGTTGGGGGCCAGCCAGGTTTCAAAGGTTGCGCCGCCGTACCACCAGGCGAACCCGCGGAGGTCGTAATTCGCGTTGTACTGGCCCCCCTTCCCCTGCCCTTGGATCACCTCAGAGGCGAGCATCGTGTTACTCAGGCCATCGGTGATGCTGCTCAGTTTGACGTCGGTGTATCCGCCGATCGGAGCGGCCAGGGTGATCGAGACGAGGGTGGCCAACGGGGAGCCGATGTCGCTGAACGGGGCGCCGAGGTAGGGGACGGTCGCGGTTCCGGCTGTGCCGGTCTGATTCTGGAAGACGAAGAGGTTGCCGAAGTTAGCGGCGTAGTTGTGCGACGTGACCGGCCAGGAGGTCTTCCCGCCGATGTTGTAGGTCTGCGTGATCGGCGCGTTGGGTGTGTCGGACGGGCAGGTAAACGTATTGAGGCGAGAGGTCGAGACCGTGATGTTGAAGGCCGAGCCGTAGGTGATGCCCGAGTATGTGTTTGTGTTATTGCCCAGGAAATTCCATGCGTTATAAAGCGCCTGCTGCTCGGCGTAGGGGAGCACGAAGACCATCCAGGTTCCCCAGATGCTCCCTTTGATTCCCGGGGGGAGGACTTCCATCGTCGACTCGTAGTTCATGCAGGCAAGGCCGATCTGCTTCATGTTATTGACGCATTGGGCGCGTCGGGCCGCTTCGCGAGCGGACTGCACGGCGGGGAGCAGAAGCGCGATCAGAACGGCGATGATGGCGATCACGACCAGCAACTCGATCAGCGTGAAGCCTCGACGTCGAAGGTGCATCGTTGCGTCTCCTTTTTTCTTGGGTCGAGAAGAGCGATGAAATGAAATGGGCCGTCGTCGCGATGATGGCGGACGAGGAAAGCCCCCTCCTCCACGGAAATGAAAAAAGCTTACTTCTTGAGATGAAATGCGTATGTGTTCGGGCCGCCCGACTTCACCTCGGCCTTGAGCTCCGTCTCGATGTTATAACGCGTCGGGATCACCCCTCTCAGCGACGCAATGGTTTTCCTGGCGCGAGGCATGGGGGCTGTCGGAGACGACTCCTCGGCGCTTCCTGAAGTCGCCGTGCCCGCTGCGGCGTAGATGGCCACCGTGTATGTCCCGGGAACCGGTCCCTCGGCTCGAGGGATCTCGAAGCGGCCATCGGAAACCATCCCACCGGACGCGACCCCCTCCTGCTGGGTAGCCGGTTGGAGCTGGATCGTCCCTTCCTTGAGCGGTTGACCCTCGAAGGTCACGGTCCCCGAGATCGGCTCCCTGGCCCGCAAATCTTCCACGCCGTTGTCGCAACCCGCAATTAAAAATGAAGTCATGACGATCATTCCGGACAGGCTGCGAATCTGCCGAAAGGTTCTCATTCACCACTCCTCATTCAAAGAGCTTTGCCTTGCCTGGTTGTGATTTGGGGACTCCCCGGGGAGCGTCGTGCTCTTTTGTCGCGCAGTCGTGCACGACGTCGCAGTCTGCAGGATTAGGGTGTGCTCAAAACCGCAATGATCGCGTCGTTCACTTGAGGCTTAGCGTGCGTCAAATCCGTGGCGAAAGCGTTTCCGCCTGGTTCTCGGCCGATGCCTTGGCGTGTGAGCCGACGTCGCAAAAACACCGGCTGAGAGGCGAAACTATGATTTCGGAATTCGTCGCGGAACCCAATGTCAACACTGGTGATATGGTGATATCGGTTTCAACTGAGTCCGAGCAGCGTGAAGGCTCGGCCGCGAAAAAAAATGAAGGATTGATTGAAAGACTTCGCTATCGCCGGAGAGTTTTTGATTCCATTTGAGGAATTCTTCAGGATCAATCGGATAATATCTCTCCACGGCCACGAAGGCCATAGGATATTGATGTGCAATTTGCTGATACGAGGTATCAAAGATCCTGACACGAGGTTCTTCCAATGCCCTCCCCCACCGCGCAGCGGCATGCCTACAAGGAAATCTCGCTTCCGCAGATTCGCTGCTTCTGCGACGCGATCCGGCTGGGAAGTTTCAAGGCGGCCGCCAAATCCCTGGGGCTGTCGCACCCGACGGTCTTGAGCCAGGTTCATGCGCTGGAGCACCACCTGGGTGTGAAGCTGGTCGAAACCCATGCACGCGGGTGCCGCCCGACGGCTGATGGCCGTCTGCTTGCGGTGATGGTCGCCCCGCTCGTGGCGGGATTCCACTCGCTCGAGCATACGTTTCAGGAGGTCCGTGGCAAGGAAGTCCAGCGCCTGATCGTGGCCACCACGCCGCGAATCCTGGTCGACGACCTGCCGATGTGTGTCGTCGAGTTCTCGAAGAACTGGCCCAACGTCCAGATCCACTTCGAGGAGATGCGGATGGAGGAGATCCCCGAGGCCGTCGAAACCGGAAAGGCCGACCTTGGCCTGACCACCACCAGCAGCCCGACCCCCGGCAATGCCTGGATCGCCTTCGAGCCGGCTTATGAGCTGGAGGTGGTCCTGATCACGCCCAAGGATCATCCGCTCGCCCGCCGCCGGAGGGTGAGTGCCCGCGACCTCGCCGAGTTCCCTCTGGTCAACGCCCCTCCGGGAATCCTCGACCCCTCCGTCAGCATCGCGTTGAAGATGCTCAACGCTTTCCAGGCCGAGCCCCGCCGGGTCGAAGTGGCCAATGCGGCCGCCATCCTCCGCTACGTGGAAATGGGGTTCGGGGTCGGCCTCACGTTGCGCGTTCCTTCGCACCTCGCTGATCCCAAGTTCCATGAGCGCTCGCTCAGTCGCGAGCTCGGGCGAGTCAAGGTCCACCTCGTCTGGAGGAACGGGTCGCTCATGATGCCCCACGCCCGTGCGTTTGCCGACCTCGTGAAAGACCTCCTCAACAGGAAGACTTCGCAGCCCAAGACCGCCTGAGCGGCGGGGTGCCATGAGTATGGACTCAATCCAAAAAAAAACGAGCCCGGCCGTAATCCCTTCAAAAAGGTTAACGGACTCGCCGAAGACGCCACCCAGAGGCGCTCTGGATGATTGAAAGTCGAAGGCCGATCGGGGATGATTTCGAACGCGGCGGCTCGATCGAGACGCTTGCCCGCCTCTGAGGCTGCGATTCGCAAAGCCCTTGTCTGGTTCACCTACCTCAACGGCAAGCCGTTCTTTTCT
This sequence comes from Singulisphaera acidiphila DSM 18658, assembly GCF_000242455.2. Lineage (GTDB taxonomy): Bacteria > Planctomycetota > Planctomycetia > Isosphaerales > Isosphaeraceae > Singulisphaera > Singulisphaera acidiphila. Next base: position 470,858 of record NC_019892.1, read on the forward strand.
TCCCGTCTGCCGGATCGAATTCCACCGGCCAGGCTCCTGGGAGTCAGCAGTGATGACATCCTTCTCGAACCGTCTCCCTTGGCTGGTGCTTGTCCTGGTGGGAGCAGGACTCGCTGTCCCCTCCGCCAATGGGGCCGACGAGCCGGCCGTTGCGGCGGTCCCCAGCGGTTGGAGCAGCCAGGCGCCGCGAGCGGAGATCCAGCCTCGGTTCACCTACCTGCCCGAAGGGGGCCCGAATCATCGCGGCAGCTTCGTCATTGAGGCCGCCGCTCGCGAAGGCTTGATCGGGTGGTGGCAGAAGACGTTCCCGGTCCAGGGGGGCCGCGCCTACAAGTTCTCTGCAAAGCGCAAGGCCGACCGCATCGAGACCCCGCGTCAAGCGGCCGTCCCTCGGCTCACCTGGCAGGACGCTCGGGGCCGCTCCGTGCTTCGCGATAAGCCGACCGTCGCCTCGTATCGCCCGGGCGGTCGCCCGGTCGCCGAGCCCGAGTTCCCCGCCGACCAAGGGGCCCCCGACGCCCACGGCTGGACCACTGTCAGCGCTGTGTACCACGTCCCGGCGGACGCTGCGCAGGCCCTGGTCGAACTGTCCTATCAGTGGGCACCAGGGGGGCGAGTCGAGTGGTCGGAGGTCGCGCTCGAAGAGACGTCGACTCCTTCACCGCGTCTGGTCCGCCTGGCGACGGTCCACCTCAAGCCGGAGAAGGGATCGACGAATCAGGAAAAGTGCGAGCAGTTCGCCGCGCCGATCGCCGAGGCTGCCCGCCAGAAGGCCGACCTGGTCGTGCTTCCCGAGACCTTGACCTACTTCGGCCGAGCTGGTTCCTCCTATGCTGACTGCGCCGAGCCGATCCCAGGTCCGTCCACCGAGTACTTCGGCCGGCTCGCCAAGCAGCACGACCTCTACATCGTGGCCGGCCTGCTCGAACGGGACAAGCCGCTCGTCTACAACGTAGCCGTCTTGATCGGCCCCGACGGCGCGATCGTCGGCAAGTACCGCAAGGTCACGCTGCCTCGGGGCGAGGTCACCGGCGGGATCACGCCGGGCCATGAGTACCCGGTCTTCACGACCCGGTTCGGCCGGGTCGGCATGATGATCTGCTATGACGGCTTCTTCCCCGAAGTCGCCCGCGCCCTGAGCAACCGAGGCGCGGAGGTCATCGCCTGGCCGGTCTGGGGCTGCAACCCCCTCCTCGCCGCCGCCCGCGCCTGCGAGAACCACGTTTATCTGGTCAGCAGCACCTTCACCGACCCGAAAGACAACTGGACCATCTCCGCCATCTACGGCCACGACGGCCGCCCCCTGGCCCGCGCCTCGGAATGGGGAACCATCGCCCTCACCGAAGTCGACCTCGACGAGCCCTTATATTGGCACAGCCTGGGCGACTTCAAGGCTCAACTCCCCCGCCATCGCGCCCCAACCCCCGAGGAGTAGCCCGCCTTCATTGCGCCTCGCTGTGGCCGGTCAGTTTTTCCAACAGCTTTTCCAGGTCGGGGAGATCGAAGGGCCTGACCAGGTGCCCGTCGCACCCCGCTGCTTTCGACTGGCGTTGGTGTGCTCAACGCCTTGCGGCATCACAGAGGTCAGCACCAGGACTGACGTGACGCTTTTGTCTCCAATCGAAAAGTGCTCAACGCCTTGCGGCATCACAGAGGTCAGCACTGTGACAACCGGGACCTACACTCGTGGGATGCCACGCAACGTCGATTACTGATGCCTCATCCTGCTGCACTCATGTGCTTGTTTAGCAAGGCTTTCTGTTCCTGAGTCAGGGTGTGGAGCCCAGGCGGTTTCGGCGGCTTATGCGGTTTGCGACGAGGCCACTTGCGTGTGGCTTTCGGGCTCTTCTGCTTCCGGCACCCGGTGCGGCAGCCCGCGAGTCGCTCGTGGTAACACTTGACCTTGGGTTTCACGGCCGCGTCGATCTCCTTGCGGATCTCGATCAGGACTTTGCGGGGGCTGATCACGGGGCCATCGGTCGCCGTCGCCGTCCGAAGCGCCAGGTCGGCATGCGCCAGGAGGATCTGCGTAGCCAGCAGTGACAACTCGGCCTCGCGATGCACCAAGGCCACCGTGCGGCCGGCGAGTTTCACTTTATTGATTACACGCTTGTATGTACGAAATAGTCCTTCATTACGCCATCTCCAGCGGTAGAATTTGGCGGCCGTCGCCGCCGATAGCCGGGCTGGGTCGAGGACGTCGGTCAGGAGCCAGACGTCGCGTTTGACCGCCCCCTTACCCTTGCCCTTGGCCGGGATCCGGATCAAGCGGCATTGGATCGGCGCTTTCCCTCTCTTCTGGACATAGTTCGGCCAGTACAAGACAGGGCCTTCGGTCCAATCCTCCAGGTTCGCCACTTCGAGGGTGTAGAGGTCGACCCGCGACGACATCCGGAACAGGAACGATCGCTTGACACCGAGGATCGCCCGGACCAGATCGAAGCCCATATAAGCGGCGTCGCAGACGATCAGGGCCTCAGGCGAGAGAGTGGCGAGCAAGTGCCTCAGATGCTCTTGCTCGGCCGCGGTGCCCGGGCCGAGTCGCCACGACCAAAGCAGTCCCGTGGGCAAGTGGACGAACGCCGTCAGCCAGACGTTGGGGGCCGCGTCGTTCTTGCCGGCCTGCCCGAGTCCTCGTTCCAACTCGGGGGTGCGGGGACACTCGATCCGCGAACCGTCGCAGCCCATCGGCTCGAAGCCGTCGACAATCCGCCGCGACCCCAGTCGGGCGTGGATCTGTTGCCGAACCCCCGCGGCCAACGCCCTGAGTTGTCGCATGGGGCCGCGTCGCATCGCCTTCTGGAAGCCGACGAAGGTCTTTCCCGGGCGTCTTCGCGACTCATGGCAGGCGACGTAGTATCCCCGGGCCTTCTCGAACCTCTCGGACTCGGAGTCGCCGGTGGCCCAGGTCATGGCGAGCATGACCACGACCAGCGGCTGGAGATCCCACCGCGGCGCCGAACGCCTTTGAGGAACAACCCCTCGGGCTTGCTTCCAGACCGTCGGGGTGAGAAACTGTCGGACATAGCCGATCAACGACTGCGGTTGCTGCAAGCCTTGCAGCGTCCGAGCTGCCTTCATCGCCGTTCTTCCTCAATCCAGGTGAGTGCCGGTTGCTAGCCGCACCCATCATGACGAAGAACGGCGATTTTTTGCCCCCTCTCTCCCGAACGAACCGCAGCCACGGGGCGGTAGTAATTCTCTGGTCCCGTGAGAGTTACATCCGTTGTTGACGACGCCGAGTTACTGACGTTGGATGCCACGCGTGCTCAACGCCTTGCGGCATCACAGAGGTCAGCACGGGAATTGTTCGCGCCCAGGCAAATCTCGGGTTGCAGTGCTCAACGCCTTGCGGCATCACAGAGGTCGGCACATCGACCGGTAGATCCGGTGGCCATCTAGGTTGAGCGGTGCTCAACGCCTTGCGGCATCACAGAGGTCGGCACCCAACGAGGAATCATGAGCGTGGACGGCGTGAAGAGGTGCTCAACGCCTTGCGGCATCACAGAGGTCGGCACGAGTCCCGCGAGATCGGAATGCCGCGCGGGGATCGGGTGCTCAACGCCTTGCGGCATCACAGAGGTCGGCACGGAAGCCCCCTCCGACACCGGGCTCCTCTCAAAAAGGTGCTCAACGCCTTGCGACATCACATTGGTCGGAGCTTGATATGAGAATGCGTTGTGTTTTTTTTAGTGGTGTGCTCAACGCCTTGCGGCATCACAGAGGTCGGCACGTTCCACTCCGGCGAGGGGTCGAGCAAGGCTTCAAGTGCTCAACGCCTTGCGGCATCACAGAGGTCGGCACCCGAAGTTATCCGCGGTGGGCGGGGCCGGGCGGAAGCGTGCTCAACGCCTTGCGGCATCACAGAGGTCGGCACATTCGATACGCTGAATCTCCTGCCTCGCCTCACTTGTGCTCAACGCCTTGCGGCATCACAGAGGTCGGCACTCGAGCTGCTTACGGGCGAGCTGCCCCTCTGGGGAAGGTGCTCAACGCCTTGCGGCATCACAGAGGTCGGCACGCCTTGGGGTCGACGGGCTTGACAAGGAACCGCTCGGACATGTGCTCAACGCCTTGCGGCATCACAGAGGTCGGCACCGGCAGCGACGGGAGCGTTTGGTCGAGATGGGATCGAGTGCTCAACGCCTTGCGGCATCACAGAGGTCGGCACCGGATTGCCCCCCCACCCGATGGATCGGGTGGGGGGGGCTCAACGCCTTGCGGCATCACAGAGGTCGGCACTTATCACCATCGCCTGGCTTCAGGGTCGCATGCAGTGCTCAACGCCTTGCGGCATCACAGAGGTCGGCACGAGAAGGAACGCGCGCTCGAGCTTCGCGACACGATGTGCTCAACGCCTTGCGGCATCACAGAGGTCGGCACTCGTGTCGGAGACACTCCTAGTTCAGCCGCCAGAAGTGCTCAACGCCTTGCGGCATCACAGAGGTCGGCACAAATAGTACGAGTTTGAGGAGGAAGCACGATATCTGGTGCTCAACGCCTTGCGGCATCACAGAGGTCGGCACCTTCTATAACTTCGTCAACAAAGACGCCCAGAGCTAGTGCTCAACGCCTTGCGGCATCACAGAGGTCGGCACAAGACGTGACTTGGCATAGACTCCGTCATACCTTCGGAAGCGTGCTCAACGCCTTGCGGCATCACAGAGGTCGGCACCTCCATAGTGGCGGCGGGTTTGGCGAGCAGCACAGCGTGCTCAACGCCTTGCGGCATCACAGAGGTCGGCACGATCCTCGCCAGAGGACTCGATCGAGAATTGAAGGTGCTCAACGTCTTGCGGCATCACAGAGGTCGGCACATCACGATACTCGACCTTGGCATTGGCGCAGTCGACATGTGCTCAACGCCTTGCAGCATCACAGAGGTCGGCACCCTGTGCGTGCGCGTCACGTGTACGTGCGTGCGTAGTGCTCAACGCCTTGCGGCATCACAGAGGTCGGCACTCTGCGAAGCGGTGTAATAATCGAAGCCATGTTCGTGCTCAACGCCTTGCGGCATCACAGAGGCCGGCACCTTCAATGGCGAAGTCCTCGCCCAGGTCGATGGCCGTGCTCAACGCCTTGCGGCATCACAGAGGTCGGCACAGCCTACCGGCCTCTGACTCGGTTCGAGGATCTGAAGGTGCTCAACGCCTTGCGGCATCACAGAGGTCGGCACGCTGAGCTGCGAGAGCGCCAGGATTGGCATGTTGGTGCTCAACGCCTTGCGGCATCACAGAGGTCGGCACACCTCCAGCGAACGAGCGAGCAGGTATGCCTGATCGTGCTCAACGCCTTGCGGCATCACAGAGGTCGGCACACAACCTGATATGCGAGCAGGCTGTGCTTGCCCATGTGTGCTCAACGCCTTGCGGCATCACAGAGGTCGGCACGGACGACGCGCGGTCCCTCGCGATCAGGTTTGCCGTGTGCTCAACGCCTTGCGGCATCACAGAGGTCGGCACTTGAACTCTTTGTTGATAGACTTGTCGGCTTTCAGTGCTCAACGCCTTGCGGCATCACAGAGGTCGGCACCGGCAACGCTGGGATAGAGTTGGGTCTGGTAACGCCAGTGCTCAACGCCTTGCGGCATCACAGAGGTCGGCACGCAGCGTGACGGTGCCGATCGCTACTTTCTGCTCGCTGTGCTCAACGCCTTGCGGCATCACAGAGGTCGGCACCATATCCTCGATTGGGCGGCCGATCTCGGCTATCCCGAGTGCTCAACGCCTTGCGGCATCACAGAGGTCGGCACAAGCGAGGTTGCGTAGGGGTTCTTCACTGGGATATGTGCTCAACGCCTTGCGGCATCACAGAGGTCGGCACAGAAACGACTGTTTTGACTACGGCGACTTGGCCGTGTGCTCAACGCCTTGCGGCATCACAGAGGTCGGCACGAGTTGAGCACCGGGTCAGCCCGGATCATGCTGACGTGCTCAACGCCTTGCGGCATCACAGAGGTCGGCACAAAAGGGTCGTGATCCGTGGGGCCGGCGGCGTCTGTGCTCAACGCCTTGCGGCATCACAGAGGTCGGCACCCAGTGGCTCGTGTCGGCGGAGTATGGAGGTAGGAAGTGCTCAACGCCTTGCGGCATCACAGAGGTCGGCACAGCGATGGAGAGCGACCAATACACTGCGTCTGAGGAGGTGCTCAACGCCTTGCGGCATCACAGAGGTCGGCACAAATCGGAGACGGAAAGCAGGTTCCGCGACGGGAGGTGCTCAACGCCTTGCGGCATCACAGAGGTCGGCACATCCAAGCGATGCCGGTTTGCCGCTTGGAGAGATGTGCTCAACGCCTTGCGGCATCACAGAGGTCGGCACCCCACAGGTGTCACCGCGCAGGCCGATGGGCAGGATGTGCTCAACGCCTTGCGGCATCACAGAGGTCGGCACAGTACGCGACCGAGGCGAGAGACGGCTACACGGTGTGCTCAACGCCTTGCGGCATCACAGAGGTCGGCACTTAGTCGCCATCGGTTTCTAAGTTTCAGCTTACGCTGTGCTCAACGCCTTGCGGCATCACAGAGGTCGGCACCTACGACGGCTGAATCCGAAATCTATGGTCGGGCTGTGCTCAACGCCTTGCGGCATCACAGAGGTCGGCACCTCGGCCTTGAGCCGTTCGATCATCGCGGCGAGCTGTGCTCAACGCCTTGCGGCATCACAGAGGTCGGCACGTCGTCGAGGTCGACCAGGCTGGCCGAATTGCGGAGGTGCTCAACGCCTTGCGGCATCACAGAGGTCGGCACCCTGGCTCACCAGGGCCAGGGCGAGTAGGAGGACGTGGTGCTCAACGCCTTGCGGCATCACAGAGGTCGGCACAGGCGTTTCCCGGTCCGTCCAGGACGCCACGGATGGGTGCTCAACGCCTTGCGGCATCACAGAGGTCGGCACTCACCCGATCAGGTGTTCAGACCCGGCCCGGGACTGTGCTCAACGCCTTGCGGCATCACAGAGGTCGGCACCCGCGGCCAACTCGCTCTTGGCGTCCCGGTAGAATGCCGCGTGCTCAACGCCTTGCGGCATCACAGAGGTCGGCACGCCGCAACCGCAATCGTGGTTCGAGCTCGGCGCCGCGTGCTCAACGCCTTGCGGCATCACAGAGGTCGGCACAGGCGGCCTCTCCCCCTCTCTCTGGCTCGCCGTTGCGTGCTCAACGCCTTGCGGCATCACAGAGGTCGGCACTCCGGACCTGGAAGATATCACCAAGCCTGGATGCGTGTGCTCAACGCCTTGCGGCATCACAGAGGTCGGCACAGCCTGGTGATCGTCACCGGCCCGGGGCAGACGGTGTGCTCAACGCCTTGCGGCATCACAGAGGTCGGCACGAGGTCCCCGTGACGGCCGAATCCACGTTTGCCGGGTGCTCAACGCCTTGCGGCATCACAGAGGTCGGCACATTTTGCCGAGCCGGATGACAATCCCGCCGAAGCCCTGTGCTCAACGCCTTGCGGCATCACAGAGGTCGGCACGGCGGTGAATGCTCGATTCCGATCCCGTGCCCGACCTGTGCTCAACGCCTTGCGGCATCACAGAGGTCGGCACGCATCGTCCGACCAGATTGTTGCCGCGACTTGACCTGTGCTCAACGCCTTGCGGCATCACAGAGGTCGGCACACACCGCAATCACCCAGATCACGACCGGCGCATCGAACCTGTGCTCAACGCCTTGCGGCATCACAGAGGTCGGCACGGGGTTTCTACGCGCGGCTCACCGGCTCGGCGAACCGTGCTCAACGCCTTGCGGCATCACAGAGGTCGGCACACCTCCACCAGACCGTCGCGATCCGAACCGAGATGTGCTCAACGCCTTGCGGCATCACAGAGGTCGGCACAGCGGGCGGGCTCCGCTTGGATTTCCCGGGCGATGTGCTCAACGCCTTGCGGCATCACAGAGGTCGGCACCCCGAGGAAGTTGGGCCGACGGCCGCCGACGGCTTGTGCTCAACGCCTTGCGGCATCACAGAGGTCGGCACGTTTTTGCGTTCAACTCGTTCTCTTGTTCGTTCGTGTGCTCAACGCCTTGCGGCATCACAGAGGTCGGCACCTTCGCCAGCTTGTCTTTCGCCTGCTCTGTGATCCGGTGCTCAACGCCTTGCGGCATCACAGAGGTCGGCACTTCGGCTTCGGAACGACTATCACGATCTTGCCGAGTGCTCAACGCCTTGCGGCATCACAGAGGTCGGCACAAACGCCATCCGTGATGGGATAAAGCGCAACGACGTGCTCAACGCCTTGCGGCATCACAGAGGTCGGCACCGGCACCGGCCGGGTCGGGCCCGTCGTTGTCGTCGTGTGCTCAACGCCTTGCGGCATCACAGAGGTCGGCACCCAAGCCGCGCGGATCTACCGCAAGGCGATGGAGGCTGTGCTCAACGCCTTGCGGCATCACAGAGATCGGCACACCGCCGTCATTGATCGTCCAAAATTTAGGCGACAAGTGCTCAACGCCTTGCGGCATCACAGAGGTCGGCACATGCGCGGGTACAAACCGGGCAAGGCATCGGGTGGAGGTGCTCAACGCCTTGCGGCATCACAGAGGTCGGCACCGGTCGGACCTGGCTTATCCACCTCCTGGCCGATCGAGTGCTCAACGCCTTGCGGCATCACAGAGGTCGGCACGGCCAACTCCGGGCCGGCTCGAGGAGATCGCTTGCGTGCTCAACGCCTTGCGGCATCACAGAGGTCGGCACATCACCGATGAGGGTGTTTGGCCAGCCACCGGCCAGGTGCTCAACGCCTTGCGGCATCACAGAGGTCGGCACCCTGTAGTGCCGCAGTCCCCGCAAGGGCTGGAGTAACTGTGCTCAACGCCTTGCGGCATCACAGAGGTCGGCACCGGACGAAGCTACCCACAGGGGAAGCCATGTCTTCGTGCTCAACGCCTTGCGGCATCACAGAGGTCGGCACCCTTCAGGGTGCCGTCCTGGTACATGCGGAAGAGTTGTGCTCAACGCCTTGCGGCATCACAGAGGTCGGCACACGTCACCGGAAGGCCGGGCAATCTGGCGTGAATTGTGCTCAACGCCTTGCGGCATCACAGAGGTCGGCACTCGGAAAACTCTCCTTCGAGCGCCTGAGCGGCTGAGTGCTCAACGCCTTGCGGCATCACAGAGGTCGGCACATCATGAACGGTAATTGGCTCGTAAATAAGAACGTTGTGCTCAACGCCTTGCGGCATCACAGAGGTCGGCACACGAGCTGCCTGGGGGCATTCGAGACCGACGAGAGGTCGTGCTCAACGCCTTGCGGCATCACAGAGGTCGGCACTGTCCTTTCGCAGACATCTTGCGAGCGTAAGTCAAGGGTGCTCAACGCCTTGCGGCATCACAGAGGTCGGCACCCACGGATCCACCCAGCAACCTCGCTCATGCGCACCCGTGCTCAACGCCTTGCGGCATCACAGAGGTCGGCACCCGATCCCCGACGAGACGGTGTAAGCCGACGCGTGTGCTCAACGCCTTGCGGCATCACAGAGGTCGGCACACGGCCCCAACCAGGCATGGCAAATCTTGGGGCAGCATGTGCTCAACGCCTTGCGGCATCACAGAGGTCGGCACCCAGCTCCCGAAGTCTACCGCGATGGGATGGGCTAGTGCTCAACGCCTTGCGGCATCACAGAGGTCGGCACGAGTGCTTGCGTAGCCATAACCAGGGCTGTGGGCAGGTGCTCAACGCCTTGCGGCATCACAGAGGTCGGCACCCCGACATTCCGGAGCCATCCGGCCCGTTTTATTCGAAGTGCTCAACGCCTTGCGGCATCACAGAGGTCGGCACCCTGACGGCCCAATCTCGGCCGCCCAGGGTCAGGCAACGTGCTCAACGCCTTGCGGCATCACAGAGGTCGGCACGTCGATCCTCGCGTCACGAGGCGTCGACCAGCGAATGTGCTCAACGCCTTGCGGCATCACAGAGGTCGGCACGCGAGGCGACGCACCGCTGCAGGTCCGCCTTTGACAGTGCTCAACGCCTTGCGGCATCACAGAGGTCGGCACCTCTACGACGGCAACGCGCCCGCGACGGCGAACACCGAGTGCTCAACGCCTTGCGGCATCACAGAGGTCGGCACACGGATCCGGACTTGGTCCTTGAGCAGCTTACGAAGGTGCTCAACGCCTTGCGGCATCACAGAGGTCGGCACCCGGAGAACGCGTGTGTGGTCGGACCGGAATCGGGTGCTCAACGCCTTGCGGCATCACAGAGGTCGGCACGAGAGTGAGGATCGGGAACGCGAGCAACACCAGGCGTGCTCAACGCCTTGCGGCATCACAGAGGTCGGCACGATAATCATCGCGCTGGTCGTTTCGGCGGTCGCCGGTGCTCAACGCCTTGCGGCATCACAGAGGTCGGCACGCGATCGCCTCGAAGATTTGGCGGTGGCGGGCCGCAAGTTGTGCTCAACGCCTTGCGGCATCACAGAGGTCGGCACCCAACGACTCTCGCGGTCAGCCAACTCGGCGTTGGTCGTGTGCTCAACGCCTTGCGGCATCACAGAGGTCGGCACAGAGACAGCGCTTTGGCTTCCTGAACCGCTTCGGAATGTGCTCAACGCCTTGCGGCATCACAGAGGTCGGCACGGTATCGTCGCGGGCCTCGATATCCTTGTTCGTAGGTGCTCAACGCCTTGCGGCATCACAGAGGTCGGCACGACTCCGTTGCGGAGTTCGTCCCTAGGCGACCTGGTGCTCAACGCCTTGCGGCATCACAGAGGTCGGCACCCAGAACGCCATCACTAGATCATTCCAGTTGCCGAAGATGTGCTCAACGCCTTGCGGCATCACAGAGGTCGGCACCAACCCATGTTTGCAGAAACACGCGACCTTCTTCGAGTGCTCAACGCCTTGCGGCATCACAGAGGTCGGCACATCATCTTCGGCGACTCGGCCGGCACGATCATCGCGGGTGCTCAACGCCTTGCGGCATCACAGAGGTCGGCACAAGAACAGTTCGGCGGCTGAGGCTGTGTCGTAGCGTGCTCAACGCCTTGCGGCATCACAGAGGTCGGCACAGGACTTGATCGGCGGCGGAAGCGCGTCCACACCCGGTGCTCAACGCCTTGCGGCATCACAGAGGTCGGCACTTCAACCATTGTTCCCCCAGCCACGAACACGACCGCGTGCTCAACGCCTTGCGGCATCACAGAGGTCGGCACTTTGGAGAAATCCAGTGAGCAATGGAAGGCAGAATTGTGCTCAACGCCTTGCGGCATCACAGAGGTCGGCACCACCAGCAACGAGAAGTGGTAGACGTCCAAGTCGTGTGCTCAACGCCTTGCGGCATCACAGAGGTCGGCACTCCACGGCCGCGAGACCGAATGTCCTTTCGCAGAGTGCTCAACGCCTTGCGGCATCACAGAGGTCGGCACCGCACTGCACCGCCACACTTCGACGACGCGATCATGGTGCTCAACGCCTTGCGGCATCACAGAGGTCGGCACATGGTGGGGAGAGGGACGCCCGTGGCGACCGTGAGTGCTCAACGCCTTGCGGCATCACAGAGGTCGGCACCACCCGCCTCATCGCCGGGTTGTGGTACCCGGCGATCGTGCTCAACGCCTTGCGGCATCACAGAGGTCGGCACAATTGGTTCATCTGCCTTCACGCCCTCATTCCGACGTGCTCAACGCCTTGCGGCATCACAGAGGTCGGCACCATCTCGCCGTCCTCCCACCCGGTTTCGACCGACGTGCTCAACGCCTTGCGGCATCACAGAGGTCGGCACGTGTCCACGGGGATGCTACCAGGAAGGGTATCACGCGTGCTCAACGCCTTGCGGCATCACAGAGGTCGGCACGCCGTGGCGCAACGCGGGTCTCCTTCAGCGGGGCGTGCTCAACGCCTTGCGGCATCACAGAGGTCGGCACGGTGACCCCCAAACGGATCAGCGGTGCGAAGTTCGGGTGCTCAACGCCTTGCGGCATCACAGAGGTCGGCACAATACGTGCCGACGATCCCGATGAAGGCCCGCCCGGTGTGCTCAACGCCTTGCGGCATCACAGAGGTCGGCACCCTGGACCGGTCGAGGAGTTTCTCTTGGACGAGGTGTGCTCAACGCCTTGCGGCATCACAGAGGTCGGCACAGGTAGTTGCCGTTCCGGTCTGCCCTCATGCTCGCGTGCTCAACGCCTTGCGGCATCACAGAGGTCGGCACTCCGCTTACCGGTGTCCAGATGACCGGAGCCCAGTTGTGCTCAACGCCTTGCGGCATCACAGAGGTCGGCACTCAATTCCTCTGGCTTCACTCCGAGGCCCTTCGCGATGTGCTCAACGCCTTGCGGCATCACAGAGGTCGGCACGCTCAGGACGGGAGACACCGAAGCCACATCTTCACTGTGCTCAACGCCTTGCGGCATCACAGAGGTCGGCACGAAGTTGCTTGAGCGCACCCTGCCGATCACCGGCCCCGTGTGCTCAACGCCTTGCGGCATCACAGAGGTCGGCACGCCGTGCGATCTTGCTGTCCCTGCTGGACACGGCGTGTGCTCAACGCCTTGCGGCATCACAGAGGTCGGCACGGTGCTTGCCTTCATGCTCTATGGACTCCACCAAGATGTGCTCAACGCCTTGCGGCATCACAGAGGTCGGCACTCCGATCATATTCACCGGCCACTCGGTGCCGGCCATGTGCTCAACGCCTTGCGGCATCACAGAGGTCGGCACCCGGCCCGCGAGTGTCGCGCGGACCTCGTCATCCGTGTGCTCAACGCCTTGCGGCATCACAGAGGTCGGCACGCGCTCCGGCACAAGATCGGGCTCGTGATCCTCGACTAGTGCTCAACGCCTTGCGGCATCACAGAGGTCGGCACGCGAGCGGCACCACGAGAGACCGGCAAAGTACGCGTTGTGCTCAACGCCTTGCGGCATCACAGAGGTCGGCACAAGGTTGAAAGGCGACTTCCACGCATACACTCGCCAGTGCTCAACGCCTTGCGGCATCACAGAGGTCGGCACGACGAGGGCCGCACTGAAGCTGAGAGAACCTATCGTGTGCTCAACGCCTTGCGGCATCACAGAGGTCGGCACCCTTCCAAACCCACAAAGGTTTCATGTTCTCGTAGTGCTCAACGCCTTGCGGCATCACAGAGGTCGGCACATTTGTTACCGGCAGAGTCCTTATGCTTCTTCATAGTGCTCAACGCCTTGCGGCATCACAGAGGTCGGCACCCAAGAGAGTTGTGGACTCGGCCACAGAAGCAAGTGCTCAACGCCTTGCGGCATCACAGAGGTCGGCACGATTTCCTCTTCGTCGTGGACTCTTTCAAGGCTAGCGTGCTCAACGCCTTGCGGCATCACAGAGGTCGGCACTCGTCACGACGGCGCGGGGCCTGGTTGGGTAGCTGTAGTGCTCAACGCCTTGCGGCATCACAGAGGTCGGCACTGCATGTCGTGGTCGGCCTGATGGTGCCGATCACGGAGTGCTCAACGCCTTGCGGCATCACAGAGGTCGGCACCACCCTCTCGGAGGACGGGGCGTCATCATTGAGTCAGTGCTCAACGCCTTGCGGCATCACAGAGGTCGGCACTCGATGCCGGTCAGACGGGTGTACTCCTGAGCGATGTGCTCAACGCCTTGCGGCATCACAGAGGTCGGCACAAACCGAAGGCCCCTCGATCGTCTTGCCTCGCTTGTGCTCAACGCCTTGCGGCATCACAGAGGTCGGCACGAAGGCCTGATCTGCGTCAATGCAGACGACCGCCCTGTGCTCAACGCCTTGCGGCATCACAGAGGTCGGCACCAGATTGCGCAGGGGAAAGCCACGGGAGTCATACCGTGCTCAACGCCTTGCGGCATCACAGAGGTCGGCACAGAGGAGTCTCCGATTAAGCATGTGATTCCTTCGGTGCTCAACGCCTTGCGGCATCACAGAGGTCGGCACCAAGCAATTCGACCGGATGATTCGCCGCCGGGTGATGTGCTCAACGCCTTGCGGCATCACAGAGGTCGGCACATCGCGGAACGCACCGTCGTGATCGACCGGACCGTGCTCAACGCCTTGCGGCATCACAGAGGTCGGCACCATAGCGGGACTCCACGCTGTTTGACAGTAAAATGTGCTCAACGCCTTGCGGCATCACAGAGGTCGGCACGATCCCGGGCGCATGGATGCAATGCCATGCCGCCGAATGTGCTCAACGCCTTGCGGCATCACAGAGGTCGGCACCCCTTCCCGCACGATCTCTTTCATCCGTGGCCCAAAGTGCTCAACGCCTTGCGGCATCACAGAGGTCGGCACACGGTCGAGTTCGACGCCAAGGGGGCTCTGGCTGGTGCTCAACGCCTTGCGGCATCACAGAGGTCGGCACGGCGATCGCAAAGCCGATGTCCCGCTGCCAGGCCGGTGCTCAACGCCTTGCGGCATCACAGAGGTCGGCACGATCATCACGGCCGAACAGCGGGCCGATCCGAAATTGTGCTCAACGCCTTGCGGCATCACAGAGGTCGGCACCCAGGCTGCCGACCGCGATCGGCAGAAAAAATTGAAGTGCTCAACGCCTTGCGGCATCACAGAGGTCGGCACAACGGCGACGGGGTGACTCCCTCGGTTCCAATCAAGTGCTCAACGCCTTGCGGCATCACAGAGGTCGGCACGTGAGACTATTGTCCCCGTACCCCACAGTGAGTGATGTGCTCAACGCCTTGCGGCATCACAGAGGTCGGCACCCGACCGAGCCGACGGCAACCGTGGTGTTGTGGGAGTGCTCAACGCCTTGCGGCATCACAGAGGTCGGCACACCACGGTGTAGCCCGCATCCCGGTAGGGGCGGCTCGTGCTCAACGCCTTGCGGCATCACAGAGGTCGGCACGGTAGGGATGGCCGTCTGGAGGGAGCGGCTCGAAAAGTGCTCAACGCCTTGCGGCATCACAGAGGTCGGCACACGTCTTCACGGTCGCCCCTCCCGGCTTTGCCGAGCAGTGCTCAACGCCTTGCGGCATCACAGAGGTCGGCACAAACCGAAGCATCAAGCGAAGGCTGTTCCGGCCGCGTGCTCAACGCCTTGCGGCATCACAGAGGTCGGCACGACGTTGACTGCGGCGAAGTCCTCGACGTGATGGCGTGCTCAACGCCTTGCGGCATCACAGAGGTCGGCACCACCACCGTCGCCTTTGACTTCAAATCAAAGAACTTGTGCTCAACGCCTTGCGGCATCACAGAGGTCGGCACGCCGATCAGCGAGCTGACGGGTAATCCTTGCGGGTTGTGCTCAACGCCTTGCGGCATCACAGAGGTCGGCACCGACTCGGGCGAACAGTGCACTCAGTGTGGCGGTTTGTGCTCAACGCCTTGCGGCATCACAGAGGTCGGCACATGGGCATCGACCTCAAGCGGTTCGTGGCCAATCCGTGCTCAACGCCTTGCGGCATCACAGAGGTCGGCACCTGACCTGGTTGGTTCCGGAGCCGTCCGCCAAATAGTGCTCAACGCCTTGCGGCATCACAGAGGTCGGCACAAGGAGTGTTCGACTCCGAGGAGAAAGCCACTGCCGGTGCTCAACGCCTTGCGGCATCACAGAGGTCGGCACTCCAGCGCGACCATCGCGGCGTTGGTCGGAGGCCCTCGTGCTCAACGCCTTGCGGCATCACAGAGGTCGGCACACCTCTTCGGTCTGTGGGATAACCCGATTGTCGCCAGTGCTCAACGCCTTGCGGCATCACAGAGGTCGGCACGCAACGTATCGTTCGCGGCCAGTTCGAAGTTCGTACGTGCTCAACGCCTTGCGGCATCACAGAGGTCGGCACGAGCTTGAGAGTCGAACCGTCGACGCCAACGATCTCCTGTGCTCAACGCCTTGCGGCATCACAGAGGTCGGCACGGCCAGGTCGGTCCCGAATCGTGAGCCGAAACGGCTGTGCTCAACGCCTTGCGGCATCACAGAGGTCGGCACCGCGTCTCCTGGAGCAGAGACTGAATCGCCTCGAGAAGTGCTCAACGCCTTGCGGCATCACAGAGGTCGGCACGCGAGGGCGACGAGCGGAGTGAGGTCGACTGACGGGTGCTCAACGCCTTGCGGCATCACAGAGGTCGGCACTGGCTCCCTTGCCGATCGCGTCCTGCATCAGCTTGAGTGCTCAACGCCTTGCGGCATCACAGAGGTCGGCACAAAGAACACCTTTCTCCCTCTGGCCGAGAAAGCCCCGAGTGCTCAACGCCTTGCGGCATCACAGAGGTCGGCACGACTCGGCTTCATGCGATTTCCTCTAACCCTCTCGTGCTCAACGCCTTGCGGCATCACAGAGGTCGGCACAATGCGTCGAGCTCGGCCCAAGCCTGGTCCCGCACGTGCTCAACGCCTTGCGGCATCACAGAGGTCGGCACGAACTTACTCCCGAGCAGCATCGTCGCGCACTGGAGTGCTCAACGCCTTGCGGCATCACAGAGGTCGGCACTCTGCGAGAGGCAGCGAGCCACGTACTCAGAGGAGCTGTGCTCAACGCCTTGCGGCATCACAGAGGTCGGCACACAAACCGGTCCGCGATCCGATCACCGCACTCGAGCAGTGCTCAACGCCTTGCGGCATCACAGAGGTCGGCACGCGGTCGATGCCGGCTCGATTGCCCTAGCCCTGGCGTGCTCAACGCCTTGCGGCATCACAGAGGTCGGCACTGCGAACACTTCGAGCCAGGAGAGGGTGGGTGGCGGGTGCTCAACGCCTTGCGGCATCACAGAGGTCGGCACTCTCAGTCTCTCGATTTCTATCGCGGCCCGCTTGGCGTGCTCAACGCCTTGCGGCATCACAGAGGTCGGCACAGGCCGGGGCCTCCTCGAGACCGAAAAGGCTTAATGTGCTCAACGCCTTGCGGCATCACAGAGGTCGGCACCGCTCGCTTGTAAACTGTTCGTATGATAGAGGATGCGGAGCACGTTTTCAAGCACGGGCTTGGAGAGTTGGGGGTGGCTTTGAAAACGGGATCCGACTCTGGGGAGAACGGTTTGCAAGTTGATAGGCGGTGCGGGGTTCGGGTGAATCATGGATCGTTCGTATTGCCAAAGAGCCCTATGTTGAAGAAGGGGAACGAGATCGGTCCATCGGCGGTGAGAACTCGGCACGACGGCCGGAGATGCTTGAATCAGGGAGTTAGATGATCCTGTGGGGTTCGGGGGAATCGGGCCAATCAGGGTGGTTCTGGGCGGAGTAGGTTGTCTCCATGCCTCCGACGCAGCGGGGGCAGAGTGGGATCAGCAGCACTTCGTCGTTCGGTTCGAGAACTTGGGTGAGCTCCCACCGAAGCCGGTGCATTTGGCTCGGGGTCATCCAGCAGCGGAAGACGGACTCCTGCATTCGCTGGCCTGAACCTTCAAGGACCTTGGCGGCGCGGCGGAGACGCGTCGGATCGTGAACATCGTAGCAGACCAGCCACCACTTCGCGTCATTCATTTCGGGCGGACTCCTTTCTTTCAGGGATGCTTTGATTCGTCCAGACCCAGACCGATCAACGGAGCCGCATTCGTGCGAAGAGGCCGGGCTCGCCGCTCCATTCCTTCTCCAGGAGCCGGGCTTCCAACTCCAGCGTTCGCACGTAGGAGAGGGAGTAGCCGATGACCGGATGCTTCCAGGTTTCGTCCAGCCGATCTTCGAAGAGTTGGATCGTCTTGCGCCGGCCGGTGTCGGAGAGCCAGGTCTTTCCCTTGGTGACGATGAAGTCGGCGTCGGGGTCCCACTGGTTCCGGTTCAGTGAGCCGATCAGGACCATGTCCCAGAGAGGGACGCGAAAGAGTTCCATCAGGTCGAGGACCAGAGGATAGGCGGCGCTCCTCGGGGTGTGAAAGAACCCGAGCGAGGGCTCTAGCCCGGCGGTGAGGATCGCCCGCATCACGGCCGTGTGGAGGAGGCCGTAGCCGAATCCGAGGAGGGCGTTGAAGCGATCGAGCGGGGGACGGCGGCTCCGGGTCGAGTAGCGGAGCAATTCGGGGACCGTCGGCGAGAGCAGCCGGTCCAGGCCTCGGAAGTAGCCGACGGCGGCCGAACCCTCGAAGCCACGGAGCGAGTCGCGATTGGGGGCCGATTCGAGCGAGGCCAGCGCCGAGCGAAGCGGGATCAGGTTGGGGAGCATCGCGTCGCGGGCCTGTTCGTCGCCGCGCGAGCCCCGGAGGAGGTAGCGATGCTGGCTCTCGATCTTGGCGCGGGCCAGGGATTTGGCCAATCGCAGGCAGGTCGCCTCGTCCGCCAGGGCGCGGTACTGTCTCAGCCGACGCTGAACCTGGCCGGCGCTGGCGGTCAGGCTGGCGGTGTGCCGCCCCGAGGTCGTCAGCCAGTGGACCGGGATCTCGCGGTCGACGCAGAGGTTCAGCGCCTGGGTCGTGACCTGGCAGTATCCATGCACGAGCAGCGAGTCGATTTCGCGGATCGCGTGCTTGGTGGGCGGGGCGCCGTCGGGCGGCTTGACGACGAGCGTCTCGCCACTCCGGCCGACCGATGTGCCCGGGAGGACGACGTGCAGGCTGGTGCCGTCGCGGTCCGGGGGGAAGAGTCGGGTTGGCTCGCGCTCGG
The DNA here is from genome assembly GCF_000242455.2 of Singulisphaera acidiphila DSM 18658. GTDB lineage: Bacteria > Planctomycetota > Planctomycetia > Isosphaerales > Isosphaeraceae > Singulisphaera > Singulisphaera acidiphila. The sequence continues at coordinate 489,346 of NC_019892.1, forward strand.
GGTCGTCGGCTTGCCGGACCTCCTCGGGGAGACAGACAGGTGCCAGCGAGCAGCGGACGCAGAGCCGCTCGTTCTCCGCGACCGGCGGTCGCTCGGTCGTCTCGCGGAGCCGCCGCGCTGTGGCGACGGCCTCCTCCAGGTCGGCCCTCGCGTTCGCGTCGATCGGAACGCGGACGGTGACGTTCTCGGCGTGGTATCGGATGCGGCCCTCGGGGATGGCCTGCCCTGTCGCCGATTCGATCAGAACGGCGTAAGCGATGACCTGGAGCCGGTCGGACGGCCAGGCCATGGCCGTTTTGCCGTCACGGCGGGCGCGGCCGCGTTTGTGCTCGTAAGGGAGGAAAGAGCCGTCGCGCCGTCGCAACGCATCGACCTTGCCGACGAGCCCCAAGCCCGAGTCGGCCAGTTCGAGCTGGGTTCGCTCTCCCTCTTCGTCGGCTTCGAGCGATGCGTGGAGCTCGCGGCCGGCGTATACGGCGGCGCTGGCGACGCGGATCTCCTCGACTTCTTCGAGGTAGAATAGACGCTGGCAATAGGCCAGCGCGTGGAGGGACATCACGCGCAACGGGGGCGCGTGGTCGACCATGGGAAGAGTCATTATTGACTTCCTTTTGCTGTGTCGATCGATTTGTGGTTGAGGACCTCCGTCGAAAACCCGTTTTCCTTTTGAGGAAAACGGGTTTTCTCTCACGGGCGAGGGAGGTTAACTCAGGGGTTCGATGCGAGGCATTCGATCCCGGTTGGGAGCGGAAACGTCGGTTTCGACCAAGTCGCCGCTGACGTAGCGCGTTTTCGCCGATCCGACGTGGTCGACCCACACGGGCAAGGACAGCCGACCTCGATCATTCAACAGATAGGCTCGTGCCCTGTCGCCTGGGGCAACGGAAAGTCTCGTCACCTCATCGACCAGATGAGTGCTTTCGCCGAGCGAGAGGCCACCGAAACGGTTGATCCGCTCAGGGTGATCGAGCGCCGTGTGGACGCGGTCCTCCAAGGTCGGGCCGGTTCCAATCTCCTCGGTCGAGTCGAGCCAGATTGCCAGGCATACGTTGGTGAGTATTTCCTGATAGTCAGGACGTGTGTTGCCAGGCGAACCGAGAGGGAGTTTCTTGACTCGCCAAAGCGTGCGGAGCACGGCGCTTCGCTCGGGGCGGCCAAGCAATGCCGGGCAGACCCGCACGCCGACATGGCGACGGCGATCCTGTTCGCCGACGAGAGACAGCAGGAAGCCGTAGCAAGTGGCTGGCGGCGGCAGTTCTTCCGTCTCCCAGAACTCGCGGGCGAAACCTTTGCGGAAACAGGCGATGGGGACGGTGACCCTGAGGGCGATCATGGATCAACCCTCCCCGGCGGCGATCCGCTCGCAGACGAGACGCGCGGCGCTACGCACCCCGGGTTCCAGTGTCGCCCCCAGGGCCGCGACTTCCCTTGCTGTTGAGGTCTGGCTGAAGGCACCGGCGATGATCAACTCTTTGGCCGGCAGGTCGCCGGACTTGACTCTCGCCAGGAGGGTCGGCGCGTCGACGGTCGTTCCACCGCCCTCAAAGAGATAGAGGAGCCTTGGGGCCGGATCGTGAGTCACGCGGAAGACGATGCTCTCGGGGCTGAAGTCGTAGAGGAAACGCCCGTGGTTCCCGGCGACCTCTCCCAGCGAGCAGAGCGATTCAATGGCAACCGCTGCTCGCTCGGGCTTATGCAAGGCGCTGGGCGTCAGGGCGAAACCGTACTGGTAGCGCGTGGCATGAAGCTCGGTGCCGTAGGGAACGGGGTTGCTCCCCTTCTTCTGCGCCGAGGGCGTCGCGCCGGGGCTGGCCGCATTGAAAGTGACGTCGCCCCCGTAGGGCGAGAGTGAGATCGCGCGGGTGACTTCGAGGACGGCCCGGCGGACTTTGGTTGTGCCCTTGGCCCGGGGCTTCTTTTTCTCGTCGGGCTCCGGTGCGGTTTCGGGCCCGTTTTCTTCCTTGGCTGCGTCGGCGCTCATAAAACCAAGGATGTCATCGTCAATGAATGGTTTTCCGGTCTTACTCGCCCATGACTCAAAAATCGGGTCGGCCCAGACGTTCATTCGTAGGTCTTCATCCCATCGTCGATTCGTCGGCTCATGCTCCGCCAACCGGCGGCGGATAGCGAATCGAATTGCCTCGGCGCTGACCGAGGAATGGACTTTGCCGAACCAGAGTAATTTCTGAAGGGTCGTGATGTTTCCTTCGGTCTCCGCTCGGTTGTTGGCTGCTGTGCCGTGGTGGGTGACAACGGCTCCGTAAATGTGCAAACTCATCGATTCGATCCTCTCAGATTAGTGATGTGACCTGGAATCTGTTCGATCAGCGATTAGTCTTCGGTGTTATTACCAGCTACGGAGCCGACTTCTTTTGGTGCTGTCGCAGGCCGTTCATAGCTTGCCAGCGCCAGCAAGGCGAGATCGCGGGCGAGCCTCCAGCGATCCTCGTCACAGATCAGGGGTAAGACCTCACGCCACGAGGACTTCAAGACCGGATTGGAGCCTGAGCGGCTCCAGAGATCGGTCAGGGCTTTGCGGAAATCATCAGCGGTCTTGGCGCCGGCGAAGGCGAGCCGCCATCGCTGCATCTGGCGCTCCTTACGGTTATTGAAGACCGTCTGATTGCCGGTGACCTCTTCCCAGATCATGCCGAATCGCCGAAACATCGCCTCGTGGACGGAGCGGACGATGGCCTCTTCTCCTCGATCTTCCCAGTGATCGTTGACCATGGCCTGCAAGCCTTTCTTTTCGTACCCGAGTTGGCGGACTTTCTGAGCGTCGTCGGAACCGTCCGGCGACACGACCAAACGGCGGAAATCTTGATACCAGGGTCGGCCTTGAGCGAGGTTTTCCGCCACCAACGGCCGGACTACGCTCTCGGCCCAGAAGGGGACCGGTGCTTCTCCCTTCTTGGTTGGCTTTGCCAGGGCAATGCGAGCCTGGAGGGTGTGCATCGCGAGATCGAACCGCTCGAGGGCGGTCGTGTCGGGCTCGACCTCCTGTACGCTGGCTCGTGCTTTCTGCTTCTCGTTCCAAGACTTGGTGGCAAACAAGACCGCGAGACAGCGATCGGCCTTGAGTTTTTGCGCTCCCTCAATGAGATGCAACCGGACCTGAGCTTGGAGGGCGGCATCGGCGGGGCTGGCGATGCGGCAATCCGTGGCCGAATTGGGTGTCATAAGGCCGCGACGCCTGACGAAGAGATTCAAGTCCTCGACATCAGGAACGAGCAGTACGCCGGTCTTTCGGTCGATCGCGAGTGAAAGTGTTCCGATCAGAGCAAAATGGAGGGCGATTGCTAGGCCGGGCGGTTGCTCGATTGTGGTTGACGGAAACGCGACATGGCGTTGGACGAAACCGGGAGCAATCGTCCCACTGATGATCGCCTGCGGCTTCAACGTTCCCTTTGCCGTAACTAACTTCTCCCATTCGGATTGATGGGTATAGCCGGTGAGTTTCTGATGCTGAATTGTGATTGTCTGGCTATCGATTTCATAGCTTTTCAGGGCAAGCCCGTCGGATTTGCGATTTGGGCCGAACTGGAGAATCGTCAGGGACATCCCCTGCTGAAGCTCAGCCAATACCTCCAGTTTGGGTATCCCCGCGCCGTAGCTGCCAGGTAAGTGGATCAATCCGTTTTCATCGATTTGGAAGGCGAGTTCGTAGAGTCGCTTAAGGAAGGCCTTCGCTCCCTCAGGATTCGGCCATTTTAATTCGACCTGGCGATCGTCGATGGACCACTCGCCTGGCGGCCGTCGGTCGTCTTTGACTTTGCTGTCGATCCATTGGAGCGTGGTTGCCAGGCCGCCCAAACCCGCGCGATGTAACGGGCTCATCCCCGGCGCGAAAAGATCGATGCTTAAGGTTTCCATTTGGCCCCCTTCATTTCTTCATAAATAATCATGTCGTCGGGCGGAATTTTGCAGAAAGCGACCTCGTCCCACGCTCGCCAGTTGAGGCCCGTGCGTGGGGGAGGCATGGGAATGCGCACCTCCTCGGGGCGGCTCTGTTTGGATTCCACTGCAACTCGATCCCTTTGCAAGATCACGTCGATACCGGGTGAAGCGTCTCGAAGGTGTCTTGTTTCCGTGGCGAAGCCTCCGTCAAGCCAGGCAAAATGATTCGCCCGATCGGACGATGCAACGGGTTGAGCGATCCAGTGCGCAGCGAGATCAGCCTGTGAGAGTTCCTCGTTTCCAAGCAAGGCAAGCCATGCTCTTGCCTCTTGAAGTTGTTCTTGCGTGTAGGGGAGATGACTATTAGGTTCGATGATGATGAAAGGGCGGATCCCGTCGTTTCGGTCGGGCCTGGCGCGGCGATTCAAGCGGCCGAGCCGTTGGATCAGCGAAGGAATCGGGGCCAAGTGGGTGATGAGGAGGTCGGCGGACAGGTCGAGCGACATTTCCGCCACCTGGGTTGTGATGGCGAAGGCAGGAGTATTTTGGTTTGCAAATGCGCTGATGACGGCTTTGTGACGCTCAACTCGGTCGACATACCGGAACCGGCTGTGATAGAGCGTCGGTCCGAGTTTTTGGGCTCGAGGATGCTCAGCCAGACTCATTGCTTCGGCGACGGTGTTGACCACCCAGAGGACTTTCTTTCCTTTGGAGAGCACGTCTTCGACGCGGTCCCAGGGTGAGTCGCTATACTCTCGTCGATAACGTTTCAAAAGTTGCAGATCCTCCGGGCCATCGATGGGACCGCCAAGAGTTTCCCCGATTCCTTGGAGTGCCTCGCGGATCGCTTGCAAGCGGGGTTGGGGGAGGCTGGCCGTCATCAGAAGACACCGCACGCCTCGAACGTCTGTAAGGAAACGCACTAACGCGGAAAATAGGTTGTCGTCATACGAGTGAATTTCGTCAAAGACGAGAGCGGCCCCCGCGATCGACGGCCAGGCATAAATCGATCGCCGATGGTTCTGGACCAGGCCGAGGACTGTGTCGACCGTGCAACTCACCAGGGGAGTCGACCATTGCTCCAGGGCACCAGCGGAGTCTTCGCTGGCCTTTCCCTGGCGGTTCTTGGTGCCTGCTTCCCGTCCCGGTTCGTCATCGCCGAGTCCGAGGATTTTCATGTCAACCTCGGCACGCCCGTGGATCAGTTCGGCGTCGAGGGACGGATCGATCAGGTAATCGCGAAAACCTTCGGTTGCCGTTCCCGTTGTCGGGTAGCAGAAGAAAAGGCGTTTGCCGGGCGCTTGCTGGGCAGCCCAGAGATAGGCTGCCGAGGTTTTCCCGCTTCCGCAACCCGCCTGGACGAACACCACTCGATTGGTCGCTTCGGCGACTTGGATTTGAAACGGTCGCAGCTCGCCTCCTTTGAGACCTTTACCAACAACGGATTCCAATTGCTGAGGCTGAGGTAGGTTCAGAAACGCATCCGAGATCCACTTGTCCATCGGTTCCGAACCACGTCTCCCGATCGATCCGGCGACATCGGCGCAGATTAAGCATGCCTTGAGTACAGAGACATACTTTTTCTCGTCATCCGATGCTGTTTTAAAGAAAATTTCGGCGTCTTCCTGCGCATCCTCGAATTCCCGCAACGAACTGTTGATACTGATTAGCTTGAGCTTTCGATCAGAACCGAATCGAGGCGGCTCGGGCAGGGATAATTCGCGCGTACCGAGCGCCAAGGTGTCGTGGAAGTCGGGATGCGATAGATAGACGGTCATCTCGGGCTTGCAGTCCTTGGGAGGGGCAGATGGGGGGAACTTCCTGTGGTGCCCCGCGATTGCCCAGAGGACAAGCTCAACAGCTCGATTGTTGTCAATCACTGACTGCAACCATTCCCGAACCTCCGGTTGGCGGGCGATCAGGAAAGACACCGCCTCGTGGCGAAGTCCCTGGCCTCGGGTTGCCCTTCCGATGAGCATTTCCTGGAAATGGTCGTTGGCTTTGCCAAGGTCGTGAAGCAGCGCGGTGATTTTGATCTCGCGTCGAAAACGGTCCAGCCAATGTAAAGGGTCGAGGCCAACCGCGACCAATTGGGTGGCTCCCGTGACCTCGACGAGTCTTTTCCCCGACTTCATGACCAGTTCGGTATGCTCGCGGATGCTCTGGCGACTGCGTCCGAAGCCATCGCTTTTGGCGAGAAGAATAGACTTTGTCATATGGAATTCTCCGTGTGCGAAATCGGTAAGAAGACGCCACAACCCATTCGTCTACGCCCTCCTAACCCCTCTTCCTGAATGCTTATTGATTCCTCCGATTTAAGGCCATGGATACGGAGTGAGTAACCGATGACTTGCTTGTCCTTGACTCTTAACACGCGTCGCATTGGCTGACCGGTCCACGTAGCGCGGGCTGCGACCACGAGGCTCGGCTTACCAGCGATCTTCCGTTTCTCGAGCTGCCGACGAATGTTGGTTTCAAAGAGGGTCGGGTCAGTGATGCCGCGGAACGTCACCAAGCGAGATCCCAGGCTTGCGGCTGCGGTGAGACACTCGACACGAGGGATCCCGACTTGGAGGCGGTGGCTGACCAATTCGAGTTCCGTGCCGGCTACGGCGATATAAGGAGCAATTTCCTCCGAGGGTAGCCGGAGACGAATCCGGGAGGAGTCGATCAGGCTTAGGACGCCAGGTGCGGTTTGACGCCCTCGGATCGGATGGACACCAATCCTCGTATCGCCGTGAAGTTGCGGAACAACGCGGCAGAGAGCGGAAAATAAGCTGTAGCCATGATCCAATGGGATCGTGGTGCCGATGATGTTGAAACTGAGGTCAATGATTGGCATGCGATAGTCTCGATTAATGGAATTGCCCAGGAACCTCGTGGCGATCTTCCCCTCGAAAGGGGTGCTGACGCGACTCTGAGACGGATGTTGCGTAAGCTACTATCAGTGTCTGTAGTTCTTCGGCGATCTCTCGACGGAGCGACTCTGGCTCCAGGACGATCGCCTTTGCGCCGAAACTGAGAATCCACGACCTGATTTCATTGGTGCAGGAGAGGCGATACTCCGCCACGACGCTGCCATCACGCTGTTTGACGAGGCGTTCGGATTGATGCTTTTTGGTTTCCAGGACGTAACGCGCGACTTTAGGGGCGAAGCGGACCTTGATGAGGATGTCGTCATCGCCCTGATAGATGCCGAACGACGAGGCCATGTAGGTGGCGGGGTCGAAGTTTTGCGGGCGGGGGAAGGGGATGTTGGTTAACTCGACGTCCTCGATGCGGACGACTTTGTAGTGCTTGAGTTTGTCCTCTTGCGGGTCGAGCGCGATCAGGTAGAGGGCTCCTTTCTGGTCGAACAGGGTGAGCGGGTAGACGTCGCGGAAGGCGGGTTCGGTGGCCTGGGCGGACTGGTAGAGGATGTGGACAGCACGCTGGTCTTCGATGGCGGTCCTCAAGGTGTCGAGCCGTTCGCCCTGGGCCGAGTAATCAGCCGGCGCGAGGGTGGCGATGTGGTAGAAGTTCGTGAATCGCTCGAGGTACTCGAGTGCCATTTTGGGGAACATGGTGCGGATCTTGCGGAACGCTTGCCCGGCGGCGTCGCCGATGGGGGTGCCTGCCAAGGGGTCGAGGAGGCGGCGGCCGAGGTGGAGGGCGATGACCTCGTCCAGGTTCAGGGCCAGCGCGAGCGGGGGTTGGCTCTCGCTCGACACGATCTTCCAGGTCTTGCGGCCGAACTCGCCGACCGTTTCTTCCAGGGGGAAGCCGAGGCTGCGGAACAGTTCCAGGTCCCGGCGAATCGTCTTGGCGGCGACGCCTGACTCGGTGACCATCTCCTGGATGGTCAGGCCGAAGCGCTGAGCGGAGAGCGCTCGCAACAGGATCCATTGACGACGAAGAGCGGGTTCGTCTCGCATCATTTCGTGTCGCCCTCGCAATGGCTCAGGATTCGATCGATCCGAGAAGAGAGAACTCGCACGTGTGCCGATGTCAGTGTAGCCCACGGCTTGTGGATGATAGCGGGGTCACCGGCCAGGTCGTGTCCAACCTAACAAAAGAACAGTGGCGGGGCCGTGGTGTGGAGGGGGAGGCTTCGATTTGACGTGTGGATGAGAGGGGCACAGGCGGGCCGCCGGGGGGGGAAACCCCGGCGGCCGTCAGGAAGCTGATGCCGGAGAAGAGAAGAGAGATGCGAGGAGCACGACGCGATTTGCGCGGACGACTTGTCTCCCCGCTTGTCTGGGAGATTGCGCTCGCCTCAGTGGTGTCGAGATCGACTTTGCTTAGCTTAGGAGTGGGACTCCTGAAGGAGTAAGCCGCCGTCGACCAGGAGGGCTGAGCCGGTGATGTAGTCGGCGTCGTCCGACACGAGGAAGACGGCCGCCTTGCCGATGTCCTCGGGCTTGCCGAATCGGCCCCAAGGGAGGGCCGGGCCGGCCTCGCGCATGACGTCGGCACCGAACGCTTCGTGTTCGCCGGGGGTGTCGATCCAACCGGGTTCGATCAGGTTGACGTTGATCCGATACGGCATCAATTCGCCAGCGATAGTCAAGGCCATGTGGTTCAGCCCCGCCTTCCCCGCGTTGTAGGCGACGCTGCGCGGGAATGGGCGGCGGGCGTGGACGCTCGAGATGAAGACGATCTTCCCCCCCCCGCCCCGCTCGACCATGTGCTTCACGACGTGCTGGCTCATCGAGAACCCTCCCGCCAGGGTCCCTTGGATCACCTGCCGGAATGTTTCGGGCGAGTAGTTGAGGAAGTCGTCGCGACGGGAGTAGGCGGGGTTGCTAATCAAAATGTCGAGACGTCCCAAGGCTTCAATGGCTCGTTGGGTGATCCGGCCGCACGAGTCGTGGTCGAAGGCGTCCCCCTCGACCAGGACGGCCTGCCGCCCGAGGGCCTCGATCTCGGCCACGACGGCCTCGGCTTCGGGTGTGCGCTCGCGGTCGTTGACCACGATGTCGGCCCCTGCGCGGGCCAGTTCCAGGGCGCAGCCGCGACCAATTCCCCGGGCCGAACCTGTCACGATCGCCTTTTTTCCGGTCAGTTTCATGCCATTCCCCTTCGCGGTTGTTCTTTGAGACGAAGCCGTTTGGCTCGGAGTACCACGGCAAATGCACTTGAAGTGCCACGGGTTGTACTCAACTCGTGAGCCAAAAACCAGGGCGGAGTATGGACCCGGTCATCACGGAGACCGAGAGTTTGGCCCCGCCGGTCTGCAAAAGTCGGCCAAAGACGTGGGCCACCTGCGCTGGGGTTGACCCACGCCGCAATATCACCGGTTCCACGAGTGGCTCTCCGGATCAAGTTGGTCAGTTTGAGGCTGAGGGCTCGGAGAACCAGGCGATCGGGACCGACCGGAATCGCGACGAGATCCGCCCTGTCTTCGTGTCGCCCACATAATAAGTGAGCAGGGCTCGGCCACGGTCGAAGACGACGCTTGTGTAGGCGTAGACCTTGGTGGGGTCGTTTTCGAGGTTGCGGTGGAACGACCAGGTGCGTCCTTCGTCGGCCGAGAGCGCGGAGGTCAGAGGAGTTCGCACACTGCTGACTTTGCCGTCGCGCAGCGTGTTGTTCCAGATCAAGAGCAAGTTGCCCGTGGATGGGATCCGTCTCAGCGTGGCCGGTGACTCGGGGCCGGCGATCTCCCAGGACTTGGCCTCGCTCCAGCTTTCGCCTCCGTCGGTCGACTCGCTCACTGCGATGTGGTCGACCTTGGTGCGGATCTGCATCAGCAGGCGCCCGTCGGCCTGTTCGAGGACCTCGGGCTCCATGGCCCCTGGGCCCGGATAGTGGATCAGGCCCCTGCTCCGTTTCCAGGTTTCCCCTTGGTCGTCGGAGAAGTAGCAGGAGGAGGCGTACTTGGGGCTTTTGACGGCGTCCTCGGTCGTGGCGATCGGCACGAGGATTCGCCCCGTGGAGAGGACGGTGACGCGGTCGTTGTTCAAGACGTGGTAGCCTGGATCGGTGGTCACGAGCCGTGGTTCGCCAAACGTCTTCGCTTCGTCGTTGGAAATACGCAAGTAGACATCGAGGTCCGTTGGTGAGTTCTTCACGAGATAGAAGAGGCCAATCGGGCCGTCGAACGGGTTATTTGCCTTGAGCCGACGCAACGTGACGGACATCACGTTCTGCTGGCCGACGTTTTCCTGGAGCACGCGTCGCTCGCTCCAGGTCCGCCCTTGGTCGGTGGAATCGACCGCGATGATCCGAGCCTTGGCGAAATCCGACCCGCTCCCCTGGAACTCGGTCGTTGCGTAGATCAGGCTGCCGTCGCGCTGGACGAGGACCGATCCTTCGCTGTAGCGCGGGTTTTGGGCGGTGGCGGGGAAGACGTCGCGGCTGATGTCTTCCGTGGGTGAGCTCGGACTCGGTTTCGCCAGGACGAGTAAGGCCTGGGCGGCTCGGATCCGGACGTCGAGCACGGGGTCGTCGAGCAAGTGCAGGAGCGCGTCCTTGGCTGCAACGGCGCGGGCGTCCGGGGCGAACTCGGCCGCGTAGACCCGGACGTTGAAGTCGGGGTGGCCGAGGTTCCGGATGAGGGCCTTGAGGCCGTCCGCGTCGCCGAGGGACGCCAGCGCGTGTTCGAAATAAGCCTTGGTGAGCGGATCGCTGAACCGGGTCGCGCCGGCCCGCAGCGCCCTGAGATCGCTTGCCCCTCCCGTCCGGGCGAGGATCCATGCGGCGATTCGTGCGGTCTCGCCGTCGGGGTCGCTCACATACTTCCGCACCCGGTCGAGTGCCTCGCGGTTTCCCCCTCGCACGAGCGCGGCGGCCGTCATCATCACCAGCTTGGGCGGTTCGGCCCGCGTCAGGGTTTGGCGGAGCTTGACACCGTCGCCAACCTGCCAGATTTTGAAGAGGCTTTCACTTGCGTGGATGTGGCCATGAGGATTGGGGCTCGCCAGGATGTCGAGCAGAACCTGCACGTAGGAGAGGTCGCCGGCGCGTGCCAGCTCACGAGCCAGCCCGCACCGCTTCTGGTCGTCGGTCTCCTTGGGCAGCTTGGGGGCGAGCGCTGTTTGCACGTCTGCCCCATGCCCTGCCAGGGTGAGCGCCTCGGAGGCGTGCATCGACGGCCAGAACTCGTCCGACGCCAGGGCCCCCTTGAGTAGGCTCAGACAGCGTTCCTGGGTTGCTTCATCGAGCTCCAACCGAGGCGCCGGGGCGGCGGCATGCGTGATTCCTCCAAAAGCGATCGCCCAGCCCGCGAGGGCGATAAGCCGGATTGGATATGGCATTATATGGGCGTCCTTACTTGGTTTGGGGCGTGGGCGAAGCTTATCGTAAATCTCGCTCGCCTTACGGCGAGCGAAATATTTTGGCTCAACGGCCGTCGCTCAATGAGTGTTATATGGGCCGATGCGTGATGTTAAGATATGTATTCTTGTGAAGTAAGTGCATGAGGCCCATCGTGCTCGTGACGTGTACCCTGGTGAGCCCGGATCGCCATTGCTCGTCGAGATGGGCTTCCAGACCTTCGTGGTGGAGTGACTCATCGGCGGCCAGCGGGGTGCAAAGGGCGGAGATCACTGCGCCGGTCTTGCGACAGCTTAAAGCAGTCTGGTAAACCCTTCCTGAGTGAAATGGCCATCATGTGTCAGGACTTCGGTAATACCTTCCTGGCGCATCGCCGCCATCGAAATGCAGTCAGTCAGGCTGTATTCCTTGTCGGGGCGGGCCTTATACAAGGCCAAGCCGTCAAGGAACGTTTGATGGGATTGGGGCCGGACGATCACCTGTGGATTTGCCAGCGCTTTTTCGACCATCCGGGCGGCGACCTGCCGCAGGATGGGGCCGTGGCCGCTGTAGTGGGTGAGAAACTCGTCCAGTACTTCCTCCGTGGTAATCAAGGAAGCCTGGCCTAGCGAACCTGTTAGATTAATGACGTTGGAATGCCATTGATCTTTGGGGTTGGCGATGGCGATCCAATACACCGCATCGGCAAAGACACGTCTCATTGTGTCGGGGGCCGCTTCGGAGTGCCGTAGATGTAATGGTCGTGTTGTTCGGCACCATCGGCCGGCAGTTTGTTCCATTCCTCGTCGGGGACGTCGGCAGTAATCTCTGCGATTTCTTCCCAGATCGGCTTATGGGCCTGAGCGTTCTGCTCGCCTGTTCCCGCCGTTTCCGGCCGTAACGCGTTATGCTCGCCTTGCCGGAGCAAGAGCCGCACCGCTTCGGCAATCGCATCGTCCACGGACGCGAAATGCCCGCTATGGACTTCCGCCAGTATTGAGCGTTCCAAATTTTCGGGAAGGTGTATCGTCATAACCCATTCCTCCTTATGGCCTTCCACTCTATCAAGCCGGCCCGGTTTTGCCAAGCGGGATGCCCCGCCCTTGCGGGAAGGGGCGGCTTTGGGATCGGTGGCGGATGGCAGTGCAGAGACCGCATATGGCATGACCTCTTGGACTTGGTCCAGGGCCTCGGACGTGGTGGTCGAGGTCTTGTCCGAAAGTAGGAGATACGCGGAAAATCGAAATATCTGGTGAATTCGAATGGAATGTCTCCCCCAAGGATGATCCCGAGGTTGGCGTCACCCTCTTGACGGAGCGGGCGGCACCTGGCGGAATCGTCCGGAATGTCGCTGTTGTTGTCGCTTCGGTTCAGATCCGACCGATGAGGAGATACTCTTCGATGCGCATGTCTCTGTTCGCGTTGCTGGCGGTGTGCGGGCTCGCCGGGGCTGACGACCCAGGTCAAGGCGGGCGGCTTGTGCTTGTTGCCGGGGGAGGAACCGGAAGCGACGGCGCTCCGGCCGATCAGGTCAAGCTGACCAATCCGTTTGGCGTCGGGTTCGCACCCGATGGCACCATCATCTTCGTCGAAATGCTTGGAGAGCGCGTCCGTCGCATCGACAAGGACGGCCGCGTTCAGACCGTGGCGGGGACGGGCAAGAACGGGGACAGTGGCGACGGCGGTCCGGCAACGAAGGCTGAGTTCAACGGGATGCACAGCCTGGCCGTCATGAAGAATGGGGATATCCTCGTATCCGACACCTGGAACAATCGGGTCCGCAAGATCGACGCTCGCACGGGTGTGATCACGACAATCGCGGGGACCGGCAAGAAAGGGTTCTCGGGGGATGGCGGCCCTGCCACGGCGGCGGAGTTCGGCGGCATCTACTGCATCGCTCTCGACGAGCCTGGCCAGGCTCTCTACCTGGCCGACCTGGACAACCGGCGGATCCGGGCCGTCGACCTCAAGACGGGCCTCGTCTCCACCCTGGCGGGGAACGGCCACAAGGGGATCCCCCAGGATGGGGCCGATGCCCGCACTTCCCCGATGATCGACCCCAGGGCCGTGGCGACCGACGGCAAAGGGAACGTTTATATTCTCGACCGAGGGGGCAATGCCTTGCGGGTCGTCGATCGCTCAGGCAAGATCCGCACCTTGGTTGGCACGGGCGAAAAAGGGGCGTCGGGCGACGGCGGCCCCGGGCGGCAGGCGAAGCTGAACGGTCCCAAGCACCTCTGCGTCAACCCGCAAGGGGACGTCATCATTGCCGATACCGAGAACCATCGCATTCGCCTCTATCGCCCGTCCGAGGGGACGATTGAGAGTCTCGCCGGCACCGGCCGCAAGGGGACCGCGGGGGTCGGCAAGGCGCCGGCGGAGGCGGAATTCAACCAGCCCCACGGCGTGACTCTCGCCCCTGACGGCGTTCTCTTCATCTCCGATAGCAGCAACCATCGGATTCTCAAGCTTGTGCCAGGAAGCTGAGAGGATTTTGATTTGATGGTGGGTGATTCGCTCACCCACTCATTCTGGAAGTGTTCGACCCGGTCTTGCCGAGGGGGCACGGCCCGCCCGGCAAGACGGGCTTATTTGGGAGTTAGCTGGCCAGCAGTTTTTCGGAGACGATCCCCTCGTTGAGGGTGGCCCGTTCGGGGCGGCCCTTGTGGAGGAAGACGAGCTTGGTGTGGTCGACGCCCATCAGGGCGAGGATCGAGGCGTGCAGGTCGTGGACGTGGAGCCGGTCTTCGATGGCGTGGAGGCCGACCTCGTCGGTCGCGCCGATGGTTCGGCCCCCCTGGATCCCGCCGCCGGCCATCCACATCGTGAAGCCGTAAGGGTTGTGGTCGCGGCCGTCCCCCTGCTCCGACATCGGGGTGCGGCCGAACTCGCCCCCCCAGATGACGAGGGTTTCGTCGAGCAGCCCGCGCCGCTTGAGGTCCTTGAGCAGGGCGGCGACCGGCTGGTCCATCCCTTCGCAGAGCCCGCTGTGGTTCTGCTCGATGCCCGCGTGGGCGTCCCACTTTGAGCCGGCGCCATGGTAGAGCTGGACGAAGCGGACCCCACGCTCAACCAGGCGGCGGGCGAGCAGGCAGTTCTGGCCGAACACCTTGGTTTCCTTGCGGTCGAGCCCGTACAGGGTCTTCGTCTCTTCCGACTCGCGCGTCAGGTCGACTGCCTCGGGCGCCTCGGCCTGCATCCGGAAGGCCAGCTCATAGGCCCGGATTCGGGCGTCGAGCTCCGTCTGATCCTGTCGCTGGTCGGCGTGCCGCGCGTTGAGCCGGTGCAGGAACTCGACCTTGTCGCGCTGGCGCTCCGCGCTGATCTGTTTGGGAGTCGCCAGGTTCGGGATCACCTCGCTGGCCGCCCCGAGCCGGGTCCCCTGATAGGTGGCCGGCATGAACCCGGCGCCCCAGTTCCGGGGGCCGCCAGCGACCACGCTCCCAGGGTTGTCGAGCAGGACGACGTAGCCGGGAAGGTTCTGGTTCTCGCTGCCGAGCCCATAGCTGACCCAGCTTCCCAGGCTGGGCCGGCCGGCCAGGATCGACCCTGTGTTCATCTGGCAGACGCCACCGACGTGGTTCAGGCCGTTCGACCAGCAGGAGCGGATCACCGCGATGTCGTCCACGCATTCCGCCAGGTGCGGCAGCCAGTTGGAGACCCAGAGCCCGCTCTTACCGTGCTGCTTCCACTTCCGCTGTGAGGCGAGCAAGGGGGACCCTGCTTCCCCCATCGGGGTGATCACCGGCTTGAAGCTGGGCGGCAGCGGCTTTCCCGCCAGCTTGTTGAGCATCGGCTTGGGGTCGAACGTGTCGATATGGCTCGGCCCCCCCTCCATGAAGAGGAAGATGCAGCTCTTGACCCGGGACGGGATCGTGTACGAAGCGCCCCCGAGCAAGGCGTTCGACTCCCCTTTTTGGGGCGAGGCCCCCAGCGCCTGGCTGTTGCCGAGCAGGTGGGCGAGGGCCAGGGCACCGAAGCCTCCCCCGCCGCGAACAAGCATCTCGCGCCGGGAGAGCGGGGCCGCGATATGGGGTGTCGGCTGGAGTCCGTCGCGCCTCGGGTCGCTCATGGTCGGGCCTCGAATCGCCAAGGGGCGCAAGCCCTTGGGAAAGAAAACAAATAGGCAAATCCTGTAGGATGCAGTCCCGAAAGGGGCGACAGCCAGGGGCTTGACTCTTGCGGTTGCCTCTTCGGGATGACGTTGTGGACCTGCTTTTCCCGACTCTCGGGAGATCCGACTAATCGATATAGAGAAATTCGCTGGCGTTCAACAGGGCGTGGCAGAAGTCGACCCAACTGCTGGGATCGACCTCGAGCGAGGCGGATTCGCCGGGCTTGCAGGCTGCTCCTTCCCCGTCGGCCACCTCGGCTTTGGGGGGGGACTCAGGCTCGTCCTTCTCACCTTGATGGTGGAGGAACACGAGCGCTTCGGCTTGTTCGGCGGATGCCGGCTTTCGGCCGAAGGCCAGGCGATAGGCCAGCTCGATCCGCCCTTCGTCGTCGCCCGCCTCCTTCTGGAGCCGGGCGGCGAAGGCCTTGGCTCGGTCCAAGGTCCAGGAGCCGTTGATCATCAAGAGGGCCTGGATTGGTGTGACGGTGGCGTCGCGCTGGGGGGTTGTGATTGAGCCGTCGGGGGCGTCGAAGGCCTCGCCCAGCGGGTCGCGTTTGTTGCGCCTGACCTGGGAGTAGACGGTGCGTCGCGTTTGGTTGGCGTCCACGGCCGGGCCGCCGATCGCCAGGTCGAGCTCGCCGCTGACGGCCAGCATCGCGTCGCGAATCGGCTCGACGTCGAGCCGACGCGTGAGCCGGTGCCAGTGCAGCCGGTTCTCGGGGTCCTTCCGTCTCGCGACGGTCGCATCCGGGTGGCTGGCCGACTGGCGATAGGTGGCCGAGATCAGGATCAGCCGGTGCATCTGCTTGAGGCTCCAGCCGCGCGCGACGAACTCGGTCGTCAGCCAGTCGAGAAGCTCGGGATGGCTCGGGCGCTCGCCCAGCCGGCCGAAGTCGCTGGAGGTGCTGACAAGCCCACGGCCGAAGTGGTACTGCCAGATCCGGTTGACGGCCACGCGGGTTGAGAGCGGGTTGTCAGGCCGGGTCAGCCAGCGCGCCAGTGCGGTGCGCCTGCCGGTCGATTGGGGGGCGGTCGACACGGGCTGGATCGTCGCCGGAGCGGGGTCGAGCAAGGTCAGGAAGCCGGGGTCGATCGTTTCTTTCTTCCGATCCCCCGGGATCAGGGTCGGAGGCGCGATCGGTCCGACGTCGGTGGCGGTGAGCACGGGCGCGGGGGGAGTCGGCCGGTCGCGCTTGTGCTCGGCCAGTTGATTTTGCAAGGCGGTCCAGGCGTCCTTATCCTTGCCTTTCTTCATCTTGTCGGCGATCAGCTCGTATTCGTAAGTGACCTGGCGGTAGGCCAACTCGGCGAGTTGCTCTTCGAGCGGGGTTCGTTCGGCCTGCGGCTTGTTGATGATCGCCTGCATCTCGGCCGGGAACTTGTCGATGGCATCCTTGGTCGCCCTGTCGCGGTAGGGGTGTTCGAGGGCGGCGATCGCCGTGCGGGTCTCGGCCGTCTTGGCTTCCCAGGTCGCGAGCTTTTCCTGATACACCTGCCACTCGTGGCTGGTGGACAGGTTGAGGTCGTTGCGGGGGAGGATCGGGGTGAAGAAGGCCTGGAGCCGGTAGTAGTCTTTTTGCAGGATCGGGTCGAACTTGTGGTCGTGACAGCGGGCACAGCCCATGCCGAGCCCGAGGAAGACGTCGCCGGTGACGTCGGTGATGTCGTTGACGATGGCCGACCACTGCGCTGGAACGTCGCGCTGGTTGTACTCGTAGGTGCCGAGCCGATAGTAGCCGACGGCGACCTTGAGCTCGGGGTTGCTGGGGTCGATCTCGTCGCCGGCCAGTTGCTCGGTGACGAAGCGGTCGTAGGGCCGGTCTTCGTTCAGCGCCTTGATCACGTAGTCGCGGTAGCGCCAGGCGTCGGGCCGGTAGGCGTCCGCGCGATAGCCGTCCGACTCGGCGTAGCGGACCAGGTCGAGCCAGTGCCGTCCCCAGCGCTCGCCGTAGCGAGGGCTGGCGAGCAGCCGGTCGACCAGGGTCTCATAGGCGTTGGCCCCTTTGTCAGCCGCAAACGC
The DNA here is from genome assembly GCF_000242455.2 of Singulisphaera acidiphila DSM 18658. Taxonomy (GTDB): domain Bacteria; phylum Planctomycetota; class Planctomycetia; order Isosphaerales; family Isosphaeraceae; genus Singulisphaera; species Singulisphaera acidiphila. Next base: position 506,613 of record NC_019892.1, read on the forward strand.
GTCGATCTCGGCCGGCGCGGGGGGGAGTCCCCACAAGTCGAATGTGAGCCGACGGATCAGGGCCTCGCGGTCTTGCTGAGGAGCCGGCGTCAGACCTTCGGCGTTGAGGCGGGCGAAGATGAATTGGTCGATCGCGTTGCGTGCCCAGCCGCCATCGTCCGTGCTCGGTACGTCGGGGCGTCGCAGGGGTTGGAACGACCAGAAGGCCCGGTCTTCGGCCGTGATCTTCGACTTCGGAGCCTGGGTGAGGGCTGAGGCCGAGGCGCCCGGATCGGTCGCCGGCCAGGGCAGGCCCATTTCGATCCACCGGGTCAGCGTCTCGCGCTGAGGGGGGCCGAGCTTGCCGTTGGGGGGCATCTCGGGCCCTTCGTAGTTGATTGCTTCGACGAGCAGGCTCTCCCCCGGCTTGCCGGGGACGACCGCCGGTCCGCTCTCGCCGCCGGCCAGGATCGCCGCCTTCGAGTCGAGCCGCAGCCCCCCCTTCTGTTTCTCCGGCCCGTGGCATTTCAGGCAGCTCGCGGCCAGGAGGGGGCGGACTTCCGTCTCGAAGAACTTGACCTGTTCGGGGCTGGCGGTGAGATCCCCTTGGTTGGCGAGCCCCTCGGACGCGATCCCGATCACCGCCGCGATGGTTGCCAGCATCACGCGGATCCGTCCTCGATCCGGGGCGGCGTCAGCCGAGTTTCTCACCTTATCCATCGGGTTGGGCTCCTCGACCGGATTTCGTCGGTGGCGTGTCTCGCCTTTGATCTTTCACAATAGGCAGGGTGGGCCCGGAAGAACCTTTACGATAGTCAATCGGTCGACCCACGGCAACGGCTTCATTTTCGGATGTTTACGCGGCGGAGTCGGGTGCGATCGTGCCGGTCATCCCCGGCTCGTGCCTTCAGGGGAAGGACACGAGACCGATGGGATGACTTGCTTGAGCCCTGGACTTGCTTTTGCTTTAGTTATATTAGGCGGATCGTCGCTTTTTCGGGGCCCGCCCCGTTATTTTTAGCGTCAAATTGGCGGCAAGGCTCACTCGCCCGTCACCAATTCTTCGATACCGTCCGGCTTGGGGGGGATCCAGGAGGCGTCTCTGGGAGGGAAGAGGGCACGGAGGAGGGGCGGAGCGAGGAAGGTGGTGGCCATCACCATCAGGGTCACGGCGCTGAAGAGTTTGGCATCGAAGACGCCGCTGCTGAGTCCCATTTGCGCGAAGATGAGGCCGACTTCGCCCCGAGGGATCATCCCCACGCCGATGACGCTCTTCTTCCCTTTGAACCAAGGGGCGGCATAGCCGGCCGCGAACTTGCCGACCACCGCCACCAGGATGAGGAGGCTGCCGACGAGGAGCGTCGCATGGTTCGCCTGGTCCATCGGGTTGAACACGCGAATATCCACGGCGGCCCCGACCGAGACGAAGAACAAGGGGACGAAGAAGTTTCCGAGTTCCGTGACCCCATGCTCAACCTCACGGGCTTGGGGAGTCTTCGCCAGCAAGAGGCCCGCCGCAAACGCTCCGATGATGACAGCCGACCCGACCCGATCTGCCAGCCAGGCGAGTCCGAACGCGAGAATCAGGGCCAGGATCGTGGTCGTCCCCGGGAGGTCGATCTTGCCCACGAGCCGGACGAGTCGGGGCACGATCAGGCTTCCGACCAGCAGTGTCCCGAGCAGGAACCCGAAGGCGACGCCGGTGATCCTGGCGACGCTCATGATCGTGACCGACTCTCCGTTGGTGAGGGCGGCGATGACGGTCAAGATCACCAGGCCGATGACGTCGTCAATGACTGCGGCCCCGAGGATGATCTGGCTCTCCGGCTCTTGCAGTCGGCCCAGGTCGGAGAGGACGCGGGCCGTGATGCCGACGCTCGTGGCGGTGAGCGAAGCCCCGGCGACGAGCGCGACGAGGTTGGGGAGCCCGAGGAGCCGGCAGACAGCATAGCCCAGGGCGAACGGCAAGACGACGCCGACGGTGGCGACCGCCGCCGAGGCGCCGCCGACCTTGACGAGCATCCGCAAGTCGGTCTCGAGGCCGATCGCGAAGAGGAGCAGGATCACCCCGAGCTCCGCCAGCAGATGGATGACGTCGACCTTGGGGTCGACCAGTCCCATGACTGACGCTCCGAGCAGCACACCGGCCACCAGCTCACCGAGGACGGTCGGTTGACCGATCGCCTTGGCCAACGCACCGCAAAGCCTGGCCGCGCTGAGCATGATGACAAGAAGTCCCAGAAATTGGGGGACATTCAGATGTTCCATGAAAGGCTTTCTTGTTGGTTTTATAAGTGAAGGGGCACGCTGTGGACCTCCTTGTCAGGGCGACAAGTTCACTGGGCCCGCCGAGCATGAGATCCATGAGTGTTGGGAGGGAAGCCAGACGGGTCAATGACTACCAGCCACCACCATTGGTGATGAAGAGCTTCAGGTAGAGCTCGTTCTCGGAGACGGGATGTGTGCGGTTGTTTTGCATTCGACCGAGTGGACTGACAGCAGGATATCGATGGCCCAGTCTCCTCTTGAGGCCATTCTAACGGAGTTTGCGGCCGCGATGAAGCACAACAGAAACGGACCGGTCGTCCTGAGCGTCTTGCGGCGACTCAATCATCGCGACGAACCAGCCCGTCTGTTGGCGTTTGTCCGTGGGGCGAGATATGGTGGCCCACGGAACTGGCCGGCCCGAATTGCCCGGCATTCCCCGATGTCGGTCGGCAGTGACCCGCCTGGAGTCTGCCCTTTTTTCTTGTTAACGAGGAGGGATTTGCCTGATGAGATGGCGTCTAATCGTCCTGGCGAGCGTGGTGCTTTTCCCTGGCTCCGCTCCGGGCGAGGATAAGGTTCTTGACTGGGTGAAGGTCTCCGACAAGGCAGAATGGCAGGCGCGCGACTCCAGCGGCGAACTGGTTTATAAGGATCGCCTCTGGCTCCTCGGGGGCTGGTTCGACTCGTTCGCCTCTCCCCCTCGCGACGTCTGGAGCTCGTCCGACGGGAAGGCCTGGGACCTTGTGACCAAGGATGCCCCCTGGAAGTACAGCGACCTGCCGATGTCCCTCGTCTTCAACGACCGGATGTGGATGTTGGGAGGCTGGTACAACGGCCGACTCCCGGGGCATGGCGCCACCAACGAAGTCTGGTCGTCGACCGACGGCCTGAAGTGGGACTTGGTGACGAAAGAAGCGGGTTGGAGCCCTCGGCTTGCCGCTGGCGCGGTGGTATTCAAAGGTCGGATGTGGATCCTCGGCGGCACCGAAGACTATTACTTCGGCGACGACAAGAGCCCCAAGAATGACGTCTGGAGCTCGGCGGACGGCAAGGAATGGAGGCGGGAGGTGGCCAATGCCCCGTGGCCGCCTCGCGCTCACCACGCGGCGGTCGTCCACGACGGCAAGATCTGGATCCTTGGCGGCGGCAATTACACCCCGACCTATCACGCGCAGAATGATGTCTGGAGCTCGTCCGACGGGGTGAACTGGGAGCAGGTGACAGAGCATGCTCCCTGGAACCCTCGGCTCTGGTTCTCCGCCGTGGTCCACCGCGACCGGATCTGGGTCCTGGGCGGCTGGTCGAACAACCCGTCGCAGAACTGGGGCGACGTCTGGTACTCGCAGAACGGTAAGGATTGGACCCAACTCCGGTCCAACGTGAGCTGGAAGGAGCGCCATGAGCATTCCGCCTACGTCTTCAAGGACAAGATCTGGGTGGCCGGTGGGCACGCCAGGCCGCTCAGCAGCGAGGTCTGGTCCCTCGACGTCCCGCCGACATTCTTTGAAAGTCGATGAATAAATCTGCATCAGATCTCTGCGCGGCCTGGAGACCGGATGAACTTCAATGCCATCTAGACGATGTTGGCGATTTGCGAGCGTGCCGATTCACGGTTGGCCTGAGATTTCACGAGTGTTGCCGCGTAGTCGGCCGGGGGGCAACCACAGGTGCCGTTGGCCGTTGGCAGGCTGCGCTGGACGGTCCGCCAACCGGCGGCGAATGGCACCGTCGGTCGTCCGTTCTGTTGTTGCCGTCGCGGACTTTGGACCGTGTTGCGAAGGCGACGACAGATCCCATGTTTGCGCGACATGAGGTTGCCGAAGTGGAATCTGAGGAAATAATTCGTCATAACGGATGCGAGAAGGAAGTTGCCTGCCTGGATGGGATCGGTCAAAATCGGAAGGATTCAAGTCTTTTCCGGGTCGCTGTTTTGCACTCAACACCTCGGAGTTGCACCTTATGGGCTTGCTTGACACGGTCAAGGGCCAGATCGCTGAGGCGGTCCAGAGCCAACTGGCCGGCATTCTTGGAGGATCGTCCAAGGAGGGTGAGGCAGGCATCCCGACGGCCGCCACGGATCATGTTGCTGAGGTTGTCGAGCAACAAGGACTGGGCAGCCTCTTGCAGAAGTTTCGCGAAGGGGGGTTAGGGGACGTGATGTCGTCCTGGGTCGGCAAAGGCGCCAACCTGCCGGTCTCGGGCGAGCAGATTCAACAGGCCTTGGGCTCCGACGTGGTCCAGAACCTCGCCGCCAAGATCGGGATTCCCACTGAACAGGCGGCGGCCCTGCTCTCTCACATCCTGCCTCACGCGGTCGATACGATGACTCCCGAAGGTCACGTCGCCGAGGATGAAGCGACTGTGGTTGTGCCCGAAACCTCATCTTCCGAAACTTGAAGAAACGGGGGCTTGAATGTTTACCGGACGTCTCACGAAGTTCGCGGCCATGTCGACCTTGTTGAGTGTGGTCCTTGCGGGGGTTGGCACGGTGACTACCGGGCAGACTCCTTCCACCACCACGCAGCCCAAGGAGAAGCTCAAGGCTAAGGCCAAAGAGAAAGCGAAGGAAAAGGAGAGGGAGAAAGCGGCCGCCTCAGCGCCGCTCGACCTGAACAAGGCGAGCGCGGAGGAACTCGTTGAACAACTTCCCGGTGTGGGCGAGGCCACAGCAAAGAAGATCGTGGCGGGCCGGCCTTATGCCAAGGTCGACGACCTGGCCAAGGCGGGGGTGCCCACCCGGACGATCGATGGGATTCGGAGCCTGGTGACGGTCAGCCAGGCGCCGGCGGCTGACGAGACTCCGGCCAAGTCGAAGGTCGCGCGGAAGAAAGCGGCGACGACCCCTGCCCCTGTTCTGGCGGCTCCGCTCGACCTGAACAAGGCGACTGAGGAGGAGCTTGCTGCGTCGTTGCCCGGCGTGGGCGAGGCCACGGCGAAGAAGATCGTGACGGGCCGGCCTTATGCCAAGGTCGACGACCTGGCCAAGGCAGGGGTGCCGACGCGGACGATCGATGGGATCCGGAGCCTGGTGACGGTTAGCCAGGCCCCTGCGCCGGTTGTGGACGAGCCGGCAGCCAAGCCGAAGATGGCGCGGAAGAAGGCGGCAGCGGCTCCCGAACCGACCGCTTCCGAGCCGACCGTGGCCAAGAAGAAGGCAGCGGCCAAGGCCAAGGCCGCGCTGGCCCCGGGGCAGAAGGTGAATCTCAATACGGCGTCCAAGGAAGAACTCGACGTCCTGCCGGGGATTGGTCCGGTGCGCGCTCAGGCGATCATCGAGGGCCGCCCGTTCAAGAAGATCGAGGACATCAAGACGGTCAAAGGAATCAAAGAGATTGAGTTTGGAAAAATCAAGGACATGATCACTGTCGAATAGTTTTCTCGCCCCTCCTTGTTGCAATGCCAAGGTGAGGTCCCGCCCTGCCCTCTTTTTTTCGCAGGGTGGGACCTCTGCCACTTCGGTACTCATCCGCGACTACGCGTCTCTGCTTTGTTTTTCCGCCTTGGGGGATCGTGTCACATGCGCTTGCCGCGAACAACTTCGGCCTGGCGATTCGCTCTCGTACTTTTAACGCTGGGACCTGCGTCGACGAGTTGGGCCTGGGGACCGCACGGCCATCGGATTGCCGCGCGGGTGGCCGAGGCCAGGCTCAATCCCGGGGCCCGTCGGGCCGTGAGCGAGTTACTGCTCAAGGGGGATACACTGGTGGATATCTCCACCTGGGCCGATCAGGACGGGCACGACGCCGTGCCCGGAAGCGCCCCCTGGCACTATGTCAACGTACCGATCACGGCCACGCACTATGAGGATCGCTTCTGCTCGAACGGCAACTGCGTCGTCGCCAAGATCAAGCACTTCCGCTCGGTCCTGACCGACCGCCGCGCTCCCTTGCGCGAGCGGCAGCGGGCCTTGTTGTTCCTGGTCCATCTCGTGGAGGATGTTCACCAGCCGTTGCATGTCGGCGATAACCACGACCGGGGTGGGAACCTGACCCAGATCCAGTTCCTGGGGGAAGGGACAAACCTTCATCGGCTCTGGGACTCGGGCCTGATCAACGAGATCGACCGCAACGAACGAGCCTGGGTCGAGCGGATCGAACCGCAGCTCACCAGGGAGAATATCCGAGCCTGGTCGCGTGGCAGCGTCGAGGATTGGGTGAACGAGAGCCTGGAAGATGCCAAGTCCGCCTATTTTTTCCCCGCCGGTGCGCGCCGGCCGATGGAAAGCGGTAGGCTTCTGGGCAAGGACTACGTGACTTTCGCTCGCCCGATTCTCGAACGGCGCCTCGCCCAGGCGGGGGTTCGTCTGGCCAATGAGCTGAATCACCTCTTCGAGTAAGGCGTTGGGGCCGTCAGTCCACCCGACAAGAGAAGAGGGCACGACCCATAAGAATCAGGTTATGCGTGGTCGTGCCAGACGTACAAGAGGACATGCCCCTGTTTGTTATTCCTGGGGAAGCTTGATCTTGGCGAGGTAGATCGACGACTTCTTCTCGTGCGAGGAGTAGTAGCTCATCCACAAGAGGCCGTCGTGCCAGACGAGGCCGGGGTAGCTCGTGTCGCCGCTGCTCGGCAGGGTCAGGACGGGTTCGTAGCTGTCGGTCGTCATCCGGGCCACCACGGTCTTGGCACCGCCGGGATAGCTCCGGCCGGCTGCCCAGAGCGAGCCGTTGGGCAGGCGGATGAAGTTGGGGCCGCCGACCTGGTGCTTCGTCTCTTTCCAGGTCCAGTCGGTATATGGGGCCTGGCTCCGGCCGATCCAGGCGAGCTTGCTGCCGGCCTCGCGGCGGACCAGGGCGATCATCTCGCCGTCGGGGAGGAAGCGCACGGTGGACTCATTCGGGTTGCCGGGGACGTCGAGGTGGGTGACGAGGTCGTACTTCACGCCGTCAGTGCTGACGAAGAGCTTGAGCTTCCAGTCGGCCGGGTCGAGTTCGACCTTACCAGTAGCGGTCGCGGCTTTTGCCGCCGGGGTGCTCCGGGCGCTGGAGTCGTAGGAGATGCCGTAGGCTTTGCCATCGTGCCAGGTGACCCGCCAGAGCCACTCCCCTTCACTGAGGACCGGCGTCGGCGCTGACCACTCGCGACCATCCTTCGAGAACGTGACCCTCGGCTGCCGGCCTTGGAGCGTCTTCGTCCCGTTGTAGATCGAGCCTCCGCCGACGATCATCAACCGGCCGTCGGGCGTGATCGAGAACTTGGGATCGCGGAGGTCGACCCCTTCCTCGGCGATCAGGGCGGCCGACTTCCAGGTTTTGCCATCGCCTGATTCCAGCACACGCAGCTTGCCGTTGCCCCCCACGTGGGCTTCGGACTCGCGGAACGTGCAGTACCACGTGTCGTGCCAGCGGATCAGGTCGGTGAACGCGTTGTGCGAGCCCTTGTCCCAGATCTTCTCGACCGAGACGAGTCCGGGTTCGGCTGCACGCAACGACAGCGGTGCCAGCGCAAGGAGAGCAACCGTCAGAGAAATTGGCAAGCGATGAAGCTTCATGGATGAAAATCCTTGATGGGATTGGGTTTTAGGATTGAGCGTCCGTCCGATCAGGACGGGGCCGCCTTCACCGCAGCGCTTCGAGCACGCCGGCGGGGTCCGTCCCTTCAATAAGACGGAGTTTCTCTTTGGCATTCAGGAGCGTCCCGACACGCGTCGCCGGCTGATAGGCGTTGCGGAGCGATTCGAGCGAGAGGGCCTTGCCGTTGCCGGCCACCCCACCGGCGATCACCACTTGCTTGGGAGCGTTGAGAGCGGCGAGATGAGCGACATCCCCGACCTCGCGGAGAATCCCCGGGGCCATGACGCCGAGCCTCTGGCCGACGTAGGGCTCCTCGCTGATGTAGCTGGCGAGTGTGCCGACGGCGGCGACCTTCGTGACTCGCGGGTCAACGGCCCCCGCGCAGAGGGCGACCAACCCCCCTGCCCCTCGACCGATCAGGACCACGTCGAGCGGGAGGCCTCCCTCACTGCTCTCGATGGCATCGAGCAGCCGGCGCACGTCGAACACCCACTGCCCGAGCAGCGGGCGGCCGATCCAGAGGGCCCATTCGGCCGAGTTGTGGTCGGGGGCCTGGCCGATCTTGTCGCCTGGCACGGTCTCTCCTCCCGTTGCTCGCAGATCGACCGTGACGCTTTGCCAGCCGGCTTCACGCACCGCTTGGCTCCAGGCGTGGTAGGCGTCGGTCTCCGTCCCCTCGAGGTCGATCACGATGGCGAGGGGGGCGGGGTTCGCTCCGAGCCGGGTTGCGGTGATCGGAGGCAAGCCGGGCTCGGCCTCGAAGCTCAACATTTCAAAACCACCGATGCTTTCGGATTCAACCCCGATTGGCGGCACGGTTGGGAACCCGCCGAAGACCGTGTCGACCAGCGCCTTGCGCCGCGTCTCGGCCTCCGCACGCCAACCTTCGGCATCGCCGGGCAACGGCTTGGCCGCGATGAGCGTTCGCCCTTCGGCTGCGGCGAAGCGGGGGAGGGTCATCCAGTCGTCGGGGCGAGTGTCGCCCGGGTAGCAGCGGAGCGTCTCGGGGTCTTCCGTTTTCATCTCGGGTTCGGCGATCGATGTTCCCTCCCCTTCCCCTTTCAGGTGGAGGGTCATCCAGCCGTACATGGCTTCGCGCATCGCCTGGTTGTAGTCGTGCTTCGATTCGAAGATGGCGTGCTGGACGTGCGTCGCCTGGTCGTGGAGCCGGTAGACCTGTTGGAGCGGGGTGAGCGTCCGTTTCGCTGCGTCGACCGAGAACTGGGAGGCGTCCTGGGTTGCATTGATCATCAAAAGACTGCGCGGGGCGGTGAGGCCGAGCACGCCCCACTCCTCGGTGAACCGCAAGGCGCCGGGGACGAGCTCGCAGACGCAGCAGGCGATGCCGAGGTAAGCCTGGTAGTTGCCGACGGAGCAGACCGGCACCGACGCCTTGAGCCGGTCGTCCCAGGCGCCGGCATACATCGACTGGTTGCCGCCGCCGCTGGCACCCGTGATGCCGATGTGTTTGCCGTCGACCTCGGGCCGGGTGAGGAGGTAGTCAACCGCCCGCATGTTCTCATAAACCTGGATGCCGGAGAGCGGCCGGCCGACGGGCAGGAGCGTGGCACCGGTCATCTCGCCGTGGTATTCGCCGAGCGCCTTGCCGACCCCGCGTTCGCCGGCCCCGAATGCGTCGACGGCCAGCACGAAGTAGCCGAGCTTGGCCGCCCCGATGCAGCGGGCCTGGACGACCGGGTCTTGCTTCGCCCCTTTCCAGTGGCCGTGGACGGCGAGGATCGCCGGATGTTGGCCGGGCGTGTCGGGCACGTAGGCGTTGGCCGTCATTCGGACGCCGGGTCGGGTCTGGAAGACGACTTTCTCGACGCGATAGCCATCGCGGTCGAGAGTTCCCAGCACTTGCGGCTCGAGCGGGCACGGCTTGGTGGGGAATTCGCCCCAAGCCGTTTGAAGGCCCTTCCGTACCGAGGCGGCCTGGACTTCCCATTCGGAGATTGTCTCCGGCGGACGTTCGCTGATGCGGAGTGCTTCGGCCTGGCTCCGGATGAACTGGAGGTACGTCTTCGGGGACGGAGGAGCAGGCTCAGCGCCCTGACTTTGAGAGGGGGACCCGACGGCGGCCAGGATCGTCACGACGGCGAACATGGCCAGGGTCATCGATTGAGAAGCAAGCGGCATCGGAGCGCTCTCTCTTCTTGTCGGAAGAAAAAATAAGGGAAAGCCGAGGCCGGCCGATCCACCTCGAGTCGAACCCAAGTGTGTCGGGCCGGTGGCGCTCGAGCAACATCTTGTCATCCCGAACCCAGGCGTGGTGCAGGCCAAGGTCGGTCAGGTGAGGCCGGCCATCGCGCGGACGGTATCCCAGGCGTGTTGGGGGGTCTTCGTCGTGCCGTGCTCCATGCCGATCGCGCCGGCGTAGCCGACTCGGCGGAGCAAGCGGAAGATGTTGACGTAGTTGCTCTCGCCGCTCCCCGGCTCTTTACGGCCGGGTACGTCGCCGACCTCGATGAACTGGATCAGGCCGCGCTTCAGGCCGTCGGCCATCGTGTTGAGCACGTTCCCCTCGCCGAGCTGGCGGTGGTAGATATCGAAGTCCACCTTGACGTGAGGGTGTCCGGCCTCGGTTGCGTAGCGGAATGCGTCGGCCGACGTGACCATGGTCATCTGGGGCGACTCGACGCGGCTGAGCGGCTCGAGCGTCAGGTAGACCCGATGTTCCTTGGCGATGTCGCCTGCCTTCTTCAGGCCGGCAATGATCTGCGCGTGTTGGGTCTCGGGGGGGATGTCGGGCTGGATCTTACCGACGAACGTGATCAGGTTCTCCGCGCCGAAGCGGTTAGCGACTCGGCAGGCGTCGGCGAAGTCGTCGAGGAATGCCTGTTCCTCGCCGGTCTTGGTGAGTCCGGCCCCCCACCCTGTGCGAGGGGCGCCGGTGATGCTCACGCAGGTCATGCCGTGCGCTTGCTGGGCCTCGAGCATCCGGTCGAGGTTCTTGCCGCCGTAGTTCCAGAAGCCGTAATGCTTGGCACCGCAATGAGCGGCCGAGACAATTCGATCCTCGTACGACATCTTCGCCGGGAACATGATCTCGAGGTTCATCGCAAGCTGATAGCGTGGCGGGGGAAGCGCCTCGTCGGTCTGTTCCGAATCGGCTCCACGGGCGATTTGCGCGAGCCAGGGCGCGAGCGCGGCGGCCTTTAACAGCGATCGTCGGGTCACGGGCATGCCTTTGGTTCTCCTGGCTTGGGAGGATCCTCAACACGTCGGAAGAGATCGGAGCGCCCGCTTGCGTTCCACCACGGCCGACGACGATTTCGGCCAGTCTATCCGGGCGGTAAGGCCGAGGACAGCCATGCGATTCTGGCACGCCAATTGCCTTTGGATTTCACTGCCGAGATGAAAAGAGGGCTCGGATCGCGGGGTGAGACGGTTCAATATTCCAACAGGCATAAGGAGAACGTCGTGGCTGAATCTTTCAAAGACAAGCTCGAGGATGCTGGCCACAAGATCGCGGAGAAGGCGAGTGAGGCAGGGCACAAGGTGAGTGAGAAGGTGGAAGAGGCGGCCGATTGGGCGAAGGAGAAAGCTCACCAGGTCGGCCACCGAATTGAGGAGACCGTCCAAAAGGTCGGGCACAGGACCGCGGCGCCACTCGACCAGAGCCATGGGGCGACCGGCTCGACTTCCGATATCCGCGAGCACATGGAGGTCTACGGCTCGTGTGGTAACCTGCTCGGGAAGGTCGACCACGTCGAGGGCGACCACATCAAGCTCACCAAGAACGATAGCCCCGACGGTCAACACCACAAAATCCCGCTGTCGTGGGTGGCCAAGGTCCACGACCACGTCCATCTGAGCAAGAGCTGCGGTGAGGCCCAACGCGAATGGACGTCCTGAGTAGCCCGCCCTTGGGAATGCAAGCACCTCGCTCGCCTCTCATTCTCAGGCGAGCGGGGAGCAGCGGATTGCCCCCTGTCTTCCGTGACGTTGCTTCGCGTTGAAGTCCCGCTTGGGTCCTAAGTTTGTCCCTGAATTCGAGGGGATCAGTCGGCCCGTAGGGACCACGGGTCGATCAAGAGGGGGCGAGTCGTCACGATTCTCCGGCGCTGGAGGGCACGGACCGTGACGCCCAGACTGAGCAGGGCCCAGGCGCCTTCCACGAGAAGGACCCCGGGATTCGGCGGCGTCAGGGCCGAGGCGGCGAGGAGGGTCGAACCAGAGAGGTTGAGCAGACCGTAGGCGATTCCGTCCGTTCGCATGCCGGCATACTGGCTTGCGCCGAAGGCGGATAGGACCAGGAGCGCCCCTACGATCGAGAAGAACTGAATCAGGGTTGCCACCATCGGTGAAGTCCTCGCGGAGGCCTGATTGTCGGCCGCTCGAGGCGCGATGCCTCGTGGAGGGCCGAAGCGACAGCACGAAGGTGAAGTTCCGGCTCCCGACGCTGGAATTGTTCGGGAGGCGCCCATCGCTGGTCAAGAACTTAACCGCCACAATTGAAATGCAAATGAAGGATCAGTTCGAATTTAATGATAGGTCAATTCTGCGAATTGCAGCCTCGAAGAGGCGACCATTTCGCACCAGCCGATTGTGAGGAAGTCAAGCCAAAGCTTGTGCTTGTAGGTGCACGACTTTCTTCATGCGAGCCGCTGGTTGAAGAACCGTGAAGGGCGCTTGGACGATCATCGTTCATCGTCCGGGTCGATGCCCACTCGGACGGTGACGAGTCTGCCCTGATCGTGGCCCCGACCATGGCCACGGCCACTACCCGCTCATCGACAACCCCGAGGCGACCGCCGGGGAACCGTGAACATCGGGGCGGACCCCGACCCTCAGGGCTTGTTTCGCGAGGTCCGAGCCGACGATCGCGTCGATCTCCCCCAGCGGCTGCCACGACGAGACGAGCGAATCGAAAGGATACTGCGGGTTCCTCGCGAGGAATTCAAGCGCCCGTTGCAGGTGCCGTGGCATGTAGTTGTGAATGCCCTGGATGGTGATGCAGCGCCGGACGATCCGCTCCGGGTCGACCGACAGTGGGCGGGTCGGGAACACGGAGCCGACCAGAACCAGTGTCCCGCCCGTGCCGAGGAGCGGCAAGGCCGCCTCGATTGCGTTGGGCGAGCCCGAGAATTCCAGGGCGATGTCCATACCTCGACCACCGGTCGACTCCGTCACGGTCTCAACCAACCGGGAAGGCGAGGTTGACCTCGTCGCGCCGAACGCGGCGGCTAACGCGAGCCGCTCTTCGCTCGGGTCGCACGTGATCACGTCGCCCGCGCCGAGCACGCGGGACCAGGCGGTGGCCGTCACCCCCAGCATGCCCGCCCCGATGACCAGCACCGAGCGGCCGTCGAGCGGTCCGGCCGCCTCAAGGGCGGCGGCGACCGTGGCCGTCGCGCAGCTCGCCGGGCAGGCGGCCGCGTCGGAGAGCCCGTCGGGGACCCGGAAGATCGCCGTGCCCGGCACGAGCAGGCAATGGTCGGCCAGGCCCCCGGAGAGTTCGCGGCCGGGCCTCAGCGGCTCGTGGCCGTATTTGAATCCGCGCTCGCACTTCTGGGGGAGGTCACGGTGGCAGTAGAAGCAGTCCCCGCAGTGCGCGACGACGGCCCAGGTGACGCGGTCCCCCTCAGCCAGTTTTTTTCCGGCGGAGTCGAGCCGAGGGGCCTCCTGCCCGAAGGCGACGATCCGCCCGAGGATCTCGTGGCCGAGGACGGAGGGGGTCGGCACCGACCGTCGGCCGTGGATGCTGTGCAGGTCGCTCCCGCAGAGCGTGCAGGCGACGACCTCGACGAGGACCTCGCGGCCGGCAGGTTCGGGCAGCGTCCAGCTCACCCGATCGAACGGTTGTCCCACGCCACGAAAGACTGCTGCCGTCGCCCTCATACCCCGACCTCCGCCGGGACTGGCACGGTCGATCGGGCCGCGAAATAGGCCCAGGCGGCGACAAGGCTGAAGGATGTCAGGATGCCCATGCTCCACCAGGTGTTCAGGAAGAAGGGGAGCGGGTCGCCGTTCACCGGCAGCCAGCCCCGCACGAGCACGAGCGCGGCGTAGGCAAGGTAGCCTGCGGCATCCGCCACGTACATCAGGAAGCCGAGGTTGCCCCGCTCCCGTGTCATCGCGATCAGGCGCTCAAACATCGTCGTATGGATGGCGACGTAGGGCAAGTACAGACCGAGGCCCAGCAGTACCATGAACAGGAACGGGCCGACCCAACCCCGCTGGTGCCCCGCCAGGGCGGCGATGATCAGGACGCACCCCAGGAGGCCAACCCCTATCGACGCGAAAAAGGCCCGGCGATTGTCGACGATCAGGACGCTCAGCCCATTGGCAATCAGCACCCCGAATGCCACAAGGATCTCGGAGTTCGAGAAGGTCGAGGGCGCGGCGGGCGAACCGAGGGCCTTCCAGATCTCCGGGGCGAAATCGGCCCGCATGCCCCGAGCGATCGTCACCAGCAGGTAGGCCGCGACGATCGCCATGATCCCCACGAAATGCCTCCGGAGCATCGCGGCCCGCTCGGCCCTGCCCATGGGAGTACGCTCGCTACGGTGCTCGAGGTCTTCGAGACCGGGGGGCGGCACCTTCGACAGCATCCAGGTGAAAAGGCAGGCCGGCCCCAGGAACAGGAGACCGGCCCCGGCTGGCATCCAACGCTCCGGCAGCCCCCAGCCCAGCAGCCAGGCGCCGACCGACTTGCAGGCCCCGTCGGCCAGGATGAAGCTGGCGCAGAGCCCGGCCGTCAGGGCCTCGGTGTGGCGTCGGCCCTCCAGAAACCCGAGGATCAGGCCGAAGACCATGCCCAGGGCCAGGCCGTTGAGGAACAGACCGGCGACGTGCAGCGGGGACGGGGCGACGCCGAAGAGGATCAGTGACGCCTCGGCCAACCCGATCAGAGCGACGATCCCGAGGGGCCGTCTCCGGGGGGATATTTCCGCAATCGCCCGGATTCCCACGAATTTCGCCAGCATGTAGCCGATCATCTGCGCGACGACCAGCACGCTCTTCTCGGCGACTCCCCAGACGGTCGAGTCGGCGAACGTGGCGGCCGTCCAGGGCTTCCGGAAGGCGTACGTGCAGAAGTACGCGCCGAATGCCGCGACGACCGCCCAGGCCGACACCGCCAGAGGGGGGCGGTCCAGCAGAAATCGGGTTGCGGGTCGACGGGCGGCCTGGTTCATGCAAGAATCTCGTGGCACCTGCGGTCGGGATGGTTCCAATTGTAGTTACTTCTTAACGCGCCGGCGTGAAGAACAGATGTAGGCGGGCGAAAATGAACGACTCACGCATCAATGTGGTCGAAGAGATCGTCCGACTCTTCGAAGAGCGGGGGGGCTCGGCCTATGGTCGCGAGGTGGTCTCGCAGCGCGAGCATGCCCTCCAGGCGGCCCACTTCGCCCGGGAGGCCGGCGCGTCCTCGTCACTGGTCGTCGCGGCCTTGCTGCACGATGTCGGGCACCTGCTCCATGACCTGCCGGACGACGCCCCCGACCGCGGGGTGGACGACCGCCACGAGGAACTTGCCGCCCGATGGCTGGCCGCTCGATTCGGGCCCGACGTGGTCGAGCCGGCCCGACTCCACGTCGAGGCGAAGCGCTTCCTGTGCGCGGCCGAGCCGGGCTATCATGACGCTCTCAGCGAGCCGTCCAGGGTCAGCCTGCGGTTGCAAGGCGGCCCGATGTCGCCCGAGGAGGCAGAGCGGTTCCGAGCATCGCCCCACGCCACGTCGGCCCTGATCCTCCGGCGGTGCGACGACTCGGCCAAGGTGCCCGGGCTCACCGTCCCCGGGCTGGAGGACTATCTCCCGTTGATCGAACGGAGCCTGAGCGAATCATGAGCGATCAACTTGGAGTTGGCATTGTCGGGGCGGGCATCGTCGGGTTGTCGCACGCCTATGCGGCGGCCCGTCGCGGGCATCGGGTGACCGTCTTCGAACGCAGCCCGGCCGCCTGCGGCGCCTCGATCCGGAATTTCGGGATGGTGTGGCCGATCGGCCAACCGGCCGGCGAGAGTCACGCGACTGCCCTTCGGAGCCGACGGATCTGGCTCGAGGTCGCGAAGGAGGCCGGGATCTGGGTCAACCCGTGCGGTTCGATCCATCTGGCCCACCGGGACGACGAATGGGACGTGCTCCGCGAGTTCGCCGAGATGGCCCCGGGCCTGGGTTACGACTGCCACCTCCTGTCACCGGGCGAGGTCGTCGACCGGACCGACTTTGCAAACCCGGACGGCCTGCTCGGGGGCCTGTTCAGTCCCACCGAACTCTGCGTGAACCCGCGCAAGGTCATCCGCGAACTGCCCGGCTGGCTCGGGGACCGTTTCGGCGTCCAGTTCGAGTTCGGCACCACGATCGCCGAGGTCGGGTCGGGTTGGACCCGTGCATCGGGCGGGCGCCGCTGGGACTTCGACCGCGTCGTGGTCTGCGGGGGCGCTGATTTCGAGTCGTTGTTCCCCGACCTGTTCGCGTCGTCCGGCCTCCGACGTTGCAAGCTTCAGATGCTGAAGGTCGGGCCACCGGCTTCCGGGAGGCTTGGCCCGCACCTGGCAAGCGGTCTGACGTTGCGCCACTACGCGAATTTCAACGCATGTGCCAGCCTCCCCCGGCTCCGAGAGCGCATCGCGGCCGAGACTCCCGAGCTTGACGCTTTCGGCATCCACGTGATGGTCTCGCAAAACGACGAGGGCGGGCTCATCCTCGGCGACTCGCACGAATACGACTCCGCCATCGAGCCTTTCGACAAGGCGGCGATCGACGATCTGATTCTGAGGGAGCTGCGCCGGGTGATCCGCCTGCCGGGCTGGGACGTCGCCGAGCGTTGGCACGGGGTTTACGCCAAGCACCCGACCCGGCCGAGCTATGACGCCGAGCCGATGCCGGGCGTCTTCATCCGCTCGGGGACGGGGGGATCGGGGATGACGATGGCATTCGGCCTGGCCGATCGTACCTGGGAGTTATGGTCATGAGCAGTCGACTCAAGGCGGTGATCTTCGATTGGGCCGGGACGACCGTGGACCACGGCAGCAGGGCCCCGGCCCGGGCATTCGTCGAGATCTTCGGGAAGAGCGGCGTCGCGATCGACGAGGCCGAGGCTCGGGGGCCGATGGGCAAGGCCAAGCGCGACCACATCGCCTCGATCCTCTTCCTCCCCCGGGTCTCGGCCGCCTGGCGCGAGGAACATGGGGCTCTGCCCGGCGAGGCCGACATCGATCGCCTCTACAACGACTTTCTGCCTCTGCAACTCGGGTCGATCGCCAACCACGCCGACGTGATCCCCGGCGTCCCCGAGGTCGTCGACGAGTGCCGCCGCCGGGGTCTCAAGATCGGGGGGACGACGGGCTACACACGCTCCCTGATGGACGTCCTGGAGCCGATCGCCCGCGACAATGGCTACTGCCCCGACGTATCGATCTGCGCCGACGACACGCCGCAAGGGCGTCCCGCACCCTGGATGCTCTTCCGAGCCGCCGAGCGGCTGGGCGTTTACCCCATGTCCTGCATCGTCGCCGTGGACGACACCTCCGTCGGCGTCGAGGCCGGGCGCAACGCGGGGGCTTGGGTCGTAGGTGTCACCCGGACAGGAAACGGTCTCGGCCTCTCGCGCGAGGAACTCGACCGGCTCGATCCCCACGCCCTGGGCGAGCGCCTGGCGGGCGTCGCGGCCGAACTGGAGCGGGCCGGGGCCCACTTCATCATCGAGAGTGTCGCCGACCTGCTCCCCGTGCTGGACCAGATCAACGAGCGGTTGGTCGAACGAGGCCGAGCCTTCCCGTAGGCCGAGGCCCAACCGGCGCGTCAACGTCGGAGTCCGTCGATCACGCAGACATCGGGGCCCTCCGACGAGCCGGTGCGGGAAGAGTTGGCGAGAGGCGTCGCCGCTTCATTAGCGTCGGAATTCGCTGATGAATTCAAGGGCGAACCCGCGCTCGCAATGGGGCGGGTGGCCGTCGAGTGATGGGGAACCGGAGCCGCTCTTTTTTGGGGCTCCGGCCCCCATGACAAGGAGGAGTGGCGAGTTGACCGTCGTCCGAGTGGTTACGCCGAGGGGACCAGTTCGGTCACCGGCACCGGTTCGAGCCGGCCCATCCGGTAGAGCCAACGGACGTGCGACGATAGGGCATCGCGGAAGGTCGGGTGAATCTGGTAAGGGATGCCGAAGTCTTTACAGGTGGCCTCGACGATCGGCGAGATCGCCGGGTAGTGGACGTGGCAGACCTTGGGGAACAGGTGATGCTCGATCTGATAGTTCAGGCCGCCGAGGTACCACGTCAGGAACCGGTTCCGAGGCGCGAAGTTGGCCGTGGTCCGCACCTGGTGCTCGGCCCAGCCCGCTTCCACCGAGTTGGACTCGGTGGTGGCGACATGCACCTCGGTTTCCTCCAGGCAATGCGCCAGTTGGAACGTCGTGGTCAGCACCGTGCCGAGCGTGAACGTGGTGAGCAGGTACAACCCCAGGACAGGCAACGTCGGATAGAGGATTAGCGGCAGAATCAGCGACCAGCCGTAGAAGAAGAGCTTGCCGAAGAGCGTGGCGATCAAGACCAGTCGGCTCGGCCTCGGAATCGGCATGCCGCCGATGTCGCTGTTCACCAGGTCGCGATAGTCCGCGTAGAAGTGCCAGTTGGCGGGCAGGAGGCCATAAATAAACCAAATATAAATGTATTGGTATTTGTGGTAACGCAGGAGGGGTTGGGTGGGCGCGAGCCGGAGGAAGGGTTCGATGTCGACGTCGACGTCGATCCCGGAGATGTTGGTGTAGGTGTGGTGGACGATGTTGTGCTTCCAGTACCAGATGTAGGAGCTTCCGCCCATCACGTCGAGGCAACAGCCGAAGAGGCGGTTGACCCAGCGGTTTCGCGAGTAGCCGCCATGGTTGGCGTCGTGTTGCACGCTGACGCCGATGCCGGCCATTCCCACCGCCAGGCAGATTGCGGCGATTGGGGTCAGCCACCAGGCGAGCGAGTTGGTGATCAGCAAGAGGTAGGCGCTGACTGTCCAACTGAGCAGGATCGCCGACTTCAGATACATCCACGCGGCGTCACGCGGTGAGATCTGCACTCCTTCGAAGTACTCGGCAACCCGGCGTTTGAGCTCGAGGTGGAATGCCCCGGAGCCCGGGAAATGAACCCGTATCGGTTCCAAAGAATCACCCTTGATCTAGACGTTATGGAAGCGCTCTACGACGGGGCGAGCGGGCCGAGTGGGACCAGCACTCGATCCGCCGTCGCCGTCCGGCCTTGGCAAGCGAGGGAACGTCCGGTGACCGATCTCAATGCCAATCGCCGGATCGTCTGGCCAGGGCGCGACAGGGTCGCTTGGGCCAGGCTTATCGGTCGACGCAAGGTAGAGAATCGGGCCTTCCATTCCAAGTCTTGGGGGGCTGGTCGAGAGCGGCGGTGCCCTGGATCGAGGCGGGGGGTGGAACTTTGCCGGGTGGACGGCTCGTTCCGATCTTGCCCGCTTATCGCCTCGGGCGATGGATGCGAGCAAATATTTCAACGGATCGCACGGGCCAATTCAATAGCCCACTCGGCCGAACCGCTGGTAAACGCGTGGGAAAACATCACACCTCATGGACCTGTAAGCCTTTACGGCCGATAAGGTTTCGACCTCAGGCACCAGGGACCTGGCGTGGCGGCGGCGGACAGGGCTGGCGTGACGCGCTGCATCGCGTCGGTTATGCTCCTGATTCTCGAAAGATGGGCAAGAGTGGGGTTCTTCGCCGCCCTGGCACGGAAGAACTTTCCTTTGGCGAACCGTTCTGGAGGAGTCATCCCGATGCGCTCTCTGGCGTTCCTCTCGCGACGAGTCCTTGCATGCACGCTGGTGGTGATGCTCTTCGGAGCGTCCACGAGCCGCCCGGCTCTGTCTCAGGCCCCGAAGCCGGAGGAGAAGGCGAAGGCCAAGGCGAAAGCCAGCATTCCTCAACAACCGCCGACGTTCGCCAACGTGCCGTATGGGGACCATGCACGCGAGGTCCTCGACTTCTACAAGGCGGAGTCGGCGACCCCGACCCCCTTGGTCGTCTACATCCACGGTGGCGGCTGGATGAATGGGGACAAGGCGCGGGTCGGCACCGTCGATTTGAAGAAGCTGCTGGCTCAGGGGATCTCGGTCGCGGCGATCAATTACCGGTTCCTTCCCCAGGCCTACGAGGCCGACGTCAAACCGCCCGTCAAGTGGCCGCTCGAAGACGCGGCGCGGGCGGTTCAATTCCTCCGGTCCAAGGCCGAGGAGTGGAACATCGACAAGACGCGCGTGGCGGCCACCGGCGGGTCGGCCGGCGCCTGCTCGTCGCTCTGGCTGGCCATGCACGACGACCTGGCCAAGCCCGACAACTCCGATCCGGTGGCCCGCGAGTCGACCCGGCTGACCTGCGCGGCGGTCGTCGGCGCGCAGACGGCTCTCGACGCCAAGCAACTCCGGTCGTGGATTCCCAACATGGCCTACGGCGGTCACGCCTTCGGCTTCTGGAAACAAGGGCAGAATCGCACGATCGAGTTCCAGGCGTTTCACGACCACCGCGATGAGGTCTTGCCCTGGATCAAGGAGTATTCTCCCTATGAGCATGCCAGCGCGGGGGACCCTCCCGTCTACCTGGATTACCCGGCGCAGGACAAGCCCGCCAAGGTCGGTGAGGACCAGCGCGATCCGACCCACTCGGCCGTCCTCGGCCTGATGCTTCAAGAGAAGCTCAAGCAAGAGGGCGTCGAAGCCCACCTCAACTACCCGGGGCAAACCGACCCGGATTATGCCAACGGCACCGAGTTCCTGATCGCCAAGCTCAAGCCGGCGCGGCCGTAAGGTCGGCGCTTTACCAGGCGAGCGATCAGTCGACAACGGTCCCTTCGTTGTCTCACGGTTCGCCTGGAATCGAAGAAATTCCCCATTTCAGGGCTTGCGCTCGGTGGTCGCTGTGGGCATTGCGCGATAGAGCTTGGCTAGCTCGGTCATCAAGGGTTCGAGGCGTTCGTAGTAGGTGTCGGCGGCCAGCTTCGCCTTTTCGTCGCGCAGGGCGGCGATGGAGCGTTCGAGCTGGTCGCGTTTCTGACGGATCTCCGCCGGCAGCTTGCGCTCGCGATCGCTGGGGATGAGGACGAACTGGTTGGCGCGGATGCCGTCCAGGGGGGCTCCGTCCTTGGCTCGCCGGGTAGCGCGGACGCCGCGAAACCAGTCGGCCGGTGTGCCCAGCTTGTCGCCGTTATCGTCGAGAAGGGCGTGCTCGGTGGCGAGCTGCGACTGGGCGCGATACGATTCCTCGACCCGGCCACCGGCCGTCAGGTACGCTTCAAGGAGCGAGACCTGCCCGTCCTTATCCAGGTCGGCGCTGGGGTTGGCGATCGCTTCGGCGAGGTACTGGCCGAAGCGGGCGTAGTTTTGCTCGTTGCCGCTCCGGGTCGCGGTGATGATGACGCGGTCGGGGCCTGAGAGGCGATTGAGGAACGGACCGCTCGCCGAGGCGCAGTTGATGAACGCGACCGGGCGCTGGAGCGGCTTGAGCCATTCGAAGAGCTCGAGGTCGGTTACATCCGGCCCCCGCAGGTTGAACTTGGCCTCGCGGCCGTCGAAAGTGCCGTGGCCGATCAGCACGATCCAGAGCGGTTCCCGGCTGGTGCCGGCCTTGGCTTTCTCGGCCAGGATCGACTGCAAGCGATCGTGGTCGGTGGTGCCCGACTCTCGGCCCAGGCCGATTGCGATCGCTTCGGCGTCCGCCTTCTCGGTGGCGGCCTGCCACTGGCTGGCCCACTGGTGGAACCGGGACTCGTACTCCGAGCTGCCCGGAGCGCCGACGACGATGAGGACGCACGGCCGATCGCCGGTCTCGGCGGTTGTTGTCGTTGCCAGGCTCAGGCAGATCGCAAGCAATGTGGTCATGATGATTTCAGAAAAAAATATGCAAAAATATTATACAAGGCCATTAACGCGTCGGACGCCCCATTCGGCCGTCAGGCAGACGATGGCGATGAGGAAATAGAGCGGTTGATGCCACAACGGCGAGGTCCACGGTTCGTTGATCGGCGCGTGGCGTGACGAGAGGCTGGCGACGAACGGGGCGAGTTGGTCGCCGTCCACCACTTCCCCCTTGGTCTTGGCCGCGATCGATTCGAGGAATTCCCGGTCGGGTGTGAGGCGGGCGAATTCGTCGGCCGAGGGCTGGGCGGCCCAGCCGGCTTCCTTCTCGCCGATGGTGCTGCCGTCAGGCGCGTTGGCGGTGGTCGTGACGCGGTAGGCGCCGGGCTGCTTGGTGACGTAGGTCGCCGTGTAGGCGCCGGCCTCGTTGCGGTCGGGCTCGCCGTCCAGGGTCAGGTCGTCGCCTCCGGGCAGGCTGATTTTGAAGGTGACCTTAGCATTGTCGAGCGGTCGGTACTCGGCGTCGCGGACCCGGGTCGTGAGCACGACGGCGGGGGCGGTCGAGTCGGCCTTGGGATGGACGTTGACCTCGACCTGGCCCGGGACGTCGCCGACCAGCCAGCGGACGGTCTGCCGCCACGAGCGTTCGAGGTCGCTCTCGGCCGGATCCTGACGGTGCAGGCCCCAGCGCCAGAGGTCGCCGATCATCAGGGCCGCGACGTGCCCCTTGCCGAACTGCTGGGCCACGAGCGCGGGGGCGAGGTCGCCTGTGGCGTTGCGGACCTGCGCGAGCACGGCCGCCCCCGGCTTGATGGTGCCGACCTGGCTGAGCGTGCGGAAGGGGGGCATCGTCGCGAGCCGTTGCCGCTCCTCCTCCTCGGTCTTTCGCGTTCTGACCCAGGGTTGGAGCCAACCTTCACGGGTGAGCACCAGTTGATGGTCGGCCAGGGCGGGGATCGTGGCGGGCCGGTTGAGGTAGACGGGCAAGAGCTCGCCGACCGGGTTACGGTCGTACTTGCCGTCGGCGAACGAGTCGGGGCCGCCAAGCATCAAGAGGCCGCCGCCGCGTTGGCTCACGAAGTTGCGGAGCAGGCCGAGCTGGTCCTGGGTGAAGAACTCGGCCTCGACGTCGTCGAGCACGACCGCGTGGTAACGGTACAACTCGTCGGCCGTTTTGGGGAATCCGTCGCGAAGTTCGACCTCGTCGCGCGTGCCCAGGCGGACGAGGACCGGTTGGTCGACCGGCTCGGCCGTATCGGCGTCGGGGTTCTCGAACCCGTCGAACAGCGGCGAGGCCGACGAGGTCCGCGCGCTCCGGAAATCGAACTTGGGCTGGCGCTTGGCGATCCGGATCAGGCCGACGAGCTCGACCTGCTCGTCGTCGGCCAGCGCGCGGCGAAGGAACTTGAACTCCCAGTTGGGCCGCCCGCTCACGTAGAGCACCCGGTAAGGGCCGCTCCCCTGGTCGACGACGATCAGCCGGCTGTTGTTGGCGAGCGTCTGCTCCTCGGAAGATTCACTTTTGCTGGCTTGCTTCGTCTTTTTCTCGTCCGAGGCGGCGAACGCGCGGACGCGGTAGACGCTGACCCCTTTCCGCTCGGGGCGGAACTGGAACCGGAAGTTGAGCGGCTTGGCGTCCCCGGTCGCTTTCGCCTCCAGCCGCTCGATGTCTCGGTCAGCCTCGTCGGTGACGACGGCGACGATCGTCTCCCCCTTGAAGCCGGTGGCCGTGACGTCGGCCCGGACGACGACGGGGGCCGACTCGAAGTTGGTCTGGCTGATCGAGACGTTGGCGACGCCGATGTCCTTGGCGACCCCTTGCGCAGGGGGGACCACGGGATAGATCGGCGGCAAGCCCGGCCAGTCGAGCTCTCCGACGTCGGTTCGATTGCCGTCGGTGAAGAGCAAAACGCCGGCGAGCGGCAGGCCGCGGAACCGCTTCGACAGCGCGGAGAGCGACGAGGTCAGCGTGGTCCCCGTGCCGTCGAACGTCAGGGTGTCGAAGCCGTCCACCGCGCGGAGGTGCGAGTCGAACGCATAGTTGCGCACGTCGAAGTCTTGTCCGAGCCGGGTCTTCCAACTCGACTCCTTGGCGAGCCGGTTGCGCACCCAATCGCCCCTGGTCTGCGGATCCTTGCCGTCTCGGATCAGGAGGCTCTGGCTGTTATCGGCCAGGATCACGAACGCGTTCGCCCCGCGCCGGGGGCGCGTGCCGGTCAGCAGCGGTTCCAGCAGGCTGAGGGCCAGGGCCGTGAAGCCGGCGGCTTTGAGAAGAGCCCCGGCCATTTTCACGGAGCGTGTCGTGTGCGCCCGCCCGTAGCTCCAGAGGAGCGAGACGGTCGCGACCCCGATGATGAGGCCGGCACCGGCCAGCCATTGCGGCGATCCCCAGATGATGGAAGGCATCGTCATCGACTGCGTCTCATTTGGCCGTCACTGGACTTGTTCACAAGTTGTGGAAAGCAATCAAGCAGGCCGTGGCCACGTCGCCACCCGGTCTCGGTCACTCTTTCCCCAAGGCTTTTCCCGTGGTGGGCCGTGCCCTTCTCTTCCTGGTTCTTTCTCCAGGCGGATTACCGGTCGGTCCTCCCTTTTTTGAGGCCGCTGCCCAGTTGCTCGTAGTAGCGGCGCACTCCTTCGGCGAACTCGGGAGGGACGGAATCGCGGTCGATCGGGACCAACGAATCGGGGGATTCACGCTTGCGCACTTCCTCGGCGATCCGTTTGCTGAGTTCCCCGATCGGTTCGGCCACGAGATCCTTGAGCTTGGTCCAGTCGGGCTCTTGGGAGTGGCGTTTGAATTCCTCACGCGCCCCTCGCACGCGATCCCGGATCCGCGCGGCTTCGGCCCGCAGGTCGGGGTCGTTGAGCAGTTCCTCGACGTCGCGCATCCGGTCGGACCAGCGGCGGAAGCCCTCCCCCGTGATCGGTCCCCCGGGAGCTCCCCCGCCCCTGTTGGAGAGTCCTTCAAGCATCTGCTCAAGTCCGGAACCACCCCCTCCGCCCCCTGGGGCTCCTGCCTGCCGTCCTTGCTGGCCCTCGCCCGGCTGCCCTGGTTGCTCGCCTTGAGGGGCGTCGCCGCCACGCAAGGACCCCTGCCCTTGCTGGCCCCTTTGACCTCCACGCTGGCCTTGTTGTCCTGGCTGTTGCCCCTGCTGTCCTGGCTGCTGGCCTTGCTGTCCTGGCTGCTGGCCTTGCTGTCCTGACTGCTGGCCTTGCTGTCCTGACTGTTGTTCCTGCTGTTCTGGCTGTTGTCCCTGTTGCCCTTGCTGTTGTCCCTGTTGCCCTTGCTGTCCTGGCTGCTGTGGATCTTGTTCGCCTTGTCGGCCCTGGCGATTTCGTGGATCTCCCTGGGCCGGCCGGCCGCCTTGCTCTTCGCCCGTGGCTCGGGCGATTTCGCGGTTGATCTGGTCGGCGAGGTCTTCCACTTCGCCCTGTGCCCGCTTGAGAGCGGCCGTTTCGTCGCCGAGGACGCTTTCGGCTGCGTGTTCGACGCCTTTGCGGAGTTGGTCGATGCCCTGGCCGGCGTGTCGGGAGGCCTTGGCGGCCTCCTCGGCGATTCCCGCGTCGGCCAGTTGTTCGGCGACTTTCAAGGCGTCGGCGATCTTCTGTTCGTTGGCTTTGCGAACCGTGTCGTAGAGTCCCTTGGCCAGGAGTGGCTCCGACTCTTCCGCCTCTTGCACCGTGTTTTGCATCCGGTCGAGGAGTTGGTCGAGCCGTTTCTTCTGCTGTTCGAGCCCTTGCTTGGTCTGTTCACTTTCTCCGTTGTCGCGGAGCGACCGGGCCGCCTGTTTGTCCCTGGCCTCGAGCCGTTCGGAAAGCTTGTCTTGATCGTCGTCGAGTTGCCGCGCCTGGTTGCGCATCTCGGTCATTTCTTCCGTGAACCGGTCGGCCGCGCCTTTGCGGAGTTCCTCGCGAAGGTCGTTCAGTTGCCGGCCGGCCCGAGCGCCCTCGGTGAGGGCTTGCGGGACCTGGCCTTGCTCAAGCGCCTCGGAAGCCTGCCGGACGTGCTCCCGGCTCTGCTCGATCTGCTGGCGGGCCTCGGCCATTCGTTCCTTGTTTTCTTCTCGTTCCATCCGTTCGCGAAGTTCGTCGGTGTCGCGGAGGATCTGCTGCTCCTGATCTCTGAGCCGCTTGAGCTGGCGTTCGATCTCCTGCTTTGCCTCGGCCGTCTTGGCTTCTTCGAGGGCCGATTGCAGTTCCTTGAGCCGGTCATTCAGGTCGGTTTGCCGCTGGGCCAGTTCGCGGAGCCGGCTGATGACTTGTCGGGTCTCGCGCTGTTCCTGTTCCCGTTGTGACTGGGCCCGGGCCGTGCTCTGCTCTTCGTAGCGGTTCTCTTCATTCGAGAGTTCAAGCTGCTGGAGCTGCTGCTGCGACGGGCTGCCGGCTGAGGCTTGCCCCCCTTGTTGGTTTCGTTGTCGCGAGCGGCTGCGCGTGACCTCGAACTCACGGGCTCGAAGCTTGAGCAAGGCTTGATAGGCCGCCTGCTCGGCGGCGAGGGCCGGCGTGTGCGCGGCGATCGACGTTGATTTCACGGCTTCGGCCAGTTGCTTCTCCGCGTCCTTCATGAACCGGGTCGCCTGTTCGAGGCTCGCCTTCGACTTTGGGTCGCGGAGCTTCTCGGCAAGCTCCCCCGCCTGCTTGATGGCCGATTGCTGGGACTCGAGGAGGAGCTTGCTGTCCTGGCTGAACTCGGCGGAGCGCTTGGCCCCGGTTTCGCGGCGGATCACTTTCCAGGTGCCGTTGATGATCTCTTTTTGCAGCTCGGCGAGCTGATCCGTCTGCTGGGCGTTCTGGCCTTGCCCCTGTTCCTGGTTCTCGGATGCGCTGCTGGGGGGCGCTTCCCCTTGGCGGAAGATTTCCTCGAAGTGGCGGACCTCGGCGAAGAACATGTCGCCCGAAGTGCGCCTTGGCTGATTGTCTGGGCCGACGTCCTCGGCCCAGAAGAAGTAGGTGACGAGCTGGTCGGGGATGGCGTTGAAGGATTCAAAATTGAGGAGATGCTCGGCTTTCACGCTCTTGGATGCAGGAGTCGTCAGCACCGCCTCTTGCGGGGGCTGGCCTGCCACGCTGTAGGTGAGGCCGTGGCGGACCACCCCGAAATCGTCGTCGAGCTTGGCCTTGAGCGTGAGCTCCTCGACCGGCGAGACCCGGACGTCCCGCGACGGCTGCGTCATCGCGACGCTCGGCGGCCGGTTGCGCGTGACGTTGATCACGATTTCAGAGGTCAGCTTGTTGGTCCGTCCATCGCGGTCGATGAGCTGGACCTTGAACCGCTTGGGGTCGGTGAGCGTGAGGGTGGTGCGGTAGAGGGGGGCACCTTCTGCTTCGTGCCGCGTGAGGGGAACGGCCTGTCCTTGCTCGTCGACCAGGCGGGCCACGGTCACGTCCTTGTTGAGGTGGCAGAGCAAGGTGAGCTCGGTCCCCTCGACTGCTGTGACGTGCCGGATATCCTCGACGGTCTTGGTCTCGAGCGCGGTGTACTTGGGGAAAACGAACGTGGCGTCGGTGCGTTGAAGCTCGGGGTACTCGAACACGTGGACGCGATAGGTCGGTGTGCTCCGACCCGCGAATTCGACGTGATATGTGAGGTCGGCGTCGACCGACTCGACTCGCGCGGCGAAAGTCGGGTCTTCCAGGCTGCGAGTCATCGTCCGGCTCGCTCCGGCTTGCTTCGCGTCCGGGCCGACGACCAGGCTCGCCTCGGCCGGGACCGCGTCGAGGAATCGCGCGACGACCAGGAGCGAGGTCCCACGCTCGAGCTCCGTATTCCCCGGATCGACCACGACACCGGTCGCGACTGCCGTGGTTACGAACGGATTCCGTCCGTTGGCGTGGGAGCGGGTCTCCATCACGAGGCCGATGACCGTGACGATCATGAACGTGAGTGCGATCGCGTGGGCCAGGTGCGAGGCTCGCAGCCGCCGGGTTGGCACGACGTCATCCCAGTTATGGGCCTGGCGGTGGTCGAGGGCTTTTCGGATGACGGTGGCTTGCAGGAACCCGAACCGTTCGGCGGGGGTTGCGACCGCCTGCTCGACTGCGGCAAGCAGGCCGGTCGCCAGCTCGGGGTGTTTGGCTTCGATTCGTCTGGCCACCCAGCGCGGGTCGCGTGCTGAGCGTTGCGCTGCGATGGCCGTGTAGGCACCGGTCGCCAAGGCCAGGGCCGCCAGGATCGCCGGCACCCAACGAGCGGGCGTCGTTGTGGATTCCGCCGCGCCCGATTTCGCCAGCAAGACGGCGAGTCCCAGGCCGATGAGGCCCCACAACAGCCAGCAAAGAGCCAACGTACTCCAGAGCCGGACGTGCCGGAATCGGCGTGCGACTCGTTCCAGGGCTTGCCGCAGTTCCGTGCTCATGTCGTCAGGGCCTCCGCGCGGGCCGAACGAGGCGCAGTCTGCCGCCCCGCCAGCCAGGTTTCGACGATCAGGATGCCGATGGCCGCTACGATCAGCCAGCGCCAGAGCTTCTGTCGCCCTTCGAGCTCGGCGTTATGCATCTGCCGAAGGTGGTCGCGGTCGACGGTCGTTCGGGAAGGGTTCGCCAGTCGACAGCCGAACTGCTCCAGGGTTTCGACGTGCAGAGGGGCGGTCTTGCTCTCCAGCGGATCGAGGTTCACGGCGAACTCGCGTGCGCCTGCCGCTGTCTCGATCGTGTAGAGGCCGGGCCGATCCGTCTCCAAGAACGCGGTGCGGCCCGGCGCGGTGGCGACCGTCCCCCCGCCCGGCGTGCGGACGACCAGGCCCTTGGCGGCCCCTTCGGTCACCGGCAGCGCCACGGGATCGTGAACCAAGAGGTTTGCCTGAGTGGCCGGCCGGGCGTCGCGTCCCTCAAGCAGCGCGGCCATCAACGGCACGAACTTCGATGACCGCGCGAGCTGGCTGTCATTGGGGTTCCACCCGCTCGCCAGCACGATGACTCTTCCTTTGCCGATCCCCTGCTCCACGATCGCCGGGTCGCCGTTCTCGAACCGCGCCAGGATGCGCGCGTCTTTGAACGGATCTGTGCTGATGCGACGATACTTCCAGAAGTGGATCTTCGTGAAGTCGTTGTACTGAGCGCCCGCCAGCGCGGAGAAGAGCGGATGGTCAAACGCGATCTCCCCCAACATCAGGTCGCGCTTGACGGCTCCCTCCTCGATCTCCCAAGGGGCGACGTCCAGGAGGGTGGCCAGTGTCTCGGCCTTGCCGGCCGTCGTCACGACATCGAGCACGGTCCCGCCGCTTTGCCCATAGGCGTGGAGCTTGCGGGCGTTCTCCGTGGTGGTCTCGGCAGTGAGGATGACCAGCGGCAGGGCCTGCGTTGATTCGAGCGTGAGCGCCACGGCGGGCGAGGCCGTGCGGATGGTCACGCGCCGCCGGGGGGTGTCGTGGAAGACGCGCTCAAGGTAGTAGAGGAGGCCGGCGGGGTCATCGGGTTCGTCTTTCCCGACGTAGAGGACGGTCGCCTCCTCCCGGTGCTCGTCGGCCGAGTAGAGCGTGTTGTCGAACGGGTGCGTGTCCCCCTTGAGTCGGAGTGTCCCGGGAGCACTTTCTCCTTGCGGCTTCGGCAGACGGACGACGCGGCTCTCTCCGGGCGGGACGTAAACGTCGATCGGCGGCCCCGTCTCGCTCCCTTTTTCATCGACCCGGACGACCTGGAACTTCTCGCGGGTGGATCCGGGCTCGTTGGTCACCCCCACGCGCCGGCCTGGTGCGTTCTTCGAGTGCTCGGTCTCGATTCCGTCGGCCAGGGCGTGCAGGCTGGCGTTCGAGCCCAGGTCGGTGACTGTTTTGAGGTCGAGCTCCACGTCCGAGGGCCACTCGAATCCGCCGAGCGCTTCGAGCCGGCTCCCCTGCTGAAGGTCGCTGATCAGAACGATCCGGCGCGGCATTCGCCCGGCCTTCTCGCTCGTATCCGCCACGTCTTCAATCGCGGCGACGGCATCGATGAGGGCCTGCCCCAGTTGGGTCCCCCCCCAGGTCGGCTCGAGCCGTTCGACCAGGGCCGTTGCGACGGCCTGCCGCCGGCTCGGGTCGAGCGTGGCCGACTCGTGGAAGCTCAGCAGCGGTCGCGACGCTCCATCGAAGGCGAAGAGGGCCAGTTGATCAGCCGGGCGGCAGGCGGCGATCGCCTCTTCGGCGAGCTTCTTCGCTTTGGGCCAGAGGTCGCCGCGACGCATGCTGGCGCTGGTGTCGATGACCACCGCGACCCGGCGCCGCGCGACGTTGCCGTAGTCCAGGTTGGCCGCTTGCCGCAAGAAGGGCCGCGCGAACGCGAGGGCGAGCAAGGTGAGGGCCGCCGCCCTGAGCAGGAGCAGGAGCAAATTGTCGAGCCGGCTCCGTCGGGTCAGGCGGGGGGGCGTCGGGGTCAGGAACATCAGGGAACTGAACGGCACCTCGCCCCGAGGCTTGCGCTGGATCAGGTGGAAGAGGATCGGGGCGGCGAGAGCGAGTAGTCCAAGAGCATATAAGGGGGTGAGGAAGCTCATCGAGCGCCTCCCCGCCCCGGCGCATTGCGTCGGCCAGGCCGGCGACCCCGGCGGATCCTTGCCTTGAGGAGGTCGAAGAGCACGAGCTCCAGGGGCATGTCGGTCGTCACCCGCTCATATTCAATTCCGAGGTCGACACAGGCCCGCTCGATCTCGGCGGCGTGGGCGTTGAACTTCCGGAGGTACTCGGCGCGGGCCTGGTCCGGGTCGATATAGAGCTCACGCCCCGACTCGACGTCGTGGTACATCGCCGGCGTTGTGAAGTTGAACTGCACTTCCGCCGGGTCGAGGACCCGCAGGACGACGACGTCGTGCCCTCGCGACCGGAGGTAGCCCAGCCTTGTCTTGAGCGTCTCGGTCGGGGCCAGCAGGTCGGAAAGCAAAACGATCAGGCCGCGCTTCCGCACCGTCGCGGCGATCTGCTCGAGCGGCTCGGCGAGGTTGGTCGCGCGTCCCGTGGGCTCGCGGTCGAGCGTGGCCATGATCCGGCGGAGGTGCCCTGGGCGGTGCCGGGCGGGGAGGTACTCGGTGATCTTGTCCTCGAAGGTGAGCAGGCCGACCGCGTCGCGCTGCATCGAGAGGAAGTAGGCGATCGTGGCCGCCGCCGTGCGTGCGTAGTCGCTCTTGCTGTAGCTGCCGGAGCTGTAGCTCATCGACCGGCTCGTGTCGAGCACGAGGTAGCAGCGCAGGTTCGTCTCGTCCTCGAACCGCTTCACATAGTAGCGGTCCGAGCGTGCGAACAGCCGCCAGTCGAGGTAGCGCGGGTCGTCTCCCGGGCTGTACTCGCGATACTCGCTGAACTCGACCGAGAACCCGTGGTAGGGGCTGCGGTGGATCCCCTTGATGAACCCCTCGACCGTGACCTTGGCCCGGATCTGCAGGCTCTTGATGCGCATCAAGGTCGCCGGATCGATCAGGGCCTCGCCCGGCCGCGCGGGGTCTCCGCGTCGATTCGAGGTGGATCCGGGAGGCCGTGGGTCGGGACGGTCCAAGGGGGGCATCAGTCGTGTGGCCTCTTGATATGTTCCAACAAACGGTCGATCACGGCGTCGACGGCCACGCCGTCGGCCTCGGCCCGATACCCGAGCAGGATGCGGTGACGCAAGGTGGGGTGGACGAGCGCGCGGATGTCGTCGGGCGTGACGTGGAATCGGCCCTCGAGCAAGGCCCGTGCCTTGGCCCCGAGCACCAGCGACTGCGCGGCCCGGAGCCCTGCGCCCCAGCTCACCCAGCTATTGATGAAGT
The DNA here is from genome assembly GCF_000242455.2 of Singulisphaera acidiphila DSM 18658. Lineage (GTDB taxonomy): Bacteria > Planctomycetota > Planctomycetia > Isosphaerales > Isosphaeraceae > Singulisphaera > Singulisphaera acidiphila. The sequence continues at coordinate 537,898 of NC_019892.1, forward strand.
CGGGGGCTTGCGGCCCTGGCCGGGTCGCCGAGGCGATCCGGACGGCGTGGCGGACCAGGTCCTCGGCGATCGGGACCTTGCGAACCACCTCGTGGAACCGGAGCACGTCGTGGCCGTCGAACAAAGGTTTGAGCGGTTCGGTCTTGCGCGAGGTCGTTTGCTGAACGACAGCGACTTCATCATCCTCGGGCAGATAGTCGACGATCACGTTGAACATGAACCGGTCGAGCTGGGCCTCGGGGAGCGGATAGGTCCCTTCCATCTCGATCGGGTTCTGCGTGGCCAGGACGAAGAACGGTTCTTCGAGCGGGTAGCGGACCCCGGCTGCCGTGACCTGGTGCTCCTGCATCGCTTCCAGAAGCGCGGCCTGGGTTTTCGGAGGCGTCCGGTTGATCTCGTCGGCGAGGATGACGTTGGCGAAGATCGGTCCTTTGACGAACTGTAATCGCCGGTGTCCCTCGCCCGTCTCCTCGAGAATCTCGGTGCCGGTGATATCCGCCGGCATCAGGTCGGGAGTGAACTGGATCCGTTGAAACCGCAAGTCAAAGACTTGAGCAATGGTGCGGACCAGGAGTGTTTTCGCCAGTCCGGGCGCCCCGGTAATCAAGCAGTGGCCGCCGGCGAACAGGCTGATCAGGAGCTGATGCGTCGCTTCCCGCTGGCCGACGATCACCTTGCCGAGCTCGCGCTCGATCCGGACGCGGCTCTCGTGGATCGCCTCGACGACCAGTTGTTCTCCCTCATAGGCATCGACGTCTACCGTCACGATCGCTCCTTTCGACTCGACCCCGTGCCGCGCCGGCGGACGCCTTTTGTGGCTCGTCCGCGATTCAGTGCGTCATGGCGTAGGTCACGATGTTGATCCCCATCGGGTACGACTTCTTTTCCGAGAACTCGTGGAAATAGCCCGAGTCCATGCCTTCGCGCTCCCAGCCGTCTCCCAGGTCGGTGTTGTGGCAGAAGATCGCCATCATCCGCCCTTTGTCGTCGATGAGCTGCTTGTAATGGACGGTTCGCGAGTCGCCGTCATTGTGCTCTTCCCAGGTTACGGTGGAACCCGGGCCTTGCCAGGAGTGAATGCTCGGGACTTGCGGTTTTTCCTTGAGCCGGTAGACGCAATGGAAGATCTCGTGGTCGATGGAGATCTCCGTCGGCTCCCGGTCAGGAAAGACGCGTTTGAACTGCTCGGCGACGCGCTCCCAGGCGGAGTCGCCCCAGAAGTCGTCGACCATCAAAAAGCCGCCGTTGAGCAGGTAGCGGCGCAGGGCCACGACTTCCTCTTCGGAGAAGTAGAGGAAGCCTGGTTCGATCATGTAGAGGAAGGGATAGTCGAACAAACGCTCGTCGGTCAGCCGCAACGAGATCGGCTCGGGGTTGACCTTCAGCGCTGTCAGTTGCTGAAGCCGGAACGAGAAGTTCAGGTCGCTATCGGGCCAGTCGGTCATCCAACTGCCTCCCCTTCCTCTTCCCCAACCGCGTCGCCCTCCAAAGCCACCGCCATAGTTCGTGTCGTACTCGACTCGCACGAAGGTGAAGACGTCGTTCTTGAACCGTTCGTCCACCTTCCAGTCGGGCACTCCCGCGCGATCGTCAGGAATGATCCCGGGCCTCGTCCTCGGCCCGCGCCCGAACCGCGGCTGACCCAGGCAGACGCCCGTGACGATCGCCAGCAGGCAAGGAAGCGCGACCAGGATCAGGCGTCGTCGGGTCATGGAATCTGGGCCTTTTTTTTATCGGGAGGGGACTCGTCCGGTCCTGTTTGCATTTCGTAGCCCCTTTGAGAGGGGGCGACCGTTCATCGCGAAAAGGCGTAAACCCCGGGAATCGTTTGCATTTTGTAGCCCCTTTTGAGAGGGGCGACCGTTCATCGCGAAAAGGCGTAAACCCCGGGAATCGTTTGCATTTTGTAGCCCCAAAGGGGCGACCGTTCATAGCCAGGGGCGCAAGCCCCTGGAATCGAAAAACGTTCAAATGAAGATTTTTGCAGCCCTGAAAGGGCGACCGTCATTTAGCGATTGGGTTGGGCGTTGACTGGAGGCTCGACCAGTTCGAGCAAGAGCCGGTGAGCATCGAGGAAGCGGGGCGCGTCCTCCAGGGCCATGAGCACTTCGCGGCGGGCCTCGGCCCGCTTTCCGTCTTCGTGGAGCAGCTTCGCCAGGCGGTAGTGGACCTCGGCCGGGTCGGTGGTGTCGAGCATGGCCAGGGCGCGATAGGCCGTCACCGCCTCCGCGCGTTCTCCCAGATGTTCGGCCGCGAGGGCGAGCTTGCGGTGGGGCCCTGGGATCAGCGGATTGATCGCTAGCAGATGCCGGGCGTTCTGGGCCAGGGACTTCCAGTTCTGATCCGCCTCGTCCATCGTCATCAATCGTTCGTAGGCCGGGCCGGCGTTGCCGACCCGCGCCGCCAGTTCTTCAAGAACCTTGCGTTCGGCGGTCGGGTCCGACGTTTCTTTGAAGACCTTGGCGAGCAGCACGTAGGCGTTCTCCGCCCCGACGTATTCCGGGTAAAGTCCCTTGAGCTGTTCCAGAACGTCCTTGGCTTGTCCCCATTTCTCTTCGGCCACGAGTTGGGCCCCCAGCCGCTTCCGTCCCCAAAAACTCTTGGGGTGGGTTTCGAGCCAGGTTGTGAGTGCTGCCGCATTGGCGTCAGGCGGGAGTTCCGGCTCTTCCCAGGTCAGCTCAGGGGCGATGTTCTTGGCCTTTCGATGGGCAAACTCCGTGAAATCGCGATCTAATTGATCTAGCGACGTTTTTGTCCGACTCGGCAGGGTCTCGTTGATTAACATCCCCGATCCGAGGTCGTCGAGCACGCCGTTCAAGGCGTCGTGGCCGAACCGTTGTTCGAAGAACTCCACCGCAAGCGCCGATTCGAAGTAGGCGAACTGGAGGTGGACCGCCGACTTGGGGGCGAGGAACGCGGAGCTGAGCCGGCTCAGCGGGGTGAACTGGGTGTCGTCCAGGATCATGGCGCGGAACCGAGGGTTGAACGCCTCGGCCCAACTGGGGTTTTCCCGCCCTTCCTCGTGCACCGAGATTCCCTCGCTGAGCCAGCGGGGCATCTTGTTATGCGTCTTGCTCAGGGTGATGACATGGCAGAATTCGTGCCAGAGGACGGACTCCCAGTTCGAAGGCGTCTCTCCCTGGGAGGCCGGGCTGTTGGCCGTGATCACGCGGCCGAAGCAGACCCCGAGCAGGCCGTCCGCCCCCGGGAGGCCGAACGTCCGTACGGCGAACTCTTTGCGCTGCGGGAAAATCTCGACGATCACCGGCTCTTTGAGCGTCACCCCGTAGCGTTTCCCGAGCGTTTCTTTCGCGCGTCGGAGGAGGGCGAGCACCTGGCTGCCATAAAGGTCAGCCTCGCGTGCCTCCATGCGCACCACGAACCCGGCATCCTCAAGAGTTCGAAACCCGGCCAGGCGATCGCGGAGCGTGGTCAGGTTGTAGGCGACCACGTTGTAGCCGTCCTTGGCGAAAATTTCGTCGGCGAGCTTCCAGCCTTCCTCTTCCTCGCCGAGCCGGAGCAGGTCCTGGCAGAGCTGGATCTTGACGGGCAGGTTCTCGGGGTCGAGCTTGAGCGCCTCTCTCTGATAGGTGGACCCCTCGGCGAACCGGTACTTTTCCGAGAGCTCGCGGCCGATTAAATGGTCGACCTCGGGGTTCGTCGCCCAGCGCGACAGCGCGGCCTGTCGCGCGAACGCTTCGCCGGCGCGGTCGTTTCGCAGGTGCGCCAGCACCGCCTGGTAGGCCCAGGCGCGGGGCTCTTCGGAGTTGACCGCGAACGCCTGCTTGAGCGTGTCTTCGGCCTCGCCGTACCGCTCGCCGTCGATCAGGTGGTCGGCCTTCAGCAGGAGGCTGTCCACATGGTGCGGGTTGATTTTGAGGGCCTCGGCCAGTGCCTTGTCGGACCGGGCGCGGTCGTCGTCGGTAAAGGCGCGGGCGAGGAGGTAGTGGTATCGCGGATCCTCGGCGGCGTCCTTGGGGGCTTTCTGAAGCGTCTGGGCCGCCAGGGCGGCGTCCTGCTTCTCCAGGGCCAATTCAGCCGTGGCGTAGAAGCCGTCGGCGTCGTCGGGGTGCTGCTTTGTGACGACGTCGTAGAACTGGTCGAGCACCTTGCGGGCATCGGCGCCTCGGAGCAGGAAGAATCGCCCGAGCACGAGGCGTCCCTCCGGCGTGGCGAAGCGCTGGGGGACATTCACGACCAGGGCCTCGATCGTCTTCATCTCGCCTGCAGCGTCGTCGACGCGGCCGTTTGCGCGATAGACGTCGCGGCCGAGCAGGTGCAGCACACCACTTCCGGGATAGCGCTGTTTGGCCTGCTCGAACGAGGTCAGGGCCGCTTTGTATTTCCCTTGCGCCAGCTCCGCCTCGATCAGGAGGCGAGTCCAGTGTTCGCCCCAGGCGCCGGTCTCGATCTCTTTCGTGGCGACCTTGGCGCACTCGTCGTAGCGTCCGGTGCGGAAGAGCTTTTCCGCCTCGATCAGGCTCACCGCGTTTACCGGCGTCGAGCCCGCCAGAGAGAAGGCGATCAGAAGGAGGAGGGGGAGCTTCAGGGGCAGGTCGCCCCGATCTCGCCGCTGAAGCCGAGCCTGGGGCACTTCTGATTCTCCGGCTGGCACGCTCATGGATCCCTTCCGTTCGGAGTGGTCCTCGACGTCAGTCCCTTTGGATCGATCCTGATTATAGCCGTGCCCGCGCGGAGATTGCCAAGGCCTTACCTCTGCCGTTACGTGCGTTCTCAAAACGCGGGCCGGCCTGTTCGATCGCCGACGCTATCGCGCAAAGCTGTCGAGTAGTATTCGTGGTTTGATGAAAGCCCTTGTGGATGAATTTGTTGAATGTTTTCATGTTTGTGTTTTAATGGAAAAATCGCCGTGTCCGTGGGCTGTCTGTTCGGGCCTGTGACAGGCTTGTCGGATCGAGGCGGCCTGCCAGAGAGGACGCCCGCATTGGTCGGGTGTTCTCAGGCGAAGGAACCATGGTTCTCGGCGCTCGGCGTTGCCTGGGTTGGGGGGCGGGAAGAATTCTTCGTTGCCTTTTGTGCGATCCGTCCGGGAACCGCAATATTATCAGCAGGCGGGTCGTTTTTTTGCCTTTCTTTCTGACAAAGCAACGAAATCCGGGTGTGAACGCAAACGGGGCGGCCGCAATGTCGGGCGATGTCGTCGTCTGCGCGACGTCAACTTTCCCTGACCCGGCGGGACGGGCTGCGCCGACAGAGTTCCGACCCCCCCATCGGTTCAAGGAGGTCCCGTGTCCAGACACTCAAATCTTGGGTTGTTTTCCGTCATCATTTTTCTCGTCGCCGGTTGCGGGGACGACGGGCCCACGGTCGCGGCCGACGTCCCCCAGGTGAAAATCACCCCGGAGGCCGACCTGTCGAGGGGCCGGCCCAAGGGGATGCCCAAAAACATCACGGCGGGCCTGAAGCTCGATCCCGTGTCGGGCCGGCCCAAGCAGGATTAGCGGCCTTCACGGCCGATCCGTCCGGTAATTCCCCTCTCTTTTAATGATGAATCGAGCACTCATATGGAATTTTCTTCGCAAGATGAGCGGCCGTCGCGGCGCAGGTCCGGTGGATTCACGCTGATCGAACTGTTGGTGGTGATCGCGATCATCGCCGTGCTCATCGCCTTGCTCTTGCCTGCGGTGCAGGCGGCTCGAGAGGCGGCCCGTCGTTCTCAGTGCACGAACAATATGAAGCAGCTTGGCCTGGCGCTGCATAACTACCTGTCGACGTTTGGGGCCTGTCCCGGCGGTTACGTGGCGCGCAAGGTCAGCGACAAGACGCTTGCCGGGGCCTGGGGTTCGTGGAGCCCGCAGTCGATGCTCCTGGCGAACATGGAGCAAGGCGCGGTTTACAACACGATCAACTTCATGACGGTCAACGAGGACATGGCCAGCGGCGCGTACGTCAACTGGACGGTCTGTACGACGCGGATCAACTCGTTCCTCTGCCCCTCGTCGCCCCTGCCCGTCGGGACGAACTGGAACAAGGGCAACATCAACAATAACCTCCTTCCCGGCAACAACTATTTTGCCTCGATGGGTCCCCAACTCATGCCCTACGCGCGGAGCGGAGCCCCCGACGAGATCGTCGTCGGCCTCTTCGCCTGCGACGGCGGCAACGGTGGGTCGGCGGTCACGGTCGCCTCGATCCAGGATGGGACGAGCAACACCATCGCGTTCGGCGAGTGGCGGATGGGCGACGGTAATATCAATAAACTCTCGATTCAGGATGTCATCAACATCGGCACCGGCCCGCCGGGCGTGAACACATGGTGGGACGCCAAGACCCAGATCCCCGCCGGCGCGTTGCTGATTCCACCGTGGTTCCCCATGTGTGCGGGCGCTGCGATGGGGACAATCGGCACGATCAAGAACAAGAGCAACCTCGGCGACAACTGGTACGCCAGCGAGGCCGGGTTCGGTCTCGGCAACACGCTGCTCCCCCCCAACCCGAAGTATCCCAACTGCACGTCGGCCGGCTACGACGGCTCGATTGGCGACGCGGCGGGGATCTATGGGATGAGCAGCTTTCACTCTGGCGGGGGGAACGTCGCGTTTGCGGACGGATCGGTTCGGTTTCTCAAAGATAGTACCAACATGAACATTATCTGGGCGCTCGGGTCACGCGCCGGTGGCGAGATCGTTTCCAGCGACGCCTTCTAACGTTTCGTTGTGGGATCTGAACTGTTGCCAAGCGTTCTCGATTTCGGGGGCCATGCGGTTCCGTACTCGAAACTGTGTGGCTCCCCGAGTTCTCCAGGCCGACAGAGGCGAAGTGAAGCTTTGGCCGCGCCTTTGCTCACTGTTCAAGGCTGGAGGAGTTGGGAGCGGCAGTCGTTCCATGCCTTGAGGTCGAGGATTTGGAGGGAGCCGTCGTCGTCGAGGGCCATGCCGGTGGCGGCCTGGACGGTGAGTTCGACCCGTGCGACGCGACCGCCCATCACCCAGGGGAGGCTCCAGAGGCGGGCGGCGTGCTCTCGGCCGCCGGAGAGGGCGAACAGGCCGTCGGGGCTGAACGCGACGAACCAGACCTGGCTCTGGTGGCGAACGGCGGGACCGACGGCCAGGCCCGTGACTTTATCCCAGAGCTGGGCCGACCGGTCGTAACTCCCCGTCAGCACGGTTTGCCCGTTGGGGCTGATGGCCAGGGTCCGGAGCCGGCCGTCGTGGCGGAGCGGAGGGGCTTCCGGCAGGCCCGTCCTGGCGTCCCAGAGTCGGGCCACTCGGTCCCATCCGCCCGTGATCACGGTGCGGCCGTCGCGACTGAAGGAGGCGAGTGAGACGGGGCCTTGGTGCTTGAGGGGGGCGACGACCTCGGTCCCTGTGGTGGCGTCCCAGAGTCGGGCCGTCATGTCGTCGCTGCCGGTGAGCACGGTGCGGCCGTCGGGACTGAACGTGGCGGCTCGGACGGGTCCCTGGTGAATGAGGGGTTGGCCGGCCGGCGCGCCGGTCGTGGCGTCCCAGACTCTGGCCGTCTCGTCGAGGCTCCCGGTGACCGCACGCCGGCCGTCGGGGCTGAAGGCGACGGCGAGCACGGGGCGGCTGTGGCGGAGGGGGTCGCCAAGGGCTTGCCCGGTTGAAGTCGCCCAGAGCCTGGCGGTGCCGTCGTCGCTGCCGGTGAGCACGGTGCGGCCGTCGGGGTGGAAGGCGACGGCGGTCACGCGGTCTTGGTGACGGAGCGGCGGGCCGGCCGGGGCTCCGCTCTTGGAATCCCAGAGCCTGGCGGTGCCGTCGTAGCTTCCGGTCAGGGCGTATCGGCCGTCGGGGCTGAAGGCGACGGCCTCGACCGTATCGCCGTGCGGCATGGGGGCTCCGACGGGCGCGCCTGTCTGTGCGTCCCAGAGCCGCGCGGTCTTGTCCTGGCTGGCGGACAGGATCTTCCGGCCGTCGGGGCTGAAGATCACGGCCCGGACAAATCCGTCGTGACGGAAGTCGAGACCCGTTGGAGGCGCGACTTCCCAGACGAGGGCCGTGCGGTCGAAGCCCCCGGTGAGCACGGTGCGGCCGTCGGGGTGGAACGCGACGGAGGAGACTGTGTGCCGGTGCCGCAGGATGGTCCCGACCGACTCCCCGGCCGAGGCGTCCCAGAGCCAGGCGGTGCCGTCGATGCAGCCGGCCACCAGCTTGGTGCCGTCGGGGCTGAACGCCACGGCGTTGACGCAGTGCTGATGCATCAAGGGCTTCCCCACGCGGTGGCCGGTGGCACGGTCCCAGAGCTGGGCAGTCTGGTCGAAGCAGCCTGTCAAGACGGTGCGGCCGTCGGGGCTGAACGCCACCGAGGAAACCCAGTCCTGATGCACCATCGGCTTACCCAAGGAGGAGCCTGTGGCGGCGTCCCAGAGCTGGGCCGTCTTGTCCCGGCTACCGGTCAGCACGGCGAGGCCGTCGGGGCTGAACGCCACCGAGGAGACGTAGTTGCCGTGCCGCATCGGCAGGCCGACCGGGGCACCTGTCTGTGCGTCCCAGAGCCGGGCCGTCATGTCGAAACTCCCGGTCAGGGCGGTGCGGCCGTCGGGGCTGAGCGCCACCCCGTAGATGATGCTGTCGTGGCGCAGGGGAGGGCCGGCCGGCTCGTAGGTGTCGAGGTCCCAGAGCTGCGCGGTGAAGTCGTCGCAGCCGGTGAGTAGGGTCCGCCCCTCGGGACCGAACGCCAGGGCGCCGACCCTCCCTTTGTGGTGGAGCGGGCGGCCGACCGGAGCGCCCGACTGGGCGTCCCAGAATCGCACGGTGCCGTCGTCGCCGGCCGTGGTCACGACGCGGCCGTCGGGCCGGTATGCGACGGCCTGGACCTCGCCGGGGTGCTCGACCCGGACCTGCAGCGGGTTGAGCCGTGGCTTCCAGGCCGTCAGGTTCAGACGGAGGGCCCGCTCCAGGGCCGCGTCGCGGGCCCGGTCGGCGGCCTTGAGCCCGCGCACCAGCCAGAGCATCCCCTGCCCCACGTCCCCTTGCTGGCAGAGCCGCTGGCCGTTCTCATAAGCCAGGTGGGCTGCGAGCTGGTCGACCTGCCGCTGGCTCGACCGGACCTCTCGCAGCGCCTTGCCGATCCGTGACGCGGCCTGGTACTGGTACACTGCCAGGCTCACCGAGAGCACGATCGCCGCCACGATCCCGACGATCGCCAGGCCGACCGCGACCGCCAGCGAAGTCTTCCGCCGGCACCAGCGCCAGACCCGCTCCGCCGCTGCGGCCCGCCGCGCCCGGACCGACTCGAAGTTGAGGAACCGGCCGAGGTCGTCGGCCAGCTCCCCGGCCGAGGCGTAACGCTTGCGGGTCGCCTTCTCCAGGCACTTCAGGCAGATCGTTTCCAGGTCGCGGGGCACCTTCGGGCTGACCCGCCCTGGCCGGACCGGCTCCTCGTTCAGCAGCCTGGCGAGCGTGGTGAGCGGGGTGGCCGATTGGAACGGCGGCGACCCCGTGAGCATCTCGTACAGGATCGCGCCCAGCGAGTAGACGTCGCTGGCCGGCCCCACGTCGCGCGCCCGCCCCGACGCCTGCTCGGGCGACATATAGCAGGGAGAGCCGAGGATCGTGCCGCTCTGGGTCTGCCCCGACTCCCTGCCGAGCAACTTCGCCAGGCCGAAGTCGGCGATCTTGAGTGACCCCTCGGGCGTGAGCAGGATGTTCGCCGGCTTCAAGTCGCGATGGACGACACCGCGATCGTGGGCGTAGTCCATCGCCCTGGCCAGCACCTCCGTGATCCTCGCAGCCTGCTGGACCGGCACAGGGCCCGCCGCCAGCCGCCGGGCCAGGTCCTCCCCTTCGACCACTTCCAGCGACAGGTAGGGGGACCCGTCCGCCTCGCCGATCTCATGGATTTCCACGATATTGGGGTGGTGCAAACAGGCGGCGGCCTCGGCCTCCCGGTGGAACCGGTCGAGCTGTTCCGGGTCGATGCGCCCGATCGTCCGGATCATCTTCAAGGCGACCCGCCGCTTGAGCCCCACCTGCGCTGCAAGATAGACGACCCCCATGCCGCCGACGCCGATCTCGCGAAGGATCTCGTAGCCCGGCACATGCGGGTAACCCGCGCGGTCCGGTATTGCCTCGGCCGGTTCGTCACGGCCCCCTGCGGCGTCGAGGGCGTGATGGAAGGCGACTTGCAGCTTGATCGTTTCCGCGAACTGGGGGAACCGCATCAGGAAGTCAGCCAGGTCGGGTGGTTCCCCCGCCTCCTCGCGGAGCAGGAACTCGCCGTGGACAAGGTCGAGCGCAAGGTCGGGGTCGGCGGCGACCGCCGGGAATCGCTCGAAATACCACTCCGCCGACCGCCGCTCGTCTGACCTTGATCGCCAACGCAGCCTCTGGTCGGCCCGGAGCACGGCGGCGACCTCGCTTGGCCCGATGTCCCCTTCGCCGGACAGGAAGGCGACGACGTCCGGCCGCTCTCCCGCTCGCCAGAGCTTCACCCAGCGACGGACCGGGCTCCGGGTCTCCGTCGTGCGAGGCAGGGAGTGGGGATCGATCTCAGGCACGGCGGTCGTCGTCCAGGTTCAGGGCCTTCGTGACGCGGAGCACGGCCCGCGCGAGCTGCATCCGCCTCGCCTGCGCTGAGCCGCCTAGCCGCTGCGCGATCTCCGACCACTCGAGCCCCTCGGCCCGGAGGTCGACGATCAATAATTCTTCATCCTTGAGGCGGTGTCGCACGGCGTCGATCAGGTCGTGGTCGGACGCAAGCTGACTCGGCCCCGGCGAGGTGCTCTCCACGCTCAGATCCTCGACCGGCGTCTTCGCGACCAGTCGGTTGTCGCGGCGGCGGGCCCGCTGCCGCCGGACCTGAAACGCCAGCTTGTTCCGCGTCATGCCGATCAAGAGTCCGACGAGCTGCTCCGGAGTCTCCAGCGCGAACTGGCCCGAGCTCGCCCGCGCAAAGAAGCTGGTCAGCACCGACTGCGAGATATCCATCGAGTCGAACAGGCGGAGCAGCCTCCGGTCCTCGAGCCGCAGTCTCACCTCGCGGCGGATCACCCCTTCATAATGTCGGACCAGATCCCGGGCGGCGTTCTCGTCGCCGGCGCGGACCTTCGTCATGAATGATTCGAACGAACCGGTGCTCACCATGGGGAGGACCCCGACTCGACGACCCGAGCTCGTCAGATTTTATGCAAAGGATGCATTGCTGTATAACATGTCGGCCTCCGGCCCTCAATGGCTGGCCGACACGCTTGCCGAATGGATGCTTCAAGGTGTGCATGGAAACATTTTATGCCAGGGCAGCTTCTGCACGCTGAAGAACAAGATGAGAACGCGCATCCGATTGTTCCAGGGGGCGTCTTCTTGTTTTTGTCGCCAGACGCCGTTTGGGTTGGTAGACCAGGAGGATTCGATTGCTGTAGGATGGCCGTCACCCTGCTCGACCCATTACGTGGAGAAGTGCCCAAGACTTCGGATTGACGATGCGAGCCGGGGCGAGATGGTGGTTCTTTTCTCGGAGCCTCGGTTATGGATCGACTCGCAATTGATGCGGGACCGGACGATTCGATCACTCCCCGGGTTGGGGACGACCGAGGAGTAGGGACGGCGAGCCGCCTGGCTTCCGTCGACCTGCTCCGGGGAACGGTCATGGTCCTGATGGTTCTCGACCACGTCCGCGACTACCTGATGAACGCCCTGGTCGATCCGACCAACCTGGCGACGACCACTCCGGTCCTCTTCTTCACGAGGTGGGTGACCCACTTCTGTGCCCCGACCTTCATCTTCCTCGCCGGGGCTTCGGCCTTCCTCGCGGGGACGCAAGGCAAAACCAGGAGGCAACTCTCTCTGTTCCTGGTCACGCGGGGGCTCTGGCTGATCGTGCTCGAGCAGACGTTGGTCAGCATTTGCTTCACCTTTACCATGCCCAAGGTGATCCTGGCGCTGATCCTCTGGGCGATCGGCTGGTCGATGATCGCGCTGGCGGGTTTGATCCACCTGCCCAGAGTCGCGGTGGGAGCGATCGGGGTCGTCCTGATCGCGTGTCATAACCTGTTCGACGGCGTCCGTGTCGAGGGTTCGGGCCTCGGGTCGCTCCTTTGGAGGCTGCTCCACCAGCCGGGCTTTCTGCAGTTGCCCGGGGGGATCGGCATCCTGGAAGGGTATCCGCTGATCCCCTGGATTGGCGTCATGGCGGTTGGCTACGCATTTGGCCCCTGGCTCTTGCTCCCGTCCGCTCGGCGGCAAACGCTTCTCGTGGCATTAGGGGCCGGCCTCACGCTGGGATTCGTGGGCCTCCGGGCGTTGAACGTCTACGGCGACCCTCGCCCCTGGTCGGTCCAGGCCACCCCGCTCCTGACTTTGTTGTCGTTTTTGACGTGTCAGAAGTACCCGCCGTCGCTGCTCTACTTGCTGATGACCCTGGGGCCGGCGATCTTGGCTCTGGCCTGGCTCGACCGCCTTCCGGGTTTCCTGGCGGGTCCCCTGGCGACGTTCGGGCGGGTCCCCTTGTTCTTCTACCTGCTGCAATGGCCCATCGCCCATGGGCTCGGCGTGGCGGTTGCCGCACTGAGGCGGCAACCGGTCGGTTGGCTCTTTCAGTTCCCTCCCTTCCAGTCGCCCGAAGCATATAACAACAGCCTGGGGACCGTCTTCCTGTGCTGGATCATCGCCATCGCGATCCTTTACCTCCCCTGCCGCTGGTTTGCCGATGTGAAGAGGCGTCGCCGCGACCCCTGGCTGAGTTATTTCTGATCGATGGCCTGGCGGGGCAACCGGTTGTTCAAGGCCGGTCTCGGGGCGGTTGTCTCGCTGGTGGTGAGCGGATACGATTGATGTGTCGTTGCGGATTTTGGATCTGAATATTCATGGGTATTGTAATATGAAGGCGGGGCGTTGAGCGATTGCCGTGGGTGTCAGATCGATGACGACCCGGACTTCCGGGGATTGACGGCAGGCCCGACCTCTCTCTGATCGTTGCGAAGGGACCTCAACATGGATCGCTTCCGGAACATCCTCGTCTCGATCTCAGGGGCGTCTTCCGTGCAACCTCTGCTGGAGCGGGCCGCCCGGCTGGCGAAGCAGAACAAGGGCACGGTCACGCTGGCCGCCGTGGTGGAGGACCTCCCCTGGTACACCCGTCTTGTTCTCCCGTCCGCAGAAGAGAGCACTCGGGCCCTCGTCCTGGAGAAGTCCGAAGCCCTTGAAGAGCTGGCTGCGCGCCACCGGGAGGACGGCGTCGAGATCGCCACGAAGGTCCTCCGGGGCCGCCCTTCCCTCGAACTGATCCGGGAGGTCCTCCGGGACGGACACGACCTGGTGATGAAGGAGGCTGAGCCCAACCAGGGCGTGCTGTTTGGTCCGGCCGACATGCAACTGCTTCGCGATTGTCCCACTGCGGTCTGGCTCTTCAACCCCGCCCAAGGGGACCGACCGTTCGCTCAGATCCTGGCGGCCGTGGACCCGGCTCCGGCCCCTGACGCTGCGGATCTGCTCCACCTCACCGAGGATCTGGCTCCGAAAGATGCCTCGCTCGACCTGAAAATCATGAAACTCGCCGATTCCTTGATGGAAAGCGAGGGGGCCGAGCTTCACGTCCTCCACGCCTGGTCGGCCCCCGGTGAGATGATGCTGAGGGGCGAAGGACGGCTCGCCCAGGTCCAGGTCGATGCCTACGTGGACGATTCCAGGGAGGCGGCGCGCAAGGCCCTCGACCGGCTCGTCGCCGGCTTGCCCGCGCAGCCCGGGCGGCGTGTCACCCACCTGGTCAAGGGCGAACCGGTGGATGTGATTGCCGAGTTGGCCAGAACGGACCTCATCGACCTGATCGTGATGGGAACCGTTGCTCGTACCGGCATCTCCGGCCTGCTGATCGGCAATACGGCGGAGACCATCCTCCAGCGGGTGAACTGCTCGGTCCTCGCCGTGAAGCCCGATGGCTTCGCCTCCTCGATCACCTTGGCGAATTGACGCCTGTGCAAAAATGAGGGGCGAATCATCGCGATTGCGCCCTCCTTTGTCCCTAGCCGTCTGTCTCGTGGTATGGGCCGGAGAAGTCGAACCCAGGTTCGATGTTGCGTTCGGCCAGCCGCTTCCTCATCGTCAAACGAGTATCTCCCCCTGCCTCGCAAGCGTGGAATCAACGAAGCCCCGTCCGGCCGGGACGATGGCGGTTACCAGACCAGCCTGACATCCACGCATTCGTTTGCCGCCCCTCCCAGGGGTGCCCAGCCTGCCTCCGCCCTTGCTCGTGACGCACTTCCCCTGAGTCGATCGGGTCGACTGCTTGCGGAGACGCCACTCAGACACTGAATTGAAGCAAATTCAAAATTCCTCATTAAGCCTTGTGTTCTACACGAGGTCTTTGCAAACAAGTCTACACTGATAGAGAGTTATGGTGTGATTGCAGACCTTCGACGAGGCGACAATCATGACTCTCGCTCGCAACCGGTTCTTACCTCGGCCCTGCCGCGCTGGCTTTACTTTGATCGAACTGCTGGTGGTGATTGCGATCATCGCCGTCCTGATTGCCCTGCTGCTGCCGGCTGTGCAGGCGGCCCGGGAAGCGGCCCGGCGTGCTCAGTGCACCAACAACCTGAAGCAAATCGGCCTGGCTATGCACAATTACCTCAGCACGCACACGGCCTTCCCGCCGGGGCGAATGGGGCCCGACCTCACGATCGGAGGGGTCGAGTTCACAGGGAACTACACGAATTACACGAAGGCCGTCCCCGGTCCCGGCAACTGGACTGGCTATTATTCGGTTCACGCGCAAATTTTGAATTCTTTGGAGCAAATCCCTGCCTACAACGCGTTAAACTTCGCGACCACGAACACAGATAAGATGTATAGCTCCGGGACCACCATCTATTCGCCCAACTTCACCGCGTTTGCCCTCGCGCAGAGCACGTTCCTCTGCCCGTCCGACCCGAACACGACGGGGGGTGGTGTCAGCGAGAACAACTATCGGTACAACTTCGGCGGAAGCACGCCACAGGCGGGCGCGATCAGTTGGGACCGCAACGATGATCGCTCGATGCCGGGGAACGGGGCGTTCACGATCGGGCGGGCCTTCGCCACGGCGCAGTTCACCGACGGGTTGAGCAACACCGTGGTCTTCGCCGAGCGGAGCAAGGGGAGCAGCCTGAACAAGGCGACCACCGCTCCGACCAAATCCGATATCGTCACGTCCCCCAACCGATTTACGGGCGGTCCCTTGCCCCAAGATGCGAGCGGCGAGTACCAACTCTACTTTGATTGCTTGAAGTATCAGCCGAAGGCCGATTCGTTCAACCACCTGGACTCGGGACGGTTCCCACTCGGTTCGTTGTACTCCAACGGCTGGCCGTTCGCCTGGTATTCGTCCACGATGTACAATCATATGGGTACGCCAAATTGGCAAGGACAGGACTGCGGGGCCGCCAGCGCTATTACGGACGTGCCCGGTGAGTATGCCATTATTTCCGCTCGGAGCGCGCACCCCGGCGGGGTTAACGGCTTGCTGGGCGATGGCTCCGTCAAGTTTTTCAAGAACAGCATCGCGCTGCCGGTCTGGCGCGGCCTGGGGAGTCGCAATGGCGGCGAAGTGCTCAGTGCGGATAGCTATTAATAAGCCGATATTGGTGGCGTGTTCCGTCTGAGATGTTGTGTTGGTCGCGTGTTTTTGCTCAAGGATCGCCGATGCGGACGATGATGTTTGTGGTAACGCTATGCGTTACGTTCGGCGGTTGTGGCGGGTCGGGCTCCCAACCTGGGGCGTCCGGCCCCGCCTCCGCGCTGGAGGTGGGCCCGCACGGGGGCATTCTGATCCCGTTGCCGGAAGAGAAGGGTTTTGCCGAAGTCGCGTTGGAATCCCCGCCGGGGGCTGCCAAGCGATCCTCGAAACCAATGCTCGTCGCTCGCTTCCTCCGGCCGGACCTGAAGTCGGCGCTCGAGCCGCCGCCTGGCGAAGTGTCTATCAAACTGGAGTTTCCCGACCGGGCGGCGGAGACGATTTCGTTGAAACCGGTGACCGAGGCGAACTCGCGTAACGATCCGGGGCGCTTTGCCTCGGCACCTGGCGACTATGCGGTCGATCCGCTGATCGGGGAGTTGAAGGCCACGCTTCAAGGCCAGGCCTTCGCCGCCCCGTTCACCAACGGCCGCTGAGCTGAGCTTGGCTATTTGGCCTCGGTTCCGCCCAGGTCGAGGTCGAGAAACACGAGCCGGTGGTCCGAGCTGGCCACGGGAGACATTCCGACGAGTCGTGAGAGCGGCTCGTCGCGGCTGGGCCAGAACACGCCCCCTCCGACGACGTTCAGGCCTTTCGAGGGGAGGACGTAGTCGGCTCGGAGGTTGCCGACCGCCCGGTCGTCGAAATCGGCCGTGTCCTGGTTGGCGGGACCGTGATGACCTTGGTTCGCGCCGCCTTGAAGGCGAGACGCTTCGGCCGCGCCAGCACTCTGCGGGATGAATCGGGCATCCACGCGCGGGTGCTTCAGGAGGAGGTCGATCGCCCCTGGCACGCTTCCCCCGTCCACCGGGTCCGAGTTCAGATCGCCGAGGATGACGAACTCCTCAGGCCTGCCCTGCTTTGCGTCCGCCCCGAGATAAGCTGCGTTCTCACCGCCCGTGAGATAGTCGGCCCAGAGGCGGATCTCGTCGTGATTGCGCCGGCCGTTTCGATCCTCGGGGCCGTCAAACGCGGGCGGGGTCGGGTGACTGGCCAGGACGTGAATTGTGCGGCCGTTCACCCGGACGGGGATGTCCCAATGGTCCTTCGACGAGAGCCGCAAGACGGCGATGGCCTCGGACGAGTACCAAGGTGTCCCATCCTTCTTCAAAGGCAGCAGCGCTCCGGGCATCGCGTTCCAGAGCACCTTTCCGAACTGCCGGATTCCCGCGTCTTCGAGGGGAAACTTCGTGTAGAGCACCATGCCGTACTGCCCGGGGAACTGGCCGAACCCGAACGAGTCGTTGCCATAGCCCCGTGAACCGGGCTCGGTCACGACTTTGCCGTCGTGATCGAGGTCGACTCCGCTCGGAATCCCGGTGTTCACCGCCGCTGTGTAGCGGTGGGGATAATCGATCGCCGGAGCGCCGTTCTGGCTGATCGCGAGATAGTTTCGCTGAAAGAGATCGGCAGCCTTGCCGTCTTGATCGTAGTCGAACTCGTTGATCAAGAGGACATCAGGCGCCATGCGCTGAATGATCTCGGCCACGTTGCGCGCCTGCGTATTGTCCGGCGTCGATAGGTCGCGGACCAGCCCGCCCGCCGAATCGCGGTTGAGCGAAGCGTTAAACGTAGCGAACCGCACCACCCCCGGCCGACGCTCTGGATCAGCCAGTGCGGACGACGAGGATACGGTCACGATTGCGGCAAAAATCGCGTGTTTCCACATGAAGATGGGTCTCGAATGGTGAAAGCCCGATCGACGGTCGTTCCCGCCCGATTTGTGGCGGCCTCAAACCATCAGCCTACTCAAGGGAAGCGGGGAGCCCGCTTGGAAATCGTGAAGATTCCATGTGAGCCACTTCGGCTGATGGACGCTGCGATTTGATTGGCATGTGATTTTTCTGTTGAACGGAATGAAGGTGTGTTATTAATTGGAAATTTAAAGATTATTTTGTTTATTTGTGCTGTTTGCTGGACTCGGAATAGCCAAATCTTGGGTGAGTTGCCATGATAATGCGGGGATGACCACGCTGAGGCGGCCTCTGAATTTGGGGATCGATTGATGGATGTTTTCGAGCGGTTGGGTATCGAGCCGATCATCAATGCCTCGGGGGCGGTGACGCGACTTGGCGGTGCGCCGATGTCTCCCTCGGTTTTGGAGGCGTTCTGTGCGGCGGCGGGTGAATCGGTTCCCCTGGAACAGTTGCAGGGAGTGGCTTCGCGGGTGATTGCCGAGGCCACGGGGGCCGAGGCGGGGCTGGTCACGGCGGGGGCGGCGGCGGGGCTGACGTTGGGGGCGGCGGCGATCTTGACCGGGTATGACCTGGGGCGGATGGAGCGGCTGCCGCATTGCGATGGGTTTCCGCATGAGTTCATTATCGCACGCGAGCAGCGCAATGGTTATGACCATGCCGTGCGCGCGGCGGGAGTCCGGCTGGTTGAGGTTGGGTTTCATGAGCCGATCGCCGGGGCGGGGGTTCGGCGAGTGGAGGCCTGGGAATACGCCAGCGCCATCGGGCCGTCGACGGCCGGCATTGTCTACGTTTATGGCCCGCATGCGCGGCCGTCGCTCGCCGAGGTGGTCGCCGTGGCACACGACCACGGTCTGAGTGTTCTGGTCGACGCGGCGGGGGAGCTGCCCCCATGTGCCAACCTCCGGGAGATCGTCGCGGCCGGGGCCGATCTTGTGGCGTTCAGCGGCGGTAAGGCGATTCGCGGTCCGCAGGCGACGGGCATCCTCTGCGGCCGGCGCGAGCTCGTCGGGGCGGCTGCCTTGCAGATGCTCGATATGGATGACCACTTCGACCTCTGGGAACCGCCGGACAGCCTGTTCGACCGGTCGCGGCTGGCCGGGCTGCCTCGGCACGGCATCGGTCGGGGTATGAAGGTTTCCAAGGAGCAGATCGTCGCGTTGCTGACCGCCTTGCGGCTCTTTACCGAAGGCGCGTACGACCGGGAACTGGCGGCCTTTCGCGGCCATCTCGAGCGGGTGGCGGCGGCGTTGGAAGGGATCGCGCGCACCGCGCTCGTGGACCCGGCCGATGGGGAAAGCCTGCCGGTGCTGGAAATCAGTCTCGATGAGGCGGGTTTGGGACGCCCGGCGCTGGACGTCTGCCGCCGCCTGCGCCACGGATCGCCGCCGGTTTATGTGGGGCACGGCCTGCTGGATAAGGGGAAGCTGGTCATCAATCCCCTGCACCTCAACGAGGCGCGGACCGCGACCCTGATTCGGCGGCTCGGCGATGAGCTGCGCCCCTGAGACGTTCGTCGCTCCTTTGGGGAGATGGGGACGTCGGCATGAGGATTGCACTGGAATCTTGCTCAAGGGGACGGGCACATCGCGTTCCGCTCGACGCAGGATCTCGGGCGGCACGATTGAGCCCGAGGCCAAAAGGAACGCGAGCACAAGGGCGACCTCTGCTCGCGTTCCGCCGGCCTTGCACGCACCTCATCCAAAAAAAAGGGACTGACTTTACCAATGGCCAACGCGCGCAAGTCGTCCACCTTGAACGATCCGTTCAAGCTCACGATCCTCATCTTCGCGATCATTGCGTTTATGTATTTCACTGCGGAGGTGCTCAAGCCTCTGGCCTTGTCGATTCTTTTGAGTTTCGCCCTGGCGCCTCCGGTGCGTAGGCTGGTGCGGCTCGGGTTGCCGCGTTCGGCTGCGGTCGTCTTGACCGTCGTTTTGGCGTTGGGCCTGCTGGGGGGGCTTGGATACGTTGTGGGAGAGCAGTTGGCCACCCTTGCCAATAAGCTGCCTGACTACCAGGAGAACATCGAGAAGAAGCTGAGCAGCCTGATGAAGCCGGGGCGGCAGTCTGCGGCCAAGCGGCTGACGACGATGTCCGACCGAGTCATGGCCAAGCTCGACAAGCCGACGGCCTCGGGAGTGGATGTGGACACATCCTCAGCAGAGAAAGCTGTCCCCAAGATTCCGAGGGTGATCGTGGTCGCCGAACCGTCGTTTCAGGAGCGGCTCCGGTCGACCACTGGCCCTTACCTGGAATTCCTCGGAGTCGGCAGCTTTGTCTTGATCTTGGTGCTGTTCATCCTGATGGGACAGGAGGATCTCAGGGACCGTATTGTGAGCCTCTTCGGCAACCGGCAGGTGAGCCTGACGACCCGGACGACGGAGGAGATCGGCCAGCGAATCAGCCGCTACCTGGCCACGTTCGCCTTGATGAATTCGGCCTTTGGGCTTGTGATCGGGGTGGGTCTGGCCTTGATCGGCGTTCCCTACGCGGTGCTCTGGGGATGCCTGGCGGCCTTGACGCGGTTCATCCCCTACGTGGGGCCTGCCGTGGCGTTTATTCTCCCCCTCGTTTTCTCGTTCGCCTACTTCCCGGGCTGGTTCGAGCCGCTTCTGGTCGTCGCTCTCTTCGCTTTGCTCGAGACGCTGCTGAACAGTTTTCTGGAGCCGATCATCTACGGCAAGACGACCGGGGTCTCTGCGCTCGGCCTTCTGGTGGCCGCGATGTTCTGGACCTGGCTCTGGGGAACGCTCGGCCTGCTTCTGTCGACCCCCTTGACGGTCTGCCTGGCGGTGATCGGCAAGTACGTGCCCGGCCTTCGCTTCTTCGCAACCATGCTTGGCGAGGAGGCGGAACTCGACCCCCATGTCCGGTTCTATCAGCGGCTCGTTTCTCTCGACCGGCAAGGGGCCGTTGAATTCGTCGAAGAGGCGCAGAAGAAGTGGCCCCGCGCCGAGATCTTCGACCGAATTTTGGTTCCCACGCTGATGTTGGCCGAGCGCGACGCCGTCCGGGACGATCTCGAGGAGCGGGTGCAAGCGTTCATCTGGCAGGTGATCGGCGAGATCGTCGATAACCTCGAAGGGGTGCCGGAGCTAACTCTACAGTCGATGGCCTCTGCCCCGGCCACCGGCGAGTCTTCGGACGCCGCCGCTAAGGAGGCTTCCGCCCCCACGACCATCGAGCTGATGGGCTTGGCGGTGGTTGATACCTCGGACGTCCTTGTCTTGAAGATGCTCGCGCAGTTGATTGCTCCGTTGGGATGTCATCTCGAGATCGTTGCGGACGCGGGATCTCCCTTACAAGTCGTCGAGCAAGTGACGGAGCGGAACCCGGAAGTCGTTGTGCTGTCGCATGTGCCGCCTGAAGGGCTGGCTCAGTCGCGTTACCTGGTCAGCCGGCTTCGGGCCCAACTCTCCACACTGCCGATCGTGGTCGGCCGTTGGGGCGAGACGGGGGGAGCCGCGGCCGCCGCCGAGCGCTTGACGAACGTGGGGGCGACCCATGTCGTCTTTACGCTGGCCGACGCCCGCGACCGGATCCTGGCCAAAGTCTTTCCCGCCCCCGAGGAGCCCCTGACCTCGGCCGGCGGCACCCCGCTCAAGGCGGCCGTCGCCGTCCCGACGCCGGCATGAGGAGCGGGCTTTGGGCCCGCTTTCGCTTCCGCGATTGAAATCAGGTCGTCTTGGGGTGACCGGTCAACGCGCGCAGAGCGCTTTCGGTGGCCTCGAGCGTTTGATCGATGTCGGCCTCGCTGTGCGCGAAGCTGATGCTCCCTTGCTTGACGATGACCGGGAAGTGGTAGATGCCGCGCTCGATCAGAGCCCGTCGGTAGCGGGTGTCGAATGCCGCGTCGTGGTGGTCGAGGATGTCCCACCAGTCCGCTGGCTCCACGGTCGAGAAGTAGACGCAACTGGCGCTGCCGACGCGACTGATGACTGCCGGGACGCCATAGCGGTTGAACAAGTCACGTTGCCCGGCCTCGAGCCGCTGGGCCAGTCTTTCGAGCTTGTCGTAGACCCGTTGCGCGGGGTCCATCAGCTTTTTGAGGCAGGCGATTGCCGCGGCCACCGGCACGGGGTGGCAGTTGTAGGTGCCGGCGATCAAGACCCGCTTGGCGGGGTCGGGGCTCGTCGCCAGGTCCAGCAAGGCCGACTTGCCCGCCATCGCGGCCAGCGGGAAGCCGTTAGCGACCGCCTTGCCGTAGGTGGAGAGGTCGGCCGTCACCCCGGCTACCGCTTGGTAGCCGCCGAGGCTGGAGCGGAACCCTGTTTTCACCTCGTCGAAGATCAGGACGAAGCCGTACCGATCGGCCAGGTCGCGGAGCCCTTGCAAGTAGCCCGGCTTCGGCTTGACCACGCCGATGTTCTGGAGCACCGGCTCGGTGATCAAGGCGGCGATCTCACCACGCTTGGCGACTTGCTCCACGGCCGCCAGGTCGTTGAACGGCACCGAGTGAGTCAGCGCTTGCTCGACCGGGGGAATTCCGGCCGTGAACGGGACGCCCGGATAGGCGTCGCCGTGGATGGCAACCCCGCCGAGCTGCTCACGCGTGCTCATCAAGTTCGTGGCCACAGCATTGTGGTGGCCGTTATACCCCCCTTGCATCTTGATGATGTGCGACCGGCCGGTCCAGGCGCGGGCTACGCGGATCGCCTGCGAGGTCGCTTCCGAGCCAGTGTTGAAGAACTGGACCTTCTCGGCATGAGGGACCGCTTTGAGGAAGAGCCGGGCGAGCTCGCCTTCTTCCAAGGTCGGCCCGCTCCCGTAGTTCGACAGGTCGCTCTGCAGCGCTGCGATCACCGCGGCGTTCTGGTCTTCGTCGCCATGGCCGAGGATGTAAGGGGCGAAGCCGGCATGATAGTCAATATATTCATGGCCGTCGATGTCCCAGAGTCGCGACCCCTTGGCGCGGACGAACGCGATCACGGGATCGGCCTTGCGATTGAGCGACGCGAGTCCGCCAGGGACGAGCTGGGCGTTGGCCGCCAGAAGTTCCTCGGATCTAGGCCAATTCATTTCTGCAGATTCCCAAGGTCAACAGGGGCGTCAGGTCGAACGGAGGCTTTCCAATCTTACCGACCTCGCGGTGCGTTGACAGCCGCCTGGTGAGACGATCGGGGTTCCTCGGTCCCCGCTCGCGGGGAAATCGGCGAGCCTGGCCTGCGCCCCTCACCTCTCGCTCACGACCTCCGCTCGTTTCATGCTCCGCCGTCACTTTGAGGAAGCAAAAGCGATCGACGTCGATTTTGGGGGATGGCTCTGCCTTTTGGAGTGGCCTTGGCTTCCGTTCATGGCCAACTCGGGCTTGGCGGCTTCAGCACGACGGGGGCTTTTTGAGGGGCTTTGGCGCGATTCTGCGAAGGCTGCACGATGCCTCGCCACTGGGCGCAACCGCTAAAAAAGGGGACGGAAAAGGCAGCGATTACGGCGATTATTCGCATGACGGAGTCCTGGTTGACCAGGCGAGCCTTGCGTCCTCGGGCCGGCTCGTCAGGCTTGACGAGCGCGGACAGGCCCGCTGTGTGGATCCTCTTTGGAGGGCAATCGGTGTGCCGATCACGAGTGGTATCGATAGGGCTTTAAGCCTCTCGCTTGATATAATCATCAAGAGCCCGACAGAAGCCTTTGGCGGTCGCCTCGATTGGAGATCCGAATTAATGACGGACTCAGGTTTGCGGCAAGATTCTACGGCGGTTCGATGTGATGTGACTAAGGAGCAAGAGACGATCGGTCTGATCTCAAATCACATCGACTTGTGCGTCAATCGGCAAGACCGATTCCGGTGGCTCGAGGGTCGATCGCTCCGTCCGATCGCCGTCGACGCCCGGGGGAAACTCTCATGATCGTCGACGTTCACAGTCATGCTTGGCAGTACCCGCTCCACTTCAACGACGACTTTCGCCGCCAGGCACGCCGGGCGAGAGCGGGCGTCGAGGTCGACCTCACCGTCCGGTTCGAAGACTATCAGGCTTCAACCCTGCCGGGGGCCAAGGCGATCGTCTTCGGCGGCAAGGCGAAGCTGAGTGGACTCTGGGTCGACGACCTGTACGTGGCCCGCTACGTCAACGCCCATCCCAGGACGCTGATCGGCTTCCTCTCCGTCGACCCCACCCAGGAGGGCTGGGAAGCGGAGATGGAGCAAGGGCACCAGGACCTTGGCCTTCGCGGGATCAAACTGCTGTCGATGTACGCCGGGTTCCGACCCGATGAACCGCGGCTCGACCCGCTCTGGCGCTACGCGACACGGCACAACCTTCCCGTCCTGCTCCACACAGGTACGACCTTCATCGCGCAGGCCCCGCTGGAGTGTACGCTCCCCCGCCACCTCGACGCCGTCGCGATCCGCTTCCCGGATGTGAAGATCATCATGGCGCACCTCTCGCATCCGTATGAGGGGGAATGCGTCGCCACCATCCGCAAGCATCCGAACGTCTACGCCGACGTCAGCGCTTTGCACTATCGGCCGTTTCAGCTTTACCAGAGCCTGATGCTCGTGCAGGAATACGGCGTCTGGGAGAAACTCCTCTTCGGGAGCGACTACCCTTTCACCACCGTCAACGCCTCGATCGACGGTCTGCGCAAGCTCAACGCCATGACTCAGGGGACCGGCTTGCCGAAACTGAATGAAGAGGCGATCGAGGCGATGATCGAGCGGGATGCGCTCGGCATCCTTGGACTCGCCTGAATGAAAAGGGGGAAGAACTCCAGGGTTGCTCAAAGATTCACTTTGGTTTTTGTGATCTCCGTGGTTTACGGTGCGGAGACCACTTTCCCTGGATAAGGAATAATTTAGACTGCGCTCATCAGGGCTTCAGGTCCGCTCGCTAAGATCGGTCATCGCCGGTGGGACTTCGATGTGCCTTCGGCGCGATTCACCATGTCCCAAACAAGCGGAGAGTGATGATGATGACTCGATTTGCGCGATGGACGGCTCTTTCGGGACTCGTTGGTTCGCTGGTGCTGGGTGCGGTGGCCGGGGCCGACGAAGAGAGTATCCCCGTAGACAAACTGCCCGCGGCCGTGCTCAAAGCTGCCAAGGCCAAGTTTCCCAAGGCGAAGATCGACGAAGCAGCCAAAGAGGTTGAGGATGGCGTGACGACCTATGAGGTCTCGCTGAAGGTCGAGGGGCACTCCGTCGATTTGGCGATCAAGCCGGACGGCACGATCGTGGAGATCGAGAAGGAAATCGCCGCCGATGCGCTCCCCGAGGCGGTCAAGAAGACCTTGGCGGCCAAGTATCCCAATGTGAAGATCAAGAAGGCGGAAGAAATCACCAAGGGAGGGGACGGCTCCGTCAGCTACGAGGTTGTCGTGGGGTCGGCGGAAGTCGTGCTGGACGCCAAGGGGAAGATTGTCAAGACTGAAGAAGACGAAGATGATGAGAAAGAAGCGAAGCCCGCCAAGGGCAAGTGATTGAAAGCGACGTTGCCAAAGGGCCGAGCGGCGGGGCTTGCCCCGCTCGCAACGGTGAAGTGGTGAAGAGTTTCCCCAAACGCCCCCTCGCGTGTTGAGCGACGAGGGGGCAGTTTGCTGGGAGGGGGAAGGGCGGTTTCAGCGTCATGGAAACCCGGATCTTGGTAGTCGAAGACGACGTCGAAATTGCCGATTCGTTGATCCGTGGATTGAGCGAAGAGGGGTATCTGGTCGAACACGCCCCGGACGGTGATACCGCCAGGGTGGCGCTCCTGGACCTGAACTGGGATTTGATCGTCCTTGACTGGTGGCTCCCCGGCCCTGACGGCCTAGTCTTGCTCAAACGATTCCGCCAGTCGGGAGGCGAGTCGCCTGTCCTCTTCCTGACGGCGCGTGACGCCGTCTCCGACCGGGTCCGCGGTCTGGACGGCGGGGCCGACGACTATCTCTGCAAGCCGTTCAGCTTCGAGGAACTGCTGGCCCGAGTGCGCGCCTTGGTCCGCCGGGGTGGGCACGGAACGGGGGGCGTGTTGAAGTACGGCGACGTCCGCGTCGATGCGATCGCAGGACGGGCGGAGCGGGCCGGAAAGGCGCTCGACCTGACACCCAAGGAGCAGGCGCTCCTCGTCTACTTCCTGAGGCACCCGGGGCAGGTCCTGACGCGAACGCGGATCTATGATCATGTCTGGGATGAGAGCTTTGACGGTCTTTCCAACACGCTGGAAGTCCATGTCAAAGAGCTGCGCCGCAAGCTGGAATCGCAGAATGGCACCCGGCTGATCCACACCTTGCGTGGCCGGGGCTACCTGTTCGGCGAATCGCCCCGAGGGCCGGAAGGAATGCCATGAGCCTCGCCTCTCGGCTCTCGATGTCGTTCCTGGCTGCGCTTGCGATCGTCCTGATCGGCTTCTCCGCGACACTCGACGGTTTGGCGGTCCATCACCTCTATCGGCTGATCGACGAGCGGCTCGACTCGGCTCTGACGACTCTGACGGCCGCCGCCGAGGTGGGGCCGGAGGGGGTTGAGTGGGAACCGGATGAACGCGTGCTGGGCGTGGGCCTGGATGCGGGGGCCGACCAACTCCGCTGGGTCGTCCGCGACGCAGGGGGGCGATTGATCGACCGGTCGCCCAACCTCAACCCCCGCCGCCTCTCGCTCGATCTTCCCGAAGAGCCGACCGCCGGCCGATTCTCGGGGCGTGACGGCCGCCCCTGGATGGTCAAGTCGCGGCGGCTGACCGTTTCGGATGCGCTCCAGGGAAAGGAGCCGGTGGATTCGCCCGAGGCGCTCGCTCGCGGGAGACATTCCGCGTTGATCCTGGTCGCCTACGCCCCTCTGGGGCCGACGGAGGCGACACTGAACCGCCTTCGGCTGACCCTGATCGCCTTGTCGACGGCCCTCTGGCTGGTGGCCGCCGCGGTCAATCGCAGGCTCTGCCGACGCGGGCTGGCTCCCTTGACGGAGATGGCCATGGCCGCGCGCGACGCCGACGCGGAGGATCGCCGCGAGCGCTTGCCCGTCCCGAAAACGGGGGACGAGCTCGAGGATCTGGGGCAGGCGTTCAACGGTCTGCTCGATCGCCTGCACGAGACGCTCCAGCAGCAGCGGCGGTTTACCGGTGACGCTTCGCACCAGTTGCGCACCCCTCTGGCCGGTCTGCTCGGCCAGGTCGACGTCGTCCTCCGGCGCGATCGACCTCCCGAAGAATACCGCCGCGTGCTCGGCATCGTTCGCCACAAGGCGGTCCACCTCCAGCAGATCATCGAGAGCCTGCTCTTCCTGGCGAGGACCGAGGCAGAAGCCGGGCGCCCGGAACCGGTGGTCATCGACCTGGCCTGCTGGGTGCCCGAGCACCTTGGGGGATGGTCTGGCCATGCGCGCGGATCGGACCTGCGGATGGAAGCATCATGCCCCGGCCCGCTCTGGGTGCGGGTCCATCCCCTCCTGCTCGCCCAGGCGGTCGACAACCTGCTCGACAACGCCTGCAAATATAGTCCTCAGAATACGTCAATCCTTGTTCGGACGGGGCGGCAAGGCGGTCTCGTCTCGCTCGCCGTGAAGGATCAGGGGGATGGGCTCTCTGCCGAAGGGCAGGCCCGGGCCTTCGAGCCCTTCTACCGTGCCCCTGAGGCCGCCCGCCGCGACCAACGAGGGGTCGGGCTGGGCCTGGCCGTGGCTCGAAGGATCGTCACGGCGTTCGGCGGCACCATCTCTGCGCAAGGGGCGTTGGGGCAAGGAAGCTGCTTCACCATCGAACTCCCCGCCGCTCCTGTTCCGCCTCCGCTTCAAGAAGACCCGGTGGCCCCGCAGCCGGTCGCCACGGCCGACCGGCCGCCTGGGTGAGTGGGAAAGGGCATGCATCAGGATTTTTGAGAAGGGTCGACTTCGGGGCTGGATTCGCGGAGCCAGGCGTAGAGCGTCCGGCGGGTGACACCGAGGAGCTCTGCGGCCCTGCTCTTGTTTCCCCCCGCCTGCTGCATGGCGCGGCGGAGGGCCCTCCGGCGGGCGGCCAACGGATCGAGGTCCAGGTCATTGTCTCGGAGTGGGCGTGCCTCGTTCGATCGGCGCGAGACGGGTTCGAAATGCTTGCCATCGAGGATCGGACCGTCTTCGAGCATGATGGATTGGGTGAGCACATGTTCGAGCTCGCGGACATTGCCTGGCCAGTCGTGCTCGATGATCTTCGCGTAGAAGTCGGAGGATAGGCTGAGCACCATCCGCTTGAACTGGACGCTGAGCCGGCCCAGGATGTGTTCGGCCAAGAACGGGATGTCTTTCAAGCGGGAGCGGAGCGGTGGCAGTTCGATGGTGACGCCGTTCAGGCGGTAGTACAGGTCTGCGCGGAACTCCCCTTCGTCGATGAGCTGGGACAAGGGCCGGTTGGACGCGGCCAGGATCCGGACGTCCACTGACTTGGGACGCTCACCGCCGACCGGAGTGATCTCGCGCTGCTGAATCGCGCGGAGCAATGCCACCTGGCCATGCGGGCTGAGGTCGGCCACTTCGTCGAGGAAGAGCGTCCCCCCATGGGCCAGCTCGAACTTGCCGAGCCTGCGCCGGTGGGCACCGGTGAACGCCCCCTTTTCGTGGCCGAACAGCTCTGACTCGAACAGGCTGTCGGGGATGGCGCCACAGTTGACCGTGACGAACGCACGATGACGCCGCAAGCTCAGTCGGTGAATCTGCGTCGCGACTAGTTCCTTACCTGATCCCGATTCCCCCTGAATGTAGACGCTGACGTCGAACGGGGCCACCCGCTCCACCCGTCGGTAGAGCTCGAGCATCTGGTCGGAAACGCCGACCAAAGGGCCGAATCCGGCGGGGTGGACCACGTCGCCTGCGCGGAGCAAGAGGCTCTTGAACCGGCGGACCAGGGAGACGATCGCACTCTGGAACGGGAGCCGCTCGAAGACCGAACCTCCCGCGAACCCATCAATGGCGCTATGGGCGAGCAATTGCTCCAGGTCCTCGGGCGTCGTGATCGGCCCGCCGAATGCCAGGCAGACGGGTGCGTGGCCGGTTTGATGCACTTCCTCAAGCATGGCATTGAGTAGAGTGCATGAATGCTGGATATGATCACGTCGTTCCTGGACGTCGTGGACCTCGTGGGTCAGGCCGAGGCCCATGATCATCGCGTCGACGCCGGCCGTGGCGAATCTCGACGCCGAGCCGTCGCCGACCACGGCGAACCCGAAGGTGGCGAACCCCATTGCCTTGGCGCGATGGAGCATCCCGATCTCGGCCTCGGTCCCCAACCCCGCGGCCTCCAGCGCTCCGCGAAAATGGCCGTCGATGAAACCGACGGTCGGCCAGTTGACGACCCCTTCCACACCGAGTTGCCGCAACCTGGCCAGCCGCTCCTCGAGCGAATGGGTGGGGTCGTTGACCAGCAGGCCCGCGATGACCGGCATCCGACCGCGGCGCGGGAGGAGATGCTCCCGAAGCAGGTCCTCGGTCTGGTCGTTGGCGTTCCCGTACGGCAGAAAGGCGGCGAACGACCCGCTCCCCTGGCTCCGATAGAACCCGGAGTTGAGCGCGAACAGCAAGTCGGCGCCGGCATCAAGCGCACCGCTCGTGACCAACCCCGACCCCGCAACCACCCCAACCAGCGGCGATCTCTGGCCGCGGTGTGACGCGAATAGTTTATGAATATTGTTCATCTTAGTATCCGGGAAACGTCACCGGAACGTGGGGGCTGTGTACTCAGGTGGATACTGTGGCACAGTGGATACACAGTGTCTAGCCGATGCTCGTGTTTCTTCAAGTTTACATAAAGACTTGGTGAGGAAGCTGCTTACAGATTATTTGGTTTGGTCTGGACATGTTGGCGCAAGTTCTGCATGAAAGCAGATCGGCCGCGGGGCGTTGGCGGCCAACCGTCCCGACTCTGACTTCTCCGCGAAACTACCATCCATTTTTCAAGCACCCGCTTCCGGCAAAGCCACCGGGAGGCTGGGGCGGATTCCCTGCGTCGATTGACGGGGAGGCGCACGCCCGCCTCTAGTTTGGGAACGCCTGGAATGCTGTACTTCAGAGCGGACGACCTTGAATACACCGCCGTCCCTGGCGAATTGATTATGAATAAGTTGACAAGTGCGGAAATTGTGAAGCAACTACGGAAGAAGGTCGACGCCGGCCTGCCGATCCTCGGTGCCGGGGCCGGCACGGGGATTTCGGCGAAGGCGGAGGAGGCGGGCGGGGTCGACCTGATCGTCATCTACAATTCAGGGCGATTCCGGATGGCCGGCTGCGGTTCGCTGGCCGGTCTGCTCGCCTATGGCAACGCCAACCAGATCGTCAAGGAGATGGCCCCCGAGGTGCTCTCGGCGGTGAAGCGTACGCCGGTCCTGGCGGGGGTCTGCGGCACCGATCCGTTTTTGCTTCGCACGCATTTTCTCAAGGAGTTGATTGAGCTTGGGTTCGCGGGCATCCAGAACTTCCCCACCGTCGGCCTGATCGACGGCCATTTTCGCAAGAACCTCGAAGAGACGGGGATGAGCTACATGCTCGAAGTAGAGTGCGTGGCCGAGGCTCACGAGATGGGCTTGCTGACGACCCCTTACGTCTTCGACGCCGAGCAGGCGCGGTGGATGGCCGACGCGGGGGCCGACGCTCTGATCGTCCACATGGGTCTGACGGTCGAACGCACGGTCGCGACGGTCACGGCGAAGTCGTTGGCCCAATCCGCCGACGAGATCCAGCGGATCACAGCGGCCGCCAAGTCGCACCGGCCGGACATCCTGATCCTTTGTCACGGCGGCCCGATCGCGCTGCCCGAGGATGCCCAGTACATCTTGGATCGCTGCCCGGACGTGGTCGGTTTCTACGGGGCGAGCTCGATGGAGCGGCTCCCGACGGAGGCGGGGATCACCGCCCAGGTGCGCAAGTTTGGGACGCTGAGGCCGGCGTCTTCCCAAGGGAAAACCATGCCGCCGGGTGCGCTTCCCGCTGGGAATGGTACGCATTCTCATGGCGAGAACGGTTTCCATACGCCTGGAATCGAGTTGCCGGCGAAGGTTTCACGAGTGGGCGACGGACAAATTCACTGAGGTCTGCCTGAGAAAGGAATAGGGATGATGTGCGGATGAATACAGCATTTTACGGACATTTTTCATTCTCGAAGTCCGCAGCGGTAACGCATTGAATGCAATGATCAGAGCCTTTTATTGTTGGGCGAGGTTTGCCTTCGAGTTATCCCCCCCTCGGTCGCTCGGATCGTGATTCACTCGAACGAAAATCGCTCAAGGTCCCTGGCATGACTCATTGTGCGGCTGCTGAAGCGGTCGCACCGCGATGTCTCTTGTGCCTCAAACAATTCATGGAGGTAAAGTGCTTCGAGTCATGAAATATTCCCGGTCCATCTATTATGCGATCCCAATCATCTATGCGATCCCAATCATCGCCTTGGGGCTGTCGACCGGCTGCAGCCAAGCGGTCAGCAGCAACTATCAGTCTGCGCGGCTCGAAGGGGAGGTCACGGTTGACGGCCAGCCGATCGAGGACGGCACGGTGCAGTTCGTCCCGGCGAATCTCGCGGACGGACCGATCACTCAGGCCATGATCATGAAGGGCCGGTACGTGGCCAACAAGGTTCCGCTCGGCAAGGTCACCGCGATTCTCCACGCGAATCCACCGGCGCCTCCCACGCAAGTGACGAGCGATTACCATCCTCCAAAGACGGTCGGAATCCCGAGCCGCTACAAGTCGGGCTTCTCCATTGAGGTCAAGGAAAATAAAGCCGATCAAGACTTCTCGATGAGCTCGAAGGAGTCCGGCTCCAAGTCCCCCAACACCAAGCAGCGGAGCTAATTCATGGGTCGATCACGCCGCGGTTTTACCTTGATCGAATTGCTCGTTGTCATCGCCATTATTGCCGTGTTGATTGCGCTTCTGCTTCCCGCAGTTCAAGCGGCCCGCGAGGCGGCTCGCCGGTCGCAATGCGTGAACAACATCAAACAGATCGCCTTGGCGATGCATAATTATCACGACACGACGGGCTCGCTGCCGCCGGGCACGCCCTATCCCTACCCCTATGCACTCCCGCCCGGGAGCGCGAGTGGCGCCTGGTACGACGAAGGGACCTGGCACGCCCGAATCGGTCCCCAACTCGAACAGATGGCATGGTTCAACTCGTTTAACTTTGCCATCTCGAACAACAACATCGCGAATGGGACCTCACGCAAAACGAAGGTCAGTTGCTTCGGCTGCCCGTCCGATGGGTTGAAGGAAAATGAGTGGGACAATCCTACGTGGTCGCGGATCCGCTGCAACTATCCGGTCAACTACGGCAACACCAACTATGGGCAGTGGACCAAGGCCAATGTGACCTTTGCCGGTGCTCCCTTCAGCAATGGGAAGAGCGGTAGCTTCTCGGACATTACTGACGGCCTGAGCAATACCCTGTTCGTCTCCGAGAACATCGGCCCGACCAGCCCGTCGAACAACTATTGGACTGGTCCGCTCGGCGACTCGATGATCGGCATGGGGGCGCAGACCTTCCAGTCCTGGTTGACGCCGAACTCGAAAGTCTTCGACGAAATTTTCCGGATGTGTCCTCAGAAACAGGACTTGAATGGGATCCCGGGCTGCACCGTCATCGATGGGAGCAACGGCTACAATGGTTGGGCCGAGGAGCAGTCGTTTGTCGCTCGCAGCAAGCACTCCGGTGGGGTAAATGCGGCCATGGCTGACGGCTCCGTCCGGTTCGTGAAAGACTCGGTTAGCCTGATGATCTGGCGGGCCCTTTCCACCTCCAAGGGATCCGAGGTGATCAGCGCCGATAGCTATTGAGGCCCCCTCGGGGGCGATCTCAGGAGAGCGGGGAGCTTGATCGCTCCCTGCTTTCCAGCTTCACTTCTCAGGCGAGCGAATGCCAACTTCTCCTCCGAGCTCTGCTGACCTGGGACCCGCCAGGCGGTATCCTCAAAGAGTCTGACTGCGGCCTCAGCGAGGTCGCCCAGGAGGGATTTTCCTGGGACGGCACACGTCTGGGTGACTGAACTGATCCGAAGATGTGGGCCGAACGAACCGCCCAGGCATTTCCTATTTATGGGTTTATGAGAGGCGATCGCGAATGACGGGTCATCAGCGACTCTGGCTCCGGTTCTGGTTGATTCTCCCTGCCCTGCTCTTTTCGACCCGATCGGAGGGGGCCGACCCTGGAGTCGCGCCGGTCGACATGAGAGGACGCCCCTTGAACCTCGACTTCGAGGCTGGGTCGCTCAAGGACTGGACGGCCGAGGGAGCTGCGTTCGCCGGTCAGCCGATTCAAGGAGACGTGGTCGCGGCAAGGCGTTCCGACATGAAGAGTCATCACGCCGGCCAGTACTGGGTGGGAAGCTACGAGCGCAACGGCGACCAGCCGCAGGGGACCTTGACCTCATTGCCGTTCAAGGTGACCCACCCGTTCGCGAGCTTCCTCGTGGCTGGAGGATCGTCTCCGGAGACCTGCGTGCAACTGGTCCGCCGGGAGAACGGGCAGGTCGTCTCGCGCATCTCGGGTGACGACACCGAGGAGTTGAAGCGAGTCGTCGTGGACCTGACCCCTTACCAGGGCCAGGAGCTCTTCGTCCGGCTGGTGGACAAGCAGAGTGGTGGCTGGGGACACCTCAACTTCGATGACTTCCGGGTCCACGAAACCCGGCCCGCCGCCGACCCCCGTCGGGTGCTCGCCGCGCCTGATGCCTTCCTCCACGCCGGTCTCCCCCCCGCCGAGGCGGCCGCCGCCATGACGGTGCCCGCCGGGTTCAAAGTTACCCTCTTCGCTGGCGAGCCTGATATCCATCAGCCGATCGGGTTCACGATCGACGACCGGGGCCGCCTCTGGGTCGCCGAGGCTCACTCGTACCCCGTTCGTCTTCCCGACGACCAGGCGCGTGACTGCATCCTGATCTTCGAAGACACCGATGGCGACGGCAAGTTCGACTCGAAAAAGGTCTTCGCCGACAAGCTGAACCTGGTCAGCGGCCTGGAGGTCGGCTTCGGCGGCGTCTGGGTGGGCGCAGCGCCTCAGTTCCTGTTCATCCCCGATAAGGATGGCGACGACCGGCCCGACGGTCCCCCCCAAGTCATGCTCGACGGCTGGGGATACCAGGACACGCACGAGACCTTGAACTCGTTCACGTGGGGCCCCGACGGTTGGCTCTACGGCTGCCATGGCGTCTTCACCCACTCGCGGGTCGGCAAGCCCGGTACGCCCGATGAGCAGCGGGTTCCGATCAACGCCGGGATCTGGCGCTATCACCCGACGAAGCACCAGTTCGAGGTCTTCTCGCAAGGGACCAGCAACCCCTGGGGCATCGACTTCGACGAGCACGGCCAGGCCTTTGAGACGGCCTGCGTGATCCCGCACCTCTACCAGATGATCCAAGGGGGACGCTACGAACGGCAGGCCGGGCCCCACTTCAATCCCTACACCTATGACGACATCAAGACGATCGCCGACCACCGCCACTACCTCGGCGCCAACCCGCACGCCGGCAACGGCCGATCGGGCGACGCCGGTGGCGGGCACGCGCACGCCGGCGCCATGATCTACCTCGGTGGCGCCTGGCCCGCCACGTATCGTGGCTCGCTGTTCATGAACAATATCCATGGTGGCCGGTTGAACCGCGACGTTCTCGTTCCCCAAGGGTCCGGCTTCGTTGGTCGGCATGCCCCCGACTTCCTCATGGCCAACGATAGCTGGTCGCAGATCATCAACATGAAGTACGGACCCGACGGCCAGGTCTATTTCATCGACTGGTACGACCGCCAGCAGTGCCACGACCAGAAGATGGATATCCACGACCGTACCAATGGCCGGATCTTCAAAGTCTCGTATAAGGACCCGATCCACACTCCGGTTAACCTGGGCAAGGAGTCGGACGCCGAACTCGTCAAGCTCCAAAAAGATCCGAACGACTTCTTCGCCCGCCATGCGCGCCGGCTTCTTCAGGAGCGGGGTTCGAAGCCCGAGGTCCGGCAGGCCTTGCATACCTTGTTGGGCCAGGCCGAAAACCCGATCCACCGGCTCCGTGGCCTCTGGGCCTTGCAGGCTGCCGGCGGACTTGGCGAGAAGGAGATCGAGGCGTTCCTTGGCGATCGCGACCCCTACCTTCGCGCCTGGACGGTTCAGTTCGCCTGTGAAACCCCGCCGTCGAAGCTGGTCCTGGGCTGGCTCGCCGAGCGGGCCAAGACCGACACGTCGCCGGTTGTTCGGCTCTACCTCGCCTCGGCCTTGCAGCGGATCCCGGTTGCGGACCGCTGGGAGATTCTCGGGGTGCTTACGCAGCGGAGTGAGGATGCAGGGGACCACAATCTCCCCCTCATGGAGTGGTACGCGGCCGAGCCGCTGGCCGTCGCTGACCCCGCCCGCGCCCTCCAGTTGGCGACTGAGGCCAAGATCCCGCCCCTCTTGCCGTTCATGGCGCGGCGGATCGGGGCCATCGGGACGCCGGAAGCCATCGCCTTGCTCGTCGAAACCCTCGAACGAACCGACCGGTCCGAGGTCCATCTTGCCCTCTTGCAAGGCTTGAACGAGTCGCTCAAGGGACGTCGCCAGGTCAGCCGGCCCGCCGCCTGGTCCTCAGCGTTCGCCAAGCTGGCCAAGTCGGACAACGCCGAGATCCGGTCGCTCTCAACCTCCTTGGGCGTGACCTTCGGCGACGGCGCGGCCCTCGAGGTGATGCGGAAGACCCTGGCCGACCCCCGCGCGGAGGTCGGGCTGAGGCAGAACGCGTTGAC
The DNA here is from genome assembly GCF_000242455.2 of Singulisphaera acidiphila DSM 18658. GTDB lineage: Bacteria > Planctomycetota > Planctomycetia > Isosphaerales > Isosphaeraceae > Singulisphaera > Singulisphaera acidiphila. Next base: position 572,860 of record NC_019892.1, read on the forward strand.
CGCCCTGCTCAAGGTCAAGGATGCGGGGGCCGTCCCGACCTTGCAGGTCCTGATCGCCGACCCGGCCTTCCGGAGCCCTGCTCTCCGCGCCTTGGCAGCGTTCGACGACCCGAAGACTCCCGAGGTCGTGCTGGGCGGTTACGCGAAGTTCACGCCGACTGAGAAACGGGATGCGCTGAACACCCTGGCCGCGCGGGTGGATTTTGCCCGGCCGCTGCTGGCGGCCGTCGGTAAGGGAACGATCCCCCCCGCCGACTTGTCGGCTGACCTGATCCGCCAGCTACGCAACCACAAGGACAAGGATGTCGACGCCCAGATCGCCAAGCACTGGGGGGAGGTCCGCGAGACGACCGAGGATAAGGCGAAACTGATCGCTACTACCAAGGCGAAGCTGGCAGGCCGCCCGTCTCAGGCCCCCGACCCCGCGCTCGGCCGCGCGGTGTTCGCCAAGACCTGCCAGCAGTGCCACACCTTGTTCGGCGTCGGCGGCAAGGTCGGCCCTGAGCTGACCGGGTCGAACCGGGCCGACCTCGACTACCTGCTCTCGAATGTCCTCGACCCCAGCGCCTTGATTGGCAAAGACTACCTCGCGCACGTCATCGCCACCGCCGACGGCCGCGTCCTCACCGGTCTTCTCCGGGACGAGGACAAGGATGCCCTGACGATCATCACGGCCAACGAGACGGTCACGGTTCCCCAGACCGAGATCGAAGACCGGCGTCCGAGCGACAAGTCGATGATGCCCGATGATTTGCTCTCCCTCCTGAGCGACCACGAGGTCCGCTCGCTCGTCGCCTACCTCGCCAGCCCCGCGCAGGGGCCGATGCTCGCCACGGCCGAGAACGTCACCTCGTTCTTCAACGGCCGCGACCTGGCCGGCTGGCAAGGGGAATCAGGTCTCTGGAGCGTTGAGAACGGCGAGATCGTCGGCAAGACGGCCGGGCTCAAGCACAACACGTTCCTCCGCTCGGACCTGCTCTGCTCCGACTTCAAGCTGACCCTGCAAGTCAAGCTTGTCGCCAACGAGGGGAACAGCGGCATCCAGTTCCGCAGCCAGGCCGCGCCTAATGACGAGGTCAAAGGCTATCAGGCCGACATCGGCCCCGACTGGTGGGGCAAGGTCTATGAGGAGTTGGGTCGGGGCCTGCTCTGGAAAGAGTCGGGCGAGCGTTATGTCAAGATGGGCGAGTGGAACACGTATGAGATCGTCGCCGTCGGCCCGAAGATCAAGACGATGATCAACGGGAAACTGTGTGCCGATTTCGACGACCCCATCGGCGATCGCCGTGGGATCTTCGCCTTCCAGCTCCATTCGGGGGGCCCGACCGAAGTCCGCTTCAAGGATCTCCGGCTCGAACTGATCCCGACCGGCCAAGCCGCCCCTCCGATCTCCACCTCGTCGGCCGAAGCCGCTGCGCCTCGGTAGTGGCTTCTCGTCGCTCCGAAACGAACCCCACCCGCCGAGGTCATCGACCTCGGCGTTTTCGTTGGGTGGGCAAGGCTTGGCCTCTTGATCAGGCCGAACGTTGCCGAAGCCCCGCGGTCCCAGGGAAAAAAATCGGACGGTCCTGGTTCTCAGGGGTTGACCTTCGTCAACTCCCGTTCGCCGTCGCCGATCCGGAAATGAACGCCCGTGACCTGGCCAGCGTTGTCCTTGCGAAAGGTGAATCGGCCATCGGTAAATGGCAGGTCGAACTGGGTTTCCGAGATCGGCTCGAGTGCGAGCGGCCTGGGGCGGAAGGGGAAGGTGATGGTCAGGTGATCTCCCTCACGGGCGATCGTGGCCTTTGGAGCGTTCGCCTTGTCGTTCAAGAGGTATTGCCCGGCGTAGCGGTCCAGCAGGTCTGTCGAAAGTGCCACGGACTTCGGCCGGTCGTCCACCGCTTTGGGGGCGGGGCGCTCGGGGAGCTCGCGGAGCCAGATGTTGCGGTAGCGGACGGGGTGATCGTGGTCCTGTAACGTGATCGGGCCGCGACTACCGTGGTCCTCATACGGGAGCCACTTGAGCCAGGAGGTGGGACCGAACGGCTCCTCGTTGTTCTGGACGAGAATGCCATTATGGAAGACGGTGATCCGCGCCGGCTCGAGGAGTTTTCCAGAGGTGTCGAACCGAGGGCGGCGGAAGGCGATGTCGTAGGCTTGCCACTCGCCGGGCGGGCGTGACGCGTTGAACAAAGGGGGGTATTGGCCGTAGATCGCCCCCGCCTGGCCGTCGGCATAGGTCTCAGCCTTGTAGGAGTCGAGCACCTGGATTTCGAACTGACCCATGAGGAAGATCCCGCTGTTGCCGCGATCCTGCCCTTTGCCGTTCGGGGGATTGGGGGCGGCCCACTCGATATGGAGCTGGATATCGCCATACTTCCCCTTCGTCTCGATCATCCCGGACCCTGGCACGGTCTCCATTGTGCCGTCGATTACCTTCCACGACTTGCCTGAAGGGGATTTCCAGGCGTCGAGATTCGTGCCGTCGAACAAGACGATCGCGTCTTTCGGAGGCTTGGTCGCGATTCCGGCATCGGCGGGCTCGACGACCTTTGGCTTCGGGCGCTGGACGTCGTGCTGCCGCCAGCGGCCGACGGGGGCCTCCGTGCGTATCCCGTCGGCCGCCAGACAGGCGAAGAGGCCGGAAAGGGGGATGAGAAAAGCGCAAGCGAGCTTCGACCGTGGAGAGAGAGGCATGCGTGGCAGCTCCCGGGCGGAAACGAAAGTTCTTGGGGATTTGCCGCATATTCTCCCGAGTCCAGGATGGAGATGCCAGGGCTTCGACCTTTGACTTATCCGAACAAGGGGAGGATCGGCCGGCCGCCGTCGGTGATCGGCACGGGGCGGGGACCGCCGCTCAGCGACTTTGTGGTGTCGATCCCGAGCGCCGCATAGATCGTGGCGTGGAAGTCGGGCACCGAGACGGGGTTTTCCAAGGGGGTCTTGGACAACGCGTCGGTCACCCCGTAGGCGCCGGTGTGCCGCAGTCCGCCGCCGGCGAGGACCAGGGTGAAGGTGGTCCCTTGGTGGCCCCGGCCGCCCCCTGCGTCGAACTGGGCGGGCCGGCCGAACTCGGTGCCGACCACGATGAGCGTACTGTCGAGCAAGCCGCGTTGTTCCAGGTCGGTGATCAAGGTCGCGAGGGCCGAGTCGAGTTCCTGGATGAGCAAGTGTTGCTTGACTTGACCGCTATTGTGGGTATCCCACCCGGTGCCGTTGAGGAAGCCGAGATTGTGGGAGATCTCGATGAATCGGACGCCGGACTCGATCAGGCGGCGGCCGAGCAGGCATCGCTGGCCGAACTCACCGCCGTAGCTCTCGCGAAGGCGGCTCGACTCGTCCTCGAGGCGGAAAACCTGCATGAATTTGGGACCGGCCAGGCGCAGGCTCTCGGCGACGGTCTGGTCGTAGTCGGCCACAGGCGCTGCCTTGGCGGCCTCGCGGCCGATCGATCGGAGCAACTGGGTTCGGGCCGCTTGTCGTTCGCCGCTCACATCCTCGGGACGAGAGAACCCGGCCGGGCCGGCCTTGGTATCGGTCAGGTAGACGTACCCTGCCTTGGGACCGAGGAAACCAGGCCCTCGGCTCACGTTCGGATAGCCAATCAAGACGTAGGCAGGCACCCCCTCGGCGGCCGCCCCGCGCTCATGAGCGACGACGGAGCCGACCGACGGAAAGATGAGCGTTCCCCCGGTCGGCCGCCCCGTGTGGACGAGGTTGGTGGCAAACGCATGCTCGTCGATGACCTTGTGGTTCACCGTCCGGACGGCCGTGATCCGGTCCATCAAGTTGGCCGTGCGCTTGAGATGCTGACAGACCTGCACCCCCTCCACCGCCGTCGCAATCGCGTCGTAGGCCGATCCCGCCTCGCGCTTTTTGGGGACGCCGACCCGCTTCGGGTCGAATGTGTCGAGCTGGGACATGCCGCCGCCCAGCCAGATGAAGATGCAGTGATCCGCCTTGCCCATCACCGGGGCCGTCGACTCGCCCAGGCAAGGCACGCCCCGCAATGCCGTGGTTGACAGCGAGGCCGAGGCGGCCGCCAGGAACGCGCGACGGTTGAACATGGGAGATACCGGTTCCATGAGAGTCTCTTCTCCAAAGCATGTCCGAGGCGGTCATGTCGCGAGGGGCCATGCCCCCCATTAGGGCGTGAAGAGGAATTCCGGGGAGTTGAGCATGGTCCAGAGCACGTCTTCGAGGCGGCGGCGCCAGGCTGCGTCGAGCCGATCGGTCGGCGGGTCGCCTCGCCTGGCTTCGGCTTCTCGCTCGACCTTGATCCGGTTCGCTTCCTCCGTCAGATGGTTCGACCACGAGACGTAGCGCGGCGGCCGGCGCTCCTTGGGGGCGGCCGGAGTGGGCGGTTCGAGCCTGCGATCGGAGTAGCCGTCCTGCAAGTAAGCGACAATCGACTTCCGTTCGTCGTCGAGCGGCTGGCGCGTCAGGATCCGCAGAAAGAGGCGATCCACCAGGCGTTCGAGGGGCTGGTCCTCGAGGGCGAGCTGGGTGATCCCGTGGTCGTCCGAGAGCCGGGTGAGCCAGACGCCCATCGTGCCGTTGGCGAGAACGGCGGGTTGGATCAGGTTGGGGGAGCTGTCCCGGGTCGTGAGCGCATCCTGCCGTGACGGACGCCAGCCGAACGCCTCGAGCACGTCGACAACGGCCTGCACACGCGGCAGTGCGAGGCTCGGGCGGTCCCGCTCGTTCGACGTCGAGGCGAGCTGCCAGGCCCGACGCGGTTTGCCCAGGTTGATCGAGTTGGCGACGGCGCGGCGGCCGTCCAGGTCGAGATTGACCTCCTCGGTCTCGAACGGTTTGCCGGTCGCCTGGAAGAGGGAGTCGACGATCTGCTCGGCCGACAGCCGCCGCTGCGCCCGGGCGGCGAAGTGGGGATCGGTCTCCGTCAGGGCGAGGTCCGACCCGCGCTGATAGGCGTGCGAGTTCAGGATCAGCCGGACGAGCCGCTTCAGGTCAAATTCCCCTCGGACCAGCTCGCGGCCCAGGTGGCGGAGCAACTCGGGATGCGAGGGGGAGCCTTTCTCCCAGTCGTCCACCGGATCCACCAGCCCCCGGCCCATCAAACGCTTCCAGGCCCGGTTGGCGATGACCTGGGCGAACCGCTCGTTGCCAGGCCCCGTGATCAAGGCTGCCAGGCGATCGCGCGGGGTTGCGTCGCTCGGCAGATCCGCCTCGAGCAAGTTCGCCGGGGCGAATTCGGGGAATGGCCAGGCCGGCTGAACCACGGTCCCCGGCTTGAGCGTGACCTGGATCAGCGACTTACGCCCTTGGCCGTGGAGCTTGTCGAGGGGTACGCTGCTCGTTTTCGGCAGCTTGATCGGCTTCTCTCCAAGGAGGGCGGCAAGCTGGAAGAGATCTTGCTGGGTGGATTGGTGCGCGGGGGCGTCGTGGCAGCGGGCGCACTTCGTCTGTACGCCCAGAAAGGCCGCGCTCACGATCACGGCCTTTTCCGCCATCGGGACGTCGTTCTGCGAGGCCATCGCGAAACCGGCCGGGCCGCCGAGACTCAGGCTGCCGCGCATCCGGATCAGCTCGGTCACGAACAGGTCCACCGGCTTGTTATCGAGCAGCGACTCATAGATCCACCAGCGGAACGGGCCGCTGTTGTTCAAGGTCGGGTTGAGGATGTTCGGGTTTTCCGCGAGCACGTCCTGCCAGTACCCCATCCACTGATCGGCCCAGCGCGGGTCGGCCAGGAGGCGATCGATCACGCGGGCCCGCTTGTCAGGGCCCGAGTCGGCGAGGAACTGGAGTGCCTCGGCCTCGGTCGGGATCACCCCCACGGTGTCGAGCGTGACCCGGCGGAGAAACGGCAGGTCGTCCGTCAGCGGCGTGATCGTCTGCTCGTGCAGCGGGCTCCACGAGGCCCCCTCCTCGATCCATTGCCTGAGGAGTTGAACCTCTTGAGCGGAGAGGCGATCCCCCTTGGGGGGCATGGCCTCGAGTTCGTCGGTACTCGTCACTCGGTCAATGAGCAGGCTCTCGTCCGGCTGGCCGGGCACAACGGCCGGCTCGCCCGAAGCACCCCCCTTTGTGACCCCTTCGCTCTGGTCGAGCCGGAGCTGACCGCGCACCTTCTGCCCCTGGTGGCAGGAAAAACATTTGGCTTCGAGAATGGGCCGGATTTGCTTGGGGAAGTCGATCGTTCGCGTCGCCGCCGTCGGCCCGGCCGCCAGGGTCAGCTTCGCGCCGAGGAAGCGGTCGATGGCGTTGAAGCCCGGGATGTCCTTCGCCAGCTCCGGGACGATGGGATCAATCGTCGTGCTCAGCCACTGCCGCCCTCGCTCGCGCCGTTGGTCCCACTCGGCGGCGTGCTCGTGGAGTGCGGTGGCGCGGCGTTCCGCGTCCATCCGCCCGATCGCGAGCCCCTCCTCCCCGGCGAAGTCCTTCCAGCCGGCGTCGTTGTACGGCACGACTTTGTGCGGGGCGAGCAGGCGGAACGAGTCCGACCCTTCCCGAGCGATCGCAACGACCGTTTCGCCCAGCTCGGGACGCCGGGCGCTCCCCTTTCGGCCTCCCACGATGGTCTCGAGGATGACGAGGTGCGTCCCTCCCGGGCTCGTGAAGGTCGTCCAGCTCTCGCGATTCCCTGGAGGAGCGAACCGAAAGTCAGGAGCGAGGTTCAAGCTGTCGTCGGGGATCGTCGAGTGCCCGTCCGTGACGGGGGGTGGGAAGGGCGTTTTCAAGAGCAAGGTGCCATCGACGAGCAGTCGCGCTGCCCCACGACCCCGAAGCAGTATGCGGTGCTGCCCGGCCGGTAGGTCGACCTGAGCCACGGCGCGGAGCAAGAACGGGTTGGCGCGGTCCGCGCGAATCCCGGTGTCGATATATTTATAAGGGGTCCGGGAGAAGCCGAAGGCATCTGCCATGTACTCCTCCTGCGCCTTGAGCGCCGAGGGGGACCACGTGTCGTCGGGAGGAACGCCTTCCTCGCAAATCTCCACCAAGACACGATCCTTCGGCAGCCGATCGTTCTCCACCGAAGGGACGACGTGAAGCCCCTTTTCCGGCGGTGATTCCTGCTTCGGGACCGCCGGCCCGGCACCACTTCCGCCGATGACGCCCAGCGCGACGAGGATTCCTCTGACCAGCGGCCGGAGTCGTGGGAATGATGACATCGGCAAACCTGCTGAGGGTTTTTGGGAAGGCGGGAGCGGGGCGACCTGGAATCACAGTATGCGAAAGAGAGAGGCTCGTCGATCCAACCCAAGAGGGATCTTGAGCTAACACTTTCGTGTCAGTATTCGTATGAGCAGTAAATGGCGGTCCCAGGGAAATTGAATTCCAGGGCATTGGAATAGCCGAATCAGTCCAACGCGATCAGGCCCCGGCGAACCGCCTCGGCGACGGCCTGGGCGCGATCACCCACCTGCAGTTTCTGCATCAGGTTGCTGACGTGGCGTTTGACCGTGTCCTCGGCGATGAAGAGGGTCGCGCCGATTTCTTTATTGCTTCGGCCGTGTCGGATGAGTTGGAGGATCTCCCGCTCTCGGGGGGTCAGCTCCGATTGGGTCAGGCGCTCGGCCAGCCGCTCGGTGAGCAGCGGCGGCAAGTAGCGGTTCCCGGCCGCCACCGTCCGGATCGCGGTCAGCAATTCGGTACGCGGTGCGGTCTTGAGGAGATACCCCTTGGCCCCGACCCGCATGGCCTGGTAGATCTCTTCATTTCTGGCAAATGTCGAAAAAATAAGTACTTTCGCTTCGGGGAACTCGCCGCGCAACTGCTCTGTCGTGCCGATGCCGTTGATGCCTGTCAGCATGAAATCCATGAGCACCACGGCCGGCCGATGCCGGCGGTAGAGGGCGAGCACCTCTTCACCGCACTCAGCCTCTGCCACCACCGTCAGATCGGCCTCGAGACCGAGCGATGCGGCCAGCCCGCTCCGGACGACGAAATGGTCATCCACCACCAGGATTGTGATCGCGGTCGACGGAAGCATCGCCTCTTCATCCATGTCGTGGTCCCTCCTGGAGTGGCCGTGTTCGGGGAACGGTCACCTTGATCGTCGTCCCTTGGCCCGGCCTGCTCGTCAGGTCGAGTTGAGCGCCCATCTTCCGCGCTCGCTCGCGGACGCCGATCAGACCGAAGTGCCCCAACTTCGCGGCGGCCGGCCCGTTCGCCTCGAAACCGCAGCCATCATCCTGAATGCGCAACGAGACGGCTTCCGGATTATAGGATAAGGCGATGGCAATCGTGCCGGGATCGGCATGCTTGAGAGCGTTGGTGATCGCCTCCTGGGCAATCCGCAGCAGGTTGTGTTCGACGGGACCGGGGAGGGGCCAGGACGTACCGGTCACGGTGAGATCCAAGGTCGTGGTCGGCGATCCTTGCAATTCCCGGGTGGAAAGCGCCAGCCTTTCTCCCAGGTCGCGCGGGCCGTCGTCCTGTTCGCGGAGGTCCCAGACCAGGATCCGGAGCTCGACATGGATTCGGTCGACCAGGTGCCGGGCCGCTTCGAGGATGGCGAGCAGCCGGGGGGTGGCCACGCTTGCGGCGGCGTCGAGTCGCAAGGCGAGGCCGACGAGTTCCTGCTCCAGCGTGTCGTGGACTTCTCGGGCGATCCGCTGGCGTTCGTCGAGGACGATTTCGCGGGCCAGTTGCGTGCGAATGATGGCTGTCTGTTCCCGGATCCGTCGCCGCAACCGGAAGACCCAGATCAAGGCGGCCACCGTTGCCGAGACGAGGGCCCCCACCGCTGCCGTGAGCCGTTGCGGGGTCCACCAGGAGGGGGACCGGAGCCGTTGAATGTCGTCGGGCGAGCGGGCCCAGAGGTCGAACGAGACGGGTTGAACCCGGTAGCCCCGGTCGGTGGTTGTGCCTGCGATCCGGCAGATTCCGCTGACCGAGAGCCGGCTCCCCTGGGTCCACTGGGGGCGCGGGCCGCTCGGGCAGCGAACCCGGAACGCGGTCTCCCCCGCCTGGATCGTGAGCACCACCCCCTCGGTTCCGGCGTAGCTTGCCGCAAGCTCCCCCTCCAACTCCACCAGGTCGGCGTCGCGGATCCCGGTCAGCAGGTTTTTCACTGTCACCCGATGAGGTGCGGGGGCTGGCTCTTTCCCCACTCGCCTGGTCGTCGCGTCCGCGAGGAAGGCGCGAAAGGGCCCCATCTCGGGAAATCCGAGGACCTCGATCACATCGCCCGGCTGAAACGTCTCGCTGAGCCTTGACTCGACCATGAGCCCCCGCCCTCCCCCCCGAAGGAAGATCGGCTCACGAGGTTGATGGCTGAGGACGATCCCGCGGACCTTGACCCTGCGGTCCGAACCGCCGTTGGGGGTGAATCGGAGCTGGTCGTCTACCGAAACCACGGGAAGCCGAGCCGGATCGGGGGGCGTGTCGAGGATCGCCACGTCGCGATAGCTTCGGACCTTGAGGTGGGGGAGAACCAGTTGGCGGCGATCGTTGATGAATCCGGCGGACAGCCCCTGGACCCGCAACCGGGCGTCCACCAGGTCGAGGTGGCCAGGGGGAACCTCGTCGATTCGAACCTCCACCGGGCTCGACCCTGACGCCAGCCGCAAGACCGACGTGTTTTCCCCGGTCACCGTCACCGAACGCCCGATCCCCTCGAGCTCGATCCACTGGTAATGATAGCGGCCCGACGCCAGGACGTCGGCCGTGATCGGCAGAGGAGTCGGGAACTCGCCCGGCCCGAGCACCTCCACTTTGGTGGCCTTGATCCCCGGGACGTACAGCCCCGAAAACGTTTTCCCTTCGATGAGGACGCGATGCCCCCACTTCCAGTCGGGATGTCGCGGCAGCCCCTGATAGAACGTCCCGCCCGTGTCGTCCTGCACAAACGTCGTGGCGCCTGCATCAAAGTAGGTGATCACCGCCTCAAGCCGGACAGGTAACCCCAACGCCGCCTTGCCCGGGGCCAAAAGCCGAATCTCGCGGGCCTTCGTGAGTAAGGGCGCTGGCGGATCGGCTGAGGAGCTGTCCCGAGCCTGACCGCACAGCGCGGCAACCAGAATCCACCACAACGCAGGGTGACCTCATGGCGGTACTTGTGATGGGGCGATAGATCGATCAATGATCCTGAATGGGCCGCTCGGCGACTTCGATGGCGAGGAGTAGGAGTCAGTCGCCCCTGGTCAGAAGATTATCGCCCCGTCGGATTCTCTTCGCGATCCGCTCGGCTTGCTTCCAGTTCCGCGGGCAGTTTCGCATGGTCCGAGAGGACGAATGGCTCTTCGCCCGTCACACTCCAGAAGAGCCGGGGCGGACCGATCGGATAGGTCTTGCCGGAGGCCCAGGTGTGGTAGACCTTGCCCCAGAGGGGCCGGACTCCGGTCATGGTCTTTTTCGCCTCGGCCCCGACTTGGGTGAGGCTCTTCAGCAAGCCGGAGTCGACCTCGAACTTGTGGTCGTGCCAATAGGCCTGTTCCTCGGGGGGCATCTTCTGGTAGAGCGCATCGCTGACGAGGTACTCGATGCCGATGAGTCGGGCCTCCGGTCCGTTGCCATCGTAGAGAATACACTGGGCCACGTCGTCGTTCAGGGGCTTGCAGTAGTGATAGGCCACCTGGGCATGTTCCGGTAGGTCCTTCAGGAGGTGGACTCCGGCGAAGGCCAGCGGGCAATGGAGGACCTCCTGAATCGGGGCCTTGACGCTCATCAAGGGCTGGCCGTGAGCGGCAGCGGCGTCGGCCTTCCCATCATCGGCCCGGACCGGGGCCGGCCTTGTGAGGCTGGTCAGGAGCGCCCCTGCCGCCATGCCGAACAGGCAGGCGAGCAGGACGGCCAACGGGGGGCGAGACTTCGACAAGGACCACGGCTTTCCTCGCATGGCGATCTCCTCGAAGGGGGAACGTGCGATCACTCTCAAAAAAAAGGGGCCATTTCACGCGGTTGCGAGTCAGAGGCTGGGCGGGCGTTCATTGGGAGCAGGTGGTTGCTTCGGTGTTGACCCGGTTCCAAGGCATCCGGGCGAGGATCATCCCCATGCCGCAGGTGTCGGTGACCCCGGCAAAGACCAGGCCCGCTCCGACGAACGCGGCCAGGCCGAGGAACCCAGGGTGGACGAACGCCCCGAGCGCGGTGCCGAGGACGACCAGCGACCCGGCGGCGATCCGCACCTGGCGTTCGAGCGAGACCGTCTTCTCCCCCCGGACGACCGGCAAACCGGCCTGCTCCCAGGCGAGGGTGCCCCCTTCGACGTTGACGACGTTGGTGAATCCGGCGGCGTGGAACTTCTCGGCCGCCGACCGGCCTCGGCTCCCTGACCGGCAGATCGTGTAGACCGTGGCGTCCGTCGGGGTGTCGCGGGCTTCCATGATGGCCCTGGGGTCGAGAGTCTCCAGCGGCACCAGGCGGGCGGGCTCGGCGTGTACTTCGCGGTACTCGGCCGGGGTTCGTACATCGATCAGGTCGACCGGATTCCCCCTGCGCCGCAATTCCTCGAGTTCCGTCGGTCTGATCGTTGGGATGCTCATCGCGGTGCCTCTTCATTTCGACTTCGCTGGCAAGGTTGACCTCAACGGTTCTCGAAGAGGACCATCTCCTTCCCGTCATCCTATCGTGAAACCACGATCTTGGCCTCTGGGGCTCCAGGTCGTTGAGCTTTCCTCGGGTGAGACCAGGCCAAAAATGATGTCGCTGGCGGCGTCTCATGGGTACGATGGCCGGACTTATCCCCTTGAGGTCGTCGACGATGAGATCCGCCGGGAACGGCTCCGGGACAACGCCCTGACGGGCGGGTTGGCGGTGGCTCCGGTTGCCAAAGGGGTAAAAGAGGGAGCGCGGATTGCGATGGAAGAGATCTTGCCCGGGCCCGCCGACGATGTCCTGACCTTCGATCACGTCGCCTGGGTCTACTGCGCCATCTTGGGGCAGCAGGGGCACGGTTGGGTTGCTCCGCGGATCCCTCAGCCGGTCCTGGTCGCAGCCGTCTCGAGCTATCTGAGCCTCGCGGATGATGAGACCCTGCTGGCGATCGTCGGAAAGGGACTGAACAACGTTCCCACCCAAAGCTGTGCCCTGACGACGAAGCGGATCTATTGGGCGGGCGACCCTCGGCAGGACGAGGCGGAGTGGGACGATGCGGATCACCCGGACGCGCAGGCGGTCGGCCGTCCTCCGTTGCGGTGCGAGTACCTCGCCTACAAGGATTTGCCCGAGGCGCTCGACCTGACCGGCGTACTCTCCAAGGTGATCGACCTCGGCGAAGGGCGGCAGATCAACCTGGGGGCGAATATCCCCCTCCTCCAAGCCTTGATCGGGTTCCTCAAGGAGGTCCGGTCGGTCATGGTCGGTGAGAAGCCCCTGCCCCACCTCATCCCGGTGGCCGCCGATCAGGTACGCTTGCAATGGCCAGCGGTGCTCGCCGCCGATGCCGAGGCGCGGACGCTCCAGGCTGCGATCCGGGGTTACCACGCTCAGACCCTGGTCGCCAAGCGTGCGGTGGTCACCCCCTTGATGGCGGCGGCCTGCGTGCTCGTCTACGTCGCGATGGTCGCGCGGGGGGTCTCGCCCATCGACCCGTCCCCCCGCGTCATGCTCGACTGGGGTGCGAGTTTCGGTCCCTCGGTGGTTTTCGACAGGCAGGTCTGGCGGCTCCTGACCAGCATGTTCCTCCACTTCGGCCTGATTCACCTGGCGATGAACCTGTGGTGCCTGCTCACGACCGGCCCCGTAGTGGAGCGGTTCTTCGGCCACCTCGGCTTCGCTGCGCTCTACGTGCTCTCGGGCCTGGGGGGGGCGGCCGCCAGCCTGTTCGTCCATCCGACCTTTATCTGTGCGGGGGCCTCGGGTGCGATCTTCGGGGTGTTTGGCGGCTTGCTCGGCTTCCTCGCCATCCGTCACCGCGACGTGCCCCCTGCGATCTTGCAACCGATGCGTTCCGGGACGCTTGCGTTCCTGGGCTACAACGTGCTCTTCGGCCTGACCAGTTCGACGATCGACATGGCCGCCCATCTCGGTGGATTGGCCACGGGCTTCGTCGTCGGACTTGTCCTGGCCGACGGCCGGATCAACCGGCCCGATCGCGTGGGGCTCTTGCGTCGGGTCGCGGTCATTGCGGTGCTCTCGGCCGGGCTTGTTCTGCTCACCAGGCAAACGATTGAACGCGCACGCGATCGAATCATGGCCGACCCCACCATGGGGCCTCAACTCGAGTCGGCCCTGAATGCCGGGCCTGCGTGGAATGCGTTCCAGCAGGCCTTGGCACCCCTCTTTCCGGAGTTCGACCGCATCTCTCGGGAAACCGAGCGGGTCATCAGTGAAATCGATCAGGGCGATGTGCCGGCGAGTCGAATCGAGCCGACGCTCGATCATCTGATCGCCGACTCGGAGAGCCTTGGGCGACGCCTCGAGACCCTGCCGGTGGGCAATCCGGAGATCCGGGCCATGTCCGATCACCTGGTTATGGCGAAGACGCATCAGCATCAATCCCTGGTTCTCTTGAAGCGGTTCGTCTCCGACAAAGATGCGAGCCTGCTCAAGGGGCCGGACGGCCTGGATGCGTCATTCAAGGCCTACGCCAAAGAGTTCGAGGAATTCCGAAAGTTGCGTGAGGCCTATTTCAAGACACATCAATTGACTTTGCAAGAACCTTGAGGCCTGCCTTTTTCTTGGACTTCTGCCTGTCGATACGGCGAGGCCGTTGGAATGCCTCGCCGGCGCCGGCAAAGGGTGAACGAACGAGCGACCGGTCGAAGGGGGACGAAGGACGATGACGCAACGAACCGAGCGACGGCAATTCTTTGGGCAGGCGATTGCGATGGCCGTGGCCGCCGGATCGGGTGTCCAGCGAGTGGGGCGGGCCTTCGGGCAAGAGACGTCCGCCCCTGGTGGCGAGCCGGCGGTGGCGAAAGCGAAGGCAACTGGGGAGACCAAGGGAATGATTCCGATCATCGACACGCACCAACACCTCTGGGACCTCACCCGGTTCCGCCTGCCCTGGCTGAAGGACGGCACGCCGCTGTCCAAGAGCTTCCTCATGGACGACTACTTGAAAGCCGTCGAGGGCCTGGGCGTGGTCAAGTCGGTCTACATGGAAGTGGACGTCGAGCCGGCGCAGCACGAGGCGGAGGCCGACTACGTCATCGATCTCTGCCGCCGTCACGTGGGCCCGATGGTCGGCGCCGTGATCGGCGGGCGTCCCTCCTCGGACGGCTTCGCAGCCTCGATCGACCGATACAAAGAAGAATCCGCAATCAAAGGGATTCGCCAGGTGCTCCACGGTGGCAGCACGCCGCAGGGTTACTGCCTCGATTCGAAGTTCGTCCAGGGCATTCGGCTCCTGGGCGAGCGCGGCCTGAGCTTCGACCTCTGCATGCGGTCCGGTGAGTTGCAGGACGGAGCCCGACTCGTCGACGCCTGCCCCGGCACGTCATTCATCCTCGACCACTGTGGCAACCCGAGCGTCCGCGAAAAGGACCTGTCCGCCTGGCGAACTGACATTTCCCGCCTGGCCGAGCGGAAGAACCTTGTCTGCAAGGTCTCGGGAATCGTCGCTTCCGCGGCCCCCGATCCCTGGACCCCGGCCGACCTCGCCCCCATCGTCAATCACGTCCTGTCCGCCTTCGGCCCCGACCGCGTCATCTTCGGCGGCGACTGGCCCGTCTGCACGCTGGCCGCGACCCCTCGCCAGTGGGTCGAGGCGCTGCGGGAGATCGTCCAGGGCCGAAGCGAGGTCGAGCGGCGGAAGCTGTTCCACGACAACGCCCTGCGGGTCTATCGCCTCGCATGACCGGAACGCGAAGCCTTTGCAGGGAGTCGTACGCCAAGTCACCCTGCAAGGAGTCGGGCTTCTTCCTCGGGTGGCCGGCCTTGCCCGCCACCGCCGGGGGCGTTGAACAGCGGTGCCAACTGGTCGATGTCATTGACGTTCGCCACCGTCACACTCGAGGCCAGGGGAATGCCACTGGCCTCGGTGATCACATGGTGCATGCTGCCAGGCTTGGACGACCGGTCCACAGGGTTGGGGCCGGTCTCCTCGCCCCTGTAGGCCGCCCGCACGAAGCTGCTATCGATCAGCGCCCTGGACCAGACGAAAAAAGGGGAACATAGCAAATAAACATCCACTCCGAGTGAGGACGTGGCGTCCGAAACAGTGTTTTTTGATAAGAAAGCTGCGAGTGGAATTGCGCAACAACCTGATGAGCCAAGGAGTTAATGCTTAGCTTCGTGCCATTCCCCTCCGTCCCCTTTTCTCCTGCCACGGTGGCGTACTCCTTTGCCTTGTTGGCAAATTTGGTGCTGGTGAGGCTTCACCAAGGGGACGCCGCCCTTCTCATTTCCTCCATCCACGACTTCTGACAATAGCTCGTTGAAATTGTTGCTTGCTATTATTTGGATCCAAAAGACCTTCCAATTCGTCGCATTTCTTGTCCAGTAGAATTAAGGCATTTTGCAACTCATCGTTCGAAGCCTTACAGTACGAGATCAGAGAGTTGCCGAGATCTGCGAGCGCCTTCGGTGCTCCCCTCGACGGCGAGCAGGTCTCGCCGTACATTCCTTTCCAGGCATATTCGGAATTCACACCGTCGTCGGGGCAACCGACGTGGGGTCCTCCCTCGGGGTAGCGGACTCCTTTGAGCATTCTCTCCCAGATGCAATAGGCTCGCTGCGCCCGGTCTCGGCCAGAGATTTCTTGACAGATGGCAAGGGTCGTGCTGTTGACGATGGCCTGGTCAGGCTTTCCGTCACCGTTGAAGTCTCCAGCGGTGACTCCCGTGACTCCGCTGCCGGTCGTGACGGGCAGAGCGGACTCGAATCGGCCGTCGGCGTCGGTGTTTCTGATGATCTGTGCGGTGGCGCCGTTGGACGCGAGGGCGATGTCTTCGACGTAGTTCTGGCCGCTGTTGAGGACGTAAAGCGGGGGGCATTAGGAGCGTAACGGGGGGTATAGCGATCATCAACGACTGTTGATGATCGCTATGCCCCCCCCTGTACGTCCTCGTGACGATTCGGGTCCATTGACAGGGTCGTCAGGGGAGGTGGTTGATCCTATCAACGATCCTTCGGGGTCGGCCTGGACTCCGCCTCATCGTCCCGAGAAGGTTCGCGGGTCATCGCTTTCCATTGGTCGGACTGTTCTCGGGTGAGGAGTGCGAGCACTCGCTCAAGGGCCCCCTCAAACAATGGATCCATTTTCTTCTTCAGGGCCGTGGCACTCTCGGCGTCCTTCGGAGGGGGACCGAAATCCTTTTGCAACGTTCGAACCTGATCAAAGAGCTCTTCGATGATTGTGACGATTTGCTTCTGTTGCTCGCGGCTCAGGCGAAGTTTCTCCTTAACATCGGGCCAGCGGAATGCTCCCACGCCTGTACCGGTCAAAAAGTTGTGCTCTAGCAATTTACACTGAAAGGGTGAGAGGATTTCGACCAGGGCCACCCCAGCCTCTCGGTCCACGAAATTCACGATTTGCGCATCGAAGGTCGATTGAGGACCGGACAACTTCAGGTTCAGGGTGCCCTGACGCCCTTGTTTCAGCCGCTCTTCCCGCTGTGCCTCGAGTTTTCTGATCTGGGCAACCTGATCCTTGGTGAGCCTCAATCCTCTCACAACAGCCTCTATGTAGGGATTGGTGAGAATTCTCCTGCCTACATATCCGCCGAGGCGTTCGAACTCTAAATCCGACCGGACGGTCTTGAGCAATCCCTGGGACTTCGTCTCAGATTCCTTCGCCGGAGGTTGGCTCTTTGCCTCACTAGCACTGTCCTCCGTGCCCTGGCCTGCACCCGCCACTTCGGGTTTCTCCGCGGCGGGGGGGGTGGCACGGAGGGTCAGCCCTATCCCGGGAACGAGGAGGACCACCCCCATCGCAAAACTGATTCGAGAGAGAGGGGAAACTCTTTGATGAATGATCTTCACGTGATTCATGATCTACTCCAAACAAAGTGACGTGACGCCCAACTATTGCATTGCGTAAATCGGCATGTTCAGATCTGTTTGCTAGTCGCCGGGTATTACCACGGAACGGAATAGGATCAAAGTCGAACAATGGCCTCCTATTGAGTTGAGAATTTTTTTCAACGATCCGGCAACGGGCTAAAAAGCAGGTGAATCTTGAGGTTGCGTCCGAGGCTTGCATGCAGGCATTTGGGGCGACCACCTCAAGAAAACGACTTGAGTACAAGCCTCTGGAGGCACTTCGGTTTTCGGCTGGTTTTTAGCCCGTTGTCGGATCATTGTTTTTTTGGGGGGGAGGGAGAAAGTAGCTGAATGACATGCAATAGGACTTTAGAAAGTTGATCCATAAACGCCGAGATTCTCGCATGCAATGTTCCCTTGGTGTTTGGCAAGCCAGACTTGTCCACCTCGCCTTTCATGTCATCGTTGAGATATTCCACAGAGCTCCTCTCCGGCGAGTAACGAGGCACAAAGACATCTCAATCTGTGGCTTGTGCGTCTCGTTTCAGTTCGTCGATCGGCAATTTGTGTGTCTTGATCCAGTTTATCACTTCCGGCGTCTTTGCGCTTGAAGTCGATCCGCGATTAAGAGGATTTTTCGGGAGGCCCCATCGACCAACCTGTTCAGAAATTCCAGGGACACCGTCGCATTGAGTGACCCCTGATAGATCGTGATCTGGACCTTTCCCTCCTTACTGATCGCAGTGATCAGGTTTGCACGGAAGTGTAGGGCTGGCATTTTCATCAAGGCAGGTTCCCTTTGGGAGCGTACTCACAGCCGAGATGGCGATTCGCGTTCACGCCCACTTCGTCGGCCCAGAGTATCTCCGCGTCATCCTTTGGCCGCACGCTTCGCAATGGCCGGATCCGTCACTTCGAGCTGCGGTTCGACTTCGTCCGGTCGCTGTTTCCACGAATGTCACGTCGGTTTTTTGGAGGTGCAGCCCCAGCGTCGCAAGTACTGTCCGAATCAGAGGCTGCACTCGCTTCCGATTGGCCTCCTTCCCTTGTCGATCCAGCCAGGCGGCCAACTTGCCACTCCCGTAGAGCGGGCAGGCCATGTACTGCTTTTCGATCAGCCGCATCAGCCGCAGGTTCTCGGGCGTATCACTGATGGGTTGGCAATCGAGGCGCGATCGGCTCAGGCCCAGCAACTCGCACTGACGCCGGACGCTCAGATCGGCATGATCGACCTCGACCAACACCCTTCGGTCCTCAGCCGAAGGGGGCGACGTTTCTTCATCCACTCGAACTTCATCTTGAGCCGGCCGAGTTGCCGAAGACCTCCTCGACACCGGAGACGAACAGCTTCTTCCAGCCGTGGATCAGTATGGGATGGACGCCGTACTGTCCGGCCAACTCGTTGATCGTCCGGTCCCCTTTTCAGGCCGCCGAAGCGACCTGGCCTTGAACGCCGCCGTGTGGACTTTTCGTTTACGCGCCATTCGTTCCCTTCCTCCGGACCACCAACTTAGCTTAACTGGTGGTCCGGACTTCGGAATTCACTTTAGGTGGATCACCGGATCATGCGGGTTTGAATGTGTCAACGACGTTTGAAGTTGCTATCTAGGCCTTGTAGTGTGGCCGGGCGTCGGAGCTGGTGTCGTAAGCGGCGGCGGCTCGACAGTCGGGGCTGAGGGTGGAATAGGTGGGATACCTGGGGTAGGAATTTGTGGAGTCAATGGTGGTGCCGGTGGCACCGTGTAAGGGGGACTCGTCGGCTGCGGTGCTCCACCCGAGCCGGATGACGAAGGGAATAGATTCCCATTGTTAACAATTCTACGATTCTTGCACTCCTGCCAAGCTTTGTACGCGGCATCGTAGGCCTTCTTTCGCTCATCCCATGCATTTCGCTCCAGCCAGTAAGCGTCCCAAGCAGGATCCTCAAAATTTTTATCTGGAACAATTGGCATATGTCCTACATCTTCAAATTTCGGTGGGTCAACGTGAGGCCCGTTCAGGAAATCAACCAGACACGAGATGCCATTCCCCGGCCTCCCTGTGTTCCCCGGCCTCCCTGTATTCCCCGGCTGAGGGTTGGGTGACGGACGCTGAGGAGATGCCTTTTGGAGCCCTTCAGGATCGATGGCGTTCGTAGCATTGTTTCCCACGTACCGATTGAGGTTCACATCGCCCGCCGTGAACCCGCTCGGATCCTCACTGAGCCACCTTCCCGTCGCAGGATCCTGGACACGGTGAATGGCCAGATTCAGCCCCACCGTTTTGTCGCGCACCAGGCCGGCGAAGCTCACGTAGCGGTCGCCGGCGGAAGGGGCCGATTCGGCCTCGGTTCCACCATAGACGTTATAGTCGACGTGGTCGATCGTGACGCCAGAGTTGTTCACCAGGTCGCGGACCGTCCCCAAGCGATCACCTAAGTACCAGGCGGTGACCCCAGAAATCTCCCGCGCCAGGACGGCTTCGACGCCGGCAGCGGTCGGGCCGCCGAGATACCTCACGGTTTGCGTCCCGGTGCTGTCAAAGTCAAGGATCGGCGAGAAGCCGTCGTAAAGCGTCCAGGTCGTTGTCGCACCAGCCTTCTTGCCGATGCGGCGGTTGAGTGCGTCGTACGTGTAGGTGGCGATTCGGGTAGTAGTCAAACTGACGACTGTGTCCACCGCGAGCAGGCGGTTCCGGTGATCCCAGGTATAAATCGTCTCATCGCCACTGGAAACCTCCGTCTTGCTCGTCAGATTTCCCTCATCGTCGTAGGTGTAATTGAACGTCCCGTCCGAGGACATCTGATTGCCCGTGCCCGTCGCATAGCCGGACGTATTCCGGTTACCATTAGCGTCGTAGCCGAAACTCTCATTGGCGAACGCGCCGTTGGTGTGCGTCACGCCGGTCAACTGGCCGTCGTTGGTATAAGTATAGCCGACGGTGTCGTTGGCCGTACCGCCGGACGTGGTCCAGGTGCGTGCCTCCTGGACCAGGCGGTTGGCGGCGTCAAGGTTGTAGCCATACGACGATCGTACCGTGCCGCCTGAGGTCTGATGGGTGAGCGTCGTCAAGCGATTGGCGGCGTCGTAGGCGTACTCGGTCACCAACACCGTGGCGGTGCCGGCGGTGTCGCTGTACCGGGTCAGGGTGGTGCGCCGGCCGGCGGCGTCGTAGGCGTAGTCGACCCGCTTCTGGGCCACGCCGCTCCCCGACTGGGTGATCCGGGTGAGCTCGTCGCGGGCGTTGTAGACGTACGAGGTCACGCCCCCGAGGCTATCGGCCAGGCTGGTCCGGTTCCCGACCGGGTCGTAGCCGTAGGTCAGGGTCACCTGGGGCAAGCCCGTGGTCCCCTGATTGTTCACGGTCAGCAGTCGATTCGCGTTATCGTAGCTGTACGCGTACTTGCTGACCGCGTCCTGGATCTGGGTGGTGCGTCCGGCGTAATCGTACGAGTACGTGATCGTGTTCGTTACTGCCCCGCCCAGGGCGGCGAGCCACGTCTCGGTCGTTAACCGATCGTTGGCATCGTAGCCATAGCCGGTAATTCGACCGAGTCGGTCGATTTTCTCGGTCCGGTTGCCGACCAGGTCGTAGGCGTAGGTCGTCACCTTACTGCGTGGATCGATCTCTTTCGTAACCCGGTTGGCATTGTCGTAGTTCCAGGAGGTGACGTTGCCCACGGGATCGGTCAGGCTGGTCAGTCGCGAGGCGAGGTCGTAGGTGTAGGTGGTCGTCCCACCGCCGGTGGGGGCCGTCTGGCTCACCAGGCGGCCGCGGACGTCGTAGGTGTTGGTGGTGACATGGCTGAGCGGGTCGATGATCGTTCGCAGGTTGCCGTCGGCGTCATAGCTGTAGCTGGTCGTGTGGTTCAGCGGGTCGGTGACGGCGATCCGCTGATTGAGATTATCATAGGTAAACGTGGTTTTGTGGGAGAGCGGATCCGTGATGCTCCTGAGGTTGCCTTGGAGGTCGTAGTTGTACGTGTAACCCGATCCACCGGAGCCGCCCCATCCGCCCGACCCCCCGAGGTCGAAGGGAAGGCTCTGGGTCTCGAGCCGTCCCAACTCGTTGTAGGAATAAGCGGTCATGTGGTTGTTGGGATCCGTCACCGAGATTAACTCGCCGGCGGGATTGTAAGCGTAGGTGGTGCGGTTCCCGTTCGGGTCGATGGTCCCCGTCAGGCGATTGGCGTTGTCGACGACGTAGGTGGTCGTGTGGCCGAGCGGATCGGTGACGGTTTTGAGGTTGCCGAAGGCGTCGTAGGTGTAGGTGGTGTGGCGGCTGGTCCCCTGGTTGACCGGGTCGGTCATGCCGATCCGCATGTCACGCGGATTGTAGGCATAGGTTGTCACATGCCCCAGGGCGTCGGTGACGCTCGTGAGGTTGCCGTCGGCGTCGTAGGTGTACGAGGTGGCTTTTCCTGCCGCCGCCTGCACTGGATTCCGTTGTGAGAGGATGCGACCGGCCTGGTCGTAGGTGAAAGTGGTGGTGCGGCTCAGTTCATCGGTCGCGGAGGTGAGGTCTCCCGCAGAATTGTATCCGAAGCTCACGTGGGGTGAGCCGGCGCCGGGGTAGGTGATCGTGGTGAGCCGGCCGAGTGAGTCGTAGGTGTAGGTGGTGGTGTTGCCGTTGCGGCTGGTATCGGTGAGGACCTGGCCTGCCGCGTTGTAGGTCCAGTCTTCGTGCAGGCCGTCGGGGTCGGTGCGGCGAAGGACGTTGCTGCGGAGGTCGAGTGTGAAGGTGGTGGTGTGGCCGTTGAAATCGGTGATCGAGGTGGGAACACGGTGGGGACCGTAGGTGATCGTCTCGATGTTCGGTGATCCCCCTGACCCACCGGAGCCTCCCGAACCGCTTGAACCTCCCGATCCGCTGCCAGGGCGGGTGATTGAGGTGACGTTGCCCACCGTGTCGTAAGTGAACGTGGTGACTCGGCCGAGTGGATCGGTCTGGACGACCGGGAAGCCCCGATTGTTGTAGGCGACGTTGGAGGATGCGCCGGTGGAGTCGACCATCCTGGTGGGGTGGCCCATCCAGTTATAGGTGAGGGTCGTCGTCCGTCCGTTGGGGTCGGTGAAGCTCCCGTTGTAGGCCGTTGAGAGGCTCCCGCTCCCCCCCGGAGCCACCAGCCCGTGACTTCGTGAGGAAGAGACCGAGGTCGACGATGTGCCGTCGAAGAGAGTCTCGCTCACGAATTGGTCGAAGGCGTTGTAGTACACCGTCGCGGTGTATCCGTTGGGGCTGATCACGGTCGTGATCAGGTGCTTCGACGGGGTCGAGTAGCCGTATTGGGAGGTGGCGCCGTCGGGGTCGACGATCTGGGTGAGGTTGCCATTGGAGGCGATGGTGATCGTCGTGACCCGGCTGGCCGGGTCGGTGATCGTGGCGAGATGGCCGTTGACGTCGTAGGCCAGGGTTGTGACCAGACCCACCGGATCGGTGATCGTGCGCAGGGCACCGCTGACGTAGGCGTAGGTGGTTGTGTTGCCGTTGCGGTCGGCCTCCGAGATTTCGCGGCCGCTGGTGTCGAACCGAATCACGGTGCCATCGGGATAGGTGTGAGTCCAGGTGCCGTCGAGGTTATGCACGAGAGTCGACGGGGAACTGCTCGGCCCCTTGAACTCAGGGGCGGCGGCATGCCGGTTGAATTGTGAAGCGACAATCATCCCGATCTGTCCGTAGCTCGAGGGGAGCGGGATGGATCCGAGGGGGAAGAATTGGTTGGAACCGAGGTGGGCCTTGAAAAACCGAATCTGGCCGGTGCCGTCAGTCCAGGCGATACTCGGCCGCCCAGCTCCGTTGATATCGGCGGCGATGATGTTTCCCGGCTGTGCGGAGAACGATCCGTGTCCGCCGCCCCAGTGAATGATTCCGGCCCCCCAGACGCCGGAAGCCGAGAGCGGGATGATGTCGATGTAGGTCTCGAAACCGGTGGTGACCGGGATGGCGATTTCCAGACCCACGTTCGGGCCGTTGAATTGGCCGGCGGCGAGGCCGAGAATCGCGCCGTTGGGTTGACCGACGGTGACCTTGGTGGATGTGAGGCTGAAGCCGCCGGATCCGTTGCCCGTGAAGAGGTCCAGGGCCATGATGGGGTAATAGCCGTGGATGACGGAGTTCATGTCCTGGACGGCGACGACCAGGTCGGACTTGCCGTCGCTGTTGTAGTCGGTGGCGACGATTCCTCCGAAGGCGGTGTGTCCCGAAGGGAGGGAGAGAGCCGTGGCGGCCGCCATGGATCCGCTCCCCGTGGCGAGCATCACGTCGGCCAGGCCGTTGTCGGTGACGAATGCGAGGTCGTCCTTGCCGTCGCCATTGAAATCGCCGACGACCATCGAGTTGGCCTTTGTGCCGCTTGAGACGCCATTCCCTGCGGAGGAAACGACGGGAGCGGCGAAGGTTCCGTTGCCGTATCCGGTGTAAATGGCCACAGAGTAAGATCCGCTCCCGGAACTCGGGGCCAGCAGGACGGCGGCATCGAGTACGCCGTTGATGTGCCCTGTGAAATTTCCGAGAGCGACGGCCTTGGCAATTTTTCCGCTGGGGAGTGAGTAGGAGCTTCCGGCGGTGAATCCGCCTGAGTTGTTATTCATCATGACGGCAAGAGTGTATGAGTTCACCACGACCTGATCGGGCCAAAGGTTGCCATTCAGATCGCCTGCCGCCACGCCGACGACGCCGCCATAGGAAGTGGCCGTTGCGGCCGTGAAGTAGCCTGCCCCGTCGTTGGTGAGGATCTGCGAGTCGGTGGTGCTGGGTGCCAGGGCGAGGTCCTGGAAATAGGCTTGTCCATCGTTGTAGACGGCGTCGAATCGTTCGGTGCCTTGCTGCCCGGTGGTGATGAGTGCGGCCTCTCCGGTAGTGACCTGCGAGACCTGTTGCAAGCCGCCAATACTCCAGCCTGCCCCCAGGGGACCGCTCGCTCGATTCACGACGTTGACGAATCCCTCCACGGTGGACGATACCGTTGTGATTCCCGTGTAGATGGTGCCGAATGCCTTGGTCACGGTCATGGTGTAGGGATAGACGCCGGTGGCGAGAGACGAGGCATCAACCTCGGCGGGAATGTAGTAGGTGGTTCGTTCACTCAGGCCATGGAGGATTGGAAAGGTCGTGCTTGGTCCCTGAATGACGCCCGCCAGGCTGACCAGGACCGAGATGGAGGAGATTGAGGAAGAGGCGCCGCCGACCGGTGTTGTGAATTGATACTGGACGACCGGGAAGGGGTGTGCCTGCTCTGAGCTGTATTGGAGATCGAGTCCGCGATTGAGCCCCTGGGACTGGTAGGTGACGGTCTGATGGTCCTCAAAAAATGTACCGGTGAGGAGCCCGGCGTCGGAGTTCATGACATTCGTTCGAGCCTCGCGCGGAATAATCTTGGGGCCACTCGGACCAGTGAATGGGGGAGGCGCCGTTCCGCTGGGGCCATTCTGGCAATCATGGCACGGTTCGTTTGGTTCAGAATCATCGCCTTGCGGTTCCTCGACGAGGCAACCCGAGGACGGGAGTCCATCGCTCCCCCCACTTCCTCCGCTTCCCCCACTCCCCCCGCTTCCATCGAGTTCCTCCAATGACATCGCACGGAAGGCGGGTGACAGCGTGGGTTTCGCCGTGGCGAGCGTGACCAGACCGGCGGAGACCATCGTCAACCCGTCCTTCGACACGATCATCTGGCCGACGGCGTCCTTGCCGCCGGTCTGCATGTTGAATTTCAGGAGGTTCACGACCGCGCCGGGTCGATAGCCGGCGGTATTCGGTAGCGTCAACTCCACCGGCTGAGTCAGATCGATACCGACGGATCGGTACAAGATCATCGAGCTGCGTAGGTAGTCGGGCATATGCTGATAGGCGAGCGGCGCGGCAAGTTCGGCGACTTCGAGTGTTCCCGAGGAGGCCACCCCCTTGGCGTTGGGGGCGACCTTGATCGCGAAACCTGGCAACGCCGCGTTGGTGACCTCCAACGATTTTGCCGCGTCGGATCGGCGGAACTCAGCCGGGGATGACCAGTCGATCTTGGGCAGAATTAAGGGCTGGACGATTGCATTATTCGCGCTGGCGTAAGGGAGATGGCCTAGTAACTGTTCCACGGGTGCCGTGAGGTTGAGCCAATCACCCGTGTTCGACTTGGTGTCGCCAACTTTGATCGGTCCCGGATTGGTCGGCACGCCGGTCAGGGTGAAGTTCCCCTTGGCGTCGGTCGTGGTCTTGGCATCGCCGATGGCAACGGGGATTCCCGAGCGGGGAGCGCCCGACTCGTCGACGACGTGGCCGGAGAGCTCGGTGGACTCCTGGTTCGCCGGGTTCACTCGGATCGGCACTTTCAAGGTCGATTTGCGGGCCCCGTCGACGGCGACGACGGTCATCTCTATCGTCCCGGCCTGTCCGGGCGCGGGGGAGAAGTTCAACTCGCCGGTGACACGGTTGAAGGTCATGTTTTTCGGGAGCGGCTGGGGCGTAATCATGTAGATGACGCCCTTACCGAAGAGTTGTCCGGGCTGAATGGTGAGGTTGAGAGTCGAGCCCACACTGACATTTTGGAGCGAGGCTGTCAGGATCGGTTCGTCCGCACCTGGGTTCGTGGTCGGTGTGCTGCCAGGCTCGGCCAGAGGTGTGATACTTGTGGCGGGAGCGGAGGTCCTCGGTGGTCGTGCGTTGGATCCCGGCGTTGACGCGATGGTTTCCGGACTGGATGTGGTGGGGGACGTAGGGGGAGTGAGGAGCGCGGTCAGGTTGTAGCGTGCCGCGTACCTCGGGTGCTTACTGAGCACCATTTCGAGGCATCCTCCCCAGCCGTTGCGTGCGGCATAGGCCGCGTTTTGTTGGAGCGCCTTGGCGAGAACGCCCAGACCTTGGCGAACTGCCCCCTGGCGATCGCGGACCAGCTGTTGTGCGAAGGCTTCGAGATCGGGACGTGCGTTGACGTTGTTTTGAATGCGGAACCGAGCATGAGCCGCCGAGACAGGAATGACGCTCGCCTTCCAACCGCTGTGGCTGAGCATTTGGCGGGGTTCGAGGGAGTCGAAACGCGGAGTGAGGGGTTTCCGGTGTCGGCGGCTCATGGTGTGGTTCTTCCCCGTGAACGCCACGCGTGAGTCCTCCAGCACCGCGCAGAGCGATGGTGGGGAGTGAGCGCGAGGGTTCTATCGATAGAGAATGATCGAGATTGGGACGAGCGGCACACCCAGCGCCGAGGGGGGGACTTGGTGTTGGGTGTTTTCGGATAGATTGCTGATTCGCACACGCTCAAGCGTTGTCAGATTGGAACGTCACGACAATTGAACTATTCACAGAGTTAAAGGCAAGGAGATTCTTTTAAATCGGTAAAACACGGTGATCCTGGCTCATTCTCTGCCGAGCTCAAAGGGGCATTGCTTTAAGGAGTTAAGCCGATTGGCCGCGATGAGAATAATTTCAAAAACAACAGTGCGATCGTGTGCAAATCGATCCTGACTGCGGCGCTTGCCTTTTGGGAGTCAGCCCTCGGAATTCGTGGAATTCACTGCTGGTCACGGATGAAGCTGTAGTTAACACTCATTCATCATCGGTCAGGTCGTCGGCCGCTTCGATGGTGGCGGCGTATCGTCCTGGCATCTCGACCGATTTCTGTTTCATCTTGGCTGATGCATCCATGCTTGGTTTCTCCTTTTCCGTTGGCGTTGCGGATGGCGAGGGGATCAGTTCGGTGCTCATGCCCGACCTTATCAGGCGACGATGTGGGGCACGCCGTAGCGTGCGACATGGCTGTCGCGGCTGACGAATTTGAATCCCTCGTGGCGGGCCTGGGCGATCAGCAGCCGGTCGAATGGGTCGCGGTGGTGATCCGGTAGCGTTTCGACGGCCAGGACGTGCGGCACAGTGATGGGTAAGAGGAGGAAGCGATTGGCCGTCATGGCCGCTTCGAGATCATGGGGAGCGTCGAGCTTGCCCAGGGCACGCTTGATGGCGATTTCCCAGACGACGGCGGCGGAGACGTAGACGGTGTTCTTGCCGTCGCCGATGGCCTTCCTGGCGGCCTTGGACAGGAGCTGGGGATCGTCGAGCCACCAGAGGAAGGCGTGAGTATCGAGGAGCAGCGTCATTGTGGCTCGATGCCGAAGACTGCGGCGATGTCGTCGGGCAAGGCGTCGAAATCGTCGGCGATGCGGACGCGGCCTTTCCATTGGCCACCGACGCAGGGCGAATCATCGGCGTGGATGGGCACTAGTCGGACCATTGGCTGTCCGGCCTTAGCAATGATGACCTCTTCACCATTCATGGCATGCTCGACCAGTTTCGAGAGCTGCGACTTGGCTTCGTGGATATTGGCGATTTCCATGCGGTCCTCCTGATTTAGCTAAGCTTGGTCCATTTCGCCGTTTTTGCCAAGAACAAACTGCATGCGCAATGGGTTTAGATTTCCTGATAAGTGTCGCTCTGCTTGCCCCGCTAATTTGTTGCCCCTCTTCAAGGAAGCCAGCCATGACGAGGCATCAAAATCCGGTGCCGTACGGAACTCCGCCAGTCTGCTAATCGTCTGGACCTGATTTTTCTTTGCATTGAATCGTGTGCAAGCCTTGGGTGCCACGGGTTGTACCCAACCCGTGAGCCAAAAACCAGGGCTATCGTTTCACGGGTTGGGTACAACCCGTGGCACCCAACAGCGATGACATCACTGCGGTCGCCCATCAGAAAAATCAAAAAAACCGAGACCAACGGCTTAGGAACAACCGATCCTATTGGGGGCCGATCGGCGGCGTTGAAGCAGGTCGCGGATGACGGCCACGAGCGCTACCGGATCGGCGTCTGAAACCCGATGCCCTGCCGCCCCAACTCCGCCTCAGCTCGATCAAGTGCTTGAGCGTGTGGCCAAGCCAGTCGAGCCGCCAGACCACCAGCACATCGCTCTTACGCAACGGCTCGTGTGCCCGCTCCAAGCCGGAGCGTTGTTGCTTGCCGTTGCTGGCGGTGTCCTCGATGATTTTCTCGCACCCGGCTTGGACAGGGCGTCTTTCTGCAAATCGAGGTTCTGGTCAACGATAGAAATGCATTTCTATATAAAATTTTTATTAGAATATCTTTTGCTATTGATAAAGAAACTCGCGGATGCGGGTTGTTTCCTTGCATTGATTTCTTGACCGAGTTTTCTTGCTCCGGAAGCCGGGAGAAAGCAAGCTTGGCGATGAAATGACCGGAAAGATAAGAAAAACGGCCCTTTTTCTTGCTACAAGATGAAAGCTTATCGCTCACCTTTTCACGGGAGACACTCGTAGCCACTTGGGTTTTTCATGTCGAGAAGATCGCTCGGCTGTCTCCATACGACCGCCCGGAGTCGAGCAGGGCCGTTGCCGATCGACGGTGTCTTTGCTAAGTTGTTGGACTATCGTCATCGGAGGGTCGTCTACCGATTCCACTCCCCGTCCGGGCGTCGTATGCCTGGGCGCTATCGCCGTCGCGATGCCCCGCGACCCGGCGTCACAAGAATTGACAACGATGCGAAGCCTCTCGATTGCCGCCCTCGTGCTCGTCTTGCCCGTAGCGTCGGCCTTGGGCCAGGAGTCGATCCCCGCGGGGATGATCGCGGAGATCAAGGCGTCGACGGTCCTGGTCCGCACGCAGTCGGCGGCGGAGATGGGCACCGGGTCGGGGTTCGTGATCCGGGTCGAGGGTCGGGCGGTCTATATCGCGACGAATCATCACGTCATCAACCTCCCCGTCGTTCAGACGAAGGCTGCGGTCGGGGCCTCGGTGTCGGTCGTCTTCGCCAGCGGCACGGCGGGGGAGGAGACGAAGGCGGCCGAGATCCTCGACTCTGACTCGTCCCGCGACCTGGCGATCCTCAAGGTCGTGGCCCCCAAGGTGGTCCCGAAGCCGATCGCCAACTTCGAGACGGCCGAGCTAGTCGAGACGATGCCCGTCTACACGTTCGGGTTCCCCTTTGGCGCGGCGATGGCGGTCGGCAAGAAGGGCTCGTCGATCACGATCGGCCGGGGCTCGGTCTCGAGCATCCGCCGCGACGACTTTGGCCGGGTTGCGGCGGTCCAGATCGATGGCGCTCTCAACCCAGGCAACAGCGGTGGCCCCGTCGTCGACGCGAAGGGTCGGCTCGTCGGGATCGCCGTGGCGACCATCCCCGGCGCGCATATCGGGATGGCGATCCCCGCCGAGGAGCTCACGCAGATGCTCGGCGGACGGGTCGGGGCGATCTCGGTCCGGGGGAAGGCGTCGACCAAGCCGGGCATGCTCGGCGTCGAGATCGAGGCCAAGCTCATCGACCCGCTCGGCCGGATGAAGTCGGTCGTGCTCCTCCACGCGCCGACGATCGACCGGGCCGCGAAGCCCTCGCCCAACGCCGACGGGACGTGGCCCCCGATTTCGGAGGCCGCAAAGGTCGCTCTCAAGGTTTCCGGCCACCGCGCGACCGGCTCGTTTGAGGTTGCGTCGGACGACGGGGCGAGGGCGACCTTCATGCTGCAAGTCTCATACATCGACGGCTCGGGAAAAGTCTACTATACCAGCCCGACGACGCAACGGGTCACGCTCGGGTTGTCCTCCGCCTCGGCGCGGGGAGGGCGTCGCCCATCGGTCGCAGACGACGAGCCGAAGGGAGGGTTCGCCGTCGGCGGGGCGAAGAAGAAGGGGAGGCAGGCGGCGATGCCCTACGAGCCGAAGGGAGGGTTCGCTCAGCCGGCGGCCGTCCCCCAGGCGATCGGCGAGGCGATTGGGGACGAGCCCCGCGAGGTCGACGACCTCAAGGTGATCGACATCAAGGTCAACGCCGCCCAGGTGCCCCGGTGCATCTGCTGGAGCGGCGATGGCAAGGCGTTCTTCGTCCTGGAGAAGGAGGGCATCCTCCGGCGGATTACGCTCGACGGGGTCGTCGAGGCGATCCGGCTCGACGTCGGCCGCGGGTGTAGCTGGCTCAGCCGGTCGGTCGAGGGACTGGTACTCACGCTCGGCGATATCCACGAGGTCTGGGTCATCGACCCATCGACGCTCAAGGTGAAGTCGAAGGTCGCGGTCGACTCGGTGGTCCGCGCCGTCTCGTCGCCGGCGCTCTCAATGGCCTTCGCGGCGGGCGACCAGCGCGGGCCGGGCGGCCACCTCGCCGTCGTCAACCTCAAGGCCGGCAAGGTCGTCCGGGAATACACCCCGCAGGACTTCGACGGCGATATGGTGGGGTTCGCCCACATGGATGTAACGCCCGACGGCAAGTATCTCTTCTCGCAGGGCGGGATCGAGCAGCTCCAGCGCTACCGGATCAAGAGCGATAAGATCGCTCTCGAAGAGTCGAGCGAACGGCTCGCGTCGAACGGCCAGGCGGTCGAGATCAGCCCCGATGGCTACTACGTCGCCCTCCCCTCGGGCGGCGGCAACGGCGGCGGGGCATACACCATCAACGTCTTCAAGATCACCAACCTCGCGAAGCCCGAGATCGTGGTCCGGGCGGGCGCCTATCCCAAGGCCCTCGGGTTCGACATCAAGTCCGGGTTCCTGCTCGGCCAGAACGCCGAGCACCCTCTCATCCTCCTCAAGCCGAGCGGGGCCAAGGTCAAGGACTATCACCTGAGCCGGCGTAAAAACGCCCACGATACGGCGAGGCAGTTCGTCGTCCACCCCGACGGCGGCAAATTCCTCGTGCTGACCGACACGTCGCTCTACCTCGTCGAGCTCCTGGAGAAGTGAGCAGGATCGATCGATCGTCGTCGCGAGAGCAGCGGATCATGTGACGGCGGGTGGCCCGGGGATGTCCGCTAAGGGCATGATGCCCTTTTCTCTCCATGCGAGGATCTCAGTCCATTTCCCGAAAGCTCAGGAACGGTTTTTGGAGGGGGGCGAAGTCGGTTGAGTAGGGGTGATCTGCTTCGTCATTGAGACAACCTCGACCACGAGGATCACGCTAAAGAGAATGGCGACGATAGGCGTGAGCATGATCAATTGACTCCTGGGAACGTTTGCCTGAGGAAAAGGGCATGACGAACACCGGGTCAGCAGGACAGGGGTCAAAAATGCAGGGAAAGAGCGGCAGATTGCTCCTCCTGCCGAGGGAAAACCGGGCAATCCTTGTGCGGGGAATGTGCAGGGATACGGTGAAAAACCATGGAAAATCGTGCTGTTTCGTGGGTTCTTGGAAGTTTCAAACTATGTGATGGATTAAATTTAATAGGAGTTACGCAGTAGTGGCCGTGCGTCCATATCGCGCCGTTCGTCTTGTGACGTTACGCTGGACCTGATGAGCGACCCCAAATGCCGCGACACCGACTACATCGATTTTCTGATCGCCAGCCCCAGATCCTTCACTTGTACAGAGGCCGCCAGCGTGCAGCCCGAATCAAACGACCCGCCGGCCCACGACGCCTTCACCCGGCTCCTTCACCGCCTCGAACCCGATCCGGAAACACTCTGGCGTGAGGCCGAACCCTCGGTGACGAAGACCCGGGGTGTTCTGGTCATCGACGATTCGACCCTGGATAAACCTTATGCCAGGAAGATGGAACTCGTCAGCCGCCACTGGTCGGGTAAGCACAAGCGGGTTGTTATGGGGATCAATTTGATCACCCTGTTGTGGACCGACGGGGACCGGAACATCCCCTGCGATTACCGTCTCTATGACAAGGGGAACGACGGCCTGACCAAGAACGATCACATGCAGACGATGCTCGCAACCGCCCACACCCGAGGCTTTGAGCCGGCCTGTGTGGTCTTCGACAGCTGGTACAGCGGCCTAGAGAATCTCAAGACGATTCGCGGCTTGGGATGGCGATGGTTGACGCAGTTGAAGGTCAATCGCAAGGTGAACCTCAACCGCCAAGGCTTGCGGGCGGTGAGCGAGACAGCGATCAGCGCCGAGGGGACAGTCGTCTGGCTGGAGGGCTACGGACCGGTGCGGGTTTTCAAGGTCGTCTCCCAACACGGGGACATTGAATACTGGGCGACTGGAGACGTGGCCATGACAGAGTTGGAGCGATTGGTGCACGCTGAGAAGTGCTGGGCGATCGAGGAATATCACCGAACATTGAAGCAATGCTGCGGTGTGGAACGAGCGCAGGTCCGTGCCGGACGAGCGCAGCGGAATCACGTTGGGCTGGCGATCCGAGCCTTCCTGCGTCTGTCGCATCATTTCTTCACTACAGGTGTAAGTTGCTACGAGGCCAAGGCTGGGATCGTCCGGAGTGCGGTCAGGGCATACATCGCCGACCCACTGTACAATTTTTCATGACTGCGTAACTCCTATTTAAGGCGAAAAAAAGAAAAAGCCCGGCCCCCCACGAGGGGACCGGGCACAGCCAGGGAGAACGACGCTTGCTCGTGATTCGTACTCATGATTCCATGGCCGGCTCTCAAGAGCGAGCCAGGGAGCCGGACGCGTCTGATCGTCGCGTCACTTGAGTGATTGGTAATAAAGCATCTCGCGTGCCATTCGGCCCTTGCGCCAGCCGGTGACGCGCTGGGATGGCTTAAGGCTTGTGCTTGCCAGGGGTTGCGCTTGCTCGTTTTTTTGAAGAACGGGTGAGGTGGTTGCGAGGGATCGATGAGTCGTGCCTCCTGATTAGGCGGTCTCCGCCTGAAATTGGGCATGACGAGGGGGCGAGAAACCCGAGTCGCTTTTCCTGTCATGACTTCGGTAAGATTCTTGGGTCGAAGTGGAGGAGATTCGAGGACTTTGGTTGACGGCGTTGTGGGAAGGGATTGGGCGTCTATGAAGGTCTTTGTGCTGGGGCTGGACGGGGCGACCTGGGATATCCTCGCCCCCTTGGTCAAAAAGGGGGAGCTGCCCAACCTTCAGCGACTCATGGAGAAAGGGGCGTCGGGGACGCTCGGCTCCGTGTTTCCGCCGCTCAGCCCGGTGGCCTGGACCACGGTGATGACCGGGAAGAACTCGGGGAAGCATGGAGTCTTCGAGTTCTTGGAGTACGCGCACGACCCGCTCAAGGGGCGGGTCAACTCGTCGCGGGCGATCAAGACCGACCTGGTCTGGGAGATTGCCGGGCGGCACGGGAAGACGTCGGTGGCTGGCGGGGTGCCGATGAGCTATCCCCACAGGCAGGCCCCTGGGTTCTACCTGGGAGACTTCCTCAGCCCGGCCGATGCGCCTGACTTCGCCAGCGATCCGACGATCTTCGCAGAGCTGGAAAAAGAGGTCGGAACGTATCGCCCCTGGGCGTCGACGGTCCATGACGGCGGGAATGAAGCGGAAGTGCTCAAGGAGCTGACCGCCTTTCTCGATCAGCACTTGAAGGCGGTTCAGTTCCTGATGGGTCGCTGCGAGTGGGACCTGTTCATGTTCGACTTGATGGCGACCGACCGCATTCAGCATGAGCTCTGGCACGTCTGGGACCAGGCGCATCGGCTTGCAAAAGGGCGGGACTTCTCGGCCTTGCAGGCGGGGTGCGACGCCTTCTGGAAGAGGCTGGACCAGGGGATCGGCGAGATCGAGCGGAAGCTCCCCGCCGACGCGGCGCTCATCTTGATGAGCGACCACGGTTTCGGCGGGATCGAGTGGTACGTCAACTTCAACGTCTGGCTCCTCGAGCGTGGCGATATCGCGCTTCAGGATTCGCTCTATGTGAAGCAGAAGCACTGGTTCTACAAGCGAGGGGCGACCCCCGAGTGGTTCTACGGCCTGATGGCGAAGTTTGGCCTGGCCGGGCAGCGGGTCAGCCGGTTTCGGGGGAAGCAGACGGGCCTCCTAGATCGGATGGCGGAGTCGGCCTTTCTGTCGCGAAGGCATATCGACTGGTCGAAGACACGCGCCTACTCGCAGGGGAACTTTGGGCAGATCTTCCTCAACCTGAAAGGGAGACAGCCGCAAGGGTGCGTCGACCCCAAGGACGCGCGGGGGCTGCTGGATGAGCTCAAGGCGGCCTTGCTGACGATCCCCCACCCCGAGACGGGGGAGCCGCTGGTCGACCGGGTCTGCGAGCGCGACGAGCTCTACGAGGGGCCGCACGCGCATCTGGCACCCGACTTGACGGTGGTCCTCCGCGACTGGCGCTATCGGACGATCGGCTTGCACGACTTCACGACCAACAAGCTGATCGCGCCTGCGTTCGGGCCGACGGGGGACCATCGGATGGAAGGGCTGATCGTGGCGTCCGGCCCGCCGTTCCAGGCGGGGGCGACGCCACAGGGGGCGGCCTTGCTCGACATCGCCCCTACGGTTTTGCACCTGCTCGGGGTGCCGGTGCCCAGCGACATGGACGGCCGGGTCCTGACCGAGATCCTTGCCCCTGCGTTTGCCCCGACTGACGGAGCGACGTCCGGGTCGGCCGCGACACTCAGCGAGACTCCCGCCCCGGTGGCCTACACTGAGGAAGAGGATGCCGAGATTCAGCAGCGGCTGGCCGATCTCGGTTACCTTTGATCAATCGCCGATCCGGTTGACTTGGGATGGATTCACCTCTACGATTGCCCGAGCCTCGAGCCGCTATCTCTACGGCTCGACTTGGCTCCAACCCCGCCTTACTCGAAAAGGAGGCCGACGATGCGCTACCAAGCCCTTCTGATTGTCTCGTCGAGCCTGCGCCCCACGGTCGGGTAAGTTCTCCCTTTCCTGTCTGTCGGCCCGACCTTTGGGCCAGGCTCTCCCACGCAAGATCGTCCCATTCGTTCGATCCTTCGGCGCACGGGGTGCGCCGTCGTTTCTCTTTTTTTTTCTGCGTGAGAGATCCGGATGACACTCAGGAAGCCTTCACTGAAGCAGTTGCGTTCGCTCTGCGCCCAGCCTCATCCCGACGACGGCGTGGAGCCGCGGGAGTGGCTCAAAGAGGGACGGTCGGGACGGAAGACGTCCCGGAAGGCCTGGCAGCTCTGCGGTCAGGTGGCCGAGGCGCTCGGCCAGGTCCTGGCGGGCGATTGCGGCGACGACGTTTTGCGGAACTTGCAGGTCGTGGCGGTCGAGCCGGCGCCCGATGCGTCTCGGCTCTTGGTCACAGTCTGCGTTCAACCCCCCTCGGAGGTCATCTCGCCCCCCTTGGTCCTGGAACGCCTGGCGCGTGCCTCAGGGCGGTTGCGGTGCGAGGTGGCGGCGGCGATCACGCGAAAGCGGACGCCGACGCTCGGATTCCGCCTGGCGATCCCCGTCGGAGACCAACCAGGGCGGTCCCGTTTCTGATGCTTTGATCGGTTCGAGGTGACCGAGTCCCGGCCGTTGGTCAGGCGATGATGACCCGGCCGGGAGCCTCTCCCACTGCCCCTTCGATTTCGACTTTGATCTCGCGATCGAGGAAGGCGCGGATGGTCGCGACGTTGGTCAGCAAGTGCTCGGTGACGGTCGCGACGGTGTACTCGCTTCGGCC
This sequence comes from Singulisphaera acidiphila DSM 18658, assembly GCF_000242455.2. Lineage (GTDB taxonomy): Bacteria > Planctomycetota > Planctomycetia > Isosphaerales > Isosphaeraceae > Singulisphaera > Singulisphaera acidiphila. Next base: position 607,929 of record NC_019892.1, read on the forward strand.
CGGAGCGAGGGCCAACGGGACGAGGATCTGGTCGGCGGAGTGAGGGTCGACGGCCCCTTCCTCGGCGTCGTGGAACGCGAGCAACTCGGCGACGGCCTCGTCAGCGACGACTTCCGCGGGCTTGCCGCGCTCGCCCAGGCCGACGAACGTGGCGGGGATCCCGTCCTGGCCGTAAGTGGCCGACAGGCTGATCGCGGCCCCCTGCCCCAGGCTCGGCCAGTCGACCAGTTCGATCTCGGCCGACAGCCCGCGCTCGGCGAGTCGGGCCTCGGCCTGGTCGCGCATCCGCCTTGCAATCTCCGGCCGAAGGTTCGCCACCCCGGCGATCCCTTGGATCCGGGTCAGTTGACCACGCTCGGTCAGGGTCAGTGGCCGGAGAGTCGCGGGCTCGATCCAGGCGTCGAGCTGGCCGCCCCCCCGGGGATAGAAGCCCCCTGAGGGCATCGCCAGCGCCATCGGCGAGCCGAGGCGGGCCAGGTGCGCCCGCCAGGTCGTCTCGAGGAATGGGAACGAGGGGGCGGCCGTGTTGAACGTCCCCCCCGTGAGGGTCACTCGGATCGGCTGCTCGGCGCGGAGGGCCAGCGGCAGGTGCAGGGTCTGCAACACCAGTGCGGTCGACCCCGCAGTGCCGATGTCGATTTGCAGGTCGCGCGGAGTGTACGGGGCGGGGCGGAACGTCAGATCGCGCGAGCCGATGGAGGCGCCGACGACCTCGGCCCCTGCCAGGAGCGCGGCGGACTCGACGGCTTTCAAGTGCTGGGGACGAAGCCCGGGCTTGTCGCGGTTGGCCCGGATCTTGACGATCCGGAACGAGCGACCGGTCAGGATCGAGAGCGTCAGGGCGGTCCGGAGGATCTGCCCTCCCCCCTCGCCTTGCGAGCCATCCAAGGTTATCAACCGTGACGAGATCACCCGCGGCTCCTCGGTTCGAAACTGGGTTTCTTCGTCGGGCAATCGGTGCGGAGCCGCCACGCGTTCGTGCCCGCCATGCATGACCCAGCGCCTGCGCGACTCGGCCGGTCCCTTCTTGCCCCATACCGTCTTCAACGCTTGCCAATCCATGGCGGAGACTCCTTCCCAGGAATACCGAAGGCGGGCGGTATTCCGGCACTCAGACAATCAAGATGAAGACACGGTTCACTGAGATCAGAGACCATCGATCGAACAAGCAAGCGGCAAGCCCTGGCTGGTTTCGTTGGGCTCTACGACTTGGGCGGATCCACCGGCATGAGACTGGGAGGAGTGCTCGTTGCGGGCGGGTTAGTCCCTTCCCGAGACGCCCAGATGAGGAGGACTTGCTGGAGCAGGCGGTCGCTGTTGGCCTCGGGATGGGTAAACAAGAACGAGCCGAGGCTCCGGCTGGCTTCGGGAAGGCAGCCGACCACGGCGACCTGGCCCGGTTGCAGAGTCAGCGTGGTCGCCAACTCGCGGAGGCTCTCCTCTTGCTGGCCATCCTTTTGCATGAATTGTTGCGGCGAATAGTTGGTGGCGTTGGGCAAGGCGGTGAACGCACGCTGAATCGGGCCGTGATGGATCTCAGGGACAAACCGTAACGCGACTCCGGTCGACCCTTCGTGGTTGGCCGTGACCCGGAACCAGCCGCTGGCGTCCTTGTACGGTTTGCCGAACGCACGCCCCTCGCGGTTCAAGAGGAGGCTGACCTCGGGGGTGGTGTCGACCATGTCGATCATCGCATGGTCGCCGTCGGGGAACTCGAACCGCGACGGCTCCACCTTGTGTTGCCCTTTGGCGTTGAGGATCGAGTCGACCTCGTGCGGCAATTCCCCGGTAATCAGGCCCATTCGAAGCCCGTTGACCTCGAGGTCGCGGCGAAGGTCGGGCGCAATCGACTGCTCGTCAACTACGCTCCAGAGGGCGCCGTTGATCGCCTCATCACGGAGCGGCCGTGAGAGGATCGCCACGCGCAGATTACATCGCTTGGGTTCGATGATCTGGCCGCTCCCCCCGATCCGTGCGAGAAACGTGTCCCGACCGAGGTCCGAGCGATTGAATGAGCAGCCCGCGACGGCCATCATAGCCACCACAAGGGCCGGGGCTTTCCAATTCATTGGAGCGGAATCCTTTCCGCGTCACTGAGAAAAAAAGTGAAGAGATGACCCACGCTGAGGGTGGATCTTGGCCGGAAGTCTATGGCGGCAAGCTCTCTCCGTCAATGCCAACCCGACCGCTTGGTCGTGACCAGCGGTCTTCACCCTCGAAGAAATCGCCAGATGAGGCGGGCGGGTAACCGATCGGACGGTCAGTTAGCGGCGTTGGGCGAATTCAGCGCTCGTTCGATACGGTGCCGGATCTGGCTGAGTTCCTCACCGGCGTACTGGGTGTGGGGCCAGGGCCAGTGGACCGAATCGTTCTGGAATCGAGGGATGATGTGCCAGTGGCCGTGATCGACGGTCTGCCCGGCGGCTCGGCCGTTGTTCACGATCAGATGGAACCCATCGGCTCCTGAAGCCGCCTGCACGGCGCGACAGAGTCGAGGAACGAGCGAACCGAGATGCGCGGCGATTGCTTCCGGCAGTTCGGTGAGATTGAGGTGGTGAGTTTTGGGGACGAGCAAGACGTGCCCGGGATTGACCGGGTTGATGTCGAGGAAGGCGACGGCATCGTCGGTCTCGAGGACCTTCGACGAGGGGATCTCACCGCGAACGATCCGGCAGAAAGGGCAGTGAGGGTCGTAAGCGTGACCGGACATGGTGGGGGCTTCTTCTTTGTGTTCCTGAGAAGCAAGCGACCCCGCGAAGACCGATCGATCGGACTTCGCGGGGCTGCCTTTGAAAATCAGGAGCCGGCGGACGTGGTGACGACGGTCGGCTTGGTCGGAGCCTTGATCTGCTCGTTCTCGCCCAGCAGGGTGATGACGGCCATCGGGGCGGCGTCTCCCTGGCGGACTTTGGCGAGCTTGAAGATCCGGGTGTATCCACCCGAACGATCCTTGAATCGCGGGCCGACCTCTTTGAAGAGCGAGAAGGCCACGTCCTTCTTGGTCACGACGGCCAGAACGCGACGGAAGTCGTTCAGGTTCCACCCGTCCTTGGCCAGGGTGATGAGCTTCTCGGCGTACGGCTGGAGTTCCTTGGCCTTGGCCAGGGTCGTCTCGATCCGACCGTGCTCGAGGAGAGCGGTGGCCAGGTTACGCAGAAGCATTCGCCGGTGCGACGGCGACCGCTTGAATTTCCGACCGGCTTTACGGTGTCGCATGGTCTCTCAGGCTCGCAGCTAAGTTTGGTTCGTTGTAGGGGGTGGGCGTTGCCCACCCGTCTCGCGGCCTCCGATGGTGGGCATTGCCCACCCGCCTCGAAGACCTTCGCCACGCCAGCGAAAACGGCTCTACAGGATTGGCAAGAGTCTCAGACCCCTTGTCGCATGGGGATATCCATGCCCAGGTCGAGGCCGATCTCGTGAAGCTTGGCGCGGACTTCCTTAAGGGTGGTCTCGCCGAAGTTACGGACCGTCAAGAGCTGGTCTTCCGAGCGGCTGACCAGATGGCGGACGGTCGTGATCCCTTCGCTTTCCAGGCAGTTGGTCGCCCGGACCGAGAGTTCGAGTTCGGCCAGGCTCATGTCGAGCTTGCGCTCGAGTTCGGCATCGACCGGTTCGGACCGGGAACCGTCCTGGCCACTGGCGTCGGACGGCAAGCCAGGGCCCGGCTCGTAATACTGGACGAACGGGTTCAAGTGCTTACGAAGGATCTTGGCGGCCTCGACCAGCGACATCTCGGGGCCGAGCGTGCCGGTGGTCCAGATCCGGAGGACGAGCTTGTCGTAGTTGGTCCGCTGACCGACGCGGGTGTTCTCCACGCGATACTCAACCCGGATCACCGGGCTGTAAATCGCGTCGATCGGGATCGCGCCGACTTCAAGGTCGTCGGTGTGCCCTTCCGCGGCCGGACGGTAACCACGACCGTTCTCGACAGTCATCTCAAGGGCGAACGGGACGTCGTCCGTGAGGGTGCAGAGAATGTGGTCGGGGTTGATGATCTCGATCGACTCATCGTGGAGGATGTCGGCTGCCGTGACGACACCGCGACGGTCGCGTTCGATCCGGATCGTCCGGTTCTGCTCAGAGTGGTTCTTGACGACCAGGCCCTTGATATTCAGGACCAGGTCGGTGATATCCTCGACCATGCCCGGGATCGAGGAGAATTCGTGCTGAACCCCTTGAATCTTGATCTTGGTGACAGCGCTCCCCTCCAGGCTGGAAAGGAGGATGCGGCGCAGGCTGTTGCCGACCGTGTGACCGAATCCGCGTTCGAACGGCTCAATGTGGAATTCGCCGTACGTATCGGTCAGTTTTTCACGATTGCAGACGACCCGGCTGGGAAGTTCGAGGCCACGCCAACGGATGCGCATCGCTCTCTCCAAAAACGCGACCAGCCTTCAGCGATCGGACCAAGGCCGAGAGGCCTCGTGACCATCATCATCCCTGGCGGATGCCTGAAAGTAGACTGCTGATCGCGACAAATTGCTTGGCTCAGCGGCTCAACAACTCAACGATCAACTGCGGGGTGACCGGCAGCGAGATATCCTGGGTCCCAGGCAAGCGGGAGACGCGCCCTTCGGGCGGTTCGGTACCGGAGCGATCGAGCCACTCGGGCACAGGGGGCATCCCCTCGGCCGACAGGTTCGAGGCGGCCAGCTTGCGAGAATGCTCGCGGTCCTTGACCTGAATCTGATCGCCGGGGCGAACCAGGTAGCTGGGGATGTCAAGTTTGCGGCCGTTGATCGTGATGTGGCCGTGCGTGATCATCTGCCGAGCCTGCGGTCGGCTGGTCGCGAACCCGAGTCGGGTGACGACATTGTCCAGCCGGCGCTCAAGCAGCGCCATCAACGCATCGCCCGTGTTGCCGGGGCGGCGGCTGGCGAGGTCGAAGTACTTGCGGAACTGGCGCTCGAAGACGCCGTAGTACCGCTTGACCTTCTGCTTCTCACGGAGCCGGATGGAGTATTCGCTGGCCTTTCCGCGGCGGAACTGGTGCATACCCGGCACGCCTTCACGGCGTTCGACGGCGCACTTCGGGGTGTCGCAACGCGTCCCCTTCAAGAACAATTTCAAACCTTCGCGGCGGCAGAGCCGGCAGACCGGCCCGATATGGCGTCCCATGGTGGTTCGGCATTCCTCAACGTCGGGTTGCATTCGGCCGAGTTTTCCAAGGCCCGCATCGGGCCTTCGGGTTCCTCGGTAATTCAAAGACGAGCAAGCGATCCGTCCGGGGCTGACCGCGGGTTTCGGCAACCCGGATCACGACAGACCCGCGGGCCGGTCGGATCAGAACAAGGCATTCTCATCAAATCGTTGCGATCAGGTGAGCATGACCAGGAATAGATCTCTTCGCAAGGCTTGGCCTGAGGCTCGATGAGCCTTAGACCCGCCGCTTCTTCGGGGGACGGCAGCCGTTGTGCGGCAGCGGGGTGACGTCTTCGATCGCCTTGATCGAGAGGCCGGAAGCCTGCAGCGCGGTGATGGCGCTCTCACGGCCGGAGCCGGGCCCCTTGACCTTGACCTCGACTTCTTTGACCCCGTACTTGGTCGCGGTGGCTGCCGCGGTCTCGGCGGCTCGTTGGGCGGCGAAGGGAGTGCTCTTGCGGCTCCCCTTGAAGCCCACGGTCCCGGACGAGGCCCAGCACAACGCGTCGCCGTTGGGGTCGGTGATCGTGACCGTCGTGTTGTTGAACGTTGCCTTGATATGCACGACAGCCCGGCTGACGTTGCGTCGTGTCTTCCGCTTCTTGGCCTTGGCCACGGGTCCGTTGCTCCCTGGTCGAATCTCGAAATGGAAACGAGAAAACGATACCGAACTCGCGACTCCCGGATGGTTCGCGAACCAAAGAAAGAGACCTCAAGTCCCTTACTGTGGTCCCTTCTGGTCCCGGCCAACCCTACGGTCAGCCGGTCACAACCGGGTGAGCTCAGATCGTCGCGGCGCTGGCGGTTCGCGAAACCAGGCGGATCCAGTCCAGGCCGGTGAGGGCGAGAACGAAGCCGCAAGACTTCGCGATCCACTTAGCGCATTTCCTTGACGCCCTTCTTACCGGCGACCGTCTTCCGCGGTCCCTTGCGGGTCCGGGCGTTGGTTCGGGTCCGCTGTCCATGAACCGGCAACCCTTTACGGTGCCGAAGGCCACGGTAGCAGCCGATGTCGCGCAGCCGAGAGATGGCCTGCTGGACCTGACGACGAAGTTGGCCTTCGACGACGTACTCGCTATCGAGCAGAGCCGCCAATTTGGCCAGGTCGTCTTCGGTCAGGTCTTTCGAACGCTTGTCAGGGCTAATTCCCGTCCGTTCGCAAAGTTGCTCGGCAAGGAACGGCCCGATCCCGTAAATGTAGCGCAGCGCGATAACGGTGCGCTTGTCGTTCGGGATATCGACACCGAGGATACGAGGCATCCGTCCTATCTCCGTGAAGCAAGAACGTGGAGTGGCGTGGGCATAGCTCCGAGCCGAGGTCGGCGCGTCCTCAGCCTTGCCGCTGCTTGTGGCGGGGGTTTTCGCAGATCACGTACACTTTACCCCGGCGGCGAACGATCTTGCAGTGTTCGCAAATCCGCTTGACGCTGGATCGGATCTTCATCGGACTCCCAACTCTCTTTCCTAACATCGCGAGGCCGAACCACGAGGCAGCCCTCGCTGAGGGTTGCCTCGTTGAGAATCCCAATCCAGTCCTGAGGCCGAATTGGGCCAATATACAGACCACCCTGAGATTCCGCAAGACCGGAATCATCCGAGTGAAAAAAGGATTTGCCAGCGAGGTTGAGCTTGGCTCACGCGAAGTGGCGGCCAGTCGACCTCTTTGGCTCGACGTCAGTCTTCCAGGCAGGTCAGGATGCGCGGGCCCTCCGTGGTCATGGCGACGGTGTGTTCAAAGTGGGCACTGGCCCGTCGATCCTTGGTCTCAACAGTCCAACCGTCGTCGAGGGTTCGCACATCCTTGGTCCCGATGGCGACCATCGGTTCGATCGCCAGGACAAGTCCGGGCTCGAGCTTGATGTCGTGCTTGCGAAGAGCCTTGCTGACGAAGTTGGGAACTTGCGGCTCTTCGTGCATATCCTGACCGATACCGTGGCCGACAAACTTCTCGACCACGTACATCCCCTGGCTCTTGACGTACTGTTCCATCAGGCCGGCCACTTCAGACCAGGTCCGACATCGTGCCATGGCCCGAATCGCCAGGTCAAGCGTCTCCGAGGTGACGTCCAAAAGCTTTTGGACCTCAGGTTGGATCGCGCCGATCGGCAGTGTGACGGCCGAGTCACCACACCAACCATTGATCTTGCAGCCGGTGTCGATCGAGACCACGTCCCCTTCGCGGAGCGGGCGGTGGTTGGGGATCCCGTGAACGACCTGTTCGTTGACGCTCGCGCAGATGACCGCCGGGAACGGTGGCTTCCCCTTGACCGAGCTCGGATAGCCACGGAACAAGGGGATCGCCTTGTGCTCACGAAAGATGGCGACAACCGCATCGTCGAGTTCGGCGGTGGTAGCGCCGGGCACGGCAAGTTGGCGGACCCGGTCGAGGGCCTTGGCGACCACTCGACCCGCCTCGCGCATCAGAGCGATTTCACGGGGGCTTTTCAGCTTGAGCACGATTCGTTTCGTTCCAACCCGGTCCGCGGAGTGGCGGAGGACAGTGACACTTCAAAAAAACCTGACGCCTCTCGTCTCTTGGCGATGGCCCGAGTCGATATCGTCCCGATCAACGCTTGCTGACCAGACCCCCGTAATTCCTCATGATCAGGTGGCTGTCGATCTTCTGCACCAGGTCCAGGCAGACGCTGATGACGATCAAGAGCCCCGTACCGCCAAGGAATGACGCAATCGTGAAGTCAACGTTCAAGGCGTTCTGGACAAGGGTCGGAATCACGGCGACCAGGCTCAAGAAGGCCGCACCGACATAGGTGATCCGGAGCATGACCTTCTCAAGGTAATCCGCAGTGCGTCGTCCTGGGCGGTAGCCCGGGATGAAACTGCCGTAGTCCTTGAGATTCTCCGACATATCCTTCGGGTTGAACGTGATCGCCGTCCAGAAGTAGCAGAAGAAGTAGATCAGCACGATGTAGAACAGCGTGTAGACATAACCCTGCTTCTGGAAGGCGTCCGACAGCTCTTGGGCAAAGGTCGCGAACGCGGACCAGATACTCCAGGTGTCGGCGTTCTGCCACTTCGCCGTGGCCCTCGCCATACCGTTGAGGATAAACGAGGGGAAGATGAGCAGGCTGGAGGCGAAGATGATCGGCATCACGCCCGCCTGATTCACCTTGAGCGGCAGATACTGTCGGGTGCCGCCGAAGACCCGCCGTCCGCGAACATGCTTGGCCGACTGGGTCGGGATTCGTCGCTGGCTTTCGGTGATCGCGATCACGCCCACGACAACCGCAACGAACAGGCCGATCAAGAGGACGATGGTGGTGAGCGGATACTTGCCGGCGTCGGCCGTCAGCCGCGGGGTCGCGTTTTCCCAGAGCTGTTTCATCGCCAGGGGCATGCGTGCCAGGATCCCGGCCATGATCAGCAGGCTGATCCCGTTGCCGATGCCGTACTCGTCAATCTGCTCGCCGATCCACATCAGGAAGATCGTGCCGGCGGTCATGATCGAGACGCAGACTAAGCCGTCCCAGAAGTTTTGGTGCGCCGGTAAGACGACACCCATCTGGGGACTCATCATGTATTGGACCCAGAAAGCGCTCTGGATGGCGCAGAGTATGACGGTGGCGTACCGCGTATACTCATTGATTTTCTTCCGACCGCTCTCCCCCTCCTTCATCATCGCTTCAAGCGAAGGGACGACGCTGCCGAGGAGTTGGAAGATAATCGAAGCGGAGATGTACGGCATGATCCCAAGGCCGAAGATGGTGCTCATCCCGATCGAGGTGCCACCGAACATGGCGACGGTGCCGAAGAGCTTGCCCGCGGCGTTCTGGCTCTGTTGTTCTTGCCAGTTCTTGAGCTGGTCCTGGTTAACGATCGGCAGGGGTACGTAGAACCCGAGTCGATAGATTGCCAGGAACATGAGCGTCATCAGGATCTTGCGCTGAAGCTCGGGCACCTTGAATAGGATCGTGTAGAGCTTGCCCACGGCGGGACGCCTCCTTAAGGCTGCAGGCAGTCAAAATGCGGACCAGACGGTAGTCGGCAAGAAAAAGACGACGGCGGATACGACGGACCAGGGCCACGCGTTGGGAAACGGAGGCCCTGGTGGTTGCGGACGGATCCGCCCTCGGGTGCTCTTATTGGACAACGACCGCGGTGCCGCCCGCCGCGACGATTTTGGCGACGGCCGATTCGCTGAACTTGTGGGCATGGACGGTGAAGGCTTTGGTCAGTTCGCCTTCGCCGAGGATTTTCACCCCGTCGTCATGCCGGCCTTTGACCAGGCCGCGGGTTCGCAAGACCTCTTCGTTGATCACGGCCCCGGCTTCGTAGCAGGCCTCGATCGCGGAGAGGTTGAGGATCGCATAATCCTTGCGGAACGCGCCGTTGACGAATCCACGCTTCGGAACGCGGCGTGCCAGAGGCATCTGGCCGCCTTCGAAGAGGGCGTTGTACTTGAACCCCTGGCGGGAGGAGTGACCCTTGTGTCCCTTGCCCGAGGTCTTGCCGTGGCCCGACCCGATACCGCGGCCGATCCGCTTCCGCTTCTTATGCTTATGAATGCCTTGATCGACGTCGTGAAGTTGCATTACAGAGCCACTCCCCGCAGACGTGCGACTTCGTCTTTGGTCCGCAGTTGCGTCAGGGCGTCGATTGCCGCCTTGACCAGGTTGAGCTTGTTGGTGGAGCCGTAGCTCTTGGTCAGGATATCAGTGATGCCGGCTGCCTGCACCACGGCGCGGACGGCGCCACCGGCGATCACGCCGGTACCCGGGCTGGCCGGGAGCATGACGACGCGTGCTGCGCCAAATTTGCCGATCACGCGGTGGGGAATCGTCCCGCCGCGAAGATTGACTCGGTTCATCTGCTTGTGAGCGTCTTTGACGCCCTTTTCGACCGCGGGGGGAACTTCGTTGGCCTTGCCGTAACCCCAGGCCACCTGTCCTCGGCTGTTGCCGACGACGACCAGGGCGTTGAAGCTGAACCGGCGGCCACCTTTGACGACCGCGGCGCAACGGCGAATGGCCACGACGCTTTCCGACCACTCCCCTCGTTCACGACTGTCGCTCGACACGGCGGGCTCCTATTAGAATTGCAGTCCCGCCTCACGGGCGGCGTCGGCGAGGGCCTGAACCCTGCCATGGTACTTGTAGCTTCGACGGTCGAAACAAATCTTGTCAATACCGGCCTGCTTGGCGCGCTCGGCAACCTTGCGTCCAACGGCCGTGGCGGCGGCCTTGTTGCCACCGTAAGCCTGCTCGCCGCGGACCTCGGAGTCGAGCGTGCTGGCCGAAGCCAGAGTCGTCCCGTCCTGGTCGTTGATGACTTGGGCGTAGATGTGCTTGGAACTGCGGAAGATGGCCAGGCGAGGCCGTTCGGGGGTGCCGAAGATTCGCTTGCGGACGTGCCGTTGCCGTCGCAGCCTCCTCGCTTGCACCTGTTTGCGCTCGTTCACCGGATGATCCTTTGCGATGCTCGGGGTTGAGGGACGGCCGGGATCGGCCGGGCGTCCAGCCCTTCAGTTCTTGTATTCAGAGTATGTGGACGATTACTTCGAGCCGAACGCCTTGCCTGCCTTGCGGCGGACAACCTCGCCCTCGTAGCGAATTCCCTTGCCCTTGTAGGGCTCAGGGGGGCGGACCTTGCGGACCACTGCGGCAAACTGGCCGACCGCCTGCTTGTCGGAACCGGTGATAACGATGTGGGTGGGGTCGGGGATCGTGACGGAGACTCCCGCGGGGGCCTCGAGCACGATCTGGTTGGCGAACCCGACCTGAAGGGCCACGGTGTTGGCCTTCTTCAGTTGGGCCTGGTAGCCGACGCCGACGATCTCGAGTTTCCGGGTGTACCCGTCGGTGACTCCCTGGACCATGTTGGCGACCAGGCTGCGGGTCAGGCCGTGGAGCGACCGACTCTCGCGTTCATCATCCGACCGGGTGACGAGAATCTGCTTTTCAGACTCATCGTACTTGACCTCGATCTCGGACCGATAGGTAAACGTCAGCTTTCCCTTGGGGCCTTCGACGTTGACTGTCGAGTCGGCCACGGACACTTTCACATTGGCCGGTACGGGCACCGGCTTGCGACCGATACGGGACATGGGACCGTCATCCTCTCGCTCTTGAGCACCATCTGGGAGACCGACCGCCCTCGCCGCCGCGATGCGATTCGGTTGGATCCGTACGAGACCCGAACTCTATGGGAAGGAGGCTAAGCACCCATCCCATCGTGGCCTCCGCCATCGGGCGAAGGGGTTCTTGGGTCGACATCAATGGATCAGGGCGAGGACCTCGCCGCCGACCTTCTCGGTCCGGGCGCGGCGGTCGCTAACAACCCCGTTGGGGGTGCTGAGGATCTGAATGCCCATGCCCCCCAGGACCGGTCGCAGATCCTTGTAGCCGCGATAGACCCGGCAGCCGGGCTTGCTGACGCGGTCGATGCGGGTGATCAGTCGCTCGCCGTTCGGCCCGTACTTCATGTGCAGGCGAAGGGTCTTGGCGGGGAGAGTTTCGAGTTCCTCGAACTCCCAGATGTAACCTTCGTCCTTGAGGACCTGGGCGATCCCGCGGCGGATCTTGGAGGTGGGCATCTCCACCAGGGGGCGCTCAATCCGGGTCGCATTGCGGATCCGGGTGAGCATGTCGGCGATCGGATCGGTCATCATGGCAGGGGCAAGTCCCGTCAACCACCACGGGTAACGCGCCTTGGGCCGGCGAGACAGTCGCCGGGAAGGCCGCGTCGGCGCGGCAGGATTGTGCGAAGCGGCTCGTCGGATTATGACCGACGGCCCGATCAGCTGGTTCCGTTTTCGGTTACCAGCTAGCTTTCTTGACACCCGGAATCAGGCCGCGGGCGGCCAGGTTACGGAAGCAGATTCGGCAGATGCCGAACTTGCGATAGACGGCTCGGGGGCGGCCGCAGAGCTTGCACCGGTTGCGGTGTCGAACCGCGAACTTGGGAGTGCTCTGCGACTTGATCATCTGGGCTTTGGTCGACATCGCTGTCTCACCGTCACCTGGGATAGAGGGTCATTCCTGTGAATTCGATCCGGACGACGGTGCCCGGCGAATGACTCAACGGGACTTTTGCTGGGGTTGACGGAAGGGCATGCCGATGGCACGCAGGAGTTCCCGGGCCTGATCATCATTGTCCGAAGTCGTGACGATGGTGATGTCCATGCCCTGGGTGTGCTGGAGTCGGTCGGCGTCGATCTCGGGAAAGACGACCTGCTCGGCCAGACCGAGCGTGTAGTTGCCGTGACCGTCGAAGCTGTTGAGGTTCACACCTCGGAAGTCACGAATACGAGGGAGGGCGATCGAGATGAGTCGATCGAGGAACTCGTACATCCGCTTGCCGCGGAGGGTGACCTTGCAGCCGATTTCGTTGCCTTCGCGGAGCCGGAAGCCGGAGACCGAGACCTTGGCCTTGGTGATCAAGGGCTTCTGGCCGCTGATCCGGGTCAGGCTGTCGACGGCGACGTCGAGCAGGGCCTTGTCTTGCGTGGCGCGGCCGACCCCCATGTTGATGACGACCTTCTCCAGCTTCGGGATCGCCATCTTGTTGGTCAGGTTGAACTTCTCGGCGATCGCCGGAGCGATCGTCGTATTGTACTGTTCGAGCAAGCGAGCCATTCCGGTCGTCCTTCAAACGCGGAGTTGCGTTTTCTCTTTGGCTTCGAGTTTTATTTCTTGGCGGCCGTGGCGTGTGCCGGCTTGACGGGGCCGACGCTGCCCAGGCTGGCCGAGCACGCCTTGCAGTACCGTTGCTTCTGGCCGTTTTCCGCGAAGCGGTGACCGATCCGGACGCCTCGCTTGCAGGAGGGGCAGTAGAGCATCACGTTGGACGCGTCGATCGGCATCTCCTTGGAGAGCCGTCCCCCTTGCTGGTTTTTAGCGCTCGGCTTCAGGTGCTTCCAGACTCGGTTGACCCCCTCGACGACGATCTTGTTTTTCTCGGGGAGGACGCGAAGCACTTTGGCGATCTTGCGATTCGTGGGGCTGCCCTTGTCGTCGCCCGTGATCACCTCGACCTGATCGTCTTTGCGAATTTGCATAGTCAGCTCTTAGCGGAGTCGTCGTTTGAGTGTGGGGACGCCCCACTGGTCCTCTTCTCAGGCTTGGCGGGCCGCTCCCACCCTTGCGAAACCAGGAAGTTTAGACCACTTCGGAGGCCAGGCTGATGATTTTCATGAACTGGCGTTCGCGGAGCTCACGGGCGATGGCGCCGAAGATCCGGGTCCCGCGCGGGTTCTTCTCGTTGTCGATCAGGACGACGGCGTTGCGGTCGAACCTGACATAGGAGCCGTCAATGCGGCGAGTCGAGTTGCGGACGCGGACGATCACGCAGCGGACAACGTCCCCCGCCTTGACGTCGCCACCGGGGCTGGCCTTCTTGACGCTGGCGATGATGATGTCGCCGATCCCGGCGGTGCGTCGCTTGTAGTGCGAGGCGCTTCCACCGAGGACCTTGAAGCACATGACTTCTTTGGCCCCGCTGTTATCGGCGACGTCAAGCCGCGTTTGCATCTGGATCATGGGACACGCTACCTAAGGGGGATGCCCGCGATTCTCTTATAAGTAGAAAGGTGGACGATGCCCACCGATCCAAACCAAGAAAAAGGTGGACGGCGTCCACCTTTAACGTAACGAACGAACGGAATCAGGCCGGCTTCTGCGCCGCCTCGCCTTCGCCGGCCAGGGCCTGCTGGGCACCTTGCCGAACGATCCGGACGATCCGCCACCGCTTGAGCTTCGAGAGCGGGCGGGTCTCCATGATCTCGACCACGTCTCCCAGGTGCGAGACGTTCGTTTCGTCGTGCGCGTGGCAGATGGTCCGCCGGCGGAGCAGCTTACCGTACTTGGGGTGGGGGAAGAGGATTTCGACCTCGACCCGCCGGGTCTTGTTCATCTTGTCGGAAGTCACGACCCCGATCTCCGTCGTGCGCCTGGAGCGGGCGCTGGAGGGGGCGTCGGGGGTGGTTGTCGGTTGGCTCATCGCAGGTTACCGGTTCGTTTCCGAGGTTATGGGGTGGAGGCCGTAGCGACGGTTTGTTCCCGCTCGATTTCACGGAGCCGGAGGATCGTCTTGATGCGAGCGATCTCCCGCTTGGCCTTGATAATCTCGCTGGGTGCCTCGAGCCGCTCGGTCTCACTCTGGAGGCGGAGCCGGAACAGGTTCTGCTGAGTTTCTTTCAGCAGCAGGTCGAGCTGCTCGTCAGTCTGTTCGCGGAGCTCGGCAGACTTGCTCATGTTCGGTTTCTCCTGGCGGCGTCGGCTCGCGGAGTAATCGCTTCCGATTGGGTTGTTGGTCGTTGTCCCTCGAGCCGACCTGGCGCCGAGGAGTGTGAATTATAGCGTGGGCCGCCGAGTGACGAACCGGCAGGCAACAGGAAGCTTGTGGGAAACGCGAGCGAGGGTGGCCCGGGCCAGTTCTTCGCTCACACCACCGATCTCGTACAGGACTGTACCCGGCTTGACGACGGCTGCCCAGTACTCGACTTCACCCTTACCTTTACCCATCCGGGTTTCGGCGGGGATCGAGGTCACGCTCTTGTGGGGGAAGATTCGGATGAAGAGCTTCCCGCCCCCCTTGACCGACTGGCTTGCGACCACGCGGCCGGCCTCGATCGTCGCGGCACTGATCTTGCCAGGCTCGAGCGATTGAAGGCCGTATTCGCCGAAGGCGACGTAGTTGCCGCGGGTCGCGTTACCTTTTACGCGGCCTTTTTGGCTTTTTCGGTACTTGACCCGCTTGGGCATCATGGCCATCGGTGCCGCCCTCCGTCTTCAGGTAATCGCCTTGGTTGACCCACACTTTGATCCCGATATGGCCCTGCGCCGTCTTCGCTTCGTGGAAGCCGTAGTCGATCTTGGCCCGGAGCGTGCTCAGGGGGATCGATCCGAGATTGGCCGACTCGGTCCTTGACATTTCGGAGCCGCCGAGACGGCCTGACAGTTGAATCTTGACGCCGCGAGCGCCTCCGTCCATGGTCTGCTCGAGAGCGCGCTTCATGGTTCGGCGGAAGCTCGACCGTTTCTGCAACTGTTCGGCGATATCCTCGCTGATCAGCTGGGCGTCGATCTCGGGTCGGGTGACCTCGACAATCTTGACCTCGATCCGGCGGCCGGTGAGCTCTTGGAGCTCATCCTTGAGCCGGTCGACCTCGGCCCCTTTGCGGCCGATGATGATGCCCGGTCGCGCAGTGGACAGGAACACGGTCACGGCGTCGCGGGTTCGCTCGATCTCAATCTTGGGGATGCCAGCGTAGCTGTATTTCCCCTTGATGAACTTGCGAATTTTGAAGTCTTCGACCAGGAGGTCGCTAAATTCGTGCTTGGAGGCGTACCAGCGACTTCGCCAGTCCTCCATGATGCCGACGCGGAATCCGGTCGGATGAGTTTTCTGGCCCATGGATCGGCGTCCTCTTGGTTAGTCGTTGTCCGAGGTCACGGGGACGGCCGCCAGGTCGGCCAGGCCGATCTCGATGTGGGCGCTACGGCGGCGAATCATGTAGGCCATTCCTCGCGCCCGAGGCATCAGCCGTTTGAACATCGGCCCACCATCGCCGCGGGCGTCGACGACAACCAGGTCGCCGACGTTGCGGATGCCGCGATCCTCGGCGTTGGCCATCGCACTTTTGAGGACTTGCTCGATCATCCGTGCCCCGCGGTGGGGCAGGTACTTGAGTGTATCCATGGCGTCGTCGGCATACTTGCCACGCACCAAGTCGAGGATCGGGCGAAGCTTACGCACCGAAATTCGGGCGAAGCGATGCTTTGCGACATAATCAGATGAAGGGCTCATGGCCGGTTTCCCACGCGGTTGTTAGGCGATTACTTGCGGGCGCCCTTGGTCGACTTGCCGCCGTGGCCTTTGAAGGTCCGGGTCGGCGAGAACTCGCCGAGCTTGTGGCCGACCATATCTTCAGTCACGTACAGCTTGATGAAGTTCCGCCCGTTGTGAATGGCAAAGTTCTTGCCAATGAATTCGGGCACGATCGTGCAGGCGCGGGCCCAGGTCTTGATAGGTTCGCGGCTACCGTTGTTGTCGGCCCGGTAAACTTTCTCGAGCAAACGCTCGACGACGTACGGGCCTTTCTTTAACGAACGTCCCATGATTGTCTGGTCCCAGACCCCCTTCGGGGTCAATTGCGTGGAGATACGGAGCAAGATCTCGCGGTTGTTTCGATTCCGTTCGGCCCGGATCGTTTTGACGTCACTTCAGACAACCCGGCCGGTCTTCGTACTCGGTGACGACGACCGGCCGGCGGAAGACGGACGCGGCAAAAGAGCCGAGGCCGATCAGACTTTCAACTGGCCGTAGCGAACGCTGCGGCGACGACGAATGATGGCCGAGTTCGACGGCTTGCGGCGACGGCGGGTCTTACCCCCCTTAGCCAGCTTGCCGGTCGGCGAGCACGGGTGGCGACCACCCGAGGTTCGCCCTTCACCACCACCCATCGGGTGGTCGACCGGATTCATCGCCACACCGCGAACGTGGGGTCGGCGTCCGAGCCAACGCTTGCGGCCCGCTTTGCCCAGTCGGATGTTCATGTGGTCGGAGTTGCCAACCACGCCGATGGTGGCGCGGCAGGCAGCCGGGATTCGCCGGACTTCACCCGAGGGGAGGGTGATCTGCGCCCAGGTCCCTTCACGGGCCGTCAAGGTCGCATAGACCCCCGCCGAGCGGCAGAGCTTCGCTCCGCCACCGGGCTGCATCTCGAGGTTGTGGATCGAGAGGCCGGTCGGAATCTTCGAGAGCGGCAGGCAGTTGCCCACTTTCGGCTCGGCACCCGGACCGGTGTTGACGGTCATCCCGGCCTTCAGTCCTTCGGGGGCGATGATGTACTTCTTCGCGCCGTCGGGATAGACGATCAGGGCGATCCGCGCTGAGCGGTTCGGGTCGTATTCGATATGGGTGACCTGCGCCGGGATGCCATCACGGTCGTTGCGCCGGAAATCGATGATCCGGTACATCCGCTTGTGGCCGCCGCCGCGGTGCCGCGCGGTGATGAAACCTTGATTGTTCCGACCGCCCGTCTTCTTGAGCGGCTCGGTCAAGCTTTTTTCGGGCTTCTTGTTCTTGTCCGTCAGCTCGGAAAAATCGCTGACCGACGCGTTCCGGCGCCCGGGGCTGGTCGGTTTGTAGTAGCGGATACCCATCGGGGTCGCGTCCTTCGCTGGACCGGTCCGGTGCAGTCCGGCCGATTGATCTCAGTCGATATCAATAAAAGTCGATTCGGTAATCTTCGTGGAGGGCAACGATCGCCTTCTTCCAGTTCCGCATCCGTCCCGCCTTGAGGCGGTAGCGGCGAAGTTTGCCGCGGCGGTTCTGGGTTCGGACGTCGGCCACTTTGACGTTGAACAGGACCTCAACGGCCGCCTTGATCTCAGTCTTCGTGGCCAGTGGGTTGACCTCGAAGGTATAGGCGTTGTGCCGTTCCGAGAGGTGGGTTGCCTTCTCGGTGATCAGCGGGCGGAGCACGACCTGGTACGGTTCCAGGACCGGTCCGCTGCGCTGATATTGGGGTGGACGACGAAGCGTGACCATGAGACTCAGCTCTCCGTTGAGGCGGCCTGGGCTGGGCGGCGGACCGGCTTGTCCTTGACCCGATCCTTGAGGGCGGCCAGCGCCTCACGGGTCAAGAGCAGGTAGCGCTGCTTGAGGATGTCGTAGGTGTTGAAGTCGGCCACCGGGGACACCTGGACCCCCTCGATGTTCCGGGCGCTCTGGTAGAAGATCGGGTCATGCGTGGGCAAGCCGATCAGGATCGTCCGATCCTCGAGGGTTCGATCCCGGGCCTTAGCCTTGGTCTCGCCGTCGGTGATGATGGCCTCAGCCTCGGTGATGTCAGGTCGGCGGATCGCCCGCAGTACCTGCGCCACCTGCTTGGTCTTGGGAGCCGTCGGCGCCAGACCGTCGATGATCAGGGCTTGGCCGTCCTGGAACTTCGACAAGAGAGCCATCCGGATCGCGGCGCGAACCGCTTTCTTGGGCATGGCGTAGCTGTAGTCACGATTGCGGCGGGCGAAGGCGACACCGCCACCCACTCGCTTGTTCGTCCGCTTCGATCCGGCACGGGCGTTGCCCGTCCCTTTCTGGCGGAACAGCTTCTTGCCGGAGCCGGCCACATCGGCCCGGCCTCGCGTGTTCACCGTGCCGACGCGACGGTTTGCGCGGTGCATTACCACCACGTCGTGCAGGAGCTGCTTGTTGACCTCACCGCCGAAGTCGGCCGGGTCAATCGATTCCTCCCCTACCTTTTCGCCGGCAGGGTTATACACGGGTACGGTCAGCATGATTCGATCGCTTCGCGTTTCAGGTTTGCGGATTCGATCCGTCGGTCGATTACACCTTGTTCGTCTGGCGGATCGTAAGGAAGCCGCCGTTGGGACCGGGGACTGCGCCCCGAACCAGCAACAGGTTGTTAGTGAGGTCGACCCGGACCACTTTGAGGTTTTTCACCGTGATTCGGGCGTTGCCGAACTGGCCCGGCTTTTTGATTCCCTTGCGGGTATGAGCCGGATCAGCACTCGGGCCGGAGGAGCCAGGGTGACGGTGCATTCGCTTCACACCGTGGGTGGCCCGCAGCCCCTTGAAGCCGTGCCGCTTCAAGACACCGGAGAAACCACGCCCCTTGCTGGTGCCGATGACGTCGACCCGGCCGATCTCGTTGAAGACCTCGACCGTCAGGGTCTGACCCGCGGCGACGTCCGTGGGCCCGTCTTGACGGAGCTCGCGGATGTATCGCTTGGGTTCGGCGTCCACTTTCTTGGCGTGGCCACGCGCCGCTTGGGTCGCGTTCTTTCGTTTTTTGTCAGCGTAGCCGAGTTGCACGGCGTGGTAGCCGTCCCGTTCCTCGGTCCGGACCTGAAGCACGGTACACGGGCCGCACTCCAGGACCGTGATCGGGACGGCCGTGCCGTCGGCTTCATAGATCTGTGTCATGCCGACTTTGCGGCCGAGCAATCCGACGCGCATCACAAAAACTCCGTCGTCAGTCGTCCCTACCCGGGCATCCAGAGGCCGCCGCCCGGCGAAGTCGTTTGCATCAATATTTGTTCTGCGGAATCATGTGAGGGCCGCAGCGACGATAACATCGGCGCTGCTGGATGAAGTTCAAGGGCCGATTCCCGTGCCCTGACTTCCGTCGACGCCGAGGCCGTCACCGAGCCGAAGCCCCGTCGTTCCTCAGCCACCCGCTCCCGGCCCTCACGCCAGCGTCCGCGGACCGATTCGATCAAGCCCCGGAGGGGGATGCCTTGATCTTGATGTCCACACCCGCCGGTAGGCTCAGCTTGTTGAGGGCGTCAATCGTCTTGTTGGTGGGCTGAACGATGTCGATCAGCCGCTTGTGGGTCCGAATCTCGAACTGTTCCCGCGACTTCTTGTCGATGTGCGGGCTTCGGAGCACCGTGTATCGTTCGATCCGGGTGGGAAGCGGAATCGGCCCGTGGACGATCGCCTCTGTTCGCTTGGCCGTGTCAACGATGTCCTTGGCCGATTGGTCAAGAATCGTGTGGTCGTACGCTTCCATCCGGATGCGTATCCGTTCGTTGCTGATACCCGCCACGCGTGGTTCCCTTCGCTTCCCGACGACCGCCGACCCGTCGGCCTTCCCTTGACGTACCATCACAGCCCGCATGTCACGCGGGAAAGTAAGAATGTAACGACCGTCTAGCGAGAAGTCAACGAAACTCACGCGACTTTTTTGAGAAGAGGCTCTGGCTTGGCTTGCTCGTCGGCTCCGGGTAGGGTAATAGCACATATTGTCCGACTTGGGACGGCTGAGGCTCCTTGTGGTCGCGATTCTCTAGATCGAGACCTTTTCTTCTTTGGTGAAAGGAGTTTACAGCCTCCCCTTTGATACCAAACGAGGGGTGATCCGGCGAATCGCTTGGTTCATTTCTGAGGTAATTCAATATGGCTACACTCACAACTCGATCCGGGGCGGAATGGACTGTCGCCGATCTGTTTGAGCGGTTTGGCCCGATTCCGTTCCGACGGATTCGTCAATTTCCCGCACCTGGGACCGGGACCGAGAAGGATGTGATTGATCTCCGTGATCGCGAGCGACGGTTGTTTGAACTCGTCGATGGGGTTCTTGTGGAGAAAGCCGTGGGGGTTCAGGAGTCGTACCTGGCGATTTTGATTGCGGCTCTCCTGGGTGAATTTGCCGCGCGGGGTGACCTGGGGATGGTGCTGGGAGCCGATGGGATGGCGCGACTCGTGCCTGGCCTTGTGCGGATCCCGGACGTATCGTTCATCTCATGGGATCGGCTCCCGGGCCGCCAGGTCCCTTTGGCTCCGATTCTGGAAGTTGCCCCCGACCTTGCCGTCGAGGTTTTGAGTCCGAGCAACACTTCGCAGGAGATGGAACGGAAACTGTTGGAGTACTTCGAGGCGGGTGTCCGCCTTGTCTGGTATGTCGATCCTGCCCCACGAACGGTCCGAGTTTTCACGGCACCCGGCCAATGTCTTGTTTTGGGCGAAGATCAGGCCATTGACGGGCACCCCGTTTTGCCCGGTCTGAGTATTCCGATCAGGCCTCTCTTTGAACGTCTAGGGCAGAAACCGACAGCTTGATTTGCGCTACAGCGGTTTTCGCTCGTATGGCACACAAACAAGCAAGAGGACAATCGGGGGGTGGCCAGGACAACTTGTTGTCCGGGTGGCGCAGCCACAAGAGGTTCTCGAAAAGCCCCGTCGCCGAGCCTACTGCCTCAGCCCAAGCAACGCCTCTTGTCGCTGCGCGACCAAGGACAACAAGTTGTCCTGGCCACCCAAGAAGGCTTCCGAGTCTTTGAGTCCCGGGAGGGCCAGGCTTGAGAGGCCCCACTCCTGCCCCATGATTTCCGTGCGCCACTCGCAAGTAATTCGCTGTAGGTCAAGGTGTTCGAGACAATCACCCCCTGCCCTTGGCAGAGCGTTCGCGGCAAGATGCGAACGCTCTGGGGCGCCACCATCATTATCCCGTTGGCCGGCTCATCCGCCGGCGAGGCTTTCGAGCATGCTGTCGGGGGCGGCGGCGTACTCGAGTGGCTCCATGGAGTAGCTGGCGCGCCCTTGGGAGAGACTGCGGACGGCCGTGGAGTAGCCGAACATCTTTTCCAGCGGGGCGCGAGCCTCGACGACCATCAGCTTACCCCGGGTGAACGTCTTGTCGATCAGGGCGCGGCGGCTGGAGAGGTCGCCTGTGATGTTGCCCAGGTAATCTTCGGGGGTGACGACCTCGAGCTTCATGATCGGCTCGAGCAGGACGGCTCCCGCTTCCTGGACTGCCTTGCTTAAGGCGTCGGCCGCGGCGAATCGGAAGGCATGTTCATTGGAGTCGACGTCGTGGGTGTCGCCGTCGATCAAGGTCACCTTGAGGTCGACCAGGGGGAAGCCGGTCCGTCCTCCTGACTTGGCCTCCTCGCGGATCCCAGCCTCGATCGCGCCGAGGAACTCGCCCGGGATCACGCCCCCCTTGAGGCGATTGACGAAGGCGAGGACCGGAGCCCCCTTGGGCTGAGTTTCGGGTTCGAGGTCGATGGTCACCTTGGCGTAGAGCCCCGACCCGCCCGTCTGGCGGATGCAGACCCCTTGCACGCGCTTGACCGCCTTCTTGACGGTTTCGCGGTAGCTGACGCGAGGTCGGCCGACGTGGACCTTGAGCTTGAAGTCGCGGATCATCCGGTTCTTGAGGATCTCCAGGTGGAGTTCTCCCATCCCGGAGATCAGGGTCTGCCCGGTCTCTTCGTTGACCTTGTAGGAGAAGGTCGGGTCCTCGCGAGCCAGAGCCCCCAGGGTGTCGGCGAGCTTCCCCTTATCGGCCGAGCTGACCGGCTCGATGGACATGCTGATGACGGTTTCGGGGAACTCGATTTTCTCGAGCAGGATCGGGTGGGCGGAGTCGCAGAGGGTATCGCCGGTGACCGAATCCTTGAGGCCGACCACGCCGACGATGTCGCCCGACTCGGCCCGTTCGACCTTCTCGCGGTCGTCCGCGCGGATGTGGTAGAGCCGCGAGCAGTTCTCCTTCTTGTCGCGTCCGGGGTTATAGACCCGGCTCCCCGACTTCAGTTCGCCCGAGTAGATCCGCACGAACGAGAGGTCGCCGTGCTGGTCGTTCGTGATCTTGAAGACGAGCCCGCAGAACGGTTCGTCGGGACTTGGCTTGCGGACGACCTCGGTCCCCTTCTTGGGATGGTGTCCGACGACGGGCGGCCGGTCGAGTGGGCTGGGAAGATAGGCCGAGACCGCGTTCAGGAGCTGCTGGACCCCCACATACTTGAAGCTCGAGCCACAGAGGACCGGCTGCGCCCGCCCGGTCAGGGTCGCTCGGCGGAGGCCGGCGATGATCTGCTCCTGGGTCAGCTCGGCCCCTTCGAGGTGGGCCATGTAGGCTTCGGCGAACGGCTCGTCGAAGTCGGCCAGCGAGTCGACCATGCGCTCGCGCCAGAGCTGGGCATTGGGGAGCAGGTCCTCGGGGATTTCTCCCTCGGTGAAGGTCGAGCCGAGATCCTCCGTCTTGAAATGGAGGGCCTTCATCGTGATCAGGTCGATCAGGCCCTGGAATTCGCCCATCGTCCCTTCGGGGCCGGCGCCGATGGGGATCTGGAGCGGGATCGGGTGGCTTTCGAGTCGGTCCTGGATCTCGGTGAAGACGCGGTCGAACTCCGCGCCGATGCGGTCCATCTTGTTGATGAAGCAGAGGCGAGGGACGTGGTACTTGGTCGCCTGCCGCCAGACGGTCTCGCTCTGCGCCTCGACCCCTTCGACGGCCGAGAAGATGACCACCGCGCCGTCGAGGACTCGGAGTGACCGCTCGACCTCGGCTGTGAAGTCGACGTGGCCGGGGGTGTCGATGATGTTGATCGTCACGTCTTTCCAGCGGCAGGTGATGGCCGCGGCGACGATCGTGATCCCGCGTTCGCGTTCTTCTTCGAGGTAGTCGGTCGTCGTGGACCCCTTGTCCACGTCCCCCATCCGATGGATCTCACCCGTGTAATAGAGGATCCGCTCGGTCGTGGTCGTCTTGCCGGCGTCGATGTGCGCAATGATGCCGATGTTTCGGATCGATTGCAGGTGCGCTGGGTCGCTGCTGTCCATGGTGGCTATCCGTTGCGTTGCGTAAGAAAACGGGCAGGGAGCCGGGTCGGGTGGGTTTCGAGTCGACAACACTCTAGCTTAACGTGGATGAGGTCAAAACACAGCGCAAGTCACGAACCGAGGTGGACTGCCCTTCGGTTTTTCAATCTGAAGACGCGGGCATCCCATACCGCCGTAACCTCATTCCGGAGTAATCTGGGCTGTCGAGTCGTCGGCTTGAATCTTCGACCTTTGGGATGCCCCTCAATGCGACCTTGCCGATTCTCCCACCTCGTTTCCGCAATTCTCCACCTCATGCCCGCTCATCATGACATGAAGGGTCGATGGAGGGTTGCCGGCCTCTTTCTTGGCTGCTTCTGGTTCGCCCTGATGTCCCCTCACCGGGTTCCCGGCGCGGAACCGGGTCAATCACCGAAGCTCGAGGAGCTGGAACGAACGATCCGAACCCTCGTCGAGGGGGCCGGTGACGTGGCGGTGGCTTATTGCAGGCTGTCCGATGGTGAGCAAGTCTTCATCAAGGGGGATGAGCGATTCCACCCGGCCAGCACGATGAAGGTGCCGGTCATGATGGAGGTCTTCCGCCAGGCTGAGGAGGGAACGCTGGCCCTGGATGGTCGGATCAGGCTCAAGAATGAGTTCGAGAGCATCGCCGACGGCAGCCGGTACTCTCTCAACGTTGCGGACGACTCCGAGACGACGCTCTACCGCCACCTGGGTGACGAGCGGACCGTCCGCGATCTGGTCCGGCTGATGATTACTGAGAGCAGCAACCTGGCCACGAACCTCTTGATCGAGCGAGTGACGGCGGCCCGCGTCTCGGAGCTGATGAAGTCGATGGGGGCGGGAGACGTTCGCGTCTTGCGTGGGGTCGAGGACAACCGCGCGTTTCAACGCGGCCTGAACAACGAGACGACGGCTCGCGGCCTGGCGACGATTTTTCGGCAACTGGCCGCGCGTCGGGTCGTCTCGGCCAAGGCGTCGGAGGAGATGCTGGCGATTCTCCGCGACCAGAAGTTTAACGAGGGAATTCCGGCGGGTCTTCCCGCTGGGGTCCCGGTGGCTCACAAGACGGGGTGGATCACGGCCATCTCCCACGACGCGGCGATCGTCGAACCAGGAGGCCGCTCGCCGTATGTCCTGATCGTGTTGACGCGCGGGATCAAGGACCCCGCGAAGGCTCACGAACTCATCGCGCGGGTTTCTCGTGCGGTTTACGAGCACACACTCGGCCAATAACCCGATCGGCGGTTCACGAACAAGAGGCGAGAGGGGCTGGTTCGAACCAACCCCCTTGCCTCATTCTTGATCTCAGCGCTTCAGTGGCGCCTGGGTTCGTTCGCAGCTTATCTCACCAGCGACGGCCGCCACCGCCGTACCAGCCACGGTAGCCGCCGGGATTGCCGTAATAGGCCCGGGGGCCGAAAGGCCGAGGGGGGGCGTAGAAGCCGGGGCGGCCGTAGGCGTAAGGCAACGGCCTGACGGGAACCGGGCGGTACACAGGCGTGAGAGGTACGACCGGCGCGATGGGGGCATAGCTCGGGTAAGCGGCGTACGGAGTGCCCAGGCCGACGGTCACTCCGGGGGTGCTGACCACGAGTTGGGCGTTGGCGTTCTCGGCACCGGCGGACGCCAGGCCGCCCAGGGCCACGAGGGTTGTCAGGGTTAGGGTGCGCAGTCTCGGTCGCATCGTTCACTCCTCCGCGAAAGGCCGAGAACCCGTCGGAGTCCAATTCCGAAGGTAAGTCCCGGCTTTGGGGACACCAACTTTAGAGAATCCACTCCTTGGATTTCAAGGCCGGGCCAGGGTCGGCAAACGTGCACGCCTCGACCTTGATTGCCCTGAGTCCAGGTCCCTGACACTGTTCTCTTCCCTTGAATACGGTGAAAATGGGTCGAGTGTGAGTGTTTCGTGTAAGAGTTCGAAAATAAGATCTTCTGAATCTGTAAAAGGGGGAGCCATGGTCAAACGTAGAGCCTTTTTGGGTGAAGTGACGCTGGGAATTGCGGCGTACGGGGCCAGTGTGGGCCGTGTCTTCGCCGCGCAAGCGGCGGGGGACAAACCGGCGCCTTCGTCATCCACTTCTCCCGTCGAAGAACCCGCGGTCCCTCGCGCGAGTGAGGCGATTGACCGAGTGCTCGCCCCGATTCGCGAGCAGTATCACCTCCCTGGCCTGGTCGGGGGTTTGGTCCAGGGCGATCGGCTCGAGTCGATCGGTGTCGCGGGTGTCCGCAAGCTTGGCTCCCCTGCCCTGTTCCGGGTGACCGATCAGGTCCACATCGGCTCGGACACCAAGGCGATGACCGCCACGATGATCGGCTCGCTCGTCGACGAGGGGAAACTGAGCTGGGGGGCGACCTTTGCCGAGGTCTTTCCCGATCAAGCGAAGAAGATGGACGCCGGTTTTCGGGGGGTGACGCTCTGGGATCTCCTGACCCACCGCGCTGGCCTGCCGGCGAACAGTTCGTGGTGGCTGCTCGGCGCGAAGCGGTCGACGACCGAACAGCGGCGAGTCCTCATGGCCGCGATGCTCCAGAACGCCCCGTTAACCAAGCCAGGAACGAAGTTCGCCTATTCGAACGTCGGCTACGCGTTGGCCGGGCTGATGGCCGAACAAGTCACGGGGCAGTCGTGGGAAACCCTGATGCGGAAGCGGCTCTTCGAACCGCTCAAGATGACCTCGGCGGGGTTCGGACCTCCAGGGACGAAGGGAGAGGTTGACCAGCCCTGGGGCCATGAACCGAACGGGAAGAGTTTTCAACCGCAACAGAAGGACAATGTCCCCGCGATGGGGCCTGCCGGGACGGTTCACTGCACGCTCGCCGATTGGGCCCAGTTCGCCATCCTCCATTTGCAGGCCGCGCGAGGGAAGCCTCGGCTGCTCAAGGCGGCGACGTTCGAGAAGCTTCAAACCCCTCCAGCCGGCGCCGAGTACGCCGGGGGTTGGCTGGTCATCGATCGTCCCTGGGCGGGGGGCCCTGCCCTGACACACTCGGGAAGCAATACGATGTGGTACGCCACGCTCTGGATCGCCCCGAAACGCGATTTCGCCGTCCTGGCCGCGACAAACGCCGGCGGCGAGGAGGCAAGCAAAGCGTGCGACGCGGCGATCACAGGGCTCATCGAGCACCATCGTCGGCTTGGACATGGCGTCTAACCCGGATATTTCATCCGATCACCGAATAAATTGGTTGCACCTGGGTGCCACGGGTTGTACCCAACCCGTGAGCCAAAAACCGGGGCTATCGCTCACGGGTTGGGTACAACCCGTGGCACCCAATAGTGATTGCATCACTCCGGTCGCCCGTCAGATCAATCCAAGAAAACCAAGACCAACGGCTTAGGAAGCGGCTTGGGCGTGATGGAGAACCCATCGAGTTGAATGCGGCGGCGACGGATCACTTTGCGTGGTTCTTCGCTCCAAGGCAATAAAAAACCCGGGCGCTCGTCGATGAAGGACGAGGCCCGGGGCGTTGATTCTTCGAGCGTTGCACCGACGTCTGGCTGAGTTACTTACCAGGCGAAGTGGGCGAACGCCTTGTTGGCGTCGGCCATGCGGTGAACGTTCTCGCGGCGGGTGATGGCGGCACCGTCACGGTTGTAGGCGGCGACCAGCTCGTCGGCGAGTTTGATGGCCATCGGGCGGCCTTTTTTCTCGCGGGCGGCCATCAGGATCCAGCGGATCGAGAGGGTCTGCTGGCGGACCTTGTTGACCTGCATCGGCACCTGGTAGGTGGCACCACCGACGCGCTTCGAGCGAACCTCGATGATCGGCTTGACGTTCTCGACGGCGCGGCTGAACACATCGATCGGGTTATCGTTGGGCAGGCGCCGTTCGATGAGTTCCATGGCGTTGTAGAACACCTTCTGCGCGACGCTCTTCTTGCCGTCGTGCATCAGGCAGTTAATGAACTTGCTGGCCAACTTCGAGCCGAAACGAGGATCGGGGCGGAGCTGCGCCTTGCTGGCGGTAAACTTGCGGGACATGCGCGTTCGTCCTGGGGATACCTGAAGGTCGTTTGTGTATTACTTCTTCTTTTTGGCCGGCGCGGCAGCTTTGGCGGGAGCTCCGTACTTGGAGCGGGCTTGTTTACGGTCAGCCACGCCGAGGCTGTCGAGGACGCCGCGGACGATGTGGTAGCGGACACCCGGCAAGTCGCGAACACGTCCACCCCGGACCAGCACAATCGAGTGCTCTTGAAGGTTGTGACCTTCACCGGGAATGTACGCCGTGATTTCTTTGCCGTTCGAGAGGCGAACGCGCGCTACTTTACGGAGCGCTGAGTTCGGCTTCTTGGGGGTCATCGTCTTGACCTGGAGGCAGACCCCGCGTTTGAACGCGCAACCTTCGAGCACCGGCGACTTGGTCTTGTAGACCACCGGCCTGCGTGGCTTACGGACGAGCTGGTTGATCGTGGGCATGAGTCGATTGTTCCATTCTTCCCGGCCGGTCACTCCCTTGCCGGGGTCGATCCTGTCGCGGGGATGGTGCTCTAGCGCATTTGAACAGGTCCGTGCACCGAACCGCTGCGCAAGGCGAAGCTATGGCCGGACAACGGCGAAGCAAGTAGTGTAACGCCTTACTTCCGCCTGTCAAGATGAGTCAGCACAATCATGCGGTGCGATCGGGAGCGCTTGCCCAGTCGAGCGGGGGCTGCTTCGCTGCCGTCACACCGGCACCGGGACGGGCGAACGAATTGACAGGGGGAGTCCCCCTGCCCTACGATTTGCGGCCGGGAGATGCTGCATGTTTGACCGCGACTATGAAGCCGAACTCGACGACTCGGAGTATCCCGAGGAGCCGAATGACGACGACGATGACACGATTCCCTGCCCGCACTGCGGCCTGTCGGTCTATGAGGAGGCGGAGCGTTGCCTTTACTGTGGCCACTACCTCTCGGTGGAGGATGCCCCGAGGCGTTACCCCTGGTGGTTCGTCCTGGGCTTTCTGCTGAGCATGGTCGTTGTGCTGGGATGGATCTGGCGATGGTGACGCCGAACTCTGCCAGGAGGAACGGCGGACATGGTGGATGAACTCGAGCCGGGGTCGGCTCCGATGCGGGTCGCTCTGGTCTACGACATGGATGCCTGCCGGGGGCCGACCGGCGTGACCCGCCATGCCTTGGCCCAGTTGGAGCGGTTGGCGAAGCGGCCGGAGGTTGCCCTGACCGTGGTCTCGGGCCGGATCAGCGAGCCCGACGGCCTGGTCTATTGGGAGAGCCTGGGAGACCTCTCGCGCCGGGAGCTGCCGGTGCGGACTCGCGACGCCCTGCGGTGGTGGCGGCTCGCCTCCTGGCCTCCGGTCGAACTCTGGTCCCATGAGGTCGACTGGGTCTATTGCCCGTCCGAGTATGCGGTGCCCACCCGGAAGGCGCGACGGGCCGTGACCTGCCACGACGTTTTGCAGAACCTCCGGAGCCACCCGAAGTTTCGCCCTCGGCTGGCGCAGACCTTTGGTCAGGCCGACCTGATCCTCTCCGTCTCCCGGTTCAACACCGAGCAACTCCTGGAAGCCTTCCCCGAATGCCAGGGGCGGGTGGAGTACGTTCCCAACGGTGCGGAGGACCTCTTCTTTGAACCGGCGACCGAGTCCGAGCGGGCCGCGGTTCGCGTTGACCTGGAGCTGCCTCGCGGCGTCCCCTACTTGATCTCGGTGGCCAACTTCCAGCCTCGGAAGAATCTGGTCCGTCTCGTTCGGGCCGCGGGACGGCTGCCCGAGGTGGTCCGTGGCGACCTGGCGCTGGTGCTCCTGGGAACAGGCTCGGATTCCGAGGCCCGGCTTGTGCGCGAGGCGATCACGGCGCTCGGTCCTCGTGCCCTGGTGCGGATGCCGGGCTACCGTCAGGGCAAGATGCTGCGCGCAGCGTACGCCGAGGCCACGGCCCTGGTCTTCCCCTCGCTCTGCGAGAGCTTTGGCATTCCGGCCGTCGAGGCCATGGCGCAAGGCATTCCGGTGGCCCTGGCCGACTCGACCGCCCTCCCTGAGATCGGCGGCGCTGCGGCCTGGTACTTTGACCCTGAAAACGAAGAGTCGCTCCTGGCCGCCCTTCGCGATCTTCTCGATCAGTCCGACGAACGGACCCGCCGCGCCTTGCTCGGCCGCGAGATCGCCGAGTCCTACCGCTGGCAGGCCGCCAATGACTTGTTGGTTCATGCCCTGGCATCACGCCGCGGTTCCCACTGACGACGCAAAAAGAAATGGGGCCGGGCCGTGAAATCATTCTTCTGGTATGGACTCGCCGCTCTCGGGGAGATTGCGGGCTGCTTCGCCTTCTGGGCCTGGCTCAGGAATCAGAAGAGCCCTTGGTTGGTCGTTCCCGGTATCGTGGCGCTCGTCCTG
Source organism: Singulisphaera acidiphila DSM 18658 (assembly GCF_000242455.2). Lineage (GTDB taxonomy): Bacteria > Planctomycetota > Planctomycetia > Isosphaerales > Isosphaeraceae > Singulisphaera > Singulisphaera acidiphila. The sequence goes on from NC_019892.1 coordinate 637,463, forward strand.
TTCGCGCTTGCGTTGACTCGCATCGAGGCGAGTCACGCGGGCCGGGCCTATGCCGCTTATGGCGGCATCTATATTGCCTCATCCCTCGCCTGGCTCTGGGCCGTCGAGGGGATGCGTCCCGACCGGTGGGACCTTGCCGGAGCCGGCCTCTGCCTGGTCGGAATGGCCGTCATCTTGTTCGGTCCGAGAGCCGGTTAGGCCGCCACGGAGCGTGTGGCGCCGCCGATCCGAGGAGCCTGAAATTCAAAGGGATCCTTGGCATTCCTGCCATCGTAAGCATGGTCTTTTGATCTTGGCGGACCCTCTCATTATGATCGCAATCGCTGCCTTATTCATGGCGTTGTCGCAGGCCTCTCTCCAGGGAGGCAGGGACGATGCCGGTGGCTTGGTCTTCTCGCAAGCGGAGCGTTTGAGCACGCTGACGTTTTGCTGCGCCAGGGACAACGACCTGTTCCAGAGCCTGGTGCAAGGAGGAGCCAACCCGGCTCGCTTTGATTCGGTCGATGAGGCGATCGATCGTGCCGGGCGCGGTACGGGAGTCCTCGTGCTGGCCGACCGATATCCCTCGGAGCGGACGGTTCTGGGGCCGGAACCGTTGGAGAAAGCGAAGACGAAGCAGTTGAGGCTGTTCCTCGAGTATCCCCGGTCGCTTCCCGGCATTGAGCTTGGCGAGCCGCGCGGGATCGGTTGGGAACGCGCGGTCGTTGCTGCTGAGGCGGAAGATTGGGGGCTGCCGAAGCTACGGATCCTGGCGGTTCACGACTGCCGCTTTCTGCCCACCACGTCCACCAACCCGGTTCTGGTCGTGGCACGTGTGGCCGGGTTCGACACCGCCCTCTATGGACTGCCGCAGGAGCGGTTTCCCTTGCTCTTCACGTCGAGCGACGGGTTTCTGGTCGCCACCACCAAGCTCAGCGGCTTCGTCACCGCCCGGTATGCCCACTCCGAAGACTGGATGGCTCTGTGGCGGCAGATCCTCGCCAAGCTCGACCCGGCCGGAGCTCCGCATAAGCTGGTGGTCAAGCCGACGGTACGACCGGCTCTTGGCAAAGACGAGCCGCTGCCGGCCGACGCCTCGGAAGCGGCCTTCGAGCGATTTGTCGGCTGGTTCGAGAAATCGCGACTCTTGGTTCCTGCCGCGAGGGAACCTCAGGTTCGCGAGTTGCTGACTGCGGGGGTCGAAACGATCGAGCCGCCAGCCCCCGGCGGGATGTCGGGGGACGGTTCCCTGGGAATCTTGGAGGGTTATTCCTCACAGATTCGGCCGGATGGCAGCCAGTTGCAGCGAACACCCTTGCGTGCCGATTGCCAGGCCGAGTCGGCCTCGGTCCTGGCGCTCCACGCTCTGCTCAAAGGCGATGCGCGGAGCCGAGCGGTTGCCCATAACCTTCTCGACTACTTGTACGTCACGTCCGAGTTGCACCGAGGCGAGCGCGGTGATCCGAACCATCCGGCGTTCGGGCTCATCGCCTGGGGGGCGATCTCACCCGCCTGGCAGATTGGCAACTATGGCGATGACAACGCACGAACTCTGCTCGCCACCCTGTTGGCGACCGCGAGTCTCGAGTCCGACAAGTGGGACGCCTCGATTCTGAAAGCCTTGCTGGCCAACCTGCGAACGACCGGGAAGTTGGGATTTCGAGGCGATCGCGTCGACGTCCCGGCCTTGGAACAGAAGGGATGGAAGGCGTACTACGATGCCCAACCGGTGAATTATGCCCCTGTTTTCGAAGCCTACCTGTGGGCCTGTAATCTCTGGGCGTTCGCAAGGACCGGTGAACGCGAGTTTCTTGAGAAGAGCAAGACAGCCATTCGCATGACCATGGCCCAATACCCCAGCGGTTGGCGGTTCGGGGATTATTCGGAACGGGCGAGGATGTTGCTCCCCTTGGCCTGGCTGGTTCGGGTGGAGGACACCGAGGAACACCGCCATTGGCTCAAACAAGTGGCCAACGACCTGGTCAAGAACCAGCACGCTTGCGGCGCAATTCCCGAACGCTTTAGCGGCATGGGCGGTGGCCACTATGTCGTCCCTGCCTCCAACGAGGCTTACGGCACGACTGAGACGCCACTCATTCAGAAGAATGGCGACCCCGTCAGCGATCAGCTCTATACCACCGGGTTCGCCCTCCTCGGGCTGCACGAGGCGGTCGCGGCCACCGGGGACGCTGAACTCAAGCAGGCCGAAGACCGCCTGGCGGAATACCTGGTCCGGATCCAGGTCCGTTCCGACACGATCCCGTACCTTGATGGGGCCTGGTTTCGTGCCTTCGACTACGGCCGTTGGGATTTCTGGGCCAGCTCGGCCGACATCGGCTGGGGCGCCTGGTGCGTGGAAAGCGGCTGGGGACAAACATGGACCGCCGCCACGCTGGCTCTCCGGCTCAAGCACACTTCTCTCTGGGAATTGACCTCGACCTCAAAAATCAAACAGCAACTCCCCGAAGTCCAAAAACTGATGTCGGTGAACCAGGGAGCACCCTGGAAGAAAGGGCTTTGAAACAGCGGAGCGTGCCAAGCCGTTCCGCTCGAACTCAGAGGTCCAACTCGTCGACTCAGCTTCGGAGCCGCCCCATGGCGCGTCCGACGGCGGCGACGTTCTCGGCCTCATTGAGCCAGCGGCTGACCCCCGAAGGATGAGGGAGCGGCAGGTATCGGACGCCGTCCCGGAAGGTCGCCGTGCCCACGACGGCGGTGAGTGAAGGGACCCGGCCGAGGAAAGTGCGGATGGCGAGGAGGCCGACCAGAAGCACGACTGCGGGTTTGAGGACCGTGAACTGGTCGTCGAGCCAGGGGCGGCAAAGTGCCTGCTCGGCCGGTGAGGGGACGCGGTCGCCACGGGCGCCGGGGAGTCGGCCCGGGTAGCAGCGGGTGACGGCGCTGAAGTGGATCTTCCGCCAAAAGTCCTCGCGTGGGATGCCGCCGAGCTCGAACCAGAGGCGGAGCTTCTCTCCTGCGGCTCCGGCGAAGGGCACATTCTCGAGGTTGGCCCGCAGGCCGGGGGCCTGGCCAATCAGCAGGATCCGGGGCACAGGGGCACCGGGCTCAGGGTCGCGGGCGATCGGGACCGACGCGGCCTCGACGAGATAGCCGGCGCGGTGACAGAGGCGGCAGGAGCGGAGCCGGGTATTGAACGCCAACACCGCAGCACGCTGCTTGGCTTCGGATTGGGCTGTGGGGGAAGGTCGCATGGAGTCTGCGCGCGTTGCGAGTGAAATGCCAACGGCCCACACCCCCGAGAGGAGGTGAGGGCCGTTGGTGGAACCACCGTGATTACGTGACGAAGCGGGCGAGGATTACTCGCTCGCCTTGCCGGCGGCCGCAGGGGCAGCCGCCGCAGGGCTGGGCGTCTCGTCGCGAGGATAGCGGCTGTAGCCGGGACCCTTCTCGGCGAGCGCCTCGAGCGCCTCGGGTCGGATGCGGACTTCGGCGTCCTGGTGGGACTTGAAGCCGGTTCCGGCCGGGACGAGGTGGCCGAGGATGACGTTTTCTTTCAGGCCGACGAGGTAGTCGACCTTGCCCGCAAGCGCGGCCTCGGTCAGCACCTTGGTCGTTTCCTGGAAGCTGGCCGCCGAGATGAAGCTGTCCGACTGCACGGCTGCCTTGGTGATCCCGAGGAGCTGGGTGCTCGCGGCGGCCGGCTTGGGACGGATCCACTCGGCTTTCTTGCCGCTGGCCGTTTCGACCCGGAGGTTTTCCTGGTCGAAGTGGTCGCGGGGAACGATGTCGCCCTGGCGGAAGTCGCTCTCGCCCGGGTCCTTGACCTTGACGCAGGTCATCAACTCGAGGTTCTTGCCCCGGAAATCGAACTTGTCGATGACCGAGCCCGGCAGCAAGCCGGTATCACCGACGCTTTCGACGCGGACCTTGCGGAGCATCTGGGCGACGATGATCTCGAGGTGTTTGTCGTCGATTTCGACACGCTGGGAACGGTAGACGTTCTGAATCTCGCGGAGGAGGTAGCGCTGAACCGCCTCCTCGCCCGAGATCCGGAGGATGTCGTGCGGCACCAGCGGCCCTTCGACCAGGGCGTCGCCGGCCCGGACCCGGTCGCCACCGTGAACTCGAAGGTACTTACCGTGCGGCACCAGGTGCTCGCGCTCGATGCCGCTCTCGTTCTTGACGATGATCGTCCGCTTACCGCGGCGCTTCTCGTCCAGCAGTTCGACGCGGCCGTCGATCTCGGCGATGACCGCCGGCTCCTTGGGTCGCCGGGCCTCGAACAGCTCGGTGACTCGCGGGAGACCACCGGTGATGTCCTGGGTACCACCCACCTCTCGCGGCGTCTTGGCCAGCAAGGTACCCGCAGTGATCTGGGCTCCTTGCTGAACTTCGATACCGGCCCCTTCGGGGATGTAGTTGTAGGCGAGGATGTGCCCTTCGGCGTCCTCGATGAGGATCTGCGGGTGCAGGTCCCCCTTGTGCTCCATGATCGTCCGCCGGGTGTGGCCCGAGGGGTCGATCTCGATTCGCATCGTCTCGTTTTCGATGACGTCTTCGTAGCGGACCTTACCGCCGACTTCCGCGAGAATCGGGATGTTGTGCGGGTCCCACTCGCAGAGCATCGTGCCACGGGCGACCGTTGAGCCGTCCTCGACGAGCATGGCGGCACCGTCGGGCACGTCGTACTTCTCGAGCTCGCGGCCCTTGGGGTCGAGGATCTGGATTTCGCCGTTTCGCGAGAGGGCGATCTTCTTCCCTTCGTCGTTGGTCACCAGGTTGATGCCGACGTACTTGATCTTCCCTTCCCGCTTGCTCTTGACGTCCTTCTCTTCGACGCCGCGGGTGGCCACGCCGCCGATGTGGAAGGTACGCATGGTGAGCTGGGTGCCCGGCTCGCCGATCGACTGAGCGGCGATGATCCCGACGGCCATGCCCGGCTCGACGAGCTGGCCGGTCGCCAGGTCCATTCCGTAGCAGCGGCGGCAGATCCCGAGGGTTGCCTCGCAGGTCATCGGGCTGCGGACCTGGATCTTCTCGATCTGCATGTCCTCGAGCTTCTTGGCCGCGGCCACCGTGATCATATCGTTTTCCTTCACCACGATCTCGTCGGTGATGGGGTTCACGATGTTGACCCGGCTGACTCGGCCTCGAATCGACTGGACGAGGCTGACCTCGACCTTTTCGCCCTTGTAGATGACGCCCTTGGTGATCCCCTGGGAGGTGCCGCAGTCTTCCATCGTGATCACGACGTTCTGCGCCACGTCGGCCAGCTTACGGGTCAGGTAACCCGAGTCGGCCGTCTTCAAGGCCGTGTCGGCCAAGCCCTTTCGAGCCCCGTGGGTCGAGCTGAAGTACTCGAGCACCGAGAGGCCTTCGCGGAAGTTGGCCTTGATCGGGGTCTCGATGATCTTGCCCGAGGGCTTGGCCATCAGACCTCGCATCCCGGCGAGCTGGCGAATCTGCTCGACGCCACCACGAGCACCCGAGTCGGCCATCAGGAAGATCGGGTTCAGGTAGACCTGGCCGTTGCGGACGTCGTGACGGAGCTGCTCCATCATCTCGTTCGTAATCCGCTCACGAGCGTGGGTCCAGGCGTCGAGGACCTTGTTATACCGCTCCTGCTCCGTGATGATTCCGCGCTGATAGAGCTTGGCGGCCTTGGCCACTTCCTTCTCGGTCTCCGAGAGGATCGCGTCCTTGGTCATCGGGGTCTTGAGGTCGTCGGTGGCGAACGACAGGCCCGAGCGTGTCGATTCGCGGAACCCGAGGTCCTTCATGTTGTCGAGCAGGTTGATCGTCTCGGCTCGGCCGAGGATCTGGTAGCAGTCGGCGATGATCCCTTGGAGCTGCTTCTGACCCAGGGCCGTGTTGTAGTACGGCATCTTGGGGTGAAGGATGTCGTTGAAGATCACCCGACCGGTGGTGGTCTTGATGACCATGCCGGGGGTGAATTCCTTCTCGCCGTCCCCTCGCAGTTTCTTGTGAACCGGGAGGCGGAGATTGATCATCGCATGGACGCCGACCTTCTTCTGACTGAAGGCGAGGAAGACCTCGTTGGCGCTGGAGAAGGTCATCCCTTCGCCGGGCTCGCCGGGGCGCTGCACCGTCACATAGTACGACCCCATGACGATGTCCTGGGTCGGGCTGATGATCGGGTTGCCGTTGGCGGGGCTGAAGATGTTGTTGGTCGACATCATCAGCGTCATCGCCTCGACCTGCGCTTCGATGGAGAGGGGCAAGTGGACGGCCATCTGGTCGCCGTCGAAGTCGGCGTTGAACCCTTTACAGACGAGCGGGTGGATCCGGATCGCGTTACCTTCGACCAGGACCGGCTCGAACGCCTGAATTCCCATGCGGTGCAGGGTCGGGGCTCGGTTGAGCAAGACCGGGTGGTTGTGGATCACCTCTTCGAGGATATCCCACACCTCTTCGACCTTGCGCTCAAGCATCTTCTTGGCCGATTTGATCGTGTCGGCGTGACCCAGCTCCTTGAGCCGGCGGATGATGAACGGCTGGAACAGCTCCAGGGCGATCTTCTTGGGAAGGCCGCACTGGTGGAGCCGGAGGTCGGGGCCGACGACGATCACCGAGCGGGCCGAGTAGTCCACGCGCTTGCCGAGCAAGTTTTCGCGGAACCGACCCTGCTTACCCTTGATCATGTCGGTCAACGACTTCAACGGCCGGTTGCTCGAGCCGAGCACGGGCCGCTTGCAGCGGTTGTTGTCGAACAGGGCGTCGACCGCCTGCTGGAGCATCCGCTTCTCGTTGCGGATGATGACCTCGGGCGCGTTCAGGTCGACCAGCTTCTTGAGCCGGTTGTTCCGGTTGATGATGCGCCGGTAGAGGTCGTTCAAGTCGCTGGTGGCGAAGTTGCCCGAGTCGAGCAAGACCAAGGGGCGCAAGTCCGGCGGGATGACCGGGATGCACTCGAGGACCATCCACTCGGGTCGGTTGTCGCTATCGCGGAGCGCCTCGACGACCTTCAGCCGCTTGGTCAGGTCCTTGGTCTTCTGCTTGCTCGAGGTTTCGCCGAGCTCGGTCCGCAGTTGCTTGGAGAGGCTGACCAGGTCGAGCCGGGCCAGGAGTTTGCGGACGGCGTCGGCCCCCATGTCGGCCTGGAAGGTGTCGCCGAACATCTCGCGCGACTTGCGGAAGTCTTCCTCGGTGAGGAGCTGCCGTTCCTTCAAGGGGGTGTCACCGGGGTCGATGACGACGTAATCCTGGAAGTAGATGATGCGTTCGAGGCTGGACGTCTTCATGTCCAGCAGGGTCCCCAAGCGACTGGGCATCGCCTTGAAGAACCAGATGTGGACGACCGGCGCGGCCAGCTCGATGTGGCCCATCCGCTTGCGGCGGACCCGCGAGTGCGTGACTTTCACGCCGCAGCGGTCGCAGATCATCCCCTTGTACTTCATGCCGCGGTACTTACCGCAGGCGCATTCCCAGTCTTTCTCGGGTCCGAAAATTCGCTCGCAGAAGAGGCCGTCCTTTTCGGGGCGGTAGGTCCGGTAGTTGATCGTTTCCGGCTTCTTGACCTCGCCGAAGGACCAACTCCGGATGTCGTACGGGCTGGCCAGCCCGATCTTGACGGCGCCGTAATCATTGATACGATCGTAGGCACTTTCGCCCATGCTCACGGGACACTCTCCTCTGCACGCGCTCAAGCCGTGCCGAAGCGGGGTTGTTTCGGGGGAAAGTCACAATTCAGCGGTCGCTCAAGCGATCGGTTCGGATTCCCAAATCCCAAGTCGCGGGCATCGACCAAAAAAAGATCCGCGGGCCGATCCCCTCTCACGTTCCCGGAACAGGAGAGGACGCCGCGGTTCAGCCGGTCATCCGAGACCGAAGGTGCCACGCCGGCCTTCCTCCTTCGCCGGATGCAGAAAACTCCAAGATTCAAGCCCAATGGACCTCAAAACAAGGCGGGAGCGCAGCCCTTGACAACGTCGGGCCGGCCGCCGATGGAGTCGCTTCTTGTTGATGGTAGCCGATCTTAACATAGATTCCAAGAAAATTCTGCTTGACAAGGGCATTATTCGGGGAACCGCCCTGGAAAGGAGGAGACGCTCGTCCTCGATCGAACCAAGGGGGACCACGGCATCGTCTTCGTCCCCTCGCGGCCTTGCAAGAAGCCCTTTGGTGTCATGATCGTTGACCTTTGCATCTCCATCCCGTCCGACATGGGCTCGTTGAGTGAGCCGGAGGTTGGCAAGTGTTCTCGCGCGGCCCAAGGTTCGATCGGGGCGGTTCCTGACGGATTGTCGAGGGATTCCATCGATCGGAAGCAGACCGGGGCACGCTTGTTGCTTGGCCCCGACTCCCTCGCCCTGATGTTCCTGACAAGCAACAAACGCCCACTCATGAGCGATTGGCCAGAGGAATGACAGCCGGGGCAAGGCGACCCTTGCCCCGGCGCTCCATTTCTCTGCGAACCATCCGGACGACGACGACCGAACCGGGCATCGCTCAGATCCGCTTCTTCTCGAGCTGCATGTTGAGCCCGAGGCCGCGGATCTCGTTGGTCAAGACGTCGAAGCTCGCGGGAGTGCCGGCCTCGAGGGTATTCTCCCCCTTGACCATCGACTCGTAGATCTTCGTACGCCCTTCAACGTCGTCGCTCTTGACCGTCAGCAGTTCTTGGAGGATGTAGGCGGCTCCGTAAGCCTCGAGCGCCCACACTTCCATTTCACCGAACCGCTGGCCGCCGAACCGTGCTTTACCACCCAACGGCTGTTGGGTGATCAAGGAGTACGGGCCGGTGGCACGAGCGTGGATCTTGTCATCGACCAAGTGGTGAAGCTTGAGCATGTAGAGATACCCAACCGTCACACGCTGGTCGAACTGCTCGCCGGTGCGGCCGTCGAAGAGAAGGGCCTTGCCGTTCTCGGGCAGGCCGGCGTCTTTGAGGCACTGGCGAATCGTGTCTTCGCTGGCACCGTCGAAGACGGGGCAGATCGCCTGGAACCCGAGCTTGGCGGCGGCCCAGCCCAAGTGGGTCTCAAGGATCTGACCGACGTTCATACGGCTGGGAACGCCCAGCGGGTTCAGCAGGATCTCGACCGGAGTACCGTCGGGCAGGTACGGCATATCCTCTTCGGGGAGGATCTTGGCGATCACCCCCTTGTTGCCGTGCCGACCGGCCATCTTGTCGCCGACCGAGATCACCCGCTTGGTTGCGATGTAGATCTTGACCATCTGGAGCACGCCCGAGGGGAGCTCGTCGCCCCGCTTCAGGCTATTCAGCCGGCGGTCCTTCTCGTCTCGCAACGCTTCGATTCGCGGGGCGTACTGGCGAACGACCTTCCGCGCTTCGGCGGCCCGTTCGGGACTACGGAGGTCGAGTGCTTCGAGCTTGAACCGCTCGCTCTCCTCAGCCAGAATCTTCGGGTCCTTTTCGCGGCCCAACGGCTTGCCGGTGGACGGGTCGAGGACCGGTCCGTCGACGGCCTCTTCCAGAGCCTTGATGAGCTGCTTGTACTCTTCCGAGATCTTGACGTTCTCGACCTGCTCGGTGTCCTTGAGCTCCTTCTCGAAGACTTTGCGTTCGTCTTCGTTGAGGCTCATCCGTCGGCTGAACCGCTGGGTGTTGATCACGATCCCTTCGACGCCCGAGGGGACTTCCAGCGAGTCATTCTTGACGTCTTCACCGGCCCGGCCGAAGATCGCGTGGAGCAGCTTCTCTTCGGGGGTCAGCTCGCTCTTGGACTTCGGCGCCACTTTGCCCACCAGGATTTCGCCCGGTTTGACATAGGTGCCGATCCGCACGATCCCGTTCTCGTCCAGGTTCCGCAGCGCCTTCTCCGAGACGTTGGGGATGTCGCGGGTGAACTCCTCGCGCCCCAGCTTGGTCTCGCGGATCTCGATCTCGAACTCTTCGATATGGATCGACGTGTAGACGTCTTCCTTCACGAGGCGTTCGCTGATGATGATCGCGTCTTCGAAGTTGTAGCCGTCCCAGGCCATGAACCCGACCAGGACGTTGCGGCCCAGGGCCAGCTCGCCCAGGTAGGTCGCGGCGCCGTCGGCCAGGATCTGCCCCTTCTTGACCTGCTGCCCGGGCTCGACGACCGGCTTCTGGTTCAGGCAGGTCCGTTCGTTGAGGCCGACGTACTTGCGGAGCTTGTAGATCTGGTTGTGGTCGATGATGATCCGCGACGAGTCGACGTAGGTCACCGTGCCGTCGGCCGGTGCCTTGACGATCATCCCCGAGTTCATGGCGACCGAGCGCTCCAGGCCCGTGGCCACGATCGGCGGTTCGGCCACCAGGAGCGGGACTGCCTGCCGTTGCATGTTCGAGCCCATCAACGCCCGGTTGGCGTCGTCGTGCTCGAGGAACGGGATCAGACCGGCCGACACTCCCACCATCTGCTTCGGCGAGATGTCCATGAACTGGACTTGGTCGACGGGGATGGTGTGGAAGTCGGTCTGGTACCGGGCGATGACGCTTGGCCCCTTGAGCTTGCCCGAGTCTTCGGTGGGGGCGTCAGCCGGGGCGAGGTAAGCTTCGCTCTCCTCGTCGGCCCGCATCCAGACGACGTTCTCGGTGCGGTGCCCGTGCGAAATCTGCCGGTAGGGGGTGACGAGGAAGCCGTACTCGTCGACGCCGCCGTAGATCCCCAACGAGCTGATCAGACCGATGTTCGTTCCTTCCGGAGTTTCGATCGGGCAGATACGGCCGTAGTGGGAAATATGGACGTCGCGGACCTCGAAGCCCGCTCGTTTCCGGTTCAAACCACCAGGGCCGAGGGCCGAGAGTCGGCGCTCGTGGGTGAGCTGAGCCAGCGGGTTGGTCTGGTCAACAACCTGGGAGAGCTCGCCGCGCCCGAAGAAGTACTCGATCGCCGCGCTGATGCTCTTGGGGTTGATCAAGGAGCGCGGGGTCATGTCCTCGGCGTCTTTGAGGCTCATCCGCTCCTGGACGGTGCGGCGGAGCTTGAGGAACCCCTTGCGGAGTTCGTCGGCCGCCAGCTCGTCGATGGTGCGGAGGCGGCGGTTGCCCAGGTGGTCGATATCGTCGACCTGCCCTTTGCCCTTGCGGAGGTTGAGGATGTACCGGATCGCGTTGACGTAGTCCTCGGGATCCAGAGTCATCTGGTCTTCGGGGATCGTCTGGCTGAACTTCCGGTTGATCCGGAACCGGCCGACCTTGCCCAGGCGGTAGCGGTTGGTGTCGAAGAACTTCTCGTGGAAGAGTTCTTTGGCCTTCTCGAGCTGCGGGGGGTTGCCCGGTCGAAGCCGCTGGTAGATCCGGAGCAAGGCGCTTTCGTGGTCGGTCGTCGGGTCTTCCTGGAGCGACTGAAGGATCAGCGGATCCTTCGCTTCCTTGAGTACCAGGACCGGGCCGAGGCTGGCGTCGGCCAGGACTTGGGCCGAGGTCTTGGAGATGGTCGTGCCGCTCTCGATCAAGACTTCGCCGGTGGCCGGGTCGACGATGTCGCCGCAGGCGATTCGCCCTTCGAGCAGGGTGGCGGCTGTGCTGTCGCCGGTATCGACCGACTCGGGCTCGTAGAAGGAGGAGAGGATTGCCTCGTCGGATGAGAATTGTGGGCTCATCGCGCGGAGGAGCGTCATCGCCGAGAACTTGCCCGACTGGTCGATCCGGACGCCGAGCGTCTCTTTCTTGGTGACTTGGAGCTCGATCCAGCTTCCCCGTTCGGGGATGATCCGGCAGGCGTGGAGCTTACGGTCGCCCGCCTCGATCTCGACGACGAAGTCGACGCCCGGTGAGCGGTGGAGCTGGCTGACGACGACGCGCTCGGCGCCGTTGATGATGAACTCACCGCCGCCGATCATGATCGGCATATCGCCGAGGTAGACCGACTCTTCGATGGCGGCTTCCCCCTTGTTGAGGCGGAGCCAGACGTGGAGCGGGCGGCCGTAGGTCAGGCGGAGCTGGCGGCACTCGTCGGGTTCGTAGCGCGGTTTGCCCAGGTCGAACTTGATGTATTCCAGCTTCAGTGTTTTGTCGTAGCTCTCGATCGGGAAGATTTCCCGGAAGACCCCTTCGAGGCCGCTGTCGGCCCGCTCTTCGGCGATGATGTCGGCCTGAAGGAATCGCTCATAGCTGCGGGTCTGAATCTCGGTCAGGTCCGGAACCGGGAACACGTCGTAGATCTTGCCGAAATTCTTTTGTGTGGGCGGAGTGATCCGACGTACGGTGGTCGCGGTGGGCATATCGTCGCGCTCCTCAAGGGGAGATGGGTGGGCGCGGGCCGTCGGCCGGTCCGACTGGGCGTTTCGAAGGGTCGCCGGTCTCGACCTTCCCATGAGGAGGTCGTGCCGACCTGCCCGCGCGCCGAGACACCCCGGCGATCGGCCTGAAGGCCGCCACCGGGGCGATTCGAGCAGTTCGAGGGAGCGGCGGGCGTCTTGCACGCGGCTTGAGGCCGGGCAAGGCGTCGTCGCGAACAGAAACGACGGGGTTCGTCACGAGACGTTTCGGTCCAGGTCAATTTGGCCCTCGTCTCATCCATGTCATTGAGGACGCCAGGAGACGGGGGACACCGTCTCCTGGTTCTCAGCATGTCCTGGAGTGCGAAAGCGATCCCGGATTCCGTCGGTCCGAGGCGGATTACTTGATCTTGACCGTGGCGCCGGCCTCTTCGAGCTCCTTCTTGAGCTTCTCGGCGTCTTCCTTGGAGATGGCCGTCTTGATCGCCTTGGGGGCGGCCTCGACGGCATCCTTGGCCTCTTTCAGGCCCAGGCCGGTCGCAGCGCGGACGACCTTGATGACGTTGATCTTGTTGGCGCCGAACGCTTCCAGGACCACGTCGAACTCGGTCTGAGCCGCAGCGGCTTCAACCGGGGCGGCGGCAGCGGCGGGACCCGCGACGACAGCGGCAGCGGCCGGCTTGATGCCGTGAACTTCTTCCAGGTAGTCGCCCAGGGCCTTGGCTTCCAGGACGGTCAGCTTGACGATCGAGTCGCCCAGGGTCTTGATGTTGTCGGCGAAGGTCGCGGTCTCGGCGGTGGACATGAGTCGTGAGGTCCTTTCCTTTACGCAGCTTCGGCGAGGGCGGTTGCCCCCGGCGTCGTAGAGTGTCGAATACCAAAAAAGGCGGATGAATGCGGATCAAAAAGGCGCCATCGTCCCCCGGCACCACGCCGGAGACGTCCTCCTCGGAGGACCCTTGGCAAGAGGGTGAGCGCTTTGGCAGTGCAGTCGGCTCAGCCCTCCGCCTCAGCGGCGGGTGCTTCGGCGGCAGGTGCCTCAGCGTCGGCGGCCTCGGCCTCGCCTTCCGGCGCGCCTTCGGACAGGGTTTTCAGTTGGCTCAAGAGTCCGCTGGCCGGAGCGTTGGCCAACGACACCACCCGCTGGGCAGGCGACATGGCCATCGCCGCCACGCGGCCGATCAAGGCCTCGCGGCTGGGCAGCTTGGTGATGTCCTCGACCTGCGACGGGCCGATGACGACGCCATCAACTGCCCCCCCCTTGATCTCGGGCTTCTTCAGCGCCTTGACCTGGGTGGAGATCTCCTTGGCCAGTTCGGCGACCCCATCGCCTCCCCAAACGGCGACCGACGGCCCTTCCAGGAACTGGGCCAGACCGTCCATCCCCATCTCAGAGAAGATCCGGCGGGCGAGCGTGTTCTTGAGGGTCCGGATCTTGATCGACTTCTTGCGCAGGTCGCGGCGGAACTGGTGTTCGGCGACCGCGCCCAGTCCTTTGAGGTCCAAGATCAGGACCGAACGGCTGCCGTCCAGATCGGTCCTCAACTGGTCCATCATCAATTCTTTGACGTATTTACTCATGATCGCGTCGCTGCCTCGCTGGGGCGGTTGCCGGTCACGCCAGGACCCGGATACCCGGGCTCATGGTGGCCGAGATGGTGACCGAGCGGAGGTAAGTCCCCTTAGCGGCCGCCGGCTTGACCGTCTGGAGGTGCTTCAGGAATGCCGTGATGTTCTCGAGAAGCTGGGCGTCGGTGAAGTTCAGCTTGCCGACCGGGGCGGCGACGTTGCCCCCCTTGTCGTTGCGGAACTCAATCTTGCCCGCCTTGAACTCGCGGACCGCCGAGCTGATGTCGGTGGCCACGGTGCCCGAGCGCGGCGAGGGCATCAAGCCGCGAGGACCGAGCAATCGACCCAGCGGACCGACGACACCCATCATGTCGGGTGTGGCCAGCGCGACGTCGAAGTCCAAGAACCCGCCCTTGATCTTGGCGGCGAGGTCGTCCCCACCCACGATGTCTGCGCCGGCGGCTGTGGCCTTCTCGGCGTTATCACCCTGGGCGAACACGGCGACCCGGACGTTCTTGCCGATCCCGTGCGGGAGGGCGACCGAGCCACGGACGTTCTGGTCGCTCTGGCGCGGGTCGATCCCCAGGTTGGTCGATACTTCGACCGTCTGGATGAACTTCGTCGTGCCGAAGGTCTTCAAATGTCGGATCGCATCCTCGAGAGGGACCGGATCTTCGGTCACCTTCTCGCGCAAGGCGCGATAGCGTTTCGACTGACTAGGCAAGTTCGCGCTCCTTTCCGGAGGGCTGCCGCCGTACCGTCACCCGATCGCGTCACGATCGGGCTTCCCCAAGGGCGGGCGGTCGCGCCAAGGGGGGCCGGGGACCGAGAATTTCCCGCCCCGAGCCGAGAGTTCACTTGGTCTGGAGAGGAGTCGGCCTCAACCCTTGATCTCGATCCCCATGCTGCGCGCTGTGCCCGCGATGATTCGGCAGGCGTGCTCGATGTCACGAGCATTGAGGTCGGCGATCTTGGTTTCGGCGATCTTCTTGACTTGTTCGGCGGTCACGCTGCCGACTTTCGTCTTGTGCGGCTCGGCCGACCCGGAGGCAACGCCGGCCGTCTGCTTGAGCAGAACGGCGGCGGGCGGGCTCTTGGTGATAAACTCGAACGAGCGATCGGAGTAGATCGTGATCTCGACCGGGATCGTCGTCCCCTTCATGTCCTTCGTTCGGTCGTTGAACTGCATCACGAACTGACCGATGTTGACACCATGCTGGCCAAGGGCCGGCCCGACCGGAGGCGCGGGGGTCGCCTGCCCGCCCGGACACTGGAGCTTCACCTTCGCCGTCATCACCTTGGCCATCGTCGTCTCCCGTCGGGTCCATTAAGGGATCACAGCGGCTCTGGGATGGTGGTCGATCTCACCCATCCCGCACACTGTGACCCGTGGATCCCGCGTTTCCTCAGGTCAGATAGGTTCCACTTGCCAGTATTCGAGGTCGACCGGCGTGGGCCGGTTGAAGATGATCAGCATGACCTTGACCAAGCCACGGGCCTCGATCACTTCCTCGACCGTCCCCTCGAAGTTCTCGAACGGACCGTCCTTGATCTTCACCCGATCGCCCCGTTCGACGTTGATCCGGATCGTCGGGACCTTGTCGGTCTTGGCCGTTTCCTGACCGAGCATCTGGTTGACTTCGGTCTCGGTCATCTTGGTCGGCGTGCCGTGCGCACCGACGAAGTCGCCGACACCGGGCGTCTCCCGGACGGTGAACCAGGTCTTCTCGTTGAGCTCCATCTCGACCATGATGTAGCCGGGATAGGTTTTTCGCTCGACGATCCGCTTCTTGTTGTTCCGGATCTCGGTGATTTTTTCGGTGGGCACCACGATCCGACCGAAATAGCGCTCGAGTCCCTGGATCTTGACCCGTCGCTCCAGGGCGTCGCGAATCGTGTCTTCCCGCGAGCTCTGGACCTTGAGCACGTACCAAACCAGCTCAATCTTTTCCTCGTCGTCATCCACGACCGGGACGGCCGCTTCAGGTTCCGACTCGGGTTCGGATTCGAGTTCTGGCTCAGACTCAGGCTCAGGGGCGCGCCGGGCCGACTTAATCGGCTGGCCGCCGTCGGGGGTCTGCTCCTCGACTTCGAACGCAGGGGAATCATCCTCCGCGGCGAGGGTTGGCGGTTCGTCCGGCCCCACGGCCCCGTTACCGGGAGGGACCGAATCGGGGATCTCGTCAGTCGGGTGACTCATGCAACGCCATGCGGGGAAGGAGGCCAGGAACCAGGGGAAACCACCAACGGGACGCGAGAAGTCCGGAGACCGCCGCGGCGGGACCGGAGGCGGCCGGATGGGGACGGGTCGGGGTTAGCCGGCACTTGAGCCGAACGCTCCCCCTCCTCCAAATTTCAAGACGCCGAGGATCTGGAGCAGGTTCGACCACACCCAGTCGACCCCGAACAGATAGACCGACATCAGCACAACGGTCGAGAGCACGACGGTCGTGGCGCGGTAGAGGTCGTCGCGGCTGGTCCACGAGACCTTGTTCATCTCGGCTTCGGTGGCGATCAGGAACTCGACGAACGGAGGGTATTCCATCAGGCGGAAGATGAACCAGGCGAAAGCCGCGCCGATCGCCGTGGGCACTCCGAACCGGATCGCGGGACTCGAAGAGAGCAGCGCGTCATAGAGCCGCCAGAGCCCCAGCGCCACAACGACGCCGAGTCCGGCGGCGGTGTAGATCCGGGCGTACTGCCCCTGCTTTGGCTTGTGGAGCTTGGCGCTGAAGAGGTTCGTGACGAACAGGGCAAAATCCTTGCGGCGCTTGGATCCTCCTCCCGTCGCCCCCGCCTTCGGGGGCTTCGACGCCTTCGACGCCGGCGCTCCATCTTTGACTTTGCCCATGGCTACTTTCTCGCGTGCAAGTGGACGGGACACAACTTCGTGGAGGTCGGTTCGCGGTCACGATCGGGGGGAGGCCTCGGGTCGATTCGGTCGAATTCCGAGGTGACCGATGCTGGCCTTCGGGTTCCGAAACAATCGGTTCCATTCGGCCAAAGAAGCACGAGCGGAGGGAATCGAACCCCCAACCGCCGGTTTTGGAGACCGGTGCTCTACCAATTGAGCTACGCTCGTCGCTAACAAGCCCCCTGAGCGGACCGGCCGGGCCTGACTACGAAGCCCGGCACCAGCGCCGTTGTTGTTTCCATCGAAAATGGGACGGCCCGGCACGGCAAACTCGCCGCCCGCCGGGTCCGGACCATATCATTTCGTCTTAGTCGCCTACTTCTTCCGCGATTCCTTGTGCGGCGTGTGCTTGCGATCGCGCCGGCAGTATTTCTTCAACTCCAGACGATCGGCACCGCGTGTTTCTTTCTGCGTCCGGTAGTTCCGGTCTCCGCAGGCGGTGCATTCTAGCCAGACGTACTCGCGCATCTACCCACTCCCGCGCCGGTGCGAACGGCCGCCGCCGCCCTTTGAAAAAAAGGGCGGCCAGCGGCGAATTGCACAGATCAAGGTCACTGAAGGATCTTGGTCACAACGCCGGCGCCGACGGTCTTACCCCCTTCACGGATGGCGAACCGAAGGTTCTCTTCCATCGCGATGGGAGTGTGCAGCTCGACGGTCATCTTGATGTTGTCGCCGGGCATGCACATTTCGGCTTCGCTATTGTCCTCCGAGAGGAGGTTCAAAACCGAGCCGGTCACGTCGGTCGTCCGGAAGTAGAACTGGGGCCGGTAGCCCTTGAAGAACGGCGTGTGCCGTCCCCCCTCGTCCTTCGAGAGGACGTAAACCTCGGCCTCGAACTTGGTGTGCGGGGTGATCGAACCGGGCTTGCAGATAACCTGCCCACGCTCCAGGTCGGTCTTTTCAATGCCTCGCAAGAGCACGCCGACGTTGTCTCCGGCCTGGCCGAAGTCCATCGTCTTCTGGAACATTTCAACGCCGGTGACCACCGAGTTCTTGTTGGCGTTGAACCCAACGATCTCGACGGCTTCGCCAACCTTGATCGAACCACGCTCAATCTTGCCCGTGCCGACGGTACCGCGTCCCTTGATGGAGAACACGTCTTCGATCGGCATCAGGAACGGCTTGTCCACCGCTCGGACCGGCTCGGGGATGTACTCGTCCATCGACTTGACCAGGTCGAGAATCGGCTGAGCCGCGGCCGGGTCGGTCGGGTTTTCGTAGGCGGGACGGCTGCATCCGCGAGTGATCGGGATCTCGTCGCCGGGGAACTTGTAGTGGGTCAGGAGCTCACGCAGCTCCATCTCGACCAACTCCAACAGCTCCTCGTCGTCGACCAAGTCGATCTTGTTGAGGAAGACCACCAAGGCGGGGACGCCGACCTGGCGAGCGAGCAGAATGTGCTCACGAGTCTGCGGCATCGGCCCGTCTGCGGCCGAAACCACGAGAATCGCGCCGTCCATTTGGGCGGCACCCGTGATCATGTTCTTGATATAGTCAGCGTGACCCGGGCAATCGATGTGGGCGTAGTGGCGCTTTTCGCTCTCATACTCGACGTGCGAGACGGCAATCGTGACCGTCTTGTTCGCGTCGCGGACAGTTCCGCCCTTGGCGATGTCCTTGTAATCCTTCTTCTTGGCCTGCCCGTGAGCGGCGAGAACCGAGAGGAGGGCTGCCGTGAGCGTCGTCTTGCCGTGGTCGATGTGCCCGATCGTTCCCACGTTGACGTGTGGTTTTGTCCGGGTGAACGTTTCCTTTGCCATTGCTTAGCGCCTTACGGCATCCCTGGTGTTCGTTTGGCGGGGACCCGCCCAGCCGCCCCACACGTCAACAATGGTCCGCTCCGGGCGGGACTACCCAGCGGCCTGGGGCCGACCTCTGGGTCCAACTCGCACCGCCCGGACTTGGGCGTCGCCCAAAAGCTGCCGCTGGGATTTGAACCCAGGACCTCGTCCTTACCAAGGACGCGCTCTACCAACTGAGCCACGGCAGCATTTGCTTCAAAACCGAATTCGTCGCGAAGTTAAAAGTCGAGCGAAACAGGGTTCAGCAGTCGGCCAAATCTCAACTCCCCGCCACCAGACCTGAGAGCGGGTGATGGGAATCGAACCCACGTTGCCTGCTTGGAAGGCAGGTACTCTACCATTGAGTTACACCCGCATGCAACCGCTCAGGCCGTAATAAAATCGGCCGAAGGTGTGGATCGGGGGAGACTCGTATTTGGCCTTACCCTGGGTCTTAGCTTACCTGTTCTCGCTTCTCTTCTCGAGGCCCTTTCTTTTCAAACTTCCTTAGAGGACCTCTCTTCGCAACGGTTCGGCAGTGGGTGGAGCAGGATTCGAACCTGCGAAGGCAGAGCCAGCAGATTTACAGTCTGCCCCCTTTGGCCACTTGGGTATCCACCCGACTTGGACTTGCGTCCCTAGCACCGACTTTTCTTCATTTGGCCTACGTTGATCCTAGTCGGTACTACGTGGCTCACTTCACTTCCCTACGGCAGAACACCAGAGCTGGCGGTGAGAGTCGAACTCACAACCGTCGGTTTACAAAACCGGTGCTCTGCCAGTTGAGCTACGCCAGCATCGGCAAGGCCATGAAATTCCCAAATATACCGTCGTAACTGTTCGTTGCAAGATCATTTTTCGCCGATTCGGCGAAATTCGACTTGGCAGGAACAGTGACAGGGCGGTGTGCTCCAATTCCCTTTGGTTTTGCCCGCAGGGTCTTGAGAGCGAACACGACCGCGTTCGGCCAGCGGCGATTTCTGGGGCCGCCGGTGAAACGCGGTCGAAGCCGTCCCGTCGTTACTCCGTTTTTTGGAGCAACCTCATGAACGGACGATATTAGCGGGGGGCGGAGCCTTTGGCAAGAGGGTCCTCCCGAAATCTTCGATCTTCTTCCAAGCGCTGAGTTTTAGAGCATGGGGAGGTCGAGTTTTTCCTCGATGGCGATCCTCCGAAGCTTATCCTGGGCGCGTGATTCGATCTGCCGAACGCGTTCCTTGGTGATCCCAAGCTCGCGACCGAGCTGCTCGAGGGTCTGCTCGCTGACGCCGTTGATTCCGTAGCGGCTGATGATGATCCGCCGCTCGCGATCGTCGAGTCGGCCGAGCATCCCCTTGACGGCTTCCTGGTTCCGGCGCTGGGCGGATTCGTACTCGTGCTCGTCGATTCGGGTGTCGGCGGCCGCTTCAAACATTTCTTCGTGTCCGGTGACGAACCGGTCGCGTCGGTAGTTCTCTTCGGGGATCGTCCGGGCGAAGTTTTTCATGATCGCCCAAGAGGCGTAGGTGCTGAACTTGTTGCCGCGAGCGTAGTCGAACTTCTCCACGGCGCGGATGAGCGACATATTGCCGTCGGAGACCAGCTCGAAGAAGTTATTCGAGGGGCCGACGTGCCGCTTGGCGATGGAGACGACCAGGCGGAGGTTGGAGCGGATGATCTGGTTCTTGACCGCCAACGCGTCTTCCTGGAGCCGTTCGATCTCGTCGAGGTCGCTGGTGCGCGCCCGGCTGGGATCGATCTGGTCGCGGAGCCGGTTGGCGAGGCACTTTAAGTAGTTCATCTTGCGGAAGAGGTGGGCTTCCTGTTCGCGCCCGAGCAAGGGAACTTCATAGAGGCTTGCCAGGTAAGGGGGGAGCCCCTTGGGTGCCTTGGTGCGCCGGGGTGCCTTACCGTCGGCCGGCAGGGGCATGGGCCCCAGGATCGTCTCGGAGGCCGTGGGATCGTCGAAGCTCGGGTGCGGCATAAACTCGAGCTTTACGCTCAAGATCCGCAAGGCACGCATCTCGTTAATGACGCGGTAGACGCTCGAGCGGGTCCGACCGAATTGCGTGGCCAGGACCTCGGCCGAGACGCCCCGGCGATAGAGTCGGTAGATTTGCCCCTTGGCCTCCTCGTCGAGAGGACCGGCCATCGGGGGAAAGATCGCCCGGTCGGGATGACCGCGGTCGTAGCTCTTCAGCGTCGTGCGAACGGTTTCCGTGGAGCGTCCCATTTTACGAGCGATCCTCCGCGCAATCTCGACCAGGCCCCCCTGGCCGACCTGCGCCATCCGACGAGCGCGACGAATGATCTCGTCCCGCTCCTCGTCAGTGAGTTGTCGGAACCGAGTCCCCCGGTCAACCTGGTCGCGGTGCGACTCAACGAATCGCATCACGCTCGACTCGAGAAACCCGACCTTGGTGCGCCCGTCGATGACGAATCGCCGGGCCACTAACCCTTGTCGCCGCCACCGCGTGATCGTCCGGGTCGACACGTTGAAGCGGAGACAGACCGCCTCGACCGTCAGCACCGGCTCCGCCGCTTGATCGACCGCTTGCCCTACCGTCCCTGACAGATCCTCAATGAAGAGACGAAGGTCGTGGCGAACCCCACTCCCCTCCAACAGAAGCTCGGGGGCCGTTTCGGGGCGATATCCCTTGATGCGATACCAGAGATATTCGTACGGATACTGCTTCTCCGGCTGAATCTCCCCTAGCAACGTCTCGGCCCGATCAACCTGTTCGAGTCGCTCCTGCTTCGGAGCGAACCGAGCCTGTTGCTCCTTCAGCTGCTTCAGGGCCGGGTGGCAATAGCTGCTCCCCATCCTCGGAATTCTCCCCAGGCGAACCCCTTCATCCTCGAACCCGTTGCAACCCGTCATTCCTTAGCACAAGGGGATACCGACCGGTGTACTTCACTAGCCTATTTAAATCTTCGCATCCTTCTTTACTTCAAGAAAGCCCTCTCCCTCTCGGAGAGTGAGCCCTCTTCCCAGGTTCGCATTCCCATTTCTTCTACGCAAACCAGATGCCTTTGGGTCGTTAATAATCAGGGATCCCCGACACCAATCCCTCGATCCGCCGCGTTCTCCACCGCTTCAAACGCTGGTTTCAAACAGACGTTTTAACTCGCGGATTTGTTCGGAGATTTCGGTTCACGACCCCACCATTTGACGGACAAGTCCTGCCCCAAGTTCCCATCCCGATTGCATTTTCGGTGGGAATCGTTTCTTTCGGAATTCCGACCATCAAGCCGGTACTGGGAATGCGGTCGGACAAAAGAAGAACCCCGATCCTCCGCAAGACTACCGCGGTCACACCTCTCTTCATTTCGAATTACGAGAACCTGACCGATTTGTGACAAACGCATTGTGGCGTGCATGCAGATTTTGGAGGATTTGCCATCCGGATCCCCAGATTTAGGAACAAGTCAGAGAGATTTGAGGGTGTGGAAGCTTGAGGGCGTGGCAGCATCGCGTGGGGCTCCCTTTTGTGGGGAGGGATTTGACTTGAAAGGCGAGCGCGGCCTGTTCGATCGCATCCGGGGAGGCGTGCGGAATTGACAGCGTGGTTGCGGACCTACTAGAGTTCAGAGGAGGTTCAGCCTGAGAGGAACTCAATCACCCGAGTCGGAAGTCCGACGCCGGCTTGGGGTTCATGGGGCGATTCAACGATCGGCCTGGTCCGCACCCTCCCACAATCGGATGGGCTTTGCCTTCTCGCTCCGTCCTGGCCCCGAAGTCCCACAGGGGGATTAAACAAAGGGATGAGGGGCGAGCTTGCGGTTTGGGCTTTGAGTCGGGAAGTTCGTTGAACCAATGAGGAGCTACGGATGGCCGCGTTCAGAGGTTCCATGATCGGGCTGGTGATTCTTGGGGGAGGCCTGACCGTCTTCGGGGCCGACGCCAAGGAGAAGGAGACGGTGGAGCTCCGTGACTCCGCACAAGTGGGCGACTCGACCAAGGTGCTCGTCACCTTGAAGGCCGAGGGACTCTATCGGCCGGCCCCTGCTCCTGGCGCGGCCAAGTCCGAGCCCGTCAAGCCATTGAAGTTGAAGGTCGAGACGCGGCTCGAGTTCCTCGAGCGGGTGCTCGTGACCGACCCCGTGGGGAAGCCGGGGCGCGCCACTCGGGTGGTCCGCAAGGTGAGCCAGGCGGCCTCGGCGATCAACGGTGAGATCCGGCCGACGGCCGCGGTGCTCCGGCCGGAGGTCGCCCTGCTCGTGGCCGAACCACGCGCGGGGGGAGTGGTCGTCTTCAGCCCTGGTGGTCCGTTGACTCGCTCCGAGTTGGAGTTGGTGCAAGGCGCAGGAGATCCCTTGGCCCTGGCCTCCCTGCTCACGGATAAGCGGGTCAAGGTGGGCGATTCCTGGACGGTCGGTGACGACGCGGCGCGGTCCCTCAGTTCGTACGACTCCCTCATTGATAACGCACTTCAGGCCAAGGTTGAGTCGATCGACGCCCAAACGATCAAAATCCACCTGGAAGGGAATGTCCGGGGGTCGGTGCTCGGCGGCGAAGGGAAAATGCTCTTCGAGGGAACGTTGAATCTCGATCGCGCGGCCGGGCGAATCGACCGGCTGCACCTGCAACGTTCCGAAGCGAGGAAGCCGGGCGCGGTTGAGGCGGGCCTGGAGGTGAAGAGCACCCTGACCGTCACCCGGCAACCGGTCGAGCCCTCGGCCTCGATTCCCGACGATGCGCTCGCCGGGGGGGCGGCGGAGCCCGACCCGCAACAGGAGCAACTGCTTCTGATCTCGCCCGACGGGAAGTACACCCTGAGTCACGACCGCAACTGGCACACCTATTGGGACGATCGGCGGCTGACGGTTCTCAAGCGGCTCGACCGAGGGGTGGTCGTCGCGCAGTGCAACCTCTTGAATGGCCCGAACGCGGGCAAGGGGCGGCACCAGGATCTGAAGCAGTTCCGCAACGACCTCCGGAGCGCCTTGGGGTCAAGGTTTGCCTCGTTCCTTGGCGAAGGGGAAGTCGAGGGTGACCCGGCGGGCGGCTTCCGCTATAAGGTCGGCGTCCAGGGGCGTGAGGGGAACCTCGGCCTGGTCTGGTACTATTACCTGATCGCCAGCCCGGACGGCGATCAGTTGCTTGCGACGTTCACCCAGGCGGATAACCAGGTCAAAGCCTTCGGCGACCAGGATCTTCGCTTGATCGGCTCGCTGCGTTGGCGGGACGCGGCGGAGTCTTCTCCGCGTCCCGATCCGGATGCAAAACCGGAGTAGCACGGCCCTGCCCTGCTCGGCTACGGCCGGGGCCGTTCTCTTCTTTTTTTCTTTGTCTATGGGGTCGGCGTTCGGCGGTTCCACCATATATTTCGAAATCGAGGCGTTCCCATGCGGTGGAGGCGATCTATCGGGTCGGTCTGGGGTGGTTTACTCGCAGCCTCGTTGGGGGTGGGATCGGCGTTGGGCCAGCAGGCGGCCTCGGCCCCGGCCCCGGCCTCGCCGTCCTCAGGCGAGTCTCATTCAGTGACCGACCTGGTGACGAAGTTCCGGTTTGCCGAGCACTACGAGAAAACGGAGAAGAGCTCGTCCGGCTCGATCGGCCAGTATCGCGTGGTCACGAGCGACACGATCAAGGTCGCCACCGACAAGGCCCAGGGCACGCCTGAGCGGACCGAAGCGACTCAGGAGACCGACTATCGCGAGCGTCCGGCCCAACTGACCGGCGGGGACCAGATCAGGGCCGGGGTTCGGGAGTACGCTTCCTACCGGATCACCCCCAACCCGAACACCAAGCCATCGCGAGCGGACCCTTTGAAGGGCCTGATGATCTGGTATCAGCCTCACGAGGGGGGTGATCCCCTCGTCCTGAGCCTCACCAAGGGGCGAGGTCTGCGCGAGGACGAGTACACGATCATTCGCAGGGAAATTTTCCTGCCCGATCTCGCCGCGCTGCTGCCGACCATCCCCACCCGGGTCGGTGACCGGTGGACCGCCTCGAAGACGGCGGGGCGTGCCTTGCTCGGGTCCATCGCGCTGCCCCTGACCGCCACGTTGCAGCAGGTGCGCCAGGCGGCCGAGGGGCCGAACTGGGAGGCTGTCATCGGGGTGACGGGGCGGTCGCCGGCCCGATCCAATTTGGGCAGTATGGCGGTCAATGCACGCCTTGTGTTCAGCTTCGCACCGCCGCCCGAGAGCAAAGACGGAGAGAAGGAAGAAAAGCTCGTGGATGCGCGGGGGGCCATTGTCGAGCTTCGCATGGCAACCTCCGCAGTCACCCCGCTCCCTCCCAGCGGCCGGCTCCGCCAGTCGGTGACGCGGGAACTGATCATCGACCGTCGGATCGATGACACAGGCGCAGCGTTGCCGCTCCCCGAACCTGCCCCCGTGGCGACCGAGGAGAACTCGTGGCTGAGCTATGACGACCCGCAAGGCAAGTTCCATTTCCGCTATCCGCAAGAGTTCCGTCCGGGCCGGCCGCCGGATGACCTCTCGATGGAGCTGGTCCGGCTGCGCCCGGGTGGTCCTGACACCCTGGAGTTCCAACGCGTCATCAAGACGGGGGATGCCGAGGCCGATCGCCTGAATCGCGACCCTGAGTTCCACCTCAAGATGCTCAAGGAGGAGTGGCGGCAGAACAAGTTCAACGTCATCCCGGGGCCGCACGCCTGGCTACCCGAGGCGAACTGGGCCGCCACCAACCGCAAGGTCTACCGCGCGGAGTCGGTCTTGAAGGGGGCCGCGACCAACGGTAAAGGAGAGCTCCGGGTCCACAACGACCTCTATTTCGTCCTCTTCGGACGGAACGAGAGCCTGGTCGTCACCTCCAATACGGTCCAGGACCCCGCCACTCCGTTCCGCAACCAGGTCGAAGCGATCATCAGGACATTCGACTTCGGCCCGACGGAAGCCCACTAATCCGACCCCACTCCCGTTGGGGCAAAATCCGTGGATTGCAATGAGGATATGCGTGGAGACGCATATCCTCTCTTCGTTTCGCCGGGGTCATAAGGGGACTGCCTGGAATGCCACGAAGATAGGCACAAACCTTGAGCTATGAATAAGTTGTAGCTTATTGAGCACGGGAGGTACGTTCGGCATCCTCGTGGTTGATCACAACGCCACCCAGATGCTGAATGGAGCACTCCCATGCCGCCGCGTATCATCCCCATCCTCGCCCGACTGCGCCAAGACCTCGCCGCCGTACTGTCCAGGGAAACCATCGAAGAGGCGTGTCGTCAGTCGAATCACTCCTGGCGGTGACGACTCTTCGATCCGGCCGCCACCGTCTACTTGTGCCTGCTCCAGGTCCTCCACGGCAACACCGCCTGCCAGCACGTTGTCTACTTCGGCAACTGGTCCTTCACCGACAGCGCCTACTGCCAGGCTCGGAAGCGGCTCCCGCTGGCCGTCTTCCACCGGCTCCTGGAGAAGATCGCCACCACGTCCCGAGCCGCCACGGAGGGCGGATCACGATCGCTCGGGCATCGGGTCTGGCTCGTCGACGGCTCCCGCTTCTCGATGCCCGACGAACCCGAGCTGCAACGCTGCTTCGGCCAGCCCGGCAACCCGCGCAAGAGCTGCGGCTTTCCCGTGGCCAAGTGGCTGGCCCTGTTCGATCTCACCACCGGCATGCTGCTCCGCTCGGCGGCGGCGACGCCGCTGCCCAGCGCACAAAAAGGGGGACATCGCAAATCATCGTCTCAGGTCCGCTCCTTCTTCGGCCTCCCGCGCGCACGGAGGCACGATTCCAACCCCAAACGCTCGGCCGTAACGCGCGTCCACGACTCACCGCCGAACGGCTTCCCGCGCTCGACCGAATGCCGCAGGCGATTCAGATCGACCGCCGAGAGCGGCTCGTTCACACGCTCCAACCAACGCGAGTCACGCAACGGCGGCTTGCCGCGTCAGAGCATTCCCTGGCCACTCAACCAGGGGACCAGGCTCGACCACCGCCAGTCCTCCGCCCGGACCACCAACTCGGCGCGTAACGCATTCCGCTCGACGTAACGCAGGACGGTGAGCAGATGCTCGTCGGCCTCGATCGGGAAGGCCTTGAAACGACCTTGCCACACATGTCCCGTTGTATGGTGGTGGCGGTGATAGCGTCGCGCGTGCGCCGTCAGAAGCCACTGCATCCAGCGGCTGAGGTCGCCATCGGCGTGGGGCCGAAGCACCAAGTGGAAGTGATTCGACATGAGACAGTAGCCGAGTAGATCCAGCGGCGTGCGTGCGGTCGCGTCCGCCATGGCGCCGAGGAACGCATCGTAGTCGCCCGCCTTGTGGAAGACCGTTTCGCGGCGATTGCCGCGGTTTAGAGCGTGATAGCAGAGGCCTCCCACGGAGGCCCGAGCGGTTCGTGCCATGGCCCGACTGTATCGCAGGTAGGCGAGCGCTAGCAAGAAAAAATCGCTATGTCCCGAATGCCACGAAGTTAGGCTAAAAGTGCTTCTTCGGCAACGACTTGCGTAGTTCCGACCGCGGATTTTTCATGAGCATGTACTGTTTCGCCCTTCGCTTCTTGACCCGCGGCTCGACCCGGCCGCGGCGCGACGGGTTGACCACCAGCACCGACAAGTCCCCCTCTTCGGTCCCGATCAACCAACGCACCGCGTCGACCAGACCGATCCGATCGGGATCCACACCTTGCAGTCGAGCCGACTCGCCCATCACCGACCGCACCAGATTGTAGGCCAGCGTGAACACCGCCAGTTCCTTCAACACACCGTCCACCGTCTCGCAGCACAATACATCCATTTGCATGCTGATTTTCAGATGTCGAATATTGATCTCCACCTGCCATCTCCGGAAGTAGAGCTCGGCCAGCGCCTCGGCCGGGTACGCCACCGCATCGTGCAAGGTCGTCACCAGGGTGATCTCGCGAACGCGGTAGCCCGGGACCTCCACCCGATAACGCAGTTCACGCACGGTGATCTCGTCCGGCAACGCCTCGTATTCCTCCCTGGGCATCCACGATGGCCCCTTCTTCGGCTTGAACCAGACGACGACCTGATCGGAGTCCCCGTGCGCCAGCACCCACCGGGAGCGCGGCAACCCCGGCACGTCCTTCGACCCGCCCCTCGTTCCCGGCCGGCCTGAGGTGAAGTCGACGATCTGCTTCTGATGGATCCGGAACACGCCGTGCAGCTCGCGGCCAGCCAGCAGGGCCAGATGGGCATAGGAACAGAACCCGCGATCGCCCAGGACCAGGTCGCCGGGTTCCAACTCCTGGGAGATCGCCGCGGCCCGTGACATTTCGTGACTGCGCAACGGCGCCGCCGCCGAGCGGAGCAGCATGCCGGTGGTGAGGTCGAACAGGGCCAGCCACTTGGCCACGGGGAAGCCGCAGCCCTTGCGCTGGTTACCGGGCTGGCCGAAGTGGCCTTGGAGTTCGGGGGCGTCGGGCATGGAGAAGCTGGAGCCGTCGACGAGCCAGACCCGATGCTCGAGCCATCGCGATCCGCCCTCCGTGGCGGCTCGGGATGTGGCGGCGATCTTTTCGAGCAGCGAGTGGAAGACGGCCAGCGGGAGCCGCTTTCGGGCCTGGCAGTAGGCGCTGTCGGTGAACGACCAGTTGCCGAAGTGGACGACATGTTGGCAGGCGGTATTGCCGTGGAGGACCTGGAGCAAGAACAGGTAGATGGTGGTGGCCGGGTCGAGGATCCGTCTCCGCCAGGAGTAGTGGCACTGGCGGCACGCCTCCTCGATGGTTTCCTTGGCCAATCCGGCGGCGATATCTTGGCGCAGTCGGCCGAGAATGGGGATGATACGCGGTGGCATGGGAGGGCTCCGATCAGCACCCGAGTGGCGTTGTAATCAACCAAGATGATGCCGAGCGTCCCTCCTGTGCTCAATAAGTGACAACTTGTTCTCAGTTCACGATTTGTGCGCTATCTTCGTGGCATTCCGCTATGTCCCCCTTTTTTTCCCAAGGACGTCTACCGGAGGCGGAGCATCGTCGAGATGTCCCACCCGGACTACCCCTCAAGTGACAGTCTGTACCGCGGAAGCCGGGCCGCCTAGAATCAGCACAACCGCCCTGCTGCAGCTCGCGCAGTGGTGCCGGTCACATCGCGGCGAATCGCTCGGTCGATCACTCGGAGGGTCGCTATGTCCCACCATCACCGATCCGCAGTCCCCCCCCGCGCCCGAAGCCCAAGAGGCTTCCCCGGCCACTGACCCAAGCCTGGTCGGACCTGCCCGCGCCGAGGCGTCAGGAAGTCCTGATGATGCTCAGCCAGATCATCGCCAAGTCTCTCCCGAGGGCGGTGCGGAAGGAGGCGAGTCATGAACATTCCTGATTCCACCTCCGCTTCGCCAACGCACTCCGCTGCAACTCGTCCTGTGATTGTGCCGGCTCACTTGCTGGCGTTACGCCCCGCCAAGGTCCGCGACCATCATCTCGATCGCAAAGCCATCGTCTATGTCCGCCAGTCCAGCCCCCAGCAGGTGGCCGAGCACAAGGAGTCGACCGCACGCCAATATGCTCTGGCCGAGGTCGCCGTTGCGCTCGGCTGGCCCCGCGACCGCGTCGAGGTCGTCGACGCAGACCAAGGACGCACGGCACAGACGGTCGAGGGCCGGCGAGGCATCCAGTACATTCTCGCCGAACTTAGCCTTGATCATGTCGGCATTCTCCTTGGCCAGGATGCCAGTCGTCTGGCCCGCCACGACCCTGACTGGGTCCCGATGGTACGCTCGTGCGGCTTGTTTCGGGCGTTGCTGGGCGACTACGATGGATTGTATGATCCGACCGACTTCAACGACCGCCTGCTCCTGGGCATGAAGGGGATCATGAGCGAGGCCGAGTTGCACTTCCTCCGCACCCGAATGCACGAAGGGCGGCTGAACAAGGCGCGCCGCGGCGAGTTGTTCAACCACGCCCCGCTCGGCTATGTCCGCGAACCCGGCCGCGGCCTGGCCCTCGATCCCGACGAGCAGGCTCGAGAGGTGGTGCGGATCGTCTTCGACCAATTCGATCGCCAGGGGAGCTTGCACGGCCTGCTCCGCTACCTGGTGCATCACGGGATCCGCCTGCCGGTCCGCCCCCACTCCGGGCCCGATCGAGGGAAGTTGGAATGGCGTCGCCCTAACCGAGAAACACTTCAAAACGTATTACATCATCCAGTTTACGCTGGCTACTACCGTCATGGGTGTCGTACTCTCGACCCGCGGCGGAAGGTGCCCGGCCGTCCCGGGACGGGGCGGACGATCAACAAGCCGGAGGACTGTGCGGTGCTGTTGGAGGGCCGCTGCCCGGCCTACATCACGCCGGAACGGTTCCGGGCCAACCAGGAGCGGCTGGCGGCCAACCGCGCCCGGAGCGATGCGAAGGGGGCGGTGCGTCAGGGACCCTCCCTGTTGGGGGGGATCCTCCGTTGCGGCCGTTGCGGACAGCGGATGATGGTCACCTATGGCGGCCCCGCCAATCGTCTGCGCTATTACTGCGCCCGGGCAATGGTGGAATACGCCGCACCCTTGTGCCAGGGCCTGGCCGGTAGTGTCCTGGATGACTTGGTGGCTGCTCAGGTCCTGGCGGCCCTGGAGCCGGCGGCGCTCGAGTTGGACTTGGCGGCGGCCGACGACCTCGATCAGGAGCGCGGGCAGTTGCACCGGAACTGGCGGCAGCGGGTGGAACGCGCCCGCTTCGAGGCCGAGCGGGCGCGGCGGCAGTACGACGCGGTCGAACCGGAGAACCGTCTGGTGTTGCGGGAACTGGAGCGGCGATGGGAGGAGGCGTTGAAGGAGCAGCGCCGTCTCGAGGAGGAATACGCCCGGTTCGACCGCGATCAGCCCCGGAGCTTGTCGGCTTGCGAGCGTGAGCAGATCCGCGCCCTGGCGCGAGACCTGCCGGCGCTTTGGCATGCACCGGCGACGACGTCGGCGGATCGTCAGCGGATCGTCCGACTCATGATTGAGGAGGTCGTCGTTACGGTTCGTGGCAACAGCGAATGTGTTGATGTGAACATTCAATGGGACGGTAGTTTTACCAGCGGCCACGCGTTGGAGCGTCCGGTGCAGTGTTATCAGCAGATGGCCGGCTATGCGATGCTCCTGGGCCGGATCGACGAGCTCCGCGAGGCGGGACGGACCTTGGCCGAGGTGGCCGAGCAGTTGAACTGCGAGGGCTTCCATCCCCCGAAGCGGTCGGCGCGGTTCACGAGCGTGATTCTGGGCAGTCTGCTCGCCAAACGCGGTCGAACGGGTCCGCGCCCGCGAGCTGTGTCGGGGCCGGGCGTCCTGGGCGAGCACGAGTGGTTGCTGACGGATCTGGCCCGGGAATTGAAGATGCCGCAGGCCACGCTGCACCGCTGGATCCGCGTCGGGTGGGTCCATGCCCGGAAGCTACCGACTCCGGGCGGGCAGTGGGTGATCTGGGCCGACGCCGAAGAGCGGGAGCGGATGACCCGGATCCGAACGTGTCCCCGGGGATGGTCACATTCTGATGCTTTTGCAAATATAACCAAGCCCAAGTCCCGCGACAGCGAGTGAATCTCGAACATCATCGGCCATCGGCGGGAGGTGGTGTAGCCGCCCGCGGATGGCCGATAAAGGCACCTCTCTTTGGAGGCATTATGGCTGGTAAACGGAGAACCTGATTGGCTGGCTGAAGGAATGCCGGCGGGTGTTCTCGCGGTTCGAGAAGACGGCCAAGAACTTCGGCGGCATGATCAAGCTAGCCTTCATTGAGCGACATCTGCGTTTGATGGTCCGATGATGGTTTTCTGACAGAGCCTAAATAGAAACTTTCAAATGGGAAAGTAGATCAGGCGGCCCTGGCTTTTGGGTAAGCCGAACCCTCGATCTGGAAAGGGTTTGCCTGTCCCAGCCAGGTGAAGACTCGATCCAATAATTCCTCCAGATCCTTGCACCGATGATTCCGGGTGATGTTCTCGTGCAAATGCCACCATACCCGCTCGATCGGGTTCAGGTCCGGGGAGTATGCGGGGAGCAGATGGACTTCGATTCGACCCTCGTGCTTCCAGAGGTACTGGATCACCTCCAGGCTGGTGTGGCTCCCCGCGTTGTCGCAGATCACGTGGATCTTGCGGTAGCGTCGCAGCCTGCGGCGCAGGTCGTCGAGGTGCTTGATGAACAACGCTCCGTCGCGCCCTTGCTTGGGGGCCGCCTCGGTGACGAACACCTGGCCGGTCCGCCAGTGGATTGAGCCGGAGATGTGCCGCTTCTTGTTCGTCCCGGGGGTCTCGACCTTCGCTTGTCGGCCTTTGAACATCCACATCCGGCCGATCTTTGGGTTGGTGTGAACCTCGACTTCGTCCTGCCAGACGGCCGTCTCGTCCTCGGGCAGCTCTTCCAGGAGCTTCCGCAGTTCAGCCAGCTTGACCTGCCTCTCGTCTTCGTCCGGCTTCAGGGTCGGCCGGGGTCGCCGGTACACCAGGTGGCCGCGATGGAGCCAGCGACGGACGGTCTCCCGGCTGACGCGAACGCCTTCTCTTTCTCGCAAGAGCAGGGCCAACAACACACACGACCAGCGACTGCGGAGGAAACCGAAGTCGCTGGGGGTCGTGGTGGTCACCCAGTTCACGAGGATGGCGACCCAGCCGAAGCCCAGCCGAAAGGGCCGGCCCCGTTTCCTCCCAGTCAACCCTTCGAGGCCCTCGGCCTGGAACCGCTTCAGCCAGCGGTCGACAGTGCGTGAGCTGCAGAAGAGCATGGACTCGATGTTGTCCCAGGGATGGCCGTCAGCCAACAGGAGGATAATGTGGGCGCGAAAGCGGAGTTCGGGATCAGAATCCTTGCGGTAGATCGCCAAGAGTTCGTCGCGCTGAGTCGTCGAAAGGGAGAGCATGGGCGTCGTTAATGTTCGTCCGTGTTGAGTCGTCGGTGCAGTCCTCTGCATGAATTATAGGGGCAGGGCTACTTTCCCTTTGGCAGGGAACTATTTAGACTTAAGGAGAGACCATGCGAAGGTACGTCGTGGCAATTCTGATGGCCTGTGCCTCGCTTTCTGCCGATGCTCCGAAAGAGGGGGCATCGGACGCAGACAAGGCGAAAATTCAAGGCGGCTGGTTCACGTCGTCTAGCCAGATCGATGGTGGATCCGTTGAGGTCTATCTTACCGAGCCCGATTTGATCTTCGAGAATAACGAACTCGTCCTCTACGGAATGCGGTTGGGTCGTTACACCCTCAATGCTTCAAAAACTCCCAAGACGATGGATTGGATTATCGACAGAGGATATGGCAAGGGTACGACTGCGGGGATTTATACGATCAAGGATGACGTGCTTACAATTTGCTTGGCGGGAGCTCCTGGCCTGCCACGTCCAGATAGTTTCACCTCAAAGAAGGGGTCAAAACGCCAACTCTTCGTCTACAAGAGAAAACTTTGAAGTGAGGAGGAAATAAACAAAAAGGGGGACATAGCAAATAATCGTCGCGTACCTGAGACGATTATTTGCTATGTCCCCCTTTTTGTGTCCGTTCATGTTGTTAGCGTGTGCGATCATCTTCTTGAACGTTCTTCTCCGCTCTTTTTGTTAGGGTCTAAGGAGAGGTCATGCGAATGTACGTCGCGACAATTCTGTTGGCCTGTGCTGCACTTTCTGCCGCTGCCCCGAAAGAGGGAGCGTCGGAAGCCGACAAGGCGAAAATTCAAGGCGCCTGGTTCACGTCATCTTACAAGGCTGACGGCGATGTGCTTGTTGTCTATCTTACCGAACCCGATTTGGTCTTCGAGAATGACGAACTCGTCCTCTACGGGATGCGGGCGGGCCGTTACACCATCGATGCTTCAAAAACTCCCAAGACCATGGATTGGGTTATCGATAGGGGATATGACAAAGGAACAACATCAGGAATCTATATGATAAAAGATGGGGTGCTTACGGTTTGCTTGGCGGGAGCTCCTGGCCTGCCGCGTCCCGATACTTTTACGTCAAAGAAGGGATCAAAACACCGGCTGTATGTCTATAAGAGAAGTCTGTGAGCCATCCGCGAAAGCGGTGAGGAGGCGCATTCCGCCGTGCGGGACGTCCTCGACGCCATCCTCTATCTCCTCCGCACCGGATGCCAGTGGCGTTACTTGCCCATCGACTTCCCCCGCCCCCCAAGAGCACCGTCCGGCGCTACTTCAACCAGTGGCGTCGGGACGGGACGTTGGACCGGATCCATGACCTGCTCAGACGGAGGAAAAAAGGGGGACATAGGAATGGCATGAAGCTAAGAATTAACTCCTTGGCTCATCAGGTTGTTGCGCAATTCCGCTCGTGGCTTTCTCATCAAATCATACTGCTTCGGACGCCGCTTCTTCACTCGGGGTTCGACGCGATCGGCTCGATCAGGATTGACCACCAACTTTGGTAGCTCGCCTCCCGGTTTCGCATGCATCAACCAACGCAAGGCGTCGATGAAACTGATCCGCTCCACGTCCACTCTTTGACGTTTCGCCGCCTCAATCATTACGATACGCACCAAATTGTAAACGATTGCATAGACTACTAGTTATTTGAGAATGCTTTCAACAGTAATGTGCTTCAGTGCATCCATTTTCATAGTCTGTTTCAAGTGGCGTAGATCGAGCTCCACTCGCAACCTCATGCCATAGAGCTTCGCGAGCGCTTCCAGCGGATAGAACTCCGCGTCCAGGAGCGTCGTCACCAGCGTCACATGCTTCTTCCGGAACCCCGGGCGTCCGACGTCATACCGCAATTCGCGAACCACCAGCGTGTCCGGCAACGCGGCATATTCCTCCGCCGTCATCCACTCGGGAGGATCGACCGGCTTGAACCACACCACGACCTGATCGAGCACCCCAAGGCTCCTCAGCCAGCGAGACCGGGGCAGGCCCTTTTTGCTGGCCTTCACGCCAGCGAGGAAGTGCGGACGCCCCGGCGTGAAGTCGACGATCTGACGCTGATGCACGCGGAATACCGCGTGGACGAGGCGTTGGCTCAATCGGGCGATCGGAAACAAAAAGGGGGACATAGCAAATAATCGTCGCTTACCTGAGACGATTATTTGCTATGTCCCCCTTTTTGTGTCTGGAGACGACGCGAGGCTGGTCCGTCGGCTCAAGGCCGAGCGGATGAGCCGCTCGAAGATCGCGCGGCGGCTGGGGATCGGCCGGACCTTGGTGCGGAGGACCTTGGCCGCGAGTTGAGAGCCATTCGGCCCACGCTCATTGGCCTCGCCGCGTCAAGGGTGGGGAATACCAGGATGCCGTGCGGTACACGGATTCCGTGCTCTGGCCCATCTGTGCGTGAATCTCACGCCCCCGACGACCGCCCCGAATCGGCCTTGCCGGGCGTGGCCAACCGGATGCCACACCCTCGAGGACGTTGCCCCAGCCTCCCGATGCCGTTATTTTCGTCCAATCGTGCGATAATAACCGCCCAGGAGCCATCTGATGGACTGGAGCCGGGAATACGAGATCATCTTCGGCAGCGACGTGGACAACGACGGCGTCTACCTGGAGGCCCGCGACCGTAACACCGACGAGATTGTGATGCTGTCGTTCTACTCGGGCGGGAAGCTCTCCTACCTGCCGCCAGCCGAGGGGCTTCCCGAAGGGTTCGAGGACTGGTTCCGGGAGGAGACCGAGCGGAGGCTGCCGGACCCGCAAGAGGGATCGTAGCGGTTCAGCCAAAAGGGCCGACAGTCGCGCAGAACCCGACGGCGTAGCCGGCTCGCCTGCCTCATCGGCCACACGGACGGCTCGATGCTGGCCAAGGTCTACTCGCATGTGGACAAGGACGACGCCCACTTGAAGAGGGTGCTGGTGGATTGACGCACTCGATCCAGCCTCGCTGCTCCTGTAGAATGGCGGACGGAGGTGCCGAATGAATTGCCAGCGAGAACAGCACATGATCAATCGGCAAGGCGAGTAATATTTCATGCGACCACTTCGTTATTCCATCAACGTCACATTGGACGGGTGCTGCGATCATCACGCAATAATCCCGGACGAAGAGTTGCATCGTCACGCGGTCGAAAACCTCGACAGGGCCGATGCTCTCCTCTTTGGCCGCGTGACTTACGAGATGATGGAGGCGGCGTTTCGGCCGCCTGCGGGGTCGGAGGCGAGGCCCGATTGGATGGAACCCTTTGCCCGGACGATCGACGCGGCGAAGAAGTACGTCGTGTCGAGCACCCTGGCCCGGGTTGATTGGAACGCAGAGCTCGTGCGCGGGGACCTGGAGAAGGCCGTTCAGCAGCTTAAGCGGGAGCCGGGCAAGGGATTGTTCGTAGGAGGCGTGAAGCTCCCGCTGGCGTTGACGGAGATGGGATTGATCGATGAGTACGAGTTCGTAGTGCAGCCCAAGCTTGCGGGCCATGGGCCGACGTTGTTCGCGGGGCTATCGAAGCACGTCGACTTAAAGCTCGTGAGCCGGCTGGAGTTCGGGTCTGGGGCGGTGGCGATGCGGTATGAGCCGAGAAGGTAGCCTGCGCTTGTCAGCGTTGCCGCCGCAAGTAGCCAGCATCCTGCTCGCAGGTTTGGACGACCCGCAGGAGCGGGTATCGCATTCGCGTTGGATTTCGGTTACTCAATCGTGAGCCCATTACTTGTTGTCTGTGGTTGCTTGTGTGCTGATCTGAAGCAGCAAGAGGTTTCGTCAGAATTGCTCAGCAACCCAGACCGAAAGGACAAACGATGAATGCCAAACGGCTGGTCCCAGGACTACTCGCCGCCCTCGCAGCCTTCACGGTGCAAAGCGTGGAGGCCTGCACCATATTTGTGATCACCGACGCCAATCGGGTCTTGTTCTGCAACAACGAAGACTGGTCGAATCCGAAGTCGAGAATTTGGTTCGCCCCTGAG
The DNA here is from genome assembly GCF_000242455.2 of Singulisphaera acidiphila DSM 18658. Lineage (GTDB taxonomy): Bacteria > Planctomycetota > Planctomycetia > Isosphaerales > Isosphaeraceae > Singulisphaera > Singulisphaera acidiphila. The sequence continues at coordinate 673,561 of NC_019892.1, forward strand.
GGCGATGGGTATCTGGGTTGTGCCTATGTCGGATTCGACCACGGCTGGGCGCAAGGTGGGCTGAACACGAAAGGCCTCGCTTTCGATTGGGTGGCGGGGGCCATGGGAAAATGGAAGCCTGGCACCGACATGAAGGTCGCTCGGGGGAATCCGAGTGAGCGGATGCTGGAGACCTGTGCCACCGTCGATGAGGCCATCGCTTTCTTTCGACAATACCGTGAACTGAGTTTCGCCCATGCCAAGATCCTTGTTGCTGACAGCAGCGGCAAGTCTGTGATTATCGGTGCCAAGGATGGCAAGTTGCAGATTGATGAAGGCTCCCAGTGCCGTGGTTTCGGTTACGGACAGAAAACCCTCGACAAGATGTTGCCGCCCGCGCCCGAACCCACCGTGGCCAACGGCGCGGGTATTTTGCGGGCCTGTTTACAGGACGGCAAGAATGGCACCAAGTATTCCAACATCTTCGACCTCAAGTCCGGCGACATTCACCTCTTTCCGGCTTCAAGGTTATCCGACGGGGTGAAACTCAACTTGGCGGCCGAGCTCACGAAGGGCGAGCACTACTACGACATCCCTCGTATCAGCGAACAGATGACACAATTGCCCATGCCGCTGCTCAACAACATGAAACGACTTTTCTTGGATCAGTTCAAACCAATTCCGGATACAGAGCCTGGCATTACCAAACGCATCCGGGTCATCCTTGAAAATCTCCTTGACGGCGTCGCCAGAGCCGAGGACTACACCGCCGAGTTCTGGACGAAGATCAAACAAGACGAAGTACAGGCAATAACGGATTTCAAATTGCTCGGAAAGATCGCGTCGTTGACCTTGGTTGAACGCAAGGCTGAAGGCGAAAACCACAGCCATCGCTATCTCGTGGGATTCAAAGATGTGATGGAGGTGGAAGTGCAACTCCGATTTGTGCTCGACCAGAAGGATAGGGTTGTCCTCGTCGAGTTGGAAGGCATTGAGTATAAGTAGCCGTTCACGCGCGTCGGGAGCCCTGGCTTACCCCACCTAGCCGCAAAGCCCCTGCCTTCAGGCATGGCGATACAACACCCAGACCTCATTCGGGTGCCCGATCCGGGTCCGCATCGGCGCCGGGTTAGGCGGCTCAGTTCGCGGGTTCGCTAACGCTGAAGAGTACGACCAGATCGCCTACACGGACGCGGCACACATCGAATACCGCACCGAGCCCGCTCACCCCGTAGCGGCTGAAGCCCTGCGGAGAGGAGTCCGCAGGCCCGGCGAAGTAGGCCCAGGCCGAATAGCTCAGTCGGCAGATCGCAGCGCCGTCCGGCCCGTTGGCGAAGCCATCTAGCGAAATGGACGCCCCATCAACGCGGATCGTCCAAATTCAGTAGTTCGGATTGATGGCCTTCGAGGTACTACGACGTAACAGCATCTGGCAGAAGCCTTTCAGACAACGTCGTATCCACGAGGCTATACATTTCAATGGCTGCCTCGAAAAGCCACAGCAATATCGTCCTCAATCGCAGCCGCTCCAGGTGAAGTTCTCCGCCCCCGCGACGCGGTTTCGAGAGCACCGCATGATGCAGCCAAATCCAAAGGTTTCGCAGTAGGAACCCGATCGCCACGTACAAGAACCGGACCTCGAATCGCTTCGAGGTCGTCCGGATCCGGCATTGATTCATCTGACGATAGCTCGTCTCGATCCCGAACCGGGTTCGGTACGCCTGTTTCACCCAGTCGAACCCTTGCACGGCTTGAAGACGTTCGAGCCGCTGGGACCCAGTGGGTGTTTCACCGAACGTCCGCGACCGACCACAGGCATCAGAAACGGCGTCCGCGCCTGCTGGAGATAGCGGATCACCTCGACGCTGTAAAATCCGCGATCCAGGACCGTGAAGCGGACCTTGATCCCGGCGGCGCGGACCTGCCGGAGCAGTTCGCGGACGACCTCGGTCATCGTCGTCTTTCGAGTCGCGGCCATCAACGCCATGGTGTATCGCGAGCCCTTGCGGATCACGTAGGCGGTGGCGTAACCGTAGAACGAGCACGTGCCTCTCTTGGCCTGGCTCCGCATGACCGAGGGGTTGGGCTGGAATGCCTGAACGGCGTAGCGGTAGACTTGGGCGGGTGTCAGGGTGCCGGTGGACTTGCGCATCGTACCCTCCGTGAGTGACGGGTTGAGCACAAGTCATTTTCATGGAGGAGCTTGAGTCTGTCACGCCCTGACGCTCCCTCGATTCCCGATCACCGAACTACTGAGATTGGTCAAAGTCCAGGATTCGCAGAAACCGGATACTCACCCAACCGCCGATGAACAGGAGCGCGAAAATGTTTTCTCGAGCGTTGTTTTCGCCGATTCTCGCGATCAACCTGGCGGCAGTCGCAATCCTTATCGCAACGAGTGCAAACGCAGCCGAAGACGCCAATCGTCCCGGTCTGGAGAGGCCGGCTCCCTACGTCGGTCATGGGTCGACGTTCGATGGATACCTCTGGCATCCCGAGGGATTCTCCAACGATGACCCAGTCATCGATCCCACGGTTCACTCAAGGAGAAGGATTCTCTACTTGATTGGTAGTTTTACCACGACGGCGGTCGTTGTGATCTTCCTTCTTGTCAAACGGCAACGATCTCTCAAGCAGGCCTGAACTGAGCAATGCTTGAACGAAGCTTCAACCAAGCCCGAACAGGCTCTGTCCCAGCAGCCCGGTGGGCTGGTCGGACCCAGTTGCTGGTCAGGGTGCCAACGAGCGAATTCATCACGTGAACTTCCGTCTTGAGCTTTCCTTGGTTCGGATTGGTGATACCCGGCTCGTGTCCTTAGAGCGTGTTATGAACTCCACTCAAATAGCGGAGCAGCCTTTCGGAGCATCAACAAGCTGAATGCGACGTAGTGCAACCCGGCGAGCGTCTCGGAGAGCCGCTCGTAATCCTTCGCCAACCGGCGGAATCGCGCCGCCCAACCGAACGAACGTTCCACGACCCAGCGGCGCGGAAGCAGCACGAACCCGCGCTTCGCATCGTCCAGCTTCACAACTTCGAGGATGATCCCCTGGTGGGCCGCTGCATCGAATGCCTCCTCGCTGGTGTAGCCTTGGTCGACATAGGCCAGTTCGACCGACTCGCCCGTCGCCTCTTGGACGGCTTTGGCCAGCGTGTCGACCTGGGCCCGCTCTTGCTCGTTGGCTGGGGTCACGTGCAGCGCCAGCAGATGTCCGAGCGTATCCACGGCCATGTGGACCTTGGACCCCTTGCGACGCTTGTACCCATCGTAGCCCGCACGGCCACCACTCTCGGGGGTCGACTGGATGGTTCGTCCGTCGAAGATGACGGCCGTCGGCTTGGGTTCTCTCTTGCCAGCGAAGCGGAGCACGGCTCGAAGGTCGTGGACAATGGCCTCGAAACAGCCGGCGGCAAGCCAGCGGCGGGTCTGCTGATCGCCCATCTCCCAAGGAGGGAAGTCGGCGGGCAGGTAACGCCATGGTGCTCCGCTTCGGACGAGCCAACGCAAGGTGTCGAAGACGTCGCGGAGGTTGTGGACTCGCTGGCCGGCATCTTCAGGAAGCAGGCAAATATCAGGGAGAACGAACTCCCATTCGGCATCGGTGATGTCGCTGGGGTAGGGTTGGTGCGTGATCATACCCTAAACTACGTTCGCCACTGAACTACAGTTCATAACACGCTCTAAGGATAAGTAACCGTTCACGCCACGTCACCCAGAATCGATGGCTTCTGAAATCCATTTTGGTGGGCCGTGATGGCTTGCGTGAGGCCCTGGGACCGGCAACTGGTCACCGGGGGTAGGGAGAGGGGATCGATCATGCGGACTCCTTGAAGAAAAGGCTTTGCTCGGGGGATGGGATCCTCCGGGTCGGTGGCGATTGCTCCACCTCGCGCTTCGCTTGCAGGATCTCGGCAAAGGCCTGCTCCTCGGCCGCACGCCAGCCGAGGCCCTGGGGGACTCGAGGGCGTTCGCACGATGGCCCCAACGCTCACGCCAGGCGGCGGGCCAGGAGGCCAGGAGGGGACGCCAGGAGAGTGGTGAGGGCTCTTCGCGGGCCGCAACAAGCTCAGGGGCAGGCAAGCTGGCCACCGGGGGGCTGAAGCTCCTGCACCCAGGCCGGTAAGGTCGCTCTGGATTTCTGGAGACCGCTCACAAGTCTCTCTCCTGTTTAACGTCCTCAACGTCCGCGACGTCCGCGGACAGAACTAATGCAGAGTCTACTTTGAAGCAACACGCACGCGAGTAACGCGTGCATTTGTATGGTCGCGGACGTCGCGGACGTCGCGGACGTCGCGGACGTCGCGGACGTCGCGGACGTCGCGGACGTCGCGGTCAGTAAGCCGCCGTGACGAGCGCCTTGAGCCTGATCCCCTCGTACTCTCTGATCCGATTCCCGTCCGTGAGCCGCCGAACACGACCACAACACTCGGGGCGGCGGGAACAGTCGGTCTTCATCAACTCACCCTCCGGTTGTTGGCCAACGCATTCGGCGGCCAATCAGTGATTCCTCAACAGAAGACATTGGTAACGATCCGCGGCGTTCCTCGTACAATATTACCGCATTCGTGGTTTCATTCAATATGTTCGACGTCGAATCCACTAAAATTTCTCGAAGAGGGTTCCCAACGGTGGGGGGTGATGCTTATTGATGAGGGGATGGAATTTTCAGCGAAGTTGAAGAAACTGATGAAGCAGCAGCGGTACTCGCAGACCGACGTGGCGGTGCAGGTTGAGGTTTCGCAGAGTTTGGTGAGTTTGTGGACGAAGGGGGAGCGGGTTCCTGACTTGAGGGTGTCGGCCAAGCTGGCCAGGCTGTTCGGGGTGGACCTGGATTACCTGGCGGACGATGCGCAAGACGAGCCGCCCGCCTCGGAGTTCACCGAGTGGGAGCGGGCGGTGATCGACCTGATTCACGCGTTGGGGCTGGAGAAGAGTGAGGCGTTGCGTCGCCTGGCGACCCCTGCAGCGGCCGGGATCAGCGTTGACCCGAAGCCGTTCCCACCGGCCGGGCCGTCGATCCCGTCTGGAGCGCCCGCTTATCAGCCAGAGAGACCTCGGAAGAAACAGCCTGGATGATCGTCCCGTCGGCGTCCGTCTTCGAGCCGGGTGGTCGTCGCCCAGGTCGCTTGTCCTGTGAGAATCGCTCTATTCCGCCCGATTTTGCGGCCGTCGCGACGCCAAGTGCTCTTCCCTCTTGGGGAATGCAGCGCAGCAACGTTCGCTCCTCGGTGACGTGCTTGGCCGTGTGTCGCGGCGACACCGGCACCAACAAGGCGCTCCAGGCCTTCAAACTCCAGGCCAGGCTGGCCGTCACCATTACGCTCAGTTGCTCACCAGATCATTGACCGGTGCCGTCGACATCAAGGACGGCTTGGGTGAAGAACTCGGGGGGCTGCTGTGCCCCAACCCGCCGCCTTGTTTCAATTGATGGCGTCCATCCGCGCGCCGACATGGGCTTCATGGGTAGCGGCTCTCAAAAAAAAGAAGATTTCAACCACGAATGACACAAATAACACGAATGAAGAAATGAAGGGAAAATAATGAATTGAATTTGTTGTTTTGATTCGTGTTATTTGTGTCATTCGTGGTTAAAATCTTCTCTTCTTGGCCGCTCATCCGTGGGTGCCAGCGTTCGAGTTGTCCTGGTCGCTCTTCGACCTGCCCGCTTACGGCACGATGATGCAGAGCATCGCGCGGGCCAATGCAGAGGATGCTCTGAGGGGCGACTCCTACGCCAACACCGACATCGCGGTCCGCCTGGTGTTCTTCGGCTCCGATGGGGGAGGCGATCCCTACGGGTTCGACCCGGAGGATGTGACCGACCCGGCCATCGGCGCGTGTTCCAGTGACGCGAGGCGGGACGTGCCGAGCGGGTGGCCTGTCGCTGGTGAAGTTCTCGAGGCGAGCGCCGGTCATCCGTGGGTTGCGGCGTAACTCTTCGCCCCAGCGGGATTTATCTTGGACCTTGTTGGGGGGGGCGGCTATCATGACGGATCGGGTCGCCTGCCAGATCACCACGAAAATTCCCCAACGCTTCGGAATGGGGTTGGGGTTGTTTATGATCAAGTCGCGGCCCGATGGCTGCGCGGGAATGGCCATTGCGTTGCCTCCTACTGAAAACAGTCCGCGATTTCGCTCGGAGGACGAGTCAAGCTCATGCGATCCTGGCTTTCTGAGTATCTTGTAGCTCAACATCGCGCCTTGGATTCCATTCCCCTCGATGGGGTCGAGAAGCTGATCGATACCGTCCGGCAAGCGTGGCGCGACGATCGGCAGATCTTCGCCATCGGGAACGGCGGGAATGCAGCGAACGCCTCGCACTTCGCGACCGACCTCGGCAAGGGCGCGAGCGATAAGACCGGCAAGCGGTTTCGCGTTCTCACCCTGGCCGACAACTCGGCCTGGCTCACGGCGCTGGGGAATGACTACTGCTTCGACGACGTCTTCCTCCGCTCCTTGCAAAACTACGCGAAGGCGGGCGACGTCCTGATCGCGAGTAGCGTGAGCGGAAACTCGCCCAATCTTGTCCGTGCATTCGAATGGGCCGGCCAGAACGGGCTGCACACCGTCGCGCTCGTGGGTGCCAAGCGTGGGCGGCTGGCCGAGATCGCCGGGCAGACGCTGGTCATTGAGGACTCCCACTACGGTCGAGTCGAAGATGCTCAAATGACGATTCTTCACATGCTCTGCTACGCATTCATGGACGGAGGCGCCGCGTGAGTAAGCCCGTCTTTTCCGGAGAGGTCATCCTCCGGCCCACGTTCGCTCCGCGCCCTGGGATCAGCCATGTCCTGTTCGACTTCGACGGCACGCTTTCGCTGATTCGCCAAGGCTGGCCCGAAGTCATGGTCCCCATGTTCACCGAGGTCCTCCCACCGCTCGACGGCGAGAGCGACGCCGATCGACAGCGGCTGGCTTTTGAGGACATCATGCGCCTCAACGGCAAGCAGACGATTTACCAGATGATGCAGCTCGCCGACCGGATCCGCGAGCGCGGCGGAGAGCCTCGCGAGCCGCTCTGGTACAAGCACGAATACCTGCGACGCCTGGATGAGCGGATCGCCGCCCGAGCCGAAGGCCTGAAAGCCGGCACCATTCACCCCGACGACTTGCTCGTCTTCGGAGCGTCGGCGTTGATGGAAAACCTCCAACGCCGTGGGCTTTCCCTCTATCTGGCCAGTGGCACCGACGAGCCCTTCGTCAAGCGAGAAGCCGAGCTCCTCGGGCTCACGCGGTACTTCGGCGAACATATCTACGGCGCACAGGACGACTACAAGTCGTTCTCCAAGAAGATGGTCATCGACCGCCTTCTCAGCGAGAACAACATTCCAGGGGAGCAATTGCTGTCGTTTGGCGACGGCTATGTGGAGATCGAGAATACCAAACAAGTCGGCGGGCTCGCCGTCGCGGTTGCCAGCGACGAGGCGAACAACGGCTCGGGCCGCATGGACGAATGGAAACGTGATCGACTCTCTGGGGTTGGGGCGGACCTGATTATCCCTGACTTTCGTGATGCCGCACCCCTCCTGGAGCTGATCCTGGGACAATGAACTCCACTCCACTCGATCTCTCCCGGCTCAAGGTTTTCCCCTTGAGCGATCGCGACAGCCTGACGCGTGTTGAAGACATCCTGATTGCGCCGGACGTCGCCCCCGCCCCCTGCCCCGAGCCGCTCGCCTCTGCCATTCGTCGGTGTGCGTCGGATGTCTTGAAGGCGAGGGCGAACGGTGCCGGCGTGATCCTGATCTACGGCGCGCATCTGCTTCGCAACGGCGCGGCGTTGCTGCTTGCAAAGATGATGGAGCGGGGTTGGATCACCCACCTCGCCACCAACGGCGCGGGCACGATCCACGACTGGGAATACTCCTGGCTCGGCCGCTCCACGGAAAGCGTGCGCGCCAACGTGGCGACGGGCACGTTCGGTTCGTGGGACGAAACCGGCAGGTATCTCCATCTCGCGCTGCTGGCGGGGGGCTTGAGAGGAGAGGGATACGGAGTGGCCCTCGGCCGGTTTATCGCCGAGGACGGCACGGACCTTCCCACCGCCGCCGAACTGGAAGCGATGCTGCGCGCCGAACCCAGCCATCCGCTCGCCCCGGCTCGGGCCGACCTCTTGCTCGCGATCCGCACCCATGACCTCCCTTCGGGTCGGATCGCGGTCGAGCACCGCTGGAAACAGGCTTCGATCCTCGCGCAGGCCTTTCTCCATAAGGTGCCGGTCTCGGTTCATCCCGGCATCGGCTACGACATCATCGCCAACCACCCCCTCTTTAACGGAGCCGCCATCGGACGTGCGGGGGCCCAGGACTTTCGACTCTTCGGCGGCTCGGTGGAGACTCTCGATGGGGGCGTGGTCCTCTCGGTCGGCTCGGCGATCATGGGGCCGCAGGTCTTTGAGAAAAGCCTGAGCTGTGCGAACAATCTCCGGATCCAGGACGGTCGCCCGACCGTTTCCGGCCATTCCATCCATGTCGTTGATCTTCAGGACGGCGGCGGCTGGGACTGGACGACCGGCGAGCCGCCCAAGACGAATCCTGCGTATTACCTGCGCTTCTGCAAGAGTTACGCCCGCATGGGCGGAGCCATGCATTACCTTCAATGCGACAATGCGGTTTTCGTTCAGAACCTCTACCACGAGATCTTGGCCCGCGCATGACGCCCGAGCGATTCCAGACCGTCACCTCACGTTATAAAACCCTTCGGATCGCGGTGGTGGGGGACTTCTGTCTCGACCGCTACCTGGAGATTGACCCCGCTCGTACCGAGATTTCCATCGAGACGGGGCTCCCTGTCCACAACGTGGTCCGGGTTCGCGCGCAGCCTGGGGGGGCGGGCACCATCGTCAACAATCTTGTCGCGCTCGGCATCGGCGAGATTATCGCGGTCGGCTTTTGTGGCGACGACGGTGAAGGCTACGAACTTCGCCGCGAGCTGGCCGCGATGGCAGGCGTGAAGCTCGATTTCTTCATCACGACCCCCGACCGAGTGACGTTCACGTACGCCAAGCCTCTGGTCATCTCTCCGGGGCAACCCCCTGTCGAGCTGAACCGGCTCGACGTCAAGAACTGGACGCCCACGCCCACGGCCATCGAAGCGAGGCTCACCGCCAGCTTGCAGGAAATCGCCCCAAAGATCGACGCTTTGATCGTGCTCGATCAAGTGGACGAGGCCGGGACTGGGGTCGTAACGCGGGGACTCCTTGCTTCCCTCGGCGAGCTTGCTGCGGCGAATCCAGGTCTGCCCGTGATCGCCGACTCCCGCCAGGGCCTTCGCGACTGGCCGCCCGTGAGCTTCAAGATGAACGCGGCCGAACTTGCGGCGCTCTTGAATCGAAACGAGGTGCTTTCGCTGGACGATGTCGCGGCGACTGCGGCCGAGTTTGCGGCAAGGAACGGCCGCCCGGTCTTTGTCACGCTCTCGGAACGCGGAATGATCGCCGCCGACCCCCAAGGGGCCGTCGATCACGTCGCCGCCCTTCCGGTTCGCGGCCCCATCGATATCGTTGGTGCTGGCGACTCCGTCACCGCCAACCTTGCCGCCGCGCTTGCGGGCGGCGCCTGTCTTCGCGAAGCCGCCGAACTCGCGGCGGTTGCCTCGTCCCTGGTGATCCACCAACTCGGGACCACCGGAACCGCAAGTGTGCGCGAACTCGCCGATCAGATTGCCCCGAAGAATTGAAGGAAACTTTGGCGTCGAATCATCATGTTTTTTGCGATCCGAGAATTGTGATTTGACGCCTCATTTTCCATGAAACGGGGAGAAACGCGGGCTTCTTCGTCGGGTCGCGCTGCGGGAGTTCCCGTCGCCACCAGCAATGGGTGGGACTTCAAAGCGACGGCTCTTATCGGCTATCCTGGCAGGCACACGTCGTTGACGATTGCCGGAGGCCCGAGCAGACGGTGATGCCATGGCAATTCAAGTGCGTCGCGCCGAGTATGAAGACGTGCGGTCGATGCGGGAGCTGTACCGCCAAGAAGTGGACTGCCAGATCATTCACGACTCGGTTCTGGCACGCGGCTTGGGCGATCCCTACCTGATTCTCATCGATGAGCGAATCAGCGGATATGGGGCCGTCTGGAACAAGTACGAAGTTGGCCGGCTCATGGAGTTTTATACTCTGCCTCATCGGCGCCCGAGCGCTCTGCCGATGTTTCGTGAGCTCCTGGCCGTCAGCCAGGCCACTCAGATCGAGGCACAAACGAATATCCCGTTGATGCTCACGATGCTCTTTGACTGTGCGGAGAACATTCGCTCGGAGAACATCCTGTTCCACGATGCGTCGACCACCCATCTCGCCTGTCCCAATGGCCTCTTTCGGAGCATCAGGCCGGAAGACCAGGCGCCCGAGGCGGATGCCGACTGGGTCCTTGAAGTGGACGGCGTTGTGGTGGCCTCGGGAGGATTCCTTTGCCACTATAATCCCCCTTACGGGGATGTTTATATGAGTGTGGTGGAATCGGCCCGGCGTCAAGGCTTTGGAAGCTATCTGGTTCAGGAAGTGAAGCGCGTCTGCTACGAAGCCGGCAAGAAGCCCGCCGCACGTTGCAATCCCGCCAACACCGCCTCGCGGCGCACCTTGGAAAGGGCGGGCTTTCTTCCGTGCGGGCGTCTGTTGGCGGGCGACGTCAGTCACTCGTTGATCCGCGGCAATTAGAATCCCCTGCCGTGCGTGTTGCTTCGCCGGGGGGATCGAGCGATGACGTTGCCGATGGGCGCCGCTCCCTTGCCTTGGACCGTGCTTCAGATCTGCTGATCGATGAAGACGGGCATCTGGGGGGAGTTGGTCATGACCTGGTAATAGTGGCTCGACGGCTGGCAGATCATGTAGACGACCGCACGGCCTCGTTCATCGGGCACGAGGAGGCCGCGGATCCCCCGCTCGATCAAATACCAGACGCCTCGGCGCTCCAGGCCGAACGAGGCGGGGATGTCCACGAGGATGGCTCCCGAGTCGTGCCAGCCCCCCTGCTCGATCGTCTTGCGCCAGGTCCAGCACGTTCGCGGCAGGAACTGGCTCTGCCCTTCGCTGTTCCCCCATCGCACGATCTGAAGCCGGCCGTCACGCCAGATCGGGAGTTGGGGGCGGCGGTCGCGAAAAAGGAAGCGGTACTCCGGCCGTTCACTTCGCATGTAGAAGTGCCGGTCCAAGCCGTATCGCCCGATCAATTCCGTGGGCAATTCGCTCCCTGCGATGGCGATTCCGAGGCACACGGTTAAATCGATTCGTCCTTGAGTTGAACTGTCCACCAGTTCAATACTATACTTGCGGCCATGAGTCAAGCGATGGTCGCACATCTCGACGCTGATTGCTTCTACGTCTCGGCGGAGCGGGTCCGCTACGAGCATTTGAACGGCCTGCCCGTGGGGGTGCTGGGCAATCAGGGGGCCTGCGTCATCGCCAAGAGTTATGAGATGAAGGCGGCTGGCGTATCCACTGGCGTCCCGATCTGGGAGGCGATGGCGAAATGTCCTGACGGTGTGTACGTGAAGCGTGACTTTCGGTGGTACGAGGTCCTGAGCCGTTTGATGCTCGAGGTGGTCAGCGAATTCTCACCGAAGGTTGAGTATTACAGCATCGACGAGTTCTTCTTCGAAGCGACCCCGCCCCCAGGCATGGACCATCAGCGCTACGCTGAAGTTGTGCGGGACCGGATCAAGGAGCGGGTCCAGATTCCGGTGACGGTCGGCATCGCCCGCTCGCGAACCCTGGCCAAGCTGATTAGCGACACCGCCAAACCGTTTGGGGCCAGGGCGGTCCTCGATCCCCAGGAGGAGACGGAACTCCTGGCGCGGCTTCCCGTCGCCGAGATCGCGGGGATCGCCGGGCGCCGGGAGCGCCAGCTTCAACTTTGGGGAATTCACACCTGCCTGGACCTGGCCCAGGCCGACCGTCGCCTGATCCGGGACTTGCTGACGGCCACTGGCGAATCGCTCTGGTGGGAGCTCAACGGGGATCCGGTTGTGCCGATTCACCCGGCCCGTCCTCTTCACAGGGCCTTGTCGCGCGGGGGGAGTTTCGGCGAGGCGACCGATGATCCGATGATGATTTATGCGTGGCTGATCCGCAACATGGAGCGGCTGATCGAAGAGCTTCGCTACCATAAAGTTCTGACCAAGCACGTTTCCCTCCGGGTGGGCTATCGCGATGGACAGGCGGGTGAAGGCCGGGCCTCCCTGGAATTTCCCAGCGACCGGTTCGACGTGCTGCTCGATGTGCTCCGCCCTTGCCTGCGTCACGCCTGGATCAAGCGGGTGCCGGCGAACCGGATGCACCTGATCGCCGACCACCTGACGCCTCGCGCGAACGCCCAGTTGGGCCTCTTCGAGTCGGGCGGCCAACGAGCCGATACGATCGCTGACCTCAAGCACGAGGTCAACAAGAAGATCGGCCGGTTCACCCTCCGAAGTGCCGCCACGCTGCCATTGGCCAGCATCTATCAAGATGAATCAAATGAGTGGGATATTTGTGATGTGAGAGGGAAAATATGTTTTTGATAATCGATTCACGATTGTTCGGATTTTTTAAAATGAATTCACGTTTTTTTGTGTTCTGTGGCTGAGTTTCTGACTCTCAATAAACTCCGAGTTGCTCCAGCACGGCCTCGATCGTCCCCGGGCTAAACCCTTCCAGGCGGTTGTTTGCAAAGAGGAATGCGGGTTTCTTGTGGGCCCTTGCATGGTTGGCCACCTGGACGAGGGCCGATCGAACGGCCGGGTTCGGCTCTTGGACGCGGTCGTAGGGTTCGAACAATTTGACCCCCTCGGCGAAGGTACGGCCTTTGGCGAGCAAAGCCCTGGCCACGATGAAGTCGGCGTCGAAGACGCCCGGCATTTTTGCCTGAGCCTCGAGCGGCGGCATGCGGGTCCAGGCGTTCAAGACGTGCGCCACTCCATACGCTTTCAGGAGGCCGAAGTAGGCCGGGCTCAGGTATTCCGGGTTGCGGATCTCGACGGCGTACCGGAACCCGCCCGGCAGCGCTTCGAGGAAGCTGTCGAGCCGGTAGTAGAAATCGTCCGGGGTCGGAAATTGGCTCTTGGGGAAGGTCCCGAACTCGAAGATCAAGGTGGCCACCCGTTCGGCATAAGGCCTGAGCCGGCGGAGAAAGAGGGTTTTGAGGAGCTCGACGTCCAGGAAATGGCTGTTGGTGGCGCCGGCCCTTGTGCCGTACCGGGCATGCTTCGGCCAGCATGCGACGGTAATATCCTCCGGGACCTTCAGCGCCATCGTGAACGAGCGGGGAGTGGCGTCGAAGAGCTTCGCCCAGAAGGGGGGCGAGGGGAACTGGTAGAACGTGAGGTCGCCGCAGACCGTGGTAAAGGTCTCGGCGTACTCGCTCAAACAATGCTCCTCGAACTTCTTCTTCGAGAACGTTCCTCGTGTCTCATAGCGATTCTTCGAATAAATCGATCCCACCCACCCCGGGTACTTCCACGAGCTTGTCCCGATGAAGATGCTCTGATCGGCCAGCGCACGCAGCTTTGGAGCCAACCGAGCCGCCAACGGGGGCCGGTCGTCTTCGGAATCAAAGAGAGGGAAGAGGGTGTCCATGACTCCATCTTATCCTGTCCTCGGCCCCAATGGCGACGTCAGTTGGGATGCCTTGCCGGGGAAAAATCTTCCAAACGGGGAGAGCAGGCCGAAGTCAAGCCCTTCACCCAAGGCGGCGAAGAAGAAGCCGCAAGGCGATGACCAGGCGGATCAGGCTGACCGAGGGAGGATGCGGTGGCCTGCCGAGAGAACCTCTCCCCCTCCTCGCGAAGGGCACGTCGGCTCGGCCGGACGATCTTCGAGCGGTTTGCTAATGGATGCGTGCTTGAAAGGCTCCTCGCCACCGATGGAACGCGAATCCGATCGAGGTTGTCCTGCCGCGTCCTCGAGCTTGAACACAAGGAATGCCGTCGCTTTCCGGCGAGACGACGCGACTTCACGGCCGGCATTCCCAAAGAAAATTGAGAAAAATAGGGACGGTTCCGTCGTGGTTGACGCTACCCCTTGGGGGTATCTATGCTTCTTGGTTTCCTGCCTGCTTCTGGCCTGTCTTGAGGCGTGTTTTCGCCTTGTCAAAAAGGAAAATGATTTCTGACGTTATTTTTAACGTGTGTATTGGTCGGGGAAATTGTCATTCATGCGAATAGTGAGTCGCACTCTTCTCCTAAAAGGGGAATAACGCGGTGGTTTGCTCCTGTGAAATTCGGAATTGCTGAATGCGGAACATGGGGAAATGACGATCCTGTTTTTGGGTTTGGATGCGACTGGATGCCTCGCTCTCCTCGAACCTTGGACTCACTCCGGTTTGTGATGGAGCCCGAGGGCGACGGTTTTGGATGAGTGGGAAAGACTTCTTCATCCTCAAGAAAAGACTTTGCTCTTCTTGCCCCACTCGCAATCGTGGTGCAATTGGCTGCGGCCATGGAGTTACTCCGGTCTCCCCCCCCTTTTCGCCTTTCGTAGACAATTTTGCCCGGGTGATATTGGTTTTTTGATTTTGCCCGGGTAAAATATTTCTTGTCCGCCGTTCATTGGGAAAAAAGTGGGGGGAGGCGACGATGAAGGATCGAGAATATGGCCGTTGCACGGCCTTTGAAGGGGTTCGACGGATTGCGTCGGGCGAACTGGGGCAAGTGGCGTTACGGGTCAAGGAGGTTCTTGACCGAGGGGAGACGGCCCCCGTTTTGATTTTCGACGACGTGACGAGCGAGCCGATCGAGGTGGACTTTCGGGGGACGGTCGAGGACGTGGCTGAGAGGCTTGAGAAAGCGGGGAGCATGGTCACGTCAGCCGATGCCCCGGCTCTGCCTGTTGCGCCACGGGGGCCGGGGCGTCCGAAGTTGGGGGTTGTGGCCCGCGAGGTGACCCTTTTGCCGCGTCATTGGGACTGGCTGAATGGGCAGCCCGGCGGGGCGTCGGTCGCGCTCCGCAAGCTGGTGGAAGCGGCGCGACGCGCGAACGAGGGGCGGGATCGGGCTCGCCGGGCGCAAGAGTCGGCCTACAGGTTCATGTCGACCATGGCCGGGAATTTCCCGGGGTTCGAGGAGGCGACTCGCGCCTTGTTCGCCAATGACCAGGAACGCCTCGAAGCCGAGATTCGCGATTGGCCCGAAGATGTTCGGAGCCACGTGGAGCAGCTTGTCCGGGAGACTTTGGTGCCCGCTTCCGACTCCCTGGCCGTGGAAGGATGATCAAGCAACCCCGAGGCGAATCTCAGAATTTTTTTAAAAGAAGGGGGTGGGAACGTACCCACCGCTTCAGACGCAGGAGGGGCATTACGCTCGAGGTGGCGGCGAGCCACTTCGAGCAAAAGGCCTCGATTCTCAGGAGATTATGAAGGTTTCGGGTCGTTCGAGTGGATGTGACGAGAGGTCTTGGGCCGACTTGCGCGACGGCCGATTCACCGATTCGACGATATTGCGAAGTTGTGTCAATCGCTCTATCCATTCATCACGAAAATTTGTTATACTCAACGTCGGTTGGTCTGACGACCGAGCAGCATTGCTGGCTCTTCCCGATCCGGTCCTTGCTTACCTCCCTCGCCTTTCTCACCCACCGGGATTCAACGGAATCCCCTTTCTTCTCGACCCTGAAAGCGTTTTGCGGGTCGTTTTGCCTTCGCCCGGGAGTTTGAGAGTGGCCAAGAAGCTGTATGTGGGCAACCTGACCTACAACGTGAATGAGTCCGACCTGGAAGCCCTGTTCTCCCAGTTCGGCACCGTGCAGAGCGCACAGATCATCGTCGACCGTGACACGAATCGCTCCAAAGGATTCGGCTTTGTTGAGATGGACACCGACGCCCAAGCCCAGGCGGCGATCCAGGGCCTCAACGGACATGATCACGACGGGCGCAACCTGACGGTCAACGAAGCCAAGCCCCGTGAAGCACGTGGCGGCGGCGGCGGCGGCGGCTACGGCGGCGGCGGTGGTGGTGGCTACGGTGGTGGTGGCGGCGGTGGTTACGGCGGCGGCGGTGGTGGTCGCGGCCGTTATTGATCGCCCCCTTGGATCGATCGGTGTCGAAGGGTTTGCCGGCGTAAACCCTTTGACGTCTCTCTCGCGACTCTGTCTCGGGAGAACCGGTCTGGTCGACCTCGTTTTGCGGGGTTGATCTTACGCCAATGCCCGGAGTCGCGAAGAGTAGCCGGATTGGTGCTCTCGCCCGACTCCGGTGTCGTCAAACAACTATCGGCCCGCATGCCTTGATTCATCAAGGCATGCGGGCCGATCTCCATTTCGAATGGATGTCGAGTGTGCCGTGTCTTCCGTTCGTTCGTTCACTCCATCGCGGGGTGGTCGCGAGCGACAGGACTTCGGAAAAGGGGATTTTAAGTTTTTGTCATTCGGGACGAAGAGTTCTGGGTCGACCTGATTGTTGTGATTCTGGGTGTGAATGGGCCATGCGAATGAAGCATAAAGTGGTCGATTGGCTCCTGGCCTTGAGCATCCTTCTTGGTTTCCTCATGGCGTGGCAATCTGGCCGTGAACGGAGCCGGCTGCGGGACAAGTATCAGCAACTGCACCGGATCGTTGGGGAACTTCTGATCGCAGACCCGTCCCAGGTCCACGTTCGGGCTTTGGAGACGAGGGAACCGCTCCATTTCGCTTGGCGGATCTCTCTGCCCGCGAACTACGCGTTGCAACTGAGTGACAAGGGGGGGAGCCAGGGACCGTCATCATCGACCGGTTCTCGCGAGTTCATTGCCCGCGTCCGGTTTCGCGAGGACGAACAGGGAGGCTTACAGGTTTATCAGAATTTCCTGGGAAGTAGTGTCACCCATAGTTTCGCAGACCCATCGCTCGCCGCGTTCTTGCGCGATCGTTGGGGGAAGATTATTGTGGAGCAGTTGGGGGCCGATCGCCTTGTCACGATCGCCCCGGATCGCTCGGCGGTGCTGCTCCGCTTGACGCTGCCCGAGGGTATGCAACGTGAGGCTCGGACGATACTCTCTCCCCATTCTGCTTCCGTGTACGTGCCGGTCGTCTACGAACTGAAGCTTGGCACCGATGCGCCGAAGCCGTGACCGAAGCCCTTTGGGAGCTTGGTTCGTGCCTGATCCTGTGTCCGCGTCTGAGCCCTTGCCCCCGCCTTTGGAATCGGGATCCACCAATCCCGTGGTGAAACGATTTGCTCGAACGCGGTGGCAAGTCGGGTTGCGAACCACGTGCTTATTGACGGCCGCGATTGCGGTTTGGATCACCGATTTCGTGAACCGGAGTCATAACGTGTGGCTCGGAGCGCGAATCCAGAGCATGCGTGTGCTGGCAAACGACCTGACCATCGACGATCCGAGCAAGATCGCCCTTGTGAAGCTGGATAGATTGTGGCCCGAGGAGCATCGTTGGGATCTTTACCTGCCAGCGGGAAGGTATCGTTTATGTGTAGCGACACGCGATATCGGTCAAGACGGTCTCGCTCCGGTCGTGCAAAGCCAGCCGATTGAGCCGGGCAGACATCGCCTGATCCTTTATCAGCAGCGGAGAAAAGACGGCTGGCGAGTCCTCGTCACCCGAGAGGGCAAGAGCCTGCTTTCGGTGGAGGAACCGACGGATTGGACCGTGGTGTCGAACTGGTCGGACGAAAGCCCAAGTTTGCCGAGTATCGTCGATCAACCCGCCGTCCTGTTGCGACGCCGTTTCATGCGTCCGGTTGGCCAGAGCAAAAGTCGAACGGTTACCCCGCTTTACCCTTGTGAAGGGATCCTGCTTTGGATTGAGCCCGTGAAGGTATCAAATCGCGAATCCTGATGATTTGAATTTTAATAGTGCTATTATGTTCGTGGTTTGTTTGATGAATTGGGATTCTTCATGTTGGTAAGGCAGCCACACGAGGTGTCGCTCACAGCGAGAGAAGAGTCTCTTCCTCGATTTCTGGAAGCCCCGAAGGGGCGGCCGTTAATAGCCAGGGGTGCAACCCCTGGCTATTAGTATGCGCTCAAATCTGTATGACTTGCAGCCCCGAAGGGGCGACCGTTTCTAGCCAGGGGTGAAACCCTTATCCTTACCAAGAACATTCGTACAGAATCCAGAGTTTCCCCCTGCTTTTTTCGGGCAATCTGGCATAGTCAATGCTTCTCTTGACCCACCCGTCGGTCTGACGGCCCGGGGCAAGGTACCCTGGCTTGCTCGGATGCTCATCATGAGTCCCACACTGACCGACCCTGAGGCTTGGGCCCAAGCCAATTTCGCCGGTGCCGATCTGGGCGACAAACGCCGAGAAACGCGGCTGATCCGACTCGCCACGCAAATCGCCGTGGATTCCTCGGCCAGTCTTCCGAAAGCGACGGGCAATTGGGACGACCTCAGGGCTGCTTATCGCCTGCTCGACTCCTCGGCCGTCAACTTCCGGGCGATTGCCGAGCCGCATTGGCGTTCGATCCGGGAAACCAGCCCCGAGATGGCCCTGATCCTTGACGACACCACCGAGATTGATTTCGGATGCACCCGACAGATTCAAGGCGTGGGGCCCGTTGGTACGGGCACAGGTCAGGGCTTCATGATCCACTCCGGATTGATGGTCTCCCACAAGGACGAGGTCGTCCACGGCCTCGCAGGCCAAATTCTCTTTCATCGCAAACCGGTTCCCAAGGGGGAGAGTCGGACGCAACGCCGCAAGCGCGATCGCGAGTCGGAGGTCTGGGGAAAACTCATCGAACTGATCGGTTCCCCGCCCCAAAACACACGCTGGGTTCACGTCATGGACCGTGGATCCGACGATTTCGAGGTCTATTGCCGCGCCCAGCGTCAGGGCGTCGATTGGGTCGGACGGGTCAAGAGCCTGCACCGACGCGTCCAGGGTGCCGATGGTCTCGAACGCCCGTTGCAGGAGGAACTCGAATCGGTACCGCAAGCGGGTTGCTTCACGCTCAAGCTGCGGTCTCGTCCCGGATTGCCGGCGCGAACCGCCAAGCTCACCGTCACGTTCGTGCGGGCGACGATGCTCGTACCGCGGCAGCCCGCGGACTCGCTGAAGGGTCTCGATCCGCAACCGATCGCGCAATACGTGGTGTGTGTGCGTGAGGTCGATCCGCCCGCCTCGGTCAAAGAACCGATCGAATGGGTGCTGTACACTTCTCTGGAAGTGGCCTGCCTTGAGGATGCGTTGCGGATCATTTCCTATTATGAAAAGAGATGGCTGATCGAAGAATGGCACAAAGCGTTGAAATCGGGTTGCAGTGCAGCCGATCATCAACTCAAGGCGAGCCATCGGCTGGAGGCGCTGACGGGTCTGCTGTCAGTGGTGGCGGTACGGCTCTTGCAGTTGAAAGGGATCGCCCGATCGGAACCGGAACGGCCGGCGATCGAAGCCGCCCCGCCAAAATATGTGGCCGTGCTCCGCGCGTTTCGGCGAACGACTGAGGCGTTGCCATGGGGAACGTATCAGTTTTTTCGGGAGTTGGCGAAACTCGGGGGATTCCTGGGACGGAAGGGGGACGGTGAGCCGGGATGGCAAACGATCTGGAGGGGATGGATGAAGCTCCAAGCGATGGTTCAGGGGGCTGAGCTGGACCTTCGCTTGGAGTAGCATTACTGCGCAAACGTTCTTGGTAAGGACAAGGGTGAAACCCCTGGAAACAGGATGAACTCAAATTAGTATGACTTGCAGCCCTGAAGGGGCGACCGTTAAAGGCGTCAGGCTCATTCGGACGGTCGCCCCTTGGAACGCTGACGAAACAACTTTCTCATTTCCTGGGGGGATGGGTGGTCCGATTTCGGGAAATGGTTTCGTCAGCGTTCCTCGGGGCTGGCAAAGGCCGCCATGCCGCTGGCCGTCGAGACGCAGGACCACCCAGGCGGCGGGCAGTCGCTATTGAAAATGAAAACAATCGGATGTTATTTGGATTTCGTTCCGTGTTGCCCATGCTTTCCGTGGTGGAAATCCTCGCTCGCCGCCAGGGCCACCGCCACGTCACCGGCCAGGCGGGCGTTGGCGAGGATGAGGGCTTGATTGGCACGCAGGCCGCGACCCTCGGTGGCCTGGCGGATTCGGTCGAGGAGGAAGGGAGTGACTGCCTTGCCGGAGATCCGCTGATGACGGGCCTCGGCCAGGGCGGAAGCGAGGGCGTCGTCCATTGCACCGGCATCAAGGGCGTCGGCCTCGGGGACTGGCTGCGTCAAGATGACGGCGGCGGGGAGGCGGAGGGCACGGTGGGCGTGGACCAGGGCCGCTGCTTCGTCGGCTGACTCCACGCGCGCCTCCAGGGCGAGGCCGCTCGATCGGGTCAGAAATGCGGGCAATTCGCTGGTCTGGTAGCCGACGACGGGAACTCCGCGGGTCTCCAGGGCGTCGAGGGTGGCGGGCATGTCGAGGATCGACTTGATCCCCGAGCAGACCACCAAGGCGCCGTCGGCGCGGGCGAGCTCGTCGAGGTCGTTGGAGACGTCGAAGGTCGTCGCCGCCTCGCGGTGGACTCCCCCCAGCCCGCCGGTGGCCATCACGCCGATCCCCTGCCCTCGTGCGATCCAGAGGGTCGCCGATACGGTGGTCGCGGCGTCGAGCCGCCGCGCGACGGCCTGGGAGAGGTCGCGCCGGCCGGCCTTCAGGAATGTCCCGGCGCGGGCCAGGTGCTCCAGCTCCAGGGCCGAGAGGCCGACCCGGATCCGGCCGGCGACGACCGCGATCGTGGCCGGTGTGGCCCCCGCCGCCCGGACGGCCGCCTCGGCCCCTTGCGCTGTTTCGAGGTTTGCGGGCCAAGGGAGCCCCTGGGCGACCAGGGTCGACTCCAAGGCCACAACGGCTCGCCCCTCGGCCAGGGCCTCCTTGACTTCGGCTGCGATCTCGTAAATGTCCGCCATCAGAGAAAACGCTCCTGACCGTCCCGGTTCGCGCTCGGCTCGGTTCGCCTATTTAGGAAAAAACCAACAGATGAACGAGCGGCTCGGTTGTGACCCGCCGGATCTTAGCCATAAAGGACTCCGACCCTGGCCTTGCCTGGAGTATAATGGGCAAGAACTCAGATTGGGGAGGACCAACGGCGCCACAATGCGAGTGATCTTGGATGTTCTCGAAGGCCCGCGTCAGGGTCGTTCGTTCGTATTCGATCGGCACGATACGTTTATCGTGGGTCGGTCGCGGTTCGTCCATTGTCCGGTGCCCGAGGACACCGCGCTCTCGCGCGACCACTTCTTGATCGAGATCAATCCGCCTCGGTGCGAGGTCCGCGACCTGGGGAGCACCAACGGAACTTTCGTCAATGAACGCCGGGTCGACCGGGCCAAGCTGAACTCGGGGGACCGGATCGCGGCCGGGCAGAGCATTTTCCGGGTCCGGGTCGAGACGGCGTCAAAGACGAGCGAGATGGATACGCAGACCGGGAGTCGGACGTTGTCGGTCGCCCTGGACGCGCATCCCAAGCCGATCCAGTGCGCGGGGTGCGGCTCGCCCGCCCCGCTGGGGATCGACGTGGCGAGCGGCCCGAACCAGGTGGCGGGCGAGTCGGTCGAGTGGCTCTGCGACTTCTGCCGGGCCGAGTCGTCGTCGCTGCCCCAGCCGGTCCCCCACTTCACCACTGTCCGCGAGCTGGGCCGAGGGGCGATGGGGGTCGTCTACCAGGCGAAGCACAACGAGACCGGGAAGTTGGTCGCGCTCAAGCTGATCGTCCCCGAGTCGGCCGCCGCGCGTTCGGCTGTCGACCGCTTCTTGCGCGAGATGTCGGTCATCAGCCAGTTGAAGCATCCGAACATCGTCGAGTGGCTCGAACAGGGGATGACCCGAGGGCAGTTCTGGTTCGCGATGGAGTACGTCGCGGGCTCGAACCTGGAAGCTCTGGCCAACTCGGCCCCGGGACGCTACCCGATCTCGCAGGCTTGCCGGATGGCTTGCCAGGTTCTCAAGGGGCTCGAGCAAGCGCACCGGCTCGGGTTCGTCCATCGCGACATCAAGCCCGAGAACATCCTGATCGGCCGCCGGCCGGAAGGCCTGGTCGCCAAGATCTCCGACTTCGGCCTGGCCAAGAGCTTTCGCGGGCTCGGGCTGTCGGGCCTGACCTTCTCGGGCGAGATGCGCGGGACCGTTCCGTTCATGCCGCCCGAGCAGATGCTCGACTTCAAGACGGTGCTCCCCTCGGGCGACCTTTACGCCAGCGCCGCGACGCTCTATTACCTGCTCACCAGCCAGTTCATCTACGACCAGGTGGCCGAAGGGGGGGACTTGATCCGCACCCTCCTGGAAGAGCCCCCGGTGCCGGTCCGCAAGCGCCGCCCCGACATCCCGGCCGCCCTGGCCGCCGTCCTCCAGAAGTGCCTCGCCCGCGACCCGAAGGACCGCTACCCCACCGCCTCGGCGATGCGCCAGGCCTTGCGGCCGTTCTGCTGAGGAGAGGGCGGCGCTGCGCAGAAGTCGAAGTGATCGCTAACAACGGGCCTGGCCGTGCTTGAAGTACGGCCGGCCCGTGTCTTTTGGGAGAATCGTCTCTCAATTTGCCGCTGGCGTGGCGCGGCTTCCTGGTCCCCACAAGGGGCGGGCAAGCTGGCCGCTCCAGTCCTCCCAGGCGGCGAGGAGTTCCTTGGCCTTGTCCGGGTTCTCCGTGCTCAGGTCGTTGGTTTCCCCGATGTCCTTGGCGAGGTTGTAAAGCCGGAACGGGGTGACGGGAGGTCCGGAGCGTGCGTCTGACTGGGCGCCGGCGAGGTCGACCGTCTGGTCATAGCGGACGAGCTTCCAGTCGCCCCGGCGGATGGCCGCCTGGTCGCCCAGGCGCCAGTAGAGGGTGTCGTGGGGCGGTTGGTCCGACTTACCGTTGAGGTGAGGCAAGAGGTTGACGCCGTCGAGCTTCCATTCCGGCTCGGCGTCGACGCCGGCCGCCGCCAGGGCCGTCGGCAGGATATCGAGCTGGATAATCGGTTGGTCATACACCTTGCCTGCGGGGAGCGTGCCCTTCCAGCTCAGGACGAACGGGACCCGGACACCCCCTTCGAGGGTCGTCCGCTTCGAACCGCGCAACGGGTCGTTCTTCGAGCCGTTGGTCGTGGTGCCCGCCATCGTCGGGCCGCCGTTGTCGCTGAAGAAGATGATGAGCGTCTTTTCCTCGAGCCCGGCCGCCCTGAGCCGCTCGATCACGTTGCCGGCCGCTTCGTCGAGGGCGGAAAGCATGGCCGCGTACGTCCTCCGCTTCGGGTCCTCGATCGAGGAGAACCGGGCGACCCGATCTTCGGTCGCGTCCATCGGGGTGTGGACGGCATTGAAGCTGAGCTGCAAAAAGAACGGGTGGTCTTTGTGCCGGTCGATGAACGACAAGGCCTCGCGGGAGAAGGCGTCGGTCAGATAGGCCTCCTCCTTCACGACCTCGGTGCCGCGATACACGTCGCCGCTCTTGCTGGCGAAATAGGTGTGCTGACCGCCGAGGAAGCCGAAGAACTCATCGAAACCACGCTTCTGGGGATGAAACTTCGCCTCGGAGCCGAGGTGCCACTTGCCGACGAGGCCCGTCGCGTAGCCGGCCGCCTTGAGCCGGTCGGCCAGGGTCGTCTCCGTAACCGGTAAGCCCACATTCTTCGCAGCCGCCGCCCCACCACCCCCGCCCGGGTTGAACTCGTGTCCGAACCGCTGCTGGTAGCGGCCCGTCAACAGGCCGGCACGCGTCGGGCTGCAATACGGACCCGAGACATATCCGCTCGTGCAGCGCACCCCGCCTTGCGCCAGGGCGTCGAGGTGGGGCGTCGGGATATCGCGGGCCCCTTGAAAGCCGAGATCGCCATAACCCAGGTCGTCGGCAACGAGCAGCACCACGTTGGGCCTGCCGGCCGGTGCGTCCGACGCGATCCCGGTGCCTTGCCCCGCACCGACCGTCGCGAGCGCCGCGAGCCATGAATTTCGCAAGACGCGTCTGATTCCTGGTTTCATCAAAGCCACCTCGAAGTCTGTTGTCACCCGTCCCCGATCCTCTCCGTCGCGGCCAGCCCGCGACTGTCGCTTGAGAGGAACTCTAACGAATCTCAATTACATTGGTCAAGATGGTGGGGTTTGTCCTTGACAAAGCCGATCAAGAAAAGAAGAATGGGTTTCGTTCGATGACGAAGTGGCAATCAAGGCCGGGTCTCTCAGAGGAGAATCACGATGCGGAGTGGACAGGAGCCGGTAGTTCGCTTTGAGACCTCGGTGCCTTGCTGCCGACGGACGGGGTTCACCTTGATCGAGTTGCTGGTTGTGATCGCGATCATCGCGGTTTTGATTGCGTTGTTGCTGCCGGCGGTGCAGGCGGCCCGTGAAGCGGCGCGACGGATTCAGTGCACGAACAACCTGAAGCAGCTGGGCCTGGCGTTGCACAGTTACCATGACGTCCACGGGCGGTTCGCTCCTGGTTCGACCGGAGTGACGAATCCGGGGGGCTACCAATACCGTCAGCCGTTCATCACGTCGCTCCTGCCGTTTATCGAGCAGGGGAACCTCAGCAACAGCTTCAATTTCAACCTTTCGTTCCAGGAAAACCAGAACTCTACGACTCGCGCGGCTCGGGTGAATGTTTTCGACTGCCCTTCCGACCAGCAGGTTGTGTTCGTGAACAACGGGGGGGGCGTGAGCGACGTCAAGGGGAACTACGGCGTCAACTGGGGCCAGAACACGTATTCGGACCAGGTTTTGGCCGCGCCTTTCGCCTTGAACTACGGCGCTTCTCTGGCCGAGTTGACCGACGGGACGAGCCAGACGTTTCTGATGTCGGAGTTGATCCAGACGCCGCACCCGGCGGGCCAGCCGGTCGAAACGATCGACCGTCGCGGGCGGGTCTGGAGCGAGCAACCCTCATCCCACCAGATTTCGACCCGGCTCGGACCGAACAGCCAGACCCCGGACTATGGCGCTTGCTGGGTGACCGTGAAGGCTCCCTGCAATCGCAACACCGGCGACGGCCCGAACCATTACATCGGCTCACGGAGCGTTCACCCCGGCGGAGTCAACGTGCTCCTCGGCGATGGCTCGATCCGTTTCGTGAAGGACTCAATCGCGTTGCCGACCTGGCGGGCTCTGAGCAGCCGGGCCGGGGGTGAAGTGATCAGCGGAGACTCTCTCTAATGCGTACCGAAACGAAGCGTCAATCCGGCTTGGTTGGGGCCAAGCTCGTTCGAGGTGTTGCACTTGCGGTCGCGTTGGTCATGGTCGGTTGTGCGGACGAAGGGCCGGCCCGGCAGCCCGTCTCCGGGATCATCACGCTCGACGGCAAGCCGCTTCCCTCGGGTTCGGTCACGTTCGCCCCGCTGGACGGCGCGACGGCGGCCACTGCGGAAGTCCGTGACGGCACCTACCAGATCGCCCGATCGGTGGGGCCGGCTCCGGGCCGTTACCAGGTCGAGATCAACGCTGTGAAGCCGACCGGGAAGCGGATCAAGCACCCCGACCTCCCCACCGAGACGATCGACGAGGTCCGCAACGTCATCCCGGCGCACTACAACGTCCGGACGCAACTTGCGATCGTGGTCACGTCGGACGGAGACAACGCGTTTCCGTTCGACCTCACCACGTCGCGACGGGTGGCGTCGCGAACTCGAGGGCGGTGAGAGTCTGTCCCAGAAGGCGAATCGCACCGGAGTTTTTGATGATCTTCCGGTTGCCATGCGGTTCCGTACTCGGACCCCATGCGGGAAAGCCTTGGCCTGTGGGGTACACGGGGTCCGAGTACGGAACCCGTGGCACCCAAAGTTCCTTCATTTCCCGGTGAAGCCTGGCCTTCCGAGACAGGCGGTGAGAGACGGAGAGGGAGGGGGCATCTTCGATGTCCCCTCTTTCTTCTTTTCTCGATGGGGCTATTTGTCCCGCATGCCTGCCCTTCGCAAGGCGGCAAAGGTGCGATCCAGGAACGCTTCAACGAGAGGGCCGATGCGCGGGGCGCGCGAGGCGCGATCGCCGGCGACGACGAGGGTCGCCGTCTCGAACACGCTCAGCCAGGCGACGACTTCCGCCGGCGGTGTGAACCCTGGGTTGATCGTGAGAAAGGGTTTGGCCAACTCGCGGCAAGCGGCGAATGTGTCGGCGGCCTCCGTGGAGTCCGGGTCGCCGAACCAGAAGAGGCCGTCGGCCCGGCGGAGATTGGCGCGGATTCGCCTGGCGTCGTCCATGGGGAATTCGATCGCCCCATAGAGTGCGCCGACCCGAGGCGCGGGGCCGTCCTCGGTCAGAAACCCGTGTGGCATATATCCGGCCGTCACAATCCCGGCCCGGCGTGCCGCCACCCAGGCCGCCTGCTCCGCCCCCGTCTGCCCGCCCGTGACGACTTTTTGGATCATGCCAACCTCTTGATTCAGATTCAGATCCGTTCGCAGGGGAAGGATCGGAGAGCCGCTGGACTTCATTCAGGCTGGGGCTTCAGCGTCCTGCGGCACGATCACGTGGAGGGCCTGGGGGACGACCGTCACCGTGACGGGGGTCTCGCCGATGATTTCGCCGTCGGCCTGCACGGGCAAGGAACGCTTGGTGGTGGCGATGACGACGCGATGTTTGGCGGTCAGGTAGCGGACGTTGGCGTTCTGCTTGTGCTGGCCGAGGATCACGTGCCAGAAGAGGGTGATGTAGTGCCAGAGCGAGCGGGCGCGGACGATGCAGACGTTGACCCGGCCGTCGTCGGGGCGGATGTCGGGGCCCCAGCGGAACGGAGGCTGGCCGAGGATCCCGCTGTTGGCCACCACCACCTGCGAGGCCCGCGAGCGAACGAAGCGCTCGTCGCTCTCGATCAGGAACCGCCGGGGCTGGAACCCGAGCAAGCGGGTGAAGGCGGTCCAGAGGTAGGCGACGCGCCCGAACCGCCGCTTGGCCTCGCGAGCGGTGTCGCGGATCATCATCGCGTCGATACCGACGCCGACCTGGGTGAAGTAGCACTGATCCCCCACCTTCATGGCGTCGATCGCCGTGACGGCGTGCGCTCCGGCCAGGAGTTGGCAGGCCCCTTCCAGGTCGATGGGGATGCCGAGCTCCCGCGCGAGGACGTTTGCCGTGCCGAGAGGGAGGATCCCCAGGGGCGTCTCCAGCCCGACCAGGCCGTTGGCGACCGCCGAGATCGTTCCGTCTCCCCCACCCGCGACGATCAGGTCATAGCCCCCCTGCTCCGCCGCCTCGCGGACCCGCTTCGCAATCGCCTCGCCGGGACTGGTTTCGTGGATCGTGTAGGCGGCCTCGTCCCCCGAGGCGTCGTCGCTCTTGGAAAACGTTCGCGCCAAAGCGAGGCGCACGGCGGCTACCGTGCCCTGGCCGGCGGCCGGGTTGAGGATGACGAAGGCTCGTCGCGATCGCGAACGGGGGGGCGAGAGATTGGGCAATGAAACGTCCTCAAGGGGTCAGTGGCCAGTCTCTTCGGACAGCACGGTTTGCACGTCATGCAAGACGGACGCCGGCTTGAGGAATTCGAGGTTATAGATCTCCCGCTGCCGACCTTGCGGGTCGACCAGGAAGATTCGCGAAGGGTGGTCCAGTGTACCCGAGGGGCCGATCTTCGCCCACATCCCCCAGGCGGCCACCACCTTGGCCACCCTGTCCGGGGGCCCGGTCAGGAAGTGCCAGGTGGCGGGGTCCGCGTCGTAGTTCCGGGCGTAGGCGGCGAGCGCCTCGGGCGTATCGCGCTCGGGGTCCAGGCTGATCGAGACGAACTCAACCCGTTTCGACCAAAGCCCCGCCTCCTTGAGCGCTCGCTGGACGCGAGTCAGGCTGAACGTCGTCGCCGGACAACTGCCGCTGCATGTCGTGTAGATGAAGCTGACGACCACCGCTTTGCCCCGCAGGTCGGCCAGGACAAATGGCTTTCCCGCTGCGTCGATCAACTCGACCGAAGGCGCGGGGCCGATATCGGCGAGGGTACTTGGAGGCGGCGTCTTCTTCTCTTCTGCGGCGCTCCCAGCCCCGAGGAGCGGGCTCGCGACAAAGAAGGCCAGGAATAAGGTTTGAATGGATCGGCCTTGGAGCGTTCTCATGGTCTCCCTCTCCTTGGCGGCGTCTTGGGTTCTCGTCAGTTGATGAGCATGTCATGCCCTCGCGCTGGGCCGGTGGGGAGCTTGTTCAGGTCGACGTTGAAGAATGGGTCGACCTTCATGCCGTCGGGGCCGACGTGGACGAGGCGGACGTAGAACCGGCCGGCGTGGTCCAGGGTTGAGAGCAGCGAGTTGGTCACGTACATCCGCTGGCCGTCGCCGGTCAGGTGCATCATGTTGGGCTGAACGACCGGAGAGACGGTGCTGAAGAGCTTGGGTTGGTCGGGGTCGGTGACGTCCCACTGCTGGATCAGGTTGTCGCCGAAGCAACTCACGAACAGGTAGCGGTCGTCGGGGCTCTGACGCAGGTCGGCCGGTAGCGCTCTGGTCTGAGCGACCTTCTTGAACTCGTAGGAACCGTCGGCTCGACCTCGAAAGAGCCAGATCGAGTTGTCGAGCGCGCAGTTGGTGAACCCGTAGTTGTTCTCGGGCTTCAAGCTCCAGCGCACCTCCAGGGGAGCGAGCCCTGTCTTGCCGACTTGGAGTGGCTTGCGCTCCTTGAAGTCCCAGACGACCATCTCGCTGCCGAAGTCTTTCAGGTCCATCTGTGCCAGCGGCTTCTTGTAGTTCCGCAACGGGGTGAAGCTGCTGGAGACCATGCGGTTCAGGCCGGGCTTGATCGCCACGTCGTAGCCGTAGGGGGCGTCTTTCGGGTTGTCGATCCGGCGGATGAACTTGCCGTCGTTGGTGAACTCGGCCATGCCGGCGGGAAGCCCGCCGTCGGCCGCCCCCAGGAAGTTGATCAGCATTCGGCCCGGCAGCGCGTAATACGTGTGTGGGCCTGAGAGACCGGTCTTCTGGGGAATGTCCTCGAGGATCGTTTCGACCCTCGGCTTGGCGGGGTCGGTGGCGACGTCGATGATCCAGACCCGGCTCGAGAGCAAGCCTCCCGCCCAGATCCGGGTCCGGTCGTCGGTGAAGCCCCAGTGATGGGTCTCGTTCCCCTTGGTGCCGAGGTCCAAGGTGTGGATCATCGTGCCGTAGGACGCGCTGTCGGGGTTGACGTCGATCACGGCGACGAAGTCGTTGTCCTTCGCGTCTGCGTCCACACAGAAAACGTAAAGAAACTTCTCGGGGCGATCGAGACGCTTCACGAACGGCGACAGGCACGTCTCGGCTGCCGCTAACGTTGGCGTGAGCAGGGCGATCAGCAGCCAGAGGGCACGAGTTCCTGGCATCGGACACTCCTTCACGCGGGGGCGGCAAGAGCCGGTTAGGGGACGCCCCTTTGTCAGGTCAAGGGGCGTGATGTGGGTTGTTTCCTTGGGGCATTTTGACGGGCTCACGCCAGGGCCAGCGGGGCGGTCCCAGCAGAAAGGCCCCCGCGACGGCCAGTCCGAACAGGGTGTAAGCGACGGTGAAGACCCAGGGCTCCGCCTCGAAGAAGATCAGGTGGTGCGCCCAGTAACCGATGAATGCCCCTGGATAGGTCTGCTGCCCCGCCTGCCGTCGCAGGTGGTTCTCCAGGATCGTCAGCGGGCACATCATTCCGGCCAGCGTTTGCGCGGTGACGACGGCGATCGCGGACAAGTGAAGGGTCCGGAACCAGAAGTTCCGCACCCAGCTCCAACCTAACACGAGCCCGACCACGATCGCCACCATCCCGAAGACGACGAAGGCGACGAAGCAGGCGTGAAACAGGACGACCAGGTCGGCCGAGATGCGGGCCCAGGGCATTGACGATCCTCCGGTGAAGCTGTGAGTCGGGGAGAGTTCCTTCTCATTTTGCTCTGTGCATTGACGATGCGGACGTACCATTCTTTCAGGTAGCTTTAAGTGCCTGTCTCGGAAGGTCAGGCTTCACCGGGGAAAAGGGACGTTTGGGTGCCACGGGTTCCGTACTCGGACCCCGTGCTCCACAGGCCAAAGCATTCCCGCATGGGTTCCGGGTACGGAACCGCATGGCACCCGGAAGGTTATCAAAAACTCCGATGCGATTCGCCTTCTGGGACAGACTCTAAGTCTAACCTTCCGGTCGGGAACGGAAATGGGGAACGACCGGATTGGCTGGTTGGCTTGGCCCTCGACGTGGAGTCGGCGAGCGATCGGACCCGCCCGATGCGGGAGACGAAGGTGTTGGTCGAGAATGACGCGTTGCGGCGGTCGGATCTTGTGTCGAGGAGTTTCGAGGGGATGGAAATTCGCAAAGTGTTGGCGCTTCGTGGGCCGAATATCTGGGCTCGGTTCCCTGTTCTGGAGGCGTGGGTCGACCTGAAAGAGCTGAAGGACTCGCCGTCGAATCAACTGCCGGGGTTCAACGAGCGGCTCATGGCGTGGCTCCCTGGGATGATCGAGCACCGGTGCAGTCTCGGCCGCCCGGGCGGGTTCTTTGAGCGGCTTCGCGAGGGCACTTACCAGGGGCACATTCTGGAGCACGTCACGCTCGAATTGCAATGCCTGGCGGGCACCCCCGTCGGCTTCGGCAAGGCACGCGAGACGGCGGAAGCCGGGGTCTACAAAGTCGTCATCGAATACGAGGACGAGGCCGTCGGTCGAGCCTGCCTGGAGACGGCGCACCGACTGCTCCAGGCGGCGGTCCTCGACCTGCCGTTCGTCGTCGAAGCCGAGGTTGCCCGGCTCCGTGACGTGGCCTGCCAGTCGTGTCTGCAACCGGGCGCCCGGGCGATCGTCGAGGCCGCTCTGAAGGCTGGGGTCCCCTGCCGCCGGCTTGACGCGGAGCATCGCGTCGTCTTGGGTCAGGGGCACCGCCAGCGCCGGCTCCTGACGACCGAGGCCGACCCTGGCGGTGAGTCCAGTCTCGCCTCGCTCTTCCCCGAGGGGGAGGACGGCCGCATCCCGGTCGTCGGCGTCACCGGCGTGAATGGCAAGACGACCGTGACCCGGCTGATCGCCCGAATCCTGCGCGAAGCCGGGCGGACCGTGGGGATGACCTGCACCGACGGCATCTTTGTGAATGAGAGTCGCCTTGAAATCGGAGATTGCAGCGGGCCGCAGAGTGCCCGCATCGTGCTGCAAGATCCTCGCGTTGAGGCCGCCGTGCTCGAAACCGCGCGGGGGGGGATTCTCCGCGAGGGCCTGGGGTACGACCGGACCAACGTCTCGGTGGTTACGAATATCGGCGAGGGGGACCACCTTGGTCTGAGCGACATCATGACGCCGGAACAACTGGCCGACGTCAAAAGCACGCTGGTCGATGTCGTCCCGCCCGATGGGACCGCCGTTCTCAATGCCGCCGATCCGCTCGTCGCCCGAATGGGGCAAGCTTGCCGAGGCTCGCTCTTCTATTTTGCGCTCGACGGCACGAACCCGATCGTCGTCGAGCATCGCGCCCAAGGGGGCCGTGCCGTCTTTTGCCGTGACAATGCGGTCGTCCTGGCCGAGGGAAGCCACGAAGAGGTCTTGTGTCCCCTGTCGTGTGTCCCGTTAACCCGGGGCGGTCGGATCGGCTTCCAGGTTGAGAATGTCCTGGCTGCCGTGGCTGCTGCTCAGGCGTTGGGGGTGCCGCACGACACGACCCGCGCCGCGCTCGAGGCGTTCGAGAGCAACATGGAACTGACGCCCGGCCGGTTCAACGTCGTGGAGGTGAACGGGGCGACGGCGATCTTCGACTACGGTCACAACCCGTCGGCTCTGGTCGCGCTGGTGGAGGCGATCGAGTCGTTCCCCAGCCTGACCCGCAGCGCTGTGTTCACCGTTGCCGGCGACCGGCCGGACGAATCCATTTTGAAACAGGCCGCTTTGCTGGGCGACGCCTTTGACCACGTCCTGATCTACGAGAGTCCTGACTGCCGACGCGGTCGGGCCGAGGGCGAGACCTTCACCTTGCTCCGCCTCGGCCTCGCACGCGGGGGCCGCGTCAAGCAGGTGACGGAACTCGATGGCGAGTTCGCGGCCATCGAGGCCGCCCTCCTGGCTCTCCGCCCTGGCGACCTCACCCTGATCCAGGTCGACTCCGTCGAGGCGGCCCTCGAGCACTCCAGGGCGTTCATCGCGGCACTTGCCACGCCCACGCCGCCACGGTCGGAACGTGACATCGAACCCTCGTTGATGGGGGGGCCGCGTCGTCACGGAGAAGAGGTCGTCCCGGCTACGGCCACCCTGGCGGATCTCAGCGATGGGTGAGGATCGCCTTGGCGTTTATCACTCGCTGAAAAAAAAGACAACCTTGAGGACTCTGTCCTGTGTTCTTTACTCTCACGAGTGATTAGCATAAGCGTCACGTATTTAGGATGATCCTGGCGTCGAATTCCCAAGACGACCTACGTCTCTCCCCCCTAAGAACTCGATCATTGCTCGGCAGTTCTCTCGGAATCGAAGAAGATGATGATTGAATTGACCAACGTGCGTCGTGGTCGGATCTTTGCCGTTCCCTACCGCGCCAACCAGGCTGGGATGGCTTACGCGATTCCAAGCGGGTGCGTCGTCGAGCGTCTGAACCCAGGCCAGGGATCTCAGGTGCCCGAGTGCGTGCCGGAATTCTTCGCGCTGGACGTGCAGGGTAAGCCGGCCTCGCCGAATGCGCCTCGGGAGGATGTGTTCTTACTCCCGTTGAGCGGCATTTATCGGACCCCCTCGGGCGAGGCTGCGGCGGTCTACGGGGCGACCGTTCATCGGATCAATTAATCGATTCGATTGAATTGATCCGATTTCCCTGGGACCGCGGACGACCCGCACGCATTTTTATTTCAAAACGAATGATTTAAGAGCGGGTGGGGGCCCTCGTGGGGTGCCCCACCCCTTGGTTGCGCCCCGAAGGGAAAGGGGTACCCACTTACGCCAACCCGCAGGTCAAACGGCTTTCGTTGTCGGTGTGTCTTCAGCCTTGACGCCGTTCTGAGCCTTCACCGACAAAGCGAGTAGAGGCTCTAAAAGCCGGAGGCGCCGGCGGCGGCCTGGCAGATGTGGACGTCCGGAACGATGGCCGTCCGTCTCGTGTAATGGTGACGGACCGCTTCGGCGAAGTCGTCGGCTTCAGCTGCGTCGACGAGGTTGACCGTACAGCCCGCCCAGCCCGCGCCCGAGAGCTTGCCGCCGAGATAGCCGGGGGCTTCCTCGGCCGACTCGATCAGGGCTTCCAGATACGATGAGCTGTTGCCGAAGTCGTCACGGCTCGAGGCGTGTGACTCCGACATCAGGTGGCCGAGCTTCGCGGAATCGCCGGCGCGAAGGGCTTCGGCCCCTTGCTTGACCCGTTCGTTCTCGGTCAGGACGTGTCGGGCTCGGATTCGACCGATCGTGTCGAGCTGGCTCCAGGCCGCTTGCAACTCTTCGACCGTGACGTCGCGGAGCCAGGTGACCGCCTCGGGGCCGCGCTTGGCCTGGAAGTAGGCGACGACCCGTTCGCACTCCGCGCGTCTCTGGTTGTACATCCCGTCGGCCAGCCGCCGTGAGGTCTTTGAGTCGCAGATGACGATCGCGGGGGGAGGATTGCCCAACGAGAGCCGCTCGTACTCGAGGCTGCGGCAGTCGAGGCTCAACGCCATGCCCGCGCGGCCGAAGAGGACCGAGAACTGGTCGAGGAGCCCCGACTGGACCCCGACGAACTCGTTCTCACCCCGTCGGAGCAGCTTGGCGAGCGCCATCCGCGCGGGGTCGTCGAGGTCGGCCTCCTGGCCGGTCAGCCCGGCCTTGAACAGGAAGAGGGCCAGGGCGGCTTGCAGGCTCGCCGAACTGGAGAGGCCCGCCCCCAGGGGGACGTCGCCGGCGATCGCGGCCTGGAATCCGCCTTGAAGCGGCCCGTGGGCTTCGCCCAGGGCCCAGACCACCCCCCGGACGTAACGGCCCCAGGTCCCCGGTTCCCCCGGTTCGAGGGCCTCGAAGGCGAACCGGTCCGGTTCCGCGAATCCGATCGAGTGGACTTGCCCTTCGCGCTCGGTGATGACCCGGCCGGCGATGACCGTGCCACGGTTGATGGCCGTGGCCAGGACCAGGCCGCCATTATAGTCGGTGTGGTTGCCCAGCAGCTCGACCCGGCCGGGGGCCTGGGTCAGGACGGTTGGCTCGAGGCCAAACGCCTCGGCATAGGACGCGCGTGCGGCCTCGAATAACGGCGACGGCATGGAAAGCCTTGGTCCAGTAAAACAAGAAGCCCGTCTTCCCGGGAGAAAACGGGCTTCGGTCGGGACGTTTTGAGGATCCGTTCGGTTCGACCCGATCAGGCGGTTGCCAGGGCGCTGGTCGCCTGGCGGAGGGCGTCGGCCTTGTCGGTGCGTTCCCAGGTGAACTCGGGTTCCGACCGTCCGAAGTGGCCGCCGCTGGCGGTCTTCTGATAGATCGGCCGACGCAGGTCGAGGTGCTTGATGATGCCCGACGGGGTCAGCGGGAAG
The DNA here is from genome assembly GCF_000242455.2 of Singulisphaera acidiphila DSM 18658. Taxonomy (GTDB): domain Bacteria; phylum Planctomycetota; class Planctomycetia; order Isosphaerales; family Isosphaeraceae; genus Singulisphaera; species Singulisphaera acidiphila. Next base: position 707,760 of record NC_019892.1, read on the forward strand.
GTCTTGCGAACCAGGTCGGCGATCTGGGCGTCGGCGATCTGCCCGGTGCCGAAGGTGTCGACATGGACGCTGACCGGCTCGGAGACGCCGATGGCATAGGCGAACTGGATTTCGCAGCGATCGGCCAGGCCGGCGGCCACCACGTTCTTGGCGACGTAGCGGGCCATGTAGGCGGCCGAGCGGTCGACCTTTGTGGGATCCTTGCCGCTGAACGCGCCACCGCCGTGGCGACCTGCGCCTCCGTAGGTGTCGACGATGATCTTCCGCCCCGTCACGCCTGCGTCACCGCAAGGGCCGCCGACGACGAATCGGCCGGTCGGGTTGATGTAGTACTTGGTCTCGGCGTCGACCATGTCCTTGGGGAGCACGGGCAGGATCACCTGCTCCTTGATGACCTTGCGAATCTCTTCGATCGGCGTCTCATCGGTCTGCGTCGAGACGACCACCGCGTCGATCCGGACCGGCTTGCCGTCGACGTACTCGACGGTGACCTGGCTCTTGCTGTCGGGGCGGAGCCACTTGATCGTGCCGTTCTTGCGGAGTTCGGTGATCCGGTTGATGATTCGATGCGACAGGGCGATCGGCATCGGCATCAGTTCGGGCGTTTCGTTGGCGGCGTAGCCGAACATCAGGCCCTGGTCGCCGGCCCCGATGTCCTTGCCCTTCTCGGCGTCGTCGTTGACCCCCTGGGCGATGTCGGGCGACTGCTTGCCCAAGGCCACCATCACCGCGCAGGTCTTGGCGTCGAAGCCCATCTCGCTGGAGGTGTAGCCCACTTCTTCGACGACCTGCCGGACCACGCTGGCGTAGTCGACGGACGCCGTGGTCGTGATCTCACCCGCCACAACCACCAGGCCGGTCGTCAGCAAAGTCTCACACGCCACCCGTGCGTACGGATCCTGCTTGAAGATCGCGTCGAGGATGCCGTCGGAGATCTGATCGGCCATCTTATCGGGATGGCCCATCGAGACCGACTCGCTCGTGAACAAATAACGGTCTTGTTGGGGCACGGAAATGTCTCTCCTGCAACCTCAAAAGGTGGAATGGCGGCGGCGGGTCGGTTGGCGTCCTCCGCCTTGGAGATCCTGGCGATCCTTGCCAAGGGCGTTTGCGTGACAAGTCTATCAGGGCAATGGGGAATATGTAAAGGTGGCCCGGATGATCTGGTTCTGCGGAGAAGCCCGGGGGCGTCGCCATCGAAGAGGAAGAAGAAGGTCTATCGCGCCGCGCCGAGCTCTTGGAATCTGAGAAGGGGAGCCGGAGTGCTCCCCTTCCCCTTTGATCGACCCAGAGTGCGTTTGCATTGGTGCGTTGAAGCGTCGGCTCAGTACGAGTCGGAGCTGATGGTTTCGCCGCCGTCACGGGTGCCGAGCGCCCACCAGGTCACCTGCGAGATCGAGTCTTTGACGAACCGGACGCTGCCGTCGCCCAGCAAGGTGTTGACGCCGCCGGAGTGGTTGCTCGACGCCTTGTTGAAGTGAGCGTTGCCCGCCGTGCTGCAGCAGTCCAGCCGGCAGTGATTCCAGCCGTTCTGCTTGGAGTTGGGGGTTACGATGGTATTGAACATCGTGTATCCCTCGATCCCGTTCGCCCAGTAACGGCCGCGATCGGTGCCGATGGTCGCGTCCGTGCCTGACTGCCATGCGGAGTTGCACGCGGTCAACGCCGCCTGGATCGCGGCTGGGTTCGTGCTGGCGCTGATCATTTGCTGGATCGTTCCGGTGTCGCCGCCCGCGTTGCCGACTCCGTTGCCCGGCTTGCGCATCCCGGTGCTGGTGTAGTCGCCTGCCAGGCCTTCGGAGAAGGCGATGGTGTTGCTGCTTCCATCCGTGACGCTCTCGATCCCATAGCACATCCGGAAGGTGAACATCCCCGAGCTTCCGGTCCGATTATTCGCGGGCGTGGTCCCCATCGAGGCGTGATAGCTGTTGAGGTTGGTCTGGCCCGCGTTGCCGTCGGAGGGACAAAGAAACGTGGCGAGCTTGGAATTGGCCGCCGTGGAGTTGACCGGCCCGGCGGTTGCGCCTTGCGCGTTGCGACAACCGTAGTTGAAATTGATCGCGTTGTAGATGGCCGTTTGTTCCATCGCGGGGAGCATCAGGGCGTGCGCCCCCCAATTGTTCCACGGCACTTGGGTGGTCGGGTCATCGGCCGCGAGCGACGCTCCCAACGGGAAGACGTTGTTGGTCGACAGATAATTGTGCATGGCCAACCCAAGCTGCTTCAGGTTGTTCGTGCACTGCGAACGACGGGCCGCCTCGCGGGCCGCCTGCACGGCCGGCAATAGCAAGGCGATCAGGACGGCGATGATCGCGATCACCACCAAGAGCTCGATCAGCGTGAATCCCCGCTTGATGCTTCGACTTGTCATGAGAGATCCTCTAACGAATCAGGAAAAAGGGAAAAATGAACATCTTCAGCGATCGATGATCGCCAAGCGGACCCTTTCGGAGGACAGTCTGCCCTGAATTCGCAAAGGCCATGGCGGGGCCTTCGGACGTGGATTGTGTCCTGTCCTGGCACCGAAGCGATTGCTGAAGCGGGCGGTCGAGGACGGCCCGTGGGCGTGGGTGTGTGGGGCGGTGCGCGGCCTTCTTACTTCTTGCGGGCTTTCGATTTCGATTTCTCGAACTCGACCATCTGTTTGCGGATATCCTCGTCTTGCTTCGTGGGCCCCGGCGTGGCTTGCGGTTCGCTGCTGCTTTCGCCGCAACCGCTCAGGGACAGGGTGAGGCCGGCCATCAACACATAGAGGCAAGCGCTGATCAGGATGAATCGAAGAGAACGCACGTTAGGGAGATCCTCCTTGCGAAAAAAAAACGAAAAACAGCCCCGCACCAGTCATACCCTAATGACTTAGTGTATGGGTTGATGAGAATGCAGTTGTGTTTTTGTCGATCTGTTGAGAGATCGCAATTCAGGCAAAGCGAGTGGGTCGTCTCAGGGGAGAAGCACCAGCAGGCTTAAGGGGAGAACTACGCGGGGATTATCCGTTTTGTCGTCACTCGCTGGTCTCGCACTTCTCAAGCGAACTCCGGCACAAGCGGAGTTGATGCTTGAGAAGACCGAGCGAGTCGGCATGCACGTTCCGAGTGCATGGATCGTGGGGATCATACACAGGTTGAACAACCTTCGCCATGCCCTCTTCGAGGAGACTCTCTCGAGGGAATGAGTGCGGGGATGGACTTTTTGTCACCTAACCCGTGAATACAGAATGACCTGAGTCGTTGCCGGCGCGAGTGAAAACTTACCTGATTTTTTTTGAAAATTACCTGAATTTAATCCTTCTCAGGTCTGCGACTGTCGATTCTGAGGCTGCGACGGATATTTAGAGGGGCGCTATCTCTCTCCTGAAGTGGGGGCGGATTTCCCTCGCATTGCACAAGCCGTAAGAGACAGAACGAGAGGAATTGGGGAAACCGGCGGAAGCGTGTGCCACTCGCCGGTAAACCGCTTTTTATGGACGTTCTGGACCCGGCTCTTCAAGACGTTGGCTATCGCGGGCGCGGTGATACCAGCACCAGAGGAGCCGGTGGGTCGAGTATTCCAGGAGGGCCTGCGAACTGGGGAAGGCGGACTCGGCCGGGTCTTTGCGCTCGACGATCAACCGGGTGGGAGGAGTGACGTCGGCGCGTTCGGCCCGGGCGCAGAGGTCGGCCAGGAATACCGGGAAGTTCTCCGACGCCTTGGGGCTCAGGCGATCTCCCAGGTAGGCGTAGTTCATCTGGTTCTCGACGATCCGGAAGGCGATCAGCGGGTCGCGGCGGATGATGATGGCCTCGCCGATCGGGTCGCGAAGCACTCGGCTTGCTCGCTTGCTCCGGTCGGGCGGCTTACCGACTCGGAGCGTGATCGCCCGGAGCCCCACCGCCAGCGCGGCGGACCAGGCGGGCGGACTGGCCTTGCGGTAGACGTCCTCCGTGTCGATCCGCCCGGCGCTGATCAGGTCGATCCGATCCCAGGGGACCCAGTGCGTCGCCTCGCCGTGGAGCCCTTGGACTCGCAAGCCCTCCGGCAGGCAGGCGGCGGTGTGGATCTTGCGCGGGGGGACGATGTCGGGGAACTGGTCGATCCGTCGCGCCTCGGCGGGCACGCCGTACTCGTACAGGCCGTCGAGCAAGGTCCGGGTCTCGGCCTCGGTCAGCGGCCTGGGCCAGATCCCGGGGGCCCGGGCGATCCACTGCAACGCGTCGGTGGGGTGAATGCCCGTCACCTTGCAGAAGAGGTCGCGGACCCCCTGGGGGTCGTCCACTTCCTCGAAGACCACCAGACGGTACATGGGGTTCGTGTTGGCCATGGTTCGACCTCGCCTTGATCCGTGTCGCCGCATGCGGTTCGGTGGTTCATTTCCTCCGTCCCCTATGTTAGCGTGGAAAGGAACAGGAGGTGGGTATGCTCTGCGAGATTCTACTGACTTTGCTCGTGACGTTGGTGGCCCCATCCGACGGGCTCGATGACGCTCGTCGGCTTTTGCAGAACGGTCGCTACGCCGAGGCTCAGGAGGCGTACGAGGCGATCCTCAAGGAGGCCGACCTTCCCGCCCCCGCTCGCGCCAAGGCCGTGCTCGGCCAGGCCGATTGTCTGGCCAGCCAGGGAGAAGTCGAGAAGGCGGTCGCCACTCTGACCGACCTTGCCGCGCAGCAGCCCCAAAACGCGGACCTCGCTGCCCGGGTGGCCGACCTGCAATTCGCGCGGGGCGACTGGGAAGCGGCCGGAACGGCCGCCCAACAGGCCCTCAAGGTCGATTCCGACCACATCGCCGCGCATTGGGTCGAGGCCCGCCTCCTGGAGGCGCGGGGAGAACTTGATAAAGCGGTCGGCGCCTGGAAATGGTTCATCGACCGGTACAATGAGCGCCAGGCCGACATCGCCAAGGACGCCGAGGCGCTCCTGATCGTCGGCCAAGCCTCCGAGCGATACTATCGGGCGATGGCGCGAGGGGACGAGCTGAGCGATTCGCTCAACGACGTCATCAACGAGATCTACGAAGGTGCGCTCAAGGCCGACCCCCTCTGCTGGCAGGCCCCCTGGCTCGAGGGGCGTTTGTTCCTCTCCGGCTACAACGAGGCTGCGGCGGCCAAGGAACTCGCCCGGGCCTTGCAGATCAACCCGCAGGCCGCCGAAATCCTGGTCACGCTCGGCAACGCCGACCTCCAAGGGTACAAGCTGGCCGCCGGCCGAGCGAAGGTCGAGCGTGCCCTGGCGATCAACCCGCGATATGCCCCTGCGCACATCTTGCTGGCCGACCTGAACATCTCCGACGAGCGCTTCACCGACGCTCTTGCCGCCGCTGAGAAGGCGGTCGCCGAGAACCGGCACGACCAGGACGCCCTGGCCCGGCTCGCCGCCGCTTGCCGCTTGCTGGTCGACCCGGTCGGCGCTGCGGTCGCCGAGGCCATCGCCCTGGCCGACAACCCGAGACCGGCCACCTTCTACGCCGCACTCGGCGAGCGCCTGGCCGACCGGCGCAAGTACCACTCGGCCGAACGCGCTTTCCTGCTCGCGGCAGCCGCCGACCCCCGCCGCGCTGAGGCCCCGATCGGCCTCGGCATGCTCTACATGCAGATCGGCCGCGAGAACGAGGCTCGCGAACTCTTTCAGGCCGCCTTCGCCGCCGACCCGTTCAACGTCCGCGCCAACAATCAAATGCTCGTGCTCAAGCACATGGCTTCGTACAAGCCGATTCTCACCGAGCATTACAGTGTCCTGGTCGACCCCAAGCAGGACGAGCTGCTGGGCAAGTACATGGGCCGCTACCTTGAGTCGATCCACGGCGAGCTGACCACCCGATTCGGTTATTCCCCCCCCGAGCTGACTCAGGTCGAGATCTTGAAGGACCACAAGTGGTTCAGCGGCCGGACGATCGGCCTGCCGTTCATCCCGACCGTCGGCGCCTGCACGGGCAAGGTGGTCGCCCTGGCCAGCCCCCGCGCCACCGGCAAGCCGTTCAACTGGGCCCGGGTGCTCAAGCACGAACTCGTTCACGTCATCACCTTGCAGCAGACCGACTTCAACATCCCGCACTGGTACACCGAGGCCCTGGCCGTTGAGAGCGAAGGGTTCCCTCGCCCCCAGGAGTGGAACAAGCTCCTTTTGGAACGCGTGCCGAGCCGTTCGAAGCTCCTCAACCTCGACACGATCAACCTCGGCTTCATCCGTCCCAAGGAACCCGACGACCGCCAGATGGCGTATTGCCAGGCTCAGCTCTACGCGCAATACATGCTCAAGCGGTTCGGCTCCGACGCCTTGATCAAGATGCTCGACGCCTACCGTCGCGGTCTGACGACCGATCGGGCGATTGTCGCCTGCTTCCAGGTGGAAAAGGCCGACTTCGAGGCTGAGTACCTTACCTCGCTCGACGAGGTGGTCAAGACGATCCGGACCCGGGTCAACGACGAGAAGCCGGTCAAGTTCTCCCAGCTCGAGCGGATGATCAAGGAGAAGCCGGACGACGCCGACCTGAACGCCCGGATGGCCTACGAGCACTTCGCCCGCCGCGACCTCAAGGAGGCCCGCCCCTTCGCCGAGAAGGCGCTCAAGGCCGTGCCGCATCAGCCCTTGGCCAGCTACGTCAAGGCACGCTTGCTCGTCACGATCGGCGACGAAGAGGGCGCACTTGCGGTTCTCGAGCCGGCCCTCAACCCGGACAAGCCCAACGAGCGGGTGATCGACCTCCTGGCCGAGCTCCAGATGAAGGCAGGGAAGCTCGACGAAGCCGAGCGGCTCTACGAGATCGCCCGCCGCGACGATCCGGTCCACACCAAGTGGATCGCCGGCCTGGCCCGGGTCCATCTGCGGCAGAAGAACGACGCCAAGTTCCTGGCCGACCTGGCGATGATCGCCGACAACGACGCCGACGACCTCGACGTCCGTAAGGCCCTGGCCGAGCGCCACCTGACCGCGAAGCAACCGGAGCAGGCCGAGAAATGGGCCATGGAGTGCCTCTACGTCAACGTCTACGACCCCGCCTGCCACATCTTCCTCGCCGATGCCCTGGCGGCCCAGAAGAAGTTCGCCCCGGCCATTGAGGAGTTCCAGACCGCGATCGACCTGAAAGCGAAGCGTCCCAACGACCTCAAAGTCCGGCTCGCCAAGGCTCAACTCGGCCTCGGCAACCGCGACGCGGCCAAGGCGACTCTTGATGCCCTGCTCAAGGATGACCCCGATCATCCCGAGGCCAAGGAGCTGCGGAAGGAAATCGGCGACTGAGGGCCGAATCGATACCGAGAGAGAAAAGCCGTGTTCTCGATCGCTATTTCGACGGGCGGGGAACGCTGACGGAATCATTTCCCGAAATCGGACCACCCATCCCCCCAGGAAATGAGGAAGTTGTTGCGTCAGCGTTCCCCGGGGCTACGATGAACCCGCCGGTAACCGCCTCGACGGAAAAACGAGCGCGAAATTTCGCATATCCGTGGAGTCACGCATGCATTGGGCAGCCCCGGAGGGGCGACCGTTTCTAGCCAGGGGTGAAACCCCTGGAATCGGTTCAGCATATCAGGATCATGCAGCCCTGAAAGGGCGACCGTCGAAAGAGGCCACACGCATTTCACGGTCGCCCTTTCAGGGCTGCAATAACATTTTGATACAAGTTCGCCATGTCTCCAGGGGTTTCACCCTTGTCCTTACCAAGAACGTTTGCGCAGTAATGCTACTCCAAGCGAAGGTCCAGCTCAGCCCCCTGAACCATCGCTTGGAGCTTCATCCATCCCCTCCAGATCGTTTGCCATCCCGGCTCACCGTCCCCCTTCCGTCCCAGGAATCCCCCGAGTTTCGCCAACTCCCGAAAAAACTGATACGTTCCCCATGGCAACGCCTCAGTCGTTCGCCGAAACGCGCGGAGCACGGCCACATATTTTGGCGGGGCGGCTTCGATCGCCGGCCGTTCCGGTTCCGATCGGGCGATCCCTTTCAACTGCAAGAGCCGTACCGCCACCACTGACAGCAGACCCGTCAGCGCCTCCAGCCGATGGCTCGCCTTGAGTTGATGATCGGCTGCACTGCAACCCGATTTCAACGCTTTGTGCCATTCTTCGATCAGCCATCTCTTTTCATAATAGGAAATGATCCGCAACGCATCCTCAAGGCAGGCCACTTCCAGAGAAGTGTACAGCACCCATTCGATCGGTTCTTTGACCGAGGCGGGCGGATCGACCTCACGCACACACACCACGTATTGCGCGATCGGTTGCGGATCGAGACCCTTCAGCGAGTCCGCGGGCTGCCGCGGTACGAGCATCGTCGCCCGCACGAACGTGACGGTGAGCTTGGCGGTTCGCGCCGGCAATCCGGGACGAGACCGCAGCTTGAGCGTGAAGCAACCCGCTTGCGGTACCGATTCGAGTTCCTCCTGCAACGGGCGTTCGAGACCATCGGCACCCTGGACGCGTCGGTGCAGGCTCTTGACCCGTCCGACCCAATCGACGCCCTGACGCTGGGCGCGGCAATAGACCTCGAAATCGTCGGATCCACGGTCCATGACGTGAACCCAGCGTGTGTTTTGGGGCGGGGAACCGATCAGTTCGATGAGTTTTCCCCAGACCTCCGACTCGCGATCGCGTTTGCGGCGTTGCGTCCGACTCTCCCCCTTGGGAACCGGTTTGCGATGAAAGAGAATTTGGCCTGCGAGGCCGTAGACGACCTCGTCCTTGTGGGAGACCATCAATCCGGAGTGGATCATGAAGCCCTGACCCGTGCCCGTACCAACGGGTCCCACGCCTTGAATCTGTCGGGTGCATCCGAAATCAATCTCGGTGGTGTCGTCAAGGATCAGGGCCATCTCGGGGCTGGTTTCCCGGATCGAACGCCAATGCGGCTCGGCAATCGCCCGGAAGTTGACGGCCGAGGAGTCGAGCAGGCGATAAGCGGCCCTGAGGTCGTCCCAATTGCCCGTCGCTTTCGGAAGACTGGCCGAGGAATCCACGGCGATTTGCGTGGCGAGTCGGATCAGCCGCGTTTCTCGGCGTTTGTCGCCCAGATCGGCACCGGCGAAATTGGCTTGGGCCCAAGCCTCAGGGTCGGTCAGTGTGGGACTCATGATGAGCATCCGAGCAAGCCAGGGTACCTTGCCCCGGGCCGTCAGACCGACGGGTGGGTCAAGAGAAGCATTGACTATGCCAGATTGCCCGAAAAAAGCAGGGGGAAACTCTGGATTCTGTACGAATGTTCTTGGTAAGGATAAGGGTTTCACCCCTGGCTAGAAACGGTCGCCCCTTTGGGGCTACAAGGGACCTACGGATCGGAACGGGCTTGGGGCCATCCCGGCCTGAATCCCCAAGTGGGCGTATGCGGGATGTGCACATCTGAAGTCAGAGTCGGCCCATGATAAACCGCTCTCGGGGCATTCTCAAGATGAAGACGAGAGAAGGCGTTGTGTTCGAGACAACAGGACTTCTGGGCCAGAATACCGGTTCAACCCCGAACCGATCGTGGTGGAGTTGCACGCTCACTGGACTGGTTATGGGAGGGATGCTTGGGGCCGTGAGTGTGGGGGTGGAATACCTGCTCCGTGGGCGGGATCTTCATGAGGTGGCGTTGCCCACTTACCTCCTTCTTTATCCGCTCATTGGCTTCGGGCTGGGTGGGTTGTATTACCGCCATCCCCATATCCGGCCCTGGGTGCGTCCCCCCGGTTTTTTCGCGGTCGAGCCGCTGCCTCCGGAAGAGGCCGAGGCGCGTGGCCAGCGGAGCCGGCGATTCATGGGGATCGGCTTTGGTGCAGGGATCGCCACCTCGTTCTTGGCGACGGCCTTCGACTTCGTCTGGCGCGGTTGGCCGTTTCTGGCGGAGACGTTGATCCCGGCCCTGCTCTGGTGGCCCTACCTGGGCCTGTTAATTGGCTACTCGGTCAGCCTTCAACCGGGCGCCCCGAAGCCTTCGATTCGGAATATCCGTTTCCGGATGCGAACCTTGATGATTCTTGTGGCGTACGTCGCGCTCCTCTTTGGTTTTGGGACTCAGTCTGCACGATACAGCGGCATGGCCCGGATCTATCACGAGAAAGGGAGAAGCGCACGGACGATGGTTGACTTTTTTCAGAGTCAGGTTGAGAAAAGCCGTGCTGATCTGAAGCGAACCGACGCTGCGAAGGAACTCCGTGCAGGACGTATCCCCGACAGATTGCTCCCATCGCAGAAAGAATTCTTGAAGGGACTGGAAGGGAAAAGCACCGAGGAGTACAGACAATACCGGTACGGACTCATTGCCGACGGCGAGGATCGCCAAGCCCGGCTTGCTGCGGGGAACGTGGTGCAGTGTGGCGTACGCGTCGACTATTACAAGAGGCTCGCTGCGAAGTATGCAAAGGCTGCGCGGGAGCCCTGGATGCCTGTGGAACCCGATCCGCCGATGCCGTGAATGATGGTGGGCACGCTTCGGGATAACGATAAAAGAGGCGTTCTTCGTGCCAGAAGCCGTTTTGTCTTGATTTAAGCATGAATGGGTTGTGATGTTTGGCGGGACTGCCTTGTTCTTCGTTATGTAACTCTCGCTGAACGGAACGCTGAGCAGGAGAGCGTTCAGGGTGTGGAGTCGTTGGTTAACTCCGTCGCGTCTGAGGACGTACCTAACGTTTGAATTCTGGGATTTGCCGCGACGTTCCATCGCCGTTCCCTTCCCGGCTGGCTCACGGTCATGAAATTGGATTCGATTCTGAAAGACTCGGCAATCTTTGCCGAAAGTCGACGAATACGTTTCTGAAGTGTCGGTTGCAGCCTGCCAGTCCTCGGGGGCGGTGGCAAGCCACTGTCGATACTTGTGGGGCAAGATGGCAGAAGCATGCGTTTTGTGCTATCGTATTGATGCAAAGAGAGTTTGTTGGAGGCGACCGGCTTTTCTGTAAAATAAGAGTGAGCGAATTGTCTCGGCGAGACACGGCCGATAGGTTCGCAGACATTTGGAGGCAATCGTGCATCAGTTCTTCTTGATTTGTGCGACGATCGGCGGCACGATCCTCCTTTTGCGCTTGGCTCTGTCACTGGTGGGGCTCGGAGTCGACAGTTTCGACGGTGCGATCGGTGACCTTGGGGATGCCGAGATCGACGCGGACTTCCCCGAGGATGCTTCGGCCGACCCGATCGACGGTGAGTACGGCCAGGGCCATCACCTGGAGCTCGGGCGGATCTTCACCTTTCAGGCGATCGTCTCGTTTCTGGCCTTCTTCGGGATCGGCGGGCTCGCGGCGCTGGAGGCCAAGCAAAATGCGAGTGTCGCGGTGCTCGTTGGCACGGTGACCGGCGTTGTGACCGTCTCGCTGCTGGGTTATGCCTTGCGGGCGCTTCGCAAGCTCAATTCCGATGGCACCGTGCGGATTGCCCAGTCAATCGGGCTGGGGGCAACGGTCTACCTTCGGATCCCGGCCAATGGCGGCGGTGAGGGGAAAATCACCCTGCCGATTCAAGGGCGAACCATTGAGGTCCTGGCTCGTACGCCCGGCCCTGCGCTTCGCACTGGCGATCCGGTCGTCGTCAGCCGGGTCATCGACGAGCAGACCGTTGAGGTTGTCATGCCTCCGTGTTCGATCGTCAAGCCGGATCCCTTGCCTGAATGAACCCGACCCATCCTTTGATAACTAGGAAAGCGTAAAGGCAGCCATGTTCTCACTTATCGTTGCAGCTTTAGACCTGGGTGACGTGGCGCCGCCTGGGGGGTGGTGGCCGGTTGTTGGTGCGGCGCTGTTCGCCGTGGCCGTCTTCGGGGTCGTCACCACGGCCCTGCGGTGCTACAAGCGGTGTCCGTCGAACAAGGTGCTGGTCAAGTGGGGCGTGGGGACAGGGGCGAAGTCGGCCACATGTGTCCACGGCGGGGGGACGCTCGTCTTCCCGATCTTCCAGGACTATGACTACCTGGCGCTGGAGCCGATCCAGATCGAGATCCCGCTGCGTGGGGCGCTCTCGGTCGAGAATATCCGGGTGAATGTCCCGAGCGTCTTCACCGTGGCCATCGGCACTGAGCCCGAGGTAATGCAGAACGCCGCGATCCGGCTCTTGAACCTGTCTCGCGAGCAGGTCAGCGCCCAGGCGGCCGACCTGATCTTCGGCCAGCTCCGCCAGGTGATCGCGTCAATGTCAATCGATGAGATCAACCGCGATCGTGAGAAGTTCCTGGAGAACATCCAGAACTCACTGGAGATGGAACTGCGGAAGATCGGCCTGGTGCTGATCAACGTCAATATCACCGACTTGACCGACGACTCGGGGTACATCGAGGCGATCGGCCGCAAGGCTGCCAGCGCCGCGATTCATCAGGCCGAGATCGACGTGGCCGAGCAGCAGAAGTACGGGTCGATCGGTGTCGCCAAGGCGAAGCAGTTGCAGGCCATCGAGGTCGCGAACGCCGAGAAGCTTCGCGAGATCGGGACCAAGGGGGCCGAGCGTGAGCGGGCCGTCCAGGTCGCCGAGCTGCTGAAGGAAGAAAAGATCGGCGTCGAGACGGCCGCCTTCGAGCAGCAGGCCAGCGTCAAGCTCGCCGAGCGCGAGATGCGGATCAAGCTTGCCGAGGCGGACGCCCAGGCGATCGGAGGCGAGAACGAGGCCAAGGCGAAGATCGCCGCCTCGAACGCCGACCTCGCCTTTAAACAGGCCGAGGCGTTCCAGATCGGCGAGACCAAGCGGCGCGAGGCCGATGCCGGCGTCGAGGAGGCCGCTTTCCGCGCCCAGACCAAGGCCGCGCTGGCCCAGGCCGAGAAGATCGAGGCCGAACAGCGGGCCCAGCTCGAGGCCGTCGCCAAGGCCAAGAAGGCCCAGGTGATCGTCGAAGCCGAGGCTGCGGCCGAGCGCCGGCGGATCGAGGCGGAGGGGGATGCCAAGGCCATCTTCGCCAAGCTCGAAGCGGAAGCTCGCGGTAACTACGAGATCCTCGCCAAGAAGGCGGAAGGGCTCCGCGAGATCGTCTCCGCTTGCGGCGGTTCGCAGGAAGCCTTCCAACTGCTGATGCTCGAACACATCGACACCCTCTCGCAGACCGCCGCGCAGGCGATCTCGAATATCAAGTTCGACAAGGTCATCGTCTGGGAGAACGGTGGCTCCAACGGCACAGGGGCCACCGCCGGCTTCCTCCAAAACATGGCCAAGACGTTGCCCCCCGTGCTCCAGATCATGGAGAATATCGGCGGCGTCAAGATGCCCGACTTCTTCGGCAAAATGGTCGACACCGCCGCCGACTCCGAGAAAGTCGCTGCCAACGGCCACATTCCCACCGCAAAGGCCCCTGCTCCCGCTTCCGCCTCCAAGCCCAAGCTCTCCGCCGGTGAAGGAAGCACGCCCGTCAAGCCGTCCTGATCCAACGGGAAGGACCGTTCCGCGTGCCCAGGATTTCGAAAGATTCCCCTGGGACCGCGGGCGACCTGGCCGCAATTCCTGCTTCAATCAATCCATTCGAGAGCGAGTGGGGCGCCTGCGGTTCTCAGGAAGGGGCATCCTGGATCCGCTTGGCATCTCCCAAGGGGGCTGGCTCGGCTCTTGCGGCCGATCGGGCCGGCACGTAAACTCTCCAGGGACATCGTGTTCGCGTCGATTGCCTCGAATCGGGCAGGAAGACGGGCCGCAACGGTTGAACAAAATCGCTGGCCGACGCGAAGCATACAGAATGCGCCCCATGATTCCCCCTCGGTCTCAGCGAATCCGCGACCGTGCCGGGCGCATCGTTTGGGATTTGCATTTGAGCTAAGGACTTTTGTAAGATCTAGGTGTAATGAACGAACAACCGGTAGGTGTTGGTCTGACGATCGGCGGTTTGCAGCGGCTGATCCGCGAGATGTACGGCGCGAAGGATGAGGCGCGAGGGGATGCGGCCACCTTCCTCTGGCTGAGCGAGGAGTTCGGCGAGTTGGCGACCGCGCTGCGGTCGGGAACGGCCGAGGAGCTCGCCCTGGAGATGGCCGACGTTCTGGCCTGGCTGGTGACTTTGGCCAATATCCGGGGGGTTGACCTCGAGGCGGCGATCCAGAAGAAGTATGGGACAGGCTGTCCCGGCTGTCACGCCTTGCTTTGCGTTTGCGACCCGTCTGAGAAACCTTGATCTTGATCCTGATTTTGATCCTGTAGGGTGGGTGGGCACGGCCCACCGGACCTTCCACATGGTGGGGCATGCTCACCCTACGGGATGTTTAGGCGACCGCTCGTCTCGACTCGATCTTCAAGGAACGTGCATCATGCAACCTCGTCTGGGACGTTGGCCGTTGGCGGCGGTCGTGGCGTTGGCGGTCATTCTGCCCGCCAACGTGTGGGGAGCGGCGAAGCGCCCGCCGATCGAGGTGGAGAACTTGCGGGTCGGGTTCACCACGGGGAGCTCGAACAACCTGTTCAAGGTGGGTGCGTGGACGCCGGTCTGGGTCCAGCTCAAGGCAGGCGACCAGCGGTTCACCGGGTCGATGGAGCTGGTTGTTCCCGACGACAATGACACGCCGACCGCGGTCCATCAGGTCATCGACCTGGCGCCTGGGGAGAGCCAGCGGTTCACGACCTACACCCGTCCCGGCACGATCAACCCCGATTTCGATATCCGGCTCTCGGATCCGAGTCGCAAGGTGCGGATGCCTCGGGTCGCCGGGTCGTCGCTGGCGAGGTTCAACGCGATCCGGGCGGACGAGACGTTGGTGCTGACGATGGGGAAGCCGCAAGGGGTCGACCTGATTCCGACGCTCCCGGGGTTTAACGTCGACCAGAGTACGCCCGACCGGGGCACTGTGATCGCCCGGGTGGACGCGGCGGGGGGATATCTACCGGGGCGTTGGTACGGGTACGACGCCGCCCGCGCGGTGGTGCTCGACACGAACGATCACGCGGTCATGGCCTCGCTCGATGCGCTCCGGGGCCGGGCCTTGGTCGACTGGGTCCGTCGCGGGGGACACCTGGTGGTGTCGGTCGGGGCTAACTGGCAGGCGGTGCGCGACAGCGTGCTCACGCCGATCCTCCCCGCCCTGCCGACCGGGCAGCAGCGGGTCAACGACCTGGGGGCGATCGAGTCGTTCGCCAGCGGCTCGACCAAGCCGATTTCCCCCGGCGGCGTGGCGGTGATGGTCGCGAAGTTGGAGGAGATCGAAGAGCGGGGAGGCAAGGTGCTCAGCCGGGCGGCCGGCGCTCCGCTCGTCGTTCGCGGCTCGCACGGCTTCGGCCGGGTCACGCTCATTGCCCTGGACGTCGATCAGAAACCGTTCTCGAACTGGGAAGACCGGGGGCTCTTCTGGGTCCGGGCGATCGGACTTCGCCGCTTGAACTCCGACACCAGCAGTTCCAATGCAGCGGTCATGGGAGGTGCCGGGAAGATCTACCAGTCGGGCGTGCACGACCTCTCCACCAAGCTTCGCGAGGCGCTCGAGCAGTTCCAGGGGGTCAAGCTGATCTCGTTCGGCTGGGTCGCCTTCTTCATCTTCCTCTACATCCTGCTGATTGGGCCGGGGGACTACCTGTTCCTCAAGAAGGTGGTCAAGCGGATGGAGCTGACCTGGATCACCTTCCCCTTGATCGTGGTGTCGGTGAGCCTGCTCGCCTACTACGCGGCCTACGTGGTCAAAGGGAACGTGCTTCGCGTCAACAAGGTCGATATCGTCGACGTCCTCCAAGGGCCAGGCCCCGAGAACTCGGTCCCGGCGTCGGGCCTGATTCGGGGGAGTACGTACCTTGATATCTTCAGTCCGCAGAACCGTGACTACAACGCGTCGATCATTCCGTTGCCGCTCGATCGCGACTCCCCCGCGAGTCCGGACCCGAGCGCCGGCGATACCCCCCCTCGCCTGCCTGCCGGCACCGACGTGATGGTGAGCTGGTTCGGTGTTCCCGAACCGGGGTTCGGCGGGATGGGCAACCGCTCACAGATGAACTTCTCCAGCGGCGGCTACGCGTATCTCCCCGCCGGCGGGGCCGAGAAACTCGAAGGGGTGCGGATTCCGATCTGGAGCACCAAGTGTCTCACGGGCCGCTGGTTCGGACCGGGCCCGGCCACTCCGTTGATCGAGTCCGACCTGCGGCCGGCCGGGCCTGACCGGCTGGAGGGCGCGGTGACCAACCGCGTGGGCGTCCCGCTCCACGACGCGATTCTCGCCTTCAACCGGCAGATCTATCTGCTGGGGAAGATTGAGCCGGGGGCCACCGTTCGGGTCGCGCTGAGCCAGGACCGCCAGTTGTCGGGCCATATTCGTGATAAGATCAATGGCTACATCCCCACGCAGTCGTATTCCAACAACGCCGGCGACGGAGCCCCGATCAATCGGCCCGACCTGTTGCTTGGCCTGATGTTCCACGACGCGGTGGCGGCCTCAGCGACGGACTCCACGGTGGCCAGCAACGCGCTCTATGAGCTCGATTTGACCGGCCTGCTCCAGCTTGACCGGCCGATGCTCGTGGCCCGGATCGACCGGGCGTCCTCGCGGCTGGCGCTGGAGAATGCTCCCAGCGCTCCGCAAGTCGATCAGACCACGCTGCTTCGCGTGATCTTGCCGCTCGACACGAGCGGACCCAAGAAATGAGCCAAGATGTTTCAGGGCGTGTGCCATACGTTGCAACCCGGTTGGCCGACGGCGTGCTTCTTCCCACGCACGCTATCGAGATGAGAGAGCAGGCTCCATGATCGAGACCAACGACCTGACCAAGATGTACGGTGAGCTGTACGCCCTGAACCGGCTCAACCTGACGCTCGACAAGGGAGACGTCTACGGCTTCATCGGCCCCAACGGTGCGGGCAAGACGACGACCATGCGGATCCTGGCCACGCTTCTCAACCCGACCTGGGGCGAGGCCACCGTCTGCGGCTACTCAATCTACACCGGGGCCAAGGACATCCGCCGCGCGATCGGCTACATGCCCGACTTCTTCGGCGTCTACGACGACATGAAGGTCATCGAGTACCTCGAGTTCTTCGCCGCCGCCTACCGGATCAAAGGCCCGGCGCGGAAGAAGATCTGCGAGGAGGTGCTCGAACTGGTCGACCTGACCTACAAACGTGACGCCCTGGTCACCAGCCTGTCGCGCGGGATGACCCAGCGGCTCGGCCTGGCGCGGGTCCTCCTGCACGACCCGCAGGTCCTCCTGCTCGACGAGCCCGCCTCGGGCCTCGACCCCCGCGCCCGGATCGAGATCCGCGCGCTCTTGAAAGAGCTCCGCCTGATGGGCAAGACCATCCTGGTGTCGAGCCACATCTTGCCCGAGCTTGCTGATATCTGCAACAAGATCGGGATTATCGAGCAGGGCGTCCTGCTCGTCAACGGCGCGGTCGTCGATGTGATGAAGCAGGTCCGCACCGACATCGTCCTGAACATCGCCGTGGCCGACCGCCTGACCGATGCGGCTAACATGCTTGAGAACCAGCCCGAGGTCGAGAGCGTCCAGGACAAGAACGGCGTCCTGATCGTCAAGATGAACGAAGGGGTCGTGCAGTACAGCTTTCTGGCCAGCCGCCTGATCGAGCAAGGCTACGACCTGACCCTCTTCAAGGAAGACGAGATCAACCTCGAGACGGCCTTCATGCACTTGACCAAGGGAATCACGAGTTGATTCGTGGGCGAGTGTCTGTGGGTGTCTCCCCGGTCTCAATCAAAATCCCCCCGGCCGAAGGCAGCAAAGTGCCTTCGGTCGGGGGGCGTTCGTTGACAGGCTTCCCACGTCGGACTCAGAAGGGGTTCGGAGGAGGCGGGGGCGAGAAGCCGAGCCGAGCGACGAAGTTGGTCGCCACGAATTGGCTGGGGTTCGAGGTGGCTGGGACCGCGAAGCCTGTCCCTGCGATGAGGCCCGGGATCACGAGAGCGTTCGTGAGGGTGTTCGTCGAGGCGACGACGACGCCGTTGACCAGGAAGACGGATGGGGATGCCGAGGCGAGGATTCCACTGGCGTCCGTGGCCGTGCTGGCGGTAATCGAGCTGTTGGCGATGCCCGCGGCTGCCGTAAAGATACTCCCCGGCCCGATGAGCACATCGCCCTGGACGTATCCCGAGAGCGAGGGGAGGGAGGTGCTCGTACCGGTTCCGAGCAGGGACTGGTTGAGCGCCAGGAAGTTCGACCCCGTGCCGGTCCCCTTGGGCGGTTGGGGGGTCGCGCCGAGGAATCGGCCGACGTTGACCGACGCCCCGTTGAGGAGGGTCAAGTCCTGGCCGACGTTGAATAGGTTGAGGTCGCGGCCGATGACGATGCCAGGTCCGCCGTCGAGCTTGACGTTGTTGAGTACGTCGAGCGTGTTCAGGTCGCCCCCTGTCTGGATCGAGGCACCGGGAAGCAAGTTATTGAATGCGATCCGATCGATGGCCGTTGTGCCCTGGGAGACCAAGGGGCCGGACAGGTTGGCGGTATGGAAGCCGAGGATGGCCCCAATCTGGCCGCTGTTGACGGTGATCTGGCCGATGTCGAGAATCTTCGACTGGTTCGTCTGACCGTAGGCGAAGCTGTGCGCGTAGCCCTTGCGCTGGGGGAATGGCTGAGGGCTGATGTCGAGTTCGGACTGAGTTGTCGTGCCGTCGATGATCAGCCCCACTCGGCCTCGGGGCATGGCGTAGGCGCGAACCGTGCCGATCGGCTGGACCGGTCCCCCGCCGGGGATCTGACCCTGGATCGGGTTCTGGGCCCCCGGGACGCTTGCTCCCGAAGAGGATTGCGACTGCCCTTGTCCCGCAGGGGGGATGAACTGCGTCAGGCTGATCTTGAAGTGGCTGCCATCGGGAGCCGCGACGATCACGCTCTGGCCGCCGTGGGCCGTTTGGGTTGCGATCTTGTTGCCACGCGGGTACTGGGCGACGGGGAATCGAGGTGCGCCCTGCGAGAGAAACTGCGGGTTATTGTTGTTGAACGCGATGCCCGGCTTGGGATTCCTGAGGAATACGCCGGCCGGCAGTTTTGATGTCTTCCCGGACATCAGGACGCGGGTCTCGAGCGTCTCGTGCTCCAACGTCGGCCGAAACGCGCGATGGTTCGTCCGGCGGCCCTCCTTGCGATCAACCGACATCTGAGATCCTCCTTGATCAGATCCTGAAGGCACCGCACCCGCCTCGGGCCGGGCACCGGGGCGATGGCCACGGTGGTTGCCCAGGGAATTCGGCGCGCCAAAGCACCACTGTCTGGCCCTCAGTATCGGCGCGCCGCTTTGTCCTTCAATGACGAATTGGCCGGCTGGTTGGCCTCGCGGTTCGTCTGGTGAGCGTGGTGACGGATCAGCCGTTTGGTATGATCATGCTGATTGATTGGGCATTGCGGGACGTGAGCCTGCTGGGCCACAATGGTCGTGTGGCTCCGCGAGTGCTTTCGGAACCGAAAATCCTTGCCGGCGTGGCCAGCACGCCGACCTTATCCCGGGCCTGGCGTGCCCTCCTCTGCCGTGCGAAATCCTCATTCAAGCGTCAAAGACCGATGCAACACCCAGTGCTCTCGCAGAAGGCCGCGCGGTTCACCGAGAGCGTGATCCGCGGCATGTCGATCGAGGCGTTGAAATACAACGCGGTCAACCTGGCTCAGGGGATGCCCGACTTCCCTGCCCCGCCCGACTTGAAAGCGGCCGCCTGCCGGGCCATCGAGTCGGACATCAACCAGTACGCCGTCACCTGGGGCGCGCGGGGCTTGCGCCAGGCGATCGCCGAGCACGCCAGCTGGCACCTCGGGCTGACGGTCGATCCGGAGACCGAGATCACCGTCACCTGCGGCAGCACCGAGGCCATGCTCGTGGCCTTGCTCTCGCTGATCAACCCGGGGGACGAGGTCATCCTGTCGCAGCCCTTCTACGAGAACTACTGGCCCGACTGCGTTCTGGCCGGCGCGGTCCCTCGGTTCTTCCCGATGCGCGCTCCCGACTGGACATTCGACCCCGACGAGCTGGCCGCCGCCTTTAACGACCGGACCAAGGCAATCGTCCTCTGTAATCCGAACAACCCGACCGGCACCGTCTTCTCGCGTGCCGAGCTCGAGCAAGTCGCCGCGCTCTGCCGCAAGTGGGATGTCATCGCCATCACCGACGAGATCTACGAGCATATCGTCTACGACGGCCGTCCCCACGTGGCGCTTGCCTCGCTTGATGGGATGCGCGAGCGCTCGGTGACGATCGGCGGGATGTCGAAGACCTACTCGGTGACCGGTTGGCGGGTCGGTACGATGATCGCCCCGGCCTCACTGACTCACGCGTTTCGCCAGGTCCATGACTACGTCTCGATCGGCGCGGCGGCCCCGCTCCAGGAGGCCGGTGCCTTCGCCTACCGGATGCCCCGCGCGTATTACACCAAGCTCTCGGCCGACTACCAAAGTCGGCGCGATCGCCTTTGCTCGGCCTTACTCGACGTCGGCTTCGACCTTGTCCCCCCACACGGGGCCTACTACGTCATGGCCAACATCGAAGCCTTCGGCGCCACCGACGACGTCGCCTTCGCGCGACACCTGGTCCGCGATCTCGGCGTAGCCACCGTCCCCGGCTCTAGCTTCTTTCACGACAAAGCGCTGGGCCGGCAATACATCCGTTTCTGCTTCTGTAAGCAAGACTCGACCCTCGATGCAGCCATCGAGCGGCTCAGGAAATTGCAGGTGATCGTCTGAAGCGGAGAGTTGGACAACCGACCTGCCAGGGCTTGGGGAGATGACTGGCAGGTCTTTGGTTAAGGTCGATTGCAGGAGGTTAGGGACCGACGAGCGAATCCCAGAGTGAAAACGGTTTAAAACCAGTTCTCGAAGTTCTCCAGGAGAAGATCGAGCATTCTCAGTAAATTAAAGCCGTTGCGTGATCTCAGACGCCTCGAGAATGCGAAATCATGCTCGACCGAAGCGTGCTCTGGCGAAGCTCGAGGCCAGGGGTATTCCGTGTTTGGACCGTCTGCGGCGAGGGCTGGGGCCAGTCTTTCAAGTTCGTAGGCTATATCGGAGATGTCAGCAATCCATTCTCCGAAACGCGTCAAGTCTCGAAAGCCGATTCCTTCTGCAACGCGACGATTCGTTGCGATTGCGCGGATGAACCTCACGAATGCCGCGTGACCGAGTGCTTTCGCCCCAGGAGTCCGCCAGAAATAGGCTTTCGCCAGCTTTTCGGTGAGCATCTGGAGATAGAGCAACTGATGGCAGGCCGGTTGAGAGGCCAACAGTTGCAGAACCTCTCTATCGGACCGGGCTTGGATGAGATAGAGGCGTTGTCGCTCGTTCATCGATCACCAGGAAGAATTGCCTGGTAACCCTCCAGGACCCACCCTGCCGGAAGTGCCAGTCGACCTGCCAGAATTGCATCGAACTGGCGTGGGGTGACATCCGCCACGAAGAGTTGATAAGTCACGCCTTCGATGTCGGGCATGAAGTCGACCGCCTCAATCGGCGCGTTTTCCGGAATGTGTGCCAGCTCATTCACCTCGAGCAAGCGGACTTCCTCGGCCGGAGCCTCGCTCGGCAGATACAAAATCTGGCTGATCCCTTTATCAATGGCGAAATGGCGTCGCGCGATCCATTGTGCGAATTCGAGTGGGCTCATCCCTCGCGCAGGCGGACGCTCCCGCTCCTCTCGCTCGACCGCCTGACGTCGTTCCCCATCGACCTTACGGATCAGGTCGGAGTATTGTCTCTGCGGCAGTTCACGCAGTTGCTTAAACAATTCTTCGACGTCAGGCATGTCGGTTCTCTCCGCGACCGCGGTCGGAAGGATCAGGTCGATTTTGATTCTTTGCAGAGGAGAAGGGACGCCTTGGTCCCCATTGTATCATAACGGTTTACCAATCTTAGGGAAAAGAAACGGTCGGGCCGGCCGCGTGATTGGACGATTTCTTTGCCGGGGTTTCGGATCAACCGAAGGTGTTTCTCCTAAAAAACTAAGAGCACTTATTCGGGAAATACTCATAAATATCAAGTGGATGCCTGACGAATGCTCCCCAACGGGCTCAAGTCCAGCGCGTTGCGATTAGGGGTAATGCGGGGACTGAGAAAACTTTGCGGTGGCATCTTCCCGTCGGTGACGCCGGGGCCAGACGAGATCGCAACATGTTCGCGGCAATGGGGATGTGGCTTGGGCCAATGCTCTGGGCCCAACTCTTTCCTGGGGACTGGTTCGTGTTCTTGGCGGCGGGATTCTTCGGTGTCGTGCTTGGGGCGGTCGTGTTATCGGGGATGAGGTACATCCCGAACAACAGGGTGGGGATCGTCGAAACGCTGTGGTCGCCCAAGGGATCAGTCCCTGAAGGGCGGATGATGGCGCTCATGGGAGAGGCGGGCTTTCAGGCCGACCTGCTCCGTGGTGGCGTGCATTTTGGGTTGTGGGCCTGGCAGTATCGGATCCACCGGGTCAACCTGGTGACGGTGCCACAAGGCAAGATCGGCTATGTCTACGCTCGGGACGGCGAGCCCTTGGAAGCGAGCCAGACCTTGGGGCGAGTCGCCGCTTGCAACAACTTTCAGGATGCCCGCGCGTTCCTGGTCGGCGATGTCGTGCCAGCGCCGGGCGAGGAGGCCCTCCCCCTGGGCCAGCGCGGTCGGCAACGAATGATCCTTCGCGAGGGGGTTTATGCGATCAACCTCGCCTTGTTCGTGGTGATCACCGAGGATGCAGCCTACCGGCTGGAATTCCAGGGACGCCGCGAATTGGAGACCATCGTCGGCTGGCAGAACGAGCTGAAGGCGTCGAACGGGTTCAACCCCGTCGTGATCGGGGCGCCGATCCAGGCGCCTGACCCGATCCATCCCGAGCGGCAGATCACGGTCGATAGCCTCGGGATCGTGACGGTACAGGACGGTCCGAGCCTTGGCCCCGGCGAGATTATCGCCCCGGCGGTCGGCACCCGGCGCGAGGATAAACATTTCCACAATAACTATCAGGATCCGGAGGCGTTCCTCGCCGCCGGTGGGCATCGCGGTCGGCAGTATGTGCCGCTGACGGATGGCACCTATTTCATCAACCGCTGGTTCGCGTCGGTTGAGGTGGTGCCCAAGACGGTCGTGCCGATCGGCTTTGTCGGTGTGGTGGTCAGTTATTACGGGCGCACCGGGCAGGATGTCTCGGGGACCGGGTTCCGCCACGGTGAGCGAGTCGCCGAAGGGGAACGCGGCGTCCTGGAGCGGCCGCTCGGCCCTGGCAAGTACGGGTTCAACCCGTATGCCGGCAGCATCGTGATGGTGCCGACGACGAACTTCGTCCTGCACTGGGTCACCGGCCGAACCGAGACCCATCGCTACGACGAGAGCCTGCGCTCGATCGACCTTGTCACGAAGGATGCGTACGAGCCGACGCTGCCGCTCTCGGTCGTCGTCCATATCGACTATCAGAAGGCCCCGAACGTCATCCAGCGGTTCGGCGACGTCAAGAAGCTGATCACGCAAACGCTCGACCCGATGCTTTCCGCCTTCTTCCGCGACGTCGCCCACAAGCGGACCATGCTCCAACTCTTGCAGGATCGCGACGACATTCAGCGCGAGGGGCGCGAGACCCTCTCGGCCCGGTTCAGCCAGTTTGACATCGAGTGCGTGGACGTCCTGATCGGCAAGCCGGATACGGCCGAGGCGGGGGGCAAGATCGAAACCTTGTTGGAGCAGTTGCGCCAGCGCCAGCTCTCGGTCGAACAGATCGAAACCTATCAGCGCCAGCGGGCCGCCGCCGAGACCTTGCAAACGCTCAACGACGCTCAGGCGCAGGCGACGATGCAGACGAGCCTGACGAACTCCAAAGTCCAGATCCAGATCGTCGAGAACCAGGGCGAGGCCGAACTGGCCAAGACCCGCAAGGCCGCCGAGGCCGACCTCGCCCGCGCCCAGAAAATGGCCGAGCAGATGGTGGTCACGGCCCAGGCCGAGCTCAATCGCTCGCGCAAACAGGCCGAGCAGATGGTGGTCCTCGCCCAGGCCGAGGCCGAACAACGCACGCTCGCCGGTAAGGGCGAAGCCTCGAAAATCGCCCAGATCGGCCTGTCGGAGGCGTCGGTTTTGCTCCGCAAGGTTCAGTCGTTCTCCGACCCGAGGCTGTACGCGCTCACCCAGATCGCGAACCAACTCGCCAACAGTAATCAGCCCTTGGTTCCCCAGCGCGTTTTCATGGCCGGAACCAGCGGCCATTCCGCCAACGGCGACTCCCATCACGGCGCCGACAGCTCCGCCCAAGGGCTGTTCGGACTCCTCATCAGCCTGATGGTCGCCGAGAAATCGGGCTTCGGCGTGGCCGAGGCCGAAGGGGCAAAGTCGCTCGAAGAGTATGCCGAAAAGATGACCCGTGAGGCGATGACCGTCGCTCCCTCGACAACACCCAACGGGGTTACCAACGCCAAGCCCGACGCGAGTTGATCGCGATT
Organism: Singulisphaera acidiphila DSM 18658; assembly: GCF_000242455.2. Lineage (GTDB taxonomy): Bacteria > Planctomycetota > Planctomycetia > Isosphaerales > Isosphaeraceae > Singulisphaera > Singulisphaera acidiphila. The sequence goes on from NC_019892.1 coordinate 731,968, forward strand.
TGTATGCAGGTATGAAAATGCACCGGGGTCGTTTCGATTCACGATCGAGGCTGTCCCGGTGTCTTCGCTGCGGACGCGCCGGCTCGAAAGGCGAGTCAAAAAAAACCATGGAGCAGAAAGCCTCGCCTGTTACCGTGAGCTTCACGGTATGGAACTTCGCCGGTTCACAAAGCACCCTCTCCGGCTAGTCCGGTTCGTAAAGAGTGAGCCTTGATCTTTCGAATGCGGACACCCATATTGAAGGTATGCCAAAACCTTCTCACCGCGAAAAACTCCTTGTGGCGGGCTTCGAAGTGGTACTCGAACGCGGGTACTGCGGCGCAAGCGTCCGCGACATCGTTCAGGCCGCGGGCGCCCCGCAGGGGTCATTCACCAACCACTTCGCCTCGAAAGATGCGTTCTGTCTGGAACTCCTCAACAGGTACTTCGCCATGGTTGAGGAGAACATCCGCCTCACGCTCCGCAATGACGCGGCTGCGCCGCTCGCCCGCTTGGAGGAGTGGTTCGACATCTTGTTGCACTTTCTGAAAAAGGCCGAGATGCGAAACGGCTGCCTGATTGGCAACTTCAGCGCCGAGGCGGGCGAGCACAGCGAACCGATTCGGCAGCGATTACGCGAAATCTACGACGAAATCCACCGTTCGGTGGCCTATTGCCTTGAGGCCGCAGTGCAGGCAGGGGAACTGCATGCTTCGGCCGACTGCGACGCGCTCGCCCACTTCCTCTACGCGGCCCTTCAAGGTGCGATCCTTCAAGGGAAGGTCGAGCACAGCGCAGTTCCGTTGGAACGATTCAAGAAGACTCTCTTCGCCATGGTCCTTCGCCCGGACGATTGCGTTCCGAGCGGCCCACGCGGCCGAGGGCAACTGCGCCGCAGGACGCCGCGTGAAAGCAACCGGCCATAGTGCCGACCGCGCTCAACGGGGTACGGCGTTCGTCCGATGCTCGCTGTCGGATTCTGCGTCTCTTAAGACCGTAGGCTCACGAAACGCTCCAGGAAACTCGCGCGGATTGACGCGGGAGCGGAAGCCCATTGACGCGCAATACGGACGTGCGTATTAATCCTATATAGGGCCGTCAAACGTTCGTTGTTCGGGCGGAACGAGCGGCTTCAAAACGTCGACTTTCATCCTCCCGAGGAGAAGGGAGGGAGAATCGTCGTTCCAAAAACGGTGAAAGAATGGGCCAGATAGACGCCTGGGTTGCCACAGCAGCAAAACAAAAACTCGTCCGCCAGCAGATCGACCTCGGTCCGCTCGGAGACGAAGAGGTAGAGGTCCAGGTCGAACACTGCGGACTTTGCCACTCCGACCTCTCTATGCTCGGGAATGACTGGGGTTGGTCTCGGTTCCCGGCAGTGCTCGGGCACGAGGTGGTAGGTACGGTCGTCGCGGTTGGCCGTGCGGCCAAGGGCATTCATATCGGCCAAAAAGTCGGCGTCGGCTGGACAGCCGAAAGCTGCATGCACTGCCGCCGGTGTCTGTCCGGCGAGCATCACATGTGCGCCGAGGCCGTGCCGACTATCGTCGGGCACCGTGGCGGGTTCGCGAGTCGCGTCCGCGCCCACTGGGCCTGGGCTATCCCGCTCCCCGAGACGCTCGACACATCGGAGGCCGGGCCGCTCCTGTGCGGTGGGATTACGGTGTTTGGCCCCCTCGCCTTGTTTGCCCGGCCGGCGAGCCGCGTCGGTGTTGTCGGAATCGGGGGATTGGGACACCTGGCATTGAAGTTCGCTGCAGCCTTCGGATGCGAGGTGACGGCGTTCACGTCGAGTGAAGGAAAATTCCAGGAAGCCCGTGGCTTCGGAGCACACCACGTCGTGTCGAGCCGCGACACGAGCGCGATCAAGAAGCTTGCCGGCACGCTCGACCTCATACTCGTTACCGTCAGCGTGCCGCTCGAATGGGACTCGCTCCTTGGGGCTCTCGCCCCAAACGGGCGGCTGCATCTTGTGGGCGGGTTGCTCGAACCGATCCCTGTCGGCGCGTTTTCGCTCATCGGTGGCCAAAAGAGCCTTTCCGGCTCCCCGGTCGGCTCGCCAGTGGGAATCGCGACCATGCTCGACTTCGCCGCCCGGCATCGCATCAGCCCACAGACCGAGCACTTACCAATGAGCCGCGTCAACGAGGCCGTTGAGCGACTGGAGGCCGGGAAGGCACGGTACCGGATTATCCTCGAGGCCGACTTTTAAAGGAGGGAAGGATGCCGCGGGCCATCGATTCCGGAGAGAGGCTCTGCGATGAGCTGCGAGCCCAAGTGGACCTCCACGTAGGAGATGCCACCGTCACCAAAATCCCTGAGCTGGCGCTTGATGTCACCGAGGCCGAGGTCCACTTTCCTGGCCAGGTCAATGTTTCGACCGCCGTGGAGGAGACGCGCAAGCTTTGGGGTGGATCGGTGGACGGACAGACGGGTCAACTGCGCCAGAGCATTCATGCCTGGCTGGTGCGTACGCCGACGCGGGTGATCCTGGTTGATACCGCGACCGGCAACGGCAAGAACCGCCCAAACCTACCGATCCTGAACCATCTCAACGAACCGTTCCTCGACCGGCTGAAGGCGGCCGGGGTCCGCCCGGAGGAGGTGGATCTGGTGCTGCATACGCATTTGCACGTCGATCATGTAGGCTGGAATACGAGAAAGATCGATGGGCGTTGGGTGCCGACCTTCCCCAATGCCCGATACATCTTCTCGGGTCGCGAACGTGCCTACCTCGCCGCCCTGTCAGCCGCGGACGGGTCCGATGCCGCGATCCGAACAGCGGCAAAGCTAGGTCCGATGCCGCAGCCGCCCCTGCTTGGGATCTACGAGGGGGTCTACGAGGATAGCGTGCTACCCGTGATTGAGGCTGGGTTGGCCCGGGAAATCGTTGTTGACGGCACGGAAGTGGCGGAGGGCGTTTCTTTTCTCCCGAGCCCCGGTCACAGTATTGACCATGCCTGCATCCGGTTTGCCTCGCGCGGCGAACAGGCACTATTCTGGGGCGACGTTATGCACCATCCGCTGCAGTTCGTGAGGCCAGACTGGAACTCGCAGTTCTGCGAGTTCCCGGACGCAGCGCGGGAGTCACGTCGATGGGCAATGAACTACGCAGCCGAAACGAACGCACTGGTCTTCACCACCCATTTCGCCGAGTCGTCCGTCGGTCGCGTCTCCCGCGAAGGCGGCCGGCTCGCTTGGCATTTTGCTTGAAACAGGACTGAGGAAAGATCAGAGGAGACGACAAACAAACAAGAGTATTATTAATGATAAATATTGCAATTCTTGACGACTATCAAAACGTGGCGTTGGAGATGGCCGACTGGTCGCCGCTCGCCGAGCAGGCCGTGATCACCGTCTTCAACGACCATTTATCCAATCTCGACGACCTCGTCGAGCGTCTTCTGCCATTCGATGTCATCTGTCTCATGCGCGAGCGCACACCGCTGCGGCGGTCCCTCATCGAGCGGTTGCCGCGCTTGAAGCTCATCGCATCGACCGGTCCCCGCAACGCGGCCATCGATGTCGAGGCCGCGGCTGAGCGAGGTATCGCGGTTGCGCATACGGGATACGATGCCCGCTCCACCATCGAGATGACCTGGGCTCTCATCCTTGCGAGCGTGCGTCATATCGTATCGGAAAACGCACATGTGCGTGCCGGCGGCTGGCAGCTTACGATGGGTGACAGTCTCCGTGGGAAGACGCTCGGCGTTCTCGGCCTCGGCAACATTGGTTCAGAGGTTGCGCGAATCGGCCTCGCGTTCGGGATGGAAGTGATCGCCTGGAGCCAGAATCTCACGGCAGACAAGGCGCGATCCGCCGGGGCGCGACTGGTCACCAAGGAGGAACTCTTCCAAAGTGCTGACGTGGTGACGATTCATCTCGTCCTGAGCGAAAGGACGAAAGGGTTGGTCGGAGCGGCGGAGTTCCAGGCAATGAAGCCATCGGCGAGGCTCATCAATACCTCGCGCGGGCCGATCGTTGACGAGGTTGCGCTCATCGAGGTCTTGCGTAAGGGCCGCATAGCCGGCGCAGCGCTTGACGTGTTTGATATCGAGCCGCTGCCTGCGGATCACCCTTTCCGGTCGCTCGATAACGTCCTGGCCACACCGCACCTTGGTTTCGCCGCCCGTGAACTCTACACGACGTTCTACGGCGATACGGTGAAGAACATCAAGCAATGGTTGGCTCAACAGGAATCCATGGAGATGCCGTCGTGACCGATCTTGTGAAGAAAACAGCGCTCGTCACCGGAGCCTCGCGCGGTATCGGTCGTGCCACTGCTGAGGCTCTTGCCAAGATGGGGGCACACGTCATTGTCCACTACGGCCACTCGGCAGCGGAGGCGGACGCACTTGTTGCCGATATCCGCGCGGCTGGCGGATCTGCGGACGCGGCGCAGGCAGACTTTTCGGCGCCGGAAGGAGCTGCCGTGCTTGCGAAGCGGGTGCGCGAGATCGCCGGTCAACGGCTGGACGTCCTGGTGTCTAACGCCGGCGTCTCGAAGGCCGCCACGATGGAGGAGCACACGGTCGAAGACTTCGACAAGCTCTTCGCCACGAATGTTCGCAGTCATTTCTTTCTCCTGAAGGAGTTGCTTCCGCTCTTCCGCGAGGGGTCGAGCATCATCGTCGTCTCATCGCTTGCTGCTCGTGCGACGGCCGGCAGTCCTGGGCAACCTGACGCACCGTCACTCCCTGCCTACGCAGCCACGAAAGGGGCGCTGGAAACGTTGGTGAAGCACTGGGCGGCTATGCTCGGGCCGCGCGGCATTCGCGTCAATGCTGTCGCCCCGGGAGTGATCGAGACGGACATGTCCCATTTCACGAAGACCGAGGCGGGCCGCGGTGCCACTCTCGCCATGCAGGCTCTGAAGCGCATCGGGCAACCGTCTGACGTAGCGGACGTGATCGCGTTTCTGGCCTCCGACCGCGCGCGCTGGATCACCGGTGCGAGCATTCCGGTCGACGGTGGGTCAAAACTTTAGGAGGTGACTTCACGTGCCGGTAGGCCAGAAGGCATCGCTCCGGCGTGCGCGCTCAAAACAATGAGGAGGAAATTTTATGAGCCAGACGAGGCAAGGGAGGAATAAGGCACTCGTCCTTGAGGCCTTCGATACGCTATTCAACAAACGGGACTATGTCGCGGCTGAACGCTACTGGTCGCCGCGCTACATTCAGCACAGCGCCCACATCGCCCCAGGCCGTGAAGGCCTTTTCGACCTCATCCGGAGCCTACCGGCGACGCTCAAGTATGAGCCCGGCGTCATCGTTGCCGACGGCGACTTCGTCATCGTCCACGGCCGGTTCTCGGGGTTCGGGGCGCCCGCCAACTGGATAGCCGCGGACATCTTGCGAATACAAGACGGCATTCTCGTGGAGCACTGGGACGTGATTCAGGACGAGGCAACTGAAGAGCAATCAAAGAGCAAGGCTCCAATGTTTGGCTCATCATTTCCTACATGCGTGACGTCGGATAATGTCTCTGAATCACACATGCGGTGATCGCGCCGTCCAATTCAAAAGAGTCGCTACGTCTGAAAGGTCGAGCCAAGGAAGGCGGTTAACCGCCCCCTGGCCCGGCCTTAGGCATCCGGCATCAACCTATGCTCAGCGAAGCTAAACGCGTCGTCCTTCGTAAGGATGATGTGGTCGAGCACCTGGATGTTGAGCAGCGTTCCGGTCTCACGCAGCTTCTTCGTCATGCTCTTGTCGTCGTCGGAGGGCCTCAGTTCACCAGACGGATGATTGTGAGCAAGAATCAGGGCCGAGGCTCCGGCTTGAAGCGCGAGCGAGAAAACAACTCTGGGGTCAACTCTCGCGGAATCAAAACCGCCGCTTGAGACCTTTACCCAGCCAATCGCGTGATGGGCGGTGTTTTGTCCTGCTTCAGACGGAATGGGAAGAACAGCCAACTCGAATAAGCTACAATTTCGAGCGGAGGTTCTCCCATGGCCAGGAAGACTCGCAAGCGGTTCACCGCCCAGGAGAAGGTCGCCATCCTGCGGCTCCATCTCCTCGAACACGTCGCCATCTCGGATCTCTGTGACCGGCACGGCATCCACCCCACCATGTTCTACCGCTGGCAGAAGGAGTTCTTCGAGAACGGCGCCACCGCCTTCGAACCCCGCTCCCGGCGGCCCGCCGATTCCCTGGACGGAGCGTGGGTTCCCCAGGCCACCTGGGATGCGGCGGTCCGCTTCGTCCGGCACTGGGCCGGCCGCACCGGGATCTCGCTGGTGCTCCTGGCCGGATGGCTGGGGATCGCCATGAGCAAATTCAGCCGCTGGGACCGACGGCTGGGGATCCCCAACCGGCACAACGCGCCGATCCCCCGCTCCTCCTGGCTCGAGGACTGGGAGAAGGCTGCCATCGTGGCCTTCCATGATCGCTATCCCTTGGAGGGATACCGGCGGTTGGCCTACATGATGCTGGATGCCGACGTCGTGGCCGTCAGCCCTTCCAGCGTCTACCGCGTCCAAGGCCGCCGGCAAGCTGGCGCCCCGCGGCGGGAAGTCCTCCCGGAAGGGGAAGGGCTTCGAGCAGCCCCTGCGGCCGCATGAGCACTGGCACGTTGATGTCTCTTACCTCAGCATCTGCGGGACGTTCTTCTACCTCTGTAGCCTCCTCGACGGCTACAGCCGGTATCTCGTCCACTGGGAGATTCGCGAGGGCATGACCGAGCGGGACGTCGAGACGATTGTGCAGTGAGCCCGGGAGCGCTTCCCGGGGGCGCGGCCACGGATCATCTCGGATAATGGCCGCAGTTCGTCTCCTGGGAGTTCAAGCAGTTCATCCGCCTCTGCGGGATGACCCATGTGCGGACGTCGCCGTACTACCCGCAGAGTAACGGCAAGATGGAGCGGTGGTTCAAGACCGCGAAAGGGGAGTGCATCCGAGTCAAGACGTCGTTGAGCCTGGAAGATGCTCGCCGAGTTCGTGGAGTACGATAACACGGTCCGCTTGCACAGCGCGATCGGTTACGTCACGCCCGCGGACAAGCTGGCGGGTCGGGAGGAGGAGGTCTGGGCCGAGCGGAAGAGGAAACTGGCCGAGGCCGAGGTGCGGCGCCGGGCCGCGCGGGCCCCGGCGACCGTGGCGCCACGGCAGTGAATTGCCCGAGGGCCGTGGCCGTGAGTAGACTGGAGGGGCCTGGGCGGAGGATAGGGCGATGCGGGGACGCGACCCGAGCGCCGACCCGGGGGCCAAGCCCGGGGTGGGCGGCACGATGCCGCCCCTCGGCATCCCGGGATCGGCCCGAATGCGATAAATATATCTACGGTTCCTTGAACTGCTGGCTAGGTGGAATCGGGAAACAAGAGATCCTATGAGGACAGCATATTTATGCATGTTTATGGTGATGTTCCTGGCAGTCTGCTCCCTATTTCCCGGGGCTGCCATGGCTGGACCCGCCCCACGGGAGGAAGAAGTCTACTTTGCCAACGGCGAGGTCCGGCTCGCCGGGACGCTGCTGCTGCCCCATGTCGACAAGCCCGTCCCCGCCGTCGTTTTCGTCCACGGGGCAGCTTACCATGACCGTAAAGACAACTGGGAAGAGGCCGAGTACTTTGCGCGGCGCGGGATTGCCGCCCTTGTGTACGATAAGCGCGGCTGTGGCGCCTCCAGCGGCGACTGGGCGACGGCCAGCCAATTCGAACTGGCAGAGGACGCTCTGGCCGCAGTCCTCCTGCTCAAAAAACGCCCGGAAATCGATGCGCGCCACATCGGCCTGTGGGGAATGAGTCAGGGCGCGAGTATCATCCCCCTGGCGGCCGTTCGCTCCCAGGATGTTGCCTTCCTAATTCCCGTCTCCGGCTGTCTGTCCTTCGACCGGCAGATGCACTACTACCGGGCCAACCTGTTCCGCCAGCGCGGCCTGCCGGACCGTCTCCTGGATATCGCTAACAAGGCCAGTCTGCTTTCCAACGACTTCGCCCGACGAGTGAGGAACGGTCTGCCGGTCCCCACCGCGTGGCGGTTGCGCTGCGCTTTCGACACGGACCTCGACTCCAGCAGCGAATGGGCCAAGGTCCGGCAGCCCGTCCTCGCCGTCTACGGGGCGCTCGATCGCGCGGTCCCCGTGGCGCAGAGCGCAGCCGGCCTGCGCCAGGCGCTGCTGCTCGGGGGCAACCAAGAATGGACGATCGTCATTTACCCGGGGGCAGGACACAGCCTCGGAACGACGGACACGGGCGAACTATACGAACCTTGGCGTGGATACGTGCCCGGCTTCCTCGACGGCGTGACTGACTGGGTGCTCCGGCGCGCGGCAGGCGGCAGGTCTTCCGGCGACGGCTTGAAGGGGACTGCACAGGAGCCCGTTCTTCCTTACACGGCGGCGCACTACGAGAGGCTAGCGTGGTACGGCAACAGCCTGGTGCAGCTACCGATGGTTCTCGGGTTCTGTCTGGTGTTCGCAGCGGGGTGTCTGAGCTGGCCAGCGGGCTTCCTGTTCCGCCGGTTTCGGTCGGCGAGAAACCCCAGACGACCTCAGATCGTGAGCGGACTGGCGCAGGCTCTATGCGCGATAAATCTAGTTCTCCTCGCCGGGCTAGTCGTCCTCGTCCAGGCGGTCAGTGACCAGATTCGGCCCTCTTGTCCGCCGGCACTGCGCCTCCTGCCCTCGGCTGGTGGGCTGTCGGCACTGCTCAGCGTTCTTCTTGTGGCATTCACCGCACGGGCCTGGCGTAGCGGCGTCTGGATGCGGGGAATGTGGTGGTGGTCATTTATCGCGCTAGCAGCGGCGTGCTTCCTTCCCTTCCTCTTCTATTGGGATCTCCTCGGCACGCCGTTTTGAGCGGTGTGTTCGTCTTGCAAACCACGTCGCTCGTCGGTGGTGGGTCAAATTGTCCTGCGCCGCTTGACGCTTGGTGCCACCCCCGCCTTTCGGCGGTTCGGCGGGCGTGGCGTGCTCGTGAACGAGGGGATTACTCGACGACGGAAATCGCCCTGGTGCCCGCCACGACAAGCTGGGGATGGCCGACGATCTTGTCGTGTTTCGCGTCCTCCCTGAGTTTTCGCAGGTCGGTCTTCGCGGTGACGCGGTACAACCGGAGTTCGACCTGATAGAGCCCCGGGTCGAGCATCAAGTCCTCCCTAAAGGTAGGATTGTTGGGCACATTAGGCTCGACAGCGAAAATTTGGTGGTCGTACTGATTTTGAAGTACCACTTCGTTGGTTGCTTTGCTTTTCACAAGCAGAGACCATAAGTACCGGCTGGACGGACGCTTGTCATAGAGAACTGCGGAGCCTTTCACGGTCACGTGATTCTTGTTCGCTTGTACTTCAACGGATTGAAGTTGCGATTGCGCATCAACCGTGAATGGTGTAAATGTAAGTCCCGATTTGCTTGCGTTCTTGCTAGTAACCACACGCGCCTTGGACTGTCGAAGCAGTGAAGATGTGAAAAGCGAGGTAGAAACTCCCAGAATCACCAACACCGCAACCTTGTACCACACAGAAAGTCTCATCGTCACACTCTCCTTAGTTCGGATCGTGAACACTTGGACAAAAAACGCTCAATCAGCGAGACACGATGATTATCGAAATTCACAGACATTTGCACTAAATGCGAACAACTAAATTTAAGAGTGGGGTGGAGTGAAAAATGTAGTTGATCCCATTAGATCGGCACTATCATTGTTTTCGGGGCAGCCATCGGCGGGCTTCTGTTGTGCATACTGAGCCATTGTGTACCAGGATGACGGATTGAGTCCGCTGAGCCCGTTCGTCAGATGTACCGTACGGCCATTGCATGTCGGCGAATGATACGAACCGGTGGGCCCGAACGTGACTATCGTGAACGGTCCATCATCATCGGGGCTGGAAAACGTCTGAGTGGATACACAGATATCACAAGCACTGACGACGTCTGTATTCGGGGTGCATTGCCATGATACGTCAGAATAAAGTTGCACCGTCCAAGAACTCGAGGCCGGAATCCAGGTCCGGTCGGCAGTCGGGTCAAAAATCGAGGCGAGGTTTGTCGCTTGACATTGCGCGAGGCAGATAATCGGCCACAAAAAATAAACGGGGGTCAAGGCTAGAGCGAATAACTTTCGGAGTTGCAGACTACGCATTTCCTCTCTCCTCTCACTGGATGTTACCGACTCATGGTTCGATCGGACATGGAACACGCAAAATAATTCTTCTCAGAATGTGTTGCATCTGCTGTTGCATGACCACGCGGTAACCTTATAGTTGTTAGGCGGCATTAGGCTCTGTTTGACAAACCGTCTGGAGGCGTCGAACGTAGAAATAGGGTGATCGAGCAGGAGGTCCCCCTATGCATCGCTACGAACTCACTGATCAACAATGGGCTCGGATTGAGCCGCACTTGCCGCACCGGACCCATCACGGCAACCTGGGGCATCCGTTCAACGACCACCGCCCCATCCTCAACGGCATCCTTTGGATCCTTCATACCGGCGCCCCTTGGAGAGATCTCCCCGAGCGCTACGGACCCTGGGAGACTGTGTACTACCGGTTCAACCGCTGGCGTCGGGACGGTACATGGATTCGGATCGTCTCCTCGCTCTTGGATGAACTGGACGATCGAGGCCAGATCGACCATGACTTGTGGTGCATCGACGGCTCCGTGATCCGGGCCAGTCGGGCGGCCGCCGGGGCGAAAAAAAAAGGCAAGCCAATTGTGCAGGCTTGGAGGGCGTCAAGAGAGTAAGCGTTCGAAATAGCCAGTCTTGTGCCGCCTGATAGCCTGGAAGACGGACCATTTTGTTCGTCCTCCGGAGTCAGACGATGCCACGTGCCGCCAATCCTGCCCTCCCAGTCCTCTGGCGTCGGCGACTGCAACAGCAGTCCGACAGCGGTCTCACCATCGGCCAGTTCTGCCAAGGCCAAGGGATCTCAACCGCGTCTTTCCACGCCTGGAAGCGACGCCTCGCCTCGGATTCGCCTTGCCCTGTCCCCGCTCCGGCTCGCGAACCGGCATTCGTGCCGGTCATCCTCGCCGCCGCCCCCGAGTCGCGAGCCGGCGATTCCCCTGAATTCCTCACCATCCGACTCCCCGACGGCGGACGAATCCTCCTGCCCATCGCCGCGGGCGGTGAACTCGTCTGCCGGGTCGTCGAGACCGTCGCCCGCGTCGCGGCGAGGATGGAGCACGCCTCATGTTGAGCGTCCCACACACCGTGCGGATCCTCCTTCACGCCGACTCCGTTGACCTCAGAAAAAGCTTTGACGGGCTCTCGGGAATCGTCAGCCAAGCCTTCCCTCAGGAGGAACTCCTCTCCGGCCATCTCTTCCTCTTCCTGAATCGCCGACGTGATCGCATCAAGATCCTCTACTGGAATGTCGATGGCCTGGCGATCTGGTACTATCGCCTCGAAGCCGGCTCGTTCCAGGTCCCCCTCCGGCCCTCCTCCGACGCCCCGATCGAACTCCGGTCCGCCCAACTCGCCATGCTCCTGGGCGGCATCGACCTGGGGAACGCCCAGCAACGAAAACGATACCGGAGGACTGAGAAAAACAGGGAAAATCCCGGGAAAACCACTTGAAATCAGAGGTAAGTATGCGATAATCCAATTAATGATTAATCCTCTCGGTCGAAATGCCCAATCCGGCCCCGCGTCGCCGCCAGTCTCCGGCGATGCGGCCCCTCCCGGCGACGCGAGGCAGCAACGGATCCAGGACCTGCTCGCCGCACTCGATCAAGCCACCAGGGCCAATGAGGAGTTGACGCAAGAGAACGACCGCCTGCGCCAGGAGTTGGAGCGGTACCGCCGCTATGTCTACGGGCGACGCAGCGAACGATGCGACGATCCTGGACAAGGTCATCTCTTCGCGTTCGGCGAGGACCTCGAGGTGGCTCCCGAGGCCGAACCGGAGGCCCCGATGCCGGCCGCTCCGAGGAAGTCCCGGCCATCGCGGACGCTGGATTTCAGCCGCCTGCCCCACGTCCGCATCGAACATGACGTGCCCGAGGCGGACAAGACTTGCTCATGCTGCGGCCGGTCCAAGGCACGCATCGGCGAAGACGAGCGGCGTGAGCTCGAATTCATCCCGGCTCGCCTGGAGGTTCGGGTCCACGTCCTCCCCAAGTACGCGTGCTCGCACTGCCACGACGGAGTGAAAAGCCCCGACGGACCGGAGCGACCGCTCCCGGGGTGCATCGCGGGAGCGGGCCTGCTTTCGCAATTGCTGATTTCCAAGTTTATCGATCACTTGACCCTGTACCGCTTCGAGGGCATCGCGGTTCGCTACGGTTTGCACCTGCCGCGTGCGACGCTGTGCGATTGGGTCCGCAAGGCCGCCGAGTTGATGGGGCCGCTCTACGACCTCCAAAAGCAACTCGTGCTCCAATCTCCGGTGATCTGGACCGATGACACCCCCGTCAAGGCGCTGGGCGGCGAGGCTCCCGGGAGCCTGACGACACGGTTCTGGCTCTATCATGGGGACGAGGATCATTCCTACGACGTGTACGACCATACGGCGAGTCGCAAACGCGACGGGCCGGCGACGTTCCTGGCCGGCTTCGTGGGTTATCTCCAGGCTGACGCATATGCTGGATATGACGGGCTCTATCTCGGGTCGCCTTCGGCGATCCACGAAGTCGCTTGTTGGGCGCACGCCCGCCGCAAGTTCTACGATGCGCGGTCGTCGTCGCCGGGGAACGCGGGTTTGATCCTGGAAGCGATCCGCCGGTTATACGACGTGGAGGATCGCGTCCGAGGGTTGTCCGTTGAGGCGAGACAGGCCCTGCGTGCGCAAGAAGCGGTGCCGATCCTGGAACGGCTTCGAGGGGACCTCGATCGGCTTGCGGACCAGTCGCTGCCGAAATCGGCGTTGGGCCAGGCTCTGACCTATGCGCGGAATCAGTGGAAGGCGTTGTGCCGCTACACCGAGGACGGCCGGCTGACGATCGACAACAACGTGGCGGAGCGTCGCCTCCGCGACCAAGCCATCGGCCGGAAGAATTGGTTGTTCCTGGGGAATGTGGATGCGGGACCGCGAGCGGCGGTGTTGAGCACGATCATGGCAGGAGCGAAGCGTCATCGCCTGGAGCCGTGGGCCTACGTCAAGGACGTACTGATGACGCTGAGCGTGGCCCCGGAACGAGTCGAGGACCTCTTGCCCGATCGGTGGGCTCGGAACCATCCGGGACACGTACTGACGCATCGCCTGGAGGAATCACGTGAACGGGCACGGCGTCGCGACGCAAAACGAGCGGATCGTCGCAAGCGGAAGTGATCCAAGGGCGGTCCGATGCGCGGAGTGACGGGAGTGCCAATCGCGGTCCCCCCCCCTCTGGGAATCTCGAGCGCTTACTCAAGAGACGCAAATGGAGGAACCGCCGGACCATGCGTTGGGGCGTTCGCGAGGCGGGTTCGGCACCAAGATCCACCTCGTGTGTGATAGCCATGGGAGCGTGGTCGGTATCCACGTCACGGCCGGACAGAGGCACGACAGCGTGGCTTTCGAGCCGACGATGGCCCGACGCCTGTTCCGTCGCCGTCGGGGCCAGCGTCGCTGGCCGCGGCGGCTGGCAGGCGACAAGGGGTATAGCTATCGGCGGATCCGGCGCTGGTGCCGGAGGCGACGAGTCGAGGCGGTGATCCCGACGCGCAAGGACCAGCCTCGGGATGAGAAGTTCGACAAGGCCACATACAAGCGGCGGAATATCATCGAGCGGGTGGTGGGCTGGTTCAAGGAGTACCGCCGGTTAGGCACCCGCTACGAGAAATTGGCGGTTAACTACGTCGCCATGTGGTTGGTCGCAATCATGGAGAAAGCCCTGTTTCGCCTTTTGCCAAACACAGCCTAGTCAAGAAAGAAGCCATATTATGAGCATGGCGTGAATTTGGGATGAAATTGGCGAATACCGAGGCAGTACTATGGAGGATCAGGATAAGGAACCGGCGGCGGGTATGTTGGTTGGTAGACCATCTGCCATGGGGGGGGGACAAGATGGTCAGCAGGTCGACCGCCGGCTTCCGTTTGCCGAGGTAGTGCCAGGAAATTGATCACTCGTTTGACATGTGGGCCACCCGAGACAGGGCTGCGCGTCTCCCGGGCACGACGTTCGGCGCCGGGGAGTGACGTCATGATCAACTTCCAATACCAGACGTGTCAGCATTAGCTCAACGTCAATGAGAAGCTCGCCGGCCAACGTTTCCGGTGCCCCCGCTGCCAGGCACGCGGCAGAATCCCGCTGGCTGGGGACTATGCGCTGATCGACGGCGACGAATCGGAATCTGAACCGGATCCCAAGCCGGCGGTGAGTTCGTCGCCGCCCGCCATTGGCTGCCCGCCGGGCTCGATCCACCCCCTGAATGGCAGACAGTGACCTGTTGTCCAGAGATTACGCGTCACCGGCAGAGTCGAGATTGTTAGGAGCCGGCCATCAGCCAACCGTAATCGAGATCGGGAGACCGATTCGCCAACAGCTCCCCATATACCCAGTCGATGGTCTCCTCGATCGTCCCCAGGAAGCGGATCCGCCCGCTCTCGACGCTCATCCATCCCCCCCGACCATCCTCGGTATAGATGAGCTTGTCGCCGCCCGCAGCAGAGCCGAAGACATACGTCGCTTCCGGGTCAAGTCCTGCCCGGCACCCATGGTACATCTCGTGGAAGGAGGTCAGCGGGTCATGGCCCGCGCGCCCGTACAGACCACCCGCGCAGCCGAAGGGCATCCAACTGACCGAATCGACCAGCCGGTAATACTTCGCCAGCGCGGGGGGCAAGTTGCCCGATGTGAGACGGGCCGGAGGGATGATCTCGGCACTCGCGACGGCGTCGGACCACCAGCAGAAGGCCGCCGCGTTCCAGTCTCCTCGGAAGCTGTGGTGGAGTCCGAGGGCCCAGGCCCCGTCATCGACGAGGGCGCGAAGCCAGGCGGACATCTTCGGGAACGGGCACCTGCTGGCGACATCGAGAAAGTAGGCGGGGGGGCTTTGAAGACTTCTACGAGAGCCGGCGTGATGAGGCCACGATGAGACTCGGGGACCTCGTTCAACTCGTCTCCAGCGAAGACGAATGTGGACAAGCCCCGGTCTCATTCTCCTCGGTCAGCATGCCCCAGCTCCCTCTCGCCAGCCAACCCAGCGTTAATTCTGATCTCTAACTGGTCGCGCAAGTTCGCCAGTTCGTCCATGTAGGCCGTGTGCGCGAACGGCTTGCCCAACCGGGCCTCGTAATCGCCGAGTTGACCCTGCTTGACCGCGATGTCCGCCTTCAGGTGCTCGCAATCTCGCCCGTAGCTGCCCGCCAGCCTCTCCAGAGCGTTCAGCACGGCACGCGGGCCGCCGAGCCTCCGGCGACCGCGAAGGATTCCCTTGCCGGGGACTCCCCGAGCTGATGACTCAACGAGAGTTCTCGCGGTACCTCCGCTCAGCGTCCTCAAGGTCCAGCCGCTTCTCCGCCAACAACGCGAACCGGCGGGTGAGATCCTTCTTTTGTTCGGCAATGAACGCCGCTTCCTCCTTCGCCATCTCTTCCACTGCTTTGCGGTTCTCCAGTGCCGCAGCCTGGGCAGCCTTCCTTTTCTCTTGCTCCGCAGCTTTCGCTATCTCGGTTGCTTTTTTCCGGTCCTGCTCCGGAGCTAAACCGGGCTGCTCCACTTGCGATTCGTTGATCGTGACCTGGAGGTCGCCCACAGCTCCCATGAGCTGTCCGGCCATCTTCATCGATCTGCTCATCTTCCGCTCCTCCAGCACGATGTCGCGCGCAAGTTCGTAATCGAACCGGAGCATCTCGGATTCGGTTCGGAGCTCGACGATCTCGGCGCGGAGCTTATCCCGTTCTGTCCGCGCTGGGGCTACGCGCTGGGGCTGAGGCGGCTGGGCCCCCAGGAACGTTGCCCCTGTCCCGAGGAGGGCCACTCCAGAAAACCACGCCGCGAGGTGTCGCAACTTCATCTGAGACTCCTTCCGAGGTTCAGGGTCATCGGCATCTAGCGTCGATTTGGACAGAGTCGTGGCGGGCGGAGACATGGGGACATGCTGGATCGCATGATAACTCGAACGTCCCCGTTTGTCCCCCCCGAAGATCGAGCGCAATGCCGAGACATCCGCGAGCAGGCCCGGCGTCATCGAAGCCCGTCCCGAGCTGACGACTCCCCCTGCCATGGACCGGCGATCTAGACGCGGCGAGTTTCCCACTGAGGTGTTTGGGCCAGGCGCAACGCGGGCTCGAAAGTCCGTCGCGCCCGTCGGGCCGGATCACCACGCCGCGCGAGGTTCCGACCGACGTTTCCCACAGTGGCCGGGGTCCCGAGGTCGGTCGCCAAGGGGGACGTGGTCCGCCGGACGCACACGGACTACGCCCCCGACGCCCTGGCCGAGCATTACGAGCTGATGAGATTACATGATCGACCGGCGGCGTGGCAGTCCGGCGTTGAAACGGTTCTTCAAGAAAGAATTTGCCGGCGTGTTGGTGACTGACTTCTGGGGCGCCTACAACGCGGTCGTCTGCACGCGGAAACAGAAGTGCCTGCCCCACCTGCTGCGTGACCTGAAGCGGACCCAACATTACCACAAACCCGGGGGCGACTGGCCGGCGTTCTCCAAGCAACTGAAGCGGCTGATCCGCGACTCGATCCGCCTGAGCAAGCGTCGGAAGGAACTGCCGGCGAAGTCGTTCGCCTCGCGGCGGCAGCGGTTGGACGTGCGATTGCGCGAACTGCTGGCGCAGTCGTGGGAACAACGCCACGCCCGTCGACTGGTGAAGCGACTGCGGCGGCATGCCTCCGAATTGTTCACGTTCCTGGACCATGCCGAAGTCCCGTTCGACAACAATCACGGTGAGCGTCAAATCCGCCCGGCTGTGATTGCGCGGAAGAATAGCTACGCCAACGGCAGCGAGGACGGGGCGGAAACTCAGGCCTGCCGACAACGCGCCTGTCCTCAGGCACGGCCGCTTCGTCAAGGATGCCACCTTCAGCCCAGATGGTACGCTCCTAGCGTCCGCCTTGTACCAACTCCGCGAGCTTGGCTCGGGACGGGGTCTGCCAGTAGTGGAATCCGGGCGTGGGCGAGTTCGCCGGGCGGGGGGGCCGGCCCTGGAGGGCGGAGGAGGGAACGGCCGGTCCTTGCTGGGCGATCCGGAGCAGGTGGCTCGGGCGGAGCGTGGGGGCGGCGGCTTTGAGCACGGTGACGACGCCAGCGACGTAGGCGGCGGCATTCGATGAGCCGGCCGAGACTTCGCCATCGGTGAAGAAGGCACGCGAGTCGGCCAGGATGACGTCCGGCTTGACCCGACGGTCGGCGGTCGGGCCGATCGAGGAGGACGCGTCGGAATCGCCGACGGTGAGGACGAGGGGATTGTCGGCCGGTGGATAGAGCTCGCCTTCGCCGGTGGCGTCGAGGAACTCGAGTGCCTCGCGTGGGGTGTCGCCGCCCGGGGGGATGTAGGACTCGCGGCTCGCGGTCACCAGGACGCGGAGGCGATCGGTCGGGAGGAACCGACCTTGTTTCGCCCGGATCCGGATCCGGTAGCAGTAGTCGGGGTCGGAGAGAACCTCGGGGCTGGCGGGAAGGGCGGCCAGAACCACGCGCTCACGCGGGTTGCGGCTCTCGTCCGGGCCGGGAACGTGAGATCCGGAGACTTGCCGCTTCTCCCCTGCCCCGACGGGTCGGCCGGCCGGGTCTTCGACGTAGAGGTCGAGGTCCTTGTCGGTCCCCGCGTCCTCCTCCTCGCGGTAGTCGTTCCAGGTGAGGGTCACGCTGACCCTGTTCTCATCGACGCGGTTGCGGAACCTCAACGCGGCCACGTCCGACCCGTCGCGAAGCCGGAGATAGCCGTCTTTGAGCACGCGCACCGGCCCGTTGTAGACCTTGCGCCCGGAGTTGCCTGCGGCGTTGATCCAGAGGATGCCCGCGGCGGTCGCCTCGGCGACGACCCGGTTGATCGGCCCGCGGCCGTCGCCGTTGCCGCCTCCTTCAAACGAGCCGCTGAACAGGATCAGATCCACCTTGTGCTCGATCGCGAACCGGACCGCCCGCCGCAACATGGTGGGCCCACTGGCGTTGAGGAGGTAGAACTTGGGCCCGCTGGGATGCGAGCCGGTGACTGACCAGAGGATCTGGGCCATGACCCGGCCGTGCCGGTTCATGGGGTCGAAGGGGGTGCGGAAGTCCGGGTCGCCCAGGCCGAAGCGACGGACGAAGTCCGGGTCGTAATGCTCAACGACCTCGGCGCTGGCCGGGAGATAGGGACGCCCTTGGCCGAGGCCGGCGAAGCCGTAATCCAGCACGGCCACCTTCACGGACTCGAGACCGGCGATCCCTGCGTACTCCGCCGTCAGCCCCAGCCGCTTTCGGACGGCCTGGACGTCGGCCATCCGCGCCACAATGGGTCGATTGCCTGGGGACGAGCCCCCTGCGTCGAGCCGGTCGGATTGCGCTCGCCCCGACCGGCCGAACGCGACGAGAAGGAGCAGGCAGGCGATCGCTCTCCATTGCATCGAGAATCTCCGGCGCGGGGGCCAGGCCGTCGATTTGATTTCGCAATCGCCCTGCGATCGAAATCCTTACCAGCACCCCATGCCGTAGCCGAATCCGCCGTAGCTCAGGTAAGGGGTCGAATAGTAAGTGACAGGCAGATAGCTGTAGCCAAAACCACCATAGCCGAGCCCGTACCCGCCGTAGCCCAGGCCGTATCCGAGCCCGTATCCTCCGAAGCCAAAGCCTCGGTTCCAACCCCCGTATCCGAAACCTCGATTCCAACCTCCGAAGCCAAAGCCCCGGTTCCAGCCGCCAAAGCCGAAGCCTCGGTTCCAACCTCCGAAGCCAAAGCCGCGTCCAAAGCCGCCGAAATGTCTCCAGGCTTGGATAGCCCGCTCGGAGTCGAGTTCGCTCCCTTTGCTGACCATGTCCGGCTTGTCGACGTGATGAGGAACCAACGCCCCGCTTGCGAGCGTGACGGCCGGGGATTGGATCGGCGTCTTTGCCCCATACTCGGCGTCTAACTCGCCCGCCCAGAGGGGCGAACCCGCGAGCACGAACATTGCCAGGTAGCCGATTGAGCGAATCATGATGTCCTCCTGAATGGCGAGCGTGATCCCCTTATGCATGCTCTCGCTGCCCGTCGCATTGATATTCTATCTCTTGTCCCCGTTCATGGGTATCGTTCCGACGGTGAATTTGCGGGGGAACGGCGAACTCGACGGCCAACGGCCCGACGTGTACCCTCAATCCGGCATCGACGCAGCCGGGCGGTGGCCACCTTTCGCGTCTTCACCCTTTGGATCGGGATGCTTTTGTATGTCATTTCACTGGCTCTGGTCGCAAGATCTCTGGCGCAACATGTGGTGGTTGACGGATATTTCCCTGGCCGAGAAAATGCTTCGGCCCGTCTTCGTCTATGTCTTCCTGGTCGTCGGCCTCCGGGTCTTCGGCAAGCGTGAGCTGGCGCAGCTCAACCCGTTCGACTTCGTCGTCTTGATCTCGCTCTCCAACACGGTGCAGAACGCCATCATCGGCAATGACAACTCGGTGGCCGGCGGCCTGCTCGGTGCCCTGGCGCTACTCTTGGTCAACTACATGGTCGTCCGCTTCCTCTTCGGGCATCGCCGGCTCGATCAGATCATCCAAGGGGAACCGACCGTCCTCATCGAGAACGGAAAGCTGGTGCGCGACGCGCTCGCCAGGGAACTCGTGACCGAGTCCGAGCTGATGACGATCCTCCACCGCCAGAGTTTCACCAGCCTGGACGAGGTCGATCGGTGCGTGCTCGAACCCGGCGGCTCGTTCTCCGTCGAGGGCAAGAACCCGAGGCAGGCTGACTTCCACCACAAGGAACTCATCACAAGGCTCGACCAGTTGAGCCGGCAGATCGACGATCTCAAAGACCAGGTGCGCCAGTTCTGATCCGTCCGATCCCCCCTGGCCACCTTTTTGAACGCGAAACACCGAACACAGACCACGCGATTGAGTCGGGGAGGAAATCCGAGTATTCTATAGAATCGGGTCGTAAGTTCTCCGAAGGAGCTGTCTACGATGCTTGTGAATCTCGCCTGCTGGGTCGCGGTAGTCTTGGGGGCCGATCCAGGGCGGCTGCCCAACCTCGAGGCCAACGTGCAAGCGGGCCGGCCGGCCTCGGTCGAGATCCCCGCAGCGCCGGTCGCTCGGACGCTCTCGGTCGCGATCGCGCTGACGCAGCCGGGCCGTTTGAGCCCCGCCTCGCCGATTGCGGTGAAGGTGGCCCTCGGCGAGAGCACTCTGAATAAGACGCTCCATCTGGGCGATCCTGATGTCGTCTGGACGATCCTCCAGCCCAGGCAGACCCCTGCCCTGGTCACGATCGAGGCTTCCGAGGCGGTCAAGACGCCGGTCCCCTTTGTGGTTCGGGTCGCCGACCTGGGCGAGTCGGCCGAGGACGGGGCGAGCTTTGAGGCTGAGCCCAACGACCGGCCTGAGCAGGCCAACCCGTTGGTCCTCGGCCAGACGGTCCACGGCCTGGCCGACGATCGCCCCTATTTCCCGCTCGGCGAGCAGCCGACCGAGGCTGAGAATGCCATCGGCCCGGACTGGTTCACCTTCACGTTCTCGTCCGACACCCCCCAACTCGCCTTCTTCGCCCTCGACTTCATCGATCGGGACGTCCCCCCCGACGTGCGGATCTACCGGCTCAAGGAGGGGAAACCGGTTGAGTACACGACGGGGATCGACCCGCAGAGCCTCCAGCGCGAGAAGCCACCGCGTCCCGGGGCGAACAAGTTCACCACCCGGCTGCTGACCCGGGGAACGTATTACGTGATGGTCGACGCCTGCCAGCCCGACTACCGGCTTCGGACCAAGCTGTTCGACGTCCCCCCTTATCTCGACGAGAAGGACGCTGGCGATCCTGAGAAAGTCGCCGAGTCGGCCCGCAAAGCGGTGCAGACCGCCCTCGACTTCCAACTCCTGGCGGGCGATAGCTGGCACGCCAACACCCCGCGCAAGGGGCACCCGATGGATCGGGTCGCCAACGCTCACCACGAGACGTCGACCTGCATCGCTTGCCACCCGACCCACTTCACGACGCAGGCGGCGATGGGAGCGGTGCGGTCCGGATACAAGATCGAACAGCCGTTTGCGCTCCGGTTTCTGCTCGATCGGCTCTCGAATAACCCGGTTCCGTTCCATGGTCATCCCGAGGCGCTCTGGGCACGCATGATCCCCGCCCCCGCGAACGTGCTGGGACGGCTCTCAACGATCGTGATGGATTCGGAAAACCTGATCGCCGGCCCCCCGCGCGACAATACGCACAAGGGGATCGCCGAGTTCCTCAAGCTCTACTACGACGACCGCAAGGAGCTTCCCCCCGACGAGTCGAACGGGAACAACCCGGTGAGCCGCTACAAGGTTGCCACCGATAGCTGGCGGCAGCTCGACGAGATCTATCGCCGCACCGGTGACGCTCGCTATGCCAAGACCCGTGACCTCGTCGCGACCTTTCTCCCGACGGGCGAGCCGGCGAACACGCGCGACCTCGCCGCCCAGACGATCGGCCTCTGCCTGGTCGATCCCGTGAAGTTCGCCGACAAGATCAAGGTGAACGTCGACCGGCTCCTCGCCCTTCAGCGCGACAACGGTCACTGGTCGGTGAAGTTCGACCCCAAGTACGCGATCACCGAGATGCAGACCGGCGAGAGCCTGTACGCCCTCTCGCTGGCCGGTTTGCCCGTCGATCACCCGGCCGTCCGCAAGGGGGTCGTCGCGCTCCTGCTCCGGCAGAAGAACTTTGGCGGCTGGCTCGACATCAGCCCTTATGAGCAGTTTCAGACCCCGTTCCGCGAGACCCAGTGGGCCCTGCTCTCGCTCTCGAGGATTTATCCAAGGGACGGCACCAACAAGGGATGGAATGGCCCCCTCGGTCCTCAGCCCGAGACGCTTCGCGTCGACTCGGCTTCACGCGTGCTTCGCGACCTCGAATGCATCTGGGAACCTCCTACCTCTGCGGTTCGCGAGGCCTTGTTCGCTCTGCTTGGCGATGACCGCCCCTTGGTCCGGCTCGCGGCTTGTGAGACCCTGGGGCGGGTTGGCGATGAGTCGGCCCTCGCGGGGCTGGTCGGTCGCCTCGGCGACGAGAGCAAAGCGGTGCAACGAGCCTCGGCCGAGGCCCTCCGCGCGATCGGCAACCGCCTGAACGCGAACCAAAAGCCGGGTGAGACCGCCGCGCAGACCCGGTTCGTTTCCGTCTTGAAAGAGGCGCTCGGGGCCTCCGACGATCGGACCCGACGTGGGGCCACTCGCGTCTTCGCGGCCCACTTCCGCGACCTTTCTCAGGAGCTTTCGCTGGCCGATGCGTTGCTCGAGCGGCTCGACGACTCCGACCCGGTGGTCCAGTTGCAGGCGATCAAGGGGGCCTGGCGCTGGTGGTACTGGCGTGCCGACTCGGCCTTGCGCAACCGGATCGAGGATCAACTCATCGCCCGACTCAGCGAGCCGAAGCATCCGTGGGTGCGCCGTAATCTGATCGAAGCTCTCTACATTATTGGTGATGAGAATATCCGTTACCTTTACACCAACTGGGTCCCCTCGCTGGCGACCGAGGAGCGGCGCGACGCCGCCACCGAGGCGCAGCACGCGACGTCCAACCGCCTGGGGGACAAGTACGTTGCGGTGCTCGAGCACGGCAATGCCCTCCAGCGCGAGGGGGTTCTCCGCGCGATCTCCGAGTTCCACGAGCGCCCTGTGCTCGGCGGTCGGATCGGCAACGACCTGGAGCCGTTGCTCGTCTACGGCGACGCCCAGGCCCGGGTCTCGGCGGCCCTTATCGGCCAGATGGCCGATCCGGATCCCACGATCCGACGCCTGGCGCTCCAGGCCCTGGTGGCGCTTCGGGACGACCGCAACCCGGCCCTGGCCCTGGCCGTGACGGCCCGGCAAGGGGACGTCGATACCGCAGTCCGTGAGTGGGCCGGCACGATGGCCGAGAAGTTCCCGCTCAAGGTCAAGCCGGGCCAGGCCGATGCGCAACTGATTGAATTGCTTGATGATCTTTTGGAGAATCAGACTCCTCAGGCGCAAGCCGCCGCGCTGGCCATTCTGAGCCGGCTCGGCCCCGTGGCTGGGGCGGATCGGTCGGCGGCCGTCGTGGACCGTCTGGACGACAAAGCCCCCACCGTTCGCGCGGCCGCCCTCAAGGCCCTGCCGGCGTTCCCCAAACGACTTGCGGACCGCTCCGTCCGTAGCCAGGTGGCCGATGCCTTGGCCGACCCCGACGTCGACGCGCGGGTGGCGGCGATCCGGCTCGTGCTCGACTCCAAGGTCAAGGCGGCCGACTCCGCCTTGCGCAAGGCCCTGGAAGATCCGGCGCCCGAGCATCGGGTCGGCCTGCTCAACTCGGTCGCGCCCAAGACTGCGGAGGTCTCCGACCTCCGCCTCATTGGAGTGATCAGCAACGGCGTGGTCGACGAGAACAGCGGGGTCCGTGAGAAGGCGCTCCAGGTGATTCAGACGCACCCGAAGCTGGTGGCCAACCCGGCGATCGAAGAGAGCCTGCGCGAGCTGACGGGCACCGACAACCAGCGTCAGAAGGAGATCGCCTCGGCGCTCCTGAAGTCGGGCGGCCGATCGAGCGGCGCGGGGGCCTCGGCCGACTTGCTCGACCTGGCCTACTTCGAGGCCAAGGTCCTGCCGATCTTCACCGCAACGGGTGAGGATGGGCAGAGTTGCATGGGCTGTCATCGCTCGCACACCATCCTCAAAATGGTCGCGCCCGGCAAGGACGGCAAGTGGTCGCCCCAGGCGGTGCGTGCCAATTTCCGGGCCGCGCTTCGGGTCGTCAACCTCCCGAACCCGGCCGATAGCCTCTTGCTCGCCAAGCCGACCTGGGAGGCCGCCGAGGAGGCCGAGGCCCAGAACGACCCGACCAAGCAGGCCCATTCCGGCGGTGTCCGGTTCGAGGCGAAGACCTCGCCCGAATACCAGACGCTGCTCGACTGGATCAACGGAGCCCGGCTCAAGCCGGAGGGCGTCCCGGCGGCCTTGCGCTGAGCTGTTGGTCGCGGTTCTCTTGTCAGTTGCCACAGCCAAACCTATGCTGCTGGGTGCCACGGGGTCCGAGTGCGGAACCGCATGGCACCCGGCAGATTGTTGAGAATTGCAAATATAAGTGCATTTTGTGCATGGTGCGAAATTTCCGGAACGAGACCGCTGAACTCCGTCGGATCCACTCCACTTGTGATCGCGAGGCTTGATCTCGAGTCCCCCAGATGTAGGGGAAGGAGGGTGGCAGGACCTTGCCCTTGGCGATATCCTTTTTTCAAGGCTGCCAGCGATCTTGTTCCCTCGATTGAAGAAGGCGTCGTCCCATGTCTCACAGGCCGCAGCTCGATGGCCTTCGGTTCTTCGCCTTTCTTGCCGTCTTCATCTATCATGTCAAGGAGCAGTACCTGCCTTGGGGCTGGGCCGGCGTTCAGTTCTTCTTTGCCCTCTCCGGATTTTTGATCACACGCATTCTGGTCCGGGGTGAGACGGGCGTCATTGGGGCGGACCTGAAGCGGTTTTACCTTCGGCGGACGCTCCGGATCTTTCCCCTCTACTATGCCCTGGTCGCATGGGTCGCCCTGACCCAGCATCTGGATCATAAAATTTGGCATGTACTTTATCTGGTGAACGTCAGGGGCTATTTCGACCGTAGCTTGGACTTACTGCTGGGCCATTTCTGGACGCTCTGTGTGGAAGAGCAATTCTATTTGCTCTACCCGCTGCTACTTTTGTTCACACCGGCACGCCATCGATTTGCCCTCTTGTTTATTTTGATCGCGGGTTCCAAGGCCTTCCAGGCTTACGCGCATGCGCGGATGTTCATGCCGCATGCCAGGATTTTGTTGCCCTATTGCGGCGAGGATCTGCTGTGGGGCTGTGTTGCGGGATTGATCGATCTTCGTACTCAGCCAGGGAGGCACCAGGGGAAGTTGTGCATCCTTGCGGGGGCTGCGTTCCTGGTCCTTGCCTGGAACCTGCACCAGACCACCCGGCCGCCTGGTCCTCATGAACTTTGGTCGGTGTCGCTGTTCGGGAGCGGCTCGGCCCTTGTTGTCTTCGGCGCCTGGCGTAGCACCGATCGTTGGATCATCGGGCCACTTTCCTGGGCTCCGCTCGCCTACCTCGGGCGGATCAGCTACGGGCTGTATGCCTTTCACTACCCGATCCTGCTTGGCCACTGGGTGAACGAGATCCCTTACGGCTTCCTCATCCCTCGTCCCTACGGCGAGCTGGCGTTGACCATCGGCCTGGCGGCGGCGTCCTGGCGGTTCTTCGAAGGGCCGATCAACCGTCTCAAAGACCGGGTTGCCCCTTTGCCTTCGAACAATCTGGAGACGGCCTTTGGCCGTCACCCGGTGGCGTGCGGCGAGGGGGCTTGAGCCCAGGGGCGATTGCGCTAGAATGGGTAATCTGCGACACTTGATCCCTGGCGGCCCGTAATCTCCCCAACGCAGGATCCGGCGAGCGTGCTGCCGATGTTGCTCGGGATTGACCTCTCGTGGCCAATGACCTCTCCGCTTCCATCGAAACTCACTTTGCGAGCCTGACCGATCGGGTCCGCTGGAAGGGTTTGAAGCAGATCGGTGTGGCGATCAGTGAGACGATTCGTAATGGCAAGCCGTGTGACGATGTCTGCTACTATATTTTGATCTTGAACAAGTGCTGTTTAGGACATGATTTGTGGTGCAATCGCCCTGGGGAGATTACGGGTCGCCATGGATCAAATGTTGCAGATTACCCATTGTGGCGCAATCGCCCTGCCACTCAAACGACCAAATCACGCTCAACGAAATTCAGCGAATCAGAATTTGATCGATAGTCATGGAAATGATTTCGGCCCTTCGATAGCTCCGCCGTCGATTGTGATCATCGCCCTCAAAGCGTCCCGTGTCAGATCCTGGGCGAGCCGCTTTTTCTTCCCGTCCACGAAAACGACCCCGGGGCCGCCAGGATCGTTGCTGGAAATACTTGGCCGTGACGTGTCGTTGAGCATGAAGCTCATGCGGTTCATATCCAGGTCACGGGGTTCCATCCAGTTGATTCCGGAGTTCACCATTTCGGCAATCAGTATGGTCTGATCGGAAGGGTCGCAAACATCAGTCATTGCAGCCGGCCTATTGTCGGGAAACGCTGTCCCCGGCCCAACCACTACCACATAGCTAGTTGACGTCGTGGGTGTGCTTCGGATGTCGTGGTCGTTCGGACAGGCGTAGAAGGAAGGCATTTTATCCGCGAGCTTGCGATTGTTCGGCCCGTCCCACGGCTCGTTGAAGTTGTATGCGTTGTAGAGTGAGGTATCGGTGAATTCCAGCAACAAGACACGCCAACTGTGCATTGGCTTGCCGTTCCGGTCGGCGACATAGGCCGGCGGAAAGTGCCCGTATCGGTTGTGATAATCAAACAACATAACTGATATATAAGAAAAATTTACAAAACAATTACTGCTTCGTGCCATCCTCCTCGACTCGTTTGTCATCCCCAAAAACCACGCGAGCGGTGCGAAACATAGGCCACAAATGAGAATACTCATCGGCACAATGGTCAGTTTCTTTCGAGCAGTCTTCCCATAATCCCGATGGCGCACGCCTTGGTTCGTTGCTCCTCTGTTTCGTGACCCGTAAATAGTGATGCCTGCTTGTCGGATCGGGACCAGCGTTCCATCCTATTGAACCACTCTTGGGCTTCAAGGTCTCGACGAAGCCAACGTTGTAACAGGCCGAGGAATGCACGCTCCTCACTACCTCCTATCGTTACTTCTTTATACCTATTCGGAGTCATCTTCCCAAATGTCAAACTTTTGTTGCCGTCCAGATCATTTTCCAGGCAAACTGCCCTCAAGACCTGTCTAGAATCTCTGAAGGACAAGCCCATGCTGCCGCCATCGCTCCAAGAAATACATTTTACTAACGTGATTGGTTCAGACACATCTTTTAGATATTCGCTTTTACTAATATCGAATTGTGTAAAATCTTTGTTGTGATGAGCCATGACGAACCACAGCAACGCCAGCAACGCCAGCAACGCCAGGGACAGGCAGCCAAATAGGATTCGTTGAAGGTGGGGCTTACCATTTGTCCTCATGAGAGTCCGCATTCATTCCCTCTCAATAGCCTGAAGTTTCAGGCCAAAATCAATCTAAGTCCTTGCATTGGATGGTTTTGCGGAAAACAGTCTGTTTTTGTGGCCACTTAATTCGTGAAGGCAAATCAAATGTTAGGTTTTGAATTAACAAAGAGATGTATTTATAAAATAATTAGTTTTCACTTGCGTCTGCAGCTAGCATAACTTTCGGGGCAAGACAGGGGGGGCATCGGCAAGAAACGAAATAACTACGATCCCGCCAAGACCAATGACGACCACCAGGGACTACTGCGATTAGGTCGCCTTTGAATCATGAGCACAAGCCGGTCCTGAGGTTGGTCCCCGGAGTGCGGATTACCGAGAGCGCCTAGGAGGTTGTCGCCGAGGCTAAGAACCGCCCCGATGAATGGGCACAGGTGCTCTTGACCAGCGATGAATACCCAGTCTATGAGACGGTCATCAAGGGGGCGTTCAGCCAGCCGATGGTCGAGTCCAGAGGGCTGGCCCCGCCCGGTCGCCGGCCGCTGCTGCCGGATCGCCGTATCGACTCGGGTGTGACATCTGCGACGGTCCGGAAGGATCGAGAGAGTAATCGCGTCGTGGCGGTTCATCGGCCCGTCGTGCCGGGGAGTCAGCTGGCAGCGGACGCAACGTAGGCATCGGCCTGCAGTCGTACGATCAACACGTCGTTCGTGGAGCGACACGCAACGGCGCAGGGCCAGAACGCGTAACAATCGCGGCAGACGTATCGGTTCAGTCAGGACTGAGAGCTTCATGAGTCGATGCCGTATTTCACGCGGTATCGCTACAACTTCTGCTGGCCGGCGCGAGCCTGCGGCTTCGCGGTCGTGACGGCTATTGGCAGGAACGAACGCCTGCAATGTGGGCCGGGCTAGCAGATTATGTCTGGTCCCTGTAGCAAGATTATGTCTGGTCCCTGTAGCAACGGTTGAGCTTCCCAATCGTTCAACGAGCTAAGGACACCACCAATATCAGGGCACATACTTAATCACTCCTGTGCCAGGACTGGAGAATCCCATGGAATCGCCAGCCACGAAACTATAACCGATCTCCCCGTAAAGATCGATTCCACCGCCTAAAGCAGCCATGATGGCTGCGAAGAGATCGGGACCCGATCCAGGGCCAGCGTGTATAACTGTGCGGCCTGAGTAGTCTGGCGCGACAGGCCGTGGCTCGTTATCTTTGAATCGGTCCTCGTGAATCGGCTCACTGCACTCCGGGTGTGCGGAGGCCGACACCGACCGATCCCAGGATGCCTCCCATGGCCAAGCCCGTCGATGTCGGCTCCATCGGCTCTTATTTCGAATCGCTCTCCGATTCCCGCCACACACGCAATTGTAAGCACTTGATGGTCGATATCGCTGTCATCGCGGTCTGCGCCGTCATCTGCGGGTGCGATGGCCCTACCGCCATTCATCGCTGGGCCAAGAATCGTGAGTCCTGGCTGGCCCGGCATCTGGCCCTGCCCAACGGCATCCCCTCACGGGATTGCATCAGACGCTTGCTCATGTGTAAGAGTTCGAAATAGCCAGTCTTGTGCCGCCTGATAGCCTGGAAGACGGACCATTTTGTTCGTCCTCCGGAGTCAGACGATGCCACGTGCCGCCAATCCTGCCCTCCCAGTCCTCTGGCGTCGGCGACTGCAACAGCAGTCCGACAGCGGTCTCACCATCGGCCAGTTCTGCCAAGGCCAAGGGATCTCAACCGCGTCTTTCCACGCCTGGAAGCGACGCCTCGCCTCGGATTCGCCTTGCCCTGTCCCCGCTCCGGCTCGCGAACCGGCATTCGTGCCGGTCATCCTCGCCGCCGCCCCCGAGTCGCGAGCCGGCGATTCCCCTGAATTCCTCACCATCCGACTCCCCGACGGCGGACGAATCCTCCTGCCCATCGCCGCGGGCGGTGAACTCGTCTGCCGGGTCGTCGAGACCGTCGCCCGCGTCGCGGCGAGGATGGAGCACGCCTCATGTTGAGCGTCCCACACACCGTGCGGATCCTCCTTCACGCCGACTCCGTTGACCTCAGAAAAAGCTTTGACGGGCTCTCGGGAATCGTCAGCCAAGCCTTCCCTCAGGAGGAACTCCTCTCCGGCCATCTCTTCCTCTTCCTGAATCGCCGACGTGATCGCATCAAGATCCTCTACTGGAATGTCGATGGCCTGGCGATCTGGTACTATCGCCTCGAAGCCGGCTCGTTCCAGGTCCCCCTCCGGCCCTCCTCCGACGCCCCGATCGAACTCCGGTCCGCCCAACTCGCCATGCTCCTGGGCGGCATCGACCTGGGGAACGCCCAGCAACGAAAACGATACCGGAGGACTGAGAAAAACAGGGAAAATCCCGGGAAAACCACTTGAAATCAGAGGTAAGTATGCGATAATCCAATTAATGATTAATCCTCTCGGTCGAAATGCCCAATCCGGCCCCGCGTCGCCGCCAGTCTCCGGCGATGCGGCCCCTCCCGGCGACGCGAGGCAGCAACGGATCCAGGACCTGCTCGCCGCACTCGATCAAGCCACCAGGGCCAATGAGGAGTTGACGCAAGAGAACGACCGCCTGCGCCAGGAGTTGGAGCGGTACCGCCGCTATGTCTACGGGCGACGCAGCGAACGATGCGACGATCCTGGACAAGGTCATCTCTTCGCGTTCGGCGAGGACCTCGAGGTGGCTCCCGAGGCCGAACCGGAGGCCCCGATGCCGGCCGCTCCGAGGAAGTCCCGGTCATCGCGGACGCTGGATTTCAGCCGCCTGCCCCACGTCCGCATCGAACATGACGTGCCCGAGGCGGACAAGACTTGCTCATGCTGCGGCCGGTCCAAGGCACGCATCGGCGAAGACGAGCGGCGTGAGCTCGAATTCATCCCGGCTCGCCTGGAGGTTCGGGTCCACGTCCTCCCCAAGTACGCGTGCTCGCACTGCCACGACGGAGTGAAAAGCCCCGACGGACCGGAGCGACCGCTCCCGGGGTGCATCGCGGGAGCGGGCCTGCTTTCGCAATTGCTGATTTCCAAGTTTATCGATCACTTGACCCTGTACCGCTTCGAGGGCATCGCGGTTCGCTACGGTTTGCACCTGCCGCGTGCGACGCTGTGCGATTGGGTCCGCAAGGCCGCCGAGTTGATGGGGCCGCTCTACGACCTCCAAAAGCAACTCGTGCTCCAATCTCCGGTGATCTGGACCGATGACACCCCCGTCAAGGCGCTGGGCGGCGAGGCTCCCGGGAGCCTGACGACACGGTTCTGGCTCTATCATGGGGACGAGGATCATTCCTACGACGTGTACGACCATACGGCGAGTCGCAAACGCGACGGGCCGGCGACGTTCCTGGCCGGCTTCGTGGGTTATCTCCAGGCTGACGCATATGCTGGATATGACGGGCTCTATCTCGGGTCGCCTTCGGCGATCCACGAAGTCGCTTGTTGGGCGCACGCCCGCCGCAAGTTCTACGATGCGCGGTCGTCGTCGCCGGGGAACGCGGGTTTGATCCTGGAAGCGATCCGCCGGTTATACGACGTGGAGGATCGCGTCCGAGGGTTGTCCGTTGAGGCGAGACAGGCCCTGCGTGCGCAAGAAGCGGTGCCGATCCTGGAACGGCTTCGAGGGGACCTCGATCGGCTTGCGGACCAGTCGCTGCCGAAATCGGCGTTGGGCCAGGCTCTGACCTATGCGCGGAATCAGTGGAAGGCGTTGTGCCGCTACACCGAGGACGGCCGGCTGACGATCGACAACAACGTGGCGGAGCGTCGCCTCCGCGACCAAGCCATCGGCCGGAAGAATTGGTTGTTCCTGGGGAATGTGGATGCGGGACCGCGAGCGGCGGTGTTGAGCACGATCATGGCAGGAGCGAAGCGTCATCGCCTGGAGCCGTGGGCCTACGTCAAGGACGTACTGATGACGCTGAGCGTGGCCCCGGAACGAGTCGAGGACCTCTTGCCCGATCGGTGGGCTCGGAACCATCCGGGACACGTACTGACGCATCGCCTGGAGGAATCACGTGAACGGGCACGGCGTCGCGACGCAAAACGAGCGGATCGTCGCAAGCGGAAGTGATCCAAGGGCGGTCCGATGCGCGGAGTGACGGGAGTGCCAATCGCGGTCCCCCCCCCCCTCTGGGAATCTCGAACGCTTACACATCTGGAAGGCCGGACAGGTGCAGGTCAGTCCCGTGAGCGTCTGGGCCACGAGGTACTCCATCCCGTCGCTGACCTTGCGAAGCCAGTACGCCTTGACCGTGGCGAAGGGCCATCGGTCGCGATGGGGGCTGGTGTGGTAGGTGTGGCTGTTGATCAGGAGGATCAGGCGGCAGGTGTTGCGGGCGGGATTCGGGGAATTGGTCTGTGCGCAGTCGCGAACCTGATCTACAGTGGCCATCGGTCAGTTCTCCAGTTGATGTCTGGGGTTCTGTCTAGGGCCGGGAGGGTGTTACAAGCACTCTCTCGGCCCGCTTTCGTCCCGATCGTGGCTACGGCGTGTCCTCACCGGACAGGCCAAGCACCGTCGATCGAGCCGACACGCCAAGATACTCCCTGGAACGGATCTGTCAAGAATAACGTCCAGACATGTTGCACAATTTAAACGGCTTGCGAGTGTGGGGCGTAGCCCGGCGTAGGTGTGCGTACGCGCGTGGGCACACCTCCAGCGAGTTAGGCCCCACGTCATGGCGCTTGGCCAGGGGACGGCTCAGGCCGGTATCGTGCGATGCGTCAACGCGGGGAGAGAATGAGTGGGATCGGTGTGAGGAGAGAGCGAGTGGTGGCGGTGCGAAGCGAAGTGCTGCGTGAGGATGCGGCGTGGCGAGACGTGGTGGGTACGGCTGGACGGGGCGAGAACTTGGAGACGGACGACCTCGAAGGGTGGCAGGGGGGCGTGCGACCGGCCCGGGTCGGCCCCCCATTTGGGGAGATGTGTGGGTAACCTTCACACCCTGGAATTTTTGAGCCCTGGGGTAACTTAACGGATCTAAGGAGTTGCACGACAATAAACTACCGAATTGACGGTTTAGGTCGGGGGTGGACTTCATAGTTCCATTCGCCATGAAATTTGTTACGCTTGATACGCACTTCCGAAAGTTCCTGGTCGCTGACCTTGCGATCTTTTTCATAGGCTTCGGAATCCAGCCACGCATGGACTTCCAGCCCCAGGGCTAGCGCGCATTTATAGGTAGTTTTGGCGACCTGTAGGGCTTGCGCCCGGGCCGATATTTTTGTAAATCATTCTCCATGCTTACTCCCCGGCTGGTTATGCATGGAGAGCGAACGATGGCGGATCCACGACGCGTCGACCTGGATGAGATCGTACTCCACTTCCACGAGTTGGAGGACCCCCGCTCCTCGATCAATCTCCAGCATCCCCTGACCAGCGTCATTGCGATCGCCTTGATGGCTATCCTGGCCGGCGCCGCCGGCCCGACCGCGATCGCCAGGTGGGCTGTCATGAAGGAGGCGTTCCTCGTCAGAGTCCTGGACTTGCCCAACGGCATCCCACGCAAGGACGTCTTCCGTCGTGTCCTCATGGCGCTGAAGCCCGATGCCTTCCAGTCATGCTTCGCCGGATGGCTGCGGTCCTTGCGGGCGACAGCGGAAGCGGAGACCGGAATCGAGCAGCCGGTCCTGGCCGTGGACGGTAAGACGGCGAGGCGGAGCCACGACCGCAAGAACGGCCTGGGGGCCCTGCATTCCGTGAGCGTCTGGGCGAGCGAGTACGGCCTGTCGCTGGGCCAGGTGGCCTGCGCCGAGAAGTCAAACGAGATCACGGCCATCCCCGAGCTCTTGAGGCAGGTCGACATCGAGGGGGCCATCATCACGATCGACGCGATGGGGACGCAGAAGGCCATCGCCGAGCGAATCGTCGAGGGGAAGGCGGATTACGTCCTGGCCTTGAAAGGGAACCAGGGGACGATGCATCAGGTGGTCATCAACCACATCCTGGAGCAGTGGGAGGACGACTTCGCGGGTGTGGATGCCGGCCGGCATCAGACCGTGGAGTCGGGGCATGGCCGTCGGGAGACGCGGACCTACATTCAACTTCCCGTGCCCCAAGACCTACCGGGGCTCAGGTCGTGGAACGGGCTGAAATCGATCGGTATTGCGGTCTCCGAATCGGTCCGCGACGGCAAGGTGACGGACGAGGTCCGCTACTACATCAGCAGCCTGGCGATTGATGTGCAGCGATTCGCCCGCGCCGTTCGGTCGCACTGGGGCATTGAAAACGGCTGCCACTGGACTCTGGATGTGACCTATCGCGAGGACGAATCGCGGATCCGCGAGAAGTGCCTCCGAGAGAACATGGCGTGGCTGAATCGCCTCAGCCTCTCGCTGTTGAAGCAACATCCCGGCCGCGAGAGCGTAGCCATGAAGCGGCGGAGTTGCGGCTGGAGTGAGGAGTTCCTGTTGCAAGTCATTGTCGGATCAACGAATTAGTGTGCGCTGGCCCTGCTTCCAGCCCCTCTTGCGTTGTCGTGGAGCCGATCAGACTCACCACGATCTCCAGTGTCTCCAGCGGAATGCCCTGCCAATTCCGGGTGATGTGGCAGAACAGTTGTCACGCCTCCACGACCAAGCGATCGCGCTTCGGCCGCGGCCCATCTCCGTCGCCCGCGTTCGTCAAGGTCGGTGACGATGGCGAGATACTTGTGACGAATCCATTCGATCAGGTTGGTGTCCGGCATCCCTGCACAATTGCCGTGCCTCACATTTTCTACAAGACTACTTTCGGTAGTTTATTGTCGTGCAGCTCCTAACATGCTCCGAGATGGTGGCATGGATGGAAGTAGTGTGACTGAGCCTATTCGCCATGTTGGCGAATCGCAGCGTTCACGGCTGTCCAACTTTGCCCCGAATGACTGGAAGGAGTTACGATCCTGATTGGAATCCACCGTCGTCACTGAGCAAGCGGGGAGAACTAATGGCCTACTTCATCCAGAATGCAAAGACCCCTATCCGCTTGAATCGCACGCTTTTTTGGCTACACCGGAATCAATAATCGCGTAAGCTAGACATTCGTTCTCCATTTGGCTTCTTCATTTCGCACGCAAACCAAATGTCCCACTGTTGTCTTAATGCCACTCCGCTATGTCCCCCTTCCTTCCCATTGTCGAGATCCATCAGCCACGAGAATGGCTAAGTCTCTGAAAGTCCGGAGGCTGCCGAACTGGGCTTTTGGGGGAGGCAGGTAATGAGCAGCAAGCCAAGGCGTTGCCCATGAGACGAGAGCCAGAATCACTCCTGTGGTTGCGGTCAGAGCCGAGATAAAGCACCCCGCAAAGGCTATGCACAGGCCGAGCATTAAGCCAACATTACTCATGTCATCCAAGGATGTGTCAAGTTTTACATTCGGCAATGCGCCGGGAGCCAGCTTCGAGATCGAACCCAGAAACACACCGAGATGACGCCGGGTATATTGGTCGAGGGGAGTTGATGGGGTCACGGAATCAACGTCCGCACCCGCGTTACGCAACATCGAGCGGATCACAAAGAAAGCGCTGGCGGCGAGACACTTCCTCCCCAAAACAATTACGGGTTCAATGACTGGCCTCCGGGCCGTTAGAGCGATGAATTCGCAAAGTTCGCGAAGCGTGCGCTCCTTCGCAGGTTCTAGCACGGTGCACCAGACTTCGCTCGAACGGTCAAGCTTCCATTGGGTGTCGAGGCCCCGTCCGAGGTACTGACATTCGAGCAGATCACAGGCGGCCCGCCACTCGTCGATCGTGGTTTCAAAAGTCAGTTCGATGTGGGCATCCGCTTCCGGATCGAATTGGCATTGCTGTCGGTGCGAATCGCGTAGAACGGCGAGCACATATTCTGGAGTCACAGAAAGATTAACAGGCAGACGATAGTACGTCACGTTAGGTTTCCTTAACATAGGTTGACTACTAGACAAGCCCTTGGCTTAGATCACACCATCCATGCCTTCGTCGCTCCGACGGCTCCTGGACGGTGTGACCGATCATTGCGCAGGGTTTGCACGCTCCGAGGACTCAAGCCATGTGAAGGAGTGCTTCTATCCAGAATTCACGGTGGATTACCTAAGTGTCTTGTCGATGGCATCCAATTCTTCGGGCGTATAATCCTCCGAGATGTACGGGAGATTCAGCAGCCCGCTCACTGCATCTAAAGCAGTAAGACACCATCCACCATAAGGAGCCCATCGCCCTAGAAAAGTCCCAAAATGTGCCGTTTTGCGCCATCCCATGTTGGTCGGGGCAGACAACTGATTGGGCAAGATCTCTGGAAACATTTTCCTCAAACATGACGAAAGTGGCGAAGTTTTTGGAGAAATCATCGTCCCCTTCGGGCCTCCAAGTGACGGGCCGGGTTTCCCTTTGATCGGCTGACCTCCTATGACCAGTGGCCCACCGGTGATCGTACCCCCTGGCCATGTGCCGGGTCCGAGATGACCCCAAATCCAATCGCCCGGCGAGTCACCCTGGTAAAGGCTATCTCCAGTATTATCTCCAATGCCTCGGCCCGAAGGATCAGTTGCGTTCATCGGTCCGTTTCCGACATAACGGTACAGACTCGCGTCGCCTGCGGTGAATTTGAGTGGATCTAGGCTCGTCCATCTCCCCAGTGAGGCCAGGGCCAGCGCATATCAAACACGCTGTAGTGAAAGAACTTGTGTAAGGTAGTCCGTATTGATCATGCAGGACATCATCTTTCCGCGAAGGCTATCCTTGTCGGGATGACGCTTCAGGAGCGTCACGGCGAACCGCCGCAGCCAACTCAAGTTGTTCCCCAAAGTCCGCTCGCGGGTGCGGTGCTCATCCTCGCGAAAGTTCACGTCCAGCACCCAATGCATCGACTCGATGCCCCAGTGGCCACGCACCGCTTCACCAAACCGCTTGCCGCTCAAATAGCGGCTGCTGAGATAGTAACGCACCTCGTCCGACTCCGTCCCGTCGGCATACTGCGTAATCCGCGCGGCATAGCCGATTGCCTTGATCCACGGCCAGTCCTTGCCCGGCGCGAAATCTCGCGGCACCTTGGCCAAATAATAGGAGCGTTCGTCGATGCGACCGTGGCCGTCATCGCGGGTCTCGTGGCAGCGATACCGCAGGTCCTCCAGGTCGCGTTCCAGGTGGTCGAGGAAGAACGCCTGGATCGCGGCCGCGAGCTTTGGCTGGTTGTCTTTGACCGCGATGACGCAATCGCCGCCGCCGGTAACGATCTGCTCGACGATGTCTTTCTGGCAGCCCATTGCGTCGATCGTGATGAGGGTGTCGGCCAGGTCGATCTGCTCGAGGAGCTGCGGGATGGCCGTGATCTCGTTCGACTTGGCCTCGGTGGCCACCTGTCCCAGCGCAATGCCCTCTTCGCCGGCCCAGGCGCTGACGATATGCAGGGCACCAAGGCCGTTGGCCTCGTCGTGCGACCCGCGGCAGGCTTTGCCGTCGATGGCGATGAGTCGGCGGGGGTTCTTGGGGTCGGCCGGGATCGCGTCACAGATCCAGGCTTGGAAGCAGCGTTGGAAGGCTTCGGGCTTCAGCGCCATGAGCAAGCGGCGGATGCAGTCTCGCGAGGGGATGCCATTGTGCAGGGCGAGATGCTCGGCCAGCCAGGAGGCGCGATTCTTGGCCCAGCGATGGATGGCGGTGGGCCCATCACAGCCGCAGATGACGCCGCAGACGGCGATGACGGCGATATCGACCATCAAATGCTTGCGATTGCGCGTGTGTCGGGGGTCGGAGAGGGATTCGAAATCAGAGCCGATCGAGCCGACATCGACGATCTTCGCCATGAGAGGCATCCTTGGATCGGTCCGTGTCGGCCTCCGCACGCCGGAGCGCAGTAAGCCAATCACGAGGACCGATATCCAAGATATCGAGCCGAGGCCTGTCGCGCCAGACCACCCAGGTCGCACAGTTATGCGCGCTGGCCCTGTACGCCACTGGAGGATGATTGGTTAAGAGTTGCCGGATTTCGAGCGATTGTATTTGCGGTACGAAGGATTGGGTGGGCCGATTCCGTCGATCAGGGCGCGCACGATGACGAGCGAGGGGGGGGAAACGACGGCTCATGATGTCGACCTCAGGTGATTCACTGGCTGCCCGAAGCGCAAACGCGGCTTTCAGGCATATAGCCATAAGCTTGTGAAAATCGCATTTTAGGAACGCAATTTGCGACCGATGATGTCAGTCGAGCAGACGCAAGATCGTCATTTTTTTGATGACGATCATCGAATTATGTGAAGATGTTGTAAATGTCTGGAAAATGTGGTCGCGACGGCTAATTTGGGGGATTGTGAAATGAGATGCAAGGAAAAAACTCGGGACTCCTCTGCGCTTGCCGTGAGTGACGCCTTAAATGCTTGAAAAGACTGGGATTGCGGCAAATAAATTTTTCTTGGTTGATGTTCGCTATGGCTTGCATCTACAAATAAACCGATTGCTCGCCACCTCAATACCAAGAGCTCTCGGTCGAGGAATTGTGGGAGGTTTCCCGCCAACTGGTCCGCGAACTCGGTTTCATGCGTCCGACGATGGCCAACACGGGCCTTGCGCGTCGGCCGTGCATGCGATTCTGGAAATCGGCCGCAACCCCGGCATCCAGGCACGCGACCTCGCTAACGTACTGCGGCTCGATAATGTCGAACACGAGCCGGCAACCTGCCAAGCTGGAGGCGGCCGGCCTGGTGAGGCGGGAATCGGCGTGCGATGATGCTCGGTCCTAACACCTCT
This sequence comes from Singulisphaera acidiphila DSM 18658, assembly GCF_000242455.2. GTDB lineage: Bacteria > Planctomycetota > Planctomycetia > Isosphaerales > Isosphaeraceae > Singulisphaera > Singulisphaera acidiphila. Next base: position 769,652 of record NC_019892.1, read on the forward strand.
CTCTGACGGTCGCGGGGCAGGTCCAGCGCGAGGTGATTGACCGATTCTCGACGGACCAGGTTTCCCGAGCATTGAGCAGGTTGGCCCCGGCCGCTCGGCGTCTTGCCGTCTATGGCGACAAGCTGATGACGGGTGTCATGCCGACCTCGCTGGTGTTGCAGGTGGCCCTGTTCCGCCTGGTCCGGACCCAGGGGAGGAGGCGGGCGTTCTGGGCCGGGTTTCTCACGGCCGGTTTGCCCGCGATGCTTTCATTTGTCTGCGGCAACCGGCTCGGTCCGGGTCGTGACGGATGCGGTCACGGGCAAGACCCGGTTCGTCATCGATCTCGGGTCTTTGGGTGGCGATCGGATCTATGCCGTTTGGGCCGGCTATGCTGATCTGGTCTTTCGTGACCTCATGTTCCTGCAGCATTCTCTGCCCGTGGTCGCTGTGGTCTGACTCCTGCCGCAATTGCTGGCGGCGCTGGCAGGCGGGCTCTTGGCGTGGCTGGTCAAGTGGGGAACGGAGTTGCGTTGGAGTGATGCGAACGGGAAAGATGCAGTGGATGAAATTAGGGAATGAACGCATTTAAGTGAATTTGGTCCTGTGCGGTCGGTTTTCTCGTAATGTCAACGAATCCAGGGGATTTCGATGCCTGAAGCTTCGCCCGTCGAAACGCCGGTAGGCTGTCCGGAAGAGGCGCGTCGGATTCGGTGGCGAACGCGGTGGGGGTATGGCGGCTTCGGGTTCGGCCTGCTCGTCATGGCGGTGGGTGGCCAAGGTCGGCTACGGGATCCTCCCCTTCGCGCTCGTCTGGAACCTGATCTGGGCTCCCTGGCTGGGGACCGTCATGGGGCTCACCCATAGCAGGACTCGCCGGCCAGGACTCCGGCCTTGGCCGCAACTCCGCACCCGGACCTTGATGGCGGTCGTCGCCTACGTTGCGCTGCTCCTGGGGTCGGCATCCCAGGGCGATTGCGCTAGAATGGGTAATCTGCGACACTTGATCCCTGGCGGCCCGTAATCTCCCCAACGCAGGATCCGGCGAGCGTGCTGCCGATGTTGCTCGGGATTGACCTCTCGTGGCCAATGACCTCTCCGCTTCCATCGAAACTCACTTTGCGAGCCTGGCCGATCGTGCCTGCTGGAAGGGTTTGAAGCAGATCAGTGTGGCGATCAGTGAGACGATTCGTAATGGCAAGCCGTGTGACGATGTCTGCTGCTATATTTTGATCTTGAACAAGTGCTGTTTGGAAAATGATTTATGGTGCAATCGCCCTGGGCTTGAGCCGGTTCCCTCCAGGTCGCTTCGCGCTCGTCGCTTTTTGGGACGAAGCCGGGTGATTACGGACTTCTCGATCTTGGGTGGCCCCCCTCCCCTCTCTGGACGACCCCCCCTGGGACCGGTTAGAACGGAGCCAGTTTGGACCGTCGAATCAAGTTCACGGAGTGAGCACCTCTATGAAACGCGGCATCGTTCCCTTCCTTCTGGCGGCGTCGGCCACGTTCTGGTCGGCCGGATCCCCGGCGCGCGGCGATGACCGCACGCCCCAGATTCCCCAGCTTAAGGTCGATAAGTACACGCTGCCCAACGGCTTGGAGGTCATTCTCCACGAAGATCACACCACGCCGGTCGTGGGGGTGAACCTCTGGTACAAGGTCGGCTCGAAAAATGAGAAGGCGGGGCGCACCGGGTTTGCGCACCTGTTTGAGCACCTGATGTTTCAGGGGTCGAAGAACCACGACAACGAATACTTCGGGCCGATCGAGAAGGTGGGAGCCCAGATCAACGGCAGCACCAGCACTGACCGGACCAACTACTATGAGAACGTCCCGAGCAACGCCCTCGAACTGGCGCTCTGGCTCGAGGCCGACCGCATGGGCTTCCTCCTGCCGGCCCTGACTCAGGCGAAGCTCGACAACCAGCGCGACGTGGTCAAGAACGAGCGGCGGCAGCGGTACGATAACGTGCCTTACGGCCAGACGGCCGAAACGCTGCTCGAAGCCCTTTATCCCCCCGAGCATCCCTATCACCACAGCGTGATCGGCTCGATGGCCGACCTCTCGGCGGCCAGCCTCGACGATGTCTCGACCTTCTTCCGCACCTATTACAGCCCGAACAACGCCAGCCTTTGCATCGCGGGTGATTTCGACCCGGCCGAGACCAAGCGGCTGGTCGCCAAATACTTCGGCCCCCTGCCCCGTGGCCCCCAGGTCGCCAAGCTCAAGCCAAACGTTCCCGTCCTCTCCGAAGCGAAGCATATCGAGATGACGGACCGAGTCTCGCTCCCGCGCGTGGAGCTTGTCTGGCCGACCGGCCCGCGAGGTGATGCCGACGAGCAGGCGCTCGACGTCCTCTCGCTGGTCCTCGGTGGGATCGACAAAGAGAACCGGCTCTTCCGCGCCTTGATGTACGATCGCCAACTCGCCGCTCACGTCGAGGCGGGCCATCCGGCGAGTGCCCTAGCCGGCGAGTTCACCGTCACGATCTACGCCCAGCGCGGCCAGTCGCTCGACAGTCTGGTCAAGCTCGCCGATGCCGAGATCGAGCGGCTCAAGAAAGAAGGGCCGACCCTCGAAGAAGTCATCAAGGCGCAGAACACCCAGGAGAGCCAGCTCGTCGTCGGCCTTCAGGCTGCGGGCCGCAAGGCTGACTTCCTCAACAACTACAATGTTGAGTTTGGCGATCCGTTGGCCTACAAGGCCGAGATGGTCAAGCTTTTCAAGGTGACGCCCGAAGATGTGAAGCGGGTGGCCAACCAGTACCTCACCGCCAACCGGATCCGGCTCGACGTCAACCCCGGCGATCCGACGCCTCGCAAGGCCGAGGCCGAGGTCGATCGCTCGAAGCAGAAGCCGGCGGAGAGCCCGAAGATCGCTGAGGTCAAGGACGATTTCGACCGGTCGAAGATGCCCGAGGTCGGCCCGACCCCCAAGTACACGCCCCCCCCGGTCACGCGCCGGACGCTTTCCAACGGCCTGGAAGTTCTGATCGCCGAGCGGCATGAACTGCCGATCCTGACCCTCAACCTGGTGGTCAAGGGGGGCGAGGCCCTCGTGCCCCACGGGAAGGAAGGGCTCGCCTCGATGACCGCCGATCTCCTCACCGAGGGGACCAAGGCGCGGAACTCGCTCGAGCTGGCCGGAGCTCTCTCCGAGATCGGCGCTTCGATCAATGCTGACGGCAAGCTCGAATCGACCACCCTCTCGCTGACCACCTTGACCAAGCACACGGCACGTGGTCTCGACCTCTATACCGACGTGCTCCTGAATCCGTCGTTCCCCGAGAAGGAGTTGAACCGGCTTCGCGTCCAGCGGCTGGCCATGCTCAAAGCGCGGCTCGACAGTGCGGAGGGGATCTCCGGTGTCGTCTTCCCGCGCCTCCTCTACGGCCTGGAGCATCCGTACGGCCGCCCCGATCTCGGTACGGTCAAGACGATCAACTCGCTCAAGCGTGAGGATGTCGTTGCCTTCCACAAGGCCTTGTTCTTGCCGAATAACGCCAGCCTCATCGTGGTGGGCGACACGACGCCCGAAGCGATCACGGCCTCGTTGGAGAAGGCGATCAAGGACTGGAAGCCCGGTGAAGCGCCCAAGCGGGACTTGCCCGAGCCTCCGTCGTCGAAGAAGCCGCTGACGATCTTCCTGGTCGACAAGCCGGCTGCTGCGCAGTCGGTCCTGGCCGTCGGACAGGTTGGCCTGCCGAGGGGAACCCCCGACTATTTCCCGCTGACTCTCATGAACGCGGTTCTCGGTGGCCAGTTCTCCAGTCGGATCAACCTGAACCTTCGCGAGGACAAAGGGTACAGCTACGGAGTACGCTCGCACTTCGCCTTCCGGATTGGCCCCGGCCCGTTCGAGGCCGGCGGGTCGGTTCAGACCGCGGTGACCAAAGAGGCGCTGATCGAACTGCTCAAGGAGCTGAACGACATCACCGGCCCTCGCCCGGTCACCGACAAGGAACTCACTTTCGCCAAGGACCGGATCATCAAGGGCTTCCCGAGCAAATTTGAGACGACGTTCGGCGTTGCCGGGACGATGGCCGACCTGGTGCTCTATAGCCTGCCGGCGGATTACTTCGCGACCTACCAGTCCAAGATCGACGCCGTGGACAAGGCTGAGGTGGCGCGGGTCGCCAAGGCCCATCTCGACCCCGAGCACATGGTGATCCTGGTCGTCGGCGACCGCTCCAAGATCGAGGCGGGGCTCAAGTCGCTCCCCTACGCCAAGGTGATCAACGTCCTCGACCCCGAGGGGAACCCGCTTCCCCCCGCCGCGGCGCAAGGGGCTGAGGAAGGGGCGAAGTAAAGTCAACCAGGGCCGACTCGCGAGTCGGTGTCACGCTCACCAAGTTGTGAGCCTCGGAGGGGGCCGTCGTTCCATCACGACGGCGGCCTCGCCGAGGCTCCTTTTTTTTCGTTTCGAACTGGGTCGTTTGCGAGTCAATAGCGCAGGCTAATTTCACGAGAGATTCATTGAATGCAATAAAAAATTCATAAAGCCGTTCGGTACGATCACGGGTCGTTATTTGAAGCGTTCTTGAATGTCCTCAAAACAAAGAGGCCAGACCCGTGCCACGCCGATGTGCCAGCCGTGGATTCACACTGATCGAGCTTTTGGTTGTCATCGCCATCATTGCCGTTCTCATTGCCTTGTTGCTTCCGGCCGTGCAATCCGCGCGCGAGGCCGCGCGCCGGATGCAGTGCACGAACAACTTGAAACAGATGGGCCTGGGGCTGATGAACTATGAGAGCAGCAACGGCGTTTTCCCCCCCGCCACGATCCTCGTTCCGCCTTACTCCAGCAAGCAATGGTTGTTTGAGTCGTCGTGGAGCCCGGCCGCTCGCATTGCGCCGTTCATGGAGCTGGGGCCGCTCTATAATGCGATCAACTTCAGTTCGACCTACAGCGACGCCTCGAATACGACCATCTCCTACACGCCGATCAAGTTCCTGATCTGCCCGAGCGACACGGGGCCGTCAGTCGACAACCCGAGCTATGGCAACACGCCCTATGCGACCACCAGTTATGGGTTCTCGGTCGGGGACTGGTACGTCTGGTCGGTCAATGGCTCGGCGCTCGGCCCGGTGAACCGCTCGGCGTTCGGCCCGACGTATTCGCGGTCGATCGCTCAGTTCACGGACGGCCTGAGCAACAGCCTCCTCGCGTCGGAAGGCTACATCGGCCACCTTCAGGCTCGTGACTGCTTGACGACGCCGAGTGGGCCGTCCGACCCGACGACCGGAGCGTGGTCTCCCACGAATGTCCCGACTCCGCAGAATTCGTTGGCCGCTCTGGCCGCGGTGCTCCAGGCGTGTAGCGGCTCCAAGAAATACGGCGTGCCGTACGGTCACACCCGCTGGGCGAATGGCGCCGGGTATTACTCGGGATTCACCACTGCGGTTCCCCCGAACCCGAAGGTCACCGGCACCGGTTTCTCGAAGGGGATGGACTGGGTCAGCGTTGACGAAAACAATGGCGGGCCAACCTATGCCTCGCTCTCGGCCAGCAGCTACCATTCCGGCGGGGTCAACGCCCTGTTCGGCGACGGCAGCGTGAAGTTCATCAAGGACTCGACCAATCCAACGACCTGGCGCGCGCTGGGGACGATCTCCAGTGGTGAGGTCCTCTCCGCCGACTCGTACTAGCAGTTCATTGCCGCTCCTGTGACCACCTGCTACGATCAGCGGGACCGATGGGGTGAATCCGGTTTCTCGGCGGCGTCCCGTTCAGTCCCGCGGCATGGTGGTCCCAGTGCACAACCTCGAAGACGCGATCGGGCGTCTATACGACTCCTTCTCCACCGTCCCCAAGCCGCACTGCATCGACGGCTGCCCGTGCTGTATCGACCGCAAGAGTGTCGGGACGCTCCTGGAGAAGCGGTTGCGGTGTCTCACTCCGGACGACCTGTCCTCCTACGCTTCGTCGGCGTTCCTGACGGTCGGAGAGGCGGCCGACTACCTCTACTTCCTGCCGCGGATCCTGGATATCACGGCAAGGGAACCGTCGTGGTGGCCGCGCTCCGAGGTCACAGGCCGGGCGATCCGGGCGGCCAGGCCCGACGCCTGGACGGCGGGGCAGCGGGCCGCCCTGAATGACTACCTGGGGGCGGTCGTCGACGCCGCCATCGAGTCGGGCGACTACGATAGGCTCGACGGCTGGATTTGCGCCGTCGCGAGCATGGGGTTCGATGTCCGGCCCCTTCTGGGCCGGATCGCGGAGTGCCCGGCGGCGGTCCTGGCGTACTTCGAAGAGAACGCCGAGGGCCTGCCACGGAGGAAGTTGGCGAACACCTTCTGGGAGCCGCCCTGCCCGGGGCATGACGCGGTCGTCGCGTGGTTCTACTCGGCGGAAGTCGCCAAAATCCCGTTCGAGGCTTACGGCTACGTCCTGACAGCGGCCGAGTGACGCCGGGATAACCGCCCGACTGGCCCGGATCACGGAACCGTCGATGCACCACAGGTCATGGTCGATCTGTCCTCGACCAAGTCGTCCATCGTGGCGTTGGCCGGCATAGCGATCCGTTACCAGAGCGTGTTGCTCAGGTATACGCGGAAGAGGAGTGTGCCTTCTTCGAGAGGCCGGGACGGCCTCTCGAAGATTTACGCCTGTCCTCACCGGATGTGATGGGATCCGACGAAATTGAACAAGCCCCTACCGGAGAATGGCAGGGGCTTGCGGGAATCAATCCGTTTGGCCTGTGAGGGGATTTTGGGAGAGCAGCGTCAGATCACATAATTTTCCACGAACCGTTTCGACTCGTGGAACACTTTCCAGTCCTTGGGTGAGACGTAGATATCCTCGCCGTCGACCAGTGCAAGTTGCAGGCAGCGCTCGCGGGTGAGCTGGACGTTGAGGGTGGTGCCGTCGAGGAGCGTCAGGTCGAGCCGGACGAGGCCGCCGAGCGGGATCAGCTTGCGGATCCGGGCCGACCAGGCGGGTCGGCCGTTGCTCTGGCGGGTGATCTCGAAGTCGTGCGGACGGACGTAGACGGCCGAATTGTCGTTGGAGTTGGCGACGTCCAGCGGGAGCGGGACCTCGTCCCCCAACTCCATGCCGAGCACCGTCTCGGCGCGGAGGACGTTGACCGAGCCGAGGAACTCGGTCACGAACGGGGTCGCCGGGTGCTCGTAGAGCTCCTGGGGCGGGCCCATCTGCTCGACCTTCCCCTTGTTCAGGACGATGACCTGGTCGGCGACCTCGAACGCTTCCTGCTGGTCGTGGGTGACGAACAGGCTCGTGACGTGGACCTCGTCGTGGAGCCGGCGGAGCCAGGTGCGGAGCTCGTCGCGAACCTTGGCGTCGAGCGCGCCGAAGGGCTCGTCGAGGAGGAGGACCTTGGGCCGGGTGGCCAGGGCCCGCGCCAGGGCCACGCGCTGGCGCTGGCCGCCCGAGAGCTGCGACGGGTAGCGGTCGGCGTGGACGAGCAACTGGACCAGCTCGAGGAGCTCCTCGACGCGGGCCTTGATCTCGCTGGCTGGGGGGCGAGGCTTCTGGACCTGGAGGCCGAACGCCACGTTCTGGCGGATGGTCATATGCCGGAACAAGGCGTAATGCTGGAAGACGAAGCCCACGCCACGCTGCTGCGTGGAGAGGTTGCTGGCGTCCTCCCCCGTGATCTCGACGTCGCCCGAGTCGGCCGGCTCGAGGCCGGCGATGATCCGCAAGATTGTGCTTTTGCCCGAGCCCGAAGGGCCGAGCAAGGCGACGAGCTCACCAGCGGGAACCTCGAACGAGACTCCGCCCACGGCCTGGAATGTTCCGAACCGCTTCGTCAGATTTCGGACCGCAATGGCCACGTCAGTGCCCCCCGCTCTGGACCGTTGCCGGGCACCCGGTCGTCTCTGGGTCGTAAAAGGATGTCATGAGGACTCCTCGCGAGCTTCGACATGCTTGCGAAAGTGTTCCATGCCAATCAACATCACGAACGAGACTCCCGCCAGCAGGACGCTCGCGGCATAGGCCCCCTCGATGTCGAAGCTCTCGATACCGTCGTGAACGTAGAGGGTGGCCGTCTGGGTCCGGCCGAGGATATTCCCTGAGACCACGAGCAAGGCCCCGAACTCGCCCAGCGAGCGGGCGACGGTCAGGGTGACGCCGTAGGCCAGGCCCCAGCGGATCGACGGCAGGGTCACGCTCCAGAAGGTCCGCCAACGCCCCGCGCCCAGGGTATACGCCACCTCTTCCTGGTCGACCCCGAACTCGCGGAGGACCGGCACGACCTCGCGGACCACGAACGGGAGCGTGACGAAGGTTGTGGCCAGGACCATGCCCGGCAGAGCGTAGACGACCTGGATCCCCAGCGGCTCGAGCCAGTGGCCGATCCAGCCCTTACCGCCATAGAGAATGATCAGCATCAGCCCCGCGACGATCGGTGAGATCGCGAACGGGAGATCCACGATCCCGTCGGCCAGGGTCTTGCCCCAGAAGTTTTGCCGGGCCAGGACGATCGCCAAGGCGAGGCCGAAGACGGTGTTGACCACCGTGGCCAGGAGCGTGATCAGCAACGTCAGGCGGAACGCTTCCCGGGCCGAGGGGGCGGCCAAGGCGTTGAGGAAGGGGCGAAACCCTCCCGCCAGGGCGGCTCGGACCAAGGCGAGGGCCGGAACCAGGACCAGGATGGCGAACCAGCCTACCACCAGGCCGATCAGGAGCCAGCGGCCCCAAGGGAGGCGATCACGCTTCGTCTTCGTCGTGGTTTGCGTCTGCGTGGCGGGCAAAACGTCCACCTCAAGGTCAACGTCAACGGCCATGGACGGGCCTCCCATGCCGTTGCATCCGGTTCAGGACGATCAGGATCCCGAGTGAACTGGCGAGGAGGACGACCGAGACGACCATGGCGCCGTGGTGGTTGCCGCTCTCGATCTCGCCGAAGATGTACATCGGCCCCGTCTTGGTCTGGAGCGGTCGGTTGCCGGCCACCATCACGACGCTGCCGAACTCGCCGAGCGCCCGGCTGAACGCCAGCGCCGTGCCGGTCAGGATGGCCGGCCAGAGGGTCGGGAAGGTGACCCGGCGGAACGTCGTGAACGCCCCGGCACCGAGAGTCGCCGCCGCTTCCTCCTCGGCCGGGTCCATCTCGAGGAGGACCGGCTGCACGCTCCGGATCACGAACGGGTACGAGACGAACAGCAAGGCCAGGACGATCCCCGGCTGCTGGTAGATCACCCCCCAGCCGTGGCGGCCGAGGAACGAGCCCAGGACGCTCGTCGGGCCGTAAAGCGCGACCAGCATCAGGCCGGTGACCACCGTCGGCACCGCGAACGGAACATCGATCAGGGCGTTCATGATCCCCTTGCCGGGGAATGAGTAGCGAACCAGGACCCAGGCGGTCGCCGTTCCCATCACCGCGTTGATGAGCACCATCACCAGGGCGGTCGCGAACGTCAGCTTCAAGGCGTGCCAGGCGAACGGGTTGGTCAGTTGCTTCCAGAACTCCGCGAGGCCCGGTTCCGCCGCCCGGACGCTGAGGGCCGTCAAGGGGAGGACGACCATGAGGCCAAGGTACGTGAGGGCCGTTCCGCGAAGCACGAGGTCGGATTTCGATGTACCGATCGGTGATTGGCGGCTCATTGTGTGCGGCCCTTGGATCGAGTGAAGAGCGAGTCCCAGACCCCGCCCTGGTCGTACACCTCTTTGTTGATCTTGGTCCAGCCGCCGAGTTCTTTCATGGTGAAGAGTCGAGGGGGAAGCGGCCGTCGGCCGGGGGGATCGAGCTTGGAGTCGAGGGGTCGAAAACCGTAGTCGGTCAGGATCCGCTGGGCCTCCTCGGTGCGAAGGTAGTCGAGGAAGGCCACGGCCACCGCGCGGTTGCCGTGTTTCTTCACCGAGGTCTCCACGATCGCCGCCGGACCCTCGATCTGGAGCGTGGCCGCCGGGATCACGTAGGGGGCCGCGACTCCTTTCCGCTTGTCTTGCAGGAGGAGCTCGTTCTCATACGTGACGATCGCGTCGCCGGTGCCGCGTTCGAAGGTCGCCATGCTCTGCCGGCCCGAGCTGTCCATGTTGAGTACGTTGGCTTGGACCCGGCTCAAGAGGTCACGGGCTGCGGCCGGATCGGGCGTCTTCGGGTCATGGAGCAACCCCGCGCCGTAGATCGCGTTGATGTTCCATTTCGCGCCTCCCGACGTCTTCGGGTCGGGGTAGAGCACGCCGACGCCCGGTCGCGCCAGGTCGTCCCAATCGCTGATCTTCGCCGGGTTGCCCGGGCGGACTCCGATCACGACGATGCTCCGCGTGATCAGACCGCGTCCCGGCCCCGATTTCCAGTCTTTATCGACCAAGCCTTCCTTGACCAGCCGATTGACGTCCCCGTCCAGGGAAAGGACGGCCACGTCGGCGTCGAACCCGGAGACGATGGCCCGGCTCTGCGCCCCTGAGGCGTTATACGACTCTTCGAAGCGGACCAGCCGTCCCGTCTTCTGCTTCCAGTGCGCCGCGAACCCGGGCAAGATTTTCTCGCGGAACGCATCGCGGACCACCGAGTAAGCGCCGATCGTCAGGGTGTCGTCGCTGTTGCCGGCGCCTCGAACCGGTCCGCACCCGGCGACCAGCAGGACGAGGCAGAGGCCGTAGCCCCTGAGCCGCGCCGTGGTTCGCGGGCGGCCGATGATCGAGGAGGTCGCTTGTTCCATGGATCCCTTCACGCGGCGGCATACGCCGATGCAATTCCGGCGTCTTTCGCACGCCCTACCATCAAAAAAAAGAGACGCACGTCGCCTCTTTTTGCTTGGAATGATCAGATGATCCAGTCGCCGACGTACCCTCGTTTCCGCTCGCGGTTCTCACGCACCAGGTCGGCAAACGTGGTCTTATCGACGACGTCGGAAATTGCCTGGCGGACCCGGCCCCAGAACCCGAAGAAGTGGCATTCGCCGTGGAATTCGCATTCCTTGTAACGCGACTGGCTGACGCAGTCGACGGGCGCGATCGGTCCGTCGACATACCTCATGATCTCGCCGACGGTCAAATCGTCGGCCGCGCGCAACAGGCGATAGCCCCCTTCGGCTCCGCGCCGGCTCTGCACGAACCCGCCCCCTTTGAGCTGCCCCAAAATCACCTCGAGGAACCGGATCGGGATCATCTCCCGCTCGGCAATCTCGGCGATCTTGAGTGGCTCGGGACTCGCATGTTCGGCCAGAGCGTAAATCGCTCGAACCGCATAGTAACACTTCGACGAAACACTCATCGGTGCCTACCCCGCTCAGGATTTAAGAAATCATCTCTATTTCGACTAGAGAAGTCAAGATGGAGCTTTACGCCGACCCTCTGCGGGCTGGCGGAGGATGGCGGGCCACCTGGGAGCCAGTTTGATGTCGTCCAGGATAATGTCCGGGTCGACCCGCGAAAGGAGGGGGGGGCGTGTCATGCGGATCAGTCGATGTCTTCCTTCATCCCCAACTCAATTTCGGGGGTCGATTCTTCAATTGCGAATTCGACGATACCCAGTTGTTCGCCAAGGCCTTTGGGAGCAAAAGAAAGCAGTCCCCGGCGCTCGGCGCAGGCCATGCAAAGCCGTTCATCGCCGCGCAGGACGACGATTTCGCCGTCATAGACGCGATGATAGTAATCCTGGCCGGGGGCCATCATGTAGCAGAATTCGCGATCATTGCCTACCTTTTGCCCCACTCGCCAACCCGGTTCCAGCAAGTAGAGCCGGCGTGGCGGGCACTCACCACCTTGGTCGGCGCGACTCGGAATGTGGTTCATCATGAGAGGGCGCTCTCCCGTCTTCAGGCCACGGACGAAGGGGGGTGGATGCCACAGACGTCGTCGGTGCAAGGTACGTCGCGCGGACGCGAAGCCGCTATTGCATTGTAAGCCCGGTGGCCGCCCCTGGAAAGAATTGGGAGCGACCCGATCAGCCCCAGCGGCCAGAATAAGGGGATCCAGCGGCTGAGCGTGACCACGGCGTCGTAGCCGACGTCGATCCGGCCGTCGGCCCGCACCAGGTGCATCGCCTTGATGCAGGCGGACTTGGTCAGGTTCGGGTGGACCGTCGTCACGTCCACGGCAGTCAGGTCCACCGGTTCGAGCACGCGGTCCGGGTCGCCCGCGGTCAGCAGGGCCATCGACGCCCGACAGCGCGGGCAGGCGCCGTCGTAGAGCACGCGCCCGGCGGGCTGTGCGTCGCCGACGACCAGGCTCCTCAGCCAAGGACCCGAGACGAAGGCGAGGTTGCCCGCGAACATGGCCAGCCCGAACTCGGTCAGCCCGGGCGCGGAGATCGCGATCCCGACGTGCATGAGTACCGCCGTGAGCAAGACCAAGGGGCGGAGCACCGGGACCCAGATGAGGATCGGGTAGCCGAGCTCGAACGCCAGGGCGGCATGGGTCATCAGGTTCAGGAGCCAGGGGTAAGCGGCCAGCCAGGTGAGGTCGAATTGCCCGAACTCGGCCGAGGCAAGCACGCCCCAGATCGCCGTCCCCGACCACCAACCTGGTCCTTGGAGCTTGGCCAGGCCGGCCATCCCGTAGATCAAGACCAGGTGGAGCTGAATCAGGCGGAGCGCCAGGTTGGCCGACACCGAGGGCTCAGGCTGGCCCGAGGGGACGACCCAGCGGCCGTCCTGACGTCGCCGGGCGACCGCCGCCCGGGCCAGGCGATACCGCGCCAGGAAGCGGTCGAGCGAGACCGCCTGACCACTCGCGAAGGTGAATGCCAGGTAGAGCGTCCAGGCCGAGACGATCTGGTCGAACCCGAACAGCGAGACCGGAACCCGCCGCGAGATCGAGACCACGATCACCCAGGCGAGCACCGCCGTCACCCGGCTCCAGAGGCCCACCGTGAACATCGCCACAATGACCAGGCAGGCGACCCAGACCGGCCGGAGCAGGGAATCGGGGACGTGGAACCAGAACGACCAGGCGGCCGGCGCCTGCATCCGGTTCACGAACCGAACGGACTCGGGATCGGCCCAGCCGGCCGACCCGAAGAAGGCCTGAAGATCGAGCCCGTAGACGAGCAAGCTCCAGAACAGCAAGGCCCCGACGCCGAGGCGAATCAGGCCCAGGGCGGTCGGGTCGGCCGGGGTGAAGAAAAAGCCGTTCCAGCCCCGAAGGATCGCGCTTCCGAGGCTTGCGGGATATTCGACCAGGCTGTTCAGAAAGCGTCGCAAGAGAACTCTCCGATCCGTTCCGGCGTCGTGTAAAACTCCTCGGCGTCGAGGTTCACGCGCCGGTGGCCTGGGGCCGCGAGTTCTTGGCGGACCCGTTCGGGGTCCGGAATCAGATGCGTCTGCGTGTAGAGGGTGATTGTCTTGCAGCCGGGCCGGCTCTTCGCCAGATGCCGCGCGTACGACCGTGCCCAGGTGCTGTTGGCGCCGTCACCGGTCATGGCTCGGGCGGTCTCGAAGTCGACGACCAGGTGGTTGGCCAAGGCGAGTTGGCGTTGATAACGCAGGCTCGGCCGAACTGTCCGGTCGGGTAGACGGATCGTCTCGTCAGGGCGACCGTCGGCATACTGGATCGTCGCCGTCGCAATCGGGGTCGGCGGGGGCTCGGGGGCGTAATAACGGTAGGTGTATCCCTGATCAATCCGTTGGAGATAGCCGCCGAAGGGGAGGACGAGAGCCTGCTCGAGGATCGAGGATGGGGGTGACGCCAGTGCGCCGGCGAGCACCGCCATCCCATGAATCAGCAACCCAACCGACGCCAAGCCACGCGCCCAAGCCGGCCACCTTCGGTCCGGATGGAGTTGGTTTGGGCCCTCTGGGGAGCCGGTATTGAATTTGCTGACTTTGCTGGCCAACGGCCGCTCCTTCTTTTTGCGATTTCGACGGACAGAGAGGGGACGTCCCACTTTCGGAGGAGGAAGGCTTCACGGTTCGAGACCGTCCGTGAAGGTCCCCGTCCGTAATGAAGCCTACAAGAGACGGGTTCTCGATCGACCGGCGAGCGGTCTCGAGAGCCGGCCGGTTTGAGCGCAGCGTGAATCCGTCTCAAAAAAAGGGGCAAATTCGCAGTGGGACCGGGTCTCCTCAGCCTTGATCCTACAACGCCTCGGAAGTCAGGCCAATAGCGGTCAAAAGATCGACCATTAGGGATATTCGGAAAATTTGCTATAAGCCTCCCAGATAGGTGTTGCCTCGCTATTTTCACGCGGAGATGTTGCATTCGGCTTCTCGGCAGATTAGACTTTGCGAGGAATGAGAAGAGTCTAGGGATCAAGGCAACTCGGCGGATTGCTGGGGTGGGGTCGATCGGCTCAAATGGGGCGAGCTCGGCCTTGAGCATTCCGACTGATTACGAAGGTACGTCCAGTGGTGGTTGCCGGCCCCGCGTTTGGTCATCTCGAATCGCACCAGGAGGTCTGAAATGCAGGGAACGATCGTTTTGTTGATGGCCCTCAGTGGCGTCGGTTGTCACCACAAGACCTGTGGTCCAATCGTTGCCTCGTCGTGCTATAGCGCTTGCTATAGCTCATGCTACGGGGGCTCGGCGCCCGTCAGCTACACGACGTACGTAGCCCCCTCCTGCTACTCGTCGTGCTATAGCAGCGGCTACTCGTCCTGCTACAGCAGCAGTGCTTGTTACAGCAGCGCTTGCTACAGCAGCTGCTACTCGTCCTGCTACAGCGGTGGCTGCTACGGTGGCGGCTGCTACGGTGGCAAGCATTGTGGTGGCTTGTTCCGTGGTTTGTTCGGCCACAAGCGATACAACAGCTGCTGCGACGCGGCCTACGCGACCGTGGGCTGCTACAGCGGTTGCTACGGCTCGAGCTATGCTCCTGCCGTCTTCGGCAGCTACACCCCGGTTGTCATGGGCGATACCTACGCTTCGAGCCAGGCCTATCCGACTGGCCAGGCGATCGTGAGCCCCGCGGCTCCGGCCGCCCCGGCTTCTTCGACCCCGGCTGCTCCCGCCCCGGCCACGGTTCCGGCTCCGCCGGCCCCCGCTCCCGCTTCGGAAAGCACCCCGCCGCCGCCCCCGGCCGCTGCGACGGATGCCCCCGCTCCGCCCAAGTAATGATCTCTCAGGCATTCTGAAGTGACTAAGCCCCACGCGGGGCTCTGATAATCGAGGGCCTGAACGGCCCCAACGGTCCATCGTGGCGTCGCGACGCCACGATGGACCGCTTTATTTGGGGCGAGTAAGGATCCTGGTGATCGTGCGGAGAATAGGCCTTGTGCTAGCTTTCTCGAATGGGGTCTTGTTATAATCTCGGGCACAAAGCCGTCCGGCGGGGATAGACGCCTGGGCGTTGATGTCAGTCAAGGGAATCGAAGGAACGTCTCCCGATGTCTAGCACCCTCCCGCATACTTCCTCTATGTCCTCTTCAAATTCAAACGACGATCACGACCAGCTTGCAGCGACTCCCGACGACGATCATGCGCGTCGCGAGTGGCTGATCCACAACCTTGGCGAGCCTGTCTGCCGACAGCTTGGAATCTACCGGATTCCCGACGATCTCGTCCTTTCCGTGGTCATTCCGGTCTTCAATGAAGTCCACACCCTGCATGAGATCCTTCGCCAGGTTCGTGCGGTCCCGATCGCGAAGCAGATCATCCTCGTCGACGACTGCTCGACCGACGGCACCACCGATCTCCTCCGCAAGTGGGCCGAAACGGAATCCGACCTGACGATCGTCTTCCACGAGAAGAACCGTGGAAAAGGGGCCGCTCTGAGGACGGGCTTCACCCGTGCGACCGGCCAGATCGTCATTGTCCAGGACGCCGACCTGGAGTACGACCCCGCCCAGTATCCTCAACTGGTTCAGCCGATCGTTGAGGGCAAGGCCGACGTCGTCTACGGCTCTCGGTTCAGCGGCGAGTCGCACCGGGTGCTCTACTTCTGGCACACCTTGGGCAACAAGTTTTTGACGTTCCTGTCCAACATGTTCACGAATTTGAATCTGACGGACATGGAAGTCTGCTACAAGGTGTTCCGTCGCGAGGTGATTCAGGGGATTACCCTGGAGAGCAACCGGTTCGGGTTCGAGCCGGAAGTGACGGCCAAGGTCGCTCGGTTCAAAGTCCCTGCGATTGAGAACCGGCCGTCGCGGCGGTGCCGGATCTACGAAATTCCCGTCAGCTACAACGGCCGAGACTATCGCGAAGGGAAGAAGATCGGCTGGAAAGACGGCGTGCAGGCCTTGTACTGCATCGTCCGCTACGCCTTGGCCGACTAAAGGGAAGTGAGAATCGTTCCGTCCGCATTTCGCAGCCCTGGAAGGGCAACCGTCCACCGCCAGGGGCGCAAGCCCCTGGGAACGACGAAGGCATCAATGCGATTTTTTTTGTGGTCCCGGACCTGAGGGCCGCAAAAAGCTTTGTTCATCGGGGCGGATCCTGCGGACATCTTTCTTTTCCCCACGGCCTGTAATCTGAAAACCTCGCCTCTTTTCTCGGTCGGGGAGCGCTTGCCATGACGCGGATTCGTCTTCTGGGAACCGCGCTGGCTGTGGTTCTCCTCCTGCTTCAGGCTTCGCTGGCCGCGCAAGTGACCGATGCGCCAGCTCCGCAGAAGGAGCTCGAGAAGGAGAGGGATCCGCAGGATCAGGCGAAGCCGTTGCGACGGCCTCGCCGCTCTTCTGCCGGCCCTCGGATGTACATGGGCCGGCCGATTGCCGACGTGATGTCGTTCCACGGGGCCGACTGGCTCGTGCGCGACACGCGGGAGCAGGAAGAGCAGCCCGAGGCGATGCTCGACGCCCTGAAGATCAAGCCGGGGTCGACCGTGGCCGATGTCGGCGCCGGGGTCGGCTACACGAGCCTCAAGCTCGCGCGCCGGGTCGGATCCGAGGGGATCGTGCTGGCGACCGACGTTCAGCCCGAGATGCTCCAAATGCTCGCGGCCAATGCCCGCGCGGCCGGCCTGAAGAACGTCCGGCCGATCCGTTGCACGTCGACCGACACCAAGCTTCCCGAGGGGAAAGTGGATCTGGTGCTGATGGTCGACGTCTACCACGAGTGCGTCGACCCTGAGACCACGCTTCAAGGTCTGCTCAAGGCTTTGAAGCCGGGGGGCCGGCTCGTCCTGGTCGAATTCCGTGGCGAAGATCCCGAGGTGCCGATCAAGCCCGAGCACAAGATGACCTTCGCCCAGGTTCGCCGCGAGCTCGAACCCCAAGGGTTCAAGTTCAAGGAGAAGTTCGACTTCCTCCCCTGGCAGCACATCATCGTCTTTGAGAAGCCGGTTGCGAAGGATAAGGACAAAGTCGAGGAAGCGCCGGCTCGCTCCAAAGCAGACAACCCTTGAGAAGAGGAACACCAAGCAGGGCCTAGACGCTGTTCCCGGGTGAGTTCCCCCTGGGATCGCGGGTGCCCCGCCTGCAATTCTATTTGAATTGATATGATTCAATTCAAGAGTGGGCGGGGTCTATGGCTCTGAGCCCAAGCCTTACCCCCCCGCGCCGCGGATTCCGTAGCGATTGCGGAGGTCGACGATCAAGGCGTCCATGTCGTGAGGCACGGTGGCTTCGACCATGATGTCCTGGCCGGTGAGCGGGTGCCGGAACCCGAGCGTTTGTGCGTGGAGGGCCTGGCGTTGGAACTGCGCCTTGCAACGCGGGCGGTTGCGGGGTCGATAGACGGCGTCGCCGACGACAGGATGACCGATCTCGGCCATATGGATGCGGATCTGGTGGGTTCGCCCGGTTTCGAGCCAGCAGGCGACGAGGCTGGCGACCGGTCCGAACTGCTCGATGACGCGGTAGTGTGTGATCGCCGCCCTCCCCTCCCCCGGCCGTCGCCCGACCCCGCGCCTCAGGTCGCCGCGATCGGTGATCAAGGGGAGGTCGATGGTTCCGCTGGCGCGTGCGGGCAGGCCTTCGACCACGGCGAGGTACTGCCGCTCGATGTCGTGCGCCTTGAAGAGGGCCTGGAACGCGCGGACGGCCTCGTGAGTCCGGGCCAGGGCGAGCGCTCCGGAGGTGTCCTTGTCGAGCCGGTGGACGACTCCCACGAACGGCTTGGGGTTGCCGTGGCGGATCGTCAGGTAGCGGCCGGCGCGCTCGATCAAGGTGTCGCGTTCGCGGTCGGGAGTGGGCAGGGTCAGTACGCCCGCCGGCTTGTCCACGATCAGGACGTGTTGGTCCTCGTGGAGCACGCGGAGCCGGCCGGCGACGATCCGAGCCTTGGGGCGGTTGGGGAAGAACGCGATGGGAGTGTCGGTCTCGACCTCCCGTCCCGGTTCGTCGCAACGCTCCCCCTCGAGGTCAATTCGGCCGTTGCGCACGGCGTCCTGCGCGGCCCTTCGTGAGAGACCGAATCTCTCGGAGACGAGTTTATCGAGGCGGATCGGCATGCGTGACAGTCACCCTAACCCAGCACAATTCGGCTGATGCCTGTCCGTCGGGACAAGTCTTCGTTTGATCCGCGTGTTCTGAGAAAACAAACAAGCAAAGGAATGTGGGGGCGGCCCTCCGTCCGTGACGGCCGCCCGTTTCCCGCGACCCCGCCGGCCCGAAGCCTGGCGAGGAGCGCGGGCAGTCTCAACTGGACACGGCCGTGCCGTCAACAATCTCGACGTCAGACTGAGGGACGTCCGTGCCCGCATCGCACCATTGTACCGTCGAACCAGGATGATTCCACCCCTCCGCCGCTCCGGACTTCGCGGTCGGCGCCAGCGGCCGCCCGGCCGGCGCGAATCCACCTTGCCGCCGATACCGGCGATGGCATACCTTTGGGGGGTCTCACCCCTTTGAGTTAGGGCCCGCCGGAACGACCCGAATGCATGACCACGACCCCTCGACGCTTGCCGCCGACCTCGATTTTGTGAAGGCCCTGGCTGCCGAGGCCTCTGCCGTGGCGCTGGGGCGGTTCCGCGGTGTCACTCCCCAGGAAAAAACCAACAAGAGCTTCGTGACCGACCTCGACCACGACCTCGAGCAGTTCATTCGAGAGCGGCTCGGCCAGCGGTTTCCGAAGGATCGGCTGACGGGCGAAGAATACGCCGAGGCGGGAGGGGGCGGTCCGCGACGATGGTCGATTGACCCGATCGACGGGACCGGCAACATGGTCCACGGGCTGCCGCTCTGGGCCGTCAGCATCGGCCTGCTCGACCAGGGAGAGCCGGTCCTCGGCGTGATCGTGATCCCCCCCCTGGGCGAGATGTTCTGGGCCGTTAAGGGGGGCGGAGCCTGGCGCGACGGCGAGCGGCTCCTGGTGCGCGACGCGGATACGTTTCACGTCCAGGACAACGTCTGTGTCGGCACCAACGCCTTGCGGGCCGTCGACCCCAGGTCCCTACCGGGCCGGCTCCGCGACCTGGGCAGCGCCTGCTGCGAGATGACCTTCGTCGTCGCCGGCCGGCTCCAGGCTTGCACCTTTCTCGGCGAAGCGGCGCACGACGTGGCTGCCGGGGCCGTGATCGCGGCCGAGGCGGGCTGTCACTTTGGCACGATCGACGGCCATGTCCTCTCCCCCACCGAACTGGTCGCGAACACCCCCGTCGCACGCCCGACCTTCGTCGCTCCCCCCCGCCGCCTCGCGGCGCTCATGGCTGGCGCACGCCTCTATTCGGGTGACTGATCCCAAAGCCGAGCGTTCGTGATCGAGAAGACCTCGCTCCGAAAACCACGCGAAATTAAAAATAGGGAGAATTCGGCGGATTTGTCGAGAGATTGAATGAATGGTTTTTTGTGGAACGCCGTCTTTTTCGTGGCTTGATCTTTTTTTTGTGTTTGCATGTCTTGTGGGGTGTTTCGTGCGACGTGTCATCGCCACCTTGCCCGAGTCGATGCCCGAGCTCTGCCTGATCCGACTGGGGATCCAGGTTCGCAGCGTTCGGGCTGTCTTCTACGCCATTCGGCTGGCGCGGGCGATCGATCGTTCGGCCGCCGAAGCGATTGTCGCGGGCGCGGGCCTGTTGCATTCGGAACGGTTTTCGCTCGGCCGGAAACATTTTGGCGTGTGGCAGTATTGGCGAAGCTTCGAGGACCTCGAAGCGTGGTCGCACCGGCCTCCTCATTCGGAGTGGTGGCGGCAGGCCGTCGAGCGGATGCGAACCAAGGGCGATCTAGGCATTTATCACGAGACGTTTCTTGTGCCCCGCGACCGCATCGAGTCGATCTATCTCGACTGTGCGCCAGCGGGACTGGCCGTGTTCGGAACCACCGGTGAACCCGTCGGGTCGATGACGGCCAGCCGGGGCCGCCTGGGGCGAGGGTAAGACGCAATGGGTCATTGGGGAGTGAAGAGCTTCGAGAACGACGACGCGTCCGACGCCCTCGAGGCAGGTTTCGAGGAGGTCCATGGGGCGGTCTACGACGACCTGATGGACGATCGCAGTCCATTGACGTTCGACCAGGTTCAACAGAAACTCGCCAATCTCGAGACGCTCACCGCCGCACTCGCGGCCCTGGTCGAAACGGTCGGAAAGCCGTTCGAGGAGTGGGATGAGGTTGAGCGGCTCGCCTTTGCCGGTGTCGTCGTTCGTCACGCCGAGGTCGAAGTGCCGATCCCCGATGAGGCTCGAATTCGGGCGCTCGACTGGCTCGAGCACGAGGACATCGATTGGGACGAGGCGACGGTGCGTCGGTTGCGCCGGGATAAAGAGATCGTGTTGTTGCGAAAGGCAAAGCCGCCGGAGAGTTGATGTCTTCTCTCAATGGATTTTGGATGGAGACAGCGGCGTCGACGACAGAGGATTACTTGCAATGGCCGAGCGTCGGACTTTGAGTTTCGCCACCCTGGATCGCGTCATGCCCGATGTGGATCAGCTTCTCGAGGGGCACGAGACGCTGGGGAATTGGTCCCTGGGGCAGATCTGCAACCATCTCGCCACGGGGATCACTGGCTCGGTCGATGGTTTCCCGTTCCGCACCCCCTGGATTTATCGGAAGACGCTGGGGGCGGTGAGACGCCGGCGGGTCTTCCAGACCGGCCGAATGGCCACGGGGGTCCAGCTCCCCTCCCGATTCTGTCCCAAGCCAGGCCTCGACGCGCGCGCCGAGGCCGAGGCTCTCCGCGCGACCTTACGGTATTACGCCGGTTACCAAGAGCCGCTCGCCATGCACCCGATCTTCGGTGAGTTGACCCGTGACGAGTGGAGCCGACTCCACGCCATCCATTGCGCCCACCACCTCAGCTTCGTCTTGCCTCGCGGGTCGGGAAATTGACGCCTAGCAAAAACATGAAGAGGTTTTTGAATTTAGCCTATGCAGGCTCGTCTTTTTTCGTCAAGGGGGGGGCCGGCTCGCCGTCCTCCTCTTCTGTTCCCTGTCTTCCGATCGATTCCCGCGCTGAGGAATCAACGTAAGGGAGTTGGGGCTTTCGGGACGGGATGTGGGTGGATGTCGTTATCCATCAATCCAACCGGCCATGACGTTGCGGGCGCACTCATGTGTGAGACTCGCTCCTGAAGAAGAGGGGGCGAACTCGTCGGTGCTCGGCTTATTGTGATATGAATCATTTCGCTGGTGCCTTATTCTGTTGGCAATGGGAACCGAGCGTTTCGTCTCCATCCATTCTTGCTTGATGGCTTTAAATACAAGCCTCTGTTCTTAATGAAATAAGAGAGGCGTTGACGGTCTCGAATGCGGCTGGTACTGGTGTTTCGGTCGGTCCCCCCTTCCCCTCACGCTGTCGCAAGAACTCTCAGAATTTCGGTTGTGACGGCTGGGTCGTGTTCACGAACTCAGGGCCACGGTCGTCAGAGCTGTCGTCGACCGGGCTGGCCGGGTCGGGTATACTCCTGGTGAAACGGTTGAGTGCGCGCGGCGGCGTTCTCCTCATTGGGACACGAGATTAGGAAGGAACGTTGACCGGTGGGCGTCATTATTCGCGAGAAGAACTCGGGCACTCCTCTGGCTGAAGCGGTCGCCGGCCGTGGGCTCCTTACGTACGAAGGGAATCTTTATTACGATTCCAGGCTGGTCAACCACCAGGTTCTTCGGATGAGTGATCGGACCTACACTTGCCCGTTCAAGGGGACCTGTCGCTGGGTTGATTTCGTCGATCCCCAAGGGCAACTCGTTCAGGACGTGGCCTGGGTTTATGCGGATCCCAAGACGGGGCACGAAGCCATCAAGGACCGATTCGGCTTCTACGCCGGCTCCCGTGGGGCCACCCGTCAGGACGACCCACGCTAAACATCGCTGCGGCTGGCCTCGATCGCTTGGCAACGGGCGTCGGGGCGGTGGCACGCGCGGGTCGATTGACCTTGAACGCATAACCCGTGGGATCCCTTCCCGTTCCGAGGAGCGATGGATAGTAGATGGGTCTTTTGTAATGCTTTCAAAGATGGATATCACGTGGTTTTCGGATCTAGATCAAGCGGGATACTTCAGTCGTCATTTCTTTATTGGCTGCGTTGACTTTCTCTCAATTCCTCGATAGCATTTGGGATGTGATCGACCGATCGGATGGCCGGTGGCGATTGCACATGCAACCCCGGTGAGTTTTCTCCTACCTACTTGCTTGGTACGTCGAGATTCTCTTCCCTCCCAGAGACTTCTCGATATCATCAGACTCCTCATGCCTCATCCTTTGCGTCTCACGACGGAGGATTTTAGGGAGCTTCACGCCGACATGCGCTTAGGTTGCTGCCGTCGGACCGGGATGACCTTCTCACGCCACACTCAAGTGTCGACCACGAAATCCTTAGTCCCCAATCGCCCTCAATGCGGATGGTGACAGGTCGTCTGTTGCCGATCGCTCTTATTGATTTCCTGAATTCTTTACATTATGTTGTGCGTGCTTGTGAGGTGACTCTACTGAGGGGCAGACGCGTTGCGTCTGAAGCTCCGGTTCACTGCCTTCATTCTCCGCCGGATGCTCGTTGCGTTATCCATTCTTCTCACCGTTCCCGGGAGCTTCCAAAGTGATGCAGAATGTCAGTCGACCAAGGCGTGGTTTCACGTTGATCGAGCTGCTGGTGGTGATCGCGATCATCGCCGTGCTCATCGCCTTGCTCTTGCCTGCGGTGCAGGCTGCCCGCGAGGCCGCTCGGCGTTCGCAGTGCGTCAATAACCTCAAGCAGCTCGGCCTGGCCGTGCATAACTACGCTGACAAGAATAACTGTTTTCCTTTGAAGGATATGTATCCCAACGCCTCGAACTACAGTTGCGGTTGGAGCTCGTCGTGGCCGCTGGCCGTCCTCCCCGGTCTCGAGCAGCAGGCGATGTTCGACGCCTTCAATTTCGTTTTCACGGTCCAAGGGGCGAATTGGGACACCGGCTGCACCAACGGCAACGGTTTCAAGAATAGCACGGTGGGCCGTGCCCAGATCGCCACTCTGCTTTGCCCCTCCGAGAACCTTGCCGTGCACCCGGACATGACCAACGGGGGCATGGGCACGATGAATTATTACGGGAATGCCGGCGGTCCCGGCGTCATCTCGACACATTCCGGGACGATTGTTCCCAATCATTCGGGGATTGCGACCACCATTGGCTCAGGCTATGGCGCCGGGGGACCGGTGACCTTTGCCGCAGTCGTCGACGGCACGTCGAACACGGCGCTCTTCAGCGAAAAGTTGTATGGAGTGGGCCCGTCCGGCCCTGCCTTCACGGCGGGCTCGATCAATGCCAAACGCGGGCTCTTCCCGCAACCCGCCGCCATCGCCCACGACACCGGTGATCCGGCGAATGCCCTGTCGTTTATTAATAAGTGCAAATCGACCCCGGCGAGCACGGCGTCGGCTTCGAGCTATTCGGGATTGAGCTGGACCTCGGCCTATCCCCCGTACACGGTGATGAACGCGTACACGCACTTCGGTGCCCCGAACAGCTTGGCGTGTGCCAATGACAACGCGGTCTGGGGCGGCCCCTCGGCGTCACTCCCCCCCACGAGCAATCACTCCGGCGGCGTCAACGTCGGCTTCGCCGATGGGTCGGTCAAGTTCATCAAGGACTCGGTCAATCTGCAGACCTGGTGGGCGCTGGGGACCAAGTACGGCGGCGAAGTCGTCAGTGCCGACGCCTATTGATGGGTTGCCGAACGGCCTTATTGTTGCCTTCAGAAGTTTTTCAGGCCCGACCGGCAATCGTTCCGGTCGGGCGGGGTTTGCCTGCTCGATACCACGCGAGGAACTACGACCGATGATTTCCCTTGGACAGCGTTCCCTCTTCGGTTTCCTGCTCCTGACGTCCCTGGTGGGTTGCAGCGGAGAGCCCGCCGCTCCGCCCGCCCCGGCGGCTGACGCTGCTCCCGCGCCGGCTCCCGCCCCCGCCTCGAAGGATCCGGTCGGAGCCGAGCGCCCGATCACCCCGAAATGACTTGGACTCGTGATCAGGTCGATCCCACCGACTGAGCTTGTGCTCGTCTGAGTCGATCGTCACGTTTGTCCCATCAACCATGAAGACGCCGCTTCGCCCCGGGTAATCCGGAGTGACGCGGCGTCTTTCTTTCTTTGCGCGCTTCCCAACGAACGGGCCGGCCGCGCTATTGGGGCTCGACTTTTCTCTTCCAGACCTCGATGGCTCCGAACTTGACGTCGGGGCGGTAGTGCTCGCGGATGACCGCCACGAGCGTGTCGAGGTTGAACTTGGGGTCGGGACCGATTTCGCCCGGGATCCAGACGACGACCGCGTTTTCGGTTTGCGCGAGAATCTTGGCGAAATCCTCCTGCTGTTCGGGGCAGAGCATTCGCAGCCAGGCCATCGACTCGGCGGGGAAGACCGAGTGTCGCGCTGCCGGCGAGGTGATGGCCGGGTCCCCCTTCAGGACGTTGGCCACCCTGGTCTCGGGCGTTGTCCGGTGTTTCAGGTGATCGATCAGCGCCCGATAATCTTGCCAGGGATAGAAGCCTGACGTGGGGACTGTGCCCACGCGATATCCCGGCGGGTTCTGGTCGGGCAAGCTCCCCTGCCGGAACGACGCCAGGGCGCGAAGGGTCGGCCCGGTGACGCAGAACTCCGGCCGAACCGTGACCCCGAGGGCGAGAATCACCAGAGTGGCGGTGAGTTGGAGCGAGGGGGATGGCCGGGCCAGCGCCAGCACGAGATGGACGAGGACCGCCAGGCTGACCGCCCAGATGAGCATCAACGGAATGTTGAGATAAGAGTGCGCGATGGGACTGAGCGGCTTGTAGAGTGAGCCGAACCCCAACGCCGCGAGCCAGACGAGCGCCATCCTTCGGTTCGCCACATCGGTTCGGAGAGCGAGCAGACCGATCGCCACCGGGATCAGCGACATTCGCAGAGGCGCGAGCAGGGTGAACCACCCCATCAGGATCGAGGCGGGAGTGACCCGGTTATACGACCCCCCGTAGGCGGTCAGGCGCACCCCTTGAACGAAGTCGTGGAAGACCCCTGTCATGACCAGGGGCACAAACGAGGCAGCGAGGAAGAGGGTGAAGGCGGTTCCCCAGACCAAGAGTTCCCGGATGGCTTTGCCTGCTGATTCGCCCGGCCGGCGACTTGCCTCGTCGATCGCGAGTGCCATGGCAGGCAGGAAGAGCACCGTCTGGGGCCGGAAGTTGATCGCCAGGGCCATCGTCAAGGCCGAGCCGAGCCGGCCCGCGCGGCTGGGCCAGGTTTGCATGGCCAGCAGGCTGGCGACTGCGAAGAAAGGCCCCTGCCAGTCGCGCTGGGCGGCGTGTGCGTAGTCGAGGCTCAGGTAGTAACTCAGGAAGGTGAGATAGCCGACCAGGCCCGGCAGGACCCCGCCGAGCCGACGGCGGCTCCAGGCGAGCAGCAAACCTCCGAGCGCCACCAGCATGGCTGCGTCGACCGCGTAGAAGGGCATGGTCCTGCCCCACCCGAACGCTTTGCCCAGGATCCAGAACAGGTAGATCGTCCCGGGGAAGTTGTTGCAGCGGAGGTCGCGGTAGGGCAAGAGCCCATCGTCCCACCCTTGCGCGATCGTGGCGAAGACGTCGTGATCGGCCCAGTAGGGCCAGGTCAGGTAGTGGGGAATCCAGGTCGCGAGCTGGAGCAGGCAGAGACTGCCAAGCGCCACGATCAAGGGGCCGCGCAACACCCAGGACGCGAACCGATCCCCGGTCTCGGACGTGGGAATGGAACTGGTGGATTCAGGGCCAGGTGCTTGGGAAGTCGCGGGGACGACGTGCTGCGTCCAGGGGGGAGAGACGTCATTCCGTGACATCAAAGGCGGCTCCAATTTCGGGGGGACAACTCTTGGGAAAAGTCTAACAAGGGGGTAAGTCCACCCGCGAGCCCAAACCAGGTGACGCTCCTTTTCCTGAGGGCCGATCGTATCCTGGCCGGCCCGGATTGACCGTTTCTTTGATCTTGATTTTGGCGGTCTTTGGCACCCCCAAAGCGAACCGGTTTATATTGCTGGATTCGATGGAGGATGCGATGATTTATTGGACGAGTGGATCCCGTGACGCTGGACACCTCTGCTTTGGACGGTGACGCCGAGACGAATCCGGCGGATCCTGTCATCCTCCCGGTCGGGGAGGCATGTTCGGGCCAGTCGACTGGCCTGGAGAGGCGAACGATGAATCGTACTCTTGGTTTCCCAGAGAAAACCGCTGTAGTCGGCGGAAGTCCCCTATAAGTAAGGAGAGGCCATGTGGCGAATCGGCGCCGCTATCGTGGTTGTCGGAGCGCTGGGCGTTTTGGCAACCGGGCCAATGTTGTTAGGTCGACAGATCCCATTGACGAATCGCGAAGGCCTTGTTTCGAGCAATGACGGCAGTCTCTACTACGTATTACACCCCGAGAGCAACTTCGCGATCTACCTCTCGGGCAACTGGAACTCATCGGCGCGCAGTTCGTCCAACACGGCAACGAACGCGTGGAAGACAGACGTCAGGCTGCACGCCAAAGGGAAGCCGGATGTCATGCTTTTGAGCGATTCGGCGAAGCCGACTCAAGTCGTGATCAACGGCACGCCCTTGAATCTGGCGAGCGGCTCGTTGTTTCGAGTCAAGGCGGACGGAAAGATAGAGCAACTCCCGTTCGCGCCGCTTCCTTCGAGCGACCAAGACTATCTGCAGCAGTTGAACGCCTACTTTTCTCGCTAGGCGGCGGAGGCGATCGTGCTGCACCAAGCCTGGAGCGACGGCAGCTTCTTCCCGGTTGTCAATCAATCGGCCCGCGCCCTTGTTTCCCCTGATGCAATGCTGGTCTGGTCCGTCGAGGCGTCGAGTTGGGACGAGGCGATGGCCCGCTACCACGAATGGCGCGGATGGGCGCCGTATCTCCCGATGAATGATGATTCCGGCAGCTACACAGCCGCAGAGGAATCACTGTCCTCCGCGATGTCCGGCGGCCCGCCCAACTTCGCGCCGTAGCGCTCGCCCGGGAGGGATGGTCGGCTCGTTACGCCGTCCGCGCCGCCCGCCGGGCGTATTGGCGCTGTGACGGCCCGATGACGATTTTGCTGATCACCGTCTTCTCTTCAAATCGCCCTCGATGTCCATGCCGGGCGGCAGCGCCCGCACCCAATGGACGAGATGCAGGCTGACCCCGTCGGCCAGCGGGTAGAGGTTCCGCCCGGCGATGCGCACGTCGATCAACTTGCTGCCGGTGAAACGCAGCACCAGGATCGGGCCTGCGCCGCGGTCTTTGCCCCGGGGCCCTTTTTATTGGCGGTCGGGTCAAACATGCGTTATAGTCTGTCTATCGCCAGGTCGAGCCTGCGTTGCCCGACGTCGGTGAGCGCCGCGTGATTTAGGACCTTGCCGCACAACAGCGGCTGCGACCCGACCTCCCTGCTTCTCTGAGAGACGCAATCCGGAGGACGATGGACGGTCGTCAGTCCGGTTGTTACGCACCCCGAGCCCGGTCTTCTCCACTCTTCTGGGGCAGAGAAGACCGGGCTGGCTTACGTTGGGACGCGTGCCGCCTTGTCATCCACGACTCTTCTCGCGTCCGAAACGGACTCGGCGCGGTCTCGACGGTGGGGCCTGCGGGTCTTCGTCGTTGCACTCTCGCCCGCACTGATCGCCATCTGGGCGACCCCTTGGTTCGTCACCCAAGATGGGCCGGCGCATCTCTATAATGCGCAGATTATTACGCGTTCGTTCGAGACTCACTCGCTCTTCAGCGACGTCTATCACGTACGTTGGGAGCCGCTGCCGAACTGGGTGGGGCATCTTTCCCTGACGCTCTTGCTCCGGGTGATGCCGGCTCGCGTGGCCGACCGGGTCATGACGACGCTGACTCTCATCGGGTTCGCAGCCTCGATCGTCTGGCTGCGCTGGCGGGTCGTGGGTTGGCGTGGGATGCCCCTGGCGGCACTTCTGGCGGTGCTCCTGGCGATCAACCTTCCCTGGCTTCTCGGCTTCACCAGCTTCATGCTCGGAGCCTGCCTGTTTCCCATCACCCTCGGGATCTGGTGGCACGGTCGCGAGCGACTCTGGCCGGGGCGGGTCGCGGTTCTCTGGGCGTTGATGGTACTCGGGTACTTCAACCATCTGGTCAGCCTGGGACTGACCGTCGTTGGGCTTGTCGTGCTCGCCTTTTTTGCGCCGGGGGAGCGACGGTTTGCCCGGGCAGGTTGGACGGCGCTCGGTCTGCTTCCGCTCGTTCCCCTCGGATGGATCTATCTCGGTCTCACCCGGAACGGGGGGCCGATGAAGCCGGTCTGGAAACACCTGTCCGATCCGTTCTCGCTGTCTTCCTGGCATGCCCAGTTGAGTTGGGCCGAGCCCATCTCGCTGGCCAGCAAGGTTGTTCTGCCGTTCTATCCGGGATCCCACTTCGGGTTTGCCCTCCTCACGCCACTCATCGCCTTTGCGATTGCGCTGGTTTTGGAAGGGATCACGATGCTTCGGGAACGCGGGGCGTCCCGGGGTCCAACGACCTGGCCCGATCGGCGTGGCTGGGGAGTCCTGGCCGCCGTTCTCATCCTCGGCGGGATGGCTGGCCCCGACACGTTGGGTGAGAGCCACGGCAATTACCTCCCGCAACGGGTCCTTCTCTTCGGGTTAGTGGCTTTGGTGCCCCTCCTGGATCTCGAGGCCAAGACATGGACCGGTCGGGCCGCTGCCCTGGCCTTGGTCTGGGCTGTCGCCATTCAGTCGGCCTTCCTCTGGGAATACGCCGCGACCTCGAACCGCAATGTGAGCGCCCTGCTGCAAGCCCGCGCAGCCATCGGCACGAACCAGAAAGTCGCGACCCTCCTCATGGGGATCCCCAGCCGCTTTCGCTCCAATTCGATCCTCCACGCCGACAACCTTCTCGGCGTCGATACCGGCAATGTCATCTGGAACAACTACGAGACCAGGCACTATTACTTTCCCGTCCAGTTCAACCCCGCGGTCGACCGGCCCGATTCCGAGACTCTCGAACTGCTCGCGCTCAAAGTCGATCATGACGAGGATCGCCCCTTACTCTGGTACCTCATGCTCGAGGCTCATCACCAGTCGATCGACGCGATCCTGACCTGGGGTAAGAACGCGGAGCTTGACCAAATCAGCGACCGTTGGTTCAAGCCAGTCTACGAGAACGGAAACGTGCGAGTGCTTCGGCATCGTTAGATTTCTGGATGGGATTGATGGGTGGGCCGCCCTCGTTGCGGGAAGATCCACATCCTGTTTTCCATTTCCACCGTCGGCGCGATTTCGCGATCCACACGGATCGCGCTCAATCGGGCTTGAGCCGCGAGTCAGAAAGAATTAAGAGATTGGGTGAATTGCTCGATAATGCTGATTGGGCGGCCTGACTGCTTTGTTGAGGAGCCCGACGACTTCGCCCATCTCGCCTGATTTGCCCTTTCCCCGTTAGGGGGATTGTGAGCAGTTCTCCGTAGCGATACTTATATTAGGAGAGCTGGCCCATGCAGCGTCTTGCCTCACCCCGGAGAGCCGGAGGGAACCGGCGCGCGCCTTGGATCCGGAACGCGCCGCCGAGCACGGTTCCCGCCCTCGGCTCGACCTGGAGTGCTTGGCTCATCATGTCGGCCTGGTTTGGACTTGTCTCCGGGTTGCTCGAGCTTGGGCTCTTGGTAGTTCGCAAGCTGCTTTACACCGAGGCGGCGCTGGGCGCCATGCAGATCAACCGTCATTTCCTCTGGATGATACCCACGGCGACCCTGGTCCTGTTCCTGGCCTGGGGTGCCCTGGTCGGTCTCATCGGCCGCCTTGTGCCGAGGGCAGGAGCACGGCTGGCGTTGCCGGCTCACCTGTTCCTCGGCTTGCTGACACTTCTGTTGGCGATCCAGCGGCTCCATGTGGTCGCCTGTCTGGTTCTCGCGTTCGGGGGCTCGTACCGACTTGCGCCTTGGCTTGCGTTCAGGGCCGCTCGATTCGATCGCCTGGCGCGGGTGAGTCTGCCGGGGCTGGTCGGCTTGCTCGTCATTCTTGGGTCCGTCAGCTATCATCGCGTGGCCCTGGCTGAGCCCCGCGCCCTGGCGGCGTTGCCCCCGGCCGCCCCTGGGGCCTCAAACGTGATCCTGATCGTGCTTGACACGGTACGGGCCGACCACTTGAGCCTCTACGGCTATGAACGCGGGACCACCCCCAACCTCGCCCGCCTGGCGCGACGGGGAGTCCGGTTCGCTCGCGCCCGGTCCACGGCCCCCTGGACCCTCCCTTCGCACGCGAGCATGTTTACTGGACGCTGGCCCTGTGAGCTCTTTTCCCGCCAGCACCAGCCCCTCGGGCCGAGACATCCGACCCTCGCCGGCTTCCTTCGCGATCAGGGTTATCTCACGGCCGGCTTCGTGGCGAACACCTATTACTGCAACCACTGGTTTGGCCTCGCTCGAGGATTTCTGCACTACGAGGACGACTCGGGCCAGGAACTCGTCGTCTCGCCGGGCGCGATGCTACGCGCCTCGGATCTTGGCAAGAAGACGCTCGAGATCGTCGAGGCGGCCTTCGGCGTCGGTCCCGGACCGACCGCCTCTCGCAAGGATGCCGCGCGGATCAATCAAGAGTTTCTCACCTGGCTCTCTGCGAACTCCTCAGCAAACGCGAATCGCCCCTTCTTCGCCTTTCTGAACTATCTCGATGCGCATGCCCCGTACCTTGTTCCCAACAAGTCGGCTCCTCATTTCGGGACGGTCCCCTCGACGCCCGCCGAGTACAGCGTCCTGGTCGATTGGGACGTCACCGATAAGCGGAACGTGGCGGACCGCTCCGTCGAGCTGGCGCGCGACGCTTATGACGACTGCCTCGCGTACCTCGACAGCCAACTCGGCCATCTCTTCGACGAACTCGAACGGCGCGACCTGTTCGCCAACACGATGGTGATCATTACCTCCGATCATGGCGAGCACTTCGGTGAGCACCCGAGGCTCTACAGCCACGCGCAGAGTCTCTATGGCCCCGAGCTCGACGTGCCGCTTTTGGTCGTCGCGCCTCAAGCGGTGCCCGCCGGTCGAGTTGTCGCCGATCCGGTAAGCCTGCGCGATCTGCCGGCGACGGTCGTCCACTGGCTGGGCCTGAGCTCACAGTCCCCGTTTCCCGGCCAGCCGCTCTCCCGGCACTGGGACCACGATTTGGCTCGGACCCTGCCCCAGGCCGAGCCGGTCTTCTCGGAGTCGGCGCTTGGGCACAAGCCGGCGAGTCCGAAGCATGCGATCCCTGCGTTGCGCGGGCCGCTGTCGGCGATGTTGACCGACCGGCATAGCTACATCCGAACCGACGGGCATCGCAAGCACCACGAGGAACTCTACGACCTGACCGTGGACCCGGAAGAAACGACGAACCTGGTCGGTTTGCCCGAGCATCAAGAGTCGCTCGAGGTGTTCCGGGCCTCCTACGAACAGCTCCAACGGGATTCGGTGAGTCCGAACTGACCTCCGCTCCGGCCGGTCCCCAACATCCGGAGGGTTGCGTTGATCCGTTCCCCCCGTCAACATGGAGGCTTGCACTTTCGCGGGGCGGGAGCAAGCCGGGCCATGCGGATCAAACAGAGGGCTTGGGGTTTCGGGATCGGACTGGCCGGATGCTGGATTGCGGTCGCAATGGCGTGTGCGGCAGGCCCGGCGGCGGATCGCCCGCGTCCCGATGATGATTGGACCTTCCGGCCGACCGTCATCATTCGCAAAGGGAACTCACA
The DNA here is from genome assembly GCF_000242455.2 of Singulisphaera acidiphila DSM 18658. Taxonomy (GTDB): domain Bacteria; phylum Planctomycetota; class Planctomycetia; order Isosphaerales; family Isosphaeraceae; genus Singulisphaera; species Singulisphaera acidiphila. The sequence goes on from NC_019892.1 coordinate 801,496, forward strand.
AGGTAGCGGGTCGGTGATTTCCTCGGTCGAGGGGGAGACGCTCATCTTGACGGCCGCCCACGTTGTGGAAGATCGAGGGCCGCTCAAAGTCGAGCTGCACCGCTATAACCTGGGCCTGGAAAACGATCAGACCGGGGCGAACTGGCCTCGCTCGATACCGGCCGAGGTGGTTGCCGCCGACGAGCCGGCCGATGTGGCCGTGCTCCGGATCAAGGGCATGCGCCCCCTCCCCTTCGTGGCGAGGCTCGCTGTCCAGGGGGCTGAGCCGCCGCGAGGGACCGTGGTTACGTCGCTCGGAATCGACCGGGGGACTCATCTGAGTAGCTGGCCGACGCGCATCGCCCAAATCGATCGGTTTGAGATCGAGGGGACCGGCGCTGAGCGATACTTCTTGATCACCACCAAGCCTCCAGAACATGGTCGTTCGGGGGGAGGCCTCTTCCTGCCCAACGGCGACCTGATTGGCGTTTGCATTGGCCGTGGTAAGCTGGTGAAGGGGCGAAATTCGGGTATTTTCGCGTCGAGTTCGAGCATTCGCCATCTGCTCCGCACTCACGACCTCGACGCCCTGATCCTGCCGGCTCGGGCGGCGACAACCACGTCGGCCACGCCCCACCGTCGCCCCTCGATCACCACGACGCAGGCACGTCCGGCACGTTGATTGGTCGGTCGTAGGGGCTGGGGTGAAGGCGGCCGATCCCTTGTCTCCTTGTTAAAATTGAGCCGTTGGACCAAGATAGAACGTATAAAGACGGTGGAGGGAGCGCCGCCCCGGCTCTCGTCGCAACGGCGCGGCGGGTGGATCTTGTTTCTGGCTCCCTTTGAATTTGCTTTTGGAGGATCGACCTTGTCTACGAGTAATCCCGCATTCTCAAAAGAAACGTTTGCTGGTTTCGAGCAAGTTTACGGAGCCAACCGCGCTGCGGCGATGACCGTCCAGGGTACGATCGGTAAGACCTTCGCCCTGCTCGGAATTCTCTCTGCGACCGGGCTCTGGGCCTGGAATGCGACTCAAAACCAGCACCTTAGCATGGCCGTCTTGCCCGCCGCCGGAATTGGCGGAATGATTCTCGCCTTGATTACGATTTTCAAGCCGACCGTTGCTCCGTGGACCGCCCCGGTTTATGCGGCGTTCGAGGGAGTCTTCCTCGGCTCGTTGTCCTGCTTGATCGAGGCGAGCGTCCAGCAAAAGTTCGGACCGCAGCAGTATCCGGGAATCGCCCTCCAGGCGGTCTCGCTGACCTGCGGTACCCTCTTCGTGATGCTCTTCGCCTACACGACGGGCCTGATCCAGGTCACTCAGCGCCTCCGGGCTGGTGTCGTCGCGGCGACCGGGGCGATCGCCCTGGTCTATGGCGTGGCGATGATTGCGAGCCTCTTCGGAGCCCGCGTGCCGTTCCTCTATGATGCGTCTCCGATCGGTATCGGGATTAGCCTCGTCGTGGTCGGTGTCGCGGCGTTCAACCTCCTGCTCGATTTCGACTTCATCGAGTACGGGGCGCGGATGGAAGCTCCCAAGTACATGGAGTGGTACGCCGCCTTCGGCCTGATCCTCACCCTGGTGTGGCTCTACCTCGAGTTCCTCCGCCTGTTGAGGAAGCTCCAGGACCGTCGCTAAGAGTCCGCGCTGATCCAAGAGCGGGGGACCAACGACACGAGCCGCCGGGGCCTTTGCCTCGGCGGCTCGCTTTGTTTTGAACCGTGACACGTCGACCCTTCCCTGCAGGCGAAATGGAATGTCACCGCCTGGTCGACGCCTGATGTTTCACCGTGCCTACGCTACGATGCTCGGTTGCCAGTGGCTTCTCGAAGATCGCTTGGGGGGCTGCACCACCCGTACGACAAGACAACAAACAGGTTGTCCAGGATGCGGCCCGATCCATGCAGAGCGGTCTCCAAGTCTCGGCAGTAGGAGAAATAGAACGAGCCGCCGGGGGATGGCCCCGGCGGCTCGTCTCGTTTCGTTCCGACCTGGTGAAGAGAGGTGATCGACAGGCTCTGTCGTTCACACAGAAGCTTCACGACTTCAGAACGCGTCGCTGCTGATCACTTCGCCACCGGCGCGGGTGCTCAGGGCCCGGAAGGTGACGGCGCTGATCGAATCCTTGATGAAGTGGACCGAGCCGTCGGCGAATGCGAAGTTAACCCCGCCGGAGTGGTTGCTTCGGAAGGAGTAGCTGCTGTCGACCGTGGTGGGGGTGGTCGTGACAAGGGTCAACGGATACTTCCAGTTGATCGGGATGCTGGTGACCGCGACGGCCTGGTTGCTGTTCCCCCAGCTCGTGAACGGAGCGATCAGGTTCGACTTGTCGAGGGGCATGGCGTCGCCAGCCAGAAGGGTGTTGCTCGTGCCATCGACGACGGCATTCATGCCCACCGCCATCGTTCCTCGCCAGAACATGCCGCGAGCGGTCGACTGGGTTGCGCCGCTGCTCGGGTCGCCGTAGTTGTTGGCAAAGCCAGCGAAGGTGGAAGCAGAAAGGGACAAGGTCGTGTTGTTATCGCCGAGGTTGCCCTTGTAGTTCGTGATCGCGACCGAACCGGTGATGAGAGGTGCCAACCCCGCGGTGGTGGAGTAGTCCCCCTTCTGGATCTGGCTCGAGTCGCCGGCGTAGCTCGGGCAGATGAAGGTGGCGACCTTGGAGTAGAGGACCGTGGTGTTTCGCACCGAGTTCCAGACGCTGTCGGTGGCGGAGACCCACGAGAAGTTGTAGGCGCTGTAGAGGGGAGTCTGCTCCATCTGGGGCAGAATCTGCATGAGCCAGCTCACGCGCGTGTCCTGAGCCGTGCCCAAACCGGGGGTGGTGGTCGTGGTGGGGAAGCCGATCTGGGTCGGGAAGACGTTGTTGACGTCGTGGTAGTTCATCGACGCCAGAGCCAGTTGCTTGAGGTTGTTGACGCAATTAGAGCGTCGGGCTGCCTCACGGGCCGCTTGCACCGCAGGCAAGAGCAAAGCGATCAAGACGGCGATGATTGCAATCACCACCAACAATTCGATCAAGGTGAAACCACGACGAGTCGCCGACGCGCGCATAAACACACCTTTCTGGCAACGACATTGAATCGTGCCCAATCCCAACGTTGAAGAATGTTCGCGGGAGAGGAGAAAAAAAGAGGACTGCGGTGGTGACCCAGGGGAGAAGAGTCTGGACGATTCCAAGCCGATCGGCCGGTAAGACTCTGGTCACCGCGAAGGTGCGTTCGACGTCGAGAGGCCACCTCTCGATCGTGAGGACCAAGACAGTCCAACCCACCTTTCACGACCCGGGTCAGTTAACCCGGCGCGCATTGGCGATTGAACCTCACTCAAGTCCCACTTCGTCCTCCCTCCTCTAGAGCCTGAGAGGGGGCATGTCGGAATAATAGGCGCAAGACTGCTAACATGCAAGTGTGGCCGACGAATTTTTTCGGGCCATAACGCCCGTGACTTCCTCCCCCAGTGGGAAGTTGAATCGAAGCAAGTGTCTCTGAATCCAAAAGGAAAGGGCGGCGACCGCAATGGTCGCCGCCCTTCGATCGTTGTCAATGGCTGTCATTGATGGGATTATCGGGCGGTGACCTGAGGCCAATGGGTCTCCACTCCTTGCTGGGCGAGCTTCGCCTGAAACGCCTTGAGCCGGGCCTGGCTGTTACGGACGGCTCGGGGCTTGAGGTTGTGCTCGAGGCAGAAGGCGGCGAGCAGGCCGGCAGCTTCGCCGATCCCCCACTCGACCGGGTGGAGCCGATAGCAGCCGTTGGTGACGTGGGTGACTCCCAAGTTCTTGCAGGCGGCGATGAGGTTTTCGACCCGACGGGGGATGAGTGCCCCGAGGGGGATCTGGAACGGGAGCGAGCTGACGTCAATGTAGTTGTCGCCGCCGCTGCTGGGGTGGAGGTCGATCCGGTAGCTGCCCACCCCGACCGAGTCGGGGAACACCTCGGCCGTGACGTCCTCACGTCCGAGCGCCTTGCGCCTGGCCTCGAGACCGACATGTTTCTCCAGGACGGTGAACTCCGCCCGGATTCGCCTCGACTCACGGATGTATGGATATTTGGCCAGGCCGTCGGTCGTGCCAACGATGTCGGGCCGCAGGCGCAGGCCCTTCCAGCCGGTTCCGCCGTTGGGCCGGGGGGCCTCGGTCTGGAGCCAGTAGAGCAGCGAGAGGCTCAGTTGCTTGCCCCTGGCGATATGTTTCTCTGCCTCCTCGGGCGTGACACCGACCAGGTTGCCGAGCAAGTAGTCGTTCTGCGGCCAGTTGACCAAGGTGATTCCACCGCGAAACGTGCCGGGAACGAAGTTGCCCGGGTCGGCGATCCGACGGTAGAGCCAGAACCCTTGGCCCGCGCCTGAGGGATCGAACCCGAGCGATCGGGGCTTCAGCGTTATCGGGTTGCTCATCTCGAGCGAGAGCAGCTTGCCGGACCAGGCCGGAGTCAGATTAGGCACATAGTCACGCCAGAAAGCGTACTCGTCCGGCCGGTCGATCGTGTGGTCCTGCCCTTCGAGGTACTCCATCGCGAAGCAGCAGGTGAATGACTGCTGATTGTCGGGTTGCGCCTGTTCTGGCGCCCGCCCGTCGCCGGTTTCGCTCTTGGCCTCGAACCCGGTCACGAACTCGACTCCAGCCAGCGGGAGGAGGTCTCCCAACTCGGTTGCGTCGAGGACGTAAGGGGCAACCAGCACCCGCTCGTCCCCGGACCTGAGGTGGCGCACCGTCACCGCGCGGACGTGATCCCCTTCGGTTTCGGCGCGGACCGGCGCGTGTTCCAAAAGCAACGTGAGCTGCCCCCCGGATGCGTAAGGGGCCAGGAGTTCGGTCAGGACCGCCAGCGCGGCTCTCGGCTCGTGGCAGATCCGTGAGACGCTGCCATTGCCTGGGTTCAGGTAGCGAACGGCGCGGGCCTGGGCCGTGAGGGGATAGTGGCGGCGGTAGTAGTCGCGGATCCCTCGTCGCAGCGCGAAGTACGAGGCGTTGCCGCCGAACTGCTCGATCCAAGCATGCTCGTCAGGAGGGACTGCCTGCTGGGTGAGCTGGCCGCCGATCCAGTCGGTCAGCTCGGTCATGACGACCGTCCGCCCACTCCGCAAGGCGGCCAAGGCGGCTGCACACCCGCCGAGCCCCCCACCCACGATCGCGACGTCGGCGGCGATCTCTCGCGCTCCGGCGGCGTAGACGATCGGAACCCCGGCCTTGGCTGCCAGTAAACCGGCGAGTCCAACCTGACACCCTTCGAGGAATTGACGGCGACGCATGAATCGAGGCCCCGGCGAGATTGATGTTATCACCTGTCTGACGGCAAGCGGGCCATCTTACTCGAGATAGAGTGAGCCTAGCTTAAACAATCCGATCCCTGCTAAGCTTGTGCCCTTAAAGGCAGAAAATCGTACTTTACAGAAGAGGAACGTTGAGGCTATGTTCTAAAAGCAATAATTGCTGGGAGCCACAGCCCACAATGGAGAGAGAAGAAGCAGGCTGGCTGTCGGCCCGATTGGCCCTCCTTATTTTTCTGACGAACAAGCATGATGAGGCCGGGGGCCTGCTTCGGATAATTAGGTCACTCAAAAGCTGAGAGGATGCCCGCAGGAGCTGAGAGGATGCTCGCAGGCAAACTTTTCTTTCAGGGACGAGTGCGGCTTCTGGGCGATTGACCTCATTGTTCCGTGAGTCAGTTGGTCGTAAAACGCTCTAGGGCTACGGTTTCGGTGCCAATATGCATGATGCGTGGTATTGGAGGCCAGGTTCTTGGGCTATCAGGCTATCTGTTTCATCTCATGAAGGCGGTCGCTGTCATGCAGATATTTCGCGGTTTTTCATGACAGCTTAAGGTGCCAGCCTTTGAGGAATGTAACGGAGTAATGCCAGACTCTTCCCGAAAGCCACGTGCACTCGTGCGACTGACGGGTAAACACTCAACACCTCGGCGATGATCGTGAGTCTGGAGTGAGTCTGCCCGAGGGACTTAAGAGACGTCGCACGCAAGCAACGACACCAATCGGCCTCGGTTCACAAAACTCCCTGAGACCCCGATGAATCCTTACCGCACCTCATTCTATCAGAAACAAGCCGAGTGGCATCATTACGAAGGCCCGGACCAAGTTCGCGAAAACCACGAACTGCGCTCACGGTATTATGAGTGGTTTACCCGGGACTGGCTGCCCGCAGACCGCACAGGTCCGATTCTCGACATCGGATGTGGAAGCGGGCAATTTTTATACTTCTTGAACAAGAAAAAATATACAAATCTGGAAGGGGTCGACCTTGATTCAACGCAGGTCGAAATCGCTCAAACTCTCGGATTCAAGGTCGAGGCGGCCCCAGTAATTGAGTACTTGAATCGTTCCCAAGGCGGGTACGAGATGATCGCGATGCTCGACATTATGGAGCATTTTACACGTGAGGAACTCTATCCTCTGATGGAGGCTGTCGTCAAGAGTTTGCGACCGGGCGGTCGCATCATCGCCAGCGTCCCGAACGCCGAGAGTCCCATGGGGTTGCAATGCCTTTATACAGACATTACGCATGAGCTCGCGTTTACGCCTATGTCATTTGAGGAATTACTGTTTTGTCATGGAATGGTCCTGTCTCAACTTCGCGATCCGTGGCCTGCTCCTCTAGGACTAAGCCGGCACCTCTATCGCTCACTTGTCTGTGGGATGCGTGCCCTCGAGTCATTGCGGCTTCGTAGCCTTGGGTTTGAGCCACCACGCATCTGGTCGAACGTCATGTGGGTGTTGGCTCGCCCGCCTGAATCGAAACTCTAAATTTGGGTTACCTGGATTTTCGACACTTCTCGCTAATCCCGACAGCCGCCACCCATTCCTCAGGCGACTCGAGGCCGTAGACGAACGGGTCGTGACTGTGACGCTGGCAACTCGATACCATGCTGAACAGCACGGCCATTGTCTTCCCACCGGCAGTATGGACGCTGGTCCACGTGCGGCCATACTGAGCACGATCATGGCGGGGGCCAAACGTCATCGTTTGGAGCCTTGGGCATACGCCAAAGACGCGCTCATGAGTAAGCGTTCGAAATAGCCAGTCTTGTGCCGCCTGATAGCCTGGAAGACGGACCATTTTGTTCGTCCTCCGGAGTCAGACGATGCCACGTGCCGCCAATCCTGCCCTCCCAGTCCTCTGGCGTCGGCGACTGCAACAGCAGTCCGACAGCGGTCTCACCATCGGCCAGTTCTGCCAAGGCCAAGGGATCTCAACCGCGTCTTTCCACGCCTGGAAGCGACGCCTCGCCTCGGATTCGCCTTGCCCTGTCCCCGCTCCGGCTCGCGAACCGGCATTCGTGCCGGTCATCCTCGCCGCCGCCCCCGAGTCGCGAGCCGGCGATTCCCCTGAATTCCTCACCATCCGACTCCCCGACGGCGGACGAATCCTCCTGCCCATCGCCGCGGGCGGTGAACTCGTCTGCCGGGTCGTCGAGACCGTCGCCCGCGTCGCGGCGAGGATGGAGCACGCCTCATGTTGAGCGTCCCACACACCGTGCGGATCCTCCTTCACGCCGACTCCGTTGACCTCAGAAAAAGCTTTGACGGGCTCTCGGGAATCGTCAGCCAAGCCTTCCCTCAGGAGGAACTCCTCTCCGGCCATCTCTTCCTCTTCCTGAATCGCCGACGTGATCGCATCAAGATCCTCTACTGGAATGTCGATGGCCTGGCGATCTGGTACTATCGCCTCGAAGCCGGCTCGTTCCAGGTCCCCCTCCGGCCCTCCTCCGACGCCCCGATCGAACTCCGGTCCGCCCAACTCGCCATGCTCCTGGGCGGCATCGACCTGGGGAACGCCCAGCAACGAAAACGATACCGGAGGACTGAGAAAAACAGGGAAAATCCCGGGAAAACCACTTGAAATCAGAGGTAAGTATGCGATAATCCAATTAATGATTAATCCTCTCGGTCGAAATGCCCAATCCGGCCCCGCGTCGCCGCCAGTCTCCGGCGATGCGGCCCCTCCCGGCGACGCGAGGCAGCAACGGATCCAGGACCTGCTCGCCGCACTCGATCAAGCCACCAGCAGGGCCAATGAGGAGTTGACGCAAGAGAACGACCGCCTGCGCCAGGAGTTGGAGCGGTACCGCCGCTATGTCTACGGGCGACGCAGCGAACGATGCGACGATCCTGGACAAGGTCATCTCTTCGCGTTCGGCGAGGACCTCGAGGTGGCTCCCGAGGCCGAACCGGAGGCCCCGATGCCGGCCGCTCCGAGGAAGTCCCGGCCATCGCGGACGCTGGATTTCAGCCGCCTGCCCCACGTCCGCATCGAACATGACGTGCCCGAGGCGGACAAGACTTGCTCATGCTGCGGCCGGTCCAAGGCACGCATCGGCGAAGACGAGCGGCGTGAGCTCGAATTCATCCCGGCTCGCCTGGAGGTTCGGGTCCACGTCCTCCCCAAGTACGCGTGCTCGCACTGCCACGACGGAGTGAAAAGCCCCGACGGACCGGAGCGACCGCTCCCGGGGTGCATCGCGGGAGCGGGCCTGCTTTCGCAATTGCTGATTTCCAAGTTTATCGATCACTTGACCCTGTACCGCTTCGAGGGCATCGCGGTTCGCTACGGTTTGCACCTGCCGCGTGCGACGCTGTGCGATTGGGTCCGCAAGGCCGCCGAGTTGATGGGGCCGCTCTACGACCTCCAAAAGCAACTCGTGCTCCAATCTCCGGTGATCTGGACCGATGACACCCCCGTCAAGGCGCTGGGCGGCGAGGCTCCCGGGAGCCTGACGACACGGTTCTGGCTCTATCATGGGGACGAGGATCATTCCTACGACGTGTACGACCATACGGCGAGTCGCAAACGCGACGGGCCGGCGACGTTCCTGGCCGGCTTCGTGGGTTATCTCCAGGCTGACGCATATGCTGGATATGACGGGCTCTATCTCGGGTCGCCTTCGGCGATCCACGAAGTCGCTTGTTGGGCGCACGCCCGCCGCAAGTTCTACGATGCGCGGTCGTCGTCGCCGGGGAACGCGGGTTTGATCCTGGAAGCGATCCGCCGGTTATACGACGTGGAGGATCGCGTCCGAGGGTTGTCCGTTGAGGCGAGACAGGCCCTGCGTGCGCAAGAAGCGGTGCCGATCCTGGAACGGCTTCGAGGGGACCTCGATCGGCTTGCGGACCAGTCGCTGCCGAAATCGGCGTTGGGCCAGGCTCTGACCTATGCGCGGAATCAGTGGAAGGCGTTGTGCCGCTACACCGAGGACGGCCGGCTGACGATCGACAACAACGTGGCGGAGCGTCGCCTCCGCGACCAAGCCATCGGCCGGAAGAATTGGTTGTTCCTGGGGAATGTGGATGCGGGACCGCGAGCGGCGGTGTTGAGCACGATCATGGCAGGAGCGAAGCGTCATCGCCTGGAGCCGTGGGCCTACGTCAAGGACGTACTGATGACGCTGAGCGTGGCCCCGGAACGAGTCGAGGACCTCTTGCCCGATCGGTGGGCTCGGAACCATCCGGGACACGTACTGACGCATCGCCTGGAGGAATCACGTGAACGGGCACGGCGTCGCGACGCAAAACGAGCGGATCGTCGCAAGCGGAAGTGATCCAAGGGCGGTCCGATGCGCGGAGTGACGGGAGTGCCAATCGCGGTCCCCCCCCCTCTGGGAATCTCGAGCGCTTACCTCATGACGCTGAGCGTGGATCCGGATCGAGTGGCCGACCTGTTGCCCGACCACTGGCGCGTGAGTCATCCGGAGCAGGCGTTGACGCATCGTCTTGAGGAATCCCGCGAGAACGCGCGGCGTCGCGACGCAAGACGAGCCGATCGTCGTCAAGGGAAGTAATCCGAGACCGGCTCGATGAGCGAGTTGCGGTGATCCGGCTCGCGAGACACCTGGGAATCTCGAACGCTTACCGTTGGCCAGCACGACTTCGATGCTGCCGGCAGGCGACTCAGCCTTGTCGGCGAGCACATGCACGGGGAGAAACGCGGGCTTGGGCTGGTCGCGCCGCGGGAGTTCCCGCCGCCACCAATAAAACGACGGCACGCCCTCGGCCAGGCAGAACGCCCTGACCGACAGTCCCCTCCGTTTCACCGGGCCAGAACCAGCCGCCAGTACGACTCCCGGCCCTTGCCTGCTCCTGCCACTCGGCCCATAGTTCACCCCCCTTCGGCCATGCACCGATCGTAGCATGGGCCGCAAGAAGGGGTTCACCGGACGCACATACAGTTTCGGCAATCGAAGCGATTGGGGGGCCGATGCCCAGGTCGTGCTGATGAGCGTCTACCAGATGCTCCAGCAGCGTGGCCATGCTCCACCGAAGACGGTGGTTGATGCGATCACGACTTACCTCGAAATCGGGAAGCTATCTCTACTACCGGCCAAGGTCACTGCAGTCGGCTAAAGTCTTATGGAGGCATGTGCATTATTATGTATTCGGTGATTGCGTGATCGGTGTTGGATCCGTGGGCGAGGATTATCAGAGGCTCCGGCCGACACGGCATTCAGCGGTTCGCGAACGAAAACCAGGGCGTTCATTCACGAAACCGCTGATCGTTTGCCGCGGAACGCTGGCTCAGACTTTGGCAAGTTGGGGGGTTGCCACAAGAGCATCGACAACAAACCGCAGCAATGTACCGTTACTCAAGACGATGTTGACGTAGAATTTCCTGAGACCTCGGTCTTTGCGATTCGGTTGAAAGTAGAGGTCGGCGACCGACGAATTGACGTCACGGTCGACCACGATCGCCTGCGATGTGGAAAGCCCGTTATATTCCCAGAGGTCCGCAGAGCCGTCTCCGAAAATCACGACTTTGCTGATGCTAACGCCGGTCGGGATTCCCGTAATTGCGAAATGAATGTCCTGATACCCATCCGGCGCGGCGGGATTGCCCGATCCCGTGAAGTCGCGGTTATCTTGATTGTAGTTGATGAGTTGGGCGGTGGGCAGAGAAGCGTTGGTCACCGAAATGCCATAGAAGGTGGCCGACTGAGTCACTCCCCCGCTATAAGTGATGGTGACCGTGAAGGCGGTGTTCCCCGAGATTGGCCCACCCGGCTCAAAGTAGAGGTCTCCGGTTGTTGCCATACCTTGGCGAAGAAGTTCGGCTCGCCAGTTTCCATTCGTATTGTTGGTGCCGAATGGAGCGGCGTACTCCGCATGGAAACCCGAGGCCTGAAGATCCACACCCGTAATCGTCAGGCCCGTGTTCAAGCCTGAGAGCACCAGGTGGACGTCCTGGGTGTAACTGGGAGAAGCGATCCCAGATTTACCCACAAAGTCCGAACCATCTTGGTTAAGCGAGACGGCCGTTAGAGTCGGCATCGGCAGGGAGGCATTGGTCACCGAGATTCCTGAGAAGGTTGCCGACTGAGTCGATCCACCAGCGTAGGTAACCGTGATCGAGAACGCGGTGCTCGCCGAGATCGCTCCGCCCGGCTCGAAGTAGAGATCAGCGATTGCCGACAGACCTTGACGTAGCAGTTCCGCACGCCAATTTCCGTTGGTGTTGTTGCTTCCGAACGGAGCGGCGTACTGTGCATGGAAACCCGAGGCCTGAAGATCCACACCCGTAATCGCCAGGCCCGTGTTCAAGCCTGAGAGCACCAGGTGGATGTCCTGATAGCTGTTCGACCCGGCATTCTGCGACTTCCCGGTCAGGTCCGCCCCATCCTGGTTCAACGACGCGACCGTCAGGCTCGTCGTGGGGAAACTGACAGGCAGGGAAGCATTGGTCACCGAGATTCCGGAGAGGGTGGCTGACTGAGTCGATCCACCAGCGTAGGTAACCGTGACCGAGAACGAGGTGCTCGCCGAGATCGGCCCACCCGGCTCGAAGTAGAGATCAGCGATTGCCGACAGACCTTGACGCAGTAGTTCCGCACGCCAATTTCCGTTGGTGTTGTTGCTTCCGAACGGAGCGTTGTAGATCCACTGCGCTCCCGCTGTCTGGATATTCACGCCCGTAATCGCCAGGCCCGTGTTCAAGCCTGAGAGCACCAGGTGGATGTCCTGATAGCTGTTCGACCCGGCATTCTGCGACTTCCCGGTCAGGTCCGCCCCGTCCTGGTTCAACGACGCCACTGTCAAGGTCGGGGTGACAGGAAGCTGCGAGTTGGTGACGACGATTCCATTCACTGTGAATATGCGCGTGGAATTGTCCGCATATCGAACCGTCACTGTAAACTGCTGGCTGCTTGTGATCGGCCCACCCGGCTCAAAGTAGAGATCGGCGGTTGGGGACAGACCTTGGCGCAGGAGTTCAGCTCTCCAGAATCCGTTGGTGTTGTCGCTGTCAAATGGAGCGTTGTACTCCCATCTCGCTCCGGGTGCCTGGACGATCACGCCCGTGACGGTCAAGGCTGTATTCAAGCCAGAGAGCAGTAGGTGCACATCTTGGTAGCCGTTCGGACCGGTGTGGTCCGATTTACCCACCAGGTCCCGGCCGTCTTGATTGAGGGCCAGTGCAGTGAATGCGGGCATCGGCAGCGAGGAATTGGTGACAGTGATTCCGTTCATGGTCGTCGTCTGAGTACTACCGTTCGCGTAATTCACCGTGACGGTGAACTGTTGGGTCGAAGCAATCGCCCCGCCCGCCTGGAGGTAGACGTCGCCTCGTGTCGATCGGCCTTGGCGCAACAGTTCGGCACGCCATTGCCCCGACGTGTTGTCTGAACCAGGGGACGCGTAATAACGCGAGTCAAAGCCAGGCGCCTGGATAATGATGGAAGCAACATCGAAGGCCGAATTCAAACCGTTGAGAACGAGGTGAACATCTTGATAGCCGTCTGAGGCGGAGGCCGACCCCTGACCGACGAGGTCGCCACCGTCTTGGTTGAGCGAGACGGCCGTTAGAGTCGACATCGGCAGGGAGGCATTGGTTACTGAGATTCCGTAGAGGGTGGCCGACTGAGTCGATCCACCAGCGTAGGTAACCGTGATCGAGAACGCGGTACTCCCCGAGATCGCTCCGCCCGGCTCGAAGTAGAGATCAGCGATTGCCGACAGACCTTGACGTAGCAGTTCCGCACGCCAATTTCCGTTGGTGTTGTTGCTTCCGAACGGAGCGGCGTACTGTGCATGGAAACCCGAGGCCTGAAGATCCACACCCGTAATCGCCAGGCCCGTGTTCAAGCCTGAGAGCACCAGGTGGATGTCCTGATAGCTGTTCGACCCGGCATTCTGCGACTTCCCGGTCAGGTCCGCTCCGTCTTGGTTCAACGAAACTGCGGTCAGAACGGTTGCAGGAGCGGGAGGGGAAGTGGTTGTTTGAGCGACTGCATAGACAACGGAACTGAACGGCGAATAACCGCCGCTCGTCTTTGTTCGAACCCTGTAGTAATAGGCCTTCGAAGCGATGACCATGCTATCTTGAAATGCTGTTGCCGCGGATCCAAGAGTCGCAATGCGAACCCAGCCGACGGAACCGTCGAGACTTCTCTCGAGTTCGTAGCCTGTGGCACCAGAAACGCTACCCCAGGAAATATCGATTCGTGTGGCACCCGTATTGCCGTTCGCCGCAACAGTTGCCGGGGTTACCGGTGCAGCCCCAAGGATCAGCCGAGTCGGACTCCCTGAAATGTTATTGTTGTAGACCAGGATCGCCTGCGTCGAAATTCCTTGGGGAATTTGGACGTTGTTCTGATCGATAAGTATGCTGTACTCGGCCGTATCAATGTAATAACTGTCGCCAACCCGAATGGCCGCCGTCGTGGGAGGAGCGGATCCACCTTGTGTCAAATAGGCATTTGTATAAATCCACGTGTTCCGTGCAATCGTGCCTTCAAACCAAAGCCGATTGCTGTTCAATGCGGACACGCTTCGAATGTCACTGTTCATGTAAACTTCGATGGTTTTTGTGTTTTCGAAGATATTGCCCTCAATCGTCACACCATAAGATGGGGTTCGTGCCCAGATATCCGGCGCTCGATACTCTCGGAGTTCCGGTGTCGACCATGGACCATTGCCAGGCAGGTATGTTTGGGTGAAGGAGTTTCCGACAGACAACACCTTTCCAGATTTTACATAATTGTTAGTGATTTTCAGATTGAATTGGCTACCGGCAAGGCTCATGGCTATATTGGCCGGAGAAAGTCTAGAATCGGAAAGATCCCATGTGTTATGGTCAAATGTGTTATTGTAGTATCCATAGTTAATTGAAATGACCTTGTCGAGATTCCCAGGGAGCGGGTCTAGCATCAGGTACGTATTCTTGTCTAGAACCTGTCCGATCCTAAACCAACGTACAGAACCTGTGTATGAACTGTCGACAATCGATACAATATGGCCTGGCAGTGGCATATCCCCATTTTGGCTTCTCAGTTGATTGATCTTGAGTAGATAACCATCGGTCGAGACGGACGCTGGCTTACCAACATAGTAGGGATTGATGTTGTCAGTGAGAATCAATTCCGGAAAATTCTTGTCGGGAGTGGGGTCGGTGGGACTACTCGCCAAGCTTCCCAATTTGCCGTAAATGTTGTTTCCGCTCACGGTGAGATTTGACCCTTGTTTGATATACAAGAATCTTCGAGTAATCCCTGTCAAGCTGTCCTGGTGAAGCTTGTTGTTTAGAAAAGAGATGTCGTGAGCATCCTCTCTTGTAATAAAAGTTGCAGAAATGTCTGTTCCATCGGGTGTGCCTGTAAAGTCGTTATTGCTAATAACCCAGGGGCCGCCTTTGATTAAACCCGCCTGGCCATTGAAAATTACGGAATCAATGGTTCCGCTAGTTCTCGGATTCGTTCGAATTCCAACAAGGGCGTTCTGGTTGGAATTGGCTGTGACATATGGGAGTGTTAGGGTCAAATTGGTGAATTTCAGGTCGACTGACATGGCTCCAGTCAGGCTGTCCGTAAAGATCAGAGATGACGGATTGAAGAGATCATCTCTTGAGTTAAATGAATCGGCAATTTTGACTGTGAATCCATCAAGATGAACGTGGCTTGCTTTTGTTGTTATTGCGGCAAACCAATAAGCTCCTCCTGTGGTGAAACTTAGGATGGCTCCTGGGTCTGCAATAACATCGACAGCATTGTTCAGGGTAAGCTGCGAAGTAAGAGGATATACTCCCGAGGATAGTTTTACGTACCTGTTGTTGTTGAGAATGGTCTGCAAATTGGGTGCGTCGGAAGGAGTGACCACAACCGGGTTTGCCGGCAAAGGGGGGGCTGGGTCGTAAGCTGCCAGGTTTGCGCCGCCGCCGTTAAAGGTGACGTAGGAACTGGTTCCATCGCTGAAATTGATTCGAAGAGAGAGTTTCGACGAGGAATCGTCATTGCGATTGGGTGCAAAATAAATCGAGTTGCCGGAGTAATAGAGAGGGAGACCTACTGAGCTAATATTTTGAGTCGGAGAGTTGTAGGTCCAAGTGGTGCCGCTCGTATTGCTCATCACCATCGACGCGACGGACTTTCCAGCCGGAAGACTGTTAATTGCGACCTGAACACTTCCCACGCGTGCCCCCGCCGTGGCCTGCGTGATTTGTCCCTGCCAAGTTGCACTCAAACCCGCATAATTTGTCAAGGCATAAGTGTTGGGCTGGCTTACCGCAGGCGCAAGATTAGTGGCGCCAAGCAGGAGCGGTCCAGCGGTTTCATACATTCCGTTTGTGTAATAAACATCGAGATAGAGGTTTCCGAGCGAGGCTGGAGTGCTCGTTGCTGGTGGCTGGAAAAATAGGATGTACTGGTTTGTTGATCCAGCTTCGTTTCCTGGAATCAACTGAGCGTCCCAGGAACCATAAGGTTTAGTGAAATTATAACTTGGTTGTGACGACCAGACAATGGTGCCAGCGGTATTGCGAAGGACAACATAGTTGCCATAGGACCATTCTCCTGCTGGCTGCTGGTTGTAGCCCTTGATGACCCCATTGATTGCAATCCGGTAATCGAGTCGGCCGTCGGCTCCAACCGCTGTCGTGGGGCCAGTCAAGTCCTCCGAGCTCAGCCCATAGCCTAGGTCACTGATTTGGACGGCAGGCCATCCAGGACTAATGGCCCTCTTGAACTGAACGTTGGGGCCGGTTCCATAGATGTCGTCTGTGGACGAATGGCTGCTTGTGTTGTCTGTGTAATCCAAAGTAACAGTGTAAGATTTTGTTCCTGTGAACAATGATTCAACATAAAGATTGCAGGTGGTCCCAGATCGAATTAGGTAAGCTTGGAAGTGAAAGTTTGTGCCGCCGGTGGTCCAAATTTCGCCAGGTGCCGTAATCGTGGCTGATCGAATTGTCTTGTTAAGAGGAACGTTGACAATTGTAAAATGGAGATCCTGAAATCCATCGGAATCGATTCCATTATATGGTCGGTTTGAGACGTAGTCCGATCCATCTTGAGCAATGCTCGCAATCTGTTCATTGAATGCGCCTATCCCATTGGCCATGAGCAGTCGCGACTCTAGCATCTCCGAAACCCCAGGAACGAATCGGCGCGTACGGCTTCTCATGATGGATTGTCCTCTCTGATGCGAATCAAGGTTGGTGACGAGTCAAAAACGGGCTTAAGTCAGCTATTGGAGCGATCTAGACCGCAGGCGTGGCTTACTTTGGTGTAACTCTGAACTGCCATGTCAGGCGTGCAAACTTGACGTCAACACTCTTGCTGTAAGTTGATTATGAGTATTTTAGGCGGTATTCTGAATGTTAATTGTGAAAGATTTCGACAGCATGTGATTATGGAAGTGCTTCTGTTCGTTTCCCGATGGCTAACCAAGATTTATCTCACACGCCCTGGTGTTACTCCGTTGCATTCCTCAAAGGCTGGCGATATCAGCTTTTACGGCACGCCGTGAATATGCGAGTGATGGCGATTGTAATTGTGGGATTCGACGGAAAGCCTGGAAGTCCAGGGACTTCTTGGCTTAATTGGGGCATGGTCATGTGTGTCGGCGTCGAAATTTTAGTGGGGTGGTAATTAGGCTCGATCTCAGGATGTGCGGCTGATGTAGTTGGCTTGCAAGCCGGCCCTCATGTGCTTTTTCTAGCCTAAGTCGACGCAATATACCAGGCGCGTGATTCATATAGCAATACTGTCGCCATGGTTTTCTGTAAACGGCTTTTACAAGTCATCCTGACACAGTCCGCTTGTTGGCTGACTATCTTGATTTGCGCAATGACCAGCCCTGCGAGGGCAAGCACTTGGGATTTCCGGGTGCCTTGGGGGCCAGACACCCACAATCCGCGCCGTTCCCGGCTCATTTCCTTTTGCGACGCTCCGCTTGTCTTGCTGCGTGATGCCGAGCGTTCTTGCGAGACTTCCTCAAGGCGGCGCGTCAACACGGCCCACGTGGAGGGCGATCTCGAGGCTAGGCATGCTGTGATTAGCCCCGATGTCAATGATCCTTATCCCTGGACGAATGATCCGATCGACCAGGTTGCTCTCATAGGTTTCGGGATTAGTAGTCGCGAAGGTGGTGATGCCTCCGAGAGGCTAACAGCCTGATAACGCCGGCCCCAACGGTTGTGCGGCCGGGGAATTTCGTGCTTTAAGGCGTGCATGGCGTTCCATTCGATTGCATTCCGTAAGTGCTTGATACGTTTTTTGAGGCCGTCGACGGTAAGGGGGAACGGCGAAGAGCATGATTGGCACATGGTCAGGCTCAGGGAATCGCGGTTCGGTTCCGTAACAGAATCTTCTCCGAGCAAGCAGCGTAGAAGAGGCTACGGTGAGTGCCCAGCTTGGGATTGGGTGGGGATGTCGGGGTGTGAACTGCCCTTGGCGGATTGGTCAGCAAGTACCGTCGCTAGCCGAGAACCGATGGGATGGGGAACCCGCGTGTTGGCCGTTTTCCAGGCCGACAACGGGCGGAATGTCAACGGCGCTTGGAGTCCGATCCGAGTGCAGCGGCAGAAGCAGGCTTCGATATCGCCCCAGGCGCCCGGTCGGTTGTAGTTGGTTGGGTAGAACAAGAACAAGGCCGCCAGTAAGGCCGCGATGGCTGTGAGCCGGACTGGGGCCCGATCTTGGGCTTGGGGAGTCGTCGTCACCGCTGCGGAGGCCTGGCCGGCACCGATCGCCATGAGCGCGACCGCTGCGGGCACGTAATGGAACGCGTAGCCGGGCACTCCGAAAGCCAGCAGCAGGTGATAGGCTATCGCCGGAAGCACGCTGATGCCGAGCAGCGCCGCCAGCGGGCGCCCGGGTTCGCTCCGGACCAGCCGGATCAAGCCCATGGGGATGAAGATCAGGCCGGGCCCGAACGTCCAGAGCAAGGCCATGCCGAGTTTGACGATGTAGCGTAGCGTCGCATCCCGGAAACCAAGGTTCCAGAGCGAGTTGAGGTAGATCACCTGGTGGCTGAACTCGCCATTGACCGCACGATACCGCTGCCAACCGCCGGCGCTGACGAGCATCGGCAGGATCCAGGCCAGGTTGAGCACCGTGAAAATCGCGATCGCCCGGAACGCGGTTCCCCAGCGGTGGGGCCAGAGAATGATAAAGAAGACGGGGAGCCAGAAGATTCCGATGTCTTGCCGGTAGCCCGTCCCGATGGCCAGTACGACGGCCGCCGCGTACGGGTGCCAGAGTTTCGGCTGCCGCCAGGTTCGGACGGCGACTCCAAGCAGGAACGCGCCGACGAGCGGAATCGCGGTGTAGTTCCCCGCCAGCGCGCCGTAGGTCCAGAAGGTCGGAGCGACGGCCAGCACCAGGGTCATTGCAATGGCCGTCGACGGCCGCACCAGAGCACGCAGCCACCACCAGACGCTGGTTAACGCCAGGCCGCTAACCAGCATGTCCAGGATCAAGAAGCTGCGGTAGGGGTCGTCGACCAGGCCACTGAGCAGACGCGCCGAGGCCATGAACAGCGTATGCTGGGGCGGCAACCGCGTGAGCCGAATGGTTTGAAGAAAGCCGATCTCATCCGGATCAATCGGCACGCGACGCGCCACGGGAATCCGGGTCAGAAGGACAAACGTGAGTGCAATCGCGAAGACGATCACAACCTGGTAACGCTGCCTCCAGGTTTCCTCGTGCTCGGTGGCGACGATCGGCTCCCCGGGACCGATATTTGGAGGTTGCATTTCTTATCAAGCCTTTGGTGTTATTTATTTATACGGATTGACGATATGTAATCGGATGGACGGCGCTCCCCCCGCCTTGCCGGCAGGGGCCGGCCGGTCGTTGAGGATCGACGTCGGTGATCCTGAAAAGCCCGGAGAGAGGGCTTCGCGGATCGATTCAACGCGTGGCTGGGGAGGACTAGACGTCCTCCCTTACAGGCGAGCTGCGTTAATTGTTTCAGGCGGGGGGGGAGTGCTCAACGACTTGATTCATAGGCGATTCATCCTTGAACGGCGAGCACATGTAATCCTGGATGTCGACTTTCGCCCTATTATAGTAATGGATGCAACCAGGCCAAGCTGAAAATCCAAAAAATCGGCAAGCCATCAGATCCCTGCGAGTTGCTTGCGATGGGCCCAGACTTTCTCGAACGCCTGGGCGTATTGCTCGACGAGCTCGGGGACCTCTGAGGTGAAGTAGGGAAGGCCGACCGCAGTCCGGTTGGCTTCGTCTGAACCGGGTAACTCAGGGATGACCGGCGCGTGGTGCCACCAGGCCGCGTCCTGGTAGAGGGGAAGCTTGTGTTGGAGGCGATAGCGATGGGCCGTGGCCTTGACCCCTTCGGCCTGAAGCGCCTTGACCAAGGCGGCTCGGGTGAAGCCGGCTTTCGCTTCGTCAAGGAAGAAGATGTTTGAAGAGTAATAGAGACGTGACATGTCGGACCGGATCGTCGGTTCGACCAGGCCGGGTAACTGGCTGATCCGGTCGTTCAGCTTGCGGACCTGGGCGACGCCGTCCTCGTTGCGTGCCTTGAGCTTGCGCAATTGAGCCCGGGCCAGGACCGCGGCCATTGGGTTCATCCGAAACTTGAGTCCGAGCCCGGACCCTTCAAATTTGCGGTAGGGGCTGTTTGCGGGGAAGCTCGGAGGAAGGTCGGAGTGGCCGAACGTGGTCGCCCGCTCGTAGTCCTCACGGTTCTGATACATCCCCATCCCCCCTTCCATGGCCGGGATCGGCTTCGTCGCCTGGTAGCTGAAGATCGACATCCGGCCCCAGGTGCCCACGGGTCTGCCTTTGAGGGAAGCTCCCGGGGAGTGGGCCACGTCTTCCAGGACTGCCAGGCCGTGCTCGGCGGCGAAGGCGTTGATGTCGTCCATGGCGCAGGGCAGGCCCATCCAGTGGACCGGGAAGACCGCCTTGGTGTTCTTGGTCAGCCGGCGCTTGGCGTCGTCGACGTCGAAGTTGAGCGTGCGCGGATTGACGTCGACGAAGACGGGAACCAGGCCGAAGACCCGCATCGGCACGATCGAGGCGAAGAAGGTGTAACTCGGCACCATGATCTCGCTGCCGGGAGGCAGGTCGAGCGCGAAGAACATCGCCGCGATCGCGCTCGTGCCGTTGCACTGGGCTTTCGCGAACGGGGCCTGAAAAAAGTCCTTCCAGTCCGCTTCGAGCGCGGCGATCGGCCCGTAACCGGGGTTGCGAAGGAACTCGACGATCGCTTGCTCTTCCTCCGTTTCGAAGATCGGCCAGCGCGCAGCGTCGGCCTGCTTGCGCGTCGGCATGGTAACGGCGGTCGGCCCTCCCTGAAGCGCCAGGTTCTCGGTCGTTCCCTTGGCCGTCGCGGGCTGAGTCAGAAAGCCGGCCGCCAGGGCTCCGGCCGATTGGAGCACCGCCCGGCGAGTCGCCTCGAGCTGTTTCTTGCTGGGATCGCGCCGCATTTGATTTGGGTCTCCCTTCAATGAACCGACTGTCACTCAGTTGAGCATGCAATCGAAAATGTGACGCGTTCGTCGCGTGGGCTATTCCTGTTTTAGAATGATGTATTATGGATTTTTGTTTGATTGCGTGCTGTGCAGCCAGTTGGCGGCATTTTTCCAAGCGAGCTTGTCCTTGTCGTCCTTGCTCGACTCGAGCACCTGGAGCTTGAGCAGGGCCGGGTCAGGGTAGTTGAACGGCATGCCCGTGCCGAAGACGACGCGGTCGGCCCCGAGGTTGGCAATGAGCTGGCCGAGTTCATTGGCCAGGACCGAGTCGATCCGAGAAATCTCGATCAAGTAGTTCGCCGGCAATCCCCCGTCTTTCCGTCCCAGGGGGGTGCTCACATATCCGAGGCCGTTGAGCAGGACGAACCGCGCCTTCGGGAACGCCTTCACCAGCGTGCTGACGTCCGCCAACGCGAGGTCGGGGACGTCAACCAGCCAACTCCGATTCCGCGCGTCCTCGACGCGCATTGGGATCGAAATGATCATGCCCCGCTCTGTCGCCGCGTCGATCAGGTCGTGGCAACTCTGGTCGGCCAGCCGGTAGTTATGCCACCCGGGATAGAGCCGAAGGCCCTTCATGCCCATCGTCTCGTGGCACGACTTGAGGTCGTCTTGCCAGCCGGCATAGAACGGGTTGATGACGGCAAACGGGATCAGGCGGTCGCGATGAGGCTCGACCTCCTTGGCGAGCTCTTCGTTCCCCGCCTGCGCGTTGCGGTAGGTGATGGCGCTTGCGCTGGAGACAACGGCCTTATCGATCTGCTTCTCATCCATCAGTTTCAAGAGCGACGACGCGCTATTGTGGCGCAACCGGCGGAAGGCAAAGTGCCCCAGATACGCATTGAAGTCGATGATCATGATTTTCGCCCTTTGAGGATCGCCTCCATGTTTCCTCCGAGGATCTTCGCCTTTGTCGTCGCGTCCAGGTCTGCGCCTTGGATTCGGCCCACACCTACGGTCATCGACATGTCACAGCCGAAAACGAGTCGGTCCGCGCCGAGGGTTTTTACCGCAAACTCAATCACGCCGTCATCGGTGACGCTTCCGCTGGTGTCGAGGTAAACCGTCGGTGCGTGCCGAAGCGCCTTGATCGTCCACTCCCAGTCTCCTCCGCCGCAGGCGTGGGCGCAGATGAGCCTGGCTTCTGGGTAGCGGCCTGCGAGTTCAGCAAAATGCCCGCCGTCGGAAATATGGGGTTGCTCTTTCAGGAAGTAGTGCAAGTGGCCGGCGTGGTGGAGGATGGGCACGCCCAGCTCGATCGCCAACTCGACGATGGGGAAGACGACCGGGTCCGTGGCGAAGAAGTCGTTGTACATCTTGATGCCAATGAACCCTTCTCCCACGCAGCGCTTGATGTCTTCGAGGGCCTCGTCCTTATACCCTGGGTTTACGAAAGCGTAGCCGAGGACCCGCCCGGGGAAGCGTTTCATCGCGTCGAGCGTCCACCGGTTGCATTCCCGGAACCCCTCAGGGGTCGCCGGTCGCTTCGGCGTGAGGAGCGAGCAGCAGAGCTGGTTGATTCCGAGGCGGTCGGCCGCATCAATCAACGCCTGGTCTTCCTTCTCCCAGGTCGGCCGGCTCCGGTGGGCCAGATGGCCGTGGCAGTCGATCACCTTGCCCTTCGGGCTTGGCCCCGGCTTGGCCTCGGGTTCAAGGGCTCCCCTGGCCTCGCGCCGGGGTAGGCTGGTTCCGAGCAGGGAGGCCGCTGCGGTCGCCTGCTTCAGGAAAAGGCGTCGCGAAGGGGGGGGCTCAGGGGCGGTCGGGGTCATGATGCTGGTTCCTCACTCAAGCCGTCAGGTTGGCCAAGCCGCTGGAATCAGCCGCTGAGCCAGTGGTCGAGGTTCTCCCGGACGAAGTCGTCGTCGATCAGGTGGGGATAGGCGCGGCAGACGCGGTCGAGCTCTTCCGCCTGCCCTGGCCCGAGCGTTTCGGCCGGGTCGAGGCACCAGAGCCCTTCGAGTAGCCCTTGGCGACGAAGCACCTCATGGATCCCGGCGATGCAGCCGGCGAAACCGTTGGCGGCGTCGAAGACGGCCGCGTTGGCGTCGGTGACCTCCGCATTGCGGCGGAGCATCTCGACCGGGACCGCCGCACCCGAGGCGGTCAGCCGGTGACACTCGTCGAGCAGTTCCACGGCTCGACGGGTCCAGACGGCCCAGTGTCCGAGCAAGCCGCCGACGATCCGCCTCGCTTTGGCTTGCCCGTTCACTGTGAATCGGAAAGGGGTCAGCAGGTCGATCACGATGTTGTCGTCGTTGCCCGTGTAGAGTGCCAGGTCGTCGCGCCCGGCCTCGACCACCGCTCGGACGACGTCCAGAGTCTGGTAGCGGTTGAACGGAGCGATCTTGATTGCGACGACGTTTTCCATTTCGGCAAACCGCCGCCAGAACGAGAAGGGCAAGATGTGCCCCCCGACCGCCGGTTGGAGGTAGAAGCCGATCAGCGGGATGACCTCGGCCACCGCCTGGACGTGGGCGATGAGCTCGTCCTCACTCGCCTTGCCCAGGGCCGCGAGACTCAGGAGGCCAGCGTGATAGCCGCAATCGCGGGCAAGCTCGGCCTCAGCTCGCGCCTGCCCGGTGCGGCCACAGATCCCCGAGATTCGCACGAGTGGAGTCCCCCCTCGGCGATCCGCTCGGTCCAACTCCTCGGCGACCAGGCGGAGCAACGGCTCGAAGAGCCCGATCGCCGGATCGCGGATCGCGAACTGGGTGGTGTGAACGCCGACGGCCAGCCCCCCTGCCCCGGCCGTCGCATAGTACCGCACCAGAGCACGCTGCCGCCGCTCGTCAAGTCGCCGCTCGGCCGTCAGCGCCAGCGGGCAGGCGGGAATCGCCAGCCCGCGCCGTAAGAGATCACCAATCCGAGCCTCGATGAGATTTGCCACGCCTCGACCTTCTCGATTTTCACGGAGAGAGAAGATTTGAACCACGGGAATCACTGATTTTCATTAAAAATGAAATCGTGACAATTTGTCATTGCTTGTATTTTTTGTTGAATGATTCGTGGTTAAGTTTTTCTACTAATCATTAGAAGACACCATCGCGAGATTCAAAGTGTGTCGGT
Organism: Singulisphaera acidiphila DSM 18658; assembly: GCF_000242455.2. GTDB lineage: Bacteria > Planctomycetota > Planctomycetia > Isosphaerales > Isosphaeraceae > Singulisphaera > Singulisphaera acidiphila. Next base: position 825,261 of record NC_019892.1, read on the forward strand.
TTGCCTAGGCTTGTCCCCCCTCGCGAGACCCAGGCGGCGACTCGTTCGATCAATGTGTCGGCGGAAATTTGAAGCGTTCCGAGCCGCTCGAGCCCGTGGCGGGCATCGTTCAGGAGTGCGGAGTCCGCCTCGGTCCCGAGGAATCGAACCGACCTGTTCATGAGTTGGCTCAGTCGCTCGGCGACGGTTCGGACCGACAATCGCTCCGGGCCCGTCAGGTTGATCACGGTCGGTGGGGTGGCGGTGTGCTCGAGCGCCCGGAGTGCCAGGGCGTTGGCGTCCCCTTGCCAGATGGTGTTCAGGTAGCCCATGCCCAGGTCGATCGGCTCTCCGCTTTGGACCTTCTGGGCCAGGTCGACCACGACGCCGTAGCGGAGCTCGCAAGCGTAGTTGAGCCGGATCAGCGCCATCGCGGTCTGCTGCGATCGACTGAAAGCCTCGAAGATTCGCTCCCTGGCGAGGCAGCTCATGGCGTATTCGCCGACCGGCCGGGGCGGATCTTCCTCGCGCGAGCCGTCGCTGGAGACGGGGACCAGGCCGTAGATGTTCCCACTGGAGAAGGCCACGATTCGGCTGCTGCGATACCGCTTTGCCACCAGGGCCGGTAGGTAGGCGTTCATCAGCCAGGTCGTCGCCTCGTCTCCGGTGGAGCCGAATTTTTTGCCGGCCAGATAAAATACGTGGGGGGCATCGGGTAGCTTGTCCAGCTCCGCCTCGTTCAGCAGGTCGCAAGGAATCGTTTCGACGCCGTGCGCAGCGAGTCCCTCCTGGCTTCCCGGCGCCGAGAATCGGGACACGCCGATGATGCGTCTTGACATGCCACTGGCGTCAGATGCGCGGCGGGCCATGCGGGCCAAGGTTGGCCCCATCTTCCCGGCGACGCCCAGGAAGAGGATGTCGCCCGGCAACCGGCCGAGCGTCTCGATGACTTCAGCCGTCGGTTCGCTGAGGAGTTCTTCGAGCTGGGTTTCCGTCTCGATCGTCAGGCTGTTCATCGTGTCGCAACGTCCTGAAGGCTGAAGGCAAAGGTTTGGCCGACAACGTTCGTCTTAATCCATGATTTACTGACGGATGATTAGGTTACGTCACCCGAGCGGCTGGCTCAATCCAGTCCTCGCCGTCCCCCTTCGGCTTCACGCCCCTTGGGCCGCGCAACTGATGGCCGAGGAGATCGAAGACCCCGAACGCCTTGTCGTAAGTTAAGCGTTGCTCGGTGATTGTGGTGAGTTGATGTTGGGCTTAGACGATCGGCCTGCTGTCGTAACAAGACTTTACAATCGATTCCGAGGGAAACGGCGGTTTTGGAGCGGTTGAGCCTGGGGTGGCTTTCAGACACCCAAAAGCTTCCGCCCGGTGGGCATCCCGTTTCTGAAGTTATGGAGAAACTCTCTCCCACTGAACTCCGATTCGGTCTCCGTATTGCCGATATATACGATGATCAACTCATCGTCGACGGCATGGCTCGGTCAGGTGCCTCAAGAAATGCTGAAGCTCAAGCCGTTGTGACTTGCCCTTGTTCGAGCCTAGGTCGTGTGGACAACAATTGGGCAAGCCCAGGGGGTTGGGCTATCTCAGCAGGATCATGATTGAGGCGACATGAACAAACGCCAGGAAGTTCCGGGCCGTCTTGTCATACCGAGTGGCCACCCGTCGGTACTGCTTCACCTTGAACCAGAACCGCTCCACGAGGTTCCGATCTTTGTAGCGATCTCGATCATAGGCCCGTTGCTCCGCTCGGTTCTTCAGGCTCGGGATCACCGCCTCGGCCCCCCGATCCTCGATGGCTTTAACCACGGCTCGGCTGTCATACCCCTTGTCGGCGATGACCACCTCGATCGGCACATCCTCAATCAGCGCTCCCGCCTGTGTCACGTCTGCCGCCTGGCCTCCCGTCAGGGTCAACCGGGCAGGCAACCCGAGACCGCTGATTCCGCCGTGGATCTTGGTTCCGAAGCCGCCCCGGCTGCGGCCGAGGGCTTGCTCGGTCTGGCCGCCGGTCCCGTCCCATTTTTGGGGGCGCCGGCGGCGCAAGGGTGCGCCCGGATGACGGTCGAGTCCAGGATCAGCCACTCCAGATCGGGATCTTGCAAGGCTTCGATGGCCCGTTGCCAGACCCCCTTGCGGGACCAACGGTCGAACCGCCGCCAGGCCGAGTTCCAGGGGCCGAAGCGATCGGGCAGGTCCCGCCAAGGGGCACCGGTCCTGGCGATCCAGAGGACGGCGTCGACGAAGAGGCGATTGTCCTTGGCGACCTTGCCATGCTGCCCAGGTTGCCCGGGCAGGAGGTCCTTGATCCGGCCCCAATCGTCGTCCGAGATGGCGTGGCGGTGTCGCATGGTGGCCTCCGTGGTGTCGATTCGAGACCGCTATTAACCAAAATCACCCAGCTGTTGTCCACACGACCTAGCCTGATGAGATGGCGTTCACAATCATGACCCTGGCCGTTTCGATGACATGAATACGGCGGGCTCACTCCCCTGCTCTTCTCCATCGCTCTCGCACCAACCGTCGGCCCCTTTTCGGCACGTTGAGCCAGGGGACGTCGAGGCTTGAGCGGGACGCCCCGATCCTGCTTTTTCGGCGGGACGGTGGGGAAGTTGAGTCAAGAGTGGTTGTTCGAGAGGAGCTGGGTGGTCTGGGGGTTGCGATCTCCCCTTCGCGTGTCAGGCCTGGCCCCGGCCTTTGTTACTCATTTTTCCTCGGGCTGAGCGGTGGTTTCTTTACAATCGCCTGAGGGATGCCACGGACCGGAATGCTTTGCGACAGGCGAGGTAATCGGCCGGAACGGTTCTGGGGCAAAATACAATGATAACAAGCTCACGTTTTCACGCCGATGTCGGGAAAGTTCGACAATATCATTGTCATACGCACGATTTCGGGTATTTTAGGGGCTGTTGAATAGACGGATCGGCCTCAGATTCACATTGAATGGAGTTAGCTCATGAGCCTGAAGCGCTTTGCTCACGTCTTCGCCTTCGCGTTCGCAACGTCCTTCTTGTTCGTCAGCCAAGCGAACGCGAGCTTCACGATCACCCCGTTGACGGTCATCGATCCGGGTGGTGCTACGCCGAATATGAACTTCGTGTTCAACTCGCTGGTCAACGCGCCGCTGCCGACCACGGGTGTTCTCGGCCAGTCGTATAACTTCTTGTCCGTGAACGTCTTTCCCGGCACGGCGAACGTCACGAATCAGGTGGTCCCTTACGACATCGTCTACCAGGCCAGGGATAACACGACGCTCGATACCGCGACGTTCCAGATGAAGGGATTCCTGACCCTGAATCTCGACGGGAGCGGGTCGGGGAGCCTGTACAACACCCCGACGCCTGGCTTCCCTAACCCGTCGTTTACTTTGGGTAGCACGACTTTCTACGTGAACCCGGTGCCGCCTAATTACACCTCCCCGACCTTGCTCAATGGCTCGGGAGGCACGGCCCAACTCCAGGTCAACCTGACGACCGTTCCCGAACCGAGCAGCATCATGCTGATGGGCTTGACCGTCGGGGTCGGTGGTCTGATGTTTCGCCGCAACATCACCAGGAAGGTCTGAGCCGCCCCCTGCTTCAAGCAGGCGACCAGCCCGCCACTCATCCTCGCATGGATGTGCTCCGCGGGGATTTGAGAATCTGCCGGCGCTTGTCGCTTCCCAGTCAACCCGATTTCTCCCTCTCCGTCGACCTTCCTAGATCGGGAAGGTCGACGAAGCTTACCTCCTCGCAGAATCCCTCCGCTAATTCCTCGATCCTCTTCTCTTTACGGTTCCTAGCCAGATTTTCAGGGTTACCAAGCGATCGTCACTGTTCGCGACCCCTGAAAGCAGAGCGGGGAGGCGGCGAGATTCCACCGGTAGAGATTTTTGGAATTGCGGGATTGTCCGCGCTCTGGGTGAGGACTCAGAATGGCGTCCTCAATGATGATGGACCGCGTGCGGTCGATTGATTAGAATGGGCCGCGATCGCCCCTAAAGCCGGAATGCAAGACGTGGGAGATCGATGAGCTAGAGTGGGCCGTGAGCCTTGGCTCGCCCCCTCCGAAGACGGAAAGCACGCGAGAGTGGTGGAATGGCAGACACGCAGGATTTAGGTTCCTGTGCCGCAAGGCGTGAGGGTTCAAGTCCCTCCTCTCGCATTTTTTAACGCGATCCCGCCGCAGATTCCGATTCTCCTCCTTCGACCACATCTTCTTGGTGTGATGCTTGCACGCAAGCAGTCGCATTTTGCCCCAGGCATCCTGGGGGAAGTGCTTTTTATTTGATCTTCGACGCACCAGGTTGACGGTGATTGCCTGGTCGTTGATAGTTAATGGGATTAAAATGCGTGGTAGATTTTGTTGTTTGGGTGTGTTTATTTGATTTGCGTTATTGCGGCTAAGCTTGTTCGGGTGAGTTTTAATGTCGTCAGCGATGCCGAACGAGGAGCCAGCACTTTGCAATTCGATGGGGCCGTTGATGAGTTGAAGCCCATCAACCGAGCCTTGAAGCCCCTTGAATTTGGGTGTAAAGGCGGCAGGGTTATTAGCTGTTTCAGATGATTCATGTGTTCTGTGTATGTGAATATTATTTTTATAATTAGTGTTAATTTTCGTGATTTGTGGACGCCGAGTTTCTCCCAAGAAGCGAGTATGATGCGTTTCACTGTCCACTGAATGGGCCGATGACCGGCATCACACCTGAGATCGCCAGAAAGTGAAGGGCCGCCGCGCCTCGAGGCGTCGTGTCGGCTTGCCTCGGATTCAGAATCGCGAAACCGCCAGGGACACGTGTATTAAACGTGTTCTTGTCCGCGGGGATGAGTCGGCGATTACGTGTTGGTTGACGGCCTTGGTCGTGAGCAACCGTAGGTTTTGGCTGTCTCGTTTTTCTGGAAGGGGGCAAGCCCTTCGCTCGAGCGAACGTCATCAATGAGCGATGACACTTCCTGCCAACAAAAATGCGAGGAGAACGAGATGGAAAGGACTGAAATCGCCACCTCCGTCGTGTCGGATCAACGAATCCGCCGATTTACGCTCCTCGACCTCATGATCCTGGTGGGGGCGATGGCGGTTGGATTTGGTTTGCTCCGGCTGCCGGGGATCGAGTTCTCGACGTGGTATAGCAAGGAGCTACGTTACAACCGCATTGCCTTGAACGTTGTCGGCATGACCGTGCCCTTCCTGGTTGGATTAACGATTTCGTGTTTGGCGATGAGACTTCGAGGACCATGCCCCCGATTCTCCATGCTCGGTCGGCAACCGGGGTTTGTCGCTTGCGCGACGGCATTGCTCGCCCTGGCGATCGAATCGCTATGCATGGTTGGCAACGCGGTGACGTCCGGAGTGCATTCGGCGAATCGGGGTTTCTTTCCGACTCCGGAGGAGTACTTCCACCTTTACGGCAGTACGGTCGCACCTTGGGTCGTGGCCGCGTGGCTTTCCCTCGGTGTGAACCGTTGCTGGTGTCCCGAGCGAAGCGGGATCGATCGCCTTGGATGGGCCATCGGGATCGCCTGGATTCTGGAGTGGATCGTGATGCGACTGTGTCTGTGCTGATGATTGGCTGGTGATGACCTCTATAGGGGCGCGACCCGTTTCTTCTCGCCTCGAATCAGGTCGAGGATTTCGTCCCACAGCGCCCGTCTCGCCTCGAGACAATCGATCGCGGTTTGCTCGGCGAGTCGCCAGTGAGCCGTGTCCGAGCCACAGAGGGAGTGGAGGAGCCTGTTCGCCATCGGGCCATGCTCTTCACTGTCGAGTCCAATATGGCGATCGAGGTAGTACTTGAAGTCTTCGAGTTCGCCATCTGCTTTTATGTTGAGATTGTCCACGATCCGTTGAAAGACCGCGGGCAGCAAATCTTCCCGGCCGAAGGTAAACGCCGAGGCGATGGCGCAAAGGTTCCCCTCATCGATGATCCGGAATGTCTGCTGAATGAATCGGCGGACGCCATTGGGGACGGTGGGTGATTTGAGGGCGACTGCGAGGGGAGTCCCCTGCTGAAGTTCGTTCAGGAAGGCGTCGATGGCCTTGGGATTCGCTCGACAACGGATCATGGCACGGCGGTAGAGCTCGAAGTGGCTGACGAACCCACCCTGGCCATCTTCATCACTCTCTTCGGCGAGAACGATCTCATTGACGAGTCGACAACCGCTCGGATCGGCGGCGGGCAGCCACGGGGTCTCGACGCAACTGAGCCGCCGTTGCAAGGCCTTGAGCAAAGACATGAAATCCCAGACCGCGAAGACGTGGTGCTCCATGAACAGGTGCAACGCTTCCAGGCGGTCGATTTCCTGGTAGATGGGATGATTCAGCAAGGCGTCTCTTTGGGGGCCAAGACGCTCCTGAATCGAGTCAAACGGATTCAAGCGGATCCTCTCAATCGGTCAGTCGTTTCGCCGTTTGGATTGTGATCTCTTCTTTCAAGATCATATCGCCTCGAGCGGCTTCGGGTCAGCCAATTGTGTTCGTACCCGATGGCGATCAGAGCCCAATGGCGTCACGGTTTCCGGAGAGGTCAGCGGTTGAGAGCCGAGGAAGACCGGCCTTGAATGAAGTGGGTCGGGCACGGTGGGGGCCTTCCTCGGCCGCGCGAGGCTCAGTCCTTATCCCGCTTCAAGACAAGCACGCTCGGATGTCCGTCGTCGCCATCCTTGAACTCGGTCGGACGATCTTTGCCTGGGCCGCCGTTGCAGATTTTGATGGTGTCGGCATCGACGAGTTCGTAGAGGCCCTTGTTATCGGGGGCCTCGTTTCCGTCGGGGCCGGTGAACTTGACCCAGTCGACGGTCTTGACCGGCTTGGCCGTCTCGTCGAGCTTGATCTCCCCCTTGATCTCAAACCCCTGGCCGTCAGGCGCCGAGCCCGAGGCGGTGACGGCCTTTCCCTTGATCAGGATGGAAAGCGTAAAATTCTTTTCCGGCCCAATCGTGGTTTTCCACTTCCCTTGAAATTTCCCGAGGTCACCTTGGGGGGCGTCGTCGGCCGCCGCGACCAGCAGCGGGAGGAAGACCGCAACCAAGGGGGCAAATCGTGACGCGTTCATGGGTCGTACTCCACTCGAGTGAGGGGGTCAGAAATGCCCCGGATCGGCTTGCTGGACGCTCTGCAATCGAGGTTCAGGCCGTGGAGGGGCGGGTTGCTCAGCAGTACCTGCCCGCCGGATCCCTGGTTTCAGATTCTCCCTTTTCCGACTCGCCGCTCTTCGGCGGGATTGCCGATCGGGAGACGTCCCGGATCCGTTCCGTAAAATCTGCCCAGTTTCGCCAGAATGGCGCCAATCTCCGAACCGTTGACCGACGCGAGAGTTTCGGTGCGCAGGATTGAATTGAGTTGGCTTGACAGAGACACTATGATCCTCTAAATTGGCCCAACTGTTCCGACTAGCGGTGTTGCCCCGCGCGCTCTTACCGCGACTTCAGAACGCGGTGGCGGACTCTTTTCCGCCTCGTCGTCGCCGTCTTTTCTCATCTAGGTGCAAAGCCTCCATGGACACCCCGATTCAGGTCGACCTGGGCCGGATAGCGCAGGACCTTCAGATCCGGCGCGTGCAGGTGGAGAGCGTCGTCCTGTTGCTCGACGAAGGCAACACGGTGCCGTTCATCACTCGCTACCGGAAGGAGCGGACCGGCAACCTGAACGAGGTGGCGATCCGGGAGATCCAGCTTCGCGTTGGTCGCCTCCGAGAACTCGCCGACCGCAAAGAAACGATCCTCAAAACGATCGAAGCGCAAGGCAAGCTCAGCGATGAACTCGCTGCCGCCATCCGCCAGGCTGACAATCCCAAACGGCTCGAAGACCTCTACCTGCCGTTCAAGCCGAAGAAAAAAACCAAGGCATCGGAAGCTCGCGACAAGGGACTCGAACCGCTGGCTTTGCGGATCTGGAACCGCGACGAGACTCTCACCGACCTGACTGCCGCCGCTGCGGAATTCATCAATCCCGAAAAAGAGATTGATACCGCTGAGAAGGCCCTCGAAGGGGTCCGCCACATTCTGGCGGAGGCGATCAGCGAAATGGCTCCGGTGCGCGATGCGGTTCGCCGCGTCGTCTGGAAGACCGGCAAGATCGTCACCTCGAAGACCGAGATCCCGGAAGGGCAAGGGCTCGAGTATCGCGACTACTTCAACTACTCCGAGCCGATCTCGCACATCCCGCCGCACCGGGTCCTGGCGATCAACCGTGGCGACAAGGAAGGGCCGCTCAAGGTCAAGCTTGACGTCCCGCGCCCGGAAGTCGAAGCGGCAACTTGCTCGCAACTGCCGCTGGAAGGTCACCCGCATTCCGAGTTTTTCCACTCCGCCGCGCTCGACGCACTCGACCGTCTGCTGATGCCCAGCATGGAACGCGAAGTGCGCCGCGACCTGACCGACCTGGCCGAGCGGCATGCGGTGGACGTCTTCGCCCGCAACCTTCGCAGCCTCCTGCTTCAGCCGCCGATTCCGTCACAGGTTGTCCTGGCGATCGACCCCGGCTTTCGCACCGGGTGCAAGGTCGCGGTGCTCGACGGGCATGGCAACCTGCTGGAACATGGGGTCATTCATCCCCATCCTCCCCAGAATCGCCGCTCTGAGGCCAAGCTCTTCTTGAAGGACTTGGTGGGACGGCATCAAGTGGGGGTCATTGCCATCGGCAACCAAAGCGCCTGCCGCGAGACGGAAGAACTGGTCGCCGAGGTCATCGCCGAGGGAACCTTCTTCAATGAAAACCCTGGCGTGACCGACTTCCCCGGGGCCCCCGTGACTTCGAACGCCGGGCCCGCTCCGGAGCACTCTGCTCACGAGGACGAGGCGGCCGTTGAGGAGGGGACGGAAGAGGCCGACGCGGTTGACGAATCGGCCGCTGTCGTTGCCGAGGGAGCCTCCGAGCCGGCTTCGGACCCGGATGCTTCCGAGGACCCTGCGGACCAAGGCCCGAACGTGGCCCCGGGAGCCACCTTCGGCAACCCGGCCGAGGCCTTGCCGCCGATCTCCGGGGGAGCCCCTGATTCGGGCCCCTCGTCGGAAGTGGAGCGATCGACTGAGCCCGAGGCTTCGACTCCGGCCGGCGAAGAGACCCCTGCCCCGGCGACGGCTGAGGCGACGGAACCTGCCGCTGCTCCGGTGACGGCTGAGGCCGCGACCTCTCCGCAGACGGAGCCGGGGGATTCGACCCCGACGGCCCCGGCGACGGAGACCGAAGCACCGGCTCCCGCCCCCGCCGAAGCGCAAGCTCAACCGGAAGGGGCCGAGGCTCCGGCCGTCGCTCCTACAACACCGACTCCCGCTGCGGCTCCGGCCGCCCAGACGAAGCGTGAGCGGGGTCAGAAGCAATCACAGCCTCGTCCGCCCCGGCCCAAGCCGGTGCCGTTGCCTCCCAAGCCGCACGCGGCCGACAGCCAGCTCTCGCAGTTGACCTACGTCATCGTCAACGAGGCGGGAGCCAGCGTCTACTCGGCCAGCCCGGTCGGCCGCGAAGAGTTCCCCGACTTCGACGCCACGCTCCGTGGGACGATCTCGATCGGCCGGCGGCTCCAGGATCCGCTCTCCGAACTCGTCAAGATCGAGCCCCAGAGCATCGGGGTCGGCCTCTATCAGCACGACATCAACTCCAAGCAACTGAAAGAGTCGCTGGAGTCGGTGATCGCCAGCTGCGTGAACTTCGTGGGGGTGGACCTGAACACGGCGAGCGTACCGCTCTTGCGGCACGTCTCAGGCATGAATCAGCTCACCGCCCGCCGGCTGGTGGACTACCGTAAAGAGAAGGGACCGTTCACCACTCGCGAGCAGTTGACGCAGGTCGAGGGGATCGGGCCGGCGACTTACACGCAGGCGGCCGGGTTCTTGAAGATCCGGGAAGGCGAGCATCCGCTCGACCGGACCTGGATTCACCCGGAGAGCTACGAGGTGGCCACCCGGCTCCTCGAGAAGCTCGGCTTCGCCCCCGACGTGGTTCGCGATAAGGCTCAGCTTCCTGCTCTTCATGCGAAGCTGAACGAGGCCGATGTGCCGGCCCTGGCTCGCGAGCTCGAGGTCGGTGAGCCGACCTTGCACGACATCTTCGAGGCCCTGGCCCGGCCGGAGCGCGACCCGCGTGACGACCTGCCCAAGCCGATCTTCAAGAAGGGTGTGCTCAAGCTCGAGGATTTGACCCCGGGCATGGAGCTGAAGGGAACTGTCCTGAACGTCGTCGACTTTGGCGCTTTCGTCGACATCGGCCTCAAAGACTCAGGGTTGGTTCATATCAGTCAGCTCGCCAACCGTTACATCAAGAGTCCGCACGACGTGGTGAGCGTTGGCGACGTGGTGACGGCCTGGGTGATGGGGGTCGACCACGAGCGGAAGCGCGTCTCCCTGACGATGGTCAAGCCGGGCACCGAACGTCCTCGAGGGGGGCACGGTCCTGGATCTGAAGCCAGAGGGGGTGGAGGCGGCGGCCGTCGCGGAGCACCCGAAGGACAAGAAGGGCGAGGAGCCGGCGCAGGCCGTCCTCCGCGTCGCGAGGGGTCAGCTCCGCCCGCTTCGCAGCCGGCGGGTGCTGGTACACCTTCTGCGGGAGGTGCACCGCCGCGGCGTCCCGAGGGACCAGCGGGTCACAGACCGGGTGGGTTCCGTCCTGGCCAAGGGCAAGGAGGAGCCGGACGCGGTGGTGCTCGGACCTCGCATGGCGGCGGCCCCGGGCGGTACGAGCGGGCTCAACAGCCCCCACGACCGACCCTGCCTCCCCGTCCCGCGAAGCCGGCCCCGCCGCCGCCGCCGCTGTCGAAGGACGCGTTGGCGGGCAGCGTCCCGCTCCGCAGCTTCGGCCAGCTCAAGCAACTTTGGCAGGCACGCGTCGACGAGCCGGTCGAAGGGGAAACCCCTGCCTCGACCGACACCGGCGCGGAGCAGCAGGCACAAGCTCAGACGCCGGCCACGCCGCCGGCCCCCGCTCAGGAGGCTCCTGCCCCCACGCCAGCGGAACCGGCCGGTGACGAGTCCGCGAGCTGAACCAAGATTAGGCCGGTCCCTTCGGGGCCGGCCTTTTTTTTGTTCCGTTCGTCGGGTGGCCACGGCCTACGAATTGATTGAGACCCGATTACGCCGGCTCCCTTTGGGGGCCGGCGTTTTCGTTGGCCAAAGCCGATTCGATTCCCTGGTGGGGTGTGCCCGTCCTCCCGGGGAATGCAGGCCCATACCTCTCCTCTTCGTGTTCTTTGAGCGGCCGAAATCCGCTCTGGGCACTCATCGCAGCCCCTTTTGCTCTCTGGGGGCTGCGAACCAATCAGGCTCCTACTTATTTCGCCGGTCCCTTGGCTTTGAGCTTCCAGGACTCGTCGAAGTAGCCGGACGTTTTCGTCACTCCGGTCGTGCCGTCGGTCTGGATGACGGCGTAATCTCCCAGGTGCGGAAAGAGCAAGGCGTTGGTGCCTGCGAACTCCTTGACGCCGAAGGTGTGGCCGCTGTTGACCACGACGTAGCGGTGGGTGTTGAGCGGGTTGAGAGCGATCAGCACCGGCGCGTGGTTGTCCGCCCGATACTGGCCCGCCAGCTCGATTTCGGTCCGGCTCCAGCCCAGGGGGAGGTCGTTGACGACTCGGGAGAGGAGGCTGTTCGAGCCGGGGTCGCCGAACAGGACGAGATGGCTGGTTTCGATGTCTTCGGGGGTGACCTCGGTATCGTTCTTGATCCGGACTTCTCCCCGCATCCAGCGCCTCCAGTCGTCGGCGAATTGGTCGAGGCGGGCGTCGGCCCATTTCTGGACGTGGGGATTCCAGGGCTTGCCGGTCCCCCTTACGCAAAGGAAAGAGCCGCTGAAGGCGTCGTCGATCGGGCCTTGCAAGTTCCGCCGCTTGCCGCGTTCGGCGTTTTCCTGGAGGCGCCGCGAAGCGTCGTAATCGAGCTGGATCCATTCGTCGCCGTCGCGCTGGAAGTAGACGGAGGGGAGCAGGCCCTGGACCGCCCCCTCGAGCGGGAATTCCTGCTCTCCCAAACGGATCGATTCGGCGGCGTGGCGCTCGACGCCGAGCACGGCAACGTTCTCGATCTTGCTCACGACCGCCAGATTCCCTTGGAGTTCGGCTTCAACGGAGGCGAGGCGGTAGTGCTCCTCGAGCTGCTCGATGGAGAGCCAGGCGGCTTGGTTGTATTTCAGGGTGGAGGTGACGAACCGGATTTGCTTCGGGTTCAGGTTCGCTCCCTGGGTGGCGTGGTCGTCGTGGAAGGCCTTGAGGATCTTGGCGCTGGCCGGATCGACCTTGTGTCCCATCTTGGCCCCGACCACACGGAGGAAGTCGATTCCGTCGCCGCGCGTGAGCAGTCCCTCGGTCTTGAAGGAATAGCCCAGCGTTTTGAGGGCCTCCTCGATGTTGATCGCGGCCTGACGCTGGGGGTCGTCCTCGCCGCCATAGCCGACGATCGGGACGTTGAACGCGTTGGCCGCGTAGTCGACGGCGTCGTAGATCCGGAGCGCCTTGGCTTCGTACTCTGGGATCGCCTCGAGTTTGGCGTAGTTCCTGGTTTCAGAGAACCCCGCGCCCGCCTCGACCGACGACCAGAAGCTTGGGTGATGCAGGCCAAGGTGCCAGGCCCCTGCCCCTCCCATCGAGAACCCACGGAGCACGATCCGGCGGTCATCGATTGAATAGTGCCGCTTGACGGCCGCGATCGCTTCGAAGACGTCGGTCTCACCGGCCCAGCGATAGGCGTTGTTCGTTCGGCCGAAGACGTGGAGGACGATGGCGCCGTTGGCGGCCACGTCGGTATCGGCCGGGTTCGCCTTGCCGTCATGAGCCTGGATGAAGTTGACTTCGTTGAGGGTCTCGCCTCGGCCGTGCAGGACGACGTCGAGCCGAAGGCGCTTGGCGTCGGCCGTGGTCCCGCCGTTGTCGAGGTCCGGCGGAACGATCAGGGCGAAGGGCTGCACCGAGCCGTCCACCTTGGAGAAATAGCCGCGGATCGAGGAGCCGGGCGCCTTGGCCCAGGGGCGCTGGCCGTCGGCCAACTGCCGGGCTCGCTCCAGGCCTCGATCGATGACCTTCAAGGTTGCCGCGACATCCTTCTGAGCGAAGAATTCGTTGAGGCGGAGGGCCCATTCGGCGGCCTTCTGATAGATCGCGACGTCGGCGAAGGCGTCGCGCTGCGCTCGTTCACCCGGTGGGAGTTCCGCGATGGCCTGGGTCAGTGTGGCGAGCCGGGTCTCGATCTCCCCCGTCTCCTGGGCGGTTGGCTCATACCTTGGCGGCTTCTTGAAGGTCGGCTGGGCGCTCGCCGGACTTGCTGCGAACCCCATCCAGATCAACGACACACTCAGGATCGACCCGCGCAAGCTTCGCCCGTTCATGAGCACACCCGTGTTGCGACTTCGAGGGAGATCATCCACGCAAGGAGTCCCGGATTGTATCGCAGCCGGCCCCTCTTCCACACATCGCCCACTTTTTTTCCAAAGGGGGAAGGCGATTGGTCCACTGATTCCCGCTTGCTGGAGCGGTTGGACTCCAGAGATACTCATGATGAGAGGGGCCGAAGGAGCGGGCTGCCGCCGCATTTTCTTTCGCATAACCTCTGGTTTTGCAACGGGTTGGGCGGCTTGGCCGTTCCATAGTGCGGCGCTGGCAGCTCACCTTCGGTGGCCTGTTGAGGCGGGATTGAGGAGGGAGTAGGCCGATGGGTGCAGGGAGGCGATGCGGGCGAAGTCCCCTTTGGTTCCGCCGGAGGACTGGCTATAATCCTCAGATGCTATGAGACTTGGAGCGTGCTGGCTGGGTTTCGTCCTTCGGTCTTGACCGGATGGGCGGAGAACCCTTGTTTTTATGAATTGCCGACGATCGATCGATCCCTGATGCATTTTGCTTGCGACCGGCTCAGGAGTTCGGCCCCCTCGCCTTGAAAGGGATGGACGGAGCCTATGGGTTCGTTTGCCTGGCGCAACCTTTTGACCCGCCCGCTGCGGACGCTTTTGGCGTTGATTGGCCTCTCAATCCCGATTCTCGGCGTGATGGGCCTGTTCAGCGTGTCGCAGGGGTTGCGGAATCTGGTGGGGGACACGCTCAGCCGGGTCGAGGGGGTGATGGTCCTTCGCGAGAATTCGCCGAGTCCGGTCTTTAGCGACCTCGAGGCGGATTTGGCCGCGACGCTCAAGGGGATTCCCGGCGTTCGAGTGGTGGCCCCCGAGATCTGGAAGGTTGCGCCGAACATCGAGGGAAGAACGATGTTCAGCAAGCTCATGGGGGGGGGAGGTGCCAAGAGCATCCTCGACCAACCCGTGATCCAGGGGCAGGACATTATTGCCCATCAGCATCTGAAGAGCGCTGTCTATCCCCGCGCGATGCAGGAACGCAAGGGTGAGGGGCGATTCCTGGTTCCCGCCGACAAAAACAAGCCGAACGTCGTGATCAGCAAGAAGCTGGCCAAAGACTACCCCACAGCCGATGGGACACCGAGGAAGGTGGGGGACACGCTTCAAATTGGCGGTCGACCGTTCCATGTCGTGGGGATCTACGACACCGGGTCGATACTTCTCGACGTCGTGATCGTGATGGACATCGACATGGCCCGAGACTTGTTGGGAGTCTCGAAAGATATGGTTTCGAGCTACTATGTCGAAACCAATGATGCGACCAAGAACGACGAGATCTCGGAGGCCATCGAGAAGGTGCTGCCTGGGGTCGACGCTCGGAGCATGTCTGAGTTCATGGCCAATTTCGGCTCGATGATGGGGCAAATCGACAAGTTCTTGATAATGACCGTCAGCCTGGCCCTTCTGGTCGGTGTGGTTGGGATCATCAACACGATGCTGATGAGCACGACCGAGCGGTTCGTCGAGTTCGGCGTCTTGCGGACCAACGGCTGGTCTCAGGGAAACATCTTGACCTTGGTGACGCTCGAAAGCGCCTATCTCGGCTTGCTCTCGGGGATCGTCGGGTGCGTCCTGGCTCTGTTGGGGACCCTGGTGGCGAACCTGTTCGTCGAGGGGGGAATGCGGCTCTCGATCCCAGGCTGGCTCTACGTGCTGGGGATCATGCTGTCGGTCGTCACGGGTACGCTGGGGGGTCTCTATCCGGCGTGGCGGGCGGCGCGGCTCGTGCCGATGGATGCGATCCGGGTGGGATCGCACTGATCGATAGGATGAGCAAGGTGAGCGATGATTGACGTGGTCGACGTGCGGAAGTCGTATCGAAGCGGAGACCGTACGGTCGACGCCCTCCGTGGGGTCCGCTGTCGCGTGCCCAAGGGGCGGTTCGCGTTTATCGTCGGTCCCTCCGGGTCGGGCAAGAGTACCTTGCTCTACCTGCTCGGCGCTCTCGACCGTCCGACCTCCGGGTCGATCCTGGTCGAGGGGCAAGACCTGACCACGATGTCCGAGGCCGAGCAGAACGCGTATCGCCGCGATCGGGTCGGGTTCATCTTCCAGTCGTTCAACCTGATCAGCAACCTGACAGCCGTCGAGAACGTGCTGGTCCCCTTCCTGCCGCGCGGGATGACGCCCGAGCTGAAGGAGCGGGCCGAAGCGTTGCTCAGAGACGTCGGCCTGGGCGATCGGCTCGACCATCGCCCTTACCAGATGTCGGGCGGCGAGCAGCAGCGCGTCGCGATCGCACGCGCCCTGATCAAGGATCCGATCCTCGTGCTGGGCGATGAGCCGACCGGCGAACTCGACTCGAAGACGGGTGACGAGATCTACCGGATCCTTCGCCGGCTGCAAGTCCAGCGGGAGACGACCCTGGTGATCGTCACCCACGACCGGCGCTTCATCACCCCCGACGACCTGGTGCTCGAGATCCAGGACGGTGTCCTCAAAGTTGACGACAGCCTGTTAGAGGCGGAGGATGACCTTCCCGAAACCATGATTGGATTCGAGCCGGGTCTGCGCCGCCCGGACGTCGTCTAGGGCGAAGACCCGATCGACGATCGGACGAACCAGCCCGCGCTCGAGCCAGGGGACGACTCGATCGGCAAAGGCCTGAGTCACGAGGATCTTCTCCTCCAGCGGGCGGGCTCGGAGCGTGGTCCCGACGACGCGGATCCGCTTGCGCAAGAGCGTTGTCAGATCAATCGACGCCGATCCTCCGCCCAGCAAGCCGACCAGGACGAGCCGGCCGCAGGTCGCCAGGGCGGCCACGTTGCCCGCCAACGCGACGGCGCCCAGCAAGTCGATGATCAGATTGACGCCCTGGCCGTTGGTATGCGGACGCACGGCGTCGGCCAGTTCCTCCGCGTTCGCATGGATCCCCACGTCGAGGCCCAGCTTCTTCGCCTGCTCGAGCTTGTCGGCCGTGCGCGAGGTGCCCAGCACGACGCAACCCATCGTATGGGCGATCTGGACCGCCGCCGACCCCACGCCACTGCCGACCGCATGGATCAGGACCCGCTCGCCCGGCTTCGCCCCCCCTTGCGTCTCCAGCGCATCGTGGGCGGTCATGAAGACCTCGGGGACGGCCGCGGCTTGCTCGAAGTCGAGGTTCGCGGGGATGGGCACCACCATCCGCTCGGGGCTGAGGACGTACTCCGCCTGCCCACCTCCCCCGACGATCCCGAAGACGCGATCGCCGATTTTAAGCGGTCCGATCACGTTGGGGCCGAGCTTGTCGACTTCTCCAGCGTACTCGAGACCGGGGATGTCGGCCGGAACGCCTGGGGGCGCGGGGTAGCTCCCCCGGGCCTGCATCAGGTCGGCCCTGTTGAGGGCGGCGGCCCGGACCCTGATCCGGACCTGGTCGCCACACGGCTCAGGGGTTTCGACGTCGCAAACGTCCAGGGCCTCAGCGCCCCCGAGCTTGGTGATCACAATGGCTTTCATGAGGGGGATTCTTCTACTTCTTGTCCCGGTTCCAGTAGATCCGTACGTTATGCGTCGAGCGGCCCCCGGCCACAATGTCCTCGCGGCCGTCGCCATCAAGGTCGGCCGAGACAAGGTCCTCGGTGCCGACGCCCCCATTGTCGATGACATGCCGGGTAAAGGCCAAGGGGGTCGAACCGGGGCGCGGGTCATAAACGAGGACTCCAGGGCCGGCCGGGTCGCGATCCGCGTCCTTGCTCTTGTCACGCTGGCCGATGATGATTTCCTGATCGCCGTCGCCATCGAGGTCCGCGCACCAGACCGCATGGCCCCACTGCACCGGCTCGTCAACGACCTGGCGGTCCCAGAGCCCTGTCCCTGCCTTCGGAGGCGTGTAGACGACCACCTGGAAGCCGTGCCAGGGCTCGATCGTGGCGATGTAGCGGCGCCCGTCGGCGAGCCGCCCGACCTTCACCTCGCTGGCCCCCTTGAACGGCGTCGCCTCCTGGTTGCCCGACCCGAGCTTCGTCTTCGACCAGCGCCCGCCCGAGTCGCGTTTGAGCACAAAGACCCCTTCCCAGGCGGCCAGGACGATCTCATCTTTGCCGTCGCCATCGAAGTCGATCGCTTGCAGGTTATGAATCGTGTGCAGCGAGTCGTCGGCGACCTCCATCGGCCAAGGATCTTTCTCGGGGTGCGCGGGGACGGAGTAGACCAGGATCCGCACGCCCTTCCCCTCACCCCAGTTCGGCCCTTTTGTCTCGCGTCCCTGAAGCGGGACGGCAATGAGCTGCGCCTTGCCAGTGCCCAGCACGTCCCCCCAGCGAATCCGGTGGATCGTGGGCTCGGAACCGATCGGGATGACCTGCCAAGGGGTGTCACCGTCTCCGGTGCGGCGGAGCCATTGAAGTGTTCCGCCCGTCTTGGTGTTGGCCGGCTGCCAGCCCGCCCCCAGGGCGAAATCAATTTTGCCGTCGCCGTCGATGTCGCGGGCCTGGATGCAGACGTTGTCTTTCTCGGTGACCCCCTTGGTGAGCGTATGCTTTTCCCAGGTGGGGTTGGCGAACCAGACGACCGCATCTTCCGTCACAGCGACGACGTCGAGTTTGCCGTCACCGTTAACGTCGGTCGTGGTCACCGCATAGCAGACGTTACCGACATGCGGGTCGAGTTCCTGAGTGCGAAAGGCCGGGAACTCGGCCGCCGAGAGCGGGGCGGACAAGGCGAAGAGCAGCGGCAGGGCGAACCTCGAAGACACGGGAATCTCCTGATTACGAGCGAGGGTGAGCCATCGATCGGTTTCAGGATGACCCAGAACCGAGGCCGATGCCAGCAAAAAAAAAGGCCTTGGCCCGGCCCTTCGTCGGGGCCGGGCCAGGGCAATCTCGAACGGTTTTCCGTACCGTTCTCTCTCCGAAAACCGTTAATCTCGTAGTCCGGTCGGCCCGACCGTCATTCCCAGATAATGGGTCGACGTGGGGAGCGGCGGATCAGTTCGCTCTGAGCTCGGTCTTGTTCGCCATGCTCGCGACCATCGCCCGGCACGATTTCTCGCACTCCCGAAGCGACTTGGCAGTGGCCCTCATCTCCTCCGAGTCAAACCGGCCCACCTCAGCGGCCGTCGCCTTACAGGCCTCGGCGCATGCGTTGCACGAGGCGGCCATCAGCGGACTGTGTTTGGCGATCATGCTGGCCGAGAGGCTGCAGAACGCAGCGCAATCGGAAGCCAGATGAAGCGACTTGGCGTGATCCTTCTTTCCCTCAGCCACTTCCTTGAAGCAATGGTGGAAGGTCATGTCGCAGGCCTTTGCACAGTCGGCACACGCCTTGTAGCAGTCGGCGTGAGCATGATCGAGTTCACAACACTTCTCATCGCTCGACTTTTCGTCCGCGCTGGCGGACAACGCAGTCAAGCCAATCGCACCGGCCCCGACCATCCCAAGCAGTTCGCGGCGATCCATAAGTGTCTCTCCGTAAAGTTGAAACGCGTGCCGTTGTGAGCAAGATGCTGTATTCATGACGGTCTGAAACGACACCCGTCGCCATCTTGCTCGGGTCCGATGAACATCCCACGCAACTCCTGGACCCAGCCGTGGGATTCCCTTTGGGAACGCCTGCATTCCGAGGGCGTGGGGAGACCGAGTGGCCAAGCCGCACTATCCGACAAAGGATTGTGATGATTCCTCGGTCGCCGCTGGTCCACGGTCGGTGGAGCCGAGAGGCCTTTGATCCCGATCTTCGACATCAGGAGTGGGTGGGCGATTCTGAGGTTGGTATGGAGTTGTGGACGGCTGGTTCGAGCACCCCACGGAATGGCAAAATCAAGAGATTATCGCGGTTGGATGAGAATTGGATCTCTCATGGCAACGAGTGAGCCACAAAAGGCGTCTTCCTGTTCCCCCTGCATGCTTGCGAGGTGATGATCCAGGGGCTATGTTCCGAAGACGAGAGGCTCGACAACGAGCCTCGATTCCAGGGGCATGGTCGCGCCGCCACCGGGGGACGATATGGGGTTTTTCGACCGCTTCCGCAAGGTCAAGGCGTCGACCATTGGTGACCCCGTCGTGTTGCGGGAGAGCCTGATCGCTGCGGCTGTCGTCGGGAACCGGAAGCAGCTGACGGCCCTCTCCCGCGCCAACCGCGAAGCGATCGCCACCCAGTTTCCCGGCTGGCGTCAGTTGCCGGAAGCGATCCGCGACGATCCCTCGCGTGCGCAGCGATACATCCACGGCCTGATTGCGATCGCGGAGGTCTTCAGCCAGGACCTGGGCGATCCTTCTCTCATGCAGCTACTGACCGGCCCCGAGCAAGAAAATCCGCTGGCTCGATGGCAGCAAGGTCTGGAGGACGCCCGCACCTCGGTGGAGGAGCTGGACTATCGTACGGCCATTACGACACTCAATGATTTGTTAATTGAAGTTCGGTCGCTTCGGGGTTCCGGGGTCGATCGTTACCTTCCGATCACGTATGGCCAACTGGGTGACTGTTATTTCCACTCCGGTGCAGTTGAAAAAGCCATCTCCCCCTTTCAGCATGCTCTCGAACTTTGCGAGCGAACCGGCGACGCCGAGGGCGTTCTCGCTTACCTGGGGAATTTGCATGAAGTCCACCGCTACCTTGGCCGTACGAACGAGGCCGCCGACTGTGCGGATCGTCTGGCCGACGCGTTGAAGAAGATGGCCCGGCTTGATGCGGCCGACAGCTATCGCCAGCGTGCCGCGCGGGTGCGGGTTGGGGAACCGCTCAACCGGGTGGTGGTTGAGGTCGCGGGCCGACGTTACGAGGTGGCCGAGGTTCCTCCGCTCGTGGAAGGAAAGGCCCAGTTCTTTCACGAGCGGAACCGGCTTTCGCTCCGCCCTGCGACTGTCCTGGCCGACCGTGGAAGTGCCTTGGCCACTTCGGGAGACCATGAACCGGCCCTGGATCTGTTCCGCGACGCGGCCCGCGCGGATCGCTTCGACCCGCAGCCGAGATACCTGGAGGGATTGACGCTGCTGTTGTTGGAGCGACATCATCAGGCGGTCGAGTCCTATGAGGCGGCCGAGGAATTGGCGCCGGGTTGGTTCCATTGCCGGTCGAACCTCTGGCTGGCGCGGCAGCTCGCACTCGGGGAACTGGAGCACGAGGCCTTCCTCGCCCTCTTCAACCTGGTGGACGGTCCGGGGACGCCGAAGGAGAAACACAAGCTGGCGCGGCGTGCCGTCGCCCAATGGAGCGGGCTGGCCCCTCTCTATTTGGAATTGGGCCAGGTCGCCGGGGCATTGGGCTATCCTCAGGAGGCGGAGGCAGCCTATCGTGAGGGGCTCACTCACGCTGAGGAACCCGACGTGAGAACCCGGCTCCTCGTGCAGCTTGGCGTGCTCACTCGATCCGAGGCGGAGAAAGATCACCTGTTGCGCGAGGCCGAAGCGCTGGAAGGAAATCTGGTCTCCGCCGCCATGGCGACGCTCTTCCGGAAACGAAAACCGAACGTTCGGTCAGGGCGATAGAGGGGATCGGGATTGCAGGCGATCGTATCAGGTCAGAGGTCATCGTCGTGAGCACTGCCAAGACCAACGCTGTCCGGCTCCTTGAACGCCAGGGCATTCGCTTCGAGCTTCGGGAATATGAATTCGATCCCGAGGACCTGGCC
Organism: Singulisphaera acidiphila DSM 18658; assembly: GCF_000242455.2. Classification (GTDB taxonomy): domain Bacteria; phylum Planctomycetota; class Planctomycetia; order Isosphaerales; family Isosphaeraceae; genus Singulisphaera; species Singulisphaera acidiphila. Next base: position 846,097 of record NC_019892.1, read on the forward strand.
GCCGAGACGGTCGCCCGCAAAGTCGGCCTGCCGCCCGAACAGGTCTTCAAGACCTTGGTGGCCCGGGGGGATAAGAATGGCGTCTGCCTGGCCGTGGTGCCCGGCGACGCCCAACTCGACCTCAAGGCGCTGGCGAAGGCGACCGGGGACAAGAAGGTCGAGACCGTGCCGCTCAAGGAGGTCGAACCCTTGACCGGCTATATCCGTGGCGGTGTGACCGCCCTGGCCTGCAAGAAGAACTATCCTGTCTTCGTGGACGAGACGGCCCAGCTCTTCGACCTGATCTCGATCTCGGCGGGGATGCGCGGTCTGCAAATCGTACTCTCTCCCGACGACTACATCCGCTTTGTAGACGCCAAAGTTGCGCCGATCGGCAAGGATAAAAACTGATAAAAATGAAGAGAATTGAAAATAGAAAACAAGGCTGATGATGTCGGACTGTCGGGTGCCCTGGCTTTCGTAATTGGAACCCGCGTGGGAATACCTTTGATCTGTGGCGTACGGGGTCGAGGTACGCAACCCAAGGTACTCAGAAAATCTTTCGCAGGCCTTGATTTGTGGATGCCCTGATGGGGCGATCGTCAAGAGTCAGGGGAAACCCTGGACTCATTCCCTCCGCATCGGGAGAACAACGCCTCCCGATGCGGAATCGATCGGCGAGACTCAATAATTCTGGAAGATCTCGCCGCCATTGCGGGTCAGCAGCGATTTGAAGACGTCCGCGGTGATCGAGTCTTTGAGGAATCGAATCGATCCGTCCAGGAACATCGCGTTGAATCCTCCTGGGTGGTTCGAGCCGGCCAGTTCGAGGGCCGCCGCTCCGTCGCCGGTGAACGGCAGGTCTTCGGGCTGGGTCCAGATGACCGCTTCCTTGGCCTCGACCAGGCCAAGGGTGTTTGCCGGGCCGTCGGAGATGCTGGCGATCGCTGTCCCTTCGGGCGGTTCGAACGCCGTCCCCTTGCCGGTGAAGACGCGGTAGTTGGTCGTTCCCGGCGCGGGGCTTTGTCGGCTGGGACATGCGTAAGTCGTGGGCATCCGCTCAATCAAGGTCTTGTTGTGAGCGCTGTCCCACGGTTCGTCCAGGTGGAACTCATTGTAGAGGGCCTGCTGCCCGATGAAGGGCAGGATCGCCACACGCCAGCTCAGGAGAGGGTTGCCGGCCCGGCTCAAGATGGCCGGAGGCGGGAAGGTATTGTGGGCGGAATGATAGTTGTGCAGGGCGATCGAGAGTTGCTTCTCATTGTTGGTGCACTGGGTGCGGCGTGCGGCCTCGCGGGCCGCCTGCACGGCCGGCAAGAGGAGTGCGACCAGGATAGGCGTCTCCATCCCGGCGTTGAGTTGTGGCAGCGGCAGTGGGAACGCCGAGGACGCCGACAGTCGAATCGCGCTCTCGTCTGCGGTGAGTGTGAACTTCGTCGGGAAGAGGTGCGGGCGGATGGCATTGACGTCGGGGATAGCGTCGGGATCGAACTCGAGCCGGAACGGGGCCGCTGGCTGTTGCTGTATGCCGGGACCTCGAGGCTGAGCGGCCGCGATCGCTGCGAATTGGACGAGTGCTGGTATGTTGGCCAAGATCTCGGGAAGACTCTCGGTCGGGTCGGACGTTGTGATCAATAGTGCACTTTGGTCGTCGATCGGTTTGGCGCTGGCTGCATCCAGGACCAGGGTGGGTAAGACGCGCCGAGCCAGGGCGGGTGATCCGGCCAGGGCGAGTCGCCCGCGCTTGATGTCGATCAGGACGGTCGGGCGCAAGCCGGCCGGGGTGGGCAGGACCGAGGGGGGGACTGTGAGCACATATCCCCGTTCGGGGGCCTTGAGGGGGCGGAATTCGGCGAACTCCGTTCCCGGCTTGGCCGGACGACCCGCCTTGGGCGGGACCATCGCGCCGGCTGCCTTGAGCGTGATATTGGCGGCCCCGATCAGTCGATCGAGCGTGGCTTCGAAGCCTTGCGGATCCTTCAGTTCGATCACGGTCCCGAGATCGGGAGGATTGAACCACATCGCGATTGCGTTGCTGAGCCCGCCCGACTGCGGTGCGAGTATGCCCACTCGCGGTCCGAGCTTGCCCAGGAGGTCCTTGCGCAGGCTGAGCCCGGTCCGCTTCTGAAAATCCTGGGCGAATCGGCTGACTGAGGCGGCGGCGTTCGGGTCGTTCTGGTTCAAGATCGCCAGGAAGATGTCGCCCACCTTGACCGGGTCGACCGACAGGAGCGTGGAGTTGGTCATGCCCGCGGGGAGGGTGAACTTGGTTCCGCCGCCGAGAGGAGGCTGGTCGAAGAACGCGAGCACGCCTCGACGGGGCCGAGGTGCCTGGACGCCGAGCGAGGTCACGATGGCCCGATTCTGGATTCCCCAGCGTGCTTCCACCTGCTTGATGCCGTCGATTCCGGCTTGAACCGCTTTCGGGGGCAAGGGGGGCAATCCCGCCAGGTCGACGAAGAGCAGGCCGACGGGGACGACACCGGGATCGGCTTTGGACAGGGCGGTGAATACCGGGTTTTCCAGGGCGCTGGGCGTTTTGCCGTCGAGGGTCTCGGCGACCGGGTCGGCCGTCGCACCGGGCGGGACGAAGGAGAAGACGGCGTCGTGCCCCTCGAACCACCAGCGGATGGGAGCACCCGCGATCGTCCAGACTTTGCGTCCATTCGGCTGCTCGACCTGCTTCGCGGCGTCTTCGAGCCGTTTCATCAGCCGTTGGGAGACCTCATTCCGTCCGGCATCGCGAATGACCATCACCGCGGCTTTGGGTTGAGGTGGGTCGAAGGATCCGCAGAAGCCGATGGCAAACCCCTTGGAGGTCATATGAGCGAGCAATGCGACGACCTCCTTCCCGTTGAACGGTGCGCCGGGCATAGACTGGAGGCCGTGATCGACGACCTGAGCCGCGATGTCTAAGAGCATCGCCCCGAGCGGGGTGCCGTTCAGCATCTTGGACGCAGCCGTCCCTTTCCAGGCATCAGGCTGGGCCTCAAGGCCCTCGTGGTCGATCAGGACGATCAACCGCTCACCGGGAATGTAACGGGCCAGGGATTGGCTCTTTGGCGAAGCTGTGCCCGGTTTGGGGGCCTGGTCCTCGGCGTGTGTCGTGGTTGCAATCATGCCGAAGATCGAGGCCGCCAGGGCAATGGCCCGAGCGGTTCGGCGGATCGGTCGGATGGGCGCAGGGTTCACGGTGGACTCCTTCCCAATCAGGCTGTGTTGATCCTGAGACGTGCGGGCATCGTACCGGCATGTCTCGTTGCGAGCAACGCCCTGTCCGACGAAGAGGTGGCCTGCCCCATGTGCGGCAGGATGTAAGGCGGCAAATGTTGGTGTGAATGTTTTGTATGTATGCGTATTTTTTTGTTGTTTGTGTGAGATTGTTTTGGGTTAGCCGGAATTGATTTCTCAGAGATCCCAGACCCTGGCACCGTTGAGGAAGCAGGAGATGAGGCCGTCCTCGCTGACCTTCAGAACGGGGCCGAATCGGCTGGCGACGAGGGCGGCGGTGGTGCGCGCCCCTTCGGCGGTGATGGGAGATGGGAGATGGGTGGCGTCGTGACGGAGGATGGCTCCGAAGGCGATCAGGCCGCCGTTGCGGTCGGTTACCACGGCGCCGTCGAGGCCGGCCAGGGCTTCCAGAACCGACGGGGCGAGTTCGGTCACGTTCCGTTCTCGCGCGAGGTAGTGCAACGCACGCTTGGCCAGGGGGTCGCCGGGAGTCAGCTCGGGAGGGGGGCCGCTCGGGACGTCCGAGTCGGGATCGAGCAGGTCGTGAGGCGCGATCAGGGAGCCGACGGCGGCCCCGGGATCGGTGGCCACGACGAACAGACCCCCTTGGCGAGACTCGGCCAGGTCGAGTGCGGTCTGGAAGAGCACTCGCGCCAGCTTGGGATGGGCGGTCGCGGCTTCCCAGACGGCGAACTTCGCGGCCGGGTCGAGGATCCGCCATCGGCCGTGGGCGAAGACAAACGCTTGCAAGCCGCCGGCGAACAGCTTGATCTCCTGGTTCGGACTGAGGACCAGGCAAACGTGCCCGCAGGCACGGGTCGCTCGCGCGTGGGCGGTGTAGGCGCGGGCGCAAGGGGTCTCGGTGTTTCCGGCCCCCGGGATCGCGGCCGCCCAGCGCTCGACGTCGATGATGTCGGCGAGCTTGCCGTCGCGATCGACCAGGAACAGGGTCCGTTTGCCGTCGCAGAGTCGATGGATGCTCTTCAGGCTGGTCAGTTCGACGCCGTAGAAGAGGGCGTCGGCGGACGTTGGGGAAAGCAGGTGATCGGGGTCATCGCCGGGGCCCAGGAGAAGGGCGCCCGTGGAGACGCGGCGGTTCTCATAGGTCGAGAGGGCGGCGGTGCGCAAGGTCAGGATCGTGGAGGCGATCCGGCTGGGCCGTGCGGTGCTCACGGCGTAGGCGGAGGGATCGATGAAGGCGGCCACGTAGTGGTCTTCCGAACCCCCGCGGAACAGTTCGAGGCGTGAGGTGTGCGCGATCTGGAACAGGTGGTAGTAGCGAAGGGAGAGCACTGCGCCCAGGGCGCGGATCATCTGCTGATCGTGGAGGGTGAGCCGAATGTTGTAGCGCGGGGTGAGTCGATATCGTACGCCGAAGAGAACAATGACGAGCGATTCGCCGCCGTTTTCGGGATCGTCGATCAGTTGGAAGTCGGGCCCGGACCGGACGTCGAATATGCCGGGATCGTGCGGGAGGGGTTCGACCTGGAACTGGGGGTAGAAACTGAGCAGGTCGCGGCGAAAGACGTCGAGAAACAATTCGGCCACGGCCAACGCGTCGCGCAGGCTTGAGGTCATGGGGCGCGTCGTGATGGTCATGGCTCCTCCTTGAGCGTGACTCTTCCCCACCCTTTGAGGAGGCGGATCATACCGATCGGCCGGCAATCGGGAAAGGGCGATGGCGCCGTCGGCCTCGATCCGACGATTCGAGGTCACGAGGCGACGGCCATGGTGCTCAATCAATCGCCGCCAAGGAACCCGGCCCAGTAGCGGACTCCGGGATCGAGTTGGAGTTGGGGCAGAGATTGGTTCCAGCCCAGGTGATCCTGATACCAGCGAGCGACCTTCGTCCGTTTGGCCTCAACGGTATTCTGGATCTTTTGAACCAGGTTGGCGCGGGACATACCGCCTTGGAGCAGGCCGACGAAGTAGTTGAAGCTCTCAGGGTCGGTCGACCGGCCGAGCAACGATTGATAGAGGCCGGTGACGAATCCCTCGTTGGTCCCGCCGCTGGCGATCAGGTAGTCGTTGGTCGAGAGGATCCGGGCGAGCACGGCGTTATCGGTCTGACCGGCGGCGAGCAGGGTGCTCCAGTAGATGACTCCGGGATCGAACTTGAGCTGGGCCAACGACGCGTTCCAGCCCAGGGTGTCCTGATACCAGTGCGCGACTTTGACCTGGAGCGCTTCGGGCGTGCGTTCGAAGGTTTCGATGACCTGGATCCGCGTCTGGCCCGAGTTGAGTCTCCCGACCCAACTCGCGAGTCCTGCCGGCTCGGGGTCGCGACCCAGGAGAGTCTGGTAGAGACCGGTGACGAAGCCGGTGTTGGTCCCGCCGTAGCCGTTGTAGAAGTCGTCGGTTGCGAGGATCTTGGCGAGCAGGTCGTAGTCGCTTGTGCCGTTGGGGACGAGCGTGACCGTGGTCGGAATTCCGTCCCCCTGCGGTTCGGTTGCGGTCGACGTGACGTTGGCCGCGAAGTTGACCGCGTTGTAGGCGTCGACGATTCCCCCGGTGACCGTCTTGCCGGCCGCGCCGGGGAGGGGCTTGGTCGTAGACAGGATGCGCTGGACGACTTGCTCCGCGTTGAAATCAGGGCGGAGGCTGAGCACCAGGGCGGCGACACCGGAGACGAACGGGGCCGCCATCGAGGTTCCCGAGTAGGATGCGAAACCCCCTGGGATGATGCTCAGGATATCGACCCCGGGCGCGACCAGGTCGACGCTCCGGGTGCCGTAGTCGGAGAAGCTGGCGAGCCTTCCCTGCGAGTCGACCGCGCCGACGGTGATCTGGTTATTGAGGTTGTAACTGCCGGGATAGGAGGGAGTGAGATCGGTGTTCAGTCCGTCGTTGCCCGCGGCCGTCACGAAGACAACACCGTGCATGGCTGCGTAGGCGATGGCGTCACGGAGGGCCTGCGAATAGGCGCCCCCGCCCCAACTGGCATTGATCACCCGGGCCCCGTGGTTCACGGCGAAGTAGATGCCGTTGACCGCCGATTCGGTCGTGCCGTCGCCCCGGTTATCCAGGACCTTCACGGGCATGATCTTGGAGTACCAATCCACGCCGGTGATCCCGTACGCGTTGTTGCCAGACGCCGCCAGGATGCCTGCGACGTGGGTGCCGTGCCCGTTCGTGTCTTGGACGTTGTTGTTGTTATTGACAAAGTTCCAGCCGTAGATGGCGTTGCGAAACCCGTCGGAGCCGGAGAGGTCGCCGGGGTTGACCCAGAGCCGACTCGTCAGCTCGACGTTATTGAGGTCGATTCCCGTATCGAGCACCGCCACGATCGTCGTGTAGCGTCCCTGGGTCAAGGTCCAGGCTTCGGGAGCATCAATGTCGACGTTGTTCGCGTTGTTGAGCCCCCACTGCTGATTGAAATAGGGGTCGTTGGGAATGACCGCCGCAGCCTGGATCGTGGAGTTGGGCTCGGCGTAGCTGACCAGAGGGTTGAACTGGAACCACTGAAGCACACGACTTTGGTCGACCCCCGCGCGCAGGGAGATCAGCATCGGTCCTGACGGATACTGCTCGACAACGGTCGCTCCGACGGTGGACAGGGCCGTCTGGATCGTCCCTCCCGACAGGTTCGGCTTGAACCGAACGAAAAGGTCGTCGGTGGCGCTGCCGTTCAATAACGTGCGAGGCTCAAGGACCTCGAATCGGAGCGTTGCCGCTGCGCGTCCGGTTCTGCGTGCCATGGGTGTCTCGTCATGGTGCGGTGCCAGGGGAAGCCGCTGTGCTTCCGTTGCAAATTCAAGAAAGGAGCGGACGATTTCGCGGGCTCGTGAGATCGCGGGCTCGCCTGGCTCACCTTCAAAGTATTGCTAAGTTTACCTGACGTTTTGAACGCAGGCCATCCATGCAATCTTAACTTTTGTTAAGAGGCGTTTTTCCCTCGAATTCCGTACCGCTTCTATGTGCGGAAGAGTTCGTTGTGACTGCAATTGACGTTCAAGGGGGGAGACGACGATGATTCTGGGCAACGGAGGCCTGCAACGGCTCTCGACTTGACTCGTGGAAGAAGAAGGTCTGCCCATGCCGCTCGGTCTGTCCAGTGATATCGACGCGTATGCGACGCTCTCGGCCATGATCACGCCGGCCATTTTCTTGACGGCGAATGGTTCGTTGATCATCTCGACCTCGAACCGGATGTCGCGGATCGTCGATCGGATTCGGGTTCTCAACGACCTGGGGGACCGGATCGGCCGTCGTGGCGCCGATTTCGACTATCCGAAGGAGCGGTTGGCGAACGTGGAGGCTGAACTCGACCGCTTGGTCTGGCGAAGCTACCGAATCCGATACGCGCTGGTGACCCTCTACCTCGCCTTCGGCGCGTTCGTGGGCACGAGCCTGACGTTGGCGATTGACGTCTGGACGGACAAGCACAGCCTGATTTTCTTGCCGACGCTTCTGGCGGTTCTCGGCGTCTTCATGATGCTGGCCGCCTGCGTCAATCTGGTGCGCGAGGCTCTGGAGGCGCTCCGGGGCAACCGCAAGGAACTCTGGTTTTTCCGAGAGCTCCAAGCGCGGCGGAAAGCCGACGAGACGGAGGACAGTCCAAACTTATAGGGTATTCGAGATGTATGCGTTGTTTGTGTTTTGTGGTCCCGGACGGGTGCCTCTCCGGGGCTGCAAAACAAGGAACTTGCTCATCGGGGCGAAGATGTGGATAGGCTGATTCTGGCTTCCTGGGAGCGTGGTCTCTGCTTGTCTTACCGCCGTCAGTGGTGATGGTGTCCTTTGTCGTGGTCGTGCGAGTGAGTGTGCGTTCCTTCCCCGTGCGGATGCGTGTGAGCGTTGGGGATGGGCCCGGCCGCAGTCAGGACGAGGCGGCCGGACTCGACCCCTTTGGTGCCGATCAGGCTGTCCGCCAATTCGCGGATCAGCTTGGCTGAGCCGCGAAGGAGGATCACCTCGAGGCAGCGGTGTGCGTCGAGGTGGACGTGGGTTGTCGTGACCACCCGCTCGAGGTGTAAGTGCTGGATCTCGGTCAGCCGCTCCGAGATTCGGCCGGCGTGATGGTCGTAGATCAAGGTGACGACCCCCATCGCGTCGCTGTCGTCGACGGTGATCACGTCTTCGATCAGCGCGGCACGCATCAGGCCGCGAACCGCTTCGCTCCGGTTGGGGTACTGATGCGTCTCGCGGTACTGGTCGAATTTTTGGAGCAACTCGCCGCCGATCGCGACGCTGAACCGCACCAAGGGGTCTTTCACGGTCCCACACTTCCTCTCGAGGGGCGGATCGGCTGGCTTTTTGGCCGTTGAGCGTCGACTCTAGCCGATCTTGGGCATCTCGATCCAGGCACCATCCTGGTTCGAGCTGGCGACGGCTCCTTCGACGAAGGCCATTCCCGCGACGCCGTCGATGATGCCGGGGTGATCGTAGGGGGTGGGCACTTTCTCCCCACGTTGACCGCGGATGGTCCACTCGAGGGTGCGATGGAGGTTACCGAGGGCTTCGTGGAACCCTTCGGGGTGCCCGGAGGGGAGCCGCAGGTAGGGCTTGATCGAGCCGGGGAAGTAGTCGTACTCGGCCCCCTGGCGGTAGAGCCGGAGCGGCTGGCCGCCGGCGTAGTGCTTCAGCACGGTGTGGTCGGTGATCGACCATTCGAGGGTGCCGGTCGTCCCGCTGATCCGGAACCCGTTGTCGTTCTGGGCGCCGATGGTGATCTGCGAGGCCGCGATGGTGGCGATCCCGCCGTTGTCGAGCTCGGCCAGGACGGTGAAGTCATCGTCGAGGGCGCGGCCCGGAACGAACGCCTTGAGGCGGCCACGGATCCGGGTCGCATGCCGGCCGGCGACGAACCGAACGAACTCGTAGGCATGGGTGCCGATGTCGCCGCCGCATCCCGAAGCGCCCGCCTTGGTGGGATCGACCCGCCACGATGCCTGCTTCTGTCCGTCGGACTCCAGCTTGGTGGCGAGCCACCCTTGGGGATACCAGGCCTCCACCTTGCGAACCTCGCCGATGGCGCTGTCGCGGATCAGCTCGCGGGCGAGCATGACCATGGGGAAGCCGGTGTAGGTGTAGGCGACGATGAACGGGGTCTTGTGCGCGGCGACGGTCGCGTGCAGGCGGCGGGCCTCGTCGAGCGTGGTCGTCATCGGCTTTTCGCAGAGTACGGCGATTCCCGCACTCGCGGCGGCGGCGGCCGGTCCGAAGTGGGCGTCGTTGGGGGTGACGATGGTCAGGTAGTCGATTCGCTCCGACTCGGGCAGCGCGGCCTCCGTCTTGACCAGAGTCTGCCAGTCGGGGTATCCGCGGGAGAAGAACAGGTCGCGAGCGGACTCGATTGACTCCTCGGGCTTACTCCGCAGGGCACCCGCGGTGAGCTCGGCCGAGTTGTCTATGAGGATCGCGCGGCGGTGAGGTCCGCCAAAGAAGTTGGCTGGTCCCCCGCCGCCGACCATACCTACCCGCAACTTCCGCTGGCTCATCGTGTCGTTCCCCTAAGAGTCATTTGCCCTTGGCTTGGACTGTCCGGATCGGCCCGTGGCGTGGTGCTTCCTGTCGCGAAGAGCAACTCGCGTCTTCACTTTTGAGTGCGGACCGGGCCGAATCGAGGGTGATCATTCCCTCTCCTTCGTTCCCTGATTTCAAGGGGATCCGCAAGACGCACAGAGGGGCCGAGGGCCGGAATGCGCCACTATAGCCCGCGCGAACTCACTTTTGTAGAGTAAGGTGGCCCCTCCGAAGGACCGATTGGCAAATGCAACGCTCCAGGAGAGAGAACCTCGCCATGTCTTATCGTCTGCTCGTGCTCTTGACCCTGGTCGTGGCTGGAATCGGTACGCCGGCTCTCGCGGCCGCTGAGGGGGCGAAACGGCCCAACGTCTTGCTCCTGCTCGCCGACGACCTCGGCTGGGGCGACGTCGGGTTCAACGGCCGGACCGAGTGGGCGACCCCCAACCTCGACCGCCTGGCGGCGCGCGGGACGACCTTCAAGCGGTTCTACACGGCCGCCGTCGTCTGCGCCCCGAGCCGAGCGGCCCTGATGACCGGCCGGTACACGATCCACGACGGGGTCTCGCGGAACAATGACGACCTGCCCGCCCGCGAGGTGACCTTGGCCGAGGCCTTCAAGACGCACGGCTACGATACGGCCCTGTTCGGTAAGTGGCACCACGGCCAGCCGAGGGATGGCAGTAAGACCTATGTCCATCCGATGGACCAGGGCTTCGACGAGTTCTTCGGTTTCACCGACGCCAAACACGCCTGGGAAAAGTATCCCGAACAACTCTGGCACGGCCGGGAGCTCAAGCCGGTCTCAGGCTATTCCGACGATATGTTCGCCGACCACGCCATCGACTTCCTCAAACGGCACAAGGAAAAGCCGACGCCGTTCTTTCTGTACGTTCCCTTCATCAATACCCACTTCAACATCGAAGCCCCGGCCGAGGAAGTGGCGCTTCACCAAGGGAAGTTCACCGAAGTTGATCCCTCGAAGCCGATCCGCGCAACATATGCGGCGATGGTCACCCAACTCGACAAGAACGTCGGCCGGATCATGACCGCGCTCGAGGGCCTGGGGCTGGCCGCCGACACGCTGGTCGTGTTCGTGAGCGACCACGGGGCGACCTTCGAGTCGGGCAACCTGGGCGCGAGCGACTACCACGATAGCAACCGGCCGTTCCGAGGCCAGAAGCGAACCCTCTGGGAAGGGGGGATCCGCGTCCCGGGGGTTGCCTGCTGGCCGGGCCATGTGCCCGCCGGGGTCATCTCGAATGAGGTGGTTCATATGACCGACCTCTTCCCGACCCTGCTCGCCGCCACCGGTGCCCACCCCGAAGCCGCCTGGCACGTTGACGGCGCGGACCTCTGGCCGACCTGGACCGGCAAAGCCAAGCTCCCCGAGCGGACCCTTTTCTGGGAGTGGCGAGTCGAGGGATCGAACCAACTTGCGGCGATGCGAGGCCCGATGAAGCTGGTGATCACCAGTGGCGGCCGCCCCGAGCTGTTCAACGTCGAGACCGACCCCGCCGAGCGCCGCAACGCGATCGCCGAGAACCCCGAACTCGCGCGGCAACTTCAAAACGAATTGAAGGCGTGGCTGGCGACTGAGACCAAAGATTGATAGGCGATTATGTTTTGTGAGGTGGGCTTCAGCCTGCCGCTGCCATCAATCGGGATGGCCGCCTGAATTTCGGAAACCAGAAGGGCTTGCGCCCGGGCCGATGGGTTCGCCATGGCTTCGGGCGCTGAGCATGTCCCACTTCGTTTCAACCACCGCGTGCCGGGTTGAAGTACCAGGGGAACGGATAGGGACCGGGGCCGGGCACGATCGGATCGAGGTCGTGGATCGGGACGTACGACCCCTGGTCGTAGTACATGCCGACCGGCTTGAACGGTTTGGCGAAGCTCTGGAAGACGCGGAGCGGCCGGGGCCAGGGGTAGCAGTCGCAATTGATCGAGCTTTTGCCGGGGCTGCCGTGAAAGTAGGGGTAGATGCTCGCCGTGCAATTCGCCTTCATCGGGTGGCCGTAGAGGCCCCCTTCCTTGATGCTATTCGGGCGATGGCCATGAGGGCGGTCACCCCAGCGGGTGTGATACCAGGTGTCGCGGCGCGGGTCGGGCGGCAGGGATGGCTCGATCCTGTCGAATCGCGAGATCAAGCCGCTCCGCTCGACGATGTCGGGGATAATCGGCTGAGGAATCTGCCCGAACGCCGGCATGCCAGGCAGTACCAGAACTGCGCCCAGGACCGCCAGGGCCGAGAGGCCCATCCGGCCAAGTCGTGGAGAACCAACGCGCATCGCCATCCCTCCTCATTCATCAAAAGTCTCGAACGGGTCGCCTCCATGCATCCGGCGAGTTTCTTTTATGTCGGCCGATTGTCGGAGACCCTGGAGCGATTCGAGCCCCCTACCCCCGTCCTCATGGGCCCGTAATACGCAAAGGCGATAAAACCGGTCGAAGCTGATGATGTGGTGTGTAGGGGGAAGCAAGCTACCTTAGGGGATCCAACCAGAAACGACGTGAGCCCGGCAGTTCATGCCGGGCTCGCGTCGGATCTTCATCGGTGATGGATTCACCCGATCAGGAGCAAAATCAGGGGACGTTCTCGTTGAACGGAGGGAAGGCGAAGAAGTCGCGAGGAGAACGGGTCGTCACGATGTAGGGGACGTAGCCGGGAGTGAGAGGCACCGGACCGCCAGGCCCCACGAACCACTTGATGTCACCCTTGTGAAGTGCCTTGGCGACGAGTGCCTTGGGCAAGCCGAGGGCTCCGTGGGTCGCCTGGAGCAACCCATGTCCACCGAGGCAGGCTCCGCAGCCCTTACCACCGCAAGCACCACACCCACCCTTGCCGAAGAGGCCGCGACCGCCGCAAGCTCCGCAACCCCCGCCGTGGCAGCTACCGCAAAGGTCACCGGTCGAGAGTCCACCGACCCCACCCTGGCAGATCCCGCAGCCATTGCCGCTGCACTGGTCGCAGCCATGACCGCGCCGATGGAAGTGGCGAAGCTTGAGCTTGCACCCGGAATCGCCGCATTGGGTCGAGGGGTAAGCGGACTGGGCCGAGACGAGCGGAGCCTGGCTCGACGGAGCCACGACCGTGCCGCCGGTTGAGACCAACCCGCCGCAGTCGTTGCCACTGAAGAACTTGCCGCCGTGCCCCTTCTTGAACAGGCCGAGACCGTGGCAGCCACCTGCGGAGCCACCGCCACAACCGTTGTCGCCGCATCCACCGTCGCTGCAACCGCCGCCATGTCCGAGGCCACAGCCCGCACCATGTCCGAGGCCACCGTGGAGAAGCCCACAGCCGGCACCGTGTCCGAGGCCGCCGTGGAGGAGACCCCCGTGCAGCAGTCCGCCCGCCGCAGCCAGGCCACCGAGGCCGTCCTTGGCGTAGTGACCATAGGGGATTGGGGGCGCGAAGTAGGGCCCGCCCGTGTTGATGTCGATGGCCTCGACTTCACGAGGGATCGTGTGCAATCCCCCGGCATGAACGGACCGGCTTTGTCCGATCGTGAACGACGCCGCCAGGGCGAACGTCAGCGCCACCCCTCGCCATTTTCCGAAACGCATGGTCACTCCCTTTTATATCGTATCGGTGTATCCCTCCTGGAGTTCCGGAAGCAAGCGATCGACAGTCTCTCACGCAATCCTTCGCGTGAAGCATGCCGGCGACCAGGGCCGGTCCACACGTCCTCGCCCCTGTAATTCTTTGCAGAAAAAGGGACGTCGTTCGCGGTCCAGTTTGGCCATGGTTAGTGAATCGGTTCGAGCGACCACAATTCTGGAGTGAAACCTGACGGCGCGCACCGGCACCGGCCAATCGTCGGGCGACGATGGGCCGGTCCGGGGGTGTTGAATCGATGGTTTTCGGCACAATTCCGCCGAAATGGAAGGCGGGGTCCGCCGAAGATTCGGAGGCGAAAAAAGGGGAAATGGTTGATGGATTGAGGATCCGTCCTCGGTTCGGACCGATTGTGAAAATCGGTCCGTGCTCCTTAAGATTCGCCTCCGAATCTTGGCTTCGGCGGACTTCCCGTGATTTGGAATCGCGGGGGCCTTACTTACCCCCACTTTTCCTGCGACTTACTTGCCGTAGACCTTCGACGCGGGCAGGTCGGTGACCCGCTGCGCCTGTGGCTGGTCGTAACGGATCGAGGCGTGCTCCTCGTTTTTCTTGCGCTGCCTTGCTTCGCGAAAGTCACGGCCGATCGCGGAGAAGCCAAAGAGGTGCGAGAGAATCTGGGGCCGGTTGGACCCCGCCGGTCGAATCGGCTCGGGGGCGGGGGTGACGCTGGCCTGCATCACCGAGCGATCCGTTCCGGCCGAACGGCCCGGAGCCTGGTTGGGTCGTGACTGCACGACGCCGATCGGCGACGGGTCGGACGTCGGGGCCTGGCCACCGACGACCGCATAGCCCGGTGCCGAATCACCGCCAACGACCGCATAGCCCGAAGCCGAATCCGAGACGACCACGCCCTGCTGCTGCCCTGCCTGGCAAGCTGTGCAGACGCCTCCCTCGGTCACCACGCCTTCAGTCACGATTCCTTCAGACATCACCCCTTCGGTCACCACCTGCCCGGGCAGCGATGGGGGCGGGGGAACGCTGATCCCTTGGGCTTGGAGCTGCGCCCGCTGGCATTCAGCGCAAAGCTTTTGCTTGCCGAACAGCCCCCGGCGGTGATTGTGCGGATTGCTGCCGGTCGAAGCGGGCGGATCGGCCCAGACAGCGACCGGAGTGGCCAGGGCCAGGCTAAGGACAGCCAGACCGGTGCGTGCGAGGAGGTGCATGGGAACTCCTTTCCCGAAAGCGAACCGAGTCCCCTCGGGAACGTCGGCATATAAGACGGCGGGGGGGTCGCGTCACCAATCCTCGGACATAACCCTCCCGATCCCTATTCCATGATCGACCTGACAGGCTGGTCGTCTTGCGGAAAATCCCTCGAATCGGCGCAAAGCCGTCATGAGGAAACCTGGGATCGCCGAACCGAGGCCTCGGTGGTGTCGCTACTGAACCAACGTCGAGCTTCCGGGCAGGCCCTTGAGGCCCTCCCTGAAGCCCTGGGACCGCGGGTGACCCGCCCCGCTCTTCAATCGGGAATGGAATTGCGGGCGCGCCACTGGTTTTGTCAATGCAAATGTTCAGGAGAAAAGTTGCTTGACGACCTTGCCGCCGTCGACGATCTTGATCGGCCGGCCGAGCGCGCTCATGTTCTCCTTGGCCGGATCGATCTTGAGCGAGTGGCAGAAGCTGGCGAGGAGGTCGGTGACCGCGACCGGCTGGTCCTTGACCTCGGTCCCGTCGGGACTCGAGGCGCCGAGGACCTGGCCCCCTTTGATCCCGCCGCCGGCCAGGGCGATGTTGAACACGCGGGGGAAGTGGTCGCGACCTGCGTTCGGGTTGATCTTGGGGGTGCGGCCGAACTCCCCCATCCAGATCACGAGCGTCCGGTCGAGCATCCCCCTGCTCTTCAGGTCGGCCACCAACGACGCGAACCCAGGGTCAACCTGGCTGGCGTTCTTGGCGACCCCGGCGACCGTCTCCTTGTGGGTATCCCAGCCGGTGGAGCGAACCTCGACGAAGGTCACGCCCGCGTCGACCAATCGGCGGGCTAGCAGGCAGCCCTGGCCGAAGGCACTCGTGCCGTAGGCCGCGCGAACTTTGGCGTCCTCGCCACTCAGGTCGAACGCCTTCATTCGGGGCGAGAGGACCATTCCCGCGGTCTGCCGGTAGAGCGCCGTGTGATCCTTGACCCGATCGGCCCCTCCGGTCCGTTCGAAGGCCCCCTGCTCCAGCGCTTGCATCAGGCCCAAACGCCTCGAGAACCGGGCGGTGCTGACCGGCGGTACGGCGTCGGCGGGTGGTTTCGTCGGGTCCTGCACGACGAACGGCTCGAGCGAGACGCCGAGCATGCCCGCACCGATTGTGGCTCCGCCGATACTGACGATATGGGGGAGGTCGAACTTGGGATCGCCCAACTCATTGGCACTCACGCAGCCGAAGCTCGGGTGCTTGACCGTTCCCGAGGGAGGGTAACCGGTGTGGAGCTGATAGGTGGCCCGCTCGTGGTTCCCCTCCTTGTTGGTCATGGAGCGAACCAGGGCGACGTCCTTCATCACCTTGGCGGTCCGTTCCCAACCCGGCGCGATCAGGATACCGGGCACGTCGGTCTCGATCGGTTTGATGCCGCCGCCGTTGGCGTGGTCCGGTTTGGGGTCGAACGTCTCCATCTGGCTGGGCCCGCCGGCCATCCAGAGCAGGATGCAGGCCATCTGCCGTTTGCGAAGCTCTTCCGCCTGCAAGGCGAGCATGTCGGTGAAGCTGACGGTGGCCAACCCCGCCACCCCGAGGCCGATGCCTCCCAAGAACCCTCGGCGATGGAGGACCCCCTGGCCGTTCATCGCCACTCTGACGATCGTCTTCTCGAACATAGTCGTCATCCTCTCACGTCAGGACCTGTTTCCGGATCAGCGGCGAGTGATGAATTCGGTCGAGTTGATCAGGCTCCAGAGGATGTCCTCGAACGCGTCCTTACGGTTGCCCACCTTGTCGATGTAGCGGCCGCAGGTTTGGACTTCCTTGAGGGTTGGCTCTCGGGCCAGGACACGGATGTAGATCGCGCCGAGGGCTGCGCGGTTATCCTTGGGGTTGGCGGCGAGAATCTGACCGAGCACGCTGTTGCCGCTGCCGCGCATCGCGTTGTGGAGCATCGGGCTGTTCATCAGGTAGAGGGCCTGGGGGATCGTGCCCAGGATGTCTTCATAGGGGGTCGAAGGATCCGCGCCGAAGATTGCGTTGAACCTCGCCCGTGCTCCTCCGGGGCCCCGCATCCCCTTGGTCTTGCCGACCGCCGCTTTGAGGTCCTTCGTTAGGGCGTCTTTCTTCGCCGCTTTCTCCTTGCCCGGCGCGTCCTTGGGCGGGGGATCCACGTCGAAGTTGAGCGCGTGGGCGAGCGAGTCGAGGATCTGGTCGGACCGAAGCCGGCTGGGGCAGACGGCGGCGAATGCGGTTCGGCCCGCCGCCGTGTAGGTCGACCGGACCTCGCGCTGGTAGGCTCGGCTGTTGAGGATCGTGCGGAGGAGCCAGCGGATGTCGTAGCCCCCCTTCTGGAACTCCGAGGCGAGGACTTCGACGACCTCCGGGGCCTTGGCGGTTCGCTCGGGGCCCATGTCGTCGACCGGGCTGTAGAACCCTTCGCCCAGGAGGATGAACCAGACGCGGTTGACGAACGCCTTGGCGAACCAGGGGTTGTCCTGGCCGGTGACGTAGTCGGCCGCCATCCCCAACCGCTCGGCCGTGGTCAGGCCGGCCGGGAGGGTCTCCCCCTTGGGATCGAGGAAGAACTTGGGCGCGACGAAGATCTTCTTCTGCGGGTCGTGCTTGTCGGGCATCGTATAGCGTGGCTTCGCTTTCGCCACGACCTCGACGACCCGCCTCTGTCCCGGGGCGGCCTTGACCACCTGTTTCCGACTCACCCCGTCGAAGTAGGCGGCAAATTCATGGAACTGCTGCCGCTTCCACGAGTCGTTCGGGTGGTCGTGGCACTGGGCGCACTGGATCTGCACGCCCAGGAAGATCCGCGAGACTTCCCCCGCGAGCTCGACCGCCTGCGTCTCATGCGACAGCGGGAAGCTGACCGCGCCGTTCTCGTCGTCGCGGCCGGTGGCCGTGATCAATTCCTTGGCGATCTCGTCCCAGGGGGCGTTCTTGGCGAACTTCTCGGCCAGCCAATCCTCGAGGTCGTTGAAACGCACCTGGTTGGCGTTCTGAGCGGTCGCCCGGAACCGGATCACGTCGCGCCAGTAGTGGGCCCAGTTCCGAGCGTAGTCGTCGCTGCGGAGCAGGTACTCGATGAGCTTGGCCCGCTTGTCCTTCTCGCGAGTCAGGACGAAGCCGCGGGTCTGCTCGGGGCTAGGGAGCTTGCCCGTCAGGTCGAGATGCACTCGACGCACAAATTCAACGTCCGTCGTTGCCTTCGCCAGGGGGACCTTGGCCGCTTCCAGGTGCTTTTCCATCAGGATGTCGAGCCCTTCGCTGGTGAGCGTCGGAATCGACACGACTTTGGCGGGGCGCTGTGGCAGCTTGCCGTTTCTCTCGGCAGCGTTTGCCTTGGCTTTGCCCTTCTTGGCGGTGGGGGTGGGATCGGCTTTCTTGACGCTGGCCACGGTCACGCTGGGCGGTTTCTCTGCCTCTGGATCTGAAGGCACTGCCGCCATTGCCAGCAGACCGGCCGACGGCGCGACGACCAGGACCACCGCAATCACGCGGCACCACCGCGTGCCCGCCTTCCGGGAACCCGTCATGCCAACCATCCTTTCGGATCGAGATCAAACCCCCTTCACCGCCTCACTCCTGCTCATCCTGCTTTGTGATGACAGGCGTCGCTGAGTGATTGAACCCAAAAGCAATCATTCCGTCTCGTTTTGGCCGGAGTCGGCTCGTCTTTTTTTTCAAAGCAGAGGGGAAGTGCTACCTGCATTGTAGGTTGGATGCAGCCAAAAGAGAACACTTCCCCCCGCTTTGGGGATTACAAGACCGGTTGCAGCGGCGCGGGAGCGCCGATGACCGTCCACACGATCAGGATCATTACGACCACAAGGCTTACGACCGCCATCAGGCCGTTGGGCATAAAGACTTTGGCTCTCAGGGCATACCGATAGCCGAAGAAAACGAACAGGAAGACCGCCAGGAGCAAGCCCAAGGGGCGTCCCCAGACGTTCCCTTGGACCGACAGTGCGAGGGCGACCAAGGCCGCCACTGCGCTGACGAGCCCTGCGATTAACGACGGCCGGCTTCGCGCTTTCACGAACCCCATGATGCCGCCCACCGCCAGGAGGATGGCGTAAATTCCGAGTGTGACGTGTCCCACGAGTGGGTACATAATCGGTCTCGCTCTTTTCGTTTCGAGATAGGGCGTGAAAACCACGCCGGCGTTCATTCCAAAGCGGAATAGAAAAGAAAGTGCTTCAATTCAAATGGGGGGCGTGGACCAGCAGGCGACCCAGCCCAGGGCTTGTCCCACATAGGGAATCGCGCGGGGCAGGTGTTCGGCGAGCTCGGGGGGGACGATCAGGGATTGCTCCCCCTCGAGGAGCAGGCCGGCCTCACGACCCGCCTGGAGATATTGCTCGATGGTGCGGTGAAACGTCGTGATCGCGCGTCGGAGACCGGTCTCGGGGTCGATGAACCGGGCGCGTTGCCCTTCGCCGGTCCGGTCGGGATGCAGGGCCGACACGATACAGCGGCCCCCTGGTTTCATCACTCGGGCCAACTCTGCGAGGAGGCGAGGGAGATCGGCGATGTGTTCGACCACGAGCCCGAGCACGACCACGTCGAACGTGGAGGCGGGGAATGGTAAGGCACGCGGCAGGGCGTGCCGGACCCAGCAGACTTCGTGGCCGTCGCACTTCACCCGGGCTTTCGCGATCATTTCCAGGGTCAGGTCGAGCGCCCAGACCTTCGCCCCTGCGTCGGCCAGGGCCCAGGTGTGCCGGCCGGTTCCGCAGCCCAGGTCGAGCACGCGCGCCCCGCGCAGCGGGCCGAACCAACTCCTGACGACCGGCTCTTCCATCGCGATCAAGGGGTTCCCGTCGTCGTCGTAGCAGGAGGCCCAGGCGGCGTAACCCGCTTGGATCGAAAGCTCTTCGGGGAGTTCCTGTCGCATGGTGGTCGGCTCAGCTTGTCGGGCGTCGGCGGATGCGCAGCCTTCATTCCAACGTCCGGTTCGGCTGTGGGCAATGGATGTTTCACTGCGGTCGACCCGGAATCGGGCGATCGGTTTGGCTTATTTTCCTTCGAAATGAAAAAGTGGACGCAACTTCGGCGTCCCGGTATTTGCGGGAGGAGCCCGAGGTTGCGTCCACGTGCGACGAGAAGTTCGGAGCGGGTGGCCGGTGAGCCCTCGAAGGACTCACCGAGCCTTCCCGCCG
This sequence comes from Singulisphaera acidiphila DSM 18658, assembly GCF_000242455.2. Classification (GTDB taxonomy): domain Bacteria; phylum Planctomycetota; class Planctomycetia; order Isosphaerales; family Isosphaeraceae; genus Singulisphaera; species Singulisphaera acidiphila. The sequence continues at coordinate 865,696 of NC_019892.1, forward strand.
TCATTCTCCATACGACTTCAACAATTAGGGGTTAGCAGGGGGCGGCGGAACGGCGTCCGGCGGCACGATTGAGTCGGGAGCCGGCGGGGTGACCGGGGAGCCGACCGGCGGCTCAACACTCAGCGGGCTGGCGTTGACGTCGGTGGGCCGGCCCAACTGGTTCTGGACCGCCGGAATCGATCCCGGTGCGGGCGGCACGGCGACCGGACCGATCGAATTCGGCTCCAGGCCCATCGCCTGCATTCGCGCTCGTTGTGCCGCGGCCTGCGAGTTGGCCATGGGGAAATTAGGACCGGGGGCGAAATACTGGACGTCATCATGCATGTACTTGCCCGAGGGCAGGGTCATGCCGGCATACTCGACCTGACAACCGACCGACGGAAGCAACCAGCCAATTGCCAGCGCAGCCCATGCTGCGTAGCGTTGGCGATTCCGTCGCGACGATCCCGTACGGTGGGACCACATCGTTTCCACCCTCCTTGGCGAAAGCGGCGGTCGATCCTGAACCGCCGTCCGTGCATCATTTTCGACTCGATCCGAAAATCGCAACGTTTCAGGTCGTCGCGGTCGTCGGGTTTCGATCACACCTAGGAAATCGGTCGGTCAGGAGGGTCAAGCCCAATGTTTCCGCGCCAAGTCTCCAAAAGAGACACAAACGAGGGGGGCGGCGATCGGGCTTGGCCGATCTCCGAGCGTCGTTACAATGCTCCGCTCATGAGGCCGAGGAACGGGGGTCGGGCCCGGCTTGCGATCGAGGGTTGGGGCAATTCTTTGATGTTGTCGTTGGCCGAGGCGCGGGCGCAGATACTGGAGCGGGCGGAACCGGGCGAAACCATTGAGGTCTGTCTGGCCGAGGCCCTGGGGCTGGTGTTAGCCGAACCGGCCGTTGCAGATGTAGACCTCCCCCCTTTCGACCGAGCGGCACTGGACGGCTACGCTCTTCGCGCATCTGACGGGCGGGTTGAGACTCGGCTCCGGGTCGTCGGCCTGCACGACGATGACGAGTGTTCGGAACTCGAGATCAGCGCCGACGAGGCCGCGCATGTCGCGCCGGGCGACCCGATCCCCTGGGGGGCCGACGCGGTCCTGCGGTCGGACCGGATCCGCCCTGAGCCCGACCTCGGCCCCCCTCGGCTTGTCGAGGTCCTCGAACCTGTCGAGGTGGGTGAGAACCTGGTCCCCCGTGGCCACTACCTCCGTGCTGGTACCGAACTGGCCCCAGCGGGTGCTCGGGTTCGGATGGCGATGGTTGGGCTTCTCGCCGCGCAGGGATGCGTGCATCCGGTTTGTTACCGCCGGGTCCGGGTGGCCGTATTTGCGGTGGGTGACCACATGGTCGGACCGGGCGAAGCGCCCGTCATGCACCGCGAGCGCAATGCCGCCGGCGCGACGGTCGTGGCGCCTTGCCTGCGCTGGGGAGCGACCGCGCACGACCTGGGAGCGATCGCCGAGGACGACCTTGACGCCGCCCTGTCCCGTGCCTTGACGGCTCCGATCGTGGTCGTGATGGGTCGATCGACCTCCACCTTGCGGCGGGCCCTCTTACGCGCCGGGGTCGAGCCGGTAATCTCGGGAGTCTCGATTCAGCCCGGCAGTCGGATGAACTACGGAGTCGTCGTCGGCCCCTCGGGGCGCGTCGAACACCACGTCTTCCATCTTCCGCCGAGCCCGATTGCCGCCTTGACGGTCACCAGCCTTCTTGTCGGTCCCTTGATCGCGCGACTCCAAGGGGGCTCGGCCGGTCCCCCCCCTGCCCTTCGCGCCGTCTGGACCGCTCCCCATCGTCCGACCGACGATCGCCTCTGGGCCGTTCCCGTCACTCTCGCGGTCGACGACCAGGCGCGCCTGCTCGCGACCCCCATCGACTATCGCGGCAAGGACGACCTCCTCGGCTTTGCCCGTGCCGAGGCCCTCGCCCTGCTCGCCCCCAAGAGTGGTCCTTGGCAGGGCGGCGAGATCGTCGAAGTTGCCCCCCTCGGCCCTTGGCCGCCGCACGACTCCTGATCGAGCCGCCTGCTTTTGGGCGATTCTCGTTCGAGGGGAGGACAGGTTGAGCGTTCCGGGTGGCTGGGGGCCGTATGCGGACCTCAGCCACCCAGAATCTGAGCAACGTGCGGGTGACCCCGTGCTACGCCGGCTTGACAGCCTGGAGCGTGTAGCTGAGCGGCAGCCGCCAGGGGGCCTGGGTGAGCCGCCACTCGCCATTGTCGAGACGCTCCATCTGGCCTGGAAGCGCATCGTACGGCACGCTGTCGTGCTCGACGAGTGCGGTGAGTGTCAGCCCCGCGTTTTGAAGAGCCGTGACGATTTCGCCCAGGCCGTGATTCCACTCATGGGTCACGGTTGCCGTAAGCTTGGCATCGGTTTGGACATAGGTGCCATTCTGGTCCCAAACGAGGGGTTCGTCACGCTCGAAGTAAGGGTACTCCACGACGAGCAGGCCGTCTTCACGAGCCTCGCTCAATGCCCAGAGGATCGGATGCCCCTCCCGGAGGAAGAGTCTCCCGCCCGGTCGCAGTAGCCTCGCGACCACGTCGGCCCAGCGTCGGATGCTGGGGAGCCAGCAGAGCGCGCCGATGCCGGTGAAGACGAGATCGAAGTCCGTACGTCCCAGCGCCTTGGCCGCGTCGTAGACATTCGCCTCGACGAAGTCGACCTGGGCGCCGACACTTGCTGCGAGGTCCCGGGCCTGGTTCAGCGAGGCCGGAGAGAAGTCCAGGCCGGTCATCCGAGCGCCCAGGCGGGCCAGGGAAATCGTGTCGGTGCCGATGTGGCACTGCAAGTGGACGCCGCGCAGGCCGGCGACGTCCCCCAACCGCGGCAGGTCGAACCGGACGACGTCGCTGAGGAACGTCGGGTCGGCTCTGAAGCGGTCCAGAGCGTAGTCGGGGGAGGCCGCGTGAATGGGAGCGCGCTCGTTCCAGTTGGCGCGGTTCACTGCCTGATAGTCGCTCATGCCGTTTCCTTACGTCTCGACGCCGCCAGCTTTTGTCGAAAATGGCGGTTTGGTCCGTCATCGTCATGGCTCAAGAAGAGCGAGCCAAGATCGAGACAGGCCAGCAGCTTCGAAAGCAAGGTGGTTGTCCCCTGCAGTCGGCTAAAATCCTACGATAATTCCAGGCATGACCAGATGCTCCGCAGTCCAACTGCGCCAGAGCAAATCGGGCATAATCCAAGCATCATTCACCTATTTTAACGCCGCCGAAGTCCTGTTTGCAAAATACCAGTCAGTAAATCAAGTTTCCCCCAAAGTTCGGCGTCTTTTTATTTTGAATATCGGAAATCCAACGCACCAAAACATCTCTGCCTGTAGGCCACAATTGGGCGCACTGTTGAAAATACTGGATCACGCAGTCACGTTCACCGATTTGTAATAAATCATTTGCAAGAGAAGCACTTGGACCGCTTGCGGATACTAGAATCAATGGATCACAATCTGGCGGAGTGATTGCTAGTATCAAATGTCGCTTGGCTTCTTCTCTATCGCCTTTTGCCAAGGCTACTCGGCCCAAGAGGAGGTTTCCTTGATGAATGAAGCCTCCACGCATCAAATTGTTTTTGTTTGTCCTGAACTTAAATTGTTGGCAACCGCGCGAGACGAGTTCTTCTGCGTAGAATTGGGCTTTATGGATCTCTCCGGCCTCGAAAGCAGCCCTGGCCACGCTTGGCAATGCGAGATTTGACCATCTGGTATTCTCGGTGGCCAGTTCCAGAGCCTGCTCAAATTCGGAAAAGCACACGGCAGACCAATCCGTTCCAGACTCGAATGATTGGTGCCGCCCCATTCTCTTGTAGAGGTTGCCTAGATGCCAATGCCACTCGGGATTATCGGGATCAAGGCTAAGACACCTACGATACCATCTCACGGAGAGAGAAGGATCATGCAATGCAAAAAATTTTGCTGCATTACTAATTATAAATTTATCATCAGCGCACTCACTAACATGATTGATCCATAAGATTTTTGCTTGATCAAAAACAACGCCGTCGAGGTAAGGGGAAAGCGACGCCAAGGGAGGAGCCGCGAGTTCCGAGCCAGGGATTGTCGCGATAATCCGCAGTATCTGCTGTTGGCGGCTTATATTGACATTGTCGGATTGCAAGTAAAAAATTAAATATAAAACAAGAACAATTCTTAACATTGCAAGATCGTTAGGATCTCGACGAAGCTCGCTCTCATAGTAGGGTAGCTGTTCGATTCCTACGCTGGAAGCAAGTCGATAGAAGGCTTGTTGAGCGAGTTCTCGCACCTCCTCGAGAGGGTCATTTATTGCCTTTTTTAGGGCAGGAATCGCTTCTTCGAGACCCTCAAAATGATCTGCAAGATTTGCGGCTGTTGTCAGTCGCACTTTCTCGCATGCCTTGTTGCCCAAATCTGCTAACATTCTAGAAACATCCCACCATGTCGCGCCAAGGATATTGGAAGTCGGGTTGCGATCTACCTGATTCTCAGGCAATGGCGAATTGCACCAAGGACAGCTTCCCGATCGGATCTGGCGATGGGTCGTTTGGCAACAGATTTGGATCATGGGTTAGGATTTCCTGAGTGCCCATTGGCGCAGTTGTGCGGTGATGATCGTGATCCACGACGGTGAAGGTCGCCACCTCGCTGAGAACACAAAGGGCTGGTTCGCCGGGTGCGAGGTTCGCTGGCAAGCTCGGCTGATTTGACCAAACGTCTAACTGGCAAAGTCCGGATCTGGAACGCCTTTGGGCTGAAGCCTCACCAGAGCGAAACCTTTAAGCTCTCGACCGACCGTGCTTCCTGGAGAAGGTCCGCGACGTCGTTGGGCTGTACACGAGCCCGCCGGAGAACGCGATCGTCCTGTCGATCGACGAGAAGAGCCAGATGCAGGCCCTGGACCGCACCCAACCGCTGTTGCCGATGACGCCTGGGCAGGTCGAGCGGTTCTTCGCCAAGACCATCGAGAAGCAGATTCGCCGTAAGGTGTTCCGCAGCGTGGCAGCGTTGGAGAAGGCGATCATGAAATTCTTGGCCGACCATAATGAAAACCCCAGGCCGTTTGTTTGGACCGCCAGCGCGGATTTGATTTTGGACAAGGTGAAGCGGGTTTGCGAGCGAATTTCTCACTCAGGAGACTAGACAATGGGGTCCACCTCACGTCAGGAGGCTCGGTCATGTCTCGAACTCGCATGACGACACGCGGGATGCTGATGGCCGTGGCCTGTGCCGCTGTCACTCAAGCGACCTACCTGGCCCTCCTGCGCGAGGAGTGGGACGGAAACCCGCTCATCGGTTTCTTGATCGTTGCGTCGTGTGTGGTTTGCTTGGCGGCAGTCGCTGCGCAAGGGGCGTTCAACCGGATGAGGGCAAATGGAGGCGGAGAGGGGGCCAGGTGGAAGGCTTTCTTCAAGTCGCTCGCCCTCGCTGCTGTATTGATCGGGGTTACGGACACAGTGTTCATAGCGTCCTATTTGCTCCTCAGCCATGGCCGGTGGTATGTGGTGTCCGTAGTCGATGGCCCGCGCGAGCTGAACCTGGCGGGCATCGTGGACGCGGCGTTCATCGCTTTTGGAGTCGCTTTTCTGCTGAGAAGGTTAATCTGGCCGGGCGAGAGAGCAAGTGCTGTTTCGAGGGAAGAGCCCAGAAAATCGTTGGGGGAAGATCGAAGCCGCAAGGCTTAGCGTACGTTTCTGTCCAGATGATTGTGGGACCCCGGCTACAGTTGTCAACGCACGCGTTCCTGGTGACCCACCGGAACTGTCCTGCGCCGCCGCAAGGCCGGAGCGGCGGTCGTCACCGACCCCGATGCGGCGTCAAAATGTTGATCGAGGATGCCTGCCGGCTGAGCGAGGCGATGGGCCTGTCGGTCCGGTGCGCCGAACTGGCCGGGCTGTTCCTGAGATCCCCTATCCCGGGGAACCCAGCCCGGCAGATGCTCGAAAACCATGCCCAGGATCGAACTTCCCTCCATCCCCTTTGCGTGTCTCACTGTGGCCATATCAGTGATCACAATCACGCCATAGCTGTTTGAGTTTCACGATAAAATGTGCTCCATTTTTGATCAATATCCATGAACTTGTCGCTATTATGGTCGCCAGCACCGTCAATAATTCGAGTTGCGTTAGACACTTATATGTGAAAATTATCAGAATCATCCAAGCAGACCATAATGCAGCAAGCATCGCTGCGAGAACGATCAGACCTCTCCTCAGTTTCGTCATAATTCTGTCCGAGAGTCGGGAATTACCGTCTCATTGCTTGACTAAGGCATGAGACACGCTTGTAGTGGCTCGGGATATCATCGGGGCCGAATCAGCGATCAGGCCTACCGAGAGCGCCGGCAGTTGTTGATCATGGTCCGCCCTCGTCGAAGTAGATGACCAAGCTGTCAGGGAAAGTGACCTCAAACGCAGTGTGCCGACCTGTGACAAATATCTCCACAACATCCCAACAGGCACGACTCATGTTGATGGGACTCTTGTCGGGGCCGCCATAAGCAGGTTGGAGTAGGCATGCCCAGGATCCGGTATGAACTGGAAACACCTTTGAGATTGACGGTCATATCCGCGTTGCTTCCGGCCACAACCGGAGCAGGCAGGCAGGCTCTTGGCTCTGGGCTGAATGACGATCTCGATGACGGGCACTCCCGATTTTTCAACCAGGCGGACCTGCTCATAGACGAAGGACTTGAGCGGATGGACGCGATTGAGGATAGTCTTGAGTTGCATCTTGGGTGGGCTCCGGTTGGGCTTAGTTGTGGTAAACCAATCCTAATCCGGAGTCTGCCCAGGATGCACCTCACTTCTCATTCAAAGGCTCGCGCTAACCCATGACCTTGGCAATTACACCCACAAATTCGACACTCCTCGCTAATCCCGACAGTTTATGAGGCGATTCAACTTGCCTTGACAGCGAGAGTTACAGCCTGCGTGCTGAAGGATGGAGACAAACCCAATCCTTCTGGAGCACGCAGGCCATGGAGACCCAAAGGCCCCCAACTCTCACGATACCGATCTCGTGCTGCCCCAAGAAAGCTCCCTGCCCCACGTGTGGCAAGTTGGGGCGGCGAAAGGATGTCTTGAATCGCCTGATCCGTTCGATCGCCTACCATCAGGTCGTCTACCTTGACGTCACCTACGGCGAGTATCGCGCCCGCTGCCACTGCTGTTCCACGTTTCGGACCATGCCCACGAGCGTGGAATTCAAGGCCCGTTACGATAATAAGGTCCGCCAAGCCGTCCTCGATCGGATCCTCGAGGATGGCATGAGCGTCGAACGCGTCATTCAGTCCATACATCGCGATTTCCTCTTGGACCTGTCCGACGGTTTCGTCTACGACTGTCTTCTCCATCAGGCGAAGCGTCTCGACATGGCCGAGCATCGTCGCTGGGTGCTCGAGCATTTCCGCGGGACGCTTTGCGTCGATGAACTCCATCTTGGTCGTTATGCTCTGCTGCTGGCGACCGACCCCCTGAACGACTTGGCCGTCGCCTTCGCCCTGGTCGCCAGCAACGACAAAGATCACATGCGGCGGTTCCTCAAGAACCTCAAGACCTGGGGATTGGAGCCGGAGGTGGTGGTGACCGACGGCTCGGATCTCTACCCGGCGGTGTTGGCCGAGTTATGGCCATCGGCCCGCCATCAGTTGTGCGTGTTTCATGTCCTCAAGGATCTCCACAAGCTGGTTCTCGATGCGTTGCGGCGGTTCCGTCGTGGACTGGAGCGGCGCGGGAACCGGGGGCGGAAGCGACGGCGCGGCAGGCCCTCGGGAGGCCGCAAGCCGCGACACCGTTCGACCTATAAGGAGAAGTCGGCGTTTATCTTCAGTCATCGCTTCCTGATCGTTCGGCGGCGGGATCAGATGAGCCGCCAGGAGCGGATTGATCTGAACACGATGCTCAACGACCTGCCGGAGTTGAGACCGTTGCGACAGTTCGTGGACGCCTTGCAAAGGTTGTTCGCGGAGAACCAGGGCGAAGCGACGGCTTGGCGGCGGCACCAAAGGCTGACAACGGACCGCGACTTCCTCGGGGTGCCCGAATTGGTGAAGGCCGTGAAGAAACTCGGGCCGGAGAAGTTCGCCAAGATGATCGCGTTCTTGGGGAGCGCCGCGTGTCGGCGGATGCGGACGAACAATCATGTGGAACGGATCAATCGCAAGCTCCGCCATGAGGAGAAGGCCCGCTACAAATGGCGGAGTCGGCGGACGATCGTGCGGTTCATGGTTTTGCTGCTGGACCGTTACTGGGAGCATGAGAAGGCGGCACGAAGCCGCTGGCTGGACGAGACGCCTCCCATCGAACTGGCGCGGGAATCGCCCAAGACTGTTCCGAGGCCTCGAGTCGCCTGAAAAATGGGCCGTGGCTGTCGGGATTAGCGAGGAGTGTCACAAATTCTGCTGAGGAGCCCAAAATTCTTTCTGTCCCCTTTGCGTGTCCTTTTTTTGCAGCTCCACTATTCAGTGTTCAGGCAAAGGGACGCCAGCCTCCCGCAATTCCTTGTCGAAGACTGGGCGAGGAGAACATGTAATTCTAAATCCGTTTGATAATTTTGAATTTATATAAATGTATGCGTAAAAATATTCAAAGCAGATCACGAAATCTACTGATTTTCTGTTTCGCGTAACGCGTAGACCATGGTGTGGCTCGAAACAGGCAGCGATCAGTCCTTTCTCCTCCTTGACTCCCGCTTCGAACGCCTTCACAATCACTTTTCGCTTGTCCTCTCCAAGAATCTGGCACTTCCCCAAAACTTTATATCCATGAAACCCGTGCTCGGGGCTTTCCAATGGCGGTTCAGGTTGGAGGGACAGCAATTCAAAAGTGTCAGCGTGTTCCAAAACTGGCCTGCCCCCCATAACCTGGTCCAGTCTTAATGGAAATCGTACAACTGGCAGAGAGCCAGGGAGCGATCCATGCGAAAACGACCAGGACCGGACCGCATCGCCTCGATGCTGCGTGACATCCAGGCCGACCTCGACGCCGGGTTGAACGTCAACCAGGCATGCCGTAAGGCCGGCATCGCAATGACCACCTACTACCGCTGGAAGACCCTCCAGGAAAATCCAGTATCACATGAGTAACTTCGCGTGGCCGAGCTTGAGGCCGATGTCGATCGTCTCAAACTCCTGGTCGCCGAATTGGCGCTCGACCGGCGCATGCTCCAGGAGGCCTTGAAAAAAGCCATGACCTCCGCCCGACGTCGCATGATCACTTCCGAAATCTGCGAGATATTCGATGTTTCGCAGAGGCGAGCATCTCGGGCGCTGGATTTGCCCCGCTCCAGCCTCCGTTATACTCCCGTGACACGGGATGACCAGGCGACGTTGGCCCGGCGGATCGAGGAGTTTGCCGGTACGTACCCACGGTTCGGCTATCGACGAATCTGGGCACTCCTGAATCGCGAGGGCTGGTCGGTTAACAAGAAGGCGGTCCGGCGGATCTGGCGACTGTCGGGGTTGAAAGTGGCCAAGCCACGCGGTACGCCCAAGCCCAGGCGACCGCACGGCCAGGACCTCAATGCCTGTCACCTCCGGCCGTCTCGCGGTAAAGACGATGTATGGACATGGGACTTTATTTTCGATCGTACCAGTGACGGTCGGAGCCTCAAGTGGCTGAGCTTGATCGACGAGTACACAAGGGAATGCCTGGCGTTGGAGGCGCGACGAGGCATGACGGCCGAGGAGATTCGAGTCATCTTGGCCGAGGTCGCAACGATGCGAGGCGGCCCACCACATCGGGTCCGTAGCGACAACGGCCCGGAATTTGCGGCCGAGGTGGTCTGGTCGTGGTTAGTGGAGACGGGTTCCGGGACGCTGTACGTCGCACCGGCGAGCCCCTGGCAGAACGGCTACGCGGAGTCATTTCACAGCAAGCTGCGCGACGAGTTCTTGGACCGCGAGGAGTTCGAGAGCGAAGTTCAGGCGCGGGCGTTAGGCGAGCTCTGGAAGGAAGAGTACAATACGGAACGCCCGCACAGTTCACTGGCTTATCAGACCCCGGCAGAATTTGCGGCCCGATGCTTGAGGTACGTGCCTATCGAAGAGAATTCGAGCGATCCATCGTATACTGAACAACCGCACCAGTGATTTCTATTATCACTGGATCAAGAAATGGGGAGCAGGCCAGACATGCCCAGGATCGATCTTCAAAATTCCCTCCGTATTCCCTCCGTCCTTCGCGTGTCTCTGTGAACGGTTACGAAGTGGGAGCTTGGCACCCTGACTCTGGAATCAAGACTCCACGATCCCGGAGACGCTCTCCGGATGGGCGGCATCGAACGATCAGCGAGGTGACGCCCCTCTGCCGCAACCAGCGGAAATGTACAGTTCAGCCGGGGAAATCGTCAGCAGCTGGAATTCAGGGAAATAGAGGCTCGGAGCGTCATTCGTGCAATCACTGGCTTGCTTCAGGTGGAGACTCAACGAGGCTTTCCAGAATCGATTTACTGGTATGATCGAACTCTTTTTCGGTAAGCTCGCTCACCACTTGAGTAAATGTATCTGAACTGTTTTTTTTTCTGTAGTTCAGAATTAATAAATTTCGATGAATGTTTAAAATGAAGTCATCAGAATTGACAACAACGGCCGGGGCATAGGTGATCCAGCTTCTTTTCCACCTTCCCCTGTGTTTGTCCAGCAGCGAATTGATTGCGGCCGCTCCAGAGGAATTTGCGGAAAGGCTGCCCTTCCTCGCTGGTTGCCCCGGTCTGGAGAACGTCGCCTCTAGCCGAGCATTCTTCAGCGAAATCTGAGGGTCAGGCTTCATGGAAATTGAGCGGAAAAAGATCCCTGCTAAGACACCGAAAGTAATGATCATGATAATGGCTTTTGTGCTCATGATTGAATTATTCGAAAAAAGCATCGATTTTAATTACTCTTGTTGCTGGATTATGTCTGAATTGCGAATTGTGCCGATTGCTGTATTCAGTGAATTGATTGCAAGCCGTAAGTGCAAGAGTGCAGGCAGTTGAGACCCGCTCGTCCGAATCATCTTCGTTCTGAAGACGGGGAATTCCTCCCCGGATCGTCCGATGCAATGCGCCGCATGGTGACGGATTGGGTCGCTACCGCCACCTCCGAAGTCAATTCAAGGAGGCTACGGATGTCGGCCTTCATTGCAGGGCCCTAAATAGCTCCTCGCAATCTGGAAAGTCTTACCTGTCAGCTTCTTCCAGGAAGTGACGAAATTTCGTCACTCCGCTGCTTTCCCTTATTGAGTGGTTCTATTTAGCCGTGCTGGATTCAACCCTGAGCGATCCGCCGCCGACATCGTTGCAATGCTCGGGGTGACTAGGCAGAGTGTCTGTCGCCAACTGGGCCATCACCTACATCCGGCGTCCCCTCCGATGATTTTTGGCTTAATGACTATCTCAATAACTGTATAGCGGGCTCTCAAGCGGATACGCTGGTTTCTTTTTGTATTTCTCTCGAAGCTTCTCGAATTGCTGACGCGAGAACGTTCGGCAATTGTAAAGAGGGATGCTGTAGCTGCCTCGATTGTCAACAAGGGATTCCAGGTATTTCCTGATTTCTTCGTCTTGTTCAGGAGTGGTCGGAAAGGTGTCCGCCGTATGAATTGGAGGAGCTGGATCGGGATAGACGATACCACTTCCACTTCCACCTCTTGAGGGGCCGCCGCCACTTCCATGCGAAGGCCGGGCACTGCCGCTGCCACTGCCACTGCCACTGCCGCCGCCACTGCTACCGGATTTTCCACCACCAGAACTATCCGTCCCACCCTTGGACGAACCCGGCTGCTGCTCGTCAACTCCGAACGAGATTGAATAACAACTCCCCCCAGGGCCGTCGACCGTAATCTTCTGATGAAATCCGCCAACAGCGTCAGTGTTTTCGATGCGAACGTCCAATCCTGTGGGGTCATTAAAAGTGATGGGATTACCAAAAGTATAGCGGAACAAGTTCGTATCGCCAGCGCGGAATTTCAGCGGGTCTTGGCTGGTCCACCGCCCGAGCGTGGCTGAATAATCGCGATGGCGGAAACTGTACAAAGCGCTCACACCATCGTATCGTCCACCTTGGTGAAGGTAAACCCAACCGTATGCGCTCAAACCCAACGCCGTCCAGTTCGCGGCCAGAACGCTTGCCTGTCCATACGGATCATAGATATACCGCTCGACCACCGCTCCAGTTTTATCCGTGATTGCCGTCACGTTCCAGTTGGCATCCTGCTGGACGTAGAGCCGTTCTTCCAGGATTCCATCGAGTCCGCCCGCATCCCGATCCCGCAATACCAAAGCATCGACGTAGATCGGACTCCAAACGTTCTGAGCCACAGCAATCCCGCTGATTCGCTCCTCAAGCATCTGCCACTGGGCCGAGTAATAGAGATGCACCTCCGTGCCATTGTCTCCGGTGATCCGGCGACCGAGGGCATCGTAGGTGTAGTCGACCAGGAGGTTGTTGCTGGAATTTTTGACTGCCGTGAGGCGGTTCCAGCCGTCGTAGATGAATTTTCGTCCCGTCTCATCGGTCGTCATGTTTCCGTTGGCGTCGTAGGTCAGCGTCGAAGCGCTAACCCCGGTTACCTGGTTCTGGGCGTTGTGGTTCCGGGTCTGGGACGTTCCATTGGTTGAGACACTCTCCCAGTTGCCCAACGCGTCGAAGTCCCATGCCTGGCTCCGCGATGGGCTGGAGACTGTATCCAGGGTGCCACCAGGCGAAGACGCCGACAATGCACCCCGAACGAACCCGGTCAGTTGATTGAGCGAGTCGTAGCCGTTGCCGGAACCGCTGGCGTGGTAAAGCTCGTCCATCGCCGCGTCGAGCAAGTTGCTCCGGTACAGCCGGTTCCCGTTGCGATCGTAGCCGTACTGGAAGCGATCGGTGGCCGTGCCGGTGGCCGGATTGAGCCAGCGCTGATCGATGATTCGGCCGAAGCGGTCCAGGCCCGTGTATTGGTCGCCCCCGTCTCCGTTGGATTCGCCGGTTCGCTTGACGTAGGAGAGGGCGACCCCCGGCTCCGGACGTGACCGGCTGACGATCGTCCCCAAGCCCAGGTAGCTGTACTCTTCGAGGTGCGTGCCAATACCTCCGGAGCCGTTGTCGTCGGCAAGGTAGCTCAGCCGGCTGATGTCGCTGTCGACGCCGCCGGCATAGACGTAATGGAGGACTCGGCCGTCGGGATAGGTCATGCTGACCAGCCGGCTGTGATTGGCGCTGCCGCTCATTTCGCTGTACGCGTACTGAACCTTCGGCGTGGTGAGGGGGTTCACTGCTCCGCCGTGCGCCTGGTACTCGGTGATGAGCTGTCCCAGGCCGTTGTAGACTCGCTGAATCTGGTTGACCACGTTGCCGCCGCTGGCTGCGTCGTAGCTTGTGAGGAGGATTGGACGGCCTGCGACGTCGTAAGTGGTTTCGATGCGCAGGACGCTCTGGTCGATGCCGCTTCCCGGGGTCGTGATTGCGTCGGAGATTTGTCGGCCCAGCACATCGTAGGTATACGTGTGCACTGTGCCGTTGCGGTCGGTCGCCGTCTTGACCTGCCCCAAGGCGTTGTAGGTGTAGACCTCAGCCTCGGTTCCGCTGGCTGCGCCGGTGGTCTTGTCGGGATGGTGAACCTCCCGCGCCAGGTCATTGCTGAAGAGGGCACTGCCAGCGGCCGTATCAACGCCGTAGACATACTCCGTCGTTTGTTGTCCGCCGCCCGGCAAGACCACTTTCAGAGTGAGGAGGTTGCCATTGCCGTCGTAGGTATACTCGACGGTCTTGTTGGTGGTGTCCGTGGGGATTCCGTTGGTATAGGCTTCGATCGTCTTGGTCGTCCGTCCCCGCGCGTCGTAGAACCGCTTGCTGACGATGCCTCGAGGGTCGGTGACGGTTTGGAGCCGGCCGGCGTCGTCGTAGCCGTAGCTGGTCACCAACGCCGTGTCCGATCGAGCGGGAATCGTCGAGGTCCAGGTGTACGCTGACCCGTTGTTGGTGCCAAGGTTGACGACAGCCGTCGTGCGGTCGAGGGCGTCGAAGTAGCTGGCGACATAAGAGACGCGGGCCTTCGTGCCGGAGGACGGGGTCCCCAGCGCTCCCGTGGCCGTCTCATCGTGGAACCGCTGGCGGACGGTTGTCAGGAGGATGTTGCTGTTGGCATCGTACTGGTATTCCACCTGCTCCAGCACGGCGTCGCCCGTGACGGTCCCGGCATCGGCCCAGGACGAATCCCCTCCTCCATTGGTCGTGGAGATCGTGACCGGACGTCCCACGCCATCGTACGCGACCTTCTGCACGAGACCGCCAGGAGATGCCTGCTTGATGACGTTGCCCCGGTGGTCGTACCAGAACGCGGTGGTCAGGCTATCCGACGAGACGGAACCGGTGCTCTGGTTGACGCTGAAAACATGGGTGGCGAAGAGCCGTCCTTGATCGTCGTACTCAAAGGTCGACTTGGCCCGTCGCAAGGAAGCGCTGGGCTGATCGGGCACGCCGTCGTTATTGGAGTCGGTAACCGTTACGCCGTCGCCGTCGAACCATTCGCGGGACGTGACCTGGCCAAGGTTGTTGTAAACGAGATAGGTGATTGGCCGATTGACGTCGGTCCCTTCGCTGACTTGCACACCATCCTTGGTCGCGACGAGTCGGTCGCGCCAGTCGTAGAAGTAGTCGGTGACCCTGGCACTGGCTCCCCCGCCGGGATAGAGCGTCTTCCTGGTCAGATTGCTGTCGCCGATGCCGCCGTTGTCGTATTCCTGAGCACTGACTTTGACCAGATTCACGCTGCTGGTTCCGACCCAGACCTCGATGGTCCGGCCCAGCCCATCGTAGACAGCCTTGGTGATCGTGCCGTTGGGGGTCGTCACCAATTTGAGACGTCCCCGCGTGTCGTAGCTGTAGAGGGTGCGATTGAAGTTGACCCCTTCTGTGCCAAACGACGTGCTCGCCGAATAGGTCAGGCCCGCGACGTTATTGTAGGCGTCGGCCTGGAGTACCTGGCCCCCGACACTGGTGAACTCGCGAGTCAAACTTCGCAATGAGCCAATCGCCTCGGTGCCGGTCGGCCGACCGCTGCCGTCGAGGGCCGGCGTCGCCACCATCGTGAACGTCTCGGTATAGCTCCTGGCCCGGTCTTCGCGAATCACCAGGGTCGGGCCGGTCGGAAGATGCGTGGTCGAATTCCAGCCGGCATAGACCCGAATTTCATGATTTGCGTCGTTGTAGACCGTGTAAGTGGCGTTACCGTTGGGGTCGGTCGTCTTCGTTGCGCGGCCCAAGGCGTCGACTTCAACCCGAGTGATCAGGTTCAGGCCGCCGCCGCTCGGTGTCGTCCAACCTGTAGGCAAAGCCGTGAACTCGCTCGTCACGCTTGTGTTCACGTCGTAGATCTTCTTGACCACGGCACCGGTCGCCGGATCGTACGCCGTGTAAGTCAGAAAACCGTCACCGTCCTTGGTCCAGGTTGGCTGGCCGTAGGCGTCGTAGAAGATCGTCTCCGTGTCGGCCGTGCCAGGCCCGTTCTGGGACGAATTCACCGTCGGATGGGTGATCGTTTCCGATCCGATGCGGGTGGAGTTGGCGTACCAGGTGTAGGAGTAGCTTGTGGTCAGGCCACCCGTACCGTTGTCATTGCGATAAACCGTATCCGTGGCGACTTGGGCCACAGTGACGCCGCCACCGGTGTGGCTGGTGTATGTGATCGTCCTTTGCGGCTGCGAAACCCCCAGTTCCCCTTTTTGCACCGACGCCGTGGACAGATTGCCGATCGCCGCGCCGCTGGCGATGTAGGTAAACGTCTCGATTTGGCCGCTGTAGTCGGACAGATATCCATAATTCCCGGAAACTTCGCCAAGCAGGTCGGCGTAATTTTCGTTGTAGCCGGTGACCGCCGAGGGGAAGGCGTGAAGCACGACTTTGCCGTTATCGTCGTATTTCCAGAACTCGACCCAGTCCTGGTGGGTCGTCGTGTCGCGGAACACCTTGAGCATGATCGCGCCGGCGTAGTTCGTGAACACGATCAGCTGATTGTTATCGGGCAGCGTCTCGACCGTTTTGACCTTCCAACGGTTCATCCCGTTGGAGTTGCTGCTCGTCGTGTATTGGAATGTGAAGGCCCCCAAGCCGCTCGTGCAGACCGAGCAGCCAAATCCTTGCGCAATTTCTTTTGTGACTCGGTGCTCCGAATCGTATTCAAAATAATTGTCGGCATAGGGGGCGACTTGGGTATCGGTTGCCGTCAGTGGGTCGATCACGGCCGCAGCGAGTCGGGCGTACGAGGCCGGACTGAAAAAGTATTTCAGTCCGTGCTTGTATCCCGTCGACGTGTCGCTGGTGTAGTAGCGATAGTAATCGACGTCGATGACGTTTCCGCCGCCGTCCTTGATCGTGGCCGTCCTCAGGTCGCCGATATTGCCGTGGGAGTCTGATTTGCCATAATAGTCATACTCAACCTTGCGTACGGTCGTCCACGCCCCTCCGTTGGTCCCAGGGCCAGCGCATATCAAACACGCTGTAGTGAAAGGACTTGCGTGAGGTAGTCCGTATT
Source organism: Singulisphaera acidiphila DSM 18658 (assembly GCF_000242455.2). GTDB lineage: Bacteria > Planctomycetota > Planctomycetia > Isosphaerales > Isosphaeraceae > Singulisphaera > Singulisphaera acidiphila. The sequence continues at coordinate 882,151 of NC_019892.1, forward strand.
AATCATACAGGACATCATCTTTCCACGTAGGCTATCCTTGTCGGGATGACGCTTCAGCAGCGTCACGGCGAACCGCCGAAGCCAGCTCAAGTTGTTCCCCAAAGTCCGCTCGCGAGTGCGGTGCTCATCTTCGCGAAAGTTCACATCGAGTACCCAGTGCATCGACTCGATACTCCAGTGACCGCGGACCGCTTCGCCGAAACGCTTGCCGCTCAGATAGTGGCTGCTGAGATAGTAACGCACCTCGTCCGACTCCGTCCCATCGGCATGCTGCGTGATTCGCACCGCATAGCCAATTGCCTTGATCCAGGGCCAATCCTTCAGCGGCGCGAAATCAGTCGGCACCTTGACCAGATAATAGGAACGCTCGTCGATGCGGCCGTGCCCGGCATCACGGGTCTCGTCGTATCGATAGTGGAGGTCCTCGAGATCGCGTTCCAGGTGGTCGAGGAAGAACGCTTGGATCGCGGTTGCGAGCTTCGGCTGATTGTCTTTGACGGCGATCACGCAGTCGCCGCCACCGTCAACGATCTGCTCGACAATCGCTTTCTGGCAGCCCATCGCGTCGATCGTGATGAGCGTATCCGTGAGGTCAATCTGCTCGAGAAGTTTTGGGATGGCTGTGATCTCGTTGGACTTGGCGTCGGTGGCCACCTGACCCAGCGCAATGCCCTGCTCGCTGGCCCAGGCGCTGACAATGTGCAGATTGCCAAGACCTTTGGCCGCATCGTGCGATCCGCGACAGGCTTTGCCGTCGATAGCGACGTGTCGGCGGGAGTTCTCAGTGTCGGCGGGGATCGCGTCGCAGATCCAGTCCTGGAAGCAGCGTTGAAAGGCTTCGGGTTTCAGCGCCATGAGCAAGCGTCGGATGCAATCCCGTGAGGGGATGCCGTTGGGCAGGGCCAGATGCAGGGCCAGCCAGGACTCACGATTCTTGGCCCAGCGATGAATGGCGGTAGGGCCATCGCATCCGCAGATGACGGCGCAGACCGCGATGACAGCGATATCGACCATCAAGTGCCGACGATTGCGTGCGTGGCGGGGATCGGAGAGCGATTCGAAATAAGAGCCGATGGAGCCGACATCGACGGGCTTGGCCATGGGAGGCATCCTGGGATCGGTCGGTGTCGGCCTCCGCACACCCGGAGTGCAGTAAGCCGATTCACGAGGACCGATTCAAAGATAACGAGCCACGGTCTGTCGCGCCAGACTACTCAGGCCGCACAGTTATACGCGCTGGCCCTGCCGTTGGTCCGCGTCCGCTGCGTGACACTCGCGAGGAGCCCTTGATTCACCCCTGACGCAATGTACGAATACAAATAAGATTCAGAGATCGTTGACGAGCCGGAGGTATGACTCCGGACCACTTCGGCCACGTCGCCAATGCTGGTGCGACTGCTGAGATCGATTGTGTTGCCCGCCTGATCGGTATAGGTCTTGAGTTGTCCCCGTTGGTAATAGGGGATGGCGCCGCCGAATCCGTAATAGCGAAGTTGGTTTCCAGAGGGATCGGTCAGGACATATTCGCCGTTACCGGAATCGTAATTCAGCCGGACCGTTGCGCCATAGCGGGCGTTATAGCTGCCACTGGAAAGATCAAAATAGTAGGCGTTGTTTCCGTTGCTTATGGCGGCGAGCGTGTTGGTCCCGTTAACCTGAGAGAGGTAGGGGAGCTGCAAGTTGACCATGCCATTGCCGTTGTTGCCGGATCCTGCGTACTGCGCCCCATTCGTCCAGCTTCGGCTTTGCCCCCAAGGCATCCCAAAGCCATACGATTGCAGGTCGGTATTTTCCAGCTCGATGACTCCGTCGGCAAAGCGGACTGGGGCTTCCGACATGTTCCAAAGCACGGGGGATTGCGGGTTGGGATTGGATCCGTTTGAGCCCGATTGGGCCGGAGACGCTAAAGGTCCCTGATTGGGAGCCGCGCAAGGGCACGGCGGCGGAATAAAAATCAAATAATAAGTAAAATAAGGACGGACGTTAATGTAAATTGTGGCGATGTTGCTGTCGACAATCCCGTCATTGGCTTTGTAGGAAAAAGAGTCGCGTCCTACGTAACCAGGCTCCGCGGTATACATAAAGTATCCGCTGCTGGGATCCATCCAAGCCGTACCGTGCTTCGGTCCCCCGTCCTCGGGAATGCTGTAGATCAAATAGTTGTCATCCGGATCACTGACATAGGTGCTAATTCCGTTGTCTAGACTTCCATTGATTTCTGTGGTGAAGACGCCGGCATCTCGAGCCACGGGGGGGGCGTTTGTGACGTTGATTGTTACGGTGGCGACATTGCTGTTGGCTAATCCATCGTTCGCGACATAAGTGAAACTATCCGTTCCCACATAGCCGGGATAGGGAGTGTATGCGAAATAACTATCGGGGCCAACGGTCGCATACCCGTGTGATGCATTTGCGACCAAAGAATAGGTCAGCAAGTCGCCTGCATCCTCGTCGGTCGCATAGAGTGAGTTGTCGATGGTCTGGTCATGGACAACATTATAGGGGCCCCTGTCGTACGCCACTGGAGGATGATTGGTTAAGAGTTGCCGGATTTCGAGCGATTGTATTTGCGGTACGAAGGATTGGGTGGGCCGATTCCGTCGATCAGGGCGCGCACGATGACGAGCGAGGGGGGGGAAACGACGGCTCATGATGTCGACCTCAGGTGATTCACTGGCTGCCCGAAGCGCAAACGCGGCTTTCAGGCATATGGCCATAAGCTTGTGGAAATCGCATTGAGGAACGCAATTCGCGACCGATGATGTCAGTCGAGCAGACGCAAGATCGTCATTGTTTTGATGACGATCATCGAATTATGTGAAGATACTGTAAATGTCTGGAAAATGTGGTCGCGACGGATAATTTGGGGGATTGTGAAATGAGATGCAAGGAAAAAACTCGGGACTCCTCTGCGTTTGTCGTGAGTAACGCCTTAAATGCTTGAAAAGGCCGGGATTGCGGCAAATAAATTTTTCTTGGTTGATGTTCGCTATGGCTTACGTCTGCAAATAAACCGACTGCTCGCCACCTCAATACCAAGAGCTCTCGGTCGAGGAATTGTGGGAGGTTTCCCGCCAACCGGTCCGCGAACTCGGTATCATGCGTCCGACGATGGCCAACACGGGCCTTGGCCCGTCGGCCGCGCATGCGATTCAATCATTTGCCTTCGGCTCAACGCTCGGCCGGAAAGCGGCTCGACCGGAGTCGCTGAACCGGCCGCCGAGCCGATCGACCGGCATTGCGCCCTCGTCCGACGGCCAGAAGAAGGTGACGGCGTATTGCCCTTCAATAACGCCGTCCTTCTCGCCGTTGACGAGCACTGCGCCTCGGACGGGGCATTTCTTCAACCCATCGTCCACCCCGGCCGACTATGACAAGTTGCCGGACACTCGCGCCTTTGGTGACGAATGCTTATGCTTTTTGGGGGACTGTGAGTTCGTCGTCGACTCTTAGTGATCTCGGCTGGCTGCGTTGGCGATCGGGGCAGCCTCCGGCTCGGTGAACCGGATCACACGACGATCGTTGTAGGTCTTGCCGAACATGTCGGTGGTCCGCACGTGGATGAAATGGGTTCCGGCGGTGGGGGCATCGGCCGAGAGCTTGCCACGCCAGATGTGCGGCGACTTGATGATCGCGGGGAGCGTCCGTCCCGGAGGCGGGTTCGATCCTTTCTCCAGCGACTTCATGGCGGCGTAGTATGGGTCTTCGAGCTCGCTCCGCTCCATCGGGTGCCAGGGACCCGACTCGCCGAGTCGCATTTCGACCGTCGATCGCTCAGAGCCGGCGAATACGTTGACCAGCACTTCGGTCTCGCCAGCCTTGTCGCGGGTGACCTCTTCCGGGGCGTGGATGTTCATCTGATGGTCTGACGGCCGGCGGGCGGCGCGGAACTCGATGTCGTATTTCTGGCCGTCGAACGTGAAGATCGAGTAGCCGTTGGGGGCGCCGTCGCGCATCGTCGTGTGGGGGATCCCCTTTTCGTCGGGGGCGCCGGTCCACCAGCTTCCGCAGACCGTCACGTTCACGACGTGGTGGTGCGGTTCCTTGCCCTCGAAGCCGTCTGCGCGGGTGATGAAATGATGCTGCTGAAAGTGCGTGTGTGCTGAGACCGACAGGGCGAAGGGCCGCTTCTCGATGAGCCGGTAGAGTTCGTGACGGTCCTCGACGTCGATCAGCGGGATATGCATCATGAGCACGACGAGCTGATCGTGAGGGATCAGGGCGAGGTCGTTGCGAATGAATTCCATCTGCTTCGCTCCGAGGCCTCCGACGAAGTGGCCGCGGCGCTCCCCTTCCTTGGCCCCGGTCCAGGCGACGTCGTCCAGCACCAGGAAGTGGACCGTGCCGTGGTCGAACGAATAATACGACGGTCCGTAGTGGCTCTCGAAGGTTTCGTCGGAGTGCTGATCGTCCTTGGCTTCATAGTTCATGTCGTGGTTGCCGATGACGTTGTACCAAGGGATGCCGATCAGGGCGATCGCCTTGTTCAGCGGCTTCATCACCGAGAGGTCGTCGAAGACGATGTCGCCGAGAGTCACCCCCAGCGAGGCGCCGTGGGATTTCTCGGCGACGACCTGTTCGATAACGTCGTGCGTGATGTACTCGACCTCCTTGGTGTCGCGCGGCTGGGTATCGCCGAAGAACAAGGCGCGGAACCGATTGGGCTCCTCTTGCGGGTTTAACGGGAAGTCGACCGAAGCGGGCAGAGGCCCGGTCGGCTTGACGCCGGGGAAGCGCGACTCGGGTGAGCCTGCGGGCTTGTGGATGTAATAGAAGCGAGGCAGTTTGTCCTCGTTGACCGGGGTCATCCAGCCGCGCGGTTTGATGACGAACAGGATGGTGTCGTCATCGATCGGCAGGCGATAGCGGCCCTCGTGGTCCGTCCGGACGATCTGCCGGCCGTTGGAGACGCGGATCCCCGCCAGGCCCTCTTCGCCGTCGTCGTGGACGCCGTCGCGATCCTGGTCGTGGAACACGACGCCGGTCGCGATCTGGGTCTTGGCGGCGTCCGTCTGCACAGGGGTCTCGTGAGCCTTGTCGTGTTTGCCCGACGGATCGTGGGCTGTGGCCAGGCCGGGGAAGGCCAAGGCCGTCCCTGCAACGAGGGCCAGTGCTGGGGAGATTCGCATGGTTGGGAAGACTCCAGAGGATCGAAACAAAGGGGGGGACGGGATCCGCGGCCGGATTGCGAAGTGGAGCCGGCGGATTACCCGACTTTAGCAATGAGGCATGAGCGAATGATGAAGCTCAGCGGTAACCTTCTGCGAGGATCAAGTCCTCACCCTTCGTTTCGATCAGCATGCCTTTGGGAGGCTCTCCGGAAGCATCGGTGGGGCTCTTTGCGGCTCGGGCCGCGTTCTCTATGCGGTCAACGGGCGGCTTCCTTTGCCCCGGCCGCAAGGGTTTGTCGACCGGGGCTTGGACACTCTCTCTGGTTGATGTCCGGTTCCGGGGCAATCACCCCTTTCCGATCCCTGCGCCCCGGCGCATCCCCTCTTCCACGCCGGCGGCGGTGACACGCAGACCTGCCTCCCACACCATCGTCGAGTGGTTACCTGGGACCGGGACTACTGCGATCCCAGGGCCGACCAGGGGGACGAGGCCATTAAACGGGTCATCGCAACTGAACCCGGCGTGTCCGGGCGGCGCCTCCAACGGTCGGAATAGCGTCACCCGGCCCGGAAAGGGCCGGGGTATCGATGTATAACGGGCGACAGACTCCTTGATAAATCCAAGCCGGATCTCCTCCTCGGTCGGGGGTATGACGGTGTCGGGGGAGTCGGCCGGATCGAGGGAATCGGTTGGGATGGAGGGGGCGACCGTGACCGTACGGGGGGCAAGCCGCTCCCACATCTTCCCAGCCGACTCGGCGAAGCGTCCGACTGCCGAGTGGTTCGCGAGTCGTACGGGGGGGGCCCAGCGTCGCTCCCGCCGGACGAGCTTCTTCGGGTAGAGCGGGCTCAACGGATCCAGGAGGGCCACCAGGCCGACCGGCTTGCCCAGCTTCTGGAGTTGCCGGGCCATCTCCAAGGCGAGGAACGCCCCGAAGGAGTGCCCGCCGAGATGGTACGGGCCATCGGGGAAGTCCGCCCGCAGGTCGGAGACGAACCGGGCTGCCAGTCGCTCAACGAGGTGGTCGGTCGCGATCCCCGAGTCGAAACCCTCGCCCACGAAGGTGTACATCGGCCGGCCCGGGTCGAGCAATTCCGCCAGCCGATGCAGGTAAAGGGCGCCACGGCCGTCCAGGACGGACGTCCCCCCCGCCAGGAAGAAGAAGGGAGGGGCCATTCCAGCGGCCCGGATCGCCACGAGCGAAGAACCGACTGGTCTCTCCCCGCTGCCCTGGGCGCGGACGACGGCCGCCAACTCGCCGACGGTCGGCGCGCGGAGCAGCGCCAGTGGTGGCAGCCGCACTCTGAACGCATGCTCCACACGGGTGACCAGCCGAAGCGCCGTCAGCGAGGTGCCCCCCAGCCGGAAGAAATCGTCGGTGGCCCCGACCGACGCCACTCCGAGGACTTCGCCCCAGACCGCCGCCAGCCGCGCCTCGACCTCGTCCTGCGGGGCGACGTAGGCAGTCTCTCCACGCCGCGCCGCCGGGTCGGGCCTCGGCAGGGCGCGGCGGTCGACTTTGCCGCTGGGGGTCAGCGGCAGGGAGTTCAGGGGCACGAACGCCGATGGGATCATGAACTTCGGCAGGCACGCCGCCAGGTGGGTGCGCAGGTCGGACTCTTGCGGTTGCAGAGAGCCAGGGGCGGCCGTCACGTAGGCCACGAGCTCCAGGCCCCCCGGTCCGTTCTCCCTCGCCAGGACCGCCGCCCCCGCCACGCCCGGGCAACGCCGCAACGCCGCCTCAACCGCACCGAGCTCGACCCTGAAGCCGCGCACTTTGACCTGGTCGTCGGTTCGACCGAGGAATTCGAGCAGGCCGTCGGGTCGCCACCGGGCCAGGTCGCCGGTGCGGTAGAGCCGCGACCCGGGCGACGCCGCGAAGGGGTCGGGGACGAACGCCTTGGCCGTGAGCCCCGGGCGGTTCAAGTAGCCTCGGGCGATCCCGTCGCCACCGACGTAGAGCTCGCCCGTCACCCCGACCGGGACCGGCCGCATTGCGTCGTCGAGCAGGTGGACCCGGGTATTGCCGATGGGCCAGCCGATCGGGACGGAGTCCGTGTCCTGGCCGAGCGTGCGGGGGATCGGGTAGCAGCAGGTGAACGTTGTCCCCTCGGTCGGACCGTAGCCGTTGATCAGCCGGGTGGTGGGGAGCCGGTCGAGCCCGCGCCGTACGTGGGCCACCGATAGCGCCTCTCCGCCGATCAGGAGCTGGTCGAGGCTGGCGAGAGCCTCGGGCGCTTCGTCGATCACGACGTTGTACAGGGCGGCGGTGAGCCAGAGCGTGTTCACCCGTCCCTCGCGAAGGACGCGGCCGAGCTCGCGGGCGGACGGCAAGGCGTCGGGCGCGATCACGCAACGCCCGCCATGGAGCAGCGGCCCCCAGACCTCGAAGGTCGACGCGTCGAACGCCGGCGGGGCCATGTGGAGGACAACCGAGTCGGGGCCGAGCCGGACGTAGTCGACGCCGAATAGCAGGCGGACCACCCCCCGGTGGGTGACCATTACCCCTTTGGGGCGGCCGGTCGAGCCCGACGTGTACATGACGCAGGCGAGGTCTTCGGCTGACCCGAGCCGGGGGAACGGGTCCGTGCTGTCACGGGAGACCGACGGCCAATCCGAGTCCAGGCAGACCACGGCCGCCGTGTGCGGCGGGAGGAGGGGCCGGAGCGCGGTCCGGGTCAGGAGCACGGGGGCCTGCGTGTCCTCCAGTTGGAACGCCAGTTGCTCTGGGGGGTGCGACGGATCGAGCGGCACATAGGCGCCGCCCGTCTTCAAAACGCTCAGGGCCGCGACGACCGACTCGAGGGATCGCTCCAGGAGGATCCCGACGAAGACGTCGGGCCCGACACCCAGATCCAGGAGGCGGCGAGCCAGTCGGTTGGACCGGTGGGCCAGCTCCCCGTAGGTCAGCACGTCGGACCCGAGCACAAGGGCGACGGATTCCGGGGCCTCGCGGGCTCTGGCCTCGAAAAGTTCGTGGATGCAGGCGTCACGGGGGTAGTCGGTCGCCGTTTCGTTCCATTCTGCTGCTGGCCAGTGGCTCCCGACCTCCGTCGGGGGCCGCTCGCAACGTACGGACCGGTCCGTGTCCTCGGCCGGCATAATGCGCATGCAAAAAGCCTCCGGCCCGCCCCCGGGCCCCCCTTTTTTTTGTCCTTCGCCGCTCCCCTTTTGTGTTCGCCAAAGGCGGACGCCTGGGGCGGCCCACACGTCGGTTCAGGGCCGGACGGGTCGAGACTGGTGCGGAGCCGGAACCGCTGCCGTGTCCCCCTAACACAGCCGTCAACGGCGACGGCGGAGACGCGTCGGGGGGAGGTGGCTACGACCAAGGGCGGTTAGTTCGGGGCGAGCATAGATCGGCCATTCGGCCGCGACAACCCCGTTTTCGGCCAATTGGCCGATATTTGCTTCTCTCCGGGTTGCCGACCCACGCGGTTTTCGCACGCCAGGCTGATTACCGGGCGGTTCGGATGGGATGGCCGCTCGTCCCGAGAGAGGGTTGAGGCCATGGCAAGAGGCTCGGTGCTCGAGGGGATTCGAGAGCAAGACTTCAGCCGGACTGAATTTTCCCGGCCCGACTTGGGTCCAACTGGCGCTGATACTGGTCGTGGGGGCGGAGACTCTCGAAAGCTCACCCCGCTTGCTAGTGAGTCGTTCGGTTCTCGTTCATTTGGGGTGTCGGAGATCGCAGGGTATGACCGCAAATGACGAGGGGCCGGATCGTTCGCCCTGTCCTATCAGCGATCGACTGCGTGAAGTCATCGCGGCGCGGGAACTGAGGGCTTCCCAGTTGGCCAGGGCGGCCGGGGTCGACCCGGGGATGGTCCGACGGTTCCTGCTTGGGGACCGGGGCCTGAGCCTGGCGACGGCGGACAAACTCGCCGCCGCGCTGGGACTCAAAGTTATCGAGTCCGACGTTGACCACGACGAGGGCGGTCTCGCCACCGCACAGGCCCGCCCGGCCCGTCGGTCGGGGCATCGGCGGCCGAAATAGGGCAACCATTTCACGTGGTGCGCTCGCGGGCCTGTTCCGGGGCCTGAATCTTCTTCTCACCGGTGATCGGGCCCGCGATCAGCCTGCCCATTTTCCCAGGTCACCGCGCATCCGGGGAGGCTTGGCTCGACGGTTCGGCCTGAACTTGCTCGTGACCGCCTGCCTGGGATCGTGCCGGGGCGTGCTTTTGGCCGCCGTTGTGCGATTGCTTTTGCCCACTGATCTGAGACGGCACCTGGCGGCCGATCTTGATCTCCTTGGGCTTGGCCTCCTCGGCCTTGGGCAGGAGCAGCGTCAGCACGCCGTGCTCGAAGCTGGCCTGAGCCTTGTCGGGGCTAATCATCGTTGGCAGAGTGACCGTCCGTTGGAACTGGCCGCATCGGCGTTCGCGCAGATGCCAGTGCAGATCCTTTCTCTCTTGCTCCGCCTTGATCTCGCCCCGGATGGTCAAGTCGTGTCCGTGGGCCGTGATGTGAACATCTTCTGGTTGCACACCCGGCATCGACATTTTGAGAATAAACTCGTTTTCGTCCTCAGTGACGTCGAGCGGGAGCATCACCGAAGAGCCTTCCGCCGACAACCCGAGGGGACGGACAAAGCTCTCCTGAAACAGTGAGTTCATCGCATCGCGAAGACTGACCATCTCACGGAGGGGCTCGTAAGCTTGGATGGCCATGGCGACTTCGCTCCTTTCAAGCTCGGGATGGGTCTCCTGGAATTGTGGTCTCACGGAGCGGTTCGACTTCATTGATCGAACCCTCGGCACGGATCGTAGACTGGCATGATCTTCTGGATCGTTACCGACCTGGATTTGGTCGATTGGCCTTTGTCCACTCACCTGGCTATTCTTCTTTCTCATACAAGCGGCGCGCCCATTCGATCTCCTTGCCGTACTCGCGGCTTTACCCTATTTCCAAAGCCAGTACATGAAAGAGCTTATGCTTTCGCAGGCCGGCTCTGCGAGATGGCCCCGGATGGGGCAAGCCGGGGAAGGACCGAGACAGAATGTTCGCTCTTCAAAGCGGCCCGACAGTTTGTCGTCGCCAGTCCGGCCGGCGAAATTGGCCGCAGGCTGAAGCGGCCCTGCCCCAATTGAGGATGGAACCAACCGTTTCGAGCGTTGAGGGCGAAGCCAATCAATCTGAGTCGAGGCCCCACAAACGCGGGGCCTCGGAAGTGGGATCAATAGGCATCGGCGCTGATGATCTCGCCTCCCTGGGACGTGCTCAAGGCACGCCAGGTATTTAGGTAGATGGAATTTTTGATGAACTTCACGCTGCCGTCGCAGAACACGGTGTTCACTCCGCCGGGGTGCCGGCTCCGCGCGGCGTAGGTGGGGCCTTGGGTGCCGGTGGCATTCATGCAAGGCGGGTTCGGGGGGGTGACGACGGGGAAGATCGAGGTGCAATAGCCCTGAGTGACGTCGGGCAGCAGGCTGTTGGGAACCAGCCAGGTTTCGAACGCGGATGCATCGCCCCACCAGGTGTAACCTCGAAAGGAGCCATCCTGGCTTTGGATGGTCTCGGAGGCCATGAGCGTGTTACTCGTGCCGTCGGTGAGGGACGAGAGGTTGTAGGTCCGTTGGCGGGACGGATAAAAGGACGGGTCACTGTCGGAGAACGGGGCGCCCAACCATCCCCCGGTCGCGTAATAGGGAGTGGCATAGGTGGCCCCGCTCGAACTGGTCTGCAGTTCCTGGAAGAATCCGGCGTTCCCGAAGTTTGCGACGTAGTTGTGCTCCGTGACGTTGCCGATCTTGGTGGGGGTGTCGCTGGGACAGGTGAACGTGTTGAACCGTGAGCCGGTACAGGTCGTGTTGCAGACCCCACCGTATCGCAAGTTGCCGTCGGGATTCTTCGATTTGTCCGGCAGCAGGTAACTCCCCATCTGGTTGTAGGAGTTGAAGAGGGGACTCGCTTCCATGAACGGCAGGATGAACATCTGCCAGGTGCCGCAGACCGAGGACCGGGTGCCTGGCGGCAGGCTCCCAATCACGTCGTGGTAGTTGTGCATGGCGATGCCGATCTGCTTCAGGTTGTTGATGCACTGCGCCCGACGCGCAGCCTCTCGGGCGGCCTGAACCGCCGGCAGGAGCAAGGCAATCAAGACCGCGATGATGGCGATGACGACCAAGAGTTCGATGAGAGTGAACCCACTTCGTGGACGTGCCATGGCGAAACTCCCTCCCTTCGGAGATGAACCGAAGTCGAATGACGAGGAATCAAGACGAAACCCTCGAGTTGACGGCAGTCGGCCCGCCCGGGACGGCGGACTGGTTGCGGAGAGGTGTAGGCATGGAAAAGGGCGGGGCGAGGAGACCCCGCGCAGCGATCACGTTACTTGAACTTCGAAGACTTGGACCGAGTTTGGGACGTGGCTGTGGTTGGGGCTGTGGCGTTGAGTTCGAAGTTGAACGAGTTGGGGCCTGCTTCGGTGACCGTGGCGCTCAGGGTAGTCTTCGCGTTGTAGATGCTCGGGATCGGTTCTTTGGCCGGCGGGAGCGGGTCGCCGGGCATCATGTCCGTAGATGGGGCCGTTGAAGAGGCCGGGGCACTCGTCACCGAGACCTGGTAAGGGCCTGGGACGAGGCCGTTGGACCTTGACATCGCGTACTTGCCGTCGGTGACGGCCGCCGCTCCGGGAGTCGCCGCACCTGGCGCTGTGGGCATGAACTGGATCATCCCGGCCTTCAACGGGGTACCGGCCAACTTGACCTCGCCGGAGACGGCCTGGCGAGGCAGTTCGTCAGTTGATGCGCTGCAACCCGCGATCAAGGTTGCGCCGGCCAAACCCAACCACAGCGAGTTCCTGCTCGCATGTCGTGGCGTGGACATACTTGATTCTCCTGGAACCAACACGAATGTACCGAATCCGGAGAGGACTGGTTCAACGCTCGATGCCGTGGGAGGGATTCCCTTCCCTTGGGACGACTGGTTTGGAGAGAAGCCATGCATTGCATGATGAGAGCCCTGAGAAGCGATTGCGCTTCGAGATCAAGAGGCTCTTTCGAAAGAATGTCCTGCCAACATAGTCTAGCTTAACTCTAAACGGCAAGATCTTAAGGCATCGTTTTTTTGCAAATGTCAAATATAAGCCGGACGCTGAGGTGGATCGATTTTTCTTGTGATTTTTGGCTAAGAAACATTCTTATAAGGCCAGTCTATTCCTGGCAGTAACACCAGGCGACCCTGAGAGCCGGGCAAGCGAGCCGTGAGAGCATGAGAAATATGGCGGTGTGACTGGATCTATGTGTAGTTGGATGGTAAAGATGATTAAAATCGACACAGAATCGTTGATGGGATGAAATGAGAACAGAGTGATTGTTTGGTGTTCCGTTCACTCTGAAGTTGAGAACCTGGGGTGTCGCTGAGGAGGCCCAGGCTCTGCGGTTGTTGGGTAGGCTACGGCGGCGACGCAGGATCGAGTCGGCCGCCGCATGGGGTTCGGGGTGATCGAGTGAGTGGGTTGGCCTGCCCTGCCCTTCACGCGTGGTTCAGGGCGCCCATCCCTGCTTGGCTCTGAGGTGCCGGAGCGTTGGTCGCTTCGGGCCCTTCTCCTATTTCCTTCTACTTCGCCTCGCGCACGTAGAGGGGATTTGCGTAGATCCAGGGACGTTCCTCGCCATCCAAGGTGTGCCATCCTTCGACGCGATACACGCCCGGTTCCTGGATCGCCACGTCGAGGCTGTCGCCCTGACGGTCCTCGATCACCCGTCCATCACGGAGCAGGCGAATCCGGCAGGAGACCGGGAAGTTCGCGACCAGTCGCAGGTTTGGCGAAAGCTTCACCTCGTCTCCCATCAGGGCATGAGCGGAGCCGTCCGGGCCGGCGATGGCCTCGAACCGAAACCCGGTGGGGTCGCAGATCCAGTCGTGGCTGACGTAGGCATGGCCCGCGCGCAACGCGTGGCGGATCGCCGGTTCGGTCAACTCAGGGGCGAGGATATGCGTGCTCACGTTGCGGAACGAACGGCTGTAGGGATCGAGATCGATTCGCGCCAGCACGTCTCCCGGTTGGTGGCCTTTGGTCATGGCCCGGATCCCGGGTCGGAGCGTCGCGGCGATCGTGCGCTGGTCCTTTTCGGCGTCGACGTTCGTGCCGATGCGGACGTGGTCGGCGTCGACCATCGTCACGAGTAGGACCATGTAATGGTGGCAGTCGTTCGCCGCCACACCGGTCAGGCGGCGGGCCTTGGTCTCGGCGTCCCACTTCGCCAGGTAATTGGCCGGATACGTCTGTTGGGCTGCAAGGATCTCGTCGGGGAAGAGGCGGAGACTTTCCTCCAATTCGGCGAGCGACTCCGGGTCGGTGAGCTTGAGAGTGAAGGTGGGCAGGCACTCCTTGTCTTTCTTGAGGTCGGCGTGGCGGTTGTAAATCTCCAGGCCGTCGAGGTTGGTCATGGGATGGTCGGGCCGTTCTTCGATGTGCGAGAGGAAGATCAGGCCGTCGTTGTCGCGAACCGCCTCAATAAAGGCCGGAGCTGGGTCGCTCATCCGCCCCATGATCGACCGCGTCGGATAGATCAGGAACCCACGGCTTTCGGAGCCTGGGATAAAGAGAACTCCCTCGCGGATCCCACGCCAACTGTCGGTGATGAAGTCTTTGGGAGGCCGATGGTGGTCGGTTAGAAGGATCGCTTGGACGCCCGCCTGTTTCGCCTCCGAAAGCATCTCCAGGCGCGTGCCGCCGGTGTGGGCTGAGTCTTCGGCGTGGGCGTGGAGGATGGAGCGATAGTCGTTCAGGCCGGCGATCGGGGATGGGGGCCGTCTTGAGGCCTGGATCCGCACCACATCCTCGTGAGCCGCTTTCAGGCGGGCCGGGGCCATCCGTTCCACAGGGGAATATTTCGGTTTCGGGGCCTCTCCCTCACTGGCAATCACGGTCTTGGCCGCGATCAGGCCGAGGAGGACGAGGCCGATGGGTCTTCGGCGAGAGAGGGTGATGAAGCCGATCATGGCGAATTCGCTCAGACAAATAAGGGATGGGGTTCGGACGGGGTCTCACCATATCTGGGGATCGAGTCCCCATCAATAGGCGGCGGCGCAGGTTGAATCTCCATCGACGGGCTGCGCATTCTTTAGTGAGGCGTCATTTGGATGCGGATTGTCGTCGGTCTTGCCGCACGACAGACGAGGAGTTGCCTGACCTCGTCGCGCCAGCAGATCGCGTCGGCCGGGAAAAAGGTGATGGCCGAGTTGCGTGCGAAGAGGGCGTTGGGCACGAAGATCTCGGTATCTCCTCGAGCCGGATCGTGGTCCCAAGCGAACGACAGTCCGCATCCCCCTTGGTTCGCTTCCTGATAATGGAAGAGAAGCGGAGTACCTGCCGTGTGGCGGGGATACGGACGAGGCTGGAAGTTGGGGCGAATGGCCCCCGCCGGGTCGAGGATCGAGAAGTCCTCGCCGTTCCAGCCGTCTTTGGTCTGGTCATTCCACCGTGGGGTGTAGTTCCACTGGGCGCCCGAGGCGAGGCATGCATCGAGGCGGTCGTAGAGGTGGGAGACGTAACCGCCTGCGTTGCGGGTGTCGGCGCCCACGCCGAACTCGCCGAGAAAGAGGGGGACGTTCCACTCGTTGGCCTTCGCCGTCATGTTGGCGAACGCATGGTGGGCGGTCGTGGGCGAGCCGTACCACCGGTTCAGCGCAAGGGTCGACAGCTTATAGAAGTGGGGCGCGTAAGCGACGCCGGCGAACGCGGGGCGAGGCAGCCTGGTCTGAATGCCCGTATTGGTCGTGACGTGCCCTTCGATAAACATGAGGGCCGATGGATGCTGAGATCTCAGGACGGCGGTCGCGTCGCGATAGAGCGGGGCGAGTTCCAGCTCCTCGTCTCCCCAGGGCTCGTTCATGAGGTCGTAGCCAATGACGCCATGTGTATTTGCAAAAGTCATGCTGATTCGCGAGAGCATCATCAGGTAGCGGGTCCGAACCCCCATGGCGTCGGTGAAAAAATCGTGGAACGATCGATGCGTCGTCGGGTCGGTAGCCATGAGCACTGGCCAGTACCGACTGCTGGGGCTGTTGTCGGGGGTCGAGGGCCGGCCGCGGTGCGAGACCGCCCAGCCTGGGAAACCATCGCCGCTGCCGCGCGACGCATAGCGCGAGAATCCGTCTTGATGAATGTCAATCACGACATACATGCCGTGAGCCCAGGCCGCTTCGGCCGTGGCTCGGATCTCCGCCAGGTAGGACTCGTCGTAGTATCCCGCCTGAGGCTCGTACGCTTCCCAGAGGAAGAGGAGGCGAACCACGTTCATGCCCAGCCCCTGGAGTCGGGCGAAGTCGATCTCGGTCAGGCCGGGGCGGAATGGGGGGACCTTGGAATCCCCTGTCAGGTTGACTCCGCGAAGAATGACCACGCGTCCGGTGGGCTCGACGAAGTGTCGGCCCGCCGCCATCAAGCTGGGAGGGTGAAGTGCCGGAGAAGAAACCGGGGGACTCTTTGGAGGCGCCGGTGGTCTGCTCCACGGCTCTCCTGAAGTCGCGTCGCGACCCATGGCAAAGACGAGCAACACCAGCGTCGCGAGGCAGCGAGCCAAGAAAATGGGGGGGATATACTGATGGCGCATCGTGGCCTGGTTTGGTCGATCCGTCCGCGTCCGACCCCGGCTCATGCCGAGGAAGGATCATACCACTATGGTCGTGGGCACGCACTTCAAGGGCATTATAGCTCTCGTTTTGCCACCAAGGCCGTTCGAACGCCCTCGGATCAGGGAAGAGAGGCGTCAAGATTTGAGTTGCCGATGGCGTATCATCAGTGGCATCCAAGGGAAACGAACGTGGATGGGAGCTGCGGAAACTCAGAAAAAAAAGCCGGCCCGCTCTCCCATTTGCGATTCGATGTCGTCCGCCGGCGGTAGCGGGCTTGCTTGTTGGGTTGGCGACCATGAGGCTGACGGTAAGCCTGCGGTCGAGATGGTTTGGGGGTGTTGGTTCGGTCGTCGAGTGTGGCTTGGCTTGGTCTCCTCGGTTGAGTTGAATGCCTGGGCTGAGCTTGCGAGGCATCGACGACAACGATCCTCAGGCCCCTGGCGGCCGATCAGGAGGACCGATACGCTGGAGATTCGCTCGGGGGTGAGACTTCTCCCTTTATCTGCGCGTTGTGGGCTGATGAGGCCTGAGGCGGAGACCATGGTGGGGCGTTTTCGATTTTTTCCGGACGAACCTCCGCGACGGCCGCCCGGTCGCTGTCCGAATTGCCGTCGACTGACACTTCAGTATGAGTCCCCAGGTGGTGATCTCCCCGAGCCTTTGCCCCACCCGATCTACCGGTGTCTGGGGTGCGGCCAGCGCTTTTGGCGACTGTTTGCCGGACGCTGGGGCCCGATCTCTGCGAACGAGGATGGGGGCGATTCTTCCGCGCTACCGTTTCCTGCACAACCGCTTCAACCCGAGGAGGAACCGCGACCTCGAAATCGAGTGGGGGCGAGGTGGAGATTTGAGCTTCGTCATGTGATGTACTTGATTGCCTGGATTTCACTCAACTTGGCGACTTGCCCCAGGGTGAGCTGGTCGTGGGAATCACTCCTCAACCTGACGCTGCTTCTGCTGTTCCTCAATGGGGCGCTGGTCCTTTTTCTGAGGACAACGAGTCGATTGAGCCGGTCTCCGATTCCCAGAGGTTTAGGCCAGCGACCCTGGCCCTGACCGGTTTGATCTTGGCCTCGCTCTGGCCAGGGGCGAACGGGGCCGGGCGTTTTTGGCCTCAACGAAATCGTCGCGGAACTCCTGGATCGATCTTCGTCTGGATCCTCGCTGGGAGATGAAGCTATGGCCTGCATGTTCATTATGGCGTTCGTCTGGCCTGTTCCCTTGGCGCTCGCCGCCTTGGGCGCGGCCGATCCGGCGAACGCCCCCGCCCCCGAGGCCGCGCCCACGCAACTGATCCAGGCCGTTGGTGATGCCGTCCTGGCCCATCAGATTGACCCGCCGTCGCGGCAAGAGATGATCTGCAGTGGAATCAAGGCGGCCTCAAATGCGGCCGGAGTGCCCGTGCCCGCCGGGTTAGGGCGACGGGTTTCGGCGATGGCGGCCCCCGAGCAATTCGCTGCGCTCGTCGAGGAAACCTGGCCTTGGTCTCCCGAGCGGAAAGAGACCACGCCCGAAAGGCTCACTTATGCCTTCATTGAAGGGATGCTCCAGGCGATTCCGAGCGAGACCAGGCTGTTCACCGCCAAGGAAGCCAAGGTTCATGAACAACTCCAAGGCAACCTCTATGTAGGGATCCATGTGCAGATCGATTTTGATTTGGCTGAGACCCGCCCGAAGATTGTGCGTGCGCTGGAGGGGGGCCCCGCACAACGCGCGGGGGTTCTCGGTGGCGACCTGATCGACGAGATTGATGGCAAAGACGCCGCCGGGATGAGCACCAACGAACTCGTGGACCGGATTCGAGGTGAGGAAGGGACGGACGTCGAGCTCGTGTTTCGGCAGCCGAAGTCGAAGGAGCAGCGACGGCTCATGATCACACGTCGTCGCCTGTTTCGGCCGACAATCAAGGGGGTTCGCGAGCGTGTCACCGGCGGCTGGGACGCTCGGATCCATGAGTCGGACCCGATCGCTTACCTCAATATTGAATCGATCGACGGAAGTACGCCCCACGAGCTCCGGCAGTTTGCGCGACAGCTTGAGTCGGAGGGGTTCCGAGCGTTGGTGCTCGACTTGCGCTCGTTAGCCCATGCGGACTTCCACGCGACCGTTCTCCTGGCGGATGAATTGCTCGATGGCGGAACGATCGGCCGGGTTCGGACGGCCGACCGGGGCATGACCTATCAGGCTCAGCCCGACGCGCTCTTTCGGGGTTGGCCGTTGGCCGTTTTGATCAACCAGACCACCGTGGGCCCGGCGGAGTGGCTCGCCGCCGCGCTCCAGGACAATCACCGGGCGACCCTGGTTGGCACACGAACCTGGGGCGATGCCGCGGCGAAGACGATCGTGCCGGTTGCCGGGGGGGACTGGGCGATCGAGATGGTGACCCGGATCCTGGAACGTGCGGATGGCCGGCCCATCGGCGTCCTTCTGCCCGCCCAACCTGGTCAAGGGATTGCGTTCCCGGCAAGACAACCCCAGAAGGGGCGATTGGACCAGGGAGGGGTGAAGCCCGACCATCCTTTCGCTGCGGCGGATGCGATGGTGAGGCCAGGTCTCTCGGGTTCACGCCCGCTCCCGGCCACGGATGAGAAATCCCAGGACTTGCTCGACCTCACCAGTAAGGAAGCCCTGCGCCTCCTCAGCGAAGAGCTGAAAGCGACCGGAGACGCAGGACAATGAGCCTCAAGAGAAACGCGTTCCTGCACGGTGCCACTCTTCTCCTGTTGGGGGGTGCCTGTCAGCCCGGGGCGACCGGCGCTGAGCCGCCGCTGGTTGCGACCTTGCCGACCCGAGTACGCCAGCCCGTCGCCTTGGCTTTCGGTGACCAGGGAACTCGCCTGTTTGTCGCCAATCGGCGGAGCGGCAGTCTCTCGGTTGTTGATGCGTCGACGATGGCCGTTGTGGCCGAGTTTGACGTCGGCCGCGGTCTGGCTGACGTTGCCCCCCTGCCCGACCACCACCACCTGCTGGTGGTCGACCAAGCGGCCGACACGCTGCTCTTGCTGAAAGATCGGGATGGCTCGATCCGCGTCGTCGACCGGATCGAGGTTGGGCCGGACCCGGTCAGCCTCAGCGTTTCGATCGATGGAATGACCTGTGTCGTGGCTTCGCGCTGGTCGCGACGGTTGACGGTCGTCGAGATCAGCAAAGGGAGCGAACATCCCACGCTCACGCTCGTGCGGACCCTCGAACTGCCGTTCAGCCCACGGCGGATGATCCGCCTCGGCGAGGGTTCGAGGCTTGTCGTGGCCGATGCCTTCGGCGGCAAGCTCGCTGTGGTCGACCTCGAGCGTGGGGCCATCGAGTCGGTTCGGTCGTTGCCCGCGCATAATATCGGGGGGCTTGCGCTTTCGCCGGACGGCCGGTCGCTGCTGGTGGCGCACCAGGTGCTCAATCCTTTGTCGATGAGTCGATTCGAGGACGTTCACTGGGGCTCGATGCTGAGCAACCCGCTTCGGGTCTTGCGGGTTGATCGGCTCCTCGCCTCCGGGACTGACTCTGAGCTGCTCCGTGGGAGTCGCCTGCTCAGGCTGGGTGACGTGGGCAACGCGGCCGGCGACCCAGCTGCGGTGGCCTTCGACCGACTTGGCAATTACGTAGTTGCCCTGGCGGGGGTCGGCGAGGTGGCCATCGGCGCGGGGACGGGCGAACCGTTGCACCGGCTCGCTGTGGGCCGCCGGCCCACGGCGATCGCCCTCGATCCGCAGAGGACGAAGGCGTATGTCGCCGATACGGCTGACGACGTCATCGCTGTCGTCTCCCTCGGCGCGGCCGAGCGGATCGGGACGATTCGCCTGGGTCCACGTCCGGAGCCAAGCCGGGCTGATCGCGGCGAGTCCCTCTTTTTTGATGCCAGGCTGTCGCACGACGGCTGGATGAGCTGCCAGAGTTGCCACACCGACGGCCACACGACCGGCTCGAAAATCGACACGCTCGGCGACGGCTCCTTCGGCGCACCGAAACAGATTCCGTCGCTGCTCGGCGTCGGCTCGACTCCCCCTTGGACCTGGCTCGGAGGCGTCGACCGGCTCGAAGTCCAGGTGCGGAAGTCGATCGAGACGACCATGCAGGGCCGGCGTCCGAGCGACGAGCAGGTCGAGGACCTCGCCGCCTACCTTCGCACGCTCGCGAGTCCGCCCGCAACTCTGGCTCTGGTTTCACCGGTCGACCCTGCGGTGGAGCGTGGCCGCGCGCTCTTCGTCGCCCGGGAATGTGCGGCTTGCCACGCGCCGCCCCACTACACCACGACCGAATGTTACGACGTCGGACTCATCGATGAAGTCGGCAACCACATGTTCAACCCCCCCTCCCTCCGGGGTATCGGCGTGCGTGCCCCCCTCCTCCACGATGGCCGGGCGAAGACCCTCAGCGATGTCTTCGCCACCCACCACCATCCCCATGACGCCCAGTTCTCACTCCAGGAGGTTGCCGATTTAGTTGCGTTTTTGAAGACGCTTTGATTCGCAGGGCAAGCACGGTCTACCGGTTTCACGATGCTTTCGCTGCGCGGTCGAGGAACCGGGTCGCGGCGTGCATGATCGTTTCTTCGGCGGCCTCGGCGCGAGGTAGTTCGGCGGTGAGCCGGCCTTCGCAGAGGACGAGGATCCGGTCGGAGACGGCCAGTAGCTCGGGAAGTTCGCTCGAGGTCATGATGATGGACATGCCCTCGGCGACCAGGCGGCGGATCAAGGCATAGATCTCGGCCTTGGCGCCGACGTCGATGCCGCGGGTCGGCTCGTCGAGGAGCAGGACCTTGGGCCCGGTCAGGAGCCAGCGGGCGAGGATGCATTTCTGCTGGTTGCCGCCCGAGAGGCTCGTGATGGCCGCGCCTCCGCCGTCCGTCTTGATCGCGAGTTGGCGGATCGAGTCGGTCACCGCGAGCGCCTCGGCGCGGCTGTCGATCAGGCCGCCACGGGTCAGTGAATCGAGGTGGCGGATCGTGATGTTTTCCGCCACGGTCATCCGGTCGAAGAGGCCGAGCGTTTTGCGGTCCTCGGTCACCAGGGCGATCCCGGCGGCGATCGCCTGGCCGGGGTCGCGGAACCGGACCGGTTTGCCCTCGAGTCGGATCGTGCCGCCGGGTGCGGCCTGGCTGGCGCCGAAGAGGGCCTCGAGCAGTTCGGTTCGCCCGGCGCCGAGCAGGCCGGCGATGCCGAGCACCTCACCGGAGCGGGCCTCGAAGCTGATGTTCGAGAGCGCGGGGCGACCGCTGCCGGGGGGACAGTCCAGGGAGAGGCCGTCGACCTGGAGGAGGGCCGCGCCGGCGACGGCCTTGTGCTCGAACTGGAGTTCGGCAATCTCGCGGCCGACCATCCAGCGGACGACCTGCTCAGGGCCGGTCTGGGCCAAGGGTGAATCGGCGACGTTCCGGCCGTCGCGGAGGACGGTCACGTGGTCGGACAAGGTGAAGATCTCGTTCATCTTGTGCGAGATGTAGAGCACGGTCGTCCCTTGCTTGCGCAAGTCATCGATCACGCGGAAGAGCCGCGCGACCTCGGCGTCGGAGAGGGCCGAGGTCGGCTCGTCCATGATCAGGACGGCCGCGTCGAAGACCAGGGCCTTGGCGATCTCGACCATCTGCTGGTCGCCGATCCGGAGGTCGCCGACCCGGGTTCGGGGCGAGATGGGCGTGCCCAGGCGGTCGAACAGGCGCCGGGCCTCGGCCTCCATGGCGCGGTTGTCGAGCCAGCCCGGCCCGTGGGTCTTCTCGCGGCCGAGGAAGATATTGGCGGCCACCGTCATCTGCGGGACGAGGTTGAGCTCCTGGTAGATGATCCGGACCCCTGCGTCCTCGGCGGCGCGCGGCCCTGAGAAGCGGACTTCGCGGCCGTTCATTTCGATCTGGCCGTCGTAGTCGTTGATCGCGCCGGCGAGGATCTTCATGAGCGTGCTCTTGCCCGCTCCGTTCTCGCCGCAGAGGGAGTGGACTTCGCCGGCCTTGGCCGTGAAGGTCACGTCGCGGAGCGCGTGGACCCCTCCGAAATTCTTGCTGATCTGCCGCATCCGGAGCCGGACGGATTCTTCTGGGACGCTCATTTTGCGATTTCGTCCGTCGAGGAAGTCTCGGTGCCTGCCAGCCGAGCCGTGATTTTTTCTAAAAAAGGGGATGGCCCCATCCTACGTGCCCACCTCGCGGCGCGGAAGTACCCCGTACCTCCTTTGCCGTGAGCCGTCTTTTGGTTTTCCGTGTGTTCGTGTGTTCGAGGGGGTATCATGAACCTCGATCGGATTCGATTCGATCGGTGCGCCCTCCCTGAATAAAGAGGAATGAGCGAGGTCCACGACCGTGCAGCAGACGCAGTCGGAGATCACCTACATCGTGGCCTATCGCTGCCCGAACTGTCAGGTTGCGCTCGAGGCACGGACCAGCGAGGCGAATACCTGGCTCTGCTGCCCGAAGTGCGGGCGGGCGAGCCTGCCGCCGGAACTCATGAGGCCGCCCCGTGTCGCCCACCTGGCGCCGGACGACGCCGTTCTGGTGATCGGCCCCGACCAGGATTCCGACGCCCCGGAGGCTTCCCGTGCCCACCCCGGCGCCATTCGCCGGGTTCTCCTGACCGTCGGCCTGCTCGCGGCGCTCATGATGCTCGCGATGGCGTTCCTCGAGGGAAACTTCGTGAACGTGGCGATCTTTGGGGTGGTCGCGATCATCGTGGTCGTGATCATGGGCTTTACGTCAAGGCGGCGCTGAGCTGTTGCGGCCCGCACTTGGGCCTTGGATCATGCTTCAGGCTGCCCGGCGTAGGCATCATCCTCGGGGTGGTAGTCGAGCCACTCGGTCGCCTCGCTCAGGCTCCAGCGCATCCCTCGGTTGTTCGACATCCCATTGGCCACCAGGAAGTCGCGTTCCTCAACGTCCGACTCGACGGCCCCCTCGAAGAGACGTATGAGGTCGCCATTGGAGAGCCACAGGCCCCGCGACCAATCGTCGGGGAGGGTCTCCGGCCGGTTCTCTCCCGGCTGAATCCAGCCGAGCCGAAGCGCGATGAATGTCATGTCGAACGAGCTCGCCAGGCTTCGGCCGAGCCGTTCGCCCATCAGCTTGGTCGCCCCGTAAGGGCCATCGGGCTGGGGGGGGCGGGTGACGTCGATCGGCCCGTCGTCGAGTTCTCGATAGCCCCCCATCACGTGATTCGAGCTGGCGAAGATCACGCGATCGATGCCTGCGAGGGCCGACGCATGGAGCACGTTGCTGAGCGCATCGAGGTTGGGCCCGACCAGCTCTTCCCACGAAGCGGAGTCGTTGGGGTTGGCCGCCAGGTGGATCACCGTGTCGACCCCGTGGAAGTGGGTAATCCAGTCTTCGTCCAACTCGGACAGGTCGGCCACGATGACGTCGGGATCGTCCGGGTCGGCCACGCGATCGATCAGGACCAGGTCGTAGAGCTCGTGCCAGGCGGCTCGGAGCTTTCGGCCGATGTTGCCTGACGCTCCGGTGATGAGAACGGTGCGCGGACCTTCCTCCATGTCCTCGTCGTCGAACTCGTCGAGCTCTTCCGCGGGATTGTAGATAGGCAAGCTGGGCAGGGAGTCCGCACCATTGAGGCGGTTCTCCTCAACATTGTCGGCTGACTCGTCGGGGTTCATGGCTGGAGCTTTCCGGAAGAGGCGTGAGGCGGTCCATCGCGAATTCGATCAACCAGCCGAAGCGGCGCCGTCGCCCCCAGACGATACCGCATGAGGGCGAGGAACACCAGGAGCCCCGGCGCGCGGGTCTTCGGACCGTCAGAACGGCTTGCGGATTCCGAGGACCTTGGCCACCGCTTCGAGGAAGAAGTATTCGCCCCACATCACCGACTCGTCGACGCCCAGCTTCTTATGAAAATGATAGACGCCGTGCATGAGCACCCCTTCCCACCCCGGCTTGTTCCAGGCGAGGTAGTGGTCGGTGCAGAGGGTGTCGAGGATCGTCAGGCTGGCGTTTCGGTAGCGGCGGGCACGGTCGGGATCGTCCGTGAGCTCGGCCAGGTTCCAGAGCCCGGAGGCCGCGATTGCGCCGGCCGAGCTGTCGTCGATCCGGTCGGGGCCGGGGGGAACGTCGAAGTCCCAGGGGGGGATGAGTCCTTCCGGACAGCGTTCGATGAAGTGGTCGGCGTTGCGCTCGGCGACGGCGAGGTCAACTGGGTTCTTCGTGTAGCTGAAGACGGTGCCGTAGCCGTAGAGCGACCAGGCCAGCCCCCGGGTCCAGTCGGACTCGCCACTCAACCCTTGGTGCGTGGTCTGGCGGAGGAATGCGCCGGTCCTGAGGTCGAAGATCCCCTCGTGTGCGGTGCCGCCGTCGGGTCGGACGAGGGTTCGCTCGGTGGTGCGGCAGTGGTAGACGGCCAGGTCATAGAGGGCGTCGTCGTTCGTCTCCTTCGCGACGTAGAACATGATCGGCACGTTCATCATGATGTCGATGAACAGGCTTTCGGGAGCGACGAACGACCGGAGGTACTTCCCTCTGGGGTTGAACCGAAGCGCCAGGGTTTGCCCCGCCTGGATGAGCACCTTGCGGAGCGCGGGGTCTCCGGTCAGCCGATACCAGGGGAGGTATGTGTTCATGAAGATAAAGCCGAGGTCGTGGACCTCGCGGTCGTGCTGCTTATGCTCGATGAGCTTCGAGTAGTGCTCAGCCTGAGCGCGCCACCAGGGGTCGCCGTCGCGTTCCGCGAGCAGCCACATCATGCCGGCGTGGAACCCTGCGCACCAATCGGTCCAGAGCTCGCCCTCGTGCTTCCAACGCCCCTCGACGGTATAGATCGGAAAATAGTCGGGGGTCCGCTCGATCGTCGCCCGGACCTGGCGGCCCGCGAAGTCAAAAGCCCGCTCCAGGCGAGGCTTGAGGTCGGCCAGGTCGATCTCACGAGGTTCGGCCACGGTTCGTGCTCCTTACGGACGCATGTTTCTTTTCGAAAACCGCGTCGAATATACCGTACCGGGCCGAAAACGGAGACGGAATAACGTCCCGAAGCGGAAGACGGCTGGACCATCGCCGGCCCCAAAAGGCAACCGGGGAGCATTGGCCCACTGCAAGCGTCAGTACTCCGACGCAGTCGGCAAGGCCTTCCGTCTGAGCAGAGAGAGAGCGAGAAGGGTGACCGAGAGGATCCCGAGCGTCCAGGCGAACTGTCGACGGTCGGTCGATCCTCGGACAACGCTGGCGAGGAGCACCAAAATGACGGCAAACTCGCTCCCGACGATCGCGCCGATCGCGACTTGACGTTTCCAAGGACTCGGCTCGACCCTGACCTCATCACCGCCCAGGCTGGGGGATGACGCCCAACTCGACTGCGCGACCGGCTCCGCATCACTCCACGATTCGACGGCTTTGCTGAATGTTCTGATTTTTCGTTTGCCGAGGGACGCAAGGTGCGGAGACATGTCCAGCTCCAAAGCCGTTCTTAGCGGGAGGGTGGAGTCTATCGAGCATGGATGTTATCTGCGTTTCTAAATATATCATAAGAGAGAACGCGAGCCTTCGTCTAGTCTCTTGTGAGTCCGAGATCGCGAGTTTTTTTGCGTTTTTCGCCTGGTTTTGCCTTTGGTGTCGGTGGGATGGGCTGGCGTGGAAAGGTTTGGCGATAAGAGGAAATGAAACGAGGGCGGTATGCCTTGATCCATGGCCCGTTTCGGAACCTGCAGGCATCATCAGCGAATCGCGATGTTGCCATTTTTCCTGGGACCGTGGGCGCCTCGCTCGCTCTTCAATTTCATGAATTCAAATTTCAATAAATTTAATTGATTTTGAGAGCGTTCGGGGAGCTTCGCCCGCAATCAATCATCAGAAACCCCGTTGGCCGCTCACTGGAGGGTGATGATCAACGGGGGTCGTTCCTGAGATCGATCAATTGATTGGCCGAGACGATTATCGCGGTCTCGCAAGCAAGGCTCAGGCTTCCTGAGGGGTCAGTTGTTCGGCGAGAAGCTCGATCGGGTGCAGCGCGTTGTGTCCGGCGAGGCCGTGGACCTGGCTTCGGCACGAGAAGCCGGGGGCGACCAGTCGCGCCTTGGGGTTGGCCTGCATGGCCGGCAGGATCACGCGATTGGCCAGGGCCGCGCTGACCTCGTAGTGGCCATGCTCGTAGCCGAACGAGCCGGCCATGCCGCAGCAGCCCGAGTCGAGTTCCTTGACCTCGAGCCCGGGAATCCGGCGGAGGGCGGCCATCGTCCCGGCCGTGCCCACGAGGGCTTTTTGCTGGCAGTGGCCGTGCAGGAGGACCTGCTCCTCGAGGGGACGCAAAGGGAGCGAGGGGACCCGGGCCGGGTCGGCCACGAACGCGTCCACGAGTTGTGAGGACTTGGCGACGAGGTCGGCGTCGGGGCCGAGCCGGAAGTCGCGGTACTCGTCGACCAGGGTGAGCAGGCAACTCGGCTCGCAGCCGAGGATGGGCGTCCCCTTGCGGGCGTGGCCGACCAGTCGGCGGACGTTCTCGCGGGCGAGGTCGCGGCCCAGGGTGAGCAGGCCCTTGGAGAGCGCGGGGCGGCCGCAGCAAGGGAGGCCCGCCAACTCGACTCGGTAGCCGGACGCCTCGAGCACTCGTACGGCGGCCCGGCCGATTTCCGGGTTGTTGTAGGTGGTGAAGCAGTCGTCCATCAAGAGGACGGACCCCTGAGTCCCCGCGCGGGGGTCAACCGGGTGGCGGCGGAACCAGCGGCGCAGGTTGTCGCGTGCAAAAGTCGGCAGGGTTCGTCGTCGGTCGATCCCGGCGACCTTCTCGAGCAGCCATTTGAACGAGGGCTGTTGCAGGGTCCAGTTGGCCAGCGGGGCCGTCGCCGAGCCGATCGGGTTGAGCCGGTGGATGTGGCCCATCAAGAGCGTGCCGATCGGCACTCGCTTCTCTTTGTAGACCTGGTGGAGGACTTCGGCCTTGAGCTTGGCCATGTCGACGTTCGACGGGCACTCGCTCTTGCAGGCCTTGCACTGAAGGCAGAGGTCGAGCGCCTCGTGGAGCGCCTCGTTCTGGAATCCGTCGCGGCCGAGCTCACCGGTCATCGCCATCCGGAGCGCGTTGGCGCGGCCCCTGGTCGTGTGCTCCTCCTCCATCGTGACCATATAGCTCGGGCACATGGTGCCGGTCCCTGTCTTGCGGCAGGCACCGACGCCCGAGCACATCTCGACGGCCCGGGCGAACCCGCCCTGGCTCGAGAAGTCGAACACGGTCGACTCGGGCTCGTGAGGGTGGTAATCGGGGCTGATGCGTAGGTTGTCGCCGGGGTCGGGCGCGGCGACGACCTTCCCCGGGTTCATCCGGTTCTCGGGGTCGAAGGCGCGCTTGACGGCTTCGAACGCCCCGTAGACCTCGGGGCCGAACAGCTTGGTGTTCCAGAGGCTGCGGGCCAGGCCGTCGCCGTGCTCGCCGCTCATCGCGCCCTCGAACTCGACGACCAGGTCAGAGACCTCGCGCGCGATTGTCCGTAGCGACTCGACCCCCTCGTGGGTTTTGACGTTGAGGATCGGCCGGATGTGCAGGCAGCCGACGTCGGCATGGCCGTAGCAGGCGGCCTCGACCCCTTGGCGTTCGACGATCGCCTCGAATCGTTCGTAGAAGGCGGGCAAGCGGGCGGGAGCGACCGCTGTGTCTTCGACGAAGGCGACCGGCTTGGAGTCGCCGACCAGCCCCATCAGAAGTGAGAACCCGGCTTTGCGGACCTTCCAGAAGTCGTCCTTTTCGGCTCCTCCCAGGCTTTTGCGGACTCCCAGGACGTGCGGACGCCCTTCGAACCGGCGGGCCAGGTCGTTGGCCCGGTCGGCCAACTCCTCCGCGCTGTCGGCGTAGAACTGAGCGGCGAGGACCGCGGCCGGACGCCCTTCGGCGAACTCCATCCGCCCCGCGTAGGCGGGGTGGGTTGCGGCCAGGTCGAGGATCATCCGGTCGAGCATCTCGACGGCCACCGGACCGGTCGCCACGATCTCCTCGAGCCGATCGAGCGCGGCCGGGATTGTTGCGAACGAGAGTACGACGAGGCCGGTTGCCGCAGGGATCGGTACGACCTTGAGCTCGGCCCCCTGGACGACCGCCAGCGTTCCCTCCGACCCGACGATCAAGCGCGCCAGGTTGAACTGCCAAGGGTCGTCTTGCCAGCCGGCCGCGCGGACCGGCAGGCCCGGCACGAACTCATCGAGGTTATACCCGCTGACCCGGCGGAGGATTTTGGGGAACTTCGCCTCGATCGCCGCCCGGTGCCGGGCGACGGTGTCGCGGACCACGCGATGGATCGTGCCGACGGAGTCGGGCCGGGCGCAGAGCGCATCGAGTTCGGTCGCCGGGACCGGGCCCAAGGTCGTCGACGTACCGTCGGCCAGGACGACGTCGACCGAAAGGACATGGTCAACGGTCTTGCCATAGCGGAGGGACCGCGCGCCTGCCGAGTTGTTGCCGATCATTCCGCCGATCGTGGCGCGGTCGCTGGTCGACACGTCGGGCCCGAACATCAGGCCGAGCGGTCGGAGGTGGGCGTTGAGCCGGTCGAGCACAACTCCCGGCTCAACCCGCACGGTCATCCGGTCGCGATCGACCACGCCGACCCGGTTCAGGTACTTGGAGAAGTCGAGCACGATGGCCGGGCCGATCGTCTGCCCCGAGAGACTTGTGGCCGCCCCTCGCGGCACGATCGGCACGCCCTCATCGGCGGCAATCCGGACGGTCGCCACCACGTCGGCCGCCGTGCGTGGCACCACCACGCCCAGGGGTTCGATCTGGTAGAGGCTCGCATCGGTCGAGTACAGGCCGCGGCTTCCCCGATCGAAGCGAACTTCGGCACGAGTTTCCCGGCTGAGACGGTCTTGGAGGCGCTGCATGTTGGTGGTCGTCGTCATCGCAATATCTTATGCCAGGATGGTCCCCCAAGGCGATCCCGTCTTTGCCTTTCTTTTTGATAGTCCCGGCTCGAAACGCGTTGCTTTTTTTCACGATTCACCCGGCCGCCAAACGAGACCAAACGACCCGGGGCGAGGGGTTGATGCTTCTGTTGCGATGAGAGGATCTCGCTTGTCGCCTTTGGGCATCATTCAAGTGCCTTTTCTTCGTTGCATGTTTCGCAAATTGCCTATTCTTCCAAAAGGGCAAGCTCGCTTTGACCATGCACGGTTTTGGGGATTAACATGCTTTCTCTGGAATCGTCGAGCCACTGAGTCGTGGTGGGGTCGTTTAAGAAAAGAAATAAGGGAGAGAAAGCAACTCAAGCTCATCCTTTCAGATTCCAATGAGTGTGTGCTTCCCTCCCCCTTTGGCCCGCTCTGAGCTTAGCTCAGAGGAATGGAGTCTCCCGCAAGGCATTCGTTTCCCCGATCGCCACCTCCTCGAGAGGTGTGTTCGGAAGGGTGTCCGGTGCTGCGCATATTACAAGCGAGGAAATCGAGATGCGGAATTGGCGTGTTCGTGGGATTGTGGGTTTGATCGCCATCCTTGTGATGACTTCGGGAGAGGCTCAAGCGGGGATGTCGCTTGGTCCTGCTCAGAATTACAGCGTCTTTATCTTGGGGAACGCCAACCAAGCTTACACCGACTCGGAAGGACGGGTGGCGATTGGTGGAAACGCGACGTATACGGGCTACAGCGTCGCGTCGAAGCTTCCGACCAATACCACAAACGCGCTTGTGGTTGGCGGCAACCTGGTCTTCAGCAACGGCACCATCAATGGTGATCTCCACGTCGGCGGAACGACCAGTTTGTCGGGGGTCAACGTGACTGGCAGCAAGTTTCAGGATAAGCCGATCGACTTTACGGCGGCTGCGACGTCGTTGAGTGCCTTGTCGTCGTTCCTGGCGTCGCAAGCGTCGAGCGGAGCGGTGGGCGCAGGGGCGCTCGGCCTGACCCTGACGGGCGTTTCCAGTAGCCTCAATGTTTTCAATCTGACGGCCGCCCAGTTCGCCAGCGCCAACAACAACGGCCTCAATATCGTCGCTCCTTCCGGCTCGACTGTCTTGATCAACGTCGATGGAACCTCTCCTTCGTTGGCGAACTTCCAGATGTACGTCAACGGATCGGCTTCGGAAACGAACCCGCTGATCAATAACATCCTGTTCAATTTCTCGAAAGCGAAGACACTGACCGACTCGAACGTCTCGATCTACGGCAGCGTCTTGGCACCTGGCGCCGCGCTTCAGTTCGACTACAACCACGTCAACGGTTCATTGATCGGGGCCTCGCTCAACGGGCATGTTGAGGTGCACAACTACCCCTTCGGAGGGACGCTCCCGCAGGCCGTCCCCGAGCCTTCGTCCTTCGTTCTCATGGGAATCTGCGGTCTGGTCCTCGCATTCTCACCGCGATTCAGGGCCATCTGCCTCAGGCGTGCCCCGCTCGTGGAATCCTGAAAAGTGCGGCATCGAACCATGGAACATACGGAAGCTGAAAAAGAGTGATTGCTGAATTGAATGAATTTGGAAATCAGTCATTACCTTGGTTTTCGTGGGCTTCCGTGTTTTCCGTGGTGCGGTGTTGAGTCTTGGTTCAGGGGCGCCGCCGAAGTTCGGCGGGTCGACGGCCGCGTCCGAGGTTGTGCGCGGTGTTGATCAACGAGACGTGGGAGAAGGCCTGAGGGAAGTTGCCCAGTTGCCGGCCCGTCGTCGAGTCGTACTCTTCCGCGAGGAGGCCGACGTCGTTGCGGATGGCCAGGAGCCGGTCGAAGATCAGTCTCGCCTCGTCGGCACGCCCCTGGAGTCCCAGGTTGTCGGCGTACCAGAAGGTGCAAGGGAGGAACGATCCCTCACCGGGGGGGAGGCCGTCGACCTCCGGATCGGTTTCGTAGCGGGCGACGAAACCAGCCTTCATCAGCCGGCGCTCGATCGCCGCGACCGTTCCGAGCACCCTGGGATCGTCGGCCGGCAGAAAGCCGACCAGCGGGACCATCAGCAGGCTGGCGTCGAGCCGGTTCGTGCCGTACGACTGGACGAAGGCGTTCAGTTCGGAGTTGAAACCGTCGCGGCAGACCTCCGCGTGGATCTGGTCGCGCACGGCCCGCCAGCGCTCGACCGGCCCCTCAACCTGGAATTGCTCGACCGACTTCACGGCGCGGTCGAAGGCCACCCAGGCCATCACCTTCGAGTGAGTGAACGGTCTTCGTTCCCCACGGACTTCCCAGATCCCCTCGTCGGGAAGCGTCCAGGCCGTCTCCAGGTGGTTGAGTAGGAGGTGCTCGACGCGCCATCCCTCTTCGAGGGGGGCTATGCCGTCACGACGCCCCTGGTACAAGGCGTCGATGACTTCGCCGAACACGTCGAGCTGGAATTGGTTCGAGGCCGCGTTGCCGATCCGCACGGGGCGCGAACTCTCGTAGCCAGGGAGCCAGGGGAGTTCCAACTCGGTGAGCCTGCGCTCGCCCGACAGCCCGTACATGATTTGCAGCTCCGCCGGTTGGCCGGCCACGGCACGGAGGAGCCAATCACGCCACTGACGCGCTTCCTCGAGATAACCCGAGGTCATCAACGAGTAGAGGGTGAAGGTCGCGTCGCGGATCCAGCAATAGCGATAGTCCCAGTTCCGGACCCCTCCAGGGCATTCGGGCAAGGACGTGGTCGGGGCGGCGACGATCCCGCCCGTCGGCGCGAAGGTCAGAGCCTTCAAGGTGATCAACGAGCGACGAACCGCCTCGGTATCGCCCTCCACATCCGGGCACCCCTGCGACCAACGGCCCCACCACTCCGTCGTCTCCTCGATCGCACGTTCGACGTCGACTTGCCGTGGGCACGGCTCGTGCGAGGGGTGCCAGGTGGCCTCGAACGGGATCCGCTGACCGTCGGCGACGGTGAAGTCGGCGACCGTCGTCAGGCCTTCGCCCCGGATTTCGGCGCCGGCGGTGAACCGGAGCATGTCCGGGCCTCCGATCGCCGAGATCGAGCCGTCGGTCCGCCGGACCCAGGGGACGATCGAGCCGTAGTCGAACCGGATGCTCAAGTCGAGCCGCATGGGGACTCGTCCCCCCCTGCCCTCGACCAGGCGGAGGACGGTTGGGGTCTCGGTGGTCATCGCCATGGCGTCGATGACCGCGACGCTGCCCGAGTCGGTCTCAAACTCGGTCTCGAGCACGAGCGTCCCGGGCCGGTAGCGCCGGCTGATCCGGCGGATCTTTTCCGCCGGGGCGATCTGCCAGCGTCCGTTCTCGGCTGTGCCCAGCAATGCGGCGAAGCAGGCGCCCGAATCGAATCGAGGGACGCAGAGCCAGTCGATCGACCCATTTTTCCCGACCAGGGCCGCGGTCCGGCAGTCTCCGATCAAGGCGTAGTCTTCAATCCTCAAGGCCATGACGCTTGGTCCTTTGGCTTGGGTTGGAGGCGGGCCGCCACGATCGGGGTGTCGGCTCGGTTCGTGATTATTGTACCTTGGATGGTCGTTCAGGCCTGGTGGAAGTATGAGGCCAGAAACGAGATCAGTGGGTTGGAAAAGTCATCCTCTCTTGTAAGGGTGGGCCATGCCCTTCCTATCAAGAAGGCTATCTTGGAACGGTGGAGTTGTGACGTGGTCGATTTGCGGGTCCGTCTCGGACGCTTGGAGTTGAAGAACCCGGTTCTTGTCGCTTCGGGCACGTTCGGCTACATCCGGGAGATGGCCCCCTTCGTCCGGCTCGACCGGCTCGGCGGGGTGATCCCCAAGACCGTGACCTACCGGCCGAGGGCGGGCAACCCGACTCCTCGGACCGTCGAGACCTCCTCGGGCCTGCTCAACGCGATCGGCCTGGACAACGATGGCATCGACCACTTCCGGGAGCACCACCTCCCTTACTTGCGGACCGTCGGCACGGCCGTGATCGCCAACATCGCGGGTGAGGACGAAGACCAGTTCGTGGCGATGGCCGAGACCCTCGGCGGCGACCCCGGCCTCGCCGGGCTCGAGCTCAACGTCTCGTGCCCGAACGTCAGCCACGGCCTCGACCTGGGAATCGACCCCGACGCGGTGGGGCGGCTGGTGCGACGCGTCCGCGCGGTGACCCCTCTTCCCATCATCGCCAAGCTGACGCCGAACGTCACCGACATCGTCGCCATCGCCCGGGCGGCGGCCGAAGGGGGCGCGGACGCCGTCAGCCTGATCAACACGTTTCGCGGCCTGGTCGTCAACTGGCGAAAGCGGCGGCCGGTCCTGGCCAATGACGTCGGCGGCCTGAGTGGCCCCGCGATCAAACCTCTCGCCTTGCGGATGGTCTGGGACGTCGCCCGCGCCCTGCCCGACTTGCCGATCATCGGCATCGGCGGCATCGCCAGCGTCGACGACGCCCTCGAGTTCCTCGTCGCCGGCGCCTCCGCCATCCAGGTCGGCACCGCCACCTTCTACGACCCGACCGCCTCCGATCGCCTTGTCGGTGACCTCAGCCGGATTCTCGAAGAAGAGAAGATCGACGATGTCAACGACCTCATCGGTACGCTTCGCTCAAATCGGGACGTGAGCCCGGTGGAAAGTGCCCCGAAGGCAAAAGGCTGAGTCTCACCGGCAAATGACGGACGTTGCGGTGCTACGGGGGCCGAGTACGGAACCCGTAGCACCCATTTCCCGGTGAAGCCTGACGTTTGGCAACGACCAGAGGGGCGACCGTCAGAGTGACAATGAACCTGCTCGCCGGATCCGGTGCAAGGTTCCGCGCACCGGCCCGTGCTCGCTCTCCGCTCGGATCGGTTCGAGTTCCTGGACTAGGCCGCGATCGCGCAGGCAGGCGTCCAATCCTTCGGTCGCCACGCGGTAGGGGCCGGCGATCAGCGCGAGCCCGTTCGGCTCCAGGAGCCGGGCCAGGAGGTCGGCGACCAGCGGGACCAGTCGGCTCTCGTAGAGGACGTCGGCCCCGAGGATGATCGGGTAGCGTTCCTCGGGTAGCTCGCGCCAGTCGAGCAGCGCCGTGGAATAAGTCTCAGGGGCGAAGCCATTCGCCTCGGCGCTCAGGGCCGTGAATCGTAAGGGAGCCTCGTCGTAGTCGGTGAACCGGACCCGCAAGCCACGCCCCAAGGCCACCAGGCCGGCCAGGCCCAGGCCACAGCCGATCTCCAGGGCGTGCGCTCCCTCCGCCCAGGGCTCGCGCCCCACCGCCTCCGCCAGAAGATGAGCGCCGGGCCAGAGATAGGCCCAGTAGGGCATGTAGTCATCTTGCCGATTCCAGGCCAGAACGCTGGGGTCGTCCAGCAAACGGTCCGGGTCGGCAGGCCGCACCACGCGAATGTCCCGACCCCCGAACGAAAACGTCGAGGTCAGCACCGGACCCTCGTAAGTCGTGCCGGGCTTCGGGTTTGACTCAGTAATCATCGTTAGGTATCCGCGAAAAAAACTGTTTGACGACCTCGCGAACACGCGACTATAATGACAGGACCCTGTTGAGATTGAATCTCAATACGCTGCGTGACGCCCCCCCGGTCGAGTACCAGCCTACCCATAAAATTGATGGATCGCGACGTGGTAAACACTTCCATGCGACGGTTGGCGGTCTTGGCCTGGTTCCTGCTGTTGGGGGGGCTGTCGGCCCGCGCTGGGGACGTTTCGGGTCGGGTCGCCATGCCCGAGGTCTGCTCGCCCGGGGTCAGTCCTGCGGTTGTCAGCCTCGAGCCGGTCACTGGCACTGGATCCAGCCCGGCCGATCCGGCTCTGAAGCAGGCGGCCGATGCCGAGGTCGTGCTGGTCGACCAGAAGGGCTTGCAGTTCGTGCCTCGGGTGCAGGCGATGTCCCTGGGACGAACCTTGCGGTTTACCAATGCCGACTCGGAGCGGCATAGCGTCCACGTCGTGACTCCCGGCTTCGACTTTAACCAGTCGATGGCTCCTGGGGAACCCCATGACTGGGTTCCCGACAAACCAGGGGTTGTCCGCCTCGCCTGTGATATCCATAGCCACATGTGCGGATATGTCGTGGTAAGCGCGTCGCCCTGGGTGAAGACCTGCGATCGCGACGGCAAGTTTCGGTTTACCGAGGTTCCCGAGGGTCGCTACGTCTTGAATGTCTGGCACGAGATGGGTGAACCGCTCCGCAAGGAAGTGACGATCGGGGGCGAAGCCGCTTCCGACTTGGGCACCCTGACCGTGACGGCACCGTCGTTTACGCCCGTCGCCGGACAGGTGGCCCCAGTGCTTCCCTGGCCCGAGGTCATCGACCGGATCAGCCTGACCTTGGCCGCGAGCTTCGATGCGGCTACCCGCCCTGGTGAGTTTAAGAAGGCGAGGCGATTGGCGGAGGACGCCTACTGGGGTGAGTTTGAAGCGTCGGACATGGAAACGGCCGTGCGCACTTACCTGGGGTACGCCCGTGCCGGTGCGCTCGAAGGGGAGTTCCTTGCGACCCAGGCCGCAGCTTCGAAGGTGGCCAAAGGGAATGAGCCGCCGGAGTATATGGCCGAGCTCACGCGCAAGCTGCTCCTCAGCCTGGTCAACGCTTCGGATGACCTGAATAAGAAGGGGGTGCCCGATCGGACCCATGTGTTCGTGGGGGCGGCCAACGCGGCACCTCCCCTTGCGACGATCCCTGGCTCGCGCGATCAGCGCGCTCTCTTGCTGGGTCTGAAGCAAGGTCTGCTCGAACTTCAGGCGCTGGCCGACAAGGGCGAGGCCGAAGACGCCGCTTCGGCGATGACCTCGGTCTACCTGGTCGACTTCGAGCCCTTGGAGCGAATCTTGAACTCGTTGAATCCACGAGAGGTTCGCCCGCTGGAGATTGAGTTCAACCGGATTCGCGGCGAGGTCGGGTCGGGTCTGAAGGGCGAGAAGCTGGGGGCGAAGCTGAATGATTTGCAGGAGCGAGTCGCGCTCGCCTTGGGACGGGTGACGGAGCAACCCGCCGGGACCTTCGGACCGGCGTTCGCGGGGTCGCTGTTCATCATCCTGCGCGAAGGAGTCGAGGTCATCCTCCTCCTGGCCATGCTGGTGGCCTTGGCCACCAAGACGGCGCAGCCCGGGGCGATGCGGGCCATCGGCTGGGGGGTGGGATTGGCGGTCGTCGCCAGCATCATCACGGCTGTGGGCCTGAACCTGATCGTCAGCTCCGCCCAGAACAAGACGCGTGAGGTGGCTGAAGGGGTGGTCATGCTCGCGGCGTCGGGGGTCCTCTTCTACGTCAGTTACTGGCTGATCTCGCAGTCCGAGTCGAAGCGGTGGATGGATTTCCTCAAGCGGCAGGCCGCGCGCGGGTCGGAGATCGGCGGGCTTGGTACACTGGCTCTCACCGCGTTTCTGGCCGTCTATCGCGAGGGGGCCGAGACCGCGCTCATGTATCAGGCTTTGATCGGCGGGCATGGACGATCGCGTGAAGGGGTGATCGGGCTGGCGGTTGGCCTCGGTGTGGGCCTAGTTCTTCTGGCCGTGATCGCCTACATCATCCGGGCCAGCAGCGTTCGGCTGCCGCTTCGCTCCTTCTTCAAGTTCTCGGGAGTCGTCCTGTTCGCGATGGCTGTGGTCTTCGCGGGCAACGGGATCTTCGAGCTTCAGAACGCGGGCATCCTCAAGACGACCGAGCTGGAATGGTTTGGTCCGGGTCTGCCGGCCCTCGGCCTGCATCCGAACGTCCAGGCCCTCTCGGTGCAAGGGCTGTTGCTGCTCGGAGCCGCCTTCGCTCTGGTGCTGGTGCTCACAGGTGAAGTTTCGTCGACTCCGAAGCCGACCCGCCAAGCCGCCAGTCGCTAACTGTCGGGTCGGCCCTTGGTCCGGCCGCCGATCCTCATGTAAAGGACGTGCTGAGAGAAATCTGTCAGGCCGAAGGGGAGAGACCCACGGGGCTTCTCTTTTCTCACGCCCTTCCACGAGCTCAGTGGGACTGGCCATTCCCGTAGGGTCGGCCTTCGTGGGCCACCTTTGGCTCTCTCGGCAGGAAAAATAAGGAGGCTCTTCGTGCTCAAGCGCTGGGCGGGTCCACTGGTTACGGCTCTGATTCTCGGTGGTGTGGTCCTGGTCGTGGTGTTCAACCTCGACTTGAAGGGGGTATCGACCCCGAAGTCGGACTCCTCCGCTTCTTCGGCTGCGTCCCCGGCCGATCCCGTCCCTGGATCAGCCAAGCCCGTCGGCTTCCGCGAATATCCGATCGGTGAGCCGATCGAGAAGAACGAGATGCGGGTCGCGGCCGTCTGGCTCCCCTCGATTCAGATGGACGGAATGGTCGACCCGTCTGGCGCTGAGATGATCCACCTGGAAGCCGACATCCACGCCACCGAGGGCAACCGCAACGGCTTCGCCAAGGATGAGTTCGTCCCTTACATGAAGATCAGTTACAAGGTCCTTCCCGCCAAGGGGGGCGAACCTGTTCATCAAGGGGATCTCATGCCCATGGTCGCGAGCGACGGCCTTCACTATGGTGCAAGTCTCATAATGCCCAAGCCGGGAGAGTACAAGCTCGTTTTCGAGATCAATCCCCCCTCGTCCGGCGGCCTGGGCCGCCACTCCGACGCCGCTACGGGCGTCGCCGCTTGGTGGCAGCCGTTTCAGGCCTCCTTCGACTGGGATTATGAAGGGCTTCCCCAAGCCAATTCCAAGGCCGATGCAACGGCCCCGAAGACTGAAGGCTGAGTCGGGTTACTTGATTATCTGAGAATTCGAGAGTCGGTTTTTTGTAGCCCCGGAGGGGCGGTCGTCATGAGCCAAGGGCTTGCTCTGACGACCGCTCCTTCGGGGCTGCAAAGCGTAAATATATCGAACAATTTTCATAATATTGCGTTTCTGGTGTCAAGAATCGTTGGGGTTGCGAAGGATCCGGAGACAGTGGACCTGAGCAAGAGCCTTGTGGGGACGGTCCAACCCGTGTCTTTCTCTTTCTTTGTTGGGTAGGCTTCCGTTTGCCACCGCCCCGAGGAATGGGGTAGGTGACGATTTTGAGGACCCCTTGCATGATTGTCCCACGAATCGTCGGCTTTGCCTTGACCCTCACGACCTTGATTGCGGTTCAGGGGCGGATAGCTGTCGCTGCTGGCCCGCCGACTCGGCCGAACGTTTTGTTGGTTCTGACCGATGACCAGCGGGGTGACACGATCCGGGCGCTCGGGAATCCGGAGATCGAGACCCCGGTTCAGGACGCGCTGGTCGATCGTGGGTTTGTCTTCAGCAACGCTTACTGCCAGGGGAGCATGATCCCGGCGGTCTGCGCACCGAGCCGGACCATGCTTTTGACCGGCAAGTCGTTGTTCCGGATTCCATCACCGAACGCTCGGTCGTACGACGGCCCCACGCTTGGGGGGACGTTCGCCGCTCACGGGTACGCCACCCTCTGTGTGAGCAAGCCCGGGAACTCGTTCCGGGTGGGGCATGACCAATTTGCGAAGGTGGTTGCGATCCCACATTCCGGGGCATCCACCAGCCGGAAGTGCGCTGATGCGGCGATCGAATGGGTCGGAACCCAGCAGGCGGACCAGCCTTTGTTCGTTTATCTGGCCCCCTCGATGCCGCACGACCCGCGAACGGCCCCAGCGGAGACCCAGGCGAAGTACAACCCGGCCAAGCTCCGTCTCTCGAAAAACTTCATGCCGCGTCACCCGTTCGACAACGGCGAACTGGCTGTTCGCGACGAGTTACTGGCCCCCTTTCCCCGGACGCCCGAGGAGATGCGGCGGCACCTGGCGGAGTATTACGCCTGCGTCACCGAACTCGACCACCAGGTCGGGCGGGTGGTCGAGGCCCTTAAAACGGCGGGCCGGTGGGACAACACGGTGGTCGTCTTCACCAGCGACCAGGGCTTGGCGGTGGGGGGGCGGCATGGCCTGATGGGCAAGCAGAACCTGTATGAGCATGTGAAGCCTCCGCTCATCTTGGCCGGACCAGGGATCCCGAAGGGCCGGTCCGCCGCCCTGGTCTACTTGTACGACCTGTTCCCGACCCTCTGTGGTCTGACTGGGGTTCCTCTGCCAGCCGGGCTCGATGGTCAGAGTCTCGTTCCCGTGATCCGGGGAGAGCAGGCAAGGGTCCGAGACGCCCTCTTCCTTGCCTACCGCGAT
This sequence comes from Singulisphaera acidiphila DSM 18658, assembly GCF_000242455.2. Taxonomy (GTDB): domain Bacteria; phylum Planctomycetota; class Planctomycetia; order Isosphaerales; family Isosphaeraceae; genus Singulisphaera; species Singulisphaera acidiphila. The sequence goes on from NC_019892.1 coordinate 920,708, forward strand.
GTGCAGCGGGCGGCGAGGGACGAACGGTGGAAGCTGATCTGGTATCCGCAGGCCAATCAGATCCAGTTGTTCGACCTCAGTGTTGACCCCGACGAATTGACCAACCTGGCCGGCGATCCGAGCCATGCCCCGGAGCTCGAACGGCTCTCGACGCTGCTCCGTGGCTGGCAACGGGAGGTTGCGAATGTCGCCCCTGGTTCTCCTCTGAAGACGCCCTGATCGCCTCCTTTGGGAATGGGAAGGGGATTGACACAGAGGGCGGCGGCGGTACGATGAATGATGTCCATCCTACCCCGCGTCGTCCCTGTCGAGACGCTTTGGCCTCGGTTGGCGCCGATCTGTCGGCTCCCCCCACCGAAATCATCCCACCGTGATGTTTCAGACTTTCGAATGGATTCGCGAGCGCCCTTCGGCGTGCCTCGCGGTATTATGGAAGAGACGCCCGCACGCGTTGCGGGGCGGTCGTCTTGCCGTGCGTTCCGGTTCGGAGTCTTGGGATCATGATCGGGCTGGGGATGATCTGGGCCATGCTGGGACCTCGTTCGATCGCCCTGATCGTCATGGCTGTGCTTGCCTTGTACGGCCGGTCGGGCGTGTTGCAGACGCGTCAGGCCCGGGCGATCTTACCTTGGCTGACGCCCGCGCGACGGGCTCCGGGGACCGCGACGGCTCCCCCTTCAAGGCCCGCGGCGCGGTTCGGGCTCGGCGGGGATCGCATGTTCTGGTTCTTCACGATCCTTGCCGCGGCGGCCCTGGCCGCTTGGATCGTGACGCGGACAATCATCGTCAGCGGGTCCGGGGTTTCACACTGACTGACACTGGCACCATGCCTTCGCCTCTCTTTTGATCTGAATATGAAGGAGTGAGACCAATGATGCCGTTCGCTTTTATCGGAAGCCTGGGCCCGATGGAAATCGCCATCGTCGGCGGTGTGATGCTGCTGATGTTTGGCAATCGCCTGCCCAGCGTGATGCGGTCGCTCGGCAAGAGCGTGGTCGAGTTCAAGAAGGGGGTCGCGGGGATTGAGGATGACCTCGATCAGGCTGTCACGGCCGACACCAAGAAGCCCGTGCCGCCGCCCGAGGTTTGATCACGGACCGAGCTTGCGTTCTCTGCAAATTCGCGACCGGGATTAAATCGAATTGATCTGAACCGAACCGAATTTTTGAACCCTCTCCTCTCCGTGGAGATCCGATCGCATGTTGCCCAACCTTGGCCCGATGGAAATGATCATCGTGATGGCAGTCGCCGTGCTCCTGTTCGGTAAACGACTGCCCGAGGTCGGCCGCTCCCTGGGCAAGGGAATCGTCGAGTTCAAGAAGGGGCTGCGTGGACTCGAGGATGAACTCGACTTTTCATCCACGATCTCTTCGCACACTCCGAGCCGGCGGGCCGAGGAACGGGCTCGGCCGGTCGACTCCATCGAGACGTCGGTGCCCAAGTTCGAGCCTCCGACCGTCCCCCCGATCCCGCAGATGGAGATGAGCTACGAGCCCCAGCCTGCGCAGGACTGATGGATTCGACGCTTCCGCGGCAGGTCAAGGACTCTCGCTCTCACTTTCTTCGGTCGCGGCCGCCTCGGCGCGGCGGGCCAGGCGGACCGCTTGCCGGGCTTTCGCAGCCAGAGCGGTGCGATGGTCCGACGCGGTTTCCAGGAGCAGCGGAGGGACCGGCCGGGGATGCCCCTCGTCGTCGAGCGCGACGTAGAGGCCGTAGCCCAGGGCGACCATCCTCCGCTGGGCTCGGTCGAGCGGCTCGGCGAAGATTTCGATCCGTGCCTCCAGTGACGACCGGCCCACGTAGGTGATTTCGGCCGCCAGTTCGACCCGCTCACCGACGTAGACAGGGCCGAGGAACGTCATCGAATCGATCGCGGCTGTGGTGATCCGACCCCCGCTCGCGTGTCGGAGTGCCGCGACGGCGCCACACTCGTCGGCGAGGCGGAGCATGACCCCTCCGTGGAGCGTGCCGAAGGAGTTTGCCTGGCCCGGGTCGGTGATGATCGCCAGGCTGACGCGTGAGTCTGCGGCCCGTTTTGCGGCATCCACGTGTGTCCCTCTTGGTTCCGTCGACGTCGAGCGCGGCGGCCGAATGAGATTTTTTTGCTTGTGGCGCGACGCCTGATCCTACGCCAACGGCTTGCGCCTTGGCCAGCCTTTTGAGGGATGCCCGACCCGATGATCGAGGACGACTTCTTCGCGATCATCGACCCGCTCTTACGGCCAGCGGGCTCGATCGCCGAGGACGGGGAGGACTATCGCGAGCCTCCCCTGGACGTCCTCCGCTATTACCGTCGCCCGGTCCGGCTCCACTGGATCCCCTGGCTCGGCCGCGCCTTGAGCGTGGTGGCGGTGGTCCGCCAACCGATCGATATCGGCCTCTCGGTGGCCGATTACCGCCGCTTCCTGACCCGGCTGGCGATGGCCGTCAACGGCCGCTTCCCTCCTTGGCAGAAGCAGGGGCCGCGCGGCCTTGTGATCGGCCTCACCATCGTCGTCCTGACCCCTGAGCCGATTGGCCCCGAGGACGACGCGATCCTCAGCCAGGTCCTCGGCTCCCTCGGTCGCACCCGTGCGGTTCCGTTCGGCGTTATCCGGATCAACCTGGGCCAAGAGGCTATCGCGTTCGCCCTCGCCTCGAGCGACGATCAGCTTTTCCCCGAGCCGCTCCTCCTGGCCGACGCCTTGACCGAACACTTTCGCCGGTTCGTGCCCCTCATGGAATTGTAGTGGGCACGACGGGATAGGGGCTTGGGAGAGAGATTACCCTTCCATCAGCCAGAAGAAATGCGGGCGGGCGTGGTCGAACGTCGGGTCCGAGCGTGAGGCCTGGAGGGCGGCGGCCACGCGACGCGCGGGGTCGAGCTCGGGGGACCGGACGATCCGCGGCAGGTTGCAGTAGGCGGAGGAGTTGATCTTGATGTGGACCTCGGCCGACTGGGGCGAGGGCCGCTCGAGACGGAAGCTCTCGGGGCCGTCGGAACCTTGAGTGGTGAGGGTCGTCGCGAGGAGCCGGGCGAGCGGAGCGGCCGAATCCACCTCGGTGACGATCTCGACGGGAACCTCGCCCACAGGGCCTTGGAACCGGGCGCGAAGGAGGCCGGGGGAGTGCTCGGGGGCCCCCAGCGGTTTCCAGCCGAGTTGACCCGCGAGCCAGGCCGCGAGCCAGACGGCCAGGCGAGGGGGAACCTCGCCCGTCGGCGCCAGCGCCTCGATCCGGACCGAGTCGATCCGCTTCAACGCTTCGTGATGGCAGGATAGGTCGAAGAACTGGGCGACGAGTTCGCGCCAGCGGGTGAGTCCGAACCAGACGGCGTCGCGGCTGTAGGCGTTGATTTTCGGGTCGAGCCCGAGCCGGATGGCGGCGAGGTCGGTGCCCGGGTCGGGCAGGTCGAGAATCAGGCGCGAGCACTCGTCGGCCAGGTTCCGGAACAAGGGCTCGTCGAGCCTCGGGTCGTCGGTCCACCAGAGGATGAAGGGAAGGTCGGCTTCGAGCAAGGGGCGGACCGCCCCCGGCAGGAGGTCGGTCGCCTGCGAACCGCCACGGAGGACGATCCGCTCGCTACAGACTTGCGGGAGCCCGGGCGCGGGGATGTAGCAGAGTGCTGAGACCTCGGCGGCGATCGTCCGGTCTGGGTCTTCGGTTCTCCGGAGCACGATCGTCCGGCAGGGATACTGCGAGGTCACTTCGTCGAGCACTTGCTTGAGGCCGGGTGAATTGGCCTCCCGCCCCTCGACGACCAGGTTCGCCAGGACGACCCGGGTGACGTGCGGGCTCTCCAGGTCCGGGCCCCCCGCACGCTCTGCGGAGGGGCCCCAGAGCCGGAGGAGCTCGGTCTCGATGTTGTGGAGGTCAACGGGGACCCCTTCGCCGTTCAGGAATGCGTCGGACGATGTCTCAGCCATCGGGTTCGCCCTTTGAGGTCCTTTTGGATCGTTCGACGTCCGGTCCCGACACGTTGAGAAAAGGGGGTCGGTTCTGTTGTTCCCAGCGAAACTCAGAGCCTGCGCCAGCGGGATTGCTCGCCCGCCATGAGGGCGTCGGCTGCCTCGGGGCCCCAGCTACCGGCAACGTAAGGGGCCGGCGGGGGGGCATCGGGGCGAGCCCAGGCGTCGAGGATTGCGTCGCAGAACCGCCAGGCACTCTCGACGGCGTCGGTCCGGGTGTAGAGGGTCGGGTCGCCGAGCATGACGTCGAGCAAGAGCCGCTCGTAGGCCTCGGGCGGCGGAACCGCGAACGCCGTGCCATAGCGGAAGTCCATCCGGACCTCTTGCAGCCTGCGTCTCGAGGCGGGCACCTTGGCCTGGAAGGCGAGGCTGGCCCCTTCATTCGGCTGGATCCGCAGGACGAGCAGGTTCGCCGCCCCCCCTGCCTCTTCGCTATCCACCTCGAACAAGGTCGTCGGCGGCTGGCGGAACTGGATCGCGATCTCCGAGGCTCGCTTGGGGAGTCGCTTGCCGGTCCGCAGGTAGAACGGCACGCCCGCCCAGCGCCAGTTGTTCAGGGTCGTCCGCAGGGCGACGTAGGTCTCGGTCTGCGAGTCGGGTTTGACCCCCTTCTCGTCGTGGTAGCCGGGGACTTCCTTCCCTTCGATCGAGCCGGCGACGTACTGGCCCCGGACCACGTTCTTGGCCACGTCCTCGGGCGTCCAGTGCGGCAGCGCCTCGAGCACCTTGACGCGCTCGTTCCGCACCGCGTCGGCCGAGAGATCCACCGGGGCTTCCATCGCCACCAGGCAGAGCAACTGCATCAGGTGGTTCTGGACCATGTCGCGGAGCGCGCCCGAGTTATCGTAGTAGCCCCCCCGCCCTCCGGCCATGCCGAGCTCTTCGGAGACCGTGATCTGCACCGACTCGACGTACCGCCGGTTCCAGATCGGCTCGAAGATTGCGTTGCCGAACCGGAGGGCCAGGATGTTCTGAACCGTCTCTTTACCGAGGTAGTGATCGATCCGGTAGACCTGGCTCTCGTCGAGGACGCTGGTGATGTCGCGGTTCAGTTCGCGGGCACTGGCCAGGTCGTGGCCGAACGGCTTCTCGATGACCACGCGGCTCCAGGGAGCTTCCTGGCGGCTCGGATAGACGAGGCCGGCATGGCCGAGATGCTCGATGATCGTCGAAAAGAACTCGGGGGCGACCGCCAGGTAGTAGAGCCGGTTGCCACGAGTTCCGTGCGAGACGTCGAGCTGATCCAGCCGCTCTTTGAGCCGGGTGTAGGCCGTCGGGTCGTCAAACGTGCCCGAGACAAAGGCGAGCCGGGTGGCGAACTGCGGCCAGAACTCGGCAAAGTCCGGGTCGCCGTTTTTGGAGAGGCTCTTTTCCAGCTCCCCACGGAACTGTTCGTCGGTCCAGTCTCTCCGGGCCACGCCGACGATTGCGCACTCGGACGGGAGGTTGCCTCCCCGCGCCAGGTGGTAGAGCGCCGGCACGAGCTTGCGATGCGTCAGGTCGCCGGTCGCGCCGAACAGGACCACGGCGCAGGGGTCAGGGACCCGTGCCCTTGGCAAGTTCTGCCGCAACGGGTTGGCGTCGACCGTGCCGATCGATTCCGTCATCCGCAGGCTCCCGCGAGAAAAAGGAGGAAAAGGGACCGCATCGGCGGGCCCAATCCGACTCAAGTCGATCCCGAAGAGTGTACGTGCCCCGACCCCTCGCGATCAAGAGATCCAGCGTCCGGGTCTGCTGGGCCTCGTGACCCCTCCCGGCTCGATCTCAGTCGCCCGTGGCGCGGCGATGAGAGGGGAGCGAATCCCCCCCCTCGTACCAATGTGAGAGCCCTCTCCCCTTTTCTTTCTGACATGGCGAGACGTGCTGTTTTGGCGGCTGTTCGATTGTTGCTGATTGGGAAATATGCTGGCCTGAGCATGAGGCCGGGATGCAGAGTGGTGGAGGTTGGTCTGAGCTGCGAAGCCTCGCGATGCTGTCCACCCCGACTCCGGTTGTCGCATCATCTTTCACGGAAAGTTAAGGAGAAGTGAGGGCCTGTCGGGTTCGGATACCAGGCCGCGGAGTCGAACCGCGCATGTCGAGGATCTTACCCTCAACCGAGCACCGGCTACCTGATGGATTGAGTATCAGCCTTGGAGGGGGCACTGGTCAAGCAAGGGGGCAAGCATTTGCAGCCGCCGCATCCCCTCCCTCTTGCGTCCTTTCACAAACAGAGCCTGGGCCCCCTCTTTTTTCCTCAGGAGCTTATGAGACTCAGGGCTTCTGGAATTCCTGGCGGAGGTTGCCGAGGGAACGTTGGACATCGGCGAGCGTGCCGACGGCGACGAACGTGCGGTAGCGATACTCGCCCGGCTTGACTCCCTTGGGGTCATTGACCCGGAAGACGCAGTTCCACTTGGTGACCTTCGCCGCCTCGAAGCGGAACCGGCCGTAACCCGGCGAGGGGTCGGGCGAATAGACACCCATCGCGTGCGAGCCGCTCGGGGTGGTGAGGATCACGGGTGATGCCTGTTCGCCGGGGCCGTCGTCGAGAGGGAGCAAACGCTCCGTGGGCTCGTCGTATTTCAAGAAGCGACTGAATTCGGCCGGCATATAGCCGGTCACAGCCTCGAACTGGGCGTAGTTGTGCCGCTCGCCTTCGGGAATGACAAACGCCACCTCATACTCGATCACGTGGGGGTTACCCCCATGGCCGAGGCGGACTCGCTTGGAAACCAGGTGGTCCGACAAGATTCGGTCGTTCTTTGCCAGGTGGCCCTCGGACTTTTCACCAGGGGTCAGCCAGAACGCCATTTGCGTCGTGGTCCGCAACTCCGGGCCGTCCACGGCCAGCTTCAAGAGCCGGCTCGACGACTTTTCGCCCGCCCCGTCGGCATTCGATCCCGCCTCGGTCGGGTTGAAGACCTCGGGGAAGAACCGCTCTCCGCAGTCGAAGTTCGCCGCCGACTGAAGCTGCCGCCCGTGATCGAAGCTGTCGATGAACTCTTTGCCGTTCCAGCGGACCGAGTGGATCGCGCCGGCCAGCCGTTCGGTGGTGGTGATTACGATCTCCGAAGGACCCGCCTGCGCCCGGATCACGGCGTTCCCGGTCGGCCGCTCGGGAGGGGCTCCCGTGGCTGACAATCCACAAAGTAAAAAGATTATCTGATGCATTGATCGCGTCCTCGTTTGTTCTTCCTCGTTACGGATGATGCAGTGAGCCGGGGGCCAGCTTGAGAAGCCTCGGATGTTCCGCAAGCCGCCTGCCTGGAAAGTCGATCCGGTCAGAGAGTTGGGAGTGTGAGAATTTCGTGACGACTTGCTTACCAGTGGCCACGAACCCTATTCTAGAACTTGATTTGCGCGGAGTCGTTATCGATGGACATCTTCGACGAAGAGGGTGGAGTCCAATGTTACGCCCGAAGACCTTGCGGGCCGGTCTCTTCCTGGGCGGATTGGCCTGGGTCGTGGCGACTGGCGCGGGACTTCTGGCCGTACATTCCTATGAGCTGACCCCCGGCCCGACTGTGGAGGCCGATCGCATTTGGCCGGCCGGAAGCCGGCTCCGATTCGATCCCGGTCGGGCGAATCTCGTCGTCGTGGCCCATCCCCGCTGCCCCTGCACGCGGGCCAGCTTTGAAGAACTTTCGCAGCTCATCGACCGGTCTCAAGTTCCTTTGGCGATCCACGTGTTGTTCTACCAACCACGCACAGCGCGAGGGCGCTGGGGACCGGAGGACCTTCATCGGCGTGCCGCTGCGATTCCAGGGGTCGAGGTGCTTCAGGATTCAGGTGGGGAGGAAGCGGCCCGCTTCAACGCCGAGACGTCGGGATCGGTCCTTTTGTACGATCGGCAGCGGCGGCTGCTCTTTGCCGGTGGTATCACCGCCGCGCGAGGGCGCACCGGCGACAATCTTGGGCTCGAGGCGGTGATTGCCCACTTGAGCGGGTCGACCGCCCAGGCGACGGCTCCCGTGTTCGGCTGCTCGCTCCGAAATCTCTCCGACTCTCCGGAAGAACGAGAAAAATGAGCATTGCTGCGCACGATGATGTGGCACACCAGGCGAGTGCGACGTTCACCGACGAGGTGACGAGGATGGCCGGTCGCGTCGACCGGCTGTTTGCGGGGTTGATCGCTTTCCAATGGATCGCGGCGATCTGCATCGCCTTACTGATCTCGCCACGCACCTGGGCGGGGACAACGAGCGGGGTCCACTTTCACGTCTGGGCCGCCATCCTCTTGGGGGGAGCGATCGCAAGCTTCCCGATCGCCCTGGCGTCAATGTTGCCCGGCCGGGTGATCACGCGGCATGTGATCGCGGTTGGGCAGATGCTCATGGGAGTCCTGCTGATCCACCTGACCGGGGGTCGGATCGAGACTCACTTCCATATCTTCGGTTCGCTCGCTTTCCTCGCGTTTTACCGGGATTGGCGGGTACTCATCACGGCTTCGGCCGTCGTGGCGATCGACCATTATCTGGGCGGCCTCTTTTGGCCCCGGTCGACCTTTGGCACCAACGCGCCGGGGACTTGGCGGTGGCTTGAGCACGCGAGTTGGGTCATTTTCGAGGACATTTTCCTCATCTGCTTCTGTCTGGAGGGAATTCGCGATCTGAGGGGGGCCGCAGTCCGGCAGGCTGAGCTCGAAGCGGCTCGAGTGCGCATTGAGGCTGCGGGGCAGGCGCGTGCCACGGAGCTTGAGAAGCGGGTGGCCGATCGAACCGCGGAACTTGTCTACGCCAAGGAGGCGGCCGAGGCGGCCAGTCGGGCCAAGAGTGAATTCCTCGCCAACGTGAGCCACGAGATCCGCACCCCGATGAACGGGATCATCGGTATGACCGAATTGGTTCTTGACACTGCGCTCTCGACCGAGCAGCAAGAGTATCTTGAGGTGGTCGCCTCGTCGGCCGACTCGCTGCTGACGGTGATCAACGACATTCTCGACTTCTCCAAGATCGAGGCGGGTAAGCTCGAACTGGACCGCTGCCCATTCGACCTGAGGGATTGCCTGGGCGACGCGCTCCGTCCGCTCGCGATGCGGGCGCACCAGAAGGGCCTGGAACTCGCGTTCGACATCGCGCACAACGTGCCCGACGCCCTGATCGGCGATGGCGGCCGGCTCCGCCAGATTGTGGTCAATCTTGTCGGCAACGCCATCAAGTTCACCGACCGGGGCGAGGTCGTCGTGACGGTCGGGCAGGCTTGGTGTGACGGCAAGGAGGTCGGTCTCCGGATCGAGGTCCTCGATACCGGAATCGGTATCCCGGCCCACCGTCACAAGGCGATCTTCGCGCCCTTCGAGCAGGCCGATGGATCGATGACCCGCAAGTTTGGCGGCACCGGCCTGGGCCTGTCGATCTCTTGCCGACTGGTCGAGATGATGGGGGGCGAGATCTCACTGGAGAGTCGCATCGGCGAGGGAAGTACCTTCTCGTTCACCGCCCGGTTCGGACTTGGTGTTGCCCCCGCCCCCACCACGGGCGCCGCGCTGGGGGTGGATCTCCACGACCTGCCCGTCCTGATCGTTGACGATAATGCGACGAACCGCCGCATCCTCCGCGACCTGACGATCCAATGGGGCATGCGGCCGACAACCTGCGAGGATGGCTACGGTGCCCTGCACCAGTTGCGTCATGCGGCTGCCGTCGGCGACCCGTTCCGCCTGGCTTTTTTCGATGCGATGATGCCGGCGATGGATGGGTTCACACTCCTGGCGCGGTGCCGGAGCGATCGCGATATGGCCGCCTTGCCGATCATCATGCTTTCCTCGGCAGGCCTGCAAGGGGATGCGGAACGGTGTCGTGAGTTCGGCGTGGCCTACCTGACGAAGCCGGCCAAGCAGTCGGATCTTTTGAAGGCGATCGTGGACATCCTGTCGGATACCCCGTCTTCCAAAGCCGCTGCCGCGCTCGACTCCTCTGGAATAGCCTCATCGCCTGCTCCGCGCCGGCTTCGCGTTTTGGTCGCCGAGGACAACCCGGTCAACCAGACTTTGGCGATCCGCTTGCTGGCGAAGCTGGGTCACGACTCGGTCGTCGTGGGGGATGGTCGGCAAGCCCTCAACAGACTCGAGAAGGGAGGATTTGACCTTGTGCTGATGGATCTCCAGATGCCCAATCTCGATGGTTTGGAAGCGACGAGCCTCCTCCGCGAGCATGAGGCGAGGGAGGGAGGGCACATGCCGGTGATCGCCATGACGGCTCATGCGATGCGCGGGGATCGCGAGCGATGCCTTGCGGCGGGGTGTGACGGCTACGTCTCGAAGCCGATGCGTTCCCGAGATCTTGCGGGTGCCATCGAGGAGGTCATGACTCAGGCCGAGTTCCCGGCCACCGAGGGGGCGCCGCTCGTCGCACCCGAGGTGGAGACGGGGCGAGAATCCGCCTTCAATCTCGCGGACGCCCTTGCCGATGTCGAAGGTGATCAAGCCTTGCTTCGCGAACTTGCCCTGATTTTCCTGGAAGACTGCCCGCGTCTGAAGGCGGCCGTGCATGAGGCCGTCGAAGCCGGCAGTCCGGAGCGACTCTATCGTGCGGCGCATGCGCTGAAGGGGGCCGTGTCCAATTTCGGGGCACGGGGTGCCTTCGAGGCCGCCGTTCGACTTGAAGCGCTGGGGCGGGGTGGCGATCTGATCGGGCACGGCCCGATCGTCAGGCATCTTGAGGGCCAACTCGACGATTTGCTTGGCGCGCTCGCCACCCTCGTTGCCGTGGATGGGGACACGGCCGGCTGTCCCGCTGTGGACTCGGATCTCTCTTCCCGGAACGGGCAAAGGACAATGCCATGAGAATCCTGGTTGCCGAGGACGACCGGGTCTCCTCCCTGAAACTTTGCAGGGCGCTTGAGAAGCTGAGTTTCGAGGTGGAGGTCGTTCTCAATGGAGCGGACGCCTGGGACCGAATTCGCAACGGCAAGGTGGAGTTGCTCATCTCCGACTGGATGATGCCTGAGATGGACGGGCTCGAATTGTGCCGGTTGGTCCGGGCCCGCCCCGACGCCCTCTATACCTACGTCATCATGCTGACTTCACGCGATAGCCGTGACGACCGTCTTGCCGGGCTGGAGGCCGGGGCTGACGATTTTCTGACCAAGCCGTTTGATTCGACCGAACTCGTCGCCCGGCTGAACGTCGCCCGGCGGATCTTGACGATGCAAAGACAGCTGCATTCGCATGCGATCCAACTCGCCGAGCTCCATGCCGTGCTCGAGCGGCAGAATGAACTGCTGGTTGAGCGGGCCGCCACGGACGGTCTGACTGGCCTGAACAACCGGAGCTACTTTGATGAGACGCTTCGGTCTGCTCTGGCTGCCGCGGAACGCCATGATAAACTTCTGTCGCTGATCTTGGTGGACGTCGATCACTTCAAAACATTCAATGATAGCTTCGGTCATCAGGCGGGCGACGAGGCGCTTCGGATTGTGGCCGAGACGCTCCGGTCTACCACGCGCGCCCATGATAAGGTCGCCCGCTTCGGCGGTGAGGAGTTCGCCGTTCTGCTGCCGGAGACCGACGAGAACGGCGCCCGGATGATCGCCGAGCGGCTCAGAGTCGCCATCGAGACTCACCACTGGGTACGCCGGCCGGTGTCGGCAAGCCTCGGGATCGCGACGACTCGTTTCCCGGTTCCGGACGCGGCGCAACTCATCGAGGAAGCCGACAAAGCGCTCTACCGTTCGAAGTCGATGGGGCGTAACCGCGTCACCCATCATCTCGACCTGGATCCGGATCACACCCCCGGGCCACGTCGCACGGCCGCAATCGTTTGATTCGGTCGTTTGCTCGATGACCCCTTGGGGCTGTGCCGCTCGACCCAGCACAGCAGGCAGGTTTCCTGTCCTTTTTGTTTTGGGAAAACCTCCCAAGCGGTGACGGTTTCCGTACCCCGCAATTATTGCCCGTTCCTTTTCGCTCCGACGCACCAGAGCATGCAGGGATACGTGCACGTTGGAGACGCTCCAGTTATTGGCGATTTCTTACGTCTGGACGTGACTGAAGCAAGTCGTTTACAATCAACGATGAGGTATCAATATCCTCTCGATGATCCTCCCTTTGCTGGAGGGACAAGTCTTGCCTACATCTTTAGAAGCCTGCCGGCTTACGATGCTTGTGATTGGAATTGCCGCGATACCACTCGCTTTGCTCATTGAATGGATGCTCCCGTCGTCCCGTTCTCGTCGGCGGGCTCGACTCCCACTCCCGACCCCGATGCCCAGTCGCCCCGCCACGGCGAAGTCGCGGATTTTGAGGGCGACCACCTTGCGGGAGTTCTGGGGCCGGCATCAGGGGTAGCCACGCGTCCCTTATTTCAGGGATCCGTTCACGAGAATCCGGACCTGCGGTCGGGCTCGCTTGAACTTTTCAATCGCGGCTTGGCTTACCGGAGCCCCCCCGAGGTCCAGGCGTTCGAGGTTTGGCAGCCCCGCGACGTGGATCAAAACCGCTTCAGTGAGGTCTCCCGCCTCGAGGCCCAACTCTGTCAGGCTCCTCAGCTTTGACAGTTCCGCCAGGCCTGCGTCGGTGTACTTGCCCGTTCCAAGATAGAGTTGCTTCAGGTTGGTGAATCGCCCCAGTTGCGCCAGGCCTGCGTCGGTCGTGGATCCGAGAACCAATGTGCGGAGCCGGCCCAACCGGGCGAGGTGGGGCAAGCCGGGGCCGGCAATCCGGGCTCCCGAGAGGTTCAGCTTCTCGAGGTTGGTCAGGCCCGCCAGGTGGACGAGCCCCTCGTCCGTGATCTCGGGCACTCGGAGTAGCTCGAGGCTCACCAGGTGGGTTGCCCCCTTGAGGTGGGCCAGTCCCGCGTTGGTGACCTTGGGCTTGAAACAGTAGACCTGCCGGAGCCGAGGCAGCCCCCCGAGCTGGGCGAGGCCCGTGTCCGTCATCACCCCGACAACCATGGTCAGTTCTTGGAGCTGGTCGAACATCCCCAAAGCGGTGAATGCCTCGTCACTGATCGGAACCTGGGGAAGGGTGGCGGGGTTGATCGAACCGCCGTACCAAAGGACCCGGATGACCTCTTGATCTGCATTGAACTCGAGTTGAGCGCCCGACCCGTTGGCCGTGGCGATCGCCCAGCGGCGGATGTTCTCTCGGCGGAGCTTCGAGGCGTAGATGCCGAGTCCCGCCCCCGACACGATGACGAGGATCATCAGCGTCCGCAATCGCAGGCGTGGCCAGTGCCACCGGGAGCAAGAAGCAAGCGGAGTGTGCGTTTCCATGAGAGGGCTCCGAGGTTGGGGAGTCGTCTGGTTAGTGCCTGTCTCGGAAGGTCAGGCTTCACCGGGGAAAAGGGACGTTTGGGTGCCACGGGTTCCGTACTTGTCACGCGACATGGAGTTGGGCCAGGAAATCGCGACATGAAGTTTGGCCGCATCCTGATCACTTGTCTCCTGTTCGTTTGTTCGGTTGTTTGCATGTCACCGTCAACGTCATGATTCGCTCCCGGCAGATCTCGGACGCCGTCTGCCGGCTCAGCTGCCGCCCCTCATCGTCCGCGACCACCCATTCATTGGATAAGGGATTATATGACAAATATACGGTTTCCTTTTTATAAATAACTCCGATGTAAAGGTCGCGGTTGTACACCGAGATCGCCCCGGAGACACCCACTTTCCGTCGCCCCGCGTAACCGGTCAGATACCCCGCGACCGCGTCCAGACTCCAGTGGCTCTCCTCCCAGCCCGGGCTGAAGTCGCGACCGGAGTGAGCCAACTCCGGATACGCTTCCTGCCGGCTCCGGCCTCTCACGCTTGGATATTCGCCACGTTGGATCTCGTCCATCATCTCCAGCCGTTGCCGCAAATCTTCCAGGGTGTCGCAGGTGTGCGGCTCGCCCCACCGCTTGGCCGTCCCCTGCGATCGCTCGACGACCCCGTTGTCCTGAGGGGTCGCCGGAGGGTTGTAGTCCAGGCCGACCGCCAACCCGGCCAGCCACAGCCCCAGGTCGGTGGGAAGATCGCCCCGCGCCGCGCCCCACGGCGTCCCGTTGTCGACCCGAAGTCGCTCGGGCCGGCCCCAGCGGGTGAAAGCCAAGCGAAGTTGGGTCTGAGTCGACGCGGGCGGCACTTGGCTCCAGCGGGCTGGGGGGGAAAACCTCGGTCCACAGGACCGCGCCACTGCACTCGTCGACGATCCGTAGCCAGCAGACTTGTCGGCCGGTCCGGAGTGGCACCAGTTCGGCCGCGTCCATTTGCCAGACCTCATGAGGCCGAGCGGCCCGGCGACTCACGCTTGAAGGTCGCCGCCCCGGCGGGGCGGGAGCGAGATCAGCCCGCAGAAGCCACCGTTGCAAGGTCCGAGTGGCCGGGAGCGGTTCGCCGGGAAGCCGGCGGCGCAGCATCACGCGGATCAATCCCGCCCCCCAAGTCGGGTGCTCGCGGCGGAGTTCCAACACGGCATGCACGAGGGGTTCCGTGGGCTTCGGTGTTGCCGTCCCGCAACGGTCGTAGGAAGGGGCCAGGGGGTCTTGACCGCGGACCGGAAGCGGCTGAATAGTCGCCGCACGGTACGTGGCGGGACACCGAGGCCCTCGGCGATGGTCAGAACATCCTGGCCGTCCCGGAAGCGATTCCAGATCGCCTGACGCACAGGCAGGGGCACAGGGCGAGGCATGGGCCGTTCTCCAGGGATGACGAGACCAAGGGGAGAGCTCCTACTGTAAACCTGTCCCGGCCTGCGGCCAAACTTCATGTCGCGATTTCCTGGCCCAACTCCATGTCGCGTGACATACTCGGAACCCGTGCTCCACAGACCAAGGCATTCCCGCATGGGTTCCGAGTACGGAACCGCATGGCACCCCGCGCCACATTTGTATCCCAAAACGGCAAAAGTCAAGCTTAGTCCGCGACACTGCGCGCCTCCGCCTTCGTGTGTTTGCTCGGCGCATCGTTTTGTCGAGCCGTAGTGATCCCCTGGGACTTTCGAATGACGTGGGGTATGAGCCACAGCGCCACGAGGTTCAGCAGGATCCAAAGAAACGTCGGACTCATCACGAGTCGAAGGACGAAGACGAGATCGTCGATGTTGTTGTGCCGGTTGGCCGCGAAACAGAGTGAGAGCGTGATGATCAGGACCATGAATTGACGATTCGAGTATCGAAAGAAATCACGCCGCACGATCCGTGGTTCGGCAGGGGGAGATCGGTGTCGAGTCGAGTCGGTTGAATTCTCATCCGAACGAACTTGATCCGCCGCGCGACGCGAAACACCGCGAAGCAGGCCCAAGAACATGCCGGAACAGTTGCCTGAAAACTTGCCCATTGATTGATCCACCACCTGTAATGAATCCGTTGCAACGGTGAATGGACAGAGATCGGTCAATGCCTGCGAAGGCTTCCCCTGACGGGCGGATTTGAGCCCCCTCTTTTTTTATGTGACAAGCGTCGTAGACGGTGCCAATCATAGCAGGGCTCGTACCAAATGGTAGAGGCCTGCTATGAAAACTTGGATCTGAGACGCTCCCCTCTGTTTACAAAAAATGGGGCCTTCTTTCCGTGGGGGGCCGATCTTCGCCACTCAGAGGTTTGTGACCCGAGGGGAATCGCTTCTAGCGTTTCTCGGCAATCCGGCTGTGGAGAAATTGATGATCGGTGGTGAAGAGCCGGTGGTAGCTCAGCAACACGACGGCGACGGTGCCGAGCGCCGTGGCTGAGGAAATTAAGAACATTATGACGATTTGATATTTGACGGCTTCGATTGGCGCAACGCCGGCGAGGAGCTGCCCGGTCATCATGCCGGGGAGGCTGACGATGCCGACGACCATCATGGCGTTGATGGTCGGGATCATTCCGGTGCGGACCGCCTGCTGGATGGGTTGGCGGGCGGCCTCCCACCGGGAGGCGCCGAGGGCCAGGTGGGCTTCGACCTGGGCGCGGCGGCCGGTCAGTTCGCTGCCCAGACGATCGAGGCCGAGCGAGATGCCGTTGAGGGTGTTGCCCAGGATCATCCCCAGCAGGGGGATGGCGTAGTGGGGGGAGTACCAGGGGTGGACCCGCACCAGCGCGAACAGGGCGATCGCCTCCATCAGCCAGGCGCTTGCCCAGACGGAGATGATGCTGGCGAGCCAGATGCCGGGGAACCGCAGGTGGGTCCGCTGGACGGCGGCGAATCCGGCGACCACGGTCATGAGCAGCATGATGGCGACGACGGGCTCCCAGCGATTCAAGCCGAAGATATGCTGGAGTACCAGGCCGATTAACAAGAGCTGCACGACCGTGCAGAGGGCGGCCACAAACAGGCGGCGGCCCAGGCCGAGGCTCAGGACGGCCGAGATCACGCCGTTGATTAGGATCAGGCCTGCGGCCAGGGCCACTTGATAATAAGTGAGCTCGAGATAGGGGAGTTTCATCGGGCGGGTTCCGGGGCGATCTGACCGGCTTGTATGTTGAGGTTCCGAGCGGCGACCCGGTGCGCTTGCTCTGGGTCGTGGGTCACCCAGACGAGCGCTCGCTTGCCGGCTCCCTCGGCATACCAGCGCTCGAGCAACGCTTCGGCCATTCGGGCCGTCGCGCGGTCGAGCGACGAGGTGGCTTCGTCGAGCAGGAGGACGGCCGGGTCGAGTTGCAGGCCACGGATCAGGGCGACGATTTGCCCCTCGCCCCCGGAGAGGTCGTGATGGGCCTTTTCCAGGAAGAGGCGGTCACGCCCCAAGGCGTCGAGGAACTCGAGGACGCGTTCGTCGTCGTAGCGGGCGCCGCGGTGGGTTTTCAAGGCGTAGGGCAGACGCAGGTTCGCCGCAACGGAGCCGTCGAACAAGGCGGGACGCTGATGCAGGTAGAGCACCTGCGCGCGGAAGGCCGGAACGCGCTCGCCGGAAACAGGATCCCCTTGCCAGAGGATCGCCCCCTCATCAAGCGGGTCGAGCATCGCCAGGGCCCGCAGGAGGACCGTCTTCCCCGCGCCTGAGGATCCGACGACCGCCAGGCGGTCGCCGGGTTGAATCGTGAGGTCGACCCCACGCAGGAGCCAACCCCCCGTTCCGGGATCGCGACGGCCGATGCCCTGGGCTTGCAGCGTCTTCGGCTTGTCGTCGCCTGTCGACACGGTTGTGGTCTCTTTTTTTGCGTTGTCTTATTTCACAATCCGCGGCCGACAAGAATGGATCAGGCTTGATTCGGGTCTTCCTCGGATACCGCTGTTCACTTGCGGTTTCGAACCGTTATACTGACTTTCTCGAATGGGAACGAGACTCGCGGAGTGCAGCGGGCTCCCTTTTCGGCGCAAAAAGGAGTTCGGGAAAGCATTCCCCACCGGCGCGGGTCTCGAGGATTCCTTTTTATCTTCATGCGATTGCGGGCGGTTTTTTCGTCGTCGTGATGCATCCAGCATCGCAACGGGATGCGATCTCGGTCCGGCCCGTCGATCGGAGCATTGCGAAAGTAGCATAAACGTAACGTAAAAGAAGGCCGTCGCGACGGCCTTGGCTAACGTTCTGGAGCTAAAAGGATATGAGCCCGATCGGCAAGAGCAGACTTTCGGAGATCCTTGCGAAGCATGAGGCGAGCCTCCTCAGCGAGTGGACCAAGGAGCAGATCGAGGGGCGTTCCCGGGGAACCTCGCTCCGGGAAGCGGAGCTGCGCGATCAGTGCAAGGGATTTCTCGAGCTCCTGCGAGAGGCCGTGGGGAAAGGGAACCTCGGTGACATTCAAGGGGGCGCCTGGAGCAGTCTGCGTGAAATGCTTGCCGCCCTTTCTCGCGGACGCGGCTTGCAGGGCTACAGCACTTCGGAGACGGCGTCCTTCATCTTTTCCTTGAAGAAGCCGCTCTTCGCATGTCTGAGGCAGGAGTTCGCCCACGAGGCTCAGGCCCTGGCCGACGAGACGTGGGTTGCCAGCGACCTCTTGGATCGGCTGGGCCTCTACACGGTCGAGGTCTATCAGAAGACGCGTGAAGAGGTCATCGCACGCCAGCAGCAGGAGATGCTGGAACTGTCGACGCCGGTGGTGAAGCTTTGGGAAGGCATCCTTGCGCTGCCCATGATCGGTACGCTCGATAGCAGTCGGACCCAGATCGTGATGGAGAGCCTGCTCCAGAAGATCGTCGAGACCGGTTCGGGGGTGGCGATCATCGACATCACGGGGGTGCCGACGGTGGACACGCTCACGGCCCAGCATCTCTTGAAGACCGTGACCGCCGCTCGCCTCATGGGGGCGGAATGTATCATTAGTGGAATTCGCCCGCAGATTGCGCAGACAATCGTGCATCTCGGCGTCGATCTCGGCGGCGTCACCACCAAAGCGACCCTGGCCGATGCATTGGCCGTCGCCTTGGAACGGACCGGGCGCACCATCACCCGCGTGCTGGCCCGCTCCTGAGAAAGGGTTTCCCTTGGAACGTATTCCGATTCTTCGGATGGGTGATATCCTGGTCGTCTCGATCCAGGTGGATATGCACGACCGCCTCGCGATGACTCTGCAGGAGGAGCTTACCTCCCGGATCGTCGAAGTAGGCACCCACGGCGTGCTCATCGACATCTCGACTCTCGACATGGTCGACTCGTTCATTGGGCGGATGATCGGCAACATCGCCGACATGTCCCGGATTCTGGATGCCGAGACGGTCGTGGTGGGGATGCAGCCGGCGGTGGCGATCACCATGGTCGAGTTGGGTCTGACGCTGTCGGGCGTTCGCACCGCGCTCAATGTCGAGCGAGGCATGGACCTCCTGCGCTCGCTGGTCGGTCGGCGTCTGGTGGAGGATGGCGATGGACGTATCGAGGACTGACAGCCTCGAGATCCGCACGTCTACCGATGTCGTTCTGGTCCGGCAGGCGGTGCGCAAGTGGACGACGGAGCTCGGCCTCAGCCTGGTGGATCAGACCAAGTTGATCACGGCGGCCAGCGAGCTGGCGCGCAACACGATTGACTACGGGGGCGGCGGTACGGTTCGCCTGGACGCCGTCACGCAGGGGATTCGCCATGGCCTTCGCCTGACTTTCGAGGACCAAGGCCCCGGAATTGCAGATGTTGAGCTCGCGTTGACCGACGGCTATACCACGGGCCAGGGTCTCGGGCTCGGCCTGGGCGGCTCGAAGCGGCTCGTGAACGAATTCGAGATCAGCTCCCGGGCTGGTGAGGGGACCCGAGTCATGATCACCCGGTGGAAGTCGTGATGATCCCCGGCGAGCCCCTGGTCTTAACGATCGACGACGTGAGCAAAGTCGGCGAGGCGAGGCGGCTTGCGGTCGCGCAGGCCAATCGGCTGGGCTTCGACGAAACGGGTCGCGGCCGTGTGGCCATCGTCGTGACCGAGGCCGCAACGAACCTATTCAAACATGCCGTCGGCGGCGAGTTGATCTTGCAGGACTTGGAAATTGGCCAGGTGCATGGCCTGGAAGTCTTGTCGATCGATCGAGGGCCGGGGATGGCCGACGTCGGGCGCTGCTTTGTCGATGGGTTCTCCACGGCAGGCTCGCCCGGTCACGGGCTGGGGGCGATCTCCCGCCTCTCTTCCTCGTTCGAGATCGACTCGGTGCTCGGGGTGGGTACCCTTTCCTCGGCGCGGCTCTGGGCTGTCGCACCGACCAAGGGAGGCAAGCTCGATTCTATGGAATGGGGCGTGGTGAGCCGGCCCTTCCCGGGAGAAGAGGTCTGTGGCGATGCCTGGGCGATCGCCACAGACTCCGGGCAAACCCTCATGATGGTGGCCGACGGCCTTGGTCATGGCCCGCAAGCCGCCGAGGCGTCGCACGCTGCCGTCCGAGCCTTCCAGGCCGAGGCTGCGCTCGGCCCTGCCGGAATCCTTGCTGCTGCGCACGAGGTTCTCCGCGGCACTCGGGGCGCCGCCATGGCGGTCGCCCGGCTCGACCCTGGCCGGCGTGAGATCGTCTACTGCGGGGTCGGCAACATCGCGGGAACGGTCGTCAAGCCTGGCTCGAGCCGGGGCCAAAGCATGGTCTCGCATAACGGTACGGTTGGGCATGCGGTTCGCAAGATCCAGGAGTTCGTCTACCCCTGGGAAGAAGGATCGCTGGTTGTCATGCACTCCGACGGCCTGGGGTCGCACTGGCGACTTGATGGTCATGCCGGGTTGGCCTGGAAGTCTCCGTGCCTGATTGCCGGGGGACTCTACCGTGACTCTGCGCGAGGCAGGGATGACGTGA
This sequence comes from Singulisphaera acidiphila DSM 18658, assembly GCF_000242455.2. GTDB lineage: Bacteria > Planctomycetota > Planctomycetia > Isosphaerales > Isosphaeraceae > Singulisphaera > Singulisphaera acidiphila. The sequence goes on from NC_019892.1 coordinate 940,730, forward strand.
CGGTCCTCGTCGTCCGGGAAAGGAGCGAGTGAGATCGATGAGCCAGCCGCTCCTGACCCTGGAAGTCCTCCTCGAGCCCGACATCATCCTGGCGAGGCAACGCGCTCGTCAGATCGCCGCGCTTCTCGGTTTTCCCGCGCTCGACCAGACGCGAATTGCCACCGCTACCTCGGAAATCGCCCGCAAAGTCTTCGAGAACGCGAGTGGAGGGAGAGTCGAGTTTCTGGTTGAGGAGGGAACGCCCCCTGCTCTCCTGATCCGGATCCAGGAACGAAGCGCGGCGTCGAAATTGCGTAGGGCCGCTGCGACCGATCCCTTGGGGGCGAACCCCGACTTGGGAGATGGAACGCTCGGTGCTCGGCGGTTGATGGATCGATTCGCGGCCGGGCCCTTCACCGCCGGAGGCAACCTGGTCTCGATGGCCAAGGACTTGCCGAAGCGGACGGCCGGTTTCACGGCGGATGACCTGGCTCGCATCTCCGGCGAGTTGGCGAGGCAGGCGCCCAGGACCTTGTTTGAGGAGCTTCAGGAGCAGAACCAGGAACTGATTCGCACTCTCCAGGAACTCCGCGAGCGTCAGACCGAGATCGCCGAGCTGCACACCCAGGAACTGGAAGAGACGAACCGCGGTGTGGTCGCCCTCTACGCCGAGCTTGATGAGAACGCCAAGGCCTTGAAGCGGATCTCCGACCTGAAATCGCGCTTCCTCTCGAACATGAGCCATGAGTTTCGCTCGCCCCTGAACTCCATTTTGAGCCTCTCCGGATTCCTCCTGGACCGCAGCGACGGCGAGTTGACTTCGGAACAGGAAAAGCAGGTCCGCTTTATCCGCAAGGCGGCTGAAGGCCTGGCCACGCTTGTTAACGACCTGCTCGACCTGGCCAAGGTCGAAGCCGGCAAGGCCGTGATCCGGCCCGAGTCTTTCGAGGTCGCCGACCTCTTCGAGAGCCTGAGCGGGATGATCCTGCCGCTGCTCGAACGAAGCCAGGTGGTCCTCCGCGTCGAGGATGCAACCGCGCTCCCGACCGTCCGGACCGATGAGGGCAAGGTCGCCCAGATCCTCAGGAATTTCTTGTCCAACGCCGCGAAGTTCACCGAGCGAGGTGAGATCAGGCTGGCGGCCACGACCGGGCCTGGCGACACGATCCTTTTCTCGGTAGCCGACAGTGGAATCGGGATCGCGCCGGCCGACTGGAAACGCGTCTTCGAGGAGTTTGGTCAGATCGAAGGTCCTCTCCAGGCGAAGTCGAAGGGGACCGGCCTGGGCCTGCCGCTGTCGCGCAAGCTGGCCGAACTGCTCGGGGGAGCGGTGTCGGTCCGGAGCGAGCCGGGCGTCGGCTCGACCTTCTTCGCCGCGATCCCCCGGACGTATCGCGAACCTGCCGAGATCGAACTTTCGCCCGAGGCCCGCTGGCGGCTCGACCCGACGCGCCGCCCGGTGTTGGTCATTGAGGACGACGCCGTCGACTTGCTCTTCTCCGAAAAGATCCTCGAGGGTTCGGTGTTCCAGGTGCTTCCGGTTCGGACCCGCGACGAGGCGCGTCGAGTGCTGAGACGCGTGGTACCGGTCGCGATCCTGCTCGACATCCTTCCCGAGGAAGAAGGGTGGTTGCTTCTAGCCGAGATCAAGGCGCGGGACGACTTGAAGGATGTCCCTGTTTTCGTCATCAGCCGCAGCGCGGACAAGGAACAGGCGCTCGCCTTGGGCGCCGCTGAGTTCCACTCCAAGCCGATTGACCCGCTCTGGCTCTTGAAGTCGCTCAAGCGGCTTGACCAGGACTCGGCTCTCGAAACCATCCTGTTGATCGATGACGAGGAACCCCATCGGTACGTGCTTAAGGGACTCTTGTCCGCGCAAGGCCCGTATGTCATTATTGAGGCGTTCGAGGGGCAGGACGGAATTCGCCGGGCTCGAGAAACCCTTCCCGACGCGATCTTCCTGGACTTGGCCATGCCCGGAATCACCGGATTTGAGGTGCTGGAGCGGCTGAAGGGGGATCCTCTCACCCGTGACATCCCTGTAATCATTTCGACATCGAAGATTCTTGAAGACGAGGAGCGAGAATGGCTGGCGGCCCATACGGTCGCAATCCTCGCCAAGGCGACCGGGACGAGAGAAGAAATGTTCGTAACGATCCGCGAAGCCCTGGCTCAGGCCGGTCTTGTTGACCTTACCTCGGCGAGTGCCGAGTCGCGACATGCTTGAACAACCACCTGTGACCATCCTGCTCGTCGACGATGATGATGCGAAGCGATACACCATCGCCAAGATCCTCAAGAAGGCGAATTTCGCGGTCCGAGAAGCGACGACGGGAACCGAAGCCCTACTTCTCGTGGTCGAGAAGCCCGACCTGATCATCCTCGATGTCAAGCTCCCGGACATCAGCGGGTTCGAGGTCTGCCGGCTGATCAAGAGCGACCCCGCCACAGCCTCCATTCCCGTCCTGCATCTTTCCACCACGTTCGTCGAGATCGAGGACAAGGTGCACGGCCTGGAAGGGGGGGCCGACGGCTACCTGACCGACGTGCTGGAACCGTTGGAGCTGATCGCCACGGTCAAGGCGCTGCTCCGTGCTCGCCGGGCCGAAGAGGCCGCTCAACTTACGGCCCGACAGTGGCAGGTGACCTTTGATGCCATCAGCGACGGCGTGGTTTTGCTCGACGTCGCCGGCAAAATGGTGCAGGTCAACCAAGCCTTGAACCGGATCCTGGGCAAGTCGTGGAACGACCCCGCTCCCCAAACCTTCCACGAAGTCCTCGGTGTTTTGCTGAATCGAAATGATTCCCCCTTCTTGCGGATGCTCGAGACCAGCCAGCGCGAGGCCATCGAGCTGAAACGAGGGGATCGCTGGCTCCAGGTCGCCGTCGACCCGGTACGGAATCACGACGACCAGATCAAGGGCGCTCTCTGCATCATCTCGGACATCACCGATCGGATGCGGATGGAGGAGGAACTGCGCCAGCGCGCCGACGAGCTCGCGGCGGCCGACCGCCGCAAGGACGAGTTCCTCGCGATGCTCGCCCACGAGCTGCGCAATCCACTAGCTCCGATCCTCAATTCGCTCGAAGAGATTCGCCTGAACAAGCCCTCTGACTCGGCGATCGGGCAGGCGCTCGACGTTGCGGGCCGGCAGGTCCGGCACATGTCCCGCCTCCTTGACGACCTCCTCGATGTCTCCCGATTCACTCGAGGGAAGATCCAGCTTCGCCGGGAGCCGATTGACCTGGCCGCGCTCGTGCCCCTCGCCGTCGAGACCGCTCGCCCCTTGATCGAGATGAACGGCCAGGAGTTGACGGTCACGCTGCCGGACCGCCCCGTCCGGCTGGAAGGGGATCCGACCCGGCTGGCGCAGGTGGTGGGCAACCTCTTGAACAACGCCGCCAAGTATTCCGAGCCGGGCGGCAAGATCACCCTGAGTTTGGAGTGTGCGGGGGAAGAGAGCCTGCTCCGGGTCCGGGATACCGGGATCGGCATGAGCGCGGAGATGCTGCCTCGGGTCTTCGACCTCTTCTCCCAGGCCGACCTCTCGCTCGATCGTTCCCAGGGAGGGCTTGGAATTGGTCTGACCCTGGTCCGTAGCCTGGTCGAGATGCATGGCGGGAGCATTACCGCCTCCAGTCCGGGGCTGGGGCACGGCAGTGAGTTCGTCGTTCAGCTACCGATCCTGGCCGCCGGTTCGCCGCCACCGATCCCGACGATTGTGGACGTAACCGAAGCGGCGGTCGCTGGCCCGCGACGAGTTCTTGTCGTCGATGACCACAAAGACTCCGCGCTCAGTCTCGCCCGGGTTTTGCGGCATTGGGGACACGACGTTCGCGTCGTCCATGAGGGGGCGTCGGCCATTGAAGAAGCCGGCACTTATCCGTTTGACCTCGTCCTTCTCGACATCGGTTTGCCGGGGATGGACGGCTACCAGGTGGCCGGGCATCTCCGGGAACTCACCGGAGCCGGAGTCACCGGTCCGGTACTCGTTGCCTTGACGGGTTACGGCCAAGAAGAAGACCTGCGCCGGGCCTGGAGGGCGGGCTTCGACCTCCACATGGTCAAGCCGGTCAGCCTCGACGATCTTCGCCAACTCCTCTCCGAACCCGACCTGGCCTGCCTTCGGGCCGGTGGCGAGGTTGCCGGCTAGTCGGCTGATGGTGTTGTCTCTGTGTGTTTGCTTGTAATGCTGATGTCCAACGAGGATGCCTTGTGCCGGATCCTTCCTCTGCTGGATCAGCGTCGGCGGCTGCCTGGGAGTGTCGTTGGTCCTTCTTGTCCTGCGAAACGTCCCCGGCAAGTTCCGGCTTGCCGAGGACGCCTGCTGTCAGTAAGTCAGGATCCGTGCATGCTAGAATGCGTCGGCTGAGACGACTTCTTCGCCCGCCTTGGTGCCGAGAGCCCACCAAGTCTTTCGGTTAATCGAATCTTTGACGAACTTTACGCTCCCGTCGGCCATGAGGGAATTCACGCCACCCGAGTGGAGGCTAGTGGCCGGAACAAACTCGCTCCCGTCCATGCCGCAGTCGTCCCGGCATCCGAAACGGCAGCCGTTGAATTTGTACTGAGAGTCGTTCGGCGTTTGGTAGTGGTTGAAGAGGGTGTACCCGGCGGAACCGTGCGCCCAGGCCGAACCCCGTTTGCTCTGCAGTTTATTGGACGTCGCATTGAAGTTGCTTGCGCACGCCTGAAGCGAGGTTAAGACCCCAGTCTCATCAATGAAGGCATTCATTGCTCCATTGGCCGTCAAGCCCGTGCCCGAGACGTTCATCAAGTTATGGCCACGGTATGTGTCGGAGAGAGTGATGTTTCCAGGGAACTTGCCGGCGATGTGCTCGGAGAACGCGACGGTGTTGGTTGAGCCGTCCGTGCAGTCGCGAAGGCCGTAAGCCACGAAAAATCCGAAGAGACCGGATGTATCTCTGCGGGCTCCATTGAGACCACCGCCACCGGTGGCGCCGCTCGTCACGCCGAGACTGGCGCTGTAGTTGTTGAGGCCGTTCCGAGGGGTGTTTCCGTCACTCGGGCAGAGGAAGGTGGCGATCACGGCGTAGGTGACCGATGTATTCGTCGGTCCAGTTCCATAGCTATAGGGCACGCCGTTGAAGTTGATCGCATTGTAGATCGCCTGCTGTTCCAGCTGGCCAAGCATCTGAGCCTGTGCGCTGAAACCCATCCAGGCGTTGTAGACGTCGGGCATGGTCGACATGTTCTTTGCCTGGCCACACGGGAACGAGTTGTGCAGGCTGTGATAGTTATGAAGTGCGAGCCCGATCTGCTTCAAGTTATTCGTGCATTGGGAGCGGCGGGCTGCCTCGCGAGCCGCCTGCACCGCAGGCAACAGAAGTGCAATCAAAACCGCAATAATGGCAATCACCACAAGCAGTTCAATCAGGGTGAATCCTTGCCGACGTTGTTCTCTCATGGAAGAGTCCCCGTGAAAAATAGGAGTTGAAAAACCTGGAGTCGAAACCCGCGAATCATGATGAGCGATGACTTGGATATTCGACTCTGACGATAAAATGACATATTGACATCACAATTGAAATGAGATCCATGAGATAGTAATGAATGCTCATTTCAGATTTTTGGCAAAGCGGCTTACGTTTCCCGCCTTGCCAGAGGCGAGAGACAATCACTTCTCCATAATCGAGCCCGGCTTCGGTTGGTTTAGACGAGGGACAACGATGCACTCGCACTGGGGAGAGAGCTGCAACAGCATAAGTCCGTACAATCGGATTTCTGACGCATCTGCCTGAGGCGGCAGTGGTTGCGTTGATGTTGAGCGAATCGTTTGGCCTTGGAGGTCTAGCGAGTCTTCTTCTCTTTTGCGACCTCGCCGGCCGCTTTGGATGAATTTTCCAAATTTGCCCGAAGATCTGAGGAAGCTTGTTCTCCTGTTATCTCCGCTTTCTCGTTCCCGCACCCAAATGCGAGGAGGCTAATGCCGGTAAATGCACTAAAGATGAACGTCCGGCGCAATGACATCAGAGGCACTCCTTATGCGTAGTCCCTAGGTCTGCGATTGGCATGAATTGTATGCATTTTCCAGACTGTAAACATAAGATCGGTGCGTGTCAAAAGAAATAAGTCAACCCACTGCATTCTTTGGAAATGGCATGTCAAAAAACGACAGTTTTGTGATGCGGGTAGAGCTACCTCTGTGAACAGTTGGAGGGGCGGGAATCCTCGGTGCGTTACAAAATTCCTGGACGGTTGAGAGTCGTGCCATTTCGGAAACCGCTTTCCTGGATAGGGCTTTGGCCGGGTTTGCGACTCTTTTAGGACTCTCACCGAATCGCGAAGGGAGGGGGAGAGTTTGGGGCCGATTGGACGGGGATCGCACTGAGGCTTGATAAAGGCGAGATTACGCATCTGTTGAACAGCCTTTCTGGGTTGCCCTTGCACGATCATGCCTTTTTCGGCATCCTCTGCTGCAAGTCAGGCTGGCGGGTGCTTGCTTGGTATACACAGCCGGCCCGTTCTCCCCCCCAATGTCTGTTGGAGATGGGTCATGATCTACAGGAAAGGATTCCTGGTGACGGTCCTGCTCGGGATCTGTGCGCTGGCTGAGGCCGCCGAACCGGGTGTCACCGTTGGCCGAACCCGATATCCGAGTTCGATCAACAGCTCCGTCGGGGGCAAGCCGGTCAAGATGGTGTTGACCGGAGCCGCCATGCGGACAAAGTACACCTTTAAGGTTTACTCGATCGGTAGCTATGTGCAGGAGAAGGTGACGGTGCGCAACGCCAGCGAGTTGGTGCGCGTGGATGTCCCTAAGCAGCTCTGCCTCGCGTTCGAACGCGACGTGGATGGCGATGCGCTCTCGGAGTCGTTCCGGGACTCCATCGGGATGATCCAGCCCGCCCCCGCCTTCGCCGCCGAACTGGCAACGCTGACTCAGTACATGAAGGAGCATCCGGTCAAGACGGGGAGTCGGATCTGGCTGAGCTCCATTCCCGGCGTCGGTCTGGGATGCCGGGTCGATGGCGCGCCGGAACTCAAAATCGCCAATGTCGCGCTGGCCCAGACGGTTTGGGAAGTCTATCTTGGTCGCAAGAACCTGGGTGTGGCGATCCAATCGGGGCTTACGTCCCACCTGTCACGGTGAATCGCCCGCTGCCTTGGTTCGGGACTCGGCTAGTTGGTCTCTATGCCCGATATCTAGGTGCGTCAATGCTCTGCCTTTAATGTGTTGTTTTGTGTGATTGCGCCAAGCCAGGCGGGAAGGTTGCCATCGTTTCGGGATCGTTTGCTCAGTGCCACGACCCGGTGTCGGCCCCGGCGTTCCAGGCCATGACGGCGGCGGCGATACGATCGAGCGGGGTGACGAGCTTGGCGGCGCCACGGCGGATGGCTTCGCGAGGCATACCGAAGACGATGCAGGTCGCCTCGTTCTGGGCGATCGTCATCGAACCGGCCTCGCGCATTTCGAGGAGGCCCCCTGCTCCGTCGTCTCCCATGCCTGTCATGATCACGCCCGAGGCGTGGGGGCCGGCCGCCTGTGCGGTCGAGCGGAAGAGGACTTCGACGCTCGGCCGGTGACGGCAGACGGGGGGGCCGTCGACCAGTTCGACCCGGCAGCCGATGCCGGTCCGGCGCACCAGGCCGTGCTGGTCGCCCGGGATGATCAGCACGCGGCCGGGACGGATCGGCTCGTGGTGCCTGGCTTCGAGCACTTCCATCGCGATCTTGGGGTCGTTGTTCAGACGCGAGGCGAAGGCGCCGGTGAAGTCGGGCGGCATGTGCTGCACGATGACGATGCCGGGCGCATCGGCGGGAAAGTCCGAGAGTAGACGCTGGACGGCCTGAACGCCGCCGGTGCTGACGCCGACGACGACGATCCGCTCGGCGGGGCCGGTCCTCGGGTTATAGGGAACCTTGAGGAGAATGGCGTCGGCCGTGTGCCTCGGGTCGGTTGGCGACGCTCGGTCCTCGAGCATGGGGAACCGGCCGGCCCGCGCGGCGTTCCGGAGGCTTTCCAACAGGTTGTGCGACCAGACGTCCAGTCGGCCCGCGTCGCGCCAGTCAGGCTTGGCGATTACCTCGACGGCTCCCATCTCCAGGGCTGTCACCGCACGCTCGGCCTGGTCGGTGCAGAGGACGACCGGCAGCGGGTGCTGACGCATCAGTTTCCGTAAGAACGTCAGGCCGTCCATCCTCGGCATCTCGACGTCGAGCAGGATCAGACCGGGGACCGACTTACGGAGAAGAGCGACCGCTTCATAAGGGTCGGCGGCGAGAATCACCCGGAACCGAGCGTCGGCTTCGATGATCGCTTTGAGACGCTGACGGACGACCGCGCTATCGTCGACGACCATGACGTCGATGGGAGCGTGAGTGGTTCCGGAACACTCGGTCGTTGGCATGGTCGATCACGATTCCTTGCCATAGATGGATGGGGAGAGCTTGCGGAGCGTGGCCGGGATGGACGAGAGGATTTCACCGTTGCCCATCGCGAGCCAGCCACCGGCCCGGAGGTGCTGCGCCAGGCGATTCATGAGCACCATCCGCTCGTCATCGGCGAAATAAATCGAGACATTGCGACAGAAAATGAGATGGAAATCGGCGGGAAGCGGCCAGGTCGGGTTACGAAGATCGACGTGGCGGAATTTGATGAGATCGCGGATTTCGGGAACGATTCGGTACGAGCCGTTGCGCGGGCCAAGGCCACGAAGGAAGAAGCGGCGGAGCCGCGCGGGGGGGACTCCCTTGACCTCGTTCTCGTTGTAGATTGCGTTGGCTGCCGCCTTGAGCACTTCCCACGACAGGTCGCTCGCCCAAATCTCTACGCGCTGCGGTGTGAGAGCGGGAATCGTCTCGGCCATCACCATCGCCATGCTATACGGCTCTTGGCCGGTCGAGCAACCCGCTGACCAGATCCGGATCGGCTGGGTCGTTTCTTTTTTTAAGAGCGTCGAGATATGCTCGGCCATAATTGTGAAATGGGCCGGCTCGCGGAAGAAGGCTGTGTGGTTGACGGTGCTCAGGTCAATCAAGAGCTGGGTGCCGGGCCCGGTCGGGTCGACCTTGAGTACGCGCTCGCAGAACTGGGTGAAGCTGGTCAAGGCTTTCGCCTGGAGGCGAGAGCGGAGCCGGGCCTGGAGCAAGCCCATGCGGTGCGGCTCCAGGGTAATTCCGATCTGGTGATGGAGGAAAGAAACGATGGGCGCGAAGTCGAGCTCGGACCAAGGCTCGGGTGGTGTCGAAAGTGGCTGATCCGTTGGCCCCACGTCAGAAGCCCCCGCCATTGAAGTGCGTGTTCAGCGACTCGAGCGCCGTGAAGACGCGGTCCACGTCCAGGACGAGCAGGAACCCGTCCTGGTGGCGGATCAGGCCGCGAACGAAGGGGGTGGCTTTTCCTAGACCGAGTTGCGGCGCGGGCTGGATTTCCTCGGGCGTGAATTCCAGGACGTCGGAGACGCGATCGACGAGAAGACCGGTTACATGAGCATCATTGCCCGCCGAGGCCTCGACCATCAAAACGCTCGGCGCCCGCACTGGCTGTGGGTCGATCGGCAGCTCGAACGGGATCCGTAGGTCGTAGACCGGGACCACGTGCCCGCGAAGGTTTAATACCCCGCGCAACGACTTGGGGCCGCCGGGGACGTGAGTCATCGTGCCGACGTCGAGGACTTCCTGAACCCGCATGACCTCCAGCGCGTACCCCTCTCCCCCAAGGCGAAAGATGACATACGATTGAGCACGTTCTGACTCTTGAAATGGTTCGGTCACGGCCTCAGCCATCGCCGGCCCCTTTGATCAACCCTCGCGAACGGGTGAAATCGCCGCACTTCTCTGCCTCAGGCCTCCGATAACCGCTCCCGGTTCAAATTAGAACCGCTCAAAATTGTCGTCGTCGTCAAGATTTACCACGACCCCGCCTCCATTATGTTGGGGCCCGCCAAGGTGGCCGCCGTGCGCCCCTGCGCTATTTCCCTGGGCCGGTGGGTGGGGAGCGAGTTGCGCGGGGGTCGGAACATGGTTATCGTGACCGAGACCGCTCGAGGGGCGGTGCGTCGGCGGAGCAAGACGTCGATGAGCGGCCGGCAGCGGCGCGGGGTGCCGATGAGGCGGCCCATGGTCCGCATGGCTGTCGGCCTCGCCATTGAGCTGGAAGAAGTCGACGTGATGCTGGAGCATGGTCGACTGCCAGGCCAGGTCGCTGGAGGTTGTGGCCAACTCGGTGCTGGCCGCCGCATTCTGCTGGACGACCTCGTTGAGTTGGCTGACCCCGACGTTGATTTCCCGGATCGCGGCCATCTGCTCCTGCGACGCGGCGGCGATTTCCTGGACGAGGTTCGAGGTGTCGCGGATCATCGGTACGATCCGGTCGAGCAACTGCCCGGCGTGCTCGGCCACCGCCACGCTGTTGCCGGCCAACTCGCCGATTTGCTGCGCGGCGGCCTGGCTTCGTTCCGCGAGCTTGCGGACTTCGCCTGCCACGACGGCGAACCCTTTGCCCTGCTGGCCGGCGCGTGCCGCTTCGATCGCTGCGTTCAAGGCCAGCAAGTTGGTCTGATAAGCAATATCCTCGACGACGGTGATCTTCTGGGCGATCTGCCGCATGGCCGTCACCGTTTCCTGGACGGCCTCGCCCCCTTTCTCGGCCTGGCTGCTGGCCTGGTTGGCGGTCTTGGCCGTGTCTTTGGCGTGCTGTGCGTTCCGCGCCACGGAGGCATCCACTGAGTGGAGGCTCGAGGCGATCTCCTGGATCGTCCCCGCCTGCTCGGTCGCTCCTTGGGAAAGTTGCTGTGCGCTCGAGTTGAGCTGGCTGCTCGCCGTCGAGACCGAAGCCGTGGCCCCTCGGATCTGGCTGACGACGTCGGCCAGTTTATCGACAACCCCGTTGACCTGTGCGGCGAGCTGGCCGAGTTCATCGTTCCGTTGCACGAGCGCACGGTTGTTGAGATGTCCTTCCCGAAGTTGCTGCGTAATCGCCATGATCTCATGGAGCGGCTTGACGAATCTCCGGCCGAGCCACCAGCCGAGCGCGATCATCAGAATGAGGCAGGCGCCGACGATGATGACAGTCCTCGTCCAGATCGAGTAGATCATCGCAAATGCCTCGCCCCGGGGGACCGAGACCAGGACGCCGTAGTTCGTATTCCCCTTGAGCCGTAAGGGAGCATAGCCGACGACTTCAGGCATGTCGTTGGGGTCGTTCGGGTCGGTGATCTGGACCGCGCCCGAGCCATTATTGAGTACCGAGCCGAGTGGCCCTTGAGGACGGGCGGCGTCGACCGGCCGCGCATAGCGCAAGGTGCGGGCCGTCGTGCCGGGGATGTCGATCGTGCCGTCGGGTTTCCGATCGACGAGGACCTCGCCCTTGGGGCCGACAACCCAGATCCGCGTGTTGTTGCTCAAGCCGAACTGGAGCATCGCCAGGTCGAGGATGCCGTTGAGCTTCATCTTATCAATGCCGTTGTCCCAGGCCGGTTTCTCTTCCTTGCCGTGAGCGTTCTCGCCTTGCGCCAGATACGCCGCGATCCGGTCGCTGATCGACGTTGCGGCAAGCCTGATGAGCATCAACTGTTTCAGTTTGAAGTCCTCGGCCGCGTCCAGGGCGTAGGAGGCGATGACGAGGGACGGTACCAGTCCGAACAACACCAATGCCAGGGTGATCTGCTTTTGCAGGGACATTCTCATGAGAAACCCTCCGCTCTGCCGCCGGCAGGGGGCGTGGTGGGATTGTCGGCGGTGCGGGACTCGGTCACGAGCGCCGCCAGGTCGAGGATCAGAGAGACCGAGCCGTCGCCCAGGATGGTGGCTCCCGAGAAACGATTGATTCCGACCAGGCCTTCGCCCAGGGCCTGGATGACTGCCTGGACGCGTCCGAGCAGGCGATCGACGGAGACACCGACCCGCTGGCCCGCGTGCCTGGTCAGCAGGAGCTCCTGGCGGGCGGGCGGCTCGCCGCTGGCGAGGAATAGTTTGCGGAGAGGAACCATGGGCACCAACTCCCCCCGGACCGTGACGCAGGGTCGGCCTTGCGCGAGCGCGGGCTTCGACCCATTCAGCGACACGCATTCCTCAACCTGAGCCAGCGGGACGACGTAGCGGCTCCCGGCCGTCTCGACGAGCAGGCCGTCGATCAGGGCCAAGGTCAGCGGTAGCCGGAAGATGAACGACGTCCCCGCGCCTGGGGTGCTCTCGACGGCGATACTGCCGCGGAGTCCGCGGACGGCGTCGCGCACCACGTCCAGGCCAACCCCGCGCCCCGAGAGCTCGCTGACCTGGTCGCGGGTCGAGAAGCCGGGCTCGAAGATCAAGGTGTCGACCCGCGGGTCGTCGGGAGACGTACCGACCGGGACTAGCCCCTGCTTGATCCCTTTGCGGACGATCCGGTCGCGGTCGAGCCCACGGCCATCGTCGGTGACCCGGATCATCACGCGATCCCCTTCGTGGCCGGCCGTCAGCGTGATCCGGCCCGCTCGCGGCTTGCCCGCCGCTTGCCGCTCTTGCGGCGTCTCCAGGGCATGGTCGACGCCGTTGCGGATCAGGTGGATCATCGGCTCGCTCAACCGCTCGATGATCGTGCGATCCAGCCTGGTCTCTTGGCCGATGATCCGTAACTCGATTTCCTTGCCCGACCGATCGGCCAGGTCGCGGACGACTCGGGGGAAGCGCGAGAAGAGCTCGTCGACGGGGACCATCCGCAGGTCGAGGGTGGTATCGCGGATCTGCCGGCTCACCCGCTCCAGCGACTCCAGCGTGTGGATCCAAGGAAGCGCGTCGGGCCGCTCGCGCAACCCTTGCAAGTTGTCGGACAGTACGGCCAACTCTCCGGCCAGGCCAACCAGGTCGTCGAGCTGAAATGCGTCCACCCGGATCCGCGCGGACGTGCGGTGCCCATTCAGGTTCGTGGGGAGAGCCGTCGCCGTTCGTTCCGGCGCGGGCTTGGTCTCCACCGGCCTGGAGCCGGATCCGGGCGGGGGGGGGACGGGAACAGGCGGATTGCGAGGGGCTCGGCGGGTCTCCGGAGACGCAGTGGCCGGCGTGATCGCCAAGGTTGGCGGAGGGGGTTGCGCCTGGAGGCTTCCGTCTGCGGTCTGTCGCTCGATCGAGACGGTGCTATCTTCGGCGACGAAGAGGAAGACATCGTCGAGCCGGTCGGCGGGTTCGTTGGTCTTCAGGTCGATGACCCAGATCAGGTAGCAACGTTCGGGGTCGATCTCGTCGAGCGGTGGTACGAGGTCGGAGTCGGTGCTGACGCGAGCCTCCCCCAATTCGCGAAGCTCGTCGAGGACTCCCAGCGGATTGACCCCCCGCCGCAAGGTGTCACGCCCTGGCTTCAGGGTGATCCGGTAGTGCGCGAGGACCGGGTGTTCGGTCGGCTCGGATGGGACATTTTCGTGGGCCTTCTTGGCGCGGGGACGGGGATTGGCTTTGGCTTTCTCTGCGGATCCTCGGGGAACCGGCTTCCGGTTTCGCGCCGAAGGCATGGCTGCAAGGTCCGGATCGGTCGGTTCGGGAGCCGGCGGCGGGTCGGCCACGGACGGTGCTGGGGGCGGATTGGCACTGGGCGTGGGTTGGCCGGAATCGCGGATCAAGGAGCTGAGCCGCTGGTTCAGCTCGGAGGAGGCGGCCACGGGTAAGCCGGCTGCTTCTCCCTCGACCATCGCCGCGAGGTGGTCCTTGGCCTCGAGAAGCGTGGTGATGATGTCCGAATCGACCGCGAGCTTGCCGGCGCGGATCCGGTCCAGCACTGCCTCCAGCCCGTGGGTGAACTCGGCGATGGTCCCGAGTCCGACCATCCCGGCCGCCCCTTTGATGCTGTGCGCCGCGCGGAAGGTCTGGTCGAGGTGTGCACGGTCCCCCTGGCGACGCTCGAGCTCCACCAGCCCTTCTTCGAGGCCGATCAGGAGCTCGCGTGCCTCTTCATAAAACATCAAGCGGAATCGATCGTCGTTGGCGGCCAAGGTGCGACCCCTCGTTCGTTCCACGGCTCCAATTCTAATCGGGCGCGACGGACGCTCGTCAGGGGGCAGAGACAACTACTCGGGCGAACCGCTTACATCATCAAGTTCGATGACTTCCAGGACAAGAATAGCTCCTCATGATTCCAAGGATCCCTATGTTTTTCCGATTTAGAGGGGAAGAGAACGCCGCACCCATCGCCGCAAGCGTTCCGGGTCGGTCGGTTTGACGATCCAGCCGGTGACCCCCTGGCGACGCTCCGGCTCGACCTCGTTCGGTCGCCGGGTCGAGAGGATCAGCACCGGCAAGAATCGGTAGATGGGCCACTCTCGGACGGCGGCCGCCAGTTGCAGACCATCCAGGTGGGGCATCTCCAGGTCGGTCAGCAGCAAGTCACAATGGGATTCATGCAAGACCTGAAGCGCAGCTTTCCCATCAGCGACCGAGACCACTTTGGTGCCCGAATGATTTAATTGTTCGGCCACCCAGTGACGGACCGCGGAGCTATCGTCGGCATGTAAGATCGTCATGCCCATGAACGTGCCGTGTTAGGCCCCGCCAGCGTTGCGCTTTCGTGCCCGTTCGTGGGCGTGAAGGCGGCTTTCGTCGTCTTTACCACATCCTCGCCCGGGGCGCTGGACGCCAGCGAAAATGATTCATGCATTTTGAATCATCAAAGAAAGGTGTCGGTAATACCGTTCAGCCAGTTCGATAATCCGGAGCGTTCGGCGATCTCGACACAGACACGAGGGACATTCAAGAGCCGAACCGCCTGGCCTGCTCGTCGCCCGGACGCTGTTACCGAGATCATGAGCTGTAATCCCGCCAAATCCCAGGGCCCCGTCGTCTCCAGGTCGATCCGCAGGTCTTTGCCCACGGCGAGGGCCGCTAACAAAGACTCACGAATCTCAGCCATTTCGTAGAGTGTGGCTGGACCCGAGAGTGAGACCGTATGAAATCCGAGGTCTCCCAAGGACATGGTGTAACCCGCCGGAGGGGTGGCGTGATGGTGCCGCCCTCCCCCTCTCCTCTCTGGTTCACTTCTTTTCGAACGAGAATTTTCTCGAGCTGATTCAGTCTATCACGCGTCGATGGCGAGAGGGAGCATTCATCCAACAGGATGCTGGAGGACAATGATATTGATGTCGTCTGATGCGCGGCCGGGAGAGGTGTGGATGGCCACTGCCTGATCGACCTGGTTGAGGATTTCCAGAGGATCGGCGCCATGGTGGGCCTGGAGGACCGTCGTCAGACGCTGTTCACCAAACAGGACGTCGCTGGGATCCATCGCATCGGTGAGGCCGTCGGTGTACATGATGAGCGATTCCCCCGGGGCGAGCCGGTCGCTGTTGCCGGCTGTGCCGTCAACCATGCCGATTCCCAGCATGCCTGGGTTTGAAATCAGCAATCGCGGCCCGTTCGGGCCGACGATGATCGCCGGGGGATGCCCCACGCCCGCGTAGCGGAGCAGCCCGGTTTCCTCGTCGGCGATCAGGTAAAACCCCGTGCAGAAATAGCCTTCAGGGAAGAACTGTTCCCCCGCGACGTCGAGGCCGGCCAGCAGTTCGCCCGGCTCCATGACCGCGATCGACAAGGGCGCCGCGAGCGTTTTTACCATGCCGGAGAGCATGGCTGAGTTGACGCCGTGCCCGGAGACGTCGGCCACCAGGATGCCCAACCGCATCTTGTCCAGCCGATAAAAGTCATAGATGTCCCCCCCTAATTGATTCGCTGGGGTGTATCGGACGGCCACCTGGAGCACTCCGCGCGGCTGGGGAGGCCGGGGCATCATCGCCTGTTGCACCTTGCGGGCCAGGTCGAGTTCGAAGCTCAGTTTCTTGTGGGCGGCCTCGAGGAGTCGGTTCCGCTCGGCGAGTTCGCTCCGGAGGTCGGAAATCCGCAGGTGGGCCCGGATCCGGGCGAATAGTTCCTTGATTTCCTCGGGGCTTTTCGGCTTCTGGATGTAGTCGTCCGCCCCGGAATCGAGCCCGAGCACCTTGTTCTCGGTCTCGCAGAGGGTGGTGAGCAGGAGCACGGGAATCGAGCGGAGGTCGACGTCCGCCTTTAATGCGCCGCAGAGCCCGGCGCCGTTCAACTCGGGCATTTCGAAGTCGGTGAGAATCAGGTCGACGAGCGGGAGCTCATGAGCCTTGGCGAGTCCCTCCTTACCGTCTTTGGCGAGAGCGACTTCGTAACCCTCGTCCTGGAGCAGGGTCGAGAGCATTCGGCGCATGGTAGAACTATCTTCGACCAGCAAGATGCGACGCGACGCTGACATCCCGATCTCCTCTACCACGCCCGGGAGCGACCGCCACTTGATCGCTTGCATCGTATCTTAAGTAAGCAACGAGAAAAGGATTGTCCGCATTTTGCAGCCTCGAGGAGGCGGCCGGCCATCACCAAGTGTGCAAGTTGCTGGAAACGAAAAATGTGAAAATAAGACTTTTATCTCTCCGAGGCCGCCAAAAACGATCGCTCATTGGGACGCTGATGCGGATATCCTTTTCCTGCTTCTCTCTGAGGAATTATCAGAATGCGTGAACTGTACTCACGATACGGAGCGGCAGGCACCACTGTCTAGAGGCGCATCCCCCGGGGCCGGACTCGGAAAATCGGGAGCAGGTCCTGAGTTTGTTCGGCTTGAATCGAGGTTGCGATGGAGGTGGTTCGGGCCTCACCAAGCCCGGTCGAGCAACGCTTCCATGTCGGTTTGGCTACAGGGGCGGGGGTTCGTTTTGTGACAGTGGTCGAGCATGGCCAGGCGGGCGTACTCGGCGATCCGGTCGTGACGGAGGCCGGGCAGGTCACGGAGTCGCCGCGGCAGGGGGAGTCGGATCAGGACCAGTTCGGTCAGCGTGATCAAGTGCTCGGGGCCCTCGCCGCTCCGCCCCAGGCCCAGTCGGGCCGCAAGGTCGGCCAGGCGGGGGGTGGCGGCTTCGCGGTTGAATCGCAAGGCATGAGGGAGCAGGATCGCGTTGAGCGTCCCATGATGCACCCTCCCCTCCGATCCCAGGGCGTGCGAGAGCGAGTGGATTACGCCGAGCCCCTTCGTGAAGCTGATCCCGCCGAGGAGTGCCCCCATCATCAACGATTCGCGGGCCGCCTCGTCCGTTCCATTGCGGGCGGCGGCCTCGAGGCCTCGTGAGATATGGCGCAGGCCTTCGAGCGCAATCCCATCGCAGATAGGATGATACGTGGTGGAGAGGTAGCTTTCAATGCAGTGCGTGAAGGCGTCCATGCCGGTTCCGGCCGTCAGGGCAGGCGGCAAGTCGCGGGTCAGTTCCGGATCGCAGAGCGCGACGCTTGGCAATAAGTGAGGGCTGAGGGCGATGGTCTTGCGCCCGGTCTGGGGAAGCTGGATCAGGGTCCCCCGCCCTGCCTCGGTGCCGGTCCCGGCGGTGGTTGGGATCGCGGCCATCGGGGGGAGGTTCGGGGTGATCCGTTCGAGCCCGCCGGCTGTCAGGTCGTAGTCGGCCAGGCGGCCCGGGTGCGTGACCATGAGGCGGACGGCCTTCGCCGCGTCGATCGGGCTCCCTCCGCCCAGGCCGATCAGTCCGTCGCACTCTTGTGCGTGGTAGCGGTCCACGCCGGCCAGCACGTCGGCCTCGGTCGGGTTGGCCTGAACTCCATCGAAGACGACTGGATCGTCCAACCCCGAAAGCACGTCGTCCACTAACCCCGTCGTTCGCAAGCCGGGGTCGGTGACGACTAACGGCCGGCGAACGCCAAGACGGGCCAACTCTTCGGTCAGCAACCTCCGCGCACCTGTTCCAAAGAGGATTCGGTTGGGAAAGGTGAATGTCGCGGGCATCGCGGCTCCGTCGCAGGCGGCTTGGCTTTGCATCGATTCAAGGCTGACTGCGCGGAGGATTGAACCCGAATCACACCACGGAAAACGAGATCGATTTCAGTGCAAATTTTAAGTGACAATAAAATTGCATGAAATCAATTCTTTTTGCTGTTCTTCAGAACTCTTCGCTCTGAGTTCTCCGGGGCATTCCGTGCTTAAATTCCTCAGAGCTGCGCGAGCAAGCCATCCATTTCGCTTGCCGCGTGCCAGTCGCCCCGCGTTTTGGCTTTCTCGATCCCCAGTCGTAGCGTCTCGGCGGCGCGGGCAGACTCGCCCGACTCCATCAAGGATTGGCCGAGTTGCTGATAGGCCGCGACCTGATCTTCGGGGTGGTCGGCGATCAATGCGAGCAAACGCTGACGCCCTTCTTCGACGTCTCCCTCACGCAGGCACTGCAAGGCGAGGCCGTATCGCAAAAACGTGTCGGTCGGATCCTCGGCGAGGCTCTGCTCCAGAGCCACTCGACGCGATGATTTTTCCGCCATTAAACCCCCTCGAACCTGGCCTGCCCTCAGCGCGCCTGTCGTGCCGAACGACCCGCTCAAGCCTAACGGTCCTCCCGGCCCACTGTCAACCAACGAGGACACGTTCCTTGCCGGTCGTTTTTACCTGATCCTTCCCTCTTGTGAGGGCGAAGCGGTGAGAGCGCGGAACCTCAACCCTGTCACGCGTCAAATCGACTACGATTCCCTGACCTGATCGTTTTAGATTTCCTAGGTTCACAATGAAATGGGCTTGATTGTGGGGAATGATAAGATGGGAAAAATTTGCCGAAAATTAAGATAGATAGGGAAGCTAGGCTAAATCTGGTCGTCTGCACTCAAGCTGGGTCTTCGGGTAACCCGATCCAAAGCAAGTCGGAAGCCTGGTATCGAGCGGGTCTGAGATCCTGTCGGTCGTTAGCGAGGCTTCCGGATCGATACGAACGAGGATCCTCGGCTCGAGCTGGGCCGTCGACCTGGCCCTGTTATTCCCAAAGTGGGGACCACCACCGTGCCACTGCTCTTGAAGCGACGCGGACCGGAGCGAGTCTGGAGTTTAGCGCTCTTAGGTCTGACGGTCCTAATGTGGCCAGCGCCTCGTCCGGCCTGTGCTTCCTCGCGCCGGACCCCCGTGGTCGAGGCGGTTCAGAAAGTTCAGCCGAGCGTTGTAAGTATCTCGAGCGAGAAGAAGGCTTCGTCGTCGAGTCGCTGGCCGTTCACGGCGGAAGAGAATCAGCGCCCCAGGGTGAGCGGGATGGGGACCGGGGTCATTGTTGACGGCCACGGCTACATCCTGACCAACCATCACGTCGTGGATAAAGTGCAGGGCATTGAGGTCCACCTTGCGGACGGGACGAACTACCCGGGGCATGTGGTTCAGCATGACGAGGCGATGGACCTGGCGATGGTCAAGATCGATGCCAACCGCCCTTTGCCCGCCATCACTCTCGGCTCGTCGGCCGACCTTCTGGTTGGGGAGGACGTCATCACGATCGGCAACGCGTTCGGCTATGAGAACACCGTCTCGGTGGGAATCATCAGCGCTCTGAACCGCAACGTGACGCTGTCCGACGAGCAGGTTTACCGCAACCTGATTCAGACCGACGCTTGCATCAACCCGGGGAACTCGGGGGGGGCGTTGGTCAATATCGACGGCGAGCTGATCGGGATCAACGTCGCGGTTCGAGCGGGAGCCCAAGGGATTGGTTTTGCCCTGCCGATCGACGACGTGAAGCGGGTGGCGGCCGAGATGCTCAGCACGCGCCGGCTTGCCTCAACCTGGCACGGCTTGGTGGCCGACGAAACGCGGAACAGCGCGGTGCGCAAGGTCGAGCTGGTCGACGTGCAGCCGAACAGTCCGGCGGCGGCGGCGGGCTTCCTGGCGGGCGACCAGGTCATTCGCGTGGGCGAGCTTGATGTGCATACTCCGCTTGACATCGAGCGCGGCCTGCTCGACTTCCGTGCCGGTCAGCAAGCCTCGATCCGGATCCGCCGCAAGGGGCAGGACCAAACGGTTGCGATTGGGCTTCAGCCCCTGCCCCGCGCCTCGGCTCCCGTCGAAGCCGGCGAGCAGGTGTGGAGGACGCTTGGCCTGAAGACCACCCCGGTCACGCCCGAGTACGTCGTGGCCGCCTCGCCCAAGCTTCGCGGCGGCCTCTTCGTTCAGGCGGTCTCGCCCGGTAGCCCGGGCGCTCAGGCGCAGATCCAGAAGGGGGACATCCTGGTCGGCGTCAACGTCGGCGAACGGCACTGGGAGACGATCCGCCCCGACAACATTCTCTTCATCCTGCGCCAGCCCGAGGTCACCCAGTCCCAACTGCTCCAGTTCTACATCGTCCGTCGCAATGGCCTTCAACGCCACTCCATGAGCATCGCCGAGGTGGCCACCACCCGCCAAACGTTAAGCCGTTAACCGTTCGTACAGAGCCGGAGGTGCCATGCCTCCGGCTGCTCTGTCGCTCGATTTCTGACGGACGACACGCAGGCCGCCCATGCGACTCTTCGCCTGGGCGGCCTTCTCGTTGGGATCTCTTCCAGGCGAACGGAGAGCGGATTGCTCTCTTGTCTCGCCTGGTTCTTTTCGCTCGCCCGTAAGGCGAGTGGGAGCATCAGTTCCCTGTCTTGGTTCATTGTTCAGGTGAGTGTCTGTCTCGGAAGGCCAGGCTGCACCGGGAAATGAAGGACGTTCGGGTGCGACGGGCTCCGTACTCGGAACCCGTGCACCCCAGGCCAAGGCGTTCCCGCATAGAGTCCGAGTACGGAACCGCAGGGCACCCGGAAGATTAGCAAACACTCCGGTGCGATTCGCCTTCCGGGACAGACTTTGAGTGAGCGGAGAGCGGATCGCTCCCAGTCTTCGGGGCGATTCGCACGCCAATTCCCAAGACAAGGGAGCGATCCGCCCCCCTCTCCGCTCGCCTTACGGGCGAGCGAATCTGTTTGAGGGGAGCAAAAGCGGACTCGCCCCGCCTATTTGTCCGGGCCCCATGTTCCGTCGGGAGACCTGGGACGTTATTGGTGGCCCGTTTTTACGGTCTTTGCCCGAGCGTTCGCCGGATCCTCGGCTCCGTTTTGCACGCTGACGGGTTCGGTGGGGACGAGGAGCGAGGCCGTTTGGTCCGCCATCGAATTTTCCTCGCGTTCATGGCTCTTCACCAGACGGCGAACGTACCAGACGAGAAAGAGCGAAATCGCGCAGGGAACCGCGAAACCCTCGTACGTCAACTCCGTGAAGACCAGAGCGGCGATGAGCGACCCGCTTGAGAAGGCGACGATGATTTTGACTCTCAGCCAGTTCATGGCCGTGAGTTGACCTCGTTCCGGGGCACCGTGCTGAAGGGTAAAGATCTTTGAGATGTTGATGCCGATATCCGTGATCGGCCCCGTCAGGTGGGTGGTGCGAACCTGCCCTTTCGTCGCGCCGGAGAAAAGGCCGTTTTGGAGGCCGCAGGCGAAGCAAAGGATGAAGAGCAAAAGGAAGTCACGCTGGAGGACCAGAGGTTCCCCAAACGTGCCCAAATACTCCGAGAATTCACCGAGGTAAATAATCAGATTCAAGACGGCCAGCGTGATGATCCCGCCTTCGATGTTCGGCGACTTGCCGAGGATCATCCTCCGATCAACGAGCCAGCCGGCAACGATCGCCCCCGCCAGAAAGAAGAGAGGCCCCAGAGCCATCTCAAAGGCGCCCAGGTATTGCTTCTGGGCGAGGGCAACGCCAACGTACGTGCCGTATCCTGTGATGTGGGAAACAAAGCGGTGGACCGCCAGATAGCCGCCCGCGTTCATGAAACCGCTCTGGAAGGCCAGGATCAACCAGAGAACCTGATTTCGCGGGGCCACCACGTTTTTGAAAACATCCATATTCATTCGGCAATCAAACCGCCTCGAGCTGGGCCGCTGTCCATTGTCAATCACATCATCCAGCGGATCAGTCGTCCGTCACGCACATTTTTTTTGGTGGAGTCATCTTTGTTGAAAAATCAGTAAATCAGCATGATTAGGGCTTGTCAAGATGATAGGGGGTTTGAGCGTGACGGACGACCAGGTCCACCGTTACGAATGGGTCGGTAAACCGACCTCGTGTTGGATTAACCTCCGTTGCCGATAGGCTATCGTTCGACGTTTCCCAGAGCGGGCCACCTTGTGACGACAACTCCGTCCGGTTCAGATGACCGTGAACAGGCCGAAAACCAAGATGTTTCCGCGTTCGTTGGCGATGCCAGGGCCTGAGGGCGAGCGTGCCGCATTCCAACGACTCGCGCTCTCCTGACCTCAACCTGCGTTGTCAGACTCGCGACGACCTGACGATCCGTCGTCGTGAATGATCCTTGACTCATCGCACACCCATTGTATCAAGAGCCACGCGAGGGGGGGCTCTCGGAAGTTTGGTGCTCCCGAGAATCGCGTGGCTCCATCACTTGAAAGCAAGGGACATACCATGGAACGAAGGAATCCGTGATTGCGGGTTGTGGATTTCGTAACCCCTGGATTGAGCGTGACTTATCGTGCGCTTGCGAATTCGCTCCAACCGCAACGGCGACGCGGTTGGAGCCGAATGGATCCGTGAGGGGAGTGCAATTAGTGACCGTCGTGGTCAGATTCAGACCAGACCTGCTTTTCGATGGCGAGCTTGGCCGCTCGGATTTTGCTCCGTAGCGTATTGCGGGAGATCCCGAGCAACTCGCTGGCACGGAACTGATTGCCGTGAACCGAGTTGAGAACCTCTTTGAGGACGACCCGATCGACGGCGGAAATCACCTTCTGGTAGAGGTCGTGGTCTCCACCCTGGATCAGGCTGCGGACGAGCCGAGCGATATCGAGTACCTCGGTCTCGGCCATTGAGAACGCCGGGGTCGAAGCTGACTCGGAGCGGAGGGCCGCCGGGAGGCAATCGAGGGTGAGGATATCCCCCGTCGCGTGGACCAGGGCATATTTGATCGTGGCTTGCAGTTCCCGGACATTACCGGGCCACTCCCTGGATTCCAGGAGGTGCATGGTTTCCGGTGAGATGGTGCGTACCTGCTTGCCCAACTCGCGGTTGAAGATTTTGACGAAGCGTTCGACCATGAGTGGGATGTCGATTCGCCGTTCTCGGAGCGGTGGCAAGGCGATGGTGAACACGTTGAGCCGATAGTACAGGTCCTGGCGGAACCGGTCTTCGCCGATCATGGAATCCAGGTCGCGGTTCGTGGCGGCGATCAATCGCACGTTGGCCTGGATCGTGCTGCTACTGCCGAGTCGTTCGAACCGGCCGTCTTGGAGGATCCGCAACATCTTGGCCTGGGTGGCGCGCGACATGTCGCCGATCTCGTCGAGGAAGATCGTGCCGCCGTCGGCCTGCTCGAACTTGCCGATCCGTCGGCGGTCGGCTCCGGTGAAGGCGCCGCGCTCGTGGCCGAAGAGCTCGGCTTCCAGCAAGGTCTCGGGGATCGCCGCGCAATTGATCGCGAGAAAGGGCCCTTTACTGCGGAGACCGTGCTGGTAGATCGCGCGGGCGACCAGTTCCTTGCCGGTCCCGCTCTCGCCGAGGATCAGCACGGTCACGTCCTGGCTGGCTGCGCGGCCGATCTCCTTGTAAACCTCCTGCATGGCGGGCGAGCGGCCGACGATGCGGTCGACGGCCACGTCCTCCGGTTCCTCCTCGTCGGCGAAGAGGGCACGGACGTGGGTCAGCCGATTCTGCTCGAGGGCCTTGGCCAGGACCGTGCGGAGCACGCCGAGGTCCAGCGGCTTGAGTAGGTATTCGAAGGCCCCGCGCTTCATGGCCTGGATGGCCGTCTCGGTCGCGGCGAACGCGGTAATCACGATCACAGGCAGGCGCGCGTCGATCTGGCGAATCCGGTCAAAGGCGTCCAGGCCTGACATGTCGGGCAGACGCACGTCGAGAATCACGGCGTCGGGCCTCTGCCTCTGCACGTGCTCGATCCCTTCCTTGGCCGTGCGCGCGGTGAAAACCTCGAGCGTCTCCGACTTCAAGCTCTCCTGAAGCGAGAAGAGAACATTGGGCTCGTCATCCACCACAAGTAGCCGGGGCACGGTCGCCTCCATATTTGCTCCGTCAGGTCCGGTCGTTCTTGTCCATCATACCGGATTTGTCCGGTTTAGTTCGGTTCGGCCGGTGTGGGACTGGTTCCCACGAAGGGAAGGCGCACGGTGAAGACGGCTCCCCCCTCTGGCCGGTCGGCAGCGGTGATCCGGCCACCGTGGGCTTCGACGATCCGCTTGCAGATCGAGAGCCCCAGCCCGAGGCCGGTCTCTTTCGTGCTCACGAACGGTTCGAAGATCCGGTCGCCCAGGTCGGCCGGTAATCCGCACCCACTGTCGAGAACCTGGATCGAGAGCCAGCGCATAGTCCCTTTACCAACGACGGCCGGACTACCGGCTCGCCCCCCCTCTTCCGGGCCCTGGTTGTCGATGTCGTGCACGATCCGGGTCTGAATTGTGCCACCTTCCGGCGTGGCGTCCATGGCGTTGATCAGGAGGTTGAGCAGCACCTGGCGGAGATGGCCGATGTCCGCCTCGATGATGGTTGGTGCCTCGGGCAGGTCGTACGAGATCGCGATGGACTTGAGGGCCGCCTGCGTGGCGACAAGGCCGAGGATTTGTTCCAGAACGGGGCTCAACGCGAAGACCCGTTTTTCGACCTCCGGCGGTTTCGCGAAGTTCAAGAACCCTTGAATCGAATGTTCCAGCCGGGTGATTTCTTCGAGCAGGACCTCCAGCGATCGGCCTCGTAAACCGGCCTCGTCGCCTCGCTCGGTGGCCGATTGGACCAGGATTTTCATGGATGTCAGCGGGTTGCGGAGTTCGTGCGCGAGGCCGGCCGCCATCTGGCCGAGGGCCGCGAACTGTTCGCCGCGAAGCACCTCGCGCCGGCTCACTTCCAGCCGCGCCACGACCGTACCGATCTCGTTGGCCATCTCCCGCAAGACGGCTTCGAGGCTGTCGATATCCCAGGCGGGCGACAACGTGATCGGGCCGACCACCTCGTTGAGCTTGCCCGCCGCGTCCCGAATGGGGATGCTGAGCTGGGCGATCGAGCGGCTGATCCCACGCGCGATCCCGAAACCGGCCAGCAGGCCGGCAATCGCCCCACAGGTTCCCAGCAGGAGCAGCACCACGGCCACTCGGCTTGGCATTGCCTGGTTCTGGGCGCTGGCGGTCTCTACCTCTTCCTCCATGGCATCGAGATATTCTTGAGATTTGCTGAGAATTTGCGAGTTGAAGTGTCGTGCGAATGCGTCACGAGTGGATTCATCCGCAACTTCGGCTTCTTTTCCCTTTCTCTGCTCGGTCAGGATTCCCCAGAAGTGATCGAGCCCGGATCGGACCTGAGTCAGCAGAGATTGCTCTTCACTCGTCGTCGTCAGCCGGTCGGCCTCGCCCAGCCACCGGTCGATCTCGCCACGATGGGACGGAATCGGGTTGAGGTGTCGACGATCACCTGTAAGCAGGAACTGATCGACATGGGTCTCGATCTGGCTGATCGTGATCACAAGCTCTTCGGCCGCGCGGATGCCGGAGACGTCACGCGTCAGCAAATCCGTGGTGTCCTGCTGGAGCCGATGCACGTGGTATGCGGCCACGGATCCAACGGCCATCAACAAAAGACTTACCATCACCACGGGCGCGATCAGTCTGGCCAAGACCCGCTTGGCCAGACGCGGGGAACCCGTTTGACTCGTCAGGGGTCGATTCAACGTCGCTTGATTCCTCGGTAGGGAGCGAAATCCGTAGCCCGGCCGTATTTTCTTCGGGCCGCTGCCCACCTGACACTTTCGCGTCACATGACGCGGGTGACCGGTAGGCCACCCATGTTCTTGGGGCTGTCGCGGAGCTTGCCGGGAGCTCAACTCTCCAGGGTCGCCTCCAGGGTGATCTTGGTGTTCAGAAGCTTGGATACTGGGCAACCGGCCTTCGCTTTGCCGGCGAGTTTCTCGAACTTTGCCTGGTCGGCGCCGGGGATCTTGGCTTTCAAGGTGAGATGGACGGCCGTGATGGCGAAGCCGTCGGGGACCTGCTCCAAGGTGACTTCGGCCGTGGTCTCCATGCGTTCGGCCGTGAGCTGCGCTTCGCCGAGAATCAGCGAGAGCGCCATCGTGAAGCAGCCGGCGTGGGCGGCGCCGATCAGTTCCTCGGGATTGGTGCCGGGTTTGCCCTCGAAGCGACTGCTGAAGCCGTACGGATAGTCCTTGAGAGCACCGCTCCGGGTCGAGATGGTGCCTTTGCCGTCCTTGATCCCGCCTTGCCAGGCGGCTGATCCATGGGTCTTCATGTTGAGTGCTCCGTAAGTGGGTGTCGGAACGGTTCGGAATGAAGGAGCTACGGCTGCCCGTGGTGCATACTCGTGGGTTCGGATCGTTTTGGGGGCGCTGGCCGTTCGGGCCACCGGTGTATTGGAGAGGTCGAGGATCATTCAGGCGTCGACGGAAGGCGTTCGGTCCGGATTGAGCGCTGGGCTGTGCGGGGGCGGTGTCGGGCCTTGATCGGGCTCTGGCGGCGGCGCGAACTCGTCTTCCATGACCTGGAACATGCGATCTCGCATGGTGAGGAAGTCGGTGATGAGCCGTCGGGCGGACTCGGTCAGGCCGCTTCGATTCGAGCCTTGACCGCCGACCTGGGTCTCGACCAGGGGGTGGGCCAGGGCCTGCTCGGCGGCCTTGATCCGCCCCCAGATGTGGCGGTAGCTCTGGCCGAGCTCGCTGGCCGCCTGCTTGATCGACCCCGCGCGGTCGACGGCCTGGAGGATGGCGATCAGGCCGAAGCCAAAGCTGTATCCCCCTTCCGCTTCGAACCAGACCTTGACGCGAGGCCTGACCTGCACCTGGGGATCTGCTGTGGGTGTCTTTGAGGGTGCCATGCCCGATAGCGTATCCGAAAAGTGAGCGACTGGGGAAGGCCCGACGGGAGCTTCCGGGAACGACTTTTGCTCCACCGTCCTCGTGCCGGGGCGACGTCCGTTCCATGTCCTATAAATAGTTGGCGGAATCCGGTTCAGGCCAGCTTACAATAGAGGTTGTAGCCTTTTAGAGCGACTGATTCCGCCGATAAGTTTCGTACCCAATCGAACCCATCGTTTCCGGTCAGGAGCTACAGGATCATGAGGTATGCGGTGGCCATCCTTGGGGCGGCGGCATTTGTCGTCGCTCCTGCCTTTGGCGACGACCAAGGTCCGAAACCTGCTTCGTCCGGGGTCGAGTCGGACTCGAAAGCCCAATCGGCCGACGAGCAAGCGATTCGTACGTCGGCCGAGGCGTTCACGCGGGCGTATAACGCGGGGGATGCTCATGCCTTGGCTGAACAGTTCTCGAAGAACGCGGATGTGATTGATGGCGATGGAGTCCGGATCCGCGGCCGGGAGGCGATCGAGCAGGCTCTCGCCGCCACATTCAAGGAGGAGCCGGGCGACAAGATTGCATTGGCGATCGACTCGCTTCGCTTCATCAGCCCTGACGTGGCCCTGGAAGAGGGGCGGAACACGGTGACCCCGGCCGGTGGCGCTCCGGTGTCCCGCCGGCACCTTGTGATTCACATCAAGCAGGACGGGCGCTGGTATATGGACAGCGTTCGCGAAGCGAAAGATCTCGTGGTTCGACCGCACGACCGGCTGAAAGAACTCGAGTGGATGCTCGGTGAATGGACTGATGAGGGCTCCGACTCCATTGTACGGACCAAGTGTCACTGGTCGAAGGACGAGAATTTCCTACTCCGCGACATCACGGTGCAGGTTCAGGGAGCGACCGCCACAAGCATTACGCAACGGATTGGCTGGGATCCGCTGACAGAGCGTTTCAAGTCCTGGGAATTCGACTCCGAAGGGGGACACAGCGAAGGGCTCTGGGCACGAGCCGGCGAGAAGAACTGGGTCGTGAAACACGCGGGGGTTTTGCCCGACGGTCGCACGTCCTCTGCCACGCGTGTCATCGTCTTGGAGACGCCGAACCGCGTGCGCTGGGCGTCGATCGATCGGGTCGTCGGTGGCGAGGCGCTCCCGGAGGAGATGTCGTTTCTCATGGTCAAAATCCCTCCCGCCCCCGGGACTCAGGAGGGCGAGAAGGCAGCCCCGTCTACAACTCCGGCGAGGGACAAACGATGAGCACCAAGCGAACCACCTTGATTGCGTTGACCTTAGTTCTCGCCTTGCACGTTGTTGAGCAACCCGCCGGGGCCCGCGGCTTTGGCGGAGGTGGCCGAGGCGGCGGCGGCGGCTTCCGCGGTGGCGGCGGCGGTTTTAGTGGCGGTGGCTACCGTGGTGGCGGTTTTAGTGGCGGTGGCTACCGTGGTGGTGGTTTTAGTGGCGGAGGCTACCGCGGCGGCGGCTTCGAAGGGGGCGGCTACCGTGGCGGTGGCTTCGAGGGGGGCGGCTACCGTGGCGGCGGCTTTGGTGGCACTGGCAGTTACGGGGGCGGTTACGGCGGTCGAGCGGGCTTCGGGGGTGACAACCGCTTCGGCGTCGGCAACCGCACCAACGTCGGAATTGGCGACCGAAACATCAACACCGGGATCAACCGTTCGTTCGATGGCGGCAACCGCGCCAATTTCACGAACAGCAATCGCACAAACATCGGTGTCAATTCCGGAAACATCAATCGGATCAATAACAATAGCGGGAACATTAACCGCATCAACAATGTGAATGTGAATAATTCGCATTGGGGGAATGGCTCACGCTGGAACAATGCCTACTCCGGCTACCACAACGGGTGGGTGCACGGCTATTGGAACGGGCACAATTCGAACGCCTGGGGCTGGCGAGGCGGCTACTGGGGCGGTGGTGCCTGGGGGTTCGGAGCGGGGCTGGGGCTGGGATGGGGGCTCTCGCCTTGGGGTTTCGGCTCATCGCTCTACAACTGGGGGTACATGCCCTACTCCAACCCGTACTACATCGCGTCACCGGGGGTGGTCGATCAGCCCGTGTACGACTACGCCCAGCCGATCGACACGACGAGTGCGGCCCCCGCGCAATCGGTGACCGATCAGGCGGTCCAGCTCTTCGACGATGCGCGGGCCTTTTTCATGAAGGGGGACTACGCCCAGGCGCTCACCTTGACGGACCAGGCGCTTGCGACGATGCCCAACGATTCCGCCTTGCACGAGTTCCGTGGCCTGGTTCTGTTCGCGCTCGGGCGATACGACGAGGCCGCGGCCCCGCTTTACGCCGTGCTCTCGGTCGGGCCCGGCTGGGACTGGACCACGCTCATCAGCCTCTACCCCGGTATCGACGTCTACACCACGCAACTTCGTGCCTTGGAGGCCTACTGTGGCCAACACCGAGACTCGGCCTCGGGCCGCTTCGTCCTCGCCTATCAGTACCTGGCGGCGGGGCACAACGATGCGGCCGTCGGCATGCTCCGGCAAGTGATCCAACTCAAGCCGGACGACAAGCTCTCCACGCAATTGCTCGCGCAGCTCGCACCGTCGAATGCCAAGGATGACGCTGCGCAGCCGGCCAATCAGCCCGCGCTTGTCGATACGACTCCTCCCGCGGGGGCGACCATCGAAGGCACCTGGAAGGCCGCTCCGACAACGGACACGGCCATCAACCTGACGATCAATCCCGGCGGGGTGTTCCAATGGAACGTCGCTCAGAAGGGACAGAATCGGCAGTTTGGCGGGACGTCCACCTTTGGCGATGGAATCCTCACCCTCGCCCAGGAGAACGGCCCGGCGCTGGTCGGTCGGGTGAGCTGGAGCGATCCCACCCACATCACCTTCCACGTGGTTGGCGACGGACCGGAAACGCCGGGACTCACCTTCTCCAAGTGAGCCGGTATCCGAGTACGACTGGAGACCTCCGTTGAGCCGGGTCGAGACCTTGGGGCAAGGTCTCGGCTCGGTCTTTTTTTACAGACGTTTGAACGAACGTCACGGCCTTGGAAGTGGATTCGGCCGGTGACGAGAACCGAGAGTCAACGATCCAGGCACTCCGCAACTCTGGAAAGGACAATTTGCAGAACGTGAACAGCATGGTTTTGTTTTGTAAAATTTTGCTGAATATGTTTTTTTGTAAATGATGCGGAGCATGGTAATGATTGGTTTGGGCTGCAATCTGGGCAGTGGTTGTATTTTGTAATTGTGAAAATATTTGCGGATTTTTATTTTTACGGAATGCTGTGACTTGTAACGGTCCGGCTAATCGCGAACAGAATGCCTCAAATAATGCTGACTCATCCCGCTTCCCAAGCGGGGGGCACGGTTCTCGTCGGGTTCGCGTCGAGAACCTTTGCCTTGAAATTTGAGCCGGGCTGAGATCCGGACGAACCTTGAATGGCCGTCTGACGTCAACGTGCTTGGGGGATCGCGCCTTGTTCGATACAATGTCGGCCTTGCGCTCCCCGGCATCGAGGGATCTCGGTTATGGGACAAAAGATCGTCCAGGTAGATGCGTTTACCGACCGGCCGTTCGCCGGCAATCCGGCTGCGGTTTGTGTGATGTCCTCCCCACGCGACGAGCGCTGGATGCAGAATGTCGCGTTGGAGATGAACCTCTCCGAAACGGCCTTCCTTCATCGGGTTGAGGATGGCTACAGTCTTCGCTGGTTCACGCCGACCGTAGAGGTCGACCTTTGCGGGCATGCGACCTTGGCCACGGCCCATGTGTTGTGGGAAGAGGGATTTCTCCCGCCCGAGGCGGTCGCGCGGTTTCAGACGCGAAGCGGACTCCTAACCGCGAAGCGCGAGGGAAAATGGATCGAGCTCGATTTTCCGGCCAGAGCGATCGGGCCCGCTACGGGGTCCGTTGATGAACTGTCGCGTGCGTTGAATGTGCCCGTTCGATTGGTGGCGTTCAACGAGTACGACTGCCTGGCGGAGGTCGAGTCGGAAGCTGTGGTCCGAAGCCTTGTTCCCGATATGACGCGACTGTCGGCGATTCCGGTCCGCGGCGTGATCGTCACGGCTCGGGCTTCGACGGCCGGCTTCGACTTCGTTTCCCGGTTCTTCGCACCGCGTGTGGGGATCGACGAAGACCCGGTCTGCGGCTCAGCGCACTGTGCCTTGGCTCCCTACTGGAGCGATCGCCTGGGCAAGTCCGAGCTTGTCGGCTATCAAGCTTCGCCGCGAGGAGGTGCGGTTCGCGTGCGGGTGAGCGGCTCTCGGGTTCACCTGGGGGGCCAGGCCGTGATTGTCCTGCGGGGCGAGCTCGCCGATTCGACAGGCATTGATTGATTGACCGAGAGGACCCTGCATCGTGACGGACGAAGAGAGATCGGATTCGACCGGTCGCCCCGCCTTGGATCAGGGCACGGTCGTCGTGGCCGCGGTCCTCTTCGAAGGGGGACTTGCGCCCTTGGCCCTGGCGATCGGCTGGCTCATGGGCCAGTCCCCCCTGGAAGGTTTTACCTGGTCGATCCGCGACGCGTTCCTCGGTGTGGTCGCCGCCTTGCCGATGTATGCGATGTTCCAGCTCTTGATGCGGTGGCCGATCAGGCCGCTCGAGCGCATCCGCCACTTCTTCGAAGCTGAGTTGACTCCCTTGTTTGGATCTCGGCCTGACTCCGACCTCGCCCTGGTAGCCCTTGCTGCTGGTGTCGGAGAGGAAATGCTCTTCCGAGGTGTCCTCCAAGGGGTTCTCGCCCACTGGCTGGGAACCTGGGAAGGGCTGGTCGCCGCCAGTCTCCTGTTCGGCCTGGTCCACCCGATTACGGTGACGTATGTCCTGGTGGCGGGGTTGCTTGGGGCCTACCTCGGTGCCGTCTGGATTTTCAGCGGCAACCTGTTGGTTGTCATGATTGCCCATGCCGTTTACGACTTCCTTGCATTGCGCGCGCTGTTCCGTGGTCGCATGCTTTCCACACCCGTTGCGGACCGGCAAATCCCGAGCTGAGGGGCTAACTTCAGGTCGCGCGGATGATTTTGGGACCTTTTCGGGATATGCTGGCGGAATTGGGACCCGGTCCAAGCTGAGGACTTGAGGTCCGGCCGGGCGAGAAGCTTGCTCTTCGGAAAGGGACCAGTCATGCGAGTGTTACCATTACCGGCGTGGCGTTGGGGCTTGGTCGGGCTGCTACTGCTGGTTGTTACTGGACTTGCTGGGTCGACTGCGCGGGCCGCGACCTTGCGCTGGAAGTTCCAGCCAGGCGAGACGCTCCACTACGCGATGGATCAGAAGACGGTCACGTCGGTCAAAGGGGGGCCTCAAGACATCAAGTCGACGATGTCCCAGACGATCGACATGGAGTGGGTCGTCAAGGAGATCGGCGCCGATGGCTTGACCCACTTGACGCAGAAGGTCACTCGCATCCGCACCAAGATCGAATCGGCGTTCGGGCCCTTCGAGTTCGACTCGAAGGAAGTCAAAGACCCTGAGGGAGCGGTTGCGGCGGGGCTTGTTCCCTTGTTGAGGGCCCTGGTCGGCGCGGAGTTCTCCTTCAAGATGAACGAGCAAGGCGAAATGAGTGACGTCAAAGTCCCCGAGAAGGTGCTCGAGTCGATCAAGAAGTCCGGGTCGCTCGGGGGGAACGCGGGGATGTTCTCCGAAGAGGGGATGAAGAACATGGTCGTCGAGTCGAGCCTCGCCGTCCCCAAGGAGGATATTGAGAAGGGGAAGAGCTGGACCCGGGAGTCGAAGATCACGATGCCGATCGGTACGATGACGCTCGATAAGGCCTACACTTACCAAGGTCCCGAGACCAACGACGCGAAGAAGGTCGAGCGGATCGATTTGGTCACGAAGGTCGACATCCAGCTTGCGCCTGGCAATAATCTCGATATGAAGGTTCAGTCTCAAGAGGGTAAGGGAAGCTTCTTCTTCGACAACGCGGTTGGCCGAGTTGCCGAATCCACCGTCAGCGAGAAGCTTGAGATGGTGTTCAAGCTGAAAGTGGGGGAGCAGGAGAATCAAATCATTCAAGGGAACGAGACGACCACAAGCATGAAGCTGGTCAAGGGGCAAGACGCCGAGCCCTCGAAGCCATGAGGTCCGTTCGTTCCGTCGGCCTCCGACTTTCGACGGAGGCCGATCGGCCTGGCTCGTGCTGAAGCCCGGCCCGTTTGGGAACAGGCTGGCAACCCCTTGGAGCGAGCTTCCCGAGGCCCGGGCGGCCCGCTCGCCCGTTGGGATTTGTCCGGGGCCGTTTCCATCGGCCGAGCTACGAGGAACTGCCTCCGCTGAGTGCTGGGCGGCTTAAATTGGGGCTACCATCACATCCCACGTCAATCCGGAAGGGGATTGAGGCCTGTTTTTGAAAGCGGTCGGAGCCGTCACACACCGAACGAAGGAGCGTGCAGCATGGAGGAGTGGCGTGGAGGATAGGATTGTGACGATGCCCGCACCTGGCGATTCCCAGGCTGGATCAAGACCGATGAGTAGTGCGGCAGAGAACGTTCGCCAGCAGAACGCGGCAACCGGAGCGGGACGAGACGTCCTGATCGTGGCTCTCCTGGGCCTTGGGGTTGTGGCAACGCGCCTTCCTTATCTCCATAACTTCGCGTTCATGGGTAAAGATGGGCCTCTTTACATCCAGGCGCTTACGCTTGATCGCACATTTGATGTGCCGATGCCCGGCAACATCGGCTATGTCCTGTTGGGTAAGCTGGCCAATCTCTTTTTGGCGAATCCGATCCACGCCTACCTGGCTGTGAATATTGCGCTGACCTGCGTCGGCGTTGCGTTCACTTATTTGTTCGCGATGCTGATCGTTTCCCGGCCGTTGGCCGTGGCGACGGCGTTCGCGTTTGCCTGCAATCCCCTGGTCTGGTGGCACGGGGCCGTGATCGCGAGCTATCCGGTCTGGCTCGCCGTTATGCCCTCGATCGGCTATTTCGGGCTCAGGTTTGTTCGTGGTCGTGCTTTCCGCGATCTCCTTGGGACGACCATCGCCCTCGGGATCGGGATGATCCTCCGCCCGGATCTGCTCGCGTTCGGCTCGCCCCTCTGGTTCGGTTGCCTGGCGCTGGGGCGTGCGCGGTGGCGCGACTGGTTGATCGCCATCGCGATCCTTGCGACGGCCTGCGCCTTCTGGTTCTTCGGTACGGCCTGGGTGCTGGGCGGGGTCGAGATCTACCTGGAGCGGGTCCGTGCCAAATCCGAGGGGGATGCGGAGGGCTTCTCGTTTCATCGCCGAGGACTTGTCGAGGGCCTGCTCCGCAACGGGACCAAGTACGGCCTTTTCCTCGCCTGGTCCTCAGCGCTCTGCCTGATCCCGTTCTCGATTGCGGTCGTCCGCCGTCTCGGTTCGCTCTCCTCCTCACGATGGCGTGGGACTCTCCTGGCTCTGCTCTGGGTCGGACCGTCCTGGTATTTTTCGTTTTTCGTTTTCGCCGGGAACGCCGGCTTGATCTTTCCCTTCCTCCCCTTGCTCTATCTCGGGGCTGCGCAGGGGTTCGACTTCTGGCTCGGTCGTCGCGGTGCGGTGAAGCCGGCCATCGCGATGGGGACTCTTGGTCTCCTGAGCGCGTTGCAGTTTGTGGCGACCCCGCTCGTCCGCGAAACGAATCAGCGGCAGGTGATTCTCAACGTCATGTTCTTCCGCCATACCGGGGCCGGGATCCAGGCGCGGTACAACCATAACCTCGACGACTACGGGATCTCCCCTTCCCTGGCGTCGGTCACCCGCCAGATCAAGGCGCCCGAGCCGATCCCATACTTCCCGCCGAAGAATTGAAATTGAAAGGCCGGGGTGTTCGCTCGCCTCTGAGGCGGTTCTTCGCCGAGATAATGAAGAGGCCTGGATCTGTGAGTTGCTGAGGCGAGCGCTCCGCTTCTCGTTCGCCAGTTTTTTTTGTGTTGTCAGTGTCACGCGAAAGGTGTCAGAACGAGCCGCGCCTTTTGAGTAAGCCGTGCTTCTTGAGCTTGCTGCAAAGCGTGCTCCGTGGCATGCCCAGGAGACGGGCCGCCTCGCTGTTGTTGCCGTTGGCTTCGTGCAGGGCATCGATCAACCGCTGGCGCTCGTAGGCGATCACCTCGGCGTCCCAGTCGTCCTCGACGGGAGAAGTCGGGGTCGAAGCCGGGTCGCTCCAAGTCGCGTTCGAGTTTGAGGCCGATGATCGAGAGGATGACGTGGCGACCACAGCTTCTTTCTGAGGCCGCCTGCTTCCCTGGGCAGCGGCCGTTGCTCCCAGCCGAGGCCTGCGCCGGCTGGGTTGGAGCAGGTCGAGGGGGAGATCCTCGCGGGTTACGGCCGGCCCATCAGCCAGGACCACCGCGTGCTCGATCACATTCTCGAGTTCACGGATGTTGCCCGGCCAGTCGTACGCCACCAGCGCCTCGACCGTCTCTTCGTCGAGGCGGGTCACCCCCTTGCCGATCCGCTTTGCGTGTCGGCCCAGGAAGTAGACCGCCAACTCGAAAACGTCCTCCTTGCGCTCCCGAAGCGAGGGGGTGCGGAGTGGAATCACGTTGAGCCGGTAGTATAAATCCTCGCGGAACCGGCCCGTGCGAATCAAGGATTCGAGGTCTTGGTGGGTGGCGGCCAGGATCCGGACGTCGACCGTCACCGGCTGCGAACTTCCCACGCGCTCGAAAGACATCTCCTGAAGGACGCGGAGCAGCTTGGTCTGGACCTCGAGATTGATGTCTCCAATCTCATCAAGGAAGAGCGTGCCGCCGTTGGCCTGCTCGAACCGGCCCACGCGATCGCGATCAGCGCCGGTGTAGGCCCCTTTGACGTGGCCGAAAAGTTCACTCTCCAGCAGGCTCTGCGACAGGGCCGCGCAGTGGACCTTGACGAACGGTCTCGAAGCCCGAGGGCTGGAGGCGTGGATCGCTTCGGCCAGGACCTCCTTACCGGTGCCACTCTCGCCTCGGATCAGGACGGCCGACGAACTGGCCGCCACCTTGCGGGCGAGCTCGATCATTCGTTTGACCGCGGGCCCTGAGCCTTTAATGCTGTCAAAGACTTGGGGCTGCTCGGCCGGCCGCTCGAGTTGCAGTGGGGTCTCGCCTCGATCCATGAGCTGGTCCTGAAGGATCAGGATCCGCCGTTGCTGCTCGGTGATCTTATCGACCTTGTCGCGCAACTCCTGATTGAGTGCTTCCAGGGTCTGCTGGATGCCGGCCGAGTGCAGCGTCAGGGTGGCGACCGAGCTGAGTGCTCCAAGGAAGGCGATCTCTTCGTCCTCATAAGGCATTCCGCTTCGCTTCGGTCCGAGGACGAGGACCCCTGCCAGGTTGCCGTCGGCCCCCAGCGAATGGGCGGCCTCGCCCCCGAGCGCAATCATCGCGTCGGTCGCGGGGTCGGAGGCCGTCGAGAGTGACACCGCGTGTGGCACGCGGATGGAAGGTGTGGTGCGAAGCCGCTCCACCAGGGGGTTGCTCGACCCGAGCTTTGTCTCGTCAGGGGTCACCCCCTGGCTGGCCACGAGATGAAATGCCCCCCCTGGTGACTCATTCAGATAAATCGCACCCCACTCGAGATGCAAAACTTCGGCGGCGGCTTCCAGCAACCTGCGCCCCAAGGTGGCTCGGTCCACGAGGCTTCCTACCGCCACCCGCATCTTCCGCATCGCCTGGTCGAATTTGTATTTCTCGCGATAAAACCGCCGGTCGATCGCTTTCTGGAATCGCTCCCGGGCGAGTTCCGAGAGAATCAGGACCACGATCACCGAGAGGCCGGCCACCATCGCTCCACGCCATGTTTGGTTGGCCGAGAGAAGCTGCTCGCCGATGATGGCCCCTCCGACCAACAGCACGCAGGAATAGAGCAAGCCCGCCGAAACGCTGATGGCGAAGTAGACCACGCTCCGATTGACGATCTCCTCGACCTGCATCAGCTTGTACCGGGTGATGCTCAGGGTGTAGGCCACCGAGAAGAGGAGTGAGACCCCGAACATTGGCCAG
The DNA here is from genome assembly GCF_000242455.2 of Singulisphaera acidiphila DSM 18658. Lineage (GTDB taxonomy): Bacteria > Planctomycetota > Planctomycetia > Isosphaerales > Isosphaeraceae > Singulisphaera > Singulisphaera acidiphila. The sequence continues at coordinate 977,245 of NC_019892.1, forward strand.
GCCGCGCTGTCGCGCCCCAGAGTCGAGGGGTCGAACCAGGCCTGACGGAGCAGATAAGCAATCAGCAAACTCGCGAGCACCGCTGCCAGGGCGATCCATTGCACCTGGTGCCGCTCGGCCCGAGTTCGCGCGCAGCGGAAGCTTGTGATCAGGCAGAGAATGCAGATCCCGTAAGTCACGCTCGCCACGCCGATGTAGCCGATCGCCAGGATTTTGACCAACCGCAGGGCGGACAAGACCCGCTCGCCACCGTCGTGTCCCCCCAGCCAGCGGGCCCAGAACATGCTCCCCCAGAGAGCGCAGAGATAGGCTGAGGGAACCCCGTAGAGCGTCGCCAGTACCAGACGCCGATACCTGGCGAACACGGGGTTGAGCCGAGGGAAGACCAGGTAGAAATGGAGGCTGACCACCGGGACAAAGACCGCGAACATCGCGAACGCCCAGATCAAAATGGGTTCGACCACGATCTCGGTCCAGTGGTAGCCTCCCATGTAGGCCCCCACCGTCATGACGCAGAGCCAGAAGAAGAGCCGGGCCGAGTCGTCGTGGGGACGCTTCCAGAACACTCGCGCTCCCACAGCGAAGATGACCATCTCCTGGAGGAACCAGACCCACGACCAGAGGTAAGTCTTCGGGGGACGATAGCCCACCAACGCCTCCGCCGATTTCACCTGTCCGCGCTGGTCCTTCCACTTGACTTCGACCCGCTGGTGAACTCGATCGGTCAGGCCGCGAATCGCCCGGGTGTAATCGGTGTAATTGGTGATCGGAACCCCCGCGATCTCCAGCAGGGTGTCTTTCTTGACGGGTCGTTCCGGAGTCCAGGTGTAGGAGGCCGGTACGTCCTCCTTCAACTCCACGCCGAACATGCAGCGGACCCCGATGTCCCCCATGTAGGCGACGAGAAAGAAGACCGCGCTGGAGTAGAGCAGGACGACCAGGCCGAAGCCCATCAAGATCGCCCGCTGAGGACCACGCTTCCGTGTGCCCCCCCCCGCCCTTGGATCCGAAGACGTGGGATAGGGATCGCGCTGGGGATGGGGGGATCGATACGGAGGAAGATCCATGGAGGAGGCCCGCCCAGACAAACTTCTTTTGGTGCAACTCTTAGTTCCTCAACCCTAGCGGATCGGCGCCGAAACACAAGGAATTCGCTGGCGAATTTTCGTCAATCTAGTGTCGATAGCGAGAATTGGCGAAGATTTGGGTGTTTTTGGTAAACAGAGAGATTTGTATGTGCTTTTCAGAAAGGTTGTTGTTTCGGCGAGTACGACCTCTGCGAATCATGGGTGAATTAGGTAAAATAGGAGTTTTGCTGTGGCTTGATTCCCCTTGGAACCGGGGCTTTCTCGGGATTTCGGCGCCGAGAATTCGCCAGTCGCTATCGCTGGCGTGGCCTTTTGTGCACTGATGAAATCGTTGAGAGGGTGTCGAAACCGCGAGTTTTCGCGATTTGTGGCGACGAATTCGTTCTGGTACGCAACCTGCCTATTGAGGACCGCGTCGAACCGGCATTGCGAGAGTCAATCAACTCCTGAGATTTGAGCCGGAGTCGAGGAGGTCTGATGCGGATTGCAGCAAGGCATCGTGGTGGGTGGCTCTTCTCGTCCCAGATCGATGAGGCGAGGCAGCACCAAATCCGGATCAACGGCGAGTGGGTTGATGTGGTCCAGATGGGCCAAGGGGATCCACTGGTTTTGGTACCGGGTCTGGCGGGTGGTTGGAAGCTTCTGGCTCCGCTCGCGTCTCAATTGGCGCGGCACTACCAGGTCACGATTCCGGGGCTGCGTGGGGATCGCTTCCCGATGGGGAATTCCTGCGTGAGCGGGTTGAGCGATCACGCCGCAGACCTCTCGCAATTGATCGAGCAGCTTGGCCTTGAGCGGCCGTCGCTGTTCGGCGTCTCGTTCGGCGGGGCGATTGCCCTCGAGTTGGCCGTCGAGCAACCGCATCGGATCGGGGCCTTGATCTTGCAAGGGGTCGTGCCGAAGTTTCGGACGAACCTGGGCACGACGATCGCCCGGCGCGTCCTCGAGCGCTTCCCTCTTCCCACCGACAACGGCTTTTTGAACCAGTTCTTCAACCTGCTGCATGGCGGGAAGCCGGAACCGGGCCCCTTGACCGACTTCGTGGTCGAGCGGTGCTGGGAGACTGACCAGGGCGTGATGGCGCGTCGGATTGGGCACCTGGAATCGTTTGATGTCTCCGATCGGCTCTGGAGGATCGACGTGCCCACCCTCGTCCTGGCCGGGACGCGCGACTCGATCGTTCCGCCGTCTCGCCAGCGCGCCTTGGCGGCTGACATCGCAGGGGCCCGCTATGCGACCCTTGAGGGGGCCGGGCACATTGCCTTCCTCTCGCACCGCGAGGAAGTTGCGCGACAGGTTCGCCGATTCCTTCGCGAGATCAGCCACTCGCATTGCTAAAATTGCGGTTTGGTTCCGCGCTGACTTTCGGTCAATCTTATGAAAGCACGCCATCCTCGGCTCGAGGGCGGCGTGCTTTCCGTGTTTGAAGCCAGGCCGTACTGCAGGCAATCAATCAGGATGTGAAGAGGTTGGAAATTTATGGCGGCGTCTCGAGACCACGAACTGATGTCATTCACCCTGGAGCGAGCCCTGCGGTGGGGGGCGGTGGCTCACGACGGGCAGTTTCGCAAGGGGGAGAAGACTCCTTATTTCGAACATGTCGTGGCTGTGGCGATGATTCTCGACCGGATCGGATTCGATGAGGCCGTCGTCATTGCCGGTCTGCTCCATGACGTGGTCGAGGATACCGAGACGACCCTCGACCAGGTTCGTGAGCGGTTTGGGGACGAGGTGGCCAAGACGGTCGAGGCTTGCTCGGAGATCAAGACCGACGGAGACGGGCGGAAACGCCCTTGGATCGATCGCAAACGCGATCACCTCAAGGCGTTGGTTGGCGCTCCGCTCGAAGTGAGGGCGGTCATCCTGGCCGACAAGCTGCATAACCTCTTGAGCATTGCTTGCGACCTCGAGGAGGGGCGTTCGGTCTGGTCCATGTTCAATGCTCCCCGCGCGGACGTGCTCTGGTATTACCGATCGACCGTCGACCTCGTCGGCGCGGGCGATCCGCGACTCGAGCAGCTTGCGGAACGCTGCCGCCAGCTCCTCGACACGCTTGCCAAAGACGCGCGAGAAGGCGTGGACGAACCGGTGGAAACGCTGGAAAATCGAGAAAAATAAGGGTCGAAGAGTTGATTGACGCGTTTCCGTTGATATAGTGGAAGTGTCAGCCGGGGACACACAACCAGGCTGACTTACGGGTCGTACGAGCGTGGTACGACTGGCAAGAGCTCGCTCTCGCCCGAGGCTGGACTCCCGCGAGACCGGGGAGGCTTTTCGTAAAGGAGGTGACTATAGTGTGTAGTGATAACCAGAGGCGGCTCGCCTAACGGCAGCCGACGGGTTGCCCGTCGGGCAAGCCGCACCTTTCCGATTGATAGTCTGGCCAGGTCCGAACTTGTTCGGACCTGGTCGCTTTGTCCATAAAGACTTGCAAAACAGTTTGGAGCTCGACGAGCTTGAACCGGTTGACCGCGATCCTCGGCCTCTTTTCCTACCGCAGCTGGTGGTGGTATCCCGTGTTTACGGGTTCCACAACATCAGGTCGCCGGGCCGAGGGCGGTATTTAATCGTCTTCTGATTTGCCAGTCAAAAGTCACCCCAAGGGCCCCGGGACCTGAAATATGGTCTCGGGGTCCTTTTTTTTGTGCGCGTTGGGATCGCCCGTGCCTTTGCGGTTTGCAAAGGGGGCAATCGAGTCGAGAACGACTTCAAGACTTCTCCTTTCTTTTCTGAGGGCGGGTATACCGTGATTGTCGTCATGAAATCGGACGCGACAGCCGAGCAGACGGACCATATGGTTTCGCAGATCACCTCGCTGGGTCTGACTCCCCAGGTCATCAAGGGGACGCACCAAACGGTCATCGCCGCGCTGGGCGAGGAGCGGTCGGGGCTCACCGAGGTATTGGAGTCGGGCCCGGGAGTCGAGAAGGTCTTGCCGATCATGGCGCCTTATAAGCGGGCCTCGTCGGAGCTGAAGAGCGAGCGGACCGTGGTGCGGGCGCTGGACCTGGTGATCGGTGGGACGCGGGTCGCGGTGATCGCGGGCCCCTGCTCCGTCGAGAGCGAGGAGCAAATCGTCGGACTGGCGAGACAACTCAAAGAACTGGGGGCGACCGGCCTGCGTGGTGGTGCGTTCAAGCCGAGGACGAGTCCGTACAGCTTCCAGGGGCACAAGGAAGACGGCCTCAAGATGCTGGCGACCGCCCGCCAGGAGACCGGCCTGGCGATCGTCACCGAGGTCATGGCTCCTGAACATGTACCGTTAGTTGCCAAGTACGCCGACGTCCTCCAGATCGGCGCCCGTAACATGCAGAATTACCAACTCCTTCAGGCTGTGGGAGACTCGGGCAAGCCCACCATGCTCAAGCGGGGCATGAGTGCGACGATCGAAGAGTTCCTTCTCGCGGCCGAATACATCCTCGATCGGGGCAACCCCCACGTCATGCTCTGCGAGCGCGGAATCCGCACCTACGAAGAGCACACGCGGTTCACGCTCCCCCTGGCGACAGTCCCCTACCTCCAGGAAAAGAGCCATCTGCCGGTGGTGGTCGACCCTTCGCACGGCACGGGCAAAGCGCGGTTGGTCACCCCGATGTGCAAGGCGGCCATTGCGGCCGGGGCCGACGCTCTGATCGTCGAGGTTCACGACGACCCCGAGCATGCGGTCAGCGACGGTTCCCAGACGATCACCCCCACCTCCTTCGGCCAAATGATGGCGATGTGCCGCCGCGTCGCCGAGGCCGTCGACCGGACGATGTGACCAAAGCACCGCGACCCCTCGTCGGAGTCCCGTGCGATCAACGCCCGTTTCAATAATCTGTATATGCGGATTGTTGTGGCGGGCGCGGGTCGCTAAAGGTGAACCTGGGAAACATTGGTTCAAAAAATCATTTAACCACGAATGACACAAATGACACGAATTAAGAAAATAGTTAAATAAGTGAAATTTTTTTGTTTATGAAAAAACAGTTAATTATTGTCGGTGATAAAAAATCCTCAACGGATGATTCGTTCTGATTGCAGTTTGGGGTAATGGCCGAAATTGATCAATAAGCCGAGCTTATAGCCTGTTGCCTTGAGGTAATTATGAACTTGCGCTCGGTGTTCGTCGGCGATTTCCTTCGCCGCTTTAATTTCGACGATGATTTTGTCGAAGCAAACAAAATCCGGTTGATATTTTTTGGTAAGTAACCGACCTTTGTAGCTCAATGGCAACTCGACTTGTCGACAGTAGGTGACGCCGCGTCGCTCAAACTCGATTTCGAGACATTCCTGGTAGACGACCTCCAAGAAGCCGCAACCCATTTCATTAGAGACGTCGAAGCAAGCCCCAATAATTTCGTAGGATTCTTCCTTGTAAATGATATCTGGCATCTGAATTTCCTATTCGTGTTATTTGTGTCATTCGTGGTTAAAATCTGCTTTCTTGATGATGAGATATTCTATTTGCCAATGCAGAATCGGCGGAAGATGCGGTCGAGGATGTCGTCGGTGACGACGGCGCCGACGACTTTTCCGAGTTCGTCGACTGCCTGGCGGAGATCGATGGCGACGAGTTCGTCTCCTCCGTTTAAGAGAATCGTGTCGGCCGCCGACCGGAGGGCCTGGCCGGCTCGCTCGAGGCTTTCGCGGCAGCGGGCGCCGGTGCTGGCGGGGAGGTCGCCATCGGCTGCCTGGGAGCGTAGGGCGGCGCTCACGGCGCGGCGGAGCTCGTCGAGGCCCGCACCGGTCGCAGCGCTGGTGGCCAGGAATTCGGGATCGTCGAGAGATGGGTCGATATCCGACTTGGTCCGGACGAGCAGTCGGGGACGGTCAGGCGCGATCGGCCACGACGGGGCGGTCGTGGTGTCGCTCGAGCGGCAGTCGATGAGGAGGTCGGCGCGGGCCGCCTGATCGGCGCCGAAGGATTGGGCTTGGCCCTCGATCGGGCCGGATGCTGGCTCGACGCCTGCGGTGTCGACGAGCTCGACCGTGAGGCCATCGCATTCGCAGAGGGCCGAGAGGTAGTCGCGCGTGGTTCCCGCCTGGGGGGATACGATCGCATGGGCCTGGCCGAGAAGCGCGTTGAATAGGCGGCTCTTGCCCGCGTTGGGAGGGCCGGCCAGCACGACGCGAGGATGGCCGTCGGCCCGGTCTCGCCCTTGGAGCCGTTTGGCCAGGGCGATCATCTCGGCACCTTCGCGGGCCAGGTCGTCGGCCAGGACGGCGCGGCCGAGTGGGTCGACGTCGGACTCCTCGGCGAAGTCGAGGTTCGCCTCGAGGTGGGCCAGGACGTCGAGCAGGCGATCGCGGAGCGCAGTGATCGGGCCGGCCAGGCCGCCGGCCAGTTGTCGGAGTGCAGTGTCGAGTTGGGCGGGGGTCTGGGCGTCGATGACCCCGAGCACCGCCTCGGCGCGGGTCAGGTCGATCCGGCCCGAAAGGAATGCGCGGAGGGTGAATTCTCCCGGTTCGGCGTGCCTTGCGCCTTGGGCCAGGCAGTCGGCCAGAACCAGGTTGACCAAAGGAGGCGAGCCGACCGTGTGGATTTCAGCCAAGGGCTGCCCGGTGTAGGTGCGAGGACCCGGCCAGAGGGCGATCGCCGCCGGGAGCATTGGCCGAAGGCCTGTCACGGTCAGTCGGCCGCTTCGGCGCTCGGGAAGTCGGGGAAGAAGCCTATCGTCGTCGGCAGAAAACCGCCCCAGGGCAATCGAGAAAGCGTCAGGGCCGGTCAGCCGGATCAGGCCGCGGAACCCGGGGCCAGGCGGACTTGCCACCGCCGCGATCGTGTCGGTCAGGTCGAGAGTGCTCACTCTTGCAATGCCTTGCCGGCTCGCCGATTCCCGTGGTGGGCACGGCTCACCATCTTCTGTATTCGCTTTTCAAGAAACGAAGGCAGGGAGCGTGATCCGCTCCCTGCTCGCCTTGTGATTGTCGGCCAGAGGCCTTTAACGCCGGCGCCCGCCGGGCTTGGCTCGGGGCTTGCCTTTGTCCTTGTCCTTCTGATCCTTCTCGAGGCGGTCTTTCTCAGAGACGAGTTTGCGGTAGGTTGGGTCTTTGGTGGCCTCATCCATGACCTTTTCCCAGAGCTGAGCGAGCTTGCCGGGAGGCTTGGCGGGGCCGTTGCCCCCTCGCCCACCACCGCCGGGCCCACCTTTGCCACCATTGCCGGAAGGAGGATTCTTATCGTCGCCGGACTGGCCGGCCGCGGGGGTTGCGTGCGTGACTTTGGGGAGCAGCAGCCGCTCGCTGATCTGCCAGAGGCTGCTGGTGATGAAGTAGATCCCCAGGCCCGAGGGCACCTTATAAAACATGAAGGCCATGAAGATCATCATGTACTTCATCATCTTCTGCTGCATCTCGGCTTCGGGCGTGGTCGCCGGAGGCGCGAAGAGCTTGGTCTGTACCAGCATCAAGGAGACGACCAAGAACGGCAGGAGGTTGAAATACTCCCCGAGTAGCGGTAACCCACCCGGGAACGGGAACTTGAAGAGCATGTCGGGCGCGGCCAGGTTCTGAATGTACAGGAACGAGGCGTGCCGCAGGTGGACGCTGTTATTTAAGGCCTGCCAGAGGCCGACGAAGATCGGCAGTTGGATCAGGGCGGGGAGACAGCCGCCGACCGGGTTGACGCCGTGCTTCTTGTAAAGCGCGAAGGTCTCCTTGGTCTGCCGCTCCTTATCATCCTTGTATTTCTCCTGGATTTCTTTCAGGAGAGGCTGCAAGTCCTGCATTTTCTTGGCCGCGAGTGCCTGCTTGCGGCCGAGCGGGAACATGATCATGCGGACCAGGAGGGTCAACAGGATGATCGCGATACCGTAGTTGCCCTTCTTCCCGCCGAAGAACCCCGCAACCTGCTTGGTGAGCGCGTAGATGTGGTCGAGCAATGGCGCGATGACGTAGCGAGCCATCGTTGAGGCGCCGGGAATGCCGAACCACTGATATTTGCGATAGGCGACCAACCCTTCGGCCCCATAAGGGGTCAGCGCGTCCTGGGTCTTCGGGCCGGCGTAGATCGTGTAGGACTGCGAGACGGGATGGTTGGGGCCGACGCTGATCGGGTTTGAGAGGATTTCGAACGAGAGATCCGCCTTCTGGACCGCGTCCGGTTTCGCCTCGATGACCGTGGCGACCGTCTCGCTGATCCGGGGCTCCCCTTCCGGCTCGACGAAGATCGTGAAGTACTGGTTCTCGATGCCCGCGAAGGCCAACGGCAGGGTGGTATTGTCGAACTTGGCGGCCCCCGCCTTGGCAATATCCTGAGCCGCGCGGGTCACGATATTGGTGGGCTTACTCCCCTTTTGGCCGAAGAAGATGTCGCGGAACGTGCTGGTGTACCATTCCCCTTCGATCGGGATCCCGTGCGGGCCGAACAGTCGGTAGACGATCTCCTGTTCTTTCTCCGGGCTCTCGAATTCGGTCGTCAGCGAGAACGCGTCCTCGCCCTTGAAGAGGCGGAACCGCTTCGTCACCGTCACGGCCGGGTCGTCGGCGGTGGTGCGGAAGAGGATCTCCTGGCCGTCGACCTTTGCCTTCGTGAGTGGATTGAGCTTGGTGATCGGCCGAACCGCGCGTCCCTGGTCGTCGCGGACGACCTCCCAGAGGGTCTCAGCCAGCGGCGCTTCCGTTGCGCGACGTGCGGCGGGGAGATCGCCCTCGGGGTTCTCGTCGAGTTCTTCGGTCGCGGCCAACTTGGCCTCTTTGGCCGAGCGCACGGTTAACGCGAACGAGGGGAGGGTATTGGCTTTATCGATGAGCAGTTCGAGCGGTCGTCGCGGTTGTTTTCGCCTCGGGTTCGCCGTATCCAGCTCGGCATCGAACTGGGACGACTTGATGGAGGTGACCCCCGCTCCCCGTTGCTTGAGCCGCACTTCCAGATGATAAGCCTCGGGCGTCTTATCGTCCGCCGAACCGAGAATCATCTCTGAGGCGGGGACGGCAGCCACCTGGGGCGTTGCGGGTTTGGCCTCTTTGGCGGGCTTGGCCGCGTCGGTCCCCTGCTCTTCTTTTTTCGGCTCTTTCGCTTGATCCGTCCCAGGTTTGGTTGCGTCGGCCAGATTGGTCTTCGCGGGATCGAGCTTGGCCTGGACTTGTTGGGGCTTTTTGGGGGGTGGGGCCAGCCCTGTCGCTTCCATTACGTACTGGATTGCCAGAAACGACAAGAAGGTGAGCATCATGAACAGGACAAGCCGCTTCTCATTACTCATCGTGGAGTAAACCTTTGGGACGTGCAGTGTTTCAATCGAATGGGGAGGGGTTGACAGGCGGGCGCGCCGGCGCGTTGGACAGTCGGAGTCCGTCGGTTAATCCGTCGCTCGCCCGGTCAGCGTCCTTGTCGGAGCCTGTCGCCCAGGAACGGTTCGAGTTCGGAGATGGAGTAAATCTTTCGGATGGTGGATTCGAAGTCGTAGGCGAGGCGGCGAAAGCTGACCCGGATCGGGCCGGCCGCGTCCGTAGAACCAGCCGGGGCTGGGGCGTCGGCCGAGGCTGGAACGTCGGCTGAGGCCGCCGTGCCATTGGCCGCCGAGGCGGGCTTGCCGTCGTCGAGGACCACGTAGCAGGCGCGCGGGTCGCCGTCTCGCGGCTGACCGACTGAGCCGACGTTGATCATCAGCTTGCCATCGCCCATGGTGTACTCGTTATCGATCTCCTCGGGGGCATAGAACTGGAAGCCCTCGGTGAAGACCCCTGGGACGTGGGTGTGCCCCTGGAAGCAGTAGCGATCCACCAACTGGAAGAGCCGCTCCATCTTGCGATGGTTATAAATGTCTTCGGGAAAGATGTATTCGCTCAACGGGTTGCGCGGCGATCCATGGACGAACAGAAAGGGATCGGAGCGGAATGTCCGGGGGAGTTCGCCCAGGAATTCCCAGCGGCGCTCGTTGTTCTCGCGGTCGCTGGAGCTTTCGAGCTGCTCACGGGTCCAGAAGATCGCCCGTTCGGCGCCGATGTTGAAGCCATCGGGGTCGAACATCGCCCCTTGGTCGTGGTTGCCAAGGAGTGTCACCCGGCAATTTTCCATCACCCGATCGATGCACTCGCGGGGATTGGGGCCATAGCCGATGATATCGCCCAGGCAGAAAATCTCGGTGATCCCCTGCGACTTGATGTCGTCGAGGACAACCTCCAGGGCTTCGAGGTTCCCGTGGATATCGCTAATCAAAGCACGACGCACCGGAAGGAACCTCCGAAGACGTCCACGGCCGTATTCCGGACCCTGGAAAACTAGGCCATGGTGCCCCACAATCTTTCTGTAGGATAGATCGGTCTTAGGGCGGGGGTCAAGGTCAAGCCCACCCCTGTGTTCCTCTTTACGGAATCGCTCCGCCAAGGTTCGTCTATTAAGGAGTCTGTAGTCGCTTGAACCTCCTGGCCCTCGATACTTCGACAAACCGTGCTGCCGTAGTGGTTGCGACCACGGATGGAGTGGTCTGCGTCGCGGCACCCGACCCCGATCAACGGCATGGGCGGAACCTGATTCCTGTCATCCGCGAGTTACTCCGCGAGGCGAATTTGACCGTGGCCGACCTCGACGGATTCGCCGTCGGCCTGGGGCCGGGATCGTACACCGGTCTTCGGATCGGCCTGACCGCGGCCAAGACCCTCGCCTATACGACGGGCAAACCGCTCGTCGGGCTGGACAGCCTTGAGATCATCGCGCGCAACGCGCCGGGAGAGGAACTTTTTGTCTCGGTCATCGCCGATGCCCAGCGCGGTGATCTCTATGTGGCCAACTTCGCCCGACCCGGACCCGAGGCACCACTGGTCCGCACTTTGCCGACCCGGATCGAGTCCCAGGCCGTTTGGGCGGCGGGGCTGACCGTGCCGACGCTCGTGCTTGGACCCGGTCTGGAGCGTTTGCAGACGCCTTTGCCTGAGCAGGCCCGAACGGCGCCGGCCGAGATGAGTTGGCCCGACGGTGATCGGCTGATTCTTCTGGCCCGCGACGTCTGGGCGGCCGGACGCCGCGACGACCCCTTGTTCCTCGAACCTCAATACCTTCGCCGGAGCGCCGCGGAGGAGCAGTGGGAGCGGAAGCAACCCGCCTCGTAAAGTGAGCCTTCGTGCTTCCCCTTTCTCCCTCATTCCTCTCGTCGGTCCTCAACAAATGGCCGATCCCAACCCGCCGGACTCAATGCCATGACGGCCACTGACCAATCGCGAACGAAGTCGACCTATTCTCTCCAGTGGAATCGGTTTCGGATCATCCGTCCGGAAGAGGACCGGGTCACGTTCCGGAATCGGACGGGCTTGACGGAGGCGGACCTGGCGGGTGCGTTGGTCCTGGACGCCGGCTGTGGGATGGGGCGGTATCTCCGGATGGCTGCGGAGTTGGGGGCTCGGGCCGTCGGGCTCGACTTGAGCGAAGCGGTGCGCGCCGCTCGTGACCTGACGGCCGACCTACCGGGGGTCGCGCTGACCCGGGGCGACCTGCTCCGTCCTCCGTTCGCAACGGGAAGCTTCGACCAGATCTATTCGCTGGGGGTCCTCGACCACACGCCCGACCCGCGCGCGGCCTTCTTGGCGATTGCGCGACTGCTCAAACCTGGCGGGCGGATTGCGATTTGGGTCTACCCTCGGGAACGCCCACTGCTCGAGGCGGTCGTCCGGGTTCACCGTGGCGTTTCAACTCGACTCCCTGTTTCCTGGCTCTTGACGCTGAGTCGCCTGATGGCCCCGGTGGGTGGCCTGAAGCGGCGTTTGATGGCCAGTCCGCGGCGGCTGGTCAACCGCGCCGGGGTTGCTCTTCACCTGCTCACATTCGGGGTCTCGATGCACCCCGACCCTGAGGTCCGGGTCTGCGACACCTTGGACTGGTACGCTCCCCGCTATCTCTCACGCCACACGCGCGAAGAGGTGCTTGCCTGGTTCGCCGAGGCCGGGCTCGTGGATGTCGTCGACCTCTCGGCCGGCCAGGTGTTCCACCACGAGGGCCAGGGCCACGGGATTAACGTCGCGGGGCGACGCCCCGGCTGAGAGTTCTCACGCGATGATATCTTTTTTTTGAAAAACAGATGCGTGCTGATTTCTCGGCCTGACGTTGTCCACTCCCCTCGTCAGGCCGGTTTTCATAATCGAGAGTGACATCGGGCCGTTGCTTGACCGCGAACAAAGGGGGGCCTTAAGATCGTAGAATCCACTTTGTAGGAGAGGCCTCTTTGTGTGCGAGGGGCCGCTCGTCTCATCGTCATCGTTTTTTCGATCATCTTCAGTCAGGTCGGCAAAACGCGGAGTCTTCTTGCCATGGTGCGCTGGATCCTGCTGGCGGTCCTTGTTGTCGTGCTGACGGCGACGGCAACCGTCGTTGTTCAGAGCGTCTCGCTGGAACCCTCGATTAGCAGTGGGCTGGAGTTCCCGTCGGCCTCGGGGAATCGCGGGCCGCTGCCGAAAGCCGTGGTTGATGGTGACTTGACCTATAAGTTCGGGTCGAAGGCGTTGCACACCAAGTTCGAGAGGGACTGGACGATCAGGAACGAAGGAGAGGGTGACCTGATCCTGACCTTGGAAGCGCCTCCTTGCTCTTGCACGGTCGCCGGCTTCATGGATGCAAAGCGCCAGGTGAAGGGCTCGAAGACTGTTCCTCCCAAGGGAGAGACCGTGGTCCACCTCACCTGGGAGACGCTGGCCAACGGCCACTACCACAAGCCGGCCACGCTCATCACCAATGACCCGGAGCGGCCCAAGATCACCTTCGCCGCCGAAGGCGAGGTGAGCCCTGCGGTGATGATTTACCCGCCCCCTGAGAATCAAGCGATCAATGTCTCGGAGATTTCGAGCGACCAGGAAGAGTATAAGGTCACATTCGCCGTCTATTCGCAGGACAAGCCCGACCTCAAGATCACCGAGATGACCACCTCGCTGCCCGACTACATCACGGTCGACCAGAAGGATTTGCCCGAGGCGGTCTGCAAGGAGATCAAGACCGAGGCCGGCCGCCAGGTGACCGTGACGTTCAAACGAGGGATGACGCTGGGCACGTTCCTCCAGGAACTGGTTATCAAGACCGATCACCCCAAGGAACCCGAGCTGCGGCTCACCTTGACCGGGAAGATCGTCGGGCCGATCTCTATGGTCCCGGCCAAATTGCGGCTCTCCGGGATCCCCAGCCAGACGGGGGGGCAGGTCGAGCTGATCATGCTGGTCCAGAACCACCGCGAGACCAAGTTTGAGGTGAGACAGAAGCCGGAGAAATTCAAGGTCGAGATCGCTCCCGGCGATAAAGCCAGTAAGCCCGGCAAATACAGGCTGATCGTTACGGTGCCTCCGGGGATGCCCACGGGAACGGTGAATGAAGAGATTATTCTTGAGACCGACCACCCGTTTGCCAAAGAAGTGAAGGTCCCCATTTACGGCTTCATCCGCGACGCGGGCTGAAGACGTGGTGTTCGGGGAGGACGGCCGCGGTCTCCCCGGTCCGGGAGAGACCGGGTCGATTGGCCTTATCTCTCGACGCGAGGGGCGATATAACATCGTCCTCTATCTAGAGGCCCGTAAGGGTCGACGTCGAGGATCGTTGTGGCCGCATCCTCCGCGATCAGACGTGGGCAAGAGGCCCCTGTCTTCGTCCCCCTCATTCGGGAAAGGATGATGATGTCTCGCTCCTCAATCCGGCCGATGGCCGCCCTGGTGTTGGCCATCGGGCTCGTGGCCTACGTCGGCTGCAACTCTGGAACGGATGGCACGGGGGGGGATCTGCCTGCGGCGAGTCCGTCGCCAGGGGGTGTCAAACCGGGCAGTGCGGGGGCCGAGACCGGCACGAGTAAGAAGCTGTTTGCGGACTGGCCTAAGCCCGTCGCGGCGCTGCTCATCTCGGGTGAACAAGACGGCTACCTCGAGCCTTGCGGCTGTACGTCGGGGCAACTCGGCGGCCTCCGTCGTCGCTATGACCTGATTCGGCATATCCGGGAAACCGATCAGTGGCCCCTGGCCCTGGTGGATCTCGGCAGCTTGGTGAAGGATCCGGCCGGTGCCCGGGGGGGGCCCGAGCAGGTCAAAATCAAGTTCAGCGTGGCGCTCAAGGCTCTGGAGATGTTGAAGTATGACGCCTTCGCGCTCAGCGCCGAGGATCTCAAGGTTGGGGTCGGCGAGTCGCTCGGGCAGATCATCAACCTGGCCGAGAAGCCTCGCGTGGTCGTCGCCAACGTCAAGCCGGCCGAGGGTTTCGATCAGAACATCCGGCCGAGCGTGAAGACCAAGGTCGGTCCCATGACCATCGGCATTACTGCGATTCTCGATCCCGACGCCCTCAACAAGCTCAAGGATGACGAGAAGGATGCGCTGCTGCCCACCATCCTCTCGCCCGAAGCGGCTTTGCCCGGCGTCCTGGCCGACCTCGAGAATGACACCGACACCCAGGTCCTTCTCGTCCAAGGGCCGCCCGAACTGGCCAAGTCGCTGGCTGCGAAGTTCCCTGGCTTCGACATCGTCGTGGCGACGTCGGACTCCGACCCGGACGCCGATCCCGAGCGGCTTAATGGGGGCAAGACGATCCTGGTCAAGGTGGGCACCAAGGGGAAGTATGTCGGCGTTGTCGGTCTTTACAACGATCCAAAGCAGAAGTATCGCTTTCAGCGCGTGCCTTTGAACAGCCGTTACAACGGCGACGCCGGGCCGATGCGCAAGCTGATCGAGGACGATTTCCAGGAGATGCTCAAGCAAGCCGGAGTCGTCGAGAACTTCCCTCGCCGCAATTTCGTCGGCGGCGCTCCGGGGGCGACCTTCGTCGGCGCCGAGACGTGCAAGACGTGCCACCCTGGGACGTATGCCAAGTGGGCTGCCACCAAGCATGCCCACGCGTTCGAGGACATCGTCACCGACCCCAAGGGGGATCGGAGCGATCACCAGTTCGACGCCGAGTGCATCTCGTGCCACACGACCGGCTTCGAGTACAACTCGGGCTGGAAGTCAGCCGCGGCCACGCCTTACCTGAAGGGCAATCAGTGCGAGAATTGCCATGGCCCCGCCTCTAAGCATGTCGAGGAACCCGACAACCAAGAGTTCCGCAAACTGATCGCTCGGACCGCCGCCGGGGCTGACAAGGCAGGGCTCTGCTATCGCTGCCACGATGAAGACAACTCTCCCAAGTTCAACTTTCAGACCTACTGGGGTCAGATCGCTCACTCGAAGCTCGATCAGTACACCGACCCCAAGGTCCACGAGGGCATCAAGCCGGCCACAGCCGGGGCGAGCGAACCGGCGAAGTAAAACGGGTCTGAAGCGAAGTACGCCGGCCGCGTTCGGGTGACCGTTCGGCTCGATCAGGATCAAAAGGGAAGGAACCCGCAAATGAGTGCTCCCTCGAAGCTCGACCGGTTTGTGGTCAAGTATCGCAAGGACCACACCCACCCGGTCAATCATTTCCTCCACGTCGGCGCGGGCTGGCCGATGATCGCCCTGGCGGTCATCCTGGTCCCGTTCCGCCCGCTCTGGTCGCTCGGTCTCTTCTTCGGCGGCTATGCCTTGATGTTCTTCGGGCACTTTGCCTTCGAGAAGAACCAGCCGACGATCCTCAAGCACCCGAGCACCCCGTTCGTGATCGCCTGGGCCGTGATTCGCGGCCTCTGCGGCGGTCTGCTCCGCCTGGCCACGCCGCAGCGCGGGCGGTAAGCTCGATATTGAGCCTGAGCGTTGTCGCGAGATCCCCTCCCTCGGAGAGTCTTTCCGATGGCCACCATCACTCGCCAAATCGGTCCGGCCGACCACGGCCAGCGGATGACTCTCGACGAGTACATCCACGCCGATTTCGTGGATGGTTGGCTCTATGAACTCGCCCGGGGAGTGATTGTCGCGACGGAAGTTCCCGGTCCCGACCATGGCCGCGTTGTCCGGCGGCTGACCCGGATGTTCATTGTCTACGAGGACCGTCATCCCGGCGTCATCACTTTCGGTGCGGGGGGAAGTGACTGCCGTCTCCGTCTGCCTGGAATGCAGTCGGACCGTCACCCCGACCAGGCGATCTATCTCGATCCCCAACCGCCGGGTCCGAACGTCTGGACTCGCTGGACCCCGCACATCGTCGTCGAGGTTGTCAGCAAAGGGGGCGAGGACCGCGACTACGTCGAGAAACGCGAAGAGTACCTTCGCGTCGGGGTCTCGGAATACTGGATCGTCGACCCTGGCCAACGGCGAATCCTCGTGCTGTGCCGCGCGGGCGACACCTGGGTAGAGACCGTTGTCGCGGCCGGGGCAACCTATCGCACTCACCTCCTTCCCGGCCTGGAAGTTCGCCCCGACGAGTTGCTCGGTGAGTGAACGCTCGCACGTATGGCCCCTGTTCACGGTTCGCTGGGCCGTCTGCTAACATGGAACAATCCGACAAGCCAACCGTCATTGCCGTGTGCTGATCGGTTTATCAACGCTGGCAAAGGGATCCGGTGGTGACTGCGCCGTGTGCGAATGCTCGGGATCTTGTGGGCGCGGGCCAGTTGGGCCGGAAAGTCCGGTGAGCGAACACCGCGCTGGAAGGATTTTGCCATGACCCGTCAAGAGATCCTCGACCGCCTGAATGCCGAGGCTCCCGGCTTGCGTCGGAGATACGGTGTCAAGAGCCTCGCCGTGTTCGGCTCAATGGCTCGGGGCGACGACCGGGAGGGGAGCGACGTGGATGTTCTGGTCACATTCGAAGGCAAGGCGACGTTCGACAACTTCATGGGCCTGAAGCTCGACTTGGAAGACATGTTCGGGAGATCGGTGGACCTCCTCACTCCGAAATGTCTGGGGCCTGAGATGCAAGTCGAGATCGACAAGGAGGCGCTCCTTGTCCCGTAAGCCGGAGCAGCGGATCGCCGACATCATCATCGGTTGCGAGAAGATCCTCCGATTCACCTCGGGGATGAACAAGGAGCAGTTAGCCGAACAGGACCTCGTCATGGATGCGGTCTTGAGGAATATCGAGATCATTGGAGAAGCGACGAAGAATCTGCCGGACGACGTGCGAGCCCAAATGCCGGGCATCGAGTGGAAGAAGATCGCCGGGATGCGGGATTGGCTCTCGCACGTGTATTATCGGGTCGATCCCGACATCGTTTGGGATGCGGTCGAGACCAAAGTCCCCGAACTGTTGCGGACACTCCAAGCCTTCAAGGATGAGAACCCGCTGGATGCTTGACTTTGGAGGTTTGTCCCGACGAGTGGCTCGGTCCTGTCAAGGACTAGTGAACGTAAGTGTAGAGGTCGCTTGACAAGGTCGCAAGAGCGCGGCTAGGATGCCGGATTGAGTGCCGATGAGCCTGATGAACGAGATGACGAGGAACGCCGATGGCCGAGCCAGTGACGTACGACGACTTCGCCAAGATCGAGTTGCGGGTGGCCAAGGTCTTGGAAGCGAGGCCGCATCCCAACGCCGATAAGCTGTTGCTCCTGCAGATCGACGTCGGCGATGAGCAGAAGCAGATCGTGGCCGGCATTCGTCAGCATTACACGCCCGAGCAACTCGTGGGCAAGCTCATCGTCGTGGTCAACAACCTCGCCCCCGCGATGCTTCGCGGCGAGACGTCCAACGGCATGCTCTTGGCCGCGACTTCGGGCGAGCGCGTGATCGTGCTGACGGCCGACGACCCCGAGTGTGTGGCCGGCGCCAAGATCAAATAAATCAGACCAACGGGCGGCGCAGAGGTATCGAACGGGGCCCCCTCTGCCCGCTTCGTCCTGCGCCACAGCCAGCCTGCCGGACACGCTCATGTTGGGGGCCAGAGACTTGAGTCGGGACCTTGGTGATTTCCCGACTCCGCCCCCGCTGGTGGCTGCGGTCCTTGAGCGGCTCGGGCCGATTGGTGAGCAGTGGCCGAGGGTCCTCGAGCCGACTTGTGGCCGAGGCCACTTCCTCCAAGGGCTGATCGACGGGACCTCTCCCCCACGCGAGATCCGGGGGATCGAGATTCAAGCAAGCCATTATGAGGCAGCGCAGGCGATCGCCCGGAATGCGCACCCAATGGATGTCGAGGTCGTGCGGGCCAACCTCTTCGACCTCGATCTCCGGCGCGATCTCACCTGGCGGGAGCAAGGACCACTCCTTGTGGTCGGCAACCCCCCTTGGGTCACCAACGCCGAGCTTGGAGCGTTGGGGAGCGCGAACCTGCCGCAAAAGTCGAACGTGAAGCAGGTGCGGGGGATCGATGCCCGTACGGGGGCCTCGAATTTCGACATTGCCGAGGCGATCTGGCTTAAGCTACTCAAAGAGCTTGCCGGTGAAGAGGCGACGATCGCCTTGCTCTGTAAGACGTCGGTCGCTCGTGGGGTCCTCCAGTTCGCCGAGCGCACGGACTTACCGATCACCGAGGCGACGATCGTCAGGCTCGACGCCAAGGCCTGGTTCCGGGCGGCGGTCGACGCCTGTCTCTTTCGAGTCAGGCTTGGTGTCGGGACGGGTGCAGGGTTGGGTCGCGTGCCTGTTTTTGCGGGGTTCCCTTCCGTTCGTCCGGAGTCCGCGCTCGGGTTCGTGGAGGGCAGGCTCATCGCCGACCTCGACAGGTATCGGCCACTCGCGTTTGCCGACGGCCAGTGTCCCTTGACGTGGCGACAAGGACTCAAACACGACGCTGCGACGGTGATGGAACTCGAGGCCGAACCGGGCCTTGGTTCGTTCCGCAACAAGTTGGGTGAGTCGTTGGACATTGAGCCGGAGTGGGTCTATCCGCTGCTCAAGGGGGCTGACCTCGTCCGAGGCCCCGCGCTGCGCCCGACCCGCTCGGTGATCGTGACCCAGCGTCGGGTCGGTGACGACACGCGCGGGCTCGAGCAGGCGGCCCCCCGGCTCTGGGCCTACCTCGAGGGGCACACGGCGATTTTCGCCAGACGCAAGTCGTCGATCTACCGGGGGCAAGCCCCATTCGCGATGTTCGGGCTCGGCCCTTATAGCTTCGCCCCCTACAAGGTTGCTGTTTCTGGTCTGGGCAAGGCGCCGCGGTTTCACGCGGTGGGGTCGGTCGACGGGCGGCCGATCATGTTCGACGACACGTGTTATTTCCTGCCGTGCCGATCTCCCGAGCAAGCGGCGATCACCGCCGCGCTCTTGAATGACCCCGACACGCTCGCGCTGATCGATGCGTTGATATTCCGCGAATCCAAGCGGCCGATCACCAAGTCACTCCTGACTCGGCTCGACCTTGTGGCGCTCTCCGGCCACGTCGATTGTCAGGCCCTACTTGTACGCGCCGAGGACGAGCTTACGCGTCTGCTTGCCGACGAGTCGATATTCCGCGAGAATCGGCGATGATCCCCTGACCGTTGCGGCGGTATCTGGGGCTTTTGAACAAGTCTTGGAGTCTGTGATGGCTTTCGCGACGATCCAGTACCAGAGCCGCTCGCTGCAAAAGGCGTCGTCCTTGAATGTGATCTTCCCCGACGACCCGGCGATGCCAGGTCCTTGGGGGGCCTTCTACCTGCTCCACGGCCTGTCTGACGACCACACGATCTGGGCCAGGAGGACGAGCATTGAACGCTACGTCGCCGGACTGCCTTTGGTCGTCGTCATGCCCGACGGCGGTCGCGGGTGGTACACCAATTCGGCCGATGGCGAAACCGCGTACGAGGATGACCTGGTCAAGGATGTGGTCGGCCTGGTCGATCGAACCTTCCCGGTGAAGGCGGAACGCGCGGGACGCGCTATCGGCGGCCTATCGATGGGCGGCTACGGCGCGATTAAGGTCAGTCTGAAACATGCCGAGATGTTTGCCAGTATCAATTCCCACTCGGGGGCAATCGGTTTCCCTCGCCTTGATCCCGAGAAGGCCAAAATTCGCAGCCCGGAAGCCCACCGGATCTTCGGAGCGTCAGCCAAGGGAGGCCCTGAAGATCCGTTCGCGATCGTCGAGCGGATCGATCACGGGCGAATCCCCGCGATTCGGATCGACTGTGGCACGGACGACTTCCTGATCGATCAAAACCGGGAATTCCACAAGCACCTGGATGACCTTCATATTCCTCACGAATACCAGGAATATCCCGGCTCCCACGACTGGGTCTACTGGGACTTGCACATCCGTGAGGCCCTTGCATTTCACGCACGCAACCTCAAGCTGGTGAAAGCCTAAGCTGTTTGCTGCGGTTTTCTTTGATTTACTTATGGGTTGCCATGGCCAAACCCATTCTGCTGGGTGCCACGGGTTGTACCCAACCCGTGAGCGGAAGTCCTGGTTTTTGGCTCAGGGGTTGGGTACAACCCGTGGCGCCCAGCGGGTGTCCCCCCTCGCATTCTTGATTGCGATTTCATCCCCTGGGACCGCTGGCGCCCCGCCCAATGGCACTTACTTTCGCCAATCCTGCAATAAGGGGCACCTCTGGCACGTTTTTTGCGCCATGAACTCCTATTTTTTGGGAGTACCTCGCATGAACCATGACCAGGAATCACCCGCTGTCGTCGATTTGGGTGAGGCGGTTCGGATGTTCCATCGCTTGGTCCCACCGGATGTCCTGCATGCTCAGAAACCGCCCACGCTCTCGACCGTGTTCACGCCTTGGGTCGTTGTCTGGCTGATGATCTATCAACGGTTGACCTGCAATGCAACGATGGCCACCGCTGTGGGAGAGTTGGCTCGATTAAGTGCAGATGTGCTCCCTGATAACAAGCGGGCCCGTGAGAAATCGTTCTCGGCCAACACGGGTGGGTTTTCGCGAGCGCGAGATCGGCTGCCCGTGGAGATGGCTCAACGGGCGGCTGACGAGGTTTCTGCAGCCTTAATCGCCAAGTCTCCGCCATCGGTGAAAGGGCGTAACGCGTTTCTTGTGGACGGTTCCACGCTCTCTTTGGCACCCACTGACGCCTTGCGCAAAACGTATCCGCCGGCCCGCAATCAACACGGAGAATCGCACTGGCCGATCCTCCACTTGGTAGCGGCCCACGAGTTATCCAGCGGTGTGACCGTGCGTCCGGAAGTGGGGGCAATGTATGGCCCGGCCGCGATTGGCGAAGTCCCATTGTCGGCCGGTTTGATGCCGCGACTTCCGGTCGGCTCCGTGTTGATCGCCGACCGGAATTTTGGCGTCTTCGCGTTCGCCTGGTTAGCCAACCAGGCGGGCCACGACTTCGTGTTGCGGTTGACTGAGAAGCGATTTCGGTCGATGGTGCGCCAAGGGAAAGCCCAGGGCAAGGACCAGTGGGAACTAACTTGGCAGCCCAACCGCTGGGAACGCAAGTCGAACCCACAATGGCCGGCCGATGCAACGCTGCGTGTGTGGTTGCACGAGGTTCGAATTTCCGAGAAGCTGACGCTGTGGCTTGTGAGTCGGCTCCCTGACGAGGGGTGCGAGCTCGCCGCGATCTATGGCCAGCGGCAAAATATCGAAACCGATCTGCGTGATTTGAAGCGGACGCTTCGCTTGGAAGAGATGCGTGGCCGATCCACGGAGATGGTCGCGAAGGAACTGGCCTCGGCGACAGTGGCCTATAACATGGCGAATCTGATTCGCCGGATGGCTGCGGCTCGGGTCGAGATCGCGCCGCGGCGATTGAGCTTCAACCGGGTATGGTCGTTAGTGAAGGTCTTGCTCTTGGAGTCGTTGGATACCACGGACCCCGCGAAGATCCAAGAGCGGATCGACTTGGTTCTGAGGATGTCTGGCCAGTGTAAGCTCGCGAATCGCCCTGGCCGACACTACCCGCGTGAGGTGATCGCCCGCCGCAGAAAATTCCCACTGCGACCACGCAAACGCGGTCTGAAATCGAGAAAGTAAGTGCCATTGGGCGCCCCGCCCGCTCTTTTCTTTCTCGGCAAGGCTCGATCCCCAAGTCACCAAACACTGCTCAAGCCACCTCTCACGGGTCGTGGCCGTGTCCATCTCGCTTGGAATCGGATCTCATCTCTTGATCGGATCAATCGCCTCAGATACGGTACAGGCCGTTCGGCCGGGAGGCTATGAGATCGGTCCGCGCGACTGAAGCTCGGGAAGCCCATTGGGTGACAGCCTCTTCCCTCCGATCGACGTCTCGTGCGAATCGCCTTTTTCTTTGATTTTTATTCCCTTGCTTGATGAAAAGGATCATGTTGTGATGACTCGATCTTGTCGATTGCGACATCTCGCGGTTTTTGCGGTCTTGGTTGCACCGCTCGCAGGATGCTCGGGTGGCGGCACGACGCAAGATACCGTGCCGACCCAACCTCCGGTCACGAAAGAAAACGCCGCTGATGTCTCGAAGCAGATCAACGCGGGCGCTGCCGGCTTCAAACCTCCAGGGGTCAGATCGCCCAGCAAATAACGCCCGCGATTGATCTTCGAGTTCAGGACGAGGATTAATACGAGTCGGAACTGACCACTTCACCGCCCGTGGCTGTGGCAAGAGCGTACCAGGTCTGGGGGCTGATCGAGTCTTTGATGAACTTGACCGAGCCGTCAGCCATCAGGCTGTTCACGCCTCCGGAGTGCCAGCTACGTGCGGTGAAGAACCCATAGCCCGTGCCAACTCCGCCCCAGGGAGAGCAGTCTTTGCTCTTGTGATTCGG
Organism: Singulisphaera acidiphila DSM 18658; assembly: GCF_000242455.2. GTDB lineage: Bacteria > Planctomycetota > Planctomycetia > Isosphaerales > Isosphaeraceae > Singulisphaera > Singulisphaera acidiphila. The sequence goes on from NC_019892.1 coordinate 999,746, forward strand.
GGTGAGCACGAAGTTGATCACGGAGTTCGTGTATTCGCCCCCGGCCCACGTCCATCCGCCCCAGTCGTAGGTGGGGCCGGTCGCTGCCTGGCACGTCGAGATCGCAGTCGGCAAGTACGCCTGGTCGCCCGGGTTCTGCAAGATGAAGGTGGGGAAGCCTGTAATTCCCACTCCCGCAATCACGTCTCCCGGGGTGTACTTGGCGGGGTCCCCATCGCCACGATTGCGCTCGAGGAAGGCGATCGTGTTCGACGTGCCGTCGGTGATTCCGGCCACGCCACGAATGGTTTGACCGGCCGAATTCGTCCTCACCAGAGCTCCGGACCCGGACTGTCGGCTATGCCAGTCGTAGTTCGTTCCGTTCGACGCTCGGTAGTTGTTGCGCCCACGACCCGAGTCGCTCGGGCACAGGAACGAGGAGATGACCTGATAAATGGCGGTTGATTGGAGCGAGTCGGTTCTGTCCTGGAATGGATAAAGACCCCAACTAAAATTGATTGCATTGTACGTTGCATTCTGCTCCATGTAGGAGAGCATCAACGCCTGGGCGCTAAAGCAGCTCCACTCATTTCCCGCGTCGTTTGTCGGGAAGACGGGCGACATCCACCCTGAGGTCCAGGGGAAGGAATCATTGGTCGAGTGGTAATTATGCAAGCCCAGCCCGATCTGCTTCATGTTGTTGACGCACTGCGAACGTCGGGCGGCTTCACGGGCCGCCTGTACGGCCGGCAGCAAGAGCGCAATCAACACGGCGATGATTGCGATCACGACCAGCAACTCGATCAGCGTGAACGCAAGTCGACGCGGATTCCTGACGGTACCCATACCGGTCTGCCTCGTGCCTAAGGTAAGAAATGGATAGGAAGGATCAGCAGCGATCTAGCATACAACCGTGGCTTTTGGTGTATAGAGTTAAGTTTCGGAGAAGTTCGCTGCAGTTCTCGAGCAAGGCTTGGTGAACACGGGAAATCCTTGCAGGCTGAGTCGATGCGTGGGTTGCATGAGCGATCGCTGGTTTGACGCAAATTTTTTGCCCCAAGCGGGTTGTGATCAGGGAGATTGACTTGATTCGGAATGCCTTATGCCGAATTGGTCACGCATTCCGTGGTTCCGGGATATTCATAAAAGAGTACTGTCTGAATGATTTAGGAGAGTCTTGAGGCAAGTCATCCGGGTTTCCAGGCCAGAGCTGATCGCGTTTCGACCATGATTTGATCCTGAATTGGACACTAAATTTGCATGAATGAATGGGTGGGATGTTTTTCTCGCGGTCGATCAGTACGGGGTCGATTGGGAATCGTGACGAGGACCGCCGAGAGCCTCTTCACGCAGGGTGGTCCGAGACGATACGATTGCTTCGCGTCGACGTCCGTCCACTCCTGATCCAAAGTTCATGGATGACGCATTCGAGTTGGGAGGCTCACCGGCTGTGCTTCGCGAACTCTCGGTTCAGAATCTGGCATTGATCGAGGACGTTCACGTCGAGCTTCAGGCAGGCTACTGTGCCTGGACAGGCGAGACGGGGGCGGGGAAAAGCTTGTTGTTGACCGCGCTGGGGCTGGTGCTGGGGGGGAAGGCGTCGGCCGACCTTGTTCGCGCGGGGCGGAGCGAGGCCAGAGCGGCCGCCGTGTTTGAGGTCAAGGAGCCTTCGCTCCGGGCCGAGATCGAGGCGATCCTCGGCGGCCCGCTCGATGATGACCAACTGATCCTCACCCGGCGGGTTTTGGCCCAGGGGCGCGGGTCGGCCCAGGCCAACGGTCTGCCCGTAACGGTCGCCATCCTGCAAGCCCTGGGTGAGCGGCTCATCGACATCCACGGCCAGCATGAGGGTCGCGCCCTGCTCGACCCCGACCGGCAGCGTGCCCTGCTCGACGCCCACGGCGGGCTTGGCCCCCAACTGGAAGACTATCGACGTTGTCGCGAGGCGCACGACCAACTTCGCCGCAAGCGGTTTGACCTGATCCAGGCCTCGCACGACCGCCAGCGACAGCGTGCATTGCTCGAGTTCGAACGCGACGAGCTGGCGTCCCTTGACCCCCGCCCTGGCGAGTTTGACGAACTCGCCCGCGATGCCCATCGCCTGGGCAACGTCGAACACCTGCGCGAGGCTGCGGCCGAAGGCTATGCCCTGCTCTACGAGGCCGATCGCTCGGCGCAGGAACTTCTCGAGCGGGTCGCCCGCCGTCTTGAGCCGCTGGCGAGTTCGGTCGCCGAGATTGCCGACGCTGCGGCCAACCTCGAACGCCTGGCCGACGAGACTCGCGAGGTTGCCTACGCCTTGCGCAACCTGAGCCGAAGCTGGGACGACGATCCCGCTCGGCTCGAGGGGATCGAGACGCGGCTGGCCCATTATCGGCGGTTGGCCTCGCGGTTCCACTGCGAGGCCGATGACCTTGCCGTGCGTCGTGCCGCGATCGAGGAGCAACTCGCCGTGATCGAGCAGGATGACGCCGATCTACTCAGTTTTGACCTCCCGCTGGCGCAGGCCTGGAGAGAGCTCACGCAGGCTGCGATGGTGCTTTCCATGGCGAGGCAGAAGACGTGTAAGGCGTTTGGTAAGGCGATCCAAGGGCGGCTCAAGACGCTTGGGTTGACCAATGCGAAGCTGAGCGTCGAGGTGGTAACGCAGCCCTTGGGCGACGATCCGACGGTCACTGCGCCGGGGGAGGCGGGTATCGACCGGGTCGAATTGGTCTTTGCGGCCAACCCTGGTGAGGAAGCTCGCCCGCTTCGCAAGATCGCCTCGGGAGGAGAGCTGTCGCGGGTTACTCTGGCGGTGAAGACCGTTCTCGCTGGTGCCGACCGGGTACCGACCCTGGTCTTCGACGAGATCGACACCGGTGTCGGTGGCCGGCTAGGCGCGATCCTTGGGAAGAACCTGGCCGAGCTGGCCGAGCATCATCAGATCATCTGCGTGACCCACCTGCCCCAGATGGCCAGCTTCGCGCGGCTCCAGTGGGTGATCCGCAAGCAGGTGGAACGCGGCCGGACCCGGACCACGATTACTCCGCTCGATGACTCGGACCGCGTGAACGAACTGGCGGCTATGCTTCGCGGTGACTCGGCCGCCGAGGGAACCAGGCAAGAAGCACTGTCGATGCTGCTCGAAGCACAGACCGCCCGATGATGTTGCGCATCGGCTATGAATCAGGGTGGAGTCCTGAACCGTGTGCTTCTCAAGCCCCCGGCGCAGCGCCAGCCTCGGACCAGAGCCACCAGAGTAGGCCGCCAACAACCAGTGAGTGATCGATCCGCCCGTCCCGGATCATCTCAGGGATGGCCCGGGCGGGGACGAGTTCGACGACGAGTTCCTCGTACGGGTCAAGTCGGGGCTCGGCGACCCGGCGCACATTCGGAACGACGATCGTGGTGGACCGCGAGGTCATGATCGAGGGGTTCGACCAGACGGTTCCCAGCAGTAAGGGGGCGTCTCCTGCATAGCCCGTCTCTTCGAGCAACTCACGCGGGCCGGCCTCGAGGGCCTTTTCGCCGGCTTCGAGCAAGCCGCCGGGCGTCTCCAGGCTATCGCGGGCCGAGCCGGCGCGGAACTGGCGGACCAGGACCAGTTGACGGTCGGGCGTCAGCGCGACCACGTTCACCGCGTCGGCCAGGTGCATCACGTAGAAGCCGTGAACTCGCCCCGAGGTGCGCGACCGGAACCGTTCGCGACGCATCCGAAACAGCCAGTTCTCCTCGAGCGTCTGGTCGTCCTCGCCTCGACCCTCACGGGTCCAGGACGCCGTCGATTCAGGTAACAACTCGTCCACGCGTTCATCTCCAGGAACCATTGCGAATCATCCTTGATCGCCTGTCGGGTGCCACGGCCACGGCTTCCGAGTAAGGGATCCATGCCAATAAGTTATTGTGTGATGTTGTACTTGGATTTTGCTGAATAGATGATTTTTCATCTGAGAATTTTGTCGATGACCATGGCCACGCCATCGTTGTCGTGGTCGCCGGTGATGTGGTCGGCTGCGGCAAGAACGTCGGCCGGCGCATGGCCCATGGCGACGCCGAGGCCCGCCCCTTGGAGCATCGGGACGTCATTGGCATCGTCGCCGACGGCGCAGATCTCGGCGGGCGCAACGTCCCAGAGCTCGGCCAGATGGAGAAGCGCGGACCACTTGCTCGCATCGTGATGGAGGACCTCGCACATGGTCCCCTCGTATCGGGGACTCTTCTGGACGAAGGTCCGCACTCGCCCGGAGAGTTGGGCCATGATCACGCTCTGAAAAGTGAGCATGTCGGGACGAGATCCAATCGTGCAGATGTGGTAGTGGCCCCCACTTTCGATGCGTTCGGGCCAGTGGGGGTCGACTTCGCCGTGGCCGCGGTTCCGGCTCAGGTAGTCGTCGTAGAGGGGACGGCCCGTCGGGTCGCGTGCCACCAGGAAGTCGAGGCCCTCGGGGGGGCGGTCGGTGAACGAGAGCGGCAACTCGTCGTGGGCGTGAAAGAGGGTGAGCAACTCGGCGAGCAGGTCGGGTTCGAAGTCGGCCCGCCAGAGTGTGCGGTGGTTACTTGGATCCTTGACGAGCGCTCCCGAATTGCAGACCAAGGGGGCATCGAGCCTGAGTTGCTCGGCGATCGGCCGGGCGCGGCGATAGCGCCGGCCCGTACAGAGGACGGGCCGGATCCCCGCCCTGGCGGCTCTGGCAACGGCGGCGGCGGTGCTCGGGCGCAGCGTCCCTTCACGGTCGAGCAGCGTTCCGTCCACGTCGAGCGCCAGGATCCGATAGGTCGAGCCGTTTTCGCTTCGCAACAAACAATCCTCCTGGCTTGTCGTTTCTCTTTTTGCCTTGTGCCCCATCGTACCGGGACTGCGGGATCGCCGGCAAATCCTCCTGCTTCTCCGGGGGGCGATCGAATCCGCGAAGCGACGGTCGGTTGACCTGTTGGTTAAGCTCGCTCGCTTGGGATAAGATCGAAGCCGGGAGGCCAATGGCCCTCGACTCGGGGTGGATCGCCAGCCGGTTGCCTCCCGTATGTCATTATCGGCTTAAATTCAGGAGATTTATCGACGATGCCCCGTTCCCTTGCGTTGCCGCTCTGGGCTTTGATACCAGGGCTCGTGCTCTCGGGCTGTGAGTCGGATACGTTCATGCCGCCGCCCAATCCCGAGCTGGCCGCGCCCGCGGCGCCGCCGCCGGTTCGGATCGTCGAGATGATTTTGCCGTCGGAGAGCACCCCCGACCAGAATGCCTTGGCCCAGTATCTTCGGCTCGTTTCCGCACGCGAAAAGACGAGCTACCGGACGTCGGCACCCGAACCGAACGATCCTCCTCGTCGCCAGGCCGACGCGATCCGCAAGGCGGCCGAGCGGGGTGCCACGGTCTTGATCGTGCAACCGGCCCAGGATGCCGAGGTGAGCAAGGCGCTCGAGGAGGTCCGGGCACAAGGCGTCCCGTCAGTGCTCCTGGCCGATCCGCTTTCCGAAGCGGGCAAGGGGAAGCCGTTCCCGATCGTCGAGCCGGCTCCGTTCTCCGACGTGGCTGGAAAACTCGTCGATGCGGCTGTGGAGGCGGCAAAGACCGCAAAGCTTCCGGCTGACGGCACGGCGGTCATCCTGTCGCTTGCCAAGCCCGACGCCGATCTCAAGGGTTGCGGGGATGCCCTCGCCGCCGCGCTTCAGACGGCGAAAATCGCCAGTCCCGAGCCCCTCACCTACGATGGCACCCTCGACGGGGCCAAGTCTGCGCTCACCAAGCGTCTCGAAGCGGATCCGAAGCTGGCGATCGTGGCCGTCTGTGAGCAAGTCGGCATGACCGGTGTTCTCGATCTCAGGAACAAGCTCAAGGACAAGCGGCCAATCGTTGTCGTGGGCTACGTCCCGAACGATCCTCCGCCCAACGAGATGCTCTTCTCGCAAACGGCCGGGATCGCGATCCGCAACATCCCGCAACTTGCTCGCGAGACCTTCAAAGCGGCGCTCCGCCTGGCGGGCGGGGACGCGGTCCCGGAGCGGACCACGGTCCCCGACGATTTCCGCCTCTACCCCTCGAAATATCTCGACATTCCCCCCGAGCCGAGTGAGGGCCCCCCAAAGACCGACTGAAAGCGAAGTGGCCGATCAGTGGGCGGCGTAAGCATCGCCGGCGGCGCGGCGACCTCGGACGCTCTCGGGGAAGAGCGATTCTTGATCGAGCGTGCCGTCGGTTGAGAACGGGATGGGGAGATACTCGGTTTCCCGAGTCAGGTGCGGATGAGCGCGAAGCTCCTCCTCGAGCGGCGGTGACACCCAGAGGGTGCTCAGCTCGAGCGTGTTCGGGATCACGACCATCCGCGCCTCCGACGGATCGATCCGCCAGCAAGTCTGGAGGGCGGCCTCGAAAACGTCTCGGTCGGTCGGCAGGGTGATCGGGATCCGGGCACGCTCCAAGCAGCAGGAAGTCAAGACGTTGATTCGGAACGACCGCTCGTCCAGCTTCGAGACCAGCCGCTCGGTCGTCAGGTCGGCGAAACCGACGCCGACGATGTTGCCGTGGCTCTCCTCGGAAACGTCGAGCACGACCATCCGGGTCACGACCGGGCGTTCGAAGTCGTTCTGCGTCTCGATCATCAGGCGGCCGGTCACGTTCGGGTCGATCCCCGCCCCCGAGTAGTTCTTGCCGAGCTCGCCGATGACCAAAACGTCGATCTGGTCGAACGGGAGCCGGGCCATCAGTTCCCGGGCCCGCTTGAGCAAGCGGGGCTCGACGTCGAAGATCGTGTCGGGTTCGAGCGGAACGATCTCGGCTGGCACATCGTCGGCGTTCTCGAGGATCGCCAGGCCGAGTGCGAACTTCATGTTGGCGATGAGGTGCCGCCCGACGGCCGGCAGCACTTCTTTCATCCCGCGCAGGCCGAGCTTGTGAATCTGCTCGGCCCCATCGCGTTTGCCCAGGCCGATGACCATCATCTTGAGGACGCCCGACTCGTGGGCGGCATGGAAGTCGGTGTGCGGCTTGACCCGGTTCAAGAGCACGATTCCGTCGGCGCCATGGGCGTTCTTGTCGAAGTAGATCGGCAGGCCGATGGGGCTGGTGCCGACGACGACGGTGTCCATGTCGGTGCGGACCTCGACCCCCATCGTCTCGGGTGTGATCTTATATTCGGCAAGGAGCTGGCGCTGGCCTTCGGAAGTGGCCCCGCCATGGCTGCCCATCGCCGCGACGATGAACGGCCGGAACCCCATCTCCTTGAGTGTGTCGACCGCCGCCCGTGCAATCGTGGGGATGACGGTGATCCCTCGGCTGCCGACGCCCACCGCGATCGTGCCACCAGGCTTGACCCGGTCGCGGATCTTGCTCTCTAAAATGAGACGACGGACGGTACCCGGCACGTCGTCCAGGCGAGGCTGGGGCACGGTCTGACGGATCCGCGCCAGCGGTGGAAATGACATCCGAGGCGATCCTCTGTTATGATGGTCGAGATTCAAAAAGCCGGTTGGAAGGCGAGCCAATGACTCGCAATGGTCAGACTCTAAGACTAAGGATCCGCGTCGTGGTCGTCAAATCGAAGCCTGACGCCGTTTTCGGCACCGACCGCCTCCCATGAGTACCGCGATCCTGGTTCTGACGCGCGATGGCCTTGCCCTGGCCCGCCGCCTGCGCGATGCTCGCCCTGATGAGGGGATCGTCATCTTCGGCCCCTCGTGCGTCGTCGGTGCCTGTGGCGGTCCTGTCCCCAGCGCGGACGAGGCCGCGATAGGAGCGTCTTCGCCCTTCTTTGCCACGGCGGAGCCCGGGGTCTTCGGCTGGCTTGGTCCGCTCCGCCTAGTCTTCCCCACGATCTGGCAGCGCCATGATTCGATCGTCGCGGTCATGGCCCTGGGAATCGTTGTGCGACTCGCCGGCCCGCTCGCTCTGGATAAGCGCCGAGATCCGGCCGTGGTGGTGGTCGATGACGCGGGTCGGTTCGCCATCAGCGTGCTCGGGGGGCATGGCGCGGGGGCCAATGAGCTGGCGTACCGGGTCGCCGAGGTCCTGGGAGCCCAACCAGTCGTCACCACCGCGAGCGATGTACGCGGGCTCCCGGCGGTCGATCAGGTGGGCCGGGACCAAGGGTGGACGATCGAGCGGGCCGACAACTTGACGCGCGTCGCTGCGTCCGTCGTCCGTCGTGACACGGTGGCGGTCTGGCAAGACGCCGGGTCCTTCGATTGGTGGCGCCCGTTCGGCCCCTGGCCGAGCCACTTCCATCGGCTCCGCTCCTGGGACGAACTCCCCGGCTTGCACGCCTCGGCCTTGCTGGTGATCAGCGATCGGCTCGAGCCCGAGAACCTGCCCGAAGAGCAGACGCTCGTCTATCGGCCCCCGACTCTTGTGGCGGGAATCGGCTGTCGCCGGGGAACTTCGCTGGAGACGATTGCGGCCTGGACTCACTCGGTCCTCACCGCGCACGGCCTGGCGGCGGGCAGTCTCGCGGCCCTGGCCACCGTGACCCTGAAGGTCGACGAGCCCGGCCTGCTCGCGTTTGCCGCGGCTCGCCAGCTCCCGCTCGTCGCTTTCCCCCCCGACCAACTCGCCCACCAGGCCGGGATCGAGACCCCCAGCGAACGGGTGCGCTCGAAGATCGGTATCCCTGCCGTGGCTGAACCCTCCGCCTTGCGGGCCTCGGGCGCCTCGCGCCTCCTGGTCACCAAGCAGAAAGGCCCAGGGGTCACCGTGGCCCTCGCCCGCAAGCCAGCCGGCCGCTCGGCTGCCGGGACTTACCAGTTCACGGGACCGGTCGATCCAAAGGCGGGGGCATAGACGCCGATCGAGGGTAGCGGGGCCGAGATGCCGACGGCGTTGGGAACGGCCCATGTCTGATAGTTCGAGGCACCGTAGACGTAACCGGGGGCCACGATCCCGCCGGGTCGCCAGAGTCCCACGCCATAACGTCCCGGGATCAATCCGTACGGGGCATATCCATAGCCGTATCCCACTCCGAACGGCGAGGAGAACTCGGAGTAGGTGCGGGGAACTCGGTAGCTTGCGACGCCGTAGCTCGTCCCGTAGAAGCCTGGTGCATCAAAATAACCGTTGACCCGGATCGGAGCCGGCTCACCGACAAGCGGGGCTTGAGCGTGCGTTGAACCGGAAGCGAGTGTCATCGCGGAACCGACGATTGCCACCCAGAGCCATTCTCGCATGATTCTCTTTCCCTTCACTTCGAATCGATTCCCGCCTTGTTCGTTCCACCCGCAAGTGTACGGTCTACCCGGCGGGCGTGCCGACCGATTCGCATAAAAAAAAGGAGAAAAGACGCGAGGGAAGCTCAACCTCCTTCACGCCCTTTCTTTTTTGGAATCTATCGGATGGTTCGCGGTTCAGGTCCGGCGATCACCAGCGGTTAAGCCAACCGCCTCGCAAGCCGCCGAACCCTCTGCCACCCCATATCGGGTACGGGCGATACCCGCCATAGCCGTATCCATAGTTTCGATAGACCGGGGCCACATAGCCTGAGTAGAAGGTTGTTGTTCCGGGCGCGATGTAGCCGGAATAGCCCGAGCTGTAGGTCGTCGTGCCGACCAGGGGTGCGCTGTATGTCCCGATCGCCGGGGCCGCATAGTAGGAGGAATAGCCCGTTGCGCCGTACGCGCTGGGGCCGTACGCACCGCCGTATGCGGGGTAAGGTGTCCCGATTGAGAGTCCGCCCGAGTAGGGGTTGCCAATCGACAGCGAGAACTGGGCATTCGCGTCGGTCGCGTAGCCGAGTACGACGACGCCCGCCAAGACCAAGCCGAAGAGACGCTGCATTGAGACCTCCTCACTTGAAGGAAGAACCCGGGTGCGCTATCACCTGAGTGCTCGACCGCGTCAGCGATCGTTCTCTTTGCCATCAATGCAGATGGCGTGCCGACTTATTTGATTGTTTCGCCTAACCCGGTGAAGGCGCGAGATGCGACTTCGTCTTCGCGGCACAACAGCATAAGAAAAAAAATTTTTGGTAAACCAAAATAAAGACTAGCAAAATGCCGAAATTTACTTGGAGTTGACCTGAAATGTTGATTATGATGTTTTGGGTAGAAAGTTCGCCAAGGTTCGAAATTTCGTTTTTCCGTGATTCAAATACGAAGGATACAGGATGATGGCGAGCGTGACGGAGGGGGGAGGAGAGCGTCGGTCGCTGGAGGAGGTGCATGGTTCGGTCTCGGTGGCGCAGCGGAATCCGCTCAAGCGGCTCTTCGCGTTCATGGGGCCGGCGTATCTGGTGAGTGTGGGGTATATGGACCCGGGCAACTGGGCGACAGACCTGGAGGGGGGCGCGCGGTTTGGCTATGCGCTGATCTGGGTCTTGTTGATGTCGAACCTGATGGCCGTGCTCTTGCAGACGCTCTCTGCGCGGCTGGGGGTGGTGACCGGCCATGACCTGGCGCAGGCCTGCCGCGCAGAGTACTCGCGCCGGGTCAACTTCATGCTCTGGATCCTGGCCGAGGTGGCGATCGCCGCGACCGACCTGGCGGAGGTTTTGGGCACGATCATCGCCCTGAAACTGCTCTTCGGGATGCCGTTGCTTTGGGGGTGCGCGATCACGGCGTTTGACACCTTCCTGCTGCTCTGGCTCCAGCGGTTCGGGATGCGGAAGATGGAGGCGATCATCCTCGTCCTGGTGGCGACGATCGGGGCCTGCTTCCTGATCCAGATCTTCATGGCCCGGCCCGATGCGGGGGCCATGCTCGGCGGTCTCCGTCCGAGCCTGCCTTCCGGAGCTTTGTTCGTCGCGATCGGGATCCTGGGGGCGACGGTCATGCCGCACAACCTCTACTTGCACTCGGCGCTCGTGCAATCGAGGCAGATCGGTTCCAGCACGGCGAGTAAGGCGGATGCCTGCCGCTTCAACCTGATCGACTCGGCGATCGCCCTGAACGCGGCCTTCTTCGTCAATGCCGCCATCCTGATCCTCAGCGCTGCGGTCTTCTTCAAGAATGGGCTCGAGGTCGCCAGCATTGAGGAAGCGCACAAGCTGCTGCCGTCCTTTCTTGGCTCCTGGGCCCCGATCCTGTTTGGGATCGCCCTGCTCTGCGCAGGGCAGAGTTCGACCTTGACGGGCACGCTGGCCGGCCAAATTGTCATGGAGGGTTACCTCCATTTGCGGATCGCCCCCTGGCTCCGTCGCTTGACGACCCGCTTGATCGCCCTGACCCCGGCCGTCCTGGTTATCTTTTTCGTCGGGGAAGGCTCGACCCAGCAGTTGCTCGTCCTCAGCCAGGTGATCCTCAGCCTGCAACTTTCGTTTGCGGTGATCCCGTTGATCCACTTCACCTCGAGCCGCAAGAACATGGGGGTGTTCGCCACGCCCTGGTGGGGCAAGATCCTGGCCTGGCTGACGGCCGCAATCATCGTCACCCTCAACGGCAAACTCGTCTTCGACCAGATCGGCGACTGGGTGGAACTGGCGGCGGCGTCGGGACGGACGGTTGGGCCGCTTCCGCTCTCCTGGATCCTGGGCGCCGCTCTCTATAGCCTGACTGCAGCGGTGATCGCCCTCTTGATCTGGGTAACGCTCAAGCCCTGGATCCGTCCCTCTCCCGCCTGGTCCCCTGCGCCGACTGTCGAACTGGACTGGGGCGATATGGTTCGCCACCGGCCCTTGGAGACGATCGGAGTCGCGCTCGAGCATGATCAGGCCGACGCCGAGATCCTCAACAGGGCCCTCAGCTTGGCTCGCGCCGGCGAGACCGACCTGGTTCTGCTCCACGTCGTCGATACGCCGATGAGCCAGGTCTACGGTGACGACACGGCCGATCGCGAAACGGCCGGCGACCTTCGCTATCTCGCCGAAGTCGTCCGGATGCTGGGCGACCGGGGGTACACGGCCCGCTCCGTTCTGCTCCACGGCCCCGATCGTGCGGCGCTCCTGGTCCGGCAACTGAAGCAGGAGCCGGTCGACCTCCTGGTCGTCGGATCGCACGGCCACGGCCTGGTCCGTGACCTGCTCTTTGGGCAGACTGTCGACAAGGTCCGTCACGGCCTGGGAATTCCGATGCTCATTGCTCGCCCCGATCGCGGGTCCGCTTCGTCTGACGCCGTCAAGCCAATCCTTTCTCCAGAATCCCAGCTTGGCACTACACCGTCGAACTAATCCCTCGCTGCCTTTGTTTCGTGGCGCATCCGGTAAGTTCGGATATTCAGACCGGTCGTGCGACTTTTTGGCCGCTTGGCTCAACGTCAACGAATGCTACCGGATGCACCATACTAGTCCTCGGTTGCCCTCCACCCTGGAACGGTTCATTTAAACTGAGTCGTCTGTTGGGTCTAGGAAAGCAAAACGATCTGTCGAATCGTGAGTCTATTTTGAGCTCGATGAAAGCTATTGTAGGCGACCTCTAGTTGCTTGAAGCTTGGGTCATCTTTTTGTTTTAGAAGATTTGTTGAAAGTCAGGTTGGGGATTGGCCCGAATCTAGCATGGTCAGGAACTTGCTAATTGAGTGAGTGTTGGGTTGATCGCAAGCGATCGGCCCTCCCTTCCCCTGTCAGCGGGCTTGTTCTCGGTTTGAGGGAGACATGGTTCAGAGCTCATCCCTTGCTTCTCCTCCCACGTCGAGCCATGAAGCTGGCGACCGCTGTGGCCGATGCAAGGACTCAATTCGCGAGGTTTCGGCGCGAATCGTGATCGAGTCGGGGCCGTTGCAAGCGGCACATCCTGTACTCACGCTTTGCCCACATTGCTCGGAGTCATTGGAGCGTTGGTTCGTGCGGCGCGGGCATGGAAGTGGCGGACACAACGGCTCGAGGTCCGCGCGGACTGTCCATCGAGAGAGACGGTCCGAATCGAGAAGATCGGAACCTTTGGGGGGGGAGTCGGGAGTCACGACCGCGGGCGACATTCTTAGCCCTCGTGTTGTCGTTCTGTCGCTGCTCCTCGCCGCGTGCTTGATTGGGCTCTACACGATGCTCAATGCTCTTTTGTGAGTTCGTCTCGACTGGCTTTTTCCTTGGCGAGATCGCGTCCTTTGGAATTCATCCTCGGCTTGAGGAGCCGACACGTTGACCGGGGCATGAGGTGCGATTTAGAATTATGCGGAATGCAGAGACGCTTTGTTGAGGTAGCTTCGAAAGTTAGTGGGCCGCGTTCGGACCGTATAAGACGCGATGGCGATCACGTATTACAAACGGTTCCGGATGGAGATCGACCTTGATGGCTCGTTGACTCCACCCGTGCTGCTTCCCCCGTTCACCTGGACGCAGTGGGAGGAGTCGCTGGTCGACCAACACGCCGAGGTCAAGTATCTCAGTTTCCGGGGCGAAATCGACGCGTGCGTCTTCCCCTGTCTGGGAGACCGCCACGGCTGTCAGCGCCTGATGCGAGAGATTCGCCGCAAGCCGGGCTTTTTGTCAGCCGCCACGTGGTTGATCTCAAGCCCCGATGGCTTTGTCGGCACGGTCCAAGGGGTGATGGACCGCGGGCCGATCGGCGCCATTCAAAACATAGGGGTGGTCCCCGAGTATCGTGGCAAGGGACTCGGCCAATCGCTGGTCCGGCAAGCCCTCGAGGGTTTCTACCAGGCCGGTTTGCGGCGGGCCTACCTTGAGGTGACTGCCGAGAATAGCGCGGCGGTCCGCCTCTATCGCGCGGTCGGTTTTCGGCGGGCGAAAACGCTTTACAAAGCTGTTGACGGCTGATCGGCGCGAGAGCCGTGGCTAGGACGGCTCAGGTCGGGTATCGTCAAGGCAACTCCGAAACGGGGCGGACGGACCGCCCCGACGTCCGTCTGACTGTTCCCGAGGTCGCCGTGCCCGACGCTCCTTCGATCGCGCAACATACTTATCCCAACGGGCTGGTCCTGATCGCCGAGGCGATGCCCGGCGTTCAGTCGGCCGCGTTCACGTTGCTGCTGCCGGCGGGGGCCGCTTACGAGGCGGCCGACCGAGGGGGCGCGGCCTCGATGCTCTCGGAGTGGATCACCCGAGGCGCGGGAGAACGCGACAGCCGTGAGTTGCTCTCGGCGCTCGACAACCTCGGGGTCAACCATGGCGAGAGCGCCCAGACCCTACACACCAGCATCGCCGCCGCCACGCTCGGACGCAACCTGATCCCGGCCCTCGAACTCTTCGCCGATATCGTGCTTCGCCCCCACCTCGACGATGAGGAGATCGAGCCGATCCGCGCTTTGGCGCTGCAGAACCTGCGGAGCTTGGAGGACGACCCCGGCACCAAGGTCATCTACGAGCTGCGCCGCCGGCATTTCCCCGACCCCTGGGGACGCCCCGCGCCTGGGACTCCCGAAGGGGTCTCCGCGCTTTCGCCCGATGAGCTTCGCGCTTTTCACACCCTCGCCTACCGCCCCAACGGTGCCATTCTCGGGGTGGCCGGTGCCATCGACTGGCCGGTGCTCCGCGAGGCCGTCGGCCGACTCTTCGGCGGCTGGGAACCTCGGCTCGAACCGGTCGTGCAGGAACGGCCGACCGGCCCGCTCCGCGACCACATCCTCCGCGAGACGCAGCAGATTCAGATCGCCCTGGCCTATCCGACAGCCACGGTCGCCAGCCCCGACTACTACCGCGCTCGCGCGGCTGCGGCGATCCTCGGCGGCTATTCGTCGGCTCGGCTCTTCACCGAGGTCCGCGAGAAGCGCGGACTCTGCTACTCGGTCTATGCCAGCTACGAGAGCCAGCGCGACCGGGCCGCCATCCTCTGCTATGCCGGCACCTCGGCCGACCGCGCCCAGCAGACGCTCGACGTGACCCTCGCCGAAGTTGAGCGCCTGGGCAGCTCGGGCGTCGAACTCGAAGAGCTCGAGACGATGCGCGCCGGCCTGAAGAGCTCACTGGTCATGGCGCAAGAGTCGAGCATGAGCCGCTCGGGTTCCCTGGCCTCCGACTGGTTCCACCTCGGCCGCGTCCGCTCGATTGGCGAGATCTCCTCGGCCCTCGACGCCTTGACCCCTGAGTCCGTCAGCGACTACGCCGCCAGTCAAGCCGCCAACGACCTGACCATCCTGACCCTCGGCCCTAACGCCCTGGACTTGCCCAAGCAAGACGCCTGAGCCGGGACCGTTCTCCTCCCCCCTCTGGGACTGCGTGCGCCCCGCTCGCAATTTAATTTATTTGATTTTATGTGAATGAATTGCGGGCGGGGCGTCCGCGATTCCAGGAAAGGCCGGAGAAAGCCGGAAGAATTGGTGAAAAGCGTCCTCTGTCCTCTCTTGAGGGATGGCTCATGGACTACCAGATCTTCGAGTTAGGTCACGTCTCCTTGCAGCGCGGAGCCACGCTCCGTGACGCGAAACTCGCCTACAACTGGTGTTTTGCAAAGTCAGGATAACCCCAGCTGAGCCACGACATGTTCATAGGGTTGCTCAAATTGCGTGACTTGCTCGATCGCCCACGAGAGCGTCGTCCGCAGGGCTTCCCTCGTCATCGCCCGACAGGCCTCGCCGATGGTCATCAGCCGATGGAGTGCCCACTCCTTCGCACGACCCTGCTTCAACTCGCTCATGAGCAGACTGTACGCCAGCATGACCAGGTACATATGCCGGGTCTGGCCCTGGACATCACGCAACTGACAGTCACCCAACCCGAGTTGTTGCTTGCCGTCCCGATGGAACGTCTCCGTGCCTGTCCAGCGATGGCGGTACACCCGCACGATCCGACTCACCTCCCAGGTAATCCGATTCGTCACCAGGATCTTGCAGCACGTCCCGTCGTTGCGGTAGTGCCAGAGGATGACAATCCGCACCTTGTGGTTCACCCCGGGGATTCGGACCGTCACCGTGAAGTACCACTGGCGACGGTCGCCGATCCTCATCGCTTTGCGGTCCTCCACCGGGATCGACGCCGCCAACTCGTTGGCCTTGAGGATCCCCCCCTTCCACTCCAACTTGCGGTTGGTCTTGAGATCGCCCACGTAACCGTGGGGCCGTCCCAACCGATCCTGCTTCCCATCAATGTGGTTGAGGACCTCGGCGTTGGTGAAGTAGCAGTCCATGGCGAAGTCGCCGGGGATTCCCCGCTCGCAGACCCAATCGATCAGCTCGCAGCACAAGGCGGTATGGTTGCGGAACGGCTCGTCCAAGGCTTCGCAGACCTCTTGCTTGCGGAAGAGCCGGAACTCCAGGGGGTAGTGCTTGCCGCTGGTGCAGACGTAGTTGACGAAGAGATAGTCCTGGGCGATCTTGTTCCGCTCTTCGGTGTGGTCCCAGAACCAGTTGGCGTCGGGAATCAGCATCCCGTCCCGATCGACGAGAGTATTGTCGATCGGGATGACGCCCTGAACGCTGTAGCGAGTGGAGGGCTCCTTCTGGAGTTGCTCGAGCCTTCGATCGTTGAGCGTCTCGGGGTCCCACTGGGCGGCGGTGAGGAAGCGATTGAGGCAGGATTGGTCGGTGGTCTGGGCGAACTCGTCATGAATGCCGAGGACGGTTTTCCGGTCGGCGACGAACAGGCCGGTGAGGTACTCGGCGAAGTGACGACGTTGGCACTCATTGGCGAAGAGGTCGCCGTGCTGGGTCAGGGCGGCTTCGACCAGCTTGGGAAATTCGATAATTCCAGGCATAAGCCGATGCTCCGCAGTCCAACTGCGCCAGAGCAATTTGGGCAAAACTCGAGCCTCGTCTACCTATTTTAACGCTGCCGCGGACCAGTTTGCAAAATACCAGCTACAAGACTTACGGCACGCTCAACGCCGCGCGGGACAACGTGATCGTCTACCCGACCTGGTACTCGGGGCAGCATCAAGAGAACGAGTGGTTGATCGGCCCGGGGATGGCGCTCGACCCGGGCAAGTACTTCATCGTCGTTCCGAGCGCGTTGGGCAATGGCTTATCCTCATCGCCGAGCAACACGCCCGAGCCGTACAACCAGGCCCGCTTTCCCGAGATCACGCTCTATGACAATGTGACGCTGCAACACCGCTTGATCACCGAGGTCTGGGGCATCTCGAAGGTCAAGCTCGTGGTCGGTTGGTCGATGGGGGCGCAGCAGACCTTTCAATGGGGAGCGCTCTATCCGGAGATGGTGGAACGGATTGTCCCGTTCGCGGGCTCGGCGAAGACTTCACCGCATAACTTCGTGTTTCTGGAGGGGGTCAAGGCGGCGCTGAAAGCCGATGCGGCGTTTGCGGAAGGTTGGTATGAAAAACCGCCGACCAAAGGCCTCC
Organism: Singulisphaera acidiphila DSM 18658; assembly: GCF_000242455.2. GTDB lineage: Bacteria > Planctomycetota > Planctomycetia > Isosphaerales > Isosphaeraceae > Singulisphaera > Singulisphaera acidiphila. The sequence goes on from NC_019892.1 coordinate 1,016,808, forward strand.
GTGCCTTCGCCCGCGTCTATGCCGGCTGGGGTTTCTCGCAGCCCTTCTACCGGCAGGAACTCTGGCGCACGCTCGATTTCTCGTCGCTGGAGGATTTCCTGGTGAGCTACTGGGAGGGCTTCTTCCTCAAGAAGGACGCCAATAACCTGCTCGCGATGCTCTGGACCTGGCAGCACGCTGACATCAGCGCCAACCCGGTCTTCGCCGGTGACTTCAAAAAAGCACTCGGCGCCATCAAGGCGCGGGCCATCGTGCTCTCGCCCGAGATCGATCTCTACTTCCCACCCGAAGACAACGAGTGGGAAGTAGAATATATGCCTAATGCTATCTGCCGCCGGATGCCTGGAGTTTGGGGCCACTTCGCGGGTGGTGGGGTGAATCCCGTCGATATCCAACTTATTGACGAGACGTTGAAGGAAGTCCTCGCTGGCTGAGTCTCAATAAGGGCTTGAGCCGTACGAAGCACGGCACGGCGGCAGCATGCGATTTCGGATAAATCCTGGTTTCAATGACTCGAGCCTGTTCTTCCTCTTCTCCCGTGCCGTGTGTCTCGTCGATTCATGGTGAGTGAGATTGAGCGCCCGATCTCATTTCGCTCCGGCCGCTTTCGAGGCGGACTTAAACTGGTCCGCCGTCATTTTTTTGATCGTCGTTCCGTCCTGCATGAGGACGAAACCTCCCAATTCGGGGGTTTGTTTTTCGTAGGCGATCACCTTGTCCGAGGCTCCATCCTGGATTGTTGCTCCCCAGACGACAACGACATCTCCATCGGAGATGGACTTGAAGCCGTTGGGGAAGCCAACCCGGTACTTTTGAAACGCCGTGGCGTTTTGAGGCGGCTTCTTGGCATCATCCTTCTGGATGGTGAGAAGTTCGGCGACTTCGCTCAACGTATTATGCTGAAAGGATTCCGTGCCTGCTGTCGTACTACTCGGTGTACTTGCCCCTGCACCGCAGCCAGACGTGATCCCTATCAACGTTCCCATAATTACGATCGCACCGATGGCTCGAATCATCTCAGCGGCTCCAAGACAGTTGAAAGCGGAAGTGGACCCGGCCGGTCCAGGCCGGGTCCACGTCTGAGCATTGTGCCGGTAACGATTAGTAGGAATCCGCGCTGATGACTTCGTTGCCCGCTCGGGTTCCCAGGGCCGACCAGGTGGCGATGTTGATTGAACTCTTCATGAATCGCACCGATCCGTCGGCGAATACCGCGTTGACTCCTCCAGAGTGGTAGCTACGCGCGGCCAGGTGATTGGCCCAGATGGTGAGGTCACCACAGTCATTTCCGGTCCAGTTGGGAGGCACGGTGTGGGAGTAATTCGTCGTCTCGGGAATGAAGCGGTAGTATTGGAGTCCGCGGTAGTAGATCAAACCGCTGGTGCAAACGGGAACCGCTTGGAGCGTGAACGAGCTTGTGTAGTAGATCGTGTCGATTGGGATCCGATTCGCCGCGGCAGGAGCGCTGGAGGCGCCCGCATAGCGAGCCTGTCTGATCTCCGAGAACATGGCTGTGTTGGAGGTGCCGTCGATGATCGTGGCCATGGAAGTGCCACGGGCTGCATTGTAGGCGGGATTCGGCTGTGTCGTTCCGGCGAGGTACTGTGCTTGACTTGTGTCAAACGTGACATTGAATATGCCAAGAAAAACAGTATTCGTCTCTTGAAGCGGCGGGAACCCCGCGCACATTGAGCCGATGCCGTAAGCCTGGGCGGCCGTGCCGCCGATGCTCGCGTAGTAGTTCGTTCGGCCGATGTTGGCGGAGGATCCGCCGGTGGAGATGGCACTGTTGACGACGTTTCCGCTCCCTGGGTCCGATGGGCAGAGATACGTGGCCACCTGTGTGATGCGGGCGGTCTCATTCGCTCGGTCATTATTGGCATCGAGCGCGAAATTCCACGTGTTGAACAGAGCGCCCTGCTCGAGATACTGCATCAGATAGGCGAGCACATTGGCTCGGCTGGCAGCATTGGGGCAGGGATTGGCGGTCGTGACGGCCGCATAAGGAAACGGGGCCCAATCCGGTGGAAGCGTGGAGTTCGTGGACTCAAAGTTCAAGGACGCCAGCCCGAGTTGTTTCAGGTTGTTTACGCATTGGGACCGACGCGCGGCCTCACGGGCTGCCTGAACGGCCGGAAGTAACAATGCAATGAGCACGGCGATGATCGCGATGACGACGAGTAATTCGATGAGCGTGAATCCACCACGAATACGTCTCATGGGAAACTCTCCGGGAGGGGCGAAGCGGTGAAGTGGTCGGACGTACTGCGTCTGTCTCTTTCGAGAATCAGGAGATTTCGAGAGGAAGCAGTTGCCAGACGGATGAAATGACGCGATTGGCAAGAGATCTCTCAGGGCGCAGCAGAGACACACCTCGAAAGCGATTCGAGATCTCAGTTTGACCCAAGGAAAGAAACTTCAGGCCGATCACTTAACTTTGGGGGGGGAATGACAGCAGGAGAGAAGATCCACGGCTCGGCTAGGGAGAGCCGAGCCGGAAAGCCAGAAGGCGGGCTCTGTTCAAGAGAGCCAGCTGACTACGGTCTCGTCCCAACTCCTTCTACGAGGTTGAATGCTCAGAATCAAAATGTTCATCAAGAGAAAGCAATTTTGTTAGCTTTGAATGAATCATTCGAATCAACGAATGAATGGTCTTACCTCAAGCATTAATCTCTTCGGAAATATAGAATATCACCTTCCAGAATTCAAGGTGTTAGTGGCCGCGTTTTTGTTGAAAATTTTCTCCGAGGAATTTTGCCTAACCTCAGCCATGTTAGCGACATCTGTAGGTTTAATTCGTTAGGATGGACGGGAATGGTTTCGGGGGTTCGACAAGTTTCGGAGGAGGGGGGCTAACTCGTTGCGTAAACGAAGGCGAATTTGTAAACGCGATGTTATGTCTTGTAACGGCGCTGAGCTATGGCCGTGCCAGCATCTCGCCGAGTGCGAATAAGGAACCGGCGGCCCGAACGGGAATGATGTTTTCGAGCATTGGGTGGTGAGGTTGTCGCCTGAACGGTTCCTGAGTTTGCGGAATGCCTGGACAGTCGGGACGTCTACCGCTTTTGGTTTTGGTCGAGACCGACAACTCGCTCTTGAGTTACGTCGACGAACAGGCGATGCTGCGTAGAATAATAGTGAGGGCAGTGGTTCCGCGATTCGAGCCGCCTGGCGTCGAGGGGGAATTCCCTGGATTTCACGAGATAACGGACCCTGCACTGAACGTGGGCGTCCCTCAGGGTTGACTTGAAATGCGGTCGCTCCAACCTGTTTTACGGGCGCACGTTGAGCAGGCGCAACTTGTTGCCGGCTTTTTTCTTTGGACGAGCCACGACTCATGCAATTCCACCACACGGTTCTCGATAACGGTCTGCGGGTCATCGCCGAGGTGAACGATCAGGCACACTCGGTCGCCTCAGGCTTTTTCGTCAAGGCGGGGAGCCGCGATGAGTCGACCGAGGTTGCCGGGGTTTCGCACTTTCTCGAGCACATGGTTTTCAAGGGAACCCCGAGGCGCGACGCCCTGGCGGTCAACCGTGACTTCGACCGGGTGGGGGCCAAGCACAACGCGCAGACGTCGGAGGAGGACACCTTCTACCACGTCACCTGCCTGCCCGAGTATTTGCCGCAGGCTTTCGACGTCCTCTCGGACATTCTTCGACCCAACCTCGCCGAGGAAGATTTCGATACCGAGAAGCAGGTGATCATCGAGGAAATCCGGATGTATCTGGATAACCCGATGTCGGTCGCCTACGAGGCCGCCAAGGCCGCGCACTTCGGCCCGCACCCGCTCGGGCAGAGCATTCTCGGTACGATCGAGTCGATCACCGACTTGAAGGTCGACCAGATGCGCCACTATTTCGCCCAGCGCTACAGCCCGTCGAACATCGTCCTGGCGTTCGCCGGCAAGACGGACTGGGATCAGGTGGTGGCTCTGGCCAAGGCTCACTGTGGCGGCTGGCAAGGGGGGCAAATCACCCGGCAGGCCGTTCCGCCTCGTGGGACCGGGTCGTTCCAGGCCATCCTCCGCGCCGAGGACCAGCAGCAGACGATCATCGGCGTCGGCGATGCCCCCCCGCTCGAGAGCAGCGACCGCTATGCCGCTCAACTCCTGGCGACGGTCCTGGGCGACCACACCGGGTCTCGCCTTTACTGGACCTTGATCGACCCCGGTTATGCCGACGGCGTCGAGGTCTCTTATCAGGACTATAACCAGGCGGGCGCTCTCTTCACCTTCTTGAGCTGCGACCCCGGCGAGACCCAGGCCAACCTCGGCCGGATCAGCGAGGTCTACCGGGCCGCCACGGCCGAGGGGATTACCGAGGAAGAGCTGACCCAGGCCAAGAACAAGGTCCTCGCCCGCTCGGTGCTCCGAAGCGAGCGTCCGATGGGGCGGCTCGCCTCACTCGGCTTCCACTGGACCTACCGCCGCGAGTACCTCTCCGTCGCCCAGGAGCTCGAGGCCTTCTCCCGCGTCACGCTCGACGACCTTCGCCGCATCCTGGCCGAGTGGCCCCTGCTGCCGATGACCATCGTCTCGGTCGGACCGACGACGGACGTGCACGCTCCGGAGTAAAATGAAAGCGGTGTCGAGGACGTGTCCCTTCCTGCTTGTAGGTAGTCCCGAAGGGGCGACCGTCGATTGCCGATTGCGTGGCACATACGGTCTCCCCTTCCAGAATGCAAAAGAACGTGGCCGGCGGGTACTCCCCCATGCGGATCGTGAGCCTGCTCCCCTCCTTGACTGAGCTGGTCTGCGCTTTGGGCCGTCGTGTCGACCTCGTCGGGGTCACCCACGAGTGTGACTACCCGGCAGGAGTCGAGCGGTTGCCGCACCTGACCCGAAGTCGGATCGCGGCGACGGCCTCGAGCGCCGCGATTGATGCGGCGGTCGTCGAGCAAGGGGGGAGTCTCTACGACCTGGACGGCGACGTGTTGGCTCAGCTTCGCCCTGACCTGATCCTGACCCAGGAGCAATGTGACGTCTGTGCGGTCAACGAGGCGACCGTGCGGCGGGTCGCCGCTGGACTGGCCACCGCCCCCTGGGTCGAAAGCGTCAACCCGACCTGTCTGGCCGACCTGGACGCGATGTTCCGTCGGATAGGCGTTCTGCTGGGGGCGGTCGAAGCGGCGGAGTCTCTTGTCGCCCGGTTCGATGCGACCGCCGCTGTGATCGCTCGCCGTCGCCAGGGGCGACCGTTACGCAGGGTGCTCGTCCTGGAGTGGTTCGACCCCCCCTTCTCTTCCGGTCACTGGAACCCCGAGATCGTGGCGCTTGCCGGCGGGGTCGAAGTGCTCGGCGAGGCGGGCCAGCGCTCGCGCCGGCTCTCCTGGGGCGAGGTCGCCGATGCCGATCCCGAATTGATCGTCCTCTCCCCTTGTGGGTTCACGATCGAACGGACCGAGCAGGAACTGACTGAGCTCCAGGCGCGTCCGGAGTGGACCCGGCTCGAGGCCGTTCGGAGCGGAGGTGTGACCTTGGTGGACGGCTCCGCCTATTTCTCGAGGCCGGGCCCTCGGCTCGAGTCGAGCCTCAAGATCGCTGCGGCCGCGATCGACCCGGAGGCTTGCGGTGACCTGGCTCCTGTGGCAGGCTGGCGGCGTCTTCCGGCACTTTGAGTGTCGCGCAGGGGAAGCCAATCGCGAAAAGTCGCGTGTTTCCTCTTGAATGAGGCCGGGGGCATCGGCATAATCGCTCGATGCGCGGCCTGCATCGGCCGTATTTCCGATTTCTGGGTATGTTCCGTGGCGGTGAGGGGACCGGATTTCCCTCGGGCCCGGCCCCTTTATTTTCTGATTTCGCTTCTCTGGGGACCTCGTGGCGGGGTCAGGCACAGGCGACTTATGGCGGACGCAGTCAAGATTGCGGTCGAGGCGCGGGATCCCGCGAAGAACAAAGGGACAGGCTCGAGAGTCTCGCGACGGTTGCGAGCGAACGGGCAGATCCCGGCGATTATCTACGGACACAAGCAAGACCCCTTGCCGATCTCGCTCGCACGGGCATCCGTCTGGGACATGATCAAAAAGTCCACCCACCTCGCCGAATTGAGCGTGAATGGGGCGACCGAGACGGTGATCGTCCGTGACATCCAGTGGGATCACCTCGGCAAGGAAATTATCCATCTCGACTTCGCCCGCGTGAACGCTGACGAGTCGATCGAGACCGAGGTCAAGCTCGAGTTGCGGGGGACGTCGCCCGGCGTCAGCGAAGGGGGTGTGCTCGAGCAACCGGTGCACGCCGTCGAGGTGACCTGCCGCGCCAACGCGATTCCGGACTCGATCCGGGTCGACGTGAGCAACCTGCACCTGGGGCAGAGCATTCACGTTCGCGACTTGATCCTGCCCGAAGGGGTGAAGGTCAACGCCGAGCCTGAGCTGACCTTGGTCCACGTCGTCTCACGGAGCGCACAGGCCGAGACGAGCACGCCCGGCGACGGTGAGAGCCTCACGCAGCCCGAGGTAATCAAGCCGGAGCGCCGTGAGAAGGACGAATGATCCCGACTTTCCTGGCCGTGTCGGGGTTTTAGGGAATGCGGAAACTGGTGGTCGGGCTGGGCAACCCCGGAAGCAAGTACGAGGGGACCCGGCACAACATCGGCTTCGAGGTGGTCGACCGCCTCGCCAAAGGGGGATCGGGAGCGACCTTTACCCGGAAGTTCGACGGCTTGCTGGCCGAGTCGGAAATCGACTTCCACCGGGTACTGCTCCTGAAACCCGAGACGTTCATGAATCTGAGCGGGCGGTCGGTCGCCCAAGCCTTGCGGTTCTACAAGCTTGAGTTGGCCGACCTGCTCGTGGTTTGCGACGACCTGAACCTACCCTTGGGGAAGTTGAGGATCCGGGGGGGAGGGTCGGATGGCGGTCAGAAGGGGCTCCGTGATATCACGGCCCAGCTCGGGTCGGAAAACTATGCCCGGCTTCGGATTGGGATCGGTGAGCGCGGACCCGTCGATGCCGCCGACTTCGTCCTGAGCCGGTTCCGCACCGCGGACCGACTTGCGGTGGAAGACGCCTTGATCTTAGCCTCGCAGGCCGTGGCCGTCTGGGTAACCCAGGGACAGGCCGCCGCCATGAATCGATTCAACGGACCAACAACGCCCACGAGTGGCTGACCACTTAGTTTATTTGCCAACCTGGAGGGAAGCTCTTGCCTGTCAACACGTACGAGGCGATGTTCCTGCTGGACAGCTCGAAAGTCGCCGTCTCTTGGGACGACTCGGTCAAGCATGTTCACGACATCCTGACCAAGCATGAATCGGAGATCGTCGCCAGCCGCCAGTGGGATGAACGCAGGCTCTCCTACCCGGTCGACGGCCACAAGAAGGGGACGTACCTCCTGACCTACTTCAAGGCAGAAGGGGCCAACCTCAAGGAGATCGTCGCCGATTGCCGGCTGAGCGACTTCGTGCTCCGCGAGCTGATCCTCAAGGTCCATCCCAAGCTGGTCGACCACCTGGTCAATCAGGCGATGACCTCGACGCCCAATGCCGAAGAAGAAGGACGTCGCGAAGAGGACATGGACGACCGTCCCCGCCGCCGTCGCCGCGACGACTGAGTCGAGCGGAATGGATCAGCTCGAAACGGAGCCGTCGGACCGGATTCGCTCGTTCAATCCCCAAGCGGTGATGAGCTTAACCGTCCCAGTTTGATCCTTGTGGGTGAAACGGGAATGTGGTAGTTTTTGGTAGGGAACAACCGTTTACGCCTGCATGTTGGGAACGGCAAGCCGTTGCTCCTGGGGAGGGACCAGTCGATGGCCGACTTGAATAAGGTTTTTTTGATGGGTCGACTCACGTTCGACCCCGAGTTGCGCTATACGCCCAGTGGCGCGGCGGTCACGGACCTACGGATGGCGACCAGCCGGACGTGGACGGGTAAGGATGGGGAGCGCAAGGAAGAAACCCTGTTCATCGACGTGACGGTCTGGGACCGCCAGGCCGAGAATTGTTGCCAGTACTTGAAGAAGGGGAGCGGCGTCCACATCGAAGGCGCTCTGAAGATGGACACCTGGGACGACAAGACGACCGGCGAGAAGCGGTCGAAGATCCGGGTATCCGCCGACCGGGTGCAGTTCTTGGACCGACGTTCCGACGGAGGTGGCGGCGGTGGTGGTGGCGACAGCGACTATGCCCCGCCCGCTGCGCGAGAGCCGCAAGCCAGACGGAGCGGTCCTGCGGGTGCCTCGTCCGAGTCGCGCGGTCGCGCTCCGTACTCGCCTCCGAGCCAATCGGCGGGCCGTCGTGCCGCCGAACCCGAAACGGACGATGAGGATATCCCGTTCTGACCTTGGTGGGTCGGACGGGTTCTCCCGAATTTTTTTTCGTGTGTTGGAAGCGATCGATAGTCGAAGACGAACGGCCGAGCGGCGGATGATGATCTTCGCCTCGCGACGCCCCACCCAAGGAGTGATTGCACGATGGCCAAGATGACCGACAAGAAACCGGCCAAGGCCAAGACGAAGGTCAAAGTGAAGGCGTCGACCAAGGCCAAGAAAGCCGCGGCGGCTGCCGCGGCCCATGCCAAGCCTTCGGTAACCACCCTGACTCCGACCGTCCGCCAGCCGGGCGTCGAACGACGCAGGAATCATCCGACCCGTTCCAAAGACGGCTACATGGAAATCCTGCTGACCCACACCGTCCCCCACTTCGGCCAGCCCGGCGACCTGGTCAAGGTACGCCCCGGGTTCGCCCGCAACTATCTCTTGCCCCAAGGGCTTGCGACGTTCGCGACACCGCACAACCTGCGGATCGTCGAGAAGCATCGCCAGCGGCTCTACCAGCTCGAGGTCGCCCGCCGGGCCGACCTTCAGAACCTGGCCGCCCAGATTGCCCAGCGCTCGGTTACGATCGAGGCCAACGCCAACGCCGAGGGGCACCTCTACGGCTCGGTGACCGCCGACCAGATCGCCGCCACGCTCAAGGCCGACAACTTCCCCATCGAAGCCGAAAACGTTCGGATCGAGGGCCCGTTGAAGGAGTTGGGTCTCTACACGATCAAGCTCGCCCTCGGGCAGGACGTCACGACCGAAGTCAAGCTGTGGGTCGTTCCGACGCACACCGACGAACCGGTCGCTTGATCTCCGCCTTCGGCTCCTGACCCCTTCCGAAGGTGTCTTGCCCCAGACGGCAGGCTCTTCGGTGGGTTCGCCAGAGATAAGAAAGCCCGGTCCTCTCGGTGACGAGGGGGCCGGGCTTCTTTTCGTCTCGGGCGCGCGGGTGGTGCCCGAATCAGTCCTTTTTCTGATGGCCAAGTCTTCTCGTGGCCGATACGATTGTTCAGATCGGCTATCGTGCCGGATGCGTTCGCGCGTCGGGTTACGGGGGGTCAGTTCCTCGGCCTTTGACGAGGGAGACCCGGATGGATTGGCCGGTCGATGAACCCACAGGGGAGTCGGCCCATACTCTCAATCGAATGGGCCGGACCTCTCTGGTGTGCGAGCAGGGAGTTGCTTCGGATCATGGCCGCTTCAAATTTCAACGGGAATGGAAATGGTAGTGCTCACGGCCGCCCGCCGAAGGGGGAAGGGGGCTCGCTGACCGACCGCCTCCCACCGCAGAACCTCGAGGCCGAACAAGGGGTTCTCGGGAGTATTCTGCTCGACAACGAGGTCCTTCACGACGTCGTCTCCAAACTCAAGGCGGACGACTTCTACCGCGACACGCATCAGACCCTCTACCGGGCGATCCGGGACCTCTACGATCTCGGCAAGCCGATCGACGGCCTGACCCTCTCGGCGGAACTCACCCAGCGCGGTGAGTTTGAAGCGATCGGCGGCCACGAAACCCTCTCCGAGATCGTGGAGAGTGTCCCCCACTCGGCCAATGCGCGATACTATGCCGATATCGTGCGCCAGAAGTCGATCAGCCGGCGGTTGATCGAGAGCGCCAACGAGATCCTCCGCGACGGCTATTCGAATAACTTCACGGCGGAAGCCCTGCTGGAGAAGGCCGAGCAGAAGATCTTCGAGATCGCCGGCGACACGATTCAAGGGGACACGGCCGAACTGCTCCATGTGCTCAAGGAAGCGATGGATCGGATCGAGGAGCGGACCGTCTCCAAGCATGCGGTCACCGGGGTCGCAACCGGCTACTTCGAGCTCGACGAGTACATGGGCGGCCTCCAACCCGGCCAGCTCATCGTCCTGGCAGCGCGGCCGAGTATGGGGAAGACGGCACTCGCCTTGAACTTCGCCGACAACGTCGGCGTCAACCTTAAGGTCCCTGTCCTCTTCGTCAGCCTCGAAATGGGCCGGCTCGAACTCGTCGAGCGGCTTCTCTGCGCCCGAGCCCGGGTGGACGGTAAGAAGCTGCGGACCGGCCAAGGGTTGGGGACCCGCGAGATGAGTATGCTGGGCAAGGGGTATAGCGAAATGCATACGGCCCCTTTGTTCATCGACGATACGCCGTCGCGGAACATGCTCCAAGTCACCGCCAACGCGCGTCGACTGAAGCTTCGGCATAACCTCGGCTTGATCGTGGTCGACTACATCCAGCTCGTCGACAGCGAGGAAACCCGCGACAGCCGCCAGGAGCAGATCGCCAAGATCAGCCGCCGGATGAAAACGCTCGCTCGTGAACTCGAACTCCCCGTGATCGCCCTCTCGCAGCTCAACCGAGGTGTCGAGAATCGCGAAGACCGCCGCCCTCGCATGGCCGACCTTCGTGAGTCCGGTGCCATCGAACAGGACGCCGACGTCGTCCTCCTGATCCACCGGCCCGACTATTACGACCCCAACGACTCGCCGGGCATCGCCGAGGTTATCATCGCCAAGAACCGTAACGGCGCCACCGGGACGGTGAAGCTCACCTTCCTCAAGAACCTCACCCGGTTCGAGAACCTGGCTTCGGTCGCCGACCCGATCGATGCCGCCGCCTTCTGAGCCGTTGGCTTTATTGGTTCTCAAGAGGCCGATTGCTTCGGGAAACGAAACAAAAGGGCACGAGCGTCGATGGACGCTCGTGCCCCCTTTGTTTGGTGAGTCGTTCCCGGTTCGCCGACGACGCCTGGATCAGAGCGAGCCGACCGTCAAGCCCGCTGTTTCATCCCCATTGACGCCGGCCGTGGCGTCTTCGACGGGCTTCATCAGGGCGGACATGGCCGTCATGTCGCCCGATTTGAGGAACTTCAGGCTGACCGACTTGTGATGAGAGTCAGGGACGCAGGCGACGACATACGATGCGCCAATCACGCTCAAATGGTGTTCCCTGACATCGACCACGAGGGCAGTCTCTTCATCGATTCCCAAGCCTACGAGGTTGGGATGCAACGAGAGGGCGCCGATCAGCCGATCCATCCGGTTCCGCTTGAGAAAGTGCTGGTCGATCACGGCCCCTTTGATGAAATCAAACCCTTGGCCCACCCTGGGCTTATCTCGTCCGCCGGTAATCATCACGCCTGACATCACGGCCGCCCCGGCGGACGTTCCGGCGATGACGCCGCCCCGCGCGAGGACCGCTTTCAGCTGCTCCTGCACCGCCGTGCCCAGGTAGGTGTCGGTCAGGAAAACCTGATTCCCGCCGGTGAGCCAGACCCCCGTCGCCTTGGTCAAAGCCTGAAAGAAGGACGGATCGTTGGCGGTCTCTCGTGACCGGGTATGCAGGAGTTGGACGGAGTCCGCCTCACAGTCCTTCCACTCCGCCAGGACGTTGGCGAGGTAATCGGGTTGGTCGGCCTTGATCTTCGCCGTCGGGATCACCACGATCCGCGCCCGTGGACCGCCAGCCAGCTTGCAGAACTCGTTGCGAATCGCGGGTGGCAGTTTCCCGCCGCCGCAAATCATCAGCTTTCCGCCGGAGTGGTGCTGGACGACCTGGATCGCCGCCGGTTCGATCGCCACTGACACGAGTTCGATCGCCGACGTTTCCGGCTTCGGTTGCATCCTTTGGTACAGAGACACGCCGCACCAGAGGACGGCGACGACCCCCGCTCCCGCCAAGATCGTGGCGCGGAGAACGACGTGAACCGTAGGAGGCAGACGTCGCCCGTTACGGTCGCGCGGTGGATGGATAGACATCTTGCCACCTCATTCTTGATATGGCCAAGGATGCGCAATGGGGGGGATCACGACGATTGCGCCAGGCAAAATCACTTCGCTCAAGGCTGGTCTGGAGGCACGGCACCGCGAGAATCCATTACTCTGATCGGTCGGCCCGCAAATCGCCGTTCTTCACCCAACCTTATTTTATCCCATTCGGCAATGTTTTACAAGTCTTAGAGACTTGATGGGAATAAAATAAAACAATGGTGGGGATTAGCCGGTTTGGTTGGATTGCGGATGCCCCTTGGCTTACGACCGTCTCCTCACTACTCATCAGTCAGTTCGCAAGTCGTGTGCCATGAGTTCGGTCCCTGAGGGAAAGCGATGGTGATTTGGGAGCGAACTCGGGCTGCTGCCACTTTTTTGAGCGGAGAACGGTGGTCTCAAAGCGTTTGTGAAGCATGGTTAAAGCTTCCAGGGTTCGATGTCAATATCGGTCGCTCCTTGGGTAGCCAGATCGGCGAGGACGCGGCCGATCAGGCAAGAGAATTTGAAGCCGTGCCCGCTGCATGGGCTTGCCATGATGAGATTCGGGCAGTCGGGCCGACTGCCGAGGCGGAAGTGTTCGTCAGGAGTGGTGGTGTATAAGCAAACTTCGGTCCTCTCGATGGACGCTTCGACCAACGCGGGGATCGACCTCTTGAGGAAGTGGTGGATGATTTCAAGGTAGGCAGGGTCGATGGCACGATCCATGGTATCGGGGTCGACCTCTGGGCCGCCGTGCCGGGCCACTTTGACGCCGCAGCCTTGGTATTCCGGCATCCCGTAGAAGTCGTCGAGGGCGTCGGCCCCTTTGTGGATGAAGACCGGGAACCGGCCCGGGGCGAATGGAGCCGGGTCGTTGGGGCGAAAGTAGAGGACTTGCTGTCGTGTCGGACGGAGCGCCACCGGGAACTGGGGCAGGAGCCGCCCCGCCCAGGCGCCGGCGGTCACGATCAGGCGGTCGGCGGAGATGCGGAGTGCGTCGGTCAAGACGACCGGCTTGTTTCCCTCGAGGTCGATGGAGCGGACCGGGCATTCCGCGAGCACCCTCGTTTGGTCGCCCCCGAATTGGCGGGCGAGCTCCCGTTGAAGCGCGATCGCTCGCGCGGCCGCGAGCAATCCGGCGTCAGGTTCGAAGACGACGTCGGTGTCATCGGGCAGGTCGAAGACGGGGAAGGCGTGCCGGAGCGCGCGGCCCGACATCCGGCGGTGGGGGATGTCGATGGCCGCCAAGCTGGCGGCAACCTGGGCGACATAATCGACCTGAGGGGGACAGAACGAGAGGCCGCCGGTACGGAGATAGAGATTCTGTCCGGCGTCGACCTCAAGGTCTTTCCAGGCGCGGAAGGCGTCGAGCATCAGCCGGGCGTAGCGCGGGTCGGCATAGGAGTGCCGTGTGATTCGCGCGACGCCGTGCGAACTGCCCCGATCGTGTCCGATCGCGAATTGCTCGAGCAGGAGGACCGGTTCACCGCGCTTGGCCAGGTGGTAAGCCGTGGCCGAACCCATGGCGCCGGTGCCAATGACGACGTTGCGAGCGTGCAGTTGTTCCATCGTTCGTCCGTGGAGCCTTTGGGAGGAAAAAGAAGTTGGGGGACCGAGACCGGTATCAAAGGGCGTTGAGGTAGCGTTGGAGCTCCCAGGACTCGACCTGGGAATGATACTCACGCCATTCGTCGCGCTTCAGCCGGGTGAACTCGCCAGCGATCGGGCCGAGGGCGTTGCGGATGACGGAATCCTTGTCGAAGTGATCGAGCGCCGCGCTCAGCGATTGCGGCAGGGTCGCGATCCCGCGTTCCGCCATCGCGGCCAGCCCGACCTCGTAGAGGTTGCCGAGGTTCGGCTCGCCCGGGTCGAGTCGCCGGGCGATGCCGTCGAGCCCCGCGCCGAGGTAGGCGGCGATGGCCAGGTACGGGTTGCAAGCGCTCGAGATCGTCCGGTCTTCGACGTGGCCCGGTTCGCAGACGCGCAGCATCTGGGTCCGGTTGTTGTCGCCGTAAGAGATGAAGGCCGGGACCCAGGTGAAGCCGGAACGCGAGCCGGTCAGGGCGGGGCCGACCTGGAGTCGCTTGTAACAGTTGACCGTCGGCGAGGTCACCGCACAGAGTGCGGGGGCGTGCGCGAGGACGCCCCCCAGGAAGTGGTAGGCGAGCCTGGAGAGGCCGAGTCCGCGCGGGTCGGACTCGTCGACAAACAGGTTCGTGCCCGACCGGGCGTCGGCGAGGTGATAGTGCAGGTGCGCGCCCGAGCCGGTGCGGGTTGCGAACGGCTTGGCCATGAACGTGGCGATTGCGCCGAAGCGTCGGGCGACCTGGCCGGCCATCATCCGGAAGAAGGTGAACCGGTCGGCGGTCGTCAGGGCCTCGGCATATTTGAAGTTGATCTCGAACTGGAAGTTGGCATCCTCGTGGTCGGTCTGGTAGACGTCCCAGCCGAGGGTCTCGAGGCCGTCGTTCATGGCGCGGAGGAACTCGAGGGCGGCGGAGATCCCCTTAAAATCGTAGCAAGGCTTGCTCAGGTCGTCGACGCCGTGCGGGTCCCAGCCCTGGACTGAGCCGTCTGCTTGTTTCGTCACCAGGAAGAACTCGGGCTCGATGCCGACGTTGAACACGAAGCCAAGCTCTCGGGCACGCGCGAGCATCTGTCGGAGATTGACCCGAGGGCAATACGGATGGGGCGACTCGTCGACGTAGAGGTCGGCGGCGAACCGGGCGACGCCCGCTTCGTAGGACAAGGGGGTATAAGTCTCCAGGTCGATGCGGGCACACATGTCGTGAGAGTGGGGCCCCTGCCCCGAGCCCCAGACGGCCCCACCGGCGAACCCCGCCCCCGCCTGGGCAGCCGAACGAAGGGCCTTGGCCGGGACGAGCTTGACCTTGGCTGAGCCATGGATGTCGACGAACTGGATCAGCAGATAAGTGATGCCGTCCGTCTGAAACCGACCTTCGAGGGCATTGAGCTTGGCCTCGAGCTGGGACATGGGACTCCTCTCCTTCGCGAGGTCGTTCTCCCCTGGCAGGGACCTCGCAAGCATTCGAGAAACAATTGTTGGCGACAATTGCCGGGGAAGCTACTAAAATGACCCGACCCGCGACTCCTCTCCCCAAGATCACCCGCGGGCAAGGAGAGGCTTATGTGCGGAATCGTCGGTTTCCTGGACAGGCTGGACCGCCCCGACTTCCCGACGGGGCGGGTCGTCTTGGCGATGCTCGACGCCCTCGGCTGCCGAGGCCCGGACAGCGCGGGGGCCGCCCTGCTCCGCTCGGACGAGATCGACGGCGTCTGGGCCGTCCGGATTGCGCCCGGGGATGCCCTGGCTCTGACGCGGCTTGAACCCTTGGGTGTGGTGGAACGCGTTGAACACGCGGCTGGGTCGCTCCGGTTCCGGTTCCGGCCTGGCCCCGGGGTTACCCCCGAAGGTGTGGAAGTTGCCCTCGGGGCCTGTCGGGATGGTCTGGAGGTTCTCAGCCTGGGAAGCCGGATCGACCTGGTCAAGCAGGTCGGCTCGCCCGCGCAGCTCGACGCAGCGTACGGGTTCTCGGCCTGGCGCGGGCCGTTGGCGATCGGCCATACGCGGATGTCGACCGAGAGCCGGATCGACCTGAGCCATTCGCAACCCTTCTGGGCCCACGGCGTCTCCGACCTCGCCACCGTACACAACGGCCACGTCACCAACTATCATCAGCTCCGCCGCCGCTACGAGCGGCAAGGGGTCACGTTCTACACGGACAATGACTCCGAAGTGATTGGCGTTTACCTGCGCGATCGCCTGGCCCAAGGACGGTCCCTGACCGAGGCCATGGCCGACTCGATCGTCGACCTCGACGGCGCCTACAACTACCTTGTGGCGTCCGCCGAGGGCCTGGGGGTGGTGCGCGACCGCTTCGGCTTCAAGCCGTTGATGATCGCGGAGACCGACGCGTTTGTTGCCGTCGCCACCGAAGAGATCGCCCTCCGCCGCGCCTTCCCCGGGTCGTTTCGGGTTCTGGAGCCTGCCCCGGGCCGGGCCTTGTTCTATCCGCTTGCCGTCACACCCGCCTTGGTCTGATCTTCACCTCGTGGCTCCTCACCTCACCCTGCGTTGCCTTTCATCGAAAGGGACCTGCCCGTGCCCCTGCCCGCAACTTCCGAACGGACAAGCACTATTGATTGTAGTGATATGCCAGTGCGTGCCATCAACCGTGAGATCCGGGCGGCGCTCGCCGGAAACAGCACGAAGATCATGCTGCTCCATCCCGGCGCCCGCCACAACCTGGGCGTGGCGCTCCCCGAGGGAACAGAATTGACGATCGACGGCCCCGCCGGCTACTACGTGGCCGGCCTGAACGACGGTGCGACCGTCCACGTGCACGGTGGCGTCGGTTGGGGTGCGGCCGAGAGCATGCGCGATGGTGTCGTCACCATCGACGGTGACGCCGGTAACGCCGTCGCGGCGGCGATCCGCGATGGTGTCGTGGTCGTCCGAGGGGACGCCTCGACCCGTGCAGGGATCGCCATGAAAGGAGGAGTCTTGATCGTCGGCGGAAGCGTCGGTCCGATGGCCGGGTTCATGATGCAGAAAGGAATTATCATCATCTGCGGTGATGCCGCCGACGGCGTGGCCGACAGCATGTACGCCGGGACCGTCTACGTCGCCGGTAAGCTCGGCGAACTCGGGGCCGACGCCGTGGTTGAAGAGTTCACCGGGGGGGATCGCGACCTGGTCTATTCGCATCTCGAGCGATGGAAGATTCCCGCTCCCGCCGCTGGTTTTCGCAAACTCGTCGCCGGTCGGAAGCTCTGGAATTTTCAGAAAGCAGATCGGCATCTCTGGAAATCAGCTCTCTAAAAGGTGGGGTCGACTCGCTAGTCCCAGACGTTCGAAAGATGACGTCCAAGGGCAGGCTCACTTCTTGACGACACGATCAATCCCCCGTTCCTGAGGATCCTCCTCCATGTCCGACTCGACACCTCCGCCTGGTTCCGCAGCCGACCCTTCGCCGATGGAGCGGTCGGGCACGTTCACTCCCGGCGTGATTGAAGATATCCAGATCAAGGCCGAACTGGCCCGCTACCGGATTCGCGGGTTCGGCATTCTCAGGCCGAGGACCTGGGCCACCTTCGACGACCTTACGTTCGTCCCCGGCACCCTGACGCGGATCCCGCTTGAGGGTTATCGTGAGAAGTGCTCGACCAAGACGGTGCTGGGCACCCGGTTCGCGTCGCAACCGCTGGAGCTCGACATCCCGTTGATGGTCACCGGCATGAGCTACGGGGCCCTCTCGCGGAACGCCAAGACCGCGCTCTCGCGCGGTGCCCGAATGGCCGGGACCTCGACCACTACGGGGGACGGCGGTATGCTCGACGTCGAGCGCTCGGAGTCGCGGGCGATGATCTACGAGGTCTTGCCCAGCCGCTACGGGATCAATGTCCAGCATCTCCGCCAGGCTGACGCCATTGAGCTGACGATCGGCCAAGGGGCCAAGCCTGGCACCGGGGGCCTACTGCTTGGCTCGAAAGTCTCCGACGAGGTGGCCCGGCTTCGCGACCTCCCCCCCGGTGTCGATCAGCGCTCGCCCTGTCGGCATCCCGACTTCCTTGGCCCTGACGACATGGTCATCAAGATCGAGGAGCTTCGCGAGGCGACCGACTGGCGCATCCCGATCTTCGTCAAGATGGGAGCCTCGCGCGTCTTCGACGATGTTCGGCTCGCCGCCAAGGCGGGGGCTGATGTCGTGGTCGTCGACGGCATGGAAGGCGGCACCGGCGCTTCGCCCGAACTGCTCCAGGAGCACACCGGCATCCCGACCCTCGCCGCCGTCTGCGAGGCGCGTGCGGCTCTCGAAGACATCGGCCTGTACGGCAAGGTTCAGCTCGTCATTGCCGGCGGCCTGAGGCACGGCTCCGACTGCGCCAAGGCGCTCGCCCTGGGGGCCGACGCCTGCTACCTGGGCACGGCCCTCCTGATCGCCTTGAACTGCAACAAGCCGATTTATGTCGAAGACTATCATGCCATCGGCGCGGCCCCGTATGCCTGTCACCATTGTCACACCGGCCGCTGCCCGGTTGGGATCACGACTCAGGACCCGGAGCTGACCGCTCGCCTGGAAGTCGACGCCGCCTCCGAGCGTGTCGCCAGCTTCTTCCATGCGCTGACGTCGGAAGTCCAGGTCTTGGCCCGCGCCTGTGGTAAGAGCGACGTCCACCATCTCGAGCCGGAAGACCTGCGGGCCTTGACCCTCGAAGCCTCGATGATCACCGGCCTCCCCCTGGCCGGCACCAACCGCGTTTACGGTGGCGGTCCGGGTTGGGCAAGCCATTGAATGCTGATGGATAAGGAGTTACTGAAATCGTCGGGTGGGCGCGGCCCACCCGGCCAGAGAATTCAGAACGACCGGCCGATTTTGAGGCTTAGCGGCATTTCGAGGCCGTGGGCCTCGAGCAGGTTGGGGTCGCCCAGGACGTTGCGGGTCAGGCCATTGGCCACGATCCGGCCGGAGTCGAGGAGGACGGTCCGGTTGCAGAGCTCGAGGACCATCTCGAGGTCGTGGGTGGCGATCAGCTTGGTGGCGGTGAGCCCTCGGATCAACTCGATGAACCGGCGGCGGCCACGGGGGTCGAGGTTGGCCGTCGGCTCGTCGAGGACGAGGACCGACGGGTTGCAGGCGAGTACGCCCGCCAGGCAGACCCGCTTCCGTTCGCCGAAGCTCAGGTGGTGGGGGGCGCGGTCGGCCACGTCGTCGAGGTTCACCCGGGCGAGGCACTCGAGGGCGATCCGTTTTGCCTCGGCCCGGCTCTTCCCGAGGTTGAGCGGGCCGAACGCCACGTCTTCGATGACCGACGTGCTGAAGAGCTGGTCGTCCGGGTCCTGGAAGACCAGGCCCACCCGGCGGCGGACCTCGGGCGCGTTCTTCGCGTTGACTTCCAGGCCGTCGATCCAGACTGCGGGGGCGCTGCTGCCGTTGCGGGAGTGCTGGCTGGTCCCGTGCGCGTGCAAGGGCTGGCCTCGCTCCTTGCCCGGAAGGATCCCGTTGAGGTGCAGGAGGAGCGTGCTCTTGCCCGCGCCGTTGGGGCCGACCAGGGCGATCGTCTCGCCCGGCACGATCGTCAGGTCGACTCCGCGAAGGGCGAGCCGGCCGTCGGGGTAGCGATAGATCAATTCGCGGACCTGCACGGCCGGCGCGTCGTTCGTCATGGTTGGGCTGGAGGAGTTCATCTCACGCACCTTGCCTCGCCTTCACCGCGAGGGGACGCGGAGATCGATCGAATCGAATCGTCAGGGGCTATCAGAGTCGTCGAGCGTCCGGATCGTCCCATCCCAACCTCGCGCGAGCATCGCCGCGTGGACCCGTTCGCCACGCTCGAAGGCACGGAGGAAGAGGATACCGATCAGGCCGGTTAAGAGCACCCAGTCGAGCCGTCCCGAACGGCGGAAGGTCCGCGACCGTCGCGCCTTGACCATCCGATCGAGCTCCTCGGTGAGCACGTGCAGGTAACGATACATAAATTGGAGGGTTGCCACCAGCGCAGCGGGCATCCCCAGCCGGCGCATTCCGCCCAGCAATTTCCGGAACGGGGTGACGTTGACCAAGCTGAGCGTTGCCAGGAAGGCCATGCTGTTCTTGGCGACGATCGTCAGCATGACCGCCGCGATGCCGAACTCTTTGCGACTCGGGTGCGCCCGGGCCACCATCAGGGCGAGGAATCCGACCAGAACGATGAACCCGAGCCAGCGTGTCAGGAGCTCGCGCGGAGGAGCGCCCGAAAGCCCGATCACGAAAGCGAGGACCAGACCCTCGGCCGCCAGGAGCCGCCACCAGCCGATTGGCGTCGCGACCACCGCGATGATGTATGCCAGGGTGACGACCAGCTTGATTCGCGGGTCGAGGCGGTGGAGCGGGCCGTCCCCCTCGCTGTGGCGTTCGAGGAACTCAAGCCGCATCCGGGTCGACTCCCGCCGGCTTCCGCGTTAAGAAGACCCGGGCCAGCCCCAGCCCGACGGCGAAAACGACCAGCGTTCCCACCAGCCCTGCGAAGGCGGTCGCGGCCTGGACGTTCGCCGTGCCGAGGAGTGGCAGACTGTAATCGGGGATCGGCGCGGGGAGAATCGCCGGTGCTCCCTCCTTGAGGAAGCCGAGCTTCTCCCCCACATACTCGAGGCCGTCGGGATGCGCCGACGCGAACGGCGCGAGGAAGATGCAAATCGCCAGGGCAATTCCGAGCCCTGCCCCGATCAGCGCCCCCCAGCCGGGGAGAACCTTGGCTTCGGTCTCATCGGGCTGATAGACCAGGTCGGGGCGAGTTAGGAGGATGAATCGGATCACCAGGCCGGTCACGATCGCCTCGCCCAGGCCGATCCCGGCGTGGACCAGGGCCATCCAACTCAGGGTCTGGAAGAAGTGGGACCAACCGCTCGAGAATGCCAGTTCGATGGCGAACGCCCCCGAAGCCAGGATGACCGAGAACCAGGCCGCCACCATCGCGCCGAGCAGGACCCCTGCGCGGCCGCCGATCGCCCGGCGGACCGGGGCGTAGATCGCATACCCCCCCACCGCGCCGATCAGGCCCATGTTGAGGAAGTTCGCTCCCAGGGCGGTGAGCCCGCCATCGCCGAAGAGCAGGCACTGGACGATGAGTACCGCGCCGATGACCACCGCGCCGGCCCAAGGTCCGAGCATCACCGCTGAGAGGACCCCGCCCAAGAGGTGCCCCGAGATCGGTAGCGGCCCGATCGGGAAGTTCACCATCTGGGCGGCGAAGACGAAGGCCGCCATCGTCCCCATCAAGACGGTCGTCCGCTCGCCCAGCCTCGACTCGAGCAGCCTGAGCCCGGCCGACATCCCGGCCACCGCCACCACACCGGTCGCCGCGGCCACCTTCGGATCGAGCACGGCGTCGGGGATGTGCATTCTCAAGAACCTCGACAAGTCGCCCACGAGACCCGGCAAGACATTTTTGGGGATGCCCTCATCGTAACCCTCGTGTGCCTGTTCGTCAAATTCGTGATACGGGATCCCTCGATCCTGGCAATCCGCTGGATTGCAGGAGCGATTTGCGGGCTGCGGTCGTCCTCGAGATCAAGTGATCGCCGATTCGTATGAAGCACAAACATCTGCTGTTGGGGCTTGTGACTTGAATGACGATCGGGAGAGAATGGAGGGGCGTCCGGAGGGATCCTGGCTCAAGGGGCTTTTGCGTGGAGAGTGTGCCATGTCCTCTGAGGATCGACGTGGGATCAAGCTCTTTGATCTGGTGGTTACGATCTCCGTGATCTTCATTGTAGTAGGGGTGTTTCTTCCCTCGAGGAACAGCGTTAATGACGCCAGTCGACGTAAGCAATGCTGCAACAACATGCGCCAGCTTGGCCTGGCCATCGTGAATCTTTCCGCAACGAAGAATCATTTTCCCAACGCCGGAACGTTTCGTGATGATCCGGCTGCGCATGGCGGGGATCCGGCGATGTCGAAGCTCTACCTGTCGCTCATGGAGTCGGGGCAGCGGCCGGACGTCGCCGAATCCTGGCTCTACAACTGGGTGGTCGAAATTCTGCCCTATCTCGATCAGCAGGATCTCGCCAACGCTTGGGACAAGACCGTTCCCTACTGGTGGCCGACCGAGACCATTTCGGGTCAACCTTCCAATCTTATCGTTTCGAGTACATCTCTTGGTGTTCTCCGCTGTCCGGAGGATAGGACGGCCGTCTCAGGTCAGGGGAATCTGAGCTACGTGGTCAACGGCGGTTTCGTTCGCTGGCCCGCGATCCCGATCGGATGGGTGGGGAGTTCGATAGACGGACATTCGCGGAATGGCGAAGTCCTCCAGTGGACTCCGCCGGGCCATTCCTGGGAGGCGAGGCAGGCGGTTTGCAAAAAGCTGGGTGTGATGTTCATGGGCACGGAGGTAGGGGGCCAGCCTTGGGATATCAAGACGACCCCGGGCGACATCTCCGATGGGGCGAGCCAGACCTTGCTGATCGCCGAGAACACCCTGACCGGATATTCCGAGGGGAACCTCTATTCCAGCGGCCGAGCGACCAACTGGGCGTGTCCACTTCCGAATTTTGTAATGTTCCTCGGGTCGGATAATGTTTGTACGTCGACGCGTTCTCCCAATGATTGTCTTGGCGGTCAGTTGACGCCGGTTTCACCTCAGCATGATGGGTTTGGCTGGGCCCTGGCTAATCGCGCAGGAACCCATGAAAGTATCGGATACGGGAAAATATTTGCTGTTGAAGGCTCGTTTCCCTTCGTCAACGGCGGTCATTCCGGTGGGAGTAACTTTGTGTTTTGTGATGGCTCGGTCCGGTTCATCAGCGAAACGATCGATGGCTCGGTCTATGCCAAGCTCATCACGCCGGCCGGGGGGCGATTGCCGGGTTCGCTGACTCAGGGGCCGTTTGCCGGCGATTTTGGGGACGCCTCAAATCGTTGACGGCCCCGTCAGGCGACGGGGCAGAGTTTGCGGGCTGCGCGGATCTGTCGCGAGAGGGGCATCCAGAAGGCGCCGGCGTTGGGGGTGACCCAGAGCTCGCCCGAGGTCAGGGCCAGGACCACGTTATCGGGGGCGGCCGGATCGTGACGGAGGTCGGCGATCATGTCGTTCTCGAAGACGTCGGGGTTGCCGCGCCGGACGAGCGACCAGGCCTTGCCGCCGTCCTTGCTCTCGTAGAGGGAGAATGCGAGTCCGTCGAAGGGGCCGCTGGCGAAGTCGTGGGGGCCTCGAGGCGCGGCTCCGGCCAGGAGGACGTCGGGGGCGCCCGGCTTGACCTCGATGGTGCTCAGGTAGCGCGTCTGTTCCAGGCCCCCGCTCCGGTCCTCCCAGGTCTGGCCGGCGTCATTGCTGAACCAGCAGCCGTCGGAGGTGGCGACGTAGACGCTTCCCGGACGCTCGGGCACGGTTCGGATCGCGAAGACGTCGACCGGCAGGCCGGGGCACTGGTTCCATGAGGCCCCCAGGTCGGTACTCCGCCAGAGCCCTGCGCCTCGGACGGCAGCGTACCATATCGGTGATGTCCCTGCGCCCAGGGCCAGCGCCCGGATCACTCCGTGTTGCTTCGACTTGCCCGGGGAAGGGACACCCAGGCGGGTCCAGCCGGCGAGCTTGGCGATGGCTGGGTCGGTGCGGACGGCTCCTCGCTTGGGCGCGAGCAATCCGGTCGCCCCGGCGGCGAGTGATCGTGCGCGGCCGATCCAGGCGGGGGCGAAGCCTTGAACGGGCGCATTCGGATCGTGGTGAACGGGGATCGGCGCACCCACCAGGCGGCGAGCCAACCCCTGAGTTCGTGTCCCGAGCAGGATGAACGGTGAATCGCCCCAAGCGGCCAACGCGGTCGGGCTGCCGGCCCCTTCGGCCAGGGGAATCGTCCGCCAGTCCTGGCCGTTGTTCACACTCTCAAGCACATGCCCCGCGCGATCGAGGGCCACCAGGACTCCCGGTCCCGGTGAGGCCAGGTCCACAATCGAGCGGTTTTGCAGGCTATGAAAAACGGGCCAGGCTGCTCCCTCGAACCAGCGGTAGATACCGTTGTCAGTGCCGATGAGGATCATGAACCCAGGAGCCCCCTGCTCGTCAGTGTTTTCGGAATGTTCAGGAACAGGCCGGAAACCAACAACTTGAGTAGGACGGCCGGCCGAAGTTCGTGATGAAAGCCGAGTTACGATAACCTCATACGGACTCTCGGGCAAGACGATGGAGCGGTTCCCGCGGTTCGCTCGCTCACCAGTATTTCCAGTCTCCCGTGGCGATGACGTAGAGACCGAGTGCCAGGTTGGCCACGGCGTGGCTGACGACGCAGGCAGAGAGGTTCTTGGTCGCGTGAAGCAGCCAGGCCCAGGCCAGGCCGGTGAGTACGCCGGGCAGCCACTCGGGGTGAGCCAACCCGAAGCAGGCGGAGGTTACTGCTGCCGCCAAGGGTGTTACCCGCCCGACCGGCACTCGGTCGAAGTCGTTCTCGATGACCCATCGCATCAGGAACGACCGCCAGAACAGCTCCTCGATCAATGGGACCAGGACCACCAGGCCGAGCATCCGAACCGCGATGAAGCCCCACTTGGCGGCAGGCGAGAGCACTCCTGGGTCAAACGAGGTGCGCTTACCCAGAAAGGGCAGTTCGGGATAGTACCCGTCGAGCCCGACCCAGAGCGCGGCGATGGCC
The DNA here is from genome assembly GCF_000242455.2 of Singulisphaera acidiphila DSM 18658. Taxonomy (GTDB): domain Bacteria; phylum Planctomycetota; class Planctomycetia; order Isosphaerales; family Isosphaeraceae; genus Singulisphaera; species Singulisphaera acidiphila. The sequence continues at coordinate 1,040,960 of NC_019892.1, forward strand.
AGGCCCACGACGATTGCGAGGGCCAGGCTCTTGATCCCGGGGCGCGGGGCGAGGTCGCGCCAGGTCGATCGGCAGGCCCAGACCAGGGCGCTGACCGCCACGACTTTGACTGCGTAAAGGATGGGATACCAGGTCGGGTTTGGCCGCCCCGCAACGAGGGGGAGATAGCCTTCCAGCGTTGTGATCGCCAGAAAGCCGGCCATGGGGAGGACGTAGGGCATCACCGATTGCGGAGCGGAGGTGGGCTCATCAGTCATTGCACATGCTCATCTTCCAAGAGCGCCAGGACGGCGGGGTCGTCGAGTCGTGAAACGATCAAGGCGGCGGCGTGCAGGTTCTCGGCCGGGCTATGCTCGTGGGGGACGCCCACGGCGAAGGTGCCCGCTCCCTTGGCGGCTTGCAAGCCCGCTGCGCTGTCTTCCAGCACCAGAACCGAGGACGCGGGGATGCCGAACCGCTCCGCAGCCTTGCGGTAGATTTCGGGGTCGGGCTTGCCGTGTACTACGTCCTCGGCCGTGAGGAGGAACTGGAAGCGGTCGAGCAGGCCGTGGTTCTTCAGGAGCCGTTCGGCGTAGCTCCGCCGCGACGAGGTCGCCACGGCCAACGGCAGTTGCCGCGCGGCGAGGCGATCGAGCAGCACGAACAGGCCAGGCGTCGGATGCACGGCGACGTCGAGTTCGGCCATGAAGCGGGTTTTCGCCTCGGCCATCAGGTCCTCGACCGGCTCGTCCAGGCCCGCGAGCGTCTTGAACGCCTGGCCCGAGTCGACTGCGCGGCGGCCGATCATGGCCCGCATGATTTCCGAGGTCATCTGCTTGCCACGCTCGGCCAGCATCGCGCTGGCCACTCGGTGGAATAACGCCTCGGTATCGAACATCAGGCCGTCGAGGTCGAAGACGACGGCGCGGATCGAGGTTGCCATTGAGGACTGCTCCGGTCACGCACTGATCTGGTCCTTTGGCAGTCGGTTCAAGGCTACCAAAAAAGGTTCACTTGAATATTTTTCGAATCTATGGGCTTGCGCCCTTAGCGATAAACGGTTGTCCTTTTTGAGCTGAAGAATGCAAATATGAGCTTATTGGCTGCCATGATTTCGGCCGCTGGTGCGGCGGGCGCGGACACTCTCGGGGTAGAGCGTTTCTTGGTCCAAGGTTCCGCCAGCGTCGAAGGGAATGGGGGTAAAGGGGGTCTCGAAGCTCAGGCTTGCGTTGGACTCGACCTCATCGGTTAACGGGGCGGTCACGTAAAAGGAGGTCAGTTCCAGGGTGTTGGGGATGATGACCATGCGCGCTTCGGCCCGGTCGATCCGCCAGCAGGTGTCGAGGCAGGCGGCGAAGACGTCGCGGTCGGTGGGCAAGGCGAGCGGGACCCGGGCTCGGGTGAGGAAGTTGCTCGTCATGCTGTTGACCCGCATCGGCGTCGGGTCGAGCGCCTTGACCAGGCGGTCGGTGGTCAGGTCGGCCAGCCCGATTCCGAGGCCGTTGCCCCGCGTCTCCTCCGAGAGATCCAGGACGGCCAGGCGGGTGACGATGGGGCGCGGCAGGTCGGGCATCGTCTCGACCCGTTGCCGGCCGATCACGTTGGGGTCGAGGCCGGTCCCGCTGTAGTTCTTGCCCAACTCGCCGACGACCAAAACGTCGATCTGGTCGAACGGCAGGCGCGCCATCAGATCACGCGATTCGTCGAGGAGTTGGGGCTCGACCGCGAGTAGTTCCTCGGGTTCGACTGCGACGACGCGGGCCGTGTGTTCCTCGGCGTTTTCGAGCAGGGCCAGGCCGAGCGCGACGCGCGTCTGCGCCAGCAGGAACGAGCCGACTTCGGGGAGCATCCGCTTGAGGCCGGGGAGGCCGAGCTTGTGGACTTGCGCAGCCCCTTGCCGCTTGCCCAGGCCGATCGTCAGCATCTTGAGCAGGCCGCTCTCGTACCGGCCCGTGAATGACGTGTGCGGTTTGATTCGGTTCAGTAGAACGATGCCGTCGGCCTCGAACGCGTTCCGGTCAAAATGGATTGGCAGGCCGAAGCCATCCGTGCCGAGGATGACCGTGTCCATTTCGGAGCGGATCGGGCAGCCGAGCGATTTTTCGGTCACGCCGAACTCGGCGAGCAAGGCACGTTGGCCTTCGGCCGTTCCGCCGCCGTGGCTGCCCATTGCGGCGACGACGAAGGGTTGGAAGCCCAGGTCACGGAGCGTCGCGACCGCCGCGCGGGCGATCTGGTCGATGCCGGCGATCCCCCGGCTGCCGACGGTCAGGGCGACGGTCCCCCCTGGCGGGATTCGGTCGCTGATCCGGCTCGACCGGATGGCCAGGGCGATGGCGGCGGGGACGTCGGCGACCCTGGGCTGACGGACAGCCTGGCGGACCCTGGCGATCGGAGGAAGGCTCATCGGTGCAAGCTCATCATGATGGTGAGTTCGAGGAGAGTGGCGGTGCCGAGACCGATTCTCCCCTGATTTTAACGCGAGCAAATGCGCACGCCAAAGCCCCTCGAGGCGGCGAGGGGCTTCCGGCGAACAGTTGCGGTCGGATTCGGCCCCCACCCGTAAGGGCCGATTTCGATCGACTTCAGGCGAGGGGGGCGCGATTTTTTCGGATGCGGCGAGCCAGGGCGACGGCTCCTGCCATGCCGGCCCAGGCGAGGACCGTGGACGGCTCAGGAATCGGGATCGGCTGGATCGTGCCGCCGGTGGCCGCGTAGGCCGAGGTCAGTTGCGACTGCGGATCGATCGGGTTCGAGCCGAGGATCCCGACGAACTTCTGCGTGAACGGCTGGTCGGACAGGACGACGAAGGTGGCGCTCTTGGCACCGGCCTGAAGCGCGGGTGTGCCCTGGGCCGTATCGAAGTAGGTGGCCAGCAGCGAGCCACTGGTCGTCTTCGGCAGCCAGTTCAACTGCGAAGGCGAAAGGATTCCCTGACCGGCGGCCGCCACCGGGGCACCGATGCCGCCGACTGCGCCGTCCTTGATCGCGTAGGCGTACTTGGTCGAGCCGGTGTTGGTGAAATCCGTTCCGACCGGGGTCGCGTTGAACTTCCAGGACGTCCCTCGGAGGTCGACCGGCGTGTTGTCCGAGTCGCTGACGTTGTTCAGGGCATACTGATAGGCGTAGGCAAAGAGTCCCTCGGCCACACCCGTTCCCTTGAACACCTGTGAGTTCACCGTGCCCGACACGGGAGCGTCGGCGTACTTGAACGACGAGGACAGCACCGGGGCGTCATCGATCGGAGTGAACAGACTGTTGAACTGGGCCGCCGACATGTCGGCCATGCTGAGCGACTGGATGGCGTCGGCGTGGACGGACGAGGCGGCCAGGCTCAAGGCCAGGCCGGTCGCCAGGGCGACGGAGTACATGAGCTTGTTCATTGCGTTACGATCTTCCAGGGTTGATCAGGAGGGTTCGCCGGACGAACCCAATTCGTGCGAGTTGGTCCATTAACTCGCCGGCCGGAGAACGTCTCCGGGCGGGCCCCGCGTGCTGCGTTACGACAGCGCACCGAGCACGGCCAAGATCGGTAAGCCAACCCCCCCGGGGCCGACCGACTGATCTCGGAGCCTTATTCCCTGTCCTGATCGAGTCCTGGTTCCGGCGACCGTCTTGCTTGGCCTTGGCGTCGCAGTCGGTCGCTAAGCGGGTCGATCAGTCGCGCTGGCGGACGCTTGGGAAATCGGCTCGAATTGTGAGCACCACCGGGATTGAGACACCAGTCTCCTCCCGAGGCGGCGTGAGGGTATCAGCCCTCTTCAAAACGGTCAACACGACTTTTCCAAACATTCCCCTGCGTGTGTGGGCTCCACCGATGGCCCCTTGCTTTTCCGGGGATTTATCGTTTCTGACCTCTCATAAAGTCTCCCAAACGGCTCTGGGCAACTTCCCATTCTCCCTCTTTTGCCTTAACGATGATGGCCCCCAAAGCGCTGCCGGCTGCTTCGGAAAGCGTTCCCTTCGTTTGAAGGCCACGGAGTTCCTCGTCGCACTGGCTGAGGAGCTTCGGATCGCGCAGCGAGACCGCCGTGTAGAGGGCATCGACGGCCTTGAATGAGGTCCGGTCTTCGCCGATCTGGGGTGGCCGACCGCAGCCGATGCAGGCCAACACCAACAAGGAGGCAAGCCGTCGAACAAGGGGTGAGCGGTTCATCATCGCGGGGTTCCGAATCAAAACAAAAGCAAAAAGGAGTGGCACGAACGACGCAATGGTTTTCAACGGGTTGTTTGGGAGGGGGCGGGTTAACTTCCCGAGGTGGTTCCCGCCCGTTCCGACGCGACGATCAGTAGTCGCCGCTGAATACTTCGCCGCCGTTCCGGGTGGAGAGGCCGACCCAGGTTCTCGGATAGATCGTCTCCTTGGCGAATCGGACCGAGCCGTCGCCCATCAGGACGTTGCAGCCGCCGACGTGGTCGGCGTACATCTCGTCGGTATGGCCGAACGGGTGGTTCGGGGCGTGGATGACCACTTGCGGGTGGTCGTGGACGTCGGGTCCGCTGTGGGCCCCGACGAGGTCGCCGCCGCTATTCGGATCCGACGGCCAGCCTGGCTTGGGGGGAACGCAGGCGAACGGAACGACCCCTACCCAGGTGGCGTCCGCCAGTCGCGATGTCCGCTCACCGAGGAAAATGGTGTTGGACAGGCCGTCCGACACTGAGGCGACCCGCGTCCTCGAATTGCGGTAGAAGGGACCGTCGATGGCCGCCCCGGCGGTCCCTGGGACCGGCTCGACGATGTCGAAATCCGAGGAGTAGTCCGGGCTGCGTCCCCAAGGTTGGTTGATCCCGGCGTTGGTGACGTAGTGGCTGTGGGCGAATGTGATCGTCGGTGAGAACGGACCCGCGTCGTCCGGGGCCTGTGCGTCGCCGTTGGAGTATTTGTGCAGCGCGAATCCGTCACTCGGCCCGGCGGAGGAGGGGCAAATGAACGCGGCCACCTTGGTGCGGGCCGACGTGCTGTTGTCCGGCGCCCAGCACGGCAGGTTCGTATTGAAGCTGGAGTAGAGGGGCGATTGCTCCATGTACGGCAGGATCAGGGTCCCCCAGGCAAAGCCCGGAAGCGTGTTGACGTTCCCATCCGGATAGCTCACCCCAAACGCCGACCCGACCGCCTTGGGATCCCCGACGTAGGCGGGCGGAAAAACCCCCAGCGCTGACTCGTAGTTCTGCAAGGCCAGTCCCATCTGCTTCAGGTTGTTGATGCACTGCGCCCGCCGCGCTGCCTCCCGCGCGGCCTGGACGGCGGGCAGCAGCAAAGCAATCAAGACGGCGATGATCGCGATCACCACCAACAGCTCAATTAAGGTGAAACCACGACGTTTTCCCGTCGCCGACTCACCGTCCTCACTTCGGTTTTGGTTCGACATAATGAGATTTCCTTGCTCATAAATGGTGGTAGTCGATTTTCCGAAAATGCAACTCAATGGGATCGTAATTGAATTTTTGCGATTTGCAATACATGTTTTTGGTCAGCCAAAATATTGTGTGAGAAAGGGGGCGACCTCGAGCGGATTTACCGCGTGCCGCTCAGTCAAAGGAGTGGTTGTGGGGGCCGTCAGCGGACCCTGGTTTTCTGGTCTTGGCATTGGGGATCGAGGGCGGACCTCAGCCACCCATCGATCAATGGGGCACTCAAAGGGGACCGCTATTTCTTTAGGAGAGGGGAATCTGGTTTATCGAGGATGGGATTCGAGCGACCGGGAGCGGTTCGGGTCGACGGGGTGGGAGATCTCTTGGTCTTGGGGATGGGGGGCTGGCTCAAGGTTCGGTTGAGTGGCGATGACGATCGGTTCGGCGGGGTCGGGGATGGCGGCGGAAGGCAGTGTTTTCGGGGGCGTTTCCTGGGCGACGGGCGGGGAGGCGACCACGATTTCGGGAGTGGGGATTGGCGCGAGGGGGCCGACGGGGGTGTCCGATGTTTTCGGGGGGGCGTGGAGGTCGTCGAGGGGGAGAGGGGCGTCGTCCGCGACGAGGACGGGAGGACCGACGCGCAGCCCGGCCCGGAGCCGTCCTTTGTGGAACCGGTGGAGTAACCAGAAGGCCAGCACCAGTGCCACGATCGCCATCAGCCAGTGTTTCAACTGGTCGAAACTGCCTTCGATCTGGTGAGCGAAGACGTAGCCCAGCCCGAACATCAGGAGGGTGCTCAGGGAGGCCGCCAGCACGTCGGTCAGGAACAGTTTCAGGACCGGAAGCTGGAGAATGCCGGCTGTGAGATAGGCGGCGGTCCGAAACCCAACGGCGAACCGGCCGAGGATCAGGATTTTGAAGCCGTGGCGATGGAAGTAACCCTTGATCTGGGTCTCACGCTCCAACGTCAGGAGCTTGCGGGTCATCGGCAGGCTGAGGACTTTGTCCCCGTAGTAGTAGCCGATGAAATAGACGATGAAATCGCCGAGCAGGACGCCGACGAAGCACGCCGTGAGGGCGAACGGCCACCACATCCGCTGGCTCTTGGAGAGGACCGCGGCCAGGATGATCGGCGCTTCCTCGGGGACCGGAAGCCCCAGGCCGCCTAGTACGAGCAGTAACGCGATTCCCAAGTATCCGAGTTTTGCGATCAGTGCTTCCGTCAATCGCCGCTCCCTGCCGCACGTTCGCACGCGTGCCTCGCTCAACCCCATCGAAAGAAGTGGTATCATAACGCCTTCCGGTCGTCGAGAGGCGCACCCATCGCCTCACTCGTTCTCGATTCCTGCCGGCTCGGGATTGGTTCGAGTCCGTCTTGACCGGATTGCCGTTGGCGGATAGCCTCCGCGCAGAGTCCCAAGGAAGGGCTGTTGCCGACCCCATCGCCGACGCACCCAAATCAGGACCGGGCGCCCGTTCGACTCGGGGCGTCCTCTTGTCGATTGCCGAGCCGTCTTCTCAAGGAGGAGAAGCCCCAAATGTTGTCGAACAACCGCCGGGCTGCCGCCCGCCGCCGCGCCTGGGGGCGTGGTCCGATCATACTCCGCTTCGAACCGCTCGAGGGCCGGCAACTGCTCGCGGCGAATCCCTTGCCCGACCTGGTGGGTGCCGCGTTGGATACCTCGGCGCACACGCTCGACTGGGGCGACAAGTTCCACGCGACCGGGGTCATCAAGAACCAGGGCAATGGTGCCCAGACCGGTCAGATCCCGCTGGCGATCTACGCGTCGACGACCCCGGTTCCCGGTCCGGGCTCGGTCCTGCTCGGGACGACGACCGTTCCCGGCGACCTCAATCCCGGTGCGATCACGAACTTTGATCAGATCGTCAGCCTGCCCCCGACCGCGATCCCGGGTTTTTCAGGGCAGCCGATCTACATCACCTCGCGGATCGATCCCCAAAATACCATCCCCGAGAGCAACGATAACAACAACTTCGCGGTCGGCCAGGGTTTCGACACGGTCAAGGTCACGATCGCCCAGAAGGTGCCTTCGAGCCTGATCGGCTCGTCGCTCGGGGTCTACCCCGACCAGGCGGCCTGGGGGCAACAGGTCAGCGTGACCGCGCAGATCCGCAACAACGCCGCGGGCGATGCGCCTCCCACCCGTGCTCAGGTCATCCTGACACCGACGACCGTGAATCCAGGCAATGGGTCGGACGTAACGATCGGCTACCTCGACGTTCCCGCCATCCCAGCCTATCAGACGGTCAATGTGGTGGGGACGATCACCCTGCCGGCCGCTCCTGTCACGGCCATGGCGGGCAATACGCAGTTCTATCTGTCGGTGCTCCAGGACGCCGACTTCATCACCAACCCGCTCTTCCCCCATGTCCCCACCCAGGGGCTCGGGTACGACGTCACGCAGATCGGCATCACGGGTGGGCCGACCGCCGCGGAACTGGCCAAGCTTCCCAAGGCCGACCTCGCCGCGTCGGGCGTCGTTGCGCCGTCGCAGCCGATCGCCTGGGGTCAGAATTTCCAGGTCACGACCACGGTCCAGAACCTCGGGCGGGCCGACGCCGGACCGTTCCACGTCAAATTCGTTCTGACGGGAGCCAACGGATCGCTCGACCATGCCATCTACCTGGGCGATGCGGCGATCGACGGCCTGAAGTCCGGCTATAATCAACAGATCATCCAGACGCTCAACCTGCCGAACCGGCTTCCCAGCGGGCTCACCCTCAACAGCGTTGGGGTCGGGAAGATCGCGGTCCTGATCGACCAGGATTATGCGGTTGACGAGGCCTTGAAGTCGAATAACGTCTCCCTGTCGAATCCGGTGACTTTGCGGGTTCTGGGGACAGATGGCAGGAGCACGGTACCGACCACTCCCACCGGGACGAGCTTGGGCCAACCGCAGACCGCGGGAACCCTCACGAACGGGAAACCGCTCACCAAGGCGCAGGCCAGAGTTCAGGCTCGGATGCAGGCGCGAGCCCAGGCCAGGGCCGAGGGCAAGCTCCATCGCCGCCCTCCTGTCCCGCAGAACAAATCCCTGGTCGATAAAATCGAGCACAACCTCAAAGTCTTCCCAGGCAAAGTCAAGGACTTCGTGAAGGATCTTTTCGACTGATGATCGGTCGAAGACATGCCGTTTTGCCAACCCTTCTCGCGGGAGGTTTCGACTCTCCCGCGATGCCTTTTGGGAACATCGGCTTCACGCGTAACCGTTAGAATCCGGGCAGGTTCTGGCAGCTTGCCCAGTTTCGGGCTCTCTGAAAAAAAACTTGAGACAAAATCCAAATTAACTGCGGGATTTATTGAAGAGCGGCAATTCGCTGGCTATGCTTGGGCAGACCGAACGGGTCTTCTGCCATCGAGATGAGCCGCACCGGTCGATTGACGGGATGGACGCCATCTTGCCTGCTTGCCACCGAGGAGCACCTCGACGATGTCCAGCGACCGGTTGAACGCCCCCTTCCACGAGACGACGACCGGGACGGGATCGCTCGAGGAAGCGCGTTTCGTTCCCCAGCGTTATGAGCCCAACTATCCCTATCCTCTGCTTGTGCTTCTCCATGCCCGGGGGGGGGACGAGCAGCAGATGGTGCGGTCGATGCCGGCGCTGAGCTGGCGAAACTATGTGGGGCTGAGCTTGCGGGGGCCTGAGCCGGCGATCAAGCGAGGACGTGCGGACGGATTTAGCTGGGGCGCGGAGTTTGCCCGCCCCGATCGTCGCGTGCCGCGTCCCTTTGCCTCGCTCTCGGAAGCAGACATCGTTCGCCAACGACTGATCGAGGGCGCTCCCGACGCGATCGATTCGCTGGAAGACGGCCTGTTTTCGTCGATCCGTCAGACCCGTCGTGCCTTGCACGTTCACTCCGAGCGCATCTTTCTGGTGGGTTGCGGAGAAGGGGCGGCCGTCGCCTATCGGATCGCCTTGAGCTACCCCGAGCGGTTCGCGGGTGTGGTGGCGATCAACGGCTGGCTCCCGGGTGGCTTCCGCCCCTTGGCTCGGCTCAAGGCCTGTCGTGACCTGCGGATCTTGGTGGTCCATGGTGAATGGAACGCCCGGGTTCCGGTCCAGTCCGCCCGCCGCGATGTCCGCGTCCTCCGCGCGGGGGGGCTCCGGGTTGCATTCCAGTCCTACCCCTGTGCCCACCGTCTGACCTCGCCGATGCTTGCGGACGTGGATACCTGGCTCATCAATCACTGCACCAACGAAGAGTGAGCCTCCGCTTCGCATTCTGCGGGCCGCCGCACGACTTCACTTGTCGGGTCGTTGCGGCCCACTCCGCATGTTCGTCGCCGAGAGACTCGCTGATCGCTCGCCCCCCTGCCCTTCTGAGGCGGGCGCTGGTGGGCTATTGCCCACCCCGCACGACCTTCGCTTTCTTTTGCGAAGCGTTCTGCTTCGTCAAACTCATTCTCGTTATCCCCCTTTTTGGCGTTGACTTGATACAATTCACGTCATTCCTAAGGGAAGGACGACCAGTCCGTTCTTCTCTTATGTAAGCGGGGCGTCGATATGCCCTCTTCATCTCACGACAGATCACTCTCGTAAGGGATGATGTTGTTGAATCCAGCTTGCGTGGTCGGTGCGCGATCATGTCTTGACTGTCGCGGAGTCACCTGGGATGGGCGGGGGCGGATCGTTTGCCTGTCCGGAGTGTGGTAACGAGCTGAAGTTGAAGGGGACCACGGCGGGCCGCCAGTTGCGTTGCGGCTGGTGTGAAACGTGGGTGGAGGTTCCTTTCCTACCTCGAGCGGTGGTACGTCGCGCGCGGTTTTCCCGAGGACGGCGGCCCAAGTGGGTGACCTGGGCGTGGGGGGGCGTGGCGGTCGTGACCCTCTTGTTGGTGGTGGCCGGGACCCGAGGGATCCTCCGGGCCCGGAGCCGTCAACGAGTTGAGGGGAGGCTGACGGCACTCGTCGCCGAGGCGGAGGCCGAGGAGAATGCCGCGCGATTCGACGCGGCGGTCAAAGCGATCCAAGACGCGATCGCCGAGGCGGCTCGACTCGATTCGCTTCGCCCTGCTCGGTTGGAAGAACTCCAACGCCTCAGGGACAAATTCGTGCGACGGGCGGCGGTGGCTCAGCTCGAGTCGGCGGCCAAGGCCGCGCCGGCGGCGGCGATCGCTACCTATAAGGCCTTGCTGGCGCGAACTTGGCGTGATGGGTCGCTCGAAGGCCTTGAGGGGACGCTTCGCGAGCGGCTTGAACGGACCCGGCGGCAGTGGGCCGAGGCCGATCTGGCCGCCGCGAGACAGGCCGTGGGTGCGGGGCAGCCCAATGAGGCCATCGACCTTTGCGATCGCCTGGTCAAAACGGCCGAGGAACTCGCCCCGGCCGTTCAGAGTCAACTTCAAAATGATGCGCACGCGATCGTGGTTGCGCTGATCGACCAGCGCGGCGTGATCTTCGACCCGCCGCAGGGGCAATTTACCCTCGGAACGCCCCAATCCTATCAGACCACGCTGCAACCTGTGTTGAGTCCCCTCCTACGGCAACATGGCTATGTGACGGACCGGCCTTCGTCGTCTTGGAATTCGCTTTGGAAGACAAGGGCCCCCTACCACGTCGCGGTCGAGGTGGTGGAACGGCAAAATGGGTCCTACCTCAACACGGGGAGCCAACTCAGTAGCCTGTCGCTCCGACTGATGCTGAACCGGGAAGGCTCGTCGATCTGGCAAGTGGGCCCGCTCCTGGCGCAGACGCAGCCCTCGATCCCCAGCCTGTCCGCGTTTACGGCGAGCCGGTTTGCGACCGACGCACGCCGACGCCGCGAATTCGAGCGTGTGCTTTATGATGATGCCCAGGCCACGCTCATGGTGAAGGTTCAATCCAGTCTCCGCAACCTCCCCGACGTTCGCGTCTCGAAGCCGTAGGTCGTAGGGGGATCCGGTAACCCGTGGTTTGAGTCCAGCCCTGGGACCACGGGCGGCCCGCCGTCCCAGGAAAAGTGATTTCCGATCGCCTTGAAGTGGCGGAATGAACGGGGTTCGTGGACTTTCCCGAAGTTTCGCTGGCCGACTGCTGTTTGCCGTATCTTGTCTTCGGGGGAACGGTTTGCTACGATCGGACCGGTCGTGGACATCTTCCTCCGGGGCAGGCGGCGTCGCCGCGCGACGCACCAGGAGGGAGTGTTTCTGGGCCTCCTCGACCTACGCTACGTATCGGCCTCGCCTTTCGGAAGGATACGCCTGCCATGATCGATCCCCGCGTCGCCAGCGGGCTGCGGGATATCCCCCCTTCGGTGATGATTCCGCGCGAGCGGATGCTCGCCAGCTTCCGCAAGACCTTCGCCTCCTTCGGGTATCTGCCGATCGAGACCCCGCACATCGAGCGGATGGAAGTCTTGACGGGCAAAGGGGCAGGATCGGACGAGGTCCTCCGCCAGATCTTCGACGTCACCAATAAAGGGGGCACCCCGGGCGAGCTCGCCTTGCGGTTCGACCTGACGGTGCCGCTGGCCCGGTTTGTGGCCAAGCACGTCAATGAGTTGGGCGTCCCGTTCAAGCGGTATGCAATCGGCTCGGTTTTCCGTGGCGAGCGGCCTGCCAAGGGGCGATTCCGCGAGTTCATGCAGTGTGACTTCGACACTGTCGGGACCGAAAGTGCCTTGGCCGATGCCGAGACGGCCCAGGTCATCCACGACGCCCTGGCGTCAGCCGGGGTCGCCGAGTTCACGATCACGCTGAACAACCGCAAGATCCTCGACGGCATGCTCGACACGCTCGGTTTGGCCGACCGCACCGGTTCGGTGCTCCGAGCCCTCGACAAGCTCGCCAAGATCGGCCGCGAGAAGGTGGCCGACGAACTGCGGAAGGGCGATGCGGAGTCGACCGAACGTGGCGCCGGTCTTTCGGAAGACCAGGCCAATCGGGTCCTCGACTTTGTCGAGCAAGGGCGGGGTGGGGCCGAGGTCTTGACCCAGGCTGAAGAAACCTTGGGGGCTCATCCCAGGGCGGCCGACGGGATCAAGAATCTTCGTGAGGTCCTCAGCTTGCTCGAGGCCGCCGGTGTTCCTTCCCGACGTGTGAGGATCGACCTCGGTCTGGCTCGTGGGCTCGACTATTACACGGGGGTCGTCTTCGAGACGACGGTGAATGGTTGGGAACGGTTCGGGAGCATTGCCTCGGGGGGCCGGTACGACAACCTCGCGAGCCTGTTCACCGAGCGCCGACTGCCGGGTGTGGGGGCGTCGATCGGGCTCGACCGGCTCCTGGCCTTGATGGAAGAGGCAGGGTGGCTGAAGGGGGCCTTGACCACGGTGCCGATCCTGATCGCGAATTTTCCAGGCGTCGATCCTGTGACTCCCGTCGCGCTTGCGGCTCGCTTGCGGGCTGCGGGCCTGGGGGCCGAAGTCTTCCCCGAGCCACTTCAGGTCGGGAAGCAGATGGGTTATGGCTCGGCCCGAGGTCACAAGCTGGCGGTGATTGTCGGACCCGATGAACGGGCCTCCGAAGTCTTCAACTTGCGGAACCTCGCCACGCGCCAAGAGCAGAAGGGGATCCCTCAGGCCGACCTCGAGACGGCGATCGCTGAGGCATTGAAGGCCATTGAGGGGACGTCGTCATGAGCCGTGAACCCTCTTCGATCGCTCCCGTCGCGGAGCGTCCCATTGACACGGTCCGGGGCACGCGCGACTGGCTGCCCGGCGAACAGGCCCGGCTCGCCGCACTCGAGAGCTTGCTGCTCGACCGGTTCGCCCGGGCCGGTTACGAGCCGCTGAAGACCCCTGTGCTGGAATTCACCGAGCTCCATGAGCGAAAAAGCGGCGCCGGGATTGTGGCGAAGCTGTTCGAACTCTCGGGCACCGGGCAGCCCGGCGTCTGTCTCCGCCCCGAGCTGACGGCCGGGATCGTGCGTGCCTATACGGCTGCGGCGGAGCCCCCTCCCCTCCCCTGGCGAGTCAGCCACTCCGGCCCCGTCTTCCGCTACGAGACGCCCCGTCCCGGTCGCCTCCGCGAGTTCCAGCAGGTGGGGGTCGAGAAGCTGGGAGACTCGGGACCCGTGGCCGATGGCGAGGTCATCTGGCTGGCCGACTGGGCCCTGGCCCAGGCGGGGGTCGAAGGGGCGACGATCCGCCTCGGTCACGTTGGCCTGATCCTCGAGATGCTCGAGCGATCGGGGCTGCCGGTCCCGCTGGCGTCGGCCTTGATCGAGATGCTCAGCGAGGCGGCCTCCGACGGCCGCGACGTTCGAGCCCTGGAGCGGGGCCTGGAGCAGCTCTCAGGCTGGCTGCAGACCGCTGAGGCGGTCGAGATTCCCAACGCGGTCGAACGGGCTGACGACGTCGGTATCGACCGTCTGTTCCGCACCCTCGTCCCGGTGGTCACCGGCCGGCGGTCGGGGCACGAGATCGTCCACCGGCTCCGCCGCAAGTGGGACCTCAGCCACGGCCTGCTCAGCGCCCTGGAGCGGGTTCGGGCGCAGGTCCACGACCTTGCCGAATTGAAGGGGCACCCCGACGTCGTCCTCGCTCGCCTGGCGCGCGACTATGAGTCGAGTGCCCCCGAGTCGGTCGCGGCCTTGCGGACCTTGGTCCGCACGCTCAGCGACTACGGCGTCGGGCTCGACCGCGTCGAGCTCGACCTCGGCTTCGGCCGGGGCATTGGCTTCTACTCCCAGATGATCTTCGAGCTCCTCGTGCCCACGCCCGAGGGGAAAGTCGAAGTCTGTGGAGGGGGCCGGTACGACGGCCTGGCCCGCGTGCTGGGCAGTGATCGTGACGACCGAGGGGTTGGGTTTGCCTTCGGCCTGGAACGGCTGGCGCAAGTCCTCGATGCCCAGGGACGCACCTCCTCGGCACTCGCGCCGAGCGGGTTCCTGGTCGTCGCCACCACGACCGCGGCACACCAAGCCGGAGTTCAGCTCGCGACCCGGCTCCGTAACGAGCAAGCCCGCGCTGTCTTGTCGATCGACCGTGGACTTGACGAGGCGATCGCACTGGCGAAGTCGCTCGGCCTGGCATCGGTCGTCGTCGTGACCGGTTCGCTTGATGCGCCGAATGGGATCACTGTGCACGACCTGGCGAACTCGACCCGGGCTGCGAGTTCCGTTTCCGATCTCGTCCGTTTGGCCCGCGCCGAGGCCGAGGGCCGCCGCTGATGACCACGCCGACCATTGACCCGATTCGCCTGGCCGTACCCTCCAAGGGGCACCTGTACGAGGGGGTCGTCGAGATCCTCAAAACGGCCGGCTACAAGGTCCGACGCGCCAGTGACCGTCAATATGAGGCGACGATCGCGGGCCACCCGCGGTTCCACGTCGTCTTTATGCGACCGACCGATATCGTGACCCAGGTCGAAGAGGGCCGCTGCCACCTGGGGGTGACCGGCATGGACCTCTTCGCCGAACGCGCGGCCGAGTCCGCGCGGACCACCGTGGTCGTGCCCGACCTCGGCTACGGCGGCTGCCGCCTGGTCGTCGCCGTTCCCGAGAGCTGGATCGACGTTTCGCACATCATTGATCTTGTGGATTTGACCGCTGAGTTCAAGGCGAGCGGCAAGACCTTCCGGGTCTCGACCAAGTACTCAGCCTTGACCCAGGCTTACTTCCGCAAGTGGGGCATCTATTACTACCAGTTGATCGACTCCGACGGAGCGCTGGAGCTGCACCCGAGCCTCGGGATCGCCGACGTGATCGTCGACCTGACCAGTTCGGGGACGACGCTGAAGGACAATCGCCTCCGTGAGATCGAAGGGGGGACCGTCCTCGACTCGGCCTCGTGCCTGATCGGCCATGCTCCCGGCCTGGCCGCGCTGGCTGCTGAAGGCGAGACCGGGCCGCTCGCCCTTCTGCTCGACGCGATGGACGGTGTTCGCGCCTCGGAAGGCTGGCTCCACCTTGAAGTGGTGGGCAGCCCTGCCGCTCCCGGCCCCGAGACCGCCGCGATGGTGGCTGCCTACCTGCGCGACCAAGGGGCCCAGCACATTGCCCGTGGCGAGGTCTGGGACGACCAGAGTGCCCCAGGCTGGCGCGTCACGGCCCTGGTGGCCGCCAAGCGGCTGACCGCATGTCAGCGCCGGCTCTTTGAGCTTGGTGCCAACCGCGTTGTGGGCCTCCCCACCCGGTTCGTCTTTGATCGCGACGGGCACTCCACGTTCGATAGCCTCAAGGCGAGGCTCTCGGAACTTGGCGAGCGCGCCAGCGGCTGACAGTCCGAAAGAGTCATCTCCGCATTTTGCAACCCCAACGGGGTGAGTGTTCCTGGCCAGGGTGGAGTTCTCTGGGATCAGGAATGACTTGGATCAAGAGGCTTTGCAGCCCCGTCGAGGCTGCAAAGCCTCTTAGCCGATTGCGCCGAAGGTCCGTTCGTATTCTGGCTCGAGCGGCATCCGTGGTTTCAGAGAGGTGGAACGCTTCTTCGCCTTTCGAGTGGAGGTCAAGGGGCCGCATTCGAAGCTTGAGAAGAATTTGTACTTCTTTCCGAGTTTGGTTAAATCATGGAACGTGAGCACGCGGCGATCCTTGAATGCGTCGCGATAACGCATCCACAAGAGGGCGGCTGCTGTAGAATCCGACCGGCTGCTGTGGGTTGGAGTGAAGGCGATTTGGTCGGCCTTGCAGGCATCATCGAGGCCGCATGCCTTGAGTCCGAGCAAGGGGCGTGAGTGCATCGTGCAGAGGTGGGGGACTTCCTGGAAGAGACCTAATCGATCCAACTCGAACCGAAGAAATCGAAGGTCGAAGTAGACGTTGTGGGCGGCGAGCACGCAGCCCGAAAGGGCATGGAGGAGGTCGTCCGCCACGTCCTTGAATCGGGGAGCATCGGCCACCGCTTGGTCGGTGATGCCGTGGACCTCGGTGGCCGCCATTCGCCGATCGGGGTTGATCAAGGTGTCCAACATCAGTCGCGGCGGTGAGCCTGGGTCGACGCGAACGACGGACACTTCGACCACGCGATCGAACCCGGGAGTCAATCCGGTCGTCTCAAAGTCGAGGACTGCGATCGGAGTCTCGTGAATGATCTGGTGAAGGACGCCGCTCGGACGACAAGGCATAGAAAAAACTCGCGTATCATTGATGAGAGCGTTGCCAAGTGATGAACTCACTCCGCTTGGAGTAGCAGAGTCGCCAGGCTTTCGGTCAGTGGCAATCCGGCCAGCCGTTCGAAGCCGAGGAACATCGGGCTGGGATTGGCCTCCAGGAAGATATAGCTCCCTTCGGGCGTCAGGCGAAGGTCGATCCCCGTCCACAAGAGCTCCAGAGCGCGAGCGATCCGGAGGCACATGGTCTCGACCTCGGGTGGCAGGGAATGGGGGAGGACTTGCTGGTTCGGGTCATCACGAAAATCGAGTTCGGCCGTGCGGATTTCGCAACCAAGGACGTGTTCGCCCGCGACGAAGACGCGGATGTTCGTCCCTGGAATTTCCTCTTGGAGCGTCACGGGGGCATAAGCCAAGTTGGCCAGGTTGCGCTCTTCAAGATGAGCCTTGGTCAGACGTCGGGCGTGGGCCCCCCCCTGCACCGGTTTGAAGATCGAGCGGGGATGACGATGGCTGAAGGCCAGAACCGACTCGGGGTCGTTGGCCAGCAGCGTCTCCGGCACGGGAACGCCCAGGGCGGCCACGATTGCAAGTTGCACCGGTTTGGTCCGGTGCAACTGAAATGCGGCCCAACTGTTTACCCAACGAGCGGGAAGCCGGATCAGCAGCGACTCCAGCAACCCTCGCGCGTCGTTGGCCGCGATGTAGGCTTGCTCGGGATCGCGCAAGGGCGATCCCGAGATGCCATGATAGCATCGCCAATAGATGGATCGGATCTGTGCGAGGTCCAGTCTCCGGCCGCCGGGCAAGTGGATCGAACCCGTCTCACGCTTCGGATCGAACGAGAGCTGCATGCGCTGGGGGAAATCACGGCTATCGAGTAATTCGGCGTCTTGCCCGTTTGCGTGAAGGTATCGAAGCATGTGGGCTGCATGCTCGTCATCCGCGCCTCCGAGGATCAATACGGTCATTGCCGAGAACTCAACTTTCGCGATTCCATTCAAAACTCAACGGGAAAGAGTTGAGGTCCGCCCATCTTTGGCTCGTCAAGTCCAGACGTCACCGTGGTCGTCAGTCCGGTTCTTGGCTCCAAACGGCGCGCGGCTTGCGGCTATTGTCTTGTAACGATCCGCTAAACGTCAACAGCGGAGATGCGGGAGTGTCGGGAGACATGCGACGATCGCGACTATTCTTGGAGGGCAGGGCCAGCGCGTATAACTGTGCGGCCTGAGTAGTCTGGCGCGACAGACCGTGGCTCGTTATCTTTGAATCGGTCCTCGTGAATCGGCTTACTGCACTCCGGGTGTGCGGAGGCCGACACCGACCGATCCCAGGATGCCTCCCATGGCCAAGCCCGTCGATGTCGGCTCCATCGGCTCTTATTTCGAATCGCTCTCCGATCCCCGCCACGCACGCAATCGTCGGCACTTGATGGTCGATATCGCTGTCATCGCGGTCTGCGCCGTCATCTGCGGATGCGATGGCCCTACCGCCATTCATCGCTGGGCCAAGAATCGTGAGTCCTGGCTGGCCCTGCATCTGGCCCTGCCCAACGGCATCCCCTCACGGGATTGCATCCGACGCTTGCTCATGGCGCTGAAACCCGAAGCCTTTCAACGCTGCTTCCAGGACTGGATCTGCGACGCGATCCCCGCCGACACTGAGAACTCCCGCCGACACGTCGCTATCGACGGCAAAGCCTGTCGCGGATCGCACGATGCGGCCAAAGGTCTTGGCAATCTGCACATTGTCAGCGCCTGGGCCAGCGAGCAGGGCATTGCGCTGGGTCAGGTGGCCACCGACGCCAAGTCCAACGAGATCACAGCCATCCCAAAACTTCTCGAGCAGATTGACCTCACGGATACGCTCATCACGATCGACGCGATGGGCTGCCAGAAAGCGATTGTCGAGCAGATCGTTGACGGTGGCGGCGACTGCGTGATCGCCGTCAAAGACAATCAGCCGAAGCTCGCAACCGCGATCCAAGCGTTCTTCCTCGACCACCTGGAACGCGATCTCGAGGACCTCCACTATCGATACGACGAGACCCGTGATGCCGGGCACGGCCGCATCGACGAGCGTTCCTATTATCTGGTCAAGGTGCCGACTGATTTCGCGCCGCTGAAGGATTGGCCCTGGATCAAGGCAATTGGCTATGCGGTGCGAATCACGCAGCATGCCGATGGGACGGAGTCGGACGAGGTGCGTTACTATCTCAGCAGCCACTATCTGAGCGGCAAGCGTTTCGGCGAAGCGGTCCGCGGTCACTGGAGTATCGAGTCGATGCACTGGGTACTCGATGTGAACTTTCGCGAAGATGAGCACCGCACTCGCGAGCGGACTTTGGGGAACAACTTGAGCTGGCTTCGGCGGTTCGCCGTGACGCTGCTGAAGCGTCATCCCGACAAGGATAGCCTACGTGGAAAGATGATGTCCTGTATGATTAATACGGACTACCTCACGCAAGTCCTTTCACTACAGCGTGTTTGATATGCGCTGGCCCTGTCTTGGAGGGAGATTCTCACATTCAAGAGTTCTCTGGCATCCATCGGAATGCAAGCGGTGCGGTAAATTACCGCACTCTTTGATGAATGATGAGACTTCCGAATCAATCCAGTCCGAGGACCGAGCAATGAGACATCCCTTCGACGGACTCAATACGCCTTGCAACGAAGACCTCGCGACGAGTGCCACACGGACCGATCGTCGGTCCGTTCTCACCTGGATATTCACTGCCGCAGCTGGCGTTGTAACGACGCTCTTGGGGCGAACCGCTTCGGCTCAATCGAACATCGACCAGCGTCGGAGGCAGCCCACGACGTTTGCGCTCGGCGAAGAAGGAGGGATCCCTCAGTCTCCGCCTCGTCGTTACCCTTTCTCCACCACCCGACGTTGGGGCGAGGCAGGACGGGTCACCACCTTCGCGTTCGGTGAGGAAGGTGGGGTTACCACCACCTATGCGACCGGCGAGGAAGGTGGGGCCACGACTTACGCGTTTGGTGAAGAAGGTGGGGTTACCACCACCTATGCGGCCGGCGAGGAAGGCGGGGCCACGACTTACGCCGTCGGAGAAGAAGGCGGGGTTACCACCTATGCGGCCGGCGAGGAAGGCGGAGCCACGACTTACGCCGTTGGAGAAGAAGGCGGGGTTACCAGCTTTCCCCCGTTGAGGAAGGCGGGGTCATAGAATTGAAACATGTGTTTTTTTGGATACGAAGAGTCCTGGACCGTCTTTAGGCGAGCGAGGAGTGTGAATGCTCTGTCTTGGGGCGTTCGCTTTGGAGTTGACCCGAAAATTAGGCATTTCACGCTCCCCGCTCGCCTTTGAGATTTCGCTTGCCTGTAGGGGGGTGGGTGGCCTCTCGTTGCTTATGAATCAACGCTTGGAATTCCGGGAGCTCTCGGAGGGGTTTCAGGTCCGGGTCGGTGGCGGCCCTGACGGGGGAGAAGCCCGCTTCGAGTGAACGGCCCAGGAGGGCGAGCGAACGGCCTGCAAACTGCGCGTTGGCAGTCGTTTCGGCGAGGATCGCCAGGGCACAGGCACCGTTATAGAGGCGGTTGGCCGTGGGCGCCTGGACGAGGCGCTCGACGTCATCGACGGCGTTCAGATGGCCCAGGCGGGCTCGGAGCAGTGCGCGAAGCTGGAGCGCGTCACCCAGGCCCGGATCGGCCTCGAGGGCCTGGACGACGTAGGCCAAGGCCTTGGGGCGGTCGTTCTCCTGAACGAGCCGAGCCATGACGTAGAGGGCGCGGGCGTTGCGGGGGTTGCGCTCGAGGACACGGTCGAGGTCCTGGCGGCAGCCTGCGGGGTCGGCCTTGAGCCGGAGCACGGCCCGGGCGACTCGGAACGCCTGGTTCTCAGGGTCGGTCTTGAGCAGGCGGGCGTACAATTGCTCAGCTTCGTCGCGGCGGCCGAGTCGGGCGAGGACTTCACCCAGAGCTGCCAGGACGTTCGGCTCTTTGCGACCGAGCTTGATTGCCCGGTTCAGGTCGGCTTCCGCGCCTGACAGGTTGTCTAACTCGAGCTGGGTCAAGGCACGATTGACCAGTGCTTCGGGGAATTGGGGGTTATGGCGGAGCGCCTGGTTGTAGGCGCTCAAAGCCTCGCCGAGCCTTCCGGCGCAGGCCAATGCCAACCCCTGGTTCATGTAGGGCCAGGCGAACTCGGGCTCAAGCGCTGTGCAGACGGCGAAGTTGCCGGCCGCTTCGAGGTATCGCCCTTGCTCGAACCGGCAATATCCCAGGCCGAACCAGGCCCAGAACCGGCGTTTATCCAACTCGACCGCGTGGAGCAAGGCGACCTCAGCTTGCTCCCAGTCCCGCTTGACCAGCAGCGATGTGCCCAGGAGCGCGAAGTCTCGGCTGCTCTTCGGTGGAGTTCGCGCCTCGCTCGCACGGTCCTTGCCGGCTCGTTCCGCCAGGCCGAGCGCGGCGAGGTAGCGGGCCCGGTCGCCATAGAGAGCCGGCGTGGGCCGAGGATCGATTCGCTCGGCGCGATCGAGCCATTGGACCGCCCACTCGAGCGCTTCCCGCTGATCAGCTTCGGAGCCTTCTTTTTTCGCCAGGTAGGTTTTCGCCCGCGCTTCGAGCAGGATCAACTCCACCATCTGCTCGCGGAATAGCCTTTGTTCGTTGGCCGTGAGCCAACGGGTCCAGGACCCTTGCTGTGTCTCGTTCCAGAGTCCCGCCCCTTCGTGGTCGAGGGCTTTTTGAGCGATCGTGATCCCTTTACCCAGGTGCTCGACGGGTCCGCTGGTGGTGTTCAGGCGAAGCTGGCATTCGCTGAACTCCGATTGGAAGTTGCGGAAATTGTGCCGGGCCTGGAAACCTTGCAGGCTATTCGAGAGGAGCGAGATCACCCCCCCCGCGGCGCAGAGGAGGACGAGGGCGAGCAACGCGACCGAGGTCGAGCTGGTCGTGCTTGGATGGCGGCGGATCCACTTGGCGGCTCGTTCGCGCAGACTAGGTTCGGGCGCGTATTTTAGCGGGAGGTCGTCGAGGAACCGGCGGAGGTCCTCGCCGAGGTCGCGGGCCCGCGCGTGTCGCCGGCTTGGGTCGGGATCGAGGGACTTGGCGACGATCGAGTCGAGGCTCCAAGGGACTTGCGGGCAGGCGGCACGGAGCGACGGTACTCGGCGGCGCTGGGCGATCATCAGCTGGATGATCTCATGGAGCGGGAGTGTGCTCGGGGGCTCTGGGAACGGAATTTCACCTGCGATCATCTCGAAGAGGATCAAGGTGAGGGCATAGAGGTCGGCCTGCTCGCCGACCGCATCGGGCGGGGTAGCTCCGTTGGGGTGGAAGGCGTCCAGGTGTTCGGGGGCCATGAACACCAGCGTGCCGCCGAGCGTCGTCTTAGCTCCGTCCTCGGCGCTGCTCATCCTCTGAAGAGTCGCGAGGTTGAAGTCCAGGAGCATCGGTGTGCCGTCGTCGGTGATCAAGATGTTCGACGGCTTCAAGTCGCGGTGCAGCAATCCCTTCGAATGCGCGTGATCGAGCCCTTCGGCCAATCGGGCGACGATCCAGACGGCGGCTTGAATGTGGTTTGCGCCGCGGAGGAACTGCCTCGAAGGCTGGTCGATCTCGCGTTCGTCCCGTTCCGAAGCGTCGCTCGGAGTTGGCCGGCTCCGTCCCGAGATCCGGGTCCAGAGTGATGGGATCGAGCCGAACGAGCGGCCTGCGTCGGTCGCGAGAGAACGTGTCAGGAATGAGGGGGCCGGCGGTGGCTCCGACCCCGGTTCGGGTTCGGTCGCAAGCCGTGTCGTTGCGTTGGGCGAAACCCGCGCCGAGGGTAAGGGGAGTGATCGGAAGGAGCGAATCGACCGGGCCGACCGACTCAATCCCGTCGTTGATTGGAGGCGTTGACTGACGGCGTCAAGCGCGTCGACGAGGCTGCGCCCATTCGCCAGGACGGTCCGTTTCGATTCGACGGCTTCAAGCACCTGCGCGAGGTTGGCCCCCCCCAGGTAAGGCATGCACATCATCCGAAGACCGGTCACGGGGTCGTCATGAACCGAGTGAATCGGGACGATGTGACTGTGCTGGAGCCGGGCCAGGATCTCCGGCTCGTCGCCCACGGCCCGCGAGACTTTGAGGGCCACGAGGCGGTTGCCCAGGCTCTCCTGCCTGGCGAGATAGACCCGTGCGAAGGTCCCCCGGCCCAGTTCCCCCACGATCAGGAAGCCCCCCATCTGCTCGCCCGGCTTGGGGAGAACCAGTGGCCGCTCGACCTCCTGCGGGGGCGAGGGAACTTGCAGTCCGGCGTTGCCTGCGTCCTGCCCATCTGGATCTTCACTTTTATCGCTAAATGTGAACGCATTAATGAGTTCGGCGTCGGCCGTGGATCGGGTATTGGGGATCGACGAGCGTCTCTGATCCACGCTACGGAATGAGGTGAAGATGCGGAGCGAATCGTACTCGGTTCCCCCACCTTGCGTCGCTTCCGTCGGGTTCCAGTCGTCATGGAAGTTCAAATCGTCCGAGAACCCCTTCTTGTGCTTGGAGTCGCCCGATTGACCCGAGGCCGAGGTGGGAATTTTCATCGATTCGCTTACCTTAGCTTAGAGGACCAATTCATTCGAGGTGCCGAACGCGTTACGACGAGGCGGTCGGTTGGAGGAAAGACAACCTCCTCACAACTGAGTTGAATTTATAGGTGCAGGAGCGATAATATATTGTAGTGCGACGCCGGAGGATTCGGAATCGAATCCCCATGCCAAGTGGGTCTTCGATACCCTTTTCTCCCGAGGACGGAAGTGGAGATCCGTGATACTGACAGCGTATCGCCGCATAGAGGAGGCATCCGCTTCGACCTCGCTTGCACCGAGGGTATCCATCCTATCTAATAAGCTATAGACCGGGACCGGAGAATTGTCCAAATCGGAGGATTACGGTCTGGGGTGTCGGTCTTAGACTTTACTTCTCGACCAAATGGATGGTGTGGAGTGGCCGTGGTGGCAGGCGTGATCTAGGCTCTAAGGTGTGGGTGTGCGAAACGGCGAGTATCCACACGATCGACACGCCAGGGATGTACGGGACACGTTCAATGCCCGCGACGATGACAGGAACCAGGACCAACGACTCGTCTGACACGACCGATCTCCGCCAACTGGCGGCTCGGCTCGCCCACGAGTTCAACGCTCCGCTCGGCCTGCTCGACCCCGGTGTGGGAGACTGGTGCGTGCTCGTGGGGGCCGATGCCGGACGGTTCCCCCACCCCGATCACGATCTGATCGCCGCGCTGGTTGCAGAGGGTTTCGGACCAGGACACGCGGTGGTCTGGCGTCCCGATCACGAATCCGGACCACTTTGGCTCGCCCTTCCGGTCACTCGGCCCGAGGGGGGCAGCCTGATCGCCCTGGCCGGCTTCGCGGCTTCGGTCTCCGATGATATCGCAGTCTCCTGGGGACCGGTCTGCCCGCCGCAGGCACTGCGGGCCTGGGGGCAGGTCGTGGCCGACCAGCTTCGCGGGGAAGCGGCCTCTCAGATGCTCGCGGGGGGCAGCCCTCGGGTTGAAGGAGGCGAACGCCAACTCATTGCCCGTTTGATCCGCCGACTCAAGATCTCCGATCCGCCGGAGCGATTCCAGCATCTGGCACTCAGTGCGTTGCGCGGGGCGATGGGCGTCGAGGCGGTGGCCTGGGTCCCCTGCCACCACCACGAGCCGGTGATGCTCAATGGTGAGGTGGCCGGTTTGAAGGCCGGCGACTGCCACGGCTTGATTCCTCGATCCAAGAACGAGTTGGTTCAGGTCGACAATCAACCGGCACCGATTCCTGCGATCGCGATCCGGAGACTGGCCGCGGTCGCCGCCGACAGCCAGGGGTTGACCGGCTGGCTCCTGGCCCTCAACCCGCTCGACGGTCGTCCGTTCACCGCGACCGAGGTGGAGATCCTCCAGCCGGTTGCCTCCTTGATCGCGACCCAACAAACCAACGCCCGGCTCTATGCCGACTTGAAAGAGCTCCTCTTCGGCGTGATCCGGGCCTTGACCTCGGCCATCGACGCCAAGGACCCGTATACCTCGGGTCACTCCGAGCGCGTGGCCCGGATCGCGGTGCGGCTGGCCGAGGAACTCGGCATGACGGCCAACCAGCGGAGCGATCTCTACCTGATGGGGCTCTTGCACGACGTGGGCAAGATCGGCATCGACGACAGCGTCCTCAAGAAGACGGGACCGCTCACGCCCGATGAATACCGCCTGATCCAGTCACACGTCGAGATCGGGGTCCACATCCTCTCCGACCTCAAAAAGCTGCACCACCTGCTGCCGGGGATCAAGCACCACCACGAGAGCCTCGACGGCAACGGCTATCCTTCGCGCCTCTCCGGTGACGCGATCCCGCTTGAAGCGCGGATCCTTGCCGTGGCCGACTCGTTCGACGCGATGTCGAGCACCCGCCCCTATCGCAAGCGGCTGACGCCGATGCAGATCGACGAGATCCTCAAAAAGGGCTCGGGCGTTCAATGGGACCCCAACGTGGTTGACGCCCTCTACGCCTGCCGCGCCGACGTCGAGCACATTCGCCAAAAAGGGCTTGGCGAGAGCCTGAAGATCGTCGTCAACGACACCCTCGGCCGCCCTTGATGATCGAGAGATCAAAAGAAGCCCGGCTTCGTTGAAGAAGCCGGGCTTCGCGTTGCCCCGAGGCCTTGGCTGCTCATTTTTCACTTGATCGGGCTATAGTCGGTTGGGTCGAGGTAGATCGATTCGACTTTCTTGATGATCTTTCCCGCCTTCTCGCTTTCGTCGCGAGCCTTGTGCCATTCGGGGTCGGCCTGGAACGCCTTCCACGACGCGGCGGCGGCCTCGCGGCTGGGGAACGAGATCAGGTAGACGAGCGTGTCTTCCTTCCCTTTTTCCTTGTCCTGCGGGGTCCAGAAGCCGACGATCGTGATGCCGTGCTTCTTGAACAGGCGGTTGGTGTGGTCGCGGAACCGCGCGTTCAGGGCGTTGAGCTTGCCTTCGTTGGTGTAGTACGTCCGCAACTCGAAGACCTTGATCGCCCCCGTATCGCAGCAATCGCACTCCTCCTTGGCGTCCTTCTCGGTCTTGGTCTTATCCTGATCATTCTTCGGCTCGGCCGCGAACCCCGAGGCGGCCGTAGCGGCCAGTAGCAGACCCAACGTCAAGGCACGAATCATCGAGGCTCTCCCGCTTTTGAGGAATGGAAACGCATCGTCCGGTTATAGCCCGGCGGTCAGCGCGACTCAAGCCCGCCGTGGTCGGCGGGCCTGGCCTTTGCCGGGGTTGAATGCCAGGAAGCGAGCGTTTGGGGAGCCATGCCGAGACGCCACCACTCGACTCTCAGCGTTTCAATTCATTCAACAGTTTCAAGACTTCATCGAGCTTATGCTCGATGTCACTGACACGCTGTTCAATTGCGGGCGAGGCCTTCGCCTGAGCGGCGGCCGAAGACCGGCTTGTGGAAGATCCCGATGGCCTGATGGGTTGTGCCCGGACGCTGGATTGCTTCTGGCCGAGAAGCTTGTGCAATTCTCGCTGTTTTCGCTTCAGTTCCTTACTTTTCTCGAGATAGGTCTCGCGGAGGTTCAAGGTGTTCTCACGCTGGAGCCTCCGAGTCGCTTTTAGTTGCTCATCCCTCTCAGGGGATGGGCCCATACGCCCCCCCCCAAGCCCTCCTCCTAAAAGCTGGAAGTCAAGTGTTACATGTTGTGAATATGCCTTTTTAAGTGAATCAAGTTCGTCGATCAGCAATTCGATGTCGATTTGAAGTGTGTCTGCGCGATCGGCTGGTTCTTCATCATTACCGGCTGGGTCGTCGATGATGGCTCCTGCCTCGATGACGGTCTTGGATTTGTTGCCTGAGTCCTTTGTCTGTGGTTCTTCTCGACCTGCGGTCTGCTCTCCCTGAGGTTCAGGAGCCGTGGTTTGTCGTGCCAGCACGCCCGCGCCTGTCGCCAGGGCGGCGATCGTGGCCAAGGTCGCGATGAGGACTCGCATCTTTGTGAATAGCATGGCTCTGAGCACTCCCTGGGTTAGCTCGATGACGCACGCCGAGACAGCCCCGGCGGCTCCTGCTTGACCTGCCGCGAACCGAATCGCGGCTTTGACCGTGGCCTCGGCCATCGCGGCCGGCACCTCGGTCGCGACGGAATCGCCGCACCACGCCGCAATCGCGGGGGCGACGCCTCGGCGGATTAACCGCGAATGCAATCTTTCACGGCCGCGGCTCAGCCGGCTCTTGACCGTTCCCACCACACAACCGAGTTGACGTGCGGCTTCCTCCTGGCTCAGACCTTGCAAGTCGCAGAGGATCACCGCATCGCGGTATTTCTCTGGCAGTCGGCCGATCTCTTCGTCGAGGATGACGGGGAGGTCGTTGTCCTGCTTTGGGGGAGCCAGTACGGCCAGCGATTCGACACCGTTGACCTCACGGGCTGTTCGCCGCGCGGCGGTGCGTTTCGCCCGGACCGCCACGCGCCGGCTGACTCCGTAGAGCCAGCGGCCGAGTGAGTCTCTGGCCTCGACCGTTTCCGCCTTGCGGACCAGGATCAGGAACGTTGCCTGGAACGCGTCAGCGACGTCATGGGGATCGTTCAGGGCCCGCCGGCAGACTCCCAAAACCATCGAACCGTGGCGCGCCACCAGGCCGGCGAATGCCGTCTCCGAGCCGTGGTCGGTCCCTGACCGGAACCGATCCAGGAGTTGCGCATCGGTCAGGCCGTGGAGCGTTCCCAGGCTGAAGAGTGTCTGGACGTCGCGAAGAACAGCGGGTGACTCGCTCTTGGCCATGACCCCGATCCTCTTTGGTAGGGTGAGCCCGGCCCACCTTTATCTTTCGTTTTCTCACTCCGAGAAGACAGGGAGCTCGTGTTCCCCGCTCGCCTGGAGCGGTAAGACCTTGGTTGGTCGAGTCCACCCGATTTGAGGGCACGACACCACAAGTCTCTCTCTTCACCATGCCCTGGTACGCGAGTTCGTTCCAACTTTTTTTTGGGGTTTGCTCAATCGAAAAGGGCCGGGCCGCCCTGAGGTATGATCCACACCCCAGATCGACCCGGCCCGTGGTTCATTCCAGCGGGAAGATTATTTGAATCCCTTCACGGCGGCTCCCCCGGGTGCGGCCTGGTTATACCGGTTCTGAAGCCGTTCGATCTGCCGCATCTGGTTCGAGTTGTTCAGAATCCTGAGGTTATCGTCGAGCGACTGCGAGGGCTCTTCGGCCGGCTTCGGAGCCGGTGAGAGTTTATTGTCCGTCGGCGGTGCGGGGGGAGCACCGACGTGGGTGGTGCCGCGGTAGAAGGCGTATTGCGCGGTCCCTCGCCGCGCGACGGCAGTGACTGAGCCGCGGAGAGCCTCGGCGACGTAGACGCCGCGGAGGTCGGTCTCGCCCGAGACGAACTCTTCGTTCTCCCCGCCGATGACCTTCACCTGAACCTTGGGCACGAAGTCTTTGGTCCGCGCGTCGCGGACCGTCACACGGACGCGGCCGGCCTCCGGCTCTTCGAGCACCTCGATTTCCAAGGGGGTCACGAGAACGATCCCCGAAGTATACAACTCATCCCCCCGTACCATGATGAGATAAGCCCCTTCCTTCTCCAACGGGAGCTCGATCGTCTTGGTTCGGTTCTCGTAGTCCTCCCCCTTACCGAGAGTGAGCTTGGTCTCGAGCAGCGGCGTGATGCCGGCGAGGTCGATGCCGGCGATCTGGTCGAGGTTGCGCCGGGTGAGGTAGAGACGCATCAGGTCGACCGGATAAACTTTCACCTCCGCTTCGGCCACGTTGCGATAGTCGAGCGTGACCCCCGGCTTATTGCCCTTCACATCCTTGGGATCGGTGGGGGCCACCGCGCGAAGTCCGCTTCGGCCGGCAGCGACCTCGGGGGGAGCGACGGGGCGGACGACCGTCACTTCTGCCAATTTCAAGTCCTTCCGCGTGAACGAACGGACCGCCCCGGCCGCGTCGGTGAACCGCTCGGCGACCTGGCGGTAGTAGTCGAGGGCCTTGCCCGGCTGCCGCCGCGCGTCGTAGATCTGCCCGAGGATATAAGTCGCCTCCCATTTGTTCGGGCTGGGCTGCTCCACCCCGTTGGCGTCCTTATACGTGGCTTTGGCGATGGCTTCGGCAACCGCGATGGCCCGGTCGTACCGGCCCAGGTGGAAGTCGCCGAGGGCCTCGCTGTACTGGAAGCTGTCGAGGAACGTGCTCTTGGGATAGAGCTTGGCGAACCGGGCGGAGAGCTTGACGACCGCCTCGTCATCGCCCAGCTCCAGGAAGGCGCCGACGAGGGCAAGGCTCGCCTCGTCGGCGAGCGGGCTCTTCGGGGTTCGCGCCAGCGAGGCCTGGATCAGGCGGATCGCTTGCAGGAGCAACTCCGAACGGGTGACTCCGGCGTCGGCCAGTTCTCGACGCAGCGCGGGGTCGGTCACGGCCTTGCCGGCAAGTTGGGCGAGGACCTGGGAGAGTCCGAAGAAGTCGGCATCGATTGATGCTGAATCGGGATACTCACGCCAGAGGCCGATCAGGTAGGCGACCCCTTCCAATGTCTTCCCACGCTGGCGAAGGACCTCCCCGACCCTGGCGTCTTCGAGGTAGCTGGCCTCGGCCACTCCGCGCCAGACGAGATAGGCCCGCTCGAACTCGCCGAGATCGCGGTAGGCCCGGCCAATGACCCGCAAGTCGTCGAAGCCGATGACCAGGTCGGGGGCCTTCTCCTTGACGACCTCGAAGTACTGGACGACCTTGCGGGCGTCGTACTCGCGGATGTGGATCAAGAGGAGCATCCGGGCCGCGTCCTTGGCGATGTCGTCACGCAGGGTGTAGCCGCCGAAGAGTTGGCCGAGCGGGTCGGCAGCCTCTGCCAGACGGCCGGCGTCGAACTGGGCCTTGCCACGGGCGAAGAGCTCGTCGGGCGTGGGCTTGTAGGGGTCGGTATTCGCCTCGCCCGGGGCCAGAACCTTGAGGTCGCCGGCCGGTCCCAGGTGCGACTGCCCTGGTTCGTAGGCGCTTCGGATCGAGGCGGGCAAGGCGCGATAGCGTCCCGGCAGATAGCCGTAGACGTCGTACTGGATCGCCCCGGGCCACTGGTTGGGGGCGAAGTAGAAGGTCAGGACGTCGTCGGCCAGGGTATACGAGCCGGCCTGTGACTGCACCGACCCCTCGATCAGGGTGGTGCCGGCCGGCAGGTGCTCCTCGACGATCAGGAAGTCACGCTCCCACTCGGGGACCGCCCCCTTGAGGTTACGGAAGGCGTCGATCCGGACCCGGGCCTTGCCGCCGACCGCGACCTGGCTCGCCTTGTTTTCGAACTGGGAGGCGTCGACGGCCACGCCGAAGCCCATCGGCAATTCCTTGCCGTCGAGTTCCGGCGGCGCGGGGAGGTAGACCCGCTGGTTGATGACCGCGGTCCGGCCGGCCCGGTCCTGGTCGGGGGCGAGGTCGCGGGTGAAGCCGGTCAGGGTAACGGCGTAGCCGAACGTCCCTCGGCCTTCGACGTCGAACCGGATTCGGTTTTTGTCCCCCGGCTTCAGGGCATCACGTGGGACCAGGATGGCCTTACCTTCGGTGGGGCCGACGACATCGAGCCGCGAAACCTCGGTGTCATTGACCGTCACGACGAGCTGATAGCGATCCTCGGCGGCTTCGGCCCGGCCGTAGTAGGCGGCCAGGGCGGCCAGGGCCGGCCCTTGTGCCTTGCGGGGCTGCCAGCCGGTCCCCTGGCGGTGCGCCAGGAGCCAGTCGGTCGCCTCGGCGATCACCGGGGCTTGCGGCCTCGCTTGCGCGAAGGCGAGGGCCGCTAGAGCGGTGGCTTCGACCGGCCCCTTGTTGAATGGCAAACGGCTTTCGCCGGCCCAGAAGCTGCGCCGGCGATGGCCCGGTTCGGCCGGCTCTGACTTGGCGCGGGGGCCGAGCACGTCGAGGACCTCGGCCGCGATCGTCGCCCGGTCGAGGTTCACAAAGGTGAGTGCCAGGTAGGCCAAGGCGGCGTCGGAAAGACCCTGGCGAAGCCGGTGCAAGGCGTTGGCCTGCTCAAACGTGGCGGCTTTGCGAGTGCTCAGGGCATGGAGGAGCAAGGCGCGAGTTTCGTGGTCGGTCGCGCCGAGCTTGGCCAGCTCCTGGGTCAGATAGGCGGTGGCCTTGGCGAGCGCGCCGGGGTCGGTCAAGAGACCGAGCGGTTCGGCCGTCGCCAGGGCCCAGACCACTCGGGACGAGGTGGCCCGGTCGCTCGGGTTCGCGGGCTTTTCGGCAATGATCGGTCCGCCCACCCAGGGCCAGCCACCGTCTTCCCCTTGCGCGGCGATCAGCTCGGCGACGAGACCACGGATCCGCGAGGTCAGTCGCTCCGCTTCGGGAGCCTTCGACGCACGGATGGTCTTCAAGTAGCTGAGGGCCTGCGTTGCTGCCAGCAGCTCGCCTGCGCGGTCGGCCGTCGTCGATGGAGGAGGCGGGAAAATGCAGGTGTTGACTCGTACGCCCAGCGGGTAGGCTTCTTGCCCCAAGGCGAGTTCGATGAGCATCCGCCGGAGCGTGGGCGAGAGTACGACAAGCATCTCGGACCCTTCATAGGTCCGGCCTGCCGGCAGGCCGACGAAGACCGTGGCATCGTCGCTGGCGGTGCCCGAGGCCGAGGCGAACGACTGTACGCCCCAAGGCCGGATCGGGACCTCGACCACCAGTTCGTCCTTGCTTGCGCCGAGGGTTGCGGAGAGGGTCAGCCGGACGTTCTCGGCGTCGGGGACTTCAAACGGCTCGAAGAGGACTTCGTCAACGCCGTCCGCTTTGACCTCGATCGTCCTGGGGAAGACCTCGTCCTTGCCCCCAGCGTAGATGCCTAGCTTCAGCGTGGCCTTACCGACGGCACCGACGTGATGCAGCCGGGCCAGGAACCGGGGTTTGTCTCCCTGGGTCAGAGTGGCCGGGGCCTTCAAGTCGACGAAGAAATCCTTGCGGACGGCCAACTCGGCGGTCGTTTGGCCCACGAGCGTATCACCGGCGGAGACGCCGCGGGCCGAGAAGCGATAGCGTGATAACGCCATCGGAGCGGGGAAGGTGATTTTGACCTTGCCCAGCTTATCGGTGATGACGCTCGGGTTCCAGTAGGCCGTTTCGACGAACTGCTGGCGGACCTGGATCGGGTTTCTGGCTCGACCCAATCGCTTGCTATACTCGGAACCAGGCTTTCGATCCTCGTCCCGGATGTCGGCAAAATTGGAGTTTGGAACCGCCCCTGCTGCGAGGTCGGGGGTATAGCCCCAGAACATATTTTTTGATGCCGGGTCAGGGTTTGCAAAGAAATCGATCGCGTCAGCCTTCTTATCGGTCCCCATCATGCCAGGCATCATTCCCCTCATGGCACCCTCAGGGCCTGAACCGTCAATCACCGTTAGAGAACCGTTGAGTTGGGAGAAGCTTTTTTGGGAAGACTGAGGCGAGAGGTCCGGGGTGGAGGGAGGTGCAGCCGCTGGGGCCGCGGCGATCGCCTGGTTTTGGGCCTCTAGAAGAACTTTGACTTTCCCTGCCTCATTAGCCAAGAGGGCTGCATCTCGCTCGGCTTCTTCCACCACCGCTTCGGAGACAGGGGTCGTCGCTGGCGCGTACTTGAATGTGTTGGTGGAGACTGTTGTGAACGCGCCGGTGCGTGTCTGGTTGTAGAAGAACTGGCCGATCGGCGGCCGGTTGTCGTTGTAGAGGCGGAGGAGTGACTCATCTACCAAGGCCAGCGCGACCTCGGCCGCGACCGGCCGGCCGAGCTGATCTTCGGTCGTGACCTCGACCTCGACATCCTCGCCCGGCCCGACGGCCGGCTTTGTCGGCTGGATCTTGACCCGCAGGTCGCGCTCAACGCGAACGTCGAGACGGGCCTCGTCGAAGTGGGTCCCGGACATCCGCGCCGCGGTCAACGTGAAGTTGGGAAACTGAGCGCCGTCGATCGCCCAGGCGACGGCATTGTCGCCGTCCACGATCGTGACGACCTTGTAGCTCAGGATGCGGTCGGCCTCCCAGGCCAACAGCGCGGTGCCGGCTCGGCCTCGGCTGTGGAGGTTGACCGTGGCTTCCTCGCCCACCTTGAAAGTCTGGCGGTCGGCCAGGATGCGGAGCTTGGTCTCGTCCTTCTTCCCGGAGATCGTCAGCGCCCGATCGGTCACGACCGGGTTGCCGAACCGGTCCACACCAGCGACCCGGACGATGAAGGCCCCGCCTTGATCGTCGTCGACCTTGAGCGTGGTCTCCCCTCGCCCGGTCGCGGGATCGGTTTTCACCTCCTTGCGGAGGACTTCACGCTCGGTGACGCGCCCGGCCAGCGTCACTCGCTTCAGAACGGCAACGCTCAGGGTTTCCCCGATTGGCTTCCCTTGCGCGTCGCTGGTCGTCGTGGTGAGCGGGAACGATTCGCCGTCCAGGTAGACGTCACGCGCCGTTTTCAAGTCGATCGAGAAGGCACGGACCGCGAGCATCACCCGGGCCACCGCCCCGACACCGTCCTCGGGCAATTGCGCCATGAGTTGGAGTGCCTGCTCTTCGGCGAATCCTTCGGTGGTGAACTCGACGTGGTATTTGCCTTCGCCGTTGGTCGAGCCGCGGACCACGCGGCCGTCGGGAAGCTGTACGATGATCGGCCGGCCCGCAGCCGGGGCGCCGTACTGGTAGCGCGCCACGACGTCGGCCTCGATGGTCTCGCCTCGGAAGTAGACCGATTTCTTGATGTCAAACGCCAGGTCGAGTTTTTCGAGTCGGTACGATTGCACCTCGAACTGACCGGAGAAGTCGCTGGCGCCCGGCTGGTAGACCCGGACCTGGTACGTCCCCACGGGTGCTCCGCTGTCGAGCGGAAGCTCTTCATGGAATGTGCCGAAGGCGGAGAGTTTGACCGGGCGGGCCACGATCCGTCGGCCTCGGCTGTCCGAGACTTCCAAGCGGTACTCGGCTCCCGGCGTGTCGGCATACTGGCCGTTCACCACCTCGCGGACGACCCCTCGGATCGCCACTTGCTGACCGGGCCGGTACGCCGGTCGGTCGGTGTAAAGGTAGGCGCGAGCTGTTAGCCCTTGCGACACCTTATCCGGGACGCCCAGGCCCGATCCGGCCGCACTCGTGCCGTCCAGCACGAGGTAATGGAGCTGCGTACCGGGCTGTCGTGGCTTGTCCCAGGTCTTCAGGAGGACGCCGTCGGCCCCCGTCTTATCCTCGAGGACGACTTCCTCGCCGTCGGCGACGATCACCCGTGCACCGGCACGTCCCTTGCCCGTCGCCACGTCCTGTGCGAAGACGAGCACTTGCTCATTCGACGTTTTGACGATCGCCTCGAGGTCGCTGCCGATGACGAGCGTCGTCGCTTGCAGCGACTTCTCGTCGGTCACCTTGACCACGTAGATGCCGGGGATCTTGACCTTCTCGAGCTCGAACTCCTTCTCGATCGGCTTGTATTTGGCGTAGCCGGGGACGGGCTCGGTCCATTCGGCGTCGGGTTGGACGAGGCTGATGTCGAGCGACTCGACTCCGCCGAGGACGTGCTTCTTGCGGAAGTAGGCTTCGGCGTCGAGCTTGTAGGCGGTGAACGTGAGCGACTCGAGGTTTCGGGTATTGACCTTGAGCTTGGCTTTTTCGCCGGTGTGGAACGCGCGGGGGGTGACGATCGTGAGCGCCTTGGCTTCCATCACGCCGACCCGTTCGAGCGCCCGGGCCCGCCACGGT
The DNA here is from genome assembly GCF_000242455.2 of Singulisphaera acidiphila DSM 18658. Lineage (GTDB taxonomy): Bacteria > Planctomycetota > Planctomycetia > Isosphaerales > Isosphaeraceae > Singulisphaera > Singulisphaera acidiphila. The sequence continues at coordinate 1,074,943 of NC_019892.1, forward strand.
TCCACCGCGACCTTCTTATAGCGTTCGATGGCGGCTTCGGGGTCCCCTTTCTCGTTCTCAAAGATCGTGGCGATCTGGAACTGGGCGTGCGCTGCGGGTTCGCTCCCTGGGAATTTGCTCAGGAGCGGTGCCCAGGCGGTGATGGCATCGTCGTACTGTTTCTCAGCGACGGAGCTTTCGCCAATCTCGTAGAGCAACTGGGGCACGCGGGGATCGAGCGGATTGACGGTTGCGAACGCTCGCCAGGCCGCGCGGGCCTCGGCGTAACGGCCCTGGCGTAGGTGTTCGGCGGCGGTCAGGAGTTGGGTGTCGAGAATGGCGCGCTGGGCGTCGGCCGATTGGGGACCGTCGGGGAACTTGGCGAGATACCCTCGCCAGGCTGCGATCGCCTCGTCGAACTTCTCCTGCCCTTGCAAGACCTGGCCGACCTGATAGGTCGCCGTCATCAAGAGGCGGGCGAGGTCCCGTTTCGCTTCGTCGGTCTCGGCACGATAGCCTTCTTCATTGAGGAAGGCCTTGAGCGAGTCGAGCGCTTCTTGCCCCTTGCCTCGCGCCAGGTAGGAGGCACCGACCTGGTAGGCGGCCTCCACGGCCAGCGTGTGAGCCGGGTATTCGGCCAGGAATCGCTTGAGGGCCGCGACGCCCAGGTTCAAGCTGGCGTCGTTGGGAGGTTTGGGGATGCCATGGGTCAGGGCCACGCCGTAAAGGGCTCGCGCCCGGTAGTCGTCCTCGCCTTTGTTGGTGAGCGGTTTGCCGGAAGCGGCGAGATCGGCCCAGGTCAGGCGCGCGGCGAGGGCCTGGCCTGTATGGCGCTGGGCATCGCCCAGGCGATAACGCACCTCGACGCGGTCCGCCCCTTTGGGCGACTCTTTCAGATAAAGCTGCAAGTCCTGGATCGCACGCGGAGCGTTCCCCGCCGCCTGACTGGCGCGGGCCATGCTGAGCAAGAGGCTGGCGCGGAGCGCTTCGCCCTTGGCCAACGCTCGCGCTTGCACAAGCAGGTCGTAAGCGCCGTTGGGGTCGGCCGGCGTGACCGGGTCATTGGGTTTCAGGAGCGAGCGGGCGAAGGCGTGATAGACCTCGGCGAGGCGGTCCTTGCGGTCGCCGGTGAGCAGCGTCTCGGCCTCGGCGCGTGCCAGGGCCTCTGCGGCGTCGGGGTGTCCGGCGGCGAGCTCGGCGGCCGCCAGTTCGGCTCGAAGTTTCGCGGCCCAAAGCCCTTGGGGCGCGGCCTCGAGCGCTGTGGCGAGGGTTCGGCGTGCGGCGTCACCTTGTCCCCCGAGACGTTCGGCGACTCCGCGGATCAGGGCATAATACGCCCGCTCTTCGTCAGTCTTGGCCTTCTCGGCGAGCGCTGTGAGGGCCGTGCCGGCCTCGGCGAACCGCCCGTCCTGCATTGCCGCAACCACCTCTGCGGGCAAGACCGGCGCGGCCGGTTCAACAGCCGCGCGGGGAGTGATCGGCCGCGATGTCGTGGGCTTCGCCCCCGGTGGATCCGCGGCGCGGACGCCCGGCTCCAGAACGATGAGCGCCAGGAGGATTCCACCGAGCCAGACGAGGCCTTGGCCGTTGCGAGGTGTCACGGCAGTGATCTCCAGTGTCGAAATCTCTGAGTCTGATTGGAAATGACGTGGCGACAACCAGGGTGTTGACGGGCGCTCGACGTCTCTCTTTTGTCTTTTGGACTTCCGCCGAGGAAACTCCGTTCCCCCTGCCCTTTGATTCGGAATGCTTGCGGAGAGGTGGTCGAGGCCCAGGCGCACGAAGCCCGATCGGGACACCGCTCCCCAATGTAGAGATTGACGTCCTCGTCCCACTATCCTTAGACGCCTTTCTCTCGAAAAGAAAGAGACGACCGCGACGCTCCAGTCGAGCAGGCTTTGAATTTTTGGTCCTGAAAATTTTCTGCAAAGTGATGTCGGTATTGGACTTTCGATGGTTTTTTAGGCGTCGAATCTGTGAAATCAAGATTTTCGTGTCGGGAACCGACAGCGAAATTCGTTAAGGTCTTACGACGGGGGAGGTGGATGCTCCATGAATGGGGCTGGCCAATCCTCCGTTCGGATGTGATGAACGTCTGACGACTGATCGCCCCACGGTGCCACGGATGCTTGCCGCGTTCCAAGGACTGAGCTGGCTACAGCGTTGGAAGGGGACTTCGGACTCGCGGTCCGAGCGAACCCGACCGCGCCGGCATCGCGCTCGATTCCGGGTCGAATCGCTCGAGCCGCGCTGGCTGCTCTCGACGATGGGAACGAGTGGAGATGAGGCGGAGCCGGTCTCGACCCTTCTCACTGTCTCGGTGGACTACAGCTCGGCAATATCGAGCTCGAGCGCGATGTACCAGGTCGCGGTGCCCGGCGATTGGGACAAGATCCATCTCCTGCCAGATGCCAAGACCGTACAAGTGAACGGAAGCCTCAGCTTGGGCATGGGTTCAGACGTACTTGAGGTACGCCTCGAAAGTGGCGTAACCTCGTTCATTTTCGCGCTCAAGTCGGCCTGGGATAATCAGCCGGTCGTCGAGACCCTCCAACTTTTCGATACGAACTTCAAAGAATTCGCGAGCTATGGGCCCACCGACCCAGCTCAGACGTTTGTGTTCGCACTCAACCTCTGGTCCGATAAGCCTTCGTCCTTTTTCGTGAAGATCGGACTGTCTACGGGGATAGAGAGTTCGAGCGTCGGGGCAGGCGTCAATTCTTATCCCTACACCTTGGAAGTCACGCGGAACTGGTTAGCTCCGCCTGTGTTATGTGGCCCATCCCCGCCGGCTTTGCCCCAAAACAAGGGGAACCCCTACGAATCCTATCCTTCCGCGAATACGATCAATATTTCGTCAGGCCCCGTTGTCGTTGTCTCGCCACCCCCTCCTGTTGGTCCGGATGCCAACCCTGGGAGTCCTGATCCCAACGCCAATCTTCAACCGCCTGCGGGCCAGTGGCCCTTGCCGTATGAGGGGCCGTCCCGAGAGGAAAGTTCCGGGGCCATCTCCTTGACGGTGGCTGTCGGGCGGTTGCCGATGCGCTCGACGGCCCCTTTGGGTGGCGTACTCGCCGCGCCCGATTCGGTGCCCCCGGTCGATCAGCATGAGGGGGCGCAGGCCGACCTGGCTGCGTTTGACCCGGCTCGGGATCTTGAAAATGTTGACCTCAGGCCTCGGCAGGTTGTCCCTGTCGACGAGCGCGAAGCCGTTCAGGTTGTCACTCTGCGAGGCCCTGGTGGACTTCCTCTCCTGGCGACGGCGCTGATCGCCGGTTCAACAGCAACCGTACGGACCGATTCAAATTCAACGACGGCACAGGACAAGGGTGGGGCCGACGAGACCGAGTCGGTCGAAGCGACTCGGGCCCCAGGGGCTGTCGTGACCCAGGTTCAGGCCACCAAGCCTTCGTTTGCGGCCGACGACCAACCCTCCTCAACCTCCTCTTCCCAGACGCGGGCCTCGAAACGGCCCCTTCGGTCGTCGGTTGTGCCTGGCCTGACCTTGGCCTTCGCCTTGGGGGTCGGTCTGGTCCTCCCCGACCTCGTCGCTTCTCTTCAGTTCCTCGACCCGAAGCGGCCGTTGCTCCGTCTCCGCCTGATCCGCCGGGCTTTCAAAGGCCGATAAGCAGGCCGTTTCGGCTTGTTGCCTATCTCCAGGCGAGCGGGGAGCATCAGCTTCCCTTATCTTCTCGCCCAAGCCTGTTCTTTTGGAAACCGGCTTGGCCATGACGGTTGATCCGTCACAACTCGCTGAAGAGAGGCCAGATCGCGCGGCGCGATCCCCAGGCACGCCTGGCTAACGCAATGGCTCGAGGAATCTGGTCGGGTCGCCCGGGCAGACAGCGAGCTGAGACGAGAACGAGCGTAAGGTTAAGGCCAGGTTGGTCGCCCGCCCAGGCGGAAGCTTGCTCGAGTTCGGTCATCGCCAGGTCCGACTCGCCGCGCCGAAGATAGGCTCGCGCCCTGCCGAGGTAGGCGCCAGGATCTTCGGGGTCATCACGCAGCGCCTCTGTCCACTCGCGGAGTGCCCCCTGGGTGTCCTCCAGGGCGAGCAGCGCCTCGCCCCTTGCTCCGCGAAGGGATGCCCCGGCGCCGAGTTGGATCGCCCGATCGATATCGGCCAGGCCTGCGCGAGGCTTGCCTGACTCGATCCTCACCCTCCCCCGCAATTCCAGCAGACGAACGTCGTCTTGGTCGAGTTCCAACCCGCGATCGGCATCGCTCTCGGCCCTTCGGGCCGCGCCGAGCCAGCGGTAGACCCGACCTCGGACCAGATAGACCTGCGGTGAGAGCGGAGCCAATGCGACGGCCTGATTCGCCACCCGCTCAGCGGCCGGATCCCGAACCGCGGCCAAGAGCAAGGCGCGGGTCAGACTCGCCCGAAGCGCCGCCGTCCCGTTGCCGACCGCGATCGGCTCAAGTCTGTCTGCCCCCTTACGAAGGTCGGCCATCAGTGCCAGACCTCCAAGGGGGAGCCTCGCCAATTCGTCCGGGCGGTCGATCGGCAACTCATTTACCCGGCCCAGCGCCAGCAAGATTCGGGTCCAGAGCCGCGTATGTCCGGGCGATGGTTTGAGCCGGGCCGCCTCCTTGGCGTCGGCCTCGGCCTCTTCAACGCGCCCTAGGAGCAGCCTCGCCATGGCCCGATTGGCGAGATACTGATCGTTGCGCCCTTGGGTCATCCGCACCAGTTCCGAAAAATCGGCCTCGGCCGAGCGTGCTTCGCCCGCCTGGAGTGCCAGGAGGGCGCGGCCTTGCCGGGCGGAAAGGTCGTCTGGATCCGAGGCGACGAGTGAATCGTAGCTATCCCGAGCCTGTTCGATGGCTCCTGCGGCGGCGTCGAGGGTCGCCCGGTTCAACCGCGCAGCGCGTCCCGGATTGTCATCGGGGTTCGCCGCGATCAGCCGATCGTATTCCGCCCGCGCGCCGATCGGGTCTCCTTGGCGCTGGCGGACGAACCCCAAGGCCAGTCGCGTCAGCCGGAGCTCGATCCCCTCGTCGCGTTCCTTCCGCTTGTCCTGAAGGGCCTCGAACAGAGTCTCGGCTGTCTTCAGGTCGGTCCAGGCCATTGCCAAAGCCCCACGCTCGCGGAGGAGCTGGCCGCGACCGAGACGAGCCCAGGGAGAGTCTTCCGCAAGTGATACGGCCGACCCGTAGTTTCTCAGGGCCTCCTCGGAAAACCCGGAGAGGCCTGCGAGATAGGCCAGGTAATAGTGATACCAGTAGTTCTTCTCCTCATTCCAGGCGGCGCGGCGGAACCAGTCGAGCGCCTGGCTGCGCTTGCCTTCGATCTCGCGAATGTAGCCCCACTGAAAGCAGGTCAGGGGTGAATCCTCAGTACTGGGGGCATTGTCGCGGTCCTTGATGATCGCCGGTTCTCCGAGCCGCTCGGCCAGAATCCCGCGTAGCGCTTTCCAAGGGCCCTTGGGCCACGGATCCTTGGGCGAGGCAAATCCGAGCACGCGTTCGCAGAGCTTCGTCGCGTCTCGGAGCCGATCCGGCTGGTCAGCCGGATCGCGGGCTACGGCTGCGACCCACAAGAAGAGGAGTTCATTGACTTCGTTGTGCAATCGATTTCGCCGACGATCGTCGAGCATCTCCAGGTCGGGGAGCGTCGTGAAGTCGGGGTTATTGAGCACATAGAACGGCTTGAGCGTTTCCTGGAGCCGCTGGGACGCCACCTCCAAGTCGCCGAGGAAGAGCGTCAGGCGGAATCGCAAGGGCTCGGCATCCCGGAACAGGGTGTCGGCATTGGCTCGGATCACGCCCGTCCGCTCGTAAAGCCGAGCTCGCTCTCGTGCTTTCTTGTAGAGAGACTCGAGGTGAGGCCGACCCTGAGACAGCCGGCTCGCTGTGTCGAATTGCATGACCGCCGTGCGGAAGTCTTCGTTCTTGGCCGAGGTCGTTCCCCCTTGCATGAGGTTCTCAACCTCGGAAACGCGGTGCTCCCGATCGAGCTGCACTTTGAAGAGGATCGTGACCAGCACCGCGACCACCACGAGTAGCGGCGCGGCCATCGCGAGCGCTCGACGATTGCGTCGCGTCCAGCGCAAGGCACGGCTGGGAAGCGGCTCGCGTGCGTGTTTCAGAGGGCGATCGTCGGCGACCGCCTGAAGGTCGGCCGCCAACTCGCCCGCCGTGGCATAGCGGTCTTTGGGTTCAGGGGCAAGACAGCGGCGGACGACCGCTTCGAGCGCGGCGGGCACTTCGGGGTGCGTGCTCCGGAGCGAGGGGGTTCCGGCCCGCCGCTCTTCGGCCGCCAGGAGCAGTAGCTCGGCCGCCGACCGTGCTCCCTTGGGGGTCAGGAACGGCCGCTCCCCCATCAGGCTCTCATAGAGGAGTACGCCCAGGCCGTAGATGTCCGACCGTGCGTCGACGTGACGGCCCATACCGTCGGCCAGCGCCTCGAGATGCTCGGGGGCCATGTAGTCGAGAGTTCCGCCGAGCGTGCTGGCCGCCGAGTCGGGATCGTCGGTTACTGCTTCTCTGGCGAGGTTGAAGTCCAGGAGCATCGGCATGCCGTCGCCCGTGACCAGGACGTTCGAAGGCTTGACGTCGCGATGCAAGACCCCTCGTTCGTGCGCGTGCTCGAGGGCTTCGGCCATCCGCCCGCCCCACCAGGCGATCGCCAGCGCATACGACCGTCGCGCCAGGGCGATCCGCCCGTTCGAGCGTCCCGAAGGGGCCTTCTCGGTGCCGAGTCGGTCGAGTGCCTCGACCAGTACGGCCCCCGTGCGGGCGGACTTCACTTCGGGGTCGGCCAGGAGAGTCGCCAGCGTGACCCGGCCGAAATAAGGCATGCAGAGCAAGTGCAAGCCCGTCGCCGGGTCGGTCCGTGTGGAGTGCACCGGAACGATGTGAGTGTGCTGCAACCGGGCCAGGGTCTGCGGTTCTCGCGAACCGGACCGCGCCACCTTCAGCGCCACCGGCCGATCGGCGAGCTGCCGCTCTTCGGCGAGGAAGACCCGCGCGAAGGCCCCTCGTCCCAGCTCCTCGACGAGGTGGAAGCCGGCGATCGTCTGTCCGGCCTCGGGGTACGGAATCTCCGGGACGGAATGGGCATGCGTTGTGGTTGTCTGCCCCGAGCCGACCAGTCCGTGGATGTCGAAGACGCGTCGCAAACGGGATGCGACCTCGGGAAATCGGGCCCGGTATTCGGCCGGGTCGGGGGTGTCCTGGTTTTCCTCACGGAGGCAGAACTCTTCATAGATGAGCGCAACCAGGGTCTCGTCGCCGAGGTCGGGGTATCGGTCGCGATACCACTCGACCATGACCTTTTCGCCGGCCTCCCAGCGCAGGGCTATGTCGGCCCGAAGAAGGGCGAGCCGGGCACCGGGGCGATCGAGGCCGTTGGGCGGAAGGAAGTCGTCAGGTTCGGGACGCCGGCCTTTCGAGCGGCGCCAGGCGGTCTCGAACCGCCTGGCCACGTGGACGGCGACGGGGGACGAGGCATCCTCCCACGTCCGGCCCGAGGTGGACAGGCTCATCAGGTCCCCTCCAACTCCGACTGCGCCCGCCGACGAAGGTCCTCCAAGACCCGCTGGACGGTCCGCTCACTGATGCCGAGTCGCTGGCCGATATCCTTGCTGGAGAGCCCTTCGGCCTTCAATTCGACGACGTTGCGCCGATCCTCGGGCACAAGGTCGCGCAGTCGACTGTAGACCTCACGAGCTTGAGCGACTTCGCTGGGCGAGTCGATGGTGGAGGCGAGGTCCTTGGGCCGGCTCCCCTCGACCCAGAGCGGCTCTTCTCGATGCATATCCTGCTTCCGGCTGGCGGCACGGCGATACTCGTCGATTACCTTATTCTTCGCAGCACGTGCCAGGAACGCGACAAGATGTCGTGAATCTTCGAATTCGGTCGGGCCGGTCCGGACTCTCCGGAAGAAACTTCCCCAGACGCTCTGGAGGAAATCGAGCGAGTCGAACCGCGACCGGAGCAGCCGGGGCAATTGTCTGCGGACGACAAGCCGGACCTCGGCTTCGTACCGCGTCAAGAGTTCGCGGGCGGCTGACTCATCACCGGCCTGGATCCGTGCCAGGAACTCGGGGATGTCGCCCTCTTCGCGTTCGCTTCGGATCGGGTCGCCGACCGACATGATCCCTTGGCTCCCTCGTGGAGGCCGCGAACAAGGCGCCGCGGCTCTGCTTCTCCTCCCGCGCCAGCCCCCTAACCTAACCTTCCGAGACTCGTCTTGGCAATCGTCTCCCCGCATGGCCAAGGCGAAGCCGGCCTTTTTGATTGCGTGCAACGTCGTTGGAATTGTGAGATTTCTCGAAGAAACCACAGGAATTGCACTTTTCGGATTGCTCTCCAACCCCTTGACGTTCGCGCGGCCACAAACCGAGCCAGTGATGATATGACGATGTCGACCAAAACCACCGACCCGAATCGAGCGTCGGAAGCCCCTCACGGCCGCCGCCTTCACCCGAGGCCGATATGCTCGGGTCGAACTCGGCGCGAGTCCCTGACGTCGCTGGCTCTTTTTCAATCTTCCGATTGACGCCTGCGGCCTGTGTTTGGTAAGGTTTGAAACTCAAATGTCGCCGCCAGACCATTGTGGCGACATACTGCTTGCGGGAGAGGTGGCTGAGTGGTCGAAAGCGACGGTTTGCTAAACCGTTAAGGGTGTCAAAGCCCTTCGGGGGTTCGAATCCCCCCCTCTCCGTTCATGTTGCGTTGACGTTGCGTTCGCGTTGCTTCAGTCGGGCATTCTTTCCGTGTGCTGATTGGAAAATGTAATTGCAATAATGGGTTGCGGCTGTTTCTTGCCGACCAGCTCCTCCTACCTTCCGACGCTTGATTCTGTAAGAAAAATGGCTTCTTGTTTCTTACATGAGCGGGCGCAAGAAGTCGCCGCAAGCCATTGATTTCAGGATCGTTGCGGCCATTCGTAGCCGTTGCGAGGGACGGTCTTTGTCCCAGCGACTTCTTTGAAATCGGCAGCCGTGAGGCTGTGGACGTTGCCCTTCGCCGGCTAGTCCGGCAGGGGACCATCCACCACTTGGCTCGTGGGTGTACGACTTCCTGAAGGAACACCCTGTCTTGGACTACTAGCCCCAATACCGTTTAACAAACCGTAACGTATAGATTCATTCAAATGGTTTTCGTCAGCGGTGGTGGGTGGCGTTTCTTGGCCCAGTTGCTCATTTTCTGTTTGATCACCAGGGGATTGATCCGGTTGCGGCGAGGCGGAAGAACTTCCTGGCTCACCTCCCAGAGCAACAGGGCGTACCAGTCCTGGATCGATTGAACGCTGCTCCCCTCGCATTCGGGCAGGCGCGTGATCAGGATCTGAAAGCAGCCGGTGAATAAGAGTTGGTCCGGGTTGAGATCCGCTGTGTGCCGCATCGAACATCACCTTGCGGATGACGGAGTGAGCCAATTGAGAGTGCGTACAACTCCTGCACCACACCGGCGGGAGTTTCACTCCGCAAATTCGCCGACTTGCTGGCTCGACGAGGGTCCTGATACGTCTTCTGCTCATCGAAGGTGAGCTCCTCTTCCCATCGCTCATGGTAGAGATAGATCAGTTCTGTTGCCGGAATTCTTCTGCGTCCAGCAGGCTCGTCAGCAGAATGTGTTCTTCCTCGTGGCCGACCCGTTGTGGATCATCGAGTTTGTAGCGGATCACCCGCACCACGACCCCGTGGCGGTCCTTCTCTCGGGCGTACCAACTGGGATAGATCTTCGCCAGAGACGACCCATCCGCCCATCGAGTGTCTCTCGCCCGACTTGCACCTTCCTGGATCGATCTGACGCTATCGACGTGTGGGTGCGCACCAGGGCCGGAGAAGTTGCCGACGTTCTCACTCTCGGTAACGCCGTGAAGCTTGCGAAGACATCGCTCGGCAACAGCTTCGTCGCGTGGTGGTGCGATCCGACCATCGACCTCGACTTACACACACCGCCTGCGACGTTCGGAAACGCGTGGCCCAGTGAAGTCGACAAGCTCCAGGTCGATGAGGTCGCCTTCTACGCGGAGTACGCGGTCTGGCGAGCCGTTCGTACGTCAAACGGCCCCCGCTTTGTGCTCATCGAGGAGCTCACGTCGAAGGCCAACGACGCGAAGCAGGCACGCGCGGTCCATACGCCCGCACGCCTGCACGGTTTCCAGCGTTTCTCCTCGGAAAACACCGGCCAAGGCAACGTGCTCCTGCGCGAGTGGCACGATGGCGACGAAATCCTCGGCTTCACCCTTACCAAGGAGCAGCGCTGATGCCCAGCAAACCCGACAAGCAGCACCGCATCCGCGTTCGTACGCTCGACGGCAAACCGCGTGATCAAGGCGTGATCAACAAGCTGAAGAGCAATCAGCTCGGGATGCCGCACCTCGACATCGTCGGCACCAACGTCGTGAGTGAGTTCATCATCTGCGCGTCGAGGGACACGCACATCGAGCAGGTGCGCGCGAAGCTCGGAGGCGCGGGGCTTGAAAAGATCGTTGGTGGCGATACGACTATCGCCGCGAGCGCTGCGCCGAAGCTTACGCAGCAGCCTCGACAGGGAAGCTTTCAGCAGCAGCGTGGCGGACAGCATCAACGTGGCAGTGGCCAGCAGCGCCCGCAACACGGAAATCGGCCTGCTGGGCCGACGACGAATGCTCAACCGCTCCCCGGCAAGCCTTACGGCTTCGTCGCGCTCCCCAAGGAACTCACGACCTCTGCCCCCATCTGGCACGATGGTACGAGCAGCACGGGCCGTCTCTCGGGTGAGATCCGCTTCGAGTTCGAAACGCAGACGCCGCTCCTCGTGGGCTGGGAACGGCAGACGCTCAACGAGAGCGAGGAGGCGTGGGCGATTCCCTTCCGAAAGGTGAGTCGCAACGAGTGCGCTGCAGTCGTCCAAGCGGCCGCACGCGCCGTCTATCCAGACGCCGCCGACCCCGACGAACAGAAGCAGCAAAGGAAGCAGCAGAAGGTCGAGGACGACCGTCGCAAGTACATCAAGCGAGTGCAGGACCACATCGTCGATGTTCAGATTCAGAGCGCCGGTTGGAGCATCGATTCGAAGTCCGTGCTGTGCCCGCTACGCGCGCCGTGGAGCAAGCGTCCCGTCGTCATCCCTGGTGACTCGCTGAAGGGGCTTTTGCGCCACGAGTTGGGCGCACTCCTCGGTGCGCCGATGGAACGCGTCGCCGAGCGCTCGTACTCGTACCGCCCGAACTCGCTCTTTCCGAACCAGCCGAACCCGAGGCTCATCGCGCGCATCGCTCGCGTGCCGAACGACGGCGTCGAGATAAAGGCGATCGACGACAAGCCCCAGGTTCGCGTGCCCACGAAGCTCGAGTTGCTGCCGACGAACCTTCGGTACGACAAGCTGAGCAAGCAGAACGAGAACTACTACCGCTTCGACGACGGCAACGGCGCTGCGTACCGAGGCGGCCAGGGCGCGGGCGAGAAGCTCAACTCCAAGCGCGACCTGCACGAGAAGCTGACCGTCAATCCGAGCCAGCCGACCGAGACGGCGACGGTCTCGCAGACGGTACAGGACGGTTACCTAGCAACGGTCTGGCACCTCGTCGACCTCGGCCACGGCCACTTCTCCGAGCGTCACCCCGATGTGCCCAACACCGTCACCGGCGACGTTGCACGAGACCGCATCCTGGAGGCCGCGAAGAACGAGGTCTTCCAGCCCGGTGATCTTGTCTGGGTCGAGTGGGATACCGAGAAGAAGTGCATCGTCTCGCTCGGTTGGCACTACTACTACCGCTGGGCCTACACCGACTCGGTCCGCAAGACCGGTGGCAAGCTCAAACGTCACGGACTCTTCCCTCTCGACGGCGAGCACAAGCTTGACGGAGTCGAGGAGGACAAACACAGGGCTCCGAAGGGGCTCTCGGCCGTGCGTCGGCTCTTCGGTTACACGGGCGACAACGACGGCAGCGTGGGCATCGGCAAAGGCGACCACGAGCAGCTCATGGGACGCGTCTTCGTCAATGCGGGGCTCGAGGTCGTCGGCGAGAACGAGAGCGACGACGACCGTTTCCTGAAGCCTACCTTCCTCAAGGAGTTGGGCATGCCCCGGCCAAGTGCTGTCGAGCATTACCTCAAGCAGCCGCATCACCCGCAATCGCGTCCCTCCGACAATGCGATGCTCGTCACCTATGGCGACGCTGCTGGCTATGACGCGCCCGGCGAGCTTGCGGGCCGGAAGTTCTATCTTGATCGCAGGAACGCCCAAGCAGAGGATGCCTTCGACGCGAACAAGCAGAACGACCGGAGCACGCTGGCACTCGAGGCGTCGAAGCCGCAGCGCAAGTTCCGCTTCACCGTCCGCTTCCGCGACCTCGATGCGAGCGAGATCGCGGCGATCCTCGTCGCCCTCTGCCCCGACCAGTTCAAGGGCGTGCTCGGCGGCACGCACACCGACGGCTACTGCTCGAAGCTCGGCTACGCTCGCCCGCTTGGCTGGGGAAGCGTGCGCATTGAGGCCAAGGCGCTCCTGCTCCTTGATGAAGTAAGCGATACCCCCACGCTGAAGCCCGAAGAGGATCTCGGCGACTGGGTGAAGACCAACCATCAGAAGACCAGCACGCAGGACGAGTGGCTGGCGATCCATCGTCGCAACCACCCGAACGCTGCGGATTACCCACGCAAGGACGGGCAGATCTACACCTTCCACACCGGCTTGCGCGCCGAGCACTCGCGCAACCGCCGCTACAAGAAGGATGGCGCGCGATGAAGACACTGCTCGTCATGACCGCTGGCCAGACCGACGCGCAACTCGTTGTGAACGACCAGCGACACAAGCTCGACGGCAACACCTGCGGCACGCTGCACGATGCCATCAAGGAGCGTTCGTGGTCGGTGGTCGACGCACCGAGCACGAGGAGCCGAGACCTCATCAAGACCTTGCCCGATGGCGATGTGAAACTCTGCACGCCGAAGCTGGATGCCGTGCTTGCTCACTTCGGTGACGCACCGCCGACATCGGCACTCATCTTCGAGACCGTTCGGCAAGATGCACGAGATCCTCGGTTGTCGGGCGAAATCATGGAACGCCGCCTTCACGATCGTGGCGTCAACCAGGTGATTCGCGTGGCGTTCTTGACCGGCACCGAACAGCTTGAAGACCCCTCGAATGATGTCGACGCGGTCGTCCGGCGAACCATCGTCGCCATGCTCTCGGACGCCATCAAGAAGCAGGTCGAGCAACTCACGAAGAACGACAAGGTCTTCGTCGCCACGACCGGCGGCCTGGCTGCTGCCAACGAGCTAATCAACGAGCTGGTACGCCTGCACGCCGTCGGCGGCCCGACCGTCACCGCGCTGGAGGTGCCCGATGGAGACCGCGCCCAGCAAGACGATCGCGTCGTGGAGGAGAAGTTCCACCCTGCAGCGGGCTACCGCGCGCGTTGGCACGCGCTCTCGCTCGTCGAGAAAGGCAGCCTCCTTGGCGCATGGGGTGCGGTCAGCCATCTCGAAGGCGTGCCCGATCAAGAGTGGACGCAGGTCATCAAGTGGCTCGCGCGCTTCGCGTCGTCGTTGCCGCTGCCAACGGCCTGCGACCTCGCCGTCCTGAGCCACCATCGCATGGCGGTGCGGGCGGCGGTGCGCGTCGAGCTGGCGCTTCGCGCAGAGGACATCCCGCGAGCTGTTCATGGCACAGTGGCGGTCTTCGAGGCGGCCCTGTGGGACAAGCTTGGTGAGCGCATCGAGCGTTCCTCGGATCCGGACAAACGCCGCTTCTTCAAGGTCAAGAGCGGTGATGCGCCGATGGGAGACAAGCTCCTTCGTAAAGGTGATGGCACCGACGAAGATCGGAAGCGCCCGTTCGAGTTGAAAGAGACGGTGGCCGATGTCGCTTGGTACTGGGTCTACGACAGCGATGGCGGTCCTGGCGCACACCTGGCCAATGACTTCATCGGGAGCGACGCATTGAAGAAGTTCGACGCCGCCCTCGTGAAGAACAACATTCGCGAACTCCGCAACGACGTCGCGCACAACGAGCCGACGCCCGAACTGATGAACGATGCACGAACTCGCATGCAGTCCGCCAAGCTCTGGTCGAACAACGACACGTTCCTGAGCCAGTCGCTGGTTCAAGCCGTGCTGAAGGAACTCGGCGAGCAGTGTCCTGAGCAGCTTTGCATCCATTTTGTGTCGACCATTCGGGAGCGTTTACTTGCCATTTCTTGAACCAGGCATCCGGACACAACTGGATATCGCATCTCCGAAGGTTGAGCGGTGAGGGCCGCGAAAACCCTGGAAAAATGAAGAGGCCGGTCGAGAGTCGGACACAATCCGGGCATGTTCAGTGAATCCACGAGCAACTGGAGAGGTTGACCTTTCTGGCTCCACAAACCCTCGGTGAAAGCTGAGGCTGTCCCGAAGAGCTTCGAGCGATCCGGCGTCCATTCCAGTGTCAAAGGCTAGCTTCTCTTTCCGGGAAGGCACCTTGGGGCAGGAAGGAGGAGCCTGTGCACGAATGGCAGAGCTTGTTCCCTTGTGTGGTGGGAGTCGACATACTGCCGGAAAGTCTTCTACAGAAGGCTGAGGCATCAGATCGGTCCCATCCTTTGTGAGTTGTGCCGCCAAGGGTAACCCCAGCGGCGCCTTCCTGATATCACGTGATTCGTGTGTGAATGATTGTTTTTTTTATAGCTATTGATGTGATATATTTAATGAATTTTTTGGGGATGAAAACACTTCTTCGAGAATGCGGGACGCCCTGCTTTGGAGACAAAGACGTCTCCAAAACAGGGCGCTGTGGGGGCGGCGTTGGGAGATGCAGTGTGAAGTGAGAGACAGAGTGAAAGAACGTTCGGGTCGTCGACCTTGATTCGGTTCGACGATCGGAAGCGGGTCGCTTGGTTCGTGAAAGGGTTGGGTCGCATTGGGGACGTCCCAGCCCTTTCTCCGGCTGGCTAAGATCCCCGGTGATTCAGGGACCAGCATTTGCCGTTTATCGTGCGAACGCCTTGCGAGTGGCGGAGGGGAACCAGGCCCGCTGCGGGGCCACTCCACTCTCCTTCGCCGGCCTCGAGAAGACGCCGCCGTAAAGCAAGGCGATGTTCGAGGAGGCCCGCTCACTCAACGGGTCGATGACGGCCGTACAAACCCGCCCGCCTTGGAGCAGCTCCGGCGTATGCGAGGAATGGTCAGCGTCAATTCGTCCGTTCATCTCTAAGCGGGTCAACACGAACAGCCTCCTTTCGTGGCCACTATCAGACACCAGGGAGTATACGCGCCCCGCAATTCGATGTCAAGAAACTCGATCGGTATTATAGAGATTGAGAAGAAACGTAGTAGGTTTTAAGTGAATCGGATGTCTAATGGGATGAAGAGTCAGGGGTTAAGTCGATTAAGGCGAGATGAAACGAGTTGCTGCAGTGGCAGTGAGGGGCGGCGTAATGGGGAGGGTGGACGAAGGCGAAGCCGGGTGAGGTTCACCTGCTTGTTCGTCCTGGGGCTGGTCTGGTGGTTGCCTGGGCGTCGGTTTCCAAGGTGGACGGGTCGTGGCAGGTCACTCGATTTCGCCCTCGTCGTTTGGAGAGATAGAGCGCCTGGTCGGCCTGTTTGACGAGTTCCAGCGGGCTGGTGCAACCGGGCCAAACAGTGGCGACTCCAAAGCTGGCGGTCACCGGCCTGTCTGTCCAAGGACCAGCCTCGACGGCCAGGCGGAGTCGCTCAGCGAGCGTGGCTGCGGCCGTGAGGTCGGCACCCAGCAAGAGCAGAGCAAACTCCTCGCCGCCAAACCGGGCCACCGTATCGTGACGCCGTGCGCTGGCTTGCAGCGCGGTGGCGACAGCCCGGAGGACCTCATCCCCCGCCTGGTGTCCGTACGAGTCGTTGTACCGCTTGAACTCGTCCACATCGACCATGACGACCGAGACCGGTTCACCGCGCCGAGACATAAACGAATAACCCTCTTGGAGAGCCTCGTCGAAGTGGCGTCGGTTCTTCAGTCCGGTGAGCCCGTCGGTTCGGGCGATCTCCGCGAGTTGGCGATTCGCCTGTTTCAGTTCGCGATTCAGTTGGCGGGTCAGGCCGAGTTGCCCGGTCAGTTGCTCCTCGCTCCGTCGGAGCGCTTCCATCGCCTTGGTCCGTTCGTCGAGCAGGATCAGCCTGGCCTTGGACTCGGCTGCGTGTCCCATCGCCGCGCTGGCGAACCCGGCCATCAACTGGAGTGTGCAGACATCACGATCGTCGAACCGCCAGGGACTGGGGGAAAACACTTTGAGCACGCCGACGGTTCGGCCCCCGTAGACCAGTGGCGCGACGATCATCGAGCGGATCCCGATCCGCCGGCAGGCCTCTTGGTTGACGCGCGGGTCCGTCCGCGTTTCCTCGGAGTGGAGCACCTCGCCCGTCCGGACACAGAGGCCCGACAAGCAGGAGGCCACCGCGATCCTCGTCCCCCGATGGCCCGTGGCTGCGCCACTGCCTGCGTGGTAGACCATATCCTCACCGTCCGCAAGCTCGACGACCGCTCCATTGGCTGTCGTCAGCGTCTGGGAGCGTTCCGCGACCAGCGCCATGACCTTGTTGATATCACGCCCTACCCTACCGATCTCCGTCTGGACGGTAAGAATTCTCGAGAGATAGGCGACCTCGTCGCCAAGTTCAAGACCCGATTCCCGCGCCCTCCCTGCCGTGGTAACTGCCTGCTGAACTCTCCGATCCTTCCTGCTCCGCCCTTGGCCGATCGCCGGATCGCGAAAATCCGTCTCGTCCTGCAGCCCAGCATAGGGATTGCCGTGGCTGATCGATGCCCGCAAGCGTTTTTCGCCGTTTCGACTCATCGCTTGGCCGTTCTCTTGGAGGCACCATCGATTTGCATTGAGGACACCAGGGTGACGCAGCAACCTTTGGCTTATCCTGAGCACTCATCCGCGACCATCATTTGCGCTGACATCCTGGATTTCATGAAGGGACCGACGAATCGCCTCGGACCTCGGCGAGTGACGCTACTTCAAGAGACATAGGATATCAATACCCCTGCGAAAAATTGATTCTTGAGAATTGCCCGCACGCGATAATGCAATCTTGCCTGCTCTGGGGCTGGTCTTTCCATCGGTTGTCTCCCCTTGGGACCGCGTACGCCCTGCCCGCTTCTGGTTGCATCGAGCAGGTTGCGCCCCAGGCCTCCGAATCCGCTTGGAGGCCGCCCCCGTTGAAGCCGCGGTCTGACTTGGCCTGATGGGAGAGTAGCAAAGGAATGCCGTTTTTATTTTCTAGACGATGGGGCTGGGAACAATAGGCCGATGTCATACGAGACTCAACGTTCCGACATCGATCGAGCCTTGGCCACGACGGCTTCCGCCCAAGCAGGGTCATCGGGCCGAACGAGGACGATGTCGAAGCCGTGCCGCTGCGATTCGAGCCAAACTCCCTCGGACTCGTCTACCAGCAGGTGGATGTTAAACGCTGGCGGATACTTGGAGCAGTCCTGGTAGGCGTGTCCGCAGCCGGTCACCGTCTCGTTGTGGAGAGCCTGGTTGATCACACCCGCGATGCGAACGCTGTGGAGACGAAACAGCATCCGGACATAGCCTGGGCTGCGAAACGACGTCGTGTAGATCCAGATGTCCCATCCTTGGTTGACCAAGGACTTCATCAGGGCGACGGTCCCGTCCCGTATTTGCTCGTGACCAAGAAGTCTTGCCAGAAAGCACCGACGTTCAACGGGGAAGACGACTACGCCAGGGATCAGAGTGTCGTCGAGATCGAAGGCGATCCTCATCTCCGCCGTCTCTCCTTGGCGACAGGCACCGTCCGAGTTTTGCCGAGGTATTGCCAGATCGTGGATGGAGGAAATGAAAAGGGCTGCGTCCCCTTGGTGAAGTCTCACCGACACCAAACTTGCCAACAAGTCAAAGGAGTACGCGACCGTGAGTCAGTCTACCTTCAGGATTCGGATCTTGCCATTGGCCGAAATCCTCCGCAACGGCTTGGGGCCGATCGACGTCAAGCAGCCTGATTCGCTGGAGGGATGATCGAGTTGCCGATGGGTGATGTGTTGTCCCCAAAGGTCCGCGGCCTGGTTGGGCTGGTCGGACCGATCAGCGGGATTCGATAGAATGCCAAGATGAGCTACGCGTTGATGTGTGGGGAGTCCGCCTGCTGGCGCCGGCCGAAGAGGAGGGCGTCGAGGGAGAGGCGGCCGGGGCCGATCAGGAGGAGGGCCACGGCGATGGCGAGGTAGCTCAGGGCGGGCTCGAGGGATGGGCCGCCGGGGGCATGGGCGACGAACGGGTGGCCTTGGGGGAGGTGGACCATCACGGTGGCGGTTGCCATGGTGCAGAGGACGAGGAACGAGGCGAGGGGGGTGAAAAGGCCGAGGATCCAGCAGAGGCCGCCGCCGAACTCGGCCACGGCGGCCAGAGCTTGCAGGAGGCCAGGGACTGCGGCACCTTGGCCCATCCAGTTGGTCGCGTGCTGGATCTTGGGCCAGCCGTGCAACATCATGGCGGAACCGGCCACGAGTCGAAGGACAAAAAGTCCCAACGCGGCCGGGCCGCCGAGGAAGGTCGGAAAGAACCATCGCATTTGAACGTCTCCGTCTGCTCGATCCCCACGATGGCCAAGAGGCTCATCGTGGGGATCGGTTGGTCAGGGCCGAGACGAGATCAGGAATGCGGGGTGCGCCCGGTCCCCGGGGAAGGTGACCGGATGCGCGGAGGCCGCTTTTAGAGTTGACGCATGAAGGCCACCAGGGCCTCCTTTTCCTCTGCGGAAAGCTTGGTCTCCAGGATCAGGTTGAAGCACTCAACCGTGTCCTCGAGCGTGAGCAATCGACCATCATGGAAGTAAGGCGGAGACTCTTTGATGCCGCGAAGTGTGAACGTCTTGATCGGTCCCTGGGCGGTTGCGACCAGGCCGTTGATGGTCTGGGTCTTGTAGAAGCGATCGACCTTCAGGTCATGCATGAGGTTGTCGGTGTAGTACGGGGCCGGGTGGCAACTGGCGCAGTCGGCCTTGCCGAAGAATACGTTCTGGCCCTTCATTTCCAGGGAGTCAGGTCCGAACTTCTTGGGGTTGAGCTTGCCGTCGATCCCCAGGCCGGGGGCCGGCGGGAAGTCGAGGAGCTCTTGCACCTCGGACATGAAGTGCACCTGGCTGCCTCGCTCCAGGGGGTTGATCCCCTTGGCCGCCGCCGAGACCTGATCGCCGTCGAAGTAGGCCGCACGCTGCTCGAATTCGGTGAAGTCCTCAATGGACTTGAGGGCGCGCTGCGAGCCGAAGAGACGCTGAATGTTGACGCCGCGCAGGCTCGGCGTATCGAGCCGGCGGCGGTGCGACTGGGGCCGGATATCGCCCACCAGGTGGGTGGCCGCCGACGTGTGGCCGTTGACGTGGCAGTCGAAGCAGGAGACGCCCTGCATCGCGATCGGATTCTCGGTCTTGCGGTCGCGCGTGGCGTTGAACTGTTGCTGGGGGAACTGCGTGACCAGCAAACGCATGCCTTCGAGGTCCTTGGCGTTCAGGATCCCCTGGAAGATCTCCTGGAAGTTGTCCACCGTGATGAGCTTGCCCTGAGAGACGTCGCCCAGGTCGGTTCGGGTGGTCAGGAAGACGGGGGGCGGAAATTCGGGGAGGAAGTGTTCGGGCAGGTCGAAATCGATGTCGAACCGCTCCAGGCGAGGCAGTTGCTTGATCTCCATCTGGGGGAAGA
Organism: Singulisphaera acidiphila DSM 18658; assembly: GCF_000242455.2. Classification (GTDB taxonomy): domain Bacteria; phylum Planctomycetota; class Planctomycetia; order Isosphaerales; family Isosphaeraceae; genus Singulisphaera; species Singulisphaera acidiphila. Next base: position 1,094,545 of record NC_019892.1, read on the forward strand.
GCATGCCCCCGGCCTCGTGCTTGGGGTGGGGCAGCGGCAGGTAGCCTTTCGGAAAGAGGCCCTTCTCGCGGATCTCTTCGGGAGACATCTCGGCCAGCTTGTCCCAGGTGACCCCCTCCGGCAGTTTGGCCGTCGGGCCGACCTGGATCGGCTTACCGCGGGTCATGCTGACCTTGCTGTCCGGCCGTGAGGTAAGGTTGTAGCGTGTCTCCAGCAGTTCCTTCTGGCGAGCCAGGACCGCCGGCTTGTCGGCCTTGTCCTTGGTCATCACGGCCTGGAACGTTTCCTTGCCGATCAGGACGGGGGCCACCTGGTCGTAGCTCGACTTGATGGCAGGTTCCTCGGCTCGGACCGTGGCAACTCTCGGCGGGAGGAGCACGGGGAGGACCAGCAAGGCGAGAGTGGTCGGGACGACCCGCCATGGTCGCTTGGGATGGATTCGTGGATGGTTCCCGATTCTCAACGCGAGCCGGGCGACGATGATGGGCGTCGCCTTTCCTGGAACCGATGGTGTCTGTTCCCGTGTCATTTGGAAAGCTCTCCCGTTTGAGAAGAACGAAGCTGCGGTCAGGGTCCACGGCGGCCGGCGACCGTCGTGCCCACTCCCGCCCGATGTTGCTACTTTACTCAGCGCTCTTACCTGCCAGTCATCGGATGGTTTCAGTCCGTCAACGTGAATCGGCGAACCCCTGGCGTAACCAGCCCGTGGTGAGAGCGATCGCGCCGCGAGCTGCGCCTGAGTTTGCCAGGGCATTGAGCATCACAAAGTCATGAATGGTCCCTTGGAAGCGAGCCGCCGTGACTCGGACTCCGGCCGCTCGCAGCTTGTTGGCGTATGCTTCCCCCTCGTCCCGCAGGACGTCGGCCTCGCCATTGATCACCAGGGCCGGCGGGAGCCCGCGCAACTGTTCCAGGGTGGCGCGGAGGGGAGACGCCGTGATCTCCTGCCGCTGTTTCGGGTCGGTCGTGTACTGATCCCAGAACCAGATCATTGCCGCCCGGCTCAAGAAATATCCGGTGGCGAACTGCTGATAAGACGCGGTGTCGAATGAGGCGTCGGTCACCGGGTAGAAGAGGAGCTGCTGGCGAATGGCTGGCCCGCCCCGTTCTTTGGCCATCAAGGTGAGGGCCGCGGCCATGTTCCCCCCGACGCTATCACCCGCCACCGCCAACCGCTCGGGATCGAGGCCGTGCTGGGTGGCGTTGGCCACGACCCATTGGAGCGCGGTGTACGATTCTTCGATTGCCGTCGGATACTTGGCTTCGGGTGACAGGCTGTAGTTGACGAATACGACGGCGGCCTCGGCGCCTACTGCGAGTTCCCGGACGAGTCGGTCGTGCGTGTGCGCATTGCCGAACACCCAACCGGCTCCATGGGTGTAGAAGACGATGGGGAGGAGTCCCGAGGTGTTCTGCGGGCGCACGATTCTGAAGGAGACCTGCCCGCTCGGCCCGCCCGGGATGGTGATTTCCTCGACATCGACGGGGAGCTTGTCGACCGGACCCGCCTGGACCTCGTCCACGGCCTCACGCCCCTTCTCCGGGCTGAGCTCGAAGAGAAAGGGGGGATTCGCCGTCGCCTTGGCAAACTCCTCGGCTTCGGGCTCGAGTTGAACATTCGGGGTCATTGCAGGTTCCCATTTCGTTATTGAGGACCACTTGCACAACGCATGCCGGCGTTCAGTTTGGCCCGCGTGGTGTGCCGGGTTGCCATGGGTTATTGAGACCATAGCATGCGCGGCAACCATTATCCGATGCCAGGATAATCGGCTGGCCTCGGGCCGGGCGCGGGCCAGAAGAATTTGCGGTCGGTCTCGAGGATGGGGAGGTCGTTGATGCTCGCCTCACGACGGCGCATCAAGCCCCGCTCGTCGAATTCCCAGAGTTCGTTGCCGTAGCTCCGGAACCAGAGGTTCGTGGAGTCGTGCCATTCGTATTCGAATTTCACCGCGATCCGGTTGTCGGTGAATGCCCAGAGCCCTTTGATCAAGCGGTAATCGAGCTCGCGGGCCCACTTGGCCGTCAGGAATTGGCGGATCTGTTCGCGGCCGATTGGAAACTCGATCCGGTTTCGCCAGACCGAATCCTCGGTGTAAGCCAGCGACACACGCTCCGGGTCACGAGAATTCCAGGCATCCTCGGCCATACGGACCTTCTGGATCGCGGATTCTCGGGTAAACGGAGGAACGATCATTGGGAGACCTCACGGTCAATTCGGGATGATGTGCTGTTTTGACGGAAACTTAACCACAGAGCACGCAGAAAAACACGGAAAAGAAAAAATATTGAGTGTGAAATTTTTGGAATATTATGAAGATGTATGATTTTTGTGTTTTGTTCTTGTGGGTTCCTTGGTTAAGACTCTTGGTGAATGATCGGTCCTTGGTTTCGATTCGAAACGAAGGAACGGCGGGCCGCCGTCTCTCGACGATCGTCATCGTCGAGGGACGTGGCCCGCCGTGGGCGGCCCTGGGGGGAGGGGCCGCGGGGGGAATTTCAGAAGACTCGGGCTGCGTTCGGTTTCGCCTGGATCGGGTTCCGGAAGCTGTAAGCCGGGTCGAGTTCAGGGATCGTGGGAAAGGCGGGCCGCGCGGGGAAGCTCAGTACGAACCGGCTTCCCCGGCCCGGGCTACTCTCCACCTCGATCGAACCGCCGAAGGCGACGCTGATCCGTTTGACCATCGAGAGGCCAAGGCCGACGCCGGTCCGGCCCATCTGGCGCGCCTGGGGCGAGCGATAGAAGGGCTCAAAGACCCTGGCCCGTTCGTCGTCGGTGAGGCCAACTCCCCGATCCTCCACCGAGAGAAAGACGGAGGCCGAGTCGTGCCAGGTCCGGATCAGGACTGGGGTACCTGGTTCGCTGTACTTCAGGGCGTTGTCCAGCAGGTTTTCGAGCATCTGGGCGAGTAGCGAGGGGTGTGCCAGGATCGGGAGCGGATCGTTGGGGCCTTCCTCACGGAGGTCGGAGGCGCGCGGGTGCTCCATCCAGCGGGTCATCTGGGCAGGGACCCAGGCTGCGAGGTCGACCACCTCGGCCTTCGGCAATTCCGCGTCGGCCTCCGCTCGCGCCAGGAAGAGCAAGGATTCAACGATCTGGCTGAGACGTAGGGTTTCTTGATGGACCTGGTCGAGCGTCTGTTCGTATTCGGCGGCGGGCCGGGCCCGGCGTCGGATGACTTCGACCAGGCTGAGCAGGCCCGCGAGCGGGGTCCGCAACTGGTGCGAGGCATCCCCTGTGAATCGTTTCTGCCGCTCATGGGTTTCGTGGAGCCGGGCCAGCAGCTCATTGAAGGCGACGCGGAGATCCTCCAGTTCGTCACGGGTTCCGGAGGTCGGCAGGAACTCGCCGTGTCCGGCTGCGGTCATCTCGCGGGCGGCTGACGCCATGGTGCCCAAGGGGGCCAGCGCATGTCGGCAGAGCTTGCGTCCCAGCATTGCGGCCACCAGCCAGAGGCCCGTGGAGAGGCCGGCCAAGGTCAGGCCGAGGCGGCTCATACTGGCCTCGGCCGAGGCGGGCGAAATCCCGGCCGTGATCACCAGGACAGGGTACTCGGCGTCTTCGTCGGGATCATCGTCATCGGGGTGGCCCCGTCCGTGTTGCAAGAGGTCTTGGAGCAAGAGCCGACGCGCGGCCAGTCGCCACCCCGGGCTCGAGCCGAAGACCGTCCCGTCCGTCGGTTCCGTTGGCCAGGTGCTCGGCTTCCAGGTCAAGGGAAAGTGGCCGGAGTCGTGCCCGATGTTGGCCGAGTGGTCGATGGTCCGCCCGCTTTCGTCCTGGACCGACCAGTGCACTTGCTCCACGCCCGGTTCCAGACCGAGGGTGAGGCGACGTTCGGTCGGCTCCCACTCCAGGCCGTCCGATTCGACGTCCACGGCGGCCTCCAGAGTTCCCAGCGCGGCTTCCAGCCGATCGTCAAGTTCCCGGTCCAGGTGGTGGTCGGCCAGCGCGTACAGGACGACCGAGAACCCGAGCAGGGTGATCCCCAGGGCGGTGAGGAAAAAGGCGGAGACGCGGGTGGCCAGGCTCATGCCGAATCTCCCTCCGAACCGCCGGGCGTGGCACCGAAGACGTAACCGCGGCCTCGGAGCGTATGGATCAGCCGTTCGCCTTGCGCTTCGAGCTTTCGCCTTAACTCGAAGATGTGGACTTCGAGTGTGTTCGACAACCCGTCGTAACGCTCGTCCCAGACGTGCTCGTAGATCCGGGTTCGGGAGAGCACTTCGCCGGGGTGGCGGAGAAAGTAGGTCAGGAGCGCATATTCCTTGGCCGTGAGGTCGAGGGGGTGCCCTGCCCGCTCGACGCGCTGGGTTGCCAGGTCGATCGAGACGTCGGCTGCGGTCAAGACGGTGCCGGCCCTTCCCTCTGCGCGGCGAAGCATGGCGCGGATCCGGGCCAGGAGTTCGTCGAATGAGAACGGCTTGCAGAGGTAATCATCCGCGCCTCCATCGAGTCCCATGATCCGGTCGGAGACAGAGTCGCGGGCGGTCAGGAACAGGACGGGCGTATCACGGTCGCGCTGGCGGAAACGGCGGAGGATCGTCAGGCCATCCTGGCCCGGTAGCCACCAGTCGAGGATCACGAGATCCCAATCGCTGTGCTGCAACATCGACCAGGCGACCTCGCCATTGGAGACCCGCTCGGCGACGTACCCTTCCTCGCGCAGACCTCGGACGACCGATGTCGCAATCAACTCGTCGTCCTCGACCATCAAAATGCGGATGCCCATGAACCGGTCCCGCCGATCGACTGGAGAAGGAGCCTCAACCTCTTCATTGTAGACAGTGGCGGAATAGTCGCACTCACATCCATCGGTCGAAATCGGAATTTGCGGCTGAATCCGCCTCGGGGGTCGTCAGGCTGAGCCGGGCCAACTCGTCGTGCGCTCGGCCGCTCGGCCGGTGGTCGAGACTCAGGCTGAACCAAGTCAGGTCATCCTCGCAAGGGTCATTCGGGGACGTCTCAACCGTATCCGTCAGAGACTTGTGCATCGAATCATCTGTGTGCGTCGATGAGTTGTCGAGGCGGGCCAAGGCGTATTTCATGAACGTCAAGAGCATCATGGGAAGCCTCGCTGATTGTGTTGCTATTGATAGAATTTTTTGATGCTTATTGCCTTGTTTCAAAAAGCGTTTTTCCAATTGACTCTGGAGTCGCCGATCTTTGGCGAACCTTCATCCTGCCGCCAGTTCTCCAGAGCGAATGAGTCTTCCCGGGCCGACGTGAGCCGATCGCCTCGAGCGGTGAGCCACCCAATTGCGCGATGAATCATCGTGCCGGCGATCAATCCGAAGCCGATGCCCTGGCAGATGGGGATGAGCAAGACGTGGAATGCGGACGAGTCCATAACACTTCCTCCCGGGTTCTGACGTGGTGGCAAGAATTGAGCCAGCACATCGGCGATCCGAGAGGAAGCTTATCGACCGAGGCTAAGGTGATCGTTAAACGAAGATTAAGTCTTCTAAAGGTTGCTGCAAACGCCAGTAGTATAAGGGTTTCGGGATCCGAAAATTGTCCTGAGATGCGTCTGCTTTTCGAAGGAAGGGGGCTATGCCCCCCTCCGCGAGAGTTTTGATGGGAGTACGGGTTGCGTCTGAGATCAGGCGGATTGGGCACCCGGCTTGCCGGCTTCGACGACGAAGGAGGCTCGTTCGATGGCCGGTGCGCCGGGGCGGCTGATGTCTTCGACTTGGACGAGATCGGTCCGCCAGGTGCCGGGGGTCACGGTGCAGCGGACGTAACCGCGCTGGGCATCAAAGAATCGCACGCACGGGTTCTCATCGCGCAGGGTCTCGAGGCCCTTGGGGGTACTGGTTCCGTTGCCGCCGCTCGAGATCGAGGTGCCGACGAACTCGGTCGCGACGATGGGAGTCTCCGGATTGCGGTCGTCCACGCGGAGGTCGTTGACCCAGTTGGAGTGGATGTCCCCGGTGAGCACGACCGGGTTGGGGACTCGGCGTTCGGCCAGGAATTTAACCAGCCGGATCCGTTCGGCGGCATAGCCGGGCCATTGGTCCATGGAGTAGAGCGACTCGGCCGTTCGCTTCCGTTTGACCAGGGCCATCATGACTTGCTGGGCGAGCACGTTCCAGGTGGCGGGCGAGGTGAGCAGCGACGCTTGGAGCCAGCCTGCCTGGCGCTCGCCGAGCATCGTCTGCTTCGGGTCGAGGGCCTCGGCGTTCAGGTCGGCCGGCTTGTCGCCGTTCGGCTGGTCGGAGCGGTACTGGCGGGTGTCGAGGATGAGCAGTTCGGCCAGGCGTCCGAAGGAGGCTTTGCGGTAGAGCCGCATGTGAGGACCGCGAGGGAGCGACGGGCGTCGCAACGGCATCGTCTCGTAGTAGGCCTGGTAGGCGTTCGCACGCCGGGCCAGCAAGGCCAGGCTATCGACCCCTTTGACGGCCGACACGCTTCCTGCGTAATTGTTGTCGACCTCATGGTCGTCCCAGGTCACCAACCAGGGACAGCGGGCGTGGGCCGCCTGGAGCAGTGGGTCGGACTTGTACTGGGCATAGCGGATCCGATAGTCGTCGAGCGACTCGATCTCCTTGCCGAGATGTTGGCGGACGTGCCCCGGTCTCCCCCCGTCTTCGTAGATATAATCGCCCAGGTGCAGGATCAGGTCGAGGTCGTCTTTGACCATGTGCTCGTAGGCGGTAAAGAGTCCTGTCTCATAGTGCTGGCACGAGGCGAAAGCGAACCGGAGCCGATCGGGCTGAGCGGCGGGCGTGGGCAGGGTTCGGGTACGTGCAGTCGGACTCTCCGCGTCGCCGGCCCGGAACCGATACCAGTACCACCGGTCCGGTTTCAGGCCATCCGCCTCGACATGAACCGAGTGGCCGAGTTGCGGGGTGGCCAGCGCGGTTCCCTGGCGGACCACCTTCGTCATGGCCTCATCGTCGGCGATCTCCCACTGCACCTCGATCGCGACCGGCGAGAGCCCGCCCCCCGGAACGAGCGGTTCGGGGGCCAACCGGGTCCAGAGCACAACCCCCGTGCTGGTCGGATCCCCCGACGCCACGCCGAGGCTGAACGGATTGCCGGCGAACGTGGCTCGTCGCAGGACGGCACCCTGCGACCGTTCCGCAAGCCCGGGCAAGGCCGAGAGGGCGGCGCTATAGGCGAGGAAGGTCCTCCGGCTGAAGCCCCCTTCACGGCGTGCGAACTCATGAATCGCAGACAGGTCCAGGTCCGACATGGGGCACGATCCTCGGCTAAGAAGTTTCGGAGTGGAATCCACGGAGGGTTCCCGGTTGGTTCGGGACTCCGTTCCGTGATTGGGGCTCGAACCACGTTGAGGCCGCCTGGTGACTTCGAGTCAGGCTGCTCGCCTGTTCGAGGCCCCAATCAGGGCGGATTTCGCGAACCGAATCATTCTACAGGAGGGCAGAAAAGTCGTCTTGCTGGCTTTCAATCGCGGGCCACGGCTTTCGTGCCGGTGTATTTGACCCAGGAGACTTGCGTGATGAGCTGGTTGAGCGCGGCGAATGAGAGTGCGGCGTTGGTGGCGAAGCGCGGGGTGGAGTTGCTCGGGAAGGTGGCCAGGCTGGCGTCGCCGACGAGGAAGACGTTGAAATCCTTCGAGAGGTTCTCGTAGCCGGCCGTCGTGCGGCAATAGCACATGTCGGTTGCGTATCCCGTCAAGAGGACATGACGGACCTTGTTTTGCTTGAGGAAGTCGCGGAGTGGCCCGTAGCCGTCCTCGTCGAAGATCACGACGTCATTCTCGTTGGTGTCAATGTCCTTCGTGATCGGAACCGGTACGTCCCAGAAGTGGAGGCCGTTGTAGCGCGAGCTCGCGTCGAGGCCCGGGAACTGACGGAAGTAGTCGATGACCGGCTGGTCGCTGGAGATCGTCAGCGTTTTTGGGAGTGGCTCTCCCTTGTAGGTCAGGCTGGCGAGTTTCTCCTTCAACTCCTTTTGCCCCTCGGTTCGTTCCGCGGCAGTGGGTCGGTGAGTGAACGATCGGTACATCTTCTTGCGGATCGGGTCGGACGGTCCGCGAAGGCTGAACATGACGAGACTGACCCGGCCCCGGAGCGACTTGAGGAATGGGTTGACCACTTCCCGCGTGTGGCGGGCGGCCAGTTCGTTTTTGGCGGGAGTGCAGAAGTCGCAGACACCGTTCGGCTCGGGGGTCTTCCAGCCTTGGCCATCGTCGATCCCCCAGGGGTGGACCATGATCACGGCCGTGTCGGCCGCCCGGAGCCGGTTGGGCATCTCGATGATCCCGCGTCCGTTATAAGTGAAGCGCCAGGCCCTCACGTTCAGGTCGGCGTCCGGATCGTCGACAAGTACAGGCGCCTCGAAACGGGTAACCTCCTCGATTGGCGCGACGAACTCAGGGTGATCGGCCAAAAGAGGCTTCGGGTTCGACAACGGTGTGAGCCGATTCTCGTAGACTCTTGTCCCCTTTTCCTGAGCCTTGACCTCGGTCTCGGAAAGGACAAACAGCAGAGTGAGGATCAGGCCGAACCATCGAATCGCGGGAACTGTGCCCATCAAAACGAGTCTCCCTTCCCAATTGAGGAACGACGGGGGGCGTAGCGCCCTCTTCTCCATCGAATTCTGATCGTGACGAGTCAGGGAGGCAAGGTTCTCGCGGAGAGTGGTGCGTGCCTCAAGGATCTCCCACGAGGTTCTCATCGGTCGGATGATTGCATTCAATTAAGATCGAGTCTATGCTTGGCCGCACGGATGATTCTCACATTCAAGTCAGGATTTTTGCGGTCGCGTCCTATGCGATCCCCCCAACGGGGCGGGCCGTTCCGGGAGTGCTGGGCATGTCGAGTCCGAGCGATCAGCGGAACAATACCGATTCCCTGGAGGCGGCATTGAACTCAGGGCCGAGGCCGAAAGCGCTGAGTTCTCGTCGTGGGTTCAAGATCGGGGCGGTCGCCCTGACACTGGTCGTTTTGACGGCCGCCGGTTATTCCATCGCGCAATCGCTTCGCGAGGCGGACTGGTTGTTCGCGCTCGGTCCACAACAGGCCAGTGGAGCCGCGAATCAGGCGAAGGATCAGGCTGCGGCCGCTCTCGCTGTGGAAGACCCCTCGGAGCGCTCTGAGCTCCAGGTGTTTGCCAACCAGCCGGGGGGCGAGACAATCCTCTTTCTGACCGAACCCGGGAAGATGATCCAGTTCCGTCCGGGCCATTATGGAAACCACAGCCGGCTCGCCCGTGAGATTGTCAGGCAGGCCGTGTTGCTCGCCGCGCGAGAAGAGTTGAATGTGACGGTGCGTGACGCCTCGATCGGCGACCCTTCGCCCCAAGGGCAGCCGTCGACTGTTGTTGAGGTCGCGGCCCTCTGTGCGCGTGAGAAAACGGCGATCCGTCTCAGCCGTGGCCAGGGAGAGAAACGCGACGTCCTCTTCGAGCGAACGCTTCGCGATAGCGAGAGGCTCAACGACTATCTGACCCTCACCAAGAATGCCGAAGCCGCCGCGCGTGACGGGCTGCCGGAGGTTCTTACCAAGCTTGGGGTCAAAGGCAAGGCGGTTCCCAAGAAGGGGGACGGCCGGCTCTCCGCCGAGTTGGACGATCAACTCTTAAAGATGTCGTTCATCTCGCAATTCGCGGCGATTCGACAGCTCCACGAGATGATTCGGACCGACGGCTCTTCGCCCTGGCGGCTCCACGGTCTGGCACGCGGGTACGCCAACCTCGGCGTGCTGACGGACTTCCAGTGGGACGGCGCGGGACAAGCCTACAAGGCCCGTGCCTTGCTCTACGCCCAGCGTGACGTGGCGGCCAGGCCAGGCGCTCCTGTGGCCCGTTGGAACCGCGCCTATGCCGCGACCATGGCCGGAATCCCTATTCTGGCGCTCAATGATCTTGATGCGGCAAGCCGTTTTGCCAAGGGAATGGCCGAATCGACTCGACCCGCTCCCCCGCCCTGGGTCGAACTCCTCGATGCCCACTGCCATTTCGCCGTGGAGAAGCTCGCCAAGCTCCGCAACGGCTCCGTCGCCGAGCTCGGGGCCCTGCTTTCTGTCATGGCGGTCGAGCACCCGTCAAGGACCGACGTGGCCCTCCGTGCGGCCCGCGAAGCGATCGTCGCCAATCCCGAATGCTTCCGCGCTCATGATGCCTTGTGCAACGTGGGTGGGGTCGCCAACCTCCATCGCGCCACCATCATGGCTCCCCAGATTCTCACCGAGGTCATTCCGCAGCGAATCGCCGAACTGCCCGGAGTGCCCGAAGTCGTCCGCAAGACGATCCAAGGCGATCAAGACGAGGTGGCGCTGACGCGGGCGTTGGACGCCGCTGCGGACCCCGCCCGTGATCCAGCGGAACCTTCCTGGGGAGCCCTGGCGCGGATCATTCGCGAGACCCGGTTCGTCTGCACCTACCGCCGCCTCGACTTCATGGCGAATCACTGGAACGTGCCAACCGATGAGTACTGGGAGGACGCTCGTCCGCTCGTGGCGGAACACCGCTTCTGCCCGTTCCTCGAGGCGCTCGCCCGGCGGACTCCGGACCATGCGGAAATTCTCGCGTTTGCCGAGAAGCTGGATACGACGAATCTTGGTCTGAACGCGTCGGCAATTGAGCAGCTGTTTGTTAAGAAGATGCCCCCGGATTTAAAACCGAAGTTCTACGGGATCACGCCGTTCCTCAGCGATTGGAACACCCATGACCTCTCGCTGGCGCTTCTCTATTATCGGGAGCGACGGGCTGCGGACTATGCGCACAAACTGCTCTCGGTCAGTCCGAACGCGCCCTACGCCATGGGGATGCTGGTTGACTATGCGTGGGATGAGGCCGAGAAGAAAGTGGATGATTGGCGGAAGCAGGTTGGCGACCACCCCAGCCTGATCGGTCCGTTGGCTCGCCGCTACGACAAGCTGGGCCGCATGGACGAGGCCGAAGTGCTACTGAAGCGTTATATCGAGCTCTCGCCCGATCCCTGGGCTTACCGATTGCTGGCGGATCGAGAGAAGGCGCGGGGAAACCTGGCACGCTGGAAGGAGATCCTCGATGAATACCTCGCGAAAGTCGAGGATCATGGCCTCGACCATGCCAAGGTCCGCGTCGAGATTGCCGAGAGTTTGATGGCCACGGGGCTTTACGAGGCCGCGCGACCGTATGCGGATGCCGCAGCCGAGTCGTGGGCCGAGTGGGCGATGCGAACCGCCCAGAGATGCGCGGAGGGTCAGATGGATTGGCCTGCCGCCGAGAAATGGGCGCAGGCCCGCGCCATGCGTTACCCGGGCAATTCGGGCTACGACTGGATCGAGTTCTGTGTGAGGACCGGCGAGGGCCACCCGGCGGAGGCGTCTGACTTCACGCTTGCGCTTTTGCAACGCATGGGCGATCAAGCCGGCGATCAAATCGTGGTCCCGCGTGCCGCCCTATTGATCGCCAAAGGCGAGCCTGGCAAGACGTTCGACTCCCTTCAACGCTTGATCAAGGCGGAGGCGGAAAATCCGTCCGGCGATCAAGCCGCGTGGGTGACCTTGCTCGCAGCGGCCGGACAGGCGGGCGACGCGAAGTTGCTCGACGCCACTGCGGAGCAGTTCCTCGCCAAGTACAAAACGACCTCGCCCAAGTTCTCGGCGATCCTGGCCAAGCTTCGCGAGGCGATTGCCAAGGGGGATCCCAATACCCTCGACCAGAAGAGCGTCGATGCGTTGATTGAGGAAACCGAGGTGGTGAGCCGGGTCGGCCCGGCCCTGGTCGTCGCCTCCTACCTCGCGGGGGCCGAGCAGCACGAAAAGGCCAAGCCCTACTGGAAGCAGGCGGCCGAGAAAGGGGAGAGCTTCTTCTGGTGGCGGCTGATCGCCGACGGCCAATTGCGTCAGCGCGCCCGCTGATCCGCGTCGCTCCCATCAAGAGCCGAATCCCGCCCGTCACCTGGCGGATCGGAATACTCGGCATTGCGTTCTGTACTCCGAATCCCCCGGCCCTTCGCGTGGATTCCTCTCGCTAACGAAGAGGATTCGCGCCGAGGCCGTGGCTGCGCGCCGCAGCATGGAATTAATTAAGCGACAATTGGGCCATTTTTCAGGGTTAATCGGAGGTAAGCGTTAAAAGTGCGGCCGCTGGCAGGAAAAATTCATAATGTCGACTCGTTTAGTCGAATTTGTACTTGACTAAAACGATCAGGATCATAAAAATCGCACATCAGCCAAGGAATTGCGTCTTGGCCTTTGGGATGGGACAGCGTCGTCCTTGTTGATTGGTGCGGATCACGTTGTCGTCGTGAGTCCGCGATGGTTTCCGGGAGTGGTGGGCTCTTCCGGCGAGGTTGTCGAAGGTCGATCGAGTGGAACGAAGTGGAGTGGAACCCGTGCGCCGAGACCTGAAGTTTTCCCCCTGGCGAATCGTGAAGCCCTTGGTCCCGTTCTGTGGTGTAGGGCTGGCGATGCTGGTGACCGGATGTTCTCAGGACGATGGGCATGTCCCGGTGTTCCCGGTTAAGGGAAAGGTGAGCGTTGCGGGGGAAGTCCCGGAAGGGGCGCTCATCGTCTTCTACCCGGCGAAGGCGGGAGGGGAGACGGAACTTCGTCCCTCGGCCAAGGTCAAGCCGGACGGGTCCTTCAGCTTGACGACCTACGACGCCGATGACGGCGCACCCTCGGGCGAGTACACCGCCACGATCCAGTGGAACAAGATCATCAAGAGCGGCAAGGATTACAAGGCGGGCCCGGACCTGATCCCCAAGAGCTACGCGAACCGCGAAAACTCGCTCTGGAAGGTCAAGGTGGCGGAAGCCCCGAACGAACTCGAGCCGCTCACCATCACCAAATAAACGCGACGGTCGCAAGGTTGCCGGAGTCTTCGATCAGAGGGCGTCGGGTGCTTTGCTAGATGTTTCAAAATAACTGCACTTTTTCGTCGTTGACTGGCGGCTTCGGTCCCCAAAAAATCAAGAGGTTCTTATGAAGACGGGTTTACGCCGTGGTTTCACACTGATCGAGCTTTTGGTGGTGATTGCGATCATCGCCGTCCTGATCGCCTTGCTGTTGCCGGCCGTGCAGGCGGCGCGAGAGGCGGCCCGCCGCTCTCAGTGTGTCAACAACATGAAGCAACTCGGCATTGCCTTGCATAACTTCCACGACGTGAACTTGAACCTTCCGTCGAGCGATCGGCCGGCCGGGGTGACCACCCTTCCGCGGATCGCCGGGCTGACGCTCATGCTGCCTTATTTCGAGCAGAACAACGTCTATAATGCTTATAACCAGACGCTGAACTGGAGCGGAGTCGAAAACACGACGAGCGTCCGGAGCAAGATCAACGTCTTCCTCTGCCCCTCCGCGCAACAGAGCGACGTGCTCGACGGCGATCCGCAACCGCCCAGCGTCTGGGCCGCGAACGTCGCGGCGGTGACCCACTACTCGCCGACGATCGGCATCGATCGCCGACTCGGGACGCCCGGTCTCGGACTGGTCGGTGCAGCCGGCGATACCCTCACGGTTGGCCCCTGGACCGGCCTGCTCCCCAAGAACATCAAGTCCCGGCTCGCGGACGCCACCGACGGCCTGTCGAACACGATTGCCATCGCCGAGTCCGCCAGTCGTCCCTACGTCTATCGCAAGGGGGGCAAGCAAGTTGGCAGCAACCTCCTGACCAACCGCTCGAACGCAGGCGGCTGGTGCCGCCCGGCGAGTGACTTCAGCGTCGACGGCTCGAGCCAGGACGGTTCGGTGATCCCGGGTCCTTGCCCGCTGAACTGCACCAATGGCGAAGACATTGGCTCGCAGACCTTCCCTTACTCCTACTACGGCTCGGAAGGGTCAGGCGAGGCCTACGGATTCCACCCTGGTGGAGCTAACTTCGTGTTTGGCGACGGCTCGGTCAAGTTCATCAAAGAGACCGTGAGCATTCGCATCTTCGCGAACCTCGTGACCCGCGCTGGTGGTGAAATCATCAGCTCGGATCAGTATTAATCCAAACGATTGAACGTCGGGAGGCTCTGGGTTTGTGACCCAGACCTCCTCCTGACCGCAAGACAAGATGGCCTTTGCGGCCATGCAACGACCCCCGCTGCGGTGGGGCGGACCAACGGTCTGCCCCACCGCAGCGGGGGTCGTTGTGTTGAGAAAGCAGGGTGTGCGGCCTGGGCCGATTTCCAGTGAGCCTGGGGGCCCTCGGTGTCACATTAACCCACCGATGAGAACGGCCACGTGGGGCGTCATGACCTTGCGAGACACCTTCTCGCACGCCACAGCATCGCCAGAGAGTGAGCCGTTATTCTTGTGCCCAGGTCGTTCTGGCTGCCAGTGATTAGCAGCAACCTCGACGAGGGCTCACCAGGGCCGTCCAGGACAACGCTCGGGCAAGCGGCATCGCATGTTCGCCTCGATCCGACGTACGGACTTGGGCGAAATGCGATGCCGCGACGAAGGTTGCGATCCGCCTTAGCCCCCAACCACCTGCCGCTCCTGGAGCAACCGCTGGATCAGCGCGAGCTTGCGGTTGACGTTCAGGACGTTGGGAATCTCGAAATGCTGGGCGTTCGTTCCGGCGGCCTTGACGGTCAGGTCGCCGGAGCCGAACCCGAGCAGCCAGTGGCGGAAGACGTCGTCCCTGTGCTTCTCGACCGCCATCCCGAACGTGTCGAAGACTCGCTCTCCCGAGCCGATCGCCGTTTGTACCCGAAGTTGACCCCGGCCGAAGATCATCTGGTTTCGGCGGTCATAGATCAGATAAGTCAATAACCAGATGGTGAAGAGGAAGAGCGAGAGGGAGAGGTAACCGAGCGCATTGATGTGGACGTCAATCAGGTCCCAGACCCGTAGAATTGGGTCCCACCAGCCGAAAACGGCGAACAGGACGGTAACCAGGGCGATCCCCAAGAGGACGATCACCGACCAAAGTCCTCTCATGTGAACGTTGGTGATGATAATCACGAGGCAGAGGACGACTGCGAAGATCATTCCCAGGCTGTTGCTCGCGGCCATCCGCAGGCGAGGTTGGGCGAGGGCTCCCGTCACCTTGTCCGTGGGGAGTTTCTTGCCTGGTGGGACCACCAGGATGTCGCGAGGCCCGTCGTACCCCTCGACCGTCCTTTGGTTCACGGCCACGGTGCCGACGGGAACAATGGCCATCAACTGGTTGTCGAGATAGGTCACGGCAGCCAGCAGGAACCCGACCAACCACACCGGCCACCAGAAGAAGATCGGCGAGTGGCTGATGAGGACGACTTCGGAAGGGGGTGTCGGTGGGAGTTTCGTCGTTGTGGTCGACATCGTGATCCTTCTCGAACCGAGGGCGATTTCGTCGTCCCGAAAGTGACATTCAAACCGTGCTTCGAGGGCCTGGCCTGCTCAGTAAGCCAATCCATCGCTCGCGTCGAGCGATGCTGCGGGCTTGCCTTGGCTCGCCAGGCACGAACGCAGCGAGGGTTGCTGAGACATATTGTAGGCGTTCGGGAGAGCTGGGGTGAGTCCCCGGCATTTCTTTCACGCCGATTTTTATGACAGCGTATAGCATGGGGCCCCCCCTACCTGCAAGAGTCCGGCTCCCCGACGTGGCTCTCGGCCTTTGCTTCGTGGACTCTCCACGTGACGGTTTCAGAATGCATCAGCGCTGATGATTTCCCCGCCTTTCGTTGTGCTCAGGGCACGCCAGGTGGACAGGTGGACCGAGTTCTTGACGAACCGGACCGAGCCGTCGGCAATCGCCGCGTTAACGCCGCCGGAGGAGTGTCGGCTACGGGCGGCGAAGGTGGTTTCCAGGATCTGGTCCGTGCTCAGGCGGATACAGGGCGGGTTGTTTTGGTAAGGATAGCTGCAACCGCCGTTGACTCGGTCGGGAGCCGGACTATTGGGGGCCAGATAGGTTTCGAACGTGGCTCCATCACCCCACCAGGAGAATCCGCGCGAATCCTTGTTGAATCCGATGACGGTTTCCGAAACAAGCATGGTGTTGGAAATTCCATCCAGAAATGAACTGAATGCGTAATCGGCCAGCCCTCCCGAGGGGGGCGGGAAGTTGACCGAGGCGATGTCGACGAACGGGCTTCCCATGTCGGAGAACGGGGCTCCGGCGTAGGCGATGGCTCCCGGGTCGGTGGCATTGGCCCCGATTGGGTAGATCGCCGGCTGCAAGAGAACCGACGAACCGAAGTTCGCGACGTAGTTGTGCTGTGTGGCGTAGAACGTGTTCGCACCCAAGATGAACGATCGCTCGTTCGGACTCGTCACCACGTCGCTCGGACAAAGGAGTGAGCCGATCCGGCTGGCCGCCACCGTGACGTTGGCCGCCCCGAAAAATCGGAAGTTCGTGTCGTACGGGCCTCGCCCTTCAGTGTTGTTCCCCACGAAGTTAAAGGCGTTGAAAATGCCTTGTTGTTCCAGGTAGGGAAGGGTGAAAATCACCCAGGTGCCCCAACTCGTGCCCTTCCGCCCGGGTGGCAGCCGGCCGTGAGCACTCTCGTAGTTATGCATGCCCAAAGCGACCTGTTTCAGGTTGTTGGTGCACTGGGCGCGTCGGGCTGCCTCACGGGCTGCTTGCACCGCCGGAAGCAGCAAGGCAATCAGCACTGCGATGATCGCGATGACGACCAGGAGTTCGATCAAAGTGAAAGCACGGCGTTGACGGGACATGGAACATCACCCTTAAAAAATGCAACGGTATGATTGGGCCGGGAGTGAGCAATTGACCGGTGTCACTTGGTCAGATCGAAGTCGAACTGGTTCGGCCCCGCTTTCGTGACCTCGATGCTCCGTGGCGTTCGCTTGGATGATTTGGCCTTCGTGACCAGGGGATTGGATCGAGAGATTTTGACGGGTTGGTTGAGAACTTCCGCGCCGGTGATCTCGTCGATGGTGACCGTGGCGTCGGCCGTTGCAGGGGCCGATGTTCCAGGTTGGATTTCGACCGCATACCGTCCTGGGGCCAAACCTTGGGCTGCGGGGAGTTCGTATCGGCCATCCTTGATGACTGTGCCGA
The DNA here is from genome assembly GCF_000242455.2 of Singulisphaera acidiphila DSM 18658. Lineage (GTDB taxonomy): Bacteria > Planctomycetota > Planctomycetia > Isosphaerales > Isosphaeraceae > Singulisphaera > Singulisphaera acidiphila. Next base: position 1,111,439 of record NC_019892.1, read on the forward strand.
CCCCTTGAATTCCCGACTGGGATTCGGGATGAAACACGATCGAGCCTTGGCTGAGCGGTTGACCGCCCTCGTTGACGGTCCCGCGAATCAGGAATCGGCCGTCCGGGGTGGGGCCGCTTTCTCCGCAGCCCAAGAGGTTCAGGAGAATCAGGGCCGCGATCGGGAACGCTCGAGCCGGCACCTTCGCCGGTGAGGCGTGATCGAAGCGATTGGAAGTATTCAGAGGGTTCATCGACCACACAGCTCAATAATAAAGGGGGGACGTTTGCGCCAGTCGGCTCACTTCGGACGCATCCGCGTCGAAATGGTCATGCGCTATTGGGGGGGGATGGCGACGCGAAGCGGGTCGTGCTGTCTGTGAGGACCGCTCGAACTTGCTCGGTATCCGCTCATTGAGCGGTCGGGCGATGATCGCGTCGACGCCGAAGCGTCCGAGAGGCGTGAAGCCTCGGAGGTCTGTCAAGGCAATGGGGCGACATGGACGCAGACCTTTCCGCCGGGCCGGGCGTGAGGATTCACTTCGGCCCACCGGTGCAAGGCGCTTTGCAGACGGTCTGCGAGCGGCCCGCCCGGATGCTTGTGGCCGAAGCACCAGAACAGAATCTCGACGGGCAGGTCTTCTGGCTTACGGCTCTTCGTGGCCCCGGACCGCCTTCCCGCCGTTGTGGCAGTGGCTCAGTTTGTCCGAGGGCCTGGCCGATTACAGCGGCGGCCCCGCGACGGATTCGCACCGTCTTCCCTATTCTCCCCGCACCCAAGGTTGGGGCGGCGGCACCTATCGAGGACTCTTATTAGAACGGCGAGGCCGCGCCTGGTCAAGCCGGGGGTCGGTCATGGGACCCGTTCCCTTGGGAATATGCAGGGGGTATATTGAAATCCGAATAGAATGATTTGAGCGGTCTGACTCCTGCACCCAGCCGGCCCGTCACCGAATTAAGATCATGTGCAGGAAGGTGCCAAATCCGATTGGGTCACGATCCCCGCACAAAGTCGGCCGGCCCGGGGAATTCCTGGAGGCGACTGGACCATCCACCCGATAGGCACTATGATTCGTCATCTCGACAGGTTCCAGCCGCGAGAGCGGGTGGATGAAAAGGGAAGCCGGTGTGAATCCGGCGCAGGGCCGCTGCTGTAATCGGTCAGAGACTCGGGTGTGATGCCACTTCGACGCGGCGATGAGCCGGATCGGGGGAAGGTTGCCCGAGAATCGCTACGAACCGTAAGCCAGAAGACCTGCCTGTCGAGCGATCGTCTTGGTGCCTCGGACCCAGGCACGCAGGCAGGACAAGGTACAGTCTGCGCATGCGGATACCTCCTGCGCTGTCGGTCCGACCACCCCATCTGCCCGGACCGGCAGGAAGGATTGTACCCTTTGGATTCTCCATCCGATCGTGAATGCGCGAGGACTTCTTACCCTCGCCTGCGTTCCCTCCTGATTCGCCTGGCCATTCTGACCGTCGCCATCGTTGCGGTCATGACTTGTCCCCTGCTCTCTCCTTTGCCGTACATCAAGTCCGTCGGGGTATGCGCTTTCTTCGTTTTCCTCCTGTTGGGATCGCGAGCCGTCGCCGAAGGCAGGTTCCCGTCCTTGAGATCCCGCGTGCTTCCAGGCGCCGGCTGATCTCTGGTCACCTGACTTCCTTCGTTTGACACCCGAGTCCAGGAGTTTGAAACGATGACGGCAGCGACGAATCTCGGTTTCCCCCGGATGGGCGGACAGCGCGAGTTGAAGAAGGCCCTCGAACGGTTCTGGTCGAACCGATCGGACGCTGGCGACCTTGAAGTGGTCGCGCGGCAGCTCCGCGCAGACCATTGGAAGCTTCAGCAGGTGGCGGGGATTGCTCATGTCCCCAGCAATGATTTCTCCCTTTATGATCAGGTCCTCGACACGGCGGTGATGGCCGGGATCTTTCCCGAGCGATTCACGCATTTGCCGGCGGGATTCGAGCGATACTTCGCCATGGCGCGCGGGGTCGCCCACGAAGGGGAGCGCACCGGCGCACCGGCCCTCGAGATGACCAAGTGGTTTGACACCAACTACCACTACCTCGTCCCTGAGATTGGGTCGGGGCAGGAATTCACCCTCGGTTCGACGAAGCCGGTGGACGAGTTTGTCGAGGCGAAAGGCTTGGGCATCATCACCCGGCCGGTCCTGATCGGGCCCGTCTCACTCCTCCTGCTCGCCAAGGCGAAAGGCGAGAACTTCGACCCGATCGACCTCTGGCCCCGCCTGCTCCCAGTCTATGAGGAGATCTTGCGCCGGCTTGCCGCGGCCGGGGCCGCGTGGGTCCAGATCGATGAACCGTGCCTGGTGACCGACGTCGCGGAGCGGGCCCTCCTTGCGTTGGGACCGATCTTCGAGCGCCTGGCGGGTGCGGCCGGCTCGATGGACATCCTGCTTGCTACCTACTTCGGCGGCCTGGCCAAGACGCTCCCGGCCGTGCTTCGCCTGCCCGTGAAGGCGGTCCACCTTGACCTCGTTCGCAGCCCCGACTCGTTGCAAGAGGCGTTGGCGCTCGTGCGACCGGATCAGATGCTTTCGCTCGGCCTGGTCGATGGTCGAAACATCTGGAAGGGGGACCTCACGCATGCGCTAAGCCTGGCGGAAGCGGCGGCCGAGCGGCTGGGGGCGGATCGGCTCATGATCGCGCCGTCGTGCTCGCTGCTCCACGTCCCATTCGACCTGGAGGGGGAGACAGGACTCGATCCCGAACTGCGGAACTGGCTCGCGTTCGCCCGACAGAAGCTTGATGAAGTCACCCTGATCGCACAGGGAGTGGCCAGCGGGCGAACAGCGATCGCGGCGGCCCTGGCCGAGAACGAGGCCGCCCTCCGTAGCCGTCGCGACTCGCCTCGGACGCGGTCGCTGGAGGTTCGTCGCCGCCTGGCGGCGGTCACTCCTGAGGAACTTGCCCGCGCCCATCCCTATCCGGTCCGGAAAGCGGCTCAGCGCGAAAGTACCCCCTTGCCGATCCTTCCGACGACCACGATCGGCTCCTTCCCCCAGACCGACGAGGTCCGCAAGGCACGCGCCTTGTTCCGTTCCGGGAAATTGCGGGCGGACGAGTACGACGCCTTTCTCAAGGCTCGGGTCGTCGAGGCTATCCGCTGGCAGGAGGAGGTTGGACTCGACGTGCTCGTCCACGGCGAGTTCGAGCGGAACGACATGGTCGAATACTTCGGGGAAAACCTCGAAGGGTTCGCCTTCACCGCGAACGGCTGGGTGCAGAGCTACGGCTCGCGCTGCGTCAAGCCGCCGATCATCTTCGGCGATGTGACCCGTCGCGGCCCGATGACCGTCGACTGGGCACGCTTCGCCCAGGCCCTGACCTTGCGTCCGGTCAAGGGGATGCTGACCGGCCCGGTGACGATCCTGCAATGGTCGTTCGTCCGGGACGACCAGCCCCGCCGGGAGACTTGCCGGCAGATTGCCCTGGCCATTCGCGACGAGGTTGTCGACCTGGAGCAGGCGGGGATCCGTGTGATCCAGATCGACGAACCTGCCTTGAGAGAGGGGCTCCCCCTCCGTCGGGCCGATTGGGCCGAGTACTTGCGCTGGGCCGTCGACGCCTTCCGGCTCGCGTCGGCCGGCGTGCGTGATGAGACGCAGATTCACACGCATATGTGCTACTGCGAGTTCAACGACATCATTGACTCGATCGCCGCGCTCGACGCCGACGTGATCTCGATCGAGACCTCGCGGTCGCAGATGGAGTTGCTTGGCGCGTTCGCCGACTTCCGCTATCCCAACGAGGTTGGGCCGGGCGTCTACGACATCCATTCTCCCCGGGTGCCGTCCCCTCAGCAGATCGAGCGGCTCTTGGACGGAGCCTTGGCGGTCCTCTCCCCCGAGCAACTCTGGGTCAACCCGGACTGCGGCCTGAAGACCCGCCGCTGGGAAGAGGTCAAGCCCGCCTTGGTGGCTCTCGTCGCCGCCGCTCAGGCGGTTCGCCAACGCCTGGAGGGGGTGGCCGAACCCGCCCCCGTCATCACCTGATGCCAATTCCGGTCGGGGCCGTCTCCGGACGGCTCCGGCATCTCCACGTGGGCTGCGGGCTTCCGGTCGCTCCCGATCCTCGATCGGGAGGCGGCGAGCCCCGGCCTCGACCTATCCTCAAGGGAATTCGGAGCTGTTCATGGCCGTCGATCTTGAATCTACCCCTGTCAACGGGCACGCGCACGGCAACGGCAGCCCCCTCAACGGGGCCTCCGATCCGGATGAGGATCCTGGGATGCACGTCCGCAAGCGGAACGGTCGGCTCGAGCCGGTGGACGTTAACAAGATCGTGCGGGCCGTGAGGCGCACCTCGGGCGGCTTGCCCAGCGTCGACATCATGCGGATCGCGGTGAAGACGATCGGCGGCCTGTTCGACGGCGCGACGACTCGCGAGCTCGATCAACTCTCGATCCAGACCGCCGCCTCGCTGATCGCCGAGGAACCCGAGTATTCGCAGCTCGCTGCCCGGCTCCTCGACTGCTACATCGCCAAGGAGGTGATGAATCAGGATATCCACTCCTTTTCGCAGGCGGTTTCGACGGGCCATCGGCTCGGTCTGATCGCCACGGAGACCGCCCAACAGGTTGCGGCCGATGCGCGGAAGCTCAATGCCGCCGCGGCCGCGAGCCCTCGTGACAAGTTCGAGTATTTCGGGCTCCGGACGGTCTACGACCGCTACCTGCTGCGCCATCCGACCACCCGCGACGTGATCGAGACCCCCGCCTACTTCTTCCTCCGCGTGGCCTGCGGCCTCTCCCGAAATGTCGTCGACGCCCTCGACCTTTTCGAGCTCATGGCGTCGCATCGCTACATGCCCAGTTCGCCAACCTTGTTCAACTCCGGAACGCCCCGGCCGCAGATGTCCTCCTGCTACCTGCTCGACTCGCCTGCGGACAGCCTGGAGTCGATCTACGACCGCTACGCCGACATCGCCAAACTCTCGAAATACGCGGGCGGGATCGGTCTCGCCTACCACCGGATTCGCTCACGCGGATCGTACATCCAGGGGACCAACGGACACGGTAACGGCGTCGTCCCCTGGCTCAAGACGATGGACTCGTCGGTCGCGGCGGTCAACCAAGGAGGCCGACGCAAGGGAGCTTGCTGCGTCTATCTCGAAAGCTGGCACGCCGACATCGAGGAGTTTCTCGAGCTCAAGGACAACGCCGGCGACGAGGCCCGCCGGACCTACAACCTCAACCTCGCCAACTGGGTCCCCGACCTCTTCATGCAGCGGGTTGAGGCCGGCGCGAACTGGTCGCTCTTCGATCCGAAGACGGTCCCGCACCTGACTGACCTCTTTGGTGAGGCTTTCGACGTGGCCTATGCCGAGGCTGAGGAGAACGGCCTGGCCGTGAAGCAGGTGGCCGCCCGCGACCTCTACGCCCGAATGATGAAGACCTTGGCGGAGACCGGCAACGGCTGGTTGAACTTCAAGGACGCGTGCAACCGGAAGTCGAACCAGACCCGCGTCCCGGGCAACGTCGTTCACTCGTCGAACCTCTGTACCGAGATCGTCGAAGTCACCTCGGCCGGCGAGACGGCCGTCTGCAACCTGGGTTCGATCAACCTTGTTCAGCATGTCGACGACGATGGATTCGACTTCGAGGCCCTCGCCGAAACCGTCCGGACGGCTGTGCCGTTCCTGGATGCCGTTGTGGATATCAACTTCTATCCGACCCCCGAGTCGGCCACCTCGAACCGCCGCTGGCGACCCGTCGGGATCGGGCTGATGGGCCTCCAGGACGTCCTGTTCCACCTCAATCTCCCGTTTGACGCCCCTGAGGCCAGACGCCTGTCCGCTCGGATCCAGGAGGAGATTTACTTTCACGCGTTGAGCGTCTCGTGCGACCTCGCCGAGAAACTCGGCCCGCACCCGTCCTTCGCCGAGACCAGGGCGGCCGAGGGCGTCCTTCAAATTGACCTCTGGGGGTGGGAAGGGGGACACGATGCACGCTGGTCGGACCTCCGCGACCGGATCCGCCGCCACGGGCTTCGGAACTCGCTGCTCGTGGCCATCGCTCCTACCGCCACCATTGCCTCGATCGTCGGCGCTTACGAGTGCATCGAGCCGCAGATCTCCAACCTGTTTAAACGCGAGACGCTCTCGGGCGAGTTCCTCCAGGTCAACCGCTACCTCGTCAAGGAACTCAAGGCACGCGGCCTCTGGACTGAGGAGATCCGCAACCGGATCAAGCTGGCCGAGGGCTCGATCCAAGGGATCGAGGAGATTCCGGCCGAACTCCGGCGCGTCTATCGCACCGTCTGGGAGGTTCCGATGCGTTCGCTAATCGACATGGCGGCCGATCGTGCGCCATTCATCGATCAGAGCCAGTCGCTCAACCTCTTCATCGAGAGCCCGTCGATCGGCAAACTCTCGTCAATGTACATGTACGCCTGGAAGCGAGGCCTGAAGACGAGCTATTATTTGCGATCGCGACCGGCGACTGGGATCGCCAAGACGACGGTTTCACTTTCGCCCGGTATGCCCAGTCAGGTGGCCTGCTCGTTGGAAAATCCCGAGTCGTGCGAGTCCTGCCAGTGACGCCACTCACCCCTTTATGCTTCTTTCAAGGAGGAATGAACTGATGTTGCTTGATCCCGGCATGGACTTGACGCTACGGCCGATGCGCTACCCCGCCTTCTTTGAAATGTACAAGGCGGCGATCAAGAACACCTGGACGGTCGAGGAGGTGGACTTCTCGACCGACCTGGCCGACCTCGACCGACGGATCACTCCCGCTGAAAAACACCTGATCCAGCGCCTGGTGGCCTTCTTCGCCACGGGCGACTCGATCGTCGGCAACAACCTGGTACTGAACCTCTACCAGCACATCAATTCGCCCGAGGCGCGGATGTACCTGTCCCGCCAGCTCTACGAGGAGTCGCTGCACGTCCATTTCTACCTGACCCTGCTGGATAACTATCTGCCCGACATGGCCGAGCGCGAGCAGGCCTTCGCCGCGATCGAGAATATCCCGTCGATCAAGGGCAAGGCCGACTTCTGCTTCCGCTGGATCGACTCGATCGAGGGGCTCGACCGTCTCGAGACCCGCGCGCATCGGAGGCAGTTCCTCCTGAATCTGATCTGTTTCGCCGCGTGCATTGAAGGCCTGTTCTTCTTCGCGGCCTTCGCCTACGTCTATTTCCTCAGGTCCAAGGGCCTGCTCCACGGCCTGGCGACAGGGACGAACTGGGTCTTCCGCGACGAGAGTGCGCACATCGCGTTCGCCTTCAACGTGATCGCGATCGCTCGTCGCGAAGAGCCCGACCTGTTCGACGCGGCCCTGGAGGCCGACGTCGTCGCGATGATGCGCGAGGCGGTCGAGTGCGAGACCGCCTTTGCCCGCGACGTCCTCTCCTTCGGTGTGGTGGGTATGAGCCTGCAAGACCTGCGGAAATACCTCGAATACGTCGCCGACCGCCGCCTCGAGTCCCTCGGCATCGCCCCCATCTACGGGTCACGGAACCCGCTCGCTTTCATGGAGTTGCAGGACGTGCAGGAACTCGCCAATTTCTTCGAGAGGCGGGTGTCGGCCTACCAGGTTGGTGTTACTGGCGACGTCGTGTTCAGCGAAGAATTTTAATGAACCGATGTTGGTACTTGATTGAATTGTCCTGTCCGCGTTTTGTCGTGCCGGAGTGGTGACCGTCGAGAGCCGAGCGCTCGTCGTGATGGTCGCCACTCTGTGCCAAGCATTTCGAAAGTTTTTTAGATGTTATGCGTCTGCTCAGGAACGGCCGTTCCTTTGAGGCTGCTCCAGCCTTTGACCAATCGAAATGAATCTGTAGCTAGGATATCATTCTAATCCGTACGCCATTCGCTTTAACCGACCAGGGCCGAACCGGGGCCGATGTTTCGGGTGAGGCTCTTCCGCGAAGCCGAAGCCGTTTTCTCGAGGGGCAATCGGCGATCATTCTTTTCGTTCCAGGGTGCGTTTTTTTCGCTGTCCGGTTTGGGGTTTTGTCCCGTAAGCCATGACAGAACGTGCTTTGGACGGATTTATCTTCTCGAGAACATCACGATGGCGACTGATTTTGACTACGAGCTGAATCCCCCGAAGAAGGTCAAGCAGAAGAGCTATGCCACCTGCTGGGCGGCGGCATTCGAATCCATTCTGGATGCGGCGGCCGTTTCCAATAAGAAGACCGAGGATGAACTTGTGTCTGACTACGGGGTCGCGCAAGCAGGAGGCGGGATCAGGCCGATTGACCTGGGCAATGTCGCCAAAAATTTCGGCTTTCTGTTTAATATCTTTGTCGATAAGAAGGACACGGTCGTCTTCACGGACAAGTTCCTGATCGAACGGCTGAAGCAATCGGGCGCGGTCATGGCTGCGGCGAAGATCTCCACCTCGGGGCCGTTCCCTTGGTATCATGCTCAGGTCATCTGGGGCGTGAAGTACCTGGGCACGTCCGACATTGGAAGCAGCAACGCGCTCTTGAGCACGATGAACCCGGCTGATGGCAAGTACGCCCTCTATCCGATCTCTTACTTTACGACCAATACCCCGCTCTTCACTTGCTGGAAGAACGTAAGCGCCCCCTCCCCCTGAGCCGGCGCGACTTGGGGATCGGAAACGGCTTTGACGGACGCCCGGATCTTGAGTTCGGGCTTGTTACTTGTGCAGTTCCGGTGGCCGAGGTGGGGACCGGCATTGAGTCTATTTTTGGCTCCGAGAAGCTTTGAGTACGAAAGGTCGATAAGTTAGAGACTCCGGGTCGAAAGTAAGCTATTCTGGTGGCAACCGTAGGATCTTGCTATTTTCGTGCGGAGGCGCTTTTTTTTGACCTCATCGTCATAGCTCAATCTCGAATGTTGCGTTGGACCCACGCAGGTGCTCCGCTTTCCCGCTCTCCGATTACCGAGGACCCGCTGTAACAGATGACTGTGTTGAGTTATCCACGGTACAAGCTGTTCGGCCAGGGAAGTAGGTGTGGGAAGAACCTTGAATCGTCGTCACCCCGACGAGTATTACGTCGGGGTGAAATGGACAAGCATTATCTGTAACCTTAGCGGAACTGCAGAGCCGAATCGATTTTGAACTGACGACCTAATCGCAGCGGGACGGCCGCATCAATCGCGACTTTCTCCCAAGTTTGAAACCGTGGCGGACTTGGCCTTTAAATCTGGAGAGGCTCGGTCTCGTTACTGCTCGGTCACCGGGCTTTCAGCAAAGCCGGTTTTCACTCTCGTTAGCCTTTCTATAAGGAGTTGTATTGCAATGGGAACCAAAATTACCCAGCCGAGAGCCTACAAGACGATCTCTTTGGGCGTTGCGATCGTGGGATTCTGCTTAGGTTTTTTCGCGATTACAGATGCGAAAGCAGAAGTAAATATCCGGTATCCCGTCATGAACCAAGATGTGACGAGCGAGGCCGGTTATCTTGTCGTTAGTGGCGATCTGTTTCGTTGTCCGCTTGCCGTTGTTCAAATTAGGGATGCGGACGGTAATCTCTTCTTGCCCATTTACCAGTACGCAGACAGCGTATATCTGGAAGCCTGGATCGCGATTTTTTCGCTTCCTCCTGGAACCTATACCTTGTATGTTGAAGACATGGATGACAACTTTGATATCGTGTCAGGGATTTATGTGGCGCCGTAAACACGTGCCGACTGGGTTTCGGACGTGGATCTGAACACTCGTGACTTGCTTTGGTTTCTTGTGACCAACGACTGCCTTTGTAATGAGGGCTCGTTGGTTTTTTTGTGATTTAGAAATGTTATGAATCTCGGAAGTGCAAGTCCTTCGTGGGCCGTGATGGCCAGAACTCGTTATGGCTAGGCAAGCGTGCTCATCGCGAGGTGGGATGGGATCTGAAGGAAGCTAATGCCTAACCTCGGACTCGACGAACAGAAACCCGGATGCAGGGCGACACGGTGAGGTCGTCCGGCAAATAGACGGGATGTCCGAAAGTCACCCCGCTATGTGCGGAGCAAAAACCGGCAAACTTGACAGAATTGCACGTTCTTGCAAGCGAATCTCGGCGATAACGCTTCGGAATTTTATTCTCGCAAGGGCGATGTTTGTTGATAAGTCTTTTGCTGGCTGGACTTTGCGCCATTTCGTGCGTGTACGAATAGTTTTTGCCGATACAGGCGTCTCTTGTCGCCGGTTTGTGAACCCTTGTCAATAACTGAGCAAAGTGGATAATTAAGGTGAACATCTAGTCTTGAGGATCTTTGAGTACGGGTCGTCTGGAAAGTTCAAGACTTTGGGCCGAATAAAACCTATCCTAGAAGATCCAGGGATTTGTTCTTCGTGTGCGGTGGTGTTTTTTTTCGACTTTCTTTGCGAGGACTCGCGTATTTAGCACAGGCTCGAATGGCGCCCTGAACCTAAGTGGTTACTCCGCCCTCATCGAATCATCCGATCGCCGAGGAATCGCCGTGACAGATGACTGCGTTGAGTTTTCTGGTACTGCAGAAAAGACGTCCTACAGTCTGATCGACCGTTTGAAAACGAAGGATCAGGAGGCATGGCGGCATTTTGTTCAGTTGTATGGACCTCTTGTGTATCATTGGTGCTGCCGGTTCGGTTTGCAAGATGCTGAGGCGGCCGACGTGGGACAGGAGGTGTTCCGGACGGTTTCCGGTTCGATCACCGGTTTCCAACTCAATCATAAGGGGAGCTCTTTTCGCGGTTGGCTCCGCACCGTGACCCGTACCCGAACCATCGACTTCCTACGACGCAAGGCGAAGGAGCCTGAAGCGGTTGGCGGAAGTGATGCACGGGCGATGCTGCACGACCTTCCCGCAGGCTTCACCGAGGGAACGTCTTCGCCTGAGGACGAGGAACGCATCCTGGTGCGTCGTGTCAGTGACATGGTGCTGGAGAACTGCAAGGCGGAAAGTCGTCAGGCCTTCTTGCGAGTGGTGGTGGCAGGTGAACATCCGTCTGTGGTGGCGGCCGACTTGGGGATGACGGTCAACGCCGTCTACCTGGCGAAGTCCCATATTTTGCGCAGGATTCGCGAAGAGCTTTTCCTCCTCGTCAATGTCTGACGAGGTGCGAACGTGGCGAGGATGCCGGCTCTCCGAGGTCCGTTTTCGGAATTGCTTGAGGGGATGCCGGCTTTCCGGGGTCCGTTTTCGGAATTGCTTGAGGAGTACCGATGATGTTGTATGCGTCGGCCCAGCTTGTCCAGGAGTGCCCGGACGAAGAACTCCTCTTGCAGTTCGATCGCGGCCAGCTTTCCGACCTGGAATCCTCGAGCATCTCGTTGCATCTCTCGTCCTGCGACCGCTGTGTGGAGACCCTCGGCGAACTCCAGAGCGAGGGTGACGACGACCCGATCATTGCCTGCTTGAAGCAATGCTTACGGGATCCACTGCCGCCGGTCAGCCCCAAGTATGCCGAGATGGAAGCGAGAGCGAAGGCGCTCGAATACGAAGAGAAGACCCGGCGGGCCACTGCGTGGGACCTGGGGACCGGCGATGAAGGCAACTCGGTCCTCGGCCTTCAAATCGGACCTTACGAGGTGCTGGGGAAGGTCGGCCGGGGGGGGATGGGACTTGTCTACCAGGCGTTGCAGCGATCTTTGCAACGCAAGGTCGCCATCAAGATGATTCTGGCGGGCCATCATGCGAGTGCGGCCACGGTCGCCCGCTTCTTGCGTGAAGGGAAAGCGGTCGCGCGGTTGCGGCATCAGAACGTGGTGCAGGTGCACGAGCTTGGCGAACACGACGGACTCCCCTACCTGGCGATGGAATATGTCGAAGGGGGAAGCCTCGAGGAGAAGCTGGGCCTCGACGCGTTTGAGCCGAGAGACGCCGCAGCCCTGGTGGTGATTCTGGCCAAGGCTGTGGAGTACGCCCACAACCAGGGGGTCGTGCACCGCGACCTCAAACCGGCCAACGTCCTGCTTGCTCACGACGGGACCCCGAAGATCACCGACTTCGGACTCGCCAAGCTGCTGGACACGGAACTGAACGAGGATTCCATCCCCTTTCTGACCGAGACGGACACGATCCTGGGGACCGCGAACTACATGGCCCCGGAACAGGCCGAGGGCCGGTCGGCGGACATCAGCCGGGCGACGGACGTCTATGCGCTGGGGGCGATTCTCTACGCCTTGCTCACCGGCTCTCCTCCGTTTCAGGAGAAGTCCAAGGTCCAGACTCTGCAGAAGGTTCGCACCGCCCCGCCGATCCCGCCGTCGCGCCTTCGCCCCGAAGTGCCGTACTGGCTGGAGGCGATCTGCCTGACCTGCCTCGAGAAACCACCTCATCGGCGGTTTCCCACGGCCCAGGCCCTGGCCGATGACCTGGAACGCTGGCTGCGCAACGAGCGGCCCCAGGGGACGCCGAGCGCGATCACTCGGTTGGGTCGCTCGACACGGAAGAACCTGGGCAAGGTGGTTTGCGGCGCGGCTTTTCTTTTGGCGATGACCGGATTCACCCTCAAAAACCCCAACCGGGCGATCGAGCAAGCAGAACGCGAACTGGCCCGTGGACATGCCGTCACTCTGATCGGCAAGACTGGGGGACCGAAGTGGTCCCAATGGCGATCGAATAAAGCTCAAGGCCAGCAGGTGCTTGGCGACGATCAGACTTGGACGATTTCGTCGTGGGACCGAGCGATTGTCGAGCTCTTACCGGATCCACAATCCGAAAGCTATCGAATCAATGCGCAGGTGCGTCATGACAAAAGCGATATTCCTGGTGAGGTCGGTCTCTATTTCGCTCGCAAAATGCTTCCTTTTCAACCGTCCAGTTACGAGTTTTTTACGCAGCTGACATTTAATGACAAGCGAAGCGTGATGGGGGAAGTCATCAAGCGGAATCCCGGCGTATTTCGCGAGTCCCCGACTTCAAAAGATAATGTGGTTCGTCTCGTTCCTCATTTGATCGCCAATGTACCAGGAGCCTTGAGTGGCGATCGGAGGCTGCCCGATTTTGTTGGGCCATACTTCAAACCGAATGAGAATGGCGATGGGGTTTGGAAGGACCTTGAAATCGTTGTCACTCCCACGAAGATTACAGCGGGCTGGAATGGACAGACATTCTCGATGACCCCAGCGGAAGTGCAAAAAAAGATCGACCTTGAAATGACGGATCACCCGAATTTGGACGGCAGCACCCCTCGCGGATTTATTCCCAAGTTTGAACTCCGCGGCGGACTGGGACTTTATGTTTGGAAAGGCTCAGCCTCGTTCCGTTCGGTCACTGTGACCCCTCTGAAAACCAACCTCCTCGCTCGTTAACTTTTCAATGGGAGTTGCATCGCAATGGCGTTGAAGATTACCTGGCCGAAGCCCCATGAATCGATACCGCTGTGCAAGACGATTGTCGCCTTTGGCGTGGCCGATGAGTCGATCGTTGGCGTCGTCGGCGAATGCCGGTCGGTTTTGGAACCAGCGGTGCCGATCGAGTGTGTGCTTGTTAATTTTTTGCTGTCGCATGACTGCGAAAAGGATGCGCTTCACTATCGGTGGTCGATCTGCTTCAAGACGCCCGGTCCAGGAGAGTATGTCTTTACGGTTACAGGCGTGAGAGCCGACGGAAAATTGGCGCCCCAGACGATGAGTGTTCAGTTCGCGGTCGAGGACGCGAGCATTCGGTTTAAAGCTGGAGTGGGCTACGCGAGTATCAACTATCCTGTCTCGAACCAAGATATCACACTCGAGGCAAGCAATTTTTCTGCAACTGGCGATCTGATCGATGAGCCGCTTGCTCTCCTTGAATTCAAAGACTCGAACGGCAATGTTATCCAGCCTCTCGATGTGTACGCAGACTGTCTGTATCTGCAATTCTGGATTGCAAGTTACCCACCGCTTGCCCCTGGAGTCTATTCCTTGCATGTTGAAGATGTGAAAGGCAATAGTGCTGCTTCTACGGGTATATACGTTGGTCCCTAGGTTGGTTCTGGTCGAGTGTCGGGCGACGGTCTGAGCACCCGAGGCCAATCTTGCCTTTCCAAATTCAGTGCGAGCCTTGACGGCATAGGCTCGGTGGTCTTCCAGGTTCGACCAGGTGCTTTGTGCCCTTGAACCTTAGCTTCGTGGTTCTCAGGATCGTGCCAAAGGGATTCGGATATGAAGAGGCGAGCGTTTACTCTTATTGAATTGCTGGTCGTTGTGAGTATTATTGGGCTTTTGATCGGTTTGCTGCTGCCGGCCGTTCAAGCGGCTCGTGAGTCGGCACGGCGGATGCAGTGCGTGAACAACCTCAAGCAGGTCGCCTTGGGTACCCATAATTTTGAGACGGCGAACGGTTCATTCCCACTGGGCACGAGTAGTGGTCCGAGCCTTGCGTCCACGCTGGTCTTTCTTCTCCCTTTTCTCGAGCAGGGAAACCGGTACGATCAATTTGACCTCACCGCCAATGTTTCGGATACCTGGACTAACTTGACCGTGCGGAGTCAGGATATTTCGATGTTTCTATGCCCTTCCGACCCTTCCAGGGGCCAATGGGTAGATCCCCTCATTCAAGCAGGACAACCGCCGGCTGTGACGGGTCGAACGAATTATTTTGGGAACTTGGGTGTCCACGGCTGGGCATATAATTCGAAGGGCGACGTCATCAAAGACTCGCGGCATATCGGGGTCTTCGCGTACCTGTCCTCGACGCGATTGGCGGAGATTTCCGACGGAAGTAGCAACACCGTAATGTTTGCTGAGATCAAGCGCGGTGCGGCTCCGGCGTCGGACGACCTCGATGTCATCGTCGTGCTTCCGAATCTCTGGGGTGCGGGAAATCCCGCAACCAATGCGAATAATTTGAAGCCTTTGGCTGTTTGCAACACGCTGCCAGGTTATAAACGAATTCCCTACGTCGGTCTCCAATATCAGCGGGGGTCATTGAATTCCGCACTCTACACGCACACGCTTGTGCCAAACTCGAAGAATCGCGACTGCATTAGTGCGACCGTCGACCAAATCCATCTGGCCTCTCGGAGCTATCATCCGGGCGGTGTCAATGTCGCTCTCTGCGACGGTTCGGTTCGGTCGATTAAAGAATCAATTCAACTGGATGTATGGAAGGCTTTGGGCACCCGGGCCGGAGCCGAAACGATCGATTCCACAAGTTATTGAACTGGCCTGTCCGTCCGCCGGCAATTGGTCTGGCCCTGCAGGCGGCCGATCGGCTTACTCGCCAGCCGCCGCTTGCGGCTTGGCGGGTTGATTGGCCTTCCAGACTCGCAGGACGTTCAGGCCGAGGATTTTGCGGATGCTTTCTTCGGAATGTCCGCGTAGCACCAGGCCCACGGTGAACAGGGGCCAATTGGTCCAGGCCAGGCTCTGAATGCCCTGGGGCGACTCGCGGTAGTCGTCTTTGGGCCAGAGGTGTTCCCAGCGGGCGCCGGCCAGGGCCACCGAGGGGGAACGACCGTCGGGACGCTTGGGCAGCTTGGCACGCTCGGCCCCGTCGTTTCGTGAGAAATAGGCCACGTCCGTCCCGATCGCGACGTGGTCTGGTCCGAACGTCTTGACGGCGTAGTCGATGTGGTCGAGGAAGGCGGCGATGTCTCCCGACCCACCCAGGAAGCGGGGGATGCAGCAGATGCCGATCAGGCCCCCGGTGTCGCAGATGGCGCGGGCGACCTCGTCGGGCTTACCGCGGAAGTGTTTGTAGATCCCTCCGCAGGTTGTATGGCTGGCGACCATCGGCTTGGTTGACGCCTTGGCGGCCTCGAGGCTGGTGCGCCAACCCGAGTGGGCCACGTCGACGATCACCCCGAGCCGATTCATCTCGGCGATGGCCGTACGGCCGAAATCGCTCAGGCCCCCATCGTTCGGCTCCCCTGCCCCGTCGCCGAGCGGATTACGGCGGTTGTAGGTCAGGTGCATCATCTGCACGCCGAGGTCCCGGAAGATCCGGATCATCTGCAACTCATCGCGATCGCTCACCCAGCGCTGCGGCAGCGGCACCCCGTTGGTGGTGAATGCCAGGCAGCGCCGTCCACTCTGCTTCGCGGCGATGACCATGTCGGGAGCGACCGCCTTGAAAAGTCGGTCGCTGAGTGTGTCGGTCGTGAACGTGAATCGCGCCAGGCGTTTGAGCAGACGGAGCGGATCGTTCCCCTCCTCGCCGGTGTTCTGGAAGATGCAGGTGACACCGGACGCTTGAAAGGCCTCGAAGAACTCGCGGCGCTCCACCTCGTCGGTTGCGCAACGGGTCATCATCATCTCTTCGCGGAGGTCGATCAGCTCTCCGTCCGACGCGTTTTCCTCAATGGCTTTCCCGAAAACCGTGCTATCAATCGCGCAGCGGGGCGCGAAGCCGTACGACTCGAACACGAGGGCATCCGCGTGAAGCTCCAGGCCGCGCTTTAGGTCTTTCTCGCTGGGTTTGAGGATCGCGAGGGCCACCCGCCGGGCGCTGCGGATCGTCTCGTTCGAGGTGGCAAACGGACCGGTATCTACTCCGAGCTCGGCGGCTCGGACTGACCGAATGCCCAGGCGGCCGGACAGGGATGCGGCCGTGGCCGTGTGAAGGAACCATCGTCGACTCCGGCGGTTCTCAAGCATTTTTCGAGATCCCCTGGGACCGCGGACGCGTCGCACGCAAATTTATTTAATTTTGCATAACTCAAATTTTAAGAGGGGCGGGAGGGCCGTGGTGCCAGGGCTGAATGTAAGAAACAAGAAGAAAAACACCGACGGTCGCGTCTCTCTACTCAGAAACGGTTCCCCCTTCGGCGCGGAGAAAGAACCTCGATCATGGCTTGTACCTTGAAGACGGTTCGAGCTTGGGTGATCAATGCCCGAGGTGGGGGCCGTCGGTCTTGTAGGCGCCGGTGCCTCCTTGCGAGCGACGGCCGTGGCTCCAGGAGAGCCAGACTCGTCGGGGCAAGTGGATCCCCTCGTAGTCCCAGCCCCAGGTCCCTTCCTCGCTGCGTCTGGAGCAACCGCCATGGACGGATCCGCCGCCGACGTAGTATCCGACGTAGCTTGGGCCGTTCGTAGCCTTTGCGTGGTCCGCGACGCAGGTCGGATGGCCGGCCCGTTCGTGCGTGTGCTCGATGGCACGTGGCGGGCCGGGCGGCGGTGTACCTTCGGGGGGGTGAAAGAATGAGCCGGCGAAGGCGGAGGGGCCGGACAGGGACAGAGCCAACAGCAAGGCTCCACAGTCTGCTCGTGGCATTGTCAGTCTCCTCGGCCGGTCGATCGTCGCCCGTCGTTCCTGCCGTCAGGTTCCGGATCGTCGCGCGGCTTGCCGGGCTTGCTGATTGAATTTTTGGAGGCGGCGAATGTCTTGGGGAGTCAGGCCGGTCTGGCCTCCAGGAAGGATCGGCTGGGGCGTAATCGGGCTCGATGGCGATTCGCCGATTCCCAGGTGCGGGTTCCGGTTGAACTTCTGGTAAGGAAGGCGCACGCCACGGACGAAAACCTGATCGGCCGTCAGCACGTCGCGCGGGGGCGTGAAGCCCTTCGCGGCCTCGTAGGTCACATCGTCGTCCTGATCGACGCCATCACCGCTGACTCCCAGGCCGCCGACGAGTTGCCGGGTGCTGCTGCCGGCGACGTTATTGTAGACCGGAGCGCTGCCGGGGAAGAACACGATGCCGTTCTGGTTGGCGACGTTGAACGGGTCGTGGAAGTTCGACTGCGGATTGAACGAGTCGAACCCCTGAACGCTCTGGAACGCGGAGGGGGGCAAGGCCGGGCCGTCGTTGCGGATGTCGACGTCGTTGAGGATCGAGAACGGGCCCGGGGGATTGCCGTCGACCCCTTCCGGAAACCGGGGCTCGGTCAGGTACCGGAAGGTCCGGTTGGTCATCGCCACCCCCTTGGGCAGGTTGGCGACCTGGTCGATCGGCTGGAGCTCGTTGGGGTTGGCGTAGTAGGCCACGTTCCTCGCCTTGGCGACCGCGACGTCGATCGAGAAGACGGTAGCGTCGGGCATCCGGTACAGGCCGAGGACCTCACCCGTCTTATCGGTCACGGCGAAGACCATTCGGGTCTGGCTGTTCAAGGGAAGGCGGATCGCCGCGCGGACGTGCTTGGCCTCGGCGATCCCGCGATTGATCATTGCGGTGACATCATCGGCCGTCAGCGTTCCATCGGCGCTGGCGTGGGGGAGGACGAGCCACCCTTCGGGTACTGGCGCCCCTGGCAGGAGCGTGGCTCCCGTGGTGTTTACGGGTTGGTCGGTGCCACTGTCGGGGTTGCCCACGCCTAGCGTTCGGCCGTAGTCGACGAGGTTGCGGGGCCCCTGCCGGCCGTGTCCGCCGAAGAGATCGAGGGTGATCCCAACGAGGTCGATTCGCCCGAACGGGAGGTCGAAGTTTTCTCCGTTCGGGAAGGAGGGGAGCCCGAGCTTCTTGTTGATCCTCGGGTTATTGAACGAGACTCCGGCGGCCTTGCTGCCGCCCGCTGCGACGAAGGCGGCATACTCGGCCTCGAGTGATCGGTCGGGCTTCGTCGGGTCGAAGAAGCCGGCGTCGTTGAGGCTCGAGTTTTCTGCGGTGGCGTAGCCGGTCTGGCCAGGATAGAAGACGCCGATCCCGCCGACCAGCGTGCCGTTCTTGTAGAGGGGAATGCCCCCCGGCAGCGTGGCGATTCCGCGCGACTGGGCGTCGGGCAGGATCCCCGTGGCGAAGCCGTATGACTCTGGCGCGTTGATCCCCTGCCCTGGCGGAATATAGTTCGGATCGGCGTTGAACCGGCTCGGCAGTGTGATGTCGTCGGGCGTTCCACGGATGCGGTCGGGCCCCGGGCTGACGATGCTGTCGCGGTTGGTGTGCTCGATCTGGAAGAGGTCGACTTGCGGTGTGTACATGACGCGGGCCGGGAAGTGCCCCTTCTTCCCGATCGGCGCCACGAAGCCAGGACCGCGCAAGGTCGAGTTGGGGTCGGGGATATCCGGGTTCGACTCGATCTCGCGTTGGGTCATCGTTGACTGGGAGATGTTCTGGATCGTCCGCGAGGTCAAGGGGGCCTGGCTGTTCGCGAAGAACGCCCCGGTCCGCGCTTTGGCGATCGCGCCATCGATGGCGAAGACGAGGTTCTGGGGGTTGCCGGTGATGGCGGTCGAGACGTTATCCTCAAGGCGAACGCCGAGGATATTTCCCCCGCGATCGACCACGGCGATGATCCCGTCGTTGCTGGCCGTGGCTCCCGCGGCGCGCTGGAGCAGCGTCTCCACATCCTGGGTGGAGAGAAGGTTCAAAGCCTGTGCCGAGATCGCGCCGGCACCCGCTGCCAGGAGCGCTCGCGTCTCGAGCCCTTCGATTTCGGGACGCCGAACCTTCTCGCCACGCCGGGAGACCTCGCGGTCTGGCGTCCGATGGCCTCGGAAATCGAGCCAACGCATTACGTCCATCTCCGGGGCATCCGTGGGAAAGGCCGAGGCGTTCGACGATCAAACCCCTCCACTCCTCGTCACAAGAAAGATCGAGCGGACTGACGTGACGGCTTGCCGCTCATGCCGCGTCGATCCGCGACCAGAGTCGATTGGCTCGCAACGCCGTTCTCTTTCACAGACGAGGGTGACTCACCCGTTCTTTCGGTCAGATCGAGCAGCCGATTTTAATGACCTTTCTGAAAATGAGGAGAATCCGGCGTTCGGCCCAGGGTTCCCTGCTTTTTGGGGTAACGGGTGTTCTTGTTTGGAACGGCAATATCATGAGGGTTGGCATAAGACGCAAAATTGGAATAATGCTCAAGATCGACATGCGTCGGTTCGATATGGACTTGTGACCCAAGGGCCCAGCACAACTTCGGGCTCGCGTTTTCTCGACGCGTTCCGGATCTCCACCAGGAACGGATCTCCCACGATCCATCCCACATGAGTTGGAGGAACGGCCTGGCAGACTGGGTTTCCCCTCATCTTTTTTATTATCCCGGTCAGCGGAGCCCATTGCATGACCCTGGCAGACCTGGCGCGATCCTGGCTTCGCGGTGGGCTCACCGGGCTTGTCCTGGCCGGGATTTGCGTGGCGTCCGACCGGCCCGGCAGCACGGACTCACCGCCGTTACCTCCCGAGCCTACGTCCACTTCCTCTTCCACCTCGCTCCCCCCCGCGATCGAGGAATCGACCCGACAGGAAGAGGCTGAGGCTGAGGAGCCGATCGGCACGCTGCCACGCTCTGCGCCTCGAATGCTGGACCGGCCGATTGATCCGGTCGCTCCCCCCTCGCCGGCCCTGCCCCCCGAGGTCGATGCGCCCATTGCGCCGACCGCGGTCGATCCGCCGATCGGCTTTACAGGTCCGTCCGGGATCTTACCGACCGAGGGGCAGGAGGACGGGCACTTCGTTCCGGTCGAGGATCGTTGGCGGCTCGGGTTTCCCGAGTGGGATCGCTATGGCAAGGGGCACCCGATCAACGATGATTATCCGTTCATTCCAGGGCGTTGGTTCGACCCGTTCAATCAGAACGTCCTGAAAGGGGATTACCCGATCCTCGGTCAGCACACCTTCCTTGACGTGACCGCGCAGTTGTTCACGTTCCAGGAGTTCCGCCAGGTTCCGACCGCCACGACCCCGTTCGAGAGCACGGCCCGCCCGAACCAGCAGAATTTCTTCGGCCGGCCGAACCAGTACTTCACCTCGAACTTCTTCGTCCTCGCGTTTGACCTGAGCCACGGTGATGCGGCCTTCAAACCGCTCGACTGGAAGTTCCGGGTGATGCCGATCTTCAACCTCAATAACTTGTCGGTTGAGGAACTTGCGATCGTCAGCCCGAACGTGCTTGAGGGAACCTCGCGAACCCGCACCTTCTGGGCGCTTCAGGAAGCGTTCTTCGAGACCAAGCTCGCCGACGTGGGGCCGGACTACGACTTCGTCTCGGTCCGCGCGGGGACACAGCCGTTCAACAACGATTTTCGCGGCTTCCTGTTCAACGACACCAATCGCGCGATCCGCTTTTTCGGCACCCGCAACGCAAACCGAGATCAGTGGAATCTGGCCTACTTCCGCCAGTGGGAGAAGGACACGAACAGCCAGTTGAACTCGTTCAGCGACCGCCGCCAGAACCTGGTCTTTGCCAACTACTACCGGCAGGATTTTTTGTTCCCCGGCTACACATCACAGCTTAGCGTGGCCTACAATAATGATCCACGTTCCTTTAAGTTCGACAAGAATCGATTTCTGGTCCGCCCCGATCCGGTCGGCATTGCCCGCCCCCACCAAATCGACGTTGCCTACCTGGGCTGGGCTGGTGACGGTCACATCGGCCGGTTCAATATTACTCATCAATTTTATTGGGCGTTGGGGCGTGACACCCTCAATCCGCTGGCCAACCAGGCGCAGACGATCAATGCTCAGATGTTCGCGATCGAAGGTTCTTACGATCGTGACTGGGCCCGGTTCCGCGCCTCGTTCTTCTGGGCCTCGGGCGACCACAACATCAATAACAGCCACGCGACGGGCTTCGATACGATCCTCGACGGCCCGAACTTCGCGGGCGGCCCGTTCAGTTACTGGAATCGGCAGCAGATCCCGCTTTTCGGCGTCAACCTGGTTCAGCGCCTGAGCCTGGTGCCGGACCTGCGGTCGAGCAAGTTTCAAGGGCAGTCGAGCTTCGTGAACCCTGGTCTGCTCCTCCCGACCTTGGGGGCCGACTTCGATCTCACGCCCAAGCTCAAGATGATTAACAACATCAACTTCCTCTGGTTCGACCAGACGAACGTCCTCGAGCAGTTCCTCTTCCAGGGCAAGATCGACCGGTACATTGGCACCGACCTAAGCGTCGGTTTCGACTACCGCCCGCTCCTTTCCGAGAACGTCAGCATCGTCCTGGGCGTCTCGGGCCTGATCCCCGGCCAGGGGTTCCGCGACCTCTACAATAACTCCAACGACCGCGTTCAGCCCCTCATAGGCAGCTTTCTGTTCGCCAATTTTGTTTATTGAACCCTCGCCGCAATGTCATAACGGCTGCTTTTCGAGCGAAATCCGTTCGGATGGATCAGAGGCCCACCAGACACCTTCCCTGCGGAATATCGAGAGCGGATCCCCTGCCTGGACTTGGGGGGACGCCCTCTCTCTGTCTCAACATGTAAGCGGCTCTTTCTCATAAAGAGCGGTTGCGCTTGACCCGTTTTGCGGTCGCGGGTATGGTGCCGGCTCGCCCTCGGTGCGCGATCCTCTTTTTGTCGCGTCGTGAGGGACTCATTCGTTGACAGGGAGGTCGACGACACCATGCCCCCCGCCGCGCATGCGCTACGAGTTCCCCCGATCTTTGCCTTGGGGTTGGCCGCCGCACTCTTTGTGGGCGTCTGCCTCTCTTCGCTCGGGGGCCCTCCGGATGCCGAGCCGCGGCGCGTTCCGGGCGGCCCTCGGGCCATTGCGCGCGGTGTCGACGTGGTTGCTTACCCGGTGCCTCCCGAGCTTCAGGGCATCGACCTCTCGAAGCAGACCGATGCGATGGCGATGGGCAAGAGCGCGGGCTGTCTTCAGTGTCATCATACGGCTCACGACCCCCACGAGCGTGAGACGGTCAAGCTGGGGTGCGTCGATTGCCACGGCGGCGATCCGACAACCGGCGATAAGCATCGGGCCCATATCTTGCCGCGCCAGCCGGGGGCCTGGGCCACATCGGCCAACCCGGTCCGCACCTACACGCTTTTGAATCACGAGTCCCCCGACTTCATTCGCTTCATCAATCCGGGCGACCTCCGGATCGCTCATATGAGCTGTGGAACGACGAGTTGCCATCCCAAAGAGGTCTTGCAGAACCGGATGAGCATGATGACCCATGGGGCCATGCTCTGGGAGGCCGCACTCTACAACAACGGCTCGATCCCCTTGAAGCAGGCGCGCTTTGGCGAAAGCTACAGCATGAACGGCGCTCCCCAGCGGCTTCAGACTGTGCCGCCGCCCAGCGAGTGGGAGATGCGGGTCAAGGGCGTCGTTCCGTTCCTCGACCCCCTGCCCCACTTCGAGGTGAGCCAGCCTGGCAATGTCCTCCGCATCTTCGAACGTGGTGGTAGGAACCCGGCTGAAGTCGGCCTGCCCGACCCGTTCGAAGAGCCAGGACGGCCCCGCGCTCGACTGAGCGCTCGTGGCCTGGGCACGCGGAACCGGACCGACCCCACCTTCGTGGGCCTGACCAAGACCCGGCTGCTCGACCCGACCCTCAACTTCCTCGGGACCAACGACCACCCGGGCGACTATCGATCGAGCGGCTGCACTGCCTGCCACGTCGTCTACGCCAACGATCGCTCGCCTGTCCACTCGGGCCCTTATGCCGCCGCCGGCAACCTTGGGCTGACGCGGAACCCCGACCCGACGATTCCCAAGAACGAGCAAGGGCACCCGATCGAGCACCGGTTCACCTCGGGGATGCCGTCGAGCCAGTGCATCGTCTGCCACGTTCACCCCGGCACCAGCGTCATGAACAGTTACCTGGGGTACACCTGGTGGGACGAGGAGACCGACGGTGAGCTGATGTACCCTGAGCATCAGCACGAGCCGACCGCCGAGGAGTTCACTCAGTCCCAACTCTCGAATCCCGACGAGGCCGCCGCGCGCGGGCTCTGGTCCAACCCTCGTTTCCTCGAGCGGGTCGCCGAGCTGAACCCGAAGGCCAAGAAGACTCAGTTTGCCGACTTCCACGGGCACGGCTGGGTCTTCCGCGCGGTCTTCAAGAAGGATCGGAAGGGGAACGCGCTTGACCATGAAGGACGGCTGGTCGGAGAGCCGACCACCGAGCAGCTCATGGCGGCGATCGGCTTGCCCGAAGCCCTGAAAGAGCAGAACCGGGTCCACGAGGGGAGTCAGGCGCCTCCCCCGCCGGTGAACCGGGACGGTCTCCCCGTCCACTTGCTCGACGTCCACCTGGAAAAGGGGATGCACTGCGTCGACTGCCACTTCTCGCAGGATGTTCATGGCAACACGAGGCTCCAGCAGGAGGTGCGTGCGGCGGTCGAGATCCAGTGCATTGATTGCCACGGCTCATCCGATGAGAAGGCCACCCTCCTGACCTCGGGGCCGGCCGCTTACACGTCCGGCCCGAACGGCCGTGACCTGGCGACCTTGCGAACCCCGTCTGGGAAGCGCCGATTCGAGCGTCGCGGGAATAAGCTTTTTCAGAACTCGATGGTCGAGAAGGACCTGGCGTGGGAGGTGGTTCAGACCGCCGACACGATCAATCCGGCGAGCGACCACTACAACGAGAAGTCGCACCTGGCCAAGTCGGTCCGCTTCAACGACGCCGGCCAGATGGAGTGGGGAACGCCCCCCGGCCTGAGCGGCCAGAAGTGCGCCCACTCGAACAAGAATATGAGTTGCATCGCCTGCCACTCGTCGTGGAACCCGAGCTGCTTCGGCTGCCACCTGCCGCAGAAGGCGAACAAGAAGATGCCGTCGCTCCACAACGAAGGGGATATTTCGCGCAACTACGTTTCGTATAATTTTCAAACGCTACGTGACGACGTGTACATGCTCGCTCGCGATGGCGACGTGACCGGTAACAAGATTGGTCCCGCGCGCTCGTCGTGTGCGATTCACGTCGGGTCGTACAACGCGAACCGCGAGTCGATCTACGTGCAACAGCAGACGATCTCGGCCGAAGGGCTGAGTGGCGTCGCCTTCAGCTCCAACGTGCCGCACACGGTTCGCGGCGGCCCCACCTTGATTGAGAAAGGCCCGGATAAGGGCCGTCCGGTCTCCCCCGAGGCCTACCGCGCCGGGCGGAACGACACCAAGCAGTGCACCGACTGTCATCTTGCCCGCGATAACGACAACAATGCGATCGTGGCCCAGTTGCTGATGCAGGGGACGAACTACGTCAACTTCATCGGCCGTTACTGCTGGGTGGCGGCAGGCGAGCACGGGTTCGAAGGGGTGGTCGTGACCGAGCGGGATGAGCCGCAGGCGGTCCTGGGCAGCGCCTTGCACAAGCTCGCCTTTCCCGAGTCGTTCCACGAGCACGAGGAGCGTGGAGGAGAGCTCGAGCACGCCCATGACCACCCGCCGACCGACATCGGCGAAACGGTTTCGCTGAAGCGTCGCAAGGCGGAGGTTCTCGACATCCAGGCGCGTGGCGAATACCTCTACGCGGCTTGCGGCGAGAATGGTCTGCGGGTCTTCGACATCTCGTTCATCGACCACAAGGGATTCTCCGAGCGGATCACGAGTGCGCCGGTTTCGCCGATCGGCCAGCGGTTCTTCGTCCGGACCAAGTACGCCACGGCCGTCGCCGCGCCGGCGACCCCCGCCCCTGACCCGACGCGGACCCACCGCCCTGAGAATCGTGAACAGACAGTGCATCCGATCTATGGATACATCTTCGTCGCCGATCGTGAGGAAGGTTTGATCACTGTTCCGGCCGGTACGCTCCTGGACGGCAACCCATCGAACAATTTCCTGGGCCGCGAGGTGACCTTCAATCCCGGCGGGCTCCTCCGGGGGGCGAAGAGCCTGGCGATTGTGGGAACCTATGCGTATGTCTGCTGTGACGCCGGCTTGGTGATTGTCTCGCTCGACGACCCCAAGCACCCTCGGGTGACGTCGGTCGTACAGGCTCCTTTGCTCGCACATCCGACGTCGGTGCAGGTGCAGTTCCGCTATGCCTTCGTCTGCGATGCGCAGGGGGTCAAGGTCTTCGACGTGACCGATCTTGCCATCCCCCGACCGGTCGCGGAGATCGAACTCCACGAAGCCCACAAGATCTACGTGGCGCGGACCTACGCCTATGTCGCCGCCGGCAGGCAAGGGCTGGTCATCCTCGACGTCGAGAATCCGGAACAGCCTCGAATCGACCAGGTCTATAACGCCAATGGTTGCATCAACGACCTGCATGACGTGAAGCTTGGGATTACGTACAGCAGCGAGTTTGCCTATCTGGCCGACGGGATCAATGGCCTGCGGGTCGTTCAGCTAAGTTCCCCCGAAACACCGGGCAACATGGGGTTCAGCCCGCGCCCGACCCCCAAGCTGATCGCGACCCACAAGGTGCCCAAGGGAGGCCATGCACTGGCGATCTCGGAGGGCCTCGATCGCGACCGGGCCGTCGACGAGAGCGGCAACCAGATCGGCGTTTTCGGACGGATCGGCGCACGCCCGTTCAATCTCCTCGAGCAACACCAACTCTATCTGCGCGGCCAGCAGGTCTGGAAGGTCAGCGACGATCCTCGTGATCCCATCTACCGGTACGTTGGGCCAAGACCTCCGCTGCGTTAAGCGGACGAGCGAAAATATGTGCGATTTCTGAATTTCGCCCGGCGAGAAAAAAAGGGCGAGGCTCACCATGGAAGCGGCTTTGGAGAGGTCAGCCTGAGGTGATCGTGGACCCTGTTGGGCCGCGGCTCTACCCTCGCTGGTTCCTCAATGGGTTGCCAGCAGCCGGCGCGCCTTTGTATCGTTAGATGAGGAGAGGCGACGTGGCCCCGATCTCGCTCCGCCCCCACATGGACTGTGCGGACAGGTCGGATCGACCTCGTGAGACCAATGCCCGCACAAGGGGAAGCCCCGGGTGGCATGGTGAGGGGCTGCGAGAGGACCGACCGGTTCACCGACAAATGATCGACTCCGACGCCTCCGTCCAAGCCCCCGCACGGCTCGCTTCCCTGCGAGAGACCGGACTGCTCGACAGCCCGTGTGAGCCGTCGTTCGATCGTCTGACGCGACTCGTGTCCCGGTGTCTCAACGTCCCGGTGGCGCTGATCTCGCTTGTGGATGAACGTCGACAATATTTCAAGAGTTGCGTGGGTCTTCCGGAACCGTGGGCCTCGGCGCGAGAGACTCCCCTTTCCCACTCGTTCTGTCGTCACGTCGTCGCCTCATGTGAGCCGCTGGTTATCGCGGATGCCCGCTTGCATCCTTTGGTTCAGGACAACCCGGCGATTGCCGCGCTCGGAGTGATCGCGTATTTGGGCGTCCCTTTGACTACAGCCGACGGTTATGTCCTGGGCGCGATCTGCGCCATCGACAGTAAACCCAGGGAGTGGACCGAGGACGAGCTTGCGACGCTGAACGACCTGGCTTGCTCGGTGATGACCGAGATCACGCTTCGCCGCGACGTCGCCGGTCGTCGGAGAGCCGAGCGGCTGCTCGATCGGTATCGGTTGCTTTCAGAGCATGCGCGTGACATCGTCCTGTTCGTCCGTGCCGACGGCCGGATCGTCGAGGCCAACGACGCGGCGGTCGCCGCCTACGGCTACGATCGGGACACCTTGCTGAGGATGTCGATTCTCGAATTACGCGACTTGGATACGGTTCCCCTCATCCCCGGCCAGATGGCTCAGGCCGACGTACAAGGGGTGACCTTCGAGACGGTCCACCGCCGCAAGGATGGCAGCACGTTCCCTGTGGAGGTCAGCTCTCGAGGCGCGGAGATTGCGGGGGAGCGGTTGCTGCTGAGCATTCTCCGCGACATCAGCGAGCGGAGGAAGGCTGAGGAAGAGCTCCGGCAATCCCGCGAGCGTCTTTCAGAAACGCTGGCTCAGCTCGAGGCCTTGGTCGCGGGGGCACCGTTCGCGCTGGCGCTGCTTGACAGCGACCTCCGGTTCGTTCGCCTGAACGAGGCGATGGCCCGGATCAATGGCGAGCCGACTTCCGCCCACCTGGGACGATCCTATGGCGAGATCAGGTCCGCGTCGGCCGCGATCGACGAATCCGCGCTCCGTGAGGTGATCGAGACCGGGGTTCCCCGACTCGGCGTTTATCATGAAGGGGAGATGCCGGGGCTCCCCGGCTACGTCGGCCGCTGGTTGAGCAACTGGTATCCGGTACGTGCCGCCGATGGTCGTGTACTCGGGGTCGGGATCATGACCGCCGAGATTACGGAACAGATGCGTGCGGAGGAGGCGCTTCGGTATAGCGAACGGCGCTATCGCACGCTGATCGACGGCGTGCTCCAGCTCATGTGGGTGAATGATCCCGACGGCCGGACAACCTTCTTTAATCGGCGCTGGCGCGAGTATTCGGGGTATGACCCCGCATTGTTGACCGGCGATTCCTGGATCAACGTGATTCATGCGGAGGATCTGGTCCGCTTGCGCCAGGTTCGTGGCGCAAGCATCCAGTCTGGCGAGCCTTACGAGTGCGAGTATCGCCTCCGGAATCGCGACGGCGAGTTTCGCTGGCATATCGCTCGGGTTGTGCCGATGAAAGATCGCGAAGGAACGGTGGAAAACTGGTTTGGCGTGGCGACGGATATCCACGACCTGAAGCGTGCCCAGGAGGAATTGCGGGCGGCCCGCGACGCTGCCGAGGCCGGGACCCGGGCGCGGGATCAGTTTTTGGCCGTCCTGAGCCATGAACTCCGGACTCCGCTGACCCCGGTGCTGGTCAGTGTGACGGCGATGCTGGAAGACCCTGAAACCCCGGAGTTGGTCCGCCCTGCTTTGGAAGTGACCAAACGGAACATCGCGTTGGAGGCCAGGCTCATCGACGACCTGCTCGATATCACCCGAATTACCCAGGGTAAGCTGAACCTGGGTCGTGAGGTTGTCAATGCTCATGAGCTGATCCGGCGAGCGGTCGAGATCTGCCGCGATGAGGTTGGCAGCGCCGGCATTGCACTCACCATGCACCTGGTGGCGATCGCGCATCATGTCGACGGAGACCCGGCTCGGCTCCAGCAGATCTTCTGGAACCTGATCAAGAACGCGGTGAAGTTTACCGGTAAGGGGGGCATGATCGTTATTAACTCGTACGACGAGGATGGGCCGGCCGGCCCACGCTTGGTCGTTGAGGTCCGGGATACCGGAGTTGGGATTGCCCTGGAGGCGCTGCCGAAGATCTTCAACGCGTTCGAGCAGGGGGACAAAGAGGTCACGAGGCAGTTCGGCGGCCTGGGGCTGGGGCTAGCCATCAGCCGGAACCTGACCGAGGCGCATGGCGGAACACTGACGGCGTCGAGCGGCGGCCGGGGCCAGGGGGCGACCTTCGTGCTCCGACTCCCTGTGACGGCCGCGCCCGTCCTCTACGCCACGGCCCCGGCTCCTCGAATCGAGTCCGCTCGGTCCCCGGCCTCGCTGCACATCCTGCTGGTGGAGGATAACCCCGATACGCTCCGGGTGATGAGCCGCCTGCTTCGACGCCGTGGTTATCAGGTCACGTCGGCCCCCTGCTTCTCCTTGGCCCTGGAAGCGGTGGAGCGGGAAGATTCGTTCAACCTCGTCGTCAGCGACATCGGCCTGCCGGATGGGAGCGGCCTCGAGCTGATGCGGCGGATTCGGGCCCAGCGCGACGTCAAGGGAATCGCCGTGAGCGGTTACGGCATGGAGGACGACGTGCGCAAGAGCAGGGACGCAGGATTCAGCCTGCACCTGACCAAGCCGGTCGACTTCCCCGCGCTCGAGCAGGCGATCCAGCAAGTCGCCCGCCTTGAAGCCGAGGAGCCGGTGGAACCATGACTCAGTCTCAGTCCAAGTCCGGCTCGGAACGGAAGCGGGATCGCCTTCGCGGTGTCATCGAGCAGCCCGCAAGTCATGGAGAAGAACGCTTTCGCGCGTGGATCGGCCGGGGCAAGGGGAAGGGGCGGCAGGTGAACCTGGGCCTCTATTCGGACCGCTGGTTGGCCGCGTTCGCCTACAATGCCGCCGTCGAGGCAACTCGCGGCGATCTCCGGACGAAGAACGAGATCCCTGAGACACATCAGCCGAGCGCTGACCAGGTGCGGCGGATCACCAGCCGGGTCCGAGTCCGTCTCGGCCTGGACAAGCCGATGCTGTCCGACGAGGTTCCTCCGTCGGCCGAGCAGTTGCTCACCTTGCTCGAGATCACGGTGGCCAGCTTCTGGAGGGGACAAGTCGCCACCCATGTCGCCGACCTTGGCCGTGAGCTAGGTGTCGCGGCTCGCCGGCTCGCGGAGGCCGCCCGGCTCCTCTTCTGGAGTCATTCCTCGGGGCATCCGCCGGCCCGTGAGGCCCTGGCTCTCCTCCTGGCCCGGCGGCTCGACCGCACGT
Organism: Singulisphaera acidiphila DSM 18658; assembly: GCF_000242455.2. GTDB lineage: Bacteria > Planctomycetota > Planctomycetia > Isosphaerales > Isosphaeraceae > Singulisphaera > Singulisphaera acidiphila. Next base: position 1,141,240 of record NC_019892.1, read on the forward strand.
TCCGCCGCGCGGACGTGACGCGCGAGGTTCTCGACGACGACGGTGACGACGAGCTTCGCTTGGCCCGCTGGCTCGTCTATCCCGACGAACTCCCTGGCGGCGGAGGATTCCGCGAAACGATCGCCCACCTCTATCTCCTCGAAGCCGAAAAAGTCGACTCGAGCCGTTCGGCAACAACCCCGGCGTGGGCTCTGACCCTCGGGGTCGTCCCCCCGTTCAGTAGTGAGCGGGTTCGGTCCGCCTATCGGGCACGGTCCAAGACCGTGCACCCCGACACGGGGGGAGACCACGCGGAATTCGTCCGCTTGCAAGCCGCCTACGAGGACGCTCAGCGTTATTGCGCAGCGCGCGGACTCTGAGTCTGGCCGGCTCTTTCCCCCGACGCGGAAGTCGCCCTCTGGAAGAGCGGGAGCGACTTGACCACGCTCTGGTAGACGCCCCATCCCAGGGGGATCGCGACGAGGATCCAGGCCGCGACAACTTTCAGAGGAGAAGCTTTCTGTGTGGGAATGCTCATGTTCTTTTCTTATTCTTCTCGGTCCCGGGTGACTCTGGCTTCCTGGATTCGTCGGCAGCCAAAACTGCGAGTCAACGCCAGAGACACAGATTTCTCGAGCTCCCGCTAGTGATGACCAGAATCGGGAGCGTGGGGATCGGCGGGATGATGGTGTCGTTCGGCGACGGGGCGAATCAGGAGGTCGCAGATTGCGCCGGCCAGGAGGAGGCCGACCATCAGATGCATCGTCAGGTTGTAGGCCTCGGCTTTGGGGACTCCGCGTTCGACCTGGTAGGCCGAGAGGTAGTTCACCAGTTGCGGACCAAGGACGGCGGCCATCGACCAGGCGGTGATCAGGCGGCCGTGGATGGCCCCGAGGTGCATCGTGCCGAACAGGTCGCGGAGATAGGCTGGGATGGTTGCGAAGCCTCCGCCATACATCGAGATGAGGAAAGCGGTCGTCAGAACGAAGAGCGTGACGCTCTGGTACTTCTGGGTGATCGGGATGAGGCCGTAGAGGATTGCCCCGAGGAAGAAGAAGACGCCGTAGATGAATTTCCGTCCCGTCAGGTCGGAGACCGACGACCAGAAGAACCGGCCCCCCATGTTGAAGAGGCTGAGCAGGCCGGCAAACCCGCCGCCGGCTGCTTCCGTCACGCCGAACATGTCCTGGCACATCGGCGACGCCTGGCCAAGGATGCCGATCCCGGCCGTGACGTTCAGGCAGAGAACCGCCCAGAGCAGCCAGAATTGTGGTGTTTTCCAGGCATTGTCCACGGAAACGCTTGCATTCGTGACGAGTTTCTTCGACGTTGGGGATGGCGTAAACCCCAACGGCCGCCAACCCGGCGCGGGCACACGGACGGTGAAGACACCGAACATCATGAACCCGAAATAGATCGCTCCCATGATGAGGAACGTTTCTTGGACCCCGACCGAGGTGGCCGACTTGAATCGGTTCATCAATTCAACACCGAGGGGCGCTCCGACGAGTGCCCCGCCGCCGAACCCCATGATCGCCATGCCGGTCGCCATCCCCGGGCGGTCGGGGAACCACTTCACGAGGGTCGACACTGGCGCGATGTAGCCGAGGCCAAGGCCAATCCCGCCGATCACACCGTAGCCCAGGTAGATCAACCAGAGGTTGTGCAGGGCCACGCCCAAGCTGGAGAGCCAGAGGCCGCCGCAGAAGCAGCAGGCGCTGGCGAACATGGTTTTCCGAGGGCCGACACGCTCGACCCACCGACCCAAAACGGCGGCCGAGAGGCCGAGCATGATCAGCGCGATCGAGTAGATCCAGCCGACTTGCGGCATGGTCCAGTCATACCCTTTGATCGATTGCTCGATGCCGATGATCCGCGTCAACGGCTTGCTGAAGACGCTGAACCCGTAGATCTCGCCGATGCAGAGGTGGACCGAAAGGGCGGCGGGGGGGATCAGCCAGCGATTGAAGCCGGGTGGGCCGATCGTTCGACTGCGATCGAGAAAACGGAAGAAAGGCATCGTTCACCCGCCGTGCCCGAGTCGGAGGAGTTTAAGGACGAAGTCAAGAGCGTCTCCTCGGGATATACCAGACGTCACGGTTCCGGGCCACCCACTACCTGGAATCGAAAACCGCAGATGCGGTTGTGAGGGAGGACTGACTATGGATCTGACCATTCAAGCCATGATCGAGGCCGACTGGGAATCCGTCCGGGCGATCTACCTCGAAGGAATTGCCACAGGCCACGCGACCTTCGAGACCGACGCGCCAAGCTGGGAACAATGGGATCGAACCCGCCTGCAAGTGGGCCGCTTGGTGGCTCAGTCGGCGGGTATTGTCCGTGGTTGGGGAGCACTGAGCCCGGTCTCGGCCCGACCCGCCTATGCCGGAGTTGCCGAGGTCAGCCTGTATGTGGCGGCGTCCGCTCGGGGCCAGGGAGTGGGAACGGCTTTATTGCAAGCTCTGATCGAGGACTCTGAGCAGGCGGGCCTCTGGACCCTGCAAGGTGCGATCTTTCCCGAGAATCTGGCCAGTCTCGCCCTGGTCGCCCGGTCCGGGTTCCGTGAGATCGGCCGGCGCGAACGGATCGGCCGGCGTGATGGTGTCTGGTGTGATACGATCCTGGTCGAACGTCGCAGCCAGGTCGTCGGCGTCTGAGCTTCGCCGGCCGTGATTTAGGCGTGCTCCTTCTTCGGACGTGAGCCCATTGTCGCCCCGAAGGGGGCGACTGTTCATGGCTGTGGATGAGCCGATCTGATGATTCTTCAGACCAAACGGACCTGACGTTCTCAACGAAAAACGATCGGCTGGGGGCAGAATCGCTTCAGCTTGTCGGGATCGAGCTCGATCCCGAGCCCAGGTCGGTTCGGGATCGCGAGATATCCGGCTTCGTCGATATGGAACGGCTCCGCGACGATCTCCTCGATGTAGGCCGAGGGGGTCAGGTACTCCACGTACCGGGCGACCGGGATGGCCGCGGCGAACTGGAGGTCGGCCGCGAGTCCGACTGCGGTATTCCAGCCATGAGGGACGACCAGCATGTTGTGGTCGAAGGCCGACCAGGCGATTCGACGCGACTCGCTCAGGCCGCCGTTCTTCGTGCAATCGGGCTGGACGATGTCGAAGGCACGCCCCTCGATCCAGGGTTGGAACGACTGCCGTCGGGTGAGAACTTCTCCCCCCGCGATCGGAACCGGAGAAACCCGGGTCAGCTCGATATAACCGGCGAGGTCGTCCGGCGGCAGTGGTTCTTCAAACCAGACAATACCGTAATGAGCAAGCATGGAGGCCGTGTTCCGGGCCCAGTTCGTACCGTGCGGCCAGAACTGTTCGCTGCCCCCGGCGTCGACCATCAGCTCGACGCCATCGCCGACGGTTTTCCGCGCGGTGCGGATGAGCTGCTCGTCGAATGCACGGTCGCGGCGGCCGAACGGACGCCAGCCCATCTTGATCGCCTTGAATCCGCGCTCGACGACGCTGGTGAGGGTTTTGCTGAGCGCGGAGGGCTCGTCGAACAGGATGGAGCCATAAGGCTTGATCGTCTGTCGATAGTTTCCTCCGAGCAGTCGTGAGACGGGCTGGGAGCAGGCCTTGCCCATGAGATCCCAGAGCGCGAGGTCGATGCCGCTGATCGCGTGCTCGACCGCCCCGCCTCGCCCTTGCCAGAAGCTCGCCTGCCGAAGGGTCTCGGAGACCCGCTCGGGTTCGACGGCCGACTCGCCTCGGAGCAAGGGCCAGAGGAGTTCGATCGCCCCGGTCACGAGCGTCCCCGACGTGAAGCAGCTCCCATAGCCGCTCAGCCCCTCGTCGGTCCGGACGATGAGCAATGTATGCAAGTTTTCCTGAGGCTCGTGCCCCTGCGGCCAGCCGCCGTCGACGGTGGCCCCTGTCAGCGGGCACACCTCAATCGCCACGATCTTCAAGGCATCTCTCCTCGTCGCGATGGCGGATGCCGGCGGCGCCGGCATCCGCCATGGGAAGTCCATTCAAGCCCGAACGATGACTGCCAAAACTCGGTTTAGCCGAGTTCCCAGCCTTTGCGATACGTTCCGCGGAAGATGGCGTCGGCCTCGGGAATGCCTTGGGCCTTGATCGCGCTCGCGTCCCAATCGATGGTCTTGCCGGTCCGAATCGCGGCGACTCCGAGCAGGGTGATCTCGGTCAGTCTCGCCCCGTAGGAGAAATTCGAGCTGGCGGCCGGTCCCCCTTTGATTGCGTCGAGCCAGTCGCGGTGATGGCCCTTCGAGCGGACGAGCGTGGGCTGGGGGCGGGTGAACTCGGCGTCGAGGGTGGCAGGCAAGAGCTTCGGCGGTTGTCCGGCCCCTCCGCAGAGGATGACCCCCTTGTCGCCAATGAACATCACGCCTCGGCCGGGCAGCACGGTTTCGGGCGGGAGGGCGTCGGGAATCGAGGGCTTGAGGCCGCCGTCGTACCAGTGGAGGACGACCGGGGGATTCTCACCGCGCGGGCCGAAATGGTAGGTGACCAGTGATCCGTACGGGGCGATGTCGGCGTCCATTGCGCCGGCGTGCGACGACTCGATCCGGAGCGGATCCTTCAGGTCCAGGGCCCAGGTGGCGGCGTCGAGGTCGTGGCAACCGAAGTCCCCGAGCGCACTGCTGCCGAACGCCCAGAAGTCGCGCCAGGCGACCGGAGCATATGCTCGGTCGAAGGGGCGAGCTTCACGAGGGCCGATCCAGAGGTCCCAGTTCAAGCCGGAAGGGGTGGGCGAACCGGCCGGTCGGCCCTGCTGAAGGGTCGGGTTCCAGCGGCTCGTGCCGACCCAGGCGTGGACCTGCCGCACGGGGCCGATCGCGCCGCCCTGGATCCACTCGACGGTTTCCCGCATCCCGGTGGTCGAGTGCCCCTGATTGCCCATCTGCGTGGCCACTTTCGACTCTTCCGCCACGGCGGCCACGAGCCGCGCTTCTGCGATGTTGTGCGTGAGCGGCTTCTCGCAATAGACGTGCTTGCCCGCCCTCATCGCGTGCAGAGAGACATAGGCGTGCAGGTGGTCGGGGGTGGCGCAGAGCACGGCGTCGATGTCTTTTTCTTTCTCGAGCATCGTCCGGAAGTCTTCGTACTCGGCGCAACGGCCCTTGAACCCCTGCTTCTCATTGTGGGCGTCGATCTCCGCCCGAATTGGCTCGCGCCCGGCGAGTCCTTTGTAATAGAAGTCTTTCAGGTCCCACTGGGTGGCGGGGTCGGCCACGGCGATGAAGTGAGCGTCGGGTAAAGTGAACAGGGCCTGGAGGTTGCTTCGCCCCTGTCCGCCGGCTCCAACCAACGCAAGGTTCACCTTGTCGCTCGGCGCGACATGCTTCGGTCCCCCAAGCACATGAGGCGGAACGATCGTGAACCCGGCGGCCACGGCCGCGGAGGCTTTCAGGAAGTCGCGTCGCGTTGGAGTCATCAATGGATTCCTTGGGTGATGAGGAGGGATGAAGAGAGCGTCTTGGGCGAGCGGGGAGTGTTGGCGGATCTCAAATGGGGGCCGTGCCCACCATCTTTGTCTTGGTATGTTCTGTTCTGGAAGAGGAAGACAGGGAGTGATCCGCTTTCCGCTCCCCTTTTTTTTTAAGGAACCGGTGATCAGGCTGGGTCTTGAACTGTTGTGTGAGTCGAGGTTTCCGGCGTGGAACCGACGATTTCTTCGCTCGTTCGGGGCCACCATTCGAGCCGGACGTCATTCCCTTTGACCGCGACGAACGGACAAGGCGCTTGCTCGGTCCAGGTCCCGCTGTTGAGGTAGAGGATGCCGTCCACCTCGGTCATTCCCGGGAGGTGGGTGTGGCCGCAGGTCACGTACCGGTATCCCTGGCTCCGAGCATACTCGACCGCCCCATTCTGGACCCGAGGGCCGTTGCGCTGCCAGCGCTTTGAGATTCGCCGGATCCAGCGCGAGGCGCGGTGGGGCATCCATTTTTGAATGTAATAGAAGATTCCACAAGCCAGGTCCGTCAGCATGACGAAGTTGGTCACGAACGTGTCGAACTGGTCGCCGTGGAGGATCAGGAGCGCAAGCTGGTTGTTCCGGTAGACGTATTCGTCGAGGATCTCGACTCCGACGATGTGGCTGACGATATCGGCGGGGCCGTCGTGGTTGCCTCGGACCCAGACCAGGCGGAAGTCGTCGCGGTCGGAGTTCCGGCGGATGATCTTCAAGCAGGCGAAGTGACGCTTGGTGAGTCTCGTGAAGTTCAGGTCATCGAAGATATCTCCGTTGATGACCAGTTCACGCGTTTGATGGACCCCCCACTCGAGGAATTCCTCGAGGAGTTTTGCCTGGCAGACGTCGCTGCCCAGATGCAGGTCGCTGATAACGAGGCAGTCGTAAAGAGGCTCCACCTTGACCTTGACCGGTTCATCGGACTGAAGCTCATTCATGTCGACAGACCCTACGAATCGGGTGACCACCCCGGCCTTTGAGCCGGACCGTGGTCATTCTACCAAGCCGAGGCGAGAATCGCCCTCGGGAAGGAAGAGTCGCTCGGCCTGCTTTTCCGCGAGCGCGGTTTCCCTTCGAGTGGTCCACAGTTGACTTGGGTGGCCGGGTGATTCCCCAACGGTCGGCCTGGTCGCACCGGTTGGAAGGAATTGGGCCAAGCGGGCCGCCGGGGTGATTCCCAATACCCGGGCGCCGGTCGGGTCGGGGCTTCCTTCTTTCTCGGGAATCGGCCCGTTACAATCAGCCGGTCGCGTCGATGAGATGAGCACCACGTGTTCGATCGAGAGACCGGGGGCTGTGATGTCGAATCGAAGGACGTTCCTCAAGCAGGGGGGAGCTGGGCTCGTTGGGGCCGCGGCGGTCGAATGGGCCGGGGCGGCGTCGGCCGCCGGGGCGGATGAGACGTTGAAGGTCGGGCTCATCGGGTGCGGCGGCCGAGGATTGGGGCTGCTCAAGGATTTCGCCGCGTTGAAGGGGGTCGAAATCGCTTACGTTTGCGACCCCGACCGCCTCCGGGTGGGGGCGGCAAGTGCGGGTGCCAAGCTCATGGGGCAAGCGACGCCCAAGGTGGTCGATGACTTCCGTCGGGTGCTCGACGATAAGGCGGTCGACGCGGTCATCGTGGCGACTCCCGACCACTGGCATGCGCCTGCGGCGATCCTCGCCTGCGACGCAGGGAAGCATGTTTACGTCGAGAAGCCCTGCTGCCACAACTTTCGCGAAGGCCAGTTGCTGGTCGCGGCCGCCAAACGGAGCGGTCGGGTTGTTCAGCACGGCACGCAGAGCCGGAGCAACGGCTTCGTTGCTCATGCGATCCAACTGCTGCACGATGGCCTGATCGGGAAGGTGGTCGTCGCCAAGGCCATCAACGTCCAGCGCAGGGCCGACATCGGTCACGGATCGCCCGGCACTCCCCCCCCGCATTTCGACTACGACCTCTGGGTCGGTCCGGCCCCGTTCGTCCCCTACCAGTCGAACCGGCACCATTACACCTGGCACTGGTGGTACGACTTCGGCACCGGCGACATGGGCAACGACGGCGTTCACGAACTCGATATCGCCCGCTGGGGTCTCGGGGTCGAGACCCATCCCTCCACGGTCGCCTCGGTTGGGGGCAAGTACGTCTTCGACGACGACCAGCAGTTCCCTGACACCCAGTACGTCCTCTTCGAGTACCCGGGAGACGGCAAGCCGGGCCACCGCCAACAACTCGTCTTCGAGATGCGGATCTGGTCCGCCTACCAGCCGGAAGGGTTTGAGAACGGCAACATTTTCTATGGGACCGACGGCTGGATGGTCTTGAGCAAGAGCGGGACCATAAAGGTGTTCGACCGGAAGGGCAGGCCCCGGCCGATCGAAGGCACGCCCGCGAAGCTGCCCGATCACTCGCAAGACTTCGTGAATGCCATTCGCGAGGGGCGGCGTCCTACCGCCGAGATCGGCGTCGGCTTCATCTCGACCGCGCTCTGCCACCTGGGCAACATCTCGACCCGGGTCGGGCGGACCCTCCACATCGACCCTGCTTCCGAACAGATCGTCGGCGACGACGAGGCCGCTCGACTGCTCCAACGTTCCTATCGCGACGGCCATTGGGCCACGCCTCGGGGTGTCTGAACCTCTCTCCTCGTGAATCCTGTTGTGGGGAGTATTTGGATATGCCGGGACAACGATGGGAGCGGCCGCACGAGGGCTGGGGGCCCCCTGCCCTCTCGCTCTTGATCCTCGCCCTCTTTCTTTGGCCGAGTCTCGCTTGGGGGGACGAACCAGGGAAGGAGTTGGCCGACTCTCGCGACATCCGGACCGGGCGGCCGATCCCCGATGAGGGTTATTGTGACCAGCCCTACGTCGTCCTCACCGACGATGGCCAATGGCTCTGTGTCATGACCACCGGTCAAGGGGTTGAGGGACAGCCGGGGCAGCACGTCGTCGCTGTGCGGAGCGCGGATCGCGGACAGTCCTGGTCGGAGCTCGTTCCGATCGAACCCGCCGATGGTCCCGAGGCCTCCTGGGCCATGCCCTTGAAGGTCCCCGGCGGTCGCGTCTATGTCTTCTACACTTACAATGCAGATAACCTTCGGCTTGTTCCCGGTGGTAATTCTCCGGCCACGAGCCGCCGGGTCGATACACTCGGGAAGTATGTCTACAAGTATTCTGATGACCATGGGCGGACCTGGTCGGCGGAGCGGTTCGAGATCCCGATGCGGCGGATGCGGATCGATCGCGAGAACAATGATCGAGGCAAGACTCTCTTCTTCTGGGGAGTGGGGAAGCCGATTGTCTCGGATGGCGCCGCCTATTTGGGTTTCGCCAAGGTCGGCAAGTGGGGGGTGCCGGGGGCGATGGTGATCTCGCAGGGGGTCTTCCTGAAGAGTCGAAATCTCCTCACGGAGCGTGCGCCGGCGAAGATCCGATGGGAGTTGCTGCCTGACGGTGACGAGGGCTTGCGGGCACCGAAGGGGCCGGTGTCCGATGAGGCGAATCCCGTGGCCCTCTCGGACGGGTCATTGTTCGCCACGTATCGAACGATCGATGGTTATCCGTGCCATGCGTATAGCAGGGATGGCGGGCACACCTGGACTCCGCCTGCGTACGCGACATACGGGCCGGGCGGCCGGCGAATCAAGCATCCTCGTGCGGCGAATTTCGTGCGGAAGTTCGCCAACGGCAAGTTCCTCTACTGGTTCCACAACCACGGCGGCGAACCGGTCCACGCCGGTGCCTGGGATCCCTACAAAGGGCGCAACCCTGCCTGGGTCTTGGGAGGTGTCGAGAAGGACGGCCTGATCCATTGGTCGGAACCGGAAATTCTGCTCTACGACGACGATCCAGCCACCCGGGTGAGCTACCCGGACTTTATCGAAGACGGCGGGAAGTATTTCGTGACCGAGACCCAGAAGACGGTCGCCCGCGTTCATGAGATCGACCCGACCTTGCTGGAAGGGGTCTGGGCTCAAGGCGAGCGCGAGGAAGTCGCCCGTACGGGCCTCGCGTTCGACCTCTCGGGTGACCCCATCGCGGCGAATTCCCCGTTTGCCGTCCCTCGACTTCCCGATTTGAGCCAGCGGCGCGGGTTCTCGATCGATTGTTGGGTGCGATTCGATGAGCTGACCGCCGGGCAGACGATCCTCGATACCCGCGATGGGGCGGGGAAGGGCCTGCGGTTGACCGTCTCCGAGCGCTCGGCCCTCCGTTTGACTTTGCACGACGGCCGTCTGGAATCGTCGTGGGAAAGCGACTCGGGGACCGGTCCGGGGACGCTCAAGGTGGGAGCCTGGCAGCACGTCGCGGTGATCGTCGACGGAGGACCGAAGATCATCACATTCGTGGTCGACGGTATCCTCAACGACGGAGGCGCTCAGCGCGAATATGGCTGGGGCCGGTTTCCTCAAGAATTGAGTGATGTCAACGGCGTTTCGCAAGCTCAGCTTGCTCCGAAGCTCCTGGGCCGGCTCCGAGCCTTCCGGATCTACGATCGTGCTTTACGGACCTCCGAGGCTGTGGGCAACAGCCGGGTTCGACCATGAGCCAGGCCGGTGGTCATGACGCTGACTTCGCGGCCGGCGGCCCGGTCACGGTCCCTTCCCGGGTACGTTACTCGGTCCTGATCTTCGCCGTTTGCCTGGCGGGGATCACGTACCTCGACCGGGTCTGCATCTCGCTGACGGCCCCGCACATGATGCGGGACCTGGGGCTGAGCGAAGTCCAGATGAGCCTTGTCTTCAGCGCCTTCGTGCTCTCGTACGCCATCTTCGAGATCCCGACCGGATGGTGGGGGGATCGCATTGGCCCTCGAAGAGTGCTCACCCGGATCGTGATCTGGTGGTCAAGCTTCACCATCGCGACTGCCTTGGCATTTAATTATGCTTCGCTGGTCGTCATCCGGTTCCTCTTCGGCGCGGGGGAAGCGGGGGCGTGGCCCAACTCGGCCAAGGCGATCTCACGCTGGTTCTCGACCGCCGAGCGCGGCACGGCGCAAGGGATCTTTTTCATGGGAGCGCACCTCGGTGGCGGGCTGACGCCGATGCTGGTCACCGCGCTCCTGGGAGTCATGCCTTGGCGGTCGATCTTCGTCCTTTTCGGCCTGATCGGCTTCGTCTGGGCCTTGGTCTGGTGGTCCTGGTTCCGTGATGAACCGGTCGAACACTTCGCCGTGAATCAGGCCGAGCGTGACTCGATCATGAAAGGGCGGGCGGCCGAGGATCATCACCGTCTCGGCAATGTCCCTTGGGGTCGCCTGGTTACGAGCCGGAGCCTGCTGGCCCTCTGCCTGATGTACTTTACCCAGACCTATGGCTTCTATTACTACATCACCTGGCTTCCGAAGTATCTCCGCGAAGTTCGCGGATTCGAGGGGATGCAGCTTGGGTTTCTCGCGGGCCTTCCCTTGCTCCTGAGTGTACTGGCCGACCTGTTCGGCGGATTGACGACCGACTGGGCCACACGCAAGTTTGGGCTGCGGGTGGGCCGTTGCGCGGTGGGGGGAGGCTCGCTCTTGATCGCAGGGCTGGCCGTGCTCGCCGGCTCACGAGTATCGGACCCCTGGGGGGCCGCGACCTTGATCTCGCTCGGGGGGGCGATGGCCAATTTCCTGCTCGGGGCTGCGTGGAGCGTCTGCCTCGACATTTCGGGAAGGCATGCCGGCGTGGTGACCGCCTGCATGAATACGGCCGGCCAGGTCGGCGGCGTCCTCAGCCCGATCGTCGCCGTCTATGCGCCCGGCTGGTTCGCGAGTCGATCCTCCCCCCTCTGGATCGTCGGCGGCCTGTATCTGCTCGGCGCGGGCTGCTGGTTCTTTGTCGATCCGCGCCGGACCCTCTTTGATGCCCCCCGCTCTTCCGAAGGCGAACAGAGTGCGTGAGCTTTGCCTCCTGGCCCACTCTTGCTTGAGCGTCTTGTCTTTTTGGCCCACTCTCACGTAAGCGTCTTGTCTTTTTGGTCCAATCTAATACGATGTCCTTTCTTTGGGACGACTCCCACGCGAGTTTCCAAAGGCAGAAGGGAACCCCCGCTCCTGCTCGACTGTGGGGCGAGTGGAACCGTTGAGTCTTCGGGATCTCTCACGAGGTCGTTGTCGATTTCGCCTGTTTTTAAGTTACAATGCTCGCAGTTCGATCCTGACGTCCTCCCCGGCGGCTGGCCTGATGGCCGAAGGATCGAAGTCTCCGGCGAGTCGTCGCTCGACGAATCTCGCGGCGGAACCACCCACGCCCCCCCCTTTGTGACGTGACGTGTTTGACCGCCTGGGTTCGCGTTCGCGGCTGAACTCGCGAAGACGCCCCTTTTTTTCAGACTTGGCCTCTTCAATAGTCTCAGGAATCGCTTGCCATGCGACTTACCGCCTCGCTGAAGCATGCCCTGGCCGTCGCAGCCGCCGTGGCCCTCTGCCTGACCGTCGGCTGGGGGCAGGAGGACGACCTCGCCAAGGAACTTCCTCGAATCCCCGCCCATGAGCCGGCCGATGCGCCGAGCACGTTCAAGCTCCACGCGGGCTTTACGCTCAAGCAGGCGGCCGTCGAACCGATGGTCCATAGCCCGGTCGCCGTCTGCTACGACGCCGATGGTCGGCTCTACGCTGTCGAGATGCGCGGCTACCCGTTCGCTGAACCTGTGCCGACCGGTGGGATCAGCCTGCTGGAGGACGCCGACGGCGATGGGACGTTCGAGAAGCGGCACGAGTTCCTCAAAGAGCTGTCATGGCCGACCGGGATCGTGCCGTACGACGGCGGAGTCTTCATCACCTCGGTGCCCGACATCATCTATGCCAAGGATACGGACGGAGACGGTAAGGCCGATATTCGCAGAGTCGTGTTCACCGGTTTTGACGACAAGAATGTGCAAGGCTTGCTCAACGGCCTGCTCTGGGGCAACGACGGCTGGATTTACGGGGCGGCGGGGACCAATGGCGGCGACATTGTGAATCCGTCGCAGCCCGGCCTCAAGCCGGTTTCGGTCCGCGGACGCGACTTTCGGTTCAAGCCCGACGGGTCGGCCTTCGAGGCGATTTCCGGCGGCGGGCAGTTCGGCCACGCCGTCGACGACTGGGGCCACCGGTTCGTGTGCAGCAACAGCAACCACATCCGCCAGGTGGTCTTGCCGGCCCGCGACCTGGAGCGGAACCCTGCCCTGACTGCGACTACCGTGACCACCGACATCGCCGTTGAAGGGGGAGCGGGCCCCGTCTTCCGGCTCAGCCCGCCGGAGCCTTGGCGGGTCGTGCGCACGCGACAGCGGGTGGCCGACCCGAATTTCGTTGCTAAAGCCAGTCCCTCGGAGCTGTACGCGGCCGGCTTCTTCACTTCAGCCACTGGCGTCACGATTTATCGAGGGTCCGCCTACGCGCCTGAATATCGCAACAACGCATTCGTCGGAGACGTTGGCGGCAATCTCGTGCATCGCAAGATCATCACCAAGAACGGGGCGATCCTTCAGGCCAAGCGCGCCGACGAAGGGGTCGAGTTCCTGGCCTCGACGGATAATTGGTTCCGCCCGGTGAACTTCGCCAACACCCCCTACGGGACTTTGATGATCCTCGATATGTACCGTGAGACCATCGAGCACCCGATCTCGATCCCGGAACCGATCAAGAAGCACCTTGACCTGACCAGCGGACGCGACCGGGGCCGGCTCTATGAGCTCCTCCCCGACGGCTTCAAACGACGCGCCAAGCCGACCTTGAACAAGGCGACGACCGTCGAACTGGTTCAACACCTGGCCGATCCTGACGCCTGGTGGCGCGATACCGCCCAGCGCCTCTTGATCGAACATGACGACAAGTCTGCAATCGCACCCCTGAAGGATCTGGCACGTTCGCGGCCCAACGCCCTGGCCCGTGCGCATGCCTTGTGGACGCTCTCCGTTCTGGGAGGACTCGACGACGACCTGATTGGGACGGCTTTGGCGGATGCCGAGCCGGGAGTGCGTGAGCAAGCCGCGAAGCTGGCCGGGGCGCGGGCCAATTCGAGCGACGCGGTTCGGGAGGCTCTCCTCGGCCTGGCTACCGATCCGGATGCGACGGTCCGGTTCCAGGTGGCCCTGGCGTTGGGCGACGTCACCGATCCCGGGGCGGCGAAAGCGTTGGCGCTGATCGCCGCTGAGGATGCTTCGGACCGTTGGACTCGGACGGCCGTGCTCAGCTCGATCGGCGGGCGGACTCGGGCCTTGATCGAGGCGCTGGCGGCCAAGCCGGGCTTTTTTGAATCGAACGAGGGGCGGGATTGGCTGGGCGAGCTTGCGATGTTGATCGGCACCGAGAATCGGGCCGACGACGTCCGGGCCTTCCTCGACCGGTTCGCCGGTGGTCAGTCTGACCCTGGGCTCGCGCGCGTGGCGGTCCTCGGCCTGGGCCGTGGCCTTCAGCGCTCGGGGGGATCGCTCCGTGATGTCCTGAGCGGTCCGGCTGCCGGAAAGATCGCGCCGCTCTTTGCCAAGGCTGCTCAGGTCGCGGTGGGCGAGGGAGCGCCGGCGGCGCGTGTCGACGCGATTGGCTTGCTGGCCTTGGGCTCGGCTGACGACGCCTTGAAAGTCTTGCCCGACCTGCTGGATGCGCGACAGCCCGGCACGGTTCAGCTTGCGGCCATTCAGTCGTTGGCCGCACATCCGGATCCTCGGGTGGGCCCGGCGATTGTCGCCCACTGGAAGGCGATGGGCCCTGCCGTGCGTCGCGAGGCCGCCGAGGCCCTCTTCACACGCCGGGAACGGCTCACTGCCTTGCTCGATGGAATCGAGTCCAAGACGATCGCAGCCGCCGAGCTCGACCCTGCCCGCCGCAAGGGCCTGCTCGTGATTCCTGACCGTACGATCCGCGCCCGGGCCGAGGCACTCCTGTCCAAAGAGGCGCGGCCCGACCGGGGCGCGGTCATCACTCAGTATCGCAAGGCCCTGGAACTGACGGGCGAGCCGGCCAAGGGGAAGACCGTCTTCACCAAGGTCTGTGCCACCTGCCATCGGGCGGAGGGCGCGGGGGCCCAGGTCGGACCTGACCTGGCCACCGTCACGGGCCGCTCGCCTGAAGACTTGCTGATCCATATCCTCGACCCCAATCGCGAAGTCGCTCCGAACTATCTCAACTATGTCGTGATCACGGTTGACGGCCGTTCGCTCTCCGGCCTGATCGCCGAGGAGACCGCCGGCGCCGTCACCCTGAAGCGGGCCGAAGGGGCGCTCGACGTCGTGACCCGCAAGCAGATCGAGGAGATTGCCTCGACGGGTCTTTCCCTCATGCCTGAAGGGTTGGAACAGGGACTCGATCCCCAAGCCCTGGCCGACCTGATCTCCTACCTGCGTTCCCTCCAAGGGACCAGCGGCCCCGGCCCCGGGCCTGCCCCGGCGGGCACCTCTGCGAAGTAAACCCTCGTCCCCTCCCATAGGGCAAACTTGATTTCTTGACGACTCCTCCACGTGGCCTTCACCGCCCGCGTGGGGGAGTTTTTTTGTATGCCTTGATACTGGGTGGACGCGGCCCACCAATTCCGTCGTCCCTTTGACGGGCAGGCTTCGTGGTCCTCTTTTTGCGGGAGAACCGACCAGAGGGAGCGATATGAAGCCGCCCCGACCCCACCGAGCAAGCTGTCAGCACAAAGCAGGCACATGGCTTTTCCAGGGCTGGTGGCCTACACTGGCCGGTCCTCTTGCCCGTGCGAGAGGGCCGGCGTATCCACGAATCCCAACCGTTGGAACCCACCCTCAACCGACTCCTTTGAGTGGGGGAGATCCCATGCGAACGCAACTCGAGCGTCACGGATTCCACCTGCCTCTGATCCTGCTCGTCACCCTGTCCTTGGCTCGAGCCGACGCCCGCGCGGAGGCGACCGTGGATCGGCCGAACATTGTCTATATCCTGGCCGACGACCTGGGGTATGGCGATGTTCATTGCCTGAACCCCGACTCGAAGATCGCCACACCGAACCTCGACCGCCTGGCCGAACAGGGGATGACTTTCACCGATGCACACTCCGGTTCGTCGGTCTGCACGCCGACGCGATACGGCATCCTGACGGGTCGGTATGCCTGGCGGTCACGCCTGAAAAAAGGGGTCCTCGGCGGCTACTCCCCCCCTCTGATCGAGCCGGGACGATTGACGGTCGCCGCGCTTCTCCAACAACAGGGCTATCAAACGGCCTGTGTCGGCAAGTGGCACCTCGGGTTTGACTGGGGCACCTCGCGTCCTCTCACCTTCAGCGACGAGATCGACGCGAAGGAGAAAATGGCCGCCGTCGACTACACCCAGCCGATCGCACACGGACCCACGTCCGTTGGGTTCGACATGTACTATGGCATCAGCGCGTCGCTCGATATGCCGCCGTATCTTTATCTTCACGATGACCGCAGCGTGGGAGTCCCCACCACCGAGAAGACGTACATCCGGAAAGGCCCTGCGCATGCGGATTTCGAGGCGGTGGGCGTTCTCCCCACGCTCACGGCCAAGGCGGTCGAATTTATCGACAGGTGCGGCAAACAGGAAAAAGTGAAGGCCCGGCCGTTCTTCCTCTACTTTCCCCTGGCTGCTCCGCATACCCCGATCGTCCCTGACGATGAGTTCCGGGGTCGGAGCAAGATCGGCACCTATGGCGACTTTGTCATGCAAGTCGACGCTACGGTCGGCCGGGTGCTCGATGCGCTCGATCGCAACGCGATGACCGGCACGACCTTGGTGATCTTTACCAGCGACAACGGCTGCTCTCCCTCGGCGGACTTCCCCGCGCTCGCCAAGCAGGGGCATCACCCGAGTGGTCCTCTCCGCGGTCACAAGGCCGATATCTTCGAGGGGGGCCACCGCATCCCGTTCCTCGCCCGCTGGCCCGGCAAGGTTCCAGCCGGCTCCACCTGCCACGATACGATCTGCTTGACCGACTTGCTGGCCACCTCTGCCGCGATTGTCGGTGCCAGTCTGCCGGCGGATGCGGGTGAGGACAGTGTGAACATCCTCCCCGACCTCGTGGGGAGTGCCCAAACGCCGGTGCGTGAGGCCACCGTCCACCACTCGATTGATGGCTCGTTCGCGATCCGCCAGGGGCCGTGGAAGCTGGCGCTCTGCCCCGACTCCGGGGGGTGGAGCGAGCCTCGCCCTGGCCGCCCCGAGGCGAAGGGACTTCCCCCAGTCCAACTCTTCAACCTCGAACGTGACCTTGGCGAACGCCGGAACCTTCAGGCCGATCATCCCGAGGTCGTCGACCGACTGACGAAACTCCTCGAGCGTTACGTGGCCGAGGGACGAAGCACGCCCGGCCTCGCGCAGGAGAATGCCGGATCGGTCCGGATTCATGGAGCAGAAAAACGCTAAGTGAGCTTGTTTGTATTTGCTTGTGTATTGTGATGAGGAGAAATGCGCGATGACGTCGAGAGCCCTCTCCCGCTTCCTTTGGTTGGCCCTCGCCCTGGCCTGCGGTGCCCCCGCGTTCGCCACCCCTCCGAACGTTGTCATGATCATTTCCGATGACCAAGCGTTCGGCGACTTTTCTTTCATGGGCCACCGTCACATTCGGACCCCGAACCTGGACCGGCTGTCGGTTCAGTCGTTGACCTTTCGACGTGGATACGTCCCGTCGAGTCTCTGTTCGCCGAGCCTGGCGTCGATCCTGACGGGGCTCTACCCCCACCAGCACAAGGTCACGAGCAACGATCCTCCGCTGCCCGCTGGCAAGGTGGGACTCGCTGCGCATCAAGACCCCGGTTACCGTGCCGCTCGCGAAGAGATGATCGCGAATTTTGATCGGTGCCCGAGCTTGCCGAAGGCGCTTGGAACCAAGGGTTACCAGAGTTTCCAGGCAGGCAAGTGGTGGGGTGGGAACTATCGGCACGGTGGTTTCACCGCCGGCATGACTCAGGGCGATCCTGATAGAGGGGGCCGCCATGGTGATGAGGGGTTGAAGATCGGCCGGCAAGGGATGACCGAGGTTTTCGAGTTTATCGATCAGGCGAAGAGCCAGAAGGACCCCTTTTTTCTCTGGTATGCGCCGATGATGCCGCACTCGCCCCACACGCCTCCGGCCCGACTGCTCGCCAAGTACCAGGCCTCCGCCCCTACGCTCGAGATCGCCAAGTATTGGGCGATGTGCGAATGGTTTGATGAGACTTGCGGGCAACTCCTCGACCATCTCGACGAGCAAGGGTTGGCGAAGGACACGATGGTTCTCTTTCTCGCCGACAACGGCTGGATTCAGAATCCGGATGCCGACCGGTTCGCCCCGCGCTCGAAGCAGTCGCCCAACGAGGGGGGAATCCGGACCCCGATCATGATCCGCTGGTCCGGCCACATTGAGCCGAGAGTCTCCGAGCAACCTGTGCTCTCAATCGACCTCGCGCCGACGATCCTGGCCGCGGTTGGTCTGCAACCGCCGTCCGAGATGCAGGGGCTCAACCTGCTCGACAACGACGCGGTGGACCGGCGGAAGGCGATCTTCGGCGAGATCTTCACCCATAACGCCGTGGACATCCGAGATCCTGCCAGCAGCCTCCGCAATCGCTGGGCCATTGAGGGGGACTGGAAGCTCATCCTCCCCGCGCCCCAGAACACGCCCGACACCACCGCGGAACTGTACGACCTCGCGCACGATCCGGGCGAGACGACCAATCTCGCGACTCGGCATCCAGAGAAAGTTGAGCACTTGAAGACGCTCCTCAACACGTGGTGGCCCGCCACTTCGAATCGACTGTAACCCGGTCAGGACGCAGCGGGGCCGCCGCTGTCATTCCCAACGGCCGGGCTGGCCGTCCTGCTCGAAAGACTTTTGCCTGGGGTTGAAGCCGCGTCAGGATTTCTTGTGCCGTGGATGGGAGATTGTCATGCGAAGCCATCGTTTACTGACCTTGGCCATGTTGCTCGGGACGTCCTTCGTTTCGAGACCAGGCCTCGCCGCGCCTGCCGATCGCCCCAATATCCTCTGGCTCGTCGCCGAGGATTTTGGGCCCCACCTGGGCTGCTACGGCACCCAGCAAGTTTGGACCCCGAATATCGACAAACTGGCCGCCGATGGGGTGCGCTACACGAGGGCCTACACCACGGCCCCGGTCTGCTCGGTCAGCCGCTCGGCGTTCATGACGGGCATGTATCAGACCACCATCGGCGCCCACAACCATCGGTCGCACCGTGACGATGGCTATCAACTTCCCGCTGGCGTCCGGATCGCCCCCGCCTGGTTCCGCGACGCCGGCTACTTCACCGCCAACGTCCGAACCTTCCCCGCCAGCGCGAACGTGACCGGCACCGGTAAGACCGACTGGAACTTTACCGCAGAGGAGAAGCCGTTCGACTCCGGCCGTTGGGAGGATTTGAAAACACATCAGCCATTCCTGGCGCAAGTGAATTTCAAAGAGACTCACCGCGCCTTCGTCTCCCCGAAGCGGGCCGATCCGGCCAAGGTCATCATCCCCCCTTACTATCCCGACCATCCGGTCACACGCGAGGATTATGCCAAGTACCTCGACGCTGCCACCGAACTCGACGAGAAGGTCGGCCGGATCCTTCGGCAACTCGACGCCGATGGCCTGGCAGCGCGGACGATCGTCGTGTTCACGTCCGACCATGGCGAAGCGCACGTCCGAGGCAAGCAGTTCTGTTACGAGGAAGGTCTGCACGTCCCCTTGATCGTCCGCTGGCCCGCGTCCCTTCCCGCGCCCGCCCACTATCGCGCGGGCGCGGTGGATGATCAGTTGGTGGCGGCGATCGACCTGCTGCCGACGCTCCTTGACGTGGCGGCCGGCCAGAAGAAGCCGGCCGGGATGCAGGGGCAGGTCTTCCTCGGCGATCGGGCCGAGCCCCCTCGCCGCTACGTCTTTGGTGCCCGCGACCGCTGCGACGAGACCGTCTTCCGGTTCCGCACGGTCCGCGACGCCCGCTACCGCTATATCCGCAACTTCATGCCCGAGCGTCCTTTCTTGCAGGCGAACGACTACAAGGAGCGGTCCTACCCGGTCTGGAACCTGATCAAGGAACTCGCTGCCCAGGGCAAGCTGACCCCCACCCAGGCCGTTCTGGCGGCCCCCACCATGCCCCCGGAAGAGTTCTACGATCTCGAGAGCGATCCGTACGAGATCCACAACCTCGTCGACTCCCCGGATCCCGCGAACCAGGCCGTACTCAAGCGGCTTCGCGTTGAATTGGAACGTTGGATTGAGGAGTCGAACGATCAAGGTCAAATCCCGGAACCCGCCGAGGTCGCAGCAGCCAAGGGAGCCACCAAGCCCGTGGCCGATCCCAATGGCCCGGGCGTGGCAAAGAAGGCGAGGAGAAAGAACGCAGTGAAATAAGGGCCACGCGAGCCTCATTTTTAGCTTATGGACAGGCTCTGGCGATTGAATGCTGACTTCATGACTCGATTTTAGAGGTAGGAGATCTCGCCTTCAAAATGAGGCGAGATCTCTTTTTTGTGCGCCAGGCATGTCGTGAATCTCGGAGGTGCAAGTCCTCTGCGGGCCGTGATGACCGGAACCGCAAGGCTAGGCAAGGGTGCCCACCGTGAGGTGGGATCTGAAGGAAGCCGATGCCATAACCTCGGACTCGACGAACAGAAACCGGATACAAGGCCGACGCGGTGGGGTAACCCGGCAATGGACGGGGACGCCCGAAAGTCATCCAGACACGCGCGGAGGTAAATCCGGCGAGGCCCGAGCGAAGGACTCACGACTTACCCTGGGAGATCTCCCACCTCGTCCGGGCGAACCGGAGCACCGACCCGGCAACGGGGCGGGATGAGGTGGGAGAAGTCAGCCGAGGCCGTAGTAGTCGGTAGCCACCGACGAAGGGCCGAATCTTTCTTGCCAAGGACCAGTCTGGAACGACTCGATGGGCATGGAGCGACCGACAAACAGGCTCTACCAACGGCTCCTCTTCGAGGGACTGGAGGAGGATCTGCGCCACGACGACTCTGGGGCGGGCGGCACCCCACCTGGAACGATCGAGGAGTCGCAAATGCCCGCGGCGTCCGACCAAGTACGAGCCTTGACCGAACGTCTGTTGGAAGAGGTCTGCGCTCGCGAGAACCTGAACCGAGCCTACAAGCGGGTGAAGGCGAACCAGGGAGCGGCCGGTGTCGATGGGATGACCATCGGCGGTGTCCGTGACTGGCTCGCCGGGCATAAAGAGGAACTCGTCGCGTCGTTACTTGACGGCACGTATCGACCGCAACCGGTGCGCGGGGTGCAAATCCCCAAACCCGGCGGCGGGGTACGACAATTGGGCATCCCGACGGTCATCGACCGCCTCGTGCAACAAGCGATCCTCCAAGTGCTGGAACCCTTGCTGGACCCGACCTTCTCGGACTCCAGCTATGGCTTTCGACCGAAGCGTGGGGCGCACAATGCCCTGTTCCAGGCTCGGAAGTACGTGGCTGAGGGCCGGGTCATCGTGGTGGACATGGATCTGGAAAAGTTCTTCGATCACGCATGGTGATACCCCTTTCTACAAGCGAACCTCCTGGATCTCTCCCGCCTTGAGTTGCTCAAGTAGGGTGATGCTCACTGATGAATCCGGAAACAAAAACAGCTTGAAATTCGGGTCGCGCTCGATCTGGATCGTGCCGTTATGAATCCGGTCATAGACCCAGTGCGTCGAGACTTGAAGCCGCTCGGCGATTTGAGACACGGTGAGGTGGCCAGGGATCCGACGCGCGTGCGACTGATGCGACTTGACGAAGAGCCGATGGCGAAGGCGAATGATCTGGACCGTGCTGACCAGCACGATGGGGCCTTTCGGAGAGCGATGGCCCTGCCGGGTCAAGTGCTTGGCAATCTCCTGATCCGACTTCCCCTGCCGAGCCAAGCTGACGATCGTCGCCTCCATCTCCTCGGCCGTCGACAGGCGGGCCAGGGAGTTCACCGTGACCGGGATCACCGCGGTGGTCGTGTCTCCCCCCTTCCAGACGATTCTCGCCTGGACCGAGTCGGGAGCCAGGCGGCGGATGACGACCTTGTCGATCAGGCAGCGGAGCAGCGTCTTCTTTTGGGGCTGAGCGAGGCCACCCTGCTCCCAGAGGCCAGGAAGATTCCGTCCGAACTGCTCGAAGGCACTCCTCAACTCGGGCGGGATCGGCGGAGTTGTCTCTTTGCTAAGGACGGCACGCTGATAGGAATCTTCAGCCTGCCGGAGTTCTCGCAAGGCGGTCTCCCAGCGTCGCTCCAACTCGGCGGTCACGAGCCGGTTGTCAGGATCGGCCCGGTGGAATTGCCGCTCGGCCAGACGGGCCTGGTAGCGGAGCCGATCGATCTGCTCCCTCCGGGCGCGATCGACCGTCTCGGCCTCGCGTCGAAGCGCAGCGGCGGCCTCGTCATAGAGGTCCAACTCGGCCGGCGCGAGGGCCGCGAAGAACGTTCGCACGACAAAATCATCGATCGGATCGGCCGGGAGGTATTGGCAGACGGGGACCTGGTACTGCTGCCGGAGAAAATTGCAGATATAGTGAGTCTTTGGTTTATACTGCACGACCATCTGGTGCCCGCATTCGCCGCAGTGAACGATCCCCTGGAGGAGTGCCTTACCCGGCCTGGGCACCCCGCGGGTCTTGTTGCGGTCGTATTCGCTGCAATTGTCCTGGAGCATGGCCTGGATCGCCTCGAACGTCGCCCAGTCGATGTAGGCGGGATACTTGTCGTTGATCCGGATCTTCCATTCTCCCATGGGGAGCCTCTTCTGGGTACGCTCGTGGGTCGAACCCGGTTTCAGCGCGAAACGCGTCCGCCCGTATACGAATGCCCCGGCATAGGCGGGATTCTCCAAGGTGGAGCAGATCGCGGGGACCGTCGGCCGGCGCCAGGCGATGTCCCCAAGGTCGTCCTTGCGGGGGATCAGGAGGTCGTCGCTGTTGAAGGAGCGCACGACCTGGGTGGCCGACTTGACCCGGAGGAAGGTCTCGAAGATCAGGGCGATCCGGTCCTGGACCTCGATGTCGGGGTGCTTGACCACCTGATTCAGGGAGTCGCGAATGAGTCCGACGGGCAGGGCCAATGCCAACTCGCCACGCTGGGCTTTGTTGAGGAGGCCCGCGGTCAGGCGGCCCCGGAGCGTATGCAGTTCCAGTTCCGAGATCTGGCCTTTCATCCCCAGGAGGAAACGACCGTCGATTGAGGACGGGTCGTGGATGCCGTCGCGATCGGCGATGAGGCAGTTGCGATAGCCGCAGATGTCGAGCAAGGGAAACCAGTCCGAGCAGTTGCGGCAGAGCCGAGCGACTTCGGTCGTGAAAATAATTCCGACATGTTCGAGTGTAATGAGACTTGCGAGTTCCTTAAGGCCGTGTCGTCCTTCGGTGGTGCTGGCGGTTCGGCCCTGATCCTCGTCGATGATCCGGATCTGGTCCTCGTACCAGCCGAGTTCAAGGGCGCGTTGCCTGAGGGCATACTGGAGCCTGGTGCTCTCCTGGTTGGTCAGGACTTGGTGGGGGCTGGACTGGCGGATGTAGAGAATCGCCAGGCGGCCAAGGTGGAACGGTTTGATGAAATCTAATGTACTCATGAAGAATATCATGAATAACGGCTGTGATGTCTCGGCGGACCTGCTGCCTCATGGTTTGGGGGAGTCGGTTCCAGACGACTCCGGGCGGGATGGACATGGTGCTTCGCACCTCTCGACCAGTGAAAGGAGATTCTGGATCGCTTCCACCGTGAGTTTGGTACGAGTCGACGTGGTGTGACAGGGTGCGCCGAGTGGGGTCGCCGGCAAGGGGATCCTGAGCGTCATGAACTCGCGGTAAGCGACATAGACATAGCCGGGGCTATCCGGCTGACGGCTGATGTGACGTATGGGGAATCGCCGGCCGAAGAGGGGGTGTGAGGGCTCGGTGACCTCGATCTCGTCCGGATCCGGAAGAGTCGGGTTGTGGAGGAGGGCATTCTGTTGGCGTCTCGTTTGACCGGGTCAACCATGACATCCTGATGGCGCGGCTGGCCCGACGCGTCGCCGACAAACGCCTGTTGCGGATCGTGCGTCGCTTCCTCGAAGCGGGGTTGCTCCAAGATGGCGTTTGCACCAAGCGTCATGAAGGGACACCGCAAGGCGGTCCGCTCTCGCCCTCAACAATGTTGCAAAATCGTCGCTAATCCCTGACTCTGTCATTTCCCGATCGCGGCTCCGACCGAAGTACGGGCACGGATGGCAGCCCCAGTTCGACCCCCATCCCAGGCAGGCCGAAGGCCGCGATCTCGGAGAGGAGGAGTCGACATGATCACATCTCCAGGGAGGCCCACCCTTAGCCCTCCCATCACCCGCCATTTTGAGTTCACTCGACTTCATAGCCACTTGATTTCAACTGCATATCAATCGCTGATTCCAGTCGTCTCCCGCCACCCGGAACGGCCGCGATCTCGAACCGAGTGCCACGAGACGGAGGCGACGAACCAGGGACTCCGATCTAAGGCCGGGGGAGCTTGACCTGCCATGCACAATCCCAATCTTCGTGTGGCGATCTACGCCCGGGTCTCCGGTGAATCCCAGGCCAAAGAGGACACAATCGCCAGCCAACTCGAAGTCGTCACACAACGCGTCGCCGATGATGGCTTGGAATGCGACCCCGAATCGTGCTTCGTGGACGATGGAGTCAGCGGCAGCATCCTGGTTCGCCCGGGCCTTGAACAACTCCGGGATCAGGCTGCGGCCGGCGCCATCGACCGCCTCTACGTCCTCGACCCTGATCGTCTATCACGCAAATATGCATATCAGGTATTGCTCATTGAGGAACTCAACCATTGCGGCGTCGAGGTCGTCTTCCTTCGCAATCCCCCCGGCCGCGGACCCGAGGAGAACTTGCTGCTGCAGGTCCAGGGCATGATCGCCGAGTACGAGCGTGCCAAGATCATGGAACGTTGCCGCCGGGGCAAGCAGCACGCGGCCCGCCATGGCTCGGTCAACGTGCTCAGTGGCGCGCCCTACGGCTACCGATACGTCGGCAAGCACGACGGCGACGGCGAGGCGCGTTATCAGATCGTGGCCGAAGAGGCACGTGTCGTGCGGAAGATCTTCGGGTGGGTCGGCCAGGAACGGTGTTCCATCGGCGAAGTCTGCCGCCGCCTGAAAGACGAGGGAGTCACCACGCGAACCGGCAAATCGGCCTGGGACCGCTCGACGGTCTGGCTGATCCTCAAGAACCCCGCCTACAAGGGGACGGCGGCCTATGGCAAGACGCGATCGGGCCCACCCAAGCGGCTGCGGCTCCGCCCGCAGCGCGGCCGCCCCGAGCATCCGAGACGCCCGGCCTCACGGGTCGATACCTTATTGGAAGATCAGATCTTAATTGATGTCCCCGGGCTGGTGAGCGAGGACCTCTTCGGGGCGGTCCAGGATCAACTCGAGGAGAACCGACAACGCCGTCGCGACCGGCCCGGTGTTGGCCGTTACCTGCTCCAGGGCCTGGTCGTTTGCCAGCGGTGCGGCTACGGCTGCTACGGTAAGCCGACGAGCCGGGCCTCAGCCAAAGGCAAGGTCCCCTACGCCTACTACCGCTGCACGGGTTCCGACGCCTACCGCTTCGGCGGCCAGCGTCTGTGCTGGAACAAGCAGGTCCGCACCGATGTTTTGGACGCCACCGTCTGGGACGATGTACGTCAGCTTTTATCCGAACCCGACCGGGTCCGGGCGGAGTACGAGCGGCGGCTGCAGGCGGCGGAGTCCGGCCCGAGCCACGAGGTGGAGCATCTCGACAAGCAGGTTAAGAATCTAAAAAAGATGATTGCTAGATTGATCGATGCTTACAGCGACGGGTTACTCGATAAGTCGGATTTCGAGCCGAGGATCTTGGCGGCGAGGGAACGCCTGGGGAAACTGGAGCATGAGTGTCGGCAGCGGATCGGCGAGGCGAGCCAAGAGGCAGAACTCCGGCTGGTGATCGGCCAGTTGGAGGAGTTCGCGAGGCGAGTTTCCCAGGAGTTGCAAGAGCCGGACTGGGACACACGACGGGAGATCGTGCGGGCCTTGGTGAAAAAGGTAGAGATCGACGAGCAGGAGATTCGCATCGTGTATCGAGTCAGCCCATCCCCTTTTGAGGGACGCCCCCAACACGGTAGTTTGCAACATTGTTGGGGGCGTGCTCTCACCGCTCTTGGCCAACCTGCTCCTGGACGACTTGGACAAGGAACTGGAACGTCGCGGCCACCGCTTCTGTCGCTATGCCGATGATTGTAATATCTATGTCCAATCGAAGGCAGCGGGGGAGCGGGTGCTGAGGTCGGTCACCCGGTTCCTGGAGGAAGTCCTTCACCTTCGTGTCAATCGGGAGAAAAGCGCGGTGGCATTCGTCGAGGATCGCAAGTTCCTTGGCCACCGTCTCCTGAGAGGCGGTCGGCTGGGCATCGCCCCAAAGAGTCTGGAACGGGCCAAGGACCGCATCCGCGAGATCACTCGGCGCAATCGAGGCGTCGGCCTCGACCGGATGATCACCGAGCTCAACTCGTTCCTGACCGGTTGGGTGACGTACTTCCGCCACGCGGCGTGTCGTCATCACCTGAAGGACTTGGACGGCTGGGCTCGTCGCAAACTGCGATGTGCGCGGATGAAGCAATGCAAGCGAACCAAACCCCTTGTCGACTTCCTACTGCGGCAGGGAGTCCCTCACGCCTCGGCGTGGGTGACCGCCCTGTCGGGGAAAGGCTGGTGGCGTCTGTCAGGGAGCCCTGCTGCCCACCAGGCGATGGTCCAACCGTGGTTCGACTCTCTGGGTCTGGTCAACCTCGCCCAGCGGCACGCGACGTTACAAGCCTGAAAGAAACCGCCGGATGCGATGAGTACGTCCGGTGGTGTGGGAGGACGGGGGCCGCGAGGCCCCCTCCTACCCGATTTGATTTCCTCAGCCGATCAACGGGCTTCTCCTGCTCAGGGAGTGGCGAGGTCACGGAAACGCGCGACCTCCGCTTCTCGGGCTGCCTTTCGGTTTTCTCGGTCATGGCGATGGCCATTGAAGAGTTCAGCAACGTCCCGGATTATTTGATCTGCCTCCTCCTTCGTCATCTTCGTTCCGTCTGTTTGGTGACGGCGAAGGCGATCTTTGTGTTCGATAATTTTCCGGACTGCCTGGTTGGACTCCTCGCCGTCCTCTTGCTTTGTCATCTCGGTCTTCTCCTTCTTTGCTATCTCGGCGATCGGAGGCAGCGGTACCGTCGCCTCCGGCACCGACGGCGGCTGGGGTTCATCGACGATAACGATCCAGGGTCGGTATATGGCCCGCTTGTATTTGGCGCTCCGCTTCGCGTGCCAGTCCGCCAACTCCCTCGCAGCCTCCTTCTCGAGAGGGCCAAATCGGGGCGTTTTCGCTCTGGTCAAATGGATCTTTTCCGACAGGGCGGAAATCTTGGCGGACTCGGCGTAGTCTCGCGACCTTTGCCAGAGCGTCTGGGTATAGCGATAGATAGGCCCGACGCCCAGCGCGGCCAGCGCGACCAGGACCATGAGCAAGCGAAGCGAGACGCGAAATCGCATTGGATAATCCTCCGATCAGGCGACAATCTCGACGGAATAGTTCGAGTAGTACGTGACATAGATCGGGTTGCCGTTCGCGTCTTGCTCACTCGTATCAAAGAGAATGGACCAGATATCCGCCTCGATTTCGTCGATCAGTTGATTTTTCGCCGCCTTCTCGTTCTGAAGATGGGTTATTGAGTTCTGGGCATTCGTGATCGCGACGTTGATCTCGTAGAGGCCCTGGAGCATGATCCTGGCGTTAGGTGTGTACAGAGGCCCATCCATCCACCCGGCTGGCCACTGGCTGGTGAGTGTGAGTATCTGCGCCTTGTACCCGTTCATCGCCACGATATGATCCTGCTCCAACTGGATCTCGGCGTCGACCCCCATGTTGAACTCCGTCCGACACCGCTCAATGATATCGATGAGATCTTGGTGATTCTGCATCTGATATGTCTCGATATTAACGCGCACGCCGGGCAGCGACATTGGGATCGCCGAATCGACTTGGTCGTAGAGCGACTGGAACTCCTGGTCGGGGAGGTCGTCGCCAGAGCCATCGAGCATGGCCCGAGCCTCCAGACGGTCAAATTCAAGACCAGGGGTGAAACGGTGACGATGTCTTCTTATTTTTTTTTCTCCTAAAATGTGTTGAATACACAAAAGATCTGGATGCCGCAGTTTTTTTTTGTCCACCTGATTATCTACCGTAAGCTGGCACGGTATGCGAGAAGAAAAGCAAAACATCACTAGAGAGCTAGAGACCCTGCCTGGGTGGAGCATTAATTCCGACACTTCTCGCTAATCAGTAGTTTCCCCGGATTTCTGTATACACCGCCGGCCTGTGCGTAGCGACACCGCACTCCCAACACCGTCAGGCGGTCGTCGGGGCCTGGATTCCCTGCAGCGGGCGTGATTCGCCTATCGTATTTGCATGCGACTGCGCAACCCGTCGACGCGTCAGGCCGCTTCTTCCTCATCTCCCAGCCATTCCGCGAGGAATCGCTGGATTTCCCCCCGGTGCCGCCTCAGCAGACGCTCCACGTCCAGCACGCTGGGACGGTCCTTCTTCCGACGCCACGGCGGACGGTACCACCAATCCACCTCACCCGCCGATTCCAGCGCGAATTGCGTCAGACGCAGCAGGCTCAGCGTCACCCATTGCGCCTGGCTTGTCCGCTCGATCGGGTTCTTCGTCCAGGCCCGGCACTCCTCCCAGCCCAGACGCTGCTTCAGGTCGCGGAATCCGTCCTCTTGGCGGAAGCGAGCCGCGAACAATTCCACCATCTCCAAGCCAGTCAATTCCAAGGCTGAGCCGACCAGCGTGAACCGCTTCTTGTAACCGGCCACCTCGGCCACAACCAGCTTCACAGGCACATCAGACTCGGCGACACGCCACAAGCCCACCACCTCCTTCCATCGGACCTTCCGCCTCCGGCCGTAGATGTACGTCTCGGCCTCACGCCACGGCCCGGACCATCGTCCCCCCTGTCGGGGCGGGGGGAGCTTCCTGCCCCACTTCGGGGTCGGTCCCCGTTGGCCCTGGCGGCGCTCCGGCGGCAGAGCATGGACCCGGGCATCGTGCCGCAGTCGCGTGAGGATCTCGCCTCGCGGCCACCCCTCCTCGGGGGCGATCAGGGGCCGGACCACGCTCTTCAGCGCGAAGCCGGCCAGATGCCGGCCCCGGTCGTCTCGGCCTGCTCGTGCACCAACTCGACGGCCAACTCGCACTTGGTGCGGAAGACCTCCTTGCCTCCGTTGGTCCCGGGGCGATCGGGCAGTTGCGCCTTGTGGAAGTAGAGACGCCCGGAGATCGGCAGGAACCAGGCCGGCCGCTGTGGTTCGTGGAGTAGGGCTCCGAGGACGACCCAGTTGTGGGCCCGGACGGTGGTCGCCCGGTTGGGGCAGCGCGCGGTGGACTCGTGGAAGGTGCAGGTGCCCCAGACGTTCGCCCCGGAGCGATGGACCTTGGTGTCATCGACGGCCGAGATGTGGAAGCCGTGCCAGATCCGCCCCGGGGCCTTCTCGATCGAGCGGGTCAGGGCGACGGTGACCCTGCGGGTGTGCCAGGCGCCGTACTCGGCGAAGCTCTCCAGTCCCTTCCAGTCGTCGGGCCGTTCGATGGCGATGACGCACTGGGTGACGGTGTGCTCCTCGACGTTGAGGGCCAGGGCCGTGATCCATTCGGCGAATCGGCGAAATCAGGGTTTTGTGAAGGCGAAGTGGAACCGTTGGAGGAGGCCTTGCCAGATCGACCAGAGCAACGTAGCGTCGGTCATTGGGGCATCTCCGAGTGGGACTCGATGGGGTCGTAAGCACCCATCAAAATCCGCTCAGGAGATGCCCCTTTCAATGCGATGCGGGCGTACAGTCAGGCTGTATCGTTTCCGGGAAAGTACTGTTTAGGGTAGAATCATTCACCAGCCCTACCCCGCGACCTTACCAATTGCGAACGGGAGTTCGTTCTCCTTGTCCTTTGCTTGCTGCCGTTAGAGCAGGCAGCGAGTGTGAACGCCCTGTTCCAAGCCTGCTCGTTGTGCACCCTTCAAGATCTCAATCCAAAGGGGCTGGAATCTCGTCAGCGAGATCCCAGCCCCTTTGGATTTATCGAGGATCAAGAAAAGCGATGCACGTGTTTTGCCGTTCTTTCGCGGTTGCACGAGCCAGGTTATCGGAAGAGTTCTCCGTGCAAGACTTTTCTGGCGTTCGATATCGTCCGTCTTTGCCTCGTTGCTTTCAGCTCTGGATTGCCTTCAGGTAGCGGTCGGCGGAACGGCGGACGACCGCTTTGCCGCCTGTTGTGATGACTCCTTTGCCACGAACGACGAAGGCGCCGTAGATTCGGTCGTAGGCGAGCGGTTCGAGGCATTCGACGACATGGCGGATCGCAGACGCATTCAAGGGGATGAAGTTGGGGTAGCTGTACATGAAACTGACCTGCTTCGGGTCCATGCAGATCTGCGGCTGGTCGCCTGCCATCAAGGCGCCGAGGCCGCCGGCCCCGGCGGGCCAATGGAGGACCTGATACCCCTCGAAATGGCCGCCGGTGCGGACCAGGTCGAATAAGCCGCCGCGAAGCTTGAGCGCCTCGCCTTTCCAGAAGCGAATGCAAGGGTCGGGACGCATCACCCAAGAGCGTTCCGCCTCGTGGATGTGGATGGGGACATCGCCGAAGGCACGGCTCCACTCGACCATCGTCGTGTAATAATGGGGATGGGAAATCGCGATCTCGGCGATCCCGCCCAGTTCCTTGATCCGTGCGATCGTCGCGTCGTCAATGAGCGAGACGCAATCCCAGAGGACGTTTCCTTGCGGGGTCTGGATCAGGAAGGCACGCTGGCCGATGCTGAACTTCGGCACGGTGTTGATTGAGTAGAGATGTTCTTCTTCTTGCTTGATCGTGTTCTTGTGCGTTGATTGAATCTGGTCGAGGGTTTTCCACTCCTGGCCGTCGGGGTTCACGTACTGCCGCTCGTCTTCGCAGACGGGGCAGCGTTCGGGGGGCCTGGAGGATTCGGTGAACTGGGAGCCGCAGGTCACGCACACGTAAGGGACGGCTTCCGGGGAATCGGCCGCCGTGGCGTTGGCTGGGCGCGTTGAGGCCAGCGAGGTCAGGGCCGCCGCCGTGACGGTTGTATTCCGCAGGAATGCTCTTCGGGTTGGATCCGATCCCATGGCGGTTGCGCCTCGTGCTTTGCGTGAGTGATGGATTGGACCGCTTGGGGGGGCGAATCCTCCGCCCTTTTGGGATGGAGGATTCGGTTCGACCGAGAGATGTCACGATCAGGGGCCTTTCCCGGAGCGGTCGACTCTGCCCCTATTATCGCTTCGGGAAAGGGCCAGGCAAGGGGAGAACGACGTTTGGATGGGTTGGCGTTGCGCTTACAGGTCGTCCGATGAGATGACTTCACTCCCGTTACGGCTCAAGAGCTTCAGGATGACATGGGGGGCGAGCGTGTCGCGGAGGAATCGGACCGAACCGTCGGCGAATCCGAAGCTCGTGCCGTTCGGGTGATGGCCGAAGAGGCCCTTGGTCGTGAACGGTGTGGGAACTTCCCAGTCGTCCGGTTTGGTCCAGGTCACGGCGGCGTCGTCGTTGGCGTCAATGACGAGGATGGTGTTCGAGGTGCCGTCGGTGATCTCCTGGATCTTGACCCCCGTCGCGCCTGGGAAAATTGTGGAGGGGCCACGAGGCGTGAGATACGACGTCTTGCCTTCCTTCGCGAGTTTCCCACTGCTGCTGGGGCAGGTGTATACGGTTGGCATCCGAGAGATCAGGGCCTTGTTGTGCGGGCTGTCCCAGGGTTCGTCGAGCTTGAATTGGTCGTAGAGTGACTTCTGTTCGAGATAGGGCAGGATGTGGACGCGCCAGCTCAGGAGGGGCTTGTCGTCCTTGCTTGTGCTGTAGGCGGGCGGGAATGAATTATAAGTCGCGTGATAGTTGTGCATCGCCAGGCCGATCTGCTTCAGGTTGTTGACGCACTGGGAACGGCGGGCCGCCTCGCGTACCTTGCGGATCGGCACGGCGATCAGCGCGGCTGTTTTCTCCAGGTCGGCCTCGAGGATGATCCGATCCCCTTGGATCTGGGGCGTGGTCTGGCCGAGCGTTTTGATCACCTCGGTCAATCCGGGGTCGGCCTGAGCGTTCTGGGCGAGGAGTTTGAATCCGTCCTGAGCGATCTTCCGAAGCGACTTGGCCGCGTCGGCGTCCTGTGCCTGCACGATGGCGTGGAAGGCTGGCTTGGGATCAGACGCGATCGCGAGCGAGGCCCAGCGGAGGCCACGGGAGAGCGCTGTGATCGGGGCCCCGCCGAGTTCGGGCGGGAGATTTGGCATGCTCTCTTCGATCGCCCGGCGCTGCGTGGTGCTTGGCACGATGGCGATCTGGACCACAGCGTTGCCTCCGGCCGTGAGAGCGGTCGCGATGTCGGGGCGAGCCTCGGGTTTGGCTTCGCGAATTCGGGTCAGGGCGGCGGCAGGGCCGGCGACCAGGGCACCTCGGATCGTCTCGCTGTTTGGCCAGCGGCCCGGTGTTCGCGGTCCGCCTTTCGCGAGAACTTTTGCCACTGCGCGGCCATCGGTTGCGTCGCTCAGTGGCACCACCAGGATTGGTACGCCTGGGAGGTCGGACGGGTCGACCAGCAGGAATAGGTCTTTGGTTCCGGCCTTCCGCAGGGCATCGACCCAGTCGCTGATCGTTTTTGTGTGCAGGCTGATATCCTCTTCGTCGGCCAAGGTGCCGGCCACACTACGGACAAAGCTCTGGACGTTCAGCCTGGCAAGGTCAAAGTGGGCGACCGCGGCCACCTCGTCACCGAGGAAAGGGGCGATGGCGGCGGCCTTGGCGGCTCCCTCAGCTTCGGGCGGCGGTGCTCCGATAGCCAGAAGCACAATCAAGGGGGTGGAAAACATCATGGGCGGTTCTCCTCGGGAACGGGAAGAGGGGGCGATCAATCAATGGGCCAGTTTCAGCAGATAATCAATCGTATAGGAGGGATGGTTCGGGCCGCCGGGGGGGACGGGGGCCGTCAGGGTGGCCGTGTCGCCATGAACCTGGTAGACGAAGGACTGGCCTGTCGCGGGATCGCGTGGCACAGGGGCGTCGGTGATCTCTTCGAGGCTTGCGGGGAGCTTACCTGGATGGGCGTAAACGTACAGCCGGATCGCTTCGACACATTCGAGTGCGTTGAACTGTCGATCGATCCTGATTGCGGCGATGCGGGCCGAGTTGAGGGCCGGGGCGAGCATCTGGAACATCGTGAGCATCGGGTTGGCGAGCTTGTCCTCCATGGAGTGTGAGATCACCTGGTCGGCCCGGCCGAACGACTGCCAGTAGGGAAGATTCATCCACTTATAACTTTCGTCCCGGAGCCTCCTGTATTCTTGAAAACTATAGAGCGAGGCGGCCTGCACGACGGGCATCGCCTCAACCTCCGCTTCGGGGCGCCCCTCCGCAATCAAGGCCTGCTTGGCCTTGGGATAGATTTTGGCAGCCATTGCGGCGATGCCGAGCTGGCGCGCTGAGCTGGAGATGTTATTGGCGCCGGAGCTCGGCCCGCCCGATACGAAGCTGAAGAGCTTGCTCTGCAACTCGCTGGTGAACCGTTGCGCCTGGTCGAGGCTCCAGACCCCCCGATCGAGCTGGTTCAGCTCGGGTAATTCCCTTTCGAGGATGTAGCGTTCGCCCTCCAGGGCCGGCCTCAGGTCGATGAAGGGCTGGGGTCGGTCGGCCAGGGCCCAGAACAAGCTGGGGGTGCCCGGCGCCTGGATCAAGTCGATGAGGCTGCCGGTCATCACCGCGTCGATCGCGACGCCGACCAACGCCTGGATCGCGAACGGTCCTTGGCTGACCTGCCGTCCCATGACCAGGCCAACCTGGATCCAATGCATCGCCTCGTCGGTCTTGCCGTCGACGATTTCCAGGCGGGCCCGGACCTTCACCAGTCTTGCCAGGGAGCGCATTTCCTGGATCTCGGGGAGCAAGAGACTGATGCCTTCCTTGCGCAGGTCAAATTCCCAGTCGCAGGTCGAGCGGATCGCCCCGAGTTCGATCTCGTTCAGGACCCGTTGGAACGGCTCGAGTCCTTTCCTTGCCTCGTCGCGTGGGAACTCATCGAGCGGGACGGTCCCCCAGCGGGAGATCCGCTCGTCGATCGACTCGGAGGGCATTCCCGGTTCCTTCTTCGGGGCATCGGCTGACCGCGCCCGGGTATCGAGCACCATCTGGATGGCGCGGTGGTAGAAGATCGCGGCGTTGCCCGGCACGAGCGTGCGGCTCTCGGGCACAAGCCGGTACTTCAGGGCAGGCCGTGGCGCGGCGGCCGGCCACAGGGTGATTACGGTCGGAGGAGGGGCGGGAGGCGATTGAGCCGGGGCTGGGGCAGCCAGCGGTCCCATGGCCGAAGCCAGGGCAAGCAGAGCGAATGTTCGTCTCACGAGGGGGCTCCAGGTTCGAGGGTTTTCAGGAGTTCTTCTTGCCACAGTTGACGCGTGAGGGGGGGCAACGGCTTGTTGCTATCGGCGTTTGCTCGGGGCGACGGCGGAGTGGGAAGGCCGTCGAGTCCGTAGCGGAATACTTGCGAGTTCAGCCGCTCGTAGGCGGTCGGCCCGAACGAAGGAGAGTCTCCGAAGCCGCGGAACGCAGACGCTTGGGCGACGATCGGCTCGGTGGTGGGGGTGTCGCCAACGACCGGCTGCTCCCGGTCCCGGACGACGATCACCTTCTCGATGATCTGCGGAGCGGGCCGGTGCGCGAGCATGGCCGCCTCCCCCAGGGCGATCAGCCCGGTGCCGGCGGCGACCGCAATCCAGAGCCGCTTGCCAATCGGGGTAGGCCGAGCCGAGACCTGCCCGGCGCGAAACATCAGGCGATCGCGATCGAGGCGGCTGCGCGACGGTGTCAGCGCGCCGAGGGCATTTTCGATCGCGTTCAACCCGGGATCGACCGCGTTGTGCTCGTCGTACGACATGGGATCCCCAGCCGTTCTCGCAGGGCTGTCAGGCCCGCGTGATAGAGGCGGTGAGCCGAGCTCGCCGAGGTTCCGGCAAGGTCGGCGATCTGTTCGAAGGATAAGGCCCCCCAGAGATGGGCCACGATGACTTCACGCTGCGCGATGGGCAACGCCGCAAGCGCCGACTGAGCGAGCTCGGGATCCACGGCGGTCGCTCTCCGACCCAACGCCAACGGATCGGCCTCGAACCAAGCGGGACCCTTGGCCGCGGCCTCCGCTTCGTGCCGTTTCCGGCGATAGCTGGCGATTTTGGCGTTGATCGCGCCGTTGCGGACCGTCCGGAACAGCCAGGCATCGAGCGAGAGAAGCGGCTTACGCTGAGATGCCAGCTTCATGAACGCTTCCTGGACGACATCCTCGGGCGTATCGCACCACTGGCGAGCGTAAAGCTCCAGCGGTCCGGCCAAACGATCGATCAAGCGTCCGAGCTGTGCTGAATCCATTGTGATGGGACCCACCCGCCGCACTGGTCACTCTATGAAGTATGACAACAGTCGGATTGCTCGGTCCCAGAATTTTTTCGGTATCCCCTGGTGGACTCCGTAGGGATTTGCCGTAACTAGTTTAAAGGAAAGGGGGTTGGGGAAACCGGCGGGGATTTGAAATTGCAGGCTGGAGCAGACCGGAGAGAGAGCCTCGCTCGCCAGAAAGGTAAGCAGGGAGCGTCAACTCCCTGCTTCTCTGATCTGGCTCCAAGTGGTCATGGCTCGACGCGGAAGTCAGGGAGCGTACCTCCCCTGGCTTTTCGCTCAGGTCAAGTCGTGCAGCACCCCGTCATTGCAGAAGTTCGGGTTGCCGAACTTGTCGATCCGATGGCCCATGCCGTGGGCCAACGCCATCAGGAGCCGGTTGTGGGGCACCTTCTTGTACTGGAGCGATCGGCCCATCCGGAAGTCGAGACCGTTGCCGACGAGTACGAACGGGATGTTGTCGAGGGTATGCGAATTCCCCTTGCCCAGCTCGTTGGTCCAGACGATGAGCGTGTTGTCGAGCAGGCTCCCCTGCCCGCCCGGCTCGGGCGTGTCGGCGAGCCGTTTCGCGAGATAGACCAGTTGTTCGCAATACCAGGTGTTGATCCGTGTCAGCTTTTCCTGGGCGCTGGTGTTGCTGTCCGGCTCGTGCGAGAGCTCGTGGTGCCCCTCGTCCACCTTCAGCCAGCGCATTTTCGCCCCGCCCACCGAGTTGGTGTATTGCAGGGTGGCCACGCGGGCAAAGTCGGATGCGAAACTGTTGACCATCAGGTCGATCTGCATCTTGCTGATCCGAGGGATCTCGTCGTTCTCTTCCTTGACCCCCGGCTCGAGCTCGGGGACCGCGTGGCCGAGATCCTCGTTCTTGCTCGACTTGAGCTCGTTCTCCATCTCGCGGACGAAGGTCGCGTGCTCCTCGAGCAGGTGCCGGTCCTCGGCACTGACAACCGAGCGGACCTTGCCCAGATCGTCGCCGAGCGCGTCGAGGATGCTCTTGAGGCTCTCGCGATCCTTCATTTGTCCGTACAGCTTGGCGAACATCTGGTACGGGTCGTCGATCGGCGTGACGGGCTTGTTCGGGCCGGTGTAGACCATCCGGGTCCATGTGTCCGCGCGGTCGGGCACCATGACACCGAACTCGAGCGAGCCGAACCGGGTCCGCGAGTCGGGCGTCTTTTGGAGATGATTCTTGATCTCTTGATCGATCGAAATCCCGCTCGACCAGCCGGCCGGGGTGTCCGACCCCCCTTGGATATTGCCGGGGAACAACTCGGTTCCCGTCAGGAGGCAGCCGATTCCGCGCATGTGGCTGTCGCCGTCGCCGCGAACCTTGTCGCAGACGCCGCGAAGGATCAGGGTCTGCTTGCGGAATGCTTCCAGGGGGGCCATGCTCTCCTTGAAGGTGAACGACTCACCCGCGTCGTCGGGCCAGAACGTCGAGGGGACGACGCCGTTCGGACTGAAGAGAATGACCAGCCGTTGCTTGCGCTTCGCTTGGTTCGCGAAG
Source organism: Singulisphaera acidiphila DSM 18658 (assembly GCF_000242455.2). GTDB lineage: Bacteria > Planctomycetota > Planctomycetia > Isosphaerales > Isosphaeraceae > Singulisphaera > Singulisphaera acidiphila. The sequence continues at coordinate 1,177,531 of NC_019892.1, forward strand.
CCGAGGCTCGGTAAATTCAGGATGAACGGGAGGGACGCTGCGCCAATGCCGAGGTCGCGAATGAACTCGCGTCGTGTCGATCTCTGGGCCACGTCATTTCTCCTGAAGAAAGCCAGCGAAACGAATCCGGGCTGATGGGATGACGAATCGAGCAAGAACAGAAATCCGGCTACACTTTCCGACTACGGTTTGGTGTGTCGCGGGGTCAAGGCGGTGTCGGCCACGACCTTGACAACAAGCTTGCGGATATTGAAATTCCCTTCGGCAAACGATGTCCGCAGGTCTTCGAGCTCATGCGACCCGAATGCGCGGACCGGTTGTTTGACGATGTGGTGGAAGAGCTGTTCGATGAAGGCGTTGTGCGTCTCCGGGCTGCTGGCCAGGAAGGTCGCCAGGTCGCGGGCACCGGCGAATTTGACCAGTTCCCCGGTGCGCGTTTGGTACGCCCCCGTTGCGTCGATCGACCGCCCGTTCTCTTCGCGGCGGAACCGGCCGACGGCGTCGAACGGCTCCAGGGTGAATCCGAGCGGGTTGATCATCGCATGGCAGGCCTGGCACGACTCGGGGCTGGTTTGCAGGGCCACCCGTTCGCGGGTGCTCAACTGGGGATGAAGGTCGGGCGAGAGCGGCGGGAAAGCCTCGGGCGGCGGCCGTAGAGACAGGCCGAGGACGCTCCGAGCAAGGAATACGCCCCGATGGATCGGCGAGCTCGTCGCCGTGTAGGCGAAACTCGTCATCAAGTAGGGGTGGGTCAAGACGCCCGCCCGCTCGCGCGGTTCCGGAGTAACCTTCTGGAAGGGGGCGTCGGTCGGAAGGTCGGCGCCGTAGAACTGGGCCAGCCGGCCGTTGAGGTAGAGCGAGTCGGTGAGCAGGAGCTGGCGGAAGTCGGAGGACTCGCTCCAGACCAGGTCTTCCAGGAGCAGGTCGAGCGAGGTTCGCAGGTCCGAGGCCATGGCCTGGTCGAATTCGGCGAATTGCTTGGGATCCTTCGCCAGGTCGGGGATCTGCTCGACCTTCAGCCACTGAAAGAAGAAGTCGCGGAGCTTCGCGCGGCATCGCGGGTCGGCGACCATGCGTTCCGCCTGGCGGGCCACCTGGTCGGCGGTTTTGAGCTGGCCGTCCGCAGCGGCTTGCAGGAGCGGCTTGTCGGGGAGCGAGTCCCAGAGGCCGAACGCGATTCGGGAGGCCGCGTCATAGGCGTCCCCCTCCCCTCCCACCTCACGGTAAAGGAATCGGGGCGACTTGAGGGTGAGCAGTACGACCCGTTTGACGGCCGTATCGAAGTCGCGGACATCCTTGAACTGGCGCTCGACGTAGAGCTCGCGCTGGTCGTCCGTCAGCGGGCGGCGAAAGGCGCGCTCCGTGAATCGAAGGCAGAATGCGCGGAGGCGAGGCTCTCGGTCCGGGTCGTTCTCTCTGACCCCGGTCAACGCGCGAAGACGGGCCACGACATAGTCGGCAACCTCGATCGCGGCGTCGGTGGTGGCCTGCTCCCACTCCTTGGAGACCGACGACCCGCGCTCGTAGCCGACGCTGCGGTCGTCGGGCGGAAACGGGCTCGCCAGGACGAACGACTCGGGGAGCACGCTGGGAGAGAGGTTGTGCTCGGGAATGACCTCGGCGACGCGATGCGGCAGGGCCCATTCGAGGGCGATCGACGCCGGCTTTTCTTCCGCCTTCTTGTCGTCCTTCTTGACCCCTTGGGTGGCCGCTTTGAAGTACTCGAGCCGCAACGGATAGGCGCGCCCGGCCAGCAGGCGGATCGAACCGCGGTATTCGGTGTCGCTGCCCGACTTGACGTAGGCGTCGATCAGCGGCTGCTGTTTGAGGTCGTTGACCCACAACCGAAAGCTGTTCTCAGTCTTGACGATAAATTCATACTCCCCCGTCTCGGGAGCGAGGACCGACCCCTGCCAGCGGATCGAGAATTCCTTGGGGTCGATCTTTTCGGGGTCGGGGCTCGACTTGGCGAATTGGAACCGGACGACGGGATCGACCCGGCTGATGACCCCGTCGTTGTGGATCTGCTTCGACTTGAAGTAGTCCCCCTGCAAACCACGGCGATCGCCGCCCCACTGGCCGGGCTCGCGGAAACCCCCAAGGAGGTCGGCCACCGCGTTGCGGTATTGCCGCACGGTGAGGTGGGCAAGCTCGATCCGGGGTGGCTTGGCTCGGGCTTGGGCTGTCTTCGAATAGAAGGCTTCGTGAATGTAGGCCGCGACCTTCTCGGCATCCTCCCCCACGCACGATCCAGGGTCGTCCTCGGGCATCGACTTGGCGATGTAGCTGGCGAGCCGGGGCAAGGTCCGATCCCCAACCAGCGGATGCGGATAATCTTGGGGCGTCCCCTCCCCCTTCGCCCCGTGACACGACGCACACTGGCGCAGGTAGATCTGTTCGCCGCTGTTGCTCTCTTCGGCCGCCGTGGCCATACGCGGGGCTAGCACGATCGCCAGCAGCCAGGCGAGAGCGAGACCGAAACGAGGGAATGGGATCACCAAGGGCTGGGGGGGCCGCATCGAATGGCTTTCCATGACGGAGGCTGGATTCTCCTCGGGAGCCAAAGGCAGCGGAGCCGGGTCTGCCTATATCAGAGGCAGGAGCGACCACCGACCGTTTGACATGATCCACCGGAATCCGGCGGCAGCGAACGCGGAGGAATCGAGGAACCAAAGAAAGAAAACCGTTGAGCGGTCAGACGATCCGACGCTTCTCCTCGACGAGGCGCATACGCCGGCCGTCGATGCAACAATGATTTTACCTTTCTCGGATCTGTGGGACAAGGCGATGAATTTCTCTCGGGGATTTCCGTGGAATCGGCTTGGGGGAAGAGGGGCAACAAGGCGCTCGTCTTCCCCTATGTTTTTGCGATTTTCTTCTGAAGCAGGCGGGCCGTGCCCAGTGCGTTAAGGGGACGAGGTGCCGGCACCTGCTGTTGATGATGAGGGAGTGGGAGCCGCGTCACGGCCGGGGTTCGTGGCGAGTGTGGGTGACTCTCGCTTGGGCTTCGGTTTGCGCGGGAGTTTTTCGTCCTGCATGGCGGTATTGTAGACGAACGCGGCCATGATGACCGAGGCCTGCTTCATGTCGTCGGCCTGGATGCGGTCGAACACGTCCTGGTTCGAGTGGTGGGTTCGGGTCGAATATTCGACGGGGTCTTGGATGAACTGGAAGCCGGGCAAGCCGAGGCTGTCGAACGCGAGGTGGTCGGTGCCCCCGGTATTGGCGGGGGAGAGGGTTGCGGCTCCCATCTCTCGGAAGGGCTGGAGCCACTTGCGGAAGATCGGCCGCACCGCCTCGTTGCCTTGGAGGTAGACCCCTCGGATTTTCCCCGTCCCGTTGTCGAGGTTGAAGTAGCCCGAGAACGAGTCGAACTCAGGGTTCGGTACTGAGTCGGCCTCGGACTTTTTGTCCTTGTCCTTATTTTTCTCGATCTCCGAACCGCCGGAGCGACCGAATCCGGCGGGGTTGTCGCCATTGCTGAAGTGCTTGGAGGCATAGGCCTGCGAGCCTCGGAGCCCCTGCTCTTCGCCGGTCCAGAGGGCGATCCGGACGGTCCTACGCGGTTGCAGGTTGAGGGTTTTGAGGATGCGAACGGCCTCCATGGCCACCGCGACGCCGGCCGCGTTGTCGGTGGCGCCGGTGGCGCTGTGCCATGAGTCGAGGTGGCCGCCGAGCATGACGACCTCATGTTTCAGGTCGGTGCCGGGGAACTCGGCGATCGTGTTGTATCCCATCAGGTCGTCATCATGAAACTGGACGGACAGGTCGACGGCCATCTTGAGTGACTCACCTTGGCCGATCATGCGGACCAAGCGGTTGTAGTGTTCGGTAGCGAGGACGACCTGAGGGACGGTCCGAGGCGAGTCCTTGTCCCACGCGGTGGGCCGCCTGGCGTTGGAGCCGGGCGTGGGCGAAGTCGCGGGGCCGGGCACACTGGCCCCGGCGACGAACAGGGTGCCGCCGTCCCCGATCGGGCTGGGCTCGACCGCCAGCGCGGCGGCTTCGTCGATGAGGAACTGGAACTTTTTCCGCTCGAACGTGGGGGCCTCGCGGCGGCGTTCACTCCGCCCGCTGCTGGGCTCGTTGGCATTGGCCAACGTGAGCAACTCGCTGTCCGACAGCCGGGTCGCGAGCGGCTCGACCTGGGCGTCGAGGCTGCGGGCCGGCCTGGTTAGTACGATCGCTCCCTTGAGCTTTCCCTTGAATTTGGTGAGGTCGGCTTCCGACTTGGCGTCGAGGAAGACGACCGGGGCGAGGAGCGGGCCTTCGAGGCTGGGCGACCACGCCTTGGGGTAGCCGATCAACGGAATCGCGTGGGGCTCGACGACCTGGGCTGAGAACCGCTGGAGCGACCAACCGCGTCCGAAGGGCCCCCACGGCTCGAGGTGAGCGTTTTCCAGGCCCCAGCCGGAGAGTTTGTCCCGGGTCCACTCATTCGCACGCGTCAGCCCCGGCGAACCGGTGAGCCTGGGACCGATCACGTCGGTCAGGTAGCTCAAGGTCGCCATGACCTGCGACCGCTTCAGCCCTTCCTCTTTGATCCGCTCGATGGGATCGCTCGCGGCTTTGGCCGTTTCTTTCTTCGTCTCGATCCTCTTGATGACGTCCTTGGCGGTCGGCTGGTTCCCGCCGGGCGAGGATGGCTGCTGCGCCTGGAGCGAGAGCAAGGGCAGGAGCACGACGAGGCAGGTCGCCGGAAGCAGCAGGACGAGGGTCTTGGGAGGCCTGGGCATGGTTGCTGAACTCCGCGAGGCGAGGGATCAAGCAAGTTTGAGATTCGCGGGCGGATATCACTCGCGGGACTCGATCTTAGGCCCGTGTCGAGCACCGCTCCAGGGGGCGGCGGGCCGTTTGAGGGCGATCGGGTGGCGGAGGATCCGCGCACCGATTAGCATCATCGCACTCGTTTCGCCTGCTTGCCAGAGATTCTAGCGAATGGGGAGAGGTCAGGATGAGCCGCAGCATCGTTCGAGAGCTGGTGGCCTTGCTGTTGCTCAGCGCGATGGCCCAGGCGCCGCGGCCTGTTTGGGCGGCGGACCGGAAGCCGAACATCGTGTTTATCCTCGCCGACGATCTCGGTTTTACCGACGTCGCTTGCTACGGGAGTCGCTATTACGAGACTCCGCACATTGATAAATTGGCTGCCCAAGGCCTGAAGTTCACCGACGGCTACACGTGTGGTCCCAACTGCCAGCCGACGCGAGCCGCCTTGATGAGCGGTCAGTACGGGCCGCGAACCGGTATTTATACCGTCGGCTCGATTGATCGATTCGACTGGAAGAGCCGTCCGCTTCGGCCGGTCGACAATGCCCAGGGGTTGCCGTTGGGGAAGGTGACGATCGCCCAGACGCTTCAGGCGGCGGGGTATGCCACGGGGATGTTCGGCAAGTGGCATCTCGGTCAGCAAGGGGACTATCACCCCAGGCGCAGGGGCTTTGACGAAGCGATCGTCTCGATGGGCCAGCACTTCGACTTCACGACCGCCCCCGAGGTGACCTACCCGGCCGGTACCTACCTCGCCGATTTCCTGACCGACAAGGCGGTCGACTTCATCACGCGCCACAAAGACGAGCCATTCTTCCTCTACCTCCCTCACTTCGGTGTGCATTCGCCTTATCAGGCGAAGAAAGACCTGGTCAAGAAGTTTGCGGAAAAGGCGGCGGCCGGAGGGCATCATGACCCCACATACGCCGCCATGCTCGCCAGCGTCGATGAGAGCGTCGGCCGCGTGGTCAAGACGCTTGATGAACTCGGACTCTCCGACGACACGCTGGTCATCTTCTCGAGCGATAACGGCGGGGTCGGCGGCTATGAACGAGAAGGTATTGGCAAGGCGGGTGCCGTGACCGACAACGCCCCGTTGCGTGGGGGCAAGGGCATGCTCTATGAGGGGGGGATCCGGGCCCCCTACCTCTTTCGCTGGCCGGGCAAGATCCCCGCAGGCACCGTCTGCGATCGCGCGATCAACAGCGTGGACCTCTACCCCACCCTGGTCGAACTGGCCGAAGGGAAGGCGCCCGAGAGTGATCCCCTCGATGGGACCAGCTACCTCCGCCTCTTGACCAGCGGCGGCCAGGAACCTTGGGAGCGTGAAGATCTCTACTGGCACTTCCCCGGCTACCTTGGCGCGGGCAAGGGAAGCTGGCGAACCACCCCCGTCGGCGCGATCCGGTCGGGCGACTGGAAACTCGTCGAGTTCTTCGAAACCGGCAAACTTGAACTCTATAACATACGAAACGATGCGGGCGAAACGTCTGATCTGGCTTCAGCCATGCCTGATCGCGTGAAGGAGCTTCACGCCAGGATGCTCGCATGGCGCAAGCGGATTCATGCTCCCATGCCGACATCGAATCAAAAGTAGGCCGTGGTCTTTCCGAGCCGGGATCTCAGGGAAGGCCCAATGAGTTCGCGTTCATGAGTGGCCCGTGCGTTTCGTAGGGTAGGCTTCAGCTCAGGGGTGTTCTCACGGACGTTCCCGGAGTAATGGTCTTGGTCCGCGAACGAATGGTTTGATTGTGATGATGGGAGAGCTTGCCTGTTCTCCACGGATGACCTTGAGAGCCCACTTTTTTTCTTTTTCAGAGAGTACTGAATATCTTCCGGTCGGCCGGCGTCCAAGACCGGTTGATCGCGACCTCCCTCTCGCGTTCCTCCGGCTCTCGCCTTTTTCCTTTCGTAAGCCTGAGCCGGATCCGATCGAGCACGTTGATTCGCTTCCTCTTGATTTTCACGAAAAATTGTCCGGATATTCACTCTCCGACGTGCTCAGGTGAGCACCAGAAAGGTTTTCCCCCTCATGCGACTCGCTCTTTTTGCGCCCGGGCGTTTGGCGGCCCTGGCTGCGGGGTTCTGTCTGTCGGTCTCGGCGACGCAAAGTGTCGCGGTTGAACCCGCGGCCAAGGCCGAGGATCAGACGAGTTCCCCCGAAACCAAGCCCGTCAGCCTCTTCGATGCGGTGCGACAGGGCGATGTTTCCGTCGATGCTGAAGGCAGCGGCGACGGCCGGATGACCTTGTCGCTCACGAACAAGACCAAGCGTCCGCTCCGGGTCGTCCTTCCCCCCGGTCTGATCGCCTCAGGGGCTACCGGCCAATTCGGTGGCATGGGCGGCATGGGCGGTGGTGGTATGGGCGGTGGCATGGGTGGCGGTATGGGCGGTGGTATGGGAGGTATGGGCGGTGGTATGGGAGGTATGGGCGGCGGTGGCATGGGTGGTGGTATGGGCGGTGGTATGGGAGGCGGCGGCGGTGGCATGATGGGCGGCGGAACGATGCCCGCCTCGATGGGGATGATGATGCTGGGCCGGCTGATCATGTCCCTGGTCGGCGAGCGGGATAGCTGGGATCAGCAGTCCCTCATGTCCGGCATGATGGGTGGTATGGGCGGCGGCATGGGTGGTATGGGCGGTGGCATGGGTGGTATGGGCGGCGGCATGGGTGGTATGGGCGGCGGCATGCGTTCCGTTCCTCCCACCGGCCTCCCCTTCGCCGCGCTCAATCCCAAGCAGACCCGGCACCTGCCCACGCGCTTGGTCAGGCTGTCGGACCCGAACGCGGATCAGTCGATGACGATGCCGGCCAAGGGGGAGAAGCTCCGCCTCGGCGAGATCAGCCAGTTGACCGATGATGTCCGGGTCCAGGGGGCGATGAAGCGATTGGCCGAGGACAAGGCACCTCAGGCCGTCGCCCAGTTGGTCATGTTGCACGTGGCGTCCGGCCGCGATTGGGCCGCGATCGAGGGAATGTCGAAGTCTTGGGCCAACACCCATGAGCTGACCCTGGCCCGCACCTTCGTCGACGGCTTGGGGGCGCTTCCCGCCGAGGAGACGGGGGTCTTGCAGTACGAGATCGTGGCCAAGGGGACAGCCGGAGAGTCGGCGGCTCAGGAACTCAGAGACGCGCTCAAAGAGAAGACGGTCCTGGGCCTGAAGGGGGTCTCGGGCGTTCCTGCGGAGCCGAAGGGCCCGGCGTTGGCCTGCAAGGTTCAGGTCAATGGAGACGAGGCCACCGTGCAGGTAGCAACCAGCGACGGTCCGGCTCGCTCTTGGGCGGCGGCGGGCAAGTTCACGCTGCCGCTCTCGCGAACCAAGACGGGTGAGCTGAACGTGGCGGCAGTGACCGACGGTCTGGCCGAGGGGATCCTCGACCGGATGGTTCGGGCCCAGCTCTCGCCCGGCCCGCGCTCGAAGGGGAAGCCGACCTACAAGATCAAGATCGAGAACGCCTCGCCGCTGATCCTGAACGGAATCGCGGTGCTGGGTAAGGGGAGCGATACCGACGCCGACTCCTCCAAGGTCCTCGCCGGGATCAGCATCTCGCCCCAGCGGAGCATGACGTTGCCCGCGACTGACGAGATGGTCAAGTCGCTCGGCCTGAAGAAGGGGATCCGCGTGATCGCGGCCGACCTGAGCGGCCTTTGAGTTTGAGATGGAGCGGAGGTTGATCCGCTCTTTTTTTCTGAATGGAAGTCGAATTGACCGGCCACCGGCCCACGCGGTAACGCGAGGGCCGGTGGCCGTTTCTTTTGACGTGGGGCCTTTCTCCGGGGCTCGGTTCTGGGGTCTCGACCGGGGCGTGACGCGCCTGTATACTTTGAGAACCATCAGTACCCACCCGCGCGTCGCGGCCAGTTAACGACCCAAGGCCCGACGAGCTCCCGCCACCTACCCGGGAAGTCTTGCCGCGATGGATTACGAAATCGAGCCGGTTCGCACTGAGGTCTCTTTCTCCCCCTCTTTCATCCATCGGCTCCATTTCACCGACGACGTGCTCGGCGCTGATCAAGGGGTGCTGGCCGACGTGCTCGAGCCGTCCGGCGACCGGCCTGCCCGGGTCCAGTTCTGGCTCGACGATCACGTGGCGAATGCCCAGCCCGAGTTGCGGCACCGGCTCCGTGACTTTGCCGCTGCCCATGCCGACCGGATCACACTGGCCGGCAACGTGCAGGTCGTCGAAGGGGGCGAGGCGGTCAAGAACGACATCCACATCCTCGAGCGAATGCTCAAGGTCTTCAACGCCGCCGGGCTGGACCGGCGGAGTTACGTGGTGGTGGTCGGCGGCGGCGCGGTTCTGGACGCGGTCGGCTTCGCCGCCGCAATCGCACACCGTGGCTTGCGGCTGGTTCGTTTACCAACCACCACGCTCGCCCAAGGCGATTCGGGCGTGGGGGTCAAGAACGCGGTCAACCTGTTCGGCAAGAAGAACTGGCTCGGCAGTTTCGCGGTCCCCTGGGCCGTCATCAACGACACTGCGCTGCTCGCGACACTGCCCGATCGCGACTTTGTCTGCGGCTTCTCCGAAGCGGTCAAGGTCTCCTTGCTCAAGGATCCGGGGATGTTCGCGGAGTTGTGCGCGACGGCGGCTCGGATTCGCCAGCGCGACCTGACTGCGGCCTTGCCCGCCATCCGCGCATCGGCGGAGTGGCATCGTCGGCACATCACCCGAGGAGGCGACCCGTTTGAGTCGCGCGAGGCGAGGCCGCTCGACTTCGGCCACTGGTCGGCCCACCGCCTGGAGGCGATGACCGACTTCCAGGTGCGGCACGGCGAGGCCGTCGCGATTGGTGTGGCGCTCGACACCGTCTATTCGTCGCTGGCGCTCGGGCTGCCGTCCGAGGTGGCCGATCGAGTGCTCCGCTGCCTGGCTGACCTGGGCCTGCCCTTGGGACACCCTGCCCTTCGCGAGGGGGAGGCCCTGTTCGAAGGGTTGGAAGAGTTCCGCCAGCACCTGGGGGGACGGCTGACCCTGACGATGCTCCGTGGTGTCGGCGACCCGGTCGACGTCCATGAGGTGGATGAAGCCTTGATGCGCCAGGCGCTTCGGCGGCTCGAACGCCTCGATCCGGCCGCCTGGACTCGCCAGGTCGGGTCGACGCCCGAGCCTCGCCCGGAAACCGAGTCGACGGCCGGCGAGCCGGGTCTTTCCTGGCTTTGATGCCGGTTCGCCTCCCCCTGCCCTCCCCTCCTCAATCTTCCTGGACCCAAGTCGCGTTGCGACCGGGCGTCTGGGGACCGTGTTCGGTCCCCAGACCTCTGCCGTCTTCGAAATGACGCGTCCTTGAGGGCTTCGCATCCTCCTGCGCCAGGCCCCGGTTGACCGCGGCCCCTTGGCGCGATTATGTAGTCATGGAATAACGCGGAATTCGTGGGCGGAACGGATCTGTCTCGGAAAAAGGACGCCGGTCAACCGTCCTCCGTCCACTTTTGCATCCGGATCGCTCGCCCGTCCCCGACGAAAAAAAAGAAGTAGGCCGACGGCGATTGGAGACTGACTGATGACGACAGCAGGCGTGCCAGCGACTCGGCTCCCGGTCTGGAGAGCGCTCGAAGCCCACTATCAGCAGGTCCGCGGCCTGCATTTGAGCCAGTTGTTTGCCGACGATCCTGGGCGGGGCGAACGGCTCTCTCTCGAGGCGGTGGGACTCTACCTCGACTATTCGAAGAACCGGGTCACCGACGAGACGCTCACGCTCCTGCTCCGGTTGGCTCAAGAGGCCCGGCTCGCCGAGCGTATCGAGGCGATGTTCCAAGGCGAAAAGATCAACGTCACCGAGCAACGCGCAGTGCTTCACGTTGCCCTTCGCGCTCCGCAGGGGGAGTCGATCCACCTCGATGGCAAGGACGTCGTGCCCGAGGTTCATGCCGTGCTCGACCGCATGGCCGAATTCTCCCAGCGGGTCCGCAGCGGAGTCTGGAGGGGGGCGACGGGGAAGCGGATCAAGAACGTCGTCAACATCGGGATCGGCGGTTCCGACCTCGGGCCGGTCATGGCCTACGAGGCGCTCAAGCACTACAGCGATCGCTCCTTGACCCTCCGGTTCGTCTCCAATGTCGATGGGACCGACTTCGCCGAGGCCACGAGCGACCTCGACCCGGCCGAGACGCTCTTTATTGTCGCCTCAAAGACATTCACAACTCTGGAGACGATGACCAACGCCCAGACGGCCCGCGCCTGGTCTTTGGCCGTGCTCCGCGACGAGGAGGCGATCGCCAAGCACTTTGTCGCGGTCTCCACCAACGCCAAGGCGGTCGAAGCGTTCGGCATCGACACCGCAAACATGTTCGGCTTCTGGGACTGGGTCGGCGGCCGTTACTCGATGGAGTCGGCGATCGGCCTGTCGACGATGATCGCGATCGGCCCCGACAACTTTCGCGCGATGCTCGCCGGCTCCCACGCGATGGATGAGCACTTCCGCACGACTCCATTCGAGCGCAACCTGCCGGTTCTGCTCGGCCTGCTCGGGATCTGGTATACCGACTTCTTCGGAGCGGAGACGGTTGCCGTCCTCCCTTACGACCAGTATTTGAAGCGGTTCCCCGCCTATCTTCAGCAGTTGACGATGGAGAGCAACGGCAAGCACGTCACGCTTGAGGGGGCGACGGTGGACTATGCCACCGGCCCTGTCTACTGGGGTGAGCCCGGGACCAACGGCCAGCACTCGTTCTACCAGCTCATTCACCAGGGGACGCGCCTGATCCCGTGCGACCTGATTGGGTTCTGCCAGTCCCTCAACCCCCTGGGAGAACATCACGACATCTTGATGTCGAATGTTTTCGCACAGGCCGAAGCCTTGGCTTTCGGGAAGACGGCCGAACAGGTCAAGGCCGAAGGGACGCCGGATTGGCTCGTGCCGCACCGCACCTTTGAGGGGAACCGGCCCACGAACGTGATCCTGGCCGATCGGCTGACCCCCGAAATTCTGGGGAGCTTGATCACGCTCTACGAGCACATGGTGTTCGCCCAGGGGGTGATCTGGGACATCGACTCGTTCGACCAGTGGGGGGTCGAGCTTGGCAAGGTGCTGGCCATGCGGATCATTCCGGAGCTAGCGAGTGAAACGGAGCCCGCGCTCGCTCACGACAGCTCGACCAACCACTTGATCCGCCGCTACCGGCGACTCAAAGGGACTTCGTAGCCGCTCTTGGTGGTCCGTGACGAAGCGAGAGGCGTACCGAACCGAACCGAAGCCAAAGGAGAGGTCGATGCAGCTCGGAATGATCGGACTGGGTCGGATGGGGTCGAACATGGTCCGCCGGCTCATTACCGGCGGCCACCATTGCGTGGCCTTCGACGTTTTCCCCGACGCCGTGGCGGCGGTCGTCAAGGAAGGGGCGACGGGCACGGCTTCGCTCCCTGAGTTCGTCAAGACGTTGGACCAGCCGCGCGTGGTCTGGCTGATGGTCCCCGCCGCGGTCGTTGACAAGACCCTTCAGGAGCTCGTGCCGCTCCTGGAAGCGGGAGACATCGTGATCGATGGCGGCAACTCCTACTACATTGACGACATCCGCCGCGCCGGTGAGCTGAAAGCCGAGGGTTTGCACTACGTCGACGTCGGCACCAGCGGCGGAGTCTGGGGCTTGGAGCGGGGCTACTGCATGATGATCGGTGGCGAATCGCCGGTCGTGTCCCACCTCGATCCGATTTTCCGGACGCTGGCCCCGCCGATCGACTCGGTGCCGAGCACTCCGGGACGCGAGGCGCTGGGGGGGACCGCCGAGCACGGCTATCTCCACTGCGGGCCTAGCGGCGCGGGGCATTTCGTCAAGATGGTCCACAACGGGATCGAGTACGGGATCATGGCCGCCTATGCCGAGGGCATGGCGATTCTGAATCATGCGAATATCGGCAAACGCCATCATGAAGTCGATGCCGAGACGACCCCCCTGCGCAATCCTGAGCACTATCAATACGACATCAATGTCCGCGACGTGGCCGAGGTCTGGCGGCGGGGGAGCGTGATCTCCTCATGGCTGCTCGACCTGACGGCGTCCGCCCTGCTCAAGGATCCGGCCCTCGCGAAGTTCTCAGGGCGGGTGTCGGACTCCGGCGAGGGGCGATGGACCGTCAAGGCCGCCATCGACGAGGCCGTGCCGGCCCCCGTCTTGACCACCGCGCTCTTCGAGCGATTCTACTCGCGGGGCGAGTCCGACTTCGCCGATAAGCTGCTCTCGGCCTTACGCTACGAGTTCGGTGGTCATGTTGAGAAACCGGCGGGCTCATGATTTGAAGCGAGTGAGGAACAGAGCGCTCCCTTGCCTCTGTTTCAGGCTGCTCGAAACGAACGGCGCAGCGAACCGATCGGCGTTGCGATCCGTACGACCCTTACCGGGGGAAATCTCGAGGCTGGCATTGGGGCCGCGCATGGGATAGACTTATGCCAGATCTGCATGCTTTCCCCTGACTTTCCCGCCCGCTCACGCTCGAGGTGAGGAGGATGGGGCTTGCCCACTCCGCCCGCCCGTTGCGACATTGAGGTTCCGTCATGAAGCGAAACGCCGTATTCGGGGCTGCACTGCTCCTTGCGATCGTGCCAGCAGCATCATGGGCGGCCCAGGGCGACGGCATCATTGAGTATAATCGTGATATCCGGCCGATCCTGGCCGAGAACTGCTTCGCTTGCCACGGACCCGACAGCGCCAGCCGCAAGGCCGATCTGCGTCTGGACCAACGCGATGCCGCCGTCAAGGCCGGCGCTCTCACGCCGGGCGACCTCAACGGCAGCGAGCTGATCCAGCGGATCCATACGGACGATCGGGATGAGGTCATGCCTCCCCCCTCGACTAAGAAGACGCTGACGGCCGAGCAGAAGCAGATCCTCAAGCGCTGGGTGGAGTCGGGCGCGGAGTATCAGCCGCACTGGTCCCTGATCGCGCCGACGCGACCCGAGCCGCCGGCCGTCAAGAACGAGTCGTGGGTTCGGAACCCGATCGATCGTTTCGTCCTGGCCAAGCTGGAAGCGGCCGGCCTGGCCCCCGCGCCCGAGGCCGATCGCCGGACCTTGGCCCGACGCCTCAGCCTCGACCTGACCGGTCTGCCGCCCAGCCCGGCCATGGTCGAAGCCTTCGTGCGCGACCAGGCCCCGGACGCCTACGAGCGGTTAGTCGATCAATTGATGACCTCGGCGCACTGGGGCGAGCATCGCGGCCGCTACTGGCTCGACGCCGCGCGATACGCCGATACGCATGGTATCCACTTCGATAACTATCGAGAAATGTGGTCCTATCGCGACTGGGTGCTCAAAGCCTTTAACCGCAACCTGCCGTTCGATCAGTTCACGCTTGAGCAGCTTGCCGGCGACCTGCTCCCCAACCCGACGCTAGACCAGCAAGTGGCATCGGGCTTCAATCGCTGCAACATCACCAGTAATGAAGGGGGCTTGATCGACGAGGAATACCTTGTCCTCTACGCCCGCGACCGGACTGAGACCACCTCGTTGGTCTGGCTCGGGCTGACGACCGGTTGCGCGGTCTGCCACGACCACAAGTTCGATCCGATCAGCCAGAAAGAGTTCTACTCGCTGGCGGCCTTCTTCAATAACACGACGCAGGGGGCCAGGGATGGGAATATCAAGGATACGCCCCCGATTGTCGTCGTGCCCCGATCCGAAGACCAGCCGCGCTGGGCCGACCTCAAGGCCAAGATCGTCGAGACCAAACAGAAGGCAGAAGCACGCAAGCCAGCGGCCCGCGCGGAGTTCGACCAGTGGCTCGCCTCGACTTCGCCCCTCGCGATCTCCTCGTTGATCCCGGGCGACGGACTTCGGTTCCACGCGCTCCTGGCCGAAGGGAGCGGGAACACCTTGTATGTAGCAGCCGATGGCCGACCGAAAGCCGTGCCCGCCCCCGCCGCCGCATGGAGCCCGGGGCACGTCGCGGCGAAGGCGTTCCGGAGCCAGGCGGAGGGGGTGGTTCAGGTGCCCGAGGCGGGCGACTTCGACAAGGGGCAGCCTTTCTCCTATGGTGCCTGGGTCAAGATCCCCAAGGCCGACGCGACCGGCGCGATCATGGCCCGGATGGACGACCAGCATGACTTCAGCGGCTGGGATCTCTGGTTTGAGAACGGGCGAATCGGCACGCACATCATTCAGAAGTGGCCGGGCAAGGCCCTCAAGGTTCTCGCCAAGGCTCAGCCCAAGGCGGGCGAGTGGGCCCATCTGCTCGCCACCTACGACGGCTCCGGCAAGGCTGCGGGCGTCAAGCTCTACATCAACGGTCTGCCGCAAGAGCCTGAAGTGAAGGCCGATACCCTGAACGACGGTTCGATCCATACGGACGTTCCGTTCAAGCTGGCGCAGCGACAAGCGACGTCGCCGCTCGTGGGCCTGGAGCTTCAGGACGTGCGGATCTACGGCCGAGCGCTCCCTTCGGAGGAGGTGGGCCGCCTGGCAATGACCACCCGCGCGGTTTGGCTGGCCGAGAACTCCACCACCCGGACCAGTGCCGAGAAGGATGAGCTCTACACCTGGTGGCTCCCCTCCTTCGACGTCGAGTACAGCCAGCTCACGGCGGCCGTCGCCGGGTTCGAGCAGGAGAACGCGGCGATCCTGGCGCGGGCCACGGTTGCTCACGTGATGCACGAGCGTAGCGAAGCGGCGATGGCCTTCATCCTGTACCGTGGCGATTACGACAAGCGACGTGATCAGGTCACTCCCGAGACGCCCGCCGTGCTGCCCCCGATGCCGGCCGACCTGCCGCGCAACCGGCTTGGCCTGGCGCAGTGGCTGCTCCGGCCTGAGCACCCGCTCACGGCCCGGGTGACCGTCAACCGGTTCTGGCAGGAGGTGTTCGGGACCGGCCTGGTTCGGACGACGGGCGACTTCGGCGTGACCGGCGAGACACCCTCACACCCTGAACTCCTCGACTGGCTCGCCCTCGATTTCCGCGAGCGGGGCTGGGACGTCAAGTCGTTCTTCAAGACGCTGGTCACGTCGGCCGCGTATCGGCAGTCGGCCCTGGTTTCGCCCGAGAAACTGGCCAAGGATCCGGCGAACCGGATGCTTTCACGCGGACCGCGGTTCCGGATGGACGCCGAGATGGTCCGCGACTACGCCCTGGCCGCCGGTGGCCTCCTGGTCGAGACGCTCGGCGGTCCGAGCGTGAGGCCGTATCAGCCCGAAGGGGTCTGGGAAGCCGTGGCGATGATCGGCAGCGACACGCGCGATTACGCTCGTGACGCCGGTGACAAGCTCTATCGTCGGAGCCTCTACACCTTCTGGAAACGTGCTGCGCCTCCTGCATCAATGGATATCTTCAATGCACCGAGCCGCGAGGTCTGTACTGTCCGCCGCGAACGGACGAATACCCCTTTGCAGGCGCTCGTGACCCTCAACGATCCGCAGTTCATCGAGTCCGCGCGAAACCTGGCTCAGCTTGCGATCAAAGGGGGGGGAACGTCGGTCGAGAGTCGCGCCGAGTTCATGGCCATGCGGCTGATGGCCCGGCCACTCCGCCCCGAGGAGGGGCAAGTGATCCAGGCTGCTTTCGAGGAACTGTTTGCCTATTACCAGGCGAATCCGAAGGATGCGAGCGAGCTGATTGCCGTCGGCGAATCGAAGCCCGACCCCGCGCTCGACCCGGCTGTCCTGGCGGCCTGGACCATGACGGCCAACGAGCTGATGAACCTCGACGAAGTTCTCAATAAATAAGTGTCGGGTGGGCCTGGTTCTCATCCCTTTTTGCTTCTTTTTCTGTGCCCCCGACAGGCGAGCTATCCCTTTTTTTGCGGAGGAACGTGCGATGAGTCTCTTTCAGGAATGGGTTCGCTACGAGACGCGCCGCCAGTTCTTCGGCCGGGGGGCGAACGCGGTCGGCATGGCTGCGCTCGCCTCACTCGCGGGGATCGGCCGTGGCGCGGGGGCGGGGGCAGCGTCGATCGAGAAGGATACGCAGCAAGCGATCCTGACTCACTTCGCTCCCAAGGCGAAGCATGTCATCTACCTTCACATGGTCGGCGGCCCTTCGCAGCTCGACCTCTACGACCACAAGCCGACGATGAAGGAATGGTACGATAAGGACCTGCCCGAGTCGGTCCGCAAAGGCCAGCGGCTGACGACCATGACCTCGGGGCAGAAGCGGTTCCCGATCGCTCCGTCGATGTACAAATTCTCGCAGCATGGTCAGAGCGGGATGTCGGTCTCTGAGCTGCTTCCGTATACGTCGAAGATGGTTGACGACATGTGCTTCATCCGAAGCATGAACACTGAGGCGATCAACCACGAGCCGGCGATCAGCTACATGCAGACCGGGAATCAGATCACCGGCCGCCCTTGCCTGGGGTCGTGGGTCTCGTACGGCCTGGGGTCGCTCAACGACGACTTGCCGACGTTCGTCGTGTTGGTCGCCAAGCCGAGCAACACCGAGCAGGTGCAGGCGATCTCCGCGCGGCTCTGGTCGTCGGGCTACCTGCCGGGAGAGCACGCGGGCGTCTCGTTCCGGAGTGGGGGGGACCCGATCCTCTATATCAACAACCCCCCCGGCGTCCCTTCGACGATTCGTCGCAAGATGCTCGACGGCCTGCGATCGCTCAACGAGATGACGTACCAGTCGCTGGGTGACCCGGAGACACACACCCGGATCCAGCAGTACGAACTCGCGTTTCGGATGCAGGCGAGCGTCCCCGACCTGACGGCCGTCAACAACGAGTCGGCCCTGACCTACAAGCTCTATGGTGAAGAGGCCAAGAAGCCGGGCAGCTTCGCCCATACCGTGCTCCTGGCACGTCGGATGGTGGAGCGCGGCGTGCGGTTCATTCAGGTCTACCATAACAATTGGGACACCCACGGCAACGTGGCGGGCCGTCTGCCGAGCCAGTGCAAGGACGTCGATCAGCCGTGCTGGGGGCTCATCCAGGACCTCAAGCAGCGCGGCCTGCTTGACGAGACACTGGTTATCTGGGGCGGCGAGTTTGGCCGGACGATCTACTCACAAGGGGGCCTGTCCACCACGAACTACGGCCGCGATCACCATCCACGCTGCTTCACGATGTGGATGGCCGGCGGTGGCGCGAAGCCGGGGATGGTCTACGGCGAGACGGACGACTTCTCCTACAACATCGTCAAGGATCCGGTCCACATCCGCGACTTCCACGCCACCGTCCTCCGTCTGCTCGGCTACGACCACGAACGGTTCACCTATCGCTATCAAGGCCTCGACCAGAAGCTGACCGGCGTTGAGCAGGCACACGTCATCACACCGCTCCTGGCCTGATCGCCGGTGAGAACGAAGCGTATCGACGAAATGGATTATGTCGGGCTCGTAATAATTGGCGATTGTTGATCAAATGGTGGGTGCGGCCTACCATTTTTTGTAGCCCCGAAGGGGCGGCCGTCAGAGTTGGCTTACTCGCTTGACGGTCGCCCCTTCGGGGCTGCAAAGAATTCTGATTTGAGCTTGTCTTGTTCCCAGGGGCTTGCGCCCCTGGCTATTGACGGTCGCCCTTTCGGGGCTAAAAAAAATTGATTTTAACACATCTTGTTTCTGTCGGCTTGCGTCCCTGGCTAGGAACGGGTGCCCCTTCGTAGCTGCGGAAAACTTGTGGTATAGTGGGATCCCCATCGTGCGAGGAGTCTGGCAAGGTCGCTGAGAGGAACCACGAACATGAATGCCAAACGAGTGGCCATCCTGTGGCTTGGGTTGGCCGTGGGATCAGGGTTGAGCCTGGTCCGTGCGGCGGAATGGAAGCCGAAGTCAGGGCCGTTAACGACCCGTTGGGCGAAGGACGTTCATCCTGAACGGGTCCATCCCGAGTACCCTCGACCGCAACTGGTCCGTAAGGACTGGCTCAACCTCAACGGGCTCTGGCAACTCGGTTTCGGCAAGGAGGGGGAGGCCCCTCCGGTTGGAGGAAAGGCCCTCGACGAGCAAATTCTCGTCCCCTTCCCGGTTGAGTCGGCCCTTTCGGGGGTGATGAAGCATGCGGATCGGCTCTGGTATCGGCGGACCTTCGAGGTGCCCAAGGCCTGGAACGGCCAGCGCGTGCTTCTCCACTTCGGTGCGGTCGACTGGGAAGCGACCGTCTGGGTCAATGGCAAGGAACTGGGGACTCACCGGGGCGGTTACGACCCCTTCGACCTCGACGTGACCGACGCCTTGAAACCAGGCGGCGACCAGGAACTGATCGTCAGGGTCTTCGACCCGACCGATCAAGGGACCCAACCACGCGGCAAGCAGGTCCTCAACCCCGATGGTATCTACTATACGCCGACCACCGGGATCTGGCAGACCGTTTGGCTCGAACCGGTTTCCCCCACGCGGATCAAAGCACTACGGATCGTGCCCGACGTCGACGGCGGCAAGGCGCGGGTCACGGTCGAGGGTGCGGGGGACGATGCGGGGCTCACGGCTGAGGTTGTCGCCCTCGACGGCGAGACGACCGTCGCCAGCGCCCGAGGGAGCGTCGGTCAGCCGATCGAACTTCCCATTGCTCAGGCAAAACTGTGGTCTCCCGAGAGCCCGTTCCTGTACGACTTGCGCGTGGACTTGAAGCGAGAGGGGCAAGTCATCGACTCGGCCACGAGTTACTTCGGGATGCGGAAGGTCGCGCTGGGGCCGGACGAGAAGGGAGTTACGAGGCTCCTGGTCAACGGCAAGTTCGTCTTCCAGGTCGGTCCTCTGGACCAAGGGTTCTGGCCCGACGGGCTCTACACGGCGCCGACGGATGAGGCGCTGCGGTACGACATCGAGATTACCAAGAAGCTTGGCTATAACACGACGCGCAAGCATGTCAAAGTCGAACCCGATCGCTGGTACTACTGGTGCGACCGCCTGGGCCTGCTGGTCTGGCAGGACATGCCGTCGGGAGACAAGAGCATCGCACCGGGCAAGCCGGACCTGGTGCGGACGCCGGAGTCCGCGAAGCAGTACGAGGTCGAGCTCAGGGCGATGATTGATTCGTTCGCGAACCATCCGAGCATCATTATGTGGGTGGTCTTCAACGAAGGCTGGGGGCAGTTCGAGACCGCACGGATGACCGCCCTGACGAAGTCGCTCGACCCTTCGAGACTGGCCAATGGCGCGAGCGGTTGGAACGACCATCCCGGGGTGGGGGACCTTCATGACATCCACGTTTACCCTGGCCCGGCCGCCCCTCCGACCGAGCCCAAGCGCGCAGCCGTGCTCGGCGAGTTCGGTGGGCTCGGGCTTGGCGTTGACGGCCACACCTGGACCGAGAAGACCTGGGGCTATCGCGGGGCCGCCAGCAAGGACGACCTGACCCGCAAGTATGAACGCCTGCTTCAGCGTTCGTGGAACTTGCAGGAGTCGGCTGGCCTGAGCGCGGCGATCTATACCCAGATCACCGACGTCGAAACCGAGGCCAACGGCCTCCTGACCTATGATCGGGAGGTCATCAAGGTCGACGTCGCGCGGGTGGCCGCTGTGAACAACGGGACGTTCACCACCGTCCTCGAAGAACGGGAAGTCGTCCCGACCTCTCGAGAAACGCCACAGGAGTGGAGTTATACTTTCGAGGCTCCGGCGGCGGATTGGTTCCAGCCCGGCTTCGATGCCTCAGGTTGGAAGGTCGGCCCTGGCGGCTTCGGCACCAAGGGAACCCCCCGTGCGGTCGTTCGCACGAACTGGTCGTCCGCCGACATCTGGATTCGCAGGGAGTTTGACTTGCCCGCGACGGACATCGCCAGTCTCGTCCTGGTGGTGCACCACGACGAAGACCTCGAGGTCTATCTCAACGGCGTGCTCGCCGCCAAGGCGGGTGGGTACGGGACGGAATATGAGGAGATGCCGATCTCGGAGGCCGCTCGGGCGACGCTCCGGCCCGGCAAGAAGAACGTCCTCGCGGTGCACTGTCATCAAACGGGGGGGGGACAGTACATCGACGTCGGTGTCGGCGAGTTCAAGAGCCGCCCCCGCTGACCGCCTTGGGTGGCCCCATCGCCATCAAGGGTTGCGGCCGGGCACGCCATTGTGGGTAAACCCGGCCAGGCCGACCTCGGCCTTGGCCGGCTCGCCTCCCCCATTGGCCCGGACCAAATCGACTCCGATTCCCGCGGGGGGGATAACCTGACCCCGCGGGGTCAGGCTTCGGTCCCTGGCGATGGTTGAGGAATCCTCGCCGGCCCTCGTGGAGCGAAGCCCCATTCGCCTCTGGCCCGAACAACCGCTGCCGATGACGGCAAAGAGCGCGACGAGAATCGCCCCGCTCCGGAAATCAATCGCGAGCCTCTCCATCGGCATCGGTCCCCTCCTTGTGTATCAGTCGCTCCGCCGGATCAATCCACGTCTCTGCCTTTTTTACGTCTGCGCAATTACCCTCGTCTTGGAAGTGGGGCTGACTTCAGCCACATTGGGGAATTTGCAGAATTCGGCCTCTTTGCGGATTGCCTTGCTTGTCTGATTTCTCCAGAGTGTTCAGTTCGTGAAACGCGTGGCCTCCACGGTCAGTGGGGTGCCACGAGGGGCAAGGGGGACGCTTCGGGGGTGACGAAGAAGAAGGCGAGGCTGAGGAGCAAGTAGACGGCGACGAGGAGCAGGCCCTCGAACCAGTTGGTCTCGCCGTCGAGGGAGATGACGGTCACCGCGAGTGCCACGCCAGCGACCGCGATCAGCTCGAGGGGGTTCGAGAAGACCAGGTCCATCGGGTGTCCCATGACGTATGAGATCAGCACGAGTAAGGGGGCGATCAGGAGTGCCACCTGGATGGTCGCCCCGACGGTGATCTGAAGCGCCACGCCGATCTGGTTCTTGCGGGCGTAGTAGGCTGCCGTGAGATACTCGGCGGCGTTGCCGACGACGGCCAGCACGGTGATACCCAGGAAGAACGTGGAAACGCCCAGGCTGGTGGCCGTCGACTCGAGTGCGCTGGAGACGAGCTCGGCTTCGATTGTCAGCACGATCGTTCCACCAAGCAGGATTGCGAGCGCTTTGCCGATCGACCATTGGGCTTCCTCTTCGCTCTCCTCGGTCGCGAAGATCAATCGGTGCGTGTACATGGTAAAGATCAGGTATGCGACATAGACGGCGATCAGGACGACGGCCACTCCCAGGCTGAGCTGAAGGTCGCGGTGGTGTCTCAACGCCGGCGCGGTGGTGCCTTGCTCGGCCAGGTCGAACAGTGCGGGGAGGAGCAAGGCGATCAACGTGAGGACCAGCATGTTCGCGAGCTGGCCCGCGGATTCGCGTTTGAACTTCTGGTGCTCGCGTCCCCAGGTTCCGACCAGAATGGCGATCCCCAACCCCAGAAGACCGTTGCCGATGATTGAACCGGTGATCTGGGCTTTGACGACCTGCTGGTGCCCTTCGGCCAGGACGAACAGGGCGATCACCAACTCGGCCACGTTGCCGAAGGTCACGCTCAGCAGGCCGCCCACGGCCGGACCTGCCCGGTGGCCGATTTGCTCGGTGGCCCGCCTGATCCACTCGGCCAGTGGGATGATTGCCAGCACCGCGGTCGCGAAAACCCAAGGGGGTGAGGCATGGACTACGTGAGCGAGGATCAACGAAACGGGGACCAACAGAAGCGACCACGTGACGAGCATCTTACCTCCACGCGAACCCCCCTCCTCCCCTCGTCGCGAACCGTCGGCGGTGAAGGGAAGTCGGAGAACCGTTAGCAATACCGGATCAGGACAAAAAAGAGGAGGCACTTCCGGCGGTGGGCCGATCATACCCACCTTTCCGCGCTCCGCGGCACCCCCAAGCCGTCCACTTTTTTCCTTGAGGCCGGCGGCTGTTGGTACGTGTTTGAGAGCGCCGAGGGCCGGTCAAGCCCGAACGGGTCGGCCCAAGCTCCCCCTGGTACTATTGCGGCGGTATACTCGGCGAAGGACGAGGCTGGATCTCCTCGACGATCGCATTCGTTAATGAAAAGAGATCCTGCTCATTGGCTCGAGACTCTTAACGGAGATTACGATGCGAACGGTGCGGCTCAACTTCGATCGATGCTGGAGACGATCACTCCTGCCCGCCCTGCTGTTGCTGCTGGCCGCTTTCGGGCAGGCACTTCCCGCGGTGGGAGCTGGGCCGAAGCTTGATTTTCGCCTTCGCTCACGCGTTGAGACCGGGCCGGCGAGCGGCCGGTATCAGGTCGTGGAACAGGCCGAGGCGTGGGAGCCCGCGGAGACTGCGATCATCGTCTGCGACATGTGGGACTTGCACCATTGCTTTAACGCTGTCCGTCGCGCCGAGGAAATGGCGCCGAGGATGGATCAAGTGCTCAAAATTGCACGCGACCAGGGCGTTCAGATCATCCACGCCCCGAGTAGCTGTATGGATGCCTACAAAGATCATCCGGCCCGGCGCCGGGCGCTCGAAACTCCTCGCTCCAAGACCCTGCCTGCAGAGATCGGCAAGTGGTGCTATCAGATCCCGGCCGAGGAGAAGGGGACGTACCCGATCGATCAGTCGAATGGAGGCGAGGACGACGACCCGGCTGAGCATGCGGCCTGGGCCGCCAAGCTCACGGCGATGGGGCGTAACCCCAAGGCCCCTTGGAAGTCGCAGACCGAACTGCTCACGATTGTTCCCGAAACCGACCTGATCAGCGACAGCGGTGAGGAGATCTGGAGCATCCTCGAGCAACGCGGGATCAAGAACGTTGTCCTCATGGGCGTGCATTTGAATATGTGCGTGCTCGGGCGGCCGTTCGGCCTGCGCCAGATGGCCAAGAACGGACGGCACGTCGTGCTGATGCGCGACATGACCGACACGATGTACGACCCCCATTCCGCTCCGCGAGTCAGCCACTTCGCCGGCACCGACCTGATGGTCGAGCACGTCGAGAAATTCGTCTGTCCCACCGTCACCAGTGACCAGCTTCTGGGGGGCGCTCCGGCACGATTCCAAGGGGACAAACGGCCGCACGTCGTCTTCGTGATCGCCGAGGACGAGTACAAAACCGAGACGACACTCCCTGTCTTTGCCTCATCTCAACTCGGCCGGGACTACCACGTCAGCTACGTCTTGGGCAACGCCAAGGAGCGGAACGATCTCCCCGGTCTTGGGATTCTGACCGTTGCCGACGCGGCCGTCGTCAGTGTTCGCCGTCGGGTTTTGCCCGACGCCCAGGTCGCCGCGCTCCGTGCGTTCGTGTCTAGCGGCAAGCCGGTCATCGGGATCCGGACCGCGAGCCATGCCTTCGCCGCCTCCGGCAACAAGGTGGCCCCCGCCGGTCACACCTCCTGGGAGGCATTTGACGCCGAGGTCCTGGGCGGCAGCTACCACGGCCACCACAAAGCCGGCGAGAATGTGAAGGTTGAGCCGTCCCCAACGGAGCCCCCGCACCCGATCCTCCAAGGGGTCGATGCCACGAAGCTGGTCGGTCACGGCTCGCTCTACAAGGTCAGCCCGCTCGCCAAGACCGCGACCCCGCTCCTCATCGGAACCATCCCGGGCCAGCCTTCCGAACCCATTGCCTGGGTGAATGCCCCCGCCACCGGAGGCCAAGTTTTCTATACCTCGCTCGGGCATGTCGACGACTTCGCGGATTCTCAGTTCAATCGCCTGTTACGCAACGCCATCGATTGGGCCTGCGGCCGTGGTGGTCCCTCCGTGGCTTCGGTAGATCGGAAAGTGGAGGTCAGCTCACCCGAGAAGTGATTCCGCCTGACCGTGATGGGGATGGCAATCGACAGGGCATTGGGTGGCTGGAACAGTGAAGGCGTGCGATTTTCAGGAGGCCACGAGTTCCGAGAGTACGGAACCCGTGGCCCCTTGGCTGTTGGTCTGGATTGGAGGAGGGGGCCGGAAACGTTCCGGCTCACTTTGCCTTGAGCGACTCCAGATACGCCAAGAGCGAGGCGAGGTCGGCGATCGTCAAGGTGTCGGCCAGGCCGGTCGGCATCACTGAGGTCTCCGCCTTGCCTCGTTCTTCGATGTCGCTCTTGGGGAGAACGGTCACTTCGCCAGCGGCGTTGCGGATCTCGACTTCATCGCCGGCTTCGCGAACGACGAAGCCTTCGTGTTGCAGGCCGGCGATGGTGGCGAACTTCTGGGTCTCGAAGCCCTGGGCGATCTTGGCGTTGGGCTTGAGGATCGACTCGGTCAACTCGGCTCGGCTGTACCGGGTGCCGATCCCGCCGAGGAAGGGACCCTTGGGGGGCTCGTCGGCCGAGATGGTGTGGCAGGCGAGGCAACCCTGTTTCTGGAAGAGCTCGGCTCCCAGGGATGGGTCGCCCTTCTCTTTTTGAAGGTCGGCGACGACCTGGTCGAACGCCAGCGTCGCGATCGTGGGCGCTGGCTTGCCTCCCCGGCGGGCCGTGTGATCGAGATCGAGGTGGCGGGCGGCGACGGTTGCGGCGTCACGGACGTCCTGGTTTGGATCCTTCAGACGATTGCGAACTTGGAGGGCGTACGTTCCGACGCGACCGTCGCCGATGGCTCGCAGCAGGCTGGCGGCCGTTTTTGGCTTGCTCCAGGCGCCGTCGATGGCCTTGCGGACGGCCGCTTTTGCCTCGGCCGGCGAGCGCGGGTTGCGGTCGATCTCCAGGAGCACGGAGTAGGCCAAGGCACTGCGGGCTGGATCGGCATCATCCACGAATGCGAGGATGGGCTTGAGGTTGCGCGTGTGCCTCCCTTCGCGGAGGAAGTCTTGCAAGACGCCGTTCAAGGCGCTATCGCGCGACTCCAGGCCGGTGACGGTTGCGAACCCGGTGACCGCCGCGTCCAAGGCAGAGGGTTTGTCGAGGTGCCGCACCAGGCCCCGCAAGGCCTTGGTTCTGAGGGCGGGGGTTTCACGGTCGGCTGCCGCGACCGCTCCGAGGAAGCGGATTGTGTCGTCGCTCAGGTTTTGCTGGCCGGAGAGTAACTCCACCGTGGCGGTGCGCAACGTCGGGTCGTTGCCGGCCAACTTGATGGCCAGGGCGGTCGATCCTTCCAGGTCGACCTTGTTCTTGAACAGCTCGATGATTAGCCAGCCGGCCAGGCCTGTATCGGCCTTCTTCAAGGTCTCGGTCAGAGTCCGGCCGATCCGGTCCGTCTCGCTCCAGGCTGCGGCTGTGAAGTAGGGGCCGCTGGTGTCGGGCCGGGTTCCCCACCATCGCCCGTCCCAGTCGGCTTCGCGATGATAGAGTCGGCAGAGGGCTTTCAGGCAGGCCCGCTGCGTTGCTTCGTCGCGGTCCTTCTCGAGCCTCTGAATGAGGCCGTCGACTGTCCGCGACTCGTGTAAGCCCTGGAGTACGCGCACGGCGCCTGGGATCAACCGGGGTGTTGCAGGGTCGAGGGCCTTGAGGCAGACGTCGACCGCATGCAGTGAGACCAGGGCGTGGATCGCCGCGTGGGCGACGAGCGGGTCTTCGTCCGCAATTCTTGGGAGGATCGTCTGGGCCGCGTCGCGGTGGTCCAGGCGGGCCAACCCGATCACGGCCTGAAGTCGGACTCGCGGGTTGTGGTCGGTCAGGGCGTTCAGGAAGGGCTCGGTCGGGATCTCGGATGCCCCGCTCTTGTGGTCGGCCAGGGCGCGAAGGGCGAACTCGCGGAGTGGATCGACCTTGGCCAGGCGGACGAGGCCGTCTTGCGCCTTTTGGCCAAGTAACTGTTCGAGCGTGAAAATCGCTGCGACGCGGGACGGCAGCGGGCCGTCAGCCAGTGCCAGGGCCTCGAGTCCGGGGGCGAACGAGGGCTTGCCACGTCGCAGAATCTCGCGCTGGGCGTTCAGGCGGAGAACGTCGCTGGGGGCCGCAAGGTGTCGTACGAGCTGTTCGTCGCTCGCGGCCTTGAGGTCGGGGAATTGGGGGGTTGCAATGTCTGTCGGCGAGACGCGGACGACGTAGCCCACGTCGGGCTTGTCGAAGACGAATCCCCCTTCACGCCAGCTCGAGATATAAATGTGCGATCGGCCGTCGATATCCATGTCGGTCGGCCGAGGTAGTTCAACGAACGGCTCTTTGCCCGCCTTGAAGCCGGCCCCTTGGGGTTCCAAGGGGTGCCGGTCGACCACGCTCCGGCCCCACTCGCAGGTGTAGAGGGCATCGCCATAACCAGGGGGGAGGCCCGGCTCCTGGATGTACAAGGAACCGGTGGGGGACCCGCCGCCGTAGTCGGCCAGGGGCGGGACGATCTCGTCGGAGAACCGGGTGAACAACGAGGGATAACCATATTGGCCGGTCTGGATGACCTGGCTGAGCCGAACGTCCCAGCCACCGCCGTCGTTGGTGTTGTCGCGTGTGAAAACGTTCATCAACGGATCGATTGCAACGTCGTAGATATTGCGCTGACCGCGCGAGAACTGTTCCAGGCCCGTGCCGTCGGTCCGGACCCGGGCGACACCGCCGCCGTGGAGCTGGAGGGTCGTCCCGTCCTTGCCCACTGCCTTGATGAAGCCGTAGTCGCCGACGGCCACATAGATCCAGCCGTCGATGCCCAGGCGGATCCCGTTCGTCGTATGATCTGCGCCTCGGAACTTCAGGTCGAACCCGATGCCGTCGACCAGGACCTCGGAGCGCTCTGCAACACCGTCGCCATCGTCGTCATGAAACGCGGTGAGCTTGGGGGGGTGGAGCACGTAGAGGGTGCCGGCGTCGAAGATCAGGCCGCGCGGACTGTCCATCTTGGCGAAGACATTGAACCGGTCGGCCTTGCCGTCGCCATCATCATCGATGCAGCGGACGACCCGGCCCCGGTCCGCCTTGGCGTCGAGCGAGCCGTTCTCGTCGATGCCGACGAAGACCTCACCCGTCGGCGCGGCGGCCAGGCAGGCGGGGTAGCGGACGTCGGGAGGTGCGGCGAACAGCGTGACCTTGAAATGAGCCGGGGCCTTGATCCCCTCCAAGAGCTTCTTTTCCGTGTTTTGCTTGTTGGACTCTGACCGCACAGCCGGGCTGGCCGGCTCGTCGCCCAGGGCGATTGTCCCGAGCGGTATGAGGAAGAGAGAAGTGATCAGGTGAACGCCGAACCGTCGTGACATCGATATGACCCTTGTGTCCCGGAATCAAGCGGGCCTGCCGCACAGCCTTCGGTTGTTCGTTTCCATGCTCTTTGATCGTAGTCGCCGAGCGTCTGGAACGCCACCCATCGTTGTGCGGGATGAACCGTTATACGTGTGACGAGTTCGATGGGAATCGCGATCTGGCCTTGATGGAAATCGGCTTTCCCGGCATTCTCCTTGGCGCTGAGGTGGGTTGAGCGGTTGCGAGCAGGAATGGATTGCGCCAGGAGGGCGAGCGGCATGTACAGGGAACTGTTCGTTGTGCCGGGGCTGCACATCACGATCTATAGCTTCAGCGTGCTGGTGCTGTTGGCTTGCTTCGCTGCGCTCTACCTGACCGCCTGGCGCGCCCGACGCGAGAAGCTTGACCCGGGGATCGTCTCTGAACTGGCGGTCTGGCTCCTCACCGGTGGGATCATCGGGGCGCGGGTCTTTTTCGTTCTCCAGCACCCGGAGTCCGTCTTGCGGTTCGCCGACCTCTTCAAGATCTGGCAAGGGGGGCTTGTCTACTACGGTTGCCTGATCGGCGGCCTGATCGGCTCGCTGCTCTACTGGGCCAGGCATCCCTTTCCGTTCCGACCGATGGCCGATGCCGTCGCCCCTGCCCTGGCGATTGGGTGCGCGATCGGTCGGGTCGGTTGCCTGCTCAACGGCTGCTGCTATGGCGATCCGTCGAGCCTCCCCTGGGCCATCCGGTTCCCGGCGCAGTCGCTTCCCTGGGTCCGTCATGTCACCGACGGCCTCATCCCCCCTTATGAACCCCTCTCGCTGGCCGTGCAGCCGACCCAGGTCTACGCGGCCCTCGACGGCCTGATCATCCTGGCCTTGCTCACCGCCTACTTCCCCCGACGCCGCCGTGACGGCGAGGTGATGGCCCTGCTGATGGTGACCTATCCAATCACCCGGTTCTTGATCGAAGGGCTCCGGGGCGACGAAGGGGTCTTCTTCGCCGGTCTGACGATGTCGCAAGGGATCAGCGTTGTCGTTTTTGTGGCGGGCCTCTTCTCCTGGGCCTACCTCGCACGACTCCCGCTGGGACGTTATGCCGACTTGGCGGCTCCACTCTTTCCAGCGGAGGCCAAGGCGCCGCGGCCTGAGCTCGTCGCGTCGTCCCCTGCGTCCTGAATCGAATCCAGGCCGTGAATTTACGTTTGCCCCAAAAGGCGAGCGGGGAGCGATCCGCTCCCCGCTTGGTTTTAGCAATCAGCCGGAGCGCACTCCGCGTCAGATGACCTGCGGGATCGTCTCGGCCCCTTCGACGCCGACCAGTTTCTGGTCGAGACCGTTGTAGAAGTAGGTGAGTTGCTCGGGGTCGAGGCCCATCTGCTGGAGCACGGTCGCGTGCAGGTTCTTCACGTGGAAGCGGTCGGTGACGGCGGCGCCACCGATCTCGTCGGTCTCTCCCACGCTGACCCCGCCCTTGATGCCGCCGCCGGCCATCCACATCGTGAAGCCGTAGGCGTTGTGGTCGCGGCCGGTCCCTTCGGCGTACTCGGCGGTCGGTTGACGGCCGAACTCGCCCCCCCAGATGACCAGCGTTTCGTCGAGTAGGCCGCGCCGCTTGAGGTCGATCAGCAAGGCGGCGATTGGCTTGTCGGTTCGGCCGGCGTGATGGGTGTGGTTTGTGATGAGGTCGCCGTGGGCGTCCCAGTTGCTGTCGTTGTGGGCGCCACCGGCGTAGAGCTGCACAAAGCGAACGCCGCGTTCGACCAGCCGGCGGGCGAGCAGGCAGCGCCTGCCGAAGTCCTTGGTCCGATCGTCGTTCAGGCCGTACAGTTCCTTGGTCTCTTCGGGCTCCTGGGCGAGGTCGACGGCCTCGGGGGCGTGCCGCTGCATCGAGAAGGCCATCTCGTAGCTGGCGATTCGCGCGGCGAGGTTGCTGTTGTCGGCCCGGCTGGTCAGGTGATCGGAGTTATAGGCGTTGAGGGTGTCGAGCAACTGGCGCTGCATGGCCTCGGAGGTTCCCGAGGGCCGCGCCAGGTCGAGGACCGGCGTTCCGCCTGAGCGGAGGATGGTCCCCTGGTAGCTGGCCGGCATGTAGCCGCTCGACCAGTTCTTGGCACCGCTGATCGGGCCGCCGGTCGGGTCGAGCATGACGACGAACCCAGGTAGGTTCTCGTTCTCGCTGCCGAGTCCGTAGTTCACCCACGACCCCAGGCAAGGACTTCCCGAGAGGATCTTCCCCGTATTCATCTGGAGCATGGCCGAGCCGTGGATCGGCGAGTCGGCCGTCATCGAGTGGAGGAACGCGATGTCGTCCACGCAGGTGGCCAGGTGTGGGAACAGGTCGCTGACCATCTTACCGCACTGACCGTAAGGGCGGAACTTCCACTTTGGCCCGACGACCCGCCCTTCGTTCTTCTTGCCGCCCCGGCCGAACGTTTTGATGGTGATCGTTTTGCCGTCGAGGTCGTAGAGCTTCGGCTTGTAGTCGAACGTATCGACCTGGCTCGGGCCCCCATACATGAACAGGAAAATGACGCTCTTCGCTTTCGCAGGAAGCATGGGGAGCTTGGGCGCCAGCGGGTTGGCACTCGCCTTCTTGACGAGCTCGGCGGCCGAGGCTCTCGTCGCGAAGCCCTTGTCACCCGAGAGGAGGCCGGCGAGGGCCAGACCCGTGAAGCCGGCCCCGGCTTCCCAGAGAAATTCGCGGCGCGTCCGGCCGCAGAAGGATCCGGGGGGCGTCGATCGGTCCGAAGGCTTGTTCATCGGGCAAATCCCTCGTCGGGTTCAATCGAGGTAGATGAATTCGTTGAGATTCAAGGCCACAAGGCAGAACGACCGCAACGCCTCACCGGCATCGGCGTTGTAACGCGACCGGAGCGTGTCGATCAGTTCGACTCCGCGCTTTGCGTCTGCCTCTGCGGGGGGACGGCCGGTGATCAGCTTGAGGGCAAGCTCGACCTGCTTGGCCGTGTCCTCGCCGGCCTCGCGCCGAAGCCGCGCGGCCAGGACGCCCGCCTGCTGATTCAAGAAGCCGCTATTGAGCATCGCCAGCGCCTGGGTCGGCTGGGTCGTGCTGAACCGGACCGGGGAGGGCCGATCGGTCTCGGGCACGTCGAAGCTCTCGAGGATCGGAGTGAGCAACGACCGTTTCACATGGACGTAGATGCTCCGCCGAGCCTGTTCCTCGGGGGTGGACTTGCCCCAACCCTTACCCGGTTGCGACTGGCCGGCCATCACTTCCGGCGGGATCTCGGGGTAAACCCCTGGCCCGTACATCTTGAGATTCAGAGCCCCCGTGACGGCGAGGATCGAGTCGCGAATCTCCTCGGCCGACAGCCGACGCATCTCGAACCGCCAGAACGAGTCGTTGATCGGATCTTTCGCCAACGCCTCTTCATTCGGCTTCGAGGACATCCGGTAGGTGCTCGAGGTCATGATCGCTCGGTGCAGAGGCTTGAGCCGCCAGCCCTGGGCGATGAACTCGGCTGCCAGCCAGTCGAGG
The DNA here is from genome assembly GCF_000242455.2 of Singulisphaera acidiphila DSM 18658. Lineage (GTDB taxonomy): Bacteria > Planctomycetota > Planctomycetia > Isosphaerales > Isosphaeraceae > Singulisphaera > Singulisphaera acidiphila. The sequence continues at coordinate 1,208,635 of NC_019892.1, forward strand.
AGCTCGGGGTGGGTTGGCTTATCCCCTTGCAGACCGAGGTTGTTCGACGATCGGACGATCCCTCGGCCGAAGTGGTGCTGCCAGATCCGGTTGGCCATGACCCGAGTGGAGAGCGGGTTCTCAGAGGCCGCGATCCAGTCGGCCAGGGCGAGCCGGCGGCCCGACGTTTTCGCGCCGGGTGGCAGTGTGGGAGCTGCCGGCTTGGAACCGCCGAGGACCTCGAGGAAGGCGGGCTCGACCTTGTCCCCCCTGACGTGCGGATTGCCGCGAAGGAGGACGAATGTCTCGGGAGCTTCTGTCCCGGCCTCGGTGATGCAGAGAGCCATCGAGGCGGGGTCGACCTTCTTCTCGAGCTCTTTCAAGGCGAGCTTTGCTTGCTGGTAGCGTTCCGCACGCGCCGGGCCGAGGATCCGCTTCGCCTCGCTCTGCATGAGTTGGGCGAGGTCGGGTGCCTTTTCCGCATCGTCTGTGAGGGAAAGGGGCCGCCGTGTGAAGTTCGGGCCCGCCCAGGCGACGCTCAGGCCGAGGCCGTGCGACTTCTGGAAATAGTCGAGGCGGATGGGGATGCGTCCCTTGGCGAGTGCGACCGACGCCGTCCGCTCCTCCCCGGTGCCGTGGATCCCGTCGTATTCGACGACCATCTGGCCTGCGACACTCAGACGGGAGCCGTCGTCGGAGTCGAGGTGGAAGGTGTAGTTACCGTCCTCGGGGACGATCAGAACGCCTTCGAAGACGAAGCCGAACGCCTCGTTGCGGGTGCGCGGCGAGAGGTCGAAGAAGGGGCGGCGAAGGGTCCCGGTCTCTTCCGGCTTGAGGACGTTGAAGTCAGGAAGGAGGTCCCAGGTATCGCGATAGAAGCGATAGTGGAGGTCGTCCATGTCCGCCTGCCGGAAGCCGACTCCCCCCCCTTGCTCTTGTTCGAGCCGGGCGCGGACTTCGGATTCGAGTGCGCTGAGCTCGATCTGAATCGCGTTGGCTTGCTGCTTTCGCTCTCGGAGCAGGCGTGCGTACGAATTCCGGGCCTCGTCGTCGGCGAGGATCGGCTGTTCGTCGGTGGGGCCGCCGTTGCGGTAGTGGTTGATGTTGCGGAAGAACGAGAGGAGGCGGTAATAGTCCTTCTGCGGGATCGGGTCGAGCTTGTGGTCGTGACAGCGGGCGCAGTCGACCGTGAGGCCGAGAAAGACCTGGCTGGTCGTCGCCACGAGGTCGTCGAGGCCGTCGTAGAAGGCCGCCTCGCGATCGGTCGGCTCGTCGTCCCAGATGCCGAGCCGGTAGTAGCCGGTGGCGATCAGGGCCTCGGCATCGGCGCCGGGGAGTTCATCGCCGGCGAGCTGTTCGCGGATGAAGCGGTCGTAGGGGAGGTCGCGATTGAAGGCGCGGACGACGTAATCGCGGTATCGCCAGGCGTTGGGCTTGGGATTGTCGCGTTCGTAGCTGTTCGTCTCGGCGAAGCGGACGAGGTCGAGCCAGTGCCGGCCCCACTTCTCGCCATACCGGGGGGAGTCGAGTAGGCGATCGATTAGGTCCTCGTAGGCGGTGGGCGATCGATCCGCCAGGAAGGTCTCGACTTCCTTGGGGGTCGGCGGGAGCCCGGTCAGGTCGTAGGAGGCCCGCCGGATCAGCTCTTGCTTGGAGGCGGTGGGGTTGGGCGACAGCCCTTTCGCCTCGAGGCCCGCGAGGATGAAGCCGTCGATCGGGTTGGTGAGCCATTTGGCGTTCTTGACCGGCGGCACCGGTGGCCGGCGGACCGGCTGGAAGGCCCAGTGGGCGCGATCCTGATCGCTGATCGTGAACGCCCCTTTGCGAGGGGTGGGACCTGCGCTGGCTCCGCTGGTTTCGTCGCTGCCGGGCCAGGGAGCGCCCATCTTGACCCACTGAGAGAGGTCGGCGATCAGGCGAGCGTCGAGCTTCTTCGAGGGGGGCATTTTGAGGTCGGCGTCTTCGTGGCTGATCGCGGTGACCAGCAAGCTCTCCTCAAGGTTCCCCGGCACGACGGCCGGCCCGGAGTCTCCCCCGGCCAGGACCCCAGCCCGATTATCGAGGCGAAGCCCTGCTTTCTGCTTGGTTGCGCCGTGGCACTTTGTGCAGTGCTCTACCAGTGCGGGACGCACTTTGGTCTCGAAAAAACGAGCCTGCTCCGGCGTGGGCGGAGACTCTTCAGCCAGGCAGAGTGTGGCCGAAGCACCGGTGAGACCGGCCACCAGGAGCATCGTCCGCAAAGGAAGTCGCGGCATCGGGGCACCGTGGATCAGGGGAGGTCAGCAGGACAGCTTGGAACCGTGACCAAAGGGGGCAGCACGACCGCAAGGGAGCGTCAAAATTGAATTCTGGGTATTGTCCGGGTGCAATCCGCCAGCTCAATCTTCCCCTATCATGGCGAATTGTGTTCTGAAATGCCAGCCTGGAGCCTTCATCCTTCGAGGGAACTGGGAACATTTGTGGTCGATTGTTTACGATTCGATCCTTTTTCAAGGCCGACGTTGAGCATTTCTCGGGTGTTGGAACAATCGCGATCATGCTTTCCCTTGAAAATGCTCTTCCCCTGGAATCCGTTGGAATGGACTCGGCCCTTGGCAGTCCCTCCCGGGAGTGACACAATACCGATTTGAGCCAAATCCCATGCAGCAGCCCGTACCGGAAAATCATGTTCGTATTTTGTAGCCTCGGAAAGGCGATCGTTAATCATAAGTAGCTTGTACTGAAAAATTTTGGTTATATTGAAAATATATTGATTTTTATGATTGCTGTGGTGAGTTTCGCCTTTGGCAATGAGCGGTCACCTCTCCGGGCCTGCGAAGTCTTTTGCCAATCTAGAGAAAGCTATGCGGGTATGAATTTTTTGACTGTCAGTGAAAGAAAAGCCACATCGAAAAAAGGAGCATGAGGCAATGCGTCGATCGAGTATTTATGGATTGATGACGGTTTTATGGATGGGTGTCTCTGTGGGGGTGGCGGTGGCGGATCCCCCCGGGTTGAAAACTTTGGCCATTGGTGCTGAAGCGCCTGACTTCCGGCTGCCGGGGGTTGATGGCAAAACGTACAGCCTGAAGGATTTCGCCGAGGCCAAAGTTCTGGTCGTGGTTTTCACCTGCAACCATTGCCCGACTGCGCAGGCCTATGAAGGGCGGCTGGCCAAACTCCACGACGACTATCGTGGTAAAGGGGTCGCGCTGGTGGCGATCTCTCCCAACGATGACAAGGCGGTCCGGCTCGACGAGCTCGGGTACACCGACCTGGGCGACTCGTTCGAGGATATGAAGCTTCGCGCCAAGGAGGCTGGCTATCAGTATCCGTACCTCTACGATGGCGAGACCCAGGCGACAGCCAAAGCCTACGGGGTGCTCGCGACACCGCACGTCTACATTTTCGATGCGAATCGAACGCTGCGCTATGTAGGCCGGTTCGACGATTCGGAAGTGAAGACGGTGAAGTCGCACGATGCCCGCAACGCGGTCGATGCTTTGCTTGCGGGCACGCCGGTCCCTGTTGAGAAGACGCGGGTCTCCGGCTGTTCGACGAAGTGGTCCGACAAGCGGGCAAGCGCTGTGGAGTCATTGGCGAAGTGGGACGCGGAGCCGGTGACGCTCGACTCGCTCGACGATGCCGCGGTGGCGAAGCTCGTCAAGAACGAGGGGAAGAACTTGCTCCTGGTCAATCTCTGGGCGACCTGGTGCGGCCCGTGCGTGGCCGAGCTGCCTGAGCTGGTCACGATCAACCGGATGTATCGCCACCGCAATTTCCGGCTCGTGACCATCAGCATCGACGAACCCGAGAAGAAGGAGGCCGCCGTGGACGTCCTTCGGAAGAACCACGTTGCGGCCACGAACTATTTGCTCGAGACCAAGGACCGCGACCAGTTTGCCGAGGCGCTTGATAAGGAATGGCCTGGCCCCATCCCTTATACCCTGCTCATCGAACCCGGTGGCAAGATCCTCTATCGCAAGGTCGGTGCCATCGACTCGTTGGAAGTGCGCCGCGCCATCGTCAAGTACCTTGGCCGGACGTACTGACTTCGACCAGCCTCCGTCGAGTCTCGCCTCTTGCATTCCGGTACGCCCGCGGGAAACACTATCGCGAATCAAGAGACATTAGAGAAAGGTTTGCCGCTCTCTTTGTAGGGAGGCCACGGCCCGCCATGCCTTGCATAAGACGAGGCTGGTGAGTCGTGTCCATCCTGTATTAAAGAGAGCGGTTGAAGAATCGTCTCTGCCTCTCTCTGTCGTGTATTGAGGATGGTCGGTCGGGCCCGCCCTCTGATCCAAAAGACGTTTCGATCCGTTGCCCCGAAAGGTGCTTATGCCAAATCTATCCCATCCCAGTCGCCGACAGTTCCTCACCGCCGCGACGGCCACCTTGGCGATTCCCACGATTCTCCCACGGAGTGTCTTCGGGGCGAACGAGCGGATTGTCACAGGGCACATCGGGGTCCGCAACCAGGGGACGGCCAACCTCAAAGCCTTCTTGGATCCGAAGCTGACCACGTTGGTCTCGCCGGCCGCGATGTGCGACGTCGACAGCCGGCACTTGAAGACCGCCATCGAGATCGTCGAAAAATCGCGTGAGAAGAAGAAGTGCGACGGCTACGACGACTATCGCAAGGTCCTCGATCGCAAAGATATCGACGCGGTCGTCATCTCGACACCCGACCACTGGCATGCGCTCATGGAGATCCATGCCTGCCAAGCCGGTAAAGACGTCTATTGCGAGAAGCCGCTTTCGCTGACGATCCGCGAAGGGCGGCAGATGGTCGAGGCCGCGCGGGCCAATAACCGGATCGTTCAGACCGGCTCGCAACAGCGTTCGTCGCCCGGGTTCCGTGAAGTCTGCGAACTGGTCCGCTCGGGACGGATCGGCAAGGTTCAAAAAGTCCTCGTGGGGATCCCCAAGGTCAACTTTGAAGGCGATGCGCTCCCCGACTCGGCTCCGCCCACTTACCTCAACTACGACCGCTGGCTTGGCCCTGCCTTGTACCGGCCGTACAACTCGAAGCGCGTTCATTATCTATTCCGCTTCTTCTGGGATTACTCGGGCGGCCAGATGACCAACTTCGGCGCCCACAACATCGACATCGCCCAGTGGGGGCTGGGGACTGACGATACCGGCCCGATCTCGACCGAGGCGACCGCCACTTTCGACCCCCAGCACAAGTTCGAGGTCCCCAACAGTTGCCGGGTCACCCACACCTATGCCAACGGGGTGACCTTGATCATCGGTCAGGACCAGCCGGATATCCGCGGTGGCACCACGTTCATCGGGACCGATGGAACCCTCTTTGTCGATCGCAGCAAGAAGACGAGCACCCCGTCCACGATCCTCAAGACCCCGCTCTCCGAGGGGGACGTCCACCTCTACGAGAGCACAAACCACTATCAGAACTTCCTCGACTGTGTGAAGAGCCGTAAGACGCCGATCTGCGACGTCGAGATCGGCCACCGGAGCGCGACGATCTGCCACCTGGGGAACATCGCGATTCGCCTCGGTCGCAAGGTCCAGTGGGATCCGGCCGCCGAGCGAATCATCGGCGATGACGAGGCGGCCGCGATGGCCTCTCGGCCGCACCGCTCGCCCTACACGATCTGAGCCGGCGGTTTCCGATCCGACTCTCCCGGGTCACGGGAAAGAGAAAAGCCAATAAAAAAAGGGGGCCGACAGGATGCGGGAAACCGCGTCCTGTCGGCCCCCTTTCTTCGTTGCGTTTGGACTTGGAGACAGGTGGACAGGCGTCTTCTCTCTCGCCTTGCCAAGGCGGGTGGCCGGTTCCATGCGCCATCTTGTAGAATGGAGATTCGACGAGGCCATTATTCCCGAAGGAAACCGTCATGTCTCTCTTGGATTCACTCAAGAAGTACACCACCGTTGTCGCCGATACTGGGGACATCAACTCGATCGCCAAGTTCAAGCCCCAGGATGCCACGACCAACCCCTCGTTGCTGTTCAACGCGGCGAAGCAGGCGGAGTATGCTCACCTGGTCGAGCAGGCGCTTCAGGACGCCGCTGCGGAAGGGGGCGATCAGGCTGCGCAAACCGAAGCCTTCATGGACCACCTGTTTGTCGGCTTCGGCCGTGAGATCCTCAAAATCATTCCCGGCCGCGTCTCGACCGAAGTGGACGCGGGTCTGAGCTTCGATACCGAGCGGACCATCGCCAAGGCCCATCGCCTGATTGCGCTTTATGAGCAGGCCGGCGTTGACCGCAACCGCGTCTTGATCAAGGTCGCCAGCACCTGGGAAGGGATCCGCGCGGCCGAGCAACTCGAGCGCGAAGGGATCCACTGCAACCTGACCCTGCTCTTCAGCTTCGCCCAGGCGGTCGCCTGTGCCGAGGCCGGCGTGACCTTGATCTCGCCGTTCGTCGGTCGGATCTACGACTGGTACAAGAAGGAGCGTGGGGTTGCCGACATCCCGGCCGATGAGGACCCCGGGGTTGAATCCGTGACCCGGATCTATCAGTACTACAAGAAGTACGGGTATCAGACCCAGGTGATGGGGGCGAGCTTCCGCAAGGTCGAGCAGATCAACCTCCTGGCCGGGTGTGACCTCCTGACCATCAGCACCGACCTGCTCGCGAAACTGGGTGAGACCGAAGGCGAACTGACCCGCCGGCTCTCCCTCGAGTCGGCCAAGGAGAGCAAGGACGCGAAGATCCATCTCGACGAGAAGACCTTCCGCTGGATGCACAACGAAGACCCGATGGCCGTCGAAAAGCTGAGCGATGGCATTCGCAAGTTCTACGTCGATGCCCGCAAGCTCGAGAAGTTCGCCCAGTCGATGGTGGCTCAGAAGGTGGGGAGCTGAAGTCGTAGACCCCCATTGGGATTTCTTCCGGGCGAGCGGGGAGCGGATCGCTCCCTGTCTTCGGGATGTCGTGTTGGAGCGGAGCCGAAGCCAGGGATCTCACGCTCTTCGCTCGCCTGGAAATCGAAAACAAGAGGACGCCGTTTCTCCCGTTGCGCAGGGCTAAGTAAGTCAGGGGAAGGACGGGAACAAGTCCTCTGCTTCTGGTATTCGGAAATTAGGACTGGTATTTTGCAAACTGGTCCGCGGCAGCGTTAAAATAGGTAGACGAGGCTCGAGTTTTGCCCAAATTGCTCTGGCGCAGTTGGACTGCGGAGCATCGGCTTATGCCTGGAATTATCGAATTTCCCAAGCTGGTCGAAGCCGCCCTGACCCAGCACGGCGACCTCTTCGCCAATGAGTGCCAACGTCGCCACTTCGCCGAGTACCTCACCGGCCTGTTCGTCGCCGACCGGAAAACCGTCCTCGGCATTCATGACGAGTTCGCCCAGACCACCGACCAATCCTGCCTCAATCGCTTCCTCACCGCCGCCCAGTGGGACCCCGAGACGCTCAACGATCGAAGGCTCGAGCAACTCCAGAAGGAGCCCTCCACTCGCTACAGCGTTCAGGGCGTCATCCCGATCGACAATACTCTCGTCGATCGGGACGGGATGCTGATTCCCGACGCCAACTGGTTCTGGGACCACACCGAAGAGCGGAACAAGATCGCCCAGGACTATCTCTTCGTCAACTACGTCTGCACCAGCGGCAAGCACTACCCCCTGGAGTTCCGGCTCTTCCGCAAGCAAGAGGTCTGCGAAGCCTTGGACGAGCCGTTCCGCAACCATACCGCCTTGTGCTGCGAGCTGATCGATTGGGTCTGCGAGCGGGGAATCCCCGGCGACTTCGCCATGGACTGCTACTTCACCAACGCCGAGGTCCTCAACCACATTGATGGGAAGCAGGATCGGTTGGGACGGCCCCACGGTTACGTGGGCGATCTCAAGACCAACCGCAAGTTGGAGTGGAAGGGGGGGATCCTCAAGGCCAACGAGTTGGCGGCGTCGATCCCGGTGGAGGACCGCAAAGCGATGAGGATCGGCGACCGTCGCCAGTGGTACTTCACGGTGACGGTCCGAATCCCCGGGGTGAACCACAAGGTGCGGATTGTCATCCTCTGGCACTACCGCAACGACGGGACGTGCTGCAAGATCCTGGTGACGAATCGGATTACCTGGGAGGTGAGTCGGATCGTGCGGGTGTACCGCCATCGCTGGACAGGCACGGAGACGTTCCATCGGGACGGCAAGCAACAACTCGGGTTGGGTGACTGTCAGTTGCGTGATGTCCAGGGCCAGACCCGGCATATGTACCTGGTCATGCTGGCGTACAGTCTGCTCATGAGCGAGTTGAAGCAGGGTCGTGCGAAGGAGTGGGCACTCCATCGGCTGATGACCATCGGCGAGGCCTGTCGGGCGATGACGAGGGAAGCCCTGCGGACGACGCTCTCGTGGGCGATCGAGCAAGTCACGCAATTTGAGCAACCCTATGAACATGTCGTGGCTCAGCTGGGGTTATCCTGACTTTGCAAAACACCAGTTAGGATATTCGTGGGGGCGATGGATTTCACAGTTTTTCATCGCTCTGGAACCATTCACGGACGGTCCGGTCCGGAAGGGTGACGCCACCATCGTGATCCGGTAGAATTGGAGAATAGCCAGGTCGATTGGATCGTCAAATTAAGGTGGATTTTATGCTTTCAGGCATGTCCGCTTTTACGCTCGTGCATGTCGCGATCAGTCTGGTTGCGATTGGCTCGGGATTCGTTGTCTTGTTCGGGCTACTCACCGGCAAGCGACTCGACGGCTGGACTGTGTTCTTCCTGGCGACCACGGTTGCGACGAGCGTGACCGGATTCGGCTTCCCAATCCATGGCTTTACGCCAGGTCTTGGGCTCGGCGTCATCTCCTTGCTGGTTCTGGCGGTGGCGATCTATGCCCGGTACGCTCGCCGCCTTACCGGGGTCTGGCGTCGTGTCTATGTCGTCAGCGCTACAGCCGCCCTCTATTTCAATTTCTTCGTCCTGATCGTCCAGTCCTTCCAGAAGGTACCCACCCTCAAGGCGCTGGCTCCGACGCAGACGGAATTGCCCTTTGCGCTGACGCAACTCACCGCGCTCGTGGCTTTCTTGATCCTTGGATTTCTGGCCTCGACCCGGTTTCGCGAGTCGCCAGCCAGCATCGCTTGATCCTACCGGGTATCGTGACCTTCCCGTTGCCCGCGTCGATCCCAACCTCCGCGCCCCTCCGGAAATCATGCTGTCGGTGGTGAGATAGCCGTTTCAATCCAGGGCCGCGGACCGAGCGATCGCGGCCTTTGCGTTCAAACCCTCGAGGATGGATTGGCGAAGGATCCGGAACCGATCCGCATCAAGCCGGGGACCGGGGTGGTCCGCCCACGTCTGGAAATAGTCGTGACGAGGCTGCTTCCACGTCAGGATCCGGATCAGCTCCCGTTCGAGATCGTCCGCCGGCAACCTCGCCCGGAGAGGATCCAAGGCTGCGAGCACCTCGGCGAAGGAATCACACTTCTCGATCAGTTTCTCGAGGATAAGGCTCCGGGTCTCCTCAGCCAGCTCGGCCACCAGAAGTGCGTCCCAGAGGCGTCGGGCATCCTCCGACTGGGGCCGCCCGTTTGCCCAGTAGGACAAGGTGTAGTAAGCCATCGATCGGTGAATGTCGAGGCCGCCTCGACCAATGGCCTCATGGGCCAAGTCGACGAGATCAAGTCGGGCTGGGGCGTCGACCGGGACGGTGTGTAGGAGGTTCTCGAGTGTCCAACCGACCTTGTACGCCACGAACTGGTTCCGGGTGCTGATCAGGCCCGCAATCCGATCCAGAGCGCCGGCCAGGAGGGGCGGTTCATTGTGGAAATGACAGAACAGGTCGAGCAACTCGCGCTGCAAGTTCGCGACACCGGTCCCCAGGCAGCGATCGACTACCGCGAGCACCGCCTCCGGCCGATCGTGAGTGTAGCGGTTGAGCCATGCGACTTCGATCATCGGCCAGCCGGCCGGCAGCCGTTCGAGAGTGTCCCAGGCGGCTTCCCGGCGCCCTGGGCACTTGGTGGAAGCCTCCACAAGGGCTCCGACGTTCGCGGACTCGGGCGGGGTCCGCGAGGCCACGCGGTTGAGCACCGCTTCGAGGCGGCCTGCGAGGTCAGGCTTGGCCTGGGAGAGAATCGAGGAGGTTAATCTCAGGAGTCGGAAGTCCTGGCCGGGAATCGCTTCGTCGGTCCATTGCTCCAACAGCGTTACGGCCCGGGTGGGATCTTGGAGGAGGATCTCGGACAGAAGCCTGTCCCCCAGGGCCGTCGGCGGATCCTGCCGGAATAGGGCCTTGCAGAGCGGCTCGAATCCCCGGTCTCGGTGTCGATACAGCAGCGCCGCGGCCACGTCCTCGATCCCGACGTTTCCGGTCGTTTCCTTCAGCCGGGTCCGATCGGCCAGCCAGGGCAGAAGTGAGCCGAATACCTCGTCGGCGCGACGGGTGGCGAAGAGCTTGTAGACGGCTGAACCTGGGGTCTCCGTCCACGATTTGATCATTTCGCGGTCGAAGTCGTCGTCGCCTCGGTCGAGCCAGTGCCCCCACTCAAAGGGATAGGGATCGTCATGGACGAACCAGGGCCGGATCAAGTCGAGGATCAACGAGGAGGACGCCCGGCCCCGGCCGGCAAGGTGCGCCAGCCCGTCAACCACCGACCCGGAGAAACGGTGGCGGGAAGGGACGACCCGCCCGACAACAGCCCGGAGTTGGGCCGCATAGTCATCGGGGGCGTGGAACTCAACCAGCAACCGGAGGAGCGTGGAGGCCAGGATTTCGGGCGGGGTATCCGGATGGCCGACGATTTGGTTGACGACGAGCTGGACGAGCGCGTGGTCTCCGGCGTGTTCACGGCGGACGACCGCCAGGGCCATCGCCTCGGAGAGGGAGTCGTGGCCCTCAGCGTGGCCCTTATTCTTGTGACGGAAGCCGATGATCCTGTCAGCCCCCTCGGCCGTGATCATCCGGTTATCGGTCGCTTCGGCCATCACATATTCGGCGACCGCGTCGAATCCGAACCGGAAGCCGCTGCCCGCCGCTTCCAGCACGCGCAGGTCGAGCAGAGCGTTGCGGAGGGGCCGGTCCGAACGGAACCGGTCGTCGACCGTTGCTCGGTCGAGGACATTGGTACTCCCGTGGAGCGCGTCGGCCCCCAGCCCTGCGAGGGCAGACCGGACGTCGTCCACGGTGTAGGCCTGTTCGGTGGCCACGGAGGCACGTCGGCAGGTCTGCTCCAGGTAGCGGCTGAGGGCTTGATGCGCCGTCCAGGCCGGGCCGATCGAATTCCCGCCGGCCGGACCAGCCACTTCGGCCCAGACCCGCAGAAAGAAGGGATGCCGGCCGAGGTCGGCCTCAACCGGGGGCGCGGCGAGGCCATACTTCTCGGCGGCCTGACGGTGCTCGTCCGGGTCGAAGTCGCCGACGGTGATCCCCTCCCTCGGTGCGCGCTGAGGCCGGTCGTCCTCACGTCGTAGCCCAGCGTTCAGGAGGGGATCCTTCCACTCGTGACAGAGGTCGTTCGGGATCAGGTCGGAGACCCCTGCCCAGAACTGGGGGCGGGATGAGACAACCAACCGGACATCGTTCTCGCGGAGCCAGGCGACCGTCCGGGTGACCCACGACCGGGCCTGGATCAAGTGAGCAAACGCGGCCTCGTTGAGGCCGTCGACCAAGACGACGAGAGAGCTGGGGGCGAGCTCGACGATCAGTCTCCCGAGGCCCGGGAAAGCCGTTGGGACGTCGGACTCGAGGGCGTGATCCAGCACGGCAGCCAAACTACCCTTGTCGGGGTTGAAGTGCATCGCCCGGACCAGGATGACCGCCCGCTCCTCCCTCATCAGGTCGGCGACCCGAGCGAGCAGATTGGTTTTGCCGACCCCGGTCGGTCCGATGATTGGCAGGAGTCGCCGGGAGCTTGCCAGGAAGGCCTCGATCTGCCGTTCCACGTTCCTCGAGGCATAGGTTGATGGGTCGTAGATCGACCCATGGCGGAAGTCGCCGGTCAATTCCCGAAGGGGAGCGTCGGTCTGCCTCCGGCAGAGCACCCGGGCGCCGGCTGGGTTGAGGTGTTGCCCGTAAGCAGGGACCTCGGCTCGGTTGGCGTGCAGGAGGTCGGCCAGCGGTCCCTCTGCCGGGCCTGGGAATAGGCTGACGGCAAACCCATGGATCGGATCGGCAGCGGCCGAGGTCTGGGCGGCGTCAACCAACCCGACCATCGCCCCGGTCTCCATGTCGACTAGCGGGGCGCCGCTCAGGCCAGGGCCTACCACTGCGTTCGTCAGGGTGAACACGTCCAGGTCGGCCTTGTCCAGCCAGGACGCTCGGATCGTCGTTGGACCGCCGACGACAGCCGTGGTCGGGAGGCTGTCTCGCAGCACAGCGACTGGACGCTGGAATCCGGTCGACCAGACCGTCCGGCCAGCCTCGCAAGGCCCTGCGCAGGCCAGGATCTCCACGTTGGCCGGCCCATCGACGTGGAGCACAGCCAAGTCTCTCCGGAATGCCTCCGGGTCGACGATGACCTCGGCGGCGACGACCAGCGGAGCCTCCGTTGGCCCGGAGGCCGGGAGCTCGACATCCACCGCGCCGCCGGCCATTGCCACCACGTGATGGCAGGTCAACAGGAGGCCCGGGCCGACAAAGACACCGGTCCCGGCCACCTGATCCGTTCCCCTGCGGCGCACGCGGACCACCGCCCGTCGCGTCCTGGCTTCGTCGAACAGCCGAGAGGGCGGTCCCGTCATTGCGGCGTTCCGCTCTTGGGTTTGAAGACCAGCTTGGCCTTGAGTGATGCCTGAACCTCGGCCTCGACGACGAACAGACGGCCCGTGCTGGTTGCCTGCAGTCCGATCTCCAACTCGGCCGAGTCGAGCGACTCGGCCAGTGGCTTGAGGGTGCTCAGGAAGGCTCGGCCGACGGCCTCGAGCTGCTTCAGGCCGCTCTCGAACGTTTGAGCCGATTTCTCGTATGCTTCGTCCAGGGACGAGACGGGACGTACCCCCTCTGTATCACGCTCGCTGATCTGCATTAGGATCGTCTCACCGCTCTCGGTCTTGATCTCGACGAGCTTGGCCATGCTCCTGCTCCCTTCGGCTGGCGAATCCAACGGGCGCCCCAATCCGTCAGTTTCGATCGGATCGCTGTTCGGCAGCTCATCCGGACGGGCTACGCTTGATTTTAGAGCCGACCATTGGCCTGTGTATGTGGAAAATTTGCATGGCATGTCATTTTTGAATAACATGTCTTTGTTTCAGTTGAGACTCTTGCCCGCCGAATCTTTCGCTCCTCCATTGTGGGGAGCAAGGTGACCTGGATTTTCGGAAACTATTTTGTTGCTTTAGTGTTTATGTGTTGTAATGTTGTGATTGCTGCGTTTTTGTTGCCGAACGGCGGGTTCGGAAAACCCACGGTGACGTCCCACGAGCGATTCTCGCGGATCAGTCTTGTCGCATCGGCACCTCCGGGTTACCTTTCGAGATGCCTGTCCGGACGAATAGGAGGGGAGTCGTTATGCCAGAGAATGTCGTCTTCACAGCCGTCTTTCCCCTGGGCGACACGGACCCCGACGCCTTGCCGGTGAAGAAGATCGGGCCAGCGGTCGGCTATTACACGCAATGCCTTGGATTTTCGCTGGTTGCGAAGGATCAAGGCTCCGCCGTCCTGCGGCGGGACGATGTTCAGCTTGGCCTGGCGGTGAACGGCCAAGATCCCGAACAGGCAAGTTGCTACTTTGCCGTTAGCGACGTCGAGGCGCTTCGGCGAGAGTTGGACGCCAAGGGTATCGAGCCGAGTAAGATCGACGTGCAGGAGCACGATGGCAAGCTGTTCCGCGTCTTCTTCGCGAGGGAACCCTACGGCGTCTGCTTCTGCTTTGGCCAGCCGGCGTAGGGAGGAGGCCTGCGATGGAGACGAGCGAACGAAAATTCCTCGCCACACCGGAGAAGGGCGAGGTCTCCGCCTTGCTGGTTCGGCCCCGCGATGCGAGTCATGTGCTTGTCCTCGGGCACGGGGCCAGCACGAATATGCGCCACGCCAACTTGCAGACGATCGCCGAGCGGATGGCCGACGTTGGCATCGCGACGTTCCGCTACAACTTTCCCTACATGGAACACGGCAAGGGCCGCGACTCTCAAGCGGTCTGCACGCAGACCGTCCGCTCGGCCGTCGCGGCGGCGAGTGAAGCGGCCCCCGGCCTACCGATCTTGGCGGGGGGCCATTCCTTCGGCGGGCGGATGACTTCCATGGCCGCGTCGGAATCCCCGCTTGATGGAGTGATCGGCCTGGTTTTCTTCGCCTTCCCCCTGCACCAGCCCGGCAAGCCGGATACGCAGCGAGCCGAACATCTCGGCGCGGTCAGGGTCCCGATGCTCTTCCTCAGTGGAACCCGCGACGAACTGGCGGCCATGAATCTCTTGGGACCGGTCTGCGAAAAGCTCGGGAGCCTTGCGACGCTTCACCCGCTGGATACCGCCGATCACGGGTTCAAGACCCTCAAACGCTCACGCAAGAGCGAGGAGGATGTCTTCGTCGAGATGGGCCGCGTTGCGCGGGAATGGGCCTCCGGGCTGGGGTGACGCGAGTCCGGGCGATCACTTGGGTCAGCCGTATTGGGAACCGATTGGCTCGGGTGAATCAGCGGAGTGGTTTCATGCCTCGTGCTGAGGAGGCGCGGGCTCCGGGACGGGCTTGGGTGTCGGGGGGCCGCTTCGCCACTCGATGAGGCGCTGGACGACGACGTAGAAGACAGGGACGAAGAAGACGGCCAGTACGGTGGCTGCGATCATGCCTCCGAAGACGGCCGTTCCGAGTGCCTGACGGCTCGCCGCGCCGGCCCCCTTGGCGACCACGAGTGGGGCGATGCCGAGGATGAACGCGAACGAGGTCATGAGGATGGGGCGGAACCGGAGCCGCGCCGATTGGGTGGCGGCCTCGACGATCCCCTGCCCTTGGATCCGCAGATCACGCGCGAACTCGACGATCAGGATTGCGTTCTTGCTCGCCAGGGCGATGATCAGGACGATGCCAATCTGAGTATAGACATTAACATCCATTCCCCGCGATGCGACGGCGATCACGGTTCCGAGCAAGGCGAGCGGGACGACCAGGATCACGGCGATCGGCAGGAGCCAGCTCTCGTACTGGCCGGCCAGGACCATGTACACCAGGAGCACCGCGAGGGCAAAGATATAAACTGCCTGCGAGCCGACCAGCTTCTCCTGGTACGACATCGCGGTCCACTCGTAACCCATTGACGAGGGGAGCTTGTCCTCGGCCATTTGCTCCATCAGCTTGAGCGCCTCGCCGGAGCTGAAACCGGGTGCGGCCTCGCCGGTGATCGAGGCGGAAGGGTAGAGGTTGTAGCGGGTGATGATCTGCGGCCCGAGTACCTCCTTGACGTTGGCGATCGTGCCCAAGGGGATCATATCCCCTCGCCGGTCGCGGACCTCGAGCCGCTTGATGTCCTCGGGGCGCTTGCGGAATCGCTCGTCCGCCTGAACCCGGACCTGGTAGGTGCGGCCGAACTTGTTGAAGTCGTTGACGTAGGCCGAGCCGAGCGAGGCTTGCAGTGTGCCGAAGATGACGCTGAGTGGGATGTCGAGGCTTTTCGCCTTGACTCGGTCGATGTCGGCAAAAAGCTGGGGGACCCCCGCGCGGAAGGTCGTGTTGAGGGCGTGGAGGCCCGACTGGGAATTGCCGTCGGCGATCATCTCGTCGGTGACCACCTGGAGCTCCGACAGGCCGACTCCGCCGCGATCCTCGAGCTGGATCTGGAAGCCACCAGCCACTCCGAGCCCTTGGATGGCCGGCGGGGGAAAGGCGAAGACGATCGCTTCCTCAATTTCCTGGAACTGTTGCCGGAGCTTGGCCAGAATCGCCTCCTGGCTCTGGTCGCGTCCGCTCCGTTCCTCCCACGGCTTCCAGATCACGAACAAGGTGGCGGCGTTTGAGGCGACCGTCGAGTCGAGAATGGAGTTGCCGCCGATCTGGACCCAGGTGGCGACCCCCGGCGTATCCTTGAGGATCGACTCGACGCGATCGACCACTGCGCGGGTCCTCGCTTGCGAGGCGGCGTCGGGAAGCTGGAGGCCGACGATTGCATACCCTTGATCCTCGGTGGGGAGGAAGCCCGTGGGGAGTCGCGTGAACAACCAACCGGTCAAGGCGACCAGGGCCACGAAAGCGAGCATCACCACGAACGTCTGGCGGAGCAGGCCGCGAACCATCGCGACATAAACAGCCTCGCAACGGTCGTAGACGGCGTTGAACCCTCGGTAGAACGCGTTCTTCCGTTCCGGGGAGGGGCGAAGATAGGACGCGCACTGGGCCGGCTTGAGGGTCACGGCGTTGATGGCGCTGATGACGGCGGTTGCGGCGATGGTCAGGGCGAACTGGCGGTAGAGTTGGCCCGTGATCCCGCCGAGGAAGGCGGTGGGTAGGAAGACGGCCATCAGGACGAGTGTGATCCCGATGACCGGGCCGAGCACCTCACCCATCGCCTTGATTGTTGCCTCCTTGGGGGGGAGGCCGTCGTGATCGATGTGGTGCGCAGCGTTCTCGACGATCACGATGGCGTCGTCGACTACGATGCCGATGGCCAGCACCAGCCCGAACAGGGTGAGCATGTTGACGCTGAAGCCGAGCGCGTACATCGCGGCGAAGGCGCCGATGATTGTGACGGGGACTGTGGTTGCGGGGATGAGCGTCGCTCGCCAGTCCTGCAGGAACACGAGGATCACGATCAGGACCAGGACCCCTGCCTCGAACAGGGTCTTGTAGACTTCATGAATTGACTCTTCGACGAAGATCGTGGTATTGAACGGGATCGAGTATTCCAGGCCGCGCGGGAACGACTTCTTGAGTTCGTCCATCGCTGCGCGGATCTTGGTGGCCACGTCAAGGGCGTTGGCGCCGGGGAGCTGGTAGACGGCGACTCCGGCGGCGGGCTTGCCGCCCACGTCGCACCACTGGTCGTAGGTCTGGCCGCCGAGCTCGACGCGGGCCACGTCCTTGACCCGGGTGAGCCGAGCGGCGCTGCCGAGCTTCTCGGCCGGCTCGGTCTTGAGGATGATCTCGCCGAACTGCTCGGGATTGGCCAAGCGACCCAGGGTCGTGACGGTGTATTGGAAGTCTTGCGCGGCGGAGGCGGGGGGTTGGCCGATCTGGCCGGCGGCGACCTGGACGTTTTGCTCGCGGATTGCGTCGAGCACGTCGAGGTTCGTGAGGTTTCGCGCCTTGAGCTTCTCGGGATCGAGCCAGATCCGCATGCCGTAATTGCTGCTGCCGAAGATGCTGATATCACCAACTCCGCGGATCCGGCTCAGCACGTCCTTGACCCGCAACGTGGCGTAGTTACTCAGGAAGAGGCTGTCATAACTGTCGTCCGTCGACGTCAGGGCGACCACCATGATGATGCTGGTCGACTTCTTCTTGGTGGTGATCCCTTGGCGCTGGACCTCTTCGGGAAGTTTTGGCAGGGCGATCGCCACCCGGTTCTGAACGAGCACCTGGGCCATGTCGAGGTTGGTGCCGACCTCGAACGTCACGGTCAGGTTGTACGACCCGTCGCTGGCGCAAGTGGATGACATATAGAGCATCCCCTCGACGCCGTTGACCTCCTGTTCGATCGGGGAGGCGACAGTGTCGGAGAGGACGCCGGCATCGGCTCCGGGGTAGTTGGTCGAAACCTGCACCGTGGGCGGCGTGATCGAGGGGTATTGCTCGATCGGTAGCACGAACAGACAGACGGCGCCGATCAGGATCGTGGCATAGGCGAGGACATTGGCGAAGATCGGCCGCTCGATGAAGAAGCGGTACAGCATCGTGGGGCGCTCGATCGGGCTCAGGGAGAGGGGGTCTTGGCCGGCTGAGGGGCCGCCTTGGCGGCGGTCGATTTCGCCTCGCCGGCAGGGGAGGCCGATTTCACTTCGCCTGAGGTCGCGGTCGTGACCAGCTTGGGGTTAACCTTCGAGCCGGGCCTGGCGCGTTGGAGGCCGTTGATGACGATCAGGTCGTCCGGCTTGAGGTTCTCCTCGATCACGCGCTGGCCGTCGATCTCGGCCCCAAGCTTTACCGCCCGGCGCTCGACGACGTTCTCTTTGTCCACCACCAGGAGGAACGGGCCGACCTGATCGGCTCCCAGGGCACGGTCCGGCACCAGCAAGGCGTTGGGACGAGCCTCGAGTGCCACCCGAATCCGAACGAACAGCCCCGAGACGATTTCGTCATTGGGGTTGGGGAAGATCCCTCGCGCGATCAGGGTGCCGGTTGCGGGGTCCACCCCGGGATCGGCATAGTCGAGCCGCCCCTCATGGGGAAACCCTTTCTCGTTGGCCAGGCCCAGGTCGAGCGTCACCTTCTCTTTCTTGTAGTCGACCCGATCGCCGTGGCGGACCTGAGCCCGGAACCCGAGCACGTCGGCTTCGCTAATGCTCATGTAGGCGTAGATTGGGTCCTCTTTGAGGATTGTCGCCAGCAGTGTGGCCTCGCCATCGCCGACGAGGTTGCCGACGTCGACCAGTCTCCGGCTGATTCGGCCGCTGATCGGTGCCTTGATCCGACAATAGCTGAGGTTGATCTCGGCGTTGCGGACGTCGGCGTTGGCCGCCTCGAGCTTGGCCTTGGCCGCGAGGATCTGCGTTTCGTAGTCGGCCCTGGACTGTTCGAGCTTGGCCTTGTCGGCGTCGACCTGGGCGGCGGTTCGCTTGAGCTCGGCCTGGGTCCGGTCGAGGTCTTCTCGCGAGGCGGCGTTGCGTGCGAACAGGTTGCGCTGGCGTGTCTCTTCGACCCGGGCGAGCATCAGGAGGGCGTCGTCCAGGGCGAGCTGCGCCGTGGCGACCTCCCGGCTCTTGGATTGCTCGGCCGTGAGCTGTGCCGCCTTGGCTTCATCGACCTTCGCCTTGGCCACGTCGAGCTGAACCTGGAACGGTTCCTCATCGATGACCAGGAGGAGCTCCCCTTCCTTGACGTCGCCCCCATCCTGAAATTTCCTCTCCTTGAGGAATCCGCGGACCCGCGCGCGGAGGTCGACCGACTCGACGGCCTTGGTCGTGCCCGTATACTGGACATAGTTGGTGACCGACTTTTGGGTGGGGTGGCTCACGGTCACTTCGGGCGGTGGCGGCGGGACGTAGGCATTGCCTTGCTCGCACCCCGCGACCAAGGCAAGCAGGACGACCGAGATGACCGAGCAGGCCAGCGAGGTCAGTCGACGAGAATGGATATTCAACGTTTTCGATCCTCACCTCGATGACGCAACGGGCTTGAGCGGTGGAGGTCTGCTCTTGAGCGTAGCCAGCGCCTGGTGCGTGGGCAACCAGGTTCCTCGGTTATCGCTATCAGAATCCCGCGAATATGGCTTTGGCGATGATTCGAGGTTTTGCCCACTCGAGAAATGAGGGCTGTCGGGGTTGGCCGGTCGTTTCCTCGCGTTCGGGGCGAGCTCTGCCGATAAAAGTGGAGATTATCTTCGATCGCGCAGTAGGGAAGGGATTGCCCGTGCAAGCGACTCTTAACGCGGCCTGCTCAGCGGTGCGACCCAGTTGGCCGACGGTGGTCGGCTGGCTCGGTGCGCTGGTCGTAGTTATGGGCCTTGCCCAACCGGTTCAGGCTCAGGTCAAGTCTCTGGCGAGTCTCAAGGTGATCAATGGCCAACTCGCCGGCCGGGTGGTCGACTATACGCATAACCACGGCCAAGATCGCCGAATCTTCTCCCCGATCCTGGGGATGCCGCGCGATCTTTACGTTTACCTCCCTCCCGGGTATTCGCCGGACAAAGCCTATCCGCTCATCGTCTACCTCCACCTGGCCAACATTGACGAGCACATCTTTATTGGGTCGAACTACATCCTTCAGCTCGATCGGATGATCCAGCGCGGGGAGTTTCCGCCGGTCGTTGTCGCCTGCCCCGATGGAGCGATCAGCGGGGAGAATCGGGTCCGGGAGGCGCACTCGTTTTACGTTAACGGTTGCCAGGGCCGGTTTCAGGATCATCTTGTTCAGGAGATTCTCCCGTTTCTGATGCGCTGTTACTCGATCCGGCCGGAGCGAGGGGCGCATGCCGTTTTCGGACTTTCAGCCGGAGGTTTCGGAGCGCTCGGCCTGGCGATCAAGGATCGGGCCTTCTTCGGGGCGGTGGTGACGATGGCAGGTCCGGCCAATATGCGATACACCACGTGTAATCAGGATAACCTCGCCGACTTTGACCCGGCGACCTATCGCTGGAACGATCGCTACGACCCGAAGCAGGTTGTCGGCCGGTTCTATTGCGACCTGAAGCCGGTGTATGCGGAAAAGTACGTGACCCCTGTCTTCGGCACAGGGCCGGGCGTCCATGAGTCGATCCGCCGCGAGAATCCGGCGGACCTCATCTTCACGACCGATCTTCAGCCGGGGCAGCTCGATATCTACATGAATTATCCTGGTGACGACAACTATAACTTTGATGCCCAGGCCCAATCGTTCGCCTGGCTGGCCGCCCAGAAGGGGGTTGCGGTGACGCTCGAGTGCGCACCTCACGGGCATCACAACTTGCCCTACTTCCGCGCCAATCACGCCTCGGCCTACCGCTGGCTGGGCCGCCACCTGCTTCCGCCCGTTTCGATTGCCCGCGCCGGAGGGTGAATCCTTCGTTTCGCACTTCCATCCTGTGCGAAACGCCCAAGCAGCCTTTGGGACATGTGCCTTGATGCCATTGCATCAGAGTGGCGGCGCGGCGAGCGGCCTGAGGATTCGTTTCGCACGCAACGATTCTTTGACTGTTGTAGTCAAAATGCCAGGCCATTGAAACTCCCCCTGCCGATTGCCTGTGTGCAGAGGTTTCCGAAATTGCGGGGGTGGCCTTTTTCGTCGCCGCCGCAAGCGTCGCGTTTTCGGGGATCCGATCTGGTATTCTGGCAACCCGGATTTCGTGAGCCGACATCGATTTCGGAGGGTGCCGCGTGCGAGTGTTGATGACGGGCGGCTACGGCTGCATCGGGTCCTGGGTGGCCAAGCAACTGGTCGACCAGGGACAGGAAATCTGGATCTTCGACCTCAAAGAGGATACGCATCGGCTCGACCTGCTCCTCGAACCCGAGCAGAAGGAACGCGTTCACTTCCTTCCCGGCGATGTGTCGGATCTGCCCGCGGTGCTCAAGACGATTGAGCAGGTGGGGGCGACCCACCTGCTCCATCTGGCAGGGCTCCAAGCGCCTACCTGCCGGGCCAACCCGATCCTCGGGGCGAAGGTCAACGTGCTGGGAACGCTCGCGATCTTCGAGGCGGCCGTGGCCTTGAAAGGGCAGGTCGAGCGCGTCGTCTACGCGAGCTCGGCCGCGGTTCACGGGCCCCCCGACCCCCATTCCAACGGCCCGCTCGGCGATGAGGTTCGGCTCGCCCCTTCGACGCACTATGGGGCCTACAAGGTGTGCAACGAGCTCAACGCCCGGGTCTACTGGCTCGATCAGGGGATCTCGAGCGTTGGCCTTCGGCCTTGGACCGTCTATGGTGTGGGCCGTGACTTCGGGATGACGAGCGAGCCGACCAAGGCGATCAAGTCGGTGGTCATCGGCAAGCCGTTCCCGATCAGCTACGGCGGCCTTCAAGACTTTCAATATGTTGGCGACGTTGCGGGGACCTTCCTCCGCGCTCTGTCGGCCCCGTTTGAAGGGGCCGACGCGTTCAACGTCCGAGGCGCGGTCGTGCCGATGGAGACCTTCCTGACCACCCTTGCGGAGGTCGCACCCGAGGCGGCCGACCTGGTCTCGCATGGCGACCGTCGGCTTCCAATTGCCCCCGACCTGGATGACTCCCGGCTCGACTCCCGGCTCGGCCCGCTCCCTCGGACGTCGCTCCGCGATGGGATCGCCGAAACTTACCGACGGTTCGCGGCCCTCCAGGCTCAAGGGCGGCTCGACCTCTCGGACCTGGCCTAGCAAACGGAAAACAAACAAAGAAGAGGGGGCCGCGATGGCCCCCTCTTCTTTGTTATCGGTGATAACGGATTCGAGTCAAACGCGCCTTCCCGTCACTTCGCGGGCTTGGCCGTACCGGGGGCGGGGGCCGCGTTCTTGGTTGCACCGGCGGGTACGGGAGCCGTCGTGGGGGCTGGGGCCTTGACGAAGAGGTCGTTGGGCATCGGCTTGACGTCGACCTTGGCCGCCTTCCGCTGCGCAATCAAGAGGTCCTTCTGGAGCTCGGCGGCGTAGGCGTTCAAGATCAACGGCTTGTTCTGCTCGTAGTCGACCTTGGGCTTCTCCTGACGGTCGGTGATCAGGATCAGGTGGAAGCCGTAGGGCGTCTCGACCGGGTCGGAAATCTGCCCGGGCTTGAGGGCGAACGCTGCCTGGCCGAACTCCTCGACAATGCCGCTGTTGAGCCCGAAGAAGCCGATGTCGCCGCCGCCGTTCTCGGAGTTCGCGGGATCTTCCGAGTTCTTGTTCGCGGCCTCGGCGAAGGTGATCTTCTTGGCCTCGATGTCCTTCTTGAGGCTGATCAGCTTCTGCTTGATCTGTTCTTTCTCGGCGGCCGAGGTCGTGGGCTCCACCTTCATGAGGATGTGGCTCGCCCGGATCTGGGTCCCGCTGAGCAGGTCCTTATGGCTTTCGGCGTACTTCTTCAGCTCGGCGTCTGTTCCCCGGAGCTTGACGTAGTCGATCCAGCGGATCCGGTTCGAGTACTCGTCCCGAACCTCCTTCATCGACTTGTTGCTCTCCACCAGGGCCTGGGCCAGGCTGCTGCCGTCCGCCTTGAGCTGCTTCTCGAGCTGATTGACAGCCTCGGTCACCCGCTCTTCGCTGACCTTGATGTTCTGACGGGTGAGGAATTGGCTGACCAGTTTCATGTTGACCAGCGTCTCGATCGCGTCGCTGTAGATCTGCTCTTCGTTCTCGGGGGGGATCTCATATCGGTTGAGAAAGTCGAGCAGTTCGCCCCGGGTGATCTTTTCGCCGTTAATCGTCGCGAGAACCTCGGTCAGCTTCGCTGGCGACAGACGTGAGGCTGGAGCGGGAGCTGGTGCTGGAGCGCTAGCCGCGGGGGGGGCTTCCTTCGCTGCCGGTGCCTGTGCGTGGGTGGTGAGGGTCACTGCGAGCACCCCCATCGCGGTCGTGGCGAACCAAACGGGTCGGACAATCGCTCGCATCGAACTCGTCTCCCTACTGTTTCGAAAACGCGCTACTTACGAAGCTCGGACCAGTCGTCGAGCCGCAAACTTGAGCGATTATACGGATTTCGCTAAAATTTTACCGCGCGAATCGAGCGAGAAAATTCGGAGCCGTCGATCACGTCGAATGCGGGGCTCAGCGATCGAACTCCGACCCTGGAATCGCGATCCGAAGATTCTCAGGGAGCGTAATCGGAATTTTCGGAGGGGTGGGCGGGGTGAGGATCAGTGGGCCATCGGGCCAGACCTGGATGATCCGCCAGGTCAGATAGCTCAGCAAGAGATAAGTCGCGATCGTCGACCATGGCGAGGGGGCCCAGAACTTGAGCGCGGTGCCGAAGGCCTTGTTGACCCGCGCACCTTTCAGGTCGACGCTGCAGATCTCGTCGAGCAGCAGGTGGGAGAAGTACCCGGTCATCACCGCCACGGCCATGACAATCCGAAGCATGTGCTGGTCGGTGGGGTAATAGAGATAGGCGATTGCGCCCCAGACGGCGCAGGTGGGCATGCTGTGGCACATCCCCCGATGGACCGTCAGGCGACCGACGACTCGTCGCAAGCCGTGACGCACCATCACAAAGGCGGCGATGACCGCCCAGAGGTGAAACTCGAAGGCGGGTTCGGGGTTGAAATTTCCCATCTTCTGCCAGACGATCAGGGCGACCAGGACGCCGAGGATCCCGGTGAATCCTTTCATCCCGAACCCGGTCTGGGAGTCGAGATCGGGCAGGAGCCCGCTGAGCGTCGCCAGAAGCGCCGCGACGGAGCCGTAGAGCCAGTGGACGCCGGCGAATACGTAAGTCGCCCAGGCGTAGAGGCATCCAAGCGCCGCCGCGAAGCTGATGTGCTGTCGGTAGTTGCCCAACGGGGTCGCGCGTGGGCTCCACGCCTCCTTGCAAAGGCGTGCTCCCCACAGCCACACTCAAGGGAGCGCGGGGCGGGACGTCACGCCGCCTTGAGCCAGAGACGAATACGGCCGAGTTCGCCGCTCCACTCCGGCCCGGTCCGGCACCGACCGTAGGCATCGTACAGCAGGTCGAGCGTCTCCACCAGATGTCTCAGCCCTTCAATCCGGGCGGGCTTGGCATCTTCTCGCGAGATTCCCTCGGGCTTAGGCAGGCTGGCACCCGACACGGCGAGGGTTTCGGCCTGGAGGGTCAGCTCATACTGCAACCCGTTGCGCACCAGGATCAGACCGGCCTTGCGCGGGAGCTTGCCTGCCTGGATCGCCCGGAACGCCTCGGGGAGCTTGGTCGGCCCTTCGGTAGTCAGGGCGTCGCGACCATGCTCGCCGAGCGGGCAGTCCAGCGTCAGGGTCTTGGCCATCATGACGGTCACTTCCGAGTCGTCCGGCAGCGTGATCGTGTCGCCGTCGATCTGCAAGGTGTGCCAGAGCCAGATCAGGAACTCGTTGCCCCAGAAGTCGCGGCTCGACGCGTCCGAGTCGGCCCAGGCCACCGTGGAGTAACCCCCCCCCTCACCCACGAAGCCGACCGGCCCGAAGTCCTCGACCGAGCGCTCGAGGCCGTGGACCTCGGCCTGCGAGTACGCCAGGCTCCCCGCCGTGATCGGCTCAAGCGTGCGGTCGAACGTCTCCCGGAACAGGGTTTTCAGCCGTTCGATGGCAGTCAGGCTGGTCATCCCGGCGTAGAGGACGTTGGACTGAGCGTCCCAGAGCACCGGGTAGTGTGCCATTCGGCGGAACCGGCCGTCCGACGCTTCGGCCTCAGCCCGGATGATGGCGGCCTCTTTGGCCTCCTGTCGCTGAGCTTTGGTCGGGTAGCCGCTCGGGTTAAGTTGAGCCCGGGCATCGGTTTCGATCTTGGTGTACGCCTTGAGCAGCGTGCCGGGAATCTTGTCGGTGTCGATTCGAATCGAGAGATGAAGGGCGTCGTTGAGGAGGTTCTTGACCGGGTCGAACGTCAGGTCGAGTACATGGTCTCCCCCTGCCCAGCCGATCGTGATGCCGTCGGTGGGGTCGGGCCCGCCGTGGCGGCCGAGGGCATGCAATTGGATTTGCTCGAGGATTTCGTCCCCGAAAGGCAAGGGGCTTGAGCCGCTGACCCGAAATCGCACGTAGGTGACGCGCCCGTTCAAGAACCCCATCGCGAAGATCCTCCTTGTACCGCGCCGTGGCGAAATCAACGCAACGGCCAAACGCCCGGCCATCCGGGACCCCCATTACATCGGCCGGTTTCGTCGGGGTACTCGATAGGAAGGTCGCTCCTTGTGCGAGACGGGCTGTGGGCCGTGCCTACAACGCGACTCACGTAAAATTAACGTACTGGAGAGGATATTCCGGTCCGTTCTCCTTCAGGTAGGCGATCACCGATTGGAGTTCGTCAATTTTCTTGCCCGTGACGCGGACCTTGCTGTCCATGATCTGGGCCTGCACCTTGATGCCAATCTGCTTGATCTGCTTGACGAGTTTCTTGGCGTCGTCGGTCTCGATGCCGGTATGAAGCGTCAGGATTTCGCGGACCGAGTCGTGGGTCGCCTCTTCGAGCTTCCCTCGCTTGAGCGCATTGACCGCCACCCCGCGCTTGGCCATCTTCTCCTTGAGCACCTGGATTACCGTGTCCAACTGCCCTTTGTGATCGGCCAGGAGGGTCAGGTTGTTGTCTTTCTTGTTGTACTCGATCGAGGCCCGCGTCCCTTTGAAGTCATAGCGGACCGCGATCTCGTGCTGCGCCTGCACGACCGCGTTGTGCATCTCGGCACTATTGATTTCGCTGACAATATCGAAGGCATGGTTGTCGGCCACGGCTCTCAGCGCTCCTATCTTTTGGGGAATGAACGAGTCGGCGAGGGTCGACCTCGGCTCAATGGGCCTCGTCCTTTGTAAGTTCAGGTTAGGCTTCCATTATAATCAAAATCACCAAGCTGCGAGCGCTGGGAAATCGGCTCGGAATCGACGTTTTCCGGCGGTGGCATGACACGTGCCTCGATTGGCTCCGGCCACCCGTCGAATGCGCTGCGAATTGAATCAAGGCGAGGAGGATCACGATGCCGCAAAGCGATCCGGAGCCATCACGTCCTACCGAGAGTTCGGCCCGGACCAGGGATCATCTGGCGAATGAGCGAACGTTCCTGGCCTGGATCCGCACTTCGCTGGGGTTGATCGGTCTGGGTTTCGTGATCGCCCGGATGGGTTTACTCTTACGACAATTGGCCTTGGTCGGCGGCAATCCCCCGGCTCGCGTCCCTCAAGGTAGTCATGAGTTTATGATTACTGGGATTGTCTTCCTGGTGCTTGGGACCTTGTTTTGCGTCTGGTCGGGCCAGCTCTATTTCCGGACCCGGCAGGCCATTGACGCGGGTCGATACGAACCGGGCACCGCGACCGTCACGGCCTTGGCGACCGTCATTGCCCTCGGTGGGATCCTCCTGGTGGGGCTTGTCCTTTGGTCGACCTAAGCCTTGGACATGGTCTTCCATCGAAGGGCTTACGGGCCCTGGGGGCCACGGGGTGTACCCAGCCCGTGAGCCAGAAACCAGGGCTTCCACTCACAAGGTTGAGTAAAGAGACTTATTTCCCCTGAGTCTGTCTCGTTGGCCCCAATTGTCACAGAGTCCGCTTTTGGCAGTGAGTTGGCAATAATTGCCAAGGCGGCTATGATGGAGGGGAAAGGAGATCGCTTATGGAGACCATGAACATCGCCCTTCCCGAATCGATGAAGCATTTCGTTCAGGAACGGGTCACCGCAGGCGGATACAGCAGCGTCAGCGAATACGTCCGGGAGCTTATCCGGGCCGATCAGAAACGCAAGGTCGAGGAGCGGCTCGACACCCTATTGCTCGAAGGTCTGGAATCCGGGCAGCCGATTCCCGTCACCCAGGAGTATTGGGATGAAAAGAAGCGGAGACTAACCGAGCGGCTCGCCAAGGCCATCCCTCCACAATAACACCCGGTTGCCACGTTCTCCCGGCCGCTGACGCCGATCTGGACCATCAGGCCAATGATCTGGCTCGCGAAGCGAGCCTCGATACAGCCCTGCGGTTCTACGACGCCGCGAGGACGACCTTTGAGAAGATCACCCAAAACCCAGGGATCGGCCAAAGGCGAGATTCTTTGGATCCCCGCCTTACAGGATTGCGCGTTTGGCGAGTCGAAGGCTTCGAGAAATATCTTATCTTCTATCGGCCTGGCGACGCTGGTGTTGACATCATCCGCGTTCTTCATGGAGCACGCGACATCGATAGCATTCTTGATGAGGACTGAAGACAGCGAATGGATGGCCGCAACGCTCTCGCCAACCACCAAAGCCCAAAGACGACCAAGCTCTACCCTGTGTTTCGCACATTTCGCCTGCAATTTCTTGGAATTTCTATCCCCTCTCATTTCTCGCTTGAGCTGATGTGTTGACTCCCGTGACTCGCTCCTTCCATGATTTCCGCCACTGGCTCGATCACATCACGCCTCCTCTTTCCGCTGATCCATCGCGATCATTCCCCAGCGATTCTTCGCTTGCGTCCCACGCAAGGCAATGTCCCACCCTTCCTCCTTTTGGTGTCAAACTCGAGGATTCGCTTTTGAAGTGGCTTGTTCAGGAAACAAAGAAAGGCCCGGGGGACTCGGCTCTCGGCTCGCTACGAGAGCAGAGCTTTTCCATACAGTGGGCGGATGTCCGCGTGTTCTCCTCCACCTGGATCGCGAGCCGGATGAGGGATCCCATAGCCAGGAATTGGAGGCCTGCACCCAGGTGTCCCAGCGCCCACAAGATCATGATCGGGCTCACGACGTTCATGTACGGGACGACGCCAACAGGTTGAGCGGCGAGTGGGACTCCACCACTCGATGGCGTGGCCCCCGACTCGCCAGGTAACTGTAGAGTCCGAACGTGAGAAGCAGGGTTCCGGCGACGAGCAGGATCGCCCCGACCCCGATGAAAATCGCGCTGATGACTCGCAGGACGACGTATCGCTCGCCAGGTTCGTGATCCGGACGAAGCTGCGTCATGCTTATTCTCCGTCGGTCAGCCACTTCGTGGCCAGCGCCTGGAACAGGGGCTCAAGATCGACGTTCCCACCGCTGATGATGATGCCGACCTTCAGGTCACGCACCGGCAGCGTTCCGGTCAGGACGGGGGCGACGGCCACCGCGCTCGACGGTTCGACGATCATCTTGAACCGTTCCCAGAGGAACCGCATGGTGTCGAGGATCTCCGACTCGGTCGCAGTCACGATCGCGTCGACGTTGTGACGGATTACCGAGAAGGTGCGGACGCCGAGCGAGGTGCGGAGGCCGTCGGCGATCGTGCGAGGATCGCCTGAAGACTCGATGGAGCCGGATGCGAGCGAGCGCTTGGCATCGTCGGCCCGCTTCGGTTCAGCACCGATGACTTTTGTGGATGGGGAGCGTCCCTTGACCGCCAGCGCGGTGCCCGCGAGCAGTCCGCCGCCGCCGACCGGGCAGAGGATCATGTCGAGCGGTCCGGCCTGATCGAGAAACTCCCAGGCGACGGTCCCCTGCCCCGCGATCACCTGCCAGTTATCGAACGGGTGAATCAGGGTGTACCCATGCCGCTCGATCTCGTTGGCGACGGCCGCCTCGCGCGCGGCCAGGGTCGGCTCGCACGAGACAATTCGAGCGCCGTACCCTTTGGTCGCCGCGTGTTTGATCGCCGGCGCGGTGTGGGGCATGACCACGCAGACGGGGATATCGAGCAATTGACCGGCCAAGGCCAGAGCCTGCGCATGGTTACCCGACGAGTGGGTCACGACGCCGATCCCTCGCTTCGCATCCTCCAGTTGCAAGAGCGCGTTCATCGCTCCACGGAACTTGAACGCGCCGATTCGCTGGAAGTTCTCGCACTTCAGGACGACCGACCCGCCACAGCGCTCGTTTAGAGTCCGCGAACTCATGATGGGGGTGATGTGCGCCCACGGCTTGAGCCGCTCGGCCGCTTGCCGGATGTCGTCAACGTCAATCGAGGCGGTAGGCTGGGACAGGTCGTTCACGTCGATATGGCTCCTGGAAGACTGACGCGACGGATCGAGAACGACGCTCGACCCTCATTGATTCAGTTTGCATGAAAACGTGAACATGTGCATTTGTTTAATGATAGCGGCTTCGGCATGATCCAGCCCGCGAACGTCAAGCATTCCGATTTGCCTGTAATATAGGATACCAGGGATAAGACGCGACGCGGCTCGAGAGGTTCGCGCATCGCCAGGCTCAAGGGGATCATACCGAACAGGTGCGGTAACCATGTCAGGCTGGCGACCCCAAGTCACCGAGGCTGTTCGCGGTGGCCCGCCACGCTGGGGTCCGGTCAGGACTCGCCTGGGCCAGGGCACGTCGCACGCCCTCGGCGTCGAAGTCCTGGGCGTAAACCGGGGTGCCAGGCTGCTGACGCCAGGACTCGTCCAGTCCGCCGGCGTCGACACCGTCGAACCCGAGTTCGTCGATCAGACGCAACACGACGGCCTTGGACACTGCGTCGTCGCCTGCGACGGGGAGGGCGATGCGCTTGGGGGTGCCTGCGGGCTGGCCATGATCCATCAGATGCTTGGCATAGATGTTATTGAAGGCTTTGACCACGGGCCGTCCCAACTGCTGCTCGACCCACCGGCTCTCCGTCAATCCGTCCTCGATCCCGGCGATGCGACCGTCGCGCTGTCGCGGGTAGTAGTTGCCGGTGTCCACGACGACCAGGTTGTCGGCCGCCCCATCGAACAAACCAGGCGGCAGGCTCGGGATGTTCTTCTGGGGGATGGTTACAATCACCACATCTTTGTCTCGAGCCGCTTCCGTGGCCGTGACCGCGGTCGCCCCGGTCTCGGTGGCCAGGGCCGCGAGCGACTCGGGCCCGCGTGAGTTCGCCACAGCGACTTCGTGTCCCAGCGCGGTGAGGCGACGGGTGAGAGTGCCACCGATGTTGCCCGCGCCGATGATGCCAATGCGAAGCTTCGTTTGGGTGGCCATGAAGGTTCTCCTTCTTACGAGAGCGGCATTTGGAACGGCGAAGCTGAAATACAGTGTGCGATTGGGGGGATGGTGGTTCAGATCATCTCCGATCGGCGGTTCGCCCGGGGGGATTCCCCTCGGGCGAACCACTCGGAAAAACGTCACCTGTTCATTTAATAGGCGTGTTTCTCCGTGGTGTCCTCGGTCGCCGCTGGGATGGCGGCTGGTGGCGCGGTCTGGCGGATGGTCCGGGCTTCGGACTCGGCCTTGAGCTGTGCGATGGCCTGATCGAGAGGCATGGCACCGCGGTCGCCATCGATGCGGTCACGGTAGGAGACGGTCGTTTGCTCGGCTTCCTTGGCACCGACGACGAGCATGACCGGGATCTTCTCGAGTTGCGCGTCGCGGATCTTGGCGCCGATTTTCTCGGGCCGGAGGTCGATGCTCGTGCGGAGGCCGGCCGCCTGGAGCTCGGCGAGGACGCGCTTGGAGTAGTCGGCGACCTTGTCGGAGATCGGCAGGACGCGGACCTGTTCGGGGGCGAGCCAGAGCGGGAAGGCCCCTGCGAAGTGCTCGATCAGGATGCCCATGAACCGCTCCATGCTGCCGAACGGAGCGCGGTGGATCATCACGGGGCGGTGCGGCTGGTTGTCCGGCCCGGTGTACTCGAGGCCGAACCGCTCGGGGAGGACGTAGTCGAGCTGGACGGTGCCGAGCTGCCACTGGCGGCCGATGCAGTCGCGGATGATGAAGTCGGCCTTGGGGCCGTAGAAGGCGGCCTCGCCGGCCGCTTCTTCATAGGGGAGCTTCATCTCGTCGAGCACCGAGCGGATATCGTCCTCGGCGCGGCGCCAGGTGTCGCCGGCCGCCCCGGCGTACTTGGGATCTTCCGGGTCGTGCTTCGAGAGCCGGAGCTTGTAGTCGGTCAGGCCGAGGCTGCCGAGGACGAACTGGGTCAGCTCCATCGTGGCCCGGAATTCCTCGCGGACCTGGTCGACGGTGCAGAACAGGTGGGCGTCGTCCTGGGTGAACCCACGGACCCGGGTCAGGCCCGAGAGCTCGCCCGACTGCTCGTAGCGGTAGACGGTGCCGAACTCGGCCAGGCGGACCGGCAGGTCGCGGTAGCTCCTCGGCTGTGCGGCGAAGATCTGGATGTGGTGCGGGCAGTTCATCGGCTTGAGGAGGTATTCCTCGCTCACGCCGAGCTGTTCGACGTACTTGATCTTCGATGCCTTGTCGAGCGCGAAAAACGAATCGGTGAACGCCGGCGCGAGCTGTCCTTCCTGGCCCGTCTTGGCTTGCGGCATCGTCTCGGGGATACCGGCCTTGGCGAGCAGGAGTTTCTGCGTCGGTTCGTCGAGCTCGTCTTTCTCGAGTCCCACGAGCAGGGTCATCGCCGCGTCGTCGAGCAGTCGCAGGACCGGGAACTGCGAGTCCTTGTAGTAGGGATAGTGGCCGCTCGTCTTGTAGAGTTCCACCTTGCCGATGTGCGGGGTGTAGACTGGCTGATAGCCCCGCTTCATCAACTCGTCTTTGAGGAAGTTCTCGAGGACACCCCGGACGACGGCCCCCTTGGGCATCCAGAGGATCAGGCCCGAACCGACCAGTTGTGAGATCGTGAACAGGTTGAGATCCTTGCCCAACCGGCGGTGATCGCGTTTTTTCGCCTCTTCCACCTGGGCGAGGAATGCGTCGAGCTCTTTCTTGTCGAAGTAGGCGGTGCCGTAGACACGCTGGAGGACCGGGCCGTCGGTCCGGCCTTTCCAGTAGGCCCCCGCGATCGACATCAGCTTGAAGGCGCCAACTTTGCCGGCGTGGGGGATGTGGGGGCCGCGGCAGAGGTCGACGAATTCCCCCTGGCGGTAGAAGCTGAGGATGCCGTACTTATGCAACTCGTCGTTGATGTGCTCAACCTTGAACGACTGGCCGAGCTCGTCGACGAACTGCCTGGCTTCGTCGACCGGGAGGCTGAACCGCTCGAACGGCTCGGCCGCCTTGAGGATCGCGGCCATCTCGGCTTCGATCGCGGGGAAGTCATCTTCGGAGAGGGGGCGGCCGGCAAGGACGACGTCGTAGTAGAAGCCGGTGGCGGTGGTCGGCCCGAAGGCGAGCTTGGCGCCTGGGAAGAGCCGCATGATGGCGCGTGCCATGATGTGCGCGGTGGAATGCCGGAGGACGTCGAGCGCCTCGCGGTCTTTGGAGGTCAGCAGGCGGAGCTCGATCGGCTGATCATGGCCGTTCTCGAGCGGGCGATCGAGGTCGACGATGGTGCCGTCGGCCACCGCGGCGACGGCCGCGTCGGCCAGGCGGCGGCCGATCCCCTCGGCGATCTCGCGCGGTCGCACCCCTTCGGGGAATTCCTTCAACGACCCATCCGGAAGCTTGATCTGGACCATGGCCCCACGCCCGGCGCAATGGCCGGCCTTTCCGTTCCCTGAACTCTTGGCGGACGATCGCCCCCCGACCCACAACGCCGGTTCGGCCCGTCGCGCCGCAAACTCTTCTTGATGATCGCGAAAATCCCCCAAAGGGACCGCCGGAAACGCCTCGCCACCGGCCCCAAGAGGAACGCGCGAACCCCAGCGTAATCCAAGGGTGCGGCCTGTGCCAAGAGTCCCTCCGGAGGCGGGGGCGGCCGGCACGCTTATTGCGGCTTGCGGGAATACCCTCTTGACAGTAAAATTGATC
The DNA here is from genome assembly GCF_000242455.2 of Singulisphaera acidiphila DSM 18658. Lineage (GTDB taxonomy): Bacteria > Planctomycetota > Planctomycetia > Isosphaerales > Isosphaeraceae > Singulisphaera > Singulisphaera acidiphila. Next base: position 1,241,251 of record NC_019892.1, read on the forward strand.
GATTGTAGAGCATAAGGTTGCCTCGCGACGGACGAGGACTCGCCGTGGGGGTGAGTTTCGTGGACGTCCGGGGGCTGTGGGTCTCTCTCCATCGCGGGGGGACGGCCGCGCCCCGCCTTTGGTGAGGCTGATCCCATCGTCCTGGGGAGGACGCTATCGACCGGAATCTCAGGGTTAACGAGCAGATCCGCATCTCACCGGTGCGGGTGATCAACGCCGAAGGAGCCATGCTCGGCGTCATGCCGACAGGCAAAGCCATGGAAGCGGCTCGCGAAGCGGGCCAGGACCTGGTGGAGGTCGCTCCCAATGAGCGCCCACCAGTCTGCAAGATCATGGACTTTGGCAAGTTCAAGTATTCGCAGAAGAAACGGGCGTCGAAGCAGAAGCAGCACCAGGTTCAGGTCAAGGAAATCCGGGTTCGCCCCAAGACCGGCGACCACGATATCGAGGTCAAGGTCAAGCGCGCCCGCGAATTCCTTGAACACAAGGACAAGGTGCTGGTCAACGTCCTCTTCCGCGGTCGCGAGCTGGCGCACATCGACGAAGGCCGCAAGGTCATGGACGAAGTGCTCCATGCGCTCGACGACGTGGCGAAAGTCGAGAAGAACCCCTCGATGGAAGGGAAACGGATGACGGCGATCGTCGCCCCTCGCGCCTGATTGCTCCGGTCTCCGGTACCCAGTTTGCCTTGTCTGCCTGGCTTGCCACGAAACAACCCTCTCCGCCGTGACGTTTCGGCGTTGCGGTCGGAGAGGGATTTTTTTTGCGGTTTGCCGGTCAATTGGAGTTGGCCGGGGGACCGTCGTCGTGTTATGTTAATCGACTCGGCCGATTTCGCGGACTTCCCGCCGGCCTTCTGCGCGATACCGCCAGGCGATCGGTTAGGATAGGGTCATTATGCCGAAGCTCAAGACGCACAAGGGAACGAAGAAGCGGTTCACGGTTTCGGCCACCGGCAAGGTCAGCCACAAGCGCTGCGGGTCGTCGCACTTGATGAGCCATAAGAGCGGCAAGCAGGTTCGCCGGCTGCGGAAGAAATCCATCCTGTCGATTTCTGCCGAGGCGCATCGGCTTCGTCGCGCGTTGGACACTCGCGAGAGCTCCCAGCCCGACGCCATCAAGTCGGCCCGGCTCCAGTTCCTTGCCGAACGGAAAGCCGAACGTGCAGCCGCAGCCGCAGCCGCGGCCGCCACGGCCTAATTGCTGCGACGTCTCCGACGTCCCGTTTGATCACGACTGATCACGACGATTCACCAGGCCTGAGACGCCCTTTTATGCTCGCCGAAAGGCGCTGGGCGTCGTGTTGGAAATTGAGAATCTACGATGCGTGCAACGAAGGGCGCGGCCCGCAATAAGGCGAAGAAGCGACTGTTCAAGGCCGTCGAGGGGTTTGTCGGCGGTCGCCGCCGCCTGCTCCGGACCGCCAAGGAGACGCTGCTCCGAGCCGGCATGTTCGCCTTTCGCGATCGCCGGGCCAAGAAGCGTCATTTTCGCCGTCTGTTCATCACCCGCTTGAGCGCGGCCGCTGAAATGCGAGGACTTCGCTACAGCCGCCTGATCCATGGCTTGCACCTGGCCAACATCGGCCTCGATCGCAAGAGCCTGTCCGAGTTGGCGATCCTCGACCCCGAGACGTTTGACGTCATCGTTGGTCGGATTCGTCATGAACTCGACCAGCACGACGCCAAGATTCGCGACCGCCAGGCGGCCAAGGTCAAGACGGCCTGAGCCAAGTAAGTGGGCGGCGGCTTCGGTCTCTTGCTGTCTGAGCGGTTGAAGCCATCTCTCCGATCTGAAGAGGGCCGGATCGGTTCGCGCCCGGTCACGGCCCGATGGAACGAGGCCAATGAGCTCCGCCGACCCAAATTCCCAGGCCCTGGCCGATCTTGACTCCTTGGAATCGGCGGGCCTCGTCGCCTTCGGTCAGGCTGAGTCCGCCGAAGGGGTCGAAGAGGCCCGGATCGAGTTCCTGGGCCAGAAGCAAGGCCGGCTCAAGGCTGCTCAAGAACGACTCAAAACGCTGGAACCGGCCGCCAAGCGCGGCTACGGCCAGCGGTTTAACGCAGTCAAGCAGGCGCTGGAGGCGGCCTGTGACGGGGCGAAGGCACGCCTCGAGCGGCCCGCGTCCCTCGAGGATCGCGGGATCGATTTGACCTTGCCCGGGCACCGCCCTCGGCTGGGACATCGCCACCCCTTGACCCAGACGGCCGACGAGCTGATCGACCTCTTCGGTCGGTTCGGCTTCGCCGTGGCGCGCGGGCCTGAGGTGGAGGATGTCCGCCACAACTTCGAAGCGCTCAATATCCCGCCATCCCACCCCGCCCGCGATCCGCTCGATAACTTCTATCTGAGCGAAGGCACAATGCTGCGCAGCCAGACGAGCACCGTGCAGATCCGGGTGATGGAAAACCAACCCCCGCCGGTTCGTGTGATCGCGATCGGACGTGTCTATCGCCCTGACACGGTGGATGCCACCCACTCGTTCATGTTTCACCAGATCGAAGGCCTCATGGTCGATCGCGGTGTGACCATGGCCGATCTCAAGACGGTACTCCGCTTGTTCGCCCAGAGCTATCTCGGTGAAGATGTGCAGATCCGGTTTCGACCCTCGTTCTTCCCGTTCACGGAACCGAGCGTCGAGGTCGATATGCTCTGGCATGGCGGCGACCGTTGGGTTGAAATGGGAGGTGCGGGGATGGTCGATCCCAATGTCTTCCGCGCCGTCGGCTACGACCCGGACGAGGTGACCGGATTCGCCTTTGGCCTGGGCATCGAGCGACTCTGCATGCGACGGCATAAGATCGACGATATCCGACTGCTCTACCAGAACGATGTGCGGTTCCTCTCCCAGTTCTGAGTCCACTGTGCCGATCATGATATGACCAGGGTGCGACCGGGTTTTGGTCTTCGACCGCGGCCGGAGACCTGGGCTCCGCATGGTCCGCCTTGGGACTCGATCCATCGATGAGGCCCCTTCCCATGGCGTCCGACGAGAGCCGAATCATCGTGGCGATTGGTGCCACGGCGCACACCGTGAGTGTTCATCACCGCGACTTCCCCGAGATTCGCGCCGAGGGGCAGAATCCGGGGGACGCGGCCGCGTACCTGGTCAATCACTTGACCCGCGCCCTCGACAGTGCCCTGACCCAATGGCGGCGGGAGACCATGAACCAGGCGATCGCCGAGGTTCAGGCCTTCGTTGCTGGCAAGGGTTCCTAAAACCTCGCTCCGTCGGTGGAAGAACCGGCACCCTTCCTGTGATGCCGATCGTCTGTGGGGTGCCACGGGTGCCTACTTGGAGCCCGTGCGGGAACGCATTGGTCTGGGGATAGACCGGTTCCGAGTACGAAACCGGCAGCCCCTGGACGAGGCTCAGATCGGCCACAGTTTTTGAGAGAGGCTCTCAGCCGAATTCGAACCGAAGCGAGCGGCGCAAAGGCGGGAGACACGATGCCCACGACGACAACCGAGCCGGGCGAGCCGACTCCGACGCTGGTCCGCGCGCTCGGGCTGGTCGACGCCACAATGATCGTCATGGGCTCGATGATCGGGTCGGGCATCTTCATCACCTCGGCCGAGTCGGCCCGACTGGTGGGCTCACCCGGCTGGCTGCTCGTGGCCTGGGGTTTGGCCGGCCTGATGACGATCACAGGCGCCCTCTGCTGTGCCGAACTCGCAGCGATGATGCCCAAGGCGGGGGGACAATATGTCTTCCTCCGCGAAGCCTACGGCCCCTCGTTGGGCTTCCTCTTCGGCTGGTCAATGTTCCTGGTCGTCCAGACCGGTACGATTGCCGCCGTCGCGGTCGCCTTTGCCAAGTTCCTCGGCGTGCTCATTCCGGCCGTAGCCTCCGACCAATATCTGGTCGCCCCCCGCGCCTGGGGGAACTACGCACTCAGCCTCTCAACGCAGCAACTGGTCGCCATCGGCTTGATCGTGGCTTTGACGGCGACGAATACGCGCGGCCTGCGAACGGGAAAGCTGATCCAGAACACGTTCACCTTCACCAAGACCGCCGCCCTGTTCGGCTTGATCGTGGTCGGCCTCACCTTGGGGCTCAACCCCAAGGCCGCGGCGTGGACCTCGTCGTGGTGGTATCCCACGGCCAACGGTTGGGACCCCGGGAAAGTTCAAGCCGGCTTCCGCGCGACCGGCGGGGTGGCCTTGGCGATGCTTTTGGGGCGCGCGATGATCGGCCCCTTGTTCTCGCAGTCGGCCTGGAATAACGTCACGTTCACCGGTGGCGAGATCCGCAACCCTGGCCGCAACCTGCCGCGTGCCTTGATCCTCGGCTGTGGAACGGTCATCGTCCTCTACTTGCTGGCCAACATCGCTTACATCCTGACCCTCCCGCTCGACCAGATCCAGGGGGCTCCACAGGACCGGGTCGGGACCGCCGTCATGCATGCGGTATTCGGTCGAGCCGGGACGGTCGCGATGGCGGTGGCGATCCTGATCTCGACGTTCGGCTGCGTCAACGGACTCATCCTGGCCGGGGCGCGCGTCTATTATGCGATGGCTCGTGACGGACTCTTTTTCAACCGCGTGGGAACGACCAATCGCCGGCACGTGCCGGCCGTCGCGCTGGTGGCTCAGGGCGTCTGGGCCTGCTTGCTTGCCCTGCCGGTGACGGTCACGATCGATCCCTCCAGCCACGTGCCGATCTACGGCAATCTCTACAGCCAGCTCCTCGAGTACATCATCCCGGTCGATGTGGCGTTCTACATGCTGATGGTCGGGGCCGTCATCGCCCTCCGGCGCAAAACGCCCGGGGCCGAACGCCCCTACCGCACGCTCGGCTATCCTCTGACCGCCTTGATTTACCTGGGCCTGGCCGTCCTCGTGGTGCTCGACTTCATCGTGATGACGCCCGAGACCTCGGGCATCGGCGTCCTGCTCGTGCTAGCGGGAATTCCGGTTTATTTTCTCTGGTCGCGAGTGGGACGGAAGGCGGAATAATGCCTTTCGAGCTCTCGGCAGGATTTCCCTCAATGGCCAGCGCATCCCCACTCTATGCGACCTACCGGTTTTCCGTTGATGATGATCATCGGATGGCTGAGGCCGGTATTGAGGGCGAGGATGTTCGCGTCAAGGGATCCATTCGACTCAGCGATTGTTCCGATTACGCCGTGATCCCCACGACGTCTGGCGATGTCTTCATTCTCATTAAGGTGGGTGATGGACGCGTCGGCCGGGTACGATCGAGGGATCAAGAAGCTGAGGTTCCATGCTCGAGAAGGGGTCGCCGAGGTCTGGCTCGTCGACCTGACAAAAGGAATGGATCGAAGTCCATCGTCGCCCGATCTCGGGTGTTCACACGGAGATCCAGATCCGGCCGCGTGGGGAGAGTGTCTCTCCCGAGGCGTTTCCCGACCTCGTCCTCGCCGTTGACTCCATTCTGGGTTAGGGAAGCCGATGATCGTTAGTTGGAACTGGTTGGCACAATATGTCCGGCTCGACATGCCGGTGGACATTTTGACTGAACGGTTCGCCCTGACGGGTTTGAACCACGAGTCGACGTCCGAGGTCGGTGGCGACCTCGCCATCGACCTGGAGGTGACCAGTAACCGGGCCGACTGCCTGGGGCATCTGGGAGTCGCCCGTGAGGTCTCGGTCCTCTTCGACCGCACGCTCGCGGTGCTCGATCCCCGACCGCCGGAGTCCGGGCCGGCCGTCACGACGCGGACCGGGGTGACCGTCGATGATCCCGCACTCTGCTCCCAGTTCACCGCACGGGTGATCTCGGGTGTGAAGGTTGGCGAGAGCCCTTGGTGGCTTCGCAAGCGGCTCGAGACGATCGGCGTACGGCCGATCAGCAACATCGTCGACATCACGAACTATGTCATGTTCGAGTGTGGGCAGCCGCTCCACGCGTACGACCTCGACCGACTCGAGGGCCGCCGGCTCGTCGTCCGTCGGGCGCGCAAAGGGGAGACCCTCACAGCGATCAACAACAAGGTTTACGAGCTCACGCCCGAGATGCTCGTGATTGCCGACGCCGAGCGGCCGGTCGGCCTGGCCGGCGTCATGGGGGGGCTGGACACCGAGATCGGGGCGACGACCGCGAACGTTCTGATCGAGGCGGCCCGATTTGATTCGATGTCCATTCGTCGGACGGCCCGAGCGCTGGGATTGCACAGCCCGTCAAGCTATAGGTTCGAGCGCCCGCTCGACCCCGAACGTACGGAATGGGCGAGTCGGCGGTGCGCGGAGTTGATCCTGGAACTGGCCGGCGGAACGCTTCATCCCGGCCTGATCGATGTGAGCACCCCCCTGCCCGCTCGGTCGTCGATCAAGCTGCGGTATGCGCAGATCCCTCGGGTGCTTGGGATCGACGTTCCTCAGCCTCGGGTCGAGGCGATCCTCCAAGACCTGGGTCTCGAGGCCCGCGGCGGCACGAGCGACTGGCGCGAGTTTCAGCCGCCGAGTTGGCGGAGCGACCTCGAACGTGAGATCGACCTGATCGAGGAAGTCGCGCGGATCCACGGTTATGAGCATATTCCCGAGAACCGGCTCGTCCCCCTGGCCAGTTCCCCGCGCGGCCTGCGGGAACGGGTCGAGACCGAAATCCGAGGTGCCCTGACGGCTTGCGGGTTCGACGAGGCGGTTACGTTCAGCCTCGTCTCCGACGAGCTCAGCGAGCCCCTCGACCCTGGTTCTGAGTCGTCCCCGATCCGGGTCGATCACTCGAGCCGAAAGCGCGAGAACGCCCTGAGGCGGAGCCTCGTCCCGAGCTTGCTGGCCGTCCGCCGCCATAACGAAGCGTACGGTAACCCCGATGCCGAGCTCTTTGAGATCGCCAACGTCTACCGCCCGCGCTCCGGCTCGGTCCTGCCCGAGGAACCGACCCGCCTGTCGCTGGTGAGCGGACGCGACTATCTCGGGCTCAAAGGGGTGGTCGAGGCCCTCCTGGCGCGGCTCCATGCCGACCACGACCTGGAGGTTCGCCCCGTGGCCTTGCCGTACTTTGCTCCCGGCCGAGGAGCCGAGCTGCTCCTTGGCGGAACGCATCTCGGCTATCTCGGCGAGGTTGATCCCACCCGGCTCACCGCGCTCGAGCTTCGCGGCGCGAGCTCAGCCGTCGAATTGGAGCTGGACGTCCTGATGGCCAAGGCCATCTTGGTTCCGCTCCATCATCCGCTCCCCCCTTTCCCGGCGGTGATGCGCGATCTTTCGCTTGTTGTTGCGCGAAGTCTCGCCTGGTCGGAGCTGGCGCGGGCCGTTCGCGACGTGGCAGGCCCGACCCTGGAGGCGGTCCTCTATCTCGACACCTTCCGCGGTGGCAACCTCGACAACGACCGCCAGAGCCTTCACTTCGGCCTTCGGTTCCGCCACCCTGCGCGAACCTTGACCGGTGAGGAGGTCGAACAAGCCATCCAGACGGTCATCGCAGCTTGCGCAGACCGCTTCGGCGCCACGTTGAGAACGTGATCCTTTACTTGAGAATTGTGAGTCTATGTTCGATAATCGCTGGGATAATTGGTCGGGAGATTTTGCCGAGTCGTTTGCCGCGGACCAACTCGATCCGCGGGTCCGCGGCTGCGTTTCCGAAATCCTGTCGCACTTCGGTCAGTCTGTCCGGTTGATCGATCGCGACTTCCCCGACGAGGTTTCGTCGGGAACGTTCGCGACTGTATTGACCGAGCAGATGCCTCGGCTGGCCCTTCCGGAAGCCACGCGACCACTGGCGCCCGAGGTGATTGCGCAGTTCCTCGAGTATCTCCGAGAAACCGGACGGGTCGGCGAAGCGGCTGATTGGGCCGCCCAGATTCGCGTGATCGCACGGTCGTACAACGAGCGGCTCAAGCCGGGCGGAGGTGTCAAAGGTGTGCCGATTCGCAGGCCGGCCGATGTCTCCTCGGCGAGTCGCAACGACCCCTGCCCGTGCGGTTCGGGCAAGAAATACAAGAAGTGCTGCATGGGGCGAGCGTGAGCTTGGCCCCGCCTTTGGCCGGTGAAAGACCGCCTCGGTGATTTCCAACGACTGGGCGACCGGCTCAAGACATCGATCTGGGAAACGACCGCGAGGCGAGGCTCTCCGGGCTGGGAGCGCCTCGCCTCGCGGTCGTTTCGGTAATCAGGTTGTGGTATGCGCCGCGCCGGTGCCATAGAGAGGGACCGGCCACTCGCTAGATTGTCGGTCCGTCGATGGCGCGCCGGCCCATCACGAGCGAGACGACGAAGAGAACCAGGAAGAGGACGAAACAGATCCTGGCGATGTCGGCCGCCATGCCGCCGACTCCGCTGAAACCGAGGACACCTGCGATCAGCGCAACGATGGCGAAAAGAATGGCCCAGCGAAGCATTGTCGTGTCTCCTCAACGTGGTCGTTTTTTGTCAGTGTCAAAATAAGGTCAAGTGTGAGAATTTGGCTGGGAGTCGACCGGGCGATCGCTCGCCCGGTCCGCGGTCTCAGTCTCAAACGGTTTATCGCGAGCGCAAGGCCAAGCCCACGATCAGGCCGGCGACCAGACCGACACCGAAGGCGGTGGCGACGGACTGAGTCGGGTTGTGCCGCACGTGCTCTTGCACCGAGTCGAGCCGGTCGCGGGCCGCGTCGGTGAACTCGCCGTAGTGTTCGCGCAGCCGCCCACCCGCCTGCTGGGCGTACTGAGTGGCGGACTCGGCCGCCTGGGAGATGGCCGACGCTCCGCGCGAGGTCAACTCGCTGAGGTAGCGTTCGATGGTGTCGCGGCCCTCGCCGGTTTTCTGCTGGATCCGGCCGACGAGTTGGTCGATGTTGCCGCCTTGGATTTGCAGGTCATCGTCGGTGAGCTGTCCCCACTTCTCTTTCACCTGCCCACGTAGCTTGTTCCACTGGCCCTGCAGCTCTTGTGCGTTGATCGCCATGGTTTTGATTCTCCCCCAATTCCCACGTTTTCCGGCCACGCAGCCGGGTTCCTTGGGAGTTTAGGGAGTGCAACCGCAATGCCAACACCGTCGAATCACCCACGATTTGAACTTATGGATTGGCCAAAAAAAACGCCCCCCGATCGTGGTCGAGGGGCGTAGCAGACTGGTCGCCGGTTCCGAAATTACTTCGGGGCGTCGGCCGGGGGAACGGCCGGAGCTTCGGCGGGGGCGTCGACCTTCGGGGCGTCGGCGGGGGCGTCAACCTTCGGGGCGTCGGCGGGGGCTTCGACCTTCGCCGGTTCCTCAACCTTGGGTTCTTCGCCGCAGCCGACCAGGCCGAACGAGGTGACGCCAAGAATCATCGACAGAGCCAGGAAACGCTTCATTGGAGATTTTCCCTTGGGGAAGGAGAACTTCAAACGGTCGGCGACGAGAGGACCCCCCAATGGGGCCGGGTGACGCCGCGAAGTCTCTTGAGATGATCGCAACCTCTATGGCAGAGGGTCAACCCCTTCTCAGGAGGGATTTCGGAGTTCTCATTGCGTACGTTACCACCTTGGAGCACGCAGTCAAGTTCTCAGCCTAAACAAAAGGAATGACGGCATGGCCGTTGCACGGGTATCCCGACGTTAGGTCCCCTGATCTTTCGGACCTCATTGATGAACCTCGTGCAAAGGAGTCATGGCAAATGCCAAAGGGTAATTCAGAACGCCATAACGGTGGAACAGGCCGCGGTGGACCCGAGCGGAGTGGCGACGATCGTGGTGTCCGCGACCGGGTTCAGGCGGTAGGCCAGCAAATCCACGAAGGGGCCGCGCAAGTCGGTCAGCGGCTCAGCGAGGGCTATGGATCGGCCAGCGAGGCAGCCACGCGACGCCTCCGTCGCGCCGAGGGGATGGTGGCGCGGAACCCTGCACCGTCCGTCTTGATCGGATTCGGGATCGGCTTTGGTCTGGGGCTTGTCCTGACCACGCTGCTGGCGCGGCCCGAGGAAACCTGGGCCGAACGCCATCTTCCCGATCGACTCCGCCACGCTCCCGATTCGCTCAGCAACCTGGCCGGCTCGCTGCGCAATCTGCCCGAATCGATCTCTCGCCACATCCCTCGCGCGATGAGGAGCAGTTGACCGAACGCCGATGACGGCGTTCAATAGGGGGCTGCTCCGCCCTGAACGTTGGCCCATTGGGCCTTCGTTTCCGGCCCGTCATTCGACCAAGATCCCGGTCGAGCGGCGAGCCGGATCGTCGTTTCCGTCCCGTCCTTTTGGGCGTCATGAGTTCACCGGCCCCTTTTGCTTCTTTTTCTGAGGACCAGGCCCGGAATTTCGCGGGGACTCCGCATGGGCCTTGTACCGGTCGGATCATCCGGCGAAAGATGCGTTCAGAAAAAAAAAAGATTCAGGGTGTACGCGTGAGTGAGGGGCGACGTTTTGATTTCGGTCTCGGTTCGGGGGTCTTGGCGGTGATCAAAAACTGGCGGGCGTGGGTTCTCCTGCTCCTCTTGGTTGGTCCGTTTCTGGCCTACATCGGCTTTGGGACGATCTGGTTGTACGAGCGGAAGTGGCTCTGGACGGCCGGGTCGCTCTGGGTGGCCTCGGGCATTGGCTTCGCGGTCCTCGCGGCGCGGTGGACCAAAGCGACGACGCCGCTGTTACCGCCTCTGGATTGGGATGCCCCTCACACGTTCACGGCGTTCGACCGGAAGGCTTGGGAGATCGTCGAAAGTGAGGCCGACCAGGGGGATCTGATCGCGCTCGAGGCCCTCAGCGAGATCGACATCTACATCGAGACCTCCCGGCGCCTGGCCCGCAAGCTCGCGGTGCACTACCATCCGCTGGCGGCCGATCCGATCGGGCACGTTCCGATCGTGGAATTCTTGACCGCCATGGAACTGGCCGCCGAGGACCTCAACCGCCTCTGCCACCAGGTTCCCGGCGGCGATTTGCTCACGGCTGCGCACTGGAAGCAGGCTGTGCAGGTGGCCGGCTACGTTCAGAAGGCCAACGACATCTACTCGTATCTGCTGCCGATTTTCAGCCCGATCACCGGCCTGGCGCGGCTGGGGACGCAGCAGTGGATGGTCAAACCGGCCTGGAAGAACATGCAGCAGAACCTGCTGCGCTGGTTTTACCGGGCATTCGTCAACCGGCTGGGAATGCACCTAATCGAGCTCTACAGTGGCCGTCTGGCGATCGGGACCGGCCAGTATCGCCGGCTGACCCGGAAGTCGGTCCGGTCGGCCCAGCCGGTCGACGGCGAACTGGCCACGCTGGTGGTGGCCGTGGCGGGAGCGCGAGGGGCGGGGAAGACCCGCTTGATCGAGTCGTTGAAGCTGGCACGCGGGGGAGACCTGTCCTTGCTCAAGGCCAGGCTGGTGGCGGCGGGGCTCGACGAGGCGCTGATCGAACGGTTGCAGACGGCTCAGTTGGTCGAGCTGCCGGGCTACACGACGAATCCAGGGGGAGAATCGGCCCGCGACCGGGCGACCCGCCGTGAGGCCGTGGAGCAGGCTGTGGAGGCCGATCTGATGATCCTGGTGATCGATGGTCGTCGCGACACCCACGCGGCCGACGTGGCGTTTGCCCAGGCCTGGGATCTCTGGTACGTGGAGCACCCCCGACTCGAGATCGCCCCCGCCATGGCGGTCGTCACCATGGTGGATAAGCCCGAATTCGGCGGCGAGTGGGCTCCCCCCTACAATTGGGCCACGGGCCATCGGAGCCGCGAGCTGGCCGTCCGAGCGCGTCTCGAGGCCATTCGAGCCGCCCTTCCCCCCACCATCAACGAGGTGGTCGCCGTCGGTCTCCCCGAGGCGTCGGAGTACGGGATTGCCGAGCTGTTGCTGCCCGCTCTCGCCTCCCTGTTCCAACGGGCCGAGCGGACCGCCTTGATCCGCCACCTCCATCGCGTCTCGACGCGATCCAAAGCGAGCCGGCTCGTCTCGCAGGTCGGCCAGCAAGGGCGCTCGCTTTGGGAGAGTCTGCGAGCGGCGCGGGGAAAGCGAAAGACCGGCGCCACGACCCCGCCCCAAGGTTGAACACGCCTCGACTGAGCAGTGTCTTGCGCATGTGAGAGAATCCCCGGCGCAAACATCCGGCGATTGCATCCGAACTTTTCGAAGAGTCGGCCGATAGGTCTCCTTGGCATTGCGGTTGCTTACTTCGAGAGGTGACCGGTGGGGCCTTTGTTTCCGCCGTGGTTCCTCGAGATGGATTCCGAATGACCCCGACGGGAGCAGGTTGTGGCCACTGCGACCAACAACGCCGACGAACTCCGAATCCAAATGGCACAGATCCGCCGTGACCTCCATGCGGATGTCCGTGATGTCGTGGCCAACGCCGAGGCGGTTGCCGACTGGCGTCGCTACATCCGGATGTACCCCTGGGCCGCCTTGGGTGTGTCGGTCGCTGCGGGTTATCTGGTTGTCCCCAGACGCCGCCAAGTCGTTCCTGTGCCTGTCGCAATCGCGCCTGATGCGGCCGAGGTGCGCGAGGTTCTCGAACAAGCGAAGGAAGAGGCCAAGGAGCCGGCCCGCAAGGGGCTGTTGGCCTCGGCGGTCGGTTTTGTGGCTCCGGTGGCCATGAGAGCCGCTCAAGGCTACGCCGCCCAGTACCTGGAGACTTGGATCGCTCAGCAACAGGCGACGGCGGGCGGGGCGACGCCCGCACCGCCGGAGCGGCCGGGAAGCCCCGGGTGGCCGCAGGAGAAGACCACGTTCTGATCGATCGATGGATCCTGAACGATCGACGATTTCCAGCTAGAGGAGGCAAAGGACGATGATCGACCGCATGCAAGGCCTGGAATCCAGCCTCGGTCCTCAAGCCGAGGAACTCAAGGAGAGGGCGCTCGAATACGCGGCAACCGCTCGCGAGCGGTTGGCCGAGGGGAGCGGCATGATTAAAGAGTACGTCGTCAAAGAACCGGCGCGCGCTCTGGGCATCGCGCTAGGGGTGGGGGTGCTGCTGGGATGGATGATCAAACGAAGGTAAAGAACGGTTCGACCAACGGGTCCGCCGAGAACATGGTGGGAAGTATCGCCGGCTTCGGCAACGATGTGGCGACTCTCGCCGAGCTGCAACTCAAGCTCGCGGCGCTCGACTTCAAGGAGACGGCGGGCCGAGCGCTGATTCCGCTCGCACTGGTCGTGGTTGGCCTGGTCGTCATTCTGGGCAGCGTGCCCGTGGCGATCGGGGGCGTTTCACTCTTGATTGCCCAGGTCCTGGGAATCTCCCTCGGTTGGGCCCTCCTTCTGACCGCCATCACCATTCTCGGTTTGGCTGCGCTCGTCGTGGTCATTGCCGGCCGCAAGCTGGGCGCGTCTCTGGAGGGGTTCCAACGTTCACGGGATGAGCTGATTCGGAACGTCTCCTGGATCCGCACGGTGCTCGTCCATAGCGGCCGAGCCGTACCGAGACGTCGCTGGTGAAGTCCGGGCCGATGAAGAACCCGCGTTGTCTTGCTTGACCAACGCAGGCTCGGCACCGGCGTGGATGCTGTGTGTGTGTCATGAGACCACAAAACCGAACGGGCGACCGCCAGTGCCAGCTCTTGGCTCTTGACGGTCGCCCGTTCGGTTTTGCAGTGGATCTTGATACGAAGAACCCGCTCAGGGTTGTTCGACGACCTCGGTCACTGCTTCGCCCACCTCGCGATCGGGCACGTACGGAGCGATGTCGGCCCAGGAGACGATTCCGAGCAAGCGATCGTCCGGGCCGACGACCAGGAGTCGGCGGACCCGACGATCGCCGAACTGGCTCACCACCGTGTCGATGTCGGTTTCGGGCGCGATGGCGAAAACGCCTTGGGTCATGATCTTGCTGACGGGCAAGCTGGGCAGCTGCTCCTCGTATTCGGCGAGGGCCAGGGCGACGTCGCGGTCGGTGAGGATGCCGACCGGCTTTCCCTCTTCAATGACGGGAACCGCCCCGCAGTCGGCGTCGCGGAACAAGAGAACCGCTTCGAGCACGGTGCTGAAGATCGAACAGGTGCGGGGATCGGGTGTCATCACGTCAGCGGCCGTGCGCTTTGCGCGAGAGGGGGCGGTCATAGGGATGGACTCCAAGAGTGTTTTGGGTTTAAGCGGGCTCGCTGTTGAGAACGCTCAAGTGCAAGTCTTGGACCAGCCGCCCACTCATGTCGATTTAAACGGGTACTTGTCGATTTCGTACTGGCTGATCTTTCCCGAAACGCTGCGTCTCGAGAGGCCGCAGAGTTCCGCACAGCGACCGACGTTGCCCCTGCTCTTTTCGAGCGCTTTGCGAATATACTGCTTCTCGATCTGCTCGGTGGCTTCTTTGAGGTAGTAGGGCAACGGGTGCTGGAGGTCGATCTCGTACCTTGGTTTTTCTTCCTCCGAGATCCCGGTGATTCGGGCAGGGAGCTTGTCCGGATTGATCGTGTCCCCGACGGTCGTTACCGACGAGCGCTCGATGGCGTTCTCGAGTTCCCGAACGTTCCCCGGCCAGCGGTAGACGAGCAGTCGCTCCATGGCGTCGGGAGCCATCTTTTTGGGAGGGTCGTTGGGCCTCGCGTACTTGTTGAGGAAGTGGGTCACGAGCAGGGGAATGTCCTCGGGACGTTCGCGCAGAGGGGGAACGTCGACCTTGATCACGTTGAGGCGGTAGAACAGGTCTTCGCGGAAGCGTCCCTCTTTGACCTCCTTCTCGAGGTTCTTGTTGGTGGCTGCCACCACCCTGACATCGACCTCGATGCTCTCGTGCCCGCCGACTCGCTCGAAACGCTTTTCCTGGAGCACGCGAAGCAGCTTGGCCTGCATCGCCTGGGAAATGTCGCCGATCTCATCGAGGAAGATCGTTCCCTTGTCGGCCAACTCGAATCGCCCTTTGCGTCGTGCATCGGCCGAGGTGAACGACCCCTTCTCGTGGCCGAAGAGTTCGCTTTCAAGCAGATTCTCGGGCAACGCCGCGCAGTTGATGGCCACCAAGCTGCCTTGCCGCTCTTCGCTGGCGTAGTGCACGGCCTTGGCGATCAACTCCTTACCGGTTCCCGTCTCCCCTTCGATCAGCACCGTGCTCTTGGTTCCCGCAATGTGCCGGATCAACTCAAAGATCCCGTGCATCTTGGGGTTCTTGCTGATGATGCTGTTGAAGCTGTAACTCTCCTTGAGCTGCTGGCGAAGCCGGAGTACCTCGTCTTGAAGGGCCCGTTTCTTGAGCGCTCGGTCCATGACGAGCTTCAAGTTGTTGGGGTCGATGGGCTTGGTCAGGAAGTCGTACGCCCCGAGCCGCATCGCCTCGACCACCCGGTCGATCGAGCCAAAGCCGGTCGTCACGATCGTGGTGACCAGGACCCGCCGTTGCGCGACTTCGCGGATCAGCTCCATCCCCCCCATACCGGGCATTTTCAAATCCGTGATCAGCACGCTGTAATCGGTCTCCCCCAGGGCGGTCAACGCCTCCTGGGCACTCGAAACCGTGTCGACGCTGAGCTCGTCGGATTCCAGGAGCTTGCGCAACTGAGTTGTCAGGTAGGGGTCGTCATCGACAACCAGCAGTTTTCTACGCATGCGATCGTCTTTCTCCCTCACTTCAGGTGGACCTTCATGCTCGTTAGGCGGGACGGCCTTCGAGCGATCGTCTGCCCGGTCGTGAGCAAATTCGGTTCCCTTGTGAATTGTTTTTCCCGAATCGTTAGGATTTTCCACGGGACCCTCATTTGCTCGCGGAGAGGTGAGCGATTCATTTCCTATGTTAGGCCTGTGGAGGGATGAGCGTCCAGCTGCGATTCTTCAAAGGAGGGGGGCCCGGCTCTGAGGTATGAAAATTGCTGCACGAGATTCTATCGGTCCATCGTTAGGTTTCGTTGATTCCCTTCGCATGAAGGATTTCGAGTCGCCAGTCAAATTAGAGGAGCTATCGTGATGATTGACACGTTGAAAACGGAGTTCCCCGCAGACATGGCGCGAGCGGCGGACTTCCCAGAGATGGGAACGTTCGAGAACATCGCCAACGATGCCGTGGATTATTTGAAGGACTATGCGCGGGAGCATCCGACCTCGTTCGCACTCTGGGCCATGGGTATCGGTTTTGTTCTCGGATGGAAGCTCAAGCCGTGGTGAACGGAGGCGACCTTCGTTTGTGAATTTCTCTTCTCATTCCAGGATGATGTCTGTCGAATTGGGGCGTGCCTTCCCTGGGCGATCCCGGCCTCAGCGTCCGTCTTCTGTGTCGGGTCGTGTGGGTGAGAAGGCCCCCCTTTGACTCCCCCCAAGATCAAAAGAGCCGCGGTGGAGGTGAATTGCGATGGCCCCGAAAAGAAAGGCCCCGGACTTCGTGGTGATCTCAACCATGGAGGATCGCGATCCCGGGCCGTTGGCTTTCGTCATTCGTCGCATTGCGATGCCGAGGGAGATGGGGAGTTACTGACGCTGACGTCATACCCATTTTCTTAAGAATAAGGATACGATTTAGCATGCTACTGACGGCGCAGTCGGAGAGGCAAGCGGCCACAAAGAATGGACGGGAACTTGCGGTGCTCGAGGTCGACCCCATAAAATGGTCTCAGATCTCCTCACTGCTAGAAGTCCAAGGATATCGCGTTCGGAACTACAATTCGACGACCGAGGCGATCGCCTCATTCAGGGAACACGAACGCCCCGCGCTCTTGATTCTGGCGATCGATTCAACCGGAACGAGCTCGCCCCCGATCCAGGAACTTTTCGCCCTCGCGCGAGAGCAGAACCTCCCGACCCTCGCTATTCTCGAGCCGGACGCCGACCTCAAAACCACGATGGATCAAGATGTCGAAATTTTCGACTGGGTCTCTCGAGGCAGCCTGCCGATCGAGTTGCCCGCTCGTGTGGAAGGGTTGCTCCGCCGCCAAGCACGCAAAGAAGAAGTCCGGGGGCCATCGGCGTCGACGATGCCCACTGACTCCCGTTTTTTTCCGCTGATCGTCCACGACCTGAGAACACCGCTCAATGTCGTCGGTCTCTCGTTGCGGATGATTGACCAAGCCTTGCCGCGCGGGAATCCTGACCTCGAGGAAGACCTCCGTTTTGTCGAGGAGAGCTTCAAGCAGATCGAGCGCATGCTTTCGCAACTCAGTGATTACTACCGCCTCTTCGAACCCGAGGCGCCGGTGGATTCGCTTGAGTTTAGCCCTGAGAGGCTCTTGAGCGAAGTTGTGGAAACGCGCTCACTGAAAGCAGGGGCAAAGGCCGTCCCGATTCATGTCGAGATTCAGCAGTCGTGTCCGCCGGAGGCGTTGCTCGACCCGACCCGGGCGAAACAGGCGATTCAGTATGCGCTCGGCAACGCCTTGGCTGCGTCCAAGGTGGAGGGGGTTTATGTCACCCTGCGCGGCGGGCCGGACCGCTGGGTCACCGAGTTCAGCGTCAAGCAACCTCCGCCCCCCTCGGTCACTTCCGTCGAACTTCGTCCCGACCTGTTCGAGCGGCTGTGCGGGACGGCCGCCGAGCGTCGTGGGATGGACCTGGCCATCGCCGCGAGGATTAGCGAGATGTTTGGCGGAGCCGCCCGGCTCGAGGTGGACGAGACGCGTGGCAGTACCATCATCCTCGACTGGCCGGCACGCGCCGAAACCAAGTGAACTGTGGGACGATTCCTGAGCTTGGCATGAGGGTTGCTTTTTGGAGTGGTTGAGCGGTCCGACCACGAACCGATCATCATCTCAGATCAGAAAGTCAGGCCCTCGATGACGACTGTTTCCACGGTCAATCGCACCTGGATCGCAACAGAGTTTTCCAAGGGGATCGATGCGGAGCACGCCTTGCTCGACGAGGCCAAGGCGCGGTCGCAGGCTCCTCCCGACCCTGCCCTCGGAGTGCTCTACCATGAGATTGCCGCGGCCGACGAACGCCATCTCATGATCGTCGAAACCATCGCCACCCGATACGGTTACACTCCCTCCCGAAGCGTTACGGGCGGCATCGGCGAGACCCTCGGTCGCCTCAGGGAGAAGGTCAGCGAGATGGGATGCTCAGGGCATCAGCGGGTTGCCCACGACCTGGTCGCCAAGGCCAACGCGATTCATTGGTGCACCGCCTGGGTCCAGACGTTCCAGAGCCTCGGCGACGCCGAAAGCGCTCGCGAACTGGCCGTCGTCTTGACCGAAGACAATGCGCACCGTGACGCCTTGCAGGAAGGGCTCAATCGCCTGGTCTTGCAAGGGGCGACCGCCGAAGATCCCGCCGCCAACCCGAAGTCAACCTGAGCTGACCGAACCCGTGGTTCGAAGCAACACGAGCGGCCCTCGGGTGACTTGACCCGGGGGTCGCTCGTCTTGTTTGGCTCAGGAACCGCCCCGAATCCTAGCGGTAGGACTTTCAAGGGCGGGGGGACGAGGTGGGATGTGCCAGTGAACCGTCTGGCAGTGGCACGCGGCGTGCTTTCTGCCACGATCGGGAGCAAGAATCGTGAGGGGGGGCCTCTCGGCTCTCCTTTTTCAAAATCAAAGGAACGATGTGGCCATGTCTCTCCCGCTTCGCCTTCGCGAGGCGCTGACACTCGGCGGTCTGAGCGTCCGCGAACTCCTCGTCAGAACGTGGAACAAGATCACCGAGCACGAGATTCTCACTCGGGCTGCGGCCGTTGCCTTTTACGCGATGCTGGCGCTCGTGCCTTTCCTCGGCCTGGTCCTGACCCTGGTGGTCCGGCTCCTTCCCGATTTGACGGGGCGCTCGGGGAGCACGGTCGGCGTTGCCAACTTGACCGTCGAGCAACTCGATTCCACCTTGAGGACGATGTTTCCCAAGGAAGCGTACGGTGTAATCAAGGATCAGATCGTGAGAATCCAGAACGATTCGCATCTCGGCCTGATTTCGTTCGGCCTGGCGGTCACGATCTGGCTGGCGTCGAGCCTGTTCCTCGCGGTGATCGACGCGATGAACCGGATCTACGGCGTGACCGAGACCCGGCCGTTCTGGAAACTCCGCCTGACGGCCATTGTGATGACCTTGATCCAGGCCATCATCTTGGTGGGTTCGTTGCTCGCCATCGTTGCCTGGCCGCAGATTTTGAACGGGTTGGGGCTGAGTGCACCCGCCCAGGTGGTCGCCACGCTCATTCAGTGGGTCGTTGTCTTTTTGATGGTCTCGGTCAGCTTCGCCCTGACCTTTTACATCGGTCCCGACGCCCAGCAGCGATGGGAATGGATCACGCCGGGGAGCGTGTTCGGAACGCTTGTCTTTTTAATTCAGACATTCGGATTTCGTGTTTATGTTCAGAATTTTGCCAATTACAACCAGGCGTACGGATCGCTTGGGGGTGTGATGGTCCTGCTCTTCTGGTTCTGGCTGTCGAGCGTGGTTATCCTCACGGCTGCGGAGCAGAACAAAATCATCGAAGACGCGTCTCCACTTGGGAAGACGTACGGACAGAAGATCGACCCGCCTTCGTCGCCTGATTTTGGGGCCGCGAAACCAGAGCTCTCGTCCCGTGAAGGCGTTGCGTAGAGAGAGCTTGGGCTACTCTCCTTGAAAAATCGGATCCAATACGACGTGGTTCGCGATCAGTCCTGAGGTCTGTCCCGCTTCTTTTTCCGGGGCCAGTGGATGATCGCGGTGCTGATGGCCCAGAGGAAGAGGCCGATGGCGAGTCCGACGCTCCACTGGCGCGGATCGAGCCCGGCGAATAGCCGGGGCTCGACCCGCTGCCTGGAGGCGAGGACGAGTCCGATCATGGAGATCATTTCAACGAGGTAGGCAATGAGTCGAAGGATCAAACCGGCTTGCCGTGTCATGCCTACCTCTTGATTCCGATTCCAAAGGCTCGCGACTAGCGACTTAAACTTTGGGCAACTCGTAGCCACGCCTTGGTTCGCGTGAGAGCAACGCGTTGGCTTCGTTGTCGTTCTTAAACGATTCGGTGGCGTTGTCCCAGACGAGTTTTCGTCCCAGCTTGAATGCGATGTTGCCGAGATGGCAGGTGTTGGTCGAGCGATGGGCGATCTCGATATCGCAGGTCGGGCGCTCGCGCGATGTGAGGCAGTCGAGGAAGTTCCTGATGTGGGGGCCTTGGCCGTCGACTCCTTTGACCTTGCGCCCTTCGAGCTCGATCTTGCGGAGCGGGCGGTCGCCCTGCGCCATCTTGATCCCGTACGGCAGGATGATCTTATCTGGGATGATCTCGAAGCCGGCTCGGTCCAGGAGCAGGCTGCCGTCGGTTCCACAGAAAAGGATGCCGTAGTCGTGGCCGTTCAGGGCGAGGCCGTTCCCCTTCCGCATCGAGTAGGTGAGGGTGCAACCCGGGAAGTCATAGACGACCTGCAAGGTGTCGGGCGTGTCACGATTGTCGTCGGACGTGAGGATCCCGCCCGTCGACGTGACCGCCTCGGGCCCCTTGGCGTCGAGCGCCCAGAGGACGATGTCGTTGAGGTGGACGCCCCAGTCGCTCATCATCCCGCCGGCGTAGTCGGAGAACCAGCGGAAGAGGAGGTGGAACCGGTTCGGGTTGAACGCCCGCTTGGGGGCGGGGCCGAGCCAGCGGTCGTAGTCGACGCTCGCCGGCGGTTCGGTGTCGGAAGGCCGGCCGATCCCGACCGGGCTGATGTTTTCGTAGTTCCAGGTCTGCACCCAGAAAACCTTGCCGAGTTTCCCCGAGCGCACGGTCTCGACGGCTTCCTGGAAGTGCGACGACGAGCGCTGCTGGGTGCCGACGGCCATGACCTTGTTCGTCTTCCGGGCCGCCCGAAGCATCGCCTGCCCTTCGGCCACGTTGTGCGCAACCGGCTTCTCGACGTAAACGTCTTTGCCGGCGAGCACCGCTTCAATTGCAGGGAGGGCGTGCCAGTGGTCGGGGGTGGCGATGATCACCGCGTCGACGTCCTTGCGGTCGAGCATCGCGTGGTAGTCGCGCCCGGTGACCGGTTCATTCCCCCGCTTCTTCTTTACGTGCTCCGCGCAGTGCTCGGCGTGCTTGTCGTCCACGTCGGCAACGGCCACGATGTCCACTTCGGGATTGGCCAGAAAGGTTTCGAGGACCTGCATCCCCCGGCTGCCCGATCCGATGATGCCGAGCCGGATCTTGTCGTTGGCCGCGACGGCCTGCCCGCTCGCGCCCAGAACCGCGGCCGAACCGGCCGTGACCCCTACCGCTCCGACGAAACCGCGCCTGGTGATCCGATCAGTCGCCATACTTGGGCTCTCCCTGTTATCGGCTGTTGGGGCCGAGGCCACGGTGCACCCGGGCCGCGACCACGTCTCCGACCGATGCTATCGGCCCCGCCCTCCCCTCGCCAGGGGGGACCTTGGTTCCTCATTTATCTTAATCTTTCGCGAAGTCCTCCCCTGGGACCGCCGGCGGCCCGCCTGCATCTGCTTTGAGATTCGTCCAGGACGATCGCAATCCTGACTGCGTTGCGGTCGAGATCGCTCCGACATCGTGTTTCGAGTACGATAGGTTACTCTTTCGAAGAAGCACACGGTGGGAGAGTCTCTGAGCCGTGACGGGGAGGCAGACCACCCACCTTGACGAAGCAGAGGTCCCGCGCTGCCCCTTTTGGTGGCGGCTCCGGCCTGCGGGTCGCGATTGAGCGGCCATCTCTGCGTATGAACAACGAGAAGTGAACATGCTCGGACCTGGCCGTCCCAAGGAATATCATACCCAAGGCTCCGAAGCGACTTCCGACGTTCCGCTTGGGCTGATGGATTACCTGCAGAAAATCCTGACCGCTCGGGTCTACGACGTCGCGATCGAATCTCAGATGGAGTTGGCCAAGAAGCTGTCGAAGCGATTGGGCAATCAGGTCTGGCTCAAACGTGAGGACAGCCAGCCCGTGTTCAGCTTCAAACTGCGCGGGGCCTACAACAAGATGGTGCATCTTTCGCCCGAGCAATTGGAGCGTGGGGTGATCTGCGCTTCGGCGGGCAACCACGCCCAGGGCGTGGCGTTGAGCTCGCATCGCTTGGGCTGTCGCGCGACGATCGTCATGCCGGTGACGACTCCGAAACTGAAGATCGACGCTGTCCTCGCCCTCAAGGGAGAGGTGGTCCTCCACGGGGACAGCTATTCCGACGCCTACCTCCATGCTCTCGAACTGAGCAAGGTGTTCGATTATACGTTCGTGCATCCGTTCGATGACCCGGATGTGATCGCGGGCCAAGGCACGATCGGCATGGAGATCTTGCGCCAGCATCAGCACCCGATCCATGCCGTGTTCGTCGCGATCGGCGGAGGCGGCCTGATCTCCGGAGTCGCCGCATATATCAAGGCGGTACGGCCTGAGATCAAGGTCATCGGGGTGCAGATGGCCGACTCCGATGCGATGATCCGTTCGGTCAGGGCCGGCAAGCGGATTCAACTGGACGATGTCGGCCTTTTCTCTGACGGCACGGCCGTCAAGCTGGTGGGCGAGGAAACCTTCCGCGTGACACGCGCCCTGGTCGATGACTTCATCGTGGTCGACACCGACTCCGTGTGCGCTGCGATCAAGGATGTGTTCGAGGACACGCGGAGCATTCTCGAGCCGGCCGGGGCCTTGGGCGTCGCTGCGATGAAGCAATACGTTGCGCGACATGGCCTCAAAGACCAAACGTTGGTGGCGATCACCTGTGGGGCCAATATGAACTTCGACCGACTCCGCTTCGTCGCCGAGCGGGCCGAGGTTGGCGAAGAACGTGAGGCCCTGTTCGCGGTCACGATCCCCGAGAAACGGGGCAGTTTCAAACGGCTCTGCGAGTTGATTGGTCCTCGGAGTGTGACCGAGTTCAATTACCGGATCTCCGACGACCAGTACGCCCACGTCTTCGTCGGCCTGGCCACCACCAATCGCGAAGAGTCCGCGGCAATCTCCCGTCGTTTTACCGAGCACGGCTTCGCCACGGTGGACCTGACCGGCGATGAACTGTCCAAAGAGCATGTGCGCCACATGGTCGGCGGCCGGAGTCAGTTGGCCATTGATGAGCGGCTCTATCGCTTCGAGTTTCCCGAAAGACCGGGCGCTCTAATGCGGTTTCTTTCAAGTATGCATCCGAACTGGAACATCACCCTCTTTCATTATCGCAATCAAGGCGCTGATTACGGTCGCATCCTGATTGGGATGCAGATCCCGAGCGGTGAGCGGCCCGCCTTCCAGGATTTCCTCAATAGCCTGGCCTATCCCTGCGTCGATGAGACCGAGAGCCCTGTCTATCAGTTGTTCCTTCGTTAACGTGGCCGGTCGCAATCCTCCCGTGGCCTGAGTGAGAACGGGTCGCCGCGCCGGCTTGCGAACCGGCACGTCGCAGCCGTAAGGGGAGCAGTTTAATCCCGGGAAGATCGCCCCACTTCCCTCCCCCACTTGAGATCGCGGGGGCCTTGCCCGCTCTTGAATGGAATCAACTGTTTTTGTTGTCTTTTTATTGTTGGCATGATTTTTGATAAACAGGATTCTAAATTAGGAATCGATGCTGGCTCGCAGTTCTGGAAGCCTTAGGCGGATCCGGATCATGCTTTTACTGAGATGCGCAAAGACGGTCAAGTTTTCTCGATTGGCAAGTCGGCCTGGACAAAGAAGGCTTGGGCCAAATGTCGCTTCTGGCGCAGGCGACTAGGCTGTGTTTGGCAAAAGGCGAAACAGGGCTTTCTCCATGATTGCGACCAACCACATGGCGACGTAGTTAACCGCCAATTTCTCGTAGCGGGTGCCTAACCGGCGGTACTCCTTGAACCAGCCCACCACCCGCTCGATGATATTCCGCCGCTTGTATGTGGCCTTGTCGAACTTCTCATCCCGAGGCTGGTCCTTGCGCGTCGGGATCACCGCCTCGACTCGTCGCCTCCGGCACCAGCGCCGGATCCGCCGATAGCTATACCCCTTGTCGCCTGCCAGCCGCCGCGGCCAGCGACGCTGGCCCCGACGGCGACGGAACAGGCGTCGGGCCATCGTCGGCTCGAAAGCCACGCTGTCGTGCCTCTGTCCGGCCGTGACGTGGATACCGACCACGCTCCCATGGCTATCACACACGAGGTGGATCTTGGTGCCGAACCCGCCTCGCGAACGCCCCAACGCATGGTCCGGCGGTTCCTCCATTTGCGTCTCTTGACGCCCTCCAAGCCTGCACAATTGGCTTGCCTTTTTTTTTCGCCCCGGCGGCCGCCCGACTGGCCCGGATCACGGAGCCGTCGATGCACCACAAGTCATGGTCGATCTGGCCTCGATCGTCCAGTTCATCCAAGAGCGAGGAGACGATCCGAATCCATGTACCGTCCCGACGCCAGCGGTTGAACCGGTAGTACACAGTCTCCCAGGGTCCGTAGCGCTCGGGGAGATCTCTCCAAGGGGCGCCGGTATGAAGGATCCAAAGGATGCCGTTGAGGATGGGGCGGTGGTCGTTGAACGGATGCCCCAGGTTGCCGTGATGGGTCCGGTGCGGCAAGTGCGGCTCAATCCGAGCCCATTGTTGATCAGTGAGTTCGTAGCGATGCATAGGGGGACCTCCTGCTCGATCACCCTATTTCTACGTTCGACGCCTCCAGACGGTTTGTCAAACAGAGCCTAATGGCTAGGTGGAATTGCTCATGCAACTCCTCCAGGTCACGACACACGAGGTTTCGCATTTCTACGCGCCTCATAGTGATGCCAGCCGCCCTCGTCCCACGGGTGCAGGTCGGGCGCATAACCCGGGAGGGACTCGAGCCGAATCTTCCCGTGGGTGGCCGACACGAACTCCATGACCTCCGATCGGCGATGGATGGGGGAGCCGTCCCAGATCATCAGAGGTCGGTCCCCAGCGATACGCCGGAGATGAAGGAGGAATTCGATGCTGTGCAACCCGTTCAGCGACTCCTGCCTCACCAGAGTGTAGACCTTCCCCATAGGCGTCAGCCCGCCCATGACGGACAGATGGTCGCGTGTGACTTTCTCCCGGAGGACTGGCGTCAGCCCTTCAGGAGAGTAGGTCCGGACCAAGCCTGGCAGCAAGTAGAATCCCGATTCAGCCCAGGTCTGCCTTCTCTCCCTGCGGAAGTGGCCATTATGCAGACTGAAAAATGAAACAGGGATCGCCTTGTCACTTCACTGATTCCGCGATGGTCGACACTCGAGTAGCCGATTAGACTGCATGATAGGTCGTGTAGTAGCTGGAAAAATCGTTGTCGAAGACGAAGTTGGTGAATGATACGGTCACCGAAATGTCGATGCCTTCGACGAAGTGCATGCAGCCGACGGGAAGAAAGAGGATCTCTCCTGGTTCTAGTATGCATTCGTGGATTTGCGGCTCGTCGAATGCCGCGGCCGGCGTCGGGGACATCAGGCGGCCATCGCGCTTTGAGTAGCAGTGAAAGTGGTTGCTCATCAACGAGATATCCCAGGAGGGCGCAAGTTTGACCCGCTTCCGGCCGATCACCTGAGCCATGAAGTTGTTGGTGAGGTCGTGATGGAACGGGGTGAGTGTGCCGGCCGGCCCCATCCAGAAGAAGCCGCTGAGTCGCTCTTGACTCTGGTTGCTTTGGACGCTGAGGTATTCAGAAATTTGCACAATATCATCCCACAGCTCAGGCAGGGCGTTCTTGTTACTGGAATTGTTGTTGGCCGTCAGATAAAAGTCATTGGTGTTTTCCGCGTTGCGAACCATCTGGACGAAGTCGGCCATTTTCAGTTTGCGGGTGTATTTTTCGCGTTCAATCTCATAATTTTCGCCCGCGGAACGGCCGAACTGGATCTCGATTTCGCGGTCGCCGAAGCACTGGGAGAAGTAGTCGAGATTCCACTTCCGCATCGCCGGCCAGTCGTTCATCATGCCGGTGATGATTACGGGGCGGTTGGTGCTGTAATACTGGTCGAGAAATTCCCCACGTGAGAGCTTGTGCCGTCGCTCAATGGTCCCCGAGGCCCGGTGGAGGCGATTGAGTTTCCGGTAGTTGCTCAACTGCCAGTCACGCTTCTTGAGGCGATGGCGTAATAGGTTGGCCCCCTTCAAATAGGGGCTTTGCGTGGCCAGATCGACCTCGCGGTTCGCTTCCTCGAGAGTGATCCCTTCATCGACCATTGAAGCGATGATGCTTTCTCGCGACAGGTCAAGCAACAGGTTTTCCGCGATCCAGCGGCGCCATTCGTCGTCGACCAAGCCTGACGCCGGATCGATGAGGCCGTTCTGGTTCATGGCCGGGCCAGACGGCGCGGACGCCAGATTGAACGGGCTGGGGCTAGATTTCGGCTGCGGTGCTTGTTTCGGTTGTTGCATTGCTTGAATGGGGGCTAGAGGTAAGAGATTGACTCCTGATCCGTTTTCGCCTACTTGGAGAGACTACTGAGCCATCGTTCGACTGGCCCACTACTGAGGTGGCTTGGTCGTCGGGCTGAAATGAACTCGTGGGGGCCTCACTTTGGTCATATGATCGGGGGGCGCTTCCCGCCCTATCGCATCTCGGCCTTGAAAGTAATCCTTCTGCCAGTCCCCCGCCTTGATCTCACCCCTGGCTTTCTTCTGGTGGAATTCCCGTCGGCCCTCGTCCCATTCCCGGTAAGAGCGGTTCATCTCGGGGTCTTCCTCCAGTTTTTGGTAGGTGACTGTGGCCGTTTCCAAATCCGCGCAAGTGTTGCTAGCCAGAGGAATTGCCTGGAACAAGGGCTCCCCCAGCTCGAATCGAACTGGCATGTGTGGAATCATAAGTTTGTAATTCATGGTAAATGACATGGACATCCAATCACTCTCGATCATGGCGGTGAGGGGATGGGCATTGGTCTTGAAATGGTTCGCAGGGCCGCAGACCAGGAGTCTTGAACCTTGGGGTTTGGTGCGGAAGAGAAACGGTGTATTCCAGGTGATGATGCCTTCTCCGAACTGGTTGTTGATCCAGTTCTTCCACATCTCGGGTTCGCTGTCGAATAAGAATTCGATGCTCCGCGTCGCGTCTTGCCCGCGCCAAACTGCCGTGAACCCGACAGGATTCATAATCCACCAGCCCGTCTGGTTGACGATCGTCAGGGGGAGGCAGCGATAGGCGTAGCGACTGGGAGTGGCGTCCATCCAGTCCCGCTGCCAGTCCGCCCATCTCCAGTCCCACCCCGTCCCATCCGTACGGTTCTGCTTAAGCATGGCATCGTCCACGAGCTGATAGATCCCCACTTCGAGCCGTAGTTGATTCATAAAAGGCTCCCCTGGGAACTCAAAATAAGCTATTGGAACGCGCTGCCCAGCTTGACCCGACCAGTGAAGGTGGGCAATCGCGTTCCCTGAGTAAAGCGGCATTGAGGCATGCGAAAATGCACGAGGAGAAGCCACTTCTCATCGTTCGTTCACTGCCATGACGTCGACTGTTGCGACCGTTGGTGAAACGCGATTGTTTCAGTCGGTCGGTCGATCTTGTCAGGACAAATTGGACCTGCACGCGATCAGAGAGATTCATGAAGGCCGTCCTCGTCCAGGTTAAAGCCTTGGACGTGAGTGGTAGCCGCGCACTCTAGCTCGTTGCTCTCCCTGCCTTATTCTCGCGGCAAAGTCGCATTTGAGTCGTTCGATTTGGCGAGTGCCAGCCGGCCTGAGGCCGGCCAACGCTCGCTGTAAACGGCTGAAATCGCACCCTGTTGGGTTTTGTGAGCCTTATCGCGTTATGGCGTTGGCGTTGGCGTTGGCGTTGGCGTTGGCGTTGGCGTTGGCGTTGGCGTTGGCGTTGGCGTTGGCGTTGGCGTTGGCGTTGGCGTTGGCGTTGGCGTTGGCGTTGGCGTTGGCGTTGGCGTTGGCGTTGGCGTTGGCGTTGGCGTTGGCGTTGGCGTTGGCGTTGGCGTTGGCGTTGGCGTTGGCGTTGGCGTTGGCGTTGGCGTTGGCGTTGGCGTTGGCGTTGGCGTTGGCGTTGGCGTTGGCGTTGGCGTTGGCGTTGGCGTTGGCGTTGGTGTCGGCGTTGGCGTTGGCGTTGGCGTTGGCGTTGGCGTTGGCGTTGGCGTTGGCGTTGGCGTTGGAGTTGGAGTGGGCGTTGGCGTCGGAGTTGGAGTAGGCGTCGGTGTTGGCGTTGGAGTTGGAGTCGGTGTCGGCGTTGGCGTTGGCGTTGGCGTTGGAGTTGGCGTTGGAGTCGGTGTCGGCGTCGGTGTCGGTGTCGGTGTTGGTGTTGGCGTTGGTGACTGTTGATGTTCCGCCGAGAGCAAGAACGCTCGCCGGACTTGAGCACGGCTTGCGCCGGACTGGATTCGATGGATCCAGTATGCTTCACCAGCGGCATCGGGTTGGCGTTTCAGGATGGTGAGATACAACGAGTCGACGAACGCTTGGGCGCTGTTGTTCCTCCCCCCACCGCCGGGCGGCTTTGAGATTTCCTTCGCTTCGGGAGAGTTTGCGATCAGACGTCGGACGCTCTGTTCACTGACGCCAGAATCCAGACGCCCCACCCAGTAATCCAACTCGTTCGGTTGAGGGTCGCGGGAGAGGATCGAATTGTACAAGCCGGTCACAAAGGACGCGGGATCGGTCGGTTCCGTAGCCTTTGCCGATACATTTCTACCACCGATGGCGGTAGGAATGAGCGTGGTATTTTCTGAGCCCGCTCCCGAGAGCATCTGTCGGTCCTCAAGTGCGTTGATGACCGGTACGCAGCGTCGTCGGTTGCGACGCCATTCTCGAGAGAGCATCCGCCGTAGGGCTTTTTCCAGCTTGTGGAACATGCGTGAGCCTCCTGTTGCAGGCCGGTCGATCCCTCGGGGGGGAAAGGGCGACTCCTTGAACTAGGTAGTATGGCTTGCCAAAAAAATGGCCACTTCGCACACATGCAGTTCGTGTGCCGCGTTGGCGGGTTTTTAAAAATAATTAATGCGAAAACAAAATTGTTTCTACAATATAATCAGGATCGTATGAGGCGTTCTATTGATGATGGATTATTGTGAATATTTTTGTCTGATGTTGATTTATGAAATGATAGCAAAATATGTGTTGTAAGTTTAATTATTGATGTTTTATTTATGTGTAAATTTTAATTTAATGAATTTTTGATATTTTTGATTTTTGAATAAAATTATGAGATGCGTAGCCTCCTCTGCAGCTTTCTGGCGGTCGGTGTCCTGGCCCTGATTGCGTGTGGCATGGTCTGCCTCGCTGAAGCTGGCGTATTTAAGAACCCCATTCCCATCCCCACCACCGCCAGTGTCACCGTTCGCAACGAGAGCTCGGGGCCGATTTGCGTTGTGATTGATTCAGGTATTGATGGGATTTTATTATTTTATTTAAATGAACGAAAATTAGTGAATTCGATTTTGGTGGTCTCCCTGCCCTCCACTTCCTGGATGGGAACAGCCGTGCTGTACGCTTCTCGAAGACGCTCGACGTGCTGGGGACGGGCGGGGCAAAGATTGCCTGGAACGGTACCAGCGCCTGATCGACGCCGGGGTCTAATTGAACAATCCATCGCCTGCGAGATTCATGCTCGCAGGCGATTTTGCTTTTGACCTTGTTCTCGACCGAGATTCAAACCCGGGATCTCCTGGGTTTCAAATGTGCCCCAGAGGCACATTTACTCGACCAGAGTTCAACGGCGCGGTCGACTTGTTTCCGACCAAGGGATTACGTTGATTGACACCCAGAAAAGGGGGAGTTCCACGACGCGGTTCTCAATGTTGGTTTTGACGACATTTACTGACCGCCGCATAAAGAAGATCACGTTTTCCGGTTGGCAGAATCGGGGGCGTGGACGGCCGGAGCAATAGCACTGGCAACGCGCGGGAGTGGCGGAGGCTTCGTGCGTTGGAGTTGAGGACGCGAGGCTGGTATCAACGCGACATCGCCGAGGCTCTCGGGGGCCGCGTGCAGACCATCTCCCGCTGGCTCGCACGCGCGAGGGTTAAGGAGGTCCCGAGGTCCTCTTCGCCTACCCGTCACTGGGCCGCCCGCCCTGACTCTTGCCCGAGCAAAGATGCCTGATCCCGGGGCAGAGCTTGAACTTGCTTGTGCGTCGATAATTAACAGGTATGGATGCCTTGGCTTTTGGCGGTCGTCTCTCCGTGGACGTTGAATATAAGTATACGATTTTTTGATGTTATGAGATTCCGCAGTGATCGAAAACTTCTTCGTCTTCCTCGACGCGTTGACGCTGGGCCTGTGTAGTCTCGTGCCACCAGGTCGCGGCGTCCTGACCGGTCTTCCAGTGTTTGCCTTCGCCGAATCGATTGGTGAACCAGAGGAACCAGCGTGGGGGTTCCAACCCGAGCTTGGGGTTGTACGGGATTCGACTTGTGAGGTCGGACAAAGTTTTCAAGCATCCGAAGACTGCGAAGAACGCCTCGGGGCGCGAACTGAAGGCCGCGATGACCATGCCTCCGACGATCGCGAGGTGGATCAATACGACACGGCCGAGGGCTTGATCGGCGCACTTCTTCAGGTCGGCAAATGACCAATGGCTCAGTTGGAGGAGGTCCAGAACGAAACTCACAAGCTGTGCGGCCACCATCCATCGTAAGCCCTGAAAGACCTGGGTCGTGTCGGAGTTGGTCTTGACCACGACGGCGAACAACGCGAAGAGGAAGAGGCCGTGAACCAGGGTGAAGGTGAGGCTTGTCGCGAGGAACTCACCGAGATAGGAGACCTGGAATCTGCCCTGGCTCGGGCGGCCTTTGGCGTTGGCATTGCTCTCGAACCGGTAGTGACCGCGCTTTTTCGTCAGCCGGCGGTGGATCGCGATCCGCACCGCGATGAGAATCGCGGCGACCAAATTCTCGCACCAGTAGAGGGTCAGTGCCGTGGCTGGGGTCCAACCGCGAAAGATGACTCCGCCGGCTGGGATGGCGTTCAGGACGACTGTGAGGGCCATCTGGAGAAGCGTGATCATGGGCTGCAAACGCTCCGGCGTCCTCGGTCGAGATGTAGGAAAAGGCGATCTCAATGGGAGCGCAGCGACCACTCCATCGTGGCACTGCCTACCCGCCGGCCAGGAACGGATGCCAGGCTAACCGGGTTTGCCTTTTGCCCGTTCTATCGGGTCTTCATGAACCCACCGAGAGGGACGGTTTTGTGGACCATTCGTGACTTGCTCGGTCCGCATTTGGCAGACGCGAGGAGGGGGCGGCCGTTCTTTGGATCAGAAGCGAAATGTGTGTGGTGCATAGGATGCGTTTGCGCGTCGTGGCCCCGAAAGGGCGACCGTCGGAATCAGTCCTTTTGAGACTGAACGGTTGCCCCGCCGGGGTTGCAAATGCTGAAAAAAATGGACACTCCTCGCTAATCCCGACAGTTTATGAGGCGATTCAACTTGCCTTGACAGCGAGAGTTACAGCCTGCGTGCTGAAGGATGGAGACAAACCCAATCCTTCTGGAGCACGCAGGCCATGGAGACCCAAAGGCCCCCAACTCTCACGATACCGATCTCGTGCTGCCCCAAGAAAGCTCCCTGCCCCACGTGTGGCAAGTTGGGGCGGCGAAAGGATGTCTTGAATCGCCAGATCCGTTCGATCGCCTACCATCAGGTCGTCTACCTTGACGTCACCTACGGCGAGTATCGCGCCCGCTGCCACTGCTGTTCCACGTTTCGGACCATGCCCACGAGCGTGGAATTCAAGGCCCGTTACGACAATAAGGTCCGCCAAGCCGTCCTCGATCGGATCCTCGAGGATGGCATGAGCGTCGAACGCGTCATTCAGTCCATCCATCGCGATTTCCTCTTGGACCTGTCCGACGGTTTCGTCTACGACTGTCTCCTCCATCAGGCGAAGCGTCTCGACATGGCCGAGCATCGTCGCTGGGTGCTCGAGCATTTCCGCGGGACGCTTTGCGTCGATGAACTCCATCTCGGTCGTTATGCTCTGCTGCTGGCGACCGACCCCCTGAACGACTTGGCCGTCGCCTTCGCCCTGGTCGCCAGCAACGACAAAGATCACATGCGGCGGTTCCTCAAGAACCTCAAGACCTGGGGATTGGAGCCGGAGGTGGTGGTGACCGACGGCTCGGATCTCTACCCGGCGGTGTTGGCCGAGTTATGGCCATCGGCCCGCCATCAGTTGTGCGTGTTTCATGTCCTCAAGGATCTCCACAAGCTGGTTCTCGATGCGTTGCGGCGGTTCCGTCGTGGACTGGAGCGGCGCGGGAACCGGGGGCGGAAGCGACGGCGCGGCAGGCCCTCGGGAGGCCGCAAGCCGCGACACCGTTCGACCTATAAGGAGAAGTCGGCGTTTATCTTCAGTCATCGCTTCCTGATCGTTCGGCGGCGGGATCAGATGAGCCGCCAGGAGCGGATTGATCTGAACACGATGCTCAACGACCTGCCGGAGTTGAGACCGTTGCGACAGTTCGTGGACGCCTTGCAAAGGTTGTTCGCGGAGAACCAGGGCGAAGCGACGGCTTGGCGGCGGCACCAAAGGCTGACAACGGACCGCGACTTCCTCGCGGTGCCCGAATTAGTGAAGGCCGTGAAGAAACTCGGGCCGGAGAAGTTTGCCAAGATGATCGCGTTCTTGGGGAGCGCCGCGTGTCGGCAGATGCGGACGAACAATCATGTGGAACGGATCAATCGCAAGCTCCGCCATGAGGAGAAGGCCCGCTACAAATGGCGGAGTCGGCGGACGATCGTGCGGTTCATGGTTTTGCTGCTGGACCGTTACTGGGAGCATGAGAAGGCGACACGAAGCCGCTGGCTGGACGAGACGCCTCCCATCGAACTGGCGCGGGAATCGCCCAAGACTGTTCCGAGGCCTCGAGTCGCCTGAAAAATGGGCCGAGGCTGTCGGGATTAGCGAGGAGTGTCAAAAAATGGCTTCTCAGACTGTCATCAACCTTGCGGTTTGCGTAACAGGAAGACATCTTGCCTCGGATTGCCGAGGGCCCCTTCGGGCACGAAGTCGACCACTTCAAGGCCGGTCGCCAAGGTCGAGCGCATGTAGGACTCGGGGTGGAACGTCGCGCAGTCGTTGCTCCCCTCGCGGCGCGAGCCTACGACCACGATCTCGCCGCGACGGAACCGCTCCTGTTCCTCGCTCGCGAGTTGAGGGAGGTAATGCTCGCCGTGGGTGGTGATGAACAAGTACCCGCCAGGCCGGAGGATGCGTGAGAGTTCACGGATCCAGAAGTACTGAAGCGGTTCGTCCAGGTGGGTGAAGACGGAAAGGGCGTAGATCAGGTCGAACGACTCGTCCTGGTAGGCGAGGCCACCCCCCAGCTCGTTGTGCTGGAACTGTACGAACGGCAAGTTTTTCTGGCACCAGGCGATCAGGGTCGGATTGTAGTCGGTGCCGTGAAGTGTGGGGCCTTGCAGGTTCTCCCAGTGTCTCAACACGCGGCCAGCGCCGCAGCCGAAGTCGAGGATTGATCCCAGCGACTCCATCGTCACGCCGTTCTTGGCCAGAATGGCGCGGAGGCTCGAGGACGCTTGCTTGCCGCCGTCCAGAAACCAGGAGACATCCTCGGACGCGGCGACTAGATGCATCAGGCGGGACGGGGGAAGTGGCGGCCCCTGACCTCGGTGGGACGCACGAACGGGCAGACTGCGGACCCGGTCCCTCGCGCGGACCGACCAGTGCTTGACACGATTGACGGCTCGCGTGACCACGCCCGAACGGTCGTTGCGCATCCGTTGCGCCTCCTCCGGAGAAAGCAAAAGAAGACCAAGGCTCATGGCGTTCTAGGTGATTCTCGCGATTCGGTCAACGTGAACTCGGATCGATCGAGCCGGACTTCTCGGTGGTTTCCGGCGTGTTGACGTGCCCATGACCTCGGATTAGGGTGGAGACTTGCAGACCGCACGTCCGGGGCCGATCTGGTCCCTTCTCCATCGTCCTTCCAACCCGAGGTTTGCCATGATGGTCCGGGGATGGTCGACGGCGCTACTGGGCCTCGCGCTGGTGGCGTCGACAATGACAACGAGAACGACAAGGGCGCAGCAGACCCCCGATTCGGCCAAGGTCGAGTCGATCCCGCTCGAGCTGAAATCGCCCGACCGTTATCAGATTCCCTCGGTCCTCGAGCCCATTCGACGTGTGACGATTACCGCGCCGAGCGACAGCATCCTGCGGAGCCTGGAGCTGCCCGTCGGCTCTTCGGTCCGCGATCGGCAAGAGATTGCCCAGCTCGATCGTGCCGAGGCGCTGGCGCGGGTCAAGATTGCGGAGGCGAACGTCAAGGAAATGCAGGCGACGTTGGCGCTGTTGAAGGAAGCTCCCAATGCGGCGGTTGCCCAGGCGCAGCTTGAAGCGGCGCAGGCCAGGGCCGAGCTGGCAACCCTCGACCTCGATCGCTGCACCCTCCGGGCTCCCTTTGCCGGTCGACTGATCGACGTGGCGGTCAGCCCCGGTCAGTTCCTCCCCAAGGGGGCGAAGGTCGCCGAGCTGGTTGATGACACCAGCCTCCGTGTGTTGATACCGCTCGACCGGTCGGTCGCGACGGTGGGCTCGAATGTCAAGATCAACGTCGAAGGGCAGGTTGTCACGGGCAAGGTCCAGGCGTCGCTCCCCCTGCCCGAGTCGCACGCCCCCCTGCGCGAGCTGACCACGGCATTCACGGCTGCCTGGGTGATCATCCCCAACGAAAAAGGGGAGCTCGAGCCGGGACAGCGGGCCTTGAGCCCGTCGCTACCGACCTCAACCCTCGCGACGATCCCGGCGAGGGCGTTGCACCAGCCTGCGAAAGGGGCGACGGGAAGTGGTCCGCATGTCCAGGTGATTCGCAATGAGTATGTCGCGAACATCCCGGTTCGCATCCTGGGCAATCCCGGCCCGGAGCGGGTTCAGGTGTCGGGTCTCTTTCGCCCGACCGATGCCCTGATCGTCTCGTCGTCGGTCCCCTTGATCGCCGGCACCCTGATTCGCTTCAGCGGTGGAGGCGGGGCGGCCAACGGTGGGGTCGAGCCGACCAACCCCGACCCCGCCGAAGGGGGTGAGGTCGCTGGGATCACCCCCCCACGGTCCGGCTCGAGAGGTTCGGCCGGGACGACGACCAAGAGCCGGACCTCGTCCTCAGCTGCGCCCCGTGTTCCACCGGCCAACGTGCCCGCGACTCCGAAGGCGACGGCTCCCCCGCCGTTCTGAACCGGCTAACCCGAGGCCTGGATGCCGCTTCGCTCTCTCTCCGGTCGCTGATGTCTTCATTGACGGAGAGAGGCTGGGAGCTTGTTTGCATGACGTTCAAGGGGTCGGCGTCGCTCGTGCGGCGGTGAGCCAGGGGCTGTTCGGGTAGTCCTTCTTGAGCTGCTGCCAGACCTCGTCCGCTCGATCGTCGCGTTTGAGGACGCGCCAGAGCTGTGAGATATGAGCCAGGGCCCGAGGATGCTGTTCCTTGTCCTTGGCGTAGAGGATATCGGTGTGCAGGTAGGCGTCGAGCGCTTCCTTCGGTCGGCCGGCGGCACGGAGACAATCGCCCAGGGTGTTATAGGCGGCCGACTGCGTCCCGTAGTCTTCGGGGGAGGTGGCATTGATGACCGAGCGGAGCTCGGCCTCGGCGGCGTCGAACTTCTTCTGTCCGGCCAAACTTTCGGCTCGGGCCAACTGTGCGTCGCGCCGGCGGGTTGAGCCTTCGGGAGCATCTTTGATGAGCCGGTCGTACTCGACGATCGCCTTATCGAATTCTCCCTTCTTCGCGAAGACCTTGGCGCGAAGGATGGAGGCGCGGTCGGCGCTCTGGGGCAGTTTCGCCATCTCCGCGACGAGCTTCTCGACGGCGGCGTAGTCCTCTTTTTGGAGTTGGAGGCGGGCCAGGCTGTCGAGGGCCGAGACGACCTGGCGTCCGTTGGGGTGGGCCTTCACGAAGGCGTTGAGCAGAGTGATCGCCTCCGGAGCGCGGGCGGTGTCGGCAAGGGCGAGAGCGGCCAGAGCATTGGCCTGTTGGAACTGCGCGGCCTGCTGGACGAACGGCTTGCCATCGGCTTCGCCGATCGCTTTTTTGTAGAGGTCGGCCGCCTCGGCGAGGGCGCCGGCTGCCTCTCGGGATTCGGCCTGGACCATGCTCGGGGGCTGTCCCGTGTAGTTGATCGAGACGACCTCCGCGCTCGGTACGTTCGTCGTGGTCGTTCCCAGCTTGACGACGACCTCGGTCGCCGATTCGGACTGGACGGTCCCTCGGACTCTGCCGCCGGTCGCGTTCTTGACGGTGGAGTTGGGAACCAGGACCACATCGTCGGCGAGGGCCGAGACGCCCAGGGCGAGCATCAACGATCCGGCCGGGAGCAAACGTCGAAATCGCATCGCGCAGGGTCCCTCTGAGATCGGCGTGGAAGTGGAAGGGGATGACGATTACTTGATGGACTTGAGCAGAGCGTCGTACTTTTCTTTCATCTCGGGCCCGCCCACCTTGGGAGAGAGCCGCATCACGCTGCCGAGCGTTTGCTTGGCCTTGGTCGGCTGGTTGTCCTTGGAGAGCGCATAGGCGGCGTGGTACCAGGCGTCGTAATATTCGGTCGGCCTTGGCCGGCTCGTGCCGAGCCGGAGCGCCAGCTTCTGCCAGTGGGCAAAGGCCGTCTTCCAGGTTCCCTGCTTGGTTTCCGCCTTGTTTTCGAGCAGCATCCCTTGCTCGAAGAGGGGATCGCTCGACTTCGGAAACTCTTTGAGCAGGTCCGCGACGAGCTCCTCGGCCGCCGTGTAATCTTCCTGGCCCCGGAGGGCTTCGGCATATCGGATTCGGGTGCGGAGCAGGAGATTGTCCGCGCCTTCCTGGGCGAGAAAGGCGTGGTCTTTGCCCATGGTCTCGAGAATCCGCTTGAAGATTTTGCTGGCCTCGCGCGGGTTCTGAATCTTGAGCATCTGTTCTCCGGCCCACTGGAGCGACTCGTAGGTCTGGCCCGACTTCGCGTTGGCCAGCGCCGTGAGGAACTTCAGGTAGTCCGCTTGCCGCTTCGCCAGGCCGGTGCGATCCCCTTTGTCCTTGAGGACCTTCATCTCGGCTTCGAGGAGCTTGCCGAGACCGAAGTAGAGCTGGGCGAGGTTGGCCCCTCCCCCCTGCTTTTCGAGGACCGTCATGTCGGCCTGCGCCTGCTCGATCTGGCCGGCGTTGATGTGAGCACGGAGCAAGGCGGTCATCATCCGGTTGAACGCCGGGCCGGTCGATCCCCCTGCGGTGACCGCCTGGGCGCTCGGTTCGAGCAGGGCCAGGGCCTCGGACGCCTTGCCGGTCTCGAGTTGGATATCCGCGATGTCGCAGATGTTGCCGAGCAGGTCGGGGTCGGCGGGCAGCACGCCGGCGTCTCGCCTTGCCTTCAAGGCCGCGTTGAGGGCTTCCAGCGCCTTGGCGGCCTCGGCGTCGGCTCCTTTCGCATCCCCCTTGCGCTGGAGGATCTTGCTCTGTTCCCAGTATGTGGCCCCCACCTTCGTCTGCGCTTCGACCCATCGTGAGGCCTTGGGCCGGACCGACAGGTAGGCTTCTACCGCGTTGGCATACTGGCCGGTCCCGTGGTAGACCTGCCCCAGGGTCATCCGGGCCGCATCCCCTTCTTCCTTATCGGGCCAGGTCGCGGCGGCGTACTTGGCCACGTCGATCAGTCGGTTCAGGTCGCTGGTTCGGTCGATCTCGCGATAGGTGTTGTAGGCGTCGGCCATCGAGGCCATGGCGATTTCGGTCGCCTTGGGCGCCATGCTGAATCGGGGATACCGCCGGGCCAGGTGCTCGGTCAGGACGTTGGCTTCGTAGAAGCGTTTATTCATGTAGTAGACAAAGGCGAGCTTGTACCGGGCCAGGTTGGCCTTATCCGGGTCCTTTGCGGGGTCGGCCTTGCGGATGGCGAGCTTCAGGGCCTCGGCCGCCTTGTCCCACTCTTGCGACGCGATCGCCTGGTCGGCCTGGCCGTCGAGTTCGTCGTAGCCCATCCGGGAGAGATTCTCGGCGTTGGCGGCCGCCTTCGGCTTGTACTTTTTGAGGATCGCAAGGGCTTCGCCCTTGAACGGCGAGGAGTAGCGGACCACCTGGCTCAAGACGTCGACGACGCGGTGGATCGCCTGTGCCTGCTCCTTCTCGGAGGCGTCGGGCAACTGCGCCAGAATGTTCTTGGCCAGCTCGAGTTGTACGCCCAAGCCTTCGCGGGAGCGGATTTCGTCAGGGGAGCTATAGCGCTGGAGCCAGGCGCTCGCCAGATCGGCGGCCAGCGCATACTCTTTCCGCTTGCCGTGCGCGATGATCTTGAAGTAGGCGACGTGTCGTTGCATCCCACGGAGCTGCGGCGCCTGGTGCTCGAGCAACTCGTTGTAGATGCCGAGGGCGGGGCCAATCTCCCCTTTCTCCTCGTAGCACTTGGCCTGGTACATCCGGGCGACCAGGCCGGCGAGCTGAGTACGGTATCGCTTGTAGATCTCTTCAAACTGGGCCAAACCCTTGGTGAGATACTCCCCCCGCTCCTGCGAGCCCGGCGGGTAGGTCTGCCCCTGCTCGTATTCGACGACCGCCTTCTGAAGTTCGGCGTCCATCATTGCGATGTGGGTGCGGTCGCGCTCATCCTTCCGCGAGTCGTTGTCAGCAAGGTGCGGGGGAAAGACTTTGAAGGCGGCCACCAGTTTTTCGTCGGCCTTGGTGTAGGAGTCGCGCGCCTGGTCGAACGAAGTGCGGGCCTCGACCTGCTTGGCGGCCTTGAGTTTGGGGTCGTCGGTTTCCACCTCCTGGATCATCGCCAGGTGCCCGCGCTCGACCAGGAGGCGAGCGAGTTGGACCAGTGACTCAGGTGCCAACGCGTGGTTGGGATTCTTCTGGGTGAACGTGACGAGTTTTCCGCGCGCCTGGTCGAGCAGATCCTTCTTCAGAACGAGGTCGCCCGTTCGGGACGCCTCGTCGATCATCAGCCGACCTTGCTCGTAGTCGATGGTCGCCCGGAAGTCTTCCGGGGTGTTGGGCGCTTTGCGAAGGGTCTCGAGATACTGATCCGCGAGCTCGTAGTAACCCCGTTCACGCAGGCCCTGGAGGTACTTCGGGGCGGTCCTCATGTCCTCCTCGCCCCGGGCTGTCGCATGTCCCAGCAGTGTTGCGACGGCCAAGGCGGCCCACGTCAGTCCACGGCGCACCATGAGCGGCTCCCCCAAAGCGCTGACGACGGTCAAAGATCAAAGGGACCGGGAGGACCGTCCCGTGCCGTCGTCATTCATTGCACGGATGCATCTAAATCTAATCTACGCCCGGCCGAACGGACCCGTCAAGCGAGCGGATCCGAGTCGGCGAAGACAATCGCGAATGGTTTCCGCCCGACCCTCCACCGGCGATCGAGGGTTGAAATCGCCGGATCTGCGCCGAGGTATCTTCACAGCCTTGAAGTCCGCTAGGATAGTGTCGATAACGCGTTCCCTCCACAGGCGGACCAAGGATCAATAATTGGTTATGCTAATTCTTTTGTTTCTTTGCTTGGTTTCCTCGTTTCTCTCGATCGTGGTGGGTGTTCAGTTTGCCGCCGCATTGCGACGGATCTCCTGGAATCCTCCAGGGGAGGGATCGATTCACGAGGCCAAGCTTTCCGTCATTCTCCCCGCCCGCAATGAGGAGGAGGATATTGCCTCGGCGGTTCAGTCGGTCTTGAATCAGGTCGGTGTCGACATTGAGGTCGTGGTCGTCAACGACCACTCCTCGGACCGGACGGGAGCCATTGTGGATTCTCTGGCGACCACCGACACGCGGCTGAAGATCATGCACAACCCGGCGCTCCCTCCGGGGTGGTTGGGTAAGAGCAACGCGATGCAGCAGGCCGCCGCGTTGGCCTCGGGGGATTACCTTGTTTTCACTGATGCCGATGTTCTCCATGACCCGAGGAGCATGGCCACGGCTCTTGCGGAGATGGAACGGAGTCGGCTCGATTTCTTCAGCCTGTTCCCGAGGATTCACTGTCTCTCGGTCTGGGAGAACGTCCTCGCCCCGGTCTTCGTGGGGGGGATGGTTCAGTACGCCACGACAGGGATCGAAGTGGGGAACTCGCGTGACGCGGTCGCCGCCGGCGCGTTCATGATGGTCCGGTCGGAGGCGTTCCGCGCGGTGGGGGGCTTCGAGTCGATCCGTGGCGAGATGTTCGACGACGTCAGCCTGGCGCGTTTGCTCAAGGCGAGCGGATATCGCCTTGGTTTCCGGGCAGCCCCCCAACTCCTGCAGGTCAGGCTGTTCAAGGGGAATCGCCATGCCTTTTGGGGAATGACGAAGAACATCCTCGAGGTCTTGGGCGGTCGGCTTTGGCTGGCTCCGTTCGTGATGCTCTTGCCCGTCTTCGTTTTTTGGACTCCGCTGGTTGCTGGCGCCGTCGGTGTCATCCAGGGAAACGGACTTCTTGTGGCCGTTGCGGTAGCCACCTACCTGGTTCAGTACAGCCTCCTCTGGCTCGGCCGGAGTCTCTTCTCGTTTCATCCGGCGAAGGTGTTGTTCTTCCCGTTGGTGGCCATCGTCGTCGCGTCCTGCCTGATTCGCGCCCTTTACTACCAGACTTTCAAGGGGGCCGTTCGTTGGCGCGGACGTACCGTGCAGGTCCGCGGCCTGTCACCATCGCAAGTGGCAATAATGAGTGAATCGGCAATAGACGAATCGTAGCTCTCTCGTGCTGGGCGATTCACAGGCACCAATGATCGCCCCAGCACGAGCCCTCTTCGCTGAAGGCAAACGGCTCGCGACTCAACTCCGGGCGATGAATTCACCTCCGGAGAGGATGGCGGCCTCGGCCTGATCGGAAGAGAGACCACGGCGGAACTGGGCGAGCGTCGTTCGGACTTCGCTTGCCGATGGTCGACGGCCGAGGTAGGTCGCGTACCAACTGCTGATGAGTCTGGTGCGTGCCTCTGTGCCCGTGATCAGTCGGTTGGCCAGGGCGTTGGTGGACCCGCGCGCGACGTTGCGCGTCCCTTGGATGAGTTCAGACCGTCGGGGGGCGCGGCCGAGCAGTTCTTGGTAGAGCGCCTGAACTACGCCTTGGGGCTTGCCGCCATGACGGGCCGCGTACTCCTGCGAACTGATCAGGCTGGCAAGGAAGACTTCGCGGGACGTGCCGGTGTTCAGGAGGTTGACCCCGGTCGCAAACTCCGTGGCGTTCGGGAGTCGACCCAGCGAGGTTTGGTAGGCGGCGACGACTTGTTGGGCGTGGCGTTCGGGTGAGGCGACCAGGGCGGCGGCGAGTTGCTGCGGAGTGACGCCTTGCGCCAGGGCGAGACTCAAGGTCGACAGGGCGATCGGATTAGGCGGGTGTCCGAAAATGGCGGTGTACAAGTGCCTTGCATAGGGGGAATCGCCGGTCAGGACGGCTGCTCGACTGACGGCGGAACCGAATGCGTTGATCACCACCGCGCGATACGACGCACCGATGTCGTCCGCCGAGACACTCGGGATCGTGAACGAGGCGCCGGTCGCTCCGGCGATGTTCGCGCCGTTTCTCTGCCACTGATAGGCCAGCGGGGCCGTACCTGTGGCCTCAACCGAAAAGGTTACCGACCCTCCTACGGGGGCCGAGACGCCGGCGGGGTCGCGTGTGACGCTCGGGGCCGACCCCGTCGGCGGGGGTGTTGCGGTGGATGTGATCTTGGCGAGAACACCGCCGTTCGCGCCGCTGCCGATTGCGAGGTAGTAGAGGCTGCCACCGGGGTCGACCCCGATTGCGACCGGGAGTGGGGGGAGGCCGGTGGCGAACTCGGTCACGACGCCCGTGCGGGGGTCGAGTTGGTGGATCCAACGTCCACTCAAGTCGGTGAAGAAATAATCACCTACTGCGTTCGCGGGGAACTGGGGCGTTGCCGGGTTGTAGAAAGTGCCTCCCGTAATCGCCGTGCCGGGTATGTCATGCTGGTACGCGTAGATCGGCGCGCGGAATTGGGGGTTGGTGGTTGGGCCTTCGGTTGCCGGCCAGCCGTAATTCGAGCCGGCGATCCCGTCGTCGATTTCCTCCCAGGTGTTCTCTCCCACGTCGTTGATGAACATCTGGCTTGTGCCGGGCTGGAATGCGAATGAATACGGATTGCGCAGACCGAGCGCCCAGATTGCCCGGTTCTGGCCGGTCGCGGTGTTGTAGAACGGGTTGTCAGTTGGGATCGTGCCGTCTGAATTGATGCGGAGGATTTTGCCGAGTAGGTTGTCGAGCGACTGCGCGTTGGCTCGATTCGCATTTTCGCCGACCCCGACGTAGAGCTTCCCATCCGCTCCGAAGTGAATGGCGCCGCCGTTATGGTTGGTCGCCGCGCTCAACGGATTGAGGTCGAGGATCGGCACCTCGCTTCCCGGCACGACGACATCGCCGTTGGCGGTGAACCGGCTCACCCGATTGTGGGCAGGAGAACCGGGCACCGTGTAGTAGGCATAGACATAGTGGTTGGTGGCAAACTGTGGGTCGAACGCCATGCCCAGAAGCCCGCGCTCGCCGTTGGAGTCCACGTTCAGGCTGAGGAACGGTGTGGCGAGCAACTGGCCGTTTTTGACGACCCGAATTTGCCCCCCCTGCTCTGCGATGAAGATTCGGCCGTCAGGGGCGAACTCGAACGTCGTCGGCCGGCTCAGGCCGGCCGCGACGGGTGTCTCGACGAATCCAGGGGGAAGCGTCGTCAGCAGGCTCCGGTCTTCGAGGCCGTCGCCGGCCGGGCGGAAAACGTGGCGTGACGCGGTCCGCGTCTTCCTGAGTCCAAGGTCTTTCCACGACATGAGAGAATGTCTCCACAACCGTGGAAAGACAATGCGGTCCCTCGCGGCCTCTCCACAGGGGGGTAATCAGTCGGGGGCGAGGTGAAACTTCAGCTTATGCAAATGGAATACCCCAGGCTGCTGAGTTCGCCACCTTTTCTTGAGCAGACGGAGTCACCATCTTCACACGCTTCAGGGAGCCGTCGGATGCTCACTGAGGTAGTTCTCGACCAGAAGCCGCAACCCTCCTTCGACCTCCAGGCCGATTCCTCGCGCCTTGGCGACGACCTCGTCGGCCTTCCAACCGAGGGCTTTTGCCTGGTGGAGCAAGACCAAGGCGGCGGCCCGAGGTCCCTTCCGGCAATGAACCAGGACTTTTCCCGAGCCGGTGTGCTGGTCGATGAATTCGCAGACCGACTCCACACCCTGCGCCGTCAGAGGACCGCCACCGACACCATTATGCAGATAGCCGAGGCCCAGCGCGCGGACCTTCTCTCCCTCGGCTGTCGTGCTCAGCGGTTGCTCCGGCTCGCCGTCGTTCCGAAGATTCACGATCCCCACATATCCGTCGTCTTTCAGCCTCTGCAAATCGGTCTCACCCGGCTGATCGCCGATCGCGATCGTGGCCGTGATCTGTCGCTTGACATTCATCGCATTCACTCTCCCCGCCTGGCTTCTCTCCCAAAGGGAGCAGGGTCCGGATGGCCCGCCCCCCAAAAAGAGGTTAGCGACCCCGCCGCTCCAGGGCCAGAGATCGCATGAGAATCCGGCTTGACGGTTTCCGACCTTCTTCTATGATACCTACCGTTCGGTATAGAGAGTGGGAAGCTGAGTCGACGATAAAAAAAAGGGAATCGAACCTGATGACACCAGCGTCGGTCAAGCCTGGGACAAGTGATGTTGCGCGGCACATTGCCCGCGTGGCTGCGCATCTGTTTGCGACCCAGGGGTATGACGCGACATCGGTTCGCGCGATTGTCGAGGCGGCGGGGGTGACGAAGCCGACGCTCTACTACCACTACGGGAGTAAGGAAGGGCTTGCCCAGGCCTTGGTGATCGTCCCGATGTCCAGTCTCAACCAGGAGTTGAGGACGATCCTGGAGTCGGTGAGCGACCCGGTGGAAATGCTCGAGCGGATGTTCGAGGCCCATTTTGCCTGGTGCCGTGAGGATCCCAATCGCAGCCGGTTTATCTTCGCCTTGTTCTTCGGGCCGCTGGCCAACGGGCTGATGGCGGAGATGGAGAAGTTCAAGGGGGGGATGAACTGCGTGATGACCGAGATCGTCGAGTACGCGGCGCGTAGGGGGATTGTCGACCCGGATCGGGTCGAGGCCTTCGAGACCGCTTGCCGGGCGTTGATAATCGTCTCGATCATGGACTTCCTCTACAAGCAGAGGGATCTGGGGCCCGGGCTGGCGGAACGCCTGGTGAGGGATCTTCTGGGTGGTTTTCGAAAGCCGGGAGGCCCGGCGAGGAGTCATTGACAATGGTGGTGAGTCGCTGGTTGTTCGCGATGGGATGGAGCGGCGCGGCGTCTCTGGCACTGGCCATGGCGGGTTGCGGCCACTCTGCGGTGGAGTCCAAGGCCAAGGCCGAGACGGCTCCCAAGCCGGTTCCGGTGACGGTCGCCCCGGTGGAACTCCGGCC
The DNA here is from genome assembly GCF_000242455.2 of Singulisphaera acidiphila DSM 18658. Taxonomy (GTDB): domain Bacteria; phylum Planctomycetota; class Planctomycetia; order Isosphaerales; family Isosphaeraceae; genus Singulisphaera; species Singulisphaera acidiphila. The sequence goes on from NC_019892.1 coordinate 1,285,153, forward strand.
GGTCGAGCGGACTGTGGAAGTGGTCGGGACGCTCAACGGTTGGGAGGACGTCACGGTCGGCTGCAAGATCCAGGGGCGAGTCCTCAAGGTGCATCACGATATGGGCGACCGGGTCAAGCCGGGCGAACTGCTCGTCGAGCTCGACCCTGTGGACGCCAATCTGGCGGTCCAGCAAGCCCAACGCCAGTTTCAGGCCGAACTGGCCAAGCTCGGCCTGAAAGACCTGCCCACGAAGGAGTTCGACGTCACTGCGCTTCCGGCGGTCATCCAGGCGAAAGTGGCTCTCGATCGGGCCAAGCAAAATGTGGCTCGGGAACGGTCGCTGAACCGTCGGGGCGCGGGGGCCCAGCAAGACCTTCAGAATGCCGAGAACGACGAGCAAGGGGCCACGGCCGCATTGGCCAATGCGGTCCTGACCGCCCAAGCGACTCTGGCCAACGCACGGGCCACCCGCGCGGCGGTCGACGTGTCCATGCAGGCCAAGCTTGATACCGAGATTCGTGCCCCACACCCGTATGCGTTGCCGGCCGGCGTCACCGGAGAGATCGAGTACGCCGTGGTGAAACGGTCGGTGGCCGAAGGGAAGATGCTCAAGTCGGGGGATCCCATCATTCAACTCGTGATCGAGACCCCCCTGCGGCTCTGGGCCAACGTCCCCGAACGCCACTGCGGCGAGATCGTGGTCGGGCAGGCGGTCCGGGTCAACGTCGCGTCGCACGCGGGCATGACCTTCGACGGAACCGTCGCACGAATCAACCCGTCGGTCGACTCGGTCAGTCGGACGTTTCAGGTGGAGGTTTTGGTCCCCAACAACCGTGGCCTGTTGCGTCCCGGTGGTTTTGCCAAGGCCTCGATCCTGACCGATCGGAGTGCAACCGCCTCGATCGTGCCGATCGAGTCGGTCGTCAAGTACGCGGGAGTGACCAAGCTCTTCGTCGTCGAGGCGGGGAAAGCCCGGTCGATCAACGTGGAGACCGGGCAAGAGGGCCTGGGATGGATCGAGGTCACCGGCGAACTCGCCAAGAATGCCGAGGTGGTCACCACCGGCCAGACGCAACTGGCCGATGAGACCGCTGTGATCGTCCGGAAGCCCGAGCCTGAATCGCCCGCTCCGGTCGTTTCCACCGCCAAGGCCGGCACTCCCGATGAATCGAAAAAATGAGAATGCACTGATTTTGAGACAGGGGATGGTCCCGAGCTCCTTGGTCCATCCTCGGTTTTGTCTTTTGTCGGTCGCTCGGCATTTCCAAGAGGTCGATCAGGGCCGCGAGGCGGACGTTTTTCCGCCACGCTACGCTCCACCGATGATCACTCGTTCTTTGGTCCCTGGCCGAGAGGCAGGAAGTCTCGGGTTCACCTTCAGGATTAGGTCGTTCCTATGACCATTTCCGATATCTGTATCAAACGTCCGGTCTTTACCTGGGTCCTGATCGCAGTCCCGGTCGTGCTTGGCCTGGTCTCCTACGGCCGACTTGGAGTCGACCTGTTCCCCGACGTTGACTTCCCGGTCTGTACGGTCACGACCGTGCTGCCGGGGGCGGGGGTCGAGGAGATGGAGACCTCGGTCACCAAGCCGATCGAAGACATCATCAACACGGTTAGCGGAATCGAGGAGCTGCGGTCGACCACCATGGAAGGGGTCTCGACCATCACGGTCCAGTTCGACCTCTCCAAGAACGGCAACGTGGGCACCCAGGAGGTTCGCGACAAGGTCAACACGATCCTGGCCGACCTCCCCGACGGGACCGAGGCACCGATCATCGACAAGTTCGACACCGGCTCGATGCCCGTGCTGACGATCGCCGTTTCTGGCCGACGCGACTTCCGCGAGGTGACCGAGATCGCGCGAAAGCGCATCAAGGAGCGGCTCGAAACGGTCAACGGCGTCGGTGCGGTCACCTTGGTCGGTGGCCGGGTTCGGGCGATGAACGTCGTGGTCGATACCGATAAGCTCGCCGGTTTTGGACTCTCGGTCGAAGAGGTCCGGATGGCGCTGATCAGGCAGAACCTCGAGGTTCCTGGCGGTCGCGTGGACCAAGGGCCGCGCGAGCTCGTGCTCCGAACGCTCGGCCGGCTCAATACGGCGGCCGAGTTCAACGGCCTGATCATCGCCAACCGCAACGGTTTTCCGGTCCGGGTCCGCGACATCGGCCACGCGGAGGACTCCTACGAGGAACCGCGGACCTTGGCTCGGCTCGATGGCTTGAGCGCGGTCAGCTTGGTTGTTCAGAAGCAGTCGGGCAGTAATACCGTGAAGGTTTCCGAAGACGTCAAGTCTCGGCTCGAGACCCTGCGCGAGTCTCTGCCCGCCGACATTGTGACCGAGATCATTCGAGATCAATCTCGATTCGTCAAGAAGTCGATTGAGGAAGTGAAGTTTCACTTGCTTCTGGCCGGCGTCCTGGTGTCGGCGACGATCCTGCTTTTCATTCGCGACTGGCGGACGACCGTGATCGCCACGATGGCGATTCCCACGTCGATCATCCCGACGTTCATGTTCATGAGCTACATGGGGTTCACGCTTAACAACATCACGATGCTCGGGTTGATCCTGGCGATCGGGATCGTGATCGACGACGCGGTGGTAGTGCACGAGAACATTTTTCGGCATATGGAAGAAGACGGGATGGACGCGATGGAGGCGTCGCGGATCGGCACGCGTGAGATTGCGTTGCCGGTGTTGGCGACGAGTCTCTCCTTGATCGTGATCTTCGTGCCGATCGCCTTCATGGGGGGGATCATCGGCCGTTTCTTCTCGAGCTTCGGACTGACGGTCGCCTTCGCGGTGGCGATGAGTCTGTTCGTCTCGTTCACCTTGACCCCGATGCTGTGCAGCCGGTTCCTCAAACTTGACCCGAGCGAGGCGGGGCATGGCGGCAGCAAGTCGGGGTTCATCTACCGACTGGTCGACGGCAGCTACGGGAGTGTGCTTCGCGGCGCCCTTCGATTCAAGCCGTTGGTGGTCGTGATGGCCTTCGCCGTGATCGTCAGCACGGTCCCGATCGGCAAGATCATGGGGATGTCGCTGATTCCTCGCGACGACCAGAGCGAATATGAGGTCACGATCACGACGCCCGAGGGGTACAGCCTGGAGCGGACGAATCGGATCTGCAACGAGCTGGAAGGCCGGCTCCGCAAGCTCCAGGGGACCAAGCACCTGTTTACGACGATCGGTCAGTCGAGCGGTGGGCGGGTGGTCAAGGGCCAGGGGGATGTGACTCGCGCCACGATTTATGTCAGCATGGAGGACCTTGAGGAACGCGAGTACACCCAGTTCGCGGTCCAGCAGGAAGCGCGGGAGATGCTGGTGGATTACCCCGACCTTCGCGCCAGCGTCAACGACGTCTCGGCGTTTCAGGGGGGGCGACGCCCGCAAACGTTCCAGGTCAACCTGGCGGGGCCTGACCTTACGCAACTTTCTAAGTATGCGGATGAGCTTATGAGGAAGCTCAAGGAGAAGCCCGGCCTTGTCGACATCGACACGTCGATCTCGCTACGAAAGCCCGAGGTTCAGGTGATCGTCGATCGCGAGCGGGCGAGTGACCTGGGGATTCCGGTCGGAACGATCGCCGACACCCTGCGAGTTCTGGTTGGTGGGATGCCGATCTCGAAGTTCCGCGACGGCGATGAACAGTACGACGTCTGGCTTCGGGCCGAGGCGTCCGAACGCTCCTCGTCGGCCAACCTCTACCATTTGAAACTCCCTTCGACGACTGCCGGGCTGGTCAACCTTTCGAGCCTGGCGAAACTGGTCGACGAACGCGGGCCGACCGAGATCGAACGCTTGACCCGCGAGCGGATCGTCACCGTCCTGGGTAATCCCGAAGGGATCCCCCTGGGTGAGGCCGTCTCTCGCGCAGACGCGATCCTCAAGGAAATGAATATGCCCAAGCAGTATTCCTATGTCTTCTCCGGCCAGGCGAAGACGATGGGAGAGACCGGGTACTACTTCATGATCGCGTTCGGGCTCTCGATTTTGTTCATGTACATGATCCTGTCGGCCCAGTTCGAGAGCTGGACGCAGCCGATCTCGATCCTGATGGCGCTGCCGGTGACGGTGCCCTTCGGCCTGCTTTCGTTGGTCCTCTTCCGCACGCCGATGGATATCTATGCGATGTTCGGCCTGTTCATGCTGGTCGGCATCGTCAAGAAGAATGGCATTCTCCAGGTGGATGCCACCAACCAACTTCGCGATAAGGGCGTCCCCCGCCGCGAGGCGATCATCGAAGCCAATCACACCCGGCTTCGCCCGATCCTCATGACGACCGTCATGCTCGTCGCTGCGATGGTCCCGATTGCACTCGGCCAAGGACCAGGGGCTGGTGCCCGTGCCAGCATGGCCAAGGTGATCATCGGCGGGCAGATGCTCTCCCTACTCCTCGCCCTCCTGGTTACGCCTGTTTTTTATGAGATTATCGATATGTGGGTGAACTTCACCAAGCGGATCGGGATCCGGTTCTCGGTGCAGACGAGCCCGGTTCCACGCCCCCACACAGGCGAGACTTCCACCGAAAGACGAGAGGCTTCAGAAACGTACGCTTGACCAATCACGCGTGTCAAGAATTGACGGGGGGAGTGATCCAGCATCGATCACTCCTCCCGTTTTCTCTTTCTCGGGTTTGCGCCGAGACTTCTTTTACTTGCGCCAACCTGACCATCCCGATCCAGGCTCCGTGATTGTGTCTGCGATTTGCGGCTTATGTCGCGTACAAGTTTGGGGCAGCGACAAGGTCAAGGTGACCTCTACGCATGAAGTCTCCCGAATAACCACTGGAGAGGTTCGTGCCAGGGACAATTTCCGCAAATGACCGTAAAATCAAAGACATATTGTGCGGGTTAGTGAATTTGGTATGCCTGTGTTGTCGATGCAGAAGCTCAATCGGTATTGCCAAGAGATTGGCATTCGTTGATTTTAAGTCAGGCACCTCGGCCGGTTGAGTCTGGTCAATCCGTTGGGAGAACCGAAGTCGTTGGCCCACAACGATTGGGTACGTGCAATTTTGCAATGATCCAACGACTTTCGGTTTCGGCGAGTTTGCCGTTAATTGCCGTCAAGGGGGGGATACTGCGCATAAAGCATGGTCCGTTTGGAGCAGGCCACTGTTATGGTATTCGCAAGTTGTTGATGTTCGGGTAACTCCCTGCGTTCCGGAAATAATCGCGGTCTACGTTTCCCGAGACTCCCGGCACTGCCCCCGAACTTGTGTACTGCCAGAAAGCCCAGCCCACGCCCGACCAGGCCTGAGGGGTTAGCGCTGTCGTTTGTGCCTCGGTCACGTAGGCAGCCAGCCACAGCGGGCAATTCAGGTTGTTGTTGGGGTTCCCGACGTTATCACGCCAGAAATAAAAGCCCGTGTAGATGATGCAAGGCCGGCCTGTGATCGCCAAGACTCGAGCGACGAAGGCCTGGGTCCAGGAGAAAACATAGGCTGGTGTTTGTCCGTCTGTCGTTTCGAGGTCGAGAACCAGTTGCAGCAGACCCGAAAAGCTTCCGCCATTGGCGTTGTAGACGACGCTCGTGAAGTAGTTGGCCTGGGCGACCGGATCGAGCCCAGGACGGGCAAAGTGGTACGCGCCTGGGATGATGCCGACTTGCTTCATCCCGGCAATATTCTGGTTGACGTACGGGTCGGTGTAGCCGGTTCCCTCGGTGGCTTTGGTGATTGCGAATGTGGTTCCGGCGCTTTGCACGGACGACCAGTTGATACCCCCCTGGTAATGCGATACGTCAATCCCGGCGAGGTGTGCCGCCTCGACCTCCGGCACCATCAGGAAACTGCCGAAGAGGATCAGTTGTGGACCCGCCAGCCAACGGAGAATTCGTTTGCTTGTGACCATTGATCTGTTTCCTCATGCTTTTGCCCCGGCGGTTTGAAATGGTTTAATCTTACACAGATCGGACATGCGGCAGTCGCTACGACGTCGCTCGGCCGTGAAGTTACCCCGGGGCAAGTGGATGTGGCCGGAGCTTGACGGCGACGGCCGAGTTTGTCACGCGTCTCCTTGCGGCGTCAAGTGTCAATTTTGGATATTTCCAAGATTTTCGCTTCTTGAACCGATCGTGTTCCACGAAAGGTGGATTTTTATTGAATCGATTCTTGTTGATTGTTTTGTGATTTGATGTGATTTTTTTTCGTTGTTTTGCTCTCGGGCTTTCCATCGAGAAGCTCAAGTAGGCGAGCCTGATCTGGCCGGCTGGAGCGATTGCCGTTCGCGCCGCATACAAACAGAGGAATCGAGGAAACCGATTGGGGATATTGCCCTGAGTTCTTTGTCTTCAGTTCCTATTGGTGGGACAGGCCAAGGCCCCTCAGAGCCTCGCCCAGAGAATGTGCCCACTGAAGATTATGAGTATTCATGTGATAAATGTTGATTTTTGTGTATTTATTTTATTTTGTGTGCCTGTTGTCAGTTCGGGAGAGACGCGAAGGCCAGAGCGGACCAAGAAGCCCCTCTTGGCACGTTCCCGATTTTTCCGTTTCCCTGTCCTGCTCGATGTCCACAAGGGCATGTGTAACGCGACGATTAGTGAGATTCGTGAGCTTTTCGGCAACGATCCCGATCGATCCGGAGGGGAAACTTGTCGGTGTCGTCCGTGCTTGATGAACTGGCAAATGAAGCTGGCGTCAATCCCTTTGTGGGACGGCAGCGGGCGTGCTTTGGGCCTGCGAGGAGGTCAAGGTGGGATCAGCCGACTTTTGTCTGTGGGTTTCTGTGTGTGGGGCTCTGGTGGTTTCTCCGACTTGCCAAAAGGAGGGAGCCGGGATGGGCGTTTCGGGTCTCGACATGGGGGCCTGCTCTGATTATTCTCGTCTCCTCAATGAGGCTTGGCCCTGATTTTGCATCGTTCTTTATCCAGATCGTCCGCGGTCCCCTGTTGTGTCAGGAGCGAGGATCCCCCATGTCGAGTCTGGAATCTCCTTCCACCCAATCGATCGAAGTGCCGGGCGCGGAGTCGGTTTCCGGTCGGGAAGCACCGCCGACCGTCCGGGTCGAATTTGCGGGGATGACCGACAAGGGGAAGGTCCGGAGTAAGAACGAGGACCATTTCATGGTCGCGCGTATGGCCAAGTCGATGACGGTCTGCGCGACCAGCCTTCCCGATGCCGAGGGGACTCGGCTCTCGGAACAGGAAGGTTACTTGATGATCGTCGCTGATGGCATGGGCGGGGCGGCGGCGGGCGAGCGCGCGAGTGCGGTGGCGGTGCAGAGCGTCGAGCGGTATGTTCTGGACACACTCAAGTGGTTCCTCCACCTTGAGGGTCGGGAAGAGCATGCCCTGTTCGCCCAACTCCGGCAGGGGCTGGAGCGCGCGGACCGGGATGTGATCGAGCGCGCTAGCGTCGATCCCAAGTTGCATGGCATGGGCACGACCATGACCATCGCCTACAGTGTGGGGAGCGACCTCTTCATCGTGCACGCAGGCGACTCACGGGCCTACCTGTTTCACGATGGCGAACTCGAGCAATTGACTAGTGACCACACCCTTGTGCAGGTCCTGGTTCAAGGGGGGGCGATTACGCCCGAGGACGCCAAGCGGCATCGCAACCGCAACATCGTGACCAACGTGGTCGGTGGGCCTCGCGAAGGGGTATTCGCCGAGATCCACAAACTGAAGGTGGCCGACGGCGACGTCCTGCTCCTCTGCTCCGACGGGCTAACCGAACCGGTCGCGGACGACGTGATCGCGGCGATCCTTGCGGGGAACGAACGTCCCGAGGAGGCCTGCGCCCGTCTGATCGAACAGGCCAACGAGCGGGGCGGCCCCGATAACGTGACCGCCGTCGTCGTCCGCTATCAGATTCGCTGAGCGGGTCAGCATCGGCCCGCTCGAGGGTCTTCGGGGTTCACTCAGGCCGCCTTGCGGAGCCGGTCCAGCTTGTGCCTGACACCGTCCCAGTGCCACTGGATCCGCTCGCGGATCAGGGACGGGGGTGCCACGCGATGCGCGAAGAACCAGCCGGCGAGGTTGGGGATGTCGGGGTGGGGGACAATCGTCACGTCGAAGCCGGCCTGTTTCAGAAAGATGTCGAGGTCTTCGTGGATGAAGCGATTGTAGCCGTCGACCTTGGCGTGTTCGGGGATCTTGTGGAAAAAGTGATCTTCGCCCGGTCCGTTGTTGTAGTTGTCGCTGAAGTTGTGATACTCACCGATGATGCTGTCGATGAGATGGATTTTTTTCGACGTGAAGAGGATCGTGTATTCCGACCCTTCGCAGTCGAGCTTCACCAGTCGCACGCGTTTACGACCGTTTCGGGTCACGTTCATGACGATCTCGTCGAACGCGACCGCATCAATGCCCGTTCCCCCTTGGGCGCCGATGACGTGACCGGCGGCGTTGTTCTGATCCTCAAGGGATGAGAAGGTCAACGTCTTGACCGGCTTGTCCGAACGCCAAACCGCCTTATTCTGGATCAAGACGCGGTCGCCGTAGGAGGAGAGGTTTCTCCGGGCGCATTCGAAATTCTTAATGAACGCCTCGAATCCGTAGACGTGTTGGGCCCCTCGCTCGAGCGCGGCATTGCAGAAGCTGCCAATGTGCGTGCCGATGTCGAGGATGATGTCGTCGGGTCGGAACGAGTCGGGCAGACGGTATTCGTTGCACACGTTGACTGCGTTGAAGACTTCTTCATCGCACGTGTCGGGCCGAAAGGTAAACGAGTGACTCATCAGACCTCCTTGTCTGTCTGAGCGACGATATCGTCCTGGGTATCATGTCGAGATAGGTCGTGCAAACTATAGAGGGTTTGCGAGATTCTAGGAAGGTCAGATTTGGTGCGACTGGTACGCTCCTGTTTTTCCCTTCAACCTGGTTTTTCGGTGGTCCGTGGCCCTGGTCTTGCCACTTTGGGTGAACCTTGGCGCGGGCATTCAGCCGATTCCCAACCGAAAGGGCTTTCCGCCAAGGTTGGCCGTCGGACGGTAAGAGTTTTGCACCGTTGATGCCTGACGCGTTGGTCGATTACCCGGCCGGTCGCTCAAGAAGGACCCCGTCTATGCCCATCTCAACCAAGGTCCGGAAAGCAGTCGGGGGCGGGCTGGTCGTGGCTCTCTTGGGTTTTGTGGTGATGCGGACCTGGGTGGTCCCCGCCTTGATCGTCCGCGCGATCCAAGGGCAAGTCGAAGGCAAGGTCACGATTCGCGACTGGTGGCTGAACGGCCGATCGGCGGGGGTCGTCGGCTTCACTGTTCACGAGCAGGCGAATGCCGACTCACAAGTCCTGGCCACGGTCGAGCGCGTGTCGACCGACCTCTCCGTTTGGCGGTTGCTCGGCGGCCGATTTTTCCCCGGCCGGATCGATTTTCATGGGGCCGAGATCACTTTCCGGGTCGACAAGGCCGGGAATTTCCTCAATTTGCCCGCGCTGAAAGCGAACGATGAGTTCCCCCGCCTGCCCGTGATTTCGGCCGATTCCACGCGGGTGGTGATTCGAGGCGAGGGGAGGACCGACGAAATGGTCGTCGCCGACGTCGTCGCCCAGCTTCAGCCCGATGCCAGCGGCCGCACCTTGGTCCTTTCCGGACGGACCGACGACCCAACCTGGGGCCGATGGACAGCGTCGGGCGTGATCGCCCCTGCGGATCTTTGCGGCGACGTCCTCTTGAAAGGGGCGCGCGTCGAGGCGGATCCGAAGACGCTGGCTCGTGTTCCGTTCATCCCGTCGGAGGTCTGGACCCACGTCGTTCCTCGCGGGCCGGTTGACGTGGAGGTTCGCCTTGACTGGACCACGGGCCGAATCCCGGAGTTCCAGGCGAAGACTGAGGTCACCTTGCTCGGTACGTCCGCTCAATTTCCCACTTTGGAACTGGCGGCTGCCAAAACCACCGGCACGTTGCGGGTCGACGGGGGGCTCGTCCAGGTTGAGCAGGTCCAGGGGCAGGCGATCGGCGGTCAGGTTCACGGCGGTGGCACCTTGGATTTTGATCGCAGTCCCCCCCAGATTAATCTCGACCTGCACCTCAAGAAGATCAAGGTCGAGGAAACGCCCAAACTCTGGCAGCTTGATAAGTCCGGGATCACCGGGCTTCTGACGGGGAAGGTCGCGCTTCACGCGGTCTTGAAGCCGTCAGGAGTCGACCTCTCGGGGTCGACCGGCGAGGCCAACGTGGAGAACGCACGCATTCAAGGGATTCCCGTCAAGGTGCTCCGCCTGGCGATGCGGGCGCAAGGGAATGACCTCGAGTACGACACCAATCCTTCGGCCGATGAAACGCGGGTGGAACGCCTCTTCCAAGGGCTGATTGCGTTGTTCTCCCCGCGTCAGCCGGTCGGTCCGAGGCTGGCCTGGAGGGCCCTCGCCGCCCAGGCACTGGTTGCGTTCCAGACGCCGACGGATTCCAAGTCGCCGGCGGCCAAGGACGAGGAACTCCCCAAGCTCGCGGTGCAATTGCCCAAGACGATCTCGACCCAGATTGAGCTGGAGGATGTTGATGTCGCCGAGTTGATCGCCAAGGCTCAGTTCCTTGCGGCCTTCCCGTTTCCGGTGCCGGTCACCGGGAAGTTGAGCCTGAAGGCCAAGGCGACGATTCCGCTCGGTCAGCTTAGCGATATCAGACAGTATGTTTTTCATGGTGATGCAACGCTGAAGGGGGCCTCGGTCTTCCATGTGGACTTCTCGCTCCTGACCGCCCGGCTCGATCTCGAGAAGGGAATTCTCGATTTGAAGGACCTGCGTGGGGTTCTGGTTGCTCGGCCTGACGGGGGCCCTGACAGTCCTCCGGCTGAGCCGCTGGTCCCCAACGTACCTGAGCAAGGGCCGTTGCCTCCCGGTGGATTTCGTGGCCAACTTCGTGCGGAGATTGCGCCACCAGGCGGGTTTTCGGCGCGGTTCGAGGGGAATCAACTCCCTTTGTGCGAACTCTCCGCGCCATTGTTTCCTCGACCGACGCCGCTGACTGGTCTCGCCTCAATGACAGTCGAGGCGACGAGCGACCTCGCCCGGGCCGGCGATCCGGCCGCCTGGACGATTTCGGGCAAGGCGGAGAGCGTCCAGATCAGATACCGAGACGCGGCCCTCGACCGGGTTGCGCTCCAGTTCCTCCTGAAGGAGGGACGCCTCGATCTTCCCGGTCTGACGGCTCAAATGGCCGGACATCCGCTGAGCGTCAAGGGGGAGCTCGATCTGAAGCCGCCGCTCGCGTATCGGGCCACGCTGAACGTCGAAGATTGGGATCTGGCGTCGATCGTCACCCTGGTGCCGAACGCCCCCCAGCCTTCGCCGGTCGGCGGCACCTTGAGTGCGCATGCCGAGGCGCGGGGGACGATGTCCCCCTGGACGCTCACCACGGACGGGAAAGGGCGGATCGCTCGGTTCCAGGCGGGGCCGGTGCCGCTCGGCGATGTCCCGTTCCGCTGGATGACCGATCGCGCTTCGGTCCTGATCTCGGATGTGGAGGCGCGTCCGTTCGGGGGCCGGATCTCGGCCGAGGCCACCATCCCCGTGACCGGTGGGGGGGCGGCCGAGGGGAGTGCCACGTTCAGTGGGATTGATACCGCTCGCCTGAGTGCCTTGATTCCCGGGCAGGGGCTCAAGCTCACGGGGAGAGCTGACGGAAGTGTGGCCTTCGTCGTTCCGGCAAATGCAAAGGGCCTTGACGCCCAGGTGCGGATTGCCTCGCCCGACCTGACCTTTCAGGGGATCCCGGCCGAGCAAGCTCGGGGCTCGATCCGCGCCCATCAGGGCATCCTGAAATATGAGGTGACCGCCGACAGCCTGGGGGGCAAGCTCAAGGTCCTGGGCGATTTTCCGCTGACGTCCACTCCACCGCCCATTCCGAGCAATGCCGCCGACGGCGAGTTCCGGTTCGTCGGATTCGCGCTGGATCAGCTCTGGAAAGCGTTCCCGATCGCCGGCAGCTTCTCACTTCTCTCCGGTCAAGGGACGGTCGACGCAAACATCCGGACTGTCCTGGCAGGCACAACGAAGGGCCTCTGGGTGCACGGGTTCCTGGAACTCAGTGACCTGATGTGGAACCGAAAAGAACCGGTCGGCCAGTTGCGCGGGGTGGTTGCGAAGTCGCCGACCGTCTGGCGGGTCGACCCACTGAACGGCGAGTTGTTGGGAGGGTCGGCCAGCGGTGTGCTCTGGGGAACGACGCCGACTCAAGGAAACTCTGAGACCGGCTTCAACCTCCGAATGGATCGGGTCGCACTTAAACGGATGCTGGTTTTCGCCCCGTCGCTGGCGACGAATCTTTCCGGGTTGGGGACGCTGCAAGTTTCGGGAAGACTGGACCAGGACCTTCGCGCCGATGTCGGTCTCACCGTCGATCAGGCTCAAATCGCCGGGCTGCCGATCAATGAGCTGCGGGCTCCCGCCGTGTTGGTGTTCAGTCCGTCGACCGGAGCGGGCCACATCCAACTGCGCCAGTCCTCTGCGCGATTCGCGGGGGGGCGGGTTCGCGGCGACGCCTCGTTCCGGCTCGGTGGCGATCGCTCGTTTCAGGGGCAGGTCGAGCTCCAGGCGATCGATCTTTATATGCTTAATCGGCTTGGATCCGACTCGAGCCGACTTGCCTCAGGCCGGATTTCAGGTCGGATTTCCTTGTCCGGCACCGACCTGAATCGGCCTGAACGCTACCGAGGGAAGGTGAATCTCGACCTGGACGACGCCGCCCTCTTCTCGATTCCGGTCTTCCGAGAGGTGGGGAAATTCCTCGGCTCAGAGCGTGGCGGCCTGTTCGACGACGGCGACCTGGTCGGCACGATCGCCAACCGACAACTGATCATCGAGTCGTTCACCCTCGAGGGGCGGCTCGTTCAGTTGCATGCCACGGGGACGGTCGGTTTCGATACCCAGTTGAATCTGGAAGTCCTGGTCAACACCAACCGGATCATCCCCGAAACGGGCCTGGCCCTCGTCTCCCTGATCCCCGGCCTGAACGATCTGCTGGGGCGGAGCGAACAGGCTCTTGCTCGGATCGGGACCTATTTATCGAACCGGCTGGTGAAGCTCCGCGTGACCGGAACGCTCAAGAATCCGATCGTCGCCATCGACGCGTCGATCCTTGTGGCCAAGACCGCGGCCACCTTCTTCGCGGGGGCGCTCAAGCTGCCGCTCGGGTTTCTGCGATGATCGATCGCTCGCCCCGCTTGCTCAGTCATTTCACCAGACGGCCCTGATTGGGGGCTTTGGGATGCCCTTTGGCGTTCGTTTTGACGTGCCCTTTCGTGGGGAAATCTTGGAGCGGTCCGGGGCCTCGGTCTTGCAGGGTCCGAGGGACCTGGACGGCGATTTGCTTGGCCGCCCAGCCGTCAATGTCACGCGCTGCGACGTTGATATAATAGCGCCGGCCTGCGATGAATTGCTCGGCCCGCCTCGCCTGGAGGTGGAAGGTTACGGAGAAGGTGTACTTGCCACCCCCCTGGCTTTCGAGCTGGATCGGCCCGGAGGGCTCATCGCGGCGGTACTCATCGGTCACCTGGAAGGTCGCCCTCTTGGGGCCGCCGAGTTCCTGGAAGACCTGCTTGTTGTTGACGACCGAGAACTCGCGCAGGGTGCCGGTGACGGTCACCGGTACATAGCGGTCGTTCGGCGGCCAGAGCGTCGAAGGGACGACTGTGGCGTCGACGCTGAAGTACTGAAGAACGCGGTCCTCCAGCGGCGTCAGCTCGGGCGCGGCACGACGCCGCTTCGACTTCGCTTGTGGAGATCGGCATCCTTGAGGCAACAGGCGGGAGACGACGCGAGACGTCGCCTCCAGGCAATGTCGCAGAGTGGGGTGCATCCTTGCCCCTCGTCTGAAGGCTCATCCGATCCATTCGACGCCGTTCCCACGACCTTCCCTCGCGCGAAATCCATTTCGATCGAGGGAGTGGGAATAAAAGACGGCACCGATTGAGGTCAACGGCGTTTGACCGCCGGGTCTGCCGGAACGTTGTCGACCATCGTTGGTCGACCCGTGAAGGCCCCGGCACGTCGAGTCTGGATCACCACGTCGCGGAACCGTTCCCGAGTTTCCGCCTGAATCTGATTCTGCTTCATCGTGACCTGGCACGCCCAGTTGGGATACATCCCGACCAGCCGTCCCATCAGCGAGACGAACCAACCCGCCTCGCGGACCTGGTCTTCGAGCAGCTTCTCGATCAGAGGGCGAATCGTTCGGGCGACCGCTTTCCAGCCTTTGGAATCGACCTTGACGTAAGCTTCGACGTCGTGCTGGACCCAGTGCTCGCCGTTGACTTCGCGATAATAGCCCGAGTGCACGATCAGCACAATCCGAGCCTGAAGGTGGGCGGCGCCCCGAGGACTCGTGTAGTCGAGGTTACACAGGAGCACATGCAGCTTGGGAGAGCGGTGGACGAACTCCCAGGACGCTTTCGCCCCGTTGCCGTCGTTCCCTTGGTATTGATTCGGGCCAATCTGCTGAAGCTGAACCGGTGAAGTGCTCAGGTCCTGCCAAAGGGCCAGGGTCAGCGCAGGCTCGTTTAGGAGGCTCAGGTAGATCCGCGGGTTGCACGGAAACGTTTCGGGCGCGCCCTTGCGATGGAACGTATGATCGCGGATGACCTCCGCCACGTTCTCACGGTACTCGGGCGCGATCTGGTCGATCGGGACAACTTGCGCGGGATCCGGCTTCGCGGTGCCGGCCAAGGCGGGGGACCCATTCCAGTTCCCGGCCAGCAGCGCCGCCAGCGCGATCATCCAGGTCGCCAGCCCTCGGCGATCCACGGGGGAATTCATGGCAACTCCGTTGAGGCAAAAGCCGCGGAACGCCAGGGGAGCTGTCGGGGTCTCCTCCCCCGTAGCCCTCGCGTTCACCTTGCTTATTAATCGGTCGAATCGGCCTGATTCCTGATCGAGCCTCCCCGATTGCGGCAATTTTTGGGGTTGTTGGGAAATAAGGGGTTTTAGGTAGCCTGATTGTCCTGCCTGCAAGGCTTGAGTAAATGATCTTGCCGGATCTCGGAATCGCACTATGATGCCGCTCCAATGGATTGGGAGGATTACGGTCTTTGCACGGAGGCAACCATGCCAGAGCGACGGCAAACGGGTGTTTGGATTGCGGGCGTTCTGAGCTTGGGGGTTGTGGCTGGGTTGGCGATCGGGGGATACCGAATGATGGGGAGTCGCAAACCGGCGGCTCGACCGGTCGCGGCGAAGCTCGATGCGAACACCCCACTGTCCGTGCTGACTCCGGCGTTGCGGGACGGCGATGCGAAGGCATTGACCGCCCTCTACGAGCAGGTGTCGGCGACCAACAAGCCGGGGGTCAGCGAGGACGAGACGGCGCAGTGGCTCGAAACGCTGGCGGCGGTGCGGACGGGCTATCGGAAGTATGGGGCCTATGGACGGGCCACGGCTCTGAACGTGGCCACGAAGGTCCTCAATCGGTTCTCGGTCTCGGCGGAGGGAGCCCCGGCCTCATGGCCCAAGATTCTGACGCCGGTCCATGACATTCTGGCCTCGGGCATGGCCGACCCCGACCTCGACGTTCGGGTCTCGACCCTGACCGAGGTGAGCCGACTCTGGGGCTGGCTGCCCGGTCGAGCGCCCACGCCCGCCGAAGAGGATCTTCTGGCTGACTGGAAGCTGGGCCTGCACACCCCCGTGGTTCGCTCCCTGGCAGACCGTTCGCCCAAGGTTCGGTTGGCTGCGGTCGCCTGCCTGGGCACCGTGCCGATCAATTCGGCGGCCGCGCCTGCGATCCCTTATCTGGAAGACATGAGCCCAGGAGCTGGCGAGGTGCGCCGCCAGGTGATGATCTCGTTCGCCGGCCGTCGTGCCCTTCTCACCGAGGAAGCGCTCCTGAAGCGGCTGTACGACCCCGAGGCGGGCGTTCCCGAGACGGCCGAAGCGATTCTCAAGACGCGCGGCCTGACGGCTGAGCAGATCAGCCTCGGCAAAATGGTTTACCATCCCAAGCCGGCTCTGCGGGCCTCGGTGATCCCCTTGCTTCGCGACCGGACCGACATCGACCCGGTTGTCTGGTTCCTCCTGTTGACCCGAGACAGCGAACCGTCGGTCCGCGCCAGCGCTGTTGAAGCCCTGGCCGGTCGGCTCTCCCCGGAAGTCCGCGAGCGGCTTGCCGAGATGGCCTCTTCCGACCAGTCGCCTCAGGTTCGCCAGGCCGCCAGCAAGATCGTCCCCCCGGCCGCCGAGAAGACCGTCGCTCTCCCCCCCCTGCCCGGCTCGCCGAGCCTGGCTCCCAAGGCGAATTGATCAGCACACTCGCCTGACAGAAGACGAACCGACAATCACGGACGGCGGCGGCCCGATCGAGCATCGGGCCGCCGCTGTTCGCTTTTTTTCCTCGCGCTCGGCAGTTGGTGCACGAATTTGGATAAGGAACGCTGTCTGAAAAGGAAGTTTACGACCTGAACTGGTCGTTCGGTTGTCCTGGCGGCCTTGATCGACCTCCGTCGAATTCCGATGCGCGCACCAACTGCCGAGCGCTTACCCAATTTTTAACCACGAATGACACAAATGACACGAATAAAAACAAAGAGATTCAATCATTTTTATTTTTTTCTTCATTCGTGTCATCTGTGTCATTCGTGGTTAAATTCTCCTTTTTTCCCTATCGCTCGGCATCTGGTACGCGAATCTGAGTAAGGAAGTTTACGACCTGAACTGGTCGTTCGGTTGTCCTGGCGGCCTTGATCGACCTCCGTCGAATTCCGATACACGCACCAACTGCCGAGCGCTTACCTTTTTTTTGATAGGCTTCGTTTGCCGAGGCGGGATCGCTCTAGGGTCAAGATGAGGCATGGAGATGTTTCGTTGCGTTGGCCCGGCTCACTCGCTTCGAGGAAGACTGGGAGTCTATGCATTCCATTTGTCTGGATGGTAGAAGATCAGAGGCGAGCGGGAGCTGATCGCTTGCTGTCTTCCGGTTTACTCGCATGCGAACTCCCAAAAGAGAGGGAGCGATCCGCTCCCCGCTCGCCTTTCAGGTGAGCGAAACTTTTGAGGGGAGGCTGAGCTTCCTACGTCTTCTGGTCCACGCCTGGGAGAAGTCCGATCCCCCGGACGGGGAGCTCTTACGCTCCCCACTCGCCTTTCAGACGAGCGAAAGCTCTGCTCAAGCCAGTTTTTTGAAGGGTGGTTTGGGGGCGGGCAAGCAGCTTGGCCGGAAATTCCCGTCTCCGACAGTACGCTGCATGGCAGAGGTCAGTGCCCCAGGAGCACGCCCGCCGAGTCGTCGGAGGAGGAGTATTGTTCGGCACGGGCCTGGTCTTCGGGCAGATGACGCGAGCCGAAGTAGAAGAAGAGGCTGCCGAAGATCATGACCGGCACCACGGAGAGCATCCCTACGATCAGGTTGCTCTCGCGGACCGGTTTCGCGCCCAGGCTTGCGAGCATCTCGCCGATCGCCGAAGAGGCGATGCTTGGATCACCGAAGAGGTCGGAAATCGTGCCGATCAGGATCGGGGAGCTGATGTCGCCTAGGAGGTGAATCAGGAAAATGCTCAGTGCATAGCCGGCGGCCCGCTGATTCGAGGGGACGACGTTGGCGGTGACGGCGTTGCACGGGCCGAGCACCGAGGCCAACATCACCATGGCCACGAACAGCAAGCCGAGCGAAGTGACCAGGTCGGGATCGAGGATCCCCAGCAGGGCGAACGGGATCGCGATCAGGACGGCAAGGCAGGCCATCAGGAGGTAGGCGCGACGGGTGAACTTGAACAGGAAGTCGGCAAACCAGGTCCCGCAGGCGATCCCGAGCAGGCCGGCCACGGCGGTTAGCCCGCCGATCCAGAGCCCGGCGGACTTGGCGGACATCCCTCGAACCGACTGGTAGAACGTCGAACCCCAGGCGGCGTAGCCCCCGCTCGCAAACGTGACGGCCGCCATTCCGGCCGTATTCCAGAGGAAAGTCCGGTTCCGGAACAGGGCAAGATAGTCACGGATGGTCGGCCGGTCGGCCTTCCCGGCGTGTGTCTTCCCTTCCGAAGCTCCCCGCCCGGGATCCTGAATCACCAGGCCGAGCAGCGCCACGAGCAAGCCAGGCAAGCCGACGACCCAGAACGCCGCCCGCCAGTGCCAGGCATCGGCCACCCAGCCGCCAATCCCATAGCCGAGCGCGCCGCCGAGCGGCAAGGCCAGGAAGTACAAGCCCATCACTCGACCCCGCTGCTTCGGCGGGAACAGGTCGGCCAGCAACGCGGGGGCAATGACGCCGTAGGTCGCCTCGCCGATACCGAGGAGTGATCGCCACAAGAACATCTGCTGGTATGTTTGCGAAAATGCGGTTCCGACCGTCGCCACGCTCCAGAGGCCGACACCGAGTGCCAGCATCACCCGGCGGCTATAGCGGTCGCCGAACCAGCCGACCAGCGGGGAGGCGATCGTATAGACGATCATGAACGACGAGTTGAGCAGTCCGAGCCGGAAGTCATTGATCTGCAACGCGTCTTTGATGTGCGTGCCGACCGCGAAGAACGAGTAGCGGTCGATGTAGTTCAGCAGGTTCATGCTGAACAGCACCCAGAGGGCGAATCGCGCTCCCGTCAACGTCGGAACGATGCCGGATTCTTGATCGGAAGCCACCGCCGGGCCGGACGTGGGAGACTGCATGATGACGCGGGGGCCTCTCAAGGGACGGGCTCAAGGGTGACACGTTGGTTATACCCGCACCGACGTCGAGTGGCGAGACCGGATGATCCCGGAGCCCGGGCGGGTTCCTGAGCGAAGCGTCTTCGGGGAGGGAGGGAACTTCCCTTCCCTTTAATTGAGGCAAAGCTCCGCCGTTCCCCGGTGTCCGGAGTCGTCTGAGCAGGAACGGCCGCCGGCTCTCCGACCGTTTGCCGAAGCCAACTCGATCGCGATGGGGGTGGCTGGTCGACAAGGAATTGAGCGTCGAGCGGGAGGCTCGATTATTCACGGTCGCGGGCGGATGCCGCGCGTCCCTGGGCTTCGGCCTCAATGAAGACGAGTAACTCGGTGCCGGTCGGAACGGTGCCCGGAATCCGGAGGTTGAACAAGCCGCTCTTGGATTGCAGGATGCCCGGCTGGATCCCCGCCGAGATCAGCAAGGTTTGTTTCAGGGGCCAGCTCTTGACCGTCTGATTCAGCCGCGATTCGGTCACCTCGGGGACATCGATGGTGAGCTCGCTCGGTCCGACCTCGCGTGGGGCGATGACCCGGGTGCGGTGGAAGTTCTTGACCGTGTTGGCCGTCAGCTCGATGGCCGCGTCGAGCGAGTCCCCTTCGTAGGTGAGCAGCGGGCTGAGCTTGAGCGTGACCCCTTCCTCGAGCTGCTCGGTGCGCGGCTGGTAGCCGAGTCCCGCCGCGCTCTCGCGTTGGAGTCCACCCGTGTAGCCACGCGACTCGGAGGTCTTGATCACGAGGGTCTGGCCGTTGACCATTTCGACATTGCGATCCGTGAGGAGCTTGAACCCCTGGTGGATCTGCATCTGGGCCAAGGCGAAAGCGGAGTCCTCTGTCTTCAAGGTCCAGACCTGCTGGCCTTGCGGGCCGCTGCCGACGGGGGTCAGCCGGGAGTAGACCGCATACCGCCAGCGGCTGTCGACGGCCGCGACGAAGCGGACCCGGATCGAGAGGATGTCATGCTCGGCATTGGTGAACCGCTCGACGACCTCGTCAACCTTCTTGAGGACGTTAGCATTGTTATAGGCGCGAACCTGGGTTCGGCTGGCGCTCAGGACGGCGATCTTGTCGCCGTGCCATTCCGCCTGGGTCGTCCGGCGGAAGATCCACTCGATGATGGCATTTTGCGGGTTATTTTGATTGGTCGCCAGGCTGGTGTAGTGGGAGATATCGTAATTCCGCCACTGCTGGCCCGGTTCGGCGGGCAGGTTGGGAGGAACTTCCTCCTCCGCTGCCTCCGAATCGGTGTCGACGGGATCGTCGGTGCGCGGCCGTCGCGTCGCTGGTGCCAGGGCCGTGCCGCGGCCTTTGGTCGAAGCGGGCGAGGCGCGTCGCTTGTTGGATTGCGCAAGTAGGCCCCGGGGGACGAGGCCTCCCAGAAGCGTCAGGAACATGGCCGAGCGGCGGTCCATGCCAGTGGCCTCCTTGCCGGGCTGGCGTCGGGGCAAGTTCAAGTTCAGTGGAATCGGTTCGAGCGACGTCGATCGAGCGGATGGAACGCCAAAAAAAAATGGCGCATACCATCCTTGGAGTTGACCGGTTGCGCAGGTCAGGGGACCGGGCGATGACGGAACTTAGCAAAGGATGGATTTGGGCTCAAGAGCAATCGGCCGCTTGCCGACACGGTGTCAGAAGAGGACGGTGGCCAGCTTCCGCTGGTAGTCGCCCACGATCTCCGCGTCGCCCAGGAGCCGGAAAATCGCGAGCATGGTTTTGCGGGCCGACTCGCCGACTCCCTTACGGTCGCGTTCGACGAGTTCGAGGCAGAGGTCGAGGGCCGCTTCATACTGGCCGGCGGCGGCCAAGGCTTCCGCCAGCGCAAGCTTGAGAGGCAGGTCGTTCGGGCTGGCCTCCACCGCGGCGCGGGCCGCCTCGACCCCGCCCGTCGCCTGGCCTTGACCGCGCAGGGTGAGCTCGGCCTTCACTTTCTCGGCCTCCGGCTCGAGGAAGCCCCTGCGCTCGAGGTCGGTAATCAGGGCCCGCCCCTCCTCCAGCCGGTCTTGAGCGAGCAAGGTCCGGGCCAGCCCGATCTTGATCGCCGGCTCGTTCGGGAGCAACTCGAGGGCGCTTCGATACTTGGCCTCAGCGGCCTGGCTGTCGGTTGCCTCCAGCCCTTTCGCCTCTTTGATCGCCGTTTCCGCCGGTGTCGGCATCAGGCGATCAAGGAATGCTCGGATCGCGGACTCGGACAAGACTCCCACGAATGAGTCTCGCACCCGGCCATCGACCAGGCCGAAGACCGCGGGGATCGAGCGGACACCGAAGGCGGAGGCAAGCTGGGCCACTTCCTCGGTGTTTGCTTTCACCAGGAGGAACTTCCCGTCGTACTCTTCTGCCAGGCGCTCGAGGATCGGTCCGAGGGTGCGGCAAGGGGCGCACCACTCGGCCCAGAAGTCGATCACCACCGGCAGTTCCGAGGAACGCTCGATTACGTCCTTCTCGAAGGTCTCAGAAGTGGTATCGATGACGTAAGGCGTGTTTGTGCTCATAAATCCCAGTCTACCAAGTCGGGTACGCGGGAAATAAGATCGAAGCGGACTTGGACTCCGCCAAGAATTATGAGATCAAGACAGCGGCGTCAATCACCCAACCTCAGCAGGGAGGATTCCGATGCGCAGGTTCTTGATCTGCGGAGTTCTGTGGTGGGTGGCCTCCGGCCTGATCGCCACGGCCCAGGATCCATCGGCCCCATTGTCGTCTCGTCAGGAGATGCCGAGCAACCTGGGTTTGGATGAGCTTCTGGCCCGTTGGGAAAAACGTGGCGTAAGCGACAATCTGGATGTCAAATTCTCTTGGATCGACCGGTCCTCGGGGTGGGATGATAAGACGTATGAAGGGAGATTTCTGCGGAAATCACCTGACTGTTGGTCCCTTGAGCTCGAGAAAGTCACAGGTCAAACCAAGGTTCCATTCGTGAGAATGGTCCGGAACGGAGAGCGGGCCTATCAGTACCGCTTTGAGGCGAAGCAGGTCTATGTGCTGCCCTTGGGTAATTGGAGAGATGTGAAGGACCTTGGCTCCGCGTTCCGGTCATTGCTCCTGGCGCCGGCCTTGAATCCCTTGAGTAATCTGGGGGAGGAAAGCCGCCTCCCATTCCTGTTCGACATGCACGTGGCGGAAGCGAAAGCCGCATTCACCATCGAGCTCGTAAAGGAAACGGCGGCTGAGGCCATAATCAGGTTCACCCCGTTGACCCCGATCGGGAAGACCGTGTTTGCTCATGCCTTTATGCAGCTTGACAAGAGTCAGTACCTTCCTCGCTCCGTTGTCCTGATCGTGCCGGGAGGCAAAGAGTCCAAGCACTACCGGTTCACGGCTTTCACCCGCGACGTTCACTTGGAGGACGAGACCTTTGAGTTCAAGTCCTTGCCGGGATGGACGACAATCGGGACTGACGAACCCAACGGATCGTAGCGGTCATCAATGTGCGAGAAACCAAGGCGAACCCAGGTTTGCCACCCAGGAGCGGAGATGGGCTACAAGGCAATCGTCATTCTCATGGTGAGCGTTAGCGTCGGTGTCAGCGTCGGAGCAACTCGGGCGCAAGGAGCCGAGCCGACCGAGGCGCTGACAATTCGGCTGGTGCATCCCGACCGACAGCTCGAGCGGCTGATCGCCCTGTTCAAGGGGGCGCGAGCCCCTCACCCGGCCGCGGCGCTGGCGGCCTGGAAGCGTGCGACGCGCGATCTTCAAGGATTTGCCAAGGCGAGCGAGGCCGCGATCGCCGCGCTCAATCCGGGGATGATCCGCGAGCTGCGCAACTTTGACGGCGGGCAGATTGGCCTGGGCCTCGATCCGGAGAATGGAAACCTCCGGTGGTACGTGGTTGCGCCCCGAGACGACGGCGCCCTTTCGGCTCTGACCACCGCGATGGCCCTGACCGACGGCGGTCCCGATACTCCTTATCTTGATATGCAGGTCGACCGCCTTGGTCGGCTGGGCGCCCCCCTGTCCCTCCGGATTCCGGGTAAGCTGGCGCTCGCCGGCTCGCGTGATGATCTCCCGTCGGCCCTGGACGCGGCTGGTGCCCTCAAGAATCTCGAACTCTCCGAGAACGCTTCCGGCTGGATCGTCAAGTTTAACCCCGAGGCGCTTCCGTTGGCGGGTTCGGCCACCGGTCGGCGGCTCGTCGAAGCGGTCCGGGCGAGTGGTTGGCGAAGCCTCGAAGGCAGAGCCGGGATTGAGGGGGAGACGGTTGAAGTCGCGATGACGGGAGAACTCAAGACCACGCTCGGTGGCCCCATCATCGAGCCCACCTGGCTCGATTGGATTCCGGCCTCGGAGGTGATTGCGGCCGGTGCTTTCTCCATCGACGCGAGTCCGCAGGCCTGGGATGCGCGGTTCGCCTGGGCCGATCGCGTGGAACGCGCTGCCCCGGGGAATGACTCGCTCGCCCCGTTGCGGACGCGGCTGACCTTGCTGTCTCTTGGCACGGGAGTCCAGCCCGAGGTCGACCTCTTTCCCCAGGTTCGCGGCCTCACGGCCTTTGCCACGTCGAATCAGAAAGGGGAGATCGCCGCGATTGTGGCGGCCTTGCACGTCGCCGACGCTCAGGTCGCCGAGCGGCTTGCCACGCGCTTTGTTCCTCGCCTGGCGTCGGCCTTTGGGCAAGCGAAGCTCGAGCCGAGGGCGGAGGGGGGCCTGATTTTGGGCGAGGTCTGGAATCAGCCGATTGTGATGGTTCAACGCGGCTCGACCCTCTTGTTCGGGTGGGGCGAGTCCCCGCTTGCGGCCAGCCTCTCGGCCAAGGACGATCCTACGCGATCGGCCGGCGCCACGGTCCGCGCTTTCTGGGGTTCCCTCCCCTCGCATCGCCTGGGAGCCGTCTGGCCTGGCCAGCTTGGCAACCCGCTCCTGGCTGATGCTCCGCCGGTCGCCTGGGTCGGCCGGAACGAAACCAAGGTCACGCAGGATGTCGTTCGCTGGACCGGGCTTCGAGGGGTCGTTCAGCGATTCCTCGAACGCGTGCCGCTCGAGTCCTTCATCAACCGCTAGAATCTCGCTTGTTAGGCCGCTTTGAACCGGGAAACAAGGGAAATCCGGGCGCCACGGGTTCCGCAGATCGGGAAAGACGATGAAATCGAAGACTCCACCTCGCCTGATCGACCTCCACACCGACTGGATTCTGCAGTACGCGCAGGAGACGTCCGTCTTCGACCCGGCGCTCTACCCCGGTGTGCTCGGCCGCCTGGGGCAATCGGAAGGTTATTTGCAAGGGACCTGGGTCGCGATCCTCTCCTGCTATCGAAGGGTCGACGATTGGGCGAGTCAGGCCGATCCCTGGGCGGCTCTCGGCGAGTTGCTCGCACGGATCGAGGCGGAATTCCCGGGCCGGTTGCTGATCGGCCCCGAGGACCTGACGCGCTGCCTTGATGATCCGGAGGGCCTCTGCTGGGGGCTGATCGGCATTGAGGGGTTCGATGCTCTCGTGCGTGGCCCGGAGGATCTCGACCGCTTGCCTCGCTTGTTTGAACGTGGAGTCCGGCTCTTCCAGCCGGTCTACACGGCGACCAGCGTGCTGGCGGGGTCGTCGGCCCCTGGCGACGATCGCGGACTGACCGACCTGGGGCGACGTTTCTTGCAGACGCTGGCCGACCTGGGAGCCGAGTCCGGCGGTCCGCACCCGGTCTTCGACCTGGCCCATCTCAACCCCAAGGCCGCCTCCGAGGCCCTCGCCTGGTTCGAAGCCGAGCCGGAACGAGCCGCACGGGTGATCCCCGTTTACAGCCACGGGACGCTGTGGCATGAGGCTTATGACAGCCCCAGGGCCATCACCCTCGACAATCTGACCCGGCTCCGCGCCTTGGGCGGCGTGGTCGGGATCAGCGTCAGTCCTCCCTTCTTCACCACGGCCGACCAGATCAAACGGGCGATCGAGACCACGGCGTCGATCCCGTTCCTGGGCCGGCCGGGAGTCGAGGGGATCGCCATCGGCACCGACTTCCTTGGCGTGGACCAGACCCTCCCCGGGCTGGGCACCGTCGGCGAGGTCGTCACCTGGCTCGCCGCGTCGTTCGACGTGGACACCGCCACCGCGCTGATCCAGGGGAACGCCTGGGCGCTGCTGACCCGCGTCGTGAACCCTCCGCCACGGGACTGAGCCGGCGACCTGCTCGAGGGAGTCCCTGCCTAAATGGCAGCCGAGCGGGGCCAAGGTGTCTCGATCGGCAGACCAGGCGGCGTGCGGTATCTGAGGTCGGACACCTTAACTTGTTGGTCACCAATGAGTTGAGAGTCGATTTTTTTGAAGGCACGTCTCTTGCATACTCCCGGGCATGTCATCTAGCGCCTGCATTCGCCTGGATCGCCAGGCGGATGCATCGGTTGCGTAGGGTTCTCGGGGTTGCCCGAGGCTTAGGTTGCACTGCAAGGAGACCGGACCGATGAATCTCAAGCCGTTGGGCGATCGCGTGGTGGTCGAGCGAGAAGAAGCGAAGGGGACGACCGCCGGGGGGATCGTGCTGCCCGACACTGCCAAGGACAAGCCGCAGAAGGGGAAGGTCCTCGCCGTGGGAGAGGGGCGGATTACCAAGGACGGCAAGCGCCGCGAGCTGCAGGTTAAGGTCGGCGATCAGGTTTTGTTCACGTCCTATGCGGGGGACGAGTTCAAGATTGAAGGGGACCAGAAGGTTCTCCTGATGCGTGAAGACGACATCCTGGCGGTCATTGACTGACGGACCGCGGAAGCACCTACCTCCTAGACCTGTGACCCAATCCAATCGAAATATCCTGAGAGGGAGTGACTGATTCATGGCTGCCAAGATGATCGCGTTCGATCAGGACGCCCGGCAGGCGATGCAGCGCGGTGTGGCGAAGTTGGCCCGTGCGGTCAAGGTGACGCTCGGGCCGCGTGGCCGCAACGTCATCATCCAGAAGTCGTTCGGCTCGCCCACGGTCACCAAGGACGGCGTCACCGTCGCCAAAGAGATCGAGCTGGAAGACAAGTATGAGGACATGGGCGCGAAGATGGTGAAGGAGGTCGCCAGCAAGACCTCCGACGTTGCCGGCGACGGCACCACCACCGCGACCGTCATGGCCGAAGCGATCTACAACGAAGGCCTTCGGGCCGTCGTGGCCGGCGTCAACCCGATGCTCATGAAGCGCGGGATGGACAAGGCCGTGTCCGACATCGTCGAGCAGCTCCACAAGTTGAGCACCAAGGTCTCCAGCACCAAGGAGACCGAGCAGGTGGCCACCGTGGCGTCGAACTTCGACACCGAGGTCGGCAAGATGATCGCCGAAGCGACCGAGAAGGTCGGCAAAGACGGCGTGATCACGGTCGAAGAGGGCAAGTCGCTCAAGACCGAGGTCGAGTGGGTCGAGGGGATGCAGTTCGACCGGGGTTACCTGAGCCCCTACTTCGTCACCAACCCGACCACGATGGAGGCGGTCCTTGAAGACGCCTACATCCTGATCTACGAGAAGAAGATCTCGTCGGTCAAGGACCTCGTCCCGGTGCTCGAGAAGGTTGCTCAGACGGGCAAGCCCCTCTTGATCATCGCCGAAGACCTCGAAGGCGAAGCGTTGGCCACCCTGGTCATCAACAAGCTTCGTGGCACCTTCCGGTGCGCGGCCGTGAAGGCCCCCGGCTACGGTGATCGCCGCAAGGCGATGCTCGAAGACATTGCCGTCCTGACCGGTGGCAAGCCGATCTTCGAGGCGCTGGGCCTCGAGCTCGAGAACGTCGCGCTGACCGACCTCGGCCAGGCCAAGAAGGTCCAGGTCGACAAGGACAACACGACGATCATCGAAGGCTCGGGCACGAGCGACGCGATCAAGGGCCGCATCGAAGCGATCCGCCGTGAGATCGCCGAGACCAAGAGCGACTACGATCGTGAGAAGCTCGAAGAGCGGCTGGCGAAGCTCGCCGGCGGCGTCGCCAAGATCAACGTTGGCGCGGCGACCGAGAGCGAGATGAAGGAGAAGAAGGCGCGCGTTGAGGACGCCCTCCACGCCACTCGCGCGGCCTTGGAAGAAGGGATCCTGCCCGGTGGCGGTGTCGCCCTGCTTCGCGCCGCCAAGACCGTCAAGTCGGCCGGCCTCAACGCCGACGAAGAGACCGGTTACCAGA
Source organism: Singulisphaera acidiphila DSM 18658 (assembly GCF_000242455.2). Classification (GTDB taxonomy): domain Bacteria; phylum Planctomycetota; class Planctomycetia; order Isosphaerales; family Isosphaeraceae; genus Singulisphaera; species Singulisphaera acidiphila. The sequence continues at coordinate 1,311,778 of NC_019892.1, forward strand.
TCATCGTCCGCGCCTGCTCGGCTCCGATCCACCAGATCGCCCAGAACGCGGGCCAGGACGGTGGCGTGGTCGTCAGCAAGGTCGCCGAAGGCCAAGGCAACTTCGGCTACGACGCCTTGAAGGACGAGTACACCGACCTGGTCAAGGCCGGCATCATCGACCCGACCAAGGTCACCCGTTCGGCCCTGCAGAACGCCGCGAGCGTCAGCATCCTGCTGTTGACCTCCGACGCGCTCATCGCCGACGCCCCCGAAGACAAGAAGCCCGCGGGCGGCGGCGGCCACGGCGGTTACGACGACATGTATTGAGCCGACCCCCTGCTCAAAACAGGGTCGACAATACCGAATGCAAGAAAAGGGAGCCGGATTCGTCCGGCTCCCTTTTCTTATGGATTCCAGTCCGCTCGCCTGAGAGATTTCGCTCGCCTGGAACCAGACGACATACGGCCGGCCGTGCTACGAGAACGGCCAGGCCGTTGGGAATCTCTCGGAGCGATCAATTCTCTGTCGCGTGCTCCGGCGTGTGGGTCGGTTCGATCGGGTTTCCCTGAGGGTCGATGAGCGGGCCGGCGGTTGTTGCGGGGACATGGAGTCCGTTGGAGAAGTGAATGACTGTCGGCGAGGTCATCCCGCCCGAGAGGATCGCCTGCAAGGCCTGGTTCACCGACCAATCAAGGTTGGTCACCGACTCTTCCGGAACATAGAGAGTGAACCCGGCGGGGGGCATGACGCCGGTCAGGACGCAGACGCAGAGGATCGTCTGATTGGTGGCCGGGTCGGTCAGCGTGTTCGTGACGAACGCCAAGGCCCGCATCCCGGGGTGGGGGAATTCGACCAGGACCACGCGCTTCGATGGGCTGCTCTGCATCTGGTTGCCCAGCGATTGGGCCACGTTCGTCAGCGCCTTGTAGATCGTGGTGACGATCGGGACACGGAGCAGAACCCAGTCGACCGCGCGGAGCAAGGATGAATGGACGAGCAGTCCCAGAACATAGAGGAAGCCAAGGACGGCGACGACCCCGAGGAATGGGGCGACAACGCCTTCCCACCAGAACGGCGGCGGGGCGTCTTGATAAAGCCTGGCGGTGAGCCTACCTGTTGGCAACACCACAATTCCCTGGATCGTCGAATAGAGCCAGTAGACGATCCAGAAGGTCAAGGCGATGGGCAGGGCCAGGAAGAGCCCGCTGAGGACCCGTGTCCGGATCGCCTTGCCCACCGTCTGCAACGCCCCGGTTTCTTTGTCGTGGTCGCTCGGAATTTCCGAAAGCGGGGGAACGGGCTCCATAAGTCTCGGCTCCGGGGACATGACGATTTGCCAGGGGCATCGTCACAACTTAGTCGCCGCGATGCCGCTTGACAATCGGGCCTCGCCAACTCACCGTGAAGACGGAGCGCTCGCCCGGTGGCCGTCGAACGGTTACACTGGATCCAACGTGGTGGTCGCCCGCGTTGCGGCTCGAACCGGGCCCACGGGACCAGCGCGGAAACCGGACCGAGATGTGATGTCAGATCAGACGAAAACGGTCGAGATCGGGGGCGTAACGCTCCACCTGAGCAATCCCGACACCACCGAGCAGAGCTGGATCGGCCAGGACGCGATCCTCAAGCAACTGCTGGCTTGCTGGCTGGTGGTCGATCCCCGCGACCGGCCCCTCTCTCCGCGTCTGCTCGGCCCCCCTGGGATCGGCAAGACGACGCTGGCGATGGCCGCCGCTCGGCTCCGCGAGCAATCGCTCTACATCAACCAGTGCACGGCCGATACCCGGCCCGAAGATTTGCTCGTCACCCCGGTGCTGGCCGAGAGCGGCAAGATCGCCTATCACGCCTCCCCCCTGGTCTCAGCCATGCTGACCGGCGGCGTCTGCGTGCTCGACGAAGGGAACCGGATGAACGAGAAGTCGTGGGCGAGCCTGGCGCCCCTACTCGATCATCGCCGCTATGTTGAGAGTGTGGTCGCCGGGGTGATGATCCCCGCCCACCCCAACTTTCGCGCCTGCGTCACGATGAATGAGGATGAGTCCACCTACGAGGTCCCCGACTATATCCTCTCGCGGCTCCAGCCGACCCTGACCTTGGGGTTCCCGAACCGCGACGATGAGATGGAGATCCTCAAGTATCACCTGCCGTTCGCCCAGGTTGAACTGCTCGCCCTCACCGTCGAGTTCCTCCAGCAGGCGCACGCCTTGAAGCTCGACTTCTCGCCCCGCGATGGGATCAACCTGCTCCGCTACGCCCTGAAACGGATGGCCCAGGACCCCACGCACCCCCTGGGCCGAGACGCGGCCTGGCGCGAGGCCCTCATTTGTGTCCTCGGGGAGGAAGCCGCCGACCTCGAGGACCTCGCCCGCCGCAAGCGTCGCGCGATGGGAGGACAACACGCACCGATGGGCCTGGGCGACCTCTTCTTTGGGCCCGAGGATCCGCTCCACCCGGACGCGGATGATGATGACGATGAAGACGAGGAAGAGGACGAAGACGAGGATTTTTGATTGGTGGGGGGTGGGGCAGTTCCCCTTTTTTCTCTTTTTTTGGAATTCCGAGCCAGCTCGCCGACCATGACGCCACCAAGACCCACGTCCGAAGACTTCCTGCGGATCGGTCCGCGCATCCGCGTGATGCCGATCATCCACGGCTCGGGCGACTTCGCCATCCGGGTCCGCGAGGAGCTGCTCAACCGCCACTACGATTGTGTGGCCGTGCCGTTGCCTCCCTCGTTTCAGGATGACGTTGAAGAGGCCATTGAGCGTCTGCCGGCGATCTCGGTCGTGGCGCAGCTCGACGCCGACCCTGATGACGACACCCACGGTTTCAGCTACGTGCCGATCGACCCCTGCCAAGGAGTGATCGCCGCGCTTCGGGTGGCGATCGGCGAGCGAATTGCGCGAGCCTTCATCGACATGGAGACCCCTCGTTTCGAGGCGAAGACCGGGGTCTTTCCCGACCCCTACGCCCTGAAACGGGTCAGCCCCGAAGGCTTTGCGGCGGCCATGCTGCCTGCCATCCCCCCCCCCTCCCCCGGCCAGCACGCCGACCGGATCGCCTGGATGGCCAGCCAGCTTCGCGCTCTCGAGGCGAGGCACCGCTCGATCCTACTCGTCATCTCCCTGCTCGACTGGCCCTGGATCCGCGATGCCTACGAGCGTGGGCTCGAGACGCCGGACCCTGACCCCTTCTTCTCGCCGGTCCAGACGTTCTCCGCCGATCCGGCGACCTTGATCTTTCTGCTCGGCGAGCTGCCGTTCCTGACCGGCCTCTATGAACGCGGTCGTCGCGAGCTCGAGCTCGACGACAATCTTTCGGTCGACGGCGTCAAGGAGATGGTGCTCCAGGCTCGCGACCGTTTGAAAGTCCAGTTGCCCAAGGTCGCGCAGCGGGTTACGCCCCAGTTGCTCGCCATTTTCTTCCGTTACGTGCGCAACCTCTCGTTGATCGAGCGCCGGCTGACCCCCGACCTCTACTCGCTGATCATCGCGGCGAAGCAGACGGCCGGCGATGACTTTGCCCTCGCCCTGGCCGAGACGGCACGGGAATATCCTTATGCGAAGGGGGCGAAGTCGGACGAGCACGAGCCTGGCGGCTTGTTGCGGATGGGGATTGACCAGGCGGACGTGCCGGGCTGGGGCACCGCGCGGATGATCAGCCGGCTGTCGGGCCAAGCCTTGAGCTGGCGGTCCTGCGAGTTGAGGCCGCGCCCTCCCGAACGCGATCGCCAAGCCTGGAAGCAGCGCTGGAACCCGTTTGGGATGTGCTCCTGGCCTCCGGAAGACGATCGGATCGAGAGCTTCCACCGCCACGTCCGCGACCAGGCCAAGGCGATTCTCGGGGCCGACCTTGCCCGGTCGGAGAAGTTCACGTCCAGCGTGATGGACGGGCTCGACATCCGCGAGACGCTTCGGAACTGGCACACCGGCGACCTCTATGTGAAGGTGATCCCGCCGAGCCGGGGGACGATCGAGGTGGTCGTCTTTCTCTTCGACGTGCCGGCCGACCCACAGGTCTACACCAACCGCGCCACCTGGTACGCCGAGCATTCCGAGGAATCGACGCTGGCGTTCTATGCCACCGACCACATGAAGAACATGGTCGGCCCCGGGATCGCCCAGGCCGAGTACGGCGGTGCGTTCTTCCTGTTCCCTCCGCGCCCGATCCCCGACATTTGGGACGACCCTCGGCTCAACTTCGCCGACACGCTCGAGGAACGCCTCTTGGCCGCCGCCTTTCTGCACAGCAAGGAACGCCACGTCGCGGTCGTGAGCGCGCGGCCGCCGCTAGCCTCGTGGCGGAGGCTGGCGCGGCGCTACGGCCGTAAGATCGTCCCGCTCCCGCTCCACCGCTTCGGCGGCCAGCTCATCGAGCAGCTCCGCCGGTTCCACGTGCTCAACGGCAAGACCGTACGCTCATTCGCGGCCGACTTTATCCGCGATTCCTGATCGATCGGACTCCTTCCCACCTGATGACCCGGACTGCGAGGACCGCCGCCATGCCGACGTTGATCCCGCTGCTCGCGCTGCTGGCCTTTGCCGACGAACCGGTCTCGCCGACGGTCTCCTTCGAGGCGCCCAAGTACGGCGTCAAGGCGTCGATCCCCAAGGACTGGCCGATCGCCGCTCGCGAGGAGGAGGACCGCGTCTTCGTCGCCTTGATCCCCCAGGACGATCCCGAACGCCCCGGCGTGGTGGCTTGCGAGCTTGGCCTGGCACCCGAGAACCTTGACGAGTACCGGACCCGGATCGATGGCAACGCCAAGCGCGCCGGCCCGGCGGGCCGCAAGCTTGCCCGGAACGAGGTGGTCAAAGACCCGAAGCGCGACCGGCTCGAGACCATCTGGGAATTTCGGCCCAGCTCGGGGGGCCTTTGGCGTGAGCTCAGCGTGCGGATCCTGGCAAATCGGCAGATGTACACATTGACGCTCAACGTGGACGACGCCACCTACGCCACCGCCCGACCGTTATTCGATGCGCTGGTGGCCTCGATCGAGCTTTCCGCCCCCAACACCGGAGCCGACCTGCTCGACAAGGCGACTAACCGCTGGGTTCAGCGTGAGTTCAAGTTCGCGATCGACCTGCCTGAAGCGTGGCGGCCGGTGCTTGCCCCCAGCGAAGTGGCCCTCTTCTTCGCCAATGGACCGGCCACGGGCATCTGGTCCGACAATGCCCTTGTCCTGGCGCAGCCGCACGGCCCCCTGGACCTCCAGACGCTGGTCAAGGAGGTCCCCGACCAACTCCGCAAGGTCGAGCCCAATTGTGAGGTCCTCTCGTGCGAGGTCATCAAGCAGGGGAAGCTCGACGCGCTCGAGACGGTCGTCCGCACCCAGCGCGGCCCGTTCTCAATGACGATTCTCGAACGCCGATTCCGTGGCGGCCGGTTCGACTACGAGGTGAAATACACCCTCGAATCCAAACGGTTCGATGCCCTCGCCCCTGCCCTTCGTAAGAGCCTCGATAGCTTTGGCGAAGTTCCCGGCAGCGTCCCGGCGGCGGCCGATAAGTCATCCTAGGACAAGCGGCCGTGGCCTGATTCGATGAACGAACTGGGAATTGAAGCTTGCCCATTGCCGGCCTGTTCAGCCGTCTTTGGACTTCGATTCCCGGACCGCGAATCGCAACGACTGCATGAGCATGAAGAGGACCAGGAGCGGCGGGATCGCATAAGCGATGTACAGGGTCCAGTTCCAGCCCAGCGCCGGGCCTGCGAGGGCGGCGGGCAAGGCGACCATGATGCCGAGCAGGAGCATGCAGCCGGTCGAGGTCATGACGCTCTTGAAGTTGCTGGCCTCACTGATCTCCTCGTAGTGGAGGTCGACGGTCCGCCCGCGTCTGAGGCTGCGGGCGGTGGCCTCGGCGAGTTCCATGGCCCTGGTGCCGTCGAGCAGGTTGGGCCGGGCATCGCTTCCCGCCAGCGAACGTGTGAGCACTCCTAGGATCGCGGCGTGCGGATCCCAAGGCTCGAGTTCGGTCACGCTCGGCTCGCCGCTCGGAGTCCGGCGGACCAGGCGGGTCTGTCCCGTCAAGGCCGGATCATACTCCAGGGTGAGCGATCCTTGATCGCCCGAGACGATGAGCCGCGCCGGCTCGGCGGGGCCGGCCACGATCCGGACCTCGGCGCGGCGCGTTTCGGGGCCGCGAAGCTGGACGACGAGATTCTGGTCGGGCCGTTGGCCGGGGGGATCGCCGGTGCCGGTCACGGCCTCGACCTCGCCGAGCAGGGACCGGACCAGGTCGACGGTTCGGGAGAAGACGTGGCGGGTGAGATCGCCGTCGCTGGGCATGGCCGACGACTCGTGGCGGATCCCTCGGAAGAGGCCGAGTTCACTGTTCTCGAGGGCGCGGCGAACGAGGGTGACGCCGGGATGGAGCCGCGCGGGGAGGTCGGGTACGAGCACCGCGCCGGTCTCTGCACGGCTGAGGGCGACCTGGTAGTAGGCTTCGGAGTCGTCGCCCGGAGGGTGGAGGCAGATCGCGGGGAGCCCGGCTGCGGCGACCCGGCGGAGCCATTCGACCCGGACTTCGAAGTCACCCCCCACGAGTACGGCTTCGACCCCCGCCAATGCAAGCGCATCGTCGAAGTCGCGCGGGCGGGCCACGTCCGCGAAATCGGCGAAGCCGGGGAAGGCGGCCCAGAGCTGATGCTCGGCATGGCGCTCGACGGCGCTGGCCCAGGCGTGTTCCTCGGCCCCATCTCCCAGGATCAGGAAGTTCATCGTTTCGAGTGCATCCGCTTCGGAACCTTTTGGTTCGCCGCCTTCGGTCTGTTCGTCCTTATCATAGCCAAGGCGCCTCGAGGATGACATTGGGTCGAGCCAGGCGGGATTGACCGCATCGATCGACCGCGGTGATAATGGCTAGACCCGGGCACGGCGGTCGCCGTATCGCATGCGAGCTTGTGTCCGAAATGCTACATGACAGAGGGTTTGTGTCGGTGATCACGCTCGAGAACTTCGCCGAGGTCGCCACGCGGTTTCGGGGCGCTTACCTCGCGGTCGGTAATTTCGACGGCGTGCATCGCGGTCACCTGCATCTGCTCCGCCAGTTGCGTGCCAAGGCCGAAGCCGCCGGGGCCGATGCCATTGCCCTGACCTTCGATCCCCACCCCGTCGCCCTCCTCCGTCCCGAGCAAGCGCCGGTCCCGCTCGTCTGGGTCGAGCGCAAGGTCGCGCTCCTGAAAGAAGCGGGGGCTCATGAGGTCGGTGTCTTCAAGACCGGCCCTTGGCTGCTCGGCCTGACGGCCCGCGAGTTCTTCGACCGCGTGATTGTCGGCCAATTCGGCGCGCGCGGGATGGTCGAAGGACCGAACTTCGCCTTCGGCCGTGATCGAGGCGGAGACGCGGCATTGCTCGCAAGCTGGTGCGAATCGGCGGGCCTCGACTTTTCCATGGCCGGGTCAACCAAGGTCGACAATCAGCTCGTCTCCTCGTCGCGGATCCGACGCTGCTTGCACGAGGGACGTGCCGACGAAGCCGCCCACCTCCTGGGCCGCCCCCATCGGATCCGAGGGATCGTGAGCCATGGTGCAGGCCGAGGGGCCGGGCTCGGGTTTCCGACGGCCAACCTCGACGGCGTCGATACCCTCATCCCGGCCGACGGCGTTTACGCCGCCCTGGCCCACCTCGAAGGTCAATCGAGAACCTGGCCGGTGGCCTGCCACATCGGACCGAACGTCACGTTCGGCGAGCAGATCCGCAAGGTCGAGGCCCACATCATCGACTTCGAAGGCGACCTCTACGGCCAGACCGTCGAGCTCGACATCCTCCAGCAACTCCGCCCGACTCGCCCCTTCGCGAACCTGGAAGAACTGCTTGCCCAGATCCGGGCCGACGTCGAGCAGACGCGGCGGGTCTGTGGAGAGTAAGAAAACGGACCTACAAAAAGACACGAGAAAATCAAGAAGTGTTTGTTAGTGTGCGATTTCAGATGCTACGAGTCAGCACGCGGATCAGGATCAGCACCATGATCCCTATGATCCATCCGAGGCGCGTCTTGATGGAGTCGTTGATCTCGACAAGTCGCTCGATCGAGACGAGCAGAGCCTGTAAGTCCGCGGTCGCCACGAGGGGGGGCTGAGCGGGCGGCTCAACCCTTGTTGAGGCCGAAGGCAAGTCGGGCTCCGCGATCAGGGCCGGCGGGACGATAGGAACGTCGACCAGTCGCCGGCATTTCGGGCATTTGATTGCGAGGCCCGCATGCTCATTCTGGACCTTGAACCTCCACTTGCAGATACAGACAACCTCGATCATGAGCGATTCCGTCGTTGGTGAAGGTTCAGCAGTTCTCGGACGAGGACCAGTGGGGTGGCATCGGGGGCAGGTTGAGAGGAGGAGAATTCTCCCCTTTGAGTTCTGAGAGAATGTTGACCGCGCTGCTGAGGACCGTATGGTGCCCCCGGACGATGCCGAGGAGCATTTCCTGATTTTCCCGATCCTCGAGGACGATCTTCGCCATCGCACGCGAGGAGTGGATCTCGGCTCGGAGCAAGGCGTGTAGGCCTCGGACGACGTTCCAGAGGGATCGGACCGTCTGTTCGGTGATCGGAAAGTCTTCGGGGAGTTCAGGAATCTCGGGTAGATCGGGGAGTTCGGGAAATTCGAGTGACATGGCTTTCCCTTTTCCTGAGTAGGGATTGGCAATGAGGTCGACAGGTGCTGGGGCTCGGTCGCGAGGGGTGTTGATGATGTTAGCACGGGCCGCCCCTCGCGGTCAGGTCATTGGCCGGTGCTCATAGTAATGGCTCAGGGCCCACATTCGCTTGACCTGGCGGGCCACGACGAACCCGGTGACGGCAAGGGCCGCCATGAAGATGTTCGGGTACTGAGCTCGGCTCGACGCCCAACCGGGATTGTGCCAATGGTCGAGGAAGAGGAGCAGGTAGCCGATCTCAGCAAGCACGGTGGTGAACCAGACCAGCCGGGTCCGCGACCAGAGGCCAGAGGCTGCGATCAGGAGTGGGTAGCCGACGAGGAGCGTACTCTGGAGCGCATCGAGGACTTTCAGGAGGACCGTGACGAGCGTGATGTCTGTGGCCGCCCAGATCAGGTGGACCGTCTCCGACTGGAACCCGCGACGTAGGAGCATTTGATAAACGGCCGAGGCGACGGCCCAGAGGGCCAAAGTCGCCATCACCATCGCGTGCACGGCGAGGATTGGTCGCTCGGTGTTGTGATAGTTGAATTGAGTGAGAGCGGCGATCAGGCCTAGTCCGCCGAGTCGAGAGACCAGTTCCGGCTCGCGGCGGGTCCAGCGGCGCAGCCCTTGCCAGACGCCGTTCCCATCGACGTCCTCGCCCCGCAAGAACCGTTCGAGATTGTCCGCGAGCTCGGCCGCCGAGGCATAGCGGTCGCGGGGGGCTTTTTCCAGGCAGCGGAGGCAGATCTTCTCGAGCCCGGGAGGCACGCCAGGCCGAACCTGGCTCGGCGGTGGTGGTTCGCGCTCAAGGACAAGCACCACCGTCTCCATCACCGTCGAGGCGCGGAACGGCGGGCCGTCAGTGAGCAGCTCGTAGAGGATTGCGCCCAGGCCGTAAACGTCGGCGGCCGGGGTCAGTTCGCGACGCAGGCCCGAGGCCTGCTCGGGCGCCATGTAGGAAGGGGTGCCCATGATTGCGCCCGAGACCGTCAGGTGGCTGACCTCCTCGACGCGCCTGGCCAGGCCGAAGTCGGTGACGTGCGGCTGGTCCTTGGCGTCGAGCAAGATATTGGCCGGCTTCAGGTCGCAGTGGAGAAATCCTTGGCGATGGGCGTGGTCCACCGCCCGGGCCACCGTCGCAAGCAACCGCGCCGCCGCATACGGGTCTTCGCAGAACCGGAAGATCTGGCGAGACAGGCTGCTCCCCTCGACCAGCTTCATCGTGAAGTAGTGCCGCCCCTGGTGTTCGCCCACCTCGTAGATCGGCACGATGTGGGGATGATCGAGGTTGGCCGCAAGCTCGGCCTCGAGGTGGAATCGCTCCATCTCGCTCGGCGAGGCAAATTCCCCCGACAGGATCATCTTGAGCGCGACCAATCGCTTCAAACTCTTCTGGCGGGCCTTGTAGACGACCCCCATGCCTCCGCGTGCAATTTCCTCGAGTAACTCGTAGTCGCCGAACGCTCCGATCAACGGGCGAGCGCCACCCGATTGGGCCGTCGAATTCGGGGCGGCGAAGATCGTCGCTTCCTGGTTCTGACCGGAGTCGACCTCGGCCCGCACCCGTTGCGTGACGGTCGCCCCTCGGCGGTCGGTGTTCGCCTTGCCGAAGACGTCGTCGACCAGTCGGGTAAAGCGGGGGAACCGCTTGCGATACTCGATGGCAGCGACGGACTCCCCCCTGCCCTGGCGGAGCTCCAACTCCAGGGGGAGAAGCTCGGTCAACAGGACCGCTTGCTCGGACTCGGGAATCCGTTGGAGCTCCTCCTCAATCCTCGGGCAGCCGCCGGCACGCCAGGCGGTCTCGAAGCGCTCGCAGGCCGCGTGAATCCGTCGGGCCTGGGAGAGAGATGCGGGGCTGGATTCGAGAACCTCGGGACGGTCGCCGGCCGTCATTCGCTTTCCTCCTCCTCGGACCAGATCTTGCGGATCAGGTCGAGCCGACGCGCCACGGTCCGGCGAGCGCAGCCGAGCCGCTCGGCGATCTCGTCGTTGGTGTATCCTTCCATCCGATCGAGAGCGACCTGTCGGAGCGAGTCGTCGTCCAGGGCATTGAGCAAGCGCTCGTACTCCTCGGCGAACATTGCGGCAAATTCAGGGGTCGGCTCAGGACCGGCGACGAAGTCGAATCCGGCCGCCGCCTCGTCTTTGGCCAGGCCGCCCGCGCCCGGCAGCGCCGCCTCGTCGAGCACCCGGCCCCCTCCTCGTTTCTGGCGGGTCCGCCGCTGGACCTGGGCGCATGCCTTGCGGGCCGTGATGACGACGAGCAACCGCCAGAGGTCGTCCCGGTCGCTGAGGAGGGGGAAGTGGCCCTTGGCCGCCCCCGCGCAAAAGCTGTTGAATGCGCTCAGCGCCGCGTCTTCCTCGTCCTCGATCCCGGGCGGCCGCCGCGTGGCTCGCAGCTTCGCCCGCGCCAGTTGTACGAGTCGCGCGAAGTACCGTTCCCAGAGCGGCTGGGCGGCTGCGACGTCCCCCGCTTTCAGGTCGCCGATCCAGTGCGTGACCGATCCCTGCTTTTCCGACGACACCGTAACCTCTGCCGCCCCGGGCCGATCTTGAAGAGGAATCGGGTGAGAACGAGAATCCATTGTACCGGACTCGCCGCCGGAAGAACGGTCCCGTTCGATTTTGCCCCGATCTGTCGGTCACATCCCATTGAAAAAAGGCTTGGCGGGGGCAATTCCCAAAAAGAGTCATCAATTCTTGTGTGAGATTGAGGCGGGTATCGGCAAACTTAGAGAAGTAAGAGCACTCGACTTGGCACGACTTGGCTCAGGTGGTCGCGCGTATGCTTCAAGGTGCGGAAATCGAGGAATTACTCGACCAGGTTTTACAAGGCAAGCGAGAAGCGTTCCAGCGGATCGTCCGGGAATACAGCCTCCCGTTACGGAGCTACCTCGCGGCCCAAGTTTACCATCTCGATGATGCGGATGACTTGGCCCAGGACGTTTTCCTCGCGGCTTACCGAAGTCTGTACACGTTTCGTCGTGGCGATGATTTCGGGGCCTGGCTTCGAGGGATTGCGCGCAACAAGCTTTACGGGCACTTGCGAAGCAAGGCGCGACGCGAGAAGACCCTTGCGCTGTTCCGGGCTGAGTTTGCACGCGTCGTGGAAGCGGATCTCGAGCGGGTCGTCTCGACCGACGTGCCTGGAACGATCGAGATCCTGCTCCACTGCATTGCGCGGCTTCCCGAAAAGATGCGCCGGATTGTGCGCGCGGGGTTGGACGGTGACAAGCTTTCCGGGCTTGCCGATGAGTTTTTAACGTCGGTGGGCGCGATTTATACTTTGCATTATCGCGCGGTTAAGCTTCTACGCGAATGTATGCAGAAGGAACTGGATTAATGGATCGGGACTTGCGAGATCTTTTGTCGGCCTGGCTTGGCGAAGAGATCGAGGCGTCTCGTCGTGACGACCTCATGGCAAGACTTCGCGAAGACGAGCCGTTCCGTCGGGCCGTTGTCGAAGAAGTTCGGATGCTGGGCATGCTCAAAGTCGTGCATTCGGCTGAGCCTCGCTTCTTGCAACTCGAGGATGAACTCGGCTGGAGCGCCTCCGAGCGGGATCGGGAAGCGGCCTTCGAGGAGAGTCTCGCGCGGCGGCTCGACGATCGTCCTCGTTTTCGCTCCCGGTTTCGCCTTCTCAGGTCGCGATGGTGGGTGGGGGGCGTGGCGACCGCCGCGTCGATTCTGCTTCTTGTCGGCCTGGTGGCCATGCTCGGTGGGAAGAAACCGAAGGTTGTTGTCCCTGCACCTGTCCCAGTCCCTGCACCTGCCCTTGCGCTGCGACCGTACCCCCGGATCGACGCCACTCGAGGGTTGGCCATGCTGCTTCGGCTGGATGATGTGGCGTGGGACTTAGCTGATGAGTCTCACCCGTCCGAGGGGGATGTCATCGCGGCTGGTCGGCTCCGGTTCCGCTCGGGGCGTGCCACGCTTTCGATGCTCAGCGGGGTCATTCTCGTTGTCGAAGGGCCGGCGGATCTGGAATTGATCTCACTCGATCAGGTCTATTGCCACCAAGGCAAGCTGCGGGCACGCGTTCCCAAGGGGGTCGAGGGTTTCCTTGTTTCCAGCCCGGGGTCGGCCGTTCTCGACCTCGGCACCGAGTTCGGTCTGAACATCAAGCCCGATGGAACGTCGCGGGGCAAGGTTTTTGAGGGCGAGGTCGAGGCCGCAGTCTTGAGCGCCACGGGCACGATGCGACGAAGTCAGCTGATGAAGCCGGGGAGCAAAGGTTTCGAGATCGACCCGGGGGCGGGCAACATCCAGGTTCTCACCAAATCGGAAGACTTCGTCACCCACTCGAACCTGGCCACCCCCCCGCTGCGCTTCGATTCAACTTATGCCAGGACGATTCTCAACGCTCGCCCTCGGAGTTATTGGCGGTTTGAATCGTGGAAGGATGGCACGATTCCGAATGAGATTAAGGGGGGGCCGCCGCTACGGGCCACCGGCCCGATCCATCTCGCCACGACGTCGGAGGGCAATCAATGTGTTGTGTTCAGGCCCGGCGAGGATACGCAATACCTGGAAATGGACGGTCTCTGGGAGCCATCGAGGTCCCCTGGCTACGCGATTGAACTCTGGTTTGTCTCGGAAGCCATTGAGCACGCAACTCTCGCCAGTTTGTTGGCACCTAAGGATACCAACAACCACCTCTCCCTCGTGGAGTTGACGTCCCGGAATCGGTTGACCCTCTACCGTCCCGCCTCGGTTCGGTTCCTCTATCGCTGGCCCGCGAGACCGGGGGGGGGCGATAACCTCTTTTCCGAGTCCTGCTACGTCCCCTACCGATGGCATCATCTGGTCGCCCAGGTCAATGGTGAGCAGATGGAGCTAGTCATGGATGGAGTGAAGCAGGCCACGCAGCCACTGCGTGGCGAGTCTTCGGCCGTCCCTTGCCAGTTTCTGTTGGGAAGGCTGACAACCATGATCGAAAACCCCATCATCCACCACACCGGTTGGAGACGCGGTTTTTCTGGCAGGATGGATGAGGTCGCGATCTATGACCGGCCCCTGTCGCCCGAAGAAATACGGAGTCACTTCCGCTTGGCGACCCAGGGAGCCCCGGCGAAATGAACCCGGCTGGCGCGGGGCTAAGAGCGGCAACGCATAGCGGAGAACAAAGGTCGGAGAAAGACGTTCTTCTCCATGATGGCCTATCCCCTCACTCCGCTCCCGCGGGATCAAGAGGATTGGAAGCCGGCGCTTCTCGCTTGCCTTTCGAGGAGACAGTCGGCCCGCCAATCGGGATCCACTGGCTGGTTGCGACGCGACTCGGTGAATGATCGGCGAAGATTGAAAAAAAATATCGTACGGGTTGTGAGGTCAAGGCGACGACCGGCGAACTTAGTTCATCCAACGGTCTTAACTCCCGTTATTTATCTCGGACCGCTCGTTGTGCGACTCGTGACCGGTCATCGGGTGTTCCCAGGGAGTATGCGTGGCCAAGTTGGGATTGCGCGGGGTGTCTGCGCGAGGGGACGCCGTTCGTACCCGGCGCCTCGAAACTCACAGGACTTCCCAATTCATCGTCCCGAGCTTCGGGCTGCCTGGCTTTGCCGGAGCGGCATTGAGGCCGGGCAGGAAGAGTCTTATGCGTCGTCGCGGCTTTACTTTAATCGAACTCCTGGTTGTGATCGCCATTATCGCCGTTCTCATCGCCTTGCTGCTCCCTGCCGTACAGGCCGCGCGTGAAGCGGCCCGCCGGTCGCAATGCACCAACAACATGAAGCAGATTGGCCTCGCCCTGCACAACTATCACGGGGTGAACAACATCGTCCCGTTTGGCGAGGGCCTTCAGGGGGGGGCTCCCATCGGCTTTTACTCGGCGTCGGCCCAGGTGATGCTCTTGCCCAACCTCGAGCAGGGCAACCTGTACAACTCTTTGAATTTCTCGGGTGGCGGCAATCTCTTCTGGAACAGCATCAGCCCCGTGAACCAGACGGTTCAGGTCACCAAGATCGACGTCTTCCTCTGCCCGTCCGACATCACACGCACGACGCTGGCGGCCGGGCCGAACAATTACTTCACGAACGCAGGCTCGGCTCCGGCGAGCTTCAAGATCTCCAGCCTGTTCAACGGACCGTTCCCTTTCTGCACGATGCCCCAGATCGGCTTCCACTCGGTCATTGATGGTTTGAGCAACACGGTGGCCTTCTCCGAGGTCGTCAAGGGAATCGGCGCGACGAATAACGCACAGTTTGAGTCGGCCCAGCCGACGTCGGTCCACTTCCGGACCAGCGCGAACATTACCAATCCTCCTGTGCTCACGACGGACTTCGCCAATTGCAAGGCCGCGCCGGTGACGGAGGCGAACATGGCGGGCGGGTGGCCGGTCGGCGGGTCGTGGTGGTGGGGTCGGTCAGGGCAGACCCGGTTCAGCATGCTCATGACCCCCAACAGCATTAGCTGTGCCTTCGGCTCGGCGAACAACAGCGACAGCGATGTGGGAGCGGTCACGGCCTCGAGCCGCCACTCCGGCGTCGTCAATTGCCTGATGATGGACGGCTCGGTCCGCGCCATCAAGTCATCGATCAATCCTCAGACGTGGTGGGCCCTCGGAACGGTCGCCGGTGGCGAGGTGATCGACTCGAGCAGCTATTGAGCAAAGCCACAAGAAGAACGCCTCCATTCCTGGGATTGCGGCCGGATCGATCCGGGTACGATCGACCGGCCACGATCCATCGAGTTCACGACCAATCAAGACGCACCTCGCCGGTCTTGAGCGAAAATCGACGCGAACTTCCCGAATGGCGGGCCATGCCCTTCCAAACGGGGGAACGCGACTCGTATCAAGATGCCAGGCGGCTGGGGAGAGATCAGCGATTATGCGACACGTCCGCGCACTTGGTGCGACCATTGCGGCTCCGCTCCTTTCCATGCTCCTTTGCGGTTGCGGAGAGGGAAGGCCCGCCGTCGAGTCTTCCACCGAGGAGGCGACCGTCAAGGGGAAGGTCGTCATCAAGGGGGAACCCGTCCATGATGGGTCGATCATCTTTGACCCGACGAATGTCGAACGAAAGATGGCGCCGCTACGGAGTGCACCCATCAAGGACGGCGTTTACACGGCGACGACGCTCATCGGCGACAACACTGTGAGAGTCGATGGGAAGCAGGCCCAGAAAGCCGGCGTCAATGCTGGAGTACGGCCGTTCAAGGTCAGCCGTGGCGAGAACTCGTTCGACCTTAATTTTGAGTGAACGAGTCCTGATGCAAATCCGTCTTCATTGAATCGATGCCCAGGGTCGGTCTCCTTCCACAGCAAATCCTTCCGCCCGTCTCTACCGGACGAGGCGGAAGGGTTCATTCTCGAACTCACCTCTCTATCCTTATCTCTCATTCATTCCACGGCGTAACGTCCCGTGTTGCCCCCCTTTGGGGAACGCGCGATCCCTTCAAGCAAGCCGATCCGATGGTCCTCTCCGGCGGGGATTCATTGCCTTGGCCTTCGGTCCCTTCGGACCATTATCCGATTTTTTTTTGAGCGGGCGTGGCACGATCTCGCCTCGTTTGGGCAGTGCCTCGTTGTCACAAACGCGATCGGCGCTCATATTCGTGCGGCGGATGTTGCCGGGAAATGGGACAGGAAGTGCCAACCGTTCCGCCAGAGGGAGTCACATGTGGACGGAACTTTCGACCTCAGACCTTTGCTGACTCCTGCCGAGCAGGGTGAACTGGCGTCGATCACCTACCTGCTCACAAGCTTGGAGACGATGCTCGCCAGGGGTCTGATCTCGGCCGAGGCTTACGCGACGGTCGTTTCGGAAACCCATGCGCGTCGGGTTGAGATCGAGCGGGTCGGCCGGTTCCAGGCGGCGCTGGAAGCCGCGCGGAGCCTCGTCGCGACGAATCCGTCGCAGGCGCTGGTCTGGGCGAATCGAGCCCGGGAATTCGAACCCGGCCGCCTGGAGGGTTGGAGTACGGCGATCGGTCTCCTGCACCGCCTCCGACGCGATGACGAGGCGCAGGCCCTCGCGGCCGAGGCTGGGGAGCGATTTCCGGAACTCGAGGCCAGGCCTGTCGAACCCCGCCCCACAAGAGCGACCGCGGAAATTCCCCTGGCGGAAGAAGACGCAAAACGAGAGCCGGCCCTGGCGGTTGAAACGCTCGAGCCGGCTCAGGAGGCCGTGAAGCAAGGCGACGATCGCACGGTGATCGCGCTTTGCGGCCCTTGGCTCGAACGTCATCCCGACCACCCAGAGGCCATGGTCTTGCTCGCCTTCTCATTGCGGCGGGTCGGCCGGCTTGAGGAGGCGCTGGCACTTTATCGGCGTTTGAGCCTCCTGCATCCGCAAAATGAGGTCTGGCCGCAGTGGGTTCGTGAGATCGAGAAGCGTCTGCCGGCCGCCCCTCACGTTCTCTTGCCCCAGGAACGAACCGTCGAGCGAGCGCCCGAACCCGAACCTGAACCTGATCCCGAGCCGGCGCGGCCGGCTTTCTCCTGGTCGAGCGTCGCGGGGGAGTTCCTCGAGGAGCACTGGCAGAAGCTGATCCTCTGCCTGGCGGTCCTCTTGATCGTGGTCAGCTCGACGGTCGGGGCGCACTTGCTGCTGGGACCTCGGCTCTGGTCGCCGGTCGGTAAGTGTTCGCTGGCGTTGGTTTACACGTTGATGTTCGCCGCGTTTGGCGCGGGCCTGGTGCGCTGGGGGGCCGAGCGCGCGGGGCGGATGATGCTCATGACGACCCTGATCGTCGTCCCGGTCAATTTCATGCTCGCGGGCGAGATGCGGCTTTTGATCGCCCCGACGTTTTCGCGTCTGGTCGTGCTGGGTCTCGACGTCACCGCCCTCTTCTTCGTGACCCGTCTGGTGGCTCGGGCCCTGGATTGGCGGAGCGGGGCGACCTTTCTTGCCGTCGCCCTCGTGGCTCTGAGCGCCTGCGACGCAGCAACCGCGCGGGGCGTCACTTATGCGTGGGGCGTCTCCGCGTTCCTCATCCCCCCTTGGCTTTTCTTGGGGAGTGTCTGGTGGCTGAACACCCGGTATCAGGCCGAGAGTGACGACGAACACCGTGATTTTGCCTACTTCTCGCTGGGACTGTTGACGTTCGCCTTCCTGTCCGGGCTGCTCCGCACAGCCGCCGTGATGCAACCGGGGCTACACCCTTGCCTGTTTGCCGTACCGGTGATGCTCACGGCGATCGCGTTCGTCCACACGGCCTTTCACCAGGTTCGATTCGAGAAGGATCGGCGACGGATCCTGCTCATGCGGTTCGGCGGCTTGATTCTTTCCGCCCTGGCATTCGCCTTGGCCTTGTCCCGGCCCCCTGGTCTCTCGGCCCTTTACAGCGGCAATATCCTGGCGACGGCCCTCCTGGGCCTGGCGCTCTATGGGGCCTTGCTCCGTGCTGACCGTCACCCGGCCTATCTCTACTTTGCGTTTGGGTCGCTCTTCTTGGGATACTTTGGCGCGTTCTACTTCCTGGTCGACCTGGTCCACTCGGTTGAGGAATTCGTTCGCCAGGCCCTGGGTTACCGCCAGAAACTCCCTTTCCCGTTCAAAGCGCTCAACGGGCTGGTGTTTAACGCCGTGCTCGCCCTGTTGGCCCTCCAGTTTGCGAGGCGATGGAAGGACGAGCGGCTCGCCAGGCACTGCCATTACCTGGGCGTTCCGTTCTCGATCGTCGCCTGCGTCCTGAGCGCCTTCGAGCCCAAGGCTGCGGTCCTCTGCATGTCCGGTTACTCGATCCTCTATGCGATCGCGGTCCCGCTTTTCGCCGAGCCGAGGGGGGTCTACTTCGCTTGCTCGGCCCTCGCCGGAGCGCTGCTGTCCGGGTCGATGCTTGTTCCGGGTGTGACTCTGGCGGCCCGTGCTTTGGGCGCGGTCACTCTTGGTTTCACGATCGGGGGGGCGGGTCGCCTCGGGCAAAGATGGCGCGTGCCCGACGCCTATCGCATGCCGTTGGTCCACGTGGCGTTGGTTTTGGCCGTGGCGGCGATGGTCGCGGCAGGCCTGTCGGTCATGCCCCCCGCGCCGGCCTCCGTTGCGGCCACCTCAACGTTTTTGATCGCCGCCTGGCTGTGCGTCGTTCTTGTTGTCGACTTGCCCTATGTTCCCTTGGTCTCTCTCACGACTGCGGGCTTGCTCGGGGCTTCGCTGGGAGGGCTGGCGCTCGCGACGGGTCATCGGGCCTGGTTCTCGCCTTCCTCCGGCGTGGTGACGGCGGCCCTGACGCTGATCTTGATGGCGGTCATGGAGGGCTTGAAGGGGAGGACGACGACCCGTTCGCGCGTCTTCCTCAAGGGGCTGCCCGACGCCGTGCTGATTGGCGTCTTCCTGGCCGTGATCATGGCGGCGGGGGGAGGGATCCGCCCGATGGTCCTGGAGTCCGCAACCTTGGCGCTGGGGGGAGTGGCCTGGCTCTGGCTGACCCGGTTTCGCCGTGAGGGGGCTCTCGTTTATCTTGGCATTGGACTCGTCGTGGCTTCGCAGCTCGTGCTTGGCTGGGGACGACTGGCCTGGACCGATCCGGGGATGGGTCTGGGCGCTTTGGCCCTGATCTCCGCCGTGTCAGCGCTGGCTCTCTGGCGAACCGGGTTTCTCGTGCGTCGTGAGGGAGGCGACGATTTTTACGCCGTCCCGTGCTTCACGAGCGCCTTGGGGATGACGGCCGTCGTCTTTCTGCTCGCCTTGCTCGCACGATTCGTGTCGCGCGACGCTTATCCCGCCAGCGCCGTTGCGTTGCTGGCGGACAGTCTTGTTCTGATCCTGCTCACTGCGATCTGGCAGACGCCGAGTCTGACCTACGGGGCGGTCGGCGCCTTGGTCTCCGCGACCTACTTGACCCTCTTCAGCGTCGGCCGGTCCGACCCTTCGAAGGCCTACATCCTCGGCCTTGTGGCTGTTGTCGAGGGCCTTGGATTCTGGAGGATCGGACTGCTCGCTCTCCGGTCCGGCAGGGCCGAGAGTATCCGTGTTTATGCCAGGCCACTCTTCATCTCTTCACTCGTGCTAACTGTGCTGGCGATCCCGGCGTCGCTCTCGTCCCCGGTCGCGATGTCCCTGATCGCACTCGCGTTCCTGCTGATGGTCAAGAGTTTCCCCTCGTCCGGCTGGCTCTACGCGGTTCTCGGCTCTCTCGTTTGCGTGCTCAACCTGACTCTGCTTCCGCGCCTGACGGCCGACCAGCGAATGGCAGGCGCTGTGCTCGGGGCGTTTGCGCTCTGGGGGCTCGGTGTCGCGGCACGTCGAGTGGGGCCGAGGCTTTGCCGGCGTCTGCAAATCCCTCCGTTGGCTTTCGAGTTTCCGTTCTTCAACGTGGCTGTTGTTTGTGGATATGCGGCTCTCGCTCTCGTGATCATGCCGGTTCTTTCGCACGATCTGCCCTGGTCGGCTCATGCCTGGGTGCCACTCTGTCTCTCGATCTTTTGCCTCTTGATGCTCAAGGCTTACCACGATTCGGCCTGGGTCCACGCGTTCGCCACGCTCGCCTCAACGGGATACCTCATGGCCGTCGACCCGCTGGTCACCATGCCGGCCGGCTGGTTGCTCGCCGGGCTGCTGCTGGCCGTCTTCTGGCTGGTCCTGGGCCGGGACCTCATGAGGGTCGAGCCGCTGCTCTGCCAACGATTCGGGATCGATGAGGTTGGGGCCGGCTCAGTTCTCGAAAACTGGTCGCTCCTCGTCTTCACGATCGCAGGAAGCCTGACGGGTCTGTTGGTGGGGCTCGCGACCTTTGCCTGGGTCTTCCTCGGCGATGTTCCCTCGACCCTCATGATGGAGGCAGGCTGGACTTCCGTGGGCCCGGCGCTGGTGTTGGCCTGGGTCTACGTCATGGGTCAGGGGGGGCGGTTCGGCGAGAACCGGGTGATTGGTCTCTACGTGGTCCTGACGCTCTTCCTCTGGTGGCTTGGCATTTCCCCGACCTTTGTCAATTCCGTCGGCCGCTTCACGAACGTCATCCCGCTGTTGACCGCCGGGCTGGGCTTGGCGATCGTCCTCTTCGACACGAGGGGCGAGGTGGGAGTCAGCGTCTCGGCGCGTCGCGTCCACCTCGCTGACCGAGCGGCTTTTCTCCTCACCCTGATCGCCTGTGCGTTCACCTGGGGAGACCTCACCTCGACAACGATCACGATCGGGACCCTACTGCTGGCGACCCTGACGCTGGGTACTCAGGCGATCCTCCGGCATCGGGTGGCGCCTGCCTTTGTGGGGGGCCTGACCTGGTGTGCCTTCTGCTCGCTGCTGGTGTTCCAACTGGCACGCCCGCGTTGGATCGCCGGGGCGACTCCCTGGGCCTTCGACTTCGCCCTGGGCACGACTGCGGCGATCCTCGCTCTCTGGTCCGTAGGAAGCTGGTTGCGGACCACAGACTTCAGGCGGAAATCGTGGGGTGTGGCGTCACGCGGCCGGGTTGTGCGCGCTCTCGAGCAGGTGTCGCTCCTGGGATCGTTCTGGGCGGTGGCAGCCATTGCGTCGCTGACGTTAAGTCCCATCGCGCTGGGGGACGGTGTGGCGCTGGGCGGGGTCGGCATCCTGATGGTCGCGGCCGGGTTCGACGTTCTGGTGGCCCGCCGTTGGAATGCACAGTGGCTCATCTATGCTGCACAAGCCACGCTTCTGGGGGCTTATTTCCACTACCGGTACTTCTTCCCCGTCTCGGTCGCGACTGACGCCGCCGTGCTCACGCTGCTCGGCTATCTCGACCTGGGGCTCTCCGAGGTCATGCAACGCCTCAAGATGAATCTCTATGCCCGGCCCACCTTGTACGTGTCGCTCGTCCTGCCCCTGATCCCGCCGGCCATGGCGATCGTGGACGGTCGTCTCGACGAGCTCAGCCTCTTCCTCCTCTTCACCACGGCCGCTTTCTACGCTGTGGCTTGCTACACGAGGCAGTGGAAGTCGCTCGGCTATGCGGCCGCAGTCCTGCTCAACGCCATTCTCTGGATCGCCTGGTCTCGCGTGGGCTGGCGGCTGGCCGACCATCCCCAGCTCTTCCTGATCCCGGTCGGCTTGTCGGCCATCCTCTTTGCCGAGGTAAACCGCCGCGAGTTCGGCAACGACATCGTCAACGCGATCCGAGGGCTCGGCCTGACCTTGGTCTACGCCTCCCTGGCCCTGCCCATCTGGCAGTTTCACAGCTTTGGTGCCTGGCTCACCCTTCTGCTGCTGTCCCTCATCGGGATCTTCGTGGGCATCGGCCTGCGGATCCAGACGTTCCTTTGGCTCGGGCTTGTCGGCTTCGTCCTCGACGTTGTCTACCAGGTCGGCCGTGTGAGCGCAGAGAACGCCTTGGCCCGCTGGGGCGTGATGCTCTCCCTGGGCATTCTCCTGATCCTTTTCGTCGCTCTCAACGAGAAGAAGCGGATCGTGGCGACCATGAGGCAATACTACGATCGGGCGAGGCAATGGGAGTGATCTTGAGAGAGGGCGTTCCGGCCGGGGAAGATCGCCGACTATTTCATAAGAAGTGCTTGCTGTCGTGTGTCAGTTCTTTTGCTGGGCCATTTTGAGGACCATGCCGTCGATCGACATGCGATATGCTGTCGCGTCGGTCCCTCCCCAGCGGAGCAGATCGATTGTGTCTTCGCGGTGGAATTCCAGGGCCTCGAACTCGGCGACGATGGGAGCGCGACTCTGGTCGGTCACGGCGGATGGAGTGGTCAAGCGGAAGAGGATCACTTTGCCGTGGGGGTGGTCGGGGCCGGTGATCACCTGCGCCGAGCCGTCGGACCCCACGAGGAGTGCCGTCTTGCGGTCGATCCCGATGCCTCGCACTTCACGCCCCCGGTCACCGGCCGCAACCTGGTTCAAGAACACGGCCATACGGCCGTAGCGGCTCTCCTGCACGAAGTGCGGTTCGAGGAGTGCTCCACCGAGAAAAGGGAGGTGGAGGAAGTCATCCCGGACTGTCACGCGGGAGTGAGACGGGTTGCGGAGCGCCTGGGTCGAGGTAAGGTGGGGTTCCTTGGGGCCGTCACCCTCGCTTGTGTAGATGTACTCGCCCATGACAGCCAGGCCCGAGCTCGTACCGCCGACTGGTACGCCACGGGCGATGAGGTCGTGGATCGCGTCGGCCACCGGTGACTGGCGCCACCGGGCGTAATGCATCGCCTGGTCACCGCCGGCGATCCAGAGGGCCTCGGCCGAGCGGATCGTCCGGGCCACGAACGGGTCGAACGACGCGGCCCGTGACGTGACGATCAGCGTCGCAACCGAGTCGGCTCGCTGGCCACGGGGTGTGGTTATGTCAAAGATGTCTTTATTGTATGCGTCGGTGCCGGAAGTTCGGATGACGAGGAAGTCGCCACCGCCCGACCGGTCGATCATCCACTGGAACGATTCGACGATATCGGTATCGCCCCCCTCAAGAACGAGCCCTGGGCGGGTGGCTGTGACCACGTCGCCTGGGTTTCCGACCAGGTGATACCGGTATCCTGCCGCCGCGCTCCCCAGAACAAGCCGTCGCGCCAGGAAGGTCCGCCCCGCCCAGGGACCGGTCACGATGCTCACCAGCATGGCGCAAACGATGAGCAGGCAGATTGCGGCCCGGGTGCGTAACTTTCGGCGAGGCGCGGAGGGGCTGCAATCCGGCAGTAAGGGATCCATGGGGGATAGTCCTCCCGTTCAAGCAGGGTCGTGAAGCGACCGCTGGCCCGCCGGCCGACGCAACGGACGGGATCTTCAGGGAGAAAAGCGAACAGGCGGATGCGTTGCCGATTGTCGGATGTATCGGTCAGATATGCGCATGGAATCAGTATGGTTTTGGTTTATTGCTTCTGTGAAAAGGAGTGTGAATTGGGAGGGGCGAAGTTGGCATGGCCGCCAGGTCAGCCTCAACGTCCGGCCCGGCTTGAAGATGATCCACGCTCCCTCCAGGGTTGGCTGCTCGACATTGGCGGTGATCTGAAGGTCAGGGGTGCGGCCGTGGATAGGGGTAAGGGAAGGGGAAAGACGGAGTCGATGGGGCGTAATCGTACCGCGACGATCCGCTCAACGAACGACCGAAGGAGGTACGTCCATTGGATCTCGATGGGCTGTAGCCCGAGATGGACGGGTGCATCAAACTTCCGAAGTCTGTCGGCCGGGTCACGTCGCTCGTGACGGTCGGGCGGTTGCGTTCCTGGCTCGGCACCGGTTGATTCTCAGAGCCAGTGCGACCCATCAGTTCTCTGACCTTTTGCTTTTCCCGTTCGATGGCTGCCATCAGGGCTGCATGCTCGTCTTTGCCGGACTCGCGCACCGGCAAAATGTCTTTCACATAGGCGGTATGGCCGGGGAACTGCGACTTGATGAGGTCGAGCCAGTGGCTGACGGCTTGGTGGTCGTACTGCCCCTTGGCGAGGTCGTAGACTTGATACTGGAACGACTGGATCGGGCGAGTGTGATTATACCAGAAGGCGACCTTGTACCCTGACTGAGGGTGAGGGGCCACCACCTCCGGCTTCGAGGCCCCTGCCGGTTGTGCCAAAGCGAGCGAGGTCACCAATCCTTGGATGACGAAAACACTAACCATCGTCAACCGCGTCATGGCTCTGCCTCCCCCAAGTTAAGGATTTCCAGGTGTCCCCTTATGTTGATTTTACACGAGCCCGAACGTGGTGGGATACGGGCTGTCGGCTCAGTGTCTGTAGACGGCCAGGACGATCTCCATGGCGATGAGCAAGATCACGATGATTTCCAGGGTTTCCATGCGGATCACGCCCGATTGCTGAACGAGCAGATCATAGACGTCCCCCACCGTGTCGAGCTTGCGGCGGATCGACTCTTGCCAGCCACGAAGGTGGAAGCGGGTTGAGGCAAGGTCGAAGACACGAGAGAGGTACTGGTCGCCGATCAGCTTGAGTGCGTTGTCGGCCCGCTCGAACAGGCTGGTGGCCTCGATCTCGAGCTCGCGGACGTTGCGCATCGCTGCGCCATGCATTCGCCAGGAAGGGGGAGCCCAGCGTTCGCGCTGGCCGGTGCCGATCAGCTTGTAGGCGGCTTCGAGCCTGTCGTCAAGGCGGTCGTCGATGTGGCGGAACTCGAGGAGCTGGACGTTGGCGAACTCGATGACCTGCAAGGTATCGGCGCAGTCGCGGTCGGCGACGAACCCGGCTGCCCAGTCGAGCGTGACCAGGTCGGTCGGCGTGTACGAGATGCTTAGCCGGTTTGCCTCGGCGACTTCTCCTGTGCTCAACGGGTCGGGTTCGAGCCGGACGAGTCTGGCGATCCAATCGGCATGGTCGGCGACCCAATCGATGGGGGCGTTGTCGATCTGGAAGACAATGTATTCCTCGCAGAGCTCGCTGACCTCAAGGCCGGTGATCGCCGGGCGGAGCCGGTCGATCAACGGAGTCACGACCCGCCGGGCGGCCTCGTTCAACGGGGCGGGATCGGCGAGTTCGCCTGCTAATGTCAGGATTTCTTCAGGCGACATCCGGATCGGGAATTGCACGGTAAGCGACAGGGCACCGAAGTCGAACACGGATAACTCGGCGCGGGGCGGGTGAAGGGTTGTTCTCCCGCCGGGCAGGACGATCCCGCCGGGGTCGATCGCCACGCGCAAGGGGGCGGGACGGTAGCGGATCGATTCCGGGGTCCGCCTGCGTCGGGCGAGCGGACCGGATTCTCCCGGCAGGAGGGCGCGGGCGGCTTCGAGGTCGATCTCGTAGCCGATGTCAAAAGCGACGGCCAGGTGGATTGTGACGTCGAGTAATTCCATGGGATCTCATGACAATGCATCGAGAAAAATGGTCAATCACTCATCCCGAAGGCCATCATCCAGGATGAGACAGCTTCGGGCCTTGACGATCAAGTGGACGTCGGAGCCAGGGGCAAGCGCCAGGGCGGTAACAGCCGGCGCAACCACGCTCACGATCCAGGTGATCGCCCCGGTGTGGACGAGGACCTCGGCCTCGGAGCCGTGAGCCACGATGCGATCGACCGTGCCGTGGATCACGTTGCGGGCGCTCAGCCCTTCGATCGGACCCTTGGCGAGCAAGACCTCATCACCACGGATCTCCACCGCCAGGCTGGTCCCGAGGGGCCGATCGTGAAAAGGGGCGACCAGGATCGGGCCGTCGATCAGGCGGAGCCGCGTTTCCCCCCCGCCCTCGGTATGGGACTCGACCCGCGCCCGGAAGATGTTACGGACCCCTTCGAGCCGGCCCGAAGGGCCCAAGCCCGAGGCGGCCAGCACGTCGAGCGGCGGCCCTCGATCGACGATCCGCCCCTGCGAGATTAGAAAGAGACGCGACCCCAGCGCGATCGCCTCGACCGGGCTGTGGGTGACGTAGAGGATCGGGATCGCCTCGGCTTGCTGGACGGTCCGCAGCCGTTCGATCAAGGCGTGGCGACTTGCGAGGTCCAGCGCCGAGACCGGCTCGTCGCAGAGCAAGAGCCGAGGGCGCGGGGCCAGGGCCCGCGCCAGGCCGACCCGCTGGCGCTCGCCGCCGGAGAGCGTCGCCGTTCGCCGCTCGAGGAGGTGGCTCACCCCGCAGAAGGCCGCGACCTCTTCCATGCGGGCCTTCGCCTGATTGAGCGGTTCGCCTTTCAGGCCGAACTGGATGTTGGCCGCGACGTTGAGGTGGGGGAAGAGAAGGTCGTCCTGGAAAATCATCCCGATCCGGCGCTCGCGCAACGGGATGTTGACCTTCGATTCATGATCGAACAGCACGGTCTCGCCAAGCTGGATCCTGCCGCGATCGGGGCGCTCCAGGCCGGCAATTAGGCGAAGCAAGGTGGTCTTGCCCGCCCCGGAGGTGCCGAAGACGACCCCGCATTCGCGGCTCAAGCCAAGCTCCACGTCGAGCGTCAAGTCGGCATGGATTCGCCGCGTGAGCCGGAGCTCGAGGGTGTCGGTCGCGCTCAACGCCTTCGCTCCGGTGTGGGCAAGGTCCACTGGACGAGCAGAAGCGATGCGATCGAGATCGCTGATACGCAAAAGGTCAGGCGGGCGGCCCGGGCGGCATGGGCCGCGTCGGGGATCTGCACCGCGTCGTAGATCGCCAGCGAGGCCGTCTGGGTGAGGCCGGGGATGTCGCCGGCCACCATCAGGGTCGCGCCGAAGTCGCCCAGGGCGCGTGCGAACGCAAGGATGGCGCCGGCTGCCAGGCCGCGCCAGGCCAACGGGAGCGTGACCGAGGTGAAGACGGAAAGCTCGCGCCGACCGAGCAGCCGGGCCGCGTCCTCGAGCGCGGGGTCAACTCCCTCGAACGCCCCCCGGGCCGGTAGCAGGAAGAGCGGGAACGCGGCCACCACGGAGGCGAGTACGGCCCCCGACCAGTGAAAGACGATCGTCACCCCCCAGGTTCGCTCGAGCCAGGCCCCGAACCAGGCGCGGCGGCCGAGAAGTTGGAGCAGGTAATAGCCGAGGACCGTCGGTGGCATCACGAGCGGCAGGACCAGGAAGCCCGCGATCAGCCCTTTGCCAAGGAACCGGCCTCGTGCCAGCACCAATGCGACGGGGACCCCGAGCGCGACGATCGCGAGCGTGGCCAGCGTCGCAACCCGCAGCGAGAGCCAGAGTGGGGCCAATTCGTCAGGACTCACGGTGTTCTCGCAATCGAATCCCCTCGCCTCAGTCACTACAGCAGACCGTGAATTGAATAATAAATTGTTGATATTTATTATTATAATTGCTTGTGTGGGAGAGCTTCTGTCGATCCTTGGGCCTTCAGTCAGGCCGATTACCTGGCAAGAAGCTTCACTCGATCATCGGCGAGAGGCGTCTAACAAGCCAGCCTTTGAGGCCGCTTTGGCTCCGGCCAGGGGGCTGGCAAACCCTGCGTCTTTCAGGATTGCTTGCCCCTCGTCGCCCAGGACAAACTCGGTGAATGTCCCGGCATCCTTGGTCCGCTCGGTGCGAGCCACGATGCCCAAGGCCTGGATAATCGGATCGTAGAGGCTTGGCTCAACGTCAACGACGCGGATTTCGGGGAGATTCGCGAGTGCCCGGCCGACCAGGCCGGCCTCGGTGTTCCCCGACTGGACGAACTGGAGGGCCTGGCGAACGGACTCGGCCTGGACGATCTTGGGTTCGAGTTTCGACCAGAGGCCCGACCGCTCCAGCGCTTGCTTCCCGGCCGCTCCGTACGGTGCGGTCTCGGGGTTGGCCAACGCGATTTTCTTGATCTCGGGCTTTGCCAGGTCCGCGAGGCTCTCGATCGCTCCCCCCGACTCGCGATGGACTGCCAGCACGAGCGACCCTTGGGCGTAGGGGTGAATGGAATCAGGCTGGATGAACCCGCCAGCGGCAAGTTTCTGAACGAACGACTGGTTCGCTGCAAGGTAGACGTCGAACGGTGCGCCCGCCTTGATCTGTTCGGCCAGCATGCCCGACGAGCCGAACGTCAAGGTAAGCTCGACCTTGGTCTGCTCGGTGAACCGTTTGGCGAGGATGGGAAGCACGGTCTGGAGATCGCTGGCAGCGGCGATCCGCAAGGGTTCGTGGGCTGGCCCCTGCCCTTTCGGCTCGGCAGGCGAATGACAACCACCGCAGACGAGTACGATTGCCAGGCCAACAATCCACGAGGAACTGGAAAGGGGCCGGGTCATGGCGGCGGCGTCCTATTATAATGAGCCATTCGCGTCGGCGGTCCAGGCCATTGCGGACAACATGCCGATTGGATCATCATCGTAGGACCCCGATGGTCCCGCCGTCAACTCGCCTGCGATTGCGGTGCGGGGGTGTGATCGGTTAAGACGGAATGGTCCCCCAGGGAGGACCGAAGTCGTCTCAGGAGCATAGAATTCACGATGAAGACCGAGCAGTTTCTCCGCCATCATGGGATCGACGGCAACCCGTTCAGCGAGGAAGACGCGCAAACCGATACCGTCTTCAAGCGGCGTTGCATGGCGACGATTCACCATCCGGCCTGGGACAAATTCTTCGGCAGTCCGGCCGACCCGTCGACGGCGCTCGTCTTCGGTGAAAAGGGGAGCGGTAAGACGGCGCTTCGGCTTCAAGCGACGGCCGAGATGGACGCCTACAATCAACAGCACCCCGACGGGCGCGTCTTCGTCATTTCTTATGACGATTTCAACCCCTACCTCGACCATTTCAAGACGGCCGTCCGCGCCAAAGACACCGCACAAGCCCTGACGCGCTGGCGGCTCCAAGACCATATGGACGCCATCCTCGCACAGGGGGTGACCCAACTGGTTGACGCCCTGACGGCGAACCGGGTTGACCTCTCGGCTCTGAGCCTGGATCAGCGCCGCGACTTGCTCCTCCTGGCCGCGTTTTATGATCAATCGACGGGCGAGCCGATCGAACGCCGCTGGAGCCGACTACGGCGTCGGTCGGGCTTTCGTCCCTTATGGAGCCGGCGCGACCTGCAGATCGGCTTCGGCACGACCCTGCTCGTCATCGGTCTGATCGCCTTGTTTCCGATGATGCGGAGCATGACGGTTTTGCCCTGGTTGCTGGTCCCGATCGTGCTGGGCTGGCTCTACTGGGGATGGCGAATCGCCCGCGCGGAATGGTTCGCGAGCGACATCCGCAAGGGCCTCCGCGTGCTCAGCCGCGACCCCGCCGCCCTGCGCTGGGAACTGCTCTGGTTCAAGCCGAGCGAGCTGAGCGGGCAGCCCATGCCCACGGCCTCGGGGACCGGCGGCGAGGAACGCTACGAGCTGCTCCGCAAGTTCCAGGGGGTCCTGAAAACGCTGGGCTATTCCGGGATCGTCGTCCTGATCGATCGGGTGGACGAGCCGCAGCAGGTCGAGGGGGATCCGCGCAAGATGCGGGCCCTGATCTGGCCGCTCCTGGATCACAAATTCCTCCGCCATCCCGGCCTGGGGGTCAAGCTGCTCCTGCCGATCGAGCTAGCCTATTACCTTGAAAAGGAAGACAAGGAGTTCTACGACCGGGCCCGTCCCGACAAGTTGAACCTGGTCAAGCCGCTGCGCTGGACTGGTCCTTCGCTCTACGACCTCGCCGGTGATCGCCTTCGCGCCTGCGCGATCGGGTCAGCCTCGGGTGCGCCGACCAACGGCGAAGGGCCAAGGCTTCGCCAGTTGATCGATGAGGCGATCAGCGACGATACGCTCAAAGACTCACTCGGCAACCTGCGCACCCCTCGCCAACTCTTCAAGTTTCTCCATCGCCTGGTGCAAGAGCACTGTCACCGCCACACCGAGGATGCCCCGAAGTGGTCGGTGGACGCGGACACCTTCCGCACGACCTATTCGGCACATCTTCGTGAGCTCGATGCGTTTGACCGTGGCTATGGCCACGGCTGAGCAAGGTAAGCCAGGCAAAAGCAGAACCAAAAGGGGCCGGATCCCTCGACGTTGTTCGAGTGCGATCCGGCCTTTCTTTTGTGTTCGTCGTTGCCGTGATGCAGCGGCCTCGGGTTCGCTCAGGAGGGGCGTTTCATGGAGAACAGGTCGGTTGTCCGGCTGTAGTCATCTCCACCCAACCGGCTGATCGTGCGCAGTTTGCGGGGATCGACACGACCCGAAGGGGCGAGCATGCGGTCGTCGATATGAATGACCACGACCTCGCCGATGACCAGGTTCGCGGAGAGCGGGCCGTCGCCGACGGGGATGATCTGGCGGACGATGCACTCGAGGTTCACCGGTGCCTCGGCGATGCGCGGGACACGCACCTTGAGCGAAGGGAGTAACGAGAGACCCGTGAGCTCGACCTCGCTGGTGCCGTGGGGCAACTCCTTGGAGGAGAGGTTGACCTGCTCGGCCAGCGACTCGACGGCGGCGTTGAGGACGAACTCTCTGGTGGCCTCGACGTTGAGGAGCGAATCCTTCTTCGAGCCGTCGCGGCGAAGCAACGGGGAGAAGATGACGACAGGCGGGTTGGCGCCGAACGCATTGAAGAAGCTGAACGGCGCAAGGTTGACTCGCCCTTCGCGGTCGAGCGAGGTGACCCATGCGATCGGCCGAGGTGTGACCACATCAACGAGCATGTGGTACGACTCGAGCACGCCCGCTTTGGAGACGTCGATCAGCATGGAGGGCCGCCTTAGGATTCCAGCCAACTGAACGGGTACTTGGGATCGTCCAGCCCGGCGGCCTGCCGCGTCAAGGATAGGGACTGAGCGGTATCCACCATCACGGCCAGCTCGTCGGTGCGCGTCTGATCGCGGCTTGCGACGATCGTCCCCGGGTGCGGCCCGTGTGGGATTCCGCGCGGATGCAAGGTCAGCGAGCCCTCTTCGACCCCTCGCCGGCTGCCGAACCGGCCACGGACATAGTACAGGACCTCGTCGGCCTCTACATTGGAGTGGGCGTACGGCACCTTGATCGCTTCGGGGTGAGTGTCGAGCATCCGTGGGGCGAACGTGCAGACGACGAACCCAGGGGCCTCGAACGTCTGCTGGACGGGGGGCGGCTGGTGCACTGTGCCGGTGATCGGCTCGAAGTCGTCGGCGTTGAACGTATACGGGTAGAGCATGCCGTCCCAGCCGATCACGTCGAACGGGTGATGCGCCAGCGTGTAGCGCGTCAGACGGCGGCCATCCTTGATCAGGACGGTCGTTTCCTCCTCGCGGTCGATGGGATCGCCCAGGCGCGGGCCGTGCAGGTCGCGCTCGCCGTAGGGCGCGCCCAGGCGGAGCTGACCGTCGAGGCTGAGGTATCTCGGTGGAATCGTCAAGTGGCCGGTGGACTCGATCACGAGCAGGTCGAGAGGTTCCACGGGGTCGGTCTCGACCATGTATGTGGTGCAGCGGGGAATGACCACATAGTCGAACGGCCGGAAGGGGAGCGGGCCAAACATCGTGTGCAGCGTTCCCCTGCCTTGGTGCACGAACAGGACCTCGTCCGCGCCGGCGTTGCGGTAGAGCTCGGCTTGCCGGTTGGCGGGCCGGCAGCGGGCCAGGGTGAGGTCGGCGTTTACCAGGAGCGGAACTCGTCCCGTGACCGGGTCGCCGGAAGGATCGAGTCCCCATGACCGAAGGTGATGATGGCGCAGGGCGGGCTCGTCGGCGAGCTCCAGCGGAATGGTTCCTGCCGGCTCGACCTTGCGCACCCGAGTCGGCGGCTTCAGGTGATAGGCAATGCTGTAGGCCCGGCCGAAGCCGGCGACCGTGATCACTTCCTCGTAAGCGATCCCTTCGCCGCCGAAGCCCGGTTCGTGGCGGTGCGCGATGTGCCGCTTGCGCGGGACTGAGCCGAGCCGGAGATAGGGAGGCATGGGTTCACCGTTTGGATGATTCGAGGGAACGGGTGAAACGCCGCGCGGAAGCTATCTGACAACGCCTCTCTTCTTTGATGTTGAGGCGAGCGAAATTGCTCTCAAGGGGGGTGTTCGACAACCCGGTTGCGGAGCGTCCCGAGCCGTTCCACGGTGAGCTCGACCACGTCACCCGGCTTGAGCCAGCCGCCGACGGCTTCGGGCGTGAGCTCGAGGATGCAGCCGGTGCCGACTGTGCCCGAGCCGAGGACGTCGCCCGGGCGGAGGGTGACGTCACGGCTGGCGTGGGCGAGCAGTTGCGGCCAGGTCCAGTACATCGAACCGGCGTTCCCATGAGAGAGAATTCGGTGGTTGACGGCGGCAGTCATCTCCAGGTGGAGGCGGCCGTCGCGATATTGGTCGGAAAGCTCGTCGAGCGTGACGAGGTCGGGGCCGAGCGAGGTGGCGAAGTCCTTTCCTTTGCTCGGTCCGAGGCCGACAGCCATCTCGAGGCGCTGGAGGTCGCGGGCACTCCAATCGTTCATGATGGTGAACCCGGCCACGACCTCCATCGCCCGGTCGTCGGCGGGGAGGTCGCGGCACTCCGTTCCGATCAGGCAGGCCAGCTCCAGCTCATAGTCGAGGGCCCGGCTTCCCTTCGGGGCGAAGACTTCAGCCTCGTGGCCGATGACGCTGGCGGGGTTCGAGAAATAGAAGACGGGAACCTCGTACCACTCCGGCGCCATGGCGAGCCCACGGTGGCCACGGCACGTTTTCACGTGCTGCTCGAAGGCATAGAAGTCGCGAATACTGGCGACGGGCGGCAACGGGTGGCGCATGGTTAGAGCGTCCCCCGCCGCGCCTGGTCACGCTCGATCGCCTCGAACAGGGCCTGGAAGTTGCCTTTGCCAAAGCTCCGGGCACCGTGGCGCTGGATGATCTCGAAGAAGAGGGTCGGACGGTCCTCGACCGGCTTGGTAAAGATCTGGAGCAAGTAGCCTTCGTCGTCGCGGTCGACGAGAATCCCCAACTCGGCGAGCACTTGCAGGTCTTCGTCGATCGGGCCGACCCGGTCCGGGAGTGTCTCGTAATAGGTCGAGGGGACTTTCAGGAACGACACGTCATTGGCGGCCATGGCGCGCACGCTGGAGACGATGTCCTCCGTCGCCAGGGCGATGTGCTGCACCCCTGGTCCGTTGTGGAACATGAGGTATTCCTCGATCTGCGATCGCCGTCGCCCTCGGGCCGGCTCGTTGATCGGGAACTTGATCCGCCCCTGGCCGTCGGACACGACCTTCGACATCAAGGCTGAGTACTCGGTGCGGATGTCCTTGTCATCGAACGAGACCAGCAGATTGAACCCGAGGACCCGCGCGTAGAAATCGACCCACTCCCCCATCTTCCCTTCCTCGACGTTGGCGACGATGTGGTCGATCGCCTCGAGGCCGACAGGGTGAAACGTGCGGGGGCTGTATCGGTCCGGGTCGAGCGGTTCGAACCCAGGGGCGAAGACGCCACGGTAGCGGCCTCGATCGACGAACGTGTGTGACGTGTCACCATAGGTCCGGATCCTGGCGAACTCGTAGAGGCCGTTGCGGTCCTCCAGCAGGGTCGGTGGCGTCAGGCCCTTCGCCCCTCGCGCCAGCGCCGTCTCGTAGGCGGCCGACACGTCGTCGACCTCGAGCGCGATCGACTCGACACCGTCGCCGTGGGCGACGAGCCGGGCGTTCTCGGGGTAATCGGCGCGGAGGGGCGAGGAGAGCACGAACGTGATCTCCCCCTGGCGAAGCACATAGCTCGCCTGGTCGCGCACGCCGGTCTCCAACCCCGCGTAGGCGACGACGTCGAAGCCGAAGGCGTTGCGGTAGAAATAGGCCGACTGGCGCGCGTTGCCGACGACCATGCGGACGTGATCGATCCGCTTCAGCACGATATCGGACAGCGGCATATCTATCGTCCTCCGGTCGGACTCCCTACGGAACGACGAGGTGGATTCCTCGATTCCTATTCCCAAATACGACCGGGCCGACTGGACCGGTCGGTGGAATTTGGAAAAACGCATGTTCTTGGGATCAGTTGGCAATGCCAGTTGTCCGGTCCATCTCCAGCCCGTCCCAGAACATTGCGACGGCCTCGAGTGCTCCGCGCGCACCCTCGAAGAATCGGTGGCGATCGAAGTCAGGGGCGAAGAACACGTCTTCAAGTTCCTCCATGACGTGCCCGGCATGCTGAGCTTCGACGCGGTTATGCCAGGTGAAGAAGGCGAGGCGGAGGTGGGGGATCCTTGTTTGCTTGATGTGCATCAAGCCGTCCTCCAACTCCTGCCAGAACCCGGCCGCCGCCCAGTTCTCGACCGCGAAGCTGGCCCCGCAAGAGATTTGCCCATCCTCGCTGCCATAGAGGTGCTGCAACTCATTGCAGAAGTGGAGCGTGTACGGCTGCCCGTGTTTCCGTTGGCCCATATCATCGTAGGTGAGCCCGAGTCCCTGGCCGACCGCAAGGAGCCATTCGAAATGCGCGGCACGAAACCGGAAGGTCCCGCCGTCGACCGTTCCCTCGGTGCTGACCAGCTCGGGGTCCCCCTCTCGATCCTTGCCCTCGTCATCGACGTGCTCCGTTCGATGTTCGCCCCGATCGGGCCGGTGGTAGATGACACCGAGCTCATTCATGAGGATCTCTTTGGCGGCCCGCGCTTGCTGGAGCGTTGGCGCGTGGATGACCCTCAGAAGGGCGGCGACCAGGAACTGGTTCGAGAAGACCGAGAACTGGCGGATGAAGTGGCGCAGTTCGGCGTCGGTCGCCTCGCCGTGCTGGAACCAGCGGGTATAGGCGTTGGAGGTGATGACCCGGTGGTGAAAGAGGTCACGATCGACCTCTTCGAGGAACTCCTTGTAACTGTCGACCTGACGGGGCGTCAACTCGCCGCGCTGAAGGCGGCCTTCGATCCGTTCGGAAATTGCCAGGTGATCGACGTGTGCTGCGGTAGACATGATGGCCTCCTCGTGCGAAGTCCGAGGCGAGGAAGATACGCGACCATCATTTATTATACGCCCGATCGACTCCAGGTCACCGGGGGTAGCCAGTGGCCAAGCCCCCGATTCGCAGCTTTCGAAGGCGAGTCATGCTTGTGCAAAAAATCACGAACTTGACGCATGTCCCGTTGTCAGACGGACGGGCTATGGGGCGTTTGGGAGGACTGGGGAGCCAGATGCGGCTGCCTCCTTGGGGCAAGCTGCTGGCCTGGGAGACACGATGCCTTTGGTGGCTTGCATGTCTCCCTGACGGTCCGGTCAAGGAACGACCTGTGGGGTAAGTTGGATTGGCAGAGGCGCGGCGATTGCCTCGGATTGGAGCGCGGCGGACATCCACCCATTTGATCTTTGGCCCCTCTGGTGACGAGTCTCCACACTCACCATGTACGGAGCCGAAGGATCTTTCCCTTCCCCCCTGGGACCGCGGGCGCCCCGCCCGTAATTCTATTGATTTGAATTTGAATGGAATTGAAGAGCGGGCGGGGCGCCGCGGTCCCAGGGAATTCCATTCAAGAGTGGGCGGGGCGATGCGATACGTGTTTTATTTAAAAAATATGAATTTCTTTTTGTTTGTCATCGTTTCGTTTGGCCTCTGAGGCGATTCGGAGCAAGTCGGGCAAGACGCGGCCAAGGGCGACCGGCTCGGACGTTTCGCGGCCGAGTGAGAAATAGAGCGAGCGGAAGTGGGCGAAGAGCTCGTTGCCGTGGGTTACGCTTCTCGGGTCGGGTTCGACGGTGAGATAGGGAGAGCAGAGCGCCGATTGGGCTTCGTCGACGGTTGAGAACGTACCGGCGGCAAGGAAGGCGAAGATGGCCGAGCCGAGGCTGGTCGTGTCGCCTGTCGGTATGAGGATCGGGACGTTGAGCGCGTTGGCATAAATCCGATTGATCACGGAACTCTTGCGCGGGACGCCGCCGGTATTGATCATGCGACGGACCGGGATACCGTACTCGGCCATCCGCTTGAGGATGATCCGGGTGTGGAAGGCGGTCCCTTCCATGGCGGCGAAGAGGTCGTCGGCGGCGGTGTGCGCCAGGTTCCAGCCGAAGGTTGCGCCGCGGAGGTGAGGGTTGGCCAGGACGTTGCGATCGCCGTTATCCCAGGTCATTCGCAGGAGGCCGGTCTGGCCCGTTCGATAGTCGTTGATGGCGCGGGAGAGTTCGCCGAGGTCCGTCCCTGCGCGTCGGGCGATGGCCTCGAAGATGTCCCCGCCGGCCGAGAGTCCGGCCTCGATCCCGGTGTAGGCGGGATGAATGGAGCCTGGGACGACGCCGGCGACCCCTGGGATCAGGTCGGGACGTTCGCTGATGGCCATGACGCAGGTCGACGTGCCGATCACGTTGACGACGTCCCCGAGGCGGACACCCGCGCCGATGGCGTCCCAGTGGGCGTCGAGCGCGCCGACCGGGATCGGGATGCCGGGCCGTAAGCCGAGGATTTTCGCCCAGGCCGGCGTCAGCGTCCCGGCAAGGGTGTCGGACCGGGCGTAGCGTCCATCCAACTTATCGCGGACCCCGGCGAGGAGTGGGTCGACGGCAGACAGAAACGAGTCGCTGGGGAGGCCGCCGAGCGATTCATTCCACATCCACTTGTGCCCCATCGCGCAGACGCTGCGAGGGACTTTGTGCGGGTCGGTGATGCCGCAGAGGACGGCCGTCGCCAGGTCGCAGTGCTCCAGGGCCGTGACGAAGCGTGACCGCGTCTCAGGGTGGCTTCGGAGCCAATGCAAGAGCTTGGCGAAGCCCCACTCGCACGAGTAGGAGCCGCCGCACCAGTCGATCGCCTCGAGGCCCAGTTCATGAGCCGCCCGGGTGATCTGGTCGGCTTCACGCCATGCGCGGTGATCGCACCAGAGGTAATAGTCGTCGAGCGGCTCGAGATTCTCACCCACGGGGACGACCGTCGAGCCGGTCGTATCGATGGCCAATGCCTCGATCTTGGTGCCATCGACTTCCGCCGAGGCGATCGCCTGTTTCATCGCCGCCACGAGCGCATTCATGTGGTCGGCGTGGCTCTGCGAGGCGTGCTCGGGGTCATCCCCGCGACGATGCAAGGGATAGGGCCCGGTTCCGGTGCCGAGCCTTCCTTTGACGCTGTCGAAGAGGGAGACGCGAACGCTGAGCGTACCGAAGTCGATGCCGGCAACGATGCTCACAGATCCTCCGAGGTCGACAGAGAAATTGGGGTCGGTTTGTCGTTGGGAAGCGTGAGGAAGAGGGTCAACACCGCGCTCAGCATGTAGAGGCCGGCGAAGATCCACATGACTCCCCCCACGCCCAAGGGGGTCAGAAAGACGGCCACGATCGCAGGGCCGACCCAGACGCTCGCACCGGCTCCCAGATTCAGGATCGACATCGCCGCCCCTTTGTTCTCGGGCGCAAGCGATGGCATCAAGGCGGAGAGCGGCACGTACCCGGCCAGGGTCGCCCCGTAGAGGATCCCGGCGAGGACCGTCAACGGGTAGTTCGCCCCGAGCGCATGCGGTGTGTAGTAGAGCATAAGCGTCGTGATAGCCGAGCCGACTCCGCCGCAAAGGGCCACGGTCCGTCTCCAGCCGAACTTATCGCCGATGATCCCGAAGAGCAAGTTCCAGATGATGTTACTCAGGAAGATCGCGCTGAGGAGGCGAAGCCACTGCCCCTCGCTGAAGCCGATCGTCTTGGTGAAATAGAGCGGCAAGAAGACGAGGAAGCCGAACTGGGGGGCCGTGTTGATCACCCGCACGATGCAGCCGATCGCGGTCTTCGGCTTGCGCCAGGCAATCGAGACGCTCGAGATCAGAGTGCTCAACGGTTTCTCATCCGGGGGCGCAAGCCGCTGTCTTCCCGTCGGCTCACGTAGCCCGATCAAGGCGATCAGACCGCCGAGGACGACGAGCCCCAGCGAGGCCCAGAGCGTTGCGTAGTGGCCGATGATCGGAATCGAATAGCTGGCGAAGAGCGACCCGAGGGTGGGCAGCCCCCCGGTGAAGGCAAACCAGAACCAGCCGACGGCCGTCCCCAGCCGCGCCGGGGGCGTGGCTGCCGTGACCCAGACGAGGAAACCGAAGGCGAATAAGGGATAGCCGAATCCTCGCAGAGCGAAGGTTGTCAGCAAATGAAGATAACTCGCAGGCGCAACCCCGAACACGAGGAAGGCGACCTCGAAGATGATCCAGATGACCAGGCCGATCCCCATGACCTGGCGCGGTCCCCAGAGATCGGACAGAGCGCCCGAGAGCCAAGCGGCGATGGCGGCGGTCAGGCCGTAGACCGTAAAAATCAGCGCCACACGCTCTTTGGAAAGGCCTCGCTCGACCAGATAGCTTGAGAGAAAGCCCGATTCCACACCATCGCCGATCATGAAGAGTAAGAGTCCGACATAGCCCCAGAATAAGGGGGGATAAATGCCGATTTGGTCGATGAACGAGGTGCGTGTCGCGCTCGCATCTTGGGTGAGCTGCATTGAGGCGGTCTCCCGTTGTAATCGCTGGTCGACGGAGAGGTGACGAACGTGATTCTTACTGAGAGTCAGAATCATCCTGCCCGCGAGGTCTCTTTGAGATTGGCGGGTTTGTCGCGGCACTGAAGGGGCGACCGCCAGAGCGAACCTCTCGCGGTGGCCGGCCGCCCTTTCGGGGCTGTGCAATGCAGGAGATGACGTTTTTAACCTCCCGCAGCTCGATGCGGCTTGGCCGCTACGTCGAACCGAGGGGGATGATCGGCTGCATCCTGATATCGCTTGAGTTCGAGCTCGATGCGTTCCGGATTCCAGCCGAGCACTTCGGCCATCCAGTGCGCGGCCTTCTCGGCGATCTCGCCTTGGTTCGCGTGGTAGAAGTGCCAGGACGTGCGCCGCAGGAGGAGG
This sequence comes from Singulisphaera acidiphila DSM 18658, assembly GCF_000242455.2. Taxonomy (GTDB): domain Bacteria; phylum Planctomycetota; class Planctomycetia; order Isosphaerales; family Isosphaeraceae; genus Singulisphaera; species Singulisphaera acidiphila. Next base: position 1,350,335 of record NC_019892.1, read on the forward strand.
TCGTCAAGGTGGACCACCCACTCTTGCCGACAGGTCTCCATCACCACGTTCTGCTCGACCGGCGGGGGGAGCACTCCGCTGGACGGTCCCGCCGTCAATGGTAGCTCGGCGGTCCGAGAGCGAGGCAAACGCGCGCCGAGGTGGCGGCCAACTTGATCGATCGTCTGTTCGGCCATCAGACGGTAGGTGGTGAGTTTACCGCCGGCAACGTCGAACCAGCCTGGCTCCCCCATCCTTATCTCATGATTTCGCGAAACATCCGAGGGCGCCCCTTCTTTTTCATGTCGGGGAGCAACCAGCGGACGCACTCCGGCCCAGGTTGAGATCACGTCGTCGACCGTGATCCGGGCCGCGGGGAAGGCGCGGTTGACGACGCCGAGAATGTAGTCGATGTCCTCGGCGTCGGTGCGGACCGCGGCCGGGTCTCCCTGGTACTCGGTGTCGGTCGTGCCCAGGATGATTCGTTCGCCCCACGGGATCACGAACAGGATCCGATCCCCTTCAGGGAGGACGACCGCTTCCGAGACGGGCAGGCGCGCGTGGTCGATGACCACGTGGACCCCCTTGGTGAGCCGGAGTCGCACCGTGCTGTGCGGGATCTTGGCTGACCACGCGCCGGCGGCGTTGACGACCGCTCGGGCCTGGACCTCGACAGTGTTCCCCTCAAGCTGGTCGCGCACCGTGCAGGTCCAGGTGCCGTTCGTCGCGGTGCCGGAAACGAACGAGGTGTAGTTCCGTAACGAGGCGCCGGCCGCCTCGGCCGAGCGGAGCGTGTCGATCACGAGTCGCGCGTCGTTGGTGAGCGCATCGTAGTGCGACGTGCCCCCCTTCAGCCCCTCGCGGCGGAGGCCGGGCAAGTGCTTCAGGAGCTCAGTCGGCCGGTAAGTCCGGGACTTGCCCAGGTTGTTCCCGCCACAGAGCAGGTCGTAGACCTTGACGCCGATGGAGAGCATCCAGAGTGGCCAGCCTGCCCCTTTCCAGACCGGGAAGAGAAAGGGCAAGGGTTGGCAGAGATGTGCGGCGATCTTGCTCAGCCGCATCTTCTCGAGGCTCGCCTCGCGGACCAGGCCGATCCGGCCTTGAGCCAGGTATCGCAGGCCGCCGTGAAGGAGCCGGGACGACCGGCTGCTGGTCCCCGACGCGAAGTCGGCCTGTTCCACCAAGAGGGTTCGCAAGCCCCGCAGCGCGGCGTCTCGGGCAATGCCCGAACCGACGATGCCGCCGCCGATAATCAGCACGTCAAAGGGCTCATTCGCCAGGACTTTCATCTGTTCGTTTCGAGAGATTCCACTCGGATTCATGGTCGAGCCCCCACCGTTCGGGCGTTTTCGAGGATTTCCCCGAGCTCACCCACGTCGGCGACGATCAGCTCAGGCGGCTGCTCGAGGGTGGCGGCGTCCGCTTTCGTGGCCTCGCCGCTCAGGACCAGGACCCCCGGCACGGCCGCTCGCCGCGCCATTGCGATGTCCGTATAGATCCGGTCTCCGACCATCGCAACCTCGTCTTTGGCCAGGCCGAGCCGGTTGCAAAGATCGAGGAGGATCGACGGGTCGGGTTTGCCCAGAACGACGGGCTGCCGGCCCGTGGCCGCTGTCAGGCAGGCACAGAGGGCGCCGCAGTCCACGAGGATCGTCGGTTGGTCGGTGGGACAGATCAGGTCGGGATGCGTGGCCAGGAACGGCCGCCCCTCGCCGATCCAGTAGGCCGCGCGGCAGAGCCGCTCATAGTCGAGGGTCGTGTCAAAGCCGACGACCACGGCCCCAGGGGCATCCCAACCGACCGTGAACCCCGCCTCTTCGAACTGCTGGCAGAGTGAGGGGGTACCGAGCACGGCGATCGACGTCACCTGGGGCAATTGCTTGCGCAGGTAGGTGATGGTCGTATCGGCAGGCGTGGCGACCTGGGATTCTTGCGCGTCGATCCCGAGCTTTTGAAGTTTCGTCACGTAGTCGGATTTGCTGCGCGACGTGTTATTGGTCAGGAACGTGTGGCCGATTCCGAGCCTGGCGAGCCTGGCGAGGAACGGGATCGTCACCTCGAACAGGCGGTCGCCTCGATAGAGGGTGCCGTCTAGGTCGAGCACGACGTGCCGGATTCGGGTCAGGTCCAACGTCATTTGCGGTTCTCCGTGGCCGAGGCTGAGATGGGCCATGGCCCCCGCGCGCTGAACAGGTGCTCGACGGCCGAGTCCATGATCCCGGCCCGCTGCGCGAAGTCGAGCACGGTGAACCGCCGCCTGATGTAATAGGCCTGCTCGTAGCTGAGCCGGAGCCGGGCGCGGCTGATCCCGATCTGCTCCGGCTCGTGCGGGCAGCCGGCGTCGCGAAGCGCCTCACGCACCTTCTGGAACGGTGTCAAGTGGCGCACCAGCTTCGACCGGAGCTCCGGCCAGCCATCGCGCAGTCGCGTGAGTTGGGCGCGAAGTTCGTCGAGGCTCGGCGTCTTGGCACGCGTCTCCTCCTTTGCCTTGTCCGCCAGCTCGCCCGCGCCGAAGATGGCGACGATCCGTCGTTCGACCTGCCGGGGCGACAGCCAACTCGCAATCGCGGCCTCGACGTCGAGCCGGCCCAGGTCCCTGCGGAGCAAGGCTTCGTAAAAGGCCAAGGTTGCCAGCGTTCCGATCCCGACCTTGAAGCCGTGTGACGGGGCGGTCCCTTGGTGGGTGTGGTGCTGCATGTCCCAGAGGTGGCTGAACTGGTGCTCGGCCCCCGAGGCCGGGCGGCTCGTTTGGGCGGCCTGCATCGCGAATCCGCTCATCATGAGGCCGTTGACCAGCCGACGCAGGCTGGCCGGCTCGTTGCGTGCGATTCCGGCCGGCGAGTCGACCCAGGCGCGGAGCCTGTTCTGAACGGTCGCCCAGACCGAGGGGTCGATCGGCTCGACCCCGGCGGCTTCGGCCACGATCCAGTCGGCCCCGGCGACCTCCTTGGCCAGCAGGTCGGCGTAGCCCGAGGCGTTCATTCCACGTGGAGCGCGGGCGATCACGTCGAGGTCGGCGAGCACCCCTTTCGGGGCCGGGCAGTCGAACGTCTGCTTGGACCCATAGTGGGTGATCGAGGCCCCATAGGCCGTGTAGCCGTCCATTGAGGCGGCGGTCGCCACGGCCAGGTAGGGCCTGCCCAGGCGGTGCGCGACCAGCTTGGTCAGGTCGTTGATCGTCCCCGAGCCCACGGCGATCGGAATGCCTTGTACCCCTTCGAGGGCTTTCTGTAGCTCCTTGACGCACGGGGTCTCGGCGTAGACGTGCGGGCCGAAGATGAACGGTTTGCTCAGTTCGTGTCCGGCGATCCGGAAACTCTCCTGAACCTCGCGGCCGGCCGCCACAAAGGTCTTTTGGTCCGCCACGATCAGGGCCGGCGTTGTCCCGAACAGCGAGGCGAAGATCTCGGCCGTTTTGTGCCGGACACCTGCCTCCACCGCGAGAAAGCGGGTGTCACGAGCGGCCTGCAAGGCCCCTTCCAGGAGCGGCTCTTCTTCTACGGATAGGCTCATCGAGTTTCCTTAAGCAAGGCGGATGCCCCCCCCTCATTGATGACGAGGGCGTTGAGCAGCCCTCCTTCGATCGCGGCAAGGACCGCTTGGGTGCGATCCGCGCCGGCGACGACACCGACTTTCCGAGGGATCCGCCGCAGTTCATTCAGACTCAGGCTGACGACCCGTTGCTGAAACGGGCTGGCACATTCATTGCCATGGGCATCGTAAAAGCGACCCAGGATCTCGCCCACCGCGCCTGCCGCTTGGAGGGTCGCGAGATCGGAAGGCCCAAGTACATTTCGTTCCAAGAACACCGAGTTCGCCAACGTTCCGACCCCGACGAGGGCGAGATCCGCCTGGCCGAGCTGGTTCATGACCCCTTGAATTTGCTCGAGCCCGAAGAACCGGCGGCAGGTCTCCGGATCAGGGAGGATGGCCGGGGTGCTCAAGGTCAGGAATGTGCCCCCCCACCGTCGGGCCATCAGCCGGCCCAGCTCCACGGCGTCATAGAGCCCGGGACTCGAGTCGATGTTTCCCATCGCCTGGATCAAGGCAAGCTCGTGCTTTGGCTGGGACGGCTTCATCTGGTCCACCAGGGCCTGCATCGTCCGTCCCCCGGCCACCGCGACCCGACTTGCCGCCTCGATCCAACCCGCGATCACGGGCGCTGCGAAATAGCCGATCGTCTGGCGCAGATCCTCGGCCCGAAGCCCGCCGACGGTCCGAATCACAACCGCTTCCAGGCCGAGCCGGCGTCCCAGCTCTTCTTCCATATCGCCATTGCGCGAGTCGTATTCGGGGACCGTGATTCGCACCAATCCCCGCTCACGAGCCATCGCGAGCATCCGCGAGACCTTCGACTGGGACACGTTCACGAGCTTCCCAATCTGCGCTTGGGGAAGCCCGTCCAGGAAGTAAAGCCTGGCGGCCAAAATCAACTGCTCGTCGTTGTAAATTGATGTCGTCATAGTGAATAATTATTCTGAATGTGTATTCAGACTGTAACTCAGAGCAGTCACGTGGTCAAGGTAGAGGTTTTCGGTGAGCGTTATTGATTCGGGGGCGAGCTGAGCTATGGTCAGTCCGTTTCGGTATTACGTGCTGCACAAGCCGTTCGACGTGTTGACCCAGTTCACGGATCAAGCGGGCCGGGTCACGCTCAAGGATTTCTTTCCGCAACCGGGGGTCTACCCGGTGGGCCGGCTGGACCGGGACAGCGAGGGACTTCTGCTCCTGACCGACGATGGGCCGCTGGCCCATCGACTGACCGACCCGAGGTTCGAACATCCGAGGACTTACCTGGCGCAGGTTGAGCGGATCCCCGACGACTCGGCCTTGGAGCCGTTGCGGCGCGGGCTCGTTCTCAAGGACGGGCGGACTCGCCCCGCCGAAGCGGAACTGCTGACGGAGCCCCCTGCTCTACCGGAACGCTCCGTGCCGATCCGGTTCCGCAAGAATGTCCCGACCGCCTGGATCCGGTTGGTGCTTCGCGAGGGGCGGAACCGGCAAGTCCGTCGGATGACGGCGGCGATTGGCTATCCCACCCTCCGCTTGGTCCGCGTGGCGATCGGCCCGGTGCTCCTGGGGGACCTCGCCCCCGGCGCCTGGCGCGAGCTCACTCCCCACGAGCGCAACGCCTTGCGTATTCGAGGCGCGATTCGCTAGAGGTTCGCCCAAAGATCGGCTAAACTGGAGTACACTGAAACAATGAGGCGGCCCGTCGATTCGCCGGAACGTCTTGTGTTTTCCGGCCTTGATAGAGTGGGCATGGCCCGCCAGGTCTTCTCTTCGGGTAGAGGAGCAGCGATGAGCAGCGTATCCCGCATCCAAAGATCGCTCACGCTGGAGGAATTCCTTGCCCTCCCCGAAGAGGAACCATCGCTCGAGTTCATCAATGGTCGAATCGAGGCCAAGGTGTCGCCGCAGCAGAAGCATAGCGTGATCCAAGTCAGGCTTGGCGACAGCCTCAACAGGTACGCTGAACCGGCAGAGAAAGGGTTTGCCTTCTCCGAACTTCGGTGCACGTTTGCGGGGCGTTCGATCGTGCCCGATATTGTTTTCCTTTTGGTGTCGCACATCTGCACCGATGCTCAGGGCGAAATCCTCAACGAGGCCTTCCTCGTTCCTGATATTCACATCGAAATCATCTCTCCTGATCAGTCGGCCAAGAGTGCACGTGAGAAGCTTGTCCACTCTACCGAGAATGGTTGTTCGCTCGGCTGGTTAATCGATCCCGAGAAGAAGCGGGTGGAAGTTTACCGCCCGAGCCAACCGGCTGAGAGCCTGGCTTTCGATGGCGTCTTGGACGGTGAGCCGGTCCTTCCCGGCTATCGGTTGCCGGTTGCCACCGTTTTCGGCTGGCTCAGATTCCCGAGGCCGGAACGTCCGACAACGGGAGCCGACCCCGCATGAGTCAGGCCGATGTGCCCAGCGCCGAGACCAAGTCGTACCTGCGGCTCTCCTATGACGAGGGAACTCTGCTGATCGAAGGTCTGCCCGAGGGGGAAACTCGCGGCCTGCCTCGCGTCGAGTTCGACCACCGCACCCGGCAGCTCCGTGCCGAGGCGATGCACTACCGCGAGATCATGGAGTACTTGATCGCGGAGAAGATCCCCTATGTCGACGACGCCCGCGACTATAAGTTGACCCCGTGGCCGCTCCGGATCACCAAGGAAGCCTTCCCCCACCAGTCGGAGGGGGTGAAGGCCTGGTGGGATGGGGGACGGCTGGGGAGAGGGGTCATCGTCCTCCCGACCGGCACCGGCAAAACGCACGTGGCCAACCTCGCCATCGAAATCGCGAAGCGCCCGGCCCTGGTCGTCACGCCGACGATCGACCTGATGAATCAGTGGTACGACGAGCTCACGATGGCCTTTGCCACCGAGGTCGGCCTGCTGGGCGGCGGATACAACGACATCAAGCCGTTGACGGTGACGACCTACGACTCGGCCTACATCAACATGGCGCGGATCGGGAACAAGTTCGGGCTGATCGTCTTCGACGAGTGCCACCACTTGCCCGGCCCGACCTACGGGATGGCGGCGATTGCCTCAATGGCTCCCTGGCGCCTCGGGCTGACCGCAACCCCGGAACGTGCCGACAATGCGCACACGCAGCTCGACTACCTGATCGGTCCGATCGTCTATCGTCGCGAAATTACCCAGTTGCGCGGGCAGTACCTGGCCGACTACCGGGTCGAGACCGTGTACGTGAACCTGTCCGACGCGGAGCGGAACGAGTACGAGAGCTGCCGCGAGGTCTATCGAGGGTTCCTCCAGGATAATGGGATCGACATGCGTCGACCGAATGCCTGGGGTCAGTTCCTCTTCGTGGCGCATCGCTCGAGTGAAGGGCGGCAGGCCTACCTTGCCTACCGCCGTCAGCGTGACCTGGCGCTGGCCGCTCCCGCCAAGCTTGAACTTTTGGGACGCCTGCTCGATCGCCATAATGGTGATCGAGTTATTATTTTTACGCACGATAATGCAACGGTTTACAAGATCGCTCGGCAGTTCCTGGTTCCGGTCATCACCCACCAGACCAAGACCAAGGAGCGCCGTGACATCCTCCTCCAGTTCAACGCAGGCACCTACCCGATCGTGGCGACCTCGCGCGTCCTCAACGAAGGGGTGAACGTCCCCGAGGCGAGCGTGGCCATCATCCTGTCGGGTTCGGGCTCGGTCCGTGAGCACGTTCAGCGCCTCGGTCGTATCCTCCGGAAGTCGGGCGACAAGGAAGCCCTCCTCTACGAAGTCATCAGCCGGGGAACCTCCGAAGAATTTACCTCCAATCGTCGTCGCCAGCACAGCGCCTACGGCGGTGATTGACGTTTCAAATTGAATCCGTAAGGCATATGTGATTTCCTCAACGGGTGGGGCGTGCCCCCTAGCGGCGAGAATCACAACGAGTCCAGAGCGGCGGGGAGTGTCCAACGGATCATGCTGACCGGTAACCTCGTTCGCGTGAAAGTCACCTCGAAGGGGCGGGTCATGCCGCTCTACCTCAGCCGCGACAATGCGCAGTGGCTCGAGGTGGCTGAGAGCCTGCTCCTGATTTTCCGCGAAGGGGTGGGGACGACCCGTTACGAAATCGAGACCGAGGTCCACGAACTTGTGGGTGAGGGGCTGGCGACGCTGGCGCATCGCGGCTTGGCGAAGGTGCTCGAGGACCGCGCCGAGTTCGAGGTGGTGGCGGATGTCCCGCCCGAAACCCTACGTGAAAAGCTCTTTTCGGCGGCGGCCGATTATCGTCGCTCGCTCAGGGCTGCGGGCCATCGGGCTCCGTTCAAACGCGATCATGTGCTGGAAGTTGTCGGACGGGAGCTTGGCATCGAGCCGGAGGCGGTCGCGGCCGGCCTATTTGCCGACCTCAAGGACGAAAACCGGATGCTCAAGTTCGACGACCTCGACGCCCAGCGCCTGGTCGATCGATATAACGTGGCGCTGGCGCAGGCGATCCTGCTCCGCGCGGTGTTGGTGACCGCCGTGGTCCGTAACGAGAAGCCTGCGCGTTACCGGCAGTTGTTCCGACAACTCAAGTTCCATCGCTTGCTCTACCGGGTCGAAGGGAGTATGACCACCGGCTACACGTTCCAGATCGACGGTCCCCTCAGCCTCTTCAGCGCGACCAACCGGTACGGCCTGCAAATGGCCCTGTTCCTGCCCACCTTGCTCCATTGCGCGGAGTTCCGGCTCGACGCCGAGCTGCGCTGGGGGCCGAAGCGCGATCCACGGAGCTTCCACCTCGAATCGTCCGACGGCCTGATCTCGCACCAGGCCGACACCGGCACTTATGTTCCTGCCGAAATGGGAGCGTTCCTGGATCGGATCCGCCAGGTTGCCTCGGCCTGGGATGTGACCGAGTCGACCGAAGTGATCGAATTGGGGCGTGAAGGTGTGTGGGTGCCCGACTATCGGTTCGTCCACAAAGCGACCGGGCTCGACGTCTTCCTCGAAGTGGTTGGCTTTTGGAAACGGTCGAGCCTCGATCGCCTGCTTCGGCTTTTACCCCAGCACGGTCCGAAGCGTTATGTGCTCGCGATCTCCGATCGTTTGAAAGTCGATGAAGAATCGATTGAGGGCCTGTCGGGCCCGGTGCTTCGATTCAAAGAGATTCCGAATTCGAACGACCTCTCCGCCCTGCTCGACCGTTTCCTCAAAGACTCCCCGGAACTCGGATTTTAAGCGGCCAACGGTGATTTCGAGGTGAGCCGGGAGTGGGTGCCTCCTGGCTTTTGATGAGCTGTTGAAGCCAGGGTGCTTGGCGAACTTGACGGGTCGGTCTGCACAACGCTACAGTCCATTTTTCGTCCCGGGAACGTGGAGAATTGGGAATGAGCCGCGAAGCGACGCTGAAACGGATTCTCGAGGGTGGGGTCGTCGCCGTGGTTCGCGCCGAGTCGGGCGAGTCGCTGCTACAGGTGGTTCGCGCCCTGGCCGAGGGGGGGGTAACGGCCGCCGAGATTACCTTCACCGTGCCCGATGCGCTTGAGGTGATCCGCCAGGTCCGCCAGGAAATCGGTGATGCCATCGTGCTGGGCGCAGGGACGGTCCTCGACCCTGAAACGGCCCGTGCTGCACTCCTGGCCGGGGCGGAGTACATCGTTGCCCCGTCGCTTAATCTGGACGTCATTCGTCTCTGCCGACGCTATGATAAGGTGGTGATGCCAGGTGCATTCACTCCGACCGAGGTCGTCGCCGCCTGGGAAGCCGGCGCCGATGTCGTCAAGATTTTCCCGGCCGACGTGGGCGGGGCACCCTACCTGAAAGCCCTTCGTGGGCCGCTCCCCCAGATCCGGCTGATGCCGACCGGCGGGGTCGACCTGAATACGGCCGAGTCGTTTCTCAAGGCTGGTGCCTGCTGCCTGGGCGTAGGAAGCTCGCTGGTCGACCCCAAGACGGTCGCCAGCGGCGACTTCGCGCGGATCCGCGAGTTGGCCAGCCAGTACGCGGCGATCGTGCGGCGGTTCCGTGGCTCGGCCTGAACCCGAACCGTTGGCCCCAGAGACCGACCACCAGACGCGGGCCCCCCTGGCCCGCGCCGCCCGCGCGACGAAACTTGCGCTGGCTTTCCTGACCGTGATTCCTCTGGGGCGTGCTGACGACGCACCGGCGACCGAGGCCGACCTAGTCGCCTCACGCTTCGCCTACCCCTTCGTCGGGTGTGCGGTTGGGCTCTTGATGGCCGCTTTGAGCGAGGCACTTCGCCACGTCGGAGTTTCGGCGGCCGTCTCCGCGTTCATACTCGTCGCATTTCTTGCCATCCTCACCGGCGGGCTCCATCTCGACGGATTGGCCGACACGTTCGACGGCCTCTTCCTCTGGGGAGGGGCCGACCGTCGCCTGGCCGTGATGCGCGATCCCCATATCGGCAGTCACGGTGTCTCCGCGATCGCGCTGGTGCTCCTGGGGAAATACGCGGTTCTCGCTGACCTGAATGGCTCTGGACGTTCGCTGGCACTCCTCGGAGCGGTGGCCGTAAGCCGGACCTTGATCCTCGTTTCAGCCGGCCTGGCCCGTTATGCTCGACCTCAGGGAACGGGTCGCCTCGTGATCGAAGCGACCACACGTCGCGACGCCTTGGCCGCGACGTTCGCCTGTCTCGCGCTCGCCAGTGCTGTTGCGGGCAGCCCTGGTCTGATCGCTGGCCTGGGGGCCTTGATTCTGGCGTTCGCCTTCACCCGTCTGGCCGTGCGCCGCCTTGGCGGCGTCACGGGCGATATTCTGGGCGCTACGGTGGAATTGGGTGAACTGGCCTTTTTGGTGGGATTCAGCCTCTCTCTGGGGCTGAGATGACTTTGGTTGGTAGGGAGTCCTGCGTAGTCAGGGCAAAGGCTGCATGTGTCATCGCGGCACATGGCATGTGATAAATCGCGAAAAAATCCTACAACCCGACTCGTCGCCAGATTCATTTCAAGCCTACCGAGAGAGCGGCCGATAACGTTCGCATAAGCCTCTTAGTGCGCGGTGGAGTGGTAGGAACCCTACCTGAATCCAAGTCTTAGGTGGGGGCGGTCGATGGGTGAATCGATCCTGGTGCTCGGAGGAATCCGATCGGGAAAGAGTCGGCTGGCCCAACGGCTGGCCGCCGAGTACCCGCCGGTCACTTATCTGGCGACGGCGACCGTGGACCGTGCCGACCCGGAGATGGTGGCACGCATCGAGCGTCACCAGGCCGATCGACCCGAAAGTTGGACGACTCAAGAGGTTCCGCGCGACTTGGATGTCGTGCTTCCTGCGATCGTGGCCACGGAGGGTTCAGTAGTGATCGACTGTGTAACGCTCTGGATCAGCAACCTGTTGCTCGGTCTCGGCAACGGAGCGGCCTTGGCGGATTCGGAGATTCTCGACGCCGTGGTCCGGGCAGTTCGAGCGGGCCGGGGGCAGGCGCGGGTGATTTGGGTTTCGAACGAGGTGGGGTCGAGCCTGGTCTCGACCAACGCGCTGGCGCGGCGGTTCGCCGACCTGCAAGGGATGGCCAATCAGCGTCTGGCTGAAGAGTGTGATGCGGTTCATCTCAGTGTCGCGGGACTGTCAATCCGGCTCAAGTAGACAACAAGCCGGTTTGATTCTGGGGTTCGACCCTGCGTGAGACGTTGAGTTCGGGGCCTTGGTTCGAGGAGCGAACGCGTGGCGCCAAGGGGCTTTCGGTTGCGACTGGTGAGTATCGGACTGGGCTTGGCCCTGGTCCTGGGACTCTCCACGCCCGCTTCGATCGCGGCCCCTCCCTCCACTCGGGCGTCTCGAGTCCCCACGCTCTACCACAAGAATCGATCGTTCCGGATCCCGTTCAATGTGGACCCGGCCGAGCGGTCGCGGCTCAAGGAGGTCCAGCTCTGGGTCTCCAACGACGATGGCTTCACCTGGAAGCCGAAAGCCTCGACCACTCCCGACCGCCCCTCCTTCACCTTCAAAGCGACCGAGGACGACGAGTACTGGTTCGCCGTCCGAACGCTCGACACGCAAGACCGGCTCTTTCCGAGCGATGACGAACCGGTCGAGCCGAGTATGAAGGTGATCGTCGACACCAAACCCCCGTCGCTGGTCCTCGAACCCGACAGCCGTCGCGGTAGCGGGGCGTCGGTCCGCTGGGAGGTTCACGACGAGCATCTGGCGTTGGGGTCGCTGGTCATCGAATATCAGGTCGACGGCGCGGACAAGTGGCGCAAGGTGACGATTGGCCGGATGGCTTTGATCGGCAGTGAAACCTGGGATGCCGGTACCGCCGAGCCGATCACGGTCCGCGCCCAGATCGAGGATCGCGCCGGCAATATCGCCGAGAAAACGATCACGCTGAACGAAGGAACCCCGAGCAATCCCAGTCTGGCCGCGAGCGAGAATGCGGAATTCTTGGCTCCGCCGCCACTGTCCTCGGACTCGAGCTTCCCGCCGCCTGCGTCCAATTCCCGATCGTCCGAGTCGCGGGATGTCTTTCCGCCGCCGACTCGCGTGTCGAAGCGGAACACGCCGGTGCCGCGGAATGTGCCTGCGCCCGTTGCCAATGATCCGAATCCGTTCCCGGTTTCGCCGGACGGAGCCGTCGAGTCTCCCCAAGGTTCCGTGTCAAAAGGGGTGGCGGCAGGACCGAGCCGATCGTTGCTGGTCAAAGACCGCAATTTCTCCTTGCAATACGCTGTCGACGACGCCGGTCCTAACGGCCCGAATACGGTGGAGCTTTACGTCAGCGAGGACGGCGGTCGGACCTGGATCTTGGGGGCCGAGGACCAGGACAAGGTCTCTCCCATCGAGGTCGTCCTCCCGGGCGAGGGAACCTTCGGCCTCTGCCTCGTTGCCCGCTCGGCGGCGGGTCAGGGCGACCGTCCCCCGGGCCCCGGCGAGTCGCCCCAGATCTGGGTCGAGGTCGACAGTACTCCCCCGTCGGTGGTTATGCTCAGGCCCCCTGTGGTGGGCACCGGTCAGCATATTGGAAAAGTCGCGATCGATTGGCGGGCCACGGACTTTCACCTTGGTCCCCGCCCGATCACGCTCTCGTGGCGAGCCGATCACGCTGGGGACAACTGGCAGCAGATTGCTCCCCCCATGGCGAATACCGGTCGATATATCTGGAACGTTCCCCCCAACATTCCGCCACGGATCCAAATCCGGATCGAAGTGGCCGACACTCTTGGCAACATCGGTGCGGTTGAAACCACCGAGTCGGGGCCCGTCATTGTCGATCGGAGCAGCCCCAAGAGCCGGATCATCGGCCTCGAGCCCAGCGCGGGTGCCGGCAACCCAAGCGCTAACGCAGGCAACGGCTCCGCCCCCAAGGCGATCATCAAGTAAGCGAATCGCTCGACGTCGAGCGTGGGACGAGGCCGTCCCCGATCGCGGACACCTTGATTTCAGGATCGAGGGCTCGGCCCTCTCACCGTACTCAGAGGAGTGACTACGGGCGAGGATTCATTCGTCAACCACACTGCGAATGAACCGACACCCCCTGATTCCTTTGCTTTCGCTGAGCTTGACTTTTGCCGTTTTGGGATACAAATGTGGCGAGCCTCCCTGGTGCAATGAGGGGTATGCACAGAGCCCTTCCTCGCACACAAGAAGGCCGCCATGACCAGTTTAACCGATCGGACTCGCGCGCGACTCTCCGTGAAGCAACTTCGCTTGCGGTTGCGGACCAACCGGCGGCGACAGGCTCGCAAGGCGCGGGCCACACGGCGAAGGCTCGAACGAATTCACGAGCAACTCCCCAAGCAGGTCCGCACCGTTCTTGACCCCCTCGAACCCGCCTTCTCGCGGGCGGCCCATCGCCGGTTCATCCTCCTGGCCCTGGCCGCGATCCTGACTCTGGGCGGACGCACGATCAACAACCTGCTCCGTGTCCTGGGCACCCTGGCGCCCGGGCACCCCAGCAGCTATCACCGCGTCTTCTCGCGCGACCGATGGTCGCTCGCCGCCCTGGCTCGCCGCTACATCGCCACGGTCCTCGCCAGTTTCGTGCCGCACGGGCCGATCCTCCTGGCGGGTGACGACACAGTCACCGAGCATCCCGGCCCTCATGTCTACGGTAAGGGACGCCATCGCGACCCGGTTCGCTCGACTCACACCTACACCGCGTTCCGCTGGGGGCATAAGTGGGTCGTCTTGGCCCTGCTCGTCCCCGTCCCCTGGGCCACGCGACGCTGGGCCTTGCCGCTGTTGATCGCGCTGTATCGAACCAAGGAGGATAACGCGAAGTGCGGCCGACGGCACAAAACACCGCCCCAATTGCTCGGCCAGTTGGTTCGTGTCTTGATGCGATGGTTCCCTGATCGGACCCTGGTCGTCACCGCCGACGGCGGCTATGCGACCCACGAGTTGGCGGAACTGGCCGCACGGACCCCGAAGCGGCTGACCCTCGTCAGCTTGTTTTACCCCGATGCCAACCTGGTCGAGCCACCACCGCAATACGCGGGCCTGGGACGTCCTCGGGTTAAGGGAGCGAAGTTGCCCGGCCCGGCGGAAGTCGTCAAGGTGAGCCAGCAACGACAGGCCCTGGAAGTCGCCTGGTACGGCGGCGGCCGACGTCGTGTCGAGACCGTGACGGGGACCGGACTCTGGTACAAGGGAGGACGTCCCCTGGTGAACGTGCGCTGGGTCTTCGTCCACGACCGGGACGGCACGCACCGGGATGGATATTTCTTCACGACCGACGCCACGATGAGCGTCACGTCGCTGATCGAGACCTACACCGCGCGGTGGAACATCGAGACCACCTTCGAGGAAATTCCAGGGCCAGCGCATATCAAACACGCTGTAGTGAAAGGACTTGCGTGAGGTAGTCCGTATTAATCATACAGGACATCATCTTTCCACGTAGGCTATCCTTGTCGGGATGACGCTTCAGCAGCGTCACGGCGAACCGCCGAAGCCAGCTCAAGTTGTTCCCCAAAGTCCGCTCGCGAGTGCGGTGCTCATCTTCGCGAAAGTTCACATCGAGTACCCAGTGCATCGACTCGATACTCCAGTGACCGCGGACCGCTTCGCCGAAACGCTTGCCGCTCAGATAGTGGCTGCTGAGATAGTAACGCACCTCGTCCGACTCCGTCCCATCGGCATGCTGCGTGATTCGCACCGCATAGCCAATTGCCTTGATCCAGGGCCAATCCTTCAGCGGCGCGAAATCAGTCGGCACCTTGACCAGATAATAGGAACGCTCGTCGATGCGGCCGTGCCCGGCATCACGGGTCTCGTCGTATCGATAGTGGAGGTCCTCGAGATCGCGTTCCAGGTGGTCGAGGAAGAACGCTTGGATCGCGGTTGCGAGCTTCGGCTGATTGTCTTTGACGGCGATCACGCAGTCGCCGCCACCGTCAACGATCTGCTCGACAATCGCTTTCTGGCAGCCCATCGCGTCGATCGTGATGAGCGTATCCGTGAGGTCAATCTGCTCGAGAAGTTTTGGGATGGCTGTGATCTCGTTGGACTTGGCGTCGGTGGCCACCTGACCCAGCGCAATGCCCTGCTCGCTGGCCCAGGCGCTGACAATGTGCAGATTGCCAAGACCTTTGGCCGCATCGTGCGATCCGCGACAGGCTTTGCCGTCGATAGCGACGTGTCGGCGGGAGTTCTCAGTGTCGGCGGGGATCGCGTCGCAGATCCAGTCCTGGAAGCAGCGTTGAAAGGCTTCGGGTTTCAGCGCCATGAGCAAGCGTCGGATGCAATCCCGTGAGGGGATGCCGTTGGGCAGGGCCAGATGCAGGGCCAGCCAGGACTCACGATTCTTGGCCCAGCGATGAATGGCGGTAGGGCCATCGCATCCGCAGATGACGGCGCAGACCGCGATGACAGCGATATCGACCATCAAGTGCCGACGATTGCGTGCGTGGCGGGGATCGGAGAGCGATTCGAAATAAGAGCCGATGGAGCCGACATCGACGGGCTTGGCCATGGGAGGCATCCTGGGATCGGTCGGTGTCGGCCTCCGCACACCCGGAGTGCAGTAAGCCGATTCACGAGGACCGATTCAAAGATAACGAGCCACGGTCTGTCGCGCCAGACTACTCAGGCCGCACAGTTATACGCGCTGGCCCTGGAGGAAATTCGCTCTTACCTCCGCATGGAGACGACGCGTGGCTGGAGTCGAGACACGGTCCTGCGCGTGGGTCCCTGCCTGTTCGGACTGTATACCCTGGTGACCTGGCTTTACTCCCGATTGCCGAGACGCGGGTCGCGGGTCGGCGGCGTGGACTGGCCGGGCAAATGTGATGTAACGTTCTCGGATGCGATCACGGCGGTCCGCCGCTGGTTGTGGCTGGAATGGGTTTTGGCGATCCCTGGTGATCGCGTGGTGTTCCAAAAGCTCACGCCCGGATTCCGGCAACTCCTGCTCAACGGCCTTGCCCCCGCGGCCTGAACCCCCGCCAAGTCGCTTGCCACGCTCAAAAGCCCGGTCCGAGACGCCGTCGCAAGGGGTCTCCTCGGATCAGGGTGCGCGCTGGCACGACAAGGTCGTCAAAACGGCAAAAGTCAAACTGAGTGTCTGTTTCGGAAGGTCAGGCTTCACTGGGAAGTGTGTGGCATCCAACGTCGGGATGAGCCTTTATCCACATACTGACAGTTGCGGCATCGCAATCCGGCAAGAGATCGATGACGTCGCTCTTCTCGAAGCCGACAACGATGGTGCCGTATCGCGGTCCTTTACACCAGGCTCAGCCGTCGATGCCGACGAATCGTGGGGCACCCGAGGACCGATGCCCCCGCCTGCTTGACGCGTCGAAGCAACGTATCGGTGCTGGTCGGCACGGCAGTCTTCTCCGCCAGCCTCGCTCCGGCTTCCCCCCCAAGGCCGAGCCGATGGCGAGATGAGCCTGGGCGAGTCGGTTGATCGTGCGAGCATACCTGGTCGCGAAGCCGTGGAGCGGCTCGGCGAAGATGCGGTGCGGGCACCCCGAACTGGGACAGAGAAATCGGCGGCCGGTCATCCTGAGGCGAACACGATGTCCGAAAACGGGTTCCTTGGCGAGACAGCGACAGTAACGGCTGTGCACACGCCAATTCTCGTGACCGCAGGCAGGACAGGATGCGTTCGGATTCGTCGTTGCGATCCCGAGAGCCAAGGCAACACCATCGAAGTCGGTCCTGACCAGGCGACTGCCGATGGGAGCGTGCGGAAGTTGGAACAGGAGTAAAAAAGGCATCCTAATAAGAATAAGAGAGGGGAGCAGTGAATTCAGGCGAAGAGGGGATAACCTGCCTACGCTTGGGAATCATCAAAAGTGCGGGAGAGCCGTCGAAACCCGGGCGGTTCTCGCGGTATGAGTGCTGCTGCCTACTGGAGTGAGCCCCGCACTCTTTTCGTTCTTCTTCGCCTTGTCTGTCAGTCCATCATAAGAGCTTGAGCAGATGAGGGAGGAGACTCACCGGCGACGTACCGAATGTTTTGACCGTCAAAGAAGTAAGTTTCAAAGAAGCAGTCGCTTGTTACGATTCTTCTCATGGCCCCCATGTGATCAAGGTTAGGCCGAATGGCGACCTTCACATACCAGCCACCGGAGGTTGGCGTCACAGACTGGATTAGTCCGCGCCAGCCGGTTTGCCGAAGTTCCGGACGTTTCAGCCATGCGAAGTGGTCGAGGCGTGATGGAGGCGATGCGTCTGCCTTGTTAAGTAGCGTCGCGATCGTGCGCTGAACCTCCAGATCATCCCCGGTGGCCTTCAGATTTGGCTGGATCGAGATACCCTCAAAGGGCTTGTTCTGAAACGCGAGAGTCGCTTTTTTGACAAGCTGCTCTCGAGTAGGCTTGTCTGGGTTTCTATCAGCCAACCTCATCGGCCGACCGGCCAACACGCTGGCCCGTTGCGTTGTTTGCGGACGCCCCACCTTCTTTCGTGGCTTCGCCGCAAAGGCCAAGGTTAGCCCAAGGCCAAGAGATAAGGAAATCGCGAAGAACGATACTTGCTTCGTAATCATAGGTTCCTCCAACTCGCCACTATACCCAAACTCCCAAGTTTGCGGAAGAGAAGGGCTGTCAAAAGCCCGCAGGCGCCGGTGTCCCTAAGTGGCCCAAGTCAACAAGCTCCCAATACAGTCCAGTCGGGTCATTGGGGTTGGTGACTTTTTGTCTACCCCAATGACGCGATGGGCCTTCGGCATACCCCCAGCTCCCATCTTCACGCAAATATTTTAGGCGATTCTTCTGCCAATACGACATGATGAATTGGTTGGGGCCGTAAGTAGCGAATTGCGCAGCATTTTGATCGTACGACTTGCTATCCTGAAGTATGTCGATTGTGAAATTCCACGTGCCAGGAGTTCCTGGAGCCCAGTCGACGAAGTCATCAGCAGGAACAACGCCGCCTTGCTCGTAAAACAGTTTCTCCTCAGCCGTAGTGCTTGCATCCATGATTACCCACTCGCTCCCGCACGTCCATACCGACGAAATGATCGTATGATTTGCTATTCCGAGGGCGACAGGTGCTCCAATTCCAAATGGTTGGAAGGTCTCTGTATCTGGAGGTAAGACATTAACAGCCGTCGTGACTATGTTGTTGGGCGGGGCTCCAGGGTCCGGCATGTATGTGACGTAGCATCCAACGGTTCTGGCTCCAGGATAGGACCAATTGAAAAATACATCATCAGAAGCCGGTCCGAGTTGCGTTAGCGTAGAGTGGATTGGCTCTATTTTGAACCAATCATGAGAGGCAGGGAAGCCGTCTTTGGTGACATCATATTTGACCGTGAACCTCTGCGATTGCCCAACTGGGACGATCACGCGATTGACACTCAGGCTTGTCGCGACGGAAGCTATGGCTACCGGCAGACAAATCGTTGCGGAACATGTCGTGATAATAATGGCAGTTCTTGAAATGCTGTTAATTCGCACTTGTTTTGTTCCTCGGATGGCTCGACATGCAAAGAGCGAGCAACTTAACGGAGCCTTGTGCACTATCATATGAGTGTTAGCAGGCACCAGTATGTAAGTCAACAAAAAACCCAGGCCATACGGTGAATGAACCGATACCCCCTGATTCCTCTGCTTTCGCTGAGCAAGAGCGCGAAGCGTTCTCACGATCATTCGGTTAGGCGGCTCATAACCTTGTCCACGGGCATGAGCCGCTCCTGTCACGGCAGCCTGCTCCTCGAAGCCGAAGGGAACTCAGTCGGCCACGAGTCGTGCCCGCGTCTGCTCGGCCTCCTCAACCGGCGTCATTCCGAAGAGCCGTTTGAACTCCCGGCTGAACTGCGACGAGCTTTCGTACCCGACCGCCCTCGCGGCGATACCCGCGTTATAGCCATCGTGGACCATCAGCCGCCTTGCATGGTCTAAGCGGATTCGCTTGAGGTACTGGAGCGGCGAGTTGGCCGTCACCAGCTTGAAGTGATGGTGGAAGGCCGCGATGCTCATACCCGCCTTCTTGGCCATCTCCTCGGCGCCGAGCGGCTTCGCGTATTCGGCGTGGATGTGCTTCAGGACCCGGGCGATGCGGGCGAAATGGTCATCCCGGCTGGCCAGGGCACGCAGCGAGTTGCCTTGCTCACCGCAAAGCACGCGATAGACGATTTCTCGGACGGTCTGACGGCCGAGTATGCGGCTGTCGAGCGGGGTTTTGAGGCACTCGAGGAGCCGGATAACGGCCCCGCCCAACTCCTCGCTCATTGGGGTCGTCGAGATGCCCCTTGGCGTTGGGCCGACCGGCGGCAAGGACTCGTCCATCTCAAGCAGCATCTCGCCGAGCATCGTCGGCTGGACGTTGATGGCGACGAGGAGTAACGGCTCCTCCGGGCTGGCCTCTGTCTCGCAATCCGCCGGAATTGGCACCGACAGTGTGAGATAATTGAATGCGTCGTAGGAGTAGACCTCGTCGCCGAGATAGGCCCGCTTTCGGCCCTGGCCGAGGACGATGATATTCGGCTGATAGACCATCGGGGCCCTGGGTGATGGCTTTGAGATGCGGGCCACCTCCACGCCCTCGACGAGCGTACGATGCACCCCCTCGTGCACGGCCACCTTATTGAGGAGGCTGGCGAGCCGCTTGTGAGTGTCTAGCTGCCCTTCCATCTTGTCCTCCAGTCTCACTTAGGTTTCCAGAGGATTAAGTTACAAGATTTGTCATTCTGCGAATAGATTCCCCACCCCTGAATAGGATTAGGCAAACCTTTTGGAGGAACGTTCCTTTCCGTCTCCGGGCCGTTGGCCTTTAATTGAATAGCCGGAGGTCGGGATAGGGAAGGGACGGGTAAGACTCCCCGATGCCACGTCGAAGGAGTGGCAAATATTGAAGGCGAATCAGGCCCTGGTTGATTGGCTCGGCACCATCGCCGAGCGGAAGAAGGCAATGCCCGCCCAGGTTGCCCTCGCGTGGCTCCTTGCCTGGAAGCCGTGCATCATATATGCGAACGGGGCAACTTTGGATGGCTGACTCTGACGGTTACGACAGCGACCGCTGTCCCGCTATGTTGGACCGCCGCCACTTCCTTACTGCGGGGTTGGGGTTGGCTGCGACACCATGGTTGACTCGCGTTGCTGTCGGCGTCTCCCTCTCTCAACATCCGGAGGTTCACATGGAAATCAAAAGAATTGGCTCACAGCCTTCCAGCAAAGGGTCAGCCAACTGGTTTACCGGTACGGTCCGCGTCGACCCGCTGTTCCAGGCACACGCTCCGGCACGGGCGGCGGGTGCCAGCGTCACGTTCGAACCCGGGGCTCGCACGGCGTGGCATACTCACCCGCTTGGGCAGACCCTGATCATCACGGCCGGTTGCGGCTGGGTCCAGCGGGAGGGCGGCCCAGTCGAGGAAGTCCATCCCGGCGACGTGGTCTGGTTCCCGCCAGGCGTGAAGCATTGGCATGGAGCCAAGGCGACCACGGCCATGACCCACATCGCTATCCAAGAACAGCTTGATGGTAAGGTCGTTGATTGGCTGGAAAAGGTCAGCGACGAACAGTACCGGGCCAAGTCTGATGCGTCCTGAGTCTCGCTAACCCCGTATGAGGGGGAATCGCGAGTGGGGCCAGCCTATACGCGGTGTTCCTTTGCGAGCACACGGGGCGTGCTTTGCGCTGTGGTTATCCCAATGCTGCGCAACGGCAAAGCGGTCCGCTTACTGGCCCGCTTCACGGACGCGACGCCCTGATCCCCACTCCTGGTGACTCTGGTTTTTTTGGTGTATTTGGAATTATTTATTTAAAATCGGGACGAGAATCACGACCAAGGTCTTGGCCCCGGCGGCACCGACGCCGTTTGTGTGGAGGGGGAAGCGGGCCGCATGCCGGCAGCGTCAGGGGGAGCGGCGTCATCGAATCGTCGGCATGCCTCCGGGGCCCTCTATCTAACTTATGGCTATCGGTAAGCCCAATGGCCCACTAGGATATTAGGGATGGCCTCTCTCCCCTGCCCCTTCGGAGTCACGACGATGATCTCCGCCCTCTTGATCTGCACAGGGTGGCTTGCAGCGGCCCCCGCAATTCTCGCCCACACGGAGGGCGAACTCGCCTCTTATGAGGCGGCCAAGGCGACGGCCGGGCACGATGCCGAGGCCCATATCAAGCTGGCGCTCTGGTGTGAGGCGCACGGTCTTCAGGCGGAGCGGATCAAACATCTGGCGATTGCCGTGATGACCGATCCGAAGAACGCGACGGCGCGGGGGCTGATGGGGTTGGTGGCGTACCAGGGGCGTTGGCAGCGGCCCGAGGCGGTCGGCCGGTCGGTCGAGGCAGATGACGAGTTCAAGGCCAATCTCGATCGCTATCACGAGAGGCGGCTCCAGGCTCCGCAGACGGCGGACGGGCAGTGGAAACTGACGCTCTGGTGCGAGGAGAATGGTTTAAAGAGCCAAGCTCATGCCCACTTGATGGCGGTCACTGCACTGGACCCCACTCGTGTGAACGCCTGGAAACGGCTGGGGTATAAGAAGGTCGACGGGCATTGGACCAGTGCCGGGCAGATCGCTGCCGAGGGGGCCGAGAGCAAGCGGCAGAAAGAGGCCGACGCCCGCTGGAAGCCGGTTCTTGAACGAGCGAGGGGAGATCTTACAGGCAAGAGCCGCCAGGTCGAGGCTGAAGACACCCTGGCTCAAGTGACGGACCCACGCGCGGTGCCGACGATCTGCCGGGTCTTCAGTAAGGGGGAAGCGAATCAGAGCGTCGCGGTCCGGCTCCTCGGCCAGATCGATTCGGCAGGGGCATCGCATGCCTTGGCGGTGCTCGCGGTCGGGAGCCGATTCGCCGAGGTGCGTCGGGCGGCGGCCGAGACCCTTGTGAGACGCGACCCGCGTGACTTCGCCGGATGGCTCGCCGACCTCTTGCGGAAACCGGTCAAGTACGAAGTCCGGCCCGTTGGCGGCCCGGGCTCGCCGGGTGAGCTCTTTGTCGAAGGAGTCCAGTTCAACGTCAAGCGGCTCTACAGTTCCCCGGCCGGCCCGACACTCCAACCTGGCGATCAACTCGGCTTTGGCGACTCGGGATTGCCCGTCGCCACTCGTTTTCTCGGGTTTACCCGAACAGAGCCAATGTCGCTAGAGAAGGCCCGGTCGTTCATGGGGATGGAGGCTGCCTCCGATCTCAAGCAGTCCTTGGCGTTCATCCCAAGTCATCGCTTTGGCGCCGAGGAAACCCGACGCCTTCAGCAATTGTTTGAGAACGTGGGCAAGAATGAGAATGAGCAGTTCATACCGATCCTTAACGGTAACATCGCCCGTGCCCCCACCGCGGATCGCGAAACTGTAGCTTTGGTCATGCCGCGCATGGCTCTGATTCCGGTGGGCGAGATGGCACTCGAAGCGCAGGCTGCGGCTCAACTGGCCGAGCGAAAGCTTGAGAGTGACGTCGCCTCGATCAAGCAGTACAACGCGCCGATCGTTCAGCTCAATGATCGAGTCGTCTCGATTCTCAGAAACGTCGCTGGGGGCGATCTTGGCGAGGATCCTGAGAACTGGAAGAAATGGGCCGTCGACCTTCGTGGTTACGCCTACGTTCCCCAGAAAGCCTCGCAAGAAACCCCGACGATCACGGAACAGGTGCCCCTGGATTTCCAACCGCAAGCGGCTCCGATCATCGCGAATGGTGTCCCGGTTGGTGCCGTTCGGTTGGGACACTCCTGTTTCGGGAGTGGAACACTGGTCTCAACCCTGGCCGGATCTCGGCCCATCGAGAGCCTGCTGGCCGGCGACCAGGTTCTCGCTCAAGACACGACGACCGGCCGGCTTAGCTACCAGCCGATCGTAGCAGTTTTCCACAACCCGCCCAATCAGACGCTCCGGGTTGACCTGGGCGATGAGTCGATCGTCGTGACCGGGATCCATCGCTTCTGGAAGGCGGGCCGTGGCTGGACGATGGCTCGTGAGTTGAAGCCCGGCGATACTGTGCGCACCCTCGACGGTCGGGCCACGGTTCGATCAGTGAACACCGATCAGATCCAGCCGGTTTTCAACCTGCAAGTGGCCGAAGGGCAGTCTTTCTTCGTGGGGCGGGCCGGAACCTTGGTTCACGACAACAGCCTGATCGAGACGGTGACTGACCCGTTCGACGCCGCT
Source organism: Singulisphaera acidiphila DSM 18658 (assembly GCF_000242455.2). GTDB lineage: Bacteria > Planctomycetota > Planctomycetia > Isosphaerales > Isosphaeraceae > Singulisphaera > Singulisphaera acidiphila. The sequence continues at coordinate 1,373,267 of NC_019892.1, forward strand.
CCCGAGTTCAAGGCCGTGGCTCGCAAGGACTGATGAGCCTCGTTACGACTGGCCGAGCGTCACCCGAATCTCGACGGTGCGACCGCCCCGGAGTACGGTGACCTTGGCCACCTGGCCGGGGGCGTGAGACTCGACCTCGGTCAGCAACTCGTCGACGTTGTGGACCGGCTTGCCGTCGATCGCCACCAGGATATCGGCCGATTCGGGGTCGAGTTTGCGGACCAAAGCCCCACCGTAGCGAACGACTTTTACCTGGATCGGATGGATCCCGGCTCGTTCGGCGGGACCATCCTCGACGAGTCCGAGGACGACCAGGCCCTCGTTGGTCGTGAAGACGCGAGTGATCCCGAGGTCGGCGCGGATTACCCGGCCGTGCTCGATCAGCGGCTTGATGATTCGTGCGATCGCATTGATCGGTACCGCGAAGCTGATCCCGGCCGATTGCCCGACCTGGCTCATGATCGCTGTGTTCATGCCGATCACCTGCCCGCGTGTGTTCAAGAGCGGTCCCCCCGAATTGCCGGGGTTAATTGCCGCGTCGGTCTGAATGATCCCCTTGATCATCCGCCCGTTCTTGGCTTGCAAGGACCGGTCGAGGCTACTGATGATCCCCGTGGTGAGTGTCCGCTCGAGTCCGAACGGGTTGCCGAGTGCGAGGATTTTCTGCCCCACGAGCAGGCCCGATGAGTCGCCCAGGGCCACCGGGTAAAGGTCGGCGGCCTTGGCCTGGATCTTCACGATCGCCACATCGTTTGACGCGTCGGCGCCGATCACGCGGGCCTCGTGCGTGGTGCCGTCGTAGAGGGTCACCTGAACCGACTCGGCGTCCTCGACGACATGGTAGTTGGTCAGGATATGTCCCTGAGTGTCGATGACGAACCCGGAGCCGGTGCCGCTCGACGTCTCGTCGCCGAAGATCCCGGTTGCCTCGGATGCCGTCGTGATGTTGACGACACTACGATTGACCCCTTGATAGACTCGGATGTTGATCTGCTCGTCCGCATCGGCATTCTTGAGCAGTTCGGGCGGGATGGTGAGTGAGGGGACAGCGGGCAACTGGTAATCCCCGGGGCGGGCGGGCTTCGGTGTGACCGGTACCTCGAGTCGACGAAAGCCGGGGATTTGATTGACGGCGGGTTGTCGCTGCGCTCCGAGTCGTCCACCGAAGAGCAGAGCCACCATGGCCAGCGTCATCGTCGCCGTCAAAAGGTGCGCTGAGATCGACTTCCAGTTTGCCATTTCGCCTCCCGCCCACACATTCCATGCCCAAAACACGAGCCAAAAGGGGGCCTCGCGTCCACCTCTTCTTTTCGGAATCCTCAATTCTATTCTAACGGGTTGTCTCCTCAACATTGAGACCGAAACCAGAGGCCGGCCTGCCAGAGTCAGAGAGAACGACGATTTCATGCCGCTTGCCGATCGGGACGTCCTTTTTCTCGACGTCGCCCCGCCGGGCAAGAGGCTGGACGGCCCCCGTCTCGCGCGACACAATGTGCAGGCCAGGCCAATCCGCTGGAGTTGCTCTACCAGAGATTCCTTTTCCGTGAAATTCGCAGCCAACGGTCGAATCCGGCCGGGGACCGGGTGTCCTCGCCCGCTTCGCCCACCGATCAGGAGCCGTCGCCGATGTCGCATCGCAACCCGCCGCGCACCAGGCTCGCCCGTTGGGCGGGGCTCGGGGTCTGGGCACTCATGCTCAGCGGCCCCCTCGTCGGCTTTGCCCAGGTCAGTCCGGTAGAATCGGCCCGCAAGCTCAAGCCGGCCGAAGGACTGGAGGCGACCCTCTGGGCGTCCGAGCCCTTGGTCAACAACCCGACCAATATGGATGTCGATTCGCGCGGCCGGGTCTGGGTCACCGAAGGACTCAATTACCGTCTCCACCGCGCTCGCAATACCGGCCTGAAGAAAATCGACGAGGCCGATCGAATCAAGATCCTCGAAGATACCGATGGCGATGGTAAGGCCGATAAAGTCACCGTCTTCGCCGATCATATCTACCCGGTGCCCATGGGCTTAGCCGTGGAAGAGCACTATGGGAAAGACGGCAAGTACAAGGGGTGCAAGGTCTACATCGGCAACAGCCCCGACCTGCTCGTGCTCGAAGATACCGATGGCGATGACAAGGCCGACAAACGCTATCCGCTTCTGACCGGGTTCGGCGGTGTGGACTCCGACCACGGTGTCCACGGGATGGTGCTCGGCCTCGACGGCAAACTTTACTTCACCCACGGTGACGGCTGCTGCTCGGTCCAACAAGACCATACCGAGAGGCCCCAGAACTTCGACGTCGTCGACAAGAGCGGTCGCCACGTCTCGAGCGACCAGCTTGCGAATACTCTCCGCGTGAACCGCGACGGCACCCAGTTCGAGGTCCTTGCCGATCGCCAGCGCAACAACTACGAAACCAGCCTGAACGCGTTCGGCAACATCTTCACCAGCGACAACGACGACGACGGCAACCGTGGCAGTCGGGTGATCTGGGTGATGGACGGCGGCCAGTATGGCTACCGGACCCCGGGAAGCCCTCGGCACTGGGGCGAGGAAGTGCCCGGCACTGTGCCGAAGCTGGTCGGCACCGGGAACGGCAGCCCTTGCGGGATCATGGTCTACGAAGGAAAACTCTTCCCCAAGGAATACGAAGGGGCCGTCCTCGAAGCCGACGCCGGCACGCGACAGATCAACTTCTTCCCGTTGAGCCGCCATGGCGCTTCGTTTCGTACGGAGTACAAGGTCTTCCTCGGCAGCGATGACCCCTGGTTCCGCCCCGTCGACATGACGGCCGCCCCCGACGGTTCGGTCTTCGTTGCCGACTGGTACGACGCCGGAGTCGGCGGGCACGCGTTCAAGGATCAGGATACAGGGCGGATCTATCGCGTCAGGCCGATCGGTGCCAAGGCGAAGGCCGCCAAGCCTGATTTCGGGACCGTGCATGGCCTGATCGAAGCCCTCAAGTCCCCCGTGGTCGCGGCCCAGGACGCCGCCCGTCGCGGACTTATCGAGTACGCCAAGGCCGGCGACCCGAACGCCAAGCCGGTCGATCCCAACAAGCCCGAAGGCGCGAAGCAGCTTGACCCGAAACAAGAGGCCGTCACGGCTCTCGTGAACCTGTTCTCGGCTGGCCAGCCGTTCGAGCGTGCCCGCGCCCTCTGGGTGCTTCACGCGATCGTCGGAGACAAGGCGGCCGAGGACGCGTTGAAGGACCGCGACCCGCGAATCCGTGAACAGGCGGTCCGGATCCTGGGCCGTGACGATCGCGACAACGGCCGCGTCGAGTACAAGGACCAGGCGGCGAAGCTCCCTGCTCCTGCCTCGGCACATCTCGAGGCACTCTTGCCGTTGGCGGCTGACCCCGACGCCGGGGTGCGTCGTGAACTGATTCTCGCGTTGCGGAACCTGCCGACGGGCCAGGTTGGCGACGCGCTCAAAACTTTGGCGCGAACCTGGGATGGTCAGGACCGCTGGTACCTCGAAGCGCTCGGGCTGGCCCTGGGAGGGCGCGATCAAGCCTTCCTCGAGAGCCTGTTCGATGGCACCCTGTACGGCGACCTCACTTCCGACGACACGAGGCAAGTGGCGCTCCCCCCTTATTTCCCGGTCGACCGCAATGAGGCCTATCTCGTGGCCGGCACGAAGGACCTTCCCGCCTCGGCTTTGAGCAAGACGCTTGGACTCGCCTGGCGGATCCATCAGCCGGCGGTCCTTCCCTTGCTTGCCCGGATCTCTCCCAAGCTGGACAGCCCCGAGTTGCAGCAGGCGGCCGACGACGTCGTAATGCAGATCAACGACCCTGCCGGGGCCGAGGCGTTGGCCAGCTTGGCGGCCGAGTCCAACGACTCAATTCGCAAGCGGCAGGTCTTGGAGTTGCTCGGGCGCAAGCTCGGGGGGAACTGGGCGGCTGCGCGAGCGAACCCGAAGGTCCTGCAAGTCATCCAAACCGCGCTGGGCGATCCTTTGACGCGGCCGTCGGCGATGCAGGCGGCTGCCGCGACCGGTGACGGCCGGTTCGCCGATGAGATCAAGAGCCAGGCGCGGAATCCGAAGGCGTCGGACGAAGTCCGGGTGGCTGCGGTCGAGGCCCTCGGCCAGCTCAATCCGCCTCGCGTCGGCGAGTTCTTCGACGAGCTGATCGCCGAGACCAAAGGGAAGAACCATTCCAACAGTTCGGCCGAGGCGGCCGTCCGGACCCTGCCGAAACTGGGCGATGCGAACCGGCGGCTCGCCGACCTGATCGTGGCCAACGATTATCCCCTCGGCCTGCGCCGCGAAGCGCTCCGCACGTTTGCCCGGACCAGCGAAGGGGGCCGGCGCGTTCTGGCTTTGGCCCGTGAGGACAAGCTTCCCGCTGACCTCAAAACCGAGGCCACGACCGTCGTCAATTCCCACGTCGACGGCAAGATCCGTGACGAGGCGTCGAAGATCCTGCCGCTCCCCAAGACCAAGTCCGGCCGGCCCCTCCCCCCGTTCGGGGACCTGATCCGTCGCGATGGCCGGGCCGACCGTGGTCGTGACGTCTTCTTCCGGGGCCAAGAGGGGAATGGGCTGGTCAGTTGCGGTGGCTGCCATCGCGTGCAAGGTCGCGGGGATTGGGTTGGGCCCGACCTCTCGACGATCGGCACCAAGTACGGCAAGGACGAGCTACTGCGTTCGATTCTCAACCCGAGCGCGGCGATCGGCTACAACTACAAGACGGCGGTGGTCGCGACCAAGGACGGCCAGGTCTTCACCGGCCTCCCTGTCGAGGATGGTCCGGATCGTCTCGTTCTCAAAACGGCCGAAGCGAAGCGGATCTCAATCCGCCCCGGCGACATCGACGATCGCTCCAGCAGCGACGTCTCCTTGATGCCGGAAGGTTTGGCCGAGACGATGGGGGATCAGGATCTGGTCGACTTGCTCGCCTTTCTCACCACCTTGCGGCAGCCGGTGAGCATCGTGGGCCAGTACCAGGTGATCGGCCCCTTGGCCGACACGAACAGCGGTTCCCCTGCGTTCGATCCCAACGTGAAGATCAACCTCAGAGAAACGGTGACCGGCCCCGACGGCCGCAAGCTCTCCTGGCGCCGGCTCGATGCCAACGCCGAAGGACGTGCCGACCTGTCGACGCTTGCCGGCGACGATCCCAAGCAGGTGGTCTACCTGCACGCTCCGGTCGGTTCGCCGGTCGAGCAGGATGCCCAGCTTGTGCTCGAAACCAAGGGCGATCTCAAGGTCTGGTTCAACGGCAAGGAACTGGAGCTTCCCAAGGCCCAGGAGAATCAGCCTCGATCCGTCTTCGTCCGGATTCCCAAAGGCGCGAGTGACCTCTTGATTCGCACGGCGGGCAATCCGAACGCTGCCCTGGTGACAACGCTCGTCGCCGATCGGCCGGTCGAGTTCAGCGCGGAGGAGTCGAGGCCCTCGACGCGTTGATCAGGGGATATTGGGTCGGTTCTTTTCGGCCGGTGCCTTCGTTCTCAAAAGGCGGAGGCACCGGCGCTGACGAACTGGAGTCGATGCGGTTGCGTTTCCTTTTGCTCGCGGCCCGGCATGGTATCTTTTGAGATCATTGAGAAGGTTTCATCCCCTCCCACGGCCGCCTTCGGAAGACGATCTTGAACGAGCCGACCAACGCCCATTCGCCCCGTGTCGCCGTCGCGATCCCTTGCTACAACGAGGCTGCGGCGATTGCCACGGTCATCACCCAGTGGCGTGCGGCTCTTCCCGATGCCGAGATGATCGTCTTCGACAACAACTCGAGCGACGGCACGGGCGACATTGCACGTGGCCTTGGCGTGCGCGTTGTCGATGTGCGCGACCAAGGAAAGGGATATGCCGTCCAGGCGTTGTTCCATCATCTTCAAGACCGTGACGCGGTCGTCATGATCGATGGCGACGGCACCTATCCGGCCGATGAGGTCGGTCGGCTGCTCGGACCGATCCTCGACGGCACGGCCGACATGGCCGTCGGCGCACGAATTCCGGTCGCCGAGCCGGGGGCGATGACGCCGCTCCGAGGCCTGGGCAACGTCTTGATTCGAGGGGCCTTCCGGGTCCTGATCGGCCGTGGTCCCGGCGACCTGCTCTCGGGATACCGGGTCTTCGGCCGTCGGTTCCTTCAGTCCGTTTCGCTTCGCTCCGAAGGGTTCGAGATCGAGACCGAACTGGCCAGTGAGGCGGTGGCCCGCCAGATGCGCACGGTGGAGGTTCCCGTTCCGTATCACCCTCGAATCGCCGGGACGGCTAGCAAGCTCAAGGTCTTCCGCGACGGCTGGCGGATCCTGAAAACGATCGTTCGCCAGAGCCTGCGTCTTCGCCCTTGGCGGCCCTTGCTGATCGTGATCCTGCTCGGCACTCTTACCGCCTCGATCATCATCCTTTTGTCGAAGGGCATGGCCCGACACTGAGTTGCCGTCCCTTTTGCTCAAACCTGTCTTCTCGAGGGTTGTGCCCACTAGAAGGCAGGTGTTTGTTGTGCATGTGGTCTGATCGTTATTTTTTTGTGTCTCAGGCTTCGGCGCGATTGCCGAGTGTGCCGAGTGCTTGTTTGAGGGCTTCCCAGGTCACCGGCTTCTCCAGGTAGCCATTGACGCCGGCCTCGCCGATCCGGTGCTGGTTGACCAGGGTGACGTCGCCGGTGAGTGCGAAGATCGGCAAGCCTTGATGCTGGGCGTCGGCTCGGAGGGCCAGGGTGGCCTCGATGCCATCCATAAGGGGCATGTTCACGTCCATGAGGACTGCAAGCAGGCGTTCCTGCTTGGCGACTGCGAGCACGTCGCGACCGTTGCTCGCCTCGAGGACGCGATAGCCCATGCGGCGGAGCACTCGGGCGAGGGTCTGCCGGCTGTCGACGTGGTCCTCGGCCACCAGGATCGCGCCGAAGGGGGAAGCGGGAGACTCGAAGCTATTGTCGTAGTCGGAGGCGGGCTGGTTCAAGGTCAGGGCGGAGCTGGGTAAGACCAGGGTGAATGTGCTGCCGACTCCGGCGGTGCTCCTGAGAGTGATCTCCCCCTTCAGGAGGCTCGCCAGGCGTCGGCAGATCGCCAGGCCGAGTCCGGTTCCTCCCTCGGCCCGCTGGGGGTTATCGAGGATTGCGAACTCGTCGAAGATCCGCCCCTGATCGCTCAGCCGGATCCCGATCCCCGAGTCTTCGACGGCGATCCGGATCTGGTCGTCCGTGAGTACGCCGTAGATTCGGATGTGGCCCTTCTCGGTGTACCGCAAGGCATTGGAGAGGAGGTTGCTGAGAATCTGCTTGAGCTTTGATCGGTCGGTTTCGAGGCTATGACCGGCCAGCGAGCCGGGCTCGAGCTGGACCTTGAGTCCCTTGACCCGGGCCTGCGGTTCGATGCTGGCCACACACTCGGCGAGGACCTGCTCGAGCGGGAACCGAGAGATCTCGGCTGGCAAGGCGCCCGCGTCGATCTTGCTCAGGTTGAGCAGGTCTCCGAGCAGGTCGAGGACGTTGCGGACCGAGTGGCGGATGGTCCGCAGACAGGTCTGGACCTCGGCATCGGCGCCGCCGTCGAAATGGATCTCGAGCAGTTGGGCCGCCAGGACGACCGCGTTGAGCGGCGTGCGCGCATCGTGCGAGAGCGCGGAGACGAGGCGGGTCTTGTGCCTTGAGCCCTCTTCCGCCAGCTCGCGCTGTTGCTCCAGCGACGTTTCGAGGTTGATCCGTTCGGTGATATCGAGGCAGGAACCGAGGTAGCCGAGGAACGTCCCTTGCGCATCGGCGTACGGCGTGCCTCGGTCGCTGATCCAGCGGAACTGACCGTCGCTTCGTCGGAGCCGGTAGGTCACCTCGAACGGTTCGCGGCGGGCGAACGCTTCACGGTAACTGTTCTGAAAGAGTTCCAGGTCGTCAGGGTGGACCGCACTTGCCCAGTGCTCGCCAAGGTCAAGGTGGGAGCCGCAACCCCCCCGGAAGTCGAGCCAGGTTTGATTGACGTAGTCGCATTGGCCCTCGACATCGGTCCGCCAGATCATGACCGGCGACTTCTCGGCGATGGTCCGGAACTGCGCCTCCGAGGTCGCCAGCCGGGCTTCGAGCCGCTTGCGCTCGGTGATGTCTCGGAAGGCCTGGGCGACGCCCACGATCCGCCCGCTGCTAATGATCGGCGAGGCCGTATACGCCACGAAAAACTTCGAGCCGTCCTTGCGGACGAAGACCTCATCTCCCTGCGCGGTCAGGCCCGTGTGGAGCACGCCGAGAATGGGATGCTCCTCGGCCGGATCCCGCGTGCGATCGGGGCGTTCGTCGTGGATGGTTTCATGGATGTTCTTGCCCAGCAATTCCTCGCCGGTCCACCCGAGCATCTGGAGCGCGGCCGGATTGACGAAGGTGATGCGTCCATTGAGATCGAAGGTGCTGAGGCCTTCGGCCAAGGTCTCGGTGATCGTGCGGGAGAAGTCGCGTTCGCGGCGGAGTTGCTCTTCGGCGAGTCGGCGCCCGGTGATGTCCTGGACGACCGCGACCGCACCCAGGATTGCGCCGACCGCATCGGTCAGGGGGGCCGACTTGATCGAGACGGTCCGTGCCTCGCCTTGAATGACCCAGATCAGCTCCTCTTGCGATGCCGACTCACCGTGGAGAGCACGGAGGATCGACAGTTCCTCGAGGGGGAACGGAGTGCCATCGGGGCGGAGGATCTGGTTTTCCGACCCAAGCTGATACACGTTCGTCCGACCGACGTCCGCTTTCTGAGCGAAAATGGAGAGCCGTTCGGCCTCTTCGTTGACGCCGATAACTGTTCCTTCGGCGTCGACCACCCAGACCGCGAGCGGGAGGCTGTTGAGGATCGTTCGGAGCTTTGACTTCTCCAGTTTCGCGGCGATCCAGGCGTCCTCGATCGCGTTCTGGCGTTTTTTGACCTCGGACAACGCCTTCTGCGTTTCCGCTCGGCTCGCTTCCTGGAACTGGCGGACCGACACGGAGGTCGCCTCATCCAGGACCTCGTTGATCGACTCGAACGCGGCGTTGAGCTGCGCGAGGTTCCACTGGTGCTGGTGGGCGAACTCGAGGGTGGCCCGAGTCAGCGCTGTGCGTAGGTGCCCGAACTCGACGACCACCTCGGCGATGTTGTAACCACGAGACCAGCGGTCGGTCCCGTGCAACTTCCCTTCGACGGTGAGGTTGGAGGGGCGACCCCGAAGCCGATCCCCTAAGCGTTCGAGCAGGTCCGGAATATGATCGTTGAACTCGGCACGCGACAGTCGTCCGACCTCGGGGGCATCGCCGTCGCGCTCAACGGTGGCCCGCCAGACGGCGAGAATCGCTTCGCTTTGTTCGTCAATATGATCCGCCAACATGGCGGGCTCGCTCATGGCTGATGGTCTCTCCACAACAACAGCCTTTGCTGGCGTTACCGAAGGGCCCCGTCGCCCATCCTGCCCACTTCACCGATTTGCTGCTCGATTCGCTTCAGACCGGAGGTGAGGGGGAGTCTTCGGAGGGACGCCTACCCTTGTCAGTATCGGCCAGCGGCTCGAGTACTGTCAAGCGAACAAGAGGCCGGATCCATAAAGACCAAACCGTTGTGAGCATTGAGGCTTCCCACGGCTCACGCACTCTGGGATTTTTCGGTGGAGTTCACCGTGGGATCGGAGTTGCCCGACCTCGACTAGATTTCGGTCGGACGCGGGGCGTGATGTTCGGGGAGCGGGCTCGAGCCCTGTCATGAACCGGATCTCCCGAGTGGGAGTGTCCTCAGGCAAGGCTTGGATTTTATGAGAATTTCCTGATTTTTCTCGCTTGGACCGGAGGCCTTCGCTGCCCCGGAAGGGTCTGGGATTCCTGCTGATTCCCTTTGAATCATGGGCTTGGACCGCGTTAGAATGTGGCGCTCCCCCCCTGGTTCCTCATTTGAGAGCAGAGCTCGCCGGTATCGTTGACCCGGACTTGCCTTCATCCCTGCCCCCCGAGATGGAAACCTGTTTATGCCGTTCGCTCGTTTCAGGCGGATCCCGCCCGCTTTTTTATTTATGCTTGTCCTCGGGTTGGGGGCCGAAGTTTCAGGGGCGCTGCCCAAGGTGCCCGAAGGGTTTGAAGTCCGGCTGGTCGCGACCGTCCCGGCGGTCCTCTATCCTTGCCAGGTCGGCACCGCGCCCGATGGCGCTTTGTTCGTGGCCGAAGACCCGATGGACCAGATTGGACCCTATGAGGCCAACCACGGTCGGATCCTCCTCTTTCGTGACGGCAAGGATCCGGTCGTCTTCGCCGACGGCTTCCGCGCCATCCAGGGCATGGCCTGGCACGACGGGGCGCTCTATGTCTCGCACATGCCTTTTCTCAGCGTGATCCGAGACAGCGACGGCGACGACAAGGCCGAGAGCCGCAAGGACCTTTTCAAAGACCTGGGGCCGACCGACAATCGCGGGCTCAACGACCATATCGTCTCGGGCATCCAGTTTGGAATGGATGGATATCTCTATATTTCGGTTGGCGACAAGGGAATTCCCAAGGCGACCGGCCCTGATGGACGCACGATCCAGATCGTCGGCGGGGGAACCTGCCGGTGCCGTCCCGACGGCACCGGGCTCGAAGTGGTCTCGACCGGTACTCGCAACCACCTCGAACCCAACCTCGACGATCGCGACAACCTCTTCACCTACGACAACACCGACGACGGACTTGGCTGGTGGACCCGGGTGACCCACCACGTCGACGGCGGCTATTACGGCTATCCGTACGACTACCACAACCGCCCGGATCGCCATCTCCCCAGGATGGCCGAGTACGGCGGTGGCTCCCCCTGTGGCGCGGTGCTCTATAAGGAAGATGCCTGGCCTGAGAAGTACCATGGCGTCGGTTTCTGGGCCGAGTGGGGAAAAGGGAAGGTTCATGCGTTCCGCTTTGCCCCTGACGGCGCCACGTTCAAGGTCGTCGAAGAGATCGACTTCGCGGTTGCCGACGGCCTCTCCAACTTCCGGCCGATCGACCTGGCCCTTTCCCACGACGGCCGCACACTCTACGTGGCTGACTGGGGGATGGGCGGCTGGGGGAGCAAGACTGAGAAGGTGGGCCGTGTCTTTGCCATCACGTACAAAGGGCAGGTTGAGACCCGCCCGCGCGGCCTGGATGCGGATTCGGTCGACGACCAGATCAAGCAGCTCGACCACCCTGCATTCAGCGAGCGGATGCGGGCTCAGGCCGCTCTGATTGCCAAGGGCCGCGCGGCCTTCGAACCCGTGCTCAAGGCACTCAATGATGGCTCGACCCCCGCCGTGGCGCGGCGGCATCTAATCTGGGCCGCCGAGGCGTTGGCCCCCGAACCCGCCGCGCTTGAAGCCGGGCTGGCCGTCGTGCTCAAAACGTCGGAGCCGGACCTTCGCGCTCAGGCGATTCGCGCGCTGGGCCAGTCGGCCAAACCGGCACGTCCTTCGGCCGTGGCACTGGCGATCGGAGCCCTCGACGACCTTGATCCGGTCGTCCGGCTTCAGGCGGTGATTGCACTCGGCAGGCTGGGACATGCCGATGCGGTCCGGCCTTTGCTCCCCTTGCTGGCCGCGACCGACGACTTTATCGCCCTGAGCGCTCGCCAGGCACTCAGGCGGATCGGCGACTGGAAGGGGGCGGCGAGCGGGCTGAGTTCGGACGACCCGAAGATTCGCGCCGGTCTCCTGGCCGCGATGGAGCTGGTTTACGAGGATGACGCTGCCCGGGCGCTCGCCGAGTATGCCAACGACAGCCGTAAGGACGTTGAAGAGCGGGCGCGGGCCGTCTTGTATCTCTCGCAAGTGGATCGCAAGGCCAGGCCGTGGGACGGAAGCTGGTGGGGGACTCGGCCGGCAGCCGGCAAGCCTCCGGCGAAAGTGGTTGACTGGGAGCAGACCCCGCTGGTGCTTGGCACGCTTCGAAGCCTCCTGAGCGATCAGGCGGTTGCGGTCCGTCTCGCCGCGGTTACTGCCGTTCGCGAGTCGCGCGATCGTGAGGCGCTGCCGGCCTTGCGACTTCTGGTCGATCGTGATCCCGACACCTCGATCCGGGTGGCCGTGGCCAAGGCGCTGGGCGCTTTGGAGGATAAGGAGGCGTTGCCCGGCTTGATCGCCGCGATTCGGGCCCCGGGGACGCCCGAGCCGGTCCGTGACGCCGCGCTGGAGGCGGTCGAGACGATCGGCTCCGACCTGGCTGTCAATGCGCTTCTCGACTTGCTCGAAACCGGGGAGTCCGGCCCTTCGAGGCGGGCTCGCCTGCTGGCCGCCTTGGGGAGATTCAAGGCTCAGGCTGCCGTGGCATCGATCGTCAAGGCGTTGGGGGATTCGTCGCCGGAGGTTCGGTCGGCTGCGGCCGAAGCCCTGGGAAAGATCGGTCAACTTGATGGAGTGGACGGCTCGTTACGGGCGTTGCTGGCCGATCGTGCCGTCGAGGTTCGCAAGGCCGCGATCGTCGCCTTGGGGACGCTGGCCGATCGTGAAGCGATCCCCGCGCTGCTGGCCGCTGTGAACACCGATGAGACCCGGTTCGAGGCGACCGTCGCCCTGGCCGCCATGCCCGACCTGCTGGCCTTGCAGGTCTATCTGGCCGGCCTCGCCGACAAGAGCCCTGACCTTCGCAAAGCTTCGGCCGACGCCCTCACTAAGCTCCAGGCCGACGCGGCACCGGTGCTCGATCAGCTTGCTGCCCGGCGGGAGCTTCCCCCCGCGCTCGTGCCGGAACTTCGGAAGATCTACACCTCGCTTCAGCCGGTGACTGCCTGGCAACTCGCCGGTCCGTTCGAGATCGACGCCGCCCCCCCTGTGCCGGTGGAAGGACCGGTCGACCTTACGGCCACTCTGGTTGGTGCGCAGGACGAACCGGTGACTTGGAAGAAGGCGAAGCTTGTCGACAAGCAAGGGCGGGTCGACTTGCACAAGCTTTATTCGAGCCTGGACGACCGGGCCGTGTTTGCTTATGCCGAGGTCCAGAGCCCGTCGAAGCGGCTCGCGCCGATGGTCGTGGGCTCGGACGATACGCTCACGGTCTGGCTCAACGGTAAGCAGGTCTATGACTTTCAGGATCGCGATGGTTTTCGCCATGACCGAAGCCGGTTCGACGTCTCCCTGGTTGAGGGGACGAATCGCATTCTGGTCAAGTGCGGCAATCGTGGCGGTCTCTGGCAATTCGCGGTCGCGCTGGCGACGCCAGCGGACTATGCTTTCCTGAAGACCCCGGCGGTGGATGGGTTCGACCCTGACGGATTTCGTGCGTTCGCGATGAAGGGGCAAGGGAAGGCGGAGCGAGGCCGTTCGCTCTTCCAGGATTTGAAGGGCCTGGCCTGCATTCGCTGTCATGCCGTGGGCAAGGAGGGAGGGGCGGTCGGTCCTGAGCTGTCGAGTATCGGGGCCAAATACCCGCGCCATGAGTTGATCACCTCCGTTCTCTTCCCCTCCGCGCAGATCGCTTCGGGCTACGAGCCGGTCGTGGTGGCGACGGAGGACGGACGGGTACTCACCGGGATCATCAAGAGCGATACTCCCGAGGCGCTCGAGATCGAGGATGCCGACGCCAAGCGGATCCGGATTCCTCGTGATCAGATCGACGACCGCAAGCGAAGCGAGGTCTCGCTGATGCCGACCGGACTGGCCGAGGGACTTTCCAAGCAAGACTTTGCCGACCTGATCGCGTATCTTGAGACGTTGAAGGAGACGCCGGCTAAGGACCCATCGAAGTAGGCCGATTTGAGCCGGAAAGCGAGCTCTGGGGTGCCACAGGTTCCGTTCATCAGAACCGGTGGCACCCGGCAGCCGGTGCTCATTGACGGAGAGTGCCTTTGTTTGATTCACGTCCATGAGCGAGGTTCGACGCGGGCTTTGTGAAAGGCCGTTGGCGTTGGCGGGGACGCGGCGTTCCAGGTGTTCCGAAGTTTGTGAGCGAATATGTCCGATCCCATCGACGATGAGAATCAGCCCGCGGCTTCGAATCGCTCCAAACGCGAGCGGAGCACGCGCTATCCCGGCGTCAGCCTGGCCGAGAGCCTCAAACTCTGCGAGTCGATCGACGGCCTTGGTCTTGACGGCCTGACGGCCTCCGCGATCGCCTCGGCGTTGGGCTATAAGAACATCAAGACGAACACATTCTCGGCGCGGCTCAGTGCGGCCCGGCAGTTCGGCTTGCTGACCTTGACCGGCGATGGCTATGGACTGACCCCATTGGCCCGGACGATTCTCCACCCGGTGGAGCCGACCGAGGTGCCCCAACTCCACCGCCAGGCGTTGCTCAAGCCACCCCTCTATGCGGAGCTTGCCGAGCGGATGGCCGGGAAGCGCGTTCCCGACCCCGAGATTCTCGGCAACGTGCTCTATCACAACCACCAGATCATCGCCACGGCCAAGAAGCAGGCGGCCGAGGCCTTTCTCGAGTCGGCTCGGTTTGCCGGGGCTCTGGGGGCCGACAATATCTTCCATCCGAACGGCCCCCCCGCTCCTTTGCCTGCTCCCCCCCCTTTGGCGGTAGCTCCGGCCCCGGCGTCGGCTCCTCCCCTGCCCCGCCCTGCTCCGGCCGAGGTTCGTATCGACCTGCAACTCTGGGACGAGGATGAAGGCAAGCTGATTCGGGTCCGTTCCCCCCGGACGATCAGCGCGGCCAGCTTCGAACGCCTCCTTCAAACGTTCCGGCTCTTGGTTCGGATTAAAGACTGAACTCGATCGGAGTGGAGCCGTTACGCTCCGACTCCGCCTGCTTTACCTCTGGACGATGCCCGGAGCCTTGGCGTAGCATCGGCCCGTTCTTGTTGAGACCGATGCGCGAGGGACTAGGTCATGATCGACGCGAGTAAGAACGATGCATCGGATGTTGGACTGGCCCAGAGGGCGTCCAGCGGGGCGATGACCGCCTTCATCATCCTGTTTGCGATGAATCTGCTCGACTACCTCGACCGCAATATCCTGGTCTCGATCCAGCCGCAGATCCGGGATGATCTGAAGGTGACCAACGAGCAGTGGGGTCTCCTGATGAGTGTCTTCCTCATCAGCTATTCCGTTTTCAGCCCGGTGATGGGCTGGCTGGGCGATCGCTATCGCCGGACCTGGCTCCTCGCCTTCGGCGTGGGGCTCTGGAGCCTGGCGACGGTCGGCAGCGGCCTGGCCCGCAGCTACGGCGATCTGGTCTTGGCCCGGAGCATCCTTGGTATCGGCGAAGCGACCTATGGGGTCATTGCCCCCACAATCTTGATCGATGTCTTCTCACGCCACCAGCGGTCCCGCGTCCTGTCGGCGTTCTACCTCGCGATGCCGTTTGGCAGCGCTTTGGGGATCGGCCTGGGGCCGCTCATCGCCAAGAACTATGGTTGGCACATGGCCTTTTACGTTGTGGGTGTGCCCGGTCTGGTCGCGGCGCTCTTCGCGTTCCTGCTTCCCGAACCGGTGCGCGGGGCGAGCGAGGGAATTCCGGTCGATCGGCTCAAGGCTCACGAGAAAGCGGGTGCCACGCGTGAGGACTATCTCGACCTGATGGTCAACTCGTCCTACACGTACTCGGTCTTCGGCATGGCCGCCTACACGTTCGGCATCGGCGGAATGCTCGTCTGGGTGCCGAATTACCTGTTTAACACCCGGCATTTCGACCAGCAGCGTGCGGGGACGATGCTCGGCCTCTGCACGTTCACGGCCGCCATCGTGGGGATGACCCTGGGCGGATGGCTCACCGATCGCCTGGCGAAGACGAGGCCTCAGGCCCTCTTCCTCGTATCCGGGCTGAGCATGATCGCCTCGATCCCGTTCGTTCTCCTGGCCCTCTTCTCGACCTCCGAGCCGGTGATCTATGCCATGATCTTCGCCGCCGAGGCGCTGATGTTCGTTAACACAGGGCCGTGCAACGCGATCGTCGCCAACGTGGTCCAGCCCAACCTTAGGGCGGCTGCGTTCGCGATCTCGACGTTCGCGATTCACTTCCTCGGCGACATCTGGTCCCCTTGGCTGATCGGTAAGGCAGCCGATCTCTTTGGCGATCCGGAAACGATGGCCAGCTCCTACGGCCAACTTCTCAAAGCGATCGGAGCGGTGCCTACTCAGGTGGTCGGTCATCCGCCCGAGAATATCGTTGCGGGCCTGCTGATGGTGGTCCCGGCGCTCCTGCTTTCGGGGATCGTGCTGATTGCTGGCGCCCGGCACCTGCCTCGCGAGATGGCCCTGATGCAGGCCAAGCTCAAGGCTGCGCCTCGCCCTTCCCAGGCGCCAGAAACGACGGCTCTCTAAAGTCCGCTCCCATTTGGTAAGATGGCAGCGAAATTGGACGCTCCCCGCCGATTCGCCACCGATCGTCGTCGCCATTGGCATCGAGATTGATAGAAGCGGTTTTTGGGAGATCCGTGGCACCCGGTCGCCGGTTCCCGTCGACGAGGCGCGTCCGAAATTGTTCCCCCTTTCGAGGCGAATTGTTTTCTCAGGAACTGTTTGACCATGACCGCACCCATTCGCATCGCCGTGACAGGAGCCGGAGGCCAGATTGGCTACGCTCTGATCTTCCGGATCGCCTCGGGAGGTCTCTTTGGGCCGAGCCAGCCCGTTTCGCTTCGGCTCCTGGAAATCACGCCCGCCTTGCCCAGCCTGAAGGGCACCTTGATGGAGCTCGAGGACTGCGCCTTCCCGCTCCTGGCGGATGTCCAGGCGACCGACCAGGCGACCACCGCGTTCGAGGGAGCCGACTGGGTCATCCTGGTCGGTGGCTTGCCTCGCAAGGAAGGGATGACCCGCGCTGACCTGATTCGGGCCAACGGGCCGATCTTCACCGGGCAAGGCAAGGCGATCAACGATGCTGCCGGGCCGAACGTCCGGGTCCTGACCGTCGCCAACCCGTGCAACACCAACTGCTTGATCGCCAAGTCGCACGCCCCCAATATCCCGGCCGATCGCTGGTTCGCGATGACCCGGCTCGACCAGAACCGGGCCGCCGCGCAGCTCGCGGAGAAGGCAGGCGTGCCCGTCAGTGAAGTCACGAACGTGACGATCTGGGGAAACCACAGCGACACCCAGTATCCCGACTACAAGAACGCCAAGATCGGCGGTGCGCCGGCGACCACGGTCATCACCGACCCGACCTGGTTCACGGAGCAGTATATTCCGGGCGTGGCCAAGCGCGGTTCCGCGGTCATCAAGGCGCGGGGCGCCTCATCGGCGGCCTCAGCAGCCAACGCGGCGCTCGATAGTGTCCGCTCGCTCTCGACCCCCTCGAAGGGGGACGACTGGTTCAGCACCGGTGTCGTCTCCGACGGCAGCTACGGCATTCCGGCCGGCCTGATCTATAGCTTCCCGATGATCTCCTCTGACGGCGGCCGCTGGTCGATCGTTCCGGGCCTGACGATTGACGACGAGGCTCGCGGTCGCCTCGATGCCTCCGCGAAGGAACTGCAAGCCGAGCGCGAGGCTGTCAAAGACCTGCTCGGACCGGCTTCCTGAGCCTGATTTTATCGTCCCAGCCGGATGAATTTTGTCTGGATAGCCAGAGATATGGATCTCTGGCTATTTTTGTTTGAGTATGCCAGAAAATGCTTGTCGTCGGTATGTTGCTTTGCCCCGCGTGCGACGCCAATGCAGACCGCTCTATTGATCCCCCAATATCACCGGCAGGTCATCGACGAAGTCGCCCCCTGGTGTGACGCGAAACCGGCGCAGGATGTTCTTGTCCAAGTCGACCAGCTCAATCACGGACGAGCCGTCTTTGCTTGCCGACAGCTTGTACTGGCTCTTCCCGTTCCAAACACCGAGGCAGATTCTTCCATTCGCGGTTGTATAGCCGACCGACCTGACGAGTCCATCGTCCTTTTCATCCCCCAAGCTAAATATTATGCGTTTGTCCTGATAAACTGTTCCATTGATTAAGGGAGATCCCTCCTTGTCTCGGAGGACAAACTTCGAGAAATCTTGCTTTTCATCGTCCTCCAGGGAGACGATGATCTTGCCACGGTCGTCCCTCACAAGAAGCGTTTTGGGATGAGACGTGGCGTTGTCATGGGGGGGGCCGTTCGTTTCTTTGAAGACCAACCCCACGATGATCGCAGCACCTGCCATCAGAAAAACCGTCTTCATAGCGATGCCGAGAATCTCGTAGAGGGCTTTGGCCAGGCTGAGAATCATCGCCTCTCTCCTGAAATCCGATTGTGACGGTTCGCGGTCGCCACGAAATTATCTTTTTTGTGTGCGGTCTTCGTGGTCGTGTTTGACCACCATCTCCGATTTTCAATGAATGTTTGTTTGCGCCTTTTGGCTCTGAGTGTGATCGTGCCCCTGGCATTCAAGGGAAACGAACCTACTGCTTCGCCGCCCCCTCGACCTCGGTGACCAGCGCCTCGACGGCCCGATCGAGGGCTTCACCCCGGAGGTTCTCGTTGCGAATGATCCCGTTGGCGTCGACCAGGTAGACTGTCGGCCAGGAGCTGACGCCCCATTGGACCGAGATCGGTCCATGCGGGCCGCCGTCCCAGAACGACCGCCAGGTGATCCCTTCCTTGGCCGAGACTGTCTTGGCTTTGGCGCGGTCTTCGTCTCCATTGACGCCGATCAGGACGAACGGCCGCCCCTTCATCCGCTCGACCAAGGTGCGCTCTTGGGGCACCATGCCCATACAAGGGCCGCACCAGGTCGCCCAGAATGAGAGGACGACGACCTGACCTCGGGAGTCGGAGAGTTTGAGCGGCTTACCATCAACGTCTTCGCCTTCGAGTTTCGGCATGGCGCAGCCGATCTCAAGGTTCTGCAGTCGGAAAAGTGCCCCTGCGGCCTGCTCACCCAGGGGCGGGAAGTCTTTCCCCATTGGCTGGAGGTCGGCGAACTCTTTCAAGGTTCGCTCGTAGAGCGTCTTTGCCTCACGCTTTGCCGTGCCCAGATCGACGGCGCGGATGCGACGGACATTCTCGGGGCCGAGATGGGATTCCACCTCTTTGCCTCGGAGCGGATCCTCGAGGTATCGCGCCACGCGGAGGAATTGCTGTTGATGACGCCCTAGGCTGAAGCAAGCCAGGGCTTTTACGTTGCTGTTCGATGTCCGCTCAACCGCGGCGCGGAGAAACGCCTCGGCGTGCGCGGTCCAGCTGGAGTCGCTCCATGCCGTCCGGACGACGGGCAGGATCGCGTAGGTATCGAGGTATCGCTTGGCCATCAGGTCGTAGGCCGCGTCGCACTCGGCGTCCAGCTTCGCGGAGTAGCCGCCGAGGCCGCCACTGATGACCCAGGCTACCGCCTCGGCGGCCTCAGGGGCGTCGGGGTAAGCCTCGGCCAAGGCTAAGGCGCGACGGGCGAGGCCGGCGGCCTGCTCGTAGTAACGGTCGCCGGCCGCCTTCTGCTCCGCCTCCGTCGCCTTGGATCCCCGGCCGAGGTCCAACTCCTCCCAGGCTGCTTCGACCTCCTTCTTCAACCGCGCAAGCTCTACCGTCGGCTTGGTATCCGACTCCCCCACGACCGGAGTCGCAAGCATGACTGTCAGCAGGCCAGCCACGAGATTTGCGAATCGCATCGCAGCGTCTCCTGTGCTCTTACAGAAGTAATATACTCTCGAGAATCTACCCTGACAAGCGTCGTTGTGCAACCTTGTTGTTGATGAGACGGGTATTTTCGTCGTCTTGGGAGGCGATTTGCAGGAATGCCGGAGTTGGTTTGCCGTGGGGTCACCGACGGGGTTTGAGAACGCGACCTTCGGGGGTTGAGAGACCAAGGGGGCCATGTTCACCCTTACGAGATTGGAGGTGTTCCCGGGGTATTGCCTCGCCAGGTCATCACGGCCTTCAGGGCGATCCTGAACGACGCCGATTTCAACGTTTTCCTGGTCAGGAAGTGGAGATCACGGATAATGCTTTGAGCGACACCAGCGTCACCGATGGAACGAAGTTCATACGGGACGATCAAGGCGGCGAGGGAGATCGCGGAGTCCCTGGCTCACGAACCGGGGCCTGCCATGGGATTGGCCAATCAGAACACCATGAATCGTAAGCTTGTTTACGTGCGCGAGTGTATTTGAGATGCCTGTTTTGCTGGTTAATGTGCTGATGTTCCGGGGCGAGTTGAAGAGCGTGCCTAAGCAGATAAGACGGAAGATCGGAAAATTCGATCACCTTGGCCTGCTGGTTCTGGTGCTGGCGTTCGGGGGTGAGCAAGGCGCCTGCGGCGCTCCACCTGACTCTTCGCCGATCGTATTCCGAGAGATCGCCGCTCAGGCGGGGGTGCCCTTCCGCTTCGACACCGGCTCACGTCAGCGTCACGACCTGCCCGAGGTGATGGGGGGCGGAGTGGCCTTGATCGATGGTGATCAGGACGGATGGCCCGACCTCTATTTCTGTAATGGCGGTCCCATTGGCTCACGCGAGGGGAAGGCCGACCCGCCTGGTCGCTACTACCGGAATCAACGAGACGGCACCTTCCGCGACGAGACCGAGACCGCCCGGGTGCCTGGGCCGAGCTACGCGATGGGCGCGGCGGTTGGCGACGTGGATGGCGACGGTCGAGCCGACCTGTTCGTCACCGGCTGGCGTGATCAGCGCCTCTACCGCAACGAGGGGGGAGGGAAGTTTGCCGACATCACGGCCCGCGCCGGTCTCTCGTCGGGCCTCTGGAGCACCTCAGCTGCCTTCGCCGACCTCGATCAGGACGGCGACCTCGATCTTTATGTCGCGAACTACCTGGATTTCGATCCGAACACCGCGCCCTACTGCGCGGCTCCGGACGGACGGCGGGATTACTGCGGTCCCGAAGATTTTCCCGCCCAGCCCGACCGCCTCTATCGCAATAACGGCGACGGCACCTTCACCGACGTTTCCGCGTCGGCCGGCATTGCCTTGCCCGGTGGCCGGGGACTGGGCGTTCTGATTGCCGACATGACCGGGGATCGGCTCCCCGACCTCTTCGTTGCCAACGATGGGAGTGCCTGCTGGCTCTTTGAGAACCAAGGGGGGATGCGGTTCAGGGAAGTCGGGGAAGCACGCGGCGTGGCGTTCGATGGTCAGGGGAATGCGCTGGCTGGCATGGGTGTCGCGCGAGGCGACTTCGATGGCGATGGCCGCCCTGACCTTGTCGTCAGTAATTTTTACGACCGCTCGACGGTTGCGTTCCAGGCCCTTGGCAAAGGGAACTACCGCGACGTCTCGGTGAGCCTGGGGCTGACGGCCGCGACTCGCAGTGTGCTTGGTTTCGGCATTCTGCTCGAGGATTTCGATGGCGACGGCCGGCTCGACCTGTTCCAGGCAAACGGCCATGTCCTCGACCGCGCCCGGCTGGGGGTTCCGTTCGCGATGCGTCCCATGGTGCTTCGCAATGAAGGGAGACGATTCGTTGATGCGAGTGCGGGCGCTGGGCCTTGGTTCGGTCGGTCGATGCTCGGCCGAGGAGTCGCTGTCGGCGACTTCGACCGCGACGGCCGGCCCGACGTGGTGGTCAACTCGCTCGATGGTTCCGCCTCGCTCCTCCACAATGAGAGTCGCGGAGGCCGTTGGCTGGTTGTCGACCTGGTCGGCCGACACGCCGGGTCTGCGGTGGGCGCACGGGTCAAGGCGACCGTCGGCCCGCGCGTGCTGGTCCGCGAGGTGGTCGGCGGCGGCAGCTATCTTTCGGCGTCGGAGGGGTGCCTCTTCCTGGGAGTGGGAGCTGCCTCGGGGGTTGAGCGTCTGGAAGTTTCCTGGCCTTCGGGACGGGTCGAAACCTGGAATGATCTCGAGGTTGGCGGGAGACATCGCCTTGAAGAAGGGCGCGGCGCCGCTCGATAATTGACGGAGCGGTTCGAGATTGCGTTGTTTGATTCAATCATCAAAAGCGAACGTGAGGGAGGATCTTGTGGCGGAACAGCGACTGGCAACCGTTCGCCTCGTGGAAGAGTCGGAGGCCACCGGGGCGGTCGCTGCGATCTTCGCGGATATCAAGGCGACGAAGAAGCTCGACTTCATCCCTCACTTTTGGCGAGTCTTGGCGACCAACCCCACCCAGTTAGAGCTGGTCTGGACCCGGCTCAAGGCGATCATGCACCCTGAGGCCGAGGGGCGCACGGGCCGACTCGACCCGTTGACCCGTGAGATCATCGCTTTGGCGGTGTCGGCAACCAACGGCTGCGCCTATTGCATCAACTCGCACACGGCGGCCGTCCGCAAGCTGGGTCTGGACGTGGAGGCGCTTGGCGAAGTCATGGCGGTGGTTGCGCTGTTCAACGGGACGAACGCGATCGCCAACGGCTACCAGATCGAGCCGGACGTGTTTCCGCCGTTGGATTGAGGTCGGCTGTCGGATCCGCTGAGTCGTGGCAGGCGAGAGGAGCGAGCGAGGGGGGCGGGGCTGCCGATCGGAAAGGAGCCGATTCCTTCGGGGCGTCGCCTCGGAGGAATCGGCTGCCAAGCAAATGAGCGATCAGTTATTCGGTCGGCGTTCGAACTTGATCTCGAACGGCTCGCCGGTCAGCTCTTTCCAGCTCTTCTTCTGGTCGTCGGTCAGGGAAGCGACGACTTTTTCGAGGGCCTCTTTGCGAAGCGCCTGAAGCTTGCCCATCGCCGCTTGACGATCATCGCCGGCGCTCTGGAAGATTTCCTGCGATTTCTCGGCGATTTCCTGGCCGAGCTCCCGGATCTTCGCCTTCTGGTCGCCGGTCAGGCTCAGCTTCTCAGCGGTGGTGGGGTCGGCGAAGGCTTGCAGACCCTGGTTCTGGCGAATGATCTGCTCGAGCCGGGTGGTCTGCTCAGCCTTGAGGTCGCCCTTGACGGCTGCCTTGATCTCTTCGTTGGCTGCGCGCTGGATCCCGGCGATTTTTTCCCGCCGCTCTTCCTGTGGGATGTCCTGCATCTTCTCGCGTGTTTTCGCGTTGATCTCGCTGACGATCTTCGAGACCTTCTCGGCCTGCTCGCCCTCGAGCTTCAGCTCTTGCTGAACGCTTTTGTTGGACAGCAGGCCGTAGCCGCCGGCGCCACCGAAGCCGCCACGGAATCCCTGGGCTTGGGCGGTGGGCGCGGTAATGACGACAGCCGCACCGAGGGTCAGAGCCATGATCCCGAACGTCCGCATCGTCGACCTCCCCTACATCGTTGGAGTGAAACCGAAATGAGCTGGCTGCTGGAGTTGTCCACCGGCTGTCACCTTAGAACAGGCGGAACCGGATCGCAACGTCCCACCGTTGGTTAATGAGCGGCGGATCGCGGTTCGGTGGGCCGAGAATCTTCAGTCGACCAGGGAAGTTTCGGTTTTTGCTCGATTCTGCGCGCACCCGGAGGCGGTCGGTCTCGTCCTCGGATTGAGGAGCGAGAACGGGCCGCCTCCGGTCTGGTCGCCCATGGTGTTCGAGGGACGCTTACCACATCCTCTGCACGACCTTGGCGATCTCGATGTAGACCGGGATGCCGATGGTCACGTTGTACGAGAAGGTCAGGCCAAGTGAGGCGGCCAAGGGAAGGGTCGGGCTGGCCTCGGGGATCGCCATGCGTTGCACGGCGGGGACGGCGATGTACGACGAGGCACCACAGAGCACGGCGAAGAGGACGTACGTGCCCAACTGGAACGGGGTGTGGGTGATGGTGCTGAACGCGTGTGCGACAAAGATTCCAAGCGTGGCGAAGACGTTCGGGGCGATGATGCCGAACGCAACGAATGGCCAGCCTGCTCGACGCAGGTCCTTCAACTTCCGCGATGCCGTCATGCCCATTTCGAGCAGGAAGAGGCAGAGGATCCCCTGGAAGAGGGTGACGAAGAAGCTATCGTCCGCCCGGGTGACTTCGGGCCCTTGAAGGCCGCTGATGAAACCAATCGCGATCCCGCCGAAGAGAAGGTAGAGACCCGAGTTGAGGAACACTTCGTGAAGCAGTTTGCGCGAGAAGACCCCACCTGCCTTTTTGCCGTTCCCGTTCCCGTTGCCATTGTCCGGGTGTTCCATCTTCTCGAGCGCGAGCTCGGTCTCGGCTTCGATGGCGGCGTGGTCGTCATGACCGTGTGAGTCGCCGTGGGTCGGGATGGGCGAGACGGCCTTTGGGTCGTATCCCACTTCGTCCGGCATGTTCCCGAGGGCATCCATCCCTTGGTGGCGGAGCCGCGAGACGAGGTAGAGCGCCACGAGGCACCCGGGAATTTCCATGACGGCCAGCATCACCGGCATGTAGGCGTCGTAGAGGATGTGGGTCGATGCCAGAACGCCGAGGCAGGTCACGAAGGTACCGGCCGAGTCGGAGCCGTAGTAGCCGGCGACGGTCGCCTTATCCACCTTCCTCATGTTCGTGAACGCATTGAGCGTGAGGTAGGCGAGGACCCCGATGACGAAGTTGGTCATGAACCCGACCGTCATGAACCCGAATACCGAGCCGAAGAGCTTGGGGTCCATCGCGGCAAGTTCTTCGCCGCCGTGCCAACCGATCGCCAACAGCAGGTAGATCGTCAGGCCCTGATAGATGACGTACGGGAACTCAAACTTCACTTTGAGGATCGGGACCAGGAAGCCTAGGTAGAAGAAGAGTAAGAGCGGCTTGAAGAGGTTGTGTCGGAAGTTGTACCAGAATTCGCCGAGGATCCCCCGCTGCGAGGCCTGACCGCTCGTTCCCGAGGCGCCGTGAGAATTCGCCGACTCGTCGATGGCGACCTTCGATGCGGTGATCGTATTGGTGACGACGACCTTTGTTCCCGGCTTGAAGTCTTTGAGGACGATGCTCTTCTTGCCGCTGGAGTCCACCGTCTTTTTGGTGATGTTGACCCCGATTTCGACTTTGCCCGCCTCGTCGGTCAAGATCAATTGCTTGTTGACCGGGTCAACCGATTTGACGGTTCCATGAATCTCCTCGGCCAGGGCGGGCAAGGTCACGACGACGAAGGCAACCAGCCCGCTTGTCATCGCAAGCATGCGGAAACGACGGACGTTCATCGGCAAATGCTCCTGGGAATTGTCCCGGCTGACGAGTCGGCGACTAAACGGCTCCGGATACGTGGCGGGCTCGATGGAGGGGGGGGAAGGGTCCTCGAACCGGATGAGCGTCCCGGTTGACGGACGGGGGGGCGCGATCCCATGGGGGATGACTTGGCGATCGTGGTGCCGTCGGAGATCAAGGCGTACCAACAAGGCCCTCGAAAGACCGGATTTGACGAAGCGGACAGAGGATTGCCGACGGCTAAGCCAAGAGTCTTCGAAATCGAAGTATTATGAACTGGATTATGCATCTGGTCCCCGCCACCCAACGATGAAGATGGGCGCATCGATTCCTTATTCTCTGCCGCTCGACCAGTTGAGTTGGTCGTGCGGGTTCATCTGATCCAGAAGGTCATCCTTCTCCATGGATCAATTAAACCGCGAAGTCAGGTCCAGGTCTCGTTCCCCAGTCAGATCCTTGAGGAAAATCGAGCCTCGAATGATCTCTCAAAGGGGATGACGTCAACCAACTCCGGACGAATCGAAGGATCGATCGACGATCGGATGGGGGGGCCGAATCGTCCGGATCATGCAGATGTCAGGGTTTGCAGTGTACGTTGGGGGGGAAAGGCAAGCGTTTGGGGAAGAGATCGACTTGGGTCACAAGTCCTTCCTCCTCAAGGCTCAAGGGGCATACGTACCGTGTTCACCTTAGCGTGATTGGCGTTTTGTCGCAAGATCTTGTTGGGAAAGGTCGGATGGAAAGAGGTGAAGACCTGACCTGGCCACTGGACTTGACCCGAGGCACCGTTGGGAGTGAGTGAGTGGATTCGGCCATTCGCCATCGTCTCTGAAGAGAATTGGCGGATTGCTGTCCTAGAGTTCCCTCACGGGGTGCCGCCCCTTTCTCCAGCGATTGCTGACCGCGCTCGAATCCTCACGAAGAAGGAGTCGAACTTCCTATGGTGGAACTGATCTCGGAAATCTGGGCGGGACTTCGCGATGCGGGGTTGCCCGAAGTCATGCTCTTCCTGCCCGACGGAACGGCCAGCCGTTGCCATTGGGACGATACGGCCATCGTCGCTGACATTCGGGTCGCGCTCCTGGGCGATCAGGAGCGAAAGATCGTTCGAATCATTCCGGTTGACTCCTGCGTCGGGATTGGAATCGCCAGTCCCAAGGGGACCGACCCGATGAGCTACCGGGGCGTGATCAAGGAGAGACTCCAGGTGCGGTTCGATCCCGAGCAAGCCGTTGCCGCAAGCTCCTCCCACGCAGAGGCGCTGTGATCGGAACGACGCGTCACGATCGCGGGTGGAATTTGCCGTGGACTTCGCGCAATCGGCTGAGCTCGACCCGCGTGTAGACCTGGGTCGTCGCGATCGAAGCGTGCCCGAGCATCTCCTGGACAGCGCGGAGATCGGCGCCCCCGGCCAGGAGGTGGGTTGCGAAGCTATGTCTTAATGTGTGTGGGCTGACATCGGCGTGGAGACCGATGTTTTGCGCGTGGACCTTCACAATCCGCCAAAGACCGATCCGTGAGAGCGGCCGTCCGGTCCGCGACACGAACACGGTCAAGGTCTCCGGTCGGCGCGCAACCATCAGGGGACGATCCACCGTGAGGTAGGACACGAGGGCCTCGCGGGCCCGCTCGCCGAGCGGGACGAGCCGTTCCTTATCCCCTTTGCCCACGCAACGGGCGAATCCCCCCTTCAGATCAAGGTTGCGGGGGCGCAGGCTCACCACTTCGGATGCCCGACAGCCGGTTGCGTACAGCGTCTCGAGCGCAGCGCGGTCACGACGCCCGAGCCGGGTCTCCGCGTTCGGCGCACCCAGGAGGCGATCCACGGCCGCAGGGCCGAGAACGGTCGGTAGGCGATCCCAGACCGCCGGTGCCACCAGCAGTTTCGCCACGTTTTCCGTGAGCCGGCCATCGAAGATCAGGAACCGGAAGAAGGTCGACAAGCTTGCCAGGTTCCGCCCGATGCTGCTGGGCGCCAGTCCATGCTGAACCAGGAAATCGACGTACCCGACCAGGGACGAGATGTCGAGATCGGCCAGCGCGCCCGGCGCATGGGTCCTCCGCCAGCGATTGAAACGGACCACGTCCGAGCGATAAGCCGCCAGGGTGTTGGGCGAAACGCCGCACTCCGCCATCAGGTAGTGTAAGAACGGACCAATCGGGTCACGATTCGGGTCGGGGCGAGGGATGACGGGCATGGGGATGAACCGTTGTTCTCAGGAGATTCGTGTTTCGAAATACCGGCGTGTCTTCGAGCGGTTTACCCTCGAGTTGCCCCCTGGGGCGGCTGGGGACCTCGTATGGACACCAACCACTCTCGGTCGATCGGCCTTTGTGATCAACCCGAACGAATCTCGCTCTCGTTTCTCATCGGTCGCCCGCTCGTTCCCGCTTCATGGGCGGTCCCGATCGTGTCGCCGGCCAGAACGGAGACGAGACTCCCCTAGGATTCGAGGGGGCGGCTCTGGTAGGGTGGCCGGCGGTCTGGAATGGGCAAAGTGTACTCTGGAAAGGAGTCGGTTCGCGCGATGGCGGAACTCTTCGATCGGTCCCGTTTGATTGAATTGTTGCGGCGGGATGCCTTGAGAACGGGGACTTTCACGCTGGCGAGCGGGCGGTCCTCGCATTATTACGTGGATGGTCGCAAGGTGACCCTCTCCGCCGAGGGGGCGGCCCTGATCGGGCTCGGGGTCCTCACCCAGCTGGCGGATCTCCCCGCCGTTTCGGCCGTGGGCGGGCTGACCATGGGCGCCGATCCGATCGTCGGCGCGACCCTGGCGGTTGCCGGCGCTCGTGGCCTGGCGAACTTGCGGGGATTCCTTGTACGCAAGGAGGCCAAAGGGCACGGCACGGGTAAGCTTGTCGAAGGTCCGCTCGAACCCGGTAGCGCAGTGGTGATCGTCGATGACGTTGCCACCACCGGTGGTTCGTCGCTTCAGGCGGTCGCGGCCATTGAGGCGATAGGCTGCACCGTCGCTCGCGTCATCGTCGTTCTCGACCGGCTCGAAGGGGCCGCCGAGGCGTTCGCCGCCAAGGGGCTCGACTTTCACGCCTTGGTGACGATTCGCGACCTGGGAGTCGAGCCGCTGAAGCCGTAGGAAAAACAAACAGCAACGGGGAATTTCGGCCCGTGAGCGTAGGAGGCGCTTTCGATTGTGGAGACGAGCCTGCACAGGCAACTCAAGGAGCGGTATGGCCCCGAAATGGGAGGACGCTCCGAGGTTTCGATCCACGGCTTTCGGATCGATGCGGTCTCGCCTGAAGGCACCTTGATCGAGGTGCAGTCGGGGGCGCTCGGGCCCTTGAGGGCGAAGCTCCTCCGACTCCTCCCCGAGTATCGGGTGCGGGTGGTCAAGCCGGTCGTTCTCACGCGCCGGATTGCCAAACGTTCGCGAAAGGACGGTGTCGAGACGTCACCGCGGCTCAGTCCCAAGCGCGGGACCTTGGTCGACGTCTTCGACGACCTCATCGGGCTGGCCCGGGTCTTCCCCCACCCGAACCTGACCGTGGACGTGCTGGCCGTCGAGATCGACGAGGTGCGGATTCCACGGCGGCGATGGCCGGGGTATGCCGTCGTCGATCGTCGGCTCCGGGAGATTGCGGCGACAGTGACGCTCCGTCAGGCGAGCGATCTCTGGACCTTGCTGCCGGAAGCCCAGGCGGGCTCATTCACAACCCTGGACCTGGCGGAGCGGCTCGAACGGCCGGTTGCCTTCGCGCAGCGGGTCGCCTACTGCCTGCGGCTCGCGGGGGCCGTTGAGACACTTGGCAAGGTGGGCAACCGGTTGATTTACGTCCCCTCTGATGGTGGTACGAAAGAATTTGCCCTGGAGAAGGTCGATGAGTGTTCTCGAGTCGTTTCGTCTTGATGGCAAACGCGCCTGCGTGACAGGGGGGAGCCGTGGCCTCGGGTTCGCCATGGCTCGTGGATTAGCCGAGGCGGGGGCCGACCTCATCCTGGTCGGTCGCGATCTCTCGTCGCTCACTGAGGCGCGAGACAAGCTGGTCGCGACCGGTCGTCAGGTCGAGATCCTCTCGGTTGACGTCGGATCCCCCGAGCCGAGTGAAGCCGGTGCGCAGCAGGTGCTCGACAGATGGGGGCCGGTTGATATCCTGATTAACAACGTCGGCGGGCGACGGATCGATGTCCCGACCGAGTCATTCGCGACCGCCGATTGGCAGCGGATCATCGACCTGAATCTCACCAGTGCCTTCATTTGGTCGAAGCTGGTCGGGGGAGCGATGCTGCCGCGCGGTTGGGGCCGAGTGATCAATGTCGCCTCGATCGCGGGTCTGGTTGCCACCCGAGGAATCGCCGGGCGAAGCTACGAGACGGCCAAGGCCGCCCTGCTCTCTTTCACCCGCGCTCTGGCCGCCGACTGGGCCACTCGCGGTGTTACGGTCAACGCGATCGCGCCGGGGGCCTTCCTGACCGAGCCGAATCAGAATTGGTTTCAGGAGCGTCCCGAACTTCGCGATACCTTCGAACAGATGATTCCTATGGGACGGTTCGGCGAACCGGACGAACTGGCCCCCTTGGCCGTCTATCTCGCCAGCGACGCCTCGCGTTATATGACGGGGGCCACCCTCGTGATCGACGGTGGATACACCCTCTGGTGACGTCTGCCACAGGGAGGGGCATTGGGAGGCGGACTCAGAACGAGTTCTAACCGACCGGCCCCTCTCCCTTGGGGGCAAGGGTAAGCGATCGATCCTCGTCCTTCTGCGATCCATCGTCATTGTTCGGCGGTGACATCAGCCCCGATTGTAAGGGCCACGGACCGTCGGCCGCGTCGTGGCGCGACGTTTGGTGACCAGGATCCGCTTTCGCTCCAACCAGCGGCGAATGGGCTGCTGGAGCCGGAAGGCCAAGACTGTGACGATGCTGAGGCCGATCGGAGCGGCAAGGTTGGCGTACACGACTCGCTCGTCAGGCTCTGCCGCCACGAGGCCGTCGCTCGAGAGAACAGGCTGCTCGACGGCAACAGGCTCGCTCGGAGCGGCTTCCAGCTCGATTGGGGTCTGAGACGTTGAGGTGAGTCCGAACCCATGGAGGAGTAGGGTGCCGATCCCCCCCAGCCAGTTCGATGGCGATGCGATTTCGCGTTCCGCCCGATTCGCGATGACGGGACGCCGATTCGCAACTGAGGGGTCGTTGGCGGAATCCAAGGGATCGTCTGAATTCAGGGCGCCTTTGCCGGGATCAAGCAGACTCTCGCCGAAGAGGTTGGCCGATGCCGGGCTCAGGCTGTGGTCGTAACGGATGCCTTGAAGAACGCCCGGAGTGTTCGCGGCGAGTGCCGTCGTTCCGGCCAGCGTCCCTGGACCAACCGCCGAGACATGCTCAGCTCCAGCCGTGGGAGAGCCAACCAGGCCGCTCCCGAGCGTGAGAACGAGCCCGTTGGCGGCTGAGGAGGACGAAATCGTGAACGTCGACGTCGACCTGGGCAAAACCGTTGGCGGGTTCGTGGGAGCCAGAGGACTCGGATGGGCGAGATCCGGAGCCGGGGCCGGCCCTGGAGCGGGAGCCACGTCGGGAACCTTGCCCTGATTCGTCGGGGGGAGCGGTATTGGGGTAATCAGGGTGAGATTCAGCGCGGGGCCTTGGCCGACGCCGTTATCAAAAATCGCGTCCGGAGAGACCGGTTTTCCGAACAGGGAAAGCCGAAAGGTAAGGCGATCCGATCCCGTCGCCTTGCATTGCAGGAAGTAGATCCCGGCGTTCAGGTAGAGAGTCTTCGAGTTCAGGCTGGCCCCAATGCCCGACTGAATCGCAGTCGTCGTCCCGTCGCTTCCGCTCAACTGGAGCAAGAACGATTCGCTTGAAGCGGTGCTCTCAATGGTGTAATAGCCGTCAGCCGGCACGACAAAACGGTAACTGGCGGATGATCCGGCTGCGAGGGTGCCCGCCCTTGTGGCCGGTGTGCTGGCGTCATTCATGATCGTTCCCAGGTCGTTCGCGGCCTGGGGTGAATAATCACTCGCGACTGTCCAGCTCGTCAGAACTCCGTTTGGGAGCGATGTCTGCGCCTTTCCGTTGGCAACGGGAGTCCAGCCGGCGAGATCGGTCACACCGTTTAGTGCGGGAACGCGAAGTGTGTACTGCCCCTTGGGCAAGGGTTTGCTAAACAGGAACGAGTATTGGCTGTTACTTTCCTTGAACGAGGTCGGAGTCAGCGACCAGACTTGTCCGTTCCCGTCGACCAATTGCAGTCCGTTGAACCCTGAGTTGCCTCCCAACCCGATCGAGTCCTTGAAGCTATCAAGGTCCATCGGCCCGGAGAAGACCAAGACGATCCCTGTCGGTCGGGGATCCAACGGGTCGGAATAGATGAGCTGGCTATCGAGCAAATACGTGGGAGTGTCGGCGATACTGGCCACGACGTGGAGCCGGTAGTTCCCGTCGACCGAGTTGGGGCTGCCGGGAGAGATGGGCACGTGCGGCGAGTTCGAGACGCCGAGGTAATATGTCCCAGGCTGAAGTCCTGCGAAGAGGTACGGGTCGTAAGGGGCGTCGGAGCGGCCGAGATCGTCGGTCTTGAGGATGCGTCCCTCGGCATCGAACAGGGTCAGAACCGAGTTGAGAGTTCCGCCATCCCGCTGCGCCGTGACCTCGGCCCCGAGCCGCCAGAAGTGCCCGGGCGTCAACGTGAACTTGTAAAACTGGGAACTGCTGAAGTTGACCCCAAGGTTGAGTGAACCCGACGTTACGATCGGCACGGGGCCAATCGGACCCAGGTCGGTTGCGCTGGCCAGCGTGGGTGGCGATTCGGTCCCAGATCCCGAGATGATCGTGAACGTGCTCACAACCTGGTCTTGGCCGCTATTGATCAAGGGCGCACCGGGCTTGCCGTCGACGGGGAGCCCGGAGAGCTGCGACGTGCTGCCGAGGAGGACGATTTGATACCGCCCAGGGGCCAAGACGCCATTGATCGCCAAGGGCAGGACCGAGCTCTGGCCCGGCAAGTCCATCGACGGGAGGAGCAAGTCGGTGAGGTTCTCGAGCACCGCGCCATTCGCGTCGACTCGCTGCAAGCCAATGTCGAGACCAACCAGATAAGTCGGAAAGGGCTGGTTGAACACGACGTTCAAGTCGGTCGGCGGCTTGGTGAGAACCGAAAGAGACGCGGGAGTGGTCTGGACCACGCTGAGCGTGCTGAGGTCTCCCGGAGTGGCGGATTGGTCCAGGTCGAGTCCACCCGGGATCGACGACAGCGCAGCCGGCCCGATCGGCAGACTGGTCGTCAGTGCCGGCCCCGCCGAAACCGCGAACAGCCGGCGCGATTCGAGCGCTTCGAACCGGGGTGTGTATCGGCTGGTGGCGGTACGGGTGGTTCGGAAACTGAGAGTCATGGTCGATCCGCACCTCTTTGGCGTCGTGGCCTTGGACTCCGGGCGTGGAGTCGTTACGGGTCGGCCGAGGCGAGGCTCACTGGCCAAAAGAGAAATTCCACCGATCGCATCGTGGCGACGTCAAACGAACACGCGATTCTAAGCGATGCCGGCTCGTGAATCGATCGGACTGTTCACGGAAGCGTATCCGCCGGGTGAACTTCAACGTTCCCCACGAAAGCCTATGTCAGGAATCGCGTAACGACGAGGCGAAGCGAAAAAGAGTGGGGCAGGCGTTGTTTTTCCTCAACAAAATTGGGGTTTGGCCAAAGAAAATTAAAGGTCGGTGACAGGTCGATGAATTGTGATTGTGTTTCGCGTCGACGGACCGAAGGGGGCTTGGTTTCGATGGCTGGTCCGTGAGCGACCTGTGCTCGAGTTTTGTTGATCGCGGTGAGCGGCGCTGGGAGAGGTCTCGGCGATTATCGAGCGACTTGTTCTTTGAATTCTTTCGAAACAAAAAAAGCGACGGCGTCTCCCGGAGTGGGAGACGCCGTCGCTTTGTCCCCGAGTCGAGCCGCCGCGAGGCGGCCCGAACTCGTGGATGTCAGCTCAGAACTGGGGGGAGGACTTGATCGGGGCCTGCGGCGCGGGGTAGATGGCCGGGGCCACCTTGGCCGGAGCCTGGGGGCAAGGCAGAACCTTGCTGGGAGCGGCACAAGGAGCCGGGGCGACCTTGGTGGGCGCCTGGGGGCAAGGCAGAACCTTGCTGGGGGCGGCACAAGGAGCCGGGATCACCTTAGTGGGCGCCTGGGGGCAAGGCAGAACCTTGCTGGGGGCGGCACAAGGAGCCGGGGCGACCTTGGTGGGCGCCTGGGGGCAAGGCAGAACTTTGCTCGGTCCCTGCGGGGAGGCATACGAACCGCTATGATGGCCAAGGCCGGTGGCGGTCAGAGCAAGAACCAAAAGTGCGCTGGTCATCGCGATGTCCTCTATGGAAAGAAAGAGCGTGTCGGTCGACGTCTCGATCGAGTCAGTGAGCAGACAATCCCCTGATGGTCAGGCTCGGCCGAAGTCGTCCAACGGTCGAAGGCCATCACCACCGATCCTGTCGGGGGCTTACCTCTTTGTTACCGGCAATCGGTTTAACCCGATTCCCGATAAAAACCGCGTCCCCAACCCGCAACGGGGACTCAACACACGTTGGCCTTAGGAACGGCGGAGGACGCTTGGAACCAGTCATCTTGGCTGGCTCATCGCATCACCCCAGGGGTGGCCAGCGTTGGTTATCGGCAAGGGCACACCGCGTGATGAGTCAACTTGGCAAGATCGAGAAGATAACGCTTTGGCGAACTTTAGGGTCTCTGACGAGTTTCAAGACTCTAGGCGAAGACTCTTCCGGATATTGGTCTACCCGGGGGCGCACGGATGCCGACTCATTGGAGGTAAGCTAGCGAGCAGGACGTTGAAGTCGTCTGCGACGCCCGCGTCGGCCTTGGCCGCCGGTGTTGGGGAGCTAGAGTCGCGACAGAGATGCGGTGGGGCGTCTTTTCTATATTGGTTTTCGGGAGGCAGCATGCGTATCGGCAACAGGCTCGGCGGATCGGTCTTATGGTCGATCGTCGTCATGATCTCAGCGCCCTGGGCCTTGGGAGCGGTCGCGACGGAGCGTGTCGCGCAGGTCCCCCTCGGCGGTAGCCTCTCAGGTCAGTCTGGCGACCGTCAATTCGGTGTGTATGTTCCTACGAGTTTTGGTGGTCAGCTCACCCTCGCGACGAACTCAGGGACGATTGGCAAGATCACCGGCCCTGACGGCAAAGAGCGGCGGAACGGGCAGGAAGTGGGGATGAACCAGCAAGGTTGGTATTCCTTCGAGGTGACCGGGGCGGAGAAGCCCTACCGCGTGGAGACTTCCTTCGTTCAGGTCGGTCAGAGCGACCGCAAGGTCTGGAACTTCTATTACTGGCCCACCAAGTCGGACGCGATTCACGAGCCCTGGGCCGGTGGCAATGGCCGGGTCGACACGATGCGGGCCTATGGCGACGACGAGATGGTCGCCACCCCGGGCGGGTACATTGCCCCTGGACAGGACATTGTCCGCGCGGGCCCCAACGGAATCCTCGAAACACCTGTGGCTGCGGGGGACGACTCGACCTGGTTCCCCAACCAGTACGATGACCTCACCTTCCGCGGGGCCGATGGCACGATCTACGCCACCCCTGCCCCGATGCTCAAGTACGACCAGCTCTTCAACTCCTCGGCGCGAAGCTGGGAAGCGGCGAATAGCCAGAACCATGACATTCAGCGCTGGCCCGGCCACTGCCTCGGCGGTGCCGTCGCGTCGATCCTCCTGAGCGAGCCGAACCCCGCTCCCGGATCGGGTCTGACCAAGGACGAACTCAAGGCACTCTGGGCCGAGTTGGGCGAAAACCATCTCAACCATCAGATTGGTGAATACGCCAACGAGATGCCGGCTGGCCCCCCCCGCCCTGGTTATGACCCGTGCGACAGCTCGACCGCCAAGTTCCACAACATGATCGAGACGCACATCCGCGGTAACCGGAAGGCGTTGCTGGCCAACCTCCGCGCCTTTCCTCCGCGCGGCACGGTCAACGAAGTCTGGAATCACGGCGTTGGCAAATACACCGCAACCTATCACGCGATTCCCGGTAAGGGCCCCCGCGCGGTGCGGCTCGAGGTGGCTCTCGAAGGAAACTCGGGGTCAAGCCTCAATGGGCAGGATGACAAACCTCGTGTTTGCAATTACGAATACACCTTGGTCTACGGGCTCGACGGCCGAGTCGATCTCAACAACATCGCGGGCAACGACTGGATCTCGGTGGGTGGTGAAGCGCAGTACGCTCCGCTGAACATCCTCCAGGTGACGCTCACGCGGTGGGCCGGCCATAACCCGTACGTGACCGAAGCCAACGTCAGGTCGCTCGACCTGTCCAACGGCGGCGGTGTCGGCCGGACCTTCGCGGGAGCTCCCCCGCAGTTCCGCCCGGTCGGCAATTATGAAGCGGGACGTCCCGCGATCGCGTCGAACCGCGCGGGAGACATCAATTCCGCGAACGGCGACACGAGTAGCCTTCAGCCCCGACGGGGACTCTTCCGGATGTTTGGTCGGTGAGAACGGCCCTGCCCTCCTCCGTTCTTCTTTGATGTCGCCAGCCCGTCCTCGAGTTGCCCCCCACCGGGCGATCTGAGGGCGGGCCTTCGGTTTTCTGGTGAGGTAAAGTCTGCGGGCGGACCGCCATCTTTCCGATTTCGTTATTTCCGGCAAGGTCGTTCAAGTTTGGCGCGGCGGCGGGACGATACCATGAGCACGCGGAGAAGTCCGCCGAGCTTCGCTAGTCAAGGCGATCCTTACGACGGTCCGAATCCCGCAAACCAGAGCCGCTTCCCTAGCTGACGTGGGGGACCCTACGATGTCCCGAGACAATGATCTTCAAACCTGGCCGGGCTCTCGATCGACGCGACAACCGTCGCGTTTGATGGTCCCGGTCTTGATTCAAGTGCCTGCGATTCCGTCTTTGACGAGATCATCCAAGCGCGTCTCGTTCCGCAACTTCCGACGCCCGGTCGCTCGACGCCGCCGGCTCCGCCGTGAGGTTCGGATGGCGGGCTACACACTATTAATGGCCAGCCCGTTGCTGCTGGCCTCGTTGCTACTTTGGGGAGGTCGGCCCACCGTTTCGATGGCCTCGGCCCGGCCCCCGGTTGTTGAAGCTCGCGACTGCGACGCGAAGGATCTCGCCGCGTCGTCGCGACCGCCCGCAATCTCGATTTCGATCGAGCCGTATGCTCTGACGCCTTACGAGGAGGTTGAGTCTCCGGTCGTCTTACCGGGCTACCTCTTGCCTGATGACGGTTGCGAGGACACGCACCATGCGGGAAGTTGATCAGGCTTTGGCTCGCGCCTATGCCCAGCGGGGGGCCACCGACCATTCCGTCGTTCCCCCCGCTCCTCATCTTCCGGCTCGCCCCGTCGAGCCGCCCCTGGCCCCGGGACAATCGGCCGAATACGCCGAGACCGAGGACAGTCAGGCCTCCCATCCCGATCTCGTGACGCTCCAGTGGCCTGCCACGATCCGGACCCTGGAGCGGGAGTTCGGCGACCGATTCAACCGGCTTGCTGATGCTTTGATCGAGGCCCGCGACCGCCAGCATTTGAAGGTGCTTCTCTTCACGAGCTGCCACCGGGCCGAGGGGCGGACGACTCTGATTCTGACTTTGGCACGTGCCCTGGCCCGACGGTCTGGTAAAACCTTGCTGGTTGACGCCGACCTGACCGGCCCCATGCTTGCCCGCCAACTCGGCCTGCGCCCCAAGGTCGGGCTCGATGATGTGGTCGAGGATGGCCTCGCTCTCTCTGATGCCCTGGTCGAGGCCCGCGACGACCATCTCACTATCCTGCCGCTCCGCGCACCGGTCGGTCATCCGCGTGAGTTTCTCGCGAGCCCGGCCTGGTCGTGTGTTCTGGCGCGGTTGCGCCGCGAATATGATCTGGTCCTTCTCGACGGCAGTCCCCTCTTCGCCGGTTTGAGTGCGACGGTCCTGCACCACTCCGTCGACGCGGCTGTCTTGGTTCATAGCCGGGCCCTGACGGGTGAGCGTGCCTTGCAGCGTGCCCGCCAGGCCTTGGACACAGGCGGTGTCCCGCTTCTGGGGATCGCCGAGACATTCGTCTGACTTACGTTCTTCTCCCTTTGCACTTCTTCGCTCAGGCGGCCGTTGTCGTCCCAGGGCCGGCGACCCCTGCGATGACTCTCTTCGTAATCGCGGAGGCCTTTTCGTTGTACGAGGCGCATTTCGGCCTGAGCGGTCGCCCTTTCGGCGAGACGGTGAGTACGTCGGCCTTCGTCTCGTTGCCGAGCCGGGATACGGTCTTACGTCGGATCCGCTACGGACTCGAGCATGGCCAAGGTCCGGCGCTGATCTTCGGGGCGGCGGGTACCGGGAAGACCATGCTGGCCCGAACCCTGGCCCGCGACCTCGGGGGCACGTCGGCGCACGTCGTCTTTCCCGCGATGCCGGGCGGAGAATTGCTCGCGCTCCTCGCCGAGGAACTTGGTGCCGGCTCCGCCGAAGACAACACGGTGGCCGGGCCGCTCAAGCGGATCCGCCTCTGGCTGGCGTCGGCGTCGGCAAGGGGTGAACGCCCCTTACTGATCGTGGACGAAGCGCACTTGATCGACGACCCGACGACGTTCGAGAGTCTTCGGCTCCTGCTTAACTTCGCGACCAACGGCCCCCCCGACCTTTCCCTCTTACTCGTCGGCGGCCCGGAAATCCTCCTTCGAATACCCCCGGGTCTGGCGGACCGACTCACTGCGCGTTGCTTGCTGGGCCCGTTGACGGCCAAGGAGTCGGCTGCCTACCTCCTCGGCCGACTCTCCGCCGTCGGGGCCTCGAGCCCCCTCTTCTCTCCCGAGGCGCTGGACTCGCTCCATCACGCCGCGGACGGTATGCCCCGTCGACTCAACCGCCTGGCCGATCTTGCACTCTTGATCGCCTATGCCGAGGGACAGCCCGGTCCCGACTCGCGCGCGGTCTCGATCGCGGCCCGCGAACTCGACTTCGAAGGCCTGGCCGCCTGAAAAAATGAGGCGATGGGATCGTATCCGCGATTCCAAGAAGACGAGCGATCCACTCCCGCGCGCCTGGAAGAAATCCTGACAGGCGGACCGCCAGGGGACGATACGCCTTGACCGCGAGTCTTTCTTCCATCAACACTGAGTCCCTTCCTCGTATTAAATCGGGCAGTCGGCGTGGACGCGCGGTGAGGTCACTCATCATCGCCGTCTTTGGGCGAGGAATTTGCATTATTTCAAGGCATTCGCGGCATCGATCCGGCTCCATGACGGCCATGGCTCGTCCGGACATCCCCCCCGATGCGTTACCAAGGACGAGCAATCGTGAACGGACATCGAGTTGCAACCTGGTTGAGTGCCTTCACTCTGACGCTGGCGACTGTCGGGCCTGTGCCTTCGGTTTTGGCCCAGGGCGATCCCAACGCTCCCCAGGATGTCGCGGGGATGCAGGTCCTCACGCGCGGACCGGTCCATGAAGCGTTTGCCGAGCCCGTGGTCTTCGATCCGCAGGCGGGGCCGCTCATCCCCAAGGAACCGCCCCCGCAAGTGGAAGAGCTTCCTCCTGACCAGCAGCCCGAAGGGACCAACGTCCAATGGATTCCAGGTTACTGGAGCTGGGATGACGAACGCAGAGATTACCTCTGGGTCAGCGGAATCTGGCGCGATGTTCCGCCGGGCCGGCAGTGGGTGCCGGGCTATTGGAATCAGGCCCAGGGAGGCTTTCAGTGGATCGCGGGCGCCTGGGTCTCCAGCGAACAGACGCAGGTCGAGTACCTGGCGGCACCGCCCCAGAGTCTCGAGGTAGGCCCGAACGGCCCTGCCCCCTCCGCCGACGCCACCTGGGCCCCGGGGTGTTGGTACTGGCAGGAGACCCGCTACGTCTGGCGGCCAGGGTACTGGGTCCCGTTCCAGCCGCACTGGCTCTGGGTGCCCGCGCACTTCGTGTGGACCCCCAACGGCTACCTGTACGTCAACGGCTACTGGGACCATCCGCTGGACACGCGAGGCCTCGCCTTTGCCCCGGTCTACTTCCAGCAGCCGATTTACAGCCAACCGAATTTCGTCTACACGCCAACCGTCGGGTTGCTCGCGACCGCGCTGGCGTCGAGTCTCTTCGTCCGGCCGGCGTATCAGCAATATTGCTTTGGCGACTACTACGCCGTGACCAACTTCAACTCGGGCATCTACCCGTGGTATTCGTACCACCAGAGCCGTTACGGGTACGACCCCCTCTTCTCACACTACGCCGCCGTTCACACACGCCGGGATCCACGCTGGGTCAACGGGCTGCACGAGGAGTATCGCTACCGCCGCGACCATCCCGAAGCCCGTCCTGCGCGGACCTTTGTTCAGCAGCAGACAATCATTAATAATGTGACGAATGTTAACGTCACGAATGTGAATGTCAAGAATGTCACCAGGGTGCAAAATCTGGTGATCGGGCGGCCGATTCACCAGATGGCGACCCTTGAAGGTGGGCCCGCCACCAAGCAAGGCGCAGCGGTTCGCCAGAATCTCCGCTTTGAGCGGATCGATGATGCGCGTCGCAAGGTGATCGCCCAACAGGCCAGCCAGTTGAACCAGTTCCGCCAGCAACGGGTCCGCCAGGAACAGGAATTGGCCCGCCGCCCGCAGGTGGGGCCGCTGGCCAAGGAGCAGGGCAAGCGGGCGAATAATTTTCCGGATCAGCCGAGACGCGTTGATTTCCCGCGATCGCCGGTTGCTTCCATGCCTTTGAGAGACAGGGCCCAGCCGGTCCGCGAGGTGCGTGAGGCAACGAAGGCAGCCCGGCAGGAAAATGCCGCCAACGCGGTGCGCGAGGCGATGCAGGCACGTGAGGCCAATGCGGCGACGAAAGCGGCCCGGCAGGAAAATGCGGCCAACGCCGCTCGTGAAGCCATCCAGGCACGTGAGGCGAATGCGGCGGCCAAGGCGGCTCGGCAGCAGAGTGCCGCCAACGCGGCTCGTGAAGCCGTCCAGGCCCGCGAGGCCAATCAGGCTCGTGAGGCGATGCAGGCTCGTGAGGCGAATGTCGCGGCCAAAGCGGCTCGGCAGCAGAATACCGCCAACGCGGCTCGTGAAGCCATCCAGGCACGTGAGGCGAACGCGGCGGCCAAGGCGGCCCGACAGCAGAATGCCGTCAACGCGGCCCGTGAGGCCAATCAGGCTCGTGAAGCGAATGCGCGGGCCCAACTTCAGCAGGCGCGCCAAGCCCGAGCCGCAACGCCGCCTCCGGTGCCCACGCAGCCCAATCCGGACCTGAATCGTCGGCCTGGAAATCCCAATCAGTTTCGCCAGCAGCGACACGAGCCCGATCCGAACCAACTGCCTCCTCAGTTTCGCAGAGCGCCGCAGAACAACGGCCGTCCCAACGAGGCAACCCCCAAGGGCCAAAACAAACGACAGCGTGATTGAACCGGACCGGACCGAAGGGCGCAGGAGTTTGAGCTAACCTTCTCCTAGGGTCGACGGCGCGAATCTCCTTGCCTCTCGTTCGCCGTTGCCTACCATGATGAGTCGCGATCGGTCGGTTCCGCAACGCTGTCGGAACCGGCCGATCCTCTCTCCCGGATGAATCACCCCATGGAATTGAAGGCGGCCCCCGAGATGACACCCGACATATCCGAGCCGGCCCTCCACGACGGTGAGCAGACCAGCGCAATCGCCGAACAACGACTCGCGACGCGGTATGACGAAATTCGCCGTCGCACCACTTCCCTCTGTGCACCGCTCGAAATCGAAGATTATGTTGTCCAGTCGATGCCTGACGCCAGCCCGGCGAAATGGCACCTGGCCCACACGAGCTGGTTCTTCGAAACGTTTGTGCTCAAAGCGGCATTCGCCGACGAGGCTGTTTCGAAAGATTACGCTTATTTGTTTAATTCTTACTATAATGCCGTTGGTGAACGAACGCCCCGCGCTGAACGCGGGCTGATTTCCCGGCCGACCGTTGCGGAGGTCTACCGCTATCGTGAGGCCGTTGATGAGCGGATGAGAGCCTTGCTGGAAAGCGCAGAGGAGCCGCTGCTCCGTCGCCTTGGGGCGACGATCGAGCTGGGGTTGAACCATGAGCAGCAGCATCAGGAACTGATCCTGACGGATTTGAAATTCATGTTCGGGCGGAATCCGCTTCGGCCTGCATATCGCGAGCCGCGCCTGAGCGGAGGAACCGAGGTTCCCCCCGTGCGATGGCTCCGGTTTGCGGAGGGGTTGAGGCAGGTCGGACATGACGGGAATGGATTTGCGTTCGACAACGAGCTGCCGCGTCACTCGGTCTTCGTCCAGTCGTTTCAACTGGCCGACCGGCTGGTGACGAACGAGGAGTTTCGCGCCTTCGTCGACGACGGCGGGTACGATAAGCCTCGCTTCTGGCTCTCGGACGGATGGAACGCCCGGAACAGTCACGGCTGGACGGCTCCGCTCTACTGGGAACAGACCGAGGGCCGGCAGTGGCGGATCATGACCTTGGCTGGCCTCCGCGACCTCGAACCGAACGAGCCGGTCTGCCACGTGAGCTACTACGAGGCCGATGCCTACGCCCGCTGGGCGGACGCGCGGCTGCCGAGCGAAGCAGAGTGGGAAGTTGCGACCGAGGGGGTCGAGGTTCAGGGGAACTTCCTCGAGGACGAGTACTTTCATCCCCAACCGCTCGCAGTGGCCAGTGCTGAGGGGAGACTCAGCCAACTCTTCGGGGACGTCTGGGAGTGGACGCGGAGCCCGTACTGCCCCTATCCGGGATACCGTCCTGCCGCCGGCGCGCTGGGTGAATATAATGGTAAGTTTATGTGTAACCAGATGGTCTTGCGCGGCGGCTCCTGTGTGACGCCGCGCTCGCACATCAGGAGCACGTACCGCAACTTTTTCCCCCCCGAGGCACGCTGGCAGTTTTCGGGAATTCGCCTGGCCAACGACGCCTGAGGTGAGCGGAGAGCGGATCGCTTTCTTTCTTTTTGGTCCCCTCATCTGTGAAGGTCGAATGCCCAGACAGGGAGCGATCTGCTCCCTACTCGCCTTTTAAAGTGAGGGAAACGACTTACAAGCACGACACTGCCGATTCTGATCTGGTACGATGTCGCCTCGGGTCGAGGTCTGGGCGCTTGGAAAAGCGCAAGGGGCCCCTTGATGCTTTGAGGAGGAGGACACGGGGTAAGGAGATCGCCTCGGTCCCGCTTGGATGCACACCCAGGATCTGGAAAGTTCGGATGAGCACGCCACGTTGACGGGGCCGGTCCGCGCCTGGTTTGCCCACGCCTTTCCCGGTGGTCCCACCCCGGGGCAGGCCCTGGCCTGGCCGCCGATCGCCGCCGGGGAGCATCTCCTCTTGGTCTCCCCCACGGGAACCGGGAAGACGCTGGCCGCCTTTCTGGCGATTGTCGACAAGCTCTTTCGTGAACACGCTTCGGGATCACTTTCGGAGGGTCTGCGCTCGGTTTATGTGTCGCCGTTGCGGAGCCTCGGCTATGACATCGAGCGGAACCTGGCGGAACCGTTGCAAGCGATCCAGCGCTCGCTCGGCTTGGCGGAGAGCCCGATCAAAATCGGGGTTCGGACGGGCGATACGTCGGCCTACCAGCGTCGGAAGCTGCGCGACAAGCCGCCCCACCTGCTGATCACGACACCCGAGAGTCTTTCACTCATGCTGAGTCAGGAGGCCTGGCATGACCAATGGCGCGGGGTGCGCCACCTGATCGTCGACGAGGTCCACGCCCTGGCACCCACCAAGCGCGGGGCTGACCTGGCGGTCTCGCTCGAGCGGCTGGCGGCCAAGGCGGCAGCCGACCCCTGTCGGATTGGCCTTTCCGCCACCTGTCGCCCGGCCGAACCCGTGGCGCGATTCCTGGCCGGTCCCACGCGGGCTTGCCGGGTCATCGAAGCTCCCCTTCCCAACGACGCTCCGGCCATGGTTCTGGAGGTCGAATCGCTCCTGAAGCCCGATGAGGCCCCGCATCGTGGCCTGACCTATCGCCGGCTTTTACGCAGGCTCGAACGGGCCCTGGGCGGGAACCGGACGACGGTCGTTTTCGCGAATACTCGGGCGCTCACCGAGAAGATCACCCACGACCTGCGGCGAACGATCCAAGGGGGTTCCGAAGCGGTCGCCGCCCATCATTCGGCGCTTGATGCCGACCGCCGCCGGCAGGTCGAAGCGGCACTGAAGGCCGGCGAGCTGCGCGCGGTGGTCACGAGCACGAGCCTTGAGCTGGGCGTGGATATTGGCTCGGCCGACCTGACGGTCCAGGTCGGTCTGCCCGGGGGTGTTTCCCGCTGTCTTCAGCGGGTGGGCCGTTCGGGGCACCGGCTGGGAGTTGCCTCGCGGGGGCTCTTGCTGGCGGCGACTCCCGCCGAACTGGCTGGTGGAGTGGTGACGGCCGAGGAGGCGCGCCAGGGGCGTGTCGAGCCGCTTCGGCCGATCGCCGCGCCGCTCGACGTGCTCTGCCAGCAGTTGATCGGCATGGCCTGTGGTGAAGAGTGGTCGACCGACGCTGCGTTCGACCTGGTCCGCAAGGCCGGGCCGATGGCCGACCTCGCTCGGGCCGATTTCGACCTCTGCCTCGACTTCTTGGCCGGCGAACTCGCCGCACCTGCTGGAGCTGTGGAGTCAGAGTCCGGTCCTTCCCCGCGCTGGACCGCCCCTCGGCTCTGGAGGAGACGCGGGCTGTTCGGGCTGAGGAGCCGTCGAGTTGCCCGCTGGTTCCGGAGCAACGTCGGCACGATCCAGTCGGAGGAGTCGGTCCGCGTGCTCGACGGTGGAGTCGAGGTGGGCACTCTGGAAGGAGCCTATGCCGAGCGGCTCCAGGTCGGCGATAAGTTTTTGCTCGACGGCCGTTCCCTGGAGTTTCGCCGGCTCGAGGGCCTCATCGTCCACGCCAAGGCGGCGGATGGGGAATCCAGCTTGCCCCGTTGGTCGAGCGATCGGCAATCGCTTTCGGCCGAGTTGGCTCTCGCCCTGGTTGAGTTCCGTGAGCAGGCCGCTCGGATGCTCGCCGATGGCCCGTCGGCGCTTCGTGGCTGGCTGGGCGAAGTCCACGGTCTCGATCCTCGCGCGGCCGGCGTGCTGGTCGCCCTGTTTGAGGCTCAGGAACAACTGAGTGAGATTCCGCCTCCTGGGACGTTGCTCGTCGAGGAGTCGCCCCGCGACGACGGCCTGACCTACACCTTCCATGCCCCTCTGAACCGGTCGGCCTGCGAGGCGCTCGGTCGGGCCACTGCCGCTCGGCTCGGCCGCAGGTTCGGCCGTGACATCGCCATGGTCGTCGCCGACCTGGGCTGGTCGATCCGACTCCCTGAGGAGGCACAACTCCAGGCGACGGAGATTGCGGCCCTCCTGACGTCCGTCGGCTTTGCCGACGACGTGATGGAGGGGCTCGACCGTGGTGAACTTCCCGCCCGACGGTTTCGACACATTGCCGCGACGGCCCTGATGGTCTTACGGAATCCCGAAGGAGGACGACGGCGCGTGGGGGGCCTGCTCTGGGTGAGCCACCGCCTCTATCCGATGGTCAAGGCGCTCTGCCCCGATCACCCCCTGCTCCGTGAGACGCGTCGGGAGATCCTTGAGGATCTGCTCGACGTGCCTCGAGCCCTCGCCTGGCTGGCGACGCAGCCCGAGGTCCGGTTCCGATCGCTGCCTGGGTTGTCCCCGTTTGCGGCCGCCTGGGTCGATCCGAGTGAGCCGGAACCCCTGCATTTCGAATCACCCGCCGAGGCGCTCCGGCGGCTCCATGCTCGGCTCAGCACCGAGATCGGAGGGCATCATTCGGGCTGACTCCGCGCCCCACTCGCCTGGCTTCCCGGGACCCGACGGCTGGCTCCTTGCGCCCGAAGGGGCGGCCATTCATCTCGCCGAGCGAACCGCGGTCATTGCCGACGTCCATCTCGGCTATGAATGGGCACGCGCCTCCCGGGGCGACTGCCTGCCTGCCCACTCACTCGCCGAGACGTTGGCGAAGCTCGCGATCCTTTTCGACCGCTGGCCCGTCAACCGGCTTATCGTCGCTGGCGACCTCGTCGAATCGCCGCTTCCTTGTCGCCGCACCGCGGAAGATCTTGGCGGCCTGACCCGCTGGCTGGACGCGCGCCAGGTGAGCCTGCTCCTCGTTCACGGCAACCACGACCCCCGTCCGGCGGCCGGCACGCTGCAAACTCAGGAGGTGGCCGG
The DNA here is from genome assembly GCF_000242455.2 of Singulisphaera acidiphila DSM 18658. Lineage (GTDB taxonomy): Bacteria > Planctomycetota > Planctomycetia > Isosphaerales > Isosphaeraceae > Singulisphaera > Singulisphaera acidiphila. Next base: position 1,418,113 of record NC_019892.1, read on the forward strand.
CTGGACGATCGGTCATGGCCATCGCCCGATCGATGCCCAGCGCTCGATCTCGGGGCACATTCACCCCGTCTTGCGCGTGGGGGCGGTCACGGCCCCCTGCTTTCTCGTTGGCCAGCGAACGATCATTCTGCCCGCCTTCTCGCCCAACGCGGCGGGATGGAACGTCATGGCGGGGTTCCCCGAATTGCCGAGGCCCGTTGAACCCCTGCGCTGTATTGCGGGCGCGGGGGGGGAACTCCTTGACTTCGGCCTGATATCGACGCTTCCTGTTCGCCTCAGAGCCCCAAGGGGAGGAGAAGTCTCAGCCTGATCGACATCGTGAGCGACGCCCTGGAACCGGTCCGTCGTGAATCTTCCTTGAGTTCGAGAGTTCCCCAAGGTCCAGCCTTACGGAAATTGCGGATTCTTTGGTCCTGGCCATCATTTCGCTTTGCCATTTCGGCCGATACACTCACGGTTGAGGAGTGCGCAAAACTCCAACAATTGGCTGCATTCGGGAGGAGAAATCCGTCTCATGCGTAAGCCTTATCCTTGCGGTGGCCTGGGCCGTCGCCAGTTCCTGGCGAGTGCCGCGGCCTTGCCCACCCTGATTGGCCTGAACGTTTCGGCGGCCGAACCCGAGGCGGTCAAGGATCCTGACGTCGTACTCGGGAAGCTCGGGCTGCCGGGCCCCTACCCCGGCCGGGTCATCGAAGCACGCAACCCCGCGATGATCAAGGAAGGGGTCAAGAACCGCGATGCGATCAAGGCGACTCTCGCCCGAGGGATGAAAGAACTGACCGGTGCCGATGACGACGTCGAGGCCTGGCGCTCGTTCTTCGAACCGGGCGATGTCGTCGGGATCAAAATGAACCCGGTCGGCAACCCCCTCGCCAATACCTCGAGCGAACTGATGCTCGAGGTCATCGAAGGCCTGAAAGCGGCCGGGGTCAAGACTCGAGATATGTTCGTCTTCGAGCGTTACAAGCAGGAGTTCATGGCCGCCGGAATGCACAAGGACGTCCCCGACGGCGTGCGCTGGGGGGGCCTGACTCCGGAAGACGACCCGAGCCAACTCCAACTGAGCTGGCCTGGAGATGACCCGATTGCTGGTTATGATCCAGATGAGTACATGACGATGCAGTTGGTCCATCGGGGCAGCGACCCGAAGGACGACCGCACGCTCCGGTCTCACCTGGGATTGCTCGTCACCAAGCGGGTCAACAAGCTTGTCCTGCTTCCCGTGCTCAAGGACCACGGCTCGGCGGGGGTGACCGGCGCTCTCAAGAACATGAGCCACGGCCTGGTCAACAACGTCGCTCGTTCGCATAGTACGCCCGACACCAACGCGTGCAACCAGTTCATCCCCCAGGTGGTCAGCCATCCGATCCTTCGCAAGAAGTGCGTCCTCCAGATCCTCGACGGCATCAAGGGCGTGTTTCAAAAGGGGCCGTTCGGGCGCGACGCTCAGTTTGTCTGGGAGTACAACGCACTCCTGCTTGCGACGGACCCGGTCGCCCTCGATCACGTCGAGTGGCGGATCATCGATGCCCGTCGGAAAGAGGAGAAGCTTCCTCCCGTCGCCGGGACCGGCAAAGCGGCCCTCGATCCGCTCGGTACCGAGGGCTTCGACATTCGCCAACCGCAGCATATTGCCCTGGCGGGCAACCTCGGGCTCGGCCGGTTCGACTTCAACTCCCCGCAAGGACGCCGTCGCTCGATCGACCACCGGATTATCGACGTGAGCTGACCGAGGATTCCTTCGAGTGAATGGAAAAGAACGGCGGCCTCCCTGGCCAAGGGAGGCCGCCGTTCTTCGTCAAGGTCGTGCGGGCTGGTCGCGCGACGCGGCTTTACTCATCGGTGGCCAGCCTGGGCGGTGTCGCGTCACTTCTTGAGTGCAAATTCAAGATTGGATGATCCGTCTGCCGGCACGTCGGTCTCCAGCTTGGATTTGGTGTTGAATTGAGACGGGACCGGATCAGGGGTGACCTTGGGAGTACCGCCAGGCTGGGTCCCCTCGCTGATCTTCACGATCGGGCGGCCGGAAATGCGGACGAGATATTTACCGGCCACTGGTCCTTGAGTTTTATCGATCGCGAACTTCCCTTGATGAATCTCCCCCGCCGCCGTTGGTCCTTTCGTGTCCGCGGCGGGGTCGAGCTGAATCGTTCCCTCTGACAGCGGGTTGCCGTCCAGGGTGACGGTCCCCGCGACCGCGACTCTGGTATAGGGGTCGGCGGGAGCCGACGAGTCGGTACCGCAGCCTCCGAGCGGGAGTGTGGCTAGCAGAAGCAGGGAGGCGGGGCGGAATCTGTTCAGGCGGATCAATTGCATGAGTAGGGCTCTAAAAGAAACCTCGAATCCAATCCCAAAGGTGTCAATGCCTCGGGCCGGCAGCAAAGGAGATTGGTGGTCGACCCGAGGTTCGCGATCAGAGCGCGTCGGAGCTGATCACCTCGCCGCCCTGGCTGGTGCCGATGGCCATCCAGGTGAGGATGTTGATCGAGTTCTTGACGAACCGGACGCTGCCGTCGCACATCGTGGCGTTCACCCCGCCGGAGTGGTAGCTTCGTGCTCCGAAGTAGACGACGTTATTCTGCGCCCCGGAAGGCATGTAGCCGCCGTTACACGGTGGGTTTTGGACGGCACATCCGCCGTTCCCCATGGCGTCGGGGAAGGTGCTATTCGGCGCGATGATGGTGTTGAAATTCGAGGAGGGCCCCCACCAGGTGAATCCCCGGAGGTCGCCGTCATTTTGCGGAGCGGCGATCCGGAGCTCCGAAGCCATCAGCGTGTTGCTCAGGCCGTCGGTCACCGACGCGATCGAGGCCGTGGGGAGCTTGACGAAACCGAGTGCATAGCCCGGGATGTCGATATAAGGTGAGCCGATGTCGGTGAACGGTGCGCCTTTGAATGTGACGAGGATCGCCGCGTTGGAGGGGCTCGGAATGCTATACGTCGTGGTCTGCGCCTGGTCGGTCTGGCCGTAGTTGACGACGTAGTTGTGATACCGCGCGGAGTCCGTACGGCGCATCCCACCGCTGGGATCGGTCGGGCAGACATAGGCATTGACCCGGCTGGAGGTTACCGTCGAGTTGGCCACGCCGTAGTAGCGAAATGGGCTGTCCGCATTGGGGTTGCTCGGATCGTTATTGCCAGCGGTGTTCCAGGCATTGAAGAGGGCCTGTTGCTCGATGAACGGCAGGATGAAGACGCCCCACGTTCCCCAGCAGCAACCTTTCTCGCCCGGCGGGAAGCTCCCGTTGGCGCTCTCGTAGTTCATGACCCCAAGGCCGATCTGCTTCAGGTTATTAATGCATTGGGCCCGGCGCGCCGCCTCGCGGGCCGCCTGAACGGCGGGCAACAGCAGGGCGATCAGGACGGCAATAATCGCGATCACCACCAAGAGCTCGATCAGCGTAAAACCACGTCTTCGCATCGAAGTCTCCTTTCCGGGCGTACTAACGGAATACATGAATATAGTTTTGTCCTGATTTCAGGACGGTGGGGGGCATTTAAACCGTGGTCCGAGGCCCAGTGAGCACCCACGCAACAGAATCGGATTGTTCTGGACGTGAAGCCTCGGTGTTTCCGTTTCTAAAGGAATACACTTACCCGAGACAAACGTCCTCAAGGGTGCATTTGCCCAGTTCAGCGAATAAGTCATCTAGCTCGAAGGCCGAGGCTTAAGGCAACAAGATGGCGAAACACACTTGTCAAATGCGTTACGCGTGGCAACCTGTTTTCCTGCTGGTGGAGCCGTTTCTTCGCCAAGCCGAGACTTGAACAGGGGGGGAAGTCGGTCGTACTAAAAATGAAGACCTGTAATTTTGTGTGCTCTGTGACTGCTACTTGGAATCGGGGAGAGGACGACTGGCCGGAAAAATTCACCTAATGAATTAGGGAATATAAAGCGTCTTCAGATATCTATTTAACCGGTTGCAGTGTCCTTGTCAAAATAATTGCCAGCACGTGATGGATAATTTTTGGGGGGCGTGAGTGATGTCGTGCTGACATGATAAGACGGATTTACAATGTGGCACGGCATTGCCGAGACGTCGGTGGATCATGGTTGAAAGCATCGTGCTTGGGTGATCGCCGTTGGCAAGGAGAGGGAGGGGGCATTCTTGACCGGGGCTGCGGAAACGGGAACTTGGGGCTTTGCTCCCGAACCCCCTTCCCTTCTCGGCACGCGACGAACCACGAGAGGTTCGGAACCGGTGTGGCGAATATGTAATGAGAGAACGTGGTGAAACGAAACAGCGGCGGCATCCCTGGGTGAGGGATACCGCCGCTGCTCGTCAATGCGGGCGGGAAGTCCGAACTTAACCGGAGTCAAGCTCAGGGGCAGGTCAGGCAGGCGGGGACGGCCACGGGGACATAGGTGCAGGTCTGTACGGGAATCTGCCGGGCCACCTGGCGGGCGACGCAACGGTTCACCGTGACGGGGACCTGTTCGGGGACGCAGATCGGGACCTGTCGCGCGGCCGTTTCGGCGACCATTCGGCAGGTGGTGACGGGGACCATCTCGGTCCGTTCTTCGGCGACCATCTGGCAGGTGGTGACGGGGATGTTCTCCACCTTCTCTTCGCAGACCATCTGGCAGGTGGTGACGGGGATGTTCTCGACCCGCTCCTCATTGACCATCGTGCAGGTGCGCACTTCGTAGGGCTCGGTCCGTTCTTCGGCGACCATCTGGCAGGTGGTGACGGGGACGTTCTCCACCCGCTCTTCGCAGACCATCTGGCAGGTGGTGACGGGGATGTTCTCCACCTTCTCTTCGCAGACCATCTGGCAGGTGGTGACGGGGATGTTCTCGACCCGCTCCTCGGCCACCATCGTGCAGGTCTGAACCGGGATCTGGCGGGTCACCGTCTCGGAGACATAGCTCGTCTCGGAGATGTCGCGCACCACCGGTCGAGAAACGAAGACCGACTGGCAGACGGTACGGGGGGGGCACTGGACGGCCACCGTGGCGACGGTCGCGTAGGCACGTCTCTTGTGGTGGAGGAAGCCGAACAGCCGGCCTGTCCTGGGGGCACACGGGTCAACCGGGGCGCAGACCGGCTGCTCGACGACCGGGCCGGGGACCTCGACCATCTGTCGCTCGAAGTAGCCGCACTCTTCCACGACCTGACGGACCGTGGTGACGGGCTTGCAGACCGTGTAGTTCTGCGAAACCATGCTTGTCTGCATCACCGGCCGCATCACGGTGTAACGTCGCTGGGTGTTGGTGGTCTGGTAGACCGGTCGGCTGACGGTGTAACGTCGCTGGGTGTTGGTGGTCTGGTAGACCGGTCGGCTGACGGTGTAGCGGCGCTGCACGGACGACGTCTGGTAGACGGGCCGCATCACCGTATACTTCCGCTCCAGACGCTGAGTCTGGTAGACCGGTCGGCTGACGGTGTAACGTCGCTGGGTGTTGGTGGTCTGGTAGACCGGTCGGCTGACGGTGTAGCGGCGCTGGGTGTTGGTGGTCTGGTAGACCGGGCGCATCACCGTGTACCGCCGAGCGACCTGGGTGGTCTCGGACACGGGCCGCATCACCGTGTAGTTCTCGGTCCGATACCCTTGACGGTAGCGGGTCTCCATCACTGTGGTCGGCTGGTTCTCATAAACCGTTTCAAAGACGGTTTGCATCACCGTCTGGTACTGCGGGACCAGGCTCACGACGTTGCACTGAGCCTGGACGACAGGAGCCGGTGCACAGCTTGTACAGGCCCCCCCGCCGTACGTGGCCAAGGCTGGGCTCGCAAGCCCCCACAGCGCCAAGGCCGCGCCCGCAATGGGACGCATCACTCTCATGGACTCCGACATGCGTTTCTCCTCGACGATGTAAGCGGGCTTCCCTGTTGTCTGCGCGAGTGGTGTCAAACGGCCCAAGACGGAGAGCCATGTCTCGTCCCTGAGATCGTCCTCCCCCGAGTCCTTTTGGATTGTCCCAAAGTCGCACTCGATCGGGCGGGGCGCGTTTCATCACTCTGAAACGCCCCTACGATCAGTATAACATGGGCAAATTGGGAGGTTAGCGGGAAAACGATTTTTTCCGGAATTCCGGAGCGTTTTCCGCCGATATAAAGAAGTTCGGCCGGAACCGGGCTTCTTCACTCGGCCTGGGCGCTTCAGAGAGCAACCCTCGCGCCATTCCCATTCTCACCCCCTTTGAATCCTGGCGCAGCCGGTCAGCGGCGCGGCAGGAATCTTCCCGAATCCGGTGGCCCATGTTCCTGATTTTGCCCGCAGGAAAGGACTTTCTCTCCGTCAGACAGAGCCGGCGCATCTCCGGCAATCGGATTACCACGGATTTTCGTCGCGACTGAGGGGGGCTTTCGTTAAGTACGAATTTTTCAAGGGGTGACGGGTAAACTTTTCAAAAGTGCCAGGGCGCTGTTCCGGACGCCGACCAGCCCTGATTTGCTCAGGTTGCTGATTTCGGGACGGAGCTGCTCGGCCAGTCCGGGGGACTTGTGGTCGACCGAGTATTGGAGGGCTTGCAGGGCTTCGAGTTCGATCGCCTCGATCTTGCTGTGCTTCTCGCTCGGTGAGGAGAGGGTGATGATCTTGTTCAGATCGGTGGAGGAGAGCATCTCACGGAAGACGCCTTGGCTCGCGGAGTCGCCGCGTCGGCCCAGGGCGATCGCGGCGTTGTAGCGGACGTAGCAGTCGACGTCCTTGAGCCGGTCGCGGAGCACGCGAGTGGACGAATCGCCGCCGAAGAAACCGAGAGCATAGACCGCGGCCTGGCGGAGTTCCTGATTCTCGTCCTCGCTGGCCACTTCCAGCGCTTTGATCGCGCCGGCGTCTTCAAGGCGGCCGTCGAGCCGGGCGGCGTGTTTGGCGAGGCTGATGGCGGCGGCGAGCCGGACTTGCGGAGGTTGCTTCGGTTCGAGGGCACGGGCCAGGATGGTCAGCGGATCGACGTTCCGGCCGTCGGCCGACTGGGCGTCGAGGGTTTGGAATGCACCTAGCGTCAGGGTCACGTACTGGGTGAGCTCCGGGCTCTCTTTGAGATCAAGGTCGTGCGCCAGCAGGTCGGTCAACTCGCCGAGCAGCTTGGGGTCGCTGGCTAACTTGGGATCGTTCTGGATCAGGCTGGCCAACTCGTAGGCGGCCCGCCAGTGGGCGTTCGGCGAGCGCAGCAGGCGGACGTACTCCATCGCGTCGCGCTCGCCGCCGGCCAGCTTGCCGAACAGGAGCCAGACGACGATCACGACCGCCACGATGACGGCCGGGATCACGAACAACTGGACGATGAACCCGGCCGAGGGAGCCTCGACGGGGGGCAGGTCCGTCAAGGCAGGGTCGTACGGCGGCTGGTGCTCGGTTGGTTGGCTCATGAAGCATCATTCATGGGAGAGAGAAGCGAATGCGCATCACGCGCCGAATGTTACCGGCGCGTTCCACGCACCCTTCATCCCTTCTCAGTTTAAGGATTCAGCACCGGCCGTCAAGCAACCCCGTCAGCGCACCGAAGGATTGCAAAAGCCAGGTGGATCGGCGCTGTAGAGGCTAGGGGCCTGGCCCTGATCTTCGAGATCCGAGCGACCCCCACTCGTCGTTCCTCATCCTTGGTCGGGAACCCTGTTTTCCTTCGAGAAAGGCTTGCCCGACAGGCCCCACTGCCAGAGGTAGTAGATCGGGATGCCCACCATGATGCTGAGCAGTGAGTAGGTGGAAACCCAGAATCGCTCGGAGAAGGCGGCGGCGGTGAGGATGGTGGTGAAGACGAGGTAGATGGCCGGTGTGACCGGATATCCCGGGGTCTTGAACGGCCGGGGCAGATCGGGCCGTTTCACCCGGAGCACATAGACCGCGCTGATCGTCAGCATCGAGAAAATCGCCAGGCCGACGCTGGCATAGATGACCAGGCTATCAAACGACCCCGTCCAGAGCAGGGTGAGGGTGCAAAGGACCTGCAAGGCCGTGGCGACCACCGGGGTTGATGCGCGTCCGGAGAGCCGGCCCGCGACCTTGGGGAACTGCCCTGCCTGGGCCATGGCGAAGATCACTCGGGGGCCGATCAGGACGTAGGCGCTCAGGGACGAGAGGAGCATCAGGCCGATGGAGACCGAGAGCGGTTCGGACCATTTGACGCCGAACAGACGCTGCGCGGCCAGTTGCGCAATGGGGGCGACGGCCTCCGGCTTGGACGCTAACGGAAGCCGATTCTCCGGGCCGTCGACGATCGCACGGATGTCGTCGGCCGACAGGGCGAGGGCGTAGACGATATTCAAGCCAAGATAGAGGGCGACGACGCCCGCCGTCCCGAGCAGGATGGCTCGAGGGAGTAGCCGCTGCGGTTCGACGATTTCGCCCGCGAGGTACGACGCAGCGTTCCAACCGATGTAAGCATACGAAATATAGACGAGTGAGAACATCATGGCGAGAACGCGAGACCCGGTCATGGGGGGAAGGTCGACCAGGTTGGCGTGATGCGGCCAGCCGACGGCCAGCCCGGCCAGCACGAACAGCCCCAGGAGAATGAGCTTCAGCGACGTGATCCAGCTCTGGACTCGCGAGGTTCCTCCCCGGCTCTTGGTGTGGATGGTTGCGAATACCAGGATCGTGAACGTCGCCAGGCCTCGCTGGGCGTAGAGAGCGACCGGTCCTTCGAGGTGGAGCGGGACCAGGAGGAACTTGGCGGCCCCGAATGCGGCGGCGGCGCTGGGGGCCGCGAAGCCGATCAGGAATGAGACCCAGCCTGACAGAAACGCCGCCAGCGGGCCGTACGCCTCATGTAGATAAACATAGTCTCCCCCTGTTTTCGGCATGGCAGCCGAGAGTTCGCAGAGGGTCAACGCGCCAGCGGCGGCGATCACCCCGCCCAGGACCCAGAGACCGAGCATGAGCTGGTTGCTGCCGACGGAGTAGACGGTGAAGCCCGAAGTCGTCAGGATTCCGACGCCGACCATGCTCGCCACGATGACGAAGGTCGCCATCGCCAGGCCGAACTCGGCGGGCATCTTGGTGGAGTTCTCCCCTGTCGGCTCGAACTCCGGGTCGCGACTCGACATTGGTATCTCCACTCCACAGGCAAAGGGACCAGGTTGCACCTTTTGTGATGCGTCACACAGGAAAGATCACAGGCCAGATGGGCCAAAAAAACAAGACGGGAGGGGAGATTACTCTCCCTTCCCGTCTGCTCTTGATCGCGTCACGCTCAAACTTCGTGATCCCACTGCGCCGGAGGTTCAAGGCTTGTTACTTGAAACCGGGGGATGAGGAAAGCGAAGGCGTCGGGTCGGGCGGGACTTGCTCGTCGATCGGCGGCGCGACGTCGGTGAACTTGGCCGAGGTGGGTGACAGCGACGCAGCGCGGGGCTCAATCGCCGAGGAGCCGGCGCCGAGAGCGGGCTCTGTCGACATCCCGGCCGCAATTTGTCCCAGGGCCTGTCCTGCGGCATCGCGGACCGCCTGTCTCTTGTCGAGAGAGACGGCCTGGCGAAGCGACTCCGTGGCGCGAGGGTCGCCGATCTCGCCCAGGGCGTTGGCTGCCGCCACCCGAACGTCCTTGTTCCAGTCGTTCTTGAGCCGATCGACGAGGGAAGGGACGGCCCGCGCATCGCGGAGTCGGCCCAGCGTGTACGCCCCTTCGATCCGGCTGTTATCGTGATTGCTCTGGAGCCTGCCGATCGCGTTCGCCACCGGGTCAACGACGACCGTCGCCGGCGCCTGGGCCACCGGAGCGTACGGCTGCGGTGCGTTGTAGATCACCGTCGGCGGGGGCGCGGGGGCCATGTAGACGGGGGCCGGCTGGGCCACGTAGACCGGGGGCGGTGGAGACGAAGCGAGGGCCGAACCCGCGAACATGCCGAGGCCGAAGAGGCCGCCGCCGACCGCCAACGCAGGGCCCCATCCCGGCCCTCGATTGTTGTTGACGAAGACGTTGCGCTCAACGAAGACCGGGCCACGAGGCCCATAACCGCCTGGGCCTCCGCCACGATGCCCCGTGGGCACGTATCCCCGGCCCGGGTTTACTGCGGGACCACGGGGAACGATCCGCTGAGCCGTGTTTGAGCTCTGGAACGTTCCCCCTGGCCGCTGGATTGTCACCTCGCGGTTGACGAAGCCTGGCCCGCGTTCGCTGGAGATGCTTCGCTGAACCGAGCGCCCACGCGGTCCCGTGATCGTCACGTCTCGCTCGCGCCCTACGACCTGTCCCCAACTCGGAAGATTGCCCACTCCCAAGGCCAGAACCAGGCCAGCGCTGATCCATCGTTTCTTCATGGCAAGAGCTCCCTTCGGTCCGTCGGAGAGGCGTCGTCCGACCCGCAACAGCACTTCGGATCAGAGGCCGGAGATTTTTATACTCTTGGCCCAATCTGTGAAGCCCAATCGTGTGCGGATTGATCAGGTTTGTCCCGGAACCCTCCTCTTCGGAGGGGACCGAACGTGGTCTCACCTCACTCTTTCAACATCGGTGTTTCCCAAGGGCAAGATAATGAAGTGGGCCTTGTCGAGGTTTCGCGATATCACGATGAAAGAGCAATTCCATTTCTTCTTTTTGGCGGAAGCTGATTTCAGAGGCTAAACTTAGATTGATTCGCCCCATGGCTTGACTCGAAGTTGGAGATGGCCGAATTTGACGATGGGTTCGGCCTCAGATGCATTCGAGTACGGCTCCCTTTGAGGAACGTGGAGGCCCCGCGATGCATCCACTTTTCGCACATCCGTTCTCAATGAAGTGGAACGTGACCGTGTTGGAGGTCGCTCCCGACGGATTCCTTTCGCCTGCTTGTCAGAAGTGCCAGGCGGAACTCGATATTCATCAGCCGCAAGCGGACGATCCCAACGAATTGCTGGGAACGTGCAGCCAATGTGGCTGCTGGCACCTGATCCAGGTCGCGCCTGGTGGGACCGAGGCCTGGGTGTTCAACCTGCCCGGAGTCGACTTCGTCCGTGAAACGCTGACCCAGGCTCGCAAAGAGGCGGCCCGGAAGAAACCAGGTGCCCCCAAAGGATCCACCGCTCGGAGTCCGAAGAACCGCGTGAAGCTGGGATCCGAAGGGCACTCCGGCTGAGTGGCGGTTCGATCAACCCTTAGGCTGCTTCCCTTTCCCCTTCCCCCTCTTCCCATTCTTCGTTTTCTTTTTCGAATCCTTGGGACTCGGCTTCGACCGGGCGGCCTTGGCCAAGCTCGAGGCGGGAGGGCGAGCACGACGCGCCTCGGGCGTGCTCGGGGTCGCTTCCGACCGTTTTGGACGGGATTCCGCCTCCAGGACCTCCGCCGGAGCGAGGTCGAGCTCTCGACGATCGATGTCGATCCGCGTGATCCGGACCTCGATCCGATCTCCCAGCCGGTAACGCCGGCCGGAGCGGCGACCGATCAGGGTATGGGTCTCGAACTCGAGGTAGTAGTAGTCGTCGGCGAGGCTGGTGATGTGGACGAGGCCGTCGACCGGCAGGTTGACAATCCGGCAGAAGAGGCCGAATTCCTCGACCCCGATGATGATCGCCTGGAACGACTCACCGATCCGGCTCTCGAGATAGGTGAGGAGTTTGATCTTTACGAGTTCCCGCTCCGCGGCCTCCGCGCGGCGCTCGGTCTTCGTGCAATGGTCGGCCAAGACGGTCAGCTCGTCGTGGTCGCTCTTGGGCCGCTTCCCCTCGAGCAAGGTCGTCAACTGGCGGTGGACTTGCAGGTCGGGGTAGCGGCGGATCGGCGAGGTGAAGTGGCAATAGTTCTCGCTCGCCAGGGCGAAGTGTCCTTCGGGTTCGGGCGTGTAGACCGCCTGCTTCAGACTGCGAAGCACACCGTAGTGAACCGCGTATTCCTCGGGCTTCCCCGCGGTCTCGATCAGGATCCGTTGGAGCTCGAACCGGCTTTGCGGGTTTTCGATCTCCAGGCCCAGGCTTCGGGCGAACTCGGCGAATGCGTCCAGCTTGGTCGGCTCGGGGTCGGCGTGGGTTCTCCGGAGAAAGCCGGCGTGCTTCTCGGTCAAGAAGGTCGCGACCGCTTCGTTGGCCGCGAGCATGAAGTCTTCGATCACCTGGTGGCTTTCGTCGTTCGAGGCGAGATGAGCCCCGACGACTTCCCCTTGATCGCCCAGGTCGACTTCGACCGCCGGCATGTTCAGCTCCAGCGCACCGCGCTCGAAGCGGCGGCGGCGGAGAATCTGGGCCAGCTCGAGCATTGCGCCAAGCATCCGGGCGACTTCGGGCGTGACCCCTTCGTGCTCGGCCTCGGGCTCCTTCATGACCGTGATGGCTTGTTCGTAGGAGAACCGGTGGTCGACCTTGATGGCCGAGCGCGCGAAGCTGAGGCCGGTGCGGATCCCGTCGGCATTGAACTCCAGGAGGGCGCTGACGGTGTAGCGCACCTTGCCGGCCTGGAGGCTCGCCAGGCTGTTGGAGATGACTTCGGGGAGCATCGGGATGACGCGGTCGGGTAGGTAGACACTCGTGCCGCGCTGGCGTGCGGTACGGTCGAGGTCTGAGCCGGGCTGCACGAAGTGGGAGACGTCGGCAATGTGGACGCCCAGGCTCCAGAAACCGCGGTCGTCGCGCGAGAGGGTGATGGCGTCGTCGAAGTCGCGCGCGGTGGCTGGGTCAATCGTGACGGTGAGCGTCGTACGGAGGTCGAGCCGCTCGCCGATCTCCGTCTCCGAGAACTGTTTGCCCAGCTTCCTCGCTTCGCTGAGCGTCTCCTCGTCGAACGTATCGGGGATGTTGAATGCGCGGATGACTCCCAGGGTGTCGACACCGGGCTGACCGCGAGGACCGAGGATCTCGCTGATTACCCCCTCCCCTGCGGCATATGGGGTCGGGTAGGAAACCATCTCGATCGCGACCTTGTCGGCCGGCTTGGCCCCTTTGGCGCCGGGATCGCCGACATAGATCGGTGCGCCGAACGTGGTGCCGTCCACGCGGACGAATCCCGCTCCCAGTTCCTCGAAGTAAGTTCCGACGAAGATCCCCGACGCCCTGGCGAGGATCTGGACGATCCGTCCTTCGACGTTCATCCTCGGCCCTTTGGGCCTCTTGGTGATCTTGACCGCGACCTCGTCGCCGCTCGAGGCGTCGCGGCTCTGATCGACCGGGATGTAGATCTGGTCGGTCTTTTCCTTCGACGTGTGAGGGCGAACGAAGCCGAAGCCTTTCGCCGACCGTCGGAAGAGGCCGATGATCGTCCCCTTCGTGTGGGGCTTACTCAGTCGCTTGTCTTTGGCGATCTCGAGCCGGCCATCCTTGATCAGCCCCTTCACGGCCGCCCGAAACGCGGGGTAGTCCTCAGGGTCGATTCCAAGCCGACGCGACATTGCCTTCAATGTCATCGGCTTGTAATCAGCCTCGGAAACCAGATCCAGCACCTTGTCTGTCGGGTCGGTCATCGACGGTCTCTCCGCTCGGCCGGTGTCGGGACACGGTGATCGCCGTCAGCAAGAGCGCGAGAACCACCGTAGAGGCCACAGCACGAAGTGGTGCATCCGGCAATGTCTCATTTTCGGGCTGGCGGAGCCACAGTCACACGGCCAGGCCGGCCGTATTTCCCTCGGGCCCCTGCCCCGGACAATTCCTCGCCGGGTGCGGGAATAGACTTTGGGCCTGGGAGCCACGGGTTCCGCATGAACGGAACCCGTGGTATCCAGACTTCCTTCGTTTCCCGATTCTCATCGGCCGACCGATGGAGAGAGCCCCAGCCGATTTGATCACCCGAGGGCGATTCAGGGTTCCATCGATTCGTCCGGGAGGCCGTTCGACTGTGCGATCCCCTTGAAGAGCCGCCGGCCCAGGTTCTGCTGGAACGGGGTCCAGCTTGACTCGCGGCATGGGTCGTCCCGGATCTCACGGCTGAACGTGTGGATCTTGGCGTCGAGGTTGTCGAGATAGTGGAGCGCGATCGCCTCGAGAGTCATCGGCAGCTTGGGGCTGCCGAACTCGTGGGTGCCGTGATGGCTGACGATCATATGCTTGAGGCGAAGCAAGAGCTCATTCGGGAACGGTTCGCCCGTCAGGTCCGCGCTCTGCTCGACCTTGTCGCGGAGCATCTCGACGCCCATGACCAAGTGCCCGACGAGCTGGCCTTCATCACTGTAGGCGAAGGCGCGATCGTAGCTGAGCTCGCTCACCTTGCCGATGTCGTGGAGAAAGATGCCCGTGAGCAAGAGGTCGCGGTCAAGTTCGGGGTAGAGGTCGACGATCCGATCGGCGATCGTGAGGATCGTGACGACGTGTTCGAGCAACCCCGCGTGGTAGGCGTGGTGGTTTTTAATGCCCGCCGGCGCCGTGGTGAACTTACGGACGAACTCCTCGTCGATGAGGAAGCACTCAACGAGCGCCCGCAAGTGGGGATTACTGATGCTCAGAAGGATTTCGCGGAGCCTTGCGGTCAGACGCGCGACGTTCTGGGTGCTCTGCGGCAGGTAATCCTCAGGCTCGATCTTCGTCGGATCAACGACTTCGATATGCGAGAGGATCAGTTGCAAGGCGCCCTGGAAGACTTGAGTCTTGCCTTTGACCCGGAGATAGTCTCCTGGATCGAACGTTCGCGCCAGTCCCTCGCTCGCATTCCAGAGCCGCGCACCGACGCTTCCCGTCTTGTCTCGCAGTTCGAGGTGGAGGTAGAGATTGCCCTGGCGATTGGCACGGAGTTGCTTGTCGGCGACCAAAAAGGATTCGTCGACCGCGTCTCCGTTGCTCAGCTGATTCACATAGCGACGGCTCATGCGGCAGTTCGACCGTGGGTGCGGAACCGGATGGTTCGTTCAGGAAAATCGGACGCGAAGCCCACCGAAGCGGTGATTGTAGGGGGCGGGTGAGGGTGGGGTCAAGGGACCTCGAATCGCACCCTCCAGAAACGCTGGCGGCCCGTCCGAATGATGTCGGACGGGCCGCCTGAGCCGAGAGCTCGAAGACCTGGCGATACCGGGCCGAAGGAATATTCCGCCAGCCGGCTCTCCCCAATACCCGCCGATCTTAGAAGATGCTGGGCGGGTCGGTGAAGATCGGGTTCCCCACCTTGGTATTGGGATTCAGCGGGAACGGGAAGGGCTGATTGTTGTCCCCGTTGCCGGGTACGACGACTCCCGCCGGGGGAAGACCGGCGATGGGCGGACCGACCTTGTGGATCAGGCTGAACCCGCTGGTCCGCACTCTATGGCGGCCGATCTTGCCGAGTTGCTTGATCGAGTTCGACGGGTCGACGACCACCCCGATGTAGTAGTTGCGGGGGCGGTCGGGGAGAGTGACCGCGTTGCCAATGATCGTCGCCACGTTGTTCGGCGTGTTGATGGTCGACTGGCCGAACGCCTGGCTCGTCGAGGGAACGGTGTCGATCCCCGAGATGTTGTCCAGGGTGTAGAGAGCAATCACCGAGCTGCCTGGCCCGAACTTGCGATCGACGGAGGCGACCAAGGCGACGGTGATCGGCCCTTGGGTGGACGTGTCGACCGTTCCGAAGTTGGCCACCTGAATGTTCGGCTGAATCGTGTCGCCAGGCTGGAGTGTCGGCGGCAGCGCGAGGCCCACCGCCGCGACTTTCGGAAGCGGGGCCGCAATCAGGACGGGGGACTTCCGGCTATTGTTGTTCGTGAAGTCGGACTCGAGGATGTTCCGCGTCGGGTTGACCTGGAAGAAGACGTTGATCACGCCCCCTTCTTTGGCAAAACCGGGAGGGCGGCTGGGCAACTGGAAAGTTCCCGTAAACTGTTGGACATCATTTTGAGGGATGCCCGGGATGTCGATGACCCCGATCTGCACCGCCCTGCGGGTCGATCGGCCGTTTTGAGGTGTTGCGTAGACGACCACCTGGGTCGGCCCGGCGTCGGACGTGCTCGTCGCCCCGGGCTGGAGCGCCAGGGGCTCGATCAGCGTGCTCGAACCGGTATTTTTGACATCGACCGTGACGGTCAGGGGGCTTCCCCAGGCTGCGGTTGGGGCAGTGAAGCCCTGGACCGTCAGGTCGGGGAGCGAATAGCCCAACGGCGTGTACGCCATCAATTCACGCCCTTCGAGGCGTTCCAAGCTGGCAAGCTCCGGTCGGCGTCGGGCGCGACCCTTCCGGCGATCGCGCCGGGATTCCCATGGTAACACCGAACACCTCCCTGCGGCCGAGGGTCCACGGCCTCCCGAGCCTTTTCCGTAAGCTCAGGACAGTGGACCTGTTCCCCCAACCATCAACATTGTTGATTTTCGGCGAGACGACGCACTCCGTGCGGCCCGTTCGCATTTGCTCTCGGACCACCGGACACTGGTCTAGATTGTCGTCTGACCGAGAGGCGGAAATTGGGGGCAATTCGCCGTCTTCCAAGGTTTTGGGTCGTGCCGTGAACAAGATAACGAGCGAACGGAACGTCGGGCTTCGTCGGGGTTTGCAGGTCGAACCGGATCGGCCGGGAAGACCGCGCTCCGCGATCGCGGTCCGATCTGGTAGATTATCCATTCCGTGGCCTCCGCCTTGGCCCGACGCAACGGGAATCAGGTGTGTGTCTCGGACTCCCCTAATGTTGTTCGCAATCGAGCGAGGAGCGATCCCGTGCGCTGGTCGAAAGCCTTGATCCCGACGCAGAAAGAAACCCCGGCTGACGCCGTGGCTCCGAGCCACGTCTTCCTCCTCCGTGCGGGGATGGTCCGTCAGCTCGGTGCGGGAGCCTATACCTACCTCCCCCTCGGCTTTCGCGTCCTCAATAAGGTGATCAAGATCATCCGCGAAGAGATGGAAGCGGCCGGCGCCTCCGAACTCTTGATGCCCGCGCTCCAACCGGTCGAGCTCTGGAAGCAATCGGGCCGGTACGAAACGTTCGGCGAACTCCTGATGCAGCTGACCATCAGCAGCAACCAGACGATTGCCCTCGGGCCGACGCACGAAGAAGTGATCACCGACCTGGTCCGCGACCTCGTCAAGTCGTACCGCCAGCTCCCGATCACTCTCTACCAGATCCAGACCAAGTTCCGCGATGAGCCCCGCCCCCGGTTCGGCATCCTCCGGACCCGCGAGTTCCTGATGAAGGACGCGTATAGCTTCGACGCCGACGTCGAGCAGTTGAGCGCCAGCTACGACGCGATGTACGAGGCCTACTGCCGGATCTTCGATCGCTGCGGGATCCCCTACGTCATCGTCGAGGCCGAGAGCGGGCCGATCGGCGGTGACAGTTCGCATGAGTTCATGGTCCCGTCGTCGACCGGCGAGGATGTTGTTGTTCAGTGCCCGTCGTGCGACTACGCGGCCAACCGCGAACGCGCTGAGATTGGCGAAGCGGCGGCCACCCTGAGCCTCCCCGATTCCACGACCCCGTTCGAGGAAGTGGTGACCCCCGGTCGGCGCACGATCCAGGAAGTCTGCACCTTCCTCAAGGTCCCCGAGTCGACGTCCGCGAAACTGCTCGTCTTTCTCGCCGACGACAAGCCTGTGGCTGTCTTGATTCGGGGCGATCACGAGGCCAACGAAGCCAAGGTCCGCCGCGCGTTTGGGGCGAGTACGCTCGTCGCGGCCGACGCGGCGACCGTGGAGAAAGTCACCGGCGCACCGATGGGCTTCCTCGGCCCGATCGCAATCAAGATCCCTCTGGCGATCGACCGCTCGGTGGCCGCAATGCCCCACGTCGTGGTCGGCGCAAACGCGGTCGACCTCCATCTCAAGGGGGTCGTCCCCGGTCGAGACTTCCCGCTCGATCGTGTCGTGGATCTCCGCAATGCGGCCGAGGGAGACCCCTGCCCTCGCTGCGGCGCCACGATGATCGTCAAGCAAGGCATCGAGGTCGGCCACGTTTTCAAGCTCGGCACCAAGTACTCCAAGGCGATGGGGGCAACCTTCCTCGACGACAAGGGGGCCGAGATCCCCTTGATCATGGGATGCTACGGAATTGGCGTGAACCGGATCGTCGCTGCGGCCGTCGAGGCCGGTCACGACGACAACGGGATCGTCTGGCCCCTTCCGATCGCCCCCTACGAGGCCTTGATCGTCCCGCTTCAGCCCCAGAATCCGGCCGTGCTCGAAGCCGCCGAATCGCTCGAAAAGCAGTTCACCGAGGCAGGGATTGACGTCCTGATGGATGATCGCGAACAGCGCCCGGGGGTGAAGTTCAAGGACGCCGACCTGATCGGGATCCCGCTCCGCATCGTGATCAGCGAGCGTGGACTCAAGGAAGGGACGATCGAGGTGAAGTGGCGAACCGACGCCGCCGCTCACCAGGTTCCGGCGGCGACCGCTGGCGAGGCGATCCTCGCCGAGTTGGAGGCGATCCGCAAGGGACTCGCCGCCACCTGTGTCGAGCGTCGAATCGCCCGCGCTGCGGCGAAAGGTCAATGAGCCACACACCCGTTCCGATTTCGAAGACCCCGTTCGTCCTGCTCGGCCTGCTGACGGTTCTCACCGTCGGCGGGCCGGTCGTGATCACCCAGACGATCAAAGGGGGAGCCAGCCCCGGTTGGCCCCCCGATCGGCCCGTCGAGTGGTGGACCTTCGGCCTGGTGACCGGGGCCGTGCTGATCTTGATGACGGCCTGCCTCGCAATCGGCCTGGTCAACTGGCGGAAGACCCTCGCGAAACGCCCCCAGGGGCCGCAGGGAGGATCCCTTATGTCCACTCCCGTTGATGAATCTTTCAATTCGGACTAAAATGACAGAAGAGAGATAGAGGGACGCGCCGCAGTGTCGTGGAAGTCGGCCCAGGGATTGGTGCGAGCAAAGAGAGGTAGGTCAGGTCATGCCGTCTGAAGCATCCCGGATGGAGACGATTCGCGAAAAAGTCGAGGCCGGGCAGCGCTTGAGCTTCGATGACGGCATCGCCTTGGAGGAGTCGAACGACCTGTTCGCGCTCGGTTCGATGGCCAACCTGGTCCGCGAGCGGTACAACGGCAATTTCGGCTACTTCAACGTCAACACGCACATCAATCCGACGAACGTCTGCGTCTACACGTGTGACTTCTGCGCCTTCCGGGCCGACCTCAACGACCCGCGTGCGTACGTGATGAACCAGGAGCAGATCGTGGAGCGGGCTCGCCAGGCGCACGAGCGCGGGGCGACCGAGCTACACATCGTGGGTGGCTTGCACCATAAGCTGCCGTTTGAATACTACGTCGACGTGGTCCGCTGGATCCGCGAAGCGGCCCCCGAGATCCACATCAAGGCGTACACCGCGGTCGAGATCGAGTTCTTCGCCAAGATCGCGCGCCTGTCGGTCGAGGAGATTCTCAAGCGTCTGATCGAGGCAGGGTTGGGGAGTCTTCCCGGGGGCGGAGCCGAAATCTTCCACCCCGAGGTCCGCGCCGAGATCTGCGGGGCCAAGGCGTCGACCGAGACCTGGCTCAACGTGCATCGGACCGCGCACCGGCTGGGCCTGAATTCCAACGCGACTATGCTCTACGGCCACATCGATAAGGCAAGGCACCGGATCGACCACATGATCCGTCTGCGCGAGCTGCAAGACGAGACGAAGGGCTTTCAGACCTTCATCCCGTTGGCCTTCCACCCCGACAATTCACGGATGGATGAGCTGCCCAAACCGTCGGGGGTCATGGACCTCAAGACGATGGCGATCAGCCGGCTGATGCTCGACAACTTCCCGCACATCAAGGCCTACTGGGTGATGCTCGGCATCAAGACCGCCCAGGTTGCCTTGTCGTTCGGAGCCGACGATATCGACGGGACCGTGGTCCACGAGAAGATCTACCACGAAGCGGGTGCCGAGACTCCCCAGGAAGTGACCGTCGCCGAGATCCAGCGCCTGATTACCGAGGCGGGCCGGATCCCGGTCGAACGCGACACCCTTTACCACCGGGTCGAACGCGAAGGGGGCCAATGGGCTTCGCGTGAACATATCGATGTGGTCGCCCTTTCGGGCGTGGGAAAGTAAGCGTCAAGCATTTCAGGCGAGCGGGGAGCGTGAGTTCCCTGTCCTCTCCCAAGCAAGACAAAGGGGGGCTTATGCCCCCCTTCGCCTTTTGGGGAGGCCAAGAGGGGCTTATTCCCCTGGTCGTCTTCTTGTGAGTCGATTTGGGGTTCGCATTGACCCCGTTTCCGGCTTGTCATAAGATCCGCGCAAACCGGAATTGCCCGTCAGGCCGACCGTTCGGCCTCGGCCTGTGCTCATGGAGGAGCGCCCGCGATGCGAGATCATAATAAGGCGTTCTGCCGCCTTGTGGCCGACAACTTTGAATGTCCCGGCCCCGTCTATGAGTTCGGCTCATACCAGGTCGAGGGACAGCTCGACTACGCCGACCTCCGTTCCATGTTTCCCGGCCGGGAATACGTGGGCTGTGATATGCGACCCGGCCCCGGGGTCGATCGCGTCGAGGACGTCAGCGCGATGACCCTCGCCGATGAAACGGCGGGAACGGTCCTCTGCATCGAGACGTTCGAGCACGTTTTCGAAGTCCGCAGGGCGTTCGACGAGGTCTTCCGGGTGCTCAAGCCGGGCGGCCTGTTCGTAATCACGTCCCCCTTGAATTTCCGGATCCATGGGTATCCCGACGACTACTGGCGGATGACCCCGAACTGCTTGCGGCGAATGATGACCCCGTACGCCGCGCGCTTGACCGGCTATCAGGGCTATCACAAGTTCCCGCACTCGGTGATGGCTCTGGGCGTCAAAGGGCCGAGCCCGAGCGGATTCGCCCGCAAGGCCGACGAGCTGGCCTTGGCCTACCGGGCCTGGCTCCGGAAGACCGAGGAGAGCCTGCCCTTGACGGAGAAGGTCCGTCGTGGGCTGTCGCGAGTCTATCGCTCCAAGGGAGAGCGCTACCAGGTGTCCGACTATTATTCGGCCGACTTCACCCTGGACGTCGAAGGTCAACTTGCCAACGCGGGCTGACCGCTTCGTGAGTGTTCGCCGTTGCTGGTGACGGGTGATCCAACCGGTCTTATCTCGGTCCCTACTTCCTGAGGTCGTGCCGATGTCGACAACGCTCAACCGCCTCGTGATTCTCGGACTCGATGGCGCCACGTGGACCGTTCTCGACCCGATGCGGAAGCGCGGCCTGATGCCGAACCTCGACGCCCTCCTGGCGCGGACGGCTCATGGGACCTTGCGGTCGATCGTCCCCCCGGTGACGTCGGCCGCCTGGACGACGATGATGACCGGTTGCGGCCCGGCCCGGCATGGCGTTTTCGACCACCGCTACTACGACGTGGCTGCGGGACAGATGAAGGTCAACCACTCGGCCCGGGTCCGGGTGCCGACCTTCTGGCACCTGCTCTCCCAGGCCGGCCGGTCGGTGGTCAGCCTGAACGTGCCGGTGACCTATCCTCCGCTCGACGTTCGGGGCGTGGTCGTCTCGGGTATGGATGCTCCTCACCTCGACGCCGCGCTTTCAGGAGCCCCAGAATTCGCCGAGCGGCTTCGCGCCGAGGTGCCCAACTACAGCCTCCGCTACTTCTGGAAGCGCGCCCCGCAGTCACTCGCCGAGCTGACCGAGAACGCCCGGCTTACCGCCGAGAGCTTCATGGGACGCGCAGAGGGGGGAGTGCTCGCCGACCGGATGGTGCCCGACTGGTCGGCCCTGATGGTCCAGTTCCAGAACCTCGACCCGTTCCAGCATCGCGCCTGGCGCTACTTGAACGTGGATGAGACGGGCATCGACAATCCGCCCTGGAACGAGGCGGCCGGCGAAGTCATGCGTGGGCTCGACCGGGCGATCGGAACTTTGGTCGAACTGGCCGACCGACGCAACGCGGGTGTCCTGGTGGTCAGCGACCACGGCTTCGGACCTTGCCTGGGCCGGATCCATGTGAACCGGATCTTGATCGAGGCCGGTGTCGCGCGGGTGCCGGGGGTCTCGGGCAAGTTGATCCGTCGGGCCAAGCAGGCCGCCGACCACGCGCGGCTCTGGGGGGCGAAACGAGACGATCCCTCGGCACGCTCCTCGTCGTTCGATCTCTCGGTGGAAGCCCAGTTCCCGTTCGACTGGAAGCGGACCCTCGCCTTCGCGCCGCACCAGGACACGGCCGCGATGGTTTATTTGAACTCGACCGAGCGGCGGGCCGGCGCTCCGCTGACCACCCCTCGGCAAATCGACGAGGCTCGCGTGGCGGCTTCACATGCGCTGGCCGAGGCCCGGCACCCGGAGTCGGGCACCCCGCTGTTCCCGCTGGTCATCTCAACCGCCGAGGCTTACGGCCTCGATCCGGCCCTCGAAGGTTACCCCGACCTGATCGCGCTGCCCGACGAGTCGTACTGGGTTCGTACCAAGCTCACCCCGGGCCGAGGCTGGGTCGAGCCCGACGCGAACTTGCCCGGCACGCATCGCCCTGAGGGAGTCGTCGCGCTCTGTGGAGCGGGGATTGAACCGGGCCGAACGCTACAGGCCCAATTGCTTGACGTTGCCCCCACGGTCTTGAAACTCCTTGGTCTCCCCATCCCAGCCCACATCGAGGGGAAGCCCCTGCCCTGCATTTCCGAGCTTCCGACCATCCGCCAGGATCCTGCAACCACGGCCGTCGTCGGTCCTCATCGGGCCGAGTTCGACTACACGCCCGAAGAGCAGGCGATCATCGAGCAGCGGTTGGCCGACCTCGGCTACCTGGAATGAGGTCGATCGAGGCGAGCGTAAGCTCCCTGTCCTTTTTTTTCACCCTGGGACCGCGGGTGCCCCGCCTGCTTTTGAATTAGATGAGATCGAGCCGTCGTCGCGGGCTGCGGGCGCGGCTGCAAGTGGGGCAGACGCCCGAGATGACGAACCGATGTCCGGACGACCGGAATCCGTGTTCCTGGCTGATCGCCTCGCGCAGCTTCTGAATCTCTTCGTTGCGGAATTCGACGATGGTGTTGCACTCGGTACAGTGCAAGTGGTCGTGCGACGGGTAGCCGTAATCATGCTCGTACGCGCTTCGGTTCGTCAGGCGAAGCTCGCGGAGCAGTCCCGCTTCGACCAAGAGCCGGAGGGTGCGATAGACCGTCGACCGGCTCACGCGACGCCCTGCCTCCCGCAGATCGGCCACGAGTTCGTCGGCGTCGAAATGCTTGTGGGAGTCGAAGATGTGGCGGATCAGGATGCGTCGGGGCTCGGTCAACTTCTCGCCGCGGATCTCGAGAAACTCCCGGAATTTTTCTTCCGGGCTCTCGGAAACCACGATGGGATCAAGGGGTGCGGAATTCGACACGAGCCTCATCCTGAAAGAAAGTCTCGGGTCCGGCATCGAGAGGGCCGAACCATTAATCAAGAATCATTATTACTATTCTAGCGTCCCCCGCCCTCGGCTTCCACTCGACTCGCCATGAAGAGCCTGATTTCTCATTGGTAAAATGGGGGGAATCGGTGCAACCTGGGCATGCTGTTTTGCCTGGCTGATCTGAATTCCCGGCAGGCCAAGGTGGTTCTACCTTGGCCTACACCGGGAACCAAAGTCCGGTCGCGATAATCCGAGATCCCTCGCGCTCAGTTGCTCGGGGTCAGGGAGATCGTGGGCCCATTTCCTGCGGGCGCTGGCTCGCCGGTGGGGACTAAGGTCGAGGGGACCCCGGCTCCCACTGGGGTGGCCGGCATGGCCGGTCGGCTGAGCTTGGCCTGGAGCCCTTCCAGCACGGTGTGCAGGTGGCGCACCGCATGGTCGCAGCCTTGCGGGTTGCCGGAGTAGGAAAACGCATTGGCGCGGAGCCGGCCGAGGCTGCGCTCGTAGGCGACGATGTGGACCTGCTCGACAAAGTCGGTCGCAGGCGCTCCACAATGTCCCTTCGCTCGGAAGAGATCCCCGGACTCAAGGAGCTCGACGAGCGGCTTGAGATCGGTCTGGCTGAGGTGATGGGTCCCTTCGTTATCGAGGACGGTGCCGTCGGCGTAGACCTGAAGGCACATTCCGAACTGGTTTCCGTCGCTGGACCGGACCAGCGAGATCCGCGACAGGATCGGGTCGGCCTCGGTGGAGGCCCGGCTGACCCGGGGTTGGGGGACCAGACGGGGCGTCGGCCCATTGTTAGCAGGTGCGGCGGCCGGTGTCGCCGCCGAGAAGAGCATCCCCTGGGACGGCTCAGACGGCGCCGGCGCCCGAGGCGCAGGGGCCGTTGGTGCGGGGGTTTGTGGGGCGGAATTCGTGGAATTTCCGCCAAATCGAAAGAGTCGCCCGAGGCGGCTGGGCTCGTCGCCGTAGCTGACCAGGGGGCTCGTGAGTGCAATGAAAAGACTGGGGGCGACCAGGGTCGCACCCAGCAGAGTCTTCAAGCCGGGACGCATGCCGACCTCCTTGCCGGTTAGCTCTCGGATCCGATTGGCAACAACACGGCGGCTCACGTCGAGACGACGCGAAACACCTCCTCAACCGTGGTCGTGCCTTCCAGGATCTTATCGACCGCGCCCCGCTTCAACGTTTGCATTCGAGGTCGAACGCACTCAGAAAGCTCCATGGCGGCAATTTGGTTGGCCCGGCGGTACGAGCAAATCGTGCGGACCAGGCATTTCGAGCACGAACAGCCGGAGATTCCGAAGTGATCCAGGTCGCGCCCGCGCCGATCATCGGAAGCTGCCCCGCAAGGGATTGCGAAATCAGGTGTTCGAAATGGCTCACACGACCTCGGGAAGCAGGCCGTGAGAGGAGCGCTGGGGCGTGATCCGGCCGTCCTGGGGGTGACGACGATCGACGATGTTGTGGCTCGATATGATCTCGAGCCGGCTTGGCCATCGGCGGGCCGCGCCTTAGGACTCGATACGGGGCGTTTGAGGTCGGAGAAACGATCAAAAGGCGTGATTTGGATCGTTTTCGGGACTCACCCGGGAGGAGAATCACAATCTTGAGGTGCCAATCAAAAGGCACTGGCGACCGATCGAACGACGAGTGTGGTCCCCTGTCGGGGGATCACCTCATCGGCCGATCGGTCGCCAGTACGGGCCGAGCGGAGTGGAGCCGGGCGAGGTTTACCAGCCCTGCAACTCATCCAGGAGACGGTCCAGCGCCAGTTCCATCTTCGCGGGCGAATCATAGGAGCCGGTGGCGATCTGCCGTCGGATCTCCTCGACCTTTTCGTGACGGATTTCGGGCAGCCTGCTGATCCCGTCGAGCATCTGGCCCAAGGGCGAGATCTCGACCTGATCGCGGGGCGTACCCGCTTGCACAGTCTGGCCCGCATCGACACTGAACGCAGCCAGCCGCGGGTAAATGGGTTGAGGGCCTTGCATTCCCCCAGCGCCGAAGACTTCCATGTGTGTGCCTCCCCTAGTGGTGCTCTGGCCGGCGGCTCCACCGTCGGCACGCCCGGACGTTGCGAAACAAGGAAACCCGCGGAAACCACAGTCGAAGATGAGCCCGCTGACGAGCAGTCGGTTTTGGTCCCATCCCCCAGGTCTCCACCGTGGTGCCCAACGGTCTCGGGCGTCCACACCTATCTTATCGGCCGGAAGATGGAACGGATTTAACCAAAGACCCGAAAATCGGGGCTTCGTTCTGGGCAAAGTCTGAGGGTCACCGTTGCATCCGCGCATTGCGGGGTGTCGGCTTCAGCGAGTCGGCCAGCAACTGCGACGTCTGCCCCAGTCGTGCGGTCACCGACTGGATGTGTTGCTGGATTTGTGTAACTTCTTGACGCTGTGAGGGATCTGTCGATTTCGCCTGCATCGCGTCGAGTGTTTTGACCAGGTCATGCAGCTCCTGGGCTCCCTTGGTGAAGATCTGTGCCGTGTCGTAAACCGCCTGAACCCGAACATCTTCGGGCGTCGGTTTATAGAACGGGCTGAGGACGAACGGGTTGGCGAAAATCTTTTGGACCAGCTTATTCCCCCAGTCGGTCGCGTCGCGCACGTTGGCGACGGTCCGTTCCATGTCGGCCCGCCCCTTGGTCATGATCTGGGCCCCGTTGGTCGCGATCACGTCGGCCTGATAGAGGACGCGATCGGCACGGGCCCGTGTGCCGTCGAGGCCGTCGAGCAGTTTCTCGATCTTGACCCGATCCTTGGTTGTGATGTCCTGAATCGTGGCCATCAGGTCACGCAGGCTCGTGATGCTTTCGCGGATATTGGGGCGATTGTCGGTAAGCAGGCCGTCGGCCTGGGCCGTGATCGATTCAAGGCGGCTCAGGGCGGCCTCGATCTTGGGGCCGGCGGCGGTGATTCGCTTGACCAGATCCTCCACGTTCCCCGCGCTCGATTCGAGGGCGGGCCGGATTGCGTCGGCCGATTCCCGGACTCCGGTGGCCGTCTCCTGGACCGTCCCCAGGATTTGCCGGACCCGAGGGCCGGCGGCGTCGACCGTTTGGCGGACTTCGGAGATCGTGTGGCTCAGGTGGCTCCGCTCGACCGGACCGAGACCGACTTGCTCGAGAATCGGGTCGAAGAAGGTGGACGCCACCCCCTGCACGACCTGGCCGGGCACCAGGGCCACGGTCGAGGTGCCCGACGACAGGATGTTGACCCGGCTTTGGCCTGACAGGCTCGACTGAATCGTCACCTTGACGTCCTGCCGCAATTTCTTGGCGAGCTTTGTGGGGAGCGACAGCTTGAGCTTGGCGACCAGAAAGCCTTCGACTTCGGTCAAGTCGATGTCAACGACCCGGCCGGCGTCGATCCCGGCGATCCGGACCGCGCTGCCGACCCGGATCCCCTGCCCGTCGCGGAAGACCACGTCGATGGTCCGTCGTGACGTCAGGAACCCGGGCCCTGACGACGCCAGGCCGACCAGGCCGAGCAAGCTCGCCAGCGCGACGACGATCACTGCTCCGACCAGGATTTCACGCATCGAGGATCGGCCGTGCATCGGGTTTCCCTTTCCTCGGAACAACTCTAGGTGATCTCACGTGCTTACTTACAGACAGACTGACGGATCGACGGACAGCTTTACAGGCCGGGGGGAGCCAAAAGGGTTGGGCCGAAGGCCGGCCCGGCGTGGTAAACCAGCAGGAACCAGATGCTGTTGAGGGCCAACGTGGCCACGGTCGCGAAGCAGGCCGCTCGACAGGCTGCCCAGGATACCGGGCCGCTCGGGGTGTCCGCCGAGCCACTTAACCCCTCGTGGCAGGCGAAGAGGGCTGCGAACAGTGCAAAGGCCCCCCCCTTGATCACAAGGCCCGCCACGTCGCGGATCCAGAGCGTCTCGAGGAACATCGCGAAAAAGGAGTCGGTCGAGACCCCCAGCAGCGTCTGGGCGACCTGCCAGCCGACCACGGTTCCAACCAAGACCCCCCAGACCGAGAGCACGAGCCCCGCAATCACACCCGCGCTGAGCCGAACGGCCGCCAACCGCGCGGGTTCCGGCGAGAGCGAGGTCGCAGCCCGTTGGCCGGGCAGCGGGTCGCGATCGGCGATCTCTCGAGGGTCGGCGTCGAGCGCCTGGGTGAAGCGCCCGCGAAGCTCCGGTGTGTACAGCGCAGCCAGCAGGCCGGCCAGGGTCAGGCCCGTCATCAGCGGAGCAACGTTCCGGATCAAGCCGACCCCCACCACGGCTCCGGTTCCATCCACAAACGTGCCGCCGAAATAGGCCTGCATCGAGAGGAAAGAACCCATGCCAATGTGGACCAGGGTGACTAACGGGATTCCCATCGCGAGGATCGAAATCGTCTGTCGGGTCAGCGTGGGGACGAACGGGGGAACGGCCCCGACCGGCGCGAACACCGACCGTGCGGCCGAAATCATCAAGGCCCCCAGATTTCCCAGGTAGGCGGCTCCCCCCAACGCAACCCGGCCGATCATTGCCAGCGGGGAAAGCAGAGGGAGCTCGAGAAACGATGCTGGGCTGGGCATGACGTCGGTCCTCCGTGACCGGTTGCGTCTCATAAGAAGGCGATCGCTGTCGGCGAACTTGGGAGGGATACTTTAGGGATTCTGCGGTGATTTGGCCAGAGAGCCTCGACGACGTTCCCACCAGGCCCGCCACTGCGTGACGGACTTGGTCCGCTCTTCGGGAGGAGCCCAGGGTAAATAACCAAAGTCCTGGCCCGAACGACGGCGGAGTTCCTCGTGGGCGCTCAGTCGGACCACGGGATCGGGGTCGTCAAGCTTACCGATCAATGTCGGGATGACCTGGCTTTCGGGAAGCCCTCGGCCCAGACCGACCGATCGGGCCCGGGTGATCGCGGCAGGGTGGGTCATCCCCCGGAAGTTGCGCGGGGCGATGCTGCAACCGAAGGTCAGGGCCACCAAGGGCAATGTGATACCGACCACACGCCAAAGGTGGGGACGGGAATGAGAGCGGGCGGTAAGGAATCGTTCCTTCCGCTTGTCGTATGGCCTGGAGCGTTGCTCAGTGTGTTGCATCATGCGAGGCTCGGTTTCGGTCAGCGTCCTTGCGTGCGAAGAACCTACATCTCGTCTCGGGGGCGTCCCTCCGCGCTGCCAATCCGAAAGCAAGAAGAGTGGCTCGGATTGGCGGGGGTGACAGCCCGACGAACAGGTCCGTTCCCGGGCTTGTGGCGAACCGTAGTCGAAATGATTAAAGAGGGCAATGGCAACTCGCCGATCATTGTTAGAATTGGAGCAGACCTCCTACCTTGCCTCGGTTCCTTTGACGTTTCGTTCAGAGGCGGCGAGAGCCGAGACTCCGGATCGCTTCGGCGGCAACCTCCACCTGCTCGCGCGAAACGTCGAGATGGGTACAGGCCCGGAGCACCTGTGGACCGAGAGCCGAGACGAGCACACCAACTTCGAGGAGCTGCGCGGCGACCTCGGAGGCGGTCCCCAACGCCGGGTCGACCGTGACCCAGACCAGGTTTGTTTCCACCGGACCCGACTCGAGACTCAGCCCTTCGGTCTGCTCGACTGCGTGGGCCAGGATCTGGGCGTTGGCATGGTCTTCCGCCAGCCGTTCGACATGATTCTCGAGTGCGAACAAGGCGCCTGCCGCAATGATTCCGGCCTGCCTCATCCCCCCTCCGAACGCCTTGCGGAGCCGATGTGCTTTGCGAATCAGGTCGCCTGAGCCGGCTAGAGCCGAGCCGACCGGCGCCCCGAGCCCCTTGGAAAAACAGACCGAGAGGGTATCGAAGTGCCGCGCCCACTCGCGGGCCGCGACGCCCGAGGCCACGACCGCGTTCATGATCCGGGCCCCGTCGAGGTGCATCGCTAGGCCATTGGACCGCGCCCAGGTCGAGATCTCCGCGACGCTTTCCAGCGGGTGGACCCACCCTCCCCCACGATTCTGCGTGTTTTCGAGGCTCACCAGCCGGGTGCGCGCATAATGGCAGTCGTCGGGCCGGATCTTGCCTTGGAGGAGCCCGAGGCTGAGAAGGCCGCGATCCCCTTCGATCGGCCGGGTGGTCGCGTTCGAAAGCCGGGCGATTCCCCCCCCTTCCCAGACGTAGATATGGGCGCTGGCGTCGCAGAGGACCTCGTCACCAGGCGCGACGTGCACGCCGATCGCGACCTGGTTGGTCATCGTTCCCGACGGCATGAAGAGCGCGGCTTCCATGCCGAAGAGTTCGGCCGTTCGACGCTCGAGGGCCTTGACCGTCGGATCCTCGTCATAGACGTCGTCCCCCACTTCGGCTTCGGCCATGGCCTTACGCATCGCGGGAGTGGGCCGGGTGACGGTGTCGGACCTCAGGTCGATCGCGGGCCTGGTCATGGAAGGAGTTCTCGCCACTCGAAGAGTCGAAAGACAAATGCTGACGGCTCAGGACATTGTACGGGAAGCGGCGACCCCTTTCGCTCATTGTGCCGCCTCGAGACTCCAAAGGGTGCGAAGTCCTCCAAATATGGGGAGGCGGCCGGAAAATCGGCTTCCAAAAAAATGAAGAGGCGGCCGGTTGCCTCGAGAGATAGAATGGTCGCGTTCGACTCCTGGGAGATTCCTCCTCCGATGGCAACGACTTTGAACATTTGTCGGATCGACTGCGCCAATGACGATGCGCGCGAGGCGATCTTTGAATTGCGCAGGCAACTGAGCCCCAATGGCAACGTGGTCAGCCCGCAAGGGCGGGCACGGACGTTGGCCGCCTTCGGCGAGGAGCTGACGCCCCAGCAGGTGATCGAGCGGATCTGTGCCGGCGTGCGAAATCGCGGGCTCGACGCCGTGCTCGATTACACGGCGAAGCTCGACGGGGTGACGCTCAGTCCGGCTGAGGTCCGGGTCTCGCGCGACGAGATGCTCGAGGCCTTCCGCGCGGCCGACCCGGCCTATTTGCGGACCTTGCGCCGGGTCCGCGACAATATCCTGGCGTTTCAGTCGGGTATTCTCAATCGCGACGCGGTGATGAGGCGAGGACCCAACTCCGAGCTCCGCCTGCGGTATCGTCCGCTCAAGCGGGTGGGGGTCTGCATCCCGGGGGGAGCGGCGGCCTATCCGTCCTCGCTGCTCATGACGGTCGTCCCCGCGCAGGCGGCGGGGGTCGAGGAAATCGCCGTGGTCGTTCCGCCGACCCCGTTCGGGGGCTACAACACCGACCTCCTGGCTGCCTGCCATGCGCTCGGGGTGACCGAGGTCCACCGGATCGGCGGCGCCCAGGCCGTGGCCGCTATGGCCTACGGCGTGGAGGGGATTCCGGCTGTCGACAAGATCGTCGGCCCCGGCAATTTGTTCGTCGCGCTTGCGAAGCGGCAGGTCTACGGCGAGGTCGATATCGACAGCATCGCCGGGCCGAGCGAGATCGTCCTAATTGCCGACTGGACCGCCGACCCTCGCTTCATTGCCGCCGACCTGATCAGCCAGGCCGAACATTCTCCGGGGGCCAGTGTCCTGATCACCTGGGAGCCCGACCTTATCGAGCGCGTGGCCGAAGCCCTGGTCAAGCAACTCGAGCAGTTGAGTCGCGGCGACCTGGCTCGCGAAAGCCTTGAGCGGTTCGGAGCGCTCATCCTGGTGCGTGACGAGGACGAGGCTGTGACCTTGACGAACCTGATTGCTCCCGAGCACTTGCACGTCTCGACGTCCGACCCGGATCGTCTGGCCGAGCGGCTCACCAACGCGGGGGCGATCTTCCTGGGGCACGACACGCCGGTCGCCGTGGGTGACTATGCCGCCGGCCCCTCGCACGTCTTGCCCACCGGGGGCACCGCACGCTGGGCCTCGGGCCTTTGCTCGAACGACTTCCTCAAGAGAACAAGCCTGATTTACGTCAACCGCGAAGGGCTGGCCCAGATTGCTCCCGACGTCCGCCTGCTCGCTGACAAGGAAGGGCTGACCGCCCACCGTTACAGCGTTGACGTGCGGCTGGACGAGGGGCAAGAGCCGTAACGCCCGTTTGTTCCCGGCTAACTCACCAAACCAAAGGATGGCGTGCCTGACACGCCCAAGCTTTTACGATGAGTCTGAATGTGAAGATCCGTCCTTGCCGGTCCGACGACGCCGAAACTCTCGTCGCGATGATCCGTGAGCTGGCGGTGTACGAGAAGCTCGAAGCGTTTGCACAAGCGACCCCCGACGCACTCCGTACCCACCTGTTCGGGCCTCGACCGAGCGCCGAGGCGATCCTCGCCGAGCAGGACGGTGTGCCCGTTGGGTTCGCCCTCTTTTTTTCGACGTTCTCGACGTTTCGCGGGCAGCCCGGTTTATATCTCGAAGACATCTTCGTTCGCGAAACGCATCGCAATCGCGGGATCGGTAAGGCACTCCTGGCGACCGTGGCGCGGATCGCAGTCGAGCGGGGCTGCGGCCGCGTGGAGTGGTCGGTCCTCGACTGGAACGCTCCCTCGATCGCCTTCTACCGCAGCCTGGGGGCTGAGCCGATGGACGAGTGGACCGTGCAACGGCTCCATGAAGAGCCGCTTGCCCGCCTGGCCGCCCTCTCCCCCTCCAGCTTCGGGATGACCTCCGAATGAGCCGCGACTCCTTTTTCCGCCCGCACGTCGATCGGATGGCCGGCTACGTGCCGGGCGAGCAACCACGCGATACCGGTGTTCTCAAGCTCAACACGAACGAGAACCCGTACCCCCCCTCCCCTCGCGCCTTCGAGGCGATCGCCGCCACCTTGGACGATCGGCTCCGCCGTTACCCCGACCCGATGGGGACCGCCTTTCGTCAGGCCGCGGCGCGGCGGCACGGGGTCGATCCCGAGATGATCCTGGCCGGCAACGGCTCGGATGACCTCCTCACGATCATCACCCGCGCCTTCGTCGGACCGGGTGATCTGCTCGTCTATCCCTCACCGAGCTACATCCTCTACAGGACCCTTGCCGAACTCCAGGATGCCCGGGTCGCCGAGGTCCCTTTCGGATCTGACTGGTCGCTTGATCCTGCATCATTCGCCCTGCCGGGGACGAAGCTCGCGTTCGTCGCCAACCCGAACAGTCCGTCGGGCACGACGCTCACGCCCGAGCAGGTCGCCCGCCTGGCCGAGCGGCTCGACTGCCCGCTCGTCGTCGACGAAGCGTATGCCGATTTCGCTTCATCCGACTGCGTGAGCCTGGTCGCCAGTCACCCGAACGTCATCGTCACGCGGACCTTCAGCAAGGGGTATAGCCTGGCCGGCCTCCGCCTCGGCTACCTGATCGCGCGGCCCGAACTCATTGCCGGGCTCGTGAAGGTGAAGGATTCGTACAACTGCGATTCTCTGAGTCTGGCCGGGGCCCTCGCCGCGCTCGAAGATCGCGACTACCTCGCCCAGACCCGCGGAAAAATCCTCGCCACTCGCCGCCGCCTGACGGAAGCCGTTCGCGCCTTTGGCTATCAGGTGCCCGAGAGCCAGGCCAACTTCGTTTGGTGCACCGGCGGGCCCCCGGCTGCGGAGGTTTATGAGGCTCTCAAGGCCCAGAAAATTCTCGTCCGCCTGATGCGTTACCCCGGCCACGCCGACGGCCTGCGAATCACCGTGGGCACTGACGCCGAGATCGATCGTCTCCTCGAGGCGCTGGGGCCGATCGTGGCAGCCAGCAAGTTCTCTTGAGCCGTGAATTCCGTACTTCCCTTTCCCTGGGCTCTTGGGCTCAGGGAAAGGCTTAAAACGCTTGTGTTCTGAGCTGCGAGCCTGCTTCGGTAATCCAGAATGATTTCAATAGGCTTGCGCGTCATCACGCGGCGGTCTACCGCTACTCAGGGATAAAAGCTGGGATTTTTGAACGGCTGTCCGCCCGGGAACATGCCGAGATAGGCGTCGGCCTTCGGGGTCGATTTGACGTGGCCGTCGAGATAGAGGCAGTTCCCGTTGCCATGCCGGTTCCAGGCGATCCAGTCGTCGAGCGTGATCGTGCCGACCCAGATATCGTAGTCGTCCTGCCTTGGCTCTTCGCTGAAGACTGCGGCGTTCCGTTCGTTGAACGTGATGAAGTTCGAGGTGCCCACCTCGTACTGAAACCTCGGGAAGGTCCAGCGGCCAAATCGCCGGGTCTTGTGACTCAAGAGCGAGTTCATCAGGTAGCTTGTTCGATGGCTCAGTCCATCGACCTCTTTGGTCTCCGGATCGGTGAATGGGGCGACTCGAGAGATGTCGGAGAGGCAGCGGAAGATCTTCTCGTCGGCGACTTGCGTCCCCCCCCGGGCGATCGCGTCGTTGGCGTAGGCCGGATTGACGTACGGCATGATCTTGTCTTCCCAGTAGATCTCCGCAAACGAGTCGGCGGCGTCGACCTGCGAGTTCACGTCGGCATCGAATGGGTGATGCAGGAAGAACTGGCCGTTCCAGTCGTCGAAGTACTGCATGACCCCCAGGCCGATCTGGTGAAGATGACTCTGACAGTCCATCCGCCGCGCCGCCTCACGGGCACCCTGAACCGCAGGGAGCAAAAGACCCACCAAGACCGCAATCACCGCAATCACCACCAAGAGCTCGATCAGCGTAAACCCGGCACGGCCGCCCCGTAGCATGAGATAGCATCCTTATGGTCAAGGAGTCACGAAGCAGGCGGGGGGGGCGCCGTGTTACGACTTTGAAAATCATGTTACTCGACGTTCGCTGGGACAAGAAAGAGGACAGCGGGCAAATCCCCCTTTTTTTTGTTAACGTGAACGGCTGGGCCCGAAAGTGGGGGGGCGATGATGAGCGCAATCCTCAAAAAAAGGGCTGAAGGGGGAGCATGAGCCTTGAGTGAGTTGAACGCCGTGACCAATCGCACCGCAGAGATTGTCCGCAAGACCCGCGAGACCGACATTCGACTGACCTTGGACCTGGACGGAACGGGCCGTGCCGAGGTGGCCACGGGCGTTGGCTTCCTCGATCACATGCTCGAGCTTTACGCGCGGCATGGGCTGATGGATCTGACGGTAACCTGCAAGGGAGACTTGCAGGTCGACGATCACCACACGACGGAGGATATTGGCATCTGCCTGGGACAGGCGATCGATCGCGCGCTGGGGAATCGGGCGGGCATCCGCCGCTACGGGCATATCGTCCTGCCGATGGATGAGACGCTCGCGACCTGCGCGGTCGACCTTGGCGGCCGACCGTTCTGGGTCTGGAACGCGCCGATGCCTACGCCCAAGATCGGCACGTTCGACAGCGAACTGGTCGCCGACTTCTGGCAGGCGGTCTGCACGCAAGGGCGGATGAATCTCCACGTCTTGCTTCATTATGGCCGAAACAGCCACCACATCAGCGAAGCGATTTTCAAGGGCCTGGCCCGCTCGCTGCGGTCGGCCTGCGAGCGTGACCCACGAAGTGATGGGGTGCCCTCGACCAAGGGATCGCTCTGATCGGGGTGAACCCAACGATCTCCTCGCCGCTCACCCGTCCTGACCTATGCGAGCCCTGAGTTATGTCGAAATCATCGAAGCATCCCTATCTCGCCAAAATGGTCAATGTGGCCTTGGTCCTGTTGGCGTTCGGCCTCCTTGGGGGCGTGATCTGGCAGAACCGTGAGGAGATTCGCGAGGTCTTCAGTCGGAAGCTCGACCTGCGCGTGATCGTCTTGGCGTTCGCGATCTACATGTTCGGGCTGCTGCTGACCTTCACCCGCTGGTTCTTCCTCGTTCGGGTGATCGAGCCGAAGTTTCGGCTGCGCGACGCGGTTTTGCTTGGCTACATCGGCAACGTCTTCAACCTGGTGATCCCGGGGGCGGTGGGAGGCGACCTGATCAAGGCGGCTTACCTCGTCCGGATGAAGATCAACAAGACGCAGGCCGTTGCCTCCATGGTGTTGGATCGGATCCTCGGCTTGATGGGGCTGTTCGTGCTGGCAGGCATTTCGGGGGCGATCGCCTGGCCGCTTGCCGGAACGGCGATCCGACGGTTGATCGTTATCGTCTGGGCCTTTCTCGGTCTCAGTTTCCTGGGCCTGATGGCGATCTTCGGTCAGGCGTTGACCCGGCGCTTTCCCGCCCTCCTCGAGGGGCACGGCCGGATTGCCTTGCTCCTCAGAGAGCTGTCAACTCTGTCGTCCACCTACCGGCGGAAGCTCGGCGTGGTCGCGGGGGCGCTTGTCCTGGCGTCAACCAACCATGCCCTCAGCGTCGTGGCGTTCTATTTGGTCAGCCGGACGATCTTCCCGGTCACGCAGCTTCCCTCCTTGGGGCAGCACTTCTTGATGGTCCCCTTGACCTTGTTCACCACGGCCGTCCCGATCCCGTTCGGAGCGCTCGGCCTGACCGAACGGGTCAGCAAGCAACTCTTCCAACTCGTCGACCATCCTCACGGCGACCTGGCCATGATGGGTTTTCGCGTTTTGATGTATGCCGGCGCTTTGGTCAGTGCCTGCTTCTACCTGGCCAACCTGAAGCAAGTCCGCGGCCTGTCCGACACGGCCGAGCATCTCGAGGAGGAAATCCTCGAAGGCGAACTCGACCCGGAAGAAACCAAGGAAGGAAATGTTCCGGTCTGACGCATGCTGGATGGTGAATGCCTGCCAGTATCAGCCCGAATTTTGCAGTCCCAAGAAGGAGCGCAAGCCCTTGGGAACGATGATGGAGACCTTCTTTTTTTTCTGGCTCCTCGTCGCTGCCCCCTTTTGATGGATCTTTGCGTGAAGTGATCCTCCCGGATTGGGCCTTGCATTCAAGCAGGAATGGCTTTGCCAGCGCAGTCCGATTATCGTAGTGTTGGCATCCGTATTGCAGTGGCGCGGTGTGGTACGCCGGCCGGGAGGTAGGTGGACTCGACAGGGTCTTCAGGATGAGACATCAGCCGTCCAACATGTTTGCAAGAAAGCCGATCGCGACGCTGCTCGCCGAGATGTCGGGAGGCGAACGGCTGCATCGCGTGCTGGGGCCGGTGGCTCTGACTTCGCTGGGTGTTGGTGCGACGATTGGCGCGGGCATTTATGTCCTGACCGGCGCGGCCGCGCACAACTTCGCCGGCCCTTCGATCATGCTCTCGTTCCTCCTGGCCGGGATCGGCTGCGGGTTCGCCGCACTCTGCTATTCCGAACTGGCCAGCATGGTTCCCGTGGCTGGAAGCGCTTACACGTATGCTTATGCAACGCTTGGCGAGCTGGTTGCCTGGATCATCGGCTGGGATCTGGTGCTCGAGTATGCGATCGGGTCGGCCGCTGTTGCCAATGGTTGGTCGAACTACTTTGTCGAGTTCACCCGGCACATGCTCCACATCCAGATCGACCCGAGGCTGCTGTCTCCGCCGTGGGACTATGACCTCAAGACCGGCCAGTTCTTCTTCAATACGGTGACGCTCGCTTCGGGAGACGCAGTCAACGCCTGGCTCAACCTGCCCGCGATCGGGATTGTCGCGATCATCACCGCGGTATTGGTGGTGGGCGTGCGCGAGAGTGCAGGGTTCAACGCGGCGATGGTGCTGCTAAACATCGGCGTCATCCTGACGATCATCGGGGTGGGAGCGGTCTACGTCGATCCGAGCAACTGGCGGCCGTTCTTGCACGAAGAGAAAGGGTGGACCGGAGTGGCCGAGGGGGCCGCTCGAATCTTCTTCGCCTACATCGGTTTCGACTCCATATCCACCCACGCCGAGGAAGCACGCAATCCCCAGCGCGACCTGGCGATCGGCATCATGTGCTCGCTCTTGATTTGCAGCACGCTTTACATCGCGGTCGCGGCGATCCTGACCGGGATGGTCTCCTACCGCTCGATCGACGTTGCCGCCCCCCTCGCTGCGGCGTTCCGCCAGAAAGGGCTGACCTTCGCCACCGGTCTGATCACCATGGGGATCCTCGCGGGCCTGACCAGTTCGCTCTTGGTTGGGAACTTGAGCCAGCCGCGGATCTTGATGGCGATGGCGCGCGACGGCATGCTCCCCGAGGGATTCTTTGCAGCCGTTCATCCC
The DNA here is from genome assembly GCF_000242455.2 of Singulisphaera acidiphila DSM 18658. Classification (GTDB taxonomy): domain Bacteria; phylum Planctomycetota; class Planctomycetia; order Isosphaerales; family Isosphaeraceae; genus Singulisphaera; species Singulisphaera acidiphila. The sequence continues at coordinate 1,455,044 of NC_019892.1, forward strand.
CGGTTCAAGACGCCCTGGAAGTCCACGATGCTGGTCGGTCTGGTCGTGGCCTTGGGCGCCGCCTTCGTTCCCTTGAACTTCCTGGCCGACTTGGTGAGCGTCGGGACCCTATTCGCCTTTGTGATCGTCTGTGCGGCCGTCTGGGTCCTCCGTTATAAGAACCCGGAAATCCATCGGCCGTTCCGGGTTCCCGCCCTGCCTTTGATCGCCGCGATGGGTATTTTGGTCAACGGCGGCCTGATGTTCTCGCTTGGCCGCGATAACTGGATCCGCCTGATCGTCTGGCTCTCGATTGGCCTGGTCATTTACTTCGCCTACAGCCGATACCACACCAAGCTGGGACGGCCGCAGCTCCCCCAGGAAGACGTGCAGATCGAGGTCTGAGGCTCGTTCGGATGAGCTTCGCGATTTCCTTCTTTTCTGATGATTGGTGCCGCCATGGCGTTGGGGCGGGGCCAATCATCAAGCCTTTGATAAACCTGTGGCTTTTCCCCGTGCGGAAGTCATCATGATGATGGGGTTGATGTGATTCGCTGAGGGAGACTCCTCGCATGAATCGCTGGGCAAGGTGGATCCGGGGCTGGACGCTGATTCTGTTCGTCGCTGGCGGTTTCAATGGGGTGTGCGCGGCCCAATCGCAAGCCGATCGAACCTCTTCACCTTCGCCGGATCGCGCGGGTCTCGATCGGTTTGTCAATCGGTACTGCGTCGACTGCCACAACAGCGAAGCCAAGACGGCGGGGCTGGATCTCGACTCCATCAGTTCGGAAGACATCACGCAGCACCCGAAGGTCTGGGAAGCGGTCGTCCGGAAGCTGGTCGCTCGTCAGATGCCACCGCCGAAAAAGGCGAGGCCGGAGGAGGGCAACTACGACGCGGTCATCGCCTCGCTGGAAAGTATGCTCGACCGCGCGGCGGCCGAGCACCCCAATCCAGGAAGAACGGGCACGTTCCGGCGGCTCAATCGAACCGAATACCAGAATGCGATCCGCGATCTCTTGGCGCTTGAGGTTGATGCCACGGCGCTCCTCCCTCCTGATGAATCCAGTCATGGATTTGACAATGTGACAGTGGGCGATCTCTCGCCGACGCTATTGGATCGCGCGATCACCGCATCGCAAAAGATCAGCCGCTTGGCCGTCGGGAGCCCTCGGCGCACTCCCGGCGGCGATACGATCCGGATTCGCGCGGACCTCACTCAAGAAGAACACGTCGACGGGCTGCCGATCGGGACGCGCGGCGGGGCATTGATTCCCTATTCGTTTCCGCAGAGCGGTGAGTACGAGATCCAACTCCGGCTGGCGCGGGACCGCAACGAGCAAGTCGAGGGTTTGCGTGAGCCGCATGAATTGGAAGTGCTTCTGGATCGCGAGCGAGTCGGGTTGTTCACCGTCACGCCGCCTCCGGGGGGGAAGGACCATCAGGCCGTTGACGAAGGGCTCAAGATCCAGGTTCCGGTGACGGCCGGTCCGCACAAACTCGGCGTGACCTTTCTGAAGAACCCTTCCTCGTTGCTGGAAACCAAACGCCAACCTTACCAAGCTCACTTCAACATGCACCGGCATCCTCGCCTGTCGCCGGCCCTCTATCAGGTCTCGATCACCGGCCCTTATGCGGCGACCGCGGTTGGCGACACGCTCAGCCGTCGCCGGATCTTTCTGTGCCGCCCGACGAAGCCGGGTGAAGAGGAAGACTGCGCCAAGCGGATTCTTGCCACGCTGATGCGCCGGGCCTATCGGCGGCCTGTGACGGACGTAGATCTGGAAAAGCCATTGGCGTTTTATCGACAAGGTCGTGCGGAGGGCGATTTCGACGAAGGGATCGAAATGGCCCTGAGCGCGGTCCTTGTGAGTCCACATTTCCTGTTCCGCGTCGAACAGGACCCGGCCGACGTGGCGCCGAAGACAGCCTATCGCGTGAGCGATCTCGAACTGGCGTCCCGCCTCTCGTTTTTCCTCTGGAGCAGTCTTCCGGACGACGAGCTACTCGACCTGGCGATTCGAGGCGAGCTTGGCAAGCCCGCCGTGCTTGAACGGCAGGTGCGGCGCATGCTGCTCGATTCCCGTTCGCGAACGTTGGTGAGCAACTTTGCGAGCCAGTGGCTGCACCTGCGCAACCTGGATGCGATCACTCCCGACCTGCGACTGTTCCCCGACTTCGACGACAATCTGCGGCAGGCCTTTCGGCAGGAAACGGAGCTTCTGTTCGAGACCGTTCTGCGCGAGGATCGGAGCGTGCTCGACTTGCTCAAAGCGGATGCCGCGTTCTTGAACGAACGCCTCGCCAAGCACTATGGAATTCCTCACATCTATGGCAGCCGGTTCCGTCGCGTTGCGCTGGACGAGGAGAGTGTGCGGGGCGGCTTGCTTCGCCAGGGGAGCATTCTGACGGTGACGTCCTACGCCACCCGGACCTCGCCTGTGATTCGCGGCAAGTGGATCCTCGAAAACATCCTCGGGACACCTATCCCGCCACCCCCCGCGAACGTGCCGGCGCTGAAGGATAATACCGTCTCGTCGACCCTCTCGGTCCGCGAGCGACTGGCCGAGCATCGCGCCAATGTTGCCTGCGCGAGTTGTCATAACCTCATGGATCCGGTCGGCTTCTCGCTCGAGAACTATGACGCGGTCGGTCGCTGGCGAACCGTCGAGGAAGGCAAGCCCACCGACGCGAGCGGGGGCCTTCCCGACGGCAGCCAGTTTGTGGGAGTGACCGGGCTCGAGCACGCCTTGCGGAATCGTCCGGAACTGTTCGTCGGCACCTTGGCGGAGAAGCTGCTGACGTTCGCTCTTGGGCGAGGCGTTGAGTCGTTTGACGCCCCAGCGATCCGGAAGATCGTCCGTGATGCGCGGGCGGAAGATTACCGCTTCTCTTCGCTGATTATGGGGATCGCAACCAGCACACCGTTTCAGATGAGGAAATCCGAATGATTGTCATGAAGAAGTCCTTGCCGCGACGGCTGTTCTTGCGAGGGTTGGGGACCACCTTGGCGTTGCCCTTGCTGGATGCGATGATCCCCTCAATGACCGCCCTGGCCAAGACGCCGGCCGATCCTGCTCGGCTTCGTCGCCTCGGTTTTGTTTACATGCCGATGGGTTGCGACGTGACCCGCTGGACGCCTCCCGGCGCGAACCGGCTCGATGAGCTCTCGCCGACCCTCAGCCCGCTGGCGTCGGTCAAGGACCATGTCACGGCGATCACCAACCTGGAGTTGCAGAACGCCTATCCCGGCACGCACGCGACCTCCAATGCCGCCTTCCTGAGCGCGGCCCGGGCGCGTTGGACGGAGAGCACCGACTACTACCTTGGTACGACGGTCGACCAGATCGCCGCGAAGCAGATCGGGCAGGAGACGCAACTTCCGTCGCTGGAACTGGCGATGGATCTCCTCGCGACGGTCGGTCAGTGCGATAACGGCTACGCCTGCGTTTATCAGAACAATCTCTCGTGGTCATCGCCAACGACGCCGCTACCGGCCGAGGCCCATCCGCGGATCGTTTTCGAGCGGCTGTTCGGCGATGGGGGGAGCATCGCGGATCGTTGCGCCGCGCTTCGGAAGCGAGCCAGCCTGCTCGATTCGGTCACTGAGGAGATGGCTCGCCTGAAAAACCAACTTGGCCCGGCCGATCGCGCCAAGGTCAGCCAGTACCTGGAGACCGTCCGCGAAGTGGAGCGCCGGATTCAGAAGGCTGAGGCCGACACGGCGGACAACAAGCTGCCCGATCTCGATCGCCCGGTAGGCGTGCCGGCCTCCTACGCCGATCATGCGCGGTTGATGTTCGACTTGCAGGTGCTGGCGCTCCAGGGGGATGTCACCCGTGTGATCACGTTCCAACTCGCTCGCGAAACGAGCACGCGGGCCTACCCTGAGATCGGCGTGTCCGACCCGCATCACCCGCTCACACATCACGGCAATGATCCTGAAAAGATCGCCAAGGTCGCCAAGATCAATCAGTTCCACGTGTCGCTGTTCGCGGAGTTCCTCGCGAAGTTGAAGGCCACGCCGGAGGGGAACGGCTCGCTCCTGGACCATTCGCTCTACCTCTATGGCAGCGGGATGGGCAATCCCAACGTCCACGACCATACGAACCTGCCGATCCTTGTGGCCGGAGGGGCCGCCGGAAAAATGGGGGGTGGGCGTCACATCCGGTACGAGAAGCCGACGCCACTCGCCAACCTCCACCTGACACTGCTCGAAAAAGTCGGTGTCCGGCTCGATGCGTTCGCCGATAGCCAGGGTAAGGTCGACGAACTGTTCGATCCGCTTTCTTTGTAGAAATGAATCATTGTGTGTAAGAGCGTGCACGCGATTCGGGGGCCATCGCGATGGGTCTGAAACGATTCGGCGCATTCGGATTGGTGCTCTGGCTGGTTGCCGCCCGCGCGTTCGCTGCTGGAACGGTTGCGCCGTTGGCGGATGCCGCGGAACAGGTCGATCGGGCACGCATTCGCGTTCTCGTCGAGGATCGCGTCGACCTGAATCAAGCCCAGGTCGATGGCATGACGGCCTTGCACTGGGCGGCCTATCACGATGATTTGGAGACGGCGCAGCTCTTGGTGCACGCCAAGGCCAACGTGAAAGCCGCGAACCGCTATGGCGTGACCCCCCTCTCGCTGGCCTGCACCAATGGAGCGGTGGCGATGGTCGCGTTGTTGCTCGACGCCGGCGCCGATCCGAACACGGCACTTCGCGGCAACGAAACAGCTTTGATGACCGCCGCGCGGACGGGAAAGCTTGGCCCTGTGAAAGCGTTGCTCGCTCGGGGAGCCGACGTCAACGCCAAGGAAAGGCGGGGACAGACGGCCCTGATGTGGGCGGCGGCCGACGGTCATGTGGCGGTTGTGGAAGCGCTGCTCGAGGCGGGGGCTGATTTCCGCACCGCGTTGCCCTCCGGGTTCACGCCCTTGTTCTTTGCCGTCCGTGAAGGCCGGACGGACGTGGTTCGGGTCTTGCTGAAGGCAGGGGCCAACGTGAACGAGGCCATGCAGGCCCGTAAGTCTTCCGGTAAGGCGCCCAGCAAGGGGACGAGCCCATTGATCCTGGCCGTGGAGAACGGCCATTTCGAGCTTGCGGTTACCCTGTTGGAGGCGGGCGCTGATCCGAATGACCAACGGTCGGGCTTCACCGCGCTCCACACGATCACCTGGGTCCGCAAACCGAGTCGGGGTGACGGCGACGATGGCGACCCTGCTCCCACCGGGTCCGGCAATCTGAGCAGTCTTGAGTTCGTCAAAAAGCTGGTTGCGCACGGGGCCGACGTGAACCTACGACTCAAGAAGGGCGCATCGGGACGAGGCATCCTCAGCAAAGTCGGGGCCTCGCCTTTCTTGTTGGCAGCTGTGACTGCCGATGTTCCGCTCATGAAGACGCTCGTTGCGTTGGGCGCCGACCCACTGCTGGCGAATGCCGAGCACTGTACGCCGCTGATGGCGGCGGCCGGAGTGGGAACACTTGCTCCCGGCGAAGAGGCCGGAACCGAGCCCGAAGTGCTCGAGGCCGTGGCGCTGGCTTTGGAACTCGGCGGGGATGTGAATGCGGTCGACGACAACGGCGAAACCGTCATGCATGGGGCTGCCTACAAGAGCCTCCCCAAGGTCGTGCCGTTCCTCGCCGACAAGGGGGCGAAGATCGATGTCTGGAATCGAAAGAATCAGTATGGGTGGACGCCACTCTTGATTGCGGAGGGGTATCGACCCGGCAACTTCAAGCCTTCGGCGGAAACGATCGCCGCAATCCATCGCGTGATGCTCGCCGCTGGCGTTTCGCCGTAGCCTCAACGCGGCATTCCAACGTAGGGTCTCCCCTCTTGGGATCGCGGATGCCCTCAAGAGTTCGGCGACGGGAACCCGGTCACATACATGGCCGCCATCCTGGCGGGATTGCGAATCCCTTGGCCGGTCATCCAGGCGTCGGAATGACTGAGGAGGGCCTGCCCCTCGTCGCCACCAATGAGTTCACCCAGGGCGCGGCGGGCCGACGCGGCGCAGAGTTGCATCTTGACCGAGTCAAAGCCCGTTGCGGCGTCGGCTAGCCCTGCTCTGGCGGTATTGAGGTTGCCTTGGGCTGCGGCGATCCCGGCGCGGATCAGGCGGGAATACGGCTTTGCGTACGGAATCTTCTCTCGCTCGAGGTGACGCGCATCGCGCGCGGCAACCTTGAGCAGCAGTGCGGCCGATGTTGTGGCTGGGGATATGGCGGCTGCGAGGGCGCAACGAGCGCGGAGGAAGTACATGGAGGTTCGGATGAACTGGACCCGCAGTAAAAGCGAGCGTGCCAGCGCGGGCCACTGTCCGCTGATGAGCTTCCAGGCTGCGGGGCCGTCACCTCGGTAGAGTTCGATGAGAGCGGCCGCCCAGAGTTCGTCGTTGTGTTGGACGTGATACCCTTGCCGGGACCATTGCGACATCGTCCGGAGTAATTCTTCTCGGGCTTCGATGGGGCTGTCCGCCGCGAGCCGGACCATCGCCATGATGTAGGTACTCAGGTTCATGACCGCATAGAGGTCGCCTCGTTCGCGTGCCTCCTTGAGCAAGACCGGCCAGCGGCGGTTGAGTTCGCCGATCTCCCCCAGGTGGGACAAGGACCAGAGCGAGAAGGCGTGGGCGGTGTCGAGTTCCCAGGCGACCCCTTGGCAACGGTCGCGGAGGATCCCTTCGCCGGCGTCGCTTGACTCCTGGGCGTCTCGCCAGCGGCCTTCCAGGTAGGCGGACACGCCACGCGCCAGGGTCACCAGGCCCAGGGCGTGGGGGTTGTCGCATTGCTCGGCGAGGGTTGCGGCCTTGGCGAGCAGTCGTGCGGTCCTGCGCTTGGCGCTGACCCCTGGCATCGCGGCCTGGGCCGCTTCCATGGCGAGCGACCGGGCGATTCGGAACGGCTCGCCCGCGCGCAGGGCGAGCAAAAGGCCACGGGCCTGGAAGTCGGCCCCTCGGATCGTATCGACGACGCTCAGACCGGCCGCGGCCGACCAGCAGACGTCGATCCGGGTCAGGTCGGCCGCGGCAACCTCGCTGGTGTCGCGTTTCCGGAAGCCGAGGCCACGGAGCCGGAGCCGGACGCGGCGGATCAGGAACGAGATGAGCGCCTGACGCGGGGTGCTCGGCAGGGTCATGCCGACCGCTTCGAGCACGGTCCGGATCGCGGCAAGCCCGTCGTCGACGTGGCCGCTGATCAAGAACTGCATCGCGGCGCGACGCTGGAGTTCGAGAGCCTCGGCGATCGTGGCGCCCGAGGCTGCCGCGAGGTACTCGCGAGCGGCCTCGGCCCCGCGGCCGGCGTTGGCCAGGGCGTCGCCGAGGCGCCCTTGGAGGGCGCGGCGCTCGGCCCCTTCGAGCGGGCGGCACTCGAGCGAGAGGCGGTAGAGCGCCGCCGCACGCTCGAAGGCGAGGGTTTCGGCGGCCCGTCCGGCGGCCTGGAAATAGGCGCGTCCTGCCTTCTCCAACTCCCCTGCCCCGTGGAAGTGAACGCCCAGGGCCTCGGGGTCGGCCTGCCCCGAGGCTTCGAGCACTCGCGCCAGCCGACGATGGTGATTGCTCAAGACGGTCGGCGGCAGGTGCGCCAGAACCGTCTCGCGAATCCGGTCGTGATACGTTTCGACCTCTTCACCGGTCGTCGGACCGGCGCCTCGAATCAAGCGGCCCGACCGGAGTACTCCCATCGCCCCACGCTCGTCCTCAAGCCGTTCCGCGCACTGGCAGGCGTCTGCCTGCCGAAGCGGCCGGCTGGAGACTGCGATGACTTCGAGGAGTCGCCTGGCGTCGTCGGGCAAGCGGGAGATTCGCCGCCAGAGAACCTCGTCGAGAGTGATCCCTCCGGACGGGCGGGAACCGTGCGTGGGGTCGGCCTCGACCTGGACATGCCGCGCCAGCTCGGCGACGAAGAGCGGGTTGCCGCCAGATTCGCGGGCGATCGCATCGGCCTGTCCGTTCCCAACGTTCGCCTCGGAACCGAGCAGCGCCAGGGCGAGGTCGCGGGCCTCGCTCGGCGAGAGTGCTTCGATGGCCAGTTCGCGGCGATCGAGCGGTAGACCGTCCGACTTGTGGAAGGCTTGGAGGAACGGGCTGGAGGTGGCGTCCTCGCTCCGGTAGCTCGCTAGCAGCAGGAGCACCGGGGGATCGGGCGGCCGGAGGAGCTCGGAGAGTAAGGCTGCACTGTCGACGTCGCCCCACTGCAGGTCGTCGATCGCCAGGACCAGCGGTTTCCGGTCGCCGAGTCGGGCGAGCAACTCGCGGAGCGCGATGAAGGCGCGACGGCGGAGTTCCTGGGGTTCGGGGATCTCGTGGGCGCGGCGAGGGGCGTCGATCTCGGCCTCCGATACCGCTTGAGCTCGCCGGAGCACGGGGAAGACGCGCGTCAGCGGAGGCACGTCACGCGGCAGGAGTGCTTTGGCCTCGGCAATCGGTAAGAGCCGGAGATAACGGCTCAAGGCGTCGATCAGGCTGTCGAGCGCCTTGTACGGTACCGACTCGCGTTCGTAGCACCGACCCGCCAGCACCACGGCCTCGCCGTGCTCGATGAGGTCGGTCAGGAACCGCTGAACCAGGACGCTCTTGCCCACCCCCGATCGGCCGCTCACGAAGAGGAGCACCGTGTTCCCGTCGCTCATCGCCTCGAACGCTTCGCGCAACGATTCGCGGTGTCTTTCGCGTCCGATCAATGGAGCGAGGTGCTCGAGCGAAGAGCGCGACGACGGCTTGCCTTCATGGCCGACGAGCACGGCCCCGAGCCGGCGGAGCACGTCACGCCCCGAAGGCCTGGCCTCGGAGCGCTGGCGGAGCAGGTCGACGCAGAGCGCGTTGAGGTCGTCGGGAACGTCGGCGACCAGCTCGCAGGGGGGCGGGGGTTCATAACGTTGCTTGTCCATGAGGACTTGCATATAACCGCCAACGAACGGCAAGCGGCCCGTGAGGGCTTCGTAGAGCATGACACCGACGCTGTACCAGTCGCTCGCGGGAGAGACCGGCGTGCCGGCCGCCTGTTCGGGGGCCATGTAGGCTGCGGTTCCGACCACCTCATCCGCGGTGCTCTGGTGCAAGCCCCCCCGCCCTTGCTCTGCGGCGAGTCCGAAGTCGAGCAGGACGACTCGGCCCGATCGGGTCACCATCACGTTTGAAGGTTTGATGTCGCGATGAAGCTTGCCCGCTTCGTGGAGCGCCGCGACTCCTTCCGCGAGTTGCTTGAGCGCCATCCGGAGCCGGTTCCGCTGGGCTGTACTCAGGCCGGTGGTTGATCCGGGCCCGGACGGGTCGCGACTCGCGTCGACCGCCAGAGAGACTATGGCCGCATGACGATCTGGCGGTCGCGTTTCCTGGAGTTCTGTGTCGGCCTCGGTCGAGAGGATCCGCTGAAGCTCCCTGGCGCTCTCGCCCCCTGGTCCTCCCCCTTCGCGGACATATTCGAGGAAATCGACGCCTTCGACGAGCTCCATCGTGAAGAACCAGTTGTCTCCGTCAGAGACGAGCTCGTAGAGGTTGACCAGGTTCGGGTGGCTGACGTCGAGGAGGGTGCGGAATTCCTGCTTGAAGCGGTAGAGCGCCGAGGGGCCGGCCCTCTGTACGGTCTTGAGTGCCACCTTGGCTCCGCGCTTGCGGTCGTAGGCACGGTAGACGACCCCCATCCCGCCCCGGCCGAGCATCCCGGAGATGTCGTAGTCGGGTAGAACCGGCCAGGAGGGATCGAGATCGGCGACTCCCGAGCGCGCCGATGGAGGCGGAGTGGGGGGAACCGTCACGAGCACCGAGTGTGTTTTCGACTCCGTCGCGAGACCGGGGGCGAGCCGACCGAGAATCGACGCGGCCAGAGTCGGGAACTGTTCCGCGTACTCGGCCGGTTCGGGCGTCTCGCCTCGTTGTTCGCGGAGCCGGACTTCGTTGGCGATCAGATGGACCAGCCCCTCAGGGTTCGCCTTGAGTGTGGGGTGGTGCTCGAGATAGTCCCCCACAAGAAAAGGCTCGCCTCGCTCCCAACGACGCTGCTGATCGTCGAGGAGTGAATCGATCAGGCCGCGAGGCGCGTTTGCGCTCAAGGTCGGATCGTCATCGAGAGGCGGCCCCTCTCCGGTCGGTTTGCCCATGGATTCGTCTCGTACCAAGGCCCCTCGGTCCGTCCTCCAGGCGGGCCGACCTTTTCAATCAAAAAAAAGGGGAAACCACCGGTCGCGAGGAAGACCCTCCTCATCATACTCCCGGGGCGCTGGCCCCATCCACGACTTTTCTTACTATTCGGGCAAAGGAATTAGCATGCCTAGATGAATTTTGTGGCTCTTCACGAGGGGGACCCGCTGGCACGTGTCGGGATCGATCTTTATCCTCTATCCACATTGATCGTCTCATTCCGGCTCGATCGTGTCGGCCAGCCATTGGTCATCGTGACCGTTACTCTCGTTTACGAGGCGATTCCATGAATGAGTTAAACCATTCCGCACGCTGGTACGCCGGCATCACGGCGTCCCAGTGGATGGTGTTGGCGATTGCCTCGGCGGGTTGGATCTTCGACGTTTACGAAGGGCAGCTCTTCACGATCTATAAGACACCGATGTTGCGGGAACTGGTCGGAGAGCACAGCGCTTCCGTGAGCCGGCACGGCGACGTCGCGTTCGCGCTCTTTTTGGTCGGCGGCGCGGTTGGTGGACTTGGCTTTGCGATGCTGGGCGATCGGATCGGCCGGGTCCGGGTCATGTCGTTGACGATTCTCGTCTACTCGCTCTTCTCGGCCCTGACGTTCTTCGCGCGGTCGGTCTGGGAGGTCGACGCCTTGCGGTTCCTCGTGGCGCTGGGGACCGGCGGCGAATGGGCTGTGGCGGCAGCCCTGGTCGCCGAGACGTTTCCACCTCGCGCTCGTGCGTTCGCCTCGGGAATTTTTCATGCGTCGAGTGTCCTGGGCGCGGCCTTGGCCTCGCTGACGGGTTGGCTTGTGGTCGGGCCTGGAGCCTGGCGGTGGGGATTCCTCGTGGGCCTGGCCCCCGCGCTTCTCATCGTCTGGATCCGGGCGAGCCTCAAGGAGCCGGAGCGGTGGGAGAAAGTGAAGCAAGCCGCCGACAAGTCGCCCGCACCCGGGGGGGACGACGCACTCGCGGGCGAGTCTCATGAGCCAGCCCAGGCCCTCGGCAGCTTGCGCGAGTTGCTCGGCGACCGGCGGTGGCGGTCTCGTGCCTTACTCGGTCTGGGCCTGGCGGCGGTCGGCCTGGCGACTTACTGGGGAATCTACGCCTGGGCTCCGGAACTGGTGGCCGACGTCCTTGGCCCCGAGGTCTCCGCCGAGGACCGGCAGAAGTCGGCCAGCCTCGCCTACCTCTTGATGAACTTCACGGGGGGACTGCTCGGCTTACTCTGCTTCGCTCCCGTGGCCAACTGGCGAGGCCGTCGGTTTGCGTTCGTCGCCTATCACCTGGGGGCGCTCGTCCTCGTGCCCCTTACCTTTCTCGGGGCGCGCACCTACGCGCAAACGCTCATGCTTCTGCCGACGATGGCCTTCTTCGTCGTTGGGATGCACGCCGGCTACGCGATCTATTTCCCCGAGCTCTTCCCAACTCGGCTGCGGGCGACCGGGTCGAGCTTCTGCTTCAACCTCGGGCGCTTGGTCGCGGCAGTCTTCCTCATCGCCCGGGGTGTGCTTGGCAGTCGGTTTGATTTCCGTTACGGCGTCGTCGCGATGGCCAGCCTGTTTCTGGTCGGCCTTGTTCTCCTGGTTTTCGCTCCGGAAACGCGTGGGGCGGACCTGCCTGAATGAATTTTGAAATCGTGAAAACGATCTGTTTTTAATGATTTGCTGATTTTCGAATTAATGAGACGGATCGCGTCGGCCTTGAGATTGTAACCCTGGGACCGCGGGCGACCCGCCCGCTTTTCAATGGGGTTGATTTCAAGATCCCTGTGGTTTTCATCCTGCAGAGCAAAGACAGGGAGCTTACGCTCCCCGCTCACCTTTCGTCCCTGATGCGGGGGCGGTTGGCTGGTTCATCGTCGCTGATCCGTCGATCCACTCGGGTGCGACGACCCACGGGGCAGGCGGAAGATCCGAAATTCGGAATCGCCCGATCCAGTCGCCGGGCGTCGAGGGGACGACCTTGTCGGTCCAGCCGCATGAGAGGGCGAGCTGGCCGACAAGCTGGTTGGGATCGACACCGGCGTTACGCAAGGTCGCGAGCTTGATCGAGCCATCGCGTTTGGCGAGGCGGCGGCCGTCGGGGCCGACGGTCAAAGGGATGTGGCCGAATTGAGGAGGGGCCCAGCCGAGGCTCCGGTAGAGCAAGATCTGCCTGGGTGTGCTCGGTACCAGGTCGTCACCGCGGATCACCTGGTTGATCCCCATCAGCGCGTCGTCGGTGACAACGGCAAGCTGGTACGACATCCCGGCCGGCGATCGGGCCACGACGAAGTCGCCTCCAAGCCGGACTGCCTCGATCGACATCGGCCCTCGGAAAAGGTCGTTCCAGGCGACCGGCGCGGCCGGGACGCGAAATCGCCAGGCGAACGGGCGGTCGACCAAGGCGAGGGCGTCGCGGGCCGACCGCCCGGCGCAGGTCCCTGGGTAGACGAGGCCTTCATCCTCGGAATGAGGGGCGGACGCCGCCTTGAGGATATCGGCCCGCGTACAGGTGCACGGATAGACCATGTCGGCCTGCTTCAGTTGGCCGAGGACGCTCTGATACGTTTCGTAACGTTCGGATTGTGTGTAGGGGGCGGAGGGGCCGCCGAGGTCGGGCCCCTCATCCCAGTCGAGTCCGAGCCAGCGGAGGTCGACGAATGCGCCGTCCTTGGCCTCGGTGCGGCTCCGCGAGTTGTCGAGATCCTCGACCCGGAGGAGGACTTTGCCCCCCGCGCTCCGCGCTGCCAGCCAGGCGACCAGGAACGTTCGGGCGTGCCCGAGGTGCAACCCGCCTGTCGGCGAGGGGGCCAATCGGCCAACAATGCGGGTGGAGTCTTGCGGTGGGGCGTGCATCAACGTTAACACGGTCGGATTGAGGTTCATCTGGTCGTCGGACCGGCGATCGGGTCTAATTGAGTTTCGGGGGGATGCCGGCTTGTCGGCCTTCTTCGTCGATTGTATCGGAAGTGGTCGCTCTGGGGAGTCATGCGCCGTGGATATGGAGCTGAAGAAGACTGCGAAGAGTGTGATTGATCGAATCGTTCATCTTCGAGACTCTCTTTGACTTGGGCGACAAGCAGTCCCGCCGCGAAGCGCTCGAGGAGGAGATGGCGAGCTCCTCATTCTGGAATGACCAAGAGAAAGCCAAAGGGGTCATTCTCGAGCTGCAGACCCTCAATGCCGTCCTGAAGCCGTTCGAGGAACTCGGCCGCGAGTCCGACGACCTTGAGGCCTTGATTGAACTGGCTGAAGAGGATGGGGGCGACGACTTCGACGAAGAAATTCGAAGTGGCGCCAAGAAGGCCCTCCTCGACTTCGAGAACTTCGAGCTCCGTTCGATGCTCTCGGGGCCCAACGACCACTGCAATGCCTTCGTCACGATCCATGCCGGGGCCGGTGGCACCGAGGCGTGCGACTGGGCCGAGATGATTCTGCGCATGTACCTTATGTGGGCGGAATCGAAGAAATTCTCGGCGCAGATCACTGACCGTGAAGATGGTGGCGCGGCTGGTATCCAGGTGGCGACGATCCACATCAAAGGTGAGTACGCCTACGGTTACCTCAAGTGCGAGACCGGGGTCCATCGTCTCGTCCGGATCAGTCCTTACGATTCGGCCGGTCGTCGGCAGACCTCATTCGCCTCGGTCGACATCCTGCCGGAAGTCGACGACACGATCGACATCGTCCTTCGCGACGATGAGCTGAAGCGCGACGTGTTTCGCTCGGGTGGGCCTGGTGGTCAGCACCAGAACAAGACCGAGTCGGGCGTGCGTTACACGCACCTGCCGACGGGGGTCGCCGCCGAGTCGCGAAGTGAGCGGTCGCAGCACAAGAACGACGCCAACGCTCTGGCTCAGCTCAAGGCCAAGCTCGTTCGCTTGGAAGAGGAGAAGCGCGAGGCCGATTTCGCCAAGAAGTACGACGAGAAGGGGGAAATCAGCTTCGGCAGCCAGATCCGCTCCTATGTCTTGCAGCCCTACCAGCTCGTCAAGGACTTGCGGACCAGCCACGAGGTTGGCAACCCGCGCTCCGTCCTGGACGGTAACATTGATGGCTTCATCGAGGCTTACCTCAGGATGAAGCTTGCCAAGGGTGAGGCGAAGCCGTCGTGAGTGGCGATTCGCTTCCGTCCGTGGCTCAGACCGGACTGACCTACGTCGAAACCGAGGACCGGCGAACGATCGCCGCCCTCGGTTTTCGATTGTCTTTCTTCCGGGTTGGCGAGCGCTGGTCGCATGCACTTGCGGTCGGCCCTGAGAGCCGGTCTCCCTTGACGGAGACGTTGGCCGAGGTTGTCGAGGGGGACCCCGACCGCGACGATCGAACGCGGGTGGTCAGCCCGGCCTATCAGGAGGTGCAAGAGCACGCGGTGCCTGATGGCATCTGTCTGCTTTTGACTGGTCAATCAACCCCCCATCATTTTTCGGCGGTCGTGACCGCGCGGCTCGATGCGGAAGGGGTCACGATCGAGTTTGACGTCGCCGATCGTTGCCGGGAACCGGTCGTCACCCTGGGGGCGATGTACCTCGTCCGGCTCGGCTCAAGCGACCTGATTGATGCTGGGACCGGGCGAATCGCCTGGGAAGGGGACGCCCTCGGCGCGGGGCGCCTCGAGTTCGCAGCCGACGATCCCGCGTCCGTCTCGCTGTCCGAGGCCGGCCGGCGCGCTTCTCGCGTTCAGGCTCTGGCTCGGATTGTTCCGACGGAGCGCACCCAGAGGTTGCTCTATCGCTGGAGATGGTCGCCCGCGGCGCCTGGCTGACTCATCGCTTATTGCTCGGTTTTCAGGAGGCCAGGAAAGTCATATTAGTATTTTTCAGCCCCGAAGGGGCGACCGTTCCTAGCCAGGGGCGCAAGCCCCTGGGAACGAGTCAAACACCAACCCCAAGGTTCTTCGCAGCCTCGAAGGGGCGACCGTCCATTGCGAGAGGCTCGCTCTGACGGTCGCCCCTTCGGGGCTGCGAAGAACCCGCCGATCTGAAGCGTCTTCGCGAACATTCCTTCTCTGCCTCTCAGTAGCCGACGCGATCAAATGTCGTCCGTCGCCTTGGAGCCGTCGCATGGACATCCTCAAGAATCAAGATCCGGAAGTCTTTGACTCGATTCTCTCCGAAGAACGCCGCCAGCGCGACGAGCTCGAGCTGATCGCTTCGGAGAACTACACGAGTGCCGCGGTGATGGAAGCTGTGGGCTCGGTCCTTACGAACAAATATGCCGAAGGGCTGCCGGGTCGTCGTTACTACGGCGGCTGCCAGTACGTCGACCAGGTCGAGCGGCTCGCGATCGACCGAGTCAAGTCGCTCTTCGGCTCAGAGCACGCCAACGTCCAGCCTCACTCCGGCGCCTCGGCCAACCAGGCGGTCTACTACGCTTCGCTCGAGATCGGCGACTCCGTTCTCGCGATGGATCTGGCCCAGGGGGGGCACCTCACGCACGGTATGAAGCTCAACTTCTCCGGGCGGTGGTATCCGACGATCGGCTACGGGGTCGATCCCAAGACCGAGCGAATCGACTACGACCGGCTCGCGTCTTTGGCTCGCGAGCACAAGCCGAAGCTCATCCTGGCCGGCGCCAGCGCCTATCCTCGGATCATCGAGTTCGAGCGGATCGCCGAGGTGGCCCGCGAGATCGGGGCGACCTTCTTCGTGGACATGGCCCACATCGCCGGTCTGGTGGCGGCCGGCCTGCACCCGAATCCCGTGCCCGTGGCCGACTTCGTGACGACGACCACCCACAAGACTCTGCGCGGGCCGCGCGGAGGGGTTGTGCTTTGCAAGGAGGAACGGGCGAAGAAGCTTGACTCGGCCGTTTTCCCCGGCTTGCAAGGGGGGCCGCTCATGCACGTGATCGCGGGCAAGGCGGTCTGCTTCGGCGAAGCGCTCAAACCCGAGTTCAAGACGTACGCCGCCCAGGTGATCGCCAACGCCAATACCTTGGCCGAAGAATTGACCCGCGCGGGGTTCCGGCTCGTCTCGGGAGGCACGGATAATCACTTGATCTTGATCGACATGACCTCGAAGGGTCTGACGGGCAAGATTGGTGAGGCTGCACTCGGTCGCGCGGGGATCACGGTCAACAAGAACCTGATCCCGTTCGACAAGCGCAAGCCGATGGACCCGAGCGGTGTCCGGGTGGGGACCCCTGCCCTCACCACCCGTGGGATGCGCGAGGATGCGATCCGCCAGGTTGCCGCCTGGATCATCACTGTTCTGGCTGCCCCCGACGATGAGGCGGTCGCCAAGCGCGTGAGCGGTGAGATCGAGGAGTTCGCCCGCGACTATCCGGTTCCGGCCGCTGCTCTAGGGCGCTGAGTCGCGAAGCGTGACCTGAGGATCGGAGGAGGAGGGACGCACCCGGTAGACGGCGTAGCGTCCCTCGACGTGCAACAGTTCCAACGGCCCGTCACTTGCCATCGTCGCCCGGCCCGAAGGGGCCGCGGCCACGATGTGCGAGGCCCCCTGGCGGGTCGCGAGCCGGGCCCGTTCGGCGTCGCCCATCTCCTGATAGCGGCGCTCGAGGCCGTGGCGATCCGTCAGATAGGCACGCACGAACTTCGAGTCCGGTCCGTCGAAGCCGACGTGGTCGCGGAATCGGGCCGACCAATCGGCAAGTCCCTCCGCATGATATGGGCTGGCGGCTCGGTTGAAGGCCAGGCTGCGCAGCGACCAGAGCCGGAACGTCTTGGGACCGGGCGGTCCGATGAACCGAGCCGAGCGCGGGGTGTGATCACGGCACCAGACCGCCAGCCGCTCGACGTCATCCACCGGCACGGCCGCGAATCGGCAACGGTCCACGAGGGACGTCGCCCAGGCCTGACCGCGCATCGCTTCCCCGGTCGCGCCCAGGGCAAGGAGCGGCACGGCCCACGAGCCCGCGAGTGCCCAGACGATCCGCCGCCGATTCCAGGCCAGCGAGCGGCCCCGGAAGACGAGTGTCAGCACCGTCAAGGCGGTGAGGGCCGCGAACAGCGGCAAGTGCCCGGATTCCGTGTCGTGCCGCGAGAGAAAGATCAGTCCCCAACCCAACCCGGCCCCGGCGAGAGCGAGGCGAACTGCCGGTCGAATCGGCGATCGCTCGAGGGCCGCGCAGGCGACTTCCACGAGCGTGGCGACGACGAACGCCCAGTCCCCCGCCAGGCCCACCGTCAAGAGGGTCGCCCGACTGCGATCGGCCCAAGTCCCTCGTCGCCAGAGTTCCAGCAGATGTCCGGAAAGCGCAACGAGCGCCAGTCCTCGAAAGACGGTCGCCATCCGGAACGGCTGGAAGAGCGTGGCGCGTAAGTCTTGGAACCCTTCCACCGCCACCCAGGCGAGCGCCAGCCCAAGCAGGTTGATCCCCAGCAAAATGGCCAGTCGGAATCGAGCCGCCGGCGCACTCGTTGTCGTTTGGTTTGTACCTTCTGGCCGTCGCGATTGCAGGAATGCCAAAAGGGCCAAAACGATGTAACAGCTCCAGGCGAGCCACTGCGGGGTCCGCCAGAGATGAGGAAGCATGTGCTGGGGGCCCTGAAGCTCAACGCTCAAGAGGCGGAAGTCCTCGGTCGGCAACCCGGCGAAGAGTTTCGAGCCTTGCCCCAGATTCATCAGGAGGCCGGGCCCAACCGCCAACCCGAGCGCAGCCAGCCCACGCAATGCCACCCCCTTTGATACGCACGCCCTGGTCGAGCAGAATGCCCAACCCACCCATCCTGCTCCAAGCAACATGGCGAGTTGCAGGCCGACGGAGGGATGGATCAACATGGCCAGGCCGAGAAGCGGCGCGGCGGTTCGCCAGCCTCGTCCTGGGTCTTCGACCGCTACTGCCAGCGCAAGCCAGCCGAGGGCGAATCCGATCAGGCGGTCGAGGAGCATCGCTTCGAACAGGTGGTTCGTGCCGACGTTCCCCGCCTTGGCGATCAGAACCAAGACGACCGCCACGATTCCCACGTTGGGCCCTGACTCGGGCCAGACCGCACGTGCGAGCCGATCGAGCCCCAGGCAGGTCAGTGCGAACGTGAGGGCGAACAGGGCGGCCAGGCCGGTCGACAGGCCGAGCGGGCGACTCGCAAGGTTGAGCAGGGTGAGGTAGCCGCGATGGGGGTTGAATGTGTCGAAGGCACGCACGAACGGGTCGTCGGTGAACACCCCTGCATCTTGCTGGTGAAGGAGCAAGGGGAGCCGATACGCCTGATCGCCGTCCCGGCTGTGATAACCCCGCAAGGTCAAGAAGAGGCCGAAGATGAGGATGTAGGCGAGCCATCGTGGGAGGCCCGGCGAATCATTCTTGAGTTCCAGCATGCGCGGCGTCTCTCCCCCGCCCGCCCGGTTGGTCGGACCGACGGTCGGGGGGGAGTGTGCCGGAGCCTGCTCGTTCGGTCAACGCCAGTTCGTTAGTGAGGGCGTTCGGCCTTGAGCAGTTCTTGCCGGATCGTCTCGATTGCGTCGGCGACTTCGGCATCGAGGCGGGACGGGTCAAGGTCGGCCTGATCCGGAGTGCTCAGTTGAAGCTGAGGGGTTCGGCTCGCTGTGCGAACCGGCGGGGTCGCTTCCTGGGGCAGTTCCGTTTCTTCCGAATGGTTCAGGCCCATCCGCTGCACGTGCCTCACGAAGTGTTGAACCGGTGGGGCCGCCCAGATGCGCGGGACCGGATGATACTGCGCGTTCAAGGCCATCGAGCGCGACGTCTCCACCTGCTGCTGGGCCCAGGGGACCGACTTGAGGTGAGCGACCGCGTACTTCTCGACCCCGGCGACCAGGAACGTGGCGATGACCAGGGCCTTGGCAATGCCAAGCAAAGAGCCGGCGAACTGGTCGCCTCGGCGGGGTTCATCCATGCCGTAAGGCTGGCGTCGATAAAGCTTCACGGCCAGCGTGGCCAGTCCGACCAGGATCAGATACGAAGCCACGGCCGCCGACCACCAGAGCATCCGATCGATGAGTTCCGGCCGAATCGTGGGCAGATGGCCGATCACTCGGGGCTTGATTTGATCGCGAACCGGGTCGGCCGCGTAAACGCAGAGGACCAACCCCGCCAGGCGGATCGCCTGAAGGAGGAAGCCCTTGAGCCAGCCTCGGATGGCCATGACCAGCACGAGCCCTCCCAGAGCCAGATCCAATCCCATGATGTCTCACCTCACTCGGTTGCGCCGTCAGGTTGCCTTCTCATGAATTCGTCGGCCGACCCCGATTCTTGACCGGAATCAGCATGACGTATCATTTTCATCGGCTCCGGCGCAGTCCGACCTTCAATCATTCGTGCGGATTCCGTCCGCGTCAAATCCTTCCCTGGTTTTCCTGAACAAAAGGGCATGTCGTCCGTGCCCCCTTTTCACTTGAGCGAAAGAGAAGCAAAAGTTGGGCCCTTCGCCGCAATCGCCATGCATCCGGCAATACGAGTACGGCTGGGCCGAAGGTTGAGTTTTATGGCTCAACCTTCGGCGTTAACGAATGAACCATTGGTGGGGTCGAAAAAATGAGCTTAACGCTGAGGTTCGGCCTCGGTCTGTTGATTCTGTTCCATGAATCGTTCGAGCACGCTCAGAGGGACGGAACCGAGCGAGAGGAGCCGATCGTGGAACGCGCGGATGTCGAACTTGGTACCTAACCTGCGTTCGGCCTGGGCCCGAATCTCGCGGATTTTGAGCTCGCCAATCTTGTAAGCGAGTGCCTGGCCGGGCCAGGCGATATAGCGGTCGACCTCGCTCACGATTTCGATCCGAGGGACGGCCGTATTCTCCTCGAGGTAGGCGATCGCCTGATCGCGGCTCCAGCGCTTTTGGTGCAGGCCGGTGTCGACGACCAGTCGGCCCGCCCGCCAGGCGCTGTACTCGAGTTGGCCGAATTCGGCATAGGGGTCGGTGTAGAGGCCAACTTCGCGGGGGAGGCCCTCGCTGTAGAGGCCCCACCCTTCAGAAAAGGCGGGGACGTAGCCGAACTTGCGGAACGCAGGCCGGCCGGGGACTTCCATCGCCAGGCTGAATTGGAGGTGGTGGCCGGGCACCCCCTCGTGGTAGGCGAGTGCCTGCATCGTGTACGTCGTCCGGCTGGTCGGGTCTGAGGTGTTGACGTAGAAGTAGCCGGGGCGTGAGCCGTCCTCGGGAGCGGGGTAATAATATCCGGCGGCGGCAGCTTTGGCCCGGTAGGCCTCGATCGGGCGGATCCCGTAATCGGTGCGCGGAAGGTGGCCGAACAGGTCGGGCAACTTGGCGTCAATCGCCTCGAAGATCGCCCGGTAGCGGCCGAGGATCTCTGCTTCGCTCTGGTTCTTGAGTTTCGGGTCGTCCTTGAGTTTCTGGAAGAACGCCTTCAAATCACCCGTGAACCCCACCTTCTTGCGGATCGCCTCCATCGCCTCTCGGATCCTCGCCATCTCGGTGAGCCCGACCTCGTGGATCTGCTCGGGGGAGAGCGTCGTCGTGGTGAACGACCGGGCGCGGAAGGCGTAGTGGACATCACCCTCAGGCGAATCCCAGAGTCCGACGCTCTCGCGGCAGGCGGGAAGATAGTCCGTCTCCACGAAGGCCGCAAGCTTGGCGTAGGCGGGGGAGACCTTGTCGGCGATCGCTTGGCGGACCGCAACCGTTGCGTGGTCGCGGTCGGCCTCCGACCAATCCTTGAGCTTGGCGACGATCCCCCAGAGCGGGCTCTCCTCGGGGTTCTTGGGAGCGAGGTCGCGGAGTTGCGGGACGACCTTGGCCATTGTGATTCGCGGCGGCATCCGCTTCTCGGCCATCCCCTGGCGCATCAGGGCGATCGTCTGGTCCACGACGCGGGGAAAGGCGTGCAGCCGCCGCACATAATTCTCGAGGTCGCCGACCGTGGCACTCGGGTGGAAGTTGACGCTCTGCGCGAACTGGAGGTGAATCCCGTCCTGCTGGGTGATCGGGATCAGGCGATCGCGGAATCGTTCGCCTTCGATCCGGTCATCGAGCGTAAACCGAAGCACCTCGCGATCGATCCGCTCGTCGGCCGAGAGTGTTTCCGGGGCGATCTTCTCGAGTGCGTGCCGATGGTCGCGATCCCGCTTGACCCGCGCCTCATGAGCCGCGTCGGAGAGATCCGCCAGCCGATCATCATAGCGGTGGTCGCCGAGGAACGTGGCTTCAAGCGGACCCGCACGCAGCTCATCGTCCCAGTATTCCGCGAACAGTGCCTTGAGCTGCCGGCTCGGGTTGTCTGTCCCTTCACCGCCGATGAATCCGGCTTGGCTCGTGCCCACGCCCCAGGGGAAACCGACTACCGCCACGGTGAGGACCGACCATTTCCACAAGCGGCTCTGGTTCAGGAAACGGGTGCAGATCGTCATGTCAGATCTCGAAGTTGTAAGCCGCTGTTGAAACCTTCCGAGGTGATCGGCCGGCTTTTCTGTGCCTATGAACTCTAGCGAAAGGCACGTTCCGTTTCCACCTTGGGGAACTTGGCATGAGGAGTCGCTGATGTGAACTGCGTCGACGTCACTTGATGGCTGCGGGCGCGAGCCGATCGAGTTGACTCCGGACCTTCTCCAACAACTCGGATTCTTCGACCTTCGCGTCCATGAGTGCTGCGACGCTCCACTTTTCAATTTCGATCAGGTATTTGACAAGCAAGTAGGAGCGAGCATATCGAAATGCCGGCTCGTGACTCTCTTGGCCGGCGCGGATCAGGCGTATGGCCTCCGGGATCGGGAAAGTGGTGTCGCCCGCGACGTAGTCGCAATAGCCTTCTTTCTTCCAGGAGGGACATCGCATGCTGGCCCAGAGTCCGAGGCGGCCGTCGATCAGGGCGTGCGTTCGCTCGTGAGCGATGACTCCGCTCAGTGAACGACCGACGAGCCTTGGTGGGTCGCGAACGATCCGATCGGCATCGACATCAATTTCGCCCAGAAGAACCGTGTATTCGAAGAATCCACGGGTGATGCCGTATGCGCCGAGGTTTGTCGGGGCCAGGAGTGCCTTGCGCCACCAGCTTTTACAGAGATAAATTCGATGAATCATTGCGGGCTCGTTGATCGACGAGGTCCCGAGCTTGATCGTTGCGCGATCGAGGACTCGAGTCAGCCCCGGGTCGATCGGCGCATCCGAGGCTACGCGAAAGTTCCCGTGGGTCATCTGCCTGGCGAAGAGGAGGTCGGGAAAGGCCAGGATGCCAAGATAACCACATGCAAGGCCCACCACGAGGGCTCGAAAACGCCGCCTCTGCAGCCGAACGCCCAGCCTCCTTGCCAGACTTGGTGGCCGCGATCCCTGGAGTTCGTCCATTGCGCTGCTCGTCCTTCGAGGATGACACCATCGGTTTGTGAGGATCGGTCGCATCGATCGTTCTCGCGAATCATCGTCTTCCGCGTGACGGGGAGCGTCAAGTAGTGAGGCCGCCGAGGCTGTGGTGGAGTGCGACGGACACTCTCAAAAAGGAGTGGGGGATTCGCTGGACCGGGCCGTGCCGGTTTCCCCGGTCAGCGGTTCGTGGTCGCGTGGGATGATCGGTGGGTTGAGGAAATGGCGTTCGACCCCCCAGAAAAAGAGCCAGCCCACGGCGACCGAGGCGGCGGAAACGGCCGGGATCATCACCAGACCGCGCGCCCAGAAGCTGGTCAAGCCCTGCTCGTAGAGCCAGAGGTTGCCGACCGTGCAGACGGGTAAATGGACCAGGTAGATGCTGTAGCATCGTCGGCCGCACGCGCGTAAGGGGCGGAGCCAACCGAGCGCATCCGCGCGCTCGTCCCAACGACGGAGTCCGATCAAGGCGAGGCCGAAGAGGCCGGTGGCCGCGGTCGAGTAAGGGACGGGGGTTGAGAATCCACCGAAGGCACCGGCGACGGTGAGGAGGACGAGCGCGAGCTCGACGGTACGCTTTGCCTGGAATGAGCCTGGGACGTTGAGCCGCCAGTAGACGGCCAGGCCGACCGCGAACTCGTGCCAGAGCGTTGGGAACGCCCCTTCGATCTCGGACATCCGGCCGATGTCGGCCGCCACTACACGAAGCAGGACTGCGCCGACCGTGACCCCGGCCAAGGCGCCGTAGAGTCGCCTGGGGGCGATCAGGAGCGTGAGGAAGCAGACGAAATAGAACTGCTCTTCGTAGCAGAGCGACCAGGCGACCCGGGTGAAGACGTTGCGAGCGGGGGGCCGCCAGACCAAGGGACGCCACTCCTCGGTGAGGGTCAGGTTGCCGACCCACTGAGTTGCATCCAGAGTCCAGGGTGAGTCGAGCTGGAGGGCGTGCGTTCCGTTGCCATGAGTGAGACGTTGGAGGCCGAGCGCATTCAGGCCGCCGATCACGGCAACGAACCAGAGAAGGGCTGCCCAGTATGGGGGGTAGATCCGCCAGATCCGCCGGCCCAGAAAGGCAAGTGACCCCAACCCTCGCCGGCGCGTTGCGTCGACGCTCGCCCCGATGCAGTAGCCGCTGATGACGAAGAAAAGGGGGACCCCCAGGTTCATCCGCCAGAGCAACGAGGCCGATGCCCACTTCAGCCAACTCTCCCACCCCCCTGCCCGGCTCCCGGTCTCAAAGATCAGAGCGAAGCCTGTATGATGGAGGACGACCATCAGGCAGGCGAGGCCTCGCCAAACATCGAGCAGGTGATACCTTGGGCTCCGTTCCAGAGGGGGAATCATCGGGTTCCTTCATTGCGCATTCGACAATAATCCCGGAATGCAGGCGGGACAGGCCGCCTTTCATTATCGCGTGAGGGTACGATCCGGCAAGCAGGGCGCGGATCCCCCCTCATTGACTTGGCGGGGCACGCCGTCAATCATGGACCCGCACCGTTCTCTCCACCTTTGCGGAGGAGCGTTGCTCGTGAGAGCACCCCTTGATCCCTTGTGTCCGCTGAAACCGTTCCAATACCCTGGACCAGCGATCGCGGCTCTCTCTTCACTTGCTTCTGCCTGGATTTCGATGGGGTGCCCTGGAGTTCTTCTTCGATGATCCGATACCGACCGGTTGTCTTGGCGTCGCTCGTCCTCTTGGCCGCTCCCGCGTTGTCGACTCGGGGGGATGACTTCGACCGGATCGAGGGGAAAGTGCTCGCGGCGATCCCCACCAGTCAGGACGCGAAAGAGCAAGCGAGCCTGACGATCGGTGAGATCGACGCCCTTCCCAGCGCGCTCCGTGACGCGCGGTCAACTTTGCTGATCGCTCGGACCGGTCAGGGCAATCTCGCCCGCCTGCTCGTGTCGCCCGCGCTTCGCAAGCCGGCCACCGGCTCGGGGCCGCCGATCTCGGTGCTGACGCTCGAACGGTTTGACACGTTTGAATCGGGGAACCTTTCCACACGATTGGCACGCGGCAAGGAGATTCTCCTGTTCGTCGGGTTCGACTTCGACCTCGACAGCGGTCAGGTCGTCCCTGAGGGGCAAGGCGGAGACCTGCGGTTCGAGGCTGTGGGCCAAGGAAAAGAAGGCCCGCGCCTCGTTACGATTGGTGAGGCCAAGCTCTATTCCTTGAACAAACCGGTCGCCCTCGCCGCCGTCGATCGCACCCGGCCCTCGCTCGGCCGAAACGTGCTCACGAGTGACTTTGCGGGTCGATTCCGCCTGTTCGCCAACGGCCAGTGGTCGGGGTTGCTCGACCTCAAGGTCGATCCGGCGGGTCTCGTCTCGGGGCAGTTCCGCTCGGATCTGAACGGGACGTCTTACCCGGTCAACGGCCAGGTTGCGGCTGACGTCCCGCACAAGGTCAGTTTCACGATCACGTATCCACGCACCCGGCAAGACTTCGAGGGCCTTCTCTGGACCGAGGGTAAAGGGGCGATCGCCGGAAGTTTGACGATGCTCGATCGCGTCTTCGGCTTTTTCGCCGTTCGCGAAGGGGGAGCGTTCGCGCCGGAAGGGGAAGACATCGGCCCGCTCGCAAAGGGGGAGAGCAAGCCGGGGCGCAAGACCGTGACGGTTCACAAGGGCCAGTACACGCTTGACGGCAAGGCGCAGACGGACCAGGAACTCACCGACTCGCTGAAGCAGGCCGTCGCGGCCGATCCGGCCACCTGGATCCTGCTCCAGGTGCCTGCCGATGAGCCATTCTCGGCGTTACAAACCGCCTTTGAAGTCATTGGCGCGGCCGGGCTTTCGACAGTCCGCCTTGCCCCGGCCGACACGCAACCTTGAAAGACAACCAACCGGCAGATGGACCGAGACCGAGGAGGTCGATCGTGGCATCGTTTCCCTTTCCCAGAGTCCAGGCACTTCCCCAGGTCGATCGAGCCAGCCTGCAGGTCGATGGCGTCGAACGCGTTGGATTCGAGTTCGGCCAAGGGGGCCCGCGCCCCTTCATCTACCCGGTCATCGGCCCCTCCGGAGCGCACCTGACGCGGATGGGGCACCCGAACCCCGTCGGACACGAGCATCACCGCTCCGTCTGGTTTGGACACGAAAAGGTGGACGGAACGAATTTCTGGGGCGAGAGTACCCATTCCGATATCCAGGTGCGTCACAAACAGGTTCTTATCTATCAGGATGGACCCGACTGGGCTGGGCTCGTGGCGGATTCCGACTGGTGGGCTCACGGGCACACGGTGATGCGGCAGCGCCTGACGCTCGTGCTCGAGCCGAACGCCGACGGTGGCTTCGCGCTCGACCTTCAATCGCGGTTCGAGTCGGTTGGGATCCCTGTCCCGCTCGACAAGACCAACTTCGGTTTCCTCGGTGTGCGGGTGGCGAAGACGATTTCGGAGCAGTTCGGCGGCGGCCGGCTGACTGCCGCCGATGGTTCAACGGGCGAACCCGCGATCTTCGGCAAGGCGCACCGCTGGGTCGACTACTCCGGCCCCTCCGCCCCCGACAAGGTCGAGGGAATCTGCTACATGGATCATCCCGATAACCCGCGATATCCCACCCACTGGCACGTTCGGCAGGACGGCTGGATGGAGGCTGCGTTCAACCTGGCCGAGCCTTATGGACTGGCCACCGACCATCCCCTCGACCTTCGCTACCGCCTACTCGTCCATGCCGGCCCCGCCGACCGCAGGGCCCTCGACCAGGCCTGGAACTCGTTCGCGAAGTCGCCGGCCTATTCCGTCGCTCCCCCGCAAAAGGGAGGGATCGCGACTCTTCAGCGCGTGGCCTTGCCCGGCTGAGTTTGGCTTATGCCCGAATATGAGGGATTGACCTGGCCAAGAATAATGGACGTGGCCCACCAGGTTCTGGCCTTCGGGGGGCGAATCAGATGGCGCCCCCATTGTTTGGTCGGCTTCCCACCGTTGGGAAGGTCAGCGAGGCGCTGGCTGAGGAACGGGAGGCCCTTGGATTTCAGCCATCGCTTTCGCGTGGTCCTTGCCTCCGGCGAGCCGTGCCTTGCGATAGGCTGTGGCAAACTTCTCGAACTGACGCGGGCGACTTCCGTTGTTCGTGGTCGGCCGCTTCAAGTGCAGCGCCCCGTCCATCAGATCCAGGGGTGAAACGGTCCCTTTCGCCAGCCGAATCGCCGCGCAGGTCTTGATTGTCAGGTCGACGATTCTCGGGGCATCTTCGAGATATTTACCGGTCAACTGGGACAAGGCCACGGCCGACCGAGCGACCAAGGGGTCGGTCTCAGGGAGCGGTCGCCCCGCCTCCATCATGGCGATCCGATGCGCGGGCATGACCCGGAGCACGGGCCCGAATTCACCCTGTTCCGGAGCGACGAACTCCGTGGGAGGTACGACGAAAGGGAGCGGTGGCGGAGTCGTGGGGGCCGGTGTGGCGGAAGGAAGCGGTGCCGGCGCCGGGGCGAAGTCGACCGGTGGCGGCTCGGCTGGTGGTGGGCTCGGTTCCACGGTCGGGGGCATTTCGGGCTCGGCGGGGGCCTGCGCAACGGCAGGGGTCAGAATCGAAAATGGGAGCCACTCCCCCACTCCGGCGGAGGCCGCCACGGCGACAAGCGAGGCCATCAAGGTTACACGTCTCATAAGTGATTTGCCTCTTCTTCTGATCTCGCTGCCGCGTTCGCTCCGTGCCCCTTGACGTCGTTCAAACACTGGAAAAATCCACGAAATCAGGGGACTGGGAAGCGCGTTGGCAAAGACATGGTCACGTGGGGTGATCGCCGGGTTCTTGAATCCTCTTTCCTCGTCTCCAAGCTTATCACCGAATCGCGACGTCGACCAACGAAGTGACGCTCAGGTCGAGGTTACTCCTTTGGAGGCACTCAAGGATGGTCTGTGCCGCGTCTTTACATCGCGACGAACGACTGTACGATGAATTGCCTCTGACATTCGTCGGTGGGCATCGATGGCTGGGGCGAGCCTGGTGGCAGAGCAACGGAGCACGATCATGGACCTGGGCCCCATTCTCCGTTTTGAATTGAGACGGACGGCGCGGCAAGGTCGCCTCTACCTGTTCAGGGGGGCGATCGGCCTGTTCTTGATGGGGATGATGACCGCAATGGTGTCAGACTGGCGGCACGCTTCAGCGGGGGGATGGCAGACACTGCAGGCCTTGCGCTCGCTGACGGAGTTGCTTTTTCTCGAGCTCACATTGGTGCAAGGGATTGCGATTGCTGTCCTGGTGCCCGGCTTGGTCGCGGGGTCGATCGCCGAGGAAGATCGGCGTGGGACGATGACGGACTTACTGGCCAGCCCGCTGTCGAGCGGGTCGATCGTGCTGGGAAAACTGGTGGTGCAACTCGCGCGCACCGGAATGGCCTGGGGCGTTGGCCTCCCCTTTGTGTTGCCGTTTGTCTTGTTCGGGGCTCTCGACTTCAGCTTCGTCTCCAGCGCGTACATCATGCTTGTCGCGTGGACCCTGTTTGTGGCGTCGCTATCGCTCGTCGTGTCGGTTGTCAACCCGCGACCGCGTCTGGCAATCTTGATGGCCTATGTCCTCGTGGTCGGCTGGCTCCTTGGACCGATTGGGTACGCGTCGCTCGCCGTTCAACTCCCTTGGCCATTGGCCTGGCTCCAGACTGTAAGCGGCTGGATTCTCCAGGGGCATCCCGCTAACCAGGAGTGGTTGTTCACGATCATTACGATGAGGCCGTTCGCGGGGCCGTACGTGGAGCCTGCGGGCTCGGCCTGGCTCAAGTCTGAGTTGGCGCGAGGCCTTCCTGGTTTCGTGAGCATCCAGTTGACCTTCTCGGCGATCTTCGTATTGCTGGCTTTGCTTCTCCTCCGTCCCTTACGGTTGGGCGTCTGGCTGCGGACCGCCCGGGTTGGGGAACCGAACTCGAAGCACCGGCCGCCGATCGGCGACGATCCGATCCTCTGGAAGGAGTGGTATACAACCTCCGGGCCTCTCGACCGTCCCGTGGTCCGTGGGGCAATCCTCCTCGTCTGTATGGTTTTACTCGCTCCGCTGCTCGGGACGGTCCGAAGCGCCTTCTTGGAGTGGCACGAGTCGTGGTGGGATGCTTTGGCATGGTGGTGGAAGCGAAATGCACTGAACGAATCGCTCCGCCATGTTCACTCCACTCTCTATTTCCTGGGATTGGTGTGTGGAGCCGCCATCGCCGCGACCAGCGTGACCGGTGAGCGAGAGCGAGGGACGTGGGTCAGCCTGACGACCACTCTCGTGACCGGGCGCGAAGTGGCTCGAGCCAAGGTGATCGGATCCCTGGTCGCGGTGCGTGGACTTGCGATTCCGTTTCTCCTCGTCTGGATTGTCGGCCTGATGACCGGTTCCGTCCATCCCATCGGTGCTGTCTCGGCGGCGATCGGAATCGTCGTCTATCTTTGGTATGCAGCAGCGATTGGGGTCTTTGTTTCCATGATGTCAAAGACGTCGGAACGGGCGATCGGGGCCACGCTTGTGGTCTTGCTCGTCAGCAATGCGCTCCCCTTGCTCTTCGTCCCCTTGAGCCTCATCGGGTCGATCACGGGGGCCTGGTCGAGCGTCTACCTTGCCGGCTTGACCCCGTTCATGGAATGGGCTTCACTCCTATCGCCCATGGATATCCAACAGTGGCACACCGGTCAGGTCTGGGGGCAGATCTTCTGTCTTCCGGCGGGAATCTGGCGGCGCTCGGTGGTTCTTGAACCCGGCCTTGCCTGGACCTTTGCGATCAGCCTTGCTGTCCACGCCACCGGAGCGATTGCCGCGACAAGGTTCGCGGCCCGAGTGTTCGATGCGCGGCGCGGGCGATGCTGAGGCCCGGCCGAATCGGAGAACTCCGTGTCGGTCCTGAGGACGGCCGGGTACTGTGGACAGGCACTTGGGAGGTGGGTCGGCTTTTGTCCGGGGGGCGTGATGCTCGAGTTTCTCCAGGCGATGACCGGGATCTTCGTGGTGGTCTATGAAGGCCAGCATGCCTTGAAGTTCCATCTGGGACGTGCCATCGGCGTGGTTGGGCCTGGCGTCCACTTCAAGATTCCGATCCTCCAACGCTTTCAGGTTGTGGCCACCAAGGACACGACCCTCGACCTCGAGCCGCAAGTGATTCAACTGAGCGACGAACTCGTCTACGAGGTCGGCGCCAAGGTCGTCTACCAGATTGTCGATCTCCGCAAGGCCGTCATCGAGGTCGACAACCTTGTGGAGGGTCTCAAGAATCGGCTCGTCATCATCGTGCAAAACGTGGTCAAGGCCCAGGACAGGCACTCGATCCGTGACATGTCGCGGATGGTCGATGAGGTCAAGCAAGCGCTTGGCCCCGTCGAGCAGCAGTGGGGTGTGCAGGTTCACGAGTTTGGCTTTTCGACCTTCTCGCCGACGCCGGAAACCATGGAGATCACCCAGTTGCAGAAGCTTGCACACGAGAAACTCTCGCTCTATCGCCAGTTCCACGATGAGCAAGGGCTCAATCCCGAGGCGGCGGTCTCGCTGATTTCAGGCGCAGTCATGGCCTTGTCGGGACAAAGCGCGCGGCTGGCCGTGCCTTCACCTCTGGCCCCCGCTCAACCCACGGTTGCCGGAGAGAATCAAGACGTGTCGACCCACAACTCGGGCAATGATCACGATGGATGACCTTCTCGATTGGCTGCTCAAGCTCGTTGAGGTGGTCTGGAAGGTCACCTGGAGGTTTGCCCAGAAGCGTCCTTGGGCCGTCGCGGTGGCGTTGTTCGGCCTGGCTCGCGCCTTTGGGATCATGATCCAGTCCGGCCAGCGCGGTGTCCTGTTCCGTTGGGGGCGAGCCGTCAAGGAACTCGAACCAGGCTTCCACTGGCTCGTTCCCTTGGTCCACGGGGTCAAAACAACCCCCGTACGGTCCATCACGCTCGACCTCCCGATACAGAAGGTGCTCACTGTCGATGGGCTGGTCTATGACGTCAGCGTGAATGTGGTCTATCACGTCGAGAATGCCACGAAGGCCCTCACGATGGTCGAACATGTCGCCATCGGCTGCCGGGACGCGGTTCCCATTCTTGTCACCGAAGTCCTCCGCGTTCGCGATCAGGCCCATCTGGCCGACCGCCTGACGCTGGACCGTGAACTGACCGAACGCGTACAGGCCTGGGTTGCCCGCTGGGGACTCGCGGTTGAGCAGGCCGGGTTCACATCCATTGCGCCGAACAAGGGTGTTTTGCGGACGACGCAGCTCAGCGAGAAGACCGTCGAACGCGCCCGAGTGTTGCGCTTGCTGATCGACGGGGGCCTCGATGTCGAGTCAGCGCTGGTCATGATCGGGACCGAACATCCGCCGATCGCCAAGTCGAGCCGATGCTACCAGGTTCGATCGCGCGGCAGGGTTGAGAAGCCGGCGCGTCGTCCGGCTGCCCTCCAGGGGTCATGATCAAGGGAACTCGGTCGACGCGCTGAGGGTGGCTCACCGCCCAACTCCGGTTGCGCTGGCTTTTGGCGTTCCGTTGCTTGCACCCGATTCACGAGGGAGATTGGGGACCAAGCTCGGATCATAGGTTGAACCGGCCGACACCTGGACCAAGGTAATCCGCATCTTCGTCGGGAAGAACTTTTCGGAGTCGGGCCGCTGGTGCGCATGGCCCCTGCCCCCGCTATTGTCTTTGATCACCAGATCCATTTGCTTGATGCCCTCCGACCAGACGATCGCGTCGTTCTCCCAGAATGATTTCATCGAGATGTCCTGCTCATACACGCCTTTTTCGCGGTAGAGGACCGTCCCGGTGCAGCCGTATCCGTTTCCTTGACCTCGATTCGGAATATAGCAAATACTCCACGTCGTGGGCTCGCCACCGGCGGGCTTCTCGATCACCTCCGTGCGGATGTGAACCGTCCCGTTCCGATAGTCTACCGGGCTCGTCCAGTTGCGCGGACGGTCCGGGTTCATCGCTTTGCCGCGAACGTAGTAGTGCGATTTACTCGGCTTCGACGTGTCCGCATCTGCCTTGGTAAAGGTGAAGGTGACGTCGAACAGGACAAACTGTTCCGCGTAGCTCACCGAAGGAATCATAATCAGTGCTGTGGTTCCTGCCAGCAGGGCGATGGCACCAACGCGGAGCGATCGAGTCAACCGGGACGGTCTCATGATTACTCAACTCCAAGGTGTCGCCCATCAGCGACGGTGATACGGGATGGGCAGGAAGTCAGGAACAAGAAGATCCGCAAAGTCTTTCCGAGGGGCGATCGATAGTCCCGAGTTCGTTCAGCCATTCCAGAAGTAGAGGAGCAGAATCAACACGCCTGTGAGCACGATTGAAACCAGGATTGAGCCTAGACATCCGAGTTTGTTGAAGTAAAAGAAGAACATGGACTGGCTCCCCATCGCCGTCTCGACTGTCCGGCTTCGTTGGCGGATGCTTCTGAATCGAGTGTCCCCTCAGTCCGTGCTTTGCACTTCCGGTGCCAGTCCAGTATTCCGTGCCGTCCCGAGCGGGGACGGCGACGGCGGGCGGATTGCGTTCCCCCAATATCGGATGCGGCGTTGCGAGGCCCGGCGATTCCTGGAGGACGGAGGCACTCGCGTCCTTGGGAAAGGAAATCAGGCTTTTCGGTCTCGGATCCAGGAGAAGGAGAAGGGGGCTTGGCTGGCGACCTGTTCACCGATCTCGTCGGCGAAGCGTTCGAAGCGTTCGGGTTGCTGGCAGATGTAGTCCTGGGCCCTTGCGGCTTTTCCGGATACCGATCGGCGGCCGACGTTCCAGGCGTTATTGAGGTGCCGGATGATGTCGCCGTAATCCCGGGACGTGTAGACCCCGGTGCGCTGGGTGACGGCTGCGTAGTGGTCGAAGAGATCCGGGGTCCTGCCATCGTTCATCCTGGCCCCAGGCATCGCGATCATTCGCTTGAGCATCGATCGATAGGCAAGAATCGTCCCTTCCGGGTCGCGGTCCATCAGTTGAGCGACAACTTTGGTGTAGAAGACTTCATGGCGTGTCTCGTCGGATGCGATCTTGCGGCAGATCAGTGCCAGATTCACTTCGCCCTGCTCGTCGGCGAGGCGGGCGAGGTTACCGTGGGACATCCGGGTGGCGCGTTCCTGGAAGGCGGCGTAGACGAGGCCTGCCTGGTTGTTCCCTTCGCTGCCCGGACTGAAACCGTTCTTGATGAGGTGATGGACCGTCGTTTCGACGGATCGCATGTTCACTCGTCCGGTGAGGCGGAGGTAGGTGTTCAGCAGGTCGCCATGCCGGTTCTCCTCCGCCGTCCAACCGCGCAGCCAGTGCGCCCAGGGGGTGTCCGTAATCCCGGTCGGATCCTTGGCGATGTGCTCGAGCGAAATAGTGTAATTCGGGAGCGCTTCCTCGGTGACCATGTTGCCGACGAGCACGACCAGCAGCTCATCGGGCAACCGCAGGGCCGTCTCCCGGAACTGTGCCAATTGCTCGGACCAATTGTCGGACTCGAGGTCGGGGAGGTAATCAGTCGGCTGCCAGATCTGGTCGACAGGGAGAAGTAGCGAGAGGTTCTCTCCAACGAATCCTTGCACACTATCGACGATGTCCATCTTCAGACTGCTTTCTAGCCGCAAAAGGCAATGCTCGAAACGGGACCGATCGTATCGTTCACGATCCCAAAGTCATCCGAACATTGCGTGTGGAAATTGAAACGCCGGCCCTCCCCGAGGTCCTGGCGCTAGGAATCGCGAAGAAATCTTCCGGGCTGATGAATTTCAGAGACAGCGGATAACATTCTGATCGGAAGAAAAAAGAAAACGGGTTCAACTTCTCAAGGAATTGACGCAGGCAGGCTTTCCCTCGCCGACTTCAATCCCTTGTCTCTTATACCTGATGAATTCAGGAGGGCGATCAAGGCTGGGCCCGTTCGTCTCGCAATTCGTCTCAAATAGAGTGACGCCCACTTCCTCACGGGTCAACGGACCGCCAGCCAGTTCTTGGCGATCGAACCACGCATAATCGGTTCGATCGTGTTCCCGAACTCAAAGCGTCTGGCCGGTCAATCCAGCAGGGTAAAATGGCTTTAGATTGGGGCAAATACAGGGAATACGGCGATGCGGTAAACTTTGTAGATTCGAGGCCGTGGCGCGGCCCACAGCCTTTCGAAAGCAAATTCGGGGCCAACACGACCAAGTCTATCATGACCGATCATCAATCGCCTGGAAAGCCGATTTGTTCAACCGCGATAGATCCGACGAACAATCGCGCTGAAGCGGTGCTTCGCTCGAGGCCGTTACATCAGCCTCGCAGGCAGAACGACCGCCCAAATCGGCCGTGACAGACCTCCTGGATCGCTCTCTGACCGTTGCGAGGGTCTCGGCTTTTCAAATCCCGGGCGTATTTCCGCGCCTCGGGTTCGTGGTCTTCGACTTGCCGGGTCGAGGCCGGAGCCGGTTGGGGAGTGGGTCGCCGGTCTCGCGATCGAATTCGTCGGGGTTCAGTGGGCCGGTTTTGCGATCGTCGGTCTCGGTCTCCCAGGTGGTCAGCGCCGCACGCATTTGGCGGAGCGTGTTGGCCTGGTCTTGGTCGTCGGCCAGGTTGTGCAACTCGTTCGGGTCGGCCTCGGTATCGTACAACTCTTCCGTGGGGCGGGGCCGAACGAAACAGGCGGTCTGCTCGGGCGTCAGCTTCCGCTCGTCGCGCATCCGTCTCATCACCTGGTAAGTGGGGCTTCGCACGGCATCGGCGGGAGGGGTCAGGGGCATCTGATTATCATAATTCCTGATGTTTTGTGCGCCGTGATAAGGCAGTGTCTTCCCAGCGGGTGCAAGTCCCGCCCGGCCAACTGAATCGCTCCGGCCGGAAGCTATCGGAGCGGCGGTGGAGGTAACGAAGCCGTCGGAGCCTTCGAGACAAATGTGCCGCCTGGCGGCGCAGCGAGTCGACAGGCCGTAACGCGAGTGAATGCTGAGCAGGCCTCGAAAGGTTTAACGTGGGAGCCGACCCGCCAATACATCGGGGAAGGCCGTCGTCGCTGATGAACAGGGAAACGGGTGGAATAGGCCGTCCCATGAGCGATCTGACCCAGCGATCCCACCGGGGTAATGGCAACGGCATGTCGACAAACGGGAGACGCCTGCAACACGGGAAACCCCACTTGGCGGAGGCGCGTGACCTCCAACCGGACGCCCGCGAGGGACTGGCCGGGCCGACTGGGGTGGCGGACAGGCCCGTACTACCGTGGACGCCGGGTAACGCCGGTCGAGGGAAGGGGCCTGAGTTCAAGACCAGCGTCACAAAGAGCATGAGAGCCGGGAGATTGGCATGAGCCTCACACCTCCACCGAAGGTTCAGAAACTCCAGACGACGCTGGATGCCAAAGCGAAGGAATCGCCGGGGTATCGGTTTTATCGGTTGTACGACAAGGTGTGTCGGCAGGATATCCTGGAGTTTGCCTACCTGCGTTGTCGCTCCAACGACGGCGCCCCGGGGGTGGACGGCCAGACCTTCGAGGACATTGAGGCGTACGGCCGCGACCGATGGCTCGACGAACTGACGACCGAGGTGAGGGATCGTACGTATCAACCGTCTCCAGTGCGCCGCGTCCTGATCCCTAAACCGGATGGGAAGCAAAGGCCGCTGGGGATCGCAACGATCCGGGACCGCGTGGTGCAGATGGCGGTGGTTCTGGTCTTGGAGCCGATCTTCGAGGCCGACCTGCCTCCGGAACAACACGCTTACCGGGCGGGCCGCAGTGCCCTGGACGCTGTGAGGCAGGTCCATGGGCATGTGAGCATGGGGCATAATGATGTGGTGGACGCCGATTTGTCCGGCTATTTCGACAGTATCCCGCACTCGGAGCTCCTGAAATCGCTGTCACGACGCATCAGCGACCGGCACCTCCTGGGGCTGATCAAGATGTGGCTGGTGGCCCCGGTGGAAGAGACCGACGATCGGGGTCGGACGCGCCGAACGACTCGGAACAAGGATGAGGGCCGGGGCAGCCCGCAAGGGTCTCCTCTGTCACCGTTACTCGCTAACATTTATATGCGTCGGTTCATTGTGGGCTGGAAGCTCCTCGGACACGAACAACGGCTCGACGCTCATGTCGTCAACTATGCGGATGACTGTGCGCCACGAAGGTGTGAAAGGACGACTTTCAGGAGCGTCCCGGAACGCCATGCTGCGTGAGAGATGAGGGTAGGTCCCTCGGGATCGGGTTGCAGGACCAGATTCCAAATCACCCGAAGCGGCTTGGATTAAGAGTCCTGGTCGTGAGCGTTCGGGAAAAGGCCGGTCTGAACCGGTCAGATAAGAACCGAGAAGGCGAACGCAAGTGAACCACCGATGAGGCGTCGAAAGCGTAGGGACGTCATCGAAACCAGGCTCCAGTCGTTGGCCTGGGATGCAGTCAAGGCGGGACCTGCTTACGGCCTTGATGGTGACCGGCGTAAAGGTGGCGCGAGCTCGGTTCAGGCTCTCGCGGGGAACGTGGGAACCTGTCGTCACGATGCCAAGGGAGATGCCCAAGTGGAGGCCCCACGAGGTCAAAGTCCCGATGCGTGGCACAGGGGCGGATCAACCCGTAGTAGCGTTGAAGCCTGGTAATGCGGGTGGAGCGAAGGGGTTGAATGGTTCAGCCAAGGGATGGATCAACCAGCGATGGGAGGAATTCATGCCGGAAGCGAAGTCGTGCGTCAAGGCCCACGCGAGAGGCAAAAGTCAACCAGCGATGGGAGGAACCGATGCCTGAAGCGAAGCCTTACGCGATTTCCAAACAGGTGGTCTACGAGGCCTACCTGAAGGTCAAGGCGAACCACGGGGCGGCCGGGGTGGACGGGCAGTCGATCGAGGCGTTCGAGACCGACTTGAAGGGTAACCTCTACAAGATCTGGAATCGGATGTCCTCGGGCAGCTACTTTCCACCGCCGGTGCGGCTCGTGGAGATCCCGAAAGCCGATGGGGGTTCAAGGCCGCTGGGGATTCCCACGGTCGGCGATCGCGTGGCTCAGATGGTCGTCAAGATGCATCTGGAGCCGCTGGTGGAGCCGCACTTCCATCCCGACTCCTACGGGTATCGACCCGGACGATCGGCGCTGGATGCGGTGGCCGCCGCGCGGGAGCGGTGCTGGCGGTCCGACTGGGTGATTGATCTGGATATCAAAGGTTTCTTTGACAATCTCGATCATGAACTAGTCATGAAGGCAGTCTGTCATCACGTGAACGAACCATGGGTCCTGCTGTACATCGAGCGGTGGCTGAAAGCCCCCGTTCAGAAGCAGGACGGTCGTCGAGAAGAGCGTACGAAGGGCTCGCCCCAGGGGTCGATTGTTTCGCCCTTGTTGGCCAATCTCTTCATGCACTATGCGTTCGATCTCTGGATGGCCCGGAGCTTTCCGGACATCCACTTCGCGCGTTATGCGGACGATGTGATCATTCACGCGAAGAGCCGGGCTCAAGCGGAACACGTGCTCGAAGCGGTCCGGGCACGTCTGAAGGAGTGCCGTCTTGAGCTTCACCCTGAGAAGACCAAGATCGTGTACTGCCAGGACGATGACCGGAGGGGCCAGCATGAACACATCAAGTTCGACTTCCTCGGCTACACCTTTCGGCCCCGGCGGGCCAAGAATCGATGGGGGAAGTTCTTCGTGAGCTTCATCCCAGCGATCAGCCACAAGGCCGCCAATGCGATCCGCGAGACGATCCGAGACTGGCGGCTGGCCGCCATCCGGAACAATCAGTCTCTGGAGGAGATCGCGGGGCTTGTGAATCCTTCGGTACGAGGGTGGGTGAACTACTACGGTCGGTTTTACCGGTCGGCGCTCACTCCGGTTCTCCGACACCTGGAGCGTGTCTTGGTCAAATGGGCGCAGCGGAAATACAAACGGTTGAGGCGTCACTCCATCAACGCAGCCCACTGGCTGGGTCAAGTGGCGCGACGCGATCCGAATCTGCTGGTTCTCTGGCAGATCGGGATTCGACCAGCGACTGGATCATAAGAGCCGGATGAGGCGAGAGCCTCCCGTCCGGATCCGAGAGGGCCTGGGGGTGCAATTCCCCCGGGCTACTCGACTTGTGATCTGCTGTCGTGGCACCGCTGCCGAAGCGATGGCCACGATGCGGAGCATGATGTTGAAGCTGCGGCTGACGGTGAACGAGACGAAGACGCGGTTGTGCCGTGTCCCTGAGGAAACGTTCGACTTCCTGGGGTATACGATCGGGCGATGCTGGTCGCCGAAGACGGGCCAGTCCTACATCGGGACGCGTCCCTCGGCGAAGAAGATCGACCGCCTGAAACGGGAGATCAGCGACCAGACGAGCCGGAGATGGTTCTGGACGGACGTCGAAGACCGAGTGGCCCGACTGAACCGGATGCTTTTGGGTTGGTCGAACTATTTCTGTCTCGGCCCGGTCAGTCCCGCGTATCGAGCCGTGGACCGCCACGCGCGGGATCGGCTCCGCCAGTGGCTTCGGCGGAAGCACAAGCTGAAGAGTCGGGGGACGTCACGGTTCCCCGATCAGTACCTGCACGACGTGCTGGGCCTGGTCCGCTTGAGCGAGCGACCCCGAAGCTTTCCGTGGGCGAAAGCGTGAGTTCTTGTCCGAGAGCCGGATGCCAGAAAATGGCCCGTCCGGTTCGATGAGCGGGGGAGTGGAAACGGAGCGTCAGCCACCGCGCCACCCCTCGACTCTACTGAAGCGTTCGGAGCGGACCGCTCGCGCATGGGCGGCGTAGTCGTGCCAGTTGTGCTCGGCGAAGACATGGTCCCTGACCTTCGCCAGCGGGTCTGTGAGGAGGACGGAAACGTCCTTGCCCTGAAAGCTGAGTGGCCGCTCGATTCCGGCCAGGGACAAAATCGTGGGGGCGATATCGACCGAGCTGACCAGGCGAGTGCAGTGGCTACCGGGTCGGATCCGGCCCGGCCAGCGGACGATCCAGGGGGTCTTGATTCCACTTTCGTAGAGGGTTGTCTTGCAGCGTGGGAAGGGGCGGCCATTATCGCTGAGGAACAGGACGAGTGTCTCCTGGCTCACTTCCTGACGCTCCAACTCCGCCATGACCTCGCCGACGAAATGGTCGAGGCGGCCGATCTCGTCATAGTAGAGGGCCAGATCCTTGCGGACCTCGGGCGCATCGGGCAAGTAGGGCGGAACCATGACGTCCTCGGGCCGGTGCGGCTTGGCGATGGCCCCTGCCGCATAGTCGCGATGCGGGTCGAAGGAGGCGAGCCAGAGGAAGAAGGGCTTGTCGCGTGGCCGATCCCGCAAGGTGGATACCCATTGATCGCAGCCGCTGGCGGCGTTTCCCTTGGCCTCCGAGGTCAACCGGGCCCCGGCCGCCTGGGGACCGCTGGGAAGCTGGAAGCTGGACGGGTTGCCTTCGTGGACCACGTCGAATCGATTCTTGACGGCGTTGCCCAGGTGCCACTTACCAGCGGCGGCGGTCCAGTACCCGCTGGCCTTGAGTTGCTCGACGAAGGTGACCTGGCTTGCGGGCAGAGGCCAGTGCAACTCCTCGGCGTCGGTATTATGAGGGTATCGGCCGGTGATGATGCTGGAGCGGCTGGGGCTGCACGAACTGCAGGTCAGATAGGCGCGGTCGAAACGCATGCCCTCACGAGCCAGCGCGTCGATATGGGGCGTCCGGATTCCCTTGTTTCCGTAGGCGCCACAGTCGTCCCAGGCCATGTCATCTGCGAGGATCAGGAGGAAGTTCGGCGGTTTCTTCGCCTCCGAACCGCTGGCCGGCATCAGCAGTGGGGGGAGAACGAACAGCAGTCCCGCCAGGGAGATCATCCTCATGGTTCATCCTCTTTTTTTGGAATGTTCGGAATCTCGGTAGATGCGTTGTGGCCAGCGATGGCCGGCCTTGTTGGTCGTAAGCCAAGCCAACTCCCATCGGTCTGGCCGTCACGCTACAATGCCGCGCCCCCGACCTTAACCGCCGGCACCGTTCGAGACACGAGGAATCAAATGAAGGCGCTTGTTTTTATCACTCTGGCCGTTGGCCTCGTGCTCGGGGCTGATGACGATGAGTCGGCCCGCGACCTCGCTGCCTTGCAAGGGAGCTGGACTCTGGTTTCGTCCGAGGTGAACGGTGAGAGCACATCCGACCAGCCGGAGAAGCTGAGCCTGGTTGTGTCGAACGCTCAGTACGCCACCATGAAGGACAGCCGGCGCACCTTGTATTCGCTCCGGCTCGAGCCGTCGACCGATCCCAGGGCGTTCGAACTGACTTTGAAAGATGGGCCGGCCAAAGGCCAAATCCTTAAGGGGATCTACAAACTCGAAGGCGATCGGTTCACTGTCTGCCACGGCCTGACGCCTCAGGACGATCGACCGGTCGAGTTCTCAACGGGCGCGGAATCGGGCCATACCCTGATCGTCTGGAGACGAACGAAATCCCGACCCTGAAAGCAGGTTGTTCTCCGCGTCCCTCACCGCTGTCGCGATGTGATCGAATTTTGAGTAGGTCGGAATCACAAAAATCGGCCGATATGCTTGTGGTTGTCGGCTCGATTCGTGTGGACCGTTAGCCCGCCGGATCAGCGCCAGGGAAATTCGCTTGGGACGGGGTGCTTGGTCACTTCCTCACGGACCAGTGTCCAGAAGGCGCGAATCCGGGCGCGGATGATGCCTGTCTCTTGCGCCAGTACCTTGTAGATCAAGCCGGCGTCGTTGGGGAGGCGGGCGGCCCCGTCGGCCCAGTGCGCCGAGCGGTCGAACGTCGGTGGGATTTTCGCGAGGATGCGGTCGGCATGTTCTTTCGGGGTGAGGAGGATGACGTTTCCGAAGACGTCGTACTCGCCCATGACCCCGAGGTCCCGGGGAGAGACCTGCGCGGGCTCGATCACAAATTTCTCGACGAACAGGACCGTTCCATCGGGGCGTTCGGCATGCACGGCGGAGGAAAAAAGGTCGAACTCGAAGCTCTCGCCGTCCCGGTAGTATTTGCGGCCCGCCATGAGGGTCTCCGCGTAGAGGAGCGTGGCCGTCGGGTCGATCTTGATCCGGGTTTGGTTCAAGAACCGGGCGTGGCGGAACGGGATCATCGGGTCGGGCAGGTATTCCAGATACGAGCCTGGCTCCAGGACGATTTCCTGGGTCTGCGCGGCGTAGTTCGCATCCATCTCGTGGATCTTGGTCGCGGCCTGCGTGGTGACGTGGCCGAACGAACCAGGGCCGGCCTCGATCTGGATCTGATACCGGTCCCCCTGCAGGATGCCGCCTGAGTTGGTGATGATGAACACCCAGGGGAGTGCTGGCATCCCTTCGTCACAGTAGATCGCCCGTTGGACGAGCAAGGGGGCTTTTCGCTCCATCACAGCCAGGATCGAGCGCTCATTGCGGCGCTCGAACCGGAGCCGCAAGCGCGCATCCTTGCCGAGCGATCCACTTGGGAGTTGCTTCGGTTCGTCCTGGTAGGGAGCCAATTCGGGGTCGTTGATCGGCCTCGTCATACGTGCGGGGCTTTCATCTCGAGGTCGAACAGGACGTTCTCGCGAATCAGGTGAACGAGCGCATCAATGCCTTCGCCCGTCTTGCAGTTGGTGAAGACGAACGGCTTCTCGCCTCGCATGAACCGCGAGTCGGTATCCATCACTTCCAGGCTTGCGCCGACGTAAGGGGCCAGGTCGGTCTTGTTGATGATCAGGATGTCGGACTGGGTGATGCCGGGGCCGTTCTTGCGAGGGATTTTGTCCCCTGCGCCGACGTCGATCACGTAGAGGAAGTAGTCGACCAGGGCCGGGCTGAAGGTGAGCGTGAGGTTGTCGCCACCACTCTCGATCAGGACCAGGTCGGTGTCGGGAAAGCGTGCTTCCATGTCCTCCACGGCGGCGAGGTTCATGCTGGGGTCCTCGCGAACGGCCGTGTGCGGACAGGCTCCCGTCTCCACTCCGATGATCCGCTCTTCGATCAGAACCCCTTTGAGGGTGCGCCGGACGTGCTTCGCGTCCTCGGTCGTCACCACGTCGTTGGTGATGATCAGGATCCGGATGCCGAGGTCGATCAGCTTCGGCGTGATCGCCTCGATGATTGCCGTTTTGCCCGAGCCGACGGGCCCGCCAATGCCGATTCTCGTGATTTTTTTCATGGGAGCCAGTTCTCGCGATACGATCGATTAGTTCATGAACAGGCGAATGGTGGCGCGGACGTGTGCGGCGGCGAGGACATCGATCAAGGGGGAGAACGAGGCCATATCGTCGAGCGAGCGGTTGGTGGCCCGTTCATAGGCCGCCTCGGCCTCGCCGTTGATTCGATAAAGGATCGCCTGGGCGTCGAGATAGTCGAGCTTCATCAGCCGCAACGAGGCGCCCAGCATCATGCTCGCCAGGCCGTACTGATGCACGGCGAAGGCATCCCGCTCGTTCAGGCCGAGCGCGGAGAAGACGAGGGCCTGAC
Organism: Singulisphaera acidiphila DSM 18658; assembly: GCF_000242455.2. GTDB lineage: Bacteria > Planctomycetota > Planctomycetia > Isosphaerales > Isosphaeraceae > Singulisphaera > Singulisphaera acidiphila. The sequence goes on from NC_019892.1 coordinate 1,496,655, forward strand.
CCACCGGGTAGGTGCCGGGCGTCTCCCCGCGCTTGATCGCATTGAGCCAGTCGCCGACGGCTGACGCGTTTAGGACCTTGACGGCCATCTCGGCAAGCTTGCGGCCCATCCGCACCGTCATGGTCCGCATCTCTTCGTTGAGCTTTCGATTGAAAACGGCATGATCGGCCTGGGCAATTCGTGCAGGATCGTTTTCTTGAGCGCCTCGGAACGCTTCGAGCAGGGCGATTCCGTCAGTCGTCGCCGACTGCCGGGTCGCCGTCCGAACGAACCGCTCGAGGCTATCCGGATCGTGGACGAATCCCCGTTGTACGGCCGACTCGAGTCCGTTGGAAAACGAGAAGGCGCCGACCGGGAGCATCGAGTCGCCGAATTGGAGGAGACGCATCAACGCAGGGATCGAGGTCACGGTGCCGCTTTCTCAATGGACATGATCGTGGTCATGCTTCTGCCCTGGGTCAGGCGTGTCGTGTACATGGGTGAAGGTCTGTCCCTGGGCATCGACATGCTGATGCGGCTCATGCTTGGGAGCTGTGGGAACGTGAGAATGTGGCGTGGCGTCGGCCCCTCCGAAGAGGCGTCTTGCTTCGTGAGGTGCGAGATAGGGGATGATTGCGGACCCGGGGCGAAAGTCGTAGGTAATGCCGACAAATGCATGCGTTTTCATGACGGAGGCCATTACCTGGCGGTCGACGGTCAGCGGTACGTAGACCGAGGTCCCCTTCACGACGGCCGGCCAGTGCTGGTTGCCCAGAGCGTGGCCCAGCTCGAAGCAGGTGCGGGCGAGCGTCTCGGCCGGGTTAGCCAGCATTGCGTCGAGCTGGATCACGAGAACATCCTTGAGGTGGATCCGGGTGGCGATGACCGTGCGCGACGCCTCGTCCCAGCTCAGGATGTCGCCGTCGTGCAGGTGCGAGTTCCGCTCCAGGGCAACCGCCACCTCGGCGCCTGCCTGGGTTTTGAGGCGGAACCGGTTCTTCTGCGCCTGCCATTGATCGAGTTCCAGGAGATCGATCGTGGCGTCTGCCAGACGTTCCGCCCAAGCCGCGTCGCCGAGGTTGCCAAGACTCTTCTCGACCAGGATCATTGCAAGGCTCCGCGTTGAGGCGTCAACCGAAGAAGTGAAGCTGATTCAGGGCAATCGTCTTGGGGGGCGTGACAGTCGCATGCACGCCATCCACGGTTACGGCGAAAGTCTGTGGATTGACGTCGATCTTGGGGAGGAAGTCATTGCGAATCATGTGCCGCTTGGTCAAGGTTCTGGTTCCGTAGACCGGCCGAACGATGCGCTGGAGGCCGTACTTCTCGGCGATCCCCCGCTCGTAAGAGGCACGCGAGACGAACGTGACGCAGGTCTTGGCCAGCGCTGAGCCGAAGGCGCCGAACATCGGGCGGAACATCATCGGTTGGCAGGTCGGCAGGGAGGCGTTGGGATCGCCCATGTTGGCCCAGACGATCATCCCGCCTTTGAGTACCAGCTTTGGCTTGGCGCCGAAAAAGGCGGGTTCCCAGAGCACCAGGTCGGCCATTTTGCCCGGCGCGATCGAGCCGAGGACGTCGGAGATCCCCACCGTTAGCGTCGGATTGATCGTGACCTTGGCCACGAACCGGAGGACGCGGTTGTTATCGTTGCCCGAGGAGGCGTCCTCGGGGAGCGGCCCGCGCGTCTTCTTCATGATGTCTGCGGTCTGCATCGTCCGCAGCCAGGTCTCGCCGACCCGGCCCATCGCCTGGGAGTCGCTGGTGATCATTGAGATCGCCCCCATGTCGTGGAGGACGCTCTCGGCGACGATCGTCTCACCCCGGACCCGGCTCTCGGCAAATGCGACGTCCGAGGGGATCTTGGGGCTCAGGTTGTGGCAGACCATAATCATATCAAAAAGCTCGGACACCGAGTTGACCCCGCACGGCAGGGTCGGGTTGGTCGAGCTTGGCAGGACGTTCGGCTGGCCGACGACTTTGAGCAAGTCGGGTGCATGGCCGCCGCCGGCCCCTTCGCTGTGATAGGTATGGATCGTCCGGCCGTCGAAGGCGGCGATCGTATCCTCGACGAAGCCGGCCTCGTTCAGGGTGTCGGTGTGAATCGAGACGGAGACGTCGTAATTGTCGGCGACTCGCAGGCAGGCGCGGATGTTGGCGGGGGTGGTGCCGTAGTCTTCGTGGATCTTGAACCCGGCCGCGCCCCCTTCGAGTTGCTCGACGAGCGGACCGATCCCAGTACTGTTGCCCTTGCCCTGGAATCCAAAGTTGATTGGCAAGCCCTCCACGGCCCGGAGCATCATCTCCAGGTTCCAGGGGCCGTTGGTGGTGGTGACGCCGTTGGTGCCGTCGGACGGGCCGATGCCCCCTCCCCAGAAGGTGGTGATCCCGTTGCTGAGCGCAGACCAAACCTGCTGGGGACTGATGTAATGGATGTGTCCATCCATCCCGGCGGCCGTGAGGATCAGGTGTTCCCCGGCGATGGCGTCGGTGGCGGTCCCGGTCGTCAGCCCAGGGGTCACGTTGTCCATCGTGCTCGGGTTGCCCGCCTTGCCGATGCCGACGATCTTGCCGTTGCGAATCCCGACATCGGCCTTGACCACCCCCAAGATCGGGTCCAGAACCGTGACGTTGGTGATGACCATGTCGAGGCAGCCGGAGGCCTGCGTGACCTGGTTGTCCGACCCCATGCCGTCGCGCAAGGTCTTCCCGCCGCCGTATTGCAGCTCGTCGCCGAAGGTCCGCAGGTCACGTTCAATCTCGATATAAAGATCGGTGTCACCTAGGCGGATCTTGTCTCCCACGGTCGGGCCGTAGAGATCCACATACTGCTTGCGCGAGAGTTTCGACATGACGAAAGACCCCTTCGCTGAACGAACTGTTAGGGCTTCGAGGACTTGAATCCGAGGGCGTTGGCCTTCTGCACGGCGGTCGTGAAATTCGGCCGATAGTCGGTCGTCGGTCCCCCTCCGGTCCAACCGTTGACCAGGTCATTGAACCCGAAGCAGTGCTGTTTCCCCCCCATCGGGATCAGAGACACTGACTTCTGGTCCCCCGGCTCGAACCGGATCGCCGTTCCGGCAGGGATGTCCAATCGCAGCCCAAAGGTCGCCGGGCGGTCGAATTCCAGGGCGCGATTGGTCTCGAAGAAGTGATAGTGCGACCCGATCTGGATCGGGCGGTCGCCGGTATTCCTCACCTCGAGCGTGATCGAGGGGCGACCGGCGTTCAACTCGATCTCGCCGCTGGCGAGGATCAGGCCGCCGACCGGGGCCGAGGTCTTGCTCGTCGATTGTGGCGCTGCGTCCGGGTGCCGGAGCCAATCGCCCACGCCCGGCTCTTCGTGTGGAGTCTCTGAATCCGCCATCGGTGTTCGCTCCTGTGGGATCGTGCCTTGCGGATCGGACCGTATCGGGTCGGGTGACGACGAGGGACGACTATTTGATCGGGTCGTGGATCGTGACCAGTCGGCTGCCGTCGGTGAAGACGGCCTCGACCTGGACGTACGGGATCATCTCGACCACTCCCTCCATGACATCCGCCCTGGTCAGGATTTGGGCTGCTGCGCCCATCACTTCCTCGACGGTCTTCCCTTCTCGGGCCCCTTCCATCGCCGCGGCGCAGAGGATGGCCATCGACTCGGGATGATTGAGCTTCAGGCCCTTGGCCCGTCGCTTTTCCGCGATCTCGGCCAGCTGATAGACCAAGAGTTTTTCGATTTCGCGCGGGGTCAAATGCATTAAGTCACCTCCGCCTTGGGTTGGTCGGCCCTCTGGACGTTGCTCGCTTTGTTCATGGTCCGTCCGAGCAAGGGATCGAGAGCGAGGAGCGCCAGCACGATCCAGGACGCGACGACGAACGGGGCCGTCAGCGCTGGGATGCCCAGAGCTTTGGGGAAGAATTCGGTGAGCGGCACCGACACGACCGCGGCCAGGATCGACAAGGCGAGCGAAGATCTCGACAGCCAAATCGCCATCGCGGCCAAAGATGCATTGTAACCATAGAGGCCGAGGGAGATCGAACCGGACGGGTCGTGGTGATAGATCGACTGCAAGGTCCCGACGACCGAGCCGATCAGGGCCAAGGTTGCGTGCCGCCAGTCGCTCAGCGCGATGCCGGCCAGGAAGAGGATCCCGGTCACGGCACTCGACCCCAGCATGACCTCGGCCTCGCCCGCCAGGACCGCTTCGACAAACCCGGCCGGCGTTCGCGGGGCAGCTGGAGGGCTCGTATCGATGCTCTTACCCGCTACGCCATGCACCAATGCGAGCGCAAGCCAGGTTACCAGGACGAAGGGGGCCGTGTACGTTGGAAACGGCACGAATCGCCGCGCCAAGTGAGTGACAATGGCCGCGAGGGCAGAGCCTAGCACCAGCAAGGCCCAGGTCGCCGGCACCGGATGCAGGAGCACCAACAGGGCCAGTCCGACCAGCGCCGAGTTGAATCCGTAGATGCCGTCTCGAAGCTCAGTCCGGTCGAACTTGAGAAGAAAAGCAACTCCCGTGCCGATCGCCGACCCGAGGAATGCGCCCAGGGCCACCAGGGGGGAGCCCACCGCGAGCCCGGCTACGAAGAGTAGCCCGGTCCCTGCGTGGGGCTGAAACATCACTTGGGCGACGCCCCGAAGCACGATTTGCATTGAGTTCCAGGCGAGATGAGGCTGCCACCCGGCACGATCCGTGGAATTCTCAAGTCGCACTTGGGTTCCCCCGGCGAATCTCATCAACAAGGAGTGCTGTCCGGATCTCGCATGGCCCTGACGAGATCGTCAATAGTAACCCTGTCTTTTCGGTCAATCCAGGGGTTGAAACCAATATTTTTTGAGGCACCCAACTTTCCGTTAAGCGTCAAGATCGTCGTGGTCGATACGATTGGTGAAATCGGTGTGCGTTGCGTCGGCCGGCATCCTCCCCTCACCTCTTCACCCGGGGATGTGATTTCGTATGGGCACTTCTCCCTTCGAGTTGGAACGGTCACGGGTTCGGTCCGAGCTTCCGATCCTCCGCGCGCTCTGTATACTCTCGGGCTTAGCCGTCGCGGCCGTGGCTCAGGACGCCCCGCCGCCGTCCGCTCCCGTGTCGTCGACCGCAGCGGTCGGGGCGGTGTCGAACCCGTCGAATGCGGAACTTGCCGAGCAACTCCGCATGCTTCGATCCGAGGTTGCCGAAACCCGCGCCCTCAAAGCCGAACTCCAGCAACTCCGTGGCCTCGTGCAGTCCATGAGCGCCCAGCAGGGCCCTGGTCCCGCAGGCGCCCCTGCGGCGCACGGCCCCGCCGGCACCTCGCCGACTGGCCCGGTTGGTGCCCACGAGGGAACGGCTGCCGAATCCCAGGGGGTCTCCAATGGCGTTCCCGAGCGGTTCCATTCCGGGGCCTTCGCCGGCCGCGACGACCCCGGGGCCAGCACCGAGCGGTTCGGCATCAAGGCAAGATATAAATATAATGATAAGGCAACCGGCCCGCTGGGCGGCGGCGGCTATTTCTCGTTCAGTTCACCCGACGATGAGTTTTCGCTCAACGTCACCAACCAGATCACCGTCGATGGCACCTTCCTTGACCGCGCCCGGATTCCGACCACCGAGCAAGGGTTTAATGTTCCGTTTGCGCGTTCCTTTATTTATGGCAACATTACCAAAGATTGGAGCTACCAGGTCGGCGTCCAGGGTTTTCTCGGGACGTTCAATCTTCTTGACCTGTTCATGGCCTGGCACATCAATGACTATGTGACTCTCCGGGCGGGCAAGGGCCTCGCCCCGCCGCTCTACGAGTATTATGGCTTCAGCCCGGCGCTCGAGCCGGTGATTACCAACTCGCCCCTCTATCAGTTGGCCGGCAAACGCCCAATCGGCTTGATGTTCACCGGCAGCCTCTGGAAGAGCCGGGTCCAATGGTGGTCCGGGATCAGCAACAGCGGCATCAGCCTGTTTGGCAATCTCGACCGAAATCAGGACTACAACGGCGCCGTCGACTTCACGCCGTTCCGCGGTGACGGCTGGGAGAACACGGTGCTGGAGGGGCTTGGCGGTGGTGTCGGCTTCTCGGCCGGCAAGCAGGAATACTTGCTCCATCAAGAAGGTGTCTCGATTAGCAACAACGGCGAGTCCACCACGAACCCGGCGTTCTCCACGGTCCTGGGCGTCCCGTTCTACTCGTACCATAGCAACGTCTCTGCCGATGGGATGCGCAGCGTTTTCTCGCCCCACATCTACTGGTACGGCCGTTTCAGCGTCCTGGCCGAATACATCAACTTCAGCCGCGAGCTGACCGACGGCACCACCAAGGGCCGGTCCACCCAGCGCGGTTATTACGTCAACGCCTCCTACTGGTTGACCGGCGAGAGCGACTTCAAGGGCAACGGCTTCCAAGGGTACTCCACCGTCACTCCTCTCCACCCGTTCATCCCCAGCCGGCACCTCTACGGTCCAGGGGCCTGGCAGCTCGCCGCCCAGTGGTCCGAGCTGAACGCGGGAACCGGCGACATTGCCCGCGGCTTCGTCGACACGTCGAATTCGACCAACCGCATGAGCAATTTCATGGTGGGCCTCAACTGGTGGCCGAACCGTTATACCCGCCTCAGCTTCGACTACGTCACGACCAACTTCAACAACCCCATCCCCCTCAGCGGCCGGAGCCCCGTCGACGGCTACCAAACCTTCTGGACTCGGTTCGCGATGTTTTTCTGACCGACCCCGGTACTCCCCCCCCTCCCCTCTGTTTAAAAAAGCCTAATCTTGGGGGCGAGACCCCCAAGTCGACCCCGCGCAAACGCCTTGCAACGGCTCGTGGCCGGCTCATCATTCCTCGCAGGGCCGGGGTTGGGATTCGCTTTCAGGCGGCTTGGAAATCGTCGCGGCGAGCTTGACAACGGATCAACCGCGACCTAGATATTCGTAGCAGGGAGGTTGCTGCAACGCACCCTTTGCCGCGGTTCGCTGGGCCGTTCCGGCAAGGCTGTTGGTTATCCTCAACCAACCTGATACGTGAGGGCTTGAGACACGTCATGTGATCCCCATGCGCTCCCTGCTGGGGTGACCCGTCATTGACTTGAGCCGGGCCCGTCAGATCCCGGAAGGTCCCCCAGAGGTCGATGAGGGCGAAGGTCAGGCCGTTCGAATGTTTGCTGACAACCTCAGGGTTCGAGCACTCGAAGAAGTGAGGTCATGATGGATTCGGTGTTCGTTGCCATGGACCTGGTCCGCCTGCCATTCCAGGTCGAAGAATCCTCGGACATCCGATGTGAGAAGTGTTTCGAAGCGTTGGAACGACATCAACTCGATATCGCACTCCCAGGCCGAATGCTGGGGACCTGCGAGTCGTGTAAGGCGTGGTATCTGATCGATCTTGAGGGGGGCGTCATGGTCCTTCTGCCTGACGAGTCGGACCTCCGCGGGATCTGATCGCGGTCCCCTCAGCGCGACATGTCATGTAGGGGTCTCCCTCGCCGGTCAAGAGCCAGTGGGGGTGGGCGCGGGTGAGTTCGATCAATTCGAGCAGGACCGTGGCCGGCATGGTACAGCCCGCCTCGTAATTCCACCAGGTTCGTGCGGGCAGCCCCAGGCTCTCGGCCAGGCATTCCCCATCATCCTCGGAATCGAAGGCCTCGCGAATCTCACGGATGCGACGGGCCAGCCCCTGCTTGAGCACGCGCAGGTTGCCAGGACTCGAAAAGCCTTCCATCTGTTGGCCTCGGGGTGTGGGCAGACTCCAACTCGGTTGTCCGCGAGGTTTCGCGATCGTGCAAACTCAGAATCGGACAGAGTGGCACATCGGTTTCGATGTGACGGAGCAGGCTGTTCGTTGTCTTGAGGCCGGTGCCATGGTCTGGGCACTCGGCCTCGCTTTGCGTCGCAGGAAGTCAAGCCCGTGGCATCAGTCGAGATAACCACAGGCACGGAGGTGTGCGACGCTCCGGGCGATACGGTCATGACGGCCCTCGAGCCCCGGTTCAACCTCGTCTTTGATCCCTTCGATCTCGATCGTATAAGGGCCGGTGAAGCCGATGCCGTCGAGGATTTCGCGGATCCGAGTGAAGTCGACGGCCCCGCCGTCGCCGACGGCCGGGAAATACCAGTCCTCGAAACCACCGCGATTATCCTTCACGTGGACGTTGCGGACGAGGTGCTTCACCTTCTCGAGCTCGTCGGCCGGGTTCACGCCGTCGTTGTAGTAGCCGATGTTGCCCGTGTCGAAGTTGAGGCGCACCTGAGGATGGTCGAGCTCGTCCATCAGCGCAAGCATGGCTTCCGCGTTCTGGGTCAGCCCTTTGTGCGTCTCGAGGGCGACGGTAATTCCGAGTTCGCCCGCCGTGTCGCCAATCTGTCGCAGGTGGTCGATCACCGTCTTGTGTTCGGCCGCGTCGGTCGGCTGTCCAGCGCCTGAGATGACCAGCGGGACGGCAAACCAGCGGCCGGCGAATTGAATCCGGCGTTGGGTGAGTTCGAGTCCCTCGCGGGTCCGGATGTCGGCCCCCCCCACGTTGCAGCCGCTGACCTTGACTTCGTGCTTGGCCAGGTGGTCGCGGAACGACTGGGCCGTGGCGTCGTCGGCCTTCTCGGTGACCACGACCGAATCGGGGATGACCAGACCACCGAAGTTGTGGCCGCGAAGGGCCAATTCAAGGTGATCGATGCCCGCGTCGCGGATGCGCTCCACGGCCGTCCAGACGCCGGCGGCGCCGTAGCAGTTGGTGAAGCAGCTCAAGGTCCGTTGCACGTCTCGACCTCGTTCGTCTGTGTTTTTGGAATCGAAAAGTGGGGAAAAAGCGAAGTTCAAGGGACTCGCGAGCGAGCACGCTAGTTCGGCCGTCGGTCGTCCAGCGGCTCGAGGACGACAGGGACGTCGGCTCTGGGGTCGGCCACGCGAAGGGCACAACGGCCGGAAAGCACGTCGAGGAGGGGTTTGCCGCAGACCTCGGCACGCCAGCCTTCGGCCAGTTCCGGGCGGGAAGACTCGGGGCAATTTTGGGAGTGCCAGCGAATCAGGTCTTTGAGGTCATTCGAGGTCCCGACGAGTCCGGCGGCCACCTTCGCCTGGGCGCAGCACTGAGCCAAGGCTGCGGCGAGCAGGTTGACCACCATCGTCAGCCCCGGACCATCGTCGTGGCGGTCGGGCGGCTCGGGCAAGTCCTCAGGAGCGACGAGCTGGGCGCTGGCGATCACGGCCAGGAGGTCGGTCGCCTTACCCAGGAGGTGGGGCCGGTTGAAGTCGCGAAGCGCCTCGAGGTCGCGCCGGCTCGCCGGCTGCCGCTTGGCGATGGCGACGAGCAGGTCGTCGCGGAGCAGTTGGCGAATCGGGCGATTCGAGCGTCGGGCTTCCCCGAACCGCCACTCGGCCAGCCGGCGGGCCGATTCGAGGCCACGGCGGTTGAGCTGATGGAGTCCGGGCAGCCGTCGCCAGCGCTCTTCCTCGACCCGGTTCTGAATGCTCGAGACGAACTGCGCGAACTCGCCCTCGGCCCAATCCACTCGCCCCAGTTCTTTGAGCTGGGCGCTGAGCAAGTCGGCGAGGTCGAGCAAGTAGCGCACGTCATCCAGGGCGTAGCGGAGCTGGGCCCCGGTGAGGGGCCGCCGCCGCCAGTCGGTCCTGGTCTCCCCCCCGGAGACGGTGATCCGAAGCGCCTGGCCGATCAGGTTGACCAGCGAGAGCGGGTAGCCGAACCCGACGAGTCCGGCGGCGATCTGCACGTCGAAAACCCGGCGCGGGACCGTGCCGGTCTTGAACCGGCAGATCCGCAGATCCTCGCTCGCCGCGTGCATCACGACCTCAACGGTCGGATCGATGACCAGATCCCAGAACGGAGAGAGATCTTCAATCGCCAGTGGGTCGATGACCGCCAGCCGCTCTCGCGTCGCCACTTGGATCAAGCAGAGGACCGGTTCGAACGTCTCTTCGGAGACGAACTCGGTGTCGAACGCAAAGCGTCCGGAGGCTCGTAAGTGATCGACAAGCTCGCCGAGTGCCGACGGAGTCGCGATCAACGGTTCTTCAGTCGCGTCCGCCATCGATTCTCGGTCTGCCTTAAGATAAGTCTGGAAAATTGTCGCAAATCATGCGCTAGCGACGAATTATCTCGGCTTCGCCTTCAGGATGCAAGGGCCGGCTCTTTCCTTCGTTCAAGGGAGACTGGAGAGAAAGCGCAGGATGGCTGCATTACTGGCTGCCGGGTTCTCCAATGGGGCAAGATGTCCGGCGTTGGGGATGATCTCGAACTGGGCACCCGGAATCGCTTGAGCCATGGCGCGGGCCTCGGCCGGCGGAGTGATCGTGTCGTCCGCTCCGACCAGGACCAAGGTCGGCACCTGGATTCGGGCGAGGTCGCCGGTTCGATCGGGGCGGGCGGCCATGCCTCTCAAGGCGCCTGCCACGGCGCGTGCCGGGGTCTTTTCCATCATGTGGCGGACCGGGACAATCCGGTCGGAGTGGAAGTTCCTGGTCGTTTCGGAGAAGAGCTTGGGCAGCATGGCCTGGACGACGGAGGCGGTGCTCCGGGTCGTCTCGACCTGCTTCGCCATTTCTTCCCGACCGAGCGCTGCTTCCGTCGAGTCGGCCCCGGCACGGGTGTCCATGAGGATCAGGGCGCGAACCCGCTCGGGGTGGCGGGCGACCAGGGAAAGGGCAATGTACCCGCCCATCGACAGGCCGCCGATCACGACCGGTTCCTTGAGTTGAAGCGCGTTGAGCAGGTCGAGGACATCGTCGGCCATCGCGTCGATCGAGTAAACGCCGTCAGGGGCGGCCGTGTGCCCGTGGCCACGGAGATCGGGCGCGATCACGCGATAGAGCGAGCCGATCTTCGCCATCTGCGCCTTCCACATCGAACGATTGAGCGGAAACCCGTGGAGCAGGATGACCACCGGACCTGGACCGTCATCATCGAAATCCAAGAGCATTGGACGTGTCCCCTGGAAGGTAAAAAAGGGCGGCGGGGCCGCTCGCGAGAAAAGATCTCAGACCGCAACGGTGCGCGGATCGGTGAGCCGGACCCTTTGCGTCACGGAATCCTTATAAGAATCGCTTCCAGCAAAGGCCATGCCGGTGTTGCCCGTGGCGAGACGATGGCGTGCGACCCGCCTTCGTCTTACAATGGGTCCGGGAAACTGGCGATTGCGATTCTATTTTAGAAGACGAACTCACGACCGGACTCGATTCTCATGCCGACACCGAATGAATTGTACGACCAGGCCGTGGATTTGCGCGACGGCGGCGACAAGCCCGGAGCCATCGCCAAGTTGGAAGAGGCTGTGGCCTTGGATCCGACTTATGCCATCGGCCACGGCATGCTTGCCAAGCTCTACGTCGATCTTGCGGAATCCGACAAGGCGATCGCGCACGCCAAGAAGGTGGTCGAGCTTGAACCGGACGATACCTTCAGCTACACCGCACTCTCCGTCATCTATCAGCGTTGCGGGAAGATTCCCGAGGCGGAACACGCCAAGGCGCTCGCCTACAACAAGCAAATGGGTTTGGAGTGATGCCCATTCCTCGCGCCTGATCCTGAAGAACGAACCAAAACCATAGGATTCGCCCAGCCACGGAGTCTGCCGATGCCCCTTCTGCGCGTCTGGTTGGTTTCCATTGTCCTGCTCGCGCCAGCGGCAGTTTTCGCGAAGGGGCCCGCTCCGGACGACCCGTGGTTCCAGGCTAATCAGGCCGAGTTGGTGGCGCTCTACACGCATCTGCACACCCACCCCGAGCTTTCCTTCCAGGAAGTGAAAACGGCCGAACGGATTGCCGAGGAGCTGACCCAGGCCGGAGCCGTGGTCACGACCGGCGTGGGAAAGCTTGGGGTCGTCGGGATCATGAAGAACGGGCCGGGGCCGACCGTCCTGGTCCGGACCGACCTCGACGCCTTGCCCGTGGCTGAAGAGACCGGTCTACCCTACGCAAGCAAGGCGACCGCGGTCGACTCCGCCGGCAAGTCCGTGAGCGTAATGCACGCCTGCGGTCATGATATTCATATGACTTGCCTTGTCGGTGTCGCCCGCTGGCTTGCCACGCACAAGGACCAGTGGGCGGGCACGGCCCTTTTGATCGGCCAGCCAGCCGAGGAGATGATCAGCGGGGCGAAGGCCATGCTCGACGACGGCCTCTATACCCGTTTTCCCAGGCCCGACTTTGCCTTGGCCTTGCACGTGACTGCCGATCAACCGACCGGGACCGTGACCTACACTTCGGGCCCCGCCCTGGCCGGCTCCACGGCGGTCGACGTCCAGATCAAGGGAAAGGGAGGCCATGGCGCTTCGCCGCACTCGACCGTTGATCCGATCGTGCTGGCGGCCCTGGCGATCCTCGATTTTCAGACGATCGTGAGCCGTGAAATCAACCCGATTCATCCGGCGGTTCTCACCGTCGGCTCGATTCACGGGGGCACCAAGCACAACATCATCTCCAACGAGGTGAAGCTCCAATTGACCTTGCGTGCCTATCGTGATGATGTCCGCGACCAGTTGATCGAAGGGATCAAGCGTCGTGTGAAGGGACTGGCTCAAGCGCATCAGGCCCCGGAGCCGGTCGTGAGCATTGTGGAGAGCACGCCGCCGACGATTAATACGCCGAGCCTGGTCACGCGGATCCTCCCGGTTCTCATCGAGACTCTTGGCGCGTCCAACGTCAAGGAAGTCGAGCCGGTCATGGGGGCCGAGGATTTCGGTCTCTACGGCCGTGGTGGAGTGCCCACCTTTATGTTCCGCTTAGGCTCGATCCCGCCGCAACGCCTTAACGAGGCGACTGCAAAGGGGGAAGTGCTCCCCTCGCTTCACTCCGCCCTCTACCACCCCGACCCCGCGCCGAGCATCCAAACCGGGATCCGCGCCATGACCGCCGCCATCCTGGAACTCATGCCGGCCCAGCCTTGAACCCAGGCCCCGTTGTGGTTTGTGGGCAAGGGAAAAAAATTGTTCGTTGATGTGCCGGCGTTTTCAGATGTCTTCGCATGAGCGAAGAGTCTTCCGATCCGACAGCGCCCGGCATGATAAGCTTGTTCTCCCTTTGGCTTGGCCGAACTCCCGAAGAAGGGCACGTTGATGGACTCCCGCTACCCGTTGAACGACACCTCGCGACTGCTCAGCCCGTCGCTCTTGATCTTCCGGACGATTCTCGAGCGGAATCTCGAGGCGATGATCGCGCTTGCCGGGGGAGCCGATCGGCTTCGTCCCCATGTCAAGACGCACAAGATGGCCGAGATCGTCCGGCTGGCGGAACGGAAAGGGATTCATAAGCACAAGTGTGCCACGATTGCCGAGGCCGAGATGGTCGCCCAGGCCGGGGGGACTGACGTGCTTCTCGGTTATCCGATTGTCGGGCCGAATATTGATCGACTCGCCCGGCTGATTCGCGGGTTCCCCGAGACCCTGTTCCGGGTTCTCGTGGACCATCCCGACTCGGCCCGTGCCTTGTCGAGCGGCCTGGAAGGGCTCGCCAAGCCGCTCTCGGTCTTGATCGACCTTGAGGTTGGCATGGGCCGGACCGGGATCGAACCGGGCGCGTCTGCGGAAGAACTCGCCTTGCTGATCGAAGGCTTGCCTAACCTCGTCCTGGATGGGCTGCACGCGTATGACGGCCACATTCAGGAGGCCGACCTGGATGAGCGCAAGCGGGCCGCTGCGCCGGGGGTTGAGAAGACGCTTCGGCTTCAGGAGCGGCTCCGCCAGCGGGGGATCGCGGTCCCGTTGCTGGTGCTGGGCGGAACCCCCACTTTCCCGGTCCATGCGGCCCTGGATCGACCGGGCGTTGAGTGCTCTCCAGGCACGTGTACCCTTCACGACAATGGCTATGCGACCAAATTTCCCGACCTGCCGTTTGTGCCGGCCGCCGTGTTGCTGACCCGGGTGGTCAGCCACCCGCGCCCTGGCCGCCTTTGCCTCGACCTCGGCCATAAGGCCGTTGCCGCCGACCCGGTCGGAGCGCGATTGGCCCTGCTCGATATCCCGGAGGCCACCCTCGGCGGCCAGAGCGAAGAGCACCTCGTCGTCGAGACCCCGCACGCGGACCAGTTCCCCCCCGGGACCGTGGTCCTGGCCATTCCGACCCACATCTGCCCGACCTGCGCTCTGCACCGACGGGTGTATGTGATCGAAGAGGGAGAACTCGTCGACGAGTGGGACGTCACGGCCCGCGATCGATCGATCGGATTCTGATGAGCCAGGATGCGGGGTATGATGTTCCCACCGGGCATCAGGTGGCCGAGTCGCACTGGTACATCGGCCACATCCGACCGGTCGGGGAGGACCGCCGCGAGAAGCAACTCCCCGGCTGCCGAAAGCCGTGGCGTTGGGTTGTGGAACGAACTTTGGTTTGGCTGTCGAAATGCCGGGCGATCCTGGTGCGTTACGACAAGCATGGGAGAACTACCTGGGCTTGATCCAACTCGCCTGCGGTCTGCTCTGGTATCGACGACTCAAAAGGCTCAAAGCAGCATGACGGCATTAAGATGATTGCTTAAATGCTATGCTGGCTGCTGTGTTTGTGTGTGTCGGTCAGGCCTGGCGGTCCGCTCGCCCTTGGGTCTGACGAGAATATCGGTCTCATCGAGGCCGAGAACGTCGCAAACCTTGTGGATTCGTATAATCGAGGGTACGTCTTGGCCGGCTTCCCATTCGGCGATGCGGGGAGGTCGGGCGGTTCATGCGTTGTCGCGGGTGGCTTTCCGCGCCGTCCGCTATGGTTTCGCGGGGCGTTCGCCGATCGGGTGGAACCTGATCTCGACTCGCTGCCCGAGTGCAGCCGCGACGCGGCGAAGTATCGAGAGCGAGTGCCCTTCGTAGTCCGCTTGTTCAATCCTCGAGATGACCGATGCCTGGGTGCCAACCTTCTGGGCGAGGGCCCGAGTCGATAGCCCGGCCTCGGTCCGCATCCGGTTCAGTTTGACTCCGATTTCCAGTTCGTCGCAAGCCTTCTCGAAGGATGCCACCCGTTCGGGGGCAGTGCCGATGAACTCGCCGACCAGGGATTGCAGTCCTTTGGACTTCGTGCGCGAGGGCATGGTTTATTCCTCCTCCTCTTCCGCTTGGTAAGTGTGCCGTTCGGGGTCGGCCGTGAACTTTGCGATTCGCTCTTTGGCGAGAGCGATTTCTTTGGGCGGGATGTCCCGCTCTTTTGCGAAGCCGTGACTCACAATGATGGCTTCCCGTCCCTGGAATGCGTAAAGCATCCTGAAGTTCACGCGGCCCGACTTGACCCGCAACTCATAGATGCCCTCGCCAAGGTTCTCGACGTGTGGCCGACGGAGGTCATGCCCGTGATTGCCCAGGATCACCAATGCCGCGAGGCAACGTTCTTGCGACTTCCGATCGAGCGATCCGAGCCACAACCGAAGGGGGATCGTGCCGTCGTCCTCCCGATAAATCTTGATTTCGGTTGCTGGCATGACACTCGTACTTGGTCTCTTTGTTTGATGCTTAGATCGTACGCAATATTGCGAACACGTCAAGAGGGAAGATTGGGGGGGGTGTAATGTGCGAAATAGTGAACGGGTGGACTATTTTTATTCGCCTAAGTCTGACGAACGCGATAGTATAGGAGTTACGCAGTAGTGGCCGTGCGTCCATATCTCGCCGTTCGTCTTGTGACGTTACGCTGGACCTGATGAGCGACCCCAAATGCCGCGACACCGACTACATCGATTTTCTGATCGCCAGCCCCAGATCCTTCACTTGTACAGAGGCCGCCAGCGTGCAGCCCGAATCAAACGACCCGCCGGCCCACGACGCCTTCACCCGGCTCCTTCACCGCCTCGAACCCGATCCGGAAACACTCTGGCGTGAGGCCGAACCCTCGGTGACGAAGACCCGGGGTGTTCTGGTCATCGACGATTCGACCCTGGATAAACCTTATGCCAGGAAGATGGAACTCGTCAGCCGCCACTGGTCGGGTAAGCACAAGCGGGTTGTTATGGGGATCAATTTGATCACCCTGTTGTGGACCGACGGGGACCGGAACGTCCCCTGCGATTACCGTCTCTATGACAAGGGGAACGACGGCCTGACCAAGAACGATCACATGCAGACGATGCTCGCAACCGCCCACACCCGAGGCTTTGAGCCGGCCTGTGTGGTCTTCGACAGCTGGTACAGCGGCCTAGAGAATCTCAAGACGATTCGCGGCTTGGGATGGCGATGGTTGACGCAGTTGAAGGTCAATCGCAAGGTGAACCTCAACCGCCAAGGCTTGCGGGCGGTGAGCGAGACAGCGATCAGCGCCGAGGGGACAGTCGTCTGGCTGGAGGGCTACGGACCGGTGCGGGTTTTCAAGGTCGTCTCCCAACACGGGGACATTGAATACTGGGCGACTGGAGACGTGGCCATGACAGAGTTGGAGCGATTGGTGCACGCTGAGAAGTGCTGGGCGATCGAGGAATATCACCGAACATTGAAGCAATGCTGCGGTGTGGAACGAGCGCAGGTCCGTGCCGGACGAGCGCAGCGGAATCACGTTGGGCTGGCGATCCGAGCCTTCCTGCGTCTGTCGCATCATTTCTTCACTACAGGTGTAAGTTGCTACGAGGCCAAGGCTGGGATCGTCCGGAGTGCGGTCAGGGCATACATCGCCGACCCACTGTACAATTTTTCATGACTGCGTAACTCCTATAGTATATAAGAATAAACTCTTGACCAGGGCACGGACGCACTTGAAGTGAGGTTCAAAGAGAGGCCTCTCAAGGACCAGGCTTTTGGGTCGTCAGGGATCATGTCGCACAGGTGAGCCAGAGGATCAACACGCCTCCTCCGGCAACAAGGCGCATGCCGGTACCCAACCTGACACGAAGCGGCTCAAGGCGGTCGCCGATGCGGAGGCCGCATACAAAGCGGCACGCAAACTGGAGGCTGCTGGCAAGCCCGAAGAGGCGTTGGAAGCTTCCAAGAAGATCGCCAAGGACTAAGACGTGGATTGAGGCGGAGATGGCGAACCTCAGGATCAAGGCAATGGGTGGAAAGTAACGACATTCCATGAGACGCCCTGGCTGCCACAACGGCCGGGCGTCTTCGCGCGCGGAACAATGGGCAACGGGAATCGATGGCAAATTGCCAATCACGCCCCGCCATGGTCGAATACCTGAGCGACGCTCTCCCCCCGCCACTTGGCGTTACTCCTTGGCGTTCGCGACCTCATCGAGCAAGCGAAGCACCTCGGCGAGAATCTTCGGCTCGGCCCCGACTTCGAGGCAGCTCGAGCGGGCTCGCCAGGTTTCGTAGCCTCCGATTGCATGGCGTGCGGGGGGCGGGATATAGCCGTTGTAACCATTGGCCAGCTCGATGGTGAACGTCGGCTTCAAGGGACTCCTCCGCTTGATGGCCAGGCCGGTCTCGGCGAACGTTTCGCAGGGGATGGCTGCGATCCCGAGGGTACCGACTCGGAGCGCCTGTAGTTTGAACTCAACCTCCTTGGGAAACTCGCTCAAGAGGACGGTCTCCCGCGCATAGATCTCGGCGAAGCCGCTCAAGCTCGGTTTCTTGAGGCTGGCCAGCAAGTCTTTGGCACGTTGGATCTCGTCCGCGCTCGGGAGGCGGAGCGGCAGGGTCATTTTGGACTCGCGCATCACAAGGGGCACCGCGTCGTGATACTCGATCTTCTCGTAGGCGACGAACGCGGCGCAGGCGACGCTCTCCGCCACCGTGTCGATGGTCAATGACTTGTTTTGCGGCTTGCTGTAGTCGTAGCAGTGGAGGTTCCCGCTTGTGCCGTTGGACATGATTCCGACGAACCCGGGATTGGATTTTTCGGCCCCGACTAGCCTGGATTTCTCACCCTATTCTTTCGGGGTCCGATCGCTCGACGATTTCGACGGCTCGCCCCCGCCACCCGCGGCCTGCGTGGTCTCCCGCTTGCTCATCACGTCGGCGTGGACCTGATCGGACCTCTTCACGCCAACGCGAACCTGGTTCCTCAGGCCCCCGCGCCCAGGCGGGGGCGCACCCCGATCCTCACCCCTCCTCAGGGAGGGGCTTTCCCGCCTCATTTGACTGGGTCTCCTCGTTTCAGCACCTCGGGATCAAGGGCCCCGACCGCGCCAAGTTGGTGTGCACACGCCGAAACACTTCCGCATACGGACAACCGCTCGAGAACTTCACCCACACCTTGCGAACCGTCACCCGCACCAACGCCCCGATCTTCAAGAGCTTCAGACGGATCGTTTGGCACTGCGCCTCGGCCATCGCCGTTCCCGCCAGCCCCAGCCGCCGCAACGCCTCCAGCAACACGTAGGCGATCGAGGAGAAGAACAGCCGGATCTGGTTGGCACGCATCGTGTGGGCACTGGTCCGATCGGCGAACAGATGGAGTTGCTGCTCCTTGATCCGGTTCTCCATCTCACCGCGACCGCAGTAGTCTTGCTCGTACAGCGGCGGCGCCGCTCGTTCCTCGACCGTGAGCGACGTGACCACGAACCGCGGGTTGGCCCCCTTGCCCAGATGCTCGGCCTTGGCCACCACCCGACGTTCTCGGCTCCAGGTCTTCTGCGTTTGATAACGCAACTCGGCGAAGACCCGGGACGGCTGTTTCGTCGCCTCGAATTGCTGGCGTGCTTGGGCCAATTCCGTCGCGATCGCCGCCGTCAGCCGGGTGTTCTTGGCCAGGCCGATCAGGTAATCCACGCCGTTGTCCTCACACCAGCGAAGGATCTCCTCGCGGCAGAACCCGCTGTCGGCGCGGATCAGGATCTTCACCTGAGGCCACGCCTGGCGGATCTGCGAGACGATCCGCTTGAGGGACTTCACCGAGCCGGCGCTGGCATCAATGTCGGAGGGACGCAGCCGGGCACAGAGCAGGTGGTCGCCGCAGAAGATGTAGAGCGGGAGATAGCAGTATCCCTTGTAGTAGCCGTGGAAAAAGCGGCCAAGTTGGCGGCCATGGACCGTGTCGTCGGTGGCGTCGAGGTCCAAAACGATCCGCTCGGGGGGTCGGCTGTGGGCCTGAAGAAAGAGGGTAACGAAGAGCCGTTCGACCTCATGGGTCTGACAGGTGATCTTCTTGTAACGGCTCTGTCCGTCGGCCCCGACAGGGGTCAGTTCCAAGCGGTTGAGGGTACTCTTGCCAGCCAGCGGCTTGCCGCGATCGCGGAGCCGTGGCCGGTCCTGGCCGGTGGGATCGGTCTTGCCGACGACGGTGGCCAGTAACGGATCGCAGCGGAGATCGTCGTGGTCGTTGAGGTCTTCGTAGCCCAAGGCCAGACCATAGACGCGTTGGGCCAGGAGGTGTTCCAGGGGGTGCTCGACGAGGTCAGGATCGCGATGGTCGGTAAAGCAGGCGGCGAACTGGCGGATGATCCCGGTGCGGGCTTCGATCTGACGGAGCAGAAGTGCACCGCCGTCGGAAGAGATGGCGCCCCCGTCAAAATCGGCGAGCACTTGGCGGTGACCGAGGATGGAAAAGTCGAGGTAAGTCGAGTTACACTCTGTAGCCATCGGGCTGCCTTGGTTCGGTGTCAAAAGTGGTTGTCGCAATTCCACCTATGACACGCAAGGCAGCCCGATTCAATCCCTGGTGAGAAATCCAGGCTAGCACCTTGATTCGCTCGGCGAACCGGCCGAAGTAGTCGGCCGAGGCGGCGTCCGGGGGGACTCCGTAGCCGGCATAGTGCATCGAAAAATTGGCCAGGACCGCGAGGGGGCGTCCGTCCTTCTTCGCCTTGACCGCCAGGAGCGAAACGTCCGGATCGACCGGGGCGGTCGGGGCGATGGCGTTCGGGTTCTGGTAGCCCGGATGCATTTGGACCCGGTCGTCCTTGGTTCCTCCGAACGGATTGGTGGCGGCGGTCCCCGGCTTCATCAGCCAGTCGCGGCAGAAGACCTGCGTGCGGTCCTCGCCGACCCCCCAGCCGACTTGCGCCGGTTCCCGGTTCTTGAACGCCTGGCCGACTCCGTCCACGATCCGATCGATGAGGAACGCGGTGTATTCGGCATCGGGCTCGGACTGGAAGACGCCGACGACCGTCGGCGCGGAGTGGGTGTGGGTGGCGGACATCAACATCCGCTCGGTCCGGATTGGTGTGGCTTCGGCAATCTTGCGTTTCGCTTCGTCGAAGATTGCGCGACTGATCAGACAGCTATCGACGACTACGATCGCCACGGGGGCCTTGCCGTCGTCAAGGACCAGGCAGCGCGCGTGCAGGCGATCGAGTGCCGAACTTCCCGGGCGATCGTGCATCTGCCCGTTCAAGGAGATCGGAAATCGGGTTGGGGTGATGTCCGCCGCATAGGCGCCGGCCTGGAACACAGCCGGCTCGTCGGCCGGACTCACACTCCCCCACGCGGTCCAGATCGTGAGGAAAAGAGCGACGATCAGGATCGACCGGCCGCCCGATCGGCATTCGCCATTCCGGAATCTCACACGGCGTTTCATGAGAGCTCCTCGCTCGCGGTACGACGGGAAGTGGAAGCCTGGTTGATTCTTGGTTCGCCCACAGCGTATCGCTCTCTCCTGGGAGATCCCAGGGGAGAGCGGCCCATCGCCGCAGATGGCGAGACCCGTTTGAGATGACCTCGCTCCTCGCTTCTCCGAGGTCTGGTCTCGGGTTCGGGTCGGTTGTAACATAGCTGGTTTGCCACAGGGCGAACCCTGGGGCCTGATTGGGCGAGAACTACCAGAAAAAGATAAGGACCACGGATGAAGGGTTTCATCATCGCCACGGCGGGTCTGGCCCTCATCGCCGTCACGGCGTTGGGTCAGGTCGAGAAGGAGAAGGCCGCGCCTGCCGGCGGCGCTGTTTCAGCGAAAGATTTGAAGCAGAAGGCCAGCTATGGCATTGGTGTCGGCATCGGCAAGTCGTTCAAGTCGCAGTCGGTCGACATCGACACCGATGCGCTGGCGAAAGGGATCAAGGACTCGATGGATGGCAAGCCTGCCATGACCGAGGATCAGATCCGCGAGGTCCTGTTCGCTTTCCAGGAGGAAATGCTCGCCAAGGTCAAGAAGGAGAGCGAAGCGTTCTTGGCCAATAACGCGAAGCAGAAGGGCGTCGTCACCACGAAGAGCGGACTCCAGTATCTGGTCCTCAAGGAAGGTGCGGGCAAGTCGCCGAAGTCGACCGACAGTGTGAAGGTCAATTACGTGGGCACACTGATCAACGGAACCGAATTCGACAGCTCGTACAAGGCGGGCATGCCGGCGAACTTCCAGGTCGATCAGGTGATCAAGGGCTGGACAGAGGCCCTTCAGCTCATGAAAAAAGGCTCGAAGTTCCGGCTCTTCATCCCCTCGGAACTCGCCTATGGCGCAAGGCCCCCGGGCGGCGGGACGATTCGCCCCAATGACACCCTGATCTTCGAAGTCGAGTTACTCGACATCAATCCTCCGGCCGCAGCGGCGTCTCCCAAGTGATTATCGACACTCCCCAGGGCTGCTAAGCAACTGGGGGATCGGCCCCTGCTCCCGCCTGATTGTTGCCAATGGCGGGGGGAGGAGGTCGAGAATTGAGAACCCGATTGATTGAAACAGCCCCCGCGCCCATGATAGCTTTCGATCCGAAATAGAAGGCGGCCCCCTCCCCTCCCTACCGACCACGGCATTGTGCCGTCTTGCCCGTTTCGCCTCGCCCCGGGGCCACGATGATGGAGACCGTCTCATGGCGCGTGCGACGAGCCCGATCCTGCCGAGCTTGACCGCCGTTCTCCTTGGTTGCTTCGGACTCTTGGCCCAGGCCGATGAGCCGGTCAAGGATCCCGCCGCGCTCGAATTCTTCGAGAAGCAGGTCCGCCCGCTCTTTGTCACCCGCTGTCAGTCGTGCCATGGTGCTGAGAAGCAGAAGGGGCACCTCAGGCTTGACTCGCGGGACGCGATTCTGGCCGGTGGTGACACCGGCGCCGCGGTCGTGCCGGGAAAGCCCGTCGAAAGCCTCTTGATCGAAGCGATCAACTATGGCGACCTGTATAAGATGCCCCCGAAGTCCAAGCTGCCGGACGCCGAGATCGCCACCTTGACCCGGTGGGTCGAACTCGGGGCGCCTTGGCCCCAGCATGAAACGGCCGGCCGATCCCCGGCAACCACCGGCGCGTTCGACCTCAAAAAGCGGGCCGAGCACTGGAGTTTCCAGCCCCTGCGGGGCTCGGCTCCCCCCACCACTCAGCAGAGCGGATGGATCAGGTCTCCCATCGACGGTTACATCCTGGCGGCCCTCGAAGGACGCGGACTTGCCCCTGCACCTGAGACCGACAAGCGGACCTTGATCCGGAGGCTCACCTTCGACCTGACGGGCCTGCCTCCCACTCCGGCCGAAGTCGAGGCGTTCCTGGCCGACGAATCGCCCCGGGCCTTTGAGATACTTGCCGATCGCCTGCTCGCGTCCCCCGCCTATGGTGAGCGGTGGGCCAGGCACTGGCTCGACCTGGTCCGCTTTGCGGAGACGGCCGGGCACGAGTTTGACTACGACGCTCCCGACGCCTTCCGCTACCGCGACTACGTGGTCCGGGCCCTCAATGCCGACCTCCCTTACGACCAGTTCGTCGTCGAGCACGTGGCCGGAGACCTCGTCAACCCCCCTCGTCGGCACCCGTCGGAGGGGTTCAACGAATCCATCCTGGGCACCGGGTTCTATTTTCTTGGCGAGGGGACTCACTCGCCGGTCGACTTGCGCGAGGAGGAGGCGAGCCGCGTCGACAATCAGATCGATGTCCTCTCCAAAACGTTCCTCGGCCTGACGGTCGCCTGTGCTCGCTGCCACGACCACAAGTTTGACGCGATTTCGACCAAGGACTATTACGCACTCTCCGGCTACCTCCAGAGCTCACGGCATCAGCACGCCTTTATCGATCCGCCTGGCCCCGTTCGGGACAAGGTGAGTGAGCTGGAAACGCTCAAGGGTTCGGTCAGGCAATCCATTGGCACGCTCTCACCCACCCTTTCCGCTGCGCCAAGTGCGGGAGGAGATGGCTCGTCGCTCCTCTTTGAAGACTTCAACGGATCGAATTATCAAGGCTGGTTTATTTCGGGTGACGCGTTTGGGAGCCGGCCCAGCCAATCGGGTGAGCTCTTGCTGACCTGGAAGGGGGAGACTCCGTTCGCCTCGCCGGTCGCGCCGGGGCAGGCGCATAGCGGTCTCGTCTCCGACCGGCTCGAGGGGGTGCTCCGATCACGGACCTTCCCCCTCGAGAAGCGGTTCATTCATTGCCTGGCCTCGGGCCGTCACGGTCGCTTGAACGTAGTCATCGACGGGTTCGAGAAGATCCGCTCGCCGATCTATGACGGACTCACGCTCGGTGTTGACTCCAACCAACCGCGCTGGTTCACCTTGGACACCGAGATGTGGGCCGGGCATACCGCTTACATCGAGCTTTCGGACGGCGGGACCGTCGACTATACCCAGGCCCAGAGCCGCTACGTCGACGGCTCGGGCTTCCTGGCGGTCGATGAGATCCGGTTCTCCGACCAGGGCGCTCCCCCTGCTCTTCCCGCTTCCCCGGCCGTCGATCCGGTCGATCTCAGCCGGTCCGACGATCCTGGCCTGAGACGCGATCTGGCGCGGTATCGCCAGGTGGAAGCGACGATCCAGGCTCCGACCTTGGCCTTGGCGATTGTCGATGGAACCGGCGAGGACGATCGCGTTCACATCCGGGGGAGCACGAAGACCTTGGGTGAGATCGTCCCGCGCCGCTTTCTCGAAGCGATCGCCGGGCGCGAGCAACCGGCCCCCGCGTCGGGGAGCGGCCGGCTCGAACTCGCGCGACGGATGGTCGATCCTGCAAACCCGCTCGTGGCCCGTGTGATGGTCAACCGGATCTGGAAGCACCACTTCGGCCAGGGGATTGTGCCGACCCCCGACGATTTCGGCGTCATGGGACGGATGCCGACTCACCCTGAGTTACTCGACGACCTCGCGGCCCGGTTCATGGCGAGCGGATGGTCGCTCAAGGCGATGCATCGGCTCATCGTCCTCTCGAGCACGTATCGGATGAGCAGCCAGCCTGTTGAAAAGGCAGAGTCGCTTGACCCGGACAACCAACTCCTCCACCGGATGAACGTTCGCCGGCTCGAGGCCGAGGCGATTCGCGATACCCTGCTCGCCGTTTCCGGCCGGCTTGCACCGACCTTGTTTGGACCCAGCGTGCCCCCTTACTTGACCTCGTTCATGGAGGGTCGGGGCCGGCCCGCGACCTCCGGGCCGCTCGATGGCGACGGCCGTCGCAGTCTTTATATCAACGTTAGACGCAACTTCCTGAGCCCGATGTTCCTTGCCTTCGATGCCCCCTCCCCATTCTCGACCATGGGGCGGCGCAACGTCTCGAACGTCCCCGCGCAGGCCTTGACGTTGCTCAACGACCCGTTCGTCGTCGGCCAAGCGACACTCTGGTCGGAACGCCTCCTGGCCCACCAACGAGCGGGAGCGACGCGTCGCGAGACCCTTACGCAGATGTACCTCACCGCCTTCGGCCGGCCGC
Source organism: Singulisphaera acidiphila DSM 18658 (assembly GCF_000242455.2). GTDB lineage: Bacteria > Planctomycetota > Planctomycetia > Isosphaerales > Isosphaeraceae > Singulisphaera > Singulisphaera acidiphila. Next base: position 1,520,999 of record NC_019892.1, read on the forward strand.
CGACCGATCGGGAGACCGCCGAGGGGCTGGCGTTCCTCGGAGCCCAGGCCGGGTCGTCCGACATGGCCGACGAGGCCCGAGCGTGGGCCGATCTTTGTCATGTTCTCGTGAATGTCAAAGAGTTTATCTACGTGAACTGATCCGGGTGGGACGTCCCCACCTTGGCTGCGGAAGACCGCGAGGGCTGCCATGCACTGCAACCGTTTCCAGACCGCGCCCTTCTCGCGTCGCGAGATGCTCGCTCGCTGCGCCAATGGGTTCGGAGCGCTGGCCCTCACGGCATTACTCGACGACCCTGCATTTGGCGGCCAGGTCGAGCGACCTGAATCCGCCGGGGCTGTCCGGCGAACTCACTTCGCACCCAAGGCGACGAGTGTGATCTTCCTGTTCATGGACGGTGGGCCGTCGCAGGTGGATACGTTCGACCCGAAGCCGAGGCTCGACCGGGAGCATGGTCAGCCGATCAAGGTCAAGACGCATCCGACCCAGTTCAATAACGTGGGCAACGTCCTTAAGTGTCCCTGGGCTTTTCGCAACTCCGGCGAGAGTGGGATTCCGGTCAGCGACCTGTTCCGGAACGTGTCCGAATGCGTTGACGATATGGCGATCGTCCGCTCGATGGTTTCGAATTTCTCGGAGCACACGAGTGCTAACTACTTCATGCACACCGGCAGCGGGCTTCAGGGGCGGCCCAGCCATGGGGCCTGGGTGACCTACGGGCTTGGCAGCGAGTGCCAGGACTTGCCCGGCTTTGTGGTCCTGAACGGCGGGCTGATCCCCCCGGGAGGCGCCGATTGCTTTAACAACGGCTTTCTCCCTGCCACTTACCAGGGGTCGGTCTTCAAAGCAGGTCGCGAGGCCGTGGCCAATATCCAGTCTGCCTCTGATCGGTCGGCCGATTCCCAGCGGAGGAAGCTCAGCCTGATGCGGTCGCTTGACCAGGGGGTGCTCGACCGGATGGGGCATCACGACAGCCTCGAGTCGTCGATCGCCAACTACGAACTGGCCTTTCGGATGCAGGCGGCGGTCCCGGATCTCTTGAACCTGACGAACGAGTCGAAGGCGACCCAGGCGCTCTACGGGCTCGACGAAACCTATGTTCCTACCCAGATCTACGGCCGGCTGTGCTTGCTCGCCCGTCGCCTGGTCGAGCGAGGCGTGCGGTTCATCGAGTTGCTCTGCCCCAACGTCGGCGCTGACCGCTGGGACCAGCACTCCAGCCTCAAGTCGGGCCATGAGAACAACGCTCGCGCAGTCGACAAGCCGATCGCCGGGCTCTTGAAAGACCTCAAGGCTCGCGGGCTCCTCGAGACGACCCTGGTCGTCTGGGCCGGCGAGTTCGGCCGCACCCCGATGGCCCAAGGGTCTGACGGCCGCGACCACAACCCTTACGGGTTTTCGATCTGGCTCGCCGGCGGCGGCATCAAAGGCGGCACCATCCACGGCGCAACCGACGACTACGGCTATCACGCGGTCGAAAACAAGGTCGAGATCCACGACCTTCACGCCACGATGCTCCACCTGCTGGGCATGGACCACACCCGGCTGACCTCCCGCTTCGGCGGTCGCGATATGCGGCTCACCGACGTCCACGGCGAGGTGGTCAAGGCAATCCTGGCCTGAACGCTCGCCTCCAAAAAGGCGAGCGAAAGACAGGAGTTTTTAACGGCCGCGAAGCGTCTGGGCGATTTCGGCGTACTCATCGGTCGCGACCCAATCGACCTTGGCTTTGGCGGCGGCCTGCCAGCGGATCCGGACAGCGTCCTCATCGCGGAATCGATAGGGGCTGAGGGCGGGGCCGTTGCGGCCGTTGAGGCAGTAGAACCGAGCTCGGAAGCCCTGGCGGTGCACCTGGGTCATCAGGGAGGTGAGGCGAGTTGCGTCATCGTCGGTCCAGGCACCGGCCAGGGGCGGACCGCCGGCCTCGACGTTTCCCCAGTGAAAGGTCAGGAAGCGGTGGTAGGCTGTCGCGGGGGCGGGCGCATAGTCTGCGACGTCCTGCTTGAATTGGCCGCCGCCGAACACGGTGTCGCGGAAGGCGCGATAGGTTCCGCCCGCTGGGATCAGCGCGTCGTATTGCTCCTTGGCTCGATCGCTGCCGGTGAAGCAGACGGTCAAGCGACGGATCGTCAAGGGACTCTCGGAAGCCTTGGGAGCCGTTGAGAACCAATCGGGATGGGCGTCGAGAAACGCCTGGAATTGCCGGACCGCGTCGAGGTTGTCGGTCTTCCAGTCGATCGTCAAAAGGGTCGGAGCCCCGTCCTCGCGAGCCTGGTGCCAGTGAGTCTCGAATGCCGGGACAAGGTAGGCCTCGAGACTGGGATAGGTCAGACCGGGCTGGGGCGTCGCATCATGTCCGACGATCAGTTGCTTGTGGACCTCATCCCAGCCCAGGTCGATCTCGATGTTGTCGATCCCGAGTGCGAGGGCTTCAACCACGCGCTCGGTGCTGGCACTGTTGGCGGGGTAGCAGTTATGAGCCGAGACCGGCAACGGCAAGGGCTTCTTGGGCGGCTCAGCCCGAACGGCGAGTGGCGCGAGTGCCGACGCCAAGGTCAGGACGATGGTGTGGATTTTCATCCTGGCAACTCCGTGCGTCGGATCGTCAGTTCGAAGCCGTTTCCGACCGGGACGTGGCAACTCACGACGTTCGGTCGCGAGCGAAGATGCGCGACGAACGAGGCCAGTTCCTCGGCGTGTGTGGTCGTATTGTCGGTCACGATCGTGGCGGTCGGCGCCAGGAGTGGCCAGATGGCCTCGAGGTAATCGAACGACTGGCTCTTCTGGGCGTCGATGAAGACGAAGTCAAACGACGATCCCGGATTCATCCCCTTGAGGGTCGCGCGGGCATCCCCCTCGTGGACTGTCGCCGCGCCGTCCAGGCCGGCCTCGCTCAGGTGCTTGGTCGTGGCGGCGACCTTCTTCGGATCCTGTTCGAGGGAGTGGACGTGGCCACCGTTCTCGAACGCGGCCGCGGCCAGGTGCAAGGTCGAGAAGCCGTAGCTCGCGCCGATCTCGCAGATCGAGACACAGCGGCCGAGTCGGACGAGCTGTGCCAGCAGGGCGGCTTCGTCACGAGGGATCTGCCAGTGATCGTCGACCGTCTCGCGGAGTCGATCCACCTGATCGATCACCCGCTGGATTTGTGGCGAAAACATCAGGAAAGACTCCTGTGCGTGGAGTGTGGGGCCACTTATTCGTCGAGCCTGACGTGCTGGATCTTTTCGGCATTGAGCCAGCCGAGCAGCGATTCCTGCTCTTCGGTGATCTCAACCTCAGTCATATTGGCCGTGTCGAGGGGAGAGACCAGGTAGAAGACCCCCTCGTCGAGCCATTTCTCGACTTCCACGGCAGCGAACCAATATTCGTTCTCGCCGAGCGGCGGCACTCCGGGCTCGCCGTGCGCACTCATGAAATAGACGAGTTGGGTCCGGAGGCGGGGCGAGATTGCTCGCGGCTTGACTTCGGTACGGTCGAGGGGAACGAGTTCGGGACGAGCCATTCGTCAGCACCAAGCTTTTGAGAGAGGAGGAACAAGAGGGACAGGGAGGACGCGATGGATCGAAGGGACCGCACTGCCTCATCGTTGATCCGGCCGCGCCTCTGGATTCTCTTACGCGGAGGTCCCCTCGTCAAGGTGATGAGCTCGCGCAGATCAAGGGGGCAGAAGGATCGGGATCGGAGGCGAGTCGCGGAGGTTGAGATAAAAGACGCGCGCGAGTCGACGCGCGGAGTCGGGGAAAAGCGGATCGACGAGGCCAAGCTGAGCGGCCCCTCGCCGGTTAGCCCCATGCGGGAGCGGCGCGCTTTTCACGAGGACCAGCTCTGGGCTGTCGAGGTAGACTGCGACCCGGGCCGCGATCGAGTCGGAGGTCGCTTCCCAGGCGTGGGGGATTGGGTCGGCCGACCGGGCATCGACCTCGTCGAGGAAGATCCGAGGAGCGAGGATCGGAACCTTCGACTCGGTCCAGACGGCGTTGAGCGACTCGATCCGGTCAACCACGACCAGCGTCGGTACGATCGCGGTGAGTAGATGCGCGGTCAGGTCGAGCGATCGCAGTGCGAGGGCGTGCGAACGCTCCTGGCCGAGCGTGTGAACCTGGTCGAGATCGCGAACGACGTCGGTGACGGCACCGCCGCCGATCACGATCACCAACGGTTCGGCTTGTCGGGCTTCGAGTTCGCGTTCGAGAGTTGTTCGGAGTTCGGGCCAGTCGAGCAGGCTGCCGCCGACCTTGATGACGACGGGCCGACGGCTCACACCACGCCCGCCTGGTTCATGATCTTTTTGCCGAGTTGTTCCTGGGCAAGGACCAGCAGGGCATAGGCGCAGCCGGAACTCGAGGCGATTGGTCCCCAGGCCTGGTCGAGGTTGACGATCGGCCCTCCCGGTTTGATGACGCGACGAGCCAGTCGCTGGGCGACGAATCCTCCCGAACCCGAGACGACGGCGGCCTCGGGCCGGCCGACGGTCGCGAGACAGGCACGTTCGACGGCGGCTGTGAGCCGACCCAAGAGGCATTCGTCGGCAGCCCAGGCGAAGGCTTCGGCGTCCTCGTACGAGAAGCTGTCGCGGTCGGCCCCGATCATCCTCGCCAGGCGGTCCCGTGCGGCATCGGCCGTAGCCGCTCGCCCGTCCGCGGTCGAGTGGTCCTTGGGGTCGGGGGCGACCTCGCGCAAGGTCAGGTAGACGTCGAGCGTCGAGGCAAAGAACTCCGCCGCGAGGCCGGTAGGCTCGCCCCGGAATGGCAACTCGGTCGCCAGAGCACAAAGTGGCGTGCGACGCACCCCTGCATAGACGAGTTCCCCGGTCTGCAACCGCTCCGTATCGGTTTGTCCTCGGGCGGCGGCTCGCCCCGCTTGTAACGGAATCAGGTCGGTGGTCGTCGACCCGATGTCGATCAGGATCCCCGTGTGATCCGGGACGAGTCGCGCCGCGACGTTGGCCAGCGCCAGCCAGTTGGCCGCCGCGGCCAGCAGTGGTTGCCGGCGGATCGACTCGACGTCGTGAAAGCGCCCGTCGGTCCCCCAGACGTGGACCGGCCGTTCGCCGAAGGCTTCGAGCGTGGCGTCGAGCACGGCGTTGACCCCAACGGCTTTCGTGGGATAGCAGTCGCAGAGCTCGGCCGTCATCGTCAGCGCGACTCGATCACTCGGTGGGAACGTGGTGGCGAGCCTCGCCAGAATTTCGTCGAGCTCGTCGGGCCGTTTCCAGAGTTCGAACGGGAGCGTTCGGGCCTGCCCAGACTCGTGGGCGGCCTTGATATTCGCTCCTCCAATATCGAGCGCAATCCAGGATCCGTTCGATTCAGTCACGGCTGGCCTCCCTCTCTCTCATACGATCAATTGTGCCATCCGTGTCGAAGGTCACGGAATTTTTCGACCGGACGATGGCTTCCAGTGGCCAGTCAGCCTGCGCGTGAGTCCCCTCGACGGTGTCGATCCAGGCTTTCGCCAACAGTCCCGGGGGCAAAATCCGCGCCAGTCCGACGATCGAGGTCGTCGGCCTGGGATTAATTTCGAGGATTGTGACGGTTTTATTGTCCTCGTCGCGGAGGAAATCGACTCCAACCCAGCCACGGAGCCCAGGGATTGACTCGACCGCCTGCGCCAGGACCGGCGCGGGGGATGCTTCGTGATCCGGTAAAATTCCCCCTCGATAGACGAATCGTCCTTCCTGGATTTCCATTCGCTGGCGGCCGATCCCGATCAACCGCGCCTTGTTCTCGGGTCCAATCAGGAAGGTCGCGCTCGAGGGGATTCCCGGGAGGTACGGTTGCAGGATCGCTTCGGGAAGTGCCTTCGCATCGTCGGGGACCAACGCGGGTTCCGGAATCAAAAACGTGTCGAGTGACCCCGCGCCGTCGATCGGTTTGAGAACCGCGGGGTAGGAGACGTCCGAGGGAAGCGGGCGTGAGGGAACGACCCGCCGAGATACCGGCGTTCTGATCCCACGTTCGCTGAGATGGGCCGCCAGCCTGAGCTTATCGCCGGCCAGTTCGATCGCCTCAGGAGTGGAACCGAGCGAGCGGCCTCCCCGGAGCGCCAGGGTCCGGCTACAATCGGCCAGGGTGCCCCCGGTCTCGGGAGCGATGAGTACCGTCCAATCGGACTCGGCCGCGTGTCGAGCCCATTCGGTGCTCTCCTGCTCGCAACCGATCCGGAGGGTCGTCCACGGGCCGGGTTCGTCGGGGAGTCGGGCGTCGAGGGTCATGAGCACGTGGACACCGGGCACGCTGGCGAAGTCGGATGCGATCGCCCTGCGCATCGCGCTCCCCTCGGCGGCCCAGGACGGAGGTAAGTCCGCCCCGGCCATCCCTCCGCCGGTCACCCACTCTGCAACCAGGACTGTGATCCACGTCTTCATCGAAAAAAAGGAGCACTCTCGCCCATGCCCTTGCGGGTGATTCCCGTCCTCGACCTCAAGGAAGGACGCGCCGTCCACGCTGTTGGTGGCGATCGTGCCCATTATCGGCCGCTGGCGAGTGTTCTGCACCCAGCCGCCGACCCCATCGGCCTGGCCCGCGCCTTGCACGCTCAACTCGGGTTCTGCGAAGTGTACCTCGCCGATCTCGACGCGATCGCCGGCGCTGGTCCGAATTTGCCCCTTTATCACGGTTTGGCGGAAATGGGGCTCTCCGCATGGGTCGATGCCGGCGTGCGTGACGTCTCCTCACTCCCCCCCCTGCTCGACGCCGGCGTTCCCACGATCCTGGTGGGTCTGGAGACCGTACACGGACCCGAGGCGCTCCGGGCCATCGTCGAGACGGTCGGCCCACAGCGGATTGTCTTCAGCCTCGATCTTCGCGAGGGGAGGCCACTCACCGCTGATCATGTGGAGTGGAGTGTGAATGCGCCTGAAGCGATTGCCGAAGAAGCGATCGCTCTAGGAGTACGCAGGTTCCTACTTCTGGACCTGGCCCGCGTCGGTCTTGGCCGAGGGATCGGGACCGAGCCACTCCTCCGACACCTCGCCCTGGCCGGTCCCGATGTGGAGATCACGGTCGGAGGAGGGATCTCATGTGTCGATGAGCTTCGCTCCTTGGCCGAGGCAGGCGCTGCGGCGGTGCTGGTGGGTTCGGCCTTACACGATGGGCGAATCGGGAGTCGGGAACTGGCCCAGATTTGTCCGGAGACGCTCCGTACCCAGATCCGCGTAAGCTCACAACTTCCCCCCCCTGGGACCGCGGGCGACCCGCCCGCAATTCAATTAAATTAAAATGATTGAATTTTGATAGGAGTTACGCAGTCATGAAAAATTGTACAGTGGGTCGGCGATGTATGCCCTGACCGCACTCCGGACGATCCCAGCCTTGGCCTCGTAGCAACTTACACCTGTAGTGAAGAAATGATGCGACAGACGCAGGAAGGCTCGGATCGCCAGCCCAACGTGATTCCGCTGCGCTCGTCCGGCACGGACCTGCGCTCGTTCCACACCGCAGCATTGCTTCAATGTTCGGTGATATTCCTCGATCGCCCAGCACTTCTCAGCGTGCACCAATCGCTCCAACTCTGTCATGGCCACGTCTCCAGTCGCCCAGTATTCAATGTCCCCGTGTTGGGAGACGACCTTGAAAACCCGCACCGGTCCGTAGCCCTCCAGCCAGACGACTGTCCCCTCGGCGCTGATCGCTGTCTCGCTCACCGCCCGCAAGCCTTGGCGGTTGAGGTTCACCTTGCGATTGACCTTCAACTGCGTCAACCATCGCCATCCCAAGCCGCGAATCGTCTTGAGATTCTCTAGGCCGCTGTACCAGCTGTCGAAGATCACACAGGCCGGCTCAAAGCCTCGGGTGTGGGCGGTTGCGAGCATCGTCTGCATGTGATCGTTCTTGGTCAGGCCGTCGTTCCCCTTGTCATAGAGACGGTAATCGCAGGGGATGTTCCGGTCCCCGTCGGTCCACAACAGGGTGATCAAATTGATCCCCATAACAACCCGCTTGTGCTTACCCGACCAGTGGCGGCTGACGAGTTCCATCTTCCTGGCATAAGGTTTATCCAGGGTCGAATCGTCGATGACCAGAACACCCCGGGTCTTCGTCACCGAGGGTTCGGCCTCACGCCAGAGTGTTTCCGGATCGGGTTCGAGGCGGTGAAGGAGCCGGGTGAAGGCGTCGTGGGCCGGCGGGTCGTTTGATTCGGGCTGCACGCTGGCGGCCTCTGTACAAGTGAAGGATCTGGGGCTGGCGATCAGAAAATCGATGTAGTCGGTGTCGCGGCATTTGGGGTCGCTCATCAGGTCCAGCGTAACGTCACAAGACGAACGGCGCGATATGGACGCACGGCCACTACTGCGTAACTCCTATTTGATTTAAAAATCATGAAATTCAAACGATTTCCCGGTCTGCCCATCACCTTGGAGGAGCCGGCCAACGAGAAGGGGCCGTGGTTCCTGTTCGTGGATCGAAAGGATGGGCGTCTCCCGCTCTCGATCGAGTGGCGGCCGGATCAGGGGTTCGGTGTCACCACACCAGGGCCAGAAGACTTCGGAACGGGAGCCGATGAGATTTATGTGAGCATGAGGGAGGCAACAAATCGGGCAATCACCTTGATCGAGTCAGGCGGCCAGGAAGCGTCTCGTGTGACTTAACCCGACTTTCTGTTCCGATGATTGTCGACTCCTATCCAGCCTCGAAACTCCCATTGAAGGCCGAGGTGATTCCCTCCGCTGTTGGATCTGGGTCGCAAGTGTGGGCGGCCACTGGTCCGGCGACCGCGACGATTGGGAACGCTGACGAAACAATTTCCTGATTTGTGGGGAGCCGGGTGGTCCGATTCCGGGAAGTTGTTTCGTCAGCGTTCCTGTAGAGTAGTCCGCGAGGTCCGATCCAGGCCATGCTCCGATCGGCTGTTGGACGGACCATCCGCCGGGGATGCTGAATTCTTCAAATCCGCGTCCTCTACCTCCGGTTTCAGGGACGGATTTTCAAGAATGAAAACGCACTTGTCGATATACGGGCTTTCGGCAACGGGCAAAAAGACGCTGATACGTCGTTTGTTGCATCCAAGCGGCGGCTTCTTCCGCGAACGCTTCGGTGTCGGCGAGGGGGCCGAGGCTTTCGGACCGTTCTTCGGGAAGGAGACCAACGATTCCAATAGCGTCCTGAAGGCGATCGAACGATCCAAGGCGCCGATCATCCTCAACCAGTGGCAGGTCTTTCTGGACCCGGTCGTCGCCAGCCTACTGGCCGACCATCCGGACTGGCGGCATCGAGCGATCGTGATCTATCGGCCCCCGCACACGCTCGCGGTCGACCTGGGCCTCTTCCGACCCACCATGTACGTCGACGATCCGCCGACGCCGGAGTCGTTGGCAGCGATCTGGCATAAGCAGGTCGAGAGCAACCTGGCACGACACGAAAGAAGCGGCCTGTTCGTCGAGGTGGTCGACGGGTCGTGCGACTCCTACCCGCCCCTGCCTCGTGACGTCTTGCGCACGGGCCAGCCGTACCGACGTCCATGACGAGTCCACTTGGAAGAGAAGCGCGAAGAAAACATGCAACGGTGAGAGGGGCCTCGAGCTCGGCCGGGGCTGCATCCCAATCCCAAGGCTGAAACTTAATCGCGCCGCCGTCCTTGAACTGCGTCGAAGAACACACCGCCCGGACGGAGCGCCTCGATCCAGTTTCGCGTCGTGATGCGCCGCGCCAGGGCCACGGAGCCGAGCCATGATCCCCGTATTCCTCATAAGCCACAACCGATTGACCTGCCTGTCAACGATGATCGAGCAGCTGGGGCGTTTCCCCGGTGTGCGACCGGTCGTTGTGGACAACGCCTCGACGTATCCGCCGCTGCTTAACTACCTCGGCCGCGTCGACGTCGAGGTTGTGCGACTGGGCGAGCACCTCGGGAAGCACGCCCCCTGGCTGACCGGATTGGTATTCGAAGGTGGCCCGTACTACGCGGTCAGCGACCCGGACCTGGACCTCTCCGGCTGCCCCGCGGACTTGTTCGAAGTCCTGCGGAGGGCCCTGGACGCCCACCCCTGGGCGATCAAGTGCGGCCCTTCGCTCGAGATCGACGATATCCCTGGCGATCGCCCGTGGCGGGACCAGGTCGTCGGCTGGGAGCGACAATTCTGGTCCCGACGGCTCGACGCCGGCCATTTCCGGGCCGCCATCGATACCACGCTCGCCCTGTACCGCTCTGTGACGGCGTTCGACGCCGACGCCTGGACCGCGCCAGCGATCCGGTGCGACCGGCCCTACACTGTCCGGCACACCCCCTGGTACTCGGCGGAGGTCACGGCAGAGGAGCGGTACTACGTCGAGAACATGGTCACAACGAAGGCCCACTGGTCGCGGCGGATCTATCGTTCGACCTAAATCGACGCCGAACCGTCAAGGCCGGGACCTTCGTCACAAGCGGGCCAGCGCGAGCGACAGAGCGTCATGGAGGCGGCCGGCTTCGGCGGATTGCCCCGGCCCGAGGCGGCAGGCCACGTCGCGGGGCGTCAGCCGACGCACGGCGGCGAGGGACAGCCCACAGACCAACCCCTGGAACACCCGCGCTTCGGCGGTACCGAGGCCGGCCTCGGCCGCCTCGAACGCCGCGCCTTCGACATAGACTTCCCCGGATGCGGCCCGCGACAGCTTCAGGATCAGGCCGGGCACACATAGTCTACCGACACCGTCGCCCAGGGCGGGTCCCGCGAGGTCGGCGACGTGTCTGGACGCCAGTCCTGCCAGGCGGTACACCTCCGACCGTAGCAGCGACTCCCGGAAGGCGTGCTGCGAGAATTGCCCTTTCGACAAGCCTCGAAGATAGTCGTGGGCCGCGAGAATCGACTCCTTGCGCGCGAGCTTCTCGGCCGCCTCGTCGAGCGTGGAGAAGAACAAGGGATAGTCGCGGCCCAGGTACTCCTCGACGGCAGGCAGGCGGTTGACGAGGATCGGCGTGTCGCGGGCCATGCACTCGATGACGATGTTGTTCGCGCTGCTGTCGATGAGGTCGCAGAACACGACGCTTCGCGAGAGCAGTCGGTCGTACTCCTCGTGGGGGACGAACGGTGAGACCTCGACGCTCGCGAGCTGCTCGCCGGTCAACGGCGACTGCTCGCGGTCGCGTCGGAGCATGTCCTGGAAATAGCGGTGGGTGACCGCCAGCATGACCTTGCGATATCGACCGGCCCGGAGGCGATGGATCGAATGCAGCCGGCGCAGCCACCAGCCGACCTGGATCACGGCGGGTTGAGGTTCGTCGAGGAACGCGTCGCGCGAGAAGCGGACGAGCGGAACCTCGGTGGGATGGATCAGGCTGCCGACCGGGACGGGGACCCGGAGCGCGAGCCATCGCCGGAGGTATTCCGACAGGGTGAAAAGGCCCAGGCAGTAGGGGAGGCTCTCCCGGAAGGACTCTCGTTCGAGAATGGCCTGTGGCGAGCTCTGGTAGTCGTGCCAGCGGGGAACGCCGGGGGGGTTGTGGACGAAGCCGATCCACGGCTCCCGGTAAGGGATGCGGCCGCGTCGGCGTTCGAACCGCTCCACCCAGCTGAAGGTCCGCTCGACGAAGCCATCGAAGAGGACGCCGCGGGGGTTGTGGAGCGGGGCCAAACCCTCCAGGGCGAACGCCCAGCCCGAGCGGTGGTTGAGGGTCGGTTGGAGCTCAGGGTCGATGTTGAGAAACGCCCCTTGCGGATTGGAATCGAACATCGTCCGTTCTCCTGTTCGCCGATCGCGTCGTCAAACCGTCAACCCATGGCACAACTCCTCGTTGAGCCGCTCCGTCCGGGCGATGTAGTCCGCGGCCCATTGTAAGGCGGGCGGGATCACTTCGGTCCGCCTCCGCAGGTGCGGGACGTTTCGCAGGACGAGCGGGCGGTCGACCAGGGCCTTCAAGTTCGTTGCCGACGCCAGTGACTTGTTGGACGCGCTCAGAACCTGGTCGACGAAACATCGCTCGACGCCCTCGCGGTGAAATGCTTTGCCTGCGGCCCAGTGGAACGCCAGGACCCTCTTTCTCATCGGCCCGGGGACGGCCGCCAGCCCTTTGCGGGTGATCGCATAGCCATTGGTCGTGAAGTCGCTGTCCCAGCGCCGCACGACGAGCCGCACCTGGGCGGCTGGCCGGTCAAAGCGTTCCTGGAAGGGCACGGACCGGTACAGGCCGTCGGGCCAGTGGAACGCATCGAAGCCGGGGCTCCATGACCGCCGCAGGACGTCGGCTGCATCGGGGTGGAACCAGTCGTCGTCGTCCACGGGCATCAGGATGCACGGGTCCAGGCCCTCCAGGGCCGGGAACAATTCCGGGCGGCGAAGAACAAGGTCCAGGTTTCGGACCCGCGTCCAGCTGAGTTCGGCGATCTCCTTCAGCCCCTGGCGGTAGGCGAAGTACGACATGCCGAAGGTGCGGTTCCACAGGCGGATCGCCCGCAGAAACTCCTCCTTCTGGGCGTCGGACAAGGATCGCACCGAATTCGAGAACTCCTCCTGCCGGAGGAAGTTCTCCTCGGTCATGCTCCCCCAGTCGACGTTAGTCCGCACGTGCAACACGACGGGCACATACATATAATGCCTTTTCCGAATTGGAAGTCGCGACGGCCTTTATTCATCGAAACAGCCCGCCCAGCGGGTGTCGCGGAAACGTTCCGCAAGCTCGTCGTAGTTTGCGATCGCCTCGCGGAGCGTGCGGTGCTCGATCTTGACCAGTCTCAAATCGGGCAGCGGCTCCTCCGGCGCGTCGAGGAAGCGTTGGAGTCGACGCCAGCAGCCCTCGAAGTCGCGGGTCAAGTCCTCGTAGACGAGGTCCAGTCGGCGATGTGCCGCGGCGGCCATGGCCGACAGGTCCGACTCGGTGCGTTCGACGTACTCGAACGCGTGGACAAGCTCCTGGGGCGTGAATCGCACGACGGGCCGCGGCCGCCGCTGGGAGCCGTCGGCGATGTGCCACTGGCCGACGCGGTGGGCCGTGACATGCGAGAGATGCTGCCTCAGGAGGTTGCGGCGGGTGAGGACGACGGCCCGGACATGCGGTAGCCGTTCGGCCAGGCGGTCGCGGAGCCGAGGGAAGTGGCCGTCGTGCTTCATTTGGTAATGCAGCAGCTTGAATCCGACGGCGCGGACATCTGGGGCGTAGCCGTCGCGCCAGACCAGCACGTCGAGGATCGCGGCCTCGTCGACGCTCGCCAGGTCCGCCGCCGGGGCGGGCCCTCGGAGCTTGCGACGATCGACCGTGTCCAGCCAGTAGCGGAGCGACCGGGCGCGGTCCGAACTGCGTCGGAATTCCGCCTGGTAGTCGACGTTGAAGAGTTCCTGGTAGTCGACGATGCGCGAGTGCGCCCTCAGCATTCGCGTAAGGATGGTGGACCCCGTTCGTCCATGCGACAATGCAACATAATTGCAATAGCTCACTGTATTGGCTCGATGGTGCGTGAGGCGGCGAGTCGCCGTCGACGAACATCGATCGGCCTTGCCTTGAGAATGCTCGATTTAGCTCCGGTCGGTCAAGTATCGACATGGCCGCGAATAGCTATTGTTTTTTGAACCGATGCAACTACATGAAGATAGTCGCCTTATGCAGCGTTGACCACGATCTTTTTTGAATTCCCTTGCTCGCCACGTTCGACTTGGCTAACTTTGGCTTGGTTGCCCCGTTGCGACGTCCGCCGCAGTGCCCCTGCCACATCTCCCAGGAGTCGACGATGCGCGCCAGTATCGTGATCGCCACGTTCAACGACGGCGAGGCACTGACGAGGACCGTCCGGTCCTGCGTCGAGACGTGCTCGGGAATAGACTATGAAATCGTCGTCGTCGACGACGCGTCCTGGGACGGATCGGTCGAGGAAGTCGAGCGACGATTCCCCCGGCTGCGCGTCCTCAGGAACGCGGAACGCCTCGGCCCTTCGCCCACCAAGGACCGGGGGGCCCGTGCGGCCTCCGGCCAGGTGCTGATCTTTCTCGACGGCCACGCCAAGCCGGAGCGGGGGGCGTTGCGTCAGCTCGTCGAGGACGTGGAGCTCCTGCGCGGCCGGGCGGTGGTGACGCCGACGATCGTCTCGCTAGACGTGGACCGCTGGCGGAACGCGGCGGCGTCGCTCGGGCAGGGCTATCGGGCGGACCTCGAGACGTTGCGCAGCGCCTGGCTTCCGCTTTCGGCGATGCGCGTCGTCCGGGAGGGCGCGAGGACGTTCTACGAGTCGCCGGCGGCGATTGGTTGCGCCTTCGCGGTGTCGCGGGAGCTGTACGAGACGCTTTGGGGCTTCGACCCCGACATGCGGGCCTGGGGCGTCGAGGACGTCGACTTCAGCCTCAAATGCTGGCTTATGGGCCACCCCGTCCTGCACGACCCGGAGCCGGTGGTCGGGCACCGCTTCCGGCGGTCTTTCGACTACGAGGTCCCGCGCGGGCAGCTGGCGGCGAACGAGATCCGGTTCGCTCGCAAGAACTTCACTCATGGGGTCTGGGAGGCGTGGGTCGAGCTGGGCCGGCGGCGGCACGCCGAGGCGCTGCCGGACCATCCCGAGGGCCTGTGGGCGCACGCCTGGCAGGTGTTCGAGTCGCGACGGGCCAGTGTCGAGGAGGAGCGGGCGTACCTGATGGCCCGTAGGCACCGGGACGAGTTCTGGTACGCCAAGCGGTTTGGCCTGGCCTGGCCTCGCCTCGCATCGGGAGGCGGCGACCTCGGCCGTGATACGATGGCGGGGACGTCAGCGGCCTTGAAGAGTGCGATCTCCAAGGCAGGTGACGAGTTCTTCACGCCGAGTCCCCCTCCCCCTCCCCCGGAACCGCCCCCGACGCCTCCTTGCGAAAGCGACCCCGAGTGCTGCGATTGCGGATGCAGCGAGGCACCGGTCCGCTATTCCGACGGGGAGGTTCAGATCGCGGTCACCGACCTAGAGGCTGGGGGATTCGGCAAAACCTGGCAGCACCGGCGCGTCTACTGCAACCAGCTTTCGTCCAGCGCCGACTTCGGCAACGGCTACAACTGGCTCGTCGAGCAGTGGCCGTACCTGATCGAACGCGCAGACGGATCGATCACGGTGGTGCGAGGTACGCGCCAGACGCTCTGGTTCGATTCAGTCGGCGGTTCCTACGCGGGCCGTTACGGGGCCAAGTCGACCCTGAGCCACGACACCGTAGGACACGTCTTCACGCTTGGCCTCCCGACCGGCGAGCGGTGGACGTTCCACGATTTCGACCAGGGGGCCCAGCCAGTCGGCATGTTCCGCAGCCACGTCACCCCCGCCGGCCAGGAGACCCGGGCCGTCTCGTACTCCGGCGGCGACCGCATCACCGAGATCCAGCGCAGCGCGACGCAGGACGGCGTCACGACTTTCCAGTCGTTCTTCTATTCCTACAACGGAGAAGGGAGGACCACGGAACTCACGCTCCGCAACCGGGTCGACGGTGGAGCCTGGAGCGAGATCCGGAAGGTCGCCTATGAGTATTACGCTGCCGGCGAAGCTCACGGTGGCCTGGGCGATCTGAAGCGGGTACGCCTCCAGGTACCCCAAGGCGTTGGATGGGCCGACATTCAGATTCATTACTACCGTTATTACTTGACTGGCGATCCCAACGGATTCGGCCACGGCCTGAAATATGTCGTCAAACCGAATACTTACGCCACCATGATCGCCGATGGGCTCGACCCGTTGAGCATCGCCGACACCGTACTCGCCCAGTACGCCGATCAGTACCTGCAATACGATTCCAACCAGCGGGTAACTCTGGAATCGCTCGACGGCGGTTCGCGGACTTATACCTTCGCCTTCACATCTAGCGGCAACACGGACGACTACAACAACTGGGCGATGAAGACGGTCGAGACCCGGCCGGACGGCAGCCAGAACGTCGTTTACACGAACTACATTGGCCAGATCCTTCTCAAGAAGCTAACGTCGGGCACCGACTCCTGGGTCAATTATTTCGAGTTCGACTCCGAGGCCCATCAGACGCTCGCGGCCAACCCTTCGGCGATCGTCGCGTATAACGATTCGTCCCCCAATCTGGGCGTGGCGCTCAACGCCAATGCCGGCTTGATCCAGTTGACGGATTACTACACGGCTACCGGTTCGGGCGCGGCCCGAGGGTACGTGTGGCGGGAGAAGATTCAGCAGGGCAGCGCCGGGACGGCGGTGGTCTTGCGCAGCTACGCCTATACGTCGCGGACGGCCGGGGACTCAACGGTCTACCCGGTTGCGAACCTCACGGTCTACCGCAACGACGATGGCACGGGGGCCGCCTCGACCACCTACGCCTACACCTGGTACGCTGGGACAACACAGGTCCAGCAAAAGACGACCACGTTGCCAGCCGTCCCAACGTCCCAGAATGGCTCGGGCACCTCGGCGACGACCCTGGACTATTACGACATTTTTGGGAATGGGACCTGGTCGACGGACGAACGGGGCTTCATCACCGCCTTCGTCTACAACATCCCAACCGGGGCACTGGCCCGGCGGATCGATGACGTTGACACGTCCCAAACATCCGGCTCGCCGGTCGGCTGGAACACGCCCACCGGCGGTGGCCTGAACCTGATCACAGACTACCAGTCCGATGACCTCGGCCGTCGGACGCAGGCCCTTGGCCCCTGGCACACGATCGATCTGGGCGGCACGGCGACTAACGTTCGCCGCGCGACGTGGATTGTCTATCAGGATGCAACCTACCAGGTCTGGACGGGCCAGGGGTACGCGACGGGGACGGCCCCCAACTACACGTACATACTGATCAACCCGGTGGCGATCACCAAGCGGAACGCGGGGGGAAACACGCTGGAGCAAATCCAGGCCACACGCTCGTTAACGTCCGGCCGTTTGCAGCCAACCGACAGTTTTCCCCAGTCCTCCTACGTTCGCTGGACGACCTCTCAGTACACCGACTGCTGCCTGATCGCCTCGCAGAGGGTGTACCACACGATTCCCGTCACTGGCGCGGGCTCGCCAGGAACTAACTACGACGAGACCGACTTCGGCTACGATGCAATGAAGCGTCATAACCGAACCGTCTCCCCGGGTGGGACGATCACGTTCGACGTCTTCGACACACGGGATAACGTCATCGCGACGTACGTCGGCACGGACGACACGGGGGCGACCGAGACCGATCCGACGGGTGGCGGTGCGGCCGGCAACAACATGGTGGTCGTGACCGAAGGTCAGTACGACGACGGCCAGTCCGGCGGGGACAACAACCTCACGCGAGTGACGCAGTATGTCGATGCCACCACGACCCGCGTCACCACTTACCTGTACGACTGGCGGAATCGTCAGACCGACGTCGACGGCGAGGTCGACTTCTATCAAAAGCAGTCTTATGACAGCCTGGACCGCGTCACCCGGACCGATCGCTACGATACGACGGCCTCCGGCAACCTCGTTGCACGGAGCGAGACCAAGTACGATGACCGCGGCCGGGTTTACCAGACGATCACCTATGGCGTCGACCCATCCACGGGCACCGTTGGCAACACGCTGATCTCCAACACCTGGTACGACACCGCGAACAACCCCATCAAGGAACAACCCGCCGGATCTCAACTCTTCACCAAGACTATTTATGACGGCCTTGGCCGCCCGACGACGCGTTACGAGGGCTTCGGCAGCGACGTGACGTATTCTGACGTCCAGAGCGTTGCCAATAACACGATCCTGGAACAGAACGAGAACGTTTACGACGACGCCAACAATATCACTCAATTTACCACTCGTCGTCGCTATCACAACGCACCTTCATCCCAGGTCGGGCCACTGGGCAATCCTTCTACAACGCCCAATGCTCGTGTCACGTACTCGGCCGGGTATCCCGATCCCTTGGGCCAGATCGTAGCGTTGGCTAGTTACGGAACAAACGGCGGTACGGACCTCGCCCGCTTCGCCACGATCCCGGCCAGCTCCGACACCGTTTTGGTCACCACGGTCGCCTACAATGACCGAGGTGAGGAGTATCAAACGATTGATCCGAACGGCCGTGTGGACCACACCACCTTCGACGACGCTGGTCGCCGGATCACGCTCATTGAGAATTATGTCGACGGCGTCCCGACTAACGGAAGCCCGGACCAGGACCGTACGACGACCTGGACCTATACGCCCGATGGGCAGGTCGCAACTCTCACCGTCGTCAACCCCGCCACCGGAGACCAGACGACGACCTACGTCTATGGCACCACGCTCGCGGATTCCGATGTCGCGACGAGTACACTCAAGAGGTATGAAGTCTACCCCGACTCGGTTGTCGGCAACGACCAAATAGCCTTCACCTACGACCGCCAACAGGAAGTCACGTCGCTCACCGACCAGAACGGTACGATCCACTCGTACGATTATGATCTCCTGGGACGCCAGGTGGAGGATCGAATCACCACGCTCGGCTCTGGCATGGATGGCGCAGTGCTGCGGATCCAGATGGCCTACGAAGTCCGAGGCATGATACAAACCATCACTAGCTATGACAACGCCACCGCCGGCCAAGGGAACGTCGTCAACCAGGCCCAGTTCGCGTTCAATGACTTCGCCCAATTGATTGCCGATTACCAGGAGCACTCCGGTGCGGCCGATTTATTCACCTCGCCCAACGTCCGATACGGATATGCCGATGGATCATCCAATACCATCCGGCCAACCTCGCTCACCTACCCCGACGGCCGTGTATTGACATTCGACTACGGCACGGCCGGCGGCACAAGTGATGCTGCCTCTCGCATCGCGTCACTCATCGACGATGACGGCATCACTCACCTTGCCGACTACTCTTACCTCGGGGCGGTCACGGTCGTTGAAGTCGATCACCCCCAACCCCAGATCCAATTCACCCTCATCGACCTCTCCGGCGGCAATGACCCCGACACCGGCGACATCTATTCCGGATTCGACCGCTTCGGCCGGATCAAGGACAACCGTTGGTACAACTACGGTACCGACGCCGATGCCGACCGCATCCATTACGGGTACGATCGAGCTGGCAATCGCCTTTGGCGACAGAATACCGTCGCCGAAACTCTGGGCCGGAGCTTCGATGAGCTCTACTCGTACGACTGCCTGTACCGCGTGGCGACGATGCAGCGAGGTACACTCTCGACGAACCAGACCACGATCGCCGGCATGACGTTCGCTCAGAACTGGTCGTTAGACTCCAGCGGCAACTGGGCAAACTTCAACGAGGACGACAACGGCGACGGTACTTTGGACTTGGTTCAAAGCCGCACGGCGAACACGGTCAATGAGATCACCGCAGTCACCGAGACCACGGGCCCGGCTTGGGCGGCCCCGGCCTACGACGCCGCGGGCAACATGACGACCGTCCTCCAGCCGAACAATATGACCCAATCCTACACCGTCACCTACGACGCGTGGAACCGACCGGTCCGGTTCGTCGACCGCACCTCGGGCGTGACGGTGCAAGTCAACGCCTACGACGGCCGCCGCTTCCCGATCGTCCGCCAAGATTTCTCCGGCGGTATGCTCGCCCAGACCCGCCATGCCTACTACACCGCCGACTGGCGTGTCGTCGAGGAGCGGCTGGCCAGCGGTGGGACCGTTTCGACGAGTCCTGATCGCCAGTTCGTCTGGGGCAGAATGTCTCTCGACGACCTCGTGCTTCGCGACCGGAGCACCGCCAACAACGGCACCCTGGACGAGCGGCTCTACGCCCTGAACGACGCGAATCTGAACATCGTCGCTGTGGCCAATACCACAGGAGCCGTCCAGGAACGCTACGCCTATCAGGCGTTCGGCATTCCGGAGACCCTCACGCCTGCGTTCATCTCGCAGTCCGGTTCGAGCTTCGGCTGGGAGACCCTCTTCGCAGGTTCCCGCAGCGACGCCGGGACCGGCCTGTATCGGGTTCGCTACCGCGACTACAACCCAAGGCTCGGCACATGGCTTCAGCGTGATCCTGAGGGGATTGACACCGGGAGCCTGAATCTCTACGAGTACGTTGACAGCAATCCTATAAACCACATCGATCCCTGGGGACTGCTGACCGGATTGCTTGAGGCGCCTGCCGCTACTATCGCTGGTCCACTCGTCGCCACGCCCCCAGGAGCCGTCGCCGCAGTGGGAGCAGCCGCGACACTCGGCTCCTACTGTCTCTCGAAATATCTCATTGGTCCCTACCTCCTCGACCCGCTCTTCTATTGGCTGAATTGCGAAGACACAGACCCGTCGACCGAGCCCGAACCACAACCTGAACCTCAACCCGTGCCAGATCCCAGGCCAGTCAATCCTCCGAATCCCCAGTGTCGGGATACCTGCGCCACCAAATTCCCAGGCTGGGTCTCTTGCGCTGGTTATCCCCAATCGAGCGCCGACGCCGCTTTACGCGCTCGATATCCTTACCTCACGAGCGGCGGTGCCTCTTCCAAAAGAACAGCCGCGACGACGTGCGGAGCAGGGGGGGGCGATCACTACCTCTATCTGCGTACCAAGAAGGCGCCGCCTGCGGGAAGAAAGTTGGGATCGGCACTTTGCTGCAATTGCTGCGAGAACACACCCAACGGTCCTGTGACCAAGAGGAAGTGTAAGTTCGTCATCTCTGCCAATTGATTGGTCCGCCGCGTCGTTCGCCCCCGTAGCGTCACGACACCCGCAGCCGAGGTCTTGACTATCAGAATTCGAGGCCGGAGAATCAATTCGAGCGGGGAACATGCGGTCCGTAGTATAGCCAGGCCCCCACCCCGCCATTCCCTTCGAGATTGGGCGAACTTCCACAGGATCATTGGCAATCATTCATCGATTGATGCAACGAATGAGTACATCACGGCAGGCACTGCTCCCTCGCTGGTTGCTCGATACGCTGGCCGTTTCGAGGTTAGATCTCACGGAGCTTTCGTGGGATCGACAGACTCTCGAGGAGGACCTCAATCGTGAGGTCGATGAATTCGATGCCGGCCAGCTCGCTCAAGCCATATTGACTTGTATTGCTAGTGGTATTTTGGAAGTAATCGACAAAGATGGCGATCGCTTCTCGATGTCGATTGACCAGCTAGAGCACTCCATTCGCGGGGAGGACCAGCGTCTCTTCGTGGGTTTGACCGAGGTGGGCGGAGAATACTGGGAATCTTTGTCTCATCCCGATTGGAGCAGATTTGTCGACTGGGGGACTTTGGAGCAGGACGGGAATACGCTCTCGATGTTCATCGAGGCGTATTCCCGGGAGAGGATCAACGAGGTTTTCGGTGAACTTAGGATCACAGGATACAATTGCATTAGTGCTGACATGAAATTTTCCATTGAATCGCCCTGGCACGCGACCTATTGGAAGTCTTTTCCCGAGGGACATCGCCTAGAGTTCCTTGTGAGCGAGATCGGGCGTGATTACTCGGCCCCTACTCCGGATTGGTTCTCCAGGCCTGACTTCTGGTATTCGTGATGCGTCCCGACGAGACTTCGAACGGCATCCGTTGCAGGGCACGATCGCTCCGGGAGACGTTCGACGGGCCGAGTCGGACGTACTAATGGTCGACAGATTGCTCCAATATCCTGGTGGTTTCTCACGGCGATTGGTTGGTCGGATTTTACTGTGGGATGGTCATCCCCGACGAGCGAAATGGTCTCGACTCGTTCCGTCTGATCGGGTGATCCAAAAAGTTTACTTCTCTATGCAACGCTCAGTAGAGCAACCATGACAGCATATCGGCATTCGTGCACATAAATTGAAAAATCAGGTTAGGCCATGCGAAACGCTGAGGACTCTAGCTTCCTGGCGCACTTCGAATCTCCCTATCACAGGGGGCGTCTAACCGCGCCGTCAGCGACGCAGCATCTACGCAATGCTGTGTGCGGCGATTGGGTAAACCTGGAGGTTAGACTGGCGGGAGGAGTTCGGGTCGAGGCGGTTTATTTCGAAGGGCAGGGGTGCATCGTCAGCCAAGCAGCGGCCTCGATCCTGTGCGAGCGTGTCGAGGGATGGACTTTGGATGAGCTAGCGACGCTCGGGCCGCAGGACATGCTGGACTGGATCGATATCCCGCTTCTGGTGCGACGACAGCAATGCGCCCTCCTGGCCTTTCGGGCCTTGAAAATGATCGTTTACTCTCAGAAAAGCTGACGGAACCTCTGCCCACTTAGCCAACTGATGGTTCGTTACCGCCACAACCGAATCAGGGCCAGCTTAAATGGAACAATGCCGCGAAGACTGGCGGTATCCACATGAATACGCATGGATCAACATTCATCCACGATTTGTGTCATCGGTTTCGGTCGCCCCCCTACTGTTAAGTTCAGAGAGGTTTGGGTTCTCCCGCACTCTCGATGATAAGTGGGCCGCCATCATCGAGAGTGTGGGAGAACCGCTGTTTGTCACCCGTTTTTCAAAGCTATCTGTCACCGTCTACCGATGATCTGCACATTCGTGCGCAGGAGGATCCGCCTGCCATCGAGGTCTGGCCCGTAGTACAACTAAGCTTGACTTTTGCCGTTTTGGGATACAAATGTGGCGAGCCTCCCTGGTGCAATGAGGGGTATGCACAGAGCCCTTCCTCGCACACAAGAAGGCCGCCATGACCAGTTTAACCGATCGGACTCGCGCGCGACTCTCCGTGAAGCAACTTCGCTTGCGGTTGCGGACCAACCGGCGGCGACAGGCTCGCAAGGCGCGGGCCACACGGCGAAGGCTCGAACGAATTCACGAGCAACTCCCCAAGCAGGTCCGCACCGTTCTTGACCCCCTCGAACCCGCCTTCTCGCGGGCGGCCCATCGCCGGTTCATCCTCCTGGCCCTGGCCGCGATCCTGACTCTGGGCGGACGCACGATCAACAACCTGCTCCGTGTCCTGGGCACCCTGGCGCCCGGGCACCCCAGCAGCTATCACCGCGTCTTCTCGCGCGACCGATGGTCGCTCGCCGCCCTGGCTCGCCGCTACATCGCCACGGTCCTCGCCAGTTTCGTGCCGCACGGGCCGATCCTCCTGGCGGGTGACGACACAGTCACCGAGCATCCCGGCCCTCATGTCTACGGTAAGGGACGCCATCGCGACCCGGTTCGCTCGACTCACACCTACACCGCGTTCCGCTGGGGGCATAAGTGGGTCGTCTTGGCCCTGCTCGTCCCCGTCCCCTGGGCCACGCGACGCTGGGCCTTGCCGCTGTTGATCGCGCTGTATCGAACCAAGGAGGATAACGCGAAGTGCGGCCGACGGCACAAAACACCGCCCCAATTGCTCGGCCAGTTGGTTCGTGTCTTGATGCGATGGTTCCCTGATCGGACCCTGGTCGTCACCGCCGACGGCGGCTATGCGACCCACGAGTTGGCGGAACTGGCCGCACGGACCCCGAAGCGGCTGACCCTCGTCAGCTTGTTTTACCCCGATGCCAACCTGGTCGAGCCACCACCGCAATACGCGGGCCTGGGACGTCCTCGGGTTAAGGGAGCGAAGTTGCCCGGCCCGGCGGAAGTCGTCAAGGTGAGCCAGCAACGACAGGCCCTGGAAGTCGCCTGGTACGGCGGCGGCCGACGTCGTGTCGAGACCGTGACGGGGACCGGACTCTGGTACAAGGGAGGACGTCCCCTGGTGAACGTGCGCTGGGTCTTCGTCCACGACCGGGACGGCACGCACCGGGATGGATATTTCTTCACGACCGACGCCACGATGAGCGTCACGTCGCTGATCGAGACCTACACCGCGCGGTGGAACATCGAGACCACCTTCGAGGAAATTCGCTCTTACCTCCGCATGGAGACGACGCGTGGCTGGAGTCGAGACACGGTCCTGCGCGTGGGTCCCTGCCTGTTCGGACTGTATACCCTGGTGACCTGGCTTTACTCCCGATTGCCGAGACGCGGGTCGCGGGTCGGCGGCGTGGACTGGCCGGGCAAATGTGATGTAACGTTCTCGGATGCGATCACGGCGGTCCGCCGCTGGTTGTGGCTGGAATGGGTTTTGGCGATCCCTGGTGATCGCGTGGTGTTCCAAAAGCTCACGCCCGGATTCCGGCAACTCCTGCTCAACGGCCTTGCCCCCGCGGCCTGAACCCCCGCCAAGTCGCTTGCCACGCTCAAAAGCCCGGTCCGAGACGCCGTCGCAAGGGGTCTCCTCGGATCAGGGTGCGCGCTGGCACGACAAGGTCGTCAAAACGGCAAAAGTCAAACTAAGTGGGTCCGCAAAAGGTTCCGCAGAGCGCTACGCCGCATTTTTCCCATACAGCCTGGTTTGCTCGCAATCGATCCGTTTTTCTATGAAGTCGTCCCATTGATCATTCAGGTAGGTTGCACGGAGATGGCGCATCGCTTGGGCACCCGAAACCGTCCAGCGCATTCCCGTTTGCTCCAGCCGATCTTTGACCAAGTGGCGGCATGCTCCTTCGGCCACGCCGCTACCAATCGGATAGCCAGCCTTCAGGTATTCGTCATACCGCAAATGCTCCCGGTTGTTCTCCAGGTAGGTGATCACCGACGTCAACGTCTTGCGACGCGAGCCTTTGAGCTGATGCTTGGCCAAGCGTTGGCGAAGTCCGCCGATGACGTAGCCGACACGACCTTCGAGCAATCCTCGGAGTCGATCCGCGACGAATGCCTCCGCATCGTCGCTCCCTTCGGCGTGGAAGCAATGGGCCGCGGTCCAGAGCCGTTCCATCACATGAAACAGGTCCAAGATCCCCACCGCTTCCGGGAAGTAGACCCGTTGCGCTTCCCACAACGCGCGCTCACCGTCCATCACACAGACCACCGGTCGGTCGTGGCCGACGTTGCGAAGCGTCAAGTCCTGGAACAGGGCGCAGAAGATTGCATCCTTGGCGCCGATCGGTTTGCCTTCGATGTCGCGGCTCATCTCGGCCCAGACGTGCTTATGAGTCGGCTCGGGGCGGTCGTCGCTGCAACGGTCGCGAAGTACCTCATCAAGGACGTCATTAGGGGTCCGCACGAACGGCTTGATGCTGTAAACCGCACCGACGCAGGCCATCTGTTTCTTGTTCGCCTTCTCCCCCTTGGTGCGGCGATGGTGGGGCTTGGGGCCCTCCTGGGGCGGGCGACGCATTGGGATCCCCTTGCCATCGGCGGTGACCACCAGGATCGGCCCTTCGTCCACGGCCGGCGGCGGCTCGATCGCCTCCCGGAACGGGACCACGGAGCCGGCCATCTCCTGGCTCATGCGTTCGAGGGTATGCACGCCGAGTCGCAGGCGGAGCAAGGTCTGGAGCGATTCGGCCGCCTCGGCGAACGATCCCTTGAGGCCAAACCTCTGGGCCCAATCCTCGATGACATAAGAGAAATCACCTCCGGGCAGGCCGAGCGATTCGTCGAGCGGAGCACGTTCGATCCTTTGTCCCTCGCGGGTGCCGTAGACCACGCGAGGGCTAGTAAGTTCACCAAAGATCGCAACGTAGCGGCGATCATGCTTCTGAGGGAGTCGTTGGACCACCGTTCGGCCGTCAACGGTCCCGGCCGTCGTTCCGAGGTCCCCGTCGCCGTGGTGTGCGATGAAGAGATTCAAGAGGGTCAATCCGAGATCGAGCAATTGCGCCATGAGATCGCGTTCGACCTGATGGATCCGCCAAGCGGCTGCGGCGGCCGAGTGAACTGATTCAATCAGTTGATTGAGTTGGACTTGAGCCTTGAGGAGAGCCTGCTCTTGATTCATGATCATGGCGGTTCCCTTGGTCGGGGAGAACATTCTGGTGTGGTAACCGATGTTCTGCCGCAAGGGAGCCATTTTTTTCATCCCCTATCGTCGTAAAGTGTTGACAGAGAACAAAGTCAACAGAGCGGGCGGCGGGTTACACCCAATGAAATACGATTCTACGTTTCTTGGCTGGGGAATAATGGCCATTGTCGGCGCATTGATCCAGTTTTTCTTCACCGATGCGATCCTCAAAATCAACAAAAGGATTATCCCGAAAGCTTCGTATGAACTAATAGGCCGATTTGTGCCATTCACGCCAGGCGTCCTGCGTAGAGTGAGTGTAGTGGCACTGGTTCTAGGAGTCATCTTTCTTTTTCTTGCCCTTTACTATCCAGAAGAATGAGCAATTGCATTGCCCCGCGATCGTAGAAGCGTCAATTCTCTTGTAGAGTCAACGCGATCTGTGTTTTTTGCTGCTCGGTCCGAATTCGGCAGTGAGATTTGCATGTTTCGATAAATGTAGTTGTTGTGCCCAACTGTATTCGCATGGCAGCAACAACATCATGAATTTTTGAGCGTGAAAACATGTCTGCAGGGAGGCTGTCAGTCGCAGCGGAAGCAGCCTGCACGACGTTTCTCGAGACTCTAATAGTACTCCGTTACGTTTCCGGCACGTATTTGCACGAGTGCGTGATATTGAAACTCTTGAATCCTTGGGCCCTCAAGCTTTACGACGGATGATATGGATGCAATCGCCACCATGTTGTCATTCGGCATACGCCATAAAGCCTGATATCGCCTGAGTTTGCTCGAGACGAAGCTCGATCGAGTTCTCAAAATGGTTGAAGGAGGCGAGAAGGCGCCGGGGCGGTGACCCACGAACGCTTTTGGCCGGAACGACCGCGCGTAGGGTGGCGCTTGCCCGCTCAAGCGGTTATCGCCCAGGGGGTCCCAGAGTGTGCGATCGGGCCGTCCCCGACCCCCGGACTTCCGGCCTGCACACAAAGGCCCGAGAACCGATCCCAGCCAGTCGATGTGGGTAACGCGGGGGGCCTGCTCTACTTCCGCCACTCGACTTCGGCCGATTGGCCGAAGCTCTCTTCCACCTCAACCCGCATGACCCGAGGCAATGCGAGTCCTCGCGAGGTCAGGGCTTCGCGGAGCCGGCCGGCGATGTAGTTGGCCAGAAGCTCGGCCGTGGTGTTGGCGATGGGCAGGAGGGCGCACTCGTTGCGAGGGAAACTCCAGTAGCGATCCTGGTAGCGGACCCGCCAGTTCGGTCCATCGTCCTCGAGGAGGATCTGGGTGCTCTCGGTGGGCAGGAGCATCCGGTGGTCGAGTTCGTCGGTGATCGCGTGTGTCAGGTCTTTGAGGGCGATGAAGTCGAAAACGTAGTGGTTCTGATCGAGGTCGTCTTCCACTTCGACGGCCACGCGGTAGTTATGGCCGTGGATCCGCTCGCACTGGTCGCCGAGGTAGGTGATGAAGTGCCCCGAGCAGAAGACCAGGTAATCCTTGCTGACGCGGACCTTGTAGCGGGAATCGGACACGACCGTGAAACTCCCTTTTTGGGACTGCGTTCAAACGACTCAATCAATCAATTGACCAGGCCGTGGCCCCGGCGGGTCTCGGCAGCCTGATTGTCCCATCTCGGAGAGCGGCGAACAAGGCGGCCGCAATCAGGTCGGCGGTTGCCCCTGGGTTCCGCGAGTGCCCTTCCTCGCGGAGCCAGCCGTCGAACGTCTCACAGAGCGAGCGGCCGGTGGGGGTGTCGGGCCAGCCGGCGGTGAGGACTTCGGCCGCACGCTGCGCGGCCTGGCGGGCTTCGGCATTTCCTCGCTTACGGGCGATCAGGCTGTCAGGCCGGTTCGCCAGAACCGTGAGATAGGCCGAGACGATGGCCGTCTCGAGCGGACGCGCTTCGGCCAGGGCCGCTCGCAAGGCGGGGAGAGCAAGGTCGAACATGTCTGCGAATTGATTTGCATATTGGGCGGCCACGAGGTCGCGGTCGGCGGCCAGCCGCATGGCTTCGACCAAGGTCACGCTCGGCTCATCGGCCACGTCCTGGTCCGGGGCCGATCCGAGCCCGCCGGGCCGGGCGTGGCGGATCGCTCGATAGACGAGCCGGGTGTCGGCGATGGTGGTCGACTCGAGGACGTTGGGCACGCCCTCCTGGAGCGAACGATCCTCCGGAACGGCGGCCAGGGGGGCGAAAAGGAGGATCATCCCGAGGTTGGTGTTGGTCGCCACGACGCGGCAGGTCGCCTCCACGGCCTCGAGAATCGAAGCGCCGACGCCAATCTCCCGGGCCCGATCGAGTGGCGCGGCAATCACGGAGGCGCTGAGGAGGAAATCCACGAAGTTGGCATCGACGAACCCACGTCCCGGGTAAACGTTCCCCGGCTTCCGCGCGGAGACTTCCAACAGGCAGGCGATCTGTGCGAGTTGCCCCGGGCTGAGGGACGAGGCGTTTGAGGGCGTCATCGCTGGGCATCTCTCAAATGGAGGAGGATTTCCGAGGCCACGTCGACGCCCGTCGTCCCGGCCAGGGCACGCCAGCCGGGCACGGCGTTGACCTCGAGGATGAGCAGACGGCCGCGATCGAGATCCGGCAGCAGGTCGATCCCGGCCATCTCGGTGCCGACGGCCTTGGCCGCGCTGAGGGCCAGTTGCTCGGCTTCCGGCTCGAGCGAGCAGAGCTCAGGGCGACCGCCGAGCGAGACGTTGGTCCGCCAGTCGGAGCCGGCGGCGTGGCGACGGATCGCGCCCAGGATCCGGCCGCCGAGGACGAACGCGCGGAGATCGTAGCCGGGGTGACGAATCGTACTTTGAACATAAATGACGGCACCGAGCCGTTCCAGGGTGTGGAACGTTCGCCGGGCCAGTTCGAGGTCGGAGACCCGGACCAGCCCCCGTCCTTCCGAGCCGAAGAGCGGCTTGACCACCACGTCACCACCGAGCCGCTCGAAGGCCGCGAGCGCTTCCGTGGCCGATTCGCCCGTCCAGGTTGGTGGTACGGCAAGGCCGGCGGCGTCAAGTCGGGCCAGCGCGAGGTACTTGTCGACCGCCACCTCCACCGCGCGTGGCGGGTTGAGGACGGGAACGCCGAGGGCCTCGAGCCGGTGGAGGGCGTCCATCCGGAAGACCACCTGCTCGAGGGTTCCGGGGGGCATCATCCGCACGAGCACGCCGTCGACCTGGCCGAGGTCGATTCCGTCTGCCTCCACGCGCGACCGGCCCGCGCCCACGTGGCCGACGACCCGGGGGAACGAGACCGCGTCCAGCCGGATGTGGAGCGTCTCGGCCGCTCGACGAAGGTCCTGGACGTGCCAGCCGAAGCCCGAGACGAGTGCGACCAAATGTGGCGACGAGGCGGTGCTCCGGGTACTCACGAGAAGAACGAGCGGACCATGACGTCGGTCGCAACCTGGCCGAAGACGTGAACCCGACCGGTCTCGAGGTTCTGGAAGACGACCTCGGCCGGGCTGAACAGGTGGGGATCGACGGCATAGAAGTCGTTATGGTACTTCGCGAAGATCACCGCGAACGGCTCGCCGTGGTCGTGCGAGGCGGACGAAGGGACTTTGGCCCCGATCGCCTCGAGGCTGGCGTCATCCCCTCGGACGTACAGGACGACGCGGGCCCCATAGAGGATCGCGTCGTTGGTCCGGCCGATCGCGGCCAGGTCGTTCGCCGCGACCGGCGGCAGTGGGGCTGACCCGCAGGCTGACTCGATCCGGGACATGTCGAAACCAAGCTCGGCAAGTTTGTGCAAGGCGGTCTCGACCGATCGCGCAACGATCTGCACTCCGCCCGCGATGCTCGCCGTCGGCGCAACCAGGAGCGTCAGATCGGTCGGGGCGACCCGGCAAGCCGCGGCGATCTTGGCGACCACGGCGGGGGTCGGTTTCTTGCGTGTTTCGAGGACTCCCACCACCGCCTTGGCCGACTCGCCTGCATTGATCTTCGCGAAGATCGGCTCGTCCCCCTTTGCCGCACGCATCGGGCCCGAGCCCATCGCGAAGAACTTCTCCTCGCTGATCGCCCAGCCGGCATACTGGCTCGCCAGGCAGGCGCGGACGGGATGGTCGGTGACCACCTGCACCACGGGGCAAGCCCGCCCCGCCACGTCCCCCGGCACGATCGTCACCTCGGCCAGGTTGGCCAGGCAGACGCGGGCCAGGTCGAGACCGGCCTGCAAGCCGCCCGGAACGTCGAGTCCGCAGTCGATGAACCGTCCCCCCCCTTCGATCGGATGGAGGGCGACCTTCCGCTCCTCGGCGCGAGCGAGAAGTTCTTCAACCACCTTGAGCGATCGTTCATTGAGATTCATCGTCAGACTCCCGGCCAAGCCGAAGCCACTCACGGCCCGACCCAGATTTCTCCCTGACCCCGCTGGGCCAAGTCCCCATTGTACCGTGCGAGCGGGCCTGAGAAAGCGGAGTCCGGCACCGGGAACCCCCACTGCCGCAATTGGCGGAGATAGATCGTCAGGAACGGCGGCCGTGACCTTCCGCTTGGGACGAACGTCGGCAAGAGCCATCGCTCGTTCGTGCCGTCGCCCTCGCCTTCGAAGAAGGCCAAGGTCCCGCGCTTCATCCCCGCCCCTGGAAAGTCGCCGACCGGCCCAAACGCGAAGATCGATCCGGCAATCATTCCCCGCCCGAGTCCGTCGCCCGCTGATCCCGCCACGGCGATCAGCCCGCGGCGCATCGCCAGCCCCGCGTCCTCACCGATCGCCCCCTCAACCAGGATGACCCCCTCCCTCATACCCAGGCGGCTCCCCGGATAGGCGGCACCGAGGAATCGGCCGGCCCCTCCTCGAATTTTGAGGACGCCCCCGCGCATCTCGGCGCCGGCCCAATCGCCGACGGTTCCCTGAACCTCGATCCGGCCCCCCGTCATTTCGGCCCCGAGCTCGGCCCCCACGTCCCCTCGGATCGTCAGCGTCCCCGTGCTCATGCCCTGTCCCAGCCGATCAACCTGGCGGAGGTCCCCTTCGAGGGTGACATGCCCGTCCTCAGCACTTCCTTCAATCGCGAACAACTCCCCCAACTCTGCTTCGGCGTTGCCGAGACTCACCTTGCTCCGACCAATATCCGCGGCTGACAACGATGCCAGCCTCTCGGGTGCGAGCCCCTCGGCTTCGATGGTGAGACTCGTCGTTCCTCGCCAATGCAAGTTCAAAGCCATCCGATGATCCTTGGGAGAGGGGATTTAATGGTAGGTGTATGAAAAATGGACGTGTTGATGGGATTCGATGCTTTGGAATTGTTGGATGTTTTGTCTTGTTTGTTTCGTGGTTGGTAACGCGACACCTCGCCCCTTGTGGTGAGGTGTCGCATTGCCGGCACTCTTCTGGCGGGTGTCCCAACTCAGCGCGTGGGCTTTGTCCCCTGGGGACGGTCGCCATGAGATTGCGGTTCGCGGCCGACGACTTCGGCGGTGATCATGGCGGTGCGCATCTGGGTCGTCAGGTCGGTGAGGGTCCCGGGGGAGTGTGGGATCAGGATGGTGTTGGAAACCGAAGTGGCGCCGATTTCCTTGAGCGTGTCAAAGTACTGGGTCATGAGGACGAGGTTCATGACATCCTGGGCGGTGGTTCCAGTGACGCTCTTCTGGAACTCGTCGACCGACTCGCGGAGCCCGTCCACGATCGCCCGCCGTTGGTCGGCGATGCCCTTGCCCTGGAGCGCCTTGCTTTGCGCTTCGGCCTCGGCCGCTTTCACTTTGAGGATCCGGTCGGCTTCCCCCTTCTCGGTCGCCGCGATCCGCATCCGCTGGGCGGCATTGATCGCGTTCATCGCCTCTTTGACCGTGTGGTCGGGTTCGATGTCGGTCACGAGCGCTTTGACGATCCCGTAGCCGAAGTCGTACATGACGTGCGAGAGCTCGTTTTTGACCGCGTCGGCGATCTCATCCTTTTTCTCGAACAGGTCGTCGAGCTTGATCCGGGGGACGCGAGCGCGGGTGACGTCGAAGACGAACGCGGTGATTTGCTGGTTGGCGTTGGCCAGCCGGTAGTAGGCGTCGTACACCTTCTCGGGCAAGACGTGGTACTGAACGGCGACGATTACGTGGACGAAGACGTTATCCTCGGTCTTGGTCTCGACCTTCACGTCGAGCTGCTGGACGCGCAGGTTGAGTCGACCGGCGATCATCTCGATCAGAGGGATCCGAATGTTCAGGCCCGGCTGCGCCACGCGGGCAAACTTGCCGAACCGCTGGACGATGACCGCCGTTTGCTGGTTCACAGTGAACAGTGGGCCGAACATCATGAAGATGACACCCAGTACGACCAGAACAATGAGAAAGCCAACAATACCTTCCATCAGAGACCTCGTTTATTAGGGGGAAAGCAAATCATCGTAATGCAGACGCTATTCGCCCTCATCCGACCGATATTGCCGCGTGTTGAAGAGGTGCTGCTCAATAACGGGTCAGGACATCGGGCAAGCGGATATGAAACGGGCCGAGTTTGCCCCCGTAGTTGCCCGCCGTGATCTCGACGATACCCGGGAGGGCCCCCGCGCGAATTCCGACGGCCGTGGCTCGCTCGACCGACTCGAGGGTCAGGCCGTCGATCACGATCTCGTAGACGCACTGAACCTCGGGGGGAAGTACCGAATCCACCAGCCCGCGCAAGCCCGGGGAGAACGCCGTGTTCGTGCTCGCCCGGAGCTTTTTATACTTACTTCCCACCTTCGAACCGGAGCGGGCAATGCCCCCTGGAAAGGGGAGAATGACGTCGGGGCAGGCCCGCATCGCGATGACGGCCGCCTCGGTTGCGGCCAGCGTCTCCGCCGGGTTAATCCCGAGCAGGATGATGTTGCCGCCGGCCACCCCTTTGGTTGTGCCGAAGACCTCTTCACAGGTGAAGTCTCCATCCATCACCGGGATTCGCCAGTAACGCTTGCCTTCGAGCCGCTTGGAGATTTGCCAGCCATCGCCGAAGTAGCGAAGTCGGCCCCCGACGTTGATCGTCTTCTCGCCGAGCGGCAGGCCGTTGTAGCAGGCAGTTGTCGGGCAGGTCATCACGCACTGGCCGACCCGGTTCATCAGCGCTTTTTCGAGGGCGTCGCGACTGAATGCAAACAGGAGTACGCTCACCCCGGGTCGGCCGTCCGGGGTCTCTTCCGGGGTGAGCACGCGCTCGATCGCGGCCTCGGCATCGCAGGCAATCACGCTCGTCGCATACCCGCTCATCGTTCGCCCGGCGATCTCGGCCCAGGTCGGCGTGTCGGCGGTGATGATCGCGCGGGCGGCCGTCATCGGGAACGCTTCGGCGAACGTATCGGCGATGGCCACGCCGTTGATCGCGATCGTCATGACGTGGCCCCTTCAAGGTCGTCGTCGCTCACCGGGAAGTTCGCAAACTGAATCGAGTAGTCACGTGAGAACCATTCTTCGATCTCGGCAACGGCCTCGGGGTCGAAGCCGGGCTGGCTGAACCGGACCTCGCCGCTGGGGGCGTGACGCAGGTCGCCATCGTCGAGGACGATCTCCCCGTGCTTGATCAGGTAGCGAGGGAGCGAGAACATCCGCTCCTTATCGTCGTCGGGAGCGTAGATCGCCACGTCGCCATCCGCCCCTGGACCGAGGTGCCCCTTCTGTGCCAGGCCGAGCATTCGCGCCGGGGCGGCGCGGGTGATGATGGCGATCTCGGACAGAGTATATTCGCGGGAAAGGTCCCCCAGGCCCGACCGAGCGCGGACCCGGTCGGGAAGGCTGGCGAGCATGTCGGCGCGGTGCCCCCGGTCCATCAACAGGGCGATGATCTGCGGGTAGGCCAGGAACGACCCGCCGTTGGGGTGGTCGGTGCTCATCGCCACCCGCCACGGGTCGTCGACGCGGAGATACCACTCCAGGCCGATCGCCCACTGGAGGGCGTGAACGAAGTTCTTATTTTCGTAAGTGATCGGCACGACACCGCAGCCTGTCTCCATCTCGACGTCATGGCTTAGCCATTTCCGACCCGTGACCGAGTGGAGGAACTGGCCGACCGCCCCGTCGGCCGTCATGCTCGTGGTGTCGCCGAAGAGGACCTGGCCGACGTCGACCGAGATACCGGGATGGGTGTTGATGTAATCGGCCAAGGCCGGGACCTGGGAGTCGAACGCCCTCGTGTCGTCGAGCGAGCCGCCATAGCTGTGAAACTGAATATGAGCCATGTGAGCCCGGTGGCCGTCGAGCGCCTTCATCGTTTCGAGCGTCGTCGTCCAGTTGCCGGGAAGACCGAGGTTCGGGGTGTGCAAGTGCATTGGATGCGGGATCCCGAGCTCGTCGACTACGCGGGCCAACTCGACCAGGATCTGCCGAGGGGTCACCTCGAAGTGGGGGACGACCTGGTCGAGCGACGTCACGTTGCCGTGCCCTTCCTTCCAGTTCTCGACCCCCCCCGGGTTGACCACCTTGACCCCGTAGCCCCGGGTGGTGTTCAAGAGCCAGGCGACGTAGTCGCGGAGCCTCGCGTGTTCTCCCTCGCGAATCCGGTCCATCACCGCGTGGTTGTTCCCCATCAGGATGAGGATGGCCTTGTCGATGATCGGGGTGTCGCGAAGCTCGTGGTGGGCGTGTCGCGCTCCCAAAGGGGGGATTGCGGCGTCGACGGCCGTCGTGTAGCCGAGCCCCGCATAGCGGTAGCCGGTGGTGAACGTGCTGGGCACGCTACCGAGCGAGCCTGACCGCAGTCCGTTGTGGCGAGGGACCCCTTTGCTGCGTTGATCCTCGGGCCGAAGCATCCGCGCGGCGTTGACCTTCGAGCCGGCGATATGGCAATGGACGTCCACGCCCCCCGGCATGACGACGAAGCCTCGGGCGTCGAGTGTCCGGTCAGGCTTGGCGCCGGGGTCGGTGGGGGCCTCGACCACGCGGCCGTCGGTGATCCAGAGGTCGCGGACCTCGTCGTCGACTCCGTTGGCCGGATCGACCACTCGTCCACCTGCGATCCGAAGCGTTGTCATGCGCGGAAGACCCTGGCCGTTGAAGATCCGTTCCTACCGCCGCTCACCGAAAAAAGGGAGCCTGAAACAGATCGGGATCAAGAGACATGAGAATGGATCCGGGTTTCAAGGGCTTGAAGCCACTCCCGGTCCGTCGGCGTGCTCGGGTTCAGCGGGGGCCGGAGTGGCAAGACCACGCCGTCCGACCGCATTACCGTGCCGCCGGCATCGATGCCGTAAGTCGCCGCGTCGAGTCCGACCGTGGCCGCGCTCCCCGGCGCGGTCGCCTTGGGGCCGATGACGATTCGAGGGATGCGCTCCAAATGAGCGCGGGCGGCCTCGGAGAGTTCTTGCAGTTCCCCCTCGGCGACGATCAAGGCGGCGTCGGCTCGGCCTCCCGCCAGCAGGGCTTCGGCCGAGGTCACACCGGGCATCGTCCGGGGCGAACCTCGGGTCAGGCTCACGCTGGAAGGAGATCCGGTCTGCCAGGTGAGGGCCGCCTCGGCCCCTGCCGGGTTGCCCGGGCCGCCGAGACCGAGGATCACGAACCGGGTGAAGGAATTCAGGTCGCGAACCAGGGCCAGGGCCGCCTCGATTCGAGCGGCTCCGCCAGACCCGCTCCCGAGCCGGGCGTCGTAGAACCAGGCGCCGTATTTCGCCGCTTTGAGCCGGTCGATGAGTCCGCGTAATGTTTTCAGGTCCAGGCCCGTTGTACGCTCGACCCGGCCTGGATCGGGGGAGGCGCCTCGAAGGAGGGCCCGCAAGGTTGTCAGAACCGCGAGTTGGGCCTCCGGGGCGACGGGTACGAACTGGTCGGCCCGCTCGGCGGTCGCCGTCCGACTGGCGTTGACCACAACGATCGTTCGCCCCGCGCGACCGTCGGGCACGAAGCGGCCGTGGGGTTCGACCGAGTACCGCTCCCAGTGCCTCGGGTGCGTGACCACCGGATCGACGCCCCAGAAGAGGACGACGTCGGCCCGATTCTTGACTTCGCCGAGCGTCGCCGAGACGCGGCCGACCCGCTGGGTGGCCAGCAGCCTGGCGCGATCTCCGTCGGACGTGTCCGGGTCGACCACCGCGCCGATCCGGTCGGCGATGGCCAGGGCCGTGGCGACGGTTTCCGTGGTCGTTCGCGTCAGTCCGAGGACGATCGGAGCGCGGGCCTGTCCGAGGATCTCGGCCGCGCGGTCGAGGGCCACGGTCGGTTCCACCGGGCGTCCCTCAATGGTCGCCGCCGGGAGTCCTTCGTGCGCGTGATCGGCGAAATACCAACGCCGCCCGATCTCGCACGCGTTGACCGCCTCGATGATCCGCCCCCCCTCCGTCTTGACGATCAGGTCGTCGCAAAGGCAGCCGCACGCGGTGCAGGTGGCGTCTGCGACGGTTCGGTCCGGGGGTGTCGAGGTCGCCAGGCTTGGTTCTTGCGGCATGCTCATCCCCCGCTCTCTTCTTTTGCTGAGGAACCGTGGCCGAGTGTTACAGAAAGCGATGGGAGGTAACCCACACCTGCGAGTCCGCCGGGATTCTCCCAGAGGACTCTGAGAGTGTCAAACCGTCATGAGCCGATCGGTGCTCGTCTTGAGACCCGGTCGGGAAACGGCTACAACAAAAGGAGAGGAGAAACGGCGGCGAACAGGAATCGGCTCGACCCCTTTTTTTTGATTTGAATCCCAATGACATCACCTGCCGACATTCCTGAGCTGGCTGGTCTTCGGGCCGTCGTGCTGGGTTCGACCTCAGGGATCGGCCGGGCGGTCGCCCTTGCGCTGGCCGACGGGGGAGCCGACGTTGTGATCCACGGGCGGACCTCACGGGAGGCCGCCGAGCGGGTCGCCGACGAGGTGCGGGGCAAAGGGCGGCGGGCGCACGTCCTGATGGCCGACCTCGCGGACCGAGAGGCTGGGGACCGACTGGTCGCCGACGCCTGGGACCTGTGGGGCGGCCTCGATGCCTGGCTTCAGATCGCGGGGGCCGACACCTTGACCGGAGCGGCGGCCAAGTTGAGTTTCGAGGCCAAGCTCGATCAACTCTGGGCCGTCGACGTGGTGGCGACGATGCGCCTGACCCGCGACGTGGGCCGGAGGATGAAGGACCAAGGGCACGGTTCGATCGTCACGATGGGCTGGGATCAGGCCGAGACGGGCATGGAAGGAGATTCGGGAGAGCTCTATGCCGCCACCAAGGGGGCGGTCATGGCGTTTACCCGGAGCCTGGCGCTCAGTCTGGCCCCCGTCGTGCGCGTCAACGCCGTGGCTCCCGGCTGGATCAGGACCGCCTGGGGCGACTCGGCCCCCCGCGTCTGGCAAGAGCGCGTGCTTCGCGAGACCCCGCTGGCTCGGTGGGGGACGCCGGAAGATGTGGCCCACCTGGCTCGGTTCCTCGTCTCGCCCGGTTCGGCCTTCCTGACCGGCCAGATCCTGCGGATCAACGGCGGCGCTGTCCGTTAATCCCTGTGTGTTGGCGGATCGACTCTTCGATTGGGAGGAAAGTGTGGCCCACGAAGTCGGGTCGGATCGGCCTCGCCTGCTCTTCGTGACCGGCCGCCTGGCCGAGTTCGCGGTGCGCCAGGTCCTCGACGACCTCGCCCCCCGGGCCGGATTCATCGCTGAAGTCGCCGTCTTACCGATCTCGGTGGCCGCCTTGATGACGCCCAAATGGGTCGCGCGGAACCTGGTGGTTCCGCCTGGCATCGAGCGTGTGATCTTGCCCGGCCTTTGCCGGGGCGATCTCTCGGCCGTCATCGAGAAGGCGGGGACCGCCTCCGTCGAGCGGGGCCCTGAGGATATCCGCGACTTGCCCCGCCACTTCGGGCAGACCGACACCCGGCTCGAGGGTTACGGCGGCTTCGACATCGAGATTCTCGCCGAGATCAACCACGCCCCGCAACTGACTCGCGACGCCCTGCTCGCGATGGCACGCCGGTTCGCGGACGAGGGGGCGGATCGGATCGACCTTGGGTGTGATCCGGGCGGCCCTTGGACCGGCGTCGGCGAGGCCGTCGCGGCCTTGCGCGCGGAGGGACACCGCGTCTCGGTCGATAGCTTCGACCCGGAGGAAGTGGCCGCTGCGGTTGCGGCCGGGGCCGACCTCGTGTTGAGCGTGAATGGGTCGAACCGTGAACTTGCCGCCGGCTGGGGCGTTGAGGTCGTCGCGATGCCGGATAGGCCGGGGACGCTCGACGGACTCGATGAGACGGTCGCGTTCCTTGAGCGGCAGGGGGTTCCGTTTCGGATCGACCCGATTCTCGAGCCGATCGGTTTTGGCTTTGCCGCGTCTCTTGGCCGCTACCTTGAAGTCCGCCGCCTCTATCCGAACGCCGCGATGATGATGGGGATCGGAAATCTGACCGAATTAACCGACGCCGATTCCGCGGCCGTGAATACCCTGCTCGCGGGCTTCTGCCAGGAACTGTCGGTCGGCAGTGTTCTGACGACGGCCGTCATCAACTGGGCACGTTCATCGGTCCGCGAACTCGACCTGGCGCGGCGCCTGGTTTATCACTCGGTGACGCGGCGGATGTTGCCCAAGCACGTCGAGCCGCGACTGGTCGCGCTGCGCGACCCCAAGGTCCCCCGGTTCGGGCCCGAGGCTCTGGCCGAGTTGGCCCGGCGGATCAAGGACCCGAACTGGCGGATCTTCGCCGAGGATGGGATGATTTATGCAATGAATAATATTAAGTTTTTAAGCGATATTGACCCGTTTGTCCTCTTCGACCGCATGGAGGTGACGGACCCCTCGCACGCGTTCTACCTGGGTTATGAACTCATGAAAGCCAAGACGGCATTGACCTTGAACAAGGCGTACAGGCAGGACCAATCGCTCGACTGGGGGTTCCTCACCGAGCCGGAAGTGAGTCATCGGAAGCGGAAAACCGTGTCACCCGCCAGCGAGGCCTCGTCGTGATTCTCGAGGGGATTGTGACGACCCTGGATCGGGAAGGAACCTTGAACGTCGCGCCGATGGGCCCGCAAGTCGACCCTGCGATGCGCCGGTTCGTGCTCCGGCCGTTCCAGACATCGACGACATATCGAAACTTGAAGGTGCTTCATGAAGGGGTCTTCCACGTTACCGATGATGTCTTGCTCATCGCGAAGGCGGCGATCGGCCGCCCGGTCGGTCCGCCGACCCGCCCGGCCGAGGTCGTCGGCGGGCGGATCATCACCGACGCCTGTCGCTATTTCGAGTTTCGGGTCGTCGAGCTTGACGACCGCGAACCACGGACCACAATCACGGTGGAGGTCGTCGCTCACGGCCGTCAGCGCGACTTCTTCGGCTTGAACCGTGGCAAACATGCGGTCGTCGAGGCGGCCATCCTGGCGACCCGGACGTCGATTCTTCCCCTCGACGCGATCTTGGCCGATTTCGACAGGCTGGCGATCCTGGTCGAGAAGACCGGCGGAGCCGACGAGCGTGAGGCCTTCGAACTTTTACGTGACCATGTGAGCGACGTCGCCCGGCGGCGCATCCTCGACTCGGACGATCGCCAGCCATGACTCAACTTCTGATCCGGACCCCCAGTCGCCTGCACTTCGGCCTCCTCGGTTGGGGTCCGCACTGCCCGAGGCAGTTCGGCGGTGTCGGCCTGATGATCGATACGCCCGGTATCGAGCTGACGGTCGAGCTTGCGGAGGACTGGCAAGCCGAAGGCCGGCTCGCCGATCGTGCGCTTCGGGTCGCCGAGCGGTTGGTGACGGCCGGCGTCGATCTCCCCCCCGCGCGGATTGTGATCCATCACGCCCCTGACGAGCACGTCGGCCTGGGGGTCGGAACGCAGCTCAGCCTTGGTGTGGCTCGCCTGCTCTTGCGGCTGGCCGGTCACCATGAACCCTCGGCAGCGACTCTGGCCGAGCTCTGTGGGCGCGGCCTGCGCTCGGGCGTGGGTCTTCATGGCTTCGCGCGGGGCGGCCTGATCGTCGACGGGGGGCGGCGGACCGACGACGGCATCCCCCCCCTGCTCGCCCACCTCGACTTCCCGCCCGAGTGGAAGGTTCTCGTCATCCTGCCCGGACCGCATGGCGGCCTGCACGGCTCGGCCGAGGTCCAGGCGTTTGCCCAACTCCCTCCCACCCCCGAGGACGTCGCCGACCGGCTCTGCCGTCTCGTCCTCCTGGGCCTGTTGCCGGCCGTCCTCGAACGGGACCTGCCGACCTTCGGGGCGGCCCTGGCTGAGCTACAGGAACGCGTCGGCCGCTGTTTCGCCCCCGCTCAAGGGGGAATCTTCGCCCGCCCCGAGCTCGCCGCGATCATTCAAGGGCTGGAAGCCGAGGGACTCCACGGCGCAGGGCAAAGCTCCTGGGGGCCGACGCTCTACGCTTTCAGCAACGAGTCGGACGGTCGCCGCGCACAGATCCTCGACACGATCTGCGACCGATTCCATCTGCCCGAAGGCTCGGCCTTCTGGACCAGCGTGAGCGAACGGGGAGCGGTCGTGAGCGCTGGCCGCTCGTAAAAGGCCGGGGTACTCCCGCATTTTTGCAGCCCCGGAAGGGCGACCGTCAATCGCCAAGACCTGGCTTGGACGGTCGTCCCTCCTCGTGACGCTTTTGCGGCCATCCTGGGTTGGCGGTTACTTCAGCTTCGGTGCGATCGATTTCTCGATGGCCGCCTCGTCGCCGAGCTCACCCACGTTGGCGAACAGCTCCCAGCGCTCGGTATGTTCGACTGTCTTGCCGGGCTCGAGTCCGATGATCGGACCGAGAGTCTCAATTTCGAGCATGTCTTCGTTTGTGAAGGTCTCGAAGTTCACCCCGGAGTCGGGGTAGGGCTTGCCTTCGACGAAGTCGAACCGTTTGACGAAGAGCGTGCCCCCGTTGAGGTAGCCGATGCCTCCGGTCTTGTGGGCCAGGCCGAGCTTGGTGGGCCCTCGTTTCGGGTCCTGGCGGAGCGTGATGAACTGGCTGCCAAAGCGCCAACGAGGATCTTGGAAGTCGAGGTAGGGCCAGATCACCATGATCTGGTCGGCCGCGTAATCGGCCGCTGACTTTGCGTTCTTCGGGCTCCCCGGATGCGGATGCTTGGGGGGCAACGGGATGATCTCGACTCCTCCCGGGGCCATGACCGAGATCGACCAGGGAGCCAACTCGGTCCCTTTCTCGCCGATGTTCGTGAGCCGGTGGATCAAGGTCACGCGACTCCCCGACGGGGGGACCTGGATCTCGATCTCTTTCTGGATTCCGTAGACGGGGTCGGCCTTGGGACGGACCTTGACCACCCCCGGCCCGACCTCTTCATAGGTGACCGGCCCGTTGTCGAGCGCGTAGGTCCGCGTGTTGTCCTCGGGCCCGCACCAGAGGCGGTGCCCCCCTCGGATCTTCCACTCGTCTTCGCCCGACTGGCCCATCTGGTCGGGGTATTCCTTGAGGACGTTCTTGCCGTCGGCCAGGCGATAGCTGAGGATCCTGGGCCCGATGTCGAGCGTGACGATCAACTCGACGTCGCCGTTGCTGAGCCGGAGGTTGTTCTTCCAGCCCTGGTACTCCACCTTCTCCACGGTCACGTTTCCTTTCTTCTCTGCCAGGGCGGCCTCGGGGCTTGCCGTGATGGCGAAGAGGCCCCCGATGACGGTCGCGAGGAGGAACGACGGTTGCCGATGCATGACGACCCAGCCTCACAATGCGGGTGAATGGCCCACAGTCGTCGACGGCAGGCCGCGAACTTAGGTTGGACGTTGGGAGCCTGAACACGCGGGCGCCCGGCGAGAGAACCCGCCCTGAGCCCGCGTCGCACTTTGATGGGCTGCCGAGCGAACGGGGTCATGATAGCGAGCCGGACCTGAGCACGATAGGTGCGAGAAGCGGGGGAGCGAACCTCTTCTGCGACCTCGCCGGACACGCTGTGCCTGGCTGTGGTGGCTTCGCTTGCGATCGTCGGGATGACTTGATCGTGCTCCACGCTGCTGAAGTTTTGAACCGACGGATCAAGTTCCCTGAAGCTTCAGGTTGCTCGGATTCTGGACGAGTCCTGGGAACAAATGAGCACTAAGGCGTAACTCTTCAAACTTCAATCTTTCGAATTTTTTGTCAGTGCGATTTTCACGACCTAGTCTTCACTCGTGGTGCCCATGTCCCGACGTTGAGCATGTGACCGCCCCGTTTAAAAAGGATTCCTCCGATGCAAGCAATCGTTTCAAAGGTTTGTCGGTTTCTGGCGAACGAAGATGGACCGACCGCCGTGGAATACGCGGTGATGCTCGCCCTGATTCTCGTCGCCTGCATCACGATTGTCGGAACGCTTGGACAAAGCGCCAACTCGACCTTCAGCAAAGTCAACAGCTCGATGGGCGCCGGCAGCTGATCGAACTGAACAAAACAAAACAAAGAGGATGCGTGCGTTTCGTCGATCGCATTGCTTCCTGGAATCCGGATGCTGTTCCGATTCCGCCGCTCCGCCGTGGGTTTGTCCCGAACTGTTGAGCCTTGCCTCTGTCACGTTTTTCCGTCGGCCCTCGACGCTCGCTTCAAGGGGCTGTCGTGTCCCGACCTGGGATTGAACGTTGACGAAGAACTGATCCGTCGCGCCGGCAGGGCCCACCACAGACTTATGGCCGGTCCCAAGCCATTTCTTGGCATCTTGACGATCACCCCCTTGGCCGTACGATCGGCCAGGGGGTTTTTCTTGCGCTCGTTTTCTGCCGAGTCCCGTTCTGGACTCAGCGAATTGACGCCCAAGCCTCCTTTCTCCCCTTGGCTCCTTTGGATCGCGCCGGAGCGTCGTACCCAATCCCTCGGGAATTGAGCGGGTCGCGGCGGCATTAGATTTGCTCTATACTGGCGAGTCCAGGGCATTTCGCCCCTTTGCGGTCTTGGGGCGACCGGTTCGATCCTTGGCTTCCGTCGACTTGCGGATGGCCAGTCCTTTCCGATTGACCCAAGGTGGATCTCCAGCTTCTCCGATCGCGGAGAGGGCTCGCATCGAGTTGACGCGAGACGTCGATGGATGGCACGCTCGATCAAGGGCCGTACCGGAATCGCGATGATTTCCCTCTTCTCAACGAGGGAATTCGGATGTCTCAGGCATGAACCGATCTCGGGGAGAAGACCATCAGGATGAGCCTAACCTTCGTTGAGCAGGTTCCCTCGACTTCGGCGACTCACCCGCCGGTGTCGCTTGCGGAATTACTGGTCGAACCCCAAGGGCAGGAGCCAATCCGTGGTGAGATATTCGGACAGGAACGGCTCGAGGCCCACGCCCATCAACTCGCGTCGGCCTGTGTGATTCAGGCCCACCGCCGCCAGAACAGTCCCCTCCTCCGCCGGTTTGCCGAGAATGCCCGCTCTTTAATCGAGGCCCATACCCGAATCATCGGCGACGATGCTCCCCGCCGCGAGGGACGCGACCTCGACGCCGAGTGGCTGGCCGATAACTATCACATCGTCGAGGACGTGCTCCGCGAGATTCGCCAAGACCTACCCCAAGGCTATGACCAGGAACTGCCCAAGCTTTCGGGAGGACCGGGGCACGGCTATCCGCGGGTCTATGCCTTGGCCCTGGCGCTGGTGGTTCATACCGACAGCGAACTCGACGAGGCGAGGATCACTCGCTACGTCCAGGCCTTTCAAAGCATCGTCCCCTTGACGACCGGTGAGCTCTGGGCCCTCCCCACGATGCTCCGCCTGGTCCTGATCGAGAACCTCAGACGGCTTGCTGCGAAGATGCTCTGGGGCTGGGACGAGCGGACCCGAGCTGAGCGCTGGACGGCGCAGTCGCTGGCCGACGGCCGCTCGGCGCACGGCGGGAACGACGGCGAGGAGCATTTTGCCGAGGAGGCGTCCCTCGAACACCTCACCGACCCGTTCGTCGTCCGCCTACTGCAACTGCTCCGCGACCACGGTCCCGCGATCCGGACCCTTGAACGCCTGGAAAAGGTGCTCGAGAGTGCCGGGGCCGACGCCAACGAGGTCCTCCGTCGCGAGCACCGCAGGCAGGCTGCGAACCAGGTTTCGGTCGGCAACTGCGTGATCAGCCTCCGACTCCTCTCCGCGCTGGACTGGAACACCTTTTTTGAGCAGATCAGCCCGGTCGAGGCCATCCTCCGCACCGACCCGGCGGAGATGCACGCCCTGCAAGATTTCAGCACGCGCGACCGCTATCGCAGGACCGTCGAAAAGATTGCCCGAGGCTCGGAGGCCGACGAACTCGATGTCGCCCGCCGCGCAGTGGCCCTGGCTTGCGAAGCCGTCGAGGCGGGCGAGTCCGGAGGCCGTGGCCATGTCGGCTACTACCTGATCGATCGTGGCCAAGACCTTTTGAAACGCGAGTTCGGCTATCGCCCGAGGTGGCGGGAGAGACTCCTCGATTGGTCGCTCGCCCACCCCCGGACGACCTACTTCGGCGCAATCGCCGTCCTCTTCACCGTCCTGATCGGGACTTTGGTGGGCCTCGGCGGCGGTCGCCTGATCGCGGCCCAACCTGGGTTGGTGGGGCTGCTTGCCCTGGTTCTCCTGCTACCGGTGAGTGAACTCGCCGTGGGCCTGGTCAACCACTTCGTCACGCTCCTCTTCCCCCCTCGAGTACTTCCCAAGCTCGAATTCAAGGAGGGGATTCCCGAGGATTGCGCGACTTTCATCGCGATGCCCTCAATGCTCGTGAGGCCGGGTAGTGCTGAGGCCTTGCTGGAGCGCTTGGAAATCCATCACCTGGCCAACCCCGACCCACGACTCCGATTCGCCTTGCTGACTGATTTC
Source organism: Singulisphaera acidiphila DSM 18658 (assembly GCF_000242455.2). Taxonomy (GTDB): domain Bacteria; phylum Planctomycetota; class Planctomycetia; order Isosphaerales; family Isosphaeraceae; genus Singulisphaera; species Singulisphaera acidiphila. The sequence goes on from NC_019892.1 coordinate 1,565,124, forward strand.
GCCGATGCCCACGAAGCGCAACGCCCCGAGGATGAGGGATACCTCCACGATGCTCTCGAGCGGGTCAAGGCACTCAACGAACGGTACGCCAAGGATGGGGAAGACAAGTTCTTCCTCTTCCATCGCCGTCGGCTTTGGAACCCCAGTCAGAATTGCTGGATGGGTTGGGAGCGGAAGCGAGGCAAGCTCTCCGAGTTCAACCGGCTCCTGCTTGGTGATCGCGAGACGAGCTATGTCCTCCTCAGTCGTGATCCCGGGACACTCCCGCCGATCCGGTTTGTGATCACGCTCGACGCCGACACTCAACTGCCGCGCGACGGGGCCCGTCGGCTGGTCGGAACGCTGGCGCACCCGCTCAATCGACCCCGGTTCGACCCGGCCCAGGGCCGCGTGGTCGAGGGGCACGGGGTCTTGCAGCCGCGCGTCAGCTTCCACCTGACGGCGGCCACGCATTCGCGGTTCGCCGGGATCCTGGCGGCGTCAGGAGGGATCGACCCGTACTCCTCGGCGGCCTCCGACACCTACATGGACCTCTTCGGGGTGGGCAGCTTCACGGGAAAGGGGATCTACGAGGTCAAGGCGTTTGAGGCGGCCACCGGGCGAACCTTCCCGGAGAACCAGATCCTCAGCCACGACCTGATCGAGGGGAACTACGCGCGCTGCGGCCTGATTACCGACACCGAGCTGTTCGACGATTTCCCCGCGCGTTACCACGCGTACGCGAGGCGTGAGCATCGTTGGATTCGAGGCGACTGGCAGTTGCTCCCCTGGCTGGGCCGTCACGTGCCGACTTCGGACGGCGAGCGCCCCAACCCGCTGCCGACCCTGGAACGCTGGAAGCTGTTCGACAACCTGAGGAGGAGCCTGGTCGCACCGGCGTCGGTGGTCTTGCTGGCCCTGGGCTGGACGGTCTTGCCCGGATCCCCCTGGCTCTGGACGGCGACCGCTCTGGCCGTACCCGCCCTGCCCTTGGTGCAACTCCTGATCGGGACCCTCGTGACCACCGTTCGGTCGCGGACGCTGGGGGCCTTGCGGTCGTGGGTCGATCGGATGCCGGCCGCGATGGTCCAGGCCCTGATGGCGATCACGTTCCAGGCCGACCAGGCCAGGGTCGCCGTCGATGCGATGGTACGGACGCTGACGCGTCTTTATCTCACGCGCCGGAATCTCCTCGTCTGGGAGACCGCGGCCTCGACCGATCGGCGGCTTGGGGCGGGACTCGGCGACTTCATCGCGAACATGTGGTCGGCCTCAGCCCTGGCCCTGATCCTGGCGATTGTGGTTGGCTGGGTCCATCCCTCGGCCCTCGCGGCGGCCTGGCCGGTGCTCACCGCCTGGTTCCTTTCGCCGGGCGTCGCCTACTGGGTGAGCCGGCCTCGGCCGGTTGCCGACTCGCCGCTCGAACCCGAAGAACGACGCGAGCTGCGCCGGGTCGCGCGGCGGACCTGGCACTTCTTCGAGACGTTCGTCGGCGACGAGGACCACTGGCTCCCCCCTGACAATTATCAGGAAGAGCCGGACGGGCGTGTCGCCCATCGTACGTCGCCGACGAACCAAGGGCTCCTCCTGCTTTCGACCCTGGCCGCTCACGACCTGGGCTACATCGGGCTGGGAACCTTGGCTGAGCGGCTCGAGAAGACGCTCGACACGTTCGATCGGATGGAGAAGCATTGGGGACATTACTACAACTGGTATGATACGCGGACGCTCCGTCCGCTCCCTCCCGCCTACATCTCCACCGTGGATAGCGGTAACTTGCTCGGGTGCCTCGTCGCCTTGAAGCAGGGGCTCAGGGAGAAGGCGGAAAGTCCGGTCCTGGACACGCAGATCGCCGTGGGTTTGGCCGACACGCTCGGCCTGGCCGCCGAAGCCGTTCGCGGGATCAGGCCGCCGGCCGGTGGCCCTGCGCAGGCGACGCTCCGGGCGCTCGAGGACGACTTCCGGCGGATCGAACGGCAGCTTGCCGCTCCCCCGACTGACCTGCTGGGCTGGGATGAGTGGCTAGGCGAGCTCGACTGGGGGGCGAGCGGCCTGATCGGTCGGATCCGGACCTTGATCAGCGAACTGCCCGACGGGTTGGCGCTTCCGGCGGAACCTCGAATCAAGCCAGGTGGTCCCCCATCGAAAGCATCGTTGCTCGAGACCTGGCCGCGACGATTCGCCGAGCAGGTACGTCAACGCCGGGCTGAGCTGGCCTCGCTGGCCCCTTGGTTGAGCCCGCTGCGCGACTGGGAAGCGAAGGGGAATGTCCCCTGGTCGTCGGACGACCTCCTGCGACGTTGGCAGACCGTGCGCGAAGCGCTCGTGGCGCGAGCGAGCGTGGCCGTGATGTCCGATCGGACCGAGGCTCTTGCCACGGAGTTGGAGGCGTTGGCCACATCCAATCCGGCGAGCGACGGCCTGCAAGGCTTGGCGGCGGCGGTCCGGGCTTGCACTGCCCTGTCGCTGCGCGATCGGATTCGCCAACTGGCGGTTCGGGCCGAGGCCTTGGCCGACGTCATGGAGTTCAGGCCGCTCTACAAGCCCGAGCGAAACCTGTACTCGATTGGCTGCAATCTCGTGCTGGGCCGGCTCGATGGCGCTTGCTACGACCTGCTTGCGTCGGAGTCGTGCCTGACCAGTTTCTTGACGATCGCGCGGGGCGATGCACCAAGGCGCCACTGGTTCCAACTCGGCCGCCCCTTCCTCAGCACCGCGGGTCGCGTCGGACTCGTCTCCTGGGGGGGGACGATGTTCGAGTACCTCATGCCTCGCCTCCTCATCAAGGCCTTGCCCGGTACGATCGTCGCCGAGGCCGCGCGGACGGCCGTGGCCCGGCAGATCGAATACGGCCGAGAGGCCGGGGTCCCCTGGGGCATCTCCGAAAGTGCATTCAATGCGCAGTATATTGACGGCGATTACCAGTACCAATCATTCGGCGTACCGGGTCTTGGGCTGAAGCGGGGCCTCGACCAGGACCTGGTCATTGCGCCTTACGCGACGGCACTCGCCACGATGATCGTCCCCCGCGAGGCCCTGGCGAACCTCCGCACCCTGGCGGAAGAAGGGGCCGAGGGACTCTACGGCTACTATGAGGCGGTTGACTACACGGCCGAGCGCCTGCCCAAGGGGAAACGCTCGGTGGTTGTCCGGTCGTACATGGCCCATCACCAGGGGATGAGCCTGGTTGCTCTGACCAATACGCTGCTGGATGAGCCGATGACCCGCCGGTTCCATGCCGACCCGATGGTCCGCGCGGCCGAACTCCTGCTCCAGGAACGGATCCCACGCGACGCACCGATCTCCGGGCCCTCGGAGGCGACCATGGCCACGGCGGAATCCAATCGCGAGGGAATTCCCTTGATGAGCCGGCGGTTGACCACGCCCAACACCCCCGCGCCACGGACTCACCTGCTCTCAAACTCACAGTATCATGTGATGGTGACAAACTCGGGTTCGGGTTTCAGCTCGTGTCGCGGCCTGGATGTCACCCGCTGGCGTGAAGACGCCACACGTGATGCTCTCGGGCAGTTCTGCTACATTCGCGACGTCGGCCGAGGGCTCCTCTGGTCGGCCGGCCACCATCCTGTGCGTCAGATCACCAAGGATTACGAGGTCGTCTTCTCCTCCGACAAGGCGTCATTCCGCCGGGTCGACGCGGACATTGAGAGCCTGCTCGAGATCACGGTCTCGCCTGAGCAGTTCGCCGAGGTTCGTCGGCTGACGCTGACCAATCGGGATAGCCAGGTTCGTGAGCTCGAGGTCACGAGCTATGCCGAGGTCGTCCTCAACTCGCGCGGGGCCGACCTGGCCCATCCTGCGTTCGGAAAACTCTTTTTGGAGACGGAATGGCTGCCCGGCTCGGAGGCCTTGCTCTGCCGACGGCGGCCTCGGTCGCACGACCAGCAGCCGATCTGGGCGGTGCACGTCTCGGCCGTCGAGCGGAACACGATCGGCGAGACCCAGTATGAAACCGACCGGGCCCGATTCCTTGGCCGGGGCCGCTCGCCGGCCGATCCGGCCGCACTCGACCCGGGCGTAGCCTTATCCGGCACGACCGGTCCGGTCCTCGACCCCATTTTGAGCCTGAGGCGGCGGGTCCGCCTCGAACCGGGCGAGTCGACAACCGTCGCCTTCACCACGGGCGTTGCCGACACGAGGGAGGGGGCGCTCGCCCTGGCCGACCAGTACCACGACCCGAACGCGGCGGCGCGTGCGTTTGAACTGGCCTGGGCCCATAGCCAGGTCGAGCACCGCCATCGCAACTGGTCACCCGAGGAGGCGCATCTCTTTCAGCGGCTCGCGGCGCACGTCCTCTTCGCCGGGTCGGCTCTCCGTGCGCCTGCCCCGCTTCTGGCCGCGAACCGTCAAGGGCAACCGGGCCTCTGGCGCTACGGCATCTCGGGCGACCTGCCGATCCTCCTGGTCCGGATCGCCGAGGGGAGCGAGATGCCCCTGGCTCGCCAGGCTCTCACCGCGCACTCCTACATGCGGCTCAAAGGGCTGGTGGCCGACCTTGTCTTGCTCAACGAGCAGCCCAGCAGCTATTTCGAGGAGCTGAATCAGCAGTTGCTCGACCTGGTCCGGTCCAGTGATGCTCACGACTTGCTCGATAAGCCCGGGGGCATCTTCGTCAGAAAGGCTGCCCACGCGCCGGCGGAAGACTTGCAATTGCTCCAGGCCGCGGCTCGCGTCGTCCTGGTGGGCGAGCGCGGGCCTCTGGCCAGTCAGCTCGATCGCGTGGAACGGCTGCCCGCACCCCCCGAGCCTCTGGTTCCGACCCGGAAGCCGGAACGGTGGGCAACCCCTGAGTTCGCGCACCCGGCTGACCTCCAGTTTGAGAATGGACTGGGAGGGTTCCGTGACGAAGGCCGAGAATACTGTGTGGTCGTCCACGCACAGTCTCGACCGGAAACTCCCCTCAATGGGCGCCCCGTGGCCGAGTCGAGCCCGGCGTTGGTCCTTCCCCCTGCCCCTTGGATCAACGTGGTCGCCAACCCCGCGGTCGGGTTTCTGGTCTCGGAAACGGGGTCGGGCTACACCTGGGCGGGCAACAGCCAGGGGAACCGGCTCACGCCTTGGAACAACGACCCGGTTTCCGACTCGCCCGGTGAGGCAGTCTACCTCAGGGACGAGCAGACCGGAGAGGTTTGGTCGCCGACCCCCCTGCCCGTCCTCTCGGATGCGGCAACCCTGGTCCGGCACGGCCAGGGCTACACTGTTTTCGAGCGGAAGACCCATGGGCTTGCCCATGAGTTGCTTCTCCTCGTCGCCCCTGAGGATCCGGTCAAGCTGATCCGGCTCAACGTTCGCAACACAGGGGATCACTCTCGGTCGCTCTCGGCCACTTTTTTCGCCGAGTGGGTGCTGGGAACCACGCGAGACGTCGCCGCCTCGCATGTCGTCACCGAGATCGATGAGGAGACCGGAGCGCTTCTGGCTCGGAACGCGTTCCGGGCCGACTTTGCCTCGAGAGTGGCATTCGCCGATGTCAGCATGCGTCCACGGACCCTGACGGCGGATCGCCTGGAATTCCTCGGGCGGAACGGCTCGGTCGATGCGCCCGCCGCACTGCGGCGGGTCGAGTTGTCCGGCCGTGCGGGAGCGGTGAGCGACCCTTGTGCCGCGCTCCAGACCAAGTTCACGCTGGCTCCCGGTGAAGAGAAGGCGATCCTCTTCTTCCTGGGCGAGGCGGAGACGCTTGAGGCCGCCCGCGCCGTGATCCAACGCGTCCGTGAGCCGGGCAAGGCGGACGCCGTTTTCGAGGCGGTCCGCTCGCGCTGGGATGCGGTGCTCACCGCCGTTCAGGTCCAGACGCCTGACGCCGCCATGGACCTCGTGCTCAACCGCTGGCTGCTCTACCAGGTCCTGAGCTGCCGCCTCTGGGCTCGCTCGGCCTTCTACCAGTCGGGAGGCGCTTATGGCTTCCGCGACCAGCTCCAGGATGTGGCCGCGCTGGTCTACGGCGCTCCGGACGAGGCGAGGGCCCACCTGCTCCGCGCGGCGTCGCGCCAGTTCCTCGAAGGCGACGTTCAGCACTGGTGGCATCCGCCCGCCGGCCGAGGCGTGCGCACCCGCTTTTCCGACGACTTGCTCTGGCTCCCCTTCGTGGTCAGCCACTACGTCGAGACGACCGGCGATGCGTCCGTCCTCGACGAGCGCGTGCCGTATTTGAAGGGGCATCTCCTCGCCCCTACCCAGGAAGAGGACTATGGGGTCCCTGCGATTGCGAACGAGTCAGGAACGCTCTATGAACACTGCCTGCTTGCCCTCGAGCGCGGGATGCAGCTTGGAGAGCACGGACTCCCGTTGATGGGGACCGGCGACTGGAACGATGGCATGAACCGGGTCGGCGCAGGCGGAAAGGGGGAGAGTGTCTGGGACGCCTGGTTCCTGATCGCAATCTTCCACCATTTCGCTCCCCTCGCCGAGGCCCGTGGCGACTTGATTCAGGCCAGGCGCTGTCGCGAGCAGGCAGAGTCGCTCCGCGTCGCCATCGAGAAGGAGGCATGGGACGGTGATTGGTATCGCCGTGCCTACTTCGATGATGGGACTCCGCTCGGTTCGGCGGAAAACGACGAGTGCCAGATCGACTCGATCGCGCAGACCTGGGCCTTGATCTCGGGCGCAGGCGACCCGAAGCGGGCCGAACGGGCCTTGAGAGAAGTGGCCGAACGCCTGGTCCGCCGCGACGACGGTCTCATTCTTCTGTTCACGCCCCCGTTCGATACGGGGACGCTCGAACCCGGTTACATCAAAGGCTATGTTCCCGGCATCCGTGAGAACGGTGGCCAGTACACCCACGCGGCCACCTGGGTCGTGCTAGCCGCGACCCTCCAAGGCCGGGGTACCCACGCGGCCGAACTCTTCGGCCTGCTCAATCCGATCAATCATGCCGCCAGCCCCGAGGCTGTCGCACGTTACAAGGTTGAGCCCTACGTCGTTGCGGCCGACGTCTACGGCCTTCCGCCCCACACCGGCCGGGGTGGCTGGACCTGGTACACCGGCTCGGCCTCCTGGCTCTACCGGGTCGGTTTGGAGTCCATCCTTGGCTTCCAGCTCCAGGGGGACCACCTGGTGATCGACCCTTGCATCCCCGCGCACTGGCCCCAGTTTGCGATCACCTATCGGCGCGGTTCCGCCATGTACCGGATCCAGGTCACCAACCCGCAAGGGGTCGAGAAGGGCGTTCTCCGCGTGACGCTCGATGGCAAGCTCATCGACGCGGGGCGGATTCCGCTCACCAGCGACGATCAGGATCACGAGGTCTGCGTGGTTCTTGGCGATCCGTCGCGCCCGCCCGGTTGAGATCGAGTGGCCGCCGTGAGGCCCGCGATGCGTTGCGGGCCTCACCAATATCAATCTCTCGCTCGACTGGGAGAGGGAGAGCATCCTGCCTCAGGATCAACACGTGATTGGCCCGAGTTGGGCGAGTGAAGAGGCATGGACTGCCTGCTTTGTGAGCAGGCCTTTTGCCGGGAATAAAAAATCTTAGCGTCGACGGATCAAAGTTCGCGTCTGGAGGTGGCTGACCGGCAAGGATGTTTCTTGAAGCTTCCTCGTAAGTTTGCTTTCCACCAATTGCGAGGGACTGAGGCCGAAGCGGTCGTCGATGACCAACGTTTCTTCTTCGAGTTCCAGGGTCTCCAAGGTCGGACCGATCGGCTTTGTGACCCGTCCCATTAGTTCGGTCACGCTTCCTGCGTGCTCAAAGGCGACATCCTGCGATGCAGTTGCAACGTCAAAATTCCTCGATGAGGTCATGGGAAGTTTGCTATTCATCATCAACTTGCCTCAATTTCCAAGAATATAGACCGGTTGTAATTCGCCGCACCAATTCTGCAAATGCTGCGCCATGAGCGATCCACCTCTCGCCCTCGCCCGAAATCCTCGCGAATTCGATGGTTTGCCGCGACTCTGTCCGTAAACGAGGTAAAATACGGGCATTTGGACGAGTTTTGTCGACGGAATCGAAGCTTCTCATTTGGATTCGATCGGACCGAAATGCGAATGATTCCGCACACTTGTCGGTCTCAATGCGTCAAAGTGGGTCATGTTGACGGTGCGGCAAACCTGCAAGGTTTGCGAGCGAGACGCATGACCTCGGGGCGAGTCGGCGCGCAAAGTGAAAAAAAATCGACAATCCGATTTGCGTGTCGACTCATTCCATCCGTACTGAGAAGGTAGGAGCGAACTTCGCCGGGATGGCTGCTTCGCTCAATGAACGACGGGGACAATCATCTGTCCGACCCCGATCGGGGTCTTGGGCGTGGCCTCCTGCTTCCTGCCACGTTGCGTCAATTGTATCGGCGTTTGCTCGTAAAGCAACAAAAAAGTCATGGGCTCACGATTAAAGTAACATCTTGATGAAAGCATTCGATATTTTTTCGCGAACTCGGACCGGTGCTCGAGGTGAACGCACGGGTCGTGGCACGGAGGTTGCAATCGTGTAGTGGCCGTCTCGTTCTATCGCGAATTTTTTTCTCACTTTCATCTAGCCTTCTCCATTCCTTGTTATCTTAAGACGGCCACTTTTGCGAACATCACCGGCTGCCTGACACATCCCCCCTTCGCCGTGGCCGGCGTCTTCGTGCATCTCTTTTTTTTCGCCTTGCAAGGAACGAATATGGCGCAGCGAGAGGACAGGCCATTGAAGGGAATCTGGCTTGAATTGCAAACCATTGCGGCACGCGGCCGAGAGGTTTGGCGGCTGGTTTCCGTACGCCATCGCTGGGCCTTGGGGGTGGCGGTCCTGGTCATGGGATTCGGCAGCGCAGCCAGCACCGCAATCCCTTTGCTCCTGGGAACGGTGGTCAACTCCGTCAATCAACAGATCCATCAACACGTCGGCAAGGCGGCCGTCACGCGAGTCGCCCTGTTCTACCTGGCGTTGATTGGTGGCTTCTACCTGATGAGAGAGGGGCTGAACGTGCTCCGCCGTTTCTTGGTGGAGAACGCCTGCACTCGGATCGATCGTGATATGTGTGTCCGTCTTGTTGCTCACCTGATGAAGGTGGAGCTCTCTGCCCTGTCGCACGAACAGGTGGGCGCCCTCCACGGTCGAATCACGAGGAGCGTCGACGGCTTCGTGCGGTTTCTCCGCCTGAGTTTCCTCGACTTCATCCCGGCAATCTTGACGGGGGGGTTCGCGATTGCCGCCACCCTGTCCAGGCAGCCCGGCATCGCGCTGGCGATGGCGGGGGTCATCCCGATTTCGATTTCGCTCACGATTTGGCAGCTCATGACCCAGAAGGGGGTCCGGCTCGACCTCCTCCGCACTCGTGAAGCGATGGATGGGACGGTCGTCGAGCAGCTCTCGGGAATCGACTACATCCGCGCGGCCAACACTCACCGCCAGGAGGTGCTCCGTGTCGAGCGGACGGCCGAGCGGCGGCGGGGGAAGGAGATTCGCCATCACTTCGAGATGTCACTCTTCGGTTGCGGCAAGGCGCTGAACGAAGGGCTCTTTCACTTGCTCGTCATCGCCTTCGCGATCTATCTCTTCCTCAACGGTCAGATTCAGAATGGCGACATTCTCACCTTCTCGGTCCTTTTTCTCAGCGTGATGACCCCTTTGAACGAGGTCCATCGGTTTGTGGATGAGGCCCATGAGTGCAGTCTCAAGGTTGGTGACCTGATCGATATCCTCACGGAGCCAGCCGATCGCTCGTTCCAGCCGGCGCCTGCCGGAGAGCCGTCACTCGTCCTCGGGGAACCGGTCTTCGTCACCGATGACCTGCACGTCGATTACCGCGCGGCTGACGGCCGGCCGAGGCGGGCCCTCAACGGGGTCTCGATGACGATTCGCCATGGCGAGACGATCGGGGTGGCCGGGCGTTCCGGAGGCGGCAAGTCGACCTGGTTGCGGGTGATGGTGCGTTTGACCCACCCGAGTGCCGGTCGAGCCATGCTGGGGGGAATTCCCCTCGAATCGGTCTCTCGCGAGGCGATCGGCGACCTCATCGGTTATGTCGGGCAGAACCCGTTCGTCTTCTCCGGCACGATCGCCGAGAATATCGCCTACGGCCAGAAGGACGTCACCCGCCAGCAGGTTGAGGATGCGGCTCACCTGGCCTGCCTTCATGACGAGATCATGGCCATGCACGGTGGCTATGACGCCCTGGTTGCAGAGCGCGGCCAGAATCTCTCCGGTGGCCAGCGACAGCGGCTCGCCCTGGCACGCGTCTTCTTGAAGAACCCCCCGATCCTGATCCTCGACGAGGGGACTTCCGCCCTCGACAACATCAGCGAGCGCCTCGTGCAGCAGGCGATCACCGCAGCCCGCGTCGATCGGACCGTGATCCTTGTCGCCCATCGGTTGACCACCCTCCGCGACGCCAACCGGATCCTCGTCTTCAAAGACGGTCAGATCGCGGAGACAGGCGCGTACAACGAGCTGGTCTGCCGTGGCGGTGTGTTCGCCGAACTGGTGCAATCCGCCTCGGAGGACTCGCCGGCCAACACGAATCTCGAGCTTCTCTTCGATCGCGTGGAGAACCGCAAGAAGATTGCCTGAACAAGAAGCGGGCGAGCGAAAAAAAAGAAAATCAGGCAGTGAACAGCCGCGCGATCGGCGCACCTTCGCAGAGCTTGATGGGGCGGCCGAGTCGGTCGTGGAGTTCGGTCGCGGGGTCGATCCCGAGCGCCTGGTAGATGGTGGCGGCGAGGTCGGCCGGCGAATGGGCCTGGCTTGCGGGGTAGGCACCCATCTTGTCTGACTGTCCGATCACTTGCCCTCCGCGCACCCCGCCCCCGGCGAGGGCCACCGAGAAGACCTTCGCCCAGTGGTCGCGGCCGTCGCGTCCGTTGGCGTTTCCCGTGCTCTGGCCGATGCGCGGAGTCCTGCCGAACTCTCCCGCGACGACGACCAGTGTTTCGTCGAGCATGCCGGTCGTGGCCAGGTCTTCGAGGAGCGTCGCGACGCCGCGATCGGTGGGGGGAAGCAGCCGTTCTTTGAGAGTCTTGAAGTTATTGGAGTGGGTGTCCCAGGTTTGCACCCGGCCCATGTTGACCTGGACGAGGGGGACCCCGGCCTGGACCAGCCTGCGGGCGAGCAAGAGTGACTGGCCGTACATGTGGCGGCCGTAACGGTCGCGCATCCGAGGGTCTTCGCGTTCCAACTCAAAGGCGCGGGCGACCTTGCCGGAGAGAATCAAGGAGTAGGCCAGTTCGCGCTGGGCGTCGAATGGATCCTTCGCTGGTGACGAAGACGAAGTCGCCCCGAGCCGATCGCGCTGCGCAGCGATCTCCTCAAAGAGCTCGCGCCGTCGCTGGAGTCGTTCGACGCCGAAGCCCGAGGGCATCGCCAGGCTCTCGACGCGAAAGTCGCGAGAGTTGGGGTCTTGCTTGATTTGCCAGGGGTCGTGCTTCGGCCCCAGGAACCCGGCGTGCTGTCCTGGCCAGGTCAGCGGGCCCTCCATCAGGTAGGTAGGGAGCATCACGCCACTGGGGACGCCGTCGCTGCGGGGGCGGATGGCGTCGACCGCCGAGGCGTAGCAGGGGTAGTCGTCGCGTGAGGCGATTTTATCGAAGAAAGCGCCTGGCTGAGAGTGGCCTGTGAGCACCTGGTGGGTGCCGTTCAGGTGGTTCGTCTGGCCGTGCGAGATCGTGCGGACGATCGCCAACTTCCCGGCCTGTTCCGCGAGTCGGGGTAGGTGTTCACAGATCCGGATCCCCGGGACTGCGGTTTCGATCGGTTGGAATTCGCCGCGGATGCCGTCGGGAGCGTCGGGCTTCATGTCGAGGCTGTCGATGTGGCTGAGCCCGCCGGTCAGGAAGACCAGGATGACCGACTTGGCCCGTGGTCGGGACGAGGCGCGGGAGTCGAGCTTACTGTTACTGGCCGCCGCTTGTCCTGCCAGGAGTCCGGGGAGGCCCATTCCAAGGACGCCCGAGAATCCGACCTGAAGGAATTCACGCCGGAGAATCCCACTGCCGTGCCATGGATTTTCTGGAGCCATTGCTGACCTCGGACGTATCGGTCACTGGGTTGGTCCGACAGATTTCAGAGAGCCCACACGATTATCCTACCACCGAGATCGTGATTCGTCTCTGGTGTGGTGCGGTTCGGTGCTCCCAGAGATAGATTCCTTGCCAGGTCCCCAGGTCGCATCGGGAACGGGCCACCGGAATTGTGATCGAGGACTGAGTTAGGATCGACCGGATGTGCGCGGGCATGTCGTCGTCCCCTTCGTCTACGTGAACGAAAATGGGGTCGCCATCAGGGACCAACCGGGCGAAGTACCGCTCCAGGTCAACTCGAACGCTGGGGTCGGCGTTCTCACAGACGATCAGCGAGGCGCTGGTGTGGTGGACGAAGACCGTGCAGAGCCCTCGTTCGATCGCTGCGTTCCCCACCACTTGCTGGATCTGCCGGGTGATCTCGTAAGTGCCGCGTCCCCGAGTGGCCAGGGTCAGACTCTCTGCGTGGAACATGCGTATCTCCTTCGCGGAGAGTCTAATCGGAAACGGGAGAGCCTGGGAATGCCGAAGATGATCGGTGAGCGGGGCAGCGGGTCGGCCTGCAATGAAACGAGGCGGCGGTTTTCCGTTGGCATATGCGGAATCAAAAGAAATCCGGATCGGTAGAGCGGCACGAAGGGGAGCGGAGCGCTGCGCGGTATATCGCGGAACGTGGGGAAGGGCCCAGGGAGATGTTCGACCCCTCGACGCATCTCGGAGGAAGCGGGAGCGGGGACAGGAAGCGGCGGGGCTTGGTGTGGGCTGGTCGTGCGTTCCGGGTCGGGTGGGGAACCTCCGGTCGGGGCGGATTGTCCGGCCTGATAGAGCTTCAGTAACGATCGATACTGGTCGGCGATGGTGCCCGGAAGACCACGACTCCGAGCCAAGGCCAGTTTCTGAAATGGGATGGCCTGGTCGAATTCGCGACATTCCGCATGGGCTGCGGCCAGGTTTTTGAGCTGAACGGGGTCTTCCCAGGCCGTCAGTTCGCAGGCTCGCTTGGCGTGCTTGATGGCCAACAAACCGTTTCTGATCCCGCTGTCGGGGGCGGTTGCGAGGAGCCAGGAGAGGTTGCCGAGAGCGCCGGCAAGAGACTCGTCGATCCCCACGGCTGCGGTGAAGTCATCGAGCGCGGCACGGAACTCCCGGCGGTTGAAGTGGGCGACGCCTCGAGTATTGAAGGCGTGAGCATCCCTGGCATCAAGCTCGATCGCTTTGGTGGAGTCGGCAATGGCGCCTCCCTCATCACCCAGGTAGGCGAGGGCCGCTCCTCGTAGGCGGTAGGCGACGGCATCGCTGGGCGCAAGGCGAATCGCCTGGTTGCAGTCGGCCACCACATCAGGGTATGCCTCCCACCTGGCGGAGGCCTCGGCTCTGCGCGTGTAGGCGGCCGCGAGGTCCGGCCTGAGTCGGATGGCCTCGCCGAGTCGGACTAGCGCCTCGGGAATCGCGTTCCGGTTGAGGTTGGCCGTTCCGGCCTGCATGAGCGCCCTGTATTGGGGATCTTCGAGGGGGGGATTCTCGACCGGTCGCTCGGCCGGGAGAGACGAAGGCACGGAACTGCTGCCCGAGGTCACCGGCCGCTGAGTTGTCGTGGCGGTTGGGCCGTGGGATGAGAACCAGGTCGTGGCCGCGCCGGCGAGCATGCCGAGGCCGATCATCACGACGAAGGCCAACGAGGAATGTGCCAGTGATAGCGCCCCGCCGGTTTTCGGGGCTTTGAATGTCGTGATGGATGTCGGTTCGGGGTGGGCGGGCGTATGGTGAGCATCGAAGCGAGCGAGCGCCGCCGCACAGTCAGCGGGGGTCGCGTAGCGCTGGGCGGGGTTGTCGGCCATCATCGTCCCCACGATCAGGGCGAGCTTGGCGGGAAGCGGTGTCGCCAACTCCTCGTCATTGGGCGGATGCTCTGCCTCGTCGTCGCCTTGGGTACGTCGGCCGGACACCATGAGCAGGAGCACGCGACCGAGGCCAGCGAGGGCCGACTGGGCGTCCTCACGAAGGGCTTCGGCGTCGCGCGTCGTTTCGTCCTGTCCCGCTGCGCCCGGTTCGAGTAAGGAGCCGAGATCGAATTCCCCCAGGCCACGGGCACTCGGACCGAGCCGACCTCGGCAGGTGCCCAACAGTTTGACCGTGTCCCCTCGATCCGTGACGATGAAGTCGGACGCGGTAATCTCGCAAGGGACCAGCCGATGCTCGTAGGTGTGTTGCAGTGCGCGTGCCGCCTGCTCGGCATAGCGACACGCCTGCAACGGCTCCAAGGGGCCGTGGAACTCCAGGAAGGTGAGTAGGTCGATCCCCTCCACCAATTCCATGACCAGGTAGTGGACCCCGCCTGACGTGCCGTCATCAAGGACGGAGACGAGATGGGGGTGGTGCAGTCGTGCCGCGGCCTCCGCTTCGCGGTGGAACCGGTGGGCCTCCGTTGAGTCGGCCCGCGGTTGCCGATCGGGAGGAAAGGTCTTGATCGCGACCACTTGGTTTGTTGACTCGTGCCGCGCCCGGAAGACTGGCCCGCGCGCTCCCGTCCCCAGGGGTTCGAGCAGGCGATAGGGCCCGACCGCTAACTCGGCTCCGCGTCCCGCCAGGCATTCGGCGGCCTGAAAGGCGGTGAGCACTCCTCGTCGGACCAGGTCGGCCGCGACTGCGGGAGTCGAAACGGTCCACCCACAATCGCCGACCGCCAGTTCTTTGAGCTGGGCAGGCTCGACCAGGCGGCCCTGCCAGAGGGAATCGAGCAGGTTGTCGACCGAATCCGAATTCATGGGGTGAATTCCCTCGCCCCTGAGAGGACGGCGGAATCGCTCCGCCGGGCTTGGAGGGGCGTTCGGATCGGGATTGGTGCAAACACCGGCGTTCCCTCTTCCCTTTGGAGTCGCTTACCGGGCGGGCGTGAGCCGCTTCCCTATCTGGCTCCTCAAGCAACGATAGGTCACCGATCCGCCGGATCGAATTCGGCCGATCCGGAAAAAAACTTGTCTTGTGCCGACAATTTGTCGGAGATGCTTGCGATATTGTCCCGACCTGTTAATTGAAGAAAATGGCGCAATGAGCGAAACACTGGAAACGGATGCGCTTTGGGTCGTCATCCCGTGGCGCTTCGAGTTGACGCGTTGCTTACCGGGGGTTGGCCATGCTCATGAGTGGTTTGTCGGGCAATGAAATCTTCTGCCTGACGCGCAAAGGTTGGAGTCCGGGCAACATCGTCGTGGGCAATAGCGTCTACTCGCTGGGCTTGGTCCGTGGGATCACGAGCAGTCTCAAGACGCTGGCCGGCGGCGAGGTTGTCAGCGTGACCCAACTCATCGCCGACGGCCGGCATGCGGCGATCGGCCGGCTCGAGAACGAGGCCACCCAGCATGGCGCCCACGGCTTGACCGGCGTGGCCTCGGAGCTCAAGCCCGTCGGCAACATGATCGAGTTCTTGGCGATCGGATCGGCGATCCACGGCGATGACTATTCGGGGCCTTTCTTCTCCACGGCTTGCTCGGGGCAAGACCTCTACTGCCAGCTCGACTCGGGCTACGAGCCGAGACACTTCGTCATCGGGAACGTGGCGTATGCCTTGGGTGTGGGCCGGGGAATCACCGGCAGCCTCAAGATGATCGCACGCCGTGGCGAGATCAAAGAGTTTTCGGATATGTATAACCACACAAGGCACCTCGCGCTCGAGCGGCTCGAGAACGAAGCCGCCGAGCGTGGCTGCAACGCCGTGGTCGACATCATCACGCGGATCCTCCCGTTCGGCGTCGGAGTGCGAGAGATGCTGCTCGTCGGCACCGGCTCGTACAACCCCGTGTTGGGCCAGCCGAAGCGTCCGGTGACTTCGGAGTTGACTGGCGAGGAGCTCTGGAACCTGACCCAGATGGGCTATGCACCACTCCGCCTGGTTCTCGGTACGTCGGTCTACTCGTTGGGCCTTCTCGGCGGTCTCTCGGCATTCTTTCAATCGTTCGGTCGCGGCGAGATCAGCGAGGTGACGCAACTGATTTATGACGCACGCGAGAATTGCCTCGAGCACATCCGCGCCGAGGCTGAGGAACTCAAGGCCGACGGGGTCATCGGGATCAAGGTCTTCATCTATGAACTGGGTGGCGGCCTGGTCGAAGTCATGGCCATCGGGACCGCCATCCGCAAGCATTCCGGCGTCCGGACCCAGACCGAACAGCTGCTCCCTCAAGCGATCATCCGCGACCGCGACACATTTTTTGACCTTGCGCCCCAGATGCAGGGAATGCGTAACCGCGAGCTTGAGCGGAAGTGATCGTTGTTGAATCCGTGAGCAAAGTTTGCGTATGGGTTATGCTGCAAGGGGCCGTACATGTGATTTTGCCCGGCCACCATAGCATCGGAGATGATTTGCAGACATTTATTCTGAAATGGATCGGGATATGAGTCTAGCTGAGAAGAGTCGCACGGCCGGCCAAGCCGTGTCGTGCGACGGATTTTTGATTGAGTCGAGAGGCCGAAGGGTGTGTCGGGTGGTCACCGCCCACCAACTTCTTCGCTTGAGACGCCGTTGAGTTTAGCAATCGCTTGTACGGTCCGTAAGTCGTCTCTCAGACGAGGTCCGAATCAGGTCGCGGCTTGCCCACCTCCCGCCAGCGCGTGGCGACGGTGGCGACGAGGGGCCCCATTTTCGGGTGTTCCGGTTCGAGGTCGACGGTGAGGCCCAACTCGCGGATCGTCTCGGTTGTGGTTGGGCCAATTGAGCCGACCACGGTCCGGTCCGTTAACGCCGTGCGGAGTTCGGTCTCTCGTCCCATCGCGGCGGCGACCTCGAGCATATGGACGACTTGCTGGGCCGAGGTGAACAGGACCGCGCCGATCCGGCCGGTTGCGATTGCCTCGATTGCCTCGCGCAGTGGCTCGGTGTTCTCAGGGAGCGCCCAGCGATAGACCGGCACCCGGGTGACGGTTGCGCCTCGCTGTTCGAGCCCTTCGATCAGCTCGGAGTTTGCTTTGCCGTACTCCTGAACGGCGACCCGCAAGCCGGTGACTGGCAGGTTCGCGTCGAGGGCGGCGAGTAACTCGCGCCAGGTGTTCGGCTCGGGGGCCTGGAGGTCGATCCGCACCTTCAACTCGCGGAGCGCAACGAGCGGCTTGGGACCGCGGATGACGATCTTTGCCCGGGCCAGAGCCCCTGTCCAGGTTTCGCGGGGAATCTGAGTCTCGATGGCCTGGGCGAGGAAGCGGGTGCCGACGCCGGTCAGGAAGATGACCATGTCGAAGTCGCCGGCGATCAGCCGGTTGGCGAATTCGAAGACTGCGGGGTTGTCGCCGATCGGCACCTCGCGGAGGGCGGGTGCCGCGATGGGCACGCCCCCTTGGCGGGTGATCAACTCGGCCATCGGCCCGGCCTGGCGGCTCTCGAAGGTGACGACGCGAAGGCCGTCGAAGGCGGAGGAAGCGGCAGAACTCATCGCGGCAGTGATCCTCGGATCGATTCGGGGCTCGGAGCTTGGGGGTGAAGTGGGTCCGCAGGTTGACCCGGAAGGTCGGGCTCGGTTGGCTGCTCGGAACTCGCCGCTTTGCGGGCGTCCGCGGCGATCTGGAACGAGCGCAGCCGCGCCTGGTGGTCGAAGATCTGGCCGGTCAGCATCAGTTCATCCGCGCCCGTTGCGTCGATCAGAGACTCCAGCCCTCGCTGCACGGTTGCGGGTGAGCCGACAACGGAGACCCGTGTCATCCGATCGACGTGCGGCCGTTCGGCGGGATTCCAATGGCCGTCCATCCGATCGACCGGCGGCGGCAGTGGGCCCGGGTGGCCGCGGATCAGGTTGAGGAACGCCTGCTGGAGTGAGGTGAACAGGCGGTGGGCCTCTTTGTCCGTCTCGGCCGCGAACAGGTTCACACCGATCATCACGTGTGGCTTATCGAGCCATTCGGACGGCTTGAAATGGGTGCGGTAGAGGTCGAGGGCCGCGAACAGGTAGTCGGGGGCGAAGTGGGAGGCGAAGGCGAAGGGCAGGCCGAGCTCGGCGGCCAGGCGGGCGCTGAAGTCGCTCGAGCCGAGCAGCCAGATCGGCACGTTGAGCCCCTCACCGGGAACCGCCCGGACCGCTTGGCCGGGGACCGCGGCGCGGAAGTAGGACAGCAACTCCATCAGGTCTTGTGGGAACGTGTCGCCGCTACTCCCCAGCTTTCGGCGCAAGGCCTGGGCGGTTCGCTGGTCCCCCCCTGGGGCACGGCCCAGGCCCAGGTCGATCCGGCATTGGTAGAGTGACTCGAGGGTGCCGAACTGTTCGGCGATGATCAGCGGGGCGTGGTTCGGCAGCATGATACCGCCGGCACCGACGCGGATCCGAGTCGTTCCACCGGCGATGTAGCCGATCACGACCGCCGTCGCCGCGCTGGCGATGCCTGAGATGTTGTGGTGCTCGGCCACCCAGTAGCGTTTGTAATCCCACTCCTCCGCATGGCGGGCCAGGTCCAGCGTGTTCCGGAAGGCGTCGCTGGCCGTCCCCCCTTGCACGATCGGGGCGAGGTCAAGGACGGAGAGGGGTGTGGATGCCAGACGCTGACTCATGCCAAGACCTCTGCGAGTGCTGGGTAGTCGGTATACCCCTTCGGGCCGGGGGTATAGAACGTCGACGGGTCCGGCTCGTTGAGCGGAAGGCCCAACTTGAACCGGCGCGGGAGGTCGGGGTTGGCGAGGAATTGCACGCCAAAGGCGACGGCGTCGGCCTCCTCGCTCTCGATTAGGTGTTCGGCCGTCTCTTTCGTGAACCGCTCGTTGGCGATGTATACGCCGCCGAACGCCTTTTTCAAGCGAGGGCCAAGGCGGTCGGGCCCGAGGGCTTCGCGGACACAGAGAAACGCGATCTGGCGCTGGCCGAGTTCGCGCGCGACGTGACCGAAGGTCGCCGCCCGGTCCGAATCGCCCATGGAGTGGGAGTCGCCTCTTGGCGAGAGGTGCACGCCCACCCGATGGCGTCCCCAGACGCCGATGGCGGCATCCGTCACCTGTAGCAAGAACCGGGCGCGGTTGCCGACCGAGCCGCCGTAGGTGTCCGTCCGGTGATTGGTGCTGTCTTGAAGGAACTGATCCGGCAGATAGCCGTTGGCACCATGAATCTCAACCCCGTCGAACCCGGCGGCCTGGGCATTGGCCGCCCCTTTGCGATAGGCGTCGATGATTCCGGGGATCTCGTTCGTCTCCAAGGCGCGGGGCGTCTCGTAGGGACTTGGGGGGCGGAGCCGGGTCAAGGATCCGTCCGGCCGGATCGCGCTCGGGGCGACCGGGAGTTCGCCGTTCAGATAGACCGGGTGCGAGATCCGTCCGACGTGCCAGAGCTGGAGGAAGATGTGACCGCCTCGGGCGTGAACGGCCTGGGTGACCTTTTTCCAGCCCTCGACCTGCTCCTGGGACCAGATGCCGGGGGTGTCGGGGTAGCCGACCCCCATCGGCGTGATCGCGGTCGCCTCGGACAGAATGAGCCCTGCCGAGGCGCGCTGGGCGTAGTACTCGACCATGAGTTCGTTGGGCACTCGCTCATCGCCGTAGGCGCGGGAGCGAGTCAAAGGCGCCATGAAGATCCGGTTCGGAAGCTGCAAGTCGCCGACGGTGATGGGATCGAATAATCCAGGCATCGAAAAACCCTCATCGCAAGGGTGTGCCGATCGAGGTCGTTCCGATGCTTATGCAGCGAATCACGTACCAGGGGATCGAGCCGACCTTTTATGATCTCGAGGCGTTCCCGATTGCTCCGTCCTTTTCGATGACGATCGAACCGAGAACATCCTAGGGGGACGCCGTCCCCAAGGCAACTCCGGCCTTCGACGGTTGCTTATGCTCTGGCCGATCCGTCGAGCGGGCGCTTACTCCGCGACCCCGTCGGTCTCGATCGCCGCGGCAATGGCTCGGAGTCGCTTGATTGTCTCGGCCAGCCCATTGCGTCGCCCGGTCGTCAGGTTCGATTCCAGGCCCCCGCGCGCCAGGAATGAAGCCAGGTCGAACGCGAGCACCTCCCCTGCCCTGTGTCCGGAGAAAAGCTCTTGGAGCACGGCGAGCAGACCTCGGACGACTTCGCTATTGCTGTCGACCAGGAACTCGATCACGTCCTTCGTGCCTGGCCTGGCACGTGCGGCGACGTAGACGGTGCTCTGGCAGCCGCGGACCCGGTTGTCTTCGGTTCGTAGCGTCTCGGGCAAGGGGGCGGTCCGCCGGCCCAGCTCGATCAGGAACTCGTACCGTTCCCCCCAGCCGTCGAGGCTGTCGAGCTCGTCTAGCATGGCTTCCGCAGTTTGCTCGATGGTTCGTGCGGTGGGACCGGGGTAGATCGCCTCAGGCTCGGTGTCGTCTTGCCCTGGCGAGCGTCCGGAGTCGCTTCGGGTGGCTGGTGGCACGCCGACGACGGACCGCAACGCGGCGGCGAACTGTTCCACCTCGTCGGTTGTGTTGTACAAAGCGAATGAGGCACGGACGGTGCCGGCGACTCCGAGCCGTCCCATCAAGGGCTGGCAACAGTGATTCCCCGCCCGGACGGCGATGCCCTCGGCGTCGAGCCGCGTCCCCACGTCGAGGGCCGACATCGGCGGCTGATCCACCACGAACGAGACGACTCCGGCCCGTTGCGCAGGCTCGCCCACGATTCGGACACCGGGAATCTCGTTGAGCCGTTGAACGGCCAGGCCCAGGAGCTGCGCCTCGTGGTCGGCGATCCGGTCTCGCCCGACGCTTTCGAGGAACTCGAGGGCCGCCGCCAGCCCGACCGCTCCGGCCACGTTCGGCGTGCCGGCCTCGAATCGGTAGGGCGGGTCGCCGAAGGTGGTCCGGTCGAAGCCGACGGTGTGGACCATGTCGCCGCCGAACTGCCAAGGGGGCATCGACTCCAGCAGGCCGAGCCGGCCGTAGAGTACTCCGACGCCCATCGGCCCGTAAATCTTGTGCCCGGAGAAGGCATAGAAGTCGCAGCCCAGTTCCTGGACGTCGACGCCGGCGTGAGGCAGCCCCTGGGCACCATCAATGAACACGGGGATGCCCCGCCGGTGAGCTGCCTCGACCACCGCCTTGACCGGGTTGACCGTCCCCAAGGCGTTGGAAACATGGGCGACGGCCACGAGCTTGGTCCGGGGCGTGAGCATCGCGTCGAGCGCCTCGAGTTGGAGCTCACCCCGCTCGTTGATCGGCAAGGCTCGCAGCCGCGCGCCTTTCTCCAGGCAGAGCTGCTGCCAGGGGACGAAGTTGGCATGGTGCTCCAACTCGGTGATCAGCACCTCGTCACCCTGACCGACGTTCTGGCGGCCGAACGTCTGGGCCAGGAGGTTGGCCGCTTCGGTAGTCCCACGGACGAAGATGATCTCCTCGGCCCGGCGGGCGTTGAGGAATCGGCGCGTCGTTTCGCGGGCCCGCTCGTAGGCTGCGGTGGCGCGGTCGCTCAGGGCATGGGCGCCCCGGTGGACGTTCGCGTTGTCGGCCTCGTAGTACTGGACGATTGCATCAATCACCGGGCGTGGCTTCTGCGTGCTCGCGGCGTTATCCAGGTAGATCAGCGGCTTGCCGTGAATCTCTTGGCCGAGCGCGGGGAAGAGGCTGCGGACGCGGGCGAGGTTCGTTGCCCCCCGCGCGTCGGTTCGACTTGCGTTGCGTGGGTTCGGCCGGGTGGGGGCAAGGCTCATCGTGGGTTCGCTCCATTCTCGGTCGAGACTGCGCGGGGAGTTGGCCCTGACGGGGTCCCTGGCAATTCTGTGTGTGGCCCTCCCGTCTCAACGACAACCGAGGGGGTTGGGGTTGTGTTGACGGTGAGGCGGAAGATGTCGGGCCGGGCGTAATGGCCGACGACGTCGAGGTCAAATTTGCCGCGTGCGATCTCGTCCAGGTCCAGGTCGGCCGTGAGGATGCCGGGCTCATCGTAAAGGGGGCCGGCCAGGACCTGGCCCAAGGGGTCGATGATGCAGCTCCCCCCCTGTGACATGACCGTTTGTGGGTCATCCCCTTGGTCGGCCGGATAGTCGTCCGGGTAGTCGGAGCGGAGGGCGAACTGGTTACACGAGAGGACGAAGCAGCGGCCTTCCAGGGCGATATGTCGTGCCGTGGCTTGCCAGGTCTCTCGGTTGTCGGCGGTCGGTGCGCAGTAGAGCTGGACCCCTTGGGAGTACAGGTGCATCCGCAACAGGGGCATATAATTTTCCCAGCAGATCGCCGCCCCGAGTCGGCCGATTGACGTATCCAGCACGGGCATCGTCGAGCCGTCGCCGAAGCCCCAGACGAGCCGCTCGGCGGCCGTGGGCATGAGCTTGCGATGCTTGCCCAGCAAGCGTCCGTCCGGGGCGAAGAAGAGGACTGAGCAATAGAGTGTCCCCCCTTCTCGCTCCACGACGCCGATGACCAGGTGGGCATTGGCTTTCCGTGCGGAATCGCCCAGGGCCGCCGTGGCCGGCCCTGGAACGTCGACAGCGCTTTCCCAGTAGCGGCGAAACTGGTCGCGGCCTTCGGCGGTCCGGGAACCGATGCGGCTGCCGAAGTCCAGCCCACGCGGGTAGCCGGAGACGAACGCTTCGGGGAAAACGATGAGCTGAGCACCGAGACCGGCCGCCTCGGTTGCGAGTAAGCGGACCCGTTCCAGTGATCGGTCGCGGTCGAAGGCGACGGAGGCCGCCTGGACGACGGCGGCTCGAACGATTGCCATTTGGGGTCTGTTCGCTTCCCTTGGTTTTGCCGCTTTGGGAGACCTTTACGTTGAGGACGCCGCTCCGAGTCCTTTATCTTCCTCAATCGAGGCCTCGCGGCGGAAGGCGAAAACCGGCGGCTTCGGTGGCTCTTTTGCCGTATGCCCTGGTCGGCATTCTGTCGTCCTGCCGGATCAGGCAGGCTGTAAGGTCTTTGGGGCCGGGAAATTAGCGCCGCGGATTTTCCTTCGCGTTCTTGTGCTTGTTGGGAAAGAGGAACCACCCGCGACCGAGGATCCCAACGGCGAGCAAGCACCAGCCGAAGAGGAATAAGACGAACAGGAGTCCGCCGAGATAAGCCAGGTAATTCATGGTTTTTGACTCGATTCGCGGTTCGGCGCCATCAATTCCGGCAACACCTTTTGGAGCCGGAATGGCCTCCCCGCACTCCGAAACGGCCGGGGGAACTGTCAGTCGCCCGCGCCGTCGGGGTCGAAGTAACGGTCGAAGTGAATGAAGAGGATCCGGGAGTAGCGAAACACGGCCGGGGCGAGTGGCAGGAAGCAGACCCAGACCACCAGGGTGATCCAGTGGAGGGGCCAGTGGGGCACGAGCAGCAGTTTCCCAAGAAGGACCCCGGCCGCGATGATCGGGATCCCGAGCGCGTAGCTGAAGTACATCGCCCCGGTGAAGTAGCCGGGCCCGCGCTCAAACTTCACGTTACAGACGGGGCAGCGTTCGTTCATCCGGAAGGCCCCGTCGAAGACCCGCCCCTCCCCGCACTCCGAACAGCGTTGGTGAAGGATCGCCCAGGGGCTGAAACGGTGATTCGGCGTCGTGACCATCACTCTGTTTCTCGCTTCCACACTCAAAAAAAAGGATTCGGACGCTTCGTCGGTCGGTGAGACATTTCGTCCCTCATCCTGAACGGTCGTCGGCTCGAAGTTCGATTGCAAGGGGGCGGGTTCCCACTCCCTGGGCACCGAACAGCGGTTCGTCGTGGATCCAGAGCAAGGTTGCGTCCTCGGAGGCCGCATGGACCGTCGTCTGGCCCGAGGGCAGGACGAAAGAATCTCCGCGTTGCCACTCCCTGGCCTGATCGCCTGCGCGGCTCCGTCCCTGGCCGCGAAGGACATAGTAGAACTCCTCGCTTGCCTGGGCGTGAGTGGCCACCGGTTCCTGCGCTCGAAGGCGAATGACGTTCGTGCTCAGGGCAAGGCCGGCGGTTGCCGTAACCGGATCGTCGTGACTCCTCCCCGCGTTGAGAGGGATGACCCGTGACGGACCGGCCTCGTGCAGGCTCCAAGGGAAAACCGCGCAAGCACCAGGCGGCCTTCCTCCCACACCCAGGAGGTTGTCGACCTCCGTGGAGTTTGCCCCGGGCGCGTCGAGCCGACTGGCCAAATGATCGGACATCGCGGTCTTTTCCTCGGGACCAGGTCTGCTAAGAGGAGAAGGGGCAGCCAAATGCGTTGTCGACGGACCGAGCCTCTTCTTGATGGAGTAAGAGAAGCAGGCGTCATGCCAAGGTTTCAGATTGGTTATAACCTTTTTGTGAGTAAGTGGTTGTGGCGATTTAGCTGAAAACTTCGAATTACGAAAATGTCGAAATGCACGAGATTTCGTGATCGATTGGCGAGATTTCGTAGAATGAAGGATCAAGAGTACGACGGGTTTGCAGCCAATGGCGTTACGGCCTGAGACAGCTCCTGGGATTGGACCTTACCGACGGCTCCTGCTGGACATGGCCCAGGAGCGATCGGTCGAGGCTCTGCTGCATCTGATCGTTGATCGCCTGGCGCAGCTTCCCGATGCGGCCTTGGCCCGGATCTGGCTTTTGGAGCGGGGGGACATCTGCCCGACCTGTCCGATGGCCGCTGAATGTCCGGATCAGACCGCCTGTTTGCACCTGGTCGCGAGCGCGGGGCGCTCGCTCGAGGATGGGAGGGACTGGTCCGGTCTCGGGGGCCGGTTTCGCCGCTTTCCGATTGGCGTTTACAAGGTTGGCTTGATCGCCTCACGTGCGGAAGCGATCGAGGTCCCCGACCTTCAGGAGGATGGCAGGTGGCTGGCTGACCCGGGCTGGGCATGTCGGGAGCGGATCCGTGGGTTTGCCGGCCAGCCTTTGCTGCATCGGGGGCAAGTCCTCGGTGTCTTGGGGGTGTTTCTCCGGGCCCGCTTGGATGGCGATCTTCTCGTCTGGCTGCGGATGATCGCCGACCACGCGGCGGCTGCCATCGCGAATGCTCGGGCGTTCGAAGAGATCGAACGGCTTCGCTCACGTGTCGAGCTGGAAAACGACTACCTCCGCGCGGAGGTCAAGGCCGCCTCCTCGTTCGGGGAGATCGTCGGCGCTAGCCCGGCCTTGAGGGCGGTCCTGGAGCAGGTCGATCTGGTCGGTCCGACCGACGCTGGCGTCCTGATTCTCGGTGAGTCGGGCACAGGCAAGGAGCTGGTTGCGCGGGCGCTTCACGAACGGAGCAGACGCCGGGAAGGGCCGATGATCAAGGTCAACTGCGCCTCGGTCCCGCGCGACTTGTTTGAGAGCGAGTTCTTCGGCCATACACGGGGCTCGTTCACCGGGGCGGTGCGCGACCGTGTCGGTCGGTTCGAGCTGGCCGGCGGTGGCACGCTCTTCCTCGACGAAGTGGGTGAGATCCCGCTCGACATGCAGGGGAAGCTGCTACGAGTCATCCAGGAGCGGACGTTCGAGCGGGTCGGTGAGGAGCGATCCCGCACGGTGGATGTGCGGATCATCGCCGCGACCAACCAGAATCTGAAGGCGGAGGTGGAGGCCGGCCGGTTCCGCCAGGACCTCTATTATCGGCTCTCCGTCTTTCCGATCGTCGTTCCGCCGCTTCGGGAGCGTCTCGACGACGTGCCCGTTCTGGCCGCGCATTTCATGCGGTCGAGTTGCTGGCGCCTTGGCATTCCCGAGCGTCCGCTGGCCCCGACCCAGCTTGCCGAGCTCCAAAGCTACGCCTGGCCGGGGAACATCCGGGAACTGCAAAACGTGATCGAGCGGGCCGCGATCGCGTCACGGACGGGCTTACTTCGTCTCGAGCTGCCCGCGTCGGCGAATTCCCGAGCGCCGAAGAATCCCGGGGCCTCCACGCCGCACTCGAATCCGGACGGGGTGAGCCGCCTCCTCAGCTACGCCGAGGTCGAGTCGCTGGAACGGGAGAACCTGCTCGCGGCGCTGCGGCTCGCCCACTGGAAGGTCTCCGGTAAAGGAGGGGCCGCGGATCTGCTCGGGGTCAAGGCGACGACGCTCAGTTCGCGAATCAAGGCGATGGGAATTCAACGCCCCGGTTGAGAAGCGAATCCAAGAGACTCACCTGAATTATGGCGGTGAGCATCACATTAGTTGGTAGGACGGACGTTCAGTTGCTGGAATAGTCGCGATTCCAGAAGGCGTCCCACTGGCCTTTTTCGCTGCGGTAGAGGGCGCGGAGGTGGCAGAGGGCGTGAGCGCCGTCTTCGCCCCAACGCATTCCGGCCAGTTTCAGACGCTGCCCCACCACCGTCTTGCACGCGCTCTCGATCGCCCCGCTCCCGATACACCAGCCACGCGCCAGGTATTCGGGATAGTCCATCCGGTGCGCCTGGCGTTCAAGGTAACCGATTAACTCGGTCGCGGCTTCGCCCAGGCCAGGCCGGCGCGGCCAGTCCCATTCCCGCAGGACAGATCCCAACACCGCGCCCCCTTCCTCTTTGAGCAACTGTCGCCATCGCCGGGCTTGGTCTTCGGCTTGGTCCTCGTCCTGAGGGTGCAGCAGACGCGCCAAGCCGGTGAGCTTCTCCGCAGGGTGAAAAAAGTCAAGAATGATCACTTCCACACGCGGAAAGTTTTCACGGAGTCGATCCTCCAGGCCCGCGCCGCCGTCGGAGAGGCCGATCCAGCGATCGGCCCGGTCCATACCGACGTCTCCGGCGGGCGTGCGGAGCAAGGGACCGAACTCCTCCAAGGGATACAGGCCCGCGAGGTAACGCGCCTGCATCGGCTGCGGTTTCTCGTCGGGCCAAGGCCACTCCGGGGTGGGGTTACAGACCATCCCCACGTAGGCCATGCGGCCTTCGGCGGGTCCCCCTCCCTCCCCTTGACGCCGCACCCCAGTGGCGTCGAGTTCGACGTACGCACAACGTTGGCCTTCGTAATCCTTGTGCCAGGGCCAGTCGGCCGGGGGACCCAAGTGCGAGCCGGCCTGGACCGCCTCAGCCAGACGTTGACCGGCCTCTTCGGTGGTCCGTTCGACAGTCGATTCCGAGACCCGGACACCCCCCATCTCTTCGAGCAGTTCCGCCCCCTTCTCGAAGCTGTCGGCAACTGCCCCGGCCAAGCTCGCGACGCGTTCCAAAGCCGGCGTCAAGTCGCGGGTCGTCAGCCCCGCTTCGCGATCGAAGGGGAACAGCCCCTTGCCACAGCATCGACAGAGGTAGTAAGCCCGGCGGTAGCGGACGGCTCCCACAAGGGTGAAGGAGGTGTGCAGGCGGTGCGAATGAAACTCCGCCGTCCGGCTACAGTGGGGACAGGTTACGCTGGCTCCGTCGTATCCGTTTTTTTTCGCGTCAGGTGCTGCTCGATCGCCTTGGCGGCGATCTTGTGAGCCAGGGCCCGGATCTTGAATTCGTTGGCGCCGAAGAGGTGGGCGTCGTCGGTGATGGCAAGATTGGCCGCGAGTTCGCTGATTTCGGCATCGACGGCCTCGCGGATGGCTTGCTCGAGCCCCGCGATTTCAGCCTGTTTCTCGGGAGGCACGGGTGCGGTCGGCATGGATGGACTCCGTTTCCGAGGTCGGGTTTTCCTCAGGTACCGCCGGTTTCCCTCTTGTGTACAAAGATTCCACCAACTGTCAAGACGCTCACCGGAATTATGGCGCATTCACAGAATCTGTGAGTGTTGTCTATGCGTGTCAGCTATCATCACCGGAAAGAGTGATTGGGCCGTCTTCTCGTGGGGGCGAGTGGAC
The DNA here is from genome assembly GCF_000242455.2 of Singulisphaera acidiphila DSM 18658. Taxonomy (GTDB): domain Bacteria; phylum Planctomycetota; class Planctomycetia; order Isosphaerales; family Isosphaeraceae; genus Singulisphaera; species Singulisphaera acidiphila. The sequence goes on from NC_019892.1 coordinate 1,592,645, forward strand.
TGGCATTCGGTACGAACCTCAGGCGGAATTGAGGGAAAATCCGATGGTTCGCACGATCTCGACGACCCGGACGGTGGGCGTTCTCGTCGTTGCTTTCGCATTGCCATGCGTCCTGTCAACGGCGTCGGGTGCGGAGAGGCCGGAAGGATCATCGATGGTCATCCACTATCGCCGCCCGGCTGAAGCGTGGACGGAGGCGCTGCCCATCGGCAACGGGCAACTCGGGGCGATGGTGTTCGGGGGGACGGGGTCGGAACGGATCGCGCTCAACGAGGACACAGTCTGGGCCGGTGAGCGGCGCGACCGGACCAATCCCGATGCGCTGAAGAGCTTGCCCGAAATCAGGCGCCTGCTCCGGGTTGGTAAGCCCGACGAGGCCGAGGCTCTGGCTGAGAGGACGATGATCGCCGTTCCCAAACGGTTACCCCCTTACCAACCGCTGGGTGACCTTCGAATCTTGTTCCCCGGTCACGATCAGGCTGATGACTACCGTCGCGAGCTTGATCTCGATAGCGCAATGGTGCGGGTCTCTTATCGTGTGGGTGACGCCACTTTTCGTCGCGAGGTCTTCGCGTCGGCCAAGGATCAGGTCCTTGTCGTCCGCCTCACCTGCGACCGGCCAGGCCGTCTGGCTTTCTCGGCGACCCTGGACCGCGAGCGGGATGCGAGGGCGGAAGCTGTTGCGCCCGACCGTGTGCTCCTGCGCGGCGAAGCGATTGCACGGGACGAACGCCATGAGGATGAGCGGAAGGTCGGCGTCAAGTTCTCGGCTTTCCTCCGCGTCGTGACCGAAGGAGGGCGCGTGTTCACGGAAGGAGACCGGGTCGAGGTTCGTGACGCCGACGCTGCCACGCTACGGCTGGTGGCGGCCACCGACTTTCGATCGAAGGACCCGGACGCGGCGTGCGAGCGGGCCCTGGCCGCCGCCGATCGACCCTACGAGCCGTTGCGCTCCGAGCACGAGGACGATCACCGTTCCTTCTTCCGTCGCGTCTCGTTGGAATTCGCTGCGCCGGGCGACAAGGACGATCGGGCTGCGCTGCCGACCGACGTGCGCCTCGCTCGTGTCCGCAAAGGAGAATCCGACCCTGCGCTCATCGCTCAGTACTTCCAGTTCGGTCGCTACCTGCTGATCGCGAGCAGCCGCCCCGGGACCATGCCCGCGAATTTGCAGGGGATCTGGAATGAGAGCCTGACTCCCCCTTGGGAGAGCAAGTACACAATTAATATCAATACTCAGATGAACTACTGGCCCGCCGAGGTGGCGAACCTCGCTGAGCTACACCAGCCTCTGTTCGACCTGATCGAGGCGATGCGCCCGTCGGGCCGACAGACGGCCAAGGCCCTCTACGGCGCCCGTGGTTTCATGGCGCATCACAACACCGACCTCTGGGCGCACACCGTGCCCGTCGACAAGGTCGGCTCGGGCCTTTGGCCAATGGGCGCGGCCTGGCTCAGCCTTCACCTTTGGGATCACTACGACTTCGGCCGTGATCGCGACTTCCTTGCCCAGAGAGCCTATCCGGTGATGAAGGAGGCCGCCGAATTCCTGCTCGACTACCTGGTCGACGACGGCCAAGGGCAACTGATCCCCGGGCCTTCGATTTCGCCCGAGAACCGCTACCGGACGGCCGACGGCAAGGTGGCCAAGCTCTGCATGGGGCCGACGATGGACGTGGAAATCGCCCATGCCTTGTTCGGTCGCGTGGTCGAGGCGAGCGAGTTGCTCGACCTTGACCCTGACTTCCGCAAGCGGGTGGCCGAGGCACGTCGTCGTTTGCCCTCACTCCGGATCGGCAAGCACGGCCAGTTGCAGGAATGGCTCGAGGATTACGACGAACCCGACCCCGGCCACCGGCATATCTCGCACCTCTTCGCTCTCCACCCGGGCGATCAGATCAGTCTGCGCGGCACGCCAGAGTTGGCCGTGGCGGCGCGGACGACGCTCGAACGTCGGTTGGCCCATGGCGGCGGGCGGACCGGCTGGAGCCGTGCCTGGATCATCAACTTCTGGGCACGCCTTGGAGATGGCGAACAGGCACACGAAAACGTCGTCGCACTCTTGCGCAAATCCACCTTGCCGAACCTTCTCGACACCCATCCACCCTTCCAGATCGACGGGAACTTTGGTGGGACCGCCGGCATCGCCGAGATGCTCTTGCAGAGCCACTCGGGCGAGATCAGTCTTTTGCCCACGCTGCCCCGGGCCTGGCCCACCGGCCAATTTCGTGGCTTACGGGCACGGGGGGGAGTCGATGTCGCCCTCTCTTGGCAAAACGGCCGCGCCACTTTGGCTGAGCTGACAGCCCGGGTTGCCGGCCGGCATCGCGTTCGCCCGCCGTTGGGACAGCGGATCGAGGCTGTGAATCTGGGCGATAACGCGATTGCGTTTCAAACGGCCGGGGACGGGACCATCTCTCTGGAGGTTGAGCCGGAGAAGACTTATCGGATCAGGTTCCGCTGAGGGGCGATCCGGCGCCGGTCTTCGCCCCACAGCGGACTCGGGGGCTTGGGCTCAATAGGCGTCGGAACTAACCACCTCACCGCCCGCTCTTGAACCGAGGGCCCACCATGTCTGCATGTTAATCGAGTCCTTGACGAACTTGACGCTCCCGTCGCTCATCAAGGCATTGACGCCTCCGGAGTGATAGCTCGACGAGACAACATAGTGGGCGTGTTGGGCCTGGGCGCAGCACTGGGTTCGGCAGGCGGACCACTTCACCTGGCCGCCGCCGTTGGGAGGGACGATGCTGTTGAACATCGTCAGCCCCATGGCGCCCATGCCCCAGCGGAAGCCACAGCCGGTGTTGTTCCCGCTGGTGTTGGGGGTGAAGTTCGCCGTGCACGATTTGATATCGGCCTGGATCGCGTTCATCCCCATGGATCTGGCGTCCAGTTTCCCCCCGGCCGTGCTGGTCACGCCGGCGCCGCCAGCGGCCTTACCCCGGCCGGGAACCGTGGCCGCGGGCGAGTTCACGATCAGCTCGGCGAACGCGATGGTGTTGGAGGTGCCGTCGGTGGCGTCGCGGATGCCGATGGCAGTCTGATACGCGAACATGCCATTTGAGCCTGCCGCGTTCCAAGTGTGGAACGTCGTGGTCCCGACGCAGGCGCCGTAGTTGTTGATGTAGCCGTTGGCGCCGCTCGCATTGGGGTCGGAGGGACAGAGGAAGAAATTGAGCACGGTGTTATACGCCGTGGAATTGACGTAATAGCCGAGCTTGCTGTTGATCTGGCCGGGCGCGAGACTGAAGTTACACACGTTATAGATGGAACTCTGCTCCATGTTGGAGAGCATCAACGCCTGGCCGCTCCAGCTATCCCAGGCGCCTGAGGCAAACGTGGCCGGGCCCTCGAAAGGCTGCTTCGATGAACCCATCGGAAAAACGTCGTGGGTGGAGTGGTAGTTGTGGATGGCGATGCCGATCTGCTTCAAATTGTTGACGCACTGCGCGCGGCGTGCCGCTTCACGGGCTGCCTGCACGGCCGGCAATAACAGGGCGATCAGCACGGCAATGATCGCGATGACGACCAGGAGCTCGATCAGCGTGAAACCTCGATTCGTACGCGTACGCATCGGTGTCCTCCGAAAGAATCGAATGGGATGAGGGAATGGATTTCGAATAGGCCACCAGGGGGGGAGTCGCCCCGGTACTGACAGGATCTGACCTCAAAGGAAAGGCGGAGCGAACGTGACGTTACATCTTGGGACCGGTCGGTGTTCTTCTCGCGACTGTCGGGCGATTACCGATTTTTCTTGGGCGGCGGAGCCAGAGACTCCTCCGTCGCGCCGAGATTCTGGAGCTCTTGCTTAGGGATGACCGCCTGCCCTGCCCCTGCGGAGATTGTCTCGGCCGATCCACCGCCTCCTCCTCCTGCACTGTCACACCCGACTGCCCCGGCGGTCAGGAGGACGAGGAGTACCAGGCTGCCGATTCGAACATGGATCAGGGGGGGATTGCTGCTGAGCATTGCGCCAAACTCCGGATAAAATGAGAACTTGTGGAAATTTTCAATGTTATTAGCGTTGCGATTCCTTGGTTCTGGCTGCTTTGCCCCGCACTTCCTCGGAAAATTGCGCAAGGCAAAGCCTGTTGGTACAAGGGGGATTGCGTTCCCAATCGCCGTGAGTGGAACGATGTGACTTGGGAAACCTCGCAGAGACATTGCGAGGGCCGACCCCAGACGGACATAGACTGTAATCAGGAATGTGTGGAGTATAACAAGCCAATGGGTCTCATGTCATTGAAGGTTTGCGTCAAGTTATTGAGGTTTTTCGCGCAGGTTGGTTTTGTTTCTGTGGGTGATGAGTGAGCGGCGAACTACTAAAAAGATCGGCGAATCAGCCCTTTTGTATCAGTCAAAGCAACATGGCATCGATCGTGGATTGAAGTTTTTTCGATCTTGGGGAGGCTCGACCGTGGCGACTCGTCCTCGCGTGGCTTTGCTGGTGGAGTCTTCCCGCGCCTACGGCCGCGGTCTCCTCCACGGGATCGCCGAGTATGTCCGGCTCCACGGTCCCTGGTCGATCTATCTTGCCGAGCGTGGTTTGGGCGATGCGCCTTCGGCCTGGCTCCAGGGATGGTGCGGAGAGGGGATCATTGCTCGGATCGAGAACCGAAGGATCGCTCGGGTTGTCCGCGACTTGCGGATTCCCGCAGTGGATCTTCGCGGCTTGCTCACCGACCTTGGGGTTCCTCGGATTGTCACCGACGATGAGGAGGTGGCACGGCTGGGGGTGGCCCACCTCCGCGAGCGGGGGTTCCGGCACCTCGCCTTCTGCGGATTCGTGGGCGCTGACTATTCGGACAATCGGTCCGAGGCCTTCGCCCGCCTGGTGGAGGGGGCGGGCTTCGCCTGTCATCTCTATCGCGCGGGGAGTCCGCCCCATGCGGCCGCCGGGACCGAGGCCCGGGAGCAATCGGGCTGGGCAGAGCAAGCCGAGGTGGCGCACTGGGTCAAGGAACTGCCCAAGCCGGTTGGGCTCATGGCGTGTAACGACATCCGAGCGCAGCAGGTGCTTACCGCCTGCCGGGTCATTGGTGTGGCCGTCCCCGACGAGGTGGCCGTCCTCGGCGTGGACAACGATGACGTCTTGTGCAACTTGTCGGATCCGCCCCTCTCCAGCATTGTCCCCGACACCCGGCGGATCGGGTTTGAGGCCGCCTCCTTGTTGGAGCGGATGATGCGAGGAGAAATCGTGCCGGAGGATCCGATTGCGATCCCACCGTTGGGGGTTCTCACTCGACGGTCGACGGACGTGCTGGCCATCGACGATCGCGCGATCTCCAGCGCTGTGCGTTTCATCCGCGAACACGCCTGCGATGGAATCACCGTCGCGGACGTGTTGGCGGAGTTGCCGTTATCCCGTAGCGTCTTCGAACGCCGCTTCGTCAAAATCTTTGGACTGACGCCCAAGGCAGAGATCCTTCGCACCCAACTCGATCGGGTCAAGCGGCTCCTCGCCGAGACCGATCTCCCCTTGAAGCAGATCGCCTCGAGGACGGGCTTCCTCTATCCGGAATACTTGAGCGCCGCTTTCAAAGAACGGACCGGCCTGACCCCCGGTCAGTACCGCCGGTCCGCGCAGCAGCGATAATCGTCGATCGAGAATGCCAATGATATCGAAATGTTAAAGCTGACCAAGAGCCCGATCGGGCCCACGGGAATGCCCGCCCTGAAGCATCGTTTCGTGGGGAGTCGAGGATGCTCTTCGTCGTTTTTTTCTTCGGCTCTCGTCGCTCGTTCCTACCTGAAGTGCCAGCAAGACGGCGATCAGCGCGAACGAGATGGTTGCAGGGAACATGACATCCCGTGCGTTGGGTTTCGGCCTGGCGGCTGCGGCGTTGGCCAGTGTCGTGCCGATTGTTCGGACGCCCTCTACAAGCCCGATGTCGGCGTCGCCGGCCTGGAGCGGCAGGAGAAAGGCCTCGCGGATGGAGGCTCGATCCGGATCCGTGAGGAGACCGTGCGCCTTGTTGAGGCCGAGGAATACGGCGACGTCTCGGTCTTGGTGGGCCACCAGGATGTAGAGCCCATCGCGGCCCAGCGGCCGCGCGTATCGCCGGGCTGCGTCGTCGATTCGCTCACCCTCGAGCGACTTGACGGTTTCGACGAGGATCGGGACGCGGTGAGCGTACCGGATCGCTCTCAGGACCTTGCGTGACCCTCGCTTCACACTGTTGTTGAAGACGGCGGCTTGGTCGTTAATTTCGGGAGGCACCTCGTATGAGGGTGAAGCCGCGGCGATGACTGGCACCGCGATCATGTCCCATGACATCTGTGCAAACAGAATCCAAGGAAGGACGCACAAGCTACCAAATCGCGCGCACATTGGAATGTCTCCTTTAGCCAAGAGAAGATTGAAAACACTTGATGTCGAACACGGATCCAGCGAGGGGGGCTCCGGCGTGAGCCGGGTGCAAACATTCTGAGAGCCGATTTCAGTAGGCTGAACGGAACCGGAAGACGAGGGGCGTCCCCCGGCCGATGGTCATGATCAACGGTGAGCCTCTGATTGATTCGCCTACGGTGATAGGCCCTTAATCAAAAGGCATGCCGGATTATGCGTGCCTTACGCGAATTCTCCAGTACGTCGCCCATAAGCAATGCCCAAAAGGAGTTACGCTGTTGTTTCTGTCCATCTTGAGCCGACCGAGAGTCTGCCGGTCCCTCGAATCGGAGGGACGTGCCTGGTTGCTTAACGCCTCACCTGGTCGGAGAGCGACCAGGTGAGGTGATGTGAGAGTCCGTCCTGCCTGCCTTCTCCTGCCCTGCCGCCTGATTCAGATCGAGCGGGTGATCTCAGGTGGCTCGGAGGAGTCAGTCTGCTGCCAAGGACAGGGGCTCGTGGTTGCGGCGACGCCGTTCGATGCTTCTTCGGACCGATCGTCGAGCCCGCTTCGCCGAGTCGGCGATGAGGACGAAGGGGTCGTCCCCTGTTGCTTCGACCATGATCACGCCCTTGGGGATCAGGCTGATGGCAATTCGGCAATGCTTGTCGATTCCGCCACGTGGTCCGTTCACGTCGGTGATCCGGATCGTGAGCCGTTCGATCCGGGCCATGAATCGCCCCAAGGCGAAACGGAACCGACGCTCGATGTGCTCCTTCAACTCGTCCAGCAACTCGTAATTCACTCCACGCATTTCCAGTTGCATGTCATGCGCTCCCATCCAAAAGGTGAGTCCGTGAGCAAATGCGGGTAAATGGAACAAGGGGTGTGGTTGAGGTCGTCCCTCCCCCGTTGTCATGCCCCGCTGGCACAGAACACGTCCGCTCCGACGGCGGCTCTCGCCACCATGTTCTTCCTCGAACGATTCAATGTACGACGGCTATACCCCGTCTTGATTTGGGGCCTCGTTGATGTGAGCCGTCTTACGTCTTATTAGATAAGCGATTGTGATGCCAGGTGGAAAAAATGCGGCCGGATGTTCTGCAGCTTCTCAGTATCGTGTTGGTACTTAAGGAGTTCTGTGGTGTCGGACGAGGCTCGTGCAGGGGGGGCAGTGGCGATGGGGAACGAGGCGATCGTGCCATCCTGGTCACTGGACGGTCCTTCTGATCGTTGGTTGACCAGATCGTTTCGCGATGTGTCCCCGTTCATCTCGAGTTCGAGGACGAGCTTTCCATTTAAAATATGAGTGAGCTCGCGACGGTTGTCGTCATGCCGGGCCGGCCGCCCGGCTTGGAGGCGGGGACCGGTTCCCGGATGAACTGCGATTGCTCGCCGATCCAATCATGAGGAGAGGAACTGATCTGTGCGCGTGTTCTGTAGTGTGAGCCAGCACAGGAACAGGGGGCGTCCTTACTCAGCGAACGCTGAGAAGTCCGATGGGGTCAGAGGTCATAATTCCCGGCGGCTTCGGGCTGATAGAGGACCTTGGCGACACGCCAGCACTTTCGGCCCATTGGTACGTCCCAATCGAAGACGTCCCCGACCCGGTAGCCCAGCATGGCTGTTCCGAGGGGGGCCGTGACGGAGATCTTCCCTTCGTCGGCGTCGGCGTCCTTTGGGAAGACGAGCGTATAGACTTCCTCCTCGGAAGAGTCGATCTCGACTAAGGAGACGGTCGAGTTCATCGTGATGACGTCGGCTGGAACTTCCTGTGGCGGGACCACCACCGCGCGGGCGAGTTCTGCTCGCAGGGCGTCGAGATGGCTGTTCTGTTCTTCGTCCCGGGGCAGTCCGAGAAACCGGTCCAAGCGATCGCGGTCAAACTGAGTGATATAGATTTTCTTGCCGTTCATGATCAAACCTCGGACTGAGTCGGCTCTTGCGGCTGCGCAGCATCCTCACACGCCCTCTCATCCTGATCGAGAGGAGTGTGAGATCAATCGGTCAGGTGGACGGTCGCAAGCTGATTTTGATAAGTTTCATCATAAATGAGTGCGGGCTAAGTTGTCGATGGCTTGGTGTGGTTCGACTCCGTTCTGCGGAAGTCCTCAGCCTCACGAGCCGATCGGGTGTGGCGGGTGGCCACTCAAGGGGTAGCTCGGCGAATCAACGCGGGCTCATGAGGTCGATGAGGCCTGCCACGGCTCTCATGGCGGCGGCTTGTAGTGTTCGGTTGCGCATTATGCACCACTGGCGGCCTCGTGATCCAGCCAGTTTGTCAACCGCTGGATCGCGTCCTCGTCCTGCCGCTTGAGAGTGCGCCAGAAGCCTTGTAGGGTGAGCCGGCCGGCAGCCTGGGCGATGAACCGATCGTACCGGCGAAGTTCGGCGAGTCGCCGCTCTCGCTCCCGGATCAGAGCGACGATGTAAGGCGCGGCGATGTCCGGAGTCTCCCCTTGATTCGCCTTGATTCGTGGGTTTGCAGACATTGACATGGTAAGCCTCCTGGCAAGCGTTTATGGAAAAGTGGATCAATTCGAGGCTGATGCGAGCACGGGAATCGTGTCACGGTTGGTTCGACTTCGTATTTATCGCCCACTGGGGCGAGCTCATCCCGTAGGTGGACTGGATCCGCTGAATCGATTCCGCCTCACGACGATTTCTAAATCGGTAAATCAAGGAATGCGGTTGTGCTTGTCGTGGTCTTTCATGATGCCCCTCGTTGCCTTCGCGGTTTGCCGGTCCAGTCATACCCCCTCCGTGCCAGTCTCGCGAGGACTTCCGCCTCGACGTCACGGTTCGTGAGTTCGAGGCGGCAAACCGCCTTGGCTTGTCTTCCTTTGCTGTCCATCCTCAGGTCCTCGAATCGAGTCACCGAACTGTCCGGTAAACTGGCGAACATCGTGTCCATCATGGTGAGTCCTTCTTGCCGATGAAATGGCGACGGCTTGGAGCGGGCCTTTGGTCCATTGCTTGCACCGTATCCCAGATCCGTACGGTCCCGTCGAGGCTCCCCGAGACCAGCTTCGATCCGTCGGGGGAGAACGCGACGGAGTAGACGTTGCCGGTGTGCCCCTGGAGCATGGCCAACTCCTGACCTGTCGCCGTGTTCCAGAGCTTGATCGCTTGGTCGTGAGAGCCTGTGGCCAGGACGGTTCCGTCGGGGGAGAAGGCAACCGTGGCGACCCAGCCCTCGTGGCCATGGAAGGTCGCCCGCTCTCGACCGGTGGGCACGTCCCAGAGTTTCACGGCCCGGTCGAAGCCTCCGGTTGCCAGGGTCGTGCGGTCTGGGGAGAAAGCGACCGAGATGATCCCGTATTCATGGCCGACGAGGCTGGCCCGCGACTCGGGCTCGCTCCCGGAGAGGTCCCACAGGCGGATCTCCCCGACCTGCGCGACGTCCGTTGGCTCGGTCATGGCCGGCACGTTCCCGGTGGCCGCGGCCAGCAGCTTGCCGTCGGGGGAGAAGTCCAACGACCAGATCGGCCCCTGATGGTCGAGCAGTCGCGCCTTTTCTCGGCCCGTGGCAACGTCGAAGAGCGACACCGCACGGGTGTCTCCGCTCGCCGTCGCCAACGTCAACCCATCGGGTGAGAAGGCGATCGCGTCGAGCTTGCCACTCTCCCGAATCAAGGGCCGTCCTCGGCCGCCTTCCAATGCCCAGAGCGTTACCGCACCGAAGGGCGCACCATCGAAGCCCGTGCCCAGGCCCGCGATTGCGCTGCCGTCGGGGGAGAACGCGATTGCCTCGACCTCATCCCATTCACCGCGGAGCGTCCGCTTCAGTTTGAGGCTCCCGTTGCTGGTGTCCCAGAGCTTGATGGTCCCGTCCCAACTTCCGCTGCCGACGGCTCGGCCGTCGGGAGTGAAGGAGACCGATGTCACGACGTTGCTGTGGCTGGCCTGGCGGATCGCCCGCGGTATGGACTTGATGGTGAGTGTCATGTCTTCTTGATCCTTGGATTTGATCGGAAGTTCACGGTGAGTCTTTCGACTTGGCGCGCGGAGATGGCGCTCGCTCCGTACGTGTTGACCGGCACGGCGCGAGGCGACTCCGCCGGTGGCTCTCGCCACAACGGCCTTGATCGAAACGCTTCAAAAAAAATGAGGACGGCGATGTCCCGCCTGCTGCCGGGTTGGGGGGCGATTGAGGTGCGCCGTTCCTCTCAGATGCATCACCCTTTAAGCGATTGCGATGCCAGGGGTGAGAGAAAACCGTTTGTTTTTTTCTTGGGCCGTTGTAGCTTGTTGTGGATGTGGAGGTTATGTCGCGAAGGAGTTTTGGAACTTGGGACTCTGAGGCTTCGGTCAGGATGGTGCTGGCGTGGGGTGGCCTGGTCCTTTATTGGCCCGTCTGGTCATCGCCCGACCAGACGGATCGATCGATTCGGATGCCGAGTGTGCGGATCTTGGTCCGCAGGCTGCCGCGGGTAATACCGAGCAATTTGGCCGCTTGCAACTGATTGCCCCCGGTGTGCCGGAGCACCCGGGTGACGAGTGACCGTTCCATCAGTGCGAGTGCCTCGGCGTACAGGTCATGCGACCCTTCGCGGAGGCGGTCTTCAAGAAAACCCTCCCAATCCATGGGGGCCGCGGCCGAGCCGGCCGGTTCTTCCTCACCGCGAAGCGAAGGGGGGAGGAAGTCGGCGACGAGGACTGGTCCTTGCGCGCGCAAGAGGGCCTGCTTGAGGACGCTCTGTAATTCCCGGATGTTCCCGGGCCAGGGATGGCGCCGGAGTACGTCCATCGCCTCCGGGGAAATCCGATCGACCTTCTTTCCCAACTCCGGGCTAAACCGTTTGAGGAAGTGTTCGACGAGGAGCGGCAGGTCGTCGGCCCGCTCCCGGAGGGCCGGCACTCTGATGGTGACGATTCCCAGGCGGTAATAGAGGTCGCCGCGAAACTCGCCCGACGCCACCATCTGCCCCAGGTCCCGGTTGGTCGCGGCGATGATCCGGACGTCGGTCCGGATCGTTTCGTTGCCGCCGACACGCTCGAACCGCCCATCCTGGAGCACGCGCAGGATCTTCGCCTGGGTCAGGGGCGTCATGTCGCCGATCTCGTCCAGGAACAGCGTCCCGCCCGAGCACTGCTCGAATTTGCCGATCCGCTTGCGGTCGGCCCCGGTGAACGCCCCTTTCTCATGGCCGAACAGCTCACTCTCGAGCAGCGTCTCGGGGATCGCGGCGCAGTTGATGGCCAGGAACGGCCCGGTTGCCCGTCGGCTGTGCTGGTAAACGGCCCGAGCGACCAACTCCTTGCCTGTACCGCTATCGCCCAGGATCAGGACGGCGAGGTCCTGGGGCGCAACCAGGCCGATCGCCTTGTAGACCTCCTGCATGGCCGGAGAACGGCCCACGATGACGTCGGCCGGGGCCTGGGCCAGGACCTCATCGGTGACCACGGCGGGGACACGCATCAGCCGGCCGATCTCCGCGGCGCGTTCGACCTGCTCGCGGACTCGACCGACGTCCAGGGGCTTGAGCAGGTAGTCGAACGCCCCCAGCTTCATCGCCTCGATGGCCGTCTCGGTCGTCCCCTGCCCCGTGATGAAAATGACCGGGATCCGCGCATCGATTTGGCGGATGTGTTGGAACACGTCGAGGCCGAACATGTCGGGCAGGTTCAGATCCAGGACCACCACGTCGGGCCGGCTCTGAGTAACGATCTCCAGTCCCTCGGCTCCGTCGGAAGCCGTCAGGAGGGTGTCGGCCGGATCGTCGAATGCGCGGCGGAAAGCGTGCAGAATGGAGAGCTCGTCGTCAATCACCAGGATGGTTGCCATGTTCGTCTCCGAAAAATTCCTGTGGGCTTGGCTTGGAAAATTCAGCCAATGAGTCTGCTGATGATTATTGTTTTTTTAGCGTTTGTATGATTTTGTGACTTCACGACACTCTGCCTGTTTCTGAAAAGTTGCCGAAAACTCCGGGGTTTAAACTGCAAACCACGGTACGGATCTTCGAGGCCCAACCGAGCTTACCCCGGGCTTTGCCCCGCAGGCAGGCGAAGGGTGAAGCAGGCACCGCCCTGAGGTCGGTTGGTCGCCCGGAGTTCGCCGCCATGATCCTGCGCGATCCGTTGCGAGACAACCAGGCCGAGCCCGAGGCCCATCTCCTTGCTGGTGAAGAACGGCTCGTAGAGCCGGGGCAAGTGTCGCGCCGCGATGCCGGGGCCGGTGTCGAGCACTGCCAACTCCACGATCTCGTTTGCCGGAGGGCGGAGGTCGATCTCCAAGATGCCGCCTCGCGGCATCACATCGAGTGCGTTCAAGGCGAGGTTGACCAGCAATTGGCGGACCTGCTCCCCGTCGGCCTCGACCTCGACCGGGGTCGAGGGGGGGCTGAATTTCACCGTCACCCGCTGCTTGCGAGCCCGGCCCCCGACCAAGGCCAGAGTCTGATCCACCACCGCCGCGAGGTTGACCCGCCGTCGCTCCGGCTTCGGCGGGCGGGCGAAGTCGATGAACACGTTCAGCCGAGCCTCCATGCGGAGGATCTCCTGCTCGATGACTTGCAGGTCCTCCGCGGGGAGGCCCTTGGCTTCCGTTTCCTCTCGGTTCATCTGCACCAGCATCTTGATCGCGGTCAGGGGGTTCCTGAGCTCGTGGGCCATGCCGGCGGCGATCTCGCCGACCTCCGCCAGCGACTCGGCCCGCAGCACCGTCCGTCCGAGACCGCGGGCCACGCCGTAGCCGAGCAACAGGCCGGCGAGTGAGCCGAAGGTGCCCACTCCGACAAACCCCCAGGCCATCCAGCTCACCGTCCGGTCGAGGGTGGCCTCAGCTCGCTCAATCTCCCCGGCGTTGAACTGTTCCAACTCGCGGCAGGCTGGCACGGTTTCTGTCTCCAGAAGGCCGAGGGCCGTCCCGCCTGCTCTCCTGTCATTCGATGACAAGGCCGCCTCAGCCTGCCAGCGCTCGAGATAGCGATCAAAACTGTCCGCCAAGCGGCCTACGTGTCGGGCCTCTTCCCCCTTATTGGCGGCCTGCTTCGCCTGGTCAAGTAACCCTACGATTTTCCGGTGGAGTGGGACTGCCTCCTGCCGCTGGTCTCCGGCCAGGGCGGAAAGGTCGTGCAACCCCTTCAGGACGTCGGCCGCGATCCGGCGACTTTGAAGATCCTCATCGAGGATCCGGAGCGAGGTGGATTGCTGATGGTGCAGGTAGATGGCGGCCGTGATGCACGAGACGAGGAAGAGGACACTCATCAAAATGGTCGGGCCCGCGATCCGAAAGAGTAAAATGCGCGTTAAGACAATCATAAATAAGTGCACCAATTGGATTGCGCGGCGGGGCCCGCCCCTTGAGGCACCGCCGTGCGAGACCCACTCATTCCGTCATTATAGCGTCGAACGTCGTTACGAATGAGGAACCGGGCGAACCGATTCCCGTGGTTCGTCTGTTCGCCCGCCCGGAATCCGCTCTGCCGGAACGGGGAGAGACGAGACCGGCGGCATCGCCTTGGTATCCGATTCCAACGATATGGAAGCCCTGTCTCAAACCGGGTCCAGGGCTTGAATCCGATTGCTCCCCACGCCCAAGAGCACCACGACCAATGGGGCGGGGACGGCTGATTTCTTGAGCCTCTTCCACTGGCCCCAGACGACCAGCACAACGGCAGAGCCACGAGGAAGACGACCGATCCCACCGCGAGGTCGCGCGGTAGGGTCGATCGTGAAAGTCTGGTGCTTAATGCTATGAAAATCTCATGTTTCTTTCCGCTGTGAAATCGTCGTGGACTGCACGGAAAGGTGGAGCAGCCCGACTACACTCGCTGCCCCCCCCGCTCTTTAGGTGACTGTACGTATTGCCACATCTGATTCAAAAAGCGTACCGCGATGGTCGACCGTGTGGGAAAAGGCTCCGAGTCAGCGTGTCACAAACCTATTGATTTCAGAGGATTACGAACAATTTTTGTGGATGGGCCGATTTTCGCGTCGAGGCTTCAAGCAGGATCGAGGGACGAGGCGGATGCTGGTCGCTCAACGGTCAACCGGGTCGTCAGCCGACCAGAAATGCCGGTCGTTGGGGATACAAGGCAGGCAACGGTTGGAGCCGACCCGTGGGAACGATTGGTGCGGTAGGAGGGCGAAATCTCGTCGATTTTGTTAAGCCGGGCGCTTTTCCCATTGATATTCGCCGGGGGTTGCGGAATCATCGCTATTCAGGCAACGGCTTTCGTGCATCATGTGAGACAAGGAGTTGTTTATGCAAATCCAAGTGAGCACAGACAATCATATCAAAGGGAGTGACGAGTTCTTTCAGAAGGTTTCCGCCGAGGTGGAACGCGGCCTGAGCCGGTTCGCCGAGCAGATTACCAGGGTCGAGGTTCACCTCTCCGACGTGAACGGCCCCAAGGGTGGCGGCGATGACAAGCGTTGTCTGTTGGAGGCCCGCCTCGCGGGTCGTCAGCCGATTGCCGTGACCCACGAGGCGGCCACCGTGGACGAGGCGATCGTCGAGGCTTGCGAGAAGATGGAGCGGTCTATCGAGAGCCTTCTCGGGCGGCTAGACCCCAAAGGGCAGACCTCCTTCGGGGGCGATCAGGTTATCTGAATCGGGGGTGACCGCCTGCTTTGTGGGAATTCCCCTCGGGCGGTCTCCCAGCGGACGTGTGCGGTTGGGAATTTACCCGGCGGTTCGCCTGTCGGGTTTTCTTCCGGCTTCGGAAGAATGGGGCGGTCGTAAGTTGTGGCCTGGTCAGGTGTGACTTATAGTACCACCGACTCAAAGAGGTGACTTGGGGGGCGTCCTGATCGGTGATCGGTCTTGGCGACCTCGAGTCGACCGATCTGGTGTTGGGGGGTGTGCGCTTCGTGAGTGGCTTGGCCACAACACGTCATGATGATGCCGGTCCCAGCCGAGTTGGCGGTTGCCGGCAGACTCTGCACCCTTTCCTTTTCGGTCTTTGTTCCCCTCGGCACCCTGACAGCGGCGGCTTGCGGGGTGGTGAGGAGTGGGGCGTCGATCTCGGACCCTCTGACGGTCCTTTTCAGTTTGACGAGTTCTATACCAGGGGCTGCGTCCGGTGGATGAGGTGCCGCGCGAGCTTGTCGTTCGCTCGAGCCCACGGCTGGCCTCGCCGAGTCCGAAACCCCTCTCGGAGAAATTGATTCATGCGATCCCCCAATCCGTTGTCTCGCCGCGAGTTCGTGAAAGCTGCCGGACTCGCCGCCGGCGCGGCGGGCCTGGTCCTTCCCTCGGCCGTTCAGGCAGCTCCGGCCCGCGATCCGAATGCCGTGCTCGCCGAGTTGCTCGAGGGCAACCGGCGGTTCGTCAACGGCCAACTCATTCACCCGGGGCGGAGTCCGAAGGATTTCTTGGCGCTCGCCGAGGGGCAGGCACCCTTGGCTGTCATTGTCGGGTGTGCGGATTCACGCGTGGCCCCCGAACTGATTTTCGACCAGGGGGTCGGCGACCTCTTCGTCGTGCGCGCGGCGGGGAATGTCGTCAGTGGTGCGGGACCGATCGTGAAGGGGAGCATTGAGTTTGCGGTGGCCGAGCTCGGTGCCCGGCTGATCATCGTACTGGGCCACAGTCAATGCGGCGCGGTCAAGGCCGCCATCCAGCACATTGATGCCAACGACGTCCTGCCCGGGTCTATCGGCGACCTGATCGATCCGATCCGAGTGGCCGTCAACGCAGTGAAAGGACGCCCCGGTGACAAACTCGAGAACGTCACCCGTGCCAATGTCGAGAAGGGCGTCGAGCGGCTCAAGGGGCTCGATCCGATCCTCTCGAAATACGTCAAGGCGGGTGAGTTGAAGGTGGTCGGTGCGACTTACGAACTGCACACCGGCTTGGTCAAGGTTTACGAGTGACCAGGCAGAGGCCGTGACCGAACCGAACGCCCCTGGGCCGTGGCGGCGTCGCTTCCGGAATCAAATCCCCCGGGGCCGACCCGATCCACCCGCCCGGGGGGGCTTCCTTGACTATGCCCAATTGAAGATCCGAGCAGAGGCCGTTGAATTGACGACGCGCCGGGATTGGATCCAAGGGGGGGGCGACGTTCGCTGGAACCCTCAGATGGTATTTTTCTGAGATTGAGTGAAGTGGTTGGCCGGGTCTGGTCGAATTGTCGAAGCCGACGATCGATGATTCGGGTATAGTTTGTTACTTGTCGCCATCCCCCCCTTACCTCGTGCGTCACGTTGACCTTCACTGCCTCGTTCTCTGAGAGTTCGACCAGATGCTCTCGTTGTCGGACGACGTGGTACCCACCCCCATCCGCACGGTCTTACGGGGCGTTGGGCAGGTTTACTTTCAGGCCAACGCTCTGACGGGTGCCGTCTTGGTGACAGGGATCGCGTTGAGTTCGCCGCTGATGGCGATGGGTGCGGTGGTCGGCTCTGCGATTGGAACTGCGACGGCCCGGTTGTGCAAATTCCAAGAGGCGGAGGTGGCCGAAGGGCTCTACGGCTTTAACTCGATGCTCGTCGGAATTGCGACGTTCTTCTATTTCCGACTCAGTCCGGTGAGCCTCGCCTTGTTGACGGTCGGCGGCGTTATGGCGACGCTGGTGACCCGGCTGTTGAATCGGTCGCTACCGTTTCCGGTATTCAATAGCCCCTATGTCATCACGACCTGGTCTCTCTATGTGTTGGGGCCGATCCTGGGTGCGGTCTGGGTCGGGCCGGGGGATCGTCCGATCGCCTACGGCTTTGTCGAGGCCGTGGCTCACGGCGTCGGCCAGGCGCTGTTTCAGGCGAACCTCTGGACCGGGATCCTCTGCCTGGTTGGGATTGCCCTGAATGACTGGCGGCACGCCGCCTGGGCTCTGGTCGGCGCGATGATCGGCATCATGGTGGCGAACTATCATGTGACTCCGGGAATGAGAGCACTCGATCCCGAGCGGTTGATCGAACGCGCCTTCTCCGACAACCTTGCACTCGGTCTGTATAGCTACAATGCGACGCTGCCGGCCGTCGCCTTGTTCCGGTGGAGGCGATCATTGATCCCGCCGCTCTTGGGCATCCTGATCTCGGTTCCACTCACTGAGCTCGTGCCGAAGCTTGGTCTGCCCGCCCTAACCGCGCCCTTTGTGCTGGCGACCTGGTTTGTCCTTGGGCTTGGCCTACTTGAGGGAAGATATCTTCGCAATTCGGCGCCCACTGTGCCTTGACCGCTTTGGACAAGGTGGAAGTCGTCGGCAAAAGCTCCCTTTCTGCTGGAGCTCTCTTCTTGTCAGCTTTGGGAATGCGTATGGCAAATTGCGAAGTTTGAGCAATTTTTGGAGCGACCTGATTGACTTGGCGGAAGCCGACCGACAACTTCAGTCGAAAGAACGTGTCAAGGTTTGACATGCGGCGTCATTCACCACCATTTGGGGTCCGCTGGACTCCAATATCTAAGCACGAGAATTGAGCTGATATGTTCTCGTTGTCGGATGAAGCTGTCCCTACTCCGCTCCGTACGACTTTGCGGGGTATCGGTCAAGTTTTCTTTCAGGAGAACGCCCTGACGGGTGCCTGCTTTCTCCTGGGGATCGCGTTGAGTTCGCCGCTGATGGCGCTTGGCGCAGTCGTTGGAGCGGCAATCGGCGCGGCGACGGCGAAGGCGCTGAAGTTCGACGAGGCCGAGGTGGCTGCCGGGATCTATGGCTTCAACTCGACGCTGGTCGGGATCGCGACACTTTTCTTCTTCCGGCCGGGGGCGGCGAGCATCCTGATGCTGATCGTTGGTTCCGTTGCGGCCGTGCCCGTGACCCGGCTGATGCGGCGTTATGTGCCGTTCCCAACATACACGTCGCCGTTTATCGTCCTGACCTGGGTGATCTATTTCCTGGGATTGGCCCTGGGGACTCCCCAGGTTGCGGCGGGGGATCCGCTGGGCTCGGTCGGCTTTGTCGGGGCCGTGGGCCACGGCGTGAGCCAAGTGATGTTCCAGGCGAGCGTCTGGACAGGGCTGCTGTTCCTCGTTGGCATTGCCCTGAACGATTGGCGGCACGCGACCTGGGTGCTGGTGGGGTCGTTCGTCGGGATGCTGGTGGGGAGCTATCATGCCACCGCGGCCGCCCGAGCCCTCGACCCGGAGCGGCTCGTCGATCGCGCCTTGTTCGAGAACGTCGGGCTCGGGCTCTACGGCTACAACCCGACGCTCGCGGCCGTCGCCCTCTTTCTGGCGAGGCGATCGTTGATCCCGCCGCTCTTGGGGATCTTGCTCTCGGTTCCGCTCACCGAGCTTGTCCCGAAGCTCGGCCTCCCCGCTCTGACGGCGCCCTTCGTCTTGGCGACCTGGCTGGTTCTGGCGTTCGGCTGGCTTGATGGGAGATTCTTCCGCGACCCTGCCTCTCCGTCGTCTTGACCGAGGTCGAAACGTCGGGCTGTTGCACGCGCCCAATACACGCATTCCTTCGATCCCTTTGAACCGACTCGTGGAGTTTTGCCCATGCATCTGTCGCCACAAGAACGTGATAAAATGATGATTTTCGTGGCCGCCCAGGTGGCCAGGGCACGCAAGGAACGCGGCCTGAAGCTGAACATCCCCGAGGCGACCGCCTTGATCACGGCGGAGCTCATGGAACTGGCACGCGACGGCAAGTCGGTCGCCGAGATCATGAGCGCCGGCCGCGAGATTCTCGGTCGTGACGATGTTATGGAGGGCGTTCCCGAGATCATCTCGATGATCCAGGTCGAGCCGACGTTCCCCGATGGCTCCAAGTTGATCACGGTCCACAACCCTATTCGTTGACAATCGAGTTTGTGTTCCCCAACGCCTCGCCATCCAATCCTCGGGAGACAGAACTATGGTTCCGGGCGAGTATATCTTCGACGGGCCCGACCTCGAACTCAACGCCGGTATCCCTGTCGTGACGCTCAGCGTCAACAACACGGGAGATCGGCCGATTCAGGTCGGCTCGCACTATCATTTCTTCGAGACCAACCGGGCACTCGTCTTTGACCGCGAGAAGGCGTACGGCATGCGCCTCGATTTGCCGAGCGGCACTTCCGTGCGGCTCGAGCCGGGCGACGTCAAGGAGGTTCGGCTGATTCCCTACGGCGGTCGCCGGAAAGTTTACGGGTTCAACGGTCTCGTGTCGGGCCGGCTCGAGGACCCCTACACTCGGCAGACCAGCTTGAAGCGATGCATGGATGAAGGATATGGCCACAAATCATCAGAGTGATACGCGTCGACTCGAACCATCCCGTCCCGAATTGGTAAGGGGTATCAATCTATGAGTGTGCGCCTTTCGCGACAGTCTTACGCAGGCAAGTATGGCCCGACGGTGGGCGACCGCATCCGGCTGGCCGACAGCGAGCTCATTATCGAGATCGAACAAGACTATGTCGACTATGGTGAGGAGTCGATCTTCGGTGGCGGCAAGTCGATTCGTGACGGACAGGACCAATGCCCGGTCGTTGATCCGATGGGTCCGGATCACTGCGACCTGGTCATCACCAACGCGGTGATTATCGACCACTGGGGGATCGTCAAAGGGGATATCGGGATCCGGGGCGGACGGATCGTCGCCGTTGGCAAGTCGGGTAACCCCCTGACTCAGCGGGGTGTCGACCCTCGGCTCGTCATCGGGCCGGGGACCGAGGTCATCGCCGGCGAAGGCCGGATCGTCACGCCCGGTGGCATCGACACTCACATTCACTTCATCTGTCCGCAGCAGATTGAGACGGCCATTGCCTCCGGGGTCACCACGCTGATCGGCGGCGGCACCGGCTCGGCCACCGGGACGTGGGCCACGACCTGCACCCCCGGCCCTTGGAACATCATGCGGATGCTCCAGGCATTCGAAGGTCTGCCGGTTAATGTCGGCTTGCTCGGCAAGGGCAACAGCAGCCTGCCCAAACCGCTGCGCGACCAGGTCGAGGCCGGGGCCTGCGGCTTGAAGCTCCACGAGGACTGGGGAACGACTCCCACCACGATTGACACCAGTCTGACGGTGGCTGACGAGTACGACATCCAGATCGCCATCCATACCGACACGCTCAACGAGTCCGGCTTCATCGACGACTCGATTGCGGCGATGAAGGGCCGGGCGATCCACAGCTTCCATACCGAAGGGGCTGGCGGCGGTCACGCCCCGGACATCATCAAGATTGCCGGCCTCCCCTACGTCTTGCCCTCAAGCACTAATCCCACCCGCCCGTTCACCGTCAACACGATCGACGAGCACCTCGACATGCTGATGGTCTGCCATCACCTGTCGCGGAACATCCCCGAGGACGTCGCGTTCGCGGAGAGCCGGATCCGGGCCGAGACGATCGGCGCCGAGGACGTGTTCCACGACCGTGGCATTATCAGCATGATGAGCTCTGACTCGCAGGCGATGGGCCGGGTCGGCGAGGCGATCGTCCGGTGCTGGCAGACCGCCCACAAGATGAAGGTGCAGGTCGGTGCTCTGGACAGCGATAGTGCTCGCAACGACAACGAGCGGGTCAAGCGCTACGTGGCCAAGTATACGATCAACCCGGCCCTCACCCACGGAATCGCTCACCACGTCGGGAGCATCGAGGCCGGCAAGCTGGCCGACCTGGTGCTCTACAAGCCGGAGTACTTCGGCGTGAAGCCCGAGCTGGTGCTCAAGGGGGGCTTGCTCGTTTCTGCCCAGATGGGTGACCCCAACGCCAGCATCGCGACTCCGCAACCGGTCTACCCCCGTCCCCAGTTTGCCGCCTTTGGCCGGGCCTTGTCGAAGTCATGCCTGACGTTTGTTTCCCAGTCGTCCATCGACAAAGGTATCGTCGAACGCTACGGCCTCCAACGCGAGGTCGCGGCGGTCCAAGGTTGCCGCACCGTCGGTAAGAAGGATATGGTCCGCAACGAGGCGACCCCCGAAATCCGGGTCGACGCGGACACGTACCAGGTCTGGGTCGACGGCGAGAAGGTCGGTTCCGACCCGATCGACGTGCTGCCGATGGCCCAGCGCTATTTCCTCTTCTGAGTGGAACAGCCGCCGTCCGGGCCAGGGCCTTTCCCGGCCCGGACGATCTGGCACGGTCTGCATCACAACCACTCTGCCTTACTCTGGCCTCGGACTTTAGATCTCGATGAATCTCCGCTTGCTTCAGATCACCGACTCGGCCCTGCCGATCGGCGGCTACACCCATTCGTGGGGGCTCGAAACGGCGATCGCGCGCGGCCTGGTCCACGATCCCGAGACCCTGGAGAAATGGACCCGGCGATGGCTGCGGACGTCCCTCGGTCCCCTGGAGGGCGTGCTCGTCGCCTCGGCTTGCCGCGCGGCCCACGCCGGCCTTTCCGACGACCTGCTGACCTTGAATCGGATGGCCGAGACCTCCATCATCGCCCCCTCGATCCGCATCGCCAGCCGAGAGATGGGCGACCAGCTCCTGGCGTTGGGTGCGACCTGGGCCTGGTGCGCCACCGGGCTGGCGACACTCATGGCCCCGCTGTCCGAGCGACCTGCCGGTTGGCATCACGCCGTTGCGTTCGGACTGCTCGGCGCCCTTGCGGGCGGCGGGCCCGACGACGTGCTTACGGCCTACCTGCACCAGGCGGCGCTGGGTATGATCGGCGCTGGGGTTCGCGCCATCCCGATCGGTCACACTCATGGCCAACAAGTGCTGGCCTACGTCCATGATGATATCCATGACCTCGCCCCGGAACTCGGTGCACGCGATCCCGAGACCGCCGGCGCGGGTTGTCCTTTCTACGAGATCCTCTGCGATGAGCAAACTCGAATCTATGCTCGGATGTTCCGATCTTAATGATTGGTCGGACGCGCGAGGTTGGTCCGCACGGCCTTCGCGCCGCCGTCCCCGCTGGGGGGTCGCTTTCCACAACGACCCAGGTCACGATCACATGGGCCGCCCTGGCCCCGCACGCTATGCCGGGCCGTCACGCCAGGTTTTCACCCTGGGTGTGGCCGGACCGGTCGGTTCCGGCAAGACGGCCCTGGTCGAGGCGCTCTGCCGCGCCCTTTGGCCCGAACTGAATCTGGCGGTCATCACCAACGACATCTACACGCACGAGGACGCCGAGTTCCTCTCCCGCCGTGAGGTGTTGCCGGTGGAGCGAATCGTCGGCGTTCAGACCGGGGGCTGCCCTCACACGGCCATTCGCGACGACGCCAGTGCCAACCTCAGCGCCGTGGCCAACTTTCAGCGCCAATTTCCCGGGCTCGAGCTGGTTCTGGTCGAGTCGGGGGGCGACAACCTTACGGCCGTCTTCTCGCGAGAGCTGGCGGACCGGTTCATCTTTGTGATTGACGTGGCCGAGGGAGATAAGATCCCTCGCAAAGGGGGGCCAGGCATTTGCAACAGCGACCTGCTCGTGATCAACAAGACCGACCTCGCGCCGTACGTCGGGGCGGACCTGGAGGTCATGCGCCGGGACAGCCTCAAGATGCGGGGCGAGCGGCCGTTCATGATGGTCAGTCTCCGCGAGAAGGAAGGGGTCGAGGAGGTGATCAAGTGGGTGCGCGAGCAACTCGCATCACACGCGAAGAACTCCTGACGCCCCCCGAATTCCAGGGGCTCCACCCGAAGGAGCATCAGGCCGCCCGCGTCGGCGGCGCGCGGATCGAGTTGGTTCGTTGCGGGGTCGAGACCCGGCTGGGGGCCTGCTACCAGCAGGTCCCGGTCCGCCTCATGCCCCCGTTCGTCATCGACGGCGAGTCGGCGTCCCTCCTCTACCTGATCAACCTCACCGCCGGCCTGATGGACGGAGATGGCCACCTCATCGAGATCAAGGCGCGGGCGGGGACGCGGGCGCTCGTGACGGGTCAGTCGGCCACGCGCGTTCACCCGGCCCTGGCCAGCTACGCGACTCAGCAGTGGGCGGTGGAAGCCGAGGACGACGCCTGCCTGGTCGTCTTGCCCGGCCCAGCGATCCCGTTCCAGGGGAGCCGTTACTACCAACGCGCGCGGGTCGAACTTGCCCCAAGCGCCCGCCTGATCTGGGGCGATATCTGGTTCGCCGGCCGCTACAACCGAGGTGCGCTCTCAGAGCGCTTCCAGTTCGAGCGCATCGTCCAGGATTTCGAGGCCCGTCGCGCCGGCCGGTTGATCTACCGCGACCGGTTCCGCTGGGACGGTCCTTGGAACTCCGAGGAGGTCGACTGGTACTTCGGGGGGACTCTGGCCAGCGCCAGCCTGTTCATCTCCGGGCCGACGCCCGAAGTTCTCCCCGAGGCCGAAGCCGGACCGGCCTTCCGGCGCTCGATCTTCCGGCTCGACACCGGGGATATCTGCATGCGATGGTCCGGCAACCCGACGGCCGTCACGGCCGACCTCGCCGTGCAGGCCCTCCGCCTGGCCGGGGCCTGGACCGGGGGCCCCGAGGCCGCTCCTTGGTTCCTCGACTCGACCGGCCTCGCCCCGAACCACTGGTTCTCAACCCCGGTGGTATCCGAGTGAGGTGAGATTGCGATAAGCCGCTCTGGTTTGTACGCAACGAACGGCGATGGCAACACGAGGGTTGCCATCGCCGTTTCTTTGGTTGGATGAAGGCTGATATTAGAACTTGATGAGGGCACTGATTCCGCCGGTCAACTGGCTCCGATGGGTCGGCGGGTCGCCCCCTCCACCGAAGGCGGGTTGGCCGGCGAAGTCACCGCGGATCTCGGGGCGGATCTCAAGGAATTTGTTGGGGTGCCAGTTCAAACCGAGGGTTACCTCGGCATAGTCGGTGTCGATCCCGGTTCGTGTCCCCTTGACGTCGTCGAACCACTCGGCACGGAATTGGGCGTCGAGTTGTGGGTCAAGGTGATAGATGCCAATGGTGTACAGGCCATACCAGGAACCGGTGCCGACTGGGGTATTGGTATCCCAGCCCATGTTGGACTGGACGATCTGTACAAAGCGATCGCTCCAGTTCTGCTGGATGCGAAGCTCGACGGTGGTGTCGTAATTGCCGGCCATGCCCGGGGCGGCGAAGATGGCGTTCGGGCCACAGTAGACCGAACCCGTCAGACGCGTTCGCTGTTCATCCGTTAGCCAGTAATTCACCTGGCCGATGTAGCAGATGGAATTATCACTTCGCTTGGTGAAAAAGGTGTTGGCCCCGAAGGTCATCCCGTTCCAGATGTCGAGTCGACTATTAATATGCTGGTTGGTCAGGAAGCCCGTGAAGGCACCGTCCTGCGAGTAGAAGAACTGGTAGTCGCTGGAGTAAAAGGGCCGGTAGGGGGCCAGGAAGCCATTGTAGCCGATGATCGAGTTCATCCGGCCGACCTTCACATCCATACCACCTTCAGTGAAGATCGGTAGGTGGGCCGAGATGTAGAGGTCGCGGAAGTCATGGCTGAAGTGTGAGTTGCCGGGGGGATCGTTGATGCCCCCTCTGGGCTGGCCGATCGCCGCATCGGCACCGGCGAAGTATCGAACGTTGAAACCGATGTCGAATCGGTCTTGCTTGAGCGGCTTCTGGATCACGAGGCCGATCTGGTTGAGCAAGAACTCGTTGCCGAACCGGTTCGTCCTGGGTTCGACCGAGAGCAAGCCCGAGCCACTCGACGAGGCTGAGTAGCCCCCCTCGACCCAGCCGAATGTTCGGATGCCGCTCTCGCCGAACAGGTTCTTCAAGCCGAGCGTGTCCATCAGGAACCTCACGTCTGAGACCGGGGTCGGTCCGAGACTGGGCACGACGGGGGCTTGAGAAATATCTTCCGCGAGCTCACCCGGGAGCGACTCCGGTTGCAACCCGGAGCTGGTCGGCTGTGGCGGTGGGTTGGTCGTTACGATCTCAGGTGGCACAAATTCCTGGGCGTGGGCGGTGACTGCGCCCAGGAAGAGGACCAGTAAGCCGTGGCCGAATCGAAATTGCCAATGCCTTACGGTGGGGCCCCGCCGTGTACGGCGGTTTTTCAATGGAGGCATGTTTTTTGCCCGTTGAGTAAGGGGGCGTGGCGGCAGCCAGGCTTCAATTAGGAATAATGTCGGTTGCTATGAATCGGACGCTTTAGCATCGCATGGGGGTTTTGATTCGCTTGAGGAATGTAGGGGTGGGTTCGCATGGCGGGGTAAACTGGAGGATCTCGATTCTCGGGAGTCACCATCGCTGGGCGGCCGAATAGGACGATCGCACGGGTCGAGATTCAGCCGGCCTTTGCGCGTAAACAGAAGCGAGCGCCAACCGGGTGAGTACGGATCTTGGAACTCTGAAAACAAGAACGTAGTAACGTGCTTGCTGGATCTTTTACCGGCGTGTCAAGATTCGACACGTTCCTCACCACCTGTGCCTTGCGGTGGCAATTGGAAATGCTCATCATTCTAGGGCCGGAAGCGGGTTTGCTACCTTGGTCTCTCTCCAGGCCGGGGTCGGCGGCGAGCCGATCAACCTCGATCGTCATGTCCAGTGCCAATGCGCCGTCACCCGCCATGGCCTGCTCCTACCCTTGAAGGAAGGGTTGGGCCGCCCAACTGATCCTTTTGGTCTCGATCTCTGAGCCCCGTGAGCCGGCCTTCGGAGGCGACGGGCAACGTCTTAGCGTGCTTAGCTCAGGTAAGTGTCGACACCGCCGGGTGGGGTCGGGCTGCGATTGCGCCCACATTCGGCTATCGTGATGCGACTGATCCCGAGGGAGTGATTGCTGCAATGCGTCCAGTGTTGAAAACCGTGCCGACGGCGGGGATCCTCCTGCTGGGTGGACTCATGGGCCTCGCTCTGCTGTCCCGAGCGGACGCCGAAGATGAGGCTCCTCCGGTGGTGAGGAGCGCCCGAGGCGGATTCGTGGGGAAGACCGAACGGCACCAATTCGAGGTTTTCTTCTACGCCGAGGGAATTCGAATCTTCCCCCAGGATTCCACCGGAAAGGGACTCGACGCCACGAACCTGTCGGCGATCGCGACCTTTTATCACCCCAATTCGCCGAGTCCCTGGTTCGACCGCCGGCTCCAGCCGGCGTCGGCGGCGGCTGGTCAACCCTCGACGTCGCTGGTGCGGGCGATTGGCTTGGGAACAGTCCCAGCCTCGGGCGCGAAGGTTGTCTTTGAAGTTTCCGGGCTGACTGATTCGGCCGAGACCTCGGCCTCGTTCACCGTCCCCTTCGCGATTATGACGCCGCAGGTCCCCGCGCCCGTAGTGGCGGATGGGACGGCAAGCCCCCGGTTCATCTACGCGTCCGGCTACCAGGGCGTCGGCTACTACGCCAACCCCGGGCCTCAGAGTGCGCCCCCGGCCGCAACTGGGCCTCGTCCGGCCTCTCCCCCGAGGTTTACCGGCAGTTCCACCCGGACTCAAGCGAGCGGCAGTTCCAGCCCCCGCACCGTCGGGCCGGGCGCCCGCGACTGGACGACGGGCCGCCGAAGCCGGCTTCCGAAGCCCTGGCTCCGGCCGATGGACTAACTGAAACCAACTCCAGCAAGAGATGACACACTCCGAAAGAGAGTCCCTTCCGGCCGGGGTGCCGGAATAAGGAGAACATGATGAATCTGGCGGTAAGAACCTGGTTCGTGGCGGCCCTACTCGGTGCTTGCTCTCTCCCCGCCGCGATGACGCGGGGGGCGGACTGGAAGGCGGAGCATGACGCCGGCTGGAATGCGTACAAAGAGGGCCTCCTCGACGAGGCGGAACGCCGGCTCCGCGTGGCCGAGAAAGAGGCGAAGGCGTTTGGCGAGGATGACCCGAGGCTTGCCACGACGCTCGACCACCTCGCCTGGGTGCTCTCCTCTGAGGGTAGGAACGCCGAGGCCGAGCCGCTCGCGAAGTCGGCCCTGGCCATTCGCGAAAAGGCCCTCGGCGCCGAGCACTCCGACGTCGTTCGAAGCCTCAATACGCTCGCGTCCATCTACGATGCGGCGGGTCAGTCGGCCGAAGCCCGCGCCACCTATGCGCGTTGTCTCGCGGCTGCCGAGAAGGCTTATGGCCCCGAGCATTTGAACGTCGCGGCCGTGCTTGACAATCTGGCGACGGTCGACCATTTGCTCGACAACTTCCCTGAGGCCGAGGCTTCGTACAAGCGGGCGCTCGCCATTCGCGAGAAGATGGCCGACGGCCAGCCCATCGACCTCGCGCCGACGCTGCACAACCTCGGCTCGCTCTACCTCGATCAAGAGAAGTACGCCGAGGCCGAACCGCTCCTGAAGCGGGCGCTTGCGATTCGAGAGAAGGCGTTGGGGGCCGATCATCCGGACGTTGCGGCCAGTCTCGAAACTCTCGGCTGGCTGTACGCCAGCCAGGGGAAGCCCGCCGAGGCGGAGCCGATCCTCAAAAAGGCGCTCGCCCTCTACGAGCTTGACCTCGGGAAAGATCACCCGCACGTGGCGAACTGCTCCTCGAAGCTGGGGCGCGTCTGTCTGTCGCAGGACCACCAGGCCGAAGCCGTCGAGTGTTGCAAGCGTGCTGTCGGTATCTACGAGCGATCCGGGGGTGATCCCCTGGAAGTGGCGACGGTTCTTGAAGACTACGCCGCCGTGCTCCGGAAGTCAGGCGATGACGCCGAAGCCGAAAAGCTTGAGGCCCGCGCCAAGTCGCTCCGAGAGTCGCTCAAGAAACCCGAGGCGCCGAAAGGCTGAGATCCGCCCGCCGTGGATTTCGCTGACAGCGGTCTCGAGTCGTTCGGCCGGGCTACTTCAGGGGACAGCCTCCCACCAGTAGTCCGGCCGTCATTTTTTTCCTTGGCTCCTGATTACTCTTCGGACTTGCGCCAAGCCATTTTTGAATTTCAGCCTGGTCGTTTGAAGTCTCCCGAGCTCCTGCCTCAGAAATAGAGCTGAAACCGCAGCCAGAACATGTCGGCGGTGTCTTGCAACCGGCCGGGGCGATACTGGACCGGGTCGGCGAACTCACCGTGTAACCAAAATGCGTAGACTTTCACGTACTCGTTCCAGTACCAATTGACTCCAAGCTCAGTCGTAACGACCTGGTTGGACCAGAGGTCCGGGTTGGCGAAGCCCCCAGTGAAGATCTGTTCGCCGAGGTGCAACTCGCTGACTCGCCCGACGACCTCGAAGGCGCCCAGGCCGCGATGGTCTCCCTTGTTGGTCGGGACGAGCGGCCGGAGGGGCTGGACCCGGGTCCGCCGCTCGATGTGCTCGCCGGTCAGGAAATAGCCCCCAGCGACGTAGAAGCCCGCGAATGGAACCTGTGCCGATGCTCGGCGGCCGGGGGTTGCGTAGTGGCCGTAGCCATATTGCCACTCGCCAATGAGCGACAGCCCTTTGTAGTAGTAGGCCGAGTGGACCGACCCGAGCAACCGCTCTCCCCGTTCGATCACGTCGGGGTTGAGAATCAGGAACGGCACCGTGGCCGTCCCGGGGATGTTGGCGTCCGGCGAGCCGCCGCCGATCCGGAACGTCCTGGGCACCGGGGACTGATCCTGATACCCGTAAGCGACCGATGTGCCAATGTTCAAAAACTTGAGCAATGGCAACCCTTCCGACTCCTGGAACGGTCGCGCATTGAGATACCCGACGAAATCGACCCCGTTGTGGAGGCTCTCAAACGAGTTACGCGAGCCGTTGAAGATGCCTGCCGCGTAGTCGACCCGCTTGTCGAAGAGGTAACCCCAGCCCATCATCCCGATCTGGCGGTTGAGGCCGAGGTTCGTAGTGTAGATCGATCGCTCGGGGGTCAACAACCAGTAATTCGAAATCGCGAACTGATCGTAGGGGAGCGGCGTGAAGAAGCGGCCGAAGCGGAACTGGAACCGGTCATCAAAATGCAAATTAATATAAGCATTCAGAATATTAATATTGTTCAAGCCGCGATTAATTGAAAGTTCATACTCAATGGACTTGGTGATGTTTCCATCAAAGAAGATTCGCTGACGAGGCAAGAAGAAACCGCTATTGGCCGGGACCTGGTCGCTCTGCTGCCAGATTCGGGCCTCGATCTGGGACTCGTAGTGGATCTGGAGCCGAAACTTCTCGTCCTCGGTCTGGAACCGAAAGCCAGGGCCGAAGCTGCCCAGCAGCGGCGACCGCTTGGAGCGGGAGGGGCTCGGGGGAGGAGATCCTGGTGGGGGCGTGTAGGGGTTGAACTGCCCTTCCGTGTAGTCGGGCACGGGCGAGTCCATGGCGGCCGCCTCAGCATTCTCGCTTGGCGAAGCCGTTCCGTTGGCTTCACGGCCGTCCTGGCCGGCTTCGGCCGTCCGGTCGCTCGAGCGTGGCGGCAGTTCCCCGAATCGCTCGAGAATTTGCTGGATCTGTGCTTTCTGCTCCCGCCGGGTCGTCTCCAGTTCCTCGGCGAGCTTTCGGTTCATGGCCTCCATCGCTTGCAATCGCTGGGCGAGCTGCTCGATGGAGATCGGCGCGGCCGGCGGTGGGCTGCCGGGAGGGGTTTCGGGAACGGGGGCCGCTGGAGCTGGAGAGGAAGGCGCTGAGGGAAGCTCCTGCGCCCAGGCGGTCGGCCCGAATGCGACCCAGAGACCCCACAGGCCGAGCATGGTTTTCCGCGAGCTTGACCAATGTGAGTACGATCGCACGCGGACTCGGCTCCTGTCACGGGACGCTTGAGGTCGATCCCTTCCCTGGGATCGGCCTGACTTGTTTCCCGAGGCCATCGCCACCCCGATTGCCGGTCGGTTCACTTCCAAGTCGAGCTTGCTTTCCCGTTGATCCCACTTGCAAACGGAGACGGGCGCAATACCCCTGCGGTTCCACAGCGCGCTGCAAGATAGCCGGTGTTAAATTCTTCCACAATGGCATTTTCCTCCGGGCTTTACATCGTTGAGCCGTCAGATCTGGCTCGCAAGTGATTTGGAAGGAGAAGACCGATCCAAACGTCACGGAGAGTCGGTGCTATCGTCGCCTGGCAATGCCGGTACAATCGAAGCGTGTCCGTAGAGTCGGCGGCCATTTCACCGTGCTGGCGCTCGACCGGTGAGTGGATCTTCAACCTACTGAGCCGGCTGTTGTGAGGGAGGCCGGTGTTTCGTAATATAAAAGGAGGAGAATGTGCCGAAACGCTTGGAACGACAGAGCGGCGTGAGACGATGGGGCACGCCATTGCTGATGTTCGCCGGCATCGTCATTGGGTTGGTCGCTGTCTCGCGAGCGACCTATCCGCAAGATGGGCAGAAGTCTCAGACGGCGTCTCCCGCCCCTCCCGGTGAGGCGGAGGTCCGCAGCCTACTCAAAGTGCTGAACAACGCCTACAACAAGGCCGACGTCAAGGGGCTCGCGGCGAGCTTCACCGAGGATGCCGTACTCATCAACCAGGATGGGGGGGAAGTTCGGGGGCGTGACGCGATCGGCCAGCATTATGCCGCAGCGTTCGGAACTGGGCCGACCTGCAAGATCTCGGGGGAAGTCGAGGCGATCCGCTTCCTGACCCCCGACGTCGCCTCGGTCGTGGGCCCTTTTCAACTTGAGGATGAGGAGGGCGCTGCACTTTCCTCGGGGCGTTACAGCCTCATCGCCGTTCGGAAGGGAGATCGGTGGCTGCTGGCCGAACTTCGTGACGGCACGACCTTGACTCCTGAGACGGTGGAAAAGGGAGGGCCGCTCCGAGAGCTCGAATGGCTGGTCGGCGACTGGGTCGACGAGGGCGAAGATGGCAAGGTCGCGAACACGGTGCGCTGGGACGAGGATCAGAAGTTTCTGGTTCGCAAATACACGGTCCAGATCGATGGCGAACCCGCCAGGAGCGGGACCCAGTGGATCGGCTGGGATCCGCAGGCGAAGCAAATCCGGTCGTGGGTTTTCGACTCCGAAGGAGGCTTCGGCCAGGGACAATGGACCCGCTCGGGCGACGCCTGGATCGTCAAGGCGGGCGGGGTCACGGGCGATGGTCTCACGACCTCGGCCACTCAGGTCATCGAGCCGGTCAACAAGGACGCGGTCAAGTTTCAATCCACCGACCGCATCGTCGGGGCGGAATTGCTCCCCGATATCGACGAGGTCCTGATGGTTCGAAAGCCACCTGCGACTGATGCCGAGCGGCCCGCGCCCCCTTCGGAGCGAAAAAGACCGGCCGAAGCACCGGCTCCCGAGAGCGAGCGGCGCTGACTTTCGAGCGAGCGCTGTGAATTTGGCGTCCTGGGTTCCAGCCACTCGGCGGCCCTCGGTTGAACTCGATCTGTCGTGCATCCTGATCCGTAAGCATCCTCGCGAGGGCCGTAGTGATGGGCGCCTTTGGGAAACTGGTCCTGGTTTTCGGCTTCTGTTTGACTTGCATGCAACCCTCCTATGGGCAGCGTGGGGGCAGTGCGGGGCGATCGGGAGGAGGGGCCGGAGGAGCCCGAGCGGGAGGGGCGCGCCCGGGAGGCGGAATGACCAGTCCGATGGGCCGCCCGAATGTGTCACGCCCCGCCGGTGGGTACGCGGGGGCAGCCTCCCGGCCCAACCTGGGCGCGGCGAACCGGCCCGCGCAACGTCCGAGCGCGACGCCCGGATCGACGAACCGACCTGGGACGGGGGGGATCACCCGCCCTACGCCCTTGCCAGGCGGTGGCAACCGCCCTGGTCTAGGCGGTGGTGGTATCTCGGGACCGGGAGCTGGGAATCGCCCTGGCTCGGGCGAGAATCGTCCCGGGTCTGGGATCAATCGTCCTGGCGTAGGTGATTACCGTCCAGGAGCGGGGATCACTCGCCCTGGCTTGGGCGAGAATCGTCCTGGGTCTGGGATCAATCGTCCCGGCATAGGTGATTACCGTCCAGGAGCGGGGATTAATCGCCCTGGCTTGGGTAACAATCGTCCGGGAACTGGGATCAATCGTCCTGGCGTAGGTGACTATCGCCCCGGCGGGGGGGGCTATCGGCCTGGACTTGGTGACAACCTCGGGATTGTCAACCGGCCGAATCAGGGGAACTTCCGCCCTGGCGGAGTTGGGGGAGGGGGAGGCGGTTGGTTCGGCAACAGGAACAATATTAACGTCAATGTGAATGTTAACAACGGTTGGGGTGGTGGTCGGTGGCCTGCGCAGGGGTGGGGTTGGGGGCGTCCCAACTCGCACTTTCACGGCCATTGGTATCGAGGGAGCTGGGGGCGAAGCCACTTCGGGAGTTGGGTCGGCCCGGTTGGTTGGGGGGTCGGGCCCAGGAGAGGGCCGATCCGCGTTTTCCCCACCTGGGGCCATGCGAGTCTCGCCGGCTGGGGGCTTGGCCCCTGGGCCAATGGCTGGCTCTACACAGGCTTCACCAACCCGTACTTCGTCGCTCCCGTGATCCATTCGACGGTGGTCGTGAATGCGCCTCCGGTTTTTGTTCCGGATTACAGCCGTCCCCTCGACCTGACCAGCATTCCTCCCGAGCCTGAGGGGACCGAACAGGATGACTCGACGTTCCTGGCCGCACGTGACTCCTTCAAGGCGGGTGATTTCGCACGCGCCTTGAGTCTTACCGACCTGGCGTTGCAACCGTTCCCCAACGATCCGGTTCTCCACGAATTCCGCGCCCTCTGCCTCTTCGCCCTGGGGCGTTATGACGAGGCGGCGGCCGTACTCTACGCCGTCCTGACGGCCGGCCCTGGTTGGGACTGGACGACCATGATCGGCCTCTATTCCGACGTCGAGACCTATACCGGTCAGATTCGGGCACTTGAGGCCGCCATCAAGGGGAACACGACGACAGCGTCGAAGCGCTTCGTGCTGGCCTACCAGTACATGGTGCAAGGCCATGTCGAGCAGGCACGGCAGCAATTCGAGGAAGTTGTCAAACTCCAGCCCAAAGACGAATTGGCCGCCCAGTTCGCCAAGCTGCTGGCCCCTCCCGGCGAGACTCCGGCCGTGGCCGAGACGGAGCCGGCGCACCAGCCCTCCCCTCCCCCGCCGGCCTTGGTCGGCACCTGGAGGGCTAAGCCAACGCCTGATGTAAGTATCGAGCTGAACATCCAAGCCGACGGTCAGTTCGCCTGGGACGTCAACGCCAACGGTCAGGCCGACTCGATCACTGGCGAGGCCGACTATCTTGACGGGATCTTGACGCTTTCCCAGGCCGAGGCTCCCCCTTTGGTCGGTAAGGTTGTCAACCTCAGCGAGAAGCAATTCGGCTTCGAGTTGCTCGGTGGTCCGCAGGCCGCGACGATCCCGTTCTCTCGTTGAGCGTCGCGCGGTTCGTGCCCCCTGATGTGAATAACTTCTTGGTAGGCCCCTCTTCTGGTGGCCTACCAAGGGGTTACGAATGCGACCGCCTCATCCTGGCGTTGCCAATCCGCTTGCAGGAGCGCTTGTCATCAAGGTTGTGCTCGCCTCTGGCAGCCCCCTCGGGCGACAATGACCCTATTGCTCGGCCCGGCCTTGGGGGTGAAGACGCCGCGATTTGTCGGTGGCAAGAACCGATGGATTGGGCCCTTTTTCTTTTGATTTTCTGTCCCGTTTCACAGGGCGGTTGCGTAGTGATGTCAGAGAGCTGTTAAAGCGTGGGTCCAACAGTGCTGGGTTGGTCGCGGTGAGGAGCATCACGATGGACGGGTCGCGAGCGAGAAGAACCAGGGGGCGGGCACGGCAGGTTTGGTACGCCAGCCAGAGGCAGCGCCGCTTTGCCCGGTTCCTGGGGTTCCTCCCGGAGTCCGTGGAACTAACCCGAATGTCGAGCAACTTGGCCCGTCCGGCCGCGTCATTTGCTGCGAGATCGGTCTGAACCTCGGATGTCCCCGCCCGAGCCGATGCCCTGGACAGCCCGGCAAGCCCATTCGCTTACCTCGCCGAGGCTTTCGCCGTCTCCCTGCTTACCTCGCTCCTGCCAAAGCTTCTCCATCCCTTTGCTTTTTCCCCACAATCGCCCTCCCCTTCCCTTTTTTGGGGATTGAACCGCTCCTGGGGCATCCTCTGCGGGCAGACAACTTGCCGATTGAGGACTCGTGTAAAGATCGTCGAGGATCGGGACAACGATTCAAGGGCCCGTTCCCTAGAATCCATCCAGATCCGCGGCGTTTGCCTGCGGCGGACATGTATCGATGCCTTGGAGAATCTGACAATGCCTGCCTGGGAAAGCAAGATCGAGGGGAAGGTCGTCGTCATTACCGGGGCCAGCAGCGGGATCGGCGCGGAGACCGCCCGGCTACTCGCTGCGCACGGAGCCAAGGTCGTCCTGGGGGCTCGCCGCGTCGACCGTTTGGAGAAGCTCGTCGCCGAGATCCAGGAAGCGGGAGGCCAGGCGCTGGCCCACGCCGTCGACGTAACCCAACGCGAGCAGGTGAAGGCGCTCGTCGACGCGGCCGTCGAGCACTTCGGCCGGATCGACGTGATGATCAACAACGCTGGCTACATGCCGCTCTCGCCGCTCGCCGCCGACAAAGTGGACGAGTGGGACCGGACCATCGACGTCAATATCAAGGGCGTGCTCTACGGCATCTCGGCCGCCCTGCCTCGGTTCCGCGCCCAGGGGAGCGGACACATGATCAACGTGTCGTCTGTTGCCGGCCATCTCGTCTTCCCCGGCGCGGCGGTTTACTGCGGGACCAAGTTTGCGGTCCAGGCGATCGCCGAGGGGTTCCGGCAGGAGGCCGGACCGACCATCCGGAGCACGATCATCAGCCCCGGTACCGTGGACACCGAGTTGGTCAGCCACATCACGGACGCCCAAATCGCCGAGCAAATCAAGGGGTACATGGCCATCGCGATCCCGGCCGAGGCGATTGCGCAGGCCATTCTCTACGCCATCCAGCAACCCCCGGCCGTCGACGTCAACGAAATCCTTGTGCGGCCGACTGCCCAGACGTTGTGAACCGCCGGTCCATTCTCAATCGCCGGAATAGAGCCGATAATCGGCGATGTGCTTGGCCTCCACGCGGACCATTCGCGTCGAGCGCTTGGCGCATCGTCTTTTCCCACTCCGTCAGCTCGTGCCCGACCTTCGGGGCCCTGGGGAGGGAGACAGCACAATGAATAATGACAAGCCCCTTGGGCTTATCGTTGACAACCCGTGGAAATGTTAGGTAATGGGTGGGAAGGTTGTGCAAGGATCATCAGCACAACCCTTGTCGACCACCAAATTACACCAGTACTTTGGTAGTACCGGTACGACTTGATTGGAGATTTTCAGGCCGTGCTGCTCTCGTCGGCAGATGCACTCAAGACATGGCCGACGAAAATTTTAAAAGACAGGGTGGATGACGGGATTCGAACCCGCGATATCCAGATCCACAATCTGGCGCCTTAACCGCTAGGCCACACCCACCGTCTGACGAGGAACCTAATATAAAGTTCGCGCAATCCTCCGTCAAGGTGAGCCGGATGAAACCGAGAAGATTTGGCCTCGAAGGGGGGCCGTTGCCCCGGAGTTCAGCGCCTCATGGAAACGAAGTCGTCAGTGATTTGGGAAATCACCTTGACTTGGTCGAGAGCATGGTACATTACCCCCATCAAGGGTGATGGCGGAACGTTCTCCAAAGGGGAGATTTGCACGTGCGGTCTCCCGATGGGACTCGTTTTCGCAACCTTCTCCAGAATTCCGGGATTAGGTCTTGACCGGCTGCGATAATCTCTTGACGCGGGATGGGGAGATTGCTGGTATGGGCCGCGTTAGTTTTTGATCCCGATGGTCGTGAGGCCAAAACGGTCAGGCGCGGGGGTGAGGTGGAATGGCAAGTTCAGCGCTCAGGATTGGGATCGTGGGATGCGGCCTCGCGGCTCGTGTCCACCTCGGCCGACTCCTCACCCTTGACGGGGTGCAGGTGGTTGGGTGTGCCGATCCCGACCTCGATGCCGCCAAGGCCCTCGCCGCGCTCGTTCCCGCCACGGGTACAGGGCCGGCCGCCATTGCCTTTGCCGATCATCGCGACTTGCTCAAGCAGTTGACTCCAGCCGCCTTGGCGATTTTCACGCCACACCTGGCGCACTACCGCCCGGCCATGGATGCCCTGCAAGCGGATTGCCATCTGTTCATCGAGAAGCCGCTTTCAACCAACGTCCAGGAAGCCGCCGATATTGTCGGGCTGGCCCGGGGACGGGGTCGGAAGGTGGGGGTGGGGCATCAGTATCGCTTGCTCCCCAGCCTGGTCGAAGCGCGTCGACGTCTTGGTTCAGGGGAGATCGGGCCGCTTCGCCTGGTCACGGCAACATTGGCTCAGGATTGGCTGGCCACGCATGTTGGCGCGGAGAATTCTTGGCGATTTGACCCCAAAGTTGCTGGCGGCGGAATTCTGGCCGATGCCGGAGATCATCTGATCGACGCACTTCTCTGGAGTACAGGGCAGGTGGCGACCGATGTTGCCGCAGTCCAGAATCGTCTTGAGTCGGGTCTCGACCTGGTGACTGCGGCGGCCATTCGCTTGGTGGACGGAACGCCGGTGACTTTGGCTGTATCCGGTGTTTCACCGGGTCCGCTCTTTGAAATCAATTTCTTCGGTGAACGGGGGAAGCTCCGGGCGACCGAGACGACCTTGCTCGAGCAACTTGGCGATGCGCCGGCGCAGACCGTTCCGCTCGCCGAAGCGACCGAGAGCATTGATGGTAATTTCATAGCGGCCGTCGCGAGCGGCGCGCCTCTATGTTGTCCGGCCGAAGAGGCATTGGACACGGTTCGACTCCTGGAGGCGATCGCCCGTTCGGCCGCGACCGGACAGGCCGTTCGACTTGCCTGAGACGTGGGCCTCGTGGTCTCCCTTCTTTTTGAAGGGAGATTTGCCCTAACCCTGGATTGTTGCTTGACAATGGCGCTTCGCCTTGACGACGTGTGTGGCTCCGCCCCTACCCTCTGTTTTCGGACGTCGGACGGGCGAGTCGGCTATTCACTTTGATATTGCGCGGTGTCGGGGATTACCCCGTAGATCTTTAGGACTGAGGACTGACCTCATGTGGGACCGTCTGGTTATGCTCGCGGAACTCGAAGAACCAATGATGGGCGAAGCGAAATGGACCGACCGTTTCGCTTCGTCTCCGGCTGCCCGGCACCCCGGCGACGAAGAAGAATTTGACGACGAGGAAGTCGACGACGAGGACGACGAAATCGACGACGACTTCGACGACGAGGATGATGACCTCGACGACGATTTCGACGACGAGGACGATGACCTCGACGACGACATTGATGACGAGATCGACGGTGAGATCGACGATATCGACGTCGAAGATGAGGATGATGACCTCGACGATGATGAGGACGAGGACCTCGACGATGCCGAGGATGATGACCTCGAGGACATCTGAGTCGGCACGCTCGGTTTTCTTCGAGCTCTAGTTTGGGGTCAGCTTCGACGATTGGGGCAGGCGCGAATTTCGCGCCCGCCCCCTTCTCTCGAGTGGCCTGGAACGAGAGCCGAATCTCAAATCTCCCGCCTTTTCCCGGCTGCGCCGTGATGGCCTTGGTGATTTCGCCGAACTTCTCCTTGTTGATTGCACCTTGTTCCGGCTATCCTTAAGTCATTGTCACCGGGGGAATCCGAGGCGCTTGCGACCAGGCCCCGGTTGAGCGATTTCCTTGAGGACGCAGACGGTCGGGACCGGGAAGGGAGCATCTCTGCGATGGCCGCACACCAGGATCGACCGAGCGACCCCTCCTCTGAGGGCCCGGCCCCCGAGACCACGACTCGGCGGCTTCGCGAGCAGAGCCAACTCGACTTTGAAATTGAATTTCTCGGCCGCGTTCTCGATCGCGATCCGTTCTTTGCTGACGCGCTTCGGGTTCATGCCAATAACCTGGCCGCCAAGGGACTTTACACACGGGCGCTCCAGATCGACCGCCGCCTGGTTCGGCTGATGCCCGAGCGTTCGATCCCGTGGTACAACCTGGCTTGCAGCTACGCGGTGCTCGGAATTACCGATCCGGCCTTCGCCGCGCTTCAACGCGCCCTGGACCTGGGGTATCGCCACCTCGAACACGTGCGCCGCGACCCGGACTTGAAGTCCCTTCGCCGCGACCCCCGGTTCTCTCGCTTGCTTCGCCGCTACTGAGTCGTTGGGATAGCGATCTTTCCCCGTTTGAGGCGGGACGAGACGCGACGTTCTGGTGACGTCCGGCTCATCAACGTCTTCCGGGGAGTCGTCGGGTTGGGGACGACTCGGGTCGGCGTCTCTCGGCCTTCGTCGAACCTGCCGATCCCGCCGACGCACTCGATCGCCAACACCTATCATGACGCACCACGAATGGGAACACGTTCAGGAAGCCACCCAGGCCGTCCGAACGCGATGGTCGGGTACGCCTCTCGTGGGCATTGTCCTCGGAACGGGTCTCGGGGCTTTGGCCGGGGAGATCGACGCCGAGGCCACCATCCCCTACCCTGAGATCCCCCACTTTCCCCGCTCCACGGTCGAAAGTCACAAGGGGCAGCTCGTCTGCGGGACGCTCGCCGGCCAATCGGTCGTGGCCATGGAGGGGCGGTTCCACCTCTATGAGGGATACACGGCCGCCCAGGTCACGTTTCCGATCCGGGTGATGAAGGAACTCGGGTGCCGCTACCTCGTCGTCTCGAACGCCGGGGGGGGGCTCAACCCAATGCATGCCAAGGGGGATTTGATGGTCATCGACGACCACATCAACCTCCTCGGCGTGAACCCGCTGATCGGGCCCAACGACGCGCGCCTCGGCGTCCGTTTTCCCGACCTCATCGAGCCTTACGATCAGGGACTCCAAAAGCTGGCGCTCCGGGCTGCGTTGGAAGAGAACATTGTGGCCCATCGCGGTGTCTACGTGGCGGTCACCGGGCCAAACCTCGAGACGCGCGCGGAGTACCGCTACCTGCGAGGGATCGGTGCCGACGTGGTCGGCATGTCCACTGTCCCTGAGGTTCTGGTGGCCGTCCACGCGGGGATGCGGGTCCTTGGCTTCTCGATTATCACCGACCTCTGCTTGCCCGATGCCCTGGTTCCGGTCAGCCTCGAAGAGATTATCGCGGTCGCTGAGGAGGCTGAGGGTAAGCTCAGGACGATCGTGCGACGTGTCCTGGAGCAGTTGACCTGATCGCTGGTTTTCGCCTGGATCGTGCCTCCGGGCACGATTCCGGTGAAGAGCCGCTCCCGACCGAATCGCGGCCTCTCCCCTTATTTTCCATCGAGCTTTCGCCACTCGCCGTGAAACAGCCGGCCTTCCCTTTGAAATTTTTGCCATGTCTGAAAACAGCAAGCCGTATAAAGAAACACTGAATCTCCCGGTCACCCGGTTCGAGATGAAGGCGAACCTGACCGTTCGCGAGCCCCAGATCCAGCAGCGCTGGCGTGAGGCCGATCTCTACGGCCAGATTCGCCAGGCCCGTGCCGGGTCGGAGCGGAAGGTTCTCCATGACGGACCCCCCTACGCCAACGGCGAAATTCACATGGGGCACCTGCTCAACAAGGTGCTCAAGGATATCGTCGTCCGCTCCTTGACGATGCAGGGGTTCGATAGCCCGTACGTCCCGGGGTGGGACTGCCACGGCCTGCCGATCGAGCACAAGGTCGTGAAAGACCTCGGCTCCAAGGCCGCCACGATGAGCCTCGCGGAGATCCGGACCCTCTGCCAGGCCGATGCGCTCAAGTGGGTCGACCTCCAACGCGACCAGTTTCGCCGCCTCGGCGTCTCGGGCGATTGGGACAACCCCTACCTGACGCTCGACCCCCGTTACGAGGCCGGCATTCTCGACGTCCTGGCCGACCTGCTCGCCGGGGGATACGTCTTCCGCCAGCTCAAGCCGATTCACTGGTGCATGAACGACCGCACCGCCTTGGCGGAGGCGGAACTCGAGTATCGCGACGAGTCGAGCCCGAGCATCTACGTCAACTTCCCGATCGTTTCCGGCGTGCCCGCCGCATGGGGCACGGGCCCCTGGCATGCGATGGTCTGGACGACCACCCCCTGGACCTTGCCCGCCAACGTCGCGATCGCTGCCCACCCGGACCTGAACTACGTCGGCGTCCGCTACGTCGATCCGGAGTCAGGTCAGGCTTTGCAGACGATCCTGGCCGCCGACTTGCTGCCCAAAGTCATGGCGCTTCGCGGGGTGACCGAGATCCAGGAACTGGGGCGTTGCCGAGGGAAGGACCTCGAGCACGCCCAGTACCGGCACCCGTTCATCGAGCGGACCAGCCCAATCGTCCTGGCTCAATACGTGACCGTTGAAGACGGCACGGGGTTGGTCCACACCGCCCCTGGGCACGGCACCGAGGACTATCAGACCGGCCGCACCTATCAGCTTCCCACCCTGAGCCCGGTCGACGGCTCGGGACGATTCACCGACGAGGCCCCTGCCGCGCTGGTGGGCAAGGGGGTCTTCAAGGCGAATCCGGAGATCATCGCCCTGCTCCGCGAACGGGGATACCTCTATCATGAGTTCTCGTTCGTTCATAGCTACCCCCATTGCTGGCGTTGCAAGAAGCCGGTGATCTTCCGCGCCACCGAGCAGTGGTTCATCGGGGTCGATCGCAACGACCTGCGCGCCCGGACACTCAAGGAGATCGACTCGGTCCGCTGGCTGCCGGGCTGGGGCAAGTCGCGGATCGACGCGATGGTGACGCTCCGCCCCGACTGGTGTATCAGCCGTCAGCGCTCCTGGGGCGTGCCGATCCCTGCCCTCGGGTGCAACGGTTGCGAAACGCAGGCCCTGACGGCCGAGACGGTCCGCCATTTCCGGGATCTCTTCCGCAAGGAAGGGGCCGACGCCTGGTACACGAAGCCGGTCGAGGAGATCCTCCCGCCCGGCCTGACCTGCTCGAAATGCGGTGGCACCGATTTCCGCAAGGAAGGGGACATCCTCGACGTCTGGTTTGAGTCGGGGGCGAGCCACCGTGGCGTGCTTACGGGGGGCTTCGAGCTCGGCTACCCGGCCTTCATGTATCTTGAGGGTTCGGACCAGCATCGCGGCTGGTTCCAGTCGTCGATCCTGACGGCCGTGGGGACGACCGGTCGCGCTCCGTTCCAGACGGTGCTGACCCACGGGTTCGTCGTCGACGACAAGGGCCAGAAGATGGCCAAGTCGGGTGGCAACGCCGTTTCGGCCGTCAAGGCGACCGAGCAGTATGGCGCCGACGTCTTGCGGCTCTACGTCGCCAGCATGGACTATGCCGACGACATCCGGATGAGCGAAAAAGGCATCAAGGAGATGTCGGAGGCCTACCGTAAGATCCGCAACACGTTCCGCTACATGCTGGGGAACCTCGAAGACTACGCGTCGTTCGACCCGGCGAGCGTACCCTCCGAGTCGCTCCACGAAATCGACCGCTGGGCGTTGCGCCAGCTCGACGAGGTGGCCTCGGACGTGAAGGGGGCCTACGAGCGGTTCGAGTTCTACCGGGTCTTCCAGCGGATCTACCAGTTCTGCTCGGTCGAGCTTTCGAGCTTCTATCTCGACGTGCTCAAGGATCGGCTCTACGCCGAACTTCCTCAAGGACCCGATCGCAGGGCCGCGCAGTTCGTCCTGGCGAAGCTGCACGATGTCCTGACGCGCTTGCTGGCCCCCTTGGTCCCGCATACCGCCGAAGAGTTGTGGGAGCTCATCCCAGACTCTCCGGCCAAGGTTCCCAGCGTTCACCTCGCCGCTTGGCCCGAGGCCGAGCCGAGCGGGACGGCGGCCGAGTCGGCGATCCCGTGGAAGGACCTGCTCGTCTATCGCGCCTTGATCTTGCGGGAGACCGAGTCACTGCGCAAGGGGAAGAAGATTGGTAGCAACCAGGAGGCTTCGGTCGAACTCTATACCGACTCCTCCGAAACGGCCGAGTTCCTCACACGCTATCGCGACCTGCTGACGACGATCTGTATCGTCGCGGAGATCGACGTCGTGCGCGTGGGGCAGATCGAGAACGTCCAGAGCGAACAAGGGTGGGTCGGGGACGAGACGCACCTCGTGGACCTCGAGCACCGGTTGGTGATCCGGGCTCTGAAGTCGCCGGCGGGCAAATGCGAACGCTGTTGGAATTTGCGGCCGACGGTCGGCCAGTCGGCCGAGCACCCTGGTTTGTGCGACCGCTGCGCAGGGGTCATGTCCGCCTTGAATTCCCAGGTCTAATCGAGCTCGGGCCAAGGATATTGTTCCCGGAGCGCTCCGTCTCGTCGTGACCCAAAGAGCAAGGGTGATCGCTTGCGGGTCATTTGGTTTTCTCCGTTGGCGAGTCGAAGCTCCGGGAGCAGTTGAAATGGTTTCGCGGGACACCTGGATCGTGGGCGGTGCGGGGCTGAGCCTGGTTCTGTTCGCCTTCGTCCTGAGTGCCTGGTTCTGCTCACTGGTGCGGCAGTGGGCGCCGCGGCTGGGGCTGATCGACATTCCGGCCGGGCACAAGGGCCACAAGATGCCGACGCCGCTCGGCGGCGGCCTGGCGATCTGGCTGGCCACGGTGGCTGTGCTTGCCCTGGGGGCGTCGGTAGCCGGTTTTGGCCGTGGGGCGCTTCCCATCGAACTGGCGAAGCATGTGGGAGGGGTCTGGGAACGCGCCGGAGAGCTTGGCACGATCCTCGGGCTGGCGACCCTGATTATGTTCATGGGATTGGTCGACGACCGGCTCACGCTCGGTTGGCGGCTTCGCCTGGGCGTGCAGGTTGCCTTGGCGACGGTGCTCGTCCTGTCCGGGATTCGGGTGACCCTTTTCTGGCCCTTCAACCACCCGGTTTTGGGGGGCGCCGTGTCGGTTCTCTGGGTGGTCGGGCTGACCAATGCGTTCAACCTGCTCGACAACATGGACGGGCTGGCGGCGAGCGTCGGCCTGATCGCCGCCTTGCTCTTCGTCGGGGCGCAGGTGGCGGTGGGAAGTCTGTTCGCGCCTGCGGTGTTGCTCGTTCTTGTCGGGGCGCTGGCCGGGTTTTTGGTCCATAATCGTTACCCCGCGCGGTTGTTCATGGGGGACGCGGGAAGCAACTTCCTGGGCTTCATGCTCGGGGCGCTCACGATCGCTGGCACCTACTTTCGATACAACGCCAAATCCTCGTCTTTTAATGTGTTGGCCCCTTTGCTGGTGATGGCGGTTCCGCTCTACGACACGGTGTCGGTCATCATCATCCGGCTTCGCGAAGGGCGGAGCCCTTTTGTGGGTGACCGCCGTCATTTTTCGCACCGACTGGTCGAGCGCGGCTTGACGCCACCGCAGGCGGTCCGGACGATTGATTTAGTAACACTCGCGGGGGGGCTCGGGGCGCTCTTGCTCCATCAGCTCGATGCGGTCGGGGCGTGTGTCGTTCTTGCCCAGACCTGCTGTCTGCTCGGGGTGGTGGCGATCCTCGAAGTTTCCCGCAACCCGTTCCGATCGGAGTGAGTTCAATCATGGCCAGGAGAAGCCCGAGGCCAACCGTACTTCCGAACCCCAGGTTGGATCGGAAGGGGCCGGAATCCCTGTCGGATGACTCCGACGCCGAACTGGCGGCCTGGCTGGGCGAACGTCTCCGGCGGGTGGCACTCGGGCTGACCGTCGCCCTGTTGACGGCCCGCGCCTACTGGCCGAGCGAAGTCGACCCCAAGGCCGAAGGGGGAGCCGGTCTCTACTGGGACCTGGCTGTCTTGCTCGTGGTGGGGCTCGCCGTCGCTGCCGGATTGGTCGGTGGGGTCGTTCGGCTTCGCTGGTCGTGGACCGATGCCGCGGTGATCGCCTTGATCACGCTGGTCGGCCTCAGCGCGGGACAGGCGTACGACCGCCGCCTGGCGATCAATCTCGCCTGGGACTGGGGTGCGGTCGGCCTGGCCTATCTCCTGGTGCGGAACTTGCCGAGGACGCGCTCGGAGTCGGTCGTCGTGGCCGGTGCTTTGGTGGCGACTGCGGTCTCGGTCGCCGTCTTCGGGCTCTACCACGCTGGGGTGGAAATGCCGCAGACGCGAGCGTACTACCTGGCGCATCGCCTCGAAGTTCTCAAGCAGATGGGATACGCGCCTGGCTCCACCGCGGCCAAAATGTTCGAGGATCGGCTGAATTCGACCGAGACAATGTCGACGTTTGCGCTGGCCAACTCACTGGCTGGTTTTCTGGTCGGCCCACTCGTCTTGATGGTGGCGGTCGGCTGGGAAAACCTGATCCGCCGGGATGGGCGCAGGTCGCGTCTGGCAAGCCTGGCGCTGGCGATCCTCCCGGCCTTGGCGATCCTCGTCTGCCTGATCCTGACCAAGAGCCGAAGCTCTTACATCGGCTTCGCGGTCGGCCTCCTCGCCCTGGCCTGGTGCGAACGGCGAAGGGCTTCGAAGAAGACCTTGCTCCTCGTTGCCTTGGGTGGCCTCGTTGTGATCGGCGGCCTTGTCTCGGCGGGGCTGGCGACCGGCAAGCTTGATCGCCAGGTCCTGACCCAGTCGCCGATGTCGCTTCGCTATCGTCGGGAATACTGGGTCGGCGCCTGGCGGGTGATCACCGAACGCAAAGAGGTCTTCTGGGGAGGGCGTGGGCCGGGCAATTTCACGGCCCCCTACCTCCGTCATAAGCTTCCCGAGGCCAGTGAGGAGATTTTCGACCCGCACAACCTCGTGCTTGAGGTCTGGTCGACGGCGGGCGCCTTGGCGATGGTCGCTCTTGTCACCGGGCTCGGCGTCGCTTTTTGGAACTTGCTCCGCACTGCCCCCGC
The DNA here is from genome assembly GCF_000242455.2 of Singulisphaera acidiphila DSM 18658. GTDB lineage: Bacteria > Planctomycetota > Planctomycetia > Isosphaerales > Isosphaeraceae > Singulisphaera > Singulisphaera acidiphila. Next base: position 1,637,215 of record NC_019892.1, read on the forward strand.
GTCGGTGGAATTGCCGGTGGAGGGAGCTTCGAAGCCTCTGTCCGCTCTGGAATGGCCGAGCGATCCGCCACGTCGGACGAATTGGCTGCTCGTCTGCGCTGGGGGCGGCTGGGTCTTGGCGTCGGTCCTGGGGACGCTGAACCCGTTCGAGGGCGACATGCCCAACCGCTGGTTGATCCTCGGTTTGGCCTGGGTCTGGGCGGTCCTGTTCGGCCTGCAAGTCTGGCGGCGGGTGCCGATCTCGGCGGTCGGGTTTGGGGCAGGCGCTTTGGCGATTGCGATCAACCTGCTGGCGGCGGGTGGGATCGGGATCGCGGGGGTGGCGCTGATGCTCTGGTCCTTGATCGCGCTCGGTCTGAATCTGCGCGAGGATCGGCCGTGCGGTCGGCTCCGAGAGCCGGGCGGTCGATTCCTTGGGTTTGGCCTGGCCCTGGCCTGGGCGGCCCTGCTCGGCACGTTCATCGGGGCCATCCTCCCGTTCTGGCGGTCCGAGGCTGCGATCGCCGAGGCCGACGCCGCCCTTCGCGCCAATCCTCCCAAGTTTGAAGTGGCTGAGGCCGCTTACCGAGAGGCCTATAGCTTCGACAAATACAGCGCCCGACCGTGGCTTGGCCTCGCGTTCGAGAAGTATCGCGAATGGGAGTCGCGCGGAGCCAAGCCGGAGGACATGCGCTGGAAGACGATCCCTGCCTCGATGGTTGAAGCCGTTTCGCCTCCTCGTAACCCGAATTCCTGGACCTTGCACCACGAACGGGCCAAGGTGACCCGGCAACTGCTCAACCAACTCGGGGACAAACTCAAACCGGGCGAGCTCACGACGTATCGCGCGAACATCGTCGAGGCCACCCGACGCGCCTCCCGACTCTATCCGAGCAACGCGACCCTCCATGCCGAACTGGCCCTGGCGAGCGCCGAGATTGGCATGTACGGCGATGCCGCAAAGGAAGCTGAGGAAGCCTTACGCTACGATGGGCTCACGCCGCACGCCGATAAGAAATTGGCCCCGCTTCTTCGCAAACAGATCGAAGCCGAGTTGCCAGGCTGGAAGAAGTCGGCCATCAGCATGCCTGCTGGCGGAAAGATGCCGGAATAGGAAGGAGTCTTTCGCCTGGGAAGTTTCGCTCGCCTGCATAAGGCGAGCGTTTCTTACCTTTGCTTGGGGCGTGATCGTGGATGGCCCGCGTTCGGACGCGGCTATCGCACGCGTTGCGGACGCCTTTGCACTGCGACGGAGTTCAAGGAAGGAGATTCCTCGTCGAAGTCAATGAATCCAATCATCATTTCGTCAAAGGTTTGTTCGCCCCATCGCACAGCGACGCTGGGATCGGGATTGGCCGGGTTCTCTTCTGAGTTGTCGAAATGGGCCAGGCAATCGATCCGGGTTCCCGCCGGCATCGGTTTGGGCTCGGCCAGGCGGTAGACGCTCTGCCAGCCGAAGTCGTAGGCGGGGACTGACAAAAGGACCTCCATCCGGCCGTCGGGATAGGTGGCCGTGTAGCGGAAGTCTTTTCCACGTAGGTGCATGTGTGGCATGAGGCTGAGCAGTCGCGCGTCCTTAGCGAACCGGTAGGAGGAGTGGACCGGATGATTGGCCGCGCCTGGCGGAAGGAGGAACTCCTTCTGGCTGATCCCCTTCGTCAACGCGCGTCGGCGGATCGGGCCTTGGGCGAAGACCAATCCCACGGACGATTGGTCGTTCTGCACGGTGCCAATCGGCGTGTAGTGGATCTCGATGTCGAGCTCCGCCCCCGCCGGGAGGTGTTTCGCGGTCCCCGGAGGAAAGATCGAGGGGAGGTCGCCGGGAGCGTAGCAGACCAATTCGCGGACCTCGTCGCGCAGGCGATGCTCCTTGGGCCGATCGTCGGCCAAGAAGACGCAGATGTGATGGACCACGGCGCGGTTGCCCGGGCGCGCCTCGGCCGCCTGGATCCAGTGATCCTCGGTGAAGCCGGTGGCCACCCGGAACCGCTGGTAGGAGAGGACTCCCTCCGCCACCACCTCGTAAGGCTCGGCCATGGTCAGGACCAGGTCGGGTGAGCCGATCGCCCAGCCCTTGGGGAAACTTTTCTTGGGAGGGAGATCCTTGAGGTCGCCCAGTGGCGTATCCTGGTCGATCCAGGCCAGCAAGGTGGCTCGGTCTCGAGGAGAAAGGCTCCGATCGTTCAAGAAATGGCCGACCCTCGGGTCAGCGTGCCAGGGGGGCATCCGCCGACTCTCCACCGCTTCGCGAATCGGTTTGGCCCAACGCCTGGCCTGGTCATAGGTCAGCAACGAGAAAGGGGCGACCTGGCCCGGGCGATGGCACGACTGGCATTTCTCTTGGAAGATTGCCGCGACGTCCGACGCGTAAGTCACCGGGCCCACCGTAATGGGCGTCTCGTCGGACTGCAACTCCTCGACGAGCTGCGCCGGAACGGGCCGGATTCGCATTTGTGCCCCGACGATGCTCCGGCCTGGGACGACGGCGGCCTGATCCCCTTTGCCTCGCGCAAGGATCAGGCCAAAGCTCGCGACCGTGACGAACCCGAGCGCGATCGCTACTCGACGTATTCGCCTGGTCGGCATGGGTTCACCTGGAGATCTCGGTCAAAGGAACGTGCGGGAACGGAGTGATTTCCCTTCCACAGCGTCGAGGTTGTGGTGACCGAGGTGAGGTCTGGGGGGAACCGTGGGCTTCGTATAGCAAATAAGCCGTTCTACGGAAAGGCCGATCGACCAGAACGCAATGCGCACCCGATCGGGGCACCAGCGACGAGGAATTGGAATTATCAGGGGCTGAGGGAAATCGGGCCGGGCCGGCCGTGCACTGGCTCGGCCCAGGCCGATGATGGGAACTCGCGCTCGGCTCACGCACACTCAGCGCTAGGACGCTGGCGGCGGCGGATCGGTCCGAACTCGACGCGGATCAAGGCGGCGGGGTCGAGATGCGATCGGGCGGCTCGGCGGACCTTGGCCGTGCTCACGCGCGAGATCCGTTCGGGCCAATGGATCGGCTCATCCAGCGGCAAGCCCCAACGCTCCAACTCCATCAGGCGCTCGGCTCGTTGTTCGACGGTTTGGAAGTCAAACACCCAGGAACCGGCCAGGTAGCGTCGGGCGCAGTCGACCTCGTCATCCGTGAACGCACCTTCGTGCATCGCCCGCACCTGCTCGGCGATCGCGGCGACAACGCGGTCGGCCTCGTCGGGCATGGTGCCCACATAGACGCGAAAGAGGCCGGGGACCACGTCGGCCGTGTCGGTGATACCGCCGCCGACGGAATAGGCCAGCCCCAACTCGTCGCGGAGGATCCGGCTCAAGCGATCGGTGAACCCTGGCCCACTGCCGAAAATATGGTCGAGGACGGCCAGGGCGTCGAAGTCGGGATGGTTGCGCGGAATCCCGAGGTGGCCCAGGACGATGTGGACCTGTTCGCCCGGCTGGGAGATGCGGCGAACCCGGGGCCTGGCCGACCGGACCAGGCGAGGGTAGTCCTCGAGACTCCCCCCGCGTGGCTTCCAGCGGTCAAAATGTGTTTTCACCAGGCTCGTAAGCTTTTTGGGGTCGAAGTCGCCGGCCGCGACCAGGAACGCGTTGTCAGCCGCGAAGTGATTGCGGTGATGGGCTTTGACGTCCGGCAGCGAGAGCCGGGCGATGTCCCGGCTCGAGCCGCGCGGGTCGCGGGCGTACGGATGGTCGCCATAGACAAGCCCACGGAAGATCAGGTCAGCACGGAAGGCCGGGTCCTCGCGGTCGCCCTGCAATTCGGCCGCGATCCGCCGCTTCGCCCAGGGGAAGGCCTCCTCGGGGAACGACGGGTGAAGCGCGACGTCCGCCAGAATCTCGATCGCCAAGGGCAAATCCTCAGCGCGGACCCGAAGCGAGACTCCTGTGGAGCCGACGTCAATCGTGCCCCCGACATCCTCAATGGCTTCGGCGAGAGTCTCGGCTGGTCGCGACTTCGTCCCCTCCTCAAGGAGTCGGCCTGTCAGATAGGCCAGGCCGGGCTTGGTCTCACGGAGTAACCCGGCGTCGACGAACAACTCGAGCGCCACGATTCCGGTTTCGGGCCGGCGCTCGTAGATCAAGCGGAGGCCGTTGGACAGCGTGGTCCGCTGCGGGCTGTAGTCGGTCAGCCGCGAGTTGCCGTTAGGGATTTCCAGTAAGATCGGCCGATCGGGGCTAGGGTCGGGTGCCGTCCAGGTCACCTCGGGGACAGTCTCGGAGGGGAGCAGGACGGTCATCGTCCGCCCCGAGCGGGGCATGGACCAGCCTCCCGTGAGGCTCGAGTCGACCAGATAGGTGGAGGCTACCCGGCGAATGTCGTCGGGTGAGACGGCCATGGCCGCGCGGTGCTCGGCCTGCCAGGCCCGCCAGTCGTCCCAGAGTGCCACATTTCCGAGCCCGGCCGCCAGGCCCGCCAGATCCTCCTGCTCCCAACGCCAGGCGGCTTCCAGGCGATGCCGCGAGCGCGATAGTTCTTCAGGAGTCGGCCCCTCGTCGGCGAGCTCGGCGATCAGTTCGGCAATGGCGTGCTCGATCCGCGCCGGTTCCACGTCGGAGGCTGCTTCGACCTGCAAGAGAAATTGTCCGGCCCAGCGTGCATCGTCCTGGCCGGTCTCGACCCAGGTGGCAAGTTTGCGGCGCTCGACCAGCTCGTTCCAGAGCCGGGATCGACGCCCGCAGGTCAAGAGATCGGAAAGGACGTTGAGTGCCGGCCCGTCGGAATGGCCTCTCGGGACGCTGTGCCATCCGAGCAGGCCACGGGCCACCGACTCGGCGTCGACCAGTGTGAAATCACGCCGGCCCATCTGGCGCGGCTCGGTGAGCGGAGGAGGGAGTCGCTCGTCGACGCCGGGTCGCAACGGTTCGAAATGGGCCGAAACCCGATCGAGCGCACGCTCGGGATCGATGTCGCCGACGATCACGAGCACGGCGCCGTCGGGGCGGTAGTGCTGGCGATAGAAGGCGCGGAGATCCTCGGAGCCGATCCGCGCCAGGTCGTCGGGCCAGCCGAGGATCGGGTTGCGGTAGGGATGCCGGAGGTAGGTGAGTGCCAGGTGAGTCTGGTCCAACCGGCCCATCGGTGAGTCGAGGTCGCGGGCCCGCTCTTCGCCGATCACGTGGCGCTCGGCTTCGACTTCGCGCGGGTCGAAGGTCGCCCCGCGCATCCGGTCGGCCTCAACCTCCAGGGCCAGTTCCCAACGATCCGACGGGAAGGCGAACCAGTAGTGGGTGCAATCTTCGCCCGTCTCGGCGTTCGATTGGCCGGCCGCCACAAACGCGAGCCGGTCAATTTGCCCCTTGGGGAATCGCTCGGTCCCCTTGAACAGCATGTGCTCGACGAAATGGGCGAGCCCGGTTTTTCCGGCTGGCTCATCGACCGACCCGGCCGGGTAGTAAAGGTCGCAGACCACGACGGGGGCGTGGGTTCTCGGGAGGACTAAGGCTTTAAAGCCATTGGCAAGCGTCCGTTCGAAGACCGGCAAGTCCCCCACCCAGGCCGGTGATGGGCGGGCGGTCAATCGTCGGGCCATTGGCTGCCCCTTTCTCGAGGCTGAGTGACATCGATGGCGACCGGAACCCAGCGTGGGTCTCGAAGACGCCCGGCTGCGCCGGCCGGCAATAGCCTTTCGGATGGATCGAGAAGAGCGGCCGTCTCGAGCTCCCACCATGGGTCAGGAGACACCCGCTCCAATAGATACGCAACCCTATCCAACTCTAATCTTATGGTATGGTCATCAAGTTGGCCGTCAATCGCAAGGTGCATGCCCCGGAACCGAAAATCGATCGTCAGGGCTTAATGAGCATACCCGCGCAATCTTGGTCTTGCATGAGAGAGCCTAATCCCCCACAATGACGAAGTCTGCCGGGCCAACCGCCAAAGAGTTCAAGATGGCGGGGGTCTGGGTGAGCCGGGGGGGACCCGGGCAATGGGGGCTTGCGAACCTGGTCAGGCCGGGAACGGAGCAGCCATAAGCATCGCCTTCATGTGCCCGGGAGAACCTCCCCGGCTCTCCCAGTCCCCTGCACTTTTTTTGTTGATCTCTTTGCTTTGAGAAGTTCAGCCCGGTCGCGAGCGATCTCTCAAAAAAAAGCGGGCATTTCGCCCATCTCCCCAAGGCCCGACGGAGCGTGCCTCCTGGCCCAGCGCCAGTCCGGCCAAGCCGACAATGCCCCAGCCGGCCGATCCTTCGAGCTATACCGTCGTCGCCCGACGCTACCGCCCTCAGCGGTTTGAAGATGTCGTCGGGCAAGACAATGTCGTCGAATCGCTCCGTAACGCGATCAAGCTGAATCGGGTCACCCATGCCTACCTGTTCTCGGGGACCCGAGGCGTCGGCAAGACCTCGATTGCCCGGATCTTCGCGAAATGCCTTAATTGTGTGAAAGGGCCGACCGACCAGCCCTGCCTGCAATGCGATATCTGTCAGGCGATCGCGACTGGGGAGGACGTCGATGTTCTTGAAATCGACGGTGCCAGCAACAACGGCGTCGAATCGGTGCGCGAGCTGAGGCAGAACACCGGGCTCAGGCCGAGTCGGGCTCGATTCAAGATTTACTATATTGACGAAGTCCACATGCTTTCGACGGGGGCTTTCAACGCGCTTTTGAAGACGTTGGAGGAGCCTCCGCCGCATGTGAAGTTCTTCTTCGCCACCACCGAGCCCGGCAAGATTCCGGTCACGGTCCTCTCGCGCTGTCAGCGTTATGATTTTGCGGGGATCACCCCCGAACAAATCGTTGCGACGCTCAGCGACATCTGCATTCGCGAGCAGATCCAGGCCGAACCCGAGGCGCTTCAGACCATTGCCCGCCGCGCGGGGGGCTCGATGCGTGACGCCCAGTCGCTCGTCGAGCAACTGCTCTCCTCGGCCGGCGAACGACTGACCGTCGAGGCGGTTCACCGCCTGCTCGGCACCGCCAGCGACGAGCGGATCCTCGACGTGCTCGATGCCCTGGCCGACCATGACTCGGGCGCGGTCCTCCGGCTCGTGGACGCGGCGGCCAACCAGGGGATTCAGCCGACCGACCTGCTCAACGGGGTCATCGACTTCCTGCGCGACGTGATGGTCCTCTCGGCCGGAGCCGACCAGACGGTGCTGACGGCGACACCTCGCCAGCGCCCTCGGCTCCAAGCGGTCGTTGACCGCTGGCCGCTCGACTCGATCCTGGCCGCGCTGCAGATCCTTCCCGAAGCCCGCTCCAAGCTGCGCGGGAGTCCCCACGGCCGGACCATCATTGAAGTCGGCCTGGTGAAGGTGGCGCGGTTGGAGAACCTCGCTGAGATCAGCGATTTGGTCGGGCGGCTGGTTGCGCTGGAAGGGGGGCTGCCGCCGATGGACCCCTCGCAGACCCTTGTAAAAAAAAAGTTAGCCCCGCCTGATCCTGAGCCTGCATCGCCGTCGATTGCACGCCGCGAGCCTGTGCAGACTCCCCTTTCCCCTCCTCCTCCCCCAGAGCCTGAAACCTCTCCGCCGCCATCCTCGCGTCGCGAGGAGGCGCATCCCCCCCGCCCTTCTCTTGCTTCGCCCCTCATTTTGAGCGAGGTCCTCGCGATCTGGCCCCAGGTCGTCCAGAAGGTCGGGCTTGGGCTGGGGAAGGGGTTGAGCCAGGTTGCGCCCACGGCGATTTCAGAGCCGGACATCCTGGTCATCGGAGTGCCGCCGAGATACAATTGGGTCGTCGAGGACTGTGGAACTCCGCAGTCTCAGGCCAAGATTGAGGAGGCTCTCGAGAGCCTCTTGAACCGGCGGGTTCAGCTTCGATTCGAACGCTCATCCAAGGAAGTTTCTTCCGCATCTCCGACGGTCGACGCGGCCCCTAATCGGCACGACGAGGTTTCCGATGACCCCATGGTCCGCAAGGTCGTCGAGCTTTTTGAGGCCCGTCCCGTCCTGATGGAAACCGAAGAAGATTTGACCCGCACTTCCAGCGCCTGATACTCGTATTGGAATAGGGCGGGCGACGAGTTTCGCGAACCAATGAAGAAGGTTTGTCGTGTTCAATAATCTAGGCAACCTCGCTGACATGATGCGGAATGCCGGGAAGATCCGGGAGACCGTTGAGAAGGCCACCGAATCGCTCGGCCAGCTCCAAGTCGAAGGGACCGCTGGCGGCGGGGTCGTCACGGCCAAGGCGAACGGCCGTCTTGAATTGCTCGCGGTGCGGATTGACCCGAAGCTTCTGGCCGACGGCGATGCCGAGCTGCTGGAAGACTTGGTGACGGCCGCCGTGAACCAGGCGCTGACGAAGGCCCGTGAGGCGGCCGCGCAGTCCCTCTCGTCGCTCGCGGGTGGGTTTCCGATCCCTGGGTTGTCGACTCTGCTCGGTCCAGGTGGCGGCGGAGGAGCCTGAGCCATGGCGGGTTACTCGGGCACGGTTGACCGGCTGATCGATGCGTTCGGCCGCTTGCCGGGCGTGGGGGCGAAAACCGCCGAACGTCTGGCCCACCACCTCCTCAAGTGCCCTGCCGAAGAAGCCTTGGCCTTGGCCGATGCGATTCGCGATGTCCGGGAACGGGTTCGGCATTGCCAGACCTGCTACCACCTGACGGAAGCCGAACACCCCCTCTGCGGCATCTGTCGCGACCCCAGGCGTGACGCGTCGGTCGTCTGCGTTGTCGAGCAACCGCGCGACCTGCTCGCCCTCGAGAAGGCGGGCACGTTCCGAGGCGTCTATCACGTGCTGCTCGGCCGGCTCGCGCCTTTGCAAGGGATGGGCCCTGACCAGTTGACCCTCCCCGCGCTTGAAGCCCGCGTCCGTTCCGGGACGATTCAGGAGTTGATCATGGCGACCAACCCGAACCTCGAAGGGGACGGCACCGCGCTCCTGGTCGCGAATCGATTGGCCGACTCCGGGGTCCCAATCACACGGCTGGCCCGAGGCCTCGCCTCGGGAAGCGTCCTGGAATTCGCCAATAAAGAAATGCTTGCTGATGCAATTAACGGTCGCCAGCGTTTTTGAGGAGTTTTTGAAATTTTTCAGGGGGATAGTGTGAGCGGCGAGCGGATGGCATTATAATTGCTGTGAGTGAGGCCGTGAAACGGGATGGTGGGACAGAACTGAGCCGCGTTGGCCTCGGATCAGACCTCTCTGGGGTTCTTGTCTGCCTGGAAGTGGCCATCGCGACGTCGTTGCCGGGATTGCCCAATATTCCTCTCTTCCACGACGGAAAGCAGGACCATGCGTCTCGATACTTCCCAGCAGATGCGTACCGATATGCGCCTCCGCATGGCGCCTCGCATGATCCAGTCGATGGAAATTCTCCAGTTGCCGCTGATGGCGCTGCAGGAGCGAATTGACCAGGAATTGAGCGAGAACCCGGTGCTCGTCGACTTGCGCGACACCCCCGCGCCCGAGTCGGACAGTGAAGAGGCACCCGCCACCCCCGAGGAGCCCACGACGACCGAGTTCGAGGCCGACGGCGGCATGGATGGCCAGGACGACTGGTCAGAACCGTTTGGGGAGACGCACCGGCTCAGCCGAGCCGCGATGAGCGAAGAAGCGGATCGGAAACATGACGCGATGCAGAACATGGCCTCGCGGCCTCGCTCGCTTCATGACGACCTTGACGATCAGCTTGGCTTCCTCGACCCCGAGCCGACGGTCCGCACCCTGGCTCAGTACATCATTTTCAACCTTGATGAGAATGGGTATCTAAACCACGACCTCAGCGAGATGCTTCGCGACTATGGTGGCGACGCCACGATGGCGCAGGCGGAAGAGGCGCTTCGCCTGATTCAGAAGCTGGACCCGCTCGGCGTGGGGGCCCGGAATCTGCGGGAGTGCTTGCTCCTACAACTCAACCAGGATATCCCGTCGCGCGAGATCCTCCAGGTCTTGATCTCGAACCACCTGGACGACCTCCAACAGAACCGGCTCCCCGCCATCGAGAAGAAGACCGGGATCCCGATCGACGACATCAAGGAGGCGATGGAACACCTCCGGCGGCTCAACCCGAGGCCGGGCGCACGTTTCGCTCCGGAGAGTACGCAGTACGTCGTGCCCGACCTGATCGTCGAGGCCAACGAGCATGGCGAATACGAAGTCCGGCTCGTCGACGAGCACACGCCCCAGCTCTCGATCTCGCGATACTACCAGATGCAGCTCAAGAACAAGGCCACCGATGCTGCGGCCCGCGAGTTCATCCAAAAGCGGATCCAGTCGGCTCGTTGGCTGATCGAGTCGATCGAGCAACGGCGCAATACGCTTCTGAAAGTCGCTCGAGCGATCATCGATCACCAGAAAGATTTTCTCGACAAAGGGCCCGAGTTCATCGAGCCCTTGAAGATGCAGCAGATCGCCGACCGGGTTCATGTTCATGTGACCACAGTGAGTCGGGCCGTCGACGATAAGTGGGTGCAGACTCCCCGGGGAATTTTCGCGCTCAAACGCTTCTTCGGAGGCGGCACCACCACCGCCGACGGTGAAGAAGTCGCCTGGGATACGATCAAGCAGAAGCTGCTTGAGATCATCGCCAAGGAAGACAAGCAGAGCCCTCTCTCTGACGAGGAGATCGTCGAGGAACTGGGTCGGCACGGCTTCCCGGTGGCTCGGCGCACCGTGACCAAGTATCGCCGGACCTTGCGCATTCCCTCGAGCCGTCAGCGCAAGCAGTTCTGACGAAGTTGGGCCTCCTTGAGGCTGCTGATCTGATCGCCTTTCCTGCCAAATTTGCAGCTCTCGAGGGGCCACCGTCCTTCGAGAGCTGCGATCGTGATCGGAAGATCCGGCAGATTGAAGCCGCCCTTCGGGAGAAGAGAGGCTCGGCCCATTCGGCGATGGAGAGCCGTCCGGGCCGGTTGGGGCGCGGCCGTCAGGCGATGATGTCGTTGATGACCTTGCCGTGAACGTCGGTCAGGCGAAAGTCTCGACCGGCGTAGCGGTAGGTGAAGGTTTCGTGGTCGAAGCCGAGGAGTCGGAGGATGGTGGCGTGGAGGTCGTGAACGTGGACCTTGTTCTCGACAGCCTGGAAGCCGAACTCGTCGGTGGCGCCGTGGACGTGGCCCCCTTTGACGCCGCCGCCGGCCATCCACATGGTGAAGCCGTAGTGGTTGTGGTCGCGGCCGTTCATCTTCCCTTGGTTCGCACCTGCGGTCGGGAGCTCGACGGTGGGGGTGCGGCCGAATTCGCCGCCCCAGATGACGAGCGTGTCGTCGAGCATGCCGCGCTGCTTGAGGTCTTTGAGGAGAGCGGCGATCGGCTGGTCGCACTGTTTGGCAAGGTTGGCGTGCAGGACCGCGATGTCGTCGTGGCTATCCCAGGGCTGCCCCTCGCCGTGCCAGAGCTGCACGTAGCGGACGCCGCGTTCGAGGAGTCGGCGGGCGATCAGGGTCTGCCTGGCTTGCACGCCAGGGCCGTACATCTTGCGAATGGACTCGGGCTCTTGGCTGACGTCGAACGCGTCTCCCGCCTCGGTCTGCATCCGGAAGGCGAGCTCGAAGGACTGGATTCGGGCCTCGAGATCGGCCTCGCGCTGGCGACGCTCCATGTGCTCGCGGTTCAGTTCCTGGAGCAATTCGAGCTGGGCATGCTGGGCGTGGTGTGAGACGTGCCGGTTCTTGATGTGGCGAATCAGCTTCTCGATGTCAGTGTGCTGGCTGTCGATGTAGGTCCCTTGGAACACCCCCGGCAGGAAGGCTGCCTGCCAGTTCTGCGACTCGGCGATCGGATAGCCACCGGGGCACATGACGAGGTAGCCCGGCAGGTTCTGATTTTCGGATCCGAGACCGTAGAGCACCCAGGACCCGACGCTTGGCCGCGCCTGGCGCGCGTCGCCGCAGTTCATCAGCATCAGGGACGGTTCGTGGTTGGGGACGTCGGCGTGCATCGATCGGATCACGCAGATGTCGTCGATGCATTCGGCGGTTTGGGCGAACAGGTCCGAAACCTCGATACCACTCTGGCCGTACTTACGGAACTTGAAGGGCGAGGCGAACGCCGCGCCGGTCTTCCGCTCGGTGGGGAGGAGCGAGGGGAGCGCCTTGCCGGCCTGCTTGGTCAAGGCGGGCTTGGGGTCGAAGGTGTCGACGTGCGATGGCCCGCCATTCATAAACAAGTGAATGACCCGCTTGGCCTTCGGTGCGAACTGGGGCGCTCGAGGAGCCAGCGGCGTCAGCGATTCGGCCGCGCGTGCCGACGGCGCAAGCAGGCCCTCCTCGGCGAACAAGGCGCTCAGCGCCAGCGCACCAAAGCCCGTCCCTGCGCGGCGGAGGGCCTCACGGCGCGTCAGGGTACCAACCTCGTTTCCAAAATAATGAGCAGGCATGGCGGGAGACCTCGGCGGGATGATCGGAGCGTTCCGATTCGGTCTGGCGTGGTTGGCTCTGATTCTACCAAATGACCAGGGCATTTCGGGAGAGCAACGCCCCAAGGGGCAATCGAACGCGCGAGGCTGACCAGGTCCTATACTCCATCCGTCTAAACCTTCGAAAGCCAACAAGGCCCACCGAACGATGTCCGATGGGCCTTGATTCTGCGATCGGCTGATGAATTCGGTTGGGCCGGTCAGTTTACCCAGATCGGTCCATCCACCAGCAGCCCGTATTTCTTCATTTTCTTGTAGAGGGTGGTCCGGTTGATGTCGAGCACGCGCGCGGTCTCCTGGCGATTCCAGTTCAAGGCCTGGAGCGCCTGGATGATGATGCGCTTCTCGGGCTCTTCGAGAGCCTCCTTCAACGGCCGGATGCTCGAGGAGAGCTGAGGCCGAGAGGACATCGACGACGGCCGTGAGACACGAGGATTGCCCAGGCCGGGCGAGAGGTGCCCGGAGGTGATCCGGCTCCCCTGGCAGAGAACCACCCCGCGCTGGATGACCCCTTCCAATTCGCGAACGTTGCCGGGCCAGTCATGTTTATTAAGACAGTCAAGAGCGTCGCGTGTGAAGCCGACGACGTTCTTATTAAACTCCTGAGCAAATCGAGCCCGGAAGTATTCGGCGAGCTGTTCGATGTCGGTCCCGCGATGGCGGAGCGGCGGGAGTTTCAGGCAGATGACGCTGATGCGGTGATAGAGATCCTGGCGGAACTTTCCCTGTTCCACGAGCCCGCTCAGGTTCTCGCTGGTGGACATGAGGAAGCGTACATCCGGTTGCCCGTTGTGGTTCGAGTTCATGGACTCGAACTCGCGATCTTGGAGCGAGCGGAGGAGTTGCAGCCTGAGGTCGTCGGGAAGGGCGGAAACCTCGTCGAGGAAGAGCGTTCCCCCTTGCGCCTGGGCGAGCTGGCTTCTCCACTCGCGGTCCGACTGGCCGTTGGCGGAACCTGAGTTGGGGTCGATCGCTTCGTGCTCGGACCAGGCTTCGCTTCGTGCGGTGCAATCGAAGTTGACGAAGGCCTTGTCGCCTCGCGACCCCATACTGTGGAGGGTCTGTGCCAGGAGCGATTTGCCGGTACCGGGCTCGCCGACGATCAGCACAGGCGACCGCATCGACGCCATCGAGGCGGCGAGCTCGATGGCCTGTCGCAGGCTGGGGTCGTTGCCGACGATCCCCCAATCGATGGCCAGTTGCTCGGCTCGGAGATGAGGCGCCGGGGCCGGCGTGTGGTTCTGGTGCGGCGAGTGGGTGGAGGGCGGAGCACTGGAGCTCTGCGTCGTGGGCTTGGGCAGAGCGGCTGCCGCTGCGGCGGCCGCTGCCGCCTGAGCCGCCACGACCGGTCCGAGAGCCTGTGTCACGGCGGCACGCAGTTCCGTGGCCGGGACCGGGAATTTCAAGACGGCAAGCGCACCAAGCCGAAGCGCTTCCTTGGTTCGCTCCGGATTGGAATCCGGGAACATCAAGATGACCGGAATCTGCCGGTGCTTGCGCCTCATGTAAGCGAGCAATTCGAGCGCCTCGATGTCCGAGGGATCGACGCCCGCGATCATCAGGTCAACCCCGCCCCGTTCCATCAGGCGGACCGCCATCCGATCATTGGCGGCTTCATCGATTTCATGGCCCATTGACATCAGCATCGACGACAAGAGGGCCAGGGTTGACGGCTCGGGATGCACAATCAACAGCCGAGTTTTCATTGGGTCATTCTCTCGTCATATGCGCCCGCATGGGGATACGAACGAACTCGGTGCTTCATCCTTGAGTTATTGAAGTACAACGACTTCGTCGGGTCGAACGGCCATCGTCCGAAAAAAAAGACCAAGGCGGATGGTGCAATGGCAGCCTATGCTTCTGATCGTTACTCTTTCCGGGAACGATCTCCACCATCGAGCAGCGTCGCTTTGAGTAAACGTCTAAGGCTAAGTCATGGATGCAACATCGTCAAACAAAGCCGTGTTGCCCTGAATTAGGGTACGATCGAACCACGTGACCTGTTCGTAAACTGGCGGTTTGGTTAGTCCAAGAGAACTTCCATCGTCAACGTGTCTCTCGACGACCTCGATAAGATGGAAAAAAGGAACACTCGCTTCGTTGCCAATCTTAAAAAGGTGATCTATATTATGCAACTACGGATTGGCTAAAACCGGGCAAAGAAATTTAAGTTTTTCCCTGGGCGCGAGGATGCGAGCTTTTGTACACGTCGAGCATTCGCTCTTCGGTCACGTGTGTGTAGATCTGGGTCGTCGTTAAATTGCGATGGCCGAGAAGTTCCTGGACGCTCCGCAGGTCGGCCCCTCGATCGAGTAAGTGGGTCGCAAAACTGTGGCGGAGGGTGTGCGGGCTGGCCGACGGGTCGAGGCCGTGGCCGACGAGGTGGGTCTCCAGCAACCGTCCGACGCTCCGCGTCGTCAGTCGTTCGCCGTATCGATTGAGATAGACGGCCCGTTCGTCCACGGACTTCGGCTGGCGAACTTGCAGCCAGTTCGCGATCCAGGTCGCGGACGTCCGACCGATCGGGCAGAGCCGCTCACGTTTCCCCTTGCCGCGGACGCGGAGGAGTTCTTGCTCGAGGTCGAGGTCGTCGAGGTTCAGGCCGACGAGTTCGCCGACGCGCAGGCCGCCGCCGTAGAGCGTCTCGAACATGCTCCGGTCACGGATGCCGAGCGGCGTGGCGGTGGCGATGGAGTCGAGCAACTGGATGATCTCCTCGACGCGGAGGAGACGAGGAAGCCGCTTCGGCTGTTTTGGGTTGCGGAGCGCTTCGGTGGGGTTGGACGTGATCGTCCCGCGCCGTCGCTGGAACCGGTAAAAGGAGCGTAAGCTGGCCAATCGGCGGGCAATCGTGCTGGCCGCATAGTCGCGGCCGTTGAGCCAGGCCGAATATCTTCGCAGACGCCGGCCATCAACGTCGATCGGGTTCGCCTCTCCCTCGTGGCCCTCATTGAGGAACTGGCAGAAAAGGACGAGGTCGTCCTCGTAGCACCGGAGCGTGTGCTCTGAGGAGTTTCGTTCCGTCTTGAGATGCTCCAGGAACTGGACGACACTCGGATGCATCGACTGACTCCCTGCTCGCCGAGGGGTTCACACGAGTCCACTGACATCTATCTCGGCGCCCCGCTCAAGGGCACAACAGCCGATCCTTGGAGATGTCAGCAACCGCCTCGTTGCAATCGCTTGGGTCGTCGCTCCACGCCTTCGTCAGAGCCAAAAAAAAGATCCATCCCACTCTATCTTTAGGACGTCCGGAGCCAGTTGGCCAGAAAGTGGGCTGAGAGGTTTTCTTTGGTCTTTTGTGTGCTTTGCTTAGCGTTCGTGGCGTTTCGATCGGCCCTGCTCCTTTTGATTGAGCGGTTGCGACCACAATAACGGCGCGTTAGGTTTTCAGGCGTGCGGCGCTTCCGTCCTCGCCGATTCTGCCATCCCTCGGAACAGGTTCGATCCTCACTATGGCGCGCTCGCTTGCCGACGAGACCTTGACTCATCGCCTGATCTTGCCGCGCGATGCCAACCACCATGGGACACTCTACGCGGGAGTCCTGCTTTCGCTGGCCTTGGAGGCCGCCTATTCGACGGCCTATCGCGCGGCCGGCTTGAATGCCAACCTGGTTTTGAAGCGGGTCCTCGACGTTCGTTGTTTCGAACCCGTGCCGATCGGCCGGGTCGTCGAGATCCGAGGGGCTGAGATCCACCGGGCGCGAGCCCAGGTGGTCGTGGCGGTCTATGGGTCACCTCTGGCCGACCGCACTTCTCCCTGGATGGACGGCCTGATGCAGTTCGTCCAGGTCGACCACGCCGGCCGTCCTGAGCCGTTGGAGCAGGAGCCGGCCGAAGGGCCGCTCGAACTCCTGGCCCCGTGGGTCACGCTCCGCGAACGAGCTTTGCGGCTGCTTGCCATTCGGCAATAGGATCGAGCGAGGTCGAAGCCCGCTCCATTTCGCTCTTCGCCCTTCATTTCATTCTCGGTCGCCTGCGAGGGGTGGCCCGTAGGGGCACTCGCTGAGCTTCGTTCTTTTTTTTTGAGATTTCCGTATCGGTTTCTGAACTCGCGCGCAGTACCAAGGGTGACCGGTTCACGAGAGGGTCAACCATGGCGAGCAGGCGGTTAGGAGTCACGATCCGGCGGATCGAGCGGCTCTTTCATCTCGGCACTGTTGCGGGAATGAGCGAGGTCCAACTTCTCGAGCGGTTCGTGCTCCAGCGCGATGAAGCGGCGTTCGAGGCGTTGGTGGCGCGTCATGGTCCGATGGTGATGGGTGTCTGCCGCCAGTGGCTCCGCGACCCGAGCGACGCCGAGGACGCATTCCAGGCAACGTTCCTGGTTCTCGTCAGGAAGGCGGGTTCGCTGCGCGACTGCGCACTCCTGGGAAACTGGCTCTACGGTGTGGCCTATCGTGTGTCCTTGCGGGCCCGGGCCGAATCGGCCAAGCGCCGGTCACGCGAGACGGCGAGAATCGACGATCGAGTCGACCCGCAAGAACCAGGTTCCCAAGAGCGCTATCCCTGGCTCTATGAAGAAGTGAACCGGCTTCCCGAGAAGTATCGCGCTCCGATCGTGCTCTGTTACCTGGAGGGTCGAACCCACGAAGAGGCCGCCGAGCAACTTTGCTGGCCAGTAGGCACGGTCAAGGGTCGTCTCGCCCGGGCCCGCGCTCTCCTTCGTTCGCGGCTGAGCCGCCGTGGCCTGGCGCCTTCGGTGGGCGTCCTGACGGCTGCGCTTTCCGGAGACGCCTTGGCGGCGGTCCCGGTGTCTCTCATCGAATCCACGGTTCTGGCCGCGAGCGGTCTCGTGGCTGCCAAGGGGGTGGCCGCCGGCCTGATCCCGGCCCAGGTCGCCCTCTTGATGGAAGGAGTATCCCACTCCATGTTCCTGAGCAAGCTGAAACTTGTCGCCGCTTCCGTTGTCATTGCGGGGCTTGTCACCACGAGTGCAGGGGTGATCGCCCGCCAGGCGCCGGGCGCGAGAAGTGAGCACGAAGAGGGCGAACGCTCCGCGGTTGGGTCAAACGGCCCATTAAAGAGTGCTGGCCCGCGTGAGACCGTGACTCTCCCGAACCGGTTGCTGGGCGAGGCGATTTCGGGCCAAGGGAGTCCGAAGACCGATCAGGAACACATTGGCCTGGACGGCAAGCCGATCGACAGAAATGAAGAGGAGATTCCCCTGGATCCGCAGCGGGACGACCCCCGCATTCGCGCTGCCTTGGCACGGCAGGCGCTCGATTGGATCGCCGCCCGTCAGACAAACGGCCAGGAGGTTACTCCGGAGTCGGAGTATGAACGGTTGCTCCGTCTCTCTGAATGGTCGCTCCGTCTCTTTGAAGCGGAACGACAGGCCAGCGCAACCAAGTCCGATCGTGTCGCTGCGGCTGAGGCTCATTTGGCACGGATGAAAAAGGCCTTGGATCTGTCTGTTCAGCTGCAACAGAGTGGTATGTTGACCAATCTCGACTCTTTCGAAACCGCGTTCCGTTACCGAGAAGCGGTCAAGGGAGTGATCGACGCCAAGACCGATCAGACGCCTGTGGTGGGAGGAACGATTTCGGGGAATGAGACTTTACCGGGGTCGACAGGGCACATGCAGACTCCGGTTCGACCTGGCCCTGGCCCGCTTGTCTCGACCGACTCCCAGGCGAATTACAATCAAACGAGCCTGCCTGGTCCGACGACAAGGGCTTCTGGCCCGGGCGTGATTCGCTTTATCCCAATCTCTACTCCGTGGAGTCTTCCAGGTGAGACGACAAGAGCGACAACAATTGGAGAAGCACAGCAACAAGGTGGAGGCGGATTCCATGTGGCGACAATCGATGGAGGTGGAGTTGGCCGCTATGACGACGCGGATCATGAGCGGAGAGCCACGATTGCGCAGAAGGCCCGACGAGTTGCGGTCAACGACACCTCTCCACAAACGAAGGGGATCTTGAAGAAGCTTGACGATCCGATTTCGATGTCGTTCGGTAAAGAGACATCGCTGAGCGACATCTTGAAGTACATCAAGAGTGCGACGACAGGCGCGAACGACACCGGGATTCCGATCTACGTCGACCTAGTCGGCCTGCAAGAGGCCAAGAAGACGATGTCGTCGCCTGTGACTTTGGACCTGGAAGGCGTGCCACTCAAGACAACGCTTCGGCTGATCCTTAAGCAAGTCGGGCTCGCGTATTGCGTCAAGGATGGGCTCTTACTCATTAGCTCGCCGAGGGGAATCGTCCAAGAGCTTGAAGAAGCCGAGAGCATCCTCGATGACGAAAGTCCGCAACCCCGATAGGACTCCCCCGGAGAGGGATTGGCGAGGCGGCAATTCCCTGGTGGCGAAGTGCTTCAGGATGGTGGGCCATACCCATCCCACGAAACGAGAAAGGCGGGGCCGAATTCTCTCGGAAAGGGTGGGCACGGATGGCCCACCACGGAATCGGCTCTTTTTTCTTGGTGTCGCCAGGGAGCGGAGGTTCTCCGCTCGCCTGGTCAACCGGTCATCACCGGCCCTTCGGAGGATCCGCCGGACTCGCCTCGCTTCATCGGGAGATCGATCACGAAGGTCGACCCCTTCCCGACCTTCGAGGTGACGACGATCTTGCCGCCGTGCTCGCGGATGATCTTCTGCGAGACGGGGAGTCCCAGCCCGGTTCCGCGCGAGCCTTTGCTCGAGGAGAAGACCTGGAAGATCGTGGCGAGGTCTTCCTCGTCGATCCCGATCCCGTTGTCCGAGATGGTAATCCGGGCGGTCGAGCTGTCGGGGTCGCAGACGGTTTTGACGACGACGCGGGGGGTCGTGACGCCTTCGGAGGCGTCGATGGCGTTGGTCAGGATATTGAGGACCGCCCGATGGATTCCGTCGGCGTCGATCAAGACCTGGTCGAGGTTGGCGCCTGGCTCCCACTGGAGTTCGACGCCAAGCTCCTTGGCCCGCGACTGCATCAGCTCGACGACGTCGGTAATCGTCTCGTTGAGGTCGTTCGGTTCGAGGGCAGGCTCGCGATCCTTGGAGAAGGAGAGCATGTCCATGACCATGTTGTAGATCTTGCCCTGGTTCTTCTCGACGATGGTCCAGCCGCGTCGGACGATGGCGTCGTCCTTCTCGTTCAGGCCCATGTCGATCAGGTAGCTCCCGCCCCGGATCCCCTGGAGGATGTTCTTGATGTGGTGCGAGAGTGTGGCGATGGTCTGGCCGACGGCCGCGAGCCGCTCGGCCTGGATCTTGTCGTTGTAGAAGAGGGTGTTCTCGATCGCCAGGCCGGCCTGGTGGCCGATCGCGGCCATGAGCATCAGGTGGTCCTGGGAGAACCGACTGCGCACCCCTTCACGGGTGAACGTCGTCGGCATGAAGCCGCTGGCCGCGCGGATGTCGGCGTAGAGGACCCCCAGGGTCGCATGCCGCCCCTGGACGGGGACGCAGATGGCTTCACGGATGCCGTAGTCGACGATCGACTGCGCGGGGCCGAACCGCTTGTCGCCGGAGGCGTCCGAGGTGATGACCCCCTGCCCTTGCTCGAGGACGTGGTCGACGATCGTCCGGGAGATGGTCATTCGCTCATCGGGCTCGGCCGGTCCGCGCCAGCGGACGGCCTTGGGGACGAGCAGCCCGTTGTCGTCCTTCAAGAGGATCGCCCCTCGATCGGCGCTGATCGACTCGAACACGAGCTCGAGGATCTGCGGTAGGAGGGCGTCGATCTCCATGACGTGGCTGATCGCCTGCGTCGTCCGGTACATAACGGACAGGTTGAGCAGACGGTCCTTGAGCCAGCCGCCGGTGATGTCGGGCGCCTGGAGAACGCGCGAGCCCTCTCCGGCCGGGATGCTCTTGAGGATCGCTGAGCGATCGTCGGGGCTGGTACGGCTCAGGACGTCGACCCGCGCGGTCAAGTCGCGCTCGGCTCCAACGCCTTCGTTGAAGAGCATAACGGTCTGGCCGAGCTGAAGCCGGTCCCCCGAACGAAGCGGGGACTGGTCAATCGGCTGGCCATTGACGAACGTGCCGTTCGCCGAGCCCAGGTCGATGATCCGGTAGGAATCATCGACGGGTCGGACTTCGGCATGGCGTCGGGAAACCTCGGTGTCGTGGAGCCGGATCGGATTCGACTGATCTCGTCCCATTGCCATGGGTTTGGATTTCAGTTCGAATCGCTTACCCTGGTCGGCCCCTTGGATGACGAACAAGGAGGCCACGGAGGTATCCTCTCCTCGGCTCGGGGGCGTCGTCGCAAAGGCTCGTCCTCTTCCCCAAAGCTAATCGACCACGGGGCGAGCGTCAACCTGTTCTCCACACCGGTTGTTCCGCTTCCCGGTGGAACGGGGCGATTGGATCACTTTTGGGGGCTTCTTCTTCCCCATTATGGAGCCTGGCTGGCCCGGCCGATCGGGTTGGGGAATGACCGCTCGGCCGGGCGTTGCGAAGGGGCACGGGGGGTGCCGTACCGAACGATTCGGATCAGTTCTTGATCGGCTCGCGCTTGCCCGAAACATCCAGCGTCAGGTCGAGGGTTGAGGGAAGTTCCTTGCCCCCCGCTTCCAGTGTCAGGTTCCCCTTGATCCGGGTGACGAGCGTGCTCTCGATTTTTTCACCGGCTTCGCGGTCGAAAAGGATCGTCCCCTCGGAGGTGTCCACCTTGAGGTCGCTCTTGGTGACCTTCAGCGGTGAGGACGACTTCGGATCCATCGCGTAGACCACGGTCAGGGAGCGAACGCCAATTTTGTCGAGCTGCTTTCCCTCCTTCTCGACCGTCCCCAGATATTCGAATCGCTTGCGGAGCGTCAAGCTTTGATCGTAGCCGAGGTCCATGACCTCGGTCACTTCCCAGGGTTCTCCCTGGCGTGCGAGCACCTCGGGCAGGTTCCCGATTTCCTGCTCGAACGCCTGCTTGATCTTCGCGGCCGTGAGACGACCGCGGAGCGCCGCCGCCGCTTTGGGGTCGAGGCCCTCGATCTTGGCGTCGAACGCCTCGGTTCCCTCGACGAACTTGACCTTGTCCTTGGCGTCGAGCACGATCGTGTAGCCGACACCGACCAGGGCCTTGAAGACGTCGCCAAGGAAGGCCACCTGGGGATTGTCGATCTTCGCGTTGGGCTCGGCCGAGTCGAACGTGACGTTGATTCCCCCCGGCAATGACAGTTGGGTGTGGAGCGACTCGATCTTTTGAGCCACCGGCAGCGTTCCGTCCGCGTTCCGCTTGCCGTTGGCCGAACTCGTGAGCACCGACTCTTCGGCCTCGGTCTCGATGTCCATCCCCATGATGCTCAAGATCTGGTGCGTCTTCGAGGTCGTTTTGTAGGTGGACTTCACCCCCTCGGGAAACTTGTATTCGAGCTTCACCTGGGCCTGAGCGACGGGAACCGCCGTGCCCAGGATCAGCAGTGCCGGGAGCCACGCGCGTCGAAACATGGAGAACCTCCTGGGAAGACCCGAGGACTCGGCAGAAACCACTCGGCGAGCCGCTCGCGTCGGTGAAATGCGACAGTTGTCAGATGAAAAAAGCGTACGTCGTCCTTGGGGAAATTGCAATCGCCATTTTCCGTCCAATCGACACATCATCAGGTCTGCGGCGTGAAAAGGATGATTTCCACGCGGCGCGGGGGTTGGTTGCGGGCGATCTCGGCGAGTGGGCTCGGGACCTGGCCCCCGAAGCCGACTGCGGCGATCTTTCGGCTCCCGAACCAGCCGGTCGACTGGATCGCATGTTTCTCGACGAGGTATCGCCGGACGGCTTCGGCCTGTTCCTGGGTGAGGATCTGGGCCAAATCCTGGTTGCGATCGCTGTCGGTGAAGGCGGCAATGACGACTTCGGACGAGGGGCGGCGGATCGATTTGAACCAGGCCGCGATCCCGTCGAGCTCCTGGCGGCCCCGGGCGGTCAGCACGGCTCGGCCGGGTTCGAAGAGATCGGACTCCTGGATGACCCGGCTGTCGCGCTCGGCCCCCGGGTGATAGAGGACACGGTCGCGATCGAAGAAGGAGCGGTCGTTGAAGTAGCGGGAGAGCGGCCAGGTGCGCTTCAAGGCCGCCAGGTTCTCCTCAACGTCGTGGAGGGTCCGTTCTCCCCGGGAGGAAAGCGCAAGCAGCTTCTGATACGCCTCTTCGTCGTGGACGAACTTGCCGAGGCTCCCCTCCCCTTTGCGAATCGTGGTGGCGATGAGGTTGATCTCGCCCAGGCCTTGCTCGGCGGCCGTGGCCACGGCGTCAACGCGGCTGAGCGATTTCCGCGCTTCCTGGAGCAGGTCGTTCATCTCGAGCGGGCGCTCGGCGGCGATCAGGCCGGTTGCAGGGAGCGGTGGCGCATCGGGCCGGCCTGGTGCGATCTCGATGACCTTGGAGCCGACAACCCCTTCGGTCACGATCCGCGCGACCGCGTCGGACCGGACCAGGGTCCTGAGCCGTTCATCGAGCCGCAACACAAGATGGACCGGCTGGCCAGGCGCCTCGGGCGGCACGGCGGCTTCCACCACGCCAGCGTCGATCCCCTGGATCCGAACGCGTTGACCGACGCCGAGACCGCCGATCGTTGCGAAGTCGACATGGACTCGAAAAGTCTTCTGGGTCCGCCACTGCCGGCTGGCCACCTGAGCCATGCCGAACCCGGCCAGAGCCAGAATCGCCAGGGCGAACCCGGCGTTGGCCAGTGCCCGCCACCGCCCGATTTCTCGATTCACGGCTGGACCTCGTCTCTTGGTTTTTTACGATTGAGGCTCGATTCAACCCCGCCCTCGATTCCCTACCGGCGAATTTGATGCATTCGCACGGACTCGAATCATCCATAGATTTTAGGCAGTGCGTGCCGAAAAGGCGAACCGAAGCCGGTGGAAATTATCACTTGGTAGAAGATATGTTTTCATTCAATTGGTCCATCCGAAGACGCTTGTCATCGCCTGAATCCAGGGGACCATGGCCACGTTGGCGACGAACACGGCGAACATGGAACGCACCACGCCTGTCGTCGCCGCGCGGCCGACCGACTCGGTCGAACGGTTGGCGTTGAGTCCGGTCCAGCAGCCGATCAGGCCAATCAAGAGGCCGAAGACCGAGGTTTTGAGCGTCGCCGGCACCACGTCGCAGAGTCGTAAGTAGAGGAGTGATCTGCTCCAGAACAGGCTGGGTGAGAGCGTTCCCCCCACCAACTCGGCCCCCATGCCGCCGAGCACCGCCGCCGCGTCGATGAGGACTGTCAGGAATGGGACAGCCAGGGCGCAGGCGATCGCTCGAGGCGCAACCAGGGTGGGGATCGGCAAGGCTCCGAGCACTGCGCGGGCCTCGACCTCTTCGGTCAACATCATCGATCCCAATTCGGCCGCCAGGCCGGCTCCCATTCGCCCCGCCACGAGCAGCCCCGCGAGCATCGGACCCAACTCGACCAGAACGGCGGGCGTCAGGAAGCTCGGGAGAGTCGCCTCGATCCCATAGGTCGCCAATTGCCGGTGGGTCTGCAACCAGGTCACCAACCCGACACTGACGCCAGCGACCACGATGATCGGCAGGCTTCCCCAGGCGACCCGCTCGAACTGGCGGATCACGTCGCCCGCCCTGCGGATCAGGACGCCCGGCATCGCCCAGATCACTTGGATGGCAAAGTTGATAAAGCGGCCCAGATGCTCCAAACGATCGAGGATCGCGCCGGTCATGTCCGTCCTCATCTTTATTCGCTTTTTTTGAGGGCTACGAGTTCCTAGGATCCCGTGGCCCATGTGTGTGTTCGTTCCCGCCCGCCGAATCTTCGGGGTCTCGATCCAGGTCGTCCGGCCGGGCTATGGGTTTCGGTGGATTGTCGCTCGACCGGTCCGGATTTGCCGGATGAACCACGGAGCTGGCTATAAAGACGTGTTCTGATGCGCGTGAGAGCAGGTCATTTTTGGATGGACCTTCGAAGGCAGGAAGGGCGGCGGCGGGCCAGGGGCGAGACTGTTCGCTCCTGCTTGTGTCCAGGC
The DNA here is from genome assembly GCF_000242455.2 of Singulisphaera acidiphila DSM 18658. Classification (GTDB taxonomy): domain Bacteria; phylum Planctomycetota; class Planctomycetia; order Isosphaerales; family Isosphaeraceae; genus Singulisphaera; species Singulisphaera acidiphila. Next base: position 1,661,420 of record NC_019892.1, read on the forward strand.
GATGGGCGCGCGGTTGACTCGATCGGATTCCATGACCCAGCGAACCAGCCCAGGGTTTCGACCACGTTCGGGCGAGATCGAAACCCTTTTTTTTTGCTGGTTGGGTTGGGGTGGGATACTTTGGTCTTGCCGAGCGTTGACTGTCGTTTGAGCGGGCCTGGCGGCTCACGGCCGCGTCAGGCAACCGACCTCGAGCAACTCGTGGGGAAGCCTGGTGATCTCTTTCCAGAGTCCGGGTGAGACGTCGCTGGGGTGGTGGTAGGTGACGCTCTTCAGGCACTCCTCCAGCGAGTCGTGATTGACCAGCGCGAGGGCCGCGGCGACGATCGCGGGGGACCGGCTCATCCCCCCCGAGCAACAAACGAGCGTCGGGATGCCCGACTCGATCAGGCTGGCCACGGTCCGGATGGCCAGGACGAGCAGCTCCGGACGGTTGCCGACGCCGTCGTGAAGGGGGAAGCGACAGGAGATCAAATTGCGGACGGAAGACAGCGCCGGCTCTTCCGCCGCGAGTTCGACCACCGCCTCAATCCCGGCGTCGAAAATGGGCGGGAAGTTGTGTCCCTCTCCACCATGCCCGATCCAGAGCGGATACGACTGAATCTGGTTCATCGCGCCCTCCTGGTCAACGGAACTTGGGAACTGTCAGGACCTTTGCGTTTTGGTTTGGGCTCTTATTTCAGTGTAATGAAGGCGGGGCGAAATGAACAATGCTCGGCTCGAGTCTTCATGGGTCCCTGCCCCACGTCGTATGATGGTGCGGGTGGTCCCCCTCCTGTTCGGCTTCCAGAGAGACGAGATTTCGCGCCCATGATCCGCCCTATCGTCCAGCTCGGTGACCCGGTCCTGAAGGCCAAGGCGAGACGCCTCGACGCCAAGGAAATCGCGAACGAGACCACGCAAACGCTGGTCCGGGATATGCTCGAAACCCTGGAGGATTCCGGAGGCGTCGGGTTGGCCGCCCCTCAGGTTGGGGTCTCAGTGGCCCTGATCCTCGCCGGATCCTTCCCGACCGAGCACTCCCCCGACCGGCCTGAAGTGGAAGTGACCGCGCTCGTGAACCCGCGGATCGTCTGGTCCTCGGTTGAGACCGAATCTGCCTGGGAAGGTTGCCTCAGCTTTCTCGACTATCGCGTGCAGGTGGTCCGCCCCCTGGCGATCCAGGTCGAATACGACACCCTCGACGGGACGGCCGTCCGGCTCGAGGCCACGGGATTCTTCGCCCGCGTCCTCCAACACGAAATCGACCATCTCGAAGGGATCCTCACGCTCGACCGAGCTGCATCTCCCGAGGATATCGAGCGGTTGGAGCCGAATCCTGCTTCGTGAATGAACCATGAAAAAAAAGGATCCCCCTCAGCCCGGCCGGCCCAGGGCCAGGTGGGATTGAGTCGACTGAGGAAGGTCCCTGTTCGTTGGGTCAGCTCGTCGCACTTTGGTCTGTGAAGGTCATAGTGCTGAGGTCGATCTCAGAAACTTTCAAGCCGGTCCGCCCTCGCCGTCGATGATTCATCGTTACTCCTCGAATTCAACCCCGGGAAACCGGTGATGACCATGATCGCCCCGAAGCGACCCGCCAATCCCCTGCTCCGCTGGAAGACCGAACTGGTGGCCGACCTTGAACGGGTCGCCCTGCGTGATCGGTGGGGGCTCGCGTTGATGATCCTCGGCTGGTCCCACTTGGCTACCTTCGTCGCCTGCCAGGTTCTTCACTCGATCGGAGACCGTCGCAACGTCCATTACCTGGGCCTTTGGGCCTTGGAGTTCGCTACCAATATCTGGGTGATCCGTCGGGTGGCGGGCCGGCGATGGTTTTGCACGACTCCACTGGCCGGGGTCCTCACGCGCGTCTGGGCGACCTTCTTGATTCTCTCGTTCAACGCCGCCACGCTCAACAGCCTGACAGGCTTCTCCATCGAGTGGTTCAAGGCGGTCTGGGCGACCTTGAGCACCTTTGGATTCGCGACCACGGCCTATCTCGTCAACCCCTGGTATTTCGTTCCCGCCGTTCAGATGTATTTCACCGGCCTGTTGATGGTCCTCACACCCAATTGGCAATACCTGATCTACGGCGTCTCCTGGTGGGCCACCTTTCAAGGGATTGGCCTGATCCTGGAACGGAGGAGGCACAGGGCCAAGCCGATCGAGTTCGAGCCGGCGGTCCTGGAACTCCGCGCGGTCGAAGAGGCCCTGGCCGACCGTCGTTAATCGGACGCGGCACGACGCGACGGCGTGTGCGCCGCTCGTCGCGTCAGGTCAGGGGCCGACGAACCAACCATCCTGGGCGTCGTGTGCCGCCTCAACCGCGCGGGCTCGATTGGCGTAGTGAATTGCGAAGAGGATCCCGGTGGCCGCGCCACCGATGTGGGCGAGATAGGCGACCCCTCCTGTCTCGCCAATCTTACCGGCCGATCCCACCCCTTCGATGATTTGCAGGACGATCCAGAATCCGATGACGTACAGCGCGGGCATCTGGGTGATGAACCGGAACACCAGAACGCGGACCTGGTTCTGGGGGAACCAGACCACGTACATCCCCATGATTCCGGCGATCGCGCCCGAGGCACCGAGGGTGGGGATGAGCGAGTCCTGATTCATCGCGATCTGGAGCACCGTCCCGACGAAACCGCACGCCAAATAGACGATCAAATAGCGGATCGTGCCGAGGACCTCTTCGACGTTATCGCCGAAGATCCAGAGATAGAGCATGTTCCCGGCCAGGTGCAGCGGACTGGCGTGCAAGAACATCGAGGTGAAAATGGTAAGCCAGATTGGGAAGGGAACGCGCTCCTGCCCCTCAACCTGCCGGCGGGGCTCTTCCCGATTGGGGTCGAACGGCGGAACCGGGTCATTGAAGACCGGCAGGTCGATGTTGTGGCTGATCTCGTAAGGGGTTGCGGCGTAAGTTGTCGTGAACGACGTGCCATGTTCGAGCTGGCTCAGGAAGATCACAACGTTCAGCGCGATCAGGACGTAAGTCCCGAACGGGACGATCCGCGTCTTGGCCAGGTCGCCGAGGGGGAGCACCATGTCGGAACTCCTACACCGCGCCGCGGGGTGAGCGGTCGGACGGGGGCACCTGTGTCACGGGCGAGGGCAGCGGCACGCCGAGCCGGTTCGCCCATTGATGGAAACGGGTCAGTGACGCCTTTGTGACAAGAAGGCCCCGTTCGCGGGCCTCACGACGCCTAGTTTCCCAGATTGTTGGCAAGAGGCGACCGTGAGCTTCGTCCGTCAACCGCATGGTGCTGCTGACCCGTTCGTGGAAGCCCGAGAGCGATTCGATGGCCTTGACGCCGAGCGCGGCGACGAGCCACCCCCCTGGGGGAACCATTGCGGTCGCCCAGGGGGCCCAGAGAGTCAGGGGCGTCGATTCGGTCGGCCGAGCCGAGGTCTTCTTCGACGGAAGAGCGACGGCATTGAACTCGAGCGTGGAGTCGAAGACGGCGGGCAGGCCGTCCCCGCTCGGCAGCGCCAGCGACCAGACGGGGCCAGGGCCAAGAATCGCCGAGAGGAACGGCCCGAATGCCATCTCGGCGGCGATTCCGGCGGCCGGACCCGTTGCGTTGATGTTCGTGACCCGGACGAGGCCGATGGCTGCGTCCCTCGCCTTCTCGATGGCCAGTTCGCCGGCGCGAGCCAGGATCAAGGAAGGGAGCCCGTTGCCTCCATCCAGGACGGCCGTGCCCAAGTGCTCACTTGTGACCGTCCCTTCGGCCCCAGGGTCGATTTCCCCCTTGGAGATTCGCTCCAACCAGTCCGGCAAGGTCTCGATGCCAAACGAGGGAGCCCCGGTGGTGTCGTACCAGACAAGCTGCGAGGCGAATGCCGAAGCGCGGGCGGGAGTCATGCCGACTCCCGCGCCGAGCGCGGTAGCAAGGCGTCGTAAGTCGTCGAGTCGGTAGCGCACTACGTCCGTCACGCGGCTTGGCCCTCACTTCCACCGGGATCGCGCCGGCGGAACGACAGCCTCCCCTCGCTCGCCCGGCCCCTTACTTTAAACCAGGGAGTCGTCCCACTGCAAATCGAGGACGGGTCACTCTCAGGCGACGAAGCCACGGGGCATCGAATCGCCCATGGATTCCGTTGCGAATTTTTCCCACTCGCGACGGACCCGCGAGAGGCCGAAGGCGCAGAGCTCGAATTGATCGCTCAGCCGTCGTAAAACTGCCCCTTGGTCGTCGTCGAGCGTGCTGGCCAGGTAATACGACTTTTTGCCTTGGAGTTGATAGTTGATCAGGTGGTCGGCCGAGTCGATCGCCTGAAACCCGGAGAGGGCTTCGGGATAGACTCCCGTCCAGAACAAGGTGAAGTCGCCGACGTGGCGATGGCAATCGCGGCGATGGGCCGCGTCGGAGGTCGACTCGGCCTCCGCCACCATGGCCGTGACTTCGGTGAGCCGTCGTCCCTGGCCGTCGCGGATCCGCCAGATCGTCTGGCTGGGAACGAAACGGGCCAGCAGGTTGGCAACATATCCCACCAGGCGCGGGTCGCCGATCCCCAGTTCAGTCATGAACGTGGATTCGGTCATGCCGCGAAACAGGCGGATTAACGGATGGGATTCGGAGATTTCTCGCGTCATCACGGGGCGCTCCTCACCCAGTTCGGACACGGTCAGGTTTTGGAAAGAACTTCCGGAGAGGGGGACCGCTCAGGGTCTCTCAAGGATTCTACGCAGGATTCAGAAAGTGTTCAATCAGAGTTTATGGCAAGTTCGTGTGGCCTTGAACCGGTTGACCGATCATGGCATCATGGAATTTGCACCAAATCTAGGGAATACGCTATTCATCCGTTTGATCGTCCCGAGTCGTCATCGACGGATCTATCGGGAGGAAGATCGTTTTGCGCATTACGTTCCACGGCGCGGCCCGGCAGGTCACCGGTACCGCCCATCTCTTGGAAATCGGCTCGCACAAGATCTTGCTCGATTGTGGGCTCTTCGACTCGAATCGGATCGACCTCGACAGTCCGAATCGCCAGTTTAGTTTCGATCCCCTCGACCTCGATGCGGTGATCGTCTCACACGCACACAATGATCACATCGGCCGTCTTCCTTGCCTGGTTCGCGCCGGTTATCACGGACCGATCGTCACGACGCCCGCGACGGGCGACATCCTCAGTGTGATGCTCCGTGATAGCGCCCGGATTCAGCGGGAGGATCTGCGGAACGCCAACCACCGCAACCCCCACGCTGAGCCGATTGAACCCTTGTTCGAGTTGGTCGATGTCGAATTGGTCGTCGATCGGCTGCAACGCTTGCCCTACGCGAAGCCGACCGAGATCCTCCCTGGGATCGTTCTGACCTACTTCGACGCCGGACACATCCTCGGTTCGGCCATGATCCAGCTCGACTACGAGGAAGGGGGCCGGCAGCGCAGGTTCCTCTTCACGGGAGACCTGGGACGTCGTCAGATGGGGCTGTTGCCGGACCCGACGATTGTTAAGGATATTGATATCCTGGTCTCTGAGAGTACCTACGGCAATCGGGAACTCGAGCCCTACGACAAGCTGATCAAGCAGCTCCACGCGATCGTCGCCCGCGCCACCCGGCTCCAAAGCAAGATCGTCATCCCGGCCTTCAGCCTGGGCCGAACCCAGCGGATGATCTACTGCCTCCAGGAACTGTTCGCGGTCCACAAGGTCCGTCCGATCCCGATTTACGTCGATAGCCCTTTGGCGATGCGGCTGACGGACATCCATCGCGACCACCCCGACGCCTACACGCCCGCCGCGCGGCAGATGATGGATAAGGACCCGATGTACTTCGGATCCAAATACGTCGAGTTCTGCGCCACCTGGGACGACTCGCGCCGGCTCAATTATCTGCCCGGGCCGTTGGTGATCATCTCGTCGTCGGGCATGTGCGAGGCGGGTCGAATCCGGCACCACTTGCGTCATATCGTCGATGACCCGGACAACGCGATCGTGATCGTTAGCTATCAGGCCGAGGGGACGCTTGGCCGTCGGCTCGCCGAAGGGGTCGAGCGGATCCAGATCATGGACCAGTGGCACGAGCTGAACGCGGCCGTCTACGTTCTCGACGGCTTCTCGGGCCATGCCGACCGCAATGACCTGGCCTGGTGGTTCGAGCAGACCGGCGGCCAGATCGAGCGTGGGTTTCTGGTGCATGGCGAGCCTGAGGGGCTCGAAGCGCTCGCTCCCATCCTTCAACCCCATCTGCGAAATCCCGTCGTGATCCCCGATCGACTGGCGACCTACGAAGTCTGAGGGGCTCCCCCCTCAGACTTCCCTCTTTGTTTTTTCTCTCTTGGGCTCGCTCAGGGAGCAGGACGAGGCGGGGGGACGTCCAGTCCGGTGGCAAGCTCGGCAACGAATTGGCCGATTTCCTTGACGACTTCGGCACGGGTCAGCTTGTCGGCATCGACCAGGCGCTTGACGAGTGCGCTGCCGACAATCAGGCCGTCGGCCACTGGGGCAAGCTCACGGACGTGCTCGGGGGTGCTGATGCCGAACCCGATGCAGATCGGCAGGTCGGTCTGGGTGCGGAGCCAGGCGACGTTTTCCACCAGGTTCGGGGGGATCGACCTCCGCTCGCCCGTGATCCCAGCCACCGAGACGTAATAGACGAAGCCGGTCGTCGAGCGGGTGATCTGAACCGCCCGCTCGCGAGGGGTGGTCGGGGTCACGAGCTGGATCAGGCGCAAGTCCAGGGCGGTCGCCTTGCGGCAGAGCCCTTCCGACTCTTCGACCGGGAGATCGGGGACGATCAGGCCGTCGATTCCGGCGGTCACCGCCTCGCGTAGATAGCGGTCGACCCCCTGACGATGGATGATCGAGTAGGAGACCATCGTGACCAGAGGCGCCGCGGTCAAGTGGCCGGTGGCCGTCTCAGCCCGCAAGGTCCGGATCGTCTGGAAGATATGCGCCAGCTTCACCCCATGCCCCAGGGCCCGGTGATAGCTCGCCGCGATGACCGGCCCGTCCGCGATCGGGTCGGAGTAAGGGATGCCGATTTCGACCATGTGCGCTCCCCGCGCCACGAGCTCGGTGATGAGCGCCGCGGTGGTGGGGAGATCGGGATCGCCCGCCGTGATGAACGGCATCAATGCGCGGCGGCCTTCGCTCTTCAGACGGGTGAACAGAGTGTCAATGCGGTTCATGGGAGTCCTGACTCAGCCGTCGCGTGCGATCCAGGTACGATAGAGACCACCGTGCAGGTCATTCTCGACGAGGCGCAGGCATGGGTTGGGCTTCGCATTCCATCGCCAAATTGCCGGTGGGGGAGGCCGTCCAATTTCGGCCTCGGGTCCATTCGATGCAAGACCGAATTGCCTTGGGTTCAGATTCGACCGTCGAGTTCTGTCGGCTCGACCACGTGGTGGGTCGGGGATGTCGTTATGAGGCAACGTCGGTCATCGACCACGCTTACGACATCGGTTCCCCACGGAGCCTGGCGACCTCATAGGCATCCTTGTCTCCTCGACCGGAGAGGCAGATGACGATGATCTTGCCGGGCCCGAGACGAGCGGCCTCGACCAAGGCCCGCGCCACCGCGTGGCTCGACTCCAGGGCGGGAAGAATCCCCTCCTGCCGGGCCAGGGTTGCGTAGGCAGCCAGGGCGTCGGCGTCGGTCACGCTTTCGTAGCGGACTCGGCCGGTGTCCTTCCAGTAGCTATGCTCGGGGCCAACGCCGGGATAATCGAGGCCGGCGGAGATCGAGTGCACGTTCTCGGTCTGGCCGTCGTCGTCCTGGAGCACGTAACTGAGGCTACCGTGCAGGACGCCCGGCCGCCCCTGGGTCAGGCTGGCGGCGTGCTCGCCGGGTTGCGGTCCCCGCCCCCCCGCCTCCGCGCCGATCAGTTCGACCTCGGCGTCGTTGATGAAGGGATAGAACATGCCCGCCGCGTTCGAACCGCCGCCGACGCAGGCCACGGCGGCGTCGGGCAAGCGGCCCAGCCGGTCGAGACACTGCTGGCGGGTTTCCCGACCGATGACCGACTGGAAGTCGCGAACGATCATTGGGAACGGGTGCGGACCGACCACGCTGCCGATCGTGTAATGGGTCTGCCGCGACGATCCCATCCAGTCGCGCATCGCCTCGTTGGTCGCGTCGCGGAGCGTCCGCGTCCCATCGGTGACCGGCACGACGGTCGCGCCCAACGTTTTCATGTTGAAGACGTTGAGCTTTTGCCGCCTGATGTCTTCCTCACCCATGTACACGGTACATTCGAGGCCGGTCAACGCGCAGGCGGTCGCGGTGGCGACGCCATGCTGCCCTGCCCCGGTCTCGGCGATTACCCGCGTTTTACCCATCCGCTGCGCGATCAGGACCTGGCCCAACGCGTTGTTGATCTTGTGGGCCCCGGTGTGGTTCAGATCCTCACGTTTGAGGTAGATCGCGGCCCCTTGGACGAGCTTGCTCAGGCGCTCGGCGTAGAACAAGGGGGAGGGACGGCCGACGTAGTTCGACAGGTAGTCGTTCAACTGCGCCTGGAATTCCGGGTCAACCCGGGCACGCTCGTATTCCAAGGCAAGCTGGTTGAGCGCCTCCATCAAGGTTTCCGGAACGTACCGGCCACCGAATGTGCCGAACCGGCCAAGCGCATCGGGCCACTGCGAAGAGATCTGTTTCGACTCGGATGTGGCGGACATAATTCCAACGGTCCTCTCAACTCGTCTCGTCGCGCGGCGCAGCCATTTCTCAACAAAAGGGCGAAGACCGACCATTGTCTCGGCCCACGGGGGACGCGGTCAAGACGAGTCATCGACGTCGACTTCGTCCGCCCGTCGCCGGTGCCGCTTCCAGGACCAGCTCTTCATCTTCTTCTCCGACGTAGAAGTCGAAGAATTGTTGGCCGGCGAAGTAGTCGGCCATGGCACGCCGGACCGAGCGGAGCTGGTCCAGGAACTGGGCGTACTGCCGAACTAGGCGTCGTCGGCGATCGTCGGGCATCTGGAGGATGTCGGCATAAAATCGCCGGCCGAGCTCGGGGTCGTAGAAGCTCCAGAGCCGCTTGATCCGAAGGCTCGACTCCTCGTCTTCGTACTCGAGCATTCGGGCGAACTGGCGTGCCTTCATCTTCTTGGCGAATGCGAGTAGTTCAGCATCTGACTCGAAACCAGCCTGCTGGTCGATCCAGTCCACGATCTGCTCGGTGGTCAGCCGCGGCCCTTTTTCGACGCAGAGCTCTTTCAAACTCGCCACGATCTCGGCGGGTCCCATCAGCGCTCTCTCCCCGATGAGATGACTCCGATCCAGTCGCGAGAGCCGAAGGCGGTCCCGCGTGTTCGACCGATTCTGGTGATTCTAACGGGAGTGTCCACCCGTTGTCGATGGACTGCCGTTCAAGCATCCAAAACAACACTGGGGTCATTCGTCAGGATCGGAAAAAATTGATGAGTCGACCAGGGCTCGCCATTTTCTTGACGCAGAGTTGCCAACGATGGCTCCTCACCGCTGAAGGGAGTTGAGAGAGGGTTTGGGGAGCCGTGAAGCCACAAACACCGGGCGATCAATTGACGTGGTCTTGAAGCCGGGTTAGCGTGAATTTCCTGTCTGCGAACGCTGGAAGAATTCTGCCCACACCTGGAGACCCGATCGATGTTTCATTCGTTGATTTTTTCCGCCGCTCTCGTCCTTGCCGCACCGGCGGCGGAGAGTGCCGATGTGGGCTTCACGTCCCTGTTCGATGGTCACGATCTCTCCCAATGGATCATTCCCGAGGGGGACAACGGCCACTGGAAAGTGCTCGACGGCGTGATCGATTACGATGCTCGCAGTGAATCGCCCGGCGACAAGCACCTGGTCAGTAAGAAGGAGTATGGCGATTTCGTCCTGAAGCTCGATTGGCGGCTCAAGGAAGCCCCGTACCAAAATCCCCGGGTCCCTTACGTCCTCCCCAACGGCACCCACGCCAAGGATATTCACGGCAAGCCGATTCAGTTGACGCTGCCGGACTGCGACTCGGGAATTTTTCTTCGCGACCCGAAGGGGAAGAGCCAGGTCAATATGTGGTGCTGGCCGATCGGCTCGGGGGAAGTTTACGGCTACCGGATGGACGCAAAGATGCCGCCAGAGGTCCGCGCTGGGGTGACGCCGAAGACCCAGGCCGATCGCCCGGTCGGCGAGTGGAATGAGTTCACGATCACCCTGATCGGCGACCGCTTGACGGTGGTTCTCAATGGCATCACGGTGATCGAGAACGCCCAGTTGCCCGGAATTCCCGCCCGAGGCCCGCTCTTGTTGCAGCATCACGGCGGCTTCAAGGACGGCAAGTACACCGGTCCCCCCAGCCTGGTCCAGTTCCGCAATATCCGCATCAAGCCGATCGAGCCGGGGGCGACGCCGGCAGAGGGCATCTTCCAGGACAAGATCCCGGCGAAAGTGAAGTGACGTGGACCATTCCCGAGCCGACCACAAGCGACTATAACTAAGTATTAAGGGGAGGGAGGCCCCGCGCCTCCCCTCCTCTTTTTTCCCTTTTCACGGTGAGTGGATTCGAGGGACCTCAGGCGAATCGACTTGGGCCTGGATCTCTCCATTGGACCACCCCAGAGCCGGAAGGGGTGAGCCCACCCTTTTTTCGGCGGGTGCCGGGGAGGTCGACCGATGAATAGGTCTTTGCGAATCCGTGGATTTGTCGTCGCCGGTATTCTGCTTCTGAGCCCATCCTGGTCCTCCGGCGATTCGCCCGACCCGGCCGCCGTCGAACGGGGTCGGGTGGCGCTGACCTCGACCGGTTATTTGAAACCGGGCTGGAGCGGTGCGGCGTATCGTCGCGCGGGCTCACTCTGGGGCGAGAACGCTCCTGCTGCGGACACTCCCGCCGACGCCTATGCGGCCGCGTTCAACCAGCGCTATGGCCTGCACCCGGCCCCCTTTCCCAACGACGGCCTTCCCATGGGGCTACGCCGCGCAGGTGAGAAGTCTGGCATGCAGATTGACTGCATGGTCTGCCACGGCGGCTCGATCGGGGGCCAGAGCTATGTCGGGTTGGGCAATACAACTCTCGATATGCGAGCCTTGCTCTACGACCTGACTCGTGCTGACGATCGTCGGCTCCCACCCAGTCTCTTTCACCTCAACACTGCGCGGGGCACCGTGAATGCTGGGATGATCTCGGCGGTCCTCCTGAGCGTGCGCAACTCCGACCTCTCGGTGCGCAAGATCCCCCTGCCCCTCGGCGCCAATCTCCCGGAACTCGATGTCCCACCGTGGTGGCACCTCGCCCGCAAGACGACTATGTACTACGACGGCAGGACCGACGCGCGCTCGGTCCGGTCGATCTTGCAGTTCTTCCTCGCGGAGAAGTCGCTCGAGGAACTGAAGGAGCTGGAGCCGACGTTTCGCGATATCCAAGCCTACATGAAGAGTCTCAAGCCACCCAAGTACCCGTTCGCGATCGACGCAGCGAAGGCGGAGCGCGGGAAAACCGTCTTCGCGAAGACCTGCGTGAAGTGCCACGGCACCTACGGTCCGGACGGCCACTACCCGAATCGCGTCGTCGAATTGGCGGTCATCGGCACCGATCCTGCGCGGGCCCAAGGGCTCTCCGACCGGCTCGTCGCGCATTACAACACGACCTGGCTGGCCGAGGACTACCCGGCCGATCCCGAAATGGTCGGTTATCAGGCACCTCCTCTGGACGGCATCTGGGCCACAGCCCCCTACTTGCACAACGGGTCCGTCCCCACGCTCGCCGCGCTCCTCAAGTCGGTCGATCGACCTGCGCGGTTCAAGCGACCCCCTTCGACTGGATTGGAGCACTACGATCAGGTTCAAGTGGGTTGGAAGTTCACGGTCGTCGCCGACCCCCCTTCCCCGCCGCTCCCTCCGTTTGAGGCCCAGTTTATCTATGACACGTCACGCTTCGGACTCAGCAACGGGGGACACCGCTTCGGTGACGATCTGGCGGACGAAGCGCGATCGGACCTGATTGAATATTTAAAGACGCTCTGATGCATGGCGGCCGGCCGTGAATCACCTACCGGGATGATGGGGGAAGTCTCGACGATTCGTTCATTCCGAACCGGCCGGGCGGGTTGAATTCAGCCCGCCCGGCCGTTGGAAAAGTGGCTCAGCGTGGAGCTCTGGCCAGTTTCTCAGTCCTTGCGCGACCGTGTCGGTTGATCGACCTCCGGTTGCCTTGTCTGCTGAAGCTTCAACGCGACTTTGCCCGCTTCGCGAAATGCGCGGAGGGCGTTGCCGCCGAGGATTTTCCGGACGTCGTCGTCGGAGTGGCCACGCTTCAAGAGCTCTTCGGTCAGACGGGGAAAGCAGGACACATCCTCGAGGCCGACCGGCCAGGAGGTGATCCCGTCAAAGTCGGAGCCGATTCCGACATGGTCGATTCCGGCCACCTTGATGATGTGCTCGATATGGTCGGCGACGTCCGAGATCGTCCCGCGCGGCATTTTGTACGCGTCGGTCCACGCCGACATCGCCTTCCTGAACTCGGCGGGGTCCGGGTATTTCTCCCGCAATTCCTGGCGAGCCTTGGCGGTCTCCCGCGCTGCCTCGGGGACGACGAAGCCGGAGTAGAAGTTGACCATGATGACGCCTCCGTTGCGGGGCAATTCCTTGAGGATGTCATCGGGCACGTTTCGCGGGCTCGGGGCGATGGCGAACGCGCCTGAGTGGCTGGCGATCAACGGGGCTTCAGAAACGCGGAGGGCGGCGGCCATCGTTTCGGTAGAGACGTGGGAGATATCCACGAGCATCCCGACTCGGTTCATCTCGCGGACGACGCGCTCGCCGAAGGGAGTGAGGCCGTGGTGCCGGTGGACGTCGGTGGCGGCGTCGGCCCAGTCGAGGGTGACGTTGTGGGTCAGCGTCATGTAGCGGGCTCCCAGGCGGTGAAAGGCCCGGATCTCAGCCAGATCGTTCTCGATTGCGACTCCCCCCTCGATACCGATCAACGAGGCGATCTTGCCCTCCTTGACGATGCGCTCGAGGTCGTCGGCCGAATAGGCCATCGCGAAGTCATCAGGGTAGCGCTCAACCATGCGGTGGACGAGGTCGATCTGATCGGTGACGGTTCGCGCCGGGTTGGGCTGCCCGCTCGGGATGTAGACCGACCAGAATTGCGCTTTGACCCCCCCCTCACGAAGCCTGGGGATATCAGTCTGGGTCGCTTCGAGCCGCTTGGAGAGGTCGATCTTCTCGAACCGGACGTCGCCGAGGTCGCGGAGGAGCCAGGGAAGATCGTTGTGTCCGTCGAACAGGATGGCGGAATCATGGACGCGTCGGGCCCGCTCGGAAACTTCGGTGAGGGGGGGCGCCGCGGCGGCTGAGGTCGTGGCGACGACCAGCCAAACCATTCCGAGATTGGTGAGTCCTCGGTACTTCCCATTCATAATGACGATGCTCCTACCCTCGTGATACGATCCCAATCTCGGTAAGGCGTCCCTTGACGAGGAGAGGCGGGACGGCCCACTTATTCTGCGGTCGGGACGGTCGCGGGACAACGGCCAGGGGGGATCGAGTCGGCCGAATCGTGGTCTCCTCCACGCGAGAAAACGACGGTTCCGTGAGCCTGGGTTCGAATTACGCCAAGTCCCCTGGCGGGAGGACACCCCAATCCGTTAGACTCTTCCTCTTCTGCTCCGGCCGAGTCGGCGGGAGTGCACACAAATCAATCGACGAGGTGTCCTGTGCCGTTCCGTCCTCGCAAGAAGAAAATGCGTCAGGCCAAGTACTCACGCTGCAAGCGATGCGGCGGCCAGGTTCGTAAGCACATCGCACGCTGCAAGAAGTGCTCGGAAGCGCAGTAAGGTTTTTGGGATTTGAGGGGGAGGCGGATGCCCGGAATCGGTGATTCCCCCTCTCCTTTTTTTTCTCTTGTTTCTTGAACTGCCGAGTCACTCCCCCGTCGCTCTGCTCGTGTGACCACCTCACGAAGCCGGAGAACTCTTGCGATCGACTGTCCCATTCTCATGGGCCGTCAGATCGTTCTTTTTTTGCGCCTTGTCGCAACTCAACAAATGAGTCTCGAGCCGGGGCCGACTGCACGTCCCCCCTTCTGTAAAGCGGATACGGGCCGCTATCGCTGCTTTAGCCTTCGCTTACGACAAGCTTGACCTCGCCACCTTTCCCCCTTGGTAAAGGGGATCACCGAGGTGAGATGTCGGCGGTCGTACTCGAGCGGTACTTCCTTCCATGCTGGTCTTGATCCCGGTGATCGTCGATTCGCCAACGATGGCGGCCTGACTCTTGTCGTAGGTCGCCTCGTTTGTTAGTTTCGGCCATCAGCCTCCTACGGGCTCGGACCGGAGCGAGGGCGATCACCCGTTTTTTAGACTTGAGTGTCCCGCTCGGTCGGTCGTCCGTTGGCATCCCTTTTGAGGAAACCAAAGAGATGAGCCAGAGCTTGAGGACCATTGTGACGTCTGCCTTGGTGGCGGCTGCATGTCTACTTCTGGCGGAGTGGGCCGTTGCTGCCGACCCGGTCGAAGGACCCGTGGAGCCGACGCGCGAGTTCGAGATCAGGAACGATCGCGCGGTGCTGGCCGGCAAGGAGATCGATCTTTGGGGCCTCAGGTGCGGCAACGCGTTGCTCAGTGACACGGTTACTGAGCGTCATATTAACAATTTCGATAATATGGTTGCCCACGGGATCAACTTTCTGGGCCTCTACATCCAAGGGTCCAATGGCGGATGGCCCGACATTGATGCGGGGCTGAACGGCTATCGGCGCGATGGTCGCCTCAAGCCGGACGTCGCCCGCCGCTTGGAGTGGCTGGTTCGCGAAGCGGATAAGCGGGGAATGGTCGTCATGGTTGGCCTCTTCTCGCCCCGCAAAGATCAGGATTTCTACGATGAGGCGGCCATCAAACGCGCCGTCGAGGAGACAGGCCAATTTCTTGTGCGTCGTAAGCTCAAAAATGTTTTCGTCGACATGATGCATGAATATGACCATCCCGAACGAATCGACCACGAAATTTTCCGCGAGCCCGGGGGTGAGGCCAAGAAGGCCAAGCTGACCGCCTGGTTCAAGGCGGTCGCCCCCGACATCGAGGTCGGCGTCTGCCCGACGCACAAATCGGGAACGGCCGACACCTACCCTGGCATGGACGTGCGAATCATCCAGAAGGAGGCGGAGATTCCGTCCCAGGGTTTTGTGGTCAACGTTGAGACCCACAAGCAGGACGCCTATCAGAACGACGGCTGGTTCAACGATGGGCACAAAGCGGCCATCTTTGCCGACTGCGAACGCTACCTGAGGGCGCCCAACGCCGTCATGCTTTTTCACAGCGCCTATTGCCAGGGAATCACGAATTTCAGCGGCACGGCCCCCCACCCCGAGATGGGTGGCTACGGCACCGGACCCACCGACCGTGGCATCCGGTTCTACTACGAGTGGGTCCGGGACAACGTCGGCCGTTACGAGTACCCCCGGCACATCTCCAAATAGTCCATGCTCTGATTGTCCTCGGACAATAATGCCATCGCTCGCACAGGGGCTTGGAGCTTCTATGCGAGTGGAGTGAACGTCCTGATGACCGGCGGGCATGTGCAATTCGTCACGAACCGCGCGAATGTCGCCACCTGGCATTCGATCCCCATGCGGAGCGGCGGCGAGGTCATCTCGTTCGACTCGCTCTGACCGGCCTCGAAATTTGAATATCTTTTCTTGTTTTGGAGTGGACGAGATGCCGATGACGCGCACCCTGGGAGCGATCCTCGCTCTGGTCTCCCTCTCCGGGTTGCTTAGCCCCGGCGTGGCATGGGTCAAGGCCGATACCCCGGCGCCTCAGCCGACCAAGGAGTTCGAGATCCGGGACAATCAGGCTTTTTTGGGGGGGCAACCGGTCAAGCTCTGGGGGATTCGCTGCAACAATGCGCTGATGAGCCCGGCCGTGACCGAACGGCATATTCGCTGCCTCGACACGATGACAGCCCACGGGATCAACCTGATCAGTGTCGCCCTCCAGGGCACGAATGGCGGCTTTCCCAGCGTTGACGCCGGGCCCAACGGATACCGGAGCGACGGCACCCTTCGCCCCGACTTCGTCGATCGACTCGAAGAACTGATCCGTGAAGCGGACAAGCGGGATATGGTTGTCGCCCTCTACCTGCTCCAACCGCGCAAGGATCAGGAACTTCGCGACGAAGCCGCAGTGAAGCGGGCCATGGAGGAGACCGGTCGATTCTTGACCGAGCGGCGTCTGAAGAATGTTTTCGTCAACCTGATGCACGAGTTCAGCCATCCCGTGCGGGCCGACCATGACATCCTCCGCGAGCCTGACGGGCCGACGAAGAAGGCCAAGTTGGCCGCCTGGTTCCATGCGACCGCTCCCGACATCGAGGCCGGTGTCTGCCCGAACCACAAGTCAGGCTCAGCCGTCGACTATCCGGGCGTGCAGATCCGCTTCTTCCAGGAGGAGATGCCGATCCCCGAGCAGGGCTTCGTCGTCAATGCCGAGACTCACGACAACGATGAACCAGGAAACGAAGGCATCTTCAACGCGTTCCATCTCGATTCGATGAAGAAGGATTGGGCGAACTACCTGACGCTCCCGCGCGGTGCCATGATCTTCCACAGCGCCTACGGCGAAGGAGTCAGCACGGCAACCGGCACGGGCCCGAATCCCGAGCGGGGCGGCTACGGCTCAGGAGAGAAGGATCGCGGGGTCCGGTTCTACTACGATTGGCTCCGCGAAAACGTCGGCCGCTGGGAGTACCCCAAGCACGTCAAGTAGGAGCGGCCGTCCCGCGCTTCGCGCTAGCCGACGCATGATCCTGAGCAGGAGACTGGTGGGACTTGGGTTGCGTTCTGTGCCCAAGTATCGAGGTCCCTGATATTCAGGAACAAGGTGTCCCATCGAGCGATTTTCGTGTGAGCTGTGTCTCTTTTTTCAGAGTGGTCCGAGCGGGTGAACGTGACTCAAGAATGACCGTCGCAAGAGTTCAACTCTAACCAGACAACGGCGTCAGCCCTGGGGTCGTAGGTGCCCCGCCCGCTTTTGAAGCGGAGACTGCTCCAACGCATGACGGCTGCCGCCTTGATCTGTCATCTCGCGCTCCGATGAGCGAGGGCCTTTCATCTCCGTCGTCACGAATCGATGAGATGACCTGCGTACGTAACCTCCCCACGGTGCGATTCATCACTCCGAGTTTGGTCGGCCACTGACAGCAAACCCACGCGAAGCCGCCGACGCTCACAGGGAGAGTTAGCCCCCTGAGTGGCCATCTTGGCAGCGCAGGTCGTAAGGTAAAGTAACCGGGCCACGCTTCGTAGCGCTCGGCCGACCTTTGCTCACTACCGTGTCATTTTATCAAAAACGTCCGACTGACGGTTATGGCCTTGCAGGCTAGCCGAAGCCCTTCCGTGAAGAATGAGATAAGCGATCTCAACTAAGCATGTATCATGGTTCACGCTAGGCAGTAAGCCTAAAAATACGTGAATCGAGAAATTTTTTTTCGCTATAACTTTTGTTATTCTGGGTGTTTAAGTGTTTTTCGGATATCTTGGTGACGCCATCCTGTGAGTAGTCTCTTGCGAGCGCCAGCGCAACAATTCATATTGGCCCATCGCTGATCTAATTTTCAGGGATGCATGTAAGAAAACACGCTCCCAAACAAAAATAGTCAACGGAATTCTACGCAAATACTGAACTAGCAGAAGAATTCGCGTTTGCTGTTCTTATTCGTCCTTGACCGAAGACTCTCCCCCCCGGTCTTCTTCTCGGCATTGTTGCGCGCCGAGATAGGTGGCCGGTCCACGATCCAAGGACACCACCATGAGCCGTCGTCGCCAGAAGTCCTACCAGAGCTCCTTCGATGCTCTGGAAGCGCGAATTGTACTGGGGTATTTCTCGAGCGGTCCCATTGAGGAGACCCCCCTCCCTACGGGGCCGACCTGTTGCCCCGGTAGCCCAATCTACTCGCCTCAGCCCAATACCGGAGCTGGGCCGGCAGTTGCGACGACCAAACCCGTGCGCAGCTTCGATGGTACCCCGCTCATCTTTACGGCCGATCTCCAGGCGAGTGCGTCCCCGTTTGGACAGTCCTGGGGCCATACCCGGACCTGGAGCGGGTTGAATAATTCTGGCCCCAACGGCAACGGCTGGGCCATCAGCGAACTCCCCTATATCGTCGTCGCCGGAGGCACGAACGGGGCGTCAACTCCTGGCGGGACCCCTGGTACCGGCATTATGCCAGGTACAGGGCAGGACGATCGAATCACGGTCGTCGCGGGCGGCACCACTGCGTTCACGTTCTCAATTCCTGGCACCGGCCCGTATACCTCCTACGCCCCATGGGGTGCTGAGCCGAGCAAGCTTGAGTATATCCCCAACCCTTCGCCGGCGCTCCGTTTGACCGACCCCCAGGGAAACGTCACCGAGTTCTATGACGTCCGCCGCGATTTGAACGGCAAGCCCGTCGCCGGCTCGATGGCGGAGAATCTGGCTCAGAAGTACGGCCGATTCAAGAGCTACACCTCGGCCAATGGTTCAACCAAGAGCACTGCCAGCTACGACTCCAGCGGGTCTCTGACGAGCGTCACCTTCAACGATACCGCCACAGGTGACGCCGGACGGCTGAGCTACGCTTATGCAACCGTGACCAATGATCTGGTCACGGCCGTGGTAGGGACGCCGGCACAACTCTTGGCGAGCGTCACACTCCAGCGCCCCGACGGGTCAGGCAGCTGGAAGGCTGTGCAGCGTGCTCAGTATACCTACTACACGGGGCGGGTCTCCAACGGCATGGGGGGGTGGCAGAACGACCTCAACGGCCGCCTGGGTGACCTGAAGTTGGCTGAGATCGAGAATGCCATCGTCTCAGGAGGATCGACCACCTGGTACGGGGTCGAGAGCAAATACTATCGCTATTATAAGTTTACTGGCGAGTCGAACAACGTTACGTCGAAAGGACCGACGAACAACGCCGCCACGACTGGCGGCCCGAGCCCGATCCAGCCGGCGTTTGGCGCTTACAATCCTAATGCACCCGCCGCTTCCGACATGCTCCTCTTCAGCGGGCTCAAGACCGTGATTGAAGGCGAATCGTTGGCGCGGTTGGCCGCCGCTGTCCCAGGCTATCAGGCAGCGTCAGACACAACTCTAATGGCGTATGTGAACCACTTTTTCAAGTACGAGCGATGGGCTGATCATGTTGGTGCAGATGGCAATGCAGAAACCTTCGGGGCAGACTCATGGAACTCTAATAATAACTATTTCTTGCGGACTGGCTACCGCATGGGCAGTCGGTATCGAGTTGTCGAAGAGGTTGCACAAGGGGCCGGATGCTCAGCCTGCACCGGTGGTCAAGGCACTTACAAGTACGAGTACGCCGCCAATAATTTTGACAAAACTTATGCATATGAGACGACTGCTATAGGCTACAATTCGATTGAGTATAATACCTGGCGAATGAAGACCACGGAGTTTCTGCCGAATAATACCACCGCTTGGGGGGACAACGATCGTCAGATCGTCTACACGAACGAAGTCGGCCAGGCTCTTTTGAGTGTATTCGTGGACGTCGATCGCGTAAGTTTGGCTGTGATGGATATGCAGGCACCTTTAATGTCAAGCGGTGGTGCTGTGATTACGCTCACTGTTCCCAGCCATCCCTACAGCACTGGAGACCGCATTGCCATAACCGGCGTTCTTCCGCAATTGTATAACGGTGTGTTCACCGTGACTCGGGTCAACGCCAACACACTTCGATTCACTCTCCCCTATAATTATTATGGTCCTGGCATAGATGGCTCCATGGTCGTGCCAACGCCGTATTTCGACCAAGCCACGGTTACCCGTGTGATTGGCGAGTGGGCGACCTACTATCGGTACGACAACCAAGGACGATTGATCCTGCACGCCGAGCCGTCGGCAATTAGCGGTTACGATGATGCTTACAGCGATCTGTTGCATGAGGTTAGCGGCAACTATCAGTACCTCAACGACAACAGTGGCTTCATCCAGACATTCAGCTATTACACGAGTACGACGGCAACAGACATTGTCGCTGGCGGTGCCTCCGGCCTCCTGAAGAGCACGTACGTACAACGAGGAGAGGTCGGCACGCAGATCGTCCAGGGGGTTATGACCTATTACGCCCGAACCACGGGCGGGGCGACGGTTTATCAAATCGCCACCGACACGGTTTTCGGCCTGGACAGTGGAACCGCGCTTGACTTCTCCGACCGCAATCCTCGCACGACCAGCTACGCCTACACCTGGTTCACAGGCACGAATCAGGTCGAGTCGACGACCGTCCGACTGCCTGTCATCTCATCGAACCAGTACGGGCCGGGCACTGCGGACGTCATGACCGTGGTCAATGACAAGTACGGGCGGCCAATCTGGACCAAGGACGGTGGCGGTTTTATCAACTTCATTGCCTATGACTCCCTGACAGGGGCTGTCGTCAAGACGATCAGGGACGTTAACACGACCCGGACAAGTGACTTCACGGCCCTGCCAAGCGGTTGGGTGACGCCCGTCGGCGGCGGCTTGCACCTGATCACGCGATCTGAGGTTGACGGCCTGGGACGTACGATCAAGGAAATCGACCCCAATGGCAACGTCACCTATATCGTTTTCAACGATGCGCAGCACGAGTATCGGATCTACCGTGGCTGGAATGCAACAACGCACACCACCACCGGACCGATCGAGGTCATACGCGAGTACCGCCCCGTTGCGGGCGCCCCTGCAGGGCAGCAAGCGGTCTATTACGAGGTCTTGACGACCAACGCCTCTCCCACGTTCAACCTCGTGACTGGCGCTCCGACGGGTCAGGAGATCATCAACGGGAGTAACATCCAGAGCCTTCGCAGAGACATCACCAATAGCGGCGGCCAGATTATTGAGTCCGATGTTTACTTTTCATTTGCGGGACTCACCTATTCTGTTTCAACGGCTCAGCTCGGCGCCGCGAGCAACAATAGCACAACCGGAAACTACCATGCCGACATCTATCACTATGACCAGCGTGGCCGCCTTGATCGGGTGTTGAACCCGACTGGTACCATCACACGCACAGTTCATGACGACCTGGGGCGGGTTGTCAGTGTTTGGGTTGGCACCAACGATACAGGCGCAACCGATTTCGATCCGCATGGTGCTGGTGCGCCTAACAATATGGTTCAAGTTAGTGGTTACGTGTATGACAACGGCGGTGTCGGCGACAGCAATCTGACCAAGGCTACGCTCTATCCCGGTGGAGGGGCCGCCGCAAGAGTCACTGACTATTTCTACGACTGGCGAGACCGGCTCATCGCGAGCAAAGTCGGCGTCCAGGCGAGCGAGGCGACTGACGTTAATCGGCCGATCACCTATCTGACCCTGAACAACCTGGGCCAGACGATCGTCAACGAAGTCTTCGACGGTGATGGCATCACCATTACGGACGCCAATGGTGATGGTGTTCCCGACAAGCCGAATTCGTCGTTCCGGCGTGCTTTGTCAACGTACGATTACGACAACCAGGGGCGTCTTTTTCTGTCTAAGTCCTACGCTGTTGACCAAGTTACGGGAACGGATAGCTGGATAGCTTATCTTTTTGTAGGGTACTGGTACGACCAACGTGGAAATATTATTAGGCATCAAGTCCCGGGGGGGCTCACGCAAGAGATCGTCTACGATGGAGCCGGGAGGAAAGTTAAGATCTACACGTCTGATGGACGAGGTGGATCCGACTGGGATGATGCAAACACGCCCAATTTTGACCTCGTCCTCGAGCAAGTGGATTATCTGTACGACGCCAACGGCAACGTGCTGCTCACGACCACTTACGAACGAAGTCACGACGATTTATACCCAGGCGCACTTAGTAATCCGGTGTTCCCTCACGCCCCACGCGTTTCTTATGTCGCCAGCTACTACGACGCCCTCGATCGACCTACGGCCGTTGTCAATCTTGGCACCAATGGTGGATCGACCTATTTGTGGACTTCAACCATCCCCAATCGGTCCGACACGGCGTTGGTGACAAGTTACGATTACGACGATGCAGGATGGCTACGGACTGTCACTGACCCGCGTGGCATCGCCAGCAGGACGTTTCACGATGCCATGGGGAGGACGACCAAGACGATTGAGGCTTATACCAATGGTATCCCCACCGACACGACCAACAAGACCATCGAGTACACTTACAACGGCAATGGAAATCTCGTTGCCTTGAATGTCGTCCTGCCGGGGGGTGGCCGACAGACGACCGAGTACGTTTACGGTGTCAACACGACGGGGGGGAGTGCCCTCGTCAGCAATAATCTGGTGGCCGAGGTGCGCCACCCCGACAAGAGTACCGGCGCGGCCAGTGGGACCGAAAAGGAGGTCTTCACCTACAATGCCTTGGGGCAGGTCAAGACGGCAACCGATCGCAATGGAACGACTCACACATACACCTACGACGTACTGGGCCGCCAGATCTCCGACGCAATCACGACGTCGGGAAGTGGAATCGACCGGAGCGTCTTACGCCTCGAGACCACCTACGATGTTGCGGGCCGGCCGGTATTTCTGACAAGCTACAACGCAGCTAGCGGTGGTAGCGTGGTCAACCAGGTGCTTCGAGTCTACAACGGCTTCGGCCAACTTATTACCGAATACCAATCGCACAGCGGAGCAGTGAACACTTCTACGACACCGAAAGTCCAGTATGGCTATACGGCATCTTATGCAATCTACGGTCGCAACTTCAGCCGTCTTACCAGCATGACTTATCCTGACGGTCGGATCCTCCGTTACGGCTATACTGTCGGTATGGACGATTACATCAGCCGGATTGGCTACCTGGCTGACGATAATGGATCAGGTGGTGTCGGTATCCACCTGGAAGATTATAAATACCTTGGTCTGAATACCGTCGTCAGCCGCTCACGCCCCGAGCCTGGTGTGAGTCTGTCCTATATCAAGCGGACTGGTGAGTCGAACGGAGACGCTGGCGACCAATACACGGGGCTGGACCGCTTCGGCCGAATCATCGATCAGCGCTGGCTCAATCCCTCCACCGGCACGGCCACCGACCGATTCCAGTACGGCTACGATCGCAATGGGAACCGACTATACCGTGACAATCTGCTCGACTCAGCGATGGACGAGCTCTACCACGCCAGTGGTTCCGGCAACGGCTACGACTCGCTCAATCAACTGACCGGGTTCGTTCGGGGGGCGCTGTCGGCGTCTACACCTGGTGGTACTCTAGATACGGTTTCCAGTCCGTCGCGGAGCCAGGCATGGGACTTCGACGCATTGGGTAACTGGAAGAGCGTCTCAACCAACGGAACTTCCCAGACCCGGAACCACAACGCCCAGAACCAGGTGACCGGGGTTGGCGCTTCGACGTTGACCTACGACGCCAACGGAAACATGACGACCGATGAGACAGGGCGGAGGTTTGTCTATGACGGCTGGAACCGCCTCATGGAGGTAAAGAATTCCAACAATAACCTTCTGGTGGATTATACCTATGATTCTCTCGGCCGGCGGATCTCCGGCGACAATGGCACGGTGGTGCATCTCTATTACTCAGCCCAGTGGCAGATGCTTGAGGAACGAATCAGCGGAGTTGCCGTTGCCCAGAATGTATGGAGTCCGACTTACGTCGATGCCTTGGTGCTAAGGGATCGCGATGTCATCAGCGGCCTCGATGGAATCCTCGAAGAGCGGCTTTACGTCCAGCAGGATGCCAACTGGAATGTGACAGCAATCACGGATAGAACCGGAGCAGTGGTCGAACGATACATTTACGATCCTTATGGGCAGGTGAACGTTCTGGCGTCGAACTGGAGTTCGCGGGGTACCAGCGCGTACGGATGGGTATACCTTCACCAAGGTGGACGGTATGATGCCGGGAGCGAATTGTATAGTTTCCGGCATCGCGATTATTCTTCGATGCTAGGGCGTTGGACCAGCCAGGACCCAATCAGGTTTGCAGCAGGAGATGTGAATCTGTATCGCTATGTGAATAATTCGCCTGTGTTGCTAAACGATAGCTCAGGGCTTGCACCAAAAGATAAAAAATATGGATTGCCAGACCCATTCTGGAATTGGTATCACAGACAGTGCAAGAAAAAGGGCGACCTCGACGCTACAGCAGAGGAAGCCTTAGACCTTTACGAAGAGTGGCTTGACAAAGGCAAGCCAGGACCTGATGGAAAAGGGGGCAGGAAAGATAGAGGCAAAGGTTCAGGCGGTAGGTCAGGAGGCTCCTATCTGTCAATTCTTGGCCCAATTATCATCGATCAGCTCATAAAAGATAAAGATGCGTTGGCTGACATGCTTCAGCGGGCACCTCGTATTGGAGACGAGGTTATTGGTGGTAATGACGATTATGGGCGGCAAGGTGCTGATTGGGGGCCAAATTGGGTGCCAGATGACCCCAACGAGATCATTGGTGGCAATGATGATTATGGGCGAGGTGCTGATTGGGGGGAGGATTGCGGCGATCAACGGCCGAATCTTGGTGGCCATCGATTCTAACACTAGATGAGCAATATCAACTTGATTTCGAGTTTGTATGGAACTCCAGCTATGCTGGAGTTCCATACAAACTGGCATTCATTCTGTAAATGTTGGCAGAATATAGTTATTTCAATGGAGTTCATACGTGAAAAAATATATTGTTTCGTTTGAAATTGCTTCTTTTCTTCATACGCTTCAAGAATTACAAAATATTTTGAATTTGCCTAGCATGGACGACTGCAAAGACCTTGGGGAGTCTGGAGTGACAGTATGGCGAGTTTACTCGTTGGCAGAGCCTGCCGCCTCAATCGAAGACCATTTTCAATCTCTTCTCACGGAAATCAAAAAGGCAACGCTTGATTTTGCGGTTCTAAAGAGTAGCGATAATGTTGAGCTGTATCTTAACGTTGCTTGTATGTTTGATACCGCGAATTGCTCTGTGTTGATCACTAGAAGCATGATTGAGCTTGCAGTTCAATTGGATGCCGAAATTGAAATTACTACCTACGTGACTGATTACTCCTGACTGCTACGTCAAGGACATGATGGGATGCTCATGGATTGGGATTATTAGAGCTTGCGAGGATAATGTTCGGAGGGACGAGAAAAGCTTTCGGGTGCTAGGTGTACACGGATTTACTGGGATGACGTAGATGCAAAGGCCAGCCGTCATTCTCTCAATCCGCTTGTTAAGGTAGGCGAGGCCGTCACCGACTCCAAGGTCCCAGAAATGCAGCTAAGGGCTGGGACGAAATGCACTTTATATCCGAGTTTTGGCTCCGGCAATCGAGTTAGGATCGCCAATTCAATAATTTCCTGGTTCTCGCCCAGATCGATAACCTTAGCCAGGATCATCACGACCTCGCAACGGATGCCCTCCCATGACGTGCAGCCCCGAGATTGAGCACTCGATGCGGTGCTTTATGCGACTCGCTCTCGGAGAAGGACGGCAGGTGGTATGCGGCTATCGAGGCCGCCAAGCTGGGCCACAGAAGGACGGCCTATGTCTCCACCCTGCTGGGCTGTGATCCCAAGACCATTCGCAAGAGGACCTGGGTCAAACTCCCCGACGATCTCGGCTAGCGGGTCCGTAAAAAAAGGGGCGGATGACACCGGTGAGTTCGCCTGTGGCAGCCTTGAACGATGATGGGAGGGCCAGGGCCGGGCGATCTATCCCCGGGCGAATTCCGTCCTGATGCAGTGCGGCGGCAGCAACAGTGCCAGCCATTACCTGTTTCAAGGTGGATCTTCAGCAACTGGTCGACCGGCTCGGGATCGGGATCCGTGTGGCGCGCTATCCCCCGCACAGCTCGAAGTACAATCCGATCGAACACAGGCTGTTCCCCCATGTGACCCGAGTGTACCAAGGGGTGATCTTCGAGAGTGTGGAGTTGGTGAAGGAGTTGATGGAGAAGGAGCAGACAAGCACGGGGCTGCGGATGACGGTAGGGATCCTGGGCAAGGAGTACCAGGCGGGGCGGAAGTATGCGGAAGGTTTCAAGAAAGACATGAAGATTATGTTCGATGAAGTTCCCTCCCCTCGAAATGGAATTACCGGGCGGTCCCGAGCGGGTCATAATTTCAGGAAGTTATTGAATCGGCGATTCTATGGACACTGATCAGGAGCTGGAACGCAAGTTTGTCTCAATCTTTCCCTGCCTCGATGAGAGGCAGCGGCAGTACGCTTCTCCTTGTTTGCGGAAGGAATTCTTGCTATGCGCCATGCTGGCCTTGCCTTGTGGAACGAAAGTTGGGCCAGAATTTAATATGTTCTAAATCCACGGCCTTTGGCCGTGCGACCCGAAGAGCTTCGAGCGATCCGGCGTGCATTCCTAGCATTCCGTAAGTCACCCTCGGGATCGGTCTGAAAGACTCCGAGCGAGGGGCTGCGGTCGACACGAGCGGGACCGTGAGCAGTGTATTGCGAGTCTGACATCCACGCCCCCAACGGGGGCTACCTCACGTAGACGGCCCCCTCGGGGGGGCCTTCCTAATACCACGTCCTTTGGGCGTGGTTGATTATTCAGAATATTTAGGAGTGAGTGGTTTCGTGTTTTATTATTGAGTAATGAGGTACGATCTTGATGGAGCTTCCTGGCGGGTACCCATTGATGCTCGACGATGGGGTTTTAGCCGAGTCGGCGTCGGGAGACGGTCGCCTCGTCTTATGGCTCCCTGGTGCCCAGGTGAATGGATTCCGGTATTGGGATCGCGTGGGCACGGCGGCCGGTGCGACGGTGACTTCGAGTGAAGGCATCAGCTTTGTGGCTGCTGTCTTGACCCCGGCGCGGCAGCGAATTGGGTTTGACGTATCGGGCCTCTTCCGCCGCCTGGTCAGGACGGAAACCGAACCGAGTTGGGCGCTCCCCGGCGGGGGGAATTGCGAACGATCCGGGCCGAGGCGGGCTGACCTCTTGCTCGTCTGGGCCGAGGATGAGACGGGCTCACTCGACGAAGCTCGAATCAGGGGGCAATGGCCCACATTACGCAAAATCCGGGGGATTGGCCGAAATCTCTGGTTGGTTATTGGTGTCGAACCCGATCAGGTCAAGGCCGAACCAACACCGGCGGCGACCGACCTGCCACCAGTAATTGCCTCGCACCAGCTTGCCAACCGCGCGCTGAACGAAGCACGTCAGGCTGGGGATCGTTCTCGCGAGGTCACGGCCCTGATCGACCTCGCTGTCGCCTACCTGCACAAACGCGATGCTCAGCCTGCGGTGTCGCTGCTGGAGGAAGCGCTCAATGGGGCTCGCCGGCTCGGTGATCGGGCACGGGAACTCGACGCGACGATCAACCTGGCCCAGGCTGTCCTGATACTGGGTCACCTGGATCAGGGGATCGCGATGCTCGGGTCGGCGATTGCCTACGCTCGCGAGGTCGGCGACCGCTATACTGAGAAGGTCGCGTTGGAACACCTGGGGCATGCCCAACAAGGGAGGGCCGACCACGCCAGGGCTCTTACTCACTTCGAGCAGGCGCTGGCGATTGCCCGCGACTTGGGGGATGCTCAGCATGTGGCTATGCTGCTCTGGTATGCAGGAATCGCCCATGCCGAGCTCGGCCAACTGGACAGGGCGATCGCGCGAGGGGAAGAGGCCGTCGACCTGCTTCGCCGACTGAGGAAGCCGCAGGCTGAGCCATATGCCCAGCATCTGGCCGGCTATCGGTCGGGCAATGCCTCGAGAGCGTCGGCTCTCAGCGCGGGTGGAGGCTTCGACGCGAGCGTGATCACGACCAATGCGCAGCTCCAGCCTCAGGCCCCGACGACCACGGCTGGCCCTGGTCTGCTTCGCATGGCCCTGACCGCCACCAAGGCGGCTGCGGCATTTGCAGGCTCGGGGTTCAAGACCGTCCCCTTGGAGGTCTACCAGGCGCGGCTGGCGACTTGCATGCCCTGCGAGATGTTCACGGGCGTGCGCTGTCGTGTCTGCGGGTGCATTACCGCCGCCAAGGCTCGGCTGCCCCACGAGGACTGTCCGGCTGGGAAATGGCCTTCTTGATCCGCATTTCCCGGTCGGCTCGGGGGCAACGGGGAACGCTCTTGTGGCACAATTCACAAGCGTTTTCCGCATTCCCTGGGACCGCAGGCGACCTGCCCGCAATTGAATTGAATTCAATTGTTCAATTCAAATGAATCTAGAGTGGGCGGGGCGCCCGCGGTCCCAGGGGAATTGAATCGGATTGAATTGAGGAGTGGGCGGAACGCTCGTCAATCGGCTGGGCGAGGGCCGGGCGTGACGCCCGAAGCTGCTGCGCGGCCGAGCACGCGAATGGTCAGGTCGGAGTCGACGCGGATCTGACAGGCGAGTCGAATGTCCGGGGCTAGGCTGGCCTCGCGAGCGAGTCGGGCCTGCTCGAGCTCACCCATCGGGCCAGGCTCGCCGGTGACGATCTGGACGCGGCAGGTCGTGCAACGTGCATTGCCGCCGCAGCGGTGCATGATGTCGATTCCGGCATCTTCGATCGCGAGGACCAACTTCGTTCCCGACTCGACCTCGAACGACTTCTCGTCCTCAACTGTCACGGTAGGCATTGCAGTTCGGCTCCAAGGCACTCAAAAGGACAGGCGAATTCCGCATCCGAATCCGAAACCCGCCAAGCAAAAGATGCTTCGCGGGGTAGGACCACGCTTCAAAAGAGTCTCGACAGGCATGCGGTCACTGAA
The DNA here is from genome assembly GCF_000242455.2 of Singulisphaera acidiphila DSM 18658. Taxonomy (GTDB): domain Bacteria; phylum Planctomycetota; class Planctomycetia; order Isosphaerales; family Isosphaeraceae; genus Singulisphaera; species Singulisphaera acidiphila. The sequence goes on from NC_019892.1 coordinate 1,689,969, forward strand.
TCAGAACAGAGTCATGGGCCTATTGGCAATTGGCAAGGCCTGGAATGCGCGCGTTGCGGGGCGGAACGCCTTCATTTGCGGGTTGCGGCTCAGATGTTGTCGACCTTCACGCTGCGATGATCCCGCTCGGAACGGGCGTGGTGCCAGATCAGGTCCATGACTTCCTTGGGATCCTGGACGCCAGTCACGTAGAAGACAGGCAGGTCATGCGCGGAGGAGACAACGACCACGGTTCCAAGCGAAAGCCATCGCTCGATCAAGGTCTGGCGGGTGAAGATGTCCTTGACGCAGAGCAACTCCATCATGTCTCGCCGCCGTCGCATCAGGCCCGTGGAGACGAACAGGCGACGCGTCGTCAGGCGGTAGTGGTGGCCAAAATGAGCCTGGAGCATCCGGTAGATGAGCGCCAGCCAGAGCAGGCCGACAAGGACCCCGGCTGTCACGGCCAGCCATCCCAGGTCGTTCTCGGCCCGGTATCCCCACGCATAGCCGGCGAACGCCAGCCAGGCGACGGTCAGGAACGCGCGAAAGGCGATCCGTCCCATAAAGTTCCGCATGGCGTATCGGGCTTCCCAGACAACCTCTTCCCCTTCGATGCCCGCCCCTTGAGTCGCCACTTCGGGTTTGTTTGCCGTCGCATCGCCGGCTTCGGGGGTGGTCCCCGCCGGATCCGGCCCTTGAGGGGGGTAAAGCGCATGGGCCGGCTCCGGTTCGGTCACGGTAGGAGGACCATCGAACCGCGTGGTGACCGCCGTCGTCGAGAGGGTCGGGCTGGTATCGTTGGTGGCCATCGGAGGCAACTCCCTTCCACTATGAGCCAAGGGGGGCATGCTGCCCCATTTTTTGATTCGTGTTCGTTCGGCAGGCTGCTAAAGGGAGCATGGAGCAAATCTCGGACCAAGAAGAGAGGAGGCGGGCTTGGCGTCGTGTCTCACCCCTTTCGCTTTTATTCCTGTTTTGGCCGGGCCGAGGGCATTCGGATTTGGAAGTCCTCTTGAATTCAGGCGTGAATGTGTGCGGTTTTCTTGGTGTGAACGTGCCGGGGACCGAGGCGGGAGCGGAGGCTCTGGAAGAAAAAGGAATCAGTGGACGGGTTTTTCTTGAACTGTTAGAGAAAGGCCTTTAGATTGGGCGTCAGACCTGTGACATCGGTCGATTTCATAAAATCGCTGAAGTGACCGACCTGATGAGTTTCCGAAACCTGCGTAGCTCGAGGAACGCTTCACTCAAGGGTGTCCCTCGCGTGCGTCGTCGTGGGGAGGGAGCATGAACGTGCGGTCGATCGCCTTGCAAACCGTCGGCGTCTTGTTGCTCGGTCTCTGCGGTGTCTCTGGTTGTGGGGGGGCCTTGTCGGACACCGGGCCGACCGAGCAACCGAACATCGGTCCGGGGGTTCCCGCAGGAAGCCCCGTTTTCGGGGCCAAGAGTGACTTGAAGGCTACCACTTCTGCGTCCGCCGCCTCGAAGAATGCGACGAAGTAGTCGCCAACCCTGACATTTCTCGTCCCCCCACGAATCGAGAGCTCGACCAGGGCTCGCTTCCGCCTGATCTCCGCGCTGGTGGCCCTGGCCATCCCGTTCCTTCGGCCTTGTTCTGATGATTTTGACTTACAAGGGGAGGAGTCCGGCATGCGCTACGTTCGACCTCGAGGTTTCACGCTCATCGAATTGTTGGTGGTGATCGCGATCATCGCCGTGTTGATCGCCCTGCTCTTGCCCGCGGTCCAGATGGCGCGCGAGGCGGCCCGTCGCTCTTCATGTGCGAACAACCTGAAGCAGCTCGGGCTCGCCGTCCACAACTACGAGTCGGTCAATCAGACCATCCCCTCGGCGTCGCTCTATCCTTGCCCGGCCGTCAATCCCTTCTCTCAAGTGGATCTGTGTTGGAGCTATGGTGCCAGCCCCCTGGTGAGCCTGCTGCAATATCTCGAGCAGGGAACGATTTATAACGCCTACAACGTAGGGCGAGGGGTCTACGGATCGTACCCGCCGAGTACCGATGGGCCGACCACCTGGTGGGCGAACACGACGGTCTTCAACATCCAACTCTCGGTCGTCCTTTGCCCGTCGGATACGCCTCGGCTGCTTCGTCAGCCGGTGACCAACTATCTGGCGAACCTCGGGGGCCCGTTCCTGCTCAACGGCTACAGCGGTCCCTTCGTTCCGCTCAACCCGACCATGACGTACATGGGGAGCGGCAACTACTCAACGACGGCCAATTATCCGAATGCGCAGACCTCAGGGGTCGTCGGCCTGAGTTCCATCACCGACGGCACCAGCAACACAGCGCTCTGGAGTGAAGGGGTCAGCGGCACCAACCTTCCCGTCCTCACCGGGAGTGGCAAGGTCAGCGAGGTTCGCGGCTTCTTCAATTCCGGGTTCACGCTCAACCCCAACAACCTGGTCCGGAACCAGAGCACGGTGTACCAGTTCCTGGCGGCCTGCAACGCAGTGCCGGTGGGCACCCTCGCCGCGTCGCCCGGGAATACGGGGGTCGGCTCGCGCGGGCTGAGTTGGCAGATCTCGTATCCCTACTACGCCAATTTCGGGATGTACAACCACGTCGGGGGGCCGAACTCACGGCAGTGCTCGGCCATTACGGATCCGAACGGCGTCGGGCTCGACGTCTTCGGGACCTCGAACGCCACCAGTCTTCACCCCGGCGGGGTGAATCTGACCATGGCCGACGGCTCCGTTCGGTTCGTGAAGGAGCAGGTTAACCTCAATACCTGGTGGGCCATCGGCACGCGAAACGGCAACGAAACTCTCAATGCCAACCAGTTTTAGCCAGCAGCTCCAGCCCAACTGCTCTGCCCCTTGCGCCTCCTAAAAAAAGACGGCTCGAGCCTGAGATTGGGGCCGGGTGGTTTCACCCGGTCCCACGATTGGGTGGTCGCTGGACGAGCATTTTGTTGCGTGCAAGCAAGAGCGTGCCCGGGAAACGGCGGTCGACTTCCCGGAAATTGATTGAGTCGTGGTTGTAGGCAGGGGTCAGGGAGAACCGGCTCTGCGTCCTGGTCAAGCCGAACCGCCTGCCAGGACTTGGCTTTTGATCGTGGTTCGGCCATACTATCCTCCCAATACGTAAGGATCGAGAGTTGCGAGAGGTTCGGAATTCACGAATCCTGGATTTCGTTTGGGGGCGGCCATGGTGGGTCAGACGCAGCGGATTGACAAGCTTCGAGAACTTGCGCGGAATCTGTGGTGGTGCTGGCAGCCGAATGTGGTCAGCCTATTTCGCGAACTTGATCCTCAGCTTTGGCGCAGCGTCGATCATAACCCCATCGAGTTCCTGAAACGCCTGCCGGCGGAAGTCCTCGATCGCCGGGCCGCCGAGATGGCGCTCGACTCGCGAATCGACTATGCGTTTCGCCGCCTTGCCGAATATCTCAAGAATACCGATTCCTGGGGAACGGTATACGCCGCCAACCTGCGTGCGCGGCCGGTCGCCTACTTCTCGGCGGAATTTGGTCTGCACGAAAGCCTTCCGATCTACTCGGGCGGTTTGGGCGTGCTCGCGGGTGACCATTTGAAGAGCGCCAGCGACCTGGGCGTCCCGTTGATTGGGATCGGCCTGCTCTATGACCAGGGCTACTTCCGCCAGTCGCTGGACATCAACGGTTGGCAGCAAGAGGAGTATCTCAACGCCAATCCGGACCTCCTGCCGATCGAGACCGTCACGGGAACGGACGGGACTCCCCTGATCATCTCGATCGAGACGAACAACGGCGTGCTCAAGGCCAGGGTCTGGCGGGTCAACGTCGGTCGGACGACCTTGTTGCTGCTGGACTCGAACGTCCCCGGAAATTCCGAAAGCGATCTGGCGCTCACCGCCCGGCTTTACGGCGGCGATGCACGGGTTCGGATTCGGCAGGAGCTGCTTCTGGGCGTCGGTGGCGTCCGCGTCTTGAATGCGCTTGGGATTCACCCCTCGGTGCTCCACCTCAACGAGGGGCATAGCGCGTTCGCGGGCTTGGAGATGATTCGGGCCGAGATGGAAGCCAACGAGATCCCGTTCGGTGAAGCCGTTCGCGACGTGGCGAGGATGACCGTCTTCACGACCCACACGCCGGTCGCCGCCGGCCACGACCGGTTCCCTGCCACGCTGGTCGAAGAGAATCTGGGCAAGCTGCGCGAGGCGCTCCACCTGTCTTATGACGACTTCATGGGACTCGGCCGGGTCTATCCGACCGACCTCAACGAACCATACTGCATGACGGTCCTGGCGCTGAAGCTTTCGCGGCACGCCAACGGAGTGAGCGCTCTCCACGGCCAGGTTTCGCGACGGATGTGGCACCCCTTGTACCCCAACCGGCCCGAAGAGAGCGTGCCGATCGGGCATATCACGAACGGCGTCCACGTGCCGACCTGGATCGCCCCCCAGATGCAGCTCCTCTACGGCCGGCACCTCGGCCCTGACTGGATCAAGCAGGTCCGGAACCCCGAGACCTGGGAGAGCATCGAGGCGGTCGACGACGCCGAGCTCTGGGAGACGCAGCAGGTCTTGAAGGCCAGGCTGATCGACTTCGTCCGTCGTCGGCTCACCGCGCAGGCCCAGAAGCGTGACGAAGGGGCTGCTGCGATCGAGCGGGCCCAGTCCGCCCTCGACCTGAACGCATTGACGATCGGCTTCGCCCGCCGATTTGCGACCTACAAGCGCGCCGGCCTGGTCCTCCAGGACGTGGAACGCTTGATCGAGATGATCCACTCCAGCGACCGGCCGATCCAGTTCATCTTCGCGGGCAAGGCGCACCCCGAAGATCATTTTGGCAAGGAACTGATTCAGAACATCGTCCGCCTGACCCGCAAGGAAGAGCTGTCGCACCGTATCGTCTTCGTCGAAGATTACGATATCAACGTGGCTCGCCAGTTGGTTCAAGGGGTTGACGTCTGGTTGAACAACCCGCGTCGGCCGCAGGAGGCGAGTGGGACTTCGGGGGAGAAGGCGCTCTTGAACGGGGCCCTGAACTTCTCGATCCTCGACGGCTGGTGGGCCGAAGCGTACGACGGGACCAACGGGTTCGCGATCGGGTACGGCCAGTCGCATTCGGTTCCTTCGGTGCAGGACGAGCGCGACTACAAAGCGCTGAGCGAGACCCTCACGGGCCAGGTGATCCCTCTCTTCTACAATCGCGACACCGACGGGTTGCCTCGCGGCTGGATCAAGCGGCAGAAGAATGCCCTGCGTTCCTTGGCCTGGCGGTTCAACGCCGATCGAATGGTCATGGACTACGTGCAGAACTGCTACCTGCCGGCGGCCGGCGGCCAGTCATGCCAGGTGCCGCAGTCCTGAGTCTGAGTGCTCGCATCCCCACGGGACGGCTCTCGCAGGCCCTTTCTTTTCTATCGGGCTTGGAGTTTCGTCGTTCCGTGGTTGTAGCGGGTTACGGCCAGCCTCGACCGTTTGAGAATCCGGGGCGTCCCCCTCGCATCGCCTGCCCCCTGTCTCGCATAATCAGGGGGAGTCATGGGCTCGACGACGCTCGGCATGACTGGCTCCCTTTTTTTTTGACTGAGACGAGAACATGGTGAGGCCCCTTTCCCCAAGGGGACTCACGGTGGCTCTGGTAACTGAGACGAGGCCCGGCCGGCGATACCGGGAGTGCGACCATGATCGGCGAAAAGCTCGGTTCCTTCCGGATCGAGGCGATCCTCGGTACGGGGGCCATGGGGGTGGTCTACCGCGGGATCAGCGAGACGACGGGTAAACCCGCCGCCGTCAAAGTGATCAGCGGCGAGCTCGCCCAGAAGAGCAAGTCGTACGAGCGATTTCGCCGAGAGGCCGAGATCCTCAAGCAATTCCGCCACCCGAACATCGTTCGATTCCTGGCGGTCGGCCGCTACCAGGGCACCTCTTACTTCGCGATGGAATATGTCGCGGGAGAGACCCTCGAGCAAATGCTCCGCCGTCAAGGCCCCCGCCCTTGGCGTGAGATCGTCGAGCTGGCGATCCAGACCTGCGAGGCGCTCCACTATGCGCACGAGCATGGCGTGGTCCACCGCGACCTGAAGCCGTCGAACTTGATGGTCTCCGAGGAAGGGCAGATCAAGCTGACCGACTTCGGGATCGCCAAGGACCTTGACGCCACCGCCCTGACGGCGACGGGTCGAACCTTGGGCACTGCGGCATACATGGCCCCCGAGCAAATTCGAGGGACGCCCGAGGTCAGCCACAAGACCGACCTCTATGCGCTGGGGGTCGTTCTCTACCAGATGCTCACCGGCCGGGCCCCGTTCGAGGGTTCGTCGGCGGTCGTGCTAATGCATTGCCACATGAACGAGCCGCCGCCACGGCCCAGCGCCCGGGTCGCCGAAATCCCAGTGGCCCTGGACAAGCTGGTCGTCCAGCTCATGGCCAAGGACCCGAACGATCGGCCGTGGGACGCGGCGGCCGTGGCCGTTTCCCTGGGCGAGATCCGCGACAAGGCGAGTCGAGGCGATACCGTCGCGATGGTCTGGGCGACCGAAGGCGACCAGGAACTCACCCCGACCCGAGCGGGCCTCCTGACCCGCGCAGCAGGCACCGAAATTCCTGCTCCGAAGCCCCGCAAGGCTGCCAAGGCCAAGCGGCGGCTGGCGCTTCCCGAGCTGGACCGGTCGTTCCTCGAGGTCGCCCTGTTGTGCCTTGGTTTGGTAGTGGTGGGCGCTTTCATCGGCTACATGTTCTGGCCGCCGAGCGCCCCGTATCTTTACCGCCAGGCCGAGCGGTTGATGGCGTCCGAGAAGCTGAGCGATTGGACGACCGCCCGTGACGAGTATCTGAATCCGCTCGACACGCGGTTCAAGCAAAACCCCTATCTCAAAACGACGCAAGGCTGGCGCGATCGCATCGATCTCAAAATAGCCGATAATCGGGCCAAGATCCTCGAGGCTCCGACGCAGACTCGATTCAATGAACCCCAAAATGCGACCGAGGGGGCGTATCAAGCCTATTACCGTTTGGCCAGCAAGGCCTCGAGCGAGGGGAACGACCTGGCGGCGGTCGGCTATTGGGAGGAGATGACCACCAAGGTCAACCCGAAAGTGGCCGAGGAGCGAGGCTGGTACTTGCTCTCCCAGAAGCGGGTTACCGACCTGAAACAGGCCATCCTCAAACGCCGTGAGGTTGTCGCCGGCTTGCTCAGTCGCGCCTTGCAGGCCGAGCAATCGGGCCGATCCGCCGAGGCTGCAAACATTCGCGAGGACCTCAAGACACACTTCGGCAAATACACCGATCTGAACGAGCTCTTCCTCAACTTCGGCCTGAAGGAAGCTCCCGCCGCGACGACTCCCCTCCCCTCCGCTCCCGCGGCAAGCAACGACGTCGCACCCGGCGACGACGGGGCAGCCAAGATCAAGGATCCGTGAGGGAAAGCCTTGTTTTGCTGCCTCGGGCTCGTTCTTCTCGAAGGAATCGCCCGGCCGGGCCGGCCGAAACTGAGTGGGCCAGTTTGATGTTTGCAGGTTGACATGATCCGGTATATCAGACCGGTCTCAGGGATGAAGCCGTTGACGGGATGGCTCGCTGTTGTTGCTGCGCGACGCGACTCCGAAGAATTTGGGAATCTCAGAGCGACGCCTCCAAATTGGTTGACGCGAAGTTCAACGTCGGTTAATCTGGGGTTTACCTATCAAAGCCGGGGTGAGTGTGTCTACTCACTTCGTTTTTCCCCCAGCATTTGGCCGTTCGAGGCCCCGAGGATGGAGATGTCTCAGTCTCGCGTTCGCTTCATTGGCAGTCGAGAACTTCACCGCGACCTTCCGAAGGTGCTGGATTCCCTGGAAGACCCCAACGCTCGCTTCGTCTTGACCATTCACAGCAAGCCCAAGGCTGTATTGATCGGGGCCGAAGCATTCTTGCAGTTGTTGCGCGGGCACACCCCGAGCGATCGGCTGCTGGCACTTCAACTGGGTGCGTTGGTCCAAGGCCTGGAATCTGCCATCGCTTCGGACGACTCGGTTGCTGCGGACGAAGTTCAGGATGTCGAAGAACTCGCGGTCGTCTGAGTTCCTTTCACGTCGCGTCCTTTCATCACCGATCCGTCAAGGGCTGGAGTGCCCTCCACCACGTCTTTTCCGTTCACGGATTCGATCGGTAATTCCCCCAAGAGCGATCGTTCGTGGGACTCTTCAGGGTCCTGGGGACGATCGTTCTGTTGGTTCGAACCCTCCATTCGTGAGGATCGTTCGTGGCGGTCACGATCGTGGGGCAATCCCGCGTGAGTCGGCGTGGTGGCCGTCCGATAAACAACCAGAGTCGAAGCGTCGAGGCACCCTTCAGGGTCAGGGGTGCCTTGTGTTAGAATGACCTGAGCGTAGGTTCAGCGGTTCCGGTTCTCACGAGAGCCGGCCGCAGTGCCCGGTCCGCCCGAGGTGTTTGATGTCCAGCCGGCCGTTCGTCCACTTGCATTGCCATAGCCACTACAGTTTGCTCGACGGCGCCAGCAAGCTGCCCGCGCTGGTCAAGCGGGCGAAGGCCTTGGAGATGCCGGCCCTGGCCGTCACCGATCACGGCAACCTATACGGGGCGGTCGAGTTCTTGCGTGAGGCCAAGGCGGTGGGCATCAAGCCGATCGTGGGGCTTGAGGCCTACGTCGCGCCTCGGCATCGGACCGAGCGGAGCATGGGGGGCGGCTCCGGCAAAGAGTACGCTTTCCACCTTACCCTGCTGGCGCGCAACGGCGAGGGGGTCCGCAACCTCATGCGGCTCTCGTCGGCCTCGTTCCTCGAAGGGTTTTACTACAAGCCACGGATCGACAAGGAGATCCTCGAGCGGCATTCCGAAGGGCTTATCTGCCTCTCGGGCTGCGCCTCGGCCGAGTTCTCGGACCATATCCTCTACGGCAAGACGGCCGATGCCGAGAAGCTCTGCGACTGGTACGTCCGTGTCTTTGGCGAAGAGAACTTCTTCGTCGAGATCCAGGACAACGGGATCCAGATTCAGCGCGACTGTGCGGCGGGGGCGATCGACATCGCCCGACGCAAGGGCCTCCCCTTGGTCGCCACCAGTGATGCCCACTACCTCACGCAGGATGACTCCAAAGCACACGATATTCTCCTCTGCATCAACACGGGCAAGACGGTCGACGACCCGAACCGGATGAAGTTCGAGAACGACCAGTTCCACGTCCGCAGCCCCGAAGAGATGTACGCCGCGATGCCTGGCCACGAGGAGGCGCTCGCCACTTCGGTCCGGATCGCGGAGATGGTCGAGGAGAACTATAAGAGCCTGAACCTCGGCAAACGGATGTTTCCGTCGTTCAAGCCCCCCGGCGAAAAGACCCCGGAGGAATATCTCGCCGAGCTCTGCCTGACCGGCCTGCGCGAACGGTTCGGCGAGAATCCACCGGCCGAGGCTACGGAACGACTTGACCACGAGCTCGGCATTATCAACCGGATGGGGTTCGCGTCCTACTTCCTGATCGTCTGGGACTTCGTCCGGTTCGCCCGCGAGGAGGGGATTCCCAACTCGGCGAGAGGCTCGGCCTGCGGTGCCTTGGTCAGCTATGTGCTCTACCTGAGCCATGTCGATCCGCTCAAGTACGACCTCCTCTTCGAGCGGTTCCTCGACCCGAATCGGTCGGAAGCGCCTGATATCGACATCGACCTTTGCCGGGAACAGCGGGCGAAGGTCATCGAGTACGTCCGAGGCAAGTACGGGGCGGCCAACGTCGCCCAGATCGGCACCTTCGGCACGATGGCCGCCAAGGCGGCGCTCAAGGACGTCGGCCGGGCCCTGAACATCCCGTTGTCCCGCGTCGATCAGGTCACCAAGCTGATCCCGACCCGGCTGAACATCACCCTGGAAGAGGCCCTCAAGGAAGAGCCGGCCCTCAGGCGTTTGACCGAGGAAGACCCGGAGATCGCCAAGCTCCTTGAGTATGCAAGGCGGCTGGAAGGGACCGCACGCAACGTCGGCACCCACGCCGCTGGCGTCGTGATCGCCGACCGCCCGCTCTGCGACATGGTTCCGCTCCAGCGGCTGCCGAACAAAGACAAGGACAAGGAGGTCGTCAGCACCCAGTGGGAAATGGGCGACGTCGAGAAGGCCGGCCTTCTCAAGATGGACTTCCTCGGCCTTCGCAACCTGACCAGCCTGGCGGCTGCGGTGAAGCTCGTTGAGAAGAAGATCGGGCAGCCGCTCGACCTGCTCAGCCTGCCTCTCGACGATGAGGAGACGTATCAGCTCCTCCAGCGGGGTGAGGCGCGGGGGATCTTCCAGCTCGACTCGGCCGGGATCCGTGACTTGCTGGTCAAGATGAAGCCCGACCGCTTCGCCGACTTGATCGCGATCCTGGCGCTCTACCGTCCCGGTCCGCTCAACGGCGGTATGGTCGACGAGTATGTCGACGTTAAGCACGGTCGGAAGCAGGCGGTCTATGAGCACGCCGTGATGAAAGAGGTTCTTGAAGACACGCACGGGGTCATGGTCTATCAAGAACAGGTCATGCGGATCTTGAACCGCCTGGGGGGCATCGAACTCTCGCAAGCGTACGCCTGCATCAAGGCGATCTCCAAGAAGAAGACCGAGACCATCGCCCAAGGGCGGAAGCAGTTCGTCGAGGGGGCGGTCGAACGCGGCCTGGAAAAAGATCGCGCGACCAAGATCTTCGAGCTCATCGAGTTCTTCGGCGGTTACGGTTTCAACAAGTCGCACTCGACGGCCTATGCCCTCGTCCTCTTCCAGACGGCCTACCTCAAGGCCCACTACCCCACCGAATACATGGCCGCCCTGCTCTCCACCGAGATGGACGGCGCCGAGCGGGAAAAGTTTCTCGTCGAGCACATCGAAGACTGTAAGAAGCTTGGCCTTGAGGTCTTGCCCCCCAATATCAACGAGGGCGATGCGCCGTTTCGGGTCGCCTCCGAGGGGAAGATCCATTTTGGCCTGGGCGCGATCAAGGGGGTGGGTCTGAAGGCGGTCGATGAGATCGTGCGGGCCCGAGACAAAGGGGAGCGGTTCACCGGTCTCGACGACCTGTTCGAACGGGTCCCCTTGACCGTGGTCAGTCAGTCGTGCGTTGAAGCCCTCATCAAGGCGGGTGCGTTTGATTGCCTGGGGGCCCGTCGGAGCCAGTGGCTAGCCGTCTTGCCCCGAGCGGCGCAGGCCGGTCAGGCGGTTCAGGAGGATCGCAAACGGGGTCAGCGCAGCCTCTTCGACGCGTTCTCGGGGGCCGTCGACGAGAGCCCTCAAAACGGCAATGGCAAGCCAACGACCACGTCGAGCCTGCCCGACATCCCCGAGCTCCCTGACATCGATCGTCTGGCCGAGGAGAAGAAGGTCCTCGGATTCTACATGTCGAGCCATCCCCTGGCGCGGCACGCCAGCCTCTTGCAGGCCCTGGCGACACACAGCGTGGCGCACCTCGCCACCGTCGTGGCCAAGTCGGAAGTCACCTTGGGGGGGATGATCACCGGCGTGCAAATCAAGAGCGTCCAGAAGAGCCGCTCCGGCCTGACCCGGATGGCCAAGCTCACCTTCGAGGATCTGACCGGTTCGGTTCCGGCCATGCTCTGGCCCGAGCAGTTCGCTCAGGTGGAGGAGATGGTCAAAAACGACCTGATCTGCTTCGTTCGCGGGGCCCTTGACCGCCGCCGCGAACCGGCCGAGCTGGTGATCTCCAAGATCATCCCCCTGAGCAAAGGGCCGGCTGAGCTCTCGCGCGGGGTCGTGGTCACCCTTCGCAAAGGGGTGACAGAGGACGAACAGATGCAGCGGTTGCTCCGCCAATTCCGGATCAGGCCCGGCAACCTCGACGTCTACCTCGAGATCCTCGGTCTCTCCGGCGTCCGTCGCGCGATCTACAAGGCCGGTGCGGCACTCAAGATCCGTCACGACGACCGCATGCTCTCCGACCTCGAAGCCGCGGTCGGGGCGGGCAACGTCCGCCTTCTGGGCAATCGCGGGGCCACCGCTCGCGTCGAACCGACCGTCGCGGTTGCGACCCCGGCTCCGACGGAAGCCGACTACGACTACGTTGAGTCTCCCTCCGACGATGATTGAGACTGGGGATCTGGCTCTTCGTTTTTCGATCATCGATACTTCATCGAACATTCATTAGGCATTTCCCACTTCGCGTCGTAGGATCATATCGACGTAGGCCCCAACCAATCAGGTCTGGGGCCTGGCTTCCTGACGAACTCGATCTGAGGGTGTGCTACCTCCCGAATATCCTCGCCCCCTCTTGGCGACGAATCACGTGTTGACCGACTCTCATTGGCGAGGTCGCTGCGATCCCCCCCTCTTCGCGGCCTCGGGACCAAGAAGTCGGTGCGAAATCATTGATTTTGAGCGGTGACTCGTTAGGTCAAGCTTAACGAGTCCTGGTCATGGCCTGATTTTGTTGAACCCATGAATCGGTAGGCGTCATGCGGCCGGGGCCTTCCCCGGAGCCTGATCCGTCTGGGTTCGCTCTGCGCGCCTGTCGTGGTCGTGCCGTATTTTGATCGAGATGTGTCGAATCCCCGAGGGATCCGGGGCGACTTGTCGATAGGAATGGCTTCCGTCCGTGGCCGTTCGATCCTCCGAACCCAATGTGACATGAGAATGTTTTTCAACAGAATCCAATCGCTGACGGGAAGGTCTCGTTTCAGCCGTCGACCCCTCTGGCTGGTTTGCGCCTGCCTTTCGACCCTCGCTGGCTGCGGCTCGTCCGATGGTGCCGCGGGAAAGGTCACGGTCTATCCAGTCAAGGGGAAGGTCCTGTTGGCCGACGGCCAGCCATTGACCTCAGGCCGTGTGGTCTTCATGCCGTTGGGAGAGTTAATGATCGAGTCGTCCGGACCGATTGGTTCCGACGGAACTTTTTCACTCAGCACGGGCGTGTCGGGTGAGGGCGCCCCAGCGGGAGATTTCCGGGTCAAGATCGAGCCTGACGACTCGAATCTCGCCGTTGCGAAGCCGGGAACCAAGAGCATGGCCAAGCGAAAGCTGCCTTTTCCTCCCCAATATGCGGACGAGGAAACATCGGGGCTGAAGATCACCATCAAACCCGAGCCCAATGACTTGCCGCCCATCCGTCTCCAGAAGACGGCCCCCAGATCGGTTGCCTCGGTTCGTGTTAGCGACTGATTGATAACAACAGCATACGAGTGGTGATTGACTCGATTTGTTTTGCCACGGTCTTGAAACAAGGATTCTCTGATGAGATTGAGAACGCGTCGGTCCGGCTTTACCTTGATTGAACTGCTTGTTGTGATTGCGATCATTGCTGTGTTGATCGCGCTTCTGTTACCCGCAGTCCAGGCGGCACGCGAGGCGGCTCGCCGCTCTCAGTGCACCAATAATCTCAAGCAACTCGGCCTGGCCTTGCACAACTATGAGAGCAGCAATGGGAGCTTCCCTCCCGGCGGCGAGTCAACCAATTTCAAAGCGACGACGCCCGCCACGCAATTCGTTGATGGCGGCTGGAGTACGTTGGCTCGCATCTTACCGTACATGGAAGGTGGTGCCACGTTCAACACGCTGAACTTCACCGTTGACTACAACGAGCTCACCGGGATGAATTACACCGGCGCTTCGTCTGTGGTGAGTGTTTTCCTCTGTCCCTCGTCAACGCGGAGCGGCGGAGGACGCGACTCCTGGAGTGCCAGCGCCCAATCGCCCGAGGAGGCTGTGGGAGGCAACAAGGGCTACGGCTATGCCGACTACGGCGCAACGTGCTACACCGACATCAACCCGGCGGGCCAGTCGACGGGTTATTCCGCTGCGACGCCTTACCGGCTCAAGACCTCTCGAGCCAACGGCCTCTTGAAGGAAGGGCAAACTCGCATTGCCGAGGCCATTGACGGTACGAGCAACACGATGGCCATTGGCGAGGACGCCGGACGTGATGAGAGCTTCCTGAGCCCGTACACGGAAGGCTACTATGACGGTACCAACACCCGCCCCGTCCTGGGCCAGGGGCCGGCCGGTGGGACAGGTGCCTACCGACGTTACTGGCGCTGGGCCGAGCCCGATGGTGCCTATGGAGTCTCCGGAGCGCCCAATAACAAGGCTCGTCCCATGAAAGAAACCTCATCATGGCCCAGCACGGTTGGAACCGCCGGCAACAACGCCGGGGCCAACGACGAACTGTTCTCGTTCCACTCGGGTGGAGTCAACGCCCTCTTCGGCGATGGTAGCGTCCGATTCATCAAGGACAGCATCAACGTCGTCACCCTCCGCAGCCTCGTGACCCTCTCGGGCGGCGAGGTGGTCTCGGCTGACTCGTTCTGACCTGACATCGTCCTTGATTTGTACCAGCATCACGAGCGAGGCCCGAGATCCGCATGGATCTCGGGCCTTCTTTGATTTTCAACAACCCGATAGCCGGGAAGAGCGGGGTGCTACGTTGAACCCGGCGGCCTGGTTGATGACGGCGGCTTGCCCTGAACCTCTTGTGGCTGCGCCGCCCGATCAAAACCAACCTTGTTTTCTGGTTCGGCCCACCTATTTTCATGAATCGCGAGATGATTCCCGGCCTGTTCCTTGGGACTGAACACAACCAACGATTTCCAGGCTCGGCCGGGAGTGGTGACTCAGCTTCCATGATTCGTGAGCCATCCGAGCGTAAATCGATTGAGCCAGGGGTGAAGTTGCTGGAAAATATTTGATATGTTTATGTATGGAAACCCCGGAGGGGGGACCGTCAGAGCCAGCCTTGGGCCCTTGACGGTCTTCCCTCCGGGGCTCGTCGGTTACCGACATGTCTTCAATTGGGCCGGTTGCGATGTGAGACCGCAATCGGGGTTTCGCATCGACCCACTCACGGCCTGGCGGAGGTCAGCGGGTCCGCTTCTCTTGCTCGGCTTTGGCGAGCTTGGACGGGGAGTTGATGAAGCATTCCATCGACGAAGACGCGGCGGTTTCAGGCGCGGCCAGTCTGAGGCCTCGGCGGACGGTTCGATTGGCTTGGCCTGCTTCGCGGATCGTGATCGAGAAGGCACATTCCCGGTCGCCGCTGGAAGTTGTCACATCGTCGAGGCGAAGGGTTTGTAAGCCGCTCTGATCGACGTGCTGGCGGACCGTGCGGAATTGGCAGCCCGAGTGGCCTGGTTTGATTTCGACGTCGCAGCCGTCTCGATCGAGGCCGGCGATTCGCAGTTGAAGGTAGACGGTGTTCGTCTTCGTCGCGGGCTTCTCGCCGGCCTTCGCCGGGCGAGCGAGAGGAAGAACGATCCCCACGGCGACGGTCAAAGCGGCCATCCATGACCTGCCCTGCATCGGTTCCACTCCTTTGGCTGGTTGGTTCGAGAAGATCCTCCGGAATTGGTGCGGCGACGTGGGTGTAGGGGCGAGCGGCAAAATACTCTGGCTCGCCGATCGACGCAAGGTCAGATCAAGATCAAGCGAGGTCGGCGCGCAAGTCGGCGTGGGCAACGCAACGCGGGCTCTAAGCTGGCGTCGGGGGAGGTCAGATTGTTCGTCCGCCGTCGGCGACGAGGACCTGGCCGGTCATCAACGTCGTGCCGTTGGCGAGGAAGAGGGTGACGTCCGCGATATCGTCAGCGGAGGCAGGGCGCTTCAGGGGGGTCGACTTCATGGCTTGCTCGACCATGTCTTGGTGGTCGGCCAGCCATCGGGTTTGCACCGGGCCGGGGGCCACGGCATTCACGCGGACTTCCGGGGCGAACGCCTTTGCCAGGCTCTTGGTCATGGTGATGACCCCCCCTTTGCTCGCCGCGCAGGCGATCGAGCTTCCCGACCCTGCCATGCCCGCCACCGAGGCGATGTTGACGATGTTTCCCTTGCGCGCCTTGAGGTAGGGCATCGCCGCGCGGCAGGCGAAGAAGGTTCCCTTCAGGTTCACGTCGAGGATTTCGTCCCAGACCTGGTCGGTCAACCCTTCCAGGTCGTGGTGGGCCACGAAGAACGTGGTCGCTGCGTTGTTGACGAGGACGTCGAGCCCGCCGAATTCCTCGGCGGTCCGTTCGACCATCGCACGAACGGCTGTGTCGTCGGCGACGTCCGCCTGGATAACGAGCGCCTCTCCGCCTCGTTCGCGAACGCCGTCAGCGGTCTCTTCGGCCTCGGATCGCGACTTCGAGTAGTTGACCGTGACCGCGAATCCGAAGCTGGCGAATCTCCA
The DNA here is from genome assembly GCF_000242455.2 of Singulisphaera acidiphila DSM 18658. Taxonomy (GTDB): domain Bacteria; phylum Planctomycetota; class Planctomycetia; order Isosphaerales; family Isosphaeraceae; genus Singulisphaera; species Singulisphaera acidiphila. The sequence goes on from NC_019892.1 coordinate 1,706,018, forward strand.
GGCCACCGCCCGGCCGATCCCCGTTGCCGATCCTGTCACTAGCGCGACGCGTTCCCGTCCCATGGCACGTCAACCTCAGAGCGAGTCAGTCGGTGGGGAAAAAAATCTTCCCCACCGCCCGCCTCAGGGACATGGATCCAAACGCTCTCGGCTCAGCGGCTCTGGACCACGGGAAGGGCAACCTCGGTAACGACCTTGGCTTGGCGGACCGTCTCGTTGCTCTCCAGACGGGCGGATGCCACGGCGACGTCACGAACCATCCGCTCGACCGACGGGCTCATCCAACTCAGCAGGAACTGCTGGGGGAAGACGCCCAGGGCCACGGTGAGGACGACCAAGGGGATCGAGATCGCCCACTCCCGAGGTGTGAGGTCGGGCAGACCACGGTACTGCTCGTTCCGGCCCAGGAAGACGCGTTGAAGCGTCCAGAGGATATAGGCGGCGGTCAGAACCACGGCGGCGGCGGCGAGGATGGCCAGGAGCTTGCTGTAGTTGAACGTGGAGAGAACCACGAAGGCTTCGGCAATGAACCCGCAGAGCCCCGGTAGCCCCATTGACCCGAAGAAGATCAGGAACGAGATGGCACCGTAAGCGGGCATCGACGTGAGCAGCCCCCCCAGCTTCTTGAGGTCACGGGTGTGGGCTCGCTCGTAGATCACGCCCACCAAGAAGAACATGCCGGTGGAGGTGATCCCGTGAGCGATCATCATGAACATCGCGCCGTTGACGCCAAAGGCGTAGTAGCGCGGGTCGTCGGTCAGGTTCATCGCGGCCATGCCGAGCGTCACGTAGCCCATGTGGCTGACCGAGCTGTAGGCGACCAGCTTCTTGAAGTCGGTCTGCGCCATCGCCACCAAGGCCCCGTAGAGGATGCTGAAGACACCCAGGACAGCGACCGGGTAGGCAAACTCAATCGCACCGAGCGGCGCGAGCGGCCAGGCGAGCCGGATCAGGCCGTAGCCGCCGATCTTGAGCAAGACCCCCGCGAGGATCATGCTGATCGGGGTCGGTGCCTGCACGTGGGCGTCGGGCAACCACGTGTGGAACGGGAACGACGGCAGCTTGATGCAGAAGCCGACCAGGAAGAGGCCGAAGATCCAGCGCTGGACCGAGACGCCGTAGTACCCCGTCTCGCTGGCGATCTGGGACAAGGCCACGATATCGAAGGTGTGGGCGCTGAACGCTTGGCCGTGGAGCATGGCTTGGGGCACTCCCGCCACCAGCGGATCGCCCGGCCAGAAGTAGAGGAGCAGGATGGCGACCAGGATGAAGACCGACCCGAAGAGCGTGTAGAGGAGGAATTTGATCGCCGCATACTCGCGGTTCTCACCCCCCCAGACGCCGATCAGGAAGTACATCGGCAGCAGCATCACTTCAAAGAAGACGTAGAAGAGGAACATGTCGAGCGATAGGAAGACGCCCATCATGCTCGCCGTGAGCAGCAAGTAGAGAGAGAAGTATCCCTTCACCTGCTTGTCGATATTCCACGAGGCCAGGCAGGCCAGTACGCTCACCAGGCCGGTGAGCAGGACCAGGCTCAGGCTGATTCCATCAAGGCCGAGGTAATACTGGATGTTGAAGTAGGGGATCCAAGTCCGCCGGACGACCAGGTCGCCGAGAGCCGGGCCGACTTCGGTGGCGGTCGGGGTGTCCGTGGCGTTCGTCACGTTGAGCGCATTGCGCTCGGCCCGTTCGCGTAACGGGGCCGAGGCGTTCGAGCCCGGCTGGACGTAGGTGCCGTAGGCCACCAGAGTCAAGACAAAGGTCGCGAGCGTGATCGCCAGCGCAGTCCCTTTGATCGCCGTCTCGGCCCGTTTCGGGATCAGGAGGACGCCGATGGCTCCGAGCAAAGGGAGCAGCCAGAGCAGTGTCAGCAGAAGGTCGTCGCTCATGACGTTGGCACCACTTCGAGGAGAGTCAAAGGTCGTGGAATGACGTTGTACGGCGAACGGAACCGGTCCGGATCGCTCAAAAAAATGTCAGGGGCGGACCCAGGAGAACACGCCTACGAACAAGCCGACCAAGGCGACGGCCAGGAACATCAGGTAGTTGCGGATGCGGCCGGTCTGGAGCCCGCGGCTCCAGTCGCCCACGGAATAAACGGTTCGCGCGGTCAGGTTGACCAACGAGTCGACGGCCACCCGATCAAAAATCCCCTCCGCCTTGCTCAAGAGGAGAGTCACTTTCGCGACGCCGTTGACCGCCGCGTCAATGACCCGCCGATCGAACTCGCTGCAGAGCCGAGCGAGAGCCAGGGTCGGTTTCACCAGAGCAACGTCATACAGCTCGTCGAAATACCACTTGTTGACGAAGAAGCCGTAGAGTCCACCCAGCCGCTCGGCAGCCAGACGCGCATCCTGCCGCTTCCGGAAAACGTAGGGGAGCGGCGGCGCGTAGAAGAGGATGCCCAGGCCGACCCCGACCGCGAGGATCAGGACCGATGCGCCCATCGCCAGCAAGTGCGATTGGTGGAGCGATTCCACATGAACTTGCCTGACGACCGGCTCGCCGTATTCGAGCATTCGCTCAACCACTGGCTTGGCGATGTCGGAGGTCGACACCGGCAGGATCGTGAACGGGTAGCCGATGATGATCGTTGGCACGGCCAGAATCATGAGCGGCCAGGTCATGATCGGGGGGCTCTCATGAGCGTGGTCGTAAGGATTGCCGTGGTGGTGGTCGCCATGACCGTGCGCACCACCGTGGTCATGCCCATGAGCTGCGGCCGGATAGCCTCGGGGCTCACCGGCGAAGACCAGGAACCACATCCGAAACATGTAGAAGGCCGTGATCGCTGCGCCGATTGCGGGGAGCACGAACAGCAGAATGTGCTGCGTATTGTGTTCGCCGAAGACGAAGTAGATCGAGGAGGCGAGGATCGCATCCTTCGAGTAGAAACCGCTGAAGAGCGGCACCCCGGAAATCGCGAGCGTCGCCGCAAGCATTGTGTAGGCTGTGATCGGCATCTTCTTACGCAGGCCACCCAGCACCGGCATTTCATAGGTGTGGACGGCGTGGTAGATGCTCCCTGCCCCCAGGAACAAGAGCGCTTTGAAGAACGCATGCGTCAGGAGGTGGAAGAGCCCGGCGGACCAGCCGCCGACTCCGAGCCCGAGCATCATGAAGCCGAGCTGGCTGACGGTCGAGTACGCGAGCACCTTCTTGTAGTCGGTCTGCACCGCCGCGATCGTGGCTGCGATGAAGAGGGTGACGGCCCCGGTATAAGCAATGTAGAGTTGAACGTCGGGCGTGAAGAGTGGGAAGAAGCGGCCCACCAGGTACACCCCCGCCGCCACCATCGTGGCCGCATGGATCAAGGCGGAAACCGGGGTTGGGCCGGCCATTGCGTCCGGAAGCCAGACATGCAGCGGGAACTGGGCGCTCTTACCGGCGCAGCCGGCGAAAATCCCGAGCCCCGCCAGGGTTAATGCCCAGAACGGAATCTGCAAAGGCTTACCGGTCCCCTCACTCTTGAGGACCTGGCCCGTCTCCTGGTTATGAAGCACGACGACGGCCGTATCACCGGCAGCCGACGCCTCGACATTCAGGCGTCCCGTCTTATCACGGAGCGAGTGGTTGATCGTGTTGATATCGAACGTGCCGAAGCTGGTCCAGATCAGGCCCAGACCGATGAGCATCCCGACGTCGCCCACCCGGTTGACGATGAACGCCTTGTTCGCCGCGTTGGAATTCTTCTTCTCTTCATACCAGAAGCCGACAAGGAGGTACGAGCAGACGCCGACCAACTCCCAGAACATGAAGATCATGAAGATGTTGGCCGAGGCGACCAGGCCGAGCATCGAGAAGCAGAAGAGCGAAAGGTACGTGAAGAACCGGGGGTAGCCCGGGTCGTCATGCATGTACCCCATCGAGTAGATATGAATCAACGTGGCAATGAACGTGACCATCAAGAACATGATCACGGTCAGGTTGTCGATGTGGACGGCCAGCGGGATCACCAGCGAGGGGCCGGCAATCTGGCCCACAACGGGAACGGCCTGGCTACCGCCAATGACCCAGTCGTAGCTTGCTCGCCAAACGAGCGGCCCTTTGGCATGCTCCGCTGGCTCGTCGTGCGAATCCTCGGCCGGGGTTGCTTCCGCCGCTGCGCCCGGCTCGGCATGAGCGGAGGCGTGTGGGTGGTGCGAGGCCAAGACCCCTTCCGCCTCGACGAAGAAGTAGTCGATGAACCCAACCGCGCTCAGGAGGAATGAGAGGCCGATGGCCCCGGTCGCCAGGTAGGCGTTCAAACGGCCGAGCAGGCGGATCCCGATTAACTCGATGGTAAACGCGGCCAAGGGGATCAGCACCGCGGCCACATAAAGCCCAGCCTGCCAGCTCATTTCGTCCCCTCGATCATGTGGGTGTCCTGGTCCTGGAGGGTCGTCTGGGGAGAGGCTGAAATATGGCACAGGGGTTGTCGCATTGCAACCCCCTGCCGGCATCCCCGCACGGTTTCGGTCGCCTGCCAGTCGAGGGCTATGGGACGATGAGCTGAATGACCCCCGCTGTCGCGAAAGTGACGGTGATTTGGCCTCGGATCAATAGGTCGGCAAGGTCGGATCGACATCCTTGATCCAGGCGAGAATCCCGCCTGTGAGATTTCGGAGCGATTCGAAACCGGCGTCATTGAGAAGGGCGATCGCCTTGGCGCTTCGGACGCCGCTCTTGCAGTGGACGATCATCGCCGTGCCGCGATCGAGTTCCGCGAGTCGATTCGGCAACTCGGGCAAAGGGATGACGGTCGACCCGGCGATCCGGCAGATGGCGATTTCTTCGGGGTTGCGGACGTCGAGGATAAAAGGCCGTTCCCCTCGATCCTGCATCGCTTTCAGCTCGAGCGGCGCGATCACGTTGCTCGCGGGAGCCTTCGTCTCGGTTGCGGTGTCGACGACGGGGACGCCGCAAAACTGTTGATAGTCGATCAGGCCGGTGATCGTCGGGTTGGGACCGCAGATCGGGCACTTCGGGTTCTTCCGGACCTTCATCTCGCGGAAGCTCATATCGAGCGCGTCGTAGAGCAGGAGTCGCCCGGTCAACGGCCGGCCGGTGCCGAGCAGAAGCTTGACCGTTTCGGTCGCTTGAACGATCCCGATCAGGCCCGGCAAGATCCCCAGGACTCCCCCCTCGGCGCAGTTCGGCACGAGGTCGGGTGGCGGCGGCTCGGGATAGAGGCAGCGGTAGCAGGGACCGTGCGGCGGAAAGAACACCGAGGCCTGGCCGTCGAATCGGAAGATCGAGCCGTAGACGTTCGGTTTGCCCAGCAGGACGCAGGCGTCGTTGGCGAGGTAGCGGGTAGGGAAGTTGTCGGTGCCGTCGACGATCACGTCGTAATCGGCGAAGATTTCCAGGGCGTTACTGCTATCGATCGGATGCTCGTGCCGAATGATGTTCAGCCCGGGATTGATCGCCTACAGCTTTTCCTGGGCGCTTGTGACTTTGGGCCGGCCAACGTCGGCGGTGAAGTGAATGATCTGCCGTTGAAGGTTGGAGACGTCGACGACGTCGAAGTCAACCAGGCCGATCGTCCCGACCCCGGCGGCGGCCAGGTAGAGGGTCAAAGGGGCTCCGAGGCCCCCTGTTCCAATGCAGAGGACCTTGGAGGCTTTGAGCCTCTGCTGACCATTCATCGCAACTTCCGGCATGATGAGATGCCGGGCGTAGCGCTGAATTTCGGCGGAGGAAAGCGGCGAAGCGGCAGGCCGTTCGCCGAGGAGGTCGATCGGAGGTATGTTCATCGTCTCGTGGTGCCTAACCTGGAATACGTCCGACCTAGGCGTCGCTGGGTCGGTAACGGCCGATCAGGAGGCTGGCGTTGTGCCCACCGAAGCCGAAACTATTGGACATGACCCGCTCGACCTTCACTTCGCGTGCGACGTTCGGAATGTAGTCGAGGTCGCAGCCCTCGCCCGGATTGTCAAGGTTGATCGTCGGAGGGAGCACATCCGTATGGATCGCCAGGGCTGACGCGATTAACTCGACCCCTCCTGAAGCGCCCAGGAGATGGCCCAGCTCACTCTTCGTGCTGGAGATTTGGAGCCGATCGACGTGGGAGCCGAAGACGCTCTTCATCGCCCGAGTCTCGGCCAGGTCACCCAGGCCGGTGCTCGTCCCGTGAGCATTGATATAATCAACACCGTCAGGAGAAACACGTGCGTCGTTGAGACAGAGGTTCATGGCGCGGGCTGCGCCTCGACCTTGCTCATCGGGGGCGGTGATGTGCGACCCGTCGGCCGACATGCCGTAACCGAGGACCTCGGCATAGATGCGCGCCCCACGGGCTCGCGCAACCTCCTCGCACTCGAGGAGCATGATCCCGGCCCCTTCGGACAGGACGAAGCCGTCCCGGTCGCGGTCGAACGGCCGGCTGGCGCGAGTCGGATCCTCGTTCCGGGTGGACAAGGCACGCATCGAAGCGAACCCGCCCAAGCCCATGTGAGTGATCGCCGCTTCGCTCCCGCCGGTGATCATGACGTCGGCCAGGCCCGCCTGGATGAGCTTGAACGCGTCGCCGATGGCGTTGGCCGCCGACGCGCAGGCGGTCGCGATCGCCGTGTTCGGTCCGCAGAGACCCCAGCGGATCGAGACCTGGCCGCTGGCCGCGTTGACCATCAGCTTGGGGATCGTGAACGGGCTGATCCGGGACGGACCCTTCTCGCGCATGATCGAGTGCTGGGTCTCGAACTCAGTGAGCCCGCCGATCCCCGATCCAATAATCACTCCGCAGGTGTGGGACGGATATCGCTCAAAATCGATCCCCGAGTCCTCGACGGCCGACATGCTGGCGGCCATCGCGAACTGCGCAAACCGATCCAAGTGACGCGCTTCCTTAACCCCAAACCGCGCAACGGGATCCCAGTCAGGAACCTGGCCGCCGAAGTGGACCTTGAACTCGCTCGTATCAAAGAGGGACAGCGGTCCAACGCCGCTTTGGCCCGCACAGAGCGACGACCAGAATCGGTCCAGCGTGTCGCCCAGGGCCGTGACCACCCCCATGCCGGTGATGACGACTCGGCGTGACTTACCCATATTACTTCGTATGTTCCTCGATGTACGTGATCGCTTGACCGACGGTCTGAATCTTCTCGGCCTCTTCATCGGGGATGGTGATGTCGAACTCTTCTTCGAACTCCATCACCAGTTCCACGGTGTCGAGCGAGTCGGCACCCAGGTCGTTCACGAATGAGGTTTCCCGGGTCACCTGGTCCTTGGCTACCCCCATCTGCTCGCTGACGATCTCGATCACGCGTTCTTCCACGGACACGGGCGAACCTCCTGATTTCTGGTCTAAGCTTTCAAGACGGGTCCGGTTGCACCACTAGGCATGACGGTTCGCGTTCGGGCACCGAGGCGTATCGTCGGCGTGGCGTTTTTAAGAGAACCCCCGACCGGATCGCGGCGGCGGAAACCGCCGGGACGTGTCGAGAGCATCCTCAGAGTTATCGGTCGTAAAGAGCCTCGGCTTCGAACTTCCGGGCCGTGGATCCTGTAAAACGTCTCAAGTTAACAATCCCCGGCCGCAATGTCTACGGAAGGATCGGCCTGAGTCAACTCCTCGCCGATTTGCGTCGTCGCTCGATTGGGGGCCGGAGCGCACTTCCCCGGCCTCCCCTCCTCTTCGTCGCTGGGTCAGGCCGTCATGCCGCCGTCAACGGCGATGACCTGGCCGGTCAGGTAGCCTGCGCCGGCTCCGGCAAGATAGCATGCCAGATCGGCAATGTCATCGGGTGTCCCAAGTCTTCGAAGCGGGACGCGGTCTTTGACCTCGCTCTTGATCTTATCGGGGAGGGCGTCCGTCATGTCGGTCGTGATGAACCCGGGGGCGATCACGTTGACGGTGATGTTACGGGGGGCCAACTCGCGGGCGATCGTTCGGCTGAACCCGATGACCCCTGCTTTGCTCGCCGAATAGTTGGCCTGGCCCGGGTTCCCCATCAGCCCGGAGACGCTGCTGATGTTGATGATCCGGCCGTAGCGGCCGCGCATCATGATGGCGCCGACGGCCCTTGAGAAGAGAAACGTCCCCTTCAAGTTGGTGTCGATGACATCATCCCAGGCGTCGTCCTCCATCCGGAGAACCAGGCCGTCGCGGGTAATCCCGGCGTTATTCACCAGGACATGAATCTTGCCGAATTTCGCTTCGACTTCTTCGACGACCCGGTTGACGTCGGCGGAGTCGGCGACGTTGGCGGCATAGCCCTCGGCGGTTCCCCCGGCGTCTCGGATTGTCTTGAGGGTCTCTTCGAGGCCCTCCACTGTCCGCGCGACGCCCGCAACGCTGGCACCGCAGGCCGCGAGACGAGTCGCGATCGCTCGGCCGATCCCGCGGGAGGCTCCCGTCACCAGCGCCACCTGACCGCTCAAATCGACTCGACATCCTGAAGGCGTATCGCCGCTGGCCATAGTCGCTTCCATCCTCATGCGGGGATCAAATTCGCCGAAAACCTCGCCGTGGCGGGACGTTGAGAATCGTTATAATCCTGGCTGACTTGCCCCCACAACCCCAATCTCTCTCGTAGCGAACTGCCAGGGGACCGGGAGGAGGGATGGCAAGGATTCGTAGGGCGGAATCGATCAACGGGCCGGGATGCTCGTGCAGCCTGTCTTGCGATCGATCCGCTTCAAGAGGCCGGTCAGGACGCGTCCGGGCCCTACCTCGTAAAACGTGTCGAAGCCGTCGGCCATCATCCGCCGCATCGAGTCTTCCCAGCGGACCCCGCCGACCACCTGGGCGACCAGGGTCCGCCGAAGGTCGGCGGGATCGGAGTGGGCCGACGCATCGACATTTGAGTAGACCGGGATTCGCGGCGGGCTGATTGACGCGGTGGCCAGGACCTCGCTGAGCCGGTCGTCGGCCGGTTTCATGAGGTCCGAGTGAAAGGCTCCTGCAACTTTCAGGGGGATCACGCGGGAGGCGCCGAGCTCCGAGGCGATCGGTTCGAGCTGGGCCAGCGCGGAGGTCTCTCCGGACACGACGATATTGCCGGGACCGAGCAGGTTGGCTTTCCAGAGCCGGCCGTGCGCGGCGACCCGGCGACAAAGTTCGTCGATCGCCGATTCGTCGAGCCCGAGGACGCTGGTCATTCCGCTCGGGGTGGCCAGGGCGGCCGCTTGCATCGCCTGGCCTCGGGCCCGGACCACCTTCAGCCCTGTCTCGAAATCGAGTGAGCCCGCGAAGACGAGGGCGGTGTATTCACCGAGGCTGAGCCCCGCCGCCCCCTGGCAATTCTCGACGACGTCGGGCTGGCTCAGTTTCAAGCCTTCCAGCGCCGCGAGGCTGGCCACGAAGATCGCCGGCTGGCTGACGTCGGTTGATTCGAGGGCTTCGGCCGGGCCATCGAAGCAGACCTTCCGGAGGTCGAAGCCAAGGATCTCGGCCGCACGGTCGAACAGGGCACGAGCCGCCGGCAGCTCGTTGTCGAGCTCGCGGCCCATGCCGACCGTCTGCGCTCCTTGGCCGGGGAAGAGGAAGGCAATCTTGGGCATCGGGTCGTTCTACCTTGAGTTCGAGAGCATCCGCGTGGAAATCCTTCTCCGGAGGAATTAAAAAAAAGGGGGGAACCCAGGACTCCTGAACGTCGCGAGCGGCCGTGCCCCGTCGACGAGCTGGCCTCAAGATTCGGCGATATGGCCGGCGGCGATCTGCTCGACGATCAACGCGTTGAGCTTGTCGTCGGCCATCGTGCTCGCGACCCGAATCGCGTTCTTGATCGCGCGATCGCCGGACGCGCCGTGGCAGATGATGCAGGCCCCGCGAATTCCGAGGAGGGGAGCACCGCCAAATTCCTGGTATTCGAACCGCGACTTGAGTGCGCTGAGTCCGCTGGCCATCGCCTGGCCGGACTCGGCGGGCACGACACTCATGAGGCGGGCCATTTCCTGCTTGAGGGTCGCGAACAGGAAGTCGACGGCCCCTTCGCCAGCTTTGAGCAAGACGTTGCCGACGAACCCTTCGCAGACCACCACGTGGGCATGGCCCTCGTAGATGTCTCGGCCTTCAACGTTGCCGATGAACCGATGAGCCAGCGGGCTCTTCTGGTAGATCGCGCGGGTCGACTTGGTGAGATCGGTTCCCTTGTCGTCCTCGGTCCCGACATTCAGCAAGCCGATCTTGGGTTCGGAGACCCCGAGGATCGTCTCGGCGTAAATCGAGCCCATGACGCCGTACTGGTAGAGGTCTTCGGCCTTGGCGTTCATGTTGGCGCCGACGTCGATGAGGACGATCGGGCCCTGGTGCGAAGGGAAGATCGCGGCGATACCCGGACGGCGGACGCCCGGCAGGAACATCTTGTTGTTGAACAAAGCCGAGCCGACCATGGCTCCGGTGTTGCCGGCAGAGACCACGGCCTTGACATCGCCGGTGGCCATGAGGCCCCAGCACTTTGAGATCGAGTTATCACGCTTCTTCCGGAGCGCTTCGACGGGCTTCTCTTCCATGCCGACGACTTGGCTGGCGTGGACAATCGGTAAGCGGTCGAGGTCCGCCTGGGGCGCTTTGGCCAGTTCGGCCTCGATCCGATCGCGGTCGCCGACGAGAACGACGGTCAAGCCCGGCTGATCGTGGACGGCTTCAACGGCGCCGGCGACGATCGGTCCGGGGGCATGATCGCCCCCCATCGCGTCCAGGGCAATCCGCATGCGGGGATCTCCGAGGCGGAAACGAGAGAAATATCAAGACAAGATCGGGATGCCGAGAGATGGGTAGAGGCCCATCCTCCGCATCCCGAAACAATCGCCACAAGGCGTGCTGACGTCCTTGGGGAGATTTCTTCCCAATCGTACCGAGGTTTGGTCCGGCTCGGGAAGCCCCCTCGGATTCGGCCCCAATCCGATGTTCATCATATCAGTTGAGGCCGGGCGCGAAGTATCCTAGAGCATCCACTTAAAAGCTGTCAAGCGCCCTCCGACACTTCGACTCCCTTCACCCCTCATCCCCAACGGTCACTGAATTCCGCAGGCACGCGTCCCTGGGGCCTTTGGGTTCCCATTGCGGGTTCGACCTGGAGGCGAGGTTTGAGCCTGACGGTATGGCTCCACGGCTGTCGGGATTGGCGCCTCACCATTTTTCAAGAAAGAAACGCAACCGGGGGCTCGGACAGCTATTTCACGAGGGACGTGGGCAGGGTGTTGGCGCGGGGGCTGTTCGATCATACGATGCCAGTTGGATCGTTTCGATGGTGAGAGCAAGGTCCGGGACCCTTGGGCGACGTCCGCCAAGGCCTCCTTATTTTTCCGGCTCGACCTTCCCGCCCCTTGCCGTTTGCCTCGACTCGTGCCCCCATCTCTCGAGTCTTCGCGAAAGGACCGCCACGTGCGACGAATTCCGATCGGTCTGCGCCTCCTCCAGTGGTCGTGCGGCGTCTTGACCCTCACCGTGGGCCTCTCGACGACGCTGGAAGCGCAGACGGGATCGGCCAAGAAAGCGGTGGCTGCGCCTACGCCCGATACCAGCCCCCTTGCGCGATACGCGCCGCGCGACAACCTCTTCCTGTACGCGGAATTCGCCGGACTTGATGCCCACCAGGACGCCTGGCAGAAGACGGCGGCCTACAAGATGCTCCACGAGACCACGCTGGGGGCGATGCTCGAAGACGTCAGCGCCCAGATTGTCGAGCGGCTGCTGAGCAGCCGCCCCGACCGCCGCGTCACGGGAAGCGAAGTCGTCAAGCTGGTCGAGAATCTCGCCCAGTCAGGGTTCGTGGCCGCAGTGGCAGGGATCCCCGAGCACCCCGCGAAGTGGGGGTCGGTCTTGGTGCTCCGAGGCGCGGCTCGCAAGGAACTTCGTCCGATCACAGGCAGGCTCCTGGTCATGCTGGGAGGCACGGGCACCAAGCCCCAAGTCTCCAAACGGAGCACCGGGCGACAGGTCGTGGTCATGGCCGGGCCCCAGCCTGGCTCGAACTGGGCCTGGTGGGTCGAGAAGGATGACGTCGTCATCGCGCTGAACGGGCCCGAGACCGCCGATGTGATCGGCGAGATCCTCGACGGCAAGCGGCCCAACGCGATCGAGCATCCCGCCCGAGTCGAGCTGGAAAAGCCCGAAGCGGGAATGGAGCCGGTCGGTCTGGCCTTCGTCGACACCGCCGCCTGGAATCAGCCGCAGTCGGCGGCCAGCCTTTTCTTCGAGAAGATGCAGGTTCGCGGGGTCGACCGGGTTGACTACCGTTGGGGACTCGCGGGCGACGCGCTCATGAACGTGGCTCGGATCAAGGCCAAGGCCCCTCGGCAGGGATTGCTTGCGCTGTTCGATCAGCCGACCTTCGACAAGGCGTCGCTGTTGACCATGCCCGACGGGATCAGCACGTTCACCGCACTCTCGATGAAGCCGGCGAACGTGTACACGACCTTGTCGAGTGTCACCAAAGCCGTGAACCCCGCGCTCGGTGGGACCTTCGATAAGATCGAGGAAGTGATTCAGACGAAGTCGCGGTTGCAGCTTCGGAAGGATCTCCTCGCACACCTTGGTCCGAAGGTCCTCTTCTATCTCGCGCCCGCCGCCCCGGTGGCAGCTGTCAAGCCCACGGCGGCCGAGGCGACCAAAGGGGGATTGAACCCGATGGCGTTGGTCTTCGGCAACACGCCCATCCCCAGGTTCGTCCTGATGTTCGAGTTCGATAACAAGGAGCCGGTCGAACGCGCTCTTGATGCGCTGATGATCGAGGCGAACAAAGAGATTCGGAACCGGGTCCAGGAAGCGGCGGCGTCTGCGGCGGCTGCCGCACCTGCACCCGCATCAGCACCGGGTGGAGCGGACGCGAGCGGTGAGCCAGGCGAGGGTGGAGCGCGACGGCGTCGTCCCGAGTCGCTCCCGACCCCGGAGTTCAAGATGATGCCGGGCCAGGTGAAGTCGTTCGTGCTCAACGTGCCGAGCGAGCTTGGGAAGTTGCCGGCCGGACTGCGGCCGACCATTCGCCTGGGGGCGAAACACCTGGTGATCGCGTCCTCGCCCGAGGTGGCGCGCCAGGCGCTCGAGATCAAGAAGGACGCCGCCTGGATCCCCACCGACGAAACGGCCGTGGCCTTTGAGCAGGTTCCGGCGGATTTGATCTACCTGCATCTCGATGACCCGAGAGAGCAGCTCCCCGCGATGCTGGCGAGTCTCCCCGGCGAGTTGCAGAAGCGGATCAATCAGATGATCATGCTCAATCCGCCCAAGCCCGTCGCGGGAGCGGCCGGTCCTGGCGCGGTGGCCCCTACCGAGGCTTCCGCACCTCCCCCCGTGGGCCAGCTCCCCGGCGCCCCTGGGGCGCAGCCGGGGGCCCCGGGAACTCCCGGCGCTCCTGATGGGGCGGCGAAGACCATGAGCACCCCGTTGATTCTCCGGATCGACCCGGCGAAGCTGCCTTCGGAGGCCGCCTTGAAAGCCCTGATGTTTCCGGCGACGGTCGCGGTTGCCGTCGATGATCAAGAGGTGCGTTTCATTAGCCGGCAGGCCTTCCCGAACCTGATCTCTCCGGAAACGCCGATCGACCGACTCTTCCGGATGATGGGCGGCCGCATGGTTCCGAACATGGCGGCCTCGGCCGGGGTCAACCTGCCCGCGCCGCCGGGCGCTGGGCCAGGCGCCACGCCTTCCCCTGCTCCCGGCCGCTAGATTCCCGGTCGGCTCCTGAGTGGCTGACCGTGGGACTGGAATTCGGTTAGGAATTTCGATGCGGTGGCATTCTTCGGAAATCGGCGCGGTGAAATCGCTCCAAGCTGGAGTCCGCCACGATGGTTCGCACACGACCCTTTTTTTCTGTGTGATCGGCCGTCGAACGTGGGCGGACACCGGCCCGGGCGATTGCGCCTCGCCTTTTTTGGACCACCGGCAAGCCCGGTGGAAAGTGAACTCAGGATGAGATGTTTACGCCTTTCTTAAGGCTCTGTCCTGTTGGAGGCCATTCGATGGAATTCGTCCACGAAGTGACAGCCTACCTCGAAAACAAGCCTGGCCGGCTGGCCAAGATCTGTTCGGCGATGGCCCACGAGAAGCTCGACATCAAGGCGCTCTCGGTCATGGACAAGTCCGAGCGGAGCGTTTTTCGGTTTGTGACCGACAACCTGGAATCGACCCGGAAGGTGCTGACCTCCCTTGGCGTCGAGTTCACGAGCGCCGAAGTCCTTGCCGTCACCATGGACAATCAACCAGGCGCCCTCGCTCGAATTCTCGAGCGGCTTGCGGAGGAGCACATCAACGTCGAATATGCCTACGCGTCGAGTGCGACGCCGGGCAAGTCCGTCGGGATTTTTCAGACGTCGAACTCGAAGCGAGCCTTGCAGGTGCTCAACGAGCCGTCAACCAACGGGGCCGCTCGGGCGGGAGGTCGTAGGCCTCTGCACACCCGCTGAGCAGTGGTCCGCCTCAACAACGCCTGAGGGCGGTTGACGACGACTCCGGGATCGCTCTGGGCCCGCGCCCAAGCGGTCTCGTGGAGAATTTTGGGCTGAAACCGTGGGTAAGTCGGTGGCTCCTCGTGTAGGGTCGACATCAGCCTGCCACCACCTCGAGAATGGGCAGGCTGAGCCGACTCGCTCAAGATTGCCATGGCCGCGTCGTTCGACCCGAGACTCATTGCTTTTCGGATGGGTTCGTGCCGGATGAATCGCTTCGTCCCGTTGGCACGGCCACCGCGCTAATTGACAGCGGGGCCTCGCTCGCTTTAGCCTTGAGCCGTGAAGGCGAAATGGAGCGATCAAGAAAGGCCTCGGGCGTGGCGAAGAAGAAAAAAGTCCGGGTTGCGTTCAAGAAGAATCGTCAGAAACGGACGCGCGCCAACGACTTGACTCGTCGTTATCGCCAGGACGATCTGGCCCGTGCCGAACCGGCGTCGGCTGAGCGGGTGCGCGCCAAGGGGGACCTGTCGCGGCACCGCACGATCGTCACGGACGTGGCCGAAGCCGGCACGCCCAAGCCGGGTGAGCCAGGCGCGCCCGAGCCGTCGGCGAACCGGTCGGTGGATCTCTCCGCCTGTCTCACCGGTCGTGTCATCCGGGTCCACGGTTTGCTCTCGATGGTCGAGGGGGACGACGGCAGAACCTGGGCCTGTCACGTGCGGCGGATCCTCAAAACGCTCGCAATCGATGGGCGGAACGTCATCGCGGTGGGGGACCGGGTCTGGTTCCGCCCCGGGAACGCGGCCGGTGATGAGGGGATGATCGAGAAGGTTGAGGCCCGCCGGGGGACGATCACCCGCGGCTACCGTCGGCGAGAGCACGTCATCGCCTGCAACGTCGACCAGGTCTTGATTGTTTCCGCCTTTGCGGAGCCCGGCCTCAAACTGCCGCTCATCGACCGCTACCTGATCTCGGCCGAGACCGGGGGAGTGCGGCCGATCATCATCCTCAACAAGGCCGACCTCGTCGACACTGCCCCGTTCCAGTGGGTGATCGGGCTCTACACGCAGCTCGGCTACGAGACGCTTGTCACCTCGGCGGCCACCGGGCAGGGAATCCCTCGGCTCAAGGAATTACTCGGCGAAGGGACGACGGCGTTCTCGGGCCAGAGCGGTGTCGGCAAGAGCTCGCTACTGAACGCCATTCAACCCGGTCTCGCCCTTCGGGTCCGCGAGGTCTCCGACTGGACGACCAAGGGGAAGCACACGACCACGACCGCCGAATTGATTCGTCTCGAGTCGGGGGGCCACGTCGTCGATACCCCCGGCCTTCGGCAATTCGAACTCTGGGGTGTCGACCCCGGTGAGGTCGAAGCCCACTTCGTCGAGTTCCGGCCTTACATCCCGCTCTGCAAGTACCCGAGCTGCTCGCACACCCACGAAGACCAATGCGCCGTCAAGGACGCGGTTCACTGGGGACAAATTCACTTTGGCCGCTACGAGAGCTACCTGAAGGTCTACGCGCAGCAGCCGATCGAGGGGGAGTGAGCGAAACTTCCCGGCGACTCTTCGGCGAGGCCGAACCGCCGCCGTTTCGAGCCCGTCAGGCAATTCCCGGCCGGGTCGCCGGCCGGGGGGCGGGCTCATCCATGCCTCCCATTCCCATGTCTTTCGTGTCTCCCAAACATGGACAGGCGTGATCGGAGTGGCCTTGCACTTCGGCCTGGATGAAGCGTCCGGGCTTTACGCGAGGGGCGAGCTTGGACACGTTGGTCCCCCTGGTTCCGATCCACGACTGGTAGGTCGTCGGTGATTGGAGGCTGGGGCCGGCCCAGGGTGCGCGCTGGGTTCAGGAATTTCGAAATTGGCACCCTTGGGAACTTCGAAATTGGCACCTTCTGATTTGATGATTCGCTTTTCAGTCATAGTCGTGATAAATTGCGTTTCGCTTGGGAAAGGGGGTATCCACACTATTCCTCGTTGATTATTCTATTGTTGGCAACTGCCACACGTCTTCTCGTTATCGTCGCGATTTTAGGTCTGTTGTGCCGGCCACTGAGTCGGCCTAGGGGTCCCGATCCTTTTTGCCCGCCAAGGTGGGCAGGGAGAAATCCATGAGACGATTGCGCCGTTCGGCCTTCACGCTCATCGAATTGCTGGTGGTGATTGCGATCATCGCCGTCTTGATCGCCCTGCTTCTGCCCGCCGTTCAGGCAGCGCGCGAGGCCGCCCGCCGAATCCAGTGCGTCAACAACATGAAACAACTCGGACTCGCCATACATAACTACAATTCAGTACACAGTTGCATTCCACCGGGGCGAATCTGGGCGCCGAGGCCGGGGCAGGCATCGACCGACTTTCCGAAGATATTCCAGGGAGCCCAGAATACCACCTGGTTCTGCTTGATGTTGCCTCAGGTCGAGCAAGGCAACCTGGCCAACTCGTTCAACTACAGCCTGGGTTCGGAAGGATGGGCTGGACCGGGAACGGCCGCCCTTGATGGCTTCTTTGCGAATTCCACAGTGGCGGCCACGAAGATTTCGTCGTTTCAATGCCCGAGCGACCGCGAGAACAAGTTCCAAGTTATTCAGAGCTACTTGGGTGGTATGTTGAGCGGGGTGATCATGAGCAAGGGGAATTATGCGGCGAGTTGGGGAAACACGAACTGGGGCGCGGGGCGTAGTTCCGATCTGAGTCCGCAATATCTCCGCTCGGCGTTTGGCCACGAGGGGAATACCACGTTTGCCTCAATCACCGACGGTACCAGCAATACCGTGTTCGTCGGCGAAGTTCTCCAAGGGGGGATCAACGACATCCGGGGGGCGATGTGGACGACTGTTCCCGGGGGGTCTTCGTTCATGACGCGCTATGCTCCGAACTCGGTCAAAGACTACTTGGGACTGAGGCCCGGCAGCGGCACCGGTGGGGACTATCTCAATAACAATCAAGGTCTCTTCTGCACCAATGAACCCCTTCAGCAGCTCCCTTGTGACTATAATGCTAGCGACAGTGATGCGTTTGCGGGCTCACGGAGTCGTCACGCCGGCGGTGTGAACGCGTTGCTGGGGGACGGCTCGGTGCGGTTCATAAAAAACTCGGTGAACCAGGTGGTGTGGATTGGGCTCAACACGATCGGGTCCGGAGAGGTGCTGAGCTCCGACGCGTTCTGAGAGAAAAAAAGGAGCCGAGCGGAGGCCTCTTTATTTGCTTTCTGATCTCCGATCTCAGTCGTTGACGAACGCAGACATTCTCGGTCGATGATGACCGTCTGCCGGGTGTTTCGGGTTCCGGATTCGGAGCCCGTGCGGGCAAGTCCTTGGCCTGGGCTCCTTGGGTTCCGGATCCGGAACCCAAGGCACTCTGGTCTTGCCTGTTTTCCGGTTCGAATTTGCTTACTGAGAGCACTTCTTATTCAATAGGGGTCTCCCGCTGGACATTCTGTTCTTTGCTGGGGCAGTGATCGGATTTGCCTACTTCCATTGCGGAGCCTTCTCGATGTCGATGATGCAACGCGGGCTACTCTCCTCTTTCCTGACGCTGGCCTTTGCGGTGAGCTGGGCTTTACCCGCGCGGGCTGGGCTCGACGACTATGTCAAAAAGGCTGATCCGGCCTTTGCCTGGACCTTTGTGTCGTCGAAGACGACGGACGGGACGACGGTCCACTGGGTCAAAATGACTTCGCAGGTCTGGCAGGGGATCACCTGGTCGCACAACCTCTCCATCATTGAGCCGAAGGAGCTGGCCTATCCCGACGCGGCCGTTCTCTTCATCACCGGGGGGAAGGTCGGGGATGGTCCGCGCGACGGTGACTTGCTCACCGGGCTCGCCATCGCCAAAGCCTGCCAGGCACGCGTGATCGTCCTTCCCCAAGTGCCCAATCAGCCGTTGCTCGGCGGCAAGAACGAGGACACGCTGATTGCCGAGACCTTCGTTCGCTACCTCGAGACCAAGGACGAGGAGTGGCCCCTGCTCTTCCCCATGGTCAAGAGTGCGGTGAGGGCGATGGACGCCGCTCAGGAGTTTGCCAAAGACAAGGGCAAGCCCATCACGCGCTTCGTCGTCACCGGGGCGTCCAAGCGAGGCTGGACGACCTGGCTGACAGGCGCATCCGACCCCCGCGTCAAGGCGATCGCGCCGATGGTCATCCCGACCCTCAACCTCGATGCCCAGAACAAGCATCAGCTCGAGAATTTCGGGGGCAAGTTCAGTGAGCAGATCCAGGACTACACGGACCGTGGTTTGATCGGACGCGAGAGCCGGCCCAACGCCAAAGAGCTCCTGGCGATGGTTGACCCGTTCACCTATCGCAGTCGGCTGACCCTGCCGAAGCTACAGATCAATGGGACGAACGACCCCTACTGGACGCTCGACTCGCTGAACCTCTACTGGGACGAACTCGTAGGGCCGAAGTGGGTCGTCTACCTGCCCAACGCCGGCCACGGTCTCGACCAGAACCGGCACTACGCCATGAGTGCCATCGGCGCTTTGTTCCGGCACACGATCGGCGACAAGCCGTTCCCGAAATTCTCGTGGAAGCACGATGATCACGAAGGGGCCATGCGCCTCGTTGTCGACGCGGTCCCCGCGCCCAAGTCGGCCCTCGTCTGGGAGGCGGCGTCTGACTCGCTCGACTTCCGCAAGTCGAAATGGTCGTCCACCGCGCTGGAGCCGAAAGAAACGATGACGATCGACAAGGCGAGCCCCGCGAACGGGAATGTTGCCTTCTTTGCCGACCTCGAGTTCGAGATTGATGGTTTCCCCTACCACCTCTCAACCCAGATCCGCCAGACGAACGTTCAGCCGTCTCAATGAGCGAGGGGAAGTCCCCCGTCGTCGTTCGCTTCGAGGGCGATTGGCCCTCGAAGCGGACGCGGCCTTGCAGGATGCCGCGTCGACAGTGACCGGATTCTTGATGGTGCGAAAATGATCAAATCGTGCATGTGCAAACGGATCGAATATTCTGCATGGAATGAATTCTGGGTCACTAAAATTGTAAGTTTATAGTTGTTTGATGAAATCGGTGAATCTTAGAATTCAGGAAGATCATTGTTTGGCGAAACTGATTGAGATTTCATGGTCTGTAATTACGGACTTCCTCAAGCGAGAGGATGAGTTGTCGTTTGGGGCTCGGCGCATTTCCGTGAGGTGGTGCGGACACCAAAGAATCGGCTGGGATTCCGTTCCCGAGATGTCGAGAGAGTTGTCGCGAATCTTGGGTCGTCGGAGGGGCAATCGCGTCTCACGGCCTGGCTTGGTTTTGCCGCCCCTCCGCGTTTGCCGCTCAATCGCCATCGCACCGCATGGGGTTTTATTCCAATCATTCGCTCGCCTTATCGGCGAGTGAAAACGTCCCCGGCGGATCGTTACCTGGGCGATCGGGTCTCGAAACGAGCGAGGCCCTGGACGACCGTTCTGAGATAGCCGAGCGAACTGGCGATCCAATCGAGGTCACGGTCGGCCCAGGCGATCGCCTCGACGACTTCGGGGCGAACCAGTGTCCCCTCGGCGAACCGGCGATGGCACCGTTCGGCGAGACCGACGATTCCGGCAAGCGCCTCGGGACGAAGGTCAGGAAAGTAGGAAAGCCAGGTTTTGTCGAATATAGGTAGGTCGTAGGTTCTGGGATGTAATTCGATAGATAGGTTGAGTTGGGGGTTTGCGTGAATTAGGGTGGCCAGGATGTCTGGCATGGGGATGATCCCTGATCCGATCGGCCGCGCCTGCCAGCAGAGGCCTCGCGGTGTGAAGGCGAGGATCGCGTCCTTGACGTGCGTGGCCAGGACGTGAGCTGCAAGCCGCTCTGCCGCCGCGAGTGGCTCGTCGAGCCGCATGAGCAGGTTCCCGGTGTCGAACGTCACACCGGCGACGTCAGGGCCGAGGCGGTCAATCATCGCGACCAGTTCTTCGACCGTCAGGTCCGCATGAGTCTCCAGGGCGATCTGGAGGTCCAGTTCGCGGAGCCGGGGGGCGAGGGTCGCGAGCACTTCGAGCGTGGCCTCACGCTGGACGGCCCAACGGACGTCGGTGCGGAACCGGTCATGGCGATCGCCGACGTAGGCCCTCGCGTGTCGGCAGCCCAGGGCTGCAATCGCTTCAATTTGCCTGACCAGATCGCACGCATGCTCGGCGGCCGTGATGTCCCGCTCCTCAAGGCGTGAGCGTCGTACGGGGTTGGGAGATGGGAGACCGACTTCGAGATAGAGATTCTTCTCGTCGGCTCGACGGCGGAACGCAGCCAATCGATCTGGGGTGAGCGATCGATCGATGAATTCGGGATTGAGAAACTGCACGCCGTCGAATCCGTGGGCTTCGGCAAATTCGAGTGTGGCTTCCGCCGAGAGGCCACGGTGAGCGATCGTGTAGTGGTCCAGGCCGATCCGCACAGTCATCGTTGCCTTTCCCTTGAAAAGTCCCCGAAACCATACCCAACGATCGCACCCCGTCAGGGTGTCCGCAAGGGCATTGTTTGATCGATGTCAGGGGTGTGGCCGGAATGTCGCAACCTGATGAGCAAGTTCGACTCGCACGGATTTTACTCCCTGAACCCTCAAAGTCGATCCGTTGGATTTGGAGAGTTCTCAGGAAAAAGTGGACGCGAGTGGGTTGACGGACGAGGCATCTCCGCGTATTTTGGCGACCGTCTTGAGAGCACGACACCTTTCGCTTCGCACTCGAGTTGTGTTCGATTCAATTGACCTTGAAAAGTTTGATCCCACCTAGGTATCCAGCCACACACGCCTTCCGCGCTGTGTGGATTCTGTCCGAAAAAATAAGGTTCGACTCCTGGTCGCATGGATGCGTCCCCCAGGTTCGACCCTTTATCGTGGGGAGGTAGACTTAGACATGTGCTAAGTCTAACTTTCTCAGATGAATGGCCACACGGCCCGCGAGCCGTCTTCGCAGGAGGCAAAGACGTCGCGGGCCGCGGCTGGCCCTTCAAGCCTTCTTCAAAAAACAGTCGGACGCGACGAGGGATGAGTGGTTTTCTCCCGTCGAAACGCTGTTTTTTTGCGAGTGTTGATGACCTTGGCAGAGCGTCTCGCAGGACGGCTCTGGCCATGCTTAACCAAGGTTGTTCAAGACACTCTATCAGCAGATGAGAAATTCAATAAATTCAGTCTTGCGACTCACTAACGTGAGTCCAAGAATGATAGGTAGTGCCGGTTGCCGCGACATTTGCGGTTGCGGGAGCCCGTGGGTTTGCGTTCCCACGCGGGCCGGAGGAGTGATTTCCCACGGCTGGGCTGCGTGTGTTACGGGACGATGTTTCCGCGAGGGGAGAGCCGGCGGGCTCTCGTGGATCAAGGGACGGGCGTGTCGCGGTAGATGGCGTCGGCCTGGTCGCGGAGCATGACCGAGTCGGGCACGGCGTCACGGGAGAAGTAGGGATTCGAGGCAGGCTCGCTCGGGGGATCGACGGGGATGGCCGAGGGGGGTAATTCGCCCAGGCGAATTCCGATCCGATCCATCAGCGCCCGTGAGAGCGGCTCGTCGCCGAACCAGCCGATCCGGATGCTGATCCGTGAGACGGCCTGGTTCGGCCGGATGGTGACCGAGACGCGGCGATTGTCGGCCGTCGAGCCGTTGTAGACGAGCATTCCGGCGTCGTGCGTCAACTGGACCGAGTGGACCCGCAGGTCGTCCATGGCCCCGGTGATCGCCGACTGGAGCGTGGCGGCAGGGTAGTGGAAGTCCTGTGTCGCCCGACCGGCCGTGTAGGTGAATGCCGTCGCGCTCATGACGGGTCCGGCGATCGGTCCGACCGTCATGCAGCCAGTGGTCTGAATGCCCGAGAGTACCGCGGCCGCAAGCGCGATCCGTCGCATCGTGCGCCTCATCTCTGGAAGTCTTGATGGCGTATCCACCCAAGTCGTGGCAAAGTATCCCTTCTTACCAAAAGGGTCAAGGCCGACTCAATCGATCGATTGAGCCGGCCTTGCAGGGGGAAGCCGCATTGGCGGGATCCGTTCTCACACTAAAGGCATGTCAGCGCCCGAGCTTCACACGCGGAGTGAGGGTGACCGCCTTCAGGTCGAGCAGAGCGTTGCGGATCGGGCCAACCGGTCGAAATTCGATGCGATGGGTCCCGGCCTCCAAGGTCATTTCGCCGACGAAGATCGAGCGATAACGCGACCAGGTCCCCGCGCCGGTGCCGTCGACCGTTCCTGAAAGGATGACGGCTTCGGATCGGACCTGGAACGCGTTCCCCGCCGATTCATCAGCGCAAGCCCACTCCATGGCGACGGTGAATATCGTGGGGCGATCGACCCGCACTGTCCAGGCGGCCTGATCGCCGGCGCTCTGCCAGAGGCCGAGGTTGCCGAACTGGCTCTCGAAGGTCAGCGTCGGACCATAAACCTGGGCGGTCTCGGCACTCAGGCGAAGACTGCCGTCGGCGGCCTGCACGACCGTCTCGGGATGGTTCCCTTCCAGGACCTTCGGCCGTCGTGCTCCTGAGGCGAGATAGGCGATCAGGTCGGACAGGTCGGCGGGCTTCAGGTCGTTCTCGAGCCCTTCGGGCATAAGCGACTGGCCCGACGTCTTGAGCTCCTCGAGGTCGGCCCGGAGGATCACGTCGAGCACCCCCTCCTGGCGCTTCAAGGTAATCGCGTTGCCGGTCTCGGCGGCGATCAGGCCGGTCACGACCCGGCCGTCGATCACGGCGGCCGTGTAGCCGGCGTAACGGGCATCGACCTCGCGGTTCGGATCGAGGATCGCCGTCAGGAAGGCATCGGGCGACGTGTCTGTCAGCGCCGCCAGGTCGGGACCGACCTCGTGCCCTTGCCCGTCGAACTTGTGGCAGCTCGCGCAGATCTTGCCGAATAGGGCCTTGCCCCGCGTCGGATCGCCGGTCTTTTCCGACGCCGCTCGATAGGCGTCCAGGACCTCGGCGCGGCCGCGCGGCCGGACGGCCGAGAGCACCTTTTCGGCCCGCTCGCGCAGGGCCAGGTTGGCGTGGTCGAGTAGCCGCTGGCGATGGGAGGCATCGATCTCGGCCGACCCGATCGCTTTGCTCTCGAGCGCCGACAGGAGCGTCTCGGTGGACTGTGGTCGGGCCAGCAAGCCGTCGATGGTGGCCCCACGGAGCGCGGGAACCATCTGGGGCCAGGCCCTGATCAGTCGACCGGCGGCCTCGGGGCTGCTTAGCTTCGCCAGGCACTGAACGGCTGCGAGTTGGATCGCCGCGTTGTTGCGCGGCTCGAGCAAGGTCGTCAACAGGGCGATATCGCCTTCCTGGTTCTCCTTCTCGTGGCCGAGCAGGCGGATGGCGGTTCGCCGATCCGCCCCCTTCCCCTGTTCGTCCTGGGCGACGAGGCGAGCATGAGCGAAGACGTTCTTCATGAACGGGGAGGCGGAGAGGTTGCCGACCTCGGCGCTGCCCGACCCGAAGAGTTCCGCCGCTAGGGAGAGCCACCAGGAGGGGATTGGTTCCCCCTTGGCGGGCTTGGGCAGCGAGTCGACGAGCGCCGTGATCGCGGCGGCGTCACGCGCGGAGGTGGCCGTGGTCACGAGCGGGCCGATCATGGCCGACCGGATCTGCGGATCGGCCTTGTCGGAGACCACGGCGGCGAGGATCGGCCCCGGGTACTTCACGGCCGAGCTGAGAATCGCGCCACGGACCCAGATGTCGTTCCCATCCCGCTGGGCGAGCTGGCCGAGCAGTTCCCCTGCCCTCGGATCGTTCCACTCGCCCAGGCTCAGGGCCAGTTGATAGCGGACGCCGAGGTCGGGGTCGGACACGATTGCGGCGATCGCCTTGGCAAGCGATTCGTCGTCGCCGAGTCTTCGCTCCGCGAGCCGGACCGCTTGGCGGCGGACGCCGGCAGCGGAGTCGGCCAGTCCTTGGATGATCGCCGCCGCGTCGAGTGCCTCGAGGCCATCCAGCGTGCAGAGTGCCTGCATCCGGCCTTCGGGCCGGCTGCACCGAGCGGCGACTTCTTTCAAGGCGGGCACGGCCGATCGGTCGCCGCGCTGGACCAGGAGACGCTGAACGTTGTCGCGCAAGGTGCCATTGGGGCTATCGAGCTGCTTGGCGAGCTCGGGAGAGGTCAGGCGGTCGAGGATTGGGACGGGGCGCGGCGTCTCCCCTTCGGGGAAGACCCGGTAGATCCGTCCCTTGTCGTCTCCCCCCCGGACGTCCAGGGTGGCGAGCTGCTGTGGGCTGATCCAACGCGGGTGCTCGATGACGGATCGGTACATGTCGACAACCCAGATTGCTCCGTCCGGCCCGGTCCGCGCCTGCACGGGGCGGAACCAGTTGTCGGTCGACGAAAGGAACTCCGACGTTTTTTCGTCCGCAGCGCGATGGCTGGCGAACGTGATCCCATCGGGTGAGAGAACCTCGCGATGGACTACGTTATGGACAGGTTCGCACGTGAACGAGTTTCCTGTGAAGGCCTCGCCGAGCAATGTATCGCGATAGATCATCGGGCCGCAGCCCGAGGTCACACGGTTGGCACTCTCGGGCATGTTGAACCGTTCAAGGGTCCGGCTGGTGGGATACATCCGCGCGTTGTCGGGGTCGCGGGCGACGTAGACCATTGGCCCTGGCGCTGCGACTCGTGGGTTCCGCGAGGCGTACTGGTCGGGGAACGGGTAGTGCCGGAGCCAGTCGCTATTCGTGTTGCCGAACTGATTGCCCCAGTCGTCGTGGATTCGCCCTTGCTGGGTCAGGCCCGAGGCGGGTTCCATCGTCCCGGTGTCGGGCTTGATTCGAAAATCACGGCCGCCGATGTTGATCTCGCGGCCGGTCGCCGTGCCGTGGATCGTGCCGCCGATCAGGCCGTTGGCGCCGTAGACCCAGTTGTCGAGGTTGTAAGAGAGTCCATTGACCCGCGCCTGGTAGTTCTCGGTCGCGAAGCCGCGGAAGAGGACCTTGCGAACGTCGGCCTTGCCGTCGCCGTCGGTGTCCTCGGCGTAGATGATCTCGGGGGCCGCGCAGATCAAGGCCCCTTTCCGCCAAGCCATCACGCCCGTCGGGAAGGCGAGATCTTCGAGGAAGGTCGTCCCGGTGTCGTAGCGTCCGTCTCCATCGCGGTCCTCGAGGACTTTGATGACTCCCCCGGGCTTCCAGTTGCCGTCGATGCCGGCCGGATAGTCGCGCATCTCGCAGACCCAGAGCTTGCCGTCGCCGCCGAAGTCGATCGCGACCGGGTCGAGAACCAGGGGTTCGGACGCCACCAGTTCCACCCGAAACCCTTTTTTGACCCGCATGGCGCTCAGGGCCTCTTCGGGCGACTTGGCCTTGGGGGCGTCGTCGTGGGCCTTCACGTTGTCGTCGGCCTTAGTCTTGGCTTTGGCCTGGAATGCCGCCGGCATCAACTTGTGAACTGTCGAAATAATCAAGTTTTCAATGCCCGGTTTGAACGGGGCTGGTCGGGCGTAGTAGATCATTGCCCCGCCCCCCTCGTAGCCTCCTTCACGGAGGATTCGTTCGGAGGGGATGTAGCAGGGAACGTCGTTGGCATAGGCCGTCACCCAGAGCTTGGCCGGATCAAACTCCTGCTTGAGCCGGAGTACGTAGTCGACGACGACTTCGCCGGGGAGGAAGACCATGGCGAGTTCGTTGCCGAAGGCCCAGACCTGGACCGGATAGTTGACCTCGGCCTGGAGCGGTTCGCCGCGATCGAGCTTGGCGAGCTGGACCGAGGCGGCGTAGCCGGGGGGGCCGCCGGCCTCGACAAGTTTTTCGAGCGTGGATCGCGTAGGCAGCGTGTCGAGGGGAAGCTTCACTTCTGCGCCTGGCATCTGGGAGGGGGGAGCCTCGAGGTTCCGCCAGGGGGATTCGGATGGATTCGCGGCCTGCTTGAAGAGTCGGTTGACTTCGTCAGCGATCGCGCGGCCGTTGACCTGGGCGCCATCGGGGGCCAGCCGTTTCAGGGGGTTCGAGTCTGCGCCGCAGCCGACGACCGTCAAGGCAATCGCGCCGGGATGGTCGTGTTCGATCGCTTCCTGGGCGAAGCCGGCCCAGTCGCCGCTGACCTTATTGTCATTCGGGTCGAGCGTCGTGCAGTGGCAGGCGTAGTTCACGAGGATCGCGTGGACCTTGCCGTCGAGGTCGGTCGCTCGGAGTACCGGGAGGGAATGGTCGACCGGCCCTCCCTTAGTGCGCCGATTGCTGGCGAACTCCGCGCGCCCCTGGGCCCAATCGAGCCGCCCCGGGCGGAGATCTTTGAGTGCGGCGAGGCTGACCCGTTCGAGGTTGTCGGTCAACTCCCGGGTATAGCGCTCGATGGTCGCCAACTCGTTGTCACTGATTTTCTTGCCGAAGATGTTCGGCGCGATTCCGGACAAGCAAGGCGCACTATGAGTATGCGAAGCGGCCACGACGAAATCCGACTTGGGGATTCCTTCCTTCGCCTGGAGCCGCTTGGCGACTTCTTCGACGATTTCGAAGGGAACGCCCAGGCTATCGACCGAGACGAGGACGACGCGCCGCCCTTCCTTCGAGCCTGAGCCGATCGCCAGCCCTTTGGCCCAGATCCGCTGGGCCGTGCCCCGCGATTCCTGGGTTCGGGCGAGATAGCCGTGGAGTCGAATCGGATAGTCGGGTGTGATGTCGACACGCGCGACTCCGACTTCGAGTTTAGCGAGGGTTGGTGAGGCTGAAAGTAAAAGGAAACCCGTCATCATTAGGAACAGACGCTGCATTCGGATCTCCTCTCCACACTGAATGCGAATTCTCCCCCTGGCACCGGAGCCCTGGCTCGGGGGCGATCCGGCTATGCACAAGGGTCTCAATCGACGGGGGTGAGGTCAAGGCGCGACTTTGCCGCTAACCGGTTCCAGACCAAAAAGACGACCGTGCCGAGGACCAGCGAACCGAGCCCGTAGAGAATCACCTGGGGTCTCGAGGTTCCGAAGATGTAGAGCCAGCCCGCCAGGGCAAAGAGGGCGGGGAGCGGGAAGAACCACATCCGGAACGGCATCGTTTCACGCAGGTCGGGACGGGTACGCAAGTAGAAGACCGTGGCAATCTGGGCGACGAACTGGATCAGGATCCGCGACGTGAGCAGGGCTTCGATGACCGTGACGAGGTCAGCCAGGCAGGCGAGCGTCGCCAAGCCGGCGACTAGGAGCAGGGAGCGGTGGGGGAACTGGCCGGTCGGGTGGGTCCGGGCCAGCCCCTTGAAGAAGTGGCCCGACCGGGCTGCGGCGTAAGGGACCCGGCTGTAGCCGAGCAAGGCCGCGAAAGTGGAGGCCGCCGCCGTCCAGATAATCATCGTCGTGACGACTTGCGCGGCGCTCGAGCCGTAGAGCCGTTGCATCATGTCGCTGGCGACGTGCGTCGACGCGATCACCTCCTGCCGGGGAAGGACGCCAAGGATGCTCACATTCATGGTCAAATAGACGAGCGCGACGGCCACGACCGAGATCAGGATGGCGCGGGGGATCGTCCGTGGGGCGTCGTCGACCTCGTCGCCCAGGTAGCAAATCTGGTAGTAGCCGAGGAAGTCGTACATTGCGATTCCGACCGCGGCTCCCAGCCCCATCGCAAACCGAGCGTCGAGCGTGAAGGCGTCCGAGGGCATGGCGAAGGCCTGGGCGGCGTTGAAGTGCCCCAGGCCGGACGCGATCACCACGGCGACGGTCGCGAGCATGCCTGCCCAGAGGACGACCATGAGCCGTCCGGCCACCTCGATCCGGCGATAAGCGAGCGCCGTGATCGCCAGCATCACGCCGATCGCCAATAACTGCTCGTTCTGAACCTGCCAGGTGAAGGTGCCCCAGCGCGAGACCGGGACGTGCCAGGACCAGGCCGTCCACTTCAAGGCGGGCCAGAGATAACCGACGTAGTGCGCAAGGCCAATTGCCCCGGTGGCCACCTCGAGCGGAGCGCTGAAGAGGAACTGCCAGACGAAGAGGAATTTGAGGAGCCGGCCGGTCCGCGACTCGCCATAAACTGCCTCGAAGAAGTGATAGGTCCCGCCCGAGCCGGGAAAGGCGGCCGCGAGCTCGCTCCAGATCAGGCCGTCGGCCAGGGCAATCAGGGCCCCGATCACCCAGCCAATCATGACCTGGGGCCCGTCCAGCTTCTTGAGGAACTCCGGGATCGTGATGAACGGGCCGATCCCGACCATCATCGCCATGTTCAGGCTGACCGCCTGCAACAACGAAAGGCGTCGGCGCAGCATGCCAGGTCAATCCTCATCAGTTTTTTTCGGTCGCGGAGCCGGTCGAGGCCGATCCCCTTGCGACCGGCCGCCGAGCCATCATACCCACCGGCAAGGCGGCGTCGACGACGTGCCGAAAAGTGCTCGGTTCCCACCGGCCTGCCCTCGAAAATGAGGATGTCCTTGATTCACGACTTGATTCCTGTATTCTTGGTGCAGGAATACGGTAATCGGCCGTGACGGGGATCGGCGGGATGAAACTGGCGCTTCAGACGGACTATGCCCTGAGGACGTTGCTCTACCTGGCCACGGAGCGAGGGCGAGCGACCGTGGGGGAGTTGGCGGCCTTCTACGGGATCTCGGTCAATCACCTGGGGAAGGTGGTTCACCAGTTGGGCCGGCTGGGCTACGTCCGGAACGTCCGGGGGCCCGGGGGGGGGATCGAGCTGATCCGCGAGGCCGCTCAAATCACGGTCGGCGACGTGGTGCGCGATTTCGAGGGGCGAAACATTCATCTGCTCGATTGTGTGGATCGGCCGGATGTCTGTGTGATTCAGCCCGGTTGTGCCTTGCGGGGTGTACTGGCTGAGGCGGAGCGTCGGCAGATGGATTACCTGGACGGGGTGACGTTGGAGTCGCTGCGTCCGGTGTCGGGTGGGATCGTGACGTTGAAGGCTCCGTGACGCCGGCGGGTCACGGTTGTTGTGGCGATTTTTCACGCAAATAACAACGAAGGGGAGAACTGATGCTGAACGGTATGAGAAGGGGTCGCTTGTATTGCGTCGTTTGCCTGTTCGTTTCCTTGGCGGCCGCGGCGCTCGTCGCGGTCCTGGCCTCGGGGACCGATTCGCGGGCCGAAACGCCCACGCAGGATTATGCCCTGACGCGTGCCCGTGATCAGGTCAAGATGCTGGATTCGCTCTACAAGACGGCCGTGGTCTCGGTCACCAAACGGTATGAGGAGGGCCCCCCCGCCATCAAGGTCGCCATGGATGTCTTCGTCGCGATGGAAAAGGACGGCTGGCATAAGGCCAAGCTTGTTGATGCATCGGGAACGCCTCAGAATGAGGCGAACCTGCCGCAGACCGACTTCGAGAAGCGTGCCGCCAAAGCCATGCAAGCGGGCAAACCGTACTACGAAGAAGTCGATGGCGAGGGGGCTAAGCGAACGCTCCGCGTCGCGACGATCGTCCCGGCTGTGCTGAAACGGTGCGCCTCCTGCCATGGAGCCAAGGAAGGGGATCTGCTCGGATTCATCCGCTACGAACTTCCTGTGAAGTGAGCCCGCGCCGCGTCAATGACGAACCGTGCCACCGAAAAGGGGATCCATCCGGGTTCCCTTTCTTTGTTTATTTTTTTGAAATGAGCACGATTGAGGCTGTGGCTATCTTGGGGGCCGACTTGTAAGGAAGCGTTGTCTGTGCATGAAATCCTGCGTGCTACCATCGATGGATTTTGTGCCCTGTTTTTCTCTCCCGCATCAAGGCAATGGAGTCTGTTGTGGGGGCTCGAGTGGTTCCGGATGGTTGCGAAAAGATTGCGAATTGCAACGAAATTAGGAGTTCTTGGGCATTCTGTCTCTATGGAATTGAACATCAATGTTGGCAAAAATCGGACTTGATAATCTGACTCGCACGTCATTAGAATCAACCCACCGATCGCGTTGAGTGCTCTCGGGAAGGTCGTCTTTTGCGTGAAGGCGGAACCCGTGGTGCTCCTCCCGGTTGGCGAGCGCTGCTCATTCGTGCGAGAAGGAACTCGGCTGTTCGTATCGTTCTTGGGTCGTGGTAGCCGAGAGAAATGGGACAAGCACCTTTGGCCTTGGCGGTTGTCGAATCGGGTGAACAGGTCTCTGAAGCCAAGCTCGGAGACGGAGTTGAACCCGCCCCCTCCCCCGGTCGTCTTTCTGACACTTCTCTAGAAGAGTTGTGGCCTGCGTTCATAACGCGTCATTCAAGAGGCCGCCTCTTTTCACCGGGTCGATCCGTGACCTTGCGTTGTTGAACCGGTGAATGCCGTGGGTGATGACCGCTTTCGCTCTCGCCTCTCGATCCCTCGCGGCGCGGTTCGTCGAGGACCGTTCGCTGAGTCGGTTCGGATGGCCCAAGAAACCACGACATGGACTGCTCTGCTTCCGTCTCGAAGTTGACAGTCGACACGATCAAGATCCGCATCGATGGACCGCGATGAATCACCGCTGATTAGGGAGATCGTGCATGCTCTATACCACCACGTCGTCTGACTGTCAGGTCGACCGAATCAGGCTCTTTCCTAGCCCCGAGGCGGCTATTGGGGCCGACACCCGCGCGTCGTGCACGGTTCATGGGGTTGCCGTCATCCTCGATCGCGGCGATCACCGTCTGATCCCGCTGTGGACCGACCCGCAAGTCTTCGATTCGGCGTGGACGGCCCCCGCCGAACTGCTCGCGGATCGGTCGATCATCGCCCGTTGTCCGATCCCCGCTCCTCTGTTCGTCCATGATCTGGACGTGTTGGCGCAGGCCGTTTAACGGCCGGTCCGTTCGACCCCCTCGCGATTCCAGTGAGACGCGGGGGCAATCGGGGCTCCCCCTCCTGCTCTTCCCGCCTTTTGCGGTCGGCTCGACCGCCGCTCGCCACGACAATTCCGAGGTCGTTTGGGGAGAGGGCATATGGGGTGGATTGGCCGCTCTTGCGACATCGTGCGGCTTGAGTTTGGTCGACCAGGGTCCTATATAATTGGAAGAGGAATCGACGATTCCAAAACGTTGGATCGCCCGCGCCCACCTTTTTTGGTTGTCCAACAGCATTGCCGTTCGGAGTGAGAGTCTGGATCTTGGCCGTTGGAGGCCCTCTTGACCACCTTCGACTGGTCCGTCCTTCGCTCCGCCGTGGCGATCGAATCCGCTGAGATCGTCGACATCGCGGTGGCATCCGTACTGATTTACGGGGTGCTTCGCCTGCTGCGGACGACAGCGAACCGAATGCCGCTGCTGGGCGCGGGCCTTATGGTCGGCACCTACTTCATCGCCCGAGTTTTCGGGCTTTTCTTGACCGAGATGCTTCTCCGCACCGCGGGCCTGGTGTTGTTCGTCGTTTTCGCCATCGCGTTTCAGGAGGACATCCGGCGTGCGGTTCTGCGCTGGAGGCACTGGCGTCCCTATCGCACTCCGAATCGATCTCGGCTCGCGAGCGATGACGTAGATCCGCTGGTCGACTTCGCTTTCCAGTGCGCGGAGCAACGCATTGGGTTATTGATCGTGCTCCAAGGCCGTGAGTCGTTGGACCACAGCGTGATGGGAGGGATCGAACTGCTCGCACCCATCAAAACGATCTTGATGCAGAGCATTTTCGATCCTCATTCTCCAGGCCATGACGGAGCGGTCGTGATACGCGACGGCCGGATCGTGCGGATCTGCGCGCAGCTTCCGCTTTCGGAAAACTTCGAAGAGGCGAAGCTGCACGGGACGAGGCATAGCGCCGGTCTCGGACTCTCGGAGCGAACCGACGCCTTGGTCTTGATCGTCTCCGAGGAGCGAGGCATCGTTAGCATCGCGCATGACGGGCATCTGGTCGAGATCGCGTCGGCCGCCGATTTGAAGCTGCGCCTGGGGTCGTTTCTTGCCGATACGGGGCCGGCCACCCACCGCCCCCGGTTGGCGAAGCGCCTTTTGCGACATTCCGGACTGAAGGTCGCCTCGGTGGCCATCGCCGCCCTGGGATGGTTCCTGTTCGCTCGGCAGGGCAACACGATTGAGCAGACCTTCGTCGTGCCGATCGAGTACCGGAACATACCCGCCAACCTTTGCCTGGAAGATCGCCCCCCCGCCGAGGCGAAATTGACCCTCTCCGGACCCGACCCGGCGTTCGCGCTCCTCTCGCCCAGCTCCTTGCGCGTTCGGATCGAGCTCGGCGGGTATCACGCCGGCATGGTGGATATTCACTTGACCGAACAAGATTGTGTTCATCCGCCTGATCTCAGTGTCTATCGGATTGAGCCGAAAGTCCTCCGCTTTCACCTTGTCCCCTGCCGATCCCATCCGGGCGAGAAGGTGGCGGTTTTCGTCCGTTGACCCTCCTCAAGGCGCATCGCTGCATCCCCTTTTCATCATGGGCAGGGATGCGCGTTGACACCTTTCCCTTCGGTAATCTTTTCTCGTGGGGACTTGCGTCCCGGCTTAGCTGGGTGTAATGTTTGGCCTGTCGTCTAGATGTTTAGACGATAGGCTGATTGTTTCACCCATGGGGAGCACGCCCATGAGCGGAGAGCTCTCGGAACCGCTGACTCCGGCTGAGTGGAAGGTCATGAAGGTCGTCTGGAGGCGCAAGGAGTGTGCCGCCCGCGACGTGTATGAGGAGACGCGACGGACCTACGACTGGGCCCCTTCGACGGCCAAGTCGGTGTTGCGGCGGTTGGTCGACAAGGGGTATCTGACGACCACCCAGGTGGGGAACTGCTACGTCTATCGGCCCGCCTCCTCGGCCTTGCAGGCCCTCCTGGGGGTCGCCGACGCGTTACTCGAGACGGTCCTGGAAGGGACCACCGGCGTTGTGCTGACGCACCTTGTGAAGAACAGTCGGCTCTCGGCCGACGAACTGGCCGACCTCCGTGCTTTGCTTGACAACCAGACTCCGGAGGAGGGCTGAATCATGCGATCCGTCGAGTCCCTCAATGCCTTGAGCGTCCTCTGGGCCAATGCCATGACGCGGAGCCTGGTCGACGCTTCGTTGATCCTGGCGGTTGTCCTTTTGGTCTGGTATCCGCTTCGTCGGCGGATTTCGAGCCAGATGGCGTACGGCCTGTTCCTTCTCGTGTTGTTGAAGGCGGCCTTTCCCGTACCGGTGCATCTCCCTGCCCATGCCGACGTCGCACCCCACGAGGGGCATGGGTCGTCTCCAACTGGTAAGCGGCTGCCTCGGTTTTTGTCTCACGGGTTGGGTACAACCCCCATGCCACCTTCGCGACTACCTTCGAGAACGAGGCTCTACTTTTATCTCTCAACTTCGAGAGAAATTTCCTGTCGCCTTCGATCATCCGAAAGCCTATACGGCAGAGCAAAAATTTGATTTTGTAGGCATTTAATTTAAATAAGATCCTTTAGTGTACTGAAGCACTCCTCGATTTTTTCCCAACTCGGGTGGTCGCCGAAGCAGAGGAGTTGGCACTGTCGCTTGTATTCCCCCGAGACCATGGTCCGAAGCTCGCCGGTCGGGAAGAGAGCGGCACTTTGATTGAAACGCATACCTTCGGGTGGGATGTAGTGCTTCGGGAAGTGAGTTCGGCTCACCCGATCGTAATCGAGGCGTAGCTGCTCGTACTCTTCCGAACGCAACATTGCTGGTACTTCTGCGCGTTGAGCGAGCATGTAGAGATCGTAGTAATGCCTGGCATAGGTGCCGAGCGGCTTGCCGTCCTTGAGATACTGTTCGATCTTCCCGTGAATGGTGAAGAGCTTTTCGACGAAGGTTCGGCGGAAGTGGAGGAGTGACATTGTGAAAGTGGACTCATCCTCTGCACCGAGCGAGATCCCGGTCTCCCGGAGGAAACGGGCGGCATAGATTCGAGAGCGATCAACTCCGTGGGTTGCCGGCCGCTCCCGGTTCCGACCTCGACGAGCACTCTGTTACGTAGCGCTCCGGGGAAGAGTTGGAAATAGGAGAAATAGTCATTACGACCGATGCCGCCAAACCGTTTGCTCTCCTCAGGAACGAAGGTCAGGCCCGGGTGTGCGTCCACGACCTCCTTGAGCCTTGCGAGCTCGCGGTCGATCGGTCTTTTACCGAGCTTCGGGGTGAAGGCCTCTGGATCGAGGAAGATGTCGATGTCTTCGGAGAACCGCTGGATCAGTCCCCATCCCTTGGAGCGGCTTGTTCCGCCCTTGAAGATGACCTTCGAATTGTAGGCTGTGGCAAGTAGCCGTAACGCTTCGGTGACGAAATAATCCTTCTCGATCGCGCCGGGAGTGAGCCCCACAGAGCCGAGGTGCTCTGCTGCACTGAGAATCAACTGCTCGAAGTCTTCATGCTCGAAGAGTCTCACCCGGACCTCCGACCTTTTGCGTGCCATACCCGTGCTGCCTTGAGCACCGACAGCGGCCCGAAATCGAACCGCGAGAGTGGATTGAGGCTCGACCGGAGCGATTCGAGCGTTGCCTTGCCCATGCCGAGTTCCTCACCGAGAGCGCCAAGCATCGCACGGACGCGAGGCGGCTCGGAGTTTGCCACCTCCATAAGCCGCTCGAACCGCCCATCCTCTTTGAGGAGTTCGAGAAGCCTTTGAACCGTCTCCCTCGGGGAAAGCTCACTCGTCTCGGCCCGGCGTCGAATGAGGTCGAGCAACGCTGCATCTCGGTCCGTGAGCCTGCGCCAGGCCTCGGGACGTCGAGTATGGATCAATGCCGTCCGGCCTACCTTCGCTCGCGGCAGGCTTCCCTGGATCGTTGCGAGTTCCTCACGCGCGGGGACCTGCGTGCTGAAGCCCAGAAGGTTGGCTGCCGTCAGGCCGGCCGGGAACACCGAGTGGTCCCGCGCTGCGATGCTCCGAAGTAGTCGCGGATTGGGCCGACTTGTCCCGAAAGGCGTCTGACGTGGCTTGTAGTAGAGGCCTTTCCCGATCCGCTGGATCTCCCCCCGACGAGTAAGGCGCGAAAGTGTCTGGGTTACGGCGGGAAATGGCAGCCCCTGGAAGTCCTGGACCGTCCATATCCTCTCCCCCCCCGCCTCAATCGCGCGGCGAACTCGATCAGCAGCGCTCGCCGCAGCGCGGTATTTTTCGTCGGTGGCCATAACATCAGGATCGCTCTCACACCTCATGAAGTCAAGTTTTATTGCCATTAAACTTGACTTAGAGTGCTCTATCGTTGGTTTAAATCAAGACTTACGGCATGTCGGGGTGATCCTAGGCTTCGACCGCACCTGATACCGATTTGCGCACCGCGATCCCCCAGAGGCAAGCGAAGCTGTGGCTTGAGTTAGAGCCGCGTGCTCACTAAAAGACTTGGTTCAGTCCAAACCAGAGGACGGGACTGCGGCCCGGGCCGACGCCGACGGGCTGGGCGATGTCGATGCGCAGGCTGGCGCGTTCGAGGAAGGCGAAGAGGATCGCGTCGACTCGGATGCCAACGCCCACGCCGTGGACGACGGGGTTCCATTCGCCTCTGAGGTAAGACTGGCCGACGTCGTAGAAGACGGCTCCCAGCAGGTTGCGGACGCTCAGGATGTGGTCCACCAGGTCCTGGTCGATGTCACGCCAGATGGGGAAGCGCCACTCGAAAGTGGAGAGCCAGACGGAGCTGCCGATGTCCTGGCTGAGGTCGAGTGCGCGGAGGCGGCGGCCGCCGCCGAGGCGGAACAAGGGGACCGTGTCGGGGCCGCCGTAACCGCCGTAGACGCGGACGGCGATTCGGCTCTTCGAGGGCTCGCCCGACCAGGTCGGGATCGGGCGGACGACCCCGAATTCGCCGGCGATCCGCACGTAGGTTGCGGCCGAGCCGAACGAGCGATCGCCGTACTCGGCTGTTGCGTCGATCTCGAACCCTTGGACGGGGTCCCAGTAGGGGAAGAGTGTGCTCAGGCGGTAGCGGCCTCCCACGGCGTTGAGCTTGCCGTTGACCGGCCGGCCGTCATCGCCTTGCCAGAACTCGTTGCCGGTGCCGAAGTAGAGCTCCGCAAACCCTTGGTCGTCGATCAGGAAGCTTGACGTCTCCAGGAACCGATAGCGCAGGAAGGCGCGGCCGCCTGAATGCCGCTTGTCGTTGTAGAAGTTATACAGCCCTTCTTCGTAGAAGACGCCCAGCGACCAGTGGGGCCAGGGGAACTGCACCAAGGCGAACTGGCCGCCGAAGATCGCTTCGCGGAGCGCGGGCTCGGCACCGGCCCAGACGGTCGCCTGCCAGCGGTTGACGCGCTGGGCGCCGATCTTGAAACCGCCACGGGCGTACTGGTCAATGAACGGCCCGGCGACGATCGAGGTGCGGTCGTAGGACTGGAACTGGGACGACTCGTCGAGCGGGGTCATGAAGGGGGTGAACCGCCAGGCGATCTCCGGTTTCCAGCGGTTGTTATCGGGGACCGAGTCGAGCAGCGCATGGTCGGGATCGACGATCACCTGGGAGGGGGCGGAGGGCGCCTGCACGGTTACGACCCAGCGATCCTCCTTGGGGACGTGGGCGACGTGAGCCCCTGGGATGTCGTAGCTCCCTCGGTCAGGCCAGATCGGCACGCGAATTTCGTCCGGACCGCAGCGGCAGAGCACGACCGTCGGCTCGATCATCTCGCCGCTTTGCTTGAGCTCGACCGTCACGGAGCGCACGCCGGTGTTGTTGTCGGACGCGGCGTCGACTTTGACGTGCTCCACGGCCCAGTCTGTGTCTTTATGTTCAACCAGCCAGCCATCGAGAAACTGGTTCCAGTCGAAGCTGGGGTCGAAGGCGGTGAGCTCGCGTTTCAGGTCGGCGTAGTGGAAGGTCTCGAAGGCGTATTCGTGGTAAATCTTCCGGAAGAAGGCGAAGAACCGCTCGTCGCCGAGCCGGTTCTTGATCATCTCGATCACCTTGCCGCCTCGGTCGTAGGCCAGGCTGAACAAGGCGTTCAGGTTGCCCATCGACTTGATATCCTGGATCACCGGGCCGTTGTTGCCTCGGGCACGCCAGCCGTAGTAGCCCGACAGCCGCAAGTCTTCCCGGCCGATCGTGGGGAGCCAGGTCAGGCCCTTTCCCCAGTTGATCAACGGGGCGTTCCGGCCGTACTTCTCGTCGAGGCGGATCGCCGTGAAGGCGTTGACGAGCCCTTCATCCATGAACGTTTCGGCATATCCGTCAGTGCCGACGACGTTCCAGAACCACTGGTGGCAGGTTTCATGGGTCACGAGGTGGTCGATGTAGCGCTCGCCCGAGGAGGGGACCCGCATGACCCGGTCGTCGAGCAGGACCAGGCCCGAACACTCGTTGCCGTTCCAGCCGAAAAAGGACGGGGCGATCTCGAATTCGTCATCGAAGTAAGGGCCGAACCAGCGCTCGTAGAGCGGGAGGACCTCGGCGGCGTACTCGAGGACCTTCTCGGCGTTGGCCTTGTGCTCGGGCAATGAGACGACCCGCAGTAAGGTGGGGCCGACCTGTTGCTCGCGGACCTCGAACCGGTCGGAGCAGACGAGGGCGAAGTCACGCGCGGGGCTGGCCACGATCGTCGAGACTTGTCGGCCGGGAGCCCCTGGTTTGCGGTCGGTGATCCGGCCCGAGGAGGCGATCACCTGCCCCTCGGGGGAGTCGAACCGGACGGTGTAGTGGCCCGCCTCCTGGTGCCAGGGCTGGTGCCATGGGACGTAAGGCGTTCGCTCCCAGCCTTGGTCATCGTGGTGGGCGAGGACCGGATACCAATTCAAGAGGTAGGTGAGACCGTGATGGTGTCCCCACCGTCCCCAGATGTCGGGGAGCTCAACGTTGAAGTCGATCTCGGCGACGATCATCTCCCCCGGCCCAACCGGTCGCGCCAGCGGGACGATCATGACCGTGTCGACGTCCGGATCGAACGTGAAGGGGGCCGACTGGCCACCGACCTGGACCCGGTCTATGTTGATGCGCCTTCCCTCGGCGTCCATCGACTCTTCGGGGCTGAGTCGGAGCACCTCCAGCGTCTTGGAGAGCGCTGGGCGGTCCTCCTCCTTCATCTTATAGCGAGGGTAGACGTGAAAGACCAATTCGCGAGTGGCCACGGCGCTTCGGTTGGTGAAGCGAACCCGCTCGCGAGCCGTCACCAGCTTCCGGCTGAGGTCCAGGCTCGCGTCGATCTCGTAGCGGGGCAAGCCGGCCGGGATCGTCAGCCGAGCGCGTTGAGTCGACGCACGGACAGGAACCTCACCCGCGGCAACGGGGCGTTCCGGCCATGGGAAGAGGCCGACGATCAAGCAGGCAGTCCATTGCCATCGGAAGCGCATGATGGGGGGAAAGCGCTCCTAAGAGATTCGGGGCGATGAGCGACAACGGGCGGCATGGTAGCCGATCGCGGCCAATCCGTCATCGCGATTGTGGTGAAACGTTGAGATAGGGGAAATCGTCGGAATGTCGATGAATACGCGGATCGGGGTGAGTGCGCGTTGTCTTGGGGAAGACGGCTCGTTTGTCGATGACGAGACGTGACCCGAGAGTTGTTCTACAAGTCGCAATGGCCGAGTCGGCGGGGGGAATGACGACCGGGCCGGCCTAAATTCTCGAAGGTCGACGACGTTAGAAGTGAGACATCACGAGAGAGGCGTTCTGGCCGCCGAATCCAAAGCTGTTGGAGATCGCCAGCCGCAACGGCGTTTCCCGCGCGGTGTTGGGGACGTAGTCGAGGTCACATTCCGGGTCGGGGGTCGCCTGGTTGATCGTGGGAGGGACGACCCCGCGTTGGAGCGACATGGCCGTTGCGGCGGCCTCGAGGGCGCCGGAGGCACCGATCAGGTGGCCGACCATCGACTTCTGGGAGCTCATCGGGATCGAGCCCGCACGATGGCCGAAGACGCGTTTGACGGCCACAGTCTCCGACAGGTCGTTGAGCCGGGTGCTGGTCCCGTGGGCGTTGATGTAGTCGATGGCGGAGTGGTCGACGCGGGCCTCGCGGAGTGCGGCCGTCATGGCAATCGCGGCCCCCCTCCCCTCCGGCTCCGGTCTTGTGATGCCGTAGGCGTCGAACGACGAGCCGTATCCCTTGATCTCGGCGTAGATCGTTGCCCCGCGCCGCTTGGCCTTGGTCAGGCTCTCGAGCATGAGCACTGCCGCCCCTTCGCCCAGGACGAAGCCGTCGCGCTCGCCGTCGAACGGCCGGGAAACCTCTGCGGGAGACCGAACCGACGCGCTGACCGTCTTCATCGCGTTGTAGGCCACCAGCAGTTGCGGGTCGAGTCGGCTATCGCAGCCGCCCGCGAGAATCACGTCGGCGTCGCCTCGTGCGATCAGGCGGAACGCTTCCCCTACGGCCTGGGTTCCCGCGGCGCAGGCCGTGACGATCGTGTTGTTCGGCCCCATCGCATGATGCAGGATCGAGATGTGCGAGGCGGCCATGTTGGGCAGATGCTGGAGCAACCAGAGCGGGAACATCGACTCGGCCCGGGCCTGGGCGAATTGGCCCATGTCGAACGAGCCGTCGGGACGGATCGAGCGTCGGATTGGCTCGACCAGCTCGCCCACGTCCATGGGGGTGATTCCCGTCCCCATGCAAACCCCAAATCGCGAGGGGTCGAGCTTTTTGTCATCCAGGCCGGAATCGGTCACGGCCAGGGCCGCCGCGCCCACCGCGAAGCGGACCGCGCGGCTCATTAACTTCGCACTCTTCTTGTGGTCGCCCAGGAAGGGCATCACATCGAAATTCTTGACTTCGCCTGCGATCTTGATCGCCAGACCGGTCGTGTCGAAACTCTCAATGTAGCTTACGCCGGATCGCCCCTCGACGATCGCCTCGCTGAATTCGCGACGACCGATCCCGTTGGGCGACACAATCCCGATGCCAGTGACCACCACGCGGTGCATGATCTCCCCCACCCCCAATGATTGCCAAGCCATTGGTGCCGAGGACGAAGCGCCCTTTTTTTAAAGCGCCACCATTCAAACACCCTCACCCGGCCCGTCCATTCCGTGTGAGAGCACCCTATTTCTTATCTTAAGGCGAGCCGATGCACTCACCAACTCGCATCAATTCGGGACATTACCGCCCAAATCAATCGCACCGAAGTTGATCGACCGCGCTACCTACCATTCCCGAGCGTATCCTTCTTCAATTCTCCGAAAAGATTCCGCTCAAAATGAATCGCTTGCCGTTCTCACTCATCTTATCATTCCGAAATCTCGGGGGGCAAAAGAAATGGCGGATTCAGGGTGGAGTTTGTCGATATTTCGGAATGTGCTGGCTAGGGAGTTTGGGTGCGTGAATGCGGTCCGAGGTTGGCGGGAACCTGTGGGCGGCTCGGTGTGTCTTGCGCCTGGCCGGCGCGCTCGAGTCAGGGCGTGACGGGGCTCCGATTCCGTGATAGGGTGGAAGCGGAATTTTGTTATGAGGGGGGAAGTCGAAGGCGATGAGCCTGGCTACCCGCGAGCCTGATCAGGCACCATGTCCGCATATTGATTTTCAGGAGAACTGGCGCGATGTCTCTGACACTGGCCGAACGGGTGAGTGCGATTGCCCCCTCGGCGACGCTGGCGATGGCCGGAGCGGCGAAGCGACTGAAGGCCGAGGGGGTCGACGTTTTCGACTTCGCGTTGGGCGAGCCTGACTTCAAGACGCCGGAGAACATTCAAGAGGCGGCCTTGAAGGCGATGCGCTCGGGCCAGACCCACTACACGCCCCCCTCGGGAATCCCCGAGCTTCGCCAGGCGTTGGCCAAGATGTATTCGGAGACCCGCGGTCTGCCGACGCAGGACGTGCAGGTCGTCGTCTCCAACGGTGCCAAGCACTCGATCCACAACGCGTTGATGGCGGTCTGCGGGCCGGGCGATGAGGTGATTATCCCCGCCCCCTACTGGGTCAGCTATGCCGACCTGGTCAAGCTGACGGGGGCCACGCCCGTGGTGCTCCAGACGACCGAGGCCAACGAGTTCAAGCTCACCCCCGAGCAGTTCCTGGCGGCCGTCACCCCGCGCACCAAGCTTTTGATGATCAACAGCCCGTCGAACCCGACGGGGGTCGTTTACACCCGAGCCGAGCTCGAAGCCCTGGCGGACGCGGTGCTGAAGTCGGACCAGGTGGGCGTGCTCTCCGACGAGATCTACGAGCAGCTCCTCTATGGCGATGCGGAAGCGACCTGCTTCGCGACGCTCCGGCCGGGGCTGGCCGATCGGACGATCACGATCTCGGGGGTCAGCAAGACCTACGCGATGACCGGCTGGCGGATTGGCTGGTCGATCGCGCCGACACCGGTGGCCAAGTTCATGGGGGACATTCAGAGCCAGGAGACGAGCAACCCCTGCTCGGTCAGCCAGTGGGCCGCGCTCGAGGCGATCACGGGGCCGCAGGATTCGGTCGTCGCGATGAAGTCGCAATTCACGAAGCGACGCGCGTACGTGCTTGAGCGGATCGCCGCCTTGCCGGACGTGACTTGCATTGCTCCCGGGGGGGCGTTCTACGCCTTCATGAACATTTCGGCCCACCTCGGTCGTACACTGGGGGGGAAGGTGATCGGGGATTCGACCGAGTTCTGCCTGACCGCGCTCTCGTCGGCCCATGTGGCGCTGGTGATGGGCTCGGCGTTTGGGGCTGAAGGGTACGCGAGATTGTCGTTCGCGACGGATTTGACCACGCTCGAACGTGGATTCGACGCCCTCGAGCGCTTTCTCCGTCATTGAGAAGGGTGGACTTGGTCGATCCATCAATCGGTGAAGTGAGATGGCGTGACAAGAAGAATCCGGCTTGCCCGGCGGGGGGGATTGGGGTAACCTCCCCCCTCCCGTCGCAAGGCCTATCATCCCCAACGCGATGCACCCCTCGAGAGACTGCCTTGTCGCCGGTCGACGTTCCGACCGGAAAGGACTCTGTATGAGGTATGCTCGGCCTGTCACTCTTGCGACTCTGTTGCTCGTCGTCCAAGCCGGTTGCCGGACTGCTGGCGTCGATAACCTTGCGCGCCAGGCTCCCGTCGCCGTCAAGCCGCAAATCGATGCCCAGACTCTCCTTACTGAGCACAACCGGAACGCCGAACGAATCGAGAAGATTTCGGCGCGGCCGTCGCTCACGGTCAGTACCGGGCGGCGGTCGGGGGGGGCGAATGGCTACCTCGCCTTGGAGCGTCCGCGCAACTTCCGGCTTGAAGTGAATTCGACGGCCGGCGCTGTGGCGGACATCGGGTCGAACGACGAGAAATTCTGGTTCTGGACCAAGGACAACCAGGAAAAGAAGGTCTTCTACTGCGACTACGACGAGTCGGGTAAGACGCCGCTCTCTCCCGCCACGCTCCAGCCTGAGTGGATTGTGGAGGCCCTGGGCCTTCGCGTCATCAGTGACAGTGAAGCTGCCGGTTGCAAGGTGACCCAAGGGAAGGAACCGGACACCCTGGTCCTGACCCACCGTCCGGTCCGTGCGGGGGGCGACACGGTCACTCGCGTGACGATCCTCTCGGCGTCAACTCACCGGGTTAAGGAGCATCAGCTCTTCGCGGGTGATGCAAAGACGCTGATTGCTCGGGCCGTTATTGAGGATTACCTGAAGGTTCCCGATGGGAGTCACCCTGACGAGACCGTCTACCTTCCCAAGAAGATGAAGCTCGAGTGGATGGCCGATCGGCACAATCCGCTCAACCTAGGCGTCAACTTTGCCCAGGGGTCGACCAAGGTCAACGAGGAGTTCCCTGCCGACAGGTACGCGGCCCTCTTCGTGGAAGATCCAAGGCAAGGCTACGAGCGTGAAAACCTGGCCGCAGGTATCAAGCCTCAGCAAAGTCAGGGGCCGACCACGCTTCGCGAGACGCTTCCCGCTCCGCCGACGGGGGTGAAGTTGGGTGTGCCCGAGCCCGCCCCGCTTGGAGTCGACGGGGCGATGCGTACCGAACTCGACCCGGTGGCGCTCTCGGCGACACGCACCTCGCTCCGAGACGACTTGCTCGGCCCTGCTCTGCCCACCGCTCCGGAACCGAGCTTCGCCAAGCCGGAAGTTTCGTCGGGGTGGAGGGCGTCGAACTCGAGCTTCGAGCGCTACTAAGAACGTCGTCATCAGTCAGCTGGGCGCAAAAAAATCGGGGAACATGCGAAACCAAGGCGAACGCCTGGTCGCATGCTCCCCGCCTTGGTTCCGTTTGCGATCAACCGGTTCGTTGCTCGGCCGTCCGCCGGAGACGCTTGCGCGCCTTGGCCAGGATGGGGCCGACGGAATTCTCGGGGATGCCGAGCTGTTTGCCGATCTGACGATAATTGAGATATTTCAAGTGATAGAGCCGGACGATCTCGGCGTCGCGCTCGGAAAGGGTTTCGAGCATGCGCTCGACCTCCTCTGCCGTGACGATGGCCTCGGCTTCGCCCGATGCGTCTTCGTCAACGCTGGACCGATGGGCTTGAATATGGCCCAGTTCGGCTTCACGATGACGCTTGATGACTTCTTTGACGCAAATGCGCCGCGCGACCACAGTCAAGTAGGTCGGGAGCGAACTCGCTCCTTTGAAACGGCGTAACGCGCCATAATCTTCGTCGACGATCTCGAGAAAGATCTCGGCGGCAATATCCTCGATGTCCGCCGGCGAAAGTACGATACTGCGAGCATGCGACACGTGATGAATCACGTGGTAAATGAGTCCCATGTACCGATCG
Organism: Singulisphaera acidiphila DSM 18658; assembly: GCF_000242455.2. GTDB lineage: Bacteria > Planctomycetota > Planctomycetia > Isosphaerales > Isosphaeraceae > Singulisphaera > Singulisphaera acidiphila. The sequence continues at coordinate 1,749,686 of NC_019892.1, forward strand.
ACGAAATCATTCCACGCTCCGGGTTCCTTCCGGAGGCAGCGATCAATCAACTGTCGGTCGATCTCACGTAAGGGCACGGACGAGCCTCCTCGCACGGAGAGGGCGCATGTCGCGTCCCAAAGAGAGCCACTCTCTCAGGAGAGCAACGCGTTACTGGCAATTTTAGCACGTTCCTGCGACTCGGCAAGCGACAGTCGTCCGATATCAGCCATCATCCACACTCGTGGGTGAGGGAGTTCGCCCACAATTCCGGTTTCGGCGAGGGGCCACTCCGGTTAAAATCAGGCGGTTCACGAACGAACGCCGCCGCGACTCCGACTCGATTACCGTCCTGCTCAGTCTGCAAGACACATCCCTTTTTTTGATTTGAGGGATTTCGGGGCAGTTGGTCGGATGCTCCCCAGGAGACCCTGCCTTGGATCAGCCGAAAGGTCCCCCGAAAATCGTGATCGCCGACGACAACCTCCAGAACGTGGAGTTGCTCGAGGCTTACCTCAGTGATGTCGACTGCGAAATCCGGACCGCGTTCGACGGTGAGGACACCTTGCGCGTGGTCGCCGAGTTCCAACCCGACCTCCTGCTCCTCGACGTCATGATGCCGCGCCTCTCCGGCTTTGAAGTCTGTCGGAAACTCCGCGCCAACCCCGCCACCAAGGATCTCCTGATTCTGATGGTCACCGCGCTGAACGAGGCCTCCGACTTCGAACGCGGCGTCCAGGCGGGGACCGACGACTTCCTCACGAAACCGGTCAACAAGGTCGAGCTGTTGTGCCGGATCAAGAGTATGCTGAGAGTTCGGCATTTGAAGAATCAGCTCGATCGCACGCTGGCCTACCTCGCCGAATTCGAGGCGACCAGTCGTTCCCCGGAAGGCGAGCGGTGACGGAGAACCAGCCGCACGCTTCGACTCGCCGACGCCAAATACGTTCCGTACGAATCCTTTCCGCGATGAGCGATGATCGGTCAAGGGCGGTCCCTACTTCCATTGCCTCCTCGTTCCGACTTCTTTGCAGAGGACGATCCCAGAGATGGCCAGCCTTCCCCGAGTCATCGTCAAGCCGCGTCGAGCGCGCCCTTTCTTTGCGCGTCACCCTTGGTTGTTCGTGACCTCCATCGCCAGGGTCGAAGGCGAGCCGAAGCCGGGTTCCGAGGTGGAGGTCTTCAGTCACGAAGGCCAGTTCATCGCCCGGGGCCTCTTCAACCCCAACAGCGCCATCCGGGTCCGGCTCTACCGCTGGGACGGCGGGGCGCTCGACGATGAGTTCTGGGCGAAGACCGTCGCGGCGGCGGTCCGCCTGCGGCGCGAGATTCTCCACCTGGGAGGGCCGGGCGCTGGGTATCGTCTCATCGCGAGCGAATCCGACGGCCTCTCGGGCCTCACGGTCGACCGCTACGATCGTTGGCTCGTGGTCCAGTTCACGAGCCTCGCCCTCTTCGAACGCCGCGAGCTGCTGCTGGGCCTCCTCGCCCAGGAACCGGACATCGAGGGGATCCTGTCCCGACCCGATCGGACGACTGCTGAACAGGAAGGGATCCGCCCGCACGAGGACGTTTTCCACGGCACTCCGCCAGCGGCCCCGGTGGAGATCAGCGAGAACGGCCTGACCTTCTGGGTCGATCTGAAAGGGGGCCAGAAGACCGGTTTCTACCTCGATCAGCGCGAGAATCGCCGGGCCGTGGCCCAGTACTGCCAAGGCAAACGCGTCCTCGACCTCTTCACGTATACCGGTGCCTTTGCACTGAATGCCCTCAAACACGGCGGTGCGGAGTCGGTACTCGGCATCGATAGCTCCTCGACCGCGATCGAAGTGGCCCGCCATCACGCCGTGCTCAACCAGCTTGGTAAGGCGCGGTTCGAATCGGCCGACGTCTTCGACGCCCTCGAGACCATCCGAAGCGGTAGCGACCGATTCGGAGTCGTGATCTGCGACCCCCCCAAGTTTGCCCGCCACCCTCGTGGTGTCGAAGACGCCTTGAAGGGCTATCTCCGCCTGAATCGCGCCGCCCTCGACGTACTCGAGCCCGACGGGATACTCGTCACCTGCTCTTGCTCGGGACTCGTCGAACGCGGACTCTTCGCCGACCTCATCGGTCAACTCGCCGAGCTCTCGGGCCGGTCGATCCAGATCCTCGAGCAACGCGGCCAGGCCCCCGACCACCCGGTCTCGGCCTCCTGCCTGGAAACCGAATACTTGAAGTGCTTCGTCTGCCGGGTTTCCTAAGGGTGTGGGGATCACCACTGGGTTAACAACCGAGGTTAGGAGCGGGTTGAGTGGCGTGCGGAACTGTTTACGGCCACTCAACCTGCCTTCGGGTTTTCTCCTGTAACCCATTCATCGCTGTCTCGAACTTCGCCAGTCGTCTTCACTTACCTATGGTCCATCTTGGTGGGCCAACTATTTTAGGACAGCCGAGATCTCCCAGAAGTTGTCCACACGCTCTAAAATCGGTTTCCATTCAAAGGCTTTCTCTTCCGTTGTCAAAACGGACTGCTTTCGCTAGAATGGTGATGTTGTTGCTCGTTATAACTGGTGGTATGGAATGGCTTTATGACTACCGAAGCCGGTGTCTCCCTGACCAGTGAAGCGGCAATCCTATCCCGCCTGATTCGCCCGGAAGACGAAAACCTCACGGCTGACGCGGCCGAGAGCCTACTTCGAATCCGGTTTGAGAGTCGCGATCTTAACCGCATGCATGAGTTGGTTGCGCGGAATCAGGAGGATCGGCTCACCCCTGATGAGCGGGCTGAGATGGATAATTACCGTCGCGTTAGCTATCTGCTTGACCTGATGCACTCGAAGGCGCGCCAGTCATTGAAGAAACATCAGGCGGTCCGCTAGCCTAATGTCGACTCGCCTACCCCAATTCGTTCGCGAGCGTGCCGCCGGACAGATGCGGTGACGTTGCGGGAATCGCTGAGTGCCGAAGGGCTGTTGTGAATCTTTCTCGATGCTTTGGATGGGCTGGACTGCCGGTATCATAAGCGGCAGATCACGCGACCTGGACCTAGAGTCGCCCTCCTTCCTCCGGCTGAACCACCACGGCTTGGGAATGGCTAAAGCGATTTTCGTCCGGGTGGATCAGAGGCCACCCGGGCGTTGGGAATTTCTTCCAGGTGAGTGGGGAGCGGAGCGCTCCCTATCCTCAACTTGGCGATCGAAAAAAAGCAGGGAGCGGATCGCTCCGCTCCCTGTTCGTCCGGGATTGAGTTCAAGAAGTTGGCCGTCCGCCGATTGGGAATGGCCTCGGCCGGCATTTCACCGGCCGGGCCGCCCTGGTTTCACTTCCTGGAATCACCACGCTCGGTCTTGAGGTTCTTCACCTCATTGATGAGCTCATCCAGCTTCTTCTCGAGATCAGCGATCCGCCGATCCTTTTCTGAGGACAGGCTCGCGAGCTTATTTTCGAAGAGACGCCGGCCCTCTTCCTCGCTCTTTTTGAGCTGCTCTTTGTCCCGCACGATGAAAAGCTCTCGCTTAGGAGCCAGTCGAAGCTCGGTGTTGACTTTGATCTGATTCTCGTTCTTGTTGTCGGACGTGCCTTGAGATTCGCGACCAGAGTCATTCGACTTGGCTAGCTTGACTTTGAATTCTGTTCCGAGCTTAGCCAGTTGCGACTCGGCGCGGTGGAGCTGAGCCCGGGCTCTCTCGACCTCAGCCTTGGCCCTGGAAAGTTCCCGTTCGAGGTTGGCTTGGTGGTTTTCAGTGAAGTGAAATCGGATTTCTCTCGCCTCGGGGCGGTTCCCGGGGCTTTTTCGTTCATTGGGCTTGGCGTCGCGAAGCTCGAGAATCGTTTTGGCATCGCGGGTTTTGGCCTTAGAAGAGCGCTCCCCCTGCTCCTCCTTGGTGCCTTTCTCGTTCGGTTTGGTCGTGTCCTCCTTCTCAGCCGACTTGAGCCTGATGAGCTCACCGAGCTCACTGGCCAGCTTTCGCTTCAAGACGATCAGTTCGGAATCCTCGGATTCGTCCTCGGTATCTTGAACGAGGCGAGCCACTTCGGGTTCGGCTCGTTCCTCGTCGTCGGCCTTCTGGGCCCAGGTCGGCGACAACGGGAGGAGCAGGGCTGAGAGTCCGAACATCGTCAGCATGCCGGTCCAGCCAAGGCCGCGCGGCGTTTTCCCTTGCATGATCATGGTCACTCTCCGTTTCAAGTGGTGAGCATGACCGAACCCGCTGGCCGCCAAAGGCGCAGCACGCCCGGTCTCTGAGAGGAAATCCACGGTGTCCAACAACGTTTCCGCATACGCCCTGAGGGCGTCTGGACAGGTCCAGACCACCCAGGCGTCGCAGCACTGTTCCTCAGCCTCGCGGAGCGCCCAGCGGGCGATCCAGGCCAGGGGCAGCCACCAATAAAAGGCGGTGGCCAGGAGTTCGACGACGCGAACCCAATGGTCCTTCCGGCGGAGATGGGCGAGCTCGTGGACCAGCAACGTGATCCGTTGACGCTCATCGAGGCGGCCCCAGAGCTCGCTCGGTACGATCAGCTTGGCCTGGCAACCCAGCGCCCAGAGCATCGGGGCGGACGGCCCTGGGAACCACCAACTCGTCGGCGGCTGGACCAGCCCCATCTGCTTCGCCAGGCGTTCCACCTGATCCTGAACGTCGTCCGAGGTGGGTTCCACCAGCCTCAGCAGCCGATTCCATCGCCGAATTCGGAGGCCGGTCACGGCCAGCGTCGCGACGGAACCGGCCAGCCAGGTCATCGCCGCCCAACGGGTCCAATCCATCGACCCGAGCCAGGTGGGAGGATCGACAGTGATCGCGGCTCCCTCCTCGAGCGGTTCGGCGGCGTATTGGGCCTCGAGCCACTCCGCCGGGATCGTGTTAAGGGAGGTTTCGACTTTCAATTCCGAGACAGTTGGCTCCTGATTGACTAAGCGCGATACGCCGGGGACGGTCAGCGGAACCACCCAGAGCGGCGGGGTGACGAGCTTCAGGAGTACGAGTAACCAGAGCCCATGACGCACGGCGGGTCTGCGACGGAGAAAATACCCCGCTCCCGCGGCACCGAGTGCCAGGATCGTGGCCAGCAAGGCATTACCGAGGCCCGCTCGCAAGAACGTTTCCAAGGTCGCCTCCCCTTCTATTGGTGGTCGTTTGGCTCAGCGCTACGGTCGAGTCGTTCGATCAAGGACCGGAGATCGCTCCGCTCCTGCTCCGAAAGCCGCCCCCCTTGAACGAGGTGGCTCAAGAGCGGTGTCAAAGACCCACCGCAAAGCGTCTCGGCCACCGCCTGGAGCTTGCGCCCGATCAACTCGTCGCGATCCGTCGCGGCCCGAAAGACATGGACGCTCTCGCTCCGGTCACGGACCACATCCCCCTTGGTTTCCAGCCGGTCCAGCAGCTTCTGCACCGTGGCGTAGGTTGACGCCCCCCCCTCGCCATAAACGCGCTCGGCCAACTGCCGAATCGTCGCCGGGCCGTGTTCCCAGATCGCTTGCAGGATCGTCAGCTCCGCTTCAGTGACGTCCTTCGATGATTTCCTCGCCATCCGGCTCCTCCTCAAAGACAGAATGTCTGAGTGAAGGGTAAGACAATTAGTCTGAGGTGTCAAGTGGCTGCTGGGAGTCGATTCCAAAACGAAAAGGAGGGATCGCGTTGGGGACCCGGTTTTGATGAAAGTTGAAGAATTGCTGGATGGGGTTAGAAGAAGGGGCTACACTCTGGTGAGCCAGGGAGAGAACCGTCAGATCAAGCCCTCTGACGTTGGGGAGGTGAGGTGATGGACGAACGCGCTGGCGGGTTCGCACACGAGGTCAGCCATCGACAGGGTGTGAGTGGGTGGCGGCCGACCCAGACCGATTTGCTCGGGGCGGGGTCGACATCGCGTCGCTGGTTCATGAGGGCGGGGCTTTCCGGCATTGCCGGGCTCTCGGCTTCGCAGTTGTTTCAGCTTCGCGCGGAAGCGGCGATCGCGTCGAAGTCGGCCGCGAAGCCGAAGTCGGTGATCTTCTTCTGGCTGTCGGGGGGGCCGAGCCACCTCGACATGTGGGATCCCAAACCGGACGCGCCCAGCGAGGTTCGCGGCCCGTTCGGCTCGATCGCGACGAACGTGCCGGGGGTTCGGTTCTGCGAGCATCTCCCCCGTCAGGCTGCGATCATGGATAAGTTGACCGTGATCCGCTCGATGGATTGCTCGGCGAGCAACCACACGCCGATCACGATGCAGGCGGGGAATCCGCTGGCGCAGCGAACCGACGATAACCGCGAAGGGGGTGGGTATCCTTCCATGGGGTCGATCGTCGCGAAGCTGCGCGGCTCGAATGACCCGAACATGCCGGCGTTCGTCGGCCTGGCCGATAGCTGGAAGGCCGACGTCTGGGGCGCGGGGCATATGGGGGCGGCCTTCGAGCCGGTCAAGGGGAGTGAGCTCTCCGGTCGGTTTGAGCTTCCCAAAGGGGTGAACCTCGATCGTCTCGCGAGCCGTGAAGCCCTCCGCAAGCAGTTCGATCAGCTCCGGTCGGACGTGGATAGCAACTCGGCGATCGAGCATGTCGACCGCTACACGCGGCAGGCGATTGAGATGGTCTGCTCGGGCCAGGCGCAGCGTGCCTTCCAGCTCGACAAGGAAGACCCGAAACTGCGTGACGCGTACGGCCGTGACAGCCTGGGGACGAAGGCCCTCCTGGCGCGTCGGCTCGTCGAGGCGGGGGTCAGCTATGTCATGGTCAGCGGCGCCTGGGGCTATTTCGACCATCACGGCGACAACGTCGTCTGGAAAGGGATCGAGAAGGGCTTGAAGCCGCTCTTGCCCCGGGTCGACCAGACCCTGGCGACCCTGGTTGCCGACCTCGAGGGGCGCGGCCTGCTCGAGAGCACCTTGATCGTGATGATGGGCGAGTTCGGCCGGTCCCCTGTGCTCAATCGTGAGGCGGGCCGCGAGCACTGGACGCACGTGATGTCCATGGTCCTCGCCGGCGGTGGGCTTCGCCATGGCCAGGTCATCGGCGCAACCGACAGCAAGGGCTACGGCATCAACCAACGCAAGGTGACGCCGCAAGACCTGGCTGCTACGATCTTTACCTACCTTGGCATCGACCCTAACGCCTCCTGGGTCAATCCCCAAGGGAGGCCGATCCCGATCGTCGTCGAAGGGGGCCAGCCCATCGCGGAGCTCTTCTGATCGGACGGGTGAGCGTGGGATATGTCTGGCTTGGGGGGGAAGGCGAGCAGCTCGGCTTGTCGGAAATGGGTTGATCGGCTATTCCTTGATGTTGCGCACCATGGAGGATCGACTTCGAGGCGATGCAAGGAGGCATTGTACTTATGTCGCCGCGTCGCGAACTACTCGCCTTTTCCGCCGTGCTGGCTGCGCTGGTCGCCGGATTTTTCGCCGAATCTCTGTTTGGCGGCAAGGTCCTGAGCCCGGCCGACGTCCTGCTCGTCTCCGCCAGCTTTCGAGACAGCCGAGGTGCGAACTACGAGCCGGCCAACCGGCTGCTGATGGACCCGGTCCTTCAGTTTCAGCCTTGGATCGAGTTTAACCGCACGATGATTCGCCAGGGGCGGTTGCCGCTCTGGAACAGCCACGCCGGTTGCGGCGCTCCCCATCTCGCCAACGGGCAGAGTGCGGTGTTCGATCCGTTCCAGATTGTCGCCTACCTTGGCAGGCTCCCCGACGCCTACGGCTGGATGGCGGCGGCGCGGCTCTGGGTGGCGGGGCTCGGGATGTTCCTACTGGCCCGATCCTGGGGGTTCGGGCCGTGGGGACGTTGGTTTGCCGGCTTGGCGTTCCCGTTCTGCGGGTTCCTCGTCGTCTGGCTCCTCTACCCGGTGACCAACGTCGCGGTCTGGATGCCCTGGCTCTTCTGGGCGGGGGACCGGGTCCTCCGTCGGCCCACTGCGCGGGGGGTCGGCGTGCTCGGCATCGTGACCGGCCTGGTCCTCCTGGGCGGGCACGTTCAGACGAGTGCCCATGTCCTGCTTGCCGCCGGCCTCTACGTGCTCTGGCAGGCAGCGGTCACGGCGAGGCGGGCTGAGGTTGTTGAGGGGGCGGATCTCCCTTCCGGAGCGTCGGGGGAACCGAAGAGCAGTCGACGCGGCGTCGCCTGGTGGGCCGTGGGGGTGTCGCTTGGCATCATGCTCGCGGCGGTGGAAGTGGTTCCGCTCGGTTTCTACCTGACGCGGAGCCCGGTCTGGGAAGACCGGGAACGCGAGCGCGACTCTCCCTGGGTGGTCGCTCGCCCTCGCGTGCTCGGGGCGATCTGCACGGCCTTCCCCTACGCGTTCGGCAGCCAGCGGCGGGGCCAGCCGCACCTGGGCCGCGCCCTGGGGGTGGATAACCTCAATGAGACGGCCGGTGGGTTTGCTGGCCTTGCCACGCTGATCTGGCTTGCGCCATTGGCCTGGTCGACGCGGCGGTCGAACGCCCGGGTCCGGTTCCTCGCCGGTCTTGCCGTCGTTGGCGTCCTGGGGGCTTGCCGCCTGCCTCCGGTCGACAACCTGCTCCGCGCTCTGCCCGTGCTGGGGGTGACGGATAATCGCAGGTTGAGCCTCTGGGTGGCCTTCTCGCTGGTCCTGCTCGGGGGGATCGGGCTCGATCGTTTGCAGCAAGGGCAGAGGATGCCCTGGGCCTGGCTGGGGAGTTGGGTCGGCGTCGGCCTGGTCTGCTTGATCGGTTCGGCTGCTTTGGGGCGTCTCGAACCCTCATTGAAACAACGGGCGACCGACCATTATGTGAAGGCCGCTGCGGCGACTCCAGGCGCGGACCTGGCGGTCTATCGGGCGCGTGCCGAGCATCAGGTGAGGTCGACCCTGACGTTCGTTCCGCGCTACCTTGGGCTGGCCGGCGTTCATCTGCTCGTCCTGGCCGGTCTCGCGGAGGCGCTGCGGCGTCGGAGGGGATCGGGCTTGCTGATTCGCTCGGCCGTACTCGGCCTGACGCTGCTCGACCTGTTCGGATTCGGGTTCGGTTTGAACCCTGCGATCGCGCGAAGTGATGACCGGCCGGTCAGCCCGGTCATCGCCTACCTCCGCCGTGAGTTGTTGCCGACCGATCGGATCCTCGCCATCGGTGAAGAAATGCCCCCGAATGTGTTGATGCGTTATGGGCTCGACGACGCGCGCAATTACGACTCGGTTGAGCACGCGCGGAGCCTCACTTATTTTGCTCCACTGTACGAACCGGGGCCGAAGGCGCGGACCAGCCGGCGAGAGATTACGTGGAGCGGAGTCGTCCGCGCCCGCGATCGTCTCGAAGACGCGTCGGTTCAAGCGGTCGTCGGCCTGACCCCGCCCCCCGCTGGATCGTTTCGGCGGGTCGATCGCGTGGGCGACGTGTGGGTTGCCCGGCTTGAGAGCAGACCGTGGGTCCAGGCCGACTCGTCCGCCGCTCGGCTCGCTCTCGATCGCGCGCCGGGTCGAATCAGTGGCGAGTATGTATCTGATAAAAACTGCTGCATCATCATGCGGGAGATTTTTGATCCAGGGTGGCGGGCTGCCATTGATGGTCAACCTGTGAAAATTGAAGAATATCGAGAAGCGTTCATGAAAGTGTTAGTCCCGTCGGGCCGGCACCGGCTGGACGTTTGGTACGACCCGCCGGAGATTCGGTGGGCGATTGCGGCTTCCGTTTTCGCTCTCATTGCCGTGGTTTTCGCCTTGACGGTCCCCCAATGGTTCCGATCTACTCGAATTATGGCCGACGGGCTTGGACGGACCCAAGCCGCCGAGTTAGAATCGGATTTGTGCTCTTCACCAGCCAATTACTGAGGGATAAGACGCTGATGGTCCACTTCACGTGTGATCTCTGCGGTAAAGATCTGACTGCATGCGGAGACCCCCGTTATGTGGTCAAAATCGAGGCTTTCCCCGGCTTCGACCCCACCGAGATCACGGAGGATGACCTGGATGAGGACCCCATGGAGGCGGTCTCACAGATCTTGCAACGTGACGAGCAACTCAGTGCCGAGGAAACCTCGACACCCCTGCGCAAGGGCTTTCGATTTGACCTCTGCCCAGGTTGTCACGGTAAGTTCCTCAAGGATCCGCTCGGCAAAGAGTTTCTCCGCTCGTTCGACTTCAGTAAGAACTAACACGAGCGCTTGGGTTGATCGAATCTCGATCGACTTGGCGAGGTTGAGTGACACAGTGGACTTCAGGTGCGGCTCCGCCTGATCGCCGAATGGCCGGCCTCGATCGGATCCAGGCCGGTGATCGTCAGGGTTTGCTCCGGACTTGCCCCTCTCTCGCCCTCTCGACGGCTTAATGTGTCCAAGACGAGTCGGGACCTTCCGACCTTGGGAAGGCCTTGGCTTCGATTTCTGCTCTGACGCGACGTCTCGGCTTGGACGCAAACGGACAGGGAACTGACGCTCCCCGCTTGCCTTCTCATTGTTCAGGCGAGTGGGGAGCGTCAGTTCCCTGTCTTTTTTTTCAATGATCCGCCAATGGGCTAAAAACCAGCAGGAAGCGGGTGTTTCCGCAACAGGTTTGTCCGAAAAGAGTTACGTCGCAGCGTTGACGGTAAGCCATGACAGGGCAACGACTTGCAGTGTCCGCTCTTTTCCGTTGGTTTTTAGCCCATTGACGGATCGTTGAAAAAAAAAGGTAAGCGCTCGGCAGTTGGTGCGCGCATCGGAATTCGACGGAGGTCGCTCAAGGCCGCCAAGGACACCCGAACGACCCGTTCAGGCCGTAAACTTCCGTTTCAGACAGCGTTCCTTACTCAGATTCGCGTACCAGATGCTGAGCGCTAGGAAAAAAAGGAGAATTTAACCACGAATGACACAAATGACACGAATGAAGAAAAAAATGAAAAAATGATTGGATTTCTTTGTTATTGTTCGTGTCATTTGTGTCATTCGTGGTTGAAAATTCAATGATCTGCCAATGGGCTAAAAACCAGTAGGAAGCGGGTGTTTCCGCAAAAGGTTTGTCCGAAAAGAGTTACGTCGCAGCGTCGACGGTAAGCCATGATAGGGCAACGACTTGCAGTGTCCGCTCTTTTCCGTTGGTTTTTAGCCCATTGACGGATCGTTGTTTTTTTTGAAGAACGGCCGCGCCACTCGGCTCAACGTCAACGAATGCTTGGGTCGGCTCGACCCACTCTGGAATCGGCCTCGGGAGAGGGACAAGGGAACGGACTCTCTCCGCTCGCCTTGGAATCATGTTCAGGCGGGGGTGAGCTCCCCTCCCCGTCAGCGTTGAGGCAAGCATCCGAAGCGGGTGGGCGTGCCCACCCGTTCGAGAATCCATCGTCCGAGATCGGCGGGTTGGCGTTGATGAGGAGACGGCTTCTTGGACTTATCGCGTGGTGATCATGACGACGTTCGTGATCACCGAGAGGGCGAGAATGGCCGCGAGTGCGAGGATCATGTGCTGTCGGCCATTGACGTAACCGGCGATTTCGATCAGTTGCGCTTCGCTGGCTCCCCGATTCGTGAAGCCGTCGACGTCCCCTTCGGCCAGGGTCGCGAGGTCGTCGGGCTTCTGGCCGGCGAGCATCGGGCTCTCGTCTTGGAGGAGGCACTTGAGGTCGAGAATCAGGTCGTCGGGATTGCGATATCGGTTCTCCCGATTCTTGGCCATCATCGTCTCGACCACCACGCCCAGGCCGCTGGAGAGCTTGGTGTTGATGTGGTCGGGGGGGACGATGAAGGTGTTCTTGTCGACGTGCTTGCGCATGACCTCGGCAGCGGCCTCCCCATCGTAGGGGACGCGGCCGGTGACCATGTGGTAGAGCGTGGCGCCCAGGCTGTAGATGTCGGCCCGGATGTCCACGTCCACCTGCCCGCGCACCTGTTCGGGGCTGATGTAATAGGGGGTCCCGATCGCCATGCCCGCCTCGGACATCGCCCACTTCTCGTCGGCCGTGAGCCGGGCCAGGCCGAGGTCGGCGAGCTTGACCCCCCCGTCCTTGGTCAGGATCACGTTCTCGGGCTTGATGTCGCGATGGATCAGGCCACGCTGATGCGCGTGCTTCAACGCTTCGGCGACCGCCAGGACGATGGTCAGCGCGGCCTTTTCCTCGAACACGTCTTTCTTGTCGAGCGTGTCCTTGATCGTGCCGCCTTCGACGTACTCCATCACGAAGAAGTGATGGCCGTTGACTTCGCCGGCGTCGATGGCGTTGACGACGTTGTTATGGGAGAGCTTGGCGGCGATCTTCGCTTCGCGATCGAACCGCTTGATGAACTCCTTGTTCTGCGCCAGGGCGTCGAGCAAGATCTTGACCGCGACGATTCGGTCGACACTGGTCTGCCGCGCCTTGAGGACGACGCCCATCGACCCTTTGCCCAGCCGTTCGAGGACCTGGTAGCCCGGGATCTCGAACTTCTTGGCGGTCTCGCCAATCTCTTTGAGCAATCGCACCGACTGGCTCTTGGTCAAGACTTTCGCCTCAACCATGATGTCGAGGAGTCCCTTACACTCATCCTTCGCGGCGAGCTTGGCCTTGTGCGCCTTGCACGCCTCGATCTCGTTCGGCGTGGCGAGGCCCCGGCGCAGGATCGACTTCTCGAGATTTAACTCGTTGAGACTCGAAAGCCCTTTCGAATCCTTCGCGGGGGGATTGCTCTCGGTCTTCGTGGCCATGAGGCCGGCTCCCAGGTGCCTGCGAAACACGGGGATCGAATCAAGTTTGACTGCGGTTGAGATTACAAGAGACGGGGTGCGACAGACGTCCGGCGAAAGAGAGGAAACCCCGGGTGCCGCAAGTGGATTAATCCTAACAAATTATGAGCGAGGCGCCTGCGTTGTCAACGGTTTTCTTTGCCGCACCGGCCCTCTCGGTTCCTGTTCTACCGGCTAGCGAAATCTACGACGCGGGACGGCCCGGCGTGACGCTTGAACCTCGCGCGCAAGGCGGTTAAAGTAGATTCGGGAGAAGGTTGGTCCTGCTCGACCGTAAGTGCTCGCCGAGAGGCGGTTCGCGTCGGGCGGTCCTGTTTCCGTTGGTCCCTTGGTTGAGGAGGCGGTTTTGCCCACGATCGGCGTTATCGGCGGAGACGGGGTCGGACCTGAAGTGGTCCGTGAGGGTTTGGCGGTCCTGGCCGACGTGGCCGAGCGCGAGGGGTTTCGCTATGACCTCGTCCCGTTCGACCTCGGTGGGGAACGCTACCTTAAAACGGGCGAAGTCCTCCCCGACAAGGTCGTCGACGATCTGAGGCGATGCGATGCCCTCTTCCTGGGGGCGGTGGGACATCCCGGCGTGGCCCCTGGAATCCTCGAGAAGGGGATCCTGCTCCGTCTTCGCTTCGAATTCCACCAGTACGTCAATCTCCGGCCGGTTCGCCTCTATCCTGGCGTCGAGACGCCGATCAAGGGGAAGGGGCCCGAAGAGATCGACATGGTGGTCGTTCGCGAGAATAACGAAGACCTCTACGTGGGCGCGGGGGGATTCACCCGGAAAGGGACGGCCGAGGAAGTGGCCATCCAGACCTCGATCAACACCCGCGCTGGTGTCGAGCGCTGCCTGCGGTACGCCTTTGATCTGGCACGGTCGCGCGGCCGTGAACGCCCTTATCGTGGTCTCTCAGAGGAGGAACGAGGACGTGGTCTGGTGGGTCAGGTCACCCTGGTGGCCAAGACCAACGTGTTGACCTTCGCTCACGACCTCTGGATGCGCGCCTTCACCGAGACGGCACGCGACTATCCGGAAATCAAGAGCGATTATCAGCACGTCGACGCCTGCTGTATGCGCATGGTCGTCAGCCCGGAACGCTTCGACGTGATTGCGACAACGAATATGTTCGGCGACATTATCACCGACCTGGGGGCCGTCCTTCAGGGAGGGATGGGCCTGGCCGCTTCCGGGAACCTGAACCCGGCACGGACCGCACCGAGCATGTTCGAACCGGTCCACGGCTCGGCGCCTGACATCGCCGGCAAGGGGATCGCCAATCCGATCGCGGCGATCCTGTCGGTCGCCATGCTCTTGGATCATCTGGAGCTTCCTCGCGCCTCCGAGCGGATCCGACGCGCAGTGGCGCGGGTCCTGGCCGCAGGCGCCCCCAAGACCCCCGACCTGGGAGGTCGAGCCAACACGGCCGACGTCGGCCAGGCCGTCCGCAACGCCTTCGAGTGAGCGGACGGGCCAAGGCGACACACACGGCCCCGCGAACCTGATTCCAGGTTCGAGCTGTCCTAGCTAGCTAGACCGCGAGCCTTACGCCTTGGCCCCCTTTTGTCCGCTTTCTCCGCTCGAAGGAGAGACACGCCCATGAGTTTTGGCGCCAGTCACGCCCTCGATGCCAGTGTCCTTGTTCTGAATAAGTTTTACATGGCCGTTCATGTGATCTCGGTCCGGCGGGCGTTCTGCCTGCTCTTCAAGGACCTGGCCGAAGTGATCACGCTGGACGACGGCCGGTACGCTTCGTTTGATTTCCAGAGCTGGCGCGAAGTTTCCGAGGCTCGGGCTCGGTTCAAGCATCCCGACGACGAGTTTATTCGGACCGTTCACTTCGAAATCCAGGTTCCCAGGGTCGTTCGCCTCCTGGCATACGATCGCCTGCCCCGTCAAAAGGTCAAATTTAACCGGCGCAACATCTTTGCCAGGGACGGCAATCGTTGCCAGTACTGTGGCAAACGGTTCGCCACCAGCGAGCTCAGCCTCGACCATGTCCTGCCCCGGAGTCGAGGCGGGCTGGCTAACTGGGAAAACATCGTGTGTGCCTGCCTGAAGTGCAACGTCCGCAAGGGCGGACGCACTCCTTGGGAGGCCAATATGCGCTTGATCAAGGAGCCGATTCAGCCTCGGACCAGCCCGTCGCTCTGCCTGAAGCTTTCGCACCGACGCTATCAGAGCTGGAAGACGTTCCTCGATAACGCCTACTGGTCGGTCGAATTGAAATAAATGAATCCATTGCCAACACCCTCGAATCGGTCTCGGGAGGCCGTTTTCGTCCTCTTGCGAATCAGTGAGAGGGTGATGGCAATCATTTCGTGGATCGGTTAGTCTGGATGGTCGGAGATTGTGACGCCGTTAGTCCGGTCGTTATCAGAGGGATAGACCCATGCGCCGAAGCCGGGGAGCCGCGAGATCGAAGTCAGGGTTCACCCTGATCGAATTACTCGTCGTCATCGCGATTATTGGAGTGCTGGTCGCCCTGATCATGCCGGCCGTACAGTCGGCCCGTGAGGCCGCGAACCGGGCGAAGTGCCAGAATAACCTCAAGCAATTGGGGCTGGCCGGACAGGAATATCACGACACCTTCCTGAGCCTTCCCTCGGGTTGGTTCTGCAACGAATCGCAGTGGGACGCCAGTTCAGGCTGCACCGGGGGCGACTGCAACTGCCTGCCCTGGTCAAGCCAACCGTATATGTGGAACGGGCTCACGTCGGGTTTGCTGCTGAAGCTCGAGCAGACGAACCTCTGGAACGAGATCAACTTCAACCTCCCCCCCACCGCGTTCGATAACACGACGTCGGCTCGACGCACCATCGAAGCCTTCGTCTGCCCCTCGAACCGCAAGGCGACCGCCGTGTCGTCGGGCGCTTCGACCACGGTCAAACTCGGGCCGTCCGACTACCGGGGTAATTCGGCCGCCGACGGCAATCTCGCCTGTAACGACGCCGCCACGCTGCCGACCAATCCGCTCGACCTCTCCACCTCCCCTTGCACCGCGTTCGATAACGGGGTGACGTATAAGAATTCAATGGTGAGCATGGCCGACATCACGGACGGGACGACCTCCACGATGTTCATCGGCGAAGTGATTTATCCGAAGAACTACTGGAGCGACGCCCCCAGCTCCTGTGTCCGCACCCTGCTCAGCCGTACGATCAACAAGCCGGTCACCGTCGGCACCACAAACTACTGGACTTACTGGGCGAGCAAGCACCCGGGCATGGTGAACTTCGCGCGATGCGACGGAAGCGTCGGCACGGTCACTAGCCAGATCAATAAGCTGGTCCTGATGAAACTCATGACCCGAGCCGGTGGCGAGTCGATCTCGAGCGACGAGATCAAGTAAGCACCGAATCCACACGGCCGGACCTTTTGATTCTTCACGGGCGGAGCCACCAGGCTTCGCCCGTTCGCGTTCGAATCCATGGCGGATTGACCGGCTTTCTCGTCATTTGAAGGCTGGCGCTGGTGGGCCCTGCCCGCCCGACGAGAGAGCTGGGATCCACACGTCCCCCTCTTGCCGGTGGGGCACTCGTCAGATCCGCGCTGCCATGGGCCGCGCTTGGGAAGCGTCACAATTCGCTTCGCGCAAAGAGAAACCCCAGAGGAGCGTCTGGGGTCGAGGATCGGCTCGGTGATGCGGCTCAGGTGTCCGGCATTACTTCTTGGCGGGCGTGCATGACTCGCCTTCCAGAGCGTCCTTCTTCTCGTTGATCACGGGGCACTTGGGGGCTTCTTCCGCGTTCAAGGCGGTGAAGTCCTTCCAGTCGTCCGGCAGGTTATCTTCGTGGAAGATCGCCTCGACGGGGCACTCCGGGACGCATGCCTCGCAGTCGATGCATTCCTCGGGGTTGATGTACAGCATCTGCGCCCCTTCGTAGAAGCAATCGACGGGGCAGACGACGACACAGTCGGTGTACTTGCAGTCAAAACAAGGCTCGGCCACGATGTGAGCCATTCATTCGCTCCTAAGAGAACCTGATATCACCAAACCGAGAGGATCATGATTCCAGAGGTCCGGAGCGAATCCGGACGCGCAACCCCGGACATCTTACGATCGCACGCCGGGATGGGTCAAGAGAGTCCGGCGTGCGTCCGCCGGCCGAAAATGGGTCAGGACTTGGCTTTCCGCTTGGCGCTCTTGATGTAAATCGGCTTCAGGGGGACGTCACCGTGCACGTTATTGACACCGGGCCCGTTTTTGAAGCCGGTTCGAACCTTGGCAATCGCATCGACCGTATCCATTCCGCTGGTGACCTTGCCGAAGACCGTATATCCGCCTCCCGCGTGGTCGAGCCGGCTATTTGCGTCGAACAGGTTGATGAAGAACTGCGCGGTTGCCGAATTCGGGTTGTTGGTCCGGGCCATGGCGATGGTGCCACGGGTATTGCTCAGACCGTTGTTCGATTCGTTCTTGATCGGATCCCGGGTCGGCTTCTCATCCAGCTGATCGGTCATTCCGCCGCCTTGGATCATGAAGTCGGGCATCACGCGGTGGAAGATCAGGTTGGTGTAGAAACCGTCGTCGACGTATTTGAGGAAGTTGTCGACTGTGATCGGCGCCTTGGCCCGGTCGAGTTCAATCGTAATGGGTCCGAGGGTCGTGTCGAGGATGACCACCGGCTTGTCATCGGGGGCGGCGGTGGCGGTCATCGTCAATGCGCCGAGCCCGACGAACGCGGTGATTCCCAAGAAAACGCGGGTCAGAGTTCGTGCTCGTAGCATGTGGGGGCAACCTCCAAAAAAAGAGCGTGAAGCGGCGGCCATAGGCCATGTGCTGAGCCGACCTACCGTGGGGAGACTTGAATCTAGCAAACGGCTGGTCGCTTGGGTAGTTGCCCCCCGCCCACGAGAATTCCTGGTCAAAGCCGTCGGAGAAACGGGGCGGAACGACGGCTCGGCTACCAACCCGCGTAGTACGTCATTCCGGGATAATCACGCACGAACCCGAGCTCGGCCAACCAGGGCGCGGCGGGGCTCTCGAGTGCGGGGCGGGTGTTGTAGGTTTCGACCTTCAAGACTCTTCGCGACGGTCCGGCCATCCCCGGGACCAGGGCCAACGCCCCGCGCAAATCCGCTTCCGAGGCCGAAGCCAGGCCCGTCAACCGCTTGCCGGCCGCTTCGATGATCAGGATCGGGCGGCCGTCCCGGAGCACCAGGAAATTCGTCGGATTGCGCGGAAGTCGAGCGGTTCCTCCGGCGAGCAGGTCGATGTCGAGGGGCGCTCCCGAGCCGTAGAGGTTGGCCGGGTCCAGGCTCGAGATCAAAACGAACTCCGAGGACCCTTCCCGATCGCCCGCCCGCTTGGCCAACTCCTCGGCGACCTCGAGCGTCGCATACTGAACGCCCGAGAGGCCCTCGACAAAATAGCCACGGCGGAGTTCACCTCTCAGCTCGGCGCGAGCGAGCCAGGGGGCCAGGTCACGCCAAGGGGGGCACCACGGGTCGAGTGCGACCGTTTCGCGAGCCAGCACGCCGTAGCGTTCGAGCAGGACCGAGGCCCAGGCGAGGTGCCTGGTCTCCGGGTCCCCTTCCCCTCCCTCCAACCGAGACCAGCGCCCCTCGGGACGGCTCGAGGCGGTCCGGCGAAGCGAAGGGCGGTAACGCCCCAGGCTCGGGCGTTGGCCTGTGGTGGTCGCGGAGGCGCGGGTGAGGGCTTCGGTTAGCGCGGAACCGCCGGGGCGGAGCGGGTCGAACCGGTCGTTGGTCGCCAGCCCGAGCCGGAGCAGGCGGTCGAGCGCCTGCCGCGTTCGTGAGGGTTCGAGTCCAAGTTGTCGGGCCAGATCCGTCGCGAACGAGGCGCCTCGATTCTCGAGTGCGGCGAGCACCTGGGTTTCGGCCTCGGATAGCGAAGGAGGGGCGTCGGGCGTGGGCCAATCCCCGACGAAGTCGCGCGGAGCGAAGCCGATACGCGGCTCCCCCTTGGCCTCGCCATCGGCCCGCCAGAACCAGCCGCCGGCCGAGAGCGCTTCGTCGAGCCAGGTGGCGCGGAAGTCGCGCACCCGTCTCGGCAGCAGATCCGTCTCCCAGAGGTCGGCAGGGGCCGCGAACCCGGTGAGCTGTTCCAGGACCAGGGCGACCGCCGTTTGGCCCTCCCAACGCGTTGTCGGATGCACGTGCTGACGGCGGGCAACGAAGTCGGCGAAGACCTCGGGGGGGACCGCAACGCTCTCACGCCTTCGCAGGGCGATGGAGAGCCGGCGGACCTCCTCAAGGTTGCGCCGCTCGGCCCAGAGGGGGGCCCCCGTGTCCCCGGCCGGTTCGAGGCGGACCAGCCTCCCCTGCTCTTCCCAGCGCTCGAGGATCTCGGTCGCCGCCGCCGGGCCCAAGGGATAGCGGGTGAGCAGATCGTCGAGACCGATGAGGGCGTGGGTGCCGAGGAACCGACGGACGATCGTCTCTTGCGCAGCCGCCTCGGGTACGCTGGCGAAGGCCGATGCGTAGAGGGTCGATTCCTCCGCGCTGATCCAGCGCATCGGCTCGGCGGTCGCCGGCAGTTCGATTTCCGAGGCTCGCCCCTGCGCCTGGAGTTCGGCGAGGAACCCGAGCATCGGGCCGCTCAAGTCGCCGGGCGCGAGGTCTCCCAAGCGTCGTAGGGTTTCGGCCATTTCATCGACCGTGCGAGGGGGTTGGCCGATCTCGCGGAGCCGGCTTTCGACCTGGCCGATCGCGTGGGGGTCGAGCCAGTGCGCCTGGCTCGCCGCGTCGAGCAGCGGATCGAGCAGGCCTTCGTCCACCGCCGCTCGGCCTGCTGGCTGGCGGTCGGCTCGTCGCGGCTCGTCCCACTGGTAGAGGAACTGCGACGTAAAGCGGAAGATCAGGTCGGTGGCGAACGGTGAGGCGATCTCCCCGCGCCGGCTTACGATCCGGATCGCCTTGGAGGCGACGCGGTCGAGGAAGAGCCGGAGGCGGGGCAAGTCGAGGTCGTCGTTGAGACATTCGCGATAGGTCTCGACCACAATCGGGAAGTCGGGGAATTGGCGGACGACCTGGAGCAGGTCCTTGGCCCGAAGCCGCTGGAGCCAGAGCGGTGTGCGCTTCGACGGGTCGGGACGGGGCATCAGCAGCGCCCGGCCGGCATTCTGGCGAAAACGGAGGCCGAACAGGGCGCTATCCCCCAACTCTTCGCGGATCAACTGCTCCGCGCGTTCCGCCGAGAGACCGTCGAACAAGTCCAGGGGAGGCTCATCATTCTGCGGCAGGCGAATCAGGATCCCGTCATCGCCGTGCAGGCAGGAGACGACGATGCCCAGCCGCTCCCGCAAGCGGCCTTGAAGGGCGAGCTTCAAGGCCTGGTGAAGCTTGCCGCCGAACGGAGTGAGCACGGCCACTCCCATCTCGCCGGCCGGGTCGCGGAACGACTCGATAATGACGGTCTGGTCGTCGGGGGCGGCCCCGACGATTCTGACCTGTCGCGCGACGTGATCGCGCAACGACTCCGCCGCCGCTGGCTCGAGATGACAGTCGGACTGAAGCCAGGCGACGAGCCCCGGGTCGTCGAGCCGGTCGACCAGCTCGCGGCTCAGGGTGCCCACGGCTTCGCCGAGCTCGGGGGTCCGCGCTGAGTCTTCTCCACGCCAGAAGGGCATCATGGCGGCCTGTCCCGAGGCTCTGGCCACGACAACGCGATGGGCCTCGATGGCCTCGATCCGCCAGGTCGCGGTTCCGAGCACGAAGGTCTCCCCCACACGGCGCTCGAGGACGAACTCCTCGTCGAGCTCGCCGAGCCGAGGGCCCTCATTGCCCAGATAGACGGGGTACTGGCCGGTATCCGGGATCGTCCCGCCGCTGGTGACCGCGAGCCTGGCACTGCCGGGCAAGGCGTGCAGGCGGTTGTGGACCCGGTCCCAGCTCACCCGGGCCCGGAGGTCGCGGAAGGTCTCGGTGGGGAACCGTCCCGCGACCATTCGCAGCACGCTGTCGAAGGCGGCCGGGGTCAGGCTGGTGTACGGATAAGCGCAGCGGACTAGGTCGAACAGCGCGGGGACGTCCCAGCGATCCATCGCCACGCAGGCGACCACCTGCTGGGCGAGCACGTCGAGACAGCCGTTCGGCACGCGCAACGACTCGACCGCGCCGTCGACCATCGCGCGGCAGAGCGCGGCCGATTCGAGTAGGTCGCTTGCCGTTTTGGCAATGAGCCGCCCTTTGCTGACCCGGCCGACCACGTGCCCCGCGCGGCCGACCCGCTGTAGCCCCCGCGCCACCGAGCCGGGCGACTCGACCTGGCAGACCAGGTCGACCGCCCCCATGTCGATCCCGAGCTCGAGCGACGCCGTGGCCACCACGGCTTGAAGTTCACCCCCCTTCAAAGCCTCTTCCGTATTCCGCCGTTCCTCCTGGCTCAGACTGCCATGATGAGAGCGAACGAGCGAAGAGGCGGGCGTCTCGAGTTCTTCCCCTTCCGCCTCAAGTTCGTTGAGATGGGAGGTCAGCCGTTCCACGACCCGCCGGTTGTTGGCGAAGATGATCGTCGAACGATGCGCACGGATGAGCTCACGGAGCCTGCGCTCGATGGCCGGCCAGGTTGTGCCGGCGGCCACTGGCCCCGGCCGCTCAAAGGGCACGAGAATTTGCAGGTCGAGCGTTTTGCGGTGGCCAGTGTCGACGATCGTCACCGGCCTCGGTTCGAGCCGCATCTTCGAGCCGGGGCCGGTCGTGACGCGGCAGCCCCCAAGGTAGCGCGCGACCTCATCGAGCGGCCGCTGAGTGGCCGAGAGTCCCACACGGACGAAACTAGCCGGGTTGATCGCCTCCAGACGCTCCAGCAACAGGGCGAGGAACACACCTCGCTTGTTGGGGCAGAGCGCGTGGATTTCATCAATGATCACGTGCGAGAGCGACCGCAAGGTCTCGCGTGCCCGACTGGTCAGCATCAGGTGGAGCGACTCGGGCGTGGTGATCAGGATGTCGGGGGGCTTGCGGACGAGCTTTTGCCGGTCGGCCGGGGACGTGTCGCCGCTCCGAACCGCGATCGAGAGCGGGGCCAACTCCGTATCGGCAGCTCTTGCCGTCTCCAAGATCCCCTCGAGCGGGACCTGGAGGTTGCGATAGACGTCCTGGTTCAGGGCCTTCAGCGGTGAGATGTAGAGGATTCTCGCCCCTGGCGCTCGCCTGGGCGTTCGCCAGAGATGATCGAGGCAGGCCAAGAACGCCGCCAGCGTCTTGCCTGACCCGGTGGGTGCGAAAATGAGCGTGTTTCGCCCTTCGGCGATCGCCGGCCAACCGGATTGCTGAGGAGGGGTTGGCGTCCCGAAGGTGGTTCGAAACCAGGCGGCCACGACGGGCAGAAAGCCGTCCAGGCCATCGTTGAATGACATTGGGTTGAGGCAGGCCCCCCCTTTGAGGCTCGCTGCCAATTGCAACGAGCCGCCTCAATTGTCACTTCTGCGATGACCTTCTGACAAGATGGGTCTAAACAAATGTACCCAAATTGAAAAAAAGGGAGTCAGGACCAGCGCGTGGCCACCTCATCATCGGTGAGCGCGCGGTCGATGAGGCCGCGAAGAATTTGCGCCACGCTCTGGTGGCGTCGTTTGGAAAGTTCGACCAGTGCGTCGGCTCGATCGGCAGGCAATAATAAGCCGATCTCGACCACTCCACCCCCCTGAGGCAGTGTGCTCGTTTTGCTCGCATTCAAGCCGTGAAAAGCAGCCATGTTTGCAAGTCCCCCACTGCCAACTCCGAGCGAATTGCTCGTTTCGCTGGCGTGCGTTCCCATCGAGAAGCAAACGCTGCGCCATTGCCTGAAAGATCAACGGAGCAGCGTAATTCCCAAGATGGCGAGGACGCCGATGACGAGCGCGATTGCGACGAAGTGGACGAGCCAGCGCGATTCGTCAGGATCGGTTCGACGTGCGGAGGCGTAGGCTTGGGCCTGGTTCGCGGCCTCACGCCGTTCGCGTTCCCCAGGCTGCAAGACGAGCGCGGGGATGGGTGAAGGGGGCGGACGATGCATGGGGGCGAAGGCGGGCTCGGCCTCCCCCAGGTCGCGGAGCGAGAACGGCTGAGAGTTTTTGGAATCGTCGAGGGAGACGGAGAGGAGGCGGAGATCCTCGTCTTCCAACTCGGGGGGAGGGGGACGGAATGCGCGGGCCGATTCCGCCTCGGCGCCGAGGATTGCCCTGACCTTTTCCGGATCGGTCCATCGTGCGAGGTCTGCGCGGAGTTCGGCACAATTCTGATACCGGTCGTCGGGCGACTTGGCCATCAGCTTGCGAACGATCGCCGCGAACGCGGCCGGGACGCCCCGGGCGATCCGCTCCAAAGGCTCCGGATCTTCCATCCGTTGCTTGAAGATCTTGTTGACGACGTCGCCCCCTTCGAACGGAGCCCGGCCCGAGAGGGTGAAGTAGAGCGTGCAGCCCAGGCTGTAGAGGTCGCTCCGGCGGTCGGCCTGCGCGGCGTTGCCAAGTTGCTCGGGGCTGGCGTAGTCGAGGGTGCCGATCACGACGTTTGGGCGAGTGAGTGGGCTCTCTTCGTTGGCGGCCTTGGCCAGCCCCAGGTCGAGGATTCGGGCATCGCCGTCGGGGGTCACCATGATGTTCGACGGCTTGATGTCGCGATGGATCAGGCCGGAGTTGTGGGCGGCCTCAAGGCCGTCGAGGACTTTGAGGAAAAAACGCGCTGTGTCAGGGACGCGAAGCGGGCCGCCACTCTTCCCTTTGACCGTGTGGTAAAGGCTGTCCCCCGGGATGTACTCGAGGACCATGAAATGGACGTCCCCCGCGCTGCCGACGTCGAGGGTGCGCGCCAGATTCGGGTGGTTGGCCCGGCGCGAGAGTTCCATCTCACGGCGGAACCGGAGTAGGGCCTGCCCCTCCTCTGCCGCCTTCTTGGGGGGGAGCACCTTGATCGCCACCCGCTGGCCGTTCCCCTCGGGGGCGGCGAGAAAGACCTTCCCCATCCCCCCTTCGCCGATCGGCCGCAGGATGCGGTAACCCCCGAGGAAGAAGCCGCGCGTGGCGCCGGCGAGGACCTTTCTGGCCTGGTAGGGCGTCAATGTGTTGAGCTGGATCAGGAGCTTGGCGAGCCGGACGGCGGCGTCCGCCTCGGGTTCCCTCGGCAGGCCGGCCCGGACCCGCTCCAGGTCGTCCGGGGGCACCAGGCCGCTCCTGGCCAGGTTCGCCAGGAAGTCGTCAAGCCGCGGCATGATGTTCAGACCCCTCGGGTTGGGATGGTCCCCTCATGCCGGGGCGAACAAAAAAAAAGGCCGGAGCGGATCACGACGATCGCCAGGGCCGGTGTCGTGGGCCGCCGGACGTGACCGGACTCATTCTTACTTGCTAAACGAACAAAAAGGTGAGAGCACGACAAGAACGAATTCGACCGTGGTTACCCGGTCGCCCGCTCGGTCCCGCTCACCACGTGGATGACCAAGCTGGTAATATTGTCCTTCGAGTCATTGGCCAGGGCCTGATCGATCAGGACTCGCGCTGCCTTCTGCGGGTCGTCGCACGACTGGAGCACGCGGGCCAACTCCTCGTCCTGAACGACCCCGGTAAGCCCATCGGTCGCGAGCAGGAATCGGTCGCCCGGCAAGACGTCGAGGACGCGAACCTCTTCCGGCCCGCCCCGGGCGTCCTTGCTGCCAAGGTAGAGGTACAGAACGTTCTTGAACTTATGATTGGCGACCTCTTCCTTGGTGATCGTCCCGGCGCGGCTCAGGGCGTCGGCCAAGGAATGGTCTTCGGTGAGCTGGTCGAACTGGCCGCCGCGAAGCCGGTACGCCCTCGAGTCGCCAATGCCGGCGACGAAGACCCGGTCGTTCTGGAAGAGGGCGAGGACGACTGTGGTCCCCATGTTCGAGAATTCCGCCACGGCACCCGAACAGCCGAGAATTTCCTGGTTGGCATCGGCCACCGAATCACGAATCAGGCCTTGCACCACCTTGGGGTCCGACTCCTCGGCGCCGAGCCGCCGCGAAACGGCGCGCGGGATGAGTTCGACGGCCATCTTGCTCGCCTGCTCGCCCGCCTGCTGTCCCCCCATGCCGTCGGCGACGATGAAGAGCACGTTGGACGAGGGGTCGAGCGACGACAAGACCGTCTCGCCGCTCCCTTCCGGGGGCGACGGCGCATCAAATCGGACCGACTTTCGGCCGGGAACGAAGTAATTGTCTTCGTTATGCTCGCGATACCGACCCACCGTGGAGACGACCCCAACGAGCAGCTTCATGCCGCTGGAGTGGACGGTAAGCGGGGCGGGCGTGGGGAGGTCGGCGGTGGCCTCCGGGTCGCTCTGGCCACGGGTTTCCGAAGACTTCCCAGCGAAGTCGTTCATCAAGTTCCTCAGCCATGAAAGTAACCGGGAGTACCAACTCACCTCGACCGCCTTCTTTCACCGAACGAGCGCACCGCGCCTTTGGGATCGGGGCTAACCGTCTCGATTTCCGCAGTTCACGAACGAGCGTGGGCCGGGCTGGCCCAACGCATCAGGTCGTCGATTCCCACCGATCGATAGGTCATGAACAACTCTCCCGCCTCAAAGCCGGCCGTCAGCCCGTGATACCGGTTCATGGTTTCGACGGCACCGAAGATCCCTGCTTTGTTCGCGGGAAACTGGGTAGCGTAAGCGCGAACCGCCTCGATCTTCACGTCCAGGGTGCTACCGATATCGGCCACGATGTATCCCGACGCTTCGGGCAAGTCTAGCCCGTGAATCGCGATCGGGAAACTCAACTGATTCGTGATCGTATGCACCGGCAGGTTGTCGAAATGTTCGTCCCACTTCGTCAGCCGGCTGTAGAAGACGGCCGCATCGGTAATCAGCATTGCCTGGTAGTGGTCGGGCGAGGCCAACACGGTCTTTCCCCCGAAGCCGAGCACGACCTTG
This sequence comes from Singulisphaera acidiphila DSM 18658, assembly GCF_000242455.2. Taxonomy (GTDB): domain Bacteria; phylum Planctomycetota; class Planctomycetia; order Isosphaerales; family Isosphaeraceae; genus Singulisphaera; species Singulisphaera acidiphila. The sequence goes on from NC_019892.1 coordinate 1,775,087, forward strand.
GGCTTATACTTCCGGAACACCTTGGCCAAGGCCACCCGCGCCTCGAAGCAGTCGAAGAGCCGACGGTTGGGTAGATTCAGGTTGATCCGCACCTGGACGCCGAGGATCTTGGCCGCTCGTTCCGCCTCAGCGAGCCGGATGTCAGGGCCGGCGGAAAGCGGGGTCGGCTCGCCGTCCGTCAGATCGACGATCCCAACGCTGTACCCTTTGCGGACCAAGCGTGCCAAGGTCCCACCGCATGCGATCTCGACATCGTCGGGGTGTGCGCCGACAGCGATCAGATCCAACTCCGTGTCGACGGCCTCGGCCATGCTGCCCATTCCTCGTGCGGCCGCGATTTGGAAGCGACCTTGGTGATGTCCCTTTTCAGCAGTATACCTGCCGCCCTTGGCTTCTCACAACCAAGGGATCGGAATCGCGAAAGTTTCAGTCGCTGACGTCGGGGGTCTTGGTCACGGCGAGGAGAAACGTCGGGTTAATTGCCTCAAACCGCACCCGGTCCATCTGCTCGATTCCGCGTGCGATCGAGATGTTCCAGACCTGGACTTCCGAGGTTAAGTTCTTGAGCGTTTCGAGTGCAGTGGCCAGCCCGTCGATGGTGACGACGTTGACCGCCATGCGTCCGCCCGGGCAAAGGCGAGCGTAGGCCGAACGGAGGACGAGCACGACTTGCCGGCCGGTGCCGCCGACGAAGATGGCGTCGGGATCGGGTAGGCTCGCGAGTACTTCAGGAGCGCGCCCAGGGACCGGTCGGACGTTGGGTACGCCGAATGACTCGGCATTGGCCTCGATCAAGGCCACGTCGGCCGGCTCGGGCTCGACGGCGTAGACCATCCCTTGATAGGCCAGTTGGGCCGCCTCGATGGCCACCGAACCGGAACCCGCGCCAATGTCCCAGACCACGCTGTCCGGCCTGATATCGAGCTGGGCCAGAGCGATCGACCGGACCTCCGCCTGCGTGATGAGGCCACGCTTGGGGAGCGTCTGGGCGAACATGTCGTCGGGGTTCCCGAACAGGCGGTGTCGCCCTGCGCGGCTGGCCTGGTCGGGGCGGTTCGGCTTGCGGATCAGGATCAGGACATTGAGCGGATCGAAATCCATGCTCGCCAGGTCGGTCAGCTCCGCCTGGGTCACTCGCTCGTCCGGCGATCCGAGATTTTCGCAGACGTAGGCTCGGAAGTAGTCGATCCCTCGGTCGAGGAGCGCCCGGGCCAGCCGATTCGGCGGGTGCTCGTCGCTCGAGAAGAGACCGACCTTCTCGGCCGTCCGGATCCGGTCGACCACGGCTTCGAGCGGTCGTCCGGCGAGGCTGGTCAGGTAGGCGTCTTCCCAGCTCTCCTTCACCCGGGCGAAGGCAAGCTGCATGCTGCTGACGTGGGGGATGACCTCAAACTGATCCTTGCCCAGGCGATCGCACAAGTACCGTGCCACGCCATAGAAGAGCGGATCGCCGCCGCTCACCAGCACGGCGCGTTGGGACGCGAGCGCTTCACGAACTTGCCGGAGCGCTGCGGGCATGTCGGGCTCGAGCGCCTCTTTCCGGCCGCTCAGGCCGTCGAGCAGCGAGAGCATTGCCGGAGCGCCCAGGATCACCTCGGCCTCGGCCACGATCCGACGCGCCGACTCGGTCATTCCGGCGAGGCCGTCGTCACCGATCCCCACGATCACCAGTTTCGAGCGAGATTCGGCCAAGGTCGACATCCTCAAAGGGGTGTTATCGGCGGTTCGCGACGAACGCCACGGCAACGAGCGATTGATTGTAAACCGGAGAGTCTCGTCGGGATAGATCGAGCGACGATCTGAGCCCCGGCCTTTGGGTTGGACGGGTGTCTCAAGTCCCTGCTGCCGGTTTGGGCTCGTTGGGGCACCCCTCGGGGGCGCAAGGCAGCAGCCAGTCGGCGGTCACCTGCGCCAGCGCTTCGGCGTGGGTGTAGTGCGGCTGGTGGCCGACCAGGGGCATGATGACCCCCTCGGCGGCCGGCAAGGCGGCATTCAGTTCGTCGAAATAGCGGCGGACGACGATGCGGTCCTCGTTGCCCTGGAGGAGGAGGACCGGGTTGCGAATCTCAGGGAGGATCGGCCGGAGGTCGAGCCGCGTGACCAGGTCGAGCCGATGGGCCAGCGCCGCGATTGGCGTCAGGCCATTTTGCTCGAGATAATAGGGCCATCGATCCTCGATGATCGAAGGGAAGTGGCTCTTGCTGTTGTAGGCGAGAATTTGCTCACGCCAGGGCAGCCGCGAACTCTGACCCGGGAGGTGGCGGCCGAGCGAAAGTGCCATGCGTTCGGCCCGGCTGAATCGACGGTGAGCGAACGCTCCCTGCACGACTGCCTTGGGGAACCGCCTCGGCTCGCGGTGGAGCGCGCGGAATACGACCGTGGAACCGAACGAGAGGCCCGTCAGGAAGGCGCGGCCGATGTTGAGGTGCTCGATGAGTCCGAAGAGGTCGTCGACGATGTGGTCGTGGGTGATCCGCCCCAGTTTGGCCCCGTCGTCGGGGTGGTCTCCTGGATAGTCGAAGATGACCGTCCGGAACTGGCTCGCGAGCCGGTTGAGCATGAGGGCGTAGCCACGGTAGGTGGCCGCGATCCCGGGGACGAGGATCAGCGGGGGCCCCTGCCCAAGCACCCGATAGTGCATCCGATAGCGCGGACCTTCCCAGATTGCGTGCTCCGCCATCCGGTCGTAGGTGGCGACTTCTGCCCGGAAATCGGCCGGTGCCGGGCATGGCGGCCGTGAAGAGCTTTCGGGCGACTCGGCGACCGGAGCGGGACTTTCAGGCACAGGTTCGGACCTCGTCTGTGGGGCATGGGGACGGACTTCGATCATTGGCCTTCAACAAACGCAAGGCTGGCGAAACTGACGCAGCAGGTGCGCTCGTGATCGACGGCCTGGTCGTACTTGAGGAGCGTGCCTCGCGCCGGTCCCATGGCGTGAAGCATGGTGTAGGCTGCGGCCAGTCCGCAGACCCGCCAACGATTCCCGATCTCGGCGGCCGTCCCGAACCAGCCGGCGGCGTCGTGCGCTGCCGCGCGAGCGAGCATCGCTGTGTCAAACGAACGCACCTCGGCCAGGATTTCCGGGTCGAGCGGATCCGGGTCGCCGAACTCGGGACCGACATGGCAGAGGTCGATCCCGCCGATATACGCGACTTTCCTGCCGTTGGCCGCTTCCGAGGCGCGCAGGGCCTCGACGAATCGCCGGACGTCGTCGGACTCGATCGGGTCGGTCCCGGCGTCCATCAGGTCGTGGAACGAGCCGACCAGGATCGGCACGATCGAGAAGTCGCGGACTCCCCCCAGGAGATACTGAAGGAAGACCACCTGGAACTCGATCGAGTGTTCGGTTCGATGCGAGAGCTCGTCCTCGAACAAGTCTTGCCCGGCCAGCGCGGCGATTCGATCGACGTATTCTCGGTCGGTCCGGACGCGACCGAGCGGCGTCTCGAAGTCCTTGCGCGTGAGCGCGAACCGATTCCGGCAATACTGGTGCGCGACGCCCAGAATGACGAACGTGTCGGCGTCGGACTGCTCGACCAATTCTTTATAAGACCAGGTGTAGACCAGGCCGCCGCGTTGAAAGTCGATGTGAGGGCTGAGCACGCCGCGAAGTCGGGACGGCAAGGTCTGAGGCTCAGGTCGCGGGACGCCCGAACCGTCGGCGTGAGCGAAGTAGCGGGCGAGCTGCGACCGGAGCGCGCGCTCCGTGCCGGCGTAGGACCGCCCGGCCAGGGCCGCCGGTCGGACCTGCTCGCGGCGGTACGACTCGTGGTAGGCGGCGAACGTCGGACCGTCGAGGACCAAGGCGCGATCGAGCTGGTCGACCAGTTCCTCGAGCTGCGCCGTGGTGATGAGCTGGCCGGTCTCACGGAGCACGCGGGCCTGGATCGCACTCAGCGGCGTCTCGCCGTCGAAGTGGCGGACGACCCACTGATAGCCGTCGATCGGAATCAAGACGGGCTCGGGAAAGACACCGAGCGGGTCGGTGATCGCCGCGTACACCTGCCCCTGGTGCTCGAACCGCTGCGCGGACAAGGGCCGGAGCTTCGGTCGGTCGAGGGACGCCATCGTGACGTTCCTTGGGCTCACAAGGGCCGGGGATCCGTCGACGTGGCCCCGCGTCCACATTGGGCGCGGGAACAACGTCTTGGTTATTCTCCGGCGGGAACCCAGGCTCGTCAAGCGGCTCGACGCGGGCCCCTCGGGGGCAAGCCAATCAAAGGGAGCGGCCAGGCGGGGGGAGCAATCTCTCGGATCGGTTCCAGGCTCATCGAAAGGCTCCTCAGCTTGGCATCGACGGCTCTCGGGCCGGATCGATGATGTCACTTTTTACGGGGGAAACGCCTCTGGTCTTTACTCGCTAGTGCAAATCGCGTTCCAATCTTAGAGGTCAGTGCCGTTCCATGGGTTCGGGGGGAGCTCTCATTTTATGGATGAGCGGATCTGCTTGGGGTGACCGCCTCGAAGCGAGCACGAATGCCCGATTCTCGAGCGGACGAGGCGAATGGAGCGGATTGATGGGTGCCGAACGGGATGGTCTGGCGGGATAGGGCGATCTCTGATAGTTTTGCCGCGCCGGTGTCGAACGCGCTCCGGCGATCTTAATTGTGAGTCGAAGGCCAGTCCCACGGAGGAGGGTTGCCCATGCGATGGTCCATAAGGATGGTCTTGTCTCTGGCCGTGGTGTTCTGGGGTCTCTCGATTTCGGGACGGCCGGCGACGGCGCAGCAACAGGCCAAGTCCGTGGCACCGGCCAAGGCTGCGGCTCCCCCCATCGATCCGGACGGGTCGCGGATGCAGTTGCTCCTGGCCAAGTGGGCGAAGCAGAGCACCCAGCTCCGGAGCCTGGACGTCAAGATCCGGCGGATCGACATGTCGTCCAAATGGGACGATGAGGAGTACGAGGGGCGGGCCATGTTCAAGAGCCCGAACCAGGCCTGGCTCGACTTTCAGAAGGTCGTCGTCACGGAGGGGAAGCCCAATCAGCTTGTCCCGCACGAGCGGATCGTTTGTACGGGCAAGCAAGTCTGGCAGTATCGCAGCGATACCCACCAGGTTTTCGTCCATGATCTCGGCCTGCAACAACGGCAACGCGCGCTTCAGGAAGGGCCGCTGCCGTTCCTGTTCAACTTCCAGGCGGACGAAGCGCGAAAGCGCTACCAGATGAAATTGATCTCGGAGGACCCGAAATCCTACGTGATCTCCGTTTTGCCGCTCTTGCCGATCGATAAGGAAAGCTTTAGTGCCGCATGGGTCGAACTCGACAAGACCATGCTCTTGCCGACCCAGATCGTCTTGCTCGATCCGGAAGGGAAGAGCAAGAAGCGGTTCGTGATGTCCGGCATCAAGCCGAACGCGCCGGTGATGGCGGAGAACTTCCAGGGCCAGAAGTTGGGCCCCCCCTGGAAGATCCTGTATAACAAGGAAGAGGGGCAAGCTGCGCCGGCCCCTGCCGTCGCCCCTGCTGAGGCTCCGCGAACCGGGGATGCCCGCCAGCCGCAGGCTCCCCAGCGCCGCGGTGTCCTTGGCAGCAAAGTCCGCTGAGCGCGATCGATTGAGGTGAAGCGTTCGTGGGAAGGCGAGGCCAGGGTGCCTCGCCTCTTTTTTTTTCAGCCTGGGTTTCACCGACGCCGAGCCGGCAAACGAACTCGGCTGCGATTCCGGTCCTGGGCGAGGGCGAAAGCGGGCTGGGGCTTCCCCAGGGTGACCGTAAGTTTGACGGTGATTTTTCAGAGGCATATAATCGGTTGAGGTGGCCGGTCCTTCGGACCGTACCCCATTCTTCCTCTTGCACCGCCAAGACCGGGCGGGAGGGGGCGGTTGATGAGCCGGAACCCTATCGCCCCGGTGTTCCGGGGAGTTCGGTCGTGAGGTGGATGCCCCGGCTGATTCTCGGAGGGAGTCCGACTCCAATGATTTGCCCGCGTGATTCAGGTCGTGGTCTGCTCTCCTGGGCGTTCTTCCTGACCGTTTTGACCCTGTTTCTCGGCGGTCTCGTCCAGGCCCAACCTCCCGCCGTGCCGGACGACTCCAATCCCGGCCAGTTCTTTACGATCACCGAACCGATCACCGGCAAGACGCTCGAGCAGGTTCGCGCGGCGACTCGGCAATTCGTCGATCGCAGCGCGGGGGTCGTGCAAGGCAAGTCCCCCATCCTCGTCTTTGAGTTCCGGCCAGGAGAAACGGCTCCGGGACGCAGTGATTTCGGGGCGTCGTACGACCTCGCCTTTTACATGATGAAGAATTTGGGGGGGGCCAAGACCACGGTGGCCTATGTCCCCGAACCGCTGAAGGGTTACGCCGTTCTCGCCGCCTTGGCCTGCGATGAGATCGTCATGGGGTCGCAGGCCACACTCGGGCCGATCACCCCGGAGGACGAGACCCCGCGCCGGGATATCGGCGACAACATCCGAGCGCTGGCCGACACCAAAGTCCGTGATCGTGACCTCTTGCTCGGCATGGTCGACCGGACCGCCGATCTCCGCGCGATCCGGACCACGGATAAGCAGATACATTATGTGATGGCCGACAACCTGGCCGAGTTCAAGAAGACGCACCAGGTGCTCGAGGACAACCCCGCCTGGGAAGGGGGCCAACGTGGTGTCATCACCGCTCAGCGTGCCCGCGACGAGGGGTTCTCCAAACTGACGGCCGACAACCCGGTCGAACTGGCGAAGACCTACCGGCTCTCGGGCCGCTCCACGGTCGATGATCCGACGTTGGGGCAAGTGATCCGACCGGTCTGGATCAAGATCGACGGGCCGCTCGACATCGTCAAGAAGTCGTATCTGGTCCGCCGGATCGAGCAGGCCCGCCAGGAGAAGGTGAACTTGGTCTTCTTCGAGTTCAACAGCGAAGGGGGCATCGACATGGCGGCCGATGCCATCGCTGACACGATCGCCGGGATCAAGGACATGAAGACCGTCGCGTTTATCAACGACCGCGCAATCGGGGTGTCGATCCTGGCTGCGCTCGCCTGCAACGAGATCGTCTTCGGCAAAGATTCGGAGATGGGGGATGTCCGCCAGCTCGTGGTCGGTCGGGGGCAGGTCGTCCCCTTGAACGAGGGCCAGGTCAGGGCGATCGCCAATCGGGCCGCGAACCTCGCCGAACAGAAGGGCCACCCCGTCGCCGTTGCTCGTGCCATGGTGGACCCCGAGGTGGAAGTCGTGGAGGCCACCGATGCCAAGACGGGGGCCGTGACTCAGGTCCTTCAGGCGGATATTCAGGCCGAACCGGGCCGTTTTCTCAATCCGAGGGTCCGCAAGAGTGGCGGCGAAGTCCTGACAGTGACGGCCGCCGACGCGGCCTCTTACGGCCTCGGGCAATCGGTCAATGAGAAAGAGGACTTCCTCGCCCTCTACGGGCTTCGAGGGAAATTGATCCGAATCGATGGGCCGACATGGGTCGATACGCTGGTGACGGTCCTGACCGACCCGATCGTGAGCTGGATCCTCTTGTTCGTCGGCCTTTTCATGCTGGTTCTGGAGCTCAAGCTGCCCGGGATCGGCCTGCCGGCGATCACGTCGGCCCTGGCCTTCCTGCTCTTCTTCTGGAGCCATTACCTCAGTGGAACCGCCGACCAACTGGAGATCATCCTGTTCCTGGTCGGCCTCATCTGCCTGGCGCTCGAGCTGTTCGTCTTCCCCGGCTTCGGCGTGTTCGGGATGAGCGGAGTGCTCCTGATCCTGACCAGCATCGTGATGGCCAGTCACACATTTGTTTGGCCGACGCAAGAATATGAGTATCGTGAGCTGGCTTATACCCTGATCCAGATCACCGTGGCCATGGTGGCGGTCGGGGCTGGCGCGGTGGTGATCGCCCGCTATTTTCCATCCTTACCGCTCTTCAACCGGCTGGTCCTCAAGCCTGAGCCTTGGACCGGGTCCGGTCTCGATGACCCGATCGTCAAGCCGTCGCTCGAAGGGTATGAATCGCTCGCGTACCTGATTGGCGAGACCGGTCGGACGACGACCATGCTGCGCCCGTCGGGGAAAGCTCGGTTTGGAGACATGCTCCTCGACGTGACCGCCGACGGCTACTTTATTGAACCGGACAGCCTGGTCGAGGTGATCGACGTCCACGGATCACGGGTGACCGTCAAACGCCTTGGCGCTTGAGCCCGGACGACCGGCCAGCAAATCGGCAATGTTCCGGAAGAGAATTAGCTTTCGGTCCTCCGAGTGATTTAAACTACGGAAGGGGCGTTGACTCATCGAGTAACAACGATGGCTCGTCCAACTTGACGGAATGTCTCCCAGTTCCCCCCTGGTGAAAGTGTGGGAGTCATGAGCACGCTGGCCTGGCCGCTCCTTCTGCTTGCGTTTGGCCTGATTCTGTTGATCGCTGAAGTGTTCATTCCGTCGGGTGGGTTAATCGGCCTGCTGGCCTTGTGCTGCCTGGCCTTGAGTCTCTGGAGGGCGTTTGAACGGTCGACCGAACTGGGGCTGATGTTCCTGCTGGCCGATTTTCTCCTGATGCCCATGGTGATCGTCCTGGGGGTCTACCTCTGGCCGAAAACTCCGATGGGCAAACGGGTCCTCCTGAAACCTCCTGCTCCTGAGGACATTGAGGCGTCGCATTCGAGCCAAAGGCTGGATCACCTGGTCGGCCAGTTGGGCCGGGCATTGACCCCGTTGCGGCCTTCGGGCATGGTCGACTTTGACGGTCGCCGGCTCGACGGGCTCGCCGAAGAGGGGCTGATCCCGACGGGATCGCTGGTCCAGGCCATTCGGGTTCGCGGTGGCCAACTCATTGTTCGGACGGCGCACGACCCGACCTTGGAAGAGGCCCTGGCCCGACCTGAACCCAAACCTGAATCCGAATCTGACTCGGCGGACCTGTTCTGATGTGATTCATGCGACGTGGCCTATCGTGGCAACCCCTTTTTTTCCGTGAACCGGCGACGAATCGCTTTCTCCGCCGCCACCGGCTTCGACGCTCAACGACGGCCCGAGAGGGGCCGTTCATACGAGAGGACTCCGAATGAGCTTCACCCTGTTGGCGCAAGGACCAGGACCGATGTCTGCCTGGTCGACTTACGTCGTGCTCGGGATCATCGCAATCGCGATGTTCTCACTCGTGGCGTGTATCTTCTTTGCGAAATACTTTAACCTTTGGATCCAGGCGAAGATGACCGGCGCCAACGTCGGGATCCTCGAGCTGGTCGGGATGTCGTTCCGGAAGGTGAACCCCAACATCATCGTTCGCTCGAAGATCATGGCCTATCAGGCTGGTCTTGCCGAGAAGGACGGGGTGACCACCCAGAGCCTCGAGGCGCACTACCTGGCCGGTGGCAATGTGCCGAACGTCGTTCGCGCCCTGATCGCCGCCAACCGGGCGGATATCCCCCTCTCCTACAAACGCGCCGCCGCCATCGACCTGGCCGGCCGAAACGTCCTCGAAGCCGTCCAGACGAGCGTCAATCCGAAGGTGATCCCCTGCCCCGACCCGTCGCAGGGACGCCTCACCATTGACGGTGTGGCCAAGAACGGCATTCAACTCAAGGTGAAGGCCAAGGTGACCGTCCGGACGAACATCGACCGGCTGGTCGGCGGTGCCACTGACGAGACGATCATCGCTCGAGTCGGCGAAGGCATCGTCAACGCCATCGGCTCGGCCGACACCCACAACCAGGTGCTCGAGAAGCCCGACTCGATCTCCAAGCGCGTCCTTGAGAAGGGGCTCGACGCCGGGACCGCCTACGAGATCCTCTCGATCGACATCGCCGACATCGACGTGGGCGACAATATTGGAGCCAATCTCCAGGCGCTTCAGGCGGAGGCCGACACCCGCGTGGCCCGGGCCAAGGCCGAAGAGCGACGCGCCTTTGCCGTGGCCTCCGAGCAGGAGATGATCGCCCAGGTCCAGTCCAACCGAGCGAAGGTCGTTCTGGCCGAGGCCGAGGTACCGCTCGCCATCGCTGAGGCGTTCCGGCAGGGAAATCTCGGGGTCACTGACTATTACCACCTGCGCAACATTCAGGCCGACACCGAGATGAGGTCCGCCATCGGCGGCACCGGCAACTCGCGGCGCGAGGTGACCAGCGGCTGACCTCTTCACCGGCGGCTGCGCTCGGCTCGGTCGGTTTGACCGAGCCGACGCCGGTGCCCCAAGAGATCGGAGGGTAAGTCGGTGGGAAATGGTGTGAATCTCTTTCAATTCATCGTTCCTTTAACTTTCCTGGCCATCTGGGCGTTGACCTCCTTGATCAACCGGGAAGCCCAGCCGCTTCCGCCAAGGACGGGGCGACCTCCAGGTCCTCCCGGGCCGAGGCCGACGGGATCATCAGGGGGGCCTCCTTCATTGGCCCGTCCGCCGGATCGCCGGATGGAACCGTTCTCTCGCGACTCGTCGGGGAGATCCACGACCGACGTGAACCAAGGCCGGCGGCCGCCGGCGCGGCCCGATGATGAGATTCTCATCATCGACGGCGATCCCCGTCGGTCGGCCCCGTCGCTCGGGACGCGGCCCAACCCGGCGCCGGGATCGCGACGGGGGCCTCGCCCTCGGACCGCGCAGGTGACGCCCTCGAAGCGGCCAGAGGTGGCGACTCCACGTGCCCTGAGCGCGTCGATGAGCCCCGAACCGGCCGGGCAACTGACCCGGCAAATGGATCTTACGCCGCTCAAGAAGATGGTGATGCCGCTGTCGACCCCGGTGAGCCAGGAGGTCGCCGCGATCCCGCATTCCCCGCCCAAGTCGGCCGTCCTGGCTGCCCTCTCGAGCGATGAGATCATGCTCCTCCTGAGCTCCCCGGCGAAGCTCCGCGAGGCCATTATCCTCAACGAGTTGCTCCAGCCCCCGCTCAGCCTTCGAGGAAAGCGGTCTCGCCTCTATTGATTGATCCCGGCGGCGCCGCTTGCGTGCTGGAGCGGTGCCCCTCTCTCCCTTCTTCTTCTCCCTCCTCGCCTGCTTTCATCCCTGCCGACCTTCGTGGCGACCGCGAACCAACGGACCCTGAAACGGCCTGCTCGTTCGGCCGCGCGCCACAATCTCGTGAGCGGCAATCGGTACAACCCATGTAACAGGCGCATCGGCGCAGGACGCGGGATCTTCGTCCTTTCGCCTAGATTGGCTTGACCTTAGAGTCTGGGCGATCGTTCACTCTCGCCGGACCGAAACCGCCCGAGAGGTCGAGCGGCTTCGCGATCTGGGGGCTCTCGTTTCGATCAAGTCCTTTCGGATATGGGCCGATGTAAAAACGGGAATCAAGCTGATCCCTTTTGCCTGCCAAATGAATTGGCTCTCACGTCAGTTTCGGGTGGCATCTCCACGGATGGATTGCGTCCCCTTCCACGACGCATTTGTCGCTCCCTGAGCTTCTAAATACGACGCCGAACGACGGAGATGCTCTATGACTCATCGCAAGTCCCGATCGATCGGGATGGGCCTTGTCGCCCTCCTTGGATTCGGTTTGGTATGGCTGGATGGGAGAGTGGCCGAAGGCGCGGGACCCGCCGGGATCGAATGGCGATCCGACCTTCAACGCGCCAATGCCGAGGCCAAGGCCAAACAGCGGCTCCTCTGGGTCCAGTTTACGGGGTCTTGGTGCCATTTTTGCACGCTGATGGATGGTGAATCGTTTATTCATCCCAAAATCGTCGGACAGTCCCGCCAACATTTCGTTCCCATTAAACTTCAATGCGACACAAATGAAGAAGTCGCCGCGCAACTCGGCGTGACCGGCCTTCCGGCGACGATCCTTGTCTCTCCCTCGGGCGAGATTGTCGCCAAGCACGAGGGATATCTGGACCCCGAGTCGTTCCACGCTTTCCTCGAATCGGCCCGAGCCCGGATGGCAAGGGCGGCGGTCGCGAAAGCGACAGCCCCCGCCCGAGGGGCGAAGACGGCTTCTGACTCCCCCGCACCCCCCACTCCTCCCCCTGCCCGCGTCGAGGCGAGCCTGGCGCTGTCCGGCTTTTGTCCGGTCAGCCTGGTCCAGGATCATCGTCTCGTCCAGGGACAGAACGCCGTGAGCCTGGAGCACGAGGGTCACGTCTATCGCTTCGCCAACCCTGTCGTTCGTGATACGTTCCAGCGGCAACCGGAGCGGTTCATCCCGGTCAACAGTGGCCGCTGCCCGGTCAAACAGGTCGACCGAGGCCAGGCCAAGTCGGGTGAGGCCCGCTTCGGCGTCCTCTTCCAGGGCCACCTCTACCTCTGCTCCGACGACACCAGCCGCGTTCAGTTTATGAAGAACCCCGAGCGTTATTGTCACGTCGACCTGGCCGACCGGGGGCTCTGCCCACACTGCTGGGGGCACGACTTCGTGCTCGCCAAGGGGCAGCCGCAATGGTCGCCGACCCGTGATGAGTTTCGTGACTCGACCGCCGAACTTGCGGCTCGCCGTTCCGAGGCCTCAACCCGTCGCTGAGGGGAATCGCCTGCTAGCAGGAGGTACAAGCCCGGCGAACCCAAGGGTGGTGAAGATCGCGTCGCCCGAGCTCACGAACTCCGAGTGGGCGCGGTCGGTCCGCAACAGCCCGTGGACGTCCCACGGCTGGCGGCCCATCTTGCGGCGGTCCACCACCCCGCGGTCGTCGCAATGTAGGGGAATGGGAATGCCAGCATCAGCACCCAGAGCATGGGGCGAGTCCTCGCCAGGCGCCCTCGCAGTCAGGAGGAACGACGCGACGTCCATCGTCAGGATGAAGAGCGTCCCAAGCCCCACCATGATGTGGTCGCTGTAATCGAGCCGTTCGACGGCGTGCGGCCACTGGTCGCTCGGAGAGCGGCCGACCGTCCGGGCCGCAGACCTCCAAGACTCCCGGTCGATTGCCGATTGCGGCGAGGCGCTTGCCCAGCCTGAGTGTCCCGGGGACCTTCACCCCGTCCGGCCAGATGACGATGCCCGGCCCAGTGGGTCCGACCTGTCTTTCATCCCGCAACCTCCTCGGATCAACCGATGAGCCTCAGCAACGCCAGGTGGCCGCCGGAATACGGCGGGTAGCGAACGGGCAGGTCGAAATGGGTCGATTTGGCGAGCACGCCCTTGCGGTGGGTGAACGTTTCGAAGCTCCATCGGCCGTGGTAGCGGCCCATGCCGCTCTCGCCGACGCCGCCGAAGGGGAGCTCCGGCACGACCATGTGCATCAGGACGTCGTTGATGCAGGCGTTGCCCGAACTTGTCCGATCGATGACCTTGTGCTGGGTTGCCTCGTCGTTGGAGAAGACATAGAGCGCGAGGGGGGAAGGTCGGTCCGCCACGAACTCGATCGCCGCGTCCATGCTGGGGACGGCGAGCACGGGCAGGATGGGGCCGAAGATCTCCTCTCGCATGACAGGCGCGTCGGGCGACACGCCTCGGAGGATGGTCGGGGCGATGTATCGTTCCTTGGTTTCGGCCTGGCCCCCGCAGACGACTTCGCCGTCGTGGAGCATCTTCGACAGCCTCTCGAAGTTGCGGTCGTTGACGATGCGGCAGTAGTCGGGGCTCGTCCTGGGGTCGTCGCCGTAGAAGGCCGTCACCGCGGCACGCAGGTGCTCGAGCAGCTCCATCTCGACCGCCTCGTGCACCAGCACGTAGTCGGGGGCCACGCAGGTCTGGCCGGCGTTGCTGAATCGGCCCCAGGCGATTCGCCGGGCGGCGACCTCCAGCGACGCGTCCCGGTCCACCAGGCACGGCGACTTGCCACCCAGCTCGAGGACAACGGGGGTGAGGTGCCTGGCGGCCTTCTCGAGCACGATCTGGCCGACCCGGCTGCCCCCGGTGAAGAAGATCAGGTCGAACCGCTCCTCCAGCAGGGCCTGGGTCTCGTCGGCCCCGCCCTGGATTACCGCGACGGATTCCGGGTCGAGGTGTCGCGGCACAAGGTCCGCCATCAGGGCGGAGGTGTGCGCCGCGATCTCCGACGGCTTCAGGACCGCCGCGTTGCCGCCGGCCAGGGCGCCAACCAGGGGCGCGAGGAGCAGCTGGACGGGGTAGTTCCAGGTGCCAATCACGAGGACCACGCCGAGGGGATCGTGCGTTATCCAGGACTTCCCGGGCTGGGCCAGGAGCGACGTGTGCGTCCGCTCCGGCTTCATCCACCGGTCGAGGTGCTGCAGGGCATCGTCGATCTCCGCGATCACGAAGCCGACCTCGGTGAGGTAGCCTTCGAGCGGGGGCTTGCGGAGATCTGCCCACAACGCCTCGAAGATCGCGGACTCCTCCTCCTTCAGGAGCCGCTTCAGGGCCTTGAGCTGCGCGCGACGCCACGAGACATCGCGCGTCCGGCCGCCGCGGAAGCTTGCCCGCGCCTTGGCCACCCTCTCGACGATTTCCGCTCCGGTACTTCTCGTTTCCAACGTCATGTCGGTCTTTTGAAGATTGACGGCGGTCATTTTGCTCTCGCTTTGACGACAATCGTACCGCTCATGGTCTTGCCGTGTACCTTGCAGTGGTACCTGAACTCACCCTCCCTCTCGAACTTCACCGACTTCGACGACTTGCCCGGCGCGATCTCATTGGTGTCGAACGTCTTACCCTCGTCGTCCGATGTCGCCGTGTGCTTCGTGCGGGCTTGATTGGTCCACACCACCGTATCGCCGACGTGGACCTCCAGCTTCTTGGGGTCGAAGCTCAGGCTTTTCGCCGTGACGGTGATCGCCTTGGTCTCGGATGGATTGTCGCCGTTCTGCTCGGCCGCGGATCCACGAGGCGATCCGACCAGGATGAGCACGCAAGCGGCAGGGAATAAAAACAAATATTTCATAATAATCTCATTTGCGGTTCTCAGAGTTTTGAAAAAAGCCGGTTCGGCCCGTCGACTTCGGGATGAGCTTGCAAGCGATCCGTCACGACGAAAGCCTGGGGAGGCCAAGCGCCGGCCGCCCCGGCGGAAACAGTCCGGGCGACACTCCCGGCCTCCTATGCGGCTGGAGGTGATTGGGCTTCCAACACCTTCTGATTTGCGGGGATCGCATGGGCTGCCCATGCCTATTGCCCGCCCGTTCCAACGCGTGGTGCAGCACGGCAACGCTTGGCGGGGTCTCCGGGCCGACCTCGATTCGCAGGGCGTGTAAAACTTCCGGATAGTCGAAGAAAACCCCGACTTCAGAAAGTGCGGCATCGCGTGCCGGCCCGGAGACGAAAAAACGCCATGAACCCGACCTTCGATTTCCCGCCGATATGTGACTCGGCTCACGATCGAGGCGGGGCCAATGCTCAGAAGTGCTTCATGTAATCGATGAGCGCACGCTTGTCGTCATCATCGAGTTCACGCCCGTAGGTGTGGCCCCGGTCTTCGATGAAGTCCGGGCACATGTTGACCTCGACGAGCTTCTCCAGCAGCCGCTGTTGGCCACGCGCATGGTTCTTCGTCTGCAACTCGGCGAACTTCTCCCTGGGTTGGTCCTGCAGGATGCCGTCCACGTAGTCTTGCAGTACCCACTTCACGTCCTTCGCGTGCAGGTTCATGATCAAGTTAACAGGTGTGTCCTTAGGGACGTTGATGAGGTCAAGGTCCAGGCCGGGCAAGTCCGAGAACTCCGGCATCTGCTTCATCAGCATCGGGAGGAAGTCCGGCAGTTTGCTATCCCGCGTGGTGACCAGCATCGAACGAACTCCCAGCCGCCGTTCCGGCCAGAGCAGCTTGGTTAGGCCATCCTCATAGGCGGCCATGCGGCCGGCCACGGACGGGTCGCCGTTGTACAACCCGACCGAGTTGTTGTGCAGGTAGGGCGCTGTCGCCCAGATGCTCACGAGAGTCGGTGTGCGGTAAAAAAGTTTCTTGGCGATGAACTTGATGTCATGCTTGCCGGTCAGCGGGTTGTAGAGCGGGATCAGCTTGCCATTCTTGTCATGATCGAACACCTGCTCGGTGCCTTCCTGGTTGAGTTTGAACCCGAGGCTGGACATCTGCCCGTAGCCACCGCCCGCATCCCAGTTGGGGCTCAGGGTGCGCCCGATGTGCGTACCCAACTCCGAGCAGGGGTAGCGTTCGTCGTCGGACAGGAAGTTGTCCGCGAGGAAGTCGTCCCGCAGCACAAGCTCGCGCCAGGCTTTCTTCTGAGCCTCGGCATCCTCGGGCAGGTTGTCGGGCTTCTTGCTGCTGTGGCAGCGGACGCAGTGATCGGCGAAGGCGATCTTCCCCTTGCGGAGAACATCCGCGTCCGTCGCGAGATAATCCTTACCGTTTTTGCCCCCTTTTCCCTCGGCCTCGATGGCATCTCTGAGCTTGAAGCCATCGTGGGTGCTCAGGTAGAGCGCCATGTTCGGCATACGAGCCTCGGTTTGCATCCAGGGGCTCTTGGGATCCTTGCGTATCTTGCCGAGAATGTCGAATTCCTCTTGCTTGAAGCCGCGTTCCCGGCTCCCCTTGAGGTCGTACGGGTTCAGGGCCCAGGTTGGAAACCAATCCTTGTATCCGGACCCCTCGTTGACGTAGACACGGGTTGCGGCGATCACCAGGCCCATCGAGTCGGCCCCGGTCGACAGGACCCTTGGGGAGCGGTACGTCGGCTTGGCGTCGGTTCCGCCGATGCCGTCGTTCTCGGGCAAGCCGACGTGCTTGTTGATCGACTGCATCATGACCTTTTGCTCGGGCGAGATTCGATCCGCACGCGTCAGCTTGAGGCGATCATTCAGGCGGTAAATCGAGTTGATCAGGATCGGGCCGTTGATGAAGTCCGTCGGGAAACGCGTCGTCTCGCTCGTGCCCGGCGATTGGTTGTGCAGGTACTGCCAGGCAAAGGAATCCTTCGGCATGTCGAAACCGAACAGCATCCCTTCGCGAAAGTACTGGCTGCCGATGTGAGAATCTAAGTTTTCCCACTTCGGCTCGGCCGGGTTCTTCGGCGGCCGGTTGGGGTTAAAAGCCGTGTGGCACACGGTGCAGGCCATCCCGACGAGGTACGGTGGCTCGACACCGCTCGCATCATCGAGGTATTTGTCGATGGACCATTTCTTCGCGTCGAAGTTCTTGTTCTTGAAGAGTTGCAGGCCGACAACACCGCTGGAGAAGCCGAAAACGTCCGGATCCCAGGTGAGCGTGCCGTCCTTCATCCGGTCAATCCGTAGGCCGTATTGGTCCGGTTTGTCGGCGGCCACGCAGTCGGGATCGTTGATGAGCCCGATCTTTTCCCACCGCTCGGAACGCGGCAAGGTGTGCAACATCCGCAGAAGATCAATCCGGGCGGTGAACACGTTTTCTTTCCTGCTGGTGAGCTTGGCCATCTCACGCCAGAACCCTGGGTTGTCGATGCCGCACCACCAGTGCCAGGTGTCCATGCCGTCGCCGACGGCGTTCGGGTCCACGCCATAGCGTTTGGCGGCCCAGTCGGCGTGGGTCTTGCGGTACCAGTCATACGTCTGTTCGTCGTCCTTCACCGGCCGGCCGAAGGTGTACTCGACCTCGTCGCCTTCCGCGGCGAGCGCGGCACGATCCCCGCCGACCCCCCACAGAGCCGCCAGGGCCAACGCGGCCATGGTGCCACCCGCGACGAGTCGCTGTCTCCCGGTGCTCATGGTTGCTCCTCTCGGTGATGTGGGTCGCGATCCTGGAGGGCCTACAGAATGTCACTCGGATTTCCCGAAGGCCGTTCCACTGATCTTGCTCCGCATACAGTATTAAATTACTAACATGACGTCATGTTAGTGATTTTAGTTGACTTCGCCGAGGCTAGGATCGGTCGCAAACGTTCGGCGCTCTAACCATTCCCGTACAGGGCGTCGAGGCGCTGATGGGCCATGGCGAGTCCCGCCGGGAGGTCCATCCGACCCCCGACGATCTCGATGTAGCTCGCCGATTCGCCCGTGGCGGCCTTGGCCAGCGCGGCGTCGAGCTCGCCAAGCGTGGTGACTTTCGCCGTGAACCAGCCCCGGCAGCCCAGGGCGGCGGGCAGGGCGTGGTAATTCCAGGGGGCGAGGTCGTTGTAGACCCAGTCCGGATCTGCCTCGAGCGCCCGCTCGACCATGTACCCCCCGTTGTTGAGGACGAAGATGACCGGTTTCAGCCCGTGACGCCCCATCGTCCCGACGTCGGCGGCGGTCATCTGGTGCGAGCCCTCCCCGGTGAAGAGCAGGGTCCGCCGCGACGCGTCGGCGAGCGCGATGCCCAGCGTGGCTCCGGTAGCCCACCCGATCGAGCCCCAGAGAGGTTGAAGTTGGACCTCCGCATCTTCGGGGAGCGGAAGCGGGACCATTCCGGAACTCATGCTGCCGCTCTCGAGGACGATCCGATCCCGTGGCTTCAGGAAGTCCCGAAACCGGGGATACATGTTCACTGCGGTGATCGGGTCGTCCGGCTTCCCGCCGGGCCGGGCCGGCACTTCCCTCGGCGGCGCCGAGTATCCGAACTTCTTCTTGATCGCACCGGCCAGGCCGTCGAAGACGTCGCCCATCCGGACGGGGTTATAGATCCGATCCGCGACCCGGACGTGATCCACCCCAATGGTGACGAGCTTCCCAGGGTCGATGCGGCTCGTGTAGGCGGACGTGTTGATTTCGTTGAAGCTGACGCCGCCGGCGTCGATGACGACGTCCGCACCTTCGACCGCCTCGAGGACGGCGGGGGACGATGCGCCACCGGAATAGATCCCGACGAACTGGGGATGGGCCTCGGTCAGGATCCCCTTGTCCATCGCCATCGCAGCGAACGGGCAGCCCAACGCCTCGATCAACGCACGGAGCTTGTCCTGGAGCTTGAACCGCGAGACCGTGTAGGCGGGGAGGACGACAAGCGACCGGGCGGTCTCGACCCGCTCGGCGATCGCCGCGACGGCCCTGGCAAGGTCGGGGCCGCTCGCGGGCTTTGGGTACGGGGTCGGCGCCGAACCGGTGACCGGCGTGACGGCATAGTCGCCCGCGACGAGGATGTAAGCAGGCCGGCTCTCCGCCCGCGCCGTGGCGATCAGCCGCTCCATCTCGTGGGTGCAGTTGTCGGGGGTGATCACCGCCGAGACGCACGCCGCCTGCGCCGAGATGTTCGCGAAGTTCTGGAACTCCCCGTCGCCAAGCGTGTGGTGGACAATCTGGCCGACTCGCTGCTTGCGCATGGTCGGCATACCGACGACGTGGAAGACGCACGACCGCTCGGCCTTGGCTCCCATCACGCCGTTGAGCGCGGACAACTCGCCGACGGCGTACGTGGTCATCAGCATCGAACAGCCTCGCACGCGGGCGTAGCCGTCGGCCGCGTACGCCGCGTCCAACTCGTTGGAACACCCGATCCAGCGGATCGCCTCGCTATTCGCGACCGCGTCGCAGAGCTTGAAGGCGAAGTCCCCCGCGACGCCGAAGCAGTCGGTGATCCCCTCGCGTGCGAACCGTCGGACGATGTAATCCGCAACAGTCGGTTGCTCACTCATCGGATTGTTTCCAGGTAATAAGATCAATTTTTTACATAATGAACTAAGTAAATCATATCGAATTCTCCCGTCTCAAAAAGATTGTGTGCAGGTAGTAATGGAAATGCCACAAAGCAATACGTGCAACACTTGTACCAAACTGGCACAGCGGAACTTCCCCGGCGGGTCCCGACCGGAGGACTAGCTCGAAGTCCTTGCCGGGTTACAGTTTGGAGCTTAGGAAAGGAGTTGCGAGGGGCACGCACACAGAGCGGCGAGGGGTTCCGGAACCGCCTGGGATAGTCGGACGGGCCTCGGTGTGGTAGCTGATTGACCGGGCCGGGTGGAACATCTGGCACGATCAGCGACTATCTTGGTGGGCTGGGACCGGGGATGCCGGCCACGGTCCTTGGCGTTGTCGCCAGCGACTACTTCCTCATCGAACCCCGCGTAGCCCGGGCCTATGAGAACTCATCGCGGTGGGTCCCCTCGCGGTCGCGGACGAACTCCCAGCGGATCGACGCCCGATTTGGCAAAGTCATGTATATGTTTTGTGGTTCCAGGAGGGCGACCACACAGTCACTATCGCCACGGCGGGTCAAGCTTTGCCGGACCCGTTTCCCCCGACTTCGGCGCGATTGGCTGTGACCGCTCTACGGATGGTCAAACCGTTCAGGTCTGTCAGGCGGTTCCCTGGCGGTCTTCGGCATCGAGTCGTTGCACAACCCCTTCGATCAAGGCGCCGATGAGCGGGGTCGCCTTCAGCCCGGCCTCGACCACATCGGCGTGACTGATGATCTCTCCAGAAACACCCGCCGCAGCGTTGGTGACGAGGGCCAGGGCGAGCACATCGAGCCCTGCGTGGCGAGCCACGATTGCCTCCGGGACCGTGGACATCCCGACCACGTCGGCCCCGAGAATGCGGAGCATCCGGATCTCGGCGGGGGTCTCGTAACTCGGGCCCGGCAGGCAGGCGTAGACGCCTGAGGCGAGGTTCAAGCCGAGTTTGTCCGCTTCTTCAAAGGCAAGGTCCCGCAGTCGGTGGGAATAGACCTCGGTCATGTCGGGGAAACGTTTGCCAACGCGTTCGTCGTTGGGCCCGCGCAATGGGTTCGAGCCGATCAGGTTGAGGTGATCCTTCAGGCAGACGATCGTGCCGGCAGGGAGGGAGAGGTCAATTCCTCCCGTGGCCGCAGTCAGGATCAGGGTCCGCACACCAAGACGCTTCATGACCCGGATGGGAAATGTCACCTCATCGAGGCCGTACCCTTCGTAATAATGAAACCGGCCTTGGAAGACCAGGAGAGGCGCGCCGGCGACGGTTCCGGAAACGAGGTTGCCCTCGTGTCCCTCGACCGTCGGCCGAGGGAAATGGGGGATCTTCGCATAGGGGACGATCGTTCGATCGGCCAGTCGATTGGCCAAAGCCCCGAGGCCTGATCCCAGCACGACAGCGACCTTGGGCGGCTTGGGAATGGTCGCTTGAATCGCCAAGGCGGCTTCACTCGCACGCTCATCGAGTTCGATCGGAGGCATGGCCTTTTTTTCTCCGCGAATGGGGCTGAGAAAACCAGGGTGGGTCGGCGTTCAAAACCGTTCGACGATCAAGGCGTCGCGTTCCAGGAGCGGGTCACCTATTACGAAGGCGTCGCGAATCATCGTCAGCGCCTGCTCGAGTCGCGACTCGTCATTCAGGTGGACCGTGCAGAGCCGTTCGCCCGCCTCGACCGGGTCGCCCACCTTCTTGTCGAGGATCAGGCCGACGGCCGGGTCCACGACGGAATCCACCCGGGCACGACCCGCGCCCAGGAGCATGGTCGCCTGGCCGATCGGCCAGGCGGCCAGTCTGCGGACGTAGCCTGAACTCGCGGACTGAACCTCGACCAACCGCCGCGCTTTGGGCAATCGGCCGGGATCGTCGAGAGCACGCGGGTCCCCCCCTTGGACGGCGACGAGCTTTCGAAATCGCTCGAGAGCCGACCCATCGGCGATCGTGCGATGGCAGAGCGCCCGAGCCTCGTCCAAGGTTTTCGCTTGCTCCGCCAGGACGACCATCTCGGCCGCCAATTCCACCGAGAGCTCGACGACGTCGGCCGGTCCTTCGCCTCGGAGGCAAGCGACGCTCTCGACCACCTCGAGCGCATTGCCTACGGCCCGCCCGAGGGGCTGATCCATGCGGGTGATCACCGCGCGTATCCGCTTGCCGAGGGCACGTCCGATGGCGCACATCGTCTCGGCCAGTGTTCGCGAGTCCTCGAGCCGCTCCAGGAAGGCGCCGTTGCCGGTCTTCACATCGAGGACCAGGCCGTCGATCCCCTCGGCGAGCTTCTTCGACATGATAGACGAGGCGAGCAGCGGGATCGATTCGACAGTCGCCGTTGCGTCGCGAAGTGCGTAGAGATGCTTATCGGCCGGGGCGATCTCGGCGGTCTGGCCGATGAGCACGAGGCCGCACTCGTCGAGCACCTGCCGATAGCGTTGCAGGTCGAGGTGAACGTTGAAGCCGGGGATCGACTCCAGCTTGTCGAGCGTGCCGCCGGTGTGGCCGAGGCCTCGGCCCGAGACCATCGGCACCAGGACCCCGGCTGCGGCCGCGATCGGTGCGAGGATCAAGGACGTCTTGTCGCCGACCCCGCCGGTGCTGTGCTTGTCGACCTTCAAGCCTGGCGTGGCCGAGAGGTCGACGACTGAGCCGGAGCGCATCATCGCATCGGTCAATGCGGTCGTTTCCGCCGCGTCCATCCCGCGCCAGACGATGGCCATGAGCAAGGCCGACCACTGGTAGTCGGCCACCTCGCCGTTGCCCAAGCCGGCAACCATCCAGCCGATTTCAGGAACGGTCAACGCGTGGCCGTCCCTTTTCTTGCGAATGATGTCCACGGCACGCATGAGACGAGGACTCCCGGCCACGGTTTGTTTTTTTGTGTGTGAGGGCCCGCTCACCCGTTCAATCAAGCGCGGTCGCAAACTGACGATCGCCCGCGTCGCCCAGGCCGGGATAGATGTACCCCACCTCGTTGAGATGGTCATCGACCACCCCCACGTGAATCGGTACGTCGGGCATCGCCTCGTTCATGTGGGCGATCCCCTCAGGGGCCGCGATCAGGGAGATCAGCTTCATGCGCGTCACGCCCGCCGCCTTCAGGACCGTGCAGGCGTGAACGGCCGATCCGCCGGTCGCCAGCATCGGATCGACGACCAGAGCGATGGTGATCTTCGGATTCGCGGGCAGCTTCTTGTAGTATTCCATCGGTTGGAGCGTCTGCTCGTCGCGATAGACCCCCACATGCCAGACCTGGGCATCCGGGATCAGGTCGAGGATCCCCTCAGCCATCCCGAGTCCGGCGCGGAGAATCGGAACGATTCCGATCGTATCGGCCAGATTCCAGGCGGGTGACGGACCCAATGGGGTGGGAACCTCAAGGGGGCGGGTCGGGAGGTCGAGGGTCGCCTCTTGGGCCAA
Source organism: Singulisphaera acidiphila DSM 18658 (assembly GCF_000242455.2). Classification (GTDB taxonomy): domain Bacteria; phylum Planctomycetota; class Planctomycetia; order Isosphaerales; family Isosphaeraceae; genus Singulisphaera; species Singulisphaera acidiphila. The sequence continues at coordinate 1,797,819 of NC_019892.1, forward strand.
CAGCATCGCCAGGGTCCGGACCAGCCTTCGGAACTCAGGCGGCCGTGTTCGCGCATCCCGCAGGTTTGCGATCAGATGAAGCACGATGGGGTGCGACGACGGGAAAACCAACGACACAGAGGCCTCCTTCAGAAACGAGAGCGCATCGAATTTACTCGATCCTACCTTACGGCCAGAGTCAGGGGACCGACTCCCCTCGCTTTATTTTTCGAGGCCGATGAATCGACCGGCCATTCAGGCCACAGCCAATCCGGAAACGTTTCCCCTGGTGGGAACTCGAGCCGTTCGCTCGCTTTTGTGAAAAAAAAGGCGCTTGCCGGAATCGTTTGCTGCAGTACTCAAGTCTCTGTTGTTACAGGATTTCAGCGAAATCTCGCGAGATCGAGCCAGAGCGATTTCATTCCAGATCGTTCACAAGTCTCGAACTGTGTCCCAATATTTCTTTCAAGAGCGAGCCTTGAGTTCCCATCCTCCTTCGGGTGGTGTACTACCGTTTCATCGTTGCTGCACGCGATCGATCTCGGCTCCGCGACACTAAGGGGGGAGACTCTCCAAGGTGAAGTGGAGGCCCTGACTGAATTCGATCGTACTCACTGACATTTTGGATTGTTGGGTTTCATGACTATGAAGGAAGGCATCCGAGTTCTCTTGGCCGACCCGCATGAGGCGTCTCGTCGGTCGCTACTCGCCCAATTCGAGCGTATGGAGTCAATTTGGCTGACTGAAGTTTGCGTGACCTACGCTGTAGTGGCCAGGCGAGTGGAGGAGATTCGGCCCGAGGTGACGATCGTGGTCGCCGACGAGGACCAGGGGGAGGCGAACAGGCTTATCCGGACCCTGGTCGAGAACAACCCTGAGGCCAGCATTCTGGTTGCGACCCATTCCACCGACACCCGGGTGATTGTGAACCTGGTCAAGAGTGGAGCGAGCGAGATCGTGACCCTGCCGAGCTCGAATGAGTCGCTTTTCAAAGCCATCAAGTGTCTTTCCAGCAACGAGGAGTCTCTCATTCCTGCGCTCCTTCCGGCAACATCAACCCAGGTTCAGGCTCCGCCCATCGGCGGCGATCGGGTGTCGAAAACAATCGTCGTGACGGGGGCGTCGGGCGAGGTGGGCTGCACGTCGTTGGCCGTCAACCTGGCCACGACCCTGGCCAAGGCTCCCGGTCGGGACGTTGTGATCGCCGACTTCGAGCTCATGTTCGGCGCAGTCGATACGCTCCTGGACGTCGTCCCCGAGAATACGCTGCTCGAGATTGTGAAGAGCGTTGATCGGCTCGACTCCACCTTGTTGAAGCGCATGCTCTGCCGGCACGCGTCGGGTCTTTACGTGTTGCCACGGCCCCACGAGCTGATCGATGCCGCGCGGCTCTCCCCCGAAAGTTTGCCCGGAGCGCTCAAGCTCCTTCAGTCGACGTTCTCGGCAGTTGTCCTTGACACAAGTAAGAGCCTGCAGACTTCCGATTTTGTCGCCTTCGACGCCGCCGACGTGATCCTCGTGGTCATGCAGCTCGACCTGAGCTCGGTGAAGAACACCGCGCGGCTGCTCAACTGCCTTCGCGATTTTGAAGGACTTTCCGAACGCGTTCAGATTGTCGCCAACCGCGTCGGCTCACTTCGGAACTCCGTGACGATCGCCAGGGCCGAAGAGTGTTTCAAGCTGCCGATCACCTGGCAGATCCCCAATGCGACCAAGACGTTCCACACGGCAAGGGATCGCGGTGTGCCCATCGACGTCCTGGCACCGCGATGTGAAGCGCAACGCGTGATCGCCCGGATGGCGAACACCCTGGTCCCTGCCCTTGCCACCGCCGAGCCCAAGCCGCAACGCGGTTTCTTCCGGGACCGCTTTCAACGTCAAGGCTAGAACCAAAAAGGACCGCATCGCCCTGCTCCCGGTTCCTCCCAGCCGATGGCCTAGCCTTGTTGACGATCATCCCGTTTGTGGGGATTTAAGCCGCGCGCTTCACCACGTCCTGCTAAATTCTTGGCTCTGATCGCTGCCAATCCTCGAATTCTTGAGCGGATTTTCGGAATTAATCGATAAAATCGCAAATCCGCTTGCCTTAGAAAGCAAACGTGACCTATTGTAGTTGTATAGGACGAAGCGAGCTTTCATGGCAGTGTCAGGTCAGGTTCCCCGGATCGGGAATGGTTCCGAAGACCAACCCGCCCGTCCTCCCGCTTCCAGAAATGATTCGACTGCCAGGCGTCACGATGTTGCGACGTCTCGGTCAGGCCCCCATGAAGGAGGAATTAATCATGTCTCTTGCTGCGGAAGAAAGCCAATCGGCCACATCCGAAGCTTTTTTGGCCGACGCATTGTTTGGCATCCAGGCCAAGAGTAAGGTCAGCGAGCGGGCCGCTCGCGCTTCCAAGGCTCGGCACGCCAGCAAGCGACGGCAGCGGATTGATCCGACGACGTGTGAACGTGAGTATACGGCCGCCGAACTCGAGTTCATGCAGGCGATCCAGGCCTACAAGCAGTCGAGCGGCCGGATGTTTCCGACCTGGAGTGAAATTCTCGAGGTTCTCCAGGGTCTGGGCTACGAGAAGCTGGCCTGATCGTCCTGGCTCGCTCCTGCTGCGCTCAGGTTCCGCTTCTTCATGATTGATCGGCCTGATTGGAACCGTCGCCGATGACGGCTCTCTAGTCAATACGGCCGCGCACGCCTTATCACGATGACGTGAATTGAAATGGCCGCCCCCTGCATGAGGATTCCACTGTGAGCACTCGCGCCGCCCAACGCCCCGCCAACGGTTCGACACTTCAAATCTATCTTCAAGAAATCAACGGCACTCCGTTACTCTCCGCTCCGGAAGAACGTGAGTTGGCCGAGCGCGTGGCGATGGGGGACCCCCTGGCCCGCGACCATATGGTCAAGGCGAACCTTCGCCTGGTCGTGAATATCGCCCGTGGCTACCTGGGCAAAGGCATGTGTCTGGAGGATCTGATCGAAGAGGGTAACCTCGGACTGATGCGTGCCGTCGAGGGATTCGACGGGATGATGGAAACTCGCTTCAGCACCTATGCCAGCTACTGGATCAAGCAGTCGATCCGACGCGCTGTGATGAACAACGGGAAGCCGATCCGGCTCCCTGCCTATATGGTAACCTTGCTCTCCAAGTGGAAGCGAGCCAAAGAGATACTCGCTGACCGGTTGGGCCGCACGCCGACTCATGAAGAAGTGGGCCAGGCTTTGAAGCTCTCAAAGAAGAAGTTGGGCATGGTCGCCAAAGCGATCCGCGTCAACGACCTGACCCCTCAGTGCGTCAGTGCGGAGGGCGAAGACTTCCTACTCGACGACATGCTGACCGACGAACGGAGCAAGGCCCCCGGCGACCTCCTGATCGAGTCCGACGACCTGGAGCGGATCTTCCATCGCATGGGACGACTGGGCATTCGCGAAGCGACCGTGATCCGGATGCGGTTCGGCCTGGAGCCGTACGTTCCCATGACGCTTCGCGAAGTGGGCGAGAACCTTGGGCTGACCCGTGAGCGCGTTCGCCAGCTCGAGAAGGAAGCCATGGAACAACTCATCGCCGCTGTCTGACGATCGCCCAGGCCCTTGCCGCTCGCAATCGAGGCGAGCCATCACGATTGGCAGGTGCGACCGATGAATTCGTCGGCGTCCGGCTGGGGGAGACTGTCTTGTAGGCCCGTCTCGTACTCAAGCGAGGCCATCCAGACATGACGGCAGAGCGCCACATCGTAGCCCCCTGCGACGGCACCTTGGGCCGCCACGAGGATCGAGGCAAGCGACGCGGTTGCGACATTACCCTCTTCGATTAAATCATTAATAAGCATTTCGATGCGGTGATTCAAGCGTTGCGGAACCAAAATTATTCCCCTTCCCAACCACGCGGGGGCCCGGCACCTACCGAACGTTCGAGCTGGCCCACTCCTGGCTCTTTGATCGGATCGACTGGCAGAACTAGATAAACAATCAGAATCCCGAGTTGCCATAAAGGGGCCACCGGCTTTTCCCCTACATCCCTCTCGTTTTGTCGGAAATACCAAACGCAACCGTCGCGATGCTGCCTGGCGACAGCGCAATCAGACTCCCTTTCCTTCCCTTGCGTTGCGATCCCCGATATTGACGCCCTCGCTCGCGCGGGCGGCGATCGGGCCACGCTTGAGTGCGAGCGACTCAGCGTTCCTCGGTTCTCCACCGAACATATTTCCTCGCCAGGGAGCCCGCCCCCGGCGAGGGATTTCTCGGATTTGGTTTCAGGGCGGGATCGTCTCGAATCGACGACTTCGCTTATCGCGAGCGGGATCGCCGGAAGAGACCGGCGTCGAGGTCGGCTCCCACTCCATTGGTGGCGAGTGCGGGTTCTGTAGCGCCGTGAGAGTGCCGCCCCATCGTTTCGAGCAGCTGCCGCACCGTTTCGCTCGTCCTGCTGGTCTGGGCGGCGATCTCTTCGGCCTTCGAGGCCAGAGTCCCCAACAACTCCGGCAGCATCGCGAACGAATGAAGCTTGATCTCGCGAGGACAGAGGGGCCAGGGAATGCGCTCCTCGGAGATGATCTGGGTGAATTGATCGCTTCCATCGCCTCGCTCCAAGGTGGCCGCGAGAATATGGAGCCGGCTTCGGCCGGCTGCCTTGCCATAGGCAAGGTGTGACGAGATCAGGAGCTCACGGCCATCCTCGCCGGTCCCTCGCTGGGAATCAAAAGGTCGGCTGATCGCCCAGACTCCGATGTCGAATTCCTCGGCGAGGTAGCGATCGACGTCTTGAACGATGCCACTCGCCTCGGAGAGCGCTCCATTGAGCTGAGAGACGATGACACTGAGAGAATCCAGATCCGCGCTTGGTTCATGGGCCATGAGAATGACCATCCTTGGCCTTGTTGGCGACCCTTAGACAGGGCGTCCGAACGAGACAGAGAGAAGACGTGTGTGTTGTGTGCGCTGAACAGCACGGAGTCTCGCAGAAGGGGCATCCTATCCGCCCCCCCGGCACCGTCAAGAGCAGAACCCAATGGGAACACGTGTCCCTGACCTCAAGCCGGCCACAGGAAGCTGGTTTTCACCGCTCGAATCGCTGAACCCCACAATCGAATAAGCGTCCCCCACCCCCACCCCCACCCCAGCGCCAGCCGTCCTTCCTTTCACCTTCTGCGAATCAGAAACCCACGCCTTGTTGCTGTAATCCAACAGTCTCGGGGGCTGAAGGTGGAAAAAAGGAAACGAACCCTTTCTTGTTCGATTCATGACCTACAATGCAGCCTCACTCGCGGTCCTCGACGGTGAGGACCGTATGCGACCTCGGCAACCGTGGGCACGATCTCCAGGGTGGGCGCATCAATGATTGGGACGCTTTCCACTGCGTTGATGGGGATAGTCGTCGTCTTTGGCGGTCTCTACGCAACCCTGCGATGGATCGTCCTTGGCGGGCAATCCAACCGTCGAGGTTAGTACTGAGTGGGATCCCCCTTGGGACGGGGCAGTCCGAAGGGGGCCAGGAGCCGGCTTCAGGGGCCAGCCACTCCGCTGAATCGTCCCTTAATTCATGTCTTCGTAGCGCGATGCGGCCAGCGCGAAGAAGCTCATCGGCAAACCGTTGCTGAAGACGAGTCGCAACTGGTAGGGCCCTTGGCGCATCGCACGCGACTCGGCCACCCGTGCCTCGAACCAGGTGGTCACGGTGGGACTGAGCAGCCGGATCATGACGGGAACCCCGTGCGGGGGGTCGTCATCGACAAGGACGAGCATCCCCGCGCGGCTCACATCCATGAGCTGCGCGGACGAGGTCACCAGTCGACCGTCGTGTCGCCAACCGATTTGCGAGGTGTTGTCCAACGCGGGGTAGCGGGGAAAACCTCGCCGTTCTATTTGCTGGACACGCTCAGCGTCGAGTCGATTATTTAGCATAGCGTTTAGACTGCTGGTGGAGTCAAAGGGGCCGGCGAAGCCCGGAGTTCCTCAATCGCCACCGAATGACGAGGGCGGCATCGCCTTTGAGAAACATCGGCTATCACTACTTTAGGCACTCAAACGGCCACATGCCCATCCCTGTTGAAAAGATCCCTCATATCGTTCAGGTTTTCCTGACTCGTCACCACGAATTCAACTCGCCGACCTAGGACCACTCCCCCGATCGCCGGATACGGTGCGTTCTTGAATGCGAAGATTTGTGCTGAAAGAAACCGAATGAAGCGAAGCGCGATTGCGAATTTTGCGGCGACGAAGCGGCGCTGCCTGAGCCCGCATTCCATTCTCCTGGGACCGCGGGCGACCCGCCCGCTCTTTAATTCTATTCAGATCTAAATCAATGGAATTGCGGGCAGGGCCCCTGCGATCTCAGGGGGGGAAGGATCGGTCTCGGGCCAAAGATCCAGTGATCGCTTCGTCACCACGGCTCCTCAAAGTCGTGAAGAACCAAGTCAGGACTTCCTGGCTTTTCTCCGGGGCCTGGCTTACTTGACGGTGAGCAGCCGGTCTTCTTTCGGAAACGTTTCCACGATCAGATCCTTGAAGTGGACCTCTTGGGGCGCTTTATTCGAGTGAAGCTGGAGGCCGATAGGGGACTTCTTGATTCGGTCGGGTTCCGGATCGCGCCAGTCGAGCACTTCCGAGCCGTTGACGCCGACTCTGATGCGGTTGCCTTGCGCAAGGATCTCCAGCGCATTCCAATCATGCTGCTTCCCCGCTTTGATGGCGGGAGCGGCGTCGACTTTCAGTCCATTGCGGCCGAAGAGGTCATGCAGCCCCCAGCCGGAGGGGAACATGACCAGATGGCCGGCGTACGTGTATTTGTCTCCATGCTCAGGAGCATTGCGGCCCCAGAAGGCGATGCCGCTGTGCATCTCGGACGTGACGAGTTTGACGGTCGCGGTGAGCCGGAAGTCGGTGAACGTTCGGTCGGTCAACAGATAGGTGCTGACCTTGACCGGCTCGTCGTTCTTGCCGACGATCGCCCCGTCCTGGACCGACCAGTATTTCTCGTGCCCGTCCCAGCCCTTGAGGTCCTTGCCGTCAAAGAGAACGATGCGTTCGGACGGGCCTTGCCGAGGGGGGACGACGGGAGCCGGCTTGTCGTCAGCGCGAAGCGCTGAGAGCGGGCCCACGCCCAGTCCCAGGAACACCGCAAGCGCGGCCGCGCGAAAGGTCACCAAAAGGGTCGAGCGATGCATACCGTGCTCCTCGGAGGAGTCGATCGATTTCGAACTTCGGTCAGAAGGTCGAATTCCAAAAAAAAGGGTGCTGCACAACCTGAGCGGGCTTGCCAGCGTGCCAGGCCAGGATGACGATTGCAAACGGAAAACAAGACCGACTGCGTTCGCGTGCTTCAGCGTTCAGCGTCGCGCGGGGACGAAGTGCGCGAAAGCCATGGACGTCACGGAAGAAGGACGCGAAGATGAAGTCGACCGGGAGAGAGCGATGGTCGCTCGTGAGCGATGTGAATGTGCAGCGAGGGGTTGGCGCGCTATGTCGACGAGAAAAGATCGTGACGGATTCAGCCTTGTTGAGGTGATTATCGTCCTTGTTGTCCTCGCGATCTTCGTGCTCGTCCTGGCTATGCGGATGCCTCGCCAACGTGAAGTTGCCAGGCGTGCCGCTTGTCAGAAGAACCTCATGCAGATCGGCGTGGCCCTCTTGATCTATGAACGGTCGGCCGGACATTTGCCGGTCGTCCCTGCGTTGGGGACCGAGGCGAGCCGGCACGGCAGTCCGCTTCGAGCGCTTTTGGAGGAACTCTCCGTCCCCGACTTGAGGGATGTTACGGATCCCGAACACCCCCCCGTGAGAGCGGCCGGGTTCGTCGCGCGTGAGCAACGAGTCCCCGGGTTCATCTGTCCGAGCGACCCGAACGCAACGGCCGGTTTCTTTCCCGCGACCATCAGCTACCGAGCCAATGCCGGCGACACTCCCGACGGGCAAAACGGAGCATTCTCCCCGGGCCGGAAGTTGAGGCTGGCTGATGTCGAAGCCGGGGACGGCCTGGAATTTACGGCTGCCTTCTCGGAACGGCTCGTGGGGACCAATCGGCCGACGCATGCTCCTGCGAACTATGCCGAGGTCGCCGGTCCGATCCTGGCAAACGGTTGTCCCCCCCTCGAGTCCGCGCCTTGGAAGGGGGACGCGGGAGCCTCATGGTACGCCAGCAGTTGGCAGTCGACCCTGTATCAACACGCCATCACGCCGAACGCAGCGCCGTCCTGCATCGCCCAGGATCAGCGGTCCGCCGAGATGGGCGCATCGAGTGGGCACCTGGGCACGGTGAACGTCTTGATCCTCGACGGCTCGGTGAGGACGTACAGTGAGACGGTCGATCCCCAGATTTGGAGCAAGCTGGCCACGCCGCACTCCGCCGGGCCCGTGAAATCGGGTTCGGACGCCCCCTGACCGGTTAGTTCCCCAGGTCGATTTTCACCAGCGCGAGCGAGGAAACCATGCGGACCCAGCGGACGTGCATCGGGTCTCCGGTCACGATCAAGCGAACCGGGCCTTGCTGGTCTCCCAAGGGTTGGCCCTCGCGTTTGAGGGCGAGCAGGTAGCGTTCTCCTTTGGGATCCATCCCCACGGCGGCCGCCGAGACGGCGGTGCGATAGCCGTCAGCGGCCGTGACGAGGATCACCTGATCGGAGAGGGACCGCAGCGCTGCCATCGCCGGCTTCCCTTCCAGTTGCCCCTTCAGCACGATCGCCAGAGGAACTCCGGTGTAGGTCACCGGCTTCCCTGACTCGGTGACCCGGAGCTCGACCTGTGCCAGGTCCTTCCAGGCTGATGGGTCGAACGGCAGCGACTCGACCTTGGCGGCGGCAGGGGCCGAGGCCGAGGCGGTCGTTGGTGCCAGGCCAAAACAGAGCGAGAGCACGAGCAAACTCGTCATCGTCCGGTCCTCGGGAAACCGCCAAGGTTGAGGGGGAGGTGGCGACCTTGGCTTCAATCAAGGCCGGCCGCCACCTCAACATCATCGTTCAGGCACCAAACTTCTGGAGCCGGCCCGCGTGGGCCAAGGCCAGCGGCATCAGGTCTTTGGCCAGGAACTGGCCGAGTCCCCCCTGGAGGCAGGGCCGTTCGCCAAAGGTCGTGACGAGGTCGGGGCGACTCGTCGCGGGGGCCCAGATCAAGGTGGGCACGGGATGGAAGCTGTGCGCTCGCATTCGGCTGGGCGTCGAATGGTCGCCCGTCACGATCAGGACGTCGGGAGCCAGCGCCCTGAGCTTGCGCACTTCGGCGTCGAGCGCCTCGATCATCGCCACCTTGCGGGGGAAGTCGCCGTCTTCCCCGGTGCTGTCGGTGTACTTGTAATGGATGAAGAAGAAGTCATACGCGTCCCAGTTGGCCTTCGCCACCTCGATCTGGTCGGCGAGCGTCTTGCCCGGTTCCACGACCGTCATGCCGACCAGGCGGGCCAGGCCGCGGTACATCGGGTAGACGGCGATCGCCACCGGCTTGATCCCGTAGACCTCTTCCATCGTGTCGATCTTGGGGAACTTGGCGAACCCGCGAAGCATCAGGAAGTTGGCCGGCTTTTCTTCCTTGAGGATCGCCTTGGCCTGGCGGAGGAACTCGGCGGCGATCTTCGCGGTCTTCTCCGAGGCGGCATCCTCCCCCTTCGGTTCAAGGGTGAGCAGACCGGTCGAGAGGGGGTCTGTATCGCAGACGCGATCCCCCAGCCCTTCGCCACGGAAGCGGACGACGAGGCGGTATTCGCGGACCGGCTCGACGAGCACCTCGACGCCCTCGATCTTGATCCCGGCCTGGAGCTTGGCGACGAGCGCCTCGCAGGTCTCGGTTGGGATCCGGCCGGCGCGACGGTCGGTCACGTGTCCTTCGGCGTCGATTGTGCAGAAGTTGCCTCGGATCGCCACGTCCTTCGGGCCGACCTCGACGCCGATCCCAAGCGCTTCGAGAACGCCACGGCCGATGTCGTGAACGAGGGGGTCATACCCGAAGAGTCCCAGGTGGCCCGGACCCGACCCCGGGGTGATTCCAGGAGCGACCGGCGTGCTCAGGCCGACGGTTCCCTCGGCCGCGAATGCGTCGAGGTTGGGCGTCACCGCGGTCTCGAGCTCGGTCTTCCCACCTGGTTCGATGGGCAGTCCGCCGAGGCCGTCGGCGACGAGCAGAACGATCTTGGTTTTATTCGGCTCGCGAAGTTGGCGAATCAGGTCTTGCGTCGACATCGATCGATTCTCTTGAAGAGGGCTGGCGGGGTGCAATCACGCCCGAAAGAAGGCGTGCGTTCCCTTCAATGGGTTGAACGAATAAAAAAAAGGGGGCGGCTGGCGGTTTCCTCTCCGACGGGTGGCCGCGGATCCATCCACCGGGCCACCCCTTTGAGGTTACTTGCTCTCGTCTTTCGACGGAGACTCATAGGTCATCTCGGTCTTCGTGGCCCGGAATGCGGCTTCGACGAGCGGCCCGGTCGTTTCCTGAGAAAAGCCTTCGACGACCACCACATCTTGTCCCCGGCGCTCGATGAGCGGTACAGCCTCCTTGGCGAGCTTCTGGACGGCCTCGGCGGCTCCTTCGGCCTCGTCGGCAACCTTGGTCTTCTGGAAGTCGGCGTAGCCGCGCTCGAACTCGCGTGCGTCTTCCTCGGTGTCCCAGGTGGAGAACCAGACCAGGCCGAGTCGTTCGTTCGGGCCTTCGAAGACGGCGAAGCGATCGCCGTCCCAGCCGGCCGCCGCCTTCTTGCCGCCGTGGCGGCGAAGCAAAATTCCGAGCTGCATCTCGCCGACGACGTTGCGGCCGAGTTCTTTCCAACCCTCCCCTGCCTCGAGCTTTCCGAGGTCGATGGCAGTCGGCGAATCGGGCTTCGCTTGGTATTTCTCGGGGTGAAGAATCTGCTCGGTGGAGAGGGGCGGCCGCTTGTACGCCTCGCTCAGCGCTGACCAGCCCCCTTCGTTCGTCAGGTGAGCGCAGAAGACCAGGCCACGGAGGTACGGGAAGATCATCGTCTCGGAGAGCACCACCGGGGCTTCACGCAGGCTGGTCCCACCGGCCAGGGGCATGAACGGCATCATCAGGCTGAAGACGCGGTCGAGTCCGGCCGCCGGCATCTTTGGAGCCTCGGTCCCGGTCCAGTCTTCCATCTGGGCCCCGAACATCGTCAGGGTTGCCTCTCCCTCGATCAGCGCGGAGAGCGCCAGGTCCCGATCGTCGTCCCGTTTGATCGAAGACTGCATCTTGTCGAGGTTGAAGTTCTGATCGGCCAGGGCATGGGTCAACTCATGGGCGATGACCGTCTTGTTCTCATCCTTATCGAACCCGGCCTTCTTGCCCAGGAGCCGCTCAAGGAAGGTCGGCGGCTTCTCGGCCTTGGCGGCGGGTTCCTTGATCAGGTGCATGGTCTTGGTCTTGGTGTCGTAGAAGGCGGCGATCTCTTCGGAGTAGACCTTGACCATCGTCTCCTTCAGGTTGAAGTTGCGGGGCAAGAGCCCGAGCACCTTCATGCCGAGCTCATTGGCTCTGAACTCGGCCGGAGTCATCTCGGCGTCGATCTCTTTGATGAGCATTGCGCTCATGTCTTCACGATTTGTGACATCCCGTTTGACTTCATGCTTGAAGGAGAGTTTCCGCATCCCGGGCAGGAGTTGCTCGAACGCCCGCTTGTAGAGCACCACGGCTTCGGTCGTGCTTCCCTTGTCGGCCAGGGCGTCTCCTTCGGCGAGAAGCTTTCTCCCGGCTGAGACGTCGGCGTCGAGGTCCGCGAAAACCAGGCTCGGGATGAGGAAAAAGCCCAGCACAAAAGTCGAGAAGAGCCGACCAGTTTTCGACATAGACTTTCCTTTTAGTGTGGCCTTTGCCCGTTGGCGAAACTGGGAACCGGCGCGGAGCCGGCGACCGAATGCCCTGTGGTCGCTGAGGGGGGCATTGCGACGAGGAGACGCGCCGCCCTGACACGGACTTCGTCGCCGTCCCTCGGCCCTCCGGGCGTGCCCAACAAGCGATCGACGCCGTTGGCAACATAGTCGAAAATCATCGGCTCAGGATAGCCCCAAGCCCGCATCATCTCGACCTTGATCTTCAGGGACGACCGCGCATAGGTTGTCGACACGATCTTGTTGATGTGCGCTCGAATCTCCGGCAATGTCGTCCGGCCGTAATCGTTGCAGAGCGCTTCGATGTCTTGGCCCACGTTCGGGCGTCGCGACCTCAACAGTTCTTTGAGCGATCGATGGAAGGGGATTCGGTTGGCCTCGGCCTTCTTGATCACCCGGCTGACCTCGAGAAATCGCACCTGAGGTTTCAGTTCCTCGATCTTGCGCATCTCGGCCGCCTTGTGTTCCGCCTCGTCGCGAATTTCGGCGAGGACCTGCTCCTTCGTGACCTCGGGGGCGGGTTCGGCGACCACCGGACGAGGCGGCGGCGGATCGGCAGCCACCACTGGGGGAGGCTCCTCCAGCTTGGCAATGGGGGCCGGGTTCCGAATGCTCTCGAGTTTGGAGTCGTGCGCCGCCTCCGCGTGCTCCGTGGCGGGAGCCGCTGGCTTGGCTTCAAGCGTGGGCGCGGGGACGTTCCCACCATGCCGATCGGCCGGGGGGGGCGAAGCGACCGAACTCGAGGCCAACGGTGGCATCAGATCATCCAGATCCGGGAGTTCCGGGAGGGCGGATGCCGTTGCGGGGGACCGTGGGGGCGAAGGGGGCGTGGGCGTGGCGGCGGCCGTGGCCGCGTCGTCCGGCGCTGCGGCCCCTTCGTGGTTCACCGGTTCTGCCGGAGTGGGGCGTTCAGGCTTCGGTTCGACCAGCGCTGTCGCTTGCGGCGGCGCTGGAGGGGGGACGAGAATGGGGGTCTCGCGCCGGAAGTCGAGGATTACCAAGACTGCGACCAGGATTAAGAGTGGCGGGATCAAGAGCGAGGGGAAACCTCGATCGCGGTACTCGATGACGACCTTGGGCGGCGGAGTGGCCGCAGGTTGTTCAACCGGCGGGGAATCCTCACCTTCGATCGAGAAGTCCGGTTCGTCGATCATCGTGCTCCTCACTTCCGCGTAGCCATCCTGTGACGAACGACGTCCAACAGACATCACATGCCAAGTTCGGAGGGGGATTCGCTCATCCTCCTCCTGAGCCACCCACTCCTGTCCCTCGGACCGTCTGGCCGCGCGGGTCGAGCAGGGTCTCGATTTCCTGGGCCGACGGATAGTTTCCCTTCTTTTTGAGGGTCTCGGCGGAGGCCGAACCACCGAGCACGGACTCGACCTCTTCGGGCGTCTTCCCGACAAGGCTCAGCGCGATCTCGCGCACGTTGACCTTGTCATGGTAGGCCTTCTTGGCGATGGCCGAGGCGTTGTCGTAGCCGATTCGGGGGGCCAGGGCGGTGCACATCGCCAGGCTCCGTTCGATCTGGTCCCGACACCCGTTCACGTCGGCTTCGATCCGGACCACCCCGACGGCCTTGCTACCTGCGAGGAACTGTTCGGCATCCACGCATTTGTCGGCCAGGTGCTCAGCCGCGTTGGCCAGCAGGTCGATCGACTGGAGCAGGTTGAAGGCGAGGACCGGCATCATGACGTTGAGGTCGAAGTTCGAGCCGAGAGCATTGGCCCAGGCGATGGTCGCGTCGTTGCCGACGACCTGGGCGGTGACCATCATCACGGCCTCGGGGATCACCGGGTTGACCTTGGCGGGCATGATCGAACTCCCCGGCTGAAGCTCGGGGATCTGGATTTCGCCGATCCCGCACCGGGGACCCGAGGCGAGCCAGCGAATATTGTTGGCGATATTGGAGAGGCTGATCGCAACCGTTTTGAGGGTCGAGGACACCTCCACGGCGGCGTCGCGGTTCGCCATCGCCTCGAAGGGGTTGCCTGCCGGACGGAACGACAAGCCCGTATCCTGGCTCAGTTTCGCGGCCATCCGCTTGGGGAACTCGGCGTGCGTGTTGATTCCGGTGCCCACGGCCGTCCCGCCGATCGCCAGCTCGACGAGCGATTCGCGGCTTCGGTTCAGCCTTGAGACTCCGTGGTGGACCTGTGCGGCGTATCCCGAGAACTCCTGGCCGAGTCGGATTGGGACGGCATCCTGGAGGTGGGTCCGGCCGATCTTGACGACCTCGTCGAAGGCACGCGCTTTCTCTTCGAGCCGTTCATGAAGGTGGGTCAACGCGGGGCTCAGATGCTTCTCGATCGCTTCCAGGGCGGCGATGTGGATGGCCGTCGGAATGACGTCGTTCGACGACTGCCCCATATTGACCGCGTCGTTGGGATGAACGGGCGTCTTGCCCCCGCGAACGCCGCCATTGAAGAACTCGTTGGCAACCCCGGCGATCACCTCATTCGCGTTCATGTTGGTCGAGGTACCGCTGCCGGTCTGGAAGATGTCGACGACGAACTGATCGTCGTGCAAGCCATCCGCCACGGCCTGGGCGGCCAGGACGATCCGTTCGCCGAGGTCGGCTGGAAGTAAGCGGAGGTCCATATTGACCTGGGCCGCCGCCTTCTTGATCAGCCCGAGAGCACGAATGAACGACCGAGGGAACCGGAGCGGACTGATCTGGAAGTTTCGGCGGGCCCGTTCGGTCTGGGCTCCGTAGTAGGCCTCGACCGGGACGTCCATCCCTCCCATCGAATCCATTTCCACGCGAGTCTTGGCCAATGCAGCACTCTCCCCTTCTTCGGATTTACCCGACGGGCGTAGAACGCCCCCTTCCCCAAGGGCCAGGAGCCTGACACGGACGTTTATCGTAGCAGATTGACCCGCTTCCCGCATGTCCAGACAGCGTCCGCGTCCGCCATTCCCTCGTCCGGTCGGGCTAGTCGCCGGGAATGACCAGGGGGTTCCTGCCTCACGGTGGAGAAGCGGCCGGGCCGTATTCCAGCGGCCGGGCTACGGCGAAACGATGCCGACGGACATCGTTTTTACTTGACTTTCCAAGAGGGGGCGACTCGCTTTTGCGTCGGGGCCTGATGTTGAGAATAGGAAACGGCCCGAGCCGAGAATCTTGGTTCCCGACTCGGGCCGCTCGTGGATTTCATCAAACGTCGAGGCCTTTTGAGCCGTCGTTCGTTCAATTCGCCTTGATACGCAACTTCTTCATCACCGATTCCAGGTCGCTCGCCATGGTCGGGCTAAGCCGATCTCGGCCGGCAATCGCCTTTTCGAGATAGGTTCCCGCCTGGGCCGCGCGACGCCGGTCAGCGGCGAAGAGTTTGCCCATATGATAGTTCAGGACGGGGTGGTCGGGCGATTTGCGAAGCCCCTTGGCGTAGGAATCCTCCGCCTCGCGGGCCCGGCCGGTCGCCTCCTGGATGGAGCCGACGGTGTCAAAGAACTCGCTGGGCAAGGTGCCCGGGTCGACTCGTTTCAGGAATCCGTTGGCCAGTTCGAGGGCCTGGGCACTCCGGCCGAGGTGGGTGTGGAGGATCCAGGCTTTGTTGTTGATCGCCTCGACTGAGTTCGCGGTCGACTTCAGGACGAGGTCGTATTGCTCGACCGCTTTCTCGAAGTAGGGCTTGGCCTCGGTCGCGTCCTTGGTCTTCTCGGCGATTGAGAGCAGGAGGTCACCGTAGTTGAGGTGAACCAGGGGGACGTCGAGCTTCGACGCCGCCTTCTTGGCCCAGGGAAGGGCGGCCGTCAACTGCCCGCTCTTGTGGTAGCCCACGGCGATGGCGAGCATCAGGTTCCCCTTCTCGTCGGAGTCGCCGATCTTGGCGGCCACTTTCTCCGCCTCGGCGAGTTCGTCAGCCGTCGCCGCGCGACCGTCCTCCCGCGTCTCGCTGAGACGTTGAATCAAGAGGGCCAGGCCGGCCGCATCTTCAGGATTGGCTTCGACGGCCTCGTTCAGGGTTGCGATCGCCTGTTTCCGATCCTTGAGGAGGATCTGGATCTCGGATTTCTCATGATAGGCCTCCGCGAACCCGGGGTTCTTGCGGATCGCCGCCGAGAGGGTCTCGACGACTTCGGCGCGACGGGCGGCCACTTGAGAGTCGGAGCCGGGCTGCGCGACGGTCGCTCGGGCCAGGAGGAGGACTGCGTCGGGCTGGTCGTTGTCGACTTCCAGGACCATCTTGGCCTGCTGAATCGCTTCGGTGTACTCGTTCAGCCTCAGCCGGGTCTGGCCGAGCATGAGTCGGACATCGAACTGCCTGGGGTTCCGCTCGAGGGCTTCGACATACGCCTCGGCCGTTTCCCGAAGCCTCCCCTGTGAGGCGTAGATCTTGGCCCGGGTCAGGGGGCCGCTCGACGATCCCTTGGAGATCTTGTCCATCTCCTGGGTGATCGCCGTGGCGCGGGTGAGGTCGCCACGACGGGCGGCGAGGTCGCACTCAGCCTGGAGGAACGTCAGGTCGGTCGGGAATCGCGTGCGGAACTCACGGATCATGCCGGCGACCTTCTCATTGAGGGTCTGCTCGACGTCCGGCTTGTTCTGCTGCGACGCCTGAATCGCCTGGAGCCCGACGACTCGGACCAGGTTGGCGGCGACCAGGGCATCCTTCGGGCTATCGGCCAGGAGCTGGCGAAGGACCCGTTCCGCGCCGGTCAAGTCGTTGTGCTTGCTGTAGATCTCCACGAGCATGCGCCGGAAGACCGGCTTGGGCCCGGCTTCGGCCTTGGCCTCGACATAGGCGATGGCCTCTTTGTCTCCCTTGAGCAACTGGATCACCCGGTACTTGGCGTGGACCAATTCTCTCGAGTCGGGCTGCAAGTCCAGGCCCTTTTCGAGCGTGGCCAAGGCCCGCTCCGAGGCGTTATCCTTGGGTTCGGTCAGGGAGTCCACCGCCGCCTGCATGAGGAAGAAAACGGCGGGCGGCTTCTCTTTGGTGGTCGCGGCGATCGCCTTGGTGAGGAGCGCGGAGGCCTCGTTGTACTTCTTGCCTCGAGCGAGGATGTAGGCCCGCGAAACCACCGCCGGCGGATGGGAGGGGTCGACCTGGATGACGTAATCGAGCTGGGCGAGGGCCGCCTCGTCTTCGTCGTGGACGCGATAAAAATTGGCTCCTCGGACGCGTTCGTCGAACGACGGCTTGGTCTTCGTGTCGTTGAGGAGCGAGGCGATCTCCCGCTTCGCGGTCGTCCACTCGCCCTTGGCCGAGTAGGCCGTGACGAGTTGCCAGCGGTCGGCGCGGGTGAGCCCGCCGATATTGTTCTGGCCCTTGCCACGGAGGACTTCCAGCCGATTGATCGCACTATCGGGGTCGCCAGTTTCGAGGGCGATGGCCGCCAGCGATGACTCAGCGGCGGTCATCAGCGAGAGTCCGCCGTCGACCTCCTTGGTCGGCTTGGCCCGTGCGATCTCTTCGAGTGACTCCCGCGCTTCCTCGGTCGACCCGGTGCGGCTATCGAGTTGGGCCTTCCAGAACTGAACGAGCTTGTTGCCGGGATCTTTCTTGAGAGCGGCATCAAAGTGAGTGACCGCGCCCGTCAGGTCGTTCTGGTCGAGTGCGAGTTGGGCATCGAGCAGGTCGCCAATCGCGGCCTCTTTCCAGCGTGTCCGGATTTTGCCGATGGTCGTGGCGACCGCGGCGTGGTCGTGCATTCTCAGGTCGAGCAGGGCGAGTTGGACCAGCGGCCCGGAGTTGTCGCTCCGGTCAGCCGCGGTCAGCAGGACCTTGCGGGCTTCTTCGGGCTTCTTGAGCGTGTCGGAAAGCAACTGGGCATGCGCCAAGGCGATACCGATGTTGTCGGGGTTGCGGGCGATGTATTGGGCCAGGACGGTGTTCGCCTCTTCCCCCTTCTCATCTTTCACCAGCATGGCTGCGTCGAGCCCTACCAGCTCATCGCTGTCGGGGAAGCGCTTCCGCGCCTCGTCGAGGGTGGTTCTTGCTTCATCGTTCTTATCCTGCTCCTGAAGGATCAGGACGGCGAGGTGTTCGGCGGCCGCTCCCCCCGCGTTTTGCTGGCGAAGCGATTCAATGCGTTTGAGGGCTTCCTCCGGGCGTCCGAGCTGGCCGTCGATCTGGGCCAGTCGAAGCTGGACGGGAGGCGTGGGCGTCTCGCCTTTGGCGAAGGACTTCTCAAACTCCGCCCGGGCCAGTTCGAGGTCCCCGGTGCTGCGCCGAGCCTGATGGACTTCGCCGCTCAGCAGGTGGAGCGTTGCCTCGAGCTCACGGGGGAGTTGCCCTTGGGCCACCTGGGCCAGGAGGCTGTCGACGATCGGCGCGGCCTCTTCGGGATAGCCTGCCTGAACGATCGACCAAGCCGCCCAGATCTGGTACTGGGGTTCGAGGGTTCCCATCCGCATCGCGCGCTGGAGATACTGCCGGCCGAGGCCTGTCTCCTGCGAGAGAACCAGGGCCACGCCGTAGCGTGCGTGGGCCTCGGCGAATTCAGGGAGTTGAGCCGCAGCGAGCTTCAGGTGATTCAGGGCGCTGGCACGGAGCTTCAGTTGAGCCGGATTCGGCGCGGTGGGCGGGGTCTTTCCCCGGCCTACCGCACTCACCCCTGAGTTTTCGAGCTCGATCGAGCCTTGGAAAAGATGCCCCAGGCCCTGGTAGATCGTCGAAGAAGACTCGACGAGCTTGGCGATATGCGGGCCGGCCTTGGTGAAGCGTTCCTTGTCTTCGGGATCACGCAGAGCCACCTCAACCGCGATCGTGTGCAGCCCGAGCACGGTCTCGGCATTGTTCGGTCGGGCGGCCAGGGGAAGTCGGAGGGCTTTTTCGACGATTGCGAGGCATTCGGCCCGTTTCGATCGGAACCGCAAATGTTCGGCATAGCTCAGGTAGACCTGAAGTTCCGGTCGATTGACTTCCTCGAGCGCTTTCTGAAAGAGACTTTCGACGTTGCCGTCGATCGCATCGACCAGGCTGGTCAGCGAGGCCCTTGTTTTCGGCTCGGAGGTGGAAGCGATCCGGGTGAGCGATTTCTGGACCCCTTCCAGAAGGGCGCTGAGCCGAGCGAGCCGGGTCGGAGCCAGCGGCGCACCCGCGAGTACGGTTTGCACCTCGGTCTGGAGGGTTTCGACCCTTGCGGTCAGCGCCTCCAGATCCTTGGGGGGGGTCGTCAAGACATCGAGTTCACGGAGCCGGAGCAGAGCCATCCGATCGAGCGTGCCGGCATCGGCGGGAAGGCTCAGCGCTCGCGTCTGCTGCATGGCGTCTTCGATGGCCGTTGAATCACGCAGTTGCTGGGCGAGCCTGGCCTTGATCCAGTTGATCCGGATCGGGGAGGCCTTGGCGGTCACAAGAGCCTCGAGATGTCGTTTGACGTCCGGGATCTTGGGCGTCTTTTCTTCCAGTGTTTCGGAGGCGAGTACGTAGCGTGCGTCGAGGTTGGTCGGCTCCATCCCGAAAAGCTCGTTTGCCCAGAGGAGGCAGTCGGGGCCGACACCGCGCCTGATGGCATCGGCGAGGAGGAGTCGGCGTGGCTCCTTCAACGACTTTCCGTATCGGGCCGCGGTGATGAGCGACTCGATCCGCCGGGCCTGCATCTCCGATTGCTTCTCCGGCGGCACCTGCTCGGTCCACTCGTCATACAACTTCGCGATCTCTTCATGGATCGCGGCGTTCCGGCCGTCCTTCTGGAGGGCTCGCTTGTAATGGATCAGTGCCTTCTCATACTGCTTGGCGGATCGCGCGGCCCTCGCCTGTGGCAAGATATCGCTCGAACCCCGAGGTATTAAGGTGTAGGCAATGGCGACGACGCCAACGACGGCGATGACGAGAAACAGTCCGGAGAGGACCAGGAGGGGTTTCCAACGGACGGTCATCGGGCTCATCTCCTTCAGCTCAAGGTGCCGGACCGCGACGATCGTGGGGACTCCCGAACGCTCGACCATCCGGGTCTGAGGTGCGGACCAAGGTGCGCGGCGATGGAAAAGTCGGAGCAAGAGCTTGGCAGCCTGAAACGAAGGCACACGCTCAGTCCGGGATCGGCGGAAATTCCGGACCGGGCACAGCGTACCTGACGCAAGGGAACGAACCTCGTTCCTTCACGCTGCCAAGAATCGAATCAAAAAATGCCAGAGGGAGGGCCGACTCACGAAGGAGTGCGAAGTCCGCGAGGAGAGGGGAATGGCAATGCCTTCTGCCCTGATACCTCAACGAGGTCGCAATCCGTTGCAGTTCGTGCACCACATCCGGGCAGCGTGCCAGGATAGAGACTCCGTTCAGAGACTTCAAGCTAATTCGCTCATTCAAGGCCGCGAGCGGTGAGCGTCTTGACAGTTGGTGGAATCTTTGTACACAAGAGGGAAACCGGCGGTACCTGAGGAAAACCCGACCTCGGAAACGGAGTCCATCCATGCCGACCGCACCCGTGCCTCCCGAGAAACAGGCTGAAATCGCGGGGCTCGAGCAAGCCATCCGCGAGGCCGTCGATGCCGAAATCAGCGAACTCGCGGCCAATCTTGCCATCACCGACGACGCCCACCTCTTCGGCGCCAACGAATTCAAGATCCGGGCCCTGGCTCACAAGATCGCCGCCAAGGCGATCGAGCAGCACCTGACGCGAAAAAAAACGGATACGACGGAGCCAGCGTAACCTGTCCCCACTGTAGCCGGACGGCGGAGTTTCATTCGCACCGCCTGCACACCTCCTTCACCCTTGTGGGAGCCGTCCGCTACCGCCGGGCTTACTACCTCTGTCGATGCTGTGGCAAGGGGCTGTTCCCCTTCGATCGCGAAGCGGGGCTGACGACCCGCGACTTGACGCCGGCTTTGGAACGCGTCGCGAGCTTGGCCGGGGCAGTTGCCGACAGCTTCGAGAAGGGGGCGGAACTGCTCGAAGAGATGGGGGGTGTCCGGGTCTCGGAATCGACTGTCGAACGGACCACCGAAGAGGCCGGTCAACGTCTGGCTGAGGCGGTCCAGGCCGGCTCGCACTTGGGTCCCCCGGCCGACTGGCCCTGGCACAAGGATTACGAAGGCCAACGTTGTGCGTACGTCGAACTCGACGCCACTGGGGTGCGGCGTCAAGGGGAGGGAGGGGGACCCGCCGAAGGCCGCATGGCCTACGTGGGGATGGTCTGTAACCCCACCCCGGAGTGGCCTTGGCCCGACGAGAAACCGCAGCCGATGCAGGCGCGTTACCTCGCGGGCCTGTATCCCTTGGAGGAGTTCGGTCCCTTGCTCCGCACGCCCGCCGGAGACGTCGGTATGGACCGGGCCGATCGCTGGATCGGCCTCTCCGACGGCGGCGCGGGCCTGGAGGATCGACTCCGTGAAAACTTTCCGCATGTGGAAGTGATCATTCTTGACTTTTTTCACCCTGCGGAGAAGCTCACCGGCTTGGCGCGTCTGCTGCACCCTCAGGACGAGGACCAAGCCGAAGACCAAGCCCGGCGATGGCGACAGTTGCTCAAAGAGGAAGGGGGCGCGGTGTTGGGATCTGTCCTGCGGGAATGGGACTGGCCGCGCCGGCCTGGCCTGGGCGAAGCCGCGACCGAGTTAATCGGTTACCTTGAACGCCAGGCGCACCGGATGGACTATCCCGAATACCTGGCGCGTGGCTGGTGTATCGGGAGCGGGGCGATCGAGAGCGCGTGCAAGACGGTGGTGGGGCAGCGTCTGAAACTGGCCGGAATGCGTTGGGGCGAAGACGGCGCTCACGCCCTCTGCCACCTCCGCGCCCTCTACCGCAGCGAAAAAGGCCAGTGGGACGCCTTCTGGAATCGCGACTATTCCAGCAACTGAACGTCCGTCCTACCAACTAATGTGATGCTCACCGGGCCGCGAGGGACGGGTTGTGCGGCTCGGGCAAGTTCTGCCGGGGGTCGCTCGCCCCGGCAGGCAGGCACTTGGTGCGTGTCTTGGTTGAATGGGCAATGTGGAGCGACGGCCTATTTTGTCGGCTCGCCGCGATACGCCTTGTCGAGCAGGTCGACGGGGTGAACGACCTTCATCGGGCTGCCCCGTTCCTTGATCTTGCGGGCGATCTGGAGGATGCAGCCGACGTTGCCCGTCGCCACCACTTCCGCTCCGGTCGCGGCGAGGTGGTCCATCTTGCGGACCCCGAGGCGTTCGGACATCTCCGGCTGGGTCAGGTTGTAGGTGCCGGCGGCACCGCAGCAGATCTCGGTTTCCTCGAGCGGGACGAGTTCGACTCCGGGAATCATGGAGAGCAACTGGCGCGGCTGGCTCCGAATCTGCTGGCCGTGGCAGAGGTGGCAGGCGTCGTGATACGTCACCTTCATCGGCAGCGGGTGGGTCGGCTTGATTGGGCCGAGCGCGACGAGGAATTCGGAGATATCACGCACCTTGGATGTAAACTGCTCGGCGGCGGCATGGTCGGCACCGGGCAGGAGGTGCGGATAATCTTTGAGCATGGCACCGCAGCCGGCGGCGTTGACGATGATCGCGTCGTACTGAGTCGGGTCGAAGGCCGCAATGTTCTGCCTGGCCAGTTCGAGAGCCGGTTCTTCGACGCCTGAGTGGTAATGGATCGCGCCGCAGCAGACCTGGCTCCGGGGGACGACAACCTCGCACCCGTTTTGCTGGAGCACGCGGGCCGTCGCCGCGTTGGTCTCGGGATACATCGCGTCGGCCACGCAGCCGAGGAAGAGGGCGACCCGAGCGCGCTTGGGGCCGATCGCCGGCAGGACTTCGGGCAAGCCCCCGTGGCTTGCCGCCAGTTCGGGGAGCATCGCCTGCATCCGCCGCAAGGTCGGCGGCAAGAGTTTGGTGAGCCCGACCTTCTCGGCCCAGTTGATCAGGCCGACACGCTGGAGCAAACGGGCCGGCAGCAAGGCGAGCTTCACCCGCCCCGAGTAGGGGAATAAGTGATGGAGGATCAGACGCCGGAGCAAGCTCGTCCGTTCCGAGGCGGGAGCGGTGCGCTGGAGGGCGACCTTGAAGGGTTCGATGATCTTGCCGTACTGAACCCCCGAGGGGCAGGCGCTCTCGCAGGCTCGGCAGTCGAGGCAGAGATCAAGGTGCTCACGAACTTCGGGGCTGAAATCGAGCCGGCCGTCGGCCACGGCGCGCATCAAGTAAATGCGCCCGCGCGGGCTATCGTTCTCGTCGCTGGTCTCGACGTAGGTGGGGCAACTCGCCGTGCAGAGGCCGCAGTGGACGCAATCCTGATAGAGTCGGTAGTCGATCTTGCTCGAGAGCCAGTCGAGGTCGACGCTCGTTTCCTGAGCGGGTCGGACCGGCGGCTTGGACTCCGTCTTCGATTCGGGCGTCGCGATCGCCATGCAGGATTGCCTCGTCTCTCAGCCAAAGAGTCTGTTCATTAAATTGTAGCGACGAACCGCCCTGGGTTCATCACGCCCTTGGGGTCGAGGCTCCGTTTGATGCGCTCGGCCAAGGCCCAGTCGGGCCGAGGTGTTCCCCAGACGAGCAGCCGCTCTTTCCATTCGACCGGACAGCGCGTGAGCATCAGGCTTCCGCCATCGACGGCCGCCGCGGCGCGAAGCCGATCAATTTCGGGGACGAGTGTCTCGAGGCTGGGCGATCCGAGGGCATGACCGCGGACGATCCCGTTCCCGGCGTGGGCTTGCACGGCCCAGCGGTCGTTGTCGAAATCCCGGACGAACGCGGCGACGGACGAGGGGCGCAAGTTCGCCACGATGCTGACCGGCCCGACCTCGGCCGCCTGAAACTCGGTCAGGGCCGACCAGAGCGACTCGGCGTCGGCCCCCTCACGGAGGACGATGTTGGTCCGGCCCAGTTCGATCATCAAGCGGTCGACTTGCCAGGCGACCGACGCGGCATTGTCCTCGAAGCCGACGACCAGCACCCAATCGCCCGCCGGTAGGCCACGGGCTTCTCCGGTGTGACGCGCTCCGGAGCCGTTGAACAGGTCGATCGCGATCGGGCGCGTGGCCGACGTATTCAGGCGGTCGAACGCCGGCACCAGCCCTTCGACGCTGGTGAAGGGCACCCAGACGAGTGCGGAGGCTTCGGGCATCGGCCGGACCTTTTGGGTCAATTGCGCGATGACCCCGAGTGTGCCGAGCGAGCCCGTCAAAAGCTTGGGAAAGTCGTATCCGGCGACGTTCTTGACGACGCGGCCCCCCCCCTTCACCAGGGCGCCATCAGCTGTGACGAAGCTGACACCGATAATCTGGTCACGCGGTCGGCCCGCGCCGAACCGACGCGATCCGGTGGTGTTCGTCGCGTAGATCCCGCCGAGTGTGGCGCGGTCGGGATGAGGCGCGTCGATCAGGAGCCGCTGACGCTTCTCGGCCAGGATCGTGCGGAGCGCTGAGAGGGTGATCCCGGCCTCGACTGTGATCGTCATATCGGCCGCCGGATAGTCGATGACGCGATCCAAGGATCGGGTGTCGATCGCCACTCCCGGGGTGCGCGGGGTGCCGCCGTAGTCGAGAGCGGTCCCCCCCCCTTGGGGATAGATCGCCTGTCCCTGCGCAACGTGATCGATCACGGCATGACGGAGCGCATCGATGGTCTCGGGGCGCTCCGTCGCGAGGGCGTGCCGGCCATCGCCGAGCCGTCCTCCGATCGGAGAATCGGGCCAGTTCAATGCGGAGTCTCCGGTCATGGTTGGGTGGGATAGTAGCGGATGTCTTGGCCCGAGAGGATGCGTTCGACCGCTTCCTGGACCGCATGAAGCGTGTCGACGGTCCAGGCGTCGAACACACCCGGCCAGGCGTCGGTATGGAGGATCTGCCCCTCGTAGGCCAAGCGGTGGAGTGCGAAGGCGACGCGGCGATCGAGAAACTTGGCCTCGCTCGTTTCCATCTCCAGCGTCTGAAGCGCCCGAGCCAGTTCCGCGATCTCGCTCACCGAGACCATCTCACCCCGCCGCAAGCAGGGGAGAAACGCCAACGGGTCGTCCTCCCCCCCCTGCCCCGCGTGATGCAGAACAACCAGGGCCGACGGGCTGATCGGCTCGAGTAACTGGGGCGGTTGGGGTGGAGGAGTATCCGGGTCGAGGGCCGATTCCGGAGGCGGCTCGGGAGGCTCTGCAAGTGGGTTGATGCTGATCTCGAGCGCGATCGGTTCGGCGGGTTCGCGCGGCGGAGTCTGTGCGCTCCATTCGGCGAGGTAGGCCGGGTCGTTGGCGATCTCTTGCAGCCCTTCCAGCGGACCGCTTCTGGCCTCGATCTCGGCGACCTGCCCGCGAATTTGCTCTGCCTTGATGGCGCGAGAGAGCAAGTCTTCACAGTAGTGTTGGACTGTTTCAACCCCCGCCCGCTCGGCCTGGCGTTCGGCCGTTTCGAGGAGCTCATCCTTCAAATAGAGCGTGAGCCGTTGCGGCTCCGGGTTGGGGTCGGGCAACTTGAATTCGCCGGATCGATAGACGCGAGGAAGGCGCCGCCATCGCGAGAATTTGGGTCGCTTGGCCACCGCGCACCTTCCTCGCCAGAGCCAGAATCAAACGACAACACATGAAGGATCGCGAGACGTTTCGCCGACAAAGCCGGTGGAACGGCCCGAGACGTCTCATACCTAAACTACCAGATCGACCACCATGACGACCAGTCGGGATCCAATGCCTCGGCTTGTCTTGTCAGGCCGAGGCCCGGTGCCCCGGGCCTTTCCGTTCGATGCATCCCGCACCCCCGGGCAACATCTTGTCGGGGCTGCAACGGCCGTCCGGGTTGAACGTATTTCGCAAGACGACCATGGCCGCTAAGTCTTCCGGGGTGAAGAGCTTGGGCATGAATTCCATCTTCTCGACGCCGATCCCGTGTTCCCCCGTGACGCTCCCCCCGACGTTGATGCATTCGTCGAGGATTTCGTGGCTCGCCTTGAGCACGCGGGCGACCTGGTCGGGATCGCGCTCGTCGAACAGGAGAATAGGATGGATGTTGCCGTCACCCGCGTGGAAGACGTTGGCGATCCGGATCCCGTGTCGCAGGCCGACCTCGGTGATGAACCGGAGGATGTGCGGCAGCTTGGTGCGTGGGACGACGCCGTCCTGGGTGCAGAAGGTCGGGCTGAGCCGGCCGATCGCGCCGAAGGCCGACTTGCGGCTCTTCCAGATCGCGACGTACTCGGGTTCCTTGCGAGTCCGCCAGGTGATTGACTTGGCGACCGACCCACCGTGGGTTCGGACGATTTCGGAAATGGCTTGCGCCTCGTGGTCGAGTCCGGCGTCGAGTCCGTCGACCTCGATAATCAGGACGGCGCCGGCATCGGTCGGGAACCCGAAGTGGAAGGCCTGCTCGATCGCCTGGATCATGAGGGTGTCGAGCATTTCCAGGGCGGCGGGCACGATTCCGGCGGCAATGATCCCGCTGACGGTCTCGGTGGCCGCATCGACGCTGTCGAAGACCCCCAGCAAGGTGCGGCCCGCCTCCGGGTCTCGGGTCAGGTTCACGATCACCTTGGTGGCGATGCCGAACGTGCCCTCGTTGCCGACGATGACTCCCGTCAGGTCGTACCCTGGGTTGTCCTCGTTGATCCCACCCGTTTCCACCACGGTGCCGTCAGGGAGGACCAGCTCGACCCCCCGAACATGGTTCACGGTCACCCCATACTTGAGGGTATGCGGCCCTCCGGAGTTGGTGGCGACGTTGCCGCCGATGGTGCAGGCGCTTTGGCTCGACGGATCCGGTGCGTAGTGGAACCCGGTCCCTCCGAGCGCGCGGGTCAGCCAGAGATTGACCACGCCGGGCTCAACGATCGCGTAGCGGTCGCGGGTGTTGATCTCGATGATCCGCTTCATTCGGGTCAGGCAGATCATCACGCCGCCGCCGACCGCAAGCGTCCCTCCGGCCAGGCTTGTCCCGGCGCCGCGAGGGACGAACGGAACGCCGGCCTTGTTGCAGAGCTTGACGACCGAGACGACCTGCTCGGTCGACGTCGGGAAGACGACGATGTCGGGTGTATTCTTCTCAATGACGTAGCCGTCGCACTCGTAGACCACGAGCTCGTCGTGGCGGTGCAGGACGTTCTCCACGCCGAGGGCGGAAATGAGGTCATTCAGCAAGGTCGGCACTAACGTCGAAGAGGTCGAGTCGGACATCGGTCGGGATCGTCTCGTGCTCAAGGTACAGTAAGGGGAACGGGGTCCGACGCAGATTCAGTTTATCAGGCTCAGATGCTCTCCGCCACGTGCAAGCACGGCCCCGGTGTGGAGCAATCGCAAGGCTGATACACGGTTTCTTTTCCGCATCCATGCACTCGTTTCCCTGCCCCGATGGTTTTGGCTCACGTAACGCTCTTTATGCGAGTCAAAACCGCACCCAGGAGAAGAGGCAGCCGTTTTAAGTTCGCCGGTGAATGGCACGGCTTCGTCTGAGCTATTTTTGTATAACTTCGCACAAATTAATGACGATTGGTTGATTTGTTCCGTAGAACTTGGCGAGTTTATAAAAATGCCAAATCGATTCTGCCGAACCGCTGCACCTCGCGTAAAACCTCAACGCCAGAGCAGTACCAAAGATTAACACGTAGCAATGATGTGCTTCGTGAAAGTCGTCGGCATGCACGATAATGTCATCGACAAGGCCAAGAGTTTTTAAATGCTGGAACTGGCCATGCATAATGTCCGGGCTTGTTAGGCCCATGACTTTTAATAGAACTTGCTCAGAATGCTTGTGAGGTACATAAACTTTGTGAAAATATTCATTTGTAAATTCAAGCACAGGATTTTCAATCATCCATTTGATAAATTTTGCCTCTGCTGATGTTAGCTGTGACAGTATGTTGCTGAAAATTATATTGCTGTCATCATCTCCTGTTTCTGTGCATGCTGACGCCAATAATCCCGCCCACATCACCTGGATTCCTTCTTCGTCGCTCCAACTGCCCTTGTCGATAATGTCGGCAACGACACGTGGCGGGGCATGGACTTCCTTGTTGTTATGTGTTCTCTTTGCCCGGTTTTCTGCTTCAATGATAATCCGAAGTGCGTTCTGGTTTCGCCATTCTTTGACGTGATCTTTTAGCAGGAGCCCGAATTCTTTGGCTGCTGGCAGGCAGATCCGTGACAGAAATTCCCCAGCACCTTCCACTGCTCCCTTCGTTAGAATTTTGGTAGAATCAGCGAATCCTTTCATGCCAAGTAAGTCTAGGCTTTTGTTGCTGCTCGGTGAAGAATTCTTGGATTCGCTCACGTTAGTTCTCGCTTGGGTAGAGGTGATCCAATCCGTGTCTTCCTTGGCTCGAAATCCGCTCGATGATATTCCGCGTCACCTTCTTCTGCCGTCGGTCGTAGAGGGCCATGGTTCGCGGTTCCGAATGCCCGGCCAGGTATTGTACATCCTCCAGCGGTACGCCTTGTGTCAAGAGGTCCGTCACCACCGTCACCCGGAAGCTATGCGGCGACAGCCGCTCCGGCAACCCGACATCTTTCAGCCGCCGCTTGACCAGTTCACAGATGGATTTGCTGGTCATCGGGTTTCCGGTCAGTTTCCCGGTGCGCCACAACGTCGAGCGGAAGAGCGGCCGATCCGTGGCCTCTGCCGCGATGCCCGCTGTATCGAGGTAAGCCCGAATATACCCTTCCAAATCGTGCCGCACCGGGATTTCCCGGCTCTTGTCGCCTTTCTCCTGAAGCCACAGGACGAACTGTGTCCCGTCGTATTGGAAATCGCCCAGCCGCCGCCCCGGCTCGGCAGGCGGTGAATTGCATCGTGGCGAAGATTGCCCGATCACGCAGTCCGACCAGCCGCGGCGTTTCGAGCTTGACCCCTTGGCCGTCATCTAGCGCGTTCCCCAGGTTAATTGATGTCATCAGCGTGCGGCTTTGGGCCAGCGATCACGCTGGCGTCTTACCCTCAATCGTTTTATCTTTGACGCCCCTTACGGAAGCAGCCGGGTTGAGCACCACCACGTGCTGCTGCACCAGCCGGTCGAAGAAGCCGCGTAATGCCGACAGGTGCAAGTTCCGCTTGGCGGGAGAGCCGCCCAGGCCGACGAGGTATTGGCCGAGCATGCCCGGCGTGATGGCGGGTAGCTCCACCCCCTGCCCCTCGGCCCAGGTCAGGAAGCGTTTCACTACCCGCATGTAGGCTTTCTGCGTGTGCGGGTTGTGGTGCTCGGCGTAGAAGAATTCATCCCAGGCGAAGCGTGCCGCCCCCCCCCTGCCCGCTCGACCAGCGACGGCAATATCGCCGGTCCGCAGACGGCAGGCACGCGAATCGGTGACGCTTTGACGATGTCGTTACTCATCGTCCATTACCTGTAATTACATCCTCGGACGAGTCAGATTGCACGCCTGGCACCGTTCTCCATAGCGGATCATAAGCCACCACTGGCCGAAGGCCCCGCAATTCGGCCTCTAAACTCGCAACCTGCCTCGATCGGACGGCAAGGGCCGATGATAACGCCGTGATGATGACCCACATCACGAGCGTACTCAGGCGGATTCGCTTCATGGGTGCTGCCCTTCGGCATTCGGTCGCCTTAATCATTACTGTTATTTTGTGCAATATGGCCCTTTTTTATCCGTGCGGAGAGTACCACGGCAGTAACGGGAAATAAAGGGGATTGTTTGCCACTAACATGCCAGTAGGCAAAAGAAATATGAATGCATTGTTTGCGTCCGGTCGCTTCTGGGTTGCTCGATGCGATGGCTCCACGCATGGCGGCGACAGTACGGCCAAACTGGTTTATAAGAATTAACGCGGGAGTATCACCGGAACCGGACAGATCATCGCCGGCGCAGGTGAGCATGCGGCCCGTCGCTTCATCGAGTGCCTCATCTGCAACAAGAACAGATGGAAAGTCTGCTTCCAAGCGGTCGGCGATTTCCTCTTGGGGTAGGGCCAGGGTCTGACCTTGGCATGTGCTACATGCCAGGGGACATCCCATTCTCCGCCACTTGCAACCATGGTCCCGGCGTGCAGCGATCGCAGTGACCGCAGTCGGTCCCTTCGACGTCGTCATAGCCCAGGTAATTGACGACGTAGTCCCAGCGGCAGGTGGGGAGCTCGGCGTAGTTCAGCATCTGCTGCTGGCGGAGTCGGTCGGCCTCGTCGCGCTCGCGGTAGGCTTGGGCCATCCGGAGCAGGTCGTCGGAGGTCGTCTCCTGGTGAAGGAGTATGTGCCGGTCGTCGGCCGTCTTCTTGACGATCCCCCATTGCTTGAAGTGGGTCAGCGCCTGCTTGAGACGGGTCTTGCGGATCGGCGAGATCGCCTCGATTTCGGCGAACGTGGGGGGCTCGGGCGCGTCGGCGAGCCGTTTCAAGGCATGATGGGCGTTGATCAGGTCTTCGCCGCCAGGGTAGCGCCCGGCCTGGAAGAAGTTGTGGAGGTGCTTGTCGGAGCGGTCGTAGAGCAAGGTGCAACGCGCCGGCGAACCGTCGCGGCCTGCGCGGCCGGCCTCCTGGTAATAGGCTTCGATCGTGCTGGGGAAGTGGTGGTGGATGACGAACCGGATGTCGGGCTTGTCGATCCCCATGCCGAATGCGTTGGTGGCGACCAGCGCCTTGAGCTCGCCACGCATGAACCGATCCTGATTCGTCACCCGTTCCGACGCCTTGAGCCGACCGTGATACGAGGCGACCTCCAAGCCGTTCTCGAGTAGGAACGTGGTGAGCTCTTCGACGGCCTTGATCGTCGCTGTGTAGATAATGCCTGTCCCCGCTGTGGCCTCGAGCTGATGAAGGAGTGCGGCACGCTTGGCGTCTTCGCCCTCCACGGCAAGGACCTCGAGCTTGAGGTTGGGCCGGTGGAACCCTGTGTGCACGACCTCGGCCTCGGGGATGTGCAACTGGCGGCGGATCTCCTCGATTGCATCGGGGGTGGCCGTGGCTGTGAGTGCCAGGACGGGGGGATGGTCCAGTTCGTCGATCAGGTCGCCAAGGATCAGGTATTCGGGCCGGAAGTCGTGGCCCCACTGGCTGACGCAATGAGCCTCATCAACCACGAACAAGTCGATCGGGGTTTGTCGAAGTGCTGCGCGGAACGCGCCGTCCGCGAGTCGCTCGGGCGTGGTGTAGACGAGTTCGATCCGCCCGGCGACCATCGCGTCGATCGCCTCTTGCTGGAGCTGAGGGCTCAGTGTGCTATTGATGGCCGTGGCCTTAATTCCCCGCTCCGTCAACGCATCGGTCTGGTCCTTCATCAACGCGATCAAAGGGCTGACGACAATCGTCGTTCCCTTCAGCGCCAGGGCAGGGAGTTGAAAGCAGAGACTCTTGCCCGATCCAGTCGGCATGATCACGATCATGTCCCGCCCGTCCATCGCGGCCTGGACGACCTGTGCCTGGCCAGGCCGGAATCGCCGGAACCCAAAGTGCTCTCTGAGTTTGCGAGTGATCGATTCGAGCCTGGTTGCTGCGTCCGAAGGCGTGCTCATCTTCCGTTTCCCCGGCCTTTTTTTTGAGTCGCGACGTGGGGAGCGTTCTCCCCATGAGTTGCCGCAGAGCAAATCTCAAGCCAAGCGTCTTCCCCCTCTTCACCGGACCCGATTTGCCGGAGCTTGCCCAGCCCGCCTTGTCGGATTTCGCGATCTGGGTTACGGTTCGCGCGTCCCGTACCTTTTCGATTCCCCGAACGAGGAGGCAGGCATGGATGCCAGCGTCCGCAGTGTCTCTGCGCATACAGGCCGGCCGACGTCTTCAGGGCTGACTGGACTTCGCGTGGCCCTTGTCCACGACTGGTTGACCGGGATGCGGGGCGGGGAGAAATGCCTCGAAGTGCTCTGCCGAGCCTTCCCCGACGCGACTCTCCATACGCTCATTCATCGCCGAGGCGCTCTCAGCCCCGCGATCGAAGGGATGAGGATCCGGACCTCCCCGCTTCAGCGCGTGCCTGGCGTTTTGCGGCATTACCGCAAACTCTTGCCCCTCATGCCGCTGTCGGCCAGGAGCTGGAAGGTCGGTGAGGTGGACCTGGTCGTCAGCCTGAGCCATTGCGTGGCCAAGGCGGTGCGGCCCCCCCGAGGCGTTCCCCACGTCTGCTACTGTTTCACCCCGATGCGTTACGCCTGGCAAGGGCGCGAGGCCTACCTTGAGGGTTGGTCGGACCGGCCGATCCGTCGGGCCCTGGCCGGCGCCATGCTCAACCGGATGCGGACCTGGGACCGCGCTTCGGCGGCCGGGGTCTCGCACTTCGTGGCGATCTCGGAGACGGTTCGCGAGCGGATCGGGCTCTACTATCAACGCGAGAGCCAGGTCATCTGCCCCCCGGTGGATACCGACTTCTATGCGCCCGGGGTGGAACCACGCGAGAACTTTTACCTCTGCGTCTCCGCGCTCGTTCCCTACAAACGCATCGAGCAAGCGATTCTCGCCTGCACGCGCTCGGGCCGAGAATTGGTCGTGATCGGCGAGGGGACGGAGCGAACACGATTGGAGAAAATCGCCGGGCCCGGAGTGCGGTTCCTGGGGTGGCAGCCCGATGACGTGATCCGCGACCACTATCGCCGTTGCCGCGCTTTGCTGTTCCCGGGTGAGGAAGACTTTGGGATCGTGCCGATCGAGGCCCTCGCCTGTGGGGCTCCGGTGCTCGCCCTGGGATTGGGAGGGGTGGCCGAGACGGTCGACGACGCCGTCGGGCGGACTTATGACACGCCGACGGCCGAGGCTCTGCTCGCGGCAATCGACGGCTGGGAGTCGGCAGGACGGCCGCACGACCCCGCGCTCGCTCGTCGCCGTGCTGAGGCGTTGGCCTTGCCGGTCTTTCGGGATCGCTTGCTCGGGCATCTGGGCGAGATCGTGAACGGTCAGCATCCCGCTCATGTCCCCCCTGCCCCGCACGTGCCGTTTGCCTCACGCGGGCAAAAAAATGTTCGGTGAAGTGGGGTGACAGGTTGGAAAGGGAGGGACAGGCCCCGTAGGATGGCGGCCATCCCAACCTTTTAGGTCGTGCAATCGACTCCCGTCGAAGTGGCGCAACGCATGAACGACTCAACTCGGATTGACCCCTACGCGTTGCCCCCGGACGCGATCCAGGAACCACCCAACTCGCTTCTCAAAGCGCTCGGGCAGATCGGCCCCGGCCTGATCCTCGCCGCGTCGATCGTCGGGACGGGCGAGCTGATCAATACGACTAGCCTCGGGGCTAAGGCGGGGTTCAGCCTCCTCTGGCTGATCCTCCTGAGCTGTCTGATCAAGGTCTTCGTTCAGGTGGAGCTCGGCCGGTACGCGATCACCCACGGCCGGACGACGCTCGCCGCCTTCGACACCTTGCCGGGCCCTCGGCTCGGGACGTCCTGGCTCTGCTGGCTCTGGCTGTTCATGATGCTGGCCACCCAGGCCCAGATCGCCGCGATGGAGGGGACCGTCGGCCAGGCGGCCCACATGGCCTTCCCCGATGCCTCACGCGCGGTGGCGAGCTTCGCCGGCCAGCTTTCGCCGGCCTTCGGTGCCTTTCTCGAGACTCGCCAGGAACACTTTTGGGCCACCCTCACCACCTTGGCGGCAGTCGTCCTGCTCCTGTCAGGAGGCTACAAACGGCTCGAACGGATCACGACGATTCTCGTGGCCCTGGTCACGCTGTTCACGGTCGCCAGTGTCCTGATTCTCCAGTGGACCAGTTTTCGGATCAGCGTCGCGAACCTCAGGGAGGGGATGGAACTCTCCGTCCCTCCGATGGCGATCGCCCTGGCGTTCTCGGCATTCGGGATCACCGGTGTCGGGGCTTCCGAGCTGTTCGCGTATCCTTACTGGTGCATCGAGAAAGGGTACGCCCGCGCGGTCGGTCCCCGGTCCCTTGACCAGGGCTGGGCCGAACGTGCTCGAGGTTGGACCCGAGTGATGCAGCTCGACGCCTGGTTCAGTATGGTCGTCTTCACGGTCGCCACGATCGCCTTTTACCTGCTTGGGGCGGCGGTGCTCCACCCGCAAGAGCTGGACCCCAAAGGGCCCGACATGATCCCGACCCTGTCGCGGATGTATCTCCAGCCTCTCGAAGGAACCGCCCTGGCCGGAATGAGAAACTGGACGCGCGTCGGCTTCCTGCTCGGTGCCTGGGCCGTCCTCTTCAAGACGCTCTATGTGGCGACGGCCGCCAACAGTCGGCTGACTGCTGACTTCCTGGATCTCAGCGGCGTCTGGCGGCAGGAGGGGGTCGCCGCGCGCGACCGTACGGTCCGCGCGTTCTGCATCATCTACCCAATCCTGGCTCTCGGCCTCTATTTCGCGTTTCGAGAACCCCAGGGATTGATTAAAATTGGGGGGATCGCGCAAAGCTTGCTGCTTCCGTTGATTGCTGGTGCTACGCTCTATTTGAAGCAGCGCGACGCCGACCGCCGGGTCGCTGCCTCGTTCTTCAGCGACATCCTGACCTGGATCGCTTTCTTCGCAATCTCGGCTGTGGCGATGTACAGCACCTACATTCTCCTCAAGAGTTTCGACTACACTGGGGTGCAGAAGCTTCTCCCTTTCTCGATCGGCTAATCGAGGACCTCAAGGGGAGGTGTCGCAGGGATGCGACTGGCTCAGCCTCCTATTTGGCCCGAGAGATCTGATTCGCCGTGATTCGAGTTTTGCTCAAGGCCCGCTACATCGCGTTTGCCGCCGTCGCGTTGCTCCTCGGACTCCTGATCGTCTTCGGCCATCGCGTCACGTACGAGCAGTCAATCGACTCGTTCTTCGCCGATGATGATCCCGCGATGCTTGCCTATCAAAAGGCGGCCCGGACCTTCGGCGACGACAACTTCGTCTTCCTCGTTTACGACGACCCCGAGCTTCTGACCCCGGCCGGAATGGACCGGGTGTCGGAGCTCGCCGCTGCCGTCGACGCCACCAAGATTCCGGGGGTCCTCCGCGTTGAATCGCTGGATGCGATGCCCCAGCTCTGGATGATCGATGATATTCTCCTGACGCTCGATCGGCTCCCCGTCTTTGCGCGGAACCTGGCGCTCGATCGAGCCAAGAAGGGCCTCAAGAATGTGGACCTGAAGGCGAACGCCCTCACGGTGGCAGGCGCAGTGCGCTCGGCCGACCGGGCGGGCCTCGAAGCGCTTCGGGTTCGCCTCACGGAACACCCGCTCTTCCGCGGCACCTTGATTGATGGGTTAGGCACAACTACGGCGGTCGTGGTTCGCCTCAGGAAAACGTCCGATCACGACGTGGTCGACACCGTCGCAGCCCTCCGCTCAGCCGCCGACCGCTTTGGATCGAAGCACCATTTCAAACGGCCCGCCGTGGTGGGGCCCCCCGTGCTTCTGGCCGACGGTTTCCGGAGCATCGAGGTCGACGGCCGTCGGCTCGCGGTGGTTGGAATGCTTTTGATCGGATTCGTGACGCTGTCGGCGGTCCGCAGTATCTGGTGGGCGCTTGTGCCGATCACGTCCGGCTGGTTCGTTTGGCTGGCGACCGAGGAAGTGCTCTCCTACTTTCACATCAAGCTGGCGCTCTCCGGCGGTCCGCTCGTCGCGCAGATCATCGTCCTGACGATGCCGGCCGCGAGCCATCTGGCGATTCACTTTCGCGATGCAAGGCGCCACGAGGCCGACCCTTGGGTCGCTGCGCGCTTGGCTCTCTCGGCCGTCTGGATCCCGATCTTCTGGTGCGCGGTCACCGGGGCGATCGGCTATGGCGCCCTCATCACCAGCGACGTCGTCCCGATCCGCCAGTTCGGCGCGATCCTGGGCACGTGCACGCTCCTGGCGGCCTTGCTTGTGATGATCCTTTCGCCCATTGCGATGCTCCCCCCCATCCCTTTGGAGATTCCGGTCCGTTACGGGTCATCCTCCTGGGTCTCGGGGGCCATGACCCGGTTGACCGAGCGGGTCTATCGCCATCCGGGTGCGATCGTCATCGTCGTCTTTGTCATTGTGCTCCCGCTTGCTGCGGGCATGACGAGGCTTCGTTACGAGTCGAATTACATCAACCTCTTCCGACCCGATACGCGGGTGGTCCGCGACTATCACGCGGTGGAAGCGCGGCTGGGAGGCATCGGCTTGGTCGAGTTGATCGTGCCCGTGGGCAAGACGATCGGCCGCGAGTCACTCGAACAGTTGAAGGCTCTCGAACGCGCGATCGCCGCGATCCGCGTCGGTCGCGCGGAGGATGCCGCCAACGTGATCTCGCTGGCGACGGTGCTCGACCCCGACGGTCGCCTCTCGGCACTTCCCCTCGAGGTGGCCGATCGAACCTTGGCGACCAAGCTCGACCTCATCGCGTCCTCACCGCAGGCCGAACTCCTCAAGGGCTTCTGGAACCAGGAGACCGGCCAGGCCCGGCTCATGGTCCGGCTCAAGGAGCAACAGCCCGCCCCCCAGAAAGCCGCCCTCTTCCACGCGGCCGTCGACCGGGCCCGAGGGCCGTTCGGTCCCGACGTGTCCCTGACCGGCCTTTCCTACTTGATGACCAAGACGACGGAATCGATCATCGTCACGCAGTGGGACACCTTCTTCTGGTCGGTGCTCGGCATCCTCTTGATGCTCACCATTGCGCTTCGCGGGCCGGTCCTGGCCGTTCTCGCGATGATGCCGACTCTCCTGGCGGTCGCCTTCGTGCTCGGCTTGATGGGCTGGCTCGGGATCAAACTCGACATGGCCACCGCTCTGGTCGCCAGCGTCGCCCTCGGCCTCTCGGTGGACGACACCTTCCATTGCCTGCTTCAGTTTCGCAAAGAGCGTTTGTCGAACCCCTTTGAGGCGAGCCTGTTCGACAGTTACGCCGTGACCGGTCCCGGGGTCTTGCTCTCGAGCTTGGCCGTCGCCGTCGGATTCGCCGCGCTCTGGCTGAGCGAGTTCGCCCCGTTCGCCACCTTCGGGACGATGGTCGGCATTGCCACTGCGGGAAGCACCCTGGGTAACCTTGTCCTCCTCCCCGCCTGCCTGACCCTGGGCGAACGATTGCGAAGTCGACTTCGCCCCAAGAAAGAATCGGTTCAGTCGTCGGTCTGAATGCGGTGCATGCGGATTACCCACGTTTTCATCGCGTGTCCATTCCAACGGTATCATGGGATACAACGTTTGAGCGGGTGTTGAGGTCGGACTTGAGCCTGGTTCTCGGAATGAGAGATTCCACCAGGTTCGGATAAGCAGGTTGTTCGGCCCTTCATCTCGGAAGCCCTGCCCTGGCTCCCGTGCCCCGGGTGGTCGATCGCTCAGCATAATCAGCATTCCTGATGCAAACGAAGCGGCCCCGGACAGACTTGTCCGGGGCCGCTTCATGCGCTTCGAAGGCCCAAGGATTTCGGAGTGAGGCGTTGACCCCGCACGCCTTGATTCGGGTCTGTAGCCTTGAGTCCGTCAGCCCTTACAGACGGCCCAATCGAGCCGCCGGAAGTCCTGGAAAACTCCAGGGATCGCTCCTCGCCGGACGATCTTTGGTGGGGGACCTGCACACCCTTCGTCAGTGCCTTCCGGTACCGAGAATCTTCAGTCAGATCTAGCCCTTTACGGGTCAAACAAATATGGCCACGAATTATATCAAAGGCCGGCACGAGCGAACACGAAGCAGGTCACGCCCCTCGCCGGCTCAGGCCGTTGTCGGCGATCCGTTCTCGGATGCCCGCAAGCCACGCTATCACGCCTTCGACGCCTTGCGCGGGATGGCGATGTTCCTGGTCGTCGGACTGCACGCGGCGCTTGGGTACGTCGCGCAGGAGATTCCGGGGGTGCTCTGGTGTGTCCGTGATAAGCCCACCTCACCGGTCGTCGACTGGTTCTGCTGGTGGTCGATGGGGGTTTCCAACCCGCTTTACTTTACGATCGCCGGATTCTTCGCTGCGCTCTTATACGAGACGCGCGGGTTGCGAAAATATCTCGAGAACCGGGGGCGGAGGATCGCCGTCCCGTTCCTGGTTGCGGTCCCGACTGTGCTCCCGGCCTGTCTGCTTGCCTGGATCTACGGTTGGCTCCTTTCCGGGCGTTGTACCTGGCGGCAGGCCATCAAGCTGCGATTCCGCGACCCTGTGATTCAGGCAGAGCAGTTCGGCACGGCCCATCTCTGGTTCCTCGAATACCTGATTGTCATGTTGGTGGCATTCGGCCTTTTTCAGTGGTGGCGCGAGCGCCGGAAGACGGGGACAGCAGTCACCGGTCACGGCATCGTGGGTCTGGTCTTGGGATCGCATTGGCGTCCCTTCCTCCTCGCTCTGCCGACGACTGCCCTGCTCTGGCTCAGCCGCCGGCACGTCGGTATCGACGCGGCCTTGGATCGTCACAACTCGTTTCTTCTCAATCCGCTCAAGCTAATGCACCACGCGAGCTTCTTCATGGTCGGGGCGGGGTTGTACCGCTTGAGGGGTCAGCTTGATCGGCTCTCCCGGCCAGCCCCGTGGTATCTCGCGATGTCGGTCCCGGTGTTCGTGGGCCGTGCGTGGCTCCTGAGCCGGGATTGGGTTTCACCTTTGCAGGGTGCCGAGGCCCTGGCCTTGGCCGTGCTGGGGGCGTTGTTTGCCTGGCTGATCGTCTTTGGAGCGATTGGGGCCGCCCACCGTCTGTTCCGCCAGGCGAACCCGACCTTGAGCTATCTCGCCGACAGTTCGTACTGGATTTACCTGGTCCACATGCCGGTCCTCGGCCTGATCCAGGGCGACCTCTTTCTGGTTCCCGGGCATGCCGCCTGGAAAATACCGGTTACCTTGATCGGTACGCTGGCCGTCGGCTTCGGCTCGTATCATTGCCTGGTGCGCTACACAGCGATCGGGACCAGGCTTCATGGCCGGCGGGAGCGTACGGCACCAACTTGGAGTGAGCCGGGCACGGCCTTGCCATTGCTCCATCTCAAACATCGGCAAGTGCGTTCTTCCGATCAGAAGGCAGAACTCTGAGCGGACGGATCCCGGAGGCCGAAGGAACACGTCCTGCTGCCATGGGATGACGAGTCCCCGGGCGTATGCGGCCCAAGCAAGGGGTGGGCCTGGGGCTATGCTTGTGCTGGAATTGTATTGTTTCGTTTCTTGTTAAATTGCTTGTATATTGCTGTTTTGCTGATGCGTGTGTGTTTCTTCGTTTGGCGGCTTCATTGCAGCCCTGGAGGGGCAATCCCCTCTCCGTTTGCCAGGTATGCCAACGACCAAGACGCCCGGAAGTCAAACCGGCGGGTTCGGACCCTGGTTTTTTCCTTCCATCCTGGTCATCATGAACTGCTCAGGGGAGAGCGGCGGATCCAGAGAATCGTGTCGCGATTGCGATGCGATGAGGAAGGAATAGAGACGTGCTCAGGCGATTCGTTCTGTCGGCTTTGATTGGGCTTGCGTTCTCGCAGGCAGGTATCGCTGAGGAGCCGGCTGTCGGCGGGCAGGCCATCGTCGCCGATCTGATCCTCAAGGGGGGGACGCTGATCGACGGGACGGGGTCGCCGGGCCGGTTGGCCGACGTCGCTCTTCGAGGGGACCGGATCGTGGCGGTCGGGGAGTTTCCGACAGCCCCTGGGGTGAAGGTGCTCGACGTGTCGGGGATGGTGGTCGCGCCGGGCTTTATCGACCTGCATTCTCACTCCGACGGAGTGATTCTTGAAGCCCGCAAACGCGGCAACGTGAACTATCAGACGCAAGGGGTGACGACCGTTGTGACCGGCAACTGCGGCGGCGGATCGCTCGACGTCGCCAAGTATCTCGATGCGGTTGACGATCGAGGCACTGGGACGAATGTGATCCACTTGATCCCGCATGGGGCGGTACGGTCATCGGTGATGGGGAAGGTTGACCGGGCCCCGACCGAGCGCGAGCTGGCTCGAATGAAGGGGCTCGTCGAGAAGGGGATGAAGGACGGGGCGTGGGGGATGTCCACCGGCCTGATCTACCTGCCCGGTCGCTATGCGAAAATCCCCGAGCTGGTGGCGCTCTCCAAGGTTGTGGTTGAGCATGGTGGCTTCTATGCGAGCCACATCCGGGACGAAGGGGACGGACTGCTCAAGTCGATCGACGAGGCGCTCGCAATTGGCCGTGACGCCAAGATTCCGGTCCATGTTTCCCACCTCAAGGCGACCGGCAAGTCGAACTGGGGATTGACGGTCGAGGCCTGCAAGCGGATCGCCGAAGCCAGGAAAGCGGGGCAGGCTGTTACGGCCGACCAGTATCCCTATGTGGCGTCGAGCACATCGCTCGCGGCGATGGTCGTCCCCCACTGGGCCCTGCAAGGGAGCACGGACGACTTTATTCAGATCGCGGCCGATCCTGTCCGCGGTAAAAAGCTCCGCGACGAGATCGAGGAGTCGCTCACCAAACGCGACGGCGGGGCCTCCATCCGGATCGCACGCTATGCCCCGAAGCCGACTCGGGTGGGCCGCGATCTTGCGGCCATTGCCCGGGAGGAAGGGACGACCGCGCTGGAGGTCGTCCTGGATGTACAGCGACATGGCGGAGCGCAAGCGATCAGCTTCGGGATGAGCGAGGACGACGTCCGCCAGGTGATGCAAGAAGATTACGTGGCGACCGCCTCTGACGGCTCCACCCACATCCCGACCGGCACGGACAGCCCCCACCCCCGCGCCTATGGCACCTTCCCGCGCAAGATTCGCTACGCGCTCGACGACAACGTGATGAGCCTCGAGAAGGCGGTCCGATCGTGTTCGGGGCTTCCCGCGGAAATTCTCCACCTGCCTGATCGGGGGGTGATCCGCCCCGGCGCGTTCGCGGACGTGGTCGTCTTCGACCCCAAGACGTTTCGCGACGCTGCCACGTTCGACCACCCGACCCGCTACGCGCCTGGCGTGGAGCACCTGTTCGTGAATGGGGTGGCCGTCATTGCGCAAGGGAAGCCGAACAAGAAGCTTCCAGGCCGGGCTCTCCGCCTGACCAAGGACGGTCCCGCCGACCTCATCCTTAAGCTCGGCCGAATCTGGACCGGCGATCAAGACCGTCCCTGGGCGCAAGCCCTGGCCGCTCGTAACGGCGTGGTCGTCGCTGTCGGGACCGCTGAAGAGGTGCTCGCCTTCCGCGGCCCGAAGACGCAAGTCGTCGATCGGCCGGGCGCGTTCGCGACTCCTGGGTTGATCGACTCGCATGCTCATCTCTGCGACCTCGGTGCGAGCCGCGAGGAGCTTGACCTTCGTGGTGTCGACTCCCTTGAGGAAGTGACGCGACGCGTAAAAGCCTGGATCGATACACATCCGGGCGACTCCTGGGTGGTTGGGCAGAACTGGGACCAGAGCCTTTGGCCGGGGGGGAATTTTCCTACGGCCAAGGCGCTCGACGCAGTCGCGCCGGATCGTCCCGTCTGGCTGACCCGGGTCGACGGTCACGCGGGTTGGGCGAACTCCGAAGCGATGCGCCGGGGGAAGGTGAATCGCGATTCCGAAGCCCCGTCTGACGGGCAGATCATTCGCGACGCGAACGGGGATCCCACCGGTGTCTTCATCGACGGCGCCATGGGGCTTGTTTCGCGGCATCGACCGGGTGAGTCGAAAGCGGATCTCGCCCGTCGGATTCTGAGCGGGCAGGAGCTCGTTTTTCAGGCGGGGCTGACGGGCATCCATGACGCGGGAGTCTCGTTGCCGATGGCCGAGGCCTATCGCGATCTCGACCGGGCGGGCAAACTCAAGCTTCGCGTCTATGGCATGGCCTTGGTTCCCGACCGGCAGCTCGTTGAGTTTGCCAGCCATCCGCCGATTGCCGCCGGTTCCAAGGCCCGGTTCGTGTTGCGCGCGATCAAGATCTTTATTGATGGTGCGATGGGATCGCGGGGGGGGCTGCTTGGCGAGGACTACAGTGATGATCCCGGCAACAAGGGCCTGCTTTTGATCGAGCCGAAGCTCCTCGAAGCAGCGGCCGAGCAGGGTCTTCACCATGGCTGGCAGATCGCTACGCACGCGATCGGGGATCGCGGCAACGCGCTTGTACTCGACGCCTATCAGCAAGCACGCGAGGCGGTGCCGGCCGCCAAGGACCCGCGACTTCGGATCGAGCATGCCCAGGTTGTTCGGAAGTCGGACGTGGCTCGGTTCGCCTCGCTTGGGGTCATTGCCTCGATGCAGCCTTCCCACGCGATCGACGACATGCGCTGGGCCGACGCGCGGCTCGGCCTGGAACGAGCTCAGGGCGCCTATGCCTGGCGCTGGTTTCTCGATGGAGGCGTGCCTCTCGCCTTCGGGAGCGATTTTCCGGTCGAGGTCGTCAACCCGTTCTACGGGATCTACGCCGCGCTGACGCGGCAGGACGCGAAGGGGCAGCCTGCGTCGGGCTGGCATCCCGACCAGAAGATGAGCCTCGAGGAAACCCTTCGCGCCTTCACGGCGGGGTCAGCGCATGCGGCCTTCGACGAGAACCGGCTGGGCGTTTTGAGGGCGGGGATGAGGGCCGACGTGACGGTCGTCGACCGCGACCTGTTTCAGGTCAAGCCGCTCGAACTGCTCGGGGCCAAGGTGCTCATGACCATC
Organism: Singulisphaera acidiphila DSM 18658; assembly: GCF_000242455.2. GTDB lineage: Bacteria > Planctomycetota > Planctomycetia > Isosphaerales > Isosphaeraceae > Singulisphaera > Singulisphaera acidiphila. Next base: position 1,839,805 of record NC_019892.1, read on the forward strand.
GTGGACGGTGAAGTGGTCTACGAGGTGCAGACCCCCTGATCCGTTCGTTCACCGTCTCGGACTCACCCTGCTGAGGAAATCTTCACGTTCCCAAGCCGGCTGCCGGGCGATTTCCGTTCGCCCGGCAGCTTGTGAGCGTGGGCTCAGGAGGGGTGCTTGAGGTAGCCGGGAGTCACCTTGGTGACGTTGGGCTCGACGCTGGCCTCGACTCGGCCGGTCGTCCAGTTCAAGGCGCCGATCAAGAGGCCCTGGTAGAGCGGGTTTTCCCAGACGTCTTCGCGGTGGCCCATCGAAGTGTAGAAGACCCGCCCCTTACCGTGCATGCGGGCCCAGGTCTCGGGGAAGTTCGGTCGGTCGTAGGCCTTGTTGCTCCCCTCGGTCTTCTCCATCGTCCCGGTATCCTGGATGAGGATGACGTGGAGGTCGTCCTGGAAGTTCTTGAGGGCGTACCACTCGTCGAGGATCTCGAACGACGAGCCGAAGGCTTTGACGCCCGGGAATTCGGGGTCGGCCACGACGATTCGCGACTTCTGTTGCGAGCCGTGGACGATGAACTCGCCGCCGATCATCTCGATGTAAGGATCGAGGGGACCTTTTTCCGGACTGTGGAAGGTGTCGGTGGCGCAGTGCATGCCGACGAAGCCCTTGCCCTGGCGGATCGCGTCGAGGAACGCCGCTTTGCCTTCCTTCGACATCGGCGGGCTCTTGTCGTCGCCGGGCACGGTCAGGTCACCCGTCGTCTCGAAGACGAAGCCGTCCCACTGGCCGATCTTGTCGGGCTCGAACTCCCGCCCGTCTTTGGTGGCGTGCACCTCGAAGCCGTGCTCTTTGCCGATCTCGGTGAGGATTCGCTCGGCCAGCGCGAGCTTATCCCCCTTGCGCTGGACCACCGGATGGATGAATCGCGAGCTCTTGGTGAAGAAGAGGATCTTCTTCGGGCTCCCTTGGTCTGCGGCGAAGGCACGGGACAACGATCCCGAACCGAGCAGGCCGGCGCCTGCGGCAAAGAGCATCTGGCGGCGATTCAGGTCCATAATGAGTCTCCCTGATTGGTATTGAGAGCGAATCGAACGATTTCCCAAGCGATCGATCGCGCCACGCCTGGCATCCTAACTCGTGGGCGGGCCGTGATCCTCAGGAAAATCAACTTTCGGTGTGACATCCCCCGCCTGGAGGTGGGGGACTCGCACGAATCGCCAAATCCGGCAATATCTTAGTACTACAGCGCCAAGTTGTAGCGTCTTGATCCGCCGGCCATTGCGAAAGTATGCTTGCCTTCATGGTTTATGGAGGTACGAGCATGGATATCCCACAGATTCGCAAGCTCAAGCCCGCGCTGAAGAAGTTCCTCAAGCGGTTCGATGACTGCTTCCCGCGCAAAGACACGCGGGCCCATCTGCCGGTCTACGTCTCCGGCCAGCTCTCGGATATCCCCGAGAAGAGCGTGGAACCGATTGCCATTAATGCCGGCGTGCCGGTCAGGACCCTGCAGGAGTTCCTCAGCCAGCACTGTTGGGACCAGGACCGGACGCGCGACCGGCTCCAGCACATCGTCCGCGACGAGCACGCCGGTCCCCACGCGATCGGCGTCTTCGATGAGACGAGCGACGTCAAGAAGGGGGACAAGACCCCCGGCGTGCAGCGGCAGTGGTGCGGTTCCGTCGGCAAGAAGGAGAACTGCATCGTCACGGTCCACCTCGCCTACGCTCGTGAGGGCTTTCACTGTCTGCTCGACGGCGAATTGTTTCTGCCGGAATCCTGGTCCCTCGACCGCGCCCGCTGCCGCGAGGCCGGCATCCCCGACGACATGGTGTATCGGCCCAAGTGGACGATCGCCCTGGAACTCTACGACCGCGCCACCGGCAACGGCCTGCACTTCGATTGGATGACTTTCGACGAGGGCTACGGCGGCAAGCCCGAGTTCCTGCGGGGACTTTCGGCCCGTCGCCAGAAGTTCGTCGGCGAGGTGCCGCGGAACTTCATGGGCTGGATCAAGGCACCGCGTGTCGTGACCAGGAAGTACCGTAAGCACGGGCGGGGCCGCGGCCGCAAGACGCCTCGCCTGGCGAGCGGCAGCACACCGGCTCGGCGGGTTGATGCCATGCTCGATCAAGACGGGTTTCGCAACCAGCCCTGGGTCCAGTGGCGAGTCAAGGATGGGCACAAGGGGCCGATGGTCTGGGAAGTCAAGCACCTGCGGTTTTCCCCCGTGGGCGCCGACGGGTTACCGGGCGAGCCGCTGCACCTGGTTGCCGCCCGTGACGTCTTGAACCCGGCGGAGTTGAAGTTCTTCGTCGGCGCCGCCCCCGAGGAGACGTCGGTGCAGGTGCTGTTGCTGGTCGGGTTTTCGCGATGGCGCGTCGAGCGCTGCTTCGAAGACCAGAAGTCCGAGATTGGACTGGATCAGTATGAGGGCCGCCGCTACCAGGGGCTCAAACGCCACCTGATCCTGAGTTGCCTGAGCTACTTGTTCCTATCGCGGATGCGACAGAAGTTCGGGGGGGAAAAATCCGGGTCTGACGGAGTGCCAAGTCCACAGTGCGATGGCGGCGCTGATCCCGTTCTGGTGGTTGGGGCTGAGTCCTCCGCGAAAGCTTCTGGAGCGGACCTCCGAAGAGATCGAGCGGGCGCAGCGTCGAAACGCCGTGGCGCAACGGTGCCACACCAAGCGGACAAGGCGAAAGTTGCATGAGATGGGCATCAAACTTACAGGGTTGCCCCAATGCAAATGGGATACGACTTAGCGCTGTAGTATTAGGGCATCGGCGAGTTCTCGAAAAGTCAGAGTTCGCTGCAACCACTTCCTTCGGTTCAACAACCGCTCAGGGCCAAAACCAGGTGCTCGGGATAAAAAAGTGTTGCGAGGTCCGACCCAAAGTGATTATTGTCCCAAATGTTAATTCTGATAATTCCACCGATCTGATTCGCCATTTTATCGACAGACTCTCTTGTCTGTCACGCGATTTGGGCCACCTGGGACGATCACGATCTTTGGGTGTTGCCTATTCACTCGGGGCTGGCTCAAGAATGAAAATGAACGAATGGCGACTATTCGTGGTCGGATTCAGCGATTGAGGCGGTCGAGCCTGACACCGTGGCTGATCCTGGCCCTCATCGTGGGTGGAACTGCCGGATGGCAGATTCGCCGGTCGCCTTCGCCTGATTGGGGCCGGACGTCGGAGGTTGTACGGCAAACGAGGGGAGAGCTGAGCACGCGTGTTGTGCACTTCGTGTCACCTCGGCAGCTCCTTGCCTCCAACACGATGACCGATCGGAACCTGGCCGACCTCGAGGCCAAGGGCCATGACGGGGGCCAGCGTGGTTGGACGGAGCTCAGCGCGGGCCAAGCCGTGGTATTCGTCTTCGTGAAAGTAGGGTGCCCTTGCAACGTCGAGTTTGAACCGTTCTTCCGCCGCGTCGAGCAGCTCTATCGCGGCAGCGTTCGATTCGCGGCGGTGATCGACGGCACGGTCGAGGAAGCGTTTGAGTATGCTGATGAAATGAAAGTCCCCTATCCCGTCCTGGCCGATCCGGAGTGTACGCTGATCCGCCGTTTCGGGGTTGAGAACGGCGGCTATGTGGTGTTGTTGACCAGGGACGGCACGGTCAATGGCTTCTGGCCCGGCTGTTCCGCTGATGGACTGCGTGATCTCGGCCGGCGAATCGCCCGGCTGGTGATGATCGAAGAGCGCCCGCTCGATATTTCCGGGATGCCCGGCCCCTTGATCACGGGCTGCCCGTTCGCATTGTGAACGGGAGGGGAGGATTCCCTCTTTTGACTTGAGATGGACCTGCATTTCGCACACTCCATCCGCCATTCCGAGGAAGTCTTCCACTTCAAAGGAGGCCGTCAAAGTGTCGACACCTTTTTACAAAAAGCTCTCGCGTCGCCGACTGTTCAAGTATGGGGCCGCCGGCCTGACAGGCCTGGGGGCTTACCGAGGGCTGAGGGCGGTCGGCACCGCCGACGATTCGTCGAAGCTGGAACACGAACCCACGGATATGGGCGGGGTCAAGATCGAACTGCCCCCTTACCTCCTGCTCTCACCCACCAAGTTGGGAGGAGGCACCCACGCCGTCAATCTCCAGACGATGAAACAGGTTGCCTGGATCTCGTACTGGAATTATGGCGATACTTGTCCGATCTCCCACCACCTCTGCGCGTATCCGGCGGACGATGAGAAAGATCCGTTGAACGGCTTCGAGTTCATCAACTCGAGCCAAGGGAGTGAGAATGTGCTGATGTACGGCATTCCCACTCGGATCAAGGAGATGGGACTGCTCGACCCGGTCTATGGACAAGGTAATCAACTCTACCGCGTCCGCTACGACGGCAAGTCCGGCCAGATGGAGTTGATGGAGAACGTGGCCGAGACTACGGGGATCGGGCTGGGTGTTCACACGACTGTGTTCCCCGACGCGAGTGGATTTAGCCTGGATTTCTCACCCTATTCTTTCGGGGTCCGATCGCTCGACGATTTCGACGGCTCGCCCCCGCCACCCGCGGCCTGCGTGGTCTCCCGCTTGCTCATCACGTCGGCGTGGACCTGATCGGACCTCTTCACGCCAACGCGAACCTGGTTCCTCAGGCCCCCGCGCCCAGGCGGGGGCGCACCCCGATCCTCACCCCTCCTCAGGGAGGGGCTTTCCCGCCTCATTTGACTGGGTCTCCTCGTTTCAGCACCTCGGGATCAAGGGCCCCGACCGCGCCAAGTTGGTGTGCACACGCCGAAACACTTCCGCATACGGACAACCGCTCGAGAACTTCACCCACACCTTGCGAACCGTCACCCGCACCAACGCCCCGATCTTCAAGAGCTTCAGACGGATCGTTTGGCACTGCGCCTCGGCCATCGCCGTTCCCGCCAGCCCCAGCCGCCGCAACGCCTCCAGCAACACGTAGGCGATCGAGGAGAAGAACAGCCGGATCTGGTTGGCACGCATCGTGTGGGCACTGGTCCGATCGGCGAACAGATGGAGTTGCTGCTCCTTGATCCGGTTCTCCATCTCACCGCGACCGCAGTAGTCTTGCTCGTACAGCGGCGGCGCCGCTCGTTCCTCGACCGTGAGCGACGTGACCACGAACCGCGGGTTGGCCCCCTTGCCCAGATGCTCGGCCTTGGCCACCACCCGACGTTCTCGGCTCCAGGTCTTCTGCGTTTGATAACGCAACTCGGCGAAGACCCGGGACGGCTGTTTCGTCGCCTCGAATTGCTGGCGTGCTTGGGCCAATTCCGTCGCGATCGCCGCCGTCAGCCGGGTGTTCTTGGCCAGGCCGATCAGGTAATCCACGCCGTTGTCCTCACACCAGCGAAGGATCTCCTCGCGGCAGAACCCGCTGTCGGCGCGGATCAGGATCTTCACCTGAGGCCACGCCTGGCGGATCTGCGAGACGATCCGCTTGAGGGACTTCACCGAGCCGGCGCTGGCATCAATGTCGGAGGGACGCAGCCGGGCACAGAGCAGGTGGTCGCCGCAGAAGATGTAGAGCGGGAGATAGCAGTATCCCTTGTAGTAGCCGTGGAAAAAGCGGCCAAGTTGGCGGCCATGGACCGTGTCGTCGGTGGCGTCGAGGTCCAAAACGATCCGCTCGGGGGGTCGGCTGTGGGCCTGAAGAAAGAGGGTAACGAAGAGCCGTTCGACCTCATGGGTCTGACAGGTGATCTTCTTGTAACGGCTCTGTCCGTCGGCCCCGACAGGGGTCAGTTCCAAGCGGTTGAGGGTACTCTTGCCAGCCAGCGGCTTGCCGCGATCGCGGAGCCGTGGCCGGTCCTGGCCGGTGGGATCGGTCTTGCCGACGACGGTGGCCAGTAACGGATCGCAGCGGAGATCGTCGTGGTCGTTGAGGTCTTCGTAGCCCAAGGCCAGACCATAGACGCGTTGGGCCAGGAGGTGTTCCAGGGGGTGCTCGACGAGGTCAGGATCGCGATGGTCGGTAAAGCAGGCGGCGAACTGGCGGATGATCCCGGTGCGGGCTTCGATCTGACGGAGCAGAAGTGCACCGCCGTCGGAAGAGATGGCGCCCCCGTCAAAATCGGCGAGCACTTGGCGGTGACCGAGGATGGAAAAGTCGAGGTAAGTCGAGTTACACTCTGTAGCCATCGGGCTGCCTTGGTTCGGTGTCAAAAGTGGTTGTCGCAATTCCACCTATGACACGCAAGGCAGCCCGATTCAATCCCTGGTGAGAAATCCAGGTTAGTTGCGCCGATGGCCAGAAGGATGTGGCTGCGTTCTTCAACCGGGCCAAGGGGCCTCTCGAGAAGACCAAGGTCCTCGCCGCGTTCAAGGCCGACTGGGTGCCCAACTCGCCTTACCTGGGCGAGACCTGGATCAAAGGGGGGACGATCCGCCTTCAGCGGCTCACGGCGGGGAAGGAAGAAGGGGGCGGGCTCCACGCTGCGGACGGCTTCTACAACTATCGCGGGACCAAGGGGAATAAGATCAATTACGAGATGGCCCCGATGGCCGAACTCCTGGTCGAACGCGGCCAAATCCCGGGCGATTCCCCCCACACGCTCACCGGGCTTGATTTTGCCCTCCACGATCCGCGCGATCGGTTCTCGATGCTCGGACTGCGGATGTGCGGTGGCTGCATCATCATCGACCGCAAGAATTGGGAACCGGTCTGCTTCGTGAGTGCCGACGAGAAGGGAAAGGACAACTATCCGCTCAAGAAGGTCAGCAGCAATCCGGATACGTGGGAGGTGACACTCGAAGGCATCAGTAATCCGATCCACGAGTCGGGCTTCAATCCCATCGTTGATCCGGCGGTTTTTTGCATGATGAACAACCTCCGGGCCAACAACGTCGCCGTCATGGACGTGAGCGACTCAGACCCTCGCAACTGGAAGCGGCAGACGTACCTCCGCGACAAGGAATGGGTTGGGGAATACCCTTCCCCATTCCACATCGGATTCTCGGTCGACGGCACCAAATGCTTCTTCACCGTGCTTCGACCCAAGCCGATGCGGAGCGACATCTTCGTCGCTGATACGTCCTCATGGAAAATAATCAAAAAATTTAGAAATGTCGGTGTTGATCTGCAGACGTTGGCGGTCTCTCCCTGCGGGAAGTTTGTCTTCGCGATTTTCAGCGGATTCCAGCGTCTGGAGTCGGGCCTCTTCGCGTTCCGGCAGGACACGCTCGAGCCGCTTGGCTATATGCCCAACTTCGGTGGGCATCACGACTGCGTTCTTGTGCCGAAGAATCGGCACGAGTTGAAGTTCAGCCGCGTCTGCCAGGTTTGATCCGCCGGTTTGTGGGTGGCGTGAGGTCCGCTCCTTGGGGGGCGGTCGGAGCACGCTCAGTCCGCGCTGCTTCGGATCGCATTGGCCGACTCGCATCCCCCCTTCCCCTCGGGTTCGAGCGAGGCGGAGGGGAAAGCTCCGTGACGGTTCGCCCTTTCGGCATCTGCTTTTGAACTCGGGACATACACAGCAAATCAGGATATCTCAAAAATAGCGGTCTCCCGTTGTCAACATCGGACCGACGGATTCTTTGGGTTGACCATGATGCTGGGTCGGGAATCTGATGAATATTGCTCCACGTGACGCTCGCCTCTTCTTTCGTCTGGCGATTCAGGGGCTGGGCCATCGTCCCGTGCGGGCGGCTTTGCTGGCCCTGGCGGTCGCGGTGGGGGGGGCCTCGGTCTTTACGGCCACGGTCCTCTGCCGGGCGATCCAAGTTAGCATGGGCACGAGCCTGGATCGCCTTGGTGCCGACCTGATGGTCGTCCCCAAGGCTACGACCGTTAACCTCACCACTGCGCTTCTGACGGTCGAGCCGACTGAAGCGACCATCGATCCTGCCACGATCGCGGCGCTGACCGCGCTTCCCGGAGTCGACGTGGCGGCGCCTCAGCGTTATTTCGGACTCCCCAGCGCCGATTCATCGCATGGTGGCCACGAGGATCTGATCGCATTCGATCCCGTCCGCGACTTCACTGTCCGCCCTTGGCTGATCGACAGCCTGGGGCGACCCTTGCGCCGGAACGACCTGATCGTCGGCGGCCGGCGGCCTGAATCCCTCGGCAGTACGGTCAAGCTTTTCAATCGCGACTTCACCGTCTACGGTCGGCTCGCGCTCACCGGGGTCGGGTCATTCGAACGCGCCTATTTTGCTTCGTTCGAGACGGTCTCTGAGGTAGCCGTGGCGGCTCAAAAGTTTACGGGGCATGAGTTCGCGACGGGCCTCGACACCGATCGAGCCACGGCTCTGCTTGTGCGGCTGAAGGTCGGGGCGACCCCCGAGCAGTTCCGCTTCGCCGCGGCGCGGCGGCCCGAGGTCCAGGTGGTTGCAGGGAATGGGTTGAGCACCTCCGTCCGCCAAGCACTGCTCCTGGTCTTGGGCGGGTCGGTCCTCTTCTCAAGTCTGATCCTGCTGACCATGGCGCTGATGGTCGGTGCCCTCTATACCGGGCTTCTTAACGAGCGGAGACGCGAGTTGGGCTTGCTGCTGGCGGTGGGGATGCGCCCGCTCCAGGTCGTCCGCCTGATCTTGGCCGAGGCCGCGCTGACGACCGGCCTTGGGGGAATCTCGGGTGTGGTTCTTGGGGCCGGGGGCTTAGTTCTTTTTGAACGGTCCATCGGCTACCAATTCCAGCAATATAAGATTCCGTTCGTCTTGCCTGGCCCGGCGGCCTTGATCGTTATGGGGGGCGTCAGCATTGTCCTCTGTTCTGCAGTCGGTGTGGCCGGGGCGGTGTTTCCCGCCTGGTGTGCGGGGCGAGCCGAACCCTATGCGCTGATCCGTGGAGAGGGGACCTGATGCTCGTTTCCGCACGGGGCCTGGGCCGGACGTACTCGACGCTACGTGGACCGATCGTCGCAGTGGAAGGGGTGGACCTGGAGATCGAACCCGGCGAGTTCGTGGTGATCTGCGGGCGATCGGGGTCGGGCAAGTCGACACTCCTCGGAATGGTGGGGGGGCTTTGCCGCCCCTCGGCGGGCTCCGTTTCGATTGGAGGGACGGCCCTCCAATCACTCTCCCCCGCGGCGCTGGCCGACTTCCGCGCACACCACCTGGGATTCATGTTTCAGTTTGCCGGGCTGCTCCCGAATCTCCGGGCGATCGACAATGTGGCCCTCCCCGCCCTTCTCGATGCCTTGGATGAAGGGGAGGCTTACGAACGAGCCCGGGATCTGCTCGGCCAGGTCGGTCTGGCCGAACGCTGGGATGCCTATCCGGGGGAACTCTCCGGGGGGCAGCAACGCCGTGTCGCCGTCGCACGCTCTTTGATCAACCGGCCGGTTCTGCTCCTGGCCGACGAGCCGACCAACGACCTTGACGAAGAGGCCGAGTGGGAAGTGTTCACCCTTTTGCAAGAGCTTCACAGGTCAAACGCGACGACTCTGATCGTCGTGACCCACAACCAGGGGTTGGCAGCTCAGGCCGATCGCGTGGTGACCCTCCGCTCAGGCCGCCTTGTTTCCGACCGGCGTACGGCCCGCGTTCTTGCCGAGGTATCTCACCTTACTTCCGCACTTGGCCTTCCCGAGGTGGACATTGCGACCTCCTCGCCAACCGGCGTCGACGGCCCGTTCGAGGCTGCGCCGGGATCGCTGACCCCGGCGGAGCCGACTCCGCCGGGGGCTGGTTTTGCCAGGTTCCTCTTCGAATTCCTCGGATGGGTTGGCGTGGTCGCTGGTGTGCTCTACGCGTTCGACAGTGTGTCGGGCCGATTCCAGCGGAAGGCGATCGAGCGGAGGGTCACGGAACGGAAAAAGTCTGAGCAACTCGCCATGCAACAGCTTCGCGCCGACGTTCACGACGTCGTCTACCAGCCTGACGGCCGTTACGAGGTTACCGTCTACCTCGAAAACTTCGCACCCGACAAGCCGTTCTTCGTCCTGGGACCCGAACTCCGTGCCTTCGTTCAGATCGACCACGGGTGGCAACCGATCTCGGTGCTTCGGGCGGGGGCCGACACGGACCGCGTACAGGAAGTCCGGGATGGCCGCCGACTCGTCCCCTTTACGTTTCGAATTGATACCGATCGCTACGACGAGCTCATTCCCGGATACTTCCACATCCGCTTCACAAGCGTCATGGTTGTTAGCGAGTCTGCGGAGCCCACCGATGACCTCTTCGAACGAACCGACGACTATTACGTTTACCTGAAGCCCGAGCGGTTGAGCGATGACGACATTCGCGCCCGGAACAAGTGGAAGCCTGGCGCAATCGTCCCCCGCTGGATCCCGATGCCAGCGCATTGATTGCCTGATCCTGCCTCGGGGCAGAAGTAGAGCTGGCCGTGAGGCCAGAACATATCGCTGGTCGACTGAAGGCCGCGCGGGCGAAAAGAGATGGGTTTATCCTTCAGAGTCGAATGGGCTGGGCCTTGATGGTGGGTAGAGGTCCCCGGCGCCGCGCTTACTGCTCTCCTCTGGGCTGAATTCGGAGTGATCCCCCTATTTTTCTCTATTGGATCGTGTGGTTCGGCTCCGATAAAGAACGGATCCCCCTCTCTTCGTTGCACTGAGTTTTTGCTTGCGGACTGAAGAGTTCCGCGGTAACCTGTCCGCTGCTATTCTGATAGACCACAAGGAAGTGTCGACTCTCTCCAGGGAGTTCGACGCGGACAATGCCGGCCGAGACGTGAAGGGCACGGTTCCATCGAACATCCGGCCGCAAAGGTCGGGGAGAGATGATAAGGATGTCACAACTGACGGAAACGCAAGACACCTCGGAACACGCTCAACTCGCCAAGCTCTGCTCCACCATTCGGGGCAAGCTCCAGTTCATGGATTACCTCGTCCGGGCGGCTGTGGCCGACGTCGAGCGTTTCCAGGAGGAACCGGAGGCGGGGACGCGGATCTTCATCCGGCAGTTGATCGAGATGCACTCCTCCAACCTGGCCGTCGAGTGTGAAAACATGCGAATGGTTGGCGAGTTGTGCGGTCAACTCGAGACGATCATCCACAACACCGTGAACTCCTTCGACCATCCTACGGCCGATTCTTTCGACGACCACAAGGCGGGCACTTTGGGCTCGTTTGAAGGTCAGAACGGAGACGGCGCATGAACGAGCTCGTCAACGGGACTGAAGAAAGCACTTACATGCGAGGTCGTGAGTCGATGTCATCGGTCGATCCCTCCTCGAAGACGTCTCCCGCAGGGTCCATTTCCCCCGACCTTTTTCGCTCATTGGCTGACGTCAAGGGACAGGCCCAGTTCCTGCTCTACCTGGCCGACCAGATCGAAGAGTCGTTGGAACAACTCGGCAGCGAGACCGACTCGTGTCATGGAGCCTTCCTCTGCAAGGTTCTTGGTATGTACTCCAGCCAGCTTGAAACCAAGCACCACGGGCTCGGAGACAAGATCGCCGAGACTTGCCAGGAAGTTTATGTGACCGTCCGCGAGTATGACGCCGTCTAGGCGCTGGCCTTTGCCTTCGCTCAGGTCGTCCCCAACGAGCGGCAGAGTTTCAGGATCGTTCTGTTCACGATTTGCAGCCCCACCGGGGCTGCAAAGCCCCCCTTGCCTATCAAAACGCCTGTCGTCCTTCGTCATCTGGCGGCTTCAAGCCGATTGTGATGTCGAAGGTTCGATCCGGGTCTTTCCCAGCGCCCGGTCGACTCCCAGTTGGAGAATGATCCGGAGTGCCTGGATCACTTCACGCTGGTTGATCTTCGAGATCCCTGAGCGGCGGTTCTTGAACAGGATCGGCGTCTCTCCCATTCGGCAGCCGACGACCCGGCACCAGAAGAGGATCTCCTCCTGAAACGAGTAGCCCCGTGACCGGATCCGGTTCAGGTCGATCTGTCTGAGCTTGGAGACCCGGTAGCAGCGGTAGGCGCCGCTGTTGTCTTTCGTTTTGAGGCCGAGCAAGAGCCGGGCGTACCAGTTGATCCCCGTGCTCATGAACTTCCGCTTCAGGTTGAACTCCCCCTCCACCCCTCCCCCTTTGATGTAGCGAGACCCGATCATCACGTCGTGGTCGCGCATGCCGGCCAGGAGGGCCGGGATACATTCGGGAGGGTGACTGCCATCGGCGTCGAGGTTGAGCAAGGCATCGTAATCGTGCTCGATGGCGAACCGCATCGCGTCGAGCATCGCTGAGCCTAATCCGAGCTTGGTCGGCCGGTGAATGATAGAGATCTCGGCCAAGGAGGCTTTGAGCTCCTCGGCAATCGCCCCTGTGCCGTCGGGGGAGTTGTCATCGATGATGAGAATCGCCGCGTGGGGGGCGAACTGACGGATCTCCTGGACCAGCGGGCGGAGGTTCCCCGCCTCGTTGAAGGTGGCCAAGGAGATGAGCAGCCGCTGTGGACCGTCGGTCGGAAGAGTCGGCGAAGTGGACACGGACGGTACATCCCGGAGGATTCGATCGATGGGGCCGCGACACGCGAGTTGTGGCGGCTACTTTTAGCCTACCGAGACGAGTTGCGCCTCGCCAGGTGGTGGGAGCTGTTGAGCCCCGGAATGAGGCGTGGAAGCCTCGTCAGGAAAAAAAAGCAGGTGCCGCCTTTCGGAGGCCCGGCCCGTGCGACCCGAAGGGCACAAGGGACAGAATCGACCGCCGTCGTTGCCCTTCTCGGGAAAGAAGAGCTACTGGGAGCACCAGATCGACTTTCGGCGGCACCTGCTTTTCAGAACGGCGGCGACCCTCGTCACGGTTCAGGCGACGATCGCGGGTCACTATCAACCTTTCGGTCGGATCTGAGTCGTTTCATCACTCGATCCCTCCGCGATGTGGAAAATTTCGCTGAGGGGGAATAGGAGGTTCAGGTTGTCTATTGTGGCGAAGCGTCCGTCGGCTGGAGTGAATCCCGACGGGTGGGCTTCCCTTGCTACGGGAGGCCGCCCGGAACGACTCTCGCCAACGGATTCGCGGCCGGCTCTACAAGCGGAGTTCGCGAACCGAAAGATCAGGGGCCGAAGCCGGCCCCAGCCATCTCGGGAGGGGGGGATGCAGGTCAAGGGGGAACCGCGCTAACTCGGATCTCGCCGCTGCTTCAGGCGGGTAAAGAGCTGGCTGTAGGGAGCGAAGTTCTGCTGGCCTTCCGCCCGGACACCCGGGGACGTGGCCGCAAGTTCCGACGGAGCTTCGGCCAGCTCCTCGTCGTACTCGTCGGCGGGACCGGATCGTTCGTCCGGCGGTTCCGTGGGCTCTACTGCGGTGGCACGTCCCTGGTTCCGCGACCATTCATTCCAGGCCTGAAGCGCGGCGTAGCGATCGTGGATCGCCTCTTCACTCAACGGCGCTGCGTTCTGATGCGTTTCCGACGGCGAGTCCGATTCGTATCCCTCTTCATCGAGGTGGTCCTCCGATTCCGATTCGGGCTCCCAACCGACCTCGATCAGGCCGTCCTCGACCCGGAGCGGTGGCTTACCTTGGCCGAGAACGGGACCATCCCATGATTCGCGCTCCTGCGTCTCGGCCAGGGCGACTGGAGTCGGGGCGGCAGGCTGGCGGGGCTCGTCCGAGGCTTTCGGTAACGCCTCGATCGGCGCGACCTTCGCACGGGAGGGGGGGGCGATTGACCGTTGGAAACGAGCCGAGCCGAGAATTCGCTTCGGGTTGCCCCCGGTCTCACGATGAAGGAATTCGAGGGCCTCGCTCGCCCCGGCAAGGCTCGGAGCGATTCGCTCGACGAGGGCTTGCGTTTCCTCGATATCGAGTGAGCGAAGGTGGGCCCGGGCCGCAATCCTCCCTGCGAGTGCGGCGAGCGCACGCGATGAAAGGCGGCGTGCCAGCGCGGTTTGTCCCACCAGAATCAACCCTGCGAATCCGTCGGAGCCCCCAAGCCGGTTCGAGAGTAGTCGGATCTCTTCGAGGACTTCGAGGGAGAGTCCGTGGGCTTCCTCAATGGCGAGGACCCAGGAGATTCCGTCCACCGCGTTCTCTTTGAGGAAGTCGGCAAGCTCAACCCGGGCTGCGGCGAGCCCCTTGGCTTCGTTGAGCCCCAGGGAATGGCCGATCAGACGATAGAACTCGGCGGGGTCGTTGGCCGGTGAGAGGTCGATGCTGATCGCTCGCCAACTCGTGGGAAGCTCGGCCTGGATTCGGCCGCGAAGCCAGGTCTTTCCCACCCCGGCATCACCCGTTACGAGGACCAGCCCTGATTGCGATCGCAAGGCGGGCACGAGGGCGTTCAGGGCGGCAACTCGGCTTGGCAGGGTGAACCCGGCAGGCACGTCACCAACCCGGCCACTCTGTTCCCACGGCTTCGCCCAATCGTGATCCATCGTGATCCCCTTCCCGATCGTGGTCATCGGCCTGGACCGACGCTCCACAACCTCATCCTCGAGGGCCGTCCTGCCCCCCCGCGATCGGTCCGTACAAACGAACCTTCGCAGGTCGCTCCCTCTCCATCGAGTATCGGTGATGCCCTCCCCTCGGCTTGAACCGCGCTCGAAGCGATGGCGAGAGAGGACTGTTCGGGGGTGTGCGGGGGGCGGCTCGCAGAGTACAATATTCGCGTCCTCTGAGGCCTTTTCCAGGGGACTCGTTGGTTCATCGTCGGAGTACGGCGCGTTCATGAGCGACTGGGCAATCCGGGTCAAAGACCTCAGAAAACAGTACCCTGGCCGCGACGGTCCGGTCGAGGCCGTCAATGGAATCGACCTTGAGGTTCCCGTCGGGGAGTGCTTCGGCTTGCTCGGCCCCAACGGCGCGGGCAAGACGACGACCGTTGAGATCCTCGAAGGCCTGAATCAACCGACATCAGGCGACGTCGAGATCCTTGACCTGCGCTGGCAGGAGAATGAGACGCAGATCCGTGAGCGGATTGGCGTCACCCTGCAGGAAACGCGATTCCCGGACAAGCAGACGGTCCGCGAGATGACTCGCCTTTTCCGCAGCTTTTACCAGGACGGACTCGAGCCGGACGACGTTCTCGCTCAAGTCTCGTTGGAAGGGAAAGCGAACTCATACGTCGAGCAACTCTCGGGAGGGCAGCAGCAACGCCTGGCCGTCGCGATTGCGTTGGTGGGTGACCCCGAACTACTTTTCCTCGACGAGCCGACGACCGGCCTGGATCCTCAGTCGAGGCGACAGCTCTGGGAGGTCATTCGAGGGCTGCACGACCGAGGGCGGACCACTGTATTGACCACCCACTACATGGATGAGGCGGAGCGGCTCTGCGATCGCGTGGCGATCATCGACCACGGCAAGGTGATCGCCCTCGGTTCCCCCGCCGACCTGATTTCCCGCCTTGGCGGCGAGCATGTGGTTGAGTTCGCCCTCGGCGGCGATTCCCAGGGGCTGGACGTCTCCACTTTCAGCGCTTTGCCGACCGTGCTGTCGACGCGCCTGGATGGAGACGGCTACGCACTGACCGTCGGAGAACCGCATCGGGCGATTCCCGCCCTCCTCGACCAACTCGAGGATGCTGGGCGTCCCTTGGCCCGCCTCACGACCCGTCAGGTGAGCCTCGAGGATGTGTTCGTGGCCCTCACCGGCCGCCACCTCCGCGACAACGACGCTGAAGACGCCCCCAAGAACGGCTCGAGCAAGAAGAAGAAGCGACGGGGGAGGTCGTGAGGTCCGTAAACTCGCGACTCTCCGTGGGCCGTGCCCACCCTGTAAAACGACGCCCTGGCTGAACCCGACGCGACGCCCTTTCCTCAAGAACGGCTTGATTCGAATATGTCCCGCTCACACTCGTTGCGCGAACTGTATCTGAGCCGGATCCGCGAGTTCTATCGCCAGCCTGCGCGGATCTTCTGGGTCTACGGGTTCCCGACGGTCCTGGCGATCGGCCTGGGCCTGGCCTTCCGGAGCCGCCCGCCGGAAAGCATTCAACTCGATCTCGTCGCGAGCGGATCGTCGTCGGTCGAGAAGACGCTCCGCGACTACGACGTGAAGGCACGGCGCGAGAATCGCCCTGGATTGCAGCTCAAGGTTGGCTCCGCTGCGGAGGCCAACCGGAGACTCTTGACGGGTAAGACCCCCTTGGTCATCGAGCCGAAGGGGTCGCAGGTCATCTATCGGTATGATCCCACACGTCCCGAGGGGGTTGCGGCTCGAGGAGCGGTCGACGACATCCTTCAATTGGCCGCTGGCCGCGTCGATCCGATCGCGACCGAGGATCTCAAGGTCACGGAACCGGGTTCGCGATATATCGACTTCCTGATCCCCGGCCTAATCGGCCTGAACACGATGGGAGGGGGACTCTGGGGCATCGGCTTCCTGCTGGTCAACTTTCGGGTGGCCAAGCTGCTCAAGTGTTTCGTCGCGACCCCCATGCCCCGGCGCAACTTCTTGCTCGCCTTGATCGGAGCGCGGTTGACGTTCCTCCTGCCCGACCTGGGCGTGCTCCTCCTCCTGGGCACACTCGCCTTCCAAATGCCGATCCATGGAAGTCTGTTGCTTGTCGTGGTCGTCGACGTGATGGGCGCCTTGGCGTTCGCGGGCATCGGCCTCTTGATCGGCAGCAGGGCGCAGAGCACCGAGACCGTCAGTGGCCTGATGAACCTGGTGATGCTGCCGATGTGGCTCTTCTCCGGGGTCTTCTTCTCCTCGGAGCGGTTCCCCGACGTGGTTCAGCCGTTCATCAAGATGTTGCCCCTGACCCAACTCATCAGCGGCCTCCGCCTGGTGATTCTCGAAGGGGCCGGTTGGCTCGATGTGGTCCCCGCCCTGGCGATCCTCGCCGCCTGGACCATCGGTTCGTTCTACCTGGCGCTCCGAATCTTCCGCTGGACTTGAGACTCGGTTGAAAACAGGGTGCCGAAAGAGTGAGCCTCGATCGTGCCCGAAGCTCGAGAGACGTGGCCGATCGAGCGCGGGGACGTCGACCTCATCGATCAGGTGGCCGAGGAACGTGGCTTTGGCCAGGATCTCAAGGTCGAGGAATTCTGAGATCGACTGGAGCGGGATCGCGGCAAGTTTCTCGAATCGATGGAGCCGACATGGGGAGTGCACATCGACGACCGGCACGCCGAAGACCGGTCTCCAAGGGATCTGGCTGATCCAGCGGGCCAGGCGTTTCAAGGGGGGGACCTGGCGCCGGCCGACCACGTGATCGCAGGCGTCGATCGACTTGAGCAAGGGATCGAGATGGGCGGCCGTCCAACGCTCTTGGGTTGTCGTCACCAGGACGAGCGGGACCTCTGTCCCGCGCAGGCCCTCTTCCAGAGCCCGGTTCCAGCCTCGTCCCGCGACCGGGACGATCACGCTCTCGACGGTTCGGCCTCGTTCGGCGATCAGCGTTTCCAAGGATGCGGCCACCTCATCTGAGCGGCTCGCGTTCCCCTGACAAAGAACGATGACCCGGATCCCGGCATTCGGGATCGGGTCGCGTTGAAAATGGGCGTCGAACGCGTCGAGCGGCTCGTCGGACGTGGGCATTCGGGCTCCTGCGGGCATTGGCTAGCGAGTCGCTCGCTCAGAATCAGTCAGGAGACGGGTGACCGCCGACACCGACCCGATCAAACGGGCTGAGGAGCAAGCCAGCGCTCGACGGACTCGCGGAACAGGGCCTGGAGACGACGGCTCATGTCGCCCGGTTGCCCCCCCGAAATCGGTGCGTCGTCGATCCGGATGACCGGATAGATTTCGATGGTTGTGCCGACGAGAAGCACTTCGTCAGCCTGCTTGAGTTCATCAAGGCTCAATCGCGCTTCGGCGAAGGGGATGCCGGCCGCGCCGGCCTCCTTGACGAGGAACTGGCGGGTCGTCCCCGGGAGGATCCCATTTCCTTCGGGAGTCCCTTCCAGCCGGCCGTCTCGGACCCAGAGTACCGAGCTGTGGGTGGCTTCGGTCACAAGCCCGTCTTCGCCGACCAGGATCGCCTCGAAACAACCGGCCCGGTGCGCGGCTTCGTGGGCCATGACGTTCGCGAGCAGGTTGGTCGACTTGACGTCACACCGCTTCCATCGCAGTTCGGGATGGCTCAACATGGCGACTCCGCTCACCCGGTTTTGAGCGGGCTTCGCGTCGTCATAGTCGCGAATGACGATCAGCTCGGTCGGCGGCACGGAAGCAGGGTCGGGAAAGGCATGCGCACGGGGAGCCACGCCTCGCGTGATGTGCAGGTAGGCGGTCCCCTCCTGAACGCCGCTGGCGGCGATCGTGCGGTTCATCCGGTCAACCAGTTCCGTGAGGTCGACCGTGGGAAACTCCATGGAGGCGAGGCTGCGCTTGAGCCGGCCCATGTGGGCTTCTTCGAGCCAGCAGCGGCCCTGGTAAATCCGCATGACTTCGTAGACGGCGTCGCCGAAGAGAAATCCTCGGTCCCAGATCGGGACTCGCGCCTCGTCCACCGGCATCAGTTCGCCATTGAGGCAGGCCAGACTCTCCATCGGTCGTACGTCTCCGCAAAAGTAGGGGCAAACCGAGCCATTGTTTCCAAGCCGGGTCCGATCGGTTCGAGGCGCGGACGGCTCGTTTTCTTTTCGTGTTGCCGAACGAACTCAAAGATAAACGGACAGGCCCTCTTCCGGCAATGGAGAGAGGCCGATCTCTCGTCTTTGGCACGAGAAGACCGGCCTCTTTGGTTCCGCGCAGCTCATCTCATGGAGCGATGGCCTGGTTGCGTTGCGTACCGGTCACTTCGCTCCGAGAGCGACGCCGTCCTTGGAGGTAAGGAGCTTCTCGAGCTGCTTCTCAAGCTCGGCGGCGGTGCGGATGCTCCGGTTGACGACCTTACCCTGGCTGTCGACGAGGATCATCGTCGGCAGGGCGATGATGCCGTAGCTGCTGGCGAACGGGTTCTTCTCGAGTCCCCCCGGCTCGTAAATCTGCGACCAGGGGAGCGGGTTCGCCTTGAGGAACTCTTCGAGGTCTTCGCCCTTCTCGTCGAGGCAGATGCCGACGATGTCGAGCCCCTGATCGTGATGCTTGTTATACAGCTTCACGAGTTCGGGCAGGTCCTTCTTGACCGGGTCGGCCCAGGTGGCCCAGAAGGTGACGAGCAGCACCTTACCGTGCGACTTGGAGGTATCAATCGTCTCCTTGCTCAGGCTCTGGCCCTTGATGTCGAGCGGCTTGCCCACGAGGTCGAGCCGCTTCAAGGCACCGGCCGCTTTCCGACCCTGGTCGGTGTCGGCAAAAGCGCGAGTCAAAGCGTTGTAGAAGGTTTTCGCCTCGTCCTCCTCGGCGTTGTATTCGTGGGCGCTGGCGAGTTGGAGAAGGGCATCGGGCGACTCTTCAGCCTTCGGATTCTTGTCGACGAAGTCCTTGAGCTCGGCCATCCACTTCTTCTGGTTGGCCATCACGTTCCCGCCCTCATCGTTCTTGGCGGCGAACTCGGCGAAGATCTTACGGAAGGCCGCGTAGGTTCCCAGCTTGCTCCCCTGCTCGCTCTCGACCAGCTTGTCGAGGGAGCTCAGGCCGGCGGCGAAGAGACCCGTCTGGTAGGCTGCGGCGAGGCTATCGACGATCTGCTTGTTGTAAATCAGCCGGTCCTCGGGGGTCTTCGCGACCTTGATGACCGCCTGAAGCAACGGGATGCGGCCGCGATGGAACTGGGCCAGGGCCGTCTTCGACTCGGCGCTGGCGTTGGCCTCGTCATAGGTGGCGAGTGCCTTCAACGCGGTTTCCACTTCGGGATCCTGAGCCCCGCCCACGGCGGTCCCATGCTCTTGGAAGAGCGACGAGCGAATTCCCCCCTCGCTTGCGACGAGCGGCTTGCTCGGATCGACGGCCCGAGGTAGTTCGACGAACTTCCAGACGTCGCCGAGCTTGATCATCTCGGGAACTTGGAGGAACGCCATGTTCGCGGGGTTGGCCTGGTTACCCGTCGACGCGGGGAAGATGACCGCGTTCTCGTACAGGATCAGGTCCTGCTTGAGGGACGTGGAGGGGTCGGCTGGGATCAGGTGGGGCATCATCCCGTCCAGTCGGCTCCAGGTGGTCTGGCTGTTCCATCCTTTGAGGTTCTGGAGGACCGTCTTGACCTCGGCGACCCGGTTGGATGCGCTGGTGGAGATTTGCTTGATGGTCGCTTGGGGGATACCCAGCGAGGCCAGTTCTTCGGGCGTCGCCAGCACGGTCTCCATCAAGGCCATGTCTGACCAGACGAGCCCCTGGACGAAGACTTTCGAGGCTTCCTCGGCGGAGAGGCGCTTCCAGCCGGTGATCTGGACCTTCCACTCCTTCTCCTTGGCAGCGGCCGCCGGGATACTCTTGACGGTCGCGATCCGGGTGCCCGCGGAATTGAGCCAGCGGCACTCGTCGAGGCTTCGGTCGTTATTGAGGTCGTTCTCGCGGTAGACCTCGAATCCGTCCTGATAGTAGCTCCACTGGTCGAGGGCGCGGTTACCGTCGGTGTCGAGGA
Source organism: Singulisphaera acidiphila DSM 18658 (assembly GCF_000242455.2). Classification (GTDB taxonomy): domain Bacteria; phylum Planctomycetota; class Planctomycetia; order Isosphaerales; family Isosphaeraceae; genus Singulisphaera; species Singulisphaera acidiphila. The sequence goes on from NC_019892.1 coordinate 1,860,030, forward strand.
ACTTGCGGAGCAATTTCCCCTGACCGTCGCGCAGGGCGAAGCCGATCTGCTGCTTGTTTGCGTCGGTCACTGCCTCAACCTTGCAGGCGTTGATCGCCGCGGGGTCGGTCACTGCCTCGTACTCGACCCCCCTGAGGCTGGGCTTGAAATTCAGCAACGCCTCCGGCGTCGTCTTCGATTGGCCCATAGCCACGAATGGGGTCATTCCCAACAGGCCGGCCGCGACCGTCAATGTCCGCAGAGACCGCATGGCTGTCTCCTTCTTGGCAGGGGTCGAAGCCCCGAAATCGAACCCCCGACCGTTCCACGATCGGGGGATCCAGCCTTACCGTCCGCGACTCAAAACGTCGGATCGTCGTGGACGAAGGACGGAATCTTGTAAGCATTACCAGGGCGACTGCCCCCGCATGTCATTTCGCCAATTCGGTGGATCCGTCACCGTAGGCGCGACCGCTCTCTCCGATTTTATCGGCGTTCCCGGCCCTGGGGCTCAAGGCGGGAATGAAAAACTGTGATTCTTCCCTCGGACACGAGAGCGGCCCGGGGCGTCTCCCGTGCATTGAGGCAAAGCGCGTGCCTTGAGCCGCCCTCCTGGTCCACTTTAGCTTGCCTTCAAAAGGGGGCTGGGTCGTTGCACTCGCCCGAGAACATCCGCAAACTCGAGAGCAGACGCCAGCCACTCGAATTATTTCGAAGGAGTTTGCATCCATGAAGACGGTTCAGCGGCCGAGCCATTCCGGGGGGGCGTGGACCTTGGATCGACTTTCATCAAGCCTTCGTCCCGAATCGGCGCGGGCCGTGATCGGACTCGCCCTCCTGCTTCTCGCCACACTCTCCGGATCGAGAGCCCGGGCGGGCACGCCGCAAGTCCCCACCTACCCCGATCACACCAAGTTGCTGGTCGTCAGGAACGTCGAAGGGGCCGAGGTGCCGATCCGGTCGGCCACCGACTGGCAGGTCCGTCGGGCCCACATCGTCGCCAGCCTCCAAGAAGTTATGGGACCCTTGCCCGGTGGCGAACGTCGCGTTCCGCTCGACCTCAAAGTCCTCGAAACGATCGACGAACCGAGCTTCATCCGCAAGAAGGTCAGCTATGCCAGCGAACCAGGCGATCGGGTCCCCGCCTGGCTCCTGATCCCGAAGTCGGCGGGCGATCAGGTCAAGCGCCCCGCAATGCTCTGCTTGCACCAGACCACCGCGATCGGCAAGGACGAGCCGACCGGTCTCGGGGGCAAGCCGAACCTCCACTACGCCAAGGAACTCGCGGAGCGTGGCTATGTCGTCATCGCCCCCGACTACCCCAACTTTGGCGAGCGCAAGGTCGATCCCTACGCCCTCGGCTACGCCAGCGCATCCATGAAGGGCATTTGGGACCACCTTCGAGCGGTCGACCTCCTCTGCTCGCTCGATGAGGTCGACCCCGACCGGATCGGCGTCATCGGGCACTCCCTGGGGGGACATAACTCCATCTTCGTGGCGCTCTTCGATCCCAGGATCAAGGCCGTGGTCTCGTCGTGCGGCTTCAATGCGTTCCCGTCCTACTACGACGGCAAGATCAACGGCTGGTCGCACAAAGGCTACATGCCTCGGCTCAAGGATACGTATCAGCTTGACCTCAGCAAGGTTCCGTTCGATTTCCCGGAACTGGTCGCGGCCCTGGCGCCACGAGCCTTCTTCACAAACTCGCCGACGCGGGACGCTAACTTTGAGGTTGGGGGAGTCAAGCTGTGTCTCTCCGCTGCCGAGCCTGTCTTCCAGTTGCTCGGGGCCTCCGATCGACTCGTGGCGGTCTATCCGGACGCCGAACACGACTTCCCCAAGGCCGAGCGAATCCGCGCCTACGAGTTCCTCGACCGAAATCTCGCCTCGATTCCTTGATTCGTGGGGGAGCCATGGCCGTCTGTTTTGCTCATGAGAAAATAAGCGTAATGAGGGGGATGGGCTGACCGGGTTCAGTTTCGTATCAGGATTCGTTGTCACGGCGAGGAAAGGGAGTGAAACAGTTTTGCGGGAGATAAGACCTCGCCTTGACAACCCTTGGAATCGGCGTAGTCTACTTCCTTTAGGATATTCTCCCCCCTTCCGAGCCCGAGATGATCTCGACCTGGCTTCTGGATAGGTACGGGATCGTAGTCCCACCCGCCTCAACCTTGGATGAGGGCGCCATGGATCGACGCATCCTTGTGGTGGACGATAGCGAGCTGATTTGTCAGCAATTGTCCCAACTCCTTGCTTCTCCCGATCGGCGCATCAAAGTGGCCCATGATGGGACCACCGCCCTGGAATGGATCGTCGAGCGAAATTTCTCGCTGGTCCTGACCGACCTCTGTTTACCCGGAATCAACGGCCTCGATCTGATTCGCGAGATCCGCCAGCGCGACCTGCCGGTCACCTCGATCGTGATGACCGGTCATGCGTCGATTGACTCGGCCGTCGCCGCCATGAAGCTGGGCGCCTACGATTACTTGCTCAAGCCGATCGACGCCCTTCGACTGGGGGTCCTGGTCGAGCAGGCGCTCGAGGATCGCAAGCTCATTGACGAGGTCGAGTCGCTTCGGCACGGCGTCCAGCAGCGTTGCGCTTACCACAACCTGCTCGGGAAGAGTCCCCGGATGCGCGAGGTCTTCTCGCGCGTGGCCCGGGTGGCCTCGTCGTCCTGCACCGTCTTGATCACGGGCGAGACCGGCACCGGTAAGGAACTGGTGGCCCAGGCGATTCACTACAGCGACGTCACGAGACGTGAACCGCTGGTTGCCGTGAATTGCGCGGCGCTGCCCGAACCTCTGCTGGAAAGCGAGTTCTTCGGCCACGAGCGAGGGGCATTCACCGGAGCGGACCGCCAGAAGAAAGGCCGGTTCGAACAGGCGAAGGGGGGCACGCTCCTCCTCGACGAGATCGGTGAACTGCCGCTCGGCATGCAGGCCAAACTGCTCCGCGTTCTCCAGGACGGGACTTTCGAGCGCGTGGGTGGATCCGAAGTGATCCAGGCGGAGTGCCGCGTGCTCGCGGCCACGAACATCAACCTGGCCGAAGCGGTGGCCGCCGGCCGGTTCCGTGAAGACCTCTTCTATCGCTTGAACGTGGTTTCGGTCGAGCTGCCCGCGCTTCGGGATCGCGTCGACGATATCCCGTTGCTCGTCCAGCACATCCTCAAGCGTTTGCAGGAGCGTCGGCTTCCCGCGAAGACGCTCTCACGCGAGACCTATTCGAGGCTGGCGCGGTACGACTGGCCGGGCAATGTCCGCGAACTCGAGCATGTGATCGAACAAGCCGTGGTGACGACCCCGGGACCGGTGATCGAACCGGACAACCTGCCGCCCCAGGTGGTCTCCACCCGTGAGGAGCCGTTCAGCCTCGATTTCGACCTGCATCGGCCGCTACAGTTGATCACCGATGAGTTGACCGAGCGCGTGGAACGTGCCTATCTCCAGCGGGTCCTCTCGCGGTATCGTGGGCGAATCGACCGCTGTGCGGCGCATTGCGGGCTGTCGCGTCGGAGCATCAGCGAGAAGCTCCGACGTTACTGCATCGACAAGGCCGAGTTCAAATCGAAGTCACCGCTCCACCAGGAAGTGGCCCTGGTGGAGCCGGCCTGAACTGCGATTGCCGCAGTCTCAAAAACTATCGGCGCTGATGACTTCACCCCCGCTTCGTGTTGCCAAGCCCTGGAACACGGCGGGGGAGATTGAATTCTTAATGAACTTCACCGAGCCGTCGCCGAAGACGAAATTGACGCCCCCGGGATGGCGGCTCCAATAGTCTTCCACGTGGGCCTCCGGGTGATTCGGCGTCCTCGGGCCGTTCTCGACCCCGACCGGACCCAGGATCATCGTGAACGACTCTTCAGGGTCAACGGCGAACTGGTCGGTTCCGCCTTCGAACGAAGAGGTCTTGTGAAGCCAACCGCCAATGGCCCGGCCGGTCCACGTGACGTAGCTGAGGTTGTGGCTGCGTTCGCCCACCATGATCGTCTGGCTCGAACCGTCGGTCAGGTCGGCGAAGGTCAGGCGGCTATTGCGATAGAACATCCCCGTGCCCCGCCCGGGGGCCGCGCCTACCTCGCCGATTCCGTACATGCCAACGTAGTTGCCCGAGGCCACCGTGTAGACCGTCTGCTGGTTGGTTTCGTCACGGACGGGGATCAATTGCTTGGTGAAGTCGGAGGGGCAGAGATAGCTATTGAACCGGATCGACTGCGCCGTGACGTTGTCCTGGAAGGTCATGGTCAAGCTGAAATTGATGGCGTTGTAGACCGCGGCTTGTTCGAGGTGAGGAAGGATCATGCTTCCCCATCCCCACCCTTGGCCGATGTCGTCTTCGGCGGTCCCCTCGTCTGAGGAGTCGCGTCTCCAGTTGCTGGCGTAGCCGGGCGGGAAGGTGCCGAGGGCACTCTGATAGTTATGGATCGCCAGGCCGATCTGCTTGAGGTTATTGACGCATTGTGAGCGTCGGGCCGCTTCGCGTGCCGACTGCACGGCGGGGAGGAGCAGGCCGATCAAGACGGCGATAATGGCGATGACGACGAGAAGCTCGATTAGGGTAAACCCGCGCGGACGACGCCGCAGCGCATGACGAAACATTTGGAGAATCTCCGGAACACTCAACGGAGGCTGGGCGCACCAGGACGCGCACCAAGGCGGCACCGTTGCTGAGCCATATATGGGGGAACGTTGTTTGATGAAAACCACAGCGCGGACGTCCTCGTGCAGGACACGAGGGAGCGTCATCGTTCAGGCGGCGGTCTCACGTTCCGGAGGGGCTCGGCAGGTGTTCCAGCGGAAGGTCGTGATCGACGTGGAGGGGCCGGCCGAGTCGGTCAAAAGCGAGCCGACCGGGCGGTCGAGGCCGAACGGGGTGAGGATCCAACCCTGATGTTCTGCCCGAAATTGGCAGGCCAAGCAATGGTCATGATCGTTGGAGAGATCAGGCGACCAGTGCCCTGCGATATGGGGCCTGGGATCGGAGCAGCCGGCCTCGTGCTGGGAAGTCCCCCCCTCGTCCCCACGACCGTGGTCGTGCGAACCCTGGACCACCACTGTGGCCAGGACGTAGAGCAGAACTAACCAAGACCGAGACAATCTCACTTCCACTCCCCAACACACTCATCCCATTCAATTGGAATCCGTAGACCCAGAAGAGGGCGGACGGCCCTTTATTTTGGGGCAAACCTCGGAATCCTGTCAAGCGACATCATCCGCGCAAATCGCTCGACCGTCGACCCGGATCGGCCGGGATTCCTTGCGAGCCTGGCGATCAAAGGACTCGAAGCCGCCCCAAACTCCAGTCGGATCCCTTTTAGCACGACAAACTTCCGCCGCGATTCCCCCAAAAGCGTACAAAGTTGCCGGTCGCCGCTCCGAAGGCGACTTGGTATAATGATGGATGCGCCCATCAATCATGCTATGGCGACTGAACGCTTCTTGAGGTTCACCGCGATGGCAGGAGGTTTTTGTGGGGAGGGGATGATGGAGATTCGACGCTTCTGTCTCCTGGCGGTACTCACTCTTTTCGCGTTCGCTCCTTCGCTCGCGATCGCGCGGGGCTACGGGCGATCGGGGGGGATGATCAACACTCCGTTCGGCTCGATGAACACGAACTCGCCTGAGTACAAAATGGCGGGGGGCAACCCGTTCGTCTATGAGCAGCTCATGGAGGAGAAGATGCTGATGCAGCAGCAGCAAATGATGCTGAAGCAGCAGCAGAAGTACATGCAGCAGATGCAGAAAGAGGCCAAGAACAAGAAAGGGAATGCCGACCTTCAGCCGGCCCGGCCGGTGAGCACAGTGACGAGTCTGTCTTCACGGAAGAAGAAGAAAAAGAAGCCGGTCGCGGCGGCCTCAGCGACGGCGGGATCCTCGAAAACGGCGACGACTGCGGCCTCAACCAGTGGGGCCAAAGCCTCGGCCGAGAAGGTCGAAACCAAACCGTAGAAGGTTTGCGTGGAGTCATCCCCCCCGCATCCGACATTGATTCGTGGCGTTTACGGGCGCGGCGGTCCACGGACTGAACAGAGAACCCCCACTCGATCCCCCCAAAAAAAAAGGGTCGAGCGGGGGTTGATGCGTTCAGGATCAGACGGGAGTCGACTCGGCTGCCTCGGACTCGACCGGGGTAAACGTGAAATCGTCCCCGTCCCAGTCGACGTCAATCGTGGCGCCGGCTTTCGCCGGATTACGGAGCAGCCAACTGGCCAGGGGGTTGGCAATCCGCTGCTGGATCACGCGCTTCAAGGGGCGGGCCCCGTACGTCGGGTCGAACCCTTCGTCGGCGACTTGCTGCTCGGCCTGCTCGCTGACCCGGATCGTCAGGCCGGCCTCGACGAGCTGCTTCTGGAGCCGACGGAGTTGAATGTCGACGATCTTCACCAGCTCTTTCATCCCGAGCGGATGGAAGATAATCGTCTCGTCAATTCGGTTGAGGAACTCCGGGAGAAACTGGACCTTGAGGACGTCCATCACCGCGCGACGCATCCGGGCCTCGTCGCCGCTTTCGGCGAGCCGGGCGATCTCCTGGCTGCCGAGGTTCGACGTCATGATGATCACGGTGTTCCGGAAATCGACCGTGCGCCCTTGGCCGTCGGTCAGTCGCCCGTCGTCCAGGACCTGGAGGAGCACGTTGAAGACGTCGCGGTGTGCCTTCTCGATCTCATCGAGCAAGATGACCGAATAGGGCCGACGACGCACCGCCTCGGTCAGCAGGCCCCCTTCCTCGTAGCCGACGTAGCCGGGAGGGGCACCGATGAGCCGGGAGACGTTGTGCCGTTCGCCAAACTCGCTCATGTCGATGCGGACCATGGCGGCTTCGCTATCGAAGAGGAACTCCGCCAGCGCCTTCGCCAGCTCGGTCTTGCCGACGCCCGTCGGCCCGAGGAAGAGGAACGAGCCGATCGGGCGGTTCGGGTCCTGGAGCCCTGCCCTGCTCCGCCGGACGGCGTCGGCGACCGCTTTCACGGCCGCATCCTGGTTCACCATCCGAAGGTGGATCTGATCTTCCAGGTAGATCAGTTTCTCCCGCTCGGTGGTGAGCATCTTCGAGACCGGGATCCCGGTCCACTGGGAGACGACCTCGGCAATCTCCTCGGCATCCACTTCACGCTTGAGCAGCCGCTTGGCGTCCTTGGGCTGGTTGTCGCCACTCGCCTCGCTCTGGGCGATCTGGCTCTCCAGCGCCTTTCGTTCGGTATCGAGTGCGGCCAGCTCCTGGTATTTCTTCTCCTCGGGCCGCTCGCCACGCTGTTGCATCATCCGGATCTCGTCCCAGATCCGCTGATAATCGGTCTGCACGTGGACGACCCGTTCGCGGACCTTTTGGATGTCGCCGAGGCCCGATTTCTCGAACTCCCACTGCGATCGTAGGTCCTGCTCCTCTTTCTTGAGCCGCTCGATCTCCGCTTCGACCTCGGCCAGCCGCTCGAGCGCATGCTCTTCTTCCTCGGCGGCGAGCATCCGCTGCGCCAGCTCGAGTTGGAGCAAACGGCGTTGGATGATATCGATTTCGGTCGGGACCGATCCGAGTTCCATCGCCAGGCGGCTCGAGGCCTCATCGACGAGGTCGATGGCCTTGTCGGGGAGGAACCGGTCGGTGATATAGCGCGAGGAAAGCTTGGCTGCCGCGACCAGGGCGGAGTCCTTGATCTTCACCCCGTGATGGATCTCGTACCGCTCCTTCAGACCGCGCAGGATCGCGATCGAATCCTCGACCGAGGGTTCGGGGACAAAGACGGGCTGGAACCGACGTTCGAGTGCGGGGTCCTTCTCGATGTGCTTGCGGTACTCGTCGAGCGTGGTCGCGCCGATGCAGCGGAGCTCTCCCCGGGCCAACGCAGGCTTGAGCAGGTTGGCGGCGTCCATCGCGCCGTCCGCCTTGCCGGCGCCGACGACCAGGTGCAGCTCGTCGATGAACAGGATGATCCGCCCTTCCGATTCCGTCACATCCTTGAGGATCGCTTTGAGCCGTTCTTCAAACTCGCCGCGAAACTTGGTGCCGGCGACCAACGACCCCATATCGAGCGCGATGACCTTGCGATCCTTCAGGCTCTCGGGGACGTCTCCCGAGACGATCCGCTGCGCCAGGCCCTCGACGATCGCCGTCTTGCCGACCCCCGGCTCACCGATCAGGACCGGGTTGTTCTTGGTGCGGCGGCTCAGGACCTGGACCACGCGGCGGATCTCGGCGTCGCGGCCGATGACCGGGTCCATCTTCCCCTTACGGGCCAACTCCACCAGGTCACGCCCGTATTTCTCGAGCGCCTGATACTTGTCGTCCGGGTTTTGGTCAGTCACTCGCTGTCCCCCTCGTACTTTCTGGAGCGCCTGGAGAATATCCTTCTCGGTGATCCCCATTGCCTCGAGAAGGGACTGGGCCTTGCCCTTGACCTTGATCAAGCCCAGCAAAAGATGTTCAACCGAGACGAATTCGTCCTTCATCCGGTCGGCCTCTTCCTGGGCCACGTCAAAGACGCGGCTGAGGTCGGGACCGAGTGTGGTTTCGCCTCCGCTGACCTTGGGCAAGGCGTTCAGGCCTTCCCCGGTCGCTTTCAAGAGTTGCCCGGGGTTGATGCCGAGCTGGGTCAGGAGCGACCGGATGACGCCCTGGTCGGGATCGAGCAGGGCGGCCAGCAGGTGCATCGGTTCGAGCCGTTGATGGCCGCGTTCCTTGGCCAGTTCTTGGGCCCGCTGGACCGCCTCCTGGCTCTTGAGAGTCAGCTTCTCGAATCGAAATGCCATGACACAACCTCAACAGTGATGGCCGTCACTCGAAAGAAAAAATGAGGTCTCTACCCGAGCGGAGTCGTGCCTGTTGATACGCAAAAGAGAGGCCTGGTGGTTCGCCTCGTCCGTATTTTATCGCCTGATTCAGGCGGCGCAAGGGGGCGCGATCGAAAGCAGGTCCGGGGTCGGACCCTCGATCGCATGGCCACCAGGTAAGCGATTCAGAGCAATCCAGTCCCCTCTTCTCAGGGGGGGGAATGAGAGGGGACGTTGCCGAAAAGGGATGGGAATGGGTTGGGCCGGGAGCAATCCGGATGGGCCAGTTTGACCGTTTGCGATTACGGTCAACTTGGCTCACCACATTTTCACGGGTCTTGATCTGGCGAAATGCCGTCGTCGGCGAATTGCCGCCATTCTCGACTTTAAAAGAAAGGCGACTCGGGCCATTCGGGATAGTCGCGGGCCGCTTGGTACTGCTTGAACCAGAAGGGGACGTCGCCGACGGTGGCTTCACCACGCGTGACATAGACTTCCCACCACCCATCAGAGGGCCGCAGCAGGTTACCGAAATCGCTTCGTGCCTTGGGCTTCTGGATAACCAATGCACTCAGGTCGGGAAGACTGTTTTCCAGGCAGACCGCTTGCAGCGGCTTGAGGAGTTTGGTCGCGATCGTCCGAGGTGTTTCCTTGACGCCGACTTCCTTGCAGCGCTGGCAGAAGTCATCGTAGGAAATCCAGACGGCGGTTCGCCGATCACGGGCGGCTTGGGCAAGGTCTTGGGCTATTTGCACCAGGATCGGGTAGACCGTCCTTGCATCGTCGAGAGACATAGCGTCGACTCCTCGGAGACAAGACGCCTCGGAATTAGGGGGCGTCTTGGAGACAACGGCCCGGTTCCGCGGGGCACCTTCATTGATTGTACAAAAACGACGAGAGGGGTGGGGATGGTCCCCACCCCCCCTGACTTGCGGCCTTTGGGCGGTTACTTCTTCTCTTCAAACTCGACATCGATGACGTCGTCGGCTTTTTCGTCCGGTCCGCCGTTGGCGGAGGCTCCCCCTCCGGCAGTCGCTCCCCCTGCCTCGGGTCCACCCGCGCCCGGGGCGCCGGTGGCATTGGCGGCATAGAGATGCTCGGCCATCGCCTGGCTCGCTCGCTGCAGGTCTTCGATCGCCTGATTGATCGCGGCGATATCGTTTTCCTTCTTGACCGTGTTGAGCCGATCGATGGCGGCGCGGACCGCCAACTTATCGGAGTCGGAGAGCTTGTCCTTATTTTCATCCATCAACTTCTCGAGTTGATAGGTCCGCTGATCGGCGTTGTTTCGCGCCTCGGCGAGTTCGCGTTTCTGCTTGTCGTCGGCCGCGTGCGAATCGGCGTCGCGCTGCATCCGCTCGATCTCGTCTTTCGAGAGACCACCGGACGACTCGATCTTGATCGTCTGCTCCTTGCCGGTCCCCTTATCGCGTGCCGTCACATTCAAGATGCCGTTGGCATCGAGGTTGAAGGTCACTTCGATTTGCGGGGTACCCATCCGGGCGGGGGGAATCCCGTCGAGGTTGAATTCGCCGAGCAGGCGATTGTCGGCCGCCATCGGCCGTTCCCCCTGGTAGACCTTGATCGTGACCGCGTTCTGGTTGTCTTCGGCGGTGGTGAACGATTCCTTCTTTTCGGTCGGGATCGTGGTGTTCCGCTCGACGAGCTTGGTGAAGACGCCCCCCTTGGTCTCCAAGCCGAGGGACAGCGGGGTAACGTCGAGCAGGAGCAGGTCCTTGACGTCGCCGGTCAAGACCGCGCCTTGGATCGCCGCGCCGATGGCGACGACTTCGTCGGGGTTGACCCCCTTGTGGGGTTCCTTGCCGAAGATTTCCTTGACGATCTGCTGGACGCGGGGCATCCGGGTCGATCCGCCGACCAACACGACCTCGTCGATATCCGCCGCCTTGAGTTTGGCGTCGTCGAGTGCCTTGATGACTGGGGCTTTGCAGCGGTCGAAAAGGCTGTCGGTCAGCTTCTCGAACTGGCTCCGGTTGAGCGTCAGGGTCAGGTGCTTGGGACCGTTCTGGTCGGCGCTGATGAACGGCAGGTTGATGTCGGCCTGGGTTTGGAAGGAGAGGTCTTTCTTGGCCTTCTCGGCCGCTTCCTTCAAACGCTGGAGCGCCATCTGGTCTTTGCGGAGATCGACCCCCTGCTCTTTCTGGAACTCGTCGGCGATGTAGTTGATCAGCGCCTGGTCCCAGTCGTCGCCGCCGAGGTGCGTGTCGCCGTTGGTCGAGAGGACCTCGAAGACGCCGTCACCCACGTCGAGGATCGAGTTATCGAAGGTACCGCCGCCGAGGTCGAAGACGGCGATCTTCTCGTTTGCCTTGCGGTCGAGCCCGTACGCCAGGGCGGCGGCGGTCGGCTCGTTGATGATTCGGGCGACCTCGAGGCCGGCAATCTGTCCGGCGTCCTTGGTGGCCTGCCGCTGGCTATCGTTGAAGTAGGCCGGGACGGTGATCACGGCCTTGCGGACCTTGTGCCCGAGATAGCTCTCGGCTGCCTCTTTGAGCTTACGGAGTACCAGCGCCGAGATCTCGGGCGGGGTGTAGTCCTTGCCGCCGACGTGGACCTTGACATAGTCGCTGGCACCGCCGACGACCGGGTAAGGGACCATCTTCTCTTCGCCCCGAACCTCGTCGTGGCGTCGGCCCATGAACCGCTTGATCGAGTAGATGGTGCCGGTCGGATTGGTGACCGCCTGGCGCTTGGCGGGCTCGCCCACCAGCGTTTCACCCTTGGGGGTGAAGGCGACGACGGATGGCGTCAGGCGACTCCCCTCTTGGTTGGCGATGACCGTGACGTCGCCCCCCTCCATGACCGCAACGACACTATTGGTTGTCCCGAGGTCGATTCCGATGATCTTTTCGCCTTCAGCCACGACCAGTCTCCTTCTCCCAGATTGAGCGGTGGCGAGGTTGCGGGCCACGGGACCCACGAGAACTCAGTGCGATCGCCCACTCAAGGGAACGACCAAGAGATGCTGAGGCACCCCTCAGTCGCACTCATTTGTCTGATTCTTTGCCGCCTCGCGACACAGAATAACAATTATGCAAGGCTAGTGCCATCAGGCCCGGCCTCATTCATTGCGTTACTGTTTCACGAGAAATTTCAAGGACTTACGTCGGGAACGAAAGATCGCCTACCAAACGGTGTCGGCGGAGTGGCTGCCAAAACGACAGGGCCCGGTGCGCGCTTTGAAAACGCTCTGCCTCTTTGGCAGAAACATCCGATATTAGGCCGCTTTTTCCCAAACAAGGGGTCCGACGGGTCGATTGGGCCATTCTAACCCATTTTCAGATCAAGCGAAACGGGGCGTATCCCAAGGGGGTCGAGAGAAATGGCTTGACAGAGGGTGAGGTTTTATGTATCCACTTGTGACGGCCAAGGTTGCGTCCGATTTTCAGCGGACCGCGAAAACCGGTCTCTTGCCCCGAGTGGACCGATGCCCCGTAAGCCCTCGTCCGACCGCAAGCCCTCGACCGCGTCGTCCCCCGCCGATACGAAACGCGCGCCGACCTTGGCGAGCTTCCGGAGCGAGATCGATCGCATCGACAAGGAGCTGATCACGCTCCTGAACCACCGAGCGGAAATCGCGTTACAGATTGGCCAGCTGAAACAAAAGCAGGGCCTGGAAGTCTGGTCCGCGGCCCGTGAAGACGAAGTGATCGCGCGGGCTCTCGCCACGAGCCGTGGTCCTCTGCCCGCCGAAACGCTCCGGCTCATCTTCCGTGAGCTGATGAGCGGATCCCGCTCGTTGCAGCGGACGATGCGGATCGCCTGCCTGGGACCCAAGTACAGCTATAGCCATCTCGCCGCAGTGGCCAAATTTGGCGAGGCAGTCGAGCATGTTCCGGTGGGTTCGATCGCCGCCGTCTTCGAAGAGGTGAACCGTCGGCACGTCCAGTTCGGGATCGTGCCGCTGGAGAATTCGACCGACGGCCGGATTGCCGACACGCTCGACATGTTCGTTCGACTCCCCGGTTTGAAGATCCGGGCCGAGATTCGACTGCGGGTGCACCACTGTCTCCTGAGCCGAAGCGAGTGGGGCCAGGTGCAGCGGATCTACTCGAAGTCTCAGGCTTTGTCGCAGTGCCGGCATTGGATCGGCAAGAATCTGCCGGAAGCACGGCTGATCGACGTCGTCTCGACGGCTGCCGCCGCTGAGCACGCCCAGCGTGAGGAGTTTTCTGCGGCCGTCGCCAGCCAGGCGGCGGGCGTGTCGTACGGACTCAAGGTGCTCGCGGCCAATATCGAAGACCAACCGCACAACATCACTCGGTTCGCCGTCATCTCGGAGCGTTCGGAGGAACGGACCGGCCGCGATAAGACCACGCTCATGCTTCGCGTGCCGAATCAGCCCGGAGGGTTGGTCGAGGCGATCTCGCTCTTCAAGAAGAATGGTATCAACATGACCTGGATCGAGTCGTTCCCGACGTCCGACGGGGCGAGCGACAGCGATCCGAACTATCTCTTCTTCCTCGACATCGACGGGCATGCCGACGACGAGCCGGTCAAGAAGACCCTCGACCTCGTCCGCAAGAAGTGCGAACGCCTCGAGATTCTCGGCTCTTACCCGCGCGGTGAGTGTATCGAGAGTTGATCGGGAACTGATCGGTGGGGAACTCCCAAATATTCCAGTTATGACAATCGATCTTGACGAACAAGATCGACTGGGGCTTAATGGCGCGGCCTAAGCTGCAGGAAAGGATTGCCGGCACACCAAAAAAAGGACGATGACCGAGCTCTGCTCTCCATGGAAGGACCCACGATGAGCATTCGACTTGCAGGGTTGACTCGGTGTGGACTCTCTCTCTTGGCCACCTCACTGCTGACGGTCTCGTCGGCGTTGGCTGAGCCGATTTACACGGTCACCGACATGGGAATCAGCAGCGATTCCTTGCTCGACTCGGGCGACAGCTCGAGGGACGTGACCACTCAGCGGCGGATCACGCTCGATCCCTCCGGAAAAATCAAGATTGGGACCTGGGAACGCCCCGGCGAATACGAGGGGCCGCTTCCGGACTCGTTGAACCCAGGGGCTTCTGGTGTCGACGCCGTGGCCACATCTCGCGAGGGGAAGAACGCGGCGGGATGGGGTTTCGACAAGGACGGAGCCCGGGCTGGGTTCGCCGACATCGACGGGCATGCCATGGCCACGGGAAACCTGCCCAATCAGACCTGGAGCCAGGCGCTCGGGGTGAACGAGAAGGGGCAAGTGGTCGGCATGTCAGGTTCCGCCGGGTCGAATACCCAGGCCTTTCTCTACACTCCGGAGGAAGGGATCAAGGGGCTCGGCAAGGCCGAGGTTGGGAGTGCAGCCTACGCGATCAACAACTCCGGGCAACTGGTCGGCGAACTGGCCAAGGGGAGCAGCGGCCCGACGACTGCGCGGGCCTTCACCTCGTTCAGCAATGGCCCTTTGGTCGATCTCAATCGTCTGGTTGATCCCACGCTCGGGTATACGTTGACGCGAGCCATGGACATCAACAATCTCGGCCAGATCGCCGCCTTCGGGCTCGATTCGTTGGACGTGATGCACGCACTCCTGCTGACCCCGAAAGTCTCCGTTGATGCCAACAGTCTGGTGGCTGCGGCTTCCGGCGCCGATGACACGTCGACAGCGACGCCAATCCCGGCTGCCGTGCTCACGCCCTCCCTCCACGTTGAGTTGGGGTCTCCACTCACGGTTCCCGAACCGAGCGTCCTGGCCCTCTTCGGCCTTGTGACGGCAGGGCTTGCCGTGCGGCGGGGAATCGGCCGTCGCCGGTCGCTCTAATTCGCGGTCAACCCGGGTTGGGGTGACGATAAATCGCATGCCCGGCCCGGTTTCCGCTTCCCTCCTCGTTTGCCGATCGTTAAACTCTTGGGTTCACCCAACCGACAGTAGGTCGACCCCCAGCGTCGGGAGGAACACGGCCGACCCGGCCGGGAGCCTGAGGACCCTCATGATCATCGTTCTGAAGCCGCAAGCGACCCAGGAGGTTATCGACCACGTCATTGAGCGGATCGAAGCCTTGGGTTTTACCCCGCACCTGAGCCAGGGGGTCGCGCGGACCATCATTGGCGTCATCGGTGACGAAGATAAGTTGCAGGCTGAGCCGCTCCAGGCGATCGCGGGGGTTGAGCAGGTCGTTCCGATCCTCAAGCCCTATAAGCTCGCCAGCCGCGAGTTTCACGGCGAGGCTTCGGTCTTCGATATCAAGGGGATCAAGGTTGGCGGCGGCCACCTGATGATGATCGCCGGCCCTTGCGCCATCGAGAGCGAGCCGCTCCTGGTGGAGATCGCCGGGAAAGTCCGCGAGGCGGGGGCGAACGTGCTCCGGGGCGGAGCGTTCAAGCCGAGAACGTCCCCCTATAGCTTCCAGGGGCTTGGCGAAGACGGCCTCAAGATGCTCAAGGCCACCGGTGAGCGGTTTGGCATGCCGGTCGTCACCGAGGTCATGGATCCGCGGCAGATCGAGCTGGTCGAGCGCTATACCGACCTGTTCCAGATCGGCGCCCGGAACATGCAGAACTTCGACCTGCTCAAAGAGGTCGGCAAGACCCGGATCCCGGTCCTGCTGAAGCGCGGGATGAGCGCGACGGTCAAGGACCTGCTGATGTCGGCCGAATACGTGCTGGCCCAGGGCAACCGCCGGGTGATTCTCTGTGAGCGCGGGGTGCGGACGTTCGAGGATTCGACCCGCAACACGCTCGACCTTTCGATCGTGCCGAACGTCAAGGGGCTGAGCCACCTGCCGATCATCGTGGACCCGAGCCACGCGACCGGGCGGCCCGACCTGATCCCGGCGATGTCCCTGGCGGGCGTAGCCGCCGGCAGCGACGGGATCCATATCGAGGTCCACTCCTGCCCCGAGAAGGCCCTCTCGGACGGGCCGCAGGCGTTGTTGCCTGTTCAGTATGCCCAGCTCATGGAGGAGTTGCGGCAGCTTGCCCAGCTCCTGGGCAAGACGATCGACGCTTGTGAGGGAGTGACTGTCTGATGCGTCCCCTGTTTATCGCGGGTAACTGGAAAATGAACCCAGCGACGGCGAAGGAAGCCGTCGCTCTGGCCGAGGCGATCAAGAACGGTGTCGGCCCGGCGGCCGACGTCCGCGTGGCGGTCTGCCCCCCGGCGCTCTTTCTCGATCAGGTGGACGCGGCCCTGGCCAACTCGCCGATTGGCTTGGGGGCCCAGAACATGCACTGGAAGCCCGACGGGGCCTACACCGGTGAGATTTCGGGGGCGATGCTCAACGACGCAGGGTGCACTCACGTCATCCTCGGTCACAGCGAGCGCCGGCACGGGATGGGCGAGACCGATGCCCAGGTCAACGCCAAGCTCCACACCGCTCTGGCCGTTGGCCTGATCCCGATCGTCTGCATCGGCGAAACCCAGCAAGAGCGCGAGGGGGGCCAGACCGAAGACGTGGTCGCCGGCCAGTTGACCGGCTCCCTCGCCGGGATCTCGGCCGAACAGATGGTCGGAATCGTCCTGGCTTACGAGCCGGTCTGGGCGATCGGCACCGGTCTGACCGCGACCCCGGCGCAGGCGCAGGGGGTCCACGAGTTCATTCGCGACTGGCTGACGAAGCTGTTCGGCGAAGCGACCGCCGCGCGGATCGTTGTCCAGTATGGTGGGAGCGTTAAGCCCGACAACGCGGCTGAGCTGCTCGCCTGTCCCGACATCGACGGGGCCCTCGTCGGCGGTGCCAGCCTCAAAGAGGCGGACTTCCTTGGCATCATCCGGGCCGCCCAGGTTGTCGCCGCGAAGAGCCAGGCCTGAGCCAGAGCCTGCTTCGGAATCGCCGCGCGTCGTCCCCACCGATCGGGACGACGCTTCCTTTATTTTTGTCACCCTCCTCGCGGAAGGACTCTCGCCGTGAATATCCTGATCGGCATTCTGGATTCGCTGTTGATCCTTGCGTCGTTCTTCCTGATCTGCCTGGTCCTCATCCAGCGCGGTAAAGGGGGAGGCCTGGCGGGTGCGTTCGGCGGTATGGGAGGCTCGAGCGCCTTCGGCACCAAGGCCGGTGACGTTTTCACTAAGGTGACGATGAGCGTCGCCGCCTTCTGGATCGTCCTCTGCATGCTGATGGTGATCATCTCCAACCGAGGGGGAGACTCCGCCTGGGGCAACGATTCCGGGACGACGAAGGTCACGAAGGGGACCGCTTCGGGCTCGAAGGCGAAGAAGTCGACCAGCTCGGACCTCAGCCCCAAGAGCCCGCTGCCGGCGAGCCCGACCGGATCGTCTTCCTCTCCTCAGCCGATCGAAGTCCCCGCGGTTCCCGCACCGATTCCCCCCACGACCAAGTAAAGGGGGGTGAGGGGCGGCCCATTTTTTTTTGCCTGATTTGGGGATTGCGGACCTTCCTTCATTCCACGAACCCGCCAATGAGGTCGAAGTGCTCCTGAGCATGACCGGATTCGGAGAGGCCAGGCTCCAAGAGGAGCGCTGGACGGTCAGCGTCGAGATCCGGACGGTCAACAACCGCCATCTCAAGTTGAGCGCCAAGATCAGTGATCCCTACGGTGCCCTGGAGCCGGATCTCGAGCGGCTGGTGCGCGAGACGATCCGCCGGGGCACGGTGCAAGTTGTCCTGCGGATCGACCGCCCCCGCCGGGTTGAGGACTACCGCTTGAACGTGGTGGCTCTCACCAGCTATCGCGACCAGCTTGACGCTTTGCAGGGTAGCAACTCAACGTCATCGACCCCACTGAGTTCGCTCCTAGTCTTGCCCGGCGTCGTCGAGGAGCGGAAGCCCGCTACCGATGACCCTCACCAAGATTGGCCGGTCCTCTCGGCCGTGATTTCGCAAGCCTTGGTGAAGCTCCAGTCGGCGCGGGCCGAGGAAGGCAACGCCATGGCCAACGAGCTGCTCGTGCTCGGAAAAGCCGTGGCGACCCACCTCGATCAGATCGTCGCGCGAGGTCCCGAGGTCGTCGCCGCCTATCAGAAGCGGCTTATCGAACGCGTGCAGAGCCTCGTCGAAGGGCAAGGCGTCACGATTGAGCCGAAGGACTTGATCCGCGAGGTTGCGATCCTCTCCGAGCGGGCCGATATCGCGGAGGAGATCGTCCGGCTTCGCGCCCACCTGGCTCAGTACATCGACGTGATTCACGAGCCTGAAAGCGCAGGTCGGAAGCTGGAATTCGTCGTCCAGGAGATGGGGCGGGAGACGAATACGATCGGCTCGAAGGCGAACGACGTTGAGATCAGCCGGTGCGTCGTGGAAATCAAAGGTCTTCTGGAAAAGATCCGCGAGCTGATTCAGAACGTAGAATAAGAGAAGGCTTTCCCCAGAATCGAATCACGCCTGACTCGATTTTATGGATGAAAGATCAATTTTGAAGTCGCTTGTGTGTTGATATTGGATCCTTTTCCGGAAACCGAGATGGATGATTGGGAGAAATTGCCTGGCCGGTTGATTGTCATCTCGGGGGCTTCGGGCTCCGGCAAGAGCACTCTGGTTCGGCTGGCGCTGCGGCGCCCGGAAGTGAAGACTCGGCTCTCGATCTCTGCGACGACGCGCGCCCCTCGTCCTGGCGAGGAGGAAGGCCGGGAGTACTTTTTCTTTTCCCGCCAGGCGTTCGAGGAGCAACGGGAGCGCGGTCAGTTCCTTGAGAGTGCCGAGGTCCACGGGAATCTTTACGGCACGCCCGCCGGACCGGTCCGCGAGCGGCTGGCGCGTGGCGAATGCGTGCTGCTCGAGATTGATGTCCAGGGGGCCCTGCTCGTCAAGGAAAAGGTTCCTGCGGCCCTGCTCATTTTCATCAATGTGCCGAGTTTTGCGATCCTTGAATCACGGTTGCGCGATCGGGCCACAGACAGTGATGAGACGATCGCGCGCCGCTTGGCCAATGCACGGTGGGAACTCGATCAAGTCCACCGCTACGATTTTCAATTGATGAATAGCGAACTCGACCAGGCCGTCAACGACCTGGTCGCCCTGCTTGTCCAACATGGTTGTGGAGGTTGATCACCCGATGCTCGAAGAACTGAAGGAAGAATACATCGTCAACAAGGTTGGCGGCCGGTTCAAATTGTCGACCCTGATCCAGAAGCGGATGATCGCGCTCAACCAGGGCGCTCGTCCCTTGGTCGAAGCGCGAGGCGCCGACAAGATGGCGGTCGTGATCCAAGAAATCATGCAAGATAAAATCTTCCTGGATATGTCGGGCAACCTTCAGAACACCGAGCCGACCGAGGAGGCCGAAGAGGGCGGCACGGTCGACCTTACCCAGCCGTCAGAATAGTTACGCCAGGCCCGCCGCCGGATGTTCCGGGGTGGGATTGTGAAAGCGTTCGCTCGTCGTTGCCGATCTGAAGTAGACGGGTCCGAGGTTTGAACCACCGTGCAATGGCGCGCGGGGCGGGGCATTCTCGGACTCCTTAGTCTTCTCAAGGCGCGCCGAGGAATCTCCATGTTCGATCGACAGCAACTGACGCGCAACGGCCCGGCGTCGGCCTTCCTGCTGGCGATCATCTTTCTGACGCTGAGCCTGGCCCACTACGACCCGGCCGACCCGCCCGGTCATTCGACCGAGCCGGTCCGCTCCTCCCCCGCCAATCCTTGTGGGCCGGTCGGAGCTGCCCTGGCTCACGTCATGTTCACGGCGGTTGGTTGGACCTCGTTTCTGATCGTCGTCGGGCTGGTGTCGATCAACCTCCTCTGGTTCACTCGGCGCTCGGTTTCGGAGAAGACCGGCCCCTTGGCCGGCTTTGCCCTTCTCACGGCCGTCACGGCGACGCTCATTCATAAGTATGGAAGAGACCTCAATCCTCGCCCCTTGGTGGGGAGTGGGGGTTACCTCGGTGCGCTGGCGGTCGCCTTCTTCGAGGGGCAGTTCGGCCTGCTCGGGATGCTCCTGATCCTCGCGGCGGCCGGCCTGGTCGGTCTCTCGCTCTGTGCCGAACCCTTGTTCGTCTGGCCGGTTCAGGAGCTCATTCGCGTCTTCGGGATCAAGGCCAGGCGGAAGCCGGTGGAGGAGCCCGAACCGGTTCCTGACGCCAACTCGGCGATGCTGATGCCGGGGCAATTTGCGCTGGTGGATACCACGACCCGGCTGTCACCGATCGCCTCGCGACCGGCCCTCACGCGCTCGCCATCGCCTGACGAACTGATTCCCGACGCGGGGGCGCGCGGTCTCAACCAGCCCGCCGTGACCAAGCCGGCCGTCGTGAATCCCTCCACGCCGATTCCGGTTGCGCCGACCGGTGGCGGTTACCAACTCCCTCCGCTCGAGCTTTTGGAACCGCTTCCCTCGTTCCCGGTTCACGAGCACGAGGCGAAGATCAATGCGCGGGCCTTACTGGTCGAACGGACCCTGCTCGACTTCGGTTATAAAGTGCGGGTCGTCCAGATCGATACCGGCCCGGTAATCACTCAGTTCGAGATTGAACTGGAAGCGGGTCTGCGGGTTTCACGGATTATCAGCCTGGCCGACGACCTTGCGATCGCGATGGCGGTCCCCAGCGTCCGGATCGTGGCGCCGATTCCGGGCAAGACGACCGTCGGGATCGAAGTGCCGAACGAGCTCCGGGCGATGGTCAAGCTGGGCGAAGTCGTCACGGAGATCCATAACCGGAACGACAAGCTCAAGATCCCCCTCTTCCTGGGCAAGGACGTCAAGGGAGCCCCGCTCGCCTTCGACCTGGCCGACATGCCTCACTTGTTGATCGCAGGTCGAACCGGCACCGGAAAATCGGTCTGCTTGAATGCGATGATCCTCTCGATCCTGATGACCAAGCGTCCGGACGAGGTCAAGCTGATCCTGATCGACCCCAAGATGGTCGAGCTCTCGCAGTTCAAGAAGATCCCGCACCTGATGCACCCGGTCGTCACCGACATGAAGAAGGCCGAGTCCCTCTTGTCGTGGGCCTGCGACAAGATGGACGAGCGGTACGGCTACCTGGCCCGGGCGGGGGTCCGCAACATCCAGACATACAATCAGCTCGGTGCTGACGAGATCTACTCACGTCTCCGCCCCGAAGACGACGAGGAGATGGCGCGGATTCCCACCTACATGCCGTACATCGTGATCATCGCCGACGAGATGGCCGACCTGATGATGACGGCGGCCAAGGAGGTGGAGTCGCATATCGTCCGCCTGGCGCAGAAGGCCCGTGCGGTCGGGATGCACTTGATCGTCGCGACCCAGAAGCCGACGGTCGATGTGATCACCGGTCTGATCAAAGGCAACCTCCCCGCGCGGATTGCGTTCCAGGTCGCCAGTCGCGGCGACTCGCGGGTCGTGCTCGATGAGATGGGCGCTGACAAGCTGCTCGGCAATGGTGACATGCTCTTCCTCTTCCCCGGCACGTCGCACATCGTCCGGGCTCAGGGGACCTACGTCTCCGACGCCGAGGTCAATCGGGTCTGCCAGTACCTCGAGCAATTCCCGGCCGAGTTCAGTCGCGAACTCGTACAGATGCAGGTCAGCGGCGGCCCCGGCGGTAAAGAGCGAGGCGCGGCCCTGAAGGAGCGGGACGAGCTTTACGAACCGGCCATCGAGATCATCATTCGCGAGGGCCGCGGTTCTTGTTCGCTGCTCCAGCGCGCCCTCGGCATCGGCTACGGCCGCGCCGCCCGCTTGATCGACTTCATGGCCGAAGACGGCATCGTTGGCGAATTCAAGAGCGGCTCCGCGCGTGAGGTCCTCTACTCCTGGGACGAGTGGGAAGCGCTCAAGAATGGCGGTGAAGTGTCAGCTCACTCTGTCTAAATGCCCATGGACCGACCAGCGAGAAGGATTGACATCGGCATGATGTCATTTCTGGAGCGGGCAGGAGAGATCGCCTCACCCGTCAGATCAACCTCTGACCGCGACTTCGTACACCTCCTCCGCGCGTGCGATCCCTGCCCCTCTTTTCCGCCTTGGGCTTCTACTCGGGAACGCTGCGCTCAGTGACAGAGTTGAACGTCCCCCCTTCGACCGGAACCTCGACCGTCTTTTTGAGTAAGATCAAAGCCTTGGCTTTCCCATCGGGGCTAACCGTCCGGTGAATCATGGAGACGGTAGTTGGTAATAAAAATGACAGGACTGTTCAAACCACGGATGATTGCAAGTAGCATAAGGTAATTGGAATCGGTCTATCCTGCCACCATGTGATCCGGGGCGCTCCGTCGTACCAACGGTGGGAGAAGAAAGCGATGTGCCACACCGAGCATGATCAGAACAAGGTGTGGCTCATCCCGGCCTTTGCGGTGGCCATTGCCCTTGCGGCCGGGGGGCGAACTCGCCCCGATCCCCGATCCCCGATGACTTCGATGCTGCCGTTGGCCGTCTGCGAGCCTTCGGTTTGCTGAAGTAACCCCTACGGTCCGGTTCAGTCTCGATGCCTATTGGAAATAGGGCGGGAACAGCGAGTTCATAGCGTGTCGGGCGCTTGCCGTGGATTTCCGCGATTCGGTTTGGATGGCCATGAGGGGCTGATGACTCGAGGAATGATCCTGAGCCGTTTGGTCGTTGTGGTTTTCTTTCACACGATGGCGTTGGCCGATGACGTGCCCTCGAAGCCCTCGTTCGATCGGCAGGTGATGCCTCTGCTGAAGGTCCGGTGCGTCAAGTGCCACGGGCCGGCCAAGCGGGAGGCGAAGCTGAGCTTGGCGTCACCGAATGGGTTTGCCCGGGGTGGGAAGAACGGAGAGCTCCTCGTTGCGGGGCGGCTTGAGGAAAGCCTGATCTGGAAGCGAATCGCCGATGACGAGATGCCGCCCGACGAACCGCTGACCGAGGATGAGAAGCAAATCCTTCAGCGCTGGATCGAAGCTGGGGTGCCTGGACTCCCCAAGCTCGTCTCGGGAGCACCGGAGGCTGCCGACCACTGGGCGTTCGCCCCTCTCCGTTCGCCGACTCTGCCCGAGGTTCGTGTCGGTCCGCTTGCCGCAAACCCGATCGACCGCCTCCTTCTTCCGGGACTCGAGGCTGAGGGGCTGAGTCTGGGACTCGAAGCCGATCGGCAGACCCTCGCGCGTCGTGTGAGCTTCGACCTGACCGGTGTTCCACCGACGCCCGCAGAGGTTGCTGCCTTCCTGTCCGACAGTAGCCCCGACGCTTACGGGCGAATGGTCGAACGCTATCTCGCCTCGCCGCGGTATGGCGAGCGCTGGGGCAAGTACTGGCTCGACGCCGCTGGGTACGCCGACTCCAATGGCTATTTCGCGGCTGACAGCGACCGTCCTCTCGCTTACCGCTATCGCGACTATGTGATCCGCTCCTGGAACCAGGACAAGCCGCTCGATCAGTTCGTCCGCGAGCAACTGGCCGGTGACGAACTTTCCGGTTATCGGCCGGGCGATCAGGTGACGCCCGAAGTGGTGGATCAGCTTGTAGCCGGGCACTTTTTGCGGAACTCGCAGGATGGAACCGGCGAGAGCGATGGGAATCCCGACGAGCTTCGCGCCGACCGCTATGCGGTACTCGAAGGGGCGATCGAGATCATTGGCTCGTCGCTTTTTGGCATGACCTTCCAGTGTGCCCGCTGTCACGATCACAAGTTCGAGCCCATCACGCAGAAGGACTATTATCAACTCCAGGCGATCCTCTACCCGGCGTTTCCGGTCGACCATTGGGTCAAACCGAACGAGCGTGTCGTGGACGCGCCGCTCTCCGCCGAGCTTGAGGAATGGACAGCGCGGACGAAGGCGCTCGAAGGGCAGATCGCATCCTTGAAATCGGAGTTTCGGGTCTGGTCCGAGCGGAACCGGAGCAAGGGGGCCGTGCGGTTCCAGGACAACTTCGACGCCGAGCCCGGCCGACTCTCGCTGGCCTGGAGCTCGAAGGCGCCGGCGGATGCCACGCCCTTCGGTTCTCCCCCGGTCAACCTCGACTCCGAGGTGGCTCCCGGTGCCCTGATCCAAGACGGCGTTTTGAGAATTATCGAGTCAGGGACCGGGGGCAATCGGTTCCTTTCAACGAAGCAGGCGTTCGACTGGACTCCCGACAACAAGGGCGGGTGGATCCAGGTGACGTTCGACCTGGTGGACCGAAAGCTCAACGTCGACGGCGTTCCGGCCGAGCGAGTGGGGTTTTACCTGGCACTTGCGGACTATGAGGACAAGAAAAAGGCCGGGGGAGGCAATGTCCTGATCGACGGCAACCCGTCCGGAGGGGCAGAGGTCCATGTCGACTACCCGGGAGCGGACTCACGCGCAGCCGGCAAGATCGGCGGAACCGGCTACGAGTCAGGGCATCGCTATGGCGTGCGGATTACGAATGAAGGGGAAAATAAATACCGCCTCGAACATGTGGTTGACTGGCAGCCCGAAGGGCCGGCGGTGACGCTGACCGCGGCCGATCTGCCCGACGGAGGATTCGGCTTCGAGTATTGCTGTAACCGCAGTTTCGTGGTGGATCACTTGCTCATTGAGGCGGGTGAGAAACCTGCTGAGGATTCCGACGCTCAGATCCGCAACGCGGAGCAAAAGGGATACACGGACAGGCTCAAGGCGATCGAGTCGAAGCGGACTGCCCGGCCAGGGAAGATCGCCTGGGTTCACGACCTCGAGGCGACCCCTCCTGAGGTTCACCTGCTGCTTCGAGGGAACTACTCCGCTCGCGGACCGGTGGTCGAGCCTGGCATTCCGGCGGTACTGGCCGATCCCGACAACCCTTTCAGGGTGGGGTCCCCAACTGCGGGGTTGCCCTCTACGGGGGCCCGGCTGGCGCTGGCGAACTGGATCACGCGGCCTGGCTCTCGGGCCTCGGCGCTGCTGGCACGCGTTACGGTCAATCGGATTTGGCAGTATCATTTCGGCGTGGGCTTGGTCGCGACTCCTGAGAACCTCGGCTACTCGGGTGCGCCTCCGTTGCACGCGCCACTCCTGGAGGAACTGTCCAGAACGCTGGTGGAGAGCGGCTGGAGTGCCAAGGTACTGAACCGGCTGATCGTGAACTCGAGAGCCTACCGCCAAACGAGCAAAGCGACCGAGCCTGGCGAAGTACGGGACCCCGGCAACGGTTTGCTCTGGCGGTATCCGATGCGGCGGCTTGATGCTGAGGCAATCCGCGACGCGATGCTTGCTGCTTCGGGCGAGCTCGACGGGCGGATGGGCGGCCCATACGTTCCGGCTGAGCGTAAGGGAAACGGCACAGTCGCGGTCGAGGAGTCAGTGAACGGCGCACATCGACGGTCGGTCTACCTTCAGCAGAGGCGCACGCATGTGGTCGGTGTGCTCGAGGATTTCGATGCTCCATCGATCGTCATTAACTGCACCCGACGCAATGCGACGACCATCCCATTGCAGTCGTTGAGCCTGCTCAATTCCGACTTCGTGCTCGCCCGCGCCCGTGTCATGGCCCAGCGACTGGAGCGTGAGGCCGGTCCGAGCGCCGCCGGCAAGGTTGCTCATGCCTTCCTCGTGGCGGTCGGTCGAGCGCCGACTGAGGACGAGTTGGCTGCGGCGAAGCGGTTCCTCGACGCTCAGCCGGCGCGATACCAAGGTCAGGCCGACGCAGTCGAGCGCTCCTGGGCCGACTTTTGCCAGGCGCTCCTGGCGAGCAATGCCTTTTTATACGTGGAATGATCGAAACTCAGGCCGTGGGGGGAATGGCGATGGGGGCCATCGAACGCGACGACTTTCGCCTCAACCGGCGCGCCTTCCTGTGCCGATCCGCCGGAACCCTGGGTTCGTTGGCGCTGGCGGATCTGTTGGCGATGGACGACCGGACACTCCGCGCCGAGTCCGTGGTAGGCGCAAGGCCGCCGCGCGCGAAATCGGTCATCTGCCTATTCCAGCACGGTGGTCCGAGCCAGATGGATCTGTTCGATCCGAAGCCGGAGCTGACGCGCTGGGATCGGAAGCCATACCCGGGACAACTCGAAGTTCACTTCGACAAGCAGCAAGGGAACCTGCTTGCCTCGCCCTTCTCGTTCCGGCCTCGCGGCGAGTCGGGCCTCGAACTCTCCGAACTGCTCCCGCACACGGCCCGGATCGTCGATGAGATGACCCTCGTGCGTTCGATGTCGACGGAGTCGGTCGATCACGAGTCGGCCCTGCGACTGATCCACTCGGGCAAGTTCCAGGCCGGGCGGCCGACGTTGGGCTCGTGGGTGATCTACGGGCTCGGGTCGGAGAACCGCGAGATGCCCGCCTATGTGGTTTTGAGTGACCCGGGAGGGCTGCCGGTCGACGGCGTGCGGAACTGGACCTCAGGCTGGCTGCCGGCGGTCTACCAGGGCACCCCTTTTCGTTCGGGGGCCGCGCCGGTGCCGAACCTGGCGACGCCCGACGGGGTGACGCAGGCTGCGCGGACGGGCCAGCTCGGGTTCATTGACGAGTTGAATCGAATCCACTTACGGAGGCATCCTGGCCGTTCCGAGCTCGACGCACGAATTGCGAACTTCGAGACCGCCGCGCGGATGCAGACCGCCGTCCCGGACGTGCTCGACCTTTCGGATGAGACCGAGGAGACCAAGCGTCTCTATGGTCTGGATCGCGAGGAGACCCGGGAGTACGGCACGCGCTGTCTGCTGGCCCGGCGGTTGGTCGAGCGCGGGGTTCGGTTCGTCCAACTCTTTCTCAGTGGGCAACCTTGGGACACGCACAGCAAGAACGCCGAGACGCTTAAGGGACTTTGCCGCCGGACCGATCAACCGAGCGCTGCGCTCGTGATGGACTTGAAGCGGCGGGGCTTACTCGACTCGACGATCGTGCTCTGGACCGGTGAGTTCGGCCGCCTTCCCATCTCCCAAGGGACCGACGGCCGCGACCACAACCGGCATGCATTCTCGCTCTGGCTGGCCGGAGGCGGGTTCAGACAGGGTTACTGTCATGGGGCCACCGACGAGTTCGGCTACAAGTCGGTCGAGAACATCGTCACGGTTCACGATCTCCAGGCCACCCTGCTCCACTCGCTCGGGCTCGATCATCGCCGTCTCACGTTCCCTCACGACGGCCGCGACGACAGCCTGACCGATGCCGAAGTGACCAAGGCGCAAGTCGTCCACAGTCTCCTTGCCTGAGCGACGGCGCCTGGTCCTTTTCCATCTGGCTCAGGTTTTGAGCGGCTCGCTGCTCCCGCCCTGATTCTGTGATGGAGAGCCGTTCCGCTCGAATCCGACGGCGGACCAGCGTGTTCCATTCCATCGCAGGTCGTTCACCCCGACAAACTCGATGGGGACGTCCGCAAAATCGGCCTGGCTCAGGTCCTCCACCAGGCTGCAAAGCAAGACTCGGATCACCACGCCGTGGGCCACGACGACGATCGTCTCACCGCGATGCCGATCCGCCAGCGCTTGGAATGGGGGAACCGTTCGCGCTGCGATGTCCGCGAATGACTCTCCCCCTTCGTGGGTGTAGTCGAGGTCGCCGGCCATCCAATGCGTCATTGCTTGCTGATAGGTCGACCAGCCTTCGGCCTTGGGCTGCCCGCTGAGGGGACCCATTCGCCGTTCGTGAAGTGTTTCGATCACTTGGGGCACGAGTTGGCAGGCGCCTGCGATGGGCGTGGCGGTCTCGCGGGCGCGGAGCATCCCCGAGGAATAGACGGCGTCGGGTCGGAACGCAGCGAGCCGGACGGCCACGGTCGCGGCCTGGCTGCGTCCGCGGTCGCCCAAGTCAATGTCGGACTCGGCGCCGTGGAAGCAATCGGGGGACGAGGTTTCGGCGTGGCGGAGAAGAAGGACACGGGTTTCTTGCAACGGCTTGCTCCGTGGGGCAATAGTTCGGATTATGGAGGGAGTGGGTAAGTCGTGGAATTCTCTACGGTTCGGGTTGTCGAGCGGAACGCCCCCCCCCATGATGGTTGCCGCTGCTCCAGGTGATCCATCCCTCATAACGTCTTGTCGAGGACTTGCGATGGCCGACTCCCACAAGTATCGGACGATTCTGCTGTTCGGAATGCCCGGTAGCGGTAAAGGGACTCAAGGGGCCGTGCTCGGCCAGTTGCCCGACCTTGTGCATGTCTCGATGGGGGATGTGTTTCGCAAGATCCCGAAGTACGGCCAGTACGGTCAGCAGATCGCCCGCTTCACGTCGACCGGAGCGCTCGTCCCCGACGACTTGACCGTCAAAATCTGGGAGCGACACGTCCAGATCCTCGAGATGCAGGAGTTGCTTCTGCCCGACCAGCACACCCTGATCCTCGATGGTCTTCCTCGGAACTACCTTCAGGCCGAGCGGCTCGACCACATCCTGGACGTGGTCCAGATCTTCCACCTCGTGATCAACGATACGGTCAAAGCGAGCGAGCGACTCAAGGCGCGGGCATTGCGCGAGAATCGACTCGACGACATGAACGAGGAGGTCATCAAGCGGCGGCTTAACACCTATTATGAGGAGACGTTCAAGACCCTGAGCTTCTATCCTCCGGAAACGGTCTACGAGGTGGATGCGAGCCTGGCCCCGCTCGAAGTCCTTCGCCAAATCGTCAACCGGCTCTCTGAAATCCAGCAGAACCGCACGCCGGGCCGGCGTCCCTCGGCCATGTCCGAGACGGTTGGCTGACCAGCTCGATTGGGGGCGCGACTCCCTCCGTAGCCCCTTTTCGGTGTCTCGCTCGACGTGTAAGGTGGAGACGTCGCAGCCCGGGAGGCGCGTGCTTCGTTCTTCGAGGGAGATGAAATGTCGGTCCAAACACCCCCTCCGGCCGAGACCCCGAGCGAGGGGCTCGGTTCGGCCGGCCCCGTCCACAGGCCCTACGTCCCCGCCAATATCGAGATGCCCGAGCTGACCTGGTCAGCCGTTCTGCTCGGCGCGATCCTGGGAATCGTCTTCGGGGCCTCGTCACTTTATCTCGTGCTCCGAGTCGGGATGACCGTGTCGGCGTCGATTCCGGTCGCCGTCCTCTCGATCAC
This sequence comes from Singulisphaera acidiphila DSM 18658, assembly GCF_000242455.2. Taxonomy (GTDB): domain Bacteria; phylum Planctomycetota; class Planctomycetia; order Isosphaerales; family Isosphaeraceae; genus Singulisphaera; species Singulisphaera acidiphila. Next base: position 1,888,566 of record NC_019892.1, read on the forward strand.
GGTCTTCCGCGCTTTCTCCAAGATCCTCGGGACGCGGCCCGCCACGATCCTCGAGAACAACATCGTCCAGACGGCGGGCTCGGCCGGGGAGTCGATCGCGTTCGGCGTCGGCGTGACGATGCCGGCCTTGATGATCCTCGGCTACGACATGGAACTCGTTCGAGTCATGCTCGTGGCCGCGCTCGGCGGCTTGCTCGGGATCCTGATGATGATCCCGCTCCGCCGCGCGTTCATCGTCAAACAGCATGGGTCGCTGAGCTATCCCGAAGGGACCGCCTGCGCCAAGGTTCTGATCGTCGGCGAGCAAGGGGGCTCCAGCGCCAAGACGGTGTTCGTCGGTTTCGGCCTTGCCTTCGTCTATCAGGTCTTGATGCAGTCCCTACGACTCTGGCAGGAATATCCCGCCAAGGCGATCAAGGGGTTCAAAGGGGCGGTCGTCTCGCTCGAGTCGTCCCCCGTGCTGATGGGGGTCGGCTACATCATCGGGTTCAAAATCTCGTGCGTGATGGTGGCCGGCGGAATGCTGGCCGCCCTGGTGCTGACGCCTGCGATCGCCTTCTTTGGTGGGGCCGCGACGACGGCGATCTTCCCGGGCACCAAGCTGATTTCCGAGATGAGCCCCAAGGACATCCGCGACGCCTACATCCTCTACATCGGCGCGGGGGCCGTGGCCACCGGTGGAATCATTAGCCTGTTCCAGGCCCTGCCGCTCATCGTCTCGTCGATCGGTTCCGGCATGCGCGACATCCGCCTCTCCAAACGGGGCGGGAACTCTGAGGCATCGAACAGGACCGACCGTGACCTTCCGCTCTGGATGGTCGGGCTCGGCGCGATCGGGCTCGTGGCCGCGATTGCCGCGACCGACCTGATGCCGACCGATCTGGCGGGTCGGCTCGCAGGCGCGGCGATGGTCGTCCTTTTCGGCTTTCTGTTCGTCACGGTCTCGTCCCGGCTGACCGGTGAGATCGGGTCGTCCTCGAATCCAATCTCGGGGATGACCGTGGCGACCTTGCTGCTCACCTGCCTGATCTTCGTCCTGATGGGTTGGGTGGGGCCTTCCTATCGGCTCGCGGCTCTCTCCATTGCTGGTATCGTCTGCATTGCGGCCTCGAATGGCGGGACGACGTCGCAGGATCTCAAGACCGGCTTCCTCGTCGGAGCCACCCCCCGGTCGCAGCAGATCTCGATCTTGGTGGGGGCCTTGACCTCGGCGGTCGTGATCGGGTTCACCCTGCTCTTGCTCAATGACGCGAGTACGGTCGTCACGGGCCGTGCTGAGTATTTGCCGAAGGCTAAGGCCGAGGTGGGCACGCTGACCGAGACGATCACTCACGACGGCAAGTCGTACCATGTCTGGCGGGTTGTTAACCCGATCCCGGGTGCTCAGCCTGGAAAATACCTGGTGGACGACCAGGGGCAGGCGCGTTTCCTGATCGATCCCGCCATCAACGGCCGGGTGGATACGCGCGACGATGGGACGAAGGTCATCAAGTACGATGCGCCGAAGGCGACCCTGATGGCGTTGATTATTGATGGTATCATGACTCAGAAGCTGCCATGGGACCTGGTCCTGATCGGTGTCTTCATCGCGATCGTGATGCACTTGGCCGGCGTTCCGGCCCTGGCGTTCGCCGTCGGGGTCTATCTCCCCTTGTCGACCTCGGTGCCGATCTTCATCGGTGGCATCGTCCGTGCGGCCGTCGATGGGATCAAGAAGACCCCGGCCGAAGAGTCGGACTCGAGCCCGGCGGTTCTGCTCGCGAGCGGGTACATCGCGGGGGGGGCCATTGCGGGAATCCTGATCGCGACGCTGGCCATCATTCCCCACGCCTCGAAGCTGCTGGATATTTCGACTCGCCTGCCCGCCTCGTGGCAGAACAGTCCCTGGCCCTCGATCGTTGCGTTCGGATTGATGACGACCGTGCTCTTTCTTGTCGGGATCGGTGCGTTGCTCCGCAGCACCGAGTCCCCTGCTGTCGCTGAAGGCATCAAGGGCCGTGAAGAGGATCTCTGAGCGACCGGCTCTTTGCACCGTTCTTGGTAACTCATCACCGAGGATATGACTCTATGAGTGCGCGCCAACGGATCTTGGCTTTGTCCGTTATCTCTGTCCTGAGTATGGGAGGGGCTGTGTTCGCTGACGAAGGGATGTGGGTCTTCGACAACCTGCCGCTGAAGGCGTTGAAGCAACGGTATAACTTCGAGCCGACTCCCGGTTGGGTCGAACGTCTCCGCTCTTCGGCCGTACGGTTCAATAGCGGGGGCTCAGGTTCTTTCGTCTCGGCCGACGGCCTGGTGATGACCAACCATCACGTTGGCGCGGACATGCTTCAGAAGATCAGCACGGCCGGCAAGAACTATCACAAGGAGGGTTTCCTGGCCAAGACGCGGGCCGACGAGATCAAGGCCCCTGACCTCGAACTCAACGTCCTGGTCGATATCCAGGACGTGACCGACCGTGTCCTGGCTGCGGTCAAGCCTGGCATGGGCGATTCGGAAGCAGGGACCGCCAAGCGCAAGGCGATGGCGACGATCGAGAAGGAGTCGCTCGACAAGTCGGGCCTCCGGAGCGACGTCGTCACCCTTTACCAAGGAGGGAAGTATGCGCTTTATACGTACAAGAAGTACACCGATGTTAGGCTCGTCTTCGCCCCCGAGTTCGACATCGCCTTCTTCGGCGGCGATCCGGATAACTTCGAGTTCCCCCGGTACGACCTCGACGTCTGCTTCTTCCGTGCCTACGAGAATGACAAGCCGGCGCAGCCCAAGCATTACCTGAACTGGAGCGCCGCGGGAAGCAAGGACGGCGACCTCATCTTCGTGGCTGGACATCCCGGTAAGACCAGCCGGTTGAACACGGTCGCCCATCTGGAATATCTCAGGGACGTCTCGTTCCCGTTCTCACTCGAGATCCTCCACGATCGTGAGGCCTTTTTGCAGGAGTACGGTAAGAAGGGACCCGAGCAGGCCAGGCAGGCGATGGACGAGCTCTTCGGCTACCAGAATTCCCGGAAAGCGCGAGCAGGGGGTCTGAAGGGTTTGAAGGACGAGGCGCTCATGGCCCGCAAACGCGAGGCGGAGAACGCGCTCCGCGAGCGGATCAAGGCCGACCACGCGGCCCAGGTGGCCTATGGATCGGCCTGGGACAAGATTGCGACCGCGCACCAGGTCTCGACCAAGATCGCCAAGCGGTACAACTTCCTCGAGCGTGGCTTTGCGTTCGACTCGTCCCTCTTTCATATCGCGCGGACCCTGGTTCGTCTCGCTCAAGAACAGGAGAAGCCGAACGCCGACCGGCTCCGAGAATTCCGAGAGTCCGCGATCGAGTCGCTTCAACTCGCTCTTTTTTCCGACGCTCCCATCTACCCTGAGTTCGAGGAAGCCAAGCTGGCTCACTCCTTGGCATTCTGGAAGAAGTGGATGGGGGACATCGATCCGTTGGTCGCCCGCGTCCTTCATGGGCGGACCCCCGAGGAGGTGGCCAAGGACTTCGTCCAGGGCACCAAGCTCACCGACGTCTCGGTCCGTCGCGACCTCGCCAAGGGCGGCTTGAAGGCCTTGCTCGAGGTCGACGACCCGATGATCAAACTCGCCTTGGCGGTCGACGCCGACGCTCGCACGCTCCGCACTCAGTACGAGGATGAAGTCGAGGCCGTCCTCTCCGCCCAGTACGCAGGGATCGCCAAGGCGACGTTCGAGGCCCAGGGAGACTCGGTCTATCCCGACGCCACGTTCACCCTACGACTCGCCTTCGGCACGGTGAAGGGCTACGAAGCCGGCGGTAAGGTCATCCCCCCCTACACCACCATCGGCGGCGCTTTCCAGCACGCGGACGCCCACGGCAATACCCCGCCTTATGTGCTTCCGCTGAGCTGGCATCAGGCCAAGAAAGAGGGACGATTGAACCTCGAAACCGCGATGAACTTCGTGTCGACGGCCGACATCATCGGCGGCAATTCGGGGAGCCCCGTCGTCAACCGCGACAACGAGGTCGTCGGCCTCATCTTTGATGGGAATGTCGACTCGCTCGTGCTCGACTTCGCCTTTGACGATCGGTCCGCCAGGGCGATCTCGGTCGACTCACGGGCCATCTACGAGGCCTTGAAATCGGTCTATCACGCGGACGATCTTGCCAAGGAGCTGATGGACAAGCCTTGATCTGGCAGGTGAGATTAGCCTCGTTCCGTCGTTGATTCCGCTCGCTTTCCTACCAAGAGACCTCTCCCCTCATGTGGTGAGAGGTCTCTGCTTTTTTTGTTGGGGTGATGGAATCGGGATATGCCCTCGAGCCGGATCGACTCCAGCCGGGCGACTTTTTCAATGCGATCGGCCCCGGACAGCCTGTCCGGGGCCGATTTGTGTTTGTGTTTCCATGAGTCGATAGCCTGGGAGAGTTCGTAGCGGCAGGTTGTCGAAAGCTCACAAAGGACGACCCACGCCGTGACCTGGCCGGTGGTGCCCCCCACCGTGACCGCCGCCAAAGCCTCCACCGTAGCCTGGCCAACGGTATCCCCCGCCGTACCCCCCACGATAAAAGCCACCACCATACCCTGGCCAGCGGTATCCCCCGCCGTGCCCGTACCACGGTCGGTAGTGTCCACCGTGGTGGACTACGACGTGACCTCTACCATGATTGCCTTGGTGAAACGCTTGCGCCTGAGCCTCGCTGGGTGCCAGGCCACCGACCGCAATTGCAATCGCCGCAAGGCCGAACAACCGAGCCGCCAACGTTGTGATACGCATGGGATCAAACCTCCTCCATCCGCTGCATTCTCAAGGGTTGTGGGCGACTCGACTTCAGTCACCCCCTACCCTCGTTATCCGCAAAAGGGCGAATCAACGTGCAACGGCTGAATGAGTTTTTGAGCTTTGATCTCTCGCGACCGACGTTTTGCGCCCACCTGGCACGGCTGACGCGCATCCAGGTTTGAGGCCGTGCCGCCCGGTCATCCGATTAGCAGACTTTCGAGCGGATGCCTTGTTCGTCATCATCCTGGGCGGGCTTTCGCATCCCCTTCTCCAGGCCGGGGAAGAGGATCGAGGGGTGGGCATCCCCATCGTCCGAGGAGTTGGCAGTCGAACCCGTCAGTAACGCGAGCTGGTCTTCGAGAGTGGCCAGCCGGCGGACCATGGCAACGTAGTCCCAGCCGAAGGCCATGGTCGTCTGGATCTGGTCTGCCAACTCGTCCTGGCGTCCGCTCAGCAGGTCCTGACGGTGCGCCAGCGCTTCGTTCTGCTGGCCCAACTCCTGCGCCAACGCTTGGTGCTGCCGCTTCATCGCGTCCGCGTCGATCCGGAGCGCGAAGACTCGGTTCTCGTGGTTGTCCAGCCGATCGGCGAGGTACTGGAAGATTTCAACCTGGCGGAGGAAGATCGGGCGGAGGACCCGGCGCATCAGGCGACGGACCATGACCAGAAGGCCACGCGGTCCCTTCAAGTCGTGAGAACCTGCATTATAGAATGCAAAATCTTGCATGGAATTACTCCTTCCTTGGAGTCAAGTGGGCAACGCCGAACCGGCCTGGGCGGTCGCCTGAAATTCGCATGTCCTCGTCAAACCGTCCGTGTTCAACGTGGAGACGCTAGAGGGGGAATGAGATCACGTTGCAGTTGGTTACGCGCAATAAGGTTCCTGGATGAGCACGCTGGTCAATTTTTCGGCGAGCAGGGCGAGTCGGTAGACTTCGTCGCTGGTCCCTGCTCCATCTCGAGATTGCCGGGCGGCCCTGGTGAGGATCCGTTCGATCTTGGGCAAGAGCTTGTCCAGGTGGAAATCACGGCGGACCGCCAGGGCGCCTCGGCGGCCGATCGGTTCGAGGTCGACCCGACCGTCGAGGATCTCGCCGAACATGTGGGCAAACCCTTCGCTGGTTCGCGGGACCTTGAGGCAGTGGACGCCGTGGACAAGCCACTCGCTGTTGCCGCTGAGGATCGACATGACCGTGACGCAGCCACTCGGGGCGGCCTCGAGTGGAGCGAAAGCGCAGGGTTCGCGAAGCCGCGCGGGGAAGGCGAAGACGTCGTAGTCTTGATAGGCCGCGATCAGGTCGGCCTGTTTCAGGCTGCCCCGCAGGGTCACGAGCCCGCTGAGGTGGTTTGACTTGATCAGGTCGCCGTAAAAGCTGTCGTTGACCTGACCGAAGATGTCGAGCGAGAAATTGTCACGACCCTGGTCGCGCAAGGTCGCGGCGGCCTTGATGAGAAGGTCCATCCCCTTGTCGTAACATCGGTCGATATGAGCGGCTGAGGCGACGATCCGCAGGGGGCGATCGCCCTGATAGAACTCGGAGCGGAGCGGCGGCACGGGACCGGCGACCCAGTTGGGTACGATCTCGACTTCACCCTGGAGCCGAACCCCCCGACGCTCGATTTCGTCGACCAGTTGCTGGCTGCATGCGATCGTATGCCCGCGCAACTGTCGTTCGATCTCGCGGGCCAAGGCCGGGATGACCTGATTGTCGAGCTGACAGAGCGTGGCGGGGACGTCGTCCATCAGGTGCCAGACCCAGGGCACCCGCAGATGGTGGAGTGTGGCCATCAGGCCGAGCCCGCCGATTCCGGTCAGCATCCAGACGTAGGCGACGTCGGGCTCGAAGTCGTCGAGCTCGCCGAGCAGGGCGTGAACGTTGAATGCGTTGATCCGATGCGACTCGGATTCGTCGAGGAGCTGGGTCACTGTCGCACAGCGAGACATATGGTAATCAACCCACATGTCGGTCAGCCGGAGCGTCCGGCGCACGTGGGGAGGGCTGGCGACCGGTGTTCGGGGAGCGGTGGTCAGGACGCGAACTTCATGGCCACGGGCCCGCAAGTTCTCGACGACCTGTCGACAGCCCATCTCGTAGCCGCCCAGGGCGTCGGGAGGATAGAGGTTGCTGATCACCAGAATCTTCACGCCGCCACCTCCCACGCGCGGGCGATCAAGGGTTCATAGACATCGACCAACCGGGCGCCGGCGACTCGGTAGTCGTACTCTTGCTCGACGACGAGACGGGCCTGCCGTCCCATTGTCTCGACGAGCCCGGGATCGGTGGCAAGCCGCCGCAGTTGTGTGGCGAGCTCGTCGGGGTTGTCGAAGACGAAGCCGGTTTCGCCTTCGCGAATGAACTCGGGCATGGCCGCGACTCGCGAGCTGATCGCCGGAGTCCCGCAGGCCATCGCCTCGAGAATCGTGAACCCCATCAGCTCAGGGGCGCGATGCATGTTGCCGTAGCAATCGACATAGACCGAGGGGAGGATATTGACCCAGGCCTTGCGATAGAGCTCGAGGATTCGCTCATCATCGGCATCCGTGATGAACTCGACACGCTTCCCGACGGCCGCTTCCTGGAGGCGAAGGAAGAACCCATCGTCGTAGGGCCGCCCGCAGACGGTCAAGGGAAGCTCGGGAGGTATGGCCGCGATGAGCTGGTCGATCCCCTTATGGGGCAAGAGCCTGCCGACGAAGAGGACGCGGTCGCGTTTGACTGGTTTTGAGGAGGGCGTGAAGCGTTCCGCATCAACCCCGCCTTTGATAATTTCGATCGGGGTTGAGGTTTGAAAGAAGGATGCGGCGAAGTCTGACTGAGCGATGATCAGGTCGGCCAGGTCGAGGATCCCCAGATGCTGGACGAACGGACTGGATGTTCCGCCGTGGTCGGTGACGCAGATCGGCTTGCGGAGCTGCTTGGCGACAAGCAGGCCCAACTCGGAACAACGCGTGTAGGCCTGGTGCATGTGAACCAGGTCGGCGTCGGCCAGGGCCTCGGGAAGTTCCCAGGAGACCATGTCCAGCGGGTGCGTCGGCTTTCCGGCCGCCGTCAGGACCCGCAGCGAGACGCCGGGTGCGATCTCCCTTCGGAACGAGGTCGGCCCGAACGAGACCAACTCGACCTCATAGTTTCCCGATGAGCTCTCGACGACCCCCTTCGCCAGGTTCAGAGGATACCGTTCGCCGCCTCCCAAGTAACATTGTTCGTCGAAGTAGAGAGGCGCCAGGTAGGCGATCTTCCTCACGCTCATCAACCACCTCTTGGTTCGCGGTCATCCCTTATATGGAACGCGACTCCGGACACGTCCATCCTCGCGCTATCGGTCACGCGAGGGTTCGCCGGAAATGTTCTGCATGCTTTCAATGGCGATCGAAGAGGTGCAAACCTGGAGGCAGACGCCTTCTATCCGATGGTCCCAAGTCGGTCAAGTCCAGTCGAGCCAAGGTGAAGCGATCCTCGGCTCGCGAAACGTCGGCTCGGGCGAGTTGCCTATGCGTCCGTTGAATGAAGGAGCTTCGAAGGGTGGAAAGGCTGGGAATGTCGTTCTGGCTTAGGCAATGATTGATTCTTGAAGCAATGAGGCGGTGAGCTGCTCGGCCATTCGGGCCAGGCGGTAGGCGTCGTGGGACGACCCGGCGATCCCCTTCTCACGGCTCGCGGCGTCGGCGAGAAGTTGTTCGATCCGTGGGATGATGGCATCGATATGGAAGTCGCGCCAGGCGGCGGCCGCGCCTCGGCGGGCGATCGGCTCGGGGTCGATCCGTTGTTCGATCACGTCGGCGAAGGCGCGAGCGAAGGCCTCCGGGGTGCGATCGGCCTTGAGGCAATGAAGGCCGTGGACCAGCCACTCGGCGATCCCGCATTGCCGCGAGATGATCGGCACGCACCCTCGGGCCACGGCCTCGAGCGGGACGAGCCCGAATGGCTCGCGTTCGAGCGTGGGGAAGGCGAAGAGGTCGTAATTCTTGTAGGTCTCCAAGAGGAGTTTCTGAGGAAGGACTCCTTTGAGGATGACGTGATCGGTCAAATTGCGCTTGCGAATCAATTCCAGGAGCCAATGGTCATAGAGGTTGCCGTACATATGGACCGAGAAGTCGTCGTGGCCGGCGTCGCGGAGCCGGGCGGCCGCCTCGATCAGGATATCGCTTCCCTTGAACTGGGCGACCTGTCCGGCGGCCATGATTCGGAGGTGGCCGCCGCGATAGAAGTCGACTCGCTCGGCCTCCTGCGGTCCGGTGATCCAGTAAGGGATGGTCTCGACTCGGTCCCCCAACGTTAGGCCGCACTCTTCGGTTTCTTGTCGAAGCCGTTCGCTGACGACGATGTAGGTCCCGCGAATTCGCCGGGTGAATTCCTCGGCCAACATCGGGAAGGTCCGCCGCTCGGTGCTGCAAAGGATCCGAGGGACGCAGTCACCGAGCTGCCAGACCCAGGGGATGTCGAGGAATTGAAGGCAGGCCATCAGGCCGAACCCACCGAGACCGGTCACCGCGCAGACGTAGACGGCGTCGGGCTGGAATTCGTCGAGGACGGTGGTCAGGGCGTGCACGTTGTAGGCGTTGACGAGTCGCGACTCGGCCTCGTCCAGGCGATAGCCGAGAGGGTGCTTGCTCATCCCGTTCGGATTCCACTCGTCGGTCAACTTGAACCGGCGGAGGACGTGAGGAGGGGATGCGACCGGGAGTCGAGGCGCCGCGGTCAGGACCCGGACGTCGTGGCCGCGGTCGCGGAGGGCATCGACGACGTGCGCGCAGCCGAGTTCGTAGCCACCGACGAAGTCGGGCGGATAAAGGTTACTGAGTGCAAGAATCTTCATCGGTCGGCGAGCCTCGGACGAGGGGAATCCGTTCACGCGGCGATTGTTTCCTCAAGGAGCGAGGCGGTGAGCTGCTCGGCCATCCGGGCCAGGCGATAGGCGTCGTGGGAGGATCCGGCGATCCCCTTGGCCTGGCTCGAGGCGCGAACGAGCAGCCGCTCGATCCGGGGCAGGATGGCGTCGAGATGAAAGTCGCGCCAGGCGGCCGTGGCACCTCGGCGGGCCAGCGGTTGCAGGTCGATCCGCCGCTCGATGACCTCGGCAAAGACGCGGGCGAACGATTCCGGCGTGCGCTCGGCCTTCAAGCAATGAACCCCATGAACCAGCCATTCCGCGATCCCGCAACGACGGGAGATGATCGGTACGCAGCCGCGCGCCACGGCCTCGAGCGGGACGAGTCCAAACGGCTCGCGTTCGAGTGTGGGGAAGGCGAACAGGTCATAGTCGCGATAGGCCTCGAGCAGGAGTGCGTGGGGGAGCACCCCCTGGAGGATCACATGGTTCGAGAGGTGGAGCGAATGGATCATCGAGGCGAGGTCGGGCTGATGGACCTTGCCGTAGATGTGGACCGAGAAGTCGTCGTGGCCGGCGTCGCGGAGCCGGGCGGCTGCTTCGATCAGGACATCGGTTCCTTTCCAACGCGCCACCTGGCCGGCAGTCATGATGCGCAGGTGGCCGCCGCGATAGAAGTCGCGCCGGTTTTCTCCGCAAGTCCCGGTGATCCAGTTGGGGATGGTTTCGACGTGGCCTTGGAGCCTGATCCCGCCGACCTCGATCTCCCGGCGGAGTTGGTCGCTGACCACGATGAAATGACCGCGAATATGCTGTGAGAAGGCTTCGGCCAGCCCTGGGATCACGCGCTGACGCGTGCTGCAGAGGTGGTGCGGGACCCGATCGCCGAGCTGCCAGACCCAGGGGATGTCGAGGAACTGGAGGCAGGCCATCAGGCCGAACCCACCGAGACCGGTAATGGCGCAGACGTAAACGACGTCGGGCTGAAACTCGTCGAGGACGGTGGTCAGGGCATGCACGTTGTAGGCGCTGACGAGTCGCGACTCCGCCTCGTCCCGGCGAAAGGCGAACGGACTCATCCCCATCCCGTTCTCCGACCACTCATCGATCAGCTTGAGCCGGCGGAGAACATGAGCGGGTGAGGCCACCGGGAGTCGTGGAGCGGCGGTCAGGACCCGGACGTCGTGGCCGCGATCGCGGAGTGCGTCGACGACGTCGGCGCATGCAAGCTCGTAACCGCCAATGAAGTCGGGGGGGTAGAGATTGCTGAGCGCCAGGATTTTCACGCGGCCGCCTCCCGGTATTTCGCAACCAACTCCTGATAGACGTCCCACATCTTCTGCCCCGCGACTCGGAGGTCGTACTCTTCCAGGACGACCTCACGGCCACGGCGGCCCATCCGTTCGACGAGTTCCGGGTCTTCCGAGAGTCGGCGCAAGGTTTCAGTCAACTGATCGAGGCGATCGTAGACGAACCCGGTCTCCCCTTCGCGGACGAACTCGGGCATCGCGCCGACCCGTGAGCAAATGGCGGGCGTACCGGCCGCCATCGATTCCAGGAGGGTCAGGCCCATCAGCTCCGGAGCGACGTGATTACCGCCGAAGCAATCCTGGTAGACGGACGGGAGCACGGTGACCCAGGACCGGTGATAGAGGTCGCGGATCGTGGCGTCGTCGGCGTCGGTGATGAACTCGACCGCTTTGCCCTGCTCGATCGCCATGTTGGAGATCAGCCAGGCGTAGTCTTTGTGCGTGGGTCGGCCGCAGACGGTCAGTCGAAGCCCCTGTGGAAGGGCCGTGATGAGTTGATCGATCCCCTTGTGCGGGAGTAGGCGTCCCACGTAGAGCACGCGGTCACGCTCGGTCGGGAGTGGAGCCGGCGCGAAGGCCGAAGCGTCGACGCCTCCCTTGACGATTGCGATCGGGGTTTTAGTCCAGTAGAGCGAGGCGCCGAAGTCGGAGTAGGCGATGATCCGATCGGCCAGCTCGAGGCTCCCGAGGTTCAGGCCGATCGTACTGGCCGTACCCCCGTGGTCGGTCATGCAGAGCGGCTTGTGCTGCTGCTTGGCCGCCAGGATGCCGAGCTCGCTCGATCGGGTGAACGGGGAGTGGATGTGCACGAGGTCGGCATCGGCGAGCGCAGCGGGAAGTTCCCACGAGGCGACGTTCGTCCGATCGCCGGGTCGATTGGCAATTTGTAGGACTCGGAGCGTCACCCCGGGGCGGAGCGTTCTCCGTTCGGACTTTTCGCCGTAGGAGATCAACTCAACGGTGCAGGATCCTCCCGACGCTTCGACGATTCCGGTGGCCAGGTTCAAAGGGTAACGTTCCCCTCCCCCCAGGCACGACTGCTCGTCGAAATAGAGCGGAGTCAGATAAGCGATCTTCCTCAGGCTCATAGGGTCCACCTCATCCTCGGCGCGGCCGTCTTATGGTGCGAACCAGGCGCATGGATTGCGCCGGCGGCACTGGTGTCGTGGGCGTTCCGGGTGGTCTCGAATGGGGGGGCGTCGAGGGGGTTGGCGGGCTTTCTAACAGAGGGGGGCCGAAGGGTCAAGGCCGGTCGAATCGGCCTCGGGCGACCTGCTCCTGTGTGAAGGCGCAGGCCGACGACCGGTCCACCGGAGTGGTGGACCGGTTGAGGCTTGGAAAAAAAAAGGGGAGCGTGAAGGGCAAAGCTCAGCGGCTGGCTTCGGGAAGGCCGTTGAGCTCGATTCCCCCCTCGTTGAAAACGCCCATCCGGCGGAACTTGTCGTAGCGGCGCTGGAGGAGGTCCGTGCGGGGCTGATCGGCCAGTTCGCGGAGCGACCGGATCAGGTAGGACTTCAAATTGGCGGCGGCCTCGCGATGGTCGCGGTGGGCACCTCCGAGTGGCTCGGCGATGGCGTCGTCGATGATTCCGAGCCGGAGCAAGTCGCGGCTGGTCATCTTCAACGCTTCGGCGGCCCGGGGAGCGTGCTCGTTCGACTTCCAGAGGATGGTGGCGCACCCTTCGGGGCTGATGACCGAGTAATAAGCGTGCTCGAGCATCGCCAGCCGGTCACCGATTCCGATTCCGAGTGCTCCGCCCGACCCCCCTTCGCCGATCACGACGCAGATGATCGGCGTGTCAAGCTGGCTCATCACCATGAGGTTCTCGGCAATGATCGCGGCCTGACCGCGTTCTTCGGCGGCGATGCCGGGGTATGCGCCGGGGGTGTCGATGAAGGTGATGATCGGCAGGCCGTACTTGGCGGCCATTTTCATCTTCACCAGGGCTTTGCGATACCCCTCGGGATGGGCGCAGCCGAAGTTGCAGGCCGTCCGTTCGAGGAGATTCTTCCCCTTCTGATGCCCGACGAACATCACCTTGGACTCGCCGAGATGGGCGAGGCCGGTGACGATCGCCTTGTCGTCGCCGATCGCACGGTCGCCGTGGAGCTCAACGAACTGATCGAAGATCAGGTCGACGTAGTCGCGCGTCTGAGGGCGGCTGGGCAAGCGCGAGACCTGCACCGTCTGCCAGGCTTCGAGGTTGGCGTAAATCGTGCGCTTGAGATTCGCCAGTTCGCGGCGGAGACGACGGATCTGCTCGGCGATCGCCGAGGAATCCACTCCGGTTCGATTCTTTGAGTAGCCGACCTCCATTTCGGCCAGGCGCGCTTCCATTTCATAGATCTGCGCCTCGAACGGGAGCCGGTACTCGCTTGGGCTGGCCATTGGCGGAAACGTCCTTCAGCGATCGATCAGTCTCATCCGACAAACCAAGACCAGGCCACGTATGATGGTTGGACCGCCCGACTTACATCGAGAAGCCGTTATTCGCTACGGGGGCTGGGTCGTCCTTGAAGATTCGGGTCCGCCGGAATCGACTCAGAAACTCCTCGAAATCCGCCAAGCGATCGGTCGTCCGCTTCTGGAGCATCGCCAGAACGAGGTCGTTGAACTCGGGAGTAATCGACTTGTTATGAGCCGTGAGCGGGAGCGGGCGGTCACTCAGGTGCTTATTCAAAAGTTCCGAGGTCGAGTTCGCCCGGAACGGCGGCCGTCCGCAAGTGATTTCATAGCAGGTGATCCCGAAGCTGTAAATATCGACCAACGGAGTCGGTGGCTCGCACCGGATCTGTTCGGGGGCCATGTAGCTGGGTGTCCCCTGCCTCGGCGCCTTGCTTCCCAGCATTTTGCGAAGGGCGCCGAACGGTTTCATCGCCAGGGCGTAGTCGATGACCCGCGTCTCTCCCGACTTGTTCACCAAGATATTCTCGGGCTTGATGTCCCGATGGACCCAGCCCTTCTGGTGAAAGAACAACAAGCCGGACGCCGCCTGGGTGATAATTCGGTGAAGCTGGCCCGTCGGCATGGGATAGACCGAGGGGCGTGCGATCGGCAGCTTGAGGTGAAACGAGGGAAAGTGGTCCATGACGAAGTAGGGTTGGACCGGGTCGCGGAAATATTCATGGACGTGGATCAAGTTGGGATGCCGCATCTGCATGCCCAAATTGGCCTCGAATGCGAATGCTTTCCGCTCTGACGAATCTTCGGCACGGGATTCAAGAAGGAGTTTCAGCGCGAACCGCTTCCCGGTCGACTCCTGGATGACCTCGACTACGACCGAAGTCGCGCCGGGGTGGAGCGTGCGGATCAAGCGGAACCCACCGATCTTCTCGCCACCGGCGATATTGGTATCCGCCGACACTGTTCGTCCTTCCACTCGCGGAAACAGAAAAGTGCGCGAGACGTACGGGCTGCTCGCGCCGCTGGCTCGATGCCGTCCATCAGTGGGAAGTTTATCAAAAGCGTGCGCCGCCGACAACTTGTGCAAATCGGAGGCCAACCGCCACCAGAGCCGTCACCCCGTCTGCTTCGGTCTTACCCTTCTCGAAACGCCTTGGCCTATGGCACCCAGGTCCCAAGTCCGGCGCTTTGGGCTCCGGGATCTCCTTTGATCAGGCTTGTCATGGTTTACCGAGGCGGGCTTGTCAACGGTTACGGGTGGGCCGGCTGTGCGTCTGGAAACGGCTGGACCGGCTGGGCCAGTCGTGCGACTGGGAGGGACCGAGAGATTCGACACTCCGTCGGTGTCGGTTCGCGAAGCCAGGAACGCCGGACAAGGACGAAGGGGGTGAACCCGTGTCGCGGCGTTCCCGGACGATGTTGAGAAGGCGAAGGTGGACCCCGCTCGTGTCAGATCACCAGTCGATCTTGGAGGATCGTATACTTGGGGATCACCACGATCTTATCGCGGATGACGTAATGGGGGGCGGCGTCGGAGTCGATCACGCCTGCCTCGTTGCGGATCCGGACGCCACGGCCGATCCGGGCGTTCTTGTCGATAATGGCATTCTCGATGATCGAGTCTGCACCCACGCCGACGCCCGGGCGGTTGGCCCGCGCGTTGTCTTCCAGGTGCCTGGTCTGTTCGTAGCTGTCCGCGCCCATGATGTAGGTGTTGCGAATCGTGACGTTCTCGGCGATCTGAGCGCGAACTCCGATCACGGAGTTCTCGATCACCGACCCTCGGCCGATCACGCAGCCGTCGGAGATCAGGCTGTTGTTGATGGTCACCCCTGAGAGCCGCGAACAAGGCAGGTATCTCGGGCGGGTGAAGATCGGGTGATCGCCGTAGGTAAAGTCAAACGGCGGGTTGTCGCTTGTCAGGTCGATGTTCGCCTTGTGGAAGGCACCCACGGTCCCGATATCTTCCCAGTAGCCGTCGAAGAGGTGGGACTGGACCCGGTGTGACTCGATCGCTTGCGGGAAGAGTTCCTTGCCGAAGTCGGTGGCATCTCCCGTGGCGAGCATCTGCACCAAGGTGGCTCGATTAAACAGATAGATGCCCATGCTTGCCAGGTAGGAACGCCCCTGCGACTGGATTCCGAGCCGCTCGAGCCAGTCGGGAGAAGTCCGGATCCGCTCGAGTTTCTCCGCTGTTTTTGGCTTCTCCTCGAAGTCTGTCACGCGCCCGCTCGTATCGATACGCATGATGCCGCACGATTTGGCTTCTTCCTCCGCCACCGGGAGCGCGGCGATGGTGACCTCCGCCTTGTTTTCCAGGTGGGTGCGGATCATGTCCTGGAAATCCATGCGATAGAGCTGGTCTCCGGAGAGGATCAGCACCAGGTCGTAACGATTCTCGGTGAAGTAGGGAATGTTTCGCCGGACGGCGTCGGCCGTTCCCTGATACCAGGTCTCGTGCTGCATCGTTTGCTGGGCCGCCAGCACCTCGACCATACCGCCGCCGAACGGGTCGAACTTGTAGGTATTGGCGATGTGGCGATGCAGGCTTACCGAGTTGAACTGGGTTAGGACGAAGATTTCGTTCAGGCCGGAATGGATGCAGTTGGAGATTGGGATGTCGATCAGGCGGTATTTGCCTGCGATGGGCACGGCGGGCTTGCTCCGCGACTTCGTGAGCGGATAGAGCCGAGTCCCCCGCCCTCCTCCCAGGATCAGACAAATCACCCGGCTCATGTTCTTTCCCCGACCGAAGATGAGGTGAGCGAACGGCTCGGCCCGGATTTCAATCCGTGCCGACTCGTTCGATGCGAACTGGAGTGCAATCGAAATACCGAAGTGTGACACACAAAAAAAAGAAGAGAGGTGAACTGTCGCCGAGCCACAGCGATCCGCCGGCTCGGCGACAGTTCCACCTCCCCTTCAATGGGCCGAAGCGATAACGTCTCGGAGTGATCTCTCCGTGGCTCTCTGTCGATTCAGGGGCGGGCGACGCACGCTCACCCGGTCCCTCTTTTTTTTTCGGATTCGGAAGCTGAACCCAATCGGAGTCAGTCTACCAGCCGGTTGCCATGTTCGACTCGATCGCCTTGCGAGCGCCGTCGAGGTCGCAACCGGTCTGCTGCATGTACAGGCGAACGGCGTGGAGTTTGTCTCCTTGTGCCTTGGCAAGGCAATCTCGAGCCGTGGCACAGGGATCCAGAGTCCCCTTCAGTCCCAGCAAATTCTTCGAGATCACCCAGGCGTCACGAGGACGGTGGCTAACCCGGAGAACCTCCTCGCTCGGGTAGTTGGCGCTGGCGAAGCCCCTTGCGGACGCCTCGTCGTCAACGCATGCAATCATGATGTGTGATGTGGTTTCCACCTCGTACAAGGGCATGATCGAACCCCTTTCTGGAAGTGAGTGAGCCAGGGGCCGTGCGCACCTGTGATTGGAGTGCGGCTCCTAAAGGCGATGGTACACCTCTGGTAAGGTCGGGTCAAATGCCTGGCGGTCGCCATTTTTTGATTGGCAGACGGTGGTGCCGCGCGTTTCAGGCGGTCGTGCGGGGTGGTCAGGCGCGTGGAGCAACGAGGACGCTCGAGACCGGTGATGCATCGGTTCATCTCCCGAATTTGCGAACGGCCTCGCTGCGGTTGGTTCAGGTCATTTCTCGGACGTGCCCGTGGCCACGGTCAGGGCGTCGTCGTAGAGCTGCGCGAGGATCAGACTGCCCAGGGTTACGATTTCTTCTCCCGGCTTCAGGCCGCTGCTGATGATGACCTTATCGTGGTTCTCCTGGGCGACCTCGATGACCCGGCGCTCGAATCGGTCGACCGTCTGGTTCTTGGAATCATTGTCGCTCGCCTCTCTCGGTTTGCGGACGAACACGTAGTCGTTGCCACCGGCCGAGACCATCGCCAGACGCGGGATTCGGGTCTGCCCAGCTTCGGGCGGAATATCAAGAATTGCCTTGACCAGCATGTCCGACTTTAGCCGGGCTCCAGGGTTCGGGATCGAGGCGCGAATCTTGACGGCGCGGGTTTCCTTGGAGACTTCGTTGGCGACGTACTGAACTTTGCCTTCGATCTTTTCCGCCAGGAAGGGGAACTGGATCTCCAGGGTCTGCCCCACCTTGACCTTGTCCTGGTCGAGCTCATAGACGTTGACCATCACCCAAAGATGGTCGAGTGGAGCAATGACCATAAGTACGGTGGATGTCTCGTAGAAGTTCTGTGGAACGACCTCACGCTCGATCACGATGCCGTCGACCGGCGAGACGAGCGTCATCTTGGCCTTGCTCTCGATGTTGCCGAACTGGGTTCCGGTGGGCTTGGCGTCGACCTTCGAGTCGACGTCGCGCAGGGGGCCGAGCAGCGGCTCAATTTCCTCGTTGGGAACCTTGAGGATCTGGAGTCGGTCGCGGGCGAGCGTGTACTCGAGTCGGGTCTTTTTCTCATCATTGATGGTGTCGACCCAGAGCTGTTTGGAGATCGCGCCGGTCTTGACCAACTCCTGCCTGAGGTTGAACAGCTTGAGATCATGCTGCCACTGAACATATTTTTCTTGGAAATCGCTCTTGGCGGCGGCCAGTTCGGTGCTGTGGAGCTCGACCAAGGGCTCCCCCTTCTTAACGGTCTGCCCGAGTGAGGCGTGGACCTGTTCGACAAGGGTGTCGAACCGGGGGCGAATCTTGGTGAGGGTGTCGGGGTCGTAGGCGGTTCGGCCGGTCAGCTCGAGTTGGATGGGGTCCGTCTGAGCCGAGACGGTGGTGACAGCGATGCCGAGTGCCCGCTCCTCCTCGGCGGTGAGCTTGATCTCATGGTTCCAGGGGTGATCGGCATCGACCTTGACCAGGTCCGCCTTCAAAACCGGTGCTTCCGTGGGGACAACGACATGTTCAACATGTTTTAAGGCCCCTTTGACGTAAGCCATGGATACCCCGCTCAGGTATACCGCTCCCCCCACTCCCGCGAAGGTCACGAGTGCGATCGTCGATTTCCAAAACATCGAGGTCGGTCTCCAGCGATCCGACCCCCCTACGCTGAGGGGCGGGGTCGGGCAAATTTGATCACGTAATTGAGTCAAGCCGGTACGTCGGGTCGTCGTCGCGAACCTCGAATTGCCGATCGCCGTGTTGAAGCGGACTCGATCGTTTGAAGGCCATTCGGAGCCGCTGCGACGGTACGACTCGTCGACCGAGCCACAAGGAAAGACCCCGTGGAATTAGGGACGGTTTGATCGGAGAAGGTCCGCGTCATGATTGGAAGAGCCATGGTCGCGCCGTCCTCTTTTTTCGACAGAGGGATGACGTTTTGCCGCGCTCGTGAATTTGCACCGCGCGGACCAGGGAGCGGTGTCGTTTTTATGGACCGACGGCCCCACGTTCGACGGGTTCAATGGGGCCGTCGAGAGGCTGGAGGAAGATGTGCACAATCAACAGCGCAAGTACAATCGCTGTACAAGAGGGGGGGATGCTCGTTCAACCGAGATCATGGCAGGGACGGCCGCCGACTCGATCGAGAGACAGAAGCCGTGGTCGGGAAACGCGACCAGGTCGAAGGCGAGGGTGCAGGCGTCGTCGCCTTCCTCCTCCACCTCGCCAATCGCCATGGAGAGCGTCAGGCAATCCAGGGGAGGCCGGTCAGATAAAACGTCAAGCAATTGGAGTTGATGACACGCTTCATCAAGCCTGATTTGTGAGCCGGGCGCGATCGATTGCGTCGCGCTTTCCATCGCCGAGAGCGCAAGCTGCCAGGGGAAGGCCAGGAGAAGGGCCAACCCGAGCGTAGTGCCGCGCAATTCTCGACGAGAAGTGATCACGGTTCATGGACTCGGTGAAACGGAAAGAAACACCTTCGGTAGGTTATCTAAACACCAATCCTACGCGATTGTTCCGGTTGCGTGAATAAGAAATCGTCCCGAACCACGCGATTCCCGTCCTAATTCATTACGAGTGAGGGGGGGCCACAGTGCGATCGGGCGACCCGAAGTTCGGCCGATTTCCGGGGAGTCGTTTTCGAAGGTGTCGCCCCCTTTGGTGGTTTGACCGACGGGATTGGAGCGGATAGCATTGGCGAATAACTCGAATCAAGACCAACCCCGCCGCTCAGTCCTCCTACCTACCGAGGGTTTCCGCATGATTCGCGTCGATGCCGACAAGTCGGTGCGTTTTTGCGATGGGCTGTCGCGCCGTGATTTCCTTCACGCCGGCTCACTGGCCTGTCTCGGACTCGGACTGCCCGGGCTCCAGGCCCTTGAGGCGCGGGGAGCGGTGGCAAAGCAGCGGGATATGAACTGTATCCTCCTCTTCCTGGTGGGCGGGCCCTCGCAGCTCGACACCTGGGATATGAAGCCGGACGCGCCAGAGGAGATTCGCGGTCCGTTCCGCCCGATCGAGACGAACGTCCCCGGGCTCTGGGTCTCGGAAATCTTTCCGAGGATGGCCCGGATGATGGACAAGGTGGCCCTGGTCCGCTCGGTGAACCACACGGCGGCGGCCGTCCATGACACCGGCCACCAGATGATGCAGACCGGTCGGCTCTTCACCGGGGGCATCGAACATCCTCACTATGGGAGTGCCCTGGCCAAGTTGAAGGGCCCTAACGGTGACACCCCCGCCCACGTTCTGCTCCCTCGGCCCATCGGTCCGACCGGCGGAAACATGCCCCATGGCCAGAGTGCGGGCTACCTCGGCAAGACGTTTGACCCCTTCGTTCTCAACGCCGATCCCAACGACAAGGCCTTCAAGGTGCCCGACCTGCTTCCGCCCGACTACGTCACGGCGGTCCGCGAGGCGCGCCGGCGGTCACTTCGCTCGGCGATCGATGGCGCGGTCGGCTCGTTCGAGGCGTCGGCCGACGCACGCTTGCTCGATGCCAACTTCGAGGGGGCGTTCAAACTGATGTCGAGCCCGGCCGCCCGCGAGGCGTTCGACTTGAAGTCGGAGCCCGAAGAACTTCGCGACCGCTACGGGCGGACCCGGTTCGGCCAGAGTTGCCTGCTGGCGCGTCGGTTGGTCGAGCGGGGAGTCCGGTTCGTTACGGTCAATATGTTTGAAACGGTCTTCAACGAGATCACCTGGGACATCCACGGCTCGGCTCCGTTCAGCCCGATCGAATGCTACAAGAACGAGGTTGGCCCCAACTTCGACAACGCCTTCACGGCCTTGCTCGGTGACCTCTCGAAGCGCGGGATGCTCGACAACACCATGATCCTGGCGTTCGGCGAGTTTGGCCGAACCCCCAAGGTGAACCCGGCGGGAGGTCGCGACCACCACCCTGCCTGCTGGACCTCCGTCTTCGCCGGGGGGCCCTTCAAGGGGGGGCAAGCGATCGGGGCGTCGGACGAGATCGGCTATGCTCCCAAGGATCGTCCGGTCACGCCCGCCGAGATCGCCGCCACGGTCTACCAAGGGCTTGGAATCAGCCTCGACACGGAGTTGCCGGGCCCGCAGAGCCGCCCTCTACGGATCGTCGACCACGGCGTCGAACCAATCAGCGAACTCTTTTAGTCGGGTACGTGTTTTTTTCTTCCCACCGACGGACTTGAGATCGAAGCCCCTGACCGAGGCCCCCACGCGATGCAACGTCGCCACCTTTGGACCGCGCTCTTCCTTCTCGGCGGGAGCGCTTTGACCACCGTTGGGGCCGAGATCCAACTCTTGCCCGCTGTCGCTCGTCTGGACGGCCCCAAGGCTCGTCAGCGATTCTTGGTCGAGGCGCACGATGGCCACGCCTTTGTTGGGGACCGCACCGGCGAGGCCCGCTTCACTGTGGGCGACCCCAAGGTGGCCGCCGTCTCGGCCGATGGCACCGTCACTCCGGTCGGCAATGGGCTGACCGAGGTCTCGGCGACCATCGACGGCCAGGTGGCACGGGCGAACATCTCGGTCGAGAACTTTGAACGCCCGACACGCTGGAGTTTTCAGAATCACGTCC
The DNA here is from genome assembly GCF_000242455.2 of Singulisphaera acidiphila DSM 18658. GTDB lineage: Bacteria > Planctomycetota > Planctomycetia > Isosphaerales > Isosphaeraceae > Singulisphaera > Singulisphaera acidiphila. The sequence continues at coordinate 1,909,778 of NC_019892.1, forward strand.
TGTCGGTTCTGACCAAGGCCGGCTGCAACTCGGGAGCCTGCCACGGGGCGGCGGCAGGGAAGAATGGGTTCCGGTTGACGTTGCGAGGCTATGGGCCCGAGGTCGATTTCGACGTCCTGACCCGCCAGGCGTCGGGGCGTCGGATCGTCAAGACCGCGCCGGCGGAGAGCCTCCTCCTGCTCAAGCCGACCGGGGCCCTCGAGCATGGTGGCGGGGTCAAGTTCTCGACCGACTCACTCGAATATCGCGTGATCGCCGAGTGGATCGCGGCGGGGACCCCGAGGCCAAGGGCCGACGATCCGACGATCGTCTCGCTCGCGGTCGTTCCCGAGTCGGTCCTCCTCAAGCCGGCCCAGGCCCAGCAAGTCTTGGTCCAGGCCCGTTTCTCCGATGGGCACGTCGAGGACGTCACGCGCTGGGCCAAGTTCGCCAGCACCGACGACACCGTGGCCAAGGTGGATGAACAAGGGAAGGTCAAGGTCGAGGGGCACGGCGAGGCGGCCATCACGGTCTGGTACGCCAGCCGGGTCCAGCGGACCACGGTCATCTCCCCTTACGAGGCCAAGATCGATCCGACCGTCTTTGCTGCTGCTCTTCGCCTGAATCCGATCGACGAGAAGAACCTGGCCAAGCTCAAGGCGCTGAGCATTCCCCCCTCCCCCGACGCCGGCGATGCCGCATTTCTCCGCCGCGCCTCGCTCGACGCGACCGGCACCTTGCCCCCGGCCGAGCAGGTTGAGGCGTTCCTTGCCGACGCCGACCCGAAGAAGCGAGAGAAGCTTGTCACGCGACTGCTGGCCAGCCCGGAGTTTGTCGACTACTGGGCCTACAAGTGGTCCGACCTGCTCCTGGTCTCCTCGAATACGCTGCCGCCGCCGGCGATGTGGTCCTTTTATCGGTTCGTTCGCAAGAGCGTGGCCGACAACGTCCCCTGGGACCAGTTTGCCCGCTCGATTGTGACGGCCAAGGGAAGCAGCCTGAACAACGGCGCAGCCAATTACTTTGCGCTCCACCGCGACCCGATCGACTTGACCGAAAGCTCGAGCATGGCCTTCCTCGGCATGTCGCTCACCTGCGCTCGCTGCCACAACCATCCGATGGAGAAGTGGACCCAGGACCAGTACTACGGAGTCGCGAGTCTCTTCTCCCGGGTTCAGCTCAAGGATGGCGGGGCCGTGGGCGACGTGGTGGTCATGGCCTCTCCCGAAGGGGAGACCCGGCACCCGAGGTCCGGCGTGATCATGCCCCCCCGCCCTCTCGACGGTCAGCCCCTCGCCCTCGACTGGCGAGGCGATCGCCGCGAGGCGTTCGCCGACTGGTTAGGGCAAGCTGATAACCCCTATTTCGCGCGGGCGATCGTCAACCGGGTCTGGAGGAATTTCTTCGGCCGCGGTCTGATCGACCCCGAGGATGACCTGCGAGCCACCAACCCCGCCAGTGACGAGCCCCTGATGGACTGGCTGGTCGCCGATTTCCTCGCACACAAATATGACGTCAAGCATTTGATTCAGACGATCATGAGCTCGGCCGCGTACGCACGCTCCAGCGTTCCGGTATCGGGCCAGCCGGCGGATCCGAAATACCTCAGCCACTACCCGGTCAAGCGACTCCCGGCTGAAGTCATCCTCGACGCGATCGCCCGCGTGGCCGAGGTTCCCACTCCGTTCGCGGGCTATCCCGAGGGGTGGCGGAGCCTGCAACTGCCTGACACCAAGATCCAGAGCACGTTCCTGAGCTCATTCGGCCGGCCGGAGCGAATCAGCACTTGCTCGTGCGAACGCTCTTCGGAGCCGTCCATGTCGCAGGCCCTACACCTGGCCAACGGGACCACGATCAACGAGAAGCTGCGTCACGACACCAGCGCGATTTCCAAAGCGCTGGCCGCCAAAGCCAGCGACGACGAGATTATTGCCGGTCTCTTCCGGGCCGCGTTGACTCGCCGGCCCACCGAGGGCGAACGGCAGCGGCTCACGGCCATCTTGCAGGAGGCCGTGACCGGGCTGTCCGACCCCAAGGAAGCGGCGACGGCGAGGCGGCAGGCGATCGAGGACCTCTACTGGGCCACTCTGACGGGTAACGAGTTCTTGTTCAATCACTGAGCATGTGCGCGATTGTCTGTCGTGCTCGCCTTGCAAGACACAATCACACGCGATTTGAGACGTGCGCCGCTCGATCGACCCGGACCGAGGTGATCATGTTCCGACTCTCCTTCTCCCTGCTCCTCCTGCTGCAAGCCGTTACGGCGCGTGGCGACGAGGCGACCGCCCCGGTCAGTTTTCGCGAGCAGGTCGCGCCCATCCTGGTCAGGTCGTGCCTGGGATGCCATAACGCGAAGAAGGCGGAAGGCGGGCTGAACATGGCCACCTTCGCCTTGCTCCAAAAAGGGGGGGAGTCGGGCGGAGAGCTGATCCTCGAACCCGGTGATCCCGAGGCCAGCCAGTTAGTCGAACTGATCCGTCCGGGCGCGACCCCCCGGATGCCGTACAAGCAACCTCCGCTGAGCGACGCCCAGATCAAGACGCTGGAACGCTGGGTCAAGGAAGGGGCCAAGTTTGACGGACCGTCTGAAACGGAGACTCCGATCGCCTCGCTGGTCGATCCCCTTCGCGGACTTCGGCAAGTCGCTCTCGAGGCACCGGTCGCCGAGGCCTTGACCGCGCTCGCCTATTCTCCCGACGGCAAATTTCTAGCCGCTGCGGCCGGTCGAAACGTGCTCCTGTTCGGGGCCGAGACGGGAAAGATCGAAGCAACCCTCTCAGGACACCCCGGACCCTTGACGACGGTACGGATCAGTCCGGACGGGCGGACCTTGATTGCGGCGGGAGGCCGTCCCGGCATCGATGGAAGCATCACGGTCTGGGACCTCGCCACCAAGTCGAAACGCCATGAGATTCAAGGGCATAAGGACTCGATCCTGGATGCCGCGTTCGCTCCGGACAGCAGGCGGCTGGCGACTGCATCCTATGATCGCGAGATCAAGCTCTGGGACCTGAATGAAGGCAAGGAGCTGCGCACACTCAAGGACCACACCGACGCGGTCTACGCGGTGGCCTTTGCCCCTAACGGCGCCTTGTTGGCCTCGGCCGGCGCCGATCGGACGGTCAAGCTCTGGGACGTTCCCTCGGGCCGGCGGCTCAAGACGCTCTCCGACGCCACCGCCGAACTCTACTCGGTCACGTTCGGGCCGGGTGGGGAGACGGTCATGGCCGGAGGCGTCGATCGCTCGATCCACCTGTGGCGGGTCGCGCAGCAGGATGCGTCCCTGGTCAAATCGGTCTTTGCACACGATGCCGCGATCCTTCGTCTCGTCGTCTTGGCCGACGGTAAGACCCTGGTTTCCAGCGGCGAGGACAACGACGTCAAGCTCTGGGACCTCCCCACTCTCACGACTCGCAAGGCGCTGAGCGAGCAGGCGGATTGGCCTCAAGGACTTGCCCTGAGCCCTGACGGGCTGCGAGTGGCGGTCGGGCGATTCGACGGCTCGCTCTCGTTCTACGAGACGACGACCGGCAAACCGATCGTGACGATGAACAAGCCTGCCGACGCTGTTGCGCCGGCCAAGCCGCAGCTCGTTCGGAACGCAACGCTCAACCCGCCCAGTCCTCGGAGTGCGGTTCGCGGCACGAGCGTGCGGATGGTCTTGACCGGAATCGGGGCTGGAAATTCCACGTCGATCGTTTTCACCGAGCCTGGTTTGACCGGCACGCTCGTCCGAGCGGCGAAGCCGGACCCGAACCGCCTGGAGGTTGACCTCGTTGTCGCGGCCGATGCGCGGGTGGGAACCCATCGCCTGGGCCTGATCACGCCGCTGGGCGTCTCTTTGTTCCAGTCATTGATCATCTCGGCACGCCCTGACGTTGCGGAGCTCGACCCCAAAGACGAGGCACTCGGTGCCAAGTCGTTCTCGGTTCCAGCGACCTTGACGGGTGTGATCGAACGCCCGGGCGACGTCGATCGGTTCCGGTTCGAGGCCAAGGCCGGCGACCAACTTGTGATCGAGATGCAGGCCAAATCCCTGGGGTCGCCGCTCTTCGGACTCGTGACCCTGGAGGATGACGCGGGGCACGTCCTCGGGGAATCGGCCCCGGTTGAAGGCGCGGGCGATCCCCGGTTGAACGTCACGATTCCCCGCGACGGCCATGTCCATCTGAAAGTGACCGACGCCGACTATGCAGGGTCGCCGGGCCACTTTTATCGGATCGAGGTCGGTCAACTTCCTTACTTGACGGATCTGTTCCCACTGGGAGTCGAGCGCGGTCGCCAATCAACGATCCAGGTGCAGGGAGCGAACCTGCAAGGATTCTCGACGGTTTCGATGACGACCGAGGCAGCGGCCGAGCTTGGTTCGATGCCCGCGGTCGCGGTCGTGCTTCCTGATGGAACGAGCCCGGTGAATCGACGGACTATCGTGGTCGGCGAGGGTCGGCAAGGGGTCGAGTCGTCGGAGAACGACCGCGCCGATCGCGCGGAGCCCGTTGCGGTTCCCGGTGGAGTGTCGGGCCGAATTGAACGTGCCGGCGATGTCGACCACTTCCGATTCGAGGCCAAGAAGGGGGAGCGGCTTATCCTCGAGGTCTTTGGCCGCCGCCTGGGGACGTCGATCGACTCGGCCTTGGAGATCCTGGACGAGAAAGGGGTCGCGGTGCCGCGGGCGGTGCTTCGTCCGTTGGACCAGACCGAGGTCGCCTTTCGCGAGCACGATTCCAGCAAGCCGGGGATCCGCCTGACGCGGTGGGGGAACCTGGCCGTCGGCGATTACGTCTTGATTGGCCGGGAACTGACCCGGATCCGGTTGTTACCGCGCAACCCGGACGACGATTGCACCTTCTGGAACGAGCGGGGCCAGCGGGTTGCCTTCCTCGGGACGACCCCCGAGCATCATCCGATGTCTCAGCCTATCTACAAAGTCTCCATCCATCCCCCGGGCACCCTCTTTCCCCCGGGAGGGGTGTCACCGGTCACCCTGACCTATCGCAACGACGACGGCGGGCCCGACTCCTTGAAGGATTCCCGACTGACGTTCGACCCGCCTGCCGACGGCGTCTACGTCGTCCGCATCGAGGATGTGAGGGGGCTCGGCGGGGAGTCGTTCGGCTACCACCTGCTCGTTCGCAAGCCCCGCCCCCGGTTCCAGCTTTCACTCAGTACCGAGAATCCGAGCGTCCCGCGTGGGGGGACGACGCTCGTGACGGCAACGATTTCACGGTTCGATGGATTCGAGGGCCCGGTGGACTTGACGGTGGACGGACTCCCCCCTGGCCTGACCGCGACCCCCTCGCGAATCGAACCCGAGGATTTCTCGGCGAGCATTGGCCTGTCGGCCGATGCCTCTGCGCCGGCCTATTCTCCCCCCACCTGGCGGGTGACGGGGCGAGCGAAGCCGGCTTCTAGTACGAGCTTGGCTGAGGGCGATCTGGTGCAAGTCGTCGACCCGGGCGGGGCGGCCGGTGGCTGGATCGTCGTCTCGCCGGAGCCGAATCTCAGGGTCGAGGCCGCGCCCTCGCGGCTGCGAATCCAGCCTGGGCAGGAGGTCACGATGAGCTTGACGGTCAAGCGCGCCCCTCAATTTGCGGGCCGAGTGCCGATCGAGATCCGCAACCTGCCCCAGGGCGTTCGCGTCCTGAACGTTGGGCTCAACGGAGTCTTGATCACCGAGACGCAGACGGAACGCACCATTTCCCTCTACGCCGAACCGTGGGCCACTGCCACGGAGCGGCCGTTCTACGCCGTGGGTAAAGCCGAAGCGGCCGGGACTGAGCACAGCTCTGCGCCGATCGACTTGATCGTCGGCTCCGGCGGTGGGAGCCCCCAGATCTCCTCCACGGCAAAGCCGCGCTGAGCGGATCGTCGCGATTCACAACTGGAATCGGAACCAAGCCTTTCGAATCGTCGCGGTGATCGGTGGTAGTGATTAAGATGTTTTATGTATTCGTGTAGATGTTCATTGGTTCGAATTTTCTTGGAGAGCAGGTACGGCTCACCTTGGAAACGGCTCGGGAGAGTGGGGCAGGGAGCGACAGTTCCCCGCCTTCTTGAAGAGAGAAGACGAAGATGGTGGGTATGACACGAACAACTCCGTCTTGATCGTCGAGTGCCATCACCAAAGCTGGGACAATAGCCTTAGCCTCAGGACCGATCCGTCCGAGAACTTCCGCGACATCGCCACGTTAAGAATGGCCCTCCGTGGTTCCGTATTTCGATAAAAGTCGGAATCGCGTCCTTGGCGCCCGGGCCAATTTCTCCTAGCTTGGGGCTGGAGAGATTTCGAAATAGACAAGATGTGAGCATGTTGGGTAACACGATGAAGAGCCGTATTATGTACATTGAATACAAGGGGGATGGCCTTGCCGGCCCTGCAAGGATTGGCCGGGTAACCTTCTCCCAGACGGGTGCGACGCTTTACTATGGCGGGAAGTCGTTTCAAAGCCTTAAGGGCGGCTATAAAGCCAATTACTTCGATGTAGAAAGCGGCGAGCGCTATTGGATCTCGGGTCCGCGTCGCGACGGACAAGACGCACTCTACGCCACTCATGTAAAACCGGAAATCGACGAAGATGTTCGGGAGGAATATCTTCGGGATATTCGCGGACTCGCGTGATTGAGCACCTACAGGGGAACCGCCGAGGATCGCCCCGAGACTTCGCCTGACGAGGTCGTAAGAGTTCAGTTCATCGGCGGCGACGGATCGGTCTCGACAGAGAACCAGGGACAATGGGCGTTACGCTCATCATTCTTGTTCATCATCGCCCAGTGGTCAGCGTTCCGGCGGTATCTTGCGATCATGTTCCCCGCCATCGACGTGGCAATCTCCATGTTCTGCAATTAGACGATGTCCGAGGATCGGGAGGACTCTGTCGAGCGAGAGCCGTCCGAAGGCATCGCCCTGGTTACGTCCGTCCGACGAGTCTGGTCAATGGAGAACGCACACGCAAGGGATGCCCGAGGTTTCTCGCAGTGGAACATGACGAGAGCAGCTTCCGTGAACCGAAAAAAAGGGAGCGGGCAATGGAAGTGTCTGCTCCTCACGGCTTCCCTGATCGCCGCGTTTCCGATCTCAAGCCTCTATCGATGGCACAAAGCCTCCGCTCCGTTCGTGGTTCTGGGAGGGCGTGTCCTGACCACCGGCGATGGGATGGGTGCCATTCTTGGCCCATCGGGTGTGATCTCTGTGGACCTGAGTCACACTGCAGTCGGCGACGTAGAACTCGACGGCCTCGTCGAGGACATGAAAGGCCTAAACAATCTCCAAAGCCTTCGTCTCCGGGGCACGAGGGTGACAAATGCTGGGCTGACTCGTCTCCGGTCATTGGGAGACCTGAGAAGCATTGATGTCAGCGCTAGCCGAGTCACGAAGGAGGGTATTCGCCAACTGGGGCGATCTCATCCGAAGTTGGAGGTTTGGTGCGATGCATGCCCCGAAAGTCAGTCCCGTCTGAACAGGTAGTGTGTCATGGTTCAACCTGAAATCGAGAAACCGGGGTTGGGAAATAAGGTGGTGAACTTCTGGTCTGCAGGTGAGGATTTGCCGCTTTCGTGCCGATCCCGAAGGAAAGACAGGTCGGCAGAGTGCTGCCCCTCCTTCGGTCTTGGCCTCTTGGCCGGCGCTCGGGTCGTGTCGCTACGGTTCCGCTCAGGCCTTCTCAATCGTAGCGCGGACGAACCGTTCGAGCAACGATCTCCAGCAATTCAGACAGCGGTCTGAACTCGCGAGTGATCGCTCTGTCAAAACACGGTCGTCCGCGAACGCCCAGTCGGTGGGGAGGAGTGGGCCTTCCCAACGGCGCAGTCGCTTGGGCTGGAGTCGACCCTTTGGAATCGAGGACGGCTGTGGAAACAGTAAATTTCCCCTGTCCCATTTTATGGGTGTCTGCAGCTGCACTAGAGATGAGTGTAAGGAAAAATGAGCACGCACAAAGATTTTCGTTGGCTGGCAGGGGCAGTGAATGATGGAGATCTTGAAGCCGTTCGCGCATATCTTTCTCAAGATCCAGAGATTCTCTACCAAGATGGGAATGGAAGGTATTTCCTGGCTATCGCCGCTACTGAAAACAATGTTTCAATGACCGCTCTCCTCGTGGATCTTGGTGTAGATATCAACGCATCCAAGAACCCGCGGGTCATCGAGGGCCCGATTCTCGAAGCGGCCGGCAATGGTTCAGTGGAGGTTGTTCGGTGGATGATTGATCACGGCGCCGTGATCAATCATCGCGTCGATGATGTCCTTCGTTGCGATGTGCTTAGCAATGCTGTCATGGATGGGCACCTCGAAGTTGTGAAGATGCTTGTGGAAGCGGGTGCGGCGATCAACGCGGTATCGAACGGTTACAGCTCTCTGAGCTTTGCCCTCATGTTCGGTCACAAAGAAATTGAACAGTATCTGCGATCCGTCGGTGCAATCGAGCCTCCCAAAGAAGCTTCAGAGTCCGAGGACGAGCCGTCCGCTCTCTTCGATTACATCAAGGAGCATTTCGGGGAACCTCGGCCGCTCTCCATTGGAGAAGTTCTCCCCAGCGAGAGGATGGTTTTTATTCGCATCGTAGAGGCGCAAGATTGCCTGATTCTCATCACCGATGGAATGTCCAATGAACCGTTAAAGGCTTGCCAGGAGGATGAGACCCCTGAATTTGCAGAAGTGCTTATCTGCTTGCCAACGGACTGGGAAATTACACCCAACTCGTTGAATGACCCTGCGCTCTCCTGGCCCATTATCCTGTTGCGGCAAATTGCGACTTCAACTCGGGACGATATCGAGTTTGCTGATCCCAATACATTTCTCATCGCCAATTCGGAATTCGGTAGTGAAACCACAGAATTTACGGATATTATGGCAAAACGTGAGGAAGGTGTTGGGCGTCTACTTGAACTTCCGGACGGTCGCCTCGTGGGATTCTATGCCCTCTGGCCCCTCTATCCAGAGGAGCGAGACCTTTGCCTGGCATTCGGCTCCAACGCGCTCCAGCGATTGTTTGAGAGGCGTTCTGTTTCCCGGATCCTTAATCCGGGGAGAGAGAATGTCGCAATCAGTCAGTCATAGGTCAATTGTCCTATGAGTCTGGTCCGATCGCCAGAAATCAATGGAGTTGATGGTGCGTCCTGTATTAGAAAAAGGTGGGACAGGGAGCAACAGCTCCCTGTCGTTTTGAAGCGAGAAGACGAAGATGGTGGGTTACGCCAGAGCTGCAGGAAGCATTATGTCAGCATTGCTGGCTTGAAATGGCCTGTGGATTCGATGGAAGTAGGAGGCTTGGATTCAAGGGCCGAGTTGATCCAGTTCCTTGCCGATGGCGTCCATCAAGGGGCGCAGGGTCTTCTCGCTGAAATCGAACCGGATCCCTGCGGCTGCGAACAGTTCGGGCAAGGGGCGGGCTCCTCCGAGGGCCAGGGCGCGTCGGTACGCGGCCACCGCCTCGGCTCGATCGGCCAGGCTTTGTTGCCAGACCTGCAAGGCGCCAAGCTGCGCGATGCCGTACTCGATGTAATAGAACGGATAGAGGAAGATATGCAGTTGGCGGTGCCAGGAGTGGGCCTTGGCCTCCTCGTGGCCCGACCAATCGACGATCCCTCCAAAACGGTCGATGAGCCCGGACCACGCGTCGCGGCGTTCCTCGCGGGTGTGATTCGGATGGTGGTAGACCCAGTGCTGGAAGGCGTCGACCGTGGCGATCCAGGGGAGGATCAAGACGATCCCTTCGAGGAGTTGACGGTACGAACGGTTGGCGTCGTCGGTCGAGTAGAACAGCTCGAGGTTTCGGGCGCCGAGCAGCTCCATGGACATTGAGGCCACTTCGCAGAACTCGATCGGGCTCTCGCGGTAGGCTGAGAGCGTTTCGCCACGGCTGGCCAGGGCGTGGAACGCGTGTCCCCCTTCATGCAAGAGCGTCCGAACGTCACCATCGAGGCCGACCGCGTTCATGAAGATGAACGGGAGCCGGTCGTCTTCCAGCGTCGTTTGATAGCCCCCTGGCGCTTTCCCCTTGCGGTTGGCCAGGTCGAGCAGGCCGTTCGCGCGGAGGAAGGCGAACTGCTGGCCGAGGTCGGGATCCACGCCCGTGAAGATCGCTTCGGAGCCTTCGGCCAGGCGATCGATCTCGCTGAACGGGCGGAGCGGAGCGCGGCCGAGGGGGTCGACCGCGACGTCCCAGGGGCGAAGGGAATCGATCCCGAGCGACTGCTTCCGCTCTTCCTGGATCCGCCGGGCCAAGGGGACGACCACGCGTTCGATGGCCGATTGGAACTCGACGGCCTCGTTGACCCCGTAGTCAAACCGCTCGCGGAGTCGGTAGACATAGTCGACGTAGTTCGGGAAGCCGGCCTCCTGGGCGACCTCGACGCGAAGCTTCACCATCTGGTCGAACAGGTCGTCGAGCGTTTCGCGGTCGGCCAGTCGGCGATTGGCGACGAGTTCCCAGGCGGTCTGCCGGGTCGACCGGTCGTTCTCTTCGAGGAACGGGGCCATTTGCGAGGGCGTTCGTTCTTCGCCCTGGAAATTGACCGTCATGGCGCCGACGATCTTCTGATACTGCTGGTCCAGCTCCGACAGTTCCGTTTCCCGGGGAATGTTCGCTTCGCGGTAGAGCGCCCGACGGTTCTCCTGGGCGCGGTCGAACACGTGGTAGCGCGCGTTCGGCAAGGCTGAGCGATAGGGCGAGTCGAGGTACTTGGTCCGGATCTCATTGTGGAGCGGCTTGAGGCGTGGCTCGATGTCGCGCACGAATTCGAGGTAGGCCGCCTCGCGCTCGGGATCGTCGGTCTGGCAGGTCATTGCCACGTACCGTTTGGTCCCGACTTGGCCCACCGCCGCGTTGAGCTCGCCGACGGCGAACAGCCATTGCTCCAGATCGTCCGACGACGCGATCGGTTGGTCGAGGAGCCGCCGGTACCAGGGTTCGATCTTCTCCCAGGTGGTCAGCTCGGCATCAGCCGGAAGCCAGCGCCGAGGAAACGATTCAGGGACGTAGGCAGTCGAACCCATGGAAAACCCCGCAACAATCGAAAGAAACGCACGTTCAAGCCACGACGGCCTGAACGATCCAGGCACCGATGAACAGCCACCCCGTCATGATTGCCGTGGAAACCGCGAGCACGACGGTGGTGGCGACAACCGCCTCGGCATGGGCACTGAGCCCCTTGGCCTCGCCGAGTGAGCCGAGCGTCTGGAAGAGCGCTATGATCGCGGTCGTGCCGACCACGGCCTCACCCAGGCCCGTGATGAAAACAACGATCGCCACCATGCCGACGGCGTCTTGGGCGACCGTCAAGACCAGTGCGATCAGGACGATCGCAAGAGTGAGATGCCAGAGCCGCATGAAGTTCCCGCTCCTCTCGGCCGGCCATCATTCGCCAAAAAAAATTGATCGCGCAAAAGACGCGAAGGCTCGCTAAGTTAGGGCCAAAGTTTCGCCGAGGGTCTGCAAAGGACCAGGGGAAACGAATCGATCCTGATCTCTCGGTACTTGCCCTGATTCTAGGAGTATTGACGCTCATGGCCAACGGTGCCTCGCCCACCAACTACCGGTTTTCTTTCGGCCCCTGGAACATTAGCACTGGCGCCGACCCCTTTGGCCCCCCTGCCCGGAAAGAAATCGACTTCGCCCGCAAGATCAGAGCGTACAAAGAACTCGGCTTCGATGCCGTACAAATGCACGACGATGACATCGTTTCGGCCGACCTCGACTGGCCTGCCACGCTCAAAGGGGTGGCCCAGGTCAAGTCGATGCTCGACGGCGAGGGCCTGTTCGTCGAGATCGTCGCCCCCCGGCTCTGGGAAGATCCCCGAACGGTCGACGGCGGATTCACATCCAACAGCGCGAGCGACCGCAAGTACGCCCTCGATCGGGCCAAGCGAACCGTCGATATCGCCCGCGAAGTCGGCTGCCGCAACTACGTGCTCTGGCTTGCTCGCGAAGGAACCTACATCCGCGAGGCCAAGGACGCCAAGACCGCGGTCGGGCGGATCGTCGAAGCCTGGAACACCATCCTCGAGCATGACCCGGACATCCGCGTGATGGGCGAGGCCAAGCCCAACGAGCCGATGGATCAGGCCTATCTGCCCACCGTCGGCCACATGATCGGGATCGCCTACAAGACGGTCGACCCGAGCCGCTCCGGTGTTCTGATCGAGAGCGCTCACTCCATTCTCGCGGGCCTGGATCCGGCCGACGACATGGCGTACGCACTCTATCACGACAAGCTCTGGAGCGTCCACCTGAACGATCAGAACGGCCTCAAGTACGATCAGGACAAGGTCTTCGGTTCCGTCGACCTGCGCCGGGCGTTCGACCAGGTGCTGACCCTCGAGACCAACGGGTATGGCCGCAACGGCGAATGCGTGGGCCTCGACGTGAAGGCGATGCGCACCACCACCGTCGAAGACTCGATGCAGCATCTCAGCAACTCGAGGACGATGTTCCTGCGCCTGCTCGAGATCGTTCGCGAACTCGACCTGAAGCAGGTCGAGGTACTCCGAGAGGCGCGGCAGTACGAGCAGCTCGAGATGCTGATTCTCAACGCGTTGACCGGAAGGAAATGAGCGGCCGCTAACCCGCCCTGGGTGCTAGTCGCGAAGCCGAGCTCACCCTTGTGGCCTGGCCGTCGGGAATCCCCCGACGGCCAGGCCATTTGAGAATCAACCGGGCGGGTCGCCAAGGACCCTGCTTCCTTCTTCGTCGCGGTTCGAGACGCGGAGTCGGGGCTCATCGTCCTTTCGGCCGAAGAGGACCGAGACGCTGTCGCGGTGAAGGGTCTGCCATTGAGGGTCGTTCGCGAGCCGTTTGGCCAGGCCGCGGTCGGGTTTGACCCAGACCAGGTGGAACCGCTCTTGCTGGCAGAGGCCGTCCCAGTCGGGTCCTCCTTGGAGGGCGTCGAAGTAGTTGAGAAGGGCTTTTTTGCCGAACAACTCGAACCGATCGTCCACGAAGGCGCGGCGGATGGGGCGGCATTCGGCCTCGATCATGCCTCCCCAGTCTTGCTCGTGGAACAGACGCGACTCAACCGGCTGTTGATTGAGGACCGCGACCCCGTCGAGCGGCCACGTTTTTGGGTCGAAGCCTCCGAACCCGATCCCGCACCAGAGAGCGAGGCCCATCCCGGCCGCTGTGGCCAGCGGCCAGAGGGTCCAGCGGACCCGGCCTTGTCCGAACTCGCGCGCGGCGAGCGGCAGGCCCTCCAGGAGCTTCGATAAGCCCGGCGCGATGACCAGGGCAAAGAGAGGGGCATGGCGGACCGACCCCAGCGCAAAATGGAGCCAGACCAAACCGTGCGCCAGGTCGTAGCGGTCCAACCGCCTTGTGGAGAAGGTCGGCAAGGCAATCAGGGCGAGGATAACCCATTCGATCAGGCGGAACTCGGGCCGGCCAAACGGAATCGGCTGGTACTCCGCGATCAGTTGCGTGACACCGCTCGATCCGAGCAAATGGAACACGTGCTGGTAAAGGCCGATCCCGTACGGATTGATCAGCGGGGCCAGCAAGCAAAGCACAAAGGCCGCTGCGAATTTCCAAAGATTGCGTTTTCTTGATGCGTCCCAGGGACCTGAGATTGCGTGCCCGAAGGTGGCGGTGAGGACGATGAGGGGGCCGGCAAGAAACCCACCGTGAAGATTGGCCCAGGGCACCATCAAGAATGGCACGAGCAGAACGGCCTTATCGCTTCGCTCGTGCTGGCGTTGGCAGAGCCGGAGAACCCAAAAAACGAAGAGCAAGGTGAAGAGGTGCGGGCGGATCAAGAAGTGGATCGAGCCGATCCCAGCCGCCAGAATCGTGACCACCGTCGCGATCAGGGGGGGGATTCCATCACGCATGAGCCCGCGTGCGAGACTCCCGTAGAGGGTTGCTAGGGCGAGGGCGGTGGCCGCGATCGCCGCCGACCATCCCCAACGGTCCACGAACGCGGCCAGGGCCAGGTCGAACGCCCAAGACTGGTCGACCCAGGGGGTGAGTTCCCTGGTGTAAGTAAGGGTGTCGAACCGAGGAACGTCCCCCGTCCGCAGAATTTCGCGGCCGAGTCGGACGTGCCAGAACGTCCCCGGGTCATTCAAGAGGCTGGTCCGGCAACCGACCGTGACCATGACCAAGACGATGCCAAAGACCAGGTCCGGCATTCCCGGAGCCAACCGGCGGATCCACGTCATCGTCCACGCTTTCTGAAATCCGATTCGCAAAACGCCTTGGGCGCGGGGCAGTCACTCCTCAAAAGGAACCATAGGACACGCCTCGTTTCCCGTCGTACGGTCGGAGGGAACGGGCGGCATCCCCCTTTTCGCCGGAACATGATCGGTTATACTGAGTAAAGGCTCGCCCCCCGCAACGGCCGACGGTCGTCTTTTCCCCGTGGCCGCAGCCGTTCTCAGATGAGTTCGCCTCCCCTTTTGCCCTTTTTTTGGTTGCCGAGGTGTTCTGTGAGGCACCCGCGTCCCCGCGTCAACCGCCGCGACTTGTTGCGCCTTCGGCGGTTCAACGACGCTACGCCTGTCTCGAACCCTGTCTCGAGCGATCGCCCGAGCTCCGGCGACCTGATCAAGGCGACTCGACCGGCGATGGGCTCCTATTTCGAGGTGCGGATCGCGGCCAATACCCCGGGCGGGGCGGACCTGGTGGGTCGGGTGCTCGACCGGATCGACGAGCTCGAGACCCAGTTGACGGTCTACCGCGACGATTCGGAGGTCAGTCGCCTGAATGCGGCGGCCCATCGCGGCCCGATTGAGGTTGAGCCAGGCCTCTTCCGTCTGCTCGAACTCGCCCTGGAACTGGGCAGGGCGACGGGCGGGGCCTACGACGTGACGACGGGGGCGCTCTCCGAGGCCTGGGGGTTCTTCAAAGGTCCTCGGCGGGTTCCCAGTCCTCAGGATTTGGCCGACGCCCGGGAGCGGACCGGTCAGCATCACTTGTCGCTCGACCCTGAACGCCGCACGGTGACGTTCGACCGCGCTGGTGTGGCGATCAATCTTGGGAGCATCGGCAAGGGCTACGCGATCGACGCTGCCGCCGAGGTCGTCAAGGGCTACTGGTGGCCGACCTCGGCCTTGATCCACGGGGGACGATCGAGCCTCTACGCTCTCGGCTCTCCGCCCGGTCAATTCGGGGGCCGTTGGGAGATCGCCGTACGCAACCCATTTCAGCCCGAGACTCCGCTCGGAATCCTCCGGCTGCGGAACCGAGGGATGGGAACGTCGGGCACCGACTTTCAGCGGTTCGAGTCCGACGGTCGGATCTACGGCCATATCCTCGACCCAAGGACCGGCGAACCTGCGTTTGGCCCGGCCAGCGTCACCGTCCTGGCCCCTACGGCGGCCGAGGCCGACGCCCTCTCTACCGCCTTCTACTTGCTTGGCCCTGCGGCTGCGGCGTCTTACGTGACCGCCCATCCGGAGATCGGCGCGATTTTCGTGAATGAAGGAGACGCCGATGGCTCGCCGTCGATCGTCACCTTCGGCCTGACCGATGATGATTTCTTACGGGACCCCTGAGACAAGGGGACCGAAAGTCTCTTTCCTGGTTCGCTCGTTGATTTGAGCAAAGGAGGACTCCCCTGGCTGCCTCGCGACGTTTTTATCCCGGATTTCTTGGGGCGCTCTTCCTCGTGCTCTTGAGGATTGCAATCGGCTGGCATTTCCTCTACGAAGGGCTGGAGAAAGTCGAGACCACGCGGAAAGCCGGGAAGTCCTTCACGGCCGAACCCTACCTGCGGTTCTCGACCGGGCCGCTTGCGCCCACCTTCCGTGGGCTCATCCCTGATGTGAACAGTATTCACAAACTCAACCCCGATGATCGCAAGGCAAGCTGGAAGGCCGATGTCGACCAGATCGCCAAGCATTATCACTTCGACCAGGCGCAGAACGACAAGGCTCAGCTCCTCTTGAAAGAGAGCGAAGACTACGCCGACATCTGGTTCGAGGATCATGAAACGAAAGAGAATCGACGGAAGTACTTCGTCGAGCTGGGAAAAGTCCAGAAGATCGAACAAAACCCCAACGCTCTCTCGTATGAGCGGGAGCGGGCCGCCGCCAAGCGGAAAGATCTCGACGTCGATCGCAGGGCGCTAATCGCCGATCTGGATGCACGAGGCGAGACCTTGCGTGATGCCGTCGCTCAGTTGGCGACTCCCGAGGTACGCGAGGCCGCCGGCCCTTACGTACCACCGCGAACCACGATCGATTGGGTCAACCTGTCGACGATGTGGGGCCTGGTCATCATGGGCGGCTGCCTGATTCTCGGGCTGTTCACCCCGCTGGCGTCCCTGGCCGGTGCCGTCTTCCTCGGACAGATCTACTTGAGTATGCCCCCCTGGCCCGGCTTGCCGCCGAATCCGATGGCCGAGGGGCACTACTTCATTGTGAATAAGAACCTGATCGAGATGCTCGCGTGCCTTGCCCTGGCTTGCCTTCCGACCGGCTCCTGGATCGGGCTCGACGCCCTGCTCTTCGGCGCCCGCCGTCGCCGCCGTGAGCTGGCTCGTGAACTTGCCGAATCCGAGTCGGCACGTGCGTGAGCCCGGACAGGCTCATTTGTCTTGATCGCAAGGCCACGGATACCGGGCCGATTCCGAATTGACCCTGAGCGGTTTGAACCATCCCAGGACTTCCTGACCCGAGAGGGATTCATCAAAATGGGCAGCTTGACCCCCGAGCAGCGTACCCTGGGCCGCGAGAATGCGAACCGCGTGCTCGGCGTTTCCCGCCGCGACATGCTCAAGGCGGCCGCCGCGACACCGGCCCTTGGCGCCTTCTACTTCGGCTACGAGAAGCTGGACCGGCCCCCGGTCCGCGCCGCGATCATCGGCACGGGCAACGAAGGTTGCGGAGCGATGATCCACGATCATAACCGCGACTACCTGAACTACATCGGCTTCTGCGACATCAGGCCGTCCAACCAGGCTCGGGCCATCAAAGAGTTCTCTGCGCACAAGCAGTACACCACCGACGACGTCAAGAAGCTCAAGAAGTACGCCGACCACAAGGAGATGCTCGCGGATCCGGACGTCGAGGTGGTCGTGATCGCCTTGCCGCTCTGGCTCCACGCGCCGATCGCCATTGAGGCGATGAAAGCGGGCAAGCATGTCTTCTGCGAAAAGTTGATGGCGCATAACGTCCGTGAATGCAAAGAGATGTGCCGGGTCGCTCGCGAGACGAACAAGCTGCTGGCCATCGGTCACCAGCGGCATTACTCGGTGCTCTACGACAACGCCAACTACCTCGTCCAGAACGACCTCCTCGGTGACATCCGGCACATCCGCGCCCTCTGGCACCGGAACAACGCACGCCCAGCGCCGATGCTCAAGGACGGTAAACCGGTCTATGACCCCGAGACCGGCCTGCCGGTCCCGCTCCGGGACGAGGACGGGAGCATCGTCTATCTCGACGGCTGGAAGCCCAAGATCGACGACCTCGACAAGAAAATCGATTTCAAAAAGTACGGCTATGACAGTCTCGACCAACTGGTCCGCTGGAGGCTCTACAACAAGACCGGCGCCGGCTTGATGGCCGAACTCGGCAGCCACCAGCTCGACGCCTGCTCGATCTTCCTGGGCAAGAAGCACCCGATGGCCGTAACGGGCATCGGCGGCACTTACCTCTACACCGATGGCCGTGAAGTGGACGACCACGTTTTCGTCACCTTCGAGTTCCCCGGCAAGGCGAAGAACGACCACGTCGTCGTGACCTACTCCTCGATCAACACCAACTCGTTCGAGAAGTACGGCGAGACGATCATGGGTTCTCGTGGGACCATGATCATCGAAGAGGAAAAGGAAATCCTGCTCTACAAGGAAGCAGGCGCTTCCGCGATCTCGCGCTTGACCAGCATCGCGCTGGAGAAGGCCGGCAAGAAGCCGCTGGTCGAAGCCAGCCCGAGTACGTCAGGCCCGTCCGCGGCCACCGCCCTGGGGGGCCTGGCCACCGCTGACCCGTCGCGCGGTTACCGCGAGGAGCTCGAGCACTTCGCCTACTGCATTCGCCACGGCAACGAGTCGAACTACCACGAAGACAAGGATCACCAGCCTCGCTGCCGAGGTGAAGTGGCCCTCGCCGACGCGGTCATCGCCTTGACCAGCAACCTGGCGATGAAGCAGAAGCGGCGGATTGAGTTCGACGAGCGTTGGTTCGACTACAAGTCGGACGAGGTTCCCGAAGGGTCGGATCACGCAATCGCCAAGCGATCCTGAGTATTGCTCGATTGACCAGGAAGCTTCGCCAACGCCCCCATCCTTGGCCCCCGCGGGTCAAGGATGGGGGCGTTTTTTTCTTTTGAATAAAGGCTCGGCCGGAATACATCACGCAGGATGAGATCCCGCCCATCGTTCATCGGCGGCCAGTGCGGCACTCCCGGGTCGTGTGATTTCGACAATTGGCGGGAGTAGAAACGGGGCACGTAGGAACTGTCGAGGCTCAAGGGCCGAATCTGGTTCTGGACCTGAATTCGGCCCCTGTGAATCAAGTGTCATCGACTACTTGACGCGCACCAACTTCATGATGCGGCCTGCAACGTTCCAATCCTGGACGTACAGGTTGCCGTCCTTGTCCCAGGACGAGCCGTGCGTGCCGCTGAAGATTCCCTCGATCCAGTCCGCTTGCGGCACATTGTAATTCACTCGCTTTGCGGGGTCCGCGTTATGGCCGAGAACCGCGATGATCGTGTTGCTTTTGTCGAGGATGACCAGGCGCCCATGCAAGTCCGGCACGGAGACGTAGTCTCCCTGGACTGCGGCCGATGTCGGCATTCCCAGGCCGGTCACGACCTCGGCGATGAACTCTCCATTGAGGTCATAGTGCAGCAGACGGCCTTTGGGCTCGTGGTTGCGGTCGCAGATCAGCAGGCGGGGCGGGTTGTAGCGTGTGTCGAGCGTCATCCCGTGGGCGGTGTTGAATTCCTTGAGTCCGTTTCCCTTGGTTCCGAAATGCATCAGGTATTTGCCGGTCTTGTCGAACTTGAAGATGTGGTCGCTCGCGTAGCCATCGGACAGGAAAATATCGCCATTTGGGGCGACCGTGATCGCCGTGGGATTGAATTTCGTCAGCTTGAGACCCGATTCCTCGGGGAACGGTAGCTTCAGGGCGATGTCGCCGGTCCGGGCGTTGAACTTGATCCCTTCGGCGTTGGCGTTGCGGGCGCCGTAGATGAACTCACCGTCCGCTTCCTCGCGGATCTTGATGTCGTGCATGTCGGAATATTTATCGCCGAGGAAGCTGCGTAGTACCTTGCCTTCGGGTGAGAAGACGAAGACACCGGCATGGGCGCTCGTGTAGATGTTGCCGTCCTTATCGACGGCAACGCCGCCGTGGGTTGGCCCGATCACGGATTTTCCGTCCGGGCCGAGGCCCCAGCCCGGCACCGTGTCGAAGGTCATCTGACCGCAGCCCATCCGTACGGGCTCAGGTGTGTCCGCCGCAAAAACCGGCAGCGCGAGCCCGAAGACAAGGGCGAAAGCGACGAAGGCCGAGCGGTTCCTCAAGATCGGAGCTCCTGATTGCGTTGATGTTGTTACTGTTGCGGTGATGACTTCCTGCCCCCACCGGCCGAGACGACTGGGGTTTTCCGGACCGACCGCACGTTGGTCTAAGCCGAGGGGTGGTGGCACGGAGAGACTACCAGTCCCAACCGCCGAGATAAAGGTTCCAGCGATGTAAGCCTTCCCCGGAATTCAGCGATCGGCCCTGGCAAGGGTGGCAACTGATTTCCAACGCGTCTCGATCACCGTCGCATGCCGCAAGAATGAGGCTCCAACGGACAGTCTGGAACCGCCTTGTCGCAGGCCTGCGAAACGAATTCGGTACAAAAAGGATCTACACCCGTTAGACAAAGTGAGACGCCGCAAACCGCGTCACTCCCCGGGCTTGCCTCGACAGGGCCGGCGCTGGGCAACCAGGACGAGATCAAGGCATGCTTCGCCCGCCAGTCGGTCTTGCCAATAATCGAGCAAATGCCGAGAATAGCCAAAACGCCCAGGGAAGGGAGTTTCGCGGCCGACTAGACGCGCTCGCCTTTCATCCGTCTCGAGTCTTGAATACTCGCGAAATGGTTTCAGAAGGAGCGTCCACAGGATGGCCGTCGCCTCGCCGCCCGCCTCAAATCCGGCGTTTCACGCGACGCCCGTCCATCGCGTGGGCGAGCAGATTTTCGACATGGTCGCCGATATCGGCGACGTCGGACTCTTCTCGGCGCTCACCATTTCCTGGCTCTTTCGTCGACGGCCCAAGTGGTCAACCCTGGTCCCGAGCTTTTACGCGATCGGCGTCTCGAGCGTCCCGGTCGTTGCAATCACGGGAACGTTCATCGGTATGGTCCTCGCGGTCCAGGCTCACAGCCAGTTCGCGATGATGGGACTGGCCACCCGGCTCGGCTCGGTGATCAATATCTCGCTGGTGAAAGAACTGGGGCCGGTGCTGGCGGCGACGATGCTCGCGGGCCGGGTTGGGTCGGCGATGTCGGCCGAGCTCGGGACGATGCGTGTGACCGAGCAGATCGATGCCCTCTCGGCGCTCGGTACCAACCCGATCAACTACTTGGTGGTCCCCCGCTTTCTCGCCTGTTTTCTACTGATTCCGCTGCTGACGCTCATGGCCGACTTCATGGGAGTCATCGGTGGTGCGGTGATCAGCACCCAACTCCTCGCGGTCGACTCCTTCGCCTACTGGCAGCACTCGCGCGAATATGTCGGTGGGATGGACCTGTTTGCGGGCGTCTTCAAAAGCTTTTTCTTCGGCGCAGCGATTGCGTTGATCAGTTGCCATCGGGGGTTCCATTCCCGAGCGGGCGCGGAAGGTGTCGGACGCGCTGCGACCGAGGCCTTCGTTTACTCATTCATCGCGATCTTGTTTCTCGATTTGACGATTGGGATCGCCTGGAACGCCGTGTACCGGTCTATCTGGCCGCAAGCGGGGGGGCTGATATGAGTGGGGGCGGGTCTGAGCATCCGCCACAGCCGCAGGGCGGGGGCGGGTCCAAGGCAATCATTGAGATGCTCGGCCTGACCATGCGATTCCGTCAGCAGGCGGTTTTGCGCGATATCACCTTGCGTGTTCACGCGGGCCAGACGCTCTGCGTGATCGGCGAGAGCGGATGCGGCAAGACGGTCTTGCTCAAGCTCATGATCGGTCTGTTGCGTCCCACGCGAGGCATCGTCAAGTTCGATGGCCGTGACCTGGCCACGCTCGACGAGCATGAGCTGACCATGACGCGGCTTCGGTTCGGCTTCCTTTTTCAAATGGCCGCCCTCTTCGACAGCCTGACGATCTATGACAACGTGGCCTTTGGGCCCCGTGAGCACAACCTTTACGACGAAGAGACCTTGAGTCGGATCGTCGCCGACCGGTTGCAGGAAGTCGGGTTACCGAGCGGTCTCGAACACAAGAAGCCGGCCGAGCTTTCCGGGGGTCAGAGAAAGCGGGTGGGCATGGCCCGAGCGCTTGCCCTCGACCCTGAAGTCATGCTCTACGACGAGCCGACCACCGGCCTCGATCCAATCATGAGCGACGTGATCAATGAACTGATTCTCCAGACGGCGGTGACCAAGAAGGCGACCGGGATCGTGGTGACCCACGACATGAAGACCGTCCTCAAGGTGGCCGACCGGGTCGTGATGCTCTATCCGTTGGCTCGGCTCCCCGCCGGAGAGTCGCAGATTCTTTATGATGGCCCCCCCGATGCTTTGGAAGACCACCCCGATGCGCGCGTTCGGCAGTTTGTCCGGGGCGAGGCAGGCGAACGCCTCCGAGAAATGGCCCAGAACCGAGGCAACAGCTAGCCGTTTGCTTCCCGAGAGAGGATGTTCATGAACGAACGGGTCATGCAGTTCCGGATCGGGATGTTCGTCATCGTGGCGGGGTTGGTCCTGACCATGCTGATCGTCTGGTTCGGCGAGTCTCCCCAACTGTTCCGCGATCATGGCTACGTCGTCGTGCACTACTCCGAGGCACCGGGAGTGGCCGAGGGGATCCCGGTCCGCAAGAGCGGGATCCGCGTGGGCGTCGTCACCTCGATCGTCTTCGACGACCGGCCGAACAAGCCGGACGGGGTGCTCGTCACCCTCTCGCTGGAGAGGAAATACAGGATCAAGTCAGGGACGGTTCCGCACCTGTCCCGTTCCTTGATCGGCGACGTGACGATCGACCTGTTACCGGGGACTGGTCCTGGCTTGCTGGCCATGTCCAAGACCCCCGTCGGAGCGCCTGTGATTGAGGGGGCCATCGCCCCCGATCCGTCCAAGGCGCTGGCTGCTGCCACCAAGGCGTTCGAAAAGGCGGGGTCCACTTTGCAGGCGATCGACCTGGCCGCCAACGGCATTGCCAAGATGACGAAAAGCGCGGAACAGATCGGCGAATTCATCGATATCTGGACGCAGACGGGGCGCCGAGTGGCTTCGGCGGCAGACGGGATCGACCGGTTCATCCTCGCAAACGAGAAGGAATTCCAACCGGCCGTCGCGAACCTCCGGGAGGTCTCGCAGAAGGTGAACGAGACGCTCGACCCGGCCACTCAGGCGGCTCTGAAGACAGGGATCGACCGGTTCTCGTCGGGCTTCGCCCGGTTCGACGCGGGGATGGCCAGCGCCTCGCCGCTCTTCAAGGACCTTGGGGCCCCTGCCAATACCATGCCCTCGACGGAGTTCGGGGTGACGCTCCGCCGTCTCAATTTGATCGCGAGCGACCTCAGCTTGTTGACCAGGGCACTCAACGATGGGCGGGGTCGGCTCAATCCGGACGGGAGCATTCAGAAGCTCTTGCTCGAGAGTGAGCTTCACGACAACATGAACAAGATGTCGATCACGGCCAACGAGATTTTTGGAGCTCTCCGTCCGATCGTGGCGTCGTTCCGCGTCTTTGCCGAGAAGGTGGCCCGCGACCCATCGTCAATGACTCGCGGGGTTCTGCAACGGCAATGATCGACCCGCTCAGCGATCCAGAAGCGACGACGGAATCCGGATGAACCGGGGCAGGTTGCGCCGACGACTCGGGGCTTGCGCCACTTTCTTGGTCTCGACGGGTCGCCCTGGTTTCGCGGTCGACCTGGCGGCCGACGGGCCGGGAGGGTCGAGCGGCAACGGTTCGAGCGACATGTCGCCCGAATCGGCCGGCGGAATGGGGGAAGCTTCGACCGGCGCGAGGGGCAACGACTCCACGGGTGAGTCCGGCGGCAGGGGTGCCAGAGAAGTGGATGACTCCACGCTCGACTCGAACGCCGGTTCTCCCAAAGTCTTGCCGGGGATGAGCGGGAGCCCTGGAGCAAACGTTTCGCCGACGATGGAAGTCGGGAGGACGATCGCGTCGGATGTGCCCGGCTCGCAGACTTCACAGGTCCCTTCGCAGCGGCCCCGGAGTGCCTTCAAGCCCTTCCGGGCCCAGCGTCTTGTCGCATAGTGACGGTCATTTTCTGCGGCCTGGCTGAGTGCGGCGTGGGCTACCGGGAGGCAAGGAGCCATCTTCGCCAACGACTCGGCAGCCTCTTCGCGGACCTCTTCTTCCGGGTCGTTTAACAGGGTGAACGCCAGGGCGCCGACCACTTCGGGGTGGCATCGCCAATCGAAATCACGAAGATCATTGGCCGCGTCGTCGCGATCCCGCCATCGCGGGGAGGTCTGAAGCCGCGAAATGGTCGCGAGAACCACCCCATTTTTCTCGCCGCAGCTTTCGCAAGCCCCGACCTTTGCCCCATGATGGCCGTGACCGCCGAGCGCGGACTGGCAAAAAATCAAGGCGGTTCCAATGGTCGCCGTTAACATGGTGCCCCGTCCCTTCCTGTCGCCAATCGTGACCCTACATATTGAGTGTACGAGATCCTTTCGAAGGGGGACGAGAAATTTAGCTATTTTCTCACCGTCACCCAATTTTACATTGGAGCACGTCGTTTGAGCTCAAGGAGCATGGGGATTCGAATCCTCTTGGCGACCGGGGGCCTGGCCCTAATCGTTGCGCCTCGGTGGGCCCCTGTCTGCGTTGGTCTTGCGCTGGCGACGGCGGTCGTCCCTTGGCTGGCGGCCTGGCGAGGCGCTCGAGGGACGGAGCTTCGGCCGGCCGTGGCCTGGGCCGGCCTCGCCCTGTTGATCGGCCTGATCTCGCAGGGGTTGGCCGGCTTGGAGCCGCTCAACTCGGGTCGGCCGATGGCGGGTCATCTCGTCTACCTCACCGTGCTCGCTTCGTTTGCGGCGCTGATTTCGGTCCTGAATGCGCGTCGGCCCGGCGGTGGTGCCTGGGCGATCTTGATGGCGCTGCTCGTTCTCGTTTTTCTGATCCCATGGCTCGAGGGTCCGGGGTGGGCCCGGAAGGCACAGGGCTTGAGCCGTTTGCGGCTCGACGCCCCCTGGAGTCTGTTCTACGTGCTCGTCGTGATTGCGGGTGTGACCAACTACCTGCCGACCCGCTATGGGCGGGCGGCGGCCTGGCTCGGGCTCGGGTTCGTCTGTGAGTATTTCGCGCTCACGCGAAGCGAATGGAAGTTGAATCAAGGGGCAAGACTCTGGTCCGTCGTTCCGTGGAGCCTGGCGGTTGCGGCCTGGACGGCGTTCTGGAGCCAGGATCGAGCCGGCCGGCCTCGCGCTGGACTCGATGCAACCTGGCTCTGGTTCCGCGATCACTGGGGAGTGGTCTGGGCGCTTCGACTCCAGGAGCGATTCAACAGGACGGCCGAATCGCTCGGCTGGCCGTTGCGTTTGGCCTGGGATGGGATTGTTCCGGCGATTGGGTCGACTGACGAAGCAATCCAGGGGGTGGTGCCAGCCGCCGACACGACCCTGAAGGGGTTGCTCCGCCGGTTTGCCGACCTGGAGCGGATCGAGGCGGCGCGAGGGAGCGTCGCTTCCGACTCTTGCCAAGCTCGCGACGGCGAGTGATGATAGATCCAGCGTGAAGGATGAGCAAAGTGCGTGGTCGGTCGAGGAGGTAAAGGAGTGGATCGAGTCACCAAACTGACCAGCCCCTCCCTGGTGGTTCTGGCCACTCTTGGTGTGATTGCCGCACTCTACCTGCTCAAGGCGATCCTCATTCCGATCGCGCTGGCGCTCGTCTTGGCGTGCATGCTCCATCCGGTCACGACCTTGCTCCGACGCGTACTCCCCTTGAGTCCGACGGGAGCGGCGGTTGTCCTCTTCTTATTGACCGTGCTTTGTGGACTCTATGTCGCGAGCCTGACGGCGGAGAGCCTGGTTCAGGCAGCTAACACGCTTCCGGCGGACATCGAACGGCTCTCAGGGCGAATCAGTCATCGCATCAATGACATGATTCGCGACCATCCTTCCATGCGGGGGATCTTGCCCGAGCCGGGGACGATCGACCTCCTCGGCGACGCGAACCGAGCGATGGTGATCGACTCCTTGAGCATCGGGTTGGCTGACTTGTCGATCCGGGTGGCCCAGGGGTTCTTCATCCTGATTCTCGTCCTGTTCCTGCTCGCCGAGAGCGACATGCTGACGACGAAGGTGATCCGCTTCTTCGCGGCTAGTCCCGGCGATGCGAATGCGGCGGCCCGGATCCTCGGCCGCTTGACCCGGCAGATCCGCAACTATCTGGTGGCTCGGACGATCATCAACCTTGGGCTCGGGATCGTCTTGGCCCTGTCGCTCTGGGTTTTGAACGTAAAGTTTCCCTTTGCGCTCGGCCTGTTCGCGGGCTTGATGAACTTCATCCCTTACGTTGGCCAGATGATTGGGGGAGGTCTGCCGACCTTGATCACGCTGGGGCAGTCGGGCTCGATCGGCGACGCCCTGATCGTGGCGGCGGTCTATCTCGCGGCGGTTGGGATCGAGGGGTACGTCGTGACGCCGTTCGTTATGGGCCGATCGCTCGACATGAACGGGACCACGGTGCTTATCGCCTGCCTCTTCTGGGGCTTCCTCTGGGGCCTCGTCGGGCTCATCCTTGCCATGCCGATCGCCGTCACCATGAAACTGGTCTTCCAGACGGTTCCCGAGCTGAACCGATGGGCCGAGCTCATGAGTCTCGATTGGAAGTCGCCTGTCGCGGAGGACTCGGCCATGGGCCTTTCGCAGGATCCTCTCCCTGACTCTCCCGGGCCCCCGGGCGCATCCACCATGGTGTCGGAGGGCATCAGGCCGAGCAGCGCCTCCGCTCCGGCCGGCCGCCATTGATTTGCGGAAGGTCAAGCGAGCCTGCACGGCAGATGGATTTCACTCGATCCCTTTTCTTTGCGGGAACTGGACCTCGGATGAACGGACTATTGCTGATCCTAACGATCACTCTGGGCGGGGTGGAACTGGAGCGTGGTGAAGCAAGCTTTCAGCCGACGATGGCGGAAGCCGACGTTCCCGAACTCTTCCGTCTGTCCGCGGCCCGGTTCCCTTACGAATGCGAAACGATCCGGACCGAGCCGTTGTTTTCGGTTTCCGCCGTTCGGTTCCCGTCGCCGATCACGACTCCTGACCCGGAGAACAATACGGTCCACGCCGAGTATTTCCGTCCGGTGGGGCCGGGGCGACGCCCGGCGGTGGTCGTCTTGCATATTCTCGGCGCTGATTTCGCCCTCTCCCGCTACCTGGCGGCCCGGCTCGCCCAGCGCGGGGTGGCCGCGCTGTTCGTCAAGCTCCCCTACTACGGAGAGCGGCGGCCGGCGGGAAGTGATAAGAAGTTCCTCTCCGCTGACATGGACCGGTCCTTGCTGTCGATGCGGCAAGGGGTCTGCGACGTCCGACGGGCGGCGGCCTGGTTGGCGGGTCGAGCCGAGGTCGATCCCAAGCAGTTGGGCGTGACCGGGATCAGCCTGGGGGGAATCGTCGCCTCGTTGGCTGCGGCGAATGATCCCACGATCAATCAGGCGGCCTTGCTCCTGGCGGGGGGCGACCTGGCGCGGATCCTCTGGGAGATGCCCGAGGCGGCCAAGTATCGCGAACTCTGGCTGAAATCAGGGCGAACCCAGGCCGATTTCAAGACGCTGACCACTCCGTTCGATCCTCTGACCTATGCCCATCGGCTGATCGGCAAGCGCCTTTTCATGATGGCCGGAAATGTCGATGAGGTGATCCCACCGGCGTCAGCCAAGGCACTTTGGGAGGGCGCAGGTCGACCGCCCATCCATTGGTTTGACTGCGGCCACTACTCTGCGGCTGGATACCTCCTTCCCGCCATCCGCGAGACCGTGGATTTCTTCGCGGTCGCCGAGGCACATTAAACGGCCGAGTCCCTCGCTTCTCCTCATTTGGGTCTGGCGTTTGCATCGTTTGGATCTTTGGAATTGTCGATGCCTTTGTCCTGTGGTTCGAGTCCTCGACAAGCAAGCAAGGCCGTCGGGGAGATGGGCCAACGCGACCTCCTGAGGCACGATCCTCTGGAGACGTCCGCCCTAAATGAGGGACAGCAGGGCACTATGGATCGGGCCATCCATTCCACGGGGGAGCCGAGCGATGACGACGAAGATCGAAGCGACCAACGCGAGTAATCGGGTCAAGTTGCCGGCCGGTCAGCGGCTTCAGTGTCGGAAATGCGGTTCGGAGATCGAGATTATCAATCCCTGCACCTGCTCGATGAGCGTTCAGTCCTTCACCTGCTGTGGCGAAGCGATGACACCGACATCGACGGGAAACGTGCATTTGGGAGAGGAGTAGTTTTCCTTGTGAGGGACTTGAGATGGAGCGAACGCTCGCTTCGTTTTCGAACGAGACAGTGCGGAGTATGAGCGTTCTGGGCGTTTAAGCGGTGGGACCCACCTGATTCACCCCACGTGCGCCGTTGCGGGAAAAGGTCCTTCGGGGTATTCTCCGGCAGGTGAACTTCCTGGCAGGCGAGAGGGGGATGCGGATGGCGGGGCAAGTTACTAGCGTCTTCATGTATGTGGAGGACGTGCTCAAGTCGCTTGAATTTTACAATGAAGTCGTCGGTGCCGAGGTTGCGCAGATCCATGCCGAGGAAGAAGGCGCCCCGATCAGCCTGGCGATCTTGCGGATTGGCGACTTTAGCCTGATGCTTCATCCGCGCGAGGCGCACGCCGCCGAATTCGCCGATACCAGGCCGGGCGTCGGCATTCATCTGCAGTTGCGTGTTGATGATATCGATGCCTTCTATCAGCATTGCCTCGACGAGGGGGCGATGCTCAGCGTTTCGAGCGAACCCACCGACCAATCGTGGGGCTGGCGTGAATTTGCCTTGAAAGACCCCGATGGCTACGTCTGGTCGATCTATCAAGACAAATCGGGCGGTCAGTGGACCTGATCCCGGAACGGATCCGTCGCAGGGTTCAAAGGGGGCATCTTGAGCGGCCTGCTCGACTCTGAGGAGGCCGAAAAGAGGAAGTAGACTCCCACGATCAGGAGGAAGACCGCGTAGCCTCGTTTCACGGTGGCGACCGGGATCGACAGGGTGATTCTGGCGCCGAGATAGCCGCCGAGGAGAAATCCGACGGCGATCCAGGCACCCTGGACGGGTCGGACATGACCGGTCTTCCAGTACTCGACGACCCCGAGCAGGCCCGCCGGCCAGATCAGGGCGAAGAGCGGCGTGCCGATTGCGGTTTTCGGAGAGTCGTGAAAGAACAGGATCAGGGCGGGGACGATGATCAGTCCTCCGCCGATCCCGAACATACCGCCGAGGACCCCGGCCCCGAGACCCAGCAGCAGACCTGCGGCGGCCACGACGAGTCCGCTCATTCGTCCCCCCCCTCATACTGAGCGAGGACCGACGTCGCGCCGACGAGCCCGGCCGTCTCGATCCGCAGGATGGTTGGACCCAGGCCCACGATCGACCATCCGCTTGCCTGCGCCTCGTCCACTTCCACGTCGCTGAATCCCCCTTCGGGGCCGACCGCGAGAGTCACCGACGCGCCTTGGCCATTCCGGCTGCGCGGCCATCGCCCGCGTGGGCTTCCGTTTGGGTGGGCCATGAGGCGGACGTCATCCTCGACACTTTTGAGAAGCGTGGACCAAGGGGTGGGCCGTTCCACTTCCATCAGTCGATTCCGACCACATTGCTTGGAGGCTTCGACGACCCGTCGGCGGAGCCGTTCGAGCTTGGCGTCGCGCGGGTCGACGACCGATCGCTCGGTAATGATCGGGACGAGCCTGGTTACGCCAAGCTCCGTCGCTTTTTCGATCAACCAGTCGAATCGCTCGCCCTTGGGAACGGCGGTCGCCAGGGTCAGCCGGCAGGGCAGAGGTCGGTCGGCCAACGCGGTTCCGACGGCGGTCAGCTCGACCCGATCGCGCCCCACGGCCGTGACCTCAGCGCAGGTGGCATACCCGCGACCGTCGAACAGCTCGACCTGATCCCTCAGGCCGAGCCGGCGCACCCGGAGGAGGTGGCGTGCCTCGTCCCCTTCGAGGGTAAAATGGCCTGAGACGGGGGGATCGGGGCAGTAGAAGCGGTCGGCCATCGCCTCCCCCTTATTTGTGGTTCAAGCCAAAGGAAAAGGCCGATTTTACCGATCGTAGGAAGGGAACGCGATGCCGATGCCCGCGCTTGTTGAGGAGGCCCCTGTCCCGTGTGGAAGCGTTACTGGAAACTCTCACGCGACCCGTTCGATGCGCGGTCCTCGCCGTTCGTCCCGCTCGAGGCGCACCAAGAGGCGGTCGCTCGGCTGGTCGAGACAATCGAGTCGGGACGAAAGCTGGCCATCCTCCAAGAGAAAGAGGGAATGGGCAAGTCGCGGGTTCTCGCCCAGGCGCTTGGCGAGATCCGGAGTCCCTGGCGGCGAGTCGTGAGAGTCTCGAGTCCAGTGGATGGCGCGTCGCTGTTCGCCGAACTCGCCGAGTCGCTCGGTTCCCGGGTTCCGGCCGGCGCCAGCCGAGGGGTGGCCTGGAAGCGGCTGGGTGAGGCGCTCCGGCTCTGTCGTTGGCAACGGTTGCAAGTCATTTTGGCAATTGATGATTGCCAGGACCTGGTGGAGCCCGCCGATCGCCTCGATCTCGACCGGCTCGTGCATGCCGACTCCCATCCGGCGGCACGCCTCACCGTGATTCAGGTTTTCCGCCACTCGGACGACGATGAGCGAATGGTGGATCCTTGGGCTCTGTCGATTCTCCTCCCTTCCTTGATGCGGGCCGAGTGCGAACGCTATGTGACGACCAAGCTCGCCGCGGCAGGACGTGACGAGCCTGTATTCACCCCCCGGGCGATCCACCGGCTCCACGCGTTGACCGAAGGAGTGCCCCGCAGCCTCGACCGACTCGCGTCGCTTGCCTTGATGGCGGGTGCGATGCGTGGACTCGAGATCATCCCCCCCGAGGTCGTCGAAGGTGTCTCCGGCGAATGCCGCCGCTCGGCATTCTGCGGCTGAGCCGGCCGGGTCGGACTGGAAGGGGACTCCCCGGCCATGTTAAGATTAAACGAGTACGTCGGGCACCTCGCCGTCGGGGCGATGGATCGTGCGGTGGACCTGGGACCGGGATGCTCTCACAACCCATGCCTATCACTCCAGTCCCTCTCCGTAACCGTTACCTTGCCGCGTTCCTGGCATGGCTTGTGCCTGGATCCGGGCACCTCTACCAAGGGCGAACCGCCAAGGGCATTCTTTATGCCCTCTGTATCCTGAGTCTTTATTTTCTCGGGTTCGCCCTGGGAGACGGGAAAATCGTCTACTGGCGGTGGGTGAACCCGATGCAGAACCCGGACAAGTTCTGCCTCCACTACGTCGGGCAGTTCTTTGTCGGTCTTCCCGCCCTGCCCGCCTTGGTGCAGAGCACGTTGGAATACTACGGCCTGCCGACAATCCTGGGCGGCTTCATGGCAGTACCGTCGTCAAACGTCATCAACGGCCTTCAGGGGTACGGGAAGCTCATCGAAGTCGGAACGATCTACACGACCGTGGCCGGCCTCCTGAACGTCTTGGCCATTTACGACGCCTTCGATGGTCCTGCCTACGCCGACCTTGATGAGGAAGCGGAACTGGCCCTTGCGGCCCCTTCCGAGGTCAAGCTGGAAGGCCTCAAAGCGGAGGGCTCAGCATGATCTTCTTCGGAATGATTCATCTCTACTGGTTTGTGCTTCCGCTGGTGATCGCCATCAGCCTGGTCTACTCTGCGTCCCGGCATGAAAACTGGCGATTGATCTGGCTCCACGCCGGCCGGCTCAGCTCCTGGATCCTCGGCATCCTGGTGATCACGACGACCGTCTTACTCCTGATCAACACCCAGGTTTGATCCTGGTCGTGGGTCCGCCGGCCCCTTCAACGTGGGGGGCCGACGGGTCAGCCGACTCGCCCCGAGGATCGCGAGGATCTGGGCGACCACGAGTGGCGCGAACTGAAGCCCTTGCCAACGCTCAGGAAGCTGGGCCAGCCGGCCGGGCATCAGCAGGCCCACCAGATTCCTTGCAAATCGCCCGCTCACCCACCAAGGGGGGAGATCCGCCCCACTCCAGAGCGGGAGGACGACGTCGAGCAAGGGATCGGCGATGAATTGAGGGACGTGCGCTCCGATTCCTTGAAAGAGCAGCATCAAGACGCCCCCCGCCAACGCCAGCCCCACCGCGATCCAGGTTGTCAGCACACCGCCGGCTGCTAGCGTGGCAGCGACCGGGAGCATGGCAAAGGGGAAGAGCGGGACGAGGAGTCGAGGCCCCGTCGACCATCCCCCGGTCCATTCCGGGTAGCTCAGGTTGACGAGGAAGATCGCGAGGGCGGTGGCGGCCGAGACGACGGCCATTCCCCACTCCCGGCGATTGGCGAGTACGATCCAACCGGGGATTGCGAAAATCAGGATCGGGGCATAAAAGAAGAGGCCGCGATAGCCCCCCCAAAGCAACGGGATGACGTGCGCCCCTGCGAACCCGCGCAGGCCGAGCGGGTTCTCTGCGGAATGGACCTTCTGAAACGCATCCGTGGCGTGGTGGAAGTAGCCCATGTCCCAAGGAGAACCGAAGGCGAGGACGTTGTAGCCAAGCAACAAGAGCGTCGGCAGGCTCGCCCCGACCGCAAATTCGCCGAGCCTGGCTGGTTTGCGTTTGCGGGCCAGCACCAGGGCGAGCAGGTAAAACCCGAGGATCGCCGAGACTGGCCCAACCTGGAGTTCGATAACCGCGGCATAGGCCGCCAGGACCCCCGCGAAGAAGGCACGGAGCGCGGGCCGCCCTTGTCCTTCACGCCAGAGCAGCGCGAACGAGGCGAGCAAGGCGAACGCGGTGGCCTGGTGCCCATGGCTCATCGTGGCGTAGGCGTAGGCAGGGGTCGCCAAGCCGTAACTCAGGCCCACCAACAACGACCGTCGCGGGCCGCAGCCAAGGTCACGGGCCAGGATCGTCAGGAGGACGCCGCTCAAGGCGGAGAAGAGCCCCGACGTTCCGAGGGTTGTCCAGTAGTCGGCCGGCCAATAGGCCAGGCCCGCGACATTCCTCGGGTGCGGGGGAAGGCCGAGCCCCGTTTTGGCCAGCGCGTACGGCAGGGTCGCCAGCAGCGAGTAACCGGGGAGCTTGTCGGAATAGTAGCGTCCGTGGAACTTGGCGATGTCCCCCGTCTGTTGATCCAGGCCGTCCAGGAGGACGGTTCCTCGATCGACAATTGAGTAGGTCAACATCAAGCGGCTGGCACTATTCCAGTCGCGGGCGTGCCAGAAAAAGGCATAGCTTCCCAGCAGGATGACGAAGACCCAGGCTTCGGGGCGACGGAGCATTCCCACGACTTACGACCCCTCTGCGCCGGCACGGCGCCTCAAGATGCGATTGGCGGCCGCCACGACCGCCCCGGCCGCCAGCAGCGCCGAGCCTGGCTGAAGCGAGAGGTAGTAACGATCCCAGGCGAGTGGCAGGTAGGCCGTCACGACGAGCATGGCGACCCCTGTCTGAACCAAGATCGCCCAGGCCGTGGGTGCTTCCCCCGCGCTCCTTTGAGCCTGGCCGCGGACTTCGGCGACAATGGCTCCGAGGGCGACGAGCGGGAGCCAGAGCACAGCCCCCCAATCCTGCTTCGGATCATAGCGGATCCGGGAGTTGGATTCATGGGGACCCAAGGGCCCGAATCGGCCGAACCCTTGAACGCAGACCGTGGCGATCTTGTCGTAGGCCGTGGGGAGCGCATTGTGGGGGAAAAGTCCCATCTGGCCGCGAGAAACCCCCATGCGGTGGACGACCAGGTGACGCATTCGTTGGCCGATCGACATTTTTGCAATCGCCGCTGAGTCTGGATTCAGAGCACCGCGCGGTTGCGCGGTCAGAAATGGATTCAAGGCGATGAAGGTCGCGATCGAGACGACCCCCGCGAACAAGGCCGCCGTGACGACGGCCCACTTTCGTTTTGTCGCAATCCAGGGCAAGGCCAAGGCGAACAGGGCCCAGGCGAGGACGATGAGCATCGCCAGCGCCCCATTCAGTTTCGCCAGAGCCGCCAAGCCGCCCGCTAGGCCCGCTGCGCCAGCCAACAGCCACGCCGATGGCCCCAGGCGGCCGTTGAGGAGCCTCCGCCAGGTCCAGAGAAAGGCGCAAGCTGTGAGCACGATCAGGCTCTCGGCGATGACGTCGGACATCGCCCGTCGCGCATGCACACGATAGAGCGGGTTGATCATCAGGAGCAGAGCCGCGAGACCTCCGACGCGACGATCGAACGCCATCGTTCCCAGTCCATAGACCGCAACGCATCCGAGCGCACCGAACAGGACCGTGGGCCATCGCGCGAGCATGAGTGTCGCCGTTGTGCCACTCTGACTTCGCGTGTCGCCATACCACTTCAGGGCATCGGTCCGCCCTGGCCTGTGGTATCCCCCCGCGCGGAGTGCGAGCCCGAACAGGTACTTGGGCAGGGGCGGAAGGTCATAGGCAGGATATTCCAACCACTCGCCGCGATTGGTCTCTCCGGCAACCCAGAGGTCGGCATAGTAGGTCTGGGAAAGATAAGCCCATTCGTCGACAAATGAGGGTTCTGAGGGCAAATCGTAGGCGAATGCCAGGGTGGCCACGACTCCGATTGCGATCGCTCCCAGCCAGGAGCTCCGGGTTCGTCGCCTTGAGGCGGAGTCTTTCGCATCGGAATTCGCCATGGAACCGCCGAAGTTGTGGAAGTTGGGGAAACTTTGCGGAATTCGCGGCAGTCGATCACAAAATCATTCTAGAAATCGCCATTGATTTTTGGCAACCACTCGAACGTCGGCTAAGTTTCATCGACGATCCTCAAGCCCTTGGTCGTCACCCGGACTCCGCACCCTGGCGGCCTTTGTTTCGGTCGGTGATTTCGCCGTCCTGGACGAATCGGTCGTAACGAAGACGCGGCCGGAGTGCCGCCTGAACGACGTGGAAAGGCGAGCGGTTGATATCGGCTCGTCGCGTCAAGGGATCGGTTGCGTACCTGTAGAGTTGACACCCTTAGAGCGTCCCGATGCCAACCGTCTCCCGGAGCCGCATCTCTGTGCATTGCCTCGAGCGAACTCGCGTCGCGACGCGGCTCCTCTCTCCTGATGGTCGGCAAATCCTCGGCGCGGTTGATGCGACGGACACGGACGTGGCGTCTTCCCCACCGGTAACAGCGTTGAGCTTCTCGCCCTTCCTTCTGTCGGTCGCAGAGCACCCTGCCCTGCAACAGGATCGGCGCGGAGTTCGATCTGGGGAGCGACCCGGCGACGTGCGAATGGGTGTCGGAAGACGGGAGATACAAGCGATGACGATGCGATGGATTGGAACCGGTCGCTCCGCACGGGGCGCCCCCGGACCGCGACGTTCATTCCGACTCCGACCGCTGGGCCTGCTCCTGCTTGCCTTGGCGGGACTGGCTCAAACGGGATGCCAATCGGGATTCTCCGGACCCTGCGGTGCCAGCCCTTGTGGTGGTGCCTGCATTGGCGGCGGTCCCTGCAATTATCTCAAGGGACTTCGCGATCGCGTCTTCAATCGAGGCGCCAGACTTGGCACCCCGATCGGAGCGAGTGTGGTCACCAGCGGCGGAAGCTGCTGTGGTGGCTCGACCATGGGAGCTCCCATGAGCATGGGTGCAGAAGCACCACTCGAGTTCAGTTCACCGGCCATCGTGGCACCGGGGGCTGGCTCCATCCCCAGCCTGCCGTCGGCTCCGGTCGATAACCCGACGGATCTTTCACCAGCGCCCATTGAGAAAGAAAGACTCCCCTCCGCAGAGCCCGGTGCGACGGGGAGCCTCACGCCCTCGGGAGCCAAGACTTCAGCGGGGCGTACCAGCTACCGAGCGACTCGCCCCCGCTATTCACCTGGAGAGAACGTCGCACGAGCGGTGGTCTCGACCCCTGAGCCGGCCTCACGGTCGGCCCGGGGGGGCGAGTCGTCTTCGGAGAGCTGGCTCGACAACTTACCCCCCCTCTCAATTCCCCGCGACGATTCCCGCAACGAACTTCCCGAACCCGCCCCCCCTCCCCCCGCCACGGAAGTCTCTGAGGTGAAACCGGCCAGCCAACCTGACGCTCAGGTGGCGGTTGAGACTCCGGCCCCCGCTGAGATCAGCGTGGCGCCGGGCATTCAGCGATTCGTCGCCCTGGAGCCGAAGCTCTCGGGGGGGAGCCTGCCAACGGCCGTCGGGCTCGATTGGCTCGCCGAGAAGGGATATAAGACGATTCTCGACCTGCGCGAGACAAGTCAGGTTCAACCCTCCTTCATTGAGGAAGTGTCGAACCGAGGGATGCGGTACGTGGCTTTGCCGGTTGGTCTGAAGAAGTTGGATGCGGAACATGTCGCCAGTTTCAATCTCGAAATCTCTTTGTCCGACGCACGTCCTCTTTACTTTTGTGACACGGATGGAACTCGCTCCGGAGCGCTCTGGTACATTCGTCGGCTGACTGTCGATGGGGTCGACGCCCAGGTCGCCAAGCATGAGGCCGACGAACTCGGCCTCAACGACAAAGAGTTCTGGGCGGCGACGTCCACTTACCTCGCTCGTCAGAAGCCGGTACAGGCTGCCCCTGCTCCTGCCCCGAGCACTCCGGCTGCTCCCGATGCCGTGAAGCCCGCCCCCTCTCCCGTTGCGCCCCAAGCCGCTGCGTCCCAGCCCGCCCCGTCGGCTGCCGCCGAGCCCCAGCCTGCCCCGGCCGCTGAGTCTCAGCCCGCGACGACCGCGCTTCCGGCGGAGTCGATCACCGAGGTCGCCCAGGAGGCGTACGAGTCTCCGAAAGATCTCGATTCCCCTCCCCGCGACACGACGATTTGGCGGACTTGTGCCGCCATGGTCGTCACTGGGCTGGGGGTGCCTCTGGCGTACTGGAGCCGGTCATCGCTGGATTCGCTTCGGACCATGACACGGGCCAGTCTGTCGGCACCGGAGCAGCAATCGAAATCACTTCCCCCCGCGTCGGGTGAGTGAACGTGAGTTGCTGAGCGTGGAGCGCGATCCGGGGCCGGTCGTCACTCATCCTGAGGGTGCTGACCGCCCCGTACTTGCGATCACCGACAATCGGACATCCCCGCGCGGCGAGCTGCACCCGGATCTGATGGCTCCTCCCTGTGATTGGCCGGAGCTCGAGCTGCGTCGTCCGAGGGAATCGACCGAGCACCCGGAAGGCGAGCCGAGCCTCCTGACCACCAGGCGTGTTCGGGGGCACGACGCGGACGACGTTCCGCTCCTCATCCTTCCAGAGGGTGTCGTTCCACTCCCCCGCATCTTCGGGGCACGACCCGTCGATCACCGCGTGATAGATCTTCTCGATCGACCCCGCACGGAACTGCGCGGAGAGCCGGCTGGCGGCCTTGCTCGTTCTCGCGAGTAGAACCACGCCCGAGGTTGGGCGATCGAGGCGATGCACGAGCCCGACGTAGACGTTCCCCGGCTTCTGATACTTCGTCTTGAGGTAGGAGCTCGCCAGGTCGACCAGGCTCAGATCGCCCGTCACATCCCCCTGGGCAAGCAGGCCCGCCGGTTTGTTCACCACGAGGCAATGGTTGTCTTCGTACAGGACGTCGAGGTTCAAGGTGGGGAACTTTCTCAAGAGGAGGAATTCGGGGGACGCCCTCGTTAACAAAGAGCCAGAGGCCTACTTGTTCGGTGGCCCGGTCCGGCAGGTCCAAGTTTCGGCTGGGCCGGCCGGGCTACTGATTTGGGCCTTTCAGCTCGCCGCGTCGGTGACGCGCTTGACGAGGAGGGTGGCATAGGCACCCTTCGGAAGCTCGAACGAGAGCGTCAGCTTCTTCCGCCTGCGGTCGAGCTCGTCGGGCGCGCCCGAGTACTCCAGGTTCTCGGCGAAGAAAAGCGCGGGGCGCGTTCCTTTGGAGAAGAAAACATCCTTGAGGTGTTTCACGCGGAGGTTTTCCCAGCTCAAGCCGAACTCCGCCACAACCTCTTCGGCGATTTCGCGCATCGGGCCGTCGGGTAGCGGCGATCGCGAGGCCGGCAGGGGGATCCGGCTGAGGCTCAAGAGCTCGGCCTGTACGGGATCCAGTCCATGATGGATCGGCAATGTGGCGACCTTGAAGTCGATCGGCACGCGCTGATCTTCACGGGTGTTCCGCTCGATCCAGCGGGCCAGGATCAGGTTCCAGAGGTGGCTTTGGAAGGCGGAGAAGTAGAGCGAGCGCAATTCACGGCGGAGGCGAGCGAAGGCGCCTCGAAAGTCGGTTGGGTGGTCCACGAGGTAAGTGACCAGGCTTCGGGCATTCGACCGATCGAGTCGGCTCTTGGCTTCGGCCCAGTTGCCCCACGTTTCGCGGAGGATCGCTTTTTCGGCCTTGGCGGTGGGCCGGTCCGACGGGTTGGGCTCGGCCATGGCCAGCCGAAACGCGCGTTCGTGGTCGCCGGTCAGCCAGGCCTGTGCGATGAAGCCGCCGCCAAAGCCGACTGACCCGAAGCGCTGGTCATCGAAATAGTTGGGCAATCCGTCCCGGGGAACTTCCGCGACCGCCTTCAGAGCCTGGTCCAAGGAGTGCGGTGAGAGGTCGCGAAGGACCACCACGAAGCGGTTTCCCCGAAAGTGGCTTGGGCTATACGGTTCGGGAAGCCGCCCGACCGGCTCGAGGTCGAAGCTTGTTTCGTGCAGCGGGCGTTCGGGCCCCTCGAAGATCGTGAGGTACTGGACCGTCACCGCATGCCGGTCCTTCAGGCCGCCGTAGCTGATCCGTCGGCCGGGAACATTCCAGCGGCGACTGATCGCCTCGATGGCTTCGAGCGTGCCGAGTCCACGCTTGGTCAGCCGATAATAGACGAACCGGCCGCGGGGTTCGCCTTGAGCGACCACGGGCAATTCTTCAACATGAAAGTCTTCGGGCAAGCGTTTAAGTTTCATGATCCCGCGATGGCAGGCGATCGGATCGGAGACGCGCCCGGTCTCAAATCGGAACTCGGATCGGAGCGTACAGCGATCCTATCCTACCAAGACGAGGTGGAATTCGGCGAGAGTGCGGCGAGAGGGAATGACGGGTCAAGAGGCTGCGTTCACGGCCGTTGTGATCTGGTCAGCGTTGTTTTGCATCATCTCAGCCGTCGAGGAACCCACGGTATTGATGGCGGCGACGACGGCCACGAGCACCAACGCGAGCATCACGGCGTATTCGACGGCTGTGGGGCCAGCTTCGTCTTTGAGAAATCCCTGGACGTAAGAGGCAATCTTCATTGGGGACAACCTTTATCTACAGAGCGCCCTTTCGCTGAGGGCGTGGCTCCCATGCCTCTGCCGGGTTCTCAACATCGAGAATCGAGGCCAAGCTGATTGACCTCAGGGACCTGATTAAGCTTATTCCGAAATCACTTGTCCGTCAAAGCGCGATGCTTGAAATCATCGATCCGCGATAGAATAGCGCCAGTGGAACCCTTTTTTCGCGGAGATCACGCCCATGGAGTCGCACTCGCACCCACCGCACCAGAACCTTCCAGGGCGTAGGTTCCCCGTCTTGCCGATCGTGACCCCGGATTCGACCCCCGACACGTCTGGGTTTATCTTCCCCGGCCTACCGATCGTTACTCCGGACCCGCCCCGACTCTCCCAACGCGAGAAGTACGGGGCGCTCTTCTACGTCGGTCTCTTCGGCCTGGCGGTCCTCATCGGTCTTATCGGCTGGTTTGCCCATGGCGCCTGGTCGCTCCGTGATGTCTGGTCGAATGTCTATGTCTTGCACGACGATTCCCGACCGGAGGTCGACCGCGTTCGCGCGGCCTTGGCGTTGAGTCGTGACTCGAGGGTCAACCAGCGACAGCGGTGGGATATTTGCCTGAGGACCCCGCTCCCCGCGTTAGCACGGTACGTCCTCGCCGAATCGCTGACGGCCGAAGCGGCCTCGGCGGATCCGCGAGGGTATGCGTTGACCGTCGCTCGAAGCCCGGACTGGCCCGTCTGGCTCCGGGTTCTTCTGACCCGCCCGATGGCTTATGCCGCGGTGGACGGGGTCAAGTTCCCTGCGGTTGCGCTGGAGGAATTGAAGGGGAATCCCGATCGAGGGATTGCGCTTTGGGCCTCGTTCGTCCTGACGCAACTGGATTTGAACGACCGCGCGGGTCCCCAGGTCTTGGTGGCAGGCTGCGAGGGCTCCGGATGGGAGCGCGAGCTGGCCTGTCTCCTGCTCGAGGCGTCTCGGCTCAAGGGGCGGCCCGATGAGCAGAAGCGGCTCCTCGACCAGGCGACCGCCTGGCTTCGTGCCCACCATCCTGAGAGCAAGCCGCTTTGGTCGCAACCGGGCCTCAAGTCCCCTTGAGATCGGAACTCACTTCGAGGGCAATGCGAGAAGTGCCAGGCGCGCCCAGTTCAGGACGTGCTTGGCGGATCGTCGCTGAATGATCTCACGGGGTTGTTCCGGGCCAATCTCGAGCCTGCGCGTCTGGACCCTTCCATCGGGAGTCGCTAATCCGAGAAAGACGAGACCGACCGGCTTCTCAGGCGTTCCACCCGTTGGGCCGGCAACACCTGTGACGCTCAGGCCGAGGGTTGCGTGAAATCGCTCGCGGACTCCGATAGCCATGGCCTCGGCGACTTCGGCACTGACCGCGCCATAGGTCGTCAGCAGTGAGGCAGGGACGCCCAGAAGTTCCTGCTTTGCCTGGTTGGCGTAAGAGACGACACCGCCGGGGAAGTAGTCGCTGACGCCAGGCTGAGCGGTGATCATCTGGGCGACCAGCCCTCCCGTGCACGACTCGGCGGTGGCCAGCGTGGATCCGGTCCGGACGAGCTGAGCAAGGAGCGCTTCCGCGACGTCCCCGGTTCCCTCGCCAACGATCAATTCAATGAACCGCTCGCGGATCAACGTTAAGGTCGGTTCCATCGCGAGTCGCGCTTCCTCTTCGGTCGCCCCCTCCGCCGAGATCCGGAAGCTGATTGTGGCGTCATGCGCGGTGATGCCGACTTCGGGGATCCGTCCGCGAGCGGTCAAATCCAGCGCGGCGGCTTCGACGTCCGACTCCCCTTTGCCGAACAGGTTGATCTTGTGGTGGAGGATAACCCGCCCGCTCGTGGCGAACTGATTCAACCGAGGGCGGACTTGTTCCTCATACATCGTCCGCAATTCGGAGGGGACCCCGGGTAGGCATGTGACGACCGCGTTGGCGACCTTCATCCAGATCCCGGGGGCGGTTCCGACCCGGTTCGGCACCATCTCGGCCCCGACGGGAAAGAGGGCCTGAACCCGGTTCCGCTCGGCCATCGGCCGGCTTCGCCGCGCGAACATGGCCGTGATCGCCTCGAGGGCTTCGGCCTTTTCAACCAGGGGAACGCCCGCCACCAGAGCCAACGCCTCGCGGGTCAAGTCGTCCTGGGTCGGTCCCAGGCCGCCGCTGACCAGGATGAGGTCCGCGCGGGCGATCGCGATGCGGAAGGCCGCGACGTTCTCGTCCAGGTCGTCGCCCAGCGTGGTGTGAAAGTGAACCGGGATGCCGAGCGTGCTGAGTTCTCGACTGAGCCACTGGCTATTGGTATCGAGGCTTTGCCCGCTGACGAGCTCGCTACCGATCGCGATGATTTCCGCCTTCATTCCCTTACCTTTGTGCCTTCTCTTATATGTCGGGTGGGGATGGCCCGCCTCGGCTCTTCGTGTTAAGGGGTGGCCTTTGCCTGCCACTACCCTGAGGGATGGTCGGCTGAAGCCGACCCGATAAGGCCGAGACGGCGGTGTCCCAAGTCATCATAGGGAACCGAGTCCACTGGCTCAGACCTTGTTCGCCTCAGGATTCGCGACTGGCGTTCGAATGTATCCCGAGTCGGCCGGCGCCTGGTAATCGATGGTAGCGAGGTCGGGGGTCTCGATCCGCTGATGATTTCGGATTCGGCTCTCGAGCGCTGCGTCGAGAATTCCCCCGGTTAGCAGTGTCCGCTCGACAGGATAGGGAGGTTGTTTCTTGGTGAGGAAGTCTTCGATCCGCAAGACGAGCGGGTCGAAGAACCGAGCGCCTGGGGGAGCTGGCAAATAGGCCAAGGTGGAAACGATCTCTTCGCGATCGCCTCCCGCCGCGAGCCGGCCGGCGAAGGTCGTGTCGTCGACGTGGCCGTTGAGGATCAAGACGCTGGCGCGGAAGCCGTCGGCATATTCCACAAGGAAGGCGATCGGGTGGCGCAGCCTTGTCTGGAAGTCGCGCCCGGCCGGCGGTTTGAAGTCGAGGGTGTTCTGCCGCATGTCCCCCGGGTTGACGGTGTGGCTGCGGGAAAGTGCTTGATCGAGGAGTTGCCGCGACCAGCCCCCTTTCTCGCCGGCATCCCAGACCGCGTCTCCTTCCAGGCAAGTCACGGCGACCACGCCTTGGGGTTTCCCTTGCCGGTCGCGTCGTTCGACCATGCACTGCAAGGTCTCGAGCGCATGGAACCCGAAGATCTCGAGGTCGCCCCGCGAAACCACCAGCGCTTCGTTCCATCGCCGGCCCAGAGGGACCTCGAGCGCGGGGAGTCGCCAGGTAATCGGCAAGCTGGAGCCGGCCATCAGGGGAAATTGCAGTTCCTGAGCCTGCTCGACCATCGACCGGGCCTCGGGCCGGCTGTAGGAGAGGTGCTTGTCCACGAACACGGGGACCGAGCGTTTCGAGGCCCGGAAGACGTCGGTCACCTCACGAAAGAACCGACCGCGAGGGTAGAGCTTTTGGAGCTTTTCGTTGTAGGGATAATCGCCATGCTCGGCGATCAGCAGCACGCCGTCGACGGCGAGTTTCCCCGTACCCAGAGTCAGGGCATCGGCGATCGAGGGGCTAAGCCGGACCTGGTTCCGCGCTGCCTTGGCCCGTCCGAGATCGGTCTCCTCGGCCACCTGCTCGATGAACAGGCTCGCAATCTCAAAGCCGGGGCGGTGCAAACCGTCTTCGCCATGGATCACGAAGCCATCGAGGAATCGGCCCACAATATGGTAGGCGTGCGAAAGGTAGTGATAGACGCTCGTCACCACGGCCAGCTTCATCCGAGGAGTCGACCCGGTCCTTGGCCGGTCGTCTGCCGCCAAGGCCAGGCTCGCCGACCCGACGGCCAGTCCGGTCGCTCCGAGAAACTCGCGTCGTGTCGCGGGCGGCGTCATGAGGTTTGACCTTCGTTTTTTTGGGGGTCCGAGATCAGGCTGGTCGGGGAAGGACACTCGTCCCTGCAACGCCGTTGGATGGCCAGCCGCCATGGGTTCAGCCGTTTCAGCCAAGGGCAGTTTGGCGAGATCGCCCCCCCTGGTCAAGCCGCAGACGACCCCTTAGAGTCTTCTTGGTTTGTCGTCTGATCGTTTCTTGGTAAGATTGGCCTGTGCCCTTTGGATCGGGAAATGGAGTTCCCCCCATCATGGTCAGACCGCTTCACGAACTGCGCGACTTGCACCCCGCCCGCGTCTGTATCATCAAGCCAAGCGCGCTCGGTGACGTGGTCAATGCGTTCTCCGCCCTCTCCGCGCTCCGGGCGATCTGGCCCAAAGCGCGAATCACATGGGTGATCAACACGTCGTTGCGCGGACTGGTCGACGGGCATCCCGAACTCGATGATGTGGTCCTCTACGATCGGGCTCGGACCAATTTTCGCCCCAAGGGAATCGCAACGTTCGCCAGGTTTCTGACCCAACTCCGCAAAGGCGAGTACGACCTGGCGATCGACTTGCAGGGCTTGCTCCGTTCCGGCCTGATGACGGCCGCGACGCGAGCCCCCATCCGCGTCGGCCTGGCCGATGCGCGTGAAGGGGCGACGCTCTTCTATACCCATCGCGTGACGCCTCCGCCCTCGGCCGCGCACGCCGTGGATCGACTGCTCAGCATCGCCGAGTCGTTTGGGGCCGACATTTCGTCCCCTCGATTCGTGGTCGCGGCCGGCGAAGCCGATCGGGCCTGGGCTCTTGACGTCCTCTCAGGAGTCCCCACGCCCCGCTTGATGCTGAACATGGGAGCCCGTTGGCAGACCAAGCGGTGGCCCCCCGAGCATTTTGCTGAGCTCGCTCGCCGAGCTGTCGCGGCCTACGGGGCGGGCCTGGTCGTCGTCGGCGCACCCGAGGATCGGCCGATCGTCGACGCCTTCCGGCGGCATCTCGGCGAGATCCCGGTCGTCGACCTCTGTGGCCGGACCACTCTCCCGCAATTGGCCGCCGTCTCCGCCGCTGTCGACTTGCTCCTCTCGAACGACTCCGGTCCGCTCCATCTGGCCACGG
The DNA here is from genome assembly GCF_000242455.2 of Singulisphaera acidiphila DSM 18658. Classification (GTDB taxonomy): domain Bacteria; phylum Planctomycetota; class Planctomycetia; order Isosphaerales; family Isosphaeraceae; genus Singulisphaera; species Singulisphaera acidiphila. The sequence goes on from NC_019892.1 coordinate 1,953,150, forward strand.
CGGCCGGTGCCCGTGTGGTTGGAATCTATACCTGTACGAGCCCGGCCCAGAACGGTCCGTACGGTCCGAACGCCACGGCGGTTGAGACCAAAGTCTGGTGCGCCGCGAGCTATGTGACGACCTGCTCTCGGCTCGACTGCTTCGCCGAACTCACGCCCGATCGGGTTTGGCCGATCGTCGACGCCCACCTGGCCTCTCGAAAATCACTCCCATCGCCGGCCGCTTGATGGATTCTTGGATACAAGACATGCCAATGTTGCGGTCTTGGCGTGTGCGATGCTTAATTGCTTTTGTTTTGTAAAAGTGATTTTCCGAGATGGCCCTGCCCTGCTCTTTCGCCTCGGGATGCGCGAGGTGGAGTTTTCGGGCTTCCTCAAAGGTGGCCCTGTTAAGCATCTGCGGTGCACTGTTGCCGTAGGGATCGGATCATCGTTGGCCGGTCAGCCTGGACCATCATTCTTCCGGGTGTCTGGTTCCCGTTCGACGGCTTCGACTGCGGCATCGATCACTGAGTTCAGCGTCTTGACGCTGGGAGTGTTGCGGAAGACGTGGCGGATGAGACCGCGGTGATCGATGACGTAGAACGTCGGCCATGAGTCGACATTGTACCGGCGAGCGATCAGCCCCGCTTTGTTAACACTCTCGTCCCCGTCCCACCAGGACCGCCACGTGAGGCCCTCTTTTGTGATCCGCTCTTTGAGCTTGTCACGGTCATTGTCACTGTTAACTCCGAGGAGCACAAACGGCCTGCCTCGCATCCGCTCCTCGAGCGTCTGCTCGTCCTTGTACATCGACCGGCACGAAGCGCACCAGTCGCCCCAGAAGGCGAGAACGACCACCTTGCCTTGGGAGTCGCTCAGTTTGAACGGCTTGCCGTCGATGTCCAAGCCGGCAATCTCCGGAGCCGGTTTGTCGACTTGCAGGTTTCGGATCCCGTCCAACTCGGTCTGGGCTTGAATGCCCAGGGTTTCACCGCGTTTGTGGGGCAGGTCGCCGAACTCCCTCACCGTCCGATCGAGCACGGCTTCGGCTTCCTTGATCAGCACGTCGGGATCTCTCCCGACAAAGCGGGCGAAATCCTCTTTGCTGAAACCTTGCTCGAGGAAGTTCGCCTCCCACTGTCTGGCGGCCTCGGCACTTCCTCTGATTTCCCGGATCCGCGCTGCCTGGTGTTTGAAGTACTGGCCGAGAGTTAGCCTGGATTTCTCACCAGGGATTGAATCGGGCTGCCTTGCGTGTCATAGGTGGAATTGCGACAACCACTTTTGACACCGAACCAAGGCAGCCCGATGGCTACAGAGTGTAACTCGACTTACCTCGACTTTTCCATCCTCGGTCACCGCCAAGTGCTCGCCGATTTTGACGGGGGCGCCATCTCTTCCGACGGCGGTGCACTTCTGCTCCGTCAGATCGAAGCCCGCACCGGGATCATCCGCCAGTTCGCCGCCTGCTTTACCGACCATCGCGATCCTGACCTCGTCGAGCACCCCCTGGAACACCTCCTGGCCCAACGCGTCTATGGTCTGGCCTTGGGCTACGAAGACCTCAACGACCACGACGATCTCCGCTGCGATCCGTTACTGGCCACCGTCGTCGGCAAGACCGATCCCACCGGCCAGGACCGGCCACGGCTCCGCGATCGCGGCAAGCCGCTGGCTGGCAAGAGTACCCTCAACCGCTTGGAACTGACCCCTGTCGGGGCCGACGGACAGAGCCGTTACAAGAAGATCACCTGTCAGACCCATGAGGTCGAACGGCTCTTCGTTACCCTCTTTCTTCAGGCCCACAGCCGACCCCCCGAGCGGATCGTTTTGGACCTCGACGCCACCGACGACACGGTCCATGGCCGCCAACTTGGCCGCTTTTTCCACGGCTACTACAAGGGATACTGCTATCTCCCGCTCTACATCTTCTGCGGCGACCACCTGCTCTGTGCCCGGCTGCGTCCCTCCGACATTGATGCCAGCGCCGGCTCGGTGAAGTCCCTCAAGCGGATCGTCTCGCAGATCCGCCAGGCGTGGCCTCAGGTGAAGATCCTGATCCGCGCCGACAGCGGGTTCTGCCGCGAGGAGATCCTTCGCTGGTGTGAGGACAACGGCGTGGATTACCTGATCGGCCTGGCCAAGAACACCCGGCTGACGGCGGCGATCGCGACGGAATTGGCCCAAGCACGCCAGCAATTCGAGGCGACGAAACAGCCGTCCCGGGTCTTCGCCGAGTTGCGTTATCAAACGCAGAAGACCTGGAGCCGAGAACGTCGGGTGGTGGCCAAGGCCGAGCATCTGGGCAAGGGGGCCAACCCGCGGTTCGTGGTCACGTCGCTCACGGTCGAGGAACGAGCGGCGCCGCCGCTGTACGAGCAAGACTACTGCGGTCGCGGTGAGATGGAGAACCGGATCAAGGAGCAGCAACTCCATCTGTTCGCCGATCGGACCAGTGCCCACACGATGCGTGCCAACCAGATCCGGCTGTTCTTCTCCTCGATCGCCTACGTGTTGCTGGAGGCGTTGCGGCGGCTGGGGCTGGCGGGAACGGCGATGGCCGAGGCGCAGTGCCAAACGATCCGTCTGAAGCTCTTGAAGATCGGGGCGTTGGTGCGGGTGACGGTTCGCAAGGTGTGGGTGAAGTTCTCGAGCGGTTGTCCGTATGCGGAAGTGTTTCGGCGTGTGCACACCAACTTGGCGCGGTCGGGGCCCTTGATCCCGAGGTGCTGAAACGAGGAGACCCAGTCAAATGAGGCGGGAAAGCCCCTCCCTGAGGAGGGGTGAGGATCGGGGTGCGCCCCCGCCTGGGCGCGGGGGCCTGAGGAACCAGGTTCGCGTTGGCGTGAAGAGGTCCGATCAGGTCCACGCCGACGTGATGAGCAAGCGGGAGACCACGCAGGCCGCGGGTGGCGGGGGCGAGCCGTCGAAATCGTCGAGCGATCGGACCCCGAAAGAATAGGGTGAGAAATCCAGGTTAGGTAGGCGAGTCCCTGCTTGTGCCGGACTGGGTTCTTTTCAATGACGGCGCGGAGGAGCTTTTCCGCCGACAGTGAGGTGGAGAACGAGAGCGTCAGTGCTGCGTTTGCCACCTTGGCCATACCGGCGTGACGGTCCGCGAGCCTGTCGATGGCGCGGTGGCATTCGGGCCCGTCAGAGCCGAACGTGACGATCCAGATCCAGGCGTCCACGGCTGCCCGGTCTTCTGGGGCCGACTCGGCAAGTTCCAGGAACCGACCGACAAACCGCCTGGGCTCAAAGGGATTCGCCTTCTTGACCTCCTCGCTCAGTGCCTGGAAGCGGCCGCGCGGTGTGTCCGCGCCCGCTCTCGAGAGCTCGTTGAAGTCACCGACCCGGAGCCCTGGCGCCATCGCCTTCCAGTCGCAGACAAGGAGGTTCCACTGGCCGGGCGGAAGCGGGACGGTCCGGACGTTCTTGCCGTCGAGGTCGACCAACACGATCGCACCTTCCTTCGTGTGGTTGTTCATCGGGTTTAGTGCGAGCCGCGAACCGTCGGGAGACCAGCAGACGTTGGCGGTCGTGTCGGGGTCGAACGCCACCGGGATTTCGCGACGAGACCTGTCTTTGAGGTCCATGACGAAAAGCCTGCACTTCCGAATATCATTCTCGGCCTTGACCTCGACGTAAGCGATGCGCTGGCCATCAGGTGAGATCCGAAAGATATTGAAAACGTCTTTCTTTGCAGACCCTTCGGTCAGGTACTGCGCCCCGGTTCCGTCCGGGTGGACCAGGGTGAGCCGTCCCCAATGGACTGGATCGCTCCCGATCGTCCGGGTCGCGAGCCAGGTTCCGTCGCGGGAGCAGTCGAAGACGAGGTCCGTCTCAGGGATTGGTAGCTTGGACCGGCCCGAGCCGTCGGCGTTGACGCGCCAGGTCTCAAACTTCGGGCCGGCGGGCGGCGTGCCGATGACGACTTGTTTGCCGTCGTGCGACCAGGAGGGGATTCCGTTCCGTTCGAAGATCCGCCGGGGAGGTGTTTCGCCCGTCGTGTCGTAGACCCAGATGCCGCTATTCGCCTCGTCGAGATCCAGGCCGAGCTGCTGGTAGACGATGAACCGGCCGTCGGGGGAGACGGGGCCAGGAGGGAGGTCCTTGGCAATCGTCCGCCATTTTGCGGTTTCCGGGTCGATGGCGACCATGCTAATGGTGTGTCCATCGCCCAGGGCGTCGGGCGCGATGTTAGCGACGCGGGCGATGATCTCCCCGGTCTGTCCTGGTTCCTTGGGGGTCGGGTCGTCATTTTTTACAATGGGTGCAGCCGCCCTTGCGGTCCCGGCCCCCCGTGTGACTTCGGGAGGTGCCCCTGCGGTTCGACAGACGAGCACGCCCATTCCGACGGCCAGGATGCCGACCCCTACCAGGGCTCCCACGCAACAGGCCAACTTTGACCGGGACATCATCTTCATCATCCCTTCGGTGAGTGTGGCGACCGACGTCGGGACTGCCCCGACTGTCGTTGTGCCCGTAGCGATTCGCATCGCAGTCTGAACCAGGGAATCGGCCAGCACGATTGGTACTGTCGTCTTCGTCGAGTTGGGTGTTGGCATCACGGCCAAGAGGCCGGCGGGTGTGTCCAACCCACGGCGGGCCAGATGCTTGCGTAGCCGCAGCCGCCCCCGGGCCAATCGGCTCTTGACCGTGCCGACCGGGCACCCCAGGTGTCGCGCCGCCTCCTCATAGGTGCGGCCTTCAAGGCCACAAAGAACGACCGGCACGCGGTAAATCGCCGGTAGTCGGTCGATCTCTTCGTGGAGGGCTTGTCCCAGGAGGTCAGGGCCTTTGTTGTCGGAGTGGCTTCGCGGGCTCTCGGCCACACTTCGCTCCGCGTCATCGCTTCGATTCTTGGCGATCTTGGCGCGGACTGCGATGCGGCAGGCCACTCGGTGAAGCCAAGGTCCGAGCGAGTCCTGAACCCAGAGCGAGCCCCCCTTGTGGGCCAACACGAGGAAAGTGGCCTGGACGGCATCTTCGGCCTGATGATCGTCGCGGAGGATCTTTCGACAGGCACCCAAGACCATCGGCCCATGTCGCTCGACAAGGGATGCGAAGGCCTGCTCGGCTGCCGGGCCGCGACGGGTTGTGAATCGCTCCAGGAGTTGCCCGTCAGTCAGCCCGGCGGTCACCCCTTCATTGAACAGCGTTTGGATCTGGGCCTGGATCGTCCTACCCTGTTTCTGCGCCACGAAGTGGGTCCCCTCGTTGATTTACGGGTTGCTCCTAACCCAATAAAGCAGGGGAGGCGGCAGATTGTTCCAGGCGATTCCGAGAATTCTGTGGCCAAGGGGAGGATTCCCCATCGTTTCGCTTGGTTTCTAAGGCGTTTTTGGTAAGACTCGGAGAGCCTTGGGGTGTGGCGGGGAAGAGACCCAGGATCCGGATGAGCGACAATCGGCTCGGTGTCGGCTCCGGAGCGATCAACGATACGCTGCCGCCTGGATTCCGTAGAGTTCCGCGTACTTGCCCCCCTGCGCCATGAGCGCCTCGTGGGCACCGACCTCGGCCACGCGGGAGCCGTCGAGGACGACGATGTGGTCGGCCATTCTGACAGTGCTGAAGCGATGGGACACGAGGATCGTGATTCGGCCGACGGGCGCTCCGGTGGACCCGTTCGATTTCCCGGCCCGTGCGGCGGCGGCGAAACGCTCGAAGAGGGCGTGCTCCGTCTCGGCGTCGAGTGCGGCGGTCGGCTCATCGAGGATCAGGAGTAAGGGGTGATCGCGCATGAAGCCACGGGCCAGGGCGAGCTTTTGCCATTGGCCGAAGCTGACCTCCACACCCTCGGGCCAGGTTGGGCCGAGTTGGGTCTCGAGGCCGGCCGCGAAACGACCCACGACATCGTCCGCGCCCGCGCGTTCGACGGCGGCCACCACCGCCGATTTGTCGTCGAGCCGGGAAAGATCGCCCAGGCCGATGGTTCGGCGTGCCTTGAACTCGAACCGAAAGAAATCTTGAAACGCGCCGGCGAGTCGAGCCCGCCACGTGTCGGCGGGCATCCTTGCGAGATCGAGTCCGTCCACCAGGATCCGCCCGCTCGTCGGTTGGTAGAGACGGCATAAGAGCTTCACGAGTGTTGACTTGCCTGCGCCGTTCTCTCCCACAATGGCGACGACGGTTCCTGGCTTGAGGTCCAGGCAAACGTCTTCGAGCACAAGACGCTCCGTCGCCGGATAGGCGAAGGAGACGTGCTCGAAGCGAATCCCATCCGAGAGCTGCGGTGGAACTGGCGTATCGGCCTTTTCGGACATGGCCGTCGCATAGTCTTCGAGCCAGGCCATTCGTCTCGAGCCGTCGAGCCAGAAGCCAAACAGGAATCCGATCTCTCCCACCGTCGCGCCAATGTACGCCGAGAGTCGTGAGCCCGCTGCAAGCACGAGGAGTACGTCACCGGGGGTCGCACGGATTCCCAACGAGACGAACGCGACGGCACCGAGAAACCCGGCGCCGAAGATCCCCCACGCCAGCATCTGCCAGAAGGCCGTCCCCCACCTCGCCTTGGCGATCGGCCCATACCAACGGTCCCAGGCTGCACGGCGATCGGCCACCAAACGATCCGCGATGCCGGTGACTCGCACTTCTTTTCCGGGAGGGGCCGTGGTGGCCGTCACGAACAAGTGCCGCGCCAGCCGATTCGCTGGTGCGCCCTGCTCTTGGGCTGCGCGTTCCACGCCCGGTCGCCAGGCGGAGCTCAACACGGTCGGCAAGGCAAACAGGATGAGGAACGCGAGCGCGGGGTGGATGGAGACCAGTAAAGCGACCGTCACCCCCAGCCGCAAAATCCACCCGCAGGTGGAAAAGAGTGACATGTACATGTGGTCGAGGACAAAAACCTGGTCGCGGAGCACGGCCAACCGGTTCAGGTACTCGGGACGCTCGTGATGCTCGACGGTGACCACGGCCGCCTGGAGCCGTGCGACGTGCGATTCGAGCGCAATGGTCACCTGGTCCCGAAATCGACGCTGGGTGCGATCGCTCATCACGCGCAGGAACCAGGTGGCGGTCGTCGAGGCACCGAGGCCGACCGCCGCAATCAAGACAAGCCGACGTTGATGAGCCAAGGCCCCGTCGGTAAGCATTTTGAACCAGAGCGCCAGCAGCGAGTCAGGCAGAGCCGCGAGGAGCGCGAGCCCAAATGCCACCACGAGGAGCCGGGGCTCGGCCTCATACCCGCGTTTGAGGGCACGCCACATCGAAGGCAATGCTGGGGGCATGGGGTCATCAGGTGAGGACATCGTAGTTAACCCCTTCCTCCTCGGTGTCCTCGGTCCCGAAACGCGAGGCTTGGAGCACGAACATGGTGTGATACCGGCCGCCGGCCGCCATCAACGCGTCGTGGGTGCCGAGTTCGACGACCCTCCCCGCTTCGAGCACACAGATCCGATCGGCGTGCCGCACGGTCGAGAAGCGGTGCGAGATCAGGATCGTGGTGGTCTGTCGCGTTGCGGCGAGAATTCGCTCGAAGATCTCGGCTTCGCCACGCACGTCGAGCTGTGCGGTGGGTTCATCGAGCAGCACCAAGCCCGCTCCAAGCCGGACTGCGCAGAGCGCGCGGGCGAGTGCGACCCGTTGCCACTGCCCGCCGGAAAGATCAGTGCCCCCTTCGTAGCCTCGGGCCAGCACGGTGTCGAGATCGGCCAGTCCGGCCGCCCCGGCGTCCGCAAGGGCGCTTTGGATGAAGTCGTCGGGCGCACCGCCAGGGGCCACGTTGTCGCGGAGCGGGAGTTCGAAGCGGATGAAGTCCTGGAAGACGGCGGTCACCCGAGATCGCCACGCATCCAGGTCAATCGTACGGAGGTCGACTCCATCGATCTCGATGCCGCCGGATTGAGGGTCGTAGAGCCGGCAGAGCAGCTTGGCCAGGGTTGTCTTGCCGGCACCGTTCTGGCCGACGATGGCGAGGGACGTCCCGGCCGGGATGGTGAGGTCGAAGCCCTCGAGCACCGGCTGATCCGTACCAGGGTAGGTAAACGTCAGGTTGCGGAACCGGATCTCGCGGGCAGGGAGCCCGTCGGCCGGTTGCCGACCAAGGACCAATGCCCCGGCGGGTTCCATCGCCTCCTTGAGACGGAGGACTGCCGCGACCGGTGCGGCCGAGCAGTCGAGCGCCCACGACAAACCGCCGAACGCGATCATGCCGGTCGTGACGGCTGCGCTCGCGTAGGTCACCAGCCGATCGAGCGCGAGTGAGCCATCCGCAGCCGCGCTCGCCATCGAACCGAGGACCACGATGTTGGCGATCAAGACGATCAAGAGGCTCCAGAGCACGGGACGCTCGCGAAGCTTCGTGGCCTGGAAGCGGAGCTCGACGAGCCGGCTGCGCATCGAGCGGAAGCGATCCACCGTCCAGTCGGCGAGTCCGAAGAGCCGGAGTTCCTTCGCGGCGAAAGGTTCGACGGCAAGGCGGTAGGCGTAGTCGGCGTGGCGCTGGGCATCGCGGACTTCCTCGGTATTCCGGTCCCGCCAGACGGCACTTTCGCGTAAGAGCCAGTGGGTGGCGAGCCAGCCACCGGCCAGGAGCAAGGGAGCCCACCAGGCATACCCAACGAGGATGGCGGCCGAGGCGAGCCCGACGATCATTTCCACGAGCCCGGAGGCGATGAAGTCCATGGAGATCGACATCGGCGGCCCGCTGATCCCGAGGTCGAAGTCTCTCGCCATCGTGAGGTCGTTGGTGAGCTTCGGATTCTCGAGGTGGCCCATCCCCGGAGGTCGCACGCAAGCCAGGACGAGGCGGTCGTAAAGCCAGGCGGCCGTTTGGCTCCCCAGGTTCGCGCCGATGGCCCGGTGGAGGGGGGCCAGGATCTGGAGCGGTAAGTACACGGCCCCGACGAGCGCCAAGGGGCCAACCACATCTTGACCTCGCTGAACCGCGCCCACGAGCCGCCCGATGACGATGGCGAACAGGGCGGGGAGGATCCCGCGGAGCAGAAGCAGAACCCACCAGGTGACGGCGAGGCCACGATTCGCCTGCGGCAACACTCCGAAGAATTTCCACCCGTCGCTGGTGCGGAGGCGTTGGATCATCTCTGATTCGAACCCTTTCAAGCCGGACGCAGCCTCCGGCCTGGAGTCAAACCACGACAGCCCGACTGAGGGACTCGGCCCAGGGGTTCCGTCCCATCCAAAACTGCCGGATTGCGTGCAAGCGGGGGCCAACCCAAAACGGCACCCAGATGGGGAAAGGTAACCGAACTGGTTCCGATTCTCAATTGGGCCTGGGACGGATGACGCCTGGCTTATGAATGCGCTCGACTCTGCCGGAATCTGTCGCACAGATCGATTTTCGTGCGGAACGTCCGAATCACCGCAAAGGTTGGTGTTCCCGAGACGTTCACACTCAGATGCGGGAACGCCTGGACTTCTGACGTCTCATCTGCTGGAGCTTAATATGTATGCTTCCGTGTGGTTGCTCTTGACGATCAGTCTGCATTCACCCATGATGCTCCCCCCCCCGGTATCAGATGATTCGACATCACAAGGACGTCTTTCCCAGGGAGGGGAAGCATGCGCGGCAGGTCAATACAACTCGTTGTATTTACGACTATCATGGGACTGACCGGAACGCGAGTGAGCGCTGAGGCCTTATACACCGTGACCGACCTCGGTCAGGCCGACACCAGCCCCAACTCCAGCTTCAATTACCTCAATGCCCTAAGCGCCACGGACCAGGCGACGTTCCAGTCGGGTTCATTCGAGAGGGATTCGCATCCGGTCCCGCTGGGTCTTCCCCGACAATGGGTTCAAGGTGATGTCGCAAGATGGTCTTCCGGCCTAGGCGTGGTCTATGACTCCGTCATTTTCGCCAGCGGCAACAATCAGGGCGATGTGGTCGGCAACACGGCGGAAACGGTTCCCTCGATTTCTCAACCTCACTCGCTGCTTGCCCTGTTTCGGCCGGACCCGCATACCGTCCACCCCTTGGATAGTCCCTCCCAGCCAGGCGGCGTTCCGAGCCCCGGATACCTCGTTGTACCTCAATGGAATGGTCCCGTGAATTCGTTTTACGGGACAGTCACCGGGATCAATGATCACAAACTTATTACAGGCTCGATCCAAAGACACTCGAACTGGCAAGAAACCGCCCCCGTCCTCATCGACGCCTCCACTGGGAGTGTAAGCCCCATCGAGCTTGGCAGCCTCGGCGGCAAGCATGGAGTCGGAAATGCTCTGAACAACGCAGGGCAAGTCGTCGGCTGGTCGGAGATTGCGGATGGCACGCACCATGCCTTCCTCTACGACAAAGGGATCATGGAGGATCTCAACACGTTGATCCCGCCCACGTCGGGGCTCAATCTTGACACCGCCGTCGGCATCGACGCCTCGGGACGGATCGTGGCTCTGGGAACTGATGATTCCGGGGTCACCCATGAGTATCTTCTCGCGCCCGCCACGGTGCCTGAGCCGAGTACCTTGGCCCTTTTCGGCCTCGTTGCGGGAGGCCTCGTTGTTCGGCATCAGCGCCGACGGGGGCGGAGTGCCTGCGCGGTTTGAGAGTCCGCTCGTTCAGAGGACTTCCCGATCCGGCCGCATTGCTCCATCTCCCCCTTGAGCAATGCGCGGTCCTCCGAATGAAGTTGAACCATCGCAACCGCGGGTTGCTTTCGGTCTGATGCCTCCCCAGAATAGTAGAGCAAAGGTGGAACGCTTCGCGTTTGCCTTGAGCTTTAGATTCGCACCTGATGGAGAGACGCGCCGATGGCCTCGTTCGACCCGCAAGACTTTGGCCTCGACGAGCCGCCTCCCCGCCCCACGACTCCGCCGGTCAGGCGCGGGTTTCTGCTGATCCTGTTCGTGCTGACGCTTTTGGCCTCCTTGGTCTACGGCCTTCCTTATCTGGCGGACAACGCGGGATACGCTTGGGAGTCAGGCCGGTCGCGGGCGGCGTCCGAGGCGTTGGCGAAGCTGAACAAAGCGGGGATTATCGCACGCGCGTCGGAGCTGTTCCGGATGGCCACGGCAGCGGCCGCCCCGGCGGTCGTTCGCGTCGAGGCCAAACGGTTTCCGGGGCGGGCTAACGGAGGGCGTGAGGGGGCACCGGGCGATCCGCTCGGCCAGGCGGACGCCAGCCTCGGCTCGGGCGTGATCATCGATAAGGATCGGGGCTTCGTGGTCACGAATAACCACGTCGTGAAAGAAGCGGACGAGATCGTCGTTCGACTGAGCCAGGGGACCCGGTTGCCCGCCCGGCTTGTGGGGGCCGACCCCAAAACGGACCTCGCCGTGCTCCAGATCAATGGCAAGTTGACCACCGCCGCGGCCTGGGGCGACTCGGACAAGCTTGACATCGGCGACTGGGTGCTCGCCATCGGCAGTCCGTTCGCTCTCGACCATACGGTGACCGCCGGCATCGTCTCGGCGACGCAGCGGAATGACCTCCGGATCAACGAATACGAGTCGTTCATTCAGACCGACGCCGCGATCAACCCAGGAAATTCGGGGGGACCTCTGATCGACCTGACCGGTAAGGTCATTGGGATCAACACGGCCATTTATACGTCGAATCAGAGCCAGGGCAACGAGGGCATCGGTCTGGCCATCCCTTCGTCGATGGCCCGGCGGATCGTCGAAAGTTTAATCAAGGACGGGCGGGTGATTCGCGGGTTCGTGGGGGTGAACATGGAGCTCCTTACCCCGGACCAGGCGCGTGCGCTGGCGATCCCTGACGGCAAAGGGGCGTTGGTCAAGACCGTTCTGCCCGGTGGCCCGGCCGACAAGGCGGGGCTTCATTCGGGGGACGTCATCGTCCAACTCAACGGGAAGGATGTCTCGGATCCCGACAACCTCAAGCGAGTCACCGCCGACCTTGCGGTCGGCTCGCATGTCCCGATCGGCTTCTACCGGGAGGGCAAGCTGAAAACGGTGGACGTGACCATCGCCGAGTTCCCTGGCACCCCGGTGTTGGCCTCCTATGGCTTCCGGGTGCATGAGATCCCCAGCGAGGGGGACCCGAATCTCGGTGGTATACTCGAAATCGATCAGGTGGTTTTGGACAGCCCTGCGTCGCGCGTGGGCCTTCAGCCTGGCATGAGAATCCTTGCCGTCGGCCAGACCCAGGTCCACACCAAGGCCGAATACGACGCTGCCATCGCCGCACTCAACCCTGATCAGGGTCTTCCCCTCCTCGTCCAGACTCCCGATGGGCAGGCCGGTTCTGTCACCATTGGCGGCACCCGCGCCAACTCCCCCCGACGCTGATCGGTTTCGGGGCCACCGACGGATCGTGTGGCCCCCATTTTTCTTGCTTTTCCTCCCTTTGTTTAGAACGCCCTTCCTTCAGGGAGACCGCAGCCAAAGCGACCCGAGTGGCTGGGGGCCGTACGCACGGCCCCGGGGGCGAGTGCCAGGAGACCGGGTCCTGGGTACGGTCCCCAGCCGCCGATGCGGCCTACTCGAGGGTGTACCGCTCTTCTGGGAGGGGCTATGCGTACCCCCCTCGAACTCAGGGTCGCCGATCGCTGTCTGCCGTCGTTCGCCAACGCTTCGCACATACGCCGCCCTTTTCCCTGCTTACCTCGTTTTCGCCGTGATCGCCTGCGCTCGTCCCAATCGGGGCCACCACCCTTGACTTGGACACCTGGTTTGCGGGACAAGAGTTTCAGACTCCTGTCTCACGGATGAGGATCTGGGCAAGGGATTATGAAGAGAGATTCTCGAGGAACGAGCGGGTTCTCGTTGTCAAGAGTCGAGTCGGGCCGGCTGGAAGGATCGGGCAAGTTAGGGAGGCGATTTCTTGAGCCTCTAGCCCTAACTGCTAAAATCATGCCAGGTTAGAAAGAGGGCTTACTGTCGTTCAACCTCTCGAAAAACTTGACCGTATTTCAGATAGGGGTTATAATTCCCCTGACAACCGACGAAGAACGGCACGTAGCGCGGCTCGTTCGGGTACGGGCGATCATTAAACCTACCGTGTCTGCGATCACCTTGGACCCGGGCCTGAGGACTCGTAGAGGAGATCTCGGTGCCCCGATACTCCGAAGCGACTTTGGCCGCCATTAAACAGGCGGTGGATATCGTCGCGATCGTTGAAGAGTTTCTTCACCTTCCTCTGCATCGTTCCGGTTCAAAAATTAAGGTTTTGTGCCCGTTTCATGACGATCACAAGCCCTCGCTCGAACTCAACTCTGAACGCCAATCGTTCAAATGTTGGAGTTGTGGTGCGGGGGGCGATGTCTTTGATTTTGTCAAGGATTATTTGCGGGTCGATTTTCCTGAGGCGCTCCAGATGTTGGCCGAGCGGGCAGGAGTCGCTCTGGAAAGCACGCCTGCCGGGCCGGGCCCGAAGGGGCCGTCGAAGCGAGACTTGTTGGCGGTTAACGAGTGGGCTCAGCGGATGTATCGCGAGGCGTTGGTTCGCGATGCCGGAATTCTGGCCTATGTCGAAGAGCGGGGGATTAACGCCGAGAGTGTGGCTCGGTTTCACCTAGGTTACGCGCCTGATACTCGCGACTGGTTGACGAGCCGGGCCGCCAAAGAAGGAATTTCTATTGACTTTCTGGAGCGAGCGGGCCTTGTCGTTCGATCTAAGGAGTCTCCTGGCCTGACTCGCGAGCGGTTTCGCGGTCGACTGATGTTTCCGATTCATGACCTTCGGGGACGTACGCTCGGTTTTGGTGGTCGGATTCTGCCCCAGGTGGAACGATCCTTGGCCGCTGCGGGGAAAAATGTCGCAAAATACTTGAATAGCCCCGAAACACCTTTGTTTCAGAAGCGTAAGATTCTTTATGCGGCGGATCTCGCCCTGGCCCCGGCTCGCGAGATGGGCTGGGCGGCGGTCGTCGAAGGTTATACCGACGTGATTGCGGCCCACCAGGTGGGGCTGAAGAACGTGGTGGGTACGCTCGGCACCGCCTTGGGCGACGACCATGTCCTGATGCTCCGCCGGCTTACGGATCGGGTCGTTTTGATCTTCGACGGCGACGATGCAGGACAGTCGGCCGCCGACCGCAGCCTTGAGTTGTTCTTGGCCCATGAGGTAGACGTCCGCGTGTTGACTCTTCCATCCAAGCTTGACCCCTGTGAGTTTCTCCTGGCCGAAGGAGCGGATGCGTTCCGGGCCCTGGTGGATCAGGCTGTCGATCCGATGGCCTTTGCCATCCGACGCGCGGAGTCGCGGTTCGACCTCAATTCGTTCGAGGACGCGCGGCGGGCGGCGGAATGGGTCCTCTCGATTCTGGCGAGGGTGCCGAAGTCGACCCGGATCGGCATGGATATCAAGATCGCCCGCGCCCTCGACACGCTCTCGCAGCGGTTGCGGGTTCCGGTGGATGTCTTGAAGCAGTCGCTGAAGCGGCTCCACACTGCGGCGGCCACTTCTGCCTTGGTGCGAACTCGGGCCGTGCCCGAAGTGGCGACGACCTCGGCTGAGGGAGTGCCCCCGGCGCCTCCGGTCATCCCCATCCGCCTGGCGGATCTCGACCCTTTCGGTCGCGAACTCCTCGAAATTGTTTTGAACCAGCCGAACGTGGTCGGGCAGTTGATCTCGCGGGTGGCGGTCGCTTCGATTCGCGACGCCCCGTTGCGAGCGATCCTCCAGGCGTGCTACGACCTGTACGCCGAGGGGTTGACGCCCACGTTCGATCGGGTTGCTCTTCGTCTTGACGACGCGGCAACGCGGGCTCTGGCCGCCGGTCTGCTCCTGCCGAGAGATCCGGCCCCCTTGCCCGATTATGCCCAGCCCGCTCCCTGGGAAGATTGTCTTGCGGGGGTGCTTGGCCGGCTCGCCCAGCGCGACTGGCAAGACCATCTGCAAGATCTCAAAGATGCTTTGAAAGAAAATGATCCTGCTGCGCGGCCTGAAGAGTATCAAGCCCTGCAACGCGAATTGTACCGACACCATTCCATGCGGCCGGACACGAAGAAGAAAAACGCGTCCTGACCCATCGTTCCGTCGTGAGGGAGGTTATTGGATGGAAAAGCTGGACGAGGGCCTCAAGACGCTCCTCGATTTGGGCAAACGCCGAGGATTCCTGACGTTCGATCAGGTGAACGACTACTTGCCGGACGAGGCCAGTAGCCCGGATAAGATCCACGGCTTGCTTGAATCGCTCGACGAGATGGGCATTGAGTTGATTAACGAGGATGAGGCGGAATCGCGCCTCCAGGCCTCGGGCGACTCTGACGACGAACCTGATGAACTGGTTGATGAGCCGGTCGACGATGATGACGGAGAATTGACGCCGGAAGACCTCGACGAGATCTCGCGGCGCATTGACGATCCGGTCCGGATGTACCTCACCCAGATGGGTGAGATCCCGCTCCTGACCCGCGACCAGGAAATCAACCTCGCCAAGAAGATCGAGATCACCCGCAAGCGATTCCGCCGCAAGGTCCTCGAGTGCCACTTCGCGCTCGCCCTGGTCGTTGACGTCCTCAAGAAGGTCAACGAAGGGGACCTCCCGTTCGATCGCACGGTCAAGGTGTCGGTGACCGAGAATCTCGAGAAAGACCAGATTCTCGGCCGGATGCCGCATAACCTGGTGACGCTCGCGCACCTGATGGAATGCAACAACCGCGACTTCCGTTCCTTCATCCGGGAACGCGACAAGTCGGCGCGTCGGGCGTTGATGGTCGGCCTCAAGAGCCGCCGCCGCAAGGCCGTCAACCTGGTTGAGGAACTCTCGATCCGGACGCAGAAGGTCCAGCCGCTCATGAAGCGGCTCGAGCAGGTCGCCGCGCGGATGGGCGAGTTGGTGGTCCAGCTCCAGGACTACCGCGCCGGCCGCGGGGGCAAGGAAGACCGGTCCAACCTGCAGAAGGAACTCAAGGACCTGATGCGGATCACCCTCGAAACCCCGAAAAGCTTGCGCAATCGGGTCGAGGCGATGAACTCACGGTTCAAAGAGTACGAGCAGGCCAAACGCGAGCTCTCCGGTGGTAACCTTCGGCTGGTCGTCTCGATCGCCAAGAAGTATCGCAACCGCGGTCTCTCCTTCCTCGACCTGATCCAAGAGGGGAACACCGGCCTGATGCGGGCCGTCGACAAGTACGAATATCGCCGAGGCTACAAGTTCAGCACATATGCCACTTGGTGGATTCGGCAGGCGATCACCCGCGCCATCGCTGACCAGGCCCGGACGATCCGGATCCCGGTCCACATGATCGAGACGATGTCGAAGCTCCGCAACGTCTCGAAGAAACTGCTTCAGGAGAAGGGGCGCGAACCCACGATCGAAGAGACCGCCAAGGCCGCCAATATCTCGATCGAAGAGACGCGGCGGGTGATGAAGATCTCACGCCATCCGATCTCGCTCGACCGGCCGGTTGGGGAGAGCGAAGACAGCTACTTCGGCGACTTCATCGAAGACGAGGCGGCCGAAAGCCCGATCAACGCGGCCACCCAGGAAATGCTCAAAGAGAAGATCGATCAGGTCCTCAAAACCCTGACCTATCGAGAACGCGAGATCATCAAGCTTCGCTACGGCCTGGGAGACGGCTACACCTATACCTTGGAAGAGGTGGGCCGGATCTTCAAAGTCACCCGCGAACGGGTCCGGCAAATCGAAGCCAAGGCCGTCCGCAAGCTGCAACATCCTGTTCGCAGCCGGCAGCTCGAGGGTTTCCTCGAGAGTACCGGTTGACACCGGACTTCATGACCGCCGGTCGCCTTCAGGCGACCGGCGGTTTTTTGTTGGCCTCGCGAGCCGAGTCGAACACCACCGCGACGGTCCGAGCGACCTGACCGGCACCCATCGATCGAATACCCTCATTTAGGGATACCGTTGGGAACGCTCGCCTCGCTCGTCGGGAGGTCAACTCTTGTTCTCAAAGCCTCTGGACTTTGAATGGCTGGTTCTCTGATCGCTGATTTGACCGGGCGCCCGAACCGACCCGATGGAGACGAAACGATGGCTGCCACCGCCGATAATCTCCGCGAACTCCACCAGCTCCACCAGCGAGCCAAGGCGCTCCGCGACCGGATGACCTCGGGTCCCAAGACGCTCGTCGCGCGCCAGGCGGCGCTCGTGATTCGCAAGACCGCGCTTGAGGCCTCCCGCAAGGCCGTTCAAGATTCCAAGGTCCAGCTCAAGAAACGCGAGCACTCGCTCCAGGCGCACCAATCGAAGATCGATGACCTCAAGGTTAAGCTCAACCTGGTCAAGAAGAACGAAGAGTACAAGGCGATCCAGAATCAGATCGCCAACGACAAGGCCGCGATCGAGAAGCTCGAAGGCGAGATGCTCGAAGACATGATGCGGATCGACGACCAGGCGGCCGCGCTGGTGACCGAAGAACTCGAGTTCAAGAAGTTCGAAGGACAGGTTGCCGAGTTCCAGACCGAGATTGAGTCGCAGGCTGCGGACCAGAAGACGCGACTCGAGGAACTCGTGGCCGCGATCGTCGGCGCCGAGGCGATCATCCCCGAAGACCTCCGTGAACGCTACCGCCGGACCGTCAAGCAGCATGGTGCCGATGCCATGGCGTTCATCGAGAATCACGCCTGCTCGGGCTGTTTCGTCTCGATCACGGCGCAGATGATGAACGAGCTGATCAACAACAACTCGCTCAGCTTCTGCAAGACGTGCGGACGGGTCCTCTACCTGGCCGAGGAAGACATCGCCAACACCCGCCGCTCGGCTCGATAAAGGGCCGGGCGCGCGGCCCGTCGCGGTCGATCCGGCTGGTTGACTCGCGTTCAAGCATTCTTATAATGTCTACCGACGAGCGACGGACCCATCAACGCTGCCAACAGCCCTGTCAAGTCCGTCGACCACCGCTCTTGACGTTCGATCGAGGAACGAGGCGATACCAATGGCCGCGAATGTGCTGGATTTCACCGACGCGAACTGGAAGTCGGACGTTTTGGACTCGGAAATCCCTGTGATTGTCGACTTCTGGGCTCCCTGGTGCGGTCCCTGCCGAATGCTCGCGCCGACGATCGAAAAGCTCGCGGGAGAGTTTGAAGGTAAGGTCAAGATCGGCAAGATGAACACCGACGAGAACCAGGAGACCCCCGGCGGTCTGCGGATCTCGGCGATTCCGACCGTCTTGATCTTCCAGGGCGGTAAGGAAGTGGATCGGTTGGTGGGGGTCAATACCGAGTCGAAGTTCAAGGCTTCGCTCGAGAAGCTTGGGGTTTCCTGAGCGCGTGCCTCATCCCACCCTTCGCATCAAGGTCTGCGGGCTGACGAGCGTGGCCCAAGCCTTGGCTTCTGCCACGGCGGGCGCTGACTGGGTCGGACTTAACTTCCACCCTGGGTCACCCCGTCGTGTCGATCCCGCGCTGGCGGCCGAGATTGTGGCCGCCCTTCCACGCACGACCGAGGCGGTCGGCCTGTTCGTCGACCGCCCTCCCGACGAGGTGGCGGCCCTGGCCGATCGAATCGGGCTCGGGATTGTCCAACTCCACGGGCAAGAGCCTCCCGAAGACCTTGGGAGACTCGGCCATCTTCGACTCGTGCGCGCCTTCCGGATCGGAAGTGCGGACGCGGTCGCGGCGATGGTCGCCTACCTGCGCAGGGCCGAAGATTTGGGGCGCGGCCCTGACGAAGTCCTCGTCGATGCGTACGTCCCCGGCTGTGACGGGGGGACGGGCCAGGCGATCGCCGATCACCTCTTCCCATTACTCCCCCCCCTGCCCCGCCTCATCCTGGCCGGCGGCCTGACCCCTGAGAATGTCGCCGAGCGCGTCGCCCGGGTTCGCCCCTGGATGGTTGACGTGGCCTCCGGGGTCGAGTCGGCCCCGGGCCAGAAAGACCCGGACCGTGTAGTCGCCTTCATTCAAGCGGCCCGATCGGCCGTCTCCACGGCACCCTGAAGCGGTGTCTTCCGGGTGAATCAGAACAGAGAGATCGAGTGAACCGAGTTGACTGGGGCCGTCTTCGGATCCCGGTCTTCTTGGTTTCGTAGCGGAGCCCGATGACGGTTCCCTTGCCATCCCAGACATGGGGTGGCCCAAGGATCAGCCGCTCGCATCGGCGGGCGAAGTCACCCGACCCAGGTGGGGGGGGGCGCGGAGCAGAAAGCCCGAAGCGGCCAAGTCGAGAATGGGGCTCTCTTGACACACACGTACGTGTGTCTTATCATCCCTGGCGAAGTGAAATGAACGGTCTCGTGGCGAGACGGTTTCCGGGAGGTCGACATGGAGAAAGATCGGCGCGGACGGCGACGGCAGCCCGATCAAGAACGGGGCCTGCGACCACTCTATCCCCCGTTGCCGGGTGAGTGGACGAGTAAGGCGTTGCGGGTCGCGATGTCGAGTGAGGACTGGGCTCGGTTTGATGCCCTAGTTCGCAACGCGGCTCCCTCGGCCTCTACCCAGGCCCGGGCGCACGGGATGGTGATCTCTCACCTGATCGAGCGGCCCCTTGCCGTGGATCGGCCCGCTCCAGGACCGTTCGATTGGATGGACTGGGAGCGACAGAAGACCCTGAAGCTGCTCCGCTCGGTGATCTGAAAGCGTGGATAAATTTTCATTGAATCGCTTGAGTGTCCTCTGCTGTAACGTTTAGATTGCGCACCGAAAGATCGCCCCCTCTGAGATCTCGGATTGACGGAGGGGATGTTTGTTTTTCTGGTTCTCGAATACTGGGTTCACTGATCTGTGAACCCGGTCTTTTTCCTGGTTTCGGTTTCTGAAGGGTACACTTCCTTGGCGGCTGCTGTTTCTGGAGATGTGAAGGATCTGGCTCTGGCGGCCCTCGGCCTTGAGCGAATCAACTGGGCGGAGCGGGACATGCCCGTTCTTCGCGCGATTCGCGAGCGATTCGATGCCGAGAAGCCCCTGGCGGGCATGAAGATGTCGGCCTGCTTGCACGTGACGGCCGAGACCGCCAACCTGGCGCGGACGTTGGTCGCCGGTGGTGCGGACCTCGTCTTGGTCGCCTCGAACCCGCTCTCGACGCAGGACGACGTCGCGGCGAGCCTGGTGCAAGACTTCAACATCCCGGTCTACGCGATCAAGGGTGAGGACGAGTCGAGCTACTACCGTCACATCGCGGCCGCGCTCAAGCACAGCCCGAACGTGACCATGGACGATGGTGCCGACCTCGTCAGCGCGATGATCTTCATCGCCCTCAACCGGCTCGACGACCTCCACCCCGAGCTGAAGGCCTGGGCGAAGACCCTCTCCGCTGCCGAGCGAACGGGCCTGGTCGAGAACGTCGTCGCCAGCATGGAAGAGACGACCACCGGTGTCATCCGGCTCCGTGCCATGGAGAAGGACGGCGTCTTGAAGCTGCCGGTCATCGCCGTCAACGACGCCGAGACCAAGCACTTCTTCGACAATCGCTACGGCACCGGTCAGAGCACGCTCGACGGTGTGATCCGTGCGACCGACATGCTGCTGGCGGGCCGCCGGGTCGTCGTTTGCGGCTACGGCTGGTGCGGTAAGGGCGTGGCGTCGCGGGCCAAGGGGCTCGGTGCTCACGTCATCGTGACCGAGGTCAACCCGGTCCGTGGTCTTGAAGCCGCCATGGACGGTTTCGAGGTCATGGATATCAGCAAGGCGGCGACCACCGGCGACCTCTTCATCACGGTCACCGGCAACATCCATGTCATCCGCGAAGAACACTTTGCGCTGATGAAGGATGGCGCCATGATCTGCAACTCGGGCCACTTCAACGTCGAACTGGCGCTCGACTCGCTGGAGAAGATAGCGACCACGACCAACAAGAAGGTCCGCGAGTTCGTCGACGAGTACGTGCTCAGCGATGGCCGTAAGCTCTACGTTCTCGGCGAAGGCCGCTTGATCAACCTGGCCGCCGCCCACGGGCACCCGGCGAGTGTCATGGACATGAGCTTCGCCACCCAGGCGCTGGCGACCGAGTGGTCGATCAAGCAGAAGGGCGAGCTCAAGAACGCTGTCTACAACGTTCCCAAGGCGGTTGACCAGTGGGTCGCCGCCTTGAAACTTCAGACGATGGGCATCGCCATCGACACCTTGACCGAAGAACAGCGCAAGTATCTCAACAGCTGGGAAATAGGGACCTGATCTCTTTCCCGCTTGGCCGCTCGCGAGAGCGATCAAAACTTGCTGGGCCTGCCGTCCTTCTTTTCCGGGACGGCCGGCCCGAACCGATCCAGGAACTTGTGCTTCTTACTCCTTAAGCCGTTATTGACCACTTTCCTTGAACGCTGGCGGGGCCTCAATCCCCACCGGTGGGAACCATCCCGATGCCCGAGATTCAACCGTTCCGGGGCGTCCGCTACGACATCGCTCGAGTCGGGGCGATGTCCGACGTGGTCGCCCCCCCCTACGACGTGATCGACGCGACCTTGCAGGAGCGGCTCTACCAGGCGAGCCCTCAAAACATCGTTCGGCTCGAGCTGAACCGCGAAGAACCTGGCGACAACGACACTCAGAACCGTTATACCCGCGCGGCACGCTTCCTCCGGGAGTGGAACCGGGACGGAATCCTCCGGCACGACGACCACCCCGCACTCTACGTCTACCATCAGACGTTCGAGATCGAGGGGCAAACGCACACGCGCAAGGGGTTCCTGGCCCGTGTCCGCCTCGAAGCGTTTGGCCAGGGGAAGATCTACCCTCACGAGCAGACCCTCTCCGGCCCGAAGGCTGACCGGCTCGCCCTCTTCAACGCCACCAAGTACAACCTGAGCCCGATCTTCGGCCTCTATCCCGACGCGGAAGCCGAAGTCCTGCGTGCCGCCGAAGCGGGAATTCGCGACCGAACGCCCCTCGAGGCGACCGATCACCTTGGTGTTCAGAACCAGCTCTGGCCGGTCCTCGACCCGCAGGTTCACACCTTGGTCCAGGGCCTGATGGCTGCGAAGCCGATCTTCATCGCCGACGGTCATCATCGCTATGAGACCGGTGTGAAGTTCCGGGACGACCTCGCCGCTGCCGGCGAACTGACCGGCCCTAACGACCCGGCCAACTTCTGCATGATGATGCTGGTCGGCATGAGCGACCCCGGCCTGCTGATCCTCCCGACCCACCGGCTCGTCTCCGGCTTCCCCGGCCTTACCGCCGAAGCGCTCGCCGAACGGCTCGCCCCCGAGTTTGACGTTCGGGTTGCGGGCGAAGGCGAAGCCGGTTGCCGCGCCGCCTGGGAAGAGATCGCCATGGGAGGCGACCAGGATGTGCTCGCTTTCGGGACGCGGGCTGACGGCCGCTGGTTGATCGCTCAGCTCCGTTCCGACGCAACCATGGATACCCTCGCTCCGGAGCACAGCGCCGAGTGGCGATCACTCGGGGTGAGCATCCTCCACGAGCTCGTGCTGAAAGCCCTTTTGAAGCCGGCCGAGCCCGCGCCTTGCCGCTACGTCCACCTGCTCGAGGAGGTCACGGCCGACTTGAATGCGGGGGGATGCGACCTGGCCTGCCTCGTCCCACCCGCAGGGATGGAGCACGTCGAGTCGATTGCGTCGAACCTCGAAAAGATGCCCCCCAAGAGCACTTATTTCTATCCCAAGCTGCTCAGCGGACTCGTGCTCAATCCGCTCCGATAATTGTGGTTTCAGGGTTACAGGGTGGGTGGGTGAATCCCCACCCTGTAACCTTCGCTCATGATGAATCTCAGGCCGAAGCGGCGTCAAAGACGTCGACTTGCTCGGGAGCTTCCGGCGCCAGGAGTTCCTTGGCCTTTACGATCGCCTCGGCTGTGCCTCGGGCGACGACGAGGAACTTGCCCGCCTTGACCTGGGTTTCGAACTTGAGTGCCTGGTCCTTGGGAACTCCCCAGCCGACCAGTGCTCCGCCCAGTGCTCCGATCGCCGCCCCCGCGAGGGCTCCTTCCACTCCGCCCAGCAGCGCCGCGGACAGTGGTCCCGCCACGATCACCGGGCCCAGACCCGGCAAGATCAAGAATGCTGCACCCACCAAGAGCCCGAAAAGGCCGCCGACCCAGGCTCCTGTCCCTGCACCTGCCGCCGCGAAATCACCCGTGTTGACGAAGCCGACTGGCTCCTCGCTCACCTGGAAGTCGCGTCCCACGATCGAGAGATCGCTCATCGCGAACCCTCCCTGGTGCAACCGGCGCACCGCCCTTTCCGCCGATGCATGATCAGGGTAGACCGCCACGACACTGGAACCTGAAGCTGAAGGTGTTTCCGCCTGGCTCATCATCAAGTCTCCTCGAGGTATTGTGAGGCGAGATCCGTTTTTGAGTGTAGCAGGTGACATGCCGAAACCACGCATGTTCTCTCGAAAGCGTCTTCGCCTGCCTGAGATTTTCCCGCACGTCTTTGCATTCCTCGGACCTCGGCCCATAATGGCGGAGCCTCCGTTTCTGTCGAAAACCTGGCGCAGTCTTTGGATTTCGACAGAGTCACTCCTTTTTGTCTTGATAAGTTCCTGGATCACTTGGTGATGGTCGACTCTCCTCGCAACCCGCCGATCACGAGTCCCCCGATCCGTCTGGCCGTTTGCGTTTCGGGGGGTGGAACGACCCTTCAGAACTTGATCGACCTGATTCAGGCCGGCAAGCTCAACGCGACAATCAGCCAGGTGATCGCGAGCCGACCCAAGATCGGAGCGATTGCGCGCGCCGAGGCCGCGCAAATTCCGGTTGCCCTGGCCACGCGCAAGAAGACCCAATCGCTCGCCACGTTCAGCGCTTCGGTGTTCGACCCGATCCGTCAGTCGAAGGCCGACCTGGTCATTCTCGCCGGCTTCTTATCGCTGGTGGAAATCCCGGCCGACTTTACCGGCCGGGTCATCAACATCCATCCCTCGTTGATCCCTGCTTTCTGCGGCAAGGGCTTCCACGGCAGCTCGGTCCACCAGGCCGTAATCGAGGCGGGGGTCAAGGTCTCCGGCTGCACCGTTCACTTCGCCGACATGACCTACGACACGGGGCCGATCATCCTTCAGCAAACCGTCCTGGTCCTGGACGACGATACGCCGGAAAACCTCGCGGCTCGCGTTTTCGAAGCCGAGTGCCAGGCGCTTCCCGAGGCGATCGCACTCTATGCCGCCGGCCGGCTCAAGGTTGAGGGGCGATGGGTTCGCGTACTCGGACCGGTTTAGGTGCTTGCCCGAGAATTGCCCTCGGTCCTTGCGCTGAGGAGAGGGGGGATCCCTGGTTAGGAGAATTCCGTGAGCGAGACGCTTCGCGAACGACTCAGCCAGGAGTTGAGCAAGCAGGTTGGAGCGAACTGTGCACCCGTCTTGCGAAGCCACTGGTGGCGGCCTTGAAGCGAATGATCGCGATCCTCAAAATCCGATTGGCGGTTGCGGGACGTGGTTGGCGTCATGCCGTGAGCGTCTGGGGACACTCACGGCGAAGGAGCCTGCCTTGCCCAAACTCTCGCCACGCGGCCAAGATCGACTGTATTTACTACAATGATTGTACCGAGCTGAAACGTTCTCTTGTCGTCGGACGGTATCAGGTCAGAGCAGGAGGTGTTCCAAGCTGGCCAGTCCAATCGGCTCCCGGCTTGCGAACGGTTCCGCATGCGCGACCCCAACGGTGTGTCCCCAGAAGCGTGACCGATCGCGGACCGATTCGATCACGCCGGGGACTCCCTCGGGCTGGTTGTCCACCAGTTGCGAGCGGTAGCAACGTAACGCCGCGAGCTTGTCCTCGAGTTGGTCGCTGATGTCGACCATGAAGGTCGGTCGCTCGACGATCCGCAAATGAACGCTGAAGTAGTAAAAGATCCGCGAGGGGTGGAACGGAGTTCCGGGGATATCGGACTTCGAAAGCTTGCTCCAGAACCGGGCCCCTTCGACAAGTTGGGTTGCGGCGGTGTGGTCGGGGTGGGCGTCTTCCCAATAGGGCGCGAACAAGATCCGGGGCCGAACCTCGCGAAAAAGCGCCGCCAGCGCACGGCGATGGGCCAGGGTCGGCTCGAGACTGCGGTTAGGGAGGCCGAGATTCCTCCGCCAGGGGCTTTTCAACGCCAGGTTCGCCGAGGCCGTCTCCTGCTGCCGGCGCTCCACGCTTCCCAGCGGCGTCGGCTCTCCACTGGTCAGGTCGAGGATCCCGACCTTCCAGCCTTGACCGAGTAGACGGACGATCGTTCCTCCCATGCCGATCTCGGCATCATCCGGGTGCGGCGCAACGACCAAGGCATCAAGCATCGTCAAGGATCTCCGGCGGAAAGCGTCAGGTTTTTTTTCCGATAGTTTTGGAAACCAAGGAACCCGGCACGAGAATGAAATTTCAAAAAAAACGGGCGGCGAGAAGCTTTGGACTCCCCTCGGATTCACGCTCGAATGGGCCTGTTTCGATCCCTCAATCGAACGATTGGTCGGGAGGGGGCACCCGGCACCCTAAGGAGGATTGCAGCCGAGAGATCGGTCTCCTAAAAAAATCGTCAGAAGATCGCCGCTCGACTCTCCTGGGTTCCGGTCCAGCAACGCCGAGTTATCGGCATCAAAGTCGAAGTTGTCTCGCTAAAAATAGCTGAAACGGCCCCGGCCTGGTTCGCCTTCGAGTCCTCCCCCTGCCCCCTCCCGGAACGGTCGCGAGCGCTTGCCGCATGCTTGGAGTTTATCCGGGCGGCAAGTCTTGTGTCGCGGTGTCGTTCCCAAGGGGTTGACGGCTATGCTAGACTAGCCTCTATTGAGCAACGCCAAGGTGGCGAGATGACTGTGAGACGTTAGGTCGAACCGTCCCGCTGTGATTCGCTGGGCTGATTGTGGAGCCGTTGGGAATGCCTGAACTCGTCAAAATGGCGGAGTTGAGCGAGTTGCCTCCAGGAGGTTCCAAGGAAGTCGAGCACGATGGACGGATCTACGCTCTATTTAACGTTGATGGCAAGATCACCGCAATTGACGGGATTTGCCCCCACCAGGGGGGACCGCTCGCCGATGGTCCACTGGAAGGCACGCTCGTCACCTGCCCCTGGCACGGCTGGCAGTTCGATGTCTGCACGGGAAAGACCCCCCTGGGTGCTCGGCTGAAGCAGACCGTTTACGAAGTCAAAGTCGAAGGCCAAGATGTCATGGTCTCCGTTCCCTGATCGTGCTTCATCCTTTCGCGGAGGACGATTCACATCCTCCCATCGCGATCCGGCCCTTTACCGCAATTGAACCCGGTGACGAACTTTCGCTCGTTCCGCAACGGCGACTCGCCCGCACTGGCGGCGCTCTGGAATCGGGGAATCCCCGAGCAGGGAGCCGCTCGCCCTTTGACTGGTCACGAATTCGATTCCCACGTCATCTCGAAGTCGAACTTCGACGCGAACGGGCTGATCGTGGCCGAGCGGGATCACCGGGTCATTGGCTTTGCCCACGCCGGCTTCGGGCCCGACGAGCCCGTCGGGCCTCCGAACCGTTTGAATTTTGACATCGGGACGATCGCGATGCTGGTCGTCGAGTCCGGCCCGGAGGACGTGGAACTCGAGACCAACTTGGTCCTTGCCGCCGAGCGATATCTGCGCAGCCATGGGGCGAAAGTGATCTACGCGGGAGGGCAATTCCCGCTCAATCCGTTCTACTGGGGAATCTACGGCGGCAGCGAGTATGCGGGGATCCTTTCCACTCACCACGGCTTTCTCAGGGCAATCCTCCGCGCCGGCTACGAACCCGTGAGCGAGACCGTCTTGATGGAGGCCGACCTCCACCGACCGGAAGTGCGCGAACCGAGATCGCCGCTGATCCGTCGCGTCGCTCGGGTCGAAGTCGTTGAGGATTCTCTCCCCGGCAACTGGTGGGAGGCGCTCGCCATCGGCAATTATCGGCCGACCTGCTTTCAACTCCTCGCCAAGGCCGATGATCGCGTACTGGCGCGGGCAACCACCTGGGACATGAGCTGGTTCGGTCGCCGCGATAATCGGCTCCGGTTGGGCCTGATCGGTATGGGAGTCGACCCGGAGCATCGCCGCAAGGGGTATGGGCGGCATCTCGTCGCCGAGATTCTTCGCCGTTCCCGGGGCGAGATGATCTCGAGCGTCGCTCTCCAGACCCGAGCGACCAATACGCCGGCCCTCGAACTCTACCAATCGCTCGGCTTCGATCCCTCCGAGACGTCCATCCTCTATCGCCTCCCCGGCCCATTGACCGCGCGATCCGATTCGTAGCGGTCGCACTCGACGACGAGTCTCGGGGCACGAATAATCAGTTCGGTTACAACGCGATCGGCCGCTGTCGTCCGAGCTCGCGTCTCGCCAAACGACTCAGACTTGGGATGGGGCAAATCCGGCTTTTCATGGTAAAAGCTTCGGGCCCGCATCCCGCTTGCCCCGGGAGGCCAGGCATCCCCGGCAAAATACGTAATTATTAACGATCGATCGCGACTCGAGGCCTTTGAGATTCCAATGGGACGACCGCTGAACCGACACGAGCTCCGCGCCCATGCGGAGGCCGCCGAGGCCCTCGGCCTCAATACCCCTTCGGAAAAGAAAAGAAGGTCCGAGCCGACAGAGCGTCGCGCCAAGCCCGAACTCCAAGCCCGAATGCGGGTCGTCTGGGCGGTCTGCGATATTGGCGGACGGACCGTCAAGACCTTCGACTATCCCCTCAAGGCCGATGCGGAGGCGTTTGCCCTCCAACTCAAGGCCAAGGGAAAGGGGAACCACTTCGTGCGGTCGCTCAAGGAGCCGATGATTTGATCTCACCGGTGCCTGAGCGAGCCCGCTCGATCTGGGCGCCGAAGAAGCGGGGCGACCAGCGTGCCATCAACGCGTCGAACGGGCCGGGGAGCCAGTGAGCCAGGGTCACCGTCCACCAGGCGGCCACGGACGGGAACAGGAACGCCTTTCGCCCGTCGATTCCCCGGACGATCGCCCGCACCACCTGCTCGGTCGACGTCCCTTTGGGAAGCGGGCCGCGCGGTTTGCCCTCACCGAGGGCGACCTGGAAGAATTCGCTCTCGGTTTGACCCGGGCAGGCCGCCCAGACCCGTACGCCAGACCCGCGCAATTCGTAGCGCAGGCTTTTCACCAGGCCGTTGACCGCATGCTTGCTGGCCACGTAAGCCGCCGAATAGGGAAGTCCGATCGAGCCCAGGACGGATGAGATCTCGAGGATTTGCCCCGATCCTTTCGCCTTCATGGAACGGACCCCTTTTTGAGTCAGATCGATGAGGGCGAGCAGGTTGACCTCGATGATCTGGCGAATGATTTGCGGGTCCTGGTCGGCGAACTCGTGATAGTGGCCCAACCCGGCATTATTGACGAGGAGCTCGACTCCTCCCGGAAACTGCTCGGCTCGTTCCCAGAGCCGGTCCCGGAAGGCGGGGTCGGCGAGGTCGCCCGCGAGAATCACAACTTGGCCGGGGGGCAGTTCTTGGGCGAGGCTCTCCAGCCGGTCGAGGCGGCGGGCGGTCGCCAGCACGGTCATGCCTCGATTGAGAACGAGCTGGCGGACTAATTCCCGTCCCAGCCCGGATGAAGCGCCTGTGACCAGGGCGTAACTCGGCATTTGAGAGCGAACTCCGAAGCGTTGAGACGTGTCCAGCAAGCCGGAATCGGTTCCGAGATCAGGGTGGGTTGTCCCTGGTCGTGCGATGAATTAAGATCATTGTACGCGAGTTTCCCCCGAAAAAGTGCTGGACTCCTTAAGTCCAAAGAAGAGGATTGACGTGGCCACTATCGACGACCGCCAGACCGCGACCAACCGTCAACCAATGACCGGAGCCGATGTCCTGGTCGAGTCTCTCGTGCGCCACGAGGTTGATGTGATCTTCGCCTACCCTGGCGGAGCGAGCATGCCGATGCACCAGGCGCTCACTCGCCAGCGTGATAAGATCCGCACGATCTTGCCGCGGCATGAGCAGGGAGGCATCTTCGCGGCCGAGGGCTATGCCCGGACCACCGGCAGGCCAGGCGTCGTCATGGCCACCTCGGGCCCCGGAGCGCTCAACCTCGTGACCGGGCTGGCCGACGCCAAGATGGACTCGCTCCCGCTCATCGCGATCACAGGCCAGGTGCCCAGTCATGCGATCGGCAGCGACGCGTTCCAAGAAACGCCGATGGTCGAAGTCTGCCGGGCGATCACCAAGCACCACTACCTCGTCCAGAACGCCAAGGACATCGCCCGGATCGTCAAAGAGGCGTTCCACATCGCTTCCACGGGACGTCCCGGGCCGGTTCTGATCGATATCCCCAAGGATATCCAGAACACGATCGTGGCCAACCCGGACTACGACGTCGCCATGGATCTGCCCGGCTATCGGCTTCCTCCACCCCCTTCGGCTGCGAAGATCCAGGAAGTTCTGGCCGCGCTCAAGGGGAGCCGCAGGCCGATCATCTATTGTGGTGGCGGCGTGATCGCCTCCAACGCTGCCGAGGAGCTTCGCGAGTTCGCCATCAAGTCGGGCATCCCCGTCACGATGACGCTGCAAGGGCTGGGCTCGATCCCGAACGAGCATTACCTCTCGCTCAACATGCTTGGCATGCACGGGACCGTTTACGCCAACCTCGCGATCAATGACGCCGACTTGCTGCTGGCCCTCGGCGTCCGGTTCGACGACCGGGTCACCGGTAAGCTCAGTGAGTTCGCCAAGCACGGTCGGATCGTCCACGTTGACATCGACGCCTCGGAGATCAACAAGAACAAGACCGCGCACATCGCGATCAACTCCGACGTCAAGTCGTTCTTGCAGGCGATCATCCCCTCGGTCGAGTCGGGCGACTGGCGCGAGTGGCATCAGCAGCTCGATGCCTGGCGAGCCAGCGATCCGATGACCTACGACCAGCGCGATGACGCGATCATGCCGCAGTACGTCATCGATCAGTTCTCGAATCTCGCCAAGGGCGATTTCGTGATGGCGACCGGCGTCGGCCAGCACCAGATGTGGGCCGCACAGTGGACCCGATTCACCGCGCCGCGAACCTGGATCACCTCGGGGGGCCTGGGCTCGATGGGCTTCGGTCTCGCCGCCGCCATGGGGGCTCAGGCCGCCCGGCCCGACGCCCTGGTCGTCGATATCGACGGCGACGGCAGCTTCCTGATGAACATCCAGGAACTCGCCACCGTCTACTGCGAGAGCCTGCCGGTCAAAGTCATCGTGCTCAATAATCAGCACCTGGGCATGGTCGTGCAGTGGGAAGACCGGTTCCACGCCGGCAACCGCGCTCACACCTATCTCGGCCCGGTCGACCACCCCGAGGCCATCGGCGAAGGGGAAGGCAGTCTGCCCGAGGTGACTTACCCTGACTTCGTGGCGATCTCCAAGGGATTCGGCGTCAAATCGCGACAGATCCGCCACAAGTCGGAAGTCATCGACGCCCTGAAAGAGATGATCGCCCATCCCGGACCGTATGTCCTCGATGTGCTCGTCCCCTACCAGGAGCACGTCTTGCCGATGATTCCGTCCGGGGGCACTGTCCGCGACATCATCAAGAGCTAACGTTACCTGTCACCTCAGCCCGGAATCTCGAGCATTTCACCCCAATTACGGTCGGAGAGGCTCTGACCTCTCCGACAAAAGTCGAGGAACCGGCGCCGGCGGATTGAAAACCCCGGCGCCGGTCCTGATAATAGGGGGATTGAAGTCGGTCTCGAGTTTCTGAAAATGCCGGTTCGTTGCCCAGCAAATGGGGATGGCGTCCTGGCGGGGAGTGCCCTTCGATGAGCCAGGACCCGCAAGATCCGATGCCCAGGCGTCACCCCAAGTCTCCGCCCGTGGCGAAGAAGTCCACCTCGCAGCCGGACGATGGGCTTGAACCGTCGACGTTCCGCCCCAACACCAAGAAGGGCGTGAACGGGGCCAAGTCGACCACATCCACGGCGAGCGAGCGCGAGCCGATGCCCTCAGCCCCGGGGCTCTGGGAGCGGATCCTCTTCGGTCGCGTCGGTTCGGGGCAGCTTGCCCGGTTCTGCCGCCAGTTCGCGGCCTACTTGGACGCGGGTGTCGACCTTCTGAAGAGTCTGTCGAGTCTGGAAACCCAGTTTGCGCGGACGGCCCTCGGGCCGGTGATTGGCCGGATCCGCGCGGCGGTCCGCCAGGGGGATAGCCTGACCGAGGCTGTGGCCCGCGAGCCGCAGGCGTTCGACACCTTGTTCGTCAGCCTGATCAAAGTTGCCGAGATGCGCGGGGGCATTCCTGAGACGCTCCATCGCCTCTCGAAGCACTATGAAGCCCGCCAGAGCCTGATCCGTCAGGCTCGCTCGGCGATGATTTATCCGATCTCGGTGTTGGTCATTGCCTCGGGCGTGGTTGCCCTGATCACGATCTTTCTGCTCCCCCAGTTCATCAGCATGCTCAAGGATGTAGCGCGTGGTGCGCCCCTCCCCCTGCCCAGCCGGATCCTGATGGCCTTCAGCGCGTTCGTGGGATCGTCGGGCTGGTGGATGATGCCGCTGGTCATGATCGGGGGACCGATCCTGCTGTTTAAGCTCTATCGAACCAAGGCTGGCAAAGGCTTGATGGATCGGATTGCCCTGTATATCCCCGTCCTCGGGCTCCTCTTGAAGAAGATCGACACGAGTCGATTCGCGCGGACGCTCTCCGTCTTGCTCGGTTCGGGGGTCGACGTCGGCACGTCGCTCGACCTGACGGCCGACGTCATGCAACTTGATCCGTTCCGCGACGCGGTCCGTGACGCTCGGGGCGGCGTCCTGACCGGTGATACCCTCACTGCGTCGCTCGACGCCTCACGTCGATTCTCCGTCGACGTCATCGCGATCGTCGACTCGGGCGAAGAGACCGGAAAACTTCCTGAGAGTCTCGATCGCCTGGCCGACGACTATGACGAGCAGGTGGCCTACATGGTCAAGAACATGGGCCAACTCGTCCAACCGGTCCTCATGGTCATTCTCGGTGGGATCGTTTTCTTCATCATCCTGGCGATCTTCCTCCCGTACCTCTCCATCCTGACGAATCTGGCAGGCGGATAACTATCTGCGGACGAAGACTTGCTGATGCGGGCATTCATGCTGCATCAACAATCGAATTCCTTTCCCTCGCAGGGTGGGCACGGCTCGCCTTGTTCGGTTTGTGCTTCGATTTGCGCACGGGTGAGCCATTGATGGGAAGTCCACACGATCAATTTGGAAAGCAATTTACCTACGGCTCATAATGGTGCATCCGGTAGGCTCGTTCGCGACGAAGGTTGAGCGCACGGCCGGCCGCGCGGCTGGTTTCAGGCTCGAGATCCTTGTCGGGGGCATGCCCTCCGAGTACCCTCGGCACGTTGCATCGAGGCGAACGCATTGCTTTGAGGCCTTGTGGCGGGGGAGAAATGTCGATGGATTGGTCTGGATACCGAAAATTCGTCACGGTCTCACTGGCGATTGTGTCGGCGCTGGTAAGCCAACAACGCTCTGTTGAGGCGGCCGAGGGCTCGCGAGCAGGGACGGCGCGGGTGGCGATCACGCCCCAAAAGCCGACCTGGATGGCCGGGTACGGAAGCAGGACCAAGCCGTCGGAGGGAGCCATCCATGACCTCTGGGCCAAGGCCTTGGTCCTCGAAGATGAGTCGGGCCGAAAAGCCGCTCTGGTGACGCTCGACCTCTGTGGGATTGGTCGCGAGCTCTCCTTGAAGATTCGCGCCCGGCTCAAGTCGGATCTTGGGATCGAGCGCGATCATGTCGTCCTTTCTTGCTCCCACACGCATTCCGGGCCGGTCGTGGGGGACAATTTGATCGGCATGTACCCGATGGACGAGGCCCAGCGCCAAGTTGTTGCCGAGTACGCCAATTTCCTCGCGGACTCGATTGTCGATGTCACCACCCGGGCCGCGAAGAACCTCGCTCCGGCGAAGCTGGCGTGGGGCACGGGGCGAGCCGATTTCGCGGTCAATCGGCGGAGCAACAAAGAGCCTGATGTCCCCGAACTCCGCGATCGTCTGGGACTTGAAGGACCAGTCGATCACGACGTCCCGGTCTTGCGCGTTCAAGGAGCCAGCGACAAGACTCTCGCCGTCGTCTTCGGCTATGCCTGCCACTGCACGGTCCTCTCCCTCAACCAGTTCTGCGGTGACTACGCCGGGTTTGCCCAACTCGCCATCGAAAAGAACAACCCAGGAGCGCAAGCCATGTTCGTCGCCGGCTGCGGTGCCGATCAGAATCCGCTCCCCCGCCGCACCGTTGAGCTTGCCCAGGGCTATGGAGAGCGGCTCGCCGCCGCTGTCCAACCCGTCCTCGATTCGGCCATGGAACCCGTCCTGACCCCGCTGAAAGCGTCCTACTCCGAAATCGACCTCGGGTTCGGAACGATGCCGACTCGGGCGGAAATCGAGGAGGAGGCGAAGTCGAAGACTCTCGCCATCGCGAATCGCGCCAAGGCGATGCTTCAAACCTTGGATGCAAAGGGCCAGTTGCCGGCGAGCTACCCCTACCCGGTCCAAGCGTGGCGCCTTGGCGAGTTGACCTGGATCTTCCTGGGCGGCGAGGTCGTCGTTGACTACTCGTTGCGGATCAAGCGGAACCTCGGTTCATCCCACACCTGGGTTTCGTCGTATTGCAACGACGTCTGTGCCTACATCCCTTCGCTCAGGGTGCTCAAGGAGGGGGGCTATGAAGGGGCCACCTCCATGATCTATTACGGCCAACCGACGATCTGGTCGGAGAAGGTGGAAGACGACATCATCGACGCCGTCAACCGGGCCGCAAAAACGGTTGAACCCGCGCATTGAAAGGGGAATGGCTACCGGCAAGATCAGCGGGACTCGTTGTGAGGCAGGTGGAGGCGATTTGCCGGTGGCTTGACCAGGAGCCAGGCGGCGCCTCCCAGTAAACCAACCACTGCGCAAATGCATGACGATACGGTCATGGCAAACGTCACCCCGTATCGGCTCGCGACGTAGCCGGTCCAGAGGGAGCCGAGCGGCACGGATCCCGAGTAGGCAATGATCCAGATCGCCATCACACGCCCACGGAGGTGGTCGGGAAGCGTGTTCTGAATCATTGTCTGCGTCGCGGCGTAGAACAAGACGGCCCCAAATCCGATGCCGAACAAACAGAGGGTGGCGGTGACCAGGCGGGCGTTGGGGAGCGCCGCCAGTCCAGCCAAAGGGGGCAGCATGGCAGAGGCCGCCAGTGACACCGCGAAGATGAGCAACCCGGCCAGCACGAGTCTCTCCTTGCGTTCTATCGTACTGAACGACGCCATCCAAAATGCTCCGATCGTCGCACCGACCCCGCTGCTCGCCAGGAGTACGCTGTAACCCCGGACGTCCGTCCCCACGACCCGGGTGGCATAGGCGGGGATCATCGAGTCGTATCCCATGCCCACGACTCCGAAGAAGGTCATGAGTACGAAGAGGATCATGACCTTGCGATCGCTGCCGATATAAGCAAACCCGCCGAGTATTTCCGCCCCGCCCTTGGCTCCTGGCGGGCTGCGTCGACTGGGAAGTCGGATCATCAGGACGGCGACGATCGCGGCGAGATAACTGGCTCCGTTCAGAGCGAAGCAGGCGGTTGCGCCGAGCCCTGCATAGACGACGCCCGCGAGCGCCGGTCCGATGACCCTCGAGGCGTTGAAGAGTCCGGAGTTAAGCGCAATCGCATTGCTCAGGTCGGCCCGACCGACCACGTCATAGAGAAAGACCTGGCGGCTTGGCATCTCGAACGTCACGCAAACTCGGGTCAGCATCAGGATGACGATCAGATGCCAGACCTGGACGATGCCGAAGCCGATCAGGAAGGTGACAGCAAAAGCCAGGACCATCTGGGCGACTTCCATGATCAAGATCATCCGCCGGGGGACGACTCGGTCGGCGATCACCCCCGCGATGAGCCCCACAACGAGGCCGGGAAACAGGGCTGCCGCGCCGACGACGCCGAGCATGGACTCCGAGCGCGTTTTCTCGAAGACGATCCAGTTGATCGCCGCCCCTTGAAGCCAGGTGCCGATCAGGCTGATCCCCTGGCCGAGATAAAAGCGGCGATAATCCGGGTTGGCCAGCGCTGCGAACGTTCGAGAGCGAGTCGGAATCCGGTCGGAGGCGAAGGCGTTGGCCATGAAGGTCCTGAGGGCCGGAGTCTCGCTCAAGCCCTTTTGGGGAGGGGCCGCGATTTTTGATTCTCCATTATGGCGCAATCGTCCGCCCTGGACAACGTCACCGGTTCGTCCCGGAGCGTCGCCAACTCAACAAAGGAACCGTTCCGGGCGGTAGGGGTATCGAAGATGAGGCCCCTACCACCCCTCGGAGCACGGTCTATTCCGCTTACGCGGGGCTCGGGGCCGGTTCCGGACTTGGGGGCACAGCGGCAGGGGCGGGCGGCTCACAGGCCGCCTGCGGCTGTTGTGGGATCGGGAGTGCCTGAGTCTCCGCGCCGATCGCGGCCAGGAGCGTGTAGATCAGAAACGCTGTCGCGAAGGCAAAGACGGAGGCGGGCTGAAGCCGGGAGCCGTCGCTCCATCCGCTGGCCTCGGCAATGAGCGGCACCAGGCCGACGCCGACACCGAGCAACCAGGCTACCAAGCCTGCGGGGTTCAAGCCGCGTCGCGGGCCTGGCCAGACGCCCCGGTTCCGGACGTAGTCGGCCGTCATCGCGCCCACCATCGGAGCAAAGAGGGCACCGAGCAAGGTGAAGATTTCTTCGAGACGGATCGCCAGACCGGTGGCGACGAACAGCCAGGCTACCGTCGTGCCGATCAGATTCCAGCGGAGTCGGGAAATTCGGGGCCAGACCGCCTCGAATCGGCTTCCGAAGATATCTGCGGAGTAGCAGGTTTGCGCGAGCGTCGAGAGGGAGAAAAAGAGAAAGATCGCACCGGCGACGGTTTCGGGCAAACCGAGGACCAGGGCCGTCCGGAAACTGAAGTTGCCTACCCCCGGCGCGTTTTTCAAGGTGAGCGGGGCCGTGTAACGGCCGACGGCCCCGGCTACGGTCAGGAGCGACAGGGTTGCCACGGTCCAGGAGGCGAACGCGACGCCGATCCAACCGCCCAGTCGGACGTCGCGCGTGGTCCGGCTCGCGGCCCCAAAATCGGCGGCCACCGTTCCCGCAATTGCGAAGAAGCCGAAGATCATCTGGATCATCATCAAGAACGCGCGCGGGCCGCCGTCAACGACCGGGGCCGACGTGGCCGGATCGGTCACCAGGGGTTGGAAGCTGGGCAAGCCCCTCAGTGTCAAAATCACGGCCAGGGCAAGCATCAACGCGGGAAAAATCGGGTAGATCTTCATGAGTGCCGCGATGATCCTGACGAGAAAGTGCCCGGTCAGTGCGGCGGCGTAGATCCAGACGAGCGACGTGATCAGGATCAGGGGGCTCCGCAGTTCGAGGACCGGGCTTGTGCCTGCTCCGAGTGGGATCGTCATGGGCTTGAGCCATTTGACGCTGACCAACCCACAGAGACTCAGTCCTTGAAACGCCCAGTCGACGGCGTAGAGCGTCGCCATGGCCATGACTGCGATCTGAGCGAGGCCGAATACGATGAACGTCAAGCCGACCGTCCCGGTCGTGCCGAAGGTGCTGCAACCGAGGACGGTGAACGGCCAGCCGGTTTTTTGTCCCCAGAGCGCCGGAACGCGATAGAGCAAGACGTAGCAGAGCAAGCCGGCCACGGCCGCCCCGAAGACGGACCAACCGAGCCCC
The DNA here is from genome assembly GCF_000242455.2 of Singulisphaera acidiphila DSM 18658. GTDB lineage: Bacteria > Planctomycetota > Planctomycetia > Isosphaerales > Isosphaeraceae > Singulisphaera > Singulisphaera acidiphila. Next base: position 1,989,492 of record NC_019892.1, read on the forward strand.
CCGATGGCGAGGGTTCGCCGACCGAGTTGGTCGAAGTAGACAGCCCCCAGGTAGAGGGCGATGTAACACGGCGCCGAGGTCGCTTGCCACCCCTTCCGTTCGAGCGGCGGACTATTCAGGACCGCCTGAAGCGCGGGGGAGTATGGGGCGTGTTCCGACATTTTCGGGAAAACTCAAAGTATAGACAGGGTCCTCCTCGAATCGGTTCCGGCTCAGATTCGGAGATCGAAGAGAAGGGCCCACACGCCATAACGGAAATCGCGGCCCGAGGGACTCAGGCCGCGACACGGTTTCCAGAAGGTATCGGGGGCTCCGATGTCTGGTCAAGAGGAGCGACGATCGTCGCTTACAGCTCGGCGGGGCCGGCCACTCCTCCCATCATCATCAACTCCTCTTCCTTTTCGCTGATCAAGACCTTCGGTTTGTACCCGCCTTGCGTCTTGAAGTAGACGATCAGGGCCAGGTAGCAGACGAACATGATGCAGGGGAAGATCGCGACCGTAGCCAGAGCCCGCTTCTTGGCGAGCCCCTGAATCGATTCGATCACCCCCTTCTTTTCTTCGGGAAGGTTCTCGATCTTCTTCTGATCGAGCGGCTCGTATTTACCGAACACGCTCGACTTCGGCGCATCGACCACTGCGGCGTAAACCTCGGGATCCTGAACCTTGAGCTCGCGGCCGGCTTCCTTGTCCTGGATATTGCCGAGGAGGGCCGCGCCGATCACGCCGACCGCCAGCATGCCCACGCCGCCCGTCGTGTTGAGCGTCAACGCCCCCCCCTTGGGGAACTGCTCGGCCACGACGCCCAGCATGGTCGGCCAGAAGAACGTTTTCCCGAAGCCGTAAAGCGTCGCCGCTGCGAGAATCGTCACGCCCGTGGCCTTGGAAAGGAAGAGGAGTCCGCAAGCCGCCACCAAGGCGCTGCTGGCCAGCAGGCCGAGCGGTGACAGCTTATGAACGATCGGCCCTGCAAAGAAGCGGAGCACCAGCATAATCGCCGACGTGTAGATCAAGACCCAACCGCCGTTGAGCCCGAGTCGTTCCATCTCGGGACCCATCAGGTCGCCGATCCAGCTATCCGTTCCCAGCTCGGTGGTGGCCAGCGGGATCATGATCAGCAACAAGAAGATGAACAACGGCTGGCCGAGCGTACGAACGTAAGCGCCGTAGGCCGCCACGAGCGCCGCGGCGATTGCGATTTGCACCTCGGTCGCCAACTCAAACGTGTTCCCGAGCTCGCGGACGATCAGCCCGACGACGATCGCCGCGCCCAGGACCCCCACTTGCTGAAGCATCGGCTTATAAGACACGCCGGCCGCTACTCGCTCGTTCACCGGGAACTTGCGGCCGATCATCAAAATCCCGTAGGCGATCACGGGAAAGAACAAGAGGGCGACCTTGTACTTCCAATGCGTGGAACCCATCGCCATCGCAAGAATTCCGCCGAGCACCAACCCGCCGGGCCAACCCGCGTGGAGCATGTTGAGCCACTTCGTCTTCTCGCGTGCAAACAGGGTTGCCACAACCGGATTGATGACCGCCTCGACGGTGCCGTTGCCCAAGGCAACGACGAACGTGGCCCAGTACAGGCTCTTGTAACCGGTCGCCGTGATCGTCAGGTAGGCCGAGATGATGTGGCAGAGGAACGCGAAGACCATCGCTTTCCCGTAACCGATCTTGTCGATGATCAGGCTGAACAGCACGATGCTAATCGAAAAGGGCCAGAGGCCAACCCCGAAGATCTGCCCCTGCTCCGTCTTGCTCAGACTGAATTCCCGGCCCCAGTCGGCGATGATCTGGGTGCGGACGACAAAGCCGAATGCCGTGGCAATCAGCGCGATGAAGCAGGCCCAGAAGAGCAACTTCTCGTCTCTTCCCGCCTTATCCGTCGGGGGGACGTCACTAATAAAATCGTCCATCGGAGCCGGTCCCTCTCATCTCAAACGTGGTGGTCACGATTGCTATCAACAAGTCAGCCAACGATCAAGCCCAAGGCTTGTCGCGCACGCAGACGGAGATCCGGCCCATCAAGTTCCAATCCGCCGAGAGCAAGCTCCCTCGCGGAAAAAACCCGATGACCTGAAACAAATGCGCTGACACTCGTTCGATCCGAGGAATGCGTGCGATCGTCATGTCATACCCGAGCGGTCGACGCATCGCAATGCCCAAGCAAGGTATGCGTCAGTCTGCGCGGCTCCGGCGGCCTGGTTTAAGAGCTTGGACGAACGCAAAATCGGGGATTCTTCGGGTGGTGAGGTCGTGGGAAAGGTAGGATCCGTCCGCCGTCGAGGATCAAACCTGCGCAAGCAAGTCGAGCAAAATGCGAGGAATAAAGAGAGAAATCACCATCAATCGGAGCGGAACCTGGATGGCTGGGAGCCGTACTTTGGTCGTCGGACTCCTCGCGTTCGTACCGGGGACCTCAGCCGCTCCGTTGTGAGCAACACGCGTGGAGGAACCGCTTGAGAGATATCCGGAACCGCGTGCTTTATCGTGCATGCGTTGGCCGGCCGTCCTAGACACTCAGAACCTAGCGCCTTATATTTATTGAGTAGAGTGTGGGCGAGAGATCGTCTTGGCGAGGCTGAAGCACACACCAAGATCGATCCCGGCGAGCCAACGGTCGACAATCTCAGCGGCGATCTGTGGGAAAGGATGGTGGTGAATCGGTCGCCCTGCCGAGCAACCCTTCGCAAGACTGCCTTTTGAGCATTCTTCCCCTGATGGATGGAGTCATTGACTGAAAGACGTTGGGAGGGTTTGCACGGGTCAACTTCATGACCATCGCTTCATCCTCATGCTTCTGTATCGGGCCTTGGATTACCAACCGCTTCCCCAAAAAATCCATTCGGTACCACGCGATCAGTTGCCGGCTTCGGCTCCCTCCCCCTCTGATCAAGTGGCTTCTGGAAAATTGCTTCCTGCTGGCCTTTCCTCCCCGGGTTGGCTCCCTCGCCGCTCATACCGATCAGCAGCGAGTCATGCTTGCTGCTATCGCGGAGCTTGGACCGCATCCCAGAGAGATCAATCAGGAATCGCATGATGAGACGCCAATTTGAGTTCCATCCCGACCTGTCCGAATGTCTCCTGGAGGATCGCCTCCTGCTGGCCCTTCCTCCTGGGCTAGCTCCTTCGCCATTTATGTCGATCAACTCGGCAACCAATCAAATGGTGCCCGCTGGTACAAGCGGAGGTGGAGGCTCGGGAGGAGGAGGTGGTGGCCTTGTCAGCCCCGGGCCCACGTACTTCTACCTTCGGATTGGGGTAAACCTGGGCGGAGTGGCCCAGGCGGGGTCCTCGCTCGGTGGGACGGTCTCGGTCTTTGGCCTCAACACCCGCGCGACGACCTCCGGCGGTGGAGGTGGTGGAGGCGGCGGCGGCGGTAATGGCGGAGGTTCCGGTCGAAATGGGACCGGAGGTAACAGCGGCTTTGGCGCCAATTTTAGCGCCGGTTACAGCTTCGCCCTCAGCAGTCTCAATAACTTTGGGACAAACTTTCCGACCTTGGGATCGGTGCCTGTGCATACCTACGGCGGCGGCGGTGACCCTGTGGCTGATGCCCCGGCGAACTCGAACGACTCCGGCAACCCACCCGAGGGGAATCCGAACGACCTACTCACTCCCCAACCTGGTACTGACAACGTTGAGCAAGCCCCCAGCGGAGACCTTGTGAATCGCTCATTGGGCAAGAGCCGGGATGCGGCGGCTTCGCTCTTGCAGGGACCGGCCCTGTCGAATCGCCGCTGATTCCGCTCTTCGGCTCTGCCTTTGCCGACCTGTCACCGTCGAATTCCCCCCCCCTCCTTACACGCCTCCACCTGAAATTAGATCAAGAAATTTGATGATATCAGCGTCAGTTCCTGCTTGGAGCGAGACGTGGCAAACTCTGCGCCCTTGGACGGATGAATCAGATGATGATCATGTCGTTAGATCTTGTTTTTTGTTTGAAATTGATGTTTTGATGTTTTTTTATTTCGTCAGGCAGTACAGGCAAGGCGAGTCACTTGCGGCCAGAGATTAATCCATTTGTCTGTATGTTTTTGTGTGAATTGACTCCATTCGGGCAGACTTCGCACCGGCTCACTTGGTTGGGGTGAGCCGATTCAAGGTGGCTCGGAACTGGTTGAGGGGGCCGCGAGCGAGTTGGGAGGGGGCCAGGTTGATCGACTCGCTCGGGTCCTCACGCAGGTTATAGTACTCCTCCTGACCGTTGCCATGACGATGGTAGACCTTGTCATCGGTGACCACAGCTCTCATCAGGCTGGTGGCCCCCGGTTGGTAGCGGAGCGAGACGGGCTGTTCCTGGTCGGGCGAGAACTCGGCGAGGGCGGCGCTCTCGACCGCACGATTGGGCGCGGGCTTGTCCTCCGCTGAAGAAGGAGGGAGGAGAGAACGGCCTGGGAAAGGGGATCGTGATTGGTCTCCGACGAGGGCAACGATCGTCGCGGGCAGGTCACGCAGGCTGACGGCCTCGGAGACGACCGTCCTGGCCGGGACTTGTTTGGGGGCGACGACGATCAGAGGGACGTGGATCTCCGGTTGATAAACGCTCTGGCGATGTCCTACGATCGGATAGCCGTCGCGGTCGTGTTCGCCGAAGTGTTCGCCGTGGTCGGAGGTGACGACGATCACAGTGTCTTTGAGCCGATCGAGTCGATCGAGTTCCGCGATCAGGCGGCCGATCTGGCTGTCCAGGTAGGCGAGGCAGTCGTCATAGGAGTCGCGGGCAAGGCGGAGTTCCGCCGGGGTTCGTTTGCGCGGTGTTTCGCCGATCCAGTCTCGCAGGGCCCTGCGCTCCGACAATGTGGCGCGACGGCGGCTGAAGGGCCGCTCGGCTGGACCGGGGACTAAGTAAGGGTCGTGAGCGTCGAGGTAGTTGAGGAAGGCGAAGAACGGTCGGTCGCTCTGCTTCGCGATCCAGGTCAGGGCCGCTCGATTGATCTCTCCGGCGTCCTTTCGATGGTACGACAGCTCGAGCGGATGGCTCGCTTCGCGTCCGGCCGCCGTCCACAGGTGATCCAAGGGGGCGACCAGCCGCCGACAGATCAGCCAGCCCAGCGCCGAGCTGCGGAGGGTCTCAAGAGGGGAAATGACGAAGTCCTCGTAGTGCCCGAACCCTCGGCTCAAACCGTACTCGGTTGTGCAAAAGACCGTGTTGGCGGCGAACCCGGCCGTTGCATAGCCCTGTCGTCCGAGATGCTCCGCCAGGGTCGGGTGATGGGCGTCGAGCGCCCGGTCCGGGCCGACCGACAACTCCCAGGGCCATCGCCCTGTGAACATGCTCGCGTGTGATGCCAAGGTCCAGGGGGATGTGGCGATTGCACGTTCGAACCGGGCGCCTTGGGCGGCCAGGCTTGCCAGGTTCGGCGTCGTGTCGCGAGCGGAGCCATTGAGATTCGTGGCGTCGGCGCGGACTGTGTCCATCACGATGAGCAGCACGTTTGGAGCGCCTGGCGAGGCGGTTCCGTGGGTCAAACCGCCTCGAGACACAATCCGGTCGCGGCCGATCGTAATCCCGACGAGAGCCAGGAGGGCGAGGCCGAGTGGTGGCAGGCTCACTCGGACCAGGCGGCGGAAACCTCTGCCGCGATTGTGGATCGCTGGTGCGATCCAACAGGCGAGTCCCGCCGCGAGCAAGAGGGAGCAGATCGCCCAGAGGCCGGGGACGGCCAGCAACGGCGTTGTCAGGGCGACTGTGCAGAGGAGCCAGGCGGAGAGTCGAGCACCCACCTTCGGAATCGGCCGGACCAGGATCGTCAGGAAGAGGCCGATGACTCCGAAGATCGCCAGGTCCGCCACCGGGATCATCCAGAGGACATGCGGGCTCTTTCGGAACAGGCCGTGCTGGCTAAGTTGGACGCGGGCGAGGAACAGGGCGAGCTCGACGAAGCCCACGACAAGGCCCGCCCACAGCGAGGCGACAACCAGGGCCAAAGGGCCCTTGGGCGGTCGGTTGCCGTGGTCCTCGGCGGCCGGAGTTCGCGCGCTGGCTCCGTCGCCCAATCGGCCGGGCGCTGTATCTGCTCTTGGCTTCATCGTTTCTCCTCAAGCGGGGCGGCGGATTGAGGAGGCCACATCGTCGCGTGATCAAGGCGCAAGGGAGTGTTGACGTCGCGACCCCAAAGGAGTGGAGTCGCTTCGCCAGGGCATTCCCCGTTGTTGGCCCCTCCGGTAACGCCGGCTTTAAGGGCAGTTGATTCCAGTAGAAATCCACGAACGCCGGACGAACCCAGAGGGCCGACGCTCGGCGCATATTCTCATCGCTCGAAGTCGGCGTGAACCCGGCTCCTGTGCGATCGATTGGCTGACTGGGCCATCACTCTCGGCTCGTAGGTTACTTTCGGGCCGGGACCCGAAGCTTCAGCGTGAACCACTTGGTTGCGGCTCGCGCCGTTGCCAGGATAAGACCCGTGGCGGCTGCAAAGGCCGAGGCCAAGGGCAAGGTCGTTTCAGGCCCAAAGTAGGCGAGTATGACATCACACATTGTGAATGAAACGCCTTTGTATTCGTCGTGACCACGCGGCCTGGGGAGAGGTCGGAGCGAGAATCGACCGGCGCTACATGGGGTCAGGATCGCTCAAAGTCGCGAAGAACCCTTTTTCGATGAGTCCTAGCAATTGCTACCTACTTGACTGAGTGGCATCCTTACGCCCCTTCTGGCGAGAGTCCGTTCTTCCGGATACTCCAAGTTGGCGTCATTTCTTCTCCGATGGACTTAAGATTCCCAAAAACTTCTTTGAAACCACAATCGATTTGGAAGAAGCAGGAAACGGTGGCGCCGTGGAACGGGTCGTCTCAAGCGGGTCGAATTTGCGGATTGGGCGATTGAGATCCGGGTAGGCGCTTGCTCGGGTTGAAGCGCCGATCTCACTTGACTCAAGACACTTCGGTGCTGATGAGGTCAGCGCCAAAGTGGCCAAGGGGAGTTCGGAATAATTCCGATTCTTGGCCACGTGCCTTGGCTGTTTTCGGACCTGAGATTTGAGCGCCAAGCGGGGGCCCTTGAGGCGATTTATTCCCTTTTTTTGGTGGGAACCGATATCGCCGGGTGGCGGCGTCACCCCGGTTGCAGACCTATGCGGCCACCCCAGTTCAACTCGTTGGCGATTCAACGGGTTGGTAAGTTGTCATGCTAGCGGATCAGGTGCTGTGCAATTACGTTCCGCTGGATTTCATTGGTCCCCGAATAAATTGTGCTGCCGATGCTATCGCGGAGATCTTTTTCGATTCCGGTTTCGGAGACGTACCCGGCGGCGCCGAACAACTGGACGGCGTCGAGGCTATTTTTGACGTAGCAGTCGGACACGTGAAGTTTGGCCATTGCCGCTTCGAGCGTGGCGTCTTTGCCCTTGGCCTTGAGCCAGCCGATCCGGTAGACCAAGGGGCGGCAGGTCTCCAGTCGCACCGCCATGTCGACGATCTTGTTGGCCACCGACTGGTTCTTGCCGATCGGCTTGCCGAACTGCTTTCGGGTCCGGACGTGGGTGATGCATCGCTCGAGCTGTCGCTTCATCGTGCCCAGGGAGCCGGCGAGGATCGCGCCGCGCTCCCACTCCATCGAGCAGTTGAAGACCTCGGCGCCACGCCCCTCACGGCCGAGCAGGCTCTCCAGGGGCAATTCGCAGTCCTCCAGGGCAAGCTCGCCCATCGGGACTGTGCGGACCCCTAGTTTCGGGATTTCGCGGACGACGCGGAAGCCGGGCGTCTCACGGGGGATGATGAAGGCACTGATGCCCATGACTCCCCGCTCGGGAGCGGAGGTTGCGTAGCAGACGAACAGGTCGGCCACCGGCCCACTCGTGACCCAGACCTTGCGGCCGTTGAGGATCCAGCGATCGCCCCGGCGCTCGGCCCGGGTCTGCATGCTGAAGATGTCCGAGCCCGCGTCGACCTCGCTCGCTCCGTTTGCGCCGACGAAGGTGCCGTCGCACAGACTGGGCAAGAACTGCCGTTTTTGAGCTTCGGTTCCATAGCGGAGGATTGGGATTGAGTTGGTCCACATCGAGGCGTTGATCGCGAAGATCAGGCCGTTGTCCGCACAGCCGTAACCGAGCCCCTCCATGGCCGCGATCGTCGCCTGCAAGTCTTGCCCTTTACCTCCATACTCCGCAGGGATCGGCAACCCTTGAATGCCGAACCGGGCACAGCGTTGCCATCCTTCACGCCAGAATTCCCGGCGCTCGTCACGGCCCAGCAAGTCGTCGACCAGGTTTTCCTTGGCGAATGCGATTGCCCGATCCTGCCAGTCCTGCTGCTCTGCGCTGAGTGAAAAATCCATCCGCTCGCCTCCCTGCTGGTCACGAATCGACTCGGAGTTCCTGCCCGCACTTTACCCCCCTGAATCCAGCAGGTAAACCCGCCCTGGGCCCCGAGTCGGTTGGAGACTGCCCATTGACTTGGAAGGGGATGCCTCGCATGATGTGTCTGTCTCTCTTCGCGGGCGAGCGATCGTCGCGAGGATGACCAAGTTCACTGTCCCGGTCTAAGGGAAGCCGGTGAGAATCCGGCGCGGCCCCGCCGCTGTAATTGGGAACGTTGCGTTCCGCTCCAAAAGCGAAGCCACTGCCCGCGCGATTCAGAAGCGGGTGGGAAGGCAGAACGCAGCGACGGCCCATGAGCCAGAAGACCTGACCGGGATCTATCAGACCTCTGACGCCTTCGAGGGTGAGGCAGTCGAGGGATTTCGCGGACGTTCCCGGTTTCGTTGCGCCTTTGTTTCTTTTCTTCACTCGCGCAATCGAACCTGGGACGACTGTCCCGTCCTTCGGCATCACGCCCGCGATGCGTCTTCTGCGGCGGTGGCTCGACCAAGAGGCCCCCGACGCGCCGAAGGTGGGTGATCCCGTTGTTCGTCTTCCTCACGACCGCTGATACCGAGATCCAGGCCCTGGCCGCCGCGGTCCGCCGCCTGCCCGATGACTTCTCGGTCGTTCGCGCCCGGAACCCCAACGAACTGCAAACGGCCGAGGCTCTCGATCGGTTCATCGCCGACGACCTGCCCGCTGCCCGAGCGGTGGTGGTTCGCGTGCTCGGAGGACGACCGTATTTCGCCGACGGCTTCGAACGGCTGTCTCGCGAGTGCAAGACCCGCGGTATTCCGTTCGTTGCGCTGCCGGGGGAAGCGGGGCTCGACCCCGAACTCACATCGCTCTGCCACGCCCCGTTGCCTTTGGTGACGCAGGTCCTCGAATATTTCACGCAAGGGGGGCTGCAAAACCTTGTCAACCTGCTGAAATGCCTCAGTGACAACGTCCTGCTGACCGGACTCGGTTACGAACCCCCCTCCCCTTTGCCGCGCGATGGTCTTTACCTCCCCGACGCTCCCGATGGCCTGAGCCTCGCGGCCTGGCGGGAACGGATACATCGGCCGGATCGACCGACCGTCGGTATTCTCTTCTATCGTGCGCACTGGATGGCCCAGAACCTTGCGCCGATCGACGCCCTGGTCCGCAAAGTCGACGAGCTCGGCGGCAACCCCCTGCCGATCTTCTGCTACAGCCTGAAGGATGACCCCGACCAGGACGGTGGCGTTCCCAGCGTTTTCCGTGAGTACCTGATCGACGACCAGGGCCAGGCCCATGTCGATGTCCTGATCAGCACGCTCAGCTTCACGGTGGCCAACCTCAGCGACGGAACTCACACCGAGGCCACAGGGGCGGTCGTCGACCTCCTCGAACGGCTCGATGTTCCAGTCCTCCAGGCCGTGCTCTGCTCGTCCAGTTCGGCCGAGTGGGAGGCGAACTCGGCCGGGATGACTCCGCGCGACATTGCGATGAACGTCGTCCTCCCCGAGTTCGATGGCCGGATCAACACCGTCGCCATCAGCTTCAAGGAGGAAGGGCAGTTCGACGAGAGGCTTGGCACCACGATCAAGGCGTACGTGCCGAAAGCCGACCGGGTCGACTACGTCGCTCGCCTGGCCTTGAACTTCGCCCGGTTGCGACGGACCGCCAACGCCGAGAAACGCGTCGCGATCCTCTTCGGCAACTACCCGACCAAGAATGCGCGGATCGGCAATGGTGTGGGCCTCGACACGCCCGCCTCGGTGATGAATCTGCTCCGGAGCTTGAAGGACGCTGGCTATACCGTCGACAACCTCCCGGAGGATGGCGACGCGTTGATGCACCAGTTGATCGACGGCTGCACGAATGATGAGGAGTTCCTCACCGACGAGCAACTTCGCAACGCCGTCGGCCACGTCAGTCTGGCCACCTACAACGGCTGGTTCAACGAACTCCCCGAAACCTCCCGTCGGGCGATGATCGACCAGTGGGGTCAGCCTTTGGGAGAAGTGGGTCGAATCGACGACAGCGTTGCGATTCCGGGCCTGATCTTCGGGAATGTCTTCGTCGGGATCCAGCCTCCTCGCGGTTTCGGCGCTGATCCGATGGCGATCTACCACAGTCCTGATCTTCCGCCGACGCACCACTATCTCGCCTACTACCGCTGGCTTCGCGATGAGTTCGGAGCCCTTGCGGTACTCCACATGGGCAAGCACGGCAATCTCGAGTGGCTCCCCGGCAAGGCGACAGCCCTGTCGGAAGAATGCTATCCCGAGATTATGCTCAGCACCTTGCCTAACTTTTATCCCTACATCATTAATAATCCGGGTGAGGGGACCCAGGCCAAGCGACGAGCCCACGCGGTCATCGTCGACCACCTGGTCCCTCCCATGACCCAGGCTGAAACGTACGACGACCTGGCTCGCCTTGAGCAGTTGCTCGACGAGTACTACCGGATGGCGTCGCTCGACCCATCGAAGCTGCCTTACATCACGCAGCAGATCTGGACGATCGTCACCAAGAATAACCTCGAGCGGGACCTCAAGGTCGACCGCTGCCCCGAGGCTGAGGAGTTCGACGCCTTCCTGCAAGAGATCGACGGATATCTTTGCGAACTGGGCGATGCGCAGATCCGTGATGGGCTGCACATCTTCGGTCAAGCTCCGCAGGGTGAGCAGCGCGTTGGTTTGATCGCCGCGATGATGAGGCTGGACAACGGCGAAGTCCCTTCCCTGCGCAAGGCCTGGGCGCGATCGTTCGCTCTCGATCCCGACTGGCTCTTCCAGGATCTTGGGTCGCCGGTCGACCAGGAAATCATTGATGGCCTGGATGAGGCCGTGTTCACCGGCAAATCGGATCGAGCTGTTTGGACTCGCGGTGACATCGTCGACCAGATCGACCTGCAAATTCACCACGGGATTTCCGAGGCCATTGGCCTGATCGACTCGTCATCGGCCCCTGTGAGTCAGTCCGACGAAGTTGCGGTAAGCAACCGGTTCGTCCGCGACGAAATCATCCCGCGTCTCGATCGGACGACGGATGAGGTCACGAATACGGTTCGCGGTCTTGCGGGGCGCTTCGTCCCAGCCGGGCCGAGCGGCGCACCGACTCGAGGCATGGCCCGGATCCTGCCGACCGGGCGGAACTTCTACAGCATCGACATCCACACGATCCCGACCGAGACCGCCTGGAAGGTGGGCACGCAGGCCGCCGATCGACTGATCGAGAAGTACCAGGCCGAGAATGACGGTGAGTTCCCCAAGAGCGTCGGCATTGTCGTCTGGGGCACCAGCACGATGCGGACGCATGGCGACGACATCGCCGAGATCCTCCACCTGATGGGTTGTCGCCCGGTCTGGATTCCGGAGAGCCGGCGGCTCAGTGGGATCGAGCTCGTGTCGCTGGCCGAGCTCGGCCGTCCTCGGATCGACGTGACGGTGCGGATCTCCGGGTTCTTCCGCGACGCCTTCCCGAACGTTGTCGCCCTGATCGACCGCGCAGTGGAGTTGGTCGCGGCGGCCGATGAGGCCGACGACCAGAACTTCCTTCGCCGCCACGTCCGCCGCGAGGAACAGGCCCTCGCCGCCAAGGGCGTGGCCGTCGACCAGGCTGCCCGCCAGGCGAGATACCGGGTCTTCGGCTCGAAGCCGGGGAGCTATGGGGCGGGCCTCTTGAACCTGATCGACGAACGGAACTGGAAGAACGACGCCGACCTGGCCGAGGTTTACATCAACTGGGGTTCCTATGCCTATACGGCCAAGGAACACGGTGTCGCCGCTTCGGAGCCGTTCAAGCGGAGGTTGAGCCAGGTCACGGTCGCCGTGCAGAACCAGGACAACCGTGAGCACGACATCTTCGACAGTGACGACTACTTCCAGTTCCACGGCGGGATGATCGCCGCGATCCGCGCCCTGACCGGTGAGAACCCGGCCGCCTACTTCGGCGACACGTCGAACCCCGACAACGTCCGGGTGCGCGACCTGGCCGACGAAGCCCGCCGCGTCTTCCGCTCCCGAGTCGTGAACCCCAAGTGGATCGCGTCGGTGATGCGACACGGCTACAAGGGGGCGTTCGAGATGGCCGCCACCGTCGACTACCTGTTCGGCTACGAAGCGACCGCCCAGGTGATCGATGACTGGATGTTTGAAGACGTCAGCAAAGCCTATCTGCTCGATCCCAAGGTCCAGGAGTTCCTCCAGGAGAAAAACCCCTGGGCGCTCCGAACGATGGCCGAGCGCTTGATTGAGGCTGTCGACCGTGGGTTCTGGGAGTCGCCGAACCCGGAGACGGTCGAAGCCCTCAAGGAACTTTATCTTCGCAACGAGACTGTTCTGGAAAGTCGTTAATCCTGACCACGACTGAAATTAGACAAGGATTATTTCAATGCTGATGTTTGCCCACCATGTTGGCGTCGAACTCCTCGGCCGTGAATTCTCCCCCCACGGGGTTGTGCAGCACGTCTGCGTTTTCGCGGCTTTGGGACTGATCCTGGCGACCTCGGCCTATGGGACCGCCGTTTTGGCGACCCGGTTGCCGGAGTTCCTGGCATCGCGTCGGCGCGAGGCGAAGGCCGTAGTCAATGATCGGTTCGCCTGATCGATCGGTGCGAACCAGGCGAATCCGTTGTCGTATCGATGGAGGGTGGGCACGGCCCACCTCTTTTGTTTTCCTGCCACCACCTTGAGGGATGGCAGGTAGAAGCCTACCCTACAATACTGAGGCGGAGTCGCAAGTTTCGATCGATCGAACTCACCGAATACCGATGATCCGAGCCAAGCGTGTTTTTGCCTATGCCTGGGCGTCCCCCACGACTCTCGTCGGGCTGACGGCGGGGGCGTTGACGCTCGCGACCGGGGGACGAGTGCAGCGTCGGCTGGGGACCTTGGAGTTTCACGGGGGATTCTCACGCTGGTTCGCGGAGCGGAATCGATTCGCCGCCATGACGCTGGGGCATGTCATCATCGGGCGTGATCCCTGTGCACTCGACTCGTGTCGCGCACACGAGCAGGCCCACGTCAGGCAGGTGGAGCGCTGGGGGATCGCGTTCATCCCGGCCTACCTCGCGGCGAGCGCCTGGGCGTGGTCGCAGGGTAAACATTATTATCTCGATAACTATTTCGAACGTGACGCCCGCCGAGCCTGCGGGGAGTGGTGGTGAAGGCCTTTCCCGAAGGACGAGCGACGATGCCGCAGACACTTCACGTTGAACGCCACTTCACCTCCAGCGAGTTTGTCCGTGACGTCGTGATCGGCATGGCCGACGGCCTCACCGTGCCGTTTGCGCTGGCGGCGGGCCTCTCGGGTGCGGTCCAACTGACGTCGATCATCGTCACTGCGGGGCTGGCCGAGGTGGCCGCCGGTTCGATCGCGATGGGACTCGGGGGTTACCTCGCCGCGCGGAGCGACGCCGAGCATTATGTCTCCGAGAAAAAACGCGAGTGGCACGAGGTCGAGATGATGCCCGGGGAGGAGTTGGCCGAGGTGGCCGACCTCTTCCGTGAATACGGCCTTTCCGACGACGCAATCGCCCCGATCCTTTCGGCGTTTGAGGCCAATCCCAAGGGCTGGGTGGACTTCATGATGAAGTACGAGCTCGGCCTTGAGGAACCCGACCCCAAGCGCGCCTTGAATAGCGCGGCCACGATTGCGGGGGCCTACATCGTCGGTGGTCTGATCCCCCTGGCCCCGTACATGCTTTGGAAGAATCCGAGCCAGGCGCTGGTCGGCTCGGTGGCCGTGACCCTGACGGCCCTCTTGATCTTTGGCTACGTCAAGGGGCGTTTTACCGGGACCAAGCCGGTGCGAAGCGCCTTGCAGACCACCCTGATCGGGGGCTTGGCCGCCTCTGCGGCCTTCCTGATCGCGAAGATGTTCTCCTGAGACCCGGCATGACATGACTGACGCTCTGAAAAAAAACACAACAACCGCCACGGTCGGCGACACCGTCTATCCTTTCTCCGCGATCGTCGGGCAAGAGCCCATGAAGCTCGCCTTGATCCTGGCGGCGATCCACCCCGGCCTGGGAGGGGTCCTGATCCGAGGGTCGAAAGGAGCCGCCAAGAGCACTGCGGTCCGCGCCCTGGCGGCTTTGCTCCCCGATATCGACGTGGTCCCCGACGATCCCTTCCGTCGCGCCCCGGGGGAAGTGATCACCGAATGGCCGCTTCCCGACGGCGCAACGTTCGTCCGTCGGCCCGTCGCGCTCGTGAACTTGCCCGTTGGCGCCACCGACGACCGGGTGGTCGGCAGCCTGAACTTTGAGCGTGCCCTGACCACCGGGCGACGCACGTTCGAGCCTGGCCTGCTCGCCACTGCGCACCGGGGGCTCCTTTACATCGACGAGGTCAACCTGCTCGGCGATCACCTTGTCGACGTGCTGCTCGACGCCGCCGCGATGGGGGTCAACCACGTCGAGCGCGAAGGCCTGGCGTTTCGCCACCCCGCCCGGTTCGTCCTGGTCGGCACGATGAATCCCGAGGAAGGCGACCTCCGTCCCCAACTCCTCGACCGCTTCGGGCTGGCCGTCGACGTTGAGCCGATGACCGACCCAACGCAACGCGCGGAGGTGGTTCGCCGCCGCCTCGCCTTTGAGGCGGACCCCGCCCGGTTTCGCGCCCAATGGGCCGAAGCCGATCGTCGTGAAGGGGAGCGAATCGCCGAGGCGCAACGGATCCTACCGTCGGTGGTCGTCCCCGACTCGATCCTCGAGGCCCTCTGCTCCCGATGCGCCCGCGAAGGGGCCGACGGGCTTCGCGCGGACCTGACGATCTACAAGGCGGCTACGGCCCTGGCCGCTCACGAAGGCCGGACGACCGTGACAGCGGAAGACATCGATGCGGTGGCCGAGCTCGCCCTCTCCCATCGGCGGACGACTCACGGATCGCCTCCGCCCGGCTCACCTCCCCCACCGCCCCCTTCCGGTGAGGAGCCGCCCCCCCCTGATCGCCCCGCGGTTCCGCCACGCAACGACTATTACGCAGGCCAGGGACGTCGCGACGAGCCGCGGGCCTCGGCTGAGTCGCATCAGGAGGATCAGGAGGAGTCGGAGCCCCAGGTCATCCCGGCGGCCAGTCCCCCGGTCACGCCTCGGTTGACGCCACCACGCGACCGGAATCGTCGCGCTGTGGCGGGACGCCGAGGGATGGTTTCTGCCCCCGATCGCCAGGGCGTCTTTATACGTGCGACGCGCCCGAAAGGAAGGGCACACGACCCCGCGATCGCCGCAACGCTTGGGGCCGCTGCCCCTTGGCAGGTTAGTCGCGGACGCGACGCCGGCGAGCCGCTCATCCTTCGGGCGGCCGACCTCCACGACAAAGTCCGCGCCCGCCGGACCCAGCATCTCGTCCTCTTCGTCGTTGACGCCAGTCGCTCGATGGGTGCCCGGCGACGGATGGCCCGCACCAAGGGGGCCGTGCTCTCCCTCCTGATCGACGCCTATCAGAAGCGGGAACGTGTCGGCCTGATCGTCTTTGGCGGTACGTCCGCTACGCTTGCCTTGCCGCCGACGAGGAGCGTCCGGGTGGCGGCCCGCCATCTGAACGAGCTTCCCGTGGGAGGTCTTACGCCGTTGGCTCACGGGCTCCTCCTGGCCGAGCGTACGATCGCGGCCGTCCGCCGTCGCGAGCCGGGGATCTCCCCGTTGGTCGTCCTGCTGACCGACGGCCGGGGCAACGTTCCCCTCCAGCTCGGGGGAAATCCGGGGGCGGATGCAACCGTGCTCGCTCGCCGATTTGCACGCAGCGGCGTGGCCGGGCTGGTGATCGATACCGAGGAGGGGCCCGTTCGGTTCGGGTTGGCCTCCCGACTGGCACGGGCCTGGGGCGCCGAGGTCCTCTCGCTCGATGCGCTCGGCGAGCGGCGATTCCCCGACGTCGTTCGCAAAGCTCTATTCGCGGGGTAATCGCTGCGAGTGGTCCGGAAGGCGAATTACCTCGGGGTTCCGAACGCTCTGGTCAAGGACAACCAAAGATGCCTGAAGAAACGAAGGAAGCGGAACGCCCCGACCCGAAACGGCGCCGGGGTCTGATCATCGTCAACACAGGCGACGGCAAGGGGAAGACCACCGCCGCGCTTGGCCTCGCCTTTCGCGCCTTGGGCAGTGGCTTCAAGGTGTTCATGCTTCAATACATCAAGGGGAAATGGAAGACCGGCGAGAAGAAGCTGGCCGACAAGCTCGCTCCCGAGATGCAGATCCTGCCGATGGGGGATGGATTCACCTGGGATACCAAGAACCCCGAGCAGGACATCGCCACGACGGCGAAGATCTGGGAAGTCAGTAAGCAGGCGATCAGTTCCGGCGATTACGACATGGTGATCCTCGACGAGATCAATGTCGTCATGAAGCTCGGCTATCTCGACCCGACGGTGGTTGTCGAATTCCTCAAGACGCGCGACCCACGACTCCACGTCGTCCTGACCGGGCGAGGCGCACCGCCGGCAATCATCGAACTCGCGGACCTCGTTTCCGAAATCGTTCCGATCAAGCACCCGTTCAAAGCGGGAATCAAAGCCCAGCAGGGGATCGAATTTTGACTAGCGACCAGGACAGTGCAGCCCCCGCCGCTCCCTTGACGACCAAGGTCAAACCCCCTGCGCAGATTCTCTTCTGCAAAGGGTGCTGCTGTGGCAAAACCGAGCGCGGCCTCCCGGAGGTTCCCGTCGATCGACTCAAGGCGATCTGGAAATCCGAAAAGCTGAACAAAGGTGTTCAATTGACGATTTCCGGTTGCCTTGGCCCGTGCGACCTGCCGAATGTCGCCGTCGTCGTCACGCCCCAAGGGACCGAGTGGTATGGCCGGCTCGACGGCGATGCTCACTACGACGCCATCATCGATTGGGCTCGCGCTTGCCTCGCCGAAGGTTCGGCCCTTCCGATGCCCAAATCGTTGGAGCCGAATCGCTTCGAGCGGTTCTAATCAGGTGGCCATGCTCATGCCCGCAATTCTTCAGCGTGAACATGATTGTGCGCAACCCGAGGCTGCGCAGCGATTCAGAGGTTTTTGACATGAGGCTGTGGTCGTTGCCGAATTGAGTTCGTACGCCAAGTAAGGCTGTGTCGCTGTCCCCTGGAGAGGGCCGATCCCACTTCCCTGGGGCCACCGCCCTGCCCGCGATTCAATTGATCTCAACTCAAGAGAGGGCGGGGCGCTCGCGGCCCCAGGACTGGCGACTCTGTTCGTGGGTTGGAGCCGAGACCTGTTGTGGCTCGGCCGCCCAGAAAATCAACGATAAAGGACGCCACCAACGGCATCGTTCGCCTCTCATGTCTCATGGCGAAGGAGGCAAGCTAGCGCTCAACCTCCTCCGAGCAGTGTGCTGAGAAGGCCTGGGGGTTTGCCGCCGGGGACGATGATTCGATCGCCGGGGAAGACCTGGTAGTTGGTCAAGGTGTCACCCCGGTCCTTGATCCCGAACCAGTCAATTTTGAGGACCTGATCGGGGCCGCCCGCCGGGTGGGGACGAACGAGATAGGCTTTCTCGGGCATGCTGTTCGTTCGGAGGCCGGCGGCCATCAGGGCGTCGAGCACCGTGTCGTTGCCTGTGCTGGGGAACCTGCCCTGGGACGTCACCGTCCCCATCACGTAATAGAACTTGCTGGCGCTCCCGTTGACCAGGCGGACCGAAACCTGGGGCGGTCGATTGGACTTGGCCTTGGTCGGCTGGGTCGCGATCTGGAGCGCGATCTTCTCCTCCACTTGAGGGAGGGTGAGGCCGGCGACGTAGACGTCACCCAGGAAGCCGAGGTCGATGGTGCCGTCGGCTTGGACGGGGACGGTGGTGAGCGTCAAGTCGGTAATGGCGGGCCGGATAGCGATATCAAGCTCGTCGGGGGGCTCAACGACATACGTCGGCAACGAGACCATTTGCAGCTCGCGCGGCTGGTTCGGATCGATGCACCCATACTGGGGGATCCGATTTGCGGCGTGCTTGCTGCCGAGACCCTGGCAACCTGCAACGAGCAGCAGGAGTGCCCCAGGTAGGAGCATTCTCAATTGGCGTTCGCAGCCCGTTAGCGTCCATGCGGTCATCGGCCGGCACTCTCATTCGGGCGTTCCGTCTCAGTGTATGGCCCGCTCGTCCGGTAAACGGCGCGGACCCGACCCCACCGTGAGTCGGCATCATCCCCTGGATCGGTCAGGTCTGCTCGGCGACTTGACCAAAACTCGGGATTGACCAAATTGGCGGGAGGAAGTAGCTTTCGACCCACCTGGAGTTCGGCCCTCGCATGGCGGGAGTTATCTTCCGTCACGCACAAAAAAAGGCTGGCGGCCCCCGATGGAGCGGGAGCGGCAGAACCCGGGGTTACCGAGGCAACTGTCCATGCCGGCTTCCGCGTCTCGGGTCCTGTTCCTCGGCCTTGACGGCGGGACCATGTCCGTCTTAGCCCCCGGATTCGAGCGGGGCCTGCTACCGAACCTCGCCTCCCTCTGGCGGCGGTCGGCCACGGGCACGCTCCGGTCATCCGAGCCCATGGTCACTCCCGTGGCCTGGACCTCGTTTGCCACCGGATGCACCCCGCCCACTCACGGGATTCACGAATTTTATTATGTCGACGCGGCCGACCGTACGATTCGCTCGAATCACGCGGGACGGGTTCGCGTGCCGACGCTCTGGCAAATCATGAGCGCGGCCGGTCGAGAAGTCGTGAGCCTGAACTTACCGATGACCTATCCTCCGCCGCAGGTCCGCGGGGTGGTGGTCGCTGGCTCGGACGCTCCCGGCCTGACCTGGGCGTTCGCCCAGTGCCCCGACTTCGCCGAGGAAATCTTCGAGCAGGTCCCCGACTACACGCACAAGATCGTCTGGAAGAAGCGGCCCCGAACGCTCGAGGACCTGCAATCGCAGGCCGAGAAGAATCGGGCAACCTTCTACGCGCAGGCTGAGGCTGCGGAACGGGCGGATGCGCGGACCGACTGGTCGGCGATGATGGTCCACTTCCATAACCTGGATAGCTTGCAACACCGGCTCTGGCCCTATCTCGACGTCGACGAGACCGGTGTTCGTGAAAAAGGGTGGAACGAGGAAGTCGAGAGCTGCCTCAAGGCGCTTGACGACAGCGCGGGACGGCTGATGGAGCTGGCCTCGAAACGCGATGCTGCCGTCGTCGCGGTCTCCGACCACGGCTTTGGTCCTTGCAGGGCGCTGGTGAACGTCAACGGTCTCATGCGGCAGGCCGGGCTTCAGCGCGGCCTCTTGTACGGCACCCGATTCAAGTACCGGGCGCAGCGGCTGGGCGATCGGTTCCATCGCTGGATGACCCGACGCGCGCCGGGCGGAGCGGGCCGCCGTTTGCCGCGTTCGATCGAAGGCCAGGTTGGCTGCGACTGGAAGCGAACGGCCGTCTACGCCCCGTTCGGCCAACTGAGCGGTTGCCTCTTCGTCAACCGGACGGTTGTCCCGCATGCTGCGGCTGCGGAACGCGTGCGCGGTGAAGTGATCGAGATCTGCCGCGAGGCTCGCGACCCCGAGACGGGTGCCGCGTTGTTTCGAGACGTGTTCGACGTGGCCGAACGGTACGGACTCGACCCGACCGCCGAGGGACTTCCGGACGTCCTCGCACTCTCGGCCGACGGCTACCAGGCGCAGGCCAAGTGGGGCGTGACGCTCCGCAACGAGCTTCTCAGGCCGGACCCGAACCTCCCCGCCACGCATTATATGGACGGGATCATCGCCATCGATGCCCCGGATATCAAGCCAGGCGCTCACCTCCATGCCAACCTGCACGACGTCGCGCCGACGGCACTGACGATGCTTGGCATGCGGGTTCCCGAGAGCATGGAAGGGCGCGTCCTCCACGAGGCGTTCGAGAATCCACTGCATGTTCGCTACGGGGCACGCCCCGTGATCGAGCCCGACCCGCGTTTCGAGGCCCTTCTCGCCGCAGGCTTCGGCGCCGAGTGCGATTGACTTTTCCCCCCGTTGCCCGAGAGGCCCCCATGAACGAAATTCAAGAGAGCATCCACCAGTTCATTCTCAGCGAATTCCTCCCCGGCGAAGACCCGAGCGAGTTGACCGAGTCGACACCGCTGATCACCGGCGGGATCCTCGATTCCATCAGCACCTTGAAGCTTGTCAACTTCCTTGAGGAACGCTTCAACGTGACCATCGAAGCCCATGAGGCTGGCGTCGACAATCTCGACTCCGTTGGGCAGATCGTCCGTTTGATCGAGGAAAAGAAGAGCGCTGCCTGAACAAGAGGGTCTGACGACCGACCACTGACACGGGCGACGCCAATCCGCGTCTCCCGCCGTGACGGCCCCTCCGGATTCACCGGCCCCGTGCTTTGAGGCCGGTGGCTACGATCTGGATGGGGCTTCGTTCGTTCGAACGGCCCAGGTCATTCCAATGCAGTGCGCCTTGAAAGGGAACTGGGATTGTGAGAGCGGAGCGAGTTTATGGTTGAGAGCCAGCATTGGCCCTCAACCACAAGCGACGGAGAAGCACTATCCCGATCGCCGGCGCGTTTTCCAGATCGTGACCGAGTTGGTGTTGTCGTTCACGGCGGCGAACTCCGCTCCGTCCGGCGCAGTCGCAACCCCGAACGCACCGCCGGGGCTGGTACTGATTGAGAACTGGCCAACGAACTGGCCGCGCCGGGTGAACTCGACCAGCGTGCTCGGGTTGTTCGGGTCGGGGTTGACGGCGTCGCCGTTGGCGACGATCAGGTTGCCGTCCGCGGCCTGAGTCATTCCGAGCGGGCCGTGGAGGTGGGCGTCATCCTGATAAACCACCGTCCCGGTGCCACCGTCGTGTTGCGTCCGGCCGGCGTTGGGGACCGCGAAGATGACGTTGTCGGCCGTCGAGGCGACGAAGAGGGTGTCGGTTGCGTGGTCGTAAACGAGCCCCGTCGGGCCGAGCTCGAAGGCGGCCGGGTCGCCGCGATGCGTATAGCCCGAGGCAATCTGGGTCGACGAGACGACCTGGAATCCGCCCTTTGCCGGGAGTCGTAGGTTCAGTCGAGTCACGGTCCCGCTGAGGACGTTCGAGACGAACACCTGAGCTCGGTTGCCCTGGTCGAAGACGGTGAGGTCCCAGGGACCGTTGAGCAGGCTGGGGTCGGTCAGGTTCGCGACGAGATTGCCGTTCTTGTCGAGGACCTTCAGCGAGCCCGCCATGGCCGTGGCGGATGTCCCATCGGTGCTGGGAAGGTTACCGACTAGCACGAACCCACGCCGGAGGACCCCTAAGGCCGTGGTGAGGCCGGACCCTGCCGGGGCCTGGTAGAAGACCGAGGCCTGGTTGCCGGGCGTGACCCGCATGATAGTGGTCCCTGTGCCCTGCAAGTTGTCACTGTTGTTGAAGTTAGAGACCAGTACGTCCCCATGCCGGAGCACCCCGCCGCGGGCGAACCCCTTGGGAACGAACGCGACTCCGTACGGGTTCAGGTCACCGTTGGCGGGGACCGTCGACACCGTTCGGCTCGGCGCGTTGGCGAGTTGGTTGATCGTTGCGACGGCATGATGGTGGCTTGCACGCAGCGCGGAGATCTCCGCGTGCGGGGCCATCATCGCACTCAAAACCTCACGGGATTCAAGCCCTTCCAGGGACGGTCGGAAGGATCGCGAATGGGGGGGCTTGCGCGGACCCAGGGGAAGTGGCATTGCTGACCCTCCTTCCTGATCAGAACCGGGCAAACACAGGTGTAGCAGTTGCGATTATTATGCTAGTCGTTTCTCGCAGTCAAGCAAAAATCATGCACGAATCTTTTGAATATAAATAAAATTGACGATCACGCTGGATGGTCATTGGGGTTTCGAAATGCATTAATGCGTTTGCGGTTCGAAGATGGTTTTTTGTGTTTTTTTTCTTGTTTTTATGAAAAATTCAGTTTCATTTTGATGATATTTAATTGGATTAAAATATTTGTTTTTCTGCGTGTTTCTTTTCGTTAAATGGACGGCTTTGGCGTACGGCACGATCAGTGTTGGCTGTTGAAAATTCTCATCATGGAACTGTCGAATTGCGATGATTTTAGCGGGCCGATATAATCAGTCTATGCTGAATTTTTGAACGAGTTTCAGGTTGCGTTATTGCACTTTTTTGGGTTGCAAGTTTGATTGGTGTCATTATGGTGTTCTTTGATTAAACAATTGCCGTGATGTGGCGGATTCGAGTCTGGTCTCGTCTGCGGTGACGAGTGTGTGCCTTTGTGTCGTGTTTTTCCCTCGTGTTTCGAGGGGTTGAGCGCGGAAGGGTTCCTGATTGGAGTCTCAAGAATGAAACCCCAGAATCGTTATCTCTCCCGGATGGTCGGGGGCATGCTTTTGTTCATTGGGTTGTCTGGGACGGCCCAGGCAGGGTTGATCTTCGGCAACGGTCCGCTTGGCGATTTTACGGGTTCGCTCGTCGTCGCCAACCAGACATCCACAACGGCCACTTTAACCATCACACTTACCAATACCAGCCCCGTGGCCAACGGAGGGTATCTCACCGCTTTCGTGCTGAACAATCCGGGCAATATGATCACGGGCATTTCCCTAACCTCCGCCCCAGCTAACTTCACCTTGCTGGGAACTCCCCCCTTTCAGGATGGGATCAACGGTGCGCCCAATGGCCAGTTCGATTTCGGGGTGAGCACTGGGAACGGCTTTGAGGGGGGAGGCTCCCCTTCAAAGGGGCTGGCCGTCGGGGCGACAGGGATCTTCACTTTCTCGCTCACCGGCACGAATTTGTCCACCCTCTCACCGGCTGACTTCGCGAGCGCCCTCAGCGGGGGCACTGGCATTGGGCAGGGGCCGGAGTTCTTCGTCGCCCGATTCCGTGGCTTCAATAACAACGGGAGCGACAAAGTGCCGGGTACGCTCTCTACTGTCCCCGAGCCCTCGTCTTTGGTCTCCTGCGGCATTGCCGGAGTGATAGGCCTGAGCTTCGCCTGGTGTCGTCGCAAAAAGCTTGCCACGGCCTGATGCCCTGGCCTTCGTATTGCTCACACTTGCGGCCCTGTCGCTCCACTCAATTGTGGAACGGCCGGGCCGCAACCTTTGCTGAATAGTGAGCAGGTGCGGCACCCAGGCCTATCCCGGTGGCAACTCCCGCTCGATCCAGCCCTGAGCGAGCAGGAACTCTGCGAGTTGCTCGGTGAGTTTCCCCTCGCTATCCATTCGAGGGACCTTGTGCTGGCCACCAAGCTTGCCGCGCGACCGCATCCAGGCGTCGAAGCCGCCCGGCCGGGTCATGAGGAGGGCGGGGAGAGGAAGCCCAACCCCTTCGACGCGATGGGCCTGGTAGTCGGCATTGCGCTTGGCGAGGTCGGTATCGAGGGCGCGGCGGAACGCCGTCAGGTCGTCGGGGGGCTGGAGGAACTCGAAGACAAAGAGGTGATGGCCGAGTGCGCCTTGGAAGACAGGACCCACGTGCCACTCCCGAACCGACGCCCCGCTACTGGCCGAAGCGCTGGCGACTGCGGCCTCGACCTCTTCGCTGATCAAGTGCTCGCCGAAGGCGGAAAGGGTGTACTTGGTTCGGCCGGTGAAGGTGAGGAGCGGCGGATCGACCGACTCAAACCGCACGGTGTCGCCAATCAGATGTGACCACATTCCCGCACAGGTCGACACGACGATTGCGTAGTTAATGCCAACTTGAACATTTCCAAGCCAGTGCCGTGTAGGACGGTCCGACTCGAGTTCATCCACCGGCACAAATTCATAAAAGATCCCGTGATCGAAGAGCAAACGCAGGTGCCCGGTCGCGGGATCTCCAAAGGCGATGAACCCTTCGGAGCACGGGTACGTCTCCTGAAGGCGGATCTTGGGACTGCCAAGGACCTTGGCGAAGGCCTCGCGGTAAGGGTCGAATTTGACGCCCCCGTGAACGACGACCTCGAGCCTGGGCCAGACCTCGGCGATCGTGGCTTTGCCCGAGAGGTCGAGCAGTCGCTGAAAGAGGGCGAGCAGCCAGCTCGGGACTCCCCCGACGAGCGTGATCGGCTCTCTGAAGCTTCGCTCGGCCAGTAGCGCAAGCTTACGGTCCCAGTCCGGCTCTAACGCCAGCTCCAACGGCGGAAACGTATAGGGGCGGAGCAATTCGCTGACTTCTTTGGAGGCAATCCCGCTTAGGTCCCCTTGACGGACGCCCGGGGCGGGTTGCTCGAGGTCGCTCGACCCTCCCAGGAAGAAAAGGCGGCCGTGGAAAAGCCGTGATTCTGGGAGATGCGTCAGGTGGTAGGACACCATCGTCCTGGCACCGATCAGGTTCGATGCGAGCATCGCCCGTGAAACGGGGATGTACTTGGTTGCGCCTTGCGTTGTGCCGCTGGTCAACGCGAGGTAGGGGATTCGGCCGGGCCAGGTCAGGTTGTCGAAGATCGGGTACTGGTCGCGGAGATACTGCCGCCAGAGATCCTCGTAGCTCCGCAGGGGGACTGCATCCTGAAAATCCGCGACCGAGCGAATCGAACCAAACCGATGATCGCGACCGAATCTCGTCCCCTTGGCCTTGCCGACCAGACGCATGAGCATTCGTTCCTGGACGAGCGTGGCGTGGGCGCTCTCCAGTTGCTGGACGCGTCGGCGGGCATTCCAGTGAAAGGTACGATTCACCAACGACCGGACGGGAGGGGAGCCGGCGATCGTGACCAGCGGAAATAACGGGCTCATCTCAGAAACTTTCCTTCACGCCCCGGCAGAAATAGGCACCGGCCGGGGGAAGGTTGCGGGGTTCGAAGACGAACGTGACCTCGTCGAAGAACCGGCGATAGAACCGCTGATAGACCCACGGCATCTCGGTGATCTGGTTGAACGTTCCCGACGGGGCGAGCACCTGCTTGACGACTCGAAAGAGGTCGCGTTGCAGCTCTTTCGGGAACGATGGAACGGGGAGGCCGGAGACTACGAAGTCAGCCTGCTCGATCCCGCGCTGTTGGAGAATCTGGGTGAGATCGCGCACGTCCCCTTCGACCACGTCGAAGTTGGCGCGGTTCGCGAACCGTTCGCGGAGGAGCCGGGCGAAGTCGGGATCTCGCTCGAGGACGATGACCCGGCAATCGGGATGGACCCGGTCGGCGATCACCTTGGTGATGGGACCTGTACCGGCCCCCAGCTCAACGACGACCCGGGCATTTTCCCAAGGGATGTTGCGGACGGTCGTTCGCGAGAGCCAGGGGCTGCTTGGCGCCAGGCTGGCGATCGCCGTTCCGTGCTTGAAGAACTTGCCGAGGAACAGAAAGAAGTCTTTCATCGGTGCTCAACGGATGAGGAACGGGCGATCAACCCCGATATTGTAGAATGGTGGCGTGCGAAGCGAATCATCTGTTCTGATGTGAGATGGTCGACGTCGGTCGCTTCACTTGGTACTGCCAGAAGCGGGCCGGGATGAGCGTGGGCGGGAGCGTCCCGAGCTTATCACGGAGGAACCGAAGGACGAGTTGGTTGACCAGCCTCGACTTCTCGATTTGCGGGGCGTGGCCGCACCTCGGAATCACGACCTGACGCACGTTACGCATCTGGTCGGCCGCGCGGATCGAGCCCGAGACGTCGGAGATGACCTGATCGTTCTCGCCCCAGATCAAGAGGGCCGGTTGCGCCACCCGGCTCAAGAGTGGGGCCACCGAATGTCCGACGGTCCCCCGGAGCGTTCGAAGGACCCCCTTCTTCCACTTCCGGTCCTGGAACTTACGCTCGATCACCGTCACGAGGTCTTCGCTGGCGAAATGAGAGCGGTGGAAGACCGACTGGACGAGGGTGTCGTACTGACTCCGTCGGACCCCTTCCATCATCGGCAAGTTCTCGTCGCCGTGGAGTCCGGAGGGACAGAGTAGGACGAGTCGATCGACCTTTTCGGGGTATCGTGTGGCGTAGGTGAGAATGATCTGACCGCCAAGGCTGGAGCCGACCAGGTTGTACGGCGGGCGCTGGACGTATTCGTCGAGAAAGTTCGCGAGTCGATCCGTAAGATAGTCAACGGTGATCTCGCCGCCTTCGTCAATTCTTCGGTGCAGCGAGTCGCCGTCGTAGACGAGCAGTTCGGGGACCTTGACGTCGAAATGTCTCGACCAGTGGGTCCGGTTGGCGAACCAGCTTTCCGATTGTTCGGCCAGTCCATTGACCAGGATGAGAGGGGCGGGCCTCTTGGAGGCGTTCAGTCGAGGGAGGTCGAAGAACTTCCGCACGGTTGGATTCATCGGTCTCCAGGACTCCCGGTTTCCGAAGTGGCGTTTAGTGGAGTGTTCGCGTTGCCACTTCCTCTTGGGGATCACTCACCTCGACAATACCATCCGGATGACCTTCCAGCCAACCTCGTTCCTGAGCGTAACCTCAAAATTGGCTGGTATGTAGAACAAGTGAAGGCATTTCACGAAGACTTCAAATCCGATCGCGCCGACCGCTTGACGAGCGCTGGTAAATCGCTACAAGATGTTCCTGCGGCTTGGCCTTTTGCGTCACTCTCGTCCGTTGTGATCCTTCCACGAATTCGAGGTGCGTCACGATGCGTGTGTTCATCACGGGGGGAACCGGACTGATCGGCCGGCACCTGGTTCGGCGGCTGGCCGAGCGTGGCGACCAGCCGGTGATCCTGTCCCGACATGTGGACCAGGTCCGCCGCGACCCGTCGATGCGCGTCCGTGAGATCGTCTCGGGGGATCCCACGACCTCAGGCGCCTGGCAGAGTGCGGTCGACGGCTGCGACGCCGTCGTGAACCTGGCCGGGCACAACATCTTCGAGGATCGCTGGAACGCGCAGGTCAAACGGAAGATTCGCGATAGCAGAGTCTACGGCACCGACAACCTCGTTGCCGCCATCGCCCGGGCGAAGACTCGGCCCAAGGTCATGGTCCAGTCCTCGGCGATCGGCTACTACGGCACGCCCGCCGAGACGGAATTGACCGAGGAGAGCCCGTCAGGTTCGGACTTCATGGCGGTCGTCTGCCGGGAATGGGAGGAGGCTGCGCACCACGTCGAAGCCTCGGACGTGCGACTCGCCTTGATCCGGACCGGGGTCGTCCTGGAGCGAGGTGCCGGAGCCCTCGGCGTGATGACGCCGATCTTCAAGTGGCTGCCCTTGGGGGCGGCGCCGATCGGCAATGGCGGCAGTCTCTTCAAGCCGGCCCAAGGCCAGCAATGGATGAGCTGGATCCACATTGATGACATCGTTGGCATCTTGCTGCTGGCGATCGACCACTCGCAAGCGACGGGTCCGATCAACGGCACGGCCCCGAACCCGGTTCGCAATGCCGAGTTTTCCAAGGTGTTGGCCAAAAAAGTGTGGCGCCCTTGCTTACCGTTCGGTCCTCCCGACTCGCTCTTGAGAGTGGTTTACGGCGAAGTGGCCGACGTCATCACCAAGGGGCAGAAAGTGCTCCCGACCCGAGCGTTGGCGCTGGGCTATTCATTCAAGTATCCCAAGCTCGACGCCGCAATGACGGCTCTGTTCGCCAAGCCGGCCGCAGCTCCCAAGCCCGAACGCATCCCGGCCGCGAACTCCGGCCACTCTCATTGAGAGCTCTAACGTCGTTTGGACCGAGGCATCGCGACTCGCGGGTTTATATTTAGATTCGAGACTTGTTTCCACGAAGCTGTTTTGACTTATGAGACCGATCCCCCACGGTGGTAACCCGGCAGAGGCGCGACGCCGGTATGGGCTGGGTGATCGCCCATTAATTGATTTTTCCGCGTGTCTCAATCCGTTCGGCCCCTCCCCGGCGGTCATCAACGCCGCGCGCGCCGGACTTGACCGGGTCGGTGAGTTCCCGGAACCCGGTTGCCCTCGACTGACCGAACGGATCGCGGAATTCCATGGCGTTCCCATCGATCACGTGGTTGTGGGGGCGGGAACGAGCGAGTTGATCAGCCTGATCGCTCAGTCGCTCCGCGAGGTCCTGGCACTCCACGCCTACGAGAATGGCGACCCTGCCATGCCCGTTTCCCACCTGGTCGAGCCGACCTACGGCGAGTATCGCCGGGTGTCGGTTCTGAACGAGTTGCGAATCGAGGCGTGGGGGAACCACATCCTGAGCTGGCGCCAGGATGTGTTCCCAGGGCCGGCGGCCGGCGTCTTCTGGACGGGGCACCCGGACAATCCGACCGGCCGGGCCTGGGACCGGGCCGTGCTCTTGCCGCTGGTCGATGCCTCGCTTGGCCTCTTGACCGTGGTCGACGAGTCGTATCTCCTCTTCCTGCCCGACGAGGCGGAGCGGACCTTGGTGCAGGCGGCGACGAGTCGTGAAAACCTGCTCGTCCTCCGCTCGTTCAGCTCGATCGCCGCCATTCCAGGGCTCCGGATCGGATACGCCGTCGCTTCACCCGATATGGTGGTCCGGCTCAAACAGTACCAGGACCCCTGGACCATCACTCCAGTGGCCGAGGCCGCCGCACTCGCGGCGCTCGATGACGTTGACTCCCGGCAGCGCGTCGTCCACTTCCTTTCCGAAGAGACGCCTCGCCTGACCGAACGGCTCTGGGAGATCCCCGGCCTTCGCCCCGCCTGGCCCGACCGCGAACGTCCTGTGGATGCCCCCCCTGCCCCGAATTGGCTCTTGGTGAGTCTCTCGGAGACGGCTTGGACCTCGACCCAGGTTCACGAAGCCCTGGCTCGCCTGGGATTCTTGGTCCGTGAGTGTTCCGACTATCGCGGCCTCGAAGTTGGGGCACTCCTCACGGGACCAGACAAATTGGTCGCCACCCAAGGCCATCTTCGAATCGCTGTGCGGACACCCCCCGAGAACGACCGGCTGACCGCCGCACTTGCCGAAGTCTTGAGTTCGGAGCCTCCCCGTTGACTCGTCCCGATTCCACGCCTCGTGCTTCCAGCTTGATGGTCCTCGGCACCGCGAGCCACGTCGGCAAGAGCCTGCTCACGGCGGCCTTTTGCCGGCTGCTTGCGGAAGAGGGGCACCGCGTTGCTCCCTTCAAAGCCCAGAACATGGCGCTCAATAGCTTCGTCACCTCCGAAGGGGGGGAAATCGGTCGTGCCCAAGTCGCGCAGGCCGAGGCGAGCGGCATCGAGCCTCACGTCGATATGAACCCGATTTTGCTCAAGCCGATGGGGGGCGTCTCCCAGGTCATCGTCAACGGCCACCCGATCGGCGTTATGTCGGCCCGCGAATACTACGCGGAGAAAGCGACCCTCTGGCCCCGGGTGACCGCCGCCTACGACCGCCTCGCCGGCCAGTATGAGCGGGTCGTTCTCGAGGGAGCAGGGAGTCCCGTCGAGATCAACCTCACCGAGCATGACCTGACGAACCTCAAAATGGCTCGCTATGCCGACGCCGCGGTCATTCTCGTGGCTGATATCGAACGGGGGGGCGTCTTCGCGCAGATCATCGGAACCTGGGAGCTCCTCGAACCCGGAGATCGAGCGCGCGTCGTCGGTTTCGTGATCAACAAGTTCCGAGGTGATGTGACTCTGCTCGATTCCGGGCTCGAGTTCGTCCGGGAACGAACCGGGGTGCCGGTGCTCGGGGTCCTTCCCTATCGGCCCGACCTGCAAATCGACCAGGAAGACTCCCTCGGGATCGATGAGACGGCCACGCTCGATCGCGGTGAGCTTGGCCCCGGCGAGCTCGACGTGGCGGTTGCGCGGGTGCCCGGCCTGAGCAATTTCACCGATTTCTGGCCGTTGTCGCGCGTCCCCGGTGTCCGGGTTCGCTACATGGAGCGAGGAGCCCATTTCGGCCGGCCCGACCTTGTCGTTTTACCGGGGACGAAAACGACCGTTCGCGACCTCGACTGGCTGAGGAGGGTCGGACTTGCCGACCGGATCATCGCCTCTCGGGCCGAGGAGGACGGACCGCGGATCCTCGGGATCTGCGGCGGGTTCCAGATGCTCGGCCGTTGGATCGAGGACCCGCTCGGCGTCGAGTCGGATCGTGAGCGCGTGGAAGGACTCGGGCTGCTCGACACGGTCACCCGGTTCGCGGCGACCAAGACCCGGCATCTCGTGTCGGGCCAGGTCAACGGTTCGGACCTTGCCATCCTCGGTTACGAAATCCACATGGGTGAAACCGAACGTAACGGTGCGACGATTCCTTGGCTCGCGCTGACGCGACGTCAGAACCAGACCACGATCCTCGACGGTGCGATCGATGAGGCAGGACGAGTCTCAGGCACCTATGTTCACGGCCTGTTCGACAGTGCGCCGTTCACGGCCTCGTTTGTGAATGGACTCCGCGCCCGGCGCAAGTTCGCTCCGCTCGCGGAGCCCGAGTGGCAGTCGCATCGCGACTTTCTCGCCGCCCGCTACACGAACCTGGCCGAATTCCTCCGAGTCCACCTCGACCTCGCGCCGATCTGGTCGGTCCTCGGTGGACCTTCGGCTCGGAGCTCGGACTGAGATGCCAGGTCTCCCCCTCGCGGTCTGGTCGCTCCCACTCGGCGCTACGCTCGATCTCCTGCTCGGTGATCCGAGGGGCTGGCCGCATCCCGTTCGGGCCATCGGCCATCTGATCGTTCGCCTTGAGGCCGTCGCGCGACGCTTGATCAAACAAGCAGGCGGGGGAGAGCGCACGGAGCGACTGGCGGGGATCTGGCTCACCGGCCATGTGGTCGGTATCGTGGGTGTGGCTGCATGGATGATTATTGTTGCATGTGACTGGCTTGGCCCAGTCCCCTCGCTGCTGGGCCGAAGTCTCCTGATCTATTGGGGCTTGGCCGCGCGGAGTCTTGGGGACGAGACCCTTCAAGCGTCGGAGGCGCCTGATCTCAAGACGGCCCGCCGCGAGCTGTCGATGATCGTCGGCCGCGATACCGCCACGCTCGACGAGGCCGAGATCGGCCGGGCCTGTGTGGAGACGGTGGCCGAGAACTATGCCGACGCCGTGGTCGCCCCCCTCTTCTGGTTTGTGATTGGCGGCCCTGTCGGTCTCTGGGCCTTCAAGGCCGTGAGCACTCTTGATAGCATGGTCGGCTATCGCAATGCCAAGTATCGCGATCTCGGATGGGCGTCGGCACGGTTCGACGATGTCGCGGCCCTGATCCCGTCCCGATTGGCCTGGCTGCTGATTGGTCTCGCGGCCTGGGTTGCGGGCGAGCGGCCGGGGAATGCCCTCCGCATTGGCTGGCGTGACGGCCGCAAGCACCCGAGTCCGAATGCCGGGTGGGGGGAAGCCGCCATGGCGGGGGCCCTGGGCATTCAGCTCGGTGGACCGGCCACCTATGGTGGCGTTCCTGGCTTCAAGCCGTTGCTGGGTGAGCCGGACGAACCGATCGATCGGACCACCGTCCGTCGCTCGGTCCGGGTGATGCGGATTGCCGCGACCTTGGCGGTCGCTTTCGCCTGGGGAGTCCGGAGCGGGCTCTTCGGCTCGCCTTGACCCGCTGCGCTGGGGCGTGCTAGTTTCGTTGGGAATTCAGTCGACCACAGCAGGTTGCGACGAATCGCCCGTGGTTGCAACCCGAGGACGGATCAACGCCCATGTCAGAGGCCTTGCTGATCGCTGCGCACGGCAGCCGCGATGAGGCGGGGGTGGAGGAATTCTGGGACTTTGCCGACGCCTGGCGTCAGCTCCGCCCCGACCGGATCCAGGGGGCCGGGTTCCTCGAGTTTGCCCAGCCCACGATCGGTGCCGCGATCGACGAACTCATTGACCGCGGCGCGACCCGGATCGTTATCGTTCCCGCTATGCTGATGGCGGCCGGCCACGTCAAGAACGACGTGCCGAGCGAGGTGCAGGAGTCGCGGGTCCGGCACCCGAATGTGACGTTCCAGATGGCCCGCGCCCTCGACATCCACCCGGCGCTCCTGGAACTCTGCCACATCCGCTATCGCGAGACGATCGCTCCTCTGAGCGCGGTCCCTGCGGAACGGACTCTGCTCCTCGTCGTGGGTCGGGGGACGTCCGACCCGGACGCCAATGCGAACATCGCGCGCGTTTCGCGGTTCCTCTGGGAGTCGTACGGGGTTGGCTGGGCGAGCGTTGCCTTCTCGGGTGTTACCTCGCCCGACGTCGATCGGGCGTTGTCCGTCTGCCGCCGACTTGGCTTCGACCGGATCGTGGTTCAACCCTACTTCCTCTTCGACGGCATTCTCCTGAAGCGGATTCGCGACACGGCCGCTCGTCATGCTGCGCTCGACCCGAGCGTCGAGATTGTGACGGTCCCCCACCTCCGCCTCCATCCGCTCTTGCTCCAGGCGTTCGAGGACCGGGCGCACGAAGCGATCCACGGCACCCCGCACATGAACTGCGACCTCTGCAAATATCGGGTTCGGCTGATCGGTCGCGAGTCGGACGTCGGCCTGCCGCAGGTAGGCCATCATCACCATGTTCGGGCCTCGGCGGACCTGCTGGACGACGACTTCGACCACGGCCACGACCATCGCCTCCGACGGCGGCGGCCGACCCTTGTGCCAGCGGCCGACACGACCTTCCACCCGTGGGATGAGCGCTTGCTCGAGCGGTTGCACTTGATCAACGAGTCGAGGTCACCGCGTGTCTTTTGAGCTGGCGACGGTCTATGTGGTCGGGGTCGGCCCTGGGGAAACCGATCTCCTCACCCTTCGAGCCGTGAAGGTTCTCGAACGCTCCGAGGTGATCTTCCACCCGGGACCCCGGGACGACACCGGGTTCGCGTTGGGCGTCGTCGCCCCCCTGCTCCGTCCGAATCAGGTCGTCCGCGGCGCCTCGCTTGCGATGCGCCGCGGCCCTGACGACGGCACGGTCGGTTATGAACGGGTGGCCCAGCTTCTCGCCCACGAAGCCAGGCAAGGTCGAACCGTGGCCTTCCTGACCGAAGGCGACCCGATGCTCTTCGGCTCGGGGTCATACGTTGCCGAGCGACTTCGGTCGGTTGCCCCGGACGTGCCGGTCGAGATCGTTCCAGGGGTCAGCGCGTCGTCGTCGGCCGCCGCGCGGTTGGGCTGGCCTTTGGCTCAAAAAGACGAAATTCTCACGATCTGTCCGGGGACTTATCACCCTGACGAGATTGGCGAGATTCTCGATCGCGGTGGCCCGGTCTGCTGGTTCAAAGCGGCCGCTGTGCTCCCTCAGTTGGTCGAAGAGCTTCGCCGGCGCGGTCGTCTTGATCACGCGGCCCTTGTCGAGCGAGTGGGCCATCCCAACGAGCGCATCTTCCTCGATGTTTCGGATGCGCTCAAGGTAAATCTGTCTTACTTTTCGCTCGTCCTGGTACGGTGAAATCTATAAATTTGTCTTTTGTATGCTATGGCTTGGTGGGCTTGATCAGTACGTTGCTCTCGCTCAAATCGGCCGAACCCTGCCCCTGCAGCACGGATGTGTAACGGCAACGGGGGTGATATCAAAGACTGTTGCCCTGGTTAGGCTGTTTTTGCGGCTTAATTAATGATGGCCACCCGGCTTTCTCGGATGATGAGCGGGAGGGCACAGTCTCAGACGGGTTTTTATAAGACATGGCAATATGTCGCGATTGTGGATTTTATGGTGCGATGTGATTCGATGGGATCGGGAATCCGCCGAATGGTCGCGGTCGTCAGGAGCGTTTGTCGCCCAATCCGGAGTTTCAATTTCGATGACTGGTGGATCACCAATCGACCAGTTGTGGAAAATTGCGTGCTTTGGTATCGATTGTCTTGATGCAACGTAAAGGTTGGATTTCCTATAGCCTTCAGTAAATTCAGGTGAGTGATCCGGATCTGACGTCATGGAAGGTTCTAACGGTTTCGGTCAAGTTGGGTCGTTCTTCCACCGATGAGAACTTGGCGACGACGATCAAGTCTGTCTGCTCTCGATACGTAATAGCCATGGAGGGATGACGTGACGTGGCCCAACTCACGACGCCGGGTGGCGGCATGTGCCCTAGGCCTAACCGCCGCCGCCTGGTTTGCGTCTTCGAGAGCGAATTCCGTAATGGGCCGCCCCCAAAGGCCCGACCCTAATGGTCTGATGTCAAGCACGCATGGGTTGGCTCCCCATGGCGTACAAGCCTCGAAAGCTTTGAGGGCACCACAGCAGGCGGAAGGGGGCGTGCCTAAGGCGATCGCGAAAGTTGAAGGAAGGGGGGCGTCGGGGCATGAGGTCTGGCTTCGAGGCAGTAAATCGAAGGGGGCCGATCTTCGCCATCGCTGGATTCAAGTGCGTGGGCCAGCGGTTCAACTGGATGGATCGACCGATGTCGACGCGCGATTCACGGTTCCGAACGGGGCCGGCCCTCTCGGTTTCCTCCTTGTCGTATCGGGCCCTGAGGGCTCCGATACGGTCGAAGTGAGTGTCCCCATTGAGGGGACGCCGCTCGCCTCGGAGGAATCGATGTTGAGGGCGGACGCTGGCGACGATCAGATTGGCCTGGTCGGGCGGCAGGTGACGCTCAACGGTTCCCGGAGCGAACCGCGCGGGCGGGTTGGTTTCCGCTGGATCCAGACGGGAGGACCGGCCGTTCGGTTCAAGCTTGAAGAAGGTTACATCCACTCTTTCGTTCCGACCGTCCCCGGTGTGTACCGATTCGCCTTGGCCGTGGCGTCGCACTCGACGATCTCGGCCCCGGATGAGGTCGTGGTCCGGGTGGGGACCGGTGTGGTTGATGGGAAGGGGGGGGGAGAGTCCGATCCAATCACCTCCTCGAAGGTCCGACCCGTAATTCCGACGCAGGAACTAGCCAGGGCAGGACTTGCGGCGATCCGAGGTGGTGCCGACGCGGCTGAACCTCTGGCCAAGGTCTTCGAGGATACTGCCAATCGGATGGGTGTGTATCAGACCTACGGGGAAGCCTTTAGCGAGATGTCGCGAAGGTTCGAGGAGATCCTCCCGGAGGATCCGGTGAAGCGGCAACGTTGGGTCGATCGGGTCTTTCAGCCCTTGACCGCGCGGACTCTGGAAGTCATGCGACTTGAGGGTCTGGAACTCCTCAGGGCTGATGGGCCTGAGGTGGCGCTCGATGACGCTCAGAAGGCGGCGCTTGCCGAGCAATTCCATTTGATCGCCGAAGGACTCCGCTCGGTCGCCCAACCGCAGTTGAAGTGAGTACGGCCGCCGAGTATGGCCTCGCCGGGCCATGTGAACCCGTTTGGATCGAAGACCGATGGATCGAGAGAAAGGGAAGGCCATGGCCTCTCGGACGAGGAATAAGTTCGGCTGGTCCACGCTCGCGGTGATCGCGATCGGCATCCACGCCCCCCCCGCCACAGCCGACAGTTCCTCGCCAGCGCCGGCACCGGCCTGGACGCCGCTGGCTCAGGCATTGCGAGCCACCATTGATCAGGGAATTCCCTCGGTCGTGATGGTGACTTCGCGATCGACTTCGGTCTCGGCGGCGACCCGCGATGCCTTGTCGAAAACGCCGGAGATTGCCACGCTTGCGCGGACAATCCAGTTCGCCGAGATGCCTGCCGAATCGTATCCGTCCCAGGTGAAGTCGCTTGGGATCACCAGTTTTCCCACCTTCATCGCCTACCACCGAGGCAGTGAAGGGCTCAAGTCGCTGGGAATGCGCGGCGGGTTCAGTGACGTTCGGCAGATTCTGGCCTGGCTTGAACCGTTGGGTCGGGCCTTTCCCGCGTCTGGCTCCTCGGCGGGCGATTCTACCGTGGTCGATCCGATGATTAAAAAGACGGGCTATCCGGAAGCCTCGGGGCAGGGATATCCGTCGGAGCAGCGGTATTCGCCTCCCTCTGCGCCGCCCAACAAGGTCCCTCCTGCGTCACCACCACCTCAGCAGCCATACTACCCCCCACCGCCTCAACAGCAGCAGTATTACACGCCGCCTCAACAACAGCAGTACTATGCTCCCCCTCAGCAATTCGTCCCGGCGCCGGCGCCCAACTATATTCAGACCCAGACTCCGGCCATGATCGTGCAGCAGGCTCCGCAGCAAATCTACCTGGCTCCGCCTTCGCCTCCCCAGGTGACGGTCGCGATGGCTCCTCCTGCCTTCGCCCCGGTCCAAGTTCCGATGAACGCACCACCGGCTGCCAACATCTTTACACAGCCGATGCAGGCGCCTCAGCCTCAACCGATGCAGGCCCCGCAGCCTCAGCCTGTCATGATGGCGCCGCAGCCTCAGCCTGTCATGATGGCCCCACAGCCTCAGCCTGTCATGATGGCGCCGCAGCCCCAGCCGATGATGGCGCCGCAGCCTCAGCCGATGCAAGCGCCCCAGCAGTTCGTGGCCCAAGCCCCGCAGCAGGTGTCGCAGGCCCCAACGACCGCAATGGTGCTGCAAGCCCCGGGATTGCTGAATAGCATGATCGGCACGATCGGGGAGCATCTTGCACGGCGAAAGAACCCCCGCGTTCAGATGAGCCCAATGCCCACTCTCGCCCAGGCCCCGGTGGCGAATGCCCCGTACGCGCTTGGCCTGGCCCCGGCCGGTTATGGTCAGGCTCCGGGTGCCTATGCCGCGGTGAATGCCTATGCCCCGGCTGGTCCCGCGATGGCCGTGCCCACCCCGGAGAGCACGTCGTTCGCCCCCTGCAACACTTACCATGCCCACTGTAAGTATCACGGAGGCCCCTGCCCTGGTCCCGGCCCCGGTTATGCTCCACCGCCCCAGTACCCGGCTCCCTCACCCCAAGATGACCATTCGTCTCACCAAGGGGGATCGGGCGGTCACGGCTTGTTGAATCTGTTCCACAAGGACTGATGCATCGATCGATCCTCGAACGTTTCATCATTCCTCGAAGCATGTCGCCCTCGTGGCCTCCCCTTTCCGAACGGGTGGGACACGAGGGCGATCGTTTTGATTGGATCAGCGTTCGACGCGGATCTGAATCGAACTGGCCCGCTGGAAGATGACTGCGGGTTCGGGCTCGGGGTCCGGGATCTTATCCGCAGGATCGAGGCGGATGGTCTTGATGCCTTGGGCGATCGCGGCTTCGCGACGCTTATCATCATTCACGTTCGGGTTCTCGGGCGGGATGTTCCGGCTGTTCTCAGTCGACTCGGCCTGGATTAGCACACGATATTCCATTCCCCTCTCGATCTGGTCGAGTGGGATAATTGTCGTATAGACTCCGTCGCCCTTTGTGCGATCGCCGGCCGTCACGCCGTCATCATAAAAGGTCTGGCCGATCGGGTTGATTTGCTCGGTTCCATCACTGATTTTGTAGAGCACGCCTCGGATTGCGGCGCCGAGCACGGAGGTCCCGCCGTAAACCTGCACCTCGATCTTGGCACGCCGATCCATGACTCGCGACAATCCGCGATTGGGCGGGGGCGGGATCAATTCAGGATCGTTGGGCAATTGGACAAGTGCCGAATTTAGCCGGAAGTTTGGCCGCGTTGAGGCGACCGAGAATGTGAAGTTGATCACGTCCGACATGATCGAGCGGTACGTCTGGTCCTTCAGGATCAACGCCCCCGTGTACCAGCCTTCTTCCTTGAACTCCGGGCTGAAGTGGTACACAAGGCATGTCGGTGACGAGAGGTCACGGTCGAGACGCAGCGTAGGCGTATTCACAAGTTGGCCGTTGTCGTTGTAGAGCTTAAGGTCGGGGAGGACCTCGGTCTTGTTTTCCCGGAGTGCCGAGAGGTCGACGCCCGGCAACGGCTTCGAGAATCCGACAATCAACTCAAACTCAGCCTGGATTTGCTTTTTGGGGTCGAACAGAATGTTCTCGGCGTAAAACCGGGGAAGACGGAAGGTCCCGGGTTTCCGCTTTTCCACACCGTTCTCGATCGTGAATGTATCCACTGGGGCCAGCGGATGGTGCTTGATTCGCCCTGTCGCCTTATCGACGACGCCGGGCTCGGCATCTTGCATCCGCTCCATGGCCAGAACAAGGGCACGGCGATCGATCCGACCGGCGAGCGGCTTATCATTCGACTCGAACAGGTCTCTCTCGATGTGATCGAGAAACTCTTCCACGGCCCGAAGGCGAACCATTTGCTTTTTCAGGGCAATGTAGGCGAGTGTCGGTGCGGCCGGCTTTCTTACTGTATTTACGTAGTCGGCGATTGCACTGTCTCTATCCGTTTCTGCCTCACTCTTCTTCTTATTCGTGGTGGTCGATCTGGCGGATGGTTGAGCATCGCAATTGGGAGAGGGGGCGGACTTGAGTGGCTCGGGAATCGAGACCACTCGTCGTTTCTGAGCCTCATGCTCGAAATTCGCGAGAATCAAGTCGATCCGAATTTTTTCCGGGTAGTTGACCCGAAAATCATCGTCGATCCGGGAAATTTCCTGAGGGACTACTACTTTGATCAAAGTGTGGATGTCCTGATTCACTTCACTGGCTTCGGATTTTTTAGACCGTTTTAGCATGCTTTGGAAGCGTTCTTCCATCATTTTGGCCGAATTATTCTTCTTTCGGGATTTTGTCGCGTCTGTGTTATCTGTACTTGCTGGTGGAAGGCCGGGTCTGGATAGCGTCAATGCCTCCAATTGTTCCAGAAATTTGGATTTGTTTATTGCATTATTTTCTTCATTTTGCTTATGCACGGGTACGGCCTGTTCTACATTTTGCTTATGCACAACAAAAAGGTCTGTTTCTGTGAGTTCTTCTTTTAGAAAAATGCCAAGAGAACCTTCATCTTGGTTCAGCACTTTCTTGAGATCCTCAATTCGTCGTGGATCGGCACTGAAGCGTTGATACGCGCTACCAAACCGCTGATACGCATCCTGGAGAATCCTATCCTCATCGTAATCCGGCGCGAGGAATCCTGAGTGGGCCGCAAGGGCGATGTTGAGCGATGACTTAAGATCTTCGAGATAGCCTCGGGCTCTAATCACATGTTCGACAATCGTTGATTTCATTTCAACGCCCGATCCCATACCCGGATTGCGGTCGTTATATCGTTGAATCGTTTTGTACAAGATCTCACATTCATCCGCGAGACCTTTGTCGGTTGATTGATCTTGTCCCAATTCCTCCTGGTCGATGTTGATTTTCGTTCCGTCGAGTGCCTGATTCACGGCTGTGCGGAGCAACGTGATTGCTTCGGGAGCGAGGATGCCGGCTTGATTGAGATCGTATTCGAACTTGTTGGTTTGTTCTAGCCTGCCCTCAGAAGGGCACGGTGCAAGCTCGTTGTTGAAGTACTGGTGCATTCGAGCGAGACGGCTTTGGAGGTCAAGGTAGGGAAATTCGATCGGTGCGCCCACTAGCTTGCCGCTCTGGGTGCCGTTGATGAGCCACCGTTGGGATTTGCGGTGCTTGGTGGATTCGATGTCCGCCCTGGGGCCGCGAATTTCGTCCTGGTGGGGGAGGATGACCCAGGCGCCTGACGCTTGGTCATTCTTGAGCCTTTGCGCGAGGGCACCGACTTCGTCAACGTCGGCGATGGTCGAGATTGAGCCGCCACTACCGATAGCAATATCGCGGAGTTCGGGGGGAACGAAATCCGGTCCGACCATCACGATGTCAAGGCGAACATCGCCTTGGACGATCAACTGTCGTCGGAGCCCTTCGAAGAGCACGCCGATATCGCGAGGGAGGCCGCCGGGCGGGATCAGGAACACAATGTTTTCGAGCCGGTTGCGGCGGATTTGCTGCCCCAGTTCGCTGATGGTCGCTCTGAGTTCGGTCTCGCGCTGAGCGCGGACCTTGTTGCGGTCAGCTAACTCGGCAAGCCGGCGTAATTGCGCATCGCGGGAGCGATTGTAGGTGGGCTTTGCCAGCATCTTACGACGCTCTTCCAGCCGGATCTTCTGGATTTCGGTCGTGAGTAGCTCAATCTTGGCTCTCTCCACGAGTTTCGAGAAGAGGTCGACATATTGATCGCGGAGATCGGTGTAGCGGTAAATACCCGAGAGGCAGAAGACGAAATCCTGGCTGGGGTCGAGTGGGTCCGGGTCGATAATGATCGTGCGCCGGCGGCCGAATCCGGTCGAGGCTGTGCGGCCAGGAATGAATAGGCGGAGGTCGGCGTCGACTTCTCCGAGCGCTGCTAGCCGGCTCTCGATTCCAACGACGCCCAATTCGCCAGCGATATCGACGACGGTGCCGGCCGTTTCCCGATCGAGTTGGATATGTTTCAGAGCCGCTTGATACAAATCTTCATTGATCCGCTTCTCTTCAGACATGGTCGCAGCCTGCATCGCGATGTGTTCCAGATACTGCCTTTCCTCGGAGGTCCACTTCTCGGTAATCGTTGGAGCGTTGGCTGTACCTGACAGGCCCGAGAGGAAGGCGTATAGACCCTGGACGATCTTTCGCTTTCGCGTGCTTTCGTTGTCCTTAGGTGACGCATCGCGGAGTTCCTTTGCCCGATTCTTGGCGAACGTGCCGATCAGTTCAACCAGCGGGTCGAATCGCGGTGGGATCGCCAACTTGACCATTGAAGCCGTGTTTTTGAGAACGCCTTCAATCAGTTCTTTGTGCTCGTCCTTCGATAATTCGACCTGATTCTGTGAGAGTTGCGACTTGAGGAACTTCTCGACCTGGCCCCTCAGCGAAGTAATCGAGGTCAGGGACGTTCCGCCCTTTTTGCCTTTCAGCTTGGCCTGGTATTCCTCGCGGAGTTTACCCATCGCGGCGCGGGTGATGTTATCGATCTTCGACTTACGGTTGTCCACCGCCGTCGTGGCGATCGTGGCCGCCGAGGTTGAGGCGTTCGATGCCCCCTCATCCGCCGTACCATTGGTTGTTACGTTACGATCACGGAAGAATTTATCGACGATCTCCTGGCACGACTGGCGTTGTGCGGGGTCGGGGGCGTGGTCGATGGAGGAGCAAAATCGACCATACCAGCCGTGCCGGTTGCCTTGTGACAGGTAGTTATCCATCAGGCAGCCCGGTCCACCCGGATTTGAGGACGGGCACCCGTGGGGGAAGTTGTATTCATCGACCACGCCGAAGAGGTAATGGCAAACCTCGTGCGCGGCGGTCAAGACGTAGTCCTGTTGCAACTCCTCGGCGAGGGCCTGATAAAACAGCCCGATCTGTCCCGGCCGTCCTTCGATTGCGCCGGCCATCGCCCATCCCGCGCTTGCCGGTTTGCCGGTGAGTGAGAGAACGATGTCGGCTCGCTTTACGTCAGGAACCAAATCGAGCGAGGCGATCTTGAGACGGCCGGCCGTTGCCTTTGACAGTGCGTCACTGACCCGGAGCACGACTGTCCGCACTTTCGCATCTTGTTCACTCGTCGGTTTCTGTGGGGCGCCGATCGCCGCGTCCCCATATCGGCCCTCCGCGAGCGCCGCGTACGTATAGGTGAATCGGATCGACCGCGTCTCCGGGTCATACCGGGCCGGTCCAGCCCAAGCATTGCCCCCACCGATG
Source organism: Singulisphaera acidiphila DSM 18658 (assembly GCF_000242455.2). Classification (GTDB taxonomy): domain Bacteria; phylum Planctomycetota; class Planctomycetia; order Isosphaerales; family Isosphaeraceae; genus Singulisphaera; species Singulisphaera acidiphila. The sequence continues at coordinate 2,030,836 of NC_019892.1, forward strand.
AGGCCACTCGATATCACCATTCCTACGGATGCGAAGGAGATCATCCTCGATAGCAGGTTTGACATCATCGTCTCCTAAATTTATGTGTGGAAAGGCTCGAATTATTTGTGGCCTACGACTTGTGTCGGTGTCGACGGGAAGAGCAGGTATGCCTGATCGTGATCCCTCGTGGATCACTCGTCCTGATTGCGGACATAACTCACTCGGGTCATCACTAGACTGTCTATCTTGTGTGGATTCCAGATTTTGCGCGAATGAGTTCGGAGAGGCAAACGGATTTTGTTTATAATCCTTAAAGAATGTGCGACATCGATGAGTCTATGAGAACCGCGGTTGGACTTTGAGGCTCGCTTTTGAATCGTGGGATATAATCTCAGGGATTTCGTCGATCTTGGGTTGGCCGTGGACCGTTGGTCTGTCGGCCACAACCTGCCGGGGCCAAGGATACGACCCCTCACCTTTGGACGGACTCGCGACGCAGAAAGGGAGTTTTCACGATGAAGTTCAATACCTCCACGAGACGGTTAAAGGCAGCGGTGAGTCTTGCTGCCCTGTCCGGTTTTTGGTGTGCTGACGGTTATGCCGGCAGCCATAAAAATCAGGCGGCCCAGTTCGTCCCTATCTATCTGCAGCAAGCCCCGGCGGTTCAGGTCTACTCAGCACCAGTGGCCCAGGTGTATGCGGCCCCGGCCGTCCAGATGTATTCAGCCCCGGCTGTTCAGATGTACTCGGCCCCAGCGCCCCAGATGTACTCGGCCCCGGTAGCGCAAGCGTACTCAGCCCCGGCAGCGCAAGCGTATTCGGCTCCGGCAGCGCAAGCGTATTCGGCTCCGGCCGTTCAGATGTACTCGGCCCCAGCGCCCCAGATGTATTCGGCCCCGGCAAACTACTACACGGCATCTGCTATCGCCGCCGGTACGACCACCGTGGGCAATGCCCCAGTGGCGGGTGCGAAGATCAGCGTCGTGGATCGGGAAGACATCCTTGCGGATCTTCGCAGGGAGGCCAAGGAAGGGGCTTCAGACGGAACGATGCGCGAGCGTCGGAAGGCACTCCGAGAATCGGCCCGAACGAAATATGCCGATTCAATCGGTGTCGATGAGTCGGAACTGGGAGATGCCGACAATCAGGATATCGAAATCGTGGTGAATTCGATTCTTAATCCGAACAGCGGTAACGCGATGCAATCCGTCGCGGTGCAGTCGGCTTTGCAGCCGGTCTCTTATCTCCCGTCCTATGCTCCTGTCTACGCACCTCAGCAACCCACGATGCTTGTGCAACCCGTCGTCCCGGCGCAACTCTACGTGCCGGTTCAGCCGAAGCATCACTGGCTTCATAAGTAAGCTGACCATCGCATCTTGTCAGGGAACGAGGCGCGATTCGCCGCCCGGGATGAGTTCGGCTTGTAGCCGTATGAACCTCCCGGGAGACGAGCATGGTTTTCAATTGAACCCACTCAGCGCAAGCGGATCTCCACGATCTTTGCGATCACGCCCGCCTCATTTTCGGGAGCTCGTTCCGTTAAGATGACCTTGCCGGATGCGTCCTGGATGATGAGCATCGCCCTTTCGAGTTTCGGCAACCACTTTCCTTCCGCGTATCGATTGCCGTCGATATATTGACGGAAATTCAACCTCGTCAATTCTGGAGACATTGCGTCGTAAGTGTAGTAAGTGAAATTGAAAAGTTCCTCGGAACGGCGGACATTGTTCCCCCAGAGATTGACCTTATTCTGCAGATACCGACGTCCCGGTTCCACGATAACCGAAACAATAAGCCGGCCCGTGATATCCGGAGCCTCTCGAGGTGACGTGATGGTGATGGGCAGGCGCGGGGGCGTTGCTACAGAAACGACGTGATGTGCCGCGTCCGCGCTCAATTTTCCGGCATTCGTGGATTTTCCTTGAGCCATCAGGGTGAACTCGTAGGTGCCCGCAGGGATTTTCCTGACGAGGAGCATTGATCCCTTTGGTCCTCCCCCGGGCGTCATAAGCTCAAACTTAATGGTGGGCTTCACCACCCAGATGAGATCCTGCTCGTGATCGAAGCGACTTTCTCCCGCGTCGAGGACGAGGTCACTTCCCGGCGCCACGTTCTCCGGGCCTCGGATCATTGCGAGCGGGTTAGCGCCTGGAGAAGCAAGCTCCATGACCGGGGTTGCTCCCGGGTTCACGGCGATGGTCACCTCAATGGAATCCTTCGACGTTTTTAACTGGTAGAGGCTCCCCTCGTCGGGATTTTGCCCCAAGAGCAAGGCACTGAATCGCCGGAGCAAAGGCGGGTTAGTACCGGGGGGCGCTACGTTGTCCGGCTTTCCTTTGGCCGTCACGGTGAACTTGTATTTGAGCGCCGGAAGGTCGCCCTTGACGATCAGAATCGACCGGTTCAGGCCGCCTACGGGTGTTACGACTTCCATCGGGATGCTTGGGGACACTTCCCATTGTAGGTCTTCATCACTCCGGCTATCTCCCGCGTCGATGGCAAAGGTCGTCCCCTTTAATACGGTTACGGACTTCTCGCCCCTAATCTTTGCTACGGGGGTTGCGGCGAAGGTCAAAGTGGGCCATGCTAATAATAGAATGATTAGGCGTTGCATGCAATGGCTCCGGCAAGTGTGTGGATCCCGTCACACGCCAAGGTGAGGGGCTCAAATGATAGCGATGCCCGTGTCATCATGCTATGCCCCGCTTTACTTTGGAGCTGGAGATGTTTTTGTGAAACAAGTTTTTGTGTTATTTGAGTGCGTGGAAGCAATATGGGGGTTGTGCATTTTTTGCTTCGTGGCTCGTTGTTGCCGACATGGCCAAAGCGTGGTGTGTCTTGAGTTAATGTTGGGTACGAGATGCCTTTGCCTCGCCTGGACCATCCGTTAGCCTGGAATTTGCCTTCGCCGTTAGACGGCCATCGGCCGAAATGAACCCCAGGGTTGCATTGGGTGCCTTGTCGCATTCAGGTTCGGTCCCTCCCGAAGACGGACTCCAGGTCGCCGCCCCCGAGGGGGCTCGGGAACGGCCTTCGGCAAGGAGAGGTAGGGCGGGCGCTGGGGAAGACACTGCGAACTGGCTTGAGGATTTGGGAATCACTCGCTCGGCTCAAGCCCGAACCCGGTGTTCGTCACTCGGGTTCGTTGCCACGTGGGGTTTTATTGAGACTCGCCTTTTCTTCGCGCATTCCGATAGGTGGCTGTCTTGGGATTTGTTTCGTCCCACTTTGGCTCGGCGGGGTCCTCGGCAATCATCAGCAACGCTCGGGCGGTCATCCGGTTGACCTTGGCCATGTTCGCGTAGTCGATCTTGTCCCAGTGATCGCTGAGTCCATGATAGTCGGCATAATCAAAAGAGACCGTGAGCGTGTGGGCAGGGACGCCTAGATCGGCCAGGGCTTGATTATCACTCCTGGCGAAGTAGGCATCGCTGTTCCTCGGATGTTTGTAGACCCGGATTCCCTCGGCTTTGCCGGCGGCCTGGAACACGTTTCCAACGGTGGAGAAATCGATCCCGGTCATCGAGGCGGCGGCCACTTGGGGTCCTTCGCTGCTGTCCGTGCGTCCGACCTGTTCCAAGTTGACGTCGGCCACTGTCTTCGCGATCGGAACGAGGGGGTGGCGAGCGTAGTATCGCGACCCGAGCAACCCCTTCTCTTCACCAAAGAATGTCAGGAAAACCAGGCTCCGGCTTGGCCGTTGCTTGAGTTTGGCGAGGGCCGAAGCGACCTCGATGACGGTGACAGTCCCACTACCATCATCGTTTGCGCCGTTGTAGATCCGATCCTCGGCAGCCGAAGGTCGGATTCCGATGTGGTCGTAGTGGGCTGTCAGCAGGACGTAAGTGTTTTTTAAAGTCGGATCCGAGCCGCGTAACAGGCCGGCGACGTTGCGGATTTTGACCGGCCTGAGCGTAGGCTCATCCAGGTGAACGGAGAAATCCAGAGGGGAGGCCCCGATTGGGAGTGAATCAAAAATTTCAGCAAATTTCGAATCGTGGACTTTGATTATGGGAATGTCCAGTCGATTGGCGGCGAGTGCCGCGCGAAGCCCATTCGCGTTCTCAGGATCAATCAATCGCTGACCGTCGAGCCCGGAGGCGTCCTTCGAGTCGCGGCTGATATTGACCACGAGGGCGGGTTTCAAGTCCCGCATGCGCGTGAGGAACTGATTGAATGCGAACAAGGTCGTCGGCCGTCGATCGGTCCCGACTCGTTCGGGATCCGGACATTCGGTCATGACGACTTTCCCTTCAATCTGATCGGTCGTGAGGGCTTCCGTGTTTCGGAAATCGACCTTGAACGAGGGTTTGCTCGTGAGGTCCATCGCCTTCAACCCCGACAGGCTGACCTGATCTTTGCCGAGCGGGATTCGGTCCTCTCCACTCCGCAGTTCAAATGCGAAACTTGGGGCATTCGGCTCAGCGAGTTGCCAGTTCGCCGTCTGAAAATATCCATCGTCGCCGACGGGTTCGAGCCCCGCGCGTCGGAACTGGGCGGCGATGTATTCGGCGGCAAGGTCAAGCCCTCGAGAGGGGGTATCGCGCCCCTCAAGTAAGTCCGATGCCAGGAAGGAGAGATGCCCTTGAAGCGAGTCGGCGGAGATCTGGTCGATCGCTGCGGTTTGGTCCGCCGTGGGTTCAAAGGCTACCGGTGCCTTGTCCTCAGCACCATGGACCCAAATCGCAAAAGTGAGTGCGACGCTCGTAATGAAATATTCGATTCTGAAGACTTTGTCGACCATGTGAGGAGAATCTCTTTCTTCTGGATAGAATCGACTTCCGCGATGATGGCGGGGCAACCCTCCGCGCGGGTTGTGGTCGGAGACCGCGCTACGGTGTTTTCCCGGGACGCGGTGTTGATTATAACGAAGGAATCTTCTTTGCTCGACCTTGTACGTTTCAATGGAGAGAAAGGTGGCCGCCCGAGAGCGACTATCTGCTGGCGATTGCTAAGAAAATCTAAAATTTTGACATTGAATAATGCATTTATGATTTTCGATATGATTTCTCTGCTGGGGATTGCCCTCTCTGCATTCAGCAGATGGCCGATCAAGGCGATCCATTTTATGCTGCTAAAAATTTATTGAAAGGTGGTGATTTTTGATAAATAAGAGACGTGATTGTCTAACGCCTCCGGCCTCGGTCGCCGAGTCGTGGAATCGCATCGAATTGTGGCTCGATGAGCATCTCCCGGCGGTGAAGGCGACCCTCCGTCCCGGGGTCTCGAAGAAGGACCTGGAGAAGTTTGAGAAGGCGATCGGGCAGCAATTACCCGATGATGTTCGGGAGTCGTGGATGATCCATGACGGCCAGGGGTGCCTCCCGGACGACTTCGACACCGAGGAGGTCGAGGACCAGATCCCAGATTTATTGAGCCTTTTCTTTGGGGTGGCCTTGAACCCTCTTATTACCTCAAAGAAGGCGCTTTCCCCTCGCGCTGTCCTTCCCACGTGGACGGATTGGACAGAGCTCATTGAGGGCGGGGAGCCGGGGTCCTACGAGGATATCGAGAAATACTGCTCGTCGTCTCCTGTCGGTGCGATCCAATGCCGCTATTTTCATCGCGGCTGGATTCCCCTGGCCACATGGGTGGACTCCGATTACGTCGGCATTGACTTCGACCCCGGACCCAACGGGGTCGTTGGACAGGTGGTCAACTTCGGCCGGAACGAGGAAAAGAAATACGTGCTGGCGAAAAGCTGGGCGCAGTTCTTGGAGGACTTCGCAGACGAACTTGAAGCGGGTAACTTCGTGATCGACTTTGATCGAGAGTGCGAGGAGTTCCTCATGAAGAATCCGGAGGGTCCTCTCGTTCGGAATTACAAGGCGTGGTCGGAAGCCAAGCTGCCTTACGATTTTCCCGCGCGGTAGACCCGCATCGCGGACGGGCTACGGGGTGGTGAGGTCATCACTACCCCTTGCCTGTGATATCACTGCTTTGTTGTAGGAAAAGTGTGAATGGCGCCTTGCTGATCCATCGACATGCCGGTCTGTATCTCCACGGCGAGGCGGACCTGGTCGACGCTTCCCTCCAAGGGGGGAAGTGGAGCCTGCCAACGCTGTACGATGCCGTCCTTGGTGCCGGTCACCACGCTCCGGCCGTCGGGGTGGAAGATTGCGCAGAGGACGGCATCGGTGTGTCGGAGCGGGGGACCAAGTTGCTGGCCGGATTCGACGTCCCAGAACCGGGCGGTTCCATCGTAGCTCGCCGTCAGGAGCGACCTGCCGTCGGGACTGAAGGTGAGGCTGGTCACTTCGTCGGCATTGCCCCGGATATCGCGAATCAGTAGCCCCTTCGTCAGGTTCCAGATGCCCAGGGTGCCGGCTTGGCAGCCGGTCACGATTCGCGGGCCGAGGGGGTCGAAGGCAACAGCCGTCATCGGGTAACCATGGTCGGGGCGGCGCTCGGGGATGATCTCTTGGTCTCGGGCGATATCCCAGAGCCGTGCGGTTCCATCCCGGCAGGCCAGGAGTAGGGTTTTCCCATCAGGGCTGAAGACCGCCTGACGGATTGGCGAGTTGAGGGACCGGATGATCGGGCGGCCGGATCGCAAGCCGGGCACATCCCAGAGGAGAGCGCTCCGAGGTTGGGCGTCCCAGGTGAGGAGCTGGGTCGAGTTGGGATGATAGACCACTCCGGCCAACGGGAGTGGTTGTTCGACCGTCTTGTGGAGTCGCGTGCCCGTAGCCAGGTCCCAGACCTCGGCACAACCTCGAACGTGGCGTTCGTTGCCCGCCCACCTGGCCACGGCAAAGGTCCGGCGATCGGGGCTGACGGCTGTGGCTTCGATGAAATCGACGATGTCGTAGGTCCGACCTCCATCCTCACTGAGGACCTTGCCGTCAGGCTCGTAACGTCGGCTATCCATCAAGGGCCCCAGGGGATTGCCGTTCAGGTCCCATCGCTGCGATCCTCGGGAACTGCTGGTCAAGAGCGACTGGCCGTCGGGGCTGAATGCCAGGCCATGCACGGCGCTCCCTGCCTTGATCGGAGAGCCGAGGGATCGGAGCCGAGGGACGGCCCAGAGTCGAATGGTTCCGTCATCTTGACCGATTGCCAGGGAGTGGCCATCCGGGTGGAAGGTCAGCCCGGTCACGGCGCTGGAGAGCTTGTAAGTCGGACCGGTGGGACGGAGCGTCGTGGTGTCCCAGATCCGGAGGTATCCCCCGGCGGTGCCCGTCACCATCAGGCGGCCGTCCGGCGAACTCGCCAGCCCGGTCACGCTGCTCCCTTGGGGCGGGAGGTCGGTCACCTGGTCCGTGGCGGTATCCCAGATCCGGAGGCCGCCGTCTCTCGTCCCGGTGACGACCCGCCGGCCGTCGCGGAGAAAAGCGATCATGTGGACCGGGGATTTATGCATCAAGGGTGTGCCGATCTGCCGGCCCGTCTCGACATCCCAACGGACGGCGCGGAGGTCCTTACCCCCGGTCACCAAGGTCCGGCCGTCCGGGCTCAGCGCCAGGGTGTAATACCCTGCCTCGTCGCCATGCCAGAGCGGTTCCCCGATTCGATTGCCCGTAGTTACGTCCCACCATCTCGCAGCGCCATCGTCGCAGCAGGTGACCAGTTTCCGGCCATCCGGGCTGAATGCGAGCCCCCAGATCACGTGCTCCGAGGGGTGGGACAAGGATGGTCCCGTGCGTGTCCGACGCTCCAGGTCCCAGAAGGACGCGTTCCCCTCCTCGACCGTCACCACCATCCGGCCATCGCGAGGGTTGAGAGCGACGCGGCTCACCCACTGATCCTCTCGAATCTCGGCGGGCTTCAGCGGGGCTCCCGATTCTCGGCCGGAGTCCGTGTCCCAGGTCCGAATGTTGCGGTCCTTTCCAACCGAGACGAGGGTGCGGCCGTCACGACTGAAGGCCAGATCCAGGATCGGACCCGAGTTCTGGACCGTCCAGCGAGGCTGACTGAACTGACCGGCCCAGTCGGCCAGGTTGATGCGAGTCGCCCGGTCGAGTCCGTGAATCGCGGCCCCCTCGGCCAGTTCCAGGCTCCGGGCCATCCATAAGAGGCCGTGGCCGACCTCGCCTCGGCTGCAGAGGTCCAGGCCATGGTTGAGCGCCAGTTCCGTCTGGCCCTCAATGGCCTTACGGCCGAGCTGTTCGGCTTCCACCTTGGCAGCGGCCTGCGCAGTCGCTTCGTACTCGGCGCGTCTCCATTGCCAGGCGATCAAGATGAAACTGAGAATGGTGACGGCCACCGTTGCGGCGGAGAGGAGAGCGACGGCCGGTCGTCGTCGCGACCACTTCCAACAACGGTCGACCCATCCTGTCGGCCGGGCCATGATCGCACGGCCATCCAGGTAACGCTCGAGGTCTTCGGCCAATTGAGCGGCGCTCGCATAGCGCCGACGCGGCTCTTTCTGGAGGCACTTCAGGCAAATCGTTTCCAGGTCGCGGGGTACGGCGGGTTGCAGCCTTCGCGGTGCGATCGGCTCGCGTGAGAGGACTTGCTCGAGGGTTCCCAAGACCGAGGGCGACTGGAAGGCTGGCCGCCCGGTCAGCATCGTGTAGAGAATTCCGCCCAGTCCGTAGACGTCCGAAACCGGGCCGGCGAGTCGTCCTTGGCCGTCCGCCTGCTCCGGGGCCATGTATTCGGGCGTCCCTACCAACTGTCCGCCCAGTGTGTCGAGACCGGAGCCGGTCACCAGCTTGGCCACCCCGAAGTCACAGAGCTTGAGCCGGCCGTCGGCGGTCAAAAGCACATTCGACGGCTTGAGGTCTCGATGCACGATTCCCTGGCCGTGGGCGTAATGGACCGCGTGGGCCAGGGTCAAGAGCCATTGCGCGGCGAGGGCGGGCGATTGAGGATTGCCGGCGAGTCGACTGCCGAGGTTTCCACCGTCGACGAATTCCAGCGTGAGATAAGGGCAAGGAGGCCCCAGATCGTTCGCTCGCCACTCTCCAAGTTCGAAGATCTGTATAATATTAGGATGCTGGAGCCGAGCGACCGCCTCGGCCTCAGCGCGGAAACGGGTCCGATTCTCCTCGCGGGCGAATTCGCCCCCGAGAAGCATCTTGAGAGCAACCACTCGCCGGAGTTCCGAATGCCGAGCCTGGTAGACAATCCCCATCGCGCCTCGGCCCAACTCCGAGAGAACCTCGTAGGACCCAAGGCGGGTCGGGAGCGTCATCGGCGATGAAGGCTGGTAAGGCATACCATTCAGCGCGGACAACCCCCGCAAGGAAGCAACGACGGCGTCGGGCTCGCCATCGAGTTCCTTCAAGGCCGCCTCGCAGCGGCCGCAACGTTCCAGGTGCTCGGCGATTGCCTCCAGATCCTCCTCCGGGAGTCGACCGAGATTGAACTCAGAAAGACGGGATCTGGACGGGCAGGCAATGGGCGGCATCGGTCGGTCGTCTCCCCTCCCCTTTTGGTTGTGCAAGAAGCCGCATCCTGTAGAGAATAAGTCGTCGAGCGTGAATCGATTTTACCCGACAGCCTGAGAACGAACCCCGTCCCAACGGGGGAGCTATCCATGCCGGAAACAAGCCCCAACCTCCACGGTACCTCGCTCACTCTGCTCGAGAGGGTCCGTGTGAATGAGGAAGGGGCCTGGACTCGGCTGATCGACCTCTACACCCCGATGATCCGACACTGGTGCGGCCGGGTCGGCTTACAGGAAGTTGACGTCGACGACGTGGTCCAAGAGGTCTGCCAAGCCGCGCTGGCGGGGTTCGCCGACTTTCGCCGAGACCGTCCCGGCGACACGTTTCGCGGTTGGCTTCGGGTCATCACCCGCAATGCCCTTGCCCTCCACTACCGCCGTAACGGCCGGGTCCCTCGGGCCAGCGGCGGCAGCGAAGCCTTCTCCAGGCTCCAGGGGATCGCCGACTCGCAGGTTGATCTTCCCGACGCTGACCCGCCCGCAGTGACCCGTGAATTGTATCGCCGCGCTCTCGAACTGGTTCGGGGGGAGTTCGAGGAGCGAACCTGGCAGATGTTCTGGCTGACGGTCGTCGAAGACCGTACCCCGACAGACGTTGCAACCCAGTATGGCGTTACCCCGGTCGCCGTCCGCAAGGCCAAGTCGCGCGTCTTGCATCGGCTCCGGACCGAAATCGGCGACTTAGCCTGCTGAGGATCCCTTCCCCTTGGGCCGGGAAAAAAAAGAGCTGTCACGCTCCGCGCATTCTCTAAACGTTAGGTCAAACGAAGCAGGCGACCCGAGCCATATCTCTCCTCTTTTTGGGGCTTCCTACCGGAGGCCTCGGCCAGAATCGCCTCGTTTCCGCGTTGAGCCGGACACGTTCGCGGTTATCCATTATTGTGGATTTTTCCGCAGGCGGTCGATCTCTCGGAGTCCTGACTCCCCCTCGCGCCCAGCGAGGATTGGCACCGTTTACTGTTGGGAGCGAACGAGTGCGTCCTTCGATCCGAAGCTTCGACGGCGCAATCGCGCCGCTGCCGCTCCGCGCTGGTCGTGCTGCTAAGTAGGGTTATTATTATCTGTATGTCTCCGTTTTCCTCGAGGAGGTCCCCGTATGAGTCACCGCCGAGGCTTCACCCTGATTGAGCTGCTGGTTGTCATCGCCATCATCGCCGTGCTCATTGCCTTGTTGCTCCCAGCCGTCCAGGCGGCCCGTGAAGCGGCGCGTCGTGCCCAGTGCACCAACAACCTCAAGCAATTGGGGTTGGCTGCACATAATTATCTTTCGATTAACGAGGCGTTGCCGGCGCAGAACATGCCGGGGCCGGGCGGGGCGAGCGACTGGGGCTTCAACTGGTATTCCGCGCTTCTGCCGCAGATTGAGCAGCAAGCCATGTTCAATTCGATCAATTTCAGCCGAGGCGCCTGGGACTTGGACAACACGACGTCGGCCTACTCGCAGCTCGCGACGTGGGTCTGCCCTTCGGAGAGCCAGACCCAGAGAATCTACCTTGGCTATTCCGTTGCCAACTACGTGGGCAATTACGGGGGGCCGGGGGCAATCTCGCCTTACTCCGGCACGATCATCCCGACCATCGACCTGGAGGTCAACAACAACGCGGCGTTGGGGCCGGTCAAGCTCGCGGGCATCGCCGATGGGACGTCGAATACGTCGCTGTTCAGCGAGCGGCTGATCGGGTTGCCGGGGTCGCAGACGGTGGGCCTCACGCCGAACTCGGTCAACGGCAAACGAGGGATCTTCACCTCGACGGGTCCGGGAGCCTCGGCGAACTCGGGACAAGCGTCGGCCATGGCTTTCATCAACGGATGTAAGACGCTCACGTCGACCTCGAGCGATCCCAATGGCAACATTCTTGGCGAATACGCGTTCGTCGGCTATCCAATGCACCTCTGCTTCTCGAGCTTCAATCACTATCTCGGGCCCAATACGGTTCCTTGTGAGCAGCCCTCCGGCACGGAGCCCTCGTGGCTGGGCATCGGTCCGCTCAGCTCGGCCCCTGCGACGAGTAACCACTCTGGCGGCGTTAACGTCGCCATGGCCGACGGCTCGGTCCGGTTCATCAAGGACACGGTCAACCTTCAAGCTTGGTGGGCCCTCGGCAGCCGCAACGGCGGTGAGGTGATCAGCGCCGACGCCTACTGACACAGATCGCCCTTGCCCTTCCCCGCCGCACATCTTTAGGGGTGCGGCTGGGTCTTGATCCCGTTGCTCCCCCGAGCGATCAACAAAAAAACGAACATCGAGGCTGTCTCATGCGACGCGCATCGGTCACGTCTGTCATCGCCCTGCTTGCTCTGCTGACCCTGGGAGGCTGCTCCAACGGTCTTGAGGAGGGGATGCCGAGCAACATCACGGAAACGCCCCATCCTCCGGAACTCGTCACGAATCAAATGCGCGACCATGCGAAAAAGATCGGTGCGAGCAGGCGCTCCCACGGCCCGACGTCCAACCGACCTCCAGGGAGGTGAGTGAATCCGCGACCGACTCCCCCGTCCGGCTCTCGCGCCCGAAACGCGAATCGCCGCTGGCGGAAGGATTCACTGGCTCGTTGTCAGTCGAGCCAAAAAATGAGGGTCCCGCTCTCACGGACGACGACAACGTTCAAGCTCTCTTGCAGTGGCTGGCCGTAAAGGTGACGATCTTCTTGCAAGGGCTTCGACCGTGGCCCTGTTGCAAAAGAAGAACGGGAGAGCCGACTCCCGTGCTCTGAACCGATCGTCGTCCTGGTACGCTGAACCCATGAGCCTTGAAGATCAAGCCACTACCACTGGCACGCTGTATGTCGTTGGACTCGGGCCCGGTTCTGCCGGGCTGCTCACTCCCGATGCCTCGGCCGCGCTGGCGGCCTCCGAGGCGGTTGTCGGCTATCGTGGCTATCTCGACCTGATCGAGGACCGGCTTGCGGGTAAGACGATTGTAGGACGCGAACTCGGCGAGGAGGTCGAGCGGGCTCGGCTGGCGCTCGAACTGGCCGAACAGGGTCGGACCGTTGCGCTGATCTCGACGGGGGACGCGGGGATCTATGGGATGGGGGGCGTGGTCTGGGAACTGGCTTCGCGGGTCGGCACGACGGCCGAGCTCGTGGTCGTCCCCGGGGTGACCGCCGCCTGCTCGGCCGCGGCGCTGCTGGGTGCTCCGATCGCGCACGATTGGGCGAGCCTCAGCTTGAGCGACCTCCTCACTCCCTGGGACGTAATCGTCCGTCGGGTCGATGCCGCCGCAGAGGCGGACTTCGTGCTGGCCCTCTACAACCCGGCAAGTCGGAAACGAACCCGACAACTCGCCGCCGTGGCGGATCGGCTGCTCGTCCACCGGTCCCCGGAGACTCCCGTCGGCCTGGTCGAGAACGCGTACCGGCCGGGCGAACGGGTTGAGATCGTCACGCTCATGGACCTCGCCCTGGGAAAAGCCGTCGTGAACATGTTCACGACCGTCGTGGTCGGCAGCTCACGCACGTTTGTCGCGAACGGCAAGATGGTCACACCGCGGATCTATGCCGCGAAAGCCCCGATTCACGATGCAAACGGTTCCCCGCCCGAGGAGGCGGCGACAAGTCGCGGACCGGGCGACCTGATCATGGCCGAGTCGCTGGCGATCATCGATCGCGAGCTCGGACCCGAACCGAGTGACCCGGCCGAACGCGCTGTCCTGAGACGCGTGATCCACGCGTCGGCCGATTTCGAGTTCGCGGGCACCTTGCAGTTCAGCCCCGGGGCGCTCGAGGCTGCCATCGAGGCGTTCCGGGGCGAAAGTCAAGGCAAGGGCACTCCAGGGTTGCCCGCGAGTGTGGTCACGGATGTGGAGATGCTCAAGTCGGGTGTTCGTCGCGACCTGGCCGAGCCGTTGGGAGTGTCCACCTTCTGCCTCCTGAACCACTCGCAGTCGCGTCGAATCGCGGCGGATGACGCGATTACACGATCAGCCGCGGGTCTGCGCCTGGCCGTTGCGGAAGTCGGGAACAACGCCGTGATCGCGATCGGGAATGCGCCGACGGCGCTTGAGGAGACGCTCAGGTTGATCCGCGAAACGCCCTGGCGGCCGGCCTGTGTAATCGGGATCCCGGTCGGGTTCGTTGGAGTCGAGGCGTCGAAGCAACGGCTCATCGACGAATTTCAGGACAGCGGAGTGCCCTTCATCACCAGCCTGGGACGTAAAGGGGGGACGGCGGTCACTGCAGCCGTGGTCAACGCCCTGCTCGAGCTGGCGGGGCCCGCGCCTCGAATTCGGACGCTCACGGGGGGCTGATCGTGTCATCGCTCACTCGAGGGTCGCAGGCCGATTCTATGATCAAGACCGAACGCCCTCCCTTCCAGATCGTTCGCGGCTATGTGGTCGCCCCTCGGAATCCCCAAGGGACTCGTGAGGGATATACGACGGGGGCCTCGGCCGCTGCGGCCACTCAGGCCGCTTGCCGCCTGCTCGAACGGGATGAACGCCCCGAGTTTGTCTCCGTTCCCTCGCCGCTTGGCTTTGACCTGGTCATTCCGATCAACCGGCTCTCGTATGCCGAGGGGACGGCGACGGCCGGCGTGATCAAAGATGGGGGAGACGACCCCGACGTCACTCACGGAGCTGAGATCATCGTGGCGGTGCGGCGGGTCGACCGACCGGGGATCCACATCCAAGGGGGCACCGGGGTCGGCACGATCACGCAGCCTGGTCTTGAGCTGCCGCCAGGCTCCCCTGCCATCAACCCGGTCCCGCGCTTGATGATTGCCCAAGGGGTGGCCATCGCCCTCGCGACCGAGCAGCCGGACCCCGGCGTTGAAGTGACCGTCTCGATTCCGGGGGGTGAGGAACTCGCCAAGAAGACGCTCAACTCCCGGATCGGGATCGTCGGCGGCCTGTCGATTCTCGGCACGACCGGGGTGGTCCGGCCGATGAGCACGGCCAGTTGGCGAGCGTCGGTCCTCCAGTCGATCGACGTGGCTGCTGCAAACAGCCTGAAGCACATCGTGCTCACGACCGGAGGGCGGTCCGAGCGGTTCGCGGAAGCGATCTACCCGGCGCTTCCCGAGATGGCCTTCGTCCAGATGGGGATTTTTACGGGAGACGGCCTGCGCCGGGCCGTCGAGCGCGGGGTGCCCAAGGTGACTGTCTGCGGAATGATCGGCAAGCTGGCCAAGCTGGCCACGGGGCAAATGCAGACCCACGTGGCGGGCGGCGGGGTCGACGTCGCGTTCCTGGCCGATCTCGCCCGAGACGCCGGGGCCGACGAGGCGTTGGTGGCCCAGATCGGTTCCGCCAACACCGGCCGACACGTGGAGGATCTGATCGACGCGGCGGGCTTCACCAAGCTCTACGAGCAGATTGCCGCTCGAACGGCCGCCATGTGCCAGGCTCACGTCAAGGGAGTGCTGACCATCGAGGCTGTTATGTTCGACTTCGATGGTGGTATCCTCGGGCGGGCCTCGGTCGACGCCAGGGCGGAACTGTCATGAAACGCCCCATCCACGTGCTCGGCCTTGGTGCAAACGGCGCGGAGAGCTTTTCCCCACGGGCCCAGGAGGCACTCCGCGCGGCGACCTTCATTGCGGGCGGGAAGCGGCACCTGGCCCTGGTCGTGTCTCGCGCGATCGAGACGTTTGCGATCACGAATAACCTCAACGCATTGTTCGCCCGCCTCCGGGACCGAGGCCCGGACGAACGTTGCGTGGTCCTCGCCTCGGGCGATCCGCTCTGCTTTGGCATCGGCGCCACGCTTCGGAGAGAACTCGGCTCCGAGCCGCTCGAGATCGAACCGGCCCTTTCCAGCCTCCAACTCGCGTTCGCCCGGACGGCCCGGTCCTGGCACGACGCGGCGATCGCGAGCATTCACGGCCGGCCGACCGCATCAGTCTTGATCCCGCTCCTCGGGGCACCGAAGATCGGCCTCTTCACCCAGGATGGTTCGAGCCCCGCTGCGGTTGCCGAGTTCTTCCTGGAACGCGGCCTCGACGACTACCAGGCCTGGGTCTGCGAAGATCTCGGGAGCCCGGCCGAATGCGTCACGATGTTGCCATTGCAGGACCTCCCGAACCGTCGGTTCGGCGACCTGAACTTCATGGTCCTGATCCGTCATGATCGCGACGAGGGTAAGGGGCCGCATCAATGCTCCACTCCCCGGCCCGTCGTTCCGGCCGACAACCTGTTCGCTCGGCCTGCGAGCGGTCCCGTGCTCTTGACCCACCAGGATGTTCGTTCCGTCGTCCTGAATCGCTTCGACGACCTTCGTCCTGGCCCGATCTGGGACCTGGGCGCAGGGCTCGGGGGGGTCTCGGTCGGTCTGGCCAATCAGTTCCCCGCGCATGACGTGCTTGCCGTCGAACGATCGCCCACCCAGCTCGAATATCTCCGGATGAACCGAGCACGGTTCAACGCCTGGAACTTGCGGATCATCCACGGCACCGCTCCCGAAGCCATTGGCGACGAACCGGCTCCCGCCGCTGTCTTCCTCGGGGGTTCGGGAAGTCAGCTCGACCCTATCCTCGACCTTGTCTTCGATCGGCTCGTCCCGGAAGGGATCTTCGTGGCGAACTTCGTCGGCCTTGAGAACCTGGCGCGGACGTTGGAGCGGCTCCAAAGCGAAGGTTGGTCGCCGACGGTATCGCAGTTACAGGTCAGTCCCGGGCAGGATCTGGCGGGGCTGACGACGTTCGTGCCACAACGGCCGGTCTGGATTGTCCGGGGCCGACGACCTGCCTGATCAAGGACCGACTACGATGGTGGAGCGCTCTGGGCTGACCGTGGCGGCGGGGCTCTGGGGGATCGCGTTCGTCGCCTTGGGGATGGCGGCGTTCACCACCAAGGCCGACGCCAAGGGAGTCATCGGCCTCACCAGTGTCGGACAGGTGCTCACTGTTCTCGCTTTGGTCATCGACAATGCCGACCACGACGCGCCGCGTTCCTTGGCCGGACGGTCTACGACGATTCTCTATCTGACCACCTTTCTGGTGGTCGAGCTGGTTGGGATGCTCCTTCTCCTGTTCATGGGGGAGCGAGACCTGTCCCTCTGGTTTGCGTTCGGGGCAAGCTTTTCGGTAGTCGGGATCGCGGTCACCTGGCGGAGGGTTCCTGGCGACAATGTCCTGGCCTGCCAGATCTTTCTCCACGCTGTGATCGTCGTCCCGCTCCTGGCGGCCCTCCCTGCCTTTCTGATCGACCTGACGCGGGATCAAGGAGGCAGCGGTGTTCCCCTGGGGCTGACGACGATGAGTCTGACGGTCTTGGTCCTCAGCGCCGTCGCGATCCCGCTCCTGATCGTGGCGCTGCTCTCGGTCTTGGCGTACAACCTCTCGAGGCCCAGGCCGGAGCAGGACTTCCCGTGGGCCGTCCTGACGGCGCACCAGGTCTTGTTCGCCCTGATCGTGTTGCGGTGGGCCGGTGATGGCCTCTGAACCTTTTGGTTCAGCGGACGAGGAGGGCCAGTCCAAAACCGCAGGTGAAGGCGATCGCCAAGGCCCCGATGGCCGCGAACAGGGCTCCCCTTGGCTTACGCTCGACGAAGCTGGCGAGTGGCTGGAACCAGTTCGGATACTTGGGTCGAACCGTGATGACGGCGGGGGGAGCGGCCACGGGGGGCGGTGCCGCCACGGCGGGAGACTGTGCCGGTGCTGGTTCTCGCTCCGGCGGAGGCGCGACGCGCTTGGTCTTGGGGCGAATCAGGGCCAGGAGCGCTTCGGACGCCTCGGTTGCGGTCTGGAACCGATCGCTCGGTCGGTGCGCCAGCAGCTTATCGACGATTTTCAAGAGGCCCGCGGGGAGATTGGGCTGCACTTCGGAAAGCGGAACCGGTCGGCCGCTGATCCGCTTGCCCAGGCGCTCGATCGGATTCTCGCCGGGATAGGGCAAGCGGCCGGTCATCATGTGGTACATCGAGCAGCCGAGGCTGAAGAGATCGCTCCGCCCGTCGACGTCGCGGCCACAGGCCTGTTCCGGTGACATGTAGTCGACCGTGCCGACCGCGATCCCGTCGGCCGTCGCGAACGACGAGGCGTCGTCAGCCTCCATCAAGACGCCGAGTCCCAGGTCGAGGACCTTGATCTTGAAGTCATCGGTCAGGAGCAGGTTCGACGGCTTGACGTCGCGGTGAACAATCCCCTGTTCGTGCGCGTGGGCCAGGCCAAGCGCAGCCTGGGCCGCGTAGTTCACCATGTCGGGAGGAGCAATCGGCGACTGGCGAAACACCTGCGCCAGGCTCCGCCCTCGGACATACTCCATCACGATGTAGAGAATCTTGTTGAGCTGGTCGGCGTCGTAGGCGCGGACGACATTCGGGTGGTCGAGTCGCCCCACCAACTTCATCTCGCGATAGAAACGGGCCACGACCCGTTCGTTCGTCGCGATCTCAGGTGCAATGATCTTGAGCGCCACGACCCGGTCCATCATCAGATGGTGGGCCTTATAGACGCGTCCCATCGAACCTGAGCCGAGTCGGTCGAGGATGGCGTAACGACCTACGACCATCCCGTGCGTTTTGTTATTTAGGAATCGCTTCGTCTGATACTCGGTGAGGACATTGTCCCTGACGAGCCGTGCCGCGAGTTCCTGGGAATCGTTGGGATACTCACCGCTGAGGACTTTGGCTTTGACGTCCTGGAATTGGCGGTCGGTTAGCACGCCCGCTGACCGGATGACCGGCAACAGGTCGAGAGGAATCTTATCCGACGGCTTCGGCTTCTCGAAGGTCGCCATGGCGATTCCACCCGGTCTCTTTCCGGCGTCCATTTCCACTGAAAATCGTGAGGCGAAGCCCACAGCTTCGCCAGCCATCCGACGATACCACAGGAATCACGGAACCTCAAAGAATCTGTTCGTGGGAACGAAAGGCAGTTCCGGCGCGGCCTTACTCTTGATTCGGTTGGCAAAATCCTCAGAATCAACCCGGCCCTCTGCGTCGTGAGGGGGCCTACCGGATTCGAAAAGTCAAACTGTTGTATCGCGGTCCTCTCTTTAGAGCGGAGCGGCGACTGGACATCGTTGCTGGCGACGACTACGATTTCGATCGATGCGCCGAGCCAGGTTCAATGCTTTCGAGGGACCGGTGCGTCCCGTTCGACCCCAAAGGAACATCGCAATGACGGCGTCAGCCGACCCGCAGTCGCCCCTTCGAGATTTTCGAAAGACTCAGGAATTCTTCATCGGCATCGACAGCGACGGCTGCGCCTTCGACACGATGGAGGTGAAGCACAAGGAATGCTTCATCCCCAACATCATCGAGTACTTCGGCTTGGCCGCCGTCTCGAAGTACGCGCGTGAAGCTGCGGAGTTCGTTAACCTCTACTCGCTTTGGCGGGGGATCAACCGCTTCCCCGCCCTGACCATGGCGCTCGACCTCTTGACCGAGCGTCCCGAAGTGGCTCGTCGAGGCTTCAAGGTGCCGAAGCTGACGGGCGTGAGAAGCTGGATCGAACGCGAGACCAAGCTGGCCAACCCGACTCTGAAGGCTGAGGTCGCCAAGACCAACGACCCGGACCTCGCCCTCGCCTACGAGTGGAGCGAAGCTGTCAACCGGAAGGTCGGCGAGATCGTCCGCGACGTTCCTCCGTTCCCCTTCGTCCGGAAGTCGATCGAGGCCATGAGCGGCAAGGCCGATGTGATGGTGGTCTCGGCCACGCCTGGCGAGGCGCTGAACCGTGAATGGGAAGAGCACGGACTCAAGTCCCACGTCGCACTGATCGCCGGGCAAGAGATGGGGAGCAAGAAGGAACACCTCGGAATTGCCGCGGCCGATAAGTATGAGAAGACCAAGATCCTCATGATCGGCGATGCCCCCGGCGACCGCAAAGCGGCCGAAGCCAATCACGTACTCTTCTATCCGATCGACCCCGGTCAGGAAGACGAGTCCTGGCAGCGGTTCTACGAGGAGGCCCTGCCCCGCTTCTATGCGGGCACCTACGCCGGTGCCTACATGAACGAGCAGATCGCTCGTTTCGAAAAGTTGCTGCCCGAGTTGCCCCCTTGGAAAAAGGCCTGACTCGACTCACAGTGGCTCTGATTTCGTCAACCATCGTCACTCCCTCAAACCCTCCGTCCCGTCGAAGGAAATCGTCTCATGGCTGCTCGTAACGTCGTCGTTGCCCAATCCGGGGGACCGACCTGCGTCATCAACAACTCGTTGCGCGGGATCGTCGAGACTTGCCGCCGCGACCCGAAGACCTTCGGCACCGTCTATGCCGGAAATTTCGGCATCGAAGGGGTCCTCAAGGAGGAGTTGATTGACTTGTCCGCCACCTCGGACGAGGAGATCGCCCTCCTGCGGACCTCCCCGGCGGCCGGGGGGATCGGCACCTGCCGGTACAAGCTCAAGAAGGGGCAGGACGAAGATTTTTCCCGCGTTGTCGACGTGCTCAAGGCTCACAACGTGGGATACTTTTTCTACATCGGGGGCAACGACTCCCAAGACACCGCGCACAAGGTGAGCGAACTGGCGCGCGACCGTGGGCTCGAACTGGTCGCCACCGGCGTCCCCAAGACGATCGATAACGACCTGGGCGACGCCGAGTTCACCTTGCTCGACCACTCCCCCGGCTACGGCTCGGTCGCCCGCTACTACGCCCAGTATGTCCGGCAGGTGAACGAGGAGAATGCCGGGTCTTGTCCGGCCGACCCGGTGATCGTGATCCAGGCGATGGGCCGTAAGATCGGTTACATCCCGGCTGCCGCCCGCCTGGCCGACCCGCATCGCAAGATGCCGCTCCAGATCTACCTGACCGAGTCCGGGGTCTCGCTTGAGCAGCTCGGTGAGAACGTCGTCAATCAGCTCAAGTCCGACGGCCGCTGCATCGTGGTTGTCAGCGAAGGCTTCGACGTCGGTGAGTACGGCGTGGCCCGCGATAACTTCGGCCACGTCCAGTACAGCTCGAGCCAGACGACCGTTGCACAGACTGTGGTCAACTATCTGAACACCTTGAAACTGCCGGTTCCCGGCAAAGCGCGCGGCCAGGTCCCCGGCACCGATCAGCGCAATGCGATCGCGTACGCCAGTGTGGTCGACCTTGACGAGGCTTACGGAGTCGGCTGCCACGCCGTCGAGATCGCCCGGAAAGAGGGGAACGGCTGGATGGCGACCATCCTCCGCGACCACACTCAGGCATCCTACAACGTCCGGTTCGACAAGGCTCCGCTGGAGAAGGTCGCTAACTCCGAGCGCTACTTCCCCAAGCACTGGATCGCCTCGAACCGGATCGACGTCACCGACGACTTCCTGGCCTATGCTCGTCCGCTGATCGGCGACGACTGGGTGAGCGTCCCCATGGTCGATGGCCTGGCCCGGTTCGCCCGGATCGAGAAGAAGCTGGCCCCCAAGCAGTTGAGCGAGTACGTGCCGCAGACCTATCGGAAGGCTTGAGAGCCACGAGCCGTTGGGTCCCCCCCCTTAACGGCCCGCCGCGCCGAATCCATTCCGGCCGGGCACCTGTTGACAAATCGGTCGATCTAAACAAGTTTATTGTTTTCAATTATTGAGAAGGTCCGAGTTCCCCAATGACGACACCTACCGCCGACATCGGCCTGATTGGCCTTGCCGTGATGGGCGAAAACCTCGTCCTGAATATGGAGAGTCACGGCTTCACCGTCGCCGTCTTCAACCGCACGACCGCCAAGGTGGACGACTTCGTCAACGGCCGAGGCAAGGGCAAGAAGCTTGTCGGCTGTCATTCGGTCGAGGATCTGGTCAAGTCGCTCAAGAGCCCGCGCAAGATCATGATCATGGTCAAGGCGGGGGCGCCCGTGGACCAGGTGATCGATGAGCTCGTGCCCCTGCTCGACCCCGGCGACATCCTGATCGACGGTGGCAACACCCATTACCCCGACTCCACCCGGCGCACCCGTGACCTGAAGGCCAAGGGCTTGCAGTTCATCGGCACCGGCGTTTCGGGCGGCGAAGAAGGTGCGCTCAAAGGCCCTTCGATCATGCCTGGCGGCAATCCCGACGCCTGGCCGCACCTCAAGCCGATCTTCCAGGCGATCGCCGCCAAGGTCGACGACGGCACCCCTTGTTGCGACTGGGTCGGGCCCGAAGGGGCGGGCCACTACGTCAAGATGGTCCATAACGGCATCGAATACGGCGACATGCAGTTGATCTGCGAAGCCTACCAGATGCAGCGGACCCTCCTCGGCATGGACGCACCCGCCATGCACGACGTCTTCGCACGCTGGAACAAGGGGCCGCTCGACAGCTACCTGATCGAGATCACCCGCGACATCCTCGCCTACAACGACCCGGACAGCGGCAAGCCGATGGTCGACCTGATCCTCGACACCGCCGGCCAGAAGGGGACGGGCAAGTGGACCGTCACCTCGGCCCTCGACCTGGGGGTCCCGCTGACCCTGATCGCCGAGGCCGTCTTCGGGCGCTGCCTGTCGGCCCAGAAGGATGAGCGCAAGGCTGCCTCGAAGGTGCTGAAAGGCCCCTCGGCCAAGTTCACCGGCGATGCCAAGGCCCTGATCGACGACATCGAGATGGCCCTCTACGGCAGCAAGATCATCTCGTACGCGCAGGGCTACGCCCTGATGAACGCGATGGCCAAGGAGGAAGGCTGGGAGATCAACAACGGTGGCGTTGCCCTGATGTGGCGAGGCGGCTGCATTATCCGAAGCGCCTTCCTCGGCAAGATCAAGGAAGCGTTCGACCGTGATCCGAAGCTCACGAACCTGATGCTCGATCCTTATTTCACGGGCGAGCTCGAAAAAGCCCAGGCGGGCTGGCGCCGCGTCTGCGCCGCGGCCATCACCCACGGGGTGCCGATCCCGGCCATGACCTCGGCCCTCTCCTACTTCGACGGCTATCGCACCGAGAATCTTCCCGCGAACCTGCTCCAGGCTCAGCGCGACTTCTTCGGTGCGCACACCTACGAGCGCATCGACAAGCCGCGCGGCCAGTTCTTCCACACCAACTGGACCGGCCGTGGTGGGACGACCGCGTCGTCGACCTACAACGTCTGACGCCTTTGGTTTGAAAGAAAAATGCGGAAAAGCCAAAGGGGCCGCCTCGATCACTTCGGGGCGGCTTCCTCTTTTTTCTCCGGGATTCGAAAGTGGCGCAGTTCATCGGCGGCGAGCCGGAGGTCGTTCCGCGGTCGCCAACGCTGAAGTTGGGCTAGCCGAGCCCGCACATGATCGCGGCGATCGAGCGAGAACGGGTGAGTCCGGCCGAAGGAAAAGAACGGATTGTCCGGCTGGTCGTTCTTCCGTTCGTGCAGACGCTCGAAGAAGCCGACCAACCCGCGAGGGTCATACCCCTCCTGGTAGAGCCAGGTGACCGCGGCGCAGTCCGCCTGGGTCTCATGCTCGGGCCGGAACGGATTGACCAGCAGCCCGAACAATGCCGCTTGCTGCGTGAAGAATCGATCGAATGAGACCTCCATCGCGGGAGGACGAGAGTAGGTCGTCTCCGCGAGCTTGCTGCGACGCACGTAGCCATAGAGGTGGCCAAGGTCGAGGTGGGCAAGCTCATGAGCGACCACCCCGGCCACCGTCGCTTCGTCGGGTTCGTCGAGCAGTGCCGTGGTAAAGACGAGAAAGCCGCCGGGGAAGGACTGGCCGTCGGAGATCGGAGCATTGATCAGGGAAAGTTCGATCTTGGGATAGCGGTCGCGGTGTTTCATCCGAGCGGCCAGTCGTTCTACGAGCGAGCGGAGGTACTCGAGCCGGATCCCCTCATCAACGACCTGGAATCCTCGTTGCTTCGCCTTGGCAAGATATTCGTCTCGCGCTCGGAGGCCTGCCCTCCGTTCCTCGGCTGTGCTCACTGACACCCCGCGCAGGGCAGGCTCTTCCATGCGGGCCAGTTCTCCGAGAAAATCGTTGAATCCGGTCGCGGGGTTTCGGGCGAAGCTTTCTCCCATCCGTTGGAACATCTCGGGCATTGAACGTGCAAGAGGGAGTGACGCGCGGCGCGGACTTGGGCAGGCGGGAGGCTCGTCCGGATCTCGTTGCCGGATGCGTCGGGATGCGGACTTGGCTTTGGGCACAGCCTTCTTTTGCGTCGCTTCAGTGGGCTTTGCTTCGACTGGAAGATCGGGATCGAGAGAACGATCAACGGCGGCCTGGAGGTCGCTTTGTGGGAACGCCAGGGTCAGTGGAAGCAAAGCTACAAAAATTCGGAAGCAGGGTGGTTGAGGCATGACCGGATTCCTGGGGCAATTCAGCGAAATTCAGGAATGAAATGGCCAGCTTTCCCTGTGAGCAAAGACGTCCGGACGCTTGACTTATTCGACGTGGATCGAACACTCTGAAGGTATTGGAACGCGAAGCCGAGAGGTAACAGGCCGATCCTCACCCTCGGGATGCGTCGGAAACGAGAGCGCTATGAAGACCGGCACGGGCCGCTGCCCAAGTTGCGACGAACCGATCAGTGAAGGAACGCTCGTTCATCGCTGTTCCGTGCGCGGAGACATGACGATCCTCGACGACCGGTTTGGGGCCCCCAATCTGAAGCCGGACTTGCTTGGTGAGACCGTTGCGTACCAGGGGAACGTGCTCCTTCAGGCCAATGACTCCGGCTCCTCACTCCCTGATGAGTTTGACGACGGGTTCCCCGCCGTGGACGACCTGATCGACCAGACCCTCGGCCAGTACAAGCTGGAGTCGGTGGTTGGGCACGGGTCGATGGGGCGCGTCTACCGGGCCGAGCACCTTGGCCTGGCTCGCTCCTGCGCGATCAAGGTGATGAATCCAGGGCTCGTCGCCAAGCAACCGCAGATTCGCGAGCGGTTCTGGGCGGAAGCCCGAGCGGTCGCCAATCTGCTTCACCCGCATGTGGTGACGATCCATAACCTGGGGAGCGACCGGGGCTATCACTTCATCGAGATGGAATATGTGGCCGGCGGCCTCAGCCTGAGTGAGTCGCTGATCCGCGAGGGCCCGTTCGACTCGGTGCGCGCGTCGACCCTGGTCCGTCAGGTGGTCCTGGCCCTTGGTGCCGCTCATCAGTCGGGGATGGTCCACCGCGACGTCAAGCCGTCCAACGTCCTGCTGACGGCCGCAGGTGACGCCAAGCTCGCCGATTTCGGCCTGGTGCGGCGGATCAGCGAATTGGAACGCGCGGGCGTTCCCGTGGCAGGCACTCCCACCTACATGGCGCCTGAGTTGTTCGCGGGCATTCCCGCCAGCCACCGCTCCGACATCTACGCGGTGGGGGTCATGTACTATTATCTGATCTCCGCCCGGCTTCCTTTTGTCTCGGACCAGATGGGCGAGTTGATCTCGCTCCATCGTTTCGGCCGGGTTCCCGACGTCCGATCGATCATCCCGACGGTTTCCGATCACGTTCTTGAAATCCTGAAACGTTGTCTCGCCAAGCACCCCGATGATCGCTACCAGTCGGCCGAAGACCTGGCCGATGATCTGCAAATTGCGGTCTACAACCTCCGCGAAACGGAAGCGCTTGTTCGCGAGAGCGTGGAAGGGCTCCACTGCTTCATTCAAGGCGGGCGTGACAATTATCGGATCCTGTTCGAGCTGCCCAACGACCGGCTCCAGGAAGTCTACCTCGAGGTCAGCCAGGGCGATCAGGGCCAGCGCATCCTCTCGGTCTTCTCGGTCTGTGGACCGGGCGATCCGAAGCACTACGAGTTCGCTCTCAAGCTCAACGACAAGCTGACTTACGGCAGCCTTTCCATCCGCAACGTGAATGGTCAGCCGATGTTCGTGATGACTCGTGCCTTCGCTCGCGACCTCGTTTGCGCCGCCGATGTCCGCGCCGCTCTGCTGGAGATCGCCCGCCGCGCCGACCACGTCGAGATGCAACTGACTAATGCCGACCTCTATTGAGGTCGGCATTGGCTCTTCCGCTTGCTTTTGAAAAAAACAAGAATTTTGATTTGCTTGTTTGTTTGACGATTAGACCGGCCGAGAAGGAACGCGAGTCCAGAAGCGTTTCAGAGCCAGGAAACGTCGCTCGAAAGCGTAGTAGGAAAGCGCGGCGAGCCCGACCGTTGCCGCGAATGTGGCGATGGTCAAAAGCGCGTCCTTGTTTGGGAACCAGGGGAGCCGATGCTCAAGGGAGCGTCGCCCCCAGATCGCGACCTCGTGATACATGTAGAGGCCGTAGCTGATCTTCCCCAACCAGACGAAACGCGAGTAGGCGAGGGATGCGCGGAGCCATCCACGCGAACTGACGACGATGGCGACGAGCGCGACTCCCCAGACCCAGATCCAGACGAAATCCCAGGTCCTCCGCTCGGTCGTCTCAACCCCGAGCTGAGGCCCGGCGAAGAGCCAGATCGTTCCCAGCAAGAGCGGCCACTGAAGCCAGCGGGCCCACCTCGCTCCCCGTTCCGACCCGGGAGTTGGGCCGAAGACGAGGGCCAGCAAGACGCCACTCAGCAGCGTGTCGAGATGCATGAACGTATTGAACCGGATCTTGATCTCGACCGGGTAAGCCTGGGAGAAGAAGTATCGCGCTAGCACCGTGGCCAGGATCAGGACCACGACGAGCCCGAGCCGATAGCGGCGGCCAACCCACGCCACCAGCAGGGGAACGAAGAGGTAGAATTGCTCCTCGACGCAAACACTCCACAAGACGCTCAAGGCGTCGTAAGGGACTGGCCCGATCAGCGACATCGACCAGTTTCCCAGGAACCCGAGGAAGGGCGCCAGGTGATTGGCCAGCAACTCACGATACCCAGGCGTCCCGATCGTCCCTTCCACCCAGGGGATCAGCAGGAAACCGATGGCGACCGTCAGGTAGTAGAGGGGCCAGATCCGGAGAATTCGGCGGATCCAGAACGCTTGCAAGTCGATGCGGCCAAACTCGTCCTCCTCTCGGAGGAGGAGCGTCGTGATCAAGTATCCGCTGAGGATGAAGAAGAGCTCGACGCCAACCCACCCCTTCTCCCGTAGCGCTGCGGCCACAGCGCGTCCCACGAACGGGGAGAGCATCGCCGATTCGATGCCGCCATGAAACAAGTACACGAGCATGAACGCGAAGAAGCGGAGCCCATCGAGTTCCGGGAAATAGATTCGACCAGCTCCGCGCTCGGGCCCAATCTCATCAACCCGGCCTGTCCCGTTTCCTTCGGACATTGGTTGGCATCCGACTCGTCTTCCCGAAAACAATCCTCCCGACGCGGCCGGACATTATCACTCAGGCTGCAAGGCGGTGATAGAGGGGGTAGCCGCTGGCTTCAATCTCGCGGTAGTCTGGTGCGATCGATCGCAAACCACGTCGCGAGACCTCACGCATGCCGCTCGCTCAACGGACCGCGGCCGTTAGCCTGGCCCTTTCGATCGGGATCGTGGCGGTTGCCATCGTCCTCTTGATCTGGCTCTGGTACGAACGCCGCGAACGAGACACGGAACTCTCCGAGCATGATGCCAGGCACTTCAAGCGGCAGGATTTTCGGAGAGCCCTGGTCGCCTTGATTTTGCTGGTCCTGGCCTTTGAGATTTTCGTCGGGTCGCCGATGGAGCCTATTGTCAGGGGACGGAAAAATTATGCCTTCTTCGTGATCTGGCTCTCCGCCTTCGCACTCATCCTCGGCTTGCTGCTGCTCGCGATGCTCGACTGGTTGGCCACACGCCTCTATGCGCGAAGACATCTCCAGCAACTCGCCAGGGAGCGACTCGAGATCCTCCGTGAAGAACAACAAAAAGACGCTCCCCGCGACGGGAGCCTGAATGGTTCGGGAGCCCACCTGGACGATTTGCCCACGCCTTGATCCCGGGCCCGAACGAGCCGGTTTCCGGAAGGCTGAGAAGTGGTCCTGGGACGACTGGGAGGATCCTGATGTTCTGGGAAACCTTGGTGAAGGTTGAGTGAAGTCCTGGTTGACGCAAGGTGCCACGAGGGATACGATTCAATACGATGATCCAGGATGGAATCGCCTTTGCCACGGTGTCGTGACGAAGACTCAGAAACGCCGCTAGAGGATCGATCGTCGAGTTCCGTTCGGACGCCTTATCCTCGACAGACGACCCCGAACTCTCCGCTCTTGGGTTCACCTCTCGCCGTCGCGTGCTTCCTGGCTTGGACCATCGCACCGAAAGCTCCATCCCCTCTGGGAGATCCGCTCGATGCGATCTTTGTTTTCAGCGCGGTGGTCGACGGGGCATGGCTTGCTTGCTCTGCTGGCGATCATGGGTAGTTCCCTGGTTTGCCCGGCCGGCGAACCCGACCGCAAAATCTACTGGAACGTCGAAGACATCCGCCCCGGCATGAAGGGGACGGGGCAGACGGTCATGGTCGGCACCAAACTCGAAGAGTTCGGCGCCGAGGTCCTGGGCGTGATGCGCGGGGTGAGCCCTGGCCGCGACATGATCCTCTGCCGATTGACCGGCTTGAACCTCGAGCATGCCGGAATCATCCAAGGGATGAGCGGTAGCCCTATTTATATCAACGGCAAGCTCCTCGGCGCCGTCGCGTTTGCCTGGGAGTTCGGCAAGGACCCGATCGCGGGGGTCACCCCGTTCGAGCAGATGGTCCAATACGTCCGATCGAACGACCGCCGGATCGCTGCCGAGGCGAAAGACGGCGAGCTTCACGCCGCGCAGGCGGCCCCCTCGGCCCTGATCGATGGCCTCGCCACTGACGCAACCTTCGACGCCTCACCGACGCCGGTCTCGGGAGGAGCCCTTGGCGGGATGAGGCCGATCGCGACACCAATCGCCGCGACCGGGTTCAGCCCGCGCGCCTTGGCGTTCCTGGGGGATCGATTCCGCCCCTTGGGGATGGCCCCGATGGCCGGTGGAGCCGCTCCCGAACGCGTGATCCGCGAAGAGGGGGACAAACCGCTTGTCCCAGGTTCTCCGCTGAGCATCGCGATGGTGACCGGCGACTTCGACCTCTCCGGGATCGGCACCGTCACCCACGTGGAGGGGAACCGCGTCTACGGCTTCGGCCACCCGATGTTCAGCCTCGGTGCCTGCGAGTTCCCAATGATGACCGGGTACATCCACACGGTCTATCCGAGGGCGAGCGTGAGCATGAAGATGGGGTCTCCCCTGAAGGTCGTCGGCGTGCTCGATACGGACGTGAGCACCGGCGTCGCTGGTCACCTCGGTGGCGTCCCCGACATGATCCCGCTGAGCGTTCGGGTCAAGTCGGGGCGATACTCGGAGCCCCAGGTCTATCACGTCCAGATCGTTCGCGAGCCGAACCTCCTGGCGACCTTGGTGATGACGGTCTTGACCAACGCCATTGACACCGAGGGGAATCTCCCTGAGGAACTGACGGCGAAGATCAAGGCGACCATCAAGCTCAAAGGACACGACCCGATCGAGCTCAGCGATACTCTGAGCGGCCCGCGGTTCACCGGCCAGATGGGCGCCGCCAACCTGTTCAGCCCGATCGCCTCAATCGTCAACATCCTGGTGCGGAACCCGATGGCCCCGATCCGGCTGGAGTCGATCGATTGCGACGTTGACATCACCCCGGGCCGAAAGGTCGCGACGATCGAGTCCATTCGGCTCAACTCGGACCGGCTGGAGCCGGGACAGACCCTCAAAGGGACCGTGACGATCAAACCGTTCAAAGGCGAACGGGAGACCGTGGCGATCGAGCTGCCCTTGCCCGCCGACATCGAGGAGGGGAGCTATGAGGCGACGATCTGCGACATGAGCAACAGCCTGCGCCGCCGGCTCCGTAACGAGCCGTCCTTGATGGAACCGCGCGACCTCAACGCCATCCTCCGGGCGATCCATTTCCAGATCGAGCCCCAGCGGACCGCCCTCTATCTGCACGTCCCGCTTCAGGATCGCGGCCTCTCCGTCGCAGGGCAAGCTCTCCCCAATCTTCCAGGAAGCGCCCGCGCCGTTTTCAACACGAGCCGGCAGAGTCAGGATCCGCCGGTCCGAACCGACTTGATCCAGGCGGCCAACACATCGTACGTTGTCGAAGGCACGCAGGCCCTCAAGTTCACCGTGGTCAAGGATAAGGGTATCTCGCTCAAATAGCGTCCGTCTTCGCCTGGGGCTGCGGGCGGGGCGACCCGCCCGCATTCCTGCTTCTTCCGATAGGCTGTACCCCAGGCATCCAACAATCGGTCGTATTTAAGAGCAACGATCCCAACCGATCGCTCCATCACCGGGACCTCTTCTCCTTTTTCGTCGAAGCCGCAACGCCTCGGGATGGCCTGACCTCAGCCCGTGCTGGGGTCGCTCCCTGGGTCTGAATGCCCCAAAAGGAATTCCGATGATCTTGAACGCGAAGTTCGAGCGGGCGGCCGTCGTTGCCGCTTGCCTCCTGCTCCTGGCAGCCATCGGCGGATCACCCCTCGCCCTCGGCAAGCTCGAGACCTGGCGGCAGGAAACGTCCTCGGCCTTCGTGAAGGGGCATCGCGAAAAGGTCGTTGTCTCCGAAAACGGCCGGGTTCGGCTTGGCCAGTCGCTCACCGCCATCGACAAAATCGAAGGCGCACGCGTCTGGGATCTGGCCCGTAAGGCGGACGGCACGATCTATGCCGCGACCGGCGACGAGGGCAAGGTCTTCCGTCGTGAGGCCAAGGAAAGCGCAGCCTGGACCCTCGCCTACGACTCCACCGATTCTCAGGCCCTTGCGGTGGACGTCTTGCCCGACGGCCACGTTTTCGTCGGGACCGGTCCGACCGGCCAGATCGTCGACCTGACCGACCCTGCCAATCCGGTGACGACCCCTCGGCTCGATCCCGACGTCAAATACATCTGGGACCTCGCCCACGACGCGAAGGGCAACCTCTACGCGGCCACCGGTCCGACCGGCCAACTCTGGAAGCTCGCGCCCGACGGCAAGCGCACGCTGATCCTCGACAGCAAGCACCCCCACCTGCTCTGCGTTGCGGTCAGTCCCGACGGGTCGATCTACGCCGGTAGCGATGGCGAGGGCCTGATCTATCGCGTATCGGCCGAGGGCAAGACCTCGGTCGTCTACGACGCTCCCCAATCCGAAATCCGCTCGCTCCTGATCGCCCCTGACGGTGCGCTCTACGCCGGAACCGCCGCCGAGTCGGGAGGCGGAGGAGGCTCCGGGCGAGGCAGCTCGCTCTTCTCCACCGGCGGCACGGCGGACGCCCCCCGCCCCCCCAGCGCAATTGGCACGTCGGCTGCCCCGGAACCGCCCAAGCCCTCGCCTTCGCCTTCACCTGCGACCACCAAGTCGGCCCCCTCCTCGACGGGAGGAGGCTCCGCCTCTCCACGTTCCTCAGCAGGCGACAACGCGGTTTATCGAATCGGCTCCGACAGCGTCCCCCGCGAAGTTTTCCGGGCTCGGGCCTTGGTCTACGCGTTGGCCTGGCAAGCGGGCCGTCTGCTGGTGGGAACCGGCCCGGAGGGCCAGCTCTACGAGGTTCGCGACCAGGATGAGACCACGCCGATTGCCCGGCTCGACCACGGCCAGATTCTCTCGATGCTCTCCGAGCCGGATGGTGGCCTGCTCATCGGCGCGGGTGATCCTGGAGCCGTCGTCCGGCTCAACACCGGCTACGTCGCCAGCGGTTCCCTCGTCTCGGATGTCCTCGACACCAAGCTCATCAGCCGCTTCGGCGCCTTGACCTGGCGGGCCGATCAGCCCAAAGGGACGTCGATTGCCCTGCAAGTCCGCACCGGCAACGTCGGCGAGCCCGACTCCACCTGGTCAGCCTGGTCGCCCGAGCAGACCGATCCCGAAGGCTCACAAGCCCAGTCCCCGCCCGGCCGCTTCGCCCAGTACCGCGCCACGCTCTCGACGCGTGACGATTCCGTCACCCCCGAGCTCCGCTCCGTCTTCCTCCGCTACCAGACCGCGAACCTCCCCCCTGAGATCACGAAAATCGAGGTTCCCGACGTGACCGTCGCCGACGGCACCACCAAGCAAGGCCGTTTGAACTTGAAGTGGAGCGTGACCGACCCCAACGGCGATGACCTCGAGTACACCCTCCACATCCGCAAAGACGGCTGGCCCGACTGGGTCCGCCTGGGCGACGAGCGGCAAACCTCCTCAAGCTACGACTGGGACACCACCGCTGTCCCCGCCGGCCTCTATCGCATTCGGATCACCGCCAGCGACCGCCCATCCAACAGCCCGAACGACGCTTTGATCCGTGAGCGCGTGAGTGACCCCTTCATCGTCGATCACGACAGCCCCACGATCACCATCGCCACTACCCAGCCGCTCAGTGCCACGATCACCCTCAAGGACCACCTGACCCGGCTCGTGAAAGCCGCCTACGCCCTCGACGGCGGTGATTGGGTCCCCGTCTTCCCTGACGACGGCCTTTTCGACTCCTCCCAAGAAACGATCACCGTCGCATTCCCCGACCTCAAGCCAGGCACCCACATCCTCGTCGTGCGCACCACCGACGCTGCGGGGAACACCGGAACCGGCGATGCCCTAATCGAGGTCCATTGAACGCAGGTTCAAGCCGTCCCAGGCTTTCCGCTCTTTTCGGGTCGAGGGCGGTAGGCCTCATTTTTGTCCCGGACCTGACCTGGCTTGAGACTTTCCGGCCTGTCGATTAGGATCTGTGCTCGGCCGTCGTTCTGGCGACCGAGCCAGTCCTCATATCAAAGTCGGGCGATTAGCTCAGTTGGTTAGAGCGCCTGCTTTACACGCAGGATGTCGGGGGTTCGAGTCCCTCATCGCCCATTCCGTAACTCCTGCCGAACGCTCGACTTGCGTACCCTCCACACCGTGGACGGAGCGGCCAAAACCCCAACAAAATCCGGTAGACTACCGGATTGGGAGGCCGCTTCGATGTCGTTCCGTACCCCGAGCTACCGCCTGCACAAGCCGACCGGCCAAGCTGTCGTCACGATCGATGACCGCGATTTCTATCTCGGCAAGCACGGAACCGAGGCAAGTCGGAACGAGTATGACCGGCTCATCGCCGAATGGCTGGCCGCCGGACGGAAACTCCCCGTCGCCAATGATGCCACCGTTAGCGAATTGATGGTCGGATTCCTCAAGTGGGCCGACGCCTATTACGTGAAGGATGGCGAGCCGACCTCTGAGGCCGCCTTATTCCGGCTCTCGCTTGCGGTTCTGCGAAAAGCCTACGGCCACACCCAGGCGAAGGATTTCGGGCCTCTGGCTCTCAAGACCGTGCGGCAAGCCTTCATCGACGCGAAACTCTGCCGGAACGAGGTCAACCGCCGAACCCGCCACATCATCCGGTTCTTCAAGTGGGCCGTCGAAAACGAGTTGGTTCCCCCGAGCGTACACCACGGGCTCAAGGCCGTCGCGGGACTTCGCAAGGGACGGACGGACGTTCGCGAGAGCAAGCCCGTCAAGCCGGTCCCCGATGCGTTCGTGGATGCCGTCAAGCCGCACGTCTCAAGGCAAGTGTGGGCCATGATCGAGCTGCAACGCCTGACCGGCATGCGGCCGGGGGAAGTGACGATCATGCGGACGATGGATCTGGACACCACGGGCAAGGTCTGGGAGTTCATCCCGCATCGGCACAAGACGGAGCATCACGACCGGGACCGACTGATTTTTATCGGTCCCCGCGCCCAGGACGTCCTGCGGCTCTGGCTCAAGACGGATCTGGGGGCCTACCTGTTCAGTCCCAAGGAAGCCGAAGCCGATCGCCTGGCCGAGATGCGGCGAACCCGGAAGACGCCCGTGCAGCCGTCGCAACGGAACCGGAGCAAGACGGGCCAGCCAAAGCAGTTCGGCGACCACTACGAAGTACGGGCCTACTATACCGCCGTCAATCGTGGATGCGACAAGGCTAATGTTCCCATGTGGGGACCGAACAGGCTCCGACACAACGCCGCGACGAGATTGCGCCGTGAGTTTGGCCTAGACGTCGCACGCGTGATCCTGGGGCATTCCAGTCCGGCCGTCACGGAAGTCTACGCTGAAGTCGATCGTGAGAAGGCACTCGGTGTTATGGGGCAAATCGGATGACATTTCGTTCACTGACTGGAAAGTAAACCGGTAGAATCATTTCACTCGGGACGGTTTGTCGGGTGGCCACCCAGCAGACCAAGCGGACCGGGCGGAACGACGGATCCCTTTGCCCGTCGCCCGCTCGGTCCGGCCCGAACAAGCAAAGGAGAAAGATCATGTCTCACGCCGACCGCGAATCCACCAAGCAAAATATCATCCGTGCCGGCCGATGCGTCATGGAAGTAGCGATGGCTCGCGAGGGAGCTTATACGGATCACGATGCCGCGTTCCTGTTGGGTGGTGCGGTTTATCGACTCAGCAGGCTCGTTCAGGATTATCGTGACAAGTCGAAGTCACTCAGAAGCCAAGAGAAGACGAAATTTGTAAGCGTGGATGATTTCAAGTTTACGAGTCCAAACGAGAACGATCGGTGTGTTCGACTCATGGAGGAGATACTTGGCAAGATCCTGGATCGGTGGAGGCAGGAGCGGCGGGAATTCTTCTTGGCGTTGAAGGATTACTACGACAGATGGATTCTCGACGACGAAGGCAATCCGATTGAAGGGCCGCCGGATCGCCCAGAACTTCCATGCGTCGAAGAATCCCGGATTGTGTTGTCTCAAGACGAGATTGATGGCCTGAGAGCGGTGATTGCTCGATTCGAGTTGGCCGAAGACATGCCTGGCCTCCCATCCGCGCAGCCTCAATCTCATGACGCAGAGACGCAAAACCAGGCATCTATTACAGATAAGAGAAGCAGAAACGAGGACAGAGACGAATTTATTTATGATGAATATGTCAAAGGAACTCCATCGAAAGAGATAGTATCGCAATTCAGTCAGCATGGATGGAAGAAGTTCGGAAGTTCTCAGGGGCCTGCCCAAGCAGTAAGAGGCGCTGTCAGACGGTTCGCCTTGAGGAGAAACTTGCCAATTCCTAATCGCGGACAGGGTATCAATCATAGGCTGTCTCGGCCCGAGTGCAACTAAAAGTTAACAGGCAGGTTAACGTTAACCTCTGTTAATTTACTTGTCGCAAACCATTGCCTAACATCCTTTTAGGTGCGAACAACTCTACTCACCTAAAGGAACTCTCTATGTTCGATACCCTTGAGGATCGTCGCGAAGTTGGCGAGGTTATCCGGGCTTTCGGGCTGTCGCCAGCCACCACAGCAGCCGACGTCACTCGGTTGCGTCCGTTCGCCGAGATCGTCAAGCTTCTCCCTCGCGGACGAGGAGGTCGATCTCGGCACGTATCTGTCATGCACCGTTGGACGCTTACAGGCCGTCTCAACCAAAAGTTGGAAAGCGTACAGACAGGAGGGATCCGTTGCACGTCCCTACTGTGGGTCTACGAGTTTTTTCAGCGGCTGACAACTGCGGACCAGCCGACCACACAGGCTAATAGTCAGCCAACCTTTCCTCTGCAAGTGCGGACGTCGACGCAACGTGAGAAGGCTCTTGCTCGAGCCGAGCGGGAACTCGACAAGTTGGGTGTGTGACCCCGGAAATGGTCGACGCCTACCGTGACCTGGCAGTCACGGTAGGCGTCTTTGAATCGATCTTGGCCGGCAAAACCAAGGATCTCCTGTGTCATCTCAGTATACCCTCCCGGGCACCCACGAACAAGGGGTTGCTCCCCCGAAATCCACAAAATCACAGTGGTATCCCTCACTCCAGTCGGCTACCCGCTCGATCCTGCGACGTATCCGCCGGCAGACCCGAGACGACTCGTGGGCGGTGACTCGCGGCTATGTCTACAGGGATGCCGCCGGGACGCCGATCTACGTGGTCCTTCGGCTCGGTAATCGCGCCGGTGCCAAGTCGTACAGACCACTCCACCGGGCCAACTATGGTTGGCACGATTGCGATCCGGTAGGGCTGTTGCCTCTCTACAATCTGCCAATTCTCGCTACATCTCGACACATCTATATTGTCGAAGGCGAAAAGTGTGCCGACACAGTAGCCGATCTCGGCTATCAGTCGACGACGTCGGCCCACGGTGCGCATGCCGCCGGCCGGTCTGACTGGTCGCCTCTGGCCGGACGGGACGTCGTGATCCTGCCCGATGCCGACACCGCAGGCGAGCATTATATGGCCAGCGTGATCAGGCTCCTGGGTCAACTCGATCCAGTGCCACGCGTCCGGATCATCCGGATGGCGGATCTCGTGGTCGGCGACGTGCCCCCCGGGTCAGACGTCGCCGATCTTGTCAGTAGGATTTGGGAGACCGGGCAGGATTTATCTGGGTTCGCCCGGCATCTCCAGGATGTCGCGGACTCGGCCCCGATCGTTGATCTCGACGGACCACAGGTCGATCTGCTCTGGCGACCTTCGGTCGCAGGTGACTGCCAGGCGAAAGGGGTTGCCGGATCGCAATCCTCCCGATATCAACACTCTTACCGCCGAAAATCCACGGGAAAGCGGCGAGACATCTTCGGCGAGGTGTTGCAATACCTCGAAAAAATCAACGCGTCCGTCCAACATGACGACGGAAGCTCAAACCTATGGAAGGTCGCTTACTATTGCGGGCCAGGCTACGACATTCCTGAAGAAACATTTGTCAACATTTTACTGAGATATTGGAATCCTTATTGCTCGCCGCCGTGGTCTGTCTGGGAGATCCGGCGGACGGTCGCTCGAGCGTACGAACGGCAGACTCGACGTGGATGGCGACTCTGAGTGAGCAGGTTTTTAGGGTCGATCACATTCCTATTTTTAAGGTGTTTTGACTTGATACGAGATCCAAAGATGTCCTCGGTGCCCGACAATAGTTGGGCCGATGCGATCCGCGCCGGGGGAGTATCTCTCGATTCGCGGCCGCACTCCGATGACGAGTTACGATTGCGAAGTGCCCTCGCGATCCGCAAGTCCGGAAAGGCGTCGTCACTCACGGTTGTGCGTGACTACCAAGAGGCGATCAAGTACGAGGCAATCTATCAGAAGATGGGCCTGGACGCAGCCGCCTATCCCGAGTGGGGCATGACTGCATGCTCCAAGGTCGCCAAGATCGAAACCATGGATTCCTACGGCCTCACCCCTCCGAGGGAGGCCACGAGCGAGATCATGGAGAGGACTTCCTGCGACAAGTGCGAATCCTGGAAATCGTGTGACGATCTCCTTCGATTCAAGCGTGCGGTCTCCGCCAAACATAGCATTATGACGGAGCAGCGTGTCATCGAGATGAGTATCCACGAGGCAAATGAAGGCAA
Source organism: Singulisphaera acidiphila DSM 18658 (assembly GCF_000242455.2). Taxonomy (GTDB): domain Bacteria; phylum Planctomycetota; class Planctomycetia; order Isosphaerales; family Isosphaeraceae; genus Singulisphaera; species Singulisphaera acidiphila. Next base: position 2,067,194 of record NC_019892.1, read on the forward strand.
GGAACTCTTGATCCTCTCGAAAGTCAACTCGCTAAAAATCATGCACTCCTGATCCAGGATTTTGACGCACATTTACATTGGTTAATTATATTGGATTCTCTAAAAACGTCCCCGATCCCACTGGAGAACTGGCTCCATGCGATCCGCCAAGGGGGGACATCCGTCGATTCTCGGCCGTGCTCGGACCATGAACGAATGGATCGCTGTGCCCTCGCGATCGGAAGGTCTGGGGCGAAGACATCGCTCACAATCGTCCGCAACCACGACGAGGCTCGTCTCTATCAGCTCTACTATTTCTCGATGGGGCTGGACGCGGCGGCTTATTCCCAGCGAGATGATACCACGTGCTCAAAGGTCGGGGAGATTAACCAGGCAATCAGCCTCGGCATCACCCCGAGAGCCGTGTGCGGTCGGTGCGACGATCGAAAGACGCCGTGCGGATACCTTCGCGGACATGGACTCGCTCAATCCGCCAAACATAGCATCATGACGGAGCAGCGTGCGATTTACACGAGTTTAACGAAAGCAACAGCCGACAGGGAACTCTTGATCCTCGCTGGGGTCAACTCGTTGGACGTACTTGTTCCTGTAAAGGCGACGATACCCATTGTTGAAAAGCTTCTTAAAGATCTCGATATGATCGCCGAATCTGCAAACAAAGGTTCCACCAATGCGATGTTCAAAAATAATGATCGTGGAAAAGAGTTTTTGATTGCAGCCAGCAAATTCGCCCGCCGGCTGAAGAGTCAAGTCCAGTCTGGGGAGTCGGTTGACGTGTCCATGCCGACCCCCCAGAGGGACCAAAATTTCTGGCCAATGAGCCTCCTTGGAGTCTTCAAATCGAAGGAATTTCGGCCATCAGGCGAGATCGTAAGGCTTATCACCTCAGCGGTTTCCGGCGACCTCCAGTCTTTCGTGGTACAGGTCCCAAGGAAGAAACGCGAATCCATACTTCTAATTGGCACATGGCATCCTCGTCAATTGGGGTGCGCGACCCTGATCGCGGATCCGACTACGGATGCCGCCGAGCTGTCTGACGCGATCGGGAGGGCGGTGGTTCAGATCGAGGGGCCGCCCACGCGAATCGAGGGCGTCCAGGTGAACCGGAGCGTCACCAATAAGTGCCGGGCGAGTGCATTGGCCGGTATTATCCGAGATCGGCTCGCGGCTTGCGAGAGCGAACCTCTGGTTGTCGTCGCCAGCAAGGCCAACCTCGCGAAACTCGGCGAGGCCCCACGGTTAAGACTTCGCTCGTGGTTCGACGACTTTGACGTTGATGGCCAAGTTGTCGTGCTGGGATTCCCAGGGGTATCACCGGATACCATTGAGCGTCGACTGAGACAGACGGGCCGGGCTGCCGCAATCCTCTCGGGAGGCGACTGGGGCCTTCGGTTCGACGGGCGAATGGGATATCGCGATCCCGATTGGCATCAGGCTCATCAGGCGACCGCCAAAGGTCTCCTGCTCCAATTCCTGGCCCGGCTAGGCCGTCCGGCGGTCGTTTTCACGGATCTCGAACTAGGATTGCCGGCCGAAAAGACCCCCGATCCACTCGATGAAATTGATCGATCCATCATTAAGGCCCTCATAGAGTTGGGGCTAACGGACACGAGCGCTACGGAACCCTTACTGAAAAAGAGAGATAAGGGGGTTGGCGGGGGAAAAGAGAGAGGGACTAACGGCTCCCCCCAATATAGCTCCGTAGCGCTCGTGTCCGTTAGCAACGTATCGGCATACCCTATTGATATCAGTAAGGCGACCGGGCTTGACGAACGGCGGATTCGTAGGCGGTTGGGGGCCTTGGCGGGACTCGGATTGGTCGAGCGGGTCTCCATGCGGGGCGGTTGGCGAATCACGAGGGAGCACATCCATGATTGCATTTAATGAAAATCGATCCGCCACACCCCCCCCTGGCCATCCCGGGTTCGGGGCGATAGCCCCGACTGATGACTTGAGTCTCACAGAAACAATCAGGAATGCCCTCAGAAAATCGTTCACAACGTTTCCAACGGTCGGGCGGATAGATCGGACCTTCCAGAGTGCACGAATCGCCTCAGAGCGTTTTAGAACGTTGTAGCAACCATCGAAAAACCAGGCCATCCGCCCATTTATGAAATAAATCGGTATCAGTCAACGCGTCAAGTAATTTCGATTTGTGGTTTGGATCCTAACTCGATCCCACCGGAGAAATGAAATGGGCACCAAAGAATCCCTCAAAGAGTTGATCTTCCGCGAGTTGGTCACCCAGGGTATTTCCAACGCGTTCAATGCCGCGAACGCCGTCGTGTCGGCATACGATAATGTCGAGGTCTCGGTCTACATCACCTCAATCCCCGAGGCCCGCGACCCGGCTCGCCTCCCGGTCGTGCACTTCAGGATGGCCAAGGAAGACGAACCTTGGCTCGGCGATCTCGACGCATGGGCTACGATGCACCTCCCGATGCAGGTGATGAGCAAGCGGATGAAGGCCAGTTTGGCGGTCCACGGAATCGAGCCAAGCCACAGTGAACCTATGGTCATTAAATCGGGGAGTGGTTACACTCAGTAAATTGGCCGTCGCAGACGTATAGATTTTTTTTAGTAATTTCAAATCCACTAAATCCACCAAATTCATCAAACCAAAAGGTTTCTATCATGGCAGCAAAGCGGATGAATATGGTCGTCCCGAAACCAGAGAACGACCTCGTCAAGGATGGAACCATCGAAGATAGCGAAACCACCGATGGCTCCACTGATGCGATCGCCATCGGCGACAACCCGATCACGGCTGTCGAGAACAGCGAGGTTGCCAAGGCCGGCAACGCCGATGTCGTCAACGAGGACGACATCCGTAGTCGTGCCCAGAAAGACTTCAATGAGCACCTCGCCCGGGAAGCCGAGAAACGAGCGGCCGACGACGATAACGACCGTCCCGAAACTCAGTCGCCGTCCGGCATGAAGACGATTCCTGGCCCCACGACTATCGTAGCGTCACCCACCGACCGGCGACCCGAACCCGGCTCGATAGTGAGGTTCGGTCGTCAAGAAGCCATGGTCTGTGCAACCTTCGGCAACGGCGTCGTTGACCTTGTCTCATACGTGGTTGGCCAGCCTCCAGAGGTCGTCCAGGGTGTCGAGCACGATCCCGACGGCACTCCTGGAACCTGGCACTGGCCTGGAGAGGTGCGTCCCCAGGTTACGGCAAGGCTCGATCCAATCGCGGCAGCCCAAGCCAATGGCCAGCGGGTGCCCGAAGTCGGCCAGATCGTTACATATCTCGAAGACACTTTGGATATGGATATTTTCCGAGAGAAGCTGGAATCACGGCGTGCAGTTGTGACTGCGGTTCTCGCGCCGGACAAAGTCCGCCTCAAGGTCTTTGAACGCGACACTCCGCCCAGGTTTCCCGAGAAGGACTTCGCGCACGACCCGGCCGGGGTTGCCCCAAACAGTCCGATCGAGCATGGAACCGATCGGCCGATTCGTTGGGCCTTCATCGACGAGGTTGCGATAGGCCAGCCGTTCGAGGCCATCCGCATTGAAGACCATCCCAGAAACAAGGTTCCATGTCCGATTTGCGGCAAGTCCACCAAGTTCCCCGTGCCATTCGCTGAGTTTTTTGGCAAACGTCACACCGGATGCCTCGAGTGCCTTCGCGCCGCTCAGGAAGGGGCCGCGTCCGTATTCCAGATGGGCTAACTCAGGCGCCGTTGGGCTTGCGATCGGCCCGCCCCTCCTTTTTGGGTTGCGGGCCGAGTTCCCCACTCGCCTCACTCGCCGTGGAGCCCGGAAAGGAGGAGAGGGACGGCGAGTGCCTCTTGCCTTTCCTCCCATGCCCAACGGCGTCTGAGTTGGGGGAACCCGAAAGAGATTGTTCAACAATGTCATACGAACGCAGAGGGAACCGCCTGTACTTCTATCGCGGTTATCGCGAGGGCCGCCGGTTGGTTCGTTTCTACGCGGGCGGCGGTTCTCAGGGCGAGCAAGCGGCCACTGAGCACGCGGAGATGATTGCCGCTCGCCGCGCTGCGAGGGAATCCGCCAGGAAGGATCGAGGCGAGGCTCGCGCCGAATCGAACCGTCTCGAAACCAGAATTCTCACTTATCACAAACAAATAGAGACTCTTTTCAGGAAAGCCATGAACGAGGCCGGTCTCGTTTGGCACAACTACGAATGGCGGCTGGTGATGAGAAAACCAAAACCATCAACCTCCGAGTTTTTCAGTTCGCTTAAAGAGGAACAGGCCCGGCGACTCCTCCTTGAAGATAAGACTGGAGATGCGGCCCGGAGTCTCGGTGGCGACTTACACGAGGAGGTTATCGCGGCCCTGCTGAAACGTGTCGCTGATCCCTCTCAGCGGGCTGCGATCAGGCACGAGGCTCAGAGGGTTGGATCTTCTCTCGATCGTCCCGGACAGACCGTCATCGAGATGCTCCTGATCCAACGGATCGTCCTGCACTGGATGAGCATGCACATATTCGATATCCAGTCAATCAAAAGCCTCGATGCTCTCCAGTACGGTGCAATTCAGGAATGTGATTTTCTTGATAGACGACGGATGAGATCAGAGAAGTTGTACCAGTTGAGCCTGAAGAATCTCGACCTTCTCCGGGCAAGAGCGATCCAACTCAAAGCCACGGTCGATCAGATCGAGCAGAAGGCCCAGGTGAAGAAAGCGAAGTCCAGGCGTTCTACACCACCAGCGCTCACTCTCACGGGGACTTAATCGAAATGGCACACTGTTATCGTTGCGGATCGTTGAAGGATCTCGTCACTAAGATCGAAATCGTTACCAATGTCGAAAATCTGGTTGTTCCGGTTGTCCACACACTGTGCCGACAGTGCTCATATGAGCTCAGGCTGTTTCTCGGCGAAAAGCATCCCAAGCTCGAACGGCCTGCGAGCGTGTTTGTGAAACCCCCGCCTCTGGGAAGCCCCATCGTGAAGCCGTCTACGACGCCCACGTCAGAGCCGCTCACGACGCTCGCCGCGAGGCCCAGAGGAGGCAAACCAACGACTCCCACGGCTCCAGCGACGACGAAGCCCACGACTCCCGAGAAGCCGACGTCAAAACCGAGGAAAGGGAAGAAACCGTGAAGGCAGGTTCCGGCGACCCCTTTCCTTCCTGGCAATCCACTTTGGCCGAAGGCCAAATTAATTCGACATGTCGTACACAGTGAATTTCATGGTGATTCACAATGTCCCGATACTGCATTCGTTGTCGTTTGCGTGAGGGTCTGAACACTCGATTAATCGTGGCGACGACGGCGGAAAAAGAGGAGGTCAAGTTGAGGTTGTCGCTTTGCGAGTCGTGTGGCACCGCGCTTCGGTCCTGGCTTCACGAACTGACGCGTTCCCGATTGAAAGGAACGGCCAAGTTTCGCGAACGGATTAAAAAACATTGGGCCAACGAGAAGTCCGACGAGCGGAACAGGCCGTTCAAGTTAAAGAACCAGCGACCCAAGCCTCTGAGGCCGGGGCAGTCCAATCAAACTTGACAATTCCGCCCCCCCCCTTTTTGGGGGTTGCTCCGCTCGCCGCGTGGCCCGGAAATTCACATTCACTCGTAATTGCATCTTATGCACTACATCAAAAATCCGAAACAAGATGACCAGCAACCAGCCTTGCCTTGGGCGCCCTTTGTAGGCGCGAGCGTGATGCTTCGACTTGAGACCGGCAAGACGGTCACGGCTGAGGTCGTCAAGGTTCTCAACGCCGATCGGCGAACCGTCGACCTGAAAGAAGACGTGGGCGGCAAGTTTAGCAGGATCATCCAAGACATCCCGTATCATCCGAATGCTTGCAGTTCGTGGTTCTGGCCACATGAGGTCGAGAGCAACCAACAACCAACCCTGCCCAAAACCGAGCCGACCCGTCCCCAGATTCGGCGAACGCGGCCCCCGAAGATGGACGAAAATTTGCCCGTGTGGGGCTTCACGTGTTCTTGTATTGATTTAGGTCATAATGATTCCTCGGATCGAGTGTGTTTTGAGCGGCCGGATGGAGGATGGGTTTCCATCGATAAAATGTGTTCAAAGTGCAAAGGATCTGGACACGTTAAAGACTGAGGAAGCCGATGGGCAGGCATGAGCGACAAACGCTGTTGCCCCTCCTTTTTGGGTTGCTACTACTCTTACCCCGAGGATCATTTGAATCGCCCAACGTGTGGAACCTGCCTGTGCCTTGTTCTTGATGGCGAAGGCCAAGGCATCTGTCATCTGAATCCAGTTTCTACCCCCAAAGAGATCAACTCGTTCTGTGGACACCACCCTCTCTGGCCTGAGTTTGTCAAACAGTCTGCCATCAACGCCCAACCGATGACCTTGAACCTCGCCCCAGGCATGGAGCTATTCTTCGGCCACGACTGCCGCTGCGTCCAGCTCGGCCCGTCGAGCGATCCAGGGAGGATTCAGAAGCTCAGGCCCGACGGCGGATTTTTGAGCTTCTATAAGCACTGTCCCTTTTGCCGAGGCACGGGCCAGCTCCAGGATGAGGAAGGTGAAGGCAACCAGTGATCGCTATGGCCTGGCTGGCGTGGTTGCGGGCCTTCTCACGACCCCCGAGGTCCATTCAGCGTCGAGAGGAACGGGTTTACCCTGTGTCCGCTCATCCCCTGGACATCGCGGCTCGTGACGCGATCCTGGAGGGCCTATTGGTCGCCTTCCCACCAAGGCCTATCGAGGCGTCAGGAGTAACGGGCGGTCTCCCAGAGGTCCAGTGGTTGCGAAAGGAACTTGCCGGAGTCGCGTGGCCGGATATCGAGGCTGAGTTCGTCCGCAACCAGGCTGACGTTCTTCCCTTGCTTGGGCCGGCGGAATATCTGGCAGTCCTGCCGGCCTGGCTCCGCGCGGCAGTCAACGAGCCTGGGAGCGACACGGCCGATGCCGTTCTGGCGGGTTTGGAATACCCGCCAGAACGGCTCGACGGCTTCACAGCCGAGCAACGCGAGGTCGTCGTTGAGGCGGCCCGGTTCATTCTGGCCAACAACGGACGGGGCCTGGACACCGTTAACGAGGAAGTCCTGGAGGGTATCGAACGAGCTTGGACTTCACGTAAGCCTCAAAGCTCTCCTGGCTGAGGTCCGGATCAGTGTGACCAAGACCGAGCTCGCAAAGCGCATCGACGGCCTCGGTGGTAGTCGCTCGTGCTCGGCCTACCCCGACGAGGCCCAGCCCAACTCTTCCGGCTCGAGGTCCGCAAGGTCGGGGGCGAGGGGGAGTGGGTCTGCCGTTGCCGGGAGGTCATCCGGATCGGGGATGCGGCTGAGGAGTCGTGAGGGCGACGAACCAGTCGCTCCACTTCCCCTGTCGTGAATTTTGATCCAGTTGACCATCGACAGGTTGTGGGGGTAAGACGGCTTTAGGTTCCCTGCTTGGCCAGAGTAAGGGTGGGCATCGGATTCGTTGGCAACCGGACCGGCATCCCGTGGGCATGGGCTCCCGGCCAATGCTGGGCTGAGGCGGCGGGGGATCTGGGTGCAGAAGGCGGTGGTGAAGGTGGTGGACTAGTTTGCGGAAAGTCGTCGTGAATCGCCGTTCTTGAGATCTTAAGTTTATGCAGCCAAAGGAGTTCTAACTCCCAAACGAAGCCGTGCCAACTGAGAATTGTTTAAGGGCCGCTTTGGAAAAACCGATTGAAGGCAGTGGGAACCGCTTGACTGCCGTACCACTGAGTCGTACCATGCCTCATACGAAAGCCGCCATTCGACGTCGGATGGGATCCCTCTTAGTTGCTCGCAATCATCGCCTTGAAGATCAGGCTTTCCGGTAAAATTTGCGATCCTGGGCACGGATGATGCACAAAAAAGAACAGCGTACGCTTGCTTATCCTTCACACGTTTTTCAGCCAGAGGATTGGCTGCGATTTGTCCATGGAATGGCATTCGAGAAAAAGTGGACGAAAATCGGCCTGAGTGATGACGATTTGAGAAGCCTCGAAATTGCAATCATGCTTGGGCCCAAGCAATATCCCGTCATGGAGGCTACCAATGGTTTACGCAAGATTCGGTTTGCTGGCCATGAGGCCAACCAGGGGAAAAGCGGGGCAAACCGTGTTTGCTATGTTTTTTTCGAGGATTTCAGTATCGTGTTGCTCGCGACCGTTTTCGCGAAGGGCGAGCAAGACAATTTGACTGCTGCTGGTAAAGAAGTGATCTCGGATTTTATACGGAAGATCGAACGCCAGCTGAGAGACGGGACGATCACATGAAGAAGGAAGCGGATTTCTCCGCAGCGGATCTTGAGATTATCGGTGCGCTGAGTGACTTCAGCGACGCGATCGCCTCGGGAGAGCCGATCGAAGAGAAGTTCACTATTCGCACGGTAGAACTCAAACTCCAGCCGCGTTCCTACAATCCAGAGGACGTCAAGAAGACTCGGGCTCTGTTGAAGGCCAGCCAACCTCTCTTTGCGAAGTTCCTTGGCGTTGACGTCAAAACGATTCGCTCCTGGGAGCAGGGCCTTCGGGCGCCGTCACCAATGGCATGCAGGTTCATGGACGAAATTAATCTATCCCCTGAACATTGGGGCGAGCGGCTCCTCAATGTCATTTCGACCAAGGTTAGAGAACCAAAAACCACTGATTTGCCTCAGAATATTTGCAAGAAGAGGCCACCACGCAAGGTCAACTCTTGAGTAAGTTCTGTCTCCGTTCTTGCAAATTACGCCCCGGCCCACCCGGGGCGTTCCCATGCGCCTCACGCCAACACGGGGTCCACCGCCCCTCCAAGTCGCCGAGCGAACCTCCGAACCCCGCACGACAACGCATCGGCTCTCACCGGGGCGACTGGCTTCACTCGCTCGCGACCGGCTCCTAACTTCGACGGATCGAATCGAACCCCACGGCAACCCAAAAAGAAGGGGTTGCGACAACCGGTCAGATCTCGTTCACGTCCATCTCCATCATTTCCCCAAGTTGCCCGTCATCGTCTATCGCTTCTCATCGTTTATCGCTCCTCATCGTCCGTCGCTATCCCCCCCCTGGCCATCGCGGGTTCGGGACGCAGTCCCGACCTATTGATCCCACAAATATAATCCCGCCTTCCTCTCACTTCCCTTTCAGACTCTAACCTCCCATCTCCCCCCCCCTCCCCAAGCCCAACGGCGAATGAGTTTGGCAACCCAAAAAGGAGGGGTTGCGGTGTTTTCGTTGTCCGGTTATCTGGCAACAGGTTAGCCAGCGGCCGGTTGGAACCTCACTTCCCCCGTTGCCCGTCCGTCGTCCCTCTGCTTCCGTCTGTCGCATTGAAACCATTGTCGAATGCTTTGAGATTATGTCATTGTATTCGACATCTCGCCAGGACGGTGTACACTTGCATCAAGCGATCCTCCCGATCGCGAGCGATTCTGGTTCGATCGTTCCCAACCGAATTTGGAAACCGACGGCCAATCACCGCTCACGCCGGGCATTCTAACGGAGCATCGAATGGTTGAAATTGCCATCGTCCAGCTCCTGGACGGCGAGCAGGCCCTTTACGATTCGATCATCTGGAATATGGGTCTTCTGATGGACCAGGAGCATGAGACCCGAATCCGGAATTTTGAGCGGGTTGGAGAGTTGGCCGAGTCCCTGCTTACCCGAAGGGCAGTGCCACAACACCGGATCGACTATTTTTTCGAGCCAGAATTGAATATTGGTGGCTACGGCAAATCTCGAAAAGACGCATTTGAGCGTAATGGGGTGGAAGGTTTCGCGATCCTTCGTGACCCCGGATTCATGGAAATCCTGCGATACTTCATCCATGGACCCGAGCTTCCGCCCTTGATAACTGCAGGGTTCTGTCGGATCGCCGAAGAAGACGAGGGAACGACAGGTGAGGTCTTGGGCCAGATCACGGCGTACGCCAGAAGAGTAGCCAGGACGAATCGTACTTGGCAGTCCTCGCTCGCTGATAAACTCTTCATGTTGGCACTCGAGGTCCGCAAGCCCGAGTGGGCTGAATATGTTCGGAAGGCAGCGAAGAGCGCAAGGTAGAGCGGTGGATGGAATGACAGTCACAACTGCTCTTGGGACCTCATTTCAAGGACCATATTCTTGCCAATCCTCATCCTCAGAGATGGCCCCTTCGACGGCCATACGGTCAACTCCAACTCTGCCAACGACAGACTCCCTGACATGCTGGGGTTCACCCGGAGCGGATCCTGCGAGTCCAGTTCCGGAGATGCCGGAACAGGCAGTGCCGCAATGTTCTACCAATGGCACATGGTGGAGCCCAAAGAGATCACAGCCGAAGCGTACTTTCCGCCTTGGCCCTATCACGCTGACTACAAATCCACCAATCAAACCGACGATCACGGGCGGATCGTCTTCGAGTTTGCCCCACCCTTCGTGGTGACGCTCAAGTTGGCCTCGCTGACCGCCGGCAAGGTGCCCATGGCTCGCTCCGAGGCGAAGCAATTACTGGGGAGCGTGAGAACTCCCGTCAGGCTTACCCTGGACTTTTCCGACCTCGAGTCCGTGGGGCAGGGATTCGCCGACGAGGCGTTCCGAGTGTGGGAAAAGGAACATCTGGACTCAATTATCACCTACACGAACGCCAACCCCGAAGTCGAGTCAATGATTCGACGAACCAGGAAACCGTGATAGACTGAAGCGAAGGGTAGACTTCAATTTCATATCCATCGTAGCGGAGAAATGTTCATGGCCATCAAGGCTGGCGATATCGTCCAATTGAAGACCGGCGGTCCGAGGATGTCCGTTGGAGGCATTTTGGTTAACCAAGAGGCCATGTGCTACTGGTTCGATGACCATGACGTGTTCCAGCAACAGCAGATATTCTCGGCCGCATTGGTGCTGGCCAAGGACGAGTAGTCCCGGATTGGCCCCCCTGGGGCAGATCGCAAATTGGGCGTCCTGATACTCTTCGGCTGCCTTGATCCTGGAACAGAGCCACAGATCACCCACGCTCTTCAGGCTCGATCCGGGCCACAATCAGCCCGGCACCGGATCGAGCCACATCGGCAGTCGCAGAGGCCACAGCCTCGCCGAACGAATCGGCCTCTCGGGTGAAGTCCAGTTAGGGTACGCCACAACGGATCCCAACCAGAGCATCGTCGCATCCCGCCTCGAAAAGAGCGTCGGAGGCGGCCTCGAGGCCAAATTCGCCACCATCGGCCCGCGCGACGATCAGGGTGAATTCATGCCTGCTCATCGTCGGCAACCCTCGCTTCCTGAAGGCACTCGAAGCAGTCCTGGTGGCTCACCTTACCATCTCGGCCCTTCCCAGCCGCGCAGCGGTTAACGCCGCAGCCACACTCTGACGAGGCTTGCCAGTGCGGACATGCTTTGATCCTGGCGATCAGGACCGTGGATGCGGCGACGGTTGGACGGGTTGGACTGCTGACTCGTTCGAGCGTGACTGGCTGAACCCCACCCATCGACTGGGTTGCCAGAACGGCTTGTGCTGCCAGGATCTTCCCATGCCGAGCGATGGTCTCTCGGAACGCCTCTTGTCCCGGTTGGGCCACGCGCTGGCACGTGCCCGGATCGCGATAGCAGGGCAGGCCTTCGGCGACCGGGCACGCTTCGCAATGGTCTGTGGTGACGTGGATCATCCGGAATAGGTCCAGCGTGTATAGGCCCAGTCGCGGCCGGGCACGCCAATCGACACAGAATCCCCGATGCCGCCGACGACACGGAATGGAGAGCAGGTGACGTTTCCGGGCGAGGTAGAGGTTCCGGGTCCACCAGCGTAATTGGTTCTATCGCTCCAACTCCCGTCGTCGTTTTGATAGATCCAGTTAACATAAGGACCAAGGCAGGAAATCACATACCGGGCTGTCAGGTGTTGGTGTGGGCCGTTCGGAGTCGCCGGGCCAACGTCAAGATCGAACGGCTCGCTGTAGTACGCAGGGTTGTTCCCGTACTGTGGGAACGGCGGCCCGACCGTTAGGGTCGCGCTGGGATATTTGACTCTGAAGATGGGATTGCCCATGAAATCAACCTGGTCGAATCCATCATCGGTTGTCCAAGTGAGATAGGCTGTCTTGGGAAGGATCCGGCAGCCGTACCCGCAAGTGCCGGTACAAATATGGTCGTTGTCGACATCGATAGCGATCGTTGTTGTCTGTCCGCAGGCATGCGAGAGCGATCCTGAGTAGGCCGTGTATCCCAAGTCCTCCGGCGGGGTGACAGTCACGTCGTAGGTGCCGGACGGGACGTCGAGGGTGCATCGGGCCGCGACCGTGGCCGTACCCGTAGCCCCGGTTCCACCCCCTCCAGTGATCCCGACTATTGCAGACAGGTAGCCGGTTCCGGATTCCATCAACACGAGCGCCCGCACGTTGAGCCTGACTGTTGCCGCCGCGCCAGAGCCCGGACCAGCGGCGCTGAAGTCGGGAGTCGGGAGGGAGGTGTAGCCGGATCCTTGAGTGACGATGGCGAGTGGCGGTTGGACCACGCCACCCGAGACCGTGAACGTGAAGGTCGCACCACTACCAGGGCCGCCCCCGGTGAAAGTTCCGGTGAAGGTGCCGTTGTTGTAACCCGAACCGCCTGAGGTTCGGGCAAGGCTCCCGAGTTGCATATCGGCAATCGCTGTTGCGCCGGACCCGGACCCCGCGATGGTGACTGTGGGGACACTGGTGAAGTTGCTTCCGGTCGCTCCTCGGGTGACGCTGGCGATTTGCCCTATGGTCGTGCAGTGCGCGATCTCGATCCCGCCTTGGGAGACCGAGACCCGAGAACCGGGCAACAGAGCGCCGCTGCAACTGTCGCGCACGACGAAGGTCCAGTTGCACGTGCATCCGCACGCCAGAGTATCCGTGCGCGAGTACTTCTGGACCAATAGGCCGCCTTGGAGCTTCGAGAGGAAAACAGGCAGGATCAGGTTGCCGCTCGAAGAAGTGGCGAGCGGCCCGTAATGTTCGAATGTTCCGGGGTCTTTCTGCGTGATGATCGGGGTGGGCGTGGCCGTTAAATTGTCTTTGCATGAGGAATTTGCCAGATCGTGGTGGCAGAATTCTTCCGGTTGAGCGTTGTAAGGGGCCGACAGTCGCCGCGTTGAGACCTGATCGATCTGGTAGCTGAAGACGATGAGATCCGTCAGACCGTCCACGACTGGCGCGATGATCTCCGGGAAGGCCTCGTCGAATGACACCGAGAGCCAGTTGTAATGGTCGGCGGCAAGCTGAACCGCGAGGGCGTCCAAGGCGGCCTGGTTTGTCGGAGGCGTCCCGCCCACGTCGAACAGGGCGATGACCGTGTCATGCAGTACCTTCGTCCCATCGAAGCCTTGTACGCCGTTTCCGGCCCCGGTCCAGCCTGATTCTTCCAGAGTGACGACCTTTTTGTAGATGGCGGGAACCATATCGCTGGGCTGGCCGTTGCACCGCCTGGTACGGTAGACGACCATGACCTTGCTGGGCAGAATCGACGACAAGCCTCTTAATATTTTTATTGTACGATATCAGTGGATACATAAGTAATATCAAGGCGACCGTCCAACAAGCAGAGTTTGTAGCGTGTCAGGTTCGGTTTGCCGCTGAGACAGACCGCCGGCGGCCCATAGAACTCGCCGCAGGGTGTCTTGGTCACGGTCACGCCGGTCGAGTCGGCGCATCCGCTATTCGCCGGGTCTTGGTGGGCTAGTTCTTCTGGTTGCGCGTTGAATGGGGCCGACAGTCGCCGAGTCCAGACCTGATCGATCTGGTAGCTGATGACGATGAGATCCGTGAGGCCGTCGACTTCAGGAGCGATAATCTCCGGATAGACCTCGTCGAATGAGATCTGCTTCCAGGAGTAGTAATCCTTGGCGATCTGGGTAGCGAGATTATCGAGGGCAGTTTGATTGGTCGGGACCGTACCGCCCACGTTAAACAAGGCCAAGGCGGCATCGTGGAAAAGCTTTTCGCCGTTGAACCCGGCTCCGACATCGGGCAGAACGTCTGCCAAGTTGACCGTCTTGACGTACCACGGCGGGACCGAGTCAGAAACCGCGCCGTTGCAACGGCGCGTCTGGAACCGTACGGTTACGCGTGCTGGCATTACCGACCCAAGATCACGCGCCATGGCATTCCACCTTGGACATTCCCACATAGTGAACCACGTGGCGGCCGCTCACGAACTCCAGTGCGAATTGCGTTGCCTGGAGGATTCTTCCATCCGCCCCACGGATCTCCGGCGGCCCGATGAACGTGCAGAGCGGTGCCGGATTCTCCGCGTCGAGATAGGGAGCCTCGGTGAGGTCTAGGGCTCGGCTCGGATCCGCGTATCGGTAAAAGAAGCCGTCCCCGGGGTTGTCGTTGGGTTGACCCTCGCCGGCCGTCTCCTGTCGTGAGAACTTGACCCAATCGATGTAGTTGCGCGCCGTCTCCAACGCTATAGCGTCCAGTTCCTCCCGGTTGAGCGGATCGCTCGCCGCGTGGCCCGGAGTTCCATCGAAGATGGCTTCCTCGGGACGCTGGAAGTGCCGTGCCGGCGCGAATCCCGCTCCGACGTGACCGGCTTCAGCCAGGCAGACACGCCGATCGCAGAATTCGGTGGCCGGCGTGGCAGTCTGGTCGGCTGATTCTGATGCAGAACGGATGGGGAACGAGACAACGATGTATCGCGGCAAGAATTCGGAGATGTGCTGGGTCATGATGTGGTCTCAAATAAAATGGTTTGCGAAATCGCAATCATTCGTCACAGGACTGGTCTACTCTCCTCTGGGCCTCGCAGCGAGCGCCGTCGCTTAATTTCTCCATCCTCCGCGCGGTTGTCTCAAGCCAGGGAATGGTCCCCGCTGCATACCAGGACCGCGACCGAAGAAGACTTCAGGCCCACTCAAGGGAGGAAGGGTGCCCTTGCGGATTTCGCCAACAAATCCGCCCCATCCGCCCCATCCGTGTGGATCTTTTTCGTCGGGCTTGATGGGGGCTGCTCCTGCGGCGGCGCGAAGTTTGTTGATAATCCAGCCACCGACGTCGCCAAAGCCACCTGCGATGTTCGCCGCAACTCTCGCAAAGTTGTTCTTGATTTGATTTGCCTGGATATTGATAATCTGCATGCTGTCTCGCATTGCATTTACGGCGTCAGCCAGCGCGGCCGCACTGGCGTCCGTGTGGCTCGCCATATTGAAGTTGCGTCGAAAATCACCCATCTGGAGTTGAGCGAAGGCACCGGCGATCTTGCCGCTGTAGTTGCCGAGGGAGCGATTGCCTTCGTTGACGCTCTCGGCGAAGTATCTCGTAGCCGTAGCGGCGATTGATAACCCTGCTGTGACAACATTGAGTTTGGAAGCGAATGCCCCGATGGCCGCTCCAGAGCCACCGGCCGCCGACCGTGCCGCAATAGCCGTCCCGACTTTGGCTGCCACCTGCTTAGCCCCAGCGCGAGCCGCCGCCGCATTCTGACCGAATCCACGTGCGACCTGCCTGGCACGCTGGTAGCGTTGGCCGGCTGCCCCGACTCCCGCCGCCGCGTTCCGTGCTGCTTGCCCCGCCGTGCGGGCCGCCGCACGTGCCGCCTGATAGTTGTTACCGGCACTGGCGACCTTGGACGCCGCCGCTGCGACCTTGGCTGCGGCCGATCGGTTTTTCTGACGAGCCAATTGGAGTTGTTTCCGGGCAATCCTCTGCTGTTTCAACGGAGTTTGAGCTCGCCTATGCCTTGCCACATTTGCCGCCGCCCTGACCTCTTGGCGTTTGGCGCGATGTTCGGCCGACTGGGCGTCCTGGAATGCCTGACGCGCGGCCCCAAGGTTGCGGAACGAGACACCGGCCTGCCTGCCTGCCTTGCGAGCGGATTCGGTCGCCTTCGTGACGGCCTCTCGAGCCTTGCCGATGTCCCTGAAGGCGGCCCCGGATTTGGCCCCGGCCTCACGAGCCTGAGCGACAGCCCGTTGAACCTTCTTCTTGGAGTCTGAGATTTCGACCCGCTCGGCCGGCGTCATCTTTGCCGCTTTTTTGGCCCCGGTCTGGATGCCTTGGAGGGCCTTGGCCGCCAGGGATAATTCGCGATTGAACTTGCTGAAAGCCGGAAACAGCGTCTTGATCGTTTGGATGCTGGTGGAACCAAAGAGCGATACCGCCGCGCCGGCCGCCGATCCCCCGGCAGAGGGAGTGCCGCCGGTCTGAGATGTAACGGCCGGCTGGGTTATGGATTGGGCGAATTTCCTGAGAGTGTCGCGGAGATCCTGTAAAACATCCCTTAAATCAGACATGGCTATACTTCTGTATTCGGGTGTGAATTCAGCAACCCAAAAGAGAGGGTGACGAGTCCGCGATCACTTCCGGATCTTCCCGACCTTCCGAGCAGCGATATACCCCTCAACGGCTCGGGTGGCGTCCTCGAGTGACTGGACCTCGATCTTGTTTGTCTTGATGTACCGATCGATCTCGCGGGTATCCAGAGGCTCTCCCAGTTCGGCGAGCGGGTCCGAGAAGGGCCGTCCAGCTGGGGTAGGCCGCGTGGCGTATTGCTCTTTCGCGTCGTCGATCGCGTCCTGGAACGCCGTATCGCTGCCAATCCGCGAATACCGTTCGATCTGATCGTCGGGTACTGAGTACCGCTCGGCCAGTTCTTCGAGCACGGGCTTCCGAGCCTGCTGTGCGGCCCTGTCGCGACTTTCCTTGAGCATCGTGTCAACACGATCTAACCGACTATTCAAGGAAGCGATGCGGGCTTGTTCCGCTCGCGTGGCGGCCTGCGTGGCCTTCTGTTCGGCCGCGATGTTGGCCAATCGGCTCGACAGCCCGGCGTAACGAGTGGTAGGCGTTACGGTTGTCTTAGGGGAAGTTCCTGTGCGAGACGCGCGAGACCGAATGTAATTTTCTACGTTACGAAGTGCCATGTTGCCCCCTCTCTTTTGGGTTGCCAGGTCTTGAAGCCCAACGGCGATTGAGTTTCGCGGGTTGCAGCAGTGTTGATCGTGACAATCGCATTCAACGCGCTCAATTTCATCGGTCTTGGAATACGTGACGAGGCCGAGGTCCCGCTCAGGAGCACGCTTGAGCAAGGCCAGAGAATCGATAAACCCGTGCGGGGTTGTTTTCCGGAAGATTTCGACGGAACGACGTGGGAACTCGGACACGAGATCCTGAAACTCGCGTTTGATATAAAGGTCCGCGAGAATGACCGGCTTCCCATCGCCGTACACTCCCATGCGATAGTTCCGCATGAAACCGGCGAGGGGAGGTTGCTCGATCTCAGGAAGTTTCGGGTCGCTGTGGCCGATGAAGACCATCCCGAGCTCCCCACGACTTGACCGGCCGTCACTGTTGAGAGCGATCACCTTGAGTTGATCAGGAGTGATGTGCTCGGTTATCAGTTGGCCATCCTGACCCCGCCTGGTCCGGATGTGCTCATCAAGGATGGGAACCCTCTCCAGGCACACGAACTGAGATGGGTCATCGATCGGCGGCGGCGTGGATCGCGCGACAGGGAGCGCTGACTGAGGCGACATCAGATCTAGTCACCGGGTTTGATTCCAAAAAACAACAAAAATCATTTTATTTAAATTAATCATCTAAACATCAACTATCGTTCTCTGTTCCGTACGATCTTACCCGACTGAACAAAAGAATACAACATTTCCCTCGACGGAAATCTTCAAATTTGACCGAGAGTCTACTTCCTGGCTTTACTCAAAGACCTGAGTTGGATTTCCCAGCGCCGGTTCTTGCCTTCGATCATGTCCAAAATCCTACGCACGGTCCCAGAGGGACGACGTCGGTCTTGCTCCCAGGCAGAGACGGATGCCGGGTCTGCACCCAGGAGCGAAGCGAACGCCCGCTGAGATAGGCTGAGGCGATCTCGGATCCTACGAACGTCGGCCGCCGTGTAGCAGTTCGGAGGGGAGATTTCAGTCCTCGCGAACTTGCGTCTTCCCTCTGAAGGAGCACTCTCAGCGATCACGCCGGTTGGATTTTGGCTCATTACACGTCCCTATTCGTCTTGATCTTGCGAACACTCTCTCTCGTTGCACGAGCGTGCCTCCATTCCAAGCGAATCGTCGCTCAGAAATCAATAGTGAAATCAAATACGCTTAACTTTAAGAATTTGCAGACGTGGATTTTGCGAAGAGACGATCGGGTGAGAGTCAGGGCAAGAGGATGGAGGATTGGCCGACCAGGGGTGTCCGCTCGATCCGCCGAAGTGGGGACGGGTTGCGTACGATTGCCCCAGCCTGATGGATCAGGTATGTTCTTTCTTACCCTTTCGAACGCCGACACCTGAATAACGTGGAGGTCGGTCGAGCGATGATCGCTGCTCCGTGGTATCTCTTTGCGGTCGGTATCGTACTCGTAATCATCGGGGTGATCTCGGGCGTCCTGCTCGGCTCCGGTCGGTCATCCAGGAACCTGGTTGATAGCCGAATGAGCGACGCGGAGATCGCGAGGCGGCTGAAGCGTCAGTCGTCCGTGGGCTTCTCGGGCCTCATCGTCTATCTCGGTCTCTTCTGCATGCTCGTCAGCGCCGGTTGGCGGCTGCTACGCAAGTTTCTCTGACTGCCCGGCCCCCGACTTCAACTCCAGCCGCCAAAGTTGAGCCGGTCTGTTGCGATTTTAAGATCGAACCGGCCAGCCAGGCGATGTCGATTACCTTGCGGACGAACCGCACTTGCTTGAGAGTAACGTCGATTCTTTGGGCGAAATTAGAATAAAATCTCGTGGCGAACCCTTGCATGCAAGGAGGCGGGGCACGTGCAACTTCCAACGACGATCGCGCGATGATCTCCCGGAAAGCTCAGAGTTGCACCACGTAGCTCATCACCAATGGGTAGAACGGCTTCGACTTGTCGAACGGTGGGATGTCTAATACTACAGCGCTAAGTCGTATCCCATTTGCATTGGGGCAACCCTGTAAGTTTGATGCCCATCTCATGCAACTTTCGCCTTGTCCGCTTGGTGTGGCACCGTTGCGCCACGGCGTTTCGACGCTGCGCCCGCTCGATCTCTTCGGAGGTCCGCTCCAGAAGCTTTCGCGGAGGACTCAGCCCCAACCACCAGAACGGGATCAGCGCCGCCATCGCACTGTGGACTTGGCACTCCGTCAGACCCGGATTTTTCCCCCCCGAACTTCTGTCGCATCCGCGATAGGAACAAGTAGCTCAGGCAACTCAGGATCAGGTGGCGTTTGAGCCCCTGGTAGCGGCGGCCCTCATACTGATCCAGTCCAATCTCGGACTTCTGGTCTTCGAAGCAGCGCTCGACGCGCCATCGCGAAAACCCGACCAGCAACAGCACCTGCACCGACGTCTCCTCGGGGGCGGCGCCGACGAAGAACTTCAACTCCGCCGGGTTCAAGACGTCACGGGCGGCAACCAGGTGCAGCGGCTCGCCCGGTAACCCGTCGGCGCCCACGGGGGAAAACCGCAGGTGCTTGACTTCCCAGACCATCGGCCCCTTGTGCCCATCCTTGACTCGCCACTGGACCCAGGGCTGGTTGCGAAACCCGTCTTGATCGAGCATGGCATCAACCCGCCGAGCCGGTGTGCTGCCGCTCGCCAGGCGAGGCGTCTTGCGGCCGCGGCCCCGCCCGTGCTTACGGTACTTCCTGGTCACGACACGCGGTGCCTTGATCCAGCCCATGAAGTTCCGCGGCACCTCGCCGACGAACTTCTGGCGACGGGCCGAAAGTCCCCGCAGGAACTCGGGCTTGCCGCCGTAGCCCTCGTCGAAAGTCATCCAATCGAAGTGCAGGCCGTTGCCGGTGGCGCGGTCGTAGAGTTCCAGGGCGATCGTCCACTTGGGCCGATACACCATGTCGTCGGGGATGCCGGCCTCGCGGCAGCGGGCGCGGTCGAGGGACCAGGATTCCGGCAGAAACAATTCGCCGTCGAGCAGACAGTGAAAGCCCTCACGAGCGTAGGCGAGGTGGACCGTGACGATGCAGTTCTCCTTCTTGCCGACGGAACCGCACCACTGCCGCTGCACGCCGGGGGTCTTGTCCCCCTTCTTGACGTCGCTCGTCTCATCGAAGACGCCGATCGCGTGGGGACCGGCGTGCTCGTCGCGGACGATGTGCTGGAGCCGGTCGCGCGTCCGGTCCTGGTCCCAACAGTGCTGGCTGAGGAACTCCTGCAGGGTCCTGACCGGCACGCCGGCATTAATGGCAATCGGTTCCACGCTCTTCTCGGGGATATCCGAGAGCTGGCCGGAGAC
The DNA here is from genome assembly GCF_000242455.2 of Singulisphaera acidiphila DSM 18658. GTDB lineage: Bacteria > Planctomycetota > Planctomycetia > Isosphaerales > Isosphaeraceae > Singulisphaera > Singulisphaera acidiphila. Next base: position 2,087,258 of record NC_019892.1, read on the forward strand.
GTAGACCGGCAGATGGGCCCGCGTGTCTTTGCGCGGGAAGCAGTCATCGAACCGCTTGAGGAACTTCTTCAGCGCGGGCTTGAGCTTGCGAATCTGTGGGATATCCATGCTCGTACCTCCATAAACCATGAAGGCAAGCATACTTTCGCAATGGCCGGCGGATCAAGACGCTACAACTTGGCGCTGTAGTACTAAGCGTCTCTCCTCACAGCCGGCCGAGAACACGTCATTGGCCACCTGGCCCGCCATTGAGGCATCGTTCGTCAGTGCTCTGTGCCGTGTTCAACGTAGTTGGCCTAAGTTGGCAGATTAAGACTGCTCGATCAAGGTTTCGGGTTCGCCGGTCAGGATGAGGATGGTAGCCGATGCTATCACTCTTTCTTGGGTCGCCAAACTCATGCGCCGCATGGCTGGGCATTCCGCAAGATCCAATCTGGTCTACTGCATGTGCTGACATGGCCAACATGATTGTTTACGCTCGGGTCTAGCCCAATAAGACGCGAATTGGTTCCCCGTCTGGGCATGGATGTCCGGACGAGGGGGCCGATTCGCGTTCGGGGCGGATCGGACGGTAAGTGAGATTGGCGGCCAGATGGCTGGATCAGGATAGTCCTAAACGGAAGGACTGGGATGGGTAGCTTCACGGACGAGGACTCGGCCAAACCCCTCTTTTCTGGGTTGCTCGGGTGAACTCTCGCCTGACGTGGGGTAAGCACGCGGGCGTAAACGGGAGAGCACCGCTTCCCTTCCCAAGTGAGATCTTCGCTCATTCCGCTCGAGACGGGATGGTGGTATTCTCGAGAGCATGGCTTCCGATCGAATGCCAAGGCTGCCAGCCGGTGAGGAACTTGACCATGACTTCCATCGAGCCCGACGGATTGCCGGCCTCTGTAACGGGCGACCAATTGCTCGATCTGCTCCCTGCGGCGGTCTATACAACCGACCGCGATGGCCGCCTCACCCTCTTCAACCAGGCCGCAGTTGAGCTTTGGGGCCGCCGCCCCGAGATCGGGAAGGACCTGTGGTGCGGCTCATTCCGGATCTTCCGAACCGATGGGACGCCGCTGCCACACGACCAGTGCCCAATGGCGGTTACGCTCAGAGAGGGCCGTAGCGTCCGTGGTGAAGAGATCGTGGTGCAGCGGCCGGATGGCCTCCGCTTTCATATTTTGCCCTACCCCGAACTCCTACGCGATCAATCGGGGGCGATCGTCGGGGCAATAAACATGCTGGTCGATGTCACCGATCGGAAGCGGGCCGACATGGACCGGATCCACCTGGCGGCCATCGTCGAGTCTTCCGACGACGCCATCGTTTCAAAGACCCTTGAGGGGGTTATCACAAGCTGGAATAAGGCTGCGGAGCGGATCTTCGGATACACAGCCCAGGAGATTATCGGCAAGCCCATCGCACTCCTCATCCCGCCCGGGCAGGCCAATGATCTCGCCCACATCCTCGGACAAGTTCGCCGCGGGGAGCGAGTGGACCACTACCAGACGAAGCGGCGGGCGAAGGACGGCCGCATCATCGACGTCTCGCTGACCGTCTCGCCCGTGCTCGACACCACCGGGAACATCGTCGGGGCCTCTAAAGTCGCCCGGGATATCACCGCCCAGAAACACATAGAAACGGCACTCGCGACGAGTGAAGAGCAACTTCGTGAGGCGAACCGTCGCAAGGATGAGTTCCTTGCCATGCTCGCCCATGAGCTGAGGAACCCGCTCTCGGCAATCAGCAGTGCGGTTCAGGTGGCACGCAAGTCGGTCCTCGACGAACCGCTTGCATGGTCCACGGAGGTCATCGAGCGACAGTCTAAGCACCTGACCCGACTCATCGACGACCTGCTCGATGTCTCTCGCATCACTCAAGGCAAGATCCAGCTTCGCAACGAAGTGGTCCATATCGGTCCGATCCTGAACAGCGCCGTCGAGGTGGTCCGACCGCTCATGGAGGAGCGAAAGCACGAACTGAACGTCTCATTTCGCCCTGGCCCCCTCCGTGTCCATGCCGACCCGGTCCGCTTGGAGCAGATCGGAGTCAACCTCCTCACCAACGCTGCGAAGTACACCACGACGGGGGGACGGATCTGGCTCACCGCCGAGCAGATGGGGGACGACATCGTCATTCGGGTCCGTGACTCGGGCGTGGGCATCCCTCCTGAGAAGCTAACTCAGATATTTGATCTGTTCGTCCAGGACGACCGCTCTCTGGCCCGCTCCGAAGGCGGACTGGGCATCGGCCTAACGCTCGTAAAGAGCCTGGTCGAGATGCAGCAGGGGACCATCTCAGCGTCGAGCGACGGGCGGGGCAAGGGAAGCGAATTTACGGTGCGGCTCCCTGCCGTCACGAGCGCCACCGGAGAGACGGCCAAGGCCAAACCCGCAATCGGCACCGGGGGCCCGGCTTCACGCATTCTCATCGTGGATGACAACGCCGACACGGCCAAGGGTCTCGCTCGTCTGCTCAGGCTCTTGGGCCACGATATCCGGACGGCCAACGACGGCCCCGAGGCCATTGCGGTCGTGCAGAGCTATCGGCCCGACATCGTGCTCCTGGACATCGGACTACCCGGCATGGACGGCTACGAGGTCGCAAGACGGCTCCGCAACGATGAAACGGGAAGTGATTGCGTCATCGTTGCAATCTCAGGCTACGGACAGGAGGATGATCGGCGGCGCGGCCGAGAAGCCGGATTCGACTTCCACCTCGTCAAGCCCGTCGACCCCGATGCCTTGCTCACGCTGCTCGCCAGGAACTAACGTCTGGTTGACTCTGAGAGCCAAGCACGCATAATAAGGCGACTCCCAATGGGCGCACAACGCGACCATGGCGACGGGCGAGTGGCTCTCTGACGGCCTCGCCCGTTGCCTCTCACATCATCTCAGGCCACCATTTCCACTGGGGCGAAGTCGACCGCCCTCTCTTCGATTGCTCGCGGGATCCCGACGAAGACGCCGCGATGAAGTATGCGATTGACAATCAGAAGCTCCGCAGGAATTTGACGGACGCGGAACTTGTACGTTGTGTGGAGGCTGTGGATAAACGGAATCGAAAAGGGGCCGAGCCAGGATGCAAAGGGAATCAGTCGACCGCTAATGAAGCGTCATGTGACGCTTCATTGGGAACACCCACTGTTGGCCACATGAAGTCCGCCGCAGTCACCGCCAAGATCGTTGGTATCTCCGCTTCTAAAGTTGAACGTACCCGCTCCATCCTCGACTTTGCCGAAACAGATCCCGTCCAATCCAACCGCCCAGCCAACTCCCACGTCACGTCAGATCAAATTCCAGTGGATGCCGCCAACACTCCCCTTCTGGCCGTCCGGGCGTGGGGGGGAAGCCCCACATTAGCACCAATGAAGTCAATTCAATCGCTCATTACAATATCTTCAATAAATAACAAGCGAGGGAAGGATTCGCTCCCTGAGGCGATCACTCCTCTACGGGCGTATGGATCATGTCGATGTGCCGCTCAAGCCTGATGCAGAGCCGTTGCGTTTCCTGTTCAAGAAAACGGCGGTTCTCTCCGACGACTCCCTTTTGTTCGGCGGCGACGATCACGAGCGGGCCCGAGTGGTAGGCGTCCTTCGGGAAATTCACGACCGTCTTCCGAATCACGAAAGGAAGGTTGTCCCTGGGGGAAATAAAGACGTCCTCTGGCTTCTCCAGCATCGACACATTGCTGTTGTTCATCAGGCCGGAGATCGTCCCGTCGCCCTGGCCGGCGCGATTCCCCTTGAACATCTCCAGGTATCGCTCCCGGCTGTTGAATCGCCAGTCGATCTCGATCAATTTTCGCCGAGGAAGTCGCGAAATCCATTCCTTGAGCGTGTCGGCCGGCGGGACGATCGCCCTGGGCGACAAGAATCCGGTTTCGTCATCGTTGTACGCACAGATCAGATTGTAGATCATCTCAAGACGCTCTTGTGCGGTCGGATCGGCGAAGGTTGGATCCTCGTTCATCGCCGCGAGGATGCCGCCTGCGATCTGCTGGGCCGCGTTCGGCTTGGGGGCCGAGACCGAGGGAGACTCAGGCGGGTTCCTGGCCGCATCCCCGTCGAAATACCGGCTGCACACCTCGTCATAATCGCCGGGATCGAGCCTGTCGCAAGTCCCGATGATTACCTTTCCGAGGAAGTAGTAGATCCTATCGAATCTCAGCTGCCCAAGCAGAGGAACATCCATCCTGAATACTATCCGGACGACATGGGTGCATTCAAAGAGTTTCGCCGAGTCGCCTTCTCCTGCCTGTGCGACCCCATCGGGTAACTTCACTGTCGGATACCACTTCTCGAAGATCACCGATTCCGGCTTGTTCGCCGAGTCCAGGATCCGTTTCTTGACGATCTCTTGCTCTACCGAGAGGTCGGGGCCAAGCAATGCAGGCAGAATCTTCCCGGCAAGCGTCCGAGGCATCGTAGGCTCTCGGCCTGCCCACGTTTCCCGCAGTACCCAAGCGATTCCTGACGCGACTATCAGGCAAATCGTAAGCAACGCGATTCCCGATCTCTTCGCCAAATACTTTCTACGTTTCCTCTTTGGAATAAAAACGTTCTCAGGCGGGCCAGTTTCGATACCCAGGGCAACTTCGATGGGGCTGGACACTGTGGTTTGTGCCGGGATTGGCACGGCAAACAAAGTATGGCACCGTCCGCACCGACCGCGTTGACCTGATCTGGAATCAGGAAAGGAATACTCTTTTCCGCAGGTGCATTTAAAGCGGATCGGCATGATTGATCGTCGCACGCGTCTTGAGGATCACGTGCCCCTCAATGCGTCTTTTGCTATCGATACAAATCAATAACCCAAATGAAAGAATATCGCCTAACAAAGTGGCGGACAAGAGAAGGGAAACCTCTCTCGAGTGTCTGCCCTCATGGCTGACGGCTTGCGCAGGCGGCGGGTGGCGGGTAGCGTGATGGCAAGCGGCGGGATGGTGAGCAGAAACAACATCGCCCCGCTCGGTCCCAGATGAGGACTGGCGGGGCTTTTGCATTTCCAGGGGACCTGGCGACTTCTTAACGCTTCGGCGGTTCGGGTTCGTACCCTTCTTGCTTCGCGAAGACGATCAGAGCCAATTCTATTACCGAGGAAGCCGGAATCCGGCAATGCTCGACAAGGCCGTCGAACCATTCCTCGAATGGCTCCGATCCTTTGAATGCCGCGATGGTTTTTCGTCGGGGAGTTGGACCCTTCGGGCGACCGGCCCCAGGCTTCCGTTTCCCTTTAGCTGGCTCTGTCATCGTCAGCATTAGCCTCTCCCGCCGTCTTGGTCCCGAGAGATCAAAGTCTAACCCGAACCCACCCAATTATACCACCGATAGCAATGTACACTACCCTAAAAATTTTGGACTAACCCGATAATACCTTGTTGACTCAATGGTCTATTTGGGTTAGACTTTAATTGTGCGATCGGGGTTGGCCCGGTTCGCAAAGCAAAACGGCCCCGCAGGTGTGCAACCACCCACGGGGCCAAATGGCAAGCCTGGATAAGAGGCCGACCAATGACTAATCTTCCCATCCAGTCCGCCCAAGTCAACCCCACGATCACGGCCGAAAGCCACCCGCATATCAATCCGACGCCGTTCACGGCCCCTTCGCGAGGTCCCGAGCCAGTCGGACGGGCACGAAGCCCCAAAGGCCGGTACACCAGACCGGAAGCCCCGTACGCGGTTCGCGAGGTCTTCATCCCCGGCGCATGGGCGATGGGCTGGCAGGTCTCCGAAGGAGGCCGGATTTATGCGAGCCGCGAAGCTGCGATGAAGTTCGCGGCCTACCGAGCCTCGAAGCTTTCCCAGGCATCGGTCAACCCGAACTGATCGTCTCGCCCCAAGCCCAACGAACTCAGGCGCCGTTGGGCTTGGGGGATTGAGGCTCGCCCTTCAGGCATTGGCCATCAGGTGGCGGACCTCGTCCATGTCTCGGTCAACCTACTCGCCATCGACCGGCCCTTTGGCCGTAGCGATCGTACGTCCCCAATTTTCATCATCCATACCGGAACCGGAGCCTCCCCATGCTTCGCGATCATCGCCGCAAGCGAATCGTCAAACGGAACGTCCACGTTACGATCCAAAACTTCTACGGGCCGAAGGTCACGCCGACCAGCCGCGAGGCCGCCAAGGTTCCGTCCACTCGAAATCAGCCCTATCCGGCTCCCGAGGCCGGGCAAGAGTCCGTTCCCCAGGCCGATAGCCGGAACGACGGTCATCGCGGCCAGTACGACCCCGGGCTCGAGACCTATGACGGTAAGTCCAGGATTGCCTTGATCCTCGCGGTCGAGAAGGCCACCGACTACGACCGCACCGACCCCCACTGTCCCTCATGCGGGCAGGCCAAAGGGGAGATGGTCGTGTTCATGGTGGCGGGCGGGAACGTCTGTCGCGCCTGCCCGGCGTGTTTCGTTGGGTTCAGCAAACGAGCGTGACACGATCGCCAGATCGGCCCTTTCCGGCCGACGTCCAGGCAACCCAAAAGGAAGGGCGTGGGGGCAAGTTCAGTCCCCACCCATCTCCAACCCTCTTCGCTTCCGAGCTATTCAATCCACCTCCCACGTTCAATATCCCCCGACCATCCAGGAGTCTCCCATGACCGTCGCCATCAAGGTTCCCTCCCGTAAGCACGCCAACCCCGCCAAAGCGATGATCTTCGACGACATCCGCCTTTTCCAGGGAGCAGCGGATTCCCTCGCCGCTCTCGAGCTCGACCTGCCGGCCACGGAGGACACTGGCGAGTGGCGCGACGACCAGGAACGCACGACTCGCTATGTCGGCCAGTCCGGCGTGGTCGGCATCCTGGACGTCGAGGCCGCCGACGCGTTCGACGGAGACCCCCGTTGTTGGACTTGCGGGGATAAATCCGCCCACGCGGTCGTTATCGAGCTTCGGAACGGCGATGTTTGCCGTCTCTGCCCCGACTGCTTCATCGGCATCGACTGGTGAACGACCGTGAGACGTGAAATTCAATCGCCGGGTGGAGAAACAGCACGTCGCCCGGCCACTTCTCTTCCCGATTCAATCAACCCCCATCGCCGAGGAAACGAATGGCAACCGCAACGTCCAACTCCAGGCCCGACCAGGCCGCCGCAACCGAGTTAGCGGCCGATAAAACGGACTCGAATACGCCAGACCTGCAAAAATCCCCGCAGGGGCGCCCACAGCATACGGTCCGGATGACTTTAACCATCAACACTACAACGTATGAAGTTGAGCCGGTTCCGTGTGACCCAGGGACCGCCCTCCAGTGTTTCGCTCTCCGGAAATCGAACCAGGTGGTCTACCACGTCAGTCGGCACGATCACGGCGCGGAATGCACATGTGCCGATTTCGAGTTCAACCGGAACCACCGAGATCCGCTTGGATGCAAGCATATCCGGGCCATGGTGGCGATTGGCGTCCTGGATACCCGAGCGGCCCGCGTTCAGCCGGTTCGAAGCCCTTCCGGAGAACTTGGGTTCGATGATGAGTTCGAGTCGGCGCCGGCGAAAAAATGGTCTGACTGGACGGACACCACTCGCTATGGGATTCGTCGAAGACCATAGGTCGAGGATCGCGGTCGAATCGCACGACTAAAAGTTAACGGAACGGTTAACGTTAACCTCCGTTAATTTGCTTGTCGCAAACCACTGCCTATCCTTCTCTTAGGAGCGAACAGCGTCAAAACATCTGAGGTCCGCACTTAAACGTTTGGCCAGACAGGTATGCCTGGCCTTCCCTTTACCACGAGGCAGCAACGATGAGCAAGCGAAAGCCCCCGAGTCAGCGCCCAGAGCGGCGGCGGAACCCTAAGCCAAGCGGGGATAAGCATCCCACTCACGACGAACTTTTGCGGCTCGTGGACCAGAACACTGAGATGCTGAAGCTCGTGTGGGACCGAAGGCGTAACGACAGCGACATCGTTGTCTTGGCTGATGTTCGACGAACAGAACTGCGCCATCTCGTCGAGGAATATTGGGGGCCGGTGGTGGTCGCTATCGCACTCGCGGAGTCGCATGCGACCGGGGATAGAAAGATGTTGGCGTTCATTCAGCCATCAACCTTCGCTGATAGCCTTCGTGGCGGCGACACTTGGTCGCACCGAGAGACAGGCAAGGAACTGCATGCTTTCGTGAAGATGGCCGCCGTCACTCCCGGCCTGGTTCCTCTGCTTGTTGTTTGCACTGGCGGACTCTGGGCTACCCAGTGGGCTGACCCCGAGTCGAACGTCGAGGTGATCCGGTATGCGCCCGAGGTCACGCCTGGCTGGAACTGAGGCTCCTTCCCTCGGGCCCGGGGTCAAAGCCGGGCCTCCCCTTCCCTTCGCTGAGAGACCAGAACAATGGCTAAGGCAACGATCGTCAAACGAGAGCAAAGGTTGCTCGAAACAACGGCCTACCACGAGGCGGGTCACGCCGTCGCTGCGACGATGTTGAAGCGAGCAATTTGTGAGCTCTCTATTGTCCCCACGGAAGACTCGCTAGGACACATACTGAAAACGAAGCCGCCCGATGGTTTTCGACCGGACATCAACGGGGACAACCGAACGCTCGCATGGATCGAGCGGGAGGTACTGATCGGGTTGGCTGGCCCGGCCGCCGAGGCGAAACACGTTGGCAGGTACGACCATCGCGGGGCCAGAGGGGACTACAAGATGGCTGCCAATCTCGCCAGCCACCATCACGGCTTCGGCAAGGTTCTCGAGAAATATCTCGACTACATGGTCGCGAGAGCTGAGGATTTCGTGGCCGCCCCTCACCACTGGGTCCAAATCGAAGACTTGGCGGCTGCCATCCTGGTCCACAAGGTCATGAAGCCGAAAGCAATCCGCGAGGTCTGTCGGGCCGCGATGAACGACAGCCCGAGGATCATCGCGCTCGGGAAATCCTGGATGGCCGAGGAGGAACGGAGACAGGCGAAAGACTTGGCGACACTCGGTTGACCCTCTCTTCAGTTTAGAGCGTGAATTGCTCACTTGTGCCCGGCTCCGTGTGGGGCCGGGAATCCCTCTGGTTCTGTTTCTTGCAACCTATCTCACGGAGATCGATTCGATGTTGAAAGCGACGCTTGCTTATCTTTTTGTCATAAACAAAGACAAGCCCGCGGGTTTCGAGGGTTTCGTGCCTCCGAATACGATCGAATTCACGCGGGGACCCGTCGAGTTCGACGTCTGTCCCGACAGCCTCCATGAGTCCGTTTTTCTGCGGATCGGTTCTCTCAAGCTGATTCTGGACACCGAGGAAGCTCGCCAACTCGCGGCGGCCCTGATCAGCCAGGTCGATGTGGTGGATAACGAAATCCAGGACAACCTCGACGAATACTATGTGGCGCTCGAGGATTTCGAGAAGCACGTTCAGGAGCACGGCGAGGATCTGAGTAAAATTTCGGCTGAAGAGCAGAAGACCCGCAATCTTCTCGGCAATCGGCTGAACAAAGCAGCCGCCAAATGCGAGAGTTTCTTCCTTAAAGCTGGCGAAGATTCCCCGAAGCGGGTTTGATCCTCCCCTTCCCTGCCCTCCAAAACACGAACGGCCCCGACGTTGGCTTGATGCCAGAGCCGGGGCAGTTCTGTTGCGTTGGTATCTCTTATCCGACTTCTCTTCCTTGTTTTACGACCGCACGACCCCATCCCAGATCAAATCAGGGTTGATCTTGCGACTCGCCCTTGTTGACGCGTGAGTGAGAACCTCGCGGATCGGCTCCACAGCCTCGTGGTGCTTCTCTTCCGACAGTTCCCATTCCTCGATCGCCTGGAGCCGGAACCGGACCATCTTTGGGCCGTGCTTGCTCGCGTCGTAGGATCCCTTGCCGAGCCACACGAATCGGATCCCGCGTTCCTTGACCCGCTCCCAGGCGAACCGCTCGTTGCAGCCCCAACGTTCCGCCAGGTCGGCGATCGTCAACAGTTTGGCGGGCGAAGGACCCATTTCTACTCCCTTCCCTCCGGGTTGCTTGTTACCCCATTGCGATCTCTACTCCCGTTCCTCACGCCCGAAACACCTCATCGCAGCCTTATAACGTGCCTCTCGAGCCTTTGCGATTGCCTCAGACCATAGGTAGGCGGCGGCGGCTTCGATCGGCGTGTCATAGGCTAGAGGAACAAAATCGTCAACATAAAAGGAGTAAGTATTCACTGTAATCTCAATAAGAAAGGATCCCGAGCGGCTCACGACGATCCATCTGTTCTCCCATTGCGTGACGTAATATCCTTCTTCGATCTTGAACGGCTCGCCTGATTTCTTTGCCCTGGTGGCCGCCGCGAGTTGATTCGGTGAAAGCAGAATCTTGGGATCGGCAGGTCCAGGCCAACCTTGAGCGGCTGCCCTCTGGACATCAATCCGATACGGGAAGAGCCATTCCTCGTAACTGCAATCGAACTGGTCCGGGGAACAAGAAATCGCTTCAATCAGGCGGCAATCCTGCTCCTTTTGAATGGTTCGCCGGTCGCAAGGGCCGACATTTAGGCCGTGGTAGACGTCCAACCATCCATCCAGTAGTTGGATTTCGTCTTGGTCCTCCAAGACGGGCTCGCCAGGGCGAACGATGAGGGATGCTGAATGCGGGGACTTCGGTGCCTTGTCATTCCTCTTGGCCATCGCGGTCGCTCCGTCCCTTGAGATTAGACTTGGGGCGTTCCTTTCCCGGAGCGTCCCGTAAGCTCTCTCAACTGCTCTCGGGTTGATTCCAACTCCTCGTCGGTGGGGTCTGGCGCGATGTCGATGAAGTAATCCGGGTCGATTCCCAGCATTTCCATTTTGGCTCGCCCCTTCGCCGGCTCGGCGTCCAGGAAGAAGGCACCCGCTTTGTAGTCGTCGTCCCAGAGGATTCGGTAGGCAAAGCAGTCGAGCATGAATTCCCAAGGTTCCTTGTCGCGACTGGTTTCGGTCGGCGGCTTGAAACCCGTGAAGTCTCTGCACTTGCGGTAAGCCGTCAGAATCCGCCGCCGCAACCGGGTGATATCATCGGCCGATTCCGGCCCCTCACGCCTGACGTCATCCTCAACGTCGATTTCTACCCCCACTTCTCTTCGCAGATGCTCAAAGACGGCAGCCACGGTCCCTTCGGTCATCGCCGTCAGGTCTGGAGCCGGTTCACTCTTGTCCCGCAACGCCTTGCCCACCAACAGAAGCATCGCGATCTGCTGATTGGGCTGGAGACGGTCGAAAATCGCCACGCCAGTCTCGAAGTCCCCAGCGAAGTCGAATGATTCCTCGATCGCGTCCCACAGGAGATCAATCCCCTCGCGAAAGAGCTCCCACTCCGCGACCTTCAAGGTCCGCACGCCCTTTTCGGTCCGCCACATGCTCCATCTCCTGGTTAAAGGGAATCTAAGGCTGATTTCACTATTATGGATTTGAGGGCCGATTGCGAGCGCTTTCCCTCCCCGGATCACTTTCGTGACGCCACGAAAGTGATCCAAAACCTGCTGGCGACCTTGTTCTTGAACCCATGTTCAGGTTCGACTAGAATTTGATTTGGCCGGAGTCGGTTTCAGGTCTGGGCGAGGTCAGACGTCCAGACTGTTGGATTCCAGCCCGCATGTTTGGGCGGATTCAGGTTGATGAGGTCGGCTGGTCGGAGTGATGTCCCGGCCAGTCGCTCGGGTCAGCGAAGGTCATGAACGAAAACTCCCTCACACGGGTCAGGCCGCGTGAGGGAGTTTTCGTTTTCAGGTCGATCATCGGTCGGGCTGCGCCCGAAGGGACGGCCAGAGGAAAGGAATGGCGACGTGGCAGCGGACGAGTGACAGCCGATCCAAACCCCGCCTAGTTTCCCAGACGTAAGCTAGGCTTCAACCGGGTAGCCAGATACCGCTGAGTCTGGGGATTTGCTGGGTACACGGCCCTGCCGGGCGACATCCCTACCTCCTCTTTTTTTCCCCAAGGAGATCTCGCCTTGCCCACGCTCATCCTCCGAGGCGGTCCGTTCGATGGACACGTCGTCGAGTCGGCTTCTGACGACACCACGGTCCCGCTCAGTATTGGCCTTCACCGCACAGGCGCAACCGCTGCGGTTGCCGTCGCAAACCCGGATACGCTTCCCGCGGTAGAGCAGTGGACGATTCGCAACTCGTCGTTGCCGCCCGAAAACTCCGATCTTCCTGTAGCACATTATCAGGGAGCGAGGACGACGGATACGGACGGGCATTGGATCTTTGATTTCTCACAATCCAGGTAGCTTGTCGGCCGCCCCTCGAAGTCCAAGCTGAACTTGACCGGATTCGATCGCCGGTCGAGTGATATCAGGGAGGGAGTTGGGGCCCTTCCAGATCAGATTTGTTGCCAGACCAGCGAACAATCAACCAAAAACCGAGCAAGGGATACCAGATGCCAGACGCGAGCAAACCGAACGACAGACACGGGATGTTCAAGATTATCGCGAAAGAGGAATTCCCGGACGCCGATGATCAAATCATTTCCCTAATTGTAGAAATAATGATGAGAGAGGAAAAGGTCTCGCTACTCAGATATCGAACACGTCTCTTTGGAACGTTCACTCCTGGGGAAGTCATGGCGTTAAAACGATGTGACATGCGGGCGGCAAAGTTTGATGGCCGTACACCTGACGTGGATGAGTGATTCCGCTTGCTACTGAGCGAATATCCTCTCGCCACTCCCCCTGCCCGACTACCGGATCACTACCGGACTCGCCTCGGGATACCGCGATTCCTTGCGAATTTTTGCGCCGGTAGAATACCGTTTGCAAATGGGTCGATTTCGGTTACAATGCTTGTGCTGTAACGCTTTATGACAATTCGACTGGCTGGTTTTGGTCGCTTTACACGCAGGATGTCGGGGGTTCGAGTCCCTCATCGCCCATTCTTAAACTCACCAGCAGTATAGGCTTCCGGCTACACACGTCGGGTTACATCTGGTTACAAATCCCGGTTACACTCTGGGTTATAAAACCGTCCGGCTCAACGGTCGTAAACCGGCAATTCATTCCCATCGTCCATGTTACGGCCAAGTCCGCTTAGGCTAGGAAATCAGTATGCGGCGTCTGGCCCCCCGTACCACCTTGGCGGGTCATTGACGGGAACCTCGTTATTCCGTTCGGCCTGTCCGTTCTGAGGATGAGACAGTCTTGAGGGCTTGGCGACTTCGGAGAGGACAGGCTGTCTACGATGCGACTGATACCACGCATGGGGTGGTGTGTGGCTGTGCGAACTTCATTTGGAAACGAGAGCATCGTGACCACCAGGGATGTTCGCACATCCGAGCTATGCGCGTGTTGGGGTTGCTTGACCTCTCGGGCTGAGTACGGCACAATCAAGTGGACCGTTGACCAGTCGCGAGTGTCTTGGTCACAGAAACTGGTTTTAACAGAGTCGACGATGCGATAAATCTGGATTTGTCCATATTGCGAGTCTGCATTTCACTGTTTCCGATGAGAGTGGCGACAGGATTATTCATGCCAAAGATGTCATGATGCTCATTGGTTTTAGTAAATGCTCATAAAAATTTTCTTGGACTCAAAAGGGCTGTTCGAACCCGGATTGTAGAAAGACGACACTCGACGCTCAGCTGTAGTATCGCGGTACTTTGCCATCCCACATCCAAAGAACCAGGGAGTGGGGATTGCTCGCACTATCAACGTTTGCAAAATCCTATCCCTCTTATGTACCTCGTGTGATTCAGGAAGATTGCCAGGAAGCTGTTGCCATCTGCGAGTTGAGTCCGAAAGCTTCGGCCACTCTTTCTTTTTTTATGAAGCGAGAAAAACCTGCTCCCTCGAGAAAGTTGGGGGCAGGGAGATTGGTGTGCGGCCACTCACGAGTCGAAATCGTCCAAGGTCATATTCCCCGTAGGCTTCAGCACCTTGGACCATTGCAGGTGGACGTAGCCGATCCAAGCCGATAGGGCGAGGAACGCCGAGTACGCCGCCAGTTCCCACCACGAAGACCATTCGCGACTAGCGGGCAATACGCCGAGGAGGCTGAGGAGACCTTTTGCGGCTCCCAATGACCCGATCACGGGGATTATCAGGCAGAACCACGCGATACCCCTCGCCCATTTCGGATCTCTGCAAACGACCGCACGGTAATCCGCGAACAGAACGAAGGTCGCTGGAATCACGAAGATGACCCCGAGCACGGCGGGACTGCCGATCTGCTCTCGCTGAGCGGGGGCACACAGGGCAACCAGGAGTGCCATCGAGACGACCAGGACGAGGCTGGCCACGATGGACAGAAAGGCCGCACTCGCAAGTATGGTCCACGGAACTTGGAGTTTTGACTTCATCTTCAGGACTTCCCCAACACCAAGTCCACTACCCAGCAGCCACGAACGTGGGGCAACTCGCTTCGGCAGTGATCCATCATCTCATGATTTGCGCAACCGCCTTCCTTCAGGGCTGCACCAAGTAGGGGCATCCGCTCAAAGTCACGTTCGTCGTAGATTGAGCGGGCGAGGCTCACGACGTTGGGAGTCAGCCAGGTACGGCTGAAGAACACGAAGGGTAGGAACGGGTCGCCGAAGACACAGCGTAACAGCCAATCTCCCGGCCAGGGAACCCTCGGGATGTTGTGGTGCCACCAATCGTGATCGAACGGGCCTCGGCTGCATGCCGCCTCGGCAAGACTCGCCGCTGCCAGCAAGCGGCTCTCGACTGCCTTATCAACCGCTGGTTCGTTCTCTTCGAGTTGTTCGGGCGTGAGAACGCCCATCTCGACTAGCCTTTGAACGCTGGATGGTATTGAGCCGTCCGGGTGCCACTTCCTCCACTCCCCGGGTAGGAAATCGTTGCCGAAGGTCGGGATCTCCGCTAAAAAAATCGCATTCGACCTTTCCTTTGGGGTTGCGTGTCCATCGGCGAAACGTTCTGCGACCTCGACCGCCCGATGACTTCTGACATCGTAGAGCAGGTGCCAGATCGCGCGACAGCCGCCGCAGAGATAGAGCCGCCCCTTGCGTTCGCTGGCCACACCTTTTAACCCCGCGATCATCTTGATCGGGTCTTTGGATCGCCGCCACTCTTTGCTTGTCATGTCTTAATCTCGAAGGCTACAGCGGTTCCCACCTGGCATGCTAATCTGAGGCCGTGGGTGATGCTCCCCTTCCATCGCCTTTCCCGGATGATAGCCTGTTGCCCGACTGAGTGAGAGGCGGCTCATGTCCAAAGGCCCAAGACGCTGCCGCCCGCTGTCTGCAGCAATGGCGAATGGCGAATGGCGAATGGCGAATGGCGAATGGCGATGAGGAAATGGGGCCGAGCCCACGATCAGGATCTGGGTGGGGCAGCCCAATGATTCGCGTTCGCTCGCGGAGACTTGCGTCAGGGGCTCGGTCGGTCGTCCTTTACGGCAAGGAGATGGCTCAGGATTGCTCCTACGATGCCAAAGAGGATGATCCCTAATGATTGGCTGACTTGTTCGTAAGCGATCAGATAATTGCCTGCCGCTTCTCCGTTCATCCCCAAGGGTAACGTCCTGATATGGGGCTGGAGGAGTGCGGTGCCCCACTCGATGAATAGCAACGGCTTATCGATCGGGCCGAAACCGAGACCGCCGACATCCCATTTCGGCAAGTGGGCGATGAGGAGGTAGGTCCAGCCGAAGACGGCAAAACCGACCCAAGGGGCGCGAGTACTACCTCGTCGGGTAATAGCACCGACCAGAGCTCCAGCGATCAAGAGAATGGCCATAGTGTAGGTCGCACTCGCCCAGAACGCATTCGCATTTCGCAGGGCCGCAAAGCCGAAGGCAAAGTAGAGAACGAAAGCCATCAAATTGGTGAGGGTGAAGCGGACGCGGGTCATATTCCCTGCTCCAATGGTATGCTTCAGGTAGTGACCTCGACTTGACCGACGACTTCACGATAAATGGTGGTCAAGCCGACTGCGGCGTTGGCGATTCAGGTGATGCAGGGTATCTTGAGCATGGGATGTGCCTTGGGGAGTGTGTGCCGCAGAACCGACCCACTTTCGGGACTACCCCCCCCCTTGTGTAATCAAGATGCCATAGTCTGGCATCATGAATTTCAAAACGAGATGCGTTTGTTTTTGACAGATGCAGAGGACCGTCCCGAAGTTCGGGATGCCGCGACGGCGGGGCAACCGTCTGTAGTTCCTTTTCAGGAAATTGGGCCGTGCCCTCCTCATCTCAACCAATCGTGACGATGCCAAAGCCGCGCAGCCAGGGCAAGCCTGCGCTTGCTGCATGGGTCTGGATTCTCGGCTCTTGCCTGGCGGTGCTGATCGCGACGTACATGATCTTCGTCGAGCCACCGCCGCCGCGCAAAATCGTCATTGCGAGTGGGGGCAAGAACGGGGCCTACTTCCACTATGCCCAGAAATATGCGGAGGAATTGCAAAAGGAGGGCCTGTCCGTCGAGGTGCGCGAGACGGCGGGCTCGGTGGAAAACCTGCGACTGCTGGGGCAGGAAAGCTCGGGGGTGGCGGTCGCCATCATTCAGAGCGGCCTGGCCGGCCCGGAGGATTTGCAGCACTTTTATGCCCTGGGTAGCCTCTATCGTGAGCCCTTGTGGGTCTTCTATCGCGGCGACAAGCCGCTTGATCGCCTCAGTCAGCTTGCGGGCAAACGCATTGGAGTCGGCCCGCCGGGCAGCGGGACGTACTCCATTGCCATGCAGTTGCTTGCCGCCAACGGCCTGATCGAATCCAAAACGTCGAAGGAGAATTCGCGGGCCGTGCTGGTTCAGGAGAGTGTTGCTGTTGCCGCCAAGGCTTTGCAGAAGGGAGAGCTGGATGCGGCGTTTTTCGTCGCCGCCTTCGAGGCCGATTACATCCAGGATCTCCTGAGCGATAACCGTGTAAAACTACTGAACTTCGACCAGCACGAGGCCTATCATCGCCGATTCCGATTCCTGGCCCCGGTCACCGTGCCGGCTGGATTGGTAGACCTCGGCCAGAACATCCCCGGCCAGGACGTTGCTCTGCTGGCGCCGACTGCCATGCTGGTGGTTCGCAAGGATTTCCACCCCGCCCTGGTCCCTCTGTTGCTCACGACCGCGACGCGCATTCACGGCAAAGGGGACGAGATTTCCGAGCCTGGTGAATTTCCCTCCCAATCCTATTGCGACTTCCCCGTGAGTGAGGACGCGAGGCACTTTTACAAGTCCGGCCCGCCCGTGCTGCAGCGGCTGCTCCCGTTCTGGCTGGCTTCGCTGGTCGATCGGGCCAAGGTGATGCTCATCCCGATGATCATGCTCATGATGCCCTTGCTCCGTGCGACTCCACCGCTGATGCGCTGGCGAACAAGGCGAAAGATTTACCTCTGGTATTCTGACCTGCGGGAAATCGACCAGAGACTGATCACCGGCCTCTCGGGCCCCGAACTGGACAAGGAACTCGCGCGACTGAAAGACATCGAACTCCAAGTGGCTTATGTAGACGTTCCACTAAGCTACATGAAGGAGTTTTACCATCTCCGCCTGCACCTGGCGATGCTGCAGCAGCACGTCAACGAATGGCGGGCACGAAGCGAGCCGACTGTTGAGGATGCAAAGTCCTAAATAGGAAAAAGTCGACTTGGTATCATTGGTGGATGCGTTTTGGCGGCCTTCACATCGGGAGCGATCTGGACGCAGTCGAGTCGATCGAAGGTGGGATTTGGTCTCGTCAGCACAAATCCGATCAAGGGGTCGGAGCCTGCGCGGAAATCAAGGAGGGTACTGGGCCCCCTCCCCCGGTAATCGCAAGACGGACTGTCGCCGTAGTGGCTCATCGGGTCCCACCGCCCCGAGGTTGTTGATTTTGGATTACGGTCGTCATATGATTTGACGCGTCCTGATTCCCTCGGAGAGCTCGCCCGAGCCGAAACTTTGGGGAAGGAGTCGAGGCGCAGATCGCATACTATGGTCGGATTGCAGACTTCGACTCGAAGGGATCGATAGGACGTGGCCAGGGCCGGACTCGATCGGTTGTGAAGCCGACGTTGCGAGCCTTGGCCACGAGCTGTTGGGGAGAGAACGCGTGCAACGACGAGTGGTAGTGACCGGCATGGGGATGATTACGCCGGTGGGGGGCGATGTTGAGTCGTCCTGGCGCTCGCTTTGCGAGGGGCGCGGAGGGGTAGGACCGATCACTCTGTTCGACGCGTCGACGTTCGCCACGCGAATCGCCGGTGAGGTTGCGGGGTTTCGCCTGGGTGACTACCGGGCGGATGCTGCTCGGTGGGTCGAATACAGCCGGACCTCGCAATTTGCGTTGGCGGCGGCGACGCTGGCGGTGACCCACGCCGGGATCGGCGATGCTGCAATCGATCCCACCCGTTTTGGAGTCTACCTTGGCTCTGGGGAAGGCCAGCAAGACTTCAACCGCTTCGTCGAACTCGTCCACAGCTCAAGCGCTGAGGGGCACTTCAACCCGGCCAAGTTCACGAGCTACGGAATCGAGAGACTTCAACTGATCAGTGAGGCGGATCAGGAGCATGGGGGACCGGCTGGGTATCTGGCGGCCGTCTTCAATGCCAGAGGACCCAACTCGACCTGCCAGACAGCGTGCGCTGCAAGCGCACAAGCGATCGGCGAGGCGACGGAGTTGATTCGCCGGGGTGATGCCGACGTGATGCTTGCGGGGGGCACGCACAGCATGGTCCACCCGCTCGGCCTTACCGGGTTCATCCTGCTCACGGCGATGTCGACCCGCAACGAGGATTATGCGACGGCAAGCCGCCCGTTCGACCGGAACCGTGATGGGTTCGTCCTCGGCGAGGGGGGAGGAATGCTCGTCCTCGAGGAATTGGAGCACGCCAAGGCCCGAGGGGCGACCATCTACGGTGAGATCGCCGGGCACTGCTCGACGGCCGACGCCTTTCGCCTGACCGACAGCCACGACCAAGGCCGAGGCGCCATCGCGGCGATGCGCGGGGCCATGACCGACGCCGGGGTCGACGCTTCCGAGATCGGCTACATCAATGCGCACGGCACGAGCACTCCCTCCAACGACTCGATCGAGACCCTGTCGATCAAGCGAGTCTTCGGCGACGACGCGTATCGCGTGCCAATCTCGAGCACCAAGAGCATGACGGGCCACCTTGTTTCGGCTGGCGGTGCCGTCGAAGCGATCGCCTGCCTGCTGGCGATCCGCGACGGAGTTCTGCCGCCGACGATCAACCTGGAGAATCAGGATCCGGAGTGCGACCTCGACTATTTGCCTCGCCAGGCCCGTGAGCAAGAGGTCGACGTGGTCCTTTCCAACAGCTTCGGATTCGGCGGCCAGAACACGGCTTTAATTGTGCGCCGGTTCACGGATTGATCGCGGCCGATTCGCTCACCAAAATTCGGAGTTCGTCCCCTTCCGGCGAGGGGGGGCGGCTTCTCGGATTCCGAACGTCGAGTTGGCCACGGCTGCTCCTGACTCGGTGATTGCTCACTCGTTGACTTTGACGACTGTTCAGCGGTGCAATCGCGAAGGCCATTGCGTTGAAGCTGGAAAACGAACCTCAGCCCGGTGCTGCCCGTCCACCTCACGGGCCGGGTGTGTTCTGCCCCGGTCCAAGCTGGGCACGGAGAGGAACGACGCGATGAGCGAGGCCGAGCCGATGAGAGTGCGGAGATATCACTATGCCTGGGTGATCGCCGGTCTGACGTTCTTGACTCTTCTGGCGACGGCCGGTGTCAGGGCCACGCCGAGCGTTCTGATCGTGCCGCTCGAACGCGAGTTCGGCTGGAGCCGAGCGACGATTTCGCTGGCGATCTCGGTCAATCTGTTGCTTTATGGGTTGATCGGTCCGTTCGCCGCCGCGCTCATGGATCGAGTGGGCGTTCGGCGGACGATGCTCGGATCGCTGGCGGCGGTCGCCACGGGCGTGGCGCTCTCGACTCAGATCTCGACCCCCTGGCAGCTCGTCTTGCTCTGGGGCGTGGTTGTCGGAGGGGGAACGGGGATGACGGCCCTAGTCCTTGGCGCGACGGTCGTCAACCGCTGGTTCGCCGAGCGCAGGGGGCTGGTGCTGGGTGTTTTGACGGCGAGTTCGGCCACGGGACAGATGGTCTTCCTACCCGCCTTGGCCGCGACCGTCTCACGGTACGGGTGGCGGCCGGCGGTACTGGTCGTCGCTGGTGTCGCGGCTCTCCTCTTACCTCTCATCGCCTTTCTGATGCGCGATCGTCCCGAGGATATCGGTCTTCGTCCGTTCGGGGCGGCTGCGGATGCGGCGCTGGTGACGACCAGGGTGGACCGACCGTTTGCCGCCGCGGTTGGGGCGCTTCGCGACGGCTTGCGGTCGCGCGACTTCTGGCTCCTGGCGGGGAGCTTCTTCGTCTGTGGCCTGAGCACCAACGGGCTGGTTGGAACCCACCTGATCCCCGCCTGCATGGACGCCGGCATCCCCGAGATTCACGCGGCCGGCCTGCTCGCGGCTATGGGGCTGTTCGACCTGTTGGGGACGACCGCCTCGGGGTGGCTCTCCGACCGATACGATAACCGTGTGCTGTTATGCTGGTACTATGCCCTCAGGGGACTCGCCCTGATCTACCTCCCCTTCGGCCTGGTCGACGCCTCGTGGGGGCTCTCCGCCTTTGCCGTTCTCTATGGGCTCGACTGGATCGCAACGGTGCCGCCGACAGTCAAGCTGACGGCCGACGCGTTCGGTCGGGAGCGGTCGGGAATCATGTTCGGCTGGATCGTCGCCGCGCACCAACTGGGGGCGGCCGTTGCCACCTTCGGGGCGGGCACAATTCGCTCGGTGATCGGTGACTATCAGCCCGCGTTCCTGACCTCCGGAGGCTTCTGCCTTGTCACTGCCGCGATGGTCCTGCAAATTGGCCGAGGCCGGACCTCGACACTCGCGGTCCAGGTTGACCCCGAGACAGAAGTCGCCGTCGCCTGATCCTCGGTGGATTCATTCCGCCTGCACATGATCTCGGGGGACGTTGTGAGGAGGATTGCGACCGTCCTACTGCTCGTTGCCGCTGGGGCCGCCTTTGTGGCTGCAATTGCCACGCGATCCCGCGTCGGGCACCCGGTCACCGCCCGGATGCAGGCTGCCGCAGGTGCGGTGGCCGGAAGCCTTGTCCCCTCGCTGCCGGAGCGTGCGCAGGGGCGCCCGATGGTCATTATCTTTATCAAGGACGGTTGCCCGTGCAGTGAAGCGGCTGACCCTTGCTTTCGCCGCCTTTTCATGGCTTACAGAGGCCGGGTTGCGTTTGTGGGAGTCATCGACGGCGAAACTCCCGACGCTGAGCGTTGGACCCGGGAGCATGACACCCCCTACCCCGTCATCGCCGACCCGGATCTGAAGATCGTTCATGCCTATCAGGCTGAACGATCCGCCTACGTGGCGCTGGTCACGCGGGAAGGGACCGTTGACCGCCTCTGGCCCGGCTATTCGGCCAGCATGCTCCGCGAGTTGGGAACCCGGCTGGCAGCCGGTGTTGGAGTGACCGAGGTGAAGCTCGACGTCAGCGATGCGCCGGAGGAGTTGACCTCGGGATGTTCGTTTTAGGCCCGAGGGCAGTACAGCCGGCTATGCTATGGGTTGAAACCAATCACTTGTTGGTTAGCGAGTCAAAAGGCCCGCGTCGAGGACGAACTGGGAACCGGTGACGAAGCGAGCCCGGTCGGATGCCAGAAAGACGACGGCTTCCGCAACATCCTCCGGCTCGACCCAGGGGACCGAAAGCAGATTTCCGGCCGATCGCTCAGCGATTTGCAAAGGCGTTGCCCCTTCCAGGGCCGCCAGCCCATCGTTCATCGGTGTATTGACGCCTGTCGGATGGATCGAGATGACTCGGATGCCGTGCGGCGCTAACTCGATGGCCCATGACTTGGTCAGGCCGACGAGTCCCCACTTTGACGCTGCGTAGTGGCTCAGTCGAGCCATCCCACGCAGGCCGGCTACCGATGAATTATTGATGATGACACCTGATCGTTGTGCAATCATCTGAGGAATGACGTGGCGGGCGACGATCCAGGCTCCCTTGAGGTTGATGTCGAGCATCGCGTCCCACGCGGCCTCGGTCAGCTCATGCGAGAGTCCATAGGCACAGATTCCCGCATTATTGAACAGCAGGTCGATTTGGCCAAATCGCTCGACTACGGCTGCGACGATCGCCGAGATTGCTTCATTGTCGCGGACGTCGGCCGTGAAGGTCAGGCAGTCCACTCCCAGGGTCAGGCAGGCTGCGCGCAACGAGTCCAGATCGGCGGAGGTGCCGAGCGCGTAGCCGGGGTACTCAAGAGGCTGGGCGACATCGATGGCGACGATCTGAAAGCCGTCGCGTGCTAGCGCCAGCACCGTCGCACGCCCTTGCCCGTGCGCAGCCCCTGTCACGACCGCAACTTTTCCCGTGAGTTTGGCCCCACCGCTCATTCGCTTGCCCTCACTTCGGAAGCTTTTCGATACGGCCAGAGGTATTCGTCGAGGTCGACCCGCAACGCGTTGTTGAAAAGGTTTGTGGCAACCATCAAGCCGCCGAAAGCGGTGAGCAGGACCACTTGTTCCGCATCGAACATGGCCTTGAGCCGCTTGAAGAGGTCGTCGGACACTTCGTGCGGGTTGTGGGCGAGTTGCCGGCCATAGTCGATGAGCAATTGCTCGCGCTCGTCGAGAGTCGGGTGATCCGGGTCGTCCCCCGCGTCGGTCAGAATGCGCCGGAAGAAGGTCGAGCAGACCAGACAATTCGTCGCGGTCGAGATGGCGTGAGCGAAAAGCAGAGCCGGCCGTTCGCCGAGGAATTCGACGATGGCGTCGCGAAGCTCGTACCAGGTCATCAGCGACCGCAGAGCGACCGGTGACCTGGCCAGCGTCTGCTTCATGTTGGTCAAACGACCATGAGCCGCGCGGACGTGCTCCAGGGCCTCACGCCTCGGTTCATCGGTCTCAGCCTCAGAGAGAGGGTCGATCCTTGCCATGCTGGTCATGCCGTGGTGGTTCTGGTCAGTCCGGTCCTCGTGCTTGACCACGAGCGGATCCGAACGACGTTCCCTAATCCTGTCAATCTCGATCGATGGAGTCAACTACCCCGTTGGGTTCCCCTGCTGGCGTGCGTGAACCGAGCCCGGCTTTCTGTCACCTCTGATTTTCGATCTGGCTTGTTCTCGGTTCGATGGCGAACGGAAGGGCGGTGATCCCCTTGTGAGAACTGGGCTGTCAGATCGGTCCGCTCGGCATGAGCTTTGCATTTCTCGTGTGGCTTCGAGCGCGTCGTGCGTTTCGTTTCCGATCCTCTCGCCCTTAAGGAATACTCTGATGAAATCTTGGCTGATCCGGACCGTGCGTGCCTCGTCACTGCTCTTTGGCACGGTGGTACTTTTCTCGGGTTGTGGTGAACCCAAGGGACCCGCCGAACAGGCAGGAGAGAAAATCGATCAGGGGATCCAGGAGGCCAAAGACGCGGTCAATCCCCCGAGTACTGGTGAGAAGGTTGGCCATGCCATCGACAAAGCGGGGGAGAATGCCGCCAATGCCCTTGATAAGGCGGAGGATAAGGCCAGCCATGCCCTTGATAAAGCGGGGGAAAAGATCGAGGAGGGCATCCACAACGCCAAGGACGCGATCAATCACCCGGGGACCGCTGAGAAAGCCGGCCAGGCCGTCGACAAAGCTGTGAATCCTTGACGACCTTTGGGACGAATTCCATTCCCTGTTGAGAATGCACCGGCGCCCGGATGGCTTTCCAGAGTCGCCGGGCGATTCGGTTTTCTTTGATTCGGACTGGTTTGCAATCAGAAAGCCTTGTTGACCTAGGCCGTGCATGGCGATTGCCTTCAGAGAGTGCATATGCTTTGCTGTTGCGAGTACATAACATGAAATCAAATAATAAATAATTGCTGTTTGCGTATTGATTTGTCAGTCGATTTCCGTAAATTTCGCGGTGAAGTGCCGCAGGGTCGGTGGTGATTCGACGATCCGCAAACCACGGATCGAGTCCCGCTGCGCGGCGAGTTCGATCATCGCCTCGACGGTGTAATCGATGTGGCTCTGGGTATACACCCGGCGCGGGAGGGCGAGGCGCACGAGTTCCATCGGCGGATGGACGGTCTCGCCGGTATCGGGATCGACCGAGTGGAACATCACACTACCAATCTCGACGCCTCGGATGCCGGCATGGCGGTAGAGGGCACAGACGAGGGCCTGGCCGGGAAAGTGCCGGGGGGGGATGTGCGTGCAGAATGAGGCGGCATCAATGTAGATAGCGTGTCCGCCCGGGGGTTCGACGATCGGGATCCCTGCGGCAAGCAGGTGTTCGCCCAGGTAGGCCACGCTTCGCAGGCGATACTGGAGATAGTCCTCGTCGAGCACTTCGACGAAGCCCTGAGCCATGGCCTCGAGGTCGCGGCCGGCGAGGCCGCCATAGGTGACGAACCCTTCGGTGAGGATCAGCAGATCGTTTGCTCGGAGGGCGAGCGCGTCGTTGCGCATCAGGAGGACGCCGCCGATGTTGACCAGGCCATCTTTCTTGGCACTGATGGTTGCACCATCGGCAAGGTCGAACATCTCGCGAGCGATGGCGCGGGCCGAGCGCCCCGACTGTCCGGGCTCGCGTTGCTGGATCAGGGCGGCGTTCTCGGCGAATCGGCAAGCGTCGAGGAAGAGCGGAATCCCGTGGCGGTGGCAGACCTCGCGGACCGCCCTCAAGTTGGCCAGGCTCACGGGCTGGCCGCCGCCGCTGTTGTTCGTGACGGTCGCCATGCAGAGGGGAATGCGCTCGGAACCGATTTCCTCAATCAAGGATTCGAGCTTTGCGACATCAATGTTCCCTTTGAAGGGATGGCGATTGCGCGGATCGGTCCCTTCGGCGATGACAAGGTCCACTGCGCGTGCGCCGGAGTGCTCGATATTGGCGCGGGTGGTGTCGAAGTGATTGTTGCTCGGGATGACCTTGCCGGGTCCGCCGGTCAGCTCGAACAGGATCCGTTCGCTGGCGCGTCCCTGGTGGGTCGGCAGGATGTGCGCCATGCCGGTGAGGTCGCGAAGCACATTTTCAAAGTGGAACCAGCTCCGCGCGCCGGCGTACGACTCGTCCCCTCGGATCATCCCGGCCCATTGATCGGCGCTCATCGCCGACGTGCCACTATCGGTCAGCAGGTCAATAATGACATCCTCGGCCGGGATCTGGAACAGGTTGAAGTGGGCCTTGCGGAGGGCCTGCTCGCGTTGTTCCACGGTGGTCAGCTTGAGCGGCTCGACCATTTTGATCTTGAAGGGTTCGATGATTGTCTTCATGCCGATGCGTCCTGACGATTGACACCCGGTCCGTGGAGGATATCCTGTCCGACTGCCGGCCGCTCGACTCGGGACGGGCCGTTGCCGACCTGAGCCCTCAAGGAGTTGATCGCGATGGCCGACGCGTTTGTCTGGACCCCCACTCACGATTATATCGAGCGCAGTCACGTCCGGCAGTTCATGGCGCGTCACGGCATCACCGATGTCAACGAACTTCGCCGCCGCTCCACCGCTGACGTTGCCTGGTTCTGGGGGGCGATGGTCGAGGAACTCGGCATCGAATTCTTCCAGCCATACGACTCGGTCTTGGATTCGAGCGACGGGATGGCCTGGTCACGTTGGTTCGTGGGCGGCAAACTCAACCTCGCCCACAACTGCCTGGACCGGCATGTTGCCTCGACACGTGCGGAGAAGACGGCCCTGGTCTGGGAAGGGGAAGACGGCGCGGTGAGGGAACTTACCTATCGCCAGCTTCTCGAGGAGACCGACCGAATCGCCAATGCGCTGAAACGACTCGGCATTGGGCGGGGGGATCGGGTTGGCGTCTTTCTCCCGATGATTCCCGAGGCGGTCGCGTCGATGCTCGCCTGCGCCAAGATTGGCGCGATCGCGATTCCGATCTTTTCCGGCTACGGGGCCGAAGCAGTGGCGACCCGCCTTCAGGATGGCGCGGCCAAGGTCCTGATCACGGCTGACGGCACACTCAGACGCGGCGTGCCCGTCCCGCTCAAGCCGATCGCCGATGAGGCTGTGGCGCTCTCGCCCACGGTGGAGCACCTGATCGTCGTCCAACGCCTGGGCCGGGACATCCCCTGGCAGTCGGGCCGCGACCTCTGGTGGCACGAGATCAGGGTTGCGGAACTGCCCTCCTGCCCGTGTGAGCCGATGGATTCCGAAGCTCCTTGGATGATCGCCTATACGTCCGGAACAACGGGGCAGCCCAAGGGCTCGGTTCACGTCCACGCCGGCTTTCTGGTCAAGATCGCCCAGGAGGTCCTTCATCAGGTTGACCTGCAAGAAGACGATCGCCTCTGCTGGGTGACGGACATGGGCTGGATCATGGGCCCCTGGAAGGTGATCGGGGGCCTGGCGCTGGGTGGGACACTCGTCCTCTTCGAGGGCGCGCCCGATTTCCCCACCCCCGACCGGCTCTGGCGCGTCGTCGAAGAACAAGGGGTCACGATTCTTGGCCTTTCTCCCACCTTGATCCGGGCGTTGATGAAGTATGGTGAGGAGCCGGTCAAGGCTCATGACTTGAGTCGACTTCGTGTCTTGGCTTCGACCGGTGAGCCCTGGAACCCCGCCCCCTGGAATTGGTGTTTCCAGCAGGTTGGCGGCGGAACGCGTCCTCTGATCAATTTCTCGGGCGGGACCGAAGTCGGCGCCTGCTTTCTCTCGTGCTTGACGATCGAGCCGCTCAAACCCTGCGCGCTCGGTGGGCCATCGCTCGGGATGGCGATTGATGTTTTCGATGCGTCGGGAAAACCGATTCGCGGGGAGGTGGGCGAACTCGTCTGCACCAAGCCGTGGCCCGGGATGACCCGCGGGCTCTGGAATGATGAAGAACGTTACCTCCGCTCATACTGGTCGCGCTGGCCCGATGTCTGGACTCATGGAGACTGGGCTTCGATCGACGACGAGGGAACCTGGTATCTCCACGGGCGAAGCGACGACACGCTCAAGGTCGCGGGGAAGCGGATCGGTCCGGCCGAGATCGAATCGGCTGCCGTCGGCCACCCCAGCGTGTTCGAGGCGGCGGCGGTCGGGGTGCCCCATGAACTCAAAGGGGAATCGATCTGGTGTTTCGTCGTGCTGGGGCCCAACGTCACGCCCAGTCCGACTCTCCAGCAAGAGATCCGTGACCAGGTGGCCCATGTGCTCGGTAAACCGTTTGCCCCGGATCAGGTCCGCTTCGTGAGCGACCTGCCCAAGACCCGAAGTGCCAAAATCCTGAGGCGGGCGATCCGCGCCCGACTTCTCAACCTCGATCTGGGCGACCTCTCGAGTCTGGAGAATCCCGCTGCACTCGAAGAGATCCCCCGGGCTTCGGCCTGAAGTCCCGACGGGGCGAACGACTCGCCTCAGAAATTCTGAGTCATTCCGGGGCAACATCCTTACCGGCGAGGATCTGCTTCAACGTGGATCGAAACTGATCCAACGACGGATTGAGATTCTTGGCGGCGACGATATCGGATTTCTCCAAGGGGTCCATATTGAGGTCAAAGACCTCTTCGTTGGCCCCTGAATTGCGAATATAGACTTTCCCCTCGGAAATGAGTGCCTTGACCTCACCCAAGGTCGCCGGAATCCGCTCCATGCGGGGGACGTGCGTCTTGTGACCGACCTCCGAGAGTACCGGTGAAGGGGCCTGATCGGGAGCCAAGGATTCGTTCGTGCTCCAGAGCGGGGCGAGGGACGAGCCGGGAAACGGCGCCTTGTCCTTGATCGCGAGCAGGTCGACGATCGTCGCCGGGAGGTCGCGGAGTGACACTGGCTCGGGGACGACCCCTTTGGCCAACAACGATCGGCTCGAGTTCGAGGGGGGAATGATCAGCAAGGGAACATGGACCTCGCGGCGGTAGACGCTCTGTCCATGCCCGACGAATCCATGCTCGTCGAAGTGCTCGCCATGGTCGGAGGTCACCACCACCATGGTATTCTCGAGCATCCCCTGACGCTCGAGGTCGGCGAACAGCCGGCCAATCTGCGCGTCGATGTAGGCAATGCAGCTCTCATACGAATCTCTGAGAATCTCGATCCCTTCGCGATCGATCTGTTTCGGGTCGCCGTCCTCGGGTTTCAAAGTGTGGGCGTTGAGTTTCTGGTAGCGTTTGAGGGCTTCGGTCTGCTCCTTGCGTGGCCGTTCGGCATGGCCGAAGCGGCGGTGGGTTCCCTCGGGGAGGACGCAAGGGGCATGGGCGTCGTAATAGTTGACGAAGGCGAAGAACGGCCGATGGTCCCGTTGCTTTGAGAGCCAGCCCAGGAGGTCCTGATTCAGCATGTCCGCATTCTTTCGGCGATACATTTCCGCAAAGCCGACGCGCACCGGGTAACCGATCAGCGGAAGCAGACAACGGCCCAGGCTTGAGCTCCGGATGGTCTCGAAGGGAGAAACCGTCTGGTTTTCGTAGTAATCTTCATAACGAGCAAATCCACGATCGAGCCCGTAGCGCCGGTTGCAGTAGTAAATGTTGCCGACGAACCCGGCCGTGGCATAACCCTGCTTCGACAGGTATTCAGCCAGGGTCGGATAGGTTCGATCGAGCGCCTGGTCCCAGCCGACGGAAAGACGGTGATGCCATTGGCCAGTGAACATGCCTGCGTGGGAAGGAAGCGTCCATGATGCGGTGGAGCGGGCTTCCTCAAAGCGAACGCCGCGAGCCGCGAGGCGATCGAGGTTGGGGGTCGTCGGGCGGTCGTGACCGTTCAGGCTCGCGCTGGCGGCCCGGACGTTGTCCATGACGAGGAACAGCACGTTCGGCGCCTTGGGGGCGGCCTTGGGAAGGTTTCCGAGGGCGCGGCTTTCGGCCGTCGCAACCCGGGTGAAATCGACCGCGATCAGCACGATCAGGCCGCCACCCAGTAGCCCGAGACTCCAGCAAGTCAGTCGAGGATAGCCCAGGGCACGCGCCTGGAGCCGAGGGCCGATGCACGTCGCGATTCCCATCGACAGGACGATCCGAGCGATCATGTAGAGGCCGTCGAACCGCATCAGCAGGGCCAGCGCGAGCATGGTCGTCATCGTCAGGAAGGCCAGCTTGTTCGCCAACGCAGGGCGGCTCCTGGCGAGCCAGCCGAACATCAGGCCGCCTGTTCCAAAGATCGCAACGTTCGCCAGCGGAATCATCCAGATGAAGTGGAGATTTGTGCGGAGCGAGTCCATCGTAATCTTGGGGATCAGCGCATCCTGCGCGAGCACCAGGGCCAATTCGAGGAAGCCGGCGACCAGGCCAAAAATGAGAGCACTCGCGATCAGGAGACGTGGGCGCGGTTGAACCTCGCTCCCACTCTCAGCGAGGTGAGGGTCGACGTGTCGTGGCGATCCGATTTCACCACTCCTGTTGCCAATCTCTTGCGTGAGGTTCACCACAAGTCAATCCTCCTGATCGCCCTGCGGCGGCGGGTTCCTGAAACGTGTCCCGGATCAAAGTCTCCAAAGCGGAGACCACCGAGGACGTTCCCGATCTCTTCCAGGATGTCTGGAACAGAGCGATCTGAATGAAACCAGAATGCGAGCGGGACGCCTGCGGTCCCTAGAAATTGTAGGGAGCCTATATGAATTGATGTCAAGCTATGTTTGGTGAACTAGGACAGAAGCGAGTTCCCTTCCATCGCGGAGCCCTTGGGCACTCCCAGGGCGTCGAGAATCGTCGGCGCGAGGTCGAGGAGGGAGGCGTCCTTATCCTGAAAGGGCCGGTTCATGAACAGGACACCCGGCACGAGTGCTGGATCAACGATGTGATCGCCGCTCCATTTTTTTCGATTGTCCTCGAAGTGTCCTTCGCCGACTCCACCCAGTGAGGAGCCCCAGGAGATCCGATACCCTCGGGAGAAATTCACGAGCAGGTCGGGGGCTTCCTCAACGAAGGGGCCGCTGTAGACCGACTCGCGCGGCAGGACGCTTCGGATGGCCACCTCACTCGTGGCTGAGTCGACCATGCCTGCCAGCCCTTGAGCGATCGAGGTCTTGAGACTGGCGACGTCGTCGGGCTTGACGATCCCCTGGCCTTCTCGCCCTTCGATGTTGAGGTAGATCCCGCTCAGGCCGAGGGCATAGGCCTGAGTCTTGCTCCAATCTACGCTCTTGAGGAAGTCGCCCGCCTCTTCGCCTGGCTTCATGCCGTCGCGCAGGGTCAGGAGACCTTGGTCGTGGAGCATGGTATTCAGGTTGACGCCCCGGCGGAAGCTGCCGAAGCCATGATCGCTGAGGACGACGACGAATGTGTCTTCGTCAGCATATTGAAGCGCTTTGCCGACGATCGCATCGCCCCGGCGATATTGCTCTTCAATGACCCCGGCGTAGGCGGATGACGGAGCCCGCCCTTGATTGGCAGGATGATCCGGCTCGAGGTATCGCCAGAAGAGGTGCTGGACCCGGTCAGGGGTGTCGAACAGGCAGTAGAGGAGTCCTTCGTCGAATCGATCGAGCTCGCGGAGCAACATCGCTTCGCGCTCGCGCCAGGCCGTGTCGCACTGGTCGAGGAAGGCGTCTTCGCCAAACCGCTCGTTATTCAAGCCGGCATGATCCTCGACCATGCCTGTCGTGTGGTAGAGACCACCGATGTCTTCCGCCAGGGTCGCCGCGTAATCCGCCGGGTGGCTGATGGGAAACAGCGGAGTCTCGACGTCGAAGTTGATCGGTGACGCATAAAGTGCGAGCGATGGTTCGAGCTGGACGAGGTGGAACCTGACGAGTCCGCGTACCGACTGGAGCATGCCGAGTTTGAATTTGACCCGGACCCAGTCGCTCCACTCCCCTTCTCTAATCTCGAGTTCCTTGGGGGCCCCCGCCGAGCGGAGGATCACCCGACGACCGGCCAGGTCGGGGTGGAGGGTCACGTCAAACCGGAGGTCCCCTCCCCCCTTCGGGTTTCTCGGCCCGATCAGGTAGGTCTCGATCGGGCCTTCGATTCCGGCGGGGAGTTGGACGATGTTTTCGCTCTCGCCCGGTTTCACCTCGTCACTCGAGGTATAGTAGGTGGCTGTTCCTAGTCCACCGCGGAGGTCAGGGACGCCCATGCCCGAGAGCATCCTCCCCCGGAGCGGCTCCGGGGGATAAGTACATGGACAGCGGACGATCGTTGAGCCGAGCCCAGCCTCGGTCAGAAGATCCCAGACCGGTCGACCTCGGCGGAGGTTGACGGCCTTGGGGGGGAGGAACGCCCCTCTCGCTTCGTAACGGTTCAGGGCGAAGTCGGGAAGATAGGTTCGCGGGTCGCGCCTGATGAAGTCGAAGATGCCGTGACCGCCCGGGTTCACCCCCGTGGCGAAGGTGGACCAGGCCACGGGAGTCTGGGCCGGGGAGGTGGTTGCAACCCTCGAGAAGCCGCCGCGTCTCTTGAGCTCCGCCAGGTTGGGCAGCTGCCCTGCCTCGAGCATCGCTTCGACGATCCGGGGCTCGAGACCGTCCAGACCGATCACGATCGTCTTTTTCATCGACGCTTGAACCTCCTCTGTTCCGAGCGGCGTCCGCCCCAATCTCGAATCGATCGTGTTACCGGCATCTCGTCTGCCGCTCGCCCTTCCCGCCGCGAAGGTTACCAACCGACGGCCTTATCTTCTTCTCAGCGTCGCGACTGAGCAGCCTGTTCCTTGGTTTTTGGGGAAAAGTGCGGCCCGCGTACGTGCTGGGCCGACTTAGGCGTGGCCCGCTCGCTTCGCCGCCAACGAAAGAGGAAGCGTAACGTGTTCCGCCCAAACATCATGAAGAGGCCTACGACCGTCGCGATCACCGACGTCATCGGTAGTACGGTTTCCGGTCCGAAATAGGCAAGTAGAACGACGGTCGACACCATGGCAATCGCCTCTTAATATCGAGTGTTCAAGTTTTGAGTGGTTATTCGACTCGAGTCTTCACGCGAAAATCCAAAGACACGCGTATGTGCCCGAATCTCACGAGTAAGATCGTGTCGTCTAGACGAGCACTCGGATTCGTCAGGCTAGAAGTCGCCAATCACCTTGCGTCGATTCGCTCTCTCGGGACGTCTGGAAGAACGTCTGAGAGATTGACCCCGAAGAGAACTCGTATGTTCTCCGGTAGAATTCGACTAGGTTGAGGGGCGGTTGCGGTTGAACCAGCGGTGGCGGCGGTCCGCTTTTACTTTCCCGAAGGATCGGGGAAACCCGATCGCAGTTGGGTGGCGATTCGATCGGCGATCGAACCGGTCACTTCAGGATCGCTGCCGAATTCCCTGACGACTTCTTTGGATAATGAAGTCCGATTGGGGCTCGGTAGCGAGACAAGATCAGAGAAGGAACTCAGCAGAGGAGTCGGTGGAGGATCCTGGGGCGCAAAACGGTCTTCGCGGAATCGAGGGCATGCTGGACCCCGATGCGAACCTGCCACACCGCGATTTGAGCGGTGGGGAGGCTGCCCCCTGGTTTCAGGCGGGCGGACGCGTTCCCGTTGCGCTCGAGCTTCAAGCCCAACTCCGGCCAGATCGGTTCGCAGAGCCGCTCGGGAGATTCGTTGCCAACCTCGAATTCCGCGGGTAGAGCCGCGGATTCCAGAGAGAAACGCTTCTTGGATATCGGCCGAGAATTCCTTGCCGATACACCGAGGCGAGCCTTCGCCGCCGGGTCAATCACCGGGAGTCGAGCGGGGGCCTGCCCTGTAGGGTGAGAGCCCTTGTCACTCGGCGAAGGGCCCGAAGCGGCTGCTGAGGCACCGGGCGGAAGCGACTGGGAAAGCCAGGAGAGATCAAGGAGATCCGGCGTCGTCGCCTGGATGACAACCGCGAGGAGGATCAAGCGTCGGAAGGTCAACCGTACAATCCAGGCTCGATCCATGAGCGCGGCGTCCACCAGAAGAAACGTCGGATCCGTCCGAAAGTCTCCACATAATCATCGGTAGTATCGGAAGAATCGGCCACGGATTGAACCCCAATCTTTCGGAATTCCTCAGTGTCTTGGTCGTGATGAGATTTCATTTGTCTCCAGAGGACTTAGATAAAACCGATTTTCTTAAGACTTGGAGGCTCCAGCGGGTTCGATCGGGCCACCTTCGTCCTTAAAGGGTTGACTTGCCTGATAGCGGCTGCTGTTTGTGGAGGATTGGGGGAAATAGGATGTCTGTTTCTGTCCTGTCCGATTCAAACAATGCCTGTGTTGGCAAATGTTGTCTGACGCGTTGAGGTGTTCACGGCTGGAGCGAATCCGGATCGTCCGAAGGGGGGGCAGGATGCTTTTCGCAAAGGGAATTGTACCGAGGCCCTTGTGACTCCGTCTGGCTGTTGCTAACCTCGCGCTTGCTCCGGGCTCGAAAAGACCGCGCCGAGGTTCGGCAATGGTCTTCGCGGCTCACCCGAGGCCAGGACTCGCCCGATGGCACGTATTTGCCTGATTAACCCACGCTTCCCGACCTCATTCTGGGGTTTGAATCACGGCCTTCCCTTGCTTGGCAAGAAGGCCAACATGCCGGTCCTGGCCCTGCCCGTCCTCGCGGGACTCACGCCCGCGGAGCACGAGGTTGTGCTCATCGACGAAAATGTCCAGGAGATTGATTTCGACGCTCTCGAGGGCTTCGACATCGTCGGCCTGACTGGCATGACGGTTCAACGCGACCGAATGCGCGACATCTTGCTCGAGTTGCAGGCACGCGACATCTTCGTTGTGATCGGCGGCCCTTGGATTACCGTGGCCGAGGACTGGTTCCGCGGCCTGGTCGACGTCATGTTCGTCGGCGAGGCCGAGGAGACATGGCCCAAGTTCCTTGAGGACTGGAGCCGGAACGAGTGGAAGCCGCGGTACGAGCAGGCAGAGAAGACGGACATGACCAAGGTCCCGCTCCCGCGCTACGACCTGGTCCCGTTCCGTGAGTATGCAATGGGGTGCATCCAGACCTCACGCGGCTGCCCGTTCCAGTGCGAGTTCTGTGACATCATCGTGATCTTCGGCCGTAAGCCCAGGGTCAAGACGGCCGAGTTGGTCGTGGCCGAGATCGATGCTCAGCACAAGCTCGGTGTCCATGTCATATTCCTGGTTGATGATAACTTTATCGGTAACAAGAAAGCGGCCAAGGTCATCCTTCGCGCCATTGTGGAGTGGCAGAAGCAGCACGGCTATCCGCTCGCCTTCTTCACCGAAGCCTCGCTCGACCTCGCCGAGGACGATGAGCTGATGCAGCTCATGGCCGACGCCGGCATGGTCGCCGTCTTCATCGGCGTCGAGAGTCCCGATGAAGATGCGCTTCGCGAAACCAAGAAATATCAAAATGTCCGCGGTGGACTGATCGAACGCGTCCACAAAGTGCAAGCCGCCGGGCTCGAGGTCTACGCGGGGATGATCGTCGGGTTCGACAGCGATGATACGGGAATCTTCGAGCGTCAGTTCGAGTTCCTCCAACGGGCCCGGGTGATCGGGGCCATGGCCGGCATGCTCTCGGCGATCCCCAAGACCCCGCTCTACGATCGCCTCGAAGCTGCGGGCCGGCTTGATAATGCGGCGGCCGATGACCCGAGGATCGCCACCAACGTGATCCCCCTGCTCATGTCTCGCGAGGAGATGCGCGACGGCTGGCTCGACTTGATGGATCGACTCTACGACGCCGAAAACTACTTCGAGCGGTTCGATGAGCTGTTCATCAAGGGGAAGCTCCCGCTGGCGAGCGCCAAGATGCGTTGGCTCCGCCGCCACAAGCCTTTGGCCTATCTCAAGAACCAGACGCTCACGATCCTAGGGGCCCTGGGCATGCTGTTTCGACTGTGGACCGATCCACGGACCAAACCGTACCGCCCTGTTTATGCCAAATATCTTCGCAAGATGATCCTCTCCGGCCGTCCGCCGCGCTACCTCTTTCAGTTCGCCTGGAAATGCATCCTCCACACCCACTTCGCGACCATGACCCGGCAGATGGTCCGCGGTGAATCGCGCCTGGTCAATACGTAAGGGGCATTCTGGGTTTGCGGGCTTCTTTTCCAGGCGATTGGGCTAGAGAATTCCGTGGAGCGGTCGGCCCGGCCCTGCCAGGGCATCAACCTTACGTTCGATGCTCGGGTCATCGATCAAGGGGGGGGCGTGGTGCGGCTTGATCCGGGCGTCGATCACCAGGGAGCCGACGCATCCCCAATGCTTCTGGGTGATCGAGGCGCCGATGCCTTCGATGTCGGACGCGGGATTCGAGCGAGTGAACGTCACCCAGAGAAAATTCTTCTCACTCCGCGCAGTGAACTCACTGTCGTCGACCACAACAATCAAGGGGAACCCATCGACGCGATCCCTGGGCCCGTCGGATTCCGTGAGGCGTCGGAGCGCTTCCGAACCCGGCTCGTACGGCGGTCCTTGAACCACAAGAATCCCCGGAAGTGCAACCCGAGGCGAATGGAAGCCCTCGGGGAGACGAAGGTCCGCGGGAAGCTCCGTTGCGAGCGCTCGACGTACGGGACCGGCTGCGGCAATCACGACTTTTGAACCTTGGTTGAAGCCGTGGCCTGAGTAGTCGAGAGTGTCGATCGTCGTCCTTGTCTGGAAGTGGAGGTCGTTTTCCCAGTCGACCCGCTCGAGCAGGTGGCGGAAGAATCGCGGGAGATCGTCGATATCGAGGGTCGGGTCGTCCTCACGCGCAACGATCAGGAGATACTTGGCCAACGACATTTGCCCTTGGCCCAGGATCGCGTTGGCGGTGGTCAAGATTTCCTGAGGTCGACGCACCTCGGCGTAAGGGACATAACGCTCGCTGGCGATCGCGAGCAGGAGCGGGTGGACACCCGCCGCATCGACCGCATGGACTGCGTGAACGCCGGGGAGGACGGTCGGGACCAGAGGCCCCGTTAGCTCGTGGATCAGGGCGCCGAACGATGTGTCTTCCTGGGGGGGACGGCCCACCGACGTAAACGGCCAGAGCGCTCCCGCGCGGTGGTAGACCCGCTCGACGCGGAGAACCGGGAAATCATGCGTCAGGCTATAATAGCCGAGGTGGTCGCCAAACGGTCCTTCCGGCTTGCAGACGTCGGGGTCGATCGTGCCGGTGATCACGAAGTCGGCCTCCGCAGGCATCGGGAGTTGGCCCGGCGGAGAGACCATCCGGATCCGGTGACCGGCCAGGGCCCCGGCGAAGCTCAATTCGGGGAGTCCCTCGGGGAGGGGCATGACGGCGGCGACTGTCAAGGCCGGAGGCCCGCCGACGAAGATGTTGACGCGAAGCGGCTCCCCTCGGCGGATCGCCGCCGCGTGGTGCACTCCGATCCCGCGATGGATCTGGTAATGCAGGCCGATTTCACGATTCGGCTCGTAGGCGTTGCCCGAGAGCTGGACCCGATACATACCCAGGTTCGACTTGGCGAGGCCGGGCCGATCGGGATCTTCGGAATAGACTTGCGGCAAGGTGATGAAGGCACCGCCGTCGCGGGGCCAGGACTGGAGTTGCGGTAGTCGGTCGATTGTGGTCGTCTGCCCGAGGATTGGTCCGCGAGTGACCCGCCGGGGGAGCAAGTGGAGGGCGGTCTTCGGGACGCTCCGGTATCGCCAAGGGTTCCGGAGCAACGCGGGGGGCGTCACCTTGATTTCGACGAGTCGCCGCACGGCTTCGAGGGTGTCGCGGAACAAGAAACGGGTTCGGTCGAGTGTCCCGAACAGGTTACCGATCATTCCGAAGGGGCTTCCCTTGACGCGACGGAACAAGAGGGCCGGCCCTTCGGCTTCGTAGACCCTGCGCTGAATCGCCGCCGCTTCGAGGTAGGGGTCGATTTCTTCGTCGATCTCGACCAGCATCCGATGGGTCCGCAGGTCATTCACGCAATCGGCCAAGGTGCGATAGCCCATATCGATTCAGCGGCTCCGGGCGCTCTTGAATGTCGGACGGTTCACACCACAAGCGTAGGAACTCGACCGAGGATCGCCAAGTCTTCGTCGTTCCTTTCGGTCCGAAGTGCGATATCGAGCCACGGCCCATTGACGCTACAATCAGAAGAGGTCATAGAGAGCGACGGTCGAGTCGACCCGCTTTGGGGAATCGGGAAGGGAATGGGAATGTCCACGGAGACCGAACCGGCAGAGAGCCAGCACGAGGCGGCCGCCGTCGATAAATCGTCGATGCGCGTGCGGTCGATGTTTACCTCGATCGCGGGGAAGTACGACCTGCTCAACCACCTCTTGAGCCTGAATGTCGACCGCCTCTGGCGCCGGTTCACGACCAGGACCGTTCCGCCCGAGCCGGGCGTCCCGGTTCTCGACTGTTGCACTGGCACCGCGGACCTTGCACTCGCCTACGACCGGGCGAGCCAGGGACGTTCGCCGGTCATTGGCACCGACTTTTGCCACGAAATGCTTCGGCTTGGCAACGGCAAGGTCAAGAAGGCGGGGGCGAGCGACCGAATTGTGTTAGTGGAGGGGGACACCCAGCGCCTCCCCTTGCCCAGCGACACCTTCGGGATCGTCACGGTCGCCTTCGGCCTCCGAAACGTGAGCGACACCGTGCGCGGGATCGACGAGATGATCCGGGTCGCTCGCCCTGGCGGCAAGGTCGCGATCCTGGAATTCTCGCGTCCGAGGGGGCCCCTGCTCGGCCGGCTCTACCTGGCCTTCTTTCGCCACGTCCTCCCCAAGGTCGGCCAGGCGATCGCCCCCAACCAGCACGACGCCTACCACTACTTGCCCTCGAGCGTCTTGCAGTTCCCCGACGGTCAGGCCATGCTCGACCTGCTCACCTCGCGGGGCTTGAACGCAACCGAACACTATCCATTGACCTTCGGGATCGCGACGCTCTACGTGGGAACCAAGCCGCTCCGAGGGGCTGCGGGATGAGCGCGATCCCCCCTCCCCTCCCTGGCTTCGTCCTGGCGATGACGGGCGCGAGCGGTTCCCCTTACGCCGTGGCGCTCTTGCATGCGTTGAGCCGGACCGGTCGCACCGTCCATTTGACGATCAGCGAGAGCGGGGTGCAAGTTCTTCGTGAAGAAATGGACATCCATGTCTCACTGGAGAATTTTGATATCTCGGTCTTTGGCGACGTCGACGCGCAACGGGTCGTCTACCATCACCACAGAGACTTTTCCGCCGGGATTGCCAGTGGGTCGTTCCGGACCGCCGGCATGGTCGTCGCCCCTTGCAGCATGAGTACCCTCGCGTCGATCGCCCACGGAATCACCACGAGCCTGATCACTCGCGCGGCGGATGTTCATCTGAAAGAGCGACGTACGCTGATTCTCGTCCCGCGCGAGACTCCGCTCAGCCAGATCCATCTGGAAAACATGCTCAGCGTTACGCGGGCGGGTGCCCTAGTCCTGCCGGCGATGCCCGGCTGGTATCATCGCCCCGAGACACTCGAGGACCTGATCCAATTCGTCGTCTCGCGGATCTGCGACCAACTTGGTGTCGATCGACCCACTCGTCGCTGGGGTGAAAGCTCCACGACTGCCCCAGGAACTGGAACCCGCGGAGCCTCCTGATTCATGGCTGCTGAGCAGAAAAGGGTTGTCCTTCTCACCGGCGCGTCGGCCGGCATCGGCGCGAGCATTGCTCGAGAACTGGCGCGTCAAGGCTTCGACCTGGTGTTGACCGCAAGGCGCGAAGACCGCCTGAGACAGCTTGCTGAGGAACTTCGCAAACTGTTAGAGACGAACCCGGCACGCGAACCGGGGCGAGGTCCGATCGACGTTCACATTGTTCCATCGGCTCTCGAGGATCCGACCACCCCCGAGCGTCTCGTCGCCGAGACCGTTGCGCGGTTCGGTCGACTTGACGTCCTGATCAACAATGCCGGGTTCGGACTCCCGACCCTGTTCGCCGACGCCGACCCCACCGACGTCCGCCGCCAGCTCGAGGTCAACTTCGTTGCCCCGTTGATGCTGAGTCGGCATGCCCTGCCCCACCTGCTCGAGCGGCGAGGCATGATCATCAACGTCGGCTCGGCGATCAGTTGCGTGGCCAACTCGGCGCTCGGCGCCTATGGGGCAACCAAGGCGGGTCTCGCCTACTGGAACGATGCGCTCAGACGCGAGCTCCATCACAAGGGGGTCAGGGTCTGTCTGGTCGAGCCCGGTCCGGTGAAGACCGAATTCTTCAGTGCCCTGGAAAAGCTTGCGCCTGAGAATGGCGAGTACAACCCCTTGCTGGACGCGCCGGCCCCCTGGATGTCGGCTCGGGTCGACGACGTGGCCCGGCGGATCGTTCGCTTGATTGAACATCCCCAG
Organism: Singulisphaera acidiphila DSM 18658; assembly: GCF_000242455.2. GTDB lineage: Bacteria > Planctomycetota > Planctomycetia > Isosphaerales > Isosphaeraceae > Singulisphaera > Singulisphaera acidiphila. Next base: position 2,126,205 of record NC_019892.1, read on the forward strand.
CGGCGTCTCTCCGTTCCGCGCCGGTTTGTTTGGCCCTGGCGTATGCTTGGCGGCCTGTTCCGATTCTGGCCGTGGCTGGGCGACCTGGGGCTTTCCACGATGACAAAACATTTCGACAAGAAGGGGGATCTGAATCGGTCCCCCTCCCGGAGCCTTCGGTGATGCTCGGCCGCCTGAATGACTTGCTCGGGATGATCAAGTTCAGCCACACGCTCTTCGCCCTGCCGTTCGCACTCCTGGGCGCGGCGCTTGCCGCGCATACGCCCGAAGGGTGGCAGGGACGGCCCCGCGACTGGCTCGGGATCTTGCTCTGCATGGCGACCGCGCGGTCGGCCGCGATGGCGTTCAATCGTCTCGCCGACCGACGGATCGACGCCTTGAACCCGCGTACGGCGATGCGACACCTTCCCAGCGGACAGCTCTCGGTGGCCTCGGTGGTCCTCTTCACGGTGGCTTGCATCGTCGCGTTCGGAGCGTCAACCCTGCTCTTCTTACCGAACCCGTGGCCGCTCCGACTCTCGATCCCGGTTCTCCTCTGGCTGCTCGGTTACTCCTATGCCAAGCGGTTCACGAGCCTGGCGCACGTCTGGCTGGGCGTGGCGCTGATGTTGGCCCCGATCGCTGCCTGGATTGCGCTGCGAGGAGACCTGGCGTGGCCCCCGGTCCTCCTCGGCCTGGCGGTCCTCTTCTGGGTCTCGGGCTTCGACATTATCTACGCCTGCCAGGATGCTGACTTTGATCGCGAGGCCGGGTTGCACAGCATTCCGTCGCGGTTTGGTGTGCGCAAGGCGTTGCGGTTTGCCGCCGTCTGTCACGCGATCATGATCGTCGCCTTGCTCGCGCTCGGCTGGTCCTATCCGCTCGGTTGGCTCTACTTCGTCGGGATCGGGGCGGCCGCGTTGCTCCTGGTCTACGAGCATGCCCTCGTCCGCCCCGACGATCTGACGCGGGTCAACGTCGCTTTTTTTCAGGTCAACATTGCGATCAGCATGGGACTTCTCGCGGTCGGCGTGCTCGATCTCTTGATCTGATGAGCGTGGTCGTCACCGCGTTGCCGCGCCCCGGGTCTGGTACTTCCGGAGATACTCGCGATAGGCCGGATCAACGGGGCGCATTCCCTCCGGCCCGAACGGGTAGGCCGGCATCTCTCGCCAGGGGAGTGGACCGACGAAATCGCCGGACGACGTGAACGGGTCGGCATCCTTGCAATAGCCAACGGCATTCAGGACATAGCTTCGCGTCCACCCGTCCGGCAAGTTCGGTGCGAGGGCCGCGTCGAATTCAAGCCGAACTTCGTCGCCCGGTCCGAGCACGCAGAGCTGGTCGTCGTCCGTTTGCAGAAGGCATGCAACGTCACCGAGCCGGGTCAGCGCCCCCTCCATTCGTGCGAGCGGAGCCGGATCGACACGGCTGTAGTCGTAGAGGAGTGGCAGCCGTCCATCCGGCGAATACTCCCGGAGGTATCCACGTTCACTGAGCTGGGCTCGAGCGACCGGCAGGGTCTGGATTCGGATAGGAAGGTCGCGTTCACGAACGGCGATGAAGGCCTGGTCCCAATAACACTCCATGTTCGTCTTGATCCGAAGGATGCAGGTCGGCCCTGTCAGCTTGCCCGTCAGGTCGAGCGTGGTGCGGCGGGGAAGTCCGGCAGGATATCCCGCGTTCAGCTCAATCACTTCCCAGGTCCCATCCTCGCGTTGGCGCTCGATCGACGGCGGCTGCAACGGAACCGCCGCTGTCGCCGCCGCGTAGTTCGTCTGTGAGTACGGGTATTCCACCCACCCCGCCAGGCAGAGGACCAGCGGGTCGGCCTTCCCGTATCCACGCAGTCGATCGCCGAAATCGAGGACGATCCCATGCGGTTCCGTGTAGCCGATCCAGCCATTCAGAATGGCAAATTGATCGACGGTTCGCCGATCCCATGACCGGAGGATCTCGGTCACATCGCGGCCCTTGAGGTCGGTGGCCCGAACCGGATCGATCGCCGTCCTCCAGGCCAGGACTTCCCCCGTCGGGCGAGGGCCGTCCGGGGCAAAGCGCTCGTCGGGGGTGACGCTGATGTTGGCTGGTCGATCGACAACGGAAAGGGTGATTTTGTCGAGATAGGCGCACTCGTCCATCGGTTCAGTCACCGCGAGGCGATAGACGCCGTGCTCGGGCCGAAGCTGTTCGGAGCTGATTGCGAGCGATTCATCGCGATCGGGGGCGCTGTAGACGCCGGGCGCAACGAGGTAGCCGAGACCTCCCCCGCCGAGGAAGTCGCCAAGGCAGACGAACTCTTCGTTGTTCCACGTGAAAAGTACAGGGCAACTGCCGGTCTTCCGGTTGTGCTCAACGACCCGAAGCGCTTTGTCGGCCGTCACGTTCAACTCGCACTGCATGGTGCCGTCGGGCCAGCGGAGCCGGAGTAAGGCCGTCGACGTGAACGGTCCCAGGCCGAGTACGACGGGGCCAACCGACTGAGAAAGGCCGGCCTCGCGCGTGGTATGGTCATAGGTCACGTTGAGGCCCTCCCCTTCCAGGGAGACGCGCGCGCCCAAGCCCTGCGAGTTCGTTCGCATCGGCGCGGGGTAAACTTTCCAACGGCCCGCCAGGTCGAGTGCCAGCCAATGTTGGCCGTTCCCCAGGTTCCGCGCGATCGAGGGAGACTCGCCCTCGCGAATCAGGATGAGGTCGGGAAGTGGATCGCCGATCAGGTCGCTTACCGCCAGGCCGATCGACTTCTTGAGGGGGTCGGTTCTCGGACTGAGCGCCAGCGGTCGCGACCTGAGCCGTTGACCGTCGTTGCGTCCCCAGTGGGGACCGGTCATCTCACCGGCCGTGGCGAGTCCGATCAGGTCGGGCCAGGTGTCGAGATCGAGGTCGGTGGCGGTCGCCGATCGCCAGTTGTGGGCGTCGGTCGGCCAGCGTTGCCAGGTGATCGGTCCCCCTGCCCTTGCCCGAACCGTCGTGTTCCTCCAGAGTTGGACCGGTGCCGAGCCGGCCAGCACGGCGAGGTCCGCGCGCCCGTCCTTGTCGAGGTCGGTGACGAGCAGACCATTGATGGCGTCAGGGGGGGAGGGAACGTCAAGTGCGATTGCGTGGAATCGGCCCAGACGGTCGTTCAGCAACGCGACCGGGCCGGCGCCGTCCGAGCAGAGGACGAGGTCGATGTCGCGGTCGTCATCGAGGTCGAGCGCGGCGACTGCGGTGTGCCGGTTGTGACCACCGGCAAGAGCTTCGGAGTCTGGCCACTTCGTGAAGGCCACGGATAGACCGGCGGTCGCGGGGAGGTCGTCGGTCGCCAATGCCAACGGGGCCCAGTTGTCTTGCGGTCGGCCAAGCACCGGTGCGGCCTTGCCGTCATTCCGGAGCACGAGGTTGGGCACTCCGGCAGGCTTTTGATCCGTGAACGCGGAGTCAGCGTCATTGACACTCGCGTAGTTGATGATGTAGAGATCGAGGTCTCCGTCTTGATCGAGGTCGAGCCAGCGCGCGGTTAGGCTGATGGTGGACGAATCGGTCAGACCAGCGAGAGCGCTCACATCTTCAAAGCTCTTGCCTTGGTTGCGATAGAGCCGGTTATCCCCGACCCCGGTCAGGACGAGGTCGAGCTTGCGATCGGCGTCGAAGTCGGCAACGGCCACCCCCACGCTCGCGCGGTCGAGCGGAAGGCCGAAGGATTCGGTTGCATCCTCGAAGGTTCCATCCCCACGATTCAGGAGGAGGATGTCCCGGATTCCGTGAGGCCCGAGGATCGAGGCCGTGAGGAGGAGGTCTGCTTGGCCGTCACCGTTGGCGTCGAAGGTTGCGACGCTGGCTCCGGACCGATCTCGGATCCGCCCGAGGAGAGCCGTGGGGCCTTGGAAGTCTGCCCTCGTGACCCATCGATCGCCGGGGCGAAGTGTCACCTCGAGCGGTCGAGGGGCATCGAAACGCGGCGGAATCTCGGGTGCTGAGGTCCGCCTTGGCGTTTGCGTCGGGTCGATGATGCTTGCGTAATGGCCCATCTCACCGTAGAAGGTGTCGGAGGTTTCACCGGGGCCCGCGACGTTGCTCCGGGGGTTGAGACGCTTCCAGAGGTCGAGGACCTCCTTCTGCTGGGCCGATTCTCCAGCCCAGGCGTGGGCCGTCTGGAGCTTGTAGAGGGCGCTCACGAGGTAGGGGTTGAGCTCGACCGCTTTGCGATAGAGTGGGATCAGCGCGTGGGCCTGGTCAGGTCCGGCCGTGCGATCAGGGTCGCCGGGATCGGTCATTGTGCTGCCGGCTTTATACCAGGCGTGGGCGTCGGCTGGGTCGTGCTCTGTGACGAACACGAATTCGGGATGGGCTTCGCCGAGTCGGCCCAGGGTTTCCAAGATGATGCCACGACAATAGTGTGCGTGGAGATTGGCCGGTTCGCGTTTGAGTACCTCGCCCAGGATGTCGAGCGCCTCTTGATAGTGATCTCGTTCCGGAGTGGGTTGATCCGTTTGGACGGTGACGGCGCTGCCGGTCTGGTTCAGTAATGCGATCGCCAGGTTGATCGAGCCGGAGATCCATCCCGGAGCCCGCTTCTGGACTTCGCGAAACGCGGCGACGGCATCGTCGTACTCGTAACGCTCCATGGCCCCAAGCCCCTTCAGATGGGCTCGCAGCACGGCTTCAAATTGGGCTGCGGGGATCTCGTCGCGGGGCGGCACGACGGCTGGTGGCGAGCTTCGGCTTGAGTCGTTCGATTGACTTGCCGCCTCCTTCGCGCGCTTGGCGGTATCCGATTCCGACGAGCAGGCTAGCGTCATCGCCAGAGCGCACACGACGAAGATCGATCTCCATCCGGGGGGAAGCAACGGACGCATCAATGGCTCCAGATGTAGCCGAACCCAGGCACGGCTCTCCTCAAGGGGGAGAGCTGGGCCCGGAACGGTTGACTTTTGGGCGGCGCACGGATCGTGGGTTTGACGACACGATGATACGCGATGCGGATGCCGGTTGCCTCAGCGCGGGGAGCGCAGGCCTGGATTTTTGAACGGAAGTGAGGGAGGTGAGAAGTGAAGTCCTTCGCGAAGGTGATTGAGCATGTGATGCCCTTCGCGTCGACTCCGCTCGGCGCGAAGGGCGCCTAGGTCGATCGGGGCAACCACGATCTTCTCACCCGGGCCGGGGTCGGCCTGAGCGAGGATGCGGCCGTCGAAGTCAACGACCATGCTTCCGCCCGGCCACGAGAACGGTGGGAAATTCGTGGCACTCGCCCCTTGGTTCGACGCGACGACGAAGGCGAAATTTTCGATCGCGCGCACGCGATTGAAGAGAGTCCACCAGTCCATGGGTGGGGTGGCTCCCCAGGGGTCCATGTAGGCGGAGACGCGGATCAGGACCTCAGCCCCCCCCTGCCCCAGAGCGCGGATCGCCTCGGGAAAAAGCCAGTCGTAGCAGATCGCCGCCCCCAGGCGGCCGATCTCGGTTTCGACGACGGGAAAGAGGGGCTCACCGTAACCAGGGAGATCCAGCGGGCTGGCGTGCAGCTCCCAAGGAAGCCACGGGTTCACTTTCCGGTAGCGGCTGAGGATGCCGTCCGGGCCGATCAGACATGTCGTGTTGAAGACCTGGCCGGGCCAGCGGCGGTCGACTTCGAGGAAGGTCCCGGTCTGAATCCAGACCCCATGCTGACGGGCCTTGGCGACGTAGCGGTCGGTCAATTCGTTGGGGATCTCAACGGCCAGGCGGTCCGCCAATTCCTCGACCGTCTCGTAGATCGGAGCCGCGTGGGCAAACTCGGGGAAGACGAGCAGCTTCACGTCGAAGACCGGCCGATAGGCGACCACGGCGCGATCCACCATCGCGAGGAGTGTGTCGACTCGACTCGGGAGTTCGCTCCGGTCCCGAAGACAGGGGAGATCGGTCTGGCACGCGGCCGCGTAGTAACGACTGGGCTCGCTCAGGGGGAAGTCCTCAACAGAAGCAGGTCGGTGCTGGTGATTTGGCGGTCATCGTACCAGCAACGGATCTGCGGAGCGAGAAGCCTCCAGGAACGCTTCCAGTGTCGCATCGGGTTGGCGGTCGGATAACCGCACGAAGATGTCGGCCGCCTTCTGAGTTCGGCCCGACAGATACCACTGGGCGCCGAGTACGAGCCAGGCGTCGCGGTCGCCCGGTGTCGCTTGGAGGTGGGACTCGAGCCGGGCGATCTGCTTGGCGAAGTCGGCGGGCTCGCTGTAGATCGATTGGATGTCGCCACCGTTGATGATCCAACCGGGCTCGGCCGCTTGCGCGGTTCGGAGGTAGTCGGCGGCTTCATCGTAGTGACCGCGAACCAAGGCAATTTGAGCAAGGCGAACTTGGGGTGCGGCGGAGTTTGGATTGGCGCGAGCGGCCTGCTCGTAGCGCTCTTCGGCCTTTCGTGTATTGCCACCGCGGAACAGGCGATCGCCAAAGGTCACAAGCTGGGCCGCTCGAGCAGGGTCAACCTTTCGTTTGGCAACCCCAGCTTGAGGGCGGGCGACGGGGACTCCTTGACGAGGGAGTGGACCAGCCAGTCCGAAGTTACCGGGGTTGGGTGGCTGGGGAACCGCGACCGGCACAAGAATGGCCGGCATGATCAGGGGAGGCATCGGCGGAAGAATCGTCACCGGACGCCCGTCGGGACCGATCGTCTGATAGTACGGGAAGGGGTAGCTCCGCCAGCCCGACGAGCCGCTCACGGCTGCCGGAATACTTGCCGTGGGCATCGATCCTGAGGTGGGCGGCGAATTACGATCCGACCCGAGAGCACTTGAGTCGACCGCCACTGCCAATAGTGCTGCGATACCAGTGAATGTTCGGAGGAACGACATGATTCGCTCGACCTCCTTCCCTAGAAGGCCCTCACGCCCTGTTTCAATCCTTTGATTATCACCCATCAGTCGATGGAAAGGCAACGGACGTTCCTCCTCGCGCACGACTGAATCGTCGAACGATCCCTAGACTACTATCGAAAGAATACGCAATTGTGCGACGGATTGTCGAAGGGAATGTCTTATCGAGTGAGGCCGGTTCTTTGTCCCGATCGCTTGTGAAGATCTTTGAGACTGCTGAACCACCTCGCTTCCCGCTCAGCGCCGGTCACGCTTCCTCAGCCCTACCTGAAGGCGGAGGAGGTCCGCGCCCAGGTTCAGTCGGGGGCGGCCGGGGTGGTAGCTGGGGTCAAGCTCAAGGTCAGCGGGCGAGACACTTCTGGGTTGGAGCCGGTCGTGGAATCGGACGCTTGGAGTCGACACGACACTGCCTTTGGGCCAAAGCGGCCCCGTCACGTTGCGGATGTGACTCTCACCCCAGAGCTTCACCCATTGACGGTGGACGTCGGGACGACGTGGAGTCGCGGGAGGAATCCCGGATCGTGCCAAGAAATGAGCGACATCGAATGCGTCGTTGGTTGACTGCCAGAAGAGTGCTCCACGCGAGAGTGAGTCCGGCTCAGTGCGGAGCAGGACACTTTCGGTGGCGACGCTGCTGCGATCGTAGCTGGCCAAGAAAACGCTGTCGTTCGTCGAGACCAGCCAGGGTCGATCCGGACCAGGGTTGGAACCCGGCCAAGTTCCCAGGCTGACGAAGTTCCCCTCGGCGGTGACCGTGCAATGGTCGATCCAGAGTTCCGCGTCGAATCGGTTCCGGGCAACCTTGGCAGGCCGAAGTTCAAACGCTGTCCCGCCTACGGCCATGGCGCAATTCGTGAAAGCGATGAATCCACGGCCGACCTCGGCTTGGAGCGCATCGCCGCCCGTGATCAGGAGCGTATCGTTCAAGAGGCAGATGGAGCGATCCGTGGACGTCTGAAAGAGGTTGGGAGGTTCCGGCCGTGGCTCGGTGCTTGTTGCCCGGAACGCGACCAGGTCTCCCCCCCCCTGCTCGACCGTGCCGGGAGCCGTCAGCCAACATCGGTTGAGAACCAGATGCCCCCCCTCCACGCGGATGAGGTGCTTCGGCTGCGCTGAGCCGTCGCGGGTGAGGCGGACATTGGTGAGAACCAGATCACCTCCGCGCACATCAATCAAGGCTTCACCGGACGACCCTTTTACAGGCGACCAGATGATCGGGGGAAGGTCGGGAGAGCGTGCTGGGTCGGGCTGGACCTCCAATGATAGGCCGACCGGGAGTTGGATCGGAGTCGAGAACGGGGAACCACTTCCGCTGACCAAGACGCGAAGTCGCCGGTCATCCTGTCGCACGTGATCGCGGAGGAAGAGGCCGAGGTCGCCATTCCAGGGGGAAGCCGAGAGGTTGAAAGTGAGCACGCGCTCGGCGAGGGGCTCCGCCCAGGTTGTCGCTTGATCCGGAGTTGTCGGCGTCGTCGCGCTCGACGGCCGGGGCGCGACGCCAACCTTGGACGTCGGCTTTGGGGGAGAATGCGGGACGAGCCGGGGGATTGAAACGCGGTTGAAGGGCTCGAATGACTTGTTGAGGAGGTACGGACTTGGCGACGCGACCCGAGTCAGGGTGCCCGCACGTTCCGACGCGAGTGCCATGAGATCGGCTGGAGCAATCAAATAAGGCGCGACTGGAATCGGCCATCGCGCGAGGTCCTCGATGTTTCCGGGCGCCAGTTCCGGCCAGATCCCCCGAGCCGCCGCAAGATTGGCCACCTTGGCCGCCCGCCCTTTACCGGGCGAGAACCAATCGTGCCAGCCTGCGAAGATGTTGAAATCACCCGCCCACTGAATCTGCTCGTTGGGCCGGGCCTCCTCCAAGGGCGAGACCAGCAGGCTCGACGTTCCCTCACCTGCCATTTGGGCGAACGTTGACCCAAGCGCCCGAAGCGCGACAGGTCGGGGGCGGCCAGGCCCTGACGTGGCATCCACCTCCAGGAGTGCGCCTCGGCTACAGAGCAAGCTCCGAACGAATTGAATCGTCCGCTCCGAGTCCGGCTCCGGAGACCCTGATTGGATCAGAGGAGCTCCCCCGCTCGCGACCACCGACCGAGTGAAGATCGCGTCGATGCTGCCACCGTTCAGGGCTAGAGCGGAATAGGCTGTACCTCGGACCAACGTCTCTTCGACCCGCACTCGTGAAGGACGGGGCGAGCTCGCGGTGCGAACCAAGGCGAAGGGGCGTCGCTGGGGGTTGAGAATTGTGATCGTGCAGTCGCTAAGCGTCAGGTTCCCTCCTCGGCAGAGGAAGAGGGATGTTTGGGCCAGTGGCAGGCGCTGGACGTTGACGATCAGATCAAGACCCTTGAGGAAGAGATTCTTGCCGTCAAGGATGACCACGGCCGGCTGCTCCCAAACCACATCGAGCTGGGGGGGCTCGATGCAGACGATCGGCCGGTGTCCGTCGCGAGCTCGGATCATCAGCGCGTCGCCGCGAATCCGCATGTCGTCTTCGAAGAAGGGGCCGTGGTCGGCGACCTCGATCGTTCCTCCGATGGCGGCTTCAAGCGCCGGCTTCAGCGCATGCTTCTGATTGGGATCGCGAGGATCGACCGCACGCTGAACGGTAAAGAAGTGATCGCCGAGACGATCGGGAACTCGGTTCCTCGCCCAGGCTGGCACAAACTGCCGCTCGAGTTCGGGGCCATAGTCAGGTTCCGGGAGCACCGCCGTGACCGGGTCATCCGGCTCGACCCAGGCCGTTGCCGACACGGCTTCCGTGGTCGCCGGCCGGCGAGGCGACTTCGTGACCGCTGGCGTCATGGGCTGAGTCGAAGCCAGTCGGGGAGGCGTAGGGGTTGGCTGAGCTTCCGGGGTATCGACCGGTTCTGGAGCCGACGATGTCGCTGGAAGCTCATGCCGATCCACCTGGACGATCGGTGACGGCCGTGAGGCGAGGTAGAGCTGATGGACCCCGATGACGAAAACGATCAGCCCTAAGCCGAGCAGCGAGTAAGTGAGCACCAACTTCTTGGTCGTATCGTCGTAGGTGCGCGACCCCGACAGATACGAGGCGTGTTCGAGTGCATCGTTCTCTTCATCCTCGAGGAGTGCATCAGCCAACAGGCCGGGGCCGGTCGATCGGGTTGAGGGCGCGAGCGGTGCCGTTCTTCGGACCGGAACGCTCACCGGGGCGGGGTCGTCCAGCGAGGCGAGTTCCGCCATGCTCAACTCGCGCTGGGGAGCCGATGGCTCTCTCGGTCCGCTTTTCCCGGTCAGTCGCTTGGGTTCAGGCTCGAGCAGCTCGAGCATGTCCGCGGGAAGTTCGCTGGGGGGCTCCTCTTCGTCGTCGGTTTCATCGATCAGAGCGAAGACGGGCTCGGCCATTGCGTTGAGCGTGGTTGCGGGGTCGTCTTCGCCCTCGCCGTCCTCGTCCATCAGGGCGAAGAGGAGTTCGGGCTCGTCGTCATTCTGAGGGAGGCCCTCCTCGCCAGTCGGAACGACGTCGAGTTCGTCCATCAACTCTGCGTAGTTCGCGAACCGGTTTTCGGGCCGCTTGGCCATCATCCGTCGAATCAGAAGGGCCAAGGGGCCAGGAATCTCGGGGCGAAGTTTCCTCGAGTCCGGCGGAGGCTCGGTGCAATGCCGGCTCAACTTATCGGCGATGTCGCCGCCGGGAAACGGAGGCGCACCCGTGAGCAAGAAGTAGAAGGTACAGCCGAGCGAATAGATGTCGCTCCGTTCGCTCGTGGCCCGGCTGTCCCTCGCCTGCTCGGGCGACATATAGTCGACTGTGCCGACCGTGGTCCCTTCTCGCGTGACGCGCTCGTCCTCGCTTTCGGCCTGAAGGGCCAGGCCGAGGTCGATGATCTTGACCAGCTTTGATGGGGTCATCAGCAGGTTCGCGGGCTTGATGTCGCGATGGATCAAGCCCTGGCTGGCCGCGTATTGGAGCCCGGTCGCGACCGAGCGTATGGCCGCGACCGCCTCGCGAATCCCGAGAGGGCCACCTTGCCGCACTTGATCGTGAAGGTCGCCCCCTTCCACGAATTCGAGGACGAGGTAGTGGCGCCCTTGATCGACGCCTCGATCGTAGATCGAAACGATGTTGGGATGTTCGAGCGACTCGGCGCTCTTTGCCTCGCGGATGAAGCGCTGGAGGAGGGTCGTGTTCTTGGCCAACGCGCGAGGGAGCACCTTGACCGCCACCTCGTGGCCGGTCTCGACGTGGACGGCCTTGAAGACCGAACTCATCCCCCCTGTGCCGAGTGAGTGGAGCAGTCGGTAGCTGCCAATCCTCGGCTGGGGTTTACTGGCGTTGGTGGTGGCACCCTCGGACATTGACACTCCCGTAGCCAACTCGCGACATCGACCGGGAACGCTTTCCCTCTCGTACGCCGTCTGTCTCTTCAATGTTCTGGAGGGCTCGGGCAATTTGCAGCCGTCGTCTCCAGATCTTTCTTATAGGACGCGGACGGTGGATTGGCCGGAAATGACGATCCCGACCTGATCGCAAACCCGGTTCGAGCGAAACGATGGAGGTGATGCGCTTCGACCTGAGCCGACGGGAGAATTGTACCCGAACCCGGACTTTCGTCGACCCCCCCTACCCTTGGCCAGGCAGCGAAGCCCCGCTGAGTTGGATCATCCACGTCGGCGTGGCTAACAAGGTCATCGGGAGTACGCCCGAGAAGGCCCGGGGTGACGCTCGCGGGTTGGAATTGCGAGGAATCGGAGGTTCCGTTTCGGTCGGCTCAGAGTCGACGAAGGTGTAGACCGCCGTCGACATGGAAGACTTCCCCGGTCGTGTACGGGAACGAATCGGCCGCCAGCGCCCCGACGGCTCGGCCGACATCGAGCGGAGTTCCCCAGCGTCGGATCGGGACGAGGCCTGCGGCGATCCGCCGATCGTAGACGTCGCGGACGGCGTCGGTCATGTCGGTGGCGATGATCCCGGGCCGAACCTCGTTGACGCGGATTCCTTCGTCGGCGAGCCGAGTGGCGAAGAGCTGTGCGACCATGCTCAACCCGGCCTTCGAGACACAATACTCGCCTCGGTTGACACTGGCGAATGCGCTCGAGATCGAGGTCACGAAAATGATCTGAGGGTCGGTGACGGTGCCGGCTCGAAGCAACTCGACCATTGTTGCGGCCACGGCCTGGGTCAGGAAGAAAGGACCGCGCAGGTTGATTCCGAGGACCCGATCCCAGCTCTCGGCCGTCGTGGTCAGAAGGTCGAGACGAGTCGCGGGCGCAACCCCTGCATTATTCACCAAGAGGTCGATCCGGCCGAACTCAGCCAGGGTCCGCTCCGTCAAGAGTCGCCCTGCGTCGAGGTCGGCAACGTCGGCACGAATCGCGAGAGCACGCGGGGCTCCTCGGTCCTTAGCTTCACGACAGGCGGACTCGGCGGCTTCGCCATCCGACCGGTAGTTGACGACGACCGAGTACTGGAGAGCGGCCAGCTCACCGACGATCCCCCGGCCGATGCCTCGGGATCCTCCCGTCACGAGCGCCACCCGTTCGCCGACCGCCATGGCAGGACCTCCCCAAGATTTTGGGGGCCACGACCACTCGGTCGAACCCCCAAGTTGCACGATTTCTGAGAGTCATGTATTCCCGGCGTTGACAGCATACCGCCTCTTCGAGCAGAATCGTGCACGCAAACGATAATCGCGCCCGTAGCTCAGGTGGATAGAGCGGCGGTTTCCTAAACCGCAGGCCGCAGGTTCGAATCCTGCCGGGCGCATTTCACCAACCGGCCACTTGCCCTCTTGGCCGGCATGCCAACCATCATTTGCGCTCGTAGCTCAGTGGATAGAGCAACGGTTTTCTAAACCGTCGGTCGCAGGTTCGAATCCTGCCGGGCGTACTTGTTCGGGGCCCTTGACACCAAAGAGGATGCCGGCTCGACCAATCAAGAGGGTCTGCCGCGCACTTGACCCCGGAAATTACCATCGCCATCAACCCCCTGCTTGACAGGTTCGATGGCGTCGAGTCTCATAAGGGCGACCGGGCGATTTCTCCACGGTCTACGACATCAAGTGAAGTTCCACGTGAAACTCTCTCGGGAGCGGGAACGTCCAACTGAGGTGGGCCAGATCATGGACCTCCCCGATTCAGGGGCCACTCCAATGTCGGGTGAAAATCTGACCGACCTGGAGACGAGCTGGACAACGATTCGCAATGCGCACTGCCCTGGTCCGGTGGGTCAGGCGGCGATGCGCGAGTTGATCGGCCGCTACCATGACGCGGTAGAACGATACCTTCGGCTCAAGCTGCGCGATCGAAATCTGGCGGACGAAGTCTTTCAGGAGTTTTGGACCAAACTCCTCACGCATAAGCTCGCCGGGGCGGACAACAACAAGGGCCGGTTTCGCGACTATTTGCGGACCGTCCTCCACCGCCTGATTATCGATCACTTCCGAGCGAAGAAGATTCAGCCTCTTCCTCCCGGCGACCTTCTCGACCCAGCGAGCCCTGACGCCGACTACGATCGCGTCTGGCGCGAAGCCGTGATCAAACGGGTCTGGACCCGGCTGGATACCTACGAAGTCAATACGCCGAAGAATCGTTACGCGACGGTGCTCCACCTTCGCGTGGGGAATCCGAAGGCATCGATCGACGAGCTCGCCCAGCAACTCGGCGAACAAAACCGCACGACGGTGACTCCCGAAGCGTTCCGGAAAACGCTCCAGCGCGCTCGGGCCAAGTTCCTCGAACTTCTTATTGTGGAACTTCGAGAAACGATTCACCCGGCGGAACCGGAAGATATCGAAGCGGAAATCTTCGATCTCGGCCTCGGTAACCTTTATCGCCGCTACTCCTCCGAACTCGATAATTGACTCATTTCAACGTCTCACGCCTCTCACGCCATCGCTTCGCTCAGGTCAGGGAAGTTACCCAGCTTTCCTGGTCTTCGAGCAAGTGAAATTCCCACGGCCCCTTGACCCCCTATCTTCGGCGTGTAAAGTTGTAATGAGGATGTCGATCCCGTCGCTGGTGATGACGGAAGACCTCTACGACGTATCGACTTCGAAGATGTGCCTCCCGTGATGAACGGGTCTCGCCAAGGATGCTTGGCTCAGAGGGGAGCGGCGATGCTGGTTCTCTCCCGCAAGAAGAACGAGAGCATCATCATCAACGATAACATCACGATTACCGTGATTGAGATTCGGGGTGATAAGGTGCGCCTTGGAATCGACGCCCCAAAGGATGTGAGCGTACATCGCCGCGAGGTGTACGAGGCCATCCAAAGCCAATCGAAGCCGAGTGAGTCCAATCCGAGTCCGGTCAGGCCGGACCCAGGTTTGAGTTGAGTTGAATTGATTGGAATTGATCGCGACTCGGCTGGCCGCCTGAGTTCTTTCTGGTGGCATCACGTGAGGCTCTCTCGGGCCTCAGCGCGGTTCCTTCCCAGATTCTGCAACTCATTTTTCCACGTCTCGCGAACGCGGGGCTCAGTTCGTCGATTCGGCTCCCGCCCTCCCTTTGAGGACGCGGACGAACTCGCGCATCCAGGGGCCATTGTCCGGCCATCCTCGGACCGTCACGAGTGTCCCGTCGACCACGACGTCGCGATTCACAAACTCTGCGCCTGCCGCGCGAACATCAGGTTCGAGGTCGGGATAACAGGTCAGAGTCTTCCCCTTGACGCCTCCAGCCACGATCAAGAGTAAGGGGCCATGACAGTTGGCCGCGATCGGTTTGCCGGATTCGACGAAGTGTCGGACGATGGCGACGGCGTTGGGCCGGTTCCGAAGATATTCGGGAGCGCGTCCGCCTGGTAAGACCAAGGCGTCGTAGGACGTGGGCTCGACATCGGCGAGACCAAGGTCCGCTTCGACCCGATAGCCGGGTTTCTCGGTGTACGTGTCGAACCCGGGCTCGAAGTCGTGAACGACGGAGAGGAAGGCTCGTTTCTCAGGAGCCGCGATGTGAACCTGCCACCCCTCTTCTTCCAGGCGGTACTTGGCGTAGTAGATCTCTTGTGCCTCGCCTGCATCGCCCGTCATCAGCAAGATCTTCAACATGGTGACGCCCCTCGCTCTCCCGACTCATGGCGTGTTCACTCGCGCGGTCCACAAAGGCTAACGGCTCGACGTCGAAGTCGCAACGGGTTTGAACCGTTTCCGAACCTGCCGAAAAGTCTCGAGAAACTTCTTCAACCCTCGGCTTGACCGATCCCCCTCGGCTGGGTACATTATTCCTCGCCGCTGAACGAAAGGCCCCGTCGTCTAGCCTGGTCTAGGACACATGCCTTTCACGCATGCAACACGGGTTCGAATCCCGTCGGGGTCATTGCTCACCTTAAGCGGCAAGGGGCGGAAATCACCCGGTGGTTTCTACCGGGATTGAAGTTTGAATTTCAAACTTTGGATCCACCCCCTCCTTCGGTGTGCTTTTCTCTCAGGTTTACCGACCGAGTCGAACCGTGATGAGATACACCTCCTCACGTTCAACTTCGCGGTTGCGAGAGAGCTGTTTGATGCTTCGCCGCTGAACGAAAGGCCCCGTCGTCTAGCCTGGTCTAGGACACATGCCTTTCACGCATGCAACACGGGTTCGAATCCCGTCGGGGTCATTACTCACCTTAAGCGGCGTGAGGCGGAAATCGCCCGGTGGCTTCCACCGGGCTTGGAGCTTGATTCTCAAGCTTTGGATCCGCCCTCTTCAATTGGTCTACTCCCCTCTCGATCGAATCGGTCGAGCAGAACGGCGACGAGGATATCACTCGTCACGTTCGTCATGGCGCGGCAACGTGAGAGTAGCCAGTCGACAGTGAGGAGTAGCGGGAGAATTTCGAGCGGCAGCCCGACGGTGGCAAGCACCAGGGCGAGCGAGATCAAGCCCGCGTCGGGGACCGCCGCGATGCCGATCCCGGCGATCACGCACGACGCAGCCGTCAGCAGTTGCTGTCCGACGGTAAGCTCGATGCCGTAGACCTGCGCGACAAAGAGAACGGCCATCGCCTCGTAGAGCAGAATCCCATCGTTATTCAGGTTCGTTCCGACGCAGGCCGCGAGTCGGGCGGATTGCGGCGACACGTTCATGCGGTCGAGACAACGGAGTGTGACCGGGAGTGACGCGAGGCTACTGCTCGCTCCCATCGCGTACACAACGGCATCCCGCGCTCCGGTCCAAAACTCTCGTAGCGTTCGCTTGGAAACGAAGACGATCCAGGCCTGGTAGACCACCAGCACTTGGATCGCCAACCCGAGGACGGCGACCCCAACGTAGGCGGCCAGACCAACCAGTGGGGAGAACCCTTCCTGGCCGATCATCTTGGCGACGACGCCGAAGACCGCCAGGGGGACGAATGCGATCACTCCGCCGAGAACGACCTCGAGCGCTCGATAGAGCGTGGCGACAAGTTGCTCAACCACGCGATAGGCGTGATCCCCGTGCGCTGCTTGCTCGTTCTTCACCTGTCGCAACGCCATGCCCGAGAGCAGGGCGAGGACGATGATGGAGATGATCGAGTTGTCGAGGAACGGGCGGACGACACTGTTGGGGATGTAGTTCGTCAGCTCGCGCATGAAGTCAATCTTCTTCGCCTCCGGCACGGCCATTTCGGACTGCGCGTGCGTGGCTAGAGCCTTCGAGACCGTGAGGTGATCGCCGGGACGAAGGGTGTTCGAGAGCGTGAGGCCGATGAGGACCGCTAGCACCGCGTTGGTCGCGGTGATGGCGAGCATGATCAGTCCGCTCCGGAGTCGAATCTGGGTGCGCAGGAATGCGTCCACGACCGCGAAGAAAAGCAGAGGCGCCGCGAGGGTCTTGATCAAACCAATGATGACGTTGCCGAGTTGGCCGAGCGGCTCCGCGCGCGGGCCGAACGCCAGACCGGCGATCACCCCTAGCAACATCGCGGCCAGGATACGCGCGAAGAATGGGAGACGTCGTCGTGGACGTGCGGGTGAGGAGGTTGTCACGGCCGTCGTTTCAGAGTCGTCGCTCATTGAGGGTCTACCTGCCCTGCGCCCAGGCTTCGGAGATGGACCTCCACACATCCCGCGAGCCGCGAAATGTTGTAACCCCCTTCGAGGACACTCACGATTCTTCCCTCCGCATGCGTTTCAGCGACATTGATGAGGTCGCGAGTCAGGACTTCGAAATCTTCTTCCAGCAGGCCCAGGCCGCCGACCGGATCCTCTTCGTGGGCATCAAACCCCGCGCTGATCAGAACGAGCTCGGGGCGAATCCGATCGGCCAAGGATTCCAGTTCGGCCCGGAACGCCGCGTGATAGTCGGCCCGGGAAACATGAGCGGGCAGGGGGATGTTCCTTGTCAGTCCGAGTCCCCTCCCCGTCCCAGTCTCGTCGGCGGCGCCCGTGCCCGGGTAGAACGGGAACCGATGAATGGAGAGAAAGGCGACGGCCGGATCGTCGTAGAAGATTTCCTGGGTTCCGTTGCCGTGGTGTACGTCGAAGTCGACAATCAGGACGCGGTTCATCCCGAGCCGGTGGATTGCATCGGCCGCCGCGACCGCGATGTTTCCGTAGAGACAGAACCCCATCGGCTCGCCCGGTCTCGCGTGGTGGCCAGGGGGACGGACCAGGCAGAGGGCACGTTTGCTCGGCCCTTCAACCACGGCGGAGACAGCCTCGACGGCGGCTCCTGCTGCGAGACGCGCTGCGAGGCCTGAACCCGAGGAAAGCCAGGTATCCTCCTCGATCGACCCCCCGCCCCCTGCCTCGAAGTCGGCGAGGTGTTGCAAGTAGCCGGGCGTGTGGACGCGCAGCAGCTCCTCATGAGTCGCCTCGCGGATCATCCCCTTGGGACAGGAAGCGAGCAACCCGGTTCGTTCGAGATGTCGCAGGATGGCCTTGAGACGTTCCGGACGCTCCGGGTGCCCGGCAGGCGGAATGTGGTCGAGCATCCGCGGGTCGGTAAAGAGAGTGACCATACGCGGAACCCCGGTGGCCTGTGTTTTTGGATTGGTATCAGCGATCAAAGAAGAGACCCACCGAGGGTAAAGTTCCTCCGCGCCGACGTCAACCGGACGAGCGGTTCTTCCCGGTGGGTTGCCAAGCCAAGCGTCGCGGTTCCGGGTGGTCGTGGGTTCGACTTCGAGCCCCCGGTTTTGGGGCCGAGGTGCTGGGGGCAAGATCCTCCCGGCGGTTCCACGTGAAACAGGGCGAAGTTCGTCATCCTCACGTGATGAGATTCGTGTCGGTTTCGATTAAGATCGGCCCCCATGAGTCGCTTTGATCCTTCGACCCGCCGCGAGTTGCTTGCCGTCTCGATCCTCACCGTGTTGGGGGCCGGGCTTCGGTTCTGGGGCTATGGAGCGCTCGGCCTGAATCACTTCGACGAGGGAATCTACGCCTTGTCGGGGCTCTGGTCGATGGCGCCGCACGGGCTCGCCGGGCTCGACCCGATGGTGATCGCCTACGCCCCCCCTGGGTTTCCCATTCTGGTGGGGCTCTGCGACTTTGTCGTTGGGATCTCCGACGTCTCGGTGATCCTCGCGTCAACCCTCTGTGGAGTGGCCACGATCCCGGTCGCGGCCTGGGTGGGTCGGCGGACCTTCGGGGCCGGTGCGGGAGCCGCAGCCGCGGCCCTGGCGGCTCTCTCGATGCCGCACGTCGCCTTCTCCCGAAAGGCGTTGACCGATGTTCCGTTTGGACTCGCGTGGCTGATCGCGATCGGGCTAGGGGGGCGTTTCCTGGAGAAGCCGACGTTGGGACGGGCGCTCGCACTCGGACTCGGCGTCGGGTTGGCGCAGCAGTTCAAGTACAACGGATGGCTCGCCGGGGCGATCGTTGCCCTCGCCGCTCTGGTGGGCCTGGTCTGGCATTCGGATCTGCGGCGGTCGTGGTTGTCGGTCCGCCAACTTCGATTCGGTCCGATTCCTCTGAGCGTGATCGCGGCTGGTGTGGCCTTGCTGGTCTACTGGCCCTGGTTTCAGTTCGTCGAACGGCACGGGGGTTACCACGCACTCTTGACCCACCATCGGAGCTACCTGGGGGGACTGGCGCAGTGGTTTCCCTACTGGAAGCAACAGCAAGCCCAGCTTGTCGCCCTGTCGGGAGGAGTCGTCTGGGGAGCATTCACCTGGTTCGTTGCTTGGCTCGCCTGCGCTTGGTCGAGAAATGGGAGCGCTCTCCTCGCCTCAAACTCACAGCCGAAACGGACGCAACTCCTCGTCGGGCTGCTGGGAGGGGGGCTGGTCCTTGCTTCGTTGAGCAGTCTTCCCTGGTGGGTCGGGCTGGCCGCCGCTCCTTGGCTCCTGGTCGCGAAGAGTTCTACTTTCCGTATGCTCGGGAGCTGGTGGCTTATTCTCTCGATCCTCACGCCGTTCTATCATCCGTATGCTCGGCTCTGGCTCCCCTTGCATCTTGCGGGCTGGCTGCTCGTCGCCGGATTGCTCGTCAAGCTTCTTCCCTCGGTCCCACTCAAGGATTGCGCTGAGATGCAATCCAGGCCGCTGTGTCCTCTGCTCCCAATCCTGGTTTGCTGCCTCATTGGGTTCGGCATTCAGTGGAGCACGGCCGCGCGTTGCTTCTCGTTCGCCCGGTTCTACCAGGAGACTTCGACCCTTCGGGACGTCGTCACCGCCCTGCCCCAGATTGTCCCGCCGTCAACGGGCCGAGAGCCCGAACTGATCGTCCTGGGGCGGCGTCCGCTCGCGTTCTATCTGCTTCTTCAAGGGCGCTACCCGTTCCGGCTTGTGGAAGGCCTCGACGACGTTCTCCGTCAGTCTGAGAACTGGGCGATCCTCGATGACGCCCTGTTCGATGCTGGTGTCGAGCCGGTCCTTCCTCCCGGCACCAAGGAGCGTGTGCTTGAGATCCGCGACGAAGCTCTCGACCCGGTGACCTTACTGGATATCGCGCCCGGGTCGGCATTGGCCCGCAACGCGATCCGATCCAGCGCGATCCTGGTACTGAAGCCGGCCGGGCTGTCGGACGATGCCTTGCGCAGCCGCGTGAAACGACCTTCCCTGCTCCGCTTCCCTTGAGAGGACTCCCCTTTGTTCCCGGCTCCTCCCGTCTCTCTCTGGCCAGACCCCGACGCCCTGGGGGCCGCAACGGACCTCTATCAGGTCACGATGATGGCGGGCTACGCCCAGGCGGGAAAGGACCGCGATCGAGCCACGTTCGAGATGTTCGTGCGTCGGCTCCCGGACGACCGTTCGTTCCTCGTCTTCGCCGGCTTGGAACAAGCGATCGGCGACTTACTGCGGCTGGCCTTTTCCGCCGAGCAGGTCGATGCGATTCGACGGCTCCCGGCGCTCTCGGGGATCGCTCCCTCGTTCTTCGATTCGCTCCTCTCGCTGCGGTTCGAGGGCGATGTCTGGGCGGCCCCCGAAGGATCGGTTGTCTTTGCGGGAGAACCACTGATTCGGGTCGAGGCCCCGTTGTCCCAGGCGCAATGGGTCGAGACGTTTCTCCTCGCTTCGATTGGCTACCCGACCCTGGTCGCTTCGAAAGCCGCGCGACTGGTCGAGGCCGCCCAAGGCCGCCCTGTTTTCGACTTCGGAGCCCGGCGCGGCCACGGTCCTCACGCCGGCTACCTCGCGGCGCGGGCGGCGTACATCGCCGGCTGTGCGGGGACGAGTCACGTGGAGGCCGCCATCCGGCTGGGGATCCCTTGTGTGGGGACGATGGCTCATTCCTGGGTCCAGGCGTTCCCCACCGAGGCCGAGGCGTTTCAGACCTTTGCTGAGATCTTTCCCAACGCCTCGACTCTGCTCGTGGATACTTACGACACCGAGGAAGGGGTTCGCCTTGCAGCGGCGATCGAACCGCCGATCCAGGCGATTCGGCTCGACAGCGGCGACCTCTCTGCGCTGGCCTTCCAGGTCAGAGCCATCCTTGACGCCGCAGGCCGCACTTCGGTCAAGATCATCGGCAGCGGCGATCTGAACGAAGCGGCGATCGCTCGCCTGGTAGCGGAGGGAGCGCCCTTCGATTCGTTTGGGGTCGGCACAGACCTGATCACAAGCCGAGACGCTCCGAGCCTGTCCATCGTCTACAAGCTCGTCGAGCTCAACGGTGAGGGGAGGATCAAGCGAAGTACCGGCAAGAAGACCTATCCGATGGCGAAGCAGGTGTACCGGTTCCGTGACGCTGCCGGACGATTTTCATGCGACCGCGTGACGAAGGCGGACGAGAAGTCCGACGGCGTGCCCCTGCTCGTCCCGATCGTCCGTTCGGGTGAGCTCGTTGGACCGCTTCCCCGTCTCGACGCGATCCGCGCGTATTGTCGCGAGCAGCTTGCTTCGCTGCCTGAGGTCCTCCGAGGTCACGATGCCAAGCCCCTCTACCCCCTCGCCTATAGCTTTGCGCTCGAGGCGGAGGCCGAACGGCTTGTTCCACTCGCTTGAACTGTGAGTCCAAGGAGCCGCTCGGCCAAAACCCTCAAGGATCAACATCTCTATCGAGTGCACCAAGGGACCGCGCGAAGGACGGGGCAATCCCGCCTGAAAACCGCTTCCGATCTTGAGCTTTACACCATTTCCCGACCCGGATACGATCCGCGACGACCGGGGCCTCGCGGCCTTGGTCACACACTTCTGCGGGCAGGGACGCCCGATCTCGGAACGGTCTTCCACCCGTCCGTCGGTCGCCCCTTGCGCGATCGAACCCGGACGGAGATTGCCGAGACGTGGCCAAGATCATCAGCGTGGCCAACCAGAAGGGGGGGGTCGGCAAGACGACCACCGCGATCAACCTTGCCGCGGGCCTCGCGAAGGCAGGCCGATCCGCGCTGGTGATCGATGTCGATCCCCAGTGCAACGCCACCAGCGGACTCGGTGT
Organism: Singulisphaera acidiphila DSM 18658; assembly: GCF_000242455.2. Lineage (GTDB taxonomy): Bacteria > Planctomycetota > Planctomycetia > Isosphaerales > Isosphaeraceae > Singulisphaera > Singulisphaera acidiphila. Next base: position 2,147,773 of record NC_019892.1, read on the forward strand.
TGAGCCCGCCCAGCGCCATCCGCTCCTGGCTGGCCGGCCGCTGGCGGAGTCGGTGGTCGAGACGTCGCAGCCGAAACTCTTCGTCCTGCCCGGATCGCAGAGCTTGGCCGACGCCGACGCCCTTTCCGCCTCGAATCGTCAGCGGGCCTCGACACTCCGCCAACAACTCAATGGCGAGTTGAGCGGCTACGACTTCGTGTTCTTGGACTGTCCCCCTTCGCTGGGGCAGCTCACCCGCGCCGCGCTGGGGGCCTCGGCCGAGGTCTATATCCCGATCCAGTGCGAGTACTTCGCCATGGAGGGACTCTCGCAAATCATCGACCTTGCCCGGCAGACCAAGGCCAAGGATAACCACCGGCTCGAGATTGGCGGGATCGTCCTGACGATGTACGACCCGGCGCTCGACCTTGCCAACGAGGTCGCCGAGGAAGTTCGCGGCTACTTCGAAGAGACTGTCTTCGATACTCTCATCCCTCGCGATGTTCATATTAGCGAAGCGCCGAGCCACGGCGTCAGCGTGCTCGACTATTCCCCGAGAGCCCGGGGCGCCTGGGCCTACGCCGAACTTGCCATGGAGGTCATCGACCGTGAATAAGCGACGACTCGGACGCGGCCTGGAGTCACTCCTGGGTCGTGACGAAGGGGGCTTCGACCCCGGATCCGTCGACGCCAGCGACCTGACTTTTGTCGCGATCAACCTGATCGATCCCAACCCGTTCCAGCCGCGACGGCAGTTCGACTCGGCCGAGATCGCGGCGCTGGCCGACTCGCTCCGCCAGCACGGCATGCTTCAACCGGTTCTCGTCCGCGCTGTCAACGACCGCTATCAACTGGTCGCGGGCGAACGCCGGCTCAGGGCGAGCATTGAAGCGCAGCTCCACGAGATCCCGGCACGGGTCATGGACCTCGACGACCAGCGGGTCAGCGAGCTCGCCATGGTCGAGAACCTCCAGCGCGAGGACTTGAATGCGTTGGAAAAGGCGGTGGCCTTCCGCGACTACCTCAATAACTACGGGGGCACCCAGGAAGAACTGGCCAGCCGACTCGGGCTCGACCGTTCCACCGTCTCGAACCTGATCCGCCTTCTCGACCTCCCGGAAGAGATCCAGGACGCGGTCCGGAACAAGAAGATCTCCCAAGGGCACGCCCGCGCCATCCTCGGCCTGCCGGACGCGGACAGCCAGATCGGTGCCTTTCAGCGAATCATCGCTGAGAATCTGTCGGTCCGACAGACCGAGGCTCTCGTCGCCACCGGCGAACCGACTCCGGCACGAACCCGGATCCGCAAGGATCCAGCCGAGCAGGGGGTCACCTCCGGCGGTGGGAAGATGCCCCACGTCCTCGAGCTTGAGAAGCACCTCCATACGCGATTTGGCACCCCGGTCCTCATCCGGGTCAAGAGCCGCGACCGGGGCCAGATCGTGATCGACTTCAATTCTCAGGAAGAGTTCGATCGCGTCACCACCCTGATTCGCGGCGAGTAGAATCACCGCCGGGTTCGTGCTCGAAACCTGGACCTGATGCTCCTCTCAACAGGCGTGGAGATCACGTTGAACGTGATCTCCACGCCTGTCTCCGTTGGTCGCCTCAGCCCCGAGACATCACTCCATTCAGCACTCACCAGACGTTCCTCACTCCGACTCGACTCGGCCTCGATCGCTCCCGACTCCGTCGAGTTTGAATCCTCCGAACCTCGACATGTGAAGCGCGGCCCATCACTCCATTTTCCCAGGGCGAACGCTTGTGGTGTGAGCACGCTGCCGGGTTGCGGAAATTAGCACTTGGGCTTCCCATTTCGTCGGGCTCGCTATGGAAAGGAGAATCCAAAGTGTCGGACAGCGAAACAGCGAGGGCTCGAGAAATTACGTCACATGGCATAAATTAACCATGTGGGAGTGCCTGGCACGCTATGACGGCGAATCGGGCTCGATGGCACCTTGTTTGCGATTCAATTCGTTCTCGTTTCCTCCTTCTCAATCATGAGTTTCTCTCTTTGGCCCGGCGAGGAGGCCTGGTCCTGTTCGTTCGGCGAAGAGGCCCGAAACGCATCCGAGATGGATCTTCAGATGGTTCAGGCAATGCAGGAAGACGACCTGGCGCGTTCCCTGATCGGGGTCGCGTCGAGCCCGTCGAAAGTCCGCGCCTTACACGACATCCTCGGAGGGTTCTGCCACCAGTGCCGGAACACGCTGAACTCGCTCAAGCTGAGCCTCTATCTGACGAAGCGTGACGCTTCCCATGTGGCGTCGCCGCTCTGGGGAGATCTCGATCAACGTTACAAGGAGGTCGAGCTCGTCTTCGATCGTCTCCAGGCCATTTGCAGGCCGTTGACGCTGACTCCGATCAGGGCTTCGCTGTCGCTCGTCATGGAAGAGCGGGGGCCTTCGTGGATGAAAGCGATGGCGGCCCGAAATCGGACACTCACCCTGGTTCCACCGAAGACGTCCGACGTCGGTGATTTCGACCCGGTTCGGCTTCCTGAGTGCCTCAATACGTTTATTCTCTGGCGCGCCGAGGTTGGTGAATTCGGGCAGCCAGCCCAGTTGGGGTGGGGAATTTATGAAGATCAGTTCTTGGTAGAGTGGGACGAACCGTCGGCTGTCGGTATCGGAGGATCCGGTGCCAGCTCCGATCGGTCCGACCCGCTGGCTTTGCCGCTCCTGGCGCGAGTCCTCTCGGCGCACGGGGGCACGATGACTCTCAACTCTCATGATGGCTTGCACCTCAGGGTGTCCTGGCCCTTGACCGTTCGTCCTTCCTTGTGAGCGACCACCATGCCGAGCGCTGCACCCATTCTCACCACCACCTTTCGGGTGGGCGGAGCGAAGCCGTACGTCCTCCTTGTGGATGACCATGCGCCGAGTTTGCGCCAGCTCCACCAAGTGGTGAAGGGGGCCGGCCACTCATGCATGGTTGCCTCCTCGGGGGCGCAGGCTGTCTCCCACTGCGACCTTCAACGGCCCCAGGTCATCGTGACCGATCTCTCGATGCCGAACCTTGACGGCCGAGGTCTGGCCCACTGGATCAGGGCCCGCTACCCGTCCGTCCCGCTGATCCTGATGACGGGCGAGATCCTTGATCCGCCTACGCTCGCCTCGATTCGCCGCACGTTTACCGCCGTCTTTCGCAAGCCGATCGACCTTGAGAGGTTCCTGAATTGCCTCGATCGGTTGATGCCTTCAGAAAGACTTCTCGAGCCGACCTTGACCTACCTGCCAGATTGATCGTAACATGCCGTGGTCCAAACGATTCGGGGCGTAGCGCAGCCTGGTTAGCGCGCCTGCCTTGGGAGCAGGAGGTCACCAGTTCGAATCTGGTCGCCCCGATTCTTTTCTAGAGATTTCTCTCTCTAGACTCGGCCTTTGGATTGGTGGGGCACGTCGACGTCATGAGTGAGAGCGATCCCGCGAAACACCAGGCGGCCTGGACCGCTGCCGCCCTGGTCGAGAGTGGGATGGTCGTGGGACTCGGTTCGGGAACAACTGCCAGCCTCACCATTCGCTTGCTCGGAGATCGACGCTTAGCCGAAGGCCTTGAGTTTGTCGGAGTCCCGACAAGCGGTGCCACCGAAGAGCTGGCTCGCTCACTCGCCATCCCGCTCCGCGAGCTCGATGAGGTGGCCTTCCTCGACCTGAACCTCGACGGGGCTGACGAGGTCGATTCGCAGTTCCGGATGATCAAGGGACGGGGCGGGGCGCTCCTCCGCGAGAAGATTGTGGTCTCTACCGCACGGCGTAAGGTCACGATCATCACGGCGGAGAAGCGGGTCGAACGTCTCGGCGCGACGATGCCTCTCCCCATCGAGGTCAGCCTGTTCGGCCTCAAGCACACCCAGGCGAAACTCGCGCAGCTTGGGGCCAGCACGTCGATTCGGACTCAGAGCGACGGCCGCCTTTATCTCACGGATGGTGGGAACGGGATCATCGACTGCCGGTTCGCCGAGAGTGATGACCCTGAGGGGCTCGATCTCCGACTTCGTCAGGTTGCCGGCGTTCTCGATACCGGCTTCTTCTTTGGCCTGTGCGACCTCCTCGTCGTTGGGCACACAGATCGCGTCGAGCTGTTCGAGGCCCCGGCTCGGGGCTGATCCACGGCATGCAGGGCGGTCTTATCGCTACTGCTGAAGCAGGGGACAATCCCTGGTGTCCGATGAGCGGGCAGGGGGTAGACCTTCGTCCTCTTCGCTTTTAGGCGATTCGTTCCACGTGAAACCGGTCGAGCCTCCTGTGGGATCAAGAACAGCATTTCTTGCTGTCACGTATCCCAACGCTCTGGATGGATTCCACGTGAAACCACGTGGTGTCACGGGCCGAGCCATACCCGTTCCAAACCCATAGTATGGCTGGCCCTGCCGTAATCCCTTCGGGGCCCTCAGAGCGGTTGACCGACGAATTTGAGTACAACCCGTGGCACCCGGCTGTATTGGCTTGGCCGTTCCGGATCGGCCGATTTCTGGAAGCCCCGAAGGGGCGACCGTCAATAGCCAGGGGCGCAAGCCCCTGGATGTGATTCAAGAAAGAATATACTCACAATCTCTCCACTCTCTCCGCCGTGGCTGGCGGGCCGCCGGCCCGCCAGCCACGGCGGAGAGAGTGGAGCATGGCCTTGAGGAAGCCCCCTGGGCTTAGAAACAGTCGCCATGCCCCTGGCAAGCGGTCTCGCGCACAGGAAAGGGGCCAACGGCCTGCGCCACTACCGGGCGAGACAAAGGCAGCCGTGCCGCTGACGCCGGGTGCCACGGGTTCCGTACGTACTCGGAACTCCTGACACCCATTTCCCGGTGAATCCTGACCTTCAGAGACAGGCTCTTAGCGAGCCGATCGCGCGGTGAGCTCGTCGAGGATCTCTGCGGTCTTGCTGGCACCAATCCGATCGCAACCGAGTTTGGCGACTGCGATGGCAGCGTCGAGGTCGCGAATTCCGCCGGCGGCTTTGAGCTTCACATGCGGAGGAGCGGCCTTCCTCATCAGGATCAGGTCGGAGTGCGAAGCTCCGCCGGTCCCATAGCCTGTCGAGGTCTTCACGTAGTCGGCGCCCACGTCTCCACAGATTTGACAGAGTCGAATCTTCTGTTCATCCGTGAGATAGCAATTCTCGAAGATCACTTTCAGGATGGCACCACCGTCGTGCGCCGTCCGGGTGATTGCGTTGAGCTCGGCCTGGACCTGATTCCAGCGGCCCTCGATGGCATGGCCGATGTTGATGACCATGTCGAGTTCAGTTGCCCCGTCGGCGATCGCCCGCTCGGACTCAAACACTTTCACCGACGTGGTATGCCCGCCATGCGGGAAGCCGATGGTCGTCCCGACCAATACGCCCGAACCCTCGAGAATCTCGGCGGCGAGAGCCACCGCGTAGGGCTTGATGCAGACGCTGGCCACCTTGTATTTTGCGGCGAGCCGGCAGCCCTCTTCCAGTTCGGCGTCCGTCAAGGTCGGCCCGAGTAGGGAATGGTCGATCCTCTTGGCGATGGCTTCGTAGGTGAATTCCATGATCAACCGGCTCCGGAGCAGGGCAGTGGTGCACCACACGTGATCGAGGTTGGGACGGAGAGATTTCAGCGGATGAGTCTGATGCGCGCGACTCAGCGGACCGGAAAGAGCGATCGCCGAGTTTCCTTACTTCTTGAAGTCCCGGCGATCGGACGCTTCGAGCCAAGGTTCGGGCGGAACATCATCAGCAGGACGAGAGGCAGATAGAGCAGGACCATCGTTCCCCCCTCCTCCAGATACCAGAACTGGCTTGCGATCAGCGAGGCCGATGACAAGGCGATCAGTTCTCCCAGATTCTTCTCGGAGGGCCAGAGGGAGGTGACAAGCACCAGTGCCAGGAAGGCGATCAAAACGGGCAGCCGGTAGCTTGCGTCGATCCCCGACCAGAAGCTCCCATTCAAGGGCGGATCCACCCCGGGCAAGAGGCCGGCCTCGGCGAGACTTCGGGCCCCCAACGCTCGGGCCCAACGCGCGACTCCGGGAATGAAGGCACCGAGGAGAGCGCAGACCGAGATCACGCCCAGGCTGACCGAGGTGAATCGGATCCACCCTCTCTGGCGGTAGAAACCTGCCCAGAGCGGCACAAGCCCCAGGCAGGCCGGCATCCACCCCGCTGCTAGACCTATCAGCAACCCCGCAATGGCCGGTCTCGTGTAAACGGCCAAGGCCGTAACGATGAGCGCAGCGGGGACGACTTGACCGCTATCCACGAGCGCGATTCGGGTATAGGGCGAAAGTAAGTAGCAGGTGGCGACGGCGAGTCCGGCGATCGGCCGCTCGAAGTGTCGCCAGCCGACGATGATCAGGCCGGCGACCAGGCCGAGGTGGGCCAGGCTGGCGAGGACCCGTGAGAGGATGACTTGCGGAGGGTTCGGTTTCAGGGCGCTGGGGAGCGGCGCGATCATCAAGACCTGGTTCACGGCCGAATTGGCGTCACGCGCTCCGGGAGGGGGCGGGGTATCGCGCCCGCTCGGCGACGCCGGGTTCCGCGCTTCCCCCTCGCCGACAGGCAGGCTGATCGTTTCCGCGACGAGGAGGGAGAGCATCCCCACCGATAAGCAGGCGAGACCGGCCGCGTTGAGGTTGGGTTCGAGCAGGGGGCGTCGGGTGAGCCCCAGGTCGAGGAAGCAGCGAACGAGCCAGGCCGCCGAGCCGAGGAAGAGCCAGACGAAGGCGATCCAGGGTTGTCGATCACCATTCCCGACCAGCCGCATCATGCCGGGTGAGAGCGCGAAGAGGAGCAGGAGATCGAGGTTCCGCACGCTCCAAATTCGGCTGAATTTGAAGAAGAGCGTGACACAGCCGAACAGCGTCAAAAAGAGCCAGATTTCGGGCCCGACTCCCAGGTCGAGAACCAGCGAACCGGTCACGTGATCCTCTCTCCGCGATATTCAGTCAACAAGAAGCGTCGAGGCTGCCCCATGGCGAGCCTCTGACGATGGGGATCGTACGCTGGAATCAGGCAAGTCGCAAGTCAGCAGGAAGTCCCGAGAGCCGTGGCTCAGTCCGACTCGAAGGGGACTGCCTCTCCGGAGAGTTGACTGAGCGCGTTCATCGCAGCGCGTTGCTCGGCGTCTTTCTTGTTGCGGCCCCAGGCGGGTGCATAACGTTGACGGCCGATCTGGGCGGAAATCTTGAAGCACTTCGAGTGATCGGGGCCCTTCTCGTCGAGCAGGAGGTAGGTCGGCGTTTCGCCGAACTGGCGTTGGGCAACCTGTTGGAGGTTGCTCTTGTAGTTGATGCCCCCTTGACCGTCGACGGTCGCGTCAATCTCGGCTTCGATGTGCCGGACGATAAAACGCTTCGCGGCTTCCATGCCGCCATCGAGATAGATGGCGCCGATCAAACTCTCGAACACGTCGGCCAAGGCGGAGGAGGGGGTCTCTTCCTGCCCGCCCATACCTTTGCCGAGCACGAGAAAGTCTTCGAGCGCGAGTTTCTGAGAGATCTTCGCGCAAGTGCGTCGCGACACGACGACCGACTTGATGCGCGTCAGTTCCCCTTCGAGATACTCGGGGAATTTGAGGAAGAGCTGTTCACAGACGATCGCCCCTAGGATGGCATCGCCGAGGAACTCAAGCCGCTCGTTTGACACCAGCCGGTGGTCGGCTCCCGACGCGTGCGTCAGGGCCTCACGGAGATAGGTGGGATCTTTGAACGAGTAGTTGAGCACGTCCTGGCAGTGCTCGAGTTGCGTTGCTTCATCTCGTTCAGTCGAATCGGGCATAGCCGCACCAACTTGGCGCTTATAGAGTTGCGTTTCAGAAAGCTAAGCTATCTCTGGCTGGGCTTCATGTCAACTACGTGGTCGGCGAGCCGACTCGCTCGCCGGGGTCCGTGAACGCGCGAGCCGGCCTCGCGCGTTCGGTTGGCTTTGACCGTCGTGAGCGACTCTCGTATGATTGAGATGCCTGCCAGGTTCAATCATGAGTTCTGCAATTTTTTTTCACCGAGCCCGTGTCGCCTCGCGATAGGGCTGGAGGATCGGCCGCCGTGGTTCCCGCCAAAGACTTCAAGCGACGGATGGTGGTCGAGATCGACGGCTCGCCTCACATGATCGAGCAGATCCACGTTCAGACACCCTCGGCGAGGGGTGCGGCCACGCTCTACAAGATCAAGGCACGCAACCTCAAGACGAAGTCGCGTGTCGAGAAGGCCTACCGTGGGACCGACGCCCTCAACGAGTCCAGCTTCGAGCGCCGCCCGGTTCAGTTCCTCTACCGTGACCCTGACGGTTGCCACTTCATGGACTCGGCGGACTTCAATCAGTTCTCGTTCACGACCGACGACCTTCGCGATCAGCTTCCATACATGACCGAGAACATGGAAGGGGTCGAGGCCCTCGTCGTCGATGACGAGGTGATCGCGGTCGAACTGCCCGATACCGTTGACTTGTTGATCGTCGAGACCGCCCCGGGCGTCCGAGGAAACTCGGCCACGGGACGAACGAAACCCGCCACGCTCGCCACCGGTCACGTCATCCAGGTGCCGGAGCACCTTGAGCAAGGAGTCACCGTGCGCGTCGATACGCGGACCGGTGAGTACCTTGGCCGGGCGAACTAGCGACGTCTCGCAAGTTATTTTCGATTCGGAGGTGAGCTCCTCGTCTTTCGGATTTGTGTGAAGACGGGGAGCTCATACACTCCGCTCGCTTTTCAGAAGATGCCCACAAGGGCTGGTTGCTACTTATTCGCGTTCCAGATCGAGCAGGGCCTGTTTCCTCTCGAGTCCCCACCCATAGCCACCGAGTGAGCCCCCCGACGCGACGACTCGGTGGCAGGGGACGAGTAGCGAGACCGGGTTGATGCCACAGGCCGCCCCGACCGCTCGCGCTGCCCGAGGATGACCGATCGCTTCCGCTACCTCACCGTAGGTTCGAGTTTCCCCCCTCGGAATGTTGCGGAGCGATTCCCAGACACGTCTCTGGAACGGTGTTCCGCTTGTCATGTCGATTGGCAGGTCGCGGCAGTCGTCCTTGCCATAGAGGAAGTCTGTCACGCGAGGGAGCAGGGCGGCGACTGTCGCCTGATCCTCGACGAGTTCGGCGCCGGGGTAATGGCGGTGTAGCCGCCCCAGCGCGTGGAGTGCGCTCCCGTCGAGAAGCACGAACAGACCGCAGATTCCCTGTTCCGAGACCCCCACCAGAATTGGCCCCAGCGGCGACGTACCGGTTCCATGGCGAATGGTCCCGACCGCAGATCTCGCGCTGGATCGTCCGCCACTGTGCTTCATGGAACGATTTCCTCCCTCCTCGGGTCGGCATTGCTTGCACGGTCGGAAGCCGGCACTCTGAGCGATCGAGGCATTCAGGAAGGGAATGCAATTCTCTGCCCGAGGAGCCCGACCGGGTCGGCAGAGGGGACGGCAGTAGATCCGGGTCGTCCTTACGCCGACCACGGGACCCGAGTCGGTGACTTGATCCAAAGTCACTTCCGCCGATCGTCGGGACGGTGCTGCAATGTGACTGTTCATCCTGCCAGGATGCGCGCGCACCAGAAGATGAGTCAACCCTCGATTCCGAGGTGATGGAGCGGAGCAGGGGGCCGACGGTTGCTCAATCGCTCACGTGAACGAACTGTCCGACGGAGCCCACAGTCGCGCGTTGTGTAGGGTCCAGGGGCCGTGGCCATCGGACCCGGCTCAGGAGCCAGTGGCCGCACGGGACCAAGATCGGTCGTACGAGCACGGCGTCAAGCGTGATCCCCACGACCAGCGCGAAGCCGAGCTGGCGAAGGGAACCGAGCGGGCTGCTCAAGAACGATGCGAAACTGCACGCGGTGATCGCCGCCGCTGAGGAGATCAGACCCCCTGTTTTCGCGATGGCTTGAATGATGCCCGCGCGGAGCCCGAGGCGACGCGACTCTTCACGGACCCGATCCATCAGGAAAACGTTGTAATCCACCCCAACGGCGACCAATAGCACGAACAGAAAATAGGGCACCTTCCAGTCGAGGCCCTCTGCGCCGAGCAGCGAGACGAACACGAGGTGAGTCGCCCCGAGCGCGAACATGTAGGTCAAGATCATCGTGGCGACCAGGTTGAGGCAGGCGAGCGGGTCGCGGAGAGCCACGAGTAAGACGAGGAAGACCCCGATCGGCACGACGAACCAGCTCTGGATCTGGTCGGACCGGGTCAGGGCGCGGATGTCGGCCGATTCGGCGTTGGCTCCGCCGATGGTGGCCTTCACCTTCATTCCGTCGACTTCGCTGAGATAGTCGTTGAGGCGCTGGCGAAGCGACTGGACCTGGTCCATCGCCCCAGCCGAGAAGACGCGGTCGGCCTGGACCAAGTCGATCCGGGCGCGGTGGCCGCTCTTGGTGATGTAAGCGGCGAGGCTCTTGCCCAGGTCGGGGTTGTCGCGCAAGGTCTGGGCGTCGATCAGAAGGCGATCGAGCGCGCGGCGTCCGACCGGATTAGCCAGGATCGAAGAGACCTCACGATGGGCCCGTTCTGCACCTTCCTCGATCTGAGCCGCCCCATCAGCGGCTCGGCTGAGGTCACGGAGCATCGACTGGCGCGGTGGCTCCGGCTTCGGTGTGCCTGCCGGTGACGGGGGAGTCCGCACCGGGTCGGCCGCCGGCTTCAGGGCTGACCACGAACTTGAGCCGACGAAGGCGGCCGAGGCCTGCCGGAACCCTTGCGCCAACAGATTGCCCGCGTTCGAGGGAGCGGGGTTGACCCCTCCCAACGACGATGCGGTCGAGGCCTCATTCATCAGCTTCAAACCGGTCTTCTGTTCCAACCAGAGGGCCGCGCGAATCTTCGCCGCACCTTCGATCAGCCCTTTTCGGAGCTCACCCGCTCCTGAAGCCATGCGCACGAATCCTTCGTTGACCTCGCCAAGCCGCGAGGCCAGACGCGCCCGCGCCAAGGTTTCGGTTCGCCCCAACGGCTGAGTCGCCGACCGTACTTCGACGAGCCTGCGTTGGAGGGTGAGAAAGCGGCTGACATCATCGATCAACGCCAGGCCTTCCGAGCTCCTGAAATCGGCGTCGGACTCGAGCACGACGGTGAGCGGGGCCATCATCCCCGGCTCGAATTTCTCGGCGATCAAGCGCAGGCACTGGGCGGACCGGGTCTCCCTGGGAAGTTCGGTCATGAGGTCCTGAACGAAATCGGCGCGAAGGCTCAAGAGCGCCAGGGGAGCCATGAAGAGGAGGGCCAGGCTCCAACTCAGCAGCGGACGCGACAGCGCCATCCGCCCCAGCTTTTCCCAGATTCCCGAGGCCGGTGCCGTGAGCCCGCGAAATGAGCGGGGGCGAAGGCCGGCCAGTAAGACGAGCAGGGCAGGGGTCAAGGTCAGGGTTGCCATCAGAGTCAGGACGAGCCCGATCGCAACGCTCGGCCCGGTGCTCGAGAACAGCTTGAAGTGAGTCGTCCCCATCAGCGAGAGGCCCACGATCACCGTCCCCGCGCTGGTCAACAACGCGAGGGATGATCGCTCAAGCGTCGCCTGCATCGCGCCTGCCGGGTTATCGGGATTGAAATGCTCGCCGAATCGCCACGAGACGAAGAGGCAGAAGTCGGTGCCGGTCCCGAACAAGATCGCCACCAGGAAGAGTTCGACCAGCGGGGAAATCTCCCAACCGAGCTGAGTCATCCAGGCGAGGATCCCTCGCGTGATCACCAGGCTGAGTCCGATTGTCGCCAGGGGAACCAGGGCCAGCCAAACGGATCGGTATACGGCCAGCAAGACGGCGAAGAGCAGGAAGACGGTGACCAGGGCCGCGCGGTCGAGCGAGGTCTGAACGCTGGCCATGTAGTCGCGTCCCAGAACCGCGTCTCCGCTCCAGAGGATCTCCAGACCCGACGGTGCGGAAAGGGTGGGGCCAACTGCGGTCGTTTGGAGCCAGGCAACGGCCTCCTGAGTGACCGGGGCTACGAACGCGGATCTCATGGGAACCGCCACGAGCTCGAGCGACCTGTCCCGACTCAGGAGGCGATCGGCGACCTCGGGTTGAGAGTCGGGCCCGAGGACCCGGAGAATCTCGTTCGGGCGCGTTGGGGCCGCGAACTGCTTGGCCATCTGGCTCGCGTATTCGCGGTCGGATTCGGTGAGGCCTCCAGGGCGGTGGAAACCGACAACCGCCATCGACTCATAGCCTTGGTCGGGCCAGACCTTCGCAACGACCTGGGCCACCTTCAAGCTTTCCGAATCGCGACCCAGCAGCTTCGCTTGCCCCTCGGCGGCCAACTGAGTCAGGTTCGGTGCAAAGAGGCCGACGGCGATTGCCACCACGAACCAACCGCTGACTACCCATCCAGGACGCCGGCATGCCAGTCTTCGCCAGAAATCCAGGTTCATTCACCAAGGCTCCAATTTAGAGACTGCTCCCATCCCTATCATTTTTTTGGAAAGTTGAGGGACACCCGAGAAACATGCAAACGTGGTCGAGGAGAGAGCAAGATCGGCGGGGGGATCTATCGGTGCTGGATGATTCCAGCCGGAGATCGAGAGTCGGTAGGGAAAGCAATCGTTCGAGGGCCGAGAGTCGCAAGGCATCCCAACAAGCAGCCCGATCATGGCAAGCCTCGGCGAATGCTGCAAGCTGCACTTTCACCAATTCGTGGCCGAACCGACGCCGGGACCCATTCGTGGACTTGAATTCCTCACCTAACCTATTGATCCACAAACGTTCGCGTCGAGTGCACCATCGCGCCCAACTTCTAGCGAGGGACCGCGGATTCGGGACGAATCCATCGGGAGTAGCGGAGTGGACGGCCCTGTGCCCAGGGGCGATACGTGTTACAGAAATCAATCCGTTCCCCGATGCTCGGATGCGAACCGCGCCAGAAACGGTAGATGAAGCCGGGCCGTGGAACTCCGAGATTCTCCTCTTGCAACTTGACGAACGCGAGCGCGGCATCACGATTCGCACGAGTGATCTCGAGGGCGAAGCGATCGGCCTCGTGTTCCTGTTGCCGGCTATATGCGTTGGCGACGGGAACGAGCGCGAGCGAAGCCACTTGCAAGAGGAGGAGCAGGAGCGGTATCGAAGCCACGTCGGAGAGCTGGTCGAATCCGAACCGTCCTTTGGCGCGGGCGATCAACCAGCGCCCGGCTCGGTCGACCCAGAAGAGGCTCACCAGGGTGATCAACGAGGAGAGCAGGATCGACCTCGGGACGTGGCCGAGCACGAAGTGCCCCATTTCGTGTCCCATGACCACGAGAACTTCGCGGTTGTCGAGCCGGGCGAGCAACGTATCCCAGAGCACGATTCGCTTCGACCCCAGCAAGCCGGTGACGTAGGCATTCACCGTCTTCGTATCCACACTCTTATTGACCTCGTAGATTCGGCTGCCGCTGATTCCCGCCCGATCGGCCAGCGCAAGGATCTCACGCTCAAGCGCCTTGTCTTTCATCGGTCCGAAGTCATTGAATAAGGGGTCGACCCAGATCGGCTTCACGAGCACGACGACAAACAAGAAGGGAATCGTGAGAATCGTGGTGTAGAGCCACCACCGCCGAGGACTTCGTTGGATGAGCAGGTAAGGGATCCACACGAACAGGGCGCTCACGACCGCTCCGATGCCCGCCTGGGTCACGGAGTTAGAGAACCATTTGTGGAACGATTGATTGGAGAGTCCGTAGGCGTGCTGGCGGAGATACCCACGGTAGAAGTGAAGCGGGAAATCAAGCAGGAAAACGATCGCACTGAACAGGAGGATGTAGATCCCGACCGTGAAGATGAACCGACGACCGAGTTTGTGGGCAACGTTGCGGATCCTGGCCGAGGCACCCGAGAAGAGCAGGACGGCCGGGACGAGCAAGGACCACAGTTCGCTCAGCCCCCAGATCCAGTTTCCCGTCTCATGATACCGGACCGCGAGTGCGCTCGGCTGGGGAACCGGCACCGGGGTCAGGTCATCTGCAATCAGAGCCGATCGCCCGGGCACCGCCGAGGCGGCTGGAGCCGGCTCGGCGGCCCGAAGGGGAGGGGAGACGAGAAGTACCAGGAGAAACGCGAGTGTCAGAACGCGCGGGATTGGGTCGGTTCGCAATGTCCCCAGGGCCTTTCAGGCGATTCGGTGCGGAGGAGGGTCATCGGTTGTTGATTCATCTCGCAGCTTCACGGCAGGCTTGGGTTGCCCGAGCATCGTGAAGAAGCCCAGCGCTGTGACCAGGAAGAGTCCCCAGCCTGCGGCGGCGGTATACCACGTTCGTTGATAGCTATTGATCAGCGCTTCGATCTTATCAGCGTCCTTGGTGGTCTCGAGAATCGCATCCTTCTCTCGAATCGTTTTCGCCTTGGACTTCACTGCGTCCTCGAGGAACGCAAGCCGGCTGAGGAGATCGGGCGAACCCTTCTTTTCCTCATTGTAGCGTTCGACCGTCTTTTTCGCGGTCTCAAACTCTTTGGTGAGCTTGAGGATGTTGGCCTCGAGTTGATTGGACCGGTCGGTAAGCGCGGCATCGATGGTCTTTGACCGACTCACCTCTTTGCGCGCGTCGTCGCGTTCGCGGACCACGAGATTGTACCGAGCGGTGAATTTGTCGGGCCCGTCGCTGGTCTCGCCGAGCAGGCTGTCGAGCGCCAGGCGTTGCGCGGAGATGATCTCCCCGGTACTCTGCTGCACCTCCTTGAGCGTCCGTGCCTGGTTCGCGATCTCTTGGTACGTCTGGTAGAAAAGGAAGCCGGCAGCCAGCACAAGCATCCCGACCAGGCTGCCGATCAGACTGAAGAGAACGGCCGTCTGGGTGCGGTCGGCGGTCGTTTGGTGGTGGGTGACCGGTCGCGTGAGCATGGCGATTAGCTGGGCCTCCAGTCGAGGGGAGAGGCCCCCACCGCCGCCTTCGGCGTTGGGGAAGTTCTCCAGGTCATTGACCAACCGCGTCAGGGCGATTCGGTCGGCCCGATCGGCGAAGAGATAGTAACCTTCGACCTCTTCAAGCTCACCGTCACGCCACTGGAAGAACCCGCGCGTCTGGCGGATCGGGTCCACCACGTAAGCGACTTGAAGTGGCTGAGCGAAGAAGTGGCGATGGATGAACTGGTCGTGGCTCGAGAGGAAGATGCCGAAATCCGGGTGGGTATGATACCAGCCGACAATGTCCAGGTCGGGATGCAAGCGGTCGCGGTCGCGCGTGATCTCTTCCCAGGAGTCATGTGTATAAGTGAAACTAGCCTGGGTGTTCTCGTAGTGCTTGGCTTCCAACGACTTCGTGACCATGACGAAGGGGAGCCCCGTCTTCTCGTCGAGGCACTCCTTGCCGAGCAGAATTCCGCCGAGCTCGACCGAGGTGTCGCGTAAGGCGTGTCGCTCGATCAGGTCGGCCGTCTCGCGATCGAGGTAGATCGGAAGGTCGATCACCCCGGGGAGCCCGTAGGCCAGGCAGGCCCAGCGGCGGTCGCGATCGGGCCGGCAGCGACGCTCGGGCTCGCGATACTTCACGTCGTCAAAGACCATCTCGTCGTGGCTCAAACCGCTCGCCTTTCCCGTCGCTGGTCTCGAAAAGTTTTGCTTGTCAACGCTTGTTGTGTCGAAATGCTCGCCTGAGCACTGCTGGTCAGCAACGACACGCCTGGAACTTTATGCGTTTACGGGAGCCTTCGGGGTTTCCTGGGAGCGGGCCTCGAGCCATCCTCGGTCCCCGGCCAGAAGAAAAAAGCCCGAGTCGTCGATACCGTCGACACGGACGATGTCGTAGGGGGGGATGCCGACTTGGGCGAGCGAGAGCGCGGCGAGGGGAGAATCCTCCGCCAATGCGCTCACAATCTCCGGTTGGGCCGGCTTGTTGCAGGTCGGGCAAATCGACTCGGCCTGGGACACGCGCGTTCTCGGCCGATGGACGTCGATGTGCCAGCCGCATCGGGGACAGCCGATCGAGACGACGAGGTCCCGTTCGAGGACGAGGGTCAAGGGCCCGGCCAGACCCGTCTGTTGCGCGGCTGCGAAGAGGTCGGCGACGGGTTGCGTCGCGCTCAACGGTAACTCGACCGGTTGGGGATAGGTCTCGTGGCTGAGGCAATCGGCCCGGAAGGGGAGGCGGGTCGTGTAGAACTGGTTCGCGACCCCGTTGAAAACCATCGCGCTGCCGGCGGCGACCGGGAGGCCGTGGATAATTTTGAGGGCTTCCTGCACTTCGAGCGCGCCCATCATTGAGGCGATCGTGGGGGCCGTGGGGACTTTGCCCTCCATGATCTGGTCGCGGCGGAGCAGGGGGCAACTGTAGCGAAGATTCAAGAGCTGATAGTCGCGCTCGGTCATCGCACACTCGTAGCAGGCGGAGTCGGGGGGGACGAAGACTTTCACCACCCCTTGGATTTCCTGGATTCCCGAATCCACCCAGGGCGTTCCCACCTTCCAACACTGGCGATTGACCCAGAGCCTCGCTTCCCGGTTATCGAGACAACCGATCACGACGTCGACGTCTGCGAACAGGCCAAGGCCGAGGTCGGTGATCACATCGCCTTGGAACGGGATCATTCGCACGTCGGGGTTGATCTCGCAGGCGCGTTGCGCGCCCACTTCCGCCTTGCCGCGACCGCCATCCTCAGTGCGGAAGAGGACCGACCGCGACAGATTCGAGGGTTCCACGTCGTCGAGGTCGATGACGTAGACCGTACCGACCCCCAGCAGCGCCAGATTCTTGAGCACTTCGTTGCCAAGTGCCCCCGCGCCGACGACGAGCACCCGCGCCGCGGCAAGCCGTTCCTGCCGCCACCACGGAATGAGCCGAAGCCGAGAGTAGCGGTCGGTATCGTCAATGAACAAAGCAGGCGAGGCATCGGCGTCCGCCGCCGACTCCGGATCGGCCGGTTCTTCGTCGAGAAACGTCAGTGGAGAGTCATCCATGGAGGATTCACCGAGGGCGAGTCGCGAAACAGTCGGGCAGATCAACGCAACACAAAATCATGATCGAGTGTGTGAAGAACGTGGAAATCCTGATGTGAGTTGTTCCCGTTTCCAAAAGGCTCACACCCGTGGCTACCAACAGTCACTCCTTTGGGATTACAATGGGCTCAAAACTGGAGATGCCAGGCTTTTAATCAATGAAGAAGATCTCATCTCCTGGTTGAGGGCGGGGCGGGGCAGGTCGAAGCTCGACTTCCATATCGAGGATAATCATCCCGTCGGGTCCTTCGGCACCGGTCCCGGTCCAGGCTGCCGGAACTCGGGGAGCCGAGTCGGAACGAGCCGGGGTGAGTGAGCTCAAATCGGCCGCGAACTTCCGGACGAAGTCCGCGTATTTTCCCGCCCTCGAGCCGGGAGCCGGGTTCGACGGCGACTTGTCGATGGCCGGCTCCTGGGCCGACGGTTCCGGCTCCACGGGCGGGGCAGGAGGGGTGGGCGACTCGACCCGGCCGAGCGCGACTCTGAGGTCGCGAAGCGCCCGAGCATCGAGCGGAAAAAGGAACGAGCTTTGGTTGGCCACCCAGAGGGCGGCCTCGCGATTGTAGGGGCTCCGGATGTCATAGTTGTGGAATCGAGCCATGTCCCAGAGCATGCCGCAGAGTTCGTCAAGGTTGAGGCTGGGAACCCAGTGGGTTCCATACCCTCCCAGGCAAACCATTCCGATCTCCGAGATGTTCGGATGATAGATCGGAGTGAGCCAGCGGATCTCGGGCATGGTCCGAGGATAGGACGAGCCGAGCTTGATCTCAACTTCGTGACGGTCGCGGATCGTAACCTTGCCCCGCTCGCGGGCAAGGCTCCGGCCCCTGAACTCAATCACGTACCGCTGCGCCGGCTTTCCCTCGGCTCGGAACCGAAGGACCGAGCTTTCCGCCCCCAGCCGCTCCATGGCGGCGAAGTCGTTGCGAAGACGTCGGATGCGAGGTGATTCGTGCATGGTTCGGACGAGCCCAACGCGTCAAAAGAGAGGATGATGCCCCCGTCGTCTTGAACCGAAAAACGGTCAGGAGCGTCCGGCGACAACCTCGGGGTAGACGATCAGGTGATCGCCATTTTGAACTCCGGCCTCCACCAGCGTATGGCTCTCGATCAAGCGTCGCCCTCCCTCTTTATGGTCGAGCGAATAACTCATCGGTTGCCCGTCCGGACTGGTGGTCGGTAAGTTCATCTTGGTGATAATATTCGGGAGAATTCGGCTGACTGGCACGCTAAACGCGATAACCGCCTTGACCGACTTCGCCCCAGTCTGGTCCAGGAACGTGACCTGAATCCCGGTGGGATCGGCATTTCCGCCGTATGACATGGTCAGGATACCTCCTCAGCATCTCATTCGCTGGACACACGACAATATTGGGTGGAGACGCCGGGATTCCTCGGCGTTCGAGGTGGACCGATCTTGCCAGGATAACCGCTGCACCCCCGGGCCGGAACAGCCGAACCGCGGGAATCGATACAATTCCCGCGCGGGATTCAACGGGGCGGCTTCTCCTCTTTTTCGCAGCGTTGCCGTTCAGGCCGACACGCTGTGTTTGCCGTGACAACCGTAGATCGAGCAGGTCCCGACGTATTCCCAGCAGTCACGATGATGGGGGGTCCGGCAGATCGCACAGAAGACCCTGGGACCCTCGATCGCCTCACCGCAGACTTTGCAGATTGGCGGACCGGCATCCTCGTTCGCCGTGGGACCGATCGCGACGATCGAGACCCCCTGCGACATCTGCGTAGCCACCCCCATTTGAAGTCCGTCATGGATCAGGAGGGTCTCGTGCACGGCATACGCCAGCGAATCGGCATTGAGGCCGAGGTTACGATCGATCTGGACCAGCAGCCGTTCCGGATTGATCGAGATTAACATCCCGCTCGGAGGAGCGAGGCGCTGGAGATTGCCGATCGACCAGCGGACCCCTGGTGACAGGAATTCGACGGCCATCTCGGGATCATTCGCCTGGACGACGAAGCCCCGGTCGAACTCCTGATCGCCGATCCGGACCAGGCGAGTCCCCTTGGGAGCTTGCGCGGGAGCAGGGCGGGAGATGGGGGCCAACTCGAGTCGAAACGGCAGTCCATTGCGAAACCGGACCACGACCCGGGTCCTTGGGTTGTTTGGCTGACCGGTAATCTGAGGGGCGAGGCCCACTCGGACATTCGACCCATTGTAGGCGAAGCTGACGGTCGGTGGATCGGAGAGCCCCCGACTTTCATACTTGCCCTGATAACGGGCGGCGAGCTGACGATACGCGCGATAGCGGCTGCCGGTCAGCCAGGCGCCGGCGGTCGCCCCCAGGCGGATGACCAGGTAGACCAGCAGGATGATGGCGCCGAGAACCACCAGGTGCATGGCGCGTATCCCTTCGTTTTCGATTCGCGGAACCTGCTCCCGAGTGCGTTTGGGAGTCCTTCTCTCTGCCACGATATCAAAGTGGGGCCGGTTTGTGCCTCTCCAAAAGATCTGGAATCAGCGATCGTGCGGTCCTACTTCTGATGCATTTTACTGTTGTCAAAGAGAAAGGCAATTGCGAGATGCCTATTCGGATTTCGCTGTAACCCGTACCATTTGGCAGGTCGGTTTGCGTGACGAAGCCTGAGGAGATGAGCGTGGATTTGCCGTTTGAGAACCCGTGGAAAGCGGCGAGGAATGGGCGCCGATATGTCCTTGCGGCGGCCGCGCTCTGGAGCCTGGGGGGGGTGTTCGCCAAGGCCCTCGACCTCGACGGCCTGACAGTTGCGTTCTATCGCAGCTTGTTTGCGGGGCTGGTCTTGTTGCCGTTCGTACCCGCATCGCGGCGAGTGATTCGGCCGTCGATCATCCCGCTCGGTTTCACCTTCGGTGCCATGACCGGGCTCTATCTCAGCTCGGTCATGACGACCACGGCCGCCAACGCGATCTTTCTGCAATGCACGGCCACGATCTGGACGATCCCCTTCAGCGCCTGGATTCTCAAAGAACGCCCTGATCTCCGGTCGAAGGTCGGAATTGCCTTGGCGTCGTTCGGCGTTGTGGCGATTGTCCTCTACGGCTACGACGGCCGCCCCAATGAAGGGCAGGGGATCGCCCTCGGCCTCGCCAGCGGCGTCGGTTTCGCCGGAGTTGTGGTGGGACTCCGAAACTTTCGCGACCTCGACCCGATCTGGCTCAGTTCCTTCAACAACCTTGCCGGGTCGGTCACTCTCGGACTCTGGATCCTCCTGAGTCGAGGTACAATCCCGGTGCCCCCTCTGTCGACCCTGGCGCTGCTCGTCGTGTTCGGCACGATCCAGATGGCGATCCCGTACATCTTGTTCGCCCGGGGCCTCCGCGACATCGGCGCTCCCGAGGCGGGGCTCCTCGGCCTGCTCGAACCGGTGCTCGCTCCGATCTGGGTGATGCTGGTGGTCGGCGAGCGCCCCGCGATTCCCACGATCGTCGGCGGCCTCTTTCTGCTCCTGGGAGTCGCCTGCCGCTATTGGCCTTCGTCAACCCGCGAACTTGTGATCCCCGAGCCTCTGCATGAGCACTGAGTGAGGCGTCTCGATCGAATCAGAAGTCGATTGTTGCCGACCACAGTGCATCCGGCCCGGCGGTTTTTCTCTTGGGCCTTGTGCGAAGCATGACGGCTGGGGTCGCCGTCATGCTTGTTTGATCAACCGCGTTAGAGTCCACCGCCAAGCAGCGTGCGGATATTGGGCAAGTACTTCTCTGCGGCGGCGGTGTTCACCAGGACGACTCGATCTCCCTCGCGAATGAGCCCGCGATCCGCCATCTCCGGCAAGGCGGCGAGCGTCGCGGCTCCTTCGGGCGACCAGGCGAATCGTCGGTCGCGCCATTCGTCACGAATGACCGAGCGAATGGCGTCGTCGGACACGGCGATGGCGGCGCCTCCCGACTCCCGGATGATTCGCAAAACGTTGATGTGCCCGACGTTCCGCGCGACGTTCAAACCCGTCGCGATGGTCGCGCCGGGGGGCAGGGGGGTGATGTCGTCCGCTCCTGTGTCGAAGGCACGCACGATCGGGGTGGTCGCCGTGCTCTGAACGCAGATCATCCGGGGCCGCTCATCGCCGACCAATCCCAGCGCCTGGAGTTCGTCAAAGGCCTTGGCCATCCCGACGACGCCGGTGCCCCCTCCCGTCGGATAAACGATCACGTCGGGGAGTTTCCAGGTCCGCTCGGCCAGACGATCGCCGGCGGGTTCCGCCATTTCCAGGCCGAGGGTCTTCTTTCCCTCGGTTCGCCAGCCCGGTTCTTGAAAGGTGGCGACGCTGAAAAAGCCGGCCGGCACATAATGCTCGCGAATTCGTTGGGCGGACTCGACGATCGTTCCCGCGACCAGTTCCAGCGTGATGAGATCCGGGTGGAGCTTGGCGTACGCAGCCACCTTGCCTAGGACCGGCAAGTCGGTGTCCGGCGACATCACGATCGCCGCCTCGAGTCCGCCGGCGACCGCGTACTCGGCGAGCGCATCGCCCGCGTTGCCTTGCGTGGGAACGGCCAGTCGCGTCAGTCCGAGGGCCTTGGCCATCGAGACCGTCATGGCCATCCCCCGGTCTTTGAACGACAACGTCGGGTTATGGCCGAATCCCGGATACGGCTTCCCTTCGTCTTTCACCTCGAGGCGACACTTCAAACGATCGGCCCAGGGGTGGGCGTAGGGGAGACAGGGGGTATTCCCTTCCCCCAGGGAAACGACATGACGGCAATCGTCGGGGTCGGCGACGTCGAGCGGTAAGAGGCCGCCGAATCGCCAAAGGTCGGCACGCGCGGGGTTCCAGCCTCCGTCGCGGCCCCGCTCGGACTTGAGTCGGTCGATGTCGAGAACCACCTGGACAGGACGCCCGTCCCGTTCGCACAGGTTCATCAGGCGGTCAGCCGGATACGTGGCGCCGCAGGTGGGGCAACCCAGGTGGGAAACAAATCGCATCACTCGCTCCCGACTTCGATTTCGTCAAAACCTCGCACCTAGTTTGAGGATGTAGGCACTTTAACCGAAAGGCCCCGGAGACACACCAGCCCACAGCGGGATAAGGCATCCCTCGAGCCTCCACTGTCATGACCACCCTGCCGGTAGGAAACCCCGTGTGAGGTCGTGAATGACGAGCCCTCGTCTCAGCCGGAGACTTACGAGATTCCGAGCTATGTCAAGCTTTCTCGCCCGCTAGAGACGTCACGTCAGGGTGGCAATGCCTCTTGCTGACATAACCCTTCTTCATGGCCGATCGTCACTCTGAACGCGTCAGCAAAGCCAAGGCCGAATCCGATCGGGATGGGCACGTCCCTCCCGGCTTTGTGCCGAGAATGGCCGGGACCAACCCTGCGAAGCCTCTCGTCAAAAAAGGCCTGTTGGCCCGCGCCCACTCACCAAGAAAATCGTTCCCCACGGCTCTTGTCGGTTTTGGGTGGGACGTGACGCGGAGTGTTGTCCGCCTTCAGTTTAGGGGGAATCTCGCTGGCACGGCCACGGCCGTTGTTTTGACATCCAGAATCGGACGCGTAAACTTCGATCAAACCGATCCGCGGAAAAAATCAGGGGCTGTGGCTCGAATAGGACATGAGGCCTGTACGTCTCTGAGTCTGTGGAATCGTGAGTCTTGCCAGTTGATTGATACGTCCGAAACCGTATCCCTTTACCCCCCCGAGTCGCAGGTTCCGGTCGGCATTCCACCCGTCCGTTGGAGCGCATCCTTGATCCGGTCGCCGCACTCGGACTGAACTCCTGATCGGAGTGTGAGAGGCTCTTGCCATGAATTTGACGCTTCGACTCCTCGGCGTTCCCGCGACTGTCGTCACGAGTCTTTTCTTTGTTGGATCTGCGGCGATTGCGGCCGACGATGACACGTCTTCATCCCCCCCCACCACAAGCACGGATGTTGGTTCCCCGGAACCGACTGAGAAAATCCCGACCCTCAATCTTCTCGAGGCTGTCCGAAACGGGTCCGTCTCGGTGAACGCCGAAGGCAGCGGCGATGGTCGTATGACTCTCTCCGTCACCAATAAGACCAAGCGCAAGCTTCACGTCGTTCTCCCACCGGGCCTCATCGCCTCCGGTGCCACCGGCCAGTTCGGCGGTATGGGTGGTATGGGCGGCGGCATGGGTGGCATGGGCGGCATGGGCATGGGTGGTATGGGCGGTGGTATGGGTGGTATGGGCGGTGGCATGGGCGGCATGGGTGGCATGGGTGGTATGGGCGGCGGTATGGGAGGCATGGGCGGTGGCATGGGCGGCGGTATGGGGATGGGGGGTGGAACCATGCCCGCCTCGATGGGGATGATGATGCTGGGCCGGCTGATCATGTCCCTGGTCGGCGAGCGCGATAGCTGGGACCAGCAGTCCCTCATGTCCGGCATGATGGGTGGCATGGGCGGCATGGGTATGGGTGGCATGGGCGGTATGGGTGGCATGGGCGGCGGAATGGGCGGTATGGGAGGTGGCATGCGGTCGGTTCCGCCCACCGGGCTCCCCTTCGCTGCGCTCAACCCCAAGCAGACCCGGCATTTGCCCACACGCCTTGTGGGGCTCTCTGATCCCAATCCCGAACAGCCCGTCGTGATGCCGGCCAAGGGTGAACGACTTCGGCTGGGTGATATCAGCCAGCTCACGGTCGATCCCCAGGTGCAGAAGGCCTTGAAGCGGCTCGCCGAGGACAAGGCGCCTCAGACGGTGTCGCAACTCGTCATGTGGCGCGTGGCGTCTCACCTGGATTGGGGCACCATTGCCGCGATGTCCAAGGATTGGGCCAACCCTCAAGAGCTGACGCTGGCCCAGTCATTCGTCGACCAACTCGCCGAGTTGCCCAAGGGGGATTCGGGGACGCTGCTCTGCGAAGTTAAGGCCGATGATCCCGCGAATAAGGCCTTGGCCCGTCAGCTCGGGAAGGCGCTTAAAGACCAGAACGTTCTCGGGCTGGCGGTCAAGATGGAGATCCCCGCTCAACCCAACGGCCCTGGAGTCGCCTGCCGGATCACCCTGAGAGGATCTGAGGAGAAGCCCGAGGCCGTCGTGGAGATGTCCACGAGCAATCCCGACGCAACTGCGTGGGCTGCTGCGGGCAAGTTTACCTTGCCGGTCGCTCGCGAAGGTGATAAGGCCAAAACGGACGCATTCATGGATTCGTTGGCCGAGGGAATGTTGGGACGTCTGGTTCGGGCGTCGGTCGCACCGGTGTCGAAGAGCAAAGGGAAGGACCTGTACCGGGTGCGCATTGAGAACGGCTCGCCGCTGATCCTGAACGGGATCGCCGTCGTGGGCACGGGGAGTGAGAGCGATCAAGAGGCCAAGGTGCTCGCGGGCATTAGCGTGGCGCCGGGCAAGAGCATCACGGTCCCGGCGTCCAGCCGGGTGGTCGAGCAATTGGGGCTCAAGAAGGGTGTTCGCCTCGTTGCGGCTGATCTCAGCGGCCTTTGAGACGTTTCCTTCGTTGTCGAACGCACGAACGAACAGCGACCCCGAACGCCATAAAGGCGTTCGGGGTCGCTTGCGTTTGGTGGGTCAGGCGAGCGGTTGTTCGAGCTGGCGGACGGCTTCGAACGTGGCGATCGCGACGGCGTTGGCCAGGTTCAGGCTCCGCGCTTCCGGACGGATCGGAATTCGGACCAGCCGATTCTCTGGGGATGAGATCCAGGAGAGTGGGAGCCCCCGGCTCTCGGGTCCAAAGACAAGGCCATCGCCCGCACGGTAGGTGGCCGTGGTGTAGGACGGTTTCGCTTTGGTGCTGAACGACCAGAGCCGGTCGCGTCCCACCACCTCCACCACTTCGTCGATATGGTCGACGACTCGCCAGTTCAGGTGTTCCCAATAATCCAGGCCCGCGCGGCGGCGATGCCGGTCGTCGAGGTGAAACCCGAGAGGACGGACGAGCCAAAGCATGGCGCCCACGGCGACGCACGTCCGTCCAATCGACCCCGTATTCGCGGCGATCTCCGGTTCGTAGAGGATGACATGAAGTCTGGGTGACTCCGGAGCATGGTCGTTTTCGGCAGCCCTGTTCATTCCAATCGTCTCGATCCAAACGCGGGAGAGAGTTGGCAGACGTTTCATCCTTCCAGACTTCGCCCGGGTGGTCAAACGGGCTCATTCCTTAAGACCTAGCGAAATCAGGGACCAAAGCATACAATTCGAGCGCCTTTGGGATCCCTCCCGCGACCGCCATGCCGGCCCTGACACCCACCGATTGCGATGCCCTCGGGCACCCACCGACTTCTTCGCTCTCGAGAAATCCTATGAGATGGTCCTCGTTCCTCCCTGGATTTGGCTTGATCCTTGGGATCTTGTCGATCGCTCACGCGGATGCACTCGCGCAGCCGGACGCGGGGGTTCCCTCGACCGACTTCTTCGAGGCGCGGGTTCGTCCGATGCTCGTGGACTCGTGTATTCGTTGCCACGGCGCGAAAAAGCAATCCTCGGGTCTGCGCCTCGACTCGCGCGAAGCCATACTCGAAGGGGGGGAGAATGGACCGGCCATCGTGCCCGGTAGTCCTGACACGAGTCTGCTCGTTCAGGTGGTCCGCCACTCCCACGAAGAGATCAAGATGCCTCCCAAGGGGAAGCTGCCTGCTCCGGCGATCGAGGCCCTCGCCGAATGGGTGGCTCATGGTGCCCCCTGGCCGAAGGGGACTGTACTTACCGCAGCCGAGAAGGATGAGGCGACCGAGAAGCACTGGGCGTTTCAGCCGGTTCGCCAGGTCAAGGCTGCCCCGGCCAAGAGCCAGAGTTGGGGTTCCTCGACGATTGACGCCTTCATCCTCGCCAAACTCGAGAGCGAAGGGATGAGCCCTTCGGAACAGGCTGATAAGCGAACCTTGATTCGCCGGGCGACCTTTGACCTCATCGGCATCCCGCCGACCGCTACGGAAATCGAAGCCTTCGAGGCCGATCACACCCCCGACGCTTTTGCGAAAGTCGTCGAACGACTCCTTGCCTCTCCGCACTACGGAGAGCGCTGGGGACGGCATTGGCTTGACGTCGCACGATATGCGGATACGAAGGGCTACGTCTTCAACGAGGAACGGCGCTATCCCTACTCTTACACCTACCGCGACTACGTCATTCGGTCCTTCAATGAAGACCTACCCTACGACCAGTTCCTGCTCCAGCAGATCGCGGCCGATCGCTTGCCCCAGGACGGGAACACGCAACCGTTGGCGGCCCTTGGGTTCTTGACCGTCGGGCGTCGCTTTCTCAACAACCAGCAAGACATCATCGACGACCGGATCGACGTGGTGACGCGCGGCCTTCTCGGCTTGACGGTCGCCTGCGCCCGTTGCCACGACCATAAGTTTGACCCGATCCCGACCGCCGACTACTACTCGCTCTACGGCGTTTTCGCCAGCTCGAACGAACCGGCGGATCCTCCTCTGATCACCCCGACAGCGACCAATGCCGATTCGGTGGCGTTCGAGCAAGAACTCAGCGCCCGCCGCGCCAAGGTCGACACGTATCTGGCCGCCAAACGCGCCGAGATCCAGAAGGATCTCGGCAGTCGGATCGAACCCTACTTCCTCGCCGCCTTCGACCTTGAGTTTAACCCCAATCATCCCAAGCTTGATGATCGGGCTCGGACGGGCTCGCTCCCGCCCAATCGACTTCGCCTGGCGATCACTCATTGGAAGACGCATCTCGACGCGGCCCGAAAAAAAGCGGACCCGATCCTCGGTCCTTGGCTGGCATTCGCGGCGATTCCCGAGGCCGATTTCGCCCGCCTTGCGGGCGACGTGGCTAAGTCGCTCGCCACGAGCAAGCCTTCGGAATCGAACGCGGTCGTCGTCGCCTTGTTTGCCGCCCAGCCGCCGACCGGGATGAACGACGTGGCCAAGCGCTACGCCGCTCTCCTGGCTAAAGCCGAGAGCAGGGGGGAGCCTGGCAACGACGCCTCGACCTCGACCGACGAACTGGCCTGGCAATCGATCCGTCGCGTTCTTCACGAGAATGGAGGCCCCCTTGGCGTCAAGTCCGAGGAAGTCACGGGGACCTTCGACGTTGAGGAGCAAAACCAACTCAAGAATCTTCAGAACGAGGTTGCCGGACTCTCGACGACTCACCCTGGGGCGCCGCCTCGAGCGATGGTGCTTAACGACGCACCTCAACCGGTCAATCCGCAGATTTTCGTCAGGGGGAATCCGGGGCGTCCTGGTAAGTCGGTTCCTCGCCAGTTCCTCGAGGTCTTGGCGGGTGCCAAGCGGACCCCATTTGCTGACGGCAGCGGCCGGCTGGATCTCGCGAAGGCGATTATCGACCCGAGCAACCCCCTGACTGCGCGTGTCCTGGTGAATCGCATCTGGATGCTCCACTTCGGGACCGGCCTTGTGGCTACCTCGAGCGATTTCGGCCTGCGAAGCGATCCTCCTTCGCACCCCGAGCTCCTGGATGACCTGGCTGCGGAGTTCGTCCGGAGCGGTTGGTCGATCAAGTCGCTACACCGGCGGATGATGCTCTCGAGCGTGTATCAGCAGCGGAGTGAGAACAAGCCGGACTCCCTCGTGAAGGACCCGGCCAACCGGCTTCTCTGGCGTTTTCCTCGGCGCCGGCTGGAGTTCGAGCCGATGCGGGACGCTCTGTTGGCCGTGTCAGGCCGCTTGGACGACACGTTGGGCGGCCGGTCGGTCGACCTGACGGCGACCCCGTTCACCACGCGCCGGACCGTCTACGGCTTCATCGACCGCCAGAACCTCGATGGCGTCTATCGCACGTTTGACTTTGCCAGCCCCGACGCCACCAGTCCGCGCCGCTATGTGACCACGGTTCCTCAGCAGGCCCTTTTCCTGATGAATAGTCCGTTCGTCATCGACCAGGCACGCCAGCTCGCCACCACGACAGGGGCCTTACCCGATCCCGAAACCAGGATCCGCGACCTCTATCGCCGGATTTACGGCCGATCGCCTGAGCTTGCCGAGCTTTCCCGAGGGCTCCGCTTCGTCAATCAGCGGGCGAACGACCCGTCGCCGGCCACCCCGGAGATCTGGCAGTCGGGCTTTGGCGGCGTGGATGACTCGACTCAGCGGGTGAGCCGGTTCGTGCCGTTCCCGCACTGGACGGGCACGACTTGGCAGTATAGCCCCAACCTCCCCGATCCGGAGAAGAGCTACCTCCACCTGAACGCCGGAGGGGGACACGTGGGCAACGATCCCCAGCATGCGGCGATTCGACGGTGGACCGCCCCTCAAGATGCGACCATCACGATTGATGGAACGCTCGCTCATCCCTCCCAGGAAGGGGACGGGGTGCGTGGCCGGATCGTCGCGTCCCGCTCGGGAACCCTGGGCGACTGGGTCGCTCAGCATGGCAACGTGCCTACGCGGGTAGAACGCTACGAGGTGAAGGCGGGAGAAACCATCGACTTCGTCGTCGACGGCCGGACCAATCCGAACTTCGATACCTTTGGCTGGTCCCCGGTCGTCCGCAAAATCGGCCCGGCTCGTGCGGAGTGGAAGGCCACGGCTGGTTTTCAAGGACCGGCGACCCCGCCCCTCAACCCTTGGGAAGAGTATGCCCAGGTCCTGCTCCTGACCAACGAGTTCATGTTCGTGGACTGATGCCGGAACGTGAAACCGCCCCGAGCTTGGGAATGAATGGCTCGGGGCGGTGGCCTGCTTGCAACTTCGTTGCGATCGTGCGGATATTCGTTACAGAGCGCTCAGGTCGGCCGCGATGACGCGGATCCCTTTCTTGAGGCCGAGCAACTTGACCACCTCGTCGGTTGCGGGCAAGGTCATGCTTCGCTGGGGCGAAATGCTGATTCCCGAGAGGACTTTCGACTCGGCCCCGCTATCCCTGCCGAGCACCGCGATTCCGTTCAGGATCAGCGGCGAGGCGTTCTCGATCGTGATCTTGTATGTTGGCTTCCCCTTCGAGCGTGCCCCGGACGCGAGCTGAGCGCGGACCATGCGGTTGAGGATCCCTTCGGCCAACCCATCCGCCACCGCTGAAACGTTCAGCTCGCCTGTTTTCGTCCGTGAGAGCGGGAGTACGAACTTACCCGCCGCCAACCAGGAACGAGCCGGGCCATCGCTGGTCGCAACCTGCACCGTCGCCTCGTCACTCGTGACTTGCACCTTGCAGGCCAGAGCCGGCCCCTTGGGTTCCGAAGGCACGCCCGGCTGTCCCTTCAGGCCGAGCACGGTCTTTGCCTTGAGCGCCTCTCTGAGCTCTTGAGCCGCTGAGTCTCCGGCCGAATCCTTGGCTGTGATCTCGTAGAGGAGAACTCCCGCCTCCTCCGACGAAAGGGCTCCCAGCCGGTCGACGAAGGTGCGCGCCAGGGTCAGTTCGTGGGCATTCGACCAGGAGCGCGACATGGCCTCAATGGTCTTCCAGTCCCGGTCGGAAGAAACCTTCCAGATCACAAGCTGGGCCAACGTTTGGGGGGCCTTGTCTTCGGCCAGCCGCTTCAGGGCCTTCTGCACGAGGACGTTATCCGTCAACTGGCTGATGTCGCCCAGGCGGAGCTTCTCCCCCTTGGCGGGCATCGCCACCGGTTGATCTCCCTCAGGCTCCGACAGGCCGACCAAACGCGTGGGCAGATGCCGGGTCTGCTTGGGATTGAGCGCGGCGAAGGGGAGCCCGGTGGGCGGAACCGACCGCATGCCACCTCCCATACCTCCCATTCCGCCACCCATGCCGCCCATACCTCCCATCATGCCACCGCCCATTCCGCCGCCCATCCCCATCATCATGCCGGACATGAGGGACTGCTGGTCCCAGCTATCGCGTTCGCCGACCAGGGACATGATCAGCCGGCCCAGCATCATCATCCCCATCGAGGCGGGCATGGTCCCGCCTCCCATCATGCCGCCGCCCATGCCACCGCCCCGGCCGCCCATTCCGCCGCCCATGCCTCCCATTCCACCGCCCATGCCACCACCCATGCCTCCCATCATTCCGCCGCCCATGCCTCCCATTCCGCCACCCATGCCTCCCATTCCACCGCCCATACCCCCCATGCCGCCGAATTGGCCTGTGGCCCCTGAAGCGATCAAACCGGGAGGAAGGACGACCCGAAGCTTCCGCTTCGTCTTGTTGGTTAAAGACAGGGTCATTCGACCATCACCGGTTCCCTCGGCATTCACGCTGACATTCCCTTCGCGGACAGCCGTGAGGAGATCGACGGGGGGGGGTTCTTCAGCGGACAATTTCTCCGTGGGTTCGGTGGGAAGTTCATCACCGAAGCTCGGAGCGGATTGCGCTTGGATTAGAAACGAGAGACCACCGGCGAGAATCGCCATCCGCCAGGGGAGGAACGCATTGGTCGGCATCAGAAACCCTTTCTCAGCATCTCGTGAGCATTTGATGGAGGCGCATTTTCCAAGGGGGGGAAAAGCGTAGCTGAGGGGGGAAACGGAGCGTTGGGGGGGGAGTTGGGTCGAGTTTTGCCGGTGTTTAGGGTCGTAATACCGGGCCGGAGGTGCGACCGAGTTATACTGCGAGGGATCGGTAGGAACGGTCCTTTTCGGCAAACACTCAACTTAAAAGGGCAGACGCCCTAGGGGCTGGTTCTATTCGGAGCGTCCCCGAAGATTCTTTTCCGGATTTCGACCAAGGCCCTGATCGGGGTATTCCGGTTGTGGAACTAAGTTATGCAAAATCGAAAAGATCGTGAAAGTGAGGGTTTGCGCGCCTCGATGTCCTTGCCAGTTCGGTGGCGATGTCGTATGACCAACGCGATGGCCGGGGGGATGGTGGCGCTCCCGAATCCGCTACCCAGGTGAGGATGACTCGATGGCTCAGATTGACCAGGCACCGACAGTGGCCGGCGTGGACGAACCGGAGAGCCGGCCGGGGGGTATTCCGCTCTATATTTGGGTGATCGCCGCCGTGATCTTGGCAATTCCGGTGGGCTTGTTTTGGGGAGAAGGCGCCGAGCATCTCAACCTTCTTCCCCGACTGATCATCCGAGCCTTGAGCGCCTTGGCCGCCCCCCTGGTGGTTCTGGCAATCCTCAGCGCGATTGTCTCCAACGATATTCGTGGCCGCCAAGGCGCGCTGATGATGATCTACTACTTGATCAATACCGTGGTCGCCATGGGCTTCGGTCTCGTCCTCTCGAATCTGATCCGCCCCGGCCTGGGCGCGAAGTTGATCGACCTTGCCAATCCGCCTGTCCCTCCACCCCGGCGGACGGTGACCGACCTGCTCGTCGAACTTGTCCCCAGGAGCGTTGGCGATGCGTTCGCACAGAACAACCTGGCTCAACTTGTCCTCCTGACCCTGGCGTTGGCGATCGGTCTGGTCAAGATCCGCAATGAGCAGCAAGCACGCGGCGAGACGACCTACAAGGCGGCCGTCGACGTCTTGAATCTCGGGTTCGAACTGCTGATGCGCGTTTTGCTCTGGGTGGTTGCTCTGGTCCCGCTGGCCGTTTTCGGTGTTGTGGCCTCCAGCGTGGGACAGAGAGAGGGGATCCAGGTCTTCAATTCCTTGATCTGGCTGATCGTGGTCGTCTTGATTGGTCTGAGCTGCCAGGTCATCTGGTATCTGGTCATCATGGCGATCTTTGGGCGGATGTCCCCGCTGCGATTCCTCCGCGGCGCGACGGACGTCATGGCCAGTACGTTCAGCACTTCGAGCACGGCGGCGACGATGCCGGTCACGCTTCGAGCGCTGTCCAAGCTGGGCGTCTCGCGCGAGTCGAGCCAGCTTGCCGCGTGTGTTGGCACCAACTTCAATAACGATGGGACTGCGCTCTATCAGGCGACCGCCGTCCTGTTCATGGCTCAGGCCCTCGGCTTCTCGCTCACTCCGATCGACCAATTGATCATCGTTCTGACAACGTTGGTCGCCAGCGTCGGGGCCGGCGGGATCCCGTCAGGAAGTTTCGTGACCCTGCCGCTCATCTTCGCCGCTGTCGGCCTTCCGGCCGACAAGATCCCCGTCCTTCTGACGATCGACTGGTTTCTCGACCGCTGTCGGACCACCTCAAACGTTCTGGGGGATATGACCGTCGCGGTCCTCCTCGACCGGACTCATGACTCCGCGAAGCCATCGGTTGATGACTTCGACGCGGCTCTCTAGGCGAGGAATTCCCCATGCATCTCCGAGGGATCGTTCAGACCGCCGCGCTCGAGGAAACCCCTCCGGGAAGCGGCACCATCGAAATGATCCTCCGGGTGCAAGGGGTGGGCCCCGGTCAACCGCGCAAGCTGATCATTCCCTATTCCCTCTTACTCCAAGATGAATCACTCGACCCCGACCTGATTTCCGGTCGGGGTTTCGAGGCTGACGTCGAGCCGGCCGAACAACGCTGGATCGTCGCGCGGATTGCGTTTGCGTCGCGCGTCCTTCGCCAGCCCGAGTGAGTTCAGCGCTCTGGACGACCTGCCCGGTTCGTGGACCTTGCCGCCAGCAGGCTCCGATAGAGTGTGAGATAACGGTCGACCACGATCGGGAGCGCGAACTCGGTCTCGACACGATGCCGAGCCGCAGCTCCGAGGCGGCTTGCCAGGTCCGGATCGCCGAGGATCTCCATCAGCGCTTCCGACCACGCAGCAGGATCGTCCCCGCTGACAAGTCTCCCGACCCCGTCACCGAGGAGGTCGATGTTGCCGCCGATCCCCGAGGCCACGCATGGCAAGGCGGTGGCCATTGCTTCCAGCAACGAGTTGCTCATCCCCTCCGCCACGCTCGGCAAGACGAACAGGTCGGCTGCGCGGAGGATCTCGGCCGGATCATTCACGGCTCCGGTGAACTGGATCCGGTCGGCAATGCCGAGCGCCGCGGCTTGAGCCTCGAGGCGTTCCTGTTCCGGTCCGTGTCCGACCAGGATGAGGTTTGCATTTGTGCGCTGCGCCACAGCGGGCCATGCTTCAAGCAGCCGCGTGAGATTTTTCTGGGGGTGCAGCCGGCCCGTGAACAGGACCCGGGGGCGCGCCAGCAATCGCGACTCGAAGCCGGAGGAACCTGGCCGATAGTGGGTGGCATCGACCCCGCTGGCCATCCGGAAGATTCGCTCCGGAGGAACGCCAAGCCTGGTCCATTGGTCTTCGATGTCGGCGGAGATCGCTGCGAACGCATGATTGCGCAAGATCAGGCGGCGGAGCAGGGGGAAGCCGCGAGTTCTCGAGAGCTCTTCGGCCTCACCGTAGTACCCCGAGCTTGCCGGCTGCACAAGGGTTGGTACTCCTCGGAAGGCGCTGCGGCCGAGGCCGGTTGCGATCGCTTCCCAGAGCCCTTGGTGGGTGTGGATCAGGTCATAGCTTCCTCGGAGTTGTCGCAGCGCCTGGATGACTCCGGCCACGAAGCTCACCGCAAAGAGCGGCCCGGTACGCGAGGATCGCACCCACCGGTGAACCTGAATTCCCTGCACCACCTCATCCCTGGCGAGCCCGTCGACGGCATGGGTGACCACCTGGACGGAATGCCCCCGCCTCACAAGCTCGACCCCTTGCGCAAGGGCCTGCCGTTCGGCCCCGCTTTCGAGGGGATGGAAGTAGCTTACGACGAAGCAGACGCGAAGTTTCGAATCGTCCATCGCTACCCTGTCAAAGGGGAAGAAGAGCACCTCGGCGATTTGAACCTGCAAGAAACGACAAGACCCGGCTCCTGGAGAAGGAGCCGGGTCTCAATATCGTCAACTGCGGTGGATGCAAGTTCAACGCGTGATCGTCAGGCTCGGGATGTCTCTTCCGAGGTCGTCGACGATCTCACTGCCACTGATCGTGAGCTGGCTGACCGAATAGGTCCGACCGCTGGGCATGACCACTTTGACGGTCCAATCTCCATCGGGAAGACGAACTGCGTAACGGCCGGAGGCATCGGTCGTCACGACTCGGTCCGTGAAGGCATTCGTTCGGCTTGAGAGGATCAGTCGAACACCCGGTTCCAACTCGCCGGTATCCCCCGACAGCACTTTGCCCTTGAGGATATTGCGAGCCACCCGTGCGTTGCCGGCGGAATTGAAGGCCGGGCGTTTCACGTTGTGCTTGGGGCTGGAGTCGCCCGGTGCGATCGGAGCTTGGGGAATGGGCGGAGAGGCGGAATCGGCAGGTGCCACTGGCAAGGGGACTTCCACACCCGAGTTATCCGTGGAGAGTTCCGGAAGCGATCCGGGGCTAGGAAGGCTCGAACGCTCGGTCGGTTCCGTCCCACTCGGTGCGGGGGCCGGCTCGGCGGGAGGCGCGGCTTTCAAATTGCGTTGGTCCGGGACTGGGGTTGTGGCCGGTTCGGGAAGTGACGAGGTGTCGTTGGGGGGAGGGACGGGTTCCGAAACTGTGCTTTCGATTCCCGAAGCGGGGGTACGAGCCTTCGTCCTCGACGAAGGGGAAGGAGCCACTGCCGGGGCAGGTTGACTGATCGCGGCGGTGGAAGTCGCCAACGGGGCTGAGCTCGAGCAGCAGAGATCCGTCGTCGCGACAACCGGCTGGTCGTAGATCGTGGGATACACGAAGGCCGTCGGTGTGTAGCTCGTTGGATAGTAGGCTGTCGTCGCGTAGGTCGTCGGATAGTAGGTGGTCGGCGTGTAGGTCGTCGGATAAAAAGCGGTGGGCGTGTAGGTTGTTGGGTAGAAGGTGGTGGTCGTCGGAATGTAGTAGCTTCCCGAGGTCGTCGTATAGATCGGCCGGTCGACGATTCGGCGTGGCGACAGGAGCCGCCGGGGCCGATAGGAATAGGTCGGGACTACATAGGAAGAGGAGACGATCGGGCTCTCATAGACGGTTGCGTAGACCGACGGTAGGACGGCCGAAGTCGCTACGTAGGACGTGGGGTAAACGTAGGACGTGGGCAGCACATACGAGGTCGGGAGAACGTAAGCTGTGGGCAGCACTTCCGAAGTCGCCACGGGTAGGACGGCCGCGGTTGGCGCATAAATCGCGGCGCCTCGGCCATGGTTACCATAGGCCAGCGATCCTGGGTCGGAGAAGGCCAGAAGCGAGGTCGAAATGAGGATCGCGCGAATCCCAGGTGTCTTCATGAGTGTGGCTCCTCGGTGCGACGATAAGGAGGACTTCCGTGAGGTCAACTTCGTTCTCGTTCGCGAATTCCGCATGACCCCTATAATACCAAGTCTAGGTGATGAAACCAACACTTTGCGTGCTGTCGCTAGATCTGCGATGATCGGGACGATCCCCCGAGCCGTTGCAGGCCGATGCGGGGTAAGAATTCACCGGGAGACGACTTCGTCATGACCCAATCACGTGACGCGGCCGATGTGCTCAACCGCGACTTCCTCGAGTCCCGAAGTCGGATCTTGGAGGTCGCGGCGGCCCTTGATCGCCTCGACCGGGCCCCCGGTCGAGCCGGTGAGCCCCCCGATCGCCGTCTCGCTCAGTTGCGACAAGCGATCGAGGCGCTCCTGGAGCCCGGTCCCGGCCGCGCGGAGACCATCCAGCGTCTCTTCTCGCTCGACTACGATCCAAGCTGGCAAGAGAAGTACGGCGTCCTCGAGACACGTCCAAGCTGATTTGCTTCAACCCTCGAACGAATGCCCCGAGGTCGCAATGGGGCCGCTTCCGCTACGCCTTGAGCGTCGTCGCATGCCCGTGGGATCGCAGGTACGCTTTGGCCGAGTCGGCCATGGTGACGAGTGCGGCACCCATCATGATTGCGTCCTTGACAACCAGCCGACCGGCGCCGCTGAGGTACGGAAATCCGTGCTGGGCATCCCCCAGGGCAGGGACCCAGCACTCCGGGGTTGTGATCAGAAATGAGAGCGTGACGAACGACATCACAACCACCAGGAAGCTGCCAGCCGCCGCGACCTGCGGGAGCCACGGATGGAGGCAGAGCATCAGCCCGTAGAGCACGATGACCGACCCGAGCCCGTACGCGAAGAGGTACGTCCGGTTCGTCTCGTGCCAGGCCCGGTTTGCCGGGACCAAGGCTCCTTCGGGATTCTTGTGGGCCTTGTAATGCCCTGGATCGCCATACCAAAAGCTCATGAGCGGACTATTCGCCACAAACGGCACAATGCCGTCCGCCTCGTACCGGAACGCTTTTAAACCGCCGATCCAAAGGAGTACCACGATCAGGCCAAGTCGCGTAACCGTGATTCCCAAGCGGTCCGTCTTCGCCGCCATTTCCATCAGCCGCTGTAGCCCACTCGTCATCGGATTGTCTCGCGTAAAAAAAAAAGGCCGGCCGCATGATCCTGTTGCGTTCAGGATTCGGATGCGGGCGATACTCCATTTTCGCGGTGGTCCGGTTCCGCAGGAATGGACGGAAGAGGCAAAGTCATGGAGAGATTTCTCCCGCCTCGGATGGCCGTCTCGAATTCCCGGAAGAAAAGGGGCGAATGGCCGGTCGCCCGCTTGAAGAGCCGGCTGAAGTAGAGTTCATCCGTGTATCCAAGCTCGTGGGCAATCTGCTTCACCGGCTTCAGCGTATGAAGAAGATCCCACTTCGCGTGCTTCAAAATCCGCTCGCGAATCAGCTCGGTCAGCGTCTTGTGGAGGTGGGCCTTGACCACTTTCCCGAGCCCTTTCGGATCCGTGTCGAGCAAGAGGGCGTAATCGGCGGGCGCGTGCAATTGCCGATAATTCGCCTCGATGAGCTCCCGGAGCGATTCCAAGACCGGTGGGAACCTGTCGCGGCCCTTTCCGGTCAAGTCACCTTGCTGCTCCCGCTTCAGGCGTGTCGCTCGGATCAAGAGTACCTTTAAATACGAAAGCACCATCTCGGACTGAGCAAGTCCCCCCTCGGTCAGCTCGCCACGGATCTGGGCAAGGAGTTCCGCAACCTCGCGCTCATGCCGCCCTTCGAGTTCGACCACCGGGACCCCATAGATATCGTTGAATAAAACGCCGTTGCAACCGACTTCTTCATGGTAGGTCTCGATGCATAAAAAATTTGCATGAAATTGGAGAATGGTGCCGTGGACTTGCTCCTCCGAAACCAGGCGGATGTACTGATAGGGAACGAAGAAGAGCAATGAGGGCGAAGTGAATGGGTGGCACGCGGAATCTGCCCAGATGTGGCCCTGACCTCCCTGGATCCAGCAGATGGTAAAGTAATTCGATCGCGCGATGAGCCCGGAATCGGGGTTGATCACCAACTCCGTGACCTTCACCGCCGCGTCGCCGCCGCGAGGATCGTAAAGGGTCTCTGGTGCTCGATCCAATCGACCTTCTCCCAACATCAGCCATGTCCAACATTTCCGCTGGCGTTTCCGTTACTCGGCAGAAACGCCGGTCCCTTGGAGCCGGGATCTCTTATTATCTCACAAGGCGCAGGGCGATCGACGGTTTGGAGCGAAGTAGCGATCCCGTGCGTCGAATCGACTTGCCAATGCCAATGGCATTCCCCAGCCTGCTCCAACCCAGTGTCAACCTTCCGTGAACTTGGTATCCTAAGAGGGGTATTCCTGAACTCCGAAGCACCCGCTCAGTGCCCGAATGGCTACGCGTTTACCGTATGGAAGCAATGGCTCGATGCCGAACAGGCACGCAAGCTGATGACGTTTGTCGAACATGGAATTGCTCGTTTTGATAAGTGTGTATGGTTGATTGAGAATTTAATGATTCTCTTTCCGCACCATTGTGTAATCGTTTCTGTTGTGTCGCGCGGTGCCTCGATTTGGTTTTGCAAGGGAACTGCTATGGCGGGGAGAGCAATCCATCTGTCGTACCGAGCATGCCTGGCCGGAAGTTGTTGAAAGCTCAGGAGTTCACTTACATGCCTTCCTACATCGACCCGCACATCCACATGGTCTCCCGAACCACCGACGACTACAAGCGGATGGCCTTGGCCGGCTGTGTGATGGTCAGCGAGCCGGCGTTCTGGGCGGGGTTCGACCGGTCGGGGCCGGAGGGGTTTCGCGACTATTTCCGCCAGCTCACGGGCTTTGAGCGAAGTCGGGCGAAGCTCTACGGGATTGAGCACAGGACCTGGCTCTGCATCAATGCCAAGGAGGCGGAGAACGTTTCCCTCTCGCGCGAGGTGATCAAGATGATCCCCGAATTCCTCGACGAGCCCGGCGTGCTCGGCATCGGGGAGATCGGGCTCAACAAGAATACGAAGAATGAGGCCACGGTCTTCCTCGACCACCTTGATCTTGCTGCGCGGACTCAGGAGTTGATCCTCGTCCACACGCCGCACCTGGCGGATAAGTACCAGGGGACGAGGATGATCCTCGACATGCTCCGCGACGACTCGCGGCTTGTGCCCGAGCGTGTCTGTATCGACCACGTCGAGGAGCACACGATCCGCCCGGCGCTCGAGGCCGGCCACTGGGTGGGGATGACCCTCTACCCGATCACCAAGTGCACCCCCGCGCGGGCGGCCGACATGATCGAACTCTACGGCACCGAGCGTTTGATGGTGAACTCGGCCGGCGACTGGGGACATAGTGACCCCCTTGCCGTGCCCGAACTCATCTTCGAACTCAGGGCTCGCGGCCACGACGAGGCCCTGATTCGCAAAGTCGTCTACGAGAATCCGCTCACCTTCTTCTCGCAGTGTCCGCGGTTCCAGTTCACGCCACGGACCGAGACGTTGAGCGGGACCCGAGCCGCGACGTAAAAAAAGGAGCCCGCAATCAACGAGTGACAGGGAGTGGCCCGACCAGCCCGATCGGCGGGCCAACCTGCTTCAACGGAACGCTCTTCGGCGTTCCGTTCGCGGGAGCTAAGTTCTTGTCGGCTCCCGGCGGGCTCGGGGAAGGGGCCGACGGGCCATTCGGATTCGGGTCGCAGCCGCCAATCAGGACGAATGCCACCCAGAACGTTCGGCGGACCTGCCTTGCCGTCATCGATCGAATCCTCTCCCTGGTCGATGCTTTCGCCACGGTCTGACTGCAACGTTTTGGCCGGTCGACTTCCATGCCGGCCATCGGATTTCGGATTCTCGAGTTAGAACGCGTCCGCGCTCACCACTTCGCCAGCATTTCGCGTCCCCAACGAACGATAGACGGCGGGGTTGATCGCGTCCTTGAGAAACTTCACCGAGCCGTCGCCGAAGAGGAACTGGGCCCCGGCCGGGTGCTGGCTGCGAAAGCCCCACTGGCCATATTCCAAGTACCTTGGGTCGCCAACCCAGGCCTTATAGTCGCTGAGGTCGGGCCAGTGCGTTTCCGGGGGAAGCGGATGAAGGCCCCCCCCGGAATAGTCGCCGATCATCAGGTTGGCGTTGACCCGTGGGACCTCGTAGGCAAAGCCTTGAGGGCGGGTCGTATTCCCCCCGACCATCGACGAGAAGTAGCCGTAGACGCTCCAGTTGTTGCAGAACCAGTCGGGATCGTTCCGGAACCGGGCCGACTCGCCTACAAAGATCGTGCTGCTCGTGCCGTCGACAAACGCAGCCATCGGGTAGGCCGTCTGCGCATCGAACGCACCGTTGCCGACTTCAAGATCCGAACACTTCGGTCCGGCATAGTAGGCGATGGTGTTCCAGGTTCCCCCGGACGGAAAATAGGAGGTCTGCGAATAGGCCACCG
Organism: Singulisphaera acidiphila DSM 18658; assembly: GCF_000242455.2. Taxonomy (GTDB): domain Bacteria; phylum Planctomycetota; class Planctomycetia; order Isosphaerales; family Isosphaeraceae; genus Singulisphaera; species Singulisphaera acidiphila. The sequence continues at coordinate 2,186,952 of NC_019892.1, forward strand.
GCCCTGGACCCAGCTTCGAGGACCGCAAGTCGTCGCTCGGGCAGAGGTATGTCGCGATCGTGGTGAGCAGACCCGTGCTATTCACCGCGCCGGCGTTCACGCCCCCGACGAAATATCCGTCGGCCCGAAGCTGGAAGTTGATCGCGTTGTAGGCCGGCGTTTGCTCGAGGTAAGGGAGGATCAGGGCCAACATGGTGAAGTCACGCGGGGCCCCGGGGCCGCTTTTGGTGAAGGCTCCCCCGCAATCACTGTCGGCGTCCGGTGCGCTGTGGAGAACAGCCCCCATCGGCAGGGCTCCCTGGGCACTTTCGTAGTTGGCGATGGCCAGGCCGATTTGCTTGAGGTTATTGCGGCATTGAGACTGTCTGGCCGCTTCACGCGCTGCCTGCACTGCAGGCAGCAATAGAGCGATCAAAACCGCAATAATGGCAATAACAACCAGAAGCTCGATCAGGGTAAACCCACGGCGTTTGGTCACCAACGGCCCCCGATCGGTGCAATCAAGCACGTCAGATTCCACTCGGTTCTTGAGAATCGGCGAGATCCCAAGCCTGTCACTGAAACTTCTCTAAAAATGACACTTGGCGATCCTCGGTGCAAACGGATTTTCTACAATACATCCATGCTTTGAAAAGAAAAGAACGGATTCGTTTCGCAATCGATACTGCGCAATCCCGATTCGCGGTTTCACCGATAAACGATCGGGAAGCCTTGGGTCAGGTGGAATAAATCCAACGGCCGAGGAGGTAGGCGGGGATCCAGAGAATCGCGACGGTCGCGGCCATCGCCGGGCCTCTGACGGCCGCCACGACACCGACGTTGAGCCAGACGAGGGAGAGAACGCCCGTTTTGACGGCCTTTTGAAGCGAGGCCGGGATGGGATTCCGGAGTGCGCGGGCGCCGGCCAGGTTGACGACCCAGGCGACGATGAGGAGCACGAGCAGGCCTTCGAGCGGCAACACCGAGCGCGAGTCAGGGCCGACGGCGGGGAAGAGGCGTGGTTGTAAGGCCGCCGTCAGCAGGCCGAGGAAGGCGAGGTTCTCGAGGGTCAACCCGAGGTAGAGCCCCTGGGTTCGCCCCGACTCGGTCTCCGACCGACTGATCCAGGTGACCCCGGTGACGAAGACGCCGAGCGACATGGCCACGATCCACCCCCCGGGCCCACCGAACGCGGCGGCCTGGCTCATCCCGAGCACGAGATTGAGCGCTCGGCAACTCCCCATGACCTCGGGGCCGAGAACGGTCCGCTTCATGCCCAGGTTGTAGGCAAGCACGCAGGCCGCCAGGGTCAACGCGATCATGAAGCTCGAGGCCGAGCCGCTGAGAGCCGCCAGCAAGGGGCCGAGTAGGAGGAGGAATCCTCCGCCCCAGGCGGCGAACCGGCGTGAGACCCGGCCGGAAGGCAACGGTCGGCCGGGGCGTTCTTTGAGGTCGATCTCGTAGTCGAAGACGTCGTTGAGCGCGATCCCGGCCGCGTAGGTCGCCATCGACGCTCCCACCAGCGGGAGCCAGCGCCCTGGAGCGTCGAGGCTACCGCGTACCAGGAGCCAGCCAGCCAGGCTGTCAGCCGCAGCGGTGAAGACATTGGGTAAACGAATGAGCTGCAGATAGGGCTTGATCGCCATTGAATTGAGACCGTCGCCTGAGGATACTCAAGGGGAGAACCGGGCCCTCGTTGCAGAGTCTGCGAGCGAGGTCCGGTTCGTCGATCGTTCCGGTCAGGCGCCGTTTGCGGGGGCCATCAGGGGGGAGAGGAACTCGAACGCTCCCCGCGCCGCGGCGTCGGGATCGTCGCCGAACGGGTATAGTTCCACGGTCAGCCAGCCATCGTAGCCCGTCTTGCGAATTGCCGCGAAGACTTCGGGGAAATCGATCGCGCCTGTTCCCGGCACCATGTGATGGTGGACGCGGGTCGCCGCGATATCTTCGAGGTGGTAATGGCGGATCTGGGGCGCAAGTTTGGCGATGGCCAGAGGAATGTCCTCGGAGACGCAATAGGCGTGGCCCACGTCGTAGTTCAGGCCGATCGATGGGGCGTTCACCCGTTCGGCAACCTCGAGGTACTGGTCGCTTGTCTCGAGCAGCAAGCCGGGTTCGGGCTCGATCAGCAGGAGCACCCCTAGGTTGTGGGCATGCTCGGCGAGTGGCTTAAGGACTTCGACGAACAGGTCGATGGCCTCAGCGCGGCTTTGGCCGGGTGCCAGCGGCCCCCCTGGTTCGGTCGTGATGTGCGGTGCACCCAACTCGGCACACAGGCTGATGGCGCGCCTCGTGTGATCGATCCGGACCGAGCGGTAGTGAGGATCGGGTTCGATGAACGACGGATACCAGTACGGCTGACGCGCATCGTTGACCGCGTTCATCATAAACGCGTTGACGTTTGAAAAGGTCAGACCGTTTCGCTCCATGGCGGAAAGGATCGCCCGCTTCGGCCCCTCGAGCAGGCCGGCTGGCCAGGCATGGGGGACGTCGGCCAAGAGCTCCAGCCCTTCATACCCGAGGGAGGCAATCCGCTCGGCGACCTCGTCGAAGGGGAAGCGGAGATACGCGTTGGTGCTGAACGCAAGTTTCATGCGGAGCTCTTCGGTCGCTGAGGAATGTTTGATCTTTTGCATTATGACCCAGGGTCGGGGCGGGTTCAACCCGCGCGGAGGACGACTTGCGGGAACCGGGAACTGAAAGGAAACCAGGTCTCCCACCTCCGATCGGTCTTTCGACCGGTTTTCGAGCCATGCTATGCTGGTTGGAACGATTGACGGAATTCCTCCCCTTCGAGAAACGTCTCTCTTCACCGATCGCCCAACCTCGACTGAACCGATGGAGAAGCGCGATGGCCAGCGAGTCGTCCAAGGTTGCCAGGGTCAATGCCCCGGTCGCCAAGTCGGCCAGACTGGCCCACTTGGTTGTGGCGACCGGGGAAGTCGAGGAGATCGATACGCCCTTCTTCACGCCCGAGTCACTCAAGGGATGGGCGTCGTCCCTGGCGCTTCACGCGGTTTTCCTGCTCTGCCTGGCTTTCTGGTACTTCGCGCCGAGCGTGAGTGCGCAACGGCCCCTGAACGCGAAGCTGGCGGGGTCCGAGCGTGGGGTCGAGGAGGGCCTGACGCTTACCGGTGGCCTCAACACCACGATCACCCTTCCGGCCGACCCGACACCCGCTCCGGCCGATCCCATCCCGGCGGCACTCGCCCCGCTCGATGTCCCCTCACTGGAACCGAAGGTAGGCGTCAACTTCTCGGGCGCAGAGAAGGCGTCGGCCGATGGTGGGATCGAGAATCGCAATCCGGGGGCCGGCAACGGTGACGGCTTCGGGCTGGCGAAGTTCGGGCAAGGGGGGGAGAGCATCCGAGGCGTCGAGGTGAAGGTGGGCGACCCTCAGTTTACCTTGATCTGGGATAATGACGCCGATCTCGACCTGCATGTGATCGAGCCGGGAGGCAAAGAGATTTATTGGGAGGATCCCAAAGGCAAGGAAGGCCTCGGAGGAGAGCTCGACGTTGACAACACGAAGGGTTATGGGCCGGAAAATGTGTACTGGCTTCGGGATGACCCGACCGGAGAGGGGAAGGTCAAAGGGACGGGGCCGGCGGGCGAGTACAAGTGGTTCGTGGTCTACTGGGGGGGCTTCGGAGGGATTCCCAAGCCGACGCGGTGGAAGGTCCGAATCAAGCACGACGATCGAGTCACCGTCGTCACGGGTAAATTTCGGGCGCTCAACGAGCGGAGCCGCATTTACTCGCTCACCGTCAAGCCATTAGAGGCTGAGGCCTCCAGCGAACCCCTCAAAGAGGTTCGTTAGCCACGTTGCATAGGTCGGGCAGCGCAGAAATTAAAAAAAGAGAAGGGCGTCGGCAATCCGCCAGGTTCGTCGACGCCCTCCTCTCTCACCCTGGAACTAACTTCAGTAGTGTTAATCGGTTGCAAGCTGCGTTCACTCAAGGCAAAATTTGGCAATCGCAGCGAATCTGCTGATCTTGTGTGTTCTGCGTTTCACGTATACGCTCGGTATTCCCGCCGAGAGCTGAAGACTCAAGGCACCCTTGCCGAGTCGCGTGACCGGACGCTCCCACGGGATTGTCATCACATCATGTCGCTGGGTTGTCACCATTTTCGAGTAGACGAAGTGGGCGACGGTTGTAATACTACTGACCAAATGAACCTCAGTGCCGTCTCCGGTGTCGACGATCGACGACACGTGTGACTCTGTTCTGATTTTCGCAAAGTCAGCAACCTTTCAAATCAAATACCGTTCTGGCCATACCCAATAAACGGGAAGGGGTCGGGCTCATGGCGAGCAGTCTGCGTGACGATCTCGCTTCGCTGAAGATCGACCGTCATCAGGTGGAGTCGCGAGAGGCTCTCCGCGAGCGACGACCTCAACAACATCGCGACCGCGATCGCAACCAAAAACGAAGTGGGATCGGTGTGGCGACGATCCTCCTCTGGCTGATCCCGCTGACCCTGCTGGGAACGGCGGGGGGCGTGGCCTACCAGCAGTACGAGAAGATTAAGGCCAAGCCGGAAGTGACCATTGGCCTGGTCCAGACGATGACGCCAGGGGAAGCGGAAAAGCTCCTGAGTGCCAAGGGTTACCTGAAATCGCGTCACCAGGCGATGATCGGGGCCACGATTCCGGGGCGCGTTGAGCGGATGTATGTCGAGGAGGGCTCGAAGGTCAAGAAAGGGGATGTGCTCGCGGTCCTCGAGCACGATGACCTCAAGGCGATTCTCTCCTCGAAGAAGGCGATGCTCAAGCGAAATGAGGCCGAGGTTCTCGAAGGCCGGCTCGACTTGAAACAGAAAGAGCGGGAAGCGACGCGAGCGGCACGGCTCTACAATCAGAAGACGGTCGCGATCGAGGAAATCGAGAAAGCGAACGCGGCGCGGGACATGGCCTCAGCGCGAGTCGGTGCGGCGGAAGCTTCGATGAAGCTGACCGAGTCGAATATCGAAGAGACCGAGGAGATGATTCGACGGATGCACCTGTTTGCCCCGTTCGACGGGACTGTGGTCGAGAAACAGGGCGAAGCGGGAGAAGTCATCACCCCGTCCGCGATGAGCGCCTCGATCGGTCGGTCGGCAGTCGTCTCACTGGCGAACTTGAACAAGATGGAAGTCGAGACGGATATTGCCGAGAACCTTCTTTCACGCGTCGCCCTGGGACAGCCGGCCGAGATCTCCGTCAGCGCCGTTCCCAGCATGCACTATCGTGGCCGGCTCCGGCAGATCATTCCCATGGGGGACCGCAGCCGAGGCACGATCAAGGTGAAGGTCGAAATCCTCGACCCGGACGAGCACCTGTTTCCGGAACTCGTGGCCACCGTTCACTTTCTCCCCGACAAGGCACTCAATAACCCGAACGCCAATCGGGCGTTCCTTTTCGTCCCCAAGGCGGCCGTGATTGAGGAGAGCGGACACTCGATCGTCTGGGTCGTCGACGGTAAATCGCGAATCTCCAAGCGCCGGGTCGAAGTCGTCGTGACCACCGACGACCTCACGCGCGTCGACACGGGTCTCAAAGAGGGGGAAACCGTCATCTTGAACCCCGCCAACACGTTGCGCGAAAATACCGAGGTCAAGATCTCCGAGTAACCGCTGGGTTTCGGAAGAGATCGACGCCATCGGCGAATTCATAGAAAACGACGCGATCTTGTCCCGGTGTGCCCCCGGGTCGAGTTGGGAATTGCGCCACAACCAACTTGCCGTTTGAGGAGTCCCGAACCTGAAGGTTCTCGGATTCGAGCGGCCGAGTGCGAGCTGAAAGGCCCAATCGCATGGACGATTCTACTTGTTCCATTGAGTTGAAGGATGTTACGAAAGAGTATCGCCGCGATGAGTTCCGGATCCCGGTCCTCGTCAATCTCGACCTGCGGGTTGCGGAAGGCGAATACCTCGCCCTGATGGGTCCCTCGGGATCGGGTAAGACGACCCTGCTCAATCTGATCGCGGGACTCGACCGCGCCTCCCAGGGCTCGGTCCTCGTCCATGGTCAGGAGCTTGGATCGATGTCCGACTCGCGGATCACGCGTTGGCGGGCCGACAACGTCGGGTTTATCTTCCAGCTCTACAACCTGATTCCGGTTCTGACGGCCTTCGAGAACGTCGAACTGCCCCTCTTGCTGACGAAGCTCTCCAAGCGGCGACGGCGCGAGAACGTCATGACGGCGCTTCGAGTCGTGGGGCTCGAGGGGCGTGAAGATCACTACCCGCGCCAGCTCTCCGGTGGTCAGGAGCAACGCGTCGCCATCGCCCGAGCGATCGTGACCGATCCCTACTTGCTCGTCGCCGACGAGCCGACTGGCGACCTCGATCGCACGAGCGCTGAGGAGATCCTGGACCTGCTCGAGCAACTCAACCGTGAGTTCCAGAAAACGATCGTGATGGTTACTCACGACCCCCTCGCCGCGCAACGAGCGAGTCGTGTCCTCCACCTCGACAAGGGAAGGCTTGTCGATGACATCGCGCAGCCCTCGAAGATCGGGGCCGTGTCATGAAATACTTGCATTACATCTATCGCAATGCCAGGCGGAATCCGGTCCGGTCGCTGCTGACGATCGCCTCGACCGCCGTGACTCTCTTCCTGATGATGATTCTCGTCTCGTTCTTCACGATCAACAGCGAAGTCGCCAAGGGACTTGGGGAGTACAACCGAATTGTCGCGATGAACTCGCAAGGGTTCGCCGGCCAGGTTCCGATCAGCCGTGTTCGTGAGATCGCCGAGAACGAGGGGGTCATCGCCGCCACCCCCTTTAGTTGGTATGGGGGCAAGTACGGCGAAGAACAGATGCCGTTCGCCCAGTTCGGCGTCGACCCCGAGACGATCTTCAAGATCTATGACGAACTCACGATCCCGGCGGATCAACTCAAAGCCTTCTGTGAAGATAAGGCAGGCTGTGTCATTGGGAGCAAGCTCGCTGAAGATCGCGGCTGGAAGGTCGGCGACCCGTTGCCACTCACGGGGGATATCTACCAGTTCGACCTCAACCTGACGATCCGAGGCATTTATGACGGCCCTCACGACCGCGACCGACGGATGTGCATGTTCCATTGGAGCTATCTCGATGAGGGCCTGAAGCGGATCTCGAAGGGGGAAGGGGCGGGGTCGGGCAACGCTGGGGTGATCGTGGCTAAGTGTAAGGACTCGGGTCGGATGGCAAGTCTCTGCCGAAAGATCGACGCCGATTACCTTAACACGGACAAACCCACACGGACTCAGACCGAAGAAGCGTTCGGAGCGATGTTCAGCGAAATGATGCGCGACCTCCAGTGGCTGATCGCGGCCATCGGCATGGCCGTGCTCGTCTCGCTCATCTTCGTTGCAGGGAACGCCATGGCCATGGCGCTCCGCGAGCGGACGACGGAGGTCGCGATCCTCAAAGCGATCGGCTTCAACCGCAGTCTCGTGCTCAACCTCGTGCTGGCCGAGGCGGTCCTGGTCGCCGGAATCGGGGGCCTGATCGGCTCATTTGGATGCAAGCTCCTCTGTGACGTCGTCGACGTCTCGCGTTATAGCGCGGGGACCTTGCCCTTCTTCTTCGTTCCCTGGAAGACGGCCCTGAGCGGTTTGCTCGTCTCGCTCCTGATCGGGCTGCTCAGCGGCATCATTCCGGCTGTGACCGCGGCGCGGCGATCGGTGATCCAAGGCCTGAGGAAGGTGGTCTAAACCGTCATGATCCCGATCAAATACAACACGCGAAACCTGCGGGTCCGCTGGGTCACGACGCTGCTCACGGTGGTGGGGACCGGCATGATCGTCTGGTCGTCCTGCCTCCTGTTCAGCCTGGTTGAAGGACTCCAGCACAGCATGACGGTCTCGGGCGATCCGCTCGACCTGATCATCCTTCGCAAAGGGTCTTCGAACGAGGTCAACGGCGGTTATGCCAAGGACAAGGCGGATACGATCCTGACCCTCAACGGGATCGCCCGCGACGAGAAGGGCATGCCGCTCGCTGCCCCGGAGTTGTTGTACATCCCGGTCGTTGAACGCAATGACGGCAGCCGGACGAACATCATCATCCGAGGTGTCTCCGCTGCCTCGCGCGCCTTACGGCCGAACTTCGAGATGATCCCCGGCCAAGGCCACTACTTCACGCCGGGGCGGGGTGAGTGCGTGGTCAGCCGTAACGTTTCGAAGCGGTTCAAAGGGGCGAAGATCGGCGGCCTGATCAAAGTTGGCGACAAGCAGGTCTACCGGGTCGTCGGCCTCTTCACGGCCAGTGGAAGCGCCGCGGAGAGTGAGGTCTGGGTTGATATCAAAGACCTGGCTCGGGACATCGCCCGCGAGGGGAGCGTCTCCTGCGTTCAGCTTCGCGCCTCCTCGCAGGCTGATCTCGACAGGATCAAGAAGACAATCGACAACGATACCCAGTTCAAGCTCGAAGCACTTCGTGAGAAGGATTTCTATGCCAAGCAATCGGCGACGGGCGACTTCCTGAAAGTCGCGGGCACCTTGATCGCGGTGCTCCTGACCATCGGGGCGATGTTCGCCGCCGCCAACACGATGTATGCGGCCGTTGGAGCGAGAACTCGCGAGATTGGCACGCTTCGGGCTTTGGGTTTCTCGCAGTTCGACATCCTCGTTTCTTTCCTCGGCGAATCGATCCTGCTCTGCCTTTTGGGGGGAACACTCGGTCTGCTCGCCACACTCCCGCTCAGCGCCTTCAGCTTCGGCATGAGCAACTTCAACACGTTCAGCGAGTCGACCGTCACCTTCCGGTTCGGGCCGCTCGTGATGGGAGTTGCCGTGGCCATGACGTTCGCGATGGGCGTCTTTGGTGGCCTCTTTCCCGCCATTCGCGCAGTCCGGATGGATGTGATCAAGGCGCTTCGTGAGCTCTGAGATTCCTCCCGCGCCTTCGCCTGGATCGTTTCGCTTGCCCGAAAGGCGAGCAAAAGAGCGTAAGCTCCCTGTCTTTTGGTTTGCTGTGTGAGCAAGACAGGAGAGCTTATGCTTTCCGTTCGCCTTAGAAATTGAAACCTGGCTGCCGCTGCTCGAGTCGCCCAACCAGTTGGCCTACTGGGATTCTCAGGTCGAGTTTGGGGTCAGCGGGCATGTTCGAGGACGACGATCGTTTGGCTCTCGGGGAGGGTTGCGCTGGTGACTTCCAGCCAACTCCGGCCCGGGCGATCGACGGAGGTCTCGGGCATGACTTCGAGGAACCGCTCCATAGGCTGAATGTTCAGGTTGATCTTGGGCGTCTTGTAGTGCATCGGGAGCACCAGTCGAGGACCGATCGCGTCGAGCAAAGGCGGGATCGCGGCAATCTCGATTGTCGGCGGGCCTCCCGCAGCCGCGAGGACGATTTCCGCGCCTTTTAGCGGCTTCAGGTCCGACTCCTCGAGTGCATGTCCCAGGTCGCCGAGAAAGACGATGTGGAGTCCTTCGACCCGGAAGTGGACGATCGTCACTTCGTCCTCAGGCTTCCGTTCGGGAGTTTCGAAGACACGGACCGTTTCGAAATGGATCCCACACGCGGTCTCCCCTTGGGGAGGGATGTCGAGCGCTTTGAGGACTTGAAACGGCGGCTGGATTTGGCCCAGGTGACTGTGATACCGGTCGTTTTCGTGGCTGACGACGACGAGATCAGCCGGTTCGTCGATCGGCTCGTAGCCCCCTGAGTCGGGCGAGCGAAAGGGGTCGAGAATGATCCGCCGCCCCTCGGTTTCGAACAAGAAGGCGGCGTGTCCGTACCAGGTGATTCGCATTTAGGGGATTCCGTCGCCGAGTGCCTGGGGCAAATGAAGTTCGCCTCGCCCCGGCGAGCCGGGATCGAGGCGGGTGGGACTGCTCCTTGAGTGAGAGTGGCCCTCAGATCAGAACGTCGGAATGACCTTCTTCTCTCCTCCTGCCATGGCCGACTCATGGGCGAGGAGGCCGACCATCGTCCAGTTGGCCGAGGTTTCGGCGTCGGGCAGGGCGGGGCGTTCCCCTCGGATGGCGCTCAGCCAGGCGTGGACCAGGTGCGGGTGCGACCCGCCGTGTCCCCCCCCTTGGGTGAACGACAGGTGTTGTTCGTCGTCGGCGTCGTAAACCCCTTTGGTCGTGAAGCGCTGGATCGGTTCCGGCAAGAGGTGAGCGAAGTCGGGCACCGGCACGCGCTTGGGGATCTCGGGCTCGGCGAGTCCTCGGGTGTGGATCACCGGTTCTTCGCCCTCGACCTGCTGCCACTCAAAGCTCTTTTTGCTGCCGTAGGCGTCGAAACTTTCACGGTACTGCCGGGCCGTGTCGAACAGGCTGCGCGTGACTTCGCCGCAGACGTCGGAGTCGCGAATCTTGAAGGTGGCCGACTCAATGGCGAACGGGCTGCCGTACTTCGGGATCAGTTTCTCGTCGATCCGCCCCGACCCATGACAGACGACGTGCTCGGCGTGCTTACCGAGAATCGCCAGGCAGGGGCTGACGCAGTGGGTGGCGTAGTGCATGGGGGGGAGCCCTTCCCAGTAGCCGGGCCACCCTTCCATGTCTTGTTGGTGACTGCCCCGGAGGAACTGGATCCGGCCGAGCTCGCCCTTCTCGTAGAGATCCTTGACGAAGAGGTACTCGCGGCTATAAACCACCGTCTCCATCATCATGTAAACCTTGCCCGACGATCGCTGCGCTTCGACGATGGCGCGGCAATCCTCCACCGACGTGGCCATCGGCACCGTGCAGGCGACATGCTTGCCGGCCTTGAGGGCGGCGAGGCTCTGGGATGCGTGGTCCTGGATCGGCGAGTTGATGTGGACGGCGTCGATGTCCGGGTCGTTGAGAACTTCTTCGAACCGGGTGTACCGCTTCGAGATCTTCCAACGATCGCCGCACTCGTCGAGCTCCTTGGTCGAACGCCGGCAAATGGCGGCAATCTCGGCGCCTGGGTAGCTCTGGTAGATTGGGATAAACTCGGCCCCGAAGCCCAGGCCGATAATGGCCACGCGAATATTCGAACTCTTTGCCATGAGACTCGCCCCAGGTGACCTGCGAGGAGAGAAATGTGACCGGCCTCTTGCGGTACCGCATGCAGGATAGTAGGACGGTATCCTGAAGGCAAGTCATTGGGGGTCAGTCGGTTCGTGAGTAACCCCCCACTCGTGCGCACCTTCCCCATCCATCCCCGCGATCCGAACCAGAGCGACTCTTCCGCCCCAGGAAGTCGTAGATAACTCAGGAGAGACCGAGTCCGATGTCGAACGCATCCACAACGAGCAAGAAGGTGAGGGTCGCCATTATTGGCGCGGGCGCGGTCAGCGACTACCACCACGTCCCCGCGATCCGCCTTGACCCTCGTGCCGAGCTCGTGGCCGTCTGCGATGCGGACCCGAACCTGCTCGAGCGTCGGAAAGGGGACTGGGGTATCACCAAGGTGACGACCGACCCCGTCGCTCTCTGTGCTGACCCTGAGATCGACGCCGTGATCATCGCGACGCCGAACTTTACCCACAGCCCGATCGCCCTGGCCGCGGCGGCCGGGAAGAAGCACATGATGTGCGAGAAGCCGCTCGGCCTGAACGCCGGTGAGGTTCGCGAGATGTACCTCGCCGCGCGAGACGCCGGCGTGGTCCACATGACGGCGTTCACCTACCGATTCGCCCCGTCCATGAAGTATCTCCGCCACCTGCTCAAGTCGGGCGCCCTGGGCACGCCACGCCACTTCCGCTCGCAACGGTTCCTCGATTGGCCGGAAACGAGCTGGGGCTGGCGCCAGTATCAAGACAAGGCCGGCGCGGGTGACCTCTACGACATGACGATCCACCGCATCGACTTTGCGCTCGATCTGATGGGCCCCCTGACCCAGGTCTGCGGCGCAGTCGCCCGGTTCGCTCCGCGCACGACGACCCCCGACGGCAAGTCGTGCCCCCCGTCCAACGTCGACGATTGGTCCTCGCTGATCGGCGAATTCGCCAGCGGAGCCACCGGTGTCTGGGAGGGGACGACTCTGGCCAAAGGCTACGGGCGCGACGGTTTCGGCCACGAGTGGGCCGAGGTCAACGGCTCGGAGGGCTCGGCCGTCTACCGGCTCCACGAGCCGAACACCATCCTGCTCGGGAAGACCGGGGAAGACCTTGCCCCTGTTCCCGTCCCCGCCGAATTTCTGAAACCGAGCGGCAGCCCGCGCGACCCCGCCCAAGGGAAACCGGCCACCGTCTTCCGCTACGACCTGGTCTGGGAGTTCATCTCTGCGATCGTCGAGCAGCGTTCCGCCGTTCCGAGCTACCTCGACGGGCTCAACGCCCAGATCGTGGCGGACGCCGTCCTCGAGTCGTACCAGCAGCGCCGGTGGATCGACACGGTTCTGGCCGACGAGTGATCTTCGTCGGGTGGGCACGGCCCACCAGCTTCGTCTCTGTTCTTGGAGGGGAGGCTTGCTTCCACAAGAACAGAGGCGGCAGCCTTGAGCATTCCCTGGGACTGTGGGAGCCCTGTCCGCGCTTGAATTGGATTGATCTCGATGATCGTGCTCAGAGTCGGACCCAGAAGGCGAATCGCACCGGAGTTTTTGATGATCATCCGGGTGCCATACTCGGAACTCATGGCACCCCAATGTCCTTCATTTCCCGGTGAAGCCTGACCTTCCGAGACAGACACTCACTCCCAAGTAACTCCTCGTCTCCGGCGGATTGGCCGATGTCGGTGCGGTCTGACGGGCGGATTGGTCGCTCATCCGATCACAGACCGTATCGCGGAGATTCTGAGCGATGAGCAATTGACGAGGTGTATTCCAGGCACGGGCCGAGGGGCAGGAGTCGGAGGGAAAGCCGATTGGGCCTGCCGGGTCCTTGGTTGTGACCAGGCAGGCCCGAATGGCAAAACACTTGCCGGAAGGAATAGGGTTAGCGACCGAGCCCGAGCCGCTGGCGGTGATAGGCGAGTCGTTGCACGACATCCATCCGGCTGAAGTCGGGGAGGCCGTCGGAGAAGGTGGGGAAGCCGTTGGACGACGCCTGTCCGTTGCTTATCGAGTGGGGTGCGGGTTCGGCCGCACGGGTCGCCGGGACCGGCTCGGGTGCGTGGTGATGGCTGTGGCACTGGCAGGCATGGGCCTCTTTTGCCGGAGCCACCGCAACTGCAGGAGTCGGGGCAGGGGGGGCCGGCTCTGGCTTGGCGGGAACGACGACGGACGTGGAGGTTCCGCCGTAGCTCATCGTCGTTGCCTGGGCCTTGAGATCCTCTTCGAGCGGGCGGTGGGGGCGGATCCCCAACTTCCCGAGCACGGCGTGATACGCCTTGACGGCGTCGGTGGGGTTGATGACGCCGTCGACGATCAGCCGGAGGAACTGCACGAAGGCGAGCTGGTTCTCGGCGCTGTTGATTTTGCGGCCGAAGAGCGCGACCTTGGCGCCATGTTTCTGGGCATCGGCGAGCAGTTGGAAGGCGTCGAACGTCGTCCCGGCCGAGCCGCCGAGAATTCCGATGACCAGGTGCGGGTCATAGCGGAACAGTTCTTCCATCGCCTTGGGGCCATGGTAAACCATCTTGAGGAAGACCGGCCGGCCCGCCGGCGCGACCCCGGCGAGCATCCGGGCGATCATGTCGTTGATGTAGCCGGGCAAGACCTCGGGAGCCACCGCGTTGGCGATGTTGGGGTCGAAGACTTCGAGGAAGTAGCGAAACCCCTTGCGCTCGGCTTCGACCCGGAACTCGTGAAACCGCTCGAGGGTCGCGGTGTCGTGGCTCAGGTCGTTGTTGAAGGTCACGCTGTAGAGGCCCAGGTTCGCGCCGAGGGTGCGTTCCTCAGGGGCGCAATCGAGGTGGCCGCACTGCGCGTGGTCGAGGCTGGCGCTTCGGAACGGGCGAGACGGAGATTCGGTGTAGCTCGCTCCACGCGCCAGATGGACGTCGGTCGTGTCGTTGGCACGGATGGCGGGGGTGACGTGGGAGTTCTCGAAGAGCCGTTCGCGGATCGTCAGGGCATAGTTCGAGCTGGCCGACATCAGCATGATGTCGACAAGCCCTTGCCTGGTGATCAACCGCATCTGTTCACGGTATTCTTCAAGCGTCCGAAGACGGAGCTCTCCCGAATGCGCCTCGGGAGACAACCCGGGCGCCCCGATGCCGAAGGCCATGTCGGCGTCCTTGGCATCGGCCAGGATGAACTCGCGGCAGTTCGGGTTGGCATGAATCGCAGCCAACTTCCGGTCGAGCGACTTATCCACGGCGTCCCCCGTTCGACTGACCCGAGATCGTGACCCGTGAGCTTCCGCCGTTGCCGTTGCCCCCGCTCCCCATCGTCACCTTGACCGTTCGGTTTTGAGCGGTCGGCGCGGCGGCCTTGGCGGGCTCGAATTTCGGCGGAGTCTTTGCGGCAGCCGGGTTCTTTTTGAGGACCTGGTCGATCGTCTCACGAAGCACTCGGGCCGACTGCTGCAACGCCGAGACCTCTTTGGCCCAGAGCTCGATTTCGAGCTGGGCTTCGACCCCACCACGCCCGACGACGGTCGGCACCGAGATGCAGACGTCGCGCATCTCATAGGTGCCGTTCACGAGCGAGGAGACCGGCAGGATCCGCTTTTGGTCGAGGGCCACCGCGTGGACGACGTCGCGAATCGAGAGGCCGACGGCGAACCCAGCGCCCCCTTTGAGCTTGATGACCTCGGCTCCACTCCCCTTCGTTCGCTTGAAGAGGGCGTCGGCGGTATTCGCGTTCCATCCCGGGAACTTGTCGAGCGGCATCCCACCGGCCTGGGCGGCCGACCAGATCGGGACCATGCTGTCGCCGTGCTCGCCCAGAATCGTCGCCGTGACCTGGGTGGCGGGAAGCGTCAAGGCTTCGGCGATCAGGCTGCGGAACCGTGCAGAGTCGAGCTGGGTCCCCAGGCCGATGACCTGGCGCGACGGGAGGCCGAGCTGGGCGGTCGCGAGATAGGTGAGCACGTCGACCGGGTTGGAGACGACCAGGACGATCGCCTCTTTCTTGACTCCCGCCGCCTTGATCTGGCCGAGGATGTTCAAGAAGAGCTCGACGTTGCGATTGATCAGGTCGAGGCGGCTCTCGTCGGGCTTGCGCCTCAGACCGGCCGTCACCATGATCAGGTCGCTCTCCGGAATCGCTTCGTATCCGGTCGCCCGGATCCGCTGGTCGGCGACGAGCGAGGCGCCGTGGAGGAGGTCGAGCGTCTGCCCACGGCAGAGGTCGGCGTTGAGGTCGATCAGATCGATCTGGCTGACCACGCCGCCACACTGCAACGCAAAGGCCGCGCACGACCCGACCAGCCCGCCTCCGCCGATGATGCTGACTTTCATGGGTCCCTCAACAAAGAGCCGAAATCTCTGAAAAAAAGACGTGGCAACCAACGCCGATCGTTGCCGTCACCCGACGCCTCTGCTCACGCCTTTATCGACTGCCGCCAGCACCATTCATCGCCTGCATGACCTGATCGGTAATCATCTTCACGAGCGATTCCATCGGGTCTCCCCCCTTGGCGGAGGAACCGTTCGACGAAGCGATGGCCTGGGCCGGTTGCGGCTGGGGCTCATGCTTCGGCGGCACGAACGCTTTGTGCTCGGGCTTGAAGTCGCTGTACCCTTCGCGGAACAGGCTGTTGCCGCAAAGGTCGCAGTTCTCGAGCCCGCGCTCGAGCCGGACGTCGCGGATGCCCAGGGCCGGCTTGATCTTGATCAGCTCGGCGGCCTTCTCGTCGGAGTAGTAGTTCACCCGGCCGATCTGCTTGGACAGGATCAGGATCCGGCAATAGGCGTCGATGATCTCAGTCTTGAAGTAGGCGTCGGTCAGGTCGCTTCCGGCGGTAATCGTACCGTGGTTGGCCAGGAGGATGACGTCGGTGTCCTTGATGTACGGGATCACCGTGTCGGCGAACGCCTGGGTTCCCGGCGTTTCGTAGGGGGTGATCGCCACTTCGCCGAGAAAGACCTCGAACTCGGGCATCGTACACTTGGGGATCGGCTCGTGGGCCACGGCGAAGGCGGTGGCATGGGGCGGATGGCAGTGAACGCACGCCTTCACATCGGGGCGTGCTTTCATGATCGCCAGGTGGAGCAAGATCTCGCTCGACCGCTTGCGTTTGCCCGAGACCTGCTTGCCGTCCATGTCGACGATGCAAAGGTCGTCGGGTTTCATGAAGCCCTTCGAGACGCGCGTCGGGGTGCAGAGCACGCGATCTTCCGACAGACGGAAGCTGATGTTCCCGTCATTGGCGGCGGCGAAGCCCTTGGCGTAAACCCGCCGACCGACCTCGCACATTTCTTCCCGAAGCTTCCACTCGCTCATCATCCCGCCGTCGCTCGCCATCGTCGAAATCTCCGATTCGCTTGGGCCGCCCCGTTCCGCTTAGAAGGACAACCGATCCAAGAGGCAGGCGCAGTAGGCATCCACAGGTATTTTCACTTTTCCGAACGGGTTAGCCGCCTCGCGGCCCTCGCTCAGTCCGATCAGGCTTCCAGGGCCGGCACCGAGGTCGTCGTAAACGACCACATCCTCGCCGCGCTTGTCCGAGTCCTCCGTGAGGGCCTCGAGCGGCATCGGCAGGGCGAGGACGAACCGGGCGCCTCGCAGGCTCGGGTGGCTTCGGGACAAGGTCACTCGGCCGATCACCTCGGCGATCCGCATGTTCAGACCCTCCCTTCGAGGCCATCGACCGTTCGCGGAGCACCCGCCCGCTGGAAGGCGAGGCTCATCTGTTTCAGTAAGGAGATCGACTTCCCCGCCGGCTCGACCACAAGCAAGTTCAAGCCGAGCCAGCGAATGGCACGATCGACCGAGTCAACGTCGCCAGCCTGGGCCGCTCTCACGCCGGGCACTTGGCAGGCCAGCCAGACCGCCACCGAAGCTTGATCCGTCAGAAGCACGAGGCCCCGACTGGGCGCTGCGTTGATCCACTGCGCGGCGGCTTCGGCCGCCCCTTCGACCTCGTGCCAGGGGCGAACGTCGTCGAGCAGCGACCGCCGAAAGGCCGAGATCAGGCCCGAGTCCGACTCGATCGCCAGCCCCCATTCTCCCGGGTCACGGACCCGTTCGACCTCGGACCGCGAAACCACTTTGAGACTGATCCCTTGCCGCTTCAGGAAGTCGCGAGCCAGCGGCGTGACCACCGTCCCAGGCGCGATCCGCACCTCGTGTCGGTTCGCCGCAAATCCCTCCGCCTGGCGGAGCGAGAGCAACCGCTCGGCGAAGACGTCTTGTCGTGAACCCCCGACTTTCGGTCGTGACGTACGGCCCCGGTCGAGGTCTCGCAAGACCTCGCTGACCGCCGCCGCGACCTGTTCGACGCTTGCGATGCTCATCGGTCGGGCAACCCCATGACGCTCCAACGCCCTGGGGTGTTCCGGCCGAGCTGCTCCTGCAAGGTCATTCCGTCGTTCGTGACTAATACGACATCCCCCCGAGCGGCTCCCATGCGATCGAATGCGAGGACCGGTTCGCCGTCAGGCTTCCCCTCAACTCCTTCGAGCTGGACGATCAGCAGCCGCTCCCCTTGAAAGGACGCATGCTTGATCGTCGAGGTTGCCGTTCCGACTACACGCCCGAGTTGCATCGATCGCTCCTCACATTGATTAGACGAACCGCATGCTTCCGATCACCGCCGTGCGCCGCTGCCGGCAGAAGGTCAGGGGAGTGGTCAGCCCTTCCCCCGTCGGCCCCGCGATCGAGAACGACAAGGTCCCTTCGCCGCCCAGGCCGAGTCCGGCGGGGCTCGGGCCGTTGATGACGAACACGGTGCAGTCCATCAGTTTGCCCATCTTCGACATCACCGAGGTGTCCCGCGAGTGGAGCACGGCGGTGTGGCCGTAACCGTGTTCGCTCTGCTTGGCCATGGCGATGGCCCGGTCGACGTTGGAGACCCGGACGAACGGGATGAACGGCATCATCTGCTCGTGCTCGACGAACGGATGGTCGGCGCCGGTCTCGCCGAACACGATTTGCGTCCCCTGGGGAACCTCGACTCCGGCATAGCGTGCCAGGACGGCGGCGTCCTGGCCGACCAGATCCTTGTTGACGTGCAAGGCGTTATCGTCGCCCAGCTTGAAGGCCGCTTTCGTCAACGTATCGATCTGTGAAGAGTTGAGGCGATGACCACCGTTCCGGGAAACGGTATCGAGCAGCTTGTCGAAGATGTCGGCGACCGCGAACACTTGCTTCTCACCGATGCAGAGCAGGTTGTTGTCGAAGGCCGCGCCGGCGACGATCGAGCGGGCGGCGTTGTCGAGGCAGGCCGTCGAGTCGACGACCACCGGCGGATTGCCCGGCCCCGCCACGACCGCGCGCCGCTTGCTCGCCAAGGCGGCGCGTGCGACAGCAGGGCCGCCGGTCACCACCAAGAGGCGGACGCCACGGTGGTCGAACAGGGCTGAGGCCGATTCCAAGGTCGGCGGATCGATGATCGTGAGCAGGTCGTCGAGGCCGATCGCCTGCTGGATCGCCTTGTTGAATCGGCGGACGCCCTCAGCGGCGATCTTCGCCCCTGACGGGTGAGCGTTGAAGACGACGGTGTTGCCGGAAGCGAGCATGTTGATCGCGTTACCGGCCAACGTCGGCAGGCTGTGGGTGACCGGCGTGATCGCCCCGATGACACCGAATGGAGCGTAATCGGTGAGCGTGAGCCCGTTGTCCCCCGACGCGTTGTCGGTCCGGAGGTACTCGACCCCCGGCACTTGCGGGATCGCGTCGCGAAGCTTGGCGATCTTGTGGTCGAGCCGGCCGATCTTCGTCTCTTCGAGTTCGGCCCGGCCGAGTTCCTCAGCCTGCTCGACGCAGATCCGCTTGATGCACTCGACGGCCTTTTTGCGGTCGTCGTACGGGCGGGTCCGGTATTCCTGGAAGGCCGCTTCGGCGGCGGTCACGGCGGCGTCGGCGGTGGGATAGATCCCCCACTGGCCCGTCGGCTTGGCCGTGGCCTTCCCGTTGGTGGCCGGGCTCGCGCCTCCCATCTGCGACAACACTTGCTGAACGACGTTCCGGATCAGGTCTTCAGTCATTTGCATGGTTGGCACTCATGTAGGAGGTGAACGGACTACCAACCCAAGAAAGGGGGGAGCCGATTCACAACCGACGCCTCAAGAGAGTTCCCGGCTCGAGAAGATCTCCCGGCCGCCGATATCCACCGTATTGATCAGGCCGATGACCACCGCATCGATCGGCAGCTTCTCCGTCTCGGGGGTGAGCCGGGCGCTCGACCCCTGGCACACCAGGACCATCTCGTCGAGCCCCGCGCCCAGCGTGTCAACCACCACGAAGGTGCGGCCCGTCGGCACCAGGCGGTCGCGGTTTTTCTCGTCCACCCGATAAGGTTCGACGATCAAGAGCTTGTGACCGGTCATCGACGCCACCTTCTGGGTGGCCACCACACTTCCGGTCACTCGTGCGACGAACATGGACGGCTCCGGAACGGCTTGGAATTCACGACGAGGACGCCAAGAGCTCGCGCGTCTGGCGGGCGACGACGATCTCTTCATTGGTCGGAACGGTCCAGATCTCAATCCGCGAGCCGGCCGCCGACACCTTGCGTTCAGGCACCCCTCCCGCGTTTGCGACCGGGTCGAACGAGACGCCCAACCAATCCAGGTCGCGGCAGACGCCCGAGCGAATCGTGACCGAGTTCTCGCCGATGCCGCCGGTGAAGACGATCGCATCGGCCCCCCCCAACTCCACGAGGTAGGCCCCGAGGTAGTGGCGGACCGCGGCGATGTAGACCCCCAGGGATAGGCTCGCCTTCGCGTCTCCGCCCTTGGCGGCTGCCTCGATGTCCCGCAAGTCTCGACCGGCGCCGCTCAACCCTTCGAGCCCCGACTGGTTCGCCAGGATGTCGAGGATCTCCTCGAGGCTCTTCCCGGTTTCGCGGAGCAGAACAGGAAGGGCGAAGAGGTCGAAGTCGCCGACTCGATTGTTCTGCGGCAGGCCCGACTGCGGGCTCATCCCCAGGCTGCAGGCTACCGACTTGCCGTCACGAATCGCACAGAGGGAGGAGCTCCCCCCCAGGTGGCACGAGATCAGCTTCAAGTCCGAGCGGCCGAGGAGCTGGGCCATGCGTCCGGCGATGTAGCGATGGCTCGCGCCATGGAACCCCCAGCGGCGGACCCCCAAGCTGGTCGTCCACTCCTCGGGGATGGCGTAGCGCTGGTTGGCTTCGGGGATCGTGCGATGGAACCCGGTCTCGAACGCGGCGACCAAGGGGAGATTGGGGAACCGCTCCGCGAGCATCCGCATCGCCTTGGTGTACGGCGGATTGTGCGCCGGGGCGACGTCCGCGAACGCCTCCATCGCCACGAGCACGTCCTCGTTCACCCGTTGCACGCCGGTCAGGTTGCGGGCGTGGACCGCCTTGAACCCGATGGCGGCCACGTCCCCCGCCTCTTCCAGGACGCCCAGCTCGGGGTCGATCAACTGGTCGAGGCAGGACTGGACCGCATCGCCGTGGTTGGCGATCGGCTCGACGCTCTCCGCATCACCCCGCGCTGACTGGAAGGTGACCTTGGAGTTGGCTGAGCCGATGCGCTCGATCGCACCACGCGCCAGCATTTGCTCATTCTCCCCCTCCAGGTCATAGAGGCGGTACTTGAAGCTGGTGCTGCCGAGGTTAGCGACGAGGATTTTCAACGACTGGACCCTCCAATGAAGGTCGCGACGATCGTGTCGCTGGGGCGGGGGATCACGTGCGCCGCCTTGAGCTCGCCGATCCGAGAGGCGGCTTCGGCCCCTGCTTCGACCGCGGCGCGGACGCTGCTGACGTCGCCCCGGACCACCACGCTTACGACGCCGCCGTCGAGCTTGATGATCGAGCTGGCCAGCTCGACGCTCGCCGCCTTGAGCATCGCGTCGATCGCGTTGATCAGGCCGACCAATCCCTGGGTCTCGATCAGGCCAATTGCATTGCCGTTCATGACGTTTCCAAACCTCGGGTAGGGCGTGTGCAACACATGGGGAGCCGTCTTTTGGATTGGCGTGTGGCCCACGCCCTCACTGGGGATCAACCGATGAAGGTGCGCACGACCGCTTCGTCGGGTCGGGGAATCACGTGGGCGCTGACGAGCTCGCCCACCCGGCTGGCCGCCTCGGCCCCTGCTTCGACGGCCGCGCGAACGCTGCCGACGTCGCCCCGAACCAGGGTCGTGATGAACGCCGCGCCGATGCCGACGCGCCCGACCAGGGTTACGTTGGCCGCCTTGAGCATGGCGTCGGTCGCCTCGATGACGCCGACCAGCCCCTTGGTCTCGATCAGGCCCAACGCATCACCATTGAAGCCCGTGCTGCCGTTGCTCCGCGGGCTGCTTTTTTGAACCGTCGCCATGGGATTAGGCTCCGTCATTTTTGGACTTGGCGGGCGCCTGGGCCGCGGCCTTGGTGAAGGTCAAGATGCCGCTCAGGTCTTCGTGGGGGCGGGGGATCACCTGCACGCTGACCACTTCGCCAATCCGGCTGGCGGCGGCGGCCCCGGCATCGACGGCGGCTTTCACGGCGGCGACGTCACCCGCCACGAAGGCGGTGACCAGGCCGCTGCCGATCTTGTCCCAGCCCACCAACTCCACGTTGGCCGCCTTCAACATCGCGTCGCAGGCTTCCACCAGGGCGACGAACCCTTTGCATTCAATCATGCCTAGCGCTTCAAGCGTCGCAACGGCCATTTCGGCCCTCCTTCAGTCGGGACAAATGGGGCAAATTTCGGTCGAATCGGCGATCAAGGACGGAATAAGGTGACGTTGGTCGCGTGCACCAGGTCGCAGCAGTTGGCCTCGTCGGTGTCGATATGCACCTCGAGCTTCCAGTCGGGATTGACCCGCACGAGCAGGCCCTCAAGCGTGGTGGGGCAGGGGCTGTCCACCCGCATGTTCAAACGGTCGAGATGCTTGACACCGTAATATGCGGCATCGTTGGTTCCCATGTGAACGTGGCGTTCCGCCCGGATCACCCCCTTGGGCATCACCAGGCTCCCCTTGGGGCCGACCAGGAGGCAGCCGGGGGTCCCTTCGACGTCCCCCGAGAGTCGGACCGGGATGTCGATGCCCAGGCTGATCGAGTCGGTGAACGAGAGCTCGACCTGGCTGAACTGCCGGCAAGGGCCGAGGATCCGCACGCCCGGAATCATCCGCTGGCGGGGGCCGACGACCGCGACCGTCTCGTTGGCGGCGAAGTCGGTCGCCTGGTAGAGCCGTTTCATCTCCGTGAGCTGATACCCGTCCCCGAACAGGACGTTCACGTCCTCCTGGGTGAGGTGACAGTGTCGCGCGGAGATATTCGCAACGACGTTCGGCTTGGCGAGCCCAGCCTGCCCATTGCCGGCGGTCCCGTTGCCGAGTTGCTGCGTCAGGATCGACCGGACGAGCTGCTCGACCAGATCTCTCGAGGCCTCGAGGCTACTCATGCGTCCTTCCTCAGTCCGTCCGAGCGGAGAGTGCCATTGGCATTGGCACGCCCCTCCGCGTTCTCTGCCGCCAAAGACGCGAGGTGAATCGTCACCCCCGCCCGCTCCATCATCGCGCGGTCCTCAGCTCCCAGGCCGGAGTCGACGACCAGGTGCTGGACCTCTTCCAATCCGCAAAGCCTCGCCAGCGCCAGCCTGCCGAACTTGGTGTGGTCGGCGACGATGATCACTTCCTGTCCGCAACTCATCATCTGTCGCTCGGTCTCGACCAGCAGCAGGTTTGAGTTGTAGATCCCTTCGGCCACGATTCCGCCGGCGCCCAGCACCGCCTTGCGGACCCTGATCCCCTGCATCGTGGCGATCGCCAGCGGCCCGAGCGCGACGCCCGTCCGGGGATACACGTAGCCGCCGATCAAGATCAGGTCGATGGACGGGCAGGAGGCCACGAGCTGCGCGATCGGCAGGCTATTGGTCACGATCTGAAGCGACCGGCCCAGCAAGGAGCGAGCCACCTCCAAGGTCGTGGTGCCTCCGTCGAGCAGTACCGTATCCCCCTCCTCGACGAGCGCGGCGGTCGCTCGGCCAATCACCTGCTTCTCGAGCGCGGCGGTCGTCACCCGGTCCTCGAGCGCGGGCAAGGCACGCAGCTCTCCCTGAAATACCGCACCCCCGTGAGTCCGCTTGATCGCCCCCGTCAGATCGAGGGTCTCCAAGTCACGGCGGACCGTGCTCTCCGACACCCCCAACGACTTGACCAGCTCGTCCAGGGTGGCAAACCCCTGGCGAGCGATTAGATCCAGTAAGTGGCGGCGGCGTGTTTCGGCGAGCATCAGGCCTCAGGCGATCGGCTTTGTTCACAAGCTTACAAGAGAGTTTCCGGCCTCTTTCATAACTTGTCAAGAACCTTCAAAGAGTTCTGACGGAATTTGAAAGAGCTTGAGGGGTTCGGGCCATGGTGATGATTGTAAGCTCGCTTCGCGGTAAACTTCTGCTTGGTGATTTCTCTGAGGGGACAAGCCATATGCCTGAGTTACCCGAAGTGGAAACGATGGTGCGGGGCCTACGGCCAGCGCTCGGGGGGATGACCCTGCGCGAGGTGGAAGTCCTCGACGAGTTCTTGCTCGTCGGCCATACGGCCCGCGAGTTCGAGCGATTGAGCCAAGGGGCGAAAGTCGACCGCGTCGATCGTCGCGGCAAGTGGGTCGTCATCGCGCTGGGTGACCGCCGTGGATTGATCGTCATCCAACCCCGGATGACTGGAGGCTTTTGGTTGGTTCCTCCCGACCGCCCGGAACACATCCGCCTGATACTCCGGACGGATGGACCACGGGAGAGCATCTGGTTCTGCGACAACCGCCGCCTGGGCAAGATCGCCTGGTATCCCAGCCCCGAGGAGGCCGAGGAGGCGTTCGCGCGATCGCACGGCCCCGACGCGCTCGAAATCAGCCGGCAAGAGCTGAGTGCGCGGCTCGAACGGACGTCGCGGGGGATCAAGCCGACGCTCATGGACCAGAAGGTGCTCGCTGGGATCGGCAACATTTACGCCGACGAGATCCTTTTCCGGTCGCGGATTCACCCTTCGCGTCCCGCCTCGAAGTTATCGAATGCGGAGATCGACCGACTGCACGCCGCGATCCCGGCCGTCCTGGCCGAGGCGATTGCGGCGGAGGGGTCGAGCTTCGACGCGGGGTATCGCACTGTGCTCGGTCTCGAGGGGGGCTTTTTGGCCGGCAACGCGATGTACGGCCGAGGGGGACAACCTTGCCCGAATTGTGGCGACCCGATCGAAAAGACGAAGATCGCGGGATTGAGCGGGCGGCCGACGCACTTTTGCGCCCGCTGCCAGCCCCTCAATCCACCTCGTCGTACCAACAAACGTTGAGTCGTGGGGGTATCGCCGCGATCCGACCGGTTTCTCGACGCCACAAATCCGTCGAGAAGTCGGCCCTAACCACGGTAACCTGTTGGGTTCAAAGCACCTCCGTCCTTGGATCTCGCTCTATTCGTCGTCGTCGATTTGCGGTATTCTGAGGCACCACCTTCAGGCTTCATTGACGGTGTCGACTTGGCAAGGAAGCCAGTTCACGCCCGGGCGGCGTCCCAAGGGGGGGAGACAACCCCGTGTCCTATCGCAGCTTTAAACATTTGCTGGGCGAGACGAGCCTGGAGCGGAAATGCCGCTTCATCTTCGGTGGCGGCATCCTCGTCCTCGTGACGGTGAGCTTCTACTCGTACGGCCAGAAGACCGAGAGCCTGGTCGTTAACCAGACGACGAATACTGCGCGAATGCTGGTCAAGCCGACCCTCATGAACCTTCACTACAAGGCGACGGGGAACTCGGAATTTGCCCAGGTGATCAACATGCTCTGGGATGACCTGTCGCCGCTCGACGACTTGCCCAAGTATGAGTCGAAGATCTATAAGCCGTTCACGACGGACAAGAAAGATATTCCGGAGAGCGAATTCGCACAGAATGCGCTGACGCTCTTCAAGCGTGCTTCGTCCTCGGAGGAGGCGTTCCGCAAGGCCGGCAACCCGCGAAAGCCTTATACCTTCGGCGACGGCTCGCCCATGTCCTACTGGCGGATCGCGCCTGGCAAGAAGATCTACGAGTACAATCAGGCGGTCTTGTACACGCCCGGCTGTCTCATCGGCTGCCATGGAAGCCGGGAGAACGCCGTCGACAATGATCATATGTGGCGAGAGGGTTTTGACGGAAAGCTCGTCCCTCGCAAGGCGGGTGAGCTGGCGGGGATGGTCTCGATCCAGCTCAGGATGGAACCCACCAACAGGGCGATCCATAACAATCGTGCCATTCTGATTACGGCCGCACTCGTGACGGCGATCCTGGCGATGGTGGCCTCCTACGTCATCGTGCGCTACGTGATCGTCAAGCCGGTCAAGCACCTGCGCGACGTCTCCGACGCGATCGCGGCAGGGAAGCTCAATATTCGTAGCCAGATTCAGACGGGTGATGAGTTCGAAGAACTCTCGCATGCGTTCAACCGCATGCTTCACAACCTCGTTTCGATGCAACAGGAGCTGCGTGACGTCAACGGCGACCTCGACCGCAAAGTGGACGAGCTGGCGCAGGCTAACATGGCCCTCTTCGAGATGAACCGGCTCAAGAGCGACTTCCTGGCGACGATGAGCCACGAGCTTCGCACTCCGTTGAACTCGATCATCGGGTTTTCCGAAGTCCTCGCCGGGAGCGAGCAGATCAATGAGCGACAGCGACGCTACGCCTCGAACATCCAGTCGTCGGGCAAGATGCTTCTCGGGATGATCAACGACATTCTCGACCTGGCCAAGATCGAGAGCGGCAAGATGGAGGTCCGGACCGAGGACTTCTCGATCCGTGACGTCTGCGAGGCCTTGACCAGCCTGGCCCGTCCGATCGCCGAGCGGAAGAACATCGACCTTGAGTGCCGGCTCGACGAGGCGATCCCGCTGCTCCGGCAGGACTCGGGCAAGCTTCGGCAGATTCTCTACAACCTGCTCTCCAACGCGATCAAGTTCACGCCCGAGGGGGGCCGGGTCTCGTTGCGGGCGCGGACTGAGGGGCGGCACGTCGTCATCGACGTGGCCGACACGGGGATCGGGATTGCCGAGGAAGATCGCGAACGGATCTTCGAGAAGTTCCGCCAGGCGGGAGGGCCGGGGCAGGAGGACAGTGTCCTAACGCGCGAGCACCAGGGAACGGGGCTCGGACTTTCGATCGTGCGCGAGTTGACCAAGCTGCTCGGAGGGGACATTTTCCTCGAGAGCCGGCCAGGGCAGGGGAGCACGTTCACGGTTCGGCTTCCGATGCAGTTGCCGGGCAATCGCAAGTTCGAGGTCAATCTCAGCGACGAGCGGATCGACCTCTCCAAGGCTCGACGCGTCGAAGCGCGGCCCCAGCTTCCGCATGGCCCCGCGTCCTCCTCTGACGCGGGTCTGCCGCACGGCAGTCCGCACGTCCCGTTCGGCGAAACGATTCGCGGGTCGGGAAGAAATTATTGACGAGGCAAGGGCAGAATCCTAAACTTTGAAGACCCGCCTGTTGACCGTCTCGGTTGTATCGATCCGAGGGACTCTGCTTGTCCCTCGACTCCCTTTTTTTTTGAACTTACACCCTGTCTGACACCACACGGATGATCCCGGCATGGATCCTAAGACCCCGCGCATTGCGCCCCCACGCCATTCTTTCTCCTGGTCTTCTCCCTGGCTCCTTCTTGCGGCCGCCTTGCTTTTCACACCGATCTTGATTTACTGGTCCGTCACCTTCCAGTCCGGGCAAGACATCGGGTATGGAGACTTTCTCGGAAGGCTCGAGAAGGGGGAGATTCGTTCGGCCAAGGTGGGCCCGACCTGGATCACCGGCGAACTGAAAAATAGCCGTTCCCAGGCCCCCTCCGCCCATTTCTACACGTCTCGAGTCGGCCTCGAGGACGATCAGCAACTCTTTCAACTGCTCCGCGAGAAACTCGGCACCGAGTATCAAGCGGAGGCTGGTCCCTCCTTGGTTCAGACCGTCTTTCTGCCTACGTTCACCCTGACCTTTCTGATCGTCGCGCTCTGGGTCATGATGAAACGGTCGGGTGGAATGGGATCGGCGATGGCGTTCGCCAAGAGCCGGCCCAAGGTCTACGAGAAAGATGAGCGTCGGGTCACTTTCGATGACGTTGCCGGGAACGAAGAAGCGGTGACCGAACTCCGTGAGGTCGTCGAGTTCCTCCGGACGCCGGAAAAGTACGAGGCGCTCGGGGGGAGAATTCCCAAGGGGGTCCTCCTGGCAGGCCCGCCCGGCACCGGGAAAACGCTTCTGGCCAAAGCGGTGGCGGGCGAGGCAGGGGTCCCCTTTTTCTCGCTCTCCGGTTCCGACTTCGTCGAGATGTTCGTGGGCGTCGGCGCAGCCCGCGTCCGGAGCCTCTTTCAGCAGGCTGAGGCCAAGGCTCCCTGCCTGATCTTCATCGACGAACTCGACGCCCTGGGAAAGGCACGCGGGACCGGTGGGGGCAACCACGACGAGCGTGACCAGACCTTGAATCAACTCCTGGTTCAGATGGACGGATTCAACTCCAATCGGGGCATCATTCTCATCGCCGCGACCAACCGCCCCGAGATGCTCGACCCCGCCCTGGTGCGCCCGGGTCGGTTCGATCGCCAGGTGGTGGTCGACCGTCCCGACATCATCGGCCGAGAAGATATCCTCAAGGTCCACGTCAAGACCGTGGCCCTTGACGAAGAGATCAACCTCCGGCAAATCGCTGCGATGACCTCGGGCTTCGTCGGCGCCGACCTGGCCAACCTCGTGAATGAGGCGGCCCTGCTCGCGGCGCGGAAGGGGAAGACCAAGGTTGGGTCGGACGAGTTCCAGGAAGGGGTCGAACGCGTCATCGCCGGCCCCGAGAAACGCCAGCGCGTGCTCGTCCACGAAGAAAAGGTCCGGATCGCCTACCACGAGGCGGGCCACGCCCTCGTCTCTCGAAGCCTGCCCCAGACCGACCCGGTTCACAAGATCACGATCCTGGGCCGTGGCACCGCGGCGCTCGGGTACACAATGTATCGTCCCGAGGACGATCGCTTTCTCCATACCCGAACCTGGCTGGAAAGTACGATCTGCTCCTTGTTGGGAGGCACGGTCGCCGAAGAAATCGTCTACGGCGAAGTGTCCGACGGCGCGACCAGCGACCTCCAACGCGCCACGCAGATCGCCCGGCGAATGGTCACCGACTTCGGCATGAGTCCCAAAATCGGGCGGGTCAGCTACCAGACCGACGGGCGAAGCCCCTTCCTCAACGGGGGCGGAGCCAACGACTACGCGTGCAGCCCGCGGACCGCACGCGAAATCGACCTCGAGGTTCGTCGGATTCTTGACGAGGCCCAGCAAGCTGCGGCACTGATTCTCTCCGAACGCCGAAATGCTCTCGAGGAGATCACCCGGACCCTCATGGATCACGAGTCGATCGATGCCAGCGAACTTCAAGGCATTCTCGACGCCCACCCCTACGAGATTCGACCGATCTCCGCATTGGTCTAATCACGATTCAAAATCCGAGTATTCTTGAATCCAATTTCCCCCCTGGGACCGAGGGTGCCCCGCCTGTTCTTGTATTTGGATTGTCCATGGTTCCACCGTGACGTTTTGCCGTTTCGCGATTCCGGTTACAAGCCGCCACGGTCACCCGGATCAGCGTGGCTCAAAGACCGAGCTGGTCATTCGGTATACGAGCCCACTTCGGTCGGTGACATTAAAGGTGTTGGCTCGTGGAGGAGGCGCTCAGCTGCGAGGGCGAACCGACCTTCCGTACTTCGTCCGGCGAGCCGATCGAACCGTAATCTTGTGTAACTCACCAGGATGAGTGTTGTGATAACGTAGGGGGCAAAGCCGATCACGAGTTTCACGACGGACATCGCCGTCGCATATTGACGCATACTGACTGAGAGGGTGGAGACGCCGTCGGACATGATTGTGATTGCGAGAATAAGCAGTAACCAGGCGATGGCGTTGAGAATTGCGGCGATGATCGTGAAGGCGACCAGGGCGCCGAGCCAGATCCCGATCGTGATCGCCATGGCCCGGGTGGAGGTTGTGGAGGCGAGGGACGCGCGAATGCCGACCGCGGCCATGAACGCGCCGATGACCAGAGTGCCGACAATCAGATTGGCATAATCTCCGGCCGACATCGTTCCCAAGGCGAAGTTGAGACTCCAGGCCAGAACCGCCGCGACGAACAGCCAACGGAGTGCAAAGAGGGAGCCCCAAAGCTTCGCCTGGATGATCTCATTGGCATGCAGAGGACTCGTCAAGATCGCATCCCAGGTCCCGCGCTCGCGCTCCGACGCGATTGTCACCGCCGCGCGAAGACCGATCGCCCACTGGATCAACCAGGAGACGGTCATCCCGGAACGACCCACGCCGATGCCGAGCATGGATTGGGACCAACTGTACCATTCCTGGGCCATGGGGCGTTGCCACTGGGCCCAGAGCATCACTCCGGCCATTGTGAGGCTGCCGGCTCCCAGGAGTAACGTCAGGCTGGCACCGATCCACCACCCCAATCCGCCGAGAGTCCCCGCGCGTTCGATATAAAGCTCTTTCCAGAACATCGGCCGACCGTGGAGCGGTGGAATCCGGCCTCTCCGTTTGCCGATCCGGCCAACCTGGGCTCCATCGAGTTGACCGAGGCAGACGGGAACGAGTCGCCAGGACGCCACGGCGATACCGACCAGCCCGAGAGCCGTCCAGAGCCCGGCAGAGAGCAATGGCGGCGCGAAGCTTTCCTCCCAGATGAGGCTATCCAGGGTGCTGTACGGGTTCAAAAGGGTGAGCCACTCGAAGCGGCCGAGTGAAAGGTTGAGAGCGCCGGCCAATGGACCAAGCAGGAACACGAGATCAATCAAGTAGACCGTCAGAAGGGCATCCCGTCCCCGACGCGATACGGCCGAGATCGCCATCGACAACCCGCCTCCACCAAAACCGACAGCCGCGGGCAGGAGCAGTAAGACGCCCATGGCCTTTGCGGTGGAACCGGTCAGTGCGGCGAGCAGAACGATTGACGGCACACCCACGAGCAAGATCATGAGAACTTGCGTCATCTTGCCCGCGAATCGCCCGAGAACGACTTCGCGAGAGGTCAGCCTGGTGGTGAGCAACAAGCCGAGCGCCCCTCGCTCTTTCTCGCCAGCGAGCGTTCCCGCCAACACCGCCGGCGCAATCACCAGCGCGATCGTCAATAAGACCCCCTCAACGATCGTCAGTCCGATTCGAAACTCATAGAAGGGACGATGGCTGGGGTTGGCATAAACGCAGATCCAACCGTACCAGAGGACGATCATCGTGACCGACAAAATGGCCAGCGCGGCCAGCGTCCGCACGAGGATCAGCCAACCGCGTGCCAGGGCCCTCTGGCACTCGGCTTCGACAAGCGGACCGAATAGTGCCGACAGGAGTGTCACCACGAGTTTTCGGGCTCCCGCGACTTGGCCGAATCCGAGCAGGCCGCTCGAGCACTTGGACGGCTCAGTAACCAGAGCGAGACCATCGGATAAATCGACCCGACGATGATCATCATCACCGCGCACGACGTGTACCAGATCAACAGCAACTTCGTCATCGTTTCGTCGAAACCCGCCGGCAGCTTCTGGCCTGGGGGGAGTTGCTGGGCCATCGACTGCATCTGAAACTTGGCCATCCCCACGGCCACCTTGGGAACGATCGCGAGGGCGGCGTAGCCGTAGACCAAAACGAGCCGAATGATCTTTAGCAAAGCAACGCTCAGGCCCAGCTTGATTCCCCACGGCCTTCGCGTCACCAACCCGATTCCCGCGGCCAAAAGCAGAATGTTCAGAACCACTCCACTCACGAATTCGGCCCAGACATAGTATCGAACGGCCGTCTCCTGCATGCCGAGCACCCCCAGATCCATCTGAGGTATTTTCGGAGGCTGAGGCTCGGCCTCAAAGCGTTTCCGTTTCTCGGCGACCGCGGCCTTGGCCTCGTCGGTCGTCGCGGCCTTCTCCTCATCCTCAAAACCTTCGAGGATGGCTTTCCGCGTCGTATCTTGCTTCGTCTGGATGTCCTGTTGGGCCTTCACCAGCATCTTCGACATTACGGGCATCAACGCGTACGAGCCGATGAGGCAGAGTCCCCAGATCATCAGGGCCGAGGCGAAGACAATATTCAGGATGCCGAGAACCTTGGGAATCCGTGGGTTCGGAAGCACGAACGGAGCAGAGGACACGGGTTCCATGATACACGTTGCTCCACGTAGGGAAGGATTGCCTTGAAACGCGTGGCTCTGCCAAGTCAATCGTCGGGCCCGGAGGATTATTTCGTCAGAACCGGTGAGCGTAAGAGCTCACGATTTCCGGAGACGTGTTTATTTTACACTCGTCGGAGGATTGGCGATACGTGAAACTTGTGTGGTCGGAAACGGATTGCTTGACGCGGTGATCCTCCGGCCCCCACGATATCGGCCCTGAGGTTTTCGCATGGCCCGGGGTTCCATGAATTCAGCAGAGATCACATCGCGTCGCCGCTTACGACAGTTCTCCCTCACGCTCCTCGGTGCCCGAGACCTCGTCGAGACAGCAAGCGGCCTTGACGCTCGGGCGGGTCAGGATGACCAAGGAGATCGCCGGGTAAATCAGGCAGAGGATCATGCCGAATACGGCGCAGAAATAGGCCATGGTGGCCATCCACAAGGCAAAATCTTCTGCCGTATAAATGACGGCAGGGGGGCCGGTACTCGCTTTGATCTGGGCGGCGTTGGCTTTCATGATGATCACTTTGCCCAGTTCGGTATGGGCCACCCCGTCGATCGCTCGACGAGCTTGAGGGACGACCACGATTGTGAAAAAGAAGGTCAGCGCAAGGATTCGTACGATCTTCAAGAGGGCCACCCAGATCGCCATCTTCCGCGCCCAGATCCGAAGCTGGGTCAGCCCGATCCCCGAGGCGAGCATCAGCAGGTTGAGCACGGGGGCGGTGGCGAAATCGGCCCAGAAATACCAGTTGAGCAGGAGGAGGACATGATTGATCGATTTGAGATCAAGGTGTTTGTCGATGTCTTTCTGGGGATTCGCGGTGAGCTCCAGCCGTTCGGCACGCAGCGCCGCCTTTTTCGATTCGTCGGTGGTCGACTCCTCGCGAGCCTGAAGCTCAAAAATCTGCCGCTGCCGGAACTGATCGTAAAAACTTTGGGCATCGCCGCGTTCAAGCTTGAACGGCTGGTTTTGCGTGAACGATGGGCCGATCAAATTCAGACACTCAAGCCCGATCAGGAAGAGCATGAAACCGAAGGCGACGTTCAAAGAACCAATCACCTTGGGAAGTCCGGGTTTGGGGGCAACCGTCACGACTGTGGGAAGCGAATCCATGGATGGTCCTAAGCAGGCTCTTGGATCACGATGCGAGACGAACTCGGGTTAATTTACTCATCGTCTTCATGAGACTTGGCGCGTCGTCGGTCGGCCCGGACGCGCCAAGCGAGAGGATTCAAAGGGACGGTTCCTCAACCAACACCCCAATCATTTTAACTGCCAGAGGACCGGGACGACGTTGCTGACAATGTGAGGATCGGCGGAGTTGGCCGCCTCTGCTCCCAGGCTCAGTGCGACGGAGACAGGCGCGTCGGCCGCGAGCCCAGCGGCCGACATCTGAGCCCGGTCGATCAACACCGTCAACCGCCTCGATCGATCGGGCTCGGTCGTCGCCAGGCGATGAGACATGTGGCCGCCGCCTGGGAGGAAAACATTGACCCACCATGCCGATCCCGTCACGGGCAGCGGGTCCGACCAGCGGACCTCGAGCGGGACCTCGTAGAACCAGCGACCCAGGGGGGTGATCCGTCGGACGGGCCCGGCCAGTCCCCCGATCCGCGCGAGTTCTCCCGTAGCAAACGTCGGGGTCTCGACCTGGTTCTCGACCGCCGCGACGAACCAGAGCGAGGCGAGCCTCTTGTCGGCCAAGGCGCGCCAGCTTGATTCGGCGAGCGTCCCCTGGAGCGTTACCGTGGCTCGATCCGGGTCGAACCGCGCCTGGAGTTTCGCCAGCTTTGGGTCGCCTGCGAGTGTCTTCATCGCGAGGGCCGCCCCGGTTTGCTCATCAAGGTCGAATACGGGGCGGACGCCGACGTATGGATCAGGGCCGGTCGAGTCGGAGTCCGTGACCTCAACTTTGGCGGTGGACTCGGCCGGTTCCGTGCGGAAGTGGCCGCCCAGCCGAGCAAAGTTCCCAGGCGTTTCGGTCGCCCATTCGGCGACATTCCCGAACGTATGGAACAATTGCCAAGGGTTCGCCTGAAAGCGTGGTTCTCCGGAACCGGGTCGGGTCGGTGCCGTGGTGTCGCCCGGTAGGCTCGGTTCCGCTCCGAGGAAGTTTGCACCTTCCCCATTCTCCGGCTTGTCCCCCCACCAGAATGGGGTTGATCGCCCGGCCCTGGCTGCGCGGTCCCACTCGGGGACCGTCGGCAGGCGGTAGACCACTCCAGAGGGGTCGACTTTTCCCAACCGGGCGAGCAGGGCTTCGGCCTTCCGAGGTGTAAGACCAAGGGCCGGCTGCGCGGGGGCTTCCAGCAGGAATTCATCGGACCGGCCCGCGCGAGGGTTGTAGTCAGGCAGGAGGCGACCGGCCTGGGCGTTGCTCAACTCGGTGGTTGCGACGAAGAGGCCAGGCTGGGTGTCGGAGCCGGGGATGCGGACGAACTGCAAGTCAACGGGGCCGGGACGCGGCAAGAGCCTGGCCGTGCCGGGCGGACCGGCCAGGGGTGTTCCCCAACCGAACGGTCCTGCGGCCACGTCCGAACCTTCCGGGCGAGGGTGGGGAAAGTCGCTGATTCTCGCTTCGAGCGTGTTGCTCACCTCCGCATTGGTCGCCGGATCCAGAATGCACACGCGGACGACGACGGCAGCGGGCTGTATGTTTCTGATGGCCGAGGCCGGCACGTAGACCTGAATTTGGCGGGGGGATTGGCCCGGCTTGACCGGCAAGGGTTGTGTTTCCACCTGACCGAGCGGCAAAGTGATCCGGACCGCGAATTGTCCCGAGAGGCTGCGAGTCCACGCGGTCCTCGCCGTCAGCTCGAACGAATCACGGCCGCCACTCGGAAAATGGACGGCGGTTTGTTCCCAGCCCAAGAGCTGGACAGGCTCAGCCGCCTGGACAATGCCAGGGCCGCACACGAAAGCATGACACAGTCCAAGTGCGAGGAGCAGGCGCCGCTGGCTCATGAGAGCCTCCGAAAAATCGGCTAGTGGGGGAGGTCTGAAATCGGAATGAAGCTGCTTGAGTCCGTCACGATTCGGCTCGAGCGGCCCACCGATCCAGGACAATCATCCGGGAATTGTCCGCCAGGTCGGTCTCAGCGTACCATAAAAGTGCAGGAACGGCCCGACATTGAATCCACAAGACTGGAACTGCCGCTGATGCCTCCGCTTTATCGCATGCCGGTCTTCTACGCCTTCGCCCTGCTCATCACAGGTGCGTATACGATCGGTACATGGTCGGCTGCGGACGGCCGCACCCAGCGATCGGACTTCTCGCGCACGACCGAAGCCTCGAAGAACGCGCCCCTCACTCCCCTTCGCCCTCGGAACGACGCGCCGCTGGTTTTGGCCCAGGCGGACGGAATCTTGCGAACAGCGGAGGGACTGAGGCGCAAGGTCCTGGTCAAGGATCTGGATGTCGTTTGCCAGAGCGAACCCGACGGGGGCAAGGTGGCCGGCGCACCACTCGATTATTTTGCCATCCGCTACATATATGGCGAATCCCCCTCGGATCGACCGACCGCCTTCCAACTCGGTTCGAAGGAAGCGGCTTCGCCTTGCTGGGTGCCCTCGGCATCGGTCCTGGAGTGGGATACGCGTCTGATGGCCCGGCCGACGCCGGGGCAGGGGCGTCCCCCTCTTGTGATCTACCGTGAGGAGGCCTGCCTGCTTGACGTCTTGGCCCATCGCCCTTGCTCTCGTCATCCCGGGCATTGTCCGACGGAAGGAGAAGAACGTACCGACGGCTCAAAGACCCCCGCGCTCGGGATGCCGATCCTCGCGACGCGGGCGATCCCTTTGCCCGACGGTTCGACCAGGACGATCTTTCAGGTCGCCAGCCTGGTCCGCGACCTGGCCCCGCCTCCTCCTCCCCCCGCCGCGCCGCCGAAGAACTTGCTCCCTGCCTTGCGCAGGGTCGACATCGCTTTCGTGATCGATACCACGGCCTCGATGCAAGCGACGATCGACGCCTCACGAACGCTGGCCCGGCAACTCGTCGCCGATGCCGCCGATCGACACCGCGACGTGACGATCCGCCTCGCCCTGGTCGACTACCGTGACGACTCGCCGGTCTTCGGACACGTTGCACGGATCGTCACGCGATTCACGAGTCCTGCCAACTTCCTGGCCGCGCTCGAGACGCTGAGCGCGGCTCGTCGCGGCGATGGATCGATTGACGAGGCCGTGTTCGACGGATTGGCCCAAGCCCTCCCCGCCGGCCCTGAGGATCGCCCGGGCACCCCTCATCTCGACTGGCCGACGGGCCGGGCCGGTGAACTCGCAACGAAGATGATTGTGCTGCTCGGCGACGCGCCCGACCATGCCCAAGACCTGTCGCGTGCCCAGTCGCTGGCCAAGCGGGCCAAGGAGGCGGGGATCACCATCGCCACGGTCGCACTCGATCGGCCGGGCACACTCTCACGCAACGAGTTGGCTCGTTACCGCGCTCAGTGGCAGGCCCTGGCCGAGGGATCGTTCTTGCCACTCGAAAAGGGGAATGGCTTCACCCAGACGGTCGCGCCGCTTGCCCTGCAATTGGCCGACGCCCAACAACTCGTGGCCATGCTCCAGGCGATCATCGACGACCGGATCAAGCATGCTCGTGACCTCGCCGCCTTGGCTGCGGCCGAGGCCGAGGGGCGGCTGGCCGACTACGTCAACAGCCAGGGCCTGTCGCTGGACCAGGTTGCTCCGGTGCTTGTCGACCTCCACAGCGGCGAGTCCTCGGGGCATGCTCGCCCCGATCCTCGATTCCAGGGCCGAAAAGCCCCCTCGGTCCGGATCGGCTGGATTGCCGAACAGCAAGACCGGCAAGCGCTCGTATCCGTCGAGACCTTGATGTCACGCCAGGAGGTCGGCACGCTCATCGAGGAGTTGACGCAACTGCAACTTGCCGCCCAGGGGACCGCTCGCGACCTGGCCGACCTGGCCGAGATCGGCACGGCCGCCGCCGCTGGCGAAGCGAGCTTCCTGGCGTCCGACCGGGGTTCGCAGACGTTCGCCGAGCACCTTCGCCGTCGCCAGGGGCTTCCCCCAGCGCGGGCAGACAGTCTCCTCCACCGTACCCAGGCCGACCTCCTCCAGGCCGACGAGACCTCCAGGGCCGCGCTCAACGATCGCCTCGCGACTACCTTGGCCGAATTAATCAAGCGACGCAACTCGTCCGACTGGGACGACCCTCGACGGACCATTGACGGCATGGCGCTCGTTCCCTATTCGCTCATCGATTTTTGAAAGGGAACGCCACCAAGGCATGAGTCCCGACGCCCCACGCCTCCTTCTGGCTTGATGGCAAATCGCCCGCCTGAATTGTTCGGGTCGCCAACCCGCTGTCAGGGCGTTTTCGACCTATGCTTCAATCAGTTGGAACCTTTTTTTCTTCGCTTGCAGTGGATTGGATCTTCGTCCTGTGAGGAGTGCCTATCCTGCAAAAAAAAGGGAGCGAATTGGCGATGTGGAAATGGTTTGCGCGTTCGGACGAGCGAAGCCCAACGGAATCGACTTCTCCTCCGAAGGCGCAGCGACCAGCCGATTCTCCGCTTGAGCACACCCGCACGGCAACAGCGGCGACGATTTCACCAGGGGCTCAGCCCGGACGCCAGTACAGCCGCGCCAGTCTGCGAGAACGTCGAGAATCGCCCCGCTACACGGCCGTTAAGGAAGACCTTTGGCTCGGATGGTGGGCGGAAGAAGAGTTCATCATCGTCGACGCGGAGCTCGTGAATATCAGCGAGCGGGGCGTGCAAATCTCGAGCGCGACGGCCCCCGTCCAGGGACAGGTTGTCTGGATGCGGCTGGGCGGGACGTCGACGCAGAGCAGTCTCTCCGCCTTGGTTCTCGAATCCCGCTGGGTCGCGCTGCGACGTCGCTATGTGATCCGGCTCGAGTTCCGGGAACTGTGCCGTTCCGACTTCTATAACACGGCCGTCTTCGGTGACTGATCCGCCCAACGACCCCTCCTCATCGTCACCCCTGGCGCAATCGCGATGATTGGCCGGCACCGTGACGTCCCGGCTGGATCCAGCCAGCCGGGCTGTCTCAATCTTCGCCAGTTGGCCCGCCACCTCCTTAATCGAGTCACAAGACTCCTTCTCACGCACGCTCCAGCAATTGCCCAGGCCCGGTTCCTGACAACGAGATACCGCCGGAACGGGGAGGCACGACCTCCCTATTGGGCAGGAATCTTTGCCTGATTCCCCTGAAGTCGCTAAAGGATCAGGTCTTCCTTGTCGAAAATGTTTAACAGCAGAACGGTCAATGGGTCACCAAGGGCGACATCATATGACCCCATTGAACGGATGAAATTGCAATATACGACTCTTCGATGTCGCGGAGAATGACCGATGGTACTGCGACTGATCTTGGTGAGTCTTGTCGCCGGGCTGAGCTTCGATATGCCGACTCGGCGCGATCTGGATACGATGGCCCGCTCCGCGCAACACTGGGTGCAGACCCGCCTTGCTGAATGGGATCCTCAAGCACCGTCCGACTACGAGACCTATGTTCTCGTCGCCGACCCCGCCCCGACCCCGCTGCCCACGGCAGCCCCCGTCGCCGTCCCTGACGATGAATTTGCCAGCGTGCTCAACGATAACGTCGCCTTGTTCGCTCAAGACGAGCTTGCGGGTACGACCCGTGAAATGGACCAATTTGTGAAGAGCAGCGACCAACTCACGGCCGTCGAGCCGTCGAAATCGTTCGCGATCGAGCTACCCACCGAACCCGCCACGGTCGTCAGCGAGGAGTGGATCGCCACCGATATCACGGAAATCGCCTTCGAGGGTTGGGCCGAAGAGGCCACCCCGAGCAACCCAGTCGATGTGGCCGTCGCAGCCCCGGTTCCCCAACTCGACCTTGCGTTTGAGGGGGTGATCGAGGAAACCGTCATCAACTTCGCGCTTGACGCCACCACACTGGCCAAGTCGGAGCGAAGCTCAGACAACGATTCACTTGAGGCCGAAGAGAACCTCTCTACAAGCGAGACTGACACGCTCAATCAGATCACCTCCAACGGGATTGAAGAATCGATTCCGTCCGCCATCGAGACGGGCCGGACTGAGAATCGATTGACGAATGCTGTCCGCCTGACCCGCGAAGCGGTCGTCGCCTGGGCCAGCCTGCTCCACGGCCCCGCGGTCGTTACGATCGCCCCTTGACAAGATCCTTCGCTCCAGAAACGAGACGACGCCCCGGAGCCTTAACGGTTCCGGGGCGTCTTTTTTTTGTTTCGAAAACCAGTTGGATGAGGAAACGTTCTGCTCGCAGTTCGGATCGTGTGAGGATCGCGATCGGTGAGCATCACATTAGAGCGCGTTATGAACTCCACTCAAATAGCGGAACAGCCTTTCGGAGCATCAACAAGCTGAATGCGACGTAGTGCAATCCGGCGAGCGTCTCGGAGAGACGCTCGTAATCCTTCGCCAACCGGCGGAATCGCGCCGCCCAACCGAACGAACGTTCCACGACCCAGCGGCGCGGAAGCAGCACGAACCCGCGCTTCGCATCGTCCAGCTTCACAACTTCGAGGATGATCCCCTGGTGGGCCGCCGCATCGAATGCCTCCTCGCCGGTGTAACCTTGGTCGACATAGGCCAGCTCGACCGACTCGCCCGTCGCCTCTTGGACGGCTTTGGCCAGCGTGTCGACCTGGGCCCGCTCTTGCTCGTTGGCTGGAGTCACGTGCAGCGCCAGCAGATGTCCGAGCGTATCCACGGCCATGTGGACCTTGGCCCCCTTGCGACGCTTGTACCCGTCGTAGCCCGCACGGCCACCACTCTCGGGGGTCGACTGGATGGTTCGTCCGTCGAAGATGACGGCCGTCGGCTCGGGTTCTCTTGTCAGCGAAGCGGAGCACGGCTCGAAGGTCGTGGACAATGGCCTCGAAACAGCCGGCGGCAAGCCAGCGGCGGGTCTGCTGATAGACCATCTCCCAAGGAGGGAAGTCGGCGGGCAGGTAACGCCATGGTGCTCCGCTTCGGACGAGCCAACGCAAGGCGTCGAAGACGTCGCGGAGGTTGTGGATTCGCTGGCCGGCATCTTCAGGGAGCAGGCAAATATAAGGGAGAACGAACTCCCATTCGGCATCGGTGACGTCGCTGGGGTAGGGTTGGTGCGTGATCATACCCTAAACTACGTTCGCCACTGGACTACAGTTCATAGCACGCTCTAGCCGTGAGGAGCGGCGGCGTCGACGCTCCGAAGGGGTGGCGAGGGATTACGCGACATCAGGAAACCGGATCTCTCGCTGAAGCCCACAGGCTGGAGGAAAGGTCCGGTTGAAAAGCCGCTTGAATTCGCTCCATGTCTCTGACGCTTTCATGAGCAATTTAACAATGAGAACATGCTTATCGAGGTGAGGATTGCCAATGTCGTTAGTCAAGAATCGGTGATGCTGAAGTCGCCTTGTAGGCGTAGCCCTTTCCACCGTCCCCGCCTCCCAATGGGGGCAAAAACCGGATCGACTGCATCCCCTCTTGCCAACCTTCAGCCAGGAAAGGACTAATGGCGTTTCCTGAGAGGAATCGGCCAAGCCTGTCCCCCCTCAGCCGCGGCTGATTCCAAGGGCGCGAAGCATCCCCTTCTGGGAGAGCACGCGCCTTCCGTCCTCGAGGACATAGCACGGGATTTCGATTTCTCCGATCTTGAGCGATCGCCCCGAACCACCATGGTCGCACGAAGAACCGCCTCGGTTTCAGAAGTGGCCGATTCCAGTTCGGCTTTCTCCCACCTTGCCTGGACAGCACGGCGCGCAATCTCGCTTCGCTCCTCCGGGCGCAAACTCGCAGCCCTGGCCTTGCCGCCATTCGACGTGCCAAGACGCCCGAGAACCTTTGCCGCTTTGATCGCCTCGTTGTTCGGCTTGCTCATGATTTATTTGTTTAATAAAAAATTGTTGATGTTGCGCGACTTCGGGGAAATACACACACGAAAACGTTGGCGGGCAAGTAGCGATCTGGACAAATTTCCAGAGAATCTCGTCGCACATCAGTTACCTCGGCCTGAACTCTGTAACGCCAAAAGAATCAAGCGAACAAGAAAGGTCTTAGGCGATCATTTGAGGTGAGCATGTGGCTTTAAGAAACTTTAAGCGAGAGTCGGCTGAAAAATGCGAGACATTTGGCCGAAAGCGAGCTACTCTGTAGTGCAGGTTCGCATGGCGTTTGGGACCCACGCTAGCGTTCCGGGCCACTCTCAGTGAAAACCGGTCTTCGCTCTCGTTAACACTCCAAGGAGTTGTATCACAATGGCAACCAGGTTTGCGTGGCTGAGATCCCGCAAGACGATCTCACTAAGCATTGCGATCGCGGCGATTGCTTTGGGCCTTTTCACGCCCAAGGACGCGAACGCCGGTGCAACCATATTGACTCACGCCTCGTACCAGGACATCACGAGCGAGGCCAACGATTTTTTTGTCTATGGCGATTTATTTGATTATCCGCTTGGCAAACTTGAACTCCGGGATCTGGGCGGCAATCTCATCCAGCCTACGTCCGTGTTCTCAGACTACGTAATCCTGCAATTCTGGAATGCAAGCTTCCCTCCACTGGAACCTGGGTACTACTTTTTGCATGTTGAAGACATCTACGGAGATGGCGAGACTATAATATTTTTAACTGTATATTCATAGGCTCATGCTGGCTTAGGGTCAGACGTGGATCTATCCCTCGGTGATCAACTTCGGATTCTCAAGACCAACGAGCCTTCGTGACGAAGGCTCGTTGGTCTTTCTTCGAGGGGGAGGTAGGTGAATCGGCGGCGTGGCCCCAGGGCTAGCTTGAGGCGCATAGAAACGCCTCGGGTAGGCCGGGGCGTTAGCGTGCATGGGTCAAGGCTTGGGGACTTCAGGTTCTGGCCACGAATTGCCGGAACCCTCTGATATGATCAGTCCGATCTGCTTTTTCGTGAGATTGGAATACTTGGAGTACAGACGGCGACTATTCTCTTTTAGGATCTCATTGAGAACTAGGGACCACTTCTTCTGGACCGCAGGGATCCCGACACGGCTCGTTCTGTTAATCGCATCAGGAACTCGGCGGTCTGCCTCTCGCACCGCCAACTTAGCGTTTCGTTCCACCTCGGCATAGAGTTTTCGCCGCTCCAAGAGCGTTAGCCCGAATTTCACATCTTTGGCGGACTCCGCCTCTGTTGGAGGTAATCGTACTCCATCGCGGGATAGCCAGCCGTCTCGGCCTTTCATCTTCCCTGACACGACTTCGAAGTGAACTGCCTCGCCGTTTTGCTCAATCACCCGCCCGGCCGCTCCAGGCTCCACTCGGAATTTCTGGCGACCAGTCTTAAAATCAGTCATCGCGGTCCCACCCCGCAAGGCGTCATAGACCCCTCGGTCGGCCGCGATCGGCCTCCCTATGATTTCTAATTCAGTCCCTGCGGCTAAACCTGGGGG
This sequence comes from Singulisphaera acidiphila DSM 18658, assembly GCF_000242455.2. Taxonomy (GTDB): domain Bacteria; phylum Planctomycetota; class Planctomycetia; order Isosphaerales; family Isosphaeraceae; genus Singulisphaera; species Singulisphaera acidiphila. The sequence goes on from NC_019892.1 coordinate 2,228,395, forward strand.
TTTAAATTTACTGCGTACTCCGGCGGCAATCACCATCACTATCAAAATAGCAATGGGCGTAGCTGTGAGTCCTGCGATGATCACCCACGCTTTGTCACGGTCGCCCATCTTCTTGGGGAGATTTGGGTTGGGAACCCAAGCCCCCTGTGGTTTGCCGCATGAAGGACAAAAGCTCGCTTCGGAACTAATCTGGTGCTGGCAGGCGTGGCAATTCATCGGCTTGCCCTGATGGTCGATATCTCGCTTCACTCTAGCCGTTTGCGCTAGCCGCTAAGCTCAAATCGTCCATCAAAGCACAGTAGGACGGCAATAAAAAGCGATTCGTTCGTTCAGACCTGCTTTCGGGACTCGACCAACTGAAAGATGAACGTCGATCCATCGGGTGCGGCGAGCAACCTTTGCCCAGCGCTTTCCCTCCAGGGACGAGGTCCATTGGCTGGGAAGTAAGCGATCCTCAGCTGCTTGCCCTATAGAATTCCCTGGGCGTCAAAGGTCTCCAGCGGCTTCGGTTCGATTCGCAGGATCATTGGGGGCTGGGATGCGAGAGGCGCTCTCCTTCATCCTCACCTGGCCTGTGCCGGGAAGAGGATGGTGGAGGGGCTCATGAGCACCCCCCTTCCCCAAGGGAGTGGGAAACGACCAGCAGTTTCAGCCTTCGCTGTATTTCCGTCGCCATGACCGCCCCCTTTCAGCCGACTGAGCCCGTAGCCAACAGCACGTTCGCATCGCTAACATTCACGTCGAAGCTCGTCGCCCAACGCGGCTGGGGCCACGGGGCACGCTGGCACGCCTGGCTGGGAAGGGCTCGGGCTCCGTATAGTCGCGGTCCGGGATCGAGAGCCGCTCCTCCACCTGATTGGGTCGGTCGGCGTCGACCACGCGGATCTGCCCAGCGATCCCGGCGGGCCGAGCGTGGTCGAGCGAATGCTTTATTTGAACGGGCAACTGACCGACTTCATCCATTGAGGTGCCTTGTGGTAGCGAGCATTCTGTTGGCGAGCTTGTTGGTCCAGGCGTCCGGTCCCGATGCGTCTGCCAAATTGCCTGACTTTAAGAAGGTGCTTGCAGACGTCGAACGTTTTAACGAGGCGAAGCGATTTGTCGAACTGGCCCAACTGTATGCGGACAGCAACGAACAGCTGCGCTCGCCGTTGGTCGCGATCAACGAGGCGGTTGCATGGGCTGATGCCGACCGATCCGCTCAAGCCATTCAGGCACTGGAACACTCGATCGAGTACGGGATCCGCAATCCCAACGTGGTCACCAAGTACAAAAGCCTTGGTCGTTTGAAATCCGACCCTGCATGGCCTCGCGTCGAATCGCAGCTTGCTCAGTTGCGACGCCAACTGAGCAGCGTTGACGGCTTTGAAGTGCATACGGACGATGCAGAGGCCTTTTGGAAAGCCTTCGACCTCGCTCGCGCGGAGCCGGCTCGGGCCGAGGAGTTCTTCTCGAAGATGATTCTGGACGGGTCGCCCGCTCTGCGGGATTATTATGCGAATCGCTACTTCGGGGTTGATGATCTGGTCAAGGCGGCCATTCGAACGTATCCCAAGTATTATCAGTATCTACGCAACCATTTTCAGCCCGAGCAATTGGGGGCGATCCGAAAAAAGTGATTGCTAACATGAAGAAGCTAAAAAACGTTTATCCGGAAGCCATTTTTCCTCACGGCTACCTGGTGATCGGGACCCTCAACTCGGCCGGCTCGGCGACTGACCTGGGCGTCTTCATTGGGCTCGACCGGCACGGACGAGGGGAAGGAATGCCCACGGACGAAATGAGCGAGAGCCTTAAGAAGTCTATTGGAGACCCCCGCTTCATCTCAGGGACGATGACCCACGAGCTCATGCATTTCCAGCAGAATTACCGCGATCCGCGGGAAGGGGGCGTTCTGCGTGCCGTGATTGAAGAAGGTGTCTGTGACTTTCTCACCGACCTGGTGACAGGAAAGCCATCGGAGGGGATTCGCCAACGCTATTTGAAGGAGCACGAGGCCGAGATTCTTGAAGACTTTCGCAAGGAGATGAACGGCACCGACCTCTCGAAGTGGATGTGCAACGGAAGCGTCGGAGGACGTCCCGCCGACCTCGGCTATACGCTGGGTTCAGAGATTTGCAGGTCGTATTATGAGCTCGCCGCTGACAAGAAAAAAGCCCTCTACGACCTGCTGAATACAGGGGATTTCGTCAGCCTCGTTCGGAACAGCAAGTACAAGACGACGATCGAATCCAAATAAGCGGATTTAGTCGAAGTCTCAGTTTCCTCGACTCTGCGAAATCAGAGACCAACTCGAAATAGGGTCCGGCAACCATTGGAACAGAAAGTCGGCCCCCTACTAAAAGTGCTCCACGCCGAGGGGCACGTGATATCTCTTGATCGGCCTGACACGAATGAACGAATCCCGCCATCGCCGAATGGCACTCGTCTGGCGAGCGGCAGCACACCGGCCTGGCGGGTTGACGCCATGCACGATCAAGACGGGTTTAGCAGCCAGTCCTGGGTCCAGTGGCGAGTCAAGGATGGGCACAAGGGGCCGATGGTCTGGGAAGTCAAGCACCTGCGGTTTTCCCCCGTGGGCGCCGACGGGTTACCGGGCGAGCCGCTGCACCTGGTTGCCGCCCGTGACGTCTTGAACCCGGCGGAGTTGAAGTTCTTCGTCGGCGACGCCCCCGAGGAGACGTCGGTGCAGGTGCTGTTGCTGGTTGGGTTTTCGCGATGGCGCGTCGAGCGCTGCTTCGAAGACCAGAAGTCCGAGATTGGACTGGATCAGTACGAGGGCCGACGCTACTAGGGGCTCAAACGCCACCTGATCCTGAGTTGCCTGAGCTACTTGTTCCTATCGCGGATGCGACAGAAGTTCGGGGGGAAAAATCCGGGTCTGACGGAGTGCCAGGTCCACACCGCGATGGCGGTGCTGACCCTGTTCTGGTGGTTGGGGCTGAGTCCTCCGCGAAAGCTTCTGAAGCGGACCTCCGAAGAGGATCTAGCGGGCGCAGCGTCGAAACGCCGTGGCGCAACGGTGCCACACTAAGCGGACAAGGCGAAGGTTGCATGAGATGGGCATCAAACTTACAGGATTGCCCCGATGCAAATGGGATACGACTTAGCGCTGTAGTAATTAGGTGGGCCGTCCCATTGAAAACTATGCAGTGAATGCAGCAAAGGCACCAATAAAAGATCACAAAAATAAATTGTAACCCCTTGACAGAATATGCGGTTACGGCAAAACTTGGTCCTTATGAAGCAGATTTACTACACGCAGTGCCCGATGGGATACGGGCTGGGTGCGAGTAATGGTTTCCAGATCAAGCGGCTCACGCCGGGTTACCCGATCTCGGGCGACTTTCGGTATCTGGGCCTGCGTGCGTTCCTAGCGGGAACGCGGACGATAGCACCGTCCGCGCTCCGCTATCGTCGCAACGAGCAAGGAGAGGCCGAGGTGGCTTGGCTCTCGCCGAGGAGCCATGAATACGAAACCGAGCGCGGGCGCTGGGGAAGACCGGGAGGCCATTTCGCTCACGGTGTTCTCCTTGATGACGGTGAACTGGAAACGCTGGGCAATTGGCCCGCCGGCCTATTCGATTGCCCGCGATGGATCAGGTCCGACCCTGGTCCGAGTCGAGGGGAGCCCCCCGCGCCTCTGGAGTTATCTGCGGTCGACCTGAGCGATCCCCCTGGTTTCGACGCCTTCGACAAACTCGTCCCAGGGGCGGACACGACTTTGCTGGCCAGCCTGCTGGCGGGGCTGGCTGCGGTCGTCCGCGAAGGGCGAACCCTGTTTCTGATCGACGAACCCGATCGACTCTCCACTCGGATCGCGTTGCTGACCCTCGCTTTTCCCTCTGGCTGGCGGTCCGCGCTCACGTTTTCGACCTACCACGACCGCCCCGAGGAGCTTCCGGGATTCCGGATTCAGGGCTCGATCCCCGCCGCGCGCCCGAATCGACAGGCCCTGCTGGCGAACGGGATTCTGGCGGAGCTTGGCTCAGGCGTCATCGAACCGCGAGTTGAACCGGCGCCTTGGGCGCTCACGCTGGCGAGTTGGCTTACGGGCCGAAGCCCGGCGGACCGTTGGGCCTGGGAGGAGACCGAGCGGCGGGCCTGCATCGCCCGTTCGTGTGCCGACGCCGGTGCCGACACGATCTGGTCCGACGACTGGCTCAACCAACTCTATGGCTTCAATCGCTTGGTCCACACTCAAGCCGGTGCGTTGGTGACGCCTCGAGACTGGGAGGAATTGGCGATCCTGACCCGCTGGGCGAAGCGGTATGGGCTGGGGAAGGAATTGGTGGAGACACGGCCTCCCTCATGGTGGCGGGAGGCGGCCGTCGGATCGAGCGAGGCGAGGCTTGCGCTCCGGGAACATCTGGGGCATTCCTCTGCCTGGGCTCCCGACGACGCACCGGCCGCCTGGGGAGAGACGATTGCCGCCTGGTCGCGGGATCTGGCGACCGACGAGCGGTTTCCCTTGATCGAAGCGGCGCTCGGATCGGCGCCGGCGGCGGCCCGGCCTGGGTTCGTTCGCGCCTTGATCGGCGCGTTGCCTGACCCCGTAGCTCGGGAGTCGCTCCATTGGCTCGAGTCATTGCCTTCAAGCGATCGGGCGCTCTTGCTCCCCCTCGGCGTCCGAAGTGCGGTGGCCGACGCCCTCGGCAAGCAGGATACGCGGCCAATCCGAAGTATTCTTGTGCAGGCATTCAGTCTGCCCGAGTCGCTCCCGGCCGTTCTCGACGCTCTGGCCGCCGAAGCGTCGGCACAGCCTCCGGCGCTCGAGGCCATGGCCGGTTGGGTTTCCAGGGCACTCGAACCGGCCGGACCCCGTCCCACCGCTGTCGTCCTGCGCTGGGCTCTCCGCCAGGGGGATGCGGCAAAGCTCTGGCTCAAGCCGTTCCTGCGGATTCTGTTCGCGGACCCGACGAATCGCGAAGGCTGGCAGGCTCTCTACAAGCTGGTCCCGCAACCGTTGCAGGGTTCCTTCGGGACTGTCGTCCTCGAGATTGCTCGTGAGCCCACACTGCCGGATGAAGCCTTTCGCTGGGGCGTGGAGGAGGTTCTGCTCGCTCTTCCGGAAGCCACTCGTCCCCGGGCCTCGGCCTGGGCCGGTGTCTACCTCGATCGGACCCCCTCGGGCCTCGACCTCCTGAAACGGCTCTTCACCAAGGAATACCGCAAGCTGGGGCTGGCGCAATGGGTCGAGCAGGCTCGGGTGCGGGGGGAGCTCTCGGACGAACAGCAGACGCGCATCATTGAATGCGAGCAGTATGCTCGGGTGCTCCGAACGGGAGATGCCCGGTCACTCCTGAATATCAAACTTCCCGGCATCCCGGCCACGGAACGCGGAGCGATTCTCAGCCAGATCCTTCGCCATATGGGCGGGGGGGGGAACGATTCGTTAAACCTTGCGCTCGACACCTGCCGAGACTCATGGCCGGGGGCATTCCAAGCCGGGCAGCCAGGAATCGGGGGGATTGCCCGCGCTCTTGCCGAACCACTATTGGCCGATCAGACCAATCCCACGGTCTGGTTCGATCGGCTTGTCGGACTTCTCGACCGACTGGGTCTGACCCGAGAAGGGGGCGGAGACGAGGGCTTCGAAACCGATAGCCTGGCGGCTGAGATTAGCGCTGAGACGTTGCGGCGGCCCGGCACTCCGTTCGACGTCTGGAGCGTTCGCCAATTCCTGCTCCAGAACGATCGGGCCTGGCGACTCCTCGCGGCTGACGTCCGTCGGGAACTGGCGGGAAAGTCGATACCGGCTCGTCTGGGATGCCTCGAGGAATGGGACTGGTCACTCAACAAAGGGGTGCACACCGCGCGTTTTTTCGAGGTCTGGCTGAACGTTTGCGACGGTCCCACGCTGGCCGCCACTGTCGCGGCTCGAGCCGCCGACCTCAAATCACTTGGCCCGATTCCCTGGTGGCACTCGTGCCAAGATCCGGACGCGCGCAACGACCTTCGCGATGCGTTTGCGACGCGATCCCCCATGGCACCGTTGCCCGAGGCGGGGCTGACCGCCGTTCAAAACTGGATGAGGCCCAACAGGCAGGCCGATTCCAGGCCCAACGATGAATGGATGCTCCTGCCGGAGTTCCCCGAACCGGCGGCTCCCCGAGGCGCGGGGGAATCTCCCTTTCTCTCCCGCCAAGGGACGGCACGCTGGCGTTGCCTGGAAGCGCTCTCGGCCTTGTATCGAACGGGGATCGGCAGTGCCTCCTGCTGGCAAAGTCAGGCCGGCTGGAAGCACGTACTTCCGCTGGGTGAGCTTGAGACTTCGGATCGCTATCGCTTTGTCGCATGGTTTCTGCTTCGCGTCGACGAATTCGAACCCTTTCTGATCGCCCGATTCGCGAAATGGATTTTTGAGTCCGGCTTGTCTGACGCCGATCGCCTGTCGCGATGGGCTGAGGAACTGCAAGAAATGGAACCCGTAACCAACGCAATCAAGCTGGCGCGAGCCCCCTTGGTGAGCGACTTGCGTACGGAACTCAGGAATGTGATCCGCGATGCGCGGGAGTCCGCCGGTAGAAAATCGCAATCGCCCGATTCCCCCCCCGACCCGTAATCGGTTAGTATCACCCCCGTATTACCCAGCGTCACATCTTGCCCGGATAGGCTTGGCGCCGGCCACTTATGGAGCGAGAGCGAATGTCATTGCAGGGGGCTGGCCCCTTCGTGGTCGGAATCGACCTGGGAGGCACCAAAACACTGGCCGGGATTGTGGGTGCCGACAACCAAATCCTCGGCCGTAGCAAACGCTCAACCCCGGCCAAAGAGGGGGGACCGGCCATTGTACAGACCATCGTCCAGTGCGTGGACGACGCTCTCAAAAATGCCGGTCTCACCCGCAACGATATCGCGGCGGCAGGCATCGGATCTCCCGGTCCGCTGAATCCTGACACGGGTGTCGTTCTCTTTAGCGCCAACCTGAACATCCGCAACTTCCCGCTTGGACCCGACCTCTCGGCCATCCTCCAGCGGCCGGTTCTCCTCCAAAACGATGTCCGGGTCGGTGGCTATGGCGAATTTCGCCTGGGGGCCGGCCGTGGCTATCAAAACATCGTCGCCGCGTTCGTCGGGACCGGGATCGGCGGCTGCCTGATCCTGGATGGTAAGGTCTTCACGGGATCGACCGGCAATGCCGGCGAGCTCGGCCACATCATCGTCAAAACGGGTGGCCCCAAGTGTGGCTGCGGCGCCCATGGCTGTGTCGAAGCCATCGCCAGCAAGACGGCCATCGCACGGCGAATCTCGAAGGCGATCCGCAAGGGACACCCCACGGTCCTGAGCGACAAGCTGGCCAAGAAGTCGGGCCGGCTCAAGAGCGGTGAACTGGCCGACGCCATCGCGCGCAACGACCTGGTCGCGATCAGGGAGGTCCACCGCGCCGCGCATTACCTGGGGGTGGGCCTGAGCAACCTGTCGAACGTCCTTGGCCCCGAGGTGTTCATCATCGGCGGCGGCGTGGCGGGAGCCCTCGGCGATCCCTACGTCGATCTGGTTCGGGCCTCGGCACGTCAGCATATGCTCACTGATCCTGATGAAAAGATCCAGATCGTCCGAGCCGCGCTTGGCGATGATGCCGGGATCCTGGGAGCCTCACTCCTGGCTCGAGAGCGGTTCGTCTGAGCCGTCGCCCGGCCGCCGGAATCGACCACCTCGGCTGGTCCTCCGGCGGTGGCATGCTCGACATGGACGACGTCGGCCCGTAATTCGACGCCAAACACGTCGCGCGGGGCGCGGCGTTCGGCGACTTCGATGACGACGGCGACATCGACGTCGTCGTCAACCACAAGGACTTCGCCTGACCATCGGCCTCGGCCAGGCTCCCGAGGTCAAGAAGCTCATCGTCCGCTGGCCCTCAGGGGCCGTCACCATGCGCAAGGACGTGAAAGCCAACCAGGCCTTGAAGGTCGTCGAGTGGGAGTAGCTGCTGGCGAAGGAGTGGTCCGTGATGTAGAGTCGGTTCCCCAATGATGGGCCACTTCTCTGCCGATCACCGACCACTCCTGGAGCATGCGGCGATGAGCAAGGCGGCAGCGCGTTCCGCCCGATTGGGGCGGCTCCCGTTGGCGGCCCTGGGTGCACTCTCGGTCTGGTTCTGGGGAGCCTGGCGGCATTCGTGTGGCACTCGCCAGATCCGAAGGCCGTCTCGCTGCGGGCCCGCGCGGCGTTCGAGGCCAGGGACTTCGCGCGTCGAGGCCGAGTTGGCCCGACTCGGCCGGCTCCATGCCCAGTTGGCGATTGCCCGGGGGCGAGTCGACGAGGCGATCGCAGACCGCGACCGGATCCCCGACGACCACCTGATGGCGTCCCAGGCTCGGCTCCAGATCGGCCAGATCGAATTGCGCTGGAACCGCGGACCGGCATCATCGTAGGGAGGAACATTATGAAGCGAAAGAAGAAGAGTATCCGTAGGGTCGGCTTATCCCTGAGCAAGCGAGAGTTCGGCCAGATGATGGCCGCTTTAATTCATCAATTTGGCGAACCGAGTCAGCCCGAGTATCGCGCCAAGGACTTCTCGCTCGTTGGGGCGACCGGGAAGGTGCTCAATCTCGAGAACGCCTACCAGGAGTATTTGCTGATACCACATCAGAGACGGCCGAAGCTGATCAAGGCCTGGATCCGGACCTGGTTCAGGGATGAGCAACAGGTGCCCGAAAGCTTCGCCGAGGCCCGATCCAATCTGCTCCCCGACATCCGGCGGCGTGGCACGCACGAGTGTGATCTGCTGGAGAAGCAAGGCGGGGGGAAGCGAGCCATCACCCGTCGGGTCTTTGCCGGACATTTCGCCCTTGGAGTGGCCTACGATTGGCCCGAATCCAAGCTGCTTGTGACCGATCATCGTCTTTCCACCTGGGAGGTGGACCTCGACGATGCGATCGAGGTGGCCGTCGACAATCTCCGTGCGATCAGTCAGGAAGGGTTCGATGAGGCCGCGCCGGGCCTCTGGGTCTCTTCGTGGAACGACAGCTATGCCCCGGCCCGCATCCTGCTTCCCGACGTGATCGAGCGGTGCAGCGTCCGGGGATCGCACGTAGCCATGGCACCCCACGCGAACCTGCTAATCGTCACCGGGTCGGAGGACGTCGAAGGGCTGGAGCGGATGGCCTCGTTGGCCGAGGAGTCGCTCGCAGGCCCCCGGCCCCTGAGCGGTATCCCACTCCTCGCCGTCGGAGACGGGTGGACCCCGTTCGAGTTGCCCGGGACCCACCCACTCGCCCATCGCTACCAGATCCTCCGGCACCAGACGCTGGCGGGCGACTACCCCCGCCAGGGGCAACTGCTCGACGAGGGCCACGCCCGCCGGGGTGAGGACCTCGTCGCCGCCGGCGTCCTGTCCGGACCGGGTGGTGCCACGATCGCGTGCTGGACCGAGGGCGTCGCCACGCTACTCCCGGAGACGATGTACCTCGCCTTCCAGAGCCCAGACCCGGGACAGGCAGACGTCACCCTCCATTGCCTCGGCGCATGGGACCGGGTGCGGGAAGTCGCGGGCAACCTCATGGAACCCCAGGGCCTGTACCCCGAACGACACTTGATCCGTTCGTTCCCGAGGCCCGAGCAGATCGAGGCGATCCGAGGCAGTGGAGAAGCTGTGCTCCTCGAACTCGAGCGAGAGATGAGGAACTGATCGGCGACATCCAGGCGGCCGTTCACACGCACCGGCAATGAGCAGGTGTCATCGATCCAGGGATTGCAAAGGCTCTCATGGGTACCTTACAGTCGGATGGGACTTGGGCTTGGATCGCGGGCATCCCGCCGATTTCTGGGAGCCCCGAAGGGGCGTCCGTCAATAGCTAGGGGTGCAAGCCCCTGGATCTGATTCAAGCGAGAATATCCTCATTGTCTTTTAACTCTCCCTGCCAGCCACGGCGGGGAGAGTGGCGTCAGTGGGAAGACGGTTTCGTAGGCCTGGATCCATGCGATTACGGATCGGTTGCATACCGTTTCGACTGCAACCAGGCGAGGATATCCTTCTCCTGATCCGGGTTGAGGATGAGCTGGAACCCAGGCATGCGATGCCGGCCGGTTCGGACCACGTTGAGGAAGTCGGCCGGACGCAGCAAGGTCGCCACTTCCACCAGGTTCGGTCCCAGGTCCAGCCCTTGCGCTGTTGGGGCGTGACAGGCAGCACAATGTGTGGCAAAGAGCGTGGCACCTTGATCGGCCTGGCTTCCGTGCGGAGGAATCTCCGCCGTCGTCGGTTTGACCTGCTCGAGGGCTTGCGTGTAGCGGATCCGCGCGGGAAGGGCCGAAGGGGTCGAATCCGAGTATTGCTCACTCAAGTAAGTAATGAGCGTGTCAGTTTGATCGGGAGGGAGTGGAGACCCGAAGCCGACCATTTTCTCGACTTCCGCCTTCCATTGAGGTTGGGTGAGCCTTTGAGAGATCACCATCTCTTCGGAATGGCAGATCAGGCAGTTGTCGCGTAGGGCCAACCTTGCCATCTCTTGGTCGTCTTTGTCCTGGCTGTCGCCTGGGGGTGTTTGAACGGCCGGTGCGTCGTCGAGACGACGGGCCAACGTGGGGCCGCTCCCAAGCGATCGATCCGACCAGAGTGGGATCGACACGACCAGGCCAACCAGGCCCAGCATCAGGGCAGGGCGGGATGCGCGGCGACTCAAGGTCGGCCGACTTGGGGATGAGTACGTCTCCATGTTATCGCACCTCGCAAGTCAGCCGATCGATCCCATTCCATAAGTAGCCGCTTTTATTCCAGGCCGTTGTCTCCGGCTGGGTGTCGCCGTTGGAATCCGAGGCGCGAACCCGAATGGTGTACTTGCCAGGTTGAGCTGTTTCCCAGGCGAACTTCCAGGTTCGCCAGCTCCCTTGTCGCGGTTCGCCTTGCAAGGTCGCGGGCCTCCAGGGCGAATTTGGGCCAACGGCGTATTCGACCTTGGTGACATGGCCGTCGCCGGTCCAGGCCACGCCTCGCACTTCATGATTTCCCGCTTTGAGCATGGAGCCGTCGGCGGGGGCGGTGATCAAAGACTTCACGTTCATCACCGTGAGGGGCACAAGGTCGGCCGGCTTCAGCACCGCGCCGGGAGGGGCAGGGGACTTGGGCATGCGGTAGCCCGACTGCTGGTAGGTTCCGGGCGCTTCGTCCTTCGCCAGGCTGATTTGTCGCAACCACTTCAGCCAGTGATTGCCGGCCCAGCCGGGCACGACGAGTCGCATTGGGCCTCCGTGCAAGAACGGTAGTGGTTCCCCGTTCATGTGAGTGGCAATTAACGTGTTCGGATCGAGCGCACGCTCGATGGGGATGCTCCGGAGAAACCGTGGGGTCTTGGGCGAGGGGGGCGGATCGGCGCCGAGGAGATGGACGTGCCCCGCCCCTCGCTGATACCCCGCGCGTTCGAGGAGGTCGACAAGCCGGACTCCGGACCATTCGGCATGCCCGACCGCCCCTTTCTCCCACTGCACCCCGGGAAGCCGGGGGCGGAAATAGGCTCGGCCATTTCCCGCGCACTGGAGGACCGCAGGAATCTTGACCTGCTCGAGCTTCTGAAGCTCGTTGAGACTCCAGGCCCGAGGGTGATCGGCAAGGCCGCCAACCTGTAAGCTCCAAGGGGCGAGCCCGATCGCCGGTGTGCTGAGATGGCTGCGGACGAAGAACTGATCGTTCGGCGTGAGCCAACCGTCGAGGGCGGTCACCGGGGTCTCGAGATCGAGGGGCCTCGAATTGCGGACGATGAGACCTGCCTCGTCGGCCCGAACTGGAGAGTGGGTCTCAAGCGAGGCGACCCCACTGCCGCAAACCAGGACGCCTCCGACCGTGCGTCGGAGCGCGGTGCGACGACTGATCGACCGATCGAATTCAAGCAATGATCCCTCCCGTCAAGCGGGCCCGATATCGCCAGGCACACCCGAACCGTTCTGATTCCCCGTTCACTCGACGATATCGGGGCGCGGTCAGGTTCGACAAGGGGCGAACCCACAGCCCAAGGAACCGCGCACGATTCTCGGAATTCCTACTGTAATTCGGGGAATTGTGGGTTTGCAATCGGCAGCGCAAGCGATGTTGCGAAAAAAAAGTGGGCGATTTGCACGCGAGCCGAGCGGATTATCCTGCACTTGTGGTCTGAGCCCGACAGTCCGCAAATTCGCTACAATTCGACCTCTTTCACAATCATGTTAAATTGATTGATTTGGTCTGCTTTTTGCGATGGGCTATCATTGTTATGAGAGAAGCTGTAGGAGTCGGTAGGATGTCCCGTCACTGGGCTCCTCCGATGGAGTGGAAACCGCCGTCCCGCGTGGCTTGCTTCGAGGGAGTTCCCAGGTTTCAAATACGGGTGACTCGTCATGAAAAAAGGACGTAGAAACCTCCATCACGCCAAGTTTGCCCGGCTTCGTCGCCACCTGGAAATTTGTTGGGATTTACTCCGGCCTCGCCGGATTCGCACGCGTTCTGCGCGTTACGCGGCAGCGCTCGGCGAACAACTCGGGCTGATCGAACGTCCCAACTGCTGTGCGTGGTGTCGGCGGCGGCGGCTCCGTCTCCAGCGGCATCACTGGAGCTATGACGAACCGCTGAACGTCACGTTCCTCTGTGTGGAGTGCCACGCCATTGCCGACACCATGACACTGGAGGCGAGTACTGCCTAAGATTTGAGCACGGGTGGGTCGTTCCTGCCGACCGCCGGTTCCACCTCGATCGCACCCACCGTGGGGGAGGGGGGCTTCGGTGGCGGCAGGAGCGGAATATGGACCTGGAAAATCGTCCCCTGGCCGGGCATCGAATGCCAGCGCATTTCGCCACCGGCCTGCTGAACGATGCGCGCGGCGCGGGGGAGTCCGAGCCCGAGTCCGCGCCCTGCCTGGCGGCCGCAGAAGAAGGGGTCGAACAGATGCTCCCCTTCGGCCGAGGTGATCCCTCGTCCGTTGTCCTTGACCGACCACGAGACCTCTTCGAGGCCTCCGGCGACGGCGACCTGAATCGTGTCCCCCTCGCGGGTGGACTCGAGCGCATTGCGGATCAAGGCGTCGGCCAGGTGCCTCAGCGCGTCGGGATCGGCCCAGACTTTGGGACCGGGCTCACCCCCCTTGAGGATCAGCCGGATTCCTCGCGTGTCGGCCTCGTCCTTGATGTCCCTGAGACTGGCCCTGACGACTTCGTCCGGCTGGCAGAAGCGGGGTCGCGACTCGGGCGTCCGGCCGATGAACATCAAGTCGCGGATAATGCGATGGGTCCGTTGCGCCTGGCTCAGGATCGCTCGAAGAGAGCGCACCGTGTCGGGTTCGGTGGCACGGGCCAGGAGCAATTGGGCGCGGCCCACGATCACCGCCAGCGGGTTATTCAGCTCGTGCCCCGCGCCGGCGGCGAACTCGGCCAACCCGTCGAGCTTGGCTCGGCGAACGCGTGGCTCTTCCTTGTCGACCCAGCCCCGGTGTCCTCGGGCAACGGATTCGAGCTTTGCTGCGAGCTGGGTTCGGTCCGCGACCAGAGCGGCCCAGGCTTGCCAGGCGGGCGCCATGGACGCGTAGTTGGCACTCTCTGAGAGACCCTCGGGATCGAGCCAGAGATGGATCTCGGCGCAGGGGCGGCCTCGAGACGCAAGCGCGAGCACCTTCGTCGCCGGTCGCTCGGCGCGGCGGGGGTCTTCCTCGTGACCGGACTCCAACCCAGGCCCTGTCCAGACGACCCGCGCGGTGGCGACTCCCGCCACCTCGCACCAGGAGAGGGCCGCTCGCTCGGCCCAGCCGTCCGCCGTTTCCGCAGGATCGGCGTCAACGAAGGCTTTGAGAAAGCGATCGTTGGCCGCCTTCTCGACCCGCAACTCCGCCATCTGCCGGCGCAATCGCGCATTCGAGCGGGCGAATCGTTCCTCATGAGCCGTCGCATCCGCCTCGATCAGGGCGGGGGTGCAGCGGACTTGAACCTCGGCGATGAGCAGCCGGAGTCTCGGCTCCGAGCCGCCGATTTCGCGGGCCTCAACGGAGTACAACCCCCAGGGGGTTCGCTCCGCCAGCGCGAACGCTTGCTGGATCAATCCCAGAGATCGGGAGTCGACTGAGGCTTCGCTCATGCTCCCGAGGAGATCGGCGTGGAGCCAGGCCGCGTCGGCCACGAGCGGGTCGCAGCCCCAACGTTCGGCCAGCGTCCGGCCAAGGTTTGAGGCCTCGGTCCCGAGCGTTTGGAGCTCGAAGGCCCGGCGCCTTGGGCCATCGGGCTCGGCCATCCATTCCGCGAGCCATTCTGGCTCCAGCGCCGCGACCGCCCAGAGCCCGAGTCCATGGAGCAAGCCCGCGCGGGCGATCCGGTCAATGTCCGGTTCACCGGCCTCGGTGGCGAGTCGCCGAGCTGCCTGCCCGACCGCCACGGAGTGCCGCCAGAGCCGATTCAAGGCGTCGGCGGCCGGCCCTGAGGGGGCCGTCGCACTCCACCATGAGGATGCTTCAAGCAGCTTGATCGCCTCGAGGTCCGTTCCCGAGCGGGTCAGGGCAAGCACCCAACCCGGGTCGGATTCGGCGATCGTGGGGAATCGACTCGACGCGAGGAGTTCCGGGGACGGTTCCGCGGAATCCTCGGGAAAGGCGTTCAACGCCAGCCGCGCCGTGGTCGGGCGCAGCGGGAGACGGTCCAACCGCTCAAGCTGGCGGCGGATCACAGTGGGTGCGAGAATCGATCGGCAACGAGAAACAGGCACCGATCCGGGCTCCTTCCCGTCGGCGACGACTCAGAACTCCCACGACATCCGAACCGAACGAGCCCTCATCCTTGACGGGGTCGTCTACCCATCATCAGCCTGTTGGACCAGTCTCTATATCCAAGAGTCGGCAGACGCGGCGAATCAATTCATCGATGTCGAGCGGCTTGTGAAGAAAGTCGTCCGCGCCCGAGGTACGGAGCTCGTCGATCTTGTCTTCTTCCACCATACCCGAAATGCAGATAATTTTGATGTCGGACATCGTCGGATCTTTGCGGATCAGCTCACAGACCGCCTGTCCGTTGATGTCGGGCAGCATTACATCGAGGATGATCAGGTCGGGGTGATACTCTTTGGCCAGCATCCCCGCGCCGAAGCCATTGTTGACGACCTTGGTTTCAAACCGGGCATCGTTGGCCAACACGTCCGAGATCAGGTCGACCACGGCCTGATCGTCGTCGACGATCAAGATCCGCCGCTTCCCGCTCTCCAGAGCATCGGTCGGGATGCTGTTTTCTTTCATGAACCGGTAAAGCGCTTCGCGCGGAATCCGGCGAAATCGCGAGCCGGGGACCCGGAACCCCTTGAGTTGGCCTGAGTCGAAGCAGCGGATGATCGTTTGCTGACTCACTTTACAGATCTTCGCAGCTTCGCCCGTCGTAAAAACGGTCTTCATGTTCGAGTACGTCCCATTCTGCGAGCTCATGGGCTCGGTCGCTCCTTCTCCCGGCGAGCTCGGGCCTCCCCCAAGACTCCGCCGAGGCCCGTAAAAGCTTCCATGCCGGGGTCACTCTGCATGCGGACCAGCCTTCCGCCAGCCGCACCAAGACCGCCCAGCCCCTCAGCGACGCACGATCAGTAAAGTTTGCTGAATCTAACGACTTTACCCGAATTGCCGATGTAACCAATTATAAGGTGGCTGCCTAACCTGTCAACCCGAATGAATGTCAGACTCTTCCGTAGAACGCGAATCCTGTCAAGAGTGGATAAACGGCCCAAGGTCTCACCTCGACCCAGTCGGAAGGGATGAATCCTCAGGAAAAAAACGCGCGAGCGACCACGATGGAATATTCTTCCATCAAGGTTGAAGAACAGTTACGCAGGCTCGTCGAGGGGCGATTCGCGTTCGGTGACTGGTTCGGATGCGGGCTCGGGCGAGCGCGACCTGTCTTGCTTCATGTAGACGAGCAGGGTCGCGATATCCGTCGGATTGACGCCGCTGATTCGACCAGCCTGGCCGAGCGAACGAGGGCGGACCCGCAGGAACTTCTCGCGGGCCTCGGCGCGAAGCTGGGTGATCGCGTGATAGTCCATGTCGGCCGGCAGCGGTTTGTGCTCGAGGCGGCGGAAGCGTTCCACCTCCAGGGCTTGGCGTTCGATGTAGCCGCCGTATTTCGCCTCGATGGTCACTTGTTCGATCGCTTCTCCGTCGTCGTGCGATGCAAGCGCGGGGGAGAGCTCGAGCAGTTGTTCCCAGGTCGTCGGGGGCCGTCGCAGGTGCTGGAAAAGGGACTGACCTTCCACACGCGTCGTATTGAGGGTCGACCGAAGCGAGCTGATCTTTTGAGTCCGCTCTTCAAAGCGCGCCCAGCGCGCGTCGTCGACGAGCCCGATCTGCCTTCCCATTTCGGTGAGGCGTAGATCCGCGTTGTCGTGCCGCAAGAGGAGGCGATACTCCGCGCGGCTCGTGAACATCCGGTAGGGTTCTTCCACACCTCGGGTGACCAGGTCGTCGATCAGGACCCCGAGATAGGCCTGGGAGCGGTCGACGATGAATGGATCCTCACCCTGGACGGCTCTCGCAGCGTTGATGCCGGCAATCAGCCCTTGGGCGGCGGCTTCCTCGTATCCGGTCGTTCCGTTGATCTGGCCGGCGAAGTAGAGCCCCGCGACATTCTTGGTTTCGAGGGTCGGGTGAAGTTGGGTGGGGGGGGCGAAGTCATACTCGACGGCGTAGCCGTACCGCATGATCTCCGCATGTTCCAGGCCGGCGATCAGGGGGATGATCGCGTCCTGGACGTCGCGCGGGAGGCTGGTCGAGATCCCGTTACAGTAGTATTCCAAGGTCCCTCGGCCTTCCGGCTCGAGGAAGATCTGATGCCCGGTCCGGTCGGCGAAGCGGACGACCTTGTCCTCGATCGAGGGGCAGTAGCGCGGACCCGTGCTCTGGATCTGTCCCGAGTACATTGGGGCGCGGTGGATGTTGCCGCGGATCAGGTCGTGGACGGCGGAATTGGTGGTCGTGATATGGCAGGAACATTGTTCCTGGGTGATCCGGTCGGTCATGAACGAGAAGGCCACCGGTTCCGCGTCGCCGGGTTGTTCCTGGAGCTTGGCGAAGTCGATGGTCCGGCCGTTGAGTCGCGGCGGGGTTCCCGTCTTGAACCGTTGAAGCTCGAACCCGAGCGAGCGGAGGCTGCCGGAAAGGCCTTCCGCCGAACTATCCCCGGCACGACCTCCCGCCGTCTTGGTCTCCCCCGTATGCATGAGCGCCTGGAGGAACGTCCCGGTGGTCACGACCACGGCCCGCGCCCGGTACTCGGCCCCTCCTCGGCAGCGGAGGCCGGTGATCCGGTCGCCGTCGATGCAGAGCGCCTCGACCATCTCCTGGCGGAGGGTGAGGTTCGGCTGGCGTTCGACTGTGAGCTTGCCGAGGAACTGGTAGGCCTTCTTATCGCACTGGGCCCGGGGGCTGTGCATGGCCGGCCCTTTGCCTCGGTTGAGGAGCCGGAACTGGAGGGCCGCCGCGTCGGTGAGCATGCCCATGGCACCGCCGAGGGCGTCGATCTCGCGTACGATCTGCCCTTTCGCCACGCCGCCGATTGCCGGGTTGCAGCTCATCTGGGTGACCGAGTCGCAGTTAATGGTCAGCAAGGCGGTGCGCCGGCCCATTCGCGCTGAGGCGAGGGCCGCCTCGAGCCCCGCGTGCCCCGCTCCCACCACGATCACGTCATACCGATAGGGATCGTCCCGCGTCATCACCGTATTCGCCCAATCAAGCAGAACTCTACGTTTTTCCCCTGTTGCTGCTTCTTATCATACCGTTACAGCTCGATGAAACGAAAGATAAACGAGGCCCCTGGGTTGTCCAATTGCCTTGCGAGTCCGTGGTTGGTCTGGCTAACTTGGAGCCTCGAGGCCCTCTGGGCCGGATGACTTACACTGACTCTTCATCATTCAAAAAAACAAAGACAAAAGAGGACGAGCGCCATGGCAGAGACGCGGAAGGGCGAAGTGACATTCAAGGGCAACCCGGTCGAGCTGGTCGGCCCCAAACTCAACGTAGGGGACAAAGCGCCCGACTTTGCCAGCGTCGGAGCCGGTCTTGCGGTGGTGACCCTGGCCGACACCGCCGGCAAGGCGCGGCTTTTCAACGTGATCCCGTCGCTCGACACCCCGGTTTGCAATATCCAGACCAGGAAGTTCTCCGAAGAGCTGCAATCGCTTGGCGACAAGGTCGCGGTCTATACGGTGAGCCTCGACCTCCCGTTCGCGCAGCAGCGCTGGTGCACCGAGGCGAAGGTCGAGAACCTCAAGAACCTGTCCGATGCGCACAACCATAGCTTCGGCGAACACTACGGTGTGCTGATTCAAGGGTTGCCGATCCCCTTGCTGGCCCGTGCGGTTATCGTGGTGGATCCGGACAACACGATTCGCTATATCGAAATCGTCCCGGAAATCGCGCAAGAGCCGAATTACGAGCCCGCCCTGAAGGCCTTGAAAGAGGCGGCCGGCGTCTGATAATCGGCCCAGCCAAGTGAGGAGAGGCCCTGAGGACTGCGATGGGTCACCAGGGCCTCCTCCTTCGTTCTCATCGTCCCGGTTGCGAGATCGTGAGATCGTGCACCGAGAGGGTCTCGAAGCCATCTTTGGTGATCAGGTAATTACGTTCAAAACGCATGCCCCCGACCCCTTTGATGTAGAGTCCGGGCTCGAGTGCGACGACATCCCCAACCACGAGCGTATCCGTGCTCTCGGGGACGAAGTAAGGGGGTTCGGGATGGCCGAGCCCCAGACCGTGCCCGCTGTGGCTCGTGAACGACTCAGCCAGGCCAAGCGAGGCCAGACGTCCCCGAACTGCGGCGTCGACCGCACGCGCGGCGGTCCCCGCGCGAAGTTGTCCCTCACCCGCCTCGATCGCCGACAGGCAGGCCTCGAACATTTCCCGCTGTCGGGGGGTCGGCTCGCCGTCGACGACGAACGTGTTTGTGAAGTCGCCACGGTAACCGTGCACGACCACCGAGAAGTCGAGCAGGCAAAGATCACCGCGCTCGATCGTTCGCCGGATCGGCGGTCCCCCCTTGTCGGTCGCGCAACGCGGGCCGGTGGCGAAGTCGCCGTAGACGATCAGTTGCTCCTCAAGGCTTTTCATCGCCGTGTTCTGGACCAACAGAAAAACATCCAGCTCCGTCATCCCGGGTTTGACCCCGGCCAGTGCGGCGGCCTGCGCAGCTTCCCCCGCGCGCATCGAACGCTTGAGCAGCTCAACCTCGTCCGGATCCTTGGCCCGTTTCAGCGGTCGGATGATCGGGTCGAGGTCGATGAGCGTCAGGTCGGGGCGCGCGGCTCGAAGCGCCTCGACCACCGCAGCGGGAACGCTCGTCCGCTCGATCCCGATCCGGTTTCCCGGGACCCGCGACAGGAAGTCGATAGCCGCCCCCACGCGGATCCCCTGGCGGTGGGGGGCCGAGGTCTTGCCGTTGTACCAGACGGGGGCGACCACCTCGTCGACCGTGGCGCGTTCCAAGAACGTTTGGACCATGCTGTCCGCCACCAGGGTCGACTTCCCGGCCTCGAGGACGAGCAGGGCCCCGGCATCCGCCGAGCGGAAGACGAACGGCGACTGAACGTAGTTGGCAAAATAGAGCAGGTGCTGGGGATCGGCCAGAACCAGGGCATCGCAAGGCTCAGGCAACGCGTTCCAGAGCCTCGAGCGTCGCGTGGCGCAACCCGTGGGAGTGAGCATTATCTTTCAGGCTCCAAAACCTCGACCCGGAAATCTCGTCGGATCCAAAAATAAAGAAAGGGCCAAGGGCCGAGCCCACAGGCCCTTTTTTAGGGGGGAAACGCTTCGTGAAACAATCACGAAAGCGGCTTGATCCAGAGGTTCCGAAACTGGACCTTGTTGCCGTGGTCCTGAAGCAGGATCGGCCCCTCTTCGCCTTCCTTGTTGGTCGCGCCTCCGGGCGTGGGGGTGATCTCCGCGTCGTTGATGGTCTTGATGCCGTTATGAATGACCGTCACGCGGGCCTTTTTGACCACTTTCCCACCGTCGACGACGGCTTTGTGAAACGTGACGTCGTAGGTCTGCCACTGGAGCGGCGGCTTGCAAGCGTTGACCGAAGGAATGATCTGCTTGTAGATCGCTCCACAGTCGTTGTCCTGGAGCTTCAAGCCGTACGAGTCGAGAACCTGCAACTCGTAGATCCCCCCCAGGTAGACGCCGCTGTTCCCTCGGGCCTGCCCCTTCTGGTCGGGCATGTACGGGACGTTAAACTCGACGTGGAGTTGGAAGTCGCCAAAGGTCTTCTCGGTCTGGATCGCGCCGTCGCCTGGCTTGACGGTCAGGATCCCATCATCGACCGCCCAGCTCGCGGGGGTCTTGCCGTCTGTTTTGACCCAGCCGTTAAGATTCTCGCCGCTGAACAGAGTGGCTGCCCCCTCAGGTGCCTTCTGGCCGAGAGTGGCGTCGCCCGGCTTGGTTTCGTCGGCGACCACGAACGGGATTGACCAGGCCAGGGAGACCGTGGCCACGAGAATGGGAATGCGCATTTGCGGTGGATCTCCCCAAAGCGATCGATGGAGTTGAGGTGGTGGGATCGCGCCCTTTGTATTTTTTTGGGTTGGCGAAGGTTCAGGGCCAGTTTAGCGGCGATGGACCTGAAGACAAGAGTCCCCTCTCCCGAGAACCAGGGTAGGTAGGACGCTTCCGGAGGTTGTCCGACAGCGATTCAAGGGAAGTTCGAGTTGATTCCCACCTCGGACCACGGGACGATGGTAAGATTAGAGACAAGTCTCTTCGCTGGAAGGAAAAATGGACCGCCTGGCGGATTGCGTCTCGACTCGTCTCACTCCAGCCCGACTGGTGCGCGATGCCCCTGGACTTGATGACCCGTCTCGACCCGCTCCGGCGAGTCCGCTGCCCCTTCTGCTTCGAGCGATTCGCCGCGTGCGAGATGCACCTGCGTTGCAATGATCACTACTGCAAATCCGACTTCGCCCGGATGATCGAAGACCCGATCCTGTCGCATGCCCTGAACGGCAGGCGTGTCGGAGGGGCGGGGAACTCGGCGCTCCGGAGCCCCTGGTGGATTGATCCCAGAACCGACGTCCGGCGCGGCATTCGCCGCCACTTCGACTGGATGGTCTTGCCTGACTCGCTCGACTGCCCGAACTGTCGGCGGCCGACCGACCTCCGCCTCTGCCCGCGCTGTCATAGCCATTTGCCCGACTCCGCGATTACGCTCGATCCCGGGCACATCGCCATCTTCGGCCCGCAATCGGTCGGCAAAACAACCTTCGTGACGGTGCTTCTCCACGAACTCGACCACCGGGTCGGTCCCGACCGAGGATTCGTCCTTGACCCTCTGACCGATGAGATCCGCGAGCGTTACGAGCGCGAATATCACGAGCTGACCTACGGCGGTAGCCAGTTCGGCGTCGGCGAGGAGCTCAACGGCGAGTCGTTCCGGCACAGCCACTCGGCGACCCCGAGCCTGGAGACCAACCGAGGGGTGCTTCAGCCCTTGGTCTATCGGCTGACCAGTCGTCGCGACTCGGAACGGGGTGGCACCGCCTTGCTCTCGTTCTTCGACACGGCCGGCGAAGACTGGGAGATGAACATTGAAATGCTCCGGAGCGAGGCCCGCTACCTTGGCGGGGCGCGGGGCCTTCTTTTCTTGATCGACCCGTTGCGAATCCGATCCGTCGCCCACGACCGTCGGATGCAGCTCACCGAGAAGGAGAGCCGGGTTCCTCCCGCCGACTATTTGACGGACATCCGCAAACTGGCCACCTTCTTCCGCCGCTCCCCGGTGAAGGTTCCGCTGGCGATCTGTTTGAACAAGCTCGATCGGTGGGGACACCTCCTCCCGGAAGGCACGAAGCTCCACGAGTGGGCGACCGGGGTCCCCGAATCTGCTCCCGGACCAGCACTCGATCAGGCGATCCACGACGAGGTCCAGTCCGCGCTCCGCCACTGGGGCGCTGCCGGGTTCCTCGAGCACGTCGCCGTCACCTTCCCTAACCACCGATTCTTCGCCTGCTCGGCCCTCGGCGACGCGGCCCAAGATCGCGAAGATCTCCCCCAGCCGTTACCGACCCCTCTGCTGGTCGAGCGCCCCGTCCTCTGGCTCTTGGAACGCCAAGGGGTGGTTGCCCCCGTCGATGGGCCGCGCCGTCGAGGTCGGTGACAGCTCAAGGAACGGAATCCTCCCGCCAAAGTCTCTCAGGGGCAGTTCGGCTGCCACTGGCCTGAATCATCGGGTACAGTCCCCCCTTATCAAGGGGAAAGACGAGCACACGTTGCTTCGGAAGAGGGGTTGGCCTGAACGTCGTCTGCCTTGGTAATCGGCGAGATGTTCCACGCGGCAATCACACGCCGTTGGCACGTCGGTTGCTTTACTCAATGGCCAACCCCCTCCTGGATTTGACGCCTTGTCCACGAATCCGCTACACCCCATTCACCCGCTGGAGCCTGAACATGATCCGTGCCTCCGCCGCTGCTTTGCTGTCTCTCGCGTTGGTCACTTGCCCAGCCTTCGCCCAGGACGGACCGTTGCGACGAGCCGGGCGCGCTTTGGACGCAACCGGCAAGAATATTCGCTCACGGGTGGAGACCGATGTGGCACGCGCGCAAAGCGCGGTCCAGGAGCGAGAGATGCTCAACCGGGTCATGAGGCGGATCGAATGGGACAAGCAGTTCGTTGGATCCGCCTTGCGCGTGGAGTCCAGGCCGGGCGGGGCGATTATCCTTCGTGGTTCGGTCACTGACGCGACAGTCAAGCTGCGGGCGGTTGACCTGGCTCAGAATACCTTGGGCGTGACCAGCGTCACTGACGAACTGGCCGTGGTCAAGGAGGTCAGGGTGATCCAGGCGAACCCTGCCCCGATCGTGATCGAGTCGATCCCGTCGGTGGGCAAAGAGGTCAGGGTGATCGAGAGTGCCCCTGCCCCGATCGTGATTGAGTCGACGCCGGCTGAGCCGGCTGAGGCAAAGGTGAACGGGAAACCCTGAAGACCGCATGTCGCCGATCCTCATCTCTGAGTGATCGCCGGCCTGTTTGTTTTTTTGTAATCGCTTGGCAGTTGGTGCGCGCATCGGAATTCGACGGAGGTCGCTCAAGGCCGTTAGGACACCCGAACTACCAGTTCAGGCCGTAAACTTCCTTTTCAGACAGCGTTCCTTACTCAGATTCGCGTACCAGATGCCGAGCGATAGGAAAAAAAGGAGAATTTAACCACGAATGACACAAATGACACGAATGAAGAAAAAAATGAAAAAATGATTGAATTTCTTTGTTTTTATTCGTGTCATTTGTGTCATTCGTGGTTAAAAATTTCCGTAATCGCTTGGCAGTTGGTGCGCGCATCGGAATTCGACGGAGGTCGCTCAAGGCCGTTAGGACACCCGAACTACCAGTTCAGGCCGTAAACTTCCTTTTCAGACAGCGTTCCTTCTCCAGATTCGTGCACCAACTGCCGAGCGCTAGGAAAACTTTGACCGTCTTTGCGCATCGGTCAGTCATTCGTAAATCATCGCCATGAACCCGATCTTCTTCGAGACGCCGGCCGACTTCCGGGCATGGCTCGCCGAGAATCACGCCACCGCCGAATTCCTCTTGGTAGGCTTCCACAAAAAGGGAACCGGCCGACCAAGCATGACCTGGTCCGAATCCGTTGACGAGGCACTGTGCTTCGGCTGGATTGACGGTGTCCGCAAGGGCATCGACGCCGAGAGATACACGATCCGCTTCACGCCGCGAAAGGCCGGAAGCATTTGGAGTAGCGTCAACGTCAGGAAGATCCAGGAACTGACCGAGCTCGGGCGCATGCAGGCTGCCGGGCTGGCTGCGTTTCAGGCACGGAAGGAAGACCGGTCGGGCATCTACTCCCATGAGCAGGAGGACGTCGAGATGCCCGAGCCGTACCTGGGCCTCCTGCGGGACAACACGGCGGCGTGGGAGTTCTACGAGAAACAGCCGCTGTCCTACCGGAAAGCGGTCAACTGGTGGGTCGCCAGTGCCAAGAAAGAGGAGACGCGCCGGAAGCGGCTGGATTCGTTAATGGCGTACTCAGCTCGGGCGGAGCGGGTGCCGCAATTCACGTGGAAGAAGGCGGGCTCTAGTGAGGGAGGCGGCTGACCTGGGGGGGGGCGATCCCGAAGGAGCCGCCCCGTCGGGTCTACTTCGCCGTCACGCCATCGCGTTCCCGAATGCCCTTGGCATCAATCAGCCCGCTTCTGGGTCTTGATCCAGGCGTAGGCTTCGCGTAGCAGCTCGGCCATCGGCAGCATGGGGCCGTCCTGGATGCGGTAGGCTGGTTGGGGCATGGTGCTCTCCTTCTCTTCGGGTTCCGGCCCGCCAATCGGGCCTTACTACGGGAGCGACCAAGAGCCGCCAGAGGTGGCCGGGTCATACTTGAAGATGGGTGGGGACCCGTCTGCAGGTTGATCTCGAACTCTTGCGCCCGGTGCCGCCGGTAACACTTGCCGATGACGTGATCGGTGGCGACGTCCAGGGTCATGAACAGCGAGGTCGTCCCGTTGCAGACGTAATCGGGAGTCCTCTGCTCGGCTTTCCATGACACCTTTCGGCATCCCCTTTTCTTTCCCTGCCTCATTCCTTATCGTGGCGCTTTCGGGTGCGGCCGTGATCGATCCCGTATACCCGGAGCGAGGAACCTCAAGGGGAGAAGGCGGAGCCGATCCGTCCTTTGATATTCGCAATGGCCGACGAATTGGAACCCGAAAACGACCTCATCTTGGCGGCACTTCCCGAGCCCCTCGTTTCCGAGGAGATCGCTCAGGAGATCGCATTTGTCATCCCTGCGGCCGTTTATGAGTCGATCGATACCGAGGACGAACTCGCCCAGCCCGCTGAGCCCATTGCGGATCAGAAAGAGTCGAGCGACTCCTTGACCTTACCGGCGATCGCAGCCCTGGGGGAAACGCTCCACCGGAAGCTCGACACCCTGCAAACGCTCTTCGAACGAGAGATCCGGGCCGAGGCCACGCGGGAGAAGGTGGTCGACCGTTTGCACGCCGAGTTGCAGGAGTACAAGCAGGGCCTGCTTCTGAATGTGCTTCGGCCCATTTTTGTCGACCTGATCCAACTTCACGACGACATCGGCAAGATCGCCGAGGCGCAAGGCGAAGGGGATGGGAACGGCGAGGCCAGCCGATACCTGGGGTTGATGCGTGGTTTCCAACAAGGGATCGAAGATATCCTCTATCGCCAAGGGGTCGAACCCTACCTGCAAGAGGGCGAGTCGTTCGACCCACGGCGACAGCGGGCGGTCGCGACGGTGGTGACTGAGGATGCCGCCCTGAACAAGCAGATCGCCGCCCGGCACCGCAAAGGGTTCCAGGCGGGCGATCGGGTGATCCGAGCCGAGATCGTCTCGGTCTACGCCCTCAAGAAGTAGGCCCGGCGAGATGCGTTGGGGCTGCCGGGCCGATCAGGCAAGAGGGGCAAATTCTTTACTTGGTCACGGTTTCGCGAGTTCGAAGCGATAGATCTGACCGTCCAGCTCGACCGTCACCGGCTCGTCGAAGGTCAAGTACTGGTTCAGCTCGGTTTTCTGACTCTCCGCCAGACGGAAGAAGGCATCGCTGAACTGCTCGATGACCGTAGCCTTGGCGTCGTCCTCGGGTTTGACCGTCGAATCGATCCAGTGCTGGTTCTTGTAATAGAAGGTCTTTGCCCCGACCTGGCGAACCGATGGTCGTCCGTCCGCTTCCTTGGCTTCTGCATTGAACAGGCCCGGTTCGTTGGCTCCCTGGGCGCGAGTCCGCTGAAGTCCGTTGGAGTCGCGTCGCGAACCCGAACTCCCGGCGCCCAGGCTCATCCCGCCAAAGCGGCCAGAAATCGTCGAACTCTCCGTGGAAAGGGCCGGTGTACCTGCTCTGGGGGCTGACGACGGGAGAGAGAAGGAGTCGCCAGAGGCTGATGAGGGACGGGCCGCCTCCTGGTAGAAACGCTTGGCACCCCGCTGGATCACGCCGGTTGCGCCATCCGTGATTTCAAGCTCGTGGAGGCGCTCGCCGGCGCGGACGGTGTTCGCCATTCCGCCGTGCAGCGGAATGCTCTCGTCGGCCAGGAACGAAGTGTAGGGAGTCATGATGCCATACTTCGTGCTCAGGGAGACGAGTTCATCAATCAGCTCCTTATTCTGGCCTCGCAGATCGATCTCATCGATGATGTGGCCGACACGCCGCATCGCCCAGACACGCTCGACAAAGTCGAACGCCGTACCACGGTCGGTCGAGGCGAGTTCGGCCGGGAACTCAAAACTCCGGCGCTCACCACCGGCGCGGCCGGACAAGCGGATGGTGGAGCGGCCCGCTTGGCGGTAACGCCCGACCCAAACGAGCTGACCCCCTTCGAACAGGTCGGGGAGGTCGCGGGGATAGGTCCGGTTGACGTCGGTGTCGGTGAGCTCGATCCGAATGTCGGTCAGGACCGGGCTTGTCATCTTGGCGTAGAACCGAGAGACGTGGGACTCGATGTCGTCGTCGGGTTTGACGTACTCGCTGGTCCCGCTGTTGCCGCCGCTGAGCCGGTCGAGCAGGCGTGAGTTGACGTCGTAACCGACCCCAAACGCGAAGATCCGTGCGTGCTCCCGGTTTGCTTTTCGAGCCCCCTCGGCAATGGCCATCTCGCCCGTCTCCCCTGCGGTGGGGAGGCCGTCGGTGAGGAATAGGACATAGCTGGGTCGTGAGTCATCGTGGATCATGCCCAGCGCCGATTTGAGGGCGGCGTCGATGTTCGTTGCGCCTCCCTCGCGGATGTTGTCCACGAATCGATCGGCCTCGGCTCGCGTTTTCGACGTGTACCGCTGGAGCTCAGGCTGGAAGGTTTCGACCCGATCATCGTAGACGACGATGTTGAACAGGTCATCGTCGCGCAAGTTGTTGAGGACGAATTGAAGGGCCTTTCGCGCTTGCTCGATCTTCTTGCCTGCCATTGAGCCCGAGCGGTCGAGGACGAAAATAACCGTCTTGGGCACAGGCTTGACGTCAGTCGGCTTGACCTGCGGGCTGGCGAGCATCAAGAAGTAGCCATCCTCGGAGCCGCTGGGCTTGTAGCTCATCACCGTGGCCCCGAGCGCTCCCTCGGCCAAGGAGTAGACCAGGCGAAAGTCGTTCTTGGGAACGACGTCGCGCTGTTCCAGGAGGACCCGAGCGTCGTGGTCCCCGTCGCGGCGGATGGTGGTGTCGCTGGTGGGGCTGTAGAGCGACTTGATGGCGTCCCGGCTCTGGATTTGCAGCGAGAGCGTGAGCCGCTGAATTGGCTTGGCCGTGAACTTCTGGGTATTGAACGGGTAGGCGAACTCGACGAGGTCGCGATCGCGCTTGCAGAGTTGCGTGTAACGCATCGTGACCTTGCGATCGGCCCCGGGGGGGATCGGGAAGACGCTGGTTCGGAAGAGGCCGCGTCCCATGTATTCGAGTAGGGCCGGGTCGCGCTTGGTTCGAACGATCTCTTCGTAGATCCGCCGCGCCTCGTCCTTGGGCAGGAGCCGGCCAGGGAGTTCCTTGCCGTCCACCATCAGGACGAAGTTCTGGATCGCCCCTTCCTCGGGCAAGGGGAAGTAGTATTCCGACTCGAGCACGGTTGAGCCCGGGTTGTGGAACGTCTGCGAGACCTGAACCTCAGCCACCTGATCGCGCACCTTGGCATCGACCGTCACGTCGCGAATTTCATAAGAACGGGCGATCGGGTGGTTGGGGCGACGGTCGATCATGATGCCTTGTGACCACGCTCGGTCCGGCTGGGCCGCCAGGGCCAGAGCGATGACGATCAGGTATCGTCCGACTCGAGGTTTCATGGGAGACCCTCCTCCTAAAACGTGACGATCCGGCGATTGCGATGGGACCTATTCAAAGAACGTGCGAAGGGGACAATTCTTAGGGACAAACCGTGATCCACGTCCTGATTCGAAGTCGATTTCCCGTATCCTTTCTTTTTCGAGCCGTTCCCCCCGTTCATGGTTTCCGTTCTCTTAATCGTTTCAAACGAACGTCTGCCATCGGACGCGTTCCGCGATTACAATCAATAATTCGTTCGCCGGGACGAAGATCCAGGGCGAGATGGCTCGACACCTTTTTTTTGGTTTTCGAGTCAGTCCCCGTTCGTAGTGGCCCAGCCAAAGGGAGCCCTTGCCGTGAGCGAAGGTCTCAAACGCGTCTACGGTATCGATCTGGGGACAACCTATTCGGCGATCGCGTACGTCGACGAGCATGGGAAGCCGGTGATCGTTCCCAACCAGGAGAGTGAGCGAATCACCCCGTCGGTCGTGCTCTTTGACGGCGACAACATCATCGTGGGTAACACGGCGAAGGAGTCGGCCAAGGTCGAACCTCACCGTGTCGTCTCCCGGGTCAAGCAGCATATGGGTGACCCGAACTACGTGTTCGAGCACGACGGCCAGGTCTTCAGCCCCGAGGACATCTCGTCGTTCGTCCTCCGCAAGGTCGTCGGTGACGCGGAGCTGGCGCTCGGTGAAGAGAAGATTACCGACGTCGTCATCACCTGCCCGGCCTACTTCGGAACGCCCGAACGCGAGGCGACCGCCAACGCGGGACGCCTGGCCGGCCTCAACGTCCGTGCCGTTCTCAACGAGCCGACCGCCGCCGCCATTGCCTATGGGCTCGAACAAGGGGACGATCAGACCGTTCTCGTCTACGACCTTGGTGGCGGAACCTTCGACATCACGATGATCGAGATCAAGGACCGCCTGATCCGGGTCATCTGCACGGGCGGCGACCATCGACTCGGTGGCACCCTCTGGGATGAGGCCATCGTGATGTACCTGGCCGACCAGTTCCGCGAGCAGACCGGACTCGACGCCGACCCGATGGACGACCCCGAGGTCCTCAACGACCTCTTCCTTCAGGCCGAGCGTGGCAAGAAGACCCTCACTCAGCGCGACAAGGCCCCGTTCCGGGTCACCCACGCCGGGCAGCAGGCTCGCGTCGAACTGGAACGCACCAAGTTCGACGAGATCACCAAGCACCTGCTCGACCGGACGATCGAGCTCACCCGCGAAATGCTGGCCGACGCCAAGGTCAAAGGGCACGAAGGGTTCGACAAGATCATCCTCGTCGGCGGCTCCACGCGGATGCCCCAAGTTCGTGAGCGGATCGTCGCCGACTTCGCCAAGGAACCGGAAAGCTTCGACCCCGACGAGTCGGTCGCCAAGGGGGCGGCGCTGTTCGGTCTGAAGGAGTCGCTCGAAGAGTCGGTCCGCGAGATCCTCGCGCCCGAAGGCGCTGTGGCAAATGGGTCGGCGAACGAGCAGAGTCTCGAGGCTGCGTCCGAGGAACAGGTGGCCGAAGCGCTCGACCGGATCGAGAAACAACTCGGCTTCACGCTCACCGGGCCGGTGCGGGATCTGGTCAACACCAAGATCGTCAACGTCTTGAGCAAGAGCCTTGGCGTCGTGGCCCGCGACGACAAGAACAAGGATGTCGTCGTTTACCTCCTCCCGCGCAACGGCGAAGTCCCGATGGAATACAGCAGTGACTTCGGCACCGACACCGCGAACCAGGCCGGCGTCGATATCCGCGTGATGGCCGGCGAACGGGATAGCCCCGAACCGCTCGACTGCAAGGATGTCGGCACGGCCACCTTGAATCTTCCCCCGAGCCTGCCGGCTCGGAGCCCGATCCGGGTGAAGTTCGCCATCAACCGGGACGGCCGGCTCATCGTCACCGCGACCGACCTGACCGGTGGGGCCTCGATCGACGTTGAGTTTGAGACGGAAGCGGTCCTCAACGCCGAAGAGGTGGCCGAGAGGTCGTCGGCCTTGCGGTTGCTGAACGTCTCCTGAGCCGTGCCCGTGTCCCGTGACATACCGATCTCAAGAATTTTTCAAACGAACCGACCTTCAGCGGGAGTCGGGAATGGCGAGCACGTTCGTCGGCATCGACCTCGGGACGACCAATTCGGTGGTGGCCTGGCGCAACACCTATGGCCGGCCCGAGGTGATCGCCAACCGTGAGGGTCAGAACATTACCCCTTCGGTAGTTTACTTCGGCACGGATCCCCCGGTCGTCGGTCAGGAGGCGAAAGAGTGGGCGCGGCTGGGCAACGACGAAATTGCCAGCTTTTTCAAGCCCCACATGGGGAGCCCGCTCTACCAACTTCGGTTCGGGACCCGGGACTATAACGCGAGCGACCTCTCCGCACTGGTGCTGAAACGACTGAAGGAGGATGCGGAGGCCAAGCTTGGGCAAGTCGTCGACCGCGCGGTGATCACCGTCCCCGCCTACTTCGCCGACGCTCAGCGCAAGGCGACGATTGACGCCGGCAATGCGGCGGGGCTCGAGGTGCTCAGGATCATCAACGAGCCGACCGCCGCGGCGCTCGCCTACGGTCTGCAACGGACCGGGGCCAGCGAGACGGTGCTCATCTACGATCTGGGCGGCGGCACGTTCGACGTGACGGTCGCGCAAATTACCCCTGATGAGATCGCCGTCCTGAGCACCGCCGGCGACCACGACCTGGGCGGTAAGAACTGGGACGATCGGATTGCCACCTTCCTCTCGGAGCGGTTCGCCGCCGACACCGGGATCGACCCGCTCGACGATCCGGTCGCCCTCAACGAGGTGCTGGTCCGGAGCGAGCAAGCCAAGTGGGCCCTCTCCGACCGCACGACCACCCGGATCACACTCCAACTCGGGACGGAGCGGCGGAGCTACGAACTGGCCCGCGCGGAGTTCGAGAGCCTGACCTTCCCCCTGATGGATCGGACCAGGCGATTGACCGAAGAGGCCCTTGAAGAAGCGAAGCTCGGTTGGAAGCAACTCAGCGGAGTTCTCCTCGTCGGCGGTTCCACGCGGATGCCCATGGTTCGCTCTTACGTCACGCAGATGGCAGGCGCGCCACCTCGAACCGGGGTCAACGTCGACGAGGTCGTTGCGCTTGGCGCGGCGATCCAGGCGGCGATGGAGGTGGGACAGTCCTCGCGCGACGCTACGCCTCAGTTCAGTCTCGCCGGCGCAAGGCGGGTCCACGACGTGATGTCCCACAGCCTGGGCACCGTCGCCATCAGCCCCGACGGCTCACGCTACATCAACGATATCGTGATCCGCCGCAACCTGCCGATCCCGGCCGAGAACCATAAGTCGTATCTCCATGCCACGCATGGCGGGGCGAACTCGAAACTCGAGGTCTACATTACGCAAGGGGAAAGTGAACAACCGTTGGATTGCACGATTCTCGGCAAATATGTTTGCTCGGGAATCCATGCAACGGACGCCGAAGTGACGATCGACCTGGATATGTCGTATGACGCCAACGGGGTCGTGCAGGTCCGCGCCGTGCAACGCGACACCGGACAGACCCTGGCGATGGACGTCGAGCCGGTCCCTAATGACCTGTCCTGGCTTGGCCGGCCACCGGAATCGATGGCCGAGCCTGGGCGGCCTGAGCCAGTGCGCGTTTATCTCTTGATGGATGTCTCGGCGAGCATGGCCGGATTTCCGCTGGTCGAAGCCCAGACGGCCGCACGCGAGTTCCTTGACCGGTGCGACTTCACGACCATGGAAGTCGGCCTGATCTCGTTCTCGACCCAGGTCACCTTGCAAGCCGAGGCCACCGACAACTCCCGAAAGGTGCAGGCGGCGATCTCCCGGCTCGAGCCGGACAGCAGCACGAACCTGACCGACGCGATCGACCTGGCGCGTGAGAAGCTCGACGCAACGGATCGGATCCGCTACATGGTCGTCCTGACGGATGGATATCCCGACGCCCCTGAGAGTGCTGTGGAGAGTGCAAAGGCCGCGCGGGAGAAGGGAATCGAGATCGTGGCCATCGGCATGGGGGACGCCGATCTCGACTATCTCCGCCGGATCGCGAGCAGCGAGCAAGGCTCGATCTTCGCGCATGCGGGTGAGCTTGTGAAGACGTTTGGCCACATCGCCCGGGTGATCGCCGAGGGAGGCCGTAGCTTGCGGAAGATTCAATGAGCGTCGCGGCCAAGCCCGTCCCCCTCGCCCGGAATCGGTTCGTGAACGTTCGCCAGGCCTATGACCTTGCCCTGGCAGGAGCGCTGGGCGCGATCTTTGGCCTCTATCTCTACGTCGAGCTCGTTCGGGCCGACTCGGTTCTGGTCCGCGATGCCCTGGCCGGAGTCGCGATCGGCGGTACGATTGGCTTCTTCCTCAACGCTTCCGGGCCGTTTCGCGACGGTGCCTGGATCAAGTTGAGCCGCGTCTCCACCTGGGGAGCGCTGGCCGGCGCGGCCGGAGGGGCGCTCGGCCTGGTGCTCGGCGAATCGGTGATCGGCTGGTTCCAGGGGGGCCTGATCGGTCGCGCCCTTTCGTGGGCGGTTCTCGGACTCGGGATCGGGGTGAGCCAGGGACTGGCCGATCGGTCTCGACAACGGCTCCTCTACGGACTCATCGGCGGCGGGCTTGGAGGGCTGGTCGGCGGCTACCTCTTCGAATGGCTCCGTCAGAGCCTCGGGCAGCGCTATAACAACAGTTTGGGCCAAGGACTCGGGATTGTGATCCTGGGGGCCGGGTTGGGCCTTTTCCTGGCGCTTGTGGAACAGGTGTTGAGGCGGGCCTGGGTGCAAGTCATCTCGGGGCGGCAGGAGGGACGGGTCTACCTGCTCGCGCGGAAGGTCTCGGCCATGGGACTGGACGAACGCGCGGAGGTCGGTCTGTTTGGCGACCGCGCTGTGGCTCGACGCCACGCTGAGATCGAGTCGACTCCCAAAGGCTATGTGCTTCGCAACCATGCCCCCAGCGGTCGGACTCGCGTCAATGGAACGGTCATCGACGACACGCACATCCTGAGCAACGGCGATCGCATTGAGCTCGGCCAGACTCTGCTCGTGTTCCGACAACGCTAGGAGCCCGGCTGGAACCCCGGCCGAACGTGAAACCCCATGAATCAAAGCGGCTGGTCGCTGGAAGTGGTCCGCGGAACCGAGGTGGGGCGAAGCTACGCGCTCGACGGCGCGGCGACGGTGGTCGGGAACGCCCTGAATGGCAGCCCTGGGCTCGACCTTGGCCATCAGGAAGGGAGCAGTCCGCGCCGGATGGCCGGGCGGCAGGCCCAGTTCGACCTTTCCCCCCAAGGGCCGGTCGTCCGCGATCTCGACAGTCCCGGTGGCACCTTCGTCAACCGCCAACGCATCCTGCCAGGCCAGGCACTGACACTCCAGCCGGGGGACCTGATTCAGATTGGCGGCGTCCAGCTCAAAGTCGTCTCCAACGTTGCGACGCGCCCGCTCGAGCCAACGTCGGGTTTGGAGCGGCCTACTCCACCGAAGCCCGTACCCCATCCGGCAACGCCACCACCAACGAGTTCCTCGAAGCCTTCGCCTCGGCCGACGCCACCGTCGCCGGGTTCTCAAGGGTCTCCGCCCAGACCAGGAACGAATCCAACGCCACCGAATCCCCCTCGGCCCGCGCCCGGAAGGCCCGCAGCGCCGCCACCGACGGATTCCACAAGGAGGGCGCCCGAGCCGGTAGCGCCACCATTGCCGAGGCCAAGCCTGGCCAAGGGGGGAGTTTTCCCGGTTCCGTTCGTGCTCAAGTCGGGGACGTCGTGCCGGACCTGTGATGATCTGCTGACTGTCTCAGCCCAGCGCTGGGAGGCATTGCGTGACGAGCTGACATCGGGACGGCTGGCAGCCTTCTTCGCCACGAACCGACTTGCCGAACTCGCTCCCGAGGCGAATGCTCCAGGCACGGCCGACGAGCGATTGGACGCCTGGCTGGCCCAACTGCCCACGACTCGGTCAAGCCTGCCCGAACTGGACGTGCATCCCGAGACGCTCACCGTCCGCGCGGTGGCCGGGGGGGGCGTGACGCGCCAGGTGCTCGCGATCACGAATACCGGCTATCGACTGCTTCGCTCGACGCTCCGTGTTGAGCCTGGTGCGGCCTGGATCAAGTTGACTCCGACGTTTGCCGGGAAACCGGTGATCACGGTGGATCGCACCGAGGTGCCGCTCGAAATCGAGATCCCCGAGAACCTCGCGGCCCCGAAAACGGGGACGGTCGTGATCGAGAGCAATGGGGGAAGCCGCCGGGTGACCGTGCGTCTTGAGCGGCTCCCTGCGCCGGAGTCGATCCCTGAGCTCTCCTCGGCCATCTACGGTGAAGGGGGCCCCGATCTTCTTGAGCTCGTCGCGCGACAACCGACCGGTCTCCGTCTCGCCCTGGGAACTCTCGGGGGCCTCGTGCTTCGGTCACTTGTGGCGCTGGGCGGGCAGCTTCCTCTAGGGCAAGGAGCAACCGAGGCTCTCCCTCGTCTTCTTGGACCTGTCCTCCTTTTCGCCACGGCCGGGAGTGCGATCGGCGTGGCTCTCACGGCGAAGCGCGGTGAAGCACGCGACCTGCCGCCGGCTGGTTTCGCGGGAGCGTGTGTGGGCGTTCTCGGCGCCGCAATCGTCGTCGCCCTCTGTCGGGCCGTCGAGCCGATCCTGGGACCGGCTCCGTCCCGCTCGATCTGGGGCTCGGGAATTCTCTGGGCCGTTCTTGGTGCAGGGATCGCGGGACTCTCTCTCTTGGTTGCGCCTCCTCGCCCTGCCACGGAGCCCGAATCATGAACCTCCGTGTTTTGGTCGCGGCGTCCTTGATCTCCCTCGGGGTCGGCCAGGCGCAGGCGAGAGCCGACGATCCTCAGGCCGACGCGATTGCCCAGGCGATCGAGCGTGGCGTGGCCTTTTTGAAAGCGCAGCAAGAGCCGAGGGGCCACTGGTCGTTCTCGTTCAACCACGACCATACCTTGGGAATCACCGCGCTCGCCGGCCTGGCTCTGATGGAGAATGGAATCGATCGGGCCGATCCCTCGATCACCCGGGCAAGCTCGGTCGTCCACAGCCTGGCGATCAGGTCGACGCAGACCTATGACCTTGCCCTGGCCATCCTCTTCTTGGCTCGAGCCCAGGTTGAGACTCGCGGACCCGACGACCGTCTGATTCAACGTCTGGCCGCGCGGCTCGCTGCGGGAGAGCAGGGGGGGATGTGGACCTACACGGTGCCGCTCGAAAGCGTCGAGGACGATGAACGCCCCCGCAGACGTTCGAGTGATCTGTCTCGCAGGGTCGGCGAAGTGGGGGACAACTCGAACACGCAATTCGCTCTGCTCGGCATCTGGGCGGCCAGTCGCCACGGGTTCGACCCCAACGCCAGCCTGGCGGCGATCGATAGCCACTTTCGGCGGTCGCCCGACCGGAGGGGGCGATGGGGCTATGTCAGCGGAGCTGCAGGGACCGACTCCATGACCTGCGCGGGCCTGATGGGGCTGGCAATCAGCGCGGCCCGGCCGAACCTGGCCGAGCGGCAGACCGCCCGCGCCCGAGGCGCGGCCCTGGCCGCCGACCCGATCTTCGCGAACGCGCTGCAAGCCGTCGCCAAGGACGCGCGGAAGATCGGCCAGAATTCCGACATCTACTATATTTGGTCACTTGAGCGTGTCTGCGTGGCCCTCGGCCTTCGCAATCTTGACGGCTTCGACTGGTACGAGACCGGCGCCCACGAACTGCTCCGCCGCCAGATGGACGACGGCGGCTGGCCCGAGCCCGCCTGGGGGCGAACTCCGAATACCTGCCTCGCCTTGCTCTTCTTGCGCAAGGCCAACCTCGCTTTCGAGCTCGATCGCGTCCTGAAACTTCCCGCCGCTCCTCGACTCGACAAACAGGCCGATGAGGTCCCTGTTCCCGAGAAGGCGAAGGATGAGCCGCCACGTACCGGAGGCGAGGAAAACGACGTCGTGGTCACGGGGGCAAGCGACTCGAATTTTCCGGAGATCTCGGTGGAATTCGAGGTCAAGCGACCCGACGGGACCTACTTGCTCGATGCGACCGAGAAAGACTTCAAGGTCACCGAGGAAGGCCAGCCGGTCGTGATCCGCAAGTTCCAGTCTCCCGTCACGACCCAGGCCCACGCGACCACGGTCGTCCTTGTGGTCGATCGGAGTCGAAGCATGGAAGAGGAGGATCGGATCGGCGCCCTCAAGCGATCGGTCTCCTCGTTTCTGAAAGGTCTGCCGCCGGGATCGCGCGTGGCGGTGGTCGCCTTCGGCTCCGACGTGAAGACGATCTGCCCGTTCACCGGCGACCCGCAAAAGGTTCAGGAAGCCGTCGACGGCCTGACCCCCGAAGGCGCGACCCGCTACTACGACGCCGTCGCCGAAGCGCTCGAAATGCTCAATCGTGAGCAGGGCCGCCGCGCTGTCCTGGCGCTCACTGACGGCGAAGATACGTTCAGCCAGTCGGCCACACTCGACTCGGTTATCGTGGCAGCCCGACGCCTGGGCTTGCCCGTCCATACCTTGGGGCTCGGTACGGAAGACGAGATCGAGAGCGATGCCCTCCGTCGTCTGGCCGTCGAGACACGCGGCCAGTACTATCCCGCTCGCCAGGCCGATCAATTGCGATCGATTTATGAGCAACTGGCCGAACGACTGCGGTCGAGCTATTCTCTGTCTTACCAGAGTGATCGGGCACTCCCGGACGGCACACTCCGCCCGGTCCGGATCTACTACCGGGCCAGCCGCAAGGCGGGCGAGACGGCCGTGTTCATCCCGGGCATGGTCGTCCCAGCGGGGGGTTGGCCCCAACTCTTCCTCGTGCTCGTTGCGGGCCTGGTCGTCCTGGCTGCGCTTCCGGGTTGGCTTGGGCGGAAGCCGAAGCACGCGCGTCCCTGACGAGGCCCAGCCCCATTTTTTCGTTGTTGAGATCGGTGTTGATGCTCCCACCCATCCGCTATCCGTTGCCCACGCTCGTGCTGCTCGTCATTCTGGGCCTGATTACCTGGCGCGGGGAGACGATGATTCGCCCGTTGAAGTCGGCCCTGGCCGAGCGCTGGCAACGTCAATTCGAGGGTCCGCCAGTCCCCAACTCGACCGAGCCGAAAGTCGTCGCTGGGCCGATTATCCGCAAGGCGCTCTTGCTGCACGACGACGTCATCACGTCGGATCACCCGGCAGGCTCCCCTTCCGAGACGATCCGGCTCCGGATGTTCGTCGATATCTACGACGTCTGGCCCTTGAGCGGTCCCCCTGATTTCTACCGAGTCGGCAATCGCCGGCCGATCGGCTGGGTGAACGCAAACGACCTCTTGCCCTGGGAAACCCGGCTTGTCGTTCACGTCCCCGACGATGGCTCGGCAGCAGCGGATGCCAGGGCGTCGAACGATCACCGGCCAACGACGAGTCGACCGGCCTTGCCGGTTCTCAGCTGGACGGCCGACTCGGTCGAGGTCGCCCGCTGGGACGAGGCGCTTCCCTGGCAGGCCGTGAGCGGGCGTGTCCCAATCCGGCTCGCCGCTCTTCGTCCCGAAGACTGGGGAGTCTGGATCAGCCGCCCTGAACTGCTCAGCCTGTTGCGGAGGACCGGACCGAACCCAGGTGAACCTGCGAAGACCACGAGGTTGCGGGCCATCCTCGGCCGGTTATCGGACGATCGCCCCTTGTCGGCCAAAGATCAGGCCGCAGCGATTGCCTTTCTTCCTGCACAGGTCTTTATGCCTGAAGGCAATCTCATGTCTATCCTTGGATCCAATGAGTCGTTGGCACGCGTCAATGAGAACTGGAAGCCCGAAGCCTCGTGGGGTGGGGTATCCTTCCAGTTTCTCCCACTCTCGGCTCTTCCTTAGGGCTTGCGCAAAAATAACTTTTACAATTTTTGGGAGCGTGACTTCTTTATACGCGGCGCGATGGTGTAGTTCCAATCTCCGTGAAACTCGTGCCGTTCCAGACACAGCGCCGCCAGTTCCGTATCGCTCACCTTGATCTCGAGGGGGTAATGATTCGTATCCAGTACCGCCTTCACGATCAGGCCGCTCTTGGTCGTTGTGGCGGCGATCAAGTTAATGATTGCCTGATGGCTGACCAACGGCTTTCCTCGCCAATTCTGCGTGATGAAGCTGAACAACCGGTGCTCGATCTTGTTCCATTTACTCGTGCCCGGCGGGAAATGGCTCACCGAGAGCATCAAACCAAGATCATCGGCCAAGGCCTGAAGCGACACCTTCCAGAGACGCGTCCGATGCCCATT
Organism: Singulisphaera acidiphila DSM 18658; assembly: GCF_000242455.2. Classification (GTDB taxonomy): domain Bacteria; phylum Planctomycetota; class Planctomycetia; order Isosphaerales; family Isosphaeraceae; genus Singulisphaera; species Singulisphaera acidiphila. The sequence continues at coordinate 2,266,296 of NC_019892.1, forward strand.
GCTCCCACCGCCATCAGCGGTGATCAGCAATTCGGTGGCCCGGGGAAAGCGTTCACGGCCCATCTCCTGCCACCAGCGGCGGATGCTGTGGGTGGCGAATTGGGCCGTGTCATGATCAATCCCCACGCTGACCCAACCCTGGTCGTTGACCATGTCGTACACGCCGTAGGGGATCGCCTTGCCCAGGGTCTTATCCAGGAAGTCATGGACTCGGACCTCCTCGGGTTCCCCCTGCGGATGCCATTCCCGTCCACCGTTCTTGAAGTCGCCCACCAACTCCTTCTTCTTGGTGTCGACCGAGATCGCCGGTTGCCCCCGGGCCAGCGCTCGGCCAACGCTGGCGTTGATGTACTCGAACTGGGCGTTGCGGTCGGGATGCGCGACTCCCTCCCGAGTCTTTCGATTCGCCTGCAAGCTGTACCCTGCCTCGTGAAGCAATGTGGCCACGGTTCGCGGTCCCACGCCGTGGTTTTGCCGCGACAGCTCCTCGGCCAGCCGCCGCGTGCTCTTACAGGTCCATCGCAACGGCGACTCGGGATCACCTCGCGTCACGGGGTCGAGCAACGACTCCAACGCGGCCATCAATCCGGGGTCAGACTTCGCCGCTGTCGGCCGACCACCGCCCGGCCGACGCACCCGAGTCCCTTCGACCGTGCGTTGCGCAATCGGTCGCTCAAGCTCCCGCATCCCAGCCGAGATCGTCGGACGAGACAGTCCGGTGGCATGGGCCACGAGCGAGACACCACCCCAGCCCAACTCCTTCGCCTCCGCTGCCGCCCACTGCCGGCGGCGTCTCTCGTCCATCTCGGGGGAAAGCAGATGGAATTTCCGTTGAATCTGTGCGATGACAAGAGGATCGTACATCCTCTTATTATCGCAGAAACCGACATAGATGCCAAGCTTGATTTGAAAAGGTTGTTTTTGCGCAAGCCCTTAGTTTGACTTTTGCCGTTTTGACGACCTTGTCGTGCCAGCGCGCACCCTGATCCGAGGAGACCCCTTGCGACGGCGTCTCGGACCGGGCTTTTGAGCGTGGCAAGCGACTTGGCGGGGGTTCAGGCCGCGGGGGCAAGGCCGTTGAGCAGGAGTTGCCGGAATCCGGGCGTGAGCTTTTGGAACACCACGCGATCACCAGGGATCGCCAAAACCCATTCCAGCCACAACCAGCGGCGGACCGCCGTGATCGCATCCGAGAACGTTACATCACATTTGCCCGGCCAGTCCACGCCGCCGACCCGCGACCCGCGTCTCGGCAATCGGGAGTAAAGCCAGGTCACCAGGGTATACAGTCCGAACAGGCAGGGACCCACGCGCAGGACCGTGTCTCGACTCCAGCCACGCGTCGTCTCCATGCGGAGGTAAGAGCGAATTTCCTCGAAGGTGGTCTCGATGTTCCACCGCGCGGTGTAGGTCTCGATCAGCGACGTGACGCTCATCGTGGCGTCGGTCGTGAAGAAATATCCATCCCGGTGCGTGCCGTCCCGGTCGTGGACGAAGACCCAGCGCACGTTCACCAGGGGACGTCCTCCCTTGTACCAGAGTCCGGTCCCCGTCACGGTCTCGACACGACGTCGGCCGCCGCCGTACCAGGCGACTTCCAGGGCCTGTCGTTGCTGGCTCACCTTGACGACTTCCGCCGGGCCGGGCAACTTCGCTCCCTTAACCCGAGGACGTCCCAGGCCCGCGTATTGCGGTGGTGGCTCGACCAGGTTGGCATCGGGGTAAAACAAGCTGACGAGGGTCAGCCGCTTCGGGGTCCGTGCGGCCAGTTCCGCCAACTCGTGGGTCGCATAGCCGCCGTCGGCGGTGACGACCAGGGTCCGATCAGGGAACCATCGCATCAAGACACGAACCAACTGGCCGAGCAATTGGGGCGGTGTTTTGTGCCGTCGGCCGCACTTCGCGTTATCCTCCTTGGTTCGATACAGCGCGATCAACAGCGGCAAGGCCCAGCGTCGCGTGGCCCAGGGGACGGGGACGAGCAGGGCCAAGACGACCCACTTATGCCCCCAGCGGAACGCGGTGTAGGTGTGAGTCGAGCGAACCGGGTCGCGATGGCGTCCCTTACCGTAGACATGAGGGCCGGGATGCTCGGTGACTGTGTCGTCACCCGCCAGGAGGATCGGCCCGTGCGGCACGAAACTGGCGAGGACCGTGGCGATGTAGCGGCGAGCCAGGGCGGCGAGCGACCATCGGTCGCGCGAGAAGACGCGGTGATAGCTGCTGGGGTGCCCGGGCGCCAGGGTGCCCAGGACACGGAGCAGGTTGTTGATCGTGCGTCCGCCCAGAGTCAGGATCGCGGCCAGGGCCAGGAGGATGAACCGGCGATGGGCCGCCCGCGAGAAGGCGGGTTCGAGGGGGTCAAGAACGGTGCGGACCTGCTTGGGGAGTTGCTCGTGAATTCGTTCGAGCCTTCGCCGTGTGGCCCGCGCCTTGCGAGCCTGTCGCCGCCGGTTGGTCCGCAACCGCAAGCGAAGTTGCTTCACGGAGAGTCGCGCGCGAGTCCGATCGGTTAAACTGGTCATGGCGGCCTTCTTGTGTGCGAGGAAGGGCTCTGTGCATACCCCTCATTGCACCAGGGAGGCTCGCCACATTTGTATCCCAAAACGGCAAAAGTCAAGCTTAGAAGGGGCCAAGGTTCTCGCTTGGGCTTGCACGGCAGTAGTGTCTTTGCAGCCCGTTCCGAATCAAATACCGCTGAACGACTCGGAGTTTGGTGCGTTGGGCTACACCGGTGGCAGTGAATCGGAGCGATATTCGCTCGGGTAGATCAGATCTCCACACCCAGTTGTGGACGTCTCGAGAGTAACGGCTCAGTTGAACCAGTCTATGCTTTTGCGATTAGCTGTCGACGTAGCGATGCCCGCGAAGCGGCTCCGGGAGGCATGGCATCTCATCCTTGGCTTTCGGATCATTGTGGACGTAGCGATAGCCCTGGGCGTAGCCGGACGCTTTCATGAGCGGAGTGACTGCATTGCGCAAGTGGAGTGGGACCGGTTCGCGAGGCGTGGCGGCGGCGTCGGCGGCTGCCGCGTGATAGGCTCGCTTCACGATGTCTGACTTGGGAGCGCGGGCGAGATAGATCGTCAGTTGTGAAAGTGGGTAAAGCGCCTCGGGCAGGCCGATCATCCGCGTAATCTCGGCTGCTGCGGCGGCCTGGACCATCGCTTGGGGATCGGCGAGTCCCACGTCCTCCGAGGCCAGAATGCAGAGCCGACGCGCAATGAAGACGGGGTCGGCCCCCCCCTCGATCAAGCGGGCCAGCCAGTAGAGGCCTGCGTCCGCGTCCGAGTTCCGGAGCGACTTGATTAAGGCCGAGGCGAGATTGTAGTGATCTTCGCCCCCCTTGTCGTAGGCAAAGCGCGAACGGCCCAAGGCTTCGACCAGGGTTTCGCGGTCGATGCGGCGAGAGCCGTCGGATCCCGGTTCGGTGGCCCGAGTCGCCGCATCGAGCGCGGTGAGGGCCACGCGGGCGTCTCCCCCCGCCGAATGAGCCAGGAGTCGCATGTCTTCGTCGGACATCATGACTTGGTGGGCGCGGAGCCCCCGCTCCGGATCGAGCATCGCTCTGCGCAAGATCTCGGAGATCTCTTCTTCGCCCAGGGGATTCAGGATGAGGACCCGTGAGCGGGAAAGAAGGGCCGAATTGACCTCGAATGATGGGTTCTCAGTCGTCGCTCCGACCAGCGACACTGTGCCGTCTTCGACGGAAGGCAAAAGCGCGTCTTGCTGCGACTTGTTGAAGCGATGGATCTCGTCGATGAACAGGACCGTTCGCCGTCCCCCGCGACGTTGTCGCTTCGCCTCCACGACCGCTTCACGCAAGTCCTTCACCCCTGACAGGACTGCCGAGAGCGGGACGAATCGCGCATGGGCACGCTGGGCGAGCAGGCGGCCAAGGGTGGTTTTCCCTGTCCCGGGACCGCCCCACAAGATCAAGGAGGGGAGCGGGCCTGGATCCTCGATCAGGCGGCGGACGAGCTTCCCCTCCCCCGTGAGGTGCTGTTGGCCAACGAATTCGTCGATTGTCCGAGGCCGCATGCGCTCGGCCAGCGGTGCCCCCGGATCGATCGACTGCGGGGCCTCCTCCTCTTCTTCCGGTTCGCCGAAGAGGTCCCTCGTTTCTTGCCTGGCCATCGTTGAGATTCCCCGCGCCATCCTCCGGTTCGTCGGTCCGCAACGCGGCCTGACATGACTGAATGTCCAGTATAGCACGTGTTTCCCAAAGGGAGTATCCCGTGCGTCGTGGGGATCACGAGCCCGCGCGATTCCCCTTCCCGAGGATCGGTTGTGGTAAAGTGTTTCAAATCGCCGGCGGAGCCAAGGGTTCGCTCACAGATCCATGCATCATGAGGAGTAGGCAATGGTGGCCGCATCATGGACGATCGCGTTGAGTCTGGCCCTTGTGAACGCCGGTGGACCGACAGGTCGGTGGCTCGGCCAGGATGGTCATGACCTGGTTTCGCCTTCGACAACCCTGGAGCCTAATGGCTATCAGGATATTCATATCCAACTGGTTGGCTTGCCGGCCCAACGGGCGATCAAGACGGTTGAGATCAGGCCGGACGGAGGTTTCTGGAGTTCCGACCGGTCGTCAAACTCCTGGAGGATTGCCGCGGAACGCAGTCCAGGCTCAACAACGGCCGACCTCTATTTTGAGAACGAGCATCCGGAGAAGGGGCGAACGTTTCAGATCAAGATCGACTACAAGGACGGGATGGTCGCCAACCTGTCGGTCAGGGGAGGCCGATCGAATCCGAACCTTCGCATGCCTGGAACAATGCCGACGGTTCGGTGGGCCGGGCAAGATGGACAGGACTTCACGGCAGCGGAACTCGGTGTTGGGCCGGACGGCTATCAGGATGCGCGCCTCACCCTCGAGAAGCTTGACCCGAAGGCCACGATCAAAGGGGTGGTGCTCGACGCTGGCGAAGGGGTGCGGTGGCACGTCGGTATCAATCCCGAAGGGGACTACAACGCCGAAATCGTCAGGGATGCCAAGGATCCGTCGATCGCTCAACTCTACTTCCAGCCCGATCGCGACTTAGCAGGACGGAACCTCTCGGTCACCATCTCCTATCCGAATGGCAAAAGCGACGCGCTGCGGATCAAGGGGGAGCGGACCGACCCGAAGCTGGCGATGCCGCTTCCCTCGATTCCGAAACTGGAAGCGGCGGCGTTCCAGGGCCGCTGGCTTGGTCAGGATGGGAGTCTCGACTCGAATCGACGCGACGTTCATGTCGCGCTCTCCGGGCTACCGGCCGGTCGCGCGATCGAGGCGGCGGTCCTGAGCGATTCCGTGTTCAGGAACTGGACCTTTCGGAGCAGTCCGCAAGTCAAACTCGATGTCGAGCCCGAGGAGCGACCGCTCACCTTGCGCCGAGGGGACGACTCGACCAAGGCCGACCTCTATTTTACCCCGTACCGCAACGAGGTTGGTGCGACCCTGACCTTGCGCCTCATTTTCGCGAACGGCGAAAGCACGTTTGCCCAATTCGGAGCGGGCGAATGTGACCCGTTCGCGGGTTTGCCTCAGCCGGCTCCCACTACGGTGGTCGCCAAACCGGGGGATGACCTCCACGACCTGGTTGACCGCTTTGGGACGGTCACTCTGGCGGGAGGGACGCACCGCCTCTCGAAGCCGTTGGTCCTCAACAAGCCGGTGACGCTTGCGGGTGAGCCGGGGGCGATCCTCGAGTTCTCGCAAGGCACGAGTGAGGCTCCCTGGACGACGGCGGTCAAGATTCACTGTGGATCGACAACGCTCCGGGATTTTGCGATTCGCTTCGCTGGCCCCGTGCGCTGGAATCAGAACGTGAATTATGGGCCTGCCGTCATCGGCTCGACCGACAATCTCGAGCCGGCGCGGAGCGACCGCAAGATTGGCCTGACCTTTGAGCGACTCGATCTTGCGGGGCCTCCTCCGTCCGGAGCGACCCAATGGGAAGATGCCGTGCGGCTGATGCGCCTCAACACGGCGCAAGCAGGGAGCATCAAGGGTTGCACGCTCTTCGGAGGTGTCATCGAGTTTTTCGCTGGCCCTTGGCAGTTCGTCGACAACAATTATCGCGGGACGCCGAGTGGTACCTTCAGCCATGGCGTGGTCGTGGGCCACTATGTTCACGACCTGCTCGTTCGAGGGAACCGGATCAAGCCGGTCGGCCGCTCGGGCAAGACCTGGCGATTCTTGGTTGTCACGGGGTACGGACGCGACGTGCAGGTCGAGAACAATACGGTCGAGGGCGTTGGCCCGCGTGACGATGACACGATCCCGTCGCAAAATGCCCCCGAGATCATTCTGACCGAGTCGTATCGACTCAACTTCGAGGGCAGGCCCTCCGCTGTCTCCTCAGATGGACGCCTGCTCACGATCAACCCGGTGTTCGGGGGGCCTCCTGAGATCGGCTCTCTGGTCTCCGTACTCACGGGAACGCGGGCGGGCGAGTGGCGGTCAATCGCGCAGGTCATTTCGCCGACGACCTTCTTGCTCAGCTCGGCGCTCCCCTCCGACGCGTCGGTGATCTCGATCAGCAGTGGATTCGTCAACATGCGGGTCGAGGGGAACACGGTCGACGCTCGAGGGGGGAGGGGGGCATGCTGCCTCGTCTTGCCGGGGAACCATTTCGGGACCCTGATCCGGGGAAATCGGTTCATCGGAGGGGGGGAGATCGTTCGGCTTGCGGCGGCGGCCAGCGAGTCACCCATGATCTGGGGCTGGTCCCACGCTCCCTTTCTCGGCGGCCAGTTCGAGAAAAACATTCTCGAAGACGCGGTCGAGGGGGGGCTCATCGGCGTAGAGCATTCCCAGTACACCAAGGCGAACATGGGCCGGACCTACATGACGATCTCCCTGAAAAACAACGTCATCCGATGGTCCGACACGTTCCTACGGCAGCGAGCTCGAGCCAAGGAGAAGGCTCCACTTCGAGGGCTCACCTTTGGATTTCTCCCTTCACACGATTCCGGCGAACTGGTTGTGACCCAGCAGGGGGACCATCTCGAAGCGCCCGCGTCCGCCCTTGGGAATGTCGGCGTCCACGTCAACGCCGCTCAGGTCAATGGCCTGCGGATTACGAAGAAAGGGTTTAGGCTGCCTGCCGCTGTGGATTCGAACGAAGTCTTGCGTGCAACGAAGAGGCCATGAGGTCATCATGGGGGAATCCAGCTCACGAATCCTGGGAGCTTTCCGACTGTGATATCCTCGTCGACCGTAGAGAAATCGCAGGCCGGCTACCGCTGGGCTGTGCGAGGCGACATCAATGCCTTCTTTGGACTTACGCTCGATAATCTCGGTGACATGATCCTGATGGCCGGCCTGCTGGTCGGCGTCTTCGGCATGCCCGCCGAATTCGTCCTGACCCGGATGATCCCCGGGACGGCCGTCGGCGTCATGGTAGGCGACCTGATCTTCACGTTGATGGCCATGCAGCTTGCCCGTCGCACGGGCCGGACCGATGTGACGGCGATGCCGCTCGGCCTGGATACTCCCAGCACCTTCGGCACGGTCTTCCTGATCATCGGCCCCTCGTTTCGAGCCGCCACTGCGCGGGGACTCGAGCCGATCGACGCCGCACATCACGCCTGGTATCTCGGGATCGCCATGATCCTGGCTTCCGGCTTTTTCAAGCTCGGCTGTGCGATGGTGAGCGGCCTGGTCCGGAAGATGGTGCCTCGCGCGGGTCTGCTTGGCTCGCTGACGGCGATTGCCTTGGTAATCATCAGTTTCTTACCCCTCGTCGACATCGCGGCTCAGCCGATCGTGGGGTTTGCGGCCTTGGCGATCATCTTGGCCACGCTCACGGCGCGCTGGCAGCTTCCTCGTCAGTTCCCGGGGGCGCTAGCGGCGGTCGTTGTGGGCTGTTTGATCTACTATGGCTTGAATGCGCTCGGCCTTGGTCCGGGTCTGGGCGCGGAGGGGGACCACCCGTCAGCGCAACTGCGGGCGGTTCTGCCGCTGCCGATCGGCCCGTTCCTGGCCTGGCTCAATGAATTTTGGCGTGAGGCGGTGAATTATCTCCCCGTCGCAATTCCCCTGGCCCTGGCGACGGTCGTCGGCGGGATCGACTGCACCGAGAGTGCGGCGGCGGCCGGTGACGACTATCCGACCGGCCAGATCATTGCCGCCGAGGGTTTGGCCACGGTCGTGGGGGGACTCTTCGGTGGGGTGATCCAGTCGACCCCGTATATCGGACACCCCGCCTACAAGACGATGGGGGCTCGGGCAGGCTACACCCTGGCGGCGGCCCTCTTTGTCGGGGCTGCGGGGGTCTTCGGTTATTTTGATTGGTTCTTCTACCTGATTCCCAAGGCTGCCGTCTTCCCGATCCTGATTTTCGTCGGCCTGGAGATCACCTCGCAATCGTTCCAGGCCACGGCGGTTCGCCACTATCCGGCCGTCGCGTTGGCCTGCGTGCCCGCGCTCGCATACCTCGCCTTGATCACGCTCAACCAGGTTCTCCCTTCGATCGACTTCCAGGCCCTCCCCCCCTCGGCCCAGCGCTGGGTTCAGACGGTCACCATCCTCTCAGGAGGATTCATCGTGACCAGCCTGATCTGGGCGACGACTCTGGCCCACCTGATCGATGGTCGGATCCGGGCGGCCGCCCTTGCATTGCTCGTGGCGAGTGTGATGGCCTGGTTCGGTATTATCCACTCGCCACTGCCCTCGGGACCGATCGTCGTCCCTCGGGTGGCCATGGCGCGGGTGAAAGCTGAGGGACGAGAGTTGGCTTCGGCGAACCAGACCCCCTATCATTGGGCAGTGGCCTACGGAGGCTTCGCCGCGATCCTCCTGATCATCGGAGCGGTCGGTCGACCTCCGGAGGAGCAGCAGGCGGACCTGGCTCCGCTGGGAACATGGTCCTGAGGAAAGGCTGCCCCCTTTTTTATGCACGGACGCGCCGCTCGTGGTTCCCCTGGACACCGCCTGGACTTGTTCAAAAGAACAGTGGGTCTTGATAAGTTCGGCGATTTTAGGTATGAAAATTGCCGTTGGGGACTGGAGGGTGCGTCAACTCGATCGGTCGCAACGCCTGTCCTTCGTCGGATTGACTCACTTCCCCCTCCAGTCTGCCGTGGGTATTCGAGGCATTGTCAGGACAATTCATTTCGGCGTCGCGACGTCGGTGACTTCTCAATGCGATGGCCGGCTGCCGCTTAATGAGGCACCTTGATGACCTGAACCTCCTGGAATTGGCTCCGGAAGGTTCTGAACGCTTGGAAAATCTGGACTGAGTCTGTTATGCACAAGGGTATCGCGGTCAGTCCTGGAGTCGTGGTCGGCGTCGCCTATCGGCTCGACTCCGTCTTCGGATCGAGCGAACCGCAATGCCTGGAAAGCCCTGAAAGTATTCCGGCCGAGGTCGAGCGATTCGACCGGGCGGTCGAGCTGTCGGCAACCGAGCTGGAAGCGATCGTGGTCAAGGTCGCCCAGCAGCTCGGGGGGAGCGAGGCCGACATCTTCAAGAGCCACCTCCAGATCGTCAACGACCAGACGCTTCTGGCCAAGGTCCGCTCGCTGATCGAGACGCAGCAGTTGACCGCGCTCTCGGCGCTCCAGCTTGTGCTTCAGAGCTACGCCGCCACGTTCGCGCGGATCGAGCACGACTACTTCCGCGAACGGATGACCGACATTCGCGACGTGATCTCGCGGATCGGCTCCCACCTGACCTTACAGTCGCCCTTGATTCCGACCGGCACCCATGTCGATGGGCATGGGGATGAGCCTGTGATCCTGGTGGCGCACGAGATCCTGCCGAGCCAGGCGATGAGCCTGGGCAACTTGCCGATCGCCGGGATCGTGACGGAGACCGGCGGGGGGACGAGCCACGCCGCGATCTTGTCGCGGAGCCGGGGGATCCCGGCCGTCTCCGGCGTGGTCGGGATTACCGGCGACGTCCGCTCCGGTGACCTTATGGTCGTCGACGGTCGCGACGGGCTCGTCCTGGTCCGCCCCGATCGCGAGACGACCGCCGCTTATCGCAAGCTTCAGCGCGAGTTCTTCGACCTCAAGGACCGGCTCGTCCTCAACCGCGACCAGCCGGCCCGGAGCGCGGATGGTTCGCAGATCGAGCTGCTGGCCAACATCAACAACCTGGCCGACACTCAGGCCGCGCTCAAGGTCGGCGCGACCGGTGTCGGCCTCTTTCGTACCGAATACCTCTTTTTGACCCACCAGGACGTTCCCGACGAGGAAGAGCAGTATCAGTACTACCGCCAGATCATTGAGGACTCGCCCGGCTGTGCGGTGACGATCCGGACTCTCGACCTCGGCGGGGACAAGACGGTCCCCTACCTGGGCCGACGGAGCGAGGCCAATCCGTTCATGGGCTGGCGCTCGATCCGGCTCTCATTCGAGCACCCGAGGCTCTTCGAACGGCAGATCCGCGCGATTCTCCGGGCCGGTCGGCACGGCAAGGTCAACATGCTCTTCCCGATGATCACGACCTTGGAGGAGCTGAGGTACGTCAACAAGCTCGTCGAGGAGACCCGGCGCAACCTTCGCCGCGAAGGCGTTCCCTTCGGCGAGGACGTCAAGACGGGCGTTATGGTCGAGGTCCCCGCCGCCGCCGTCTGCATCGACGCCCTGTTGCGCGAGACCGACTTCATCTCGATCGGCTCAAACGACCTGATCCAGTACCTGGTCGCTGCCGACCGCGATAACCCAAAGGTTGCCCACCTCTGCGAACCGCTCAGCCCGGCGATCTTCAAAGTCTTGCAGATGGTCCTCGACGCCTGCCAGCGCACCGGGACCCCGGTCACCCTCTGTGGCGAGATGGCCGGCCAGCCCCGCTCCGTCCTGGCGCTCTTCGGGATGGGCTTGCGGCGATTCAGCATGAGCCCCGCCTTCGTGCCGACGATCAAGGCCCTCCTGAGTTCCGTCACCACGGCGCAGGCCGAACGGTTCGCCCACCAGGTGCTCCAGCTCAAGACGAGCGAGGAAATTCGCACCTACTTGACGGCGAGACTTCACGAAATCTCCAGCGCTCTAGAAGTGTTTGATTCTGCATGATCCCATCCTTGTTCCCTCGCTCTCCCTCACGCTGAGGCCGGTTCGAGGAAAGCGTGCGGGCCGTCGAACCACGTTGTTGCTGCGCCGAGTCCGCCCTGCTACGCTAGACATTGCCTCGGATCGAAGTGCGTCCGCACCTAATGGTTGCGAAAGCGAACCGGGGACTTTTCGGGTGATTCCCACAAAAGAGAATCAGGCGAGACACATTTCTCATTCTCGGGAATTTCGTCCGGACGTAGAAACAAATGAGTTTGCTGGAATCCTCAATCTTCGCAGCCACTTACGTCTCAAATTCGGGGTGAGGATTCATGGCATTAGCTTTGCTATGTGCTCTTGATCCGATCATCTCGCCCGGTGCTCCCAACTAACGACACGATGAGTCGAGGGAACGCGGTTTATCGAGAGGCTGGTATCGACCGATGGCGAAACGTCTGAGCGTGAAAGAGATGCTGGAGGCGGCGAGGCAGGGGGGGCCGGCCAAGCCGGCCGAGGCCGAAGCGTCGGCCACGCCCGCCGAAACGCCTGAATCTCCAGCCGTCGAGCCGACAGCCCCGGCGGCTGCCGCAGCTCCGCAGCCTGCCCCAGCGGCGAACGTCCCCTCGCCCGCATCGCTAGGCCGGCCGTTGACCCTGAAAGAGAAGCTGGCGGCGGCTCGGGCCGGTGGTGCTCCACCCCCGGCGGCGGCTGCTCCGGTTGCCGCTGCCGCCGCTCCGGAAGAGGCGGTGGCGAGCGCGGCCGAGGAGGCTTCCGAGGAACCGGCGTCGGCAGCGCCTTCGGTGCCGGCCCCCGCGCCTTCGGTCGGTCGTCCGCTGACGCTCAAGGAGAAGCTCGCCGCCGCTCGCGTTGGCGGCAGTGCACCCGCAGCCTCCGGAGCGAAGCCGGCGGCGGGTAAGCCCGCCGGTGCGGCGCCTGCTACGGCCGCATCCAAAACGGCCGCTCCGCGGACGCTCCCTCCGCTCGACAAGATCACCGATCCCAAAGACCTGGCCGAGGCGCTCCGGCAGTCGGGGGCGAAGAAAGCCAAGGAGTCGGCGGCGCTCGCAGCTTCAAAGGCGGCCGAAGCGGCGGGGGCAACCCCGGCCAAAGCGGCGACGGCCGCCAAGGCGGCCGGGCAGAAAGAGGCCAAACCGCAGTCGGTCCTCCCCAAGCCGAGCAAGGCAACGGCCGGTGCGGCCGCAATGACGCGCCGCGGATTCATGGCGGGGCCGACCGCTTGGGTCATCCTGGGGTGGGCGGCGTTCGTCTCTGGCGTCACGCTCTTCTCGGCGATGCTGGGTCGATTCATGTTCCCCAACGTGCTGGCGGAACCGCCGAGCACCGTCAAGGTCGGCCTGCCCACGAACTTTGAGCCTGAAGAGGTGAACGAGCGATTCAAGGCCGAGTGGGGCTTCTGGATCGTCCGTTCGACGCGATACAACGGCGAAGACATCGTCTACGCGCTCCAGTCGGTCTGCACGCACCTCGGTTGTCCCCCCAACTGGCTGGGCGGCGAGCAGAAGTTCAAGTGTCCTTGCCATGGCAGCGGATTTTACATCTCGGGCGTGAACTTCGAAGGTCCTGCGCCCCGGCCGCTCGAGCGGTTCAAGGTCACCCTGGCCGACGACGGTCAGATGGTCGTTGATAAGAGTCAAAAGTTTCAGCAAGAGTTGGGTCAGTGGTCGGAACCCGAGAGCTTCATCACGGCCTGATCATGGCCTCGGGTTTGTTTCAGCGGGGCATCGACAGGCCGGCTCTCGGGTCGTATCGTATCGCGATCAATTGAGCAATCACGACTTGCGTATCCGCGGCTCCGCCACGGCGGACGCGTTCGGTTCGTCACCAAAGGACGATCATGGCCATCGTTGATAAGATCACTAAATCGATCACCGAATCGCAGGTCTGGAAGAGCGTCTTTCGCCATCCGATGCCCACGGACCGCCGCAATCGCGTGGTCGTGATGCTCACCAACTTCTTCCTCCACTTGCACCCGGTGAGCGTCCGTAAGCAGGGGATTGCCCTGAGCTACACCTGGTGCATGGGCGGGACGACCTTCTTCCTGTTCATCGTCGAGGTGGTGACCGGCGTCCTCCTGATGTTCTACTACCGGCCGACCCTCGAGCATGCCTACAACGACATTCTCGCCCTTCGCGATGTGACGACCCTGGGGATCCTCCGCGAGCTCCATCGCTGGGGGGCGCACGCGATGGTGATTGCGGTCTGGCTCCATATGTACCGGGTCTTCTTGACCGGGAGCTATAAACCGCCACGCGAATTCAACTGGGTGGTCGGCGTCCTCTTGCTGGTGCTCACCCTCTTGCTCTCCTTTACCGGCTACTTGCTGCCTTGGGACCAGTTGGCGATCTGGGCCATCACGGTCGGCTCGAACATGGCGCGGGCCACGCCGCTGCTTGGCGTGGAAGGTCCAGGCGCTTCGTTGATCAAGCTGAATAATGTGAGCATGATCACCTCGGGCTCCGACGCCAAGTTTGCGCTCCTCGGTGGTCGAACGGTCGGCGAGATGACCTTGAATCGGTTCTACGTACTCCATTGCGTGGCGATTCCGCTGGCGGTCTCCCTGTTGATCATGATCCACTTCTGGCGGGTCCGGAAAGATGGCGGGATCAGCGGCCCGATGTGACGATGGGACACGCCCGCCTGGGGTCAGTCCTCGTGAATCCCTTGGGCGGGTCCTTTGAGCCACTAACCTTTCGAAAAGACGACCATGCACAAGGATCTGACCCCCGGCGTCATGACCGGGCTCGCCTGGTACTACCTCCTCGCGGCCATGCTCAACGCAGCCGCGGCGGCGTATGTCTCCTACATGGAGATCGTCTCGGAGGGAGCCTCGCGCGTCGGGCTGGCTCCCCGGACGCGTCGACTTCCCGAATGGCTGATGATCAGCTTTTTCGGACTCTATGGTCTGGCCACTCTGATAATCCTCGGGCGTGCCTACCTCCCTGAGGCAGCCCGGGCAGCCTACATCCTCTGCGCCATTGCCAACGTCCTGGTGGCGATCGGGGCGGCGGCCGATGCGGCCCACTTCAGCGAAGTGAAGGATGAGGGGCACGGTCGGGGCGATGAGGTTGGCCCCCCCAGCCTTGACGATCACCAGCCCGCCGTCGGGCTCGGCAAGGCGATGAATCGAACGCTCTGGACCCTGATCTGGGGATCGATTGCCGGGATCTTCCAGGTCATGGGGCTGGTCTACATCCTCGGGCGTGAGTTCTCACTCCCGCAGTTCTTCCGTGACGGGGTCAATTTCGTCTCGGGGCCGACCACCTTCTTCATCGGCGCCACGATCGGCTTCGCCGCGATGATCGCCTACCGGCGAACCTTGGCCAACGGGATCGTGGCCTGGGCCTTGGTGAACCTGTCCTTGCTCGCGTTCGGTCTGAGCATGACCGACTTCGACTTCCGGGATATCGTCACCAAGCCCGACAACGTCCCGATCGTCGGCCTGATGATTCTCGTCGGCTTCTTCACCTGGCTCGGCCTGCGACGTGCGGTCATCAACGACTCGCGGATGGCTCTCGGGTTGCCCAACCTGGAGGAACTCGAGCCCGAGAAGACCCTGACCTGGCCCGACCTCGTCTACACCGAGCTGATCGCGATGGTGGCTCAGACGATCTTCCTCGTCGTTTGGGCGATCGCATTGCAAGCGCCCCTCGAACAGCCGGCCAGCTCGACCGTGGCTCCCAACCCGTCGAAGGCCCCCTGGTACTTCCTCGGGCTTCAGGAAATGCTCGTCTACTTCGACCCCTGGATGGCCGGAGTCGTCCTGCCCAGCATGATCGTCGTCGGCCTGATGGCCATGCCCTACATCGATACGAACAAGACGGGCAACGGCTACTACACGATCAGTCAGCGGAAGTTTGCCTACATCACCTTCCAGTACGGATTCCTCGTGCTCTGGGTGATCCTGATTCTGCTCGGGACCTTCTTGCGCGGTCCCAACTGGAACTTCTTCGGCCCCTACGAATACTGGGATTTACACAAGGTCATCCCACTCAACAACGTCAACCTGTCGGACATTGTCTGGGTGCAGATCTTGGGTCGGACGAAGCCGACGAACATCCTGGTCAGGGAGATTCCGGGCCTGCTGGTCGTGACGGCCTACTTCGTGGTCGTGCCCTTGATTTTGACGCGGATCTCCTTCTTCAAGAAGATCATCGCCCAAGGGGGCTGGCTCCGCTTTAGCGTCCTGACGCTCCTGCTGCTGTTCATGGCCAGTCTGCCGCTCAAGATGGTGCTTCGCTGGACCATCAACCTGAAATACTTGATCGCCATCCCGGAATATTTCTTCAACATCTAAAACAACCGGGATCGGGTGAAGCCGAGCCACCCGGACCCGCGCAGGATGGACGCCCATGCCCGCAACTGAGGAAACATACCGCAGTCAGCCGACCTTGCACGTCGTCTTCGCGATCTCGTCAATCGCGATGACGCTCGTCATCGTCTGGATGATCATGGCCGACCACCTCCGACCCTGGAAGAACGTCCAGCGCGAGTTTCACCGGATCGAGGAGGCTAAGCTCAAGGTCTCTGAGAAGGAAAAAGTCCGCCTGCAAGCGGAGAAGTATCAGACCCAGATCGACCAGCTCAACGCCCAGATCACCGAGGCTGAACAGTACCAATATAAGAATGCCTCGGAGATCCGAAAGGTCGACGCCGAGCTCGAACGGGTCGGCGGCCAGAAAGACCGGCTCGATACCGCCAAGCGGTTCCAGAAGGCGGAACTCGACAGCGTTCGCAGCCTCTACGACGGCATGATCGACCGCGATGAAAAGCGGGAGGCGCGGATCTATCGCGACACCATCATCGTGGAGTGCGAACGGAAGCTGCTCGAGTTGTCAGAGGGTCTCGAGAAGGCCGAGGCGAAAGAGAACGAACTCAAGGCGAAACGTGAGGACCTGCTCGGACACGTTGACGACCTCAAGAAGAAGCGCGAGACCCTCACGCGTGATGCCGACCGCGTCAAGCGGACGATCAAGCAGAAGGAAGAGCAGTACTTCGGCCTGTTTGCCTGGTTGCGGAGTCTGCCGGGGATCGACCTGATGCCCCCCGACAAGATCCAGCAGATCAGCCTCCCCGACCTGACGATCAACTACAACTTCAAGGATGTTCCCCGTTACGACCGCTGCACGACCTGCCACCAGGGGATCGATCGGCTCGGCTATGACACCGACGCCGAGGGCAAGCCGATGAAGAAGGTCTTCGCATCCCATCCCCACCTCACGGATGGCGCGACGGCCCTCGACCCGCGAGGCAACGTGGTCAAGGCCGGGCTCTACCTCGACGGCAACGGGCCGCACAAGATCAACAGCTTCGGCTGCACGATCTGTCACGGCGGGCAGGGATCGGGAACGGATTTCACTTATGCGTCCCACACTCCGAACGACCTCAAGCAAAAAGAAGAGTGGGAGCACAAGAACGACTGGCACGAAATCCATCACTGGGATGAGCCGATGCTGCCCTCCCGGTTCATGGAGTCGAGCTGCTTGAAGTGCCACCACGAGGTGACCGACGTTCCCCAAGCCAAGAAGCTCCAGGCGGGATTCGAGCGGGTCACCAAGTACGGCTGCACCGGTTGCCATACCATCGGTGGCGAAGGGTCGTTCGGTCCGGACCTGACCGACGAACGGCAGGTGGGCCCGAACCTTTCGCACCTCGCCTCGAAGGTCTCGCGAGACTGGACGGCGAAGTGGATCAAGAACCCCCACGCGTTCCGCCCCGACTCGCGGATGCCCCGGTTCTATGGTGTGTCGAACAATGATGCACCCGCCGATGCGCCGAAGAACGACGCGGAAATTCAGGCGATCACTCACTACCTCTTCGCCACCAGCAAGCCGCCGACCGGTTTTGTCGACCCCCCTGCCAAGAGCGATCCTGCGAAGGGGAAGGAACTGTTCCTTCAGAAGGGTTGCATGGCCTGCCACTCGCACCGCCCCTACGAGAAGGGAGAGGTTCAGCGGGTCGACCGAGCCCAGATCAACCCGAAGTACAAGCCGGACGCGACGGCCACCCTCGACCCGAGCGGCTTCCCCGAGTCGGTTCGCAACTATGCGAAGGCGGACTATGGGCCGAACCTGTCGAACATCTCGGCCAAGTTCAAGTCGCATGCTGAGGGTTACAAGTGGCTGGCCAACTGGATCAAGTCGCCCGAGGCGTACCATCCCAAGAGCCTGATGCCCAACTTGCAGCTCTCGATGGAAGACTCGGCGAATATCGCCGCCTGGATTCTCTCGGTCCCCGGCGAGTGGCCCGTCCTGGTCGATGTCCCGGCCGCCGATTCGCCGACCGTGAAGGAAGGTCTTGACGAGCTGGTCCGGCTCTACGTTTCCAAGGGGGGGTATAAACGGAACGGCAAGCTTGAGTCGATCCCCTTGAGCGACGTGGATGAGTTCGTCGCCACCAGGCTCTCGCAGGAAGACAAGTTGATGTTCCTGGGGGAGAAGACGATTTCCCGCCTTGGTTGTTTTGGCTGCCATAACATCAACGGGTTCGAGACCGCCAAGCCGATCGGTACCCCGCTCAACGGCTGGGGCACCAAGAGCCCGACGAAGCTCGACTATGGCCACATCGCCGAATTCCTCGTCGATAAGAGCGAAGACGACGACAAGGCACGTGACGGCACCGACCCGTATTACCAGGAACAGCTCGAAGACCACACCCGGGCCGGCTTCCTCTACCAGAAGCTGCACCGGCCGCGGAGCTACGACTACGCCAAGACGAATGAAGACATCAAGGCCTGGGACGAACGGCTCCGGATGCCGCAATTCGCCTGGGCTGACAAGTCGGATGCCGTCGAAGAGGTGATGACCTTCGTGCTCGGCTTGACCGGCGAGAAGATCGCCAGCAAGTACCTGCCGAAGTCGCACTACGGCCCGTCGCAGTTTGCCGTGGCGCAGGGAACCAAGCTGCTGAATCGGTACAACTGCACCGGCTGCCATGTCGTCGATATGCCCAAGTTCACGGTGGCCGCGGGCAAACCGCTCGAGGAAGCGTTCACCGACCTGGCGACGAACGTGAAGGTTTCGTACAACGCCCGGGCGAATGACTACCTCAAGGAGTTCGCCGCTGGCCTTACCTACGACCCCAAGACGCCGCCCGAGTTGAAGCCGTACGACGGCCAAGGGGTGACGATCGAGGGGATGCCCATCGGCGTCTTCGAGGATGAACTCACCGTGCAGCTCTGGAAGCCGGTGACGATCCGAGGGTTCACCTTCCAGGTCGGCGACAACCTCACGCTCGACAAGACGAAGGTCGAGAAGACCGAGGCTGAGGGGGGGAACTTTGCCTGGCTCTATGCGAGCTATCAGGCGGAAAAGACGGGGAGCGATTTCTCCACCTTCTGGAACCGGCTTCCCCCGCCGCTCCTCCGCGAGGGGTTGAAAGTGCAGACCCCCTGGTTGACCTCGTTCCTGAACGATCCGTATGCGATCCGGCCTGCGGTCAACCTGCGGATGCCCAAGTTCCACTTCGGCAAGTCGGAAGCGCTGGCTGCCGGCGAAACGGCCGGCCTGGCCAACTTCTTCGCCGCGCGTGACGGAGCGGAGTTCCCCTACCAGCCGATCGCCGAGCGCGAGCAGGGCTACCTGGCCAAGCTCGAGGCGGAGCATCCCGATTACCTGGGGGCCGGTTGGGACCTGATGGCCAAGGGGGCCTGCATCCAGTGCCATGCACTCGGCCAGTTCAAGCCGACAGGCGGAGCAGAGGTGGTGAACGGCCCTGACCTGCGTCAGGTTGGGACGCGATTCCGGCCCGGCTATCTTGCGGAGTGGCTGGGAAATCCGAAGCGACTGGTCCCGTATACGGCGATGCCCCAGAACGTCCCGCCGCACGGACCGCCGCCGCCGTTCGTTCCCAAGACGTTCGCGGACAAGCCGACCGCCATGGTGATGGCGATCCGTGATACATTGCTCAACTACGTGAACGCCGTCGAACAGCAATTGGCCACCAACTCCAAGGCGGGCGCACCGAAGACCGTGCAACCGGCCAAACCGGGCGCTTCTGAGTGACGCGTCCGCCCTTGGGGCATGAGCCGTGACCCCCAGCTTCCAAAAGGGCCTGTCGCATCGGCCGTCAAACGCCGATGCGACCTGGCCTTTTCCATCCTCACGCACCAGGAGTTTCTCCAAAATGTCACACGCTTGGCCCCGTCCTTCGTTCATAACCGGCCTCGGTCTCGCAGGCGCCCTCCTGCTGACAATCACCGGTTGCGGCGGTAAGGGACAGGAGGTGGATGACGCTGTGGTCATCTCCGACCCGACCGTCGCCGCCCCCACTGCGGCTCCGGCTCCCGGTGGGACTGCCCCGGCTCCCACGGCCACGACCGCCGCTTCGCCGACATCCCCAGCGCCTGCTGAGAACGTCAAGGCAGAAGGTTGGGGAACGCTTAAGGGAGTGATTACTTTTGAGGGTACACCTCCGCCGCCGAAAGACCTCGTCGAGCCGGGGAAAGCCCCCAAAGACCCTGAGTACTGTGCCAAGGACCATCCGATCAAGACCGAGCGCCTGATCGTTGATGCCGGCTCCAAGGGGGTCAAGAACGTTTTGGTCTACATCCCCAAGCCGACTGCGGTGAATCCTGAGGCCAAGGATGCCGCCGCCAAGGCCGAAGTCGTGTTCGACCAGTCCAAGTGCATCTTCGAGCCCCACGTGCTGGCCGTCATGAACGGTGCGAAGATCCTGTTGAAGAACAGTGACCCGGTGAATCACAACGTGAACTCCAAGCTCAAGAACAACGGGACCAACCCGAACGTTCCCCCCTCGAGCGAGCTGGCGTTCGTGACCCAGGGGGGCGAAAAGACCCCCGGCGAAGTCGTCTGCGACATCCATAACTGGATGAAGGCCTACTGGATGGTCACCGATAGCCCCTACTTCGCGGTGACCGACGAGAAGGGGAACTTCGAGATCAAGAACGTGCCCGCCGGCACCCAGAAGGTCGTCGTCTGGCAAGAAGCTGTCACCGGCAGCGGCTTCGTGACCGCCCCCTCGGGACAAGCGGTGACGATCGCCGCCAATGGCACCGGTACGCTCGACCTCAAGATCGACGCCGGCAAGGTTCGCCCGGAATAATTTCGAAGGGGCACGGGGCTTTATCCCTCTCCCTGGCTTGATCTCGAGGGCCGCCGTTCCTGTCTCTTCAGGAATGGCGGCCCTTGGTCATTATGGGGCCGAGGGAATGACGGCCCGGCCAAGATCCCCCACGACTTGCCCGGATGAACCACGTAGGGGATACCCTCGCTCTACTCGAACTGATAACATTGAACATCTGCCGTATCTCTGCGAGGCAATGGCCGCGCACCCACCCAGCGATAACAATCACTGCACACAAAGGGTCGATCGCAATGAAGTTCGCGACACGATGGCTTTCCGCGGCCGCCGCTCGGGCCGCCGGAGTTTTGGCGGCTCTGACTCTCCTCACGGTGTCCGTCTCGCCCGCGCAGGCGGCCCTTCCTGTGGGTCTCCTCGGAGCCCCGGTCCTCTCCCAGGGTGGTTACGGCACGATCAAGGGCCGGCTGGTTCTGGACGCGGCCGAAGCCCCCGCTCGCCTGGTTCTCCAGGAGAAGGGGCAAGCTGCGAAGGATGGTCAGGTCTGCGCGAAAGATGAGGCCATCCTCGACGACAAACTTGTGGTCGATCCCAAGACCAAAGGAATTCAATTTGGGTTCGTTTACCTGGCCAAACCGAATGGCCAGCATCCCGACGCCCTGAAAGCGATTTCGGCCACGACGCCCAAAGTCGTCTTTGACCAGTTGAATTGCCGGTTCGTCCCCCACGTCGTCGCCGTGACCACGGACCAGACGGTCGTGTTCAAGTCGAGCGACCCCACCAGCCACAACCTTCGCTATGCCGGCTTCGCCAACGGTGGCTTCAACCAGATGTTGCCCGCGAAGAGCGAAGTCGAGAAGAAGTTCGCGGTGGAGAAGCGGCCGATCGCCGTCGGGTGCGACCTCCACCCCTGGATGACCGGATACTTGATGGTCTTCGATCACCCCTTCTTCGCCGTCACCGGGGAAGATGGCTCGTTCGAGATCCAGGGGGTCCCTGCCGGGAAGCAGAACGTCGTCGTCTGGCAGGAGAAGGCTGGGTATGTCACACCGGGCAATGCCGTTGGCGTTCCCGTTGACGTCAAAGCAGGCGCCACCGTCGATCTCGGGGACGTGAAGCTCGACCCCAAGAAGATCAAGAAGTAAGCCGGAACCGTAAGATGCAAGGGCCTTGGCCGGTCGGTTCGCTCGCCCGGTCAAGGCTCGCGTTGCCTCCCCACGAATCAAACAAAGGACAATGCTGACTACCCCTATGACGCGCCAACGCTTCGGCCGTGGGCTTCAATTCCTCGGCTTGATCATCCTTCCGTTTGGAATCGCCTCAGAATTGGTCGACAAGGTTGGATTGGGGCAGTCACTCCTGATTGCAGCCGGTGGAGCGCTCATTTTTTACGTTGGCTATGTCATGCAACACCGGCCCTGAGGTGGATTACGCACTTTTCTTTCGCGGTGCCGCCTATAATTGTAGCAATCGCGTGGTGGCAAAGGGTCTCGGGGGGCCGTGATGGGGCGGGAAGTGGTCGTCCGGCCGGTCGTGGTATTTGATTTGCTGTTGCAAATGACGTCGATCCTGGTGTGGAATAGATGATCGATTTCGGGGTCGCGGCGAAAGCGGGAATCGGGTCAAGTTTCGGGAACAGGAAGGCTCTGAGGTTCGATGAATCAGCACACGCGTCTACGGTTCAGCTCTCGAGACGGGTGAAGGTGGAGTCGAGCGGGTATCCGCTTTCTGATTCCTGGTCCTCGCGTGAAGTTCGCTATCCCCTGTTCGATCGACGTCCACCCCGGACGATCGGGCACGGAGGGTCTGCTCATGACGAAGTCTCGGTCGGATCGGGCAACTTATTTCATTTTCCTGATCGTCACATCTCTCCTTCCACTCCTCGCGCCTTGTCCGACCCTGGCCCAGGGACCGAACCGCACGGCGACGAAGTTTTATCCCGACTTCAGCGACACGGCGGACGCGCTGCTTCGCAATGCGTCGAGCCATGTTCGGGACGGGCAATGGGCCGAAGCGATCGATATCTATCAGCGCGTGATTCAGCAGTACGGCGATAAGGTCGCCAAGCTGCCGAAAGATGATGCAGCCAGTGATCGCACGGGGGAATCGGTCCTCTACGTGGACTTGCGCCATTTCTGCCAGCGTCGCCTCGCGACGCTCCCCGCCGAGGCGCTGGCGATCTATCGGCGGCGGGTCGATGCCCAGGCCGAACGTTGGTATCGGCAGGGGCGCGACGAACGGGATCGTGCGGCCCTCCGGCGGATTGTCGAGCAAGCCTTTTGCAGCACCTGGGGCGACGATGCGCTCGATCTGCTTGGCGACCTCGCTTTCCAGGACGGTCGGTTTGACGAAGCGATCGCACTCTACAAGCAACTCGTTCCCGACGCGACGGACGACCGCTCCGGTCTCATCTACCCCGATCCGAGCGTGGACCTGGCGCGGGTTGCGGCCAAAAAGGTTCTTTGCCGCGCCGCGCTCGGCGAGGCCGCACCGGACCCCGCCGTGCTCGAGGCCTATGCCAAGTCATACCCCGACGCGAGCGGTCCTCTGGCGGGGCGGACCGGCCCCTACCTGAAAACAATGGCGGCGGCCTTGAGTGCGGACCAGCTTGCTCCTCCCGCCCAGCCTGATGGCCGTTGGCCGACGTTTGCGGGCTCACCGACGCGGACCAAGGTCATGCCGGGTTCGATCGACGTCGGGTCGCTCCAGTGGCGGGTTCCGCTGCCGACGTTCGAGGCCACCAGGAGATCGCCGACGAATCCGTTCGGTCCCCGGAGTGGGATGGGAGGTGCAGTCAAGGTGGCCGACGATCGCCTGCTCTCGTACCACCCGATCGTCCTGGGCGACCAGGTCATCGTCGGGACCGAGAATAAGGTGATGGCCTTCAACCTGAACGATCGGCCCGAAGGTCCGGCGGGAAGCCCGTCGCAGGCGGTCAACCCGGTCTGGGAGGCTCCGCCAGACAACCAGGAGACGTCCGCGGTCGCGTCGATGCCGAACTCAACGGTGCCTCGTTATACGTTGACGACCTTCGGCGACCGGATCTACGCTCGCCTTGGGCCGGCTACTCCGGGTTTCCCAGGGCGAGGGACGACCGCTTCCTCGAGCCGGATCGTCGCGCTCGACCGGAAGACCGAAGGGAAGGTGCTCTGGTCGGCCTTGGCGAGCGAGATCGATATCTCCCGACGACCCGCCGACGGCAGCAATCGAACCGGGTTCGAGGGCACTCCGGTCGCCGATGCACGCAATGTCTATGTCGCGCTGACGGACCGCCGTGAGCAGACCACCACCTACGTCGCCTGCCTGGATGCCGAGAGCGGCAGCACGCGATGGGTGCGCTACCTCGGCGCGGCCTCGGCCGATGGCGACAACATGATGCCCTTCGGGGTGGGTGGCATGGGCTTCGGGATGGGCACGATGTCGCACGATTTCGGGCATCGCTTGCTTACGCTCGATGGTCCGACCATCTACTACCAGACCAACCTCGGCGCGGTCGTCGCCCTCGACGCCGAAACGGGGGGGATTTGCTGGGTGGCGACTTATCCTCGCCAAGACCTCACCGAAGGGGGGGCGAAGAGCGAGCGTGACCTCAACCCCGCGATCGTCCACGACGGTCTTGTGATTGTGGCTCCCGACGACTCCGCCTGTATCTATGGGTTCGACGCAGGGAGCGGTCGGCTCGTCTGGAAGAGCGAAGCGCTCCCGAGCGGAGTCAAGCTGGCCCACCTGCTCGGCGTCGCCAAAGGTCGGCTCATCGCCACGGGGGACCGCGTCCTGCTCTTCGACGTGAAGACGGGAAAACTCCTGAACACGTGGCCCGACAGTGGTCATGGCTATGAAGGATACGGCCGAGGCGTCCTAGCGGGCGATCGGATCTACTGGCCCACGAAGCAGGAGATCCACATCCTCGACCAGGCGAGTGGACTCAGGGCCGACCCTTCGATCAAGCTCCAAGCCTCGTACCAGACGACCGGCGGCAACCTTGCCGTCGGCGACGGCTACCTGATCGTCGCTCAGACCGACGCGCTGGTCGCTTTCTGCCAGAATAGCCGGCTGATTCAGCGCTATCGTGACGCCATCGCCCGCGCACCCGACCAGGCGGGGAACTACTTTCGACTGGCCCAAGCTGCGGAAGCGACGAGCCAGGATGACCTGGCGATCGAGTCGTTCGTCATGACTTTGAAGAAGGCCCGTCCCTCCGAGACGATGGACGGCGTCTCCCTGGCCGACGCCACGCGCGATCATCAATATCGCCTGCGAATGAAGCTTGGGAAGAAGGCGATGGCCGCGAAGGCGTGGGACCAAGGAGCCACGCACTACGGAGCGGCGGCCCAGGCCGCTCGGATCGACCGCGATCGGCTCATGGCTCGACTCAAACTGGCCGAAGTCGAGGTCGAGAGAGGAACCCCGCGCGAGGCTGTTGGTATTCTCCAGGAACTGCTCGAAGAGGAACCGATGAGGCTCCTCAACCTTGCGGCTGACGATGGCCACCGGACGATTCGCGCGGACCTCTTGATCGGCGATCGGCTGGCCACGCTCGTCCGGGAGCATGGCCGCTCCCTCTATGCCGACTATGACGAGGAAGCTCGCCAACTGCTGGAAAAGGGGCGAGAACAGAAGAGTCCGCGCCTCTTGGAAGAGGTTGGTCGGAGCTACCCGGTCTCTCAGGTGGCACCGGATGCCTTGCTCGCGCTGGGGCGTCTTTGCGACGCGCTGCAACGGCCGGCTGATGCCGCTCATGCCTATAAGCGGCTGCTCGCGACTGCGCCCAGCGATGAGTTCCGAGCGCGGGCCTTATGGGGTCTAGCCCACGCCTATGAAGTGCAACGACTCTGGGTCCCCGCTCGCGATGCCTACGTTGAGGCGATGACGCGGTTCGGCAACCTGCGGATCGATGAGGTTGGGACGGTGTCAAGACTCGGTGACCTCGCTTCCGAGCGGCTCACCCGTGAGCCGTTTGCGCGGATGGCGGCCGAGCGCTCGGAACCGAGCCTGCCGATCCCTCTGGTCCGGCGCTGGAGTCGACCACTCTCGGACTCGGTCCGGCCGCTCAGTGCCCAGGGCGTGCCCCCCTCGGCCATCGCCAATCGAATCTTCTTGGTCCAAGGGACCGAACTCGCCTCGGTTGATCCCAACTCGGGGGCCTCGCTCTGGGCGGCCGATCTCGATGGGGTTCCGGTCTGGGTGGGCTACCTGGCTGACAAAGTCGTCGCGGCAACGGCGACCCGGCTCGTGGCGCTGAGCCTCGACAAGGGAACGACCGAATGGACCCACGACCTCGGTGGGGCACCCCAGGGGAAGACGGGAGCAAACCCGTTCGCCAAACCCGAGGTTGGGGCCAATCCGGAGGACACGGCCTCGGCTCTATTGCACGGATTTCAGATCGTCGGCAATCGCCTGTTCTGTTTCCGAGGGAATAGCGAGCTTCTGAAGGAGGGGGAAACGCTCGAACTCCGGGCGCTGGACGGTGACACCGGGCTGATCGACTGGTCGTACGCACCGAGTTCGGGAAAGCTCAATCCGCTCGCCTTGATTGGCCCGCAACAGATTGTGCTCCAGGTTTTGAAGCCGAACTCGATTCTCGTCCTCGAGACCGAGGGGGGCCAGCGCAAGGCCGACTTTCCCTACTCGAGCCACCTCGGATGGCTGCGGACGCCGCTCGCTGTCGATGACGATCATATCGCGCTCGTCCCTGACCGTCGGACAATCGCCTTGTTTGACCTTCGCAAGGGGCTGAATTCCTGGGTTTTTCGCGAAAGTGACACACTTCCCAAGCACGGCTCGCCCCGCCTCTTCGGCAATGCCGAAGGATTGCTCGTGCTTCACGACGGCACCGAGTTGATTCGCCTCGACCCGGCCACCGGGGTGAAGCGTTGGGCTCACCCGCTGGGGGCGGAAGATTTGAGCGAACGGATCGATGCCACACTTGCCGACAGCGCGCGGTTTTATTGGGCAAGCGACCGAACGCTCAACGCCCTTTCGCTCAAAGACGGGAGCTTGATCTGGTCGACTCATTTGACGGGGGCGGACTCGGGCTGGTCTCTCGCGTTGACCGAGCGTTGCGTGTTAGCCTTTCCTCTCTACCCGGCATCGAAGCCGGGAGAAGGCGAGGGGTTGCCCCTCGTCTTCCGTCGCCGCGACACGGGGACCTTGATGCAGCGCGTCCTCTTTCCGGTGCCCGCTTCCGACGTGACCGTGCGGCTCGCCCCGCGCGGAGCGATGGTGGCGACCCGCGAAGGCTTCTGGGCACTCGGAGATCGTCAGTAAGCTCAAAACGGACGTAGCCCCGTCGTGCCCAAAGCCAAAAAAAAGAGGACTGGCCAACAAACCGTCTCGCCACTGTCTTGAAATGATCGAACCGGCCGTGCCGCCGAATCCGTCCCAGGGAGTTCCAGGCGTGAGCGACGAACCGACAACCCAACCACTCCAGAACGACGACCTCGCCGCGGTCGAGCGACTCAAAGATGCGTTCGACAAGCTCAAGAACGAGATGAGCAAGGTCATCGTCGGCCAGCAAGCGGTTCTCGAGGAACTGCTCATCGGAATCTTTGCGCGGGGCCACTGCCTTCTGATCGGGGTCCCTGGCCTGGCCAAGACCTTGATGATTCACACCCTCGCCGATGCGCTCAACCTGACCTACAACCGGATCCAGTTCACCCCCGACCTGATGCCGTCCGACATCACGGGGACCGAAGTGATCCAGGAAGACAAGGCGACGGGTGTTCGCCAGTTCAAATTCTTGCGCGGGCCGATCTTCGCCAACATTGTGTTGGCCGATGAAATCAACCGCACCCCACCGAAAACTCAGGCCGCACTCCTCGAGGCGATGCAAGAGCGGCAGGTGACGGTGGGGGGCGATCGCCACCGGCTGCCCGACCCCTTCTTCGTGCTCGCGACCCAGAACCCGATCGAGCAAGAAGGGACCTACCCCTTGCCCGAGGCTCAGCTCGATCGGTTCATGCTTAACATCCTTGTGGACTACCCCGAGGAGGATGAAGAGCTCGAGATCGTCCGGCTGACGACCTCGCTCCAGAAGCCGAACGTGTCGAAAGTACTCTCCGGAGCCGACATCCTCGAGCTCCAGGAGATTGTCCGGAAGGTTCCGGTGGCCGACCATGTCTCGCGCTACGCCGTCAAGATTACCCGGATGACCCGGCGCGAGAAGGGGGATGTTCCCGACTTCGTTCGCGACTACGTGAGCTGGGGAGCCGGCCCACGCGCCAGTCAATTCCTCGTGTTGGCGGCCAAGGCCCGCGCGGTGCTCTATGGACGCTACTATGTCTCGACCGAAGACATTCGCGCCGTGGCCGGCCCCGTGCTCCGCCATCGAATCGTCACCAACTTCAACGCCGAGGCTGAGGGCCTCAAGCCCGACGATATCGTCAAGCGACTGATCAAGGCCGCCCCGATCGACGAGCACGAGGCTGAGCAAAGTGGAAAACTCCCAAAAATATTTAAATCCGCAAACGCTAGCTAGCCTCGAAGGCCTCGACCTCCAGGCACGCCTGGTGGTCGAGGGCTACGTTGCGGGCATGCACCCGAGCCCCTACCACGGCTTCTCGGTGGAGTTTGCCGAGCACCGTGAATACGTGCCCGGCGATGACATCCGGCACGTCGATTGGAAGGTCTGGTCCAAGACTGACAAGCTCTATTTGAAGCAATATGAGGAAGAAACCAACCTTCTCTTGTACTTGCTGCTCGATACGAGCGAGTCGATGGGCTATGCCTCGGGCAATAACGTCACGAAGCTGCAATACGCGCAGTTCGTGGCGGCCGCGCTCGGCTACATGGTGCTTCAGCAGCAGGATTCGGTCGGCCTGGCTTTGTTCGACGACATGGTCCGTCGCTACCTCAAGCCGGCCGGTCAGCCGTCGCACCTCAAAGAGCTGATCCACCTGATGGACACTTCCCCCGCGCGGCAGAAGTCGGACCTCTCGATCGTGTTTCACGACCTGGCGGAACGATTCAAGAAGCGCGGGGTCATCGCCATCTTCTCCGACCTCTTCGATGACGTTCCCAAGATCGTCGCCGGGCTCAGGCACTTCCGGCATCGCCGCCACGAGGTGATCGTCTTCCACATCCTCGACCCGGCCGAACTCGACTTTCCGTTCCGAGACACCACCCTGTTCAAAGGGATGGAGGGGATGCCCGAGATCCTCACCGAGCCTCACGCCTTGCGCCGGGCCTATCAGGCCGAGATCAGCGCCTACCTGGCCGAAGTCAAGAAGGGGTGCCAGATGATCGACATCGACTACGTCCCGATCCGGACCGATATGGATCTTGACCTCGCCCTGTCGAGCTACCTCGCCTCCCGCGCCGCCAGAAAGCGGTAGAGTCAAGGTCGACCGGGAGTGCTGGTCGATTCCCGCGATCCTTCTTTTTTTGAGAGTCTGTCCGATCGGACCAAGCCTTCCCGGCAGCGAGTTCAGGAAGAGGAGACGACGTTGGACTTCCCGATCGTGCTGGCCCTGAGCTTCGCCAATCCCGCGCTTCTCTGGGGCCTGGTCGCGGCGTCGCTCCCGATCATCATCCACCTCCTGAATCGGCGGAAATTCCGCGAGGTGCAGTGGGCGGCGATGCGATTCCTCCTGGCCGCGATTCAGAAGAACTCCCGGCGAATCCGGGTGGAAAACTGGGTCTTGCTGGCGATCCGCACCCTCGTGATCCTCTTGGTCGTCTCGGCCATGGCCAAACCATTCCTCGAGAGTCTGGGGGCGCTGCCGATCATCGCGGGGCAGCGGACCCACCATGTCCTCGTCCTGGACGGGTCGCTGAGCATGGCGTACTCGACCGGTGAGACGACGCGGTGGGAACAGGCCAAGGCGCTGGCCAAGCAGTTGGTCAAAGACACAAGGCGTGGCGACGCGGTCAGCGTGGTTCTCATGGCCGACCCGCCGAGGATTTTCATCAAGGACCCGTCGCCCAACCACTCCGAGGTCCTCAAAGAGATCGAGGGTATCACGCTCCCTCACGGCGGGACCGACCTGGCCGCGAGCTTCGCCGCGATCGACCGCGTCCTCGAAGCCTCCCCCATCACTCAGAAAGAGGTCGTCTTTCTCACGGATCTCCAAGCGGCGAGCTGGCGCAAGCCCGAAGGGGATAAGGACGAGGGGCTCAAACGTGCCGTCGCCAATCTCTCGCAACGGAAGACCCGCTCGGTCGTGATCGACCTGGGCAAAGCCGGAGATATCAACCGGGCCGTGACGGAACTGGGGCTCACGCCCCCCATTGTGACCGTGGGAAACTCGACCTTGATCCGGGCGGTTGTGCGGAACTTCGCCCCGGAGAAGGCCGAAGGGGTCCACGTCCGTCTGATCGTCGACGGTCGGCTTGGTCCTGAGGAAACCGTCGACCTGCCGGTGGGTGAAGACCAAGCCGTGGTTTTCCGTCATACCTTCGGAACATCCGGCGACCACGACGTCGAAGTGCGGATCGATGATGACCCGCTCCCGCTCGACAACCACCGTTGGCAGGCCGTGCCGGTCCGTGAGTTCCTCAACGTCCTGCTCGTCGACGGCCATTTCAAGCCCGAGGCGTTCGAGGCGGAGACCGACTTCCTGGCCGCGGCGTTGAACCCCGCCTCGGACTCCACCGGTGCCCCGAGCGCGATCCGGACGACGGTCGTCGCCGAGTCGCAGCTCTCTCGCCTCGAACTCGCCTCGTTCGACACGGTCGTCCTCTGCAACATCGCTCAGTTCACCGAGTCGGAAGTCAACTCGCTCGACGACTACCTGAAGCAAGGGGGGGGCGTCGTCGTTTTTGGAGGCGATCAGGTCGTCCGCGAGAACTACAATCGGCTCCTCTACGCCGACGGCAAAGGGTTGCTCCCCGCTGCGATCGGGGCGAACGTGGGAGACGCCTCCAAGAAGAACGAGTCAGCGTTCGGGTTCGCACCGCTCGGCTATCGCCACCCGATCATCGAAGAGTTTGCCAACGTACCGGAGTCGGTCCAGGCGAGCCTGACCGGGACGAGAATCTACGAGTACCAAAAGCTGACGCTTCCCAAAGGGTCGCGGGCCAAGGTCGCGCTCGGGTTCGAGACCGGCGACCCCGCCGTGATCGAGATTCCGAGGTATCGAGGCACGGTCATCCAGGTGGCAACCTCGGCCGATTCGGGGTGGACGAACTGGCCTGCGCACCCGAGCTACCCTCCTGTGATGGAGAAGATCGTCCTCGAGGCGGCGGCCGGTCGGCTCGCCGAACGGAACGTGCAAGTCGGGCAGCCGCTCGATCAATCGTTGCCGGCGAGCGGGGCCTCGGCCGCCGTGACGATCGTCACACCGGACAAGCGGAGCCTGACCACCAAGCTCAAGGCGGAGGGGGGAGTAAGTCAGCTCCACTTTGAAGACACCGAGATCTCGGGGCCCTATCAGGTCAAGGTAGGCCCCCCCTTGGCGCTGGAGAGCCTGTTTGCGGCGAACCCGAATCCGGCGGAGAGCGACCCGACCAAGCTCGATCAGGCGGGCCTGGCGGCTGCGGTTCCCGGCTGGAATTTCGCTTATATGACGAACTGGAAGGAACTGTCGCATAACGCCGGCGCTGTGAGCCGGCGCGGGGAGCTCCATCGCCCCTTCCTCTATGGGGTCCTGGTCTTGCTCCTTCTCGAGTCGGTCCTGGCCTGGATTTTCGGACACCATGCATCTCGAGCGTGAGGACGGTTGACCGTGATGGAGTGGCTGCTGCTCAAAATCGCCGACCGACTTGGAGTCGAGCCCGCGCGGGCCGGAGAGGCGATCGTTCCCCAGATCCGCTTCGAGCAGCCTTGGTCGCAGGCGGTCTGCGTGTTCATCGTCCTTGCCTCAGCGGCCCTGATCATCTGGCTCTATCGCCGTGAGGGGAACGCCTCGATCCTCTACAAGATGGGGCTTGCCGCGCTCCGGATCACCCTCGTTTTGTTGACCTTGTTCATGCTCTCCGAAGCGGTCCTCTCGGTGGAGCGGACCGGTTTACCCTATTTCGTCGTGATGGTGGATGACTCGGCGAGCACCCATGTCGCCGACCAGTATGCCAACCCCAAGACGAAGCTCGCGCTCACGGAACTGACCAAGAAGCCCGAGCCGAGCCGGCTCGACGTGGCCAAGGCCTGGCTGGAGCGCGACAACGCCCAGACCCTCCGCGAGTTGCAGAAGCAGAACAAGGTCCGGCTCTACCTCGTCTCCTCGTCGGCCCGTCTGCTCGCCGAGGTGGATAAACCGGAGGAAGTCCAGCCTGCGATCGAGAAACTGCGCAAAGTGGAGGCGATCGGAGGCCAGACCCAGCTGGGTGAAGGGGTCCGGCAAATCCTTACGGAGCTGCGTGGAGCGCCCCCATCGGCGATCCTCCTCCTGAGCGATGGCCAGACGACCGAGGGCATCGGCCTCGCGAAAGCAGCGGAGCTAGCCGCGCGCAAGGGGGTGCCGCTCTATACCATCGGACTGGGTGACCCCGAGCCTGCCCGCGACCTGGAGCTGACCGAACTGCTCGTCGACGAAGTGGTCTTCGTGGATGACCTGGTCCGGTTTCAGGCGAAGTTGCTGTCGCGCGGATTCGCCGGCCAGGAGGTTGTTATCCGCTTGAAAGAGCGTGATCGGACCTCGAGTGATCCCCAGGCCGCGCGCGAGCTCGAATCGATCCGGGTCAAGGCCCCCCCGGACGGCCAGCCGCTCCGTGTCGAGCTTGGTCACAGGCCCAAGGAGACGGGGGATGTCACGTATATTCTCGAGGTCGATCCCCGCCCCCGTGAGCTGCAAGCGGATAACAACCGGATCGTCCGCACGGTCAACGTCCGCAAGGAGAAGCTCAAGGTCCTACTCGTTGACGGCGAACCGCGTTACGAGTATCGCTACCTCAAGAATTACCTCGAGCGTGAAGAGACGATTGATCTGAGCGTCCTCTTGGTCTCCTCCGACCCGGAATACAGCGAGCAGGATCGGTTCGCGTTGCCCACCTTCCCCGCCGCCAAGGAAGACCTTTTCGCCTACGACGTCGTCCTGCTCGGTGACGCGGATCCCAGTTACCTGAGCGTCTCCCAGATGCAGAACCTGGCCGAGTTCGTCACGGAGAAGGGGGGCGGGCTCCTGTTCATGGCCGGGGCCGGCTTCAACCCGCTGCACTACAAGGCGACCCCCCTGGAAGTCCTCCTGCCGATCGAACTGGCCGAGGCACGCGACCCGACCGCCGTCGGCAACGCAATCACGGCGTTCCGCCCCGAGCTGACGGGGGAGGGGCGGGCCAGCCCCATTTTCCGGTTTGGCGACGACGAGGCTTCGAGCACTCAGATCTGGCAGAACCTCCCCGAGCTCTACTGGTATCTCGAAGCGCCGCGGAAGAAGCCGGCTGCCGTGGCCTTGGCCGAGCATCCCACTCAGATCGGTTCGGACGGGAAGCTGCCCATCTTTCTCTACCAGTTCGTGGGCTCGGGCAAGACCATGTTCAGCGCCGTCGACGACACCTGGCGCTGGCGGTTCCGTGGCGGCGATCGCTACTTCGACCGCTACTGGATCCAGACGATTCGGTTCCTGGCGCGAACGAAGCTCACCGGCCAGAAGCAGGCGGAGATTGAAACGGACCGCCGCCGCTATCAGCGGAATCAGCCGATCCAGATCCGGGTCCGGTTCCCCAACCCCGCGCTGGCGCCGACACGCGGCGAGGTTGTGGTTCAGATCGAGCGCAAGGGCCAAGGGCCGAGAAAGCTGACCCTCAAGCAATCGCCGGGCACCCGCAACCTGTTCGAAGGAGCGCTGGCCCAAGCCTCTGAAGGAGAGTACGAAATCCGGCTCCTTCCTCCTCCGGTCCTCGTAGGACCCGCCCCGACCGCAACCTTCCGGGTCGACGCCCCCGCCGGTGAGATGGAACGGGTGCAAATGAATGAGGCCGAGCTGATCCGCGCGGCGACGACTTCGGCGGGCCGGTTCTACACGCCCGAGACCACGGCCAGTCTGCTCAAGGATCTCCCGAAACCACAGAAAGTGCCCCTCGATACCGATCCTCCGATCCCGCTCTGGAACACATGGCCGATCCTGCTTTTGTTCCTGGCGGTGATCGGGGCGGAATGGGTTTTGAGGAAACGCAAGCAGATGGTATAATTGTCGTTAGAATCATTAATGTCTGGCCATGTTCCGGGCGGGAGGCCGACGTGGATACCAGTCTCGAGTCCAGAATCGCAACGCTCCGTGCTCAAGTCCGCCGCATCCTGGCGCTGCACGGGATGAGCTGGGTGGTCGGCTTGGTCATGCCGCTCATCATCATCGTTGGCCTGCTCGATTGGATGGTTCATCTCGATGCCTTGGTGCGACTGGCCGCGCTGATCGGGCTGATCGGGTTTGGGCTCTGGCTCGGCTTTCGCTACGTGATCACCCCGTTGATCGTGCGCTTCCCCGACCTCGACATCGCGATGCGGATCGAGGAGCGTTGGCCCGGCTTGAACGACCGCTTGGCCAGCACCGTGCAATTCTTGCGGATGTCGGCCGACGACGATCGATTCGGTTCGCCTTCGTTGCGCGAGGCGACGATTCGCCAGACTCTGGAAGAGACGCGGGCGATCGACTTCCGCGAGGTCCTCGAGCGGAAGCCGTTGGTTCGTGCCCTGGGAGCCGCCTCGGCCGCCTCGGTCCTCGGTCTCGCCTTTCTCTTGGCCGCTCCCGACCTGAGCTCAATCGCACTCAAGAGACTGTTTCAGCCGTTCGGTGCGACCCGGTGGCCGCAGCGGACTCATCTCAGCCTGCTCGGTCGTGAGACGCCACGGAAAGTGGCGCGGGGCGAGCCGTTCAGCCTGGGCGTCAGCGTCGGCAAAGGGGAGACCGTTCCGTCCTCGGCGCGGGCCACCTACCGGTTTTCCAATGGTGAGGTGGTGACGGAACCGTTACGGGCCGTCGAGGGAGGGATTTTTCGCGGGAGGCTGGAGGCCGTCGAACGCGACTTCACCTTCTCCGTCGCCGCTGGAGACGATTCCACCTCGGTTCGCAACGTCGCTGTCAGCGTCGTGCCGCCTCCCGCCTTGACGCAGGTTGCGATCCACCTGGTTCCCCCAGCCTACACCGCGATCGCTCCCTACACACTCGCCTCGGGGAATACTCAGATCCGCGCGGTCGAGGGAACCCGAGTCGAGATCAAGGCGCAAGCGAATAAGCCGATTCAGACCGCCGCGCTGCATCTCGGCGAGTCAACGGTACAGCAAGCGATTGGCTTCGATAAAGCGCGCACCCGGCTCACCACGGACTTCGTGGTGACTGCGTCGCACCCCTTCTGGTTTGAGCTTCACGACACCGACGGCTTCGCCAATCGCGAAGCGCCGCGGTACGATATCCGGTCGATCCGCGACGAAGCCCCGCGCGTCGTCATCGATCAGCCCCCCAACGACCGCGACGTCCCGGCCAAGGCGGTGGTCCCCGTTCGATTCACGGTCGACGATGACTACGGGATCCAGTCGGCCAGGATTCTCTACCGGACCGCTTCGGGGGGATCCGAGCCCACCAACGTCGTGGTCCTTCCGCTCTGGGATGCCAAGGACCAGGCTGCCGGTCAACCCACCAAACACCAAGAAGTCTCCTACGAGTGGAACCTGGCGCCGCTGAACCTCCCTCCTGGTTCGGTCATCACGTTCCACGCCGAAGCGCTCGACATCGATAACCTCAAGGGGCCCAACCTGGGCAAGAGCCGAGAACTGCGGCTTCGGATCGTCTCGGACGAGGAGATCGGCCGCCAGCTCGATGACCAGCGTCGCGAAATCCGCGAGGAAACCGCTCGGATCCTCGCGATGGAGAAGCAGGCGCAAGTCCCTGTCAACGAGGCCCTTCGCAAGCTCGAGACGACCGATGCGCTCGATCAGCCCGCGCGGGACGACTTGAAAAACGCTGAGATGATTCAGCGTCAGGTCGGGAGTCGGATCAACAGCCGGGCCGACGGCCTGGACCAAAAGATCGGCCGCTTCCTCGACGACCTCAAGAACTTCAATGTCCCCAATCCCGACGCCGCGAAGCAGATGCAGGAGATGCAGGCTGGTGTCGAACGGATCCGGGACAATCACCTCGGCCCTGCCGAACAGGGCCTGACCCACGCCGCAAAGAACCTCGAGGAAGCGCAAGCGGCGAAGCCGAAGACGGCCGAGAACCCTGGTGAGGGGGCACGGCCCAACCCTTCGACTGGCCCCGCCAAGACGGAGCAGGACGCTGCCAAACCCGAGGGCAGCAAGAGCGCGTCCCCGTCCAAGAACGGGGCGCAGGATCCAGCCGACAAGAAGGCCGGGCAAGAGCCGGCCAAGGATGGAACGCAACCGGCCCCTGACGCGTCCAACCCGAAGGGGACGGCCGAGGATCCGGCCAAGGCCGATCCCGCCGCCCCGCGCAATCGATTCAACGAAGTCGCCCGGAACGACCTGAAGGAGAGCCGGGCGAACCAGCAGGCGATCGCTGACGAGCTGCAAAAGATGCTCGACGGGCTCAGCGAGTTCGAGACCTATCGGAGCGTGGTCAAGGATGCGCAGAACCTGCTCAAAGAGCAGGAACAGACCATGAAGCAGACGGCCGACGCGGCGAGCAAGGCGGAGCTCATGGGCAAGACGCCCGAAAATCTCACGCCCGAACAGAAGGCGGATCTCGCCAACCTCGCCGATCGTCAGGGCAACGTCTCTCGGGGGCTCCAGGGCCTCCAAGAGCAGATGAACGACATGGCCAAGAAAATCGAGGAGTCGGACCCGCTCGCCGCCGCCGCACTCCGCGATGCGGCCGATGAAAGCCGAAAGCAGGGGACCGCCGCCAAGATGGGGGAAACCGCCGATCGGCTCGCGAAGAACCAGATGGGTGAAGCAAGAGCCGGCCAGGAACAGGCACGTCAGGAACTCAAAGATCTGGTCGACTCGATCCAGAACCGTCGCGAACGCGAACTTGCCCGGCTCGTCAAGGAACTCAAGAACGCCGAGGCCGATCTCAAAGCGCTCAAGGATCGGCAAACCCAGAATCTCAAGAAAACCGACGCCGCGCGAAAGAACCAGGACGCGAAACAGCGGGCCGACGAACTGAAGAAACTCGCCAAGGAACAGGAAGAGATCCAGAAAGAACTGAATAAGCAACTCAAGAAACTGGCCAAGCTGAATGCCGAGGGGGCCGCCCAGGCCGGTTCCCGCGCGTCCGCTAAAATGAGCAAGGCCAAGGCCGACCTCGACCAGGACCAGGGCGAACAGGCGGGGCAAGACCAGGAGGAAGCGCTGGCCGACCTTGAGGATGCCGAGGAACAGGTCGCTCAAGCCCGCAAAGAGCTTGAAGAGCAGCTCGCCATGGAGCAGCTCGCCAAGATGGGCGACGAACTGAAATCACTCGCCGAACGACAGGGGAAGATGGTCGAGGATATCACCAACTACGAGACGCTCCGGACCAAACGCGAAGGGTCGCTGACCGTCGCGCAGCGGACCGGCGTCCGTAACCTGGGACGGGTCCAGGAAGGACTCAAGGACGAATCGGCCAGCCTCGCCGAGAAACTCGAAGGGGCCCCGGTCTTCGCTCTGACCTTGAAACGAGCCGGTCAGGCGATGGACGACGCGGCGCAGCGTTTGCTGACCCTGAAGACGGATGAAGAAACGCAGCGGGCCGCCCGCGCGGCCGCCCGCCGCTTCGAGCAGCTCATCAACGCGCTCAAGCCCGACAAGCCCAAGAATGGCGGCCAAGGCCAGGGGGGTGGAGACGGGCAAGGAGGGGGCGGTGGCGGCGACGGGATCCCGCCCGCCGCCCAGGTCAAGATGCTCAAGGCCTTGCAGGAAGAGATCAACGACCGCACGGAATTCTTCGACGAGCTCCGCCGCCGCAAACACGAGCTGACTCCTGGGCAGAATGAAGAGCTCGGGCGTTTGGAGACCGACCAGGGGACACTCGCCGACCTCGCTCGCGACCTGACCCGACCCAAGAAGGAAGACGGGGAGGACTGACCATGTCGAAGCCGCAACTGTTCTCGCTCGCGACGACGCTTGTCGCCACCTTGCTCTGCGGGTCGCTTGGCCTGGCCCAAGACCCTCCCAAGCCGGCCGACGA
This sequence comes from Singulisphaera acidiphila DSM 18658, assembly GCF_000242455.2. Lineage (GTDB taxonomy): Bacteria > Planctomycetota > Planctomycetia > Isosphaerales > Isosphaeraceae > Singulisphaera > Singulisphaera acidiphila. The sequence continues at coordinate 2,303,337 of NC_019892.1, forward strand.
TGCGCTCGAACGCCTCCTCGAAAAGCTCGAAGGCCCCAAAGACGACGGGGATAAGCCAGCCACGGAGAAGAAGCAGGCGGAAGTCGCTCCCAGCGACAAAGACCTCGATAGCCTGCTCGAAAAGCTGGGCCAGACGACCGATGCGCCCACTCCTGAGGATCAGCCCAAACGCGTGGGGCCTGGCCTGAAGATTCCGCCTCCCCCCGCCGATCAGGCGGGCAAGGGCAAAGGTAGTGAGCTCAAGGGGGATGCCAAAGGTCTCGACGAGCACCTCGAAGAACTCACCGGCCGGTCGGCGAAGAAGAAAGACCGCAAACAAGAGCAGGGCGAGCCGAGCGGTCCCCTCTCCAAGGTGATCAAGGAGATGCGCGACGTTGAGCAGCGGCTGGGCAAGACGGATACCGGGGAAGAGACGAGGAAGCGACAGTCCGAGATCGTCAAGAATCTTGAAGGCCTGATCGAGCAGATGCGCGAATCGCAGTCGCAATCCCAGTCCAAGAAAAAAGCACAACTGAGCATGAAGCCTGCCAACCAGCCCGGATCCAAGGGGGGGCAGGAGCAGGGGGCTATGGCCAAGGGGACCGGAGCCTCGAAGCCGGAGCGACCGACTGATAAGCATGCGAATGCAGGCGGCAAGGATGAGTGGGGTCACCTTCCCGCCGAACTCAGGCAGCAGATGGTCAATATCTTCAAGGAAGAAGGGCTGCCGAACAAGGCGGAGCACATCAGGCGCTATTACCTTTCCCTCTCCAAAAAGATCCTGACCCGAGAGGAGTAATCGCCGTGCGACGTCCCTTTCATTCTCTTTTTCCCACGATCCGGCTCGCTCTCATCGGGGCGATCGGGCTCGGAACGATCAATCCCCTGGTCGCGTCTCGCGCTGCGGAGACGCCCAAGGAAGCGACCGGTTTTGGCGAGGCTCGGCACGGCAAGATCCCGGAAGGGGCCGCCGAGATGCTCACGGCCGAGACCGATCGTGCGATCAATAGCGGCCTTGTGTGGCTTGCCCGCCAGCAGAATGTCGACGGATCGTTCGGATCGGCAACCTATCGAGGCAACATCGCGGTCACCAGCCTGGCCGGTCTGGCGTTCATGGCCTCGGGATCAAGCCCGGGCCGTGGTCCGTACGGGGCCAACATCGACCGGGCCTTGGTCTACGTGATGGAGAACACCTCGCCCTCAGGCTTCATCGCCGTACAGGCAGCCGCGACGCATGGGCCCATGTACTCCCACGGTTTCGGCACGCTCTTTCTGGCCGAAGCGTACGGTATGACCAATCGGCCTGAAATTCGCGAGAAGCTTCAGAAGGCCGTGCGGCTGATCATTGATACCCAGAACAACGAGGGGGGGTGGCGGTATCAGCCCGTTCGCCGCGATGCGGACCTCTCGGTTACGATCTGCCAGATCAATGCGCTTCGCGCGGCACGCAACGCAGGCCTGTTCGTTCCCAAGGAGACGGTCGAGAACTGCATTCGCTACGTGAAGCAGTCGCAGAACCCGGACGGTGGGTTCCGCTACATGCTCGTAGGAGGGGCAAGCGCGTTTCCCCGTTCGGCTGCGGGAGTTGTTGCCTTGTATAGCGCCGCGGTTTACGACACCAAGGAAGTGGAGTCGGGCCTGGCCTATCTTCGCCAATACATGCCCGAGATCAAACTGGGAAGCCGCTACAGTCACTACTTCTACGGCCACTACTATGCCGCCCAAGCGATGTGGATTCGCGGCGGCGACGACTGGAACGCGTGGTATCCCGCCATTCGCGACGAGTTGATTCACCGTCAACTGGCGACGACGGGACACTGGCCGGATAGTATCTGCAATGAGTATGGCACGGCGATGGCCCTGATTATTCTTCAGATGCCCAATAACTTCTTGCCCATCTTCCAACGCTGAGCCTGAGGCGATTTCTGATGACCGGTGCCACCACAATACCTGTGCCTCACCTCGCGCCTCTCGCATTCGCCATGCTCTTCTCGGTTTTTTCTCTGGGCGCGGATGCCCCTCCTACAGCAGGGCCAACGGTCCCGTCCGACCCGATCTTCTCCGCCCTGATGGCTGACGGGACCGTCGCCTCGGGCCGGATTCGTCAGATCAGCCCCAACGGCGACCTGACTCTCGTCCCCAGTCGAGGAGCCGAACAGGTGCTTGCCTGTCGCCGACTGGTGAAGTTGAGCCGGGACGGGTTCTTATCAATGAACGCTCCCGAGAAGCAACTGGTCCTGCTTCCCGAGGGAGATCGGCTCTATCGAGCGGTGGTCGGCGCGGCGAGCGAAACGAAGCTCGACGTGCAATCCCTCACGTTTGGGAAAGTCGCGATCCCGCTTGAAAGTCTCGCGGGGCTTGTTTTCGATCCCCCCGTCGACGAGGATGCCTCGTTCGAGTTGGTGAATCGGGTCCGGACCGAACCGCAAAGGTCGGAGATTCTCTGGCTCGCACCCAACGGCGACCGGGTTCAGGGCGGGTTCCTCGGGCTCGATGAGAAGGCCTTGAAATTTCAGGCGAGCACCGGCCCAATCTCGCTCGAGCTGGCGAAAGTCGTGGCGCTTGGTTTCGACGCCAGCCTGGTGTCCTACCCGAAGCCCGCCGGCCCGTTCTTCGAACTCACCGCGTCGGACGGCTCGCGGCTGGGGGTGACGAACCCGAAAATCGTCCAAGGCGAGGTGATCGCCACCACCCGATTCGGGGCACCTGTTCGACTGGCGTTGAACGACCTCGTCCACCTTCACACGCGGTCGGACTCGATCGTCTACCTCACCGAGCGGGAAGTCGCCGAAGCGAGATATGTTGGCTATGTCGGACCCACACGCCCGTTTCGGCGCAATAGTTCAGTCGACGGCCACCCACTTCGGCTCGCGGGCCAGACCTACGACCGTGGCCTCGGGACCCAGAGCCGGACTATCCTGGCTTACCGGCTCGCCCCCGGTGATCGTCGCTTCCAAGCGCTCGTCGGCCTCGATGATCGCGCGGGGCCACTCGGAAGTGTTGTGTTCCGGGTCCTCGTCGATGCTCAAGAACGCTTTATTTCGTCCCCGATCTCTGCACGCGATACGCCGAAAGCGATTGACATTGATGTGCAAGGGGCCAAGCTACTCATCTTGATTACGGAGTTCGGCGAACGCGGCGAGGTCCGTGACTTCGCCGACTGGGTCGAGGCGCGCCTGCTCCGCTGATCCCGCTTTTTTTTCGCCGGCGCGGAATTCTCAATCACCAAGTCGAATCCACTCTCGAACGTTCCTGGATTGAGCAACATGACCGACAAGAAGATGGCCGAGACCACCGAGCGGCTCAACAACCTGGGGCACCTCTCGGCAGGGGTCGGCCATCACGTCATCAACGCCTTCAGCGCAATTGTGAGCAATGCGGAACTACTGCGTCTGAAGACACCAATGCCCCTGGTTGTCGACCCGGCCGCATTGGCCGATACCATTGTGCGGACCGCGCTCGAGGCCTCGACCGTCGCCCGCCGTCTGATTGACTACACCCGTGCGGTTACCTCGATCGACTCGGACGATCGGACCCAGGAACCTTGCGTCGTTGCGCTTGACCGACTCGCGGAAGACTTCGTGTCCGAACAACTGGAATATGGCCCTCCCGGGGTCGATTGGATTACCGACCTGGGCTCCGTCCCTCTGATCCGAGGACATGCCGACCAACTTCGTGGAATGCTCGGCCACCTGATCAGCAACGCGTACGACGCGATGCCCCACGATGAAGGAACCGTCTGGCTCTCCACGTCGACCGATTCACGAGGATGGGTCGTCCTGGAGCTTCGCGATTCGGGACAAGGGATGGAGAGCGAGACGATGGTCCGCGCCGTGGAACCCTTCTTCAGTTCAAAGAACGGTCATCTTGGCGTGGGTTTGAGCATCGCCAACGGGATTTGGCGCCGCCATCGTGGCACCCTCTCCCTCCGCAGCCAGCCAGGCGAAGGGACCGTCCTCCGCCTTTGTGTCGAGCCCTACCAGAATTGAATCGGGGAGTTCATACTTGTAGGATCTCGGCCGCGGTGAACATGCTCTTGCTTTCAAAATATTGAAATTGCTGCGTGTGCAATAATGTGACGTTTTCGGCTTTTGTTGCGACTGGCTGGCTAAGATCCTCGTCGACTTCGATCGAGGTGATCCTTGCAATGCCGAAGATAGCCTCGATCGAGTTGGGGCTGAGACGGCCGTTGAGGCGGAAGTGGGGTTCGAGAACGTGGCGGATGCTCAGGCGAAAGGGGGCTGGTTCCGTCGAATACAATACGATCCGGCCGCACAACTCGATCGGGTACAAGACGCCACGAGAGTTCAGCGAGGAGTGCGACCGAAGGAAATCGACAAAGGAAGTGGTCGGTTTGAAAATCGAAAATATTTAAATTGGTTGAGGGAGATTCCCATTTGGGATGGACCAAGAATTGGGGAGCAGCCCACCCGCACGGCTATTGAGTGATCCACAATCTCGGATCGGCATGCCTCAGTCTATTTGCCTGGTCACATGCGATTGAGCGTCTCGCGGCGTGTGATGGCACCATTTGACGCTCTGCCGAGGCTCGTGAGGTTCGTTGTGGGATCGAAGTGAGCTTGGCACGACGACGACGGTCACTTCCCATCGCGTAAGGTCAATTGAGACCGGAATCGTGGATTAATTCCGTTGGCTGGCAAGTGATCCATGTGTGGGTTGCGCGACCGGGAATCGTACGGTCACGCGCGTTCCCTGTCCCACGGTGGAGCTGATCGAGATTTCCCCCCCCAACTGGTCCACCATCTCACGGCAGATCGCCAGCCCGAGTCCACTTCCCTCGACGCTGGAATGCTCTTCACGCGAGAGCCGATAGAAGGGTTCAAAAACCTTCGAGATCGCGTCTGCAGGGATTCCAGGGCCGCTATCGGTCACGACGACGGTCCAGGTCTCCCCTTCGTGCCGGGCGGCTAACCGGACCTGGCCGCCGGGCGGGGTGTACTTCAGCGCGTTGGCGACCAGGTTTCCGAAAATCTGCTGGCAGCGCGAGGCGTCGGTGGAGACGGTGGCGTCGGCTCCCTCCATGACGCTCTCCCAACTCACTTTGCGGGAGGTTGCATCCTGAGCGAATTGCCGATCGATCTCCCGGATCAAGGCACCGATGGTAAATGAGCCATAACAGAGCGGGCGCGTGCCTTGGACGAGGCCGGCATAATCGAGATAGCTTCGCGTCAGCCGGAGCAGGTCATCGCAGAGGACGACCATCGCCTGCACATGCCCGCGCTGGTCGTTCGAGATCGGTTTTGCCGCCGATCCGAGGATCAGGTCGAAACCGGCGCGCAGCGAGATCAAAGGACGACAGAGCTCGTGACTCAGATTCGACAAGATCGTTCGCAACTCGTCGTGAGCGATCAAGGGCCGAGCCGAGGCATTCTGGGGGGAAGAGGCCGAATCAGTGCGCGCGTCCATGTTCCTCTCTCAACGTCTCCCCTCGACAAGGAGGACGAATGCGAGTGGCCGTCGATCAAGTGAGGCCGCCATGGCCTGACCCGAGCTGCCTTGGCCGTCGTCGGAAGTCAGTGAGCTACTAGCTTACCACGATCTCGTTCGAGAGCACCTGATGGCCATCGGTGAGATCAAGCACCGCTTGCTGGGCCAGTTGCTTGGCGTGGTAAGTACGGGAACGTCCTTGGAGGACAATCGAATCGGCCGAGCAGACCACATGAAGGTCGCGGATCCGACCGCTCGCACGCTGTTCGATATAGCCTTCCAATTGCTCGGCAAGGCTCTCGGTATTCCAGTCGTGCCCAGACCCAGATCCCCGAGGGTCCATCCCGGAGTCAAACGTCATCATGCCAGTCTCCCTGGTGTTCGGCAGCGTTAAAGGAACATCCGGTGCTCAATCAATGCCGAGCCAGTGGTGGTTGAAAGGCATTTGCCTAGAAACTCTTATTGTGGGCTTGGGAATGGAGCTGCACCACACAAAGTTCCAGGCGGCCGGGATCCCTTACACCTTCCTTTGGTTTCCCACTGGCGATCTCGTTCCCTGAGGTGTCTGGCCACGATTTTGAGTCGAACCAAACACGGTTAGCCTAGCGAGGCCAACGCCGAACGTCAAACATGAAATTTTACAGATCCTGCGAATACCCGGTTCCCCGACGCGCGGGCTCCGTCGGCTGATGGGGGGATTCCAGGAGTTCGTCGGCCTGCACGATCGATTCGGCGAGCTTGGCCATGGGCATCCGCCGGTCCTGGCTCTGCCGTTGGAGCAGCCGAAACGCCTCGGACTCGGAGAGGCTGCGCCGGGTCATGAGAATGCCCTTGGCACGCTCGATCAGCTTTCGCTCTCGCAGGGTGAGTTCCAAGGTGTTGACGTTCTCACGTAACGTGCGAATCTCACGGGCGCGGGCCACGGCCACCTGAAGCGCGGCGTGCAGGCTGGGGCTGGTCACCGGTTTCAGCAAGTAGTAGAGCACCCCGTCTTCGACGGCCTGATCGATCAGGTTGGGGTGTCCATGCGCGGTCAAAATGATGACCGGAGTCCCTGGATCGCGGACAATTTGCCGCGCCGCGGACAGGCCATCGAGCCCGGGCATCTCGATGTCCATGAGCACGACGTCAGGCAGGGCGCGTCGACACACTTCGATTGCGTGATGTCCGTCATTGACCACGGCCACGACGTCGTAGCCGAGCGATTCGAGTTGTCCCTGGAGGCCGGCAGCTACCGGTTTCTCGTCATCGGCGATCAGAACCTTGTACGGTCGATTCATAAGACCAACCTCCCTTGAACGTCCCACTCGGACGGAAACACGCGTGACTCTTATTCAATCGTCGAAACAGCGGGGGTTTCCCTACAGCGCCAAAACCCGCCGGTCACGAGGCAAGCCCACGGTTTGCCGGAGAGAAATCTTGACGATCCAATTTCGAGCACGCACAATTCGTACCCATCTCCTTCCGGCTAAAATGTTATCCTAACATATCCCCTGGCAAGGATCCTCTCGGTCGGGAGTGGAAATCGTGACACGGCATGCAATTGCCCCCCTCGGATTCAATGATTTGGCAGTTGGCGACGAGTGGGAGAGTCTGGGTAGAACCGTAACTGCGGCGGATGTTGCGGCCTTCGCCGGCATTTCCGGCGACTTCAATCCGTTGCACATGGACCATGAGGAGGCCAGTCGCGGTCCCTTCGGCAAGCCTGTTGCGCACGGACTTCTGGGGCTTTCGATCACGTCGGGGCTGACAAGCCACGCCCCCTGGGTCGACACCATGGCATTTCTTGCTATCCTGGAATGGAAATTTCTGCAACCTATCGCGTTTGGCGACACGATCCGGGTGATTTCCCAGGTGGTGGCGCTGGAGCCGCGGTCGCGAGGACGCCGGGGGGTGGTGACCTGGCAACGCCGCTTGCTCAACCAGCATGGGCAAGTGGTTCAAGAAGGTTTGACCCAAACCCTCGTTCGCGGTAGGACTCGCCTTGAGGCAGGAGACGAGGGGACGCGCGGCTGATGCTTGAACTCGCCCCTCTTTCCCGACCTGATCCCGTTTTGACTTTCCCTTCGGCTCCCGAGGTCTTTGACTGTGGCGCAGTATCGAACTGAGGTGGTCATCGCCGATGACCGCTACGTCTGTCTGCAATTGCCGGCCCACCTTCCCACCGGTCGAGCGTTGGTCACCGTCCTGGTTGTCTCCTCCGAAGATTCCGAACCCGACACGGCCCTGGATCTTGAGCCCGACCACCAAGACATTGAGTGGTGGGACGAGTTCGACCAGGATCGCGAACGGGTCGGATAACCTTCGTCGAGAGGGAAGCGGTTCGATATTGGCCTCGATTTCGTTCCATTCAGGGAGTCGAAATTCGGAGTGCAAGGAAGTCGCGAACCTGCGCCACAATTGCGGGTTCCGTGGGCAGGCGTTCGATGCTGCTTGCCCCGAAGAATCCCACAATCCCTCGGGTTTTCCGGAAAATCTCGGCGACATCGGCCGGTTCGGCGATCGGTCCTCCGTGGCAGAGGACCAAAATATCGTTGCGGACGGCCTTGGCCGCATCGGCCATCGCCTGGACCCGACTCGCCGCCTCCGCGAGCGTGACGGCCGACTTGGCCCCAATCATCCCGAGGGTCGTCAAACCGACGTGGGGCACGATAAGGTCGGCTCCCGCCTCGGCCATTGCGCGCGCTTCATCGACGTTATGGACGTAGGGGCAAGTCAACAAATCCATCTTACGGGCCTGGGCGATCATTGTGACTTCTAAATCGAAACCCATTCCGGTTTCTTCAAGACCCTGCCGGAAATGCCCGTCAATCAAGCCGACCGTGGGAAAATTTTGGACCCCCGCGAACCCGGCATCACGCACCTCCTTCAAGAAACGGGACATGATCCGGAACGGGTCGGTCGCGCAGACACCGGCGAGAACCGGCGTGTGCTCGACCACGGGGAGAACTTCCGCGGCCATCTCCATGACGATCTTGTTGGCATCCCCGTAAGGCATCAGGCCGGCGAGGCTCCCCCGCCCGGCCATCCGGAATCGTCCGGAATTGTAGATGATGATCAGGTCGATTCCCCCCGATTCGGCACATTTTGCACTCAGGCCGGTTCCGGCTCCCCCTCCGATCAGAGGGAGGCCTTGGTCGACCTTGCGTCGGAATCGATCGAGAATCTCACGGCGAGACAAAGGAGCGGTATGAGACATCAGAGACCTTTGCGAAGGGGCAGTAGCTCCATCATTGCACGCGCCGCAGCCGTTGCGAAGGATGGATCATTGATATGCGTGTCGCACGACTCGATGTGGACGTGGGGGTGTGCGGCAAGTTTCCAGATCAGAGTCGAGAACAGGGCATCGTCAGCGTCAGGGTCATGAAACGGCTGCCCCGGAGCATCCAGCGCAGACAGACCGCCACGAGGAATCAAGAGCACGACCGGGCCTCGTGCCCGGCTCAGGACTTCGGCCATGTAGAGGCCAAAGCCTTCGTTCTCTTCAGGAGTCGTCCGCATCAAGGTCACGGAGGGATTGTGCAGGTGGAATTTGCGATCCACGAACGACCTGGGCACGGTTGCCCTCGGTCCGAAGTTGACCATGTCGAGCGCACCGAGGCTGACCACTTGAGGAACACCATGCCTCCCCGCCGCCTCGAGCCGGTCGGGGCCTGCTGAGAGTACCCCCCCCACCAGTTCATCCGCGATTTCGGTCGTCGTTAAATCAAGCACGCCGGCAATTTGGCCGTCGCGGACCAGCCCCTCCATCGCCTGTCCGCCCACTCCCGTGGCGTGAAACACGATGACCTCGACCGCTTCATCCTCCAGGATATGTCGGGCATGGTCGACGCAAGGGGTCGTGACTCCGAACATCGTTGCCGCGACGACCGGCCGCGAAGCCATGATTCCAGGGGACTCGCGCGGGAGGCTGACCATGCCGGCCAGACCGAGCGCGGCGTTGGTCAACGCCGTTCGGCTTAGGCGATTCAGGCCCGCGATATCGGCCACGGGAAAAACCATCGTGATATCACTTCCCCGGACATAAGGGCGCGTCTGGCCACTCGCCAAGGTGCTCACCATGACCTTGGGAACGCCGAAGGGGAGCTGACGCATCGCGGAAGTTGCAATCTCCGTTCCGGCGGAGCCCCCCAGGCCGAAGATTCCGGCGATCGACATCTCCGATCCGAGTTTCGTCACGAGCCTGGCGACCCCTTGCGCGGCCTCGGCTACGGCATGGCCCCGGTCGCCGCGCTCGCGAACCGCAGCCATGGTTGTGCCAGCCAGTCGGAAAACCTCCTCGCGGTCGATGTCGGGAGGGAAGACAGGAGGACCCGACGAACCGGCATCAATCACCAGGGTTGCGAGCCCTTGTTTTTGCAGGAGGTCGCGAACGAACGCCAATTCGTGCCCTTTGGTATCAAGGGTACCCACGAGGAGAACGGGATTGGCTCGCACGAGAGACCTCGTCGTGAATCATAACGGAAGAAAGGTTTGTGCGGAGGTCGATTGACGCCCTGCGTGTCCGACCGCATCATAAACCATCGAATTGGAACACGATCGGTCGAGTTTGGAAAGCCCCCATGTGCCACGGTGGGCGAATCCTTGACGTACTCGAAGGCGTTTTATTTTATGCCGATAGGTCAATCTTCGCCCTTCCCGACGGCCTTGGTGACCGGAGCCGGCCGTGGCATCGGTCTCGGGATTGCAACGGCTCTTGCCAAGGCCGGATTTCAGGTCGCACTGAGCGACATTGATGGAGATTCAGCCGTGCGCTCCGCGTCGCTGCTTGGCGATCAGGGGTCTACAACGCTGGGCATAAGGTTGGATGTGAGCGATGCAGATGGCTGGGAGCAGGCCGTTGGGGAAGTCACCGCGCGCTGGGGTGGGCTCGACGTCCTGGTGAACAACGCGGGGATCAGCCCTCGCGGTACGATTGAATCGACCGACGAAGCGCTCTGGGATCGCACCCTGGCGATCAACCTGAAGGGGCCTTGGCTTGGCATCAAGGCGGCGCTTCCCTGGCTCCAGCGTCGGCGGGGCACGATCGTCAACATCGGCTCGACCCGGGCGACCCGACCGATGCCCGGTCTCTTCTCCTACGTGACGAGTAAGGCCGGCTTGCTCGGCCTGACCCGGCAAGTGGCCGTCGAGACTCTCGGGCAGGGAGTCACCTGCAACATGGTCGCGCCGGGCTGGGTCGATACCCCCGGAGAACGCCTGATCCAGGCCGAGCAGGGGAGGCCTGACTTCCCCCAGGGGGTGAGTAACCTGACCACGTCGGAGGACGTCGGCGGCGCTGTCGTTTTTCTCGCCTCGCCGGCCGGTCGCAAGGTCAACGGGGTCATCCTTTACCTCGACTCGGGCCTTCACTTCGCCGACGACGCGGGCATGGTCTACCTGCCTGATGAAAAAGTGGTTCGCTATCATCAGCCGACCCCCAACCCTTAACGCTCCCTTATTTTTTTTGGAGGCTCGGTCGTGAGCGAATTCCTCTACTGCCTGAACACAAGCACGATCCGGCCCACTCCCTTACTTGAGAAAATCCGGATCGCCGGTCGCTTGGGCTATCAGGCCTTGGAACCCTGGAACGACGAGATCGATGAGTATCTGCGGTCGGGGGGGACTCTCCCTGACCTTCGCAAGGCGCTGACGGACGCCGGCCTCAAGGTCGTGAGTGTAATCGCCCTCCACGGTTGGGTCCTGGCCAAGGGGGCGGATTACGCCAAGGTCCAGGACGATTGCCGGCGGCGGATGGAGCAAGCGGCTGCCTTGGGCAGTCCCTCCATCGTCGCGAGCCCCCCCCAAGAGGTCGTTGATCTCGACCAGGCGGCCACCCGGTTTGCGGAACTCCTCGAACTGGGGCGTCAGTGCGGTGTGACCCCGTCGATGGAATTCCTCGGCTTCGTCGCGGGGGTCAAGAACGTCGCCAGCGCCTTGGCCATTGCGCTCGGCTCGGGTGATCCTCATGCCACGGTCGTGGCTGACGTCTTTCACATGATCCGTGGGGGTGGGTCGGTCGACGACTTGCTCACCCTCGAAGGGAGGCAACTCGCCTGCTTCCACCTCAACGACCTCCCTGCCTCTCCTGATCCGTTGACCCAGACCGATGCCGATCGGGTCATGCTCGGCGAAGGGATCGCCGACCTGCCCCGAGTCATCGCCAATCTCCGCACCATCGGCTTCCGAGGGCCTCTCTCCCTCGAACTCTTCAACCGCGAACTCTGGGGTCAAGACCCCTTCGAGGTGGCCCGGACCGGGATCGAACGGATGAGGAGCCTCGTCGAGGGATAGTCGATTGCCCTTTGAGGTTACCGACTTGCCGGGGCGTCAGCTCCCTGTCTTTTTGTGAAGTGACTGGGCCTGGGTGTGGGCCAGTAGACAGGGAGCTCACGCTTCGCCTTTTCTCGCTTAATACTTGGCCATTTCGGCCGTTCCACGCTCCGGATGGAGCTGCCGAATGTACTGGCCAGCGCCGTCGAGCATCATCTTGAGCTCGCTGCCGAGAGCGATGAACTGCCAGCCTTCCGCAATCCTACGCTCGACGTCGGCGATCGAGTGCAGGTGGATACCGCACGGGATCCCTTGACGCTTGGCCGCTTCCCGAATCCGGGTCAAGGTTTCTTCCATCAACTCCTTGCTCGGCGGACTGCCGTCGGGCTTGCGGAGCGAGGCGGCAAGGTCGTTGGGGCCGACAAAGACCGCGTCGATGCCGGGGACCGCATAAATCTCGTCGGCGATATCGACGGCCGCGATGTGTTCGGTCTGAATGACGACCAGGATTTCGTTATCGGCTTGCTGGTAATAGTCTTCTGCGGTTGCGCCGTAGTTCATGGCGTGCATGCCGCCGCCGACCGAGCGATTCCCCAAAGGCGGATACTTGGCGGCGGCCACGATCGCTTTCGCCTCGGCGGCATCCATCACCATGGGGACGACGATCCCCATTGCACCGCAGTCGAGAACCGACTTGATGTACTCGTGGCGCGAGGCAGGAACACGTGCCAAGGGGACGCAGCCGGCATCGGCGATCGCGCCGAACATCATGGCGGCGGTCTGGATGTCGGTATGCGTGTGCTCCATGTCGACTGTCAGCCAGGGGAAGCCCGACCGCGCCAGGAATCGCGCGGCGACCACGCTCCCGAGCGACAACCATGTGCCGACTTGCGGTTTTCCCTCGCGCAACGCCTTCTTGACCGGATTCGGTTTCAATGCATCTCTCCCGCCAAACAACTGCCGCTGGCTGACGAGGGCTCAACCAGTGGACCAAAGTCAGATCGTCCGGGGCGAGTTTGCCAAGTCCCGAACGGCCCGGCAAGAGGCGATCCCCAAACCGATTCGCACTCCGTTCACGCAAAAGACTCCCAAAATCTTGGGGACGCGGAATCATTGCTGAGATGCCCAGTCGAAACCCAGCCCCCATGGGCCACGGTTCAGAGGAAATGCGGCGGATCACGGCCGAAACGGATCGGTTAGGTAGGCCGGACGAACGAACCGTAGAAAGTGGTCGTTCGTTGGGCCGATAGCTCGCATCCATTTCCAGTGAGCGAGTCCCCAATCGGGGAATTTCTGAAACGCCTGCTATCGTCACACTAGGGTTAGATTGGTATGCTTTGACCATCCCCCCCTCATAATCCGGCGTAGCGAACCCGAGTTTCACGACTCAGAAAAATGTGCGGAAGCTCCGATCTCTTTCGGATTCTATCGGCGTCGTCAGATGCTCCGCATGCGGGAAACGGAACTGTCAATCGGACGGGGTCTCCTGGTAGCCCCGATGTGTTCCTACGCCCTCATTTGCTAATCAAGAGTACGGAAGGGGATGTAACCATGAGTCGTCGTCGCGGTTTTACGCTCATCGAGCTTCTGGTGGTGATTGCGATCATTGCCGTCCTAATCGCATTGCTTTTACCGGCCGTGCAGGCCGCACGCGAGGCTGCAAGGCGGTCTCAGTGCGTCAACAATCTCAAGCAGCTCGCGCTCGGGATGCACAACTATCACGACGTCAACGGCTCGCTCCCCATCGGCCGCCAGAGCGGGCCGAGGCGAACCTGGGCGTTCAGCATCTTCGCCAACATCGAGCAGACCCCCCTCTTCAACTCGATCAACTTCACCACCGACTTCTACCAGCCCCAGAACACGACGGTGATTCGGACCGCAGTCAACGTGTTTGACTGCCCCTCTGACGTCAACAGCGCGGCTTTGGAGGAGCCTTCCTCCCAATACCCCCGCGCCAAGGCCGACTACATGGTGAACTGGGGGAACACGCATTTCGACCAGGACCGGGCGAGCAACCCCTTCGCCGGACCGTATAACATTTCGGGGCAGGTCAATGTGTCCTACCTGAATGCCCCGTTCAGCTTGAACAAGTCGGCCGGCCTTCGCGACATGATCGACGGCACCAGCAACACCCTGCTGCTGTCGGAAGTCGTCGTTGGAGCGAATAACGGGAATAATTCCGATCACCGAGGTGACATCTACAATGATGACCACAACTGCTTTTATTTTAACGTCTACTCGACGCCCAACTCGAAGCTGACACCCGACTGGATGCAGGGCTACTGCCTCTATCCGAATCAGACCAACCCACCCTGCGTTGACTCTAGCTCGAAAAGCCCCGCTGTGTCGTTCAACGCGGCGAGGAGCTTCCACTCGGGCGGTGTGAATGCGGCGATGGGCGACGGCTCGGTCAAGTTCTACAAGGACACCATCTCGGCGCAGACCTGGCGGGCCCTTGGCACGATGAGCGGCGGCGAGGTGATCGACGCCAGCTCGCTCTGATCCGGCCCCACGCCGTTTTGGAGCTGGTCGGGACGAACGGGCCGTCGTGTTGTCCGCACGGCGGCCCTCGTCGATTTGGAAACCACGGGCGGAGTTTCGACCTGCGCCGCTTGTGGTCGATTTCTGGAATCAACGAGTTCGTTTGGAGAGGAAACGATGATGACGCGCACGACCTGGTGTCGCGCCGCGGTGGGCGGTCAAGCTCTCGCTCTCGCTTTAATCGCGGGTTGTGGCAGCAAGGAGCCCGACCTGACCCCCGACCCGGCCCTGGCCTCGAAGCCGTTTCCGAAGGTCGATTCGCCGGCCGATAAAGTGAAGCCGAAGCCGGCCTCATTCCCGAAAGTGGGCGACCGCCGCGCCGGACCTTGATCCCGTTCCCTCCCCATCGCGCCTGCCGCCGATCTCTTTGTCATTGCCGTTACCGCCCTTCCTTTCGGGCGGGACAAGCTTATTGCTTTTATGAGCACCAAAAGATCGGCCGACTCCTCGCATTTCTTCAAAGCATCGCTTGGGGAGCCGATTCGCTGGCTGACCTCTGCAAACGCCTGGTCGAGGTGTTCGGGCTGACCCTCGAATAAATCACTCGTCCAGGAAGCAGAACGTGGAGGAGACCCCCTTGGGGGAGAGTCTTCCCGTACGATGACTGTGTTGAGTGACCTTCGGCCCTGATCCACCTCCTTCCTTGCACCCGGGTGGCTCAGGGCCGATTCGTCGTTTTATAATGATCGTACGATGCCGTTCCAAGTTTCGTGCCAGGCCGTCAAGATTCAAAACTCTTGGACTCGCGTTCGGACTTGGAAATTCCGTAAAATGCAGCACACTTGCTCGTAAAGGAGGCCGACGGGACGAGAGGCAATGTCGGGAATAGGGTAGAGCTCGGCCTCCTTTTTTGGCGTCCTTTGTGGAATTCCGCTCGTCATGAGTGAGTGATCCATGCGAGTGACTGTCGTCACCGAGACCTACTATCCCCAAGTCAACGGCGTTTCACGCACGCTCGGGCAGCTTGTCCGATACCTCACCGAGGCGGGCGACGAGGTTCAGCTCGTTCATCCCGACTACGGCGTGGAACCGAAGGAGCAGGGGGCCCTCCTGGTCCGGTCCTGGCCACTGCCGTTCTACAAGGAACTCCGCCTGCCGCTGCCGCCGTTCGGGAGGATCCACCGGCGCATTGACGAGTTTCGCCCCGACCTGATCCACATCGCCACCGAGGCGACCTTGGGGTTGAGTCTGCTCGGTTTGGCCAAGCGGCGCAAGATTCCGGTGGTTTCCAGCTTTCACACCAACTTCGACCAGTACAGCAACCACTACCGTGTCGGCTGGGCCAAAGGGACGATCTGGCGCTACCTGCGCTGGTTCCACAATCGGACGCTGGAAACCTACACCCCCTCACTGACGACGATCGTCGACCTGGAAAAACGCGGGTTTGAACGATTGGTGCTCTGGCCACGTGGCGTTGATAGCCACCTGTTCCGCCCCGATCGTCCGGGGCGAGCGCGAATCAGGGCCGACCTGGGATTTGAGCCGGATGACGTGGTGATCGGCTACGTGAGCCGGATGGCCGTCGAGAAGAACGTTGCCTACCTGATCGATGCCTTCGAACGGGTGGCTGCCGTTCGCCCCAAGGCGCGGTTTCTGCTCGTGGGGGATGGCCCCGCGCGGGCCGACCTCGAATCAAAAATCGGTGGGCAAGCTCGCTTCGTCGGATATCGGAGTGGCGACGACCTGGCCGATCACTACGCGGCCGCCGACGTCTTCGCCTTCTCCAGCCTGACCGAAACCTTCGGCAACGTGATCCTCGAAGCGATGGCCTCGGGCTTGCCGGTCGTGGCGCTCAGGGCAGGGGGGGTGGGGAACATCGTCCAGCCAGGGGTCAATGGCTTCCTGCTCGACCCCGACCAACCCCCGGAACAATTTGCCGAGACTCTGATCAAGCTGGTCGACGATACCGCGCTCCGGGAACGGCTTGCGCAATCGGCACGCGGCTTTGCGGTAGGAAAGAGCTGGGACGCCGTCATGGATCTGCTCCGCCAACGCTATGAGAAGATCATCAGCGAAACGACACCCCAGGATCTCTCACCCGTACTGGCCTCGTAAATATCGAGAGCGCTCAACGAGGCCGTGCCGGCGTTTGGAACGTTTCGAATGCACGGTATTTTGCCCGCTCCACCCAGAGCGGGTAGCCTTGCATTTCGTTCCCCACGAGGTGCGAAGGGAGGTAGCGCTCACGGAGGAAGGACTGCAACGCGGGGAAGGGGGGGTAGCCCACAAAGATCAGGGCAGGGGGATGAGCATGGAGGTCCCTCATGATTCGGTCGATCCGAGGCCGGATCAGGGGGTGATCGGAATTCGCGTACGCTTTGAGAAGGTTGTCGACGAAGAAGTGGCGCGAGGTGCCATCGAGCCCGGAGTAGAAGAAGAGCGGACTCTGCCAGCCCCAGATGTAGAGTTGAGGGGTGTCGGTCCACAGTGTGGAACGCGTCGCGAGGTCTCGGCCGAGGTCTCGGAGCACAACCCATTGTCCGCCCCCTTTAAACTTGACGGTTAGCATCTCGGGGGGAGTCATCAAGTAGTCGCGCACCTGGATTCGGACCGTCCAGACCAGGGCCAGGCTGAGCAAGAGGACCCAGGCCGCCCAAAGGACGGCACGGACCCCTCCCGCCATCATACGCGACACGGAATCGGCGAGGTGAACCGCCACCGCGACCGCCAGGCCAGGTAGGGGAAGCAGGTAATAGTGCTGCCAGAAGAGGCCGGGAAGCGCAACCTGGATCCAGGCCGAGATCGTCCAGGCCGCGATCAGCCGTCTGGCCATCGTCGAAGTTCGGACGATCCCCAACGCCATGACCGAGGGGATGCCCGCGAGCCAGAACGGCCAGCTTCCCGCTCCCCACCAGACGAGGTAGTCGGTCTTTCCAAACGGAGGGGGCAGATGACCCGACGGATCGGCATTGCCGGTCACCCAGCGCATCCAGAACGGGGGCGCGTTGGGCTCGGCCGGGGTGTCGGTGGCCAGAGCGCGGCCGTATTGGAAAATGTCCTCGTAGGCTGACGTGCCTGCTCCCTGGAGCACCAGGATCAGAGCGGCCAATCCCCAGATCAAAACGAACCCAACCGCCAGGGTGATTACGTCCTTCACGCGGTCGCGGAACGGTCGAGCCTGACAGAGCAGGCCAATCGCAAACAGAGGACCGTGAAGGACCACAATCTGCTTGAATAGACAGGCGATCCCCAGGCAAACGCCCGAGGCAAAAAGCAAGCGGCGGCTGCCGCGATCGATGGCCGCGATGAGGGCCGCCACCGAGGCGATGGCGAACAGGTTAATCGCGTGCTCGAAGTTCGCGCCGTTGCCATAGAGGTAGGGATCGGTACTGACGACGGCGTAAAGGAAGGCTGCCAGACAGGCTGCCCCTGGTCCTCGAAGTCTGAGGCCAAGCCACCAGACCAACATGATCGTGGCCAGGATGATCGGGATTGGCATCATCCGAACCGTCAACTCGTGAGACCCGCCGATCGCCAGGGCGGTGGCATAGAGCCAGTAGCCACCGGGGGGCTTGTTCTCGGTCAGGTCGCGATACATCACCGCGCCTTGGTCGATGCGCCGGCCGATGTAGGCGTAGGCCGCCTCGTCGCAGTCGAGCGGCTCGGCCTCGGCTCCGGAAACGGGCCAGAGATCGAGCCCGAATCGATCACGGAGCGTCGGACCGAAGGTATGAGCACGGAGCCAGACGTCGAAGATCAGAAGGCCCGCGAGGACGAGCAGGGACCATCGCGGGGGGCTGGCCGGTTTGAAGTCAGTCACGGTGTCGGTGCTGGTTTCGCCGTGTTAAGATCGGACGTCGAGAGTGCCTCGACATCTCGAGGGGTCGTCATGGAAAAGTGTATCCGGAACCTGAATCCGCCGCGATGGGTCTCGCCCGTTGTGAGGCGCGTCCACCCCGCTCGGCCTTGGCTGCTCGCCGCGGTCTATCTGCTCGCCCTGGTTCCTCTCTCATTCACGCCCAAGATCAGCGGGAACGTCTCCTCGCGGTACATGACGATCGAAGGGATCGTGGAACGCGGGACTTTGGCGGTGGAGTCGTCGCCGTTGCGGGCTGCCAGCGGCTCTCCGGACCTGGTCCGGTTCGGGCGCCATCTCTACTCCGACAAGCCTCCGGTCCTGTCTGCGATCGGTGCGGCCGTCTACGCCCTCGTCTATCAGGCGGGAATGCGTTTCAGCGGCTCGATGTCGGAGTTCGTGATCGCCAACTGGGTCCTGGTGGTCAGTATCGTGGGGGTGATGTCGGCCTTGACCTTGGTCTGGCTTCGTCAGCTCCTCCAGGCGATTCCCGTCTCGCCCAAGGTCGCCGACCTCCTGACCCTCGGTTTCGGGTTCGGCTCACTCCTGCTGTCGTACGGGGTCACCTTCAATAACCACAGCGTCGCGGCGGGGCTCGTCACCGGAGCGATTGCCCTGACGATGCTCGAGGATCCTCAGGCCAGGCGTTCACGGCTACGCCGAGGGTTGGCCGGTTTTCTCGCCGGGCTGACGGCGACCGTCGACCTCCCTGCTGGGGGAGTCTTGCTGGTGGCGCTTGGCGTCTGGCAGACGCTCCGCGCCCGCACGCTTCCCTGGTCGTTCCTGGCGGGAGCCTCTGTTCCGTTGCTCTTTCATTGCGTACTTCAGCCGATGGTGACCGGAACTCCCTTGCCGGTCGAGATGTATCCCGAGGCGTTCGATTATCCCGGCTCTTACTGGGCGACGGCCGGAGTCTGGAAGGAGACGGGCCCTCGCTGGCGGTTCGGCCTGGAGTTGCTGTTTGGACCGCAAGGCTGGATCACGGTAACGCCTGTTCTCGCGTTCGCGGCGTTCGGCCTCGTCGCGGCGATTGCGCGACGGGAAGACCCGCTCCGACCTGCCGGGTTGGTCGTCGGTGGAATGGTCGCTGTCCTCGTCGGCTACTACGTCTGGGGCGTTCGGCGGACCGACTACGCGGGGCAATCGTTCGGGACTCGGCACCTGCTTGCGATTACCCCAGCCTGTTACTTCTTCGCCGTGGCCGGCGCCGCTCGGTTGAGAAGCAGGATCGCATGGGTCGTCTTCGTCATCCTCATGGTGGTTGGCGGCCTCTACGGAGTGGCCGGCATGCGCGACCCCTGGAGTCGAATTGAACAGCGGATCGCGACGGACTCTTCACTGCGGTTGCTTCAAAAAGGGGTTCTCTACCCCTGGAGTAGCTATCGCAGGTAGCCGGTGATGACCGGGGTCGCGAAGTCGAGACCCCAGCCGCTGCTGATCTTCCTCACCGCTCCTGGGCATTCATTCAAGGGAGGGCCTTGTTCCCGGTTCCGAGGCTCAGGGGCGGTACTTCTTGAGCATCGCCTCGCGGCGCTCGCGAAACTCGGAGCTCGGCGTCCATTCGGGGAAGCGGTCGCCCTCGGCGAGGCGATGACCGACCTCCCACAAGAGTTTCAGGTCCTCGACCGCGCCGGTGAGGTCCCAGTCCGGCTTCACCTGATCGCTGACCTTGTGGTAGTCGTTCTGGGTGTATTCCTCGCGTTTGAGCCGGCCGAAGTCTTCGGGTTTGCCCACGTAGCTGACGCCTGCCTTGACGTTCAAGGCGGGGACGCCTTGCTTGGCGAACTCGAAATGATCCGACCGATAGAAGAGGCCTTTCTCGGGTTCCGCGTCCGGGATGACGACGCGTCCCTGGACCTGGGCGACCTCACGGAGGAGATCGTCGAGGGTTGACTGGCCAAGACCGACGCTGGTGATGTCGTGCGTCGGCCCCCAGAGGTTAATCACATCCATGTTGATGTCGGCCAGCGTTTCCGCGAGCGGATAGAGCGGGTGCTCGGCATAGTATTTCGCGCCGAGCAGCCCTTGCTCTTCGGCGGTCAGAGCCAGGAACAAGATCGACCGCTTGGGAGGGGGCTGGAGCTTTGCGAATGCCTTGGCGATCTCGAGCAAGGCGGCCACTCCCGAGGCATTGTCGGCCGCTCCGTTGAAGATCTTGTCGCCGGGTAATGAATCGTCGCGCCCGAGGTGGTCCCAATGGGCCGTGTAGATGATCTGTTCCTTCTTCCGCTCCGGGTCTGAACCCTCGAGTCGGGCGACCACGTTGCGCGACTTGACCTCGCGCATGGTGCTCTTGACCGAAAGGCGTGCTTTGGCGTTCAAAGGAACAGGCCGGAAGTCCTTCGAAAGCGCTGCTTTTTTGAGGGCGTCGAAGTCTTGACCACTTGCAGCGAAGAGCTGTTTGGCCGGTTCGAGGCCGATCCAGGCTTCGACGGCCACGCGTCCCTTGTCTTCGACGGCCTGGCGAATGTCGAAGTTTTCACGTCCCCAACTCCCGACGACCACGGAGTAGGGATAGCCGGCCGGCCCGGTCTCATGGACGAGCAGGGCCGCCGCCGCTCCTTTTTCCGAAGCGATCTCGTACTTGTACGTCCAGCGTCCGTAGTAGGTCATCGCCTTCCCCTTGAACAGCGCGGGGTCGAGCTGGGTGGGATCTTTGGGGTCGGGGACGGCCGGGTCGTTCACCAGCATGACGATCGTCTTGCCACGGACGTCGACGTCTTTGTAGTCGTCCCAGCCATATTCCGGTGCGACCACCCCGTAGCCGACGAAGACGACGTCGGAGTTTTCAATCTTGACCTCCTGGGCCATGCGGCGCGAGACGGCGACCCAGTCGTCCGGATATTTCAGGTCGATCGATCGTGCTCCGACTCGGAACGCGCCTGAGACGGCGCTCGCCTGAAACCCAACAAGTGGCACTTCCTGAAGAAAAGTTCCATCGGGGTTGCCGGGTTTCAGTCCCAGTTTTTGAAACTGGTCGGTCAGGTATTTGACCGTCCGCTCCTCGCCCGGCGTCCCTGGCGCTCGCCCCTCGAACTCATCCGAAGCCAGGATCTGGATGTGGCTGAGCAAGTCGGCGGCCGTGACGTTTTCGACCGCCGGGTTCTTGGTGGGGTCAGCCGCAGTGGCTGCTGTCACCAGAGACAGCCAAACCGCAAGTCCTCCGCGCCAACGGGTCATGGATCTCATCACGATTCCTTGAGGATGAGCCGGAACGGGCCGGCTGCTCGCGTCGTTTGGATGTCGACCGGATTTCCCATGATACGGAAGTCCGGCCCGGGGAGCGATTCCCCAGTCGGCTTCGTTCCCCATGTCCTAGACTTCTCGCAGGGTGGATCGAGAGCGCCTCACCCGTGCGGTCTCAAGGTCTTGAGCAGCGTCAATGCCCACACTCTTTCTCCTCACCTTGGCGGCCCTCGCTGGTGGGATCGTCGACCCCCCGGGGCCTGCGAAGCCGCCTGTCGGATCGTCGGTTGCCGACTTCGCGTTGGACGACGAGAAAGGGGGTGTTCGCCACCTGAGCGATTGGTCGAGCCGCCGTCTCGTGTGCGTCGTCTTCCTTCGCGCGAAGTGCCCGGTCGCGGAGCTCTATGCGACGCCGCTGGCCGACCTGGCTGATCGGTTCGAGCCGCGAGGTGTCACATTCCTCGGCGTGTCCACCGACAGTCATGACGACCCGGCGGACCTCGCCCGTTTCGTAGCGGAGCATGAGGTCAAATTTCCGCTCCTGAGGGATCGAGGCGAGGTTGTCGCTCAGCTCGGCGCCACGCGAACCCCTGAGGTCGTCGTGCTCGACGACCAGCGGCGGATCCGCTATCGAGGGCGAATCGACGACCGCTACGCGGTTGGCTCGAGGCGGGACGAAGCGCGGAGCCACGACCTGGTCGCCGCTCTCGAAGACCTCCTGGAAGGGCGTGAGGTCCGTCGGCCCGAGACCAAGGCGGTGGGCTGTCCGATTGACCGCCCCACTCCTGCGCGGAAGGAGGCGGAGGTGACGTACAGCCGAGACGTCGCGCCGCTCCTGGATCGGCGCTGTGTTTCCTGCCATCGCCCGGGGCAGATCGGCCCCTTTTCGCTCACGACCTATCGAGGAGCGGCCAGTCGAGCCGGGGCGATTGTCGAAGCCGTCGAGTCGGATCGGATGCCCCCCTGGCATGCGGACCCACGGTACGGCAAGTTCGCCAATGATATCCGCCTGACGGATCGTGAGAAAAAAGTCCTCATCGGCTGGGCGGAAGGCGGCTGCGCCGAGGGGGATTCCGCCGACGCCCCGAAGATGGCGGCCGAGCATTTGACCGGCTGGCGAATTCCCGAACCCGACCTCGTGGTCTCGATGCCCGAGTCGTTCACTGTCCCCGCGCAGGGGGTGGTCGAGTATCAAAGATTCGAGGTGGATCCCGGCTTCCGTGAGGATCGTTGGATCCGAGGGATGGAGATCCGGCCGGGAAACCGCAAGGTGGTCCATCACTGCAACGTCTTCCTCAGGGCGCCGGGGAGCCGAGGCGAAGCACATAGTCCGGGGGAGTTGGGATCCTATTGTCTGGCCACCTCCACGCCAGGCTCGCCGCCGGTAGTTCTACCGACGGGGATGGCCAAGCGGATCCCGGCGGGATGGCGGCTCGTGTTCGTCATCCATTACGCCCCGGTCGGGACCGTCCAGGTGGACCGGACGAGCATTGGACTTCTGTTTGCCGACCGGGCCTCGGTGCGCAAGGAAGTTGCCACGAACTTGATGTTCGACCTGGACCTTCGGATTCCCCCTCATGAGGCGAACCACAGGGTCGAGCAGACCCGCCGATTTGAAAGCGACGTGCTCCTCCTCGCCATGTTCCCCCACATGCACCTTCGAGGCAAATCGTTCCGTTATCAGGCGATCTTTCCCGATGGACGCTTGGAAACGTTGCTCGACGTTCCCCGCTACGATTTCAACTGGCAGAACCGCTACGAACTGGCGGAACCGAAGCGATTACCGGCCGGAACCACCCTTCAGTGCATTGCGCACTACGATAACTCGGCCGACAATCCCGCCAACCCCGACCCGAACGCCACGGTTCTCGCGGGGCAGCAGAGTTGGGAGGAGATGTTCAACGGTTACTATGACATCGCCCTCGCCGCCCAGGATCTGACCCGACCTCCGACGCGAGTCGAGGTCCTCACTCAGGCTGCAACGCGATCCTCGGTGCCGGTCTCGCTCCTCGCTTGCGCGGCCTGGGCATTCATGATGCGGAGGCGTCGAAACCGGGCGAAGCTTCCCTCTGCGATTCCGGGACGGGCGCCGGCTGAGACGATGGACACGGTTTTCGAAGAAGGCGAACGGGGAGCGTAAGCTCTCTCTCCTTTGCACTGGCAACGGACGACTGGAAGCCGACGTACCCCGCTTGCCCCAGAGGATTTCGGATGTCAGAAGAGACCGTGCCCGGCAAATCTCTGGCTCGTCGTGCCCTGTCCGTCTTCCCCTGGGTTTTCGGGTTCAGCCTCGCGGCCTTACCCGTGTTCCTCGGTCTCCTGAATCATGACGTGGGGTGGTTTCTCTGTGCGGCCGAGTCCGTTCTGGGGGGACGCAAGCTCTACGTCGAGGTGATGGAGATCAACCCACCGTTGATCGTCTGGCTCAATTTTGTCCCGGTCCTGACCGCTCGGCACCTGGAAATCTCGGAAATCCTGACGTTTCGGATCCTCATGCTTGGCCTGCTGGCAGGGTCTCTTCTCATGTCGCGATGGGCGTTGAGTCGGTCCCATCCCGACTCCCCCGCCACGCGACGGGTGATCCTCATCCTGGCGATCATCGCTTTCCTGCCCCTGGCGGGGTACGACTTCGGGCAGCGTGAGCATCTCATGCTCATCTTGTTCTTTCCTTATCTTCTCCTGGCTTCAGTGCGGGTGAAGGGAAGTCCTTTGGGCTTGGGAATGCCTTGCCTGGTGGGCCTCATCGCCGGAGTCGGCATTTCGCTCAAGCCCCATTTCGTCTTGCTCTGGATCGCGATCGAGACTTACCTCGCGTGGACGCTCAGGAGCGCGAGGGTGTGGCTCCGGCCGGAGGCGATTGCGGTCGCGATGACTGGGCTCGCTTACGGGGTCGCGATCCTGGTCTTCACCCCGGAATATCCGAGCTGGCTCAGGTGGACCATGCCCGTCTACGCCGCATGCAGCCGGGCCTCGTTCTTGTCTCTGATGAGCGAGCAGGCAACGCAGTTCACGATGGTCGCGCTGTTGGGGTTCCTGGCGCTCCGCCCCCGGGAGGAACACCGCAGATGCTGCCAACTGTTCCTGATCGCGAACCTGATCCTGCTGGGAATCGCGTTCCTGCAAGACAAGGGCTTCAGCTATCACTTTTACCCGCCCTTGGCGACGGCGCTGATGCTCATCGGGCTCCTCTCATTGGGATCGCCTGGTTCCAGTGGCCGGCTCCCGAGGTGTTCGGCCCTCGTGATGAAGTGCAGTCTGGCCATGATGGTCCTCAATGCCTCGGCCGCTCAGGTTCGCGAGTCGTTGCACTGGCGGGGATGCCCGGGCAAGTCGGATACGACTCACGGGCGGATGATCCGGCTCGTGAGGGCCAATGCGCGTTCCGGCAGTCTCTACACGTTCTCGCCCGCTGTGGCGGCCTCGTTCCCGTTAGTGAATTACGGTCAGGTGCGCTGGGAGGTGGGGCATCCCTGTCTCTGGTTTTTGCCCAACCTCTATCCCGCTGGCTTACAATCCGCTCAGTCTCTTGCGATCCGGCCGCTAACGGGTATGGGGCGAACCGAGCGGTTTTTGTTTGAGATGGTTGTGAGCGACCTTCTGAGGGATCGGCCCACGCTGCTCGTTGTCGACGTCAACGAGAAGATGCCGGCCTTCAACGGCCGGCACTTTGACTACCTGGCTTACTATTCTCTCGACCCGCGGTTCGCCGAATTTTTGCGGGACTATGAGAAGCTCGCCGACGTGGACACGTTTCGCGTCTTCCGCCGCAAGGTCCCCGCGATTGTGACTCAAGGCGACCGTTCCGGCTGGTTCTCTCTCGGTGATGTCATCGACCACCGAGGTTCAAAATACGACGACCGGCTATAATCCTTTGAGGAAGAGCTTGGGCCCCGGCGAGTGGCCGGCGATGTGACTCCCTGGCGCGACAATCTTGACGGCTGAGCGCGATGTTTGCGACACCGAGAGAACGACTGAGATGGGGTCTTGCCACCGAGTCGATCGTGGTCAAGATCCGCTGGTTCGGGATCGTGATGGGGTACGTCCTGGTTCAGACCAGGACGGGGCTTCACAACCCGTCGGCGGTCCGCGCCTTCCTGGCTCTTGGGGCCGGCTATGCTGCGCTCGATCTGGCTTTTTACCGGATGGATGAGGTTTTCCTCAAACGATGGCCGCTCTTCGTGTCGCTGATGGAGTCGATCTTTATCGCCTTGCTCTGCTATCACGACACGGGGCTGACCAGCCCGTTCCGCTGGTACTACCTGCTCTCCCTGATCTGCTGTGCCATTCGATATCGACCGACGACCGCCTGGCTGACCCTCGGTATTCACTGCTTGAGCCTTCTGGCGTTGGCCGTGGAACTGGGAATCAAGCCGGGGGAGACGTCGGATTGGCCGCTCACCCTGGCGATCATGGCCTGGGCGACCTGGGCGAGCGCCTCACTCGCCTCGATCCTGAAACAGACCGGAGCGCGCCTCGAGCATCTCAACGCCGAGTTGGAAAGCCATCGCGTCGATCTCGAACGCCGGGTGGCGGAGCGTACCGCCGCGCTGCGGGCCTCGCAGGCGAGAGAGATCCAGCATGAGAAGATGGCCGCCTTCGGCCTCCTGGCGGCAGGCATCGCCCATGAGGTCGGCAACCCGTTGGCGGCACTCAGCTCGCTGGTCCAAATGCTCCAGAGACGAGGCCCCGACCCCTATACGGCGGAAAAGCTTGGGCTGGCGGCCCAGCAGCTCGGGCGGATCCAGCGGACGATTCGCGAGCTGGTTGACTTCTCCAGGCCCGCGTCGACCGCGCTGGCGCGGGTCAGACCGGCTGAGGTGGTCGAGGAGGCGCTGGGGATCGCCAAGTACTATCAGCGTACCAAGCAACGAGCGATCTCTACCGATTTCGCCAGCGACCTCTCCCCCGTCCGTGCGGTTCGCGACCACCTGACTCAGGTCGTTCTGAACCTGGTCTTGAACGCCATCGACGCCACCGAAATGGGGGGCCGGATCCATCTGGAGGCGAAAGTCGACGACGGGTGGGTCATGATGGTGGTCGAGGACGAGGGGCGGGGCATTCCTGAAGACCACTGTAGCCGTCTCTTTCAGCCGTTCTTCACCACGAAGCCGCATGGCACCGGTTTGGGCCTGTTCGTCTGCCGGCAGATCCTTGAGGAGATGGGGGGCTCGTTGTCCTTCGAATCCGAAGTGGACCGAGGCTCAAAATTTACGGTTCGACTCCGAGCCGAGCACGCTGAACCGATCCTCCTTGCTGCGGGCTCTGAAAGGAGTGCCGCCCCATGATTCGATCTCAAGAGAAGAACGATCCCTCCACGAGCCAGTCCCAGGCCGGTCGCGGCCGAATCCTGATCGTCGATGACGAAGAGGTGCTGGCCTCGACCCTGGAAGAGTTCCTCACAGGCGAGGGATTCGAGGTTGGTGTTGCCAATGACACCCCCTCGGCGCTCGCCCTGGCCGAACGTCTCGAGCCCGACCTGGCGCTCTGTGACGTGCAACTACCCGGCCTCGACGGACTCGCCCTCCTCGACCGGCTCCTCAAGGTTCGACCCGACACCCTGGTGATGATGATCACCGCGTTCGCGACGGTCGAGAACGCCGTCGGAGCCTTCCAACGCGGGGCCCACGACTATTTGATCAAGCCGGTCATCTTTGAGGAGTTGCTGGTCAAGATCGACCGTTTGATGAGCTATCGCCGGCTCCTGATCGAAAACCAGGCGCTGCGGCGGCAACTCCATGCGTCGACCGATCTGGAAACCCTGGTCGGTCAGGGCCTCGCGATGCGATCGGTCAAAACGCTCATCCGCAAGGTTGGGCCCACCCGGAGCAACGTCCTGATCACCGGCGAGTCGGGCACCGGCAAGGAACTGTGCGCCCGTGCCCTGCATACGCTCGGCCCTGATCCCGATTCGGCCTTCCTGGCCGTCAACTGTGCGGCGATCCCTCACGACTTGCTGGAAAACCAGCTCTTCGGGCACGTCCGAGGGGCGTTCACCGGTGCGGATCGCGACCATGCCGGCCTCTTCGTCGCGGCCGGCCACGGGACCGTTTTCCTTGATGAGATTGGCGAGCTTCCTCCGGCCACCCAGGCGAAACTGCTCCGGGCGATCGAGAACAAGGAGGTGCTTCCGATCGGGGCGACCCGAACCGTCCGAGTCGAGGCGAGAGTGGTTGCGGCGACCAACAAGAACCTCCCGATCGAGGTCACGGAGAACCGGTTCCGCGCTGATCTCTATTACCGGCTCAACGTGGTGAGCATCACGATGCCCCCGCTCCGCGATCGTCGTGAAGACATTCCCGAACTCATCTCCGTGCTGTTGGCTCGGCATGCCAAACGGTTGGGGAGGCCCGTCGACGGGGTGGACAACAACACCATCCGTGGCCTGATGGCCGCCCCTTGGAAGGGGAACGTCCGCGAACTCGACAATGCCCTGGAGCGAGCGGTCATCCTCAGCGAGGGGCCGATTCTTACGCCTGAAGACTTCGCTCCCGGCATCATTGATGACATGTCGGATACGACGTGTGACGGAGACGACCTTCGCGCCGCACTCCGGGAGTACGAACGACAGCACATCCAGCGCGTCCTGGAGAAATGCGAAGACGATAAGCGGGAGGCTGCCCGCCGGCTTGGCCTGGGCCTTTCTTCGCTCTACCGCAAGTTGGAAGATTTTGGTGTTCGCCCCACCTGATTGAAAGTAAGGAGCCCGCGCCGCGCTCCGCGTTGGATCCGCCGACGCGATCGCGGTGATAGTGGAGGACCGGACAACCATGCGTTGCACGCGATGCGATCGTCTCGCGATTCCCCAGGCCGTCGGGCGGACACGAGACGGCCTGCTCGTGTTCGGCTGGTGCCTCGACTGCCTCGAGGAAGCCGGCTGCACCATGATCGAGGCCGTGTCGAAGTGCAACACAAGGCGTCCGGTGCCCCGCGTCCTGAGTCTCAGGCCGTCGACCTCCCACCCAGTCACCCCCCCCTCGGATCGCCGAAGGCTGCTGGTGGGAGTCGCCTCACTCCTGGGCGCCTGGTCGACCGTCCTGATCGCGGTGGGAGTCTGGACCCTCCGCCAGCCCACGCCTTCCAATCCCAGTCCACTCGGCAACGGCCGGCCGGTCCTTTTTTTCGTTGGGGGAGCGGCCACGTCGGCAACATCCCTGCTGCTCCTCTGCCTCTCGCATGGTCGAGGGCTGTTGCGTTCACGACAGGTCTGCTGGTGGATTCAGTCGGGATCGTTTCTGCTCGCCTTGGCCATCCTCGTCGCGGGCATCGTCTATCACGAGCCGCGCCGCAATCCGTTCATCGTGGTTGCGGCGGGCCTCGCCATCGGACTCTCCCTCGCCGCGCACTGGCAGGAACGTCGACTACCGGCCCCCCCGTCCCGCACTGGGACGATGCTGCAAGATTGGCTCCAACGTCACTGAGGGGTCCCCGACTTCATGGCGGCCTCGAACCGCGTTTGCATCTCTTCCGGGCTCAGGTCTTCGACACGGGTGGCGATGTGCCAGACATGGCCGAACGGATCTTCAAACCCGCCGGAGCGCTCCCCGTAGAATTGATTGGCCACCGGTCTTGTCAACGTCGCTCCCGCCTTGACCGCGCGATCGACAAACGCGTCGACATCTTCAACATAGAGATGAAGGGATACCGGTGATCCGCCAATCGTCATCGGGCTTTTGAATCCCATCTCGGGAAACTCGTCAGCCAGCATGATCGGCGAACCGTTGATTCTGATCTCGGCGTGCATGACCTTGCCGCTCGGGTCGGCCAGTCGCATCGCTTCGGTTGCTCCCAACGCATCCAAGTAGAACGCGATCGCCTTTGCCGCATCATTGAGGATCAGGTAAGGAGTAACCGTCGTATACTCTTTGGGAATCGGCTGGACCGACATCCGTGTCTCCTCTTCTGAATTCGAGAACCCGAATCTTCAACGAGAACATGAGCACCGCGCTTATACCCTCGCATCCAGTGGACGGCAAGAGCGACCGAACGACCTTGTCTCCCATTTTGAAAACACGCATATTTTCAACTGATTCCTGAAGATGGGTGCCGGGAAGTAGCGATTTCCCGTGGTCAGCGTGGTGAGTCGCCAACGCACGGCTGTTAACTTCCCCGGTAAATGTCACTCCTTCTTGCCCGCGATTTGTCACCCTTGGTAGATGGCGGAGAGAATTACCATATGCGTTCGGTGAACCGCGTCTTTTCCGGCACCTGATCGTTGCTGATGATGGGGCGGGCTCGTCCTCATCACGGAGCATTGGTCATGGCGAGGCAACGGTCGGACGCCGCGGAATGGTCCGTCCTGATCGACGAATGGAGGCGGAGCGCCGGCGTTCTGTAAGTCGCGAGCACGGCGTGGTGCCCCGGTGGCGACGGCTGAGCGCCTGACCCCGCCGCCCGCGTTCCTGCCGGTCCGTCGCGCCGAGGTCACTGCCCCGACGCCTACGACGGGCCGGGCGATGACCGGCATGCTTGCGGTCTTCGCGGAATTCGAGCGGAAGATCTTGCGGGAGCGGGGCAGAGCCGGGATCGCCCAGGCCCGGAAGGAGGGCCGACCCCTCGGTCGGCCGCGGACCGCATCGCTGAAGGCTGACCACGTTCTACGGCTCAAGGCTGAGCGGGTGAGTCACTCGGAGATTGCCCGGCGGCTCGGGATCGGCCGGACCTCGGTGCGACGCAGCCTGGCCGCCGGCTGACGACCAGTTGGTGCTGTACCCAGGCCGCCCGGGTGTCAAGAACGGCCTTCACCGTACGCTTAGGGTAAGCCAGCAAACGGATCTCCCGGACATCGCTTGACCCCCAGGCGGGGCCAGCCTGCCAGGCCCCGGCTACCGCTCGCAAATCTTCCAACACCGATTGACGGACCATCGACTCGACGGTAAATTGCCTTTTGGCTATACAACTGCAAGGTTATGAATCGATGGTAACTGCAACGCTCGACTCCACGTTTGCGGCCCTGGCCGACCCGACCCGTCGGGCGATCCTCGCCCGGCTGGCCAAGGGCGAGGCCACGGTTAATGAATTGGTCGCCCCATTCAAGCTGAGCCAGCCTGCTATCTCCAAGCACCTCAAGGTGTTGGAGAAAGCAGGCCTGATCACCCGGGGCCGAAACGCTCAGAAGCGGCCGTGCCGGATAGCGGCCGAACCGCTCGCCGAGGCCAACGGATGGCTGGAGGGCTACCGGAAGATCTGGGAAGCCAACTTCGACCGCCTCGACAACCTTTTGGATGAGCTAAAACCCAAGAAACCCTAGAGGAATCTGCCGATGCAAAATGCGATGAAGGTCACGACGCCGACCGACCGCGAGATCGTCATCACCCGCGAGTTCAACGCCCCACGCGAACTCGTCTGGGACACGATGTCCAAGCCCGAATTGCTGAAGAGGTGGGTGCTCGGGCCGCCCGGCTGGGAGATGACGGTCTGCGAGGAGGACGCCCGCGTCGGCGGAAAGTTCCGCTGGGCCTGGAGCGGCCCGGAGGGTGTCTCGATGTCGATGCACGGCGTCTACCGGGAGGTCTCCCCGCCCGAACGATGCGTCCGCACCGAGGTGTTCGACATGGGGTGCGTCCCCGGCGGAGGAGAGCAACTGGCGACGCTCGTCCTCGCCGAACTGGGCGAGAGGACGGCGCTGACGATCACCCTTCTCTACGATTCGAAGGAAGCCCGCGACGGGGCCGTCGCTTCAGGGATGGAGCAAGGGATGGCCGCTGGCTACGAGCGGCTGGACGAGATCCTCGAAGGTGCCGCGGTCTGATGCGAAGGGGGAGCGGGATCGACTCGCTCCCCTCCGGCTTGAAACTCACGTCCCCAATAAGGAGTTCCTCGTGCTCGACACGCCGCAGATCACGGAAACCGCCGATCAGTTGACCGCCTTCATCCCCTTGGTCGTCCCCCGGGCCGAAATTCAGGTGGTGATGGGGCCGAGCATCCGCGAGGTGTACGCCGCTCTCTCCGCCCAGGGGATCGCTCCGGACGGGCCGTGGTTCACCCACCACCGGCGGAGGCCCAAGGAGACTTTCGACTTCGACGTCTGCGTGCCTGTCGCCACGCCAGTGGCCGCAGCGGGGCGGGTGAAGCCGGGCCTGCTTCCCGCCGCTCGGGTGGCCCGGACGGTCTACAGCGGGCCCTACGAGGGGCTAGGGGCCGCCTGGGGCGAGTTCTACGCCTGGGTCTCGGCCAATGGGCTCACGCCGCGGGCAGACCTGTGGGAGCGATACGTCGTCGGCCCGGAGTCGGGTACTGATTCGAACGCTTATCGGACAGAGCTAAACTGCCCGTTGGTCGGTTAAGGGCCCGAAAAACAATAATCGTTACACATAGCCGCTCACGGGCGGATCAGCACAGGTTGACAATGGCAAGAGTGAGATAGGAGTGCAGGAAAGGGGTTACTCGCAAGATGGGCCTGGAAGCACTGCGTCAAGTACTCCAGGACATTCCTCCCCTGCTGACGGCGCGTGGCCGCCACAGCGGCAACCCCAACCCGATCCCCGGGGTGGACGTCACGACCTCCCGCTCAGATCTGCGCCATCCCGCCGTCGACGAACAGTTCGATGCCCGTCACGTAGCTGCTGTCGTCGGATGCAAGGAACAATGCGACGTTCGCGATCTCGTCGGAGGTGCCCATGCGTCCGAGCGGCACCTGTGCAGCGAGGTCAGCCTTGACCTGCTTGAGTTCTTCCTCCGTCGAAGCCAGTCCGCTTAGGATCGGCGTATCGATCGGGCCCGGGCTGAGGGTGTTGATGCGGATCTTGCGGCCTTTCAGGTCGACCGTCCAGCTTCGGGCAAACGATCGCACGGCGGCCTTGCTGGCGCTGTAGACGCTGAAAGCCGGCATCCCCTTGATCGAGGCGATCGAGGCGTTCAGGATGATCGATCCGCCGTCCTGGAACAGGGGCAGCGCCTTCTGAACCGTGAAGAGTAATCCCCTGACGTTGATGTTGAAGACCTTGTCGAATTGTTCCTCGGTGATCGACCCGAGCGGGGCGAGTTCGCCCACCCCGGCGTTGGCGAACAAAACGTCGACGCGTCCCTTCTGCTCCTTCACCGTGGCGTAGAGTCTGTCGAGGTCGGCCAGGTTGGAGACGTCGCCCTGCACGCCGGTGACGTTCTTCCCGATGAGGTCGACCGCCTTGTCGAGCTCGGCCTGGCGGCGGCCTGTGATAAAGACATAAGCCCCTTCGGAGACAAACCTCTGGGCAGTGGCCAGGCCCATGCCGCTATTGCCCCCGGTGATTACTGCGACTTTGTTGTCGAGCTTCCCCATCGAACCACCCTCATTTCTGGTGAAAGGTCGGAACGGGGAGTATGTTAGGGAAGGCTTTCTGTGGGGCAAGTACGCACCTTTTCGTAAGTGCCTGGCGATCGGGGGGAAATCGATGCGGAGACAAGCGTATGGATGTGGCCTCGAGGCTGCGCTGGACATCGTTGGCGGGAAGTGGAAGCCGATTGTGCTCTGGCATCTGACGCCCGGGCCCCGCCGCTTCGGCGAGTTGCGGAGGCTGGTGACTGGTATTAGCGAGAAGATGCTGATCCAGCAGCTCCGCGAGATGGCGGCGGACGGGATCGTCGCCCGCAAGGACTATCAGGAGGTTCCGCCACGCGTCGAGTATGCGCTGACCCTGTTTGGTGTTTCGCTCTCGGAGGCCTTGCGACCGCTCTGTGACTGGGGCCGGGAGCATATGCGTCGCATCGAGGAAGCGAAAGCCGAGGCTGGATGAACCGCTCGTGATTGCGCCTTCGTCCTTTCGGCTCGGCCTTTGGGTGGCGAACCTCAAGGGTTCAAGGGGACACGAACGGATCGGAGCCAAATTACGAATGCTTGGGTTGCGCCCGGCCCCCTCGTCCCGCACTGGGGCGATGCTGCAAGATTGGCTCCAACGTCACTGAGGGGCCCCCGACTTCATGGCGGCCTCGAACCGCGTTTGCATCTCTTCCGGGCTCAGGTCTTCGACACGGGTGACGATGTGCCAGACATGGCCGAACGGATCTTCAAACCCGCCGGAGCGTTCCCCGTAGAATTGATTGGCCACCGGTCTTGTCAACGTCGCTCCCGCCTCGACCGCGCGATCGACACATGACCTTGCCGCTCGGGTCGGCCAGTCACATCGCTTCGGTTGCTCCCAACGCCTCCAAGTAGAACGCGATCGCCTTTGTCGTATCATTGAGGATCAGGTAAGGAGTGACCGTCGTATACCCTTCGGGAATCGGCTGGACCGACTTCCGTGTCTCCTCTTCAGAATTTCGAATCTTTAACCGGAACAATGAGCACCGCGCTGATACTTTTGCATCCAGTGGACGACAAGAGCGACCGAACGAACTTGTCTCCCCCTTTTGAAAACAGGCACATTTTCAACTGATCCTCGAAATAGATGCCGGAAGGTAGCGATTTCCCGTGGTCAGCGTGGTGAGTCGCCAACGCACGGCCTCGATCCAACTCCGGTTCAAAGGTGTATTTTGGACTGAGGGGTTAAGCGACTGTGGTGGCGAGAACGGAGGACAAAAGTGATTCGCATCTCGATCCTCGGCTTGATGATTCTGGTAGTCCTCTGTGCTTTGATCCTCGGACTCTTCGTACGGCTCCATGAAGAAGCGTTCTTCTATATCACCGGACCGCTGTTGGGTGCGATGCTCGCCGCGCTGACCTGCCGGCGTGATCGATCCGCTCTGATCACGGGCGGCGGTGTCGGTGGAATCTGCCAGGGGATTCTCGCCGTCCTGGTCTTGAAGCGGGGCTACATCTTCCCGGATGTCGCCATGGTCACCGGATTCCTTTTCCTGGCGACCTTGGCGGTACATCTGCTCTTAGGTCTCGCCTTCGGAACCTTCCTCTACCTTTCGCTTCGTTGGGCACGCCCAGGGGTGGTGAGGGCGTGAACGAGTTCCGAGAACCCTTTGGTCTTCAACAACGGGAAAGGGGGGAGCGAAATGCGGACGGAGGGATGATCTTTGCCTTGAGTGCCCGGCGATCGACCGCCGATGACCCTGGGATTCGTCGTTTGATTGCCGTCAGGTGATTTCAGGGCGGAGGAACCAATCGAGCCACTGATACGATCGTTCCTGGGCCACGGCCGGGAAGGCGTGCCCTTGGCGGTGGTTGAAGAGTCCGACGGCCTCGGCGGCACCGGTCAGTTTCCAGACGGGTCTGACGGCGTCGATGTAGGGCCAGCTCGCATCGCCATCGGCGGAGTTGCCGCCGATGAGGAGGAAGGCGCGGGGAGCAATGAGAGAGAGAACTTGCCCGTTGTCGAGGGGGAAGCCCGGGCGGCGGATGGCCTCGCCGAGATACCAGGGGGCCTCCCAATTGGAATGGGTGAGGCCGATCCCGCCTTCACTCGAGACAGTAGCGCGGATCCTGGGATCGAAGGCGGCGAGGTAGAGGGCCTCCTTCGCTCCTAACGAGTGGCCGATGGCGGCGATCCGCTTGGGGTCGACGTCGTCCTGACCTGCGAGGATGTCGACTGCCCGGATCGCGTCGAAGAGCATTTTGCCCATCCCGGTCACGTCTGGATGGCGCTGATGGAGCCAATCGACGGCCTCAATCAGGCGATTGTCGTGGCTGTATTGCCAGAGGAAGCAGCGCGGGGAGAAGGTCACGTAGCCGCGACGGGCGAGATGCATGCCGATCTGCTTGTCGACGGGTCCTTCGAGACCGGCGGGCTGCCGGATCGTGTATGACACCGTCGAGTGAAGGACCACGGCGCCGGGTCTCCCTCGGTCGGGGGCTTCGGGCCGTAGGAGGTAGCCTTCGATGGGCAAGCCGGGTTCGGCTTCGTAGCGGACCAGTTGGCGGACGACCCCCTCGGACTTATCCTCTTCGAGCACGCTCAATTGGGGGCGAGCCCGAGGCGCGGCGATTGTGCCCAGGAAGGTCTTCCACCGGCCGGTGAGTTCCGCTCGGCGCTGCTCCCAGGCTTCAATCGTCGGGATCGGTTGATGCTGCGCGTCGAACAACAACGGAGCCGGTCGTACGGCCGACTCGGGGATCAGGGCAGGCGGCTGTTGGACCTCGGCGAGCCAAGGGGGGCGAACGGGATTAGGCATGGGTTGAGTGTCTCGGCGGGCGTTAAGCGGGCGGGGAACTCGGCTCTTCGAAGAGCACCACGCTGGCCGTGTAGCCGTGGACGAAGTTCTGGCCACCGACCGGTCCGAGTTCGCCCATCGCGAAGAAGCCGGCAGCCGGGATCGCGGCGAAGACGTTTTGCAGTAGGGCCACGTCGTGGTGGGGCTGGCTGAAAAGACGAGTGCCTCGTCCGTTGCAGGTGAACAGCAAGGCGCCTCGGACGTTGGCATCGGGATGAAGCTCCCGATCTTTTTCGAGGAGAGCCCGGAGATCTTCGTTGGCCGTTTCTTCGTCGCGGACGTGGAACTGGACGGTCTGGCCGACTTTCACTCGGTCCGTGATGGCAATTCCGCCGACTTCGTCAGCGCCGAGGACGTTACGGACCAGGAAGTCGCCCCGCTGGAACGACTCTTGGTATTCGTTGATCACACGGCCGACATGGAGTCCGTTCTGGACGCGCTGTTGGTCGCCTTTGGGGAGCGTTGCATACAGCTCGCCCAAGACCTCGAGCGCCGGGCGGCGGCCGAGTTCCCGGATCAGATTCTGCTCGGCCTTGGTGACGACGTAAGGACGGCCGATCGGGCGGCAGCCCTGGCTGACGATGGTCCGAAGGACGAGTGCCCCCTCCAGGCTGATGGCCACGGCGCCATCCTCGAAGGTTTCCCCGTCGAGGATCAGGCGATTCTGGCCCGGAACGCTCCCCCCGCTGGCCATCCCACCGATCACCCGGAGGCCCGGGAGCTCGCCATTCACCTGGAGCAAGAACGGATCTGGCGGGAATGTGAAGGGATCACCGAGGAGGAGCAGGGACGAACCCCCGGCGGCCGGCAGGCCGGAAAAGGTGCCCTCTTCAAAGGTGAGTCGGAGTGGCTTCAAGTCCACGTTGGGCAGACGGGCCACCCAGAGGCCGAGCGCGGGGGAGCCTTCGATCTCCTGGCCATCCGCGACGATTGACTCACCGGTGCAGCCCAGCACGTGACGTCCCAGATGGCGGGATCGGATCGCCTCGGTCATCTTCTCGAGGCCGGCGGCGTGGTGGGGGGAGGCGAAGACAAGGGCCAGGTCGGCGGCTTCCCCCTCCATCAGCTCGGCCGCGCGGTCGACGACCTCCTGAATCGCCGCCTCGGTGTTCGTCGTGGTCGAAAGCGCCGAGACGCACTTCATGGAAAGGCTCCTTCGATATCCTCGAGGCCGGATCGCAGACAAGTTTCCTGGCGCGATGATTGTAACGTTGGAGTTTCTCAACACGATAGGTTGTGGCACCGATCGTTTCGTGTTCGATTCCTGCCGACCGAGATTCATCGCCAAGTTGTGCTTAACGTTCGCTGACCCGTCCGATACAATGTGGCGAGAAGATCACCCTAATGCCCCGACTCCGCGCACTTGACCATTGCCTGCCGCATCGTTCTTCGGAGTCAAAAGAGGAGCACCTCGGTGCAGGGGATCGAGATCCGGCGTCGCGATCCTTTCTCTCACGCTCCGACTCGGGCTTAGGGTAAGACGTCTCATGAGCGGTCATGACCCTCGCTCTCCCCTCCGCTCTCTCCCCTGGGGCCTCCTCGGGATGTTCGCGCTGGTCCTCGCCTTCGAAGCGTTCGCGGCCGCGCACCAGAACAATCTCTTTCTGAAGATCGACGCCTGGACCTGGAAGCAGACCGGCCGGCGCGCCGAGCGGCCAGGATCGAAGGCTCGAATCGTCTGTCTCGGAGATAGCCTGGTTCAAGTCGGTGTGGCTTCGCCGATCATCGAAAAGCATGCGGGGCTATCGACTTGCAATCTCGCAATCAGCGGCGGCCAGGCGGCGTCGAGCTACTTTTTGCTCCGTCGCGTCCTTGAGGCGGGGGGCCGGCCCGACAGCCTGGTCCTCGACTTCTTCCCGCGACACTTACAGTCGTCTCCTCTGGTTGGCCTCGACCCCTGGATCGACCTCACCACGTTTGCCGAGGTCGTCGACCTGGCCCGGGCTGGTCGGGACGCCGAGTTCCTGGGCCGAGTCGCGCTCGCGAAGATCCTCCCGACCGTCCGGTCGCGGCCGGAGATCCGTGGTACGATTCTAGCTGCTCTGAACGGCGAGGACCGGAGCGACCGCCACCATGTTCCCCCGTCGTTGCGACGCAACATCGAGGTCAATCGAGGTGGCCTTCTCTGTCCCTCGACCCCGACCCGGCACGAGGACCTGGAGGCCTGGTCAAAAACCTACTTTCCCACAAACTGGTCCTGTCACCCCGTCAATGACGTTTATGTTCGACGGTTGCTGGCCCTGGCCGCATCGCGTGGGATCCGGGTATTCTGGTTGCTTCCCCCGATCCAGCCGGTCCTTCAGCAGCGTTGCGAGCGGAACGGCTTCGACGCCAGGCATCTGGATTTTGTCCGAGGATTCCAGGCCGAATTCCCGAATGTGACCGTCCTTGACGGTCGCCACGCCAACTATGATCCTGACGTCTTTTTCGACCCGCACCACCTGGCCCGAGACGGCGCGGCCGTTTTCAGTTTCGACGTCGCGATGACGCTCCGCCGTTCGATCCACTCCGACCGGGCGCTCCCGCGTTGGGTGGATTTGCCCTCATACGGAAAACGTCGGATTGACGGACCACTCGAGGATGTCGAACAATCAAGAGTGGCTGCGAAGCTCGAGAGAGCGAAGCGGGTCCATTGACTTGACGGTTATGCCTCCCGGCGGCCCTCCTTTGATCGTGTTGACGACCTCGGCCCCTTGTTCGCGACAGACTCTCTTACTTTTGGATCCTTGTCTATGGTCCTCGACCCCAAATTTATTCGCAATTTTTCGATCGTGGCGCACATCGACCACGGCAAGAGCACGCTGGCCGATCAGCTCTTGCTCCAGTCGGGGGCGATCACCCAGCGCGAGTTTCGCGAGCAGCTCCTGGATGACATGGACCTGGAGCGCGAACGCGGGATCACCATCAAAGCGCGGGCGGTCGCGATCAATTATGAGCTCGACGGCCAATCGTATGAGCTGAACCTGATCGATACTCCCGGCCACGTTGATTTTCACTACGAAGTCTCACGGAGCCTGGCAGCCTGCGAGGGGGCTATCCTCCTCGTCGACGCGACCCAAGGCGTGCAGGCCCAGACGGTCGCTAATGCCTACCTCGCGATCGCTGGCGACCTGGCGATTGTTCCCGTGCTGAATAAGATCGATATGCAGGCGGCCCGCCCTGATGAGATCCGCGAGGAGATCATGGCCACCCTCGGGATCGATCCCGACGACGTGCTGGCCATCAGCGCGAAGACAGGGCTGGGTGTGCCGGACGTCTTCCGGGCGATCATCGATCGCGTACCGTCCCCTTCGGGAAGCCCGACTGCTCCGCTCCGCGCCTTGATCTTCGACTCGAAGTTCGATGACTACCAAGGGGTGATCATCTACGTCCGGGTCGTCGACGGCGTGCTCCGCGTCGGCCAGAAGGTTCGCCTGATGGCGGGGGGGACCGAACACGAAGTCATCGGCCTCGGCCGCTTCCGCCCGCACTCCGTGGCGTGCGATGAGCTTGGGGTGGGGCAGGTCGGCTACGTCCACGCCAACATCAAGAAACTCGCCGACGTGAACATCGGCGATACCCTCACCGAATCACCACGAGGGGCCCAGGTCGCTCTGCCAGGCTACCAGGAGCCGGTCCCTGTCGTCTTCTGCGGCCTCTTTCCGGCCACGCATAACCAATTCGAGGACCTCAGGACCGCGCTCCAGAAGCTCGCGCTCAACGACTCGAGCTTCTCGTTCGAGCCGGAAACGTCCGACGCCCTCGGCTTCGGCTTCCGTTGCGGCTTCCTGGGCATGCTCCATATGGAGATCGTCCAGCAGCGGCTGGAGCGCGAGAGCAACCTCGCCCTGGTTCAGACGGCTCCGAACGTGACCTACGAAATCCTCGATAAACGAGGGGAAACGACCCACGTCTCCAACCCGACCCGGATCCCTGACGCGGGGGACATTGAAGAGTTTCGCGAGCCGGTCGCCAAGGTCAGCTTTATTCTCCCGTCCGACTCCATCGGCGCCATCATGCAGCTTTGTGAGGATCGCCGCGGCACGTACTTGAAAACCGAGTACATGACGCCGACTCGCGCGATCCTGACCTACGAACTGCCCCTGGCCGAAATGATTTATGACCTCTACGATAAGCTCAAGAGCGCGACTCGTGGTTATGGAACCATGGACTACGAGCTGATCGGGTATCGTGCCAGCGACCTCTGCCGGCTCGACATCCTGGTGGCTGGATCCAAGGTCGACGCCCTCTCGATCGTGGTTCACCGCGCTCATGCCGATCGTCGCGGGCGCAAGCTGGTCCGCAAGCTCCGCGCCGAGATCGACCGCCACCAATTCGAGGTTGCGATCCAGGCCGCGATCGGCACCCGAGTCGTGGCTCGAGAAACCATCTCCGCGCTTCGCAAGAACGTGACGGCCAAGTGCTACGGCGGCGACATTTCCCGAAAAAGGAAGCTGCTCGAAAAGCAAAAGGAGGGCAAGAAGCGTATGAAACAGATCGGGAACGTCGAGATCTCGCAGGAAGCCTTCCTCTCCGTCCTCGACGACGGGGAAGAGTAGGCGAAGCGGGGGAGACAGTCGATCGCTCCGACGGCGTTCGGCGAGCCTCGGCTTTCACGGTCCCTTGTCTTCCCCTAGACGATCGTCCGACTCAACGCAGCGACGCCTATGAGCCCACTCATTGCAGACCAAGTTGAGCCCCAAGGCGCGACCCTCCGCTCCGGCTTCGTGCGCCAGATGGTCGAATTTCTGATCGCCCTCAGCCTTGGCATCTTGGTGATTCGGACCTTTACCGCCGAAGCCTACGTGGTGCCGACCGGCTCGATGGCTCCCACCCTCCTCGGCAATCACGAGGAGGTGGCCTGCCCAAATTGCGGGATGCGGTTCGCCTTGGGACTCGATGAGGAGGGGCGGGCGGGCCATCCGGTCTGCCCCAACTGCGGTGAAGATAAGCTCGACGGTGTACCAATCGTCCCTTGTAGCGGCGATCGGTTACTCGTCCAGAAGGGACTGTATGACTTCAAGCGCCCGAGGCGCTGGGAAGTCGCCGTGTTCCATTTCCCCGCCGATCCGACCCAGGCCTACGTCAAGCGGGTCGTCGGCTTGCCTGGCGAGTCGGTCCAGATCTGGCGTGGCGATGTCTACATCAACGGCAAGATCGCCCGGAAATCGTTCCAGGAACAGCGGGCGATTCGCATTCTGGTGTACGACTCGCAGTTTGTCACTCGGGATGCCAACCGAGTCCCGCGCTTTGTTTTCCATCGCGGCCGGTCCCAGCAGAGCGGGTTGGAAAGTGCATGGCGGACGGAAGGTCCGTTACTGATCCACGACGCGGGCGATCCGACCGAGGACGCGTTGGATTGGGCAGAGTACCGCCACCGCGACCCCGACCGTGCGCAATACACGCCGATCTATGACTTCAACCCCTACAACGGCGGGGACCTGCGCGGGGAGAACCGTGTGCCCGACCTGATGGTCGAGGCGCACCTGATTGTGGGCAATGACGTTCCGACGGTGGATGTCCGGCTCAATTCTGGGGCGGACCGGTTTGTGATCACGCTCCCCTTCCATGAGTCGGGTCTGCCCCAAGTCCGTCGCAACCACCGGGAAGTCGCTCTCACCCATGCGGTGCCGATCCCGGACACGCCAGGCCACGCGCCGAAGTCGCGAGTGCTCGAAGCCTCGGTCATGGACCATCGGCTCTCGGTCTCGCTCGACGGAGTCCCGCTGTTTGATCCGGTCGACTACGACAATCCGGCGGTTGGATATGTCTCGGATGTGAGCCCGATCGGGGTGGGGGTCCGCCATGGTTCCCTGACGATCGAACGACTCAAGGTCTTCCGTGACGTCTATTACACCAGCGCACTGGCCAACACGCCGAGGCGACCGTTTGGGGTCGATGAACCGTACAAGCTCGGTCCGGACTCGTTTTTCGTCCTCGGGGACAACAGTTCGGTCTCGAATGACTCCCGGTTCTGGTCCAAGAGCCCGGTTGTACCCGGTGACCTGTTCCTAGGTAAGCCGTTCCTGGTCCATCTGCCGGGCCAGGTGGTTCCCCTTGAGGTTTTCGGCCGGTCGGTCTACTGGGTTCCCGATCCTCGCGAAATTCGTTACATTCGATAGCAAGACTGAGTGCCTTGGCCGAACCAGCGGGGATATTCGACGATGAACCGGAGCTATGCGACTCGTCATGATGTGGCGAGTTCCGACGCGAAGCCCAAGGAAGCGAAGAAGGAAGGCCATCGCGAGACGATCGAGGCTATCGTCGTCGCCATGATCCTCGCGCTTCTGGTCCGTGGTTTCGAGGCCGAGGCCTTCGTCATTCCAACCGGTTCGATGGCGCCGACCTTGATGGGGCGCCATAAGGAAGTGACCTGCCCCCAGTGCAAGTTCGTCTATTCGGTCAACGCCTCCGGAGAAGAGGGCGGGGGAGGCCAGCCTCTTGGTATCGGCGGATTCCGGTTCCGCGGCAATGCCGAGGGACGACCAGGCTCAAGGGTCGTTGCGGGAACGTGCGTCAACTGTCGCTTTCATGCCGACCTGACCGGCGAGCCGACGTTCAACGGCGACCGGATCCTCGTCATGAAGTTCAACTACGACATGCCCTTCCTGCCCGGAGCCTCGGTGCCCGAGCGTTGGGACGTCGTCGTCTTCCGATATCCCGAGGAACCCGAGGTCAGCTATATCAAGCGCCTCGTGGGCCTACCGGGTGAGAACCTGCGGATCTGGCATGGCAACATCTACATCAAGCGTTCAGGCCAAAAAGACTATGAGATCGCTCGAAAACCGCTGAAGCACCAGCGGGCGATGGCGATGATGGTCTACGACGACCGCCATCGCGCGGCGGCGATGTGGAACAAGCCGGAATGGTTACGCTGGACCTCGACCACGCCGACCACCTGGAAGGAAGGGGTCACGGGCTCCTACTCCATCGCCGCGAAGCCGGGAGAGGTGGCGGAGCTTCGCTATCGGAACCTCGTTCCGGACCCGGAGCAGTGGGAGGCGATCCTCAACGAGCAGGAGTTGCCACGGAAGCCGCGCCCGACGTTGATCACCGACTTCTATTCCTACAACACCAACCAATCGTCCAACTTTCGGAGCGACGACAGCGGTGCTCTCGCGCATCCCGATTGGGT
Organism: Singulisphaera acidiphila DSM 18658; assembly: GCF_000242455.2. Taxonomy (GTDB): domain Bacteria; phylum Planctomycetota; class Planctomycetia; order Isosphaerales; family Isosphaeraceae; genus Singulisphaera; species Singulisphaera acidiphila. The sequence goes on from NC_019892.1 coordinate 2,345,726, forward strand.
CGGCGACCTGAGCCTTTCCGCCCGACTCGACGTGAAGGAGGCCAAGGGGATCGTTCAGTTCGAGCTGGTCGAGGGTGGGGTCATCAATCGGGCTGAGATCGACCTGGCGGAGGGGACGGTGAACCTCGTCCACAACGGGAAGCCGCTCAACGAAGGGCGAGCGACGGTGGCCGTCGGTGTCGGCTCACATGACATTCACTTCGCCAACTTCGATAATCGCCTGTCCCTGGTCGTCGATGGTAAGCCGATCTTTGGTGACGGCCTGGCCTACGAAGATAACCTCGAAACCCCCGTGCTCCCGACCGTGGCCGACCTGGCACCGGCGGCCGTCCGTGCCGAAGGGGCTTCGGTTGGCGTGAGCGACCTTGTCTTGAAACGCGATATCTACTATACCCTCACGCCTGGGCACCCCGATTACGATAGCTTCTGGGACGACGATCATATTCCGAGGACGACGGTCGAGTTGTTTGACAATCTGGCCAATCCCTCGCGATTTGCCTTCTTGGCCAACTTGCCGCCCAAGGATTATCAGATCGGCGAGGATCGATTCCTGATGCTCGGGGACAACAGCCCGATGAGTCGGGATAGCCGAGGTTGGAACAACGACGACCGCCGGAGACTCAGTATTCCGATCGACGAGCCGGGCGCTGGCTGGGATACGTCGGATCGGGCGAGTTGGGAAGTTCCCAGGAACTTGCTGACGGGGAAAGCCTTCTTTGTTTATTGGCCGCACGGAAAGCCTTTCGGGCCGGACATCCGCCTGAACCCCGATTTTCGCATTCCGTTCCGGCCCTATCTTGAACGGATGAAGTGGATTCGCTGACCGCCGGACGCGGTCTAATGGCCCTCATGGGTCTTCACGGAGGATCGGCCCATGGCTTTGCTGGAAGTCCGCAGCTTAGAGAAATTTTACGGACGCCGTAAAGTCGTCAACGGTGTGACCTTCGACGTTTCGCAAGGTGAGGTGGTCGGCCTGCTCGGTCCTAACGGCGCAGGCAAGACCACCAGCTTCCGCATGACTATCGGCCTCATCAATGCCGACGGCGGTAAGGTCACCTTCGACGGTCGCGATGTCACGAATATGCCGATGTACCAGCGGGCTCGGCTCGGGATGGGCTACCTCGCCCAGGATTCGAGCGTCTTCAAGCAACTCTCGGTTGAAGACAACCTGATGGCGATCCTCCAGACGATTCCCAAGATGAACCGCCGGCAGCGGATCGATCGCCAGAACGAACTGCTCGACCAGTTCGGACTCGTCCATATTCGCAGGACCAAGGCCAATCGGGTCTCAGGCGGTGAACGAAGGCGGTTGGAAATTGCCCGCTCGTTGATCACTGACCCGAAGCTGATCATGCTCGACGAGCCGTTCGCGGGTATCGACCCCAAGACGGTCAACGAGATTCAGGACTCGATCCGCGAGTTGGCCGTCCGGTTCAACCTCGGGATTCTCCTGACCGACCACAACTTTCGCGAAACGATTGAGGTGACCGACCGGAGCTATCTGATTCGCGAAGGGCAAGTCTTCGCCTATGGAACTCCGCGTGAGGTTCTACTCAACCCCGATGTCCGTCGTTACTACCTGGGCGAACGGTTCGACGCCGGCCACCTACTCGATCAAATCCAGCGCCGGAGTCTTCAACACGATCATCCCGGCGAAGCTCCCAACGAGGTCGTGATCGACAACATCGACGTGGATACCCGCCTGACACCTCGCGACGACGGGTTGAACGGCCCGGTCATCCCGCCTCCCCGTTAATCCGCAAGGCGATCCGACCCTTCAGCGCGAGCGACTTGTGCGGACCACCCCTCAAGGTGGCCCGCACAGTTGCCATGCCTCACTTCCGCTTCGTGTAATCCACTTCCATAAACTTGATCTCGTCCCCGGCCCCATCGAACTTCATGTAGAGCGTGAAGACGCGCGTGCCGTCGTCCTTCATCGTGGTGACCATCTTCTGGGTGTACTTGACCTTGGTGTTGGGATCATACCCGTCGCCCGTGTAGGTCATCGTCTTGGTCTTGGCGTCGTAGCTCCCCTCCAGCACCGCGAGAGTGGGGCTCATTGAGTCGATCCAGGAGCCGATGTATTTCTTCTTGGCCGGGTCGTAGCCGAACTGCCCACGACCTTCAAACTTCGCGTCACCGAAGCTGCCTTCAAATTTGGAGAGCACCCAGAGCCCACCGTGCAGGACTGTGTTGACCTCGGTCCCCTTGGTGACCGTTGGCTTTGCGTCGGGCCCGGCCATGAAGGACTTGATGGTTGCGTCCCAGGTCCCCTCGTCTTCAGCCAGGATTTTGTGCTCAGCCGACGGCTTCGGGACCGGGTGGCCTTCTTGGGCGAGCGCCATTGCAGGGAGCCCCAGGATCGCGGCAGCCAAGTAGAAGCAGGCCAGCGGCTTCGGCAAGTTCATCACGCGTCTCCTTTGGACAAGCGGACAGGTTGTTACCAGGTGGGCATTGTGAACGTCTGTCCCTGTTGTGTCCAGCCCTCAATCGGCAATTCCGTCGTTGGGGAGCACGGAACGGACGAAGGCAGACAATAATGGAAATGTCGACACTTCATTTGTCCGCGAGGTGACTTATAAAAGACAAGTGCCAAGAGCCGTTGCTATCTTGAAGCAAACGGTTCCTGGCACCTTGGTTCTGGCTGGCTAGAAAACGAGAGGGGATGCACACCGGCTATCATGTGCATAGTGGAACACACTTGAGTGTGTGTCCAAGCCCACTCAGTTCACCTGGCGCCTTTCTTGGGAGCGGCCGTCTTACTCTTGGCGATCTCCTGCTCGTACTTCGAGATGGAATCGCTCGAGGCGTCCTTGGAGGCCGCAGCCGAATTCGACGAGTCCCCACAGCCTGCCAGCGTGAGCAACGAAGAGGTTGCGAGGAGGAGGCAGAGCACAAGGAAATGCCGGCAGACTTTTTTATTCATGAAATCACCCTTGCCTACGATAAATAATGGAGTCTTATGGTTTTATGATCTGGATCATGAACTGAGCGTACAAGTCGATCCGCCGTGGGTCGACCGGGCTCCGCGACCAATCAGGCTCGACAGAGTGTGCTCAGTACGAGTCGGAGCTGATCACTTCACCGCCATTCCGGCTGCCGAGGCCCATGTAGGTTTGCTGGGCGACGCTGTCCTTGATGAAGCGGACGCTGCCGTCAGCCATCAAGAAGCCGCTGCCACCGGGGTGTGGGCTGGTGGCCATTGCCAGGCCGTTCTGTTCAGGCCAACAATCGGGGCTGCAATCTGATCGGCAACCCATGACGTGCGGGCCGTTGGGGGGTTGGATCGTGTTGAAGAGTGAGAGTTCAAATCCGCCGACGGTCCACCACCTTCCCGCCCAATTCGCTTCGGTGACGCCAGCCTTACGGTAGCCATTGGCGTCGCACTGAGTTTCCATTTGCTTGTAGAGGCTGAATTCGGTTTGGGCATTCCCCGTGACCGGGTCGCCATCCGCGGTCAGGGCCCAGACACCGACGCCACCCCCCCAGCCGTCGGAACGGCTCCACTGGCCCCGTTGGCCGTCGCCGCCCATCTGCTCGCCGAATGCGATGGTGTTTGATGTCCCGTCAAGGCAGTCGCGAACACCGTAGCAAAGGTCGACGGTGAACAGGCCGTTCGTGGCGCGCCCTTGGCCCTGTCCATTACTGCCGCCCCCCCTCTGGACCTTGGCGAACGTGCCGGTACTGGCTTTGTAGTTGTTCTGAATCAGGGGGTCGCGACCTCCGTCCGACGGGCAGAGGAACGAAGCCACGGTCATGTTCAGGGTCGTCGTGTTCTGAGGGTCCGAAGGCGCGGCGTACATGAAGTTCAGGGAGCTGAACGCGGCCCTCTGTTCCATGTACGGTGCCATCAGCGCAAGGCAGCTCCAGTACTGCCACGCCCCGTTTTGGCCATCGGGTCCGATGCCGGGGCGCATCTCACCGATGGGGAAGGTATCCAGGGTGCTGTGGTAGTTGTGCAGCGCCAGACCGAGCTGCTTCATATTGTTGATGCATTGGGCGCGGCGGGCGGCCTCGCGTGCCGCCTGCACGGCCGGCAAGAGCAGGGCGATCAGGACTGCGATGATGGCGATCACCACCAATAACTCAATCAAAGTAAAGCCGCGTGAGCGTTTCATCATACCCCCCCCTCACATCTCAGTGGCAAGGGTGTGGCCGCGCCAAACAAAGCGGGACCGTTCCACCCGTGCCAGGCAGACGGCATCCCGTCGGAAGACACGAATGACAATTGTGGATTGAGAAAACGTGATTGAGTCTGATGACATCAGGGTGTCAGTGTAAACCGCCACCGAATGGAAGCATTCGAGAGCGAGTCTCTGCAGCATCATGTCACGACACGACCGTGTCAATGAAATTATCCTATTTCTGGAAATCTGGCCATTTACAGGAGGTTAGAAAAGGCATATCCGTATTTTGGAGATCTGAAGCAGGGCGGAGTGTTCACCCGGTATTGCAAGGATTTGCTTGTTGATAAAAGTCGGTCGGCGAATCAGTATTTGGAATCGCAAGTTGTTTTAAGGCATAGCGTTGCGATTTTTGCAATGTGTCTGTGCACAAGCCGCATGTCGTTATGGCCTGGAGATCGTGAGTCGTGTCGTGCAACGCAGGATCAAATCTCCTGGGAACGAGAAGTGCGCTGTTGAGGTTTCATCACAGCCTCAAGGGCGACCGCCAATCGCCCGAGAGATGCTTCGTCGATCGCCCTGCCGATTCGGCAATGCGCAAGCATTCTCAAGACTCGTCATGGGATTTTGATCCTAAGCAATTGACGGTCAAACGACAGGGGCTAGGACGAGTCCGCTGCGTTGAGAATGTCTTGTCGAGTCGGATTGAACAGACTCTCTGTCACCGTGAATTCTCAGGTGAACCACGAACAGAAGATGGTTGTAGGTTCAGTAAGATTGGCCTTTGAAAGCCGATTGTCTGTGCTCGTCGAATGAGCCGTTCCTGTGGAATTGGAATTGCTAGGTGTCGTTGCGATCAGTGGTCGGAGAATGGGGAGCAGGGGGGGCAATTCCTTCGTTCTCGATATCAAGCTCGCGGGTTTGGTTAGGTGGTCTTGCGGGCTTCCGTGAACGGCGGGGGCGATGAGAGCCAAGGGTCTGCTTGTTCCTCGCTTGATCGCGTGCCATCCGGCTCAGAGTCTGTCCCAGAAGGCGAATCCCAGGAGTGTTTGCGGATCTTCCGGGTGCCATGCGGTTCCGTACGCGGACCCCATGCGGGAATGCCTTGGCCTGGGCGCACGGGGTTTGAGTACGGAACCCGTGGCACCCAAGGTCCGTCATTTTCCCGTGAAGCCTGACCTTTCGCGACAGACACTCAGAGCCGATTCTCTGCCAGTCGTCGGGTCCGTCGATAGCGGAGGTGGTATTTCAGGCCGGTGGTGAAGAAGCAGAGTCCCGCGACGACGCCGTAGATGATGGGAGCGAAGCGCGGGAATCGGGCCATGGGGACGATCGCGAGAAAGGTCAGCGCAGCCTGGACATAATAGCTTCCCGAGAGAATGCCCCCTTTGACCAAGAAGAGGGCTCCGTTCATGACCGCGATCATGGGCGCGAGGGTCAGGACGGGCAGGCCGAGGAGCCATTCGACGAGAAAGATCAGGTTGATCCCGATCACACCCGCGCCCCAGATGTGGGCCAGTTGTCGTTCGACGAAGGAGATCGGGCCACCGCGGCGCCTGAGGGTCCAGAACAAGGCTGCCCAGGCCCCGAGGCCGACGGTGAAGATGGTGACGTAGGGCCAGCGTGCGGAGACTCCCCGCCAGAGCAGTCCGTTGGTGAGTCCGAAGAAGAGGACCAGGGCCACGCTGTGGCAGATCCAGAGCATTCCCCAGTTCTCGAGGACGGCCGCGTGATGCGTTTCGCCCAGGAGCCGCGCCGCCAGAGCGCGGAGGGTCGTGGAGCGTGCCGAGATCGGCTCACCAGCCAGGTAGGCGTCGAGGTCGTCTCCCAGCGCGGCCGCACTTGGATAACGGAGGTTGGGTGCCTTTTGAAGACACTTCAGGGCGATCATCTCGAGGTCGGCGTTGACTTTGGGGTTGAGGAGGCGGGGCGGGACCGGATCTTGCTCCAGCAGCAAAAGAACGGTATCGAGCGGGGAGGGGGCCTGGAAGGGGGGGCGGCCGGTGAGCATCTGGTAGAGGATCGCCCCCAGGCTGTAAACGTCGCTGGCGGGGCCGATCGGGCCCCAACTGCGAGAGGCCTGCTCGGGCGACATATAACTCGGCGTTCCCAGGATCGCGCCGCTCTGGGTCAGGCTGCCATCGACGTCGATCAACTTCGCAAGGCCGAAGTCACCAATATACGCTTCCCCATCCCGGTCGAGCAGGATATTCGACGGTTTCAGGTCGCGGTGAAGCACCCCTTGGCCATGGGCGTGCTGCACGGCACGGCTGACCTGGACCAAGAGCTTCGCCGCCTCGGTGGCGGTCATCGGTCCATCGGCCAGACGTTTCGCCAGTGTTGTGCCGTCGATGTAGGTCATCACGAAGTAGGGCTGCCCTTCGTGCTCATCGACATAATGTAAGGGAACGATGTGAGGGTGAGCGAGTTTGGCGGCCGCCGCAGTCTCCGCGCGGAATCGGGCCAGGTCGTTCGCGCCGGCCGACTCGCCGCGCAACAGGCATTTCAACGCCACGATCCGGCCGTGCTCGAGCTCCAAGGCGCGATAGACGACTCCCATGCCTCCCCGGCCTAACTCTTCGAGGAGTTGGTGGTTGCCGAGTCGCTGAGTCCCCGGCTCCAGTAACGTCGGCTTCTGTGAGAGGCCGTGACGGGAACTGGAGGACCAGGCGGCGGTTTCTTTCAAGGGCGCGGCCAACTCTTCGGCAATCCGCGCCGTGGCCCAGAGGTCACGAAGCTCGTCCGCAAGTTCGGGGTGACGTCTCGCAACCTTCTCGACGTCCGGTACGAGCCCTTGCCGAAGCTCGTCCGTCAGCTCTTGGAGCAGCGCGATGAGCTGCGTTTCGTGCTCGGTCGACTCGAGGACGTCCTGATCACGGTCATGGGGCGAACGCGGCTCGCTCATGCCTCTCCCTTCAGCGACGGAGTTTCCCCGAGGATTGTTCGCAGTCGGCGGAGGGCGCGGAGGTGTCTCATCCCGGCTGCGGCTTCGCTCACGCCGAGGTGCCGGGCGGCGTCGCCGTTGGAGAGTTGCTCGAAGTGGCGCATCAGCACGATCTCACGATCGTTGTCGTCGAGTTGGGTGAGCGCGTCGCGAAAGCGTCGTTCCAACTCGTGCCGCAAGACGGCGGCCGCCGGGGTCAGGTTCGGGTCGCGGAGCTGCGCTGCCAGATCCATTGATGAGCGATCGACGAAAGCGGGGGCGGCCAGCGACTGCTCGCGATCGAGACTGCGACGGGCGGCAACGCGATGTCGCCGGTGCTCGTCGATCATGTGGTCCCGGGCAATGTGGCGCAGCCAAAGGTGGAACGGCATCGCGGGATTGCGCAGGTAATCCGCCAGCCGCTGATTGGCTTTGAGAAGCACCTCTTGAACAACGTCGCTCGCGTCGACTCGTCGTTCGATTGTACGGTCGAGGCGGTGAAGGATCATCCTCCGGAGCGGCTCGCGGTGTCGCTCCCAGAGTCGCTCCGTCGCCGAGGCTCCCTCTTGCTCGACGCGTTTCAGCAGGACCTGGGTCTCGTTTGCATCAGGCCACATGGTGCTGCTCAGGCTGAGATTCGGATGCCACTCCCCAAGTATACCGCCCCGTTTGGGCCGGGAACCATCGGGCATCGGGTCGCCCGGGTTTGCTTCTTTTTTTTGCAGTTGAGTTAAGAACCGGTTGGTGTCTCGGTTGGGGAGGAGTGGCCGGATCCCAACGAATGCCCGTGAGTTTCAGACGGTTCGCGTCGTGTTAATCGCCGCAACCGAAAGGGAGGTCTGCAATATGTACGTCGTCTACTCCTACCTCGCGTATCTGACGATCAGTATCGGTCTCACGATCTGGGTGGCCCGCACGCTCATGAAGAACGGCCGTGTTTTCCTGATCGACGCCTTCCTCGAGAACGAAAGACTCGCCGATTCCGTCAACCACTTACTTGTCGTCGGTTTCTACCTGGTCAATTTCGGCTATGTGAGCCTCGCGCTCAAATACGGCGATCGTCCGGTGGATTTGCCTGGGGCGATTGAGACGCTGAGCACGAAGGTCGGTGTGGTGTTGCTGGTTCTGGGAGGAATGCATTTCTTCAACCTCTACTTGTTCTCCAAGCTTCGTCGGCGTTCGATGCTTCGTAGCCAAAAACCACCGATTCTGCCCGAACGTTTCATTGAGCCGGCTCGAGAATTCAGCCATTCCTGAGGGTGGGCCATCGAGTGAAGTCGGGTCGGTGGAGCGGGGGAGAGCGCGTTCTCTCCCGCCTTTTGGCTTATGGGAGGGCTTCCGCATGCGACGTCTCTTCGTGCTCTATGACGACCGGTGCGGACTCTGCACCTGGGCTCGGCGCTGGCTCATGCGACAGCCGGCATTCTTGGAGTTCGTCTTCATTCCCAAAGGTTCAGACTGGGCTTTGCGGATCTTTCCCGACCTCGCGTCACCCGAAGCGGTCGACGACCTCGTCGTCGTCTCGGACGTTGGCGGCGTCTACCGCGAGGCGCAGGCCTGGATCATGTGCCTCTACGCCCTGGAAGAATACCGCGAGTGGTCGCTCCGCCTGGCGCAGCCGCTCTTCTTACCGCTCGCTCGTCAGACGTTTGCTTTGATCTCGACGGGCCGCCAGCGCCTCTCCGCCTGGCTCGAGTTGGCGAGCGATGCCGAGATCGCGAACACGCTTCGCCCGTTTCAAGGGGCCGCTTGCGAGATCCAGGTTCCCGAAGCTGTCCTCGCGTCGAGTGAGCATTCAAGCGGATGATGACTGCCAAAGCGGCCTATCCTGCGAGTTCGTTGTGGCCAAGGATTGAGCCGACCATCCCGATATTCAGGGAATCGGCTGTGAGCGGGGGAGCGAGCCGCTCCCCCGCTCACCTGGAAGAACACAGGAGAACCGACCCCTGGGACCGTCCGTGGCCTTAGTTCGTCGGGGTGGGTTGGTACGAATGGACCTCTTCGACGAGTGCGATCACGTGGTCCACGGGGGTGGTGGGCAAGATGCCGTGTCCGAGGTTGAAGATGTGACCGGGCCGGCCCGCCGCCTGGTCGAGGATTCGTCTTGTCTGGCGCTGGATCTCGGGGATCGGTGCGAAGAGCAAGGTGGGATCGAGATTCCCTTGAACGCCGACTTTGGGGCCCAGCCGATTCCAGGACTGATCCAATTCGACCCGCCAATCGAGCCCGATGATATCGCCGCCGGCGTCGCGCTGAAGTTCTAGGAGCGAGCCGGTGTCGGTCCCGAAGTGGATCACGGGGGTCGCGGGATCAAGACCCTCGAAGAGCCGGCGCATGTGAGGGAGAACGAACCGGCGGTAATCAAAGGGGCTGAGGTTACCGACCCAGCTATCGAAGATCTGGAGCACCTGCGCTCCCGCAGCGACCTGAGCGTTGAGATAAAGGGTGGTCGCGGCGACGAGCCGTTCCATCAGCGCATCCCAGGCGCCCGGATCGCGATACATGAACGTCTTTGCTTTTTCATAATGACGCGACCCCCCTCCTTCGATCGCGTAGCAAGCCAGGGTGAAGGGAGCCCCCGCGAACCCGATCAGGGGGATTCCCGAAGGAAGTGCCGACCGGATCGAGGTCACTGCGCGGTAGACGTAATCGAGCGGGGAGGGATCCTCCATCCAGCGGATCCGATCGACGTCCGCCGCGGTCCGGACCGGGTTGTGGATGACTGGTCCTTCGCCCTTGGCGAATTCGAGGTCGAGCCCCATCGGCTCGAGGATCAGCAGGATGTCCGCGAACAGGATCGCGGCGTCGACGCCCAACCGCTCGGCGGCGGTCACCGTCACCTCGGTCGCAAGCTCGGGGTTCTTGCACAGTTCCAGGAAGGAAACCTTGGCGCGGAGCTCGCGATACTCAGACATGTAGCGCCCGGCTTGGCGCATGAGCCAGACCGGGGTGACGTCGGTCGGCTCGAGGCGGCAGGCCTTGAGGAATCGACTCTGCCTGAGCGTCTCATTCATGGTGGATGGTGAGGCGGAGGTTGGCATGGGGGATGTCGTCTTAGGACTCGTTCGGTAGGCAATAGCAAACCATTTTACGCCAGGGGCCGTAGAAGAGGGAATGGTGGCCTGACCTGTCTGATTGCCGAGGCCCGACCTCTGACCCGCTTGCTGCGGAATTTCACCGTTGCGCGAGGAATCGCGATCGGGCAAAAGGGGGGTAGGCTCATGCGGTGACGGGGCGTACAATTTCAGTCGGATGCGAAGGAGCCTGCCCGAGTATTCAGGGCGAAAAACCCACAAGTCTTTATTGATTGAGGAGTTTTGGGTTTAGCGGTTCACTTAATCAGAGTAATTGTTTGCTTGGCAATGACTTACGTCGAGTAACGCCGAATGCCCGGAAAGGCTCGCAGGAAGCCAGGTTCTCGCTCTCTTTGGCCGCGATTCGAAAGCGAGGACTTTTGAAGATGAATTCGATCTGCGGCGTTTCTCGATGAGTTTTTAAAGATGGACCGTGTCGATTCGAATGCAGGACGGAATCAAGATTCCCCTTCCTACACCAACGGTGAGAGCGCTGAGGCTGCTTGCCGGAAAATCCTTCAGCCCCCTCCTCCTCGGTTTCACCCGGGGAGTCGTCCGACGGAGGACGAGGAGCTGCTCAATCGCCCAGTGCCTCCGTCGCCGCAGGCACAGGCTCCGGAACTGGCCGCGTTCACGCACACCGACCCCTGGCGCGTGTTGCGGATCCAGGGTGAGTTTGTCAACGGGATCGATGCGCTGGCCGAGGTCGGCGCGGGGGTGGCGGTCTTCGGCTCGGCCCGGTTCGGCGAGAACAACCCGTTTTACGCCGAAGCAAGAGGGCTCGGGGCCAAGTTGGTCGAGGCCGGTTTCGCCGTGATTACGGGCGGTGGGCCGGGGCTGATGGAAGCGGCCAATCGGGGCGCCTTCGAGGCGGGCGGAATCTCCGTCGGCTGCAATATCGAACTCCCGTTCGAGCAGTCGGAAAACCGATATACAACGCTCTCGATCGACTTCCGCTACTTTTTCGTGCGGAAGACGATGTTTGTGAAATACGCCAATGGGTTCGTGATCTTTCCGGGCGGCTTCGGTACCCTGGATGAGCTGTTCGAGGCTTTGACCTTGGTCCAGACTCGGAAGATCAGTCGGTTCCCCATTGTGCTCTTCGGTTCAGCCTACTGGAACGGCCTGCTCGACTGGATCAAGGGAACGCAACTGGCCCACGGCGCGATCTCGCCCGAGGACATGAATCTGCTGATCGTGACCGACTCGATCGACGAAGCACGCGACGTGATTGTCGACTGTTATAATACACGATGCTGGACGACCTGGAAGAAGTCGGAAGGGGCCAAGCTCGACGCCGACCCGCCGGGTGCTCCAGCCACCGCCATCGACCCTGCCAAGTCCGACGCTCAATAGGTTACGAACGAACCCGTTGAGCTGAGACCGTCCCACCGGCCCCGCCCTTGACTCGCCTCCGCACTCCGCAGGAGCCCTTGAGACATGACCATCGCCCCCGACGTGACCGTTCAGGACGCCGAGGCGTTTCGCACGCTCGAGCAGACGCTGAGTGCCTCGGGGCCTCGAGCCGCACTCGACCAACTGGTCGATCATCTCGCCGAACGGGGGGAGTTTCGTGCTCTGCTCGATGCGCTCTTACTACGGGCCCGCCATGAGCTGGGACTCCCCTTGATTCAGGTTGGCTCCCTCGGCGACTTGCCGGAGCCGGCTCGATCTCAGTACGAAGAACGCTATGTCGAGGCGATCCGATCGGTCGGCAACCGGCTCTTGAACACGGGTGATATCGCGTCGGCATGGCCCTACTTCCGGGCGATTGGCGAGCCCGAGCCGGTCCGCCAGGCCATCGATGCCTATCAACCGGTCGAAGGGGACGAGCAGATCAACCAGATCGTCGAGATCGCCTTCAATCAAGGGGCCAATCCGCGCAAGGGTTTTGAGCTGATCCTCGCGCACTATGGAACCTGCTCGGCGATCTCGTCCTTCGAACATCTCCCTCACGATGAGGCGATCCGCGTCGCCTGCTCTGATCGCCTGGTCCGCCAACTCCATGAGCATCTGGCCGCGAACCTTCGGGCGGAAATTGCCCAGCGCGGCCAACCACTGCCGGCCGAAGGAAGCCTCATCCCGGCCCTGATTGCCGGGAACGACTGGCTCTTCCAGGAAGACGCCTACCACATCGACATTTCCCACCTGTCGGCCACGGTCCGGTTGGCTCCCATGTTGACTGACCCCGAGACGCTCACGTTCGCGGCCGGACTCTGTGAGTATGGCCGCCGGCTTTCCGAACGGCATCAGTATGAGGGGGAGCCGCCGTTCGAGAAAACGTTCGATGACCACGCGATCTACCTTGCCGTACTACTCGGCCACGATGTCGAACTCGGCTTGGCCCATTTTCGCCGAAAGCTCGAAACCTCCGATCCCGATCGGCCGGAAACGTCCCTCTCGGCGCAGGTGTTGGTCGGCCTGCTCGTACGACTTGGCCGGCTCGACCAGGCCATCGAACTCGCGGCCGAGCACCTGGCGGGGATTCCGGAGTCCAGCTTGATCTGCCCGGGCGTTGCTCAACTCTGTCAGCGGGCTGGTCAACCCGACCGGCTGGCGACGATTGCCCGCAAGCAAAGGGATCTCGTCAACTTCACCGCCGCGATTCTCCAGGCGGCCTCCTCCACCACCCCACCCGGCCTTGGCCACTGAGTTTTAGACGTTCATTTGTTGCGTGCCACCGTGACTCGATTCGGTTTTGAGAGACTTGTCGCGGCTTTTTCGGGAGCCAGGTCATTTTTTTGTGGCATGGTTGTTTTCGAAGTGATGAACGAGATGCATGGCGACAGTGGTGGAGGTGCCGGTCAATGACACGCCTGAGATCGACACTTGCGGGCGTTGCCTTGACGGTCGTCTTGGTCGCCATGAGTCAGGCCGACGAGCCGGCGTCCGTGGCGCTGTTCGACGGCAAGACTCTGGCCGGGTGGACGCTCGAGTACACCCAGCGGTTCGTGGTGCGCGACGGAGTGATCGTCAATGATGGCGGTACGGGCTGGCTACGGAGCGAGAAGCGTTATAAGAACTTTGAGCTCGAGGCGGAATATCGCGCGGTGAACAAGGGCTCGGATAGTGGAATCTTCTTCCGAACGTCCACCGAGAGCTCACCCGAGGATCCGCACTGGCCCGCGCGCGGCTACCAATTGCAGGTCAGCGATTCCGAGAATAATTTCAAGGTGTTCGGCCATGGCACCCCTCCACCCACCTCCGATCGGCACGCTGCGGAATTGAAGCAGGCGATGAAAGGTACGGGGGAATGGCAGCTGATTCGCTTGAAGGTGGTCGGTACGCACGTCGAGGCGTCGTTGAACGGCGTTCCCGTTACCGTGTCCGATGCGATTGTGCTTCCCGAGGGGCATATCGGGCTCCAGGCGGAGCACGGACATTTTGAATGGCGCAGTCTCAAGATCAAAGAACTTCCGGCCCCCTAAAAACCAAGACCGGCCGTTTCGAGCTTGAATACCCATGTCACATTCACCGCAGGTTCCCGATGCGCGTGAGGTCGACCGGATCGAGGCCCTGGTGACGGTCAACGACCCGGCGAAGGCGGACACGTTCTTGCTCGAATGTTTGCCAGGGACGACGTGGCGGGTCCGAATCCGAACCGCCGATGTCTGGGCGACCGTTCGTGACCGAACGCCGCTGGGGTCGTTCGACGAACGCGATTGCACCTGCCTGAGCCTCAGATTGTCGCGGCCGGTCCCGGTCGAGCCGGGTCTCCGGTTCCAGATTGTTGCTGAGGATGACGAGTCGTTGAGTGCCTCGGGAATGGTCCGCCCCTGGGGCGTCTGACGATCGCTTGATCCGTCCGCTCAACGATCGGCCGGCTCGTTTGTTGCGAGGTCATCCCAAGAAAGGCCCGCCTCGGCGAGAGCCTTGGCGGGCAGGTCTTGGAATTGGCTAAGGAGGAAGTCACGCCCCCAATCCTCGTTCTCGATCGCCTCGAGAGGGGGCAGGTCAATCAGGCCGAAGCGGACGGTGAGAATCTCGTAGGCTTCGGCGACTCCAAGCTCAACGATCGGAATCAGCGCCATGGCGATGGTCGGTTGGAGGTATGGACCACGATCGGGGCGAGCTGCCAGACGCCTTTGCCGCGGCTGACCCAGCGAAAGCCAGGCGGAGCGACCCAGACGTCATCTGAGCCATTATGCGAGTCCGAATCGGAATCCGAGCGCCCCTCGGCAAGCACCTGCCTCAACTCGGCTCCGGCCACGACGTAGATAAACATCGCCAGGATGACCTGGAACCAGTCGCCATGTACCAGGCTGTAGAGGCCGAACAAGGTGGCCAGCCCACGGCCGATCGATGCTGCGATCATCGTTGCCCGGACCCGGCCCAGCCAGCCGCTCAACGCGGCTCGCAACACGCGTCCACCGTCCATCGGGAAGGCGGGGATCATGTTGAACAACACCAAGACGATGTTGATCGACAGCAGGTTCATGGCGAACGCACCCAGGATCACAGGGGTTCCCGGTCCATCGAACAGGCCGAGTCCCAACACGAGGGCCAGGATCGCGGCGATCACGACGTTCACTGCGGGGCCAGCCAGGGCAATCGCCATCTCGGCCCCGGGCGACTTTGGCATTCGCCGCAACCTGGCCACGCCACCGATTGGGTAGAGGGTGATATCCTCTGTCTCGATCCCGAATCTACGGGCCATGAGCGCATGGCCAAATTCATGGAGTAGGACGCAGCTAAAGGCTGCCACCACAAGCAAGATCGCCGGGAACCCGCCCAGCACCATGCCTGCGTAGGCCAGGATCAGCATGAAGGTCGAGTGGAGGTAAACGTCGATTCCCGCCCACCGGCCCAACTTCCAAGAACTTTGCATGAGATTTTCCTTTCTCGAAGGGCGGACCCTTCACTTCTCTATAGTACTTCGCACTTCGAGTGAGGAATGTTCAACCCGACTGACAATAAACCATTACTTGAATGAGATTTCGTGCCAATGAGAGCAGGCACTCATGGAGCCTGCTCCCAACGGTCGAGCGCTAATGGGCCTTGGAGCAGAGACGGGGGAAGTTGTCCCCCCGCTGGGCTAATCAGTTTGGCATAAACCGTGCCGTCGATCGAGTTACTGAGGAAGCGGGTCGCTCCGTCGCAAAAAACGAAGTTGCCGCCATTGGAGTGGCCGCTATTGGCGAACGGGAACGAGCCCTCGACGCTCAGATTTTGGCCATAGCCAATATTCTCGTATGTCCCTGGCCGATTCGCCCAGGCCCAGCCTTTGCCATCCATGCCGGATGGGCCCGGTTCCAAGGACCCGGCCAGGCAATCGGTCGTCGATCGAGCGGATTGGCAAACGTCATCGGACGCGAGAAACATGCAGAAGTTCGGCAGGGGGCAGGCCCAATTGGTGGGGATTCCTCCTGAATAACGCGTCCCTGGGGAATAGCCTGCCAGCGTATTCTCGGCGAGGAGAAGGGTCATACTTGATCCGTCGGAGATGTCGTTCGGTCCCGTGGCGATGTCCCAGGGCTGGTCGCCCGTGTGTGTACCCAGGAACATGACTCCAAGCTTATGACTGACCGCCTGGGTCTCTTGCCAGGTGCTTCCGGGAGGAGTCCATCGGAGCTGTTGACCATTCTTTGATTGCCCATCCCTCTTCCCGCCATTCCAGCTTAACGGGATTGCGTGCCAGCGCGAGTATCCTCCGTTGACAACGTAGCTTAGAATTCCTTGGCCGCGCTTCGGCGTTCTAACATTGGGGCATTTCAGAACACCGAGGGCCGTCGAACTGACTTCGAAGTTGTTTGGCGACGGCGATGCCGGATTGAGCCCTTTCCTGCTCAGGTAGGACTCATCAAAGCGCCAGAAGTTCGATTGATCGTTTGCGTCAAGATAGGGAAGTATGTCGACGATCCAGTTGCGAAGCCAGGCGTCAGCTTTTCCATGGAATGAGGCGGGATTCTCGATCGACCGAGCGATGATCGAATTGGCCGGGGTTCCGCCATGAACGAGCGGGTCGTCGAAAAACGTCCCTGCGTTTGGAAACCGGTTTTTGCTCGAGGAGAAATTCAGCAAGCCGAGACCGAGCTGTCTCAAATTATTCGCGCACTGTGTTCGGCGACCTGCCTCGCGCGCGGCCATGATGGGGGGAAGGAGCAACGCGAACCCGAGGCCGATGATCAAGACAATGACCATCAGGTCGATGACCTTGATCCCACGATGAGGACAGCCATGGATCAGCACGCTCGAGTTTCCCCCGTGATCTTTTCCGGAAGAGGCTCTTGATTGAACGATCGAGTGAGATAGGCCGTATCAAGCGATCGGAGTGGTGCAGGCTCTCTGTGTTTCGCTCGGAAGCTCGGCCTCAAAATACGGATCAGCGTTCCAGAATCCCCGGACGTGGGATCACGAAACCCTTGACGGCCACATCGATTTGCGGCCAGTTCTGGGCGGTCGTGACGACCTCGTAGCCGCGACGGTCGACCACCAAGGTGTCGCCGGAGCGCGCGGGGCCGATGCTTGGGCTCCAGCAAAGGGGCATCCCGTGGGTGAGGACGAGCTGGCTATCAGGGAGCAGGAGCGACTCGCGGGGGGTGTAGCCGGTTACGAAACCGAGATAATCGAGCGTCCATTCGTGCCCGCGTCCGTATTTTTCAAAAATCCGCTTCGATCGTCGCGCGACTTCGCTGACGGTCTCGCCGTCGCGGGAAAAATAGATGCAGGTCGCGTCGATCATGGCGGCCAACGCGTGGCAGGCACCGAACTTCTCGTCGACAGGCCCGAACGAGACCGTTCGTGAGACCGTGGCGCAGAGCCCGAAGCGGCGGCCCGTGGCGGTGATGGTGACCCGTTTGTCGATGGACGCCGCTTTGAACGTCGGCTGGCGGAAGCGCTCGAGCCGGTCGTCACCTGCGACTCGCATGTCGACGGGGACGACGCCCTCGCGGATTAAACGATGGGCGAGGTGGCCCGCGATGTCGGCTTCGGTTTCCCCGCGCACGAAGTTCCGGCAAGTGGCTTCGACCGCCAAGGTCAGGGTCCGGCCCAGCTCACGAAGCCGTTGCCGCTCGAGGGAGGTCAGTGGGCGGCGCATGGCGCGAAACGGGTCGCCGTCACGCGGCCAGGGGCGCGGGGAGTGGGCCAGGTCGCAGGCCAGCCGCTTGTTGTGGCCCAACTCGTCGATGACTCGACTCGGGTCTTCGAACCAAGGGCGTTCCTTGAGCTGGAAGCCGAGGCCCGCCAACTCTTCCTCGAAGACCCGGGCGCTCTGCACGTTGTCGGTCACGACGGCCCGGCTGCCTCGGTTGATGTAGAGCAAGACCGTGCTCACCTCGGAGCTGAGATCCTGCCCCAGGTCACCTCCTGAGGTGAACCAGGAAACCGAGTCGCCCCGTCCGAGCACGACTGCGTCATGCCCTGTCGTGTCGAGGAAGGCGGCGATCCGACGATGCTTTTCCTCGATATCCTCCCGGCGCCGCGTCAGTTTGCGGTCGGCGAAATCCAGGGCAGGATCGATCAAGGCCGGCAACGTGTCGGTGGATGGGCGATCGCCCGCGGTATGGAGGACCCGATCGAGGTTATCGATCAAGTCCAGCGGTTCCGAGATGGGCGCGTTCATCCCACCCATTGGGGTGTTGGAATCCACTACGCCGCCTCCATTTTGCGTGATCGAACGCGAAACAAGGC
The DNA here is from genome assembly GCF_000242455.2 of Singulisphaera acidiphila DSM 18658. Taxonomy (GTDB): domain Bacteria; phylum Planctomycetota; class Planctomycetia; order Isosphaerales; family Isosphaeraceae; genus Singulisphaera; species Singulisphaera acidiphila. The sequence continues at coordinate 2,363,479 of NC_019892.1, forward strand.
TCCTCGGCGAACCTCCGGCTCGAAACCGAGTGCCTGTTGCGGAAAGGATTCACTAATCGTTCCAAGTCGAGCAAAAAAATGCAAGGAGTTTTGGAAACTGAATTCCTTCCCCGCCGGGACCGTGGATGATCGCCGCAACCCCTCCATTTTAACGCTCGCTGTGTGTAGGGTTCCACACTGAGGCGAGAAAGGCAAGCACATCGGGCAGAATATTGCGCGTTGGGACGTGGAATCCAAAACCATGGGCGGCGTTGTCGACCTCGATCAGGCGATGGGCGACCCCGGCTTCGGCAAGCGTGGCGGCGAGCGCCTGGGATTGCTCGAGAGGGACGAGCCGATCGTCACGACCGTGGATCAGGAGCATCGGCGGATCCTCGGGCGAGACGTGGTGGACGGGCGAGGCTGCCTCGTAGCGTCCCGGCATTTCTTTGAGCGTTCCGCCCAGCATTAGGGTCACGGGAGTCGAGGGTAAGGGGAGGGAGGATCGGGATGCGAGCAGGTCGGCTGGACCATAGAGATCGACGACTGCCTGGACCCGCGCGGAGACGGCGGATGGAGACGGGGAAGCGGACGCCGAGGACCGGTCGCGGGCGTCCGGATCGACGGGGCCGTCGGGATAAGTTCCGAGCAAGGCGGCGAGATGCCCCCCCGCCGAGACCCCCAAGGCGGCGATTCGATCCGGATTCACCCCATAGTCGGCGGCGTGGCGACGGACCCAGCGGACAGCCTCCCGGGTGTCCTCGAAGTTGCCTGGCCAACTCGGCCGACCAGGACGGGAGAGGAGATAGTCGATGGCCACCACGGCGTAACCGTGCTCGGCGAGCTGGATCGACATGAGCTTCATGTCTCGCTTACTTCCGCCACGCCAGCCACCGCCGTGAATGGTCACCACGGCCGGGCGGCCTCCTTGAGGGGGAGGGGCGGTGGGCAGGTAGACGTCGAGCCGGACCTCACGGCCGGCGACGCTCCGATAGACGATATCGAGGTGCTCCGCAACCGACTCCGGCAGCGTGGTTCGGTGTGCCTCCGCTCGTACCAAGATTGCCGTCACTCCGAGCAGAACCAGCCATGCGATCGTACGAATCAGGCTGGTTCCGTAATGGAGTCTCGCCGGGAGTGGGTGCCAAGTTGTCGACATCATGGGGTGTTCCTCCGGAGCATTCCTCAGCGAGCCTGGAATCCAGTGGGAGTCATTTCATCGTAGGCGCGACTACCCGCCTTGAGCAAGGAACCGGCAGCATCTTGGATCGCTCCGAAATGAGCTCCACAACGATCGCGATGACTGGGTAAGGTCAATGCCCGTGACACCCGGCCAAGTCACGTCTTTTTTTCTAGATCTGAGCAAGAACGACTTCTTGGCCTGAAGTTTGCTGTCTAATTCGTTTCGAGCTTGACCGCCTGGGAAATACGGTGGCGGAGTTTGTGAATCTGCGTCTGCCATGCTCGTGTCCAACGGGGAGGGCTTCGAACGAGCTGTGCCCCGAGTTCAGCCCTTTACAGTTGGAGTTGATCCCATGTGGGATTCTTACGGGAGGACGCTTCGATTACTTTTAGTGGAGGACGCTCCCTTCCTGCGCTATGCGTTCGGTCGTCTGCTTCGCATGCATGGTTTCGAGGTTATGGAAGCGACGGACGGTCGTGAAGCGCTGGAGTGCGTGGGGACGTTTCGCCCTCAACTGGTGGTGACCGATCTGGCGATGCCCATCATGGATGGTGTTGAGCTCATTCGGCGGCTTCGCGCCAATCCGGAGACGGCCAACCTTCCAGTGATCGCGATCACGGCCGACTCGTCGGGGCAGTCCGAGAAACGCGCCAGAGCAGCGGGAGCCGATGACTTCGTGACCAAACCGATCGACCTGCCCACACTCCTGGATCGGTTACGCGCGATTCCGGTTTGATCGTACCAAGCGCAGCCGCTAGCGGTTAGAATGAAGGGCATACGGCGATCCGTTCGCGTTTCTGTCGGGTTCGCGGAGCCTGCCCCTGATGTCGTCCGACACCCACCGACTCAGTCTTCTCCACCAACGCGAGATCGAAGCACGCATCGTCGGTCCAATCATCCATGCGGTTCGTGACGAGCTTGGCGAGGAGAAAACCTTGTCCTTGCTTCGCCGCGTCATCTCCGACCTGGCCCGTCAGAGCGGTACTGAACTCGCGGCGCAGTTGGGCGAAGCGACCCTCGCCGCCTTTTCGGGAAGCCTCGATCGCTGGCGGGAGGGGGGAGCGCTTGAGTTTGAAATGCTCGAGAGGACCGAAGAGCGTCTCTCGTTTAATGTGACACGCTGTCGCTATGCCGAGATGTACCGCGCCTTGGGGCTGGCCGACCTGGGCTCGAGTCTCTCGTGCCAGCGCGATTTCTCCCTGGTCGAGGGATTCAACCCCGCGATCCGGCTCTCGCGCACTCAGACCCTCATGGAAGGCGCCCCTTTCTGCAACTTCCGGTTTGTCGCGGCTTCGGAGCCGGATGCCTCGCACGCCCCGCACGAAGGGGATTCACCGACCGTGCCGAGCCCGGATCAGGTCCCTTGATTCTCAAGTCGTCTGGACAATTTGCCGATTAACGCGATGGTAGGGGGGGCTGACCGAACTTCGTCAGGATGACGAGCGGCCACGCTCGACAGGTCTGATTGGCCCACAACGGAAGGGGCTTTCCCATGCCGAGCGGAGCTCACGGCACTTCCAGGATGTCTTACTCCGGCACGCTTGCGATGCTGGGTCTGGCCCTGGCTTTCCCGATCGGCCTGATGATTTTCAACCCAACGCTCATGTTCGAGCGGGGTTGGGAACAATACGTTGGAACCGCCATCTACTTCTGGGCGGTGATTGCGCTGACCCGCGAACTCGCCAAGCTTTGGGCGAACGAGCAGGCATTCGAAGAGGTTCCCGCTCTCCTCCACACCGTCAAGGCTGCCTGCGGCTCGATCGGCGAGGGCGAAGCCGCCTCGACCGCGATCCCCCTTGAGGAGCGGAGGCTCTTGCCAGTCCGGGTTCGTCAGCTCACGACGTACCTCGAAGAGACCGGCTCTCCGTCCGTCTCGCAGATGATGGAGTTGAATCGGGAAGCCTCGGCCCTCGATCAGGAACATTCCGCGGGCCGGTTCACCCTCACCCGTTACATCCTCTATCTCTTGCCGGTGATCGGTTTCATCGGGACCGTCGAGGGCATCTCCAAGGCCTTGATGAATATCAGCAAGGTCTTGCCGATGGTCAAGGACCTCGATGGGTTCATGAACAACCTGACCGGGGTGACGTCGGCCCTGCAAATTGCGTTTGATAGCACCCTGCTCGCTCTCTTCCTGAGTGCGGCACTGATGCTCGTCCAGACGCTGGTCTTCCGTCGATCCGAAGACCTGCTTGCACGCGTCGATCGCTGGATCGTCGAATTCGTGCTGCCTCGCGTGGGTGCCGCCGAGCCGCAGGCTGTGGGCGGGGCGGACACGATGGCCGCGCAGTGGAGCGCGCGACTTGGCACCCAGATCGAGCAGTTCGCTCGCTCGATCGATCTTCTGCCCAACTCGATGTCCGGCTTTCAGCGCGGGGCCGAGTCGATTGGCCGGATCGGCGCTGAGCTTGAGGCCTTGGGGGCAGCCGGCGACACACTTCGCCGGGGCGTCGCCGCCCTGGGGCGAATCGAGACCACGCTCAGCGATCAGGCGGGCTCGGCCGACCAGTTCGAGGAGATCAAGCGCGGGATCGACCGCACCTGTGCGGCGATCGAGGCCCTGTCGAACTCGTGGGCCTTGGCCTATGAGCGATCGAGCCGGAACACTCAGGATCAACTAGCGCGGACCTTGAACAGCCTCAAAGATGCAATCGACCTGCTGAACGTCAGCATGGAGCAAGGGAATGCCCTCTATCGCAACATCGTGAAGAAGATGTTCGATTCCGGTAACAGAGGGTTCTCTGTTGCAAAGGACGATGCCGCGTAGACCAGTATCGATGGTTGCTTGGACAAACACTCGTACGTTTCGTTCCACTCGTGACTTCTACCGCCGTCTTCGGTTTCGTGAGCATGGTCGTCTTGGCGGCCATGCTCGTTTTGATTTCACGGGACTCACGTCCTGCTCCGTGTCTGTCTCGGAAGGTCAGGCTTCACCCGGCGCTTCGTTTGCAGGATCTCGGTAAAGGTCTGCCCCTCGGCCGCACGCCAGCCGAAGGCCCTGGGACTCGAGGGCGTTCGCGCGATGGCCCCAACGCGCGCCAGGCGGCCAGGAGAAGACGCCAGGGAAGTGGTGAGGGCTCCTCGCGGGTCGCAACCGCTCAGGAGGCAGGCAAGCAGGCCACCGGGGGAGGCTGAAGCTCCTGCAACCAGGCCGGTAAGGTCGCGCTGGATTTCTGGAGACCGCTCACAAGTCTCTCTCCTTGTTTAACGTCTTAGACGTCCTCAACGTCCGCGGACAGAACTAATGCAGAGTCTACTTTGAAGCAACACGCGCGAGTAACGCGTGCATTTGTATGGTCGCGGACGTCGTGGACGTCGAAGTCAGTAAGCCGCCGTGACGAGCGCCTTGAGCCCGATCCCCTCGTACTCTCTGATCCGATTCCCGTCCACGTCGTGACTCCTCAACAGAAGGCATTGGTAACGTTCTGTGGCTTTCTTGTGATTATACCATAATCATGGTGGTAGCCAATATGTATGACGTTGAGTCAGCCAGGGTTGCCCACCAAACAAAAAGTGCCTTTAAGCAGTCGCCACTTCGCGACCGAGCGAAAGCGAGCTTTGGAGGGGAACCGCAATCGCCTGGAACAGCCTTTTATGCCTGCGAACAGCGGAGGGGAATCGCCGGGACGCCCGGATCGCCAACGTCTCTCCACTCCGGACAGCCCGGGGCAAAGGCATCACCCAAACTGCACTGCTGGGGTCAAATGCCCCACAAATCAGCCACGCAACAAGGAGGATTAGATGCGACTTCCAGCCTTCACGATCAAGCAGATGATGGTCATCGTCCTTTGCTCCGGCCTCGCCCTGCATCTAACGGTCGCTGCCTGGCAGGCTCACCGCTACGGTGTACCGCACTTGCACTCGTTCATTTTAAAGATGGGCAATGGCCCCGCCTGGGTCGTGGGCATAAGAAACCGGCCCTTCTGGCCCGCCTTTTGGCAACGTTCGCTGGGATACTCCTCCAAAGAGCAACGGGCGTGCTTCGAAGATGCTGACGCCCTGATGGAGATGTGCGAACTGGCCCATCCAGAGATCCGGATGCCGATGGGCCCCTACACTTACGCCGCGAACCGTACAAAAGAGCAAATTACGTTTTTCTCGCAGCTACAGAAGGAACAGCAGCTAGAAAACCCAGGGAATTACCCCAACCCGGTCGTTCTGACAGAGATCCCCTCTCTGCTCCAGGAACCGTTGATCAAATGCCTGGTTTCCCCGGCCTCCGTCAGGGTGACCACATTCTGCTTCCTGGGTTTAGACTCGCTCGTGACCAAGGTGAGGAAGTCCGCGAGGCTGGCCGCCTTTCGCTCGAATCTTGAAGCGATGGGCTTGTAGCGGAGAGGAGGGCTACCTTCTTGCGATCCGTTCACCTCTCCGGCAGTAGCTCATCCAGCCCCGCGACCCCGAGTAACCCGATGATCGCCCGGCCCTCTCCTGTGGCCACCACACCCTTCCCCCGGCATGACGGGCAGACCTCCGTCCTGGGCGCACCGGCACGCGGCCATGGCCGCCGCAACGGGTGCAGTTACCAACTGATCTTTGAAGAAACGACGGCAGGGTGTAGAGAAGAGGTCACCGAACTTCGAGCAAGGCCGAAGACAACTGTCCTTTGGGAGAATTGGCCTGACCTCTGGCAGTGAAGCTGATGCAATCATGCTCAAAGACATCGAAAGGGTACAAGCCGAGATTACCGATCGAGAGTCCCAGCTTATCCCATTGCACGAAAATTACGGGAACGGGTTGGGGAACTCTCAAGGAGTTGGTGACTCAATCAGGGATCTTGAAGAAGCTTTGAGAGGCTCTAGGTAAGATCCTCTCGAAGATTGTGGTCTACTGCCGTCAAAATCCTAACGCGCGGGGTAACCAGAACCGATCAATCCTTGAGAGGCTTGAGTTCTTCCCGAAGGTCGGTGAGCCAATAACGCTCGACTTGACCCCCCCGCAAACCCAAGCATAAGACAACTCTTGTTCTTGGGGCAAGACATCATGAAGAAGACGTTCGACGAGCGGGCTACCGGTCAGGGCCAGGGTTACGACACGTTCCGGGCCGCTTGAAGGAGGAAAGATGCGTCGATCACGGCGAGGTGGCCATGGCGGCCTGGAGTTCGGCGGTTCGGGCGAGGATTCGTTCGTCGCGGTTGTCGTGACCAAGCTCACGGGCGCACTTCTTTTTATCTTACTGCTGACCATGGTCATCATGGCGCTTTTGCCCAAGGCCATCGACCTCCCTTCATCAGAAGGGGGAGAGGAGAAAGCCGCCCCGACTCCGCTTGCGATCGCCACTCCGGAAATGCTTCCCGAGGCGATTGCAGGCCGGCCCTATGTCGTGGCGCTGGCCTCGACGGGGGGGAGTGGACCCATTCGGTGGGCGATCGACGGCAAGCTTCCCGACGGCCTGACGTTTGACCCGACCTCGGCCCAGCTTCGGGGTACGCCTCGGGTCGGCACGCCGGAACCGGCCGCGCTCTTGCTCCGCGCGACCGACGGAATGGATCGGACGAGCCAAGCCACACGTCTCGTCGTTTACGAATCCGATCGGCCGTTGACGACTCCCTCGAAATGGGCCCCGCACCTGCCGCCCATTCCCTGGCGTGCCTGGCTTGAGCAGGGGGTCGGCTTCCTGATTCTCTGGCTCGTCTATCTCGTGGGGATGAACACCCTGGCGAGCCTTCAGCGCCATTCCCTCGCCTCGCAGTCTGCAGAGGACGACCTCGAACGCAACGTTCGCCGCCGCTTTACCTCCTACCGCTGGATGGTCCGCCTGGCTTCGATCGGCGCAGCGGCAACCCTCGCCGTCTGGCTGGTGCAGCAACGCGCCTGATCCCGCCGCTCAGAAGAGCGGGAATGACCCATCTCAGTGTCTGTCTCGGAAGGTCAGGCTTCATTAGGGAAAGGAAGGACGCTGGGTGCCACGGGTTCCGTACTCGGACCCCGTGCGCCCCGGCCAAGGATTTCCCGCACGGGGTCCGAGTACGGAACCCGTGGCACCCGAAAGATGATCGAAAAGCACCGATAGGATTTGCCTTCTGGGACAGACTCTAAGCCTGACGTGGCGACGACCCTGGTGCTGGTGATTCCCCCCTCTCTCGCGAGGTGGGGGTCGCCGGGCCAACGGCCTTGTGCTCGCTCACGACGTTCATGGATCCTTCAAAGTGAGGGGACGTTCGAGAATCCCCAAGGATTCTGGGGCGCACGGATCATGAATGGCGCTACATCCTATATTCGTTTGCGGCACCCTTCTGCGCATTGGTTACAACCAGGCGTCATTCCCCTAGGAGGCAGAGATGTCCCGACTTCGCGCGTTCTTATTAAGCATGGGACTCGTCATTGTCGTCCTACTTGCGCAATCCGTGAGCCAAGCTCAGGCTCCGGGCGGCGGTGGTGGCGGTGGTAATCGTGGCGGCCGTGGTGGTGGAGGTCCTGGCGGCTTTGGCGGCCGGAACCGGATTTCGTCGCCATTGACTTTGGCTTCCAATAAATATGTGCAAGAGGATCTTAAGTTGACCGACTCCCAGAAGGAGCAGGTCAAGGCGCTCTCCGACAAGATTGACGAGCAACGCAAAGCGCAACGGGATTCGTTTGCACAGCAGCGCAACGGAGGAGGCAATCCCACTGCCAACGCAGCGGGAGCGACTCCCCCTGCCGGGGACGCTGCGAAGGCCGATGCCCCGTCGACCAAAGGGCGTGGCGGGCGCACGCGAGGTGGTCCTGCCGCCAAAAATGGCGATGCGACCAAGGCTGGTGACGTTGCCAAGGGGGCCGATCCCAACGGCGGAGCGGCGGCTCGGGGCCAGCGTGGCGGGAACAATGGCAATGGCTTTGGCAACGGACCCAACGGCGGTGGTGCGGACTTTCGGGCGATGTTTGAACGCCAGCAGGCGGAAACCGACGCGGCGCTTGGCAAGATTCTGAACAAGTCCCAGCGCGATCGAATTCATCAGATCCAACTGCAACAAGAAGGCCCGATGGCGGTCACCAAGCCTGAAATGCAGACGAAGTTGAATATGAGCCCGATGCAGATTGAGCAAATCGCCATGATCGTCGATGAGCGACAACAGGCGCAGCGGAATCTGTTCACCCAGGGGCGAGACCAGATGGCCGGTTTCCAGTCCGCGGATGGAAGATTCGACTTTCGAGCCTTCCAGGCCAAAGTGCAGCAGGATCCTCAATTTAAAGCGGAGATGGATAAGAGTCGCGAGGCGATGACGAAGCAGAGCACAAAACTTCAGGATCAGTCGATTGCCATGATTGGCAAGACGTTGACCAAGAAGCAGCATCAGAATTTCCAGAAGATGCAAGGCCCCCCCTTCGACCTGGCGAAGTTGGATCGCAACTACGATCCCGAAGCCGCTGCGGCAAAGGAGAAAGAGGAGGCCGACGCCGCCAAGGAATCTGCGAATAGCAAGAAGAGCTCGGCCTCAAAGAAGAAGACCGCAGCCAAGACCAAACGGAGCACCTGAGCCTCGCCTGGTCCCTTTGTCAGCCACCCGGAAGCCCGACCTTTTTTTCCGATCGGAGGTCGGGCTTCTGTCTGCGCGGGGCGGGGCAATGTCTGGGCCTTTTGCGATGTGCGCCAGGCTCGAGTCTGATCTTCCCCCGTTGGCCTGATCCTCGTATAACGGCGGAGCGAAGGTCGTGAAGGATCGGATTGATCTGGTTTGCGGGAGGGAATCCGGCCATGCGTCAGGGAATGACCGCCGTTGCGTCTGCGCTTCTACTAAGCATGGCACTCGCCAATTCGCCCTGCTGCGCAGGCACCGAGGCGCTTCCTGACAGCCGCCTTGGAATTCGGACTGCCCCCTTGCTTCTCCTGAGCCGTCGCGACGTCCAGGCCGACCTCCAGTTGAGTCGCACCCAGGTTGACGACGCCGAGGCCGCGATCAGCGAGCTCTACAACAAGGCCAACGGGCTGCGCGGACTCAACGGGGAGAAGGCGATTGCCGAACGGCGTGCGATCGACGAGCAGCAACGCCAATGGTTCGAGACCAGGCTGTCCGAGACCCAGCGGAAGCGGATCATCCAGATCGATCTCCAATGGGAAGGACCGTCCGCGTTGGTCAGCCGACCGGCGGTGGCGGAATTCTTGGACTTAACGCCCGAACAGCTCACGACTCTGAAAAAGGCCGTTGACGAATCGAATCGCCGCCGCACCAAAGGTGAGCGCACGAGTTCCGTCGAAGGTGAATTGGCTCGTCAGACGCTCGCTGTGCTTTCCGAGGCGCAGAAGCTGCGCTGGAAGGCGATGCTGGGCCAACCGGTTCAGCTTCAACTGACTCACGCCGAAGACAAAAAGACGAAGTGAACGCCCCGGGCGATGATCCGCGGATTAGGCCAGCGGGGCGGGACCGATGGTGAGTCGCTCAAACTCCGGGTTGCCTCGGAGTTTGTCGAAGTCATGCTCGGCGGGGATGAGAGAGCGGAGCTCCGGCTCAAGGTCGAGAGCCACGGTCAGCTCATCAAGTGCCTTGGACGCATTGCCGGCCAAGCTCCAGTAACAAGCGAGATTGTAGTGGATGAGCGGCTGGGGCGTCTTGGCATTATGCCGGGCGGCACGCTCCAGGGAGTCGATGGCCTGTGCAAGACGTTGCGTGCGTTTGTAGCACCAGCCGAGGGCGATCGCGACGCCGATGTCGGCCGGTTTTAGGGCCGCGGCCACTTCCAGCGGTTTGAGTGCTTCGCGGTAACGTTCCAGCGAGCGCAGGGCTTCGCCGCTCAGGAAACTGGCCTCGAACTGCATCGTTGCCCAGTCGGCCCGGCGTTCGAGGATCTCAATGGCTTTGCGAGGCAGATTGAGCATCAGATAGCCCTCTGCCTCGTCAAGTTGCCGCTTAATTGGGTCGCGGATGATCCGGCTCATCGCCCCGCCGTCTCCCCTCAACAAACTTCCCACCCGTTCCCTTCACTCCCTCGAAGGTCGACGAACGTACCTATGAAACCGTTGCGACAGTTTACCCGAAAACAAAGGGGTAAGGAAGAGACTGTTGCGTTGTCTCTTCCTCCATGCCAACAACGGTCGCGGGTCGGTCAAAGTCGGCGATTGGCGCCGAGGTCGCCGCCATTCTGGGAGTGGGTGAGCAGCCGCTCGCGGCAGGCACCTTCCATGGCGCTCAGTTCATGCTCTTTCTCGACGAGGTCGGGGATCTCCAGTCCTTCGGCCGAGCGGCGGATCAGGGCTTCGGCCCGCAGTTCGATGCCATCTCGATTTTGCAGTCGAGCCAGCCATCGATCGGGGATTGCGTCGACCCCGTAGTGAGCACCGAGCAGGGCACCAAGAATGGCCCCTGTGGTGTCGGCGTCGCCACCGAGGTTGATCACCTCGATGATTGCCTCCTCGAAGCTATCGGTGGTCAGCAAGAGATAGAGGCAGGTGGGGATACAGGCGGGGGGGAAGCCCATCGTCGCCCGCTTGCAGGTTGGCTCGGCACCATGCCGGTTGGCCTCCTCGACGAGGGCGGCCAGGGCGCGGTCGCGGGGTAGGTCGAGGAGTGACTCGGCATGGGCGATCGACCGTGACATACTCCGAGGATGGGCGCTGAGCGAGGTGACGACATCGCCGTAGAGGGCGGCGATCTTGTCCTCGCTTCGAGCGACGTCGGCGGCCACCCAGAGCAGGAATGACGGATTTCGCGCGTCGCCGTTGGCCATGCGGCGGACGGCATGTGCGACCGCCATCGCGCCGGCGAGGCTGCGGATATCGCGGTGCGTGATCAGGCTGGCCGCCATGACCGATGCGAACAACTCGTCGGACTCGTCGTTGCCGAAATAGAGGCCGAGCGGAGCGATCCGCATCGCCGCACCGATTCCGGCCGAGACTTGCCCTGTCTGACGAGGGGACACGCCGCGTTCCAACTCGCTGAGCACCTGCCGGAAGCTTCGGCCCACCCCACGATGGGAGCCGACGTACGACCCCTTGGGGGTTGCGAGGCGAAGGTAGAGTTCGGCCAGGGGATCGGCCTCGATCCGGTTCCGCTCGAGCAGAATGTCGCAGAGCGCAAGCGCTTGCTGCGTGTCGTCCGAGTACAAACCGGGCATTCGCCAGCGGTACGGCTTCTTCTTCCAGGCTCGAGCGCCGTCGACGTAGTCGACCACCACGCCGTAATGGGCGCGAATTTGTTGGGCGCTAAGACCTTCCAGCGGAGCCCCCAGGGCATCACCGATGGCCAACCCGAGCAGAGATCCCCGGGCACGGTCGAGCGGGGGCAATTGGGGCATCGAAACAAGCTCCTTCGGATCTCGGGCCGATTGGCAAAATGCCCTGCCGGACCCCTTCTCGTCGGGACGCAACGAACTGTAACCACGTGGTCGAACCACGCCAACGGAATTTTACTCGAGTGCTCGCCATCGGGTCGTTTGCGACGTCGTCATGGCAACACGGGCGCGAGTCCCACGTTCTACTTAGGAAGCATCCGAGCCCCGTCGGTTTTTTTTCCAGTCCCGCACGTTTTTCCCTCGCAAGGTCGTAGTCATCGTGCGGCTCCCTCTCAATGTCTCGCTAGACTTTGATGGTCAGATGAATAGAACGGGCGGCGTGACCATCTCTCAGCCTGAGACCCGGCGTGCCGTGATCGGTTCGGAAATTTCCTCGGAACGATCCCGAGGGGCATTCCTCGGAGGATACTATCGGCGCTCTCGGGCCGCCGAGAGCAACCCCGGGCAGTGCGAATCCGGGTTCGCATCGTGTCACTCGCCGCGCAACCGTTCGCAACGGTGTGATGCTTGAAACCAGGTTAGGTCGGCCCTGCTTGGCGTGCCGAAGACTCCTTGAAGAACCGTGTCGATAATCAGTCGGTTCCAAGGGTTGTCGGCCGGAGAGGTAGAGAGGACATTAAACGCAGAAACGGGGAAAATTACCACTCTTTCGCCCCAAATTTGTCAGCAAGCTTCCGCCCAATGCACCACAGATCCGTTCGATGGCTCGACTTGTGTGCGTGCCCGGGTCGTTTTCAAGTGGGACGGGCGATCCGTGGTTCGAAGAGGGATTGCGTCCGGACAATGGCGCATTCTGCGGGGAATGTATGGATGGACTGGATCGACAGGCCTTTGACCCGCGCTTCGATGTGCAGGTGGGTGAGCGGGGCGGGGGCCATCCGATCGACCGGACGAAAGCTGTGGAAGAGCCGGCCGCGTCGGGCGTCGAGCGTAATTTCATCACAGAGGTGAGTGAAGACCTCGGGGTCGACACGCTCGACTTCAAAGCAGGTCTGGTAGACCAGGCCGGCACCGGGGTGGAGTGAGGCGGACCGCTCGTGCCGGACGGGCGAATGAAAGAGCAGACCAGGCTCGGGGAGACTCGTCTCGGGACCGGCGAGCACTTCGGCGACGCGGACGTCTCCCGAGCGGAAGATCACCGAATGACCCCCTTCGATGATCCGGATGTCCGCCTCCCAGATGTTCTGCGAAATCCTGCGATGAGCCCGGACCGTGAACCAGTCGGGATGGATTGCCCTGCCGAATACCTGAAACGCGAGATCGGCGACCCGGGAACGCCCGAAACCCACCCCCATGCCTGTCACTCCTTCCATCGCCGGACTGAATTCCTTGGGAGTCTCGCAAGACGCTCAATTCTTCTCTTCGAAGTCATTCTATATCGCGGTTTCTTCCCTCGCAAATGAAGCCGGTATTACTCCTCCAAAGTGTCTATCCGGTCGGTTCTCCCACCGATCAGCCTGCCTTGACCGCGACTGGGAAGGCTCGTACACTCCTCCGCGACTGGATCGGGACCAAGGAGAACATCTGTCGAGTCTCCTTGAGGTTCTCGGCCTGAAACCCGGTCATCCGGCGCGGTAAGATTCGCCCGGCGGAGTCGCGCGATGGAACGCTCAGTCCCACTCCCGTTACCGGTCCGTGCCTGGTCCGCCTGGAAGAACCGAGGCCCGCGCTACGCCTGGCACAAGGTCCTCCGCCGTACCCTTGGCCGTTGGCCCGATTGGAAGCGGCGCTTGCTCTATGCCGACCCTCGCGAATATTGGACCCTTCGCGGCGGTCAGGATTATTTTCGGGAACAGGAAGATCATCCGACGCGGACCGGGCGTTCCGAATGGATCGCCGACCGGATCGCGACCTATCGCCCCACTTCGATCCTCGAGATCGGCTGCGGCTACGGCAAGCAGTTGCGGGCGATCCGCCAGCGTCTGGATGTGCCGATGGTCGGTCTCGATTTCAGCCCGACTCAATTGGGGCAAGCCCGCGTCTACCTTGGTGGTCTCGACCGCGTGGACCTGGCCCTGGGCACGGGGGCGCGGCTCCCGTTCGCCGACCAGTCGTTCGACCTGGTGCTGACCTCGGCCGTCATCCTTCACAATCCCCCGCCGATTGCCGAGCAGATCCGCCGCGAGGTGATGCGCGTTTCGCGCCGATTCGCTGCGCACAACGAGGATACTGACCTCAGCTACAATCGTTACGGCTACGACACTGCCGCCTGGTATCGCGCGGCCGGAATCGAGCTCGCCGAGTGCGGTCCGATCCCGACCGAGCCCGATTCCGCCCCGACGCAATTCTGTGTGGCAGAGCCGTGTCGTCGATAACCACCACTTTACCCGTGGAATCCGGTCAGACTACGGCTGAAGGGCGGAGAAACGTCCGCGACAGCCTGGTCGTCACCGTCGGCGGGCAGTTGGAGCGCATCCTCGGCACGTTCACGGCCCTGGCCTTGCGGTGGGGGCTGGACCCTGCGCTCCTTGGTGTCTATACCGGGCTGCGTCTCTACCTGGACCAGACCAACCGCTCCAGCCTTGGAGTCAGCCTGGGGGCCGTGCAGGAGATCCCGATTCTCCGCGCCGCTGGCGAGGAGGTTGAGGCCCAGCGCGTGGCCGACGTGGCCTACACGACGAACACGCTGACCTGTGCAGTCTACATCGTGGCCTTATTGGCCTGGGCCTGGATCCGTGCTCCGCGGTTGGCCGCCGATCCGCTGGCCAACGAATGGACCTGGGGCCTGGTGGTGATTGCCGGCCTGGCGGTTCTCAAACGCTATGAGAGTTTTCTCGTGGCGGTGCTTCGCGCCCACCGTGAATTCAAGCTGACGACGGAACTCGACATCGTCGAGTCGCTCGCCTCGGCCGTCGCAGTCTCGGCCGGACTTTGGCTCGCCGGGTTCTGGGGGCTCCTCACGGGAGTCGGCGCACTCCTCGCCTTCAAGATCCTCTATCTACACGCACGGCACCCACTCCGCTTCCGGTGGGACTGGCATTGGCCGACGGCCATGCGTTTGATGCGAGTCGGACTACCGATCCTGGCCAACACCGCCGTCTTTGGCGCTGTCCTGAGCCTCGACCGCGTGCTGATTCTCTGGCGAGTGCCCGATGGAGATCGGGCGATGGGACTCTACACGATCGCGATCATGGGGACGAGTTGGAGCCTCGACCTCGCGGGCCGGATCGTACTCGTGATGTACACGGCCTTTCAGACAACCTTGGGGCGCACCCGTGACCCGAGAGAAGTCGCCCTCCAAGCGATGCGGGCGACCGAGGCGCAAGCGCCTTTGCTCGCGGCCGGCAGTGCGGTGGCCTATCTGGTCGGCCCGCTCTTCCTGGGGACCCTGATTCCACGCTATGCGGACGGTCTTCCTGCCTTGCGGCCCCTCTTGCTCGGGACCTTCATGCTGGGGCTCGCTTGGCCCGCTCGACAAGTCCTGATCACGTTGGAACGTCCCGTCCGCCTGTTCCTGGCAACCCTACTTGGTCTGGCCGTGACCGCGATCGCGGGAACAATCGGGGCCGACCGTGCTGGGATCGTCGGTGTCGCCTGGGGGATGACCATTGGTTACTCGACGGTCTCGTTGCTGACAAACGCCACGGCCCTGGCCCCCGTGCTGGGCTGGCGGGCCTGGTCCGCCCACCAGGGGCGACTCGTTCGGACCTTGGCCTGGTACGCGGCGGGGGCAATGTTCTCTGCACATCTCAGCATCGGTGTGCTCCCTGCCTGGGCCCAGTTGCCAGCGCGTTGCCTGTTCCTTGCCGGCTGGATCTTACCGGCACTCTGGTATTGGGGACATCGGCACGGATGGGGAGGCATGACCCTTCGCCGTCCGAAACCGTCGAGCTGAAACCAACCAGACCAACGACGATTGCGTCGTTGGCAGACAACCGGACATTGAGGGATCGATGCTCGACTGTCTCTTCATCCTCGGCCTCGGTCTGCTCGTAGCGGCGGTCGGACTCCGACTGCTCGATGCTCTCGATGCGCGGCGGGAGCATGGGTTCGACACCCTGGCCCTGGCAATTCCGCTGGGGTTGGGCGCGTTCGCACTCGCCACTCTGGCACTGGGCCAATTCGGAATCTTGAACCCCGGAGCACTCGCGGGCCTGTTCGTGGCGAGCGCGTTGCTGGCGGGTCGCCAGGCCTGGAGAGAGATCGTTGTCCTGGTCCGCAACTCGGCTTTCTCTCTTCAGAGCCGATCAGCGTTAGAGATTAGCCTGTTCTTCGCCGTTGTCGTCACGATTCTCGGCGCTTTCGTGACCGCGCTCGCTCCGGTCACTGATGGCGACGCTCTCTGTTACCACCTGCAAGTTCCCAAGCTTTTTCTGATGCGTGGGGGCCTCTTTTTCGATCCCGACCTCCACGAGACCGTCTATCCACTGCTCACGGAAATGCTTTATGCCGTAGGGCTGGCCTTCCGAGGCCCGGTCGCCTGCCGGTTGGTGCAATGGCTGTTAGGTCTCGTGTTCGCGGCCAACGTCACGGCCTTGGCGCGTCCCAGCCTGGGAGCCCGGGCCTGGTGGGCGGGAGCGATCGCGCTGCTGGTGCCGGCTGTCTCCAACGGCATGGGTGCCCCGCTCAATGACGTCGCCCTGGCGGCATTCGGGACGGCCGCGATGGTGGCTCTGACCCACTTTTATGAACAACCTCGCGTGAGATCACTGGTTCTCGTCGGTTTGCTGGCGGGGATGGCGATGGGGGTGAAATACCCCGCGCTCGTGCTTATCGGCCTTCTCGGCCTGGCGATTGCGGTGAGACTCAACGGGGCCGGAACCGGCTGTTCCGCGCCGGACCAAGTTCCGAGCGGTTTGGCCTCGAGGCTTCGGCTCACGATCTTGGGGCTGATGCTCTTTGGCCTGGTTGTGTTACTCGTCGGCGGCTCGTGGTATCTCCGCGCCTGGATGTACACGGGAAATCCTGTTTATCCCTTCTTTCGACACTTTTTCGGGGGGGCGGGGCTGGACGAGGTGCTCGACCCGATCAAGCGCCCGATGGTGGTGAATCCTTGGAATTTGCTGACGGCTCTGGTGCCGCTGACGCTCCAACCCGACCGGTTCGATAGCTTTTCGCACCAGTTCGGCCCGGCCTTCTTGCTCTTTCTCCCTGCGCTCTTGCTGGAGAAGGCGCCGCGCCGGGTGCTCGCCATCGTTGCGCTGGGCCTGTCGTTCTTGATGATCTGCCTGACCCAGCGGCAAAGCATGCGGTTCGTCCTGACCGCGATCGGGCCGATGGCGGTGGGGGTGGCCTGGCTTGCTTCCGGCTGGAGTGAGCGGCGGACCTTGCCGTGCCGGATCCTGGTGATCGCCCTCCTCCTGATGATTGGCTTTGAAGCAAGCTTGGCCGCTGCGCGGGCCCGTCATGGGTTGAATGTCGTGTTGGGACGCGAGACTTCCGAGCATTACCTGATGCGTCGTGAACCGACCTATCGGGTCGGCCGGTGGATCGCCGACAACTTGCCGCCGAACGTGCGGATCGTCGGGCAGGATCACCGCGGTTTCTATCTCCCTTGCGACTATACGATGGAACTGGCCCATCGTCGCAGAACGGGGCTGGGACGGCAGGGGGAATCCGCCGACCTGGTTGTTGGAGAGTTGAAGCGGCGAGGATTCACTCACGTGATGTTCTGCCCCCCTGTCCCTGAGCGTGCCGTCGAGTTCGACCCGACTCTGGGCAGGCTACTCGCGGAATGGGTTGAACCGCGGAATCCGCTCTATCGCGAAGAAATCGCCGATGCCGACAACGTTGTCAGGCGCTACACGATCTATGCGCTCGATCAACCGACAACGAATCTCCCGGTCGAGGGCGGGATGGTTCGCCGATGAGCGAACACCCCACGCTGGCCCAACTTCGCGAACGCGTTCATAAGCAACGGTATCGAGAGATCGGCAACTGGTTGGCGCGACGCATTGCCCGCCCTTCGGCGGTCTATGGGACCTGGCTGGCCGTACGGCTTGGTCTTTCAGCCAATCAGGTGACGAGCGCCGCGTTGGTGGCTGCCGTCGTCGCAGCGGGTGGGATTGCGACGGGAACGCGGGCGGGCTTTGTCATCGGCACGATTCTGGCCGTTCTGTCGTTCTGGCTCGATCGGGTCGACGGGCAGCTTGCCCGCTGGTATGGGACCGCCAGCCTCGACGGCGTCTATTTCGACTACTTGATGCACCACGCCGCCAACCTGGCGCTCGGATTCGCGCTCGGTCATGGCCTGGCTCGTCGCACTGGTGAGTCGACCTGGTCGGTCGCCGGTTTTGCAATTGCGCTCGGTTGGGCGGTCCTCAGCTTGCACAACGACTGCCGCTACAAAGCCTTTTTCCAGCAGTTGAAACGCGCCGATGGCTCGTACCGGGTCGATGGCGGGCGAGGGGGACGCCCGTCGCCTCCCGCCCCTTGGCCGCGACGTGGCCGTGCTGCGCTGACCTGGCCTGCCTATAAGTTGTGTGAGCCCCATATCGTCCTGGTCGGGTTATTGGGTCTTGCGGTGGCGGCCTTGGTTTCGCCTTGGCTCTGGATCTTGGCCTGGAGCTGGAGTGTGGGGTTCATGGCTTTTCTCGCACCGCTCCTTGCCTGCGGACGCGTGGCGAAGGCGATCTCCACAGGTGCCACGGAGACGGAGTTCCATGTCTGGTTTCAACCATGGTCATCTGCTGCCGTGGAGAATGAGGAGAGGGGTACGGAACCCTGGACAGCCGCGCGCCATCGCGTAGGATAATGGGCTGAACAGGTTCCTCGGCCCCTCCCTATCTATGCGGAAACCCGACGATGCGCCGACTCGACCCTCTCGGCCTCGCCTATCTCCCGGTGCTTCCCCAGCGGCTTGACGTGGGGATCGGTGTGGTGGGTGCTGGGTTTATCGTCCGGGACTGCCACCTGGTTGCTTATAAGGACGCGGGCTTCCGGGTCGTGGGCTTGACCTCGCGAACCCGCTCGACGGCTGAGGAGGTTGCCGGGCTTCGGGGCGTGCCCCGTGTCTTTGACAGCCTCGATGCGATGCTCGACGACCCCGAAGTCGAAGTCGTTGATATCGCCGTGCCGCCGCGAGAGCAGCCGAACGTCATTCGCCGGATCGTGGCGCGGCCGGGAAAAGTCCGCGGCATTCTCGCCCAGAAACCGCTGGCGATGAGTTTCCCAGAGGCCTGTGAATTGGTCGAGGCCTGTGAGGGGGCCGGGATCCGGTTGCAGGTCAACCAGAACATGAGGTACGACCACTCGGTCCGCGCCCTCAAGGCGCTGCTCGATCGGGGCGACCTTGGTGACCCGGTCCTGGCGACGATCGAGATGCGGGCGATTCCCCATTGGATGCCCTGGGCGCGTGAGGAGCGTTCGCTCTCGACGTTTGTGATGAGCATCCATCACCTCGATACCTTCCGATACTGGCTGGGCGACCCACTCAGGGTGCTCGCCAGCACGCGTCCTGATCCTCGGACGCAGTTCCCGCATGTCGACGGGATCAACCTGACGATTCTCGAGTTCGCGACCGGTGCGCGTGCCTCGGCCTGGGATGATGTCTGGAGCGGCCCCGTCCGCGAAGGGGCCGCCTCGGACATTGGAATCCGCTGGCGGTTCGAAGGGACCGAAGGTTTGGCCCTGGGCACGATCGGCTGGCCGGGTTGGCCCGAGCGCGTTCCCAGCACGATCGACTATACGACGATCCACGAGCCCGGCGTCTGGCATCGTCCCCGCTGGTCTCAAGCGTGGTTCCCCGACGCGTTCGCAGGTACGATGGGGGGGCTGCTCGCCGCGCTCGAATCGGGGGCCGACCCCGATATCTCGGGCCGTGACAATCTCAAGACGATCGCCTTGTGTGAGGCCGTCTATTCGGCGGCGACCGAACATCGTGTGGTGGCCTTCGATGAGATCCTCGACCGCTCGACCAAGCCACACACCGGTTCGACACTCCTTTAAGTAAACTCTCGGCTCACCACGACCTGACCACTCTTCCGGGAACGTGCACATGAAACTCGGTCTGATCAACTCGGCGTGGGCACAAGCAGGGCGGGAGACCAGCTTTGGGATTCGCAAGACCAAGGAAATCGGCTTCGACTCCATCGATATCTTTGCCGATCCGCTGGATCTCGGTCGCGAGGAACGGAAGCAGATCAAGGCTGATTGCGACCAGGCGGGACTGCCGATTATCAGCGTGGCGTGCGTCGCGCTTGGCCTGATCGACTTCAACCCGAGCGTCCAGCGCTTTCACCTCGACCGAGTTCGCGCCTATCTCGAAATGGCCCGAGAGTTCGAGGCCAAGAACTTGCTGCTCGTGCTCGGCGAATATGTCTGGCAACGTGAAGTCATCCCGCCTGCCGAGCAGTGGGCGACGGGCGTGGCCAACGTCCAGGCGCTGGGCGAGTATGCCGCCGACCTCGGGCTTGAGATCGCCCTCGAACTCGAACCGTTCCACCTCTCCTTGCTCAACGACGTCGAGAGCATGTCACGGTTCCTGACCGATGTCGATCAACCGGCGGTGAAGGCGAATCTCGATATTTCGCACCTGGTCCTCGCTCAGCAATCGGCGACTTTGGTCGAGCGGCTTCGGGGGCAAGTGGCGCACGTTCATATCTCTGACTGCGATGGCAAGGTGCATGGCGATCTTCCGCCAGGCCGAGGCGTGGTCGACTTCGCTCCCTATCTGGAGGCGATCAAGAACCTTGGGATCGACGACCTGACGATCTCGGTCGAACTCGAGTATTCGCCGCAACCGGAGGCGATCGTCGAGTGGGTGGCGGAAGCCTACCAAACGACCGCCGCGCTGATGCGGAATGCGGGTCTTCGATCGTGATTGCGCCGCGAGCGTTGGGTGTCAACCCGCCTGGTTTTCCCTCATGATCTCGCGAGTCAGCCAGATCGTTCTCATCATGGCCCTGATTGCGGTGCTGGGATGGCCCGCGCTCGCGACCTTTCTGGCGGCCGTCGGCGGGGGTGAGTCCGAGGGGGGCGGAGCCGGAGGAGGCTTGATGGTCGCTTCGCCCGCCGACCTGTCGGCCGGACGGGTCTCGAGGCCCCTGGAACTGGCGAGCACGACCGTTCAGCTCGTTTTGTTGACCGAGGTGATCGCGCTTCCGATCGGTCTACCCTTGGCCCTGATCCTGTTTCGGACCGACGCCTGGGGAAGGCGATTCATGCTCGGGTTGCTCGGGGTCGCGGCCCTGGTCCCGATGCCGCTACACGCCACGAGCTGGATCGGAGGGTTCGGCAACGCAGGGCGGATGCAGGCCTTTGGGTTCACTCCCCTTCTCGTCGGCCTGCCAGGCGCGGCGTTCGTGCACGCCATGGCGGCGCTCCCTTGGATCGTGCTGCTTGCGGGCGTGGGGTTGCGGACCGTCGAACCTGAGCTCGAGGAGTCCGCCCTGCTGGAGATGCCCGCGTGGCGTGTCGTGACTTGCGTGACGGTGCGTCGGAGCGTGGGAGCGTTGGCGGGAGCTGCACTCGCGGTCGCCGTGCTCACGGCGGGCGATATGACGGTCACCGACCTCCTGCAAGTCCGCAGTTATGCAGAGGAAGCGTATGTTCAATTCCAACTGGGTCACGGGCCGGCTGCTGCCGCTGCGGTGGCGCTTCCGCCGCTCGCCGTCCTCGGCACCCTGATTCTGGTCACCGCACGCGCCCTGCTGAAGGCCGATCCCGGCCGTCTCGCTTCGGTGGCCCGGCCCGGTCGAGTCTGGGCTCTCGGAGCCTGGAGAATCCCGGTCGGTGTCTTGGTCGCGGCCACGGCAGGGAGCGTGGTGTTCCTGCCGATTCTCACCCTCGTGTGGCGGGCCGGTCGGGTGGGGGGGATCGCAGCCTCAGGTCGGCCACCCGAATGGTCGATCCCGGGCTTACTCGGTACACTTCGCCGGGCCGTTCTGGACGTCGGCGGCTCGTTCCTGTCAGGACCACTGGAGCAGGCGTTGGAAACGGGGACCTGGAGCGCGCTGCGCGGGCCTGGTCGTTGGTTTGGAAATCCACTCGGCAGCCCGCTTCTCGAAAGTATTCTCTGGGGAGCTCTTGGTGCGACGGCTGCCGTGGTCGTTGCCTGGAGTTTGGCCTGGCTGAGCCGCCAGCCGGGCCCTTGGCGTTGGGTCTGCGCTGTGAGTGTCGCCCTGGCGCTGGCGACTCCGGGACCGGTCGCCGGGATGGCGCTGGTGCTCGGCTATCGTGAATCCTCGCTGGTTTATGATTCGCCGTTGATCCTGGTCCTCGTCTTCATTCTTCGAACGTTTCCGTACGCGTTACTCGTGCTCTGGCCGGCGGTCCGTGCTTTCCCTCAGGAGCATCTCGAAGTCGCGGCCATTGAAGGCTCGCGTGTATGGGGGACGATTTACCGTGTCGTTCTTCCGATGTCGCGGGGAGCCTTGATCGCCGCCTGGTGCGTCGCGTTTGTGCTGGCGCTCGGCGAACTCCCTGCGGCCAACCTGGTGGCGCCACCGGGAACCGGCCTGATTTCGATCGAGATCTGGAGTCTGCTCCACACCGGTGTGGAAAGCCATCTCGCTGGCGTTGCGTTGGTGGTTCTCGCTGCGTTTGCCCTCTTCGGTTTTGCGGCCATGGTGGCTCTTGCGCGTATGAGTCGGATGGCACGCTACAGCGTTTTTCGTTCGGAGGGCAACCTCTGGTGATATGGAGAACTTGTATCAGAATGTTATTGCAGCCCCGGAGGGGCGACCGTCGAAATAGGGCAGACGCATTTCACGGTCGCCCTTTCAGGGCTGCAATGAAATACTGATATGAGTTTTTCTTATTTCCAGGGGTTTCACCCCTGGCTATTAACGGTCGCCCCTTGTATGTTCGCAGAACCCAAAGCGAAAGTGTTGAAAACTGGGGTTTTCCGTGGCACAGGACCGTCAAGAACCCCGGTTTTCAACACAGTCGCTCCGGGGCTACGATGAACCCGCCGGTAACTGCTTCGACGGAAAAACGAGCTCGAAATGTCACATGTCCGTGGAGTCACGCATGCCTTGGGCAGCCCCGGAGGGGCGACCGTTTTTAGCCAGGGGTTTCACCCCTGGAATCGGTTCATCATATCAGTATTATGCAGCCCCGGAGGGGCGACCGTCGAAATAGGGCAGACGCATTTCACGGTCGCCCTTTCAGGGCTGCAATGGAATACTGATATGAGTTTTCCTTATTTCCAGGGGTTTCACCCCTGGCTATTAACGGTCGCCCCTCCGGGGCTACGATGAATCCGCCGGTAACCGCTTCGACGGAAAAACGAGCTCGAAATATCACATGTCCGTGGAGTCACGCATGCCTTGGGCAGCCCCGGAGGGGCGACCGTTTTTAGCCAGGGGTGAAACCCCTGGAAACGGTTCAATATATCAGTATTATGCAGCCCCGGAGGGGCGACCGTTTCTAGCCCAGGGCGTTTCCGGGGGCGAACCTTGATCGGCCATCCCGTCGTGTCGGGTGGGCCGTACCCCACCCGACAACTTGGTTTGGCTTTGTTTGTATGGTCACGCTTTTTTTTAGAGAGATGGGAGTGAAATCGGCACTTTATCAACAGTGTCAACGATGAGTGATGCAACCAGCCAGGCGATCGAGACGCCAAGCAGTTCCGCCTCGGTCCGAAGCCGATCGAATAGTTCGGGCGTCAAGGTCACTGCGACTTCCCGTTTGGATTTCATCGCCGTCTCTCCCGAGAACCAAGAGCAGATGGATGGAAAACCACTCTGAACAAGGTCCGAGCCGCTGAATGAGCGAAGTGAGACACCTGATGAGGGAATGCGCCATCAAGGTTGCGTAAGTATCATCAGATGCTATTTCGACACTTCCTCATGGTAAACCTTAGCCAATCGGCATGATCTTCAAGACTCACCCGCCGGACTGCTGGACGGCAGTGAAGCAGATTCGGTGCCAATTGCGCCCGAGACGTGATTTCAGTGGATGATGAGAAGAAAAAGGGCCGGTGAGATCCCAGGTACGGACCTGATCCGTTCTGGGAAACCTTGCCCGATTGCATTGCAATCGGTTGGACAGGATGGCCTTCGGTGCATTCCGGCCGCCACGGTGGAAGGCGAGGTGCGTTGCGCGTCCGGGACGAATGCTTGGTAAGAAATGTCCGAGGGATGGTCACGTTGTGCTGCGTATCTCGGCGCTTTTGGTTGTTTCCGCAGCGTGGGTTGGCTGCGTGGTTGCAAAAACGAATGAGGACTCGACCGAGTCCTCATTCGTTACCGCGAATGCCGGGAGATGGGGGGTTAGGGCTGCGCCGGTTCGTCGTCGATTCTGGGGAAGAGGGGGATCGGCTTTCCCGAGACGATCTCGGCGGTGACGCGCAGGTCAGGCACGGTAAGTCGGCTGGCGGCATCCTGGTAGCCAACCTTCTCCCAGGCCTGGACCTGCTCGAAGTTGAACGACCGATAGAAGACCTCGGCCGTCTTGGGTGTGAACGGCTTGATGAGGATGGCGATGACGCGAAGCGCCTCGGCCAGGTTGATCATGACGGTCTTGCAGGCCTCAAGGTCGGTCTTGGCGAGTTTGAACGGGGCCGTGACGTCGATGTAACGATTCGCGGCGTCGAGGATCTCGAGCCAGATCCGCTGAAGCGCAGTGTTGTACTCGAAGGCCCCGACCTTGGCGCGAAGCTCCTCGATCAAGGCGCTGAGATCGAGGCCGGCGAGCCAGTCGGTGGCATCGACGGCGGCCGCGTTGGGCAATTCCCCCCCGAAGTACTTGATGCACATCGACAGAGTTCGGCTGTACAGGTTTCCAAGGTTCTTGGCGAGGTCGGAGTTGTAGACCTCGGCGAACCGCTTCTCGCTGAAGTTGCCGTCGCCCCCGAACGGGCATTCCCTCATGAAGTAATAGCGAAACGCGTCAGCGCCATGGACTTGGGAGACGTCCATGGGGTCGACCGCGGTGCCGGTCGACTTGGAGATCTTGGACCCGTCCTTGTTGTAGACGAAGCCGTGGCCGAAGACGCGACGGGGCAGGGGGAGCCCTGCCGACATCAGCATGGCCGGCCAGAGGGCGCAATGGAACCGGGTGATGTCTTTGCCGATCACGTGAACGTCGGCCGGCCAGAGCGATTGGAACTTGGTCTCATCGCTGCCGTAGCCGACGGCCGTGATGTAATTCAAGAGGGCGTCGAACCAGACGTAGATCGTCTGGTCGGGGTCGAAGGGAACGGGGATCCCCCAGGTGAAGCCCTTGCGTGTGATCGCGACGTCTTGCAGGCCCCCTTCAACCAGGTTGATGATCTCGTTGCGCCGGCTTTCGGGCTGGATGAACTCGGGGTGAGCGTCGTAGTGCGCTCGTAGCCGTTCGCCGAATGCCGAGAGTCGGAAGAAGTAGTTTTCTTCCTCGACCGGCCTGAGGGTGAGGTGGGGGTGGTTCGGGCATCGCCCTTCGACGAGCACCTTCTCGGTCTTGAACTCCTCGCAGCCATCGCAATAGAGGCCGGTGTACGCCTTTTTGAAGATATCGCCGGCGTCGTAGACGGCCTGGATGAATTTGCGGCAGCCGTCGTGGTGTCTGGTCTCGCTGGTCTGGATGAAGTCGTCGAACGAGATTTCGAGGGCGTTCCAGACGTCGCGGAACTGACGCGCCATGTCGTCGACGTAGGGCTTTGTCTCCATCCCGAGTTCCCGGGCACGGAGAGTCACCTTGTTGGTGTTCTCGTCATTGCCCATCTGGAAGTGGACGTCGTACCCTTCCATACGACGGAACCGCGCCTGGACGTCGGCACCGATCTTCTCGAACGCGGTGCCAATGTGGGGACGACTATTCGGATAGTCGATCGCGGTCGTCACGTAGTACGTCTTCGCTTCACGCATCGTCGAGACCTTAAGCCTTGTTAGTGCTCCACCAGCGGCCCCTCACCCTTTGCTAGACAGGGGCTACATCCGGGGAGTTCACGTCCGCCCTCAGTGTACCAAAAACGAGGGTTGGGACTAGCAAGGCAGGTCGGTCGGACTATCCAAAGTGCCCGGGCACCAGTTCAGGGGGGATAAGAAGTCGCCGCTCCGCGACCTCTCACCTTGCTTGGGCCTGGCTTCATGAGTTGAGCCCGGTCAAAGGCAGGCGCTTAGGTGGCCGTAAGGCGGGTTGGCGAACGGCTTGCACGGGATCGCCACCAGATTCCTGCACCGAGCATACCAAGGGCGACGAGGAACGAACTCGGCTCGGGGACCGGGGGTTTTGGCGTTGGCGGATCCACTTCTCCACCCGCCGGTGGCGGAGTGGTAGGCGGCGTTTTCGGTGGTGGAAGCTCTTCGAGAGCAGGACCAAGGCCCGGATGGTAGAAGTTAAACCGGGCGACGTTTAATCCTTGGCGCCAGAGCAGGTATTGCACCCAGGGTGTTGACCTGGGGTCCGCCGACTGGAGCGCGCGGACCATTGCGAGATGCACGGCACCGGAAATGTTCGGGGCCTTGGTCCGTGACCAAAGGCTGATACCACCGGATAGGTAGGACGTCCATGTTCTGAGATCACGCGCACCCCTTGCTGTGATGCGGTACTGCCGGATTGGACTCGCTTCTCCGGAAGAAGCGAACATTCCGAGCAGACTCAGACTGAAAAGTGCCTCAAGCCAGCGTCGTCGCTGGAAGATCCATCTTTCTGAGGTCGATCGCGTCATGGCACACCAGCTAAAGCCGTCAGGGGGCAACTCGCGATTGCGTACGGCAGAATCGCTCTTTGAGTTATGCGGCTCCACTTCCAAATATCGGAACAATCGGTTCAATCGCTTGAGACGGATTGTGCGCTCATTCCGTTTTTGCGCCAACCGAAGTTCAGATAATGAGGCATTGGGAGACCTAAGTAAAATACCGGACTAACCCGAAACTAATCGTTGATCCGCCAGGGGAGGCGACAGTGCGGTTCGGTTGAATGTCGATGAGGCGCCCTGTATCGTTAGTGGATCCGGGAAAAGGGTGGATGATGTCCAAATGACTTCCTCAGAGTCAAGCGCTGAGGTTAACGATTATTGGGTTTGGGGGGCGAATGTGATGGCTGGAGCTGCAAATCTACCCACGAAAATGTACATCAACGGAGCATGGTGCGATGCTCAGGGCGGCACCACGCTCGCGGTCATCAATCCGGCGGACGAGTCGACTATTGCGGAGGTTGCGTTCGGCACCAGGGCCGATGCTGACCGTGCGATCGAAGCGGCGACCCGAGCCTTTCCCGCCTGGCGCGACGCCTCGGCCTACGACCGCGCCAAAATTCTCAAGAAGACGGCCGAATTGATGCGGGAACGGGTCGAAGTCATCGCCCGAACGCTCACGCAGGAACAGGGCAAGCCTTTTCCCGAAGCGAAAGCCGAAGTTCTCCACTCGGCCGATACCTTTGAGTGGTTCGCCGAAGAGGGCAAGCGATCGTACGGCCGGACAATTCCTCCCGCGAACGTTGCCAAACGCCACTACGTGATCAAACATGCCGTTGGTGTCGTGGGGACGATCACCCCTTGGAACTTTCCCGCGGCGCTTCCAAGTCGCAAGATCGCGCCCGCCCTGGCGGTGGGATGCACGGTGGTGAGTCGGGCCGCCGATCAGACCCCTTTGACATTGATTCAGATGTTCCAATGCCTGGAAGATGCTGGACTTCCGCCCGGTGTGGCCAACCTGGTGATGGGCGAAGCCCGGCCCATTGCCGACGCCTTTTTCGAGAGTCAGGCGGTTCGGAAGATCAGCTTCACCGGGTCGACGGCCGTGGGCAAGGAACTGATTCGCCGCTCGGCCGATGGTGTGAAGCGGCTCAGCCTCGAACTGGGCGGGCATGCCCCGCTTATCGTCTTCCCCGATGCCGACATCGAACAGGTTGCGCAAGCCGCCGTGATCGGCAAGTTCCGGAACAATGGCCAGGTCTGCATCGCCCCTTCGCGCTTCTACGTTCACGAAAAGGTATCAAAGCAGTTCACCGAGATTGCGGTCGAACTGACAAAGAAGTTGAAACTGGGCAATGGTCTTGAAGACGGGGTGCAGGTGGGCCCAATGTTCGAGGCGCGGGCCCTCGACAAGACGTCGGCGCTGATCGAAGACGCACGCGGCCGAGGGGCAAAGATCCTGACCGGCGGAGCGCGATCCGACCGGTTCGACAAGGGGTACTGGTTCGAGCCAACCGTGATCCGCGAGGTCGACGGCCAGATGCGGATCATGACCGAAGAACCGTTTGCCCCCGTGATGCCGCTCCTCGACTTCTCGAAGCTCGACGACGTCATCGCTGCCGCGAATAACACCCCGTATGGCCTGGCCGCCTACGTCTTTACCAACGACCTGACCATCGCCACGAGAATGGCCGAGGGGCTGGAGGCGGGAATCATCGGGATCAACGACCCGGTTCCCGCGACCCCCCAGTGCCCGTTCGGTGGCATGAAGGAGTCGGGCCTGGGCCGTGAACTCGGTCAAGAGGGGCTTGAAGCCTACCAGGAGACCAAGTACGTCTCCGTCGGTCTTCGGGCCTGATTCGAGGCGTTGCCGCTCCGGCCGGGAATGGTTTGGCCGAGCGGCGAGATCCAGGAAAAAGCAGGCCGCCCCGCCGACTTCTGTAAGTCGGCGGGGCGGCCTTTTTCGATTCGATGGGATTCGCTGCTCGAGGGCTGAGGGGAGCCCCCACGCTCAGTTGAGGATCGGCAGGGCCGACTTCTTTTTCTCTTGGTACGACTTCAACGCGGGAGTGTCCTCGTCGAAACGACCGACTTCTTCGAGTAGGGCTTCGACCATCTCGGCTTCGGTGACGTGCCGGATGGGGACCCCCTTCTTGAAGATGATCCCCTTGCCTGCGCCGGCGGCGATGCCCAGGTCGGCCTCTTTGGCTTCTCCGAACCCGTTGACCAGACAGCCGAGGATGCTGATTCGGAGCGGGTTCTTGAGATGCGCCATCTTGGCCTCGACCTCGGCGACGATCCGCTCAAGATCGATGTCGAGCCGACCGCAGGTCGGGCAGGCGACCACTTCGGGCCGATTGACCCGGCGATCGCAGGCGCGGAGGATGTCGAAGCCAGCCGCGATCTCGGGGACCGGATCCCCGAGCAGCGAGACCCGGATCGTATCGCCGATCCCCCGTAACAGGATCGCCCCGATTCCCGCCGCGCTCTTCAGCGTCCCATATTCCCGCGACCCGGCCTCGGTGATTCCGACGTGGGTCGGGTAGTCGCACTTCGAGGCGAACAGGCTGTAGGTCTCCACGGCCGTGGGCACGTGGCTCGCCTTGAGCGAGACGATAATGTCTCGGTAGCCCAGCCCTTCCGCCGTTTCGATGGCCCTCAGGGCGCTTTCGACCAAGGCTTCGGGGCAGGGGAAGCCATACTTCTCGATCAGGTCTTTCTCGAGGCTTCCGGAGTTGACCCCGACCCGCATCGGGATCCCTTTATCCTTGGCTTTGCGGATGACCTCTTTGAAACGCTCCTCGCCGCCGATGTTGCCGGGATTGATCCGGATCTTATCGACCGCAGGACGGCCGGCATCGGTTGTCGCCTCGAGGCAGGCCAAGGCCATCCGGTAGTCGTAGTGAATGTCGGCGATCAGCGGGATCTTGATCCGCGAGCGAATCAGGCGGCAGGCCTCGACGTCCTCCTTCTTGGGGACGGTCACGCGGACGATCTCGCACCCTGCCTCTTCCAGCTTCTGGATTTGTGCGATCGTCTCTTCGACGTCGAACGTATTCGTCGTCGTCATCGACTGGACCGAGATCGGATGGTCGCCTCCGACCAGGTGATCGCCGACGCTGACCACCCGCGTCTTGTGTCGCTTCACCACCGTGCTGTACGCCATCGCCGCCGTCCTGGGTTCTAGATGGGTCGACCTTCGCGCGTTAATTCACACATGGGCCGAGTTTGAGGTTATCGTAGCCCAAGGGGACGGAGAGGGTCAAGGCGACCCCCAAGGTCCCCTTGGCTTGATTAGGACCGTTGCTCGATATGCCTCGAATCCCTCGTTGGTTGAAGGTCTGGCTCGTCCCCATCTGGAATCGAACTCATCGTGTCGTGGGAAGAACCAGGCAATTCGCAACGGCCATCCTCCAGGGACGTTGTGAGTGGTGCTCGGCCTGCGGCCGATTCGGACCGATGCTCTATCAGGCCCGAGTGGTTCCCCCCCGACTTGCTGAACTGTGGGGCCTTACCCCTCAGCGGACCAAGGCCCTTGCGCGCAGGGAGTCATGCAATTGCGCCTGGTGCGGGGCCAAACTTCGGGCGCGTCGGATCGCGCGGGTTCTGCTCGACACCTATCCGGTGGGGGATTCTCTCGAGCGGGCACCGTCGGTTGCGGCCTGGGTGCGGCGGCCCGAATTTCGCCGCCTTCGCGTGGCTGAGTTCAACGTCATCGAAGGCCTTCACGACGTCCTGCTCGCGCTCCCTGGATTGGCCTACTCCGAGTACCAGGAAGGGGTTGAGCCGGGCTCCATGGTGGATCAGGTTCGTTGCGAGAACCTCACGCGACTCACCTACCCGGACGAGTCGTTCGACCTTGTTTTGACCTCCGAGACGCTGGAGCACGTCCCCGACCTGGACGCCGCGCTCCGAGAGATTCGCCGAATCCTGGTTCCGGGGGGCCGTCACATCTTCACGGTGCCGGTTTTGCCTGGCGTGCCCAAGACTTATGCGCGGGCAGACCTGATGCCCGATGGGACGATCGTGGCTCGCGGTCCGATGATCCACCACCCGGGGGGGGATCACGGGTATCCCGTCTTCACCGAGTTCGGGGCAGATTTGCCCGATCTCCTGAAGAAGGCCGGCTTTGAGACGACCGTATCATGGGGCGATTCGACTGAAGAGGATTTGGCTCAGGTTTTTATCAGTCGCAAGCCGGACGGGGCCTCGATCGCAACGGCCGGCCTGACCCATTCTCGGCCTCTCGGATGAAGACAGGGGCTGTGTGCGTCTCGACGTGTCACGGTTTCATCTCAAGGGGGTGATCGCCTATGATTCCGGTAGGCGATTGCTGGCCTCTGCGTGCCGCGCTTGAGGTTGAAGCGACCGGATCACTCGGCCGTGATTTTCCGCGCCGGCAAACCCTGCCGGATTCCTTCCTGCAAACTGGGCGGTACCGATGCACGACCGATTTCGTAAGCCTCATCAAACGCCGCGTGTCACGGCCCGTGTCCGGAGCCAGATCGCCGTCGAAGCTGCCAGGCGGCTGTACGATGTTCTGGCCCTGAATCCGGGTGAGGTCCCGATCCGGCTCGGCGACGCCACGGAGAATGAATACTACGCAGCCAAGCGCAAGGCGGCCGCCGTGTTGGGGCACAGGGTTAGACCGGGCGACCTCCCCTCCGACGCGGAGGTTCGCGAGCAGGTGATTTCCCTTGCCAATTCTCGAGCCGGCATCGAGATGCCCGTGCTCGAGGAAGACGAGCACGAGGAGGAACCCACCCTCGTCGCCATGGCCGATCACGTTGACCGGTTCGCGATCTACAAGATGCGGCTGGAACCGCTCGAGTTGGTCAAACAGAACCCGTTCCAGCATCCCGAAGGGGATGCCCTCTTTCATAGCCTCCAGGTCTTTGAGCGGGCGCGTCATCTTCGCCCCTATGACGAGGAGTTTCTGCTGGCCGCCCTTCTCCATGATGTGGGCAAGGCCATCGATCCCAAGGCCCATATTGCGGCCGGCGTGGAAGCGCTTCGAGGGGCTGTCACCGAGCGAACCCTCTGGTTGATCGAGCACCTTGGGGACTTGGTCGCCCTTCGCGAGCGAACCCTGAGTCAGCGGGGTCGGAGGATTCTCGATGAGTCGGAATACCTCGACGACCTGAAACTGCTTCGCGACCTCGACGAGGCGGGTCGGGTACCCGGAACGCCCGTGGAGACGATCGACAAAGCCCTTGCCTACCTGCGCGGGCTGGAGGACGAAGCCTATCTCGACAGTTGAGCCGAGCTTACGATCCCGGCGGCCAGCAGCGGGCGTAAGCCTGGAGGTTTTCGTTTGCCCTGGGGCGTCCGTGGTTGCTTGTACGCTTTTTGGGCGGCTGTTTACGTGGGTCTCGAGTTGTCGTGTCAGCGGGAAGGAAGTGATCCAATGGTCCGGGTCCCGACGCTTTTCTTTGACCTTGGGGGCGTGCTCCTGACCAACGGCTGGGATACTCCGGCACGTCGGAGCGCCGCGGAGGTGTTCGGCCTCGATTTCCAGGAATTTCAGACCCGGCACGAGATGCTCAAGACGGCCATCGAGACCGGTCGCCTGAGCCTGGATGAGTACCTCAAAAAAGCGATCTTTTCGCATCCTCGTCCGTTCACGCCCGACGAGTTCAAGGCGTTCATGTTTGCGCAGTCGAAGGTGCTGGGGGAGACGTTGGCGTGGGTCCGGGAGCTTGCCAAGACGCAAACCTGTCGGCTCTACACGCTCAACAATGAGTCGCGAGAACTTCACGAGCATCGGGTGGCGACGTTCCACCTCGACGAGATCTTTCGTGGATTCCTGGTGTCGTGTTACCTCGGTCAGGTCAAGCCCGACGAAGGAATCTATGAGAACGCCCTGGGGATCGCCGCATGTCATCCCGAGGATGCGATCTTCATTGACGATCGCGCCCTCAACGTGGAACCCGCTTTGGCCCTCGGGTTCAAGGCGGTCCAGTTCAAGGGGCTCGACCCGCTTCGGTCCTTTCTCAAGGAGTATGGTCTCGGCGTCTGAGGGGGAACCTCCCTGCAATTGGCTCGCTCAGCCGGAGTCCCGGAGTGGTGCATTCGGCTGATGCCCGGCTGCTTTGGTTCGTGCGCGCCGAAGGCGGAACCGGGTGTTGCGACGGAGCCGGCCGTGTTCCTCGTTTCTCGAGGGTGGCGAGGTGGGCTGATGCTCGGACTGGGGTTGACCCATTCCTTGTTGGCGATAGATTTCAGCCGCCTTGCTTCGACGGACTTGGCTTGAGGTCTGTCCTGATCCCGTTTTTTTTTGGCTGAGGATGCCCTGGTTTGAATGAATTAAGAACCAAACGGCGTCGGCGAAGACGCCTCGTCGTGGTCAGCCTACTGCTTATGGTTGCGTTGGGTGCGACGGTCCTTTTCCGGAACTCCCTGTTTCATCGGAATTTCGGGGTTGTGGCTCAGGGCCTCGTCTATCGCGCGGCCCAGCCGGAGGGGAATCTGAAAGGGCTCGTCGAGAAGTACGAAGTCGCCTCGATCCTGAATCTCAGGGGAGGCGGGTCGTCTGACTCGTTCTACGAGAACGAAGTCCGACTCACGAGTGCCAAGGGGATCGATTTTTACGACTATCCGATGAATGCGACTCGTCGGCCGAGGCGTCGCGATCTCCTGATCCTGATCGATCTCTTTCAGCGCTGTCGCTACCCGCTCCTAATCCATTGCAAATCAGGGTCCGATCGGACAGGGTTGGCGAGCGGCTTTTATCGCATGGTTCGGGCGGGAACGCCCCCGGAAAAGGCGCTCGATTCGTTCTCCCTCTATTATGGGCATGTTCCGCTGTTCGGCCCGGAGAATCTCCACGAGCCTTTTCATGAGTATGCCAGTTGGCTCAAGAGCCAGGGGCTTGCCCACTCGGCCGAACGCCTCCGCTCCTGGGTGGAGAACGAATATCAGGCGGACGATCCCAGGCAGGAGATCCAACCCCTCCGCTCGGGCCCTCGCGCGGTGCTACGAACCGGCCTCGCAGGCTGGACGGGTCCGCACCAAGTGATTCAACCCTGATTGGTGCCTGAGCGATCCGCGGTCGATCCAAAGGGTCGGCATGCTTGGGGGCTTAGTGTCTGTCTCGGAAGGTCGGGCTTCACCGGAAAAAGGAAGGACGCTGGTGTGCCACGGGTTCCGTACTCGGACCCCGTGCGCCCCGGCCAAGGAATTTCCACACGGGGTCCGAGTATGTCACGCGACATGGAGTTGGGCCAGGAAATCGCGACATGAAGTTTGGCCGCACTCTGACCATTTGTCTCCTGTTCGTTTGTTCGGTTGTTTGCATGTCACCGTCAACGTCATGATTCGCTCCCGGCAGATCTCGGACGCCGTCTGCCGGCTCAGCTGCCGCCCCTCATCGTCCGCGACCACCCATTCATTGGATAAGGGATTATATGACAAATATACGGTTTCCTTTTTATAAATAACTCCGATGTAAAGGTCGCGGTTGTACACCGAGATCGCCCCGGAGACACCCACTTTCCGTCGCCCCGCGTAACCGGTCAGATACCCCGCGACCGCGTCCAGACTCCAGTGGCTCTCCTCCCAGCCCGGGCTGAAGTCGCGACCGGAGTGAGCCAACTCCGGATACGCTTCCTGCCGGCTCCGGCCTCTCACGCTTGGATATTCGCCACGTTGGATCTCGTCCATCATCTCCAGCCGTTGCCGCAAATCTTCCAGGGTGTCGCAGGTGTGCGGCTCGCCCCACCGCTTGGCCGTCCCCTGCGATCGCTCGACGACCCCGTTGTCCTGAGGGGTCGCCGGAGGGTTGTAGTCCAGGCCGACCGCCAACCCGGCCAGCCACAGCCCCAGGTCGGTGGGAAGATCGCCCCGCGCCGCGCCCCACGGCGTCCCGTTGTCGACCCGAAGTCGCTCGGGCCGGCCCCAGCGGGTGAAAGCCAAGCGAAGTTGGGTCTGAGTCGACGCGGGCGGCACTTGGCTCCAGCGGGCTGGGGGGGAAAACCTCGGTCCACAGGACCGCGCCACTGCACTCGTCGACGATCCGTAGCCAGCAGACTTGTCGGCCGGTCCGGAGTGGCACCAGTTCGGCCGCGTCCATTTGCCAGACCTCATGAGGCCGAGCGGCCCGGCGACTCACGCTTGAAGGTCGCCGCCCCGGCGGGGCGGGAGCGAGATCAGCCCGCAGAAGCCACCGTTGCAAGGTCCGAGTGGCCGGGAGCGGTTCGCCGGGAAGCCGGCGGCGCAGCATCACGCGGATCAATCCCGCCCCCCAAGTCGGGTGCTCGCGGCGGAGTTCCAACACGGCATGCACGAGGGGTTCCGTGGGCTTCGGTGTTGCCGTCCCGCAACGGTCGTAGGAAGGGGCCAGGGGGTCTTGACGCGCGGACCGGAAGCGGCTGAATAGTCGCCGCACGGTACGTGGCGGGACACCGAGGCCCTCGGCGATGGTCAGAACATCCTGGCCGTCCCGGAAGCGATTCCAGATCGCCTGACGCACAGGCAGGGGCACAGGGCGAGGCATGGGCCGTTCTCCAGGGATGACGAGACCAAGGGGAGAGCTCCTACTGTAAACCTGTCCCGGCCTGCGGCCAAACTTCATGTCGCGATTTCCTGGCCCAACTCCATGTCGCGTGACAAGTACGGAACCCGTGGCACCCGAAAGATGATCGAAAACTACCGATAGGATTCGCCTTCTGGGACAGACTCTTAGACTTAGAGGCTGGGGTTGGAGAACTCTTTCAAAGGGAGCGCGACGGGGGATTGGTGTCGCGAGCTGCGCGCGACCGCCTCGGTGAACTGCATGTAACGGACGCCGGTCGCAAAGTCGGTCAGGGTGACCGGTTTCTCACCGCGAATGGCGGCGACAAAGTCAGCCTCGACCTGCCAACCTCCGCGCAGTTTGGACGGAATCCGCAACGGCTCCAGCGAGGGCTCGCCACGGCGAGCGCCTCGGATCACGTCATGGGTGAGGTCGTAGATCAAGGTCCCTTCGCTGCCGTACAGCCCGATGCTCATCCCCAAGTCGTGCAAGACCACGCCGCTCAACCGGTAGACGCCACTCGAGCCGTCCGTATGCGTCGTCAGGACCTGAACGCTGTCGGGGGTGCCGGTCTTGGCGAACTCGCCCGTTTCCGAGTCGACTCGTTTGCCGATGTGTTTCCAGGCGAAGGCGAAGACGCGGTTGGCTGGGGCAACCCAGCGGAGCACCGTCTCGTAGAGGATGCCCAGGTTGAGCATGTTGAAGCCGGAATACTTGGTCATCTGACGCCAGCCGAGCGGGGTCTCGGGATCGGCCAGGTCGCTCGAGAGGCCACGAACGTGGACCTCACGGAGCGTTCCGAGATAGCCCGCCTCAATGAGCGAGCGCATGAAGGCATCGCCCGTGAGGCCGTAGGGGCTGGGGACGACCATCGCCGTGAGGTTCGGCAGTTCGTTCGCGTGGTCGTACATCCGCCCTGCTTCGCGAGCGTTCATCGCCATCCGGGCTTCGGTCAGGACGTGCTTGCCGGCGTCGAGCGCGGCGAGCGTGACCGGGCAGTGGAGATAAGGCCAGGCACCGATGACGACGGCGTCAATTTCGTCATCTTCGATCAAGTGCTCCCAATTGCCATAGATTTTCGGGATGTTGAATTCGCGGGCCACTCGCCCGGCGGACTCCCGGCGCAGGTTGCAGACGCCGACGACCCGGACGCCTGGCAATTCCTTGAAGCCGGGGAGGTGCCGCTTGCGCGCGACTTGGCCCGCGCCCACGATCCCGATTCGCAATTCGCCCGCACTCATCGAACGGACCGTCCTTTCGACCCCTCATCGCGGACAGGCGGCACGAACAGCGTGGCGTCTCGTCGGTCGGTTCGCATCGTTCCCCACTCTTAATGACTCTTCCACGGATTGTAATCCGTTTCGGATCATCGCGTCCAAACCGTTCCCGGATTTTCCCGGCGTGGAGCAGGCTCCACGCGAGGGAATGGCTCAGCGGCCTCCGAACCAGCCCGAATAGATCGGCCGCCGCGCCGAGCGAACCGCGGCCCGGTCGCCCTGGCCGAGCGGCGGGTAAGTGGCGCCTGCGTAGCCGGACGGATAGAAGGTCCGAGTCGGGAGGTTCGAGAAGATCGGACGATAGGCGATGCTCCTCGACGGCTCGGAGCCGGGAGGACAGTCGGCCTTGGCCGCTCGGTGTCCCGCCGAGGCGCTACAGGCGGGGAGGAGGGTCAAGGCCATCGAGAGCGTCCCGATCCTCGAGAGGATGAACCAGGGGTCAGTACGAAGCTTCATCGGTCCCACTCCCGTTCGGGGGGCTTTGCGGGTCGTGGCGATTGTACGTATCGCATTCCAACTGACCGTGGGCAAGCCGACCCGAATTCAAGGTTATCACACAAGAAAGATCGGTCGGCGCGACGAGCAAGAACGAGTCGTGGAATCCTCAAGATGATGGATGGCAACCCGGCGCCTCGTTACGATGCGACGCGGCCGGACTCGTCCTCCCTAATCCAGTGAACCCCCCAAATCGGGAGATTTTGTGATGATGCGATCGATCATGCTTGCGACCTTAGGCTTGGCCTGCTTCGGTACGTGGACGCGCGCTGAGCACGCCAAGATCCATCTCGACGTCAGCGGCCCGAATAACACCAAGCAGACGGCGTTCGTCGATCAGACCCCGCCGGAGTCGGGCAAGAACCCGCGCCCGGTCCTCAAGGCCAAGGTTGGCGACCCGATCCGGATCGAGTGGGTCATGACCAACGTCTATCCGCACAAGACCTTGGAGAATGTGGTCGTGCATTTCTTCATCGCCCGCCAGGACAAGGTCGGCCAGAAAGATCTGCCCGACCTGAGCGGTGATGTTGTGCTCGAGACCGCGTTCGACATGGATTTCAAGCCGGGGGCCAAGGCCGGCCAGCGGAACACGGTGCGGATCGAGACGCCGGGCGTCTACCTGGTGCGCGTGGAGAGCAAGCAGACGCAGAGCGATCACGAGCACTTCTCGGCGATCGACCTTGTCATCGAGGGGAGCAAAAGCAAGCCCTGACCAGCCGCCGAGGTTTCTCGGCCGGCCGGTCCTCCTGGGCCTTCAACGGGCCGCGTTATTTCGCTTTCTCGTCGTCCGGCTTGCCTGGATCTTGTCGGTAGACGAGGATGCGATCGTGGACGATCAGGACGAGGTCGGCCCGCTTGTCGCCATCCACGTCGCCGACGGCCAGCTCTCGTGGTTCGACCATATCATTGAGGCCACGGGACGATTTGCGCTCGAAAACCTTGAACGCGAATGCCCGGTTGAGGTCGGTCGGACTGGAACTCGTGACGATCTCAATGAAATGTTCGGCGATGTCGGTCAGGACGATATCGGGCTGGCCATCGCCGTTCAGGTCGCCCGCCGCGAGGTCGGCGAGCTTGGCTTCGGTCCGGTTCGACTCGTAGCTCGCCATCGGTTTCAGTTGCTGGCCCTTTTGACCGGTCAAGACCACACCGAAGCGGTCGGTGCCGGCGAGCAGTAGGTCGTCGCGACCATCGCCGTCGAGGTCGGCGACATGCATCCCCTGGAAGTCGATAGGGCCGATCACGAGTGACCCGCTCGGGCGATAAACCTTGTCGCGGTACTCGAGGAAGAGGAGCGACTTGGAGCTCTTGTCGAGTAAGACGATCTCTTTGGTACCGTCCCCATCGACATCCAAGGCGGCGGCGCCGAGGATTTGAGCCGAGCCGCGCCCGGAGTTATATTGATCCTTGACCTCCCAGACCCCTTGTTTGTCGAGCAGCAGGTTGCGGGCGAACGTGTTCTGGGCCACGATCAAGGCCGGTCCGTTCAGGTCGGTCATGGTCAGACCGGCTGGCGTGACGGCTGCAAGCGGACCGAGGCTGCCACCGGCGGGGGCAGGGGGTTCTCCCCCCGCACGACCGAGCAGGAGCAGCGGCGGCCCGAATGAATTGAAGACGAGCACGTCGGGCTGGCCGTCGCGATTGACGTCAAGCACTTGCAGCGCGGGCGGGACACTGGTGAGCCCTTTCAAGGGGACCTCATCTTCCTGCCCCCAGCGGAACGGCACGAACGTTCCTGACGCTTCCCGCTTCACCCCTCGCAACGAGTAGTGTTCCGTGCCGTTCGTCTTGGTTCGCGCGACGTAGAGAACCTCAGGCGTCTTGTCGCCGTCGAGGTCGGCAACGTCGAGGGCGACGGGCTCACCACTGATGGGCAAGGGGGTCGGGAATGTCAGGCGGCCCTCGTCGAGCACGCTTCGGCCGATCTGCTTTTCCTGTTCAGAGAGGACGATGACCTCATCTTTCCCGTTGCCGTCGAGGTCGGCGAGTCGAACCGTTCGTCCCCCGACGAGCGCGGGGAAGCTCTGGCCGGCACCCAGGCCGGTTCGCTCCGACTGCCGATAGAGCAGGAACTGGGCGTTGGCCGGGTCGGTTACCACCACGTCGATTTTCTTGTCCCCATCGAGATCGCCCAAGGCGAGTGATCGCCCGCGCTCGTTACCCGGCGGAAGCGGGTAGAAGATGAGCCGCCCGCGCGTCCCCGACTCCTCTTTCTCGGCTTCGTCGAGCTTGAGGACCCGGGCCCGGCCCGACTGAGCCTCGATCGTGAGGAGTTCGGCGCCAGCTTTTCCATCCATCTGGGCGAACGCGATCGCACGCGGCGATTCGATGAAAAAACGCTGTTCGGGGCCAAGCTTGCCGCCAGGCGTGGAGAAGCGGACCCGGATTGGGTCGTCCGTGCCCCCATCGAGGATCACCAGGTCGTCGCCACCGTCCCCGTCGAGATCCACCGCCCTGAGGATTCGAGGATTGCTCGCGGTATGTGGCAGTCGCTCCGGCTCACCGAGCTTTCCCCCCTCCCCCTGGTAGATGATTTCGACCTCGTTCGCCTGGAGCAAGGCCAGGTCGGCGCGGCCGTCCCGGTTGAGGTCACCCACCGTCAACGCGTTGGGGGTCTCAACCGCTTCCCCTACGTTGAGCCGTTTCACATTCGTATAGCCCCCTTGACCGTCATTCAGCATGATGACGATCTCGGCGGGATTGCCAAAGAAGGCGAGGTCGGGGCGGTCATCACCATCGAAGTCGGCGATTTGCAGGCTGACGACTTCCTTGTTCACTGGCACGCTCACCAGGCGCATCCGGCGGTCGCTCGAAATCTGGTTCGGTTCCGGGTCCTCGGCGGGGGCCGTCGCGGTGTCGCTTCCTGCCTTTTTCGAGCTCAGGAGCAGGTCGATCCGCGAGCGGCCGTTGTTGACCACGACGATGTCGTCGGTCTTGTCGCCGTCGAGGTCCTTGAGGATGAGATTCCCCATCCTCGGATCCAGTTTATAGACTTCCAGGGGCAGGAACCCGAAGTAGTCGGCCAGCCGAGGTTCGTCCCCGAGCGCCTGACCGCCGGAGACGGTCAGAACGGTGGCCAGGATCCATCCCATTCGGTATCTCAGCGCTGCGCTCATCGCGATCGCCCCAGGTTCTCTAATCCTGCCAAATCACGTAATAATCAAACAGTAGCGTACGATAGGGCCGCAGCGTCGGCAAGACGGGGCAGGGGAGAATCGCTCCTGCATTGAACGCACGCATGATGATCAATGAATTTTCCGAGAGGGAGAAAAAATGCGAGCGTTCACCTGAGATTCACACGGGCTGCGTCTCGGCTTCATCGCGCGGCGGTAGCTTGGTCGTTCTCTCCACTTCCGGTACGACGACCCCCGTACCGGGGGCCCATCCCGGTCTCCGCGTCCTCTTCTCGCTGAGGAATGCGGAGCCGGGACACGTCTTCTTGATTGGGTTGGCGAACGGTAAGGCCCAAGGGGGATCGCTCAGGTTCGCAAGGCGGCGAAGCTCGGATGGTCGAGGAGCCGGAATGGTTGGGCGAGGGAGCGGATCGTTTCGCCGCGCTGGGTGATGTGCCCTTCGGCGATCGCGCCGAGCCGTCCGGAGGAGGCGGCCAGGTAGGAGACTCTCCAGGGGTTGATCTCCATGAGTCGCGCCGCCGTGGCATCGACCGAAGGGAGGTTCGTCCCCATGACGATGACGCCCGATTGGCGAGGGGATCCCATGATCGGGCCATCCCCTTCCATGCCGACAATCCCGTCGACAATCGCCAGGTGCGGGCGGACGGTGGCGTTGATGTCGAGGATCGATTCCGGGATTCCGGCGTGGTGGAGGACGTTCTTGGGCCAGCCGTAGTAGACCCCTGGCATAACGCCGAAGAGATTCTTCATCGAAAGCGTGACGCCCGCCCAGTGGTGTGTTTTGAGTTTGGGCATCGAGACAATCAGATCCGCCCGGCGCAATAATGAGGCAGGGAGGGCGAGCCGGCCCAGCGTCGTAAACCGCGACCGGTTGGCCGTCATCACGAGTTCATCGTGGTTCAGGTCGACGAATTCGATCCCCTCCTGGTCGAGCACGGGGCCAAGTCCCGACTGCTCGAGCACGAAGTCGGTATCCCGACAGTGGCCTTGTCCTTCGGCGACGAAGACCTCACGGGCGCCCCAGCGCTTGAAGACCTCAGCCGTCGCACGGATCAAGGCGGGGTTGGTGTTGATCTGCGGCGCCTGGCGACTCGGTTCCACCAGGTTCGGCTTGAGCAGGATCGACTTCCTCGAAACCTGCTTGGGCCCGATGCCGAGCTCTTGTAAGCCCTCGCGAATCTTTGATTCCAGATCGACCGCGTAAGTCGACGCCGAGGCAATGAACACATCCCCGCGTAGGGAATGCTCGTTCCGGTCATAGAGCAGCTTGGAGGCCATTCCACCCGCCAGCACGGCCCCCGCGCCGGTGAGGAAGTTTCGACGCTTCCGCGACTTCGGTTCATCCACGGCGACCTCCCTTTGAATTTCCGACCAAGAGGGGGAGTGACGCCTCACCACCGGCCAGCAGCAGAAGCGCCAGCCGCATCGCGGCATCGGGTCGACCGGCGGTTCGTTGATAGGACTCGGCCAGCCAGAGGTTGGATTCCGCCGCGTCCTCTTTCCAGGAGCGGAGGCCGAGCACTCCCCAGCCGAGCGAAGCTGGAGCGCGGGTGGTCGGCAGTGTCTTCCGTAAGTACTGCACCCCCTTCTCGACAACCTTCGAGGAGCCGTCTGCCTCCGCGAGGGCTAACAAGGCCAGGCCGGTGGGACCGGGCTGAGCGCGGAGGACGTTGCCGAAGGCGGACCGGTTCCCGTAATTCCAGCCGCCGTCGGGAAGCGCACGGTCAATGATCAAACGGACCCCTTCGCGAACCCGGGGGTGATCGCCATAGCCTTCCCGAGAGAGGGCCAGAATCGAGATCGCCGTCGGTTCCAGCCACGAATGCGTATCTGTAACCCACGGCCAGCCCACGAGCGTCGGGTCATGGCCGATGACGTGGTCGGGGTCGGAATCGGCTGAATTCGTCCGACCTCGCTGCTGGAGCAGCCATGTGGCGGCTCGTTGGCGTGCCTTCTCAAAACCGGGCAGCGCGTTCCAGAACAAAAGGGCATAAGGGGTCGTCCAGCAGGGCGAGGTCTGCCCTGCCGAGAGACCCATCGAGCCGTCCTGATTCTGGATCGAGGCCAGCCAATCGGCGGCGGCTCGAACGGCCGAATCGTCTGAGGCTTTCAGTGAGGCGACCAACCCGAGACCGGCCAGCGCTGTCGGCTCGACGGAGGGCCTTGCCCCCTGCCGATAGCCCCAGCCCGGCGTGGTCGCTCGCAAGCCGAGCAACTCGTGGCACGCGGCGCTGCTCCACTCGTTTGGCGTCACCTGGTTCTCCGGCGTATCCAAAACCACCTCAACGTCGACTTTTTAGGTACGGCAAGTTGCCTGCACCGGCGAAGGTTAAACCTTCCTCAAAGATCCGAAACTGTTTCGACCG
This sequence comes from Singulisphaera acidiphila DSM 18658, assembly GCF_000242455.2. Classification (GTDB taxonomy): domain Bacteria; phylum Planctomycetota; class Planctomycetia; order Isosphaerales; family Isosphaeraceae; genus Singulisphaera; species Singulisphaera acidiphila. The sequence continues at coordinate 2,405,134 of NC_019892.1, forward strand.
GGATCAGGGGTTGTGAACGAATATTCAGGAATCGCTGCCTCTTTTGGGTTCCTGAAGGGGGAAGCGCGATAATCGTAAGTCTTTGGGAGACCTGATCACCGTCCTCAATAAACCTATAGGACATGCCCGATGGTGGCCTGGAAACTGTCGAAGTGCGTGCCAATCGAAACACTTTAGAAATTTTCGGGGTATTTTTACAACATCGAGCAACAATGAGCTAAGTTTGAGGTGTTCGAGGTACGGGGCGTCCACGCGATGTGGCCGAGGCGACCTAACCAACTCCGTCGAAACGATCCTGACCCCTTCGAGTTCACCTCACCCGGGTGGATGAGGCTGGTTCCCCATCGTTTTTTATCACGTCTGGATGCTAGATACCAAGCGAGAGCGATTTCCATACAAACCTTGAAAGTTCAATGGGCGCAGACCGTCAGGTCATCGGTTGTTGACAGATGTCCGGCTCGTCTTGTCGTCGAAGCAGCGGTCAAGAGTCTGAACCAGACCTACCGGGCAATGCGGGGAGGCCAGTCCAACCGCATGGTCCGGAATTTTTCGTTTCTGGTCCCCACCTCTCTCAGAGAACTACGATGGTTTGGCCATTTCCTGGGAGGGGGGAAAACCCATTCATTGTGGCCGGGGAACTCGGTGCACAATTCCTTTTTGCCACGGTGCATGCAGCTTCAAGGGACACCTGGGTTTTGATTTGACATCGGTCGGGATTCGACCCAAGTTTCCAAGGAAGCCAGTGAAGGATCGAAGAGCAGGATTCGCCACAGGATTCTTTCCGTCTCTCCCCGTTCCTACTTACTCTCGCGAGGGCAAGGATTCATGCCGCAGGTATCGCAGGAAGTCGCCTGGTTCGTCTCGGCCGTACTTGTGGAAGCGGCCCTGATCGATGGCTGGAAGTTGAAGGTACCCAACTGGTTGACTTTCCACATGGTGCTCGGTGGCTTGGCCTTCGCAACCTATACGGGTGGAAGCGCGGGGCTGCTGTGGGCGTTCACTGGAGCTGTCGTGGGCCTGGCCTTGCTCCTGCCCTTGCACATGATCGGAGGCATGGGGGCCGGCGACGTGAAGCTGATGGCCGGAATCGGTGCGTGGATGGGACCTTCATTGACCCTGGGGGCGTTCGCGGTCTCGGTGGTGGTGGGGGGACTGATGGCCATCGGGATGGTGGTTTGGTCGGGTCAGTTCATCAAACACTGGGTCCAGTTCCAGGCGATCGGCCATGAGATTCTTACGGTTCGCAATCCCGAGAAACTCGCCGCGACCGCGGCCGCACGGAAGCCGACGATGATGCTCCTCCCCTACGGGATCCCAATCGCAGTGGGCTCGATTGCCTACTTCGCCTGGATCGGTATTCTCGTCTGATCCGTTGAGGCCCGCCTAAATGGCGGCGGAAGGTGGGAACGCCCATGAACGGCAAGTCGTTGGCGATGTTGGGATTGGCCGCTCTGAGCGGGCTCGGTGCCATGTACGGTACGAGCCGGATGCTCGCGAAGAATCAGAGCCAGGTTGTCAGCGAGACTCAGGAAGTTCTGGTCGCCGTGCATGACTTGAAGGTGGAAGAGATCCTCAAGCCCGAGTCCGTCAAAGTGGTCTCCATGCCCAAGGCGAGCGTTCCCGCCGGGACCTTTACCACCTACCAGGACGTTCAGGACCGCTGGGTCTTGATTCGGACCCTCGAGGGGGAGCCGATTCTCGATCGCAAGCTGGCCCCCAAGGGGAGCCCGGCCGGTCTCGTCTCGCGAATCCATCCAGGGATGCGGGCCTTCACCCTCGAGGTCAACGAACACACGGGAGTCTCCGGCTTCATCTTGCCCGACCACCGGGTCGATGTGGTCTTGAGCCTCTCCAACCGTAGCGGTACGGAGGAGGAGTCGGAAACGATCCTTCAAGACATCCCGGTCCTGGCCTCGGGACAAGTCTTCACCCGTCCCGACGATCGTTCGATTCAGTCGCGGACCGTGACCCTCGAGGTGACCCCCGAGCAGGTCGACGTCCTGGTCGCGGCTCGGACCAAAGGGTCGCTCTCGCTCGCCCTCAGGGGACTCAACGACCACGTCAGACTCGTTTCGGTTAAACATGAGCACGCTCCTGCCCCTGCTCCCGCTCCAGTGGAAGTCGCGGTCAAGCCGGTCGAGTTGCCTTTGCCACCGCCGCCAACGGCCAAACCGCCTGCGCCTGCTCCGGAGCGGCGTTTTGTCTGGATTTATCGCGGGCAACAGAAGCCGGAACGAGTTTCACTCGATAAAGAAACGATGGACCAGTCCGGGGAGGACGCCGCCTTTCCTCCGATTGATCCCTGATCGGTACTCCACTTGCGTCTGTCGATTCATGCGACCCGACTCCCTTGACGTGCGTGGGGTCGGCCGGAACGGGTCAATCAAAGCTTCCGGCCGGAATCAACCGCTCTCCCTCGAACGCTGCTCCGCTGGGTGAAACGCCATGAAGGACACGATAAGAGTCATCCTCATTGATCCGATCGATGAATCTCGGCTCGCACTGCTCCGGGTGATCAGCGGAGTGCCCGATCTCTGGCTTGCCGAGGTTTGTGGAGCCTATCAGGGGGCGGCCAACAGGGTGGCCGAGATCCAACCTGACCTGGCGATCGTGGTCATGGATTCCGACTCTGAACAGGCCTTCGACCTGATTCAACAGATGACCCAGCAGTCCCCCAACGTCGTTGTTTTGCCCGCTAGTAAGCAGCACGATACGTCGGTCATTCTCCGTGTCATTCGTGCTGGGGCTCGCGAGTTCCTGACCTTGCCCACGCGCCCGGAGGAACTTCTCGAGTCGGTCAATCGGATCACCACGCGGAAGGATGAGAAGCCCGAAGAGGTCAAGCGAGGCCCCCAGCTCATTGCCGTCACAGCAGCCGCCGGGGGGGTCGGCTGCACCTCGCTGGCCGTGAATCTTGCGACGACCCTGGCTAAAGCCTCCGCGCATGAGACGATCCTCGTTGATTTTGACTTGATGTTCGGCTCGATCGACGCCTGTCTCGACATCGTCACCGACAATACGCTTCAGGGGATCGTGCAGAGCGTCGACCGACTGGACCAGACGCTTCTGAAACGCTCGCTCACACGCCACTCGTCGGGGCTCTACTTGCTGCCGCATCCGACGGCGATGGAAGAGTCGGCCCAGATTGACCCGGATGCCTTGCGCCGGGTGATGATGATGCTCAAGGCCTCGTTTCCCACCGTGATCATCGATACCAGCAAAGGCCTTCAGTCCTCGGACTTTCTTGCCTTCGAGATGGCCGACGTGATCCTCCTGGCCGTTCAGCTCGATCTCACCTGCTTGCGAAACACCGCCCGGTTGCTGCACCTCTTCCAGCAATTCGAAGGCTTGACCGATCGAGTCCGCCTCGTCGTCAACCGTTCGGGGGCTCACGACTCGGAGATCAGCCTCAAGAAGGCCGAAGAAACCCTCCAGATGCCGGTTGCTTGGCAGATCCCCAATGCGACGAAATCGTTCAACCTGGCGCGGGCCCGGGGTGTGCCCCTCGACGAAGTGGCCTCGGGCAGCAAGGCCCACCAAGCCATTCTCGAAATTGCTCGATCGCTGCGTCCCTATCCTGTCCTCGAACCGAGTAAGCCCCGCAAAGGCCTTTTCGCGGCCTTCTTCTGATCGATGCTGATCATCAAGGTTGAACCGTGACAGCTCCTGGAGAGTTGCGCAAATGATTAAAGGATTAGGACGTACCCCATTTGGCCCCCGACCGACGCCGGCGCCTACTCCTGTTCCTGTCCCAGTTCCTGTTCCCGTCCAGACTGACGCTGCCCCGAGCAACCTGTCGCCCACGTCTCCGCCACCACCGCCGCTCCCCAGTCCCATCCCTCCTCCGCCTCCTGCCGTCAACCGAGGCCGAGAGGTACCGAAGGAACCGGATCCGGCCGAGGTCGCGTATGAGACGTTGAAGCGGCATATTCACATGAGGTTGGTTGACCGGCTCGATATGAATCGGGTCAGCGAGATGGATCCGAACTCGCTCCGGAGCGAGATCCGGGTGGTCGTTGAGCATCTCTGCGATACCGAGAACCCTCTGCTGAACCGCAACGAGCGTCAGCGGCTGGTGAGCGAGATCCTCGACGAGACCTTCGGGTTCGGTCCGCTCGAGCTCTTGCTCAAGGATGATAAAATTGCCGATATCATGATCAATGGCCCGAAGAAGATTTTTATCGAGAAAGAAGGGCGGATCCTTCGGTCGGAAGTCGTCTTTCGCGACAACGAGCACTTGCTCCAGATCATCGATCGGATCGTCTCTCGCGTGGGTCGGCGCGTCGATGAAACATCGCCGATGGTCGACGCTCGACTGCCCAACGGCTCGCGATTCAACGCCATCATTCCCCCGCTCGCCCTTGACGGCGCCGCGGTCACCATTCGTATGTTCGGCTCGAAGCCGATCAACAAGGATGACCTCCTCCGTTTCAAGGCGTTCACCCCCGAGATGCTCGCTCTGATGGAAGGAGCCATGAAGGCTCGCTTAAACGTGATCATCTCGGGAGGTACCGGTTCCGGGAAAACAACGCTCCTGAACACACTCTCAAGCTTTATCCAGACCGATCATCGTGTGATCACGATCGAGGATGCCGCCGAGCTGCAACTCCAGCAGGAACACGTTGTGCGACTGGAGACGCGCCCCCCGAACATCGAGGGCAGAGGCGCGGTGACCGCCACCGACTTGGTCAAGAATGCCCTCCGAATGCGGCCTGACCGGATTATCATCGGCGAGTGTCGTGGGGCGGAAACGCTGGATATGATCCAGGCGATGAACACCGGTCACGAAGGCTCGATGACGACCGTTCACGCCAACACTCCGCGCGATGCGCTCAGCCGTCTCGAGACCATGATCAGCATGGCCGGTCTCGAACTCCCGATCCGGGCGCTGAGGTCGCAGTTCGCGTCGGCCGTTGACCTGATCATCCAGGCCAGCCGGCTTCAGGGCGGACCGAGAAAAGTGACCAGCATTTCCGAAGTGATCGGCATGGAAGGTGACACGATCATCATGCAGGAAATCTTCTCATTCAAGCAACAGGGAGTGGATGCGAATGGTCGTGCCTATGGCGAGTTCATCGCGACGGGCATCCGTCCCACATTCATGGACCGCCTCGAATACGCGGGCTACCATCTCACGAGCGATGTCTTCCGTCAGCGCGTTCTGCTCAAGGATTGAGCCGGGGATCGAGAGAGGGGACGCGCCGTGAATGATCAGATGATCGTTTCTCTTATGGCCGGATTGGCCGTCGTCGCCCTTTTCATGGGGATCGGCCTGGCCTTCCGTAAATCCGAAGGATTGCAGGCGGAGCAGCGACTCGACGACTTGATCGCGAGGCCCAAGAAAGACGTGGACCTTCGCACCGGAATTCTGCTCCGGCCGCCGGCGATCGACCTCGAGACGCCGCAATTCTGGACCAAATTCATCCCCAACCTCGAGAACCTGAGTCGACTCTACGAGCAGGCCGACGTCAATCTGCCCTTCAACAGGTTCATGGGAATTGTCGTGATCTTGGCCCTGGCCGGGGCGCTGATTGGTTTCCTGTTCAAGCTTCCTCTCTACCTGGTTCCGTTGGGCTCGGTGGTGCTCGGGACGACTCCCTTCTTCTGGCTCATCCATCGCAAACAGCGACGGATCAAGAAGTTTCTCGACGCGATGCCCGAAGCCGTTGAACTGATCGGCCGAGGACTGCGCGCGGGGCATAGCCTGGCTTCGGCCCTGCACCTGGTCTCCGAGGAAATGAAGGGGCCGATTGCCGACGAGTTCGGCCGCGTCTTCGAAGAGCAGAACCTGGGTATCCCGCTCGAGGTCACCCTTCGCGGCTTGGCTGATCGCGTGCCTTCGGTCGACGTCCGGTTCTTTGTGATCGCCGTGGTCATTCAACGCGCGACCGGCGGCGATCTTGCCGAGGTCCTCGACAAGATCGGCAAATTGATCCGGCAGCGGTTCGAACTCTTTGGTCACGTCAGAGCACTCACGGCGGAAGGCCGGCTTTCCGGGATCGTGCTCCTGGCCCTCCCACCGGGGTTGCTCGCATTTCTCTCGATGTCGAATTATGATTATGTCAGCGTTCTGTTTACGACGCCGATCGGCACCAAGATGCTGGCCATTACGGCCGCCTTTCAACTTTTGGGAGCGTTGATGATCAAAAAGATCGTCGCGATCAAGGTGTAACCAATATGAGTTGGGAAACGATTGTTCCCTTCGCGGTCTTTCTGACGATCACCCTGGGCGTTTGGGGTTTCCTCACGACGATGGCCGACCGACGGCCCTCAACGGCCGAGGAGCGACTACGCCGCGTGCTCGACCCGCTGACTCCACAAAACGACAGGAAACTTGCGGAGCAACAGCAGCAGGCGAAGTTCCAGGCGCGAGTCTCGGAGGCTGCTTCCAAGCTCGGCAAGTCACTCCGGCCGACCAATGAGGTCGAGCTTGGCAAGATTCGGCTCACCCTGCTCAATGCGGGCTTCCGAAGTGAGCAGGCCGTCATGGCTTACTATGGTTGGAAAATGGTTGGCCTGGTGATCGGGCTTGCGATTGCGGTTCCCCTCTTCGTCACGCGCTACGGCGCGACCCAGGCCGGGCTGACGTACAGCATTCTGACCGGTGCGGTCGGGTTTTATCTTCCGGATTTCTGTGTGGGGCACATCCGCAAAAAACGGATCGAGGCGATTTTTCTCGCCTTGCCCGACGCGCTTGACCTGATGGTTGTCTGTGTCGAGGCGGGCCTGGGGCTTGATGCGGCAATGCGTCGGGTGACGTCCGAACTCTCCAGCTCGTGCCCGGTTTTGTGCGAGGAGTTCGCGATTGCCAACTTCCAGGCGCAGATGGGCCGAGCGCGCAAAGACGTGCTTCGCGACCTGGGAACGCGGACGGGGGTCGACGACATGCGGGCACTCTCCGCAGTGGTGATCCAGGCGGAGAAGTTCGGCTCGAGCATCGGAGGCGCGCTCCGGGTCCAGTCAGACTCGATGCGCTTGAGACGCCGTCAGTTAGCGGAGGAGCGGGCTGCGAAGACGGCGGTCAAGATCATGATCCCGCTTGTCCTGTTTATATTTCCAGGCGTATTTGTGATTCTCGTCGGTCCTGCGGGTATTCAGATTGCCAAGACGATGTTGGGTAAGGGTTGAGGCCGGCTGTCGGATACGAGAAGAGCCATGCGTAAAAACGCCTCCTTCGCACTCGAACAGCGTCCAAGAAAACGCCGAAGCAGGCTCATGACCTTGGCGGTCATCTCCCTGCTCCTGATTCTCTCGCCGCTCTTTTACGAAGCGGGACTCCTCTGTTTTGCATCCTGGAAGGGTCTGTTCGGGGCCTACCCGCACGTACAGACCCCCATTCTTGACTTCCTGAGCGGGGGCTACGAGACGGCGAGATTTGACATTAGACAGATGTTTTCGAGTTTATTTCGTCAAGGGGCCTGGAAGTCGTCGCACGTGATCACGTTCGCGATCTGCTGGACCGGTGCTCTCGCCATGCTCCTCCGCAAGGGCGCAGCTTGACTCGCGTGTCGTCGTTCCGCGTCGCCTGCCGGACTGGTAGCGGCCTCCTCTGGGGAGACGGGGGGCGACGATGGATCGAGCGGAGGATCGCCGGCAACGATCGTTCCGGATCTCGCGGATGGCGCAATTACTCGTCGCCTTGTGTCTTCGGCAGCACCCCTCGCGCAGCCGATCGGCTATTGTAGCGGGAGGCCGATCTGCCGGGCTTGCGCCGCGGAATCTCTGACACCCCAGCGGCGCAGGATTTTCCCATCGCGGATGACAAACCATTCCATCGCGACCAGCTCGTAGGATTTGCCGGTAGGCTCGTGGCCGAAGAAAGGGCGAACGAAGGCGCCGCGCTCGGTGAATCGGACGGCTACGCAATCGCCCTCGACGATCATCTCCTCGATCATGAGGTTGATGGAAAGGCCCTCGATTAGCTGCCGCCACACCGCAAGGGCTTTCTCCATCTGGCCGGCGCCGAGTACACCTTGAATCTCGGCATCAGGGGCAAAGAGACGCTGGAGTCCAGCGAGGTCTCCCTGATTGAAGGCTTCAACGTACTCGCGAACGACTTGCTTGTGAATCTCTCCGGCCACAGCTCTCTCCCTGCGTTCTGGACGGCTTGGTCACGTCCCTTGCCTCGAAAAGAATTGCAGGCATCCTACCCGTTCGAGGATTGCAAGGGCCAGATCCTGACTACGGACGGCGGCTTCGCGCAACGATTGCAGCCGGTTGGCGAAGGATGCCTTTGGAATGGGACGGCAATGGTTGGGAAGGCTCAGCGGAGATCGTCCGGACGTGCGGAGGGCCGCAGTTCTTGCAGGAGGGTCCGAATGACCTGCTTCTCCTCTGCGGGCAGGTAGGTGTAATCGTGCGCGATTGTTGAGGGATCGAGCGCCCGTTCCAGCTCGAGATCCACCAAGTGGCTGAGCGGTTGGGGGAGACCGGCGAAGGCCGGCGAGTCGATCATGTACGAGCAACGGTAACGCATGAGCCGGGTACTCAGTTCCAGGTCGCGGAGCGAGCGGCCGTTGGATCCGACGCGACGCTTGGCCAGGAAGTCGGCCTTGAACGGTTCGGCTCCCGGCACGCCTCCCGGGGGAAGCGGCACCTCATCGGCGAACAGCAGGTAGCGGACGAGTCCGCGGGCCAGCGACTCCAACTCGGATTTGACCGGCTCGGAGCGGCCGGCATGCTCGTGGAGGAGCGTCCGCGTGCGATAGGTCGCGCTGACGGCGCGGTTGACGAATCCAACCTGGTGTTCGTGGAGGAGCTGCGGCAGGAGGTTGCTGGTTGGCACGGGATAGCGGCTCAGGTCGAATAGCTCGCCCGGTTCCATCGACCGTTCCTTGGCCCCCTTCGAGGTCCACTCGATGAGGATGTTGCCCCAATGTTGCTTGAAGTCAGGGGCGTCGGTGACCAACCAGCCGCCGAAACGCTGGTCGAACGGGACGCCGTGCCCGCTCAAGCCGCGACGGAACGCTTTCTCACCCCCGCCCGTGATGCCCGGTACGACCGATTCGATCACCAGTTGCGGGATCTCGTCCATTTCGGGCGTCGCGTGACAGGTCAAACAGTTCTCGGTCCGCCGGATCCGTGGAACCTTCCCGGCCTCAGGGCGACCGAAGATGTAGAACATGGCGCCTCGCGCGGGATCAATCGAGATCACCTCGAGCTGTCCACCCGGCACGAAGCCCACATAGGTGTCATCGTTGAAGTAAAGCGCCCGAGGGCGCCGGGGCGAAATGATCGTTTTCTGAAAGCTCGTGGCCGAGGTGACGAGCATCTGCGAGGAGACGGGGATGTCAAGCGCACGCAGCAAGTTCCGCAGCAATGCGAGCTCGTCGTCCCCCTCCAGAGACGCGCGGCCGGTGTCGAGGTCGGCCTTGAGGCGAGCAAAACGATCCTCGGTTGGCAGCGTGTCGTATCCGTGGAGCGGATTGTTGACGCCGAGCGGCTCCGCCCCGCGAGTCGACTGGCGGAAAGCCAAGGTACTCAAGAGCGCGAACACGAGCAGGACAGATCGACCCCACGGGACCACGACGCTCCGCTGATGTTCATGGTGATCTGCTGGCATGAACACGTGATTCCTTTCGGGTCAGTCGGTCATCATTCATCATATTGAAGTGGCCTGCCGGAGAGTCTCACGGGGCCGACTGTGAGGACGTGATCGAGTCGACGAAGCCGGGCAGCCGATGGCGGCTGCCCGGTCGTTCCCACTCGCAGGGGTCAACGTGCGTCGACCCGAGTTGAGGTTACTTGGCGGGTTCTACCGGGGCGCCCGTGGCCTTCCAGCCGAAGATGCCCTTGGCGTAGTGCTTGATGTTGGTATACCCCAGCTCCTTCGCGGCGCGGGCCGCCGAGCGGTAGGCGGTGCACTGCTCGTTCGCGCAGTAGGCGACGATCAGGGTGGACTTGTCGGCCGGAAGCTTTGCGGCGAGGTCCTTCTTCGCCGTCTGGAAATCGATCGCGGTGGGAATGTGCCCGTCCTTGTACGAGTCCGACCCGTTCGCGTCGAGCAGGGTGACCTTCTTGGACTCGACCGCCTTAAGCAGCTCGTCATGCGTGATGTTGGGATAAGTCGGATCGGCGGCCTGAGCGGTTCCGGCTCCGACGATCAAGGCAACGGCCAGCGCGAGAACATGTCGCATAGAACTCTCCTTAAAGGGTTGAGAAACTTCCGTAACGTGAGAGGAACACGAGTGGGGAACGGGAGGGATCGCACGAGGAACGTGCTAACGCTGAATCTCCAGGCGAGTGGCTACGAGCAGCGATCGACCGTGCTCGGTGTGGACGGTCCCTTCGGCCAGGATCTGTAACGGAGTGCGGCAGCAACCCTGCCTGCGCTTGAAATCACGACTGATCGAATTGTCGCTCAGGAAGAGGGTTTGCTCACCTTCCCCCTCTCGAATGCGGACCGCCGGCTGACATTCCTTTGTCTGGTGAAGCGTGCAGTGGGCGCACACGGCCTTTCCGTGGAGCGAAATATGCGTTGCCAGGCCCCGGCTCGATTCCAGGACGGCGGGCACCGGGGACGGGTTGTTCACCCTTTCCCGTTTCGATCCCGACCACTGGGCGATGATCGCGATCGGTATTGTGAGGCTCGCGGCGATCCCTACCGCCAGTCGCCAATACCTGTGCAGTGGCGTCGGTTTGGAGGGTCGCTGGGGTGTCGTCGCTGGAACAACCTTGAGCATTTCGCCGGCTTCGGCCTGGATTCGGGACTGAACTCCTTGCCAAAAGACTTCGGGCGCTCGATGCGGCGTGAGGTCTTGGGCCAAGAGATCCGAGAGCATCAGATGTTCACGCACGTTGCGGAGTCGGTCCGGATCGTGTTCGAGCCCCCGGCAAAGTTCTTCGGCGTCCGACTCGGAAAGGGAACCGTCGAGCAGTTGGCCGAGCAGTTCGTGATAACGTGTCTCGGTCATTGCCACATCTCCCCCATCTTGCGCTCGACACAACCCTTCACGAGCTGTCGCAGGCGGAGGAGCCTTTGACGGAGGGTGTCGGCGCGCGTCTGCAATCGCGCAGCCATCGTCTCGGCGAGTTCTCCTTCGGCGTAGCGCTGCACGAGCAGCTTTCTTCCGGCTTCCGGCAGCTCTTGCAAGCAAGCCCGTAACGCGTCGAGCCATTCCGTCGCGGGCATTGCATGTTCCGGCTCGGCCCGGTCGATCAGGAGGTCAGCCAGTCCGCCTGCGAGCAGGCGTGTCCTGCGTCCGACCTTGCGACGTTCGTTGGCGGCGAGATGCCGAGCGATGCCACGAAGCCAGCGCCCGGCGTCACAGCTGGGATCCCAATCGTCGAGCTTTCGGTAGGCAACGAGAAAGGTCTCCTGAGCGAGGTCATCCACCCAGGCCGCGCTCACCCCCAACGCACGGATAAAGGCACGCACTCCGGCCTGATGCTCTCGCACCAGCATTTCGAGTGTGGCTGCACGCGCGTCGGCCAACACAAGATCATTCACCTGCGGTGGAAGGCCAATCCCAGGGGAAGTCTCCGATGCGAAGGCGGGGCTCGGTCGCAACTCGGTCCTCCGAAATGCCTTCCGATCAGTCGTTCCGCGTCTGGCTTGGAGTCGCGTTCGGGGATCAATGAGCGATCGGCCTGGAAAACGACCGTAACTTGGGTCTGCTCGGCCTCGCTTCTTCATGACAGTATTGTCGCGAGCGCGCCGGGCGTGACAAAAAAACAGACAAAAGGGAAAAAACATCCCGGTTGGAAACCGTCAAATCATGGGCTTTGAGACGGGATGCCGCTCAGTACGAATGCAGCGAAACCTCGGGAATGCTTCCCAACGTTGACGGGGTCGCCGATCAAGAGCATGGATCTCGCGGTCTGATTTGATCATCCCAAGGAGGATCTCAGAGTCGAGTTTCCCTACTTTGAGCAAGCCTCCGATTCGGAGTGGCCGAAAAGCGTCGGGCGAGGCCATAGCCCAAGGTTGTCACAACGACGGTCAGCGGGAATATGGTTCCGATGAGCAGCCCGGCGCGGAGACCGGAGTCGCCAAGATCGGGTAGCAGGTCCGCAAGATCACTGAATGCGCCTTGGGAACTGACGGTCGCGTCGGCAACCGCCCCGGCCAGCCACGGGCCTGCCGCCGCTCCGGCATCGCCGAAGACCGCAAGAACCCCGAACATCGCTGCGCCGCCGTGGGGAAACCGTGCTGCGGCGAGGCTGAACGTGCCCGGCCAGAGCAGGCAACTGGCCAACCCACACAACGAGCACCCGACCAGGCTCAGGACCGGGTTGTTCGAGAGCGCCGCCGTGAGATAGCAAGCGATCGCAAGCGTTCCGCACCCCACCATCGCGGGGATCAGCGGGATCTTCTGCCCCCAAAGTCCGTAGACGATCCGCCCGATGCCCATGAGCACTGCGAAGAGGCAAGGCCCGGCGAGGTCTCCCCAGATCTTCGGCATCCCCAGGCCCTGTTCGGCGAACAGCGAGGACCACTGAGACATGGTCAACTCGGTGGCCCCCGCCCCCAGCATCAGCACCAACGCGGCCGCAAAGGCGGGAGCCGTGAAGAGTTTCCCGAGTGAGGTGCGGTGCTCGTCGGGGATCGTCTGCGGGAGGGGGACTCGGAGGAAAGCGACGAGATTCATCAGCGGCACCACCGCCCAGACTACCGGCAGGACCGGCCAGGCGGTGTGCCCGATCCCAGCCAGCAGCAAAGTTGTGCCCACGACCACGGCAACCTGGCCCCAGCAATAGAACGAGTGGAGCAGGCTCATCATGGCGGCCTTATGCTCCGGCGGGGTAGGCATCGCGTCGACGATAGGACTCAGCAAGACTTCCAGCAGCCCACCGCCAATCGCATACACGACGATCGCCAGGCAGAGGCCCAGGTACGGCGACGGCAGCACGAACGGCAAGACCGCCATCAGCACCAGGCCCACCACGCAGAGCACATGAGCCAGGACCATCGGCGCACGATAGCCCGTGCGGTCCACCACCTTGACCGCAACGAGATCAGTGATCAGTTGGGTGGCGAAATTCAGCAGGATCAGGCGGCCAAGCCTCTCGTAAGGGATCTGGTAACGGGCCTGGAAGATGATGAACAACAAGGGGGCGAGGTTGTTCACGATGGCCTGAGTCACATACCCGGCATAGCAGGCGCGGCGAGTGTGGTCGAAGGTCATTATGGTCTCAGGACTCGCCGATTGTGATGAGCGGGGGCGGATGGGCATCGCGGTAAGCCGATCCCGAAAAGGCTACCGCGAATCCGATCTGTGAGAAAGGCTCAGGCTGCCCCCCATGCCTCGCCGTTCGGGCACGCGGTGGTTGGGAACGTTGGTGCCGGGACGAACCCGTGGCGATTCATACGACGTCGTGTGCGACGGCTGTGGTGATCGTTCTGTCAAACAATCACTACCGGAATAGTAATTTAAGGGCACAGCTTACCCGAGAGAAGGCCACTCACGAACCTACCCGGGAGGTGCCTGGTCTTGGCCACATCAGGGGCAATTCGCGGTGGCTGGTGGACGTTACCGAATCCTGCGATCAAACTTCTTCGGAAAGGTCTAGCGGGCAGGAGTTCAGGTCGGTAGAATCTCCCATGTCGAAACACACTGGAGCATTCGGGCTGACTCGGCTGTTTTTGGCTGAACAGTATCGTCTGATCCCATGGTGATCTCGACGCAAACGCGGCCTGCAAGTGACGTAAGCCTCGAACCAGTCCGCGATTGCAGTGCTTTGCCGAAGTGGCGGAATGGCAGACGCGCCGGACTCAAAATCCGGTGGGGTAACACCCGTGTGGGTTCAAGTCCCACCTTCGGTACTATAGACTTACGGCGATTTGTTGAAGTTGCAGAACGAAGACCTTCTGCACTTCTTCTGCACACGCTGGGCTGGAATTGGGGTGACGTTGCCCGGAGAGCCGACATGGCTTCGCTCCAGCAGAAGGGCAACGGCTGGTACTGCCAGTTCATCTATCACGGCAAGCGGCACACCTTCGCCGTGGGCCGCGTCTCCGAGGCTGAGGCTAAGGCCAAATCGGCTCAAGTCGACTACCTGCTGCTGCGCCTCAAGCAACGGCTGATCGAGCTCCCACCCGGCGTCGGCATTGCAGAATTTGTGCAGAACGACGGCAGGTCTCTGGCCATCACCAGTGCCGTCGAAGGCGAGACGAAGGTGCTCACCCTCGTTGCCTTCCGCGACCGCTATCTCGACACGCACCGGCCCTCCCTCGAGCCCCGCACCGTCGAAGGGATCGAGCTCCACTTCAAGCACCTGGTCGCCTCCCTCGGCGAACGATTCCCGATCCGCGAGCTGAAACTGGCCAACTTGCAGGGGTACATCGACGCCCGGGCCAAGGCCAAGGGCCTGAGCGGCCGTCGCCTCTCCCCGGCCACGATCAGGAAGGAGATCATCTCGCTCCGCACTGCGTGGAACTGGGGGGCAAAGATGGGGCTGGTCGCGGGTCGCTTCCCCAACGATGGGCTGCGATTCGGCAAGGTCGATGAGAAGCCGCCGTTCATGACCCGCGAGGAGATCGAGCGGCGTATCGTCGGGGCAACGGACTACCAGAAGAAGGAACTCTGGGACGCCCTCTTCCTCACCCTGCCTGAGGTGACAGAACTGCTGGGCCATGTACGCGAGGCGGCGACGCTGCCCTGGGTTTATCCCATGGTCTGCTTTGCCGCCCATACGGGTGCGAGACGAAGCGAGCTGCTCCGCGTCGCGATCGCGGACATCGATTTCGAAGGCAAGGCAATTCTCATCAACGAAAAGAAACGGACGAGGGGAAAGCGAACTACGCGGCGGGTCCCTATGTCGGCATTCATGGCCAATGTGCTCAAGGAATGGCTGGCCGTCCACCCCGGCGGCCCCTTCCTTTTCTGCAACGGGATCGTCGTGGAGCGAAGCAAGAAGCGAAGCCGGACGACCGGACACAAGAGCCAGGTCGCGAGATCCTCGACCGTCAAGGGACGACTGGAGTCGGTGAGCGACCGCGAGTCGCCGGGATTCAGCCCGATCACCAAGGATGAGGCCCATGACCACCTACGGCGGTCGCTCAGGGGGAGTCGCTGGGAGGTGATCAAGGGTTGGCACATCGCCCGTCACAGTTTCGCCTCGAACTGCGCCGCCAAGGGAATCGACCAACGGCTAATCGACAGGTGGCTCGGGCATACGACCGACGAGATGCGACGCCGCTACCAGCACTTGATTCCGAATCAGGAGCAGCAGGCGATCGGGGCGGTGTTCGGGTAGAGGCGGGAAAGTTTGTAACGGAGGCCGCTCACTTGCAATTGCCGCATGAGTCAGAAACCAGGAAATCGATCGAGAAGAAGCTTGCGCCGGAATTCGCCCTGGCCTCTGAAATCCTGGAGATGGCCATAAGCATTTTCACCTCCGAGCGGTCGGTCACCTTGAGCGAAGACCTGCCGCCTGTGATCTTCGTCAACGCGATGGGGTTGCTGGCGAAGGCTTGCAAGCAATACCGGGCCGTCTGCGAGTTGTCACAGATGGGACTGGGAGACCCAACGGACGGTGTGGCACGCATGATGTTCGAAACCTTGCTCGCCGTCAGCTTCCTCCTTCGAAAGCAAGTCGATCTCACGGTACAGGGCCAACCGCTAATCGTGGAGGGCGGCAAGCAATTGACGCCCACATTTCGCGGCCAGCTCTATGCCGCCAACGACGCCTTTCAGGCCCAGAAGATCCTCAACGGTGCCACAAAAGCTCCCGGCCTTTTATGCGACGTACCGGCCAGCTCGCAAAGCCGGTTTGAAACGAATGTAGCTAATTATAAAACGATGCTTGGCCCTGCGTGGACGAAGCTCGTGATGCGAAAGGGTTACGCCGGGATCCACGTCAGCGATCTCGCGGAAAGCCTTGGGTTTTCGGAGATCTACGCTTCGGTTTACAAGATAGCGTCCGGCGGGGTCCATGCCGCCGATGCCATGAACCATGTCGTCGGGCAGTGCGAAGATTTGAATGATTTCCACTTCATGATTTCGCCAAACCCGGAGAATGTGCCCACGACGTTAAATTTTGCCAGCAGGGTCATGGTAACGATTATCCAGGAAGCGAATGATCGCTTCGGATTTGGCCTCGAGCAGCGAGCGGAAAACCTCATGACAAAACTCGGCGAAATGAGCATCGAATTCCCCGAAGACTAGCGGCGAGGGATCAGTCTATTGCCGATTGAAGCGACAGCAGTCCATATTGACGATACCGCAACAATTCCTGGTGGCTAATCACCCAGGCCGGATGAGCCCCCCATCCCAGATTGGCGTTTCCGAGCGTTCAATCTCCCAAGGCGGCAATGCTCACGGACGGTGAATTCCGCTTTGCCTATCACGCGGCCAAACTCCTCTGTCGAATACCAGTCCTTGATTGTCTCCCGCTCGACCAACGCCCGCAGCAGCGATTCCAGTCTCCCCAGCGGGTCCTCGCTGTTCACGGTACTCAGCATTCGTGGACGATCCGCATGGGTCGTTCCAGCACCTCAGCCACGCCTCGGATGTCGGAGAGTCGTGTTTGGACGACGCGGCTCGCCAGTCCGGAGGGTAGGCATTCCGAGAATTTCAGGCCGTCCAAAGCCTGCTCATCGGCCGGGGGCACGATCTGGCCTGGGGCTGCATCGGCTAAGCCCCGGAGCTGGGTCTCGGCGTCTTGCGCAGCGAACTTTGCTGGGAATCGGACGGCAAAATTGTCAAACTTGACCCGGTCGCCGGTCCGTCGCCCCAGTTCGTGGGCGAGGGCGGCGTTGGCACGACCGCCGCCGAACGTCCACCAGGTGGTATCGCCATCCGACGTGACGAGCATGGTCGCGTCATCCCGGGTCAGCCAAGGGAACTCATTGCGAACAGCCTCCATGCGTCTGACGGTTCTCACCGACCATCGCGGGGAGATCTCGTCTCCAGCCAGGTTCCGGCGAATCGCCTCGCAGAGCTCGCCTGAGAGAAACTGCCCTTCGCCCCGCCAGCGCGAGCGGCCAACATCCTCGGCAGGCTCGACGTACGCCCTGCGCCGCTTCCAGTCCAGGTGGGTCACACGCCAGGCCCGCCCGGCTAGCAGGAGTACCGGCAGTCCGTCCTCGCGGCGGGTCAAGAAGGTCGATTCGTCAACGGATCCAAGCTCGCGTCGACCGTGTAAGACGGTGAAGAGAGGGGGAGCCGTGAACACCGAGATCAGCTGGAGGAAATTCTTCCGCCCATAGGTGTCCTGGCCCTCGCGCCCGAGCCAGAGCACGCCCGCCTCGTCCCAGAGGATCTCCTTCTCGATCATGCCTGCGACGATCGAATCGACGGTATCGCGCCCCACTGAACGGAAGGCAGGGACCGTCCCGACCCAGTCCAGCCATTCGCCCCGGCCGATCCCCCGCTCCTGGAGCGCCAAGGCCAGGAGCTGCTGCGCCAGGATATGCAGCGGCTCGGGCGGTGCTGTCGCCGGATCGACGAAGCCGGAGGCCCAAAGATCGATCAGACCGGCCGCGCGAAGGAGGCTCTCGTCAGAGGTCGCCAGGAAGAGGCAATTGCGCGCCATGCCAGGCCGGCGACCGGTGCGGCCCATCCGCTGTAAAAACGACGAGACTGCACCTGGGGCATCGATCTGGACCACGCGATCGAGGTCACCGACGTCGATCCCCAACTCTAACGTGCTGGTGGCCACGATCACGCAGTCGCGACCCTGGGCGAACGCCCGTTCGGCCTGCTGGCGCTCGTCGAGTCCGAGCGAACTGTGCGAGACGAAGGTCTCGACTCGTCGCATTCGTAGTTCAGCGGCGAGTTGCTCGACCCGCGATCGACTATCGCAAAAAACGAGCCGCTTCTCACCACGATGCAAAGCCGCGATGACCGTGGCAGCATTGTCGAGGTTGCCGACATAGTCGAGTTGCACCTCGGGCGGCGGCTCGGGTATGGCGGGCGGCCGGATGACTCGCCTGGAACGACCAGAGCCGGCCGAAAGCCAGGTGAGTAGGTCGTCCTCGTTGCCCACTGTGGCCGAAAGCCCGATTCGTTGGTGGTCGCGGCCCGCGAGCCGGCCGATTCGCTGCAAGAGGGCGAGCAAGTGCCAGCCCCGGTCGTCTCGAGCGAAGGCGTGGACCTCGTCCACAACCACGGCCTGGACGTTAGCGAACAGCCGGTTGTGGTTGATCGAAGTTGATGTCAGCATTACTTCCAGCGACTCAGGCGTCGTCAGGAGGCAATCAGGTGGGTTGGCCAGCGTGTGCTTCTTGATCGACGCGGAGACGTCGCCATGCCAGAGCGCCGCCTGTCGGCCAACCAGCCCGTAGTATCGCTCGAGACGCTCATTCTGGTTGTTGAGCAAGGCCTTGATCGGGCTGATGTATAAAACCGACAAGCCAGTCCAGGACTGCGAGAGCGTCTCGGAAATTAGGGGGAAGAAGGCGGCCTCGGTCTTGCCCCCCGCCGTCGGTGCGAGGATGAGCAAGTTGTCGCCGGCGAGGGCGCCCTCGATCGCCAGTTCCTGAACCGGTCTCAGCGATCGCCAACCCATGGAATTGACGACCTGGTGCCGGAGCGCCGGGTGGAGCTGGTCGAAGGCGCACATATTAGAGGTCCAGCTCGATCTCGTCGACGGACGCGGCACCGCGGGCGGCACGCTCGACACGGTTCAATTCATCCTCGGCGATCGTCAGCCGGTAGTGTTGGCGGGGATGGAAGTCGGCGTGCTGATCGACCCGGTCGAGCACGTCGGCCAGGAGCTTCTTGAGGAACAACCGAGGTGCTACTCCGACCTGGCCACCTAAATCACCCGCCACGGCCGAGGCCAGTTCGGCGACGTAGGTGTCATCCACCAACGTGAGGATTCGTTCGCGATCCTGAGCGTCCTGGGCATAGAGATCGCGGACTTTCAGACCCACTTCGACGAGCCGGGCGTGCGAGAACGCAGGGAGGCGGATCTGCACGGCCCGCAGATTGTCGAAGCGAGCATCGGTCTGGAAATCGACCTGGAGTCGCTGCGCCAACGGCTCCAGCCGACGGACACCCTGCGGGCCATCGTAAAATGCGGGCGTCCCGGTGATCAGCAGGTAGAGGCCGGGGAACCGCCCGCCATCAATGTCGTCGATCAGTTGCCTCAGGGCGTTCAACCCCTTTTCTCGCACGTCGCCCCGGACACGCTGGAGCGTCTCGATCTCGTCGAGCACGAGGACGAGTCCCGAGAATCCCGAATCTTTCAAAATCAGGAGCAAGCCACGGAGGAAGCTGAGGGCGGCGAAGTGGTCCACGTCCCCCTTGATCCCGGCGATTCTTTTGATCGAGGCCGCGACGTGCGGCTGCCCGGCGAGCCATCCGACAAGCCCCTCGGCGGTGGCATGGTCGTTCCGTCGCTGCGCCGCCCGGTACGATCGCAGGGCGGCGGCGAACTGAGGGGTCGCCCGGGTGATCTCGAGGAGCCGCTGTTCGAGGAGTTCGTCTGCACGTCGCGCCAAGGCTTCGAGGTCGCTGGCCTCGATCTCTCCCTCAGAGAGGATGTCCTCCTCCAAGCCGTAGAACCAGCCGTCAATGATGGAGCGATAGGCACCCAGGAAGCAGTCGGCCGTGGACAACTGCTCCATCGCCCGACGGTAAACTGTTTCGAGGCGATGGAGGGGTGTCTCGGTCTCGGAGATCTGGACCTCGGCGATGGCGTATCCCTTCTTCTTGGCGTACTCCTGCACCCAACGCCCAAAGAAGGTCTTGCCGCAGCCGTACTCGCCCCGGACTGCCTTGAACACCGAGCTCCCTTGGGCCACGTCGGCGAGTTCCCCGGTCATGACGGGCTCGAACCGGCCGAGTCCTACGGAGAGGAAGTCGAGGCCCCGTTGCGGGACCGTCCCCTTGCGGAGCGCACTGATGATTTCGCGGCGGCGTTCTCGGCTGATTTCCATGTGTTAACCCAGGTCGAATTGTCGTCTGAGCTTCACCACATTGAGCTCGATCTTATTCTCGTTACGGTTGAGGCTGAGGATCTCGTACCCGTCGACATTCAAGAGGCGCTGAATGCGAGCGATGAGCCCGTCCAGGCGTGCGGCGGGGATCTCGGCGGCGTTTGCGAAGGCGGCAGGGGTCATGAGGCCGCCTCCTGCTTCCAGGACGATGAGGGTCCGCCGCACGACCTCGTCCTCCGGGGCGTGGCGACGGATCTGTTCCTTCTGGTCCTTGTATACCTGGGAGGAAAACAGCCGGTCGATCCACGCTCCGGGCCTTTTCGTGACGGGCAACGGCGCGTCGACCTCGTCTCGTAGGTTGTCGAAAAGCGTCGGGGGACGCTTCGGCGAATGCAGGATAACCGTGGTTGTCTCCTCAACCGCGGCAGTAGCCTTGCTCGGTGCTGGCGACCACCAGTCCGGCTTGGGGTACTCGCACGAGTAGAGACCGGAATAAGCACTGCTCTGATCGGTCAGGAGGACCAGCGGACAGACCATCTCCTGGGGGGTCGCCCCGCCGTGGTATCCGTTCTGGGGTCCACCGTAATGAACCCGTTCCGACCAAGGGACGATGATCGAGGAACCGCTTGCTCCGGCCTGCACCCGGTCCCCCGTAATCGCGACCTCGTCCTCAGCCAGATCGTCGGCCTTGGGACGCCACCTGCCCCCCGTCTGCAACGGGATGTTGCGCGCATCGGGCCGGTGCCAGACATGACCGTGGTCGCTGGCCAGGATGACCACCCGCCCCGTGTCCCGGGCCAGCTTGAGGAGCGAGCCGAGGGGGCTGATGCGGTGGATCGTCCAGTCGTCCCGGATCTGCTGGGCACTGGAGAGCCGGTCGTCGATGGCATTAATGACCACGCCCACGACCCGAAGGTTCAGAGACAGAATTGCCTTGGACAGATCCTCGCCGATCGCTCCCCGCGCCCCTTCGGTCACTTCTTTTTTATGAAAGAGCACCGGGGGATACTTCTTATCGCAAACGTGCCTGAGGACCGGGTGCAACTCGAAGTTCCGGGTCTCGACCGCCGCATCTCCGCTCGTCAGCGTCCCCGAGAGGAGGCTGGCACGAGAGACTTGCGTGACGCTCGGGAGCGCGGCGACGACGGGCAAGGGGGGGAGCGCGGCCGCGTCCAGAGTGGCCTGGGACCAGTGCTCTTGCCGGATGTCGTCGAGGAGCTCGTGGCAGATCGCCCAGCTCATGCCGTCGAGGACGACCAGAAGCACCCGATTGCCGGGTTCGACCACCCTGGCGACGACCTGGCCGAGCACATCCTCGACGCCCAAGGCCCCTGCGGAATCCGAGCCCACGGCAGTCCAGTCCGCCAAGGACTCGGCGAAAGGCCGATTGAACTGCTCCCTCCGCTCCAGGACCGCCCGATCGAGGACTTGATAGGCTCGAGAAAGGCCAACGACCTCATCACCCCGGCCGATCAACTCCCGTGCCCAGTCCACGAAGGCCAGGTCCCGACGGTACGTCTGGGTGAACTCGGGGAACGACCCGCAAGTCGGCAGAGGGCGAGCGAGCCAGCGGACGAGCCTCAGCGCCATCATGACCCTTGAGATTTGGTCATGTCGTCGGCCGAGCTTGGCGACACGGTGTTCGTTGATCTCACCCAGGAGCCGTTCACATCCCTGAATCGTCTCCTCGCTCGGCGAGCTGATGGTGGCTTCGACCTGGGCTCCGAACCGGGCCAGCCGTTGCTCGAATCCAAGTTGCGTCAACCGATTGCGATCGGCATGAGCGTCACACCGGAACTGGCGGAGCAACTCATCGGCACGCTGCAAATGCTGGTGGGCGCTTCGAGCATCGTCCCTGCGGTCCAGGTCGGCAACGGCGTCGGTGACGAGTCGACCCAGGCAGCGTCCGATCGACGGGGGGATCGGCGTGTTGCCGTGGTATTGCTCCATCCGGGCGGCGGCGGCTTCCAGCGTCGAACTCTTGCCATCGCCGTAAACCACCTGGCAGACGACGGCCAGAGCGAGGGCATCGCCCCCGGCGCCACTCTCGATGAACTTCAAAATCGAGTCGGCGGCATCCCCCAGGCTGGCCACGAGGCGGTCGCGCAGGCTGGTCCGCAGCTCCGGCGAGGCATTCAAGTAGCGACTCGCCCCGGATTTCGTGGTGGCCCAGAGCAGGAGCGACACCAGGTCGGGCTCGCTCTCCCCCATGTCAAAAACGTGGCGGCTGATCGCCCTCCAGACCGTCCCACCGTCGAGAATCCCCGCCGAAACCGGCGGATAGCCGTCCGGCGGAGCATACTCGATCAGGGCCTGAGCGAGGGCCGGGTCGCAAATCGAACGGTCGAGTTCCTTGGCCTTGAACAGGGCGCAGAGGCTGGCCCAGTGGTCGATCGCGAAGAGGCGGCAACGCGCCAAGCGGGCGACGACATCATGTCCCAGGTCGGCCTGCTGGAGCTTGGTCAGCAAGATGATCCGGCTCTGGTCTCGCTCGGCGTTCCGCAATGCCTGCCGGACCTGGAACACGGTGTCGGCCCGGACCACCTGGGCCTTGCCGAACTCGAACTCCACCTCGGTCGGGCCGAGCCAAGGCACGCTGACGTGCAGGCCGACGGCCAGCGCGTCTTCGTCCCGCAGCCACTTCTCCTCGACGATGGACCGCAACTGCTGCGAGCTCAGGGCTCCGACGCTCATTCCGACTCCTCCTCGAGCGTCCAGTCGATCGTGAGGCGAGAGCGAGGATTCGCCTTCAATTTCTCAAGCAATTCCTGAGACTTCGAGTCCCAATCCTTTGCGGTCATTCGATCCTGCTGACCCGACCCAATCGGCGTCCATCGCTTCGGGCCAGGCGCTGGAGTGGGTTTGGGATCAGGCTGGATTGGTGGCTTCGGCTTAGCCACCTTGGGAGGCGTGAGTAACTGGATGGCCCGCCCCTCGGCGTCGGACAACTTGGAGGCCAGTCCGCTCGCCAGCGCGTGCTCGTCGGTCTTCAGCCAGGTGACGACATCCTTGATGAGCCTTGCCGCCTCGTCAGCCCGATCGCCGTGGATGTCCGAGACCGCCGTGAAGAGATCCCATCGCGTATTGTTCAGGCTGTTCAAGACCGCTGCCGCCGACTTGAGGCTCTTCCCCATCGCCGTGCTCGAGGTTTCCAGCGTGGCTCGGGCGATGGCCCCAACCAGCTTCGTGGCCTCTTTTCCGTCGCATGAGGCGAGGAACTCTCGGACGGCCTTCGCGGTTTTCACCCGATCCGCTTGAGCGACGTCGCCCTCAGCGAGGTTGAGGTGACTCAGCACGACCTGGAGCCGGTCGGCGAGTCGATCGCAGTCGGGGCGGTACTCTTTGAGGCTCTCGTTTACCTTCGATGTCAGCGTCGCCAGGTTCGAGGCGTTCAGGAGCTTGGAGACCGCGTGCCCCAAGATCTCGGCCACGCGGGTCACGGACCCTTCCCAATCCTTGAGGTCGGGAAGGCTTTGTTCCAGAAGTTCCAGCTCGTTGGGCAGGTCGTCCAGGCTCGGCGCGTAGTTCCCGCCGTAGCGCATGAACGAACGATTGGTTTGATCGGCATAGACAAGGATGAGCAGGTTCTGGATCTCACGAGGGAGCCCGCGTTCCTCGGGTTGGTCCATCCACTTCCGCAGTTCGCCCACCGTGGGGTGGGTTTGGTCGGACGCCGCCAGCAAGCGATTGAAGTGGCTCTTCCAGAAGTTCGTGAGGACGAAGTGCGTCTCGGACATCGTCCCGAGCTCGAGCGGGTTGCAGACATTGCGGAGCTTCTGGCGGACGGCCTTATCCTCGACGAAGACTCGACCGTCGGGCGTCCGGGTCGCCTCCTGGCAGACCTCCAGCACCTGCCGGAGATCCTTCCCAGGCTTGATCTCCTGGCCGAACTTGGGGTGCTTGGGAAACTGGTGCGTTAAGGCCTGGTCGAGCAGATGCTCGAGGGCCTCACCGAGGTTCGCCCCGACGGGCCGCTGGAGCACGAGCGTCGGGTAAAGCGACTGGAAATGCGACTCCGACATGTCGTAGGAGTCGTCGAGCGTTCCCGGGGTCGGCTCGGAGCGGATCGCGAAGGCCGCTTCCACCGCCTGGACGAGTCGCTGAGACAAGGCGCTCTGCTGATTCTGGAGCAATAGCCGGGCGGTCTGCCGGTCCTGGAGCGAGAGGTGCTGGGCGTACTGGTCGAGGTTGTTGCCCAGGAGCAGCCTCTCGATGATGACCAGCTTGCCAAGCTCCGTCTGGGTTCGAGGCGAGAAGAACGAGGGGAGCCACGCCAGGGTCCGCGGCTTCTCCTTTTTGTTCCGGAACTTGTTGATCCGATCCAGATCCTCGATCGGGGAGTGCCCTTCGGAGTCAAACGGGAAGTCAACGACCAGCTTCCACTCATCCCCGGAGCGCAGCGAGTCGTCGGGCAAGGACCGGACATTGGTGAACAGCACGTCGCAGGACCGCCGACTTCCCCGCCAGACGAAGGCGTGCGAGATATACATCTCGTCCTGCTCGGGGACGTTCATCGACTTGAACAGCATCTGCCGCAACTTGAACTGGCGGTTGCCGGGGTTGTCGTAGACCCGGGCGGCCTCAATGATCCCCTCGGTGTCGACCCCCGAGAGCTGGATCGACACGGTCGGATTGGTCGGCTCCTCGCCGACCCGGATCTCGCCCACCATCCCCGCCCAGGTGCGGAACTTCTGGGCGACCACCTGATGCTCCCGGCCCGGAATCCGCGATCGGATCGAGCCGTGATTGAGCGCGGCGAGCCGCATGCAGGTCATGTTCTTGAGCGCCTCGACCCCATGGACGAGAGCCGACAAGAGCAGGCTCTTGATCAACCGATCGTCGTTCTCGAACAGCCGCAGGCGGGCCGCAACCTCCTCGCTGTCCGCTGCCCGCTCCCGGTCCACCTCCAGGTCGACTTGATGCTGCTGCTCGAGCAAGGGCCGGAGCTTGGCCTGGTAGAGCTTCTTGGCATTCTCGAAGTTCACCCGCATCACGTCGGTGAACGCCTCGTCGCCGTGCGCCACCACGTCCCAGAGGTCGCCGAGCGGGATGACGTCGCCGAGCCGGAGCGTGTCCCGGCGATTGACCAGGAGCTGGAGCATGATCTTGAGCGCGGTCCGTTCCCGCTGCAACGCGCTCGACACCGCGACCAGCGCCTGAATCAAGGCCGGGCTGAAGGGATACACCTGCTTGAACATCGCCCGGTCCGATTCCCTGGTGAGCAGGATCTCCATGATCTCCTGGCGCACCTGGGCCGTCTTCTCGAAGGCCTCGTTCAGCTCGGCCGCACACACGTCGTTCTTGGGCCGCAGGACCCGCTTCTGGGCGATGAGCGGCAAGTTGCGATCTTCGAGCGTGATCGTGTGGAACCGGCCCTCCCAGTGAGCGAGCACGTCCGAGAAGTTGAGTTGCTCGACTCCCGTCACGTTGTCGCCGATGAGATCGCGCAAGTCCCGCTGGCGGGCCACAAAGCTGATGATCGGGGCAGGGCGGTCCGACTTGCGGGACTCGACCAGCTTTGCCAGCTTGTTCCCCTCGGTCTGGACGAAGCCCAGGTCGGCCGAGTGGGTGGCGAGCCAGAGGATCAACTCATCAAGGAACAGAATCAGGGCATCATAGCCAAGCGACTTGGCATGAGCGCTGATGATGCTGAGGCCCACATCGAGGTCGACGTAGGCTTCGTCCTTCCCCTGAGCGATCCCCTTGAAGGCGGGGAAGATGTATTGGACAAGGTCGCCAACCAGCCGGCTGCGTTCTTGGCTGGACGGGGGCGCTTCCATCGCGGCCTCGAACCGGGGTGCATCCCAGCCCTTGGCCATCTTGCCCCAGCCCGCGCTGCCGGGGTTTTTCTGCCCCTGGTTCAGGTCCTCGAAGAACTTCTCGTCCCCGAGCCGCTGGCGGTACTGTACGGCGTTCTTGAAGATCTCGTCGGCCAGGTAGACACCGGGCAGGGGGGCGCCGGGGTGGGCCTCCATCACGTGATCGACGTAGCCGCCGAGGATCGCCGTCTCCATGTTCCGGGCGCCGATCATGTGGTACGGCACGAGCAGGAACTTCTTGTTCTCGACCCAACTGTGCTTGGCGCAGACCTTGGCAAGATCGGGTAACGACCGCGCGTCGGCGTCGTGCTTCAGGAGCAGGTGGAGCACGGCCATGAAGTGGGATTTACCTGCGCCGAAGCTCCCGTGCAGGTAGCACGCCTTGCTGTTGACCGCGTCGACGGCCGAGCTGATGAATCCCAGGGCGTCGTCGAAGCACTCGACGAGTTGGGGCGTGACGACGTAGTCCTCGAGCGTCTTCTTTGGATCGGTGACCCCTTTGGAGAGGTTGAGGACGAAGTCCCCCTTGCGGACTCGCTCCGGAAGGATCAGAAGCTCGCTGATGAGCCGCTCGGGCATGATCGTTTCCCACTCCCCCCTTGCGATCGATCGATTCGTCTCGAATCGAAAACGGGATTAGTTTTACGCAACTTGTTAGTTTGGAATCGATTACAAAAAATGTCTGTCAGCCGCTAAAACTAAAACCAAGACTAATTCGACTCGCTCAGTGTTGTCTGAGTCTGATGTTCCTGGCCCTGCATTTCGTCCCCGATCATCTGCCGGCGCCTCTCTGGAAGCAGGATTCCGACGTTCGCTGATCAGGATGAGCTTGTCTCTCGTGGCACCGCTTCAGGGAGTGAGCCAGTCGTCGAGCCGGAGGCCGGGTATGTACTGGTAATCCGCCGTGTTGTGGGTCACGAGGGTCAGGTTGTGGACCAAGGCGGCCGAGGCGATCATCAGGTCGGCGGTCGGGACGGAAATACCCTGTTGCCACAGCGTACCACGCACCTGGCCGAACGTGTGGGCGCAGGCCGGATCGAAGTCGACCACGTGGACCTCTTGCAGGAGGTCGGCGACCAGGGCGAGAAGCCGGTTCACCTGTGAGTGCTTGTACGCCCCGGCATACAGTTCCGCTAGCGTGACGCTAGAGATAGCGAGCTGGCCGATGTGCTGGATGAACCGATGAGCCAGTTGCGCCGGCCTCCGCATGTGGGCCGAGCAGGTGTCCGTGTCCAGGAGGAAGTTCATGTGTTTCCGAGGTCGGGGGTTGGAGGCCGCCGTTCATGCTTCCGGGCCTGATGGACTTCCTCCATGATGTCATCCCATTCCGTATCGTCAGCCAGGGCACCCTCAGTGCGGAGAAAGCCCTCACCTGGCTGCCGGGACGAGCGTGTAATCAACGTCACCTGCACTTCGACTTCCTGGCCTTCAGCTACGCCGGGGTCTTCGTCGAGTTCGATGGTCTTGCCGTGGACTCGGCCGTGAATGGTTCGGGTCATGGTCCGCTCCTTTTGATCGTGGGGTTCGCTCTCTGGTGAGGGACTCGCTCCATTGAGGTCCTCACTTAAGGGGACTGACTCCAAAGGACCGGTTTCTTTCTGTTAGATAATTGCAACTCGTTTTACATGAGTGGGTTGCGGATTTTCGTGTCTTTTGAATTGCGTAAAAATTGGAATAAACTCGGCTTCCTGAATCGGATTTACGTAATTCCCACCGGGAGCCTCTCTCTCGGTTGAATTGTATCAGCGACCGTCTCAACCGAGCCTTCCGGGATGGAGCGATACAATTCCCGCCGGTTGCCTCGATTCTCTCCTTGAGCTTGGCGTCGAGTTCGGCGGAATCATTCGGCATCCTCCGCCAAGGACTTCTTCTTGCGAGGCGAGTGGGCCTTCCGGGCCTTCTCGGGAGGCTGCCAGTTGCGGATGTCGTCCAGGGTCAGGCCGAGTTCGTGGGAGTCGTTCTCCAGCAGGGTCTGGTACGACTGGCCCGCCGTGTCGCCGAACTCGGGGTCGATCTCAGGATGCCACTGGTGAATCCAAGGCAGGAGTTGATCGAGGCCGGCCAGGAGGGGGGACAGACGCATGTTGTCCCAGCCTTCCCGCTTGCGGGCGTCGTAGTAGGCGACGAGGGAGGTTGCCTGCTGGAGGTGGTCCCAGCCGGCCCAGCCGACAACCAGGCTGGGGTCGCTCTCGGTCTGGAGGTGCGGGTAGCTGATCCATCGCTCCTTGGGCACGTCGAGCTTGCCCCGGAGTCGCCAATAGTCGTTCTTCAGGAAGTCCGGAGTGGTGTACTTGGGCGGGACAGGGATGTCACCCACGTCTCCCCCGGCGTCCTGCTTCCGCTGGAGAGCCCAGGTGCGTTCCCAGACCTCACGCTTGCGAAGTCCTGAGGGCTTGTACCGTAGGACAGGCAAGAACGAGACGGCCTCGGCTTCGACCAGTTCGGCCACCAGGGCGGTCACGTCGAAGTCGGGGCGGCCACGGTAGAGCGCCGCCACCGGCAGGAACTCAGGATCGCCGCTGGCCCGGTCGGCGAGTTGGGCCGTGGATTGCAGCTCCACGTTCGGCCAGTAACGGGGCGACTCCAGCCGGTCGAGGAGCCAGCCCTTCAAGGCCCGCCGCTCCTGTTCCTCCCAAGGCTCGGTATTCCAGCGGCGTTTGTACTCGGGCCGCTCAATCAGTTCGATTTCCTTGATCGTGTCGATGACCCGGATACGTCGCTCGACGAGCGTGCGGTAGGCGGTGGGCCAATGCGCCGGGATCTCGGTGATTGGCGTCGAGCCGTGCCGCACAAACCACGTCGTCTGCAACTTGCCTTCGGCCATCCGCCGGGCCATGATGATCTCGAAGGCCCGCTCTCCCAGCCGGATTTCGGGTAGGTCGTTGCCGATGTATCGGAGGTCGTCGCTGAGCAGGTCGTAGAGCCGGTAGCACTCCCAGTCGAGTTCTTCCTGCAGGGCGATCATCCGGCCCCGAACACAAGCCGCCGTCGCCCGGCCCTCCTCCAGACCGGCCTGAGTGGGTATGCCGCGTTGCACGATCGCATTGGGGAGCGAAACGTTGTACTTCTGGCCCAGGCCATCGAATAGCCGGGAGAGATCAAGGGGGCGTTGTTCCGGGATGGGGAAGTTCAGGAGCTGCGTTCCGGTAAACTCAAACCGTTGATATGCGGGATCGGCATGAGCTTCTCCGCCATCCCCTTTGTGCTTGCCCGACATCACCTGCTTCATCCAGAAGCACGCCGTGGAGCTGTTGAGCAGGCCGAGCAGGGCGAGGTGGTCGTCCTCGGTTGCGTCGGCGGGGAGCTTGATGATCGGAGCCGAGCAGTTGAAGAGCTGGCGTTCCCTGTCTAATACGAAATGGTTGTGAGTGGCAATTTTTGAAAAAGCGATTGTACGTGGCGTGCGCAATCGCTCTTTCTGGAATCTACTCCATTCGTACCAAGTGAGACCAATTTGGCGATGGTCTCCGTTTGGTTCACGACGTGTCCACAAAGTTACACGGCAGGGCCAAAGAAATTTTATAACACCAGAGTCGCTTTGCTCTCTCACCGGCCGCAATTGATCATCGTAGGGGTACAGCACTGATTCGATGGTCGAGATGGTCCAGTCACGGATGGCGTCACCTTCCACATCGCTGGCGATGTTAGTAACGTTCACACCTGCCCGAATCAGGGATGCCCTGTCAGCGAAATAAATATCATCTGCACGTGTCATGAACATTAAGCCAATGAGATCCACGGCATCCGCTAGTATTGAACCTGAGAGTTCAAGAATCTCCTTTAGGTCAGCCGCCCCGCCTCCACCGATACTCCAAGGATGAGAGGCAAAAGTCTTTCTTGGCACCTCCGTCGTCGAGGTAAATTCGTCCTCGGCACCCGCCCGGTCGATCTGGCTGAGGATCGAATGCCAAACCAGCCCTTGGGATGGATCGTCGGGAGTAGTTGGCTCTCCCTTGATGCCCAGCACGGCTCGCACCGTATCGCTAACAGGCTTACGACTGCGTCCGTACAGGATTACAGTTGGCGTGCCATGACCGGGGATGTGCGCCCCGGAAGTGTCGAGTACGTGCGTCAGGTCGACCCTGGGGAAAAACTCTTCTATCAGTTTCTTGCCAAATTCCCGCTTCATGAACGAATTGGCGGTGATCATTCCAACGTAACCCGGTCCAGAACTCACTGTCTCACTGTCCTGATTGATTCGCTCCCCCTTGCGAATCGCCAGCTCCCAGAACCGTTGAGTGAAAGGCACCCCAAGCGAGTATTGCCGGTGACAGGCGCTGTACAATTCTCGATATTTTTCGCTCTGCGCCTTGTCCTTCACCGTTATGTACGGCGGATTGCCAACGACGACGTGATATCCTTGTCCCAGGACTTCATCAAGGGCGGCGAGTTCTTCGATGGCATAGATCCGATCTACTTCCTCGAAAAAATTTCCTTGCCGTTTGATTGGTACTCGCTCGCCGTTGAAGCTTGGCTTGCTGCCCCAAAGCAGGCTGTCGCCAGTGGCGAGATGGAGCTTCCAAGAATAATTCTGCTGATTCAGCTTCTTGATTCCGCAAGCGTTCACGACCGCCACGAGCAATCGGAATCGGGTGATAGCGACGGCGAACGGATTGATGTCCACCCCCCAAACACCGTCGAGGGCATTTTGGGCGGCGACGACCTTGTTATTGACTCCATGCTCCGGCTTCATCCACTCGTGAAATAGACGATCGAATGCTCCTAGAAGGAAATGCCCCGATCCGCAGGCTGGATCGATCATCCGCAAGCCATCTAGACCGAACTCGTCGAGGGCAAACGTCAGCGTCCGGTCGAGGATGAACTCTTCGACGAAGACCGGCGTTTGTAAAAGGGCGAACTTCTTGCGAGCATGCTCCGAGAGGTCTTGATACAGATCTCCGAGGAACCGGGCCTGCGGAGACAACTTCTCGTACACGTCGACGATGGGTTGAGTGTCCCACTTTTCGGTGGCGAACGAGCGTTTCAAGCCGCCCACCTCCGCATCAACTTCCTGGAAGAACTCAAGCAACCGTTTCGCCGCATCGCCGCTCGGTGCCAGGGCCCACAGCGGTGTCTTCCCCTCAGCGAAGAGTTCGGCCGCTGCCGGGATCTTACGCACCTCCACGAACACATGGTGGAGATATTCCCGATCGGTGTCGTGAGGATGACTCCTGAAGAAGAGTTCGTGCTCCCCTTCAGCCATCTTGCCGTGCTCCCCCTCACCGGCAATCCAACGCTCGTTGATGAGGTCGTTGTCCTCCATAAAACGGACGAAGACGCAGGCGAGCACCCAAGCCACGGCGACCTGATCGAGATAGTCGTCACGCCACTCTTCGAAAGACTGAGCCGTGCGCCCACTTTCCTTGATCTTCCGATGCGCTTCCCTCAGCCCGGCGTCGCTCTCGGCATCGGTCATCGATCGGACAAGCAGGTCTTCGGCCAGATCCTTGACGACCCCCCTGAGTTCGGGGAGCAGTGTCTTAATATAGACCATGTTTAGACGCCTCCCTTCCTAGAAGCAACGGGACGAGTGGCTGCTCCGTTCGCATGGCCCCGGTGTAGGTTGTCGATCCAGGATTCGGAGACCCTCGACCGTTGTCCTGGCGTAATCAGGGGGATCTCAGCGTTGTCGAGCATGGGGAGGTCGTGCTGCCAGTCCGTCGCCACAAGTAACCATAGACCGGGACAGGCGACGTCGTGGCCCACCTTGTCCCGCAACGTCTCCAGGACCGTCATTTGATCGTAGCGAGCTGCCAGCCCCGGATGGACCATGAGTAGGTGTTGGCGGCGGTCGCACAGTCCAGCAGTGAGCTTAGGGGCCACTCGAGCGACGAGACTGATGAGGTTGTTCCAGTCCTGACTGGAACGGTCTGCACCATCCGCTTCCTCAACGATCGACCAGTCGATCTCTAGTTCGTCGGCCTCATCGCGAAGGGCGTCGAACAGGAGGGCGTCGAAGGAGACCCGTTCCAGGGGGAACCGTCGCATCAACTCGTTTTCACACCGGCGCATCCGGCTGGGGCGGACGGTGAGAACCAGGAACCCGCCGTCGTCGTAGGCGTGGCTCAGTCGCTCCTCGAACTGCCGAGCCTCGGCCAGATCAGGGGTGATCTCGACCTTGCGGTTGGAGGTCGCCGTGGTTCGACGGAGGGGGATGGATGAGCCCGAGGTGGCGAGGGTCGACGTTTCACGCCGGTGGTACGTCGAGGTGTGCGGGTGCCAGCGGACGTCGAGCCCCACTCTCCGGAGGAGGTCGTCGAGCTCCGGGCGGCCGGGCAGGGGATCGGCCTCGGGGTAGCGACTCTTCAGGCGATCGCGGATCTGCTCGATAGTGAAGCCGTCGTCGCCTTCGCCAAGCCCCAGGCCTGAGAGTGCCCCGATCCCCAGCCGCAAGGCACGTTCCGCCGCCATGTCGCGGGGATAGAGTTCCTGGCGCGAGGAGACGGCGGCGTTCCGGCTCATGGCCGCCGCCAGCTTCAGGAGGCGTTCGTTACCGAAGGGCTGGCAGCCGTGCGGCTGCTGCGGCTGAGCGACCTCGTAGAGCTCCTGGAAGACCCGCAATGGCGGGGGCAGGGGGTCGGTCGCGGCGAGCCCGTCCGCCTTCTGGCCAAGCTCCTCGGCAAACACGGCCAGTTCCTGGGAGCAGGAGACGGCGACCTTCCTGCCGATCCGGCGGATCTGGAACCGGGGGACTGTCATCGACGTCTCGGTTTCGACCGCCGCCCGCGCCACGGCCGATGCCATCCGTTGTTGCCGGCCGGGTTCAAGTAGGCTCGCGGGAGGGCGGAGCAGGATCGTGAGGTCGATGATCTCGGGGATGGTGACGATCCCGCCGAGGCGCTGGATCTGCTCGCAGAGTTCGTGGCGGAAGGATGTGACCGCCGGGTCTTTGCTCCAGCGGTTCCGGTCGAAGATCACGATCTGGCCGACACGGGCGCGGGAGAGGCCGAGCGCGTCGGCCACGTCGGACTGACTGGGCCACTTGTCGGGCGGCTGCGAGTCCGCCACCGTGACACCGAGCAGGGCCGTGCGGATCTGCCATTCGGCATCTTTCTTGGGGATCTTGATCCCGACGATCCGATGCTCCATCAGTTCGAGGCCGGGTGGCCCCGAGGACTCGTCCGGTGATCCCTGGTCCTTGGTGGACGTCGCCTCGACGCTAGGGAAGCGGCCCCGCAGCTTGGTGAGGAAGTCGATGATCTCACGCCGGGTCTGGTTGCCGACCCCGCGCATCAGGTGGATGTCACCGATCGGGTGTTCCAGCAGGTTGCGGACCGTCAGGATGTTGGCCCGCTCCAGGGCGTTTTGGGCACGGGAGCTCAGGCCCAGGGCGGCGACCGGCGTCGTGAGGTCGGCCTGTTCCAGGGTGACCCGGAGGTCGACCTCTTCGCCGCTCGGCGTCTTGATCTTCCGCTCTTCCGCCCCCTGGAAGACTTGCTGCCAGGCCCAGCGCATCTCGTCGGCGTTGTGGAACCGCCCGGTGGGGTCACGGTCCAGCGCCTTGAAGAAGAACTTGACCAGGCCTTCGCGGACGCTGGGATCGAATTTCTCGGCGTCGATCCGCAGTTCGGCGTCGGTCATCGCCGGGTCGGACTTCCCGTCTCCCCACTGGGGGAGCACGCCCGTCCCGAGGGTCATCTCGTACAAGGTCGTCGCCGCCGAGTAGCGCTCGGCGTCGAGATCCCAGCGTTTGGGTTTCCGGTTGATAAGGAATGGATCGGTATAGCCGGACGTGCCCACCCGGATGTTGTCGAGGGGGGCCTGGGCCAGGGAGAAGTCAAAGAGGATGAGCTGGTTGCGCTGCTTCGTCAGCGAACGGATCCCGATGTTGTCCGGCTTGATGTCGCGATGGGCGACCCCATGGCGTTCCAGCGAGGAAACCGCCGAGAGCAGGTCATCGCCATAGCGAGCGAGCATCTCCAGACCGGGCACACCCTCGGACCGGAGCATGGCGGCGAGGGTCTTGTCGCCCGCCTTTTGCAAGACGAGCACGGCCTTGCCATTGATGATGAGTTCATCCACGATGGCGACGATGAATTCGCTGTGGATCGACCGGAGGGCCTCGGCTTCTTCGTGCAAGCGGGCGTTCTGTTCCTCGGAGATCGCCACCTTGAGGACGAACTCCTCGTCACCCTTGGTGACGAGCAAGGCGACGGCCGTCGCACCCTGGCCGAGCACGCGCTGGACGACGAATCCTTGTTCGATCCGGTCACCCCGTTTAGCCTGCAAGGG
The DNA here is from genome assembly GCF_000242455.2 of Singulisphaera acidiphila DSM 18658. Classification (GTDB taxonomy): domain Bacteria; phylum Planctomycetota; class Planctomycetia; order Isosphaerales; family Isosphaeraceae; genus Singulisphaera; species Singulisphaera acidiphila. Next base: position 2,439,013 of record NC_019892.1, read on the forward strand.
ATCGAGAACGACGGCTTCGGCGGGCGCGGTCAGCTCGTCCTCGACATCATCGAGCAGCGTCAAGTAGTCTTCGACCGAACCGATGCGGGTCAGGACGTCGGGGTGGGTGCTCCACTGGATCAACTCTTCGAGCTTGGCCCCCGCACCGTCGAGGACTGAGGAGATGCTGAGCCCTTTCTGTTCCCGCAAGATTCTCGCCAGGTCGGCCGGACTGCTGGCAGGGGGGCGCGAGGCGAACAGGTGAAACGCGATTGCCCCCAGCGAGAAGACATCCGACGCCTCGGTGACCTTCCGCCCATCCGCGATCGCCTCGGGCGACATGTAGACGAAGGCTTGTGATTCGACCAGATCTTCCACCTCGGTTGCTCGAGCCGACGTGGAGGCCGTCTCCCGGACACCCACCTGCCAGTTGTAGATTTGCAGCCGGGGCGTCGAAGAGGCCGCGTCCGTGACCAGGATGCTCTGCGGGCTGAGTGCCCGGTGAATCACCCGCTTGCGGTGGGCGTAGCGAACGGCATCGGCGACCTGGCGCAGGAGGTCGAGCCGCTGGTCGGTCGTGAGCTTGTGGGCGTTCGTCGCCAGGTACTGGTCGAATCGGATGGCGTTCGGGTCGAGGTAGCGGAAGAGCAGGGCGGGGCCGTTCTCGTGCTCCTTGTAGTCGAGGACGGGCAGGATCCCCGGGTGATCAAGCGTCTGGATGATCTGGAATTCCCGAGCCGCCGCCCGCCGCAGTCGCTGGCGTTCTTCCTCCGACAACGCCTGGGCGACCGTATACTGCCGCACCCGGCAGTGGACATCCTCGAAGGAGGCATGCTTGGCCAGCCAGTCTTGATAGCCGATGCCATCGGCGATCAGACCGCCGAGCACGTAGTCACCCACCCGGCGAGCCCGTTGCGACGGGCGGATTCCCGCTTGCTCCATCGCGCGGGATAAGGCCTTGGCGACCTTCGTATCGATGGTCGAGCGCAGGTCAGGATCGACGCCCGGACAGTCGCGCTCCAGCAAGGCGGCAAGCACGCTCTTGCGTTCGGGACGGCCTTCGTGAGCCGGTCGATCCTTGAGGCAGACCCGATTTCTCGCGGGGCCGGTGAGCTCGCACTGAACCTCGTCCGCCGACAGGAAGACCAGGGCGTCGAGCCAGGGGACCTTCACTTTGGCGACGGACGACTGCGCCTTGAGGAGGGACGAGAGGGCCTTCGCCTTGCGGTTGGCCAGCAGGACCGGATTGTCCTCCGATTTGGGCCGACCGCCGTCGGATCGAGTCCAGGAACCCGAGTCCCCGGTAATCCTCCCATTCCAACCTTTGCACTCGACGAGCCAGAAGCCTTGTTTGGTCAGGACGAGCAAATCGACTTCATAGATCGCCCCGCCATCCGCCTGGAACTCGAAATTTGACCAGGCCCGATACGGATCGTGGTCGGGCAAACCCTCGCGGACAAAGTCCAGCGCGGCCCGCTCCCACGAATACTGCGACGGGGTGATCGTGTTCCATCGCGTCTTCATCATGGTCGTAAAGGACGCCCGCTCGGATGCGGTGCCATAGGATTAAACCCTGAAGGAATCGTGGGTTAGCGTTTACTCGAGGTGCAAAGATGCAGGGCACCACCACGACTCGGAAGGAATGCTATCCTATCACGCGGGAGGCCCAAGAACCAGGAAGGGACTCCACGCCTGGCCACGACCAAGCCGACGGGTAACCAATGGACCGGGCGAGCAAGAATAGCTCGAAACCAACCAGAGTCAAACGGGTGGACAAGCCACGCTGGCAGGAATCGAACTCACGATTGCCGAGTGATCAGCCGGGTCCCATGTGAGTCTCCATTCTACCTACTCAGAGACGTCCCAACTTCGCTGCGGACGGGAGGGGCGACGCGATGAGCCAACCTCGGCGGACTTTTCAGGATCGTTATTGGTATCGGCGAGACAGTCACATCCACCTCGAGGCCGATGGCTTCCTTCGCGATCCCGAGCACACCGACTTCGACACAGAGTCAAACCCCGACCTGGTCCGGCTCTTGGAGGTTATGGACCAAGACTGCCTCGTGATGCTCGGTGAACCCGGCATGGGCAAGACAACCGCGCTGACGGCCGACCGTGAGCGTATTGAAGAGGGAGTCCGGGACTCAGGCGATGAGATCATCTGGGCGGATCTCGCGGAGTTTGGGGATGAAACCCAATTGATCCGAGAGGTCTTCGAGGGTAAAGCGTGGGAAGGCTGGCATGCGAGCGGCAAGACACTCCACCTGTACCTCGATAGCCTCGATGAGTGCCGGCTTTACCTACCGAGGGTAGTCGAGGTGATCCTAGGGATCGTCTCAAGGTCCGGATTGCCTGCCGCTCGGGGACCTGGCCTCCCCATTTCGAAGAGGGCCTGCTGAGCTTATGGCCCAAAGAACGGCTGGCGATCATTTTGCTGGCGCCCTTTCGCCGGAGTGACGCCAGGGAGATCGCCGAGCAGGAGGGGATCGGCGACGCCGACACATTCCTTGGGGAGGTCTCGAAGCGTGGTGCCGGCCCGCTGGCCGCCAAGCCCGTTACCCTCAAGCTGTTAATAAATCTGTACCGGCAGGGCGGCCGCCTGCCCAAGAGTCAAGCGGAACTCTACGAGGCAGGTTGCCTGGCTCTCTGTGACGAATCGAATCTAAGGCGACGCGAAGCGACAACCAAGGGCTGGCTCGATCCGCAACAGCGGTTGGCCGTCGCCGCTCGGATTGCCGCCATGACGGTCTTCTGCGGCCGCGGTGGCATCTGGCTCAACCCTGATCTGGGTGACCGGCCCTACGGTGACCTTTCGGTTTCAGCGCTCGGCGGGGGGACTGAGAGCGACGGGAGTGGCGAATTCGATGTGAGCGAGGGCGGCATCCGCGAGGTCTTGACTGAGACGGGGTTGTTCTCCCGCCGGGGCGGTGGGCGTGTGTTCTGGAACCACCGGACCTATGCCGAGTTTCTCGCGGCCCGCTACGTGACACGGCATGAGCTTACCGTTGGGCAGACGACCGATCTGATCATGCACCCGGGAATGCCGGGCCGAGTCGTCCCCCAACTCCGTGATACCGCGGCCTGGCTTGCCGGGATGCGGCCTGGCATCTTCGACGCCATTCTGGCGACCGATCCCGAGGTACTGCTCCGGAGCGAGGTAGGAAGCGGCACGGCGAGCGAACGTGAGGCGCTCGTCACAGCGTTGCTGGGGGCGGCAGAGGCGGGCCGGATCAGTGATGTGGCAATGAATCGGCGATCCATGTACCACAATCTGGTTCATCCTCAACTCACCGAGCAGGTTCGGCCGTACATCATCGAAAACTCGAAAGGACTCGTCGTCCGCCGGATGGCAATCGATCTGACCGAAGCCTGCAAACTCATCGAAGTCCAGGAGGAACTGGCGGTTATCGCTCTGGATCGCTCCGAGCCTCTTGATGTCCGGGTGAAAGCGGCGTATGCCGTCTGGCGGATCGGCGACGAGTCGGCCAAAAAGCGGCTTCGGGGGCTTCTCGAAACCGATCTCGCCGAGGACATTCACGACAACCTCCGGGGATGCGCCCTGCGGTCTCTCTGGCCCGACTTGATCACGGTCGAAGAAGTGTTCGCCCACCTTACCCGTAGGAAGCGGGAGAACTATTCAGGGGCCTATTCGGGGTTTATGCACCACGAACTCGTTTCAAACCTCGCACCAGAAGCAATCCCGACTGCTCTGAGGTGGATCGCGGAGCAGGGCGTACTTCATCGGCTTCCCTATTCTCTGAGATTGTTGTCTGATCAGATCCTGATCAAGGCATGGGACCATCTCGAATCTCCAGAAGTCCTCGAACGACTCGCCGACGTTGTCTGGTCACGTCTCACGAAGTACGAATTCATCCTCGACTCACCGTTTCTACGCGACCAGGATCGACGATTCGGAGTTGATGACGGCAGGCGTCGGCAACTCCTTGCGGTCCTCCTGAGCAAGATGGCGGTTGATGACTCCAAACGCTGGATGGTGCTTTCACACTCGACCCCACCCCTGTTGATGCCGAGCGATATTCCCTGGCTGGTCGATCGTCTTGACTGCGAGCCGGAATCGGCCGGCCGGATCGCCATCGGGAAGCTTCTACGCGAGGCGCTCCTCAATTTCAACGCGGCGAATCTCGACTTGGTCCTGGATGCGAGCCGGCAGCATCCGGAGTTGGATGACTTGATCCGGTACCTCGTCACGCCCATTGCCTTCAACTCCCCTGAAGCAGAGCAGCAGAAAGCAGGGTACTGGTCGGCTCAGCCAAGCCCTACTCAAACTGAAGCCGAGCTCGTGACACCGCCTCATGAGCAGGTGGAGCACTTCTTGTGGCGAGCCGAGACCGGCGAACTCAACGCCTGACCTGAGCTGACCGGTGTGATGACAGTTGGGGCGACGGATGGCGACCGGGCCGACGTCTTTTGGCAGACCGATCTGACCGCCACGCCCGGTTGGCGAGATGCGAACGCGAACACTTGCTCGAGGATCGTGGATTGTGCATTCCAAAACCTGAAGGATCGGCATGTCATGGTAGGCCAGGTCATCAGCGAGGGGGGAGTCCATCGAGACATCGATCGGGCTGGTTATAAGGCCTCGAGGCTCCTGCTCCAGCAAGAACCTAATCGATTTCGGAGCCTTGACCTCACCGTTGTTCGGAAATGGATACCCGTCATCGTCTCGCACCTCTTGGGCAGCCCGTCAGAGCAGCAGGCCCAGGCCCGACTCGCGTCCGAGGTTTACCTCGCGGCCCCAGACGATTTCGTTGTCCGTCTGTCTGAATGGATCGATGAACTGAGTCGAGGCGAGTTCTTCGTTTTGCCAATCTTCCTCTGGAGTGAATGCTGGGACAATCCGCTCGCTTCGATGCTCACGGACAAAGTACGAGACCCTTCCCTCAAACTCCCTCTTTTCAGCGCACTACTCAACGAACTTTTCGAGCGGAGCGTCATCGAAGCCCGTGCCTTCACGGCCTCGCTCTTGGATGTCCCCTTGCCAACGAACGAGATTCTCCGCGAACGTACGCGGATTGCGGCCGTGTCCCTGCTGATGAAGGACGCCGATGCAGGATGGGATATCATCGGTCCCTTACTCGTCGCGGAAGTCGAGTTTAGCCGTAACTTCGTCTTGTCGATCGCGGCACGAGTGTGGACGGCGGAGACGCCAGCATTTCCCGATCGTCTCAGCGAGTCCCAATTGGCGGAATTCTTCCTGTGGCTCTCGCAACACTTTCCGGCAAGTCACGAGGACGATCGCTTCGAGGAAAAGCATAGCTCCCGGCGGGACATCGCGCATCTCCGTGAGAGTCGGCTCCAGCAGTTGGCCGAGCGTGGGACAGTCGCGGCCGTGGACGCCCTCAATTTGCTTGCCCGCGAGTTGCCTCACCAGGTTGAGATAGGTTCGTACCGGCCGAGAGCCGAGAGAGTGATGTTAGAGAAAACCTGGACAGCACACGATCCGGGACATCTCAGGAAGTTAATTCTCGACCGAAAGGCCCGGCTGGTCGATAGCGGCGAGCAGCTTCTCGATATGATCATCGAGTCGTTGGGCCGCTACGAGGCGAGGCTTCACGACGAGACGCCCGCGATCTTCATGCTCTGGGGCCGCCAAGCGGGTGGCCACTATCGGCCCAAGGAGGAGGATCGCCTCTCCGATGCCCTAAAACTCCATCTTGAGGCTGACCTGAAAGGTCGTGGCATCATCGCGAACCGCGAGGTCGAGATTCACATGGGACCCGGCGGCAAATCGGGCGAGTACACCGACATCCACGTCGATGCCATCGTTGGTGGACCTCATGCCCGGCCTATGGGCCGAATTTCTGTCATCGTCGAGGTCAAGGGGTGCTGGAACCGCGGGGTTCGTCAGTCGATGGAAACGCAATTGCGCAATCGCTATCTGAAGGACAATTCGTGTTGCCATGGCTTGTACGTCGTCGGCTGGTATCTTTGCGACGCATGGGATGAGGAACACGGCCCGAAGATCGAAACTCAACGCGGTTTTACTGATATGACGCTCGATCAGGTCCGGGAACTATTCGATCTTCAGGCGAAGGACCTTTCCAAGGACGGAGTCACGATCAAGGCGTTGGTCCTCGATATTCGTCAGCAAAAAGCACGAGGCTGATCACCGATGAGCTCTCGCTGTCCAGGCGAACCATGTGGTTCAGTTGCTTTTCTTACACGGCCGGCTTGACGCTTGAGACCAGCGTGGGATGAGAACCGTCACAACCTGCAAGAACCTCCTGACAATCGCACCACGGCTCTATTGCAGATCTTCGAAGCTGAGCTGTACGACCTTCGGACCCGGTATCCTCCAACGCTCGACCGCCGCGCATTTTGTCGGGGTATCGAAGCCCGGATTATGCATAACAAGCAGGATCCGGACACCTCTGGCAGCTCACGGGAATCTGATTCGGGGATTCGAAGGTGAAGGGTGTACCTTCCCCCTTCCCAACGCTGTCATCACGGTGTTTTCATCTTTCCTCGGTGCGTCCACGAAGTTGCACTATCCCGGGGACGGTCGTGGAGGTGGTGGACTCACGCCACGGCTGACCTGCAAATAATGATCCAGGTGCGGCCAACTTCCCGACAGGTGAACGATCACTCGCCTGGCGTGACCCATCAATTCCGCAGCGAACTTGATCGGTCGAATCCGCCACACACACCCTGATTTTGTCGATGCGATGCCGGCGGGAAGGCCCGGCGGTCCGAATTGGCGACCACCTGCGTCTCGATCACCTCCGTGAACTCGCCGACCGCAAGCCCGACTCGGGCTACCTCCACCGCATCCCAACCGTCGTCCTGGCCCACCGAGCGCCGCGCGACGCGGAACCCGGTGGAGACCCTGTGGCACTACCTCCGCCGACTCCTTTGGTCCAACCGTGTCCATGAGGAATGGAATGCGCTGATGGAGGCGGCGTGGACAACCCTATTCGCAGTGGGAACCAACGCCGAGCGGATCAAGTCAGCCTGCGTTGCGCCTGATCTCGAGTGGTGAGGACGGGCAAGAATCGAGCAGAAACCCTGTTGGTCGCTCACGAGGTGCTACTGCATGCGTCGTCGTTCTGGCTGTCTAAATAATCGACGAATACAAGTCAAAATAATGTGATGATGCAACAGTGCTGTCGTCTTATAAAGGCGAGAGGACGTAACCACACCTATGATCGCAGATTCCTTGCTTGGCCTTTACCTGACGGAGATTTCCATGTCCGCACTTCGAGAACTCTACTCTGCCGTGACTTTCAGGCTGATTCGACTCAAACAGATTCTCGGCGATACGCTCGCATCCGGTGCGCGCCTCGTCTCAAAAGGCTTCGACCATGTCCGATCCGTTCTCTTGGCCCGGGACGACCAAGGCGGTCAGGATCGCTCATTTCCCGGCTCTCGCTCCTGCGCCCCGCTCAAGCGTGTCTTCGCGAGGATGACTTCTCCCGGGGCCCTGGTGACGATCACGAAACTCTATGCCGCCCTCTTCATCGGCACAGCGATCGCCCAGTTCATCGGAGTTCCCTGGCCGTTGCTCATCCTGCCGCTGCTCGTGCGGGGCCTCCTTCAAATCGTGCTGGTCGTTGCCGTGCTCGGCTCGTGGATGAGTCTCATCAAGGTCTCTCCCGGGATGTTCGCACTCCTGGGTCATTTGCGCGTGGCGACGGCCGTGGGCTTGTTCTGGCTGGCAGGGATCAGCTTTGCCCTGGGCCAGGCGATCTTGCCCGCCACGCGTATCGAGGCGGCCGCATCGGCCCCGGCGGAAGCCGTCGCGGGGCCGCCCAACGTCGCGAGATCGACCGATGCAGGTCGGACCAGCACTGATGGGACTTCCGGCTTGGTCCGGAAGAATCGATCGGCTCGTGCTCGTCGTCGATCCGAAGGGGCAAGTCGCCTGGCCTGAAGCTCGCTCCGTCACCCCGACGTGACCCCACCAATGCCAGAACCCGAGAAAGGAGGACGAGGTTGTCGCACATCGTCACCATCCGGACCGAAGTCCGCGACCCGCAGGCGGTGGTCGCCGCCTGTCGCCGGCTCGGTCTCCCTGCATCCGTGTTCGGGACCGCCAGGCTGTTCGAGGGCGAGGCCACCGGCCTGCTCGTCCGACTGCCCGCCTGGGTCTACCCGATCGTGGTCGATACGAGCACCGGGCAGGTCCGCTACGACAACTATGCTGGGCAGTGGGGGGATCAAAAACTCCTCGATCGCTTCCAGCAAGCCTATGCCGTCGAAAACTCGGCTGCGTCACAATGCACCCCCTGTTAGGGTTCCGGGTCAGGACCGCGGGGCGACGTTCGCCCCCGCATTCATTTTTATCTCCCTCTCCCTGGAAAGGCGACCACGTCCATGTCACACATCGTTGAGATTAAAACTGAAATGCGTGATTCTCTGGCGATTTCTACCGCCTGCCGTCGGCTCGCCCTCAAGGAACCTGTCCAGGGCATCGCCCAGCTGTTCAGCGAGAGCGTCACCGGGCTACTCGTCGAACTCCCTGGCTGGTGCTATCCCGTCGTGATCGACACGACCAGTGGAACGGTTCGCTATGACAACTATGGCGGACGCTGGGGGGAGCAGCGGCACCTCGAGCGGCTCACGCAAATCTACGCCGTTGAGAAGGCCAAGATCGAAGCGAGGCGGCGGGGATACACCGCCTCCGAGCGTACACTGCAAGACGGGAGCATCCTCGTGTCCATCGAAGTCGGCAACTGATGCTCATCTTGGCAGTAGATCAATCGACTGACTCCTTCTTACTCTGGCGCCTCGTCGCGGCACGCTCGGTCTCGTGCTCCCGGCGATGCCGATCTTGCCGCTCCCGATAGGCCATCAACCCCCGACACGTCGCCTCGTCGGCGGTGACCACCCATCGCCTGTCGGCACACTGCCGTGCCCTGACCCGGCCGGCCTTGATCCACTGGTGGATCGTCCCATACGTCACTCGCAGCTTCGCGGCGAGCTGACCAACCAGCCATTCGTCCCGACCGAGAGGGGGTGAGGCACCCGGGGCCACCGACCGGGTAGATCGAAGTCCCTCGCGGGTCATCACCGCGCGCACCACCCCTTCGGTCATGGGTTGTCCTGTGGCAGTCAGGATCCCCTCGGCGTTGAGCACGGCCGCAATTCTTGGGGCGGAGACTCCCTCCGCGAGGCACTTCTCGATCCGCCGCCTGATGACGGGCCAAGTGCTGAGCTGATCCATCCGATGCACCGGCCGTCGAATCCGCGTGTCGCTCTGGCAGCCGCCCACCCAGTGGATCCGGGCCGAGACCCATTCGCTCTCCCCTTCGACGTTGACCTCGACCCGATCGATGACTTCCCGGAGGATCGCTTTCCGATCAGCGTCGGTCGTACTCTCTGCGTGCCACAGGGCCGGCACGTTCGAGGCCAACCGGCGGATCTGCTCGCGTTCGCCCTCGGTCAGGCCCCGTGGCTGTTCGCTCAGAAACCGCTCGTGCTCCTCAATGAGATCACGGCAGATCCGAAGTTTCTCTTCCCAGGCCGCTTCCAGGCTCCGGGCGACGAGTCGATTCTCCGGTTCCACGGCGTGATACCGACGCGCCGCTCGTTCCTCTTCGTAGGCCGCACGCTCCAGACGCTGCTTCCAGAGCGCCCTGGCCGCGTCTCGTTGATGATGGAGGTCGTCCGCGACCTGCAGACTGACCTCCAGGGCCGGAGGCATGAGGGCCTGGAAGGTCAGTCGCACCACCTCCTCGTCGAGGGCCTGAGCATTGAGGCTCTGGCAGCGAGGCTCGCCCAGGCGGGTCTGGTTGGCCGAGCAGGAATATCGCGGCTGGTTCGACCGGCCGGCATACTGCGTGCGGAGGCGGTAGCCACAGCGGTCACAGACGACCAACCCGGCCAGGAGAGCCCGGCCCGAGCGCACGCTGCACCGGCATGCGTAGAGCGAGCGGTTCTGCTGGAGGCGCTCCTGATTCGCCTCGTATTGCTCCCAGCTGATGTACGCCGGGTACCGATCCCGGAGCAGAACCAGCCACTGCTCCCTGGGTAACCGGCAGGGCCGTTTCTGCTGCCGCGACTGCCGGCTCTGGCTGCTCCGACCGTACACGTAAGCACCCGCATAGACCGGATGGGAGAGCATCTGCTGGAGGGCCGACTGGCTCGGGCGGCGCCAGGAGAGCTGCCCCTTGTCGGGGCCGCTCGCGGGGCGCACCGGCATCTGGATCCCGTAGCCCACCAGCTCCCGCAGCACGGCATTCATCGTCCCGAGCCGGTCGAACAGCTCGAAGACAAACCGCACCACGCCCTGGGCCTGCTCGTCCGGATCGAACACCAGGCTGGTCCCGTCGCGGATGTACCCGGCGGGTCCCTTACTCGCAAGCTCACCCCGCCGGGCCTTCTGGAGTGCCCCTTGCCAGAGCCGCTGCCGCAGGACGTGCAGCTCGGCCTCGGACATGGTCCCCTTGAGCCCGAGCAGCAGCCGATCGTTGTAGCAGCCGGGGTCGTAGAGACCGTCCAGGTCGCAGATCAGCGTCTCGAACAAGGCGCAGAGTTCCAGCAGCTGATACCAGTCCTTGCAACTGCGGGCCAGCCGCGACATCTCCACACCGAGGACCAACCCGACATGGTCGAGGGCCACTTCACCGAGCAGGCGCTGGAACCCAGGCCGCCCCTCGCTGGACGCCCCGGAGAGTCCCAGGTCGTCGTCGATCACTGCGATCCGTTCCGGCTTCCAGCCGAGCCGCTGGGCGTGCTCGACCAGGCCGTATTGGAGCTGCGTCGATTCCCGGTGGTGGTGGACCTGATTCATCGAGGACTGGCGGACATAAACGATCGCCAGTCGGTCCCGTTGCCGATCTCCGATCCTCGTCCGGCCGGTCGGGGCCGGAGATGATTCAGTCGACGTCATCGCTCGGCTCCTTCTGGAAGGGGGCCGGCAGGGCCTGACGGAGTCGGGACTGGATGATTCGACTGAGGCACTTCACCAGCCGCTGCCGCCGGAGGGGTGGCAGCGTGTCCCAGAGTGGACTGGGCCTGCCCGGCGTCAGGCGCGGTGCGGGCGGGGGGGGACTGCGAGCCCGCAGTGCGGGCGGTCTGATGCAGACATGAAGAATCTCCTGTTGCGAACGAATCGTGCTGCTCGATCCACCGAGACAGCGATAACAGAGCGTGCCACCCGATTATAGGAGTTCGATCCCGTGAATCGAAATCGACACGTTCCTGATGTGTACTCTGCTGCCTTCGAGAAGGCCTGCCTCGAGAGCCGGAAGCAAGGGAACAGCGTCGTCGAGCAGGCCCTCGCCGACGGGTCGGTGAAGCTGACCATCACAGTCGGAGGTGCCTCATGAAAACGATCGAGATCACCGTCGGCCCCAGGGGCGAGACAACCGTCGAGACCCGGGGGTTCCGCGGGGGCGCGTGCCGCGAGGCCAGCCGGCTCATCGAGCAGGCTCTCGGAACCCGCTCCGGCGAGCAGCTCACGGCGGAGTTCTACCAGGACCTGCAGGCCGACCAGGAGCTGAATCAGTCCCGGTGAGCTTGGCGGCCCCCTCTTCATTGAGGAGGAAACATGACGTTTGCCACCGACGAGGACACCGCCGGCTTCGACCTTCTCGAACGAATCGCCGCGGCACTTCGCGACGAGTTGGGCATCGCGATCGAGGAGCAGCCCGGCCTTCGCGATCCGTCCCAGGCCAGCCAGGTCAACCGCGCCTTCCTGATCACCTCCCGCTGCATCCTCAAAGCCATCGCGGCGAGCGACGTGGACCGCCCCGTGTACCTGCACGGAACCCTGTTCCGCCTCGTTCGCCGACGCCTAGTGACGGGAGGACTGGCCGAGGACCAGGTCGAGTTCCTGCTCGGCCTGGAAGCCGGTCACATCGACTGGCTGGCCTACTTCCTGCTGGCTCCTTGGCAGGAGATCGAGCGTGTGATCCGGGAGGAATACCCAGGCAATCCCCTTGCAAAGTAGTGACAGCCCTCTCCCTACCTCATCCGACGGATACCACCCTCACGCAAAGGAGAACCTCATGACGCTCGCCGAGCGTGTGTCCGAGTACGTCCGCGCCTGCTTCACCGGGATCTGGATCAAGACCTTCGAGCCCGACGATGCCCTCCGGGAGATCGCTCGGCTTTGTCGTCAACAGCGCTGGACGCTGGCCAGTTGGGACATCGACCGCGGGCTTGGCCTCGCCGGTCAGGCGGACGAGACCGATCCCGTCGCCCACGGCACCGATCCCCTGGCGGCGATCCGGGCCCTGAACGCCCTGGCCACCCCCGAGGGATCGGCGCTGCTGGTGCTCCGAAACTTCCACAAGTTCCTGGGGAGCGTCAAGGTGCTCCAGGCCCTCGACTCCCAGCTCGGGGCGGGCAAGCAGGCCCGCACCTTCGTCGTCGTCCTCACCCCGGTCGTGCAGATCCCCGTCGAACTCGAGAAGCAGTTTGTGGTGGTCGACCACGAGCTGCCGGGGCGCGATCAATTGCTCGCCATCGCCCGCGGCGTCGCCTGTGAGCCGGGCGACCTCCCCCGACAAGCCCGATTCCCTCGAGCGGATTCTTGACGCGGCCGCGGGGATGACCCGTGCCAAGGCCGAGAACGCGTTCGCATTGAGCCTGGTACGCGACGGCGACCGGCGCGAGGCCGGCTTGACTCCCGACGGGCCCCGGGGCACGCCCGAGGCGCTCTGGGGGATGAAGATGGCCGATCTCAAGAAGTCCGGCCTACTGGAGATGCACCGCGGTTGCGAGACCTTCGCCGACCTCGGCGGCCTGGACAACCTCAAACGCTTCTGCCTCCAGGCCCTGCGGAGCCCCGGTCGCCGGGCGATGCCGCGGGGCGTCCTCCTGCTGGGCGTCCCCGGTACGGGAAAGTCGCGGTTCGCCAAGGCGCTGGGAAATCAGGTGGGGCGGCCCACGATCCTCCGCGACCTGGGCAAACTCAAGGGCAGCCTCGTCGGCCAGTCCGAGGAGAGGCCCCGGCAAGCCCTGCGCCTCCTGTCGGCGACCCGGCCCAACATCGCCTTCGCCGACGAGATCGAGAAGAGCCTGGCCGCCGTCCAGGGGAGCGGAGTAACCGACAGCGGCGTCTCCGCCGGCCAGTTTGGCGCCCTGTTGTCTCATATGTCCGACAATGCCGGGGACTCGTTCTTCATCTTCACCGCCAACGACATCAGCAAGCTCCCGCCCGAGTTCACCCGGGCAGGGCGGCTCAACGCGATCTTCTTCATCGACCTTCCCGGCACGACGGAGCGCGAGCGGATCTGGCAGATCCACCTCCGTCGGTTCGCGATCGACGCCGATCAGCGCCTCCCCGGCGATCGCGACTGGACCGGCGCCGAGATCGAATCGTGCTGCGAGACCGCGGACCTCCTGGGCATCAGCCTGCTGGAGGCGGCGCAGTACATCGTCCCGGTCGCGGTCACGGCGGGCGAGTCGATCGAGCGGCTGCGAAAGTGGGCAGCCGGCCGATGCCTGGCCGCCGATCAGCACGGCCTCTACACACGTGGCGGAGCCGTCGCCAGGCCGGGCCACAACGTCAACCGCGACCCGTCGGCCAACTGAGCCGGGTCGCCCGCCCGTGGCCGTTCCCTCTGATTTTCTCCGATTCACCGAGGCGACGGGCCGCATGGTCCGTCGTCTCCTTTCCTTCGGGAGGTTCGATGACCACCTTGCTCGACCACTTGCCATCCCGGACCATGCCTGTCAGCACGACCACGCCTGCCCAGCGGCTCCGCACGACCATGGCGGCCGTCCGGGTCACGTTCCGCTGGATGGGGACCCAGAAAACGCTCTCGACCGAGCAGAAGGCGCAGGCCGCCGAGACGTTCGACGCCCAGGGCCAGTTCCTCAGTGCGGCCAAGAAGCTGCTCGACACCAAGCATTCGGCCTTCCGCGCCGTCACGGCGATCCGGGGCAAGATCGATGCGTACTGGAAGGGCCTCTCGCTTCCCTTCCCCGAGGCCGGAGTCCGGCTGATCAAGCACGATGCCGTCGAGGCGTTCGCCCGCCAGATGGCCGACTTCCAGGTCGAGCTCGACGATGCCGTGGTCAACCTCGACCGGCACTACGCCGAGCTCAGGTCGACCGCCGTCGAGCGGCTCGGGAGCCTGTATAACGCCTCCGACTACCCGGAGACGCTCGTGGGACTTTTCGGCGTGGGCTGGGACTTCCCCAACGTCGAGCCCCCCGACTACCTGGTCCAGCTCTCGCCGGGCCTCTACGACCAGGAGCGGGCCCGCGTCTCGGCCCGATTCGAGGAGGCGGTGCAGCTCGCCGAGCAAGCCTTTCTGGACGAGTTCGCCCGGCTCGTCACTCACCTCAGCGAGCGGCTCACCGACCAGGGGGGTGACGTCAAGGTCTTTCGCGACTCGGCGGTCGGGAACCTGGACGAGTTCTTCGCGCGATTCCGGGACCTGAACGTCCGCAACAACGCGCAACTGGATGAGCTGGTGGCCCAGGCCCAGCGGGCCGTCCGCGGCGTCGGAGCCCAGGACCTGCGGGACAGCGGGACGCTTCGCCGCCAGGTCGCCTCCGAGCTCACCCGCGTCCAGTCGTCACTCGACGCCCTGCTCGTGGACCGGCCGAGGCGGCGGATCTTGCGGCACGCGGCCAACCCGGGGGACGTCTGATGCAACTGGTCATCGACCCCGCCGGGCAAGTGCATGCGATCTACGACGAGGACTTCGACCTGGCCGCACTCGGCCCTCCCGTCATCCGCCGCGCCAGTCACGTGGAGCCCGGCCCGGATGGCCGCTGGCACGCCGACCTCGCTCCCGTCGCCGGCCCGGTCCTGGGTCCGTTCGATCGCCGCAGCGAGGCCCTCGAGGCCGAGAGGTGCTGGCTGGAAGCGCACTGGCTCGTCCCCCAGGCCTGACCGGACGATGCCCAGCTCGACATCACCGGCCCGGGACGCCCTGTCCCGAAATGACCAGAGTCCACGTCCCGCGCAGGGTTCGACCCGCCGGGCGTGTGGCCCGGCCGGCCCTGCGCCTGCGCCCATCACGAAGGATCAACGTCATGACCCGATCGCAGCTCGATGGTGCCGTGGCGCAGGCCACCGGCGAGTCACTGCTGACCGTACGACGCCTCGGATTCAGCCTCATGAATTGCGGGTCGAACTCGCCCGATCCCGAGGATCTCTGCCTCGTGATCGATTGCCCGTTCTGCAGTCGGCCCGTCCCGCATCCGGATCCCGCTCGCGATGGTTCGCCCACCCTGGCCGAGTGCCTCGCCTGCGACGTCTACTTCGACTACGCGCCGGCTGAGATCTACGCGGGCCAACGGGCTTCGTCCGTCGCCCGATCGTCCTGACCATCGATCACCCCCCGACGGTCAGAGGCGAGAGACGCCGGGACATGGGCGGGTTAGGTCTTACCCACCTGTCATGTTTCGCAGTCGCCATTCGAGCGTCCTCTTCCGTATTCGTTCGGAGTCATCCCGAGGGGACCGCGTGGCCTGTTCTCATTGGTCCCCTCGTCGGGAGCACACGATCGCCATGATCACGATCACCCGTCGCCAGGCGCGACGCTTACGCCTTGTATTCCGTCGCTCACTCCTGGGCATCGCCCATCGAGGGCCGGTCCCTCCGCTGATCCTTCGCGCCGAGGGTACGCAACTCCGGGGCCAGCATCGCCACGCCGCACTGGCGGTCGAATGCACCGAGGCGGGTACGTACCCGACGCGCGAGACGCTGACCCTGCCACTCGATGCCCTGGCCCAGTTCGAGGGGCGGGACGAATCCTCCGTCTTCCTGGAAACCGTGTCACCCGAGCGGACAGTCGTCCGCTAGGTCGATCATGGCGTCCCCCTGTCGCGTGAATTCCCCGTGCCGTCTCCCGAAATCGAGGCACCGTTTCCCGGCAGCCGACGTCGTAGGCGGAGGGGCCGCCGGAGCTACTCGACGCGCTGGCCGAGGCCAATGAGACGACCTCGGAGGATTCGACCCGCTATGCGTTGAACTGCATGCAACTCCGGGGCGAGGGTGAAATTGCCGCGAGCGACGGGTGCCAGCTTCTGCTTCGCGGCGGTTTCCACTTCCCCTGGAATGAGCCCCTTCTGATTCGTCGTTCGCCTGTTCTTTCCTGTCAGGCACTTGCACGCGATCGCCCGTTCCAGCTGGGCAAGACGGAAACTCACGTCGTCCTCCAGATCGGTCCCTGGACGTTGTCTCTGGAGATTCAGGCCGAGTGGCGCTTTCCGTTGCTGGCCGGTCTCATCCCCGACACGAGCGTCGCGACAACCCGGCTAAGGCTCGATCCCGACGACGCCCACTTCCTGGGCGAGGCGCTCGAACGACTCCCCGAGAACGACGAGGTGAACGCGCCCGCAACCTTCGACCTGAACGGCAAGATCGCCGTCCGTGCCGGGGATCCAGCCCTGACCCGGATCACCGAGCTGATCCTTTCTCGCTCGGCCTACACCGGCTCACCCGTCCGGCTTTGCACGGACCGCGCGTTCCTGAGCCGTGCGGTGCGGCTCGGCTTCGGCGAGATCGAGATCCGCGACGACGGCTCGCCGCTGGTCTGTCGCAATGCCCATCGACGTTATCTCTGGCAGCCACTTTCCAAGGAATCGACCATCGAACCGGTCGGCGCGATGACCCGCATCGAGTCCGGACTCGCCTGATCTCGATCGTCCGACCGTAAGGTCGCAACACCGAAAGCGAGGCCCACCGTGAACACACAGAGCGAACCCTTGGAGAGCACCGAGCGAGCCGCAACCGCGGTCATGAGCCCCGTGGGGGCGGAGCCGAGCAGTCCCGGTGGGCTGGCGTCCCTGGTCCAGGACGCCGAGTCGTTGCAAGCGACCCTCGCCGACGCCAAGGCTCGAGCCTGCCGACTGATCGTGGCCCTGCGCCGTCACCGCTGGCGGGAGCGTCTCGTGAACGCCACCCTGGCCTCACTGAAGGCGCTCAAGCTCCAGGACGTCGCCGACTAGGTGGCCAGCGAGTTCAGAGTCCGATCGTCTCCCCCCTCGCAAAACAATCGAATCACATAAGGAGGACGGCACCATGCCCCTACGACTGAACGTCGGGGTCTCGAAGAAGCTCGGTCTCCCGGAATACTCCAGCATCGGGGCGAGCTGCAACCTGGAACTCGAAGTCGACTCGATGCTGATCCATACCGACCTCGACGGCCTGCACGAGCAGATCCGGGGAG
This sequence comes from Singulisphaera acidiphila DSM 18658, assembly GCF_000242455.2. Classification (GTDB taxonomy): domain Bacteria; phylum Planctomycetota; class Planctomycetia; order Isosphaerales; family Isosphaeraceae; genus Singulisphaera; species Singulisphaera acidiphila. The sequence goes on from NC_019892.1 coordinate 2,456,091, forward strand.
CCTTCGTCGCGGCCCGGCAGGCGGTCAACGACGAACTGGCCCGGTTGCAAACCCAGGCGCCCCCGGCGGTCGCCCCTCACGCCGGAGCGGCGAACAGGCCCACCCAGGGATCGGGGGCCCTCACTAACGAGTCGCAGGCGAGATCGAACGGAGCTCGTGTCGGAACCAATGGCCCCCGGTCTCGCTCTGCCAAGCCCTCGACCGCCAATCAGGTGCGTGCCATCGTCGCGATCGCCCAGCGGCAGCACGCCGACCTGGAGGGTCTCTTGCGTGACGAGTACCACGTGGACCGGCCCGAGGACCTGTCACTCAACCAGGCCAGTGCGTTCATCGACCAACTCAAGATCGCCAGCGACGTCTGAGCTCGCACCTGTGATCTCCCCTCAACGACTGCCAAGAATATATCTCCGAACCAAGATCATGAGCAAGGAGCCGTCCATGTCAAAAACCCATCGTCGTCTGCGCGGGCATCGGCCGGGTCGCCGTCGGACCGGGCACGGCAGAAAGCCACCAAACGGTCTCACAGCCCGTCACACTACCGCCGCTGGAGCGACCATTCCTCACGGCTATACCGAGGGTGCCTGGGGTTCGTTCTACCGGGTGATCCTCCCATTGCGGGGCCAGGACAAGCGGCTGTTCTTCAACTGCGTCAGCGACTGGGGCGTTGCCGCCGCAGGCCTGCTCGGCGCCATCCTCGGTTTTGCCGCGATGGGGGTGCTCGGCGCATTCCTCGGGCTGGGGGGGGCCATAATCTTGTGTGACCAGGCGATGGTCCGGGGATGCTACATCCGCCGGTGAGGATTGGTTGCCTGGCCGACGGCTGGGAGGACTCTCGCCACGGTCATCATGTCCACGAGCCTGTGGTCCCGAAGCTCGGTCGATCCACCGCCCGGTCCGGCTGTCTCCCTTCGCGGGGGGGCGGCCGGCCGGGTGGGGATCGACCGGGTGGTTTTCTGCAGAAACCGCTACGCCCTCGTCGCTTTTCTTTAGCCATCAGGAGGGAACTCAGAGGCGAGGTTGGTCGACATCGGATCTTCTGCATAAACCAAGAGGAAAACCGAGTCTTGACCTGAAATGCTCTCAAATTCAAATCAATAAAACATTTTGATTTATATATTTAATTTTTATTGTGTGACTGATCGGCTAGAGCGCCAAACGTTCGGTCGGCCCACGATTTGAAAGTAGCTCTCGGTAAGGAGGTGAACCATGCCACTCTTTTCCCAAGATCTCCGACGGCGCATCATCGACACCGTGGAGCGAGGAGAAGTCTCGTTGCGCCAGATCGCCAGGCGTTTCCTGGTCAACCTCTCACTCGTCACTCGGCTGGTGCGACACTACCGGACCACGGGATCGCTCGATCCCGAACCGCATGGAGGGGCCGGCAACCCGCGTTGGGACCCGCACAGCTCGAGCGACTCCGCGCATTGAACCGCAAGGTACCCGATGCCACACTGGAGGAATTGCGCCAGTAGTTGGCCGTCGATTGCAGCCTCATGACGATTGTGCATGCCTCGGAGAAACTGAAGATCACACGCAAGAAGAAGGTCCTTCACGCCCGAGAGCGGGATTCCCCTGAGGGCCGGACAAGAGGCGGGACTTCCTTGAGGAGGTTGCTTGGACCGCCCCAGACCGGCTGGTCGTTACCGACGAATGTGGCGCCAATACCTCGATGCCCCGGACTTATAGCCATGCTCCGGTGGGTAAGCGGGTGCACGGGACAGCCCCGGCCATTGGGACTCGGTGACGCTGATCTGCGGCCTGCGCCGGTCGGGGGGGGACGGCGCCTGTGGTCTTTGAAGGGGCCACGGCCACGCCGGCGTTCCAGAGCGACGTCGGGCAGGTGCTGGTGCCCGCCCTGCATTCGGACGACGTCGTAATCTGGGACAATCTCAAGCCGCACATTGCGGCGGCCGTCGCCGTTGTGGAGGCCGGGGCGCGGGTCGTCCCGCTGCCGCCGTCGAGCCCCTACATGACGCTGATCGAGATGGATCAAGCAGACTCCACCTCAAGCGACAGGTGGTGCGAGCCCACCCGTGCCGGTTATTATCGGCGTCGCCGCGTTGCTTGAACTGGCAGCGTGCTGCCGACGGCATCTGATTGAAACACCCGGAGAGACTCCATGCCCACCACAATCCCAGGGCCAGCGCGCATAGCTGTGCGGCCTGGGTGGTCTGGCGCGACAGGCCTCGGCTCGATATCTTGGATTCGGTCCTTGTGATTGGCTTACTGCGCTCCGGCGCGCGGAGGCCGACACGGACCGATCCAAGGATGCCTCTCATGGCGAAGATCGTCGATGTCGGCTCGATCGGCTCTTATTTCGAATCCCTCTCCGACCCCCGACACACGCGCAATCGCAAGCATTTGATGGTCGATATCGCCGTCATCGCCGTCTGCGGCGTCATCTGCGGCTATGATGAGCCCACCGCCATCCATCGCTGGGCCAAGAATCGCGCCTCCTGGCTGGCCGAGCATCTCGCCCTGCACAATGGCATCCCCTCGCGAGACTGCATCCGCCGCTTGCTCATGGCGCTGAAGCCCGAAGCCTTCCAACGCTGCTTCCAAGCCTGGATCTGTGACGCGATCCCGGCCGACCCCAAGAACCCCCGCCGACTCATCGCCATCGACGGCAAAGCCTGCCGCGGGTCGCACGACGAGGCCAACGGCCTTGGTGCCCTGCATATCGTCAGCGCCTGGGCCGGCGAAGAGGGCATTGCGCTGGGACAGGGGGCCACCGAGGCCAAGTCGAACGAGATCACAGCCATCCCGCAGCTCCTCGAGCAGATCGACCTGGCCGACACCCTCATCACGATCGACGCAATGGGCTGCCAGAAAGACATCGTCGAGCAGATCGTTACCGGCGGCGGCGATTGCGTCATCGCGGTCAAAGACAACCAGCCAAAGCTCGCGGCCGCGATCCAGGCGTTCTTCCTCGACCACCTGGAACGCGACCTGGAGGACCTGCGGTATCGCTGCCACGAGACCCGCGATGACGGCCACGGTCGCATCGACGAACGCTCCTATTATTTGGCCAAGGTGCCGCGAGATTTCGCGCCGGGCAAGGACTGGCCGTGGATCAAGGCAATCGGCTATGCCGCGCGGATTACGCAGTATGCCGACGGGACGGAGTCGGACGAGGTGCGTTACTATCTCAGCAGCCGCTATTTGAGCGGCAAGCGGTTTGGTGAAGCGGTGCGTGGCCACTGGGGCATCGAGTCGATGCATTGGGTGCTGGACGTGAACTTTCGCGAGGATGAGCACCGCACCCGCGAGCGGACTTTGGGGAACAACTTGAGTTGGCTGCGGCGGTTCGCCGTGACGCTCCTGAAGCGTCATCCCGACAAGGATAGCCTTCGCGGAAAGATGATGTCCTGCATGATCAATACGGACTGCCTTACACAAGTTCTTTCACTACAGCGTGTTTGATATGCGCTGGCCCTGACCACAATCCGACGCTTCCCCCCCCCCCCCGCCTCTGACGACCCCTCCCTCCCCACCGCTGACCACGCCGACCGTTTGGGCGCGGCTCTCGAGCGACCGACAACGGCAGATCCGCGACCTGCTCGGTCGGCTCCTTGCAAGAGTCCTAGCGGCCTCGCGCGGCGAGGAGGTCGGCCATGAGTGACCCATTGCGCTCGCCAAAGCTCAGGGCTTGGCACCTCGGCCGATCAGCCTTCGTCCACATTCGTCAATCAACGCATCAACAAGAGGTCAATCGTCAGGAGTCCACCGCCCGGCAGTACGCCCTGGCCGGCCGTGCCGTCTCCCTCGGCTGGACGCCCGATCGCATCACCACGATCGACGATGACCTCGGCAAGAGCGGCCAGTCGATTGAGGGACCCCCCGGGTTCCAACGGCTCCTGGCCGAGGTCGCACTCGACCACCTTGCGTCCATGCGAATCTGGTGGAGCAGCTCCAAGTTCCAACGGCTCCTGGCCGAGGTCGCACTCGACCACGTTGGCTTGATCCTCGGCCTGGAGATGAGCCGGTTGGCTCGTTCCAACTGCGACTGGCACCAGTTGCTCGAACTCTGCGCCCGCTTCCGCGTTCTCCTGGCCGACACCGAGGCGATCTATGATCCGACCGATCACAATAACAGGCTCTTGCTGGGCCTTCACGGCATGATGAGCGAGGCAGAGCTTCATGTCCTCAAAGAACGTATGTATCAGGGCAAGCTCAACAAGACCCGCCGGGGGGCGTTGATGGGCGTGCCGCCGATCGGGTACATCCGGCTCGCTTCGAGCGAGTGGGCGATCGACCCCGACGAGCAAGTCCAGGCGACCGTCCGGCTGATCTTCGATCAGTTCGACAGGTCGATCACTTTACATGGATTACTCCGTTACCTGGTCTACCACCGGGTCCTCATCCCGGTCCGGGCCCGTTCGGGGCCCGGCCGCGGGTTGTTGGAGTGGCGGCGGCCAAACCGGACGACCCTGTCGAATCTGCTGCACCACCCGTGCTATGCCGGGGCCTACCGGTTCGGCCATCGGCCGATCAACCCGCGTCGCAAGCAGCCGGGACGGCCGACCACCGGCAGGCTGATCTGCCGGCCGGAGGAGTGCCTGGTGCTGATCCGCGACCGGTTGCCCGCGTACATCACATGGGACCGGTTCCAGGCCAACCAGGATCAACTCGACGCCAACCGTGCCCGGAAGGGCAGCCCGGGCGCACCACGTCAGGGGGCCTCGCTCCTGTCCGGCTTGCTCCGGTGCGGGCGATGCCGGCGGCGAATGATCGTGCTGTACTCCGGACCGAAGAATCATCACACTTACAACTGTACGCGGAGTACTGCCGACTATGGCCAGCCGCTCTGTCAGAGCCTCTCGGGGCAGGTCCTTGACGACCTAATCGCCGGACGAGTGCTGGCGGCCGTCGAGCCGGTGGCCCTGGAGGCGAGCCTGGCGGCAGTGGCCGACGTCGAGCGCGAGCGTGCCGACTTGGTCCGGCACTGGCAACTGCGTCGCGAGCGGGCCGCTCTAGAGGTCGATCGTTCGGCCCGTCAGTATCAAGCTTGTGAGCCGGAGAACCGGCTCGTCGGCCGCGAACTGGAGCGTCGCTGGGAGGATTCGCTGAAGTCCCGGCGGCAAGTTGAGGAGGAGTACGAGCGATGGTTGCGGACATCTCCCAGCCCACTCTCGCCCGAGGACGAGCTCGCGATCCGTGGCTTGGCTGCCGATTTGCCATCGGTCTGGCGGGCGGCCGCGACCACGCCGGCCGACAGGCAACGGATCGCCCGGCTCCTGATCGAGCATGTGAGTTTGATCATCGATAAGGACAGCGATAGGGTGGATGTCAAGTTGCATTGGATCGGCGGCCAGGTGGAATGCCACGTCCTGTCCCGGCCGGTGAGGCGTTACGACCTCCGCACCGACTATCCCCAACTGATCGCGAGGCTACGAGCCTTGTGCGCCGAGGGGTTGAGCGCCGGAGAGATCGCCGAACGGCTCGACGAGGAGGGCTTCCGGCCTCCGAAGCGAGTCGCCCACTTCAACCGGGGTATGGTGCAACGGCTCCTGGCCCGCCTGGAACCGGCCCATCGTAAGCCCCACGTTCACCCGTCTGACCAGGACGAGTATCGCCCCAGCGGCCTGGCGCGTCGGCTGGGGATCGCCCTGGACACGGTGCGACGCTGGATCCGCGCCGGCTGGCTAACGTCGAGCGGCGATGCTCAGGGCCGCCACGTGATCTGGGCCGACGCTGCCGAATTGGCCCGGATCCGGGAGCTCCACGTCCTACCGCGGACCTGGTCGAACAACGGCCGTCTGGCGGAATTGATCAAGCCCAAGCCCCGCCCGATGAGATAGGCTATGGTGGCCCGGCTCACGCCGAGACGGGCCACCCCACCTCGCTCTTGGAGGGCATTATGGCTGGCAGATCTCGATCGGCGTCAGGTCCGGACTCCACGGCGGCAGCGGCACTACGCTCGCCCCGGCCGCTTCGATGGCCTCGATCACCTCCTCCGACTTGTGGGGCTTGAGGTTGTCCCAGATGACCACGTCTCCGGCCTTCAACTCCGGGACCAGCACGTCTTCCACGTAGGTCTCGAACACGGCGGTGTTGGTGGCACCCGGGAAGGCCAGCGCCACCGTCACCCCGGAGAGGCGCAGCCCGCTGGTCAGCGTGATCGACTCCCATCGGCCGGGGGTCGTGGCGTAGACTCGCTGCCCCGCCGGAGCACGGCCGTGAGTGCGGGTCATCGCGGTGTTGGCCCCACACTCGTCGATGAAGACCAAGCGTCGCGGGTCCAGCCCGACCAACTACTCGCAGAACTCCGCTCGTCGCTTCTGGACATCCGGGCGATCCTGCTCCTGGGCGCGGGGGACCTTCTTCTTGCGCGGCAGCCCGAGCTTGCGCAGGGCGCGCGAGAGGGTCATGACGCTGCACGACGCACCGAGCCGCTGTCGCAGTTCCTCAAGCGTGGCGTCGGGCTGCTGACGGATCAACTCCCGGAGCCGCTCCCGGTCCTCCGGCCCGAGTACCGCCGGGTGGCCTCCGCCTGGGGCCTGGGCCCGAGCGAGCCGGTGCTGCGATGGCGGCGCAACAGCCGGGTGACGAAGGAGACGCTGACCAGGGAACGACGAGCGATCTGGCGCAACGAGCCGTCGCCGCGCCGGACCGCCTCGAGGATCCGTTGCCGAAGATCTTGAGAATAGGGAGTCATCGGTCACCTCCTTACCGAGATCTCCATTCAAATCGTGTGCCATCCAACTGTTCGGCACTCTAGACGTCCCTGGCTTCCCCCATGCTCCATGAGTGCCGGAGACCGTGAGGTCATCCTGATCGAATTCCCCGGCGACGAGTCTCCCGTCGAGTCGACGTCGAGCCGGCTCGAACTGTATGAGGCGCACGCGGCTGACAGGTCGACAGGACCGTGCGGAACTGCCCACGACCCGCGTCAATCGAATCGATCGTGGTTGAAGCCCGGGCCGGGCCATCAACATCGCCCCGGTCGTCGACGATGACGGCTTCGAAAGGCGGACCCGGGACAGAACTCGACTCGGGTAAGACCTAACCCGCCCGGAACAGTTCGGATTGCACCCGCAACAGTCCACGGCTTCATTGATTGAGGCCGACGCGATCTCCTAACCGAGGCCGGCTCCGTGAACTTGTCGGCCCGGACCCGAACCAAATGAGGAGGCATTCGATGTACAACAGCCTTCGGCGACGGGGAGGCTCGAAACGGCCCGCTGCGACGCATGCCCGACAGGGGGCCGCCGACTCCCACGAGGGGTCGTACCGCGACTTCCTGGGCCGTCATGCGTCCGAGTGCGCCGAGGCCGCCCGGGGAACCAGACGCGAGCGAACCGAGTTCGCTTCGCGCCTGCTGGAACGGACGGCTGATTCTCGTAACCTGAGGCTCGCGATCGATCATCTGATCCGCGAAGGGGGAAACGCACCAGGACCCAACGGCCTGCAGCTCGCAGACCTCGACGGCCCCGAACGCTGGAGTCTGGCACGGGCTTACGGTGAAGCCATCCGCGCCGGTATTTACAGACCTGGACCCCACCGAACCACCGTCATTCCTAAAACGTCGGGATGGGGGACCAGGATGCTGTCGATTCAGGACGTCGAGGACCGCGTCGTGCAGCGGGGGATCGTCCAGCTCCTCCAACCGTTCATCGATCCAATGTTCGCCGAGACCTCGTACGGTTACAGGCCGGGCCGCGCTCGCGAGCATGCCCTGGCGGCCGTCGAGACCCTCGCACGATCCTCGGGACAATGGCACTGGATCCTGGAAGACGTGAAGGACTCATTCGATCAGGTGCCCCACCGACGCCTGCTCGATTCACTCGAACGTCTCACGCCATCGTCGGGCTTCCTCACGCTCATCGAGACGGTCATCCGGAACGACACGGGAATGGGACTACGGCAAGGCGGAAGCCTCTCACCGCTGCTCCTGAACGTGTACCTGGACGGCCATCTCGACCGACCGTGGAAGAAGGTACATCCGGACGTACCACTCGTCCGGGTCGCCGACGATCTCCTCCTTCTTTGTCAGGATCGCGCCCAGTCTCTTCTCACCCGGGACGCACTCGTGCGTCGGCTCCGATCTGCCGGCATGCCCCTCCGCGGGACACCGGAAACCTCGATCGCAAACCTCGCCGCGGGCGAGTCCGCGATCTGGCTCGGGTATTCCCTCACGAAGGGCAAGGACGGACTGAAACCACGCCTGGCGGAATCCGCCTGGCGATCGCTGGAAGGGCATCTGAGGCATACGCACGACGGTCCGAATGCGCCGATCCACGCCGTCGAGACGATCAACGGCTGGGGCGACCAGTTCGGTCCGTGCTATCCGTACCGCGACGTCCCTCGGGTTCATGCGAAGATTGCCGCGATCGCCCGTACGTTCGCGTTCGAGGAGATTCCGTCACGTCACGACGTCCGGACCCGGTGGGAACGGGCGTACGCAACGACGGGACGGGATCCGACCGGACGACGATGACGGACACGGGCGGGTGGAATGAACGGCGGCTCCGCCTGCCTCCATCGCAAACCGGCCATTGAGGCCGAGTATGGGACGCCCACACCGGGCGTCCCGCCATTCCCGTCGCTTTGACGACGAGCGATCCAGACCGACCCACCAGGACGGGTGCACTTAGGGGCGAACGTCCCGGGTTCGCTCTGCGCCAACGCCACCCATGGATCCTTCACAGACTCGACGGGGGTCGAGCCGGGTAAGAGAATTATCACTTTACGGAAACCTACATCGGTCATGGGCGTTGCATCAAACAACACAAGGGCGGCCCGGAAGAATTCCAATGCGATCATCAACTTTTGCAGCAAGCGGATGACGCACGAGCAGATCGAGGAGCTCGTGGTCGCCCTGCTGCGGATCCGGACGGTCCGGCTGGAGGCGGTCCGGCTCCTCAAGCCAGAGCACTTCTCTAAGAGTCAGGAGTCCTACCTGGCGCTGCTCTGGACCCAGGTCCTCGTCCTCCACCCGGAGTACGCCGACGCCGAATCGATCCCCTATCACGTGCTCTATTCGCACTGCAAGGAGGAGGCGCATGGCCAGGAGGGGTTGATGACCCTGGACCAGTACAAGCAGCTCCTGGACACCGACCGGGAGATCGACCCGGACGACCCGGAAGACCTGCCGGGGATGCTCTACCACAGCTACAAGGTGATCAAAAAAGAGCAGCTCGACACCGACTTCGGGATCAAACGGCTCAAGCGATTCCTGAAAGAGCGTGCCCTGAATGAACCGATCATCAGTCAGATTGCGGAAGCCAGCCACCGTGGGCTGGTCTTGGCCAACCCGAACGAGTTCATTGCCTCGTTCCGCCAGTTGCAGGGGCAGGTGGAGGCGATCGGCCGGGCTTCGAGCAGCCTTGCCAGCCGTCAGCAGGAGTTCGAGGCCCGATTGGCTCTTTCCCGCGGCCGCAAGCTCCTCGGCTTGCGGACCGGACTCGACACCCTCGACCGGATGCTGGACGGACTGCGCGACGTGACCGTCCTGGCCGCCCCTTCCAATACCGGCAAGACCGTCCTGGTCGTACAACTCGGCGTGGGGGTGGCCCGGCACGTGGAGAACGATTGTGCCGTGGTTGTCATCAGCCTCGACATGGAGACCGATGACCTCCACGCTCGTGTCTTATCCCACCTCAGCCAACTTCCCCACCGGGTGCTCATCAAGGGATCACCGGAGCTCAGGGGACAGCCGGAAGGTCCTCACCTCAACAAAGACGATTCCGCGTCCTACAAGGCCGGGCGAGCAGGAATGAAGGAGATCGGAGAGAGGTTCTTCCTGTACGGTGAGGACGATATCGGAGGTGAGCTGACGGCCCTGCGTCTGCGGCAGATCATGGACGAGGTCCGGAAACGATCTGGGACGACGCGGGTCCTCCTGGTTCTCGACTACCTGCAACTCATTGAGACTCCCGAGGAGATCTCCGGCGACGACCTGGCGGCAGACAAGTATCGGATCGCCGCGGTCCGAGAGGCCGTGAAGCCGCGCCCCGGGATCCCCTTGCACGAGCGAGACGCCGCCCTGATCGTGAGCGAGACCCGCAAGCGGATCAGCAATCCGAAACAACATTCGCCCATGGCCAATGACGACGTCATGGGTTCGGCTCGCACCGTCTATCGCGCCGGCTGCGTGATGCTGCTCTCCCCGATGGCTGATGATCAGATGAGGCGGGTGTACGTGATCTCGACGAACAATCCCAAGGGTAAAGCCACGCACCCGGAGTGCGAGGCCCACCGTGAATTCTTGAAGCACGATCAGCACCTCAGTCCGATGACCCTGGAGGTCACGAAGGGGCGTGATGGTATGGAGCGGGGTTCGACCTTCCTGGAATTCCACTTCCAGACCAGCACGATGACGCCGATCGAGCCCAAACCGGACTCGGAGTCTGCAAACCCGCAGGGTGCGGCCGACTCGCAGGCCGTGATTCAGCGGCGGGAGCGAGTCATGAACGCCCTCGAATCGTTCCCGAAAGGCCAATCAATCTCGCTGAACAAGATCCAGGCAATGATCGGCGAGTTACATCCCAACCACACACCAAACAAGGGTACCCTCAAGAAGGACCTGACCTCCCTGGTGCAGATGGGGCGGGTTGTCGGGGTTCCGACGGACATCAGCAACGGGAAGGTGATCTGGTATTGCTCGTTCGAGAAGTCAGCTTGTGAGGGGTTCGAGCCTGGCTCGACCGTGCAGGACACTGATGGCCAGGAAGTCGGTTTGGCTGTGGGATAACGGTTGACTGCACATTCGAGATCAGGTCGATCGAGAACAAGAGTCGATGGCGCGTTCGAGAACGAGGTGGCGGTCGAGCGTAAAGCTTGCAGGCGCGTTCAAAGTTCAAAGATGAGGCGGGTCGATCGTCAATATTGATCGTGCGTTCGAGGAGGAGTTATTGGTCGAGCGCAGACATTGATCGCGCGTTCGAGAAGTAGGTTGGTCGAGTAGAATGTCCCGGACACTGGACGAGCGGCGCGTTCGAGCACCGGTACAGGTACGCCCCCTTATAGTCCCCCCTGTACCTGTACCGGTGCGCCGATCCCCGACGTGGCGGCGATGGTCCCAGGCCCCCGGTGCTTCGCACCCGGGGGCTGTCGCCGGGGACCCGGACCAGGCTCGCCGCCACGGAGGGCCATCTTACATCGAAGGTCTGAAGTTGCTCGCGATTCACAGGCTTGATCAAGAATGCCCACCATCGTCGGAATCGTGGTTTCGCCCTCAATGCTCGATCCAGGTATGAGGTCGACCGCTACGGTGTGTCGCGCTACGGGCATCTCGATGGACTAGGAATGGGTAAGATCTTACCCCAATCCCGCAGCCGCGATCGCTCTGTTGCGCGGACCTTCGAGCCCGTGTCGAACCTGACTCGAACAGATGCATCAATGGTCACATTCGCCGCGCTCCGATCGAGCAATCACTGATCTTGAATCCACACCGAGGTTCACCGCAGTCGAAACCCCATTGGATCGAACAAGAGTCGTCAGGCCTTCGAGACTCGTCGAATGGCCGGCTCCGAGGTCGTCCTTCGAGACTGCTCACGATCGTTCGCCTTCCGCCCTCGTAATGGATGGCTTTCCACACTCAACGCACGAGGTCCTACCCGGCCCGGAGACCGCTGCGGTCAGCCTCGCCCGCCCGACGGGAAGCGATGCCCCCCAGATCCGATGCCGGAGAGACCGCAACCGCGATCAATTGCCCGGAGAGACGACGGTGCGAAGGATCGCCGGTTGGGGCGCCCTGAAGGCGTTGTCGACCTTGCCGACCCCCTCACGGCCGCCATGTATCCCCATCGTCGGGGCGTGGCCCCGGAGTAGGATCGCTGGGTGACCTGTGCGCACCGAAGACCTCCCCGACCGGCTTGGCATCCGTCGACGAGCGGCCCTCGAACCTGGTGCATGCGGGTGGTTCACCAAAATATGGGACGGCGGCTCGATCCGGGTCTGCATCACGCCAAACGACTTCCGGCAGTCATTGGCTCACCCATTGACCTCTCATCGCCGATTTCCGCGGCCGAGAAATAAATCAATCCTCGGACGACCGTCGTGGCTAGCGGTAGGTGAATTCGATCGTCCGATGGTCGAGCCACGGGATGGGGGTCGGGTCGCGGTCGAGGGCCGCTTCGCGGAGGATCGGGTTGTGGCTTTGCCGGTCGAGCTGGACGGTAAGGCGGTCGTTCTGGGTCGTCACAGTCCCCGCGGTCTCGATGAATCGGCGGTAGAGTTGCTTGGGGTCGGCCCTCTCGAATCCACTGAGACGCGACGCCAGCCAGCGGTAGCAGCTGTTACCGATCACCGTCAGTGCGGCATCGAGATCGACGTTCAGTCTCACCTCGCTGGCCAGGCAGTCGAGGTGGAAGAAGTTCACGCTGACACCCAGGCCACCCTCGATCCGGTTGCGGCCGGCGTAGCGAATGATCAATTCGCGTGGGGTTTCCTCGAAGTGGTTCGAGAGGAACAGGGTGGGACGGTCACGGCCCAGGCCAGTGACGGCGACCTGGCGGATTGGCCCCTCGTAGCCTCGGAGCTGCACCGACTCCTCGATGTAGCTGATCTGGGTATGGCAACGTTTGGGGATGTCGATCACGGCCTTCTTCCAGGCGGACGTCGGGTGGCCCTTCAGACGTCGGACGATGGCCGCCCTGCGGCGGCGAATGGTAACGAAGTGGATCGCGCTTTGGTTGAGACGCGAGAGTTCGCGGTAGTCGACCACCTTGCTGTCGAAATAGAGCCATTTGGGGGCCGATCCGGTGACCTTACGCCAGAACTCCACGAATCGCATCAGTTCGCCGTGCTGATCGGCGCGGGTCAGATTGGCGTTGGCGTAGCACAAGCAACGGCTTTTCTGTTCGAGCGCGAAGAATGTCAGCACGCTCGGCCCGGCTTTGCCCTGAAGGGGGAGGTAATGGCGGTCGAGTGCTGCCGAATCGCCACGGAAGGGGATCGGATGAAAGTCGAGGGAGAACCCCTCGGGCTCGGGAAAGAACACCGGGGCCAGGACCTTGACCCACCTCATGTAAGAGGCCCCGTTGCTGGTCACGGCCCGCGCAGTACGAGTAGTCAGTGGCGAACGACTTCTTGGGCAGGACGTTGAGGCCAACGAACAGGCCGAGGGCTTCGTCGCAGTTGAAGTCGTCGATATGGCTCCGTCGCTCTTTGTCGAGCAGTTTCAATGCCAGCAGCGCGAGCAACGCACTGGTGGCGGGGACCATCTCCGAGTCAGGATACCCCGCCTCAGTGACGAGCCGATCGAAACCGAGCCGAGTCAGGTGCGGCAGGAAGAGGAAGATGCCCGCGACGCGGGAGTGGATCGAGCGGCCGTGCGTGAGATTCAATGCGCGACAATCGGCGATGTCCGGAGTCAGGGGACGCGATCGGTCGTGGCTTACACGGGATCCGAGGGGTCGGCCACGCCCGTCGGGGAGAAAAAGGGGGTGGCCACACCACGGCGACAATCGGGCCGTAAGCGGCTGGCCAACGATTTCAGGGTCGAGGGCGTGTAACCGAACCGCCTGGCGACTTGGTCGAGCGGCTCGTCATCGACGAAGATCGCGTGGAGGGCCTTGTAGCAGCGTTGGAAGGTTGGGATGGGCTCGAGGAAGAACCGTCTGGCGTGGCTCCCGTCCATAACGCGTGCTCCCGGTTGTTGATTATTTTCCGGCCCGAAAACTGTGAAGCGTACCGCTAAAACATGGGCCGAAACAGGGCTGAGGCGGCCCTGAGCTTGAGGTGAGGCTGGAAAACCCCGGGGAAACGCGCAGAATCCATCGAGCCAGCCACACCCCAGAGAATGCAGATACGAAGCCGACTCGGCCACCTTGGACCGAGTAAATAATCAATCTTTAGAGGGCCGGACAGGGCCAAAACTCCTAGAAATCAGGCTTCCTGGCCCCAAAAGGTTGATTATTATCCCGGCCCCGGAAATCGGCGCTCATCCATGCAGCCGCCGCTTGGGGCCCGAATCCTGACGACTCCCGCGAACTCCCCGAAGAAACAGGGCAGCCATCACCGTGTGCACTCCCTTCGACCCATGCGGCACGCGCGAGTCGTGGTGACTTCGACGGAACTGTCGTCGCCCTGCTGCTCCTCAGGTCGCACGTAGGCGGGTGTCTGAGAGGGAGGACGGGGGCTTCGAGAAGGGACGTGCCACCTTCGACCCGGGAACACTGGCAGATTGAGATCGCGAACCGAATCCGCGATCGACCCTTGGTCGGGACATCGACCTGGACCCGAACGATGGACGTGCCGGGCTCGTGAGCCATGTCCAGGCGAACGAAGTGTTGACCGCCAAGCTCGTGGTGAAATCATCGGTCGGCTTCAGAGTCCGGCATCCGCACTCCGCGAGGGAGCACGGTCCCGTCGTGGGCGTCGAACGGATAGTCGACGATCTGGGGCGAGCGCGACAAGGAAGGGCCCGAGGTTGACCTCGAAGATCCACGCTACGACGGTGCCGAAATTCTATGCCTGAAGGCTCAGCGGCGGGGATCTGCCGATCGGGAACCAGAGGAAACGACGATCGGGTTATCGGGTCGAAAATACTCATTCACCCCATCGTCCGAGGACATCTTCCGGTCGTCAACTTCTGACAGATTAGGCCCATCGCCGTCGTTCGATCGAGGGATCGAGCATGGACGTGTCGAGAACGCCTCCTCTCTCATGCTCATCGACGCTTTTGGCGATGCCCGGGCATCTCCGTGGACGTGGTTCGTCGCGTCCGGATACGAGTCCAGATCACATCCTCCCGACGCCCGCGACCGTTCCCCACCGGTCGAGTTCTGCCTTGTCAAATGACGGAAACGGACTCCAGGTGAGGGGCGGCCTGACTGTCGTGCCACTCTCTGGTACCCGTCACCAGGAAAAGGCTCGCGAAGTGCGCACCTGGTGCGCGCTGGGTGCGCGCATCTTTGCCCCTCGCCGTGCGGTTGGAACCCCGATGGGCCTCCGCAATCGGGCAGCACGATTCGCAGGACGGGGCGAGCGTGGCATCCGGTAATCCTGAGGACAAACGCTGGGAAGGCTTTACAGGGGCGAGATTTAGACCGATACGGCCCTGCCCGGAGAGCGACTGGGAGTCGATCGCCGGGCACGTCCGGCAACGGATAAAGGATGGGAAGCTGGAAATCGTTGGGGTATCCCCCCCGGTTGGAGGCGTGCGCACGGCTCCCGCTGTTATTTTACCCCACCTGGCTGGCCTCCAGGCGTTCTCGCCGTGCGAGTGAACGCGATGCTCATAGGAGTTTTCGCTGCCGGGTTGAGCCCCGGAGGAGGAGTTCGATGTGGTCGCCGTGCCATCCCGCGTCAGGGCGTTTGCTTCCCAGTCCGAGCGAGATGGTCGTGTCGATCTCCAGCAGGGTCGGGGTCGTACCGACCGCGGTCGCGACGAAATCACCGTCCCCGATGATGAGCGCGAAGGTGACATTGATGAGGTGCTCGATGACCTGGCGAACGATCATACCCCGCAGGGTACCGGTCATCCCAGAGAAGTCTCCCTGGATTCATTCAGGCATCTCGCTCAACACGAGCTTTCCTCAGATTGACATGAGCCACACGCCGCCTGGCTTGTCGCCCGCGTATTCTTGAATCGACCGCTTCACATCTTTCAGAAGCATCCGACATGGGGTGTTTGCCTTGAGTGAGTGTGTGCGCAGTCGCAAATCCAGCGAGAGCAACCCTGGGTAAGATCTTACCCGGGTTTGGGCGGTCAAGGGCGAGACTCCTCGCTGATTCCCACCGGCCGACTGTGTCGTGGCCTGCCCGCTCTCATGGCACCATGACGCACGTGATCGGTTTCTGCGAAAGATCGTCTCCCGATACATGGAGCTTGTCACGGGGGGCGGCAATGGTGCGGAGGTGCTGGCTCACGAGGCGTTCTTGCGGTCGAAGGCGGTGGCGCCGTTCTCGAAGAACTGCTACTGCCAGGTGGAGAACAGCGTGGGCGACAATTGATACTCGTTGCAGAGGTCAGAGATGGGGACGCGGTCGATCGGATGACGCTTGAGAATGGCGACCTTCTCGACAGGCGTATCGTTCTTTCGGGCTTTTCGCATGGTGAGACTCCTGCCGAGTTGTCGGATCACTCGGGTGGGGCGTCTCTCCATTTCCGTCCGAAGCAAAGCACTACGGCGGGGGCTCCGTGGGCGATTGGCCGGAGCCATGTTCAGAACCAGAGCTTGATCGGCCGGACACCCGCCCGCTCCAGATGCGGGTCCAACCATTTCGCCAGCCGTGCCCAATTGTGGTGCGGGACCGAGGGATAGAGGTGATGCTCAAGGTGGTACAGATGCTCCAAAGCGATCGCCGAGGCGATCATCCCCCGGAACGCCCGCGTTTGTGTGAGTTCGTCCACCCCGGTCGGGTCGTGGGGTATGTACGATGTGACCAGCGGGATGATCCAGCTACCTATGATTATCAAGAGGGCGTAGACCGGAAGTACGAGTGATACGCGAGCAAGGGCCAGCGCTGTGCCGACCAAAAGTAAGCAGGCGATCCCCTTGCCAACGATCCAGACTCGCGACTGTCTTCCGTGCCGCAATGCCCAGAACCACACTCTGGGCTGCAAGAGGATGCCTCGGCCAGAGCCCCGAGCAGCGACATCCGGGTCGTAGCGGCATCAATGTCGTCCTGGCGCGGAAAGTGGGCGTGGTGATGCAGCTGAGCAACCCGGTATGCGTGGCCGCTCTGGAGGGCGAGCAGTTCGATCAGGCTGAGCAACACCTCGTTCACGGCTGGGGCAGCCCCAGATTCCGGTGGACGAGGTCGTGTGAGATCGACCCATACGTGACGAAGCTCAACGCCACCAGGGCGAAGGCAGCAGGAGGCCACCAGCCTTTGGAAAGCGAACGCGAAATACGCCTCGCACAAGATTAAGGGGAGGGCGAGGCTGACCAGTCGCCGCGAGGGCGAGATCCGGGTCAGGTCTAGGCCCAACTCGCGGAGTGGCGGCATGCCAACCCCTCGGTCCATCACGCGCTCTGCGTTTACGGGATCTCCTTCCCGACAGGCCAAACCCGGGTTAACTTATCCACAGCCTCACCGGCTCGTCTTCGTCGAAGGTCGTTCCCTTATGCATCGGCCATACGACCGCTGAGGCACACCGGCCGGTAGGTCAGCAACCCCGTCGCGTACAAGAGGGCACCGAGCACGGCCGGGGTATGATGGACGGTGTCATTGTTGCCGATGAACTGGATGCACTCCGATCGCGGCGGCGGAGCCGATCGTGCCCGACAAGGCCAGCACCTGCCAGAGGCTCCGCGACGGCCTCCCGCACCAGATGGCGCTGAGCATCAGAAGACCGAAACAGCAGACCGCCCCCACCAAATCCAGCCCGGGCGTGGGCGATCAGTGGAACCAGGCGAGCGTTGAGCGAGTGTAACTCCTCGGCGCCGACGCCCAGGTAGCCCAAGTCCTGCGGTACGAACACAGTGGTCATGCCGACCACCAGGATCGTGAGGCCGCCGCCTACGAGGCCGAGGGCGGTCGCCAGCAAGCATCCTCGGCCAAGACCAGCCTGGGCGATCCAGGGCACGCGGATGGAGGGCGTCCTCAATGCGCCGATTCCCGCCTATCGGGTCAGCGTGGCGGTCCTCGTCGCGGCTCTCGATCTGGGCCGGGCTGACGTCCGGGTTCCGCTGGACTACACTGTCAGCGGAGATGTGACGTTCCATCTGGCGATGTTCAAGGGGATCGCCGACAACGGCTGGTACCTGGAGAACCCCTGGCTTGGTGCCCCGGGGGTGATGAAGCTGTACGACTTCCCGTACTGTGAGAACGCCCTGTTCCTGGGCGTGAAGGTGCTGACGGCCCTGACGGGCGA
The DNA here is from genome assembly GCF_000242455.2 of Singulisphaera acidiphila DSM 18658. Classification (GTDB taxonomy): domain Bacteria; phylum Planctomycetota; class Planctomycetia; order Isosphaerales; family Isosphaeraceae; genus Singulisphaera; species Singulisphaera acidiphila. The sequence continues at coordinate 2,473,861 of NC_019892.1, forward strand.
CCCGTTTCTGGCAGGCAACCTGCTCCACCTGGCGACGTACCTCATGGCGGCCTGGGCGGCTCTGTTCGTGCTCTGGCAGTTCGGGGTAGGGCGGCAGGTGGCCGTGGCTACGAGCCTGCTCTTCGCGTTCTTGCCATACCACTTCTGGCACGGCCCGCCCCACACGCATTTATCGAACTACAGCGCGGTTCCGCTTCTGGCGATGGTCGCGCTCTGGCTCTGTGCCGGGGAGTCGGTGCTCTTCCGCCGTGACGACGCGGGGCGGCTCCGGTGGTTCTGGTCGTGGGGACGCTCGGCGCCCACGCTCGCCGCATGCGGCCTGGCGGCACTGTCGGGGCCGAATTACGCGTACTTCGGCGCATTTTTTTTGCTGACCAGTGGATTGATTGGCGTCCTGAGGCGGCCGGGGTTGGACCGGGGCCTCGATGCTGTGGTGGCGGCCGGGTTGTTGGTCGGTCTCTTCGCCGCGCGACTCGTGCCCTTCGTGGCCTACGAGTTGCGTGAGGGGGTGAACCCGCTGGCGTCGAAGCGCCCCGTCGAGAACTACTACCAGTACGGCCTGCGCGTCGTGAACCTGCTCAAGCCCGTTCCCGGACACCGCCTGCAGGAGCTGAACCCCGGGTGGCAGCCCGAGCGCTCCCGCACCGAGGCCGACCTCAGCTGGCGGTACAACGAGACGAACGAGGCCGAGACTGCACCGGCGCTGGGCCTGGTCGGGTCCTGCGGCCTACTCGTCGCGGTGGTCTGCGGGCTGGCCGCTCCCTGCCTCGCGACCCGCCGCTGCCCCACGCTGGGAGATCTCGGCAAACTGACCCTAGCGGTGCTGCTTTTGGGCTTGATCAGTGGGTTCGGCGAGATGATCGCGCTGTACGTCACGACCAAGATCCGCTGTTACAGCCGCCTCAGCGTCTTCGTCGCCTTTTTCTCGCTGTTCGCGCTGGCGTTGATTGTGAACCGACCCGGCCGCGGCACCTCGTCGAGGCGGGCCCGCTGGGGGTGGCTGGCAGTACTCTGGGGCGTCACGGCCCTGGGACTCCTCGACCAGATCCCGTCGCGGTTGACGCCCGACCATGCCAAGGACTACCGCGCCTTCCGCGACGACGGGGCATTCGTAACGCGGGTCGAGAAGAGTTTGCCGCCGGGCGCGATGATCTTCCAACTCCCGCCCAACTCGTTACCGGAGTTCGGACGCCACTTCCAGATGTACGACTACAGCCACTTCTGCGGCTATTTGCATTCGCGCCGGCTCCGTTGGAGTTACGGAGCCCTGCGTGGCCGCGAGACCGAGGCGTGGCAGAGCCGCTTCGCCCCGGCGAACTGGTTGACGCGCTGGTCGCGGCCGGGTTTGCGGGGATCTACGTCGATCGCAATGGTCACGAGGCCGGCGCCGAGGCGCTCGTCACCGGTCTGCTCCGCAAGGTGCCCCAGGAGCCGGTCACGAACGGCGACGGCACATTGCTGTTCATCCGCTTCTCAGCCCGCCGGAGACCAGGGCGTTCGGATTTCGCTGCCTCCCGCTGGGATGTCGGCCTTGGCCATCGGGCGTGGCAACCTCGATCCGTTTGTGGCGACGGTCACGTTTTGGAAGACGAAAAATGAATTGTGGACCGAATCCGAAGTCATCAACCCGCTGAGTTTGATGGTCGGCAAGTTCGACCAGGCGTTCGGCATCGTCTCTCTCTCTATCCGCTCATGATTCTCGCCGTTTCATACAACCTCCTCTCTTCCGAGAAGGAGAGAGGGACCATGGCGTTCGTGCTCGCGCAGCCGGTCCGGTTGCGAACGCTCATCTGGGGCAAAGTCGCTACGCGTGGGCTATTCATGCTCGCCTTGATTGCCACTGTGGTCATGGCGGCCCTATCGTTCGGCGTGGAGGGGCCGGTGAATAGGGATGTGGTCGTGAGACTGATTTTATGGATGGCCGTAGTCGTCGCTCACTGGTGCTTTCTGGTGCGCGGCGTCCGTCGGCGTCAACGCCCTCGGTTTCGCGTCGGCGACGAATGCCACGGTGCTGGCGGTCTCTGGTTGACTCTGATCATGGTCGTCCCGGCCGCAATGAACCTGGCGGTTGCCGCAGCCTGCCCGATGCCCTCCCGAGTCGAGTGGATCGAGACGACCCGGCGGGTGGCCGGCGAGGCCAAGAAGCGTGAGGAACAGATCGCAGCTCGATATTTCCACCACCCCGAGCTCGCCCCGGCGAGCGCTCTCGAAGGCCTGCGCAAAGCCGTCGTGACGATCTACACCAGGCACGACGAGGTGGCCAAGGAACTGGACCTTTGACCGCTCGGTTCGATCGCCAATTGGCGGCTCAGCGGGCCCTTGCCGAAAGCCTGGGGTGGCTCTCACCTGCGATCGTTGTCGAGGGAGCATTGTACGACGTTGCCGGAACAGGGCTTACCCGCAACCTCGACTTCCGGGGCCAGGTCGAGGCGTTTCACGATCGATGGCACGCCTACTTCGTCTCGAAAGCCTTCCGCGGCGAGATCATGAAGCTGAGCGACTATCAAGAATTACCCCACTTCGAGTTCCGCGAGGAGGCGATATCATCGCTCACCCGCCGGGTCGACCGCGGTTTGGTCTGTCTGTTGGCCTCGGCGGTGACAGTCGGGTTGCTGTCCGGTTTGGCTCTGGGTCGCTTTCGAGTCGTCGATTGACACGGTTCGTGCGGTAGACGGGTGTCGTTATTTGCGACATATGAACACAATATGCTATCAAAGCAGCAACTTATCATTTTCGCAAATTATTATGTGTTAAGTGGCCCACCGATGTCGGTTCCCAATGTATCGTAGTCTCCGACTTCAATCTCGCACCGGCCTGACGTGACAGAGTCCTTGCCCCTGAGTTTCTTTGCTGTTCGTCATGATGTCACTTGGAATTGGAATAGCCGTAAGCCTTCCGCCGAATTCAGTTCGTCTTGCAATCTGAGGACCGCTCCATTTCACTATGCCCATGGCAACGACGGGTTCAGACACCCTTGATGTGGCATCCCTGCTGACTGTTCTCGGTCCGCAACTGACGGCCGAGCAAGCCACGCTGATCTTTCAGCAGGGCCAGGAAGCGGTCGTCTTCGCGCTCCTGAACTTGGCCAAGCAACTGGCTGAAAAGAAGGTCGGCGTGCCGATCGGTACGGACCCGTCGGCGCCTTCGGGACAGACTCCGCCTTACGCGAAGCCACCCGCCAAGGGACGGGCCAAACCCAAAGGGGCCAGGCCGGGACATCCCGGCCTGCATCGGCCCGCGCCGACGCGGATCGATCGCCAGGAGGAGCACACCCTCTCGGCCTGTCCCAAGTGTCACGGGCCGGTGCGACCCTGCCGTGGTTCCCGGACCCGCGTCATCGAGGACATCCCCGTCGACATTACGCCGGTGGTCACCGAGCACACGATCCATCGCTCCTGGTGCCCGCACTGCCGCACCACCGTCGAACCGACTGTCCCCGACGCCTTGTCCGGCTCGACCATCGGTCTCCGTGTCGTGGTCCTCTCGGCCTGGCTCCACTACCTGCTGGGGACCACGCTGGCCCAGATCATCGACGTCTTCAATTTCCACCTCCAGTTCAAGCTGTCTTCCGGCGGCCTGATCCAGATGTGGCGGCGGCTGCGGGAAATCCTTCGGGCCTGGTACCTCGAGATTCAGACCCAAGCCCTCGACAGCGCCGTGTTGCACGCCGACGAGACCGGTTGGCGAGTCAACGGCACGACCTACTGGTTGTGGTGTTTCGCCTCGAAGGACGTCACGTATTACATGATTGACCGGCGGCGGGGCAGTCCGGCGTTGAAGCGGTTCTTCAAGAAGGAATTCACCGGTGTGTTGGTCACCGACTTTTGGGGTGCCTACAACACGGTCGTCTGCGAGCAGAAACAGAAATGTCTGCCGCACCTGCTGCGCGACCTGAAGCGGACGCAACATTACCACAAGCCCGGCGGCGACTGGCCGGCGTTTTCCCAGCAATTGAAGCGGTTGATCCGCGACTCGATCCGCCTGAGCAAGCGGCGGAAGGAACTCTCCACGAAGGCGTTCACCTCGCGCCGGCAGCGGTTGGACGGGAGGTTGCGCGAACTGCTGGCCCAACCCTGGGAGCACCAGCACGCCCGCCGCTTGATCAAACGACTGCGGCGGCATGCGTCCGAGTTGTTCACATTCCTGGACCATCCCGAAGTCCCGTTCGACAACAATCACGGCGAGCGTCAAATCCGCCCGGCCGTAATCGCGAGGAAGAACAGCTACGCCAACGGCAGCGAGGACGGGGCCGAGACTCAGGCGATTCTGATGAGCGTCTTCCGCACGCTGAAGCAACGCGGCCACAATCCCGTCTCCGCCGTAACCGAGGCGATTCGCGCCTACCTACGCACCGATGAGTTGCCACCCATGCCCGTGCCCATCGCTGAGTTCCGCTGAAGGCTTACGAATAGCCTTATACGGCGAAGTACGTCGCTTGATCGTTGGAGATCGGCCGACTGACAATAGCGAGCCTCCAGATAGTTCGCAGCCAAAGGGAAAATAGGTTCATCCGGCGGAAGCGTGCGCGGGGGTTGAAATGAGCGGACATGCTGATTCCACTTGGAGTTGCGTAAAAGGGCTCCAAAGTGGGAGGTCAGCATGTCCACCAGTCTGTTGTACCATGCCTTCGGCGTTCGCGGCTACGAGTACACCCGCACCGACTACCAGGGAGGCCAGACGATCTTCACGATCCACCAAGCTCCCGAGACCTGCCGTTGCTCGGCCTGCGGGGCGTCCCAGGTTCATTCGCGTGGTCGAGTCGAGCGTCGCTTCCGAACCGTCCCCATCGGCAGCCGCCCCACGTTCGTAGTCCTGCCCATCCCGCGCGTCGAATACCAGGCCTGTGGCGTAGTCCGCCAGGTTAAGATCTCCTTCGCCGACCCGCGGCGCAGCTCCACCTCGTCCTTTGAGCGATATGCGCTGGAGTTGATGACTATCCGGGATGTGGCCCGGCACCTGGACGTCAGCTGGGACACGATCAAGGACATCCAGAAACGCGACCTGTCCCGACGCTATGCCAAGCCCAAGCTCAAGCACCTGCGACAGATCGCCATCGACGAGATCGCCGTCGCCAAGGGCACCGCTCCATGACCGTCGTCATGGACCTGAAGAGTGGGGCCGTCGTGTTCGTCGGCGACGGCAAGGGGGCCGATGCGCTCAAGCCGTTCTGGAAGCGGCGGCGGCCCAGCAAGGCCAAAATCGAGGCGGTCGCGATGGACATGTCGGCGGCCTACCGCGGGGCGGTGTCGGCCCACCTGCCCGGAGCGACGATCGTCTTCGACCACTTCCATGTCATCAAGTTGTACAACGACAAGCTCTCCCAGCTCCGCCGCGACCTGCACCGGGAGATGACCGAGGTGATGCACAACGAGGTGCTCAAGGGGACGCGTTGGTTGCTCCTGAAGAACCCGGAGAACCTCGATGAGGAGAAAGACGAGAAGGGTCGGCTGGAGAAGGCGCTGGCGTTGAACAAGTCGCTGGCCGTGGCCTACTACATGAAGGAGGATCTGCGACGGTTCTGGAAACAGCCGGGTAAGCGGTTCGCCACGGCGTTCCTGAACGATTGGATCAAGCGAGCGGAGGCGTTGGGGATCAAGATGCTGAAGCAGATGGCGAAGACGCTGGCGGGCCATCGCAGTGGGCTGTTGGCGTACTACAACGCGATGATCACAAGTGGGCCGATGGAGGGGACGAACAACAAGATCAAGACGATGAAGCGTCAGGCGTACGGGTTCCGGGACCAGGAGTTCTTCAAGCTGAAGATCCTGGCGATCCACGAGACAAAGTATGCCTTGGTAGGATGATCGGCAGTTCATTGCCACAAATCAACTTGCGTCAACATGACAGCGGCGCGCGTCCGCCGGATGAACCTTATTTCTTCTTAGTTTCGCGGAAGAGGGGCGACTCCGCCAGGGTGAAGACAAAGACCTCTTCCCCGGTGAGAGTGCTGATATCGTGGTGCAAGCTCACCACCTGAACGCCGGTGGCCTCCAGAACCATCGCCTCCATGAGCGGCCGCGCCGTTTCGATCAGATGGGTGCGTACTTGTTTGAGCAGGTCCCTCCCTTTCTCGGCCGGGAGCGACTTGACGAGGTGCTGTTCGGCGGCAGTCAAAACGCCCTGAAGACGGACCACAAGACAATCCGTGATCAAGTGGGCGTGGATGTCCTTGGGGCCCCGCCCCATGTATTCCTGCTCGAACCGCCGCGTCCCCTCGCAGATTGCGGCCTCGATCTCTCCCTGTGTTTTCATGACGACCTCGTGCTCGTGGTTGTCTCCCCCGCCGGAAACCCGCGCAGCCGTAGGGGAGAGATCGCGACGGAGCATTGGGTCATCGTTTCGCCGGCCGCGGGCGGGAGTCAATGATACCAGACTCGACGAGAGAATTCGCTTGTATTCGCCGCCATGAGTCGTAAGACTGAGAATAGCAATCGTTGGATGACTTGATGAAGGACAACCCGGCCGAGCCGGGGGGTCAATTATACAGTAACCCGACGTGCTCGAACGCCCGACAACGGCGATCGAGCACGTCGGTTTTTTTTTGGCCATCGGGAATGCGAGACTTCGCGTTCCGAGGAAACCGCGGACTGGCAATGGAGACCCGTCATGCTGAGGTTCGGCCAGTACAAGCTCTCGGACGCCATTCGCCAACTCCGTCGCAAGGCCGGCGGTGGCAAGGGGGGGAAACCCGTGCCGACCCGTGAGACGGCCGCCGAGCAGGTCCGCGAGACCCAGGAGAGCAACGAGGCCGGCAAGGCCAGGGCGTCGAGTCGTGATCGAATGGTTGATATCGGGCGGGGCAACCAGCAAGCCGGTCGACAGGGTCAATGAGGTCCACTCAAGGCGGTTCATCATGAACTGGGATCAGATCGCGGGCGACTGGAAGCAGTTCACGGGCAAAGCGAAGGCGAAGCGGGGCAAGCTGACCAACAGCGATCTGACGATCGTCGCCGGCAGGCGCGACCAACTCGCCGGCCTCTTGCAGCAGAGGTACGGCTACGCCAAGGACTAGGTGGAAAAAGAACTCGACGAGTTCTCGAAGGCCCTGAAGCCGTAAGCGCCCAGAGGCTGCTGGGAACAGCAGCTACTGATTGATTTGATGGTCGTGGTCAACCCGATTCCAGTAACGACCACGGCCGCAACGACCCAGAACCCAATGACCACGAAGGAGACGAGAACGATGCCGACCGCAACGAAGCACGCCGCGTGCGAACATCATCACAAGGCCGCCACGCACCATGCGGCCGCCGCGCACCACCACTTGGAGGCGGCCCACCATCACAACGTAGGCGAGCACGAAGCGGCCAAGCAGCATGACGAGGCCGCTCACGAGCACGGCGAACACGCTCATAAGGCCGCCACCACTGCGCACCAGCATTCGACCAAGTGAGGCTGTCGCGTCAGTAACTCGCGTTCCATCTCCTCCACCGGAAGCCATTCTTGGCGATCTGTCGCTCTCCGGTGCGGGGAGAACCAACTCGAAAAAGGGAAAGACCCATGAAGAATCCATTGATTGATTTTCTGTCGGTCGCGTTGGTTGCCCTTGCCGGTTGCAGTCAGGGCACTCCTGGGGGCCAGGGAGTCACCACCACCCCGCCCCACAAGCCGCCGCTCTACGGGGAAGCCGACAACACTTTCAATCTGAGCGCGCCTCGGATGTCGACCACACTGCACCAGGGAGAGACAAAAGTCGTCGAGATCGGCATCGAGAGAGGCAAGAACTTCGACCAGGATGTCGCGCTCAAGGTCGCGGAAGGGCCGAAGGGCGTGACCGTCGATCCCGCCAGTCCCGTCATCAAGAGCGGGGATAAAGAGGTGAAACTCACGTTCAAGGCCGCAGACGACGCGACTCTGGGTGACTTCACCGTCAAGGTGGCTGGACACCCCGCGAAGGGTGCCGACGCGACCATCGACTTCAAGATCGACGTGGCCAAGAAGTAACGAGAGGAAGCGAGCGGAATCGGAGACGCGTCGGCTTCCTTGCACGCGATGATGACTTATTCCCGTTTCCGCCTCGTGTCTCCTCGTGTTGCGGCGGCCATGGTCCTCCTCCCCGACGTCGTAATCTCTAACCGTCCGAGAAAGGAAGCGGTCTCATGTTGTACTACGCGATCGTCTTCGCGGTACTCGCCCTGCTAGCCGGCGTCCTCGGCTTCGTGGCGCTCAGCGGCACGCTCGCCTGGATCGCCAAGGTCTTGCTGGTCGTCTTCGTTGTCATGTTGGTGGTCTCGCTGATCTTCGGCGGAAGGCGACGGGCGATTCTCTGATCCTCCAGTGAGACCTGGAACTGACTCCACCATGACGATCATACAATCCACGAATGTGTAGATCCGGCCTTGTCGCTCGGTTCCAGGTTGATCCGACAACGGTCCTACAAGCAAGGACAAATTCCATGGTCACGCCAAAACCAACCGTTGCTCAGCAAGTGGCCGAGGCCGCGAGCAAGTTTCAGGAGCGGAGAACGGGCCACGCGCCCCGTGCGGTGACCGTGGTCATGAGTGAAGACACACTGGTGGTCACGCTCTATGGGGCTTTGTCTCCAGCCGAAAAAGCCCTGGCCAAAACTCCGGAGGGCGCCGCCCAGGTTCAGGAGTTCCACCGGCAACTGTTCGCCAGCGATTCCGACGCGCTTCGGCAGGAGATCAAGCGCATCACCGGCATCGTCGTGCGTGAGGCGACCGCGGAAGTCGAACCAGCGAGCGGTGCGATTGTGCAGGCGTTCACGACCGGCACCGTAGTGCAGGTGTTCTTAATGGACGGTGGCTCTCCCACGGAAACCTGGAGTGGGGTTCGACCAGTGGAGATCCCTGATTCGAATGAGAAAACGCCTGACGTCCTTTCAGCGGGAGCTTGAATCATGGGAATGATCGAGATTGCGGCACTTGCATTGGGATTCGCTCTGGCGCTGCTCGGCATGTACCTGTTGACATGCATCCGTGTCCTGAATGAATACGAGCGTGGTGTGGTCTTCCGACTGGGTAGGGCCATGCCCAAGCCCAAGGGACCGGGACTGATCCTGGTCTTCTGGCCGGTCGATCGCATGATGCGGGTTGACCTGCGGACTATTACAAAAGTCATCGAGCCTCAGGACGTCATTACCCGAGACAACGTTTCGGTCCGTGTTAATGCCGTACTCTACTTCCGGGTCGTGGACCCGATGCGCTCCGTGCTGGAGGTGGCCGATTTCTTGTTCGCAACCTCCCAGGTGGCGTTGACGACATTGCGCAGCACACTGGGGCAAGCGGAACTCGATGACCTTCTGACGGAGCGGGACAAGGTGAACCGCCGCCTGCAAGAGATCATTGATGGGCACACCGAGCCGTGGGGAGTGAAAGTCTCCGTCGTTGAGGTCAAGGACGTGGACCTCCCTGAGCCAATGAAGCGGTCCATGGCCCATCAAGCGGAGGCCGAACGCGACCGACGCGCCAAGATCATCAACGCCGAAGGAGAGTTCCAGGCCGCGGACAAACTCCGGCAAGCCGCCCAGATTATGGCGCCTTATCCCATGGCGATGCAAATGCGCTATCTCCAGACTCTCACGGAGGTCGCCTCAGAGCGGAATTCCACGATCATCTTCCCATTACCCATCGAACTGTTGCGACCGTTTCTGGGAAGCGGCCAGGATGACTCGAGTGCCGTCGCGTCCAAGAATGGGCGATCTGAGGACTCATGCTCGGAGGTCAAGACCGCGGCCCAATCCGGGACGACCTACGGAGTCGAGGTAACAGCCGCAACGGCGAGGGGATCCCTTTCTTCGGAGATGTCGGCCTCAGGGGTGCCTCTGTAAATCGCAATTAACCCGGTGTTGAATGAGCCGATCGGTGTGCCAAACCGGCACAGGACAAGTCAAAGCAGCACAACAGGATTGGCAACCATGATCTTGACCTGCGATATATCGACGAAATTCGGACGACTTCATCCGTCAGAATTGTGCGTCGAGCTCCCTTTGATTCTCCTCGACGGACAATTGGCCGCGTTGGCTCAAAAAGCCAGGTCCGAAGGACGGACAATCGGGCAGATCATCCGCCTTGCGATCGATCTCCACATCGCCGGTGGGTGCAATCGTTCTGACGTCCACCGCATTTTGGGCGGTCTTCGAATTGACTCGCCACCCGACGGTTTTGGAATTGTCGAAGTGACGCTGCTCCTACCCACATCGCGCCTGGCGGAACTTGAGGCGCTCGCCTCCCAAAGTGACACCACGACGGGAACGTTAATCCGGGGAATGTTTTGCTGTTCGCTTCTCGAGTGCTCCCCAATCCAGCAATCTCCAGGCGAATCGCAAGAATCTGCGCGCCTTGATGTTATGCGGACTTCATAAAAACAATTACAAAAAGATGTATCGAATTCATTAAATGGAGGAGGAAGCAGACAGCAAGATTCTGATCCTGAACTTGAGCGGCAAGCTCACGAGGGAAGACTATGCGAACTTCATCCCGGAGGTAGAGCGAACGGTCAAGGCCCACAGCAAGGTTCGGATGCACGGCTTCCACGACAGGACAATTGGAGCTGCGTGGGAGGATATCAAGTTCGAACTCCACCATTTCGCTGACATCGAGCGGTTGGCTCTGATAGGCGAGAATCGGTGGGAAGCGGGTATGGCAGTCTTCTGCAAGCCGTTCACCACCGCCAAGCTCCGCGACTTCGATGAGAGCAAGGCCGACGTGACCACCGTGTGCATTTATGTAATCACATTATAATTATAAAATATATATTTATTCAATACAAATAATGCTGCATGGACACCAGAAAACGAAGCAAGGAGTCGCAATCGAAACCAAATTGATCGAATGGTGCCCTCGGCCGTCGCGACGACAAGAGCTTCTCTGACAGAATATCCACGAATGCCGCTTCAGTTTTGTCCGAAAGGTGATCGGGAGGACGATTCCGAGCCGTGTCCGGCGCTACATCCGGCGCAAGAGCCCGAGTGCACTTGCCTCACCGAGCCTCTGCTACAAGAACTGAGGTGAACCGGCTATTCGGCCTTGAACGACTTCGGAGTCTCCATTGGGGACAGTGTTGTGACCCTTGAAGGTCGCGTGGCCAGCTACCACCAGAAGCAACTCGCCCAGGAAGCGGTCTGACGAGTATTCGGTCATGCGATCATCAGGAACGAACTCGAAATCGCCGGCCGAAACGAGCGCTGAGCGCAAGTCGCAGCTTTCGTGATTTCATTCATTCTGCAACGAGATCTAACTGGAGGAACCACAAGATGTCCAACGCGAACTCCGTCGTCGCGATCTTCGAGTCGCATGATCAGGCCGAGGACGCCATCCGCGAACTTCAGAAGGACGGCTTCGACATGAAGAAGCTGTCGATCGTCGGTAAGGATTACCACACGGAAGAGAACGTCGTCGGCTACTACACTGCCGGCGACCGCATGCTGTACTGGGGCAAGCTGGGAGCCTTCTGGGGAGGCTTCTGGGGTTTACTGTTGGGCTCTGCGTTCTTCTGGGTGCCGGGCATCGGTCAGGTACTCGTGGCGGGGCCGCTCGTTATGTGGATCGTGGGCGCGCTCGAAGAGGCAGCCGTGTTCGGTGGCCTTAGCGCCCTCGGCGCCGGGCTGTACAGCATCGGCATTCCGAAGCAGAGCGTCCTGCATACGAGACCGAGGTCAAGAACGGGAAACTTCTCTTGGTCGCCCACGGAACGCCCGACGAGGTGAAACGAGCCAGGGATCTCTTGGATCAGTCGCATGCGAATTCAACGATAGTTCATCTCGAACGGGTTGCCGTTGACGCGTAAACCCGCACTTTCTTCGAAGGGGAGAATCAGATGAAGAAGACCAGCTTTGCAGTCGCGATCCTGTTGGTCGCTGGCATGGCGTCGCTGGTGTGCGCCGACGACACCAAGAAGAAGACCGATGCGAAGGACGAGAAGCCTAAGGCATCGCAGGGACAGGTGGTCGACGGCAAGAAGAAGACCGTCGCCAAGGGAGAGAAACCTAAAGCGTCGCCCGGATGGGTTGTCATTGAGGAAGAGTGGTGGAACCCGTTCCTTTACGACTTCTCGATCTCGCTGCACAACGCCCGCGAGCACTATCGTGCGAAGGAGGAGAAGTCCGCGAGCGCCGAGATCGACAAGGCAATCTCCTGGCTGAAGTACGCAGAGTGTCACGCCAACAAAACGACGGCCGAAGATCTTGCCACCGCCCAAGCGGACTTGATGGATTTTTCGGCAAGGCTGAAGAGCGGTAAGCCGGTTTTGGCGAGGCAGCTCGATGCCGCATTCGCACACGCATCGGCGGCGCTTGCCAATTACCACCATTTCAAGTCCGGCAGAGCGCTGGCTGAAGGCGATTTAAAAACGGCGGGGAGACACTTGATGGCGGCCACGGACCTTCTTCGCAGCGCCGCTCAATCCGCAAACCTCGAGTACGGTAGTGAAACCGCCGAGCTCTATGACACATACGCGCCCTACGGCTACTGGGATGACACGATCGTGTTCGAGAAGAGCAAGCTGGAGTCGAATTTGACCACGCTCACGACCGAGCTCGAGAAGCTCGCCGCAAAGCTGAAATCGAGCAAATAGTCTCGATGAACCCGCTCACTCAGCCAATTCCAGGCTGGGTGAGCGGTTGGTTTTTGGACCGCTGACTCCACCCATCTGTATGCAAATGTGCGATTTTGAGATTCAAACCGATTCATCCACGGGTAGGAAGCAATCTTAGGAGGGTTCGTCATGAACGCCATTCGCCCCCTGTTTGTATCGACCTATCCGCCGGAAGAATGCGGGCTGGCAACATTTGCCAAGGATTCGGCTGATGCGGTGGATTGGGCGGCGAAAAAAGCGGTGTCTTCGTTCGCGGCCATCCAGAAGGCAGGCAAGCTCGATTACGACGACCCGCGCGTGGTCCACGTCATCGATAACGGCCGTCAGGACGCCTACCGCCTGCTCGCTGATGTGGCCAATGACGGCCCATTTGACGTGGTCAGTTTGCAGCACGAGTTCGGCCTGTATCCCGGCGAGTGGGGCTTGGACGTCATGGACTTTGTACGGAGATGTCGCAAGCCCATCGTCACTACGTTTCATACTCTGATGTCTCAGCCGGCTTCCTTGCCCCGGCGCTTGATTCGGAACTTGGCGACTCAGAGCCAGGGTATCGTGGTGATGACACACCTTGGCGAACGGCTCTTGGCCACCGTGTACGGTGTGTCGACTTCGCGTGCCCACGTAATTCCCCACGGGGTGCCAGAGGTTCCTTATGAACGCGACGAGGCCCGCAAGGCGCGGCTTGGACTCACCGGCCGTCGGGTCATCTGCACCTTCGGCCTCATCAATCGCGGCAAGGGCCTGGAGTTCATGATCGAAGCCATGCCCAATATCGTCGCCTGTTGCCCGGAGGTCATTTACTCGATCGTGGGAGCCACCCACCCGCTGGTCAAGCGCCATGAGGGAGAGGTTTACCGCGAAAGCCTGACCGCGACGGCCGAAGCGCTGGGCGTGGGCTCGCACGTGCGGTTCGTGAACCGATATCTCAGCCTTCCCGAGGTGCTGGAACACTTGCAGGCGTGCGACGTGTATGTCACCCCGTATCCCGGGAAGGACCAAATCGCCAGCGGGACTTTGGCTTATGCCCTCGCGGCGGGGGGCTGTGGTGAGCACGCCTTACTTATTCGCCGAGGAGGTTTTGGCCGAAGGAAGGGGCCTCATGGTGCCGTTCGCCGACAGCAGTGCCCTGGCCGAAGCGACGCTACGATTCCTGAGCGACGACGCCTTCCTGCTTGAAACTCGGCGCAAGGCCTACGCCTACGCCACACCGATGTTCTGGCCGAATGTCGGCCGCCAGTACCTCGATCTCTTCAACCGTGTTGTCCGGGCCAGTCAAGGGAAACGGGACGACCGATCCCAGAAGGCCACGGTGGCACCGATTCACCGAGGACAGCTCAGCCTCCTCAACTAGGGAGGCCGGAGTGGTCCGAAGCTCGTTTCACTCGTCACCCGTGGATAATTTCACCACCGTTCACCAATGAGGAACTCGATGAATTCTGTCAAGAACTCCGTCGTCGCGACCTTCGACTCCCACGACCGGGCCGAAGACGCCATCCGCGAGCTTCAGAAGGACGGCTTTGACATGAAGAAGCTGTCGATCGTCGGTAAGGATTACCACACGGAAGAGAACGTCGTCGGCTACTACAACACTGGCGACCGCATGAAATACTGGGGCAAGTTGGGGGCCTTCTGGGGCGGCTTCTGGGGATTGCTGTTCGGCTCCGCGTTCTTCTGGGTGCCTGGCATCGGTCAGGTGCTTGTGGCGGGGCCGCTCGTCATGTGGGTCGTCGCCGCGCTCGAAGGCGCCGTCACGACGGGGGGACTCACCGCACTTGGAGCAGGTCTGTACAGCATCGGCATCCCGAAGAACAGTGTCCTGCAATACGAGACCCAGGTGAAGAACGGCAAGCTCCTCCTGGTCGCCCACGGAACGGCCGACGAAGTGAAACGCGCCAAGGATCTCATGGATCAGACTGAGGCGAATTCGTCGACGATCCATGGCGAACAAGTGGCTACCGTCGACCCTTGACGCAACATGGTCCGTCTGATGGGAGGTTCCGGCTACTCACCATTCGTATAAACAGCAACATGTTTAAATATTAAGTTTTGAAAACTAAACTCAGGGACATCACCGCGATGAGATACCTTTCACTGACCCTGCCTGAACTCACGCTGCTCGTCGGCACACGGGCGGCGCTCGGCATGGGGCTCGGCCTTCTGCTGCCGGACCGCCTGCCCGAGAGCCAACGCAAGGCCGTCGGGTGGACGCTCCTCCTGGTTGGCGCCGTCACGACCGTCCCGTTCGCGTCCGAGGTGCTCGGAAAGGTCCATGCCTCGCCCCCCGTTGGTTTGCCAACGGGTGCCGTGTGACCGTCGGGCGGACGAGCAATCGGATGGCCCGCTCTTTCGATATGCAGCAAACGAAGTACGAACCGGATGCGTCATCCGGGGATGCTGCCACGAAGTTTACCGAGCGGAGTCGACGATGAAGACAGATGCGCAACTGCAGAAGGACGTCATGGATGAGATCAAATGGGAGCCATGTGCCACAGCAGCCCAGATCGGCGTTTCGGCCGCGAACGGGGTGGTGACGCTGAACGGCACGGTAGGAACCTACACCGAGAAATGGGCCGTCGAGAAGGTTCAGGGCGTCAAGGTCATTGCCCAAGAAATCACGGTCAAGCTCGAAGGGATTCATACCCAGACCGACGCCGAGACGGCCCTCACTTCCCTTAAGTGGCACGTCTGGGGGCCGAATGACATCCAGGCCATCGTGTCCCAGGGCTGGGTCACACTGAAAGGCCAGGTGAACTGGGAATATCAGCGCTCCGCCGCCTACGACTCGGTGTGCTTCTTGCCTGGAGTGAAGGGAGTCACGAACGAGATCAGCTTGAAGCCGAAGGCCCAGCCGACTGCCATCAAAGAAGCGATCGAGAAGGCGCTGGTGCGTAGCGCCGAGGTTGACGCTGGGCATGTGAACGTCGAGACTAACGGCAGTACGGTAACGCTTTCCGGCAATGTCGGGTCCTGGAACGAGAAGGACGAGGCCGGGATGGCCGCCTGGAGCGCCCCCGGTGTCAACTCCGTAGGGAACAACATCGAGATCGTTCGCGTGTGACGGTCTAATCCGTCCCCCCGTGCTCGAGATGAGCGGCGACAGCGGCGTTTTCGCCGCCGTCTCTCTCGCGTAGGGGGAACGGGTTCATCCGGGTGGTCACATCTTGCGGCCGCCTGAACATCGAGCGATGCAACGCGTCTCTCCTCCAGTTCGGCATGGGCTTGATCTTGCTTGGCAAAGAGAAACTCAGTTGAAGAACGGCAAGCTCCTCTTGATGGCCCACGGAACGCCTCAGGAAGTGAAACTCGCAAATTCCTTCGTGATCGGAATGGGGCGAATTCAACGACGGTCCATGGCGAATCGGCCGCCGTTGGTGTGTAACAGGGAACCACGGAGATATTCCGGGAAATCTCTTTGAGAAAAGGAAACCCAATGTCCACAAAAACACGCCGAGACCATCGCTCGGACCACTCGAGCAACACCGAGACGAGAGAGGGACCTGCTGAGAAGCCCGCTCCGTCCAGGCAGAAAGTCATCGACGAGGAGCGATCCCGATTGATTCAGGTTCGCGCCTACGAACTGTGGGAACAGGCTGGGAAGCCGGACGGGGATGTGGCCAGGGAGCGGTTTTGGTCCGAGGCCGAGAAGGAGATCATGGCAACTCACGCCAGAGATCGATGAGTAAGATAAAGATCAAATGTAGGCCCCAGGACGGCGAATCTGGGAATGGCATGCGGTCTGCCCTGGGGGGGGTAGAAATTCGTGATCAAGCCCAATCGGTCCATCCAGGGTTCTTCCGGAGACTGGAATGTCCAAGACATCAAGGAGATCCTTCCGATGTCCACTGATACTCAGCCCTCCCCCAATCATTCTGGCCATCACGAACGGGCAGAAGTCCTCCAGGTGATCGTCTATGGGCATTCCGCGGTGTTCTACTGGTGGCCTCTCTGGGTGACGGGCTACATCATGGCTTTGCTGACCTGGCAACACCATGACCAGGTGATGATCGGCAACAGGCCGGAGTTGTTTCACCCAAGTCGAGACCTGGGGGTGGTCTACACCTTACTTTTGTTCCTTCTGATCGTGATCACGAGTACCAACGTTCGCGGCATGAGGGCGGCGCTCATCATCGTTGGCCTGAGTTTTGTCGCGTTACTGTTCGCCTACCTGTGATTGTGTTGAGAAATCATCATTTCAATCGCACGAGAATACGCTTATATGGACCGTGGCTTCTACCTGTTTTCCTCCACGGCGCTTCTGGCGGTCTGGTTCTTCACGGTCTTTTTCGTCGACCACCTCAGCTTCTGGAGGTTCCGGCCGGGGCAGGTCACCCCTGAATATCTTGGGGGCATCGTGGATAAGAGTTACGACACAGACAACATGATCTTGGTGAAATGGCAAGACGACCTCTTCCGCCACTGGATTATTGGCTTCGGGTCTGGCGACCTCCGCATGCAAACGATGGGAGGTCGAGGAGTGGAAGAGAATGTGTCGAACGTCCTCTTTGTGATCGGCAAGATGTCGAAGATCCAGCGATTGATCGCGACAAAACCCAACATGCCTCAAGAGGCTTAGAGTGTTTGGGACCGGAGTTGACGAATCATGGTTGGACTTGCTTATCGCCCTCTTTTGTCTCGACGTCGGTTTGCTGCGCGGATGATGTCAATCGTGCTCACTGCCGTGTTTGTCGATGGAGTTGCCTTGGCGTTGGGGGCGATCGGCTACCGCGCACTGGACGGGCTTGATTGGCTCGATGCCAGTCTCAATGCCGCGTTGGTCATGACCGGAAACGGTCCGGTTCACGCTCTGCGCACCCCAGGAAGCAAGCTATTCACCGTCGTTTATGCACTTCTTGGCGTGATCTTGTTCGCCGCCGTCATTGGCGTGCTTCTGACTCCGGTCTTGCACCGGATGCTCCACGGATTCGAATTCCACCATCGGGAGAAGGCCGAGCAAACTTCCGTAGGGGCCGACGATCATCACTGGAAATCAGCAGGAGGTACAAAGTGAATTACGTGGAACGCTTCAAAGTGCCGCACGGCACTACTGTTAAACTCGTAGACATCGACCCGGGCTTTACAAACCATCACGAGAGCCACAAGGAGGCTGCCAAGGACATCGAGCACTACCGGCAGAAATTGAGGGAACTGCAAGAGCTGCTTTATGCCGATGGGCGGCGATCGCTCTTGATCTGCCTGCAAGCGCTCGACGCGGGCGGCAAGGACGGGACGATCAGTCACATCCTGGGTTCGATGAATCCACAAGGCTGCAAAGTGGTGGGATTTAAGCAGCCTTCCGCCGAGGAGTTGGCACACGATTTCCTGTGGCGAATCCATCGCGCCGTGCCCGCCCGGGGTGGAGTGACCATTTTCAACCGTTCACATTACGAGGACGTCCTGATCGCCCGCGTTCATAATCTGGTCCCAAAAGAGATCTGGTCCCGCCGCTACGATCGAATCAATGCGTTCGAGAGCGGGCTCGTCGAGGACGACACCCATATCCTTAAGTTCTACTTGCACATGTCCAAAAAAGAGCAACTGAAACGTTTCAAAGACCGGCTCGACGACCCTGCCAAGCAATGGAAGATCAGCGAGGCCGATTATACGGAGCGAATCTACTGGGACGACTACACAGCCGCTTACGAGGACGCACTCTCTCGTTGCAGTACGGATCACGCTCCTTGGTTCATCATTCCGGCCGACCACAAGTGGTTCAGAAACTTCGCGGTGGCCCGGATCGTCGTGGAGCACCTGGAAGCGCTAAAGATGACGTTCCCGCTGCCCTCCGTGGACATCGAGCACATTCGCAAGGAGTACCACTCCGCGAAGAAACACAGTCCCTGAACGAAAGCCGCCGCTTCGCGTGAATGTGCCTTAAGGAAATTCATGACGTGGGTTCTCGACAACTGTATCCTTTGCGATTCGAACCGATTTACCAGTACCGGCTCTGGGGCGGCCGGCGCCTGGCCGATCTGCTCACGGCCCCGTTGCCCGACGACGGACCCATCGGCGAAGCTTGGCTGCTGAGCGATCGCGACGACCATCCCAGCAAGGTCGCCGACGGGCCGCTCAAAGGTTCGACCCTACGGCAATTGTTGGAGGAGTCGCCGGAGCCTATGCTGGGAAGACTGGCGGGCCAATTCCGACGGTTCCCCGTGCTCCTCAAGTTCCTCGACGTGCACGTGAAGCTCTCGGTCCAAGTGCATCCCAAGGATGGGCAAAGGGACTATATCCCGGAGGGCAAGAGCGGCAAGACCGAAGCGTGGGTCGTGCTGGAGGCATCCCCGGCAAGTCGAATCTACGCGGGCCTGAAACCGGGCACGACTCGAGACGGTCTGGAGCACGCGCTCGCGACGGGGGCCGTGGCGGACCTGCTGGCAAGCCTCACGCCGAATGTCGGCGATGCGGTCTTCCTACCCGCCGGGACCGTTCATTCCCTCGGTGGCCTTGTGGTGTTCGAAGTGCAGGAAAACAGCGACGTCACGTTTCGCCTGTACGACTGGGACCACGTTGATCCCAAGACAGGCAAGCCGCGCCCTTTGCAGGTCGCACAAGCGACGGCCTGCGTCGATTTCTCGGAAGTCGCGATCCGCCCGGTGGCGCCGGTGGTTGAAGAGACGGTGCCGGTACGGCGTGAGCGACTCTTTCATTGCGACCATTTTTCGGTATGGCGGCATACGGGACAAACGCCGTTCACAGTCGGCTCGGACGGCACACCGCGGACGCTGGTTGGCATCGCTGGCGAAGGACGGCTGGCGCACGGCGGAAACGATTATCCCGTCGTTCGCGGCGACGTCGTGCTCTTGCCGGCGGAGGTCGGAACATGTTCTTACCAGCCATCTACTCCCGTCATTCTCTTGGAAGTCGCCCTTCCGGGATAGTTTGCGCCGGACAAGATCGGCAAGCTGAGCATGCCCAAGACCAAGGAAACAGCAGCCATGAAAGCTCTCGTTGTCTTTGACCTGGACGGAACACTGGCTCAGAGCAAGTCTTCGCTTGATGCGGAGATGGCAACGCTGTTAAATCAACTTCTGTCTCACATTAAGGTTGCCGTGATATCCGGTGGAGATTGGCCCCAATTCCAAAAGCAAGTTATTTCGCACATTTCTTGTTATAATCGTTTGAAGAATCTCTCGCTCCTGCCTACATGCGGAACCCAGTTTTTCAAGTACGAAACGAGCTGGAAACAGCTCTACGCCGAGTATTTTAGTCCTGACCAGAAAGAGAAGATTGTCAATTCGCTGAAGAAGGCGATCGAGCAATCGGACCTCAAGGCGGAAAAGGTCTGGGGAGAAGTGATAGAAGACCGGGGAAGTCAAATCACCTTCTCCGCATTAGGTCAGGAAGCTCCCCTTGAAGAGAAAGTCAGATGGGACCCTGATTTCAAGAAGCGGAAGAAGGTGAAAGCCATCCTTGACACGTTAATTCCCGAACTCTCTGTCCGCATTGGCGGATCTACATCCATAGACATCGCAAAGCAAGGAATTGACAAAGCCTACGGAATCAGAAAGCTTCGAGACATTCTTGGCATCCCCATTCAGGAGATGATCTTCGTCGGGGATGCTCTGTTCCCGGGGGGCAACGACTATCCGGCAGAGCAAGCGGGCGTCATCTCGATTCGGGTCAGAGACCCGCATGAGACCAAACGGGTTATTGAAACAATCATCGCATGTTTAGGTTGAACCCGACAAGCGTGACCGTGTGAGGAAGGCCGATGGCTGGATTTCAGATGAAGAGGCTCGGGTTGATGATGGAGCCTGAGCCGGACAATCCGCTGGAGGTCGAAGGGGTTCTCAACCCGGCTGGGGTTCGCGGCCCTGATGGCCAGTTCTACCTCTTCCCGCGCCTGGTCGCGAAGGGAAACTACTCGCGCATCGGCATCGCACGGGTGAAGTTCAACGCCGATGGTGACCCGTCCGAGGTCGAGCGCCTCGGCATTGCACTGGAGCCCGAAGCGGACTACGAGCGACGGACTGATGGTGGCGGGGGCTGCGAAGACCCTCGGATTAGCTATGGCGAAGACCTCAAGCGTTATGTGATGACCTACACGGCACTTTCTTCCAGAGGTCCTCGGATTGCCATTGCCTTATCGGAAGATTTGTTCCACTGGCAGCGATTAGGGCTCGCAACCTTCCGCCCTTATGAAGGCATCGAATTCAATGGCGTGGACAACAAAGACGCCAGTGTCTTTCCCGTGGCCGTTCCCGATCCTCAAGGCCAACCAGCGATGGCAATCATCCACAGACCTCTTTTTCCCGGAACTCGACCAGAGGAAACCGTTTGCCAACTTTCGTCCCGAGAGGTGGATCTCCATCGCGAGAGCATCTGGATTTCCTATTGTCCACTTGGCGAAGCTGGCGACGAGCCTTATTACCTGAGCCACTTTGAGTTACATGATCGTTTGGCCAGCCCGGTGGCGCTCTGGGAGCAACTCAAGGTCGGCGGTGGCACCCCTCCGATCCTGACCAGGCATGGCTGGATGGTCATCTACCACGGCGTCCATGAACTGGCCGAACCAAGCACGGTAGCGCACAAGTTATGCTACTCCGCCGGGATACTGATCCTCTCCCAAGAGCATCCGCGGGTAATCCGTTATCGTTCGCCGGAGCCCGTGCTGACGCCGGAATTACCGCAGGAACGCATGGGGACGGTTGCCAACGTCGTGTTTCCCACCGCCATCGACCGCCGCGACGATCTTGGCTTGCCCGATCGATTCGACGTCTATTACGGGATGGCCGATAACCGGATCGGCGTGGCGCGTCTCGACGTGCCAGAATCCCTGCCGACAGGGGCACTCGCCGATCCGCCTAGAGCCAAGAGATCGCTTCCGAAGGGCGATCAATCTCAAACAGAGAGTCGTCGCGACGTCCCGATCACGATCAAAAAAGGTTCATCGCCAACATGTCACACTCAGCCATGATCGCTCCGCCCGAATTGGACGAGCTCTGCGTTAACACACTGCGCTTCCTGGCCGTGGATTCTGTACAGAAGGCCAAGTCCGGGCACCCCGGTCTGCCGCTGGGTTCAGCGGCCATGGCCTACGCGCTCTGGGATCGCTCGCTCAAGTTCAACCCGCGTGATCCCTTCTGGCCCGACCGGGACCGGTTCGTTCTCTCGGCCGGACATGGATGCGCACTCTTGTACGCTCTGCTTCACGTCACGGGCTTCGACCTGCCACTGGAAGAACTCGAGAGGTTCCGCCAGTGGGGAAGCCGTACCCCGGGGCATCCGGAATTCGGCAAGACCCCGGGCGTCGAGGCCACTACCGGTCCCCTGGGCCAAGGCCTGGCCAACGCGGTCGGCATGGCCATCGCCGAGGTGGCCCTTGCTGCACGCTTCAATCGACCGGGTCACCAGATCGTGGACCACTTCACTTACGTCCTGGCCAGCGACGGCGACCTGGAGGAAGGAATCTCCTCTGAGGCGGGATCGGAAGTCGGTCACCTGCGGCTGGGCAAGCTGATTGTTCTGTATGCCGACAACCACATCACGATCGAAGGCAGCACGGAGCTGGCCTTCACCGAAGACCGGACGGCCCGTTTCGCCGCGTTCGGCTGGCACGTCCAACGGATCGAGCAGAGCAACGACATCGACGCGGTCGCCGTTGCGCTGAAGGCCGCGCGGGAAGAGAGGGACAGGCCCTCCCTGATTGCAATTCGGACGCACATCGGCTTCGGCAGTCCCCACAAGCAGGACACCGCGGCGGCCCACGGGGAGCCGCTCGGTCTGGAGGAGGTCCGCCTGACCAAAGAGGGGTTGGGTTGGCCTGTGGAACCTCTCTTCCATATTCCCGAGGAGGCCCTGGAGCATTTCCGGGAAGCGGTCGCGCGGGGAAGTACCGCTCAGGCAGAATGGGAGCGACGTCTCGGGGCTTATGCGGAGGAATACCCTGACCTGGCCGCGGAGTTCCAGCGAGTCATGCACCAGCAGCTTCCGGAGGGTTGGGACGCCAACCTGCCGACATTCACCGCGGCGGAGGGCCCCATGGCGACCCGCATCGCTTCGGGAAAGACCATCACGGTCCTCGGCCCTCGTCTGCGCGAACTGATGGGCGGCTCGGCCGATCTTGCTCCCAGCACCCACACGAACATGGACGGGGCCGGGAACTTCGAGCCGGAGAACCGGGCGGGACGCAACATGCACTTCGGCATCCGGGAGCATGCCATGGGCGCCATCCTGAACGGCATGGCGGTACACCGCGGCCTCATCCCCTTTGGAGCGACCTTCCTGATCTTCAGCGACTACATGCGTCCTCCGATGCGCCTGGCGGCCATCAATGGCCTGCCGGTGATCTATGTCTTCACTCACGACAGCATCGCCATGGGAGAGGACGGCCCGACCCATCAGCCTGTCGAACAACTGGTGGGATTGCGATCGATTCCCGGCATGGTCGTCATCCGGCCGGCGGACGCCAACGAGACGGTTGCCGCCTGGCGGATTGCCATTGAGCGGAGGGACGGTCCCGTTGCCCTGGTGTTGACCCGCCAAGGCCTCCCCGTGCTCGACCTGGCCCGCTATCCGGGCATACCTTCGGGAGTGCCGCTTGGCGGCTATGTCCTCGCGGACTCTCCGCCGGGCACACGACCCGACATCATCCTGATCGCGACCGGCTCCGAAGTGCATCTAGCGCTGGAGTCGCAAGATCGGTTGGCGACCGAGGGCGTCCGGGCCAGGGTGGCAAGTCTGCCAAGTACCGACGTCTTCTCGATGCAGCCTGACCGGTATCGGGACGAGGTCTTGCCCCCAGGAGTGCCCCTGCTGGTCATCGAGGCCGGCGCGTCCCTCGGCTGGAGGTCCTATGTCGGCCCCCAGATCGCCGTGATCGGGGTGGACACCTTCGGGGCATCGGCCCCCGGCCCGGTTGTGATGCAGCATTATGGCTTCACCGTGGAGAATGTCTGCAAGCAAGCCCATAACTTGCTCCGGCAGGTGAAGGAGAAACCCTGATGCGTGTGGGAATCGCCGCGGACCATGGAGGGTTTAACTTGAAAGAGCAGATTGGGGAGTCGCTACGTAGCGCGGGCTATGAGGTCGTGGACTTCGGCGCAGACCAACTGGATCCCAGTGACGACTACCCCGACTTCATCATCCCCCTGGCCAGGGCCGTGGCCGAGGGGCAAATCGAACGCGGAGTGGCGCTCTGCGGCAGTGGCGTGGGAGCGTCGATCGCCGCGAACAAGGTTTCCGGCGTCCGTGCAGGGCTCATCCATGATGTCTTCTCCGCTCACCAGGGCGTCGAAGATGATGACATAAATGTCTTTTGTCTGGGTGGAAATATCATCGGGGCTGCGCTCGCTTGGGAGCTGATCGAGACCTTTCTGGCCGCTCGCTTCAGCGGCACCGATCGCCACAAACGCCGCCTGGCCAAAGTTGCAGGCGCTGGTGAACCAGAAGGTTGGCCCATGACGGGTACATTCGAGGAAAAGGCCGCAGCCCACAAGGGAGGTGCCTGATGTCCGACTCCCATTCAGACGCCTTGGTGCTCTTCGGTGTGACGGGCGATCTCGCCCATAAGATGATTTTTCCGGCGCTCTACGCACTGGCGAAGCGAGGCGCCCTGGAGGTCCCAGTCATCGGTGTCGCCTCGCCGGAGTGGAGTCTGGAGCAGCTCCACAATCGCGTGAAGAACAGTATAAAGCGATCGGGCGGAATCGATAACCAAGGAGCCTTCCATCATGTTCTGTCCCTGCTCAGTTACGTGAGCGGGGATTATAACGACCGGGGTACGTTCACGGCGATAAAGAAAGCGCTAGGAACCGCTCAGCGCCCGGCGCACTACCTCGCCATCCCGCCATCGCTCTTCCAGACCGTGATCGAAGGGCTCGGCGACGCGGGCATGGCCGATCATGCGCGGGTCATCGTGGAAAAGCCGTTCGGCCGCGACCTGTCCTCGTCGCGCGAGCTGAACCGCGTTGCAAGATCGGTATTCCCGGAAGACTCGATCTTCCGCATCGACCACTTCCTCGGGAAGGAGGCGATCATGAACATCCTCTATTTCCGCTTCGCAAACACGTTCCTGGAACCGATCTGGAACCGCAACTACGTGGCCAGCGTCCAGATAACCCTCTCCGAGAATTTTGGCGTGGAGGACCGCGGCGCGTTTTACGAAACCGCCGGCTGTCTGCGCGACGTGATCCAGAACCACCTGCTCCAGGTCGTCGCACTGCTTGCCATGGAGCCGCCGGCCTATCGGGGCTTTGGCGCTGTGCATGGCGAGAAAGCCAAGGTCTTCCAGGCCATGCGCCCTCTCAAGCCCGACGACCTCGTGCGCGGCCAGTACGATGGCTACCGGCAGGAGCCGAACGTGGCGAAGGACTCCGACGTCGAGACTTTCTGCGCCGTGCGGTTTTTCATCGACTCGTGGCGTTGGGAGGGAGTGCCCTGGTATCTGCGCTCCGGCAAATGCCTGGCCGACACGGCACACGAGGTCTTGGTGGAGTTGAAGCCGCCGCCACAGCAACTCTTCGCCGACTCAGCGCCAGCGACCGGCCGGGCCAACTATCTGCGATTCCGGCTCTCCCCCAGTGCCGCCGTCGCCCTCGCCGTTCGCGTGAAGCACGCAGGGAAGGAGTTCGTCGGTGATCAGCGAGAACTCTACCTTGTCGAAGAACAGGTGGGCGCGGAATCTCCCTATGAGCGGCTCCTGGGCGACGCCATGGTCGGCGACGGCGCGCTCTTCACCCGTGAGGACGCCGTTGAGGCCGCCTGGGCAGTGGTCGAGCCCGTCCTGAAGACCCACCACCGGACCCGACCCTACAAGCGCGGCAGTTGGGGGCCGAAAGAGGCTGACGACCTGATTGCCGCAGACGGATTCTGGCATAACCCCAATCCCGAGGAGGTGTCCGGGTGACGCTAATTGCCCCGAGGGAAGTCGAGGGATTCGGTCCCCTGGCCGAGCTTGCCCTGGATATGCACTGGCCCTGGAATCATGGCGCCGACGATGTGTGGCGGCAGCTTGATCCTGCTCTTTGGGAACTCCCCCGAAACCCCTGGGCGATTCTCCAGACTGTCTCGCGGGACAAGCTCCAGCACTTGTTGACCGACCCTGCATTCCGCAAGAACGTCGATGCTCTTGTGCAAGCCTGGCATCAGGCGGCGGAGACGCCCGCGTGGTTTCAGAAGACCTTCTCGCAATCTCCCCTGACCTGTGTCGGGTATTTCAGCATGGAATTCATGCTAAGCGAGGCTCTCCCCATCTATTCGGGCGGCCACGTGAATGTGGCCGGCGATCAGCTCAAAGCCGCCAGCGATCTGGAGGTGCCGGTGGTCGCCGTGGGACTGCTCTACCAGCAAGGTTATTTTCGCCAGGTGATTGACAAGGACGGAGCACAGCAGGCCCTCTTCCCTTACAACGATCCCGGTCAGTTGCCAATCGCACCGTTGCGTCGACCGAATGGGGAATGGCTGCGACTCGAACTCGCCCTACCCGGTTACCCGGCCTGGCTTCGCGCCTGGCATGTTCAGGTTGGCCGAGTGACGCTTTATCGCCTGGACAGCAACGATCTTGCAAACTTCCCAGCCCACAGAGGCATTACCAGCGAGCTTTATGGCGGCGGGCCGGAGTTACGGCTCCAGCAGGAGCTGGTGTTGGGAATCGGCGGATGGCGGTTGCTCCACGCGCTCGGCATCCAGCCGGAAGTCTGCCACCTGAATGAAGGGCATGCGGCGTTCGCCATTTTGGAACGAGTCAGGACTTTCATGAACGAGACCGGGCAGCCTTTCGAAGTCGCATTGGCCGTCACTAGAGCGGGGAACCTTTTCACCACCCACACGGCGGTTCCCGCGGGCTTTGACCGCTTCGCTCCGGATCTCATCAAGCAATACCTCGGTCGGTACGCCCAAGGCAAGCTTGGCATTACCGTCTACGATTTGCTGGCCCTGTGCCGCCGGAACCCAAACGACTCGTCGGAGAGTTTCAACATGGCCTATCTGGCAATCCAGGGGAGTGGGGCGGTCAACAGCGTCAGCCGCTTGCACGGGAAGGTGAGCCGGCACCTCCCGGCTGCTGCCGCCTACCGGTTGCGCTTTGCCAATAACGGCGCCATTGGCAGGGAAATCGTCGATTGTCAGCACCGGCTCGAACACAGATGGGCCACGCTCCAATTCGGTGAAGTGACGGTTGAGGCTAACGGCGACCAGAACCTATTTGAAGTTCCGGTGTATTTCGATGACTTCGACCCGGAGGCAGTTCGGGTGGAGCTCTACGCCGATGGAGCCAGAGACGGCGCTCCCGTGCGGCGGGAGATTAAGCGCGTCCGGCAACTGGTGGGCACGAGTGGCTACGCATATCGCACTTCGGTTCCTGCAACCCGCCTGGCCACGGATTATACGGTTCGACTCATACCACATCGCGACGGCCTGGCAGTTCCTCTGGAAGACGCTCATGTCTTGTGGCAGCGGCGGCACGATTCAGAAAATAAAAAAAACATGAACATGTATGACAAAATGCAAGGGGCGGCACAACCGAAAAGGATGCGACACCCCCAAGGTCCGCTGTCGTCCGAGTCTTCCGGCCAGGCGGCGGTAGGGCCTGCGCGCACTGCGAGCATGAAGGCGTCTGAACGCCCGCTAGCGGATTACGTCGCCGAAGTCTCCGAACGTAATGAAGTGCGGAGGGGCGTCCCTTTGCCGTTGGGACCCAATGAAACCAGGAGAGGAGTGAACTTTGCCTTATTCAGCCGTTGCGCCAGCCGCGTTCGGCTCGAGTTGTTTGATCAACCCTCAGACGCCATCCCCGCTAGGGTGATTGATCTCGATCCCGCACGCAACCGTACGGGTGATCTGTGGCACGCATGGGTTGAAGGGATTCGTCTCGGTCAACTCTATGCCTACCGTGTGGATGGCCCATACCAACCACCTGAAGAACATCATTTCAATTTCAACAAGCTTCTTCTATACCAATTTACCACAGCGATCTCGCCGTTCCCTGATTCGGATCTTGGCCTGGCGCGGGGATATGACTCGTCCGCGGGCAATCGCAACATGGTTTGTTCAAGAGTCGATGACGCCGGAGCTATGCCGAAATGCGTGTTTACTGATAGTCACTTCGACTGGCATGACGACCAGCCGCTCAGACACCCATCGTCAAATGCAGCTATTTATGAATTGCATATTTGTTGCTTCATGATTCATCCAAACTCTGGCGTGGAGCATCCCGGCACATACCGCGGCCTGATGGAAAAGATTCACTATTTGATAGAGCTGGGAATTACGTCCGTAGAATTTATGCCCATACATGAGTTCAACGAATACCATATGGCTGGCATCAATCCGCAAGTAGGCAATCCACTCAGGAATTACTGGGGCTACGATCCCGTGGCCTTCTTCGCTCCGAAAGCATCCTACAGTAGTGCGGGAGGGTTGGGTCAGCAGACGCTGGAGTTCAAGGAAATGGTCCTGGCGCTCCATCAGGCCGGCATCGAGGTGATTCTGGATGTCGTGTTCAATCACACGGCGGAGGGGAGCGAGCTGGGCCCAACGTTGTGTTTCCGCGGAATTGACAACGCGATTTTCTACATGCTGGCTTCAGACAAACGCTACTACATTAATTACACGGGTACCGGCAACACCGTCAACGCCAACCATCCCGTGGTTCGGGGCCACATCCTGGCCGCGTTCCGTTATTGGAAGATCGAGATGCATGTCGATGGGTTCCGTTTTGACCTGGCGTCGATCCTCGGTCGGGTCGGTAACGGCAAGTTGCTGGCCAACGCCCCGCTTCTCAAACGGATCGCCGAGGAGCCGATCTTGAGAGACGTGAAGATCATCGCCGAGGCATGGGACGCCGCCGGTGCGTACGAGGTGGGTCGTTTTTCGGAGCGGCGACGGGCGTCGTGGAATGGCCGGTACCGAGACGATGTCCGGCGTTTCTGGCGTGGCGATGATGGGATACTCGGATCGTTCGCCAGCCGCATCTGCGGCAGCGATGACATCTATACTAATTACTTCAAAGGACCCGAATGCAGCATCAATTACGTCACCTGCCACGACGGTATCACCCTCAATGACCTGGTGAGCTATCGCGACAAACACAATGAAGGCAACGGGCAAAACAACCATGACGGGACCGACGCCAACTTCAGCGAAAACAACGGCGCCGAGTGCGAGACGACGGATGCCGGGATCGAGACCGTGCGGAAAGGCCAGATTAAGAACTTCCTTCTGACCCTGCTGATCTCGCGCGGCGTGCCGATGCTGCTCGGCGGCGACGAATTTCGTCGAATGCAAGGCGGCAACAACACCCCCTACTGCCAGGACAACGAAACGAGCTGGCATAACTGGCGCCTTCTGGAACAGCACGGGGAGATTTTCCGCTTCACCCGTGGCATGATCGCCTTTCGTCGTGCCCATCCAATTCTGAGCAAGGAGCGATTCTACACGGACGCCGGGATCCATTGGTTTGGCCCAGGGGAGGATCGCCCAACTGGACTGCCCCAAAAGAAAAACAGTCTGCCTGTCTGATCCATGAATACAAATACCACTCGATTTACCTGATGTTCAACGCCAGCGCCGACGCAATCGATTTCGGCTTGCCCCCCCGTACAGTTCGGGGCTCGGTGGCATCGAGCGGTCGACACCGGTCGCAGAGCGCCCCATGATCTGTTTGCTTCGGGCGAGGAACCGCTTTGGGAAGATCCACAAACTTACCACCTGAGCCTCCGATCGAGCGCAATACTTCTGGCTCGATGATCGAACGCCCAAAGGTGACGTACGGCGTTGATGAAATTCAAATGATAATATAACAAGAAATTAAAAATGAAAACGATCAAAGAACTTCACGATATGGGCCAGAGTCTCTGGCTCGACAACATCACCCGAGGTCTGCTGAACAGCGGCACGCTCCGCCGCTACATCCAGGAGTTCTCGGTCACGGGGCTCACCTCGAACCCCACGATCTTCGACCACGCCCTTAAGAACAGTGACGACTACGACGACGCCATTCGCCGGGAATTGAAGGAAGGCAAGTCGGGCGAGGCGCTGTTCTTCGAGCTGGCGCTGGACGACCTCACGCAGGCCGCCGATCTGTTTCGGCCGATCCACGACCGAACCAGCGGCGTCGATGGCTGGGTGTCCTTGGAGGTCTCGCCCCTGCTGGCCCACGACACGGCCGGCACCCTTGCCGCGGCCAAGGCTCTCCACGCCCGCGCGGGACGGCCCAATCTCTTCATCAAGATACCGGTCACCAAGGAGGGCCTCCCCGTCATCGAGGAGGCGATCTTCGCGGGCGTGCCGATCAACGTGACCTTGCTGTTCTCCCGCGAGCAATACGTGGCCGCCTCCGAGGCGTATCTGCGAGGCATCGAGAGGCGGATTGCCACCGGGCTGAATCCGGACGTCAGCTCCATTGCATCAATATTTATAAGTCGTTGGGATGTCGCGGTCACGGGCAAGGTGCCCGAGAATCTGCGTAATCACCTCGGCATTGCCATCGCCAAACGCACCTACAAGGCGTATCGCACGCTGATCGACTCCCCGCTTTACCAGCGAATTCTCAACGCCGGCGCCCGCCCCCAGCGCCTTCTGTGGGCCAGCACTGGAACCAAGGACCCCTCGGCCTCCGATCTCCTCTACATCAAGGCCCTCGCCGCCCCGTTCACAGTGAACACCAGGCCCGAGGGCACGTTGAACGCCCTGGCTGAGCATGGTGAGGTCGAAGGCATCCTCCCCGCGCACGGTGGCGACTGCGAGGAGGTGCTCACCAGTTTCGCCAAAGCCGGTATCGACATTGATGCCCTGGCCACTCAGCTCCAGGATGAAGGGGCCAGATCGTTTGTCAAGTCCTGGAAAGATCTTATGGCCTGCATCGCATCCAAAAGCGAGACACTAAAATGACCAACGCTGCGATGCCCGCTCAAGGTACCGCGCACTCGAATCACGGCGTGATTACGTCGGTGCGAGGAAGCGTGGTCGATGTCCGCTTCGAAGACAGCTTGCCGCCCATCTACTCGTTGCTACGCGCAGGGAAGGAAACGCGTGTCGCCATCGAGGTGCTGATGCAGCTCGATGCCCATCATGTCCGTGGGATTGCGTTGAATCCCACACAGGGACTCGCCCGCGGCATGGCCGTGGAGGACACCGGAGGGCCGTTGAAGGTGCCGGTTGGCAAAGAAATCCTTTCGCGAATGTTCGACGTCTTCGGAAATGCCATCGATCGCCTGCCGGCACCGTCCGACGTGGAATGGCGCACGATCCATCGAGGCCCTCCACCATTGGCCAGTCGATCCACGAAGTCCGAAGTCTTCGAGACCGGCATCAAGGTCATCGACGTGCTGGTGCCCCTGGAGCGCGGCGGCAAGGCGGGACTGTTCGGGGGCGCGGGCGTGGGCAAGACGGTGTTGCTCACCGAGATGATTCACAACATGGTCGGGCACCAAAAGGGCGTGAGCATGTTTTGCGGCATCGGCGAGCGCTGTCGCGAAGGGGAAGAACTCTACCATGATATGAAGGAAGCCGGGGTGCTCCCGCACATGGTCATGGTGTTCGGCCAGATGAACGAGCCTCCAGGCGCCCGGTTCCGGGTGGGCCTGGCGGCCCTCACGATGGCCGAGTACTTTCGGGACGACGAGCATCGTGACGTGCTATTGCTCATCGACAACATTTTTCGGTTCATCCAGGCGGGCATGGAGGTGTCAGGCTTGATGGGACAGATGCCGTCACGCCTGGGATATCAACCGACGATGGGCACCGAGTTATCGGGGCTGGAGGAGCGCATTGCCAACACGGACACGGGCGCCATCACGTCCATTCAGGCCGTCTATGTGCCGGCGGACGACCTGACCGACCCGGCCGCGGTGCACACGTTCTCGCACCTCTCCGCCTCGATCGTTCTCTCCCGCAAGCGGGCAAGCGAGGGACTCTATCCGGCCATCGATTTGCTGCAATCCAACTCCAAGATGGCGACCTCGGCGATCATCGGTGATCGTCATTACCTCCTCGCGCAGGAAATCCGAAAGACCTTGGCGCAATACGAGGAACTCAAGGACATCATCGCCATGCTCGGGATGGAGCAACTGTCTCCGGATGATCGTATCATCGTCGGTCGCGCCCGAAGGCTGGAGCGATTTCTGACCCAGCCGTTCTTTGCAACCGAGCAGTTCAGTGGCATCAAAGGAAAGGACGTCAGCCTGGAGGACGCGATCGACGGCTGCGAGCGCATCCTGAAGGATGAGTTCAAGGACTATCCAGAAGGTGCTTTCTACATGATCGGGGCCATCGACGAGGCCAAAGAGAAAGCGAGGGCCGTCAAGGCCGTAAATCCTGCCGAACCAGGTCCGAAACCCAAAGGTTCGGTGAAGCCGCAGGCGGCAGGAAAACCCATAACCGCGGTCGAACAGGGAGCCAACGCCCATTAATCTCAAGATTCTTTTGCCCTACCGGATCTTCGTCGAGCAGAAGGGCGTGAAGCGGATCGTGGCCCAGACACCCCAGGGTTCGTTTGGACTCTTGCCGCACCGTCTCGACTGCGCAGCAGCCCTGGCACCGGGCATTCTGACCTATGAAACGGAGGCGGAAGGCGAGATCTATCTGGCCGTCGATCAAGGAGTGTTGGTCAAGGCCGGCATGGATGTTCTGGTCTCGGTACGCAATGCGATTGGCGGGTCAGACCTCGATCAACTCCACGAGGCGGTGAAGCGGGAGTTTCTCAACGTGGACGAGCAGGAGAAGAGCGTTCGCTTGGTTCTGGCGAAGATGGAGAGCGGATTTATCCGCCGCTTCATGGAATTTCAACATGAATGAAGAGAATAGAGCGAATGGCGAGGACAAGGAGACCTTATTCAGCCGGCAGATCGGCGCCCAGGCGGCGCGCAAACTGAAGGCTCAGCACGGAGCCGCAAAGAGTATCTGGTTCGGCCTGGGCATGTCGGGGTTAATCGGCTGGTCGGTGACGATCCCGACCCTGATCGGCGCGGCAATCGGTATCTGGGTGGACGCGCATTATCCGAGCAAGTATTCATGGACGCTGATGCTGCTTCTCATGGGTTTGCTCATCGGCTGTTTCAATGCCTGGCATTGGGTCGACTCGGAATATAAGGAAATACAGGAGGATCTGGATGAGTGACATACCGGCTCTTGCCTTGGCGTTCGTTGCCGGCGCCTTCCTCGGTGTGATCTTCTTCGGCAGCCTTTGGTGGACGGTTCAGAGGGGTATGACTTCCGACAGCCCGGTGCTCTGGTTTTTCGGCAGCCTGCTACTACGGACAGGTATTATTCTGGCTGGATTCTATTTTGTTTCTCAGAACCATTGGTCGAGGCTGGTGATGTGCCTCTTCGGGTTTCTGATCGCGCGAGTCATCGTCGTGATGCGGCTCACACGAGCGCCGGCGGATGAGATGACTCCATTGGAAGAGGAGACAAGCAGTGCGCCTTACTCCCGATGAACTGGTTTTCTGGCGTTACGGCTTTCTCGAGCTCAATAGCACGATCGTTACGACCTGGGGGTTGATGCTCGTGATGACCGTCGGTTCGTGGCTCATCACGCGCAAGCTCATTGCAGAAGTGCGTATTTCACGATGGCAAGGCTTTCTAGAAATTGTGGTCACGACGATTCAAGAACAGATCAAGGAAGTGGGTTTGCACCATCCAGAAAAGTATCTCGGTTTCATTGGCACCTTGTTTCTGTTTATCGCAGTGGCCAACCTCTGTGCTATCCTCCCCGGGTACGAAGCACCGACCGGCTCGCTCTCGACCACGTCGGCGCTGGCGGTCTCGGTGTTTGTCGCCGTGCCCTTCTTCGGTATCGAGGAACAAGGGTTGGGCGGTTACCTCAAGAGCTACCTGAAGCCGACTTGGATCATGTTGCCGTTCAACATCATCAGCGAGCTCTCGCGCACGTTCGCACTGGCCATCCGTCTGTTCGGCAACATCATGAGCGGGACGATGATCGTTGCCATCTTGCTGACGATCACGCCCCTCATCTTCCCGATCTTTATGAACCTGCTCGGATTGCTCACTGGCATGGTTCAGGCTTACATTTTCAGCATCCTCGCCACGGTTTACATCGCGGCCGCCACGAAAACCCGCGAATCATGAGACAAGACAAACATTAACGAAAGGACACGCATGAACAGCACGACTGTTATCGCGATCTGTTCGATCATCACCGCCGGGGTCACGATCGGACTGGGGAGTATCGCGCCCGCGCTCGGCGAAGGGCGGGCGGTCTCGACGGCCTTGACGTCGCTGGCGCAGCAACCCGATGCAGCGAAGACGATCACACGAACCTTGTTCGTGGGTCTGGCGATGATCGAATCCATTGCCATCTATTGTCTCGTGGTCTCGATGATTCTGATCTTCGCCAACCCGTTCTGGAACCACGTCATCGCACATGCTACAGGAAAGTGAGCCATGCTGATTAATTGGTTCACCGTCGTCGCCCAGGCGATCAACTTCCTCATCTTGGTGTGGTTGTTGAAGAGGTTCCTTTACAAACCCATCCTTCACGCCATCGACGAGCGCGAGAAAGGGATCGCCACCGTACTCGCAGAGGCCGAGGCGAAGAAGACCGAGGCGCAAAAGGAACGCGACGACTTTCAGCACAAGAACGAGGCATTCGACCAAGAGCGCGCCTCGCTCTTGAAAAAAGCCACCGAGGATGCCTCTGCCGAACGTCAGCAGTTGCTTGATGAAGCACGAAAAGATGCCGATTCGTTGCGTGCCAAACGCCAGGCCGCGTTGCGAGCCGAACAGCTTAATCTGAGTCAAGACCTCAGCCGCTGGACTCAGAAGCAAGTCTTCGCCATCACGCGGAAGACGCTAACGGACCTCGCCGGTGCCAGCCTCGAGGAACGCATGGGCGACGTATTCGTGCAGCGTGTCCGCGCCTTGACTGGGGCGGCCAAGGAGCAGTTGGAGACCGCCTTCGAGACGTCAAACCACACGGTGAGTGTCCATAGCGCATTCGATCTAGCGCCGGCACAGCAAAGCGCGATCGAAAGTGCGGTGAAAGAAACGTTCGCCCCGGACGCTCATGTCCAGTTCGAGACCTCGTCGGCGCTGGTCAGCGGTATTGAACTCTCCATCAACGGTTACAAGATTGCCTGGAGCATCGCGGATTATCTCGCGACTTTGGAAAAGAGCGCCGGCGAACTTCTGCACGAAGATGCCAAGCCCGAACCCAAACCGGACGCAAAGGAGAAGCCAGAGGCAGGGACGAAATCTAAGTCCGGACTAACTGCTGAAACCAAGTGCGAACCCAAACGCACGCCTGAACCGGTGCCCTCGGCCCCAAAGGCGGACCATTGAATAATTCGCCGGATAGCCTGCACAGCATCTTCGACCACGCGTTTGTGGGGATAAGCCGCGCTCTGGAAGCGTTCACCCCGCGAATGACGCCGCGTGGGGTGGGCTCGATCATGACCGTATCCATCGGTGTCGCCAAGGTCTCGGGCCTTCCGGGCGTCGGTTTTGACGAATTGGTGAAGTTTCCCGGCGATCTCTACGGCATCGCGTTCAACGTCGATGAAGAGGAAATCGGCGTCGTGCTGCTTGGCGCTTGCTGGCACCTGCACGCCGGCGATGAGGTCGAGCGAACGGGTCGTGTCATGGACGTACCGGTGGGCTATGGACTAATCGGGCGCGTCATCGACCCATTGGGCGGGCCACTCGATGGCAAAGGACCGGTTCCCTCAACCCAGCGTTTGCCGATCGAGCGTCCTGCCCGACCGATCATGGACCGCGCTCCGGTCACCGTGCCTTTGCAAACTGGCCTTGTCGTCATCGATGCGCTCATTCCGATCGGCCGCGGCCAGCGTGAGCTGATTCTTGGCGACCGGCAAACCGGCAAGTCCGCCATCGCGATCGACACCATTCTGAACCAGCACGACCAAAACGTCCTGTGCGTCTATTGCGCGATCGGCCAGCGTGCCTCCGCCGTCGCCAAGGTCATCGCGAACCTTCGCGAAAAAGGGGCGATGGATTACACGGTCGTCGTCGTGGCCGAAGGGAACGACCCGCCCGGTCTCGCCTACATCGCCCCGTACGCCGCGACCAGCATCGCTGAGCATTTCATGGAAGCGGGCCGGGACGTGCTCATCGTCTACGATGACCTCACCCACCACGCCCGTGCTTATCGAGAGCTTTCGCTGCTCCTGCGCCGCCCGCCGGGGCGTGAGGCGTTTCCCGGCGATATCTTTTACATCCACTCGCGGCTGCTGGAGCGTGCCACGCATCTTCGCGACGACCTTCACGGCGGCTCGCTCACCGCTTTGCCGATCATTGAGACAGAGGCGCAGAATATCTCCGCGTACATCCCCACCAATCTCATTTCGATAACGGACGGTCAAATCTATCTGTCGCCGACGCTATTCGAGCTGGGCGTTCTTCCCGCCGTCGACGTCGGCAAGTCCGTTTCGCGCGTCGGCGGTAAGGCGCAACGGGCGGTCTACCGAGCGGTTGCGGGCGACCTCAAGCTCGCATACGCGCAGTTCACAGAGCTTGAGTCCTTTGCCAAGTTCGGCACCCGCCTCGATGACCACACCCGCAAGATTATCGAACACGGCCAGCGAATCCGGGCCGTCCTGAAACAACCGGAGCTCGAACCGGTGTCCGTCCCCGAACAGATCGTCATCCTCGTGGCATTGACCGGCGGTCTGCTCGACAGCGTGCCGATCAGCAAGGTGCGGGATGCCGAGAAAGCTCTGAGAAAGGCAGTGGCGGACGTCCCGGTTGAAGTTCGTAAACGCTTTTCCTCGAACGACAAGCTGAGCGACGAGGACCGCAAAGTGATTCTACAAGTCGCCGGCAAAGCGGTCGCGCCGTTTCAGCCACAACCGGTTCCCGAACCCAAGAAGACGTCATGAGCGATACGCTGGCGAGTTTACGCCGCAAGATCAACGGAGCGGGCGATCTCAAATCGGTGGTCCGCTCTATGAAGGCCTTGGCGGCCTCAAGCATCGGACAATATGAGAAGTCCGTGCTGGCGCTGGCGGACTATGATCGGACCGTGGAACTAGGCTTGGCCGTGTGCTTGAGGAATCGGGAGGCCGCCGCTGAGCAAGCCGGGCGGCCAGGCGGGGGTGCGAAGGCGGTGGACGCCATTGTCTTCGGCTCGGATCAGGGACTGGTGGGCCAGTTCAATGATGTGCTGGCGGATTATGTCGCCAAGGCCCTCAATCCTCTTCCCGGTGAAAAGAACGTCTGGGCCGTCGGCGAGCGCGTTCAATCTCGGCTGGAGGATGGCGGTCTCCCGACGGTGGGACTCTTCGCCGTTCCGACTTCCGTCAATGCCATCGCGCCGCTCGTCGGGCAGATTGTCGTGGAGAGTGAGGCGCATCACGGTGAGGGCGAGATCGTTCAACTTTATCTCTTTCACAACCGCCCCAACTCCGGGGCGACTTACGAACCCGTCAGTCAACGCCTGCTGCCCCTGGACGAATCATGGGCGATCAGGCTGTCCAATCTCCCCTGGCCGACCAAAAACCGGCCCGAGGTGATCGATGGCGGTGAGCGGACGTTGCAGGCACTCGTCCGGGAGTATCTTTTCGTATCGCTCTTCAAGGCTTGCGCCGAATCGTTGGCCGCCGAGAACGCGAGCCGCCTGGCCGCCATGCAGCGGGCGGAAAAAAACATCGACGACCTGGTAGGAAACCTGAATCAGACGTTCCGCCGCCTGCGGCAGACTTCCATTGATGAGGAATTATTCGACGTCCTTTCCGGCTACGAATCCTTGTCGAAAAGAAAAACGCACTGAGGTGCGACTTGAAACCAAGAGCAATCAACCTGTTGAGAGCAAGGCTATGGATCAACATAAAGATCGCGTTTTGAACTTCACTGATGACTCCAAGGCCAAGAACGTCGGGGGCGTGCCCCCGGGACGTCCCCTCATCCTAACGATCAATGGTGGATCGTCGAGCCTCAAGTTCGCACTCTTTGATCGGAATGGGCCATCCGCGCGTCTCCAGTCCGGTCGGGTCGACCGGATCGGGCTGGATGCTGCTCGGTGGATCCTGACCCAGGCCAACGGAGAACGTCAAGAAGACCGCCTTGTCGATGCCCCGGATCAGAAGGCAGCCGTCTACCTGGTCATCAAATGGCTCGAACACACAGTCGGATTCGGAGAGATCGCCGCGATCGGGCATCGTATCGTTCACGGGGGGAGTCGTTACCATCAGCCCGAACTCATCACGGCGGAACTGATCGACAACTTACGCAAGACCAGTTCCTACGACCCGGATCACTTGCCGGGAGAGATCGCGTTGATCGAGGCGTTCCAAAACCGTGATCCGGACCTACCCCAGGTCGCGTGCTTCGACACGGCGTTTCATCACAACATGCCGCGCATCGCCCAGATCGTCCCGATCCCCCGGCGGTACGAGGCGGTGGGGGTCCGTCGCTACGGCTTCCACGGCCTCTCGTATGCGTATTTGATGGAGGAACTGGCCTGCGTCGCCGGCCTGGAGGAAGCGCGGGGCCGAGTCGTCCTGGCCCACCTCGGTTCCGGCGCGAGCCTGGTGGCGGTCCGGGGAGGACATTCCGTTGACACTTCCATGGGCTTCACGCCGACCTCCGGCCTGGTAATGGGGACACGAACCGGCGATCTCGATCCAGGCCTGGTCCGATTCCTGTCCCGCGCGGAGGGGATGACAGCCAACCAGTTCGACAGTCTCGTGAGCCACGAGTCCGGCCTGCTCGGCGTCTCCGAGACCAGCCCCGATGTGCGCGATCTCCTGGCGCGTCAGAACGTCGATGTCCGGGCGGCCGAGGCGATCGAACTGTTCTGCTACCAGGCGAAGAAATGGATCGGGGCTTACGCCGCCGTACTGGGAGGCATCGACACTCTGGTGTTCGCTGGGGGAATCGGCGAGAACTCGCCCGAGATCCGCCGCCGCATTTGTGAGGGCTTGGGGTTTTTCGGGATCGTCATGGACGATGGCCGAAACGCATCCGACGCCCTCCTGATCTCAACCGACGAGGGACCGGTCAAGGTCCGGGTCATCCGCACTGACGAAGAAGTGATGATTGCCAAGGCCACGGCTCGACTCACGGGCCGGCCGTTATGATTTGTCGTCATCCACGAAGTCACATCACCAGAATCCGATGAAGGAGTCAGCCGATGTCCACAGCCAAAGCCACGACGAGCCTGAACGACTCCGGACTGAAGCCTTCGACGATTCTTGCGTCGCAATCTCCGGACAAGACGGGACCCCTCGACCCGGAACAACTCCGCAAGATCCATGCCTACTGGCGAGCCGCGAATTACCTGTCCGTCGGCCAGATCTATCTCTGCGAAAACCCTTTGCTCCGGGAACCGCTGAAACTGGAGCACGTGAAACAACTTTTGCTGGGGCACTGGGGCACGACGCCGGGACAGAACTTCATCTACGCGCATCTGAACCGGGTCATCAAAGAACATGACCTCAACATGATCTACATCTCCGGCCCCGGCCACGGCGCCCCGGCGGTGGTGGGCAACGTCTATCTCGAAGGCACCTACAGTGAGGTCTATCCGAACATCAGCGAGGATGAAGCCGGGCTGAAGAAGCTGTTCAAGCAGTTCTCCTTCCCCGGCGGGATTTCCAGCCACGTTTCACCCCAGACCCCCGGGTCGATCCACGAAGGCGGCGAGCTGGGATATTCGATCAGTCATGCCTTCGGGGCCGCGTTCGACAATCCGGACTTGGTCGTTGCCTGTGTCGTCGGCGACGGCGAGGCCGAGACCGGACCCCTGGCCACTGCATGGCATTCCAACAAGTTCCTCGACCCAATCACCGATGGGGTGGTGCTGCCGATCCTGAACCTCAACGGCTTCAAGATCTCCAACCCGACGGTCCTCGCACGGATCACGCACGAGGAATTGGAGCACTTGTTCCTCGGCTACGGCTGGACACCGTACTTCGTCGAGGGAGAAGACCCGGAGACGATGCATCAGATCATGGCCGCAACCCTCGATAAGGTCGTCGAGCAAATCCAGAAGATCCAGCACGACGCCCGCATCCAGGGCAACGCGACTCGACCGCGCTGGCCGATGATCGTCCTCCGATCGCTCAAGGGATGGACCGGACCGAAAGTCATTGATGGTCTCCCCGTCGAGGGCACATTCCGGGCACATCAGGTGCCGCTTTCCGTGTCTTCCTCGACTCCTCCCGACCATCTCGAGCAGCTTGAAAGCTGGATGAGAAGTTACAAGCCGGAAGAACTCTTCGACGAGCGCGGCCGGCTTCTGCCCGAACTGGCCGCACTGGCGCCGGAGGGCGACCGACGGATGGGGGCCAATCCCCACGCCAATGGCGGGAAACTGTTGCGGAGGCTCCACATGCCGGACTTCCGCGACTACGCCGTCAACGTCCCTGCGCCCACCGCCGTTGAGGCCGGCAACGTGCACGTGCTGGGCCCCTTCCTTCGCGACGTGATCAAGTTGAATGAGAACCCGCGGAACTTCCGAATCTTCGGCCCGGACGAGACGATCTCC
Organism: Singulisphaera acidiphila DSM 18658; assembly: GCF_000242455.2. Taxonomy (GTDB): domain Bacteria; phylum Planctomycetota; class Planctomycetia; order Isosphaerales; family Isosphaeraceae; genus Singulisphaera; species Singulisphaera acidiphila. The sequence continues at coordinate 2,513,816 of NC_019892.1, forward strand.
AATCGGCTGGAAGCCGTCTTCGAGGTAACCAATCGGCAATGGGACGCCGCGACGGTGGCAAACGACGAATTCCTTGCGCCCTGTGGCGACGTCATCGAGATGCTCAGCGAGCACCAGTGCGAAGGTTGGCTGGAGGGGTACCTTCTGACTGGGCGGCACGGGCTATTCAACAGCTACGAGGCGTTCATCCGGATCGTCGATTCGATGTTCACCCAGCACGCCAAATGGCTGAAGATGAGTCTGGAACTGCCGTGGCGGCGGAAGATCGCCTCGCTGAACTACCTGCTGACCTCCCACGTCTGGCGACAGGACCACAACGGCTTCACGCACCAGGACCCCGGTTTCATCGACCACGTCATCAACAAGAAGTCCGAGATGGTGCGTGTCTACCTCCCGCCCGACGCAAACTGCCTCCTGTCGACCATGGATCACTGCCTGCGCAGCCTGAACTACATCAATCTCGTGGTTTGCGGTAAGCACGATGCCCCCCAATGGCTCACCATGGATGCCGCCGTCGAGCACTGCACGGAAGGGATCGGCATCTGGCAATGGGCCAGCAACGACCAGGATGGCGAGCCAGACGTGGTGATGGCCTGCGCCGGGGACGTCCCCACCCTGGAGACTCTGGCGGCTGTGTCGATCCTCCGCGAGCATCTGCCTGAGCTGAAGATCCGGGTGGTCAACGTCGTCGACCTGATGAGGCTGGAGCCCGACACTGAAGGCCCGCACGGGATGAGCGACGTGGAGTACGACTCGCTCTTCACGAAAGACAAGCACATCATCTTCGCCTTCCACGGATACCCTTGGCTGGTCCACCGCCTGACGTACCGCAGGGCCAACCGCAACCTGCACGTCCGGGGCTACAAGGAAGAGGGCACCATCACGACCGCCTTCGACATGACAGTGATGAACGACATGGACCGCTTCCACCTGGTCATAGACACGGTCGACCGCTTGCCGCAGACGGGTTCCAAGGGGGCTTATCTCAAGCAGCAGCTTGCGGACAAGCTCGTCGAACACAGGCGATACATCAAAGAACACGGCGTGGACATGCCGGAAATCCGGGAGTGGAAATGGGGCGACTCCAAATGAATGCACCGGAGCTTGTAGACACCTCGAGGATGCTCGTCGCAGGCGACAAGGGCCTACTGGCGATGGATGAAAGCACTCCAACCTGCGACAAACGATTTGCCAGGTCGGCGATTCCCCAGACCGAGGAGGCCCGGCACGCCTATCGGGAGCTGATCGTGACCACGCCCGGACTCAGTAAGTCCATCAGTGGGGCGATCCTCTACGACGAGACGCTCCGCCAGCAGACGAAGGATGGCACTCCCTTCGTAAGAATCATCACCGATGCAGGAATCTGCACTTTCTGCAACTTGATGTACGTTTGCGGCCGACGGGTGGCGAGTCGAAGAGGGCCGGCCCAATCGGGATGATGGCGGTTACCAAGCCAGTCAGACACCCAAACGGAGCCGGCCCCATGACATCCTCGCATCCGTAGCCCATCCCATGCCAGTGGTTCGCCTACCTCACCGCCGTCCTCGATCGCCGCTCCGCACCACGGCTCGCCCTCCTCTTCCTCGGCGCTCTCCTGGCGTGCGGTCGGCGAACTGTCACCAGTTGGATCCGCGCCGCCGAACTCAGTGACAAGTTCCAGTCCTGCTACACCGCCGTGGCGGCGGCCGGCAAGGAGAGTGACAGCATCGCCGCGCGCCTGGTCATGGAGGCGGTCAAGCCACTGGTGACCGGGGCCAAACGGCTCACCCTCGCCCTGGACGACACCCCGACAAAGCGGTACGGGCCGCACGTCCAGGGGGCGGCGTCCATCACAACCCGACATCGGGCCCGGCCAGTTCCCCTTACGTCTATGGCCACGTCTTCGTCGTGTTCGGACTCCTGCGACTCACCCCGCGTGGGGCGTGGTGGCGCTGCCGCTGTTGTCCCGCTTGTACGTCCGGGCGAAGGACCTGCCGGCCATCGACACAAAGCACCGGCCCAAGTTCCGGACCAAGTTGGTGTTGGCCGTCGAACTGTTGCGGTGGGCAATGCCGTAGCTGGGGCAGCTGGACAGGCCGCTGTGGGTCGTCGCCGACGGTACCTACGCCAAGGCCGACTTCCTCAAGCCGGCGCAAACGCTGGGGATGACGGTCGTCAGCCGACTCCGCAAGGACTCGGCCTTGCACACACTCCCCGGCCCCCGACCGCCGGGGCGGCCGGCCCTGTTTGTACGGCGAACACCGCATCGACCTGGCCAAGCGGGCCGGCCAGCGGCGCGGCTGGTCCACCGGCGTGTTCGACTTGTACGGGGAGAAGGCGGTCAAACGGTACAAGACATTCCTGGCGACGTGGCGGCCAACCGGCGGAGCGATCCGCGTGGTCTTGGTCGACGAGGCGACGGGGTGGCGTGCGTTCTTCTGCACCGACGTCTCGGCGAGTGTGGCGGACATTCTGGGGGCCGTAGCCGCGTGCTTCAGCCTGGAGGAGGTGGTCTCGAAGGTCAAAGGCTCGCTGCAGTTGGCGGCGGCGTGGACGAAGGACGCGGTCTATGCGGCGTTCGGTTCGGCCTTGCACGACGTACCCCTCGAAGATATCGCGGGATGGTTCCAGGATCGAGCAGCGTACGCCATGCAACAGTGAGCGGGTGTAACTCTGGAATCTGGAGATCAAGCGGCGGTCCGAGTCCAGAGGCTCTCCCATTCCGGGGTATCGGCAGTGGCGATCAGGGACGCCATGCCCTCCAGGTGATCCACGCACCAGCCTCGTCCCGGGACTTTGAGCCGACGGCCCATCCGCCGCGCCAGGCTCTCCACTCCGCCGCTACCGATCGAGCGGCCCGTGCGGAGTCGACCGTAATAGCCGAGACGGTCGGTATGCTTGGCGAAGTCGCCGATCAGTTCATCGAGGCCGGCCTGACCGGCCGTCGTCCGGCCCGCGACCGGAGTGGCTCCGACGTGGTCGAGCAGCCCCGGCCAGCCGTCGGCCAGGAGCGAGTGCCGCCCTCGTTCGACCCAGTCGGCGGCCTCGTCGCCGAACAGGGCGCGGCCCGCCGAGGCCAGATGCTCGCAGGCGTGGAAGACGTCCAGGAGTTGCGTGACCGCGGGGAACTGCGTCGAGGCCGCGTTCCAGATCCACTCGGCGCCGTCGCCCAGGACCGTCAACGAACCGGCCGGCTCGATCCCCAACGCCTGGGCTAGCGGCGTCCATCGCGCCGCGAATGTCTCGCTATCGGCGACCGTGGCATAGGCCGCCTGCGCCGTCGGCCGCGGCAGTTCCCGCTCGGCCCAGGCGTCAGGTTCGGCCGGTTCGCCGAGCGGTCGCTTCAGGTACAACGCCATCTTCAGTTCCCGCCAGCCGCCGCGGGTCGGAGCCATGACGCCGTCAGTCAGGAACTCAATTTCCCCCTCGGCGTCCTCGAAGTGCGCCTTCGGCGGCTCCTGCTCGCGCCGCCGCGTCAGAGCTTGGGCGGCGCGATGACTATGCCGGCGGATCGTCTCGCCGTTGATGGGGACGCCAGCGAACTCGTGCAGGCGGTCGGAGGCGACGTCGAATGACCAACTCGCCGCCGCCAGGCAGGCCAACCGGGTGGCGTGCGGGCTGAGGAAGTCGTCGACGCCGAGGCGGGCGTCGAGGGGATGAGCCGTCAGGCCACAGCCGTGGCATCGCAGCGAGCGACGACGCAGCGTCACCCGGCCGGCGGCGATCACGGTCGTCTTGGCCGTCTGGTCCTTGATCGCGCGACGGCCGCCGCAGGGGCAGGCTCGGCCGGGAGCCCCTTTTTCTCGGCCGCCTGCGCCTGCTGCTGCAAGGCCGACTCCAGGGCGACACGGGTCAACTCGCGGCCGAGTCGAACAGCGGTCAACTCGCCGACGGCCAGGACTTGACCGTCCGGAGCCGCATCGGTGACGGCCTCCAACTCGCGCGCCATCGCCAGGGCCTGTTCGACCAAGATCGACTCCAACTCCGTCCTGACCGTGACCGTCCGCTCCATCGCTTCGCCTCCAGGGGTGTCGGGGAGCATCCCGTCATACCAGGGAGGCGGCAGAATTTCCAGATTCCAGAGTTACACCCCCAGTGAGGAGCTCTAAAGGGGCATTGCTGCCATCGGCGCGGATGAGGACGTCGGCATCGAGCCGCGTCATCGTGTTCGCGCGAATCAAGGTGAGAATTGTCCGCGTAATGCGTGACCCCGGACCGTTTTCACTCGGCCCCGCCTGCAAGACCCAACCCGGGAGGCGCCGAGCCAGCTCGCTGCCATGCTCGGGCGATTCGACGAGCACGGCCATTCGGAGTTTGCCATCGATCGTTCGAGACAATCCTCCGCGATCGTCGACGTGTGAGTCGTGCCCTGGGAAGCCGACGACTTGCCCGGCATCGAACGCCTTCGCGAGGTTGGCGATGACGCTGTTTCGACGATCATGATGCCAGACCGCCAGGCGTTTCCGCTCCAGGGGATCGAGCCCGGGAGGCAGCGTCACCAGCGGCGACTCGGACAGCAGAACTCGGACGGGGGCGCGACGGCCATTGTGATCGGGGACCTGATAGATCGTGGGACCGACCAATGCCTCAATGAGGAGTCGCGTCCGGGTACCGTACCGATTTCCTCGTTCGCCAAAACCGTAGACCCGATGATCGGCGATCAGCTTCTGATGCTCGATGCTCATGGCCGACGCCGCCTCTTCGGTCCGCTCGAAGACCAGGATATCGGTCTGCTGATTCTCGAAGCTGTTGAACGTGCAGACCCGGAGCCGCACTTCGGAGCGGAACGAGCCGCCGTGGAAGTGCTCGACCGGCTTGCGGGATCCTTGTGCCAGGAAGTGACGAAGCCAGCGCCCCCTCCGGATCGACGTGGTGAGAACCGAGATGGTTGCGTCGGGATAGGCCCGCGCCATCGCGACGATCAAGCGAATCTTGTCGCGACGGCCGCAAACCTCGAGCTGGCCGCGGCGGTTCTCGGCCAACGACTCGACGAAGACCTGGGTTTCCGCACCCGCCTTGGCCACCCACTATTGATCCTGACGCATCCAGCACTCGCGACCATGATAGGTGCCGTCGATGACCTCGACCTCGTAGCCGTTCTGCCGGAGTATCTCCGCGACACGCGGAACCGAGCCCGCACCCATGAAGTCTCGATCGGGTTCCTTGCCCTCGTACATCGACTTGCGCACCAAGACGGATTCAACGCCCGTCGGTCCTCCCGAGCGATAGGTGCGCTGGGTGAACTGGAGGTACGGAAGGATCACGTGCGGCAACCCCGGTTCGATTCAGGCGCGCTTGCCGTCGACCGTGATCCGAACCACCTGAGGCCTGTTCGCCCGCGGCAGCGAGCGACGTGGGCTTGATCTCGATTTAGCCATGGGAATCTCCGTGACGAAGTCGCTGAAGTTCCAATCTCAGTAGTTCGGATCGAAGGCCGTCGGGGGCCTATGTCGTAACCACAATCGGCAACGGCCTTTCGGCAAACGCTATTTTCACTAGTCCATACATTTCAACGGCTACATCGAAGAGCCACAGCAGCATGGTTTTCAATCGCAACCTCTCCAGGTGGAGTTCGCTCCCGCCCCGTCTTGGCTTCGAGAGAACGGCGTGATGGAGCCAGACCCAGAGGTTGCGAAGCAACAAGGCAATTGCCACGTACAAGAACCGCACTACGAATCGCCTGGATGTCGTCCGAATCCGGCATTCGTTCATTTGGCGATAACTTGTCTCGATCCCAAACCGGCTTCGGTAGCTGTCCTTGACCCAGTCGTACCGCTTGGGAGCGATCCCCCAGTAGGCGTAAATCCAGGCTTCCCGCCCTGTCTTGCCACGCATGCCTCGGCGGTTCCAACACTTGATACAGACCCTCACTGTGGCCTTCTCATGCTTCGCGTTCGACAGCGTGTAGGTACTCCATCCGCTCGTTTTGCATTTCTTAAAGACGTTCGAGCCGCTCGGACCCAACGGGTGTTCGGTTTTGCGACCGTGACAGACCACGGGCATCAAGAACGGGGTGCGCGCGTGCTGAAGATAACGGATAACCTCGACGCAGTAGAAGCCGCGATCGAGCACGGTGAAGCGGACCTCGATCCCGGCGGCGTGGACCTGCTTCAGCAGTTCGCGAACGATCTCCGCCATCGTTGTGCTGGGGGTGACGGCGCTCAGCGCCACGGTGTAACGCCGCCCTTTACGAATCACATAGGCGGTGCCGTAGCCGAAGAACGAACAGGTCCCCTTCTTGGCCTGGCCTCGCATCACCAACGGGTTGGTCTTGCGATCGGCCCCGTAATACGGGAGCAAAGTCAGATCGATGGCGATCACTTGGGGGCGGCGTCGCAAAGCCTTGGGAAGATGGCCCTGAAGGGCCGCCTGGACTCGTCGCCGCAATGGGTTGTAGTCGGGCAAGGTGGAGTCGAGCGCTTCGGCGACGACATGCTCGTCGGGGACGCCACGGAGGCGGTGGCAGGTGTCGGACAGCGAACTGATCCGGGCTGCCGCGGCGAAGAGGACGGTCAGGATCGTCTGGGCAGCAACATTCTTGGCGTCGCGAAGCTTCAGTGGGGGCTGGAATGCTTGGACAGCGTAGCGATAGACTTGGGTGGGAGTCAGGGGATTGATGGACTTGCGCATGGGACCCTCCGTGAGTGAAAGGTTTTGCACAAGTCATTTTCGGAGACCAGTTTGAGCCTGTCATCCCCTGACTCTCACTCTAACCCTAAACTTCCGAACTACTGAATCTGGCGATCCGGCTTTCGTCGAGGAGGTGGATCTCAAGTTCCGGATCGGTCGCTTGAATCACCAGGTGGCGGCGGATGCCCTGAGGCCCGTCAACCGGCCAATCCAGGCCGAACCAGTCAGCATCAGCGTGATGTCCCATGCGACCACCGGGTCCATGGCCCTCAATGTCGTCGGCTCGCTCGATCCAGCCGCGCCGCTGGATCGGCCGCAGCGGCGTGAGGCCATACTTGCCTGCGTCTTCCGAGACCTTGCCGTCGAAGTGGCCCGAGCGGACCACCGCGCCGGGGATCACCCCGGCGTGGCAGATCATTGACGAGACCGCGAAGCAGTTCCGCGGCCACGGCTTCGTCGGGAATCCGATCGCGGCCGCCAGGGTATCGGCCTGGTCGGTCGCGGGGAGCTTGAAGAGATCTTCGATCACGGTCGTCATCGTCATTCCTCGTGATTGCCGTGGAAGGAACCGAAGGTGGTCGAAATCCGCCGGCCGGAGCGGGCGGCCATGGTCGCGAAGGCATACTCGGCGGGCCCGTGGACGATCTGCCGCGGGTAGCGGCAGGCGTTGCCCATGGCATGCGAGACATCGCGACGCGTCGGCCGCTCGATCGAGGTCAGCTCGAACTTGCTCTTGCCGCTCCCGTGTGTGAGCACGCGGCGGTCCTGCAGGAACGCCTCCGCCCGGTCGAGCGGCACGGCGAGCACCTGGCGGATTTGCACGTTCCAGCAGAGGAATTCCCGGCGGCCATCCTGGTCCTTTCGCTTATAGACCACGCCGGTGTAGATCGTCTCGAACCCGCCCACGCAGCCGGCGGCGCGGAGGTGGCGGACGTCGGTCCGCCGGGTCGGCAGTTGCTTCGCCATGTCGCCGGGCCCGCGGCCGCGCCCGAGCCGGTGGTCGAGGACGATCGGCAACAACGGTGTGCCGCGGGCGTCCGCGAACTTGTAGCCGTACTGGATTCGCCGCTCGACCAGCACGCAGTCCGCCCGCCGCCGCTGGTCGACCACCGCGTCGTCCGCGTCGTCCGCGTCGTCCGCGACCACGTCGCCGCGCTGCTTCGACCGCGGGAGCACGACGACGCGCGGCTTCGGCCGCGGGAGCACGGGCGCCGCCGCCGCCTCGAACGCGCCGAACAACACGCGATCGATCGTCGACCAGAGTCGAGTAGCCCGGGGGGATTTCACCCCCAGGCCCTCTCGGATCCGGACGGAAGGCTCGCACCTCATCCGGCTCTTATGATCCAGTCGCTGGTCGAAACCCGATCTGCCAAAGAACCAACAGATTCGGGTCGCGCCGCGCCACCTGACCCAGCCAGTGGGCTGCGTTGATGGAGTGACGCCTCAACCGTTTGTATTTCCGCTGCGCCCATTTGACCATGGCACGCTCCAGATGCCTGAGAACCGGAGTGAGCGCCGACCGGTAGAACCGGCCGTAGTAGTTCACCCATCCCCGTACCGAAGGGTTCACAAGCCCCGCGATCTCCTCCAGAGTTTGATTGTTCCGGGTGGCGGCCAGCCGCCATTCTCGGATCGTCTCCCGGATCGCATTGGCGGCCTTGTCGCTGATCGCCGGGAGGAAGCTCACAAAGTACTTCCCCCATCGATTCTTGGCCCGCCGGGGCCGAAAAGTGTAGCCGAGGAAGTCGAACTTGATGTGCTCATGCTGGCCCCTTCGGTCATCGTCCTGGCAGTACACGATCTTGGTCTTCTCAGGGTGAAGCTCAAGACAGCACTCCTTCAGGCGTTCCCGAACTGCTGCGAGCACGTGCTCGGCTTGAGCCCGACTCTTGGCGTGAATGATTCACATCGTCCGCATAGCGTGCGAAGTGAATGTCCGGATAGCTCCGGGTCATCCAGAGGTCGAACGCATAGTGCATGAAGAGATTCGCCAACAAGGGTGAACTCACGCCCTCAACAATGTTGCAAAATCGTCGCTAATCCCTGACTCTGTCATTTCCCGATCGCGGCTCCGACCGAAGTACGGGCACGGATGGCAGCCCCAGTTCGACCCCCATCCCAGGCAGGCCGAAGGCCGCGATCTCGGAGAGGAGGAGTCGACATGATCACATCTCCAGGGAGGCCCACCCTTAGCCCTCCCATCACCCGCCATTTTGAGTTCATTCGACTTCATAGTTACTTGATTTCAACTGCATGTCAATCGCTGATTCCAGTCATCTCCCGCCACCCGGAACGGCCGCGATCTCGAACCGAGTGCCACGAGACGGAGGCGACGAACCAGAGACTCCGATCTAAGGCCGGGGGAGCTTGACCTGCCATGCACAATCCCAATCTTCGTGTGGCGATCTACGCCCGGGTCTCCGGTGAATCTCAGGCCAAAGAGGACACAATCGCCAGCCAACTCGAAGTCGTCACACAACGCGTCGCCGATGATGGCTTGGAATGCGACCCCGAATCGTGCTTCGTGGACGATGGAGTCAGCGGCAGCATCCTGGTCCGCCCGGGCCTGGAACAACTCCGGGATCAGGCTGCGGCCGGCGCCATCGACCGCCTCTACGTCCTCGACCCTGATCGTCTGTCACGCAAATATGCATATAATGTATTGATCATTGAGGAACTCGACCATTGCGGCGTCGAGGTCGTCTTCCTTCGCAATCCCCCCGGCCACGGACCCGAGGAGAACTTGCTGCTGCAGGTCCAGGGCATGATCGCCGAGTACGAGCGTGCCAAGATCATGGAACGTTGCCGCCGGGGCAAGCAGCACGCGGCCCGCCATGGCTCGGTCAACGTGCTCAGTGGCGCGCCCTACGGCTACCGATACGTCGGCAAGCACGACGGCGACGGCGAGGCGCGTTATCAGATCGTGGCCGAAGAGGCACGTGTCGTGCGGAAGATCTTCGGGTGGGTCGGCCAGGAACGGTGTTCCATCGGCGAAGTCTGCCGCCGCCTGAAAGATGAGGGAGTCACCACGCGAACCGGCAAATCGGCCTGGGACCGCTCGACGGTCTGGCTGATCCTCAAGAACCCCGCCTACAAGGGGACGGCGGCCTATGGCAAGACGCGATCGGGCCCACCCAAGCGGCTGCGGCTCCGCCCGCAGCGCGGCCGCCCCGAGCATCCGAGACGCCCGGCCTCACGGGTCGATACCTCATTGGAAGATCAGATCTTAATTGATGTCCCCGGGCTGGTGAGCGAGGACCTCTTCGGGGCGGTCCAGGATCAACTCGAGGAGAACCGACAACGCCGTCGCGACCGGCCCGGTGTTGGCTGTTACCTGCTCCAGGGCCTGGTCGTTTGCCAGCGGTGCGGCTACGGCTGCTACGGTAAGCCGACGAGCCGGACCTCAGCCAAAGGCAAGGTCCCCTACGCCTACTACCGCTGCACGGGTTCCGACGCCTACCGCTTCGGCGGCCAGCGTTTGTGCTGGAACAAGCAGGTCCGCACCGATGTTTTGGACGCCGCCGTCTGGGACGATGTACGTCAGCTTTTATCCGAACCCGACCGGGTCCGGGCGGAGTACGAGCGGCGGCTGCAGGCGGCGGAGTCCGGCCCGAGCCACGAGGTGGAGCATCTCGACAAGCAGGTTAAGAATCTAAAAAAGATGATTGCTAGATTGATCGATGCTTACAGCGACGGGTTACTCGATAAGTCGGATTTCGAGCCGAGGATCTTGGCGGCGAGGGAACGCCTGGGGAAACTGGAGCATGAGTGTCGGCAGCGGATCAGCGAGGCGAGCCAAGAGGCAGAACTCCGGCTGGTGATCGGCCAGTTGGAGGAGTTCGCGAGGCGAGTTTCCCAGGAGTTGCAAGAGCCGGACTGGGACACACGACGGGAGATCGTGCGGGCCTTGGTGAAAAAGGTAGAGATCGACGAGCAGGAGATTCGCATCGTGTATCGAGTCAGCCCATCCCCTTTTGAGGGACGCCCCCAACACGGTAGTTTGCAACATTGTTGGGGGCGTGACGATCGACCCCTGGGGTGAGCCCTTCGTGCGCTCTTCTCGACGACCGTCCTGCTTCTCAACGGGGGCTTTCAGCCACCGCTCGATGTACAGCAGGACCCATGGTTCGTTCACGTGATGACGGACCGTCTTCATGACCAGTTCATGATCGAGATTGTCAAAGAAACCTTTGATATCCAGATCAATCACCCAGTCGGACCGCCAGCACCGCTCCCGCGCGGCGGCCACCGCATCCAGCGCCGATCGTCCGGGACGATACCCGTAGGAGTCGGGATGGAAATGCGGCTCCACCAGCGGCTCCAGATGCATCTTGACGACCATCTGGGCCACGCGATCGCCGACCGTGGGTATCCCCAACGGCCTTGAACCCCCATCGGCTTTCGGGATCTCCACGAGCCGCACCGGCGGTGGGAAGTAGCTCCCCGAGGACATCCGATTCCAGATCTTGTAGAGGTTGCCCTTCAAGTCGGTCTCAAACACCTCGATCGACTGTCCGTCCACCCCGGCCGCGCCGTGGTTCGCCTTGACCTTCAGGTAGGCCTCGTGGACCACCTGTTTGGAAATCGCATAAGTCTTCGCCTCAGGCATCGGTTCCTCCCATCACTGGTTGACTTTTGCCCCCCGCGCAAGCCTTGACGCACGACTTCGCTTCCGGCATGAATTCCTCCCATCGCTGGTTGATCCATCCCTTTGGCTGAACCATTCAACCCCTTCGCTCCACCCGCATTACCAGGTTTCGACGCTACTACGGGTTGATCTGCCCCTGTGCCACGCATCGGAACTTTTGACCTCGTGGGGCCTCCACTTGGCCATCTCCCTTGGCATCGTGACGACAGGTTCCCACGTTCCCCGCGAGAGCCTGAACCGAGCTCGCGCCACCTTTACGCCGGTCACCATCAAGGCCATAAGCAGGTCTCGCCTTGACTGCATCCCAGGCCAACGACTGGAGCCTGGTTTCGATGACGTCCCTACGCTTTCGACGCCTCATCGGTGGTTCACTTGCGTTCGCCTTCTCGGTTCGTATCTGACCGGTTCAAGACCGGCCTTTTCCCGAACGCTCACGACCAGGACTCTTAATCCAAGCCGCTTCGGGTGATTTGAGATCTGGTCCTGCAACCCGATCCCGAGGGACCTACCCTCATCTCTCGCGCAGCATGGCGTTCCGGGACGCTCCTGAAAGTCGTCCTTTCACACCTTCGTGGCGCACAGTCGCCGGCGTTCCGGCCAATGGCACTTACTTTCTCGATTTCAGACCGCGTTTGCGTGGTCGCAGTGGGAATTTTCTGCGGCGGGCGATCACCTCACGCGGGTAGTGTCGGCCAGGGCGATTCGCGAGCTTACACTGGCCAGACATCCTCAGAACCAAGTCGATCCGCTCTTGGATCTTCGCGGGGTCCGTGGTATCCAGCGACTCCAAGAGCAAGACCTTCACTAACGACCATACCCGGTTGAAGCTCAATCGCCGCGGCGCGATCTCGACCCGAGCCGCAGCCATCCGGCGAATCAGATTCGCCATGTTATAGGCCACTGTCGCCGAGGCCAGTTCCTTCGCGACCATCTCCGTGGATCGGCCACGCATCTCTTCCAAGCGAAGCGTCCGCTTCAAATCACGCAGATCGGTTTCGATATTTTGCCGCTGGCCATAGATCGCGGCGAGCTCGCACCCCTCGTCAGGGAGCCGACTCACAAGCCACAGCGTCAGCTTCTCGGAAATTCGAACCTCGTGCAACCACACCCGCAACGTTGCATCGGCCGGCCATTGTGGGTTCGACTTGCGTTCCCAGCGGTTGGGCTGCCAAGTGAGTTCCCACTGGTCCTTGCCCTGGGCTTTCCCTTGGCGCACCATCGACCGAAATCGCTTCTCAGTCAACCGCAACACGAAGTCGTGGCCCGCCTGGTTGGCCAACCAGGCGAACGCGAAGACACCAAAATTCCGGTCGGCGATCAACACGGAGCCGACCGGAAGTCGCGGCATCAAACCGGCCGACAATGGGACTTCGCCAATCGCGGCCGGGCCATACATTGCCCCCACTTCCGGACGCACGGTCACACCGCTGGATAACTCGTGGGCCGCTACCAAGTGGAGGATCGGCCAGTGCGATTCGCCGTGTTGATTGCGGGCCGGCGGATACGTTTTGCGCAAGGCGTCAGTGGGTGCCAAAGAGAGCGTGGAACCGTCCACAAGAAACGCATTACGCCCTTTCACCGATGGCGGAGACTTGGCGATTAAGGCTGCAGAAACCTCGTCAGCCGCCCGTTGAGCCATCTCTACGGGCAGCCGATCTCGCGCTCGCGAAAATCCACCCGTGTTGGCCGAGAACGACTTCTCACGGGCCCGCTTGTTATCAGGGAGCACATCCGCACTTAATCGAGCCAACTCTCCCACAGCGGCGGCCATCGTTGCATTGCAGGTCAACCGTTGATAGATCATCAGCCAGACAACGACCCAAGGCGTGAACACGGTCGAGAGCGTGGGCGGTTTCTGAGCATGCAGGACATCCGGTGGGACCAAGCGATGGAACATCCGAACCGCCTCACCCAAATCGACGACAGCGGGTGATTCCTGGTCATGGTTCATGCGAGGTACTCCCAAAAAATAGGAGTTCATGGCGCAAAAATCGTGCCAGAGGTGCCCCTTGTTGCAGGATTGGCGAAAGTAAGTGCCATTGGGCGTTCCGGCCCCAGCAGTGTGGGCACGCGAACCGGACGTGGCACGGCGTCGGCGCGGGCTGCACCTTGATCGACGATGGCGGGCAGTTGAGCATCCGCCACTTCCGGCTGTTGGCCATCTCGTCGTCGGAGCGCGCCGAGCCCCGCGTCTCCGCGGTCTGGTCCCACCCGTGGCATTCGAGGTGGCGGATCCGGTCGCGCCACCGTTCGACCAGGACCGCGATCGTCCGCGCCTCCGAGCCGGCCTTGATCGCCCCGCAGAGCGGGTAGACGGACGAGATGAGCGAGACGCGATTGCGATAGGTCCGGGGCGGACACACCGCCTCGAAGAGCTTGAGATACGGGCCGGTATCGGCCATCGATTCGCCTCCGATAAGGGGGACCTGCAGCGAGTGGAAACGCAGCATTGAACAACAATGAATACAGAGACGCGTATCGCGTCGCGGCGGATCGACGACATCCACTTACGCACAAAGCCCAGGCGTACGGGGACCGGCAAATCGGCGACATCCACTTACGCACAAAAAGCACATGACTTTCATTTACGCACAGATACGCAAAACTGCGATTTCGTGCGATCTGGGCGTACAACCCTAAACGGGTTGAATCCCCGACGGGTCGGCGGGTCCCTCCTCTGTCGGGGACCCCCCGCCTCCCCACGGGAATAAAAATCAAAACAAAAAGGCGGGTGCTGGCGCACCGCTTTTGGAGCGCAGGAACGACGGACGGGGGAGACCGGACACGGCGCGTCGGATCGGGACGGCCGGTCGACCTCACGACCGCGCGCCGGCCGGCTCCCGCGCCTCGACCCCGAGGCGGGCGCGGACCTGCTCCAAGCCGGTGGGCTCGATCTGTCGGACTCGCTCCCGCGTGAGGCCGAGGACGGCGCCAAGGGCGGCGCCGATCTCGCCGAGCGTGTGCTCGCGGTCGAACGGCGCCAGCTCGTTGTGCATCGCTGAGGATCGTCCGGGTGCGTCCGTCGAGCTGCTCGATCTCAACCGGCCAGCGCGCCAGGGACTCGCCGGCCTGCACCTGCTCGAACGCGCCGAGCCCGCCGGCGCAGGGATCGGGGAACTCGTAGATCGACCCGCGCCAGTCGTGGTCGTTGTTGTCGCCGGTGACAGCGTCGCTGGCGACGAGGTTGTCGGGGATCCCCCGCTCGAAGTCCCGGTAGCTCGTGATGGTCTTTGCGTCCCAGCCCAGCCGGTCGAACACCTCGTGGTCGCGCGGCTCGAACCCGGCCTCGACCATCATCCGACCCCGGCGGGGCTGTAGGCCCACACCAGCTTGAACAGGCAGGCCGGCGTGTAGAAGCACATTGCTGTGCGTCTTGTCCTCGCGCTGGATCGCCTGGCGTGTCCAGGGGCTGGCGTAGGTCGACAGCCGGGTGCTGTAGCCGACCTCGCAGCCGACGATCGCCCTGCGGAGGCCGAGCTCGCCGACCTCGATCATGTCTGTGGATGTCGACGCAGTTGCGAACGTACCGGGCGGCGAAGCTCCGGGCGACCCCGATGACGAGGGGAATGTTGTCGAGGATCATCGTACTGATTGCGTCGTCGACCGGACGCCGGCGGACCGCGAACTCCTCATCTGCCTCGTCGTCGCCCCTGACGACCTCGGCCTGGGCTCTCGCCAGCAGGCGCTGCGTCCGCTCGACTTCGTCGTGGCGCGCCCGTCGTTGCGTCTCGGTCTGGCCGCGGTTGCCGCCCGCGACAGCGGCGATGATGTGGCCCAGGTCCGTTGTCCTTACCGTGTGATTCTCGGGCATCGTACCCCTCGAGTCTGGTGAAGTGGGTAAGGTCTTACCTACGCCGCCGGGCGGCCCGGTCGCGGTCATCTGCGAAGCCGGCGAAAGGTACCCGCGCCGGCCCGCCGATTCGACCCGACTTCGTGCCGGCGATTGCGGCGATCCGCGATTCATCCCCGGCAGCATGCTCATCCTTGAGAGTTCGCGACATCCAACGGAAAGGGCCGGATCAATGCTTGAACCGGCCCTCGCTCGCATCAATTTGACCACTCGCTACTTCAACCGCAGCCTCCTGGTTGCCACACATGCCGCAGCGGTCGCTGGCCCCCGACTGGATCATCATTTTGCCGCGATTGTCGCAGGGTGGGGCGTCCCCATGGAGCTGGCCAACTGGGAATTCTGCGAACATTGGGCAATCAATCCCGCGGTGAGGCTCGCAGGTGGCAGGGTCATGCCGGGCCTCCCGGCGTCGGGATCCCCGCCGGAGACGCCCAGGATCGTCCCGGGCAGCGTCGGGACACTTCGGCCGGGCCCAGGGTCTCCCCATCCGCTGGTTCGTCGTGGTGGCCGTGGGGGGCCCGGGACGAGGGCAGGTAGAGCATGCCCAGTTTGTGGAAGATGTCATCAAGCAAAATCTTGGCCATGCGACGTCCGGGTCGCCGGTCATCCAGAGCGGCTCGAACTCGACCCACTCGAACTTGCGCACCAGGATCGTCAGCGGCACGCCGTGCTGGAGGCCGATCGAGGTGAGGGTGGCGACCCCGTCCATCAGACCGGCGATCGTTGACCCCTCCTTGTCCATCGTGAGGAACAGCGCGTCGGGGCGGCCGATCGGGTAGAAGCCGACGTGGACGTAGCCCTTGTGGCCTCCGACTGTGAAGTCAAGCCGCCCCGCCTGCACGTGCTCGGGGAGCTTCGCTCGCCTCGGCCTGGGCTCGGCGATCACGACCGGGACCTCGATCTTGTCGTTCGCGGCGAGCGTCACCGGCGGCGCCGTGGTCAACTTGCCAACGTCGCGGCCGAGCCTGATCGAGAGGTCCCGCGGCATCGTCTCGGACTGCTGGCCGTGTCGGCTGCCGGCTTGAGCGGTCTGGTGAACGACGGAAGGTTTCGGCTCGGGCGGCGACAGGAATTAGCCCAGCTCCTCGACCTGGGCCAGGATACGAAGCTCGTCCTCCTCCGACGGGTCGCTGCCGAGCAAGCCGATTTCCCACGCGTAGGCCAGGAACTCCTCCTCAATTGTCGACGCACTTGATTCGCGTCGCTCCCTCACCGAATCCGGCGGCCCTTCACGATTCCTTCGCCGAGTGTACGGCACGGCGGAACAGACGAGCGGTCGGAATGTTGGTCGACCGCGATACAGCCACGTCGTTCTTACGTGACCCTTTCAGAACGAGCGCCATGACCCATTGAGTTCAAGTTGGTCTGGCCTTTTTCATGACGCTTAACTTGGAATGTGGAAGTCGCCCTCTCGTATGCCGTCGCAGGTAGAGCCAGTGTAAGAAGGGGTTGGATTCATCCTGTGCAACGGTCGGGCGGAGCAAGCGGTTGGCAATCAGTACCTCGACGAGCGTCCCCAAGGGAACCTCGCCTTCCCATTGAACGAACCGCTCGATGGTTCCGGCGAGGTCCAGTTGATCGAGGTGATGTCTTGATGGCGGGCAGAGCGGCAACGATCTGGATCTGGAACTGAGTCGAGGCTTCCATGGTTTGAGTCTCCTGGCGATCGGAACGATTGCCAGGAGAGCCGCGCGGCTGCTAGCCCACCGACCCAAACCTTTTCAGAGGGGTGCGGAACTTGAGTATTTAGACCCTTTACGAGGTCGATTCACTGTGATCCGTAGCCGGCGGACGAAGATGACCGACAATTGCCGGCCCGAGGCAGGAAAGGGCCTCGAAGTGAGCCTTCCCATGTTCAAGATCGGGGTGCTCGCTCAGATCTCGATTGTCGATCATAGCGCCTGTCATTTCCGCGATCCGGGCGGCAAGGCAAGGGCCCCCGGGAGCAGGGCCAGCGCACACTAATTCGTTGATCCGACAATGACTTGCAAGAGGAACTCCTCACTCCAGCCGCAACTCCGCCGCTTCATGGCTACACTCTCGCGGCCGGGATGTTGCTTCAACAGCGAGAGGCTGAGGCGATTCAGCCACGCCATGTTTTCTCGGAGGCACTTCTCGCGGATCCGCGATTCGTCCTCGCGATAGGTCACATCCAGAGTCCAGTGGCAGCCGTTTTCGATGCCCCAGTGTGACCGAACGGCGCGGGCGAATCGCTTCACATCAACCGCCAGGCTGCTGATGTAGTAGCGGACCTCGTTAGTCACCTTGCCGTCGCGGACCGATTCGGAGACCGCAATACCGATCGATTTCAGCCCGTTCCACGACCTGAGCCCTGGTAGGTCTTGGGGCACGGGCAGTTGGATGTAGGTCCGCGTCTCCCGACGGCCATGCCCCGATTCCACGGTCTGATGCCGACCGGCATCCACACCCGCGAAGTCGTCCTCCCACTGCTTTGATGACCACCTGATGCATCGTCCCCTGGTTCCCTTTCAAGGCCAGGACGTAATCCGCCTTCCCCTCGACGATTCGCTCGGCGATGGCCTTCTGCGTCCCCATCGCGTCGATCGTGATGATCGCCCCCTCGATGTCGACCTGCCTCAAGAGCTCGGGGATGGCCGTGATCTCGTTTGACTTCTCGGCGCAGGCCACCTGGCCCAGCGACAGGCCGTACTCGCTCGCCCAGACACTCACGGAATGCAGGGCCCCCAGGCCGTTCTTGCGGTCGTGGCTCCGCCTCGCCGTCTTACCGTCCACGGCCAGGACTGGCTACTCGATTCCGGTCTCCGCTTCCGCCGTCGCCCGCAGGGCCCGCAGCCATCCGGCGAAGCATGACTGGAAGGCATCGGGCTTCAGCGCCATAAGGACGCGGCGGAAGACGTCCTTGCGTGGGATGCCGTTGGGCAAATCCAGGACTCTGACGAGGAACGCTTGCTTCATGACGGCCCACCTGGCGATCGCGGTCGGGCCGGCGGCGCCGGCCAGGACAGCCATCAGCGCGATCAGAATGACGCTGGTCAGGGGATGCTGGAGATTGATCGAGGAGCGAGGGTCCTCCAACTCGTGGAAGTGGAGTACGATCTCATCCAGGTCGACGCATCGTGGATCCGCCATCGTTCGCTCTCCATGCATAACCAGCCGAGGAGTAAGCATGGAGAATGATTTACAAAAATATCGGCCCGGGCGCAAGCCCTATAAATCGCCAAAACTACCTATAAGTGCGCGCTGGCCCTGCCCCCGGGAGCGTTCAGGATCCGGTCGAGGTTGTGCCAATCATGGGGCCATCGCTATCGTACCCGGCCGCATTCGCCCCGAATGCAATCTGGCCGGCGCGGAACTGGAGAAGGGCAGGAACGATGAGCACAGACGCAGCACCCAGGGCCAGCGCGTATAACTGTGCGGCCTGAGTAGTCTGGCGCGACAGACCGTGGCTCGTTATCTTTGAATCGGTCCTCGTGAATCGGCTTACTGCACTCCGGGTGTGCGGAGGCCGACACCGACCGATCCCAGGATGCCTCCCATGGCCAAGCCCGTCGATGTCGGCTCCATCGGCTCTTATTTCGAATCGCTCTCCGATCCCCGCCACGCACGCAATCGTCGGCACTTGATGGTCGATATCGCTGTCATCGCGGTCGCGCCGTCATCTGCGGATGCGATGGCCCTACCGCCATTCATCGCTGGGCCAAGAATCGTGAGTCCTGGCTGGCCCTGCATCTGGCCCTGCCCAACGGCATCCCCTCACGGGATTGCATCCGACGCTTGCTCATGGCGCTGAAACCCGAAGCCTTTCAACGCTGCTTCCAGGACTGGATCTGCGACGCGATCCCCGCCGACACTGAGAACTCCCGCCGACACGTCGCTATCGACGGCAAAGCCTGTCGCGGATCGCACGATGCGGCCAAAGGTCTTGGCAATCTGCACATTGTCAGCGCCTGGGCCAGCGAGCAGGGCATTGCGCTGGGTCAGGTGGCCACCGACGCCAAGTCCAACGAGATCACAGCCATCCCAAAACTTCTCGAGCAGATTGACCTCACGGATACGCTCATCACGATCGACGCGATGGGCTGCCAGAAAGCGATTGTCGAGCAGATCGTTGACGGTGGCGGCGACTGCGTGATCGCCGTCAAAGACAATCAGCCGAAGCTCGCAACCGCGATCCAAGCGTTCTTCCTCGACCACCTGGAACGCGATCTCGAGGACCTCCACTATCGATACGACGAGACCCGTGATGCCGGGCACGGCCGCATCGACGAGCGTTCCTATTATCTGGTCAAGGTGCCGACTGATTTCGCGCCGCTGAAGGATTGGCCCTGGATCAAGGCAATTGGCTATGCGGTGCGAATCACGCAGCATGCCGATGGGACGGAGTCGGACGAGGTGCGTTACTATCTCAGCAGCCACTATCTGAGCGGCAAGCGTTTCGGCGAAGCGGTCCGCGGTCACTGGAGTATCGAGTCGATGCACTGGGTACTCGATGTGAACTTTCGCGAAGATGAGCACCGCACTCGCGAGCGGACTTTGGGGAACAACTTGAGCTGGCTTCGGCGGTTCGCCGTGACGCTGCTGAAGCGTCATCCCGACAAGGATAGCCTACGTGGAAAGATGATGTCCTGTATGATTAATACGGACTACCTCACGCAAGTCCTTTCACTACAGCGTGTTTGATATGCGCTGGCCCTGACGCAGCACCGCGGAATCTCGATGAACGCCTCGACCGTATCGAATCGATGCTGGCCGCGTTGATTGAGCGGCAGACGATCAGGGACTGGTATTCGACGGACGAGTTCGCCCGTCTCGTTGGCAAGGCCGAGTTCACCGTGCGCGAGTGGTGCAGGTTGGTGCGCATTCATGCCGAGAAGAGGCAATCGGGCCGGGGCGTGCATTCGGCCTGGGTGATCTCCCACGCGGAGCTGCAGCGGTATCAGAAGAGCGGGCTGCTGCCGCAACACAAACCAATTGGTTGACGTCTAGTGCCAATGGCTCAATGGATGGTAGTGCTGGGTGCAATTAGCAATCTATGAACCATACTATAAAGCATTGTGTATCATGGACGAGCTTGTCTCAACGACCAGTTGGGACAGCGTCTCCCTGACCAGGAAGGCCGTGGCCCAGGGGCAGCTCAGGGATTACGAGGGGATGGTTGGCAAGGAATTCCCCCCACTCGGCGTATCTGAGCGAGTTGACTGACTTACGCGACCAGTTGAAGGCCGGGCTGCCGGACAAGGCACCGGAGGGCGGAACGTCGGTTGCGTAGCTGGCGGAAAGAATCAAGACGCTCAGAGCGGCGAACGCCGAGGAGGCCGCGCCCGAGAGGACGGTACGCAGGGCGGAGCAGCCGGTGACGGTGAGGATACGGGTCAGGGTGGAGGAGCCAAAGGCTGAGCCGGTGGAGGAAGAGGAGCCGCCCCCCGGCAACCGTGATCGCCATGCCGGTGGGAGGGCATCGGCAGCAGGTTACGCGGAGGCGGGTGGAGACGAAGCAGGGGAGGTTGTTTTGAACGACTATTGCGGCACCTCAAAGGCCATGCAGGTGAGGATGAACTGCTTTTGAGGGTCATCGGAACGACGGAGTTTGTGTCTCGAACCCGATCCCGCAGGATAGGGCATATCCGCAATGCGATTATCCAAACCGGTTGCCACCTCACGCATCTTCTCGACGACCGCAGAGAAATCCCGATTCCTGTTGAACACGATCGCGGCCAGCTTTGAATCTCGCCATGTCGAGTATCGAAAGAGTTGTTCGGTGAGCTTCTTTCGGAAGTGATCCGGGCCGGACCAGATCAGGCATTCGGCAATGAATATGTTGTTGTTATTGGCGCGGATCAGGATGTCTGTCTTCCCGGCTCCGTTGAATGTTTCCCCTGTGGCGTTTCCTTTGAAAAGCCCATTGAGGGCAACCAGCAAGATGGTTCGAAGATGCTCTTCCTCCATGGCCTTGAAGACTGTGGGGCTTCGCTCGAAGACCGAAACCATCGAGCGGATCACGTTCAGAATCTCGTCGTAATCTTGTAGAGACAGCTTCGGTTCCTGGTTCGGAGCTTCGGTCTTTGGCCACACAATGATAGGCGTTGGCTTCACTGGAACGATGAGCTTTTCGCTGCTATCGCCCCTCCGCTTCAACGCGAATCCGGTCTTTTCCAAATCACTCAAGACCTTGCTGTGGCTGGCTAGTACTACAGTGGTAACTAATCCGGGGGGACCGCCCCGCGTTTTTTATAGTGACATCTCCGCGCAAGCGCCTGATGCGCACGCCGCCATTCCGACCAACCCAGCACCTCCGCGACCTCGGGGAGGTGGCTCCAGAGCAGCCGTACCAACAGGCGTCGCACCTCCGGTGATGACAAGCCGATCAATTCCCGACCACAGTCTGGCTTTTTTTCGGCGCCCCGTCGGCCAGCTTCCGGACCGCCGCCAGGATCGCTTGGGCAAACAGGCTGAGCGTGACATGACGATACCAGCCTGTCCAACTCCGCACCTCGTAGTCGGCCAGCCCGACCTCCTGCTTGCCCGTCTCGAAGCCCCCCTCCACCGCCCATCGAGCCCCGGCGGTCTTGGCCAATCGCCTCAGCGTTGTTCGTCTCGGGCCAGCCGCGATGTAGTACGCCAGGTCCTCGGGGTCATCAAGACTGCGGCGGACCAGTAGCCATCGCTGCCACTGCGGACCCAGGTCGTTATTGATCCGCACCCAGGCCCAGGCGTACCGCCGCGGTCCCTTGCTCCCCGCGGCAATCGTGACCTCGTACCAGGCCCGCTTCGGCAGCGACTTCGCGAGGACGGCGACCGTCGACTGGCGGGGGCCCGTCCACACGTACTGGTTCGCCCGGACGGCGAGAACGTAGGGCCGCTGTCGCGACTCCAACCACCGCCACAGGCCCCCGTCGCTGCCGTAGACCTCGTCGCCGGTGACCCAGGCCGCCGGCACCCTGGCCTCGAAGGCACGCTCAAGCATCAGTTTGGCCAACTGGGGCTTGGTGGCGAAGGTCGTCCCCTTGGGGATGCCCGCTCGCTCGCACCGCGCCGTCGGTCCACTCCTTGGGCAGGTACAAGGCCCGATCGATGAACGCCGTGCCGTGTCGGCTCGCATAGGCCAGGAAAACGCCGACCTGGGCGTTCTCGATCCGCCCGGCGGTGCCGGTGTACTGGCGGGCGACCCCAGCGGAGTGCGTCCCCTTCTTGAGGAAGCCCGTCTCGTCCAGGATCAGCACGGCATCAGCATCACCGAGTCCCCCGACGACGTAATCCCGCAGGTCGTTACGCACCGCCTCGGGGTCCCATTCGGACCGACTCAGCAGGTACTGGATGCCGTAGGGGTCGGCATCGCCGATCTGCTCGGCGACTTGCCAGGAGTTCTTCCGCTGGACCGGCCCGAGCAGGCCGATGAGGTAGGCCCGGACGCGATCGCGCGTCTCGCTGCGGGGAAATCTCGCCCCGATCCGACGGGCGACCCCGTCCAATTCCTGTCCCCATGCAGAGACATCATCGAACACAACAACGGCACCGGTGCTGGCCATGGCAACCCTCCTTGAGTGGCTCCTTGACCAGCTTAACCGGACCGGCTATTAGTTACTACTGTAGTACTAGGTGGGCCTTTCTCTCTTCTATCTTCTGCACGGCCCACTTCTTCAGATCGGGATTATAGAATTCCAATTTTTGCTGAATGGACGCAAGCCCTTCTTTAATTCGCCCTGCAACCGCAAGCACTCTGGGATGCAACTGATCCAATTTGTTTTTCTCGAGCCTGAATGAGAACACGAGTTCTCCAGGATAAATCTCGATAGGCTGGGAGATTATCGGAGCTGATCCACCGGATAGCTTGAAAAGTTGATGATGGCCGGAAAACGGCAGATGAACTCTGACGCTCACCTCTTCGTGCCCACCGGTAAATGCCGGTTCTTCGCAATAGATTTCCTTCGGCAGGAGCAATGGACAGGCCACCTGAAACTTGGCCGAGAATTCGGCTGCAAGGCTGTCTACATTGGCCCCGATAATCTCCGACGCTGGAACTCCATCAATCTCGCCGCACATCTGATTTCGAATATTGAGGATGTGGTCATCAATTGTTCCAAGATTGAACAGACTGCTGTACAAGGCAAGTCTCCCAAGTTTAGGGCCATCGTGGTCAATCCAATTATACAATCGATCCTCGGAAAGCGTTGCGGGCTCGCTTCTATTTGTTAAAATGGGTAAATTGGCGATCGGAACCGCATATACCGCGAGAACAATATGGTACGTGTCAGAACTGCAAAATTCCCCAAGCCCGATGAGACGGGACGGAAGTAGCAGGGCAGGAGAGGCATGGTATCCAGGCGAAGGTGAGTCAGGCGGAGGCGGTGAGGCAGGCGATTGCCGTCGGGATGGACGCCCCCTCCGATGGCGTGGAGTTCATCATGGCCCATTTCGGCATCGAGATGGACAACAAGAAATTCAGCCTCGCCAAGTCGCAGCAGAAAATCCGCGACGCTAAGTGGTGCATCCGCCAAGTCGTTTGACGGCGCAGGTGGAACCCCGGCCGGGCCGGCCGGGCTGCGACTTTCGCGTTCGGCTCGCGTTTATCGTAGCTCGGTCGGCCCGGCCGAGTGTCTTACGACTTGGCGGATGCACCACTAAGTGGTGCATCCGCCAAGAGACGAGACAGTATCAATCCATCGTAACTCCTGAATTGATTAGTTGTTCGATGCCTCGGTTTCTGTCAACGAACCTGGCGGATGCACCACTAAGGGAAAGAAGGGGAAGCGACGAGTTACCATCGCGGGTGGCGTTACGACCGTTGATAACGGCCTGACCGCGCGACCAAAGATCACGCCCAATGCCCAGGGCGACTTGCTGGACGCAATGGAAAAGGTGAAGCCACTCATCGCCAGCGTCGGCAAAGAGCACAGCTTCACCGTATCATCGAACTTCTTGGCTGATCGCTCAGCGCCCCCGCTCCTGCCGTCGGTAAAACGGATTCGGGTCGAACAACCCCCGAAACATTTCATCCTTCAAGTAATTGAGCCGCCTGATCTTCCGGGTTCCCTCCCCCCGGACGGACAACGCGGCTTCATCCTGGCCCAGCCGCATCAGCTCGCTCGGCTCCAGGCCCGCCACCTCTGAGTATTGCTTGCAGGAGGAATATTGGGCGTGGCTGAAACTCATCAGCACACCCTAATTGTTGAGGAGGCTCGGCCAGTCTGTCGGGTAGCGACCTTTCATCAGGGCGAGATCCTGCCAGACCGAAACCAGTTGCACACTGTATCCCCTGAGCAGGGTCGTCACCGCGAGCAGGGGATCGATCGTCCCGAGCTGCGCCAGTTCGTCAAAAACAAACAACGTCTTCTTCTCGGGAATCTCCCTCCTCCGCATGATGGTCGTCAGCAGCGTGCCCGCCCAGCACCGCAAGAGGCAGCGGTGGCTCTTCGGCTTCTCCGGCGGGATGGTGATGTAGATGGTCTGCGGCTTGCCCTCTACCACGTCAAGAAGCGAGAGCGTCGAATCCCGCATGCAGTCCGTCACCTGGTCGGAGTTCAAGGCCCTCATGACCGTGCGGGCGGTGGAAAGCACGCTCGGCCTGGTCTGCTGGGTTGCGTGCTGGAGATATCCCGCGATCTCCCCGTAGAAGAATGGCGGCAATTCCTCTTTCTTCCCATCCAGCAGCCCCGCCAGGTGGTAATCCACATCCTCATTGAAGAGGAGGTCGCGGGGCGCCTTCATGTTCCGTTCCTCGGGCGACACGTCTCCCGCGACGTAGGCGATGAGCCCCGAGTTCAGGCCGCTGGCGGTG
Source organism: Singulisphaera acidiphila DSM 18658 (assembly GCF_000242455.2). Lineage (GTDB taxonomy): Bacteria > Planctomycetota > Planctomycetia > Isosphaerales > Isosphaeraceae > Singulisphaera > Singulisphaera acidiphila. Next base: position 2,538,680 of record NC_019892.1, read on the forward strand.
TCGGCCCAGAATGGCTCCCTCTGGCTGGAGTGCCCCTCGCCGAGGAGTGAGGCCAGCATCTCCGCGTCCGGCTCCAGCATCGAGCCTTCGAGCGAGAACAGGTCGAACGGATTCAGCCGGTCGGTTTCATGGCCGGTAATGCCGAACGGGTCGAGGATGTGGACCGCTTGCCCCAGCCCAAGGCGGGCGCGAGCAGTGACCGCCGAGAGCACGCCCTTCAAGTCAATAACGATCATCGGCCCGTCATAACCGTAAGAAGCGTCGGGATCAGGGAATCCCGACTCTTGCTCGAGCCCGTGGGGGGCGATCACGCAAATCGGGGCGTCGCCATCGTAGGTGAGGAGCTTGTCGCCCGCAGGTTGGGCCTTGTCGAAGCCGAAGATTGATGGTGCTTCCGTATGATGGACGACTCCTGGAGGCGCAGAAGAATGCCCCATCCGATGGACGGGGCTGTCTGAAGATTCGCCTGCCAAGAATCGCCGGGCCGATCAAACTTCGCAGGGCCGGGCAGGGAGTTAACGTTGGGCTTTTCAGTATTCATCTGGATAGATCGCATCCGATCAGCGATCCTTCCGCCAGGAGGGACGCCATGGAAACGCAGTGGGAAGGATTTATCGCCGGGCTGTTCGAGGGTTACGAAGGCGGGAGGGTCTACGAGCTGACCAACGGCACCCGCTGGCGGCAGGATGATCGCACCAAGGAGTACGTCTACCGGGAGCGGGCGAAGGCCAAGCTGCTCTGGAATCAGAGTACGGGGACGCACTTCCTGGAAGTGGAAGGCACGTCGGGTGGTGGAGGATCGCGGGATGGAACGGGTGGGGAGCGTTTTAGCTTGGCTTTGGTCTTGCCAGTTCTTCGAGAGTCACGATGGGCGGCTGTCTGTGAATCACGGCGGGTTTCACAATCACAACCATCCAAACACTGAGTTCAGTATCTTCGCCCGTAGAGAGCGTTAACCCAAACTCTTCGAGCAACTCCACAGCAAGAGCTGAAGCCATCCATGAGCCATAAATCAACGCAAAATTGCTGTAATATTGCTCAAATGTCTTGTTAGTAATTGTGGCGACGTGGCTCTCGCGATTATACCAAACCACCCGAAGTAAGTGATGCAGGCTTGCATGAACTGAACTGTTGACTGCGTGGTAAAAGAACTCGTAAATCTCCGTCGCCTTACCACGCTCTGCCATGTACTTGACTGTTGGCTTCGCTGTATTCCCCCCAGCCGACTCGCTTTCCCAGTTCTTTCAACTTAGCTTTTAGGTCCGCAATGCGATCAGCCAAATCCGCCGATACGTTGACGATTCTCTTCGGATCCGATTCGTCCGCCCAGCCGTAGGCTCTTTGCTATTCGCTGAAAAATCGACCCTGGGCGGAGATGCCTTCATGGATATCGAGAATGGATCGCAGCTTCACGTACTCGTCGGCATCCGCACGGTGCAGTGACCGGAGGAATTTCGCAAAGATCAACTCCTCACAGATCGGTCGAAGCAGCCCCGTTGCCGCGTAGTTGTGCCCGCCTTCGACACAATAAATGACGGAGGTCAGAGCCTCTTCCGACTTCCGCGCGATAGTGCGAATAACCAAGGAGGCGTCGGCCTTCGTCCCGTCCACACCTTCGCAGATGCGGTCAGTAAGTCGTTTCAATATCTCCTGGATTTTCTTCGAGGCGACGAGGTAGAGTGCTTTGATATCTCCCGCCTCGATCAACGGCCCTACCTCGGAAATGATCTCGTCGTCGGTAGGCTGCCTGCTCATTCTCGATCCCCCCGTAGTTCTCGTGGCCGCTGGGTTCAATCCCGACTTCGTAGGCGAATCGGCTTAGGGCAGACGGACTCCCTGAATCCCGCCAACGCGTCACGGACGGTTTTGGAATCACGCACCAGCACCCCTTCGATCACCACCTTATCGGCTGCGACGGTGACGCGCCGCTTCCTGTGGGAGAGCAGGGGCCGCAAGAGCTTGGTCAACTCTTTCTGCTGGGACGTTTGTAGAGGCATTGGAAACCGCATTTCGATTGGCGGGCCGTCGAGAGTCGTCTTCTTCAGTGGACGAATGGACTTCGCTCTTCGCGGGCCGTCGGCCATGGCGCGGACTCCATGCGGACAACCAAGTAGGTACAATGGTTTAGTCCACGTCAGTGCCAAATGGAAGGTTGGAGAGGCCTCTAGCCGATGCGTGTCGAAGTGGTGGTCCTCGCCTACGACACGGCGGCCCTTCATCCGAAGGGTGTTTTCGCCCGCCTCAATTTCCCCATGGCAGCATGAACGCTGCCACACCGGACTGGGAATCCGGCATGCCAGCGCTCCGTGGCTCCTACTCTCGATCTTCTGCAATTCTTCTGCAGTCACTGGCAGTGCCAGTCCCCTTTGGCTACAATGCGACCGAAGGCAAGTGCAAACGTAAACCATTACTATAACAAGGATATCAACGTCACCGCAGCGCCAGCCCAACGTGCTTTCATAGCAGACGCGCCGGACTCAAAATCCGGTGGGGTAACACCCGTGTAGGTTCAAGTCCCACCTTCGGTACTATAGACTTACGGCGAATCTGGGTTAGTCTTACCACAGCCCTTGGTAAGAGTTTGGTAAGATCGCCTCCGCCGCGTTGGGTGGCATGGCCCTTTTGAGAGGGCACATGGCCGCACTTCAGAATCGGAACGGCAACTTCCGGGTTTTCTTCGAATACCACCGGAAGCAGCGGATCTTCACGATCGGCCGCCTCAACGAACCCAGGTTGATTACCTGCTCATGTGCCTCGGCCAGGGGTTGATCGAGCTCCCGCCCGGCGTCGAGTTCGTCCGGCAGGATGGTAAGGTGATTCTTGCCAAAGACGGCGGCGTCGCATCGGCCGCGCCGATCACCCTCGGTTCCTTCTGTGACCGCTACCTGGAGACTCACGGTAACGGCGCCCTGGAGGAAAGGATGCCAAGCCGCCGTTCCAGACCCGAGTCGAGATCGAGCGGCAGGTGGCGGGCCTCCCCGCCAAGGGCCAGGCCGAACTCTGGAACGCACTGTACCTTCTCCAGCCCGAGGTCGAAGAACTGCTCGCCCACTCCGCGACCATGCCGGCCACCTGTGGATCCACCCCCTGATCGCCACGACCGCCTATACGGGGCCCGGCGGTCGGAGCTGATCCGTATACGGATCTCCGATGTGGACTTCGCGGGTGGCATTATCACGGTGCGGGAGAAGAAAGCGGTCGCACAGCGAGCGGACCAGGACCACCCGCCGTGTGCCGCTTTCCTCATCGCTGGGCACCATCCTCCGCAACTGGATCACAGTTCATCCTGGCGGCCCATGGCTGTTCTGCCAGTCGGGGGAGGTGATGCGGAGCAAGAAGCGGAGCCGCACGACTGGGCATCAGTCGGGCGAGGGACAAGCGAAGACGCTTGGTGCCAGGATGAAGATGGTCCGCAATCGCGAGGGTGTGGGGATTAGCCCCATCACCAAACGATGTCACCGAGCTTTCCGATCGTTCGAATCACCAGGGACACCCTCTCGATGCGCCGGACCTGATTCTCCCTCAATACCCCCGCTTGCCGGTGTTCGCGTCCACCTCCCCGGCCTCGACGGCTACTTGTCGGCCTCGGGAGCATACCCCTTCCACACCCACTCGATGGCGTGCGGGAGGAACTGCTGCTGGGCGTTGCCGACGCTGTGGTGGGCGCCGCGGCAGAACAGGTACAGGTACTCGTAGTCCTTGGTCTTCAGCACCTTGGCCATGCGGTGGTTAGCCTCGACCCAGTCGTGCATCCCGTCGCGCATCACGTTGGGGTTGAGCAGGTCTGCGTCGCCAACGGAGATGAACAGTCGAATGGGCTTCTTCGCGCTATCGGGGAGAATTGTCTCGTGGAAGCCCCAGGCCCCGTCCGGGTATTTCGGGTCGAACGGCCACGCCTGGTTCACGAACGTGCCCGAGGTCGTTAGCACGCGGTGGTACAGGTCGTTGCGGAACCAGGCCATGATGAGCGCCGCCGATCCGCCGGAGCTGTTGCCCATCGCTGCGCGGCCCTCGGGGTCCTTGGTCAGCTTCACTCCACAGTTCTTCTCAACCCGCGGGAGCACCTCGGTCTCGATGTACTCGGCGTAGTCGCCGTTCATGTTGTCATACTCTTTGCCTCGCTCGTGCCCCTGGGCGTCGCCGCCGCCGTTGCCGATCGAAATGAGGACGATCGGCGGAATCCGCTTCTGGTGAATTAGGTTGTCGAGAATCGTCTTGTAGCCGTTGGCCTGACCGGGGCCGTCGTGAACCACCATGAACGGCGCCTCGGCCCCTTCCTTGAGCTGGGCGGGGATGTAGACGCCGATCTTCCGCTGATAGTCGATGGGGTGTGTCTCGACGATCAGCGTCTTCGGATTGCTCGGGTCCACCTTCCCGAACTCGTTGCGGGCGATGCCGGGATTGAAGAGCTTGGTCTCCTTCGAGTCGATGACAAACTGCTCCACCTTCCCCTCGGGAGCGCCTTTGACCTTCTTGCGTTCCGGCGCGGGCACGTAGTTCGGCCCGATGACGAAGTTGTCGTATGCGTCGAGCGGCGGGTTCTCGCCCTCTTTCAGCACCTTGAAAGACGGGGCACCCGGGTCATCGAACTTGCGCGCCGGCGGCTGGGCCAAGGCGTTGGAGCATACGAGAACCGGGATAAAAAACGCCATCAGCGGTTTGAGCATGGAATCCCTCGTTGTTGCTTGGCGGTTGATGCCACCCCCTTTTTACCCGATTCCTCATCGGTCGGCACCAAGCTATCGGGAGAGCCCGTGCCGCTCAGCGCACCCGCTTTTCCGTCGCCGGGTCGACCTCACTCGCCTGGCCCGGACAGAGGCATGGCTCACTGACGACCGTCCCGGTTCCCGCTGCTCACCGGCTGCTCATGCGAGGGGGGCCGTGGATGAACTGGAGACCACCGTCGGCTGAGCGAACCAGCGAGACGCTGCCCGAGAGGCTTCGGCGAGATCGGGTTCGCCGTCGCACGCCCACGCGACGAATCCGTCCGGGCGGACGAGCACGGCCGTCAGCCCCAGGTGGTCCCTAGCCTTGGACGCGACGTACTTCACCCGCTCGTCCCGGCGGCTCGCGAGCGACCGAAGCGGCGAACGGGGATGGAAGTCGAGGAGGACGCCCTTCCCATCCCTGAGCAGGACGCCGAGCCTCGTCCCGTCCTCCAACTCGAAGTCCGGGCAGCTGCGGCCCACCAACGGGTGTCCCTCGCCGAGGTCGTAGCGGAGGACCACACCCCAGACACGCTCGGCGAAGTAGGTCGCGCCGTCGCGCGTATCGATCAGGTCGCGGACGATGGCCTGGAGCGGGTGGGACTGCATCAGCGCGACCTGGGCCCGCGACCAATCGAGGATGCGCGCCCCGACCGGGTGCCGCTCTGCGGTATAGCTGTCGAGCAAGCCGTCGGGGGCGTCGCCTCGGATGGTGGCGGCGAGCTTCCACCCGAGGTTCACCGCGTCTCCGAACCCAAGGTTCAAACCCTGCCCGCCGAGTGGCGAATGGATGTGCGCGGCGTCACCCGCCAGCAGCACCCGCCCTTTGCGGTAGGTCGTCGCTTGCATCGCACGGTCGGTCCACGTCGAGGCGACGTGCAACGCCTTGAGGGTCACGTCCGTCCCGGACACGCGCCGCAGGACCGCTTGCACGTGTTCGAGCGTGATCGGCGCCGTGCGATGGGACGCGCCGCCGTCGAAGTCGGCGATTGCGATCGTTCCCGGCTGCCACTGTGTGTACATGCCGGAGGTTCCCTTGAGGAACGGAAAAAATCCATGATGACGGCCCATCGGGAGTACCGAAGGGTCGGCAATGTCGACCTGGACCGAATAGCCCGTGAACTCCGGCTCGGTCCCCACGAATTCGAAGCCGCCTTGCTTTCGTACGGTGCTACGGCCGCCGTCACAACCCACGAGCCAACGCGAGCGGATGCGCTGATCGCCGGTATGGACGGTGACTTCATCGTCCGAAGCCTCGAAGCCATCGACCCCACAGCCGCGCCGGATCTCCACTCCGAGGGAGTGCGCGTGGACGGAGAGGACGCGCTCCAAATGCTCCGTTTCGACCCCCAACTGGGTTTCGGCCGGGCCTGGGAGCCGGTAAGCCCACCGCGACGAATCGACGTTGCTGGCGTCGAACTGGATGCCCGCGAAGTGGCCGCCCGGCCCGCGGCGTTGCGAGCCGGGCGCGATGGATCCGGGCCTCGGCTGGTCCGGGGCACCTTCGTCGGCACGAGATTGCGATGCGATTTGTTCCAGCAGTCCGCGCCGGTGGAAGGCTTCGACGCTCGGTCCCCAGAGTCCTCGCATCCCGAACGGGAGCCGCTTCAGGGGCGAGTGCGGATCCTCCGATCGCTCGAGCACCAGCACGGAGAGCTTCGCGAGCCGCAACTCGCAGGCCAGGAACAGGCCGACCGGGCCGGCCCCGGCGATGATCACGTCGTAGACCAAAGTATCCTCCTTGCCCGAGCGTCTGGACCGGGTTTAAGTCCCTGCACGAACGGCAGTGGAGCTGATGCAGACAAGAAAAAGGCTTCGCCGCCTCTTCCAGCGGTGTCGAAGCTCGCGTCTACGCACTGTTTTAAAGCGACGTGTCGGTTGACCACAATGCGGAATTTGGCCATTCTATTCGTAAATCCTGCCACTCTCGCCCGGAGCGTGAATGCCCGTCATTGAGAGCACAGAGAAAAGGGTGGACGTCGACGGTATTACCCGCGACGTCTTGACGATGGGCCTGAAGATGGTTACCCGCAGGTACGACACGGGCTTCCATCGCCACCGGAAGGCGCAGTGCGTGATGGCGGTGTCCGGCGTCCTGACGTGCGAGGCGGAAGGCGGCATCTGGATCGTCCCGCCGCAGGACGCCGTTTGGATCCCCCCAGGCATCGAGCACCGCATCACCCTGGCGGGCAGCGTCGAGGGCTACAACGCCTTTATTGAGCCCGCCGTCGCACGAGGCCTTCCTTCCGCGTGCTGCACGATCGCCGCGACGCCGCTGCTGCGAGAACTCCTCGTCCGCACCGCGCAATACCCTACTGATGTTCCCGAAGGGGGGATGGAATCGCGGGTAGCGTCGCTGTTGCTCGAAGAGATCGCGATCGCCGAGGTGGGAGGGATGCACCTCCCGATGCCGAAGGACGAGCGGCTGCGCGCGGTCTTCCGGAGCATCGTGGAATGCCCGGCCGATCGCGGGACGCTCGTAGCCTGGGCCATGCGGCACGCGATGAGCGAGCGCACATTCGCCCGCCTCGTTGTTGCCGAGACGGGCATGAGCTTTGGCCGCTGGCGACAGCAGCTCGGCGTCATCCTCGCGATCCAGCGGATGGCGGAGGGCGCCTCTGTCCAGCAGGTCGCTGGCGACCTCGGGTACGAGAGCGTCGGCAGCTTCGTGACGATGTTCCGGAAGGCCCTGGGCACCTCGCCCGGCCGCTACATGTCAGGCCGGTCAAGTTGATGAGCTAGACGAGGTTGGCGTGCAGCGCGGCTACTTACTGGGTCGGTTGTTGGTGAAGATTCACCGGGTCACGACCGTGAACTCGTTGCCGCGTCCCGCGTCGAATGGCATGGCCACGGAGAGGTAGCCGTTTCGGGGATCGCGCACGTAATCGAGGTATGCCGGCTCAATCGCGTTCTCGCCGATCACAAGGGCGCCAGCCTTCAGGTGGGGTTCCAGGAGCTTGAGGACCGGAAGGTACAGGTTGAACGCCCCGTCGAGGTGGACCAGGTCCACATCCCCGCTGATGCCCTCCTTCAACGTTTCGAGCGCATCGCCCACGCGGATATCCACGAGGTCTGCGAGGCCCGCCGCAGCGAGGTTGTCTCTCGCCGCCGCAGCCTTCGTGGCCTCCAACTCGGTCCCGATCAACTGGCCGCCTCCGCTATCGCGGAGTGCGCATGCGAGGTGGATGGCCGAGACACCGAATGACGTGCCGAATTCGACGATCCGCGTGGCCTTGCGGGTCCGGGCGCACATGTAGAGGAATTTCCCGAACTCGGGCGAGACGTTCAGGTAGTTGCCCGCCAACGTACGGTACGTCGCCTGATAGTCCTTCGCCTCCTCGTCGAGAAAGGTCCTCATGTGCTCGGCCGAGATCTTTTCGCCCTCGCCGACGAACGCTTCGTGGAGCGGCCGATCCGCCGCTTCGGCCTTCCGGAACAGTTGCTCAAGTAACTCAACGATCGGTGCAGTTGTCAGTGAATCCACGGAATGAACTCCTTCCAGACAGCGGTTCGTATCAACCAAGGCCAGTGCCCAAGTCGTCGTACCGAATTGGAGGATACGTAGGCCACGCCTTGACCGCATCAGGATGTTCTGCCAATTTATATCGAAAACCAGCCAGAGCCGCTTTTTGGGATCGTCCTCATGCCGAAGTACAAATCCGACCACGTGCTGGACGATCCCGACTCCGTGCCCCGCCCAGTGATGGCGATCGGTGCCGACATCGTGACTGGCGCCGAAGCGTTCAAGATGGGCGCCCATCACCACCGCAAGTCGCAGCTGATCCACACGGCCCGCGGCATGTTGACGTGCGAGGTGTCGCAGGGTTTGTGGATCGTCCCGCCGGGCTGCGCCCTCTGGATCCCCGGTGGCGCGAGGCACAGCGTCTCAGGTGTCGGAAACGTCGAGGTCTACGCCCTGTTCGTGGACCCGGACTCCGCCCCTGACTTGCCGAAGGCCTGCTGCACCATGTCCGTCTCGCCTCTGTTGCGCGAGGTCCTCCTCCGATGCGCCGAGTTCCCCACGCTGTATCCCGTCAGGGGACGGGAAGCGCGTCTGGCGTCCGTACTGCTCGACGAACTCGCCGCCGCACCCGTGGAGAAGCTGCACCTCCCGATGCCTTCGGATGGCCGTCTTCGGAAGATTGCGGACGCGATGGCGGCCGAGCCGTCCGATCGGGCCTCCGTGCACGAATGGGCAAAGCGGATTGGGGTCAGCGAGCGGACCCTTAGCCGGCTCGTTGTTCACGAGATGGGCATGAGCTTCGGCCGCTGGCGGCAGCAGCTCCACATCAGCCTGGCCCTACAATGGCTCTCGCAGAGCGCATCCGTCCAATCGATTGCCACGGACCTGGGCTATGAAAGCGCGAGCAGTTTCGTGTTCATGTTCCGCAAGGTGCTGGGCACTTCCCCGGCGCGGTATATGACACAGCGACTCGAGGGATCGCCAACTGCCGCCAGCAAGGATCCGGGTTGACGGGGTCGGAGTCTTACTCTCTTCAATCGGAGTACCAAGAATTTCACCAAGTCCCATGGTCCATCCATGAAGCAATTTTGCGGCTTTAGAACAGCCCGTACGTAGGAATCGCCTGGCCGATAATTGTTCAGTTCATGTGATTATTTCGCTAAACATTAAGATGGTTATTTGAATCATTACCCCTGGACCGGATTGCATTCACCGTCGATCCGCACCCGAACGCGGTCGCCCACGGACAAGGTGTGTCCACGGCCGAACACACGGAGGATGCACCCCTCCGTGCGAACGACCGCGATGCGATGAACCTCTCGCCCCTCTGACGGCCGTAGTTCGAGCGCCAAGACGTCGGCTTCGACACCGGTGCCGTCGGCGGCAAGATGCGGCTGATCTGGTCGCACAAGGAGTACTGCCGGTCCTGGCTCTGTTCCGGGCGTAATACTCACCTTCCCGAACGCCGTTGCGGCATGGTCCCGTGCGGTGACTACGCCTGGTATCAGCTCCCCCAATCCGAGCGCGCGCACGGCGGCCGCATGCCGCGGGTGGATCAAAAGCGTCTCAAGCATATCATCCGCAACAGGCCGGCCGTGTTCGAGGACGATGACACGGCGCGCGAGGTCGAATGCATCGTCACGCGAATGCGTCACCAGGATGAGCGTCGTTTCAGCACTTCCGATGAGGGATCGCAGAAGATCGCGCATCTCGGTGCGCTTCTCGTCGTCGAGGCTTGCGAAGGGTTCGTCCATGAGGAGGAGTCGGGGCTTCTGGGCCAGTGCCCGAGCCAGCGCGATCCGCTGCCGTTCGCCTCCCGACAGCTCGTCGAGGCGTGCCTTGGCTCGATGTCGAAGTCCTACTCGATCGAGCAGGCTCCTGGCCGCTTCGACGCCGCCACGGCCACGTGTCGCAAACGCGATCTGATCGAGGGCGCGGAGGTTTGGGAAGAGCGCAAGTCCCTGGAAAACCAGCGCCACCTCCCGGCGCTCGGGCACGATCAGCACCTGTCCGGTGCGCGACGCGACCTTGCCTGCGATGACGATGTCCCCTTCCGTCGGCGACTCGAGCCCGGCGATTAGCCGCAACAGAGTGGTCTTGCCGCTCCCCGATCGACCGAGCACAGCAAGGCGCTCGCCGTGTTCTAGCGAGAAACTCACGCCTTCGAGCACCTTCGTATCGCCGAAGGTTCGGCCAAGGGCGCTGACACGGAGGACTTCGCTCACCTTGCCCCCTTCTCGACAAGCCCGATTCGCGAGCGCAACACCATGCCCAGCGAGATCAAGGCCAACGGCAACGCGATCACACCGAGCAGGAGGATCTGGCAAGCCGCGATCTCCGGGTCCTGGCCGCGTCTCATGAAGTTCATGACCGTCGGCGCAAGGAGGGGCTTGCCGGGCGGTGCGATCAGCACGGTCGCGCCGTATTCGGTCGCCGACAGCACGTAGATGGCGAGCCACGCCGCCGCCAGCCCCGGCGCCGCGTTCGGGAGCACCGCCGCGAGGAATCGTCCGCCGGGCCCCCTTCCGGCGAGCGCCGCCGCGCTCTCCAACTCTCGCGGGACGCGGGCAAGCGCCCCCTGCGCCAGGAATACGGCGATGGGGAAGAAGCGGGCGAACCAGGCCAGGAGGACGATCGCCGAGCTCTGGTAGACCACGGCCCCGGCGCCGCGATTCCAGAGGGTGATGAGCCCAAGCCCGACGATCGGGGCCGGCACCGCCACCCCGGCCCCGAGCACTCCCAGGACGGGGCCCCAGCCGACTCGCGACGCGAGCCTGGCCAGGCCGGTCGCGAAGAGCGTGGCGAGCGTCGCCGTCACCCCCGCGAGCAGGACAGTGCGGATGGCATCGTCGTGGGCGAGTTCCCACGCCCCCCGGAGGGAATTGAGGATGCCGGATGTCCGGAGGAGCCTGTGCCTGCCGCGCATGGCCGACTGCGACATCCTCGCCGTGGCGGCGAGCCAGCCCAGCGACACGCACGGCAAGATCAAGGCCGGGGTGATCGCGAGCAGCGTCGCGAGCCCGGCCGCGAGATGCCCCACGCGGCCCAGGCGCCGCCCGGTGAATTTGGGGACTTCGCCCTCGAGTCCGGCCATGCTTGCGACTCGGCTGCGCGCAAGCATGTAGGCACCCAGGGCCGCCGCCGCGACGACGACCGGCAGCAAAGGCAGGCTCAGTGCCGCTGCCGCCGCCAGGTCGCCTTCCTGGATCCTCTCGAAGACCGCCTCGCTGACCGTCCGCACGCGCAGGAGCTGTGGCACCGCGAACTCGGTGAGCGTCAGGGCGAAGACCAGGAGCGCCGCGCCGAGGGCCGGCGGGACGAAGACGAACGCCCCGATTTTGTAGACGCCACGCATCCCCTGCGCGAGCCGCGCCGACTCGAAGACCCGGTGATCGGTGCGTCGGTATGCGCCCGCCACGGCCAGCGAGACGACCGGGAATAGGCACCCTCCCATGACCACGCCGACCGCCTGCCAGGAGTAGATGAATCCCGGGATCGTGAAGCGTGCAACCGCAATCGGGTCGGTCGACTGCGGGCCGAAACCGAGGAGTGCGGCGGTCGGTCTCGCGATCTTGCCCGCGGGCCCGAGGAGGACGATCGCGGCCTCACAGACGAGATAAGGCGGCATCATGAGGACCAACAGCCCGAGCGTCCAGGAAACGCGCCTGAGGCCGGCCTGCGAACGCTCGACGAGCAGGGCGAAGGGCACCCCGAGGATCAGCGCGACCAGAGCGCCGACCAGGGCGGAGCTCGCCGAGCCCCCGAGCGGCCCGGCGATGCCGTCGAACGCATCGGCCGCCCGCCCCTGCAACCCGGTCCCGAACAGGGCGGCGAGGAGGGGCGAAAGGACGACGGCGAATGCCAGCAGGATGGCCGCGGCGACCAGGGGTTTCGGCGTTCTCATCGCCCCAGCAGGATCTCCTTGATGGCTTTCGTCGACTCCGAGTAGCTCTTGGCCGCCTTGGCCCAATCCACGTCCATCGCCCGGATCCCCGGTGGGATCCACGGTGGGCGGACGTCCCGGGCGACGCTCTCCGGCAGCATCCCGACGGTCTGCGCGGGCCCCGCGGCGAGGATCTCCTCCGTCTTCGCGGACATAAGGAAGCGAAGTAATCGCTCCGCCTCCTTGGGGTGCGGGGCGTCCGCGACGAGCGCCACGCTGCTGAAGCCCTCCATGCAACCGATTTCCCCCGGCTCCTGGTCGGGGATGACGACGGCCACCGGCTTGCCGTCGTCGACGGCGACGTGGGCGTCGATTGAGCTCGTGATTCCGAACCAGAGTTCGCCCGAGGCGACACGCTTCGTCACGTCGGCCATGCCGCCGCAGAGGGCACAGTCGTTGGCCTTGAGGTCGCTGAGCCAGCGCCGGGCCCGGTCCGGGCCGAGCACCTGGAAGAGCGCGGTGACGTGCGCCGCCATGCCGCCGAAGAGTGGATTGGCGATCCCCACGCGTCCCTTGTAGCGCGGGGCCGCGAGGTCGCGATACGAATGTGGCCGCGACTGCGGCCCGAACACGTCGGTATTGACGATCAGCACGCGGTAAGCGGCGGCGAAGCCGAGCCATCGCCCCTGTGCGTCCCGCGGTGCCGTCCCCTGGGCCTTGATCAGGTCGGCCGGGGCTGGGGCCAGGCATCCATCGTTGGCGAGCATCGCATGGAAGAATGCACCGCCGCCCCAGAGCACGTCGCAACGCGGGTTTGCCTTCTCCTGGCGGATCGCCTGGACGAGGCCGACGGCCTTCGCGGCCTCGGTGTCGAATTTGGCCTCGACGCGGATCCCCGTCTCTGCCTCGAATTGGTCGATAAGCTCCTGGGCGGTCTCGCGGTCGGTCACGGAGTAAAGGACGACCGTGGGCCGGGCAGGGTTCGCCGGCTCTGGCGAGTTCGACCGGCCGGCGCGGAAGATGGCCACACCCAGGACGAGGACGAGAACGAAAATCGCTCCTGCAACGATCGGAGTGCGCCTGGCCATTCCTACTTTTCCTCCCCTGGCAGCCAGGCAAGCTCATCCCTTGGCCTGCTTGCCGTCGACCGAATCCGGAGCCGAGGCGACTACTTCCTTGAACTCTTGCCGCTCCCAAGCCGTGCAGTTCGTCTTCGCGTCCTGGCTCGTGCAGCATGATCTTGGGAGCCGCGAGGTCCAAGTCTAGCAACCGCCTCAACCGTTGCGAAATCATTAATTGGCTAGGATTGAGATTCCGAAGGTGATGTCTTGGCCCGTCAAGGAGAACGGATCTTGGTCTGTCACCAACGCGGCGATGGGCCGATCCATGTGTTGCGCCTTGGTCCAGGAATGGTCGAGGTAGCCGTGCCGGGCTTGGGACGAGCCGGGGCTGGTACGTAGTGAGGTGGCCGTCCACTCTGGCGGCCCATTCCTTGTTTCTGCAACGGGATCGTGATGGAGTGGAGCAAGATCTGAGGGGCTCGCCACTGCGCACAAAAAAGCCCCACGTCCATCCTTGAACCCGGGGCCGCCCTCTCGTTAACCCACCGCCCGCTCACGTTTGCTCGCCTAACGTCACCGGGACCAGTTCCGGTACGTCATCTTCCTGACCACCCGTCGTGACCAACGCCACCGACGCGACGATGATGACCATGGCTACCCATCCCAGCTGGGCGATGGGCTCATGAGCCACGACACTGCCGAGCAGGACCGCGACCACCGGGTTGACGTAGGCGTAGGTGCTCAGCCGCGCCGGTGTCGTCGCCGTGATCAGCCAACCGTAGGCGGTGAACGCCAGGATCGAGCCGAAGCAGATCAGGTAGAGCCACGCCAGACCTGACGTGGCCGTCACCGACGACAACTGGAACCCAGCCGCCTCGCCCCTCAGCAACCCAAGCCCCGTCAAAATGGCCCCGCCCGACAGCATCTGCATGCCGGTCGAAAGCGCGGGCGACTCGGGCAACTCCGCCCTCCGAAGGTAGAGCGAGCCCACCGCCCAAGCGAAAGCGGCGAGGAGGATGGCGAGCGAACCGGCCAGCATCTCCCCGTTGGCGTCTCCGCCTTCCGGCGTGACCAGCAGGCCCACGCCCATAAGGCCGATGATCAGGCCGAGCGAGGTCCGAAGACCGGGCCGCCTGCCGCCGAAGAACCCCCAGGATGTCAGCACCAGCCAGAAGGGTTCGGAAGCCACCAGGAGCGCCGCGATACCCGACGGGACGTACTGCTCCGCCCAGGTCACGCAGCCGTTGCCCAGCACGAGCATGAGGATGCCCGCCACCGTCGCCCTGAGCCACTGGGCTCGGGTCGGTAAACGTGCCCCCCTAGCCAGCGCCCAGCCGCAGAGGATAGTCCCGGCGACGAGGAACCTCGACCCCGCCATGAGCAACGGCGGCATCGACTGCAGCCCGAAGCGGATCGCGAGGTAAGTCGAGCCCCAGACCAGGTAAACGACCGCGAAGGCCGCGACGGTGAGCCACTTCTTCCGTTCAGACCGCATTGCCGTCCCCTTCCGGGATAAGGACCCTTGCTGTCTCCTTGAGCGTCTCCATGACGATCGTCGTCCGCGTCGAGCGGATCGCCGGGATGACGCCGATCTTCTCCCGCAACAGCTTCCCCAGGGCCTCGACGTCGGCCACCCGGATCTTGATCAGGTAGCAGTCCTCCCCAGCGATGTGGTGGACCTCCTGCACCTCGGGAATCTCGGCCAGCATCTGAGCCGAGTCGATGCCTCCCACGCGGTCGTCGGATCTCACGTAGGTGAAGGCGACGAGGCCTGAGCCGAGCTTTCTGGCGTCGAGTCGGGCCTCGTATCCGCGCACGAGCCCGCGCTCCTCAAGCTTCTTGACCCGCTCCAGCACGCCGGAAGGCACCATGCCCACGCGGCGGGCGAGTTCGGCGTTGGAGATGCGGGCGTCCGACTGAAGGAAGTTCAGCAACTGACGGTCGACGGCGTCGATCATTCGAGATCCTCCGGAGATGGGAGAATCTTTGGCGTCAGGGGGTGGGAAGTCAAGGCCGGCGTTCTGGAAATCGGTGGGGACGGGGAATATCGTTCGGCGAAAGTGGCGGATGGGGGATGATTGTTCTGTGAAGGAGGCGAGGCGGGTTTGTGAACCGATCAGGGCGTCGCGTGATGCTCCGCAGGCATGGCGCCGAGGCAGAGGCCGTACGACCGCCCGTTCGCAACCTCAGCCCGGGTCCGATCTGAACGGCTTCATGATCTTCTCGAACGGTTGTGAAGGCGG
The DNA here is from genome assembly GCF_000242455.2 of Singulisphaera acidiphila DSM 18658. Taxonomy (GTDB): domain Bacteria; phylum Planctomycetota; class Planctomycetia; order Isosphaerales; family Isosphaeraceae; genus Singulisphaera; species Singulisphaera acidiphila. Next base: position 2,554,036 of record NC_019892.1, read on the forward strand.
AATCACGGGGACCTCTTCGCTTGCGCCAGAAGGCGTACCTGTACCCAAGCACAAGCCCGGCGTTGCGCCGGCACACAAGCTGGTCGATAAACTGTCTCCATGTGTATTAGGAATCATCGTAGTGCCGCCACATTTCTACCTCAGCAAAACGGTGCCTGACTCGTCGGTTTCCGCCCGTTGCAGACAATCTTCGAGCACACGTGCCAGCGCCTGGACGTGGGGCTCCTTGACCATACTGTGATGCTGGCCAGGGACGAAATAGACTTCAACGGCTGCGGCCAAGCTTCCCCAGCCCCGGTCACGCGTCGTCGCAATCGCGATAGGCGCGTCGGAAGGTCGGAGCAAAGTGATCCGACCAGGATAGGGGCGTGGGACGTATTGACTGGCTAGCACCATGTGGTGATGGAAGAGCCGTTTCAGTGCGTCGACGACCTGCTGAGCGACTCCCATGGGAACGTCGGGACCGACAAGGCCCAGTTTTAGAGCGTGCTGCCAGAGGTAGGGGAGCTGCCGATCGGGGCCGAGGGTCGCCAATTGTTCCAGGGAGATGTCCAGGCCGTACTCACGGCCGGCGCCGTCGTCCTGGGGTGGGGCGCCGGGAGGGCTCGGAGGGGTGGTGTCGAGCAGGGCGAGCAGGCTGATGTCCTCCCCGTCCGCCTGGAGTTGCTGGGCCATCTCCAGGGCCACGAGCCCGCCTACGGACCAACCGCCGAGGCAATACGGCCCTCTCGGCTGAATTTCTCGGATGGCGGCCACGTAATCCGCGGCCATCGCCTCCATCCGGCCCGGCAACGCTTCTGATTCGTCGTACAGGCCGCGCGCCCGGATGCTGTGGAAGGGGCGATCCCGGCCCAGCCGTTGCGCCAGAGCCTGGTAGCAGACGACAATCCCGCCGGGCGGGTGGACCATAAAACAAGGAGGGCGAGACCCTTCCGGCTGCAGGGTCACGATCAAGCCTCCCCGGGCGGGAGTGGGATCGGCTCCGTCAGCTTGACTGGCTGGCAGTGAACTCGGGCCGAAGAGACGTCCGACGGCGTCGGGATACGAGGCGCTGAGGTGGCGCGCCAGGTCGTTGATCGTCGGCGAGTCGAATAGCGCGATCACGTAGACAGGCTCACCGAGAGCCTCCTGGATCCGGTTGATCAGCACCGCCCCCTGAATTGAGCTTCCCCCCAGCTCGAAGAAGTGGTCCTCGACGCCTATTTTGTCGAGGTGTAACACGTCGCGCCAGAGTCCCGCCAGGAACTCCTCCAACGGCGAGCGGGGGGCCACGTAGGGCCGGTCCAGGGCGGGGCGCTCCTGGGGCGGCGTGGGGAGCGCGCGGCGATCGACCTTGCCACCCGTCGTGCGGGGTAACGCGGGCAACGGGACGAATACGGAGGGGACCATGTGAACGGGTAAGCGTTCCTTCAAGTACCGCCGCAGGGCCTCGGGTGCGGGAGGTTCGCCGTCGCCGATCACATAAGCGATCAGCCGCGATTCGCTGGTATCGCCGGCCTGCGCGATGACGGCGGTCTCACGCACCGCCGGGTGACTCATCAGAGCGGCCTCGATCTCGCCCAGCTCCACGCGGAAGCCGCGCACTTTCACCTGGTGATCGAGCCGGCCCAGGAACTCAAGAGTGCCGTCCGACAGCCAGCGGCACCGGTCGCCCGTCCGGTAGAGCCGCCCGCCTGGCTTGACGCTGAAGGGGTCGGGGAGGAACCGCTCGGCCGTTTCTGACGGGTTCTTCAGATAGCCGCGGGCCAGTCCCGCTCCCGCAAGGTACAGCTCTCCGGGGACCCCGGGTGGCACCGGCTGAAGGGCCGGGTCCAGCACGTAGGCCCGTGTATTGGCGATGGGCCGGCCGATGGGGACCCTAGGACGAGAGTCGTCACGGCGGCAGGCCCACCAGGTGGAGTCGACGGCCGCCTCGGTCGGACCGTAAAGGTTGTATAGCGCGACATTGAGCCTGTCGAGAACCCGGGCCGGGAGGTCCGTCGGCATCGCCTCGCCGCCAGAGCAGATCCACCGCAGTTCGCGACAGGCGTCGAAGCACGGGTCGTCCAGCATCAGCCGGAGCATGGCGGAGGGGGCTTCGAGGACAGTCACCCGCTCCCGGATCACTCGCTCCAGCAAACGGTGCGGGTCGTACTCCTCGCCGGGTGCGGCCAGGATCAAGGCGCCGCCGATCGCGAGCGTGGGGAAGATGATACAGAGCGAGGGATCGAAGGTATACGACAGGTTGTAGAGCACGCGATCAGCGGCGAAAAGGGGCAGGTCCCGGTCACGCCAGTGGACGGTGTTGACGATGGCCCGGTGCTCGACCATCACTCCTTTGGGGCGTCCCGTGGACCCCGAGGTGTAAATGACGTAGGCGAGGTCGTCGCTCCGGACGCTACTCTCCGGCGGGCTCATCCCGTCGCCCTCCGGCTCGAGCGCCGGGTCATCAAGGCAGATCAACGCGGCCCCGGTTTCAGGCAGCCGGTCCCGGAGCGAGTGCTGGGTGAGTACAACCGCAGAGGCCGTGTCGGCCAGGACCAGGCGTACCCGCTCGGCCGGTGTGCCGGGGTCGATCGGTACGTAGGCGCCGCCCGCCTTGAGTGTGCCGAGGATCGCCACGATCTGCGCGGTAGAACGCTCCAGGAAGAGGGGCACGAACGCGCCTGGGCCGATGCCCAGCCGTCGAAGGCGGTGTGCCAGATGATTCGACCTGGCATCCAGCTCAGCGAACGTGAGAGACTCCTCATCGCTCCGCAATGCCAACGCGTCGGGGGTCCGGACCACCTGCCGCTCGAAGAGGTGATGGAGGCAAAGGTCCCTAGGAAAATCCACCTCGGTCCGGTTCCAGTCGTCGAGTACGAGGCGACGTTCGGCCTCCGTCAGGCAGGGGAGCTTGGACAGGCACCGGTCCGGCTCGTCGGCGACGCTGTGGAGCAGTGTGAGAAACTGGCCGACCATCCGGCGCACCGTTTCCGCCTCGAACAGGTCACGGTTATACCGGAGCATTCCTTCGAGTGTGCCGTCCCCTTCCTCGAAGACCATCTCCATGTCGGATTGGCAACTGTGCTGCTCGACGTAATACTGCTCCATCTGGAGGCCGCCGAGGGTGAGCTTGGCTCCGGATGGCGGTAGGAAGAAACGCCAGGCCCCGAGTTCCTGCGAGTGTTGCGCCTTCTCCAGGGTGAACGTCACCTGGACCAAGGGCGTCCGGCTGAGGTCGCGCGCGACGTTCTCTCGCTCTACGATGAGGGCGAAGGGGTAATCCTGGTGTCCGAGGGCATCCAGCACCGTTGCTCCTGTGCGGCGGAGCAGGGCGCGGAAGGAGGGGTCGCCGGACAGGTTGGCTCGCAAGGGAAGCATGTTGATGAAATAGCCGATCACTCCCTCGAATTCGGCTCGGCTTCGGCCCGCGAACGGGGAGCCGACCAGGAAATCGTCTTGTCCCGTGTAGCGGCCGAGGAGCACCTGGAACGCGGCCAGCAAGGCCGTGTAGAGCGTCGTCCCCTCGGACGCTGCCAAGGCCTTGAGTCGGCGCGCCAGCCCCAGTCCGACCTGCCAGGGTTCGGCGCCCCCTCGGTTCGAGAACAAAGGGGGACGCGGGCGGTCGGTGGGCACGTCGAGCACGGTCGGCGCCCCGGACAACTGCCGATGCCAGTAAGCCCTGAGCCACTCCCCTTCAGGGCCGGCCAGCAGGTCGTTCTGCCAGCGCACAAAGTCGTGGTATTGCGGGCCAGGTGCCGGCAAGCACGCGGGCTGGCCCCGACACTCTGCGGGATAGAGTGCCTGCATCTCCCTGATCACCAGTACTAACGACCAGAAATCACCGATGATGTGGTGGACTCCCAGGAGCAGGACGTGATCGTCCGGCCCGAGCGTGAACAAGTGCATGCGCAGCAGGGGACCGCGCTCCAGGTCGAACGGGCGGTGTGCTTCTTCTTCCAGACGCGAGCGCAGCGTCTCCTCGCTCCACAGGGAGGCGTCGATCACTTCAAAGGGCACCGGCAAACTCTCATGGACGCGCTGGAGCAGCTCGCCGTCGCGTTCTTCAAACGTTGTGCGCAGGCTTGGGTGGCGGTTGACTAGCGTTTGTGCGGCCCGACGGAAGGCGTCGAGATCGATCAGCGAGCGAACCCGCGACGGGAAGCAGACGTTGTAGGCCGGACTCCGCCGGTCCATCTGGTAGAGGAACCATAAGCCGCGCTGGCCGTGCGACAGGGGGAAGACGGTCGTCCGGCTCGCCCGCTCCTGGAGGAGCTGTGCCAGCAGGATGCGCTTCTCGGCGAGCGAAAGACCTGCCAACGATTCCGGGGACATGCTCATGTCTGTGCCATCCTGTTACCGGCGAGCGTCGTTGACCCGACCATTCAACAAGGTGGTGAGCAGGGCGTCGACCTGCTCGTTGGACAGATCCTCGACCTGGGAGACAATGTCCTCGGGGGCGGGCTCCAAGGCGTTTACGGCTGAGACGCGGCCATTGGTCCCCCCTACAACCTCGCCGTTACGGGAACAGGTGAGCGGTGGCGTGCCGGCCACCGCGCTGAACCGCTCCGCCAGGAGTTTGGCGAGGCCCGAGATGCTGGGGCTGCGCAACAGATCCGCGATCGGCAGGTTCACACGGAGTTCGCCCTCAATCCAGTTGCGCAGCTCGACGGCCATCAGCGAGTCGATGCCGAGTTGGAGTAGGGGGCGTGCGTCGTCGAGGCGTTCGGGCTTGGTGCCGAGGACGAGCGCGACCTTGTCTCGCAGCAACGCGCCGACCAGGCCGCCCCGTTCGCTCGGCGCGGCGGCCCGGATGGCGTCGATGCTGGGCAAGGCGCCGGTCGGGAGCGTGTCCCCGTCGTCTCGTCGACAGAGGTGAGCGAATCGCGGCGACACCCGGCTGGTGACTCCCAGGCCGCGCCAGCGCGACCACTCCAGTCGCAACACGCTCACCTGAACGTGCTCCCGTTGTAAGGCTTTCTCCAGGAGCGTGAGGGCCTGTTGGACGGTGAAGCTCAGAACCCCTTGCCGTTCGAGCCGCTCGCCCAGTTCACCGCGGCGGGCGAGGTAGCCGACCTCGCCGAGGTAACCCCAGTTGACCGTCAATGCGGGTAGTCCCTGGGCGCGTCGGTGCCAGGCCAGGGCGTCGAGGAAGGCATTGGCTGCCGCATAGTTGCCCTGACCGGCGTGGCCGAGGACACTCGACAGCGATGAGAACAGGACAAACAGATCGAGGGGGCGGCCCGCCGTCTGCGAGTGCAGGTTCCACGCGCCGCTCACTTTAGGGGCAAGCACCCGCTCCAGCAGGTCACGGTCGAGGTTGACGAGCAGGGCATCTTGCAGAACCATCGCCGCGTGGATGACGCCTCGGAGTGGAGGGAGGTCGTGGTCGATCTCGGCGAGTACCCTCGACACGTCCTCGGCCTGCGACACGTCCACTGCGCGGACGACAACGCGGGCGCCGAGCCGCTCGATCGCGGCAACCGCCCGGCGGGCTTCTTCGGTCTGCACTCCTCGACGACCTAACAAGACGAGGTTGCCCGCGCCCCGGCCTGCCATCCACTGGGCCACTTCCAGCCCGAAACCGCCCAGGCCTCCCGTGATCAGGTACGTGCCATCGGCCCGGAAAGTCAGCGGCTCGTCCTCGGCGGGAACGGCCGCGACGCTCCGTCCGCGGGTCGACAGCACGAGCTTGCCGATATGCTTGCCGTGCTGCATGGAGCGGAAGGCTTCGACCGCTTCGTCCAAGGGCCAGGCCTGGTGGGGCAGGGGGGTGAGAATCCCTTCGCGGACGCGCCGGACAATGTCCTGGAGCAGACCGCCGAGCAGAGCTGGACGCTCGCGCAGGACACGGTCGAGGTCGATTGCGAAGAAGGACAGATTCTTGCGGAACGGCTGGAGGTCGAGCCGAGCGTTCTGGTAGATGTCGCGTTTGCCGATCTCAAGGAAGCGGCCGTAATCGGCGAGGACGTCGAGGCCGCTGTTGATGGCCGCGCCAGAGAGCGAATTGAGGATGACGTCGGCACCCCGTCCGCCCGTCCGTCGGCGCACCTCGTCGGCGAAGTCGAGCGATCGGGAATCCATGACGGTCTCGATGCCGAGTGATCGCAGGTAGTCGCGCTTCTCCGAACTGCCGGCAGTGGCGAAGATCTTGGCATGGGCGCGGCGTGCGATCTGGATGGCGGCGTGGCCCACGCCGCCGGATGCGGCGTGGATCAGAAGGGTTTCCCCAGGGCTCAGTCGGGCCAGGTATTCCAAGGCGTAGGTGGCAGTGAGGAACGCGATCGGGAGAGTCGCGGCCTCCTCGAAGCCGAGGCCGGGCGGCTTGGGGGCGACCAGTTCGGCTCGAGCCAGGACATGGCTGCCGAAGGCAAAGCCAGTGGCCGCCACAACCTCGTCGCCGACCCGTAGCGCGGTCACGCCGTCGCCGACGGCCGAGATGCGGCCGGCGCACTCAGCGCCCAGCGGCACGGGGCCTTCGGGCAGGCCGGGATAGAGGCCGAGCACCTTCATCACATCGCTGAAGTTGAGGCCGGCGGCGTCGACTTCGATCTCCACCTCGCCCTGTCCTGGCGGCCGCCGATGCAGCACGTGGGCTTCCAGTCCGTCGAGCGTGCCGGGCCGAGGGATCGCTAGGTGATACGGGACGCCGATGTGGGGCGGGGTCACGGCTACGGGGGAGGGCTGAAAACGGTGGGCGTAACGAGTCGACTCGCGCCAGGCGACCTCGTCTTCGCCGTCGTCGGCCTGGACCTCAGCGAAGAGTAAGAGGCTATCCGGAACGGGTTGTTCGACAAATGGAGGGTGGGAGGTGACCATCCTCCAGGGAGCCGCTGGCTCCTCGCCTTCGTCTTGGACTTTGGGGTCGAGGTCGACGAGCTTACAGGCGAGTCGCGGATACTCGGCCGCGATCACCCGTCCCAGCCCGATGACCGGGCCTTGGGCAACGGCGACCGCTTCGGGCCGGTCGCCGACCGACTGAGCACCACGGGTTACAAGGACGAGCGGTGTGGACTGGGCTGACGCACCTTGCTCCCACGCCTGCACGAGATGGACGATGCTGAGTACACCCGCAGTCTGTGCGTCGGCGAGTATGGGAGCGGTTAGCCTCGTCGCTGGCGGTGCGTCGAGGTTCCACAGATGGACGACTCCTTTGCAAGGGAGCCGGCCCGGGGCGTTGACGGCCTGCACCAGCCGGAGGAGGTCGGCGGACAGCGCGGGATTGACCCGGTAGCGGGTACCATCCCCGTCAAACTCAGGGCCGACGGTGGTGAGAATACACTCGTCGCCGCGCGCTCTGAGCCGTTCGGCGAGTCGCGCGCCGAGGCCGCCCTCGTCCGCGAAGATCAGCCAGGAACCCGGTGCCGCCGGGGGACTCGCCTCGGGCAAAGGCTGGGGCTGCCATTGGTAGGCGAAGAGCATATCGTCGAGCGAGTCTTCCAGCCCCCTCATAACGCGCCGGCTCTGCAAGCCTCGCAAGCGGACCGCAAGTCGTCCTTCCTCGTCGTAGATGTCGACCTCGGCTAGGGACTGGCGCGGTGTCTTCTCAAGCAGCCGGGCGTGCGCCCAGACATGCCGGCCCGGCCGAAGGAAGAACTGGACCTGCTCGATGGCCCAGGGCAAGTACAGGCCGCCGTCCCGCCGGTCGAAGTCGCCGTCCGCCGGGATGACGACCTGGAGACAGGCGTCGAGCAGTGCGGGGTGGAACAGGTGCGCTCCTTCCTCGGGTTCGAGCCCCTCGGGGAGCCGGACTGACCCCAGTGCTTCGCGATCACCTTGATGCACATGCTCGATGCCCTGGAACAGCGGGCCGTAGTCCAGACCGATCAACCGCAGGTAATCGTAGCACTGATCGTGGGAGTACGCGCGCGGACAGCGGCGACGGATCGCGTCGAGGGCAAACGGTGGAGACTCCGGCTCGGCGGGACGGGGGCGCAAGACGGTGGTCAGATGCGCCGTCCATTTCCGAGAGTCCTGAGCCGGCCGCGTGGAGACTTGCAGCGTCGAAGTCTCGGGGTCGAATGCGCTCTGGACCCATAGCGGTTCATCCGGCGTGAGGAAACAGGGGTTGGCGAGAGTGATATTCCGCAGCTCGCATCCCTCGGCTCCCAACGTCTCCCGGGCGGCTCCGAAGGCCAGCTCCAGGTAGGCTGTCGCCGGCAGGATGACGGCGTGCCGCACGCGGTGGTCGGCGAGGTACGGCATCAGGCGCAGGTCGAGCCGCGCTTCCCACTCCGGCCAGGGCCCTCCACGGCTGACCCCGAGCAGCGGGTGCGCCGGCGGCGTGAGCCGGGAGGCCCGCGACTCATCCGACTCGTGCCAGCAACGCTCCCGCTGCCAAGGATAGAGCGGCAGACGCACAAACCGCTGATGGCTCGGGAAGACACCCTTCCAGTCGACCGGATACCCTTGCACGTGCAGTGCACCCAACGACCGCAGCAACGTCGCCCGCTCTCCCTCCTGGCGGTGTAGTGAGGGGAGGACGGTCGTCTTCTTACCCTGGTGTGCAAAGCATTCCGTCACCGAGGAGGCCAGCACGGGGTGCGGACTCAGCTCGACCACGAGGTCAGTCGCCCGCTCGATAAGCCCGTTCACACCATCGGCGAAGCAGACCAGCTGGCGGACGTTCTCCCACCAGTAGCCAGGGCCGAGTTCCGGCCCCTCGATGCGTCGGCCGTGGACGGTGGAGAACAGCGGCAAGGCCGCCACCTTCGGCCGGATGCCCTCAAGTGCGGCGAGCAACTCGGCCCGGATCGGGTCCATCTGGGCACTATGGAAGGCGTACTGGACTTTCAGGAAGCGGTAGAACGTGCCGCGCGCTTTCATTCGTTCCGCACACTCTTCCAGCGCTCCGATCTCGCCCGAGAGTGTGACCGATCCCGGGCTGTTCACGGCGGCCAGGGCGACGCGGTCGCCGTACTCGGCGATCAAGCTCCGCGCCTCGTCCGGAGTGAGGGCTGCGGCGAGCATCCGGCCGCGAGCGGGCGCCTGCTCCATGCATCGGCCACGGTGGTAAATGATCCGCACCGCGTCTTCCAGGTTGAACACGCCGGCCAAGTATGCCGCCGCCACCTCGCCGACACTGTGCCCTACCAGGGCCTCGGGCCTCACGCCCCAAGAGTCCCAGAGCGCCGCCAGGCCCACCTGGATCGCGAAGAGGCAGGGCTGCGCGATAGCGGTGACGTCCATCTGCGAGGCGGATTCGTCGGCAGTCAACTCGTCGAGCAACGTCCACGAGCCGAGCTGTCTCATGATGGTGTCACAGCGCGCGACCGCCTTGCGAAAAACCGGCTCGGTGCGCAGCAACTCCCGACCCATGCCCCACCATTGTGGCCCCTGGCCCGAGCACACGAAAGCGGTTCGGGGCGACCGGCCGCCCGTCGCCCGCCCTTCGATGGTTCCTGTCGCAATCTGGCCGGCCGCGAACTCATCCAGGCTCCTCGCCAATTCCTCCAACGTGTTCACGACGATCGCCACGCGGTCCTCGTGGTGCGTCCGGCGCAAGGCTGCATTCGAGGCGATCTCCTCCAGGGAGACGACGGTCGCGCGCTGCGTCACGAACTCAGCCAGCAACCTCGCTGCCGCGTGCAGGGCCTCGGGGCCTCGTGCCGACAGGGGAATCAGAAAGGATCGCGGAGTCTCCCCTTCAGGCCCCCGGCGCTTTGACCCGTTGATCGGGACCGGGGCCTCCTGGAGCACGACGTGGGCGTTCGTGCCGCCAAATCCGAAGGCGTTGACTCCCGCCGTGGCCGCCCCTTGGTCCGCGGGCCAGGACTCGCTTCTGGTGGGCACCCGCAGGCGCAGGCTGTCGAAATCGATGTCAGGGTTGGGCCGGTCGAAGTGCAGATTGCCGGGGATACGGCGGTGGTGGAGTGCGAGGGCTACCTTGATCAACCCGGCAATGCCGGCGCCCGCCTCCAGGTGGCCGATGTTCGTCTTCACGGAGCCGACCAGACAGGGCCGCCCGTCCGCCCGCTCGCCGGATAGCGCCCGGCCCAGGGCACGCGCTTCGATGGGGTCACCCACCTGCGTCCCCGTGCCGTGAGCTTCGACATACTGGACCTCTGCAGGCGCGACGCCCCCCCTCTGGCATGCCTGAAGAATCAAGGCCGCTTGCGCTTCCTCACTCGGCACCGTCATTCCCTGAGTGTGGCCATCCTGATTGACTGCCGTTCCCCGGATCACCGCGTACACGCGATCGCCATCGGCGAGGGCCTGCGATAGCGGTTTCAGCGCGACAATGCCGGCTCCCTCGCTCCGCACGAAGCCGCTGGCGCTCGCGTCAAACGCCCGGCAACGTCCTTCTGGGGATAACATGCCCATGCGACAGAAGCCGACGTACCAGTCGGGTAAGAGAAGGGCGTTGACCCCACCCGCCAGGGCCATGGAGCAGCCGTCTCGCCACAGGCTCTCGCACGCGAGATGTACCGCTACCAACGCCGATGAGCACGCGGTGTCCACCGCCATGCTCGGCCCTCGCAGGTTGAAGCAATAGGAGATGCGGTTCGCCGCGATGCTGAGCGAGCCTCCTGTATTGGAATAAACATCAATGCCGCCCCGATCGCGGAAGCTGGTCTCCAGTACCGAATAGTCAAAGCTGGATATGCCGACGAAAACCGCCGTGTTGCTCCCCGAGAGCCGCTCGAGGGTCAGGCCCCCATCCTCCAAGCTCTCCCAGGCCACTTCGAGCAGCAACCGCTGCTGAGGGTCCATCCGCGCTGCCTCGCGCGGCGAGATGCCGAAGGCGTGCGGATCGAAGCGATCAATTCCCTCGACGAAGCCCCCCCAGCGAGAGTAGGTCTTTCCCGGCCGAGACGGGTCGGCGTCGTAGAACGCCTGGAGGTTCCAGCGCTCGGCGGGGACTTCCGTGATGGCGTCCGTGCTGCTCTCGAGAAGATTCCAAAACGCCTCAGGATTGTTCGCTCGACCGGGAAAGCGGCAGCCGATACCGACGATGGCGATCGGTTCACGAACCCCGGATCCGGACCCGATTCGGGGACGAACCGAGCCGTTGACGCGACGGTTTGGCATGACTCAACCTGCTCTGTACGAGCCCTTGAACCGCGATTCGCGCGGCCTGGGACGATTCACTTGTTTCGTCCCGCAGATCGAGGTGTAATGATTCAGCGTGCGAGGGAGGAACCGGGACTTGCAGATACGATCGAGGATGTTTTTGTCTGCAAGCATGGATTTGCTGCTTTCTTGCAAATTCCGAAGGGTAGGCAGGGCGGTCCCGTGTCGCCCCTCCTTCGGTCCTGGCCCCAGGGACGGCGCTCGGTGCGGTTGCCACGGCACCCAATCCCCCACCTTATGTCATCGTAGCGCCGTTAAACCCTTCAATCAATGAGTTCCCGGTGACCAGACGGCGGGGCGAATATCCGCTTTCCGCGCGGGCGTGACGTCGCCGATCGCCCGATGCCAGCCGAGTTCGTTGTCCTGGGCCGCGAATCGAATCTTCCACGAGCCTCCTCGTGTTCGCCAGACCCAGGGGGATTTAGCTTCCCCATTGACGTGCCTGGCGGTATGGTCCCTCGGCAGGCTGCTCTCCGCGTCAGTCATACCGTCCGTCCGGGCCTCGTTCGGAAGCCCGGCCAGACAGACACCCAGCCTTCAATGATCGAGGTCGTGATCCACGATACCAAGATGCTTCTTCATCGCTGGCTGAAAAGACGTCATCAACGGGAGGTAATGTTGATCGCTCGGCGTCGCTCATGCATGCTGCGATATTTGATAATTGTTTTGTGATTGATTTTTGGAATATTAAGAGCGGGAGCCATCCTGCTAACACGACTGCTATCCGCATCCTGGCTGGGTTTTGTTCTTCCCTCCCTCCATCCTCTGTGCGACGAAGCGGGAAATCGACGGACCGACCAGGAGTAAGATCGCCACACGCATGAGTTGGAGGGCCATCACGAACTCGAGATCGACCTTGCTCGACGCGGCGATGACCGCGATCGAGTCCACGCCGCCGGGGCTCGTGGCGAGATAGGCCGTCAGCGGATCGATGCCGAGTATCCTTACCAGGAGAATAGCAAGACCGCCACAGAAAGCGATCATGGCGAGGATCGACAAGAGTGTCTGCAGCAGTGCCCGTGCGGCATGGACAAGGATTTGCCGATTAAACTTCAGACCGATGACCCAACCCATGACCGCATAACTTGCCGTGAGCAGCCACGGCGGCAACTCGATCGCAACCAGGTTGGCCGCCTGCAGTACTGAGCCAATGATCAACGGCCCGAGCATCATGCCGGCCGGGATGCGTGACAACCCACCGAGGATCGCACCGCCGATCGCAATCGCCATCGTTGCTGCGAAGGGTTGCCAGTGGATTGGCGGGAACCAGATCGTCGCGGGTATGGCCTTGCCGGAAGTATCCAACCAAAATCCGCTCATGACGGAAACCGTCACGGCGACGACAAGGACACGAAGATACTGCATCAAAGCGACGAGTCGCGAGTCCGCGCCGTACACCTCCGCCATCAAGATCATGTTGGAAGCCGCCCCTGGAGAAAGGCCCCAGACGGCCGTCGTACCGGGGAGCACTCGCCATCGGCCGATCAGCCATCCGAGCAGGCTGCTGGCCGTCACTGTCGTCACGGTGACGGCCAGCAAGATCGGCCATTGCTTCCCGATAATGGCGAGGATGCCCGACGTTATGCTGCGGGCGACCAGGCAGCCGATGATTGCCTGGGCCGCTGCATAAGCATGACGGTTGACCTGGATGGTCCCGCCCTGGACCTTAAACAGGACCGCGGCGAGCATTGGGCCGAGCATCAGGGCCGCCGGTAATCCTGCCAGCCGTAGCAGGATCGCGAAGGCGGCGGAACCGACCACCAGCAGGCCCCTTTGCAACGGCCGGTTGAGCCGCGTGAGCGGTGGCGCGAGTTGGACCATGATGAGAGCTGCCTTTCAGTCTTGCCACAGTTCGATCGCCGAAGACGGCGCCACTCTGCCCAGTAACGGGAGGATTTCCCCCACGGAAAAGGCGTGCATCTCGGCCGACCGACTCGTCGTGGCGTCTTCCGCGATCACGACCTCATAGCCGTATTCGTAAGCTTGCCGGGCCGTCGACTCGACGCCGATGTTGGTGGAGACGCCGCCGAGGACGATCGTCCTGATCCCGCGCCGCCGGAGCTGGAGGTCGAGGTCCGTACCATAGAAGGCCCCCCATTGGCGCTTCGTGATCCGGAGATCGGAAGGCTCTGCGAGCCCGCTGACCAGGTCGCTGAAGCCAGCGGGAAATCCACCCGGTGGGATCGGCCATGGCCGATCGACCGGTTGGCGGAGGACATCTTCCAGATCCGCCGCGAAGGCGACGTTGACCAGGATGACGGATGAGCCCGCCCCTCTGAATCGCCTCGCCAGATCGACGCCGACGTTCACGACTTCGGAGGCCGTATGTGGGGCAAGCGAAGAACCGACGATCCCCTTTTGAAGGTCGATCAGGACCAGGGCGGTCGTGAGCGGATTGAGAGAGATCATGCCTTCTCCTTTCAATATGCCGGAGCCTACCTACCGTCCTCAGGTGACATCGGCAAGACGTTCTGCCTAAATAGTTGAGCTTCGACTCAAACAAAAGGATGATTGAGCCGCGCCTCAAAAAAGTCAAGGAGAGATTTTGGACAGGCGGGTCACCCTCGGGATCGATACCGGGTGTGGCCGAGCACCACCCATGAGCCGCTTGAGCGAGCCCCGATTCAAATAGCCGCCGCATCTCATCTGGGTCAAAGCGGGTGACGTCCGGTTCGACTTCCAACTCCTGGGGGATCGATGTGAGCGCGAATCGACTACCCATCAGGCGACTGAGGTGGAAGGCTCGGTTCAACTCACCAGCCTCTCCTGCAACGACGCACGCAGGATGGAAATCAGCCGGTGGTTCACGGCCTGGGGGTTGGGCAGAATTTTTCAAGATGCGATGACATGCAAATCATGCAGATTCTATAGCCGGCCGTAATTGCTAGTAGTGGCATAAGTTGACAGGGATAAGATGATGTTTTCGTCGGCGTGGAGCTCGGTGTATCGCCGTCCGTTCACCCCGATCTCGATCGGCACATGCGGGAAGAGTCCTGGGATTGAGCAGGAAGCCAGGATGACATTCAGGAAGAGCTTGCAATGATTCAGATCCGAGCTCGCGGCGATGGCCCTCATATCCACTTCCGGTGTGGCATTGGGGACCCGCCAGGCGTCCCGTTCTGGAGATCGATCAGGACGAGGGCGGTGGTGAGGGGATCGAGCCAAGGCATGGGTCGCCAAACCTTTCCTGCTGCGACTTTGAAAGGTGACAATCGACAGCGGGCCCGCTATATTAGTTGAGTGCAACCTCAGCTATCGGGGTTTTTGAGAATGCCCACAAATAAGTCAAACGCAGATTCCGTGCGGGCTGCCCAGGAACCCCGACGTCGCCCCGGTAAGGAGCGCGTAGCCGCCTTGATGGAGGCGGCAGCCTCCGTGATTGCGGAAAGGGGCTTCGAGGCGGCGACTATGGCGGAAATCGCCTCACGTGCCGGGGCACACATCGGCTCGCTCTACCACTTCTTCCCGAACAAGGAAGTTCTGGCAGATGCGTTGATCCAACGGTACGGTGGGATCGTCGACGAGGCGTTCGCCAGGATCGATAGCCAGGCTGCTTCGATGCCGATCGAAGCGTTGGCAGACGCCCTGGTCTACTTCCTGGTCGAAATTCGGGGCGAATCGAAGGCCATGCGTGCGTTGCTGGAGGCTCGTCTCGAATGGTCGTCGAAGCGGCAGGAATTCCACGACGCTGCGCTGCGGCACATCGCCCAAACGCTGAGGTTCCGCTCGCCGCGACTCCGTCCGAAGACGGCCCAGCACATGGCGGTCGTCCTGCTGCATAATATGAAATTAATGAAAATATTAAATTCAGATGATGTGCTTGCTGATAGTGGCGGGGCGTCGGCGGAGCTAAGGGACATGACTCGACTCTACTTGGCGAGCAAGCTCGCCCATGGATAATCTGCTGACCTTTGCCTTCAGATGCTGACCTTCACGTTCCTCCGCCAAAGATCGAGACTTGCCCTCTACATCAAACAGCGGTCATATCTGTCGGGACGGTTGCCGATTCGCGACGCCCATGCCCGAGGCTG
Source organism: Singulisphaera acidiphila DSM 18658 (assembly GCF_000242455.2). GTDB lineage: Bacteria > Planctomycetota > Planctomycetia > Isosphaerales > Isosphaeraceae > Singulisphaera > Singulisphaera acidiphila. The sequence goes on from NC_019892.1 coordinate 2,569,101, forward strand.
CCCAGATCCTGCCAGTCAGGGTTGACGGAGGTGTCAGGCCGACGAGGGGACGTCGGCCCTCTCGTCTTCGAGGGTTCAACAGCGGGCCGCCGAATTGGAATCTCGCCTCATTGTAGATGACGCTTGGCGCACGCTGCTAGGCGCAGTCGAATGATCCGACTTCCCCGCAGCCCGTCGTCCCACAGGGAAAAGCAAGTGCATCAACCGCCTCCGGAAATGCACCGGCGAGGTGGCCCTATCGGCACGGCGATTTCCAAGTCGTAGGGTGGAATTATCTACCGAAGCGCCGCGCCGCTCTCATGCCCGCCGTCGATGCCGACGCCCGGCCAAGGCACACCCCAATGGCCGAATCGCTTCGAGCCCGTCGATCAATTCACCGCTTCGGAAGATGGCTGATTCCCATGCCGACCAGATACAAAAGCACAAGCAGATGCTTCGCAATCCCCTGAGAGGCGGAGCCGTGGATTCGCGAGACATCTCTCTCGTAGTGCCGAGATGAGAGGACAGATTGTCCTTCGAGCAGATCCAACCATTGGTTAGCCCGGACAACACGTGGTCCTGGCCACCCCTAACACTCAGGCTCGTTCTAAGCTCGAAGGCCTCCTGAAGGCCAACCGCTGTAAAGCCTACCCTACGAGGGCATGTTCAACGACTTGGCTGAGGCGCCACTCAGGTTCTAAGTGGCCAGTGCTCATCGGGCCGGAGCGTACTTTTTTCTGGGAGTAGAAGAAGGGACGCGTAACCCATTGAATCGTGAGGGGTCGGCGAATTGGGCTTATCAGCCCACCCGTGACGGATTCTCGCCGCAGGAGATCACCGTGACGTTCGTTGCGTCTTGCCCCTTTGCTTTCCATGGAGGGGATGCCCCGTCCCGTCTTTGGTAAAATCACGATGGTCGGGCTTACCCTCAGGGATCGATCGTCGGATCGAACGGCCGTGGCCCATGCCTTATTCACTGATCATCCTCTGGCGCGAGCGTCGCCGTTTTTTGCCGGCGATTCTGGCGGTTGCCTTCAGCGACCTGCTGATCACCGTCCAGGTGGGCCTGCTGCTCGGCGCCTTGGCGGTGCTGACATTACCGATCGACCACAGCCGCGCTGAGGTCTGGGCCGCCTCGCGCGGGGTGCTCAGCCTGGAGCTCGGCTACCCCATCCCGGAGTCGTGGCGTGCGCGACTGGCCAGCATGAGCGAGGTGGTGGAGACCGAGCCCTACCTGTACGGGTTCAGCTACTGGAGGAAGCCCGGGGGCGGGTCGGAGGTCTGCTGCGTCATCGGGTCGCGCCTACAGGACGGAGCGCTTGGTGCGGTGAGCGATCTGACGCCCCGGATGCGCACGTTGTTGACTGAGCCTGGGGCCGTCGTCATCGACGAGTCGGAACGGGAGCGGCTGGGCGTCCAGAGGGTGGGCGACACAGCCGAGGTGGCGGGGAGCCGGGTCCGAGTCGTCGGCCTGGTACGCGGGCTCAAGAGCGTTGGTCCGCCCTTTGTCTTCTGCTCGTTGCGGACGGCCTATCTGCTCCAGCCTTTGTTCCACGACTATCCCCGGCACACGATGTACCTGCTGGCCCGCTGCCGTGACCCCAAAGACGCCGCCGCCGTGGCCCGTCGACTGGGCCGGCGCTCGGACCTTTCCGCCTTTACTCGTGAGGAGTTCTCAGAGCGAACGCGTAAGTACTGGGCCACAAGCACCAAGGCCGGCATCGGCATGGGCTTCACCGCTCTCTTGAGCCTGCTCGTCGGTCTGGCGATTACGAGCCAGACCCTGTACGCAGCCACGGTGGCGTCGCTCCGCGAGTATGCCGTCCTGCGCGCCCTGGGCATCCCCCGGCGTAAAATGGCGGGGCTGGTCATGGCGCAGTCGCTCTGGGTTGGCCTCGGAGGTATCGGCCTGGCCTTGCCGATGATCTACGCGCTCGCGGCCAGTGGTGAGGGAAGTGGGGCCGTTGTGCTCCTCCCTCCTTGGCTGCTCGGCCTGGGCACGGGCTTGACTTTGGCGATGGCCCTCCTCTCCGGACTGGCGGCCCTGCGCTCGCTGCGCCTGGTCGAGCCGATCACCCTGTTACGCTGAGGTTTACCCAATGTCCAGCGTTGCGCCGGCCCTGGCTGCCCAGAACCTTCACCGCGCTTTTGGCTCCGGCGACGAAGCCGTGCAGGTGCTGCGCGACGTCTCCATCGAACTGTATGAGGGCCAGGTGCTCTTGCTTATGGGCCCATCCGGCAGTGGCAAGTCTACGTTGTTGGCGGTGCTCTCCGGTCTGTTGCGGCCCGACCAGGGTCAAGTGCGGGTCCTGGGAAAAGACCTCTGGCGGATGCGCGAAGCGGAGCGTGAGCGGTTCCGGCTGAGCCACTTCGGCTTTGTCTTTCAAGGCTTCAACCTGTTCCCGTCGCTGACGGCTAGCGAGCAGTTGGAGATGGTCGTCCGTTGGGGCGAGGGGGCGTCCCGTGGTGAAGCCCGGCGCCGGGTGGGTGAGATCCTCGAACGACTCGGGTTGGGCCGCAGAGCTCACCTCCGCGCCGATCGACTCTCCGGCGGTGAGAAGCAGCGCGTGGCCGTCGGACGCGCCTTGCTCAAACATCCCCGGTTCTGCTTCGCCGACGAGCCGACGGGCTCGCTCGACTGGGGCCACGGCGAGCAGATCATCCGGCTCTTGCAGTCGGCCGCCCGAGATCGCGGCGCGGTCTTATTTATGGTCGGCCACGACCCCCGCCTGGTGCCTTACGCCGACCGCGTTTTGCACCTTGTCGACGGGCAACTGGCCGATGAAACCACACCCGCACCGACACCCAGCGAGGTCCCCTCGTGAGATGTGTCCCCCTAGCTCGCGGTCCGCTCTGGCTCATCGTGCTCTTCACAGCGGGCATCGTCCTGATCGCCGGGAGTCTCGTCGTGCGACGTCCGGCCACCGCACACTCCGCTCCATCGGCCAACTCCGCAATCTCTACGGAAGCGGTCGTTTGTTTCGGCACCGTGGACCTTGAGCACGGTGTGACGTCGCTGTCACCGCTCCAGCCGGGCCGCGTCGCCGAAATTCTGGTCCGCGAGAACCAGGCGGTGCCGGCAGGAACGGAACTGCTTCGCCTGGATGACGGGACGGCCCGGAGCCGGCTGCTCGAAGCGGAGGCGGCCTTGAAGTTGAGTCGGCTCCGGCTGGACCAGGCGCGGAAACTGCCCGATCAACAGCGCGATCGGATCGCCCAACAGCAGTCCCTGGTCGACGCGGCGGGTGCCCGGCTTGCCGCTGCCCGTCAAATCCTGGTCCAGAGACAGAAGTCGGGGCAGCCCCCGATGATCCATGTGGTGGAGGTGGCCGCGAGTGAGGTTCACGTCCGCGAACTGGAGGCCCTGGAACGGTCGGAAGCGTTGCGCCTGGCGGAAATGAAGGCCCGGGAGGTCGACCCCGAGATCCGGCAGGCGGAGTACGACAAGGCCGTGGCCGAGGCGCGGCATGAGCAAGCTCGGCTTGCCCTGGAGGAGTGCTGCGTGAAGGCGCCTCGACCTGGCACTGTGCTGCGTATTCTCGTCGGCCCGGGCGACGTGCTGGGGGCCGAGCGCGGCCAGCCCGTGTTGCTTTTCGCCGCCGACGGTCCGCAAGTGATTCGCGCAACAGTGGAACAGGAGTTCGCACCTCGCGTGCGGGAAGGGAATGAGGTCCTGATCCAGGATGAGGCAGACTCCACCTTTTCTTACCACGGTCATGTTGAGCAAGTCGCGTCCTGGTACAGTCAGCGGCGCCCGGTGCTCCACGACCCGTCCCAACTGAGTGACGTTCGCACCCTGGAATGCGTCATCGTCCTGGAGCCGGGGCAGCCGCGACTGCGACTCGGGCAGTCTGTCCGAGTGAGCATCGGGACCGTGCCGCCATGAGCGGGCTCAAAGACCTTCCAGGGAGCGGGTCGTCTGTCGTTTTCGAAGTCCGGCTGGACCCGAGTCCGGAAGGGGGACACCTTCCCCGGCTGTGGGCTTCAAATGCGGCTACTGTCAATACAGACAGAACAGCTACGCATGCAAATGCGATTAATTTTTTGTAGTCACCGCTTAGTTTTTTGCTGCGAATAATTAAAAAATGTCAGGCCGTGTTTCGAGAATTCCCTCACGTTTTTGTGACAATTTGAATAGAGAAGCCACAATAGACTGATCACGAGGACGAATTCATGCATCAAGGCACGTGCCGCGTGCGAGTTGCGAACATGAGGCTGATGCTGGGGTAAGTGCCGCGGATCGGAGGGTGATCGCCCAGAACAGGAGCGCGAGTGTACTGTAGGAGGCTCCCAGCAGACAAACTCCGGTCCAGCCGCTCGAGGCAAAAGCGAGGGTCGACGTGAGTGAACCAAGGCCACTGCCGAGCGAATAGAAGACCATGTAGCCGGCGACGAGTCGGCTGCGCGCCTCAGGACGCACGGTGAAGATCAGGCTCTGGTTGGTGACGTGTACCGCCTGGATCGCAAGGTCCAGGAGGATGACGCCGACGATCAATGCGGCGAGGGACTGCTGTGTGAACCCGATCGGTATCCATGAGACTAGCAAGAGGCTCAAGCCGAGGCCGGTGGTCCAATGCGCCCAGCCACGATCGACGAGCCCGCCCGTTCGGCCTGCTGCGAGCGCTCCCGCCACCCCCGCGAGTCCGAACATCCCGATCGCGGTCTGCGACATGGAAAGCGGCGGTGCGCTGAGCACGAGCACCAGGGACGTCCAGAAGACGCTGAACGACGCAAAAATCAACAGCGCGATTCCGGCTCGGATTCGCAGGATCGGCTCCTCCACGAACAGCGCGAACACCGAACGCAGCAATTGCGGATAGGACGGTCGCGAACCTGCGGGCTGATGGTCCGGCAGGATTCGGAACAAGACCACGGCCATGAGGAACGTGACGACCGCGGAGGTAAGATAGACCGAGCGCCAGCCGGCGAGATCCGCCAGAAGGCCAGCCACGACACGGGCTAGCAGAATGCCGAGCACGACGCCGCTTGTGACGGTACCGACCACTTGCCCACGCTCAGTGGGAGCGGCCAAACTCGCCGCGAACGCCACAAGCGTCTGCACCACGACGGCGAGAAGTCCGACCGTCACCATGCTCACCAACAGCACACCGATCGTAGGAGCAAAGGCCACGATGATGAGCGCCAACGCGGACAACAGCAACTGACTGACGATGAGCCGACGGCGATCCAGGAGGTCCCCCAGCGGGACCAGCAAGAGTAGTCCCAACGCATACCCGGTTTGCGTGGCGGCCACGACGAGACCTACTGAGGCATGGCTGATCCGGAATTCATTCGCAACGGCATCGAGCAACGGGTGTGCGAAGTACACGTTGGCAACACTCAGACCGGCGGCGATCGCGAAAAGAATGACGACCGAGCGCGACAGCGCGGGAGGGGGAGCCGATTCGGCCACGATCAACTCCCTCCGCAATGGCTCAACTCTTGATTCGCTAATCCCGCCGGTGCTCGACTTCGACCTGTTCTCGACGGACATCGTCAGCCTCCTTCAGACAGACCATGTGGTTGCATAACGAAACCGATTGCATTATGCCGAACTTGGTTTTATCATGCAACTGGAGTTGCCGGATTGACGAGTTTCGAGGACAGCGGATGACCGATCGGCTGTTGTTGGGTCGTCGAGGGAGGTGGGTATTTGCGAGGGTGTTCGGCTGGTGGCTTGTTTGTCGAGGATGATCGGCACTGCCGGCGCCTGGAGGGAGACATGGTCAAGCGAACGAGTCTTGAAGGAGCGGAGTGTCCCGTTGCGAGGTCTTTGGACGCGATCGGGGATTGGTGGTCGCTTCTGATCATACGCGACGCATTCGATGGCATGCGCCGGTTCGGTGAATTTCAGAAGAGTTTGGGCGTGGCCAAGAACATCCTGGCGGCCCGGCTGCGGACCTTGGTGGCCCAGGGTATTCTGGAACTCGCGCCGGCATCCGATGGGAGCGCGTACCAGGAGTATCATCTGACGTCGAAAGGGCGTGGCCTTTTCTATGTCGTCGTCGGTTTGAGGCAGTGGGGTGAGGACACGTTCTACGAACGTGGTGAGGCGCACTCGGTCTTGCTCGATCGTGAGGGGGGGAGGCCGGTTCGCAGGCTGGAGCTTCGATCAGAGGATGGGCGACTCTTGGGGCCTGAAGATGCGGTCGTGAAGAAGGTTCCCGAATCGACTTGATCGGTGCGCCGCCGCCTGAAGATGAGCGAATGCAAACTCTTGAGTGCTTGGAGTTGCGAAGGGTAAGCGGTTACTGATCCGGAGCTTGAATGATTCCCAAGATCCGGCTCAGGCAGGGGGGGCGCAATTCCCTCCCTGCCTGCGAGAGTTCGCACTCGTTCTCAAGGCAATTGGGGAAGCCAACGCGGGTGATCTGCTCCGCGATCATCGATTCCTCGCGTGATTTGACGCGGGTTCTTGCCATCGGCATCCATCACCCAGATTGCGGGTGATTCGCCTGTGATCGTTCGGCAAAAAACGATTTGTTTGCCGTCGGACGATTCGCTGACGCGGAAGTCCCATGCCGGCGGATTGTTGTGTGTCAGCGCGGTGATACGACCGTCGCGCGGATCAAGCCGGCAGATTTCGGTACCGCCGCGTGCGAGTTCGGGTTTGTAGTCGCGGTTGAAATGGTCCACATCGGGGCGCTGCGGTTGGAATTCCCAGGCGACTTTTGAGCCGGGGAGACGGCGGGGAAAGAGGATGCTGCCGTCACGGGTCCAGACCGGGACATTGGATCCGCCTCCTCGCGTTTGCGGGTTGCCGTAGGTCGCCGCGAACCACATCGCTTGTCCGCTCGTGAGCACTCGGTGTTCGCTGCCATCGGCGCGACCGAGGCAGACGTCGGCCCAATCGTGCCCGGGGTCGTCGCCGTCGATGCAGTCGACGTAGAGGATCCAGCGGCCGTCCGGCGACCAACTGGTGCCGAAATAGAGGTGCCCGGGCTGCGCTGCGACCTTGACACGCTTCGAACCGTCGATGTCGCTGGTCCAGACCTGATATCCTTGCGGACTGGCCAGATGGAAGGCCACCCGCTGGCGGTCGGGGCTGAGGCTCAGTCCGTACGGGAGGCCCTCGCCCGCCTTGGTAAACTCGCGTGCATCGGTCCCGTCGAGACGGACGCTGTAGATCTGGCCGACCTGCTTTCGCACCACCTGCACCAAGATCCGGTCGTCTCCCAGCAACAAGGCCGGAGTGATGAAGGGGGCCAGCCGCTCTTTCGTGCAGACCTCTTCCAATGATCCGCTCTCAAGATCGTGCACCCACAGGTGAGTTGGCGTTTGCGTGTAGTATTCTTCAAACGACCGACCCGGGCCGTCGCGTCGCGGTTCCATGCTCAGAAAGAGAACGCGATGCCCGTCGGGGAACATTGGACCGGGTTGCCAGGTCGCTTGGCCGGGCTTTTCGAAGTTGAAGTATTGGAGACCCGATCCATCCGCATTCACCAGCGCCGTTTTCCCTTGTGAGGTGAAAAAGAAGCGTGCATGCGTTGCGAATTTTTGATCCTCGGCGCTAGCACGAGGGCCGCTGACGAATCCCAGGAAAATCGGCAAGAGGCACGCTACGGCGAGACTTCCCCGGCGGTCGGGGGCCGGCAATGTCAAAGCTTTGTGGCACGATGGTTCACACATGAGTTCGGTTCTCGAAACTTGGCGGGTGTGAGAAGCCGGTTTGGCTTTTGGAGGGTGGGTATGGCCCACCAGGTTTCGCTTCAGCAGCGACCGTTTCAGAGAGTTGTCGAGTAGGAGTGGACGTTGTTCTCGCGGTGAGTTAGTCGCCAAATCGGGATTCTCGCGGTGCCCGGTAGGCAATCTTGAGTTCGGGGGTCTCAAGACGTCGGTGCCCTTCGACTTTGGAGTCGAGCAAGCGGTCGAGCATGGCGCTGGTGATCTGGGTGCGCTCGACGGGGTAGGGGGCCTGTCCCGTCATGATCATGTCTTCAATCTGGGCCACGAGACAGGCCGAATAGGTGACGTTCGGCTTCGGTGAGAGGAAGAACTGGGTCGAGAGGATTTGCCCTCCTTGGAGCCGGGCGGCGAAGGTGTAATCTTCGAGCGCACCGTTGAGCATCAGCAGGGTGGTGCGAAGACCGTCGTTCCGCTCGATCAGGTAGGCGGACGGGGTCTTGACCAGGCCGGGCAGTTCTCCGTTGTTGGCCAGGTCCTGGGGGCGCGAGTCGAGTTGGGAATACCCTTGCAAGGAGTCGCTCCTCGAGAGTGCGGCTTCGAGGAGACGGCGGGACCATACTCCCTCCTCGCCAGCCTTCCAGACGGCGTCTCCCTCGAGCATTTGGACGGATTTGATGCCGGTTTCGCCCCCTTTGCGGCGTTCGACCATGCATTGCAACGCTTCGAGGGCGTGGTAGTCCATCGCGTCGGAGCCGCCGATGCCCACCATCAGGGCGTCCTCGATCACCGCATCATAGGGGACTTCGACGGGGGGCAGGCGCCAGGTGACAGGCAATGACGATCCTGCAAGGAAGGCGAATTTCAGCCGTTTCGAGTCCGCGACCATCCTGGCGGCCTTCTCAGCGCTGTATGACAGGTGCTTGTCGTTGTAGATCGGAACCGCTCGGCCGTCTTTCTCGAAAACTTCGATCGCTTGCTGGAAGAACTCGTAGCGGGGGTAGAGGTTCTGTCCTTTCTGGTTGCGGGGGTAATTGCCGTGCTCACCGATGATCACCACTCCATCCACGGACAGCTTGTCTCCGCCACAGCGTAACGTTTCGGCGATGCTGGGATAGACCGTAAAGCCGTGTTCGGCAGCGCGCTTGGCACTGAGGTCTCCCTCGGGCCGCTGATCGACGTAGAGGGAGACCACGTCAAGGGGGGGATTGTGCCACTGGCCGTGGCGAGGGTAACCCACAAGAAAGCGGTCGCCCATGTGCTGGCTATGCGAGTGGTAGGTCCAGACCGTGCTGATGATCGCGATTTTCTTGCGGGCCGGTGGTTCGGGTTCGCCCAAGGCGGAGTTGACCAGCAATGGAGCCGCGCCCGCTGTCGCCAGAAAGGTTCGTCGGGTGAGCATTCACGATCTCCAGAATGTGGATTCGGCGGTGGGTTGGTACGGGACTGCCAAGTGTGGGGTTTCCAGGCGTTTCTGCTTCTGGAAGAGCGACTCGACGCCGCTGGCGGTCATGCCGGTCGTGAGCAAGGTCCGCTCGATCGGATAAGGGGCCTTGCCGGTGAGGAAGAGAGTCTCGATGTGATGAACCAGCGGGCTGAAGAAGTTGCGCATCGAGTAGTAGGGGAGGTAAAACTGGACGGAGAAAACCTCGTTCCCCTTGAGTCGGGCGGCAACGTTGCAATCGCCAACCACTCCGCCCTCGGGTTTCCCACGACTTTGCTGGAACTGGATGATGCTGGCCTTAAGTCCGTCGGCGTACTCGAATCGATAGGCGTACGACTCGGGGGCAAGCCGGCGCAAGTCGGCGTTGGATGGAAATACGTTGCTGTATGTTGGCCGGGCCGGGTTGAGCTGATGGCTACGGCTCAGGCAGGCTTCCAGCAACTTCGGATCCCAACCGCCGGCATCCCAAGAGCCGGATTCAAGCGCCTTCCAGAAGGCTTCTCCGCGCAACGCCTGGACCGCCCTCACCCCGGTTTCACCGCCGCGTCGACGTTCCACGATGGCCTGCAAAGCCTCGATCACGTGGATGTCTCCGCCATCGATCCCGCCGCCCCAAATGCCGACCGCCTCTTCAACCTCTGCGCCTCGGGGTAAGTCGGCCGAGGGCTGGCGCCAGGTCACCGGAAGGGACGATCCGGCCATCAGACCAAAACCCATGGTCTTGGCGGTCTCGACCATTTCTTTAGCGTGGTCCCAACTCCAAGACAGGTGCTTGTCGTTGAACAAGGGGGCTGTCTTCCCACTCTTGCGGTAGACGTCCACAACTTGTTGGAAGTATTCGTAGCGAGGATAGAGTTGTTGTCCCTTCTCGTTGGCCGGGTACTTCCCGTGTTCTCCGATGAGCAAGACACCATCGACCGCCAGCGTGCTTCCGCCGCACGTCAGGGCGTCGGCGATGGTGGGATAGATCTTCATCTGCGGGTGCCGCATCGCCCGCTCTCGACTGAGGTCGTTCTTCCCGACTTGTTCGACATACAGCGAGACAACGTCCATCGCCGGCCGATGATGCTGCCCATCCCAGCCGTAGCCGTCCAAGAAACGATCGATGATGTGTTCTGAGTGAGAGTATTTATGGAAAATTGTCGTCAGTGCGGCGATTTTCGGCCGGCGCTGGGCGGACCAACCCGTGCGTCCCCAAACCAGGGTCGACGCCGCCCCCGCCAGGAATGACCGACGTGAATACCTCATTCAGAGAATCTCCTGATCGAAACCGGCTCGTTTCGTGGGCCGTCATCTGATCGAGCGCCATCTCAAAGTGGATCTCAGCAGTCGTTCTCCGTGCGGGGGCGTCGGGCGTTTTGAAATGCCACGGCAACCATCGGGAGCCGCTCCGGTGACAGCGACTCCGACCGCACAAACTCCAACAGTAACGGGAGGATGGAGGTTATCCAACATAGGTGCAAAAAATGTCTTACGGAATCGAAGACGGCCGATGCGGCAACGCTGCCGTCATTTGCCGGGTCGGTCGCCTTGCCAGCCGGCACCGGGTATTGTGGGGCGGTAAGGAGGGGCGTCCGCGCGAACCAGAATGTGAACAAACGATCCCGGGCGGCCTTCCGGCGGATCATTTGAGAGGAGTGGTCGGATGCGACTCGGCCTGATCGGCTCGACGGGACATTGGCAGACCTACGCGCCCGCGCTGCAACTCGTCCCGGGACTGAAGCTCGTGGCAGTCGCTGCCGCCGGGCCGGAGGAGACCACCGGTGCCTTCGACCATGCCCCAGGGCAGACGGTCGATACAAACCGGTATGACGATGCGCGGAAGATGCTGGATGTCGAGCGATTGGACGTGGTGCAGGTCTGCGGCCGTTGCGATCGGATCCCGGTTTGGATCAAGCTCTGCCTGGAACGTGGGCTGCCGGTCATGGCGGAGAAGCCGCTGGCGATGGATTTACCTACACTTAAGCAGTTGTACCAGGCTGCGCGGAAGTCGAGTACGGCCCTCGTTCCCATGCACACGATGCGGGGTGTGTCGGAGTTGGCGACGGTAAGGCAGGCGGTTCGTGACGGGGAGATTGGCAATCCCGTGATGAGCTTCAGCCAGAAGACATACAAGTGGGGAAAGGCCCGCCCGGACTTCTACCGCAGCCGTGAGACCTTTCCTGGGCTTGCACCGTGGGTCGGGATCCACGCGTTCGACTGGCTGTACTGGATCCTCGGTGATCAGTTCACCGAGGTGATCGGGCGCGAGGGGACGACGGTTCGCCCTGATTTCCCGGCCTGCGGTAGCCAGGCGGCTTTTGTCATGACGATGCGCAATGGCGGTGTGGCTTCGCTCACACTCGACTATCTCCGCCCGACCGCAGCGCCTTCGCACGCGGACGAACGCCTGCGGATCGCCGGGACTCATGGCGTCATCGAGACCGCACTGATCGAGCGGAAAGTCATACTCACCACCGCCGACAGCCCGCCTCGGCCTCTTGATCTGAGCCCGCAGACGGATATTTTTACCCAGTTTGCCCGTTCGCTACGTGGAGAAGCACCACCTCCACTCACATTGCCTGAGGCCTGCCGGATTACGGAGATTGCCATCAAGGCCCAAGAGGCGGTTGATACCGGACGTACCATCTCACTCGGTGACTCTCCCTACCATACGGCTTGAACATGGGCCGTGATTGGGGGCCTGTCTCACGGGTTTGCTCAGGTTACGTGGCTGGGGCTCCTTGTTTTATCTTCGCCAGAGTGAAATTGGTTTCGTGAAATTCTCGGATTTTTATGTGTTGATTGTGAGAAGTGGCGGATGCCCCGTCGGGTGATAACGAACTTGTTCCTTGGGAAGACTTCCAAGCATGCATCACTTTTCTGACTCTCGCTCAATCATTCGCATTTCAGATTATCGCGAATCCATCCGATTGAGGAGAGTAGCGGAATACGGCGACTTGTCGTCAACAGGATCGGAGAATCCCTTGACCTTGGCCGCTGTAACCTTATGCTTAAGAGAATGGGCCTTGCGCCTTCACGAGCGAGTCTGAAACGCGTGCGATCGATTTTGGCGACATTCCTGGCGATTCTCATCACCCTCTGCCCGCTTCTCTGCGGGGCGGCTGAGTTCGGTCAGGGTGCGCACCGTCACGATGTTTCGGGAAGTCCATCGCACGACTCGTCGGCGCCTGACCAATGTCCCGAGGAAGGGGACAATTGCATTTGCCAAGGAGCCGTTCAAGCGGATCACATCCGCTTCCTCGGGGCCCACGCCACTGGCCACTCGATCATCGTTGGCCTGCTCCTCCCCACCCCATTGCATTTGCTCTTCTCGCTGAGCCAAAAGGGGGCATCGACCGGACTGGGCCGGTGGGGGAATGCCCTCGCCGTGCGCTCGTTCCTGCAGAACTATCGCTGCTGAGTCGCCCCCCAGCGCACCTTCCTTTTTTAATGCGCTGAACCTCGACCGCCGGCCCGCCTCTTGGGCCACCGGACCCTCACGTCATCTGGTTATCACTTTCGCCAGTTCGTCAGCCCTATGCTGCGCGGCTTGCGAGGAGTGAGTGAATCTCGACATTGAGACGAGGATTGACTCATGAAGCGAACGATCCTGATTGCGCTTGCGCCGTTGGTTGCACTGAGTGTCATCGGAGTGGGGCTGGCGCTTGTGCGCCCGGCTTGGATGCCCCATTGGGCGCGTGTCGGAGCTTGGAATCGAGGAGGCGACGCGAACCCAGGTGAAGCGAACGACGCGGGCCTCTACTGCAAAGAGCACGGAGTTCCCGAGAAGTTCTGCACCCTCTGCCACGAGGAGTTGATCAAAACACTGCCGCTCTGCAAGCAGCACGGCAACATTCCCGAAGAGATTTGTACCAAGTGCCACCCCGACGTCGAGAAAGCCTATAAGATCGAGATGTGTCCGAAAGGGCACGGGCTGCCCGCGAGCTTCTGTGTTGAGTGTGGGAATACGTCGACAACTTCGGCCTCCCTCCCCGACGACGGCTGGTGTGCGACACACGGCAAGCCCGAGGTGCTGTGCCCCGACTGTGCCAAGAGTCCCAGAAAGATTGGGCCGCTCGCGCCGGGTGAACTCTCTGAGCCTTGCCGGCAGCCCTTGCCGGTTGTCAAGTTGGCCACGGCCAAGATGGTCCGCCAAGTTGGTATCCAGACGGCCCTGGTTGCGGAGGAGGTTCACTCGCACCGTCTGGGCTCGAACGCGGAAACGGCGTACGACGCAAACCACTACGCCGAGATCAGCCCGCGCGTCACCGGTTTCCTTTCCGAGATCCGCGTCGACCTCGGCCAGACCGTGCGGCGTGGCGAGGTGTTAGCCGTCGTTGACTCGGCCGAGGTCAGCGCCGCCAAGGGCCAACTCCTTTCGGCTCATTCGGCCGTCCGGCTGGCTCAGGCCACGGCTGAGCGGACCAAGTCGCTCAGCCAGTCGGGCGCGGTTCCGGCACGCGCTGAGCTTGAGGTCATGACGGCTCTCAACCAGGCCCAGACCAGCGCGATGGACGCTGAGCAGAAGCTTCGGAACCTCGGGTTCGACAACGACCAGCTCGCCGAAATCATCAAGAACAAGGACACGCGTAACCTGCTGGACGTCGTCTCCCCGATCGATGGGGTCGTTGTCCTCCGCCACGCCGTCAAGGGCGAGGCGGTGCAAGCGACCAGCCAGCTTTTCGCCGTGGCCGACACCTCACGGATGTGGCTCTGGATCGACGTCTACGAACGTGATATTTCCTTGATCGCGCCAGGGCAGCCGGTCTCGTTCACAATCTCGGGGGCTGATCCGAACGGACAAGGTCACGCCTTTCTGGGCGAAGTGACCTGGGTGGGAACCGAAGTCAGCGACAAAACCCGGACCTCCCGGATCCGGGCGGAGCTGGCAAACCCGAACGGCCGACTGCGGGCGAACCAATTTGGCGAAGCCGACATCCAGATCGGTGCCGAGCACAAGGCCATCGTCGTTCCCAAGGCGGCCGTCCAGCGCAAGGATGGCACCGACCTGGTCTTTCTCCCCCTCGAAGAGTCAGGGCAGTATCGCGCTCAGCGGGTCGTCACCAAACCGACCGATCATAACGACGTCGTCGAGGTGGCCTGGGGCTTGAAACCAGGTCAGCGGGTCGTCACCAAGGGAGCCTTTCTACTCAAGACCGAGATCATGCGCGGCGCAATCGGTGCGGGCTGCTGCGAATAAGTCCGCCGACCAGGAAGGAGCTCCCTGATGCTGAATGCGCTGATTGATTTCAGTCTGAAGAACCGGTTCGTCGTTCTCTTATTGGGGGGCGTGCTGATCGTCCTGGGAGTTCGAGCCGCGATCTACTTGCCGCTGGACGCCTTCCCCGACACCACACCGGTCCAGGTCCAGATCAACACGACGGCCCCCGAACTGGCTCCCGAAGAGATTGAACGCCAGATCACCTTCCCGGTTGAGATGGCCCTCGGAGGTCTGAAAGGACTCGAGGATGTGCGCTCGATCTCGAAGTTCGGCCTCTCACAGGTTGTTGCCATCTTCGAGGACGGGACGGACATTTACTTCGCCCGTCAACAGATCAACGAGCGGCTGGGCGAGGTCCAACTTCCCAACGATATCGAGCGGCCTACGATGGGGCCGGTGGCCACCGGACTTGGGGAAGTCTTCCACTACATCATCACTAGCGAGAACCCGGAGTATGACCTGGCTGAGCTCAGGTCCATCCAGGATTGGGTGGTTCGCCCCCGCTTGTTGCGCGTGCCGGGTGTTGCGGAGGTGAACCCCTGGGGAGGTCTCGCCAAACAGTACGAGGTGCGTGTCGACCCGACCAGGCTCGCCAAGTACGGCCTGTCGCTCGATGAGGTCATCCAGGCCCTCGAGGAGAACAACAAGAACGTCGGCGGCGGTTACATCTTGCGGGCCGGAGAGTCAACCTTGGTCCAGGGTGTTGGCCGGGCCCGGTCGCTCGAAGAGATCGGCAAGATCGTGATCACGGCCCGCGACGGTGTGCCGATCCGGATCGGCGATCTCGGCGAGGTCGCACTTGGCCATCGGATCAGACGCGGGGGGGCCACTGCGAACGGTCAAGGGGAGGTGATCCTCGGCCTTGCCTTCATGCGGATGGGAGAGAACTCGCGGCTCGTTACGATGGCGCTTCATAAAGCGCTGGAAGAGGTCAAGTCCGCCCTTCCCAAAGGGGTTGAGATTAGCCCTGTCTATGAACGGACCCACCTCGTCGACCAGGTGCTCAAGACGGTCGAGCGCAACTTGTTCGAGGGGGCGGTTCTGGTCATCGCCGTTCTGTTCGCCTTTCTGGGAAACTTCCGCGCCGGGCTGATTGTGGCCTCGGCGATTCCGTTCTCGATGCTCTTCGCCGTGACGATGATGGAGCGTGTCGGCATTGCCGGAAGCTTGATGAGCTTGGGCGCAATCGATTTTGGACTCGTCGTCGATAGCTCGGTGGTCATGGTCGAAAACTGCGTCCGACACCTGGCGCATGACCGTTCGAACCGCTCGAAGCTTGACGTCATTCGCGAGGCGGCAGTTGAGGTCAGGAAGCCGACGATGTTCGGTGAACTGATCATCATGATCGTCTATTTGCCGATCCTCACCTTGCAGGGGATTGAAGGGAAGCTGTTCCGGCCGATGGCCCTGACGGTCGTTTTTGCGCTGGCCGGCTCGATGGTCTTGTCGCTGACCCTCATGCCTGCCCTGGCCTCGCTGGGGCTGCCTCGGGCTATGAGGGATCGAGAGACCTGGGTCGACAAGATCGCTCATCGTCTCTTTCAGCCGATGCTTCGGCTCGGCCTCCGATTCCCCTGGACGACACTCGGCCTCGTCGGATCGATCACGATCGGCACGACGATC
The DNA here is from genome assembly GCF_000242455.2 of Singulisphaera acidiphila DSM 18658. GTDB lineage: Bacteria > Planctomycetota > Planctomycetia > Isosphaerales > Isosphaeraceae > Singulisphaera > Singulisphaera acidiphila. The sequence goes on from NC_019892.1 coordinate 2,584,973, forward strand.
CTTGGCCTCAGCCTTGGTTCGGAATTTGTGCCTCGGCTCAACGAAGGGACGATCGTCATCAACACAATCCGGCTGGCCAGCGTGAGCCTGGAGGAGTCACTCGAATACGGCACCAGGATCGAGGCACTTCTGAAGGAATCTTTCCCCGATGAGATCGAGCAGATCTGGAGCCGAACCGGAACTGCCGAGGTTGCGACCGACCCGATGGGTTTCGAGGTCTCGGACGTTTACGTCACGCTCAAGTCACGCGATCGCTGGAAGAAGGCAACATCGCAGGACCAACTCGTCGAGGAGATGGCCAAGGTCACGGAGACCTTGCCGGGCATGAGAGCCGTCTATAGCCAACCGATCGAGCTGCGCCTCAATGAAATGGTCGCCGGGATCCGGGCCGACCTTGGGATCAAGCTGTTCGGCGAAGACCTCGAGTTGCTCAAGGACAAAGGGGCCGAGATCGAACGTGTCGTCAAGCAGATCCGGGGCGCTGCGGACGTGAGCACCGAACAGGTCACGGGACTGCCCGTTCTCCGCGTCGAGGTCAACCGCGATGCGCTCGCTCGGCACGGGATCCCCGCGCGGCAGGTGCTTGATACCATCAAAGCTGCGGGAGGAATTCCGGTGGGCGCGATTCTCGAGCACGACCGGCGATTCCCCTTGGTCGTCCGCCTGCCGATGACTTATCGTGACGATCCGCGCTCACTTGAAAAGATCATGATTGAAACCGCCGCGGGGCAACGGCTTCCGCTGACTCGGCTAGCCAGCGTGGTGGAGACGACTGGCCCGTCGACCATCCAGCGCGAGTGGGGGCAGCGGAGGATCGTCGTTCAGTCGAACGTGCGCGGACGCGATATCGGATCGTTCGTTGAAGAAGCCCAGCGACGCATCGAACGGGAAGTCAGTCTGCCGACCGGTTATTATCTCGAATGGGGAGGCCAGTTCGAGAACATGCGCCGCGCTGAGCAGCGGCTGATGATCGTCGTTCCGCTGGCCCTGGCGCTTGTCCTCAGCCTGCTGTATCTGACCTTCCATTCGGTTCGCGACGCCCTGATGATCTTCAGTGGCGTCTTATTTGCGCGGGTCGGAGGCGTGCTGGGTCTCTGGTTGCGCGGGATGCCGTTCACGATCTCGGCAGGCGTCGGCTTCGTGGCGCTTGCGGGGGCCTCGATGCTGGAAGGTTTGGTTCTGGTCAGCTACATCCGCGACCGCATGGCGCACGGCGTTTCCAAGCGCGAGGCCATCGAACAGGCCCGACTTGCCCGGCTCCGGCCGGTGCTGATGACCGGCGCGGTCGCCGCCCTTGGCTTTGCCCCGATGATGCTCTCGACAGGGGTCGGCGCTGAGGTGCAGCGTCCGCTCGCCACGGTCGTTTTCTTTGGGATGGTCTGTGATACGTTTCTGACCATGCTGGCGCTACCGGTCCTCTATCTCCTCTTCGGAAAAGGGCCGGTCCCTCAAGCCGAGATCCCGGAAAATCAGGGGCTCGTCGATGAAGCCGAACTGATGGGACAAGAGCGATCCGCCCCCTTCGTCGAGGTTTGAGAAGAGCGCCTCTTGATGTCGACAAGAGGCGCTCTCAATCTCATGACCGTACGTCCTGGCTTACCACGATCCTGGAAATCCAAGCCTGGCGGGGAGAGAACAATCGAGAAGGACTCTCCCTGTTACTGAGGTCGGTCAACCGGAGGACGAGGCCGGTCGTTCCCGGGGCGACCGCGTCCTCCAGGAGGGCCGCCGGGACCACCCGGTCCTCCAAACCCGCCGGGGCCGCGTTCGCGCATCTCTTTGAGCTGTGCCTTCTGTTCGTCGTTGAGGATTTTCTCGAGCGAGGCATCGACCTCTTTCTGAAGGTCCGCCACCTGTTTTTTCTGGTCGGCGGTGAGTTCCAGTCGGTCCTGGAGCATCATGGGGAAGACTTCGCCCGGGCGAAAACCTCCCCTCATGAATCCGCCCGGTCCACCACCGGGAGGTCCGCCTGCTCTGGCTGCCGGTTCCTTGCTCGCCAGGGTGGCGAGTTCTTCCTTGGTGACGGAACCGTCCTTGTTTTCATCCGCGCGGTCGAAGAGTCGGTGCAGCCGCTCATCGGTGACTTCGGCCTTCGTCAGCGTTCCGTCCTTGTCCTTGTCGAACGCCATCATCCGGGCCACAAGATCGTCGGCGTTGGCCGGTCTTGGGTCCCCCTCTCGACCGCGGCCTGGCCCTTGCGCTGTCGCGATCGACACCGAGGCTACTACCGCAGCAAATCCCAATGCTGATGTGATCCAGGCTCGCGCTCGCATTGGTGCTCTCTTTCGCTTGCGAATGGTGAGTCGAAGTCCCCAAACGTCGCGTGGTCAACGCGAAGTGGTCGATCCCGGCTTGAACGTGCTCTCGTCCGGAGTCCGGCCGAGAATCATCTCAAAATGGGCGGTCAATTCACCAATTTTGGAATTTTTGATTGGCTTGAACTCGGCCATCAACAGTTCCCGGTCAAAGACGCCAATCCCTTCGAGCACGACACCATCGACGTCATTCCCAGGATGGCCGGCGATGTTCAGTTGGGTGGTGAGAATCTCCCGCCCCCCCTTCTTGACCTTGATATGAATGTGGGGGGCAGGTCGGCCAGGGTAGGGAACCGGCTTGATGGTCCGGAAGTAGTATTCTCCGGTCGACCCGGTGGTGAACCGGCCGAACCCTTGGAAATTCTTGTCCTGCTGGTCTCTCTTGCCGTCGCTATCGCCCGTGTGAAGATAGACCTGGTTGGCGTCGCACTGCCAGATCTCGATCGTCGCGTTGCGGATTGGAGTCCCTGTCTCACTGAGGAGACGGCCGGTCAGGTGGGTGATCTCCCCCACGGCCGGTGTAATCCCATCATTGATGATGATCAGGTCGTTGTCGGTGTCGAGCGGAAGCCGATCCGGATAGAACGGGCCTTCCGTCCGGGACGGAGTGAGTGCGAGTTGCTCGGCAAAAAGCCCGCGCGTTGTGAAAAACGTAGCGCCCGCCGCGAACGCGCCAAGAAACGCGCGTCGGCTCGAAGCATCGTGGTCACGCCTCATGAAAGATCCTTTCAACTCTCCATGTCCAATCGCCGGTGCTCAATGGCTGGCTCGGCAGGTCAGGCTTCACCGAAAAATGAAGGACGGTGGGGGGCCACGGGTTCCGTACGTACTCGGAACCCGTGCGTCCCAGAGGCCAGGCGTTCCCGCATGGGACCCGGAAGCTCAGCAAAGACTCCAGTTGGATTCGCCTTCGGGGACAGGCTCTCAGTGTTCCGGTGCAACTGACGCCAATTAAGAATCCGTATTCGGCCGTCCTCGCCCGTTCCCGGCTGGCCCTCCTCCGGGGCCACCAGGACCGCCAGGCCCCCCGGGACCTCCCGGGCCGCGACTGATTTTTGAGAAGTCGAACGGCTTGCCGAGCAGTTTCTCGTATGCCGTTTTTTGCTCGGTCGTAAGGACCTCGTTGATCTTCTCGGTGGCCGTGGTGCGAATCTTTTCCTGAGTCTCGCGCATCTTGGTCATCATTGCTTGAAACTCAGGGCTGTTGAAGTCAGGGCGCCCGCCTCCAGGTCCGCCCGCGCCACGGGTTCGTCCGCCGCCGGGGCCTCCTCCGCGCGGGGCCGGGGTTCCATTTTCGGTGGCCGTCGCCCTGTTGTCGCCGGTGACTCCTTCATCGCCGGAAGCGGCTCCGTTGCCCGTGGTATCACCACCACCTCGACCACCACGTCGGCCCCCTTTCGTTGCGGGACCGTCCGGACCGCCGCCGGGCGGGCGGGGCATGGAACTGGCCATGGCCGAGCGCATCTCATCAACGATGGTTTTGACTTCCTTGTTTTGCGCTGTGGTCAGCTTGACCTTGGACGCAATCTCCTTGCGGGCGAGAGCCGACGGTCCTTCGCGCTGGAGTTCGAGTTGGGCGAGTCTGTCCTTCTGTCGCTTATTGAGGGACTTGGTGATCGTCGATTCCGCCTCACGTTGCATGTCTCTCATCGCCGACATTCCTGCCCGCGGATCGCCCCCCTGATCACCCGCTTCCGCGAAGAGTTCACGTCGTTTGCGGTCCATCGCCGCCGCCACTTTCTTAATCTGGGCCTCTTGCTTATCCGTGAGCCCTAGATCCTTCTGGACTTCCGGTGACATGACCAGAGACGGTCCACCGGGGCCTCCAGGACCGCCGAAGCCACCGGGACCACCAGGTCCACCGAAGCCACCAGGGCCACCAGGACCTTGGGCGCTGGCTACGGCTGTCGCCAATGCGAGAGTCAGGCCAACAGCCATGACTTTGCTTCCACACCGAGATAAGAATTCCATTGTGCGGATCCCCTTAAATATCAATGGATAGGAAAGGACGAGAACGACTTTGCTGATATCGACGAGCTGCGAGTGTGCCCTCGTCATTCCAAGTGGCGGGTCAAAAGGCTTGGTGGACCGTGCCCTCGAAGCGACATCCGCACACGCAGGCTCTCAAGGCAACCTTCCTTCGCCCGTGTGGGACGATGGGTCAAAATTTCTGGCTGAAGGCCGGGAACCTCGGCCTGGGCGAAGTGGAAAACCGCGAGGACGAGTCCGGGCGGCCGCCGCCCAGCGACGGATCTCCTCGGCCCGCGCGGTATCGCCTAGCATCGTGAATGACTCGGCCAAGGTTTCAAACGACTCGGGAGGGGGTGAGAACATCGAGTCCTCCCCCGAGAGAGTGCGGAGATCAGATACTGCCGCATTGAGCAGCCGCCGAGTCTCCTCATTCTGACCGCGCTGATACTGAAGCAGTGCCAGTGCTTCCTCACTGAACGCACGGTCAAGGAGGGCACGCCTGGAATTATGGGAGCGCTGGATCAGCGAGCCGCCCAGCGCAATCGCTTGTTCATAGCACGCGGAAGCCGCGGCTAATTGCTTTCGCCGTTGCAGAACGGCTCCAAGCTTAGCATAGACATGAACTCTCTCCTGGATGTATCCCAGATTCTCGGGCGACTCATCTCCCAGCTTATCGATCAGGACTTGCGCCCTGCGCAATCGTTGCTCGAGCTGTTCAAGGGAGGCGGGAGGCGAGGACCAAGGATCGGCCATGATATAGGTTTCAACCAACCTCGAGCGATACTCGGTGACATCGGGAAATTGAACGATCAGTTCCTCGAACATGGTGATAGCTCGTTGGTAGGCCGATTCCGCCTCCTGATCGCGGCCGAGCCTGGAGTAGAGAGCGCCGACCTTGCGATAGGCCCACGCTGCTTCGCCCTGAAGCCTTGGATTCGTCGCGTTTCGTTGGGCGAATCGATCGTAGAACATAAGCATGCTCTCAAGCAATGCGGTGTCCTCTTCGGACCTCCCCGGCGGCGGACCATGCTTTGCGTCCATCGGAAAAGCCATACGATCGAAAGGGCCACCCGGACCGCGCGGTGGCGGGGGAGGGCGGTCCAAATTTTCTTCGGGTGGTGGCGGTGGTGGGTCCATGTTCGGTTTGTGTTGCACGTGAGGGAGACCCGGCGGGGGGGGGAGTAAATGATTGTCGTTGGCCGCGAGCTTCTCAAATAGTTCTTCGAAGACTTCGAGCGACAGCGACACATTCTCCTCCGCGCGGCGCGTGGCTTCTCGTGCTTGACGTGTCGCGATTTCGGCCTCGGTCCGACGATTCTGCTCTCCCTTGAGCGCCTGGGTGGTGATGACATATCCCGTCCAACCCACCACGGCCGCAAGGAGGACCGACCCCGCAGTCGTGACCGCGAGTGCCGCGGTCGTGCGATTGCGCCGGCTCCAGCGCCGGGTTCGCTCGGTCAAGGTTGCACGGCGGGCGAGGATCGGACGGTCTTCGAGGAACCGCCGCAGGTCTTCCGCCAGCGCGACGGCCGAGAGATAGCGATGCCCCGGATCCTTCTCGATCGCCTTGTGCACGATCGTCTCCAGGTCCCTCGGGATCGTCGGATCCCGTTTGCGGAGTCGAGGCGGCTCCTCGAGGTGGACCTGACGAATCAACTGATTCCGATCGGCCCCCTCGAAGGCAGGGACGCGAGCCAGGAGCTCGTACAGGGTCAGGCCCAGAGCATAGACGTCGGAGAGGGCGTCGCAACGACCGTGGAACCGCTCAGGTGCCATGTAGCGGATTGTCCCGACGATGTCGCCGGTGTGGGTCAGATCCTCATCCGCCGTGGCCTTGGCCAGTCCAAAATCCGTGACCCAGGGCGTGCCGTGGTTATCAAGCAGGATGTTCGAGGGCTTGATGTCCCGGTGGAGAATCCCCTGCTCGTGGGCGTACCCCAGCGCCTCGGCCACATGGGCACCGATGCGGGCGATGCTCCGGGCATAGCTCGGCCCGGTCTCACTCGCGACCGAAAGCGCGGGCGGCCCCGCAACAACGGACGGATCGCTGGAATCCGTGATCGTCGACGGCCATGGCGTTTCCTGGGGAGGAACAGGCTCCGCGAGCGGACCAGGACGCCCATTCAGGAGCGAGAACGCGACGCTTGCTGACGGTCCACCCAGAGGCTCCCGCGGTGATACGGATACCGGCTGCCCCGTCTTTGAGGCTTGGAGCCGTCTCACATCATCCAGCACTTCATCGAGTCCGGCGCCCAGGATGAACTGCATCACGTAGTAGTGGACTCCGTCCACCTCGCCGACCCCGAAAACAGGGACGATATTCGTATGATGCAGCCGCGCGGCGGCTTTGGCCTCGCGTTGAAACCGTGCCAATCGCTTCGGGTCGAGGAGGGACGGCGACCCCAGTACCTTCAGGGCCACCCTCCGGCTCAACGACTCCTGCTCAGCCTCGTACACGACCCCCATTCCGCCGCGTCCGACCTCGCGGATGATCCGGAAATCGCCAAGCCGCTCCATGCTCAGTCCGCGCGTCGGGCGCAGACCACCGATAAACGAATTCGTCAGGTCCTCGGCTCTCGGCTTGAGGTCTTCAACCACCATCAGGGCCGGGAAGAACGCGCGGATCTGGTCGGCCAGCTCCGGATACTGTTCCGCATACTCGGTGACGGTCGGACGCTCACCGCGGGAGCGGCGGTCGAGAAATTCCTCGGCGAGCCCTCCGAGCTGGTTCAGGTCTGAAGACGGATCATTCATCGAAAAGGCGTCCGTAAAAGCAGACTCCCTGCGAGTGACCGACCCCATCGGATTCTCGGCCCATCGCTTCAGGAGACCTGAGCCCGCCGTGGCGGTCAAGCTCCTAAAAGGCTCGCGCCGACTCGTGCGAAGAGGCCGACGATGGTTCGGAACGAGCCCAGCGTGAAGTCGCGGACCATCGTGGCTTCGGGACCGGTCGGGCTGGGGAGGGAGGCCAGTTGATTCTTCAGACTACCAGGATCGTTGCCCAGGATCTCCACGCGAATCCGATCGGTCTGCTCCTGGGTCGCTCCGCGCAACGCACCGTTCTCGGAGACTTCGTCGATCAACGCTTGCAGAGACATCGTGATTTTTGCGTCGAAATCCGAGCGGCTGGCCGCCGGATCAAACTTGCCGTGTGGGTCAGGCGCCAGCAGAACATCCTTCACTTCTCGAAAGTAATCGCCCATGAAGGTGGAGAAGGCATTGCGGACCTCGGTGAGTCCTTGGGACGACAGGTCGATCGTCGCGTCGTCATTGCCCACGTTGGCAGCGGCTGTGGTCGCAGGCACGATCGCTTGAGCCACCAGGGGCGAGATGGGGCCATAGACCACCGTCTGCGTCACCTGAGCCGTGGTCTGAACGATCGTGTGGAAGGTCTCGCCCGTGAGTGCACCTGTCGTCGCGTCCTGGACGATCGTCGCGGTTGATAATCCGAGCAACTGGCTCTCGAGGCTATCCGGCCCGTCGCCGATGATTGCGTTGACGACTTGAGCGACCTCAGGAGAGTTGAGGGGGACTGTGCCAAGCGACTGAACCAGTTGGTTGGTCAGCGACGTCAGCGCTTGCTTGATTACGGCATCGAAGGCCTCCCGATTGGCCTCGGGATTGATCGAACCATTCGGCCCGGGACTGAGGAGCACGGAGCCAATCGCGTGCGAGTACTGGGCGAGAAAGGCGTCAATGGCCTCGCGCGCTTGATCGCCGGTTTGCAACTGTGGTGGGAGCGGGACGGTCTGGCCGAAGAGGGCGGGGGGAAGCGCCACGCTCGCGGTGCTCGGAACGACCCGGCACTCCAAGTAATCCGACACGAAGGGACGGAACCAGCGATGAATTCTCATGAGATGTCGTACCCCTTCTCAGCTATTCGCCGGGCCGGTCCAGAAAGCCGGGCAGGCTTTCGAGGATGGCCTGAAGTCGAACCATGGCACGAACGTAGCGATTGCTTGCCGCGGCCTTCGAGAGGCCGAGGATCTCGGCCACCTCGCCATTGCTCAGTTCTTCGAAGTGGCGAAGCGCGATCATCTCCCGGTCGATCTCATCCATTCCATTGATGGCGGCTTGCAGTTGGAGTTGGCGCTCGGCCCGAACGGCCGCCTGACTGGCCGAGGTGAACCGGCCGAGAAGTTGAGCGGCAAGCGAGACGGAACTGGCCTGGGGCAGTGCTCCTTTATAGAGAGAAACCTCGCGGCCGGCGTCACGCATGGCCGCGCCGAGGTGATGGCGATGGACCCGCATGAGGCGCTGGCCGGCCAGCAAGCGCAGCCAGAGAAAGAACGGCAACTCCGGCCGCGCGAAATAGGTGGGAAGCTGCTCGGTCAGGTCGATGTAGGCATCCTGGAGGACGTCCGAAGGGTCGACTCGCCCCTGAAGCCGACGATCCAGGCGCAGTCGGATCATCTGCCTTAACCGCTTACGGTAGCGGTTGAAGAGCTCGGTCACCGCTCCGTCGTCGCCCTCTCCGGCCCGACGCAAGAGCGTTTCGATATCCGTCGGTCCCGCCATCGTTGAATTCCCCATACCCAAGAGACTTGCGCGGTCCAGGGGATCGTACACAGCCTTTGCGTCTTATTACTCGCGTTTTTCTGAAACCGAAAAGGCGCAGGCAGAGCCCGTCCGTCGGGGTTCACGGGGACTTACGAGCCAGGTAGATCACCGGGATGGGGAGGTTACTTTCTACGGCAGGTGCAGCGTGAAAGGGCACGACGATGAGGTTACCTCAGCGCAGACATCGTCTCATTGTTTCGACGAAAGCTTCCAGCACAAGTTCCAACCATGCAAGCCTTTCGACAACGAACCCGCTTGCCAAGTCGACGTTCGAGATCGATTGAGTCCGCACATAACACGTTGTTCAAAGAGGCGAAGAAACAACACTCATCTATCCAAAGATTCACTGGAACCAGATTTTGGGCATCGGCCGGGGAATCTTGAGATAGCATTGCTTAGCTAGAGACGATGTAGTCCGGCGACTTTCCCCGTCTGAAACAGAGAACGAGACTCGAACATGCTCCGCCCTTTTGCCAGTCACTCAGCGCGACGCCTGATTCCGATCCTCCTGCCCATGTTCGTTCTGTACTTCTGTTTGTCAGACGGCACCGCCGCCGAGTCGAACCCTGCGCAACCTTGGGTTCTCGCTGTAAGTCGTCCAACCCGTACTGAAGATAGCCCGCAGAACTCCCTCATGTTTCTCAGCAAACGCGAAGGTACGATCGCTCAGTCCAGCGTCCATCTCGTCGAGTGACTCGAGCGATCCGGGTGGCTGGGGTCTCGTCTTCGAGGCGCCGAATCCGGGACTCGTGTGCTGAGGTCTCGAAGACGAGACCTCAGCCACCGATTCTCCTCCTATCGACGCGACGGTGTAGGATCGCGTGCCTTTGGAGTGAGCGAGTCTTCAGTCGGCTTTGCCGACCAGTTGCGGTTTTTGGGCCGGGCCGAATGCAACGTTCGACTCGGAGTCGAAGAGCAACTGGTCTTTCGTAAACTTCAAGTGGATCGTGAGCAGAAACGGCGTCTCGAAGAACGAGATCTTGGCCGTGTACGTGTCGTCGGCGGTCCAGTCTCCGCTGACGGCTGCGGGCTGCTCGGAAAACTGGCCGTAAGCGAGCCGCCCCTTGCGCCATTCGCCTCGGCCGCATGGGATGCGATGATCGACGCCGTCGACTTTCAAGACGAGGGTCACCGCATCGGCTTTGCCGTCACTTTCGAGCGTGATGGCTTCAAGATTGCGGTCATTGGTCGGGAACCGATACACTCGGCCGGCCACTTTCGCTCCGACTCCGGACGCGCCCGAACCCTGCTGGGGACGCAAGGACAGACCCTTGAGCGTGCGTTCGAGCGTCTCGGAAGACTTGGGATCGGCGGCCAACGGAGCCGGCTTCAGGGCTGGGAGTAGCTGATCCCAGACCAGGTTCAAAACGGCCTGCATGTCCTTCACACTGCTCGTGATGGCGATCACGGCATCTTGCTCGGGCAAGACGATGCAATATTGCCCGAACGCGCCATCGCCTCGGAATGCGCCGTTGCGACAGCGCCAGAACTGATAGCCGTAACCTTGCTCCCAATCGCTCTTGGGGTTGCTCCCATTCGAGGTCTGCCGTGCCGTGGCGGCCTCGATCCAGGCTGCGGGTACCAACTGCGCGCCTTGCCAGTTCCCTTTTTGAAGGTAGAGCTGGCCGAATTTTGCGATGTCCTCGGTGCGTACGCTCAGCCCGTAGCCACCGAGCGAGATGCCTTGCGGGCTGGTTCCCCAGGTCGGTTCCTCAATTCCCAAGGGATCGAACAGACGAGGCTTCAGGTAGTCAAGTACCGTCATGCCCATGGTTTTCTGGACGATCGCCGAGAGCATGTAGGTTGCAGGTGTGTTGTAAAGAAAATGGGTCCCCGGCTTGTTCGGCACGGGCTGGGCCAGAAAGGTCTTGGTCCAAGCCGGCTGGTTTGCGGGGGAAGCGGTCTTGCTCTCCGGCAGGAGCGGCCCGAGGAACGGCTCGTTTTGGTGCCCCGTGGACATCCGCAGGAGGTCGCTGATTCGCATCGCCTTGAGATTGTCGCTCGGCGAGGCTGGGGAATCCTCGGGGAAGAATGTCAGTACGCGATCGTCCACGCTCAGCTTCCCTTCCGCGACGGCCAGTCCAATGGCCGTGGAGGTAAAGCTCTTGCTGAGCGAGTAAAGCGAGTGGCGTGAAGCCGCGTCATACGGCGCCCACCAGCCTTCCGCCACCACGTGACCATGGCGCACTACGATGAGGCTGTGCATCGCGTCGATCGTCTTGTCCGCCTTCTCGACGAACCCGAGGACCTCCGAGGACGAGACCCCTTGAGACTCCGGAGTGCTCCTGGGCAGCGAAACTGGTGCGGCCGCGATGCAAAAGGGACCGCAAACGGCAATCGATGCGGCCAAAGCGAAATTTTTCATGGAAAGCAACCCGTCGAGAACTCGATGGCTTTGTTCGCCCCTCCCCAACCACAGAGGGTTATTGGACGGGGCTGCCTTGAACCGGTCAAGTGTCAACCGGCCAAACAGGAATCGGAAGGAGGGTGACCACTTGCCGTCTCATCGAGCGGCGATATATCGTGGTATACCAAAATCGATCCCTGCCATCGAGCGAGGCCGAAGTGGACCACGTGTCTCTCGCGCAGAGTGTGTACGACCGGCTCCACCAGAGGCTGCGGTCGGGGAGCCTCCGTCCTGGAACTCGGCTCGTCAACCGGACTCTGGCGGCGGAACTTGGGACAAGTACGATTCCGGTTCGTGAGGCGATCAGCCGGCTTGTCAGCGAGGGGGTCCTGGATTTCACGCCGGGGGCCGGCGCTTTTGTCCGCGCTCCCGACTCGAATGAGCTCGGGGAGTTGTATGACGTCCGGGAAGCCCTTGAGGTCATGGCGGCCGTGGAGGCCGCGCGGTTCGCGAACGACCACTTGCTCGCCGATTTGCGGGCCATCTGTCAATGGTTCCGTCAGGTCGCCGAGGCCATCCCTCCTGGCCAACACGCCACGCGTCCTCAATTCGACCACTGGCTCGAATGCGAGGAAGCGTTTCACACCAGGCTCGTCGCGGCCTCGCACAACCGCTGGCTTGTGAAGGTGGTCAAGGAGATCCGCGTCATCGCCCAGGTCTTCGCGGCTCAGAAGCGGGCACCCAGGCTGCTCACGCACGCCCTGGCCGTGACCACCGTGAGTCAGCACGACACGTTCGTCACGATCTTGGCGGATCATGACACGGAAAAAGCAGCCGCCTGGATGTCGTCCCACATTCGTTTGGGTCGGGACTCAGTGATAAATTACATGTTAATGCAGTCTGTTCTTGAAGCCTCAGGAACCCAAACCGACGCTTGATCTTTGCCACGCCGAATGTGAATCCAGGGCAGTGTGACCACTTCGCTGGAGCCTGTTTTTGCTTCGGATCGTTACCATCCTCGACGCAGGGCCACAAAGTACCCCGCGCAAGCGCGGCACTCTCTTCCTTAGCGACGACGAAGGAGTATCTTGGCCTGTCCATCGCTTGCCTGCAAAAGGGAGCTTCGGCGACTCCTTTGCTTGTCCTCCTCGCCCAATGGGTCGCTCCGATCGAGACGAGGACTGCTGGTACGCAACGCTCTCATTACTCTCCATTGGTGAATAAATGGATGCTGAAACCGTCCCCACAGATTTTCACAGGATCCGCCGCGCTGCGTGGCTGGCGGTTGCCTTGCTTGCGCCGGTTGCCCTGCTGAACTACCTCGACCGCCAGATGCTCGCCGCGATGAAGACGTCGATGATGACGGACATCCCGGATATTGGCTCGCGAGAAAACTGGGGCTTCATGCTGGGCTCATTCAAGTGGGTCTACGCGCTCCTGAGCCCGATCGGCGGCTACATCGCCGACCGATTCAGTCGTCGCCTCGTGATTATCGCCAGCCTGTTCGTCTGGTCGGCGGTGACCTGGTCCACCGGCTATGTGACGACCTACGACGGTCTGGTCGCGACCCGGGCCTTGATGGGGATCAGCGAAGCCTTCTACATCCCGGCTGCCCTGGCGCTTATCACCGATTTCCATCGCGGTTCGACCCGATCGCGGGCCGTCGGCATCCACCAGATGGGTATGTACGCGGGCATCGTCCTCGGCGGATTCGCGGGCCATGTGGCGGATCAACCGAATCTCGGCTGGCGGTTTGCCTTCCAGGCCTGCGGGGTTGTCGGGATCCTTTACTCGGTTCCCTTATTCTGGCTTTTGCGCGATCCGTCGGAATCACAAACATCTAACAAGTCCCACCCCACGTCGCTCTTTCGGGCCTGGCTCGAACTGGTCAAGAATCGCGACTTCCTCCTTTTGGTCCTCTACTTCACCTTGCCCGCGTTGGCGGGTTGGGTCGTCAAGGATTGGATGCCGGACATTCTCCGGGAACGGTTCAGCCTCCAACAGGGAAATGCCGGCGTCTACGCCGTGATCCCCGTGCAGCTCGCGTCATTGATAGGTGTCGGCATTGGCGGTTGGATGGCGGACGCCTGGATGAAGCGTTCCGAGCGGGGCCGTATCTTTGTCAGTGCACTCGGAATGATCCTCTTTCTGCCCGCCCTGTTCGGCGTCGGCTTTTCGGAACATCTCGGTTTAGCGGTCGGATTCCTGATCCTCTACGGCATTGGCTGGGGGTTCTTCGACTGCAACAACATGCCCATTCTTTCCCAACTCGTACGACCCGAGCTTCGGGCTACGGGTTATGGCTTCATGAACCTGGTCAGCATCAGTTGCGGCGGATTCGCCGACTGGGGATTTGGCCGCTTGCGTGACCAGCACGTCTCCATCGCCGCCATTTTCGGCATCTTCGCGGGGATCGCGTTGATCTCCGTAGCGATTGTACTCATGATCCACCCCCGACCTGAACTTGCCCCAAAGGATTCCTGAGGATGTCGATCAAGCTGAGTGGTCTCATTGCCGCGACCCACACCCCGTTTCAGGCTGACGGTCAACTCAACCTCGCCGTCGTGGCGCGTCAGGCCGAGCATTTGCTTGCGAACGGTGTCAGAACCGTTTTCATCGGTGGAACGACCGGCGAGAGCCATTCTCTCGCCGTTGAGGAACGGCTGGCGCTGGCCCAACGTTGGAGCAAGGTCGCCCAAGGCTCCGAGCTTCGGGTCGTCGTCCACGTCGGCTCCAACTCGCTCACGGATGCACGGACGCTGGCCGCGCAGGCTCAATCTTTGGGTGTAGCCGCCATCGCGGCCTTCTCCCCGAGCTATTTCAAACCGAAGGACGTGGCAACGCTCGTCGCTTGTTGCGCCGAGATCGCCGGCGCTGCCCCGGCCTTGCCGTTCTACTTCTACGACATTCCCAGCATGACCGGCGTGCAACTCAGCATGCCCGCCTTTCTGGAACTGGCTACGAAGAGCGTGCCGACGCTTGCGGGAATCAAGTTTACGAATCCCGACCTGATGGCTTACCAGCAATGCCTGCATGCTCAAAGCCATCGATTCGACATCCCTTGGGGCTCGGATGAAACGCTTCTCGGGGCGCTTGCCCTGGGCGCTTCGGGCGCTGTCGGCAGTACGTACAACTTTGCCGCTCCGATCTACCATCGCGTGCTGGCCGCCTTCGCGCAGGGCGATCTTGCCAAGGCTCGAGCCGAGCAATATCGCTCGGTCGAACTCGTCGAGCTGCTGGCCGGTTTCGGCTTCATGGGGGCGGCCAAAACCGTGATGTCCTTCCTGGGTGTCGACGTCGGCCCCGCCCGGCTCCCGCACTCGAATCTCACCGCCGAGCAAGTGGTGGAGTTGAAATCGAGCCTCGAACGGCTTGGTTACTTCGACTGGATCCGGGCATGACGTGAAGCCATTCCGGCGTATTTACGATCACGGCGCGTGGGCCCACTGGATGCGAATTGGATCGCGGTCCGGTATGCTTTCCAGTCGGGCCCATCAAATCGGATCCGTGAAAGAGGTGTGGAATGGCATACGATAATGTCATCTTGGCTCGGCGCTGGTTCGAGGAGGTCTGGAACCAGCGTCGATCGGACACGATCGACGAACTCCTGACCGATGAGAGCGTGAGCGTCTCCGAATCCGGCACGTTGCGGGGCAAGCAGGATTTCAAGGAAAAGACTCACAACGTCTTCCTTGCCGCCTTCCCTGACCTGCAGATCAATGTCGACGGGACCGTGGCCGAAGGAGACGAAGTCGTCGTCCGCTGGTCAGGCAAGGCCACTCACCTGGGCGACGGTTTTGGGTTCCCACCGACCGGGCGCAAGGTCTCGTTCCGAGGGATGACCTGGATTCACTTCGATAACGGCAAGATGATGGAGGGTTGGGACTGCTGGGATCAATCCGGTCTGATCGCGTCGCTCCGTGCCCCGGAATTGTGAGCAAGCGGTTTGAGGTGCTTGGTGCGGATCGATTCCGCTCGGTCCTTGGGAGGAATTGCTTCAGACTCTGTCGAGTCCTGCACTTTCTGCTACTTGATGTACGTTTGCGGACGACGGATGGCGAGTCGACGAGGGCCGACCCCATGACATTCTCACATCCGCAGCCCATCCCATGCCAGTGGTTCGCCTGTCTCGCCGCCGTCCTCAATCGCCGTTCCGCCCCACGACTTCGGCGCCCTCCTGGCACGTAGTCGGCGGCCTGGCGCCAGTTGGATCCGCGCACCGACTCAGTGACGAGTTCCAGTTGATCGACGTCCATGTATCCAGAAGTACACGTGGAGGGCTTGGCAAAACAGGAGGGCTGTGATAAAATATTGGCTTACAGGAGGATCAGAGGCATGACGATACATTTACCCAAAGACGTGGAAATCGCGATCGAGGCTGCCGTACAGAGCGGCCATTTCGCGTCAGTCGATGACGCCCTCGCGGTCGCGTGGCGTAATTTCCAGCAGCAGCAAAAGCCACAGCAGGCTGGCTCTGAAACGCCCGATCCGCTGCTAGGTTCCATGCGTGATTACGCCGACGAGATGGACGAAATCGTGGCCGACGCGATGAAACAGCGTCGGGAGGAACCCTGGCGGGTGCTCCCTGGTGAATAAAGCCCTGCTCGATACTGACATGCTCTCCGAGATTATCAAAGGGAGAGACCAGGTGGTTGCCCGCAGCGCGACCGCGTACCGGGAAACGTTTGGTTATTACACGATGTCAGCTGTGACCGTGATGGAGATCGTTCGCGGCCTCCAGAAGAAGCAAGCGGCCCACCGCCTTCCTCATTTCCTCGCCTCCATCGCTCAGGAAGAAGTGATATCCCTCGATCAGTCGGCTGCCGAGTTGGCAGGTCGCATTGCTGGAGATTTGGAGCGGGTCGGGCGGCCTATCGGCATCGCCGATACGATGATCGCTGCCATCGCGTTGAGGCACGGCCTGGTGCTGGTCACTGGCAACACTGCTCATTTTCAGTATGTCCAGAACCTTGGCTATCCGCTTGCCTTGGCCAACTGGCGGTTCTAACGTCGATCACGCAGAATCGAGCGTTTCCATGCCTGGAGTTGGCTCGCGGCGTTCTATCGGCGGTGACCACAGATGAGGACACTCCAGACGCCTGGCGGGATTCTTGCGGTTCTGAAATCCGGGGTGACGGAGGCTGAAATTCAGGTGGCCGCCGACAGGCTGCTCAGCCTGGCCGCATGACATTCATCAGGTTCCGGAAAGTACTGTCGATCAGCAAAGATTCGTGCTAAACGCACGAACGAATGTCGCTTCTGAGGCTGTCGCCTGTGGGAGCAAGACGTTCGGGGAGACGGAGCGTGAAGCAGGTGAAGCGTTCGGGATGGCTCGTGAGGTCGAGAGTGCCGTGTAGCGCCGTGGCGATTCGCCGGGCGACCGTGAGGCCGAGCCCGCTGCCCGGAAGGCCTTCGTTGCGCGCCGCTTCCGCGCGGAAGAACGGGTCGAAGATGTGGGCTGCCTCTTCGGAATCGAGGCCGCGGCCCTGATCTTCAACGCTCAGGATGATCGAATTTCCCTCGCGATTTCCACTCACGAGGATTGGGGTGCCGGCTTCGCTGTATTTGCAGGCGTTGTCGAGCAGGTTGTCCAGAAGCTGGGCGAGCATAGGGGGATGAACCCGCACCGACAGAGGGGGGGCGCTGACCTCGAGATGGAGGTCGGCTGCGCGCGGGTGGTCGGACCAGCGTTCCAGGTGGTTGGGGAGCCACTCGGCGAGGTCGAGATCGCAGAGCAAGAGGCTGGGGGCCTCGGGTTGGGCGAGAAAGAGGAGGGTTTCCACGATCACGCGCAGGCGCATCCCTTCCTCGAGCACCCTGTCGAGCACTTGCCGGTATTCTTCCACGGGGCGTTCGCGACGTTGGGCAAGCTGAACCTGACCGAGAAGCGCGGCGAGCGGTGTGCGGAGTTGGTGGGAGGCATCGCCGGCAAAACGCTGCTGCTTGTCAAACGCCTCGTTGAGCCTGTCGAGCAGTCCATTGAAGGCATGCCCCAGGGCGTCGAGTTCGTCTCCGGTGCGGGGGGTCGGCACTCGTCGCCCCAGGTCTGTGGCCGACATCGTACCGACGGTTTCCGCCATCCGGGTCAGCGGCGCGAGAGCCCGGCGCGCAAGGAGCCGGCCGCCCGCCAGGGCGAGCAGCCAGATCCCCACGGACAAGACGATCAGCGTGCCACCTAATCGGTCGAGCGTTGCCTTGACGGGGGCTCGTTTCAAGCCGGCGACAAGCACGAGCAGAGGATACTGAACCTCATAGCCAGGCTCATCGTCCGGATGACCTCGACCGAGGCGGAGGAGCGCATTGAGCGCCATCTGTCGCCCCGCCATCCGCCAACCGGCGACTTTGCCGACGACCGTGCCATCCGGAGGGTTGGTGGGCCAGGCGCGGGCCTCCCAGCCGGCGGGGAATCCTCCGCTATCGGCGTTCGCCGAGCGGTCGACGAGGCTTCCTTTGCCATCCCGAACCGCCCAACGCACCTCATCCTGGCCCAGGTCGAGGCCCAGCGCAATGCGGCGATCCGTCGGCTCCCACTCCAGGCCGCCGGGCTCGATGTCGACCGAAGCCTCCAGGATATCGAGCGCTCGCTCCAGCCGTTCGTCGAGCTCGCGATAGAGGTGGCGCTGGGCCACGAGGTAAACGGTCCCGGAAAATCCCACCAGAACGAGTGCCAGGGCCGTCAGGAAAAAGGCGGAGAACCGGGTGACCAGCCTCACGATTTCGCTCCGGGTAAGCTCTGGGGCGTGTGATCGAGGACGTAACCGCGACCTCGCAAGGTATGGATGACGCGGGGACCGTGGGCCTCGAGTTTGCGTCTGAGTTCCATGACGTGAACCTCCAAGGTCTTCGAGATCCCATCGTGGCGATCGTCCCAGACGTGCTCGTAGAGCCGGGTGCGCGAGAGAACCTGCCCCGGGTGCCGGAGGAAGTAGACGAGCAGGCTCTGTTCTCGGGCAGTCAAGTCGAGCGGGTGGCCGTCGCGCTCGGCTCTCTGCGTGGCCAGGTTCACCGTGAGATCGCCCCAGGAGACCACTGTGCCGCCTCCCGTTTCACGACGGCGAATCAAGGCGCGGATCCGGGCCAGGAGCTCCTCGTAATCGAACGGTTTGCAGAGATAGTCGTCGGCGCCGCTGTCGAGCCCCAGCACGCGCTGCTCAACCTGGTCGCGCGCCGTGAGGAAGAGCACCGGGGTGGTTCGATCATGCTGGCGGAAACGTTGGAGCAGAGTCAATCCATCCTGGCCGGGCAGCCACCAATCGAGAAGAACGAGGTCCCACGTGCCGTTCCGTAGCGCTTGCCAGGCACTCAGGCCGTCCGCGGCGTGGTCAACGAGGAACCCTTCCTCACGGAGGCCGCGGACCAGAAAGTCGGAAATGTTCGTTTCGTCTTCAATAATGAGGACGCGAATGCTCATGTCGTTTCCTTTGCCTCATCCTTGTGCTTCCCCAAAGATCGAAGCGGATTCGATCAGATCACGATTGACGACAGCCCGATCTCGAGGCACGACATCCCCCCCAAAAAAGAAGCGGTTGCGGCCGAGCATTTGTCCCGACTTCGTCGTCATTGGTCAGTTCGGCAGGCGAGCTAAAGGTAAGGTGGAATTTACTTTCCGTTAATTGCGAGCTAACCGGGCATGTCATAAGATGACACATCGCGAAGAGTGCGTCGGGCGATTTCCATTTCAAGGGATTGCCTGGCTCGAGAGTCTGCCAGCCGAGTTGCACGCCGCTTCCGAAATTCTCCCCCCAGACCTTACCTTCCTCAAGTCATTTGGAGACTAATCCTCATGTCGAGCACCCCTGTAGGCATGAGTCCGCCGCAACGGCAGCCGCGGCGATCGTCGTTCCGGTGGTGGCTTTCACTGCCGGTCCTGCTTGTGCTTGGCGCGGTTGTCGCCTGGTCGCAGATGCCAGGTCACGGAAAGGAGACGGGAGGGGATTCGGAGCACGGGAGCACGGCGTCGGCGTCGAAACCGGGGGGCGAAAATCCCGAGGTCGAAGTCATTCACCCGAGGAAAGGGGGGATCGAGCGGATGACGGTCCAGCCCGGCTCGGTCCACTCGTTCGAGCGGGTTGACCTCTATTCTATGGTCTCGGGCTACTTGAAGTCGCAGTCGGTCGACATCGGTTCGCGGATCAAGAAGGGTGACGTGCTGGCCGAGATTGACGTTCCTCGCGAGAAGAACGCCGTAGAGTTTGCCGCGGCGATGCTGGAGCAGGCCAAGGCCAAGGCGCTCCAGGCGGAGGCCAAAGTCGATGCCATGAACGCCGAGCGTGAGTCGGCCGTGGCCACCGTGGCCCAGACCGAGTCCGATATCGATCGGCTGGTCTCGAGCCTGCGACTCGCGGAGAGTCAGTACGAGCGAATCCGGAGCCTCTTCGAGCGAAGCGCTGTCCCGAAGAGCGTGGTCGACGAAAACCTGAATGGGGTGGCTGCCGCCAAAGCGGCTGAAAAGACCGCCCGTCTCACCGTGCAGACCGCCAAGGCCAAGCTCGCCGGCGCTGGGGCGAGGGTCGTCCAGGCGAAGGCGGATGTGGCCGAGGCGCAAGCCGCGGTGCGCGTGGCCGAGACCCAGTTGGACAAGGCGCGAGTGGACCTGAGCTACGCGCAGATTCTCGCACCCTTCGACGGTGTGGTCACGCATCGAAATTTCCATCCCAGCGCGTTCGTTCGCGCGGCTTCAGGGGGCGGTGAGTTGCCCCTGCTCACCGTCGTGCGGACGGACCTGATGCGCGTGGTCGTTCGGATCCCCGATCGCGACGTCGTACTCACCGATGCCGGAGACCCGGCCGTCGTGACGATCGATGGGCTTCAGGGACGAGAGTTCCGGGGCAAGGTGTCGCGGATCTCCGAGGCCGAGGACCATCAGACGCGGACGATGCGCGTGGAGATCGACCTGGAGAACCCCGACCGACTACTCCGTGAAGGTATGTACGGTCGAGCAAGCATTGGCTTGGAATCGCTCTCGGAGCGGTTGACCTTGCCTACGGCCTGCGTTCTGGAACGCTCAGGTAAGCGGGACGGTGTGGTTCAAGTCGTCCGCGAGGGGAAGGTTCAACGGATCAAGGTGGAGTTGGGGGCCGATAACGGGACGCTTGTCGAAATCGACTCAGGGCTCAACCCGGACGAGGATGTGGTCCTTCGCTCGAACGCCGTTCTCGAGCCAGGAATGACGGTTAGCCCCAAGGTATCCGGTTGAGCCCGATGGATCGAACGCTCGCGGACGTCGTGGATCGCCCCTTCGGAGACGTTTGACCCATGAATGGTTTGATTCGATCGTCCCTCAAAAATCCGATCGCCGTGACTGTGTTGTCGCTGGCGATCGTCGTGCTGGGAACGCTGTCCGTCTACTCGATTCCGATCGACATCTTACCGGTCTTTCGTAGCCCGGCGGTGCAGACGCTGGTCTTTTACGGCGGGATGCCTGCGGCCAGCATCGAGAAGAACATCACCGCCCGACTCGAGCGTGGTGTGGTCCAGGCGACCGGGGGCCGGCGGCTCGAGTCGCGCTCGATCGTCGGCGTGAGTATCGTTCGCGACTACTTTCGCAGTAATGTGAATCCGAGCGGAGCATTGACCGAGACGAACTCCCTGGCCGGTTGGGAATTTCCGACCATGCCCCCCGGGACGCTTCCGCCGGTCGTGCTCCCGTACGACCCGACGGGGACCACTCCGGTCTGCTTGCTTGCTCTGGACAGTCCGAACCAGGGGGAAGCGGCTCTCTTCGACACGGGCCGCTACGAGGTCCGTCCCCAGATCATGTCGCAGCCGGGAGCCAATGCCCCCTTGGTTTATGGCGGCAAGGTCCGCGCAATCATGCTCTACCTCGACCGGGTCAAGCTTCAGGCCCGCCATCTGTCGCCCCTGGACGTGCTGAAGTCGGTCGACGAATACAACGTTTTCCTTCCGACCGGCAGCGTCAAGTTCGGCACCACCGACTACGCTATCGACTCGAACTCGATGTTTGACCTGGTAGGGAACATGGGCCAGATTCCCCTCCGTAACGAGCATGGGAATGCCGCCTACCTGGCCGACGTGGCGACCCCCAAGGACGCCAACTTTATTCAGACCAACATTGTGCGGGTCAACGGTAAGCGTCAGGTCTACGTCCCGGTCTTTCGTCAGGCTGGGGCCAGCACCCTGCAAGTGGTGGACACGCTCCGATCGTCGCTCGAAACGATGAAGGCACGGTTGACCCGTAGCGGGATCGACTTGAAGCTTGTGATGGATCAGTCGGTGTATGTTCGCCAGTCGATTGAGAGCTTGGCCGAGGAAGGAGTGCTCGGCGCAGTGCTCTGTTCGCTCGTGATCCTCCTCTTCCTCGGCGATTGGCGGATGACGATCATCGCCTTCCTGACGATTCCGATTGCGGTCCTGGCCGCGATGATCGGCCTGAATGCGACGGGCAACACGGTGAACGTGATGACCTTGGCCGGGCTCGCCCTTTCGATCGGTCCCCTCGTGGACAGCGCGATCATCTGTTTAGAAAACACGCACCGCCATCTCGGCCTGGGGGCAACGCCCGAGGAGGCCGCCTACCTGGGGGCCAGCGAGGTGGCGATGCCCGCCCTGGTCGCCTGTATCTGCACGCTCTTGGTGCTGGCCCCGCTGGCGCTTATGCCCGGCTTGGGCGAGTTCCTCTATCGGCCGATGGCGGCGTCGGTGGCGTTCGCGATGATTTCCGCGTACCTGCTCTCGCAGACCCTCGTCCCTTCCCGATCGGCCCGCTGGCTTCGCGCTCACGCCAGCCACGGTCATGTCGACCAGGCCGGGCACGCGGAGTCCCCTGGGACCGGGAGTCGCAAGGCAGTGCTGACTCGCATGTTCTCGAGCGCTCTGGCCCGTTGGGAAGGGGTGATCGAGACCGGGATTCGCTGGTACGTCCGCCAACTCGAGCGGGTGATGAAGTATCGGCTTGTGACCGTCCTTGGCTCGTTGGTGACCCTGGTCGCCGTCCTCGCGCTCCTGGGAACTCAACTCCGCCGCGAGTTCTTTCCCGAAGTCGACGCCGGGGCCTTCGAGATCTACGCCCGGGCGGCGAGCGGTACCCGCATTGAGGAGACGGAAAAGAAGATCGCGCGGGTCGAAAAATTCGTCCGCGATCAGATCGGGAAAGATGTGCAGATCATTATTTCCGAGCTTGGCGTGGTTGCTGACCTGTCGGCCGCTTACACTCCCAACGCCGGACCGATGGACGGGGTCATCAAGGTCCAGCTCGTCGAGCATCGCCACCACTCTGCGCAAGAGTATGTCCGGATGCTCCGCGCGGGCTTCGCGAACGATCGGTCGTTCTCCGACCTGGAATTTGCGTTCGATGCCGGCGGGATGATTCGCTCCGCCATGAACGAAGGCAAGTCGTCGCCGATCAACATCCGGATCTCCGGCAAGGATATGGCCCAGGCGCGGAAGGTCGCGGAGTTGGTCAAGCGTAAGGTGACGCAGGTCAACGGCGTCGTCGACGCGCGAATTATCCAGCGGTTGGACTATCCCCAGTACATCATCGACGTCGACCGCTCCAAGGCTGCCGATCTCGGGCTCAACCAGGCCGAGGTCATGAAGAATGTCGTCGCCGCGATGAACTCGAGCATTCAGTTCCACAAGAAGAACTTCTGGATCGACCCGGTCAGCCGGAATCAGTACTTCGTCGGTGTGCAGTATTTTGAGGAGGACATCGACTCAGTCGAGACCCTGCTGGACATTCCGATCACGAGTCCGAAGCAGTCCCAGCCAATCCCGCTCCGAAATTTCGCCACCTTGCGTCGGGGTTCGGTTCCGACCGAGATCACGCACACGAACCTCCAGTCAACCATCGACCTGACGATGAGTGTCGATGGACGGGACCTCGGGCACGTGGCCGACGACGTCACCAAAGTGGTGAACGAGTTCGGTGAGTCGAACGGGACCGCCTCGTGGATTCCCTACGACCCGTCGGACCAAGCGCCGGCGAGAACCCCGCTCAAGGGGGCCTCGATGGAGTTGAGCGGCGAGTATTCGCGAATGCAGGAGACTTTCAGCAGCCTCGGGATCGGCCTGATCTTGGCGACCATGCTGATCTACTTCCTCATGGCCGGGCTCTTCAAGTCGTACCTCACACCGCTCGTGATTCTGTTCGCCGTGCCGCTCGGCCTGATCGGTGTGGTCATTATGCTTTTCGTCACCGGCTCGGCGATCAACGTCCAATCATTGCTCGGCGTGATTTTCATGGTCGGCATCGTCGTCTCGAACACCGTGCTTCTGGTCGACTTCGCCCAGAACCTGCGGGTTCAGGAGGGGCTGACGCCTGACGCCGCGATCCGCAAGGCCGCCTCGATCCGCGTTCGACCGGTCGTGATGACGGCTCTTGCCTCGTTCTTCGCTCTGATCCCGATGGCCCTGGCACTCGGTCGCGGCAGTGAGGCGAACGGGCCGCTCGGTCGTTCGGTCATTGGTGGTATCGTTGCCGGTATGCTCACCACCTTGTTCGTCGTCCCCTCGCTCTATTCTCTGGTCGTCCGGGATAGCCTGGAGCAAAACGAACAGCGCGAGATAAGCTCTGAGGATGAGCCGATCCAGGAGGACGTTTGAGACGGGTTGTGGCCGAACCTCCACAGCGGTGTTTATACTCGTCCCTCAGGACGTTGATGACTGGGTGATTATCGAGTTCGAGGAGTTTGCGGATGTCCAAGGTTCTGACGCTTGTTTTCGGGGTAATCGTCAGTTTGAGCTCGGTGGCGTCCGCCGCCGAGCAGAACGTTGTGGTCATTACGATCGACGGCCTTCCCTCGTCCTACTTCAGTGATCCCCACGCCTCGCTGCCTGTCATTCGAGGGCTGGCGAAGTCAGGGGTTGCGGCCGTTGAGGGGATGCATGTTTCCAACCCTTCGGTCACCTGGCCGAACCACACGACGCTGATGACAGGCGTCCACCCGGAAAAGCACGGCGTGCTTTTCAACGGCGGTCTCGAGCGTCTGAGTGATACCAAAACCGTTCGAGTGAACCCAAAGAAGACACAGCAGGAATTGGTCAAGGTCCCGCTTCTCTTTGATGTCATCAAAGAGGCCGGCCTGACCAGCGCAGCGATCAACTGGCCTTGCACGCGAGGATCGACGTCGATCGACGACAATTTCCCCGACGTGCCGGACAACGTCCTCCACTCGAGCCCTCGCCTCGTCGAGGAACTGACTCAGTCGGGTGTGCTTCGACATTTCGAGGACGGCGGATCGATCGTTCGCGACGAGGTCTGGACCGACGCCGCCTGCCATGTCATTCGGCAGCGGAAGCCGAGACTCCTGGCGCTTCACCTGCTCAACCTGGATACGACCCACCACCGTTTCGGCCCGAACTCCGACCCTGGTTATACGGCCGCCGCTCTGTGTGACGCGATGGTGGGACGGATTGTCAAGGCGATCGATGATGCGGGCCTCCGCGATCGAACGACCATCTTCCTCGTGGCAGACCACGGCTTCGCGGCGATCGAGAAGACGCTCAAGCCGAACGCGGTGCTGCGACGCGAGGGTCTGATCACGGTGGAGAAAGGGACGATCACCTCTGCGCGGGCAGTGGTCGTTCCTGAAGGGGGAACCGGCCTGGTCTATCTCACAAACCCGGAGACCGCAACGCAGGACGCCGAAGCCGTGCGACGTCTCTTTCAAGGTGCGGAAGGGATTGTGACCGTTCTCGGGCCTGATGACTTCGCCCGTTACCGGATGCCGACACCAGCCACTCATAAAGATATGGCGGACCTGATTCTCGTGGCCAAGGACGGTTACACCGTCAGTGGCGTGGCGACCGGCGACGAGTTCGTCTCGTCGAAGAAGGCGGGGCCCACAGGATCTCACGGATTCGTGTCGACCGAACCGAAAATGAATGCGATTTTCGTCGCCTCGGGGCCGAGCATCAAGACCGGGGTGAAGCTCGAGAGCCTCGACAATAGTGATGTTGCGCCGACGGTGGCTCGAATTCTGGGCGTTCCCTTGAAGCAAGCCACCGGCCGGATCCTCTCCGAGATTCTTGCGGAAGGGAACTGAGCATCCGCGTGAGAAGCAATGAGGCGATTCCCTGGTGGGCATGTTCCACCAGGGAATCGCCTCAGACGCAACCGGGTAAAGAACCATCGAAAGTTGTGAGAGCAGCGCACACTTCGCGAATGAGCCGTCGTTTATTTCAGTTCGATCCGGACCCCGGCGGTCTTGCACTCTTCGAGCTCTTTGGAACGCGCCTCGTCGGAGAGCGGGTTACCGGTCAGATAGAGGCGAAGGAACGGCGCGAACCGCTTCGGGCCGGCGGCATCCTCTTTGACCATCTTCACGAGCGGAGCGAGGCCGCTGAGCTTGTTCCGTTCAAGGAGCAAGATCTTGAGATCGGTCTGAGTGGAGAGCGCATTCAGGTCTTCAATCTGGTTGTCCTGAAGCTCGAGCAGGGAGAGCTTGGTCACCTTGGCGAGCGGTGACAGGTCGGTTACCTGGTTTTTCCCGAGGCAGAGCGAAGCGAGTTTGGTCAAGTTCGCAAGCGGAGCGAGGTCCTTGATCTGGTTGTTGTTGAGATAGAGCGCGGATAGGCTGGTCAGTCCCGCGAGTGGCTGGAGTTCCTGAATCTTGTTGCCCGAAAGCTCCAGGTACTGGAGACCTTTCGACTCACTCAACGGGGAAATGTCCTCGATCTTATTGTCCGCGAGGTCGAGGGACTGGAGATTCGGCAACCCCTTGAGAGGTTTGAGGTCGCTGATCTCGTTCTTCGAGAGTCGGAGCAGGGCGAGATTCTTACATTTTTCGAGACCGGTCAGATTGCTGATCCCTTTGCCGGGCGCTTCCAGCACGTAGACGTTTTGCAGCTTTGCCTCGGTCAGCTCTGCTTTGGGTTCGTGCTTGAGCACGGCCTGGATCGCGGCTTCGAGGTTCTTATCAGGAATGAGCGGGTCTGCGCCGAACGTGGGCTGGGCCAGGAACCCGGAGAAGAGAGCGAGCAGGCACGTCTCGGCATAGCGTCGTTTCATGAGAGGCTCCTGGATGGAGAGTCGCCCGCAACGGTGCGACTCGAAGCAAGGGGAGCGCTTCCGCCCGAAGGCCGGGAGGTACGTTCGAGGCGTCGCGACGAAGGAGTTCAGCCGCGTCTAGCCACGAAGCGGCGGTGGGGGATCGCTCTCAAATAAGCCTGGGTCCGCATTATGATCGCAGGGCAAGCCCGGTGCAAGCGGCTCGGTCGTAAGCGTCAGGCCCGCTCGACGGTCATCTTTTCTGGGGGGCGGCAGGAGAACGACGCATCCCGAAGGCCGGGAACTTCGTGGTGACGTTGCTCAGCACGGAACGGCGATTCGCTCGAGGCATCCATCGCGGCTCACGACGATCAGCTCACCCGTCCTTCGGCTCGGAAAACAGGCGATCGCCTCGGGGATTTCGACGCGGGTCGAGTGGGTGACCGTGAACCGGTCGGCGCCGCAGCGGAGCCATTCGACCTGAGAAGCGGTCACCGCCGCAACCAGGCGAGAACGAACCAGGGTGGCCGCGAGACACGGCCGCGACCGGAGCGATCGATTGCTGGCGACCAGATCCAGAAGGCCTTCCTCAAAGCGCAAGGCGGACCAGAAGAGGGCCCCTTCTCGATCCAGGCCAACAAGCTCGAGGTGCTCGGCATCGCTCTGGTTCCAGGCCAGCATGACCGAGCGCAGGGAGTTGCCTTGCGCTTGGGAAGGTCTCCAAACGAGGCCCGTGGCATGCCGGGTCGTGCCGGTTGGCTCGACGAGGCACCATTCCCGTCCGTCGTGGATCAGCAACGAGAACGGCAGCCCTGTTTTGCCGGGACGGGCCACGAGCAGGCCGGCCGGTGGGTCTGCATCAGGCCTGGTGAGCGAGCTGCTTCCCCAGGAGGTGAGTGTTCTGACGGTCAGGTAGTAAATGGCTTGGCCATCCCAAACGCCCACGAGTTCGACGCCGTCGACCGTGAGGATCGGAGTGAGCCAGGGACCGGACAAGTCATCGACCGTCATGCCAAGGATCAGGCGATAGGTTCCGTCGGGCGATGCCGCGTAGGAGCTGAGCACTCCCGAGTCCTGGCCGATGCTGCGCAGGACGACCAGGGACTGGCCGTCGCTGCTGGCGGCAAGTGCGGTGACAGGGTGGGGATCCGAGGCGACCAGGACGATCTCGTTCCGCTCGGGTCGGTAGCCATACACATCGCCCGCCTCGAAGCCGAGGAAGAGATCATCCGACCCAGGGGCTGAGCAGGCCGCGGTCACGAGGCTCGTCCCGAGCTTATTTTTTCTCGTTTCGCCACGTTTCGAGGTTCGCTCGCGCGGCAGCGGGCCTGCCTTGTTGGCCACAGCTCTGACAGCGAACTCCGCGTCCCTGACGAGCGCGGTGGGCCAGATCCCCAGCTTGCCGAACACCTCCGACACGATCCGCCCCGGGGGTGATCCGGTTTTAGCCAGTTCTCGAAGGCGGGCCGCCAGCCCTAACCGTGCCCGATCGTGGAGTTCGCCGCGAATCGATTCGAGAGAAGGACGCCCGGCCAGTCGGGCGAGGTCGTGATAATACCGGTCCCATTCGGCGCCGATGACCCGCTTGTCCGCGAGGTAGGCATCCGCTTCATCGAGCAAGCCGATGATGCTTCGCGTCGAACCTGCTTCCGCGTATTGGTTCGTGGCTTCAATGAGACAGGCAACCGCATTTCCCTGGGGACGTTGGTTCCATCCGACCAGGTAGTGGGCCAGCGCGAGGTCGGGGCGTTTTGCCTTCGATGCCAGTAAGCGGCCGGCGGAGAGGTGCCCTCCCTCCGAAGTGACCAATCGTTCCGCAGCGCGCTGATATTCGATCAGGGCGTCGTCCATGTCGCCGACGCGAACGAGAAGATCCCCGGCCGCCTCGTGGTCCTCGGCTTGTTGGTAAAACCGCAAGGCGCGGTCGATCTCGCCAGCGGCCTCGAACTCCCGGGCCGCTCCCCGCCAATCCTCGAGCTTGGTCAGAAGCAGGATCGCGGCATCATGATGGAGCTCCGCACGCGAGAGCGCATGAGCCGCCATTCGAAAGTCCTTCAAGAGCTTGCCGTAAATCAGGGCCGCGCGGCGGGAGTCGCCACGTCGCTCGGCCTCTTCGGCCGCCTTGCGATACTCGCGTTTCAACTCATTCAGGACGTCGTCCGCACCAAGCCAGACCCGGGCCGGCTTGCGACTCGACATGCCCAGCAGTTCGCTGAGCGAGTAGGCGAACGCATTCAGCGGCAACTGATCTTCGGTCCCGACCGACTCGCGGCGCCCATGATCAGCCTCGCCAAGAGGCAGAGCACGACGGAGAGCCATTTCGAGATCCCCTTCGCGAAACTCGCGTAAGAGCGACCTCAATGCCGCCGCCTGGCGTCCCAGAACGGCTTCGCTCAATCGAGGGGCCAGGTTCATTGCCCCGCCGACCCATCCCGCCCCCAGTCTGGCGAGCCCCTTGAGGCCCAGCGCCTGGCCGAGCCAGATCAGGCTACGGCCCGCGCCAAGGGTCGCCTTGCCCGCCATCGTCGAGATCGGACCTGCTTCATCGGGGCGGGGAACCTCCGTCCCGATTCCCGTCTCGCCCGCTTCAAGCCAGGTCTCGGGCGACTCGTGAGGGAGCTCCAAAAGGATTTCTTCGATCCTCTCGGCCAGCACGATGCGTTCCGGAAAAGGGTGCCAGGTGAGGCGAGGCGCAGCGTCTGCCGTGAGCCAACGGCTCAGGTCGAGAGGATACCGAGGATCGAAACTGAGCACCCCTCCCCACGGCGGAAAGACCAGGGCGCGGCCCTGGACGAGTCCCTCGGCCTCGTCGTCCAGCAGAGCAGGGACCAGTTCGGCATCAACGGGCACGTACAGGTTAATCGAGGGCCGCCGGAGCCGAACCACCCCTGGCAGTGGCTGCGTCGATGGTCCGTCGAGTTTGATCAGGAATCCCCCGTCGACCGGATGGATCCGTCCCGTCGGATCCAGTTCGAGTCGCGCACAGAGCCGGAATAGCTCGATCGCCTCCGAACCCAGGAACAGGAGAGCGACCGCCGGGTCCGTCGCGCCGCGTCGTTTGAGCTGAAGCGGAACCTTCATGGGCTTTGGCTCCCTTCGACTCCCGAGGCTTCCTGCAAGGCGGTCCTGAAACTCGCTTCTCCGTTCTCGGTGGCCGGTCCCCCGGTCAGATGGGCGGGGCCAATCCTTGTCCCGTCCGGCATCCAGCCCGCAAGCTGGTTGCGAAACATATAGAACATGCACACGAGTTCGCCGGTCTTCCCGAGAACCGAGACTTGGCCGATGAAGTCGACGTGCACTGAAAGACCTGAGAACGAGCATGACCCAAGAAATCGTTTCGAGTCCGTGGTAAGCGGAGATCGACCGCGAGGGGCGGGAACGGTCCGAAACGATTGCTCATCGAACTTCTGAGCCAGAAAGGTCGACACGTTTCCCCGCCCCTGCGTTAACTCGAGAACAGGTCTGTCCCAGCGTATGAGATGAATAAACTCGCCCACGTAGATCACCAAAGCCAATTTTCCCAGCCTGACGTTGACTCGCTGGTGAGAACGTCCTTTCGGGGAAACATAAATCGGCGTTGATTCGCCCGTGACATCCTTGACTTCGAGGTGTCGGCTACTCGACTTGCGTGCGAAGTATTGCCCGTCGGCCGAGATGGCGAAGCCGATTGCCTTGGGCGAGCAAGGGACGTTGGCGATTACGCGGAACGAACTTGTCGAGAAAAAAAGGAGGGACACGAGAGACGTCTGCACTCGATCGGCGACAACGGCCACGATGACGTCTCCCCCCCGCCGAGTCGAGAGGATGTGGTTGCCCTGGAGACTCGGTCGGCCGTCGAGGGTTGGGATGATCGTCTTGACGACGCCCGACCCGTTCTGAATGTCGATCGCCCCGTTTGATTCATGAAGCCGGAGAGCGAATCCCTGAACGGGGAGGGGAAGTAAACTCGGAACCGCCAGAGAATGGTCCGGAAGATGGCTCCGTGCGTGGTGGAAGGCACGCTTGGCCCGATTCGAGACCGGGTCCGTCGGATTGAGCGGCGGAAACCGCCACTCCTCCGGGCGCGCGCTGAGATCCAGCGCGAAGATTGGCCCGAGTGAATTCCGGGCGACGAGGGCCTCATGGCTTCTGAGATACGACCATTCGGGTTTGGTCGCCATTGCCGTCCCGAGCGAATGAGCTGTACAGCATCGTGTACTGAAATCATAGCAGCCAATGACATAGTCAGATCCGCACTTGCCGACGACAACGAACCCGCCCGCAACTCCCACGATCGACTCGACTCGGGAGAGTGGATGTCCCTTGAGGAGGACTCGAGGGAGCATTTCCATACGCGTTCCATCGATCCGACACGCGTGTAAGAGCCCTTGCTGTCCGGTGAAGAGGATCCACTTCCCCGACCCGTCGAAGTCGAACAAGCCACCGGGGATCGGGCCGAGGGCACCCAGGACAAAAGGGAAGCCGGGTGTCTCAATGTCACCTTGCCAGCTTGCTGGCTCTGCGTTTTCGGTGCCGTGAGCCGGAGCAGGGGCATTCTCCCGAGGGAGCGGGACGCGGAGGGTGGATCGGACGACGGCCGCTCCTCGAGAAAGTTCCGACAAGGCCACACATCCCTCGCCGTTGACTGTGACCGCGAACAGTCGGGTCGAAGTCTCGACTCGGCGGGCGGCCGCTACAACGGCCGGTTCCCGGAGGGTTCGTGGATGCGTCAGCAACACGACGTCGCGAAGCCGCGATTCGCCACGTTGTTCGAGAATCGTCTTGAGCGTCAGGCCGGGATCGGGGGAAAGGTCACTGGACTCGAGCAACGCCCCCAACTCCTCTTCGTCGAGCTGGCGAGGATCGACGGCACGGCCCTCCCGACTGGTCGCGGCGATCGAGAATGGAATCTTCCGACGCTCTGCCTGCCGCCCCAGCGCCATCGCAGCGGCCCCCAGGACGAGCCGGACCGCTCCCCAGGTCAGCACCCCCTGATCGAGCACAACCACGACCTCTTCCGGCACCGGAATCCGTGGCTCCTCCCGTTGGTAGAAGAGGAGTTCGTGTTCCGCGAACCGACGGACGAACTCGTCCCCCTCGAGCGCGAGCTGGGTCGGAACGATCCGCTCGGGCTGACCCCGCGTCGCCACATCCGAGTACCCCCCCATCGGTAGCGAGGCCGGGGTGAGGCGGCGGGGAGGCAGGGTCAAGGCTCCGGCCAGGTGGACGGCCAACGACGTCGTTCCCGCGAGCCGAGGCCGATGTTCGAGCGCGGCCAGGACAGCGGAGAGCGTCCTGGGACGGGGGAGGGTGGCTACCCGTTCCGCCACGCTCTCGTGGATCGCTCCTCGGCCATAGCGGAGCCAGTGACGGAGTTCGTCCGACGTGAGTTCGCTGACCCCTTGAATAATCAAGCGTTCAAAACGAGGAGGATCGAGCGGGGGGAGAACCGCGACTCCGGTTCGCGGCTCGCCGAACGGTTCGGCCAAAGGCCGGGTCAAGGCGAGATGGAGTGCCGACAGGTCGGGCGGGTCGGGCACGCGGGGAACGTTGCAGCAGAGCCGAGCACAGAGAGCGCCTGCGTTCCGGAGCGGAAGTCCCCACTCCCGAAAGGCCTGCTCCAGGGTCGCCGGACCTTGAATCGACGTGGTGGTCTGGATGCGTGTCCCGAGTCCAAGGAGCCGGAGCAAGTGAAGGATGAAACTGAACGAGATCGGGCGAGCCGAGGAATGAAAGCCTTCGAGGAAAAGCGAGATCTCCGCCGCCATGGCAAAGGTCAGGCCGATTTCCGGGCCGTCGCAGGCGTATTCCACAGCCTCGCCCGTGGGGCACCAGCGGAGGTCGCCAAGCCATCGGCAGTAGCTCTCCGAGATTGCCAGGTAGTCTTCCACACGGCTCATGCCTGCAGACTCCTTCCCGCGAGCCTGATGCCGGCCAGGGTCAGCGGTCGGAAGAGTGAAGAAGAAACCACCTCATAACCGCGGGGGGTGAACCACAGGAGTTCGGCGGACGCGATGTTCAGCGCCCTTCGGATCGCATCTTCCGACAGGCTGGGATCGGTTCGGAATCCGAGCGGGATCAGCACCTTTGTCCCCCAGTACCGCGTTCCATCGGTGACAACGGGGAGGGCTGATCCCAGCACCATCACCAGATCGCCCGCTAGGGTAGCGTGTAATGACTTGAGCCGTGACGACGGAACGGTCTCGGCCCACGCGGACAATGCATTCAAACGGCAACGTAGTGCACTCGCGGGGCGTGCTTCCTCATTGCGGACGAGTTCAATACGGGCCGGCCGCGGCGCCACTCGTTGCGGTAAGGACACATCGATCGATGCCGGCACGAGAGCACTTGCCAGCGGAACGGATGCCTCGTCAAGTTCGCGAGGGATTCCCAACGTCGGTAGATGCTGGCCGAGCGCATACCAGAACCTGTCGTTGTCATTCCGGGCAAAAAAGCAGACGCCCGACACCGGGAAGAGCCGTCGCAAGACCTCCTGATGCCCGACCGGCCACCGCACCCAGGCACGGTCGCCACGGACCAACATCCGGATGGCCGGCTCGCGGCGGAATCCGGCAAGAGTGGCGAGCTGAGGCAGCGGCACGCTTGCGCAACAGATCTGGTCCAGGGTGGGGGCCATCAGTTCAACCCAACCGTCCGAGAAGTTGACTGGTTCGTTCGAGGAGGTGGCGTCTCATCGATTCGTCGGGGAGCCAGGCTGCACGGTCACTCAGGTCGGCAACCTGTTCACGAAACCGCGCGGTCGCGGTCAGCGTCAACGACCCTTGCTGGATCGTTGCGCTGATGGCGTCGAGCTGACCTGCGATCTCCTCGCCCCCAAGCCGTTCGGGGACGGTCGCCAGCGGATGGGCCCGCTCGACCCCGGCGTGGGGCTCGATCACGGCTTCGACCAGCGATGCCAGTGGGCCGATCTGTTCCTCGCGGTCCCAGACATAGCGGAGAGGCCAGAAGTCCGCGATCAGAGCCACCGGTCGACCACACAAGACGGCTGAGGCCGCCACCAGCTTCAAGACCTTGACCGCTCGGCGGTCGGAGAGGGTAACGCCAAGGTCGCGGACCTTGAAAATGAGCTCGGAATAAGGAGCCGTGATCTTTGAGAGGTCGACGTCATAAATCCGCCGGGAGAGGCTGCGCAAGTCGGCCGATGAAATCGAGGCATCCGTCGTTTGGAATCGCTCCATTTCCCAGCCTGCGGCCAGCAGCCGAGGCATCGCATCGCGCTTCAAATGGTCGACGTGGCAGCGTAACAGGAATCGATCGAAGAGAGCGTGAAGCGTCTCATCCTCCGGGAGGTGGTTGGAGGCCGAGAAGAGCGAGAGCATTGGCAAACGATGGGTCTCGGCGCCGCGTCGATAAACCCGCTCGTTGAGAACCGAGAGCAGGTTATTCAAAATCGCGCTGTTGGCGTTGAACAACTCGTCCAGGAAGACGAACTCCGCTTCCGGGAGCATTCCGGTCGTGACGGTCGCCACCGTCCCCTCCCGGAGCCGCACGAGGTCGATTGGGCCGAACACCTCGTTGGGTTCAGAGAACCGGGTCAGAAGATACTCGAAGTAGCGTCCTTGAACCGTGGCGGCGAACTGCCGGATCAAGGCGGACTTGGCGGTTCCAGGGGGGCCGTGCAAGAAGAGATGTTCTCCCGCGACAACCGCCAAGGCGATCAGGTCAATCACCTCGTCGCGGCCGACGAACCGCCCTTTGAGAACGTCGACGACCTCGTGGCGAAGTCGTACAGCCGGGTCGTCAATCATGTCGACTTGTCCTCGAAGTTCCCACCGAAGATTTCGCTCGGGCTCAATCGTTTCGCACAAGATCGACGTATTCGTTCAAGGATTCGTCGGGCCGCCAATTCGGATTTTGATATTTCGCCCAGCGCTCGGCATAAAGCTGCATCAACCCGGAATGGCCACAGAGATCGGGAGGAGAATCCGGCCCTGTGTCCAGGTCGGCGAGGACTCCCGACAGCGGCCAATGACGCAAGAGCGTCGCAAGCCGTTCCGCAAGGGGATCGGGCTCGTGTTTCGCCAGCGCCCGTTTACGGAGCTGTGGGAGAAATCGAAACAAGAGGTCTGCGGTCAGATGATGCGACGGAGTCGTCGGACGGTGGGACATCGCGACCCATCGCTTGATTTCCGCGCTTGACGAATCGTGATTCACCAGGGCCCAACTCGCCCGGATCACGAGCGAGCTGGCTTCAATGGCCGTGCCCGCATCGAACTCGATCGGAGGCCCGGCGATATCGAGGCGATAGGCGTCGAAGGCCACTTGGAGCAGTTGCTTTGCTGCTGGGCTCGATGCGTCCATGCGCGGACTCTGCCGGAAGACGAGACGGCCTTCATAAAGCAGAGGTGGCAATAACTCTTCGAGCCAATTCATGGAGCGACGATTTCTGCCCTTGGACAAGCAAGGGCGAGCCCGCCGGCCGGTTCTTTCAAGGACGTCTCAACCCGGCGGGCCTGAACCATCCGATCACATCAATCATTGTCAAGCATACCGCACCGGAGCGCGCCCGGGAAAGTCCTCCTCCCCGGGCATCCGACCGGTTCACTCGGATCGCCCCAAGTGGACGCCTGTCTAAGACTGATGCTGAGGATCAGATCCGATAGAGCGGCTCATATTTTTGCTTCAGCGACTGGACCAAGGGAGCGTGATTCAGCGGGGAGCCGGTGACCACCTCCACCAGGCGAGACGAGCGGTAGCGTTGGCCTTGGAGATGAACCCGTTCTCGGAGCCAGGCGAGGAGTGGAGCAAAGTTTCCTTGGCCTAAGAGGTTGTCCAGGTTTCCGAGATCGGTGTTCGCCTGGGCGAACAACTGGGCAGCGAAGATGTTGCCCAAGGTGTATGTGGGGAAATAGCCGAACAGGCCGGCACTCCAGTGAATGTCTTGGAGGCAGCCTTCCGCATTGTTGCTTGGGCGAATGCCGAGATACTCGGCATATTTGCGGTTCCAGGCCTCCGGGAGGTCGGCCGCCGTCAATTGACCTGAGAGCAGTTCGCGTTCCAATTCGAAGCGGACGAGGATGTGAAGGTTGTACGTCACCTCATCGGCTTCGACTCGAATCAGCGACGGCTCGACGCGATTGATCGCGAGGTGGAATTCGTCGAGCGAGACGTTCGGAAAGGACTCGGGAAAAAAGCGTTGGGCAATCGGCAGGAAGTGACTCCAGAACGGTCGGCTGCGTCCAACCGCGTTTTCCCAGAGCCGAGATTGCGACTCGTGGATTCCGAGGGAGACGGATTCGCCCATGGGGGTGCCGAAGTGCGCCGGGTCGAGTCCTTGTTCATAGAGGCCGTGGCCGACCTCATGCATGATCCCGAAGAGCGCATCGGCGAATTGGTCGTGATGGAAACGGGTGGTGATCCGGCAGTCGCCCGGGCCGATCCCGCTGCAGAAGGGATGGGCCGTGGTGTCGAGCCGGCCCTTTGAGAAATCGAAGCCGAGAGCACCGGCAACCAGTTCGCCGAAGATCCGTTGGCGATCCACCGGGAACTCACCGCGAAGGATCGCGACGTTCGGTTTGATCGGGGACTCGGCGATGGCCCGGACCAGCGGTACGAGGTCGGTACGGAGGGCGTCGAACAAGACGGCGATCTCTGCACTCTTCGCACCTGGCTCATATTCGTCGAGGAGTGCGTCGTAATCTGCCGTCCCATCGCCCAGGCATTCGGCTTCGCGTTGTTTGAGCGCAACGATCCGTTCAAGCCAGGGTTGAAAGTGGGCGTAGTCGGCTTTGCTGCGTGCGGTGATCCACTCCTGTTGGGAGATCGAGACTGTTCGTGCCATCTCTTCGACGAGCGACCGAGGCAGTCGGGTGAGGCGCTGGTAGTTGCGCTTCAGTTCGCGGATGTTGACCGCGGCCGGGGAATCGGCGTCTTGCACCAAGGGGGTGCCGTCGAGTTGTTCGAGTAACTCCCCGATGAT
Source organism: Singulisphaera acidiphila DSM 18658 (assembly GCF_000242455.2). Lineage (GTDB taxonomy): Bacteria > Planctomycetota > Planctomycetia > Isosphaerales > Isosphaeraceae > Singulisphaera > Singulisphaera acidiphila. The sequence continues at coordinate 2,621,032 of NC_019892.1, forward strand.
CGGGTCGGTCGCCTTCTCGTGATGAAGGCCGGCCAGGAGCGCCATTTGCCGGCTCCGGTGCTCGACCCCTCCCGTGGGCATGTACGTTTGCTCGTCCCAACCGAGCAGGGATGAGCACGACGCCAGCAGCGAGGCCTCACGGGAGCGTCGGATCAAATCTTCATAAGCCGCGTCCGCTTGCATCGACTCTCACCCCCTCGGATCGGCCGGTCGTCAACCCCGCTGCGACTCGAACCGAAACGAAATCGTTGATCCGTCACTTGACCGAAACGATCGGCCGACTTTCAAAGTAGACTTTGAGCTTCAGAAAATGCTTCTCGAGAAGATGCCAGCTTAGCCAGGCCATGGACAGAGTGGAACCCGTGGCCAGCGCCACGTAGACGACACGTTCGATCGCGACCGAGTCCGTCCAGGCCGCCACTCGTGCGGGGAGGGAAAGTCCATCGGAAACGAGGATGAATATCGAGTTATAGACGTAGATACCGTAACTGTAGCGTCCCAGTGATCGCAGGAAGCCCAGATTGAAGAAACGGGTGAGCGGAGTCACCTGTGTGGTGGCCACGAGCAGGACGATCAAGGAGGCGAAGAAGAGGTCGAGCAACAAATAGCCCAAAGTCTGAACCATGGAATCATGAAACCTGAGTCCAACTCGCCAAAGGGCGAGCAAGATGAGAGCGGTTCCGCTGAGCGTTGCCCCCTTCCTGGCGAGAGGCACGATGGCATCAAGTCCGCGCTCCCCTCGGATCACCAGCGCAAGAAGGGCCCCGAGCGCGAGCCCATCCATGCGGCTGAGCGTCAATGTGTATGCGCTCAAGACGAGTCCCTGCCGGACGAGCCCGATCCTGACTACGAAGGCGATCGCAATTAGGGCGAGGCAGACCCGGACGGACGACTTCCGATCCAGAGTGAATACGACCAGGGGCCAGACGAGGTAAAAGTGCTCCTCGACAGCCAACGACCAGAAGTGGCTCAAGGGAAACCATTTGCCTTGAAGCAAGATGAGAAGGTTGGTGCTGTAGGTCCAGAGCCAGGGCCAGGCGTGTTCAATACCCTTGAATCCATCGGTCCATCGGTTCATCCAGGGAAGGAGTCCGAACAGGACCAGGAGCGTGCCGTAGTAGAGCGGGAAAATCCGGAGCGCTCGACGCATGTAAAAGTTTCGAAATCGATGCGATGCCGAGCGGGTATCGTAGAGGATTCCCGTGATCAGGAAACCGGAGAGAACGAAAAAGAGATTGACGCCGCACCAACCGACCGTCGTCAGCTTGAAGAGGAGCCTGGAATACAAGCTCTGCCCCGACATGCCCATCGTGAAGTGATAGCTCATCACCAGCAAGATGGCCAAGCCGCGGACACCATCCAGGACCGTCCAGTGTTTGGCCAGGGAAGCGGGCGCACTCCCATTGCCCACCTGCAAATCTTTTGCCGGGAACGGATGCGGCCGATCGACTTCTTGATGAATTCGCATGTGATCGTCCGTGATCGTGGTGCGTGCCTCGTGATCCGTCGTTGGTGCGACTCGACGTCCGTTGGCATCGGGCGGGAGTCACTCAAGCTGAATTTATCGAATCACCCCCGGCTGGTCTACCCGGCTCCGACCGGCCGGTAGGGGCGATGGCGATCACGCAGTTCAGTACGGCCCAGGCGAAATGAACGATTTGTGGGGCCACGGCTTGAAGCGAAGGGGGGGGCCGCTCGGCTCATCAGCGAGCGGCCCGACGGATTCAACTCTGCACGACGCGAAGCGTGAATTGTCCGGAGACGGGGCCTCCGACCGGCGAATTCCGCAGCCGCGGCTTCAGGCTCAGGGTGGCGACCCCCTGGGTTCCGATCAAGGAGGCGAGTTTCGGGGGCGCGGCGAGCACCGTGTAATTGAGTTGGGTGGAGGTCGGCGTCCGTGATGTCAGGTCGGTCGTGGGACCTGTCACTTCGGTTACGATATTTCCCCCTGCCTTACGCGCAATGAGGGTGAAAATCCCGTGGGTGTTGGTTGAGGAAGGGGGCAAGGAGGGATTGGAGGCCAGCGTGCCCGCAATCTTAGCATTTCCAAGGCCGGGAACACGCGCCGAACCCGACAGAGTTAACTGGGATTCACCACCGGGAATTCCGGCGGGAGTCGCGTTGTATCGACCGGTGAACGTGGCCCGAAGCCCCGTCGGAGCGGGCGCGGCACGGTCGACAATGGCCGAGACATGGCTCAATGCAATTCGATCTTCGAGGGCCCATTGTCCGGACGGACGGAATTGGTGCTTGACTCGCATGCTCGTTAACCTCTTTCGATGTCACGTCATTGGAGGTGGGTGGATTGGGACCCATTCGCATGGCAAGACGTCCCAATTCTGTCGAAAACCAACCCATCAAAAACATTACCACGAGAATTTCTGGCAATCTAGACAGAATAGGCCCTTTCAGGAAAAGTTACGCGAACTTTGCCGATTAGTTTGTTTTTTTAGATTTCTTCGATTTTGCTGGCGATGTCCGTGCATTTGCGATTGAACCGACAGGACTTGCAACGGCGATTCGACCGCCCCATGCTGGGTTTGCTTCTGAGCAGGGCATGGGTTTGGTATCCGATTTGACGTCTCAAGTGGGGCGCAAGCAGGCGTCGGTCATTCCACCGCATGATCCATAGAAACCGGAGAACATTGATGATGATTCGTGACTCGGAGCAGTCAAGGCGCTGGGGAAGTTCGCGGGGGCTGGTCGTGACTTCGATCCTGGCTTGCTCATTGGCTTCTCCCTACACCCTCCGACCAGGCCTTGCCGGTGACAATGTCGCCGTTGTCGACGCCGTTACAGCGGCCCCTGTTCCGCGTCTTCCTCGCGACAATTTGCGGCTCTATCACGATGCCGATTCTCACGCGCAGCCGGTGCGGAGTGTCGATGACTGGCTGCTGCGTCGGGCCAAGATCGTCGCGGGGGCGGAAGCGATCATGGGCCCCCTTCCCGGCCTCGAAAAACGCTGTACGTTGGACATGAAAGTCGAGGAGGAACTGGATTGCGGTCGGTATGTGAGGCGGTTGATCACGTACGCCTCGGAGCCTGGCTCCCGCGTTCCCGCCTATCTCTTGATTCCCAAGTCGGCTCTCGGCCCCCAAGGAAAGCCGGCCCCCGCCGTGCTCTGCCTACACGGCACCGATAATGTCGTGGGACATGGCACAGTGGTCGGTGTCGGGAACAAGAAGAATCGTAAGCCTTCAGCGGAACTCAGCGATGGGCACGGGCATGGGTGGCAACTCATCGGTGCGTAGGTAGGCGCGAATCGCCTCGGTTACGGCGGAGACGGGATTGTGGCCGCGTTGCTTCAGCGTGCGGAAGACGCTCATCAGAATCGCCTGAGTCTCGGCCCCGTCCTCGCTGCCGTTGGCGTAGCTGTTCTTCCTCGCGATTACGGCCGGGCGGATTTGACGCTCGCCGTGATTGTTGTCGAACGGGACTTCGGGATGGTCCAGGAATGTGAACAACTCGGACGCATGCCGCCGCAGTCGTTTGATCAAGCGGCGGGCGTGCTGGTGCTCCCAGGGTTGGGCCAGCAGTTCGCGCAACCTCCCGTCCAACCGCTGCCGGCGCGAGGTGAACGCCTTCGTGGAGAGTTCCTTCCGCCGCTTGCTCAGGCGGATCGAGTCGCGGATCAACCGCTTCAATTGCTGGGAAAACGCCGGCCAGTCGCCGCCGGGCTTGTGGTAATGTTGCGTCCGCTTCAGGTCGCGCAGCAGGTGCGGCAGACATTTCTGTTTCTGCTCGCAGACGACCGTGTTGTAGGCACCCCAAAAGTCGGTGACCAACACACCGGTGAATTCCTTCTTGAAGAACCGCTTCAACGCCGGACTGCCCCGCCGCCGGTCAATCATGTAATACGTGACGTCCTTCGAGGCGAAACACCACAACCAGTAGGTCGTGCCGTTGACTCGCCAACCGGTCTCGTCGGCGTGCAACACGGCGCTGTCGAGGGCTTGGGTCTGAATCTCGAGGTACCAGGCCCGAAGGATTTCCCGCAGCCGCCGCCACATCTGGATCAGGCCGCCGGAAGACAGCTTGAACTGGAGGTGGAAATTGAAGACGTCGATGATCTGGGCCAGCGTGGTCCCCAGCAGGTAGTGGAGCCAGGCCGAGAGGACCACGACACGGAGACCGATGGTCGAGCCGGACAAGGCGTCGGGGACAGTCGGTTCGACGGTGGTGCGGCAGTGCGGGCACCAGGAGCGATGGATCGTGTGCTCGGTGACCACCGGCGTAATGTCGACGGGGATGTCCTCGATGACGCGGGTCCGGGAACCACGGCAGGGTCGCACCGGCCCGTGACACTTGGGACAGGCCGAGAGGGTGTGCTCCTCCTGGCGATCGATCCGCGTCGGCGCGGGCCGATGCAGGCCGGGATGTCCCGGCCTGGCCCCTTTGGGTTTGGCCCGTCCCTTGGCGGGTGGCTTCGCGTAAGGCGGAGTCTGTCCCGAAGGCGCCGACGGGTCCGTACCGATCGGCACGCCGACCTTCTTTTCAGCCAGTTGCTTGGCCAAGTTCAGGAGCGCGAAGACGACCGCTTCCTGGCCCTGCTGAAAGATCAGCGTGGCTTGCTCGGCCGTCAGTTGCGGACCGAGAACAGTCAGCAGGGATGCCACATCAAGGGTGTCTGAACCCGTCGTTGCCATGGGCATAGTGAAATGGAGCGGTCCTCAGATTGCAAGACGAACTGAATTCGGCGGAAGGCTTACGAAGAATCGGCAGTATGCGAGTGAACTCGCGGAGCGCGGATTCGTGACGCTTGCCCCTAACTATCCGCTTCTTGCCAAGTATCAACCTGACCTGAAGGCGCTTGGCTGGCAGAGCGGCACGCTGAAAGCCGTCTGGGACAATATTCGGGGCATTGACCTGCTTCAGTCGCTCCCCGCTGTGAAGCCAGGGGCCGTCGGCGCGATCGGACACTCGCTCGGTGGCCACAACGCGATCTACACGGCTCTGTTCGACGACCGGATCCAGGTTGTGGTCTCGAGTTGTGGACTGGACTCGTTCCTCGACTACAAAGGGGCCAATGAGGCACTCTGGATGCCCGAGCAAGGTTGGGCCCAGACGCGGTACATGGCGCGGCTGTCAGGCTATCGGAATCGTCTCAAGGACATACCATTCGACTTCCATGAACTTGTCGGAGCGCTCGCACCTCGGCATGTTCTGATTGTTGCTCCCTTGCACGACGCGAACTTCAGCGCCGAGAGCGTTGACCGAGTCGCGGCGGCGGCAAGCCAGGTCTATCAGCTCTACGGCCAGCCGTCGCGACTACAGGTTGAGCACCCGGACTGCGACCATGACTTTCCCTCGGAGATGCGCGAAAAGGCGTACGGACTGTTTGAAGCCGAACTAAAGTAGCCTTCAGAGACATGGCTCTACTTCCCACCGGCGAGAGCAATTCAACACTCCCCACATGGCCGTTCTGAGCCATCTGTCCTCCGTAGTCCCAACAAGGCTGCCGTTCATCGCCACGGCCCTTCGGAGCGCCTTGGGACTCGTGCGCTTTACCATGTCATGTGTGATTTCGAGCACTCCCGCTACGATTGGGCGGGTGTGCTCGCCCGGTCGCGAACGGCTCTGGGGCGGCAAGCACTCGCCCTTCCAGGGCTGGCATGGCCTGCCTGAATTTCGAAAAGTTGTGTGAAAGTTACTCGATCTGAATTTTTTGGGACCATTTTCGTTCGGACTGTCGCACTAATTGGATGTCGGGCCCAAACGAACCGAGCCGCCCCGACGACGAATGCTCGTTGACGAATAGTAAAGACGTTATGTTGATGTCAATGTTGATGCCATTCTAGGGCGTGATCCCCGTTTGGCCGAGTACCCCTGCGCCTCGAATCTCTCAAGTTCGCCGGCTTGATCGCGGCATCACGTTGCGCGTGGGTTTGTTCCGCCTGTCCGATCGCCCCCGCTGGTGGATCGCAGGCGGCGATTGATATTGGTTCGGAATTCATACTCTTCCATCTCTTCCCGGCAAAAGGAGACAGCGATGGCCTCGCTCGTCCGTGCGCTTTATTTGGGGTCGCTGGTCATGTCGTGCCTCCTGCTCAAAACGGTCCCCGTCGTTGCTGCCGACTCTCCAAGCGTCGAACTCCCCGGTCAGGAACAGGTCGTGGGTGACTCTGTAGCGGAGGGGCTCACGGCGGGAACCCGGGAGACTGCGCCCGAGGATAGCGTCGCGATCGACGTCCTCGAAGGGCTTCGATCCCGGCAACTCGCTGTGGTGGCCGAGGGCACCGGAGATGGGCGAATGATCCTCTCTCTGACCAACCGAACCCAGAAAAAACTCCGTGTGGTTCTTCCTCCGGGGCTGGTCGCGTCCGGGCTCACCGGTCAATTCGGTGGTATGGGGGGCGGCGGTCGCGGCGGGCGTGGTGGCCGTGGCGGAGGCGGCGGCGGGATGGGCATGGGTATGGGTATGGGGGGCGGCATGGGCGGTGGTGGCATGGGCATGGGCGGTGGTGGCATGGGAGGAATGGGTGGGGGCGGTGGGATGATGAGCAGCGGGACGATGCCGGCGTCGATGGGGATGATGATGGTGGGCCGACTGATCATGTCAATGGTAGGCGAGCGTGATAGTTGGGATCAGACAACGCTGATGTCGGGGATGATGGGCGGCGGCGGAATGGGCATGGGTATGGGGGGGATGGGGACGGGTGGAATGGGCATGGGTATGGGCGGGCGTGGAGGAGGGTTCCGCTCCGTTCCCGCCGGCCGGGCGCCGGAGACGACACTCAAGGTGAAGGAGACGCGCCGCCTGTCGACGATTGCGATCAGTCTTGACGGGCCGAGGGACGACGAGCAGGTGAACGTTCCCGCCAAAGGGGAGCGGCTCCGCTTGGGCGAGATCGGTCAGCTCAAGCGGGGAACGCGGACCGAGCATGTCCTGAATCGACTGGGGGCAGAGAAGGTTCCCGAGCCCGTGGCTCAGCTTGTTCTCTGGAACGTTGCGGCGGGAGTCGATTGGACGCAGGCGGCACGGCTCTCGCGGTCTTGGGCGAATTCAGCGGAGCTTGCGTTGGCGAAGCAGTTTGTCTCGCGTCTTAACGCTGAGGGCGTTGCGGCCGGGACGCCCGACACCGGCCATCTCTTCTGGGAGGAAGTGAGGCGGGATTCCGACGCCGACTCGCTGGCCGCCGCAATGACCGCGCTGTTGCAGAAGCATCTTGTGCTTGGTCTCAAGCCCGAACGCGGCGTGCCGACTTCGCCTCCTGGACCTGCGTTGTCCTGTCGCTTCACCATTGAAGCGGGCAAGGTGAGCGTCGCTCTCGCCAAGTCGGATGCGCAGGGGCGGAGCTGGAGTTCGCTCGGTTCCTTGGTGATACCGGTCAGCGCGCTCGACGCCGGCCTCGACCAAGCAGCGATCGAGTCGAAGGCGGCCGAGGTCATCGACGCGATGTCGGCAGGCTTACTTGGCAAGATCGCCCGTGCTGAACTGGTCAAGGGGCCGAAGGTGAAAGGGAAAGACACGTATACCGTCCGGGTCGACAACGGTTCGCCGCTGATCGTGAGCGGGTTGGCCATCGCAGGGGCGGAGTCGTCGAAACCGATCCCGTTCACCGCGCTGGGGGGCCTGAGTGTGTCGCCATTGACATCGTTGAAATTGCCCGTGACGCCGGAAATCGTCGAGCAGCTTGGTCTGAAACAGCGCGTTCGGATCGTCGCGGCAGACCTCGACGGACTTTGAGAGGGCCGGCCGTCCCGTTTCGTCGAAACGATCTCCGGTCTTTGAGATCAGCCTGCCGCTCCTGCCCCTCAGGGGATTGGCAGGCTGGTGCCGACTTGAAAGGCCGGAGTCATGAATGCAGATTTGCTAATAAGATTTTCTCTCAATTCCAAGCAAGCAATTCCTAATGTGGAATTGCGGAATTGATTAAGCCTCGGACTTTCTCGATCTCTTCCTTGGTATAGCGCCTGGCCTCGGAGAGGCTGAAGTCGACCTTTAACGCGAGGCGGCGGATGAATGCGTCGACGGCATCATCACAGAGTCGACGACGCTGCTCGACCCCGATCGGTGCACCGCTCCCTGTTTCTCTCGGGTCGTCGAGCGTTGCCTTCAATTCGTGCAAGACCTCGGGAGCATCGATCTCGCGGAGGACTGCCAGGAGGAAGGTGAGCTCGTCGAGTCGACCTCGATGGATGGCCTCGATGAGTTGCTTTCTTGCGCCCGGGGCTCCGATCCGCGAGAGGGCGACGGTTGCGGGTAGTGACCTCGGAACGGGGGCCGGAGCCGTTTCCAGGGCGACTTTTTCGCTGGGGGGCTGGGCTTGCCCGGCTCGAAGGACGTTCTCGGCCTCCTTGCCGGGAAAATAGGCGAGCAGGAGCAAGGCGGTGGCGGAGGGGTTGCCATGTCGCACGCTCTTGCAGAGGGCCACCCCCAACGTGGTCCGTGCCACGATCGTGGAAAGATCGTCACGCTCATAGAGACTCGTGGCGGCGCGTTCTTGAATGTCCGCCGACTCGTCGTTCAAGGCCTGCTCCAAGAGGGGGAGCGCAGCCGCACCATCGACCACTTTCAGCAAGATCACCACTTCTCGCCTGATCGATTCGTCAGGGTCGTGCAGGTAAGGAGTGAGGGCCGGTATGATGTGGGGGCCCAGTCCTTGCAATTCGGTCAGGAGAGTCGAGTCGCCCTGCCTCGCCGCCTCGAAGGCTTTGTTGACCTTGGCGGCAATCACTTGAGCCTGTCCCGACTCGTTGGATTCGGTTGCCATCGCGTCAGACCTCCAGGATAGGGCGGCCCCTCCGTCGATCGCTGTCATCGCCACGAACAACACCGTGGCGCAGCGGTGAGCTTTGCCCATGAACCATGCCTCCCGCTACGGGTTCATGACGTTGGCATGCGCCTTGGGTATTTTCAGTTTGCTCTTCCCCGCACCGACCATCAAATCGTCCGAGTCTGTCGAGTGATCGTGGACCTTGAGAAAATGGCCTGCCTCATGCGCAAGGACTTCGTCGGCGGTGATGTCGGTCAGGTTATCTTCCAGGATCGTCATCTTGTCCGTATCGATTGTGCCGGCTTCCACGTCGTCGATGTTCGGGGTGGCGTCCTGCTCGTACTCCCAGACGAAGAAGACATTGTAATCCGCGCCCGGATCGCGCTTGGATTTAATCAGTTCCCACTCGTCCTCACTCAAGGGAACTCCGGGAATCGCCCGGGCCCATCGAACCACATTGCCCAGGTCTTTGTTGATCACCAAAGGCTTGGCCGATCGCACTTTGAACTCGATGTTCGCTTGCGGTTCGTAGATGTCGTTGACGAGTTTCGTCAGTTTGACTTCATCGCCGAGGCTTCGCGTGGTCCTGTGTTTAACGGGCTTGGCCGAGTCTTCCACATAAAAGAAGGAGGTCACGATCGTCTTCTTGTTCTTCACGGCAACCTCCAAGGTTCCGAGCAGGTTGCCGCTGGCATCCTTTGCCTCGATCAGAGTCGTCGCGTGCGAAAGACCGCCGATCTGAATCAGGTTGGGACTGATCTGGACCACGGAGGCAATGGCGGGGTTTTTGCATGAAAACGTCACGCCGTTCGTGTTCGTCACCTTGACGAGTTTGAAGCCGGCGACCGGGACCATCTGCCAGGGCGGATTGACCTTCTTATCGAATCCGTTGTTCACCTTGGTCTCTTCGAAGCGAACCGGAGGATGGGGAGGGGCAGGGGGGCCGGTTGCGAGTTCGTTGAGCTTGGCGATGGTGACGTTATTCGTGTCGACTCGTCCATCACTCCATCCGAAATGAAACCTCTGAAAGTTTCGGATCGCCCCGATCGTCTTGGGACCGACAAGTCCATCGACCGCCAGGAGCGGCTGAGGCCCTCCCTTGGACGTCGGAATCCGGTTGAGCAATTCCTGGATCGTTTTCACGTCGGCGGTGCGATTACTCCCACCTTCGCCGACCGGTGCGGAAATGGACTTCGCCATCAAACGACCTCCGAGCGATTCGGATCGCCACAAGTTGGGCGAGCCGCCAGGTGTCGCACGTTCAGACAACCGGGGGCACCATACCCACCGATTGTAGTGTTCCGGTCTCTCGCAATCGTTTTTGGTCGGAATGGATGCGTGAATGAAAGGAATGCATCTCCCTCCACTCTTGCGAGGGGAACCGGTTGATGTTGATTCCCATCGCAGTGACTCTACGGTATCGAACGCGTGCTGGGACACGCAAATTCTCCGTTTACACACGTTTTTTTTTCGCGAATTGAGATTCGGAACGAGACTCCGTACTTTGAGATTTCTCGCGGGCCACTCTGAAATCTTGTTTTGCCAGAATTATCGTGATGTTTTCAGTAAATCAAATTTTTGATTATTTGATCAATTTTGAAATTGATTTGCAATTTCATTCCGTAGGCAAGCAGGAAATTTGAGAGCCGGATTCAAGCGTCCTTGAAGAATGGGGCAAGTCCCGCGGACGAGCTACGTCGTTGTGGGCCTCACTCTTGAGAGTCGTTGTTTGTTTATGCTAAAAAAGACAAAATCGCAGGCCCTGACCGGCATGGGGGAACCTTTTTGTCGGCTTCGGCACTCCACTCTTGAGAAGTCTCTTAAATCGGCGAAGGGGGAATAGTGGATCGATGAACAGAGTTTCGCGATTGCCGATTTGGGGCCAATGGCTGTCTCGCGAGAACTCTGGATTTTGTTTTATGTTAATTTGTCAACAATCGAGTGGGGTGTTTGGGAGTGTTTGCAAGGAATGTGGGGGCCGCGAAATTGGGGGGAGCGAAATGGGGTGCGATGGGGGCGATTTGGCCTGAAAACGAGGGGGGCTTGCGATTGCGTTCTGAGAGATGAGAAGTCAATAATGACCCTCGACCGGAGTTGACAGAAGAATGCCCTGCGACAACTCCTCCGTTGGAACGGCTCATTGGACGATACCGTTCTCAATCAATCGAAAGCTTGAATGTCGCCCTTTGATCCGGCTCCACGAAGTGTACTGTAAATGGGCCATGCCCTTTTGGGCCTTCGATTGTTGTGCAGGTGACGAGTCGCGAATGCGATGACCCCTGGCGAAGAACTCACAACTTGCTTGAATACAGCCACTCGTTGATCGCTCTCTCCCCCCCATTCTGACGTTCAAACGGGAATGACGACGTCCTGAGAACGTCCTCGCCATGCTCCTTTTTTTGAGTGAGTGAGCATCGTGTTCGGTGAGGGGGGAGTCGAGCATCGAGTCGAGAGAATCACCCTGATGAAGTTTGTCCTGCCAACGAACAGGAGGTTCACAATGTCCTTTCGCAAGACGGTTTCCTTGGGCATTCTGGCATGGGTCGCCCTCGGGACTGTGGCCGTCGCCGACCCGATCAAAGCGGTGAGCGGGTCGGGGGCATGGACCTTCTGGTCGCAAGCCAGCGGAAGCGTGGTTGGAACTCCCACCTATGCGCGGAGCTTCGAGCCTGCTCCCGTCCCTAAACCTGTCGGCGCGGCACCAACGATCCCGGTTCCCGTGATCTCGCCCGTGACGCCTGCCCCCTCGTACTCGGCACCGGTGTCGACGCCGTCCATTTCCTCTTCCTCGGCGCAACCCGATGCTTACCTGAACTTCGGGACCGGGATTTATGCCGGGGCGCCTTTGATGACCAGTGGAACGATCCAGCCTTGGTACGAGAGTCCGGCCGTCACCAAGGTCTTTGGAGGCGTACCGACGCCCCAGCAGCAGTCGGACTTTGCGAACACGGTCATGAAGAACGTCGAGCAAACCTTCCTGAACAGCGGGATCAATGTGAATCTCACGCTCGATCCCAACGCCCAAGTGGCGCATACCGTGAGCGTCGTCTCGGGCGCATCGTATGCTCAGAATCCCAATGCAATCGGGATTTCTGAAATTGGCGGGAACGGTTTCAGCTTTATCGACAAGTTGAACTACGCCCAAACGGTGGACCAACTCGAGTGGGCGGATGCACACAATATTGCCCATGAGCTGATGCACGCCTTCGGTGTGGCCACCCACCATGACCAGACGGGGACCTATCTTGACGCGGCAGCGGCGAACTGGGATATGCTAACTTCGCCGAACACAAAGTTCAGTCCAGAAGCCACCGCGGACATTCTGGCTCGTCTCGCCAGGAATCATTCCAACCCCGCGTTGGCGATGGGGGCCGAGATGCTCGGACTTTCCTCGCTCCCCCCCAATCTGTCTTGCCATTGCCTGCTTTGTCAGCAAGGATACGTGCTCACGGGACCGACAGCCCAGGAGGTAGGGGCCGCACCTGTACCTGAACCGTCGACCATGGTTTTGTGGGCCTCGGGTGCGCTTGCCTCTGTCTTTGCTCTGCGGAGACAGAGGGGGGGCAACGTGGAAACGCCCACAGCAACGTTGCCGAACTCAAACCCTGAGCCTCGTATCGGGTAATGCTATGTCGATGATACCGGAACCACCGCTGACGGCCTTTGGCTCGAACGAACCGCGCCGGTGGGTCCGTGTCCCTGCCGTGGTCGATGGACATCTTGCGGCTAGCCAGGGAATGATCCTCTACGCGTCCCAAATGGTCTCGCCGGGAGACGCGATCATCCTCGGGGCCGGCTCTTGCCAGGAGATTCCTCTACCGGCCCTGACCGATCGCTTTGCGTCGGTCACGCTCAACGATTGGAAGGAATCGTTGCTGGAGAGGGTCTCCATCAGCTCCGAGCAGACGTCGAAAGTTCACCGACTCGTGGCGGATCTCACCGGGGTCACGGTTCCGTTTTTGGAACGCGTGGCCGAATCCCTGGGGGTGACCGACGATCCTGATCGAGCCATCGAGAGAATCGCAGAACTTGCCGACGCGGTAACTCCCCAAGTCTTCAGCACGGGGCGGAGCTACGACCTCGTCGTGGCCTCTTGTGTCCTGTGTCAGCTTCATCTTGAAGCCTGCAATCAGACGCTGTCGCTGTTCGGTTCCAAGTTTCCCGAGCATTTGCAACGGTTCCGCGCCTCGACGAGATGGGTCCAGGCAATGTACGACTTGGCGCGACGCATGGAACGGGCCTTCGTCGAGACCCTGCACGGGCTCGTTGCGCCCAACGGCCGGATCTACCTCTCGGAAACCATTCAAGGATGCTTTGTCCATCCGGACCCCGAAGGTCATTGGATGACCGACGGAATGTACCGGATGACGCACACGCTCGAACTGTCAGACTATCTCGATGCGCGTTTCCATATCGAGGAGTTCGGCAAGTGGGTTTGGGTCATGCCGCCGTTTCAAGAACAAGGTCCTGTGGGGCGAATCTACAAGGTTCAGGGACTCATTCTCTCAATCAAGTGATTTGACTTCACTACACTGCATGTTATCGGCCCAAGACTCTCTGGCAGAAAATTAAAATAAGAGGCGAGTTGGTCTAAGGGCCGGCACAGGGACGGACGCGAGGATCTCTTCCAGGACCCGAGCAGTCTCCTCGGGTTCGATCCCGAGACGGACTTCGAGGACCGGACGCGCCATGTCCTGGACGTCGTCGGGCGTGACGTATTCGCGGCCCTTGAGCCAGGCTCGCGCCTGGGCCAGTCGCTGCCAGGTCAGGAGGCCGCGTGGACTCAGGCCGAGCGTGACTTGGCGGTGCGTCCGGGTGGCGTGGGCCAATTCGACGAGATAGTCGCAAACCAACGCTCCCACGGAAACGCCGGCAACGCGATCTTGGAGCGTGCGAAGTTCTTCTGGCCTGATTTGTGGACCAAGCACGTGCTCGACGGCGGAGGACGTCCCCACGGCCGAGGCCAGCATCGACCGCTCGTCCTCCTTCCTGGGATAGCCAATTCCGATCTTCATTGCGAACCGGTCGAGCTGCGCTTCGGGGAGCGGATAAGTGCCGTGCTGCTCGACCGGATTCTGGGTGGCGATGACGAAGAAGGTCCGAGACAGGTCGTGCCGCACGTTGTCGATCGTGACTTGTCTTTCCGCCATCGCTTCGAGGAGGGCGCTCTGGGTCCTCGGCGTGGCTCGGTTGATCTCGTCGGCCAACAGCACGTCGGCGAAAACAGGGCCAGGGAGAAACTCGAAATCACGCGTCCGCTGGTCGAAGATTCGGAACCCGGTGATGTCTCCGGGCAGGAGGTCGGGAGTACACTGGACCCGAGCGAACTTGCCCCCCACGGCGTGCGCAAGCGCTTTGGCCAGAGTCGTTTTGCCCAGACCGGGGAGATCCTCGACGAGGAGATGGCCTCGCGCCAGCAGGCAGGCCAGCACCTGTTCGTTGACGGTTGACTTGCCTCGGAGGGCGGCATTCAGCGCGGAGCGAACCGCTTCGATCAGGTTCGGCCCTGTCTCAATCGCCTGAGTGGAGTTGCAGGTCACGGGCTCGTCTGCCTTTCTTATCTCGTGGGACTGACCACCGAGGTCCGGAACCGCCCGAGCGTCCAGTCTCGAGCCACGCGCCGGCACATCGAACGAACGTCGTGCTCGGTCCATGTCGGTTCGATGGGAATGCTTGCCGGTGCGTAGAGAACCCTGTCCGCAAGCTGGACCAGCCAATCCAGATCGTCTCGAGACTCCACGGCCCCTCCCTTTGCGATCGGACCATACCAGCGCGCGGGAGTTTGTCCGGGAGGACGGGGGCGGCCCGCCCAACCTGACCGTTGCTCCACAAGACGGAGCGTTGCCAGCACGCACCATCCCCAGGCTCCCCCTGAATTCCATCGCCAAACCAGCGTAGCCAGACCGTCGAGCCATTCTCGGCGACGCCAGAGTACGACGATTACAAGGACGAGACTCAGGCCAAGTGCGTGACGATGCTCGCTGATCCAGCGCCCGGCGAGGCCCAGGATGCAGGTCAGCCGTTCCACCAGGGTGGGTGACGGTAACCGAAGCTCATAACCAGGGGTTGGCTCAATCGTGGCCCAGGTTCCCGAGAAGACCAGGACTTCGGCCCAGAAATGAACATCCTCGCGAAGGACCGAAGTGTGCCGGGTGCGGACGTCGTAGCGGCGCGGTGAGGCATAGAACCCGCTGACGAGCCGTGCGCGGTAGCCGAGGGATCGAAGGAGCACCACGGCTGCAGAGGCAAATTGGTAGTCAGGTCCCCGGTGCGATTGGAGTAAGAAGGCCCCAACGGGATCGCCCCCTTGAGCGTCGGTTGGCGTCGTCCCGCGATCCAAGCGGTATCCCGCGCGAAGTGCGTCAACAACGGCCTCGACCTGAACCCAGCCTCGAGGGAGACCGGCAACCCAGGTTTTTCCCAGTTCAGCCACCTCCGGGTCGACCTTGAATTCAACAAGGGGTTGGGCCGGCGCAGGGAGCAGGGGGAGCCGCGCGAGAAGCTTGGGGTCGATGGTCTGCGACTCGGTTTCGATGACCGTCCCCGCAGGAACGGTTCGGCCGATCATGCGGAGGATGCTGTCATGCGCCCAGCCGAAGAAGTCGGGCCGGTCGACGCTGCCCATCCGGAACCGTACCAGATGAGGTGGGACCGCAAGCGCATCGGAGTTCAGCAGGCCGACCTTGATCTGATGATTCCACGTTCCTCGGTAGATCGGGGGCATGGGACCTAACAAACGAAGCCATGCTCGTTGTGAGTCATTCTCCAGAGGGGAAAGGAGATTGGTGGTTGGCTGCTCGTGCCAGGTCTTTCCATCGAAGTGGTCGTAAGCCGCCATCCGAAAATGAAGCGGTGTTGCTCCTTTGATGTAGAGCAAAGCCTTGGCTGCACGCTCGCCGGGGCGTCGCGAGGACTGCTCGGGCTTGCGACGTACCAAGGGGAATTCACGGCCCGCCTGGAGGTTTTCGACGGGTCGTTCCTCTTGTTCCTCGACGCTCTCGGATTGGAGAGCAATCATTCGTTCGACTTTTTTGACTTTGAACGGTTCACCATACATCTCATTGAATGTGTCGTAGAGGCTGGGGCGGTCGCTATCGAGGTAGACCTCACTCTGCGTGAACCCGACACTCTGTGGATTCTCACTGGCCGACACTTCGTTGTCGCCGTCGTTGACTCCGCTGCGCGCCTCCGAATCCTTCCCGTCAGTTCCACCCGAGGTCGGTATTAGCCCTGCAAGGGCTGTCGCGGCACGCGATGGTCCGACCGCCGCCACCGCGCAGAGCATGACGATCACGAATACCCAGCCCGTGGCCGACCAGGGGAGCCCTTTCGAGCGATCATCAGACGTGACGAGGCCGATCCTGGTCCAGTAGACCAGCATCAACCAGGAGGTCGCGGCCACGGCATAGGCGCAGAGGGGGGCCATGACCAAAACCTCATCGCCGAGCGATGCGGAGACCAAGGCCAAGAAAAGACTGATGAGCGCCCCAAGCTTGGCGCATGCCGGCCGATACGCCAGGACGCCGAGGCCAAGCCCCAGGTTTCTCAGGGCAGCCATCAGGACGAGCTCAAGCATCAGGCCTCGCCCCGCCCCCATCTGATGACCAAGTCGGCTCACGAGCGGCGACACAAAGAGCACGATCAATAGGACGACGGCACTAGCGCTGAGCGTCCGCTGGGAATGGGATGACTTTCGTGGACCTGGATCCAACCGTGCGCGGCGACTGAGGAACCAGGCCAATGCCGTGGCGGGTGCGATGAGCAGGAAGAGCGTCGTCAGAACGGAGAGCCATGGAGGGCGTTCTGGTTCCGCGACGGCCAGTTCGAGGGCGATTGTGGCCAGAGCCAGCATGGCCAGGGTGAGTCGGCGCACGTTTGGGTCTTCCCGATCAGCGGACAAGGGGGACCTCCTTCCAGGCACGGCGAATGCGCTCGGGGATTCGCGCCGGGTCGTCGATCCAGATCCAGGGGGCAATGGGCAGCGGGGAGCGTTCGTCATCCCGACCTCCCTCCATGAACGCGGCCGCTCTGAGGACCACGAAAAGGTCTTTGACCCCGCGCGAGGGCCGTCGGGTGAGCCCTCGTAAGCCCAGGTCGGTGGTCACAACGACGCGAAGGCCTGTCCGGAACCGGCGGCAAGCGGATATTGCAAGGAGTTCAGGCAGCGAGACCGATCCGTCGGGAGCAATCCGCGCCACAGCATCGAGCATCTGGGCGCGCTTGGCCTGCGTAGAACCTTCGCGGGCGAAGACGACTCGCTCCTGGAAGACAAACTCCACCTCCGCGCCTTGGCCGATCCAGTCTTCCAAGAAACTGGCCGCAATTCGGATCGCCCATTCCCGCGAACCTTTGGATCCGGATCCGGCATGGGCACCGTCATGAAGATCGAGGAGAACCTGGACTCGAGGGACGGAATCCGCATGGAGTTCGCAAATGACGAGGCGATCATGACGAGCCGATTGGGGCCAGTGGACCCGGCGCAACGAATCACCGCGCCGATAGGGCCTGACCCCGATCATGTCGCCGGTGGTCCCCGACCTGTCGCGAGGGGCGACCCCATCGACCCCTTGGCCTGTCGTCTCGGGAATGGGACCGACGGGAAAAGTCTGGGGCCAGACCAGGATCTTTGAGGAACACGAAAGGGTTCGCGAGGCCTTGACGAGCCCGAAGGGGAATCCGCTGGCGACGCGAGGAAGGCGCGTCGGATATTCGCCCCGACATTCCAAGGTCACACGCAAAGTCAGTTCCGTGGTCCGCCAACCGCGGAAAACTGCCAACCCGGCAATGATCGGTTGGTTATCGGCCGGGCCATTGGTGAGAAAGGCTCCCTCGAGCGTGAGCCCACACGTCCCCCAAGGCAACCGATTGCCGAGAGTCGCTTTGAGCCCGACCGCCTCCCCTTCCCGAGCGCGATCCCGATCGAAGTTCAAGGTGCCATGCAGGCCGCGAAGACCGAGCCAAGGCCAGGCAACTCCGAGCCCGATGACGGACAGGATGCCGACGAGAATCACGAATCCTCGAGGATGGAGAATCATCCCGCAGAGTCCGGCGGCAACTGCCGACAGACCAAGCGTCCCCAAGGGGGTCCACATCCACCGAATGTAGGGATTCACGCTCGGAAAATAGTCGTGCGTGAGGAGGTCGTTCCACTTGGATGTGAATTCGGCCTCGTTCGGTTCGCTCCGCACAATCAGGGGAATTGCACCGATCGAGTGATGGAGTGAGGGTGTGCTCATGCCAATCAAGCTCCAGCCAGGTCGGAATGGTGAGGGAGTGCTGAACGGCGACACTCGATGGGTCGTCAGGGAGCCTGTTTCTTGTGCTTGACTCGCTGCGCGCACTCCTCGGGAAGGATCCGTTCAACGGACTTTCGAAACGCTCTACGCGACCGATTCAGCCGAGAACGCACCGTTCCAATCGGGATTTGCAGACGCGCGGCGATCGATTCGTAATCCCACTCTTCGATGACTTTCAGGACGAGGATGTGGCGATGCTCGGGCGTGATGTCCTCGAGCGCTTCGACGAGCTCTCGAAACAAATCCTGGCTTTCGAGAAGCTGGCTCGGATCATCGCGGTCGCACGTTTCCAATCGTTCCCGACAGGCCCGTGCCTCGTACTTTTGGCGTCGAGCCCGCGTTCGCGCCAGGTGGAGACTGCGGTGAACCACGGTCCTGATCAACCAGGCGCGTGGATTGGGGGGCCACTCCGGCTCCAGCCAAAGGCTCAGAGCGGCTTCCTGGACGGCATCACGAGCCATGTCGTCGCTTTTGAGGACCTTTCGCGCCACACTCACCAGAGACTCGAACAATGGTGCAACGATCGAAGCGAAATGCTCATGTGAGAAAGGCCGCCGAGGACCTGCTCGCGATGCCGATTCCATACGGCTTACCGATCCTCCGATTGCAGGCGACACTTCGTCGGCAGGCATTTGGAAAGAGACGAGGTCTGGGAGCGGACAAGCCCCCCTTTGGCCGGGCGCAGGCATCCCGTTCCGCAGATGTGGCGGATTGGTAACGGCGAACTGGACCCATTCGGTCAGGCGATACCGGTCACTCGTTTGGGAGGAGCTCGTGGATGTGAGACGGTGGGTGAGAAATGAGGAAGCAAGGAAGGGATTTCGGCCGGTTCCAGGATCAGAACCAGGGCGGAGGTCGTCACGCACGCGATCGTGATCGGGAGCTGCCCTTGCGAGAAGAACTGGCAGATGAGGCAGTCATCGGAGAGTCCGTGCGGCATCGGGACGGGCTGGCCCTCGTGACGATCCCCCGCGCCTGCTCCGAACTCCACGTGATGCCCGATACCAGGCAACGCGTGCAGACTGGGGCCGCAAACCATCACCATCAGGTGAAGGGCGATGACAGCGGAAACCAGGAGTATGCGCAGAAATCTCACGTTCACGATTGTCCTGACGGGGCATTCGGGGTGGCCGGAACAAGCATTCTCCAAGCTGAATTTGATCCCCACACTAACGTGCCGCCCGCCTGAGAAAGTTCCGAGGGGCGTTGTTCTTTGGCTGACGAAGTAGGCATGAACGATTCGCCACAAGGGATAGGGACGGAGGAGCGATTCCTCTCCCTCAAGCCGGGGAGAGGCTTCCGCCGTCGTCCCCAGGCCATCCACATTCGCCGAGGGCTTTCTGAAGCGCCTCACGCGAGCGTGAGAGCCGCGA
Source organism: Singulisphaera acidiphila DSM 18658 (assembly GCF_000242455.2). Classification (GTDB taxonomy): domain Bacteria; phylum Planctomycetota; class Planctomycetia; order Isosphaerales; family Isosphaeraceae; genus Singulisphaera; species Singulisphaera acidiphila. The sequence goes on from NC_019892.1 coordinate 2,640,418, forward strand.
CCGTACCGTACCGACCGGAACCCGGAGCGCGTCGGCGATTGCCCCATAGTCCATTTGCTCGACTTCCCTGAGGACGAAGACTTCGCGAAAACGGTCGGGCAACCGCGAGATGGCCGCCTCGATGCGGATACCGAGTTCCCTGGCCTCCAGTGCACGCAACCCATCTCCCTCGTGTTGGTTTTCCGAGCGGTGCCAACAGGCCTTTTCCTCATGACAACGTCGCCGTTGTCGGCAACGATTCAAATGGAGGCTGCGATGGACGACGGCTCGAGAGAGCCACCCGGTGGGGTTCGGAGGCATCCGCCCTTCGCGCCAGAGGCTGGTCAAGGCTTCTTGGACAGCGTCCTCTGCCATGTCATCGCTCCGAAGGATCCGCCTCGCCAGTCGATGCAGTCGATCAAGGTGTGGCGCAACGGTCTCTGCGAACTCAAGATGCCACGGCTGCAGGGGTGCTGATTTCGAAGAGCTGCCAGTGGATTCGTTGGGAACCCGCGGCGCAGGTTTGTGCTTGTGTCCGTTCATTGGTTTGCGATTCAGGGCTTCCCCCTGGCCGAGTTCCGCTCTCGGCGCATGCGCGGTCCTCACCGACATTGTCGGCTCCTGTTTGATTTGTGTGCCACGCGGGTCAGTCCGACTGATTGCGGACCTTCCACGTAGGCTCTTCCGATAGGGGCCGCCAGCGGCCACTTTCGCGCAGGATGTCGGTACGTCATCAAGTCGGATTGCAGCGACGAACGGATCTTCCCGAACGGCGATCCCACCCATCCATAAAAAGAGGAGGATGAGTAAGTGCCTGGAAGGGATTCGAGGCGCAGCAGGGGACCGACCGCGACTTCAGCGGCCAGATGGGCTGTTTCGTTTAGACGAGGCGCGTCAATCGGGTTGGCGGAGCGCGCGGGCTGGCGGAGGAGTGTTGATCCTGTGCCACGATCGGAAGCAAGACGATCGTGACGTGAGGTCGGTTCAGCCGAGCGGACGTGAGGGTCGTCGTGCTGACCTGCAGCTGCCCTTGAGACTGGAAATCGCAGAGAGGGCAATGGTCGTTGACGGCGGAGATCGACTTGTTCGTTCCTTCGTCGCAGTGACCGCCCGCGTGGTCATGATGCGCGGAATTCGCGTCCGCGAGCGAGTGCAGCCCCGTTCCGCACAGCGAAACCAGCCCGTAGAAGGCCAGCAGCCATGTGACCAGGATGTGCCGAACAGGTCGGGACAAGGCTCGTTTCCCTTCGCAGATGATCGAAGGTGCTCCCAGCTTATGGGACCGGGAGAAGGGTGACGAGGACGGTCGGACAGCGCGGTCCGAACGAAGGAGGACGATTAACCGCCTGATTCTCAACAGCATTCACAACGTTGTCAACCGACAAATTCAGGGATTGCGCGCTCCTCCGTCTTGCCTATAAAATCATGTGAAACCCTGGGAACTTTCTCACTCCGGGCGGCACTTAGGCTTATTGGATGGCGATCTGGTCGTTCGATTCTCCCCAGTCGCTCCACAATGGCGTGAGCTTTCACCAGTGGGAGGTCGTTTTCTGGAGGAACCGTTAATCGACGTGTTCCGTCTCCACGGTCACGCCGACTTCGACCAATAATCTAAAAATCAAGACATGAGATTTTTTCATTTTTTGTATTAAGCCAGTCGTAGAAATGGGCGTTCGAGGTGTTGCGGGTCCGTTTATCGGTTGAGCCGTCGGCGAACGAGCCACTTCCCAAGAAAGGTCACGGCTCGCAACGATTTTGACATTTGTCGGACTTCGGTCTTGCATTCGATCTCCAGAAATCCAATAGTGGGTTCTGAGGCCGGGTTCAGCTTGTTTCCACGCCCGACCGCGTAGGCGGGCAAGTTCGCCGTCCGGCCGGATGAAGGGGCTCAACCGGGGGGAGCGGCATGGCGGAAGTCACGGCGGCCGGCAAGCGGATCGTCGCCAATATCGAGAAAGTCGTTGTCGGCAAACGTCCGGAGATCCTCCTGGCTCTGGTCGCCTATTTCGCCGAGGGGCACATCCTACTCGAGGACGTGCCGGGCGTGGCCAAGACGATGCTGGCGCGGGCCTTGGCCCGTAGCGTTGGGGCGACCTTCAAGCGGGTGCAGTGTACGCCGGACCTGTTGCCGTCGGATGTGACCGGGGCGTCGATCTTCAACCCGAAGACGACGCAGTTTGAGTTCCGGCAGGGGCCGATCTTCGCGCAGATCGTACTGGCCGACGAGATCAACCGCGCCACCCCGAGAACGCAGTCCGCGCTGCTGGAGGCGATGGCCGAGCGCAGTGTCTCGGCCGATGGGACGACCTATGACCTGACGCCGCCGTTCCTGCTGATTGCCACGCAAAACCCCGTGGATCACGAGGGAACGTTCCCACTCCCCGAGGCGCAGCTCGACCGGTTCCTGGTCCGGCTCAACCTTGGTTATCCGTCGGCCGAGGAGGAAGCGTCGATGCTCGGGCGGTTGCAGCTCCGGCATCCGATCGACGACCTCCAGGCCGTGGTGACGGCCGAGGAGGTCCTCCAGTGCCAGCAGGCGGTGCGGTCGGTCCGCGTGGACGACAAGCTCTGCCGGTACATCGTCGAGTTGATCCGCCGCACTCGCGAGCATCCCGATGTCTTGCTGGGGGGGAGCCCGAGGGCCTCATTGGCCCTCCACCGCGCCTCGCAGGCGGTGGCGGCGATCCGGGGGCAGGACTTCGTCACCCCGGACGATGTCAAACGGATGGCGTCGGCCGTTCTGTGTCATCGGATCATCCTCAAGCCCGAGAGCCGGCTGCGCAAGGTCACGGCCCGGTCGGTGATCGAAGAGGTCCTCGACTCGGCCGTTGTGCCGATGAGCGGAGCGAGGGTCATGGTCTAATGCGCTGGGTCTTCCTCGTCGTGCTGGTCCTCGTCGCCGCGGTCGTGCTCGACCTCGGTCTGCTCGCCAGCGCGATGCTTGCGCTGGTGGGCCTGATGCTCATCAGCCGGTTCCTCGCCCGATCGTGGATCACCAACATCGAGGCGACGCGGGAATGCAACCGGACCGAGGCAGAGATCGGCCAGTCGATTGCCTTCGTGATGACGCTGCGCAATCGCGGGAGGCTACCGATCGCCTGGGTACTGGTCGAGGAGATGCTGCCTCGCGCGGCGATCACGTCGCGCCCCCCGCGCATCGAGGTCAAGGGGCGTCGCCTGGCCGTGGCGATGCTCGGACCCTTCGGGCGCAAAACGCTGAACTATCAGCTTCACTTCGCCATGCGGGGGTACTATCAGGTGGGGCCGCTGGTGCTGGAGACGGGCGACCTCTTCGGCCTGCACCGGCGGTTCCGGATCGCGACCGATCCGGTGTATGTCATGGTCTATCCCAAGGTCGTGCCGCTTCCGGGCTACGACCTGGCGTCGCGGCGGCCGATCGGTGAGATCAGGCTGACGCATCGGCTGTTCGAGGATCCGACACGGATCGCGGGCGTGCGGGCGTATCAGACTGGCGATCCGCTCAACCGCGTGCACTGGGCGGCCACGGCGCGGACCGGGACGTTGCACAGCAAGGTCTATGATGCCTCAACGATCGCCGGCGCGACGATCCTGCTCGACTTCCACCGCGACTCTTACCCGGCACGGAACGAGCCGGGCCGCTCCGAGTTGGCTGTCACCGCTGCGGTGGCACTGGCCAATGCGGTGAGCCTGACGGGCCAGCCCATTGGTCTGATCACCAACGGCCGGGACGCCGCTGAACGCATTCGCCTGCGTGACGAGATCGCAAGGCAGGGGCCCGGGCTTCGCGCCGATCGCGCGGCGATCCACCGGACCGCCGCGATGCGCGAGGACGATGACCGGCTCCGTCCCCTGATCGTCCCTGCTGGACGAGGTCCCGAAACCTTCGCGCGAATTCGCGAGGTCATGGCCCGGGTTGAGCTGTCCGACGCCTTGAGCTTCGATCGTTTGGTGATCGAGGCTGAGTCTCGGATGCCTCGCGACGCGACGGTTGTCGCCGTCCTGGCCCACGTCACGCCCGAAACGGCCGCAGCGCTGGGTCGTCTGAAACGCCAGGGGTTTGCGGTCAGCGTTGTGCTCCTGGCGTTTGACGAGATCGAGCGGATCGACGGCGCCGGGCCTCTGATCGCTCACGGCCTGGCTGTTCGCGCCGTGTCCGACGAAAACGAGCTGCACGGTTTCTGCGAGCTTCAGTTTGTGACACCGCTATAGAAGTGATTCGGAGCCTCCCGCGATGGCCCGTACGCGATCCCAAGACACAATGGTCGACCACCTCGTCGCCGCGATCGTGCCGGCCCTGATTATGGTCATGGTCGGTGGGCTGATGCTCTTCCTACTGGACATCTGGTACGAAGGCCCGTTCCTGGCGCGCCTCCGCTGGATCCTCTTCTGGTTCGTGTTCGGGATCGTGCTTATCACACGGGTCGGCATGCAGATTGGCGGTGAGCAGGCCAAGGGTTACGGCGTGGCCCTGGGGGGCGCCGTGGGGCTGGTGGCCACGTCGCTGGCCGGGTTCCAGCCGTTCTTGCTGGCGGTGATGGGCCTCGTCTGGTGGGCGACCCACAAGCTGACCTACGACTGCACGCTGATCGACGAGGACCAGGACGCAGGTGTTGGCCTACTCCAGGAGAGCGGCCTCGACCCTTCGGCAGCGGCTTACGCACACGACGACCCGGAGGTGATGGACGCCTCGCTCTTGCCCAATCGCCCCTGGTGGAAGCACTGGGGTCGTGACCCTGGCGAGGCCCACCGTCCTCACCCGCCGGGCGTCTGGCTGATCTACTTCTCGCTTGCCTCGCTCCCGGTCTTCGGCCTGGGCCAGTGGCTCGTGCCGGCCGTTGAGGCGGATCGCCGCGCCGGCCTGTTGTTCTACTTCCTAGCCTACGTCGCCAGCGCTATGGGCCTGCTTTTGGCGACGAGCTTCCTCAACCTGCGCCGCTACCTCCGGAAGCGCAAGATCCCGATGCCCGGCGCGATGACGGCGACCTGGCTGACGACCGGTGCTGTCATGGTCATTGGACTGACCGTCACCTCGGCAGTCCTGCTCCCGCTGCTCTCGGGCTTCCGGACGATGAGTGGCGCGTCGCTCGCGTCGAGCGACCGTCGTGCCTCGCGGTGGGCAATGCTCAAGGACGGCGGTGTCCAGGGTGAAGGGGCCGCGAGCGAGGGGGCCGCCGCGTCGAAATCTGCGCGGCCTCGGCAGGAATCGGGCAAGCCCGAAGGCTCGGGGAAAACCAACAACCCCAACGCCGCTCGGCAGACCAACGGCCAAGGCCGCCAGGGTGGACAGAGCGGCCCGGGACGCTCGAAATCGGGTGCCCCACGCGGTAAGCCCTCCTCGTCGAAAGGTGGCGTGGCGGGTAAGCAAGGAGGTCGCCAGGACCGTTCCAGCAGTCAGGACAAGGGGCAAGATCAGGCTGATCGGGGGAAAGAGGCCGAGCCCGATTCCCGGCAGGGCAACGAGCAGGACTCCGAACGAGACGACAATTCCTCGACGCCGCCGGATCAAGGCCCGAACAACCCGGTGCCGCCTTCTTCGCTGTCATTCCAGGCCCCGAGTTGGTTGCGCATCCCGGTCCTGATCGCCGGGATCATCTTCTTGATTTTCGGCGCTGTCCGTTACGGCCCGGACTTGCTCAAGGGCCTCTGGGCGATGATCGGTGCGCTGCTGGGAGGCCTCTGGTTCGGCGGACCGAAGAAGCCGAAGGCGAAGGAAGACGCCGAAGCATCATCCGCGCCGGAGCCCCCCCCTCAGCCGTTCGCCTCGTTCGCCAACCCCTTCGACACGGGCCTCGACCATCGGCTCAAGCCTGACGACCTGGTCATTTACAGCTTCGAGGCGCTGGAAGCCTGGGCGTACGAGCACGACCTAGGCCGCTCCCCGCACGAGACTCCCACCGAGTTCGTCCGGCGGGTGGGGAAAACCCGGCCCGGCCTGGGCGCGGATGCCGTCCGCTTGGCGTCGTTCTTCGTCACGATCACCTACGGCCGGCGAGGCTTCAAGGCGGAGATCCTACCGCATCTCCGAAAATTCTGGCGGGCGATCGAGGGGGGTGGAGCGCCCGCCATCGCGGAGCATACCGCCGATGTCTGATCCGATTCCGTCCGGCAGGGTATGACCACTGGCTCGGTAATTTCTGCGGTTTCACCGGAAGCAGTCATCCAGGGCGCATCGATCCACCTCCTTGAATTCGGGGGCGAACGTTCCCGAAGTTTGCTTCTTCGCCCCGGCTGTCGGTGACCCGCGACCGAGCTCCGGAAAGAAATATCGCCTCGCCGATACCACCAGCAGGACGAGAACCAGGTTCAAGAATGCGATGAACGGGGCTTGCATGCTGAACGCCAAGACGTGAAGGCCCCCCTCAGCCAGAAACCAGATGAAAACCAAGCGCCATCCAAGAATCAGGCCGGTGATGAAGAGAATCTTCGCGGCCAGCCAGGTCGCTGCCGCTGGCTGCGCAGGGATCGAGAGAAGATTCCCGATGCCTTCCAAACCCAGGAAGATCACAGCAATCCAGATCTGCCAGGGCACACCGGGAGATGGGCAGGACGACTCTGTCACCGCTGGTGTCGCATCCTTCGTTCGCCTGCTCTCGGGGGGCATACGCTGCTCCGCTTATGACTCAATGGCCCACTGATCCCGTTCGCGAAAGTATTCGCCGATCGCCGCTCAATATTGGAGCAACAGCAACCCGGAATGTGTTGAGGTGGCGAGAACTCGCCCAGAGACTCGATGTCGTGTGTTGCCTATGGCTCCGCTATTTTTGCAATCCGGTCTGCCTCTTTGCTTCTCCCGATTGCCCATCCTTTCGAGCCTATTGCAAACAGGATTGCTATTGCTTAAGTGCTAATTTTTTTGGATCGAAAATTATTGATGCAAGATAAGTGACGCCGTAACTTGGCTTCGCGATTGAACGGGGCACCTTGACCGATATCTCCGCCTATCGCGCGGCCCGTAGAAAGAAGGCAGCGGTAATGAAGAAATTGAAAGCCGTGATGCCCATACGCAGGTAATTTGCTGGGATTCGCCGTGCGATGGATGCACCGCCGTAGCCACCGACGATGGCGGAAACGAGCATGACTGCGGTCTGGGGCCACCAGACCTTGCCGACGAGGATGAAGCAGAGAACAGCGACGGCGTTTGTCATTCCGACCATTAGTGTCTTGGTGGCATTCATTGCCTTCACATCGGTTACGCCGAACAGTCCCCAAACCGCCATCATCATGATGCCGACAGCTCCGCCGAAATAGCCGCCGTAGACGCCCAGCAAAAACTGGCTGACAACCATCGTCATCGGACCCAACCGGATCAGCCGTTGGAGGGCCGAGCCCGCTCGACGGCCGACTGCGAATGCCACCGATCCCGTGAGCAAGAGCCAGGGGATCATCGAGTCGAACGCCTTTGCCGTTGTGAAAAGCAAGAGCAACGACCCAGTGAGACCGCCGAGAAGACTCACCAGTAAAAGTGTGCGAAGCGAAACAACCTTAAGGTCGGTGATATCGTCTCTGTACGCCAGGATACTGGCGAGGATACCGGGGAACAAAGCGACCGTGCTCGATGCGTTGGCCTCGACCGCCGGCACGCCGAGATAGACCAAGGCCGGGAGCGTAAGGAAGGAGCCACCTCCTGCTGCGGCATTCATTGCCCCGGCCATGATCCCCGCACCCAAGAGCAGAACCGTTTGGTTAACATCCAGAATTTGCTCGTCTCCTCAATCGCGATGCATCGGCCTTCGCTCCCGCTTGGCGTTGGCATGGGGAAGGACCAGGTGTAGAGGAACTGGAGCCGATTCATCGCTCGCCGGTCCCGTCATCGTAACCTCGGTCAGTTTCATCTGGAAGAGTTTGAGCTTATCCCTTGTCTCAAAGGCAACCTTCGACGGCTTGTGCGAGACGAGCCACATGAGGAGGTGGGGCGCTGTCACAGAACGGTTTGGAGTTGGCTTTGGCGGCTTGACAGTTTGAGTGGAAGGGGAGGCCGACGTCTTCTCGGGAAAGGTATTTGTCGAAAGCCGTGGATGGAGGAAATGAAAAGGGCGGCGTCCCCTTGGTGAAGTCTCACCCCAGGGCCAGCGCGTATAACTGTGCGGCCTGAGTAGTCTGGCGCGACAGACCGTGGCTCGTTATCTTTGAATCGGTCCTCGTGAATCGGCTTACTGCACTCCGGGTGTGCGGAGGCCGACACCGACCGATCCCAGGATGCCTCCCATGGCCAAGCCCGTCGATGTCGGCTCCATCGGCTCTTATTTCGAATCGCTCTCCGATCCCCGCCACGCACGCAATCGTCGGCACTTGATGGTCGATATCGCTGTCATCGCGGTCGCGCCGTCATCTGCGGATGCGATGGCCCTACCGCCATTCATCGCTGGGCCAAGAATCGTGAGTCCTGGCTGGCCCTGCATCTGGCCCTGCCCAACGGCATCCCCTCACGGGATTGCATCCGACGCTTGCTCATGGCGCTGAAACCCGAAGCCTTTCAACGCTGCTTCCAGGACTGGATCTGCGACGCGATCCCCGCCGACACTGAGAACTCCCGCCGACACGTCGCTATCGACGGCAAAGCCTGTCGCGGATCGCACGATGCGGCCAAAGGTCTTGGCAATCTGCACATTGTCAGCGCCTGGGCCAGCGAGCAGGGCATTGCGCTGGGTCAGGTGGCCACCGACGCCAAGTCCAACGAGATCACAGCCATCCCAAAACTTCTCGAGCAGATTGACCTCACGGATACGCTCATCACGATCGACGCGATGGGCTGCCAGAAAGCGATTGTCGAGCAGATCGTTGACGGTGGCGGCGACTGCGTGATCGCCGTCAAAGACAATCAGCCGAAGCTCGCAACCGCGATCCAAGCGTTCTTCCTCGACCACCTGGAACGCGATCTCGAGGACCTCCACTATCGATACGACGAGACCCGTGATGCCGGGCACGGCCGCATCGACGAGCGTTCCTATTATCTGGTCAAGGTGCCGACTGATTTCGCGTCGCTGAAGGATTGGCCCTGGATCAAGGCAATTGGCTATGCGGTGCGAATCACGCAGCATGCCGATGGGACGGAGTCGGACGAGGTGCGTTACTATCTCAGCAGCCACTATCTGAGCGGCAAGCGTTTCGGCGAAGCGGTCCGCGGTCACTGGAGTATCGAGTCGATGCACTGGGTGCTCGATGTGAACTTTCGCGAAGATGAGCACCGCACTCGCGAGCGGACTTTGGGGAACAACTTGAGCTGGCTTCGGCGGTTCGCCGTGACGCTGCTGAAGCGTCATCCCGACAAGGATAGCCTACGTGGAAAGATGATGTCCTGTATGATTAATACGGACTACCTCACGCAAGTCCTTTCACTACAGCGTGTTTGATATGCGCTGGCCCTGAGTCTCACCCATACCCAACTTGCCAACAAGGCAAAGGTGTACGCCGACGTGAATCCGTCAGTCACCATCGAGATCCAGATCTTGCCATTGGCCGGAAGCCATGACGTCGTGATCGAAGTCATTCGCAACAGAGACCGTGGGATGCTTGCCAGGTCCATTGATGGCGAGTCGCTGTATGGAGGACAATCACGCCCTTCTCAGGTCGCTCGTCTTGCAAAGAGCGTCAGCGGCGCAGGCGGATGTGTCTTTGACAGTGCGGTGACACTGACATCCGTCTGAGCGAAACAAGACATGGGCCTTGTAGATCCTCCCCTTCCCTGAGAACTGAGCAGGGCAGGCACCAGTACAACACCGCTGGTGTTGTGTAATTGTTGTGGGGTAGGTGAGGGAAAAGCAAAAGGACTTACGTCTCGTCGACGTAAGTCCTTTTGTTGTAATGCCGGAGACAGGACTTGAACCTGCACGAGCATGGTTAGCTCACTAGCCCCTCAAGCTAGTAACGGCACAATGGCTTCGCGTGGCAGTCGAGCACAATTTAAGCGCAACCTATTTTCCAAAAGTTACTTCCGTTGCAAGTGATAAATGCTAACATGTCGAATAAATCGCCTTCGCATGGCCGATCCTGTTTCAGATTTGTTTCATGAAACGGAAACGAGGACACTTGGTTGATGCGACTCAGCCCGGCTATTGAGCGAAGACTTACGTCATTTCGACCCCTTCGAACACGTCCGCCCGACCGCCATCTTGAGTAACGCCTTTTTCTCCAACTGGCGTACCCGCCCTCGCGTACAGCCGAAGACTTGACCGACAGCTTGAAGCGTCATCGCCTCGGCGTTTAGCCCGAAACGCAGCTCGATGATGGTGCGTTCGCGAGCGTCAAGACGGTTCAGTCGTTCTTCGAGGTTGACCGGGTTCGCGTCCATCGCCTCATCCACGGCTAATGTCGCGTCCTCCCTTGGGTCGACCACATCGGGGACAAAATCGCCTTCGTCAGTGTCCGCAGGCCCCCCGACGCGGCTAGATGGCCGACTGGCGATCATGGCTTGCTCGATGTACCCGAGTTCCTTGCTTGAAATCCCCAGGGATTCGACGATTTCCTCGTGAGTCGGCCGACGCTCCAGCGTGTTCGTTAGCTCACTCTCCCTTCGACGCCACTTGAGAAGCCAGCCACCCGCATGTTTCGGCACTCGTGCGGCCCGCGTCTGGATTTCGAGAGCCAGGATGATGCTCTGTTTGATCCAGTACTTCGCGAACGTGTAGAACACCGTGCCCTCTTCAGGGTCGAACGACTCGGCCGCACGGATCAGCCCCAGGTTGCCCTCGGCGATCAGATCCGCGTAGGACACGCCGCGATTGCAGTACTTCTTGGCGATGTAGGCGACCAGTCGAAGATTGGCACGGACCAGATGATCGCGGGCGTCCAGATCTCCGTCCTGAATCCGATAGCCCAACTCACACTCTTCGTCATGGGTCAGGAGCGGCGTATCCCCGAAGTCGAGCCACCCGCCATCCTGAAAACGACCCGAGCGGCATTCTCTCGTCATTGTAGCCATGGTCAACGGCCCTCCCCGATGCTGGCGGAAACAGTGCTCTGGGCAACCGGACGGCTGTAGCCGAGCGACTTGATGATGGCCAGCATGTCCGCGTGGGTCGGAAATTTGCGGCCGGTGCGAGCCTTGAAGTGCTCGATGGCAGCCATGAATTCGCACTCATCCGCGTTGTACGTGGCCGTGGTCATCGTGGCCGGGTGGGGATTGGCCTTCACGATCGGCGGATTGATCGCGGCCCGTTGTGTATTGCGAGGACTGGCTTTCCTAGCCGAGGCGGAACTCGCAACATCGGCAAGTGAACGGCGTGTGGTCACCATTGGTGCAATTCCTTGGATTGGATCAGAATCTTCGATGTGGTCGACTCGACAATGGGGCCTCAGCCGAGGCCAAGGCCCCAGATTGCGACGAAGCGTATCACTCGCCGACCTCAGCGGTGTCTTGAGGCCCTGGCCTCGTCTACCGAAGAGACCATCCTGTCCAGGCGATCCCGCAACCGAACCATCTCCGCGTACTTACCGGCATGGAACATCGTGGACGCGAGCAAGTCGCAATCCGACTCATCACACGCGGCAGGGTCGAACCCGATTCCCGATGGCAAGGGCTTGCCGTGCTGCTTGGCGACGGACTCCAGGATGGACATGACATCGTCGGCAGAGATGTGCTCTCCCGAGATCCCGTCCGACAGGAGGGACGCGAGCGCCGTTCTGGCCTTGGCGGCAGCCCGCTTCTTTGCCCTGATTGCATCGGATGCGGCCTTGGCGGCAGCTTGACTGTCGGCAGCCATCGACTCGGCAATGCTCTTCACGGTTGCGGCGACGCGGGACTGGAAGTCCTCGCGAGTCACCCGACCACCTGTGGCTCGGTCGGCTGCAATACCCCGGATCATGTCGAGCCATCCCGGATTCAGGCAGCCCTCGACATCTTTCGTCGAGAACGTGAGGGCCTTCCCCGCGATCGCCCGGTACTCGAACATCGAGAGCTTGTCGGCACGATCAGCGATCACTGTCCGGCACAACTCCCGGAGCACATGGCACCTGACCCAGTCCGCGACCCGGATCGACTCGGCCTTGATCGAAACGTACAGCCGCACGTCGTCGCGAATCCGCCTCATCAGCGTGTCGAAGTGGGCGGGATCGTAATCCGGGAAGTTGCCCTTCTGCCATTGGGCATGCTCGAAAGCCCGCTTGCCGATGGCGAAGCTACGGTCGCCATCTTCGGAATACTTCGCCCGAATCATGCCCACGATCTCGGCGATGGCTGCCTCGTGAACAGCGGCATTCCGGTCGCTGTGGGGGCGGTTGACGGCGGACGACTTGAAGGTGAGTGTGGTCAACATGGGACTGATTCCTTGGATGAAGATCAGGATGTTCGATGGGATCGTGTGACGTGGGAGGGGCCTCGGTCGAACCAAGGCCCCGGGGCACGGCATCGGTCTCAGTCCCGAGCGTTCTCGCCGCAACGGCATCCCGCGTGTCGACCTTCCTCGTAGCCGATCGCTTGCCATCGCTGGCGAACGTCGGCGTCAAGGATTTCGATGCGGGCCTCGTAGTCGTCGGGCGTCGTTGCTGCGGTCATCCTGATCTTCAGAGCCAATTCATCCATCGTCCGGGCAAACAGCATCCCCTCGGGCGTTCCCACGGTCCGGAACGCGTCGGCCTCATGTTGGGCCATCTCGGCAAGCGTGGCCTTGCGGCGGGCAGGCAGATGGGGACCAGAAAGGCGGACGTTGGCGAGCAATCCCACGGCGAGAAGTGCCTTGATGTGCTTGCAACCGGCCGGGTCGATGCCGTCGCGGTTGAAAGTGTAATCCGGACAGTCGCACTCGGGACCATGCACGGTCAGTGCGACGTCGTAGTTGGACCCATCGCCCTTGCGGAGCCGGTACGCCTTGATCGCGGCGAACGCGTCGGCCGGGATCGGGTGGACTCGGTAGGTCGCCCCGTTGATGTTAAGGGTGAGCCGGCACTTGCCGTGCGTCGGTCCGGCGGGTTTTCGTGGCGTGCTCTGTGCGCAATCCTGCCTGTGATCTACAATGGTCATCAGTCAGTTCTCCAGGTTAAGACTGGGGTTCTGTCTCGGACCGGGGGGTGCTCGAACACCTCCCGGTCCATTCGTTTGCTGACCTGATTAATCCGTCCCGCGTTGGCCTGTTTCGGTCGGCCTGTGATACCTACAGGTATCGGCGGGTCCAGTCCGTGGAGCGAAACCTCCTCGGCACCTGATCGGGACCGAAGACGAAAAGCCGCTCGCCTTGAGTCTGCCAGAATCCACTCTGCCCGTGCATTTGGCCGGCTGAATCCCAACGGATTGGGAGCCGAGTCGGCGGTTCTCGGGTACGGAGCCTCATCTGGCATGGTCATACCATGCGACATGGGTGCGGAGGGGATGCGCCCATGTTTCGGCTTGGTGGGAGGTCAGGCGACTGCGGAGAGTTTCGCCGACTTGACGTCCCGCGTCGCCAATGCAGCGGCCCGTGCCTTGTCGACGGCCGAGACCATCTTGTCCAGCTTGTCACGCAAGGCGACCATCTCCGCGTACTTGCCCGATGCGAACATCGTCGACGCCAGCAACTCACAGTCTTGAACCGTGCAAGATGCGGGATCGAACCCCATGGCCGATGGCAAGGGAATCCCGTGGTGCTTCGCGACGTTTTCCAGGATCGACAAGGCACCATCCGCCGAGACATGACCTCCGGAGAGACCATCGCTCAGAGACGAAGTAATGTCTTTCGTCGACTTAGCAGCGGCGGCCGTCTTCGCCTTGATCGCTTCAGATGCGACCTTGGCGGCAGCGGCGACGGGATCGAGCGTGGTGGCCCTCGTGTCCGCGATCGCCTTTTCGTGATTCGCCAACCGAGCCATGAAATCCTCAGTCGAGACTCGCCCTCCCTGCGCGCGGATTGCGACAACCTCTCTGACGAATTCGAGCCAGCCGGGGTTCAACTCGCCCTCGACGTCTTTCTTGGAGAACGTCAGGGCCTTGCCGTAGAGCGATCGGTACTCGAAGAACGAGAGAAGGCAAGCGGCGTCGGTGCCGGACGAGACGAGAGACCGCAGGACGTAACACCGCAGCCATTCGCCGACCTTGATGGACTTCGCCGAGATTGCGACATGGATGCGAACGTCGTCGCGGAGCCGGTTCATCAGATTGTCGAGATCCTGCCCTTGGTAGTCCGGGAAGTTGCCACGTTGCCACTGGGCATGTTCGAAAGCCCTCTGGCCGATGGCGAAGTTCCGGGAACCCTCGTCTTCGTACTTCGCCCGAATCATGCCCACGATCTCGGCGATGGCCTTCTCGTGGACGGTCGATCGAGTGTCGGCATCGACTTGCACGGCGACGATGGGAAGGGTGGTGTTGGCGGTGTCGGAGTTGACGGTGGACGTGGTGTCGTGTAGCGTGGTCATTAGTCGGTTCTCCAGGTGATATCTGGGGTTCTGTCTAGGGCCGGGGGAGTGTTGACGCACTCTCTCGGCCCGTTTTCGTTTGTCGTCCTGTTCTCGCTTGGCGGTTCATCACCCGATCGGGCCAAGGTCATAGTTCAGGCCGACACCCCATGATACGTCACGCAACAAATTCGTGACGGAAAACGCTTAGACATGTTGCAAATTAAAAACAGATTACGCGTGTGAGGCGAAGCCGGTGCGGGCGTGCGTACGCACATGAGCGTGACCACCCGGGCGAGACTCCCCCCGGTCATGGCAGTGGGGAGGAGTTAGCAGGGAGACGCCAGCGTAGGGGGGGGGCGGCATGGCGAGGCATGAGGCAGGCAAGGCGTGGCGGGAGTGCAGGCGAGAGGCGAACGCGGCAATCGTGCGCATGTTTCGATACGCTCGCGGCAGACTGCGTGGCTGGGTGCATGCGGCAATCGTGCGGGCCTGCCCTCGCCCGCGTAGCGCGTGGGCGCATGGGACACCCGGTCGACCCCCCATGCGTGTCAGAGCATCAGTAACCTTCTCACCCTGGAATTTTTCACGCTCAGGGTAATTTAACGCTTCTCACACTCGCAGCATTTTAATCATGAATTGCATTAATGAAGAAAAACAGATATTTGTCTGCGGGATGGACTCGGCTGGCACCCTAATTCTTCAGACTGATAAATCGAGGCATTAACACCCTTAATGCTATAACCGGATAACAAACGTCCAGACGCGATTGAAAAGGGATTGCGAGTCCTGTCTTGGTCGGAGTTCCACCTGCTCGGCTAGGGGGCCGCGTTGATCACGTCTGTTCACGCCGATCGATGATTTCGAGCGGCGGATGTCCCGCGCAAGCTCCACGAGGAATGATTCCCCAGGGTCGATCAGTACGGCTTTCTCTTTGTGATACTCGTAGATCTGGCAGCCGTATTTAAGGTCGCGGCAAACGCCGCCCATCGTGACGTAAACCTCGTAACCCGGCGACCGGGCCGCGATCAGCCTAAGTTTGACTTTTGCCGTTTTGACGACCTTGTCGTGCCAGCGCGCACCCTGATCCGAGGAGACCCCTTGCGACGGCGTCTCGGACCGGGCTTTTGAGCGTGGCAAGCGACTTGGCGGGGGTTCAGGCCGCGGGGGCAAGGCCGTTGAGCAGGAGTTGCCGGAATCCGGGCGTGAGCTTTTGGAACACCACGCGATCACCAGGGATCGCCAAAACCCATTCCAGCCACAACCAGCGGCGGACCGCCGTGATCGCATCCGAGAACGTTACATCACATTTGCCCGGCCAGTCCACGCCGCCGACCCGCGACCCGCGTCTCGGCAATCGGGAGTAAAGCCAGGTCACCAGGGTATACAGTCCGAACAGGCAGGGACCCACGCGCAGGACCGTGTCTCGACTCCAGCCACGCGTCGTCTCCATGCGGAGGTAAGAGCGAATTTCCTCGAAGGTGGTCTCGATGTTCCACCGCGCGGTGTAGGTCTCGATCAGCGACGTGACGCTCATCGTGGCGTCGGTCGTGAAGAAATATCCATCCCGGTGCGTGCCGTCCCGGTCGTGGACGAAGACCCAGCGCACGTTCACCAGGGGACGTCCTCCCTTGTACCAGAGTCCGGTCCCCGTCACGGTCTCGACACGACGTCGGCCGCCGCCGTACCAGGCGACTTCCAGGGCCTGTCGTTGCTGGCTCACCTTGACGACTTCCGCCGGGCCGGGCAACTTCGCTCCCTTAACCCGAGGACGTCCCAGGCCCGCGTATTGCGGTGGTGGCTCGACCAGGTTGGCATCGGGGTAAAACAAGCTGACGAGGGTCAGCCGCTTCGGGGTCCGTGCGGCCAGTTCCGCCAACTCGTGGGTCGCATAGCCGCCGTCGGCGGTGACGACCAGGGTCCGATCAGGGAACCATCGCATCAAGACACGAACCAACTGGCCGAGCAATTGGGGCGGTGTTTTGTGCCGTCGGCCGCACTTCGCGTTATCCTCCTTGGTTCGATACAGCGCGATCAACAGCGGCAAGGCCCAGCGTCGCGTGGCCCAGGGGACGGGGACGAGCAGGGCCAAGACGACCCACTTATGCCCCCAGCGGAACGCGGTGTAGGTGTGAGTCGAGCGAACCGGGTCGCGATGGCGTCCCTTACCGTAGACATGAGGGCCGGGATGCTCGGTGACTGTGTCGTCACCCGCCAGGAGGATCGGCCCGTGCGGCACGAAACTGGCAAGGACCGTGGCGATGTAGCGGCGAGCCAGGGCGGCGAGCGACCATCGGTCGCGCGAGAAGACGCGGTGATAGCTGCTGGGGTGCCCGGGCGCCAGGGTGCCCAGGACACGGAGCAGGTTGTTGATCGTGCGTCCGCCCAGAGTCAGGATCGCGGCCAGGGCCAGGAGGATGAACCGGCGATGGGCCGCCCGCGAGAAGGCGGGTTCGAGGGGGTCAAGAACGGTGCGGACCTGCTTGGGGAGTTGCTCGTGAATTCGTTCGAGCCTTCGCCGTGTGGCCCGCGCCTTGCGAGCCTGTCGCCGCCGGTTGGTCCGCAACCGCAAGCGAAGTTGCTTCACGGAGAGTCGCGCGCGAGTCCGATCGGTTAAACTGGTCATGGCGGCCTTCTTGTGTGCGAGGAAGGGCTCTGTGCATACCCCTCATTGCACCAGGGAGGCTCGCCACATTTGTATCCCAAAACGGCAAAAGTCAAGCTAAGAGGCTCTGCCAAAACCTACCCAGCTGGGATTTCATCATCATACAACATGTGGAAGCAGATCACGCACGCAGCCAAGGTATTCCATGCTTCCTGGATGACGGTCAGTCGGTCGTAGCGGATTCTCATTCGCCGTAGCCCCTTGAGCCAGCTGATGGTCCGCTCCACCACCCAGCGGACCTTGCCTAGCCCACTACCGTGCGGTGTCTTCCTTTTCGCGATGTGCGGCTCGATGCCCAGCCAGCGCAGCAGCCAACGGGTGTCGTCGCTGTCGTAGCCCCGGTCGGCGTAAAGCTCGTCGGGCAGTTCCTTGGGCCGGCCCGGCTTGCCCGTCACCCTGGGGAAGTCCAGCACCAAAGGGATGATCTGCATGTGGTCGCTGGCGTTGGCCCCCGCCGTCCGGATCGCCAGAGGCACCCCGTGCCGATCGACCAGAAGCGTGTGTTTCGTGCCCTTTCTGCCGCGATCTACGGGACTTGGGCCTGTCAGTTCGCCGCCGCCGAAGGCACGCAGGATGACGGCATCGACGATGACCAAGTCGGGGTCGAGTTTGCCCGCCTGACGCAGTAGCCGCAGCAAGTCGGCATGAAGGCGATCCCAGCAACCCATCTCCTCCCAGAGTTGGAGGAAGCGATGAGCCGATCGACCCGAACAGCCCAACTCGGGCGGCACGTCTTCCCAGCGGCAGCCGGTGGCCAGGACGAACCACAGGACTTTAACGATGTGCCAGTTGTCGATCGGCGGTCGTCCACCGGCTGGGCCTACGGAACGCTCGGGCGGCAGGTGATGCGCCGCCAAATCGAAAAACGCATTGGGCATGCGGGCAATGGCCATGACAGGTGACTCATACGCGAAGCGATCACCCTTCATTGTTCAAGCCGCGTGCCGAAGTAGGTTTTGGCAGAGCCTCTTAGCTTGACTTTTGCCGTTTTGGGATACAAATGTGGCGAGCCTCCCTGGTGCAATGAGGGGTATGCACAGAGCCCTTCCTCGCACACAAGAAGGCCGCCATGACCAGTTTAACCGATCGGACTCGCGCGCGACTCTCCGTGAAGCAACTTCGCTTGCGGTTGCGGACCAACCGGCGGCGACAGGCTCGCAAGGCGCGGGCCACACGGCGAAGGCTCGAACGAATTCACGAGCAACTCCCCAAGCAGGTCCGCACCGTTCTTGACCCCCTCGAACCCGCCTTCTCGCGGGCGGCCCATCGCCGGTTCATCCTCCTGGCCCTGGCCGCGATCCTGACTCTGGGCGGACGCACGATCAACAACCTGCTCCGTGTCCTGGGCACCCTGGCGCCCGGGCACCCCAGCAGCTATCACCGCGTCTTCTCGCGCGACCGATGGTCGCTCGCCGCCCTGGCTCGCCGCTACATCGCCACGGTCCTTGCCAGTTTCGTGCCGCACGGGCCGATCCTCCTGGCGGGTGACGACACAGTCACCGAGCATCCCGGCCCTCATGTCTACGGTAAGGGACGCCATCGCGACCCGGTTCGCTCGACTCACACCTACACCGCGTTCCGCTGGGGGCATAAGTGGGTCGTCTTGGCCCTGCTCGTCCCCGTCCCCTGGGCCACGCGACGCTGGGCCTTGCCGCTGTTGATCGCGCTGTATCGAACCAAGGAGGATAACGCGAAGTGCGGCCGACGGCACAAAACACCGCCCCAATTGCTCGGCCAGTTGGTTCGTGTCTTGATGCGATGGTTCCCTGATCGGACCCTGGTCGTCACCGCCGACGGCGGCTATGCGACCCACGAGTTGGCGGAACTGGCCGCACGGACCCCGAAGCGGCTGACCCTCGTCAGCTTGTTTTACCCCGATGCCAACCTGGTCGAGCCACCACCGCAATACGCGGGCCTGGGACGTCCTCGGGTTAAGGGAGCGAAGTTGCCCGGCCCGGCGGAAGTCGTCAAGGTGAGCCAGCAACGACAGGCCCTGGAAGTCGCCTGGTACGGCGGCGGCCGACGTCGTGTCGAGACCGTGACGGGGACCGGACTCTGGTACAAGGGAGGACGTCCCCTGGTGAACGTGCGCTGGGTCTTCGTCCACGACCGGGACGGCACGCACCGGGATGGATATTTCTTCACGACCGACGCCACGATGAGCGTCACGTCGCTGATCGAGACCTACACCGCGCGGTGGAACATCGAGACCACCTTCGAGGAAATTCGCTCTTAGGGCTTGCGCAAAAACAACCTTTTCAAATCAAGCTTGGCATCTATGTCGGTTTCTGCGATAATAAGAGGATGTACGATCCTCTTGTCATCGCACAGATTCAACGGAAATTCCATCTGCTTTCCCCCGAGATGGACGAGAGACGCCGCCGGCAGTGGGCGGCAGCGGAGGCGAAGGAGTTGGGCTGGGGTGGTGTCTCGCTCGTGGCCCATGCCACCGGACTGTCTCGTCCGACGATCTCGGCTGGGATGCGGGAGCTTGAGCGACCGATTGCGCAACGCACGGTCGAAGGGACTCGGGTGCGTCGGCCGGGCGGTGGTCGGCCGACAGCGGCGAAGTCTGACCCCGGATTGATGGCCGCGTTGGAGTCGTTGCTCGACCCCGTGACGCGAGGTGATCCCGAGTCGCCGTTGCGATGGACCTGTAAGAGCACGCGGCGGCTGGCCGAGGAGCTGTCGCGGCAAAACCACGGCGTGGGACCGCGAACCGTGGCCACATTGCTTCACGAGGCAGGGTACAGCTTGCAGGCGAATCGAAAGACTCGGGAGGGAGTCGCGCATCCCGACCGCAACGCCCAGTTCGAGTACATCAACGCCAGCGTTGGCCGAGCGCTGGCCCGGGGGCAACCGGCGATCTCGGTCGACACCAAGAAGAAGGAGTTGGTGGGCGACTTCAAGAACGGTGGACGGGAATGGCATCCGCAGGGGGAACCCGAGGAGGTCCGAGTCCATGACTTCCTGGATAAGACCCTGGGCAAGGCGATCCCCTACGGCGTGTACGACATGGTCAACGACCAGGGTTGGGTCAGCGTGGGGATTGATCATGACACGGCCCAATTCGCCACCCACAGCATCCGCCGCTGGTGGCAGGAGATGGGCCGTGAACGCTTTCCCCGGGCCACCGAATTGCTGATCACCGCTGATGGCGGTGGGAGCAATGGGCATCGGACGCGCCTCTGGAAGGTGTCGCTTCAGGCCTTGGCCGATGATCTTGGTTTGATGCTCTCGGTGAGCCATTTCCCGCCGGGCACGAGTAAATGGAACAAGATCGAGCACCGGTTGTTCAGCTTCATCACGCAGAATTGGCGAGGAAAGCCGTTGGTCAGCCATCAGGCAATCATTAACTTGATCGCCGCCACAACGACCAAGAGCGGCCTGATCGTGAAGGCGGTACTGGATACGAATCATTACCCCCTCGAGATCAAGGTGAGCGATACGGAACTGGCGGCGCTGTGTCTGGAACGGCACGAGTTTCACGGAGATTGGAACTACACCATCGCGCCGCGTATAAAGAAGTCACGCTCCCAAAAATTGTAAAAGTTATTTTTGCGCAAGCCCTTACCTCCGCATGGAGACGACGCGTGGCTGGAGTCGAGACACGGTCCTGCGCGTGGGTCCCTGCCTGTTCGGACTGTATACCCTGGTGACCTGGCTTTACTCCCGATTGCCGAGACGCGGGTCGCGGGTCGGCGGCGTGGACTGGCCGGGCAAATGTGATGTAACGTTCTCGGATGCGATCACGGCGGTCCGCCGCTGGTTGTGGCTGGAATGGGTTTTGGCGATCCCTGGTGATCGCGTGGTGTTCCAAAAGCTCACGCCCGGATTCCGGCAACTCCTGCTCAACGGCCTTGCCCCCGCGGCCTGAACCCCCGCCAAGTCGCTTGCCACGCTCAAAAGCCCGGTCCGAGACGCCGTCGCAAGGGGTCTCCTCGGATCAGGGTGCGCGCTGGCACGACAAGGTCGTCAAAACGGCAAAAGTCAAACTAAGAAGTCGAGTGTTGCGAAGTCTCTCGCGGAGAAGCCATGGAGAAGAGTTTGAGAAGCTTGTCGCCCGGATCGAGCGGACGCTGGATAGCACCGGGGCAGTCATAACGCACGACGACCACGTCCCCGAGATAATTTCCGGCGAGCTTCGGCAGGTCGATGTTTCCATCAAGGCGAAGATCGGCTCCTCGATCAATCTGATAACTGTCGAGTGCCGTCGTCGATCAGGGGCCGAAGATACTACGTGGATCGAGCAACTGATTGGCAAGATGGGTCTTATTGGTGCTTCCCGTACTCGCGGTCTCAAAGAAGGGCTTTTCCAAAAAGGCAATTCACAATGCCCGAATTGGAAGGATCGACCTGCGGATGATTACAGAAATCACTGCCGAAGATATTCTTTCTTGGTGCGAAGTGCCTGAGCTCCAGTACGTCGAAACGTGTTTTGGACACGCAAGGATTTCGCTGCTGTCTAAACACAAGGAAATCCCGCGAGAAGAGATTCACGCCAATGTCATTGGTGCGGTTAAACGAGAAGGAAGGAATGCCGCAATCCTGAAAATGGGCGACTTCAACATCAACTGCAATGATGTCATCAACGCTTGGCAGAAAGAGTTCATAGGTACAGAGAAAGAGCTAGATAACGGTCTGTTACCTGGGGACCCCCCAGTGAAAAGGCGATCTCGTTCCCCGTCGAGAGCAGCACCTATTTTCTTAGAACAAAGCAGGGGTGGGTCCCGATCGATGAGATTTGTCTCGAAATCGAGGTGAGCCGCACGGTGAAGAACCTCCCTGTCACCCGAAGATTTCGCTACAGCAACATTGAGGGTAGCATTGTGGAGGGGGTGGATTTTGACACGAAGACATCAGTGGGGATGGTGAGTCTTTACCGAATAAATTCCGGCGCACTCAAGCTTGCAATCGATCCCGGATCTTCGACGTGATCGGCGGACACGTCGACCGGAGACTCAAGGCGCTCCTGGCCGATGGCCGGATCCGGGCGACCAAGGCCAATCTTACCAATTCGCTGGAAGGAGGCCCCTGGAAATCAGGGAAACCGCTGAGGTGGACCGCTACTGCCTATTGAGATTGCCTGGGAGTGGCCGTGATGGGTTAGACGAATGACAATGAACCACCGATTCCGACGGACCCGTCTTGCGCTAACTACGGAACGCGCGACGGCCTGAGCATGACGGGGGCGCTCCGGTGGTGGTGTGCTCGACTCCCAGACTGCACTTTCCGCAATTTAATTCATTAAGACTGAATCGGACTTCCGAGGTGACGTTCAGTCATCGGCCCCTTCTGGCTTGGGCCGAAGCAGTTTGACCGAAGCAGCGAAGTCGACTTCGATCGTCCCGCCATAAGTCACGTCCAGGGAGACTTCGTCTCGGGATCGATCGATGAGCTGGAATACCCTCGCCGTCAACGGCTCTCCGATCATGGGCACATCCGAGTCGGGGATCGGCCTGTCCCAACTCCACTCGTAGCAGTGGACAAAGCCCGTCTGACCACCGGATTCGCCCCAGCACGCGTATCCCGCGACCTTCGTAACGTTCAAAGTCACGATATCACCGACGGCGACGCTCATCTCTCCGATCCTTGCCACCCGGGCGGCGTAGGGCGTTGTGTAGACGGGGGCCGGCCCGACCGGGACGATGGCGGTTACCACACTGCCTGACACCCCGAACGGAGCCGGCCCCCCGATGTTATCCTCGCATCTGACACTCGCCCCGTGCCAGTGGTTCTCCCGGCTCGCCACCGTCCTCGACCGCCGGTCCGCCCCGAGGCTTGCCCTCCTGTTCCTCGGCGCCGTCCTGGCTCGGGGCCGGCGGACCGTCACCACCTGGATCAGGGCGGCCAAGCTCAGCGGTCGGTATCAGTCCTGCTATATCGCCGTCGCTGCCGCCGGCAAGAGGGCCGACAGCGTTGCCCGACGTCTGCTGATCGAGGTGGTCCGGCCGATCCTGGCGGGGGCCACGCGGCTGACCCTTGCCCTGGACGATACCCCGACCCAGCGATACGGGCCGCACGTCCAGGGGGCGGGCATCCATCACAACCCGACCCCCGGTCCGGCTGGCTCGCCCTACGTCTATGGCCACGTCTTCGTCGTCCTCGGGTTGCTCGTCACTCACAAGGCGTGGGGGACGATCGCCCTGCCGCTCTTGGCCCGGCTCTATATCCGCAAGAAGGATCTGCCGTCCATCGATCCGAAGCACCGGCCCGAGTTCCGCACCGAACTGGAACTGGCCGTCGAACTGCTCCGATGGGCCAAACCATGGCTGGACCTGCTGAACTTGCCAATCTGGGTGGTGGCCGACGGGGCCTATGCGAAGAAAGATTTCCTCAAGCCGGCGATGTCGTTGGGGATGACCGTCGTCAGCCGGCTCCGCAAGGACGCGGCCCTGCGAACGGTGCCCGGACCGCCGACGGGCAAGCGAGGTCGTCCGCGAACTTATGGCCGGGACAAGATCGACTTGGCCAAGCGAGCTGGCCAGCGTCGGGGCTGGTCGTCCGAGACGCTCACCCTGTACGGGATCGCCTCGGTGAAGAAGTACAAGGCATTTCTGGCGACCTGGCGACCCGTCGGCGGGGTGATCCGGGTGGTCCTCGTGGACGAGCCGAACGGCGGGCGGGCGTTCTTCTGCACCGACACCTCGGCGAGCGTGGCCGACATCCTGGGGATGGTAGCCGATCGCTTCAGCCTGGAGATCACCTTTCGCGACTGCAAGGAGATCGTCGGTGCCGGCCAGCAGCAGGTGCGGTTCTTGTGGGCGAACGTCGGTGCGTTCCACATCTGCCTGTGGACGTTCACGCTGACCGAGGCGTGGGCTTGGGGCCGGAAGGACGAGGAATTGGTGGACCGCTCGGCCTCGCCCTGGGACAGCCCGACGCGTCGTCCGAGCCATGCGGACAAGAGACGAGCTTGGCGGCGTACGTTGCTGGGCGAGGAAATTCGAGCGGTTCTACGTCCCGGGGTCACGGAGGAGGAAATTCAGGCCGCAGCCGATAGGCTGCTCAACCTGGCGGCGTGATATACATGCTATCCCGGAAAGTGCAGTCCCAGAATCAGGTCATCGAAATCGCCTGGCTGTCCGGCTCGTTCCCGGCCGACTAGGCTCTGTTGAACAATCGGTTTTGGCAGCGCGTAATTATGGTGAGATCCAGCTCCGGAGCTGGGCAGGCTCTCAATGGAGGCTTCCCAGGCATCGCCATGAACTCTCGAACTCAGAGTACGGCCGGCTCGACCGGCTTGTGCCCGAGCTGCGCCACAACGGCAGGGGCGGGGCGACCTTGGTTGCCACTCCGGGACATCGTTAACGGCATCCGCTGGATCTTAGCTACAGGTGCTCCCTGGCGTGATTTGCCGGAACGCTACGGCAAGTGGAATACGGTCTACACACGGTTCAAACTATGGCGTCCTCAATTTCACTTTTCGACGGGCACTGCTCTAAACTCCGCTGTTCCGATTGCGATTTGAATTCGGTCGCAAGAAACGGATAGGTTTCTCCGTCCGACCCTTACTACTATCACGAGGACGACAATCACGAGGCGATGCAAGACCGCTTTATCAACAAAACGCCGAAGGACAGCACTCATGACCGATACCCAGTTCGCCGGCTTACACCGTGCCCTCTATCACGCGACCGATTACCTCGCTGGCCTCGACCGGCGGCCCGTCCACGCGTCGACCGACCTCGACCTGCTCCGCGCCCGGCTGGGAGGCGATGTCCCCGAAAGCGGGACCGATCCCGCCCGTGTGATCGACGACTTGGTTGCGGCGACTGCGGGCGGACACCTCGGCTGCGCCGGAGGGCGGTTCTACGCCTGGGTGATTGGCGGCGGGCTGGAATCCGCAGTGGCCGCCGACTGGCTCACCGCCGTCTGGGATCAGAACGCCGCACTGTACGCCTGCGGCCCGGCCGCGGCCGTCGTCGAGGAGGTGGCCGGAGCTTGGCTCAAGGACTTGCTTGGCCTGCCGGCGACGGCGTCGTTCGCCTTCACCACCGGCTGCCAACTCGCCCACTTCACATGTCTGGCCGCCGCCCGGCACGCGGTCCTCGGCCGGACCGGCTGGGACGTGAACGCCGACGGGCTGTTCGGCTCGCCGCCGGTGCGGGTGCTGGTCAGCGACCAGCGGCACGCGTCGGTAGACCGGGCCGTCCGGTTCCTGGGGTTCGGCGACCGCAGCGTAGTGCCGGTGGCGACCGACGTGGCTGGCCGGATCGACCCCACGGCGTTCGCACGGGCACTCGGCGACGGAACCGGTCCGCTGATCGTCGTGCTTGACGCCGCCGACCTGAACATCGGGGCGTTCGACCCGTTCGGTGAGCTGATCCCGGTTGCCCGGGCGGCTGGGGCGTGGGTCCACATCGATGGGGCGTTCGGCCTGATGGCCCGGGCAAGCCGGACCAAGCGGGCGCTCACCGCTGGGGTCGAGTTGGCGGACAGTTGGGCAACCGATGGCCACAAGTGGCTGAACGTGCCGTTCGACTGCGGCCTTGCCTTCGTCCGCGACCGAGTAGCCCACCGGGCCAGCATGACGGTATCTGCAAGTTACATCGCGGCCGAGAAGCTGGCGCGGGACCAGATCGACTGGAATCCGGAGTGGTCGCGGCGGGGCCGCGGGTTTGCGGTGTACGCGGCGCTGCGGGAGTTGGGTCGCTACGGGCTCGAAAACCTGATCGACCGGAGTTGCGTCTATGCTCGCACGCTGGTGGATGAGATCGGCCGAATGGTGGGGGCGGAGGTTCTCTGGGAGTCCCGGTTGAACCAGGGGCTGGTGCGGTTCCTGGACCCAAGCCCAGGGGCCACGGACGCCGACCACAATGCTCGCACTGATCAGGTGATCGAGGCGGTGAACCGGACTGGCGAGGCATTCTTCAGCGGCACCACCTGGCGGGGGCGGCGGGCCATGCGGGTGAGTGTGGTCAACTGGCGGACCACGGAGGATGACGTTCATCGGGCTGTGGCCGCCGTCGCCGCCGTCCTTGGATAGGCTCTGATTCTGACTGCGACCAACAAACAGATCGCCGCTAACGTGCGGCCTACTGCGATGGCAAAAGACGCAGGCGAGGCCTGTGCCGCGAATTCTCTGGCTGTGCTTGTTCCGTGCCACCGCGTTGTTCGATCTGATGGCAGCCTCGGCGGGTACCGCTGGGGGGCGACGTAAACAATCCCGACGCCCAAGGCCGTCTCGACCACAATCTGTGATGTATCGATGGCACAGTCATCCGCGCCGCCCGGTGCGTCGGAGGCGCTCGCCATCAGAACCGGCCACGGCTTGGCGGTGGACCGACGACGCAACTTGATGAACCCGAAGACCATGCGTTGGGTTACACGCCGGGGGCTTCGGCACGAAGATCCATCTGATGTGCGACAGCCACGGTACCCTATTGGGTATCTACGCGACGCCCGGTCAATGCCACGAAAGCCGGGCGTTCGAGTCGACGATGGAGCGAGGATATCTACCACGCCGCCTGGGACGGCATCGCTGGCCGGAGAATCTGGGGAGCGACAAGGGGTACAGCTATCCTCGGATCTGGCGTTGGCTGAGCCGGCGTCGAATCGGCCGACTAATCCCTACCCGGAAGGACCAGCCGAAATCCGAGAGCTTCGATCAGGCCGCATATCGCCAGCGAAACATCATCGAGATGTCCCACCCGGACTACCCCTCAAGTGACAGTCTGTACCGCGGAAGCCGGGCCGCCTAGAATCAGCACAACCGCCCTGCTGCAGCTCGCGCAGTGGTGCCGGTCACATCGCGGCGAATCGCTCGGTCGATCACTCGGAGGGTCGCTATGTCCCACCATCACCGATCCGCAGTCCCCCCCCGCGCCCGAAGCCCAAGAGGCTTCCCCGGCCACTGACCCAAGCCTGGTCGGACCTGCCCGCGCCGAGGCGTCAGGAAGTCCTGATGATGCTCAGCCAGATCATCGCCAAGTCTCTCCCGAGGGCGGTGCGGAAGGAGGCGAGTCATGAACATTCCTGATTCCACCTCCGCTTCGCCAACGCACTCCGCTGCAACTCGTCCTGTGATTGTGCCGGCTCACTTGCTGGCGTTACGCCCCGCCAAGGTCCGCGACCATCATCTCGATCGCAAAGCCATCGTCTATGTCCGCCAGTCCAGCCCCCAGCAGGTGGCCGAGCACAAGGAGTCGACCGCACGCCAATATGCTCTGGCCGAGGTCGCCGTTGCGCTCGGCTGGCCCCGCGACCGCGTCGAGGTCGTCGACGCAGACCAAGGACGCACGGCACAGACGGTCGAGGGCCGGCGAGGCATCCAGTACATTCTCGCCGAACTTAGCCTTGATCATGTCGGCATTCTCCTTGGCCAGGATGCCAGTCGTCTGGCCCGCCACGACCCTGACTGGGTCCCGATGGTACGCTCGTGCGGCTTGTTTCGGGCGTTGCTGGGCGACTACGATGGATTGTATGATCCGACCGACTTCAACGACCGCCTGCTCCTGGGCATGAAGGGGATCATGAGCGAGGCCGAGTTGCACTTCCTCCGCACCCGAATGCACGAAGGGCGGCTGAACAAGGCGCGCCGCGGCGAGTTGTTCAACCACGCCCCGCTCGGCTATGTCCGCGAACCCGGCCGCGGCCTGGCCCTCGATCCCGACGAGCAGGCTCGAGAGGTGGTGCGGATCGTCTTCGACCAATTCGATCGCCAGGGGAGCTTGCACGGCCTGCTCCGCTACCTGGTGCATCACGGGATCCGCCTGCCGGTCCGCCCCCACTCCGGGCCCGATCGAGGGAAGTTGGAATGGCGTCGCCCTAACCGAGAAACACTTCAAAACGTATTACATCATCCAGTTTACGCTGGCTACTACCGTCATGGGTGTCGTACTCTCGACCCGCGGCGGAAGGTGCCCGGCCGTCCCGGGACGGGGCGGACGATCAACAAGCCGGAGGACTGTGCGGTGCTGTTGGAGGGCCGCTGCCCGGCCTACATCACGCCGGAACGGTTCCGGGCCAACCAGGAGCGGCTGGCGGCCAACCGCGCCCGGAGCGATGCGAAGGGGGCGGTGCGTCAGGGACCCTCCCTGTTGGGGGGGATCCTCCGTTGCGGCCGTTGCGGACAGCGGATGATGGTCACCTATGGCGGCCCCGCCAATCGTCTGCGCTATTACTGCGCCCGGGCAATGGTGGAATACGCCGCACCCTTGTGCCAGGGCCTGGCCGGTAGTGTCCTGGATGACTTGGTGGCTGCTCAGGTCCTGGCGGCCCTGGAGCCGGCGGCGCTCGAGTTGGACTTGGCGGCGGCCGACGACCTCGATCAGGAGCGCGGGCAGTTGCACCGGAACTGGCGGCAGCGGGTGGAACGCGCCCGCTTCGAGGCCGAGCGGGCGCGGCGGCAGTACGACGCGGTCGAACCGGAGAACCGTCTGGTGTTGCGGGAACTGGAGCGGCGATGGGAGGAGGCGTTGAAGGAGCAGCGCCGTCTCGAGGAGGAATACGCCCGGTTCGACCGCGATCAGCCCCGGAGCTTGTCGGCTTGCGAGCGTGAGCAGATCCGCGCCCTGGCGCGAGACCTGCCGGCGCTTTGGCATGCACCGGCGACGACGTCGGCGGATCGTCAGCGGATCGTCCGACTCATGATTGAGGAGGTCGTCGTTACGGTTCGTGGCAACAGCGAATGTGTTGATGTGAACATTCAATGGGACGGTAGTTTTACCAGCGGCCACGCGTTGGAGCGTCCGGTGCAGTGTTATCAGCAGATGGCCGGCTATGCGATGCTCCTGGGCCGGATCGACGAGCTCCGCGAGGCGGGACGGACCTTGGCCGAGGTGGCCGAGCAGTTGAACTGCGAGGGCTTCCATCCCCCGAAGCGGTCGGCGCGGTTCACGAGCGTGATTCTGGGCAGTCTGCTCGCCAAACGCGGTCGAACGGGTCCGCGCCCGCGAGCTGTGTCGGGGCCGGGCGTCCTGGGCGAGCACGAGTGGTTGCTGACGGATCTGGCCCGGGAATTGAAGATGCCGCAGGCCACGCTGCACCGCTGGATCCGCGTCGGGTGGGTCCATGCCCGGAAGCTACCGACTCCGGGCGGGCAGTGGGTGATCTGGGCCGACGCCGAAGAGCGGGAGCGGATGACCCGGATCCGAACGTGTCCCCGGGGATGGTCACATTCTGATGCTTTTGCAAATATAACCAAGCCCAAGTCCCGCGACAGCGAGTGAATCTCGAACATCATCGGCCATCGGCGGGAGGTGGTGTAGCCGCCCGCGGATGGCCGATAAAGGCACCTCTCTTTGGAGGCATTATGGCTGGTAAACGGAGCGGGTCGTCGGGTGGTTCAAAGAGAATCGACGATTGCTGACGCGATTTGAGAAGCTCGCCGTCAACCATCTCGCCTTTTGGATTATCGCGGCGATCGTTCAGTTGCTGTAGGCGGCCAAAACCGATTGTTCAACAGAGCCTAGGCCTCGCCCGACTCTTTGGGTTTGAGGTCCGCAAGATCAAGCTCGAGGGAGAGTGGGTCTGCCGGGTGCCAGGAGTTCATCCGGATCGGGGATGCGGTTGGAAAGGTGCGAGGGCAGGGGGCCAGTGGCCGCTCATTTGTCAGTCTGAGGAATTGGGGACGGGATGCGACCCGCTGTTTCCGATTACACCCCGCCCTGACGAACCCGCACGTGCGCGGTATCCTGGCCCCTCAACTCGGCCGCCGGGGATCGGGCGATGAGAACCCTCGAGCATTTCGACCAGGAGAACCGCCCCATGCCTCTCCGCCTCTCCATCGATCGTTTCGAAGGCGATCTGGCAGTCTTGGTCGACGATCGCGGTCGACAGATCAACTTTCCCTTTGACTTGCTTCCAAAAGGGGTGAGGGCAGGCGAAGTTCTCACGTTCGCCGTCGAGCGGGACACCGAAGCGACGCGCCAACTCCAGGCCGAAACGAAAGCCGTCCAGGCTGAGCTCAAGAAACGAGACCCCGGCGGGGACCTGAAACTATGAAGCGCCTCGTCCTTCTCCTCGGGGGTCTCCTGCTTGCGAGCACGGCGTGTCTTGCGGGGATCGTGTTCCTACTCCTGGCGGAAGCCCCAGCCCTCCCGATCGCCACCGTCGATTTCCTCGACGTCGGCCAGGGTGACGCCATCCTGATCCGCTCGCCGGAGGGCAAGACGGTGCTGATCGACGCCGGCCCTTCCAAGGGTATCGTGAAGCTGCTACGCGAGCGGGACGTCACGGGGATCGATCTCGCGGTCATCACGCACCACCACATCGACCACTACGGCGGGATGGACGACGTGATCCGCGAATTCCATCCGGAGACGATCCTCCTGACCGATTCCCCGCACACGACTCGCGCATATCTCGGATTGCTAGAGCTGATCGAGGCCGAGGGGATCGTGACCGTCTTTGCCACGGGCAAGTCCCGGAAGGTTGAGGCGGGGTCGGTCCTCTTGACCGTGCTTCCGATGCCGCCGGTGGATTCCTCGGAGGAGAACAACAACAGCGTTGGCCTACGCGTTGAACACGGAGAATCGTCGATGCTACTAACTGGTGACTCGCAAGAGGCGGAACGCAACTTCTGGGCGGGAACATGCCCACCCCTGGTCCACGATTGTGATGTCCTCAAGTTGGCTCATCACGGGAGTCGCAACGGCACTGATGAATTCTGGCTGAAACTGGTCCATCCCAAGCTCGCCGTGATCTCATGTGGGGCGGGGAACTCTTACGGCCACCCAAGCCAGCAGGTCCTCCGTGTGGCTGGCGAACTTGGTCGTGAACCAGTCCACCACGGGGCGGCCTCCCCTTCAACTCAAACTGTCAAGCCGCCGAGGCCAATTTCAGACCGCTTTGCGACAAAGCCGAATTGTTTCGTGATATTGAAGACGCAACTCTTTGGCTGTCAGGTGCTTACGGCGTTCACTTGGGGCAGTTCATAACACGCTCTAGGTCTGACTAGAATCAGGCGATGGCTTCGCGCAGCGAGCTGCTGCTAAGATCTCCGGTCGAGGGTCTCGTCCGGCGAGCCTTCGATTTGTAGGATGTTGGATCTGCGGGTGAAGGCGGACATCCGGCTTCGATGCATGATTATTTGTCGGTCTCGAGGTAAAGGCGTTGCCATGTCGGGAGATGTAACCGAGGCCGAGCCGGCAGCGCCCCCGGAGATCGTCGTCCATTATCGGCGACTGCAGGAGAAGTGCGCGGAAATCCTGGAGCAGACCTTCCGGGTCCCCGGGAACGTGGATCTACAGGCCAAGAGCCAGATGTTGCTCACAGAGTTGGAGGCTTGGGCCGCCACCACGACAGGCACCCCGGAGTCTGGGCTGCTCACGTCGGTCGGCAAGGAACTGCAATACGCTCTGCTGGCGGTCGCGCAAGGGCAGTACCGCGAGGCCTTCAAGGGCCTGCGGCTCGTCATGGAACTGACGCTCCAGACGATGCACCTCTCGGTCAACCGGCTCGAGCTCCGGGAATGGCTCGAGGGCAGGAAGGACACGGTTTGGGGCGTACTCATGGACGTCGAGAGCGGCGTCCTCTCGGTCCGCTACGCGAGGGCGTTCTTCCCCGACTTGGAAGACTCGGTCGCCAATTATCGGGGGCTGGCCCAGACGCTCTACCGCGAATGCTCCGAGTGCGTGCATGGCAACATGCCGCAGCATATTCTGGTCCCGGGGAACCTTGAGTTCGATCAGGAATCCTTCGCGCTGTGGCACGGCAAGGCCGACGCCACCGCGATTGTGCTGAATTTCGCGCTGGCCTTGCGGTTCTGCCGCGAGTTGGGGCGTGACTCGCTTTCCGGGGTGGAAACCGCCCTCATGGATCGCTTCGGGCACCTGCCGGCCATCCGCCGGTTCTTCGGCGGAATGGGAGGGGAGTAGAATGTCGGACTTTCGGATCCGCACCGAGGACATCAAGGACGACGAGATTCTCGGATTCTACGTGCAGACACAGCGCGACAAGCAGATCGTCGAGCAGTTGAAGGCGTCCACTCCCCTGGTCCTTGAGGGAAGCCGGGGGACAGGGAAGTCGTTCCTGCTGCGCGTCGCCAAGGCGCAGCTCCTGCTGAGCTACACCCAAGATCGGGCCTTCCCCGTTTATGTGTCCTTCGCCAAGAGCTCGCTCGTCCACAGCGATGACCCGGATCAATTCCTGCACTGGATGCTCGCCAAGCTCTCCTCGGAGATTCTCCGGGCCCTGACCAAGAAGGGGCTGCTGTTCCGCCCGCCCGTCGTCGCGTCCATTCTGGCCGGCGGACCGACGGAGCCGCCTGGGCGCACGTATCGGGTCGAGGAGATCGTCAAGGCGTATGAGGAGTCCTACCGGAACCCTGGCGTCGCCGTCAGCGCCGTTGGCGTACCGACCGTCGACGACTTCAAGAACGGCGTCGAGGAACTCTGCGACGCGTTGGACATCTCGCGCCTAGTGATCCTCTTCGACGAGGCGGTGCACATCTTCCGGCCGGAGCAGCAGAGGCAATTCTTCACACTATTCCGCGACTTGCGATCCCCGTACATCAACTGCAACGCCGCCGTCTACCCTGGCGTGACCTCCTACGGGCCCACGTTCCAGCTGGCCCACGACGCGACCGTCGCGGAGATCAATCGGAGCCTGCTCGACGCCGACTACCGCGAGAGCATGCTGGATATCGTTCTCAAACAGGCGGACGCGCAACTGCTGACGAACATCGAACGGCATAAGGAGAACTTCTCCGCGCTCGCGTACGCCGTCAGCGGCAACCCCCGGCTTCTGCTCAAGACGGTCGCCAAGGCGCCGAAGATGACCTCGGGCGAAGTCGAATCCGTCCTGAAGAACTTCTACCGGACGGAGATATGGTCCGAGCACTCGGGCCTAGCCGAGACCTACGAAGGACACCGGACGCTGATCGACTGGGGCCGCAAGTTCATCGAGAACACAGTGATCCCGGATACCAAGGCGAAGAACCAGCAGTGGGAGGGCGAGGGCAAGACGGAATCGACCTGCTTCTTCTGGATCCACCGCGACGCCCCGGAACCGGTGAAAGAGGCGCTCCGCCTGCTCGCTTACACCGGAATCGTCACAAAGTTGGATTCGGGCATCGCCGCGACCCGCGGCGAGATCGGAACTCGGTACGCGGTCAACACCGGGTGCCTCTCGGCCACACAGCCCCTGCCCATCCCGTCGATTACGAAGATCGTCAGGCAGCTGACGGCCCGGAGGTTCACCGAGTTCGGCGCGAACGCCCCCGCTTTCGCGGGACTGGTCAACGTGACCGGGACGTTCCAAGTACCCGACATGTCGCAAGTGCTGCAGACGCAGCTGACCAAGTCCGTGCGTGTGCTCGACATCACGGACTACCAGAAGGAGTGCCTCCGTAAGCTCGGATTCGACACGATCGGCAAGGCGCTGCGGGCAAAGGAGGAAGATTTTCAGGAGGCCGATTACATCGGTCCGGTCCGGTCACGCCGGATGATGAACGCGGTCATCTCCTCCGTCCTCGAGTATCTCTCCGGGTAAGCGGACAGGCTGATCGCTTTTGCCTAGTGCAGATTCACGACCGATCCTGTGCAAGGTGACGTTCGCATAGAGGGTATGAAACCACCCCTCTTCGTCCGCCCCTTGTCTTCCGAGGAGTGCCAGATCCTCCGAGCCGGTCTCCGTTCACCCTCGGCCTTCACGCTCCGGCGGTCCCAGATCCTCTTGGCCAGCGCCGAGGGGCTCAAGCCGTCGGAGATCCGCGCCCGGCTCGGCTGCGCCACCCAGACCGTCCGCGATGTCCTCCGAGCCTTCACCGCCGAGGGCACCACCTGCCTGCGCGAGAAGTCCCACTGCCCCAAGTCGGCCCGCTCCGCCCTCGACGACGCCGGCCGCGCGCGACTCCGCGCCTTGCTCCATCGCAGCCCCCGCGACTTCGGCAAGACGACGGACAGCTGGACCCTGGCCACCGCCGCCGAGGTCTGCCACGAGTGTGGCCTCACCGAGCGATTAGTCAGCGGCGAGACGATCCGCCAGGCGCTGCGGCGGCTGGAAGCGGGCCAAGACCTGGATCACCAGCCCCGACCCGGCATACGCGCGAAAAAAAAACGCGGGACCGACTGATTCGCCTGGCGGAGAGCCACCCCGATTGGGTGCTGGGCTTCCAGGATGAGACCTGGTGGAGTCGGCTGGCGCGGCCTGAACTGCGGGTCTGGGCCGGCGATGAGCCGGCGCGGCTGCACCAGTTGGAGGCCGAGGCGGACGACCGGGACCCCAAGGCGCTGGCCTGCTACGGGCTGCTGCGACGCGAAACCGGCGGGATGCTCCTGCGGTTCGTCGAGGGCCGCCCGGTTAGCCAGGTGACCGAGGAGTTCCTGGCCTGGGTCTGCGATCGCCTGGCGGCCGAGGGGAAGCGGGCCCTGCTCCTGGTCTGGGACAATGCCAGCTGGCACGTCATCAAGCGAGTGCGGGCCTGGATCAAGGCGCATAACCGTCGCGTCAAGCGCGAGGGCGGCGTGCGGATCGTCGCCTGCTACCTGCCGATCAAGGCGCCGTGGCTGAACCGGATCGAGCCGCACTGGGCGCACGGCAAGCGGGCGATCATCGAGCCGGATCGCAAGCTGACGGCCGTCGAGGTGATCGATCGGGTCCACGAGCATTTCGGATGTGAACACTGGGATCGCCTCACACAGCAACCCGCTTGAAACTGCACTAAACACTAGAGCACTTTTTATCGGGGCACAAGCAAATAGTGCGAGTCTCCACCCCTCGGGATAGCCAGGGTGAGTCTCGCCACGGGAGTTGGAGGCAGGGTGAGTTGCACCCGCGTCGTGGGAATCAACGTGCCCATCAGGACCGTCTCGCCCCGATTTCGGCCACCCGGTAAGATGGCCGCCACAAGGAGGCCGCTCATGCCGACCATCACCCTCTCCCCCACCGCACTGTCCCTGTTCCGGCTCCACGTCGAGCGGCAGGGTCAGATCGCCATCGACGAATCCACTCGCGA
The DNA here is from genome assembly GCF_000242455.2 of Singulisphaera acidiphila DSM 18658. Classification (GTDB taxonomy): domain Bacteria; phylum Planctomycetota; class Planctomycetia; order Isosphaerales; family Isosphaeraceae; genus Singulisphaera; species Singulisphaera acidiphila. The sequence goes on from NC_019892.1 coordinate 2,675,244, forward strand.
ACCCTACCGCGAGCTGGCCCGGGCTGGTCTGATGCGGGCTGGCTCCACGTTCCTCGATGGCGAGGAGTCGATCTACCGGCTCACGGCCGAGGGGTTCGAGCGTAAGGGCGAGCTTTTGACTTGCGCGAAGGAAGCCGTCTGATAGGATGGTTAGATGGATTTTCTCGCGGACATTCAAAGGGCGGCGGCCTATCGCCAGTCCGAGGTCATCCGGGATGCGATAGACGCGTTTACCCCGAAGGGTATCGCTTGGTCAATTCTTCGATCTTCCCGGGCAGTGACCCGAACGTGACCGAGGAGCAAGTGGCCGCTGAGATTCGTAAGGCGCTCTCCCAGATCGAGTCCAGTGAGTCTACAGCCATACTCGCCAGCGAAATCGACTAACGGCCCATCGCCTTCAGAATCCGCCTCGCCTCGTCCGTGACCGGCAACTCGGTTTTCCCGCCGTGCTTCAGCACCGCCTCATGGCTTCTCAACCGGTCTTCCTCGAACTCATGAGCAATGATCGCGTCGATTCGGTCCTTGAGCGACGCCTTGGCGTAAATCCGCGCCCCCGGCTTGCCCTTGAGCAACTGCGGGTTCAGGCAGCCCGAGTTGACCGCGATCCCTTCCAGTAGACTGCCGCCTTGCCGGTCGCGGGCGATGAACGCCGTCCAGAGGCCGTCGCCTTCCAGGTCGCGCGTGCCGTGCAGCCGTTCGGGGGTGCCGAGCTCTTCCATCCGAACCGCGCAGTAGGCGTCGAGGTCACGGGAGTAGCGTTGGGCGAAGTCCTCGGCGTGGTCGGCTGGGTCTTGAGGCAGACGGTTGGGCATCTGGGGAGGGTAGCAGGCCGTGGCAATACGTTCAACAAAAGCGTGATCGCGCAGGTGGCTTGAAACTGGAATTCCCTCAGGGGTACGATGTACGGCAGTGCATGTGCCTCTGCCGGGTCACGGCATCTGGGAGCATCCTCTCATGGAGACACCCTGGAAGCCTGTCGGGGCGTCGTGTAATCTGTCCGAAGAGTGCTCGGAAGTCGCCGATTTGAAAAACTCCCCCCCTGAGCCAAGACGCCATGCCAACGAAGGAAGAACGCGCCCTGGCGAGACAAATGCTTAAGTGTCGTTGCATATTGGCCAACGCGAAAGCCTTCCAGGATTTGTTCTGGGCCGTGATGAAGACGATCCATAAGTCGGCATTCGAACCAGTGCAGCCGCAAGGGAGCAAGGGGGACGGAGGGAATGACGGCTATCTACCGAAGGACAAGCATTACTACCAACTCTATGCCCCGATCAACCCAAAGGAAAAGGCGGCGAAGGCTGCGGAGAAACTGGGGAATGATTTTGCAAAAGTGAAGGCCCAGTGGGGAGGGCGCGGCGGGCGAGGAATTTCCATGTTTACTTTCGCCTACAATGACAAATACGAAGGCGTTCCCAAGGACATCAGCATGGGGCTTCAGGGGCTTCGCTCGCTCCACAAGACCATCACTTTCGCTTCATACGGGGCCGCGGATCTGGAGACCGACTTCTTCGAACTGGATGACACGGATTGGGATCGGATCCTCGGCGGGGCCGTACCCGACCCGGATCGAATCGTCGGCCTCGACTATAGCGTGCTTGGCGAAGTCATCCGCCACATCATGGCCTGCGACGTCGATGAGGAGGAGGCGAGGATGGATCTCCCGCCGGGACTCGACGAGAAGATCGAATTAAATCGCCTGTCGAGGGTGAACGCTACCAGAATTTTGAACGGGAACTTGCAAACGGGGCACATCGAGAGATATTTCCGGGCGAATTCCGCGTTCGCTCTGAGCGAATTGCGGGACCACGTCGTCGGTGTCTATGAGGCCGCCAAACTGGCGATCGCAGCAGCCCCGCCCGTAGATATAGCCGTCGTTGATGCCGTCTTCCTCGTCTTCAGGCGAAATCTATTTCCCAGACAGTCTACCGCGGCGGCATCCGTCGCGGTAGACGCCATTATTGGCTACTTTTTCGAGGCATGTGACGTATTCGATCCTAGCCCCTCTTCGAGAGGCCTCCCCGGTGCTACTCCCTGATAAGCACTTGAAATTGTCCGAGTCAGTGATCGGATTCGCGGGATTGGTTTTGTCGGACATCACCAAGCCGATCTGGTTCGATGACGTCTGGGTGCGAATCAAAGAGCAGACCGGTACCCCCGACTGGCCGGCAGTCCATGGAGTTGAGAATTTCGTCCTGGCACTTTGCTTCCTCTACTCCGTCGGTGCGATCGACGTAACTCAGGATGGTGAGTTGGTGAGATGCGACTAATCGAGCTCACATCCACACGAACTTCATTCAAGACGGTCAAGTTCAATCGAACCGGCCTGTCCCTGATCGTGGCACGCCACTCGAAGCAAGCCGTGAAGGACATTCATTCGACCTACAACGGGGTCGGCAAGTCGCTCCTCGTGGAATTGCTGCATTTCTGTCTGGGAGCAGGAAAGAACAAGGGGTTCGAGGAACACCTCAAGGGTTGGTGTTTCATTCTGACGTTCGAACATGCGGGCATGGAATACCTCGTCAGCCGGGTCGTGGGCGAGGACAAGCTTGCCGTGAACGGCAGAGAGATGAAACTGTCGGCGTACAAGGATTTTCTCAACACCCTCGGCGTCTTCGATTTGCCCGCAAGCATCAGTGCTCTGTCGTTTCGAGCACTTTTGAGCTTCTTCCTGCGATCGGGCCGTAAAGCCTATGCATCCTGCGACGGTGCCCGCTCGGAGTGGAAGCCGTATTACAGGGTCCTCTATCAGAGCTTCCTGCTGGGGCTGGATTGCCATCGCGTCGTTAAGAAACACGACGCGAAGAAGAAACTCGACGAGCGAACGAGCCTTGCGAAGAAGTACAAGGAAGACGCTGAGCTCCGCGATTTCTACCTTGGCGAGAAGAACGCCGACATCGAGCTAGCCTCCCTCAATGAACAGATCGCAAAACTCCGAAACGACTTGTCGGAATTTCAGGTGGCGAACGACTTCAGCGAACGCGAAGCACAAGCAAACAATACCAGATTCTTACTGGTAGAGACACGCAACGAAGAGGCGATCCTAGGTGTCCGGCTGCGCGATATCGATCTGGCACTCGAACTTCACCCCGACGTGGCGCCGGACAGGGTGAGGCGATTGTACGACGAAGCCAATATCGTTATGCCTGCCAGTGTGACGAAGCGGTTCGAAGAAGTGGAAGTCTTCTACTCACGGCTCCGAGAGAATCGAACGCGACGACTGGAGCAAGAGCGAACGGTTACCCTGGCCAAGCAATCGATACTTCAAAGCAGACGGATCGACCTGGAACGCGAACTGGACTCCCAACTTCAGTTCCTGGATGCCCATCGTGCTCTTGATGAATATGTAGAGAACAGTCGTTTCCTGAGTGAATTGACCGCTCGCCAGACGAAGATTCAGGATTATCTCGCGCTGATCGAGAAGTACACCAATGAAGCTCAGATGATCCGCGCCGAGATGGGGCAGGCGACGGTCGAGACAACAGTCTACCTGGAAGGGGCGAAGGCTCACCGGGACATGCTGATGGAAACGTATCGTGGTTTCGCCCGCGAATTCTACGGCAATAAGGCGGCCGGCCTTATTGTCAAGAACAACGACAAGCCAGATAACCAGATAAGGTACGACATCGAAGCCAGAATCGAATACGACCAGGCCGATGGCATCAACGACGTCCGGATTTTCTGCTTCGATCTACTCTTACTCTTCTTACGCCAGAGTCACAGCATGGAGTTCCTCTTCCATGACAGTCGGCTCTTCGCCGGCATGGATTGGCACCAGCGACTTACGCTCTTCCGGGTTGCTGATCGCGTCACGCGAGAAAAAGGCTGGCAATATATCGCTACGGTCAATGAAGATCAGATCGACTCCGTGAAAGTCGAAGCAGGCACAGACTTTGATCGTTTGTTCGTCCAGCCACGCGTATTAGAGCTGACCGACGAGCCGGATGGATCGGGGAAACTCCTAGGCGTTCAGGTAGACATGCAGTACGAGAAGCCTTGATGGATTGATCGAACGGCCCGACCAGCTACCTACCCACTCCTCCGCCCACACCACTCCCTCACCCCGCACGCCCGGCACTTCCCCAACGGCTGGCTCACCTCGATCTCTTCCCTGATCCGCCGCCGTGCCTCCCGGATATGATCCGCCACTCCCAGCACCCACTCCCTCAGCGCGGGCGTGTTCGCCACCTTCACCCGTTCCCCCGTCCCCAGCACGACGAAGCCATGTGGCGGCGCGATGCCGGTCGCTTCCTCGCTCAGCAGGTCACAACTGGACGCGTTTGTGCGCGACGTGAACAAGGCGATTGGGACGACCGGGGACGAGCGCCACAAGCTGTGCTTCGCCGTCGGGCCGCTCTGCTTCGATATGTCCGACGACGAGACGCGCCAGTTCATCCGCGATGCGTTCGCGGCTGCCCGCGAGAACGACGTGGCGGTGGCGTTCCACATCGACGACTCGATGACCTGGGGGCGGCGGAAGGATTTGCTTTCGAATCCCGAGAACATCGAGACGGCTGGTTGGGACGAGAGGCCTAACACGGGACGGCGCGCGGACTGGGGACCGATTCCGACGAAATTCCCGCCGCAGATGGTAAGCGCTCGAGATTCCCAGAGGGGGGGGGACCGCGATTGGCACTCCCGTCACTCCGCGCATCGGACCGCCCTTGGATCACTTCCGCTTGCGACGATCCGCTCGTTTTGCGTCGCGACGCCGTGCCCGTTCACGTGATTCCTCCAGGCGATGCGTCAGTACGTGTCCCGGATGGTTCCGAGCCCACCGATCGGGCAAGAGGTCCTCGACTCGTTCCGGGGCCACGCTCAGCGTCATCAGTACGTCCTTGACGTAGGCCCACGGCTCCAGGCGATGACGCTTCGCCCCTGCCATGATCGTGCTCAACACCGCCGCTCGCGGTCCCGCATCCACATTCCCCAGGAACAACCAATTCTTCCGGTTATGCGGAGATCCGCATAACCGGAATTATGCGGGCCTCAGGATTATGCGGAGTTGGGCCGGCGCCCCCTCGCAACGTCGGGTTACATTCCTTCCCCCAGCCGGTTTTCAGCGGACATGGCTCCGCATAATTCGGATGCTCTTCCCGGGATCTCGATCTTTTTCCCGGGAGGACTCACATGCTCGATGCGCTCTTCCAACGGCCCCATCACCTCCGCCGATTCCAGGCCAACCCCCTTGGTCCAACCCTCGACCAACTCGCCAGCTACCTGACCAGACGCGGTCATGCGACCAGTGTCATCCATCAGTTCCTGCGCGCCGCAGAGCACTACGGCTACTGGCTGGGGACCCGTTATCCGGCCGTGTCGCAGGGCCACGTCACCAAGGCCTCGGTCCGGCAATTCGTCCACGACCACCTGGGTGCCTGTGCGTGCCCACCTCGATTCCCCCGGAGCCTCATCCCGAGCCGTGCCGCGGTCAATCACCTGCTGCGGATGCTCGATCAACAGGACCCGGCTCGATTGCTCTCACCACCGGCGCGGCACGACGCGCTGCTGGCCGAGTACGACATGTTCCTCTACCAGACCTGCGGGCTGTCCGAGAATACGCGGATCTACCGTCGGCGGAACGCCTGGCAGTTCCTGGACCGGCACTTCGGCGACAACGTGCCGGCGCCTGACCAACTGAAGGTGGGCGACATTCAGGACTACTTCCGGAGCCAGGCGGGTTCATTGAGGCCCGGATCGGTTGCCGTCCTGGCATCGTCACTGCGCAGCTTCCTCCGCTACCTCGCCCTGGCGCACAGCTTCGACCCGTCCCTGGCCGGCGCCGTGCCGGCGGCCCCGCAATGGCCCATGGACCGCCTGCCGAAATCCCTGTCTGATGGGGACCTTCAGGCCGTCCTCGCGTATTTCGACATCCACACTGCAACCGGCTGTCGCGACCTGGCGATGATGCGCTGCATGTGTGACCTGGGACTCCGCGTCAGCGAAGTCGCCGCCATGACCCTCGACGATATCAACTGGCGCCTCGGGATTGCGACGATCCGGGGCGGCAAAGGGGGGCGCCCTCGTGAACTGCCGCTGCCGGCGCCGCCGGGGCGCGCGATCGCGGCCTATCTCCAGGACGGCAGGCCGCCTTCGACAGCCCGCCACCTCTTCTTGCGACACACCTTGCCGGCCGGTGCTCCCGTGACTCACGACCTAATCCGCGGTGCGTTCCGCCGCGCGTATGCCGCCGCAACCGGGCGCACCGAGTCCGTCGGCACGCACGTCCTGCGGCACACGGCAGCGGCCCGGATGCGGGCGGCCGGCCAGAGCTTGAAGGGCATCGCCGATGTCCTGGGGCATCGCTCGGTCGACACGACCACGATTTACGTCAAGCTCGACGTCGAGTCCCAGCGCGCCGTGGCCCTGCCCTGGCCGGGAGGTGGGTCATGAGCGCCCCGACCATGGCCGAACGGGTGGAAGAGTATCTGACGTATCGCAGGGCGCTGGGCTACCAGGTCAGAACCGAAGGAGAGTTGCTCAGGTCGTTCGCCCGCTACGCCGACGAGTCGGGCCACCACGGCCCGGTGACCACCGAACTCGCCCTCCGCTGGGCCCGTCTCCCGGAGAGGGCGGCCCGGCTGTACCAAGCCAGGCGGCTGGAGATCGTACGGACACTGACGAGATACTTGGCCCCGCGCGAGCCGGGCACGGAGATCCCCGCGCGGGGACTGCTTGGGCCGGCGCATGCCCGCCGGCCGGCCTTCCTGTACTCCGAGGCCCAGATCGCCGCGCTCGTCGAGGCAGCCCGGTCACTCGCCCCGTCGGCCGGCCTCCGCCCACTGACGTATGCCACCCTGATCGGACTGCTGGCTTGCACCGGCCTGCGCATCGGAGAGGCCCTCGCCCTGGGGGCGGGCGACATCGACTTCGACGCTGGCGTCGTGACCGTCCGCCAGACCAAGTTCCACAAGACCAGGCTCGTCCCCCTGCATGCGACCTCCGTCAGGCCCCTGCGCGACTATGCCCAGGCTCGTGGCCGCCTACAACGCGGGCCGGCAGGCACAGCCTTCTTTATATCAGAGAATGGTTGCACCTTGCCCTACACCACGGTGCGGCAGACGTTCCACCGGCTGTTGCAGAAAGCGATGCCTGGAGCGGCCCCGGTTGGTCGCGTCCGCCCACGCCTTCACGATCTGCGGCACACATTCGTCTGCCGCCGCCTGCTGGAGTGGTATGGCGACGGGACGCCCATCGAACGAGCGATCGACCAGCTCTCGGCCTACCTCGGCCACGTCAAGGTCACAGACACCTACTGGTACTTGACGGGCGTGCCGGAATTGTTGGCGCTGGCCTGCCAGCGCTTCGAGCGGTTCGCCGACCCCAAGGAGATGACACATGATCCCCAGCTTTGACGCGCTGGTCCAGGACTTCTTCTGTCGCCGGTTGATTGAGCAGCAAGGCGTGAGCCCCCGCACGGTCGAAGCCTACCGTGATACGTTTCGGTTGCTTCTGGCCTACTTGCCGCAGCACCTGGGCAAGCCGGTCCCGGCGCTCGGCCTGACGGACCTCGATGCCCCGGCGGTCCTCGCCTTCCTGGATCACCTGGAGACCACGCGGGGCAACGGCCCCCGAACGCGGAACGCCCGATTGGCCACGCTGCGCTCATTCGTACAATACGCCGCGTCGCGCGACCCAACCGCTTGGCCGCTCGCCCGGCGGGTGCTGGCCATCCCGGCCAAGCGTTACAGTAAGCCGCTGCTTGGCTACCTGACCCGCGAGGAGATGCAGGCGATCCTGGACGCCCCGGACGCCGCGACCTGGGCCGGTCAGAGGGACCGAGTGCTGCTTGCCGTGATGTATAACACGGGGGCCCGTGTGTCCGAGGCCGTCGGCCTCCGGCGCGGCGACCTGACGGACACGAGCGCGCGATCGCTCCGGATCCGAGGCAAGGGTCGCAAGGAGCGGGTGGTCCCCTTGTGGAAGCAGACGGCCAAGGCTCTGGCGCACTGGTCGAAGCAACTCGACGATAAGCCGGACACCCCGCTCTTCCCGAACGCACGCGGTCAGCCTCTGAGCCGGTCCGGATTCGAGGATCGGCTTGCACTGGCCGTGGACAGGGCGGTGGAGAAGTGCGCGGGTCTCAAGGGCAAGTCGGTCACGCCCCACACGATTCGCCATACGACGGCGATGCACCTGCTGCAATCGGGGGTGGACGTAACGGTGATTGCCCTGTGGCTGGGCCACGAAAGCCCCGAGACGACGCACCAATACGTCGAGGCCGATCTGAGGATGAAGGAGGAGGTACTGGCCAAGGCGCGGGGCTTGTCGCCGGAGCCGACTGTCTACCGGCCGAAGGGCAAGCTGCTCGCCTTCCTGGACAGCCTGTGATCGTATTATGCGGAGTCGAGCCGCGTGAATTCGCTGGGCACACCCATCGGTCTGGTGGCGACTCCGCATAATCCGGAGGCCCGCATAATTCCGGCCGATGGCTTGGTCGCGGAGGCGACGCTCCGCCACGTTGTTGTCGATCGTCAGCCGGCCGTCCTCGGTGTAGCGGCACAACGCCTTCCACTGATTCCGCGCATAGGTCAGAGCCTGGCCCAACGCCGATTTCGGCAGCGACTGGTCCGCAAGCCGATCGAGGTCCCCTCGAAGCCGTTCCAGGATCGGCACCGCTTCTTGCGCACGCAGGGCCTGTCTCGCCTCAACGGACAACCCTCGGACGCGATCCTCCACGTCGTATAACCGGCGGATCGCTTCCAGGATCAAACCCGCGTTCCCCGGCGACGACGACCGCGCATCGTAGAACTTGCGGCGGGCGTGCGCCCAACAAGCGACTTCGTGGATCGCCGAAGGCGACCCGAGATAGAGCCCGTCATATCCAGCATATGCGTCAGCCTGGAGATAACCCACGAAGCCGGCCAGGAACGTCGCCGGCCCGTCGCGTTTGCGACTCGCCGTATGGTCGTACACGTCGTAGGAATGATCCTCGTCCCCATGATAGAGCCAGAACCGTGTCGTCAGGCTCCCGGGAGCCTCGCCGCCCAGCGCCTTGACGGGGGTGTCATCGGTCCAGATCACCGGAGATTGGAGCACGAGTTGCTTTTGGAGGTCGTAGAGCGGCCCCATCAACTCGGCGGCCTTGCGGACCCAATCGCACAGCGTCGCACGCGGCAGGTGCAAACCGTAGCGAACCGCGATGCCCTCGAAGCGGTACAGGGTCAAGTGATCGATAAACTTGGAAATCAGCAATTGCGAAAGCAGGCCCGCTCCCGCGATGCACCCCGGGAGCGGTCGCTCCGGTCCGTCGGGGCTTTTCACTCCGTCGTGGCAGTGCGAGCACGCGTACTTGGGGAGGACGTGGACCCGAACCTCCAGGCGAGCCGGGATGAATTCGAGCTCACGCCGCTCGTCTTCGCCGATGCGTGCCTTGGACCGGCCGCAGCATGAGCAAGTCTTGTCCGCCTCGGGCACGTCATGTTCGATGCGGACGTGGGGCAGGCGGCTGAAATCCAGCGTCCGCGATGGCCGGGACTTCCTCGGAGCGGCCGGCATCGGGGCCTCCGGTTCGGCCTCGGGAGCCACCTCGAGGTCCTCGCCGAACGCGAAGAGATGACCTTGTCCAGGATCGTCGCATCGTTCGCTGCGTCGCCCGTAGACATAGCGGCGGTACCGCTCCAACTCCTGGCGCAGGCGGTCGTTCTCTTGCGTCAACTCCTCATTGGCCCTGCTGGTGGCTTGATCGAGTGCGGCGAGCAGGTCCTGGATCCGTTGCTGCCTCGCGTCGCCGGGAGGGGCCGCATCGCCGGAGACTGGCGGCGACGCGGGGCCGGATTGGGCATTTCGACCGAGAGGATTAATCATTAATTGGATTATCGCATACTTACCTCTGATTTCAAGTGGTTTTCCCGGGATTTTCCCTGTTTTTCTCAGTCCTCCGGTATCGTTTTCGTTGCTGGGCGTTCCCCAGGTCGATGCCGCCCAGGAGCATGGCGAGTTGGGCGGACCGGAGTTCGATCGGGGCGTCGGAGGAGGGCCGGAGGGGGACCTGGAACGAGCCGGCTTCGAGGCGATAGTACCAGATCGCCAGGCCATCGACATTCCAGTAGAGGATCTTGATGCGATCACGTCGGCGATTCAGGAAGAGGAAGAGATGGCCGGAGAGGAGTTCCTCCTGAGGGAAGGCTTGGCTGACGATTCCCGAGAGCCCGTCAAAGCTTTTTCTGAGGTCAACGGAGTCGGCGTGAAGGAGGATCCGCACGGTGTGTGGGACGCTCAACATGAGGCGTGCTCCATCCTCGCCGCGACGCGGGCGACGGTCTCGACGACCCGGCAGACGAGTTCACCGCCCGCGGCGATGGGCAGGAGGATTCGTCCGCCGTCGGGGAGTCGGATGGTGAGGAATTCAGGGGAATCGCCGGCTCGCGACTCGGGGGCGGCGGCGAGGATGACCGGCACGAATGCCGGTTCGCGAGCCGGAGCGGGGACAGGGCAAGGCGAATCCGAGGCGAGGCGTCGCTTCCAGGCGTGGAAAGACGCGGTTGAGATCCCTTGGCCTTGGCAGAACTGGCCGATGGTGAGACCGCTGTCGGACTGCTGTTGCAGTCGCCGACGCCAGAGGACTGGGAGGGCAGGATTGGCGGCACGTGGCATCGTCTGACTCCGGAGGACGAACAAAATGGTCCGTCTTCCAGGCTATCAGGCGGCACAAGACTGGCTATTTCGAACGCTTACGCAGATGTGCTTCAACAGCCCGGGGATCATCGCGGCTGTCAGGGACCGCGGCGGGGTGATCGGCAATGAGATTCAGAAGGAATTGGCGGACCTCAAAACCCAGGGGAAGCAGCACCTCTTCGCGGGCGTGATGACGGGATGGGAGACGCAGATCGGCAGCGATTTCGAGACGAACCGCCCGCTCGGATACCGTGCGCTTCGCCATCGCGGGTTCACCGAGACCAAGCCCCCGAAGGACATCGACCTCGAGCGAGTGCAAGTCGTGAAGGAGTTCATGGAGCTGGGGGCGAACTCGCTGCATGACGGCGGCGTCCCCCGCGAGCGGATCTTCTGCCACATCGCGTTCACCGACCAAGGGCTGCGGAAAGCGGACGCGAAGGAGTCTTACGCCCGGAAGGTCCATATCGCCGTGCCGGAAGTCGCGTTCAGTCTCGCCTACCGTCCCGGATTCTCCACATATCCCGAAGGGGCGACGTTCAAGGAAGTCTATGCGGTGATCGCGAAGCATGGCTCTCCCGCCTGGATCTCCGCCGAGGGGACCAACGTGTCGCCCACGAGCATGCCGGGCGAGCCGACGATGGAATCGTACCTCGCCCGCATGTTCAACCACGGTGCGGTGATGACGAACATCTTCTCGTGGGGTATCGGCGGGGAAGCGATGCGCGACAACTTCTTCCGGAAGGCGACGGAGAACCCGGAAGCGCTGGCTGCGTATGCGAAGTTTCTGCGGGGTGAACCCCTCGTGGAATCCGCCGCCACGGGGTTTTCGAGCGAAGCTTTCCAGGCCAAGATGCGCAAGATTCAGGAAGAATTGCCCGGCTGGATTCAGAAATCAGGGAAGCAAGCGGAGGCGATGCCGCTGATCCAAAAGCTCGAGGGGCTGGTGAAAGAGAAGCAGTGGCAGAAGGCGGACAAGGTCGCCGACGAAGTCCTGGCGATGATGAAAGGGGACAAGGGGCAGAATAAGGAGGAACCGAAGGCGTCCACGGTCCAGGAGCGCCTGCCGGCGAAGATTCAACAGATCCAGAAGGAGCTTACCGCTTGGGTTCAGGGGAACGCCGACCGACAGGAGAAGGCGACCTCGCTCATGAAGTCCCTCGACGAGCAGATCAAGGCGATGGATCTGGAGCGTGCCGAGGAAGCGGCTGACGCCGTACTGAAGCTGATTGGTAGCGAGGTGCCGATTCCGGACGCCCAGCGACAGTCCCCCGCTCAGGACGCGCCGGAGGAGGCGAGCAGAAAGCTGCGGCACGAATTCGGCGGTTCCTTCCTGGTGTCCCGAGACAAGGTCCAGGAGGAATTGAAGTTAACCGCAGAATAGCGGAGAAGGTTGGAGCACCGCCTCCGGCATCTGATTCTCGACATCATGCAGTCCTTTCAGAAGATCGAGGGCGTGAAGCCGGAGGAGCGAAAGAAGGAGTTCGGAGCAGACCGCCAGAGGGCGCAGGAGAAACTGACGGCCGTCCTGAAAGAAACTCTCGACGAAGCACAGCGCAAGCGCTTGCGTGAATTGGTGCTGCGACGGGAATGGCTTTTCGGCGACGGGGAGTCGTGGAGGGACCTGAAAGTCACGGCCGAGCAACGAAAGCGATTCATGGCGGAGATCCAGCAGATGCAGAAAAAGATCGCTCCGCTGATGGAAGATGCTTGGAAAAGCGGCAACCCCGATGAGATTCGCCCCAAGGTGCTGAAGCTCCGCGAGGATCTCCAGGCCAAGCTGGAAACCCTCCTCACGGATGACCAGAGAAAGCAGTGGAAGGAGATGCTGGGCAAGACGGTCGACCTGAGCCTCGTGTTCGATGACGTGTCGTCTCGGTAGGCGACGGAATCGGAACGATGATCGTTGATATCCACGAACTGGCTCGACGAATGCTGACGGCCTATGACGCCAGGCCAGTGCCTTGCCGTACCCCTCAATCTGACGATCGCCCAGGCGTATGCTCTTCAAGCGGGGGTCGCCCGGCTCCCCGGCTCCGCGAAGATCGCGGGGAGAAGATCATCGGCTACAAGATCGGCTGCACGAGCAGACTCATCCAGGAGCAGTTCGGCGTCAAGGAGCCGATCTTTGGCAGGCTTTTCGACACGGAACGTCACGACTCAGGTGCTCGGATTTCACACATCTCCTGCGCCAACCTGGCCGTCGAAGGCGAGTTTGCCGTCCGTTTGGCTACGGACTTGCCCGCCTTAAAACTCGACCGCGTTGAGCGGTTGGACACGATTGAGTCGATCTTTCCGGTGATCGAACTCCCCAATTATGTGCTTCGGGGCCCGAAGACTCTCGTCCAGGAGCTGATCGCGAGCAAAGGCATGCATGCCGGGTTTGTACTGGCGGAACAACCTCACAGCGAGCCGCCTCTTCGGCCGCCCTGGCCCGGGTCCGTTCTTCCAGCAGGGTCCGGGCCTCTTCGATCTTGGCCAACCGGGTCTGCCGTCGCTTCAATTCCTCAGGCAGCTCATCGCCACGACGATCAGGGCAGTGCGCCGCGTCCTCGGTGGCATCGGCCGACGCCGTCTCGGCGAGGATCTTGGCGATCTCCTCCTTCAGCCGTGCCTCTTCCTTGGCCATGCGGTCGTAGCTCATCGCCTTGTAGCGCGAGGCGTTGGCTTTGACCTTGGTGCCGTCCAAGGCGATGGTCCCGACCTTGGCCAAACCGGCCAGGGAGCAGAGCTTGAGCATGTCGACGAACAAGGTCTCGAGGCGGGCCAGGTGAGTTTTGCCGAAGTCGCTGATGGTCCGGACGTCGGGGATGTCGTCGCCGACGATGATGCGGCAGGCGACATCAATGTGGCTGCGTCTCATGATCTTGCGTGAGGAGCGCGTGCCGGTGGCGTAGCAATAGAGAAGGAGGGTGACCATCATTCGCGGGTGGAACGGAGGGTCTCGCATTCGTAATGGGCGAAGAAGGAGTCAGAGGGTGGCGACTCGGTATGAGAAGACAGCCTGGAACTTCCTAGCGTTTGTTCATGTGGCCTCGATCATGATCCTGCAATAGCTTCGCCCACTTTCTTTACCCAGCTATTGTCCGTACGACCATACGTGATCTCGAGCCGGATAGCTGAGTAGGACCTCCGCCCACGGGGCAAATCGCAACGGTTCGGCCCCATATCCATCACGATTCTGGCAATGGTGAGAGCTGCGTAGGCAAGGGTGGCAACTTGAACGAGTCGTGGCCTTCAGCCTCCCTTGTGACTGCAGGAGTCGAGGGCGCTTGCCCTGGTGCCGGCGAGGGTGAGTACTGCAATTGACCTTGGGGATTGCTGCCCGGATTATTGATGGAAGGAATAGGAGTCACGGGTTGATTCGTAGGAGCCGGCGTCGATGCTCCGCTCGCAGGTTGAGTAGGCGTCGGGACCGTGGGGTTACTTATGGGGGGGACTGGAGTTGGCTTCGCAAAGGGGGTCGGGTTGAGCGACCTAGCAGTCCCTGATTCGACAAGCTGAACGACTAGGGTGCCAGTAACTGCTTGGGGCGAGGCGTCTAAGGCGGCTGTGGGTTTGGCAAGCACGACACTGCCAACTAGTTGCGCGGGCAAGTCGCCACGTCGGATTGTCGGATAGAGTTGATTCATGGCCTGAAGGACGCCATTGCCCAACAGATTCGAGTCGAGGGTGTAGAATTCGCCGCTGGCCGAGGGCGCCGCCGACACCGTGACTTGAACGCCTCGGCCTCTTCCGTCGTCGATTGTAACGATTGCCTCGCGAATGTCAGGCGTGGCCGGTGGAGTAGTCGGCTTGGGCACCTTAATTCGGATCATCCGAGGCTGGTGGGTCGCCGCAGGAGCCAAGCGGTATCGAGCACTCGACCCCTGCTGTCGCCAGTGGTATGAAACGACCAAACGAGAATCACGGGGGTCGAGTGTTGGCGGAGCAGGAGGGGACGGTTTCTCCCCGTCGTCGTAAGGAATCAGTAATCGGTCAGATATACCGTTCGGCGTGGAGAGGAAAACCTCCACAAACTTCTGATTATTGGGCCCGGAGACTTTAAGATCAGTTGAATCAACGTCGCCTGGGATTCTTAAGCGGAGGTAGGATCGGCTGATGATGTCGACATCGTCAGCTTGAAGCGGGCGGCCTCCGGCTACCACTTTGGTCTCTTGGATACTTATGTTTTTTCCCGAAACCAAAATCGAAGTCGTTTTGCCTTTGGTAATGCCCCAGGCACCTTGGTAGCCGAACAGACGGGGCACAAGAGCCTCGGCTCCATCGACGAACAAGTCAAATCCAGCAATTGATTCGTCGTATGGCAGTCGAACAACCCTTGACTGCATTGGCAACATAGCCTCCAACTGCTCAACTTTTGCGGCAATCTGGCGCATGTCGCCGGGTCGATATCGGTGCGAGTCACAGATTAGGCCAAGGTTGCCCCGCAGGTCCCCCACTTGGCGACCCTGCTCAAGCATACGCCGGGTCGGGACTACCAAATGTTCGGGGTCAGTCAGCTTAAACCAATTGCCTGTCGTCAAGAACCGTGCCCGGGTTAGGAAAGACGGTATCACGACCACCGCCGTAAGTTCACGCTGACCGGTTTCAAGCTTGCTCTTACGAGTCCCGTAGTCCGGACCCGGCCCGCCGCTGATGAGTGTGCTGGCGAGGACGCCGAAGTTGGTCTTCTGATTGGGCGGGTTCTGGTATCTCGGCTGAAATCGCCATCCGAACACATCGTTGCCGTGCGCTGAGGCCGTCACTGTTCGATTCAACGCGATCGTTTCTGCATCCTGCTCCAGTCTTCTCCGAAAGCTGTTTAGCTGTGAGAAACTGAGCCGCCCTGTGGAAAAAGCGAACGACAGTGCAAGTTGTAAGTCTCGGCGAAGGCTGAATGCGTCTAAGATATTCTGCTCGTCGGTGGTTGGATCGAGCGCGAAGGTGATGATTTTCCACCGCGTCTTGATGTACTGCTCAAAGATGCGGCGTGGGTCGGGGTCCATCTGCTGCGGCAAGCAAGGATGGAACAGGATGTAAGAATGGGGTTCTGGGACCGGCATTCCCTCGGCATCCAAGGTCCGCGCGATGTCGCGTTTGAACCGGGCGTCCAGTAACCCCACCTCGATGGCAACCGCCCAACAGAGATGCCCCAAGGGCGTATCGCGGATATTCAAGTAGGAACGGGAAAGTGAGTTCCACAATTCTTCACGGAGTGCAAAGAGGTCTCCGGGCGGGTCGATCGGCACTCCATGTTCGTCGATGACCAATTCACTGAAGTCACTCGGTGACTTGCCGGGCCGGGGCACGAAGCCTCGACGGCTGACCGCCTCGTGAATACGTAGTATGAGTTCAGTATTGGCTAAGCCAACCGCTACGGTCTCGAGTGCAGAGTTGAGTCCGTTGGTTTCCTCGTTCAGTGGACTCGTGACAAGATTCTGTGCACGGACCACGGAGCGGTCGCGGTCCCTCGCCCCCATCAATCCCGGTGCCAAGCCCTCGCCCTTCAGAGCAGGCGGACGGGCCATCGTGTCGTAAGCAATCGAAATCATGTTTTTTAGGTAGGCTCGAACGTCACTCGCCCGAGGCACCTTATTCTTCAACCGCGCGTCCACAGCGAAGGCCACGTGGTCGAGGGTGGATTCAAGGAAGATCTCAGGAAGATCGTTTGGTGCGACCGGATAGTATTGCTGCGTGCCTCGGTCTGCGCCGGGACCCGCCTGTAAAACCGAAGACAGACCCTCAATTGCAATATTTGCATTGCTGACGTCGCCAAGGACTTTGGCCAAGTCGCTCTGCTTCCCTGGGGCCAATGTATCAACCAGCAATCTAGCATCATCGAGAAGCACGGTATCCACCAATTGCTTTGCAATACTGCTGTACGTACTTGCACCCAATGAGTCATTTACCAGGTCAACGGCGATCACAGCTACGGCTTTGCGTACTTCCCCTCCGAGAGATGACCTCGGCCAAGGCTGGTTCTGAACTGGCTCAGAATCAGAAAAGCTAGCAACAGCTTGCCTCACAGCCTGGCCAGTTCTCTCAAATGCTTGTATATTGCGGAGCTCAATTGAGTTAAACGAAGGATTTTTTTTTAACTCTCTTTCGATCATCCGTCCTACGGCCGCATTGAATTCAGCGTCAAGCAGACGTAATCGGGATGCTATCACCCTTTTTGCTATACCGGTTTGAGTCAATCCATCCCGGAGAATGAAGGTTGTCATACCATCGAGAAGTAGCTCCAATCGCTTCCGCGGAGAATCTTCGTTCGCAGGCTTCTCAGATGCGTGAGGTCTCCGAACATCTTGTCCCTGTAGCTCAGGTGGCGGAGGCGGCGATGCTTCGTATGGGGCAAATGCTGCAAATAATTCGGGGTTCAATGCTTTGTTCTTGGCCTCTCTGAATTCGTCAAAACTACTGAACTGTTGCTTCTTGCCCCCATTAATAACATACAAACCTATATCATTTGCCAATTTATTGATTGTTTTAAGATCCTCATTTTTGCCGATACGAATTTCTGCAAATTTGAATTTGAACAAGCGTTCCAATAATTGACTGTCTGACAATAGGGCTTGTGCGATTTCGTCCTTCGAAATCTTGTCATCCAGAGATCGAAGCGTCGATGCTTTGAGCTCCTCTTTAAGCTTGTTCAATCTGTCTAGTGCCGCTTTGCGATCAATGAGGGCTTGCACACGACCGCTTCGGATTGACTCGAAGATGTATGGCGACAGGACATCCGTCAGGTCGTTGATGGCAAGACTGCGAAAGGTTGTCGCGAGGAAGTCAGGAGTGAATTCGTGCTCGATGGTAACGGCCAGATCAGCTCCGTAGCCGTGGTGTGTGCGTTCTCCCGGAGTGATTGAGACTGGCATCCGAACCAAGTAGAGGGCATAGCCGGCAGAATCGGTGATGTCGTCGCCAATATTGATCCGTCGGTGGGCGTTGAGGTTGTCAAGATAACGACGCTTCTGATCGACATACACTGTCGGCTCCAGGCCAAGCGAACCATCCTTCCGTGCGAGATCGGCTCGAAAATCTTTGAGCAGTTCGAAACTTTTAGTAACAGAAACAGGGTTGTCCTTATATTTCTCTTGGATGTACTTGAGCATTTCGGCGGCGGCCTTGGTTGATTCGTCGGCAAGTTTGGAAGGGTCCGGGCCAGCTTCTTGGGTGCTCGCTCCGCTGGCGACGGAGACGGATGGTGCCGTCGATCGGCCTCCCCTTCGGCCCGTGGCAACTAATGCTGCGCCTAGTACTACAGCGCCAAGTTGTAGCGTCTTGATCCGCCGGCCATTGCGAAAGTATGCTTGCCTTCATGGTTTATGGAGGTACGAGCATGGATATCCCACAGATTCGCAAGCTCAAGCCCGCGCTGAAGAAGTTCCTCAAGCGGTTCGATGACTGCTTCCCGCGCAAAGACACGCGGGCCCATCTGCCGGTCTACGTCTCCGGCCAGCTCTCGGATATCCCCGAGAAGAGCGTGGAACCGATTGCCATTAATGCCGGCGTGCCGGTCAGGACCCTGCAGGAGTTCCTCAGCCAGCACTGTTGGGACCAGGACCGGACGCGCGACCGGCTCCAGCACATCGTCCGCGACGAGCACGCCGGTCCCCACGCGATCGGCGTCTTCGATGAGACGAGCGACGTCAAGAAGGGGGACAAGACCCCCGGCGTGCAGCGGCAGTGGTGCGGTTCCGTCGGCAAGAAGGAGAACTGCATCGTCACGGTCCACCTCGCCTACGCTCGTGAGGGCTTTCACTGTCTGCTCGACGGCGAATTGTTTCTGCCGGAATCCTGGTCCCTCGACCGCGCCCGCTGCCGCGAGGCCGGCATCCCCGACGACATGGTGTATCGGCCCAAGTGGACGATCGCCCTGGAACTCTACGACCGCGCCACCGGCAACGGCCTGCACTTCGATTGGATGACTTTCGACGAGGGCTACGGCGGCAAGCCCGAGTTCCTGCGGGGACTTTCGGCCCGTCGCCAGAAGTTCGTCGGCGAGGTGCCGCGGAACTTCATGGGCTGGATCAAGGCACCGCGTGTCGTGACCAGGAAGTACCGTAAGCACGGGCGGGGCCGCGGCCGCAAGACGCCTCGCCTGGCGAGCGGCAGCACACCGGCTCGGCGGGTTGATGCCATGCTCGATCAAGACGGGTTTCGCAACCAGCCCTGGGTCCAGTGGCGAGTCAAGGATGGGCACAAGGGGCCGATGGTCTGGGAAGTCAAGCACCTGCGGTTTTCCCCCGTGGGCGCCGACGGGTTACCGGGCGAGCCGCTGCACCTGGTTGCCGCCCGTGACGTCTTGAACCCGGCGGAGTTGAAGTTCTTCGTCGGCGCCGCCCCCGAGGAGACGTCGGTGCAGGTGCTGTTGCTGGTCGGGTTTTCGCGATGGCGCGTCGAGCGCTGCTTCGAAGACCAGAAGTCCGAGATTGGACTGGATCAGTATGAGGGCCGCCGCTACCAGGGGCTCAAACGCCACCTGATCCTGAGTTGCCTGAGCTACTTGTTCCTATCGCGGATGCGACAGAAGTTCGGGGGGGAAAAATCCGGGTCTGACGGAGTGCCAAGTCCACAGTGCGATGGCGGCGCTGATCCCGTTCTGGTGGTTGGGGCTGAGTCCTCCGCGAAAGCTTCTGGAGCGGACCTCCGAAGAGATCGAGCGGGCGCAGCGTCGAAACGCCGTGGCGCAACGGTGCCACACCAAGCGGACAAGGCGAAAGTTGCATGAGATGGGCATCAAACTTACAGGGTTGCCCCAATGCAAATGGGATACGACTTAGCGCTGTAGTACTAGGGCAGTCTGGCTCTCGACGGCAGCTTGGTCGGTCCGAGCGATGCGAGACGAGAGGATGAATTTGAACGCGTCGAGTTCCTTCGCCATCTCTTTGTCGAAATCGACACGATACTTCGTCATCCGGGACTGGCTGTAGACATCGGGTTGCTTGATGACGACTAGGCCGTCATCCCGTATGTCATCAGAAATATCGTCAAGCTTGTTACCAAAGTCGACGAGGGAGAGTCCGGCGGGCGGAACAGGAGTCTTCTCGCGGAATGGATTATGGAAAAATCTTCTTGCTTTCTGCGAATGTTGAATCTCAGGTGGGCTTTGCGCAGCTACCAACTGCGCCGCACATAAAACAGCGACAAACGGCCTAAAAAGGCTTAATTTTGAGTCAGACGGGATCTTCATCAGAATTCTCTCGGCGGTCCGAACGTGGCGAGTTTGCCGGTTATGCCGACAAAATAGATCGGTGCAGTCCAGCAGTCAGCATTAAGAATTCTGTTCTCGACGTATGCCGCTCCCTGATCCCCAATATCGATGTCATTCAATTTTTTTATATATAAATTTCTGTTAACGTTGCACGTTGGATACGACCGAGTTCAGCATCCTAACGTCAAATAAAGATTCATCATGTGTTGTGAGTGGAGCATTGCGCCTTGTTCTGGGCGTGCTTAGAAATTATCCGAGTCCGTCCGGAACGCATTTTGCGTGAAGGAGGATAAGCGAGTTCATTGACTTCTATCCTTCACAAGGAAAGGGCGCAACTATGGCCCGCCCAAAATCTCGACTCAAGCCGCTCGACCCGAACTGGGAAATCCCCGACGAGTCGTGGGTGAAGATCGAACCGATCATCAAGGAGTGCTGGCCCAATAAGGCCACCGCCCAAGACTATACCCTCTGGCGGAAGATGCTCAACGCTATCCTCTTCCGAATGCGGAGCGGCTGCTCTTGGGACCAACTTCCCGCTCGGTTCGGTCCAAAACTCGTGGTCCATGACTGGTTCAAGTGGTGGTCTGCTGGGGGCGACCTTGAGAAGATCAAGGCGGTGCTGATCGCCGAGGGCGACCAACTCGGCGCGGGGAAATGGGAATGGCAGAGTGCCGACGCGATGCTGGGCAAGACCCGGTTCGGTGGTGAAAAAGACGGGGAAGAACCCCACCAATCGCGGGAGAAAGGGGACCAAGAAGAGTCTCCGGACCGACAGCCAGAGCGGCCCGCTGGGCGCCGTGAGCGAGCAGCGAAGCGCACGCGTAAGGGGACGGACGTGAAGGCTAAGAGATCGGAAGGAAAAATCACTGTGAAGTACATTGAAGGCCCCGCAGACGCGGCCAGATTGGCTCATTGGGAGCGGTTCTGGGTGAACTTCACTGCCAAAATTCTGCGAGACATGGAGAGCGATGATGTCGCAGCAAAAGAAGAAGGACGCCTACCTCACGAGCAGGAACGCGGCGATCTACACAAGAGTAAGCGACACCAATGAGGGGAACACGGAGGTATCGCACGAGTTCCAGGATCGGGAGTGTCGTGCCCGCGCCGCAGCCTTAGGCTACAAAGTAGTCTCAGAGTTCCGCGATAACTTCAGCGGAAGGTTTCTACACGAGAGGCCGGGGCTGACGGCCCTGCGGGAAGCTGTCCGCGATGGCGGTTTGCAGGCCGTCTTCGTTTGGAAGTTGGACCGATTCAGCCGACGCCTGGCGCAGCGGGCGATCTGCGTCCAGGAACTTCGCGATCACGGATGCAGGTGCATCAGCGCCACCGAGGAGATCAAGGACTCCCCAGAGGGAAGGCTCCTGGAATCCGTCCTTGGGGCGATTGCCGAATTTGAGGTCGAGAGAACCCTGGAACGATCCCAGGCGGGCTTGTCGGTTCTCAGGAATCGAGGACTACCAATCTGCCAGGGGAAGGCTAGATACGGGTATCAATACGTCAAGGAATCACGGTCGAGGGTGATCGTCGAGGAAGAGGCCGAGGTGGTCCGACGAATTTTCGCGATGTGCGTCTCGGGCGACTCCAGCAACGTGATTGCCGCCCACCTCAATCGACTCGGGGTGCCCTGTCCAGCCATTTCTCGCGGCGTCAAGCTTGGAGTCCAACAGGCACCGTCCTGGCATTCGTCGACCGTGAGGGCGATCCTCAAGGATGAGTCCTACGCCGGGGCGCCGATGACTTCCGGCAAGAGGCGTTGCACATCCGAAGTGAGCCGGAAGGGCCACCGGAGGACCGAGCGAACCAACCCAACGGATTGGTGGCAGTCTAAAGAGGCGACCCCTCCAATCGTCAGCCCTGAAGAGTTTGCTGTCGCCCAAGAATTATTGGGGTCTCGTCGCAAGTCTAGGGACTCGCGAGACGCGGAGCACCCTCACCTACTGAGGGGTATGGTTCAGTGCGCCGTCTGTGGACGCAGTATGTCGCCGTGGAAAACGAAGAACCCTTCCGGAAAGACATATTACTATTTCTGTTGCGTGTCACGGCAGATGGGGTGCAACTGCGGGAACGTCGTCACGCCGATGGCCTGGTTGGACGAGGCCGTGTGGTCCAAGGTGGGCAGCCTGATTCACGATCAGAACGCCATTGAGGAACGGTTCCGCCTAAATAGAAACTTTCAAATGGGAAAGTAGATCAGGCGGCCCTGGCTTTTGGGTAAGCCGAACCCTCGATCTGGAAAGGGTTTGCCTGTCCCAGCCAGGTGAAGACTCGATCCAATAATTCCTCCAGATCCTTGCACCGATGATTCCGGGTGATGTTCTCGTGCAAATGCCACCATACCCGCTCGATCGGGTTCAGGTCCGGGGAGTATGCGGGGAGCAGATGGACTTCGATTCGACCCTCGTGCTTCCAGAGGTACTGGATCACCTCCAGGCTGGTGTGGCTCCCCGCGTTGTCGCAGATCACGTGGATCTTGCGGTAGCGTCGCAGCCTGCGGCGCAGGTCGTCGAGGTGCTTGATGAACAACGCTCCGTCGCGCCCTTGCTTGGGGGCCGCCTCGGTGACGAACACCTGGCCGGTCCGCCAGTGGATTGAGCCGGAGATGTGCCGCTTCTTGTTCGTCCCGGGGGTCTCGACCTTCGCTTGTCGGCCTTTGAACATCCACATCCGGCCGATCTTTGGGTTGGTGTGAACCTCGACTTCGTCCTGCCAGACGGCCGTCTCGTCCTCGGGCAGCTCTTCCAGGAGCTTCCGCAGTTCAGCCAGCTTGACCTGCCTCTCGTCTTCGTCCGGCTTCAGGGTCGGCCGGGGTCGCCGGTACACCAGGTGGCCGCGATGGAGCCAGCGACGGACGGTCTCCCGGCTGACGCGAACGCCTTCTCTTTCTCGCAAGAGCAGGGCCAACAACACACACGACCAGCGACTGCGGAGGAAACCGAAGTCGCTGGGGGTCGTGGTGGTCACCCAGTTCACGAGGATGGCGACCCAGCCGAAGCCCAGCCGAAAGGGCCGGCCCCGTTTCCTCCCAGTCAACCCTTCGAGGCCCTCGGCCTGGAACCGCTTCAGCCAGCGGTCGACAGTGCGTGAGCTGCAGAAGAGCATGGACTCGATGTTGTCCCAGGGATGGCCGTCAGCCAACAGGAGGATAATGTGGGCGCGAAAGCGGAGTTCGGGATCAGAATCCTTGCGGTAGATCGCCAAGAGTTCGTCGCGTTGAGTCGTCGAAAGGGAGAGCATGGGCGTCGTTAATGTTCGTCCGTGTTGAGTCGTCGGTGCAGTCCTCTGCATGAATTATAGGGGCAGGGCTACTTTCCCTTTGGCAGGGAACTATTTAGTCATGAAGGAGAATCGGTGCGACGACCTTGAGCGCGACCAAGCCGCACACCAAGCCAAGATCGACGAGGCACGAGAATCGATCAGGCGGCTCATGAGGAGGTTGGGAGACACGGACGACCCCGAAGTCATTCAACCCCTAGAAGAGCGACTTGCGGAACTCCGTGGCGTGATCTCGGCCCACCAGGCCGAGGCCCGCCAGATCGAGTCGAAGCTGATTGTCGTCAAGAACCAAGCCGAGGCATTGAGGCAATGGTCGGAGGCGTGCCTTCGAGGCAAGAAGGAGTTGGCTGGCGGTTCGGTCGATTTTGCCGACAAAAGGGATCTGCTCAAAGCTCTTGGCGTTAAAGTGGTTGCGAAGAAAAGAGACGCCGAATTGAGGTTCGGCGTTCCGTTGGTTACAACGGATTCCTCTCATGGGTCGGCAGCCGGTCTCGTTCTGCCGGGTCTCGAGATAGCCGCCGGGTTGCTTGATCGCCTCCGCTAGCCTGGATTTCTCACCAGGGATTGAATCGGGCTGCCTTGCGTGTCATAGGTGGAATTGCGACAACCACTTTTGACACCGAACCAAGGCAGCCCGATGGCTACAGAGTGTAACTCGACTTACCTCGACTTTTCCATCCTCGGTCACCGCCAAGTGCTCGCCGATTTTGACGGGGGCGCCATCTCTTCCGACGGCGGTGCACTTCTGCTCCGTCAGATCGAAGCCCGCACCGGGATCATCCGCCAGTTCGCCGCCTGCTTTACCGACCATCGCGATCCTGACCTCGTCGAGCACCCCCTGGAACACCTCCTGGCCCAACGCGTCTATGGTCTGGCCTTGGGCTACGAAGACCTCAACGACCACGACGATCTCCGCTGCGATCCGTTACTGGCCACCGTCGTCGGCAAGACCGATCCCACCGGCCAGGACCGGCCACGGCTCCGCGATCGCGGCAAGCCGCTGGCTGGCAAGAGTACCCTCAACCGCTTGGAACTGACCCCTGTCGGGGCCGACGGACAGAGCCGTTACAAGAAGATCACCTGTCAGACCCATGAGGTCGAACGGCTCTTCGTTACCCTCTTTCTTCAGGCCCACAGCCGACCCCCCGAGCGGATCGTTTTGGACCTCGACGCCACCGACGACACGGTCCATGGCCGCCAACTTGGCCGCTTTTTCCACGGCTACTACAAGGGATACTGCTATCTCCCGCTCTACATCTTCTGCGGCGACCACCTGCTCTGTGCCCGGCTGCGTCCCTCCGACATTGATGCCAGCGCCGGCTCGGTGAAGTCCCTCAAGCGGATCGTCTCGCAGATCCGCCAGGCGTGGCCTCAGGTGAAGATCCTGATCCGCGCCGACAGCGGGTTCTGCCGCGAGGAGATCCTTCGCTGGTGTGAGGACAACGGCGTGGATTACCTGATCGGCCTGGCCAAGAACACCCGGCTGACGGCGGCGATCGCGACGGAATTGGCCCAAGCACGCCAGCAATTCGAGGCGACGAAACAGCCGTCCCGGGTCTTCGCCGAGTTGCGTTATCAAACGCAGAAGACCTGGAGCCGAGAACGTCGGGTGGTGGCCAAGGCCGAGCATCTGGGCAAGGGGGCCAACCCGCGGTTCGTGGTCACGTCGCTCACGGTCGAGGAACGAGCGGCGCCGCCGCTGTACGAGCAAGACTACTGCGGTCGCGGTGAGATGGAGAACCGGATCAAGGAGCAGCAACTCCATCTGTTCGCCGATCGGACCAGTGCCCACACGATGCGTGCCAACCAGATCCGGCTGTTCTTCTCCTCGATCGCCTACGTGTTGCTGGAGGCGTTGCGGCGGCTGGGGCTGGCGGGAACGGCGATGGCCGAGGCGCAGTGCCAAACGATCCGTCTGAAGCTCTTGAAGATCGGGGCGTTGGTGCGGGTGACGGTTCGCAAGGTGTGGGTGAAGTTCTCGAGCGGTTGTCCGTATGCGGAAGTGTTTCGGCGTGTGCACACCAACTTGGCGCGGTCGGGGCCCTTGATCCCGAGGTGCTGAAACGAGGAGACCCAGTCAAATGAGGCGGGAAAGCCCCTCCCTGAGGAGGGGTGAGGATCGGGGTGCGCCCCCGCCTGGGCGCGGGGGCCTGAGGAACCAGGTTCGCGTTGGCGTGAAGAGGTCCGATCAGGTCCACGCCGACGTGATGAGCAAGCGGGAGACCACGCAGGCCGCGGGTGGCGGGGGCGAGCCGTCGAAATCGTCGAGCGATCGGACCCCGAAAGAATAGGGTGAGAAATCCAGGCTAGATAGGTTCTCGACGAAAGTGTGCGGATTTCGGTTCTTCATCCCCTGCCTTCCGATCCTCACCCCCCAATTTCCGCCAACCCCCTGACCGACAGCACCAACCCCTTGCTGCCGACGCCCTTAAACCTGCCGCTCATCCGACCACTCCCGGCGGACGAGTCCTCATAGGCCCCCCCGAATCCTAGCAATCGACGCGGACAAGCAATCCGAAGTCCGAGAAACCTCAACGCCCGAGGCGGTTTTGACGATAGTCGGGTTGGCAGGGTTTCACTAGATTAATCGGAGTGAACGCCATGCGCCGGGTTGCTCTGCTCCTCATCGTAACCATGCTGAGTGGTTGCCAATCAGGCAACATGTGTCGTTTCTACGTTCGGCAAGTCTCGCCGGATACAAGTGGGAGCCACCAGACAACGGCGATGTCGGGAGAAGGAAGAGCAGGGGGGAGGATTGAACCGGCTGCTGACAAAACGGCAATACCCATCGCCACCATGCCAGACAACGACTCCCGCGAGATAGCCAACCCGGAAGCCGGGTAATCAATGAGGCCGGAATCGCCGGCCACACATCCCTTCTCGGAGTCATTGTCGAGCCCTGACGGGCCGGCAAAAAGTCTGGCAAACTCAGCTGAGGGCGCTATGCTATCTGCATGATCACCATTCGCGATCACCAGACCGGCGATCTCTTCGATCCCTGGGACCATCTCGGCGGCAAGCGTCGCCAACTGCTCGAGCGGTCCTGGGCCGGCGTCTTCCGGGATTACCTCCTCGAGCACTTGCCCGTCGGCGAACTCATCACGCGGTTCTCGCGGCAGCTCGGACGCCCCACCAAGGACCTCCACATGGTTCTCGGGGCACTGATCCTTCAGCAGCTGCACGACTTGACCGATGCCGCTACTGTCGAGGCCGTCGCGTTCAATATCACCTGGCAATACGCCCTCGACATCAGGGCAGAGTCCGACGCCTACCTCTGCGAACGCACCCTGAGAAACTATCGCCAGTGGCTCATTGAGAAGGGGCTGGATCAGGTCCTCTTCCGCTCCCTGACCGATCAACTCATCAAAGCTGTCGGCACGGACACGAGCAAGCAACGCCTGGATTCCACTGCGATTCAATCGGCGATGCGCGGCCTGACCCGGCTCGGGATCATCGTCGAATCGATCAGTAAGTTCCTCCGCGAACTTCGCCGTTTCCATCCGGCCTTGCATGCTCAGGTCGACCCGGACTTGGTCCGCAAGTATGTCGATCGCGAGGGGAATGCTTGCTTTGCCTCCACCAAGCCGAGCGAGTCGAAGCGACGGCTGCCCGAGGCCGCTACGGACCTGCTGGCCTTGGTCACACAGCTTCGCGGGACTACGGCTCTTGAACTCCCGAGCTTTCTGATACTCGACCGTGTACTCTCCGAACAATGTGAAGTTAAGAACGATCCCGAAGCCGGTCCCCAAGTCCGGGTCAAAGAACCTAATGAGATGCCTTGCGGCAACGTTCTGAGCCCGGCCGACCCCGATGCGTCCTACAACGCCCATCGAGGTGTCGGCTTTCTGGTCCAGATCATGGAAACCTATTCCGACGTCGAAGACGACCCCACGGGGACGGCCCCTCCCCCACCGCCCGACCTGATCACGCACGTCGCCGTCGGTCCGATGAACGTTCACGACGGTTCCTCGCTGGAACCTGCGCTGGCCGATACCGACGCGCGCACGATCAAACCCGAGGTTGTGCTGGCGGACTCGCATTACGGCTCGAACGAGAACCTCGAAAAGGCGAAACACCAGGGAGTCGATCTGGTTTCCCCGTCGATGCCACCCAAAGGAAGCAAGCAAGAGAAGCTGACGCTCGAAGACTTCGAGCTCGATGAGCACGGCCTGGTTGTCCGCTGTCCCCAAGGGCACGTCCCCATCACAACGAGCGCCAGTGCTGACAAACTCCAGGTGTGTTTCGAGGAGGCGACCTGCGCAGCGTGCCCCTTTCATAAGTCGTGCTGCGCCTCGGCCGTGGGTCGCAAGGAGTCTCGTTACCAATACACATATGACCGAGTTCGCCAACGATTGCGCCGCCTTCACAACCATTCGGACGAGTTCAAGGAGCGTTATCGCTGGCGTTCGGGGATTGAAGGGACGATGTCCCGATTCAAATACCAGATGAGGATGGCGTCGCTCCGAATTCGTGGCCGGGCAGCCGTCAGTTATGCGAGCTTCTTGCGTGCCCTCGGTCTCAACATTCACCGGGTTGCGGCCTACAAGGCCGCTCTTGAGTAGGAGCCGAGCGTTTTTCGCTTGGAGGGGCCGATCCGGCCCCCTTTGGTGCCCCTGAGACGCGTCCAGTCGAGGTGGCGATCGGCGACGCGATCATCGCGAAAAAACCGTCGGTTCGAAAATCCGGTCAACGGCCGCGTTCACTGCGAGCCTTTTTGCCGGCCCGTCGAGCCCTGTGAACGTCGGTCGAAAAACGTAGCGCGCGCCGGTTGAAAAACGTAGCGCCCGGTAAACAGACGTTACCTGCTCGAGCTCGCCTCGTCCACAGGGGACGATCGCTCAGCCACTCGACTTTCGTCCGCGAGTCCCGTGCTCGATGCCCTCCTTTCGCGATTCAAGCCATCACCGCCCCGACGACGCTTCGCCTCCTTGAGACGATAACTCTCACTGCCCGTCTCCACGATGTGACAGCGATGGGTCAGCCGGTCCAACGCCGCCGCCGTCAAACTCGTGTCCAGCAGTACCTCCGTCCAGCGCTCGAACGGCAGGTTCGTTGTCACGATCAGACTGGTTCTCTCATATGAAGTACTGATGACATCAAAGAGCAGCTCTGCTCCCACTTTACTCGCCGGCACGTAACCCAGCTCATCGAGCACCAACAGGTCCAGCTTGCTCAGCTGGCCCTTCTGCCTCGCCAACTGGTGCTGATCCCGTGCTTCCAGAAGGCTGGTGATCAACTCGGTCACACGCACGAAACGC
This sequence comes from Singulisphaera acidiphila DSM 18658, assembly GCF_000242455.2. Taxonomy (GTDB): domain Bacteria; phylum Planctomycetota; class Planctomycetia; order Isosphaerales; family Isosphaeraceae; genus Singulisphaera; species Singulisphaera acidiphila. The sequence goes on from NC_019892.1 coordinate 2,703,576, forward strand.
ACCCGCTTGCCCCGCTGGCATGCCTCCACCGCCAGTGACGTCGCCAGGTGGGTCTTCCCCGTACCCGACGCACCGACCAAAAGAATATTCTCACGCTTGTCAATGTATTCGCATCTCGAAAGTTCATGCAACAGATGCTCGGGAATCGCCGGCTGGGCCGCGAACGCGAACTCACCCAGCGTCTTCAACGCCGGAAACCTCGCCGCCTTCAGGCGTCGCGTCGCCGCTTTCCGTTCTCGCTCGATCAGCTCCAATTCGCACACCCGCAGCAGGTAGCCCAGATGGTCCACCCGTTCGCTCGCGCACTGCCGGGCCACCTTCTCACACTCCGCCCCGATCGTCGGCAGCTTCAATGACCTGAGCATGGGCTTCAAACGGACCAAGTCTCCTGGCGTTGCGTTCGGCTGGCTCATGGCTGCGCCTCCCCGCACAACGAACGGTAGCCGCTCAGATCCGGCGGCGGGACGCTGACGCGTGGCAAGTGGGGACGACCTTCCAGGTCCAACGGCGCCGTCGGCCGATCCCGCCGGTGCTCCAGGATCAAGCGCACTCCATCGACCGCCGAGATCTCCAGGCGCAAGGCCTGTTCGACCGCCGCGGTTAACTCCTCGAGCGTCGCTCGCTCCAGGACTCGGATGTACTCGATCTGACCTCGCGGCCCATGGTCCTCGGCCAGGCGACGACGGAGTGCCGCGAAGCAAGCCGGCAGCTCCCAGCCCTCCAAGGGCAGTGCGAAGTCCAGTGCCCCTGGCTTTCGCTCCAGCAGGCCCAGGTAATGGACCGGATCGAAGATCGTCCGGCAGCGATCCCAGCACCGAGTGTGGTCGGCGACGATCGTCCCGGCCGTCTCCATCCGCACTCGTTCCACATCCGCCACCACGGTCAGACGCCGATGCGCGTATCGCGTCGGGACCGAGTAGTCGTTCCGGTCGAATCGCACCAGCGACAGCGAGTTGGCCCGGACCGCCTCCACCTGACGGATGCTCAACGGCTCCTCGGGCAGGTTGAGCAGTTCGCCTCGCTCCCGCTCCAGGAGTTGGCCGTTGGTCAGCGATTGGCCCCGCGTGGTGCGGCCCAGGTCGCCCCGGCAACTCTGCTGCAGGCGGGCATTGAGCGTGGCGAACGAATCGGCCTCGGGGACCGGCACGAGGAAGTTGCGCCGCGCGTAGCCCAGGAGCGACTCCACGTGCCCCTTCTCGTTGGGGGAACGGACGCGACAGAAATGAGACTCAAACAAGTAATGACTTTTCAGTCTGAGGAACTCGGTCGTCACGCCCTCGCCCCGCTGGCCGATGATCCGCGCCACGGCGATCCGGGTATTGTCGTAGGTGATCCGACGGGGTACGCCGCCGAAGCAGGCAAAGGCGAGGCGATGGCCCTCCTGGAAGGTGAGCGTGCATTCCCGCGGGAAGACGGCGCAGAAGATCGCATCGGAATGGGTGAGCGTCATGACGAACAGTGCGGCGGTGGAGGAATGCCCAGCGATGTCGACGACGGCGCGTCCGAAGTCCGCCTGCGCGTCGCCGGGCCGGTGGATGAGGGGAAGGAAGGCTTCGGCTTGCCCCTCCCGCCAGGCCTGGACGACGCCTTGAACCATGGTCAATCCACCCCGATAGCCGTATTCATCGCGGAGGCGCGGGAAGAGGCGACGAACGGTGTGCCGCTGCTTCCTGGGAGCCTTGCGATCGTCCTGGAGGATTTGGTGGAGGATTGGCAAGAACGGCTCGAGCTTGGGGCGGGCGCGGGGTCGGGCCTGGCGATAGCCCGGAGGTTCGTCATGGAGGAGGATCTTTTGGAGGGTGTCCCAGTGGATGTCGAACTCGCGACAGATGGAACGCTTCCTCTGTCTGTCCACAAGGACGCGGCGGCGGATCTCGGCCCAGTTGTGCATGTGCGTGAACACCCATAGACCTCGCGACGCGTGGGTATCGAGGCGAAACGATGTTCGCCTTGGTGTACCAGACGCCACGAGTGAATCCATGAGCGCTACGTTTTTCGACCGAACATCGGAGACCGGCGCGCGCTACGTTTTTCGACCGACGTTCACATCGAGCCCGGACCCGGGTGGATACCCGACGCGTGGGGCAATTTGTCAGTCTGACAAATTCAAGCCTCACATTGCCTTATGTTGCAAAGGTGTTATTTGTCGGTCTGACAAATCGGTGTGAGCGCGAGTCGAGCCAGCCTTGGGCATCGTGTATCGGAAGGAAAGATGGCCCTTTCAGAATCACCTGCTCACTTTGCAAGCCCAGGCGTGTCTGAGATTCCAAGAAACCACGCAGACAGCACCTCGACAACCTCGTCCTGGTATCGCTCAAGCTTGTCGCGAAGTTCTGGCTTGACCTTCGATGGATTGATCCCAGCCAGCCACATCGGGACGGCTTTCAATGGAATCATTGCAGTTTGCTGAGAACGGCCTTCGGAGTCTCGAATGATCATCATGATCATTCGACTCCAGCGAGCGTTACCGAGCTTTCTGAACTGTGTCGTCCACGCCAAGCCGATTGATTCGCAAATCCGCTTGGGACTCACGTAGACGGTTCCATCGTGAGCCACAGTTCCGTCCACGATGTCGCCGTAGAACGGGGCCTGAGCGAGCTGAATTTGCTTCCCTTGGGTATCGTCCGCCAAAGTGTTCTAAATAGTTCCCTGCCAAAGGGAAAGTAGCCCTGCCCCTATAATTCATGCAGAGGACTGCACCGACGACTCAACACGGACGAACATTAACGACGCCCATGCTCTCCCTTTCGACGACTCAACGCGACGAACTCTTGGCGATCTACCGCAAGGATTCTGATCCCGAACTCCGCTTTCGCGCCCACATTATCCTCCTGTTGGCTGACGGCCATCCCTGGGACAACATCGAGTCCATGCTCTTCTGCAGCTCACGCACTGTCGACCGCTGGCTGAAGCGGTTCCAGGCCGAGGGCCTCGAAGGGTTGACTGGGAGGAAACGGGGCCGGCCCTTTCGGCTGGGCTTCGGCTGGGTCGCCATCCTCGTGAACTGGGTGACCACCACGACCCCCAGCGACTTCGGTTTCCTCCGCAGTCGCTGGTCGTGTGTGTTGTTGGCCCTGCTCTTGCGAGAAAGAGAAGGCGTTCGCGTCAGCCGGGAGACCGTCCGTCGCTGGCTCCATCGCGGCCACCTGGTGTACCGGCGACCCCGGCCGACCCTGAAGCCGGACGAAGACGAGAGGCAGGTCAAGCTGGCTGAACTGCGGAAGCTCCTGGAAGAGCTGCCCGAGGACGAGACGGCCGTCTGGCAGGACGAAGTCGAGGTTCACACCAACCCAAAGATCGGCCGGATGTGGATGTTCAAAGGCCGACAAGCGAAGGTCGAGACCCCCGGGACGAACAAGAAGCGGCACATCTCCGGCTCAATCCACTGGCGGACCGGCCAGGTGTTCGTCACCGAGGCGGCCCCCAAGCAAGGGCGCGACGGAGCGTTGTTCATCAAGCACCTCGACGACCTGCGCCGCAGGCTGCGACGCTACCGCAAGATCCACGTGATCTGCGACAACGCGGGGAGCCACACCAGCCTGGAGGTGATCCAGTACCTCTGGAAGCACGAGGGTCGAATCGAAGTCCATCTGCTCCCCGCATACTCCCCGGACCTGAACCCGATCGAGCGGGTATGGTGGCATTTGCACGAGAACATCACCCGGAATCATCGGTGCAAGGATCTGGAGGAATTATTGGATCGAGTCTTCACCTGGCTGGGACAGGCAAACCCTTTCCAGATCGAGGGTTCGGCTTACCCAAAAGCCAGGGCCGCCTGATCTACTTTCCCATTTGAAAGTTTCTATTTAGGCGGAGAGCATCTTCCTGAAGGCCCTCAGCTTCTCTCGAAGGCGACCTTCGAGGGCTTGATCGTGACGAGCCACATCGGCAGTGACTCAAGGTCGATCATCGCTACCTGGCGGTTCTGCCCACCGACCTGCATAACGATCATCGTTACGCAGGTCCAATCGAAGTCAGAAGACCTCAACTTTGTGAGCTGGGATTGCATCGCGATCTTTAGAGCGTCGCATACACTTCGGATACTGACCCAGATCCGACCATCGGCGGTAGTGGATACGCTGCCGAGGGTTCGCTCCCCGCCTCGAAGCCGCCAAACATTCTGAATGCTTGGGACTTTGAAGCGAGATTATCAGACAGATCAGCCTGTGATGTCTCGCAACGCGATAAACCTGCAACTGGTACTCCGCGGCTTCCTGTTTGTGACGACAACGCCTTGCGTGAAGCTCGAGTTTCACCTTGGTGCGTTGCGTTTGCGTAACGTTTCACCAATTTCACGAAACTCATGGGCCGCTTTTTGACGCGAAACTTGATCTTTAATAAGTGTACGAATCACGTTAAACACGCTCCCCGAACGATCGCAGGCTGAATTCTCAATCCGGAGTTTGCAACGATGACTGCCAGTGCAAAAAGCAAGTCTCGCCCGACCCTCTCGATAGCCTCGCTTTGCAGAACCGAACGCATCGCGGAGACATTCTCAAAGACTCAACTCGACCTCTTCATTGGCATCGGAATGTCGAAGGACGACATTCTCAGGCTCGTTTGGATCAATAACGAGGTGAGATACTCGGAGATCCTCAATTCGATCGCGAGTGGATCAGCGGTCGAAGCGTCCATCAAGAAAGCCGAGATCGATGAATTGAGGGATCGCAATGCGGCAAGTATGAGGATGACGATGAAGTTCTACAAAAGTCGGTACAAGGTCGAGTTTACCGAATTCATGACTATCGACGACTTCGCGTTCAGAATCCGCTTGATGACCACAGACGGACACCCTTGAATCGAGAACAATTTTCTTGACCTCCATCAAATTCTTGCGGGATGGAGCGAGCAATTGAAACGACCCATAATGAAGCTGAACGACCGTGACGAGTACCATTTCGATGTACTATTTCATCTTTGATTTCTGCTTGACCTCTACCGCAAAAAAAGTATGGGCCTGTTGATGCGATGATAGATTCTGTCAGCCGCATAAGAGCCGGAGAGATACGATCTCCATCCAAGCGCCTTGCTAAGACGTCGTGACGGCCATCCTGCCACTGACGCCGAAACTCGCCTAGGAGATTTTCTCTCTCCCGTTCACTTCGCGTCGAAATTACTTGATTACTTGGGTAGGCTTTTTGGTGTGCGAAGGCAGGTCGTCTGGTGATACCAAAACCAGCGGCCTCCGTCGCACCATGTCAGCCGCATTCCGCGCAAGGTGGGGGGATGCGGCCCCTGGTGTTCAAGAGCCTTAACCGGCAGCGCCCACCCAAGCTCCTCAATCACACAGTGTCCCACGGTGCGGAGCAGCTCGCGAATCAACCGGCCTAGGTGGCAACGTGCTTCGGCCAACGCCACCCGGTTCCCGCACAAATCAGCGGCCACTGATGCGACGGGAGGGGGGACTATAGGGGGGAGGGACCACGAAGCAACCAGCCATCCGACTGTCCCGACAGGATGGAGGGGAGCGAAGCGGAACGGAGCGAAGCGAGGTATGTGAGACAGATAATCGAGGACACGTTTAAGACGGCCGGAAGAGACCGGACGTTGCTTCGCGACAAAGCCCAGACATGACCGGACGATGCCGAAGAAGGGTTGGAGCCGGAGCCGCCGCGAAGCGAAAGCTGAGGGGCGAACGAAGGCCGAGGCACGGCAAAAAGCTCCAGCGGGCTCACCGCACGGGGAGGCCGCGTCGGAACAAGCGAAGCCGGAAGCGTTCGGCCGGGAAACCGCGAAAGCTAAGGCGAAGCAGGCAAGAGCTGCTCAAACCTCTCCCTTGCACGTCCGGTCCATGTCTGCGATGGGCGAAACGCTTCACTTGAGCATGCCTGCTAAGAGTGTCTGGAGAGGCTTCATGCCCTCCATCGAGCGGGCATCGGAAGGGGTGTCTCTAACTTTCTTGGCAATGCTTTTATTGCGAACGCCTGCGCCTTTGCTGGCTCCGCTCTCCAAGAAGCCTGCTACGAATTGAGGGCCCATCAATGAAGCCCCGAGAGACGATCCGCGTCCAGTTTCCGATTCTGTACGCCTACGACGGGAAGCAGGAGTTCCTCAGTAACGAGGCTACCCAACTTGCGACAAGGGAAGAACGCCTCAGAAGCGTCTGGCCGTTTCTGACCCGCCGTGCTCTGGAGTTCAGCAAGACGCTGAAAGAGCGGGAACGGGTGAACTTCGACCTTGAGGATGTGGCGGCGGAATTGTGGGTGGCCCTGGCCACGCGGGACCACAAGTGGTCACCTGAGCGGGGCAGGTATCTAACCTTCGCGGGGACAATCATCGACAACGAACTGTGCTCGATCCGGGATCGCGCCCGCACGGTCCAATCACCCCGCAATAGCTTCTGCCGGATCAAGGAATACCAGGCTGAAGCCGAAAATGGCGAGATCTCGGCCAGGCGACTGAAGACGCTGGCGGATATCCGCAGAACGGGATTCGGGCTGAGTCCAATCGATGGGAGCGGCCGCGATTTCGACAGGGCCATCCACGATGATCCGGCAGCTTCAATCCTCACCCAGGAAGAGGCGGACGAGAAGTTGAATGCCTTGAGGTCCGCAATATCGATTCTCACCCCTACCGAAGCCGAGGTCTTACGTCGGACCGCCGGCATCTTCGGAACACCGCGTCAGACATCGAAGGCCGTCGCAAAGTCATTGGAACTCACTGAGTGGGAAGTCGCCGAGATCAAGGCAAGGGCATTGCAGAAGGTTCGTAGCCATCTCACCGCTCCCAAGCAATCCGCCGCTTAAGACCGCCTGCCCCGATCGCCCGTACCGCCATTCCGGCTTTTTCGGAATTTTCCTGCCGACCCGATCAGAGCGTCATTTTGGTTGGGTATACCTTTCTGGGCGACGAACGAGGGGTGAGACGGCATGGGGCCACATCACCGATCGTGAGTCGATCCGAGAGGATCAGCCATGTCGAGCAAGGAAACCCAAGAGTGGGTCTCAGGCGTGCATGCGGGAAAGCGACTCGCCTGCACACCGCGACAGCTACCGAAGCTTGCGGCCAAGGGGCTCATCACGGTCCGCCGAATCCCAGGGTGCGCCCCCCGCTACCTACTCGCCGATGTCGATCGGCTCGCCAGCCAGGCAACCCAGCTGGCTCAGAGTCTCGCCTCCCAAGTGAACGGTGGCCCGACCCAAGAGATAACCCATGGCGACGCTTAACACCCCGCGACGCAAGCTGAAGCCTCTGGTAACAGACCTTGATGGCTTGGCAACCCTGCTCAACACCGATCGAAACGGTGTGCTCAAAGCGCTCCACGCCGGGGAACTGCCTACCCCACGTGTCGTGTGTGGCATCGAGGTCTGGCTAATTGCCGAGATCAAGGCTTGGCTCGCGGCCGGCTCCCCGGATCGTGCCACATGGGAGTTGCGAAAGACCGCGCCCAAGGCCAAGCGAACCAGGAAGATGATTCCGAAGCAATCCACCTTCCGCTTCAACAACTTCCAGGTCCCCCGCGCCGGCAAGGGCGTCTATTCGTGGGCTCGCGAGATGGAAAAGGCGTTCCAGACCCGCCTCATCCCAGGGATGATGCGCGACGGCGAAGAGTTGGGTTGGGGCAAGATCTTCAACGCGTGGGACCAGCAGCAAGTTGACCTCATCTGTATGCGGGCCATCGAGCACCTCACCGGCCTGCCGAACTACGGCGGGCAGTTCGGCCATCTGTTCGAGGCCCGGGACGGCGAGCCGCCTTGGTAGCCAGGACGTGCCACCGATCGCTCAACGCATAAGCATTGCTCCATTGCCAGTTTGGCAATTTTGCGGCCACGTCAATTTTTGGACCGATTCGAGCCCCAAAAACCTCTCTGAAAAGTGATGCGCCGAGTGACGTGTCGGCGTGCAAGAGGTCGCGTACGTGGCATGGACGTTGATTTCTCAGTCTGAAAATCCCCGCTTGCTTATGCATTCCGCAGCCAGCCTGGCTCGTCCAAGCGACGATGAGGGGAGTCTGACCCGACGTATCCAATCCGGAAACTCGGCAAATCGGCCATTTTCGGAGAAATCGAGAAATCGTAACAAAATGGTTGGGCATCTATATTCGGCCACCAACGGAGGGACCGGCACGCAGCCGCTCGCTCTCGCGGATCGACTCACCGAAGGGAACCGACATGGCTACCGATTCGACCCCTGTTCAGTTTGTCTCAGCTGCCAGGGCCTCACGTGTCCTCGGCTGCAACGTGAAGCAGGTGCCGAAACTTGCCGCCGAAGGCTTCATCACCGTCCGCGGTGTTCCAGGGAGTGCCCCTCGATATCTCATGGCGGATGTGGAACGGCTCGCCCGCCAATGGACCGTGCCTGCCACAGTTCATGTCGTCGAAGAGCCCGTTACCTCTTCGACCTGCGCCCGAACCGCGAACTTTACTCGTGCTACTCATGCCGTGGACTCGACCGAACCGCCCCCATCGAGAGAACACAATGTCAGCTAAACCAGCCGTGACCGACATCGCAAACGATCCTTACTGGGTCAATCTGGAAGTCGCCGGAAGTCTTCACGACGGATTCGACGGACGCACACCCGTCCCGAGGGTCTTCGATCCCGGCGGTGAAGCCCCCCAGGATCTCTCCAACGACGCGATTCAGAATGAAGACCGTCCGCCATCGCCAACTCCCAAGCCCCATAAGAAAAAGGAGCCCGCGCTTCGGCTCCCCGGTAGCGCTGATGACATGACCGACGAATGGCACGCGCGACGGTTCGTCGATTTGTACGGAGATAGACTGCGTTACTGCCAGGCATGGGGAAAGTGGATGGAGTACGACGGTCGGCGGTGGCGAAATGATCAGACACTTGCCTCTCAGCGGCTGGCGAGAGAATCCGTCCAGGCACTACGCCAGCACGTCGACAAGAACCGGAAGAGTTCTGAACGGGATGGGTACGTCGGCGCGGTTCGACGAGCGGAGTCTGTTAGGTCGATCATCGCAATGCTAAGGCTTGCTCAATCCGATGAGCGGATCGTCGTCCAGCCGGAAGACTTCGACCGCGACGACTACGTGCTCAACTGTCTGAACGGGACCATCGACTTGAGGACCGGAATGTTGTCTCCCCACAATCCGGCCGACCGTTTAACGAAACTCGCCCCGGTCAGCTTCGTGCCCACCGCGACCTGTCCTGTCTGGGATAGCTTTCTCCATCGAATCATGGCAGGGGACCAAGAATCGATCGATTACCTTCAGCGAGCGGCGGGCTACGCGCTGACAGGCGACGTAAGTGGCCAGTGCCTTTTCCTGCTCTACGGGCAGGGCAGGAACGGGAAGACGGTGTTGCTGAACGCCTTGCTGCACGTCCTTGGGGACTACGGCATGACCGCTCCCAATCACCTCCTTACCTCGGCTGGCCGACAACAGCATTCGTCCGGCTTGGCTGACTTGGATGGCATGCGACTCGTGGCGATCAGCGAACCCGATGGAGGACGTTTCGACGAAGCCCTCGTGAAGTGGCTGACAGGAGGAGACGCGATTCGCGCCCACCGCATGCACTGCGACTCTTATGAGTTCAGCCCATCGCACAAGTTCTTTATGTCTTCCAACCACAAACCTGAAGTTCGGGAGTCGGGCGTGGCGATCTGGCGGCGTATCAGGCTCATCCTTTTCTCCGTCACGATTCCGCCGAACGAAGAAGACAGGACTTTGCCTGAGAAGCTACGCGGCGAGGCATCAGGAATCCTAAGTTGGATGGTCCGTGGATGTCAGCAGTGGCTGACTATGGATCTCTCCGCTCCGGACAAGGTCCGCCAAGCCACGATGGATTACCGAGAGGAGATGGATCCTATCGGCGACTTCATTGCAGCACGGTGCGTCAAGGGGCCAGGCGAGCGAGCGACGACTCTCACGCTCCATAACGCCTACCAGGACTGGTGTTCCCAGACTAAGGTTGACCACGCTTGTCGCATTTCCAGCAAGGAATTTGCCACTCGCCTCGAACAAAAGGGATTCGTCAGCAAGAAAACAGGTGGAGTGATGGTCCGACTCGGCATCGCCCTGAAACCAGACAATGAGGCCAGCGAACGATCAACGGCATGAATTCCCCCTGGATTCACCGGCGATTATTAATGAATTGCCACGTTTCGATGGGATCCTTTCGACGGACCGGAAAGGTCCTCACATGGCAAAAACATGGGTGAACAGGGCGGACGTGTTGGGAAAAGGCTTTGGAGGGGAGGAGCAAGGGAGTACTTTTCGCAAATCTCCCCTCTCGCAACCTCTTTCCTGTCATTGCTTTATTCCAAAAAGGGAGAGTAGGGATAATTTTTTCAATTACTCAAATCCAGGAGAAAAACAATAGAGCATATATCACCTTGCAAAAAAGATCCCCAACCTCCCTTGGGCTACGGCAAGCGGCCTCTGCGTGGCTTTTGCGAGTCCACGACGTGGCATTTGCATGTCGGGGCGTGTCTGGATAGGGCTGACAGCCCTCCCCAGCCCGCTCCCCATTCGATCCCTCAATCTTTACCTTTCTCGTCCGCCCTGGTTTTGAACGTCCGGGCTCCCCGTGGCCTTTTGAAGCCTTCCGGCAGCTTGGCGTGCAAGCGGACATCCAATCTCTCATGAACACCCCTGAGAGTCAGCCAGGGGCCTTCCTCGTCGTCCTGAGTCCAGGCTCACCCTTCCGGTTTTCAACCCGACCCCGTTACCTATAGGTATCGCTGCCATGCACCTCGATTTGCCACCCGACCTCGTGACGTTTCTCACGGGTCTTCAGACTACGATGAACGATCTGAAGACCGAGGTATCCGCGATCCATTCACATCTCCAAGCGATCCCTGCCGCTCCGGTCCCAGCCCGCCAATCGTACAGCGTGGATGAGATAGCCACGCTCCTCAATAAACGGCCGTATACCGTTCGCGAGTGGTGTCGTCACGGGCAGATCAACGCGACGAAACGGGCCGAGCGCAGAGGCGGAACGGCCCTCTGGTCGATCTCCGCTGACGAGTTGGCCCGTTACAATAACGAGGGGCTTCTCCCAATCCATCCCGACCGCAACAACCGCAACTGACTCGCCGACTCGGCCCACGACGAGGAAGGGCAGGGGATTCCCAACGAACACTCTGCCCCGCTCCTCTCGTGATCCTGGCTACAGGATGCCGATGTCCTCCTGCTGATCTTCCGGGCGGAGGTGCTGGTAGCGCCATCGTATGTCGGTGCTGTGGCCCATCCAGCGGTCGATTTTCCTCTGATCCTTGTTCGCTGCCGCGAGGTTCGATGCGAAGCTGTGGCGTAGGACGTGGAACCCTCTCACGACCTCCCACTTGCTTCCCTTGATCGCTTGGTTGAGATGGTACGTTGCCGTGTCCCAGGACACTTCCTCGCGGTCCGCTCGACAAAACGCGAACTGCCCCCCCGGGTGATCGGCGAACCAAGCGGTCGCCACCTCGGCGAGTTTGGAATGGATCGGGACATCCCGGTAGGTGAACATCTTTTTCTTGTCGCGCTTCTTCTGCCGAATCTTCACCGTCTTGTCGTCGAACCTCCAATCGGAGATCCGGCTACGGCAAAGTTCCGAGCGTCGAGCCCCGGTGTACGCTGCCATGCAGACCATCGGGTAGAGGTAGGTCGGTCCCCCCGCCTGGCGGACATGTTCGAGGAACTCTCGAACTTCGTCCCGGTCGAGCCAAAGACAATCCCACAACTCCTTCGTCTCGGCTTCGGTCAACCCTCCGCGCGCGATCTCCCGTTCGATCTGGGGCCACGACATGAATGGGTTCTTTTCCTTTGCCTTGGGGAAGCTCAACTCCCTTAGAGCGTGTTATGAACTGTAGTCCACTGGCGATCGTAGTTTAGGGTATGATCACTCACAAGCCCTATCCCAGCGATGTCAGCGACGCCGAATGGGAGTTCGTCCTTCCCTACCTCTGCCTACTGCCTGAAGAGGCCGGTCAGCGCGTCCACAACCTCCGCGACGTCTTCGACGCCCTGCGATGGCTAGTCCGCAGCGGCGCCCCATGGCGATACTTGCCCAACGACTTTCCCCCTTGGCAGATGGTCTACCAACAGACCCGCCGCTGGCTCGCCGCCGGTTGCTTCGAGGCGATCGTCCACGACCTTCGCGCCGTGCTCCGATTCGCCGACGGTCGAGGCCCCGAACCGACCGGCGCCGTCCTCGACAGCCGGACGATTCAGTCCACTCCCGAGAGCGGCCACCGCGCCGGCTACGACGGTTATAAGCGGCGCAAAGGCTCGAAGGTCCATGCCGCCGTTGATACGCTGGGGAATCTGCTGGCTTTGCATGTCACCGCGGCCAATGAGCAAGACCGGGCCCAAGTCGGCCGGCTGGCCGAGGCGATCCAGGAGGCGACGGGAGAGTCGGTCGAATTGGCGTACGTCGATCAAGGTTACACTGGTGAGGAGCCTGCGGCTGCGGCGGCCGAACACGGGATCCGGCTGGAAGTCGTCAAATTGGCCGAGGCGAAGCGGGGCTTCGTCCTGCTGCCGCGACGGTGGGTCGTCGAACGGTCGTTCGGCTGGGCGGCGCGATTCCGCCGCTTGGCGAAGGACTACGAGCGTCTCGCCGAGACACTCGTCGGGTTGCACTACGTCGCATTCAGCCTGCTCATGCTCCAGAAGGCCGCTCCGCTATTCGTGTGGAGTTCATAACACGCTCTAAGACGAATGTGGGCGGGGTTACGTCCTGGCACCGTGTAGCTATCCAGGACCACGCTTGACGGAGCGTCTTCAACTCCTTCGCGATCGTCTCGCGTTGAATCGGCTTACCCCGATAACGTTGTTTCACGCGACGTGAAACATATTCCTGAGCAGCGGCCTTATCGAATGCCTTGACCGACTTGAGGGGGAAGACTTCGAGCAGCCGGCGGAAGTGAATTTCCTGCATCTTCCGAGTGGACGCCTCCAGGTGGGGAGGCGAATCGGTGCGATAGCGCTCGAATAAGTCAGCCAGAGTCACCGCTTCTGGCGATGCCGCCTGGGTCGTGTTCTGGACGACAGTTCCGCCAGAGACGATGAACGTCACGATGTTGGCGTCGGGGGGCAAGGCGAGCCTGCCACGCTCCAAGTCGGCGATCGTCTGGTCGATCGTCTCGCACAGGGCGTCAGCGGCGCGGGCGGATTTGACTTTTACGGTGCGGTTGCACTGACGCCCACCGTAGCGAAAGAAGACGCGGGCCTTGCCGGTCTTCGGGTCGTAGGTCGAGGAGGCCATGTCGAATTCCGGACCGAGAATCGGGATCGCCACATCCCCATCCTAGGTCAACACGAAACCCACGCTGTTTCAGGATTGTTTCATCCTGGCAGCGTGGGTTTCAGTGAGGATCGACTTAACTAGTGCCGGAGACAGGACTTGAACCTGCACGAGCATGGTTAGCTCACTAGCCCCTCAAGCTAGCGCGTCTGCCAATTCCGCCACTCCGGCGTTTCTCTTTAGTGCTAAGCACCAGCGAGAGTCGTATCTTATCCGGGAATCGCTCCCAGTCAATAGGCTGGTGTCAGGTTGAGGCGAGATTTCTAGAATGAGTGGGAGATCAGGGGGCACTCCGGAGTCTTTCGAGCGACAAGCCGGGGAGTTGGAGTAACAGGGCTTGGGCCATCGTTTCGAGTCGTCGAACCAGTTGAGGTGCAGCTTCGAGTTGGCTGTGGGCGGCACGTTCTTCGAGGTCGGATGCCGCGTTTCCAGCAGGCGTCGAGAATGTGGACAATAGGCCGGCAAGTTTGTGAGCGGCCTCACGGAGCTGCGCTGCGTTGTGATCATTGAGGGCGGTACGCACGGCGATCAACCGAGCGGGGGCGTACGTTTGAAAGTCTTCGCAGAGCTCACGCAGGCCCGTTTCGTCGTCACCGCAAGCGGCCAGGAGGGTCGACGCGGTCAAGAGTTGGTGGTGCGGGTCGTCTCCACAGGTTGGCTCTCGCTGGAAAGGACTGGGGCGGGAGTGAACCAGTCCTTCGATCACCGCGAGCAGCTCGGTCGTGCGGATCGGCTTGGCGAGATAGTCGTCCATCCCGGCTGCGAGGCAACGGGCGCGGTCTTCCGGCTGTGACCGCGCAGTGAGGGCGACCACGGGCAGGTGGCCGCCCAAGGACTTCTCTTGTTGCCGGATCGCCGTCACAACGGCATAGCCGTCGAGCTTTGGCATGTGGAGGTCGAGAAGTAAGAGGTCGAACTCTTTTGCCAGGGGAGAACTGGAGAGGCCGCCATCGGCTGCGGTTCGCTCCCGCTCGGCGTTCCATTTCGGAGCCAATCGCGCCGGTGACCACTCGTTCAGGCCGAGCAAGGCCAGTGCTTGCTGGCCATCTTCCGCAACCTGCACCAGATGGCCTCTCCTGGTCAGCAACCGCTCGACGAGCCGGGTGTTGAACTCGTTGTCTTCGGCGAGAAGAATGCGCAACGGCCTCGAATGCGGTATTGGCAACGCCGACGGGTCCAAGAACGGCGGGACGTCATCAATGGCTCGATCCATGACGCGCTGAATCGTCTCCAGCAACTCGTGCTGTTGGATAGGCTTGAGGAGTTGGGCGTCGACCTGCAACTCCCGGAGCCGACGTTCCTCGCCGGGGATTTTTCCCGAGGTGAGCATGATCACGCGGGTGGCGGAAAGTTCGGGTCGTTGACGGATCATCGCCGCGAGGCTCAGGCCATCGGTATCAGGCATACGGGCATCGAGCAGGACCAAGGCGTACGGCCGCCCACGGACCGCACCCTGGCGAAGGGCATCCAGGGCTGCCAGGCCATTGCTCATCGCGGTGGGAGCCATCAGCCATTCGAGGAGCCACTCCTCGAGGATTCGGCGGTTCGTGGCGTTGTCATCCACGATGAGTACGGGGAGGTGATGAAGCCAGGCTGGCGGTTGGTCGTCGGGGAGCTCGGTCCGGTGCGGCTGTCGCTGGAATCGGACATGGAACACGAACTGGCTTCCTCGGTCCGGTTTGCTCTCTACCTCGATCGTTCCGCTCATCAGGGCGACTAACCTGGCGGCAATGGTCAGGCCTAGACCGGTCCCGCCGTATTTCCGGGTGGTTGACGTATTCGCTTGCTCGAATGCCAGGAAAATTTTTTCCTGGTGATCGGCGGGGATGCCAATGCCGGTGTCGCGCACCGCGACACGGAGGGATACCTCATTGCGAGCCCCGACGACCTCGGCCGCGCTCACTTCCACGATGACCTCGCCCACCTCCGTGAACTTGATGGCGTTGCCCACGAGGTTGAGCAACACCTGCTTGAGCCGACCCACATCGCCGATGAGCGCATCGGGGACGCTGAGGGCCACCTGGCCGACTAATTCCAAACCCTTCCGATGGGCTCGAAGGGCGAGGAGTCGCATGGTGTCACTGAGCGCGGAGCGGAGCGAGAAAGGGGTCGAGGCAATCTCCAGCTTGCCCGCTTCGAGCTTGGAAAAGTCGAGCAAGTCATCAATAACCCCAAGGAGGTTGGCGGCCGCGGACATCGCCGTCTGTAGGCAATCCCGCTGGTCGCCTGTGAGCGGAGTGTCGAGAGCCAATTCGGTCATGCCGATGATGGCGTTCAAGGGGGTGCGGATCTCATGGCTGACGTTGGCCAAAAACTCGTCCTTGGCCCGGTTGGCCGATTCCGCGGTCTCCTTGGCCCGTCGCAACTCGGCTTCGAGACGTTCTCGCTCGGAGACGTACTGAAGCGCCGCGTCCGTCCCCGTCCATGACTGTGCTTCCCAGAAGGAGCGGCCGGCTATGTCCTCCTGTTTCAGGCTTCCGCAATCAAGAGTGCCGGGCTTCGCCTCAATCCCCCTTTCGTCGAGGGCAAGCGAATCCGAAGGCAGGAACACGCGATTCAACGAGGCCTGAAACCGGTGCTCGCTTTGTCGCAACGACTCCTCGGTAGGATGTCTCCGGAGCATCAGCGAGGCCTGATCGGCTCCGACGCTGAGGAGGAGATGATTGTCCTGGCTCGGGAACCCAGCCTGACTTGAGCCAGCGGCCAGGACACCAACGTCGCCGTCAACGCCCAGCGGGATCACAACGAGGCGCGTCTCGCCACTTCCCAGCGGATTAGGAACCGGTCGGGCCGGGTCGGCCTGAGCAAACGCGAACCGAAGGGGCAGGATCTGGCCGATCTGCCGCGTCTGTTCCTCTGAAGAGGGCCCTTGGAGGGTTCGGATAACCTCCCGCTCAGCCCCATCCGCCTGATCTCGGTAGCGAAGATAGATGAAGTCAGGACGGATCCGTTGTAAGAGAACGTCCGCCAGGCTTTCGGCGACCTGAAGGGGAGAACCGCCTATCCAGGACGCGGGGAGCGCTGCGAGCGCGGCCAGGTCCCGCAAGGTGTGGCGAATTGACCGGACGTCCTCAATGGGATTCTCCATGGCTCAAGGCCTTTTCAACCCGCTCGCTCGCTGCCGGACGAAACTCGCGTTCGCAACTCGTGACGGGAGTCGTCGTGAGGAACACCGAACGGGTCATCTTGGAGAGCTCCACCGATGAGAACCGCCGGGTGCGTTCGATGAATGTCCACGATCATCAGGGGGGGCTAAACCGACTTACATCGTCCCTGAACGCGCACGGTGTCGTCATTCTTCCGAAACAGTTCGGATTCACTTGGGGCTCGTGCTCCATCATGCCATGGAACCCGGGCCGAGACACAGTATAATCAAAGGGAATTCAGGCACGAGTACAACTTACGCTTCCAGATCGTGCAGAAGACCCAAGAAAATACGATATTATCAAATTGCCGTTTACAGCATGGACTTCTGCTTGGAGGCAACAATGCTGTTTGGTGCTCACGCCATCTATGAGGATTACGATTTGGTAGAGGTCTGAGTTATTATTCCCGGTACATCTCACGAAGGCCCTTCGTGTGGTTGTTTTGGAGTCGATTAACCATGGCAAAGACAAACCGCGTGCCGGACCGGCGAATGGGGCGGTGACGCCCATAAGGCCGACTCTGGAAAGCAAGTTGTTCCAAAGGCTTGTGGCATGTTGCGAGCCTCCTTTCGGATTAGGTTCAGGCTCGAGAATGGGGCACTGGGCGGAGACACTTTGTCGCCTCGATTCGGTGAAGTCGACATTTTTGTCTCGCCTATCAACGACCGTTTTGCAAGTCCCCCCTTTCTACTTCTTTTCCGACTTTGGTGGTGCCCTCACTTGGCGCGACGTGATGTAGCCCTGAGAATAACGCGCATAGGGACGATGCACCCAATTCGCCGAGAGTGGCGTCATGGCCCGTCTATTACTGATCGATGATGAGCCGGCTCTGGTGCCGACGCAGGTCCGCCAGGCGTTCCCGGCCTCCGAACACCATGTCGAGGTGGCGCGCACCGGGGCGGATGGGTTGGCCCGCATCCATGCCAGGCCGCCTGATGTCGTGCTCCTCGACCTGAGACTGCCCGACCAGTCCGGCCTCGAGGTGTTTCAAGAGATTCGTCGAATCGATGCACGCATCCCTGTAATTTTCATCACCGCCGCCAGAACGGCGGACGCAGCGATCGAGGCGATGCAGCAGGGCGCGTATGATTACCTTTTCAAGCCACTTGACCTGCGCCAGTTGCAGCGGGTGGTCAGTGAAGCGCTCGAGGTTTCGCGGCGGATGCGCGAGCCGGCCTTAGTCAACGAGGCGGCTGCCGACCCCGACATCGACGATGCCATCATTGGCGGTTGCCCGGCGATGCGCGAGGTCTACAAGGCCATCGGACGTGTTGCAGCCCAGGATGTTCCCGTCCTGATCACGGGTGAGAGTGGGACCGGCAAGGAATTGGTGGCTCTCGCGATCTATCAGCATGGTCCGCGCGCCAAGGCCCCCTTCCTGGCCCTCAACTGCGCCGCGATCCCGGAGAATCTGCTCGAGAGCGAACTGTTTGGTCACGAGAAAGGGGCGTTCACCGGGGCGGACCGCCGACGGATCGGCAAGTTCGAGCAGTGCTCCGGGGGTACGATCTTCCTAGACGAGGTGGGTGACATGCCGTTGGCCCTTCAGGCCAAAGTGCTTCGGCTGATGCAGGATCAGTCGTTTGAACGTGTCGGCGGCAGTGAGACGGTGCGGACCGATGTCCGTTTAATCGCGGCCACTCACCGCGACCTGAAAGCCTACTGTGAGGAGTCGAAGTTCCGGCCGGACCTTTATTACCGCCTGGGCGTTTTCACCATTCATCTACCGGCCCTGCGCGAGCGGGGCGACGACTTGCCAATGCTGGTGATGCTCTACGTGCGCCGTTTCAGCCGCGAGCTGGGCCGTGAGGTTCGGGAGGTCGACCCCGAAGCGATGGAGCGTTTGTGCGACTACACTTGGCCAGGGAATGTGAGAGAGTTGCAGAGCGTTCTCAAGCAGGCCTTGCTACGGGCGAGTGGGACCGTCTTGCTCTCGGCGTTCTTGCCGACCGACCTGATTCCCAACGTTCGCGTCATGAACACGCCCGTGGGAGCGAACCGGCATCGGCCGGGTGTCACGCTGTCGGAATTAGAGCGGGAGGCGATTCAGGATTGCTTGATCCGGACGGGGGGCAACCGACAACGGACCGCGGACCTTTTGGGGATCAGCACGCGCACCCTGTTACGGAAGATCCGCACGTATGGAATGGAAGATCCGCTCCGCCCTAGCCCAATTGACCAGGACTTGCTTTTTTGAACAAGATTACCGTTATTGCCCCGCGAACCTTCCTCCCCGGTTGAACGAGACCTGGCTCAATTCTTACCGACAGCGGGCCTGGTCTCACGGTGATCGTTGTTGAGGCCCCTTGGATTTTGCCTCAGCCGCGATCAACGCTTTGATCAATAGTCGAAACGATTCACCTTTCAAAAAATGGGCGAAATTCCCCCGTCTGTCTGGGGGCATTCCGCCCGTGCCCCGCCGCTTCCCTACTCAAATCCTGTTGATATCGGGCGATCCCGGGCTTGGCATCAATCGTGCGTTGGATCCAGAACGAGCTTTGCTCGTGAACAACCTCGGTCAAAGGGGGCGTTCACTGCGTTAGCGTCCGCGACGCATTGGATCGAAGATTGCCTACCTTTATTACAGAGGATGATGATGGATTGGCGTAACCGCATCGGACTCTATGGTTCCTATTTTTTTGGCATGGCCGCCATTGGATTCACCTTGCCTTACCTGCCGCTCTATCTCAGCCAGAAGGGGCTGTCGGATCGGTCCATTGGGGTTGTCTCGACCTTGGCGGCATTGTCGGGTCTGGCCCAGTTTCCGATTGGCATCTGGTCCGACCGAATCGGATGGCGTAAACCATTCTTAATCGCCGCGCTGGCGGTGGTGGCACTGGCGACGATCCTCCTGCGGAGTGCTCAGGATGTGATCTGGCTGGGGTTCTTGGTCGTCCTGTTCGCCGAGAACGGCATCAGCCGCGCGGTGGTCGAAAGCCTCTCGGGCGCCGAGGCCGCAGCGCTTGCCCCCAAAGGAGGAGTCGGAGCGGCCTTGGGGGTTCTGAGGTTCTGGAAGCCCATCGGCATCGTGATCATGGCCCTGGTGGGGAGTTGGATGTCTGAGCGGTCCGGCGTTGCGTCGATCTTGACTCCGATCGCCATACTTCAGGGCTTGGCGGTTGCCGCAGCCCTTTTGATCCATGAGACGGGAGAGGGAAAGACGTCGGGAGATCAGGGACGGACGGAGGAGGGCAACCGGGAGCCAGCTTGGGATCGCGAACGGACCGCCGCAAAGGGGTGGATCCCCAAAGATAGGGGACTCTGGGCTTTCGTGGCCGCGATGATTCTGTACCATGCCGCCAACGCGCCAGGCGGCGTCTATCTGGGGCTGTTCCTGAAACGCGACTTGCAGGCGCCGGATCGAATGCTCGCGTACGCATTTGTCGTGAGCATGGTCGCCTGGATGCTCGTCGTCTGGCCGGCCGGGTGGTTGGCGGATCGCTGGGGCCGCAGACCGCTGTTGGTCGTGGGTTGGACGATCATGGCGTTACGGCTCGCGTTGGTGGCCTTGGTTCGAAGCCCTGGGTTGGCGGTGGCGAATCAGGCGCTGGATGGCTTGGGCAATGGCTTATTTGCCGTGGTTGCGGCCGCCTGGATGACGGACCGACTGGCCGACCCTCGTCGCGCGGGTGAAGCGCAGGTGATCGTCGGATCATGCCTGGTGTTGGGGTCGGCAATCGGCCCCGCAGTCTCCGGTTTTCTGGTGGAACCGCTCGGATTTCGCGGCCTGTTCGCGGTACTCGCGGGAGTTGGTGCGGTCGCGACCTCGATTGTCGTGGCGTTCGTCCCGGAGACCACTCCTCGGCACGTCAAGGCTCACGATCGAGGGGGACTCAACCCGAGGGCCGCAGCCTCAGACCTTGCACCGTCACCCTGAGACCACGGAATGAGGATCGAGTCGCTTGCCCGCTCAATTGGGATGGTCGATAACGTTGAGGAAGGATTGCTCGTGACGATGCAAACGGCCTCGATTCCCGTAGTTTCAACACTCTTCGGCCTGACCTACCTGGCGCTCGCCCTTGGCAAGATTCCCGGGCTCCGGATTGACCGGGCCGGGATCGCCCTGGTTGGGGCGGCGGCCATGCTCGCCTGCGGCGCGATCTCGATGCCGGACGCCGCCAAGGCGGTTGACTACGAAACGATCGTCCTTCTGTTCGGCATGATGGTCATCGTCGCCTCCTTGCGGATGGCGGGGTTCTTCGCCCTGGCAACGGAGTGGATCGACGCCCGTTTTTCCGGACCGTTTGCCCTCCTCGCGGTGACGATCGCCCTCTCCGGTCTCCTCTCGGCTTTCTTGGTCAATGACGTCGTTTGCGTCGCGCTCACTCCCCTCGTCCTTCAGCTCTGCCAGCGGTTGAAGCGACCGCCGATCCCCTATCTTATCGGCCTGGCGACGGCCTCGAATGTCGGCTCGGTCGCTACGATTACGGGGAACCCGCAGAACATCATCATCGGCTCGCTTTCGCAAATTTCCTATCTACGATTCGCTGTCCGGCTGGCCCCGGTCGCTGCGATCGGCTTGATCTTGAACTTCGTGGTGGTCGCGTGGGTTTATCGCAAGGTGCTTCGTGAATCGAAGGATTGCCCTGTCATGGTCGACGAGACTCCGAGACTCCGGATCCATCGACCCCTTTTGATCAAGGGCATCGTGGTAACTACGATGACGGTGGCCTTCTTCTTCGCGGGGAAGCCGATCCCGTTGGTGGCACTCGTTGCGGCTGCCGTTTTGATGCTCGACCGCATCCGCCCTGAGAAGCTCTATCGAGCGATCGACTGGCCGTTGCTTGTGATGTTCACCGGCCTGTTCGTCGTCGTTCACGCGTTCGAGGTGAATGTGGTTCACACCTGGGGAATTGAAGGGTGGAATGCCCTCCGCCACTCGCCGGTCGTACTCGTGAGCGGTCTATCGGTGATCCTGTCGAACCTGGTGTCAAACGTCCCCGCAGTCTTGTTGTTCAAGCCGTTGATGGAAGTCATGCCCCAGAAGGAGTTGGCCTGGCTGGCGCTCGCAATGTCGAGCACGTTGGCGGGAAACCTAACGCTGCTGGGCTCGGTCGCAAACCTGATCGTCGTCGAGAACGCCCGCCGCGCAGGCACCGAGTTGGGATTCGTGGAGTACCTCAAGGTTGGTGTGCCGCTGACGATCGTGACAACACTCGTCGGAGTCGCCTGGCTTCGTTTTATTAACTATTGAGCATGACCGCAAAGAGTGATGAGAAATGGCCTGGCGGCGAACAGGGGGGGAGTGAAGACTCATTCGACGCCAGGCCGACGGGTACGGCTCAGAGCGGTTTCCCCTCAACGGCTTCAATAGCTTGGCGGATCGGGTCGGGAACGGGGTGCGGCCGATTGGTGGCGTAGTCGAAGACGACAATCGTCGACTTTCCCTCGGCGGCGAGGGCCTGGTTCGATTGGGTGAAGAGCTCGTGCTCCATGGTGATACTGGTCCGCCCGATCCGGGTGACCTTCGCCCCGATGATCACGCTCTCAGGGTACATGATCTGCCGGCGATAATCGCAGCCAATCGACGCGAGGATCGGCCCTACCTTTGCGGCCTTCATCATCTCGGAAAGGCCGATCCGATCGAAGTAGGCGATCCGGGCGCTCTCGAACCAGCGAAAGTAGACCGTGTTGTTCACGTGGCCGAAGGCATCTTGATCACCCCATTGCACGGGCAAGGTGATGAAGATCGGGAATTTCGAGGAGAACGCTGGGTTCGAGTCCATGATCGAGGTCTACCCCAAGACATCGCGTGCGACGAAACGAAACCTCACTGCACCTTCTGCCACCTTAGCCAGAGCTCCTCGGACACGCAACGACGCGACGTACGTCCGGTTGAGCGGTTGGCCTTCGCTTGTCCTTGAAAAACTTGAGCCCATGAGCGTCGGCTTGGATTTCCCGCAGGCCGCGCCTTGCGTCTGGGCGAGGACCGGACTAACTTTCTAGTCATTACTCGTTGGCCTGACGGAAGTTGACGGCCTACACCCGATGTCAATCGAGGAATGACGAATGCGAACGCCCGGCAAGTCGACGATCTGGTCTCTTCTGTTGGCAACCCTCGCGGCCGGGCTCATGACCCGACAGGTCAACGCTCAAGGTTTGGAGTACGTGAAGGCTCACTACACCAAGTTTGACTATCAAGTTCCGATGAGAGATGGCGTCACCCTTTTCACGTCGGTCTATGCCCCCAAGGATCACGACCAGAAGTATCCGATCCTCATCAATCGGACCCCTTATAGTGCGCGACCTTACGGCGTGGATCGCTATCGCCCCGATCTGGGACCTTCCGAGAGTTTCGCCAAGGAAGGGTACATCTTCGTCTACCAGGACGTCCGGGGACGCTGGATGTCCGAGGGAGACTTTGTCCACGTGCGGCCCAACGTCGCTCGGAGTGAAGGAGCCAAGGCCGTCGACGATAGCACCGACGCGTGGGACACGATCGACTGGCTGACCAAGAAGCTTGAGAACCATAACGGCCGGGTCGGAGTCTGGGGGATTTCCTATCCCGGGTATTACACCTCGGCCTCGCTCATCAACGCGCATCCCGCGCTCAAGGCGGCCTCCCCCCAAGCCCCGGTCACCGACTGGTTCGTGGGGGACGACTGGCACCACAATGGGGCCTTCTTTCTGACCCACGCCTTCAACTTCATGGCGCGCTTCGGCCGTCCCCGACCCGAGCCGACAACGAAGTTCGACTTTGTCTTCGACCACGGAACTCCGGACGCTTATGAATTCTTCCTCCGGTTGGGCCCCCTCGCCAACGCCGAGAAAAAGCATTTCAAAGGGGAGGTCTCGTTCTGGAAGGAGTTGATGGAGCACGGAACCTACGATGAGTTCTGGAAGGCCCGCAACCTCAGGCAGCACCTCAAGGAGATTCGCCCCGCAGTGCTGACCGTCGGGGGCTGGTTCGACGCGGAGAATCTCTTCGGAGCGTTGGAAACCTATCGGAGCATCGAATCCCAGTCACCCAACGCAGCCAACACGATTGTGATGGGCCCTTGGGTCCACGGTGGTTGGGCCCGTGGCACGGGTGAGTCGCTCGGATCGGTCCAGTTCAATGCGAAGACTTCCGCTTACTATCAGGAAAAGATTGAGTTCCCCTTCTTTGAGCATTACCTGAAGGACAAGGGGAAGGCCGTTCCTCCCGAGGCCTGGGTCTTCCTCACCGGAAAAAACGAGTGGAGCCAATTCAAGGCGTGGCCGCCCCAGGAAGCAAAACCCCGCTCACTCGTTCTCCTGCCCAAAGGGCGCTTGGCCGTTGTCGGTTCCGCTGACGACCAGCTCGACCAAGATTTGATGGCGCACGATGAATTCGTGAGCGATCCTGACCGGCCGGTTCCTTACATCGCCGACATCGCGCCTGAGATGAAGAAGGAGTACATGATCGCCGACCAGCGGTTTGCGTCACGGCGTCCCGACGTACTCACCTACTCGACCGAAGTCCTCGAAGAGGACCTCACCATTGTCGGTCCTATCCACGCGAAACTGCATGTTTCGACTTCGGGGACCGACTCCGACTGGATCGTCAAGCTGATCGATGTCTACCCCGACGATTTCCCCGATCCCGACAAGAATCCGACCGGAGAGCGCATGGGAGGCTATCAGCAACTGGTTCGGGGCGACGTCATCCGCGGTAAATTCCGCAACGGACTCGATCGCCCCGAGCCTTTCACTCCCGATCAACCCACGCCAGTCAACTTCACACTCCCTGACACGGGCCACACCTTCCGGCCGGGCCATCGCATCATGGTCCAGATCCAGAGCTCCTGGTTCCCGCTCGTCGACCGGAATCCCCAGAAATTCATGGACATCTACTCAGCCAAAGAGTCCGACTTCCAGAAAGCGAGTCAGAAGGTTTTTCGGTCGAAGGACCATCCCTCGCGGCTCGAAGTGCTTGTGCTTCCCTGATATTAGTAAAGCCACAAACAAGTTTTAGCTTGACGCGATGCTGTTGATTGTCGAGACAGTGCGTGTGAGTGAGGTGAATCCTGCACTTGGAGGGTGGACACGGCCCGACAGGATTCACCTCCTTTGAGACGCAAAGGCGCCGAAACCCGTCATCCCCCGACGTAAAAAGCCTGTTGGGCTGTGCCCTCATGAGAAGTGGCTATGCCCACTTGGCATCAACCCCAGCCAAGACGAACGCCTGCCAAGGCGCTTTGCTCACCGACGCAGGCCAAAGCACCTTTCGAGGTCACGATGCTCACACACTCCGGTTACGCGTTGGCCCTGGTTCTCCTGGCCCAGGTCGCACCCGCCGAAATCAAGACGAAGCCCCTGGCGTCTCCGTCAGAAGTCAGGCAAGCGTTTTTGAAGCAACTCGACCGGCCGAAAGTTCCGCTCGAGATCAAGATCGAGAAGGAGGAAAACAGCCAGGATGGGCTCACAACGGAACGACTCAGTTTTGCCTCCGAGAAACGGGCCGACGGCCAGATTGAGCGGGTGCCCGTGCTTGTCGTTCGCCCTCCGGCGGCCAAGGTCAAGGGCCTGCTGCCAGCCGTGATCGTGCTGCACGGAACCGGCGGCGATAAGGACAAGATGAGGTCGTGGCTCGTCGAACTCGCCGGTCGAGGGATCATGGGGGTCGCCATCGATGCCCGTTACCACGGCGAGAGGGCAGGGGGGGCGGTGGGCGCTGACGCCTACAATAAGGCAATCACACGAGCTTGGAGGTCAAAGCCCGGCGAACCACAGACGCATCCGTTCTACTACGACACGTGCTGGGATCTCTGGCGAACTCTCGACTACCTGGAGTCGCGATCCGACGTGGACCCGAAGCGGCTGGGCATGATCGGGATCAGCATGGGGGGGATCGAGACCTGGCTTGCGGCATCGGTCGACGAGCGGGTGGCTGTGGCAGTCCCGGCCATCTCCGTGCAAAGCTTCCGATGGAGCCTTGAGAATGAACAGTGGCAAGGGCGAGCCAAGTCGATCGGGGCGGCTCACCAGGCGGCGGCCAATGACCTGGGTGAGACCGCTGTCAATGCGCGGGTCTGTCGCACGCTCTGGAACAAGGTCATCCCTGGCATCCTCACGACCTTCGATTGCCCGAGCATGCTTCGTCTCTTTGCGGGGCGGCCCCTCCTGATCCTGAACGGCGATCGCGATCCGAACTGTCCCATCGGTGGCGCCAGGCTGGCCTTCGCCTCGGCCGAGAAGGCGTATGAAGAGGCGGGAGCCTCCGATCACCTGCGGATCAATGTGGCGGAGGGGGTGGCCCACGCAGTGACGCCCGAACAGCACGAGGCGGCGCTCGACTGGTTTACCCGCTGGCTCACACCGGCCGAGCCCACTGGGAAATGAGCGTTCAATGAGCATTGGCCATTGGAGGCGACCGTTTGAGCCGGTCGCCTCTTCGGGGCTGCAAATCTGCGTGTTCAAAGGCAATCAGGCATCAATCAAGCAAGCAAGTAGTCCCTTGACGACGTTGCCGTGCACATCGGTCAGGCGGAAGTCACGCCCCTGGAATTTGAAGGTCAGCTTCGTATGATCGATCCCCAGGCAATGGAGGATCGTGGCATTGAAGTCGTGGATGTGGACCGGGTCTTTGACGATGTTGTAGCAGAAATCGTCGGTCTCGCCGTACGAGATTCCGGGCTTGATCCCGCCGCCGGCCATCCACATCGTGAAGCAGCGCCCGTGGTGATCTCGCCCGTAATTGTCCTTGGTCAAGGCCCCTTGACTGTACACGGTCCGGCCGAATTCGCCCCCCCAGATGACCAGGGTTTCATCGAGCAGACCACGGGTCTTGAGATCTTTGATGAGGGCCGCCGCCGGCTGGTCGACGTCCTTGCACTGGCCGCGGATCTGGCTCGGCAAGTTGTTATGCTGGTCCCAACCTCTATGCATGAGTTGAACGAAGCGAACGCCGCGCTCGACCATTCGCCGGGCGAGGAGGCAGTTCCTCGCGAAGCCGCCGTCCACTCCCTTGTCGTCGATGCCATAGAGGTCAATCGTTGACTTCGGTTCGCCCGAGAGGTCGGTCAGGTCGGGCACCGAGGCCTGCATCCGGTAGGCCATCTCATACTGGGCGATCCGCGTGTTGATCTCCGGGTCGCCGAATGAGTCGGCCGCCATCCGGTTGAGCCGGCCGACGCCGTCGAGCATTCTCCGCCTGGTTTGCGAGTCGACTCCGGGCGGATTCGAGAGGTAGAGGACCGGGTCGTCCCCCGAGCGGAACCGGACCCCTTGATGCTGGGTCGGGAGGAAGCCGCTCCCCCAGAGTCGCGAGAAAATGGGCTGATCCGTCTTGTTGCCGCTCCCTTGCGAGATCAAGACGATGAACGTGGGGAGGTTGTCATTCTCCCCCCCGAGACCGTAGTCGAGCCAGGCCCCCAGGCTCGGTCGACCCGGCTGCTGGTGCCCGGTCTGGATGTAGGTGGTCGCGGGGTCGTGGTTGATCGCCTCGGTGTTCAGCGTCTTGATCACCGCGATGTCGTCGACAACCGTCGCGGTGTGCGGGAGAAGCTCGCTGACCCAGGTGCCCGCTTGGCCATGTTGAGCGAACTTGAACATCGGGGCCACGCAGGGGAATGACTTCTGGCCTGACGTCATTCCCGTGACCCGTTGTCCCATGCGGATCGAGCCGGGCAGCTCCTCGCCGTGGTGCGCCTGGAGCTTCGGCTTGTAGTCAAATAGGTCGATGTGGGAGGGGCCACCCGACATGAAGAGATAGATGACATGCTTCGCCTTTGGCGCGAAGTGGGTCGACGCCGACAGAAGCCCTGGGTTCAAAAGCGAAGCCAGGGCCGTCGCGCCCAGTCCCGACGCCGTCCGGCCGAAGAACTGGCGGCGAGTCTGCAGCAATTGATGCTCGACGTGCGGATCCATCAGTTTATCCCTTTGTGACGGTTTCATCGAGATTCAGGATCGCACTGGCGACCATGGACCAGGCTGCCAGTTCCGGAACATCAAGGTCGACATTGCGGCGCGACTCGCCGACGCCAAGCAGTTTCAAGGCCGCGTCCACGTCCTGGCGAAACGCGGAGTGTTGGGCCTGGAAGAGTTCACTGAGAACTTGCAACTCGTCCGCGGTCGGCCGTCGAGCGGTGGCGAGGCGAAAGGCAAACGTGATTCGATCTTCCGGCGTTGAACCACCTTCGACGATCATGCGTTCGGCGAGTTTTCGCGAGGCTTCGACATAGGTGGGATCGTTCATCAAGACGAGCGCCTGGAGCGGCGTGTTGGTGCGAGAGCGCCGGACGGTGCAGGTCTCGCGATCGGGGGCGTCGAAGGTGACGAGAGTCGGCGGCGGGGAGGTTCGCTTCCAGAAGGTGTACATCGTACGCCGATAGAGGTCGCGACCACGGCTCTGTTCGTAGGTTTGCGCTGTCCAGTTCTGCCCGTCGAGGCGGGACGCAAGTTCTTCCCAGAGCCCCGCAGGCTGATAGGGGGAAACGCTTTTCCCTCCGATGCGGAGGTCGAGCAACCCGCTCATCGCCAACGCCTGGTCACGGATGAACTCCGCCTGGAGCCGGTGTCGGACGCCTCGAGCCAGCAAGCGATTGTTGGGATCACGCGCAATCAGGTCGGGTGAGCTGATTGAGGACTGTCGATAGGTGGCCGAGGTTACGATCAACCGGATCATCGCCTTCACGTCCCACCCTTCGCGGAATTCGACGGCTAGCCAATCGAGCAGCTCGGGGTGGCTCGGCAGTGCTCCTTGCGAGCCGAAGTCGTCGGACGTTTCCACGAGGCCGGTCCCGAAGATCGTCTGCCAGAGTCGGTTGACGGTGACGCGGGCCGTCAGCGGGTGTGCGGGATCGACCAGCCATCGAGCGAGGTCCAGCCGTGTCGCAGGAGCCCCCTTGGGCAGGGGAGGCAAACTTGCGGGAGTCCCGGCCACGACCTTTTCGCCGTGCTTATCATACTGGCCGCGATCGAGTAAGAAGGTTTCGCGAGGCGTGCTCATCTCGCGCATGACCATCGTCGTAGGAATCGACTTCTCGATGTCGGCGTGTGCCTTCTTGAGCTCGGCGAGTTGCTGATTCAAGGGCATGCACTCGGCCGAGACCTGGGTTCGGTAGTACGATCGTAGTGCACTCGCATCCACCGCAGATCGCTGCTCCTCGCTCCCCCCGACGATCCGGGCGATCTTCTCCGGGAGCTTGAGCCGCCCGAGAGGGCGTTCCGAAGTGGTGAAGGAGAGGCGGAACTTGCCGAGTTGGTGACGCTCCCAGGCGGACTCGAACTCGAGCGTCGTCGCCAGTCGCGTCCCTTCCTTGGCAACCAGCGGTTTCTCGAGTTCGAAGACCACGAAATGCGACTTGCCGACCTCGGGATGGACCGCCCACCCGGTTGCCTTTTTCCCGTCGATTGCGTGAGCCACCGGAAATTCGGACTGGCTGAAGTCGGCATGCGCCGACTTGATTTTGAGCGGCTCGCCCGCGTCGAAACGAACCTCCGTGAGAACAAAGTTCCCATTGACCGAGCGTCCTGGGCCGTTGCCGACCAGGGATTCATCGGGAAGGACTTCGAGCCTGATTGCTGTGATCGGCTCGCGAGGAGCGAGTGTGGTGAGGGTATAAACGTCTTTGTCCGGGTTCGCGCCTCGGGCCACGATGGACTGATCCTCGTGTTTCTCGAGCGTGGTCCCTTCTTTCGCGGTCATCGCGTCAGGGTTGAGAACCACCCAGTCCGTTGCGATCGCTTCGCTCAGCGAACGTTCCCACTGGGTCTGCTGGGCGTCGACTGACGGCAATGGGCCTTTGAGTCGCTGTTCGAGGTCGCCGATGGCCTTGGTCTGCCTGTCGAGAGTGGCGGCCTGGGCGAGGCTCGGGACGGGGATCATCGGCTCGGCGTTCCCTTTGCGACCGTCGAGACCGTTCTCGGGCAAGTTATTGAAGAAGGCGTAGAGCTGATAGTATTCCTTCTGGGACACCGGATCAAACTTGTGATCGTGGCACTGCGCGCAGCCGATGGTAAGGCCGAGCCAGACCGTTCCCGTGGTGTTCACCCGGTCGATCACGTAGGCGGTCTGGTACTCCTCGGGGATGGCTCCACCCTCGAAGTTAATCATATGATTTCGGTTGAAACCACTGGCCACTTGCTGGGAGAGTGTGGGATTGGGGAGCAAGTCACCGGCGAGTTGTTCCACCGTGAAACGGTCGAACGGGATGTTACGGTTGAAGGCGTCGATGACCCAGTCTCGCCAGAGCGTCATATCTCGACCGCTGTCGATGTGGTACCCGTGCGTGTCGGCATAGCGGGATGCATCGAGCCAGTCGAGCGCCATGCGTTCGCCGTAGCGGCTCGAGTTCATCAGCCGGTCCACGAGCCTCTCATATGCGTCGGTGTGGCCGTCGGCGAGGAATGCGTCGACCTCGCGCGGGGTGGGAGGAAGCCCGGTCAAGTCGAGGGTCAACCGGCGAATCAAGGTTGTCCGGTCGGCTTGAGGGGAGGGAGCCAAATTCTCCCTCTCGAGTTTCGCGAAGATGAAGTGATCGATCGCGTTCCGTGGCCAAGAGCGATCATTCACCGCTGGGAGCGGCGAACGATCGGGCGCGGTAAATGACCAGTGGGTCTGATATTTCGCCCCTTCGGCAATCCAATCGCGCAAGAGGGTTCGCTGTTCGACCGTGAGCGTCCGGTTGCTCTCGGGCGGAGGCATCACGAAGCTCTTATTTGTGGAGAAGACACGCTTGACCAGCGTGCTTGCCTCAGGCTGACCGGGGACAATCGCGGGCTTGCCCGATTCGGCCGGTTGGAGCGCTGCGTCGCGGAGGTCGAGCCTCAGTTCCGCCTGGCGCTCGGCCGCGTCGGGCCCGTGGCACTTGTAACATGTGTCCGAAAGGATGGGGCGGATCTGGCGGTCGAAATCGACCGTTGTTTTCGACCCGTCCACGAGCGGTGTGGGTTGATCGGCGAGAATTACTCGGCCTGACATCAGCATGCCGAGCAAGATCAAACACATCCCGCGCAATCGGTGGCCAGTCATTGTGCCTGATCCCTCATGACTTGCGACTGAGAGCCGTTCATCGTTACGAGCCGCATTCTATCAAGGATGGCAATCAATGGGCACAACCTGGTGAATTTCCTGCTCATGGAGGGTGGGCATGGGCCACTCTCATGATAAGCGATCAGAAGCTGATCCCACGACGGGCTGTGTCCCGTCTGACGAGAGAATTCGGATCAAGGTTGCCCGACTTGCTGGGAAGGTTTTTGTCTGCACTGACCTCGAAGGATGGCCGTTTTTGATGATCGAGAGCCCTTGGTCTGCTGCTGCAAAAGATGGTCCTGCCGCCATCAGCGGGGCTCGTTCTCCGTGCGCCGGGAGATGGAGCGTGAGGTCCGTTTTCTGCCTTGGGTCGTCGGGGGCAAAATCCCCAGGCCTTCGGTGAAGGTTGGATCGAAGGCCGTGGTCGAAAGCTTTTTTTCCCAGGCTTCGACCCAGCTTTTCCAGGAGACGGTGATCCGCTGAAATGGGATCAGTACGGAGTAGTCACCGTCGCGATCCCTCGGATGAGGGGGGCGAGCTGGAGGGTCGCCGGGGTGTACTCGGATGCGGTCGATCCCGCTCAGTTTATAGAGGCCGACGATCGCGGTCGTCAACGTTTGCCGGCGCACCTCGGAGAGGTTCGCAAGCCATCCCGGCTCGGCGACCTCCGCAATCAGGCTGCCCGACTGTTCGACGAATTCAATCCGGATCACGTCGGCATTCTCCTGATGTAAGGAGAGCTCGAATGTGATTCGATTGGTCGAAAGTGCCAGTGCGGAGACCTCGATCTCCATCGAACCGAGCGTCCGACTCTCACGAAGTAAGGCAAGAAACTCGCGTTCGATGAAGTGCCTGATCGCCTCCTCGACGTGGTGGAGTGCTTCGTTCTGCTTGATGATGCCCTTCTCTCGGCCTTCACGAAGCCAGCGTCTCTCTCCCTTGCGGAGCTTGGTGAACAGCTTGGGGAGCGTTCCCGAGTGGAAGCCGGGACGCAGCAGTCGGCCGATGGTCTCACCGTGACTCCCGACCGCGATCGGGCCGAGCGTCTCGCGGCGGTTGGCTCGATAGAGTCTCCAGTTCTCCTTGAGCTCCCAGACGAGAAAGCCGAACACGCCCGGTAAAAGGAGCACGGTCGACCCGGCGATGAAGTTCGCCACGACCT
Organism: Singulisphaera acidiphila DSM 18658; assembly: GCF_000242455.2. Taxonomy (GTDB): domain Bacteria; phylum Planctomycetota; class Planctomycetia; order Isosphaerales; family Isosphaeraceae; genus Singulisphaera; species Singulisphaera acidiphila. Next base: position 2,735,012 of record NC_019892.1, read on the forward strand.
TGCCCAGCGGCATCAGAGGTGCAGCCAGGAGTTTGGTCAGCGTCAAAGAAAGAGGCAAGATAATTTTGTGAGAGACGGTCACGACCGGAAAATGTTTGATCGGATTGACTTGAGGTTCAATGAGCACATTAACATAGATACGGACCAGATAAGCGACAAAGAACCAGCCTGCCCCCAGCACCGCTTTCGTCGCGAGCATCGCCTTGTTCTGGCCGGATCGGAACCGCAGCCATTCGTCGACGGCGTAGAGGAGGCGATCGACCGTCTCGAGCACCCTGTCGAACGTACCAACGATAAGCCGATAGATGCCCGGAACGATGTCGCGGTAGAGTTGTTTCCAGGTTCGGACCACTTCATCCGCGACGATTTCCTCGACGTTTCGGCCGAGCCGCGAATTGATCACGAGATTGGCGCAGACGAAGACAATCGCGGAAAGCAGAAAGACCGATTGCTGGCCCAAGCCCAACGACTTCGCCACACCCCAGACAAGCACCGTGACCATCGCCGGTTTGAGCAAGAGCCGCCAAACCAGAGACGCGAACCGGCCGACGAAGAGGAAGCGAAGCAACGGTTGACGCAATACCCAGGCGAGCGAATCAAAGCAGACCATGCGCAGGCCGCGACCGACAACCCGGACGGCCATCAGGAATCCCTGGCGGAAGTTCGGGAAGTCGAGAACCCCGAGTGCCACGGTTCCGAGGACCAGCAATGACGGCAGATTCATGATATGAATATGTCCGCCGCCTAGCCAGTGAACGAGGGGACCGATGATGTGCTGGAGCCCTTCGAGCATGAGAAAAGCACCTCCGTACGGCAAGGCGACGTACGAGGTGAGGAACCGGCCGATCGAGGTCGCGAATGCCAGTGAGCTGAACCGTTGGAGCGATCGGAGATAGATTTCCCCCTGGCGGTAGACACCGTCTAGCGATTTCGAGAGCGCCTCGTCGGCCTTGAGCAGGCGGTCGCCCTCGAGGAACTCGCGAGGGCTCGCGAGGTCGGGCATCTTGAGGTTGCTGCGTGAGCAGGCGTCGCGCAGGTCGCCGAGCGAGAGGAACCCTCGGCTGGCGATGCGGTCCAGTAACTCCTCGATCAACTTCCGGTAGGCGACGCGTTCGGGAAGGTTCCTTGGCTTGAAACCGGTCGTGGTGAGTGTGGCGTCAATTGGACCGCGGAGTCGATCTCTCAGGACGAGCTCGCCCCGTTTGACGGAGGCGTGAAGGAGCGTCGCCAATCGGGTCCGATCCTCCCCCCGAAGACGTGTGGAGGCGAGTCGTTTCGAGGCACTCCTCAAGTGGTTGGCGGTCATGACCTCGCGCAGGTAGGGCTGAACCCGGCGAATCGGCCGGCGCCCCCACGAGACGATCCATCCGACGAGGTCTGTGGTGAAGACCTCACGCTCGTGGTCGACGCAAACTTTCTGAAGGTCGTAGAGCAGGCGAGCCTCGGGGGTCCAGAACCCTCGAGCCGAGCGATCCAGGAGAGCGGGTAAGGCGCGTCGCCATCGCTCGGCCTCGGAATCGTCGAAGGCGAGGGCACGCTGGAGTCGTCGAATCAAGCGGTCGAGTTCGCTTCGTGCTCCCGCTCGGACCGACTCGGCGAGTTCCGCGGTTGTACGTCGAGCCGCTTCGGTGCGGAGGATCGCCGCACGGACCAGGTTACCTCGAGCGGCAATGGCGTCGGCCCGATCGAGCAGGCGCTTGGAGGCTCCGGTGGCGCGTTCGATCGGCCAATCGTCCCGCGGTTCGGATTCAAACTCGCCTTCGGCGTCCTCCTCATTCTCGCCCTCGACCGAACCCGGGATCGTCTCGATCAGGGGAGCGACGGCCCCTTCCAGCTTCGTCGCTTGATAGAGCACCTCGTCGTCGACGAGTTCGGCGAGAAGTGAATCGACGGACGTCGGGTCTTCGATCGCGGGAAAGGTGTGGGCGAGGAGGCCCGGGGCGAATCGTCGCAGTTCGAGGTAGTAGGCCCCAAACTCGATGAGAACGGACCGATCGTCGGCCAAAGCCAGGAGGAGGCCTTCCTGACGGAGGACGGTGCGAATCTCGTCGAATTCGATGTTCCCAATCCGTTCGATGCGCTTTCGAATGGCGTTGTCGAACGTCCGCTCACGAGCCAGCGACCGCTCCATCCCCACGTGGACCTGGGCGTGAAACAGGAGGCGCCAGTAGTCTCCCAGGATCGCCTCGCGAGTCGACGATGCCAGGTCTTCCGTTGTCGGCCGCTCAAGCAAGATGGCGATGGAAGGCCACCCGGCCCCCGACTTATCGAGGCCGAGTTCCTCTTCCGAGACGACCCCGCGAAGCGAGCCGCCAGTGGAAACATAGAGGCGTCGATGGGGGATATGGACGCCAACCCGGGCCAGTCCGAGGTCGCTCTTGATGACTCGACGGAGGATCCGTGGCGGGACGAGGAACGCCCCGGGTTCGGTGGCGCGGAGGATACGTTCGAGCTCAGTAACATCGATCGAGCAATCATCACCACCGTCGTCCATCATCGGCTGCGGGTCTCCTCGCGTCTCCGGAACGAACGCATCGTATCCGCCCCGGTCTTCTCAGCCAAGGACGACTCGCAGAGTGGCCCGAACTGGCGTGGTCCATGGACCCTGGCCATCCGTATGTTTTCCTTGGCGCGACGACTCAGACCAGGAAAGTTCCAGGGACAAACCTCAAAAGTGGGGCCAGGCGAGAAAATTATTGCGAGTCCAAGACCGCGCACCATAATAAGAGTAGCAATCGGAATTCTTCATCTTAGGAATTTCTCGGGTTAGAGGCTCCGTCAACGCCGATAAGACGTGGGGAACGTTTCGACTGCAAGCGGACCAGGGTCTTTGTCGGATATGACCGTGATTTCGACCGAATCCACTGGATCAACTCGCCACGGGTCTTCACCTGACGGAGAACTCCCTGTGTCCTCCAGCGGCCCGGATCGCGAATTGAGTGGCGGGGATCCCGGTGAAGAGGTCGCCAGCCGAGGGGATTCCTACGAAGAGATTGCTTCGTGGTTGCAGAACGAGGCCGAAAGACTCTTCACTCAGGGACAGTACGGTGGTGCGGAGCAGAAGGTTCGCCAACTCCTGGACTTGCAAAATCAGGTCGTGGGCCAGGAGCATGCCGACTTCGCGCTCGGTTTGAGCATGCTCGGTGAGCTCCGATTCCTCCAGGGCGACCTAGCCTCGGCTGAAGGCCTCTTTCGGAGGTCGCTGGCCATTCGAGGGACGGTCCTGGGACGGTCCCATCCCGACTATGCGGTCAGCTTGACCTGCCTTGCCGGCATGCTCTGGCGGCGCGACGCGCTTGACGAAGCCGAACAGTGTCTCCGTGAAGCCTTGGCCATTCGCAACGATGCGCTCGGACCGGATCATCCCGAGTCGGTCCAAGGTCGGAAAGAATTGGTTCGGATCCTGCGGAATCGGGGGGACTGGGCTGGAGCACAGGCGCTCATCCAGCCATTCCTTGATCCGTTTGACCTCCCGAGCGGCCTTTCGATGGGCCGTGATCTGTCGGAAGATCTGGTCGTCCTCTCCAGCCAATTCCAAAAGGTGGGAGAATCGTTCGCGTCGGTCGCTCGATCGATGAGTTCGGTCGGTGCCCCGCCGTCGACGGACAGCGTGCGGGAATTGAAGGCGTGTCGCGAACGATTCGAGGCGCTTCAGGGCGAGGCCGTCGAGCGCATTCAGTCTTTGCGTATTCCCAATCCCCCCGCGATCATACTCGGCACGCTCCAGGATCTCGCCTCAGTCCTCGACGACCTGGCCGACGCGGAACTGCACCAGCTTGAGCAAGAGCTGCTCAGGATGCAAGCTCTGGCCATCCTTGACCGCGTTCTTGCTTTGACGTTCAGGAACAACCCTACATTTCCCCCGCTTCGCGACTGCCAGGAACACGTCAGGCAACTTCGCGATTCCATCAAGCTGGGTCATTGGCTCGATCTTCCGACCCAGTCTGAAAGCCTTGCCGACGGGACGGACGCGCTCGTCAGCTTGCTGATGCTCGTCGAACAACCCGAGACTCTGAGCGATGATGACTGGGCCGACCTCTACGAGAGCGTCGGCGAGTCGCTTGGCCAGCCGCTGGCTGTGGCGGCGGCCCGGGCTCGGCTGATCGTGGAGGACCTGCCGTCACATGACAGGGAGATTCAGGAGAGCACGAGAACGGATGTGCCTCGCCCTGTGGCCCGTTCGCTTCCGATTGCGCCTGAACCTACGCCTCGGCCCACTCCGCGAGCAAACCTTCAGGGCACCTTGATCCTTGACCTCGCCGTCGCGAGTCTTGTTCCATCGATGGGGACCTTGATCCACTTGCCGACCGCTTCGCCGTCGGAACCCCAGGCGCATCGATTGCTCAGGAGCGGCCGAGCCCCAAACGTGGTCGAACCGTCTCAAACACCAACGGCCTGGAATGCGTTGGCCAGCCAACCTCCCCCTGACGACTCGGCCAGTCCCGACGGACGCGAACGGCGTCAGGATCCGGATCACCGGGCCGTTCCCACAATTATCGCCGGTCCGCTCTCCCTGCTCAGCTCGTTCGGTCCGATTCTCGAGCCCGGCGCTCGAAGCGGCCTTTTCGCAACGAGCCAGTTGGGCTCAGGGGTACGACGCGGAGAACCGCTGGCAAAACTTCCCACCTAAGGCCGTTTCACCAGCGGCATTGATTCCTCAAGACCGTGGACGACCCACGGGCATCCTGACCTCGCCAGGGAATACCTGTATCCCTCGAGAACGAGCTGATGGATGAGGAGCTTGAGTCGCTGGCCGTTCCGGGTGATGATCGACCATTCAGACTTTCCTCCGGAGCGTCGTGATGAGCCTGTTGCGCCGGCGAACCTTCCTGTCAATCAGTGGTCTGCTCGCCTGTTCGTTCAGCCTTGGGGGTGAGGAACCTTCTCCGGACGTACTGGAACCACCGGCTTACGACTCGTTCCTGATCATCCCCCTGCGTCTTCACCTTCTGACAGCGTCCGACCTACCGGAAATCGACTGCCGCTTGACAGACGACGATCTCGCGCGAATTCTTCGCAAAGTGAATGGAATCTGGAACAAGGCCGGGATCCACTGGGGTCTCGAATCCATCGTTCGCGAGCCGGCCGCACGGACCGACCAATTCCGACTGGCCCGCGAGCTCAATGGAGTCGTTCCCTTGGAACGGTATTCCATGCTCGTGCCTGAGCTAACACGGTTGACGTCCGGGATCAATGTCTATTACATTCACAAATTTTCGGTCAACGGTGTCTGGATGGGTGGCGATTTCGCCATGGTCCAGGAAACGGCAGGACTGCGCCCGGTCGAGGGGGGGATTGACGAGCCGATTCCCCGGGTGACGGCTCACGAGTTGGGGCATGCCTTGGGACTTTCCCACCGGCAGAACCGAACAAATTTACTTGCCTCGGGCACAACCGGCACCCGGCTCAACACTGATGAAGTGGCGACCGCTCGTCGTAAGGCTCTGAAGATTCCAGGAACGTTGACGGTTGAAACCCTGCGAAAGAACGCAGCTGACGCGACTTCGCAGGACAGCAAAGACGAAGCCCGCCGCCTCTGGAACTGGCTCGCCGAGATCCCTGGCGACGCGAGTAAGGACGCGCTCAGGAGGCGGGATGAGGTCGGAGCTCCCCAAGAGACACAGTGAACCGTGACACTCCGTCGATGCTGACCGTTTGTCGATTGAGATCGGTCCAAAGATTGTTGACTCCCGCATCGCTCAAGGCAGATTGGTCGTCGGTTGTTTTGATGCGCGTTGTGTGGTGGATGGCTTCATCGGGTGGTTCTCAAAGAACTCCCAGATCAGCGCATTGGCCGCCACATCCTTGGTGGATTTTCCCAGCACCTTGAGCTCCGGGCCAAACTCCCGACCCGGCCACGTGTGCCCGCCGCCTTCGATGACGACCAGGACGACCTGCGAACCGTCCTCGCCACCACTGTATGTCTTGCGGATCACCTTGGTGCCGTCGTCCACCCGGTCTGGGAGTTCATCCGTCGTCGGCTTCTCATGACATCCGTTGGCCTTCACCCAGGCGCGGATCGAGTGGTCGACGGAGTAGAAGTCCGTCCCCGAGACATCCAACTTACCTTTGCCCCCCTTGAGTGGTACAGCCTCGTCCTCGGTGCCGTGAAAGTGGATCACCGACACGGGCCGCTTCGGACGACACGTCTCTGTTCCCATCGGGCCGCACACGGGAGCGATGGCGGCGATGCGGTCGGACAACTCCGAGGCGAGGCGGTACGTCATGATTGCCCCCATTGACATGCCCGTGGCGTAGACCCGCTGCGCATCGACCTTGGCGACCTTCGCCAGATCGTCGAGCAATTCTCGGGTGAAGGACACGTCGTCCACCTTCTGCAAGAGGGCGTCGTTGCCGCCTGGTTGTCGTCTGCCGCCGTTCCAAGTCAACACGTCCTCCGGGTAGCCTTCGATCTTCTTACCCGTGCCATTCGGATACACGGCGATGAAGCCCGCTTTGTCCGCTGTCTCGTTGAGGCCACAGAAACGGACCCATTGCCCGGCGTTGCTCCCGCCGCCATGGAACACCAACACGACCGGGACGGGCTTGCTGCCGTCGTAGGACTTCGGAACGTGGACGAGGTAGCTCCGCTCGAGGTCGCCCACGGTGATGGTGCGGGTGGAGTCACCGGGCTCAAGTGCGCTGATCTGAGTAATGACCAGGGTCAGGGCCAGCAATGGGACCATGTTTCGGGCCTCCTTGAGCCTGCCACCTTTTGGGGGACAGCGTGGACATTCGATCGTCACATTGCGATTGAATGTACCATTCCCGATGCGGTCCACGGTATGAGGCTGAGTCCCTCAATGAAACCGAGCGTCTCCCTTGTCCTGAGTTGTTCGCCCGCCCATTGCTCCCGCTCACCCCAGAATTCCATCTCCAGGGGGGGAACATCAACGCTGAACAGTTCAGCACAAGCCGACTCGAGGGCCCCATGCTGTGCAATGTGAGCGAAGATCCCGTTTAGAGAGACGGGGTTGCGGCCCAATTGTTCTCTCGGCACGACATTTTCTAACAATGACGCACAACCACGACGATCACTGCATTACGTATAAACATTATATTCGAATTTTTTTGTATTTGTCATAACTGGAATCGAACCGAGTTTGAGAACCAGATGAAGGAGGACCTCGGCAAGTTCAACCTCATCATTCTCGGCCTACCAGAGACGGGCTGACGTGGCGGCCCTCACCTCGGCAACGACCGTTGCGCAGCCGTCCAACCTCGTCAGCGGCGGGTCGAGAACCAGACGGTGACAACGACCACGGTTCAGATGCCAGCCTCGGGTAACCTGGTGGCTAACGCCAACACGTTGCTCGGCACCGCCACCCCAATCCAGACCGGCTCATCGACGCTCGCAGACATCACATTGGCGAACACAACGAGTACAGGGACAGGAATCGGCTTGGAGCCAACGCTGGTTCTCGACCAAAAAGCCCGCTATCTGAACCACCTCCACACACTCCGCCGGAATAATCTCGGCGACGATACCACCGACTTACCCGGCTATGGCCTCTACCTGATGCGGATGCCCATCTCACTCCTCCCCGGGGCGCAATCCCATAAGGGCAAGGGGGCGTCGGTCACCGTCGAAGCCAAGCACGAGCCGGCGGACGTGGACCTCGTTTGGGTCGAACCTGCCCGATTTGGCTCACGAGTCTACGTAAGGAGGCAAACAAGGACCGTGCCGATATCGAGTTTTGGGAACCGAACATCGGTTTCAACGACGCGGTGTTCCATTCGGGGATTCGCGGAGGGGTTCCGGGAAATCCTCGGGGCTCGTTGTGATTGGTCGTTTCTCGGTTCGCGAGTAAGATGGCGGGGTTACTGCCAATCCACCGGAAGCTATCTCGTGAATTCGCGAGTAAGATGGCGGGGTTACTGCCAATCCACCGGAAGCTATCTCGTGAAATTGGTTCCACGGGGCCGTTTACGGCTTCGGCTCCCGTGGGAGCGCCCAGCGCTTGGAGACGGGAAATGCGAGGTGAGGCCACCTCGGCTTAATCGGCCGAGGCGTGTTGATGGCTCGACTCGCCCAACCGCTCAGGGCGGAGGGCGTGTGGCCGCCCGGGAAAGGGAGTTCCCTCGGGGCGGAGTGGTGGAACGGACTTGGTCCTGGGACGCTGGAGGACCGGTGATTCGGGGAAGAGGTGAAGCGTCCAGCGCTTGAAACCCCAATCGACGATTCGAGGGATGGCGCGATTGGCGAGGAGCAGGAGTCGCCCTCCCGCAGTCAACGTCAACTCATTGCGACCACTGAGCGCGGCCCGAAGGGCCGCGTCCGCAACTGTACCGGCCGTCATCCTTCTTCGCTTGGTGACGGAATAGCGGGCGGTGTCGATGATGAGGTTCCGCTCGAACTCGGTCGCCGTGAACCCGGGATTCAGGAGCAGAACATGGATCCCGTATTTCGACCATTCCGCCCGGATCGATTCCGTGAATCCGGCCACTGCGAACTTGCTGGCCGTGTATTCGGACCGGCCCGGTAGGCCTCGGCGGGCGACGATCGATCCCACATTGATGAGGGATGGCCGATCCCCTTGGGACAGAACCGGAAGGAGAAGTCGACTCAACTCGGCGAGTGCGAAGACGTTGATCTCGAAAAGTTGACGGAGGACGGAGGGGTCGTGCGTCTCGAAGTGCCCCGTCGCTCCCACGCCGGCGCTGTTGATGGCGAGGTCCAGCGCTCCCAGTCGCTCCGTCGTGAATTCCACAAGGCGAGCGCGGTCGCCGGCTTTGGTAAGATCGGCAGCCAAGGTGTGGACAGCGTACGGGTCGGCACCTGACTCAATCAGTGCGCTCTTGATAGAGTCAAGCTTGGTGCTCGAGCGACCCGTCAGAACGACTCGAGCGCCTGCGCGAACCAGGTGCTGGGCCATGGCGCATCCGAGCCCCGAGGAGGCGCCGGTGACGAGACAACGAGCGTCATTCCAATTACGGCGACGTGCCATTGCGATTCGCGATTCCTTTGAGGAGGCTTAACGATTGGTCGTGGTGTCATTGTAGGCCCCTTCCACGCGGGTCGTGGCCAGGCCGGCGTCCGGGTTGGCGCGTTGCCAACGGCCAAACCGTGACCCCGCATTCGGCTCGCTGACGACGACGCGTGGGGCCTGGGTTCCGGAGTAAATCGGGGCCCCGCTCACAATCGTCGTCCGGCCTGAACCCTGGGCAACGACGCTGCCACCATCCACCTGAGTGGGGACTTCGCAGACCGCTCCGTTCGTGACGGTGGCAGGGACCGCCACGGCCGTCGGACCACAAACCGGCACACCGGGGCCGTAATAGTGGTTGTGAGTGCAGCCGGCCAAGCTCAGGACCCAGCCGAGTAAGAAGACCCCGAGGCCTCCTCGTAAGAGTCGGGCATGTCGCATGGCGATACTCCTTTGCCGCGATCAAAGCCTCGGAACCATGCGCCTCCGGCGCGACCGAAATTGGCCCCAATACCTGATGGACGTTTGCGTGATTCGACCGAGTTGCCGACGCAAGAAGTGGTTGGATCCGTATTGACGGGCCCTCAAAGTGTCGGGACTCTAACCCATCTTGCCAATTCGTCCAACCGCAGTTTTCTCCGGGTCACTCTGCAGGTCGCGATGCAGGCCGGCGCGGGCCACCTCGACACAGTCGAGGATACGTGCCCGGATCAACTTGGTGACAGCCTCCGTGTCCAGTCCCTCGAGTTCTTCGGGAAGGATCGGTGGACCGTAGTGGATCCGGACGGGGTGGGGGAGCGGGAAAGCCCGCGACCGCGGCCAGGCCTCGAATGTGCCGGCGATCCCAGCCGGAACAACCGCCACACGAGCCCGGGACGCCAACACCGAGATGCCCGACTTCAATTCACCGAGTTCACCGTCACGACTTCGGGTCCCTTCAGGGAAGAGAACGACGATGCCCCCTTTCTTGATCCGCCGTAGGGTCTCTTTGAGACCTTGGGCCCCCATGCCTTCTCGTTGAATCGGAAAACCGCCAACCGAGCGGATGAATGTCCCGAGGAGGGGCAGGAACAGGGTCGATCGCGCTACATAGTTGAGTGGACGGTGTAAGGGAATGCCGAGGATGAAGACGTCGAGGTGGCTGACATGGTTCGAGACCAGCAGCGCCCCCCCCTGAGGGGGGAGGTTGTTCCGCCCACTCACCCGAATCCCACTGACCGAAGAAAGGAGGGTCGCGACCGTGACTTGCACCAAGCGATACCAGCCCATCGCCAGCCGCGATCGGTCGAGGGGAGGGCGCGGTTGCAGGGTCGTCTCCGTCTCGTTACTCATCGCGCGGTCTCCTCTCCCACGAGAGGTTTCGGCTTGAGGCGGGAACGAATGTCCTGCTCAATCTGATCGATCACATGGTCCAGGCGCATCCCGGTGGTGTCGATCACACAGGCATCGACGGCCGGTTTCATCGGGGCGATGGCTCGAGCGGCATCGCGAGCGTCGCGTTCCTCAAGGTCACGTGTGACCGAATCCAACGCGATCTCAGACCCTTTGGCCTCGAATTCGGCATGGCGGCGGCGGGCCCGTTCCTCGAGACTGGCCGTGAGGAAGTACTTACGAAAGGCGTTGGGAAAGACGACCGTCCCCTGGTCGCGACCTTCGGCAACGACATTGTTCTCGGCGGCGAACTCGCGCTGCCAGGCGACGAGCTGGCGGCGAACGCTCGGGCTATCGGCCAGGAAGCGTGAGGCGCGGGTGACTTCAACGCTCCGGACCAGCGCACTGACGTCTTCGCCGTCGAGGAGGACCGATCCGGGTGGGAGCCGAATGGATAGGCTCGCCGCGAGCGTTCCCAGGGCCTGATCGTCTTCCAAAAGGGTTCCTGCCCGCAGCGCAGCGAGGGTCGCCGCGCGATACATGGCGCCCGTATCGAGCAATCGCCATTCCAACCGCTCGGCGAGCTGGCGCGCGACCGTACTTTTGCCTGCCCCCGCGGGCCCGTCGATCGTGATCACCCGCCGCATCGTGGAACGCACCTCACCCGCCAAGGAAGTTGAACAAGAACCGGTTGTCACCGGACGTCACTTGGCAGTCTATCCGCTGGAGAGGATCGGGTCCAACGGAACACGATCGTTGTCGGCGCGTAGAGAAGCCCAGTCCCGCGTCAGCAAGTGTCGCGAGGCTGGGCCGTGAAGGAACTTTCCAACGCGTCGATCGCGGCGCGATCCTGAATCAATGCGGCCGTTTGCCCGCTCCCGAGCCAGAGCCGGCAAGCGAGGCCAGCGTCTTTCGGCCAGCCACACCGGCGTTGAGTTCGTGCCAATGGAGGACTTCCGGTTCTCCAAGCCGCCAGCAAAGGAAGACCTCACGGCCGTCCATGATGCTATAGAAGTCGCAGAGTCCGTCCAGCCCTTTCAACTCAACGCCCAGCTTAGTGAGCTCGTCGATGTAGGAGGCCAACCTCTCTTCCTCGGTCTCCATTTCCGCCTGGCTTTGCGCCAATTCCTCGGAATAGGGGTCGCTCGACAGGCGTTTCCGTTCGGTTTTGACAGCCGACAACCGTTGTTTCAAGTCGTTGACGGCGTGCCATTGCCGAACGATGTCGGTGACGATCGCTCTGACGAGAGGAAGGGTCTTGTTCGCCTCTTCAACGCTGAAATAGCGGCGTTTCGTCTCTGCTGGCTTGGGAGGGGCCATGACGAGATCCTAATGAATAAGACGGCGATGAGATTCAGAGACGCCAATCAGAAATCAGCCACGGCAAGGCGAACGGTTCGTTCGCCATCCGGCCCAAGGTGAGTCAGAACTCGGTCGGAGCACAGGAAAAGACCCGGTCGCCTGGCGGACGGCCTGAGCCGTCACAACTCAAAACTCGAATCGCTCCCACCCGAATCCTTCATCCTTCAAAATTATAGGACAGGTCAGACCCCCCGCAAGGGTCCCAAGGTGGCAGTCGTCGTGATTCTCGATCAATGGCGAGCCTTGCGACGCCGCTCCAGGGCCTCGGCGACTTTGGCCAACGGCGCCGAATTGAACAGGTCGGCCACTCCCAGCCCCGCGCGGCGCGCAACGCCCACGCCGTAATCGAGGTCGGCCAGGCCACCCGTGGAGTGGGCGTCGGGGTTCACCACGATCGTCACGCCTTGCGCTTTGGCCCGTCGGCAGTGAATGTCGTCGAGGTCGAGTCGGTGCGGGCTGGCGTTGATCTCGATCATCGTTCCTGCCTTGGCGGCGGCTTCGATGACCGCATCGACATCGACGGCATACGCGTCGCGTGCCAGCAGCAAGCGGCCGGTCGGATGCCCGAGCATCGTCACCCTCGGGTTTGCGGCGGCGCGGACGATCCGGGCAGTCATCTCGTCGCGAGGCATGCCGAACGAAGAGTGAACACTCGCCACGACGTAGTCGAAACCATCGAGGATTTCGTCGGGATAGTCGAGCGATCCATCGCCGAGGATGTCGCACTCGGTCCCCTTGAAGATCCGGAACTTACCACCGAAGGTCTCATTCAAGGCGTCGATCGCTGCCCACTGCTGACGGACCCGTTCAATGCTCAGCCCCCCCGCGTAGCCCGCCGATCGAGAGTGGTCGGCAATTCCGAGGTAGGTCAGTCCGAGCGATTGGGCCGCCTGGGCCATCTCCTCAAGGGTTGCTTGCCCGTCGCTCCAGTCCGTATGGCAGTGGAAGGTCCCGGTCAGGTCGCTCAACTCGACGAGCGGCGGGAGGGGGCCTTTCTCGGCGGCCTCGATCTCGCCGACGTCTTCACGTAACTCCGGAGGGATGTAAGCGAGGCCAAGAGCGGCGAAGAGATCGGCCTCGGTTTTGCAGGCGACCGACCCTTTTTCACCGCTCAAACTGTATTCGTTCAACGAGTAGCCATGAGCCAGGGCCCGGCGCCTGATCGCGATGTTGTGCGCCTTGGAACCCGTGAAGTAATGCAGCGCGAAGGGGAACTGGCTATCCTCCACGCCTCGGAGATCACACTGGACCCCGTCGGCGATGCGGACGCTTGCCTTGGTCGGCCCGTGGGCGAGGACGGTGGCCACTTCGGGCAGCTTGACGAAGTGGTCGAGTACCGGCACTGGATTCTCGGCGCTGAAGAGAATGTCGAGGTCGCCGATCGTCTCGGCGCGGCGTCGGAGGCTGCCGCATACCTCTGCTCTGAGAACCAAGGGGTGCTGGCGGATCGCCTCGAGGATGGGCGCGACCAGCCGCCGTGCCTTGCTCTGGAGGATCCGATCGCCGACCGATTCGACGAACGAGATCCCGTCGAGGATTTTTTGCTCGGTCTTGGCGCCAAAGCCTTTGAGCGGGGCGATCATCTTCGCCTCGCCGGCCACACGGAGATCGGCCAAGCTCTCGATCTTGAGCTCGTCGTGGAGCACCTTGATCTTCTTGGGGCCGAGGCCGGGGACTCGGAGCAAGGCCACGAGGCCAGGGGGGGTGGCTCGTCGCAGGTCATCGTAGGCGGGAAGATGTCCCGTCGTGGCGAGCTGGACGATCTTCGAGAACATGGTCGTGCCAATGCCGGGCGTTTCGGCCAGGCGGCCGTCGGCGATCATCTCCGACAGGTCGGACGGAAGCCCTTTGAGGGTTTGCGCGGCGTTGTGATACGCCCGGCAACGGAACGGGTTCTCGCCACGGACCTCGAGGAGAGTTCCCATCTCGCTCAAGATTTGAGCAATTCGTGCGGTTTCCATAAATCAGTAACCTTGAGTATGTCAGGCCGAGGCGTGGCGATCCCGCGTTTCGAGGGCGAAGTTTTTCGAGAGGAACTCCCCGATGTGCCGGCGCACGTCTTCCGCATGACGATCCACGTCCACCGATTTCGCGGTCACCTCCCGAAGCATCGCTCCGGGGATCTGGGCAGCCAGAGTCTCAGCGAAATCCCAGGGATGGATCGGGTCCTGATGGTTCGCCAGGACCAGGGTCGGCACGCTCAGGGTCTTCCACTCGCTGCGATCGTGCGACGGAGCGTCGTGGGGGATTCGTTCGAGCCGGACGACGCACTCCTCGGCTCGCGGGAATTCGAAGTGGTTTACAACGACCTGGGCGCAGTCGGGTGATTCTCGGGCCAAACGTTCGTACTCAGGCGTCCGGCGGAATTCCTCGAGTCCCTTTGCGGAACCATACTTGAGAATGTATTGAGAAATGTGTGTAAAGATTCGAAGATTCTCAGGGTGAGGGCGGTCAAGCCAGGCCGGCCGCGAGAAGATGAGGCCAAGCAAACGCTCGGGATATCGGAGGGCGAAATTGAGCGCGATCGCCGCGCCCATGGAGATGCCTCCGATCACCGCGCGATCGATTTTGCGGTCGTCGAGGAAGTCGCGAAGATCGTCCGCGGATGCGGCAATCCCGATCTTTTTCGGGTCTCCGAGCGGGCGGGTCCGGCCGTGCGCGCGGGCATCAAAGCCGACGAATTGAAATCCTGAAAGCTCTTGCTCAAGTCCTGGTTCCAAAAGTGCGAACGTTTGATCGACGTCGCTGCCGAGGCCGTGCTGCCAGACGACGGGAATCCCTTGGCCTTCAGAGCGAAAATGGAACTCTAAACCGTCGTGAGCGAAATAAGGCATCAGTTCCGACCTTTTATCTGTGCTTCCAGATGGAGGTGATTGTCAGTCCCGCGCTGGACGTGGGGCCGTGGCGCATTCGACTCGTTTTGGTTGATGTCAAAGGTTGAACTGGGAGCGGTTTCGCCGAATCCGATCAACTCTTTCGAGGGTCGATGCTGATGTGATTAGGATAATCGCCCGCGCGCCGATTTGCATCAGGTCCTCACGAGGAAGCCCGTTGTGAGCCGCCGGTTCATCGGCCCATGGAGACGATCGACGTGTTGGGATCAATGGCCCTGACATCACGCTCCGCCTTCACAATTGGGGAAGGTCAGCCTGTGTCCTATTGCCAAGGGATTGACCGAGTCGCACTGTCGGCGGGAATGGGGCGGAAAATCAGGGGTAGCGGATTGACAGGGCTCGGAAGACTGAGGTAGTTTGAGCTTGCTCCGAACCGATCCCTCAAGGTTGATAGGATCGGCAAAACCAGTGTTAGTGGCTCTTTCCGGAACAAGAGCCGAGACCGTTGCCAAAAGGAGTTGGGTTCGACATCGGAAGGATTCCGAACGGCACCGCGCCTCTCGCCGTGGCCCTCCCTCCCTTCGACTCGCTCCTTTGCGCACAAGCCCGGCTCTTGAGGTTGGTTGCTCCAGCCGTTTGTGAATCGTGCGCCCTTCTTTTTGAATAAGAAGGGGCCGTCTCCGAATCACGATTTGGTCGTGGATTGGGACATGCACACACGGCGACTGTCAGTGAGGGAGGTCCCATGCAACGGATGCGCAGCCTCTTTGCCAGGGCCGGCCTGCCCCTCGTCCTCGTGGTCGGCTTGTGTGCCGAAGTCTCCGCCGAGTTGATTCAATCGCCCGGGGGCCGAGCCTACCCCGACCTCGCCGGCGCGATTACAGGCACGCAGCAATATACCTATCACCCCTCGACTCAGACCGGGACGCTGCAAGTCACCAACACACCGTTTCTGCTGACGACGGGCCCTTCGGCAGCGAACGAGGTGGTGGTCCAGCCGAATTCGGACGGGATGAGAAGCCAGGTGATCAACCTGAAGCTCGATCCCAATGGGCGATTGGTCAGCGACCCCGGTAATTCCTATTCGCTCTACGGAACCGTGGTGGTCGATGGCAAGACGTTTCAGGGACTCTTGCTCCAAGCCACTCCTACCGCCTTCGGTGCCAAGACAGGGGCGCCCGCCTCCTTCAACCTCGATCTCAAAGTGACGGGGGGCGAACTCGCTCGGACCTTTGGCCCCTCGGTCTACATGGAGTTCCATTCCGGGGGGGAGGGCACGTTCGACGGCAGCTTCGCTCGGAGCTTCACCACGAAGATTGATTCCAGCAATACACTGGGCTATCAGTCACCAGTACCCACCACCGTACCCGAACCTACCACGTTCGTCGTGCTTCTGGCCGGTGGCTTCTGGCTGATCGTCTATCGCCACCGACGTCGACACCGATTCTCCTCGGTCATCCATGACCACCATCCCGCGGCGGACGAATTGTCGGTGCTTTGATCAAACGATCCGCCGCGGTCAGTCGCTCAGTCGGCCGCGAAAGTTGCTGAGAGTTTGCCGAGTGCCTCGTTCTCAATCTGCCGGACCCGTTCTCGGGTCAAACCAAGTGACTCGCCGATCTCCTTCAAGGTCTTGGGCGGGGCGTCGTTCAGCCCAAAACGCATCCGGAGGACGGTGGCCTCGCGCTTGTCCATCTCTCCGAGCCGATGCATGACGAGCCGGAGATTATCGGCTTCGACCATCTCCACGTCAGGGGCCCGAGTGCGCTCGTCCATGAGCATCTCGCCCAGGCTCCAGCCGTTCTCGGGCTGATCGGTCTGGGGCACCAGGTTATAGACCTTGATCGCCTTCTTAACGATCGCCAATTTCTTCTTGGGCAGGTCGAGTGCCTTGGCGATTTCCTCAACCGTGGGCGCTCGCTTGAGCGAGTCCTGCAGGTCGGCCGCCATCCGCCGCCATTTGAATAGCAACTCCACCATGTAGGCGGGGATCCGGATCGGCTTGGCCGTGTTGACCAGGGCGCGCTTGATCGATTGTTTAATCCAGTAACTCGCGTAGGTGCTGAATCGCGTGCCCACGCCCGGATCGAAACCCTCGACGGCGCGGAGAAGGCCGATGTTGCCTTCCTCGATCAGATCCTGAAGCGCGAGTCCTTTGCCCACATAGCCCCGGGCGATATTCACGACCAGCCGTAAATTGGCACGGACCATTCGGTCTCTGGCGCTATTGTCGCCCTCTGCGATCCGATGCGCGAGCATCTTCTCTTCGTCTGCGTTCAAGAGCGCCATTTCGTTGATTTCCCGGAGATACGTCTCCAGGGGGCTCTGAACCGTGTCGCGGCGGAGACGGCGAATACGGGCCATGAAGATCCTCGTTGGGTCGGTCGTGACTGGGTCCGCAGTTGGTCGGGGAGAACGGTCCGAGATCCGAACCGAGGAATTCACGGCATCACGAAACTGCGCTGGCGTCTTCGCCGGCACCGCAACGCTGACTTCCTCGGACCGCACACCAAAACGGGTCCAGGCGTCCACCGAACAGGCCACCGGCCTCCCGCCGAACCTTAACGGCCGCCTTACCCTTCGCTTGCCCATGAGCGCTTTAGACGGCAACGGATAGCCCAGATTCACCGAATTAGCCAAACTCGGCAATCCCCCTTGCGCTCCATTCCCGCCCTGTCTCACGGTCTTACTGAGGTTATCGGAACGAACTTCGGAGAACTTGATAGGTTTTGGAAGTTTAGGGCATTTTGGGGAAATGCGTATCGTGAGCGTTCTGGCGAATGGCGAGAAGAATCGGCTTGGGTAAAAAGTGAGCGCACAGGGGCGAGTGAGGTAGGCGTTGGCCAAACCTCAAAACCGAAAGAGGGGATCTGAGGGCAGGGGGCTGTGAGCGGGTGGGAGGATTGTCTGAATGCTTTGGGTGAATCAGGAATGGCGGGATCGGGAGGGGGCTGGCGGGCTGCTCACTTTTCGAGAGGATGATTCTCAAAAAAATAAAAAGAGCCCGCGCCCGTCGACTTCCATCGAGGGGCGCGGGTCTTGGAAATTAGGCGGACTGCTCGTCTTCGCTCGGTTGCTTCTCGTCGGTCGAAGCCTCTCCCTGGGGAGTCGAGGCTCCTTCCGGAGCGGTCGAAGCGGCTTCTGCGCCAGTCGCGGCTTCACCCTCTTCGGTTACGGCTCCCCCCATGGAGAAGAGCGGGCCACCGCCACCAAGGCCCCCCTTGAGCTCTTTCTGGTCCTTCGACTCGGGCTTGGCGGCTCCGCCCGTTGCGGCTTCTGCCGCTTCGGCCTCCTCGCCCTCCTCGTCTCCCTTGGTCCAATGCGCCTTCTTCCGCGACAGGCCGATCTTCCGTTCGCCGCGATCGACGCGGAGGATCTTGACCTCGATGTCGTCGCCCACCTTGACGACTTCTTCGGGGCTGTCGACCTTGTGGTCAGCCAACTCGGAGATGTGCAAGAGACCTTCGAGGCCGGGCTCGAGCTCGACGAACACGCCGAAGTTGGTGAGCTTCGTAACCTTGCCCTTCACGACGTCGTTGGGCTCGTAGCGATTGGGGATGTCGGTCTCCCAAGGGTCTTCGCGAAGCTGCTTGAGGCCGAGAGCGATCCGCTTCCGCTCCTGGTCGACGTTGAGGACCTGGCAGGAGAGCCGCTGACCTTTCTCGAGCAGTTCGTTGGGGTGACCGATCTTGCGGGTCCAGCTCATGTCGGAGATGTGCAGAAGGCCGTCGATGCCTTCCTCGATCTCGATGAACGCCCCGTAGTTGGTCAGGTTGCGGACGGTCCCTTCGATCATCGTGCCGGGCGGGTACTTGCCGGCCACCTGATCCCAGGGGTTAGTCTGCGTCTGCTTCATCCCCAAGGAGATTTCCTGCTTCTCCTTGTTGATGCCCAGGACAACGACCTCGATCTTGTCGCTGATCTGGACAAGCTCGCTCGGGTGGTTGATCCGCTTGGTCCAGCTCATCTCCGAGATGTGCACCAGGCCTTCGATGCCCTCTTCGAGCTTCACGAATGCGCCGTAGCTCATCACGTTGACGACTTCGCCCATGACGCGGGTGCCGACCGGGTACTTGTCGGCGACGTTCTCCCACGGGCTGGCCGACTTCTGCTTCAATCCGAGTGCGATCTTCTCGCGATCCTTGTCGACGTGAAGAACCATCACCTCGATCTGATCGTCGATCTTGACCATGTCGCTGGGATGGTTGATGCGGCCCCAGCTCATGTCGGTGATGTGGAGTAGGCCGTCGATTCCGCCGAGGTCGACGAACGCGCCGAAGTCGGCGATGTTCTTGACCGTTCCCATGCGAACCTGCCCCGGCTCGATCTCCGCCAGGAGTTGCTTCTTCTGCTGCTCCCGGGTGATCTCGATGAGCTTGCGGCGGCTGACGACGATGTTGCGCCGACCCTCATCGATCTTGAGGATCATGCACTCGATCTCGGAATCGATGTAATCCGCAATGTCGGACGGTCGGCGAATGTCAACCTGGCTGGCCGGCAGGAAGACGTTGACGCCGATATCGACCAGCAGACCGCCCTTGATCTTGCGCGTCACCTTGCCTTTGACCACGTCGCCTTCGTGGTACTTGGAGATGACCATCTCCCAGGCACGCATCCGGTGCGCTTTCTTGCGGGAGAGGACGATCTCGCCGGTTTCGTCCTCCATCCCTTCGAGCAAGACTTCAACGCTCTCGCCCGGCTGGGGCGGCGGCTCATCTTCCCACTCGTTCAGCGGAACAAGGCCTTCCGACTTGTAACCGACGTCGACCACGACCTGGTCGCCGACGATCTCGATCACCTTGCCCGAAACGATTCCACCGACCTCGAAGCTCTGCCCATTGCTGAGGAATTGGTCGAGATCGACTGTGCCATCGCCGCCAGCCACAATGGCGGCGAGTTCATCATCGCTGACTTCGAATTCGCGGAGCAGGTTGCGATCTACCATGTTCGTTCGTTTCGATCCCATCCCCTTTTGCAGGACGCAAGGGGGGTTGAAACAAGCCTTCGGGCTGAAAACGACCCTGTCGATGTCGGCTGACCTCGACCGACCTGGATCGTTTGACGATCAAGCCGATGGCCTGTCCCGGTGTTAGGTGTGGAGGTAACACAAAAAATGACCCACCCCTCAACACAAGGAGTGGGGTGACGCAAAGAGTCATTATAGTAGGAGTCCCGGCAAAAACAACGGTGCACGCACCATTTACGATCGGCCGGAATGGAGTGCTCACGGCTCGTCAAAAACGAACCCCTTCCCCCTCGGAAACCGAGGGGAAAGGGGCATAAAAATTCCACCAGATGGCCGCGAATGGGCTCAGGCTTTCTTGGCGATGTTCAAGTAGGCATGAACGTGAGGTGCGCCTCGGAAGTGGCAGACAACCGTGGGGCTCTCGATCCGCCAGATGTCCCAAACCTGATCGTCCCCCAGATCCTCCGCCTGATAGAAGGCCATGTGGAGAGCGTCGAGTCCGCCCCCTTCTTTCTGGAGCGTGAGCGCCTCTTCAACATCCTCTTCGCGGTAAGGGGCCAGGATCACCTTGAGGACCGACTCAACGAGGGCTTTCTGGTCACTCGAGAGGTCGCCGACCGAGAGTCCGGGGAATGCCCCTGCGCTCCCTTGCACGAGCACATCGGTCTCTTTGGGAGCCTCGGTCAAAAGCGCTGCTTTTCGCTGCTTACCGTCGAGGGCGTTAAAGACCTCGTTGGCCTTCAACGTCTGATAGTAGAAGACGTTACCCGGCAGCCCTTTTTTGCCGTCGCCCGCACCGTGGCCATAGACGATCGGCCCACCGAAGGCGGCGTTGGCGACGCTATCTCCATCAGCTCGAATCGTGAGGTGGCGTCCGGTCATCTCCCACTCGAACTGACCGGAGCCAGGAGTGCCGAAGACAGCGACGTGGTACTCGGAGAAGCCGCCCGAGTCGTCGTCCATCTGCTTTTGGAACCGGTCGTAGCCATCGGGGCTGGTGACGCTCCGGAAGATCTCGTCGAGGATGACCTGCTGGTCCTTCGAGTAGTCATCGATCTTGGCCTTGGTGATCGGCCAGTTGGCACTGATGTTGTGACGGAGTTTGTGATCGAAGGGGAAGCAGATTTCCTTGCGCTGGGTGTCGGACAGCGAGTCGTAGAACCGTTTGACCGCGGTCTCGGCGGTGCTCTTGGGCGTGGGCGCAGCGAGGGCCCGTCGGCTCCCAGCGGCGAGCGGGACCAGGCTCCCCGCCACGGCGAGCCCTGTCATCTTCCGGACGAAGTCGCGGCGAGAGACGCCGTCCTCGCAGTCGGGACAATCCAGCTTGGGTTGCTCGGACATGGAGAGGCCCCTTCTAAAAGAAAAAAGGTGTCGCTCGGTGATCACGCCCACCGGGACCGTCCGGGGAGCAACTTGCTCGCGCCACGAAGCGACGGTTGGGTTGGCCTGATCCTAACCCGCTCGCTCAGAGGTTGGCAACTCTCTGCTCTGGGGGTTGTTAAATATTCTTTGGCGTCGAGGTCGGCAAAACCGGCTCGAGAAAAAGAGGCTGTCACTGCGCAGGCGATCTCGAACGCGTCGAGCCGGCTCAGGTGCGAATCGAGCCCCAGCGAGCCACCGCGATGCTCCCGAACCCGATCAAGGGGGCCCAGGCGGCAAGCTCTGGATTCACGACCGAGTGGTCACCGAGATATGTGGAGACGAAGCAGACGCCGTAGAACAAGGCCGACGTCCCCAGCGAAAGCCCAAGGTTGATGAACATGTTGCGGCCGAATCCACCGAGCACGAGCGGCAGGCTGAGCATCATCAGATTGAGACTCTGGAGCGGCCGAAGCAGACGGGAGTGGAGAAAGACTTCGATCGTGACCTTCTCGGCCTTATCGTTCGACTGGTCGGAAAGGCTCTGGATCAGCTCGGGAGTAGTCGCATAATGATACCAGTCTCGACTGCGTGCAGCGGAGTCAAAGTCGAGTGTGCTCCGGAGAAAGAACGAATCACCCGGCAAGGAAGTCTTATCGCCATAGAGGGGCGGGAACCCTTTGGGGTCGTCGACCTTGACCAGGATCGCCTCTTTGTCCGCGAAGATCTTCTCATCGACGGGAGTAATCAGCCGCGACCCGCGAAGTAACCAGCCGCCGGTGAACGGAGCCGAGGGATGATCCGGGGGGATGTAGTGTGCTTGCTTGGCCTCGATCTCCAGCATCACACCAAGGATGGCCCCCGGAACGGTGACATTGCACGGCAGCAAGGTCTTGGACTCTCGATCGGCCTCACGGCCGTGGATTACCACTTTGTTGGAGTCGTAATGACTACGGACCATCACCTTGAGCGTACCGTCGTCGTCATGCGACCGCTGAAGTTCAGCGGCATACTTAGGCATAATGACTTCTTGATTGAAGACGGCGATCAGGCTCACCGCAATCGTCGAGATCCAGACGGGACGAATCACACGCTGAGTGCTAATGCCGGCGGCGAGCATCGCGAGCAATTCGTTATTCTTCTGCATCCAGGTGACCGTGAAAATTGCCGCCATCATGCCGATGACGCCGCAGAGCCGGTCGTAGTATTGACTCATATGAATAAGGTAGTACACGCTCATTACCTTGAAGAGCTCGGACACGCCATCGGCGCGTTTACCGAACTCGTCGAGGTTGGAGAAGGCATCGATGACGACGTACAGGCCGACCAGCGCGACGAAGCAGATAATGTAGGCTTTGAGAAAAGCCCAGTAACGCTCGCGATCGAGGATCCGCATCGTCGGTTTTCCTTCAAGGCCAAGTCCAGCCGCTCAGTTCCAACGTCTTGTCAATGTTTCATGACCGAAGGCAGCACCAGACCGGACAAGACGCCCAGCACCGTGTTACCGAGCCAGAGGGCGACGACCGGGGGCAGAATCTCATCCTTGCCCATGTTGCCGCCGAGGATGATCAAGGGGTAATACAGGATGATGATCGGTACAAAACAGGTGATAAACGCGCTCAAAAAGTCGCGCCTTGCGAAGATGATTCCCACCGGCGCACCCAGGAGGACGAAAAAGAAAGTTCCGCACGACATCGCAATCCGTTGGTGCTTCTCCGTCTCCAGCGCATTCCACTGCATCTTCCATGTTCCATAATCGCTAAAAGATATTTGCACTTTCTCCCATTGGACCCGGTCGAGCATGCCCATACCGATGCCAAGCGAGGCCGACATGGCCCACCGCTTCCGTTCTTTCGCCATCTTCACCAGGTAATCCGCCTGCTCTTCGATCATTTCCGGCGTCGTCTGTTCCTGAATGCGTTTCAGTTTCAAGGCCCGGCGCTCGGGTGGAATGTCAAAAGGAAGGATCGTGTTGTTGATCAGCGAAACGTCTTTGCTCGGGTTACTCACCTCGGCATCGTCGAGATAGACACGCGCCTGTAATTTGGTCATGTCGAAATGAACTCGAGCCTTCTTCGCCTGTACGATGGTGTCAAAACTCCTGGGCGTTCCGCGGCCTCCGCTGCTCGTGCGATGCTTGAACGTCGCGTCGAGCATGGTTCTCCCCTCGACGTCGCGCACCATGATCAGGAATGGCCAGTCGGGGCGGTCGAGTTGGCGGTCCTTCTTGAGGACCTTGTAAAACGTATCCTCCATGTCGGCGAGGACAATCATCTTGGCCTTATGATTGGCGATGGGGATCGGGCTGTAGGACAGGTAGAGCAGGATGATGCTCAGGATCGTGCCCAGAATAATCGCGGGGCGAAGCACGAACATGGTGCTGAGACCGGCCGTCTTGACCGCGACGATTTCGTTGTCGGAGGCAAGCCTGCCGTACACGACGGTCACCGCAAAGAGGAGCGAAACCGGAATCGTGTAGAGGAGGCTCCCCGGGACCATGTAGGGGAGGAGGTGAACGATCTCGCTGGGAGAGAGGCCCATGTTGGAGGCCTCGATCATCACCATGAACAGGACGATGATCGAGGTGACGGTAAGCAAAGCCAGAGCGAAGGCGCGGAGCACCTCACCCATCACGTAGCGCTGTAGGATTCCAAACACGGCGTTCCCCCAGCATCCTTGCCGCAGTCGAACCCCACTGATCGCCTCGCGACCGAATCGTTCGGCCGCTTTCCCTTCAGGCGACCGGGTTGAGACAATCTGTTAGCGCCAATGAAAGGCGCCTCGCTCCTTCGGCGAGATCGGCTTCGCTCGGAACTCCGAAGCAGAGTCGCGCGTGATTCCTCGGCGCACTGCCGGTCGCGTCCGCATACGCGTACGTCCCGGGCACGTAGAGGACCCCACGTTCCAAACACCTCGCAAAAAACGGGCCGTCCGGACCGGTGTCGACTTCATTTGGAAGCGACAACCAGACGTAGAGGCCCCCCTGAGGGTAGGTCCATTGCACCGCACCGTCTCCATCCCCGAACCACTCCACCAGCGAGGCGATCATGACATCCCGTTTGCGGCGATAGCGCTCGACCAGCGTCGCGACATGCCGTTGGTAGCCACCACCGCCGATCGCACGCTCGAGCACGATCTGAGCGAAGTTCCCCGAACCGAAGTCGTGATTCCCCTTCAATCGAAGCACCGGTTCGAGCAGCGTGGCGGGCAAAACCCCGTAACCCGTCTTGAACCCTGGGCTGAACGTCTTGCTGAACGTCCGCGCCAGGATCACGGTCTCGCCGTCCGGATCGTAACTCCAGACGCTCGGCGGCTCGACGCCATCGAAGGTCAACCCACGATACGCCGAATCTTCTAAAATAAAAATCGTTTGATGCTTCGACCATTTCTTGGCCAGATCGACAAGGGGCTGGCGCCGATCTGCGGCCAGGCTGATTCCCGACGGGTTCGAGTGCTCGGAGATGGTGTAAATCAGCTTGACGCGATTCAGCAATCCTTTCGCGTCGAGACCCGCCAGGGTCGACTCGAGTGCGTCGAGTCGAAGTCCCCCTTCGTCGATGTCGACACCGACGACGCGAACCCCTCTGGTTTCCAGCACTCCCAGGTAGACGAAGTACGTGGGTGACTCCACCAGGACGATATCACCGGGATCCAGCAGGGCCTCGGAGATCAAATAGAGGAGTTGCTGAGAGCCGGTCGTGACGACCGTCCGGGAAACGCAATGTTGGTAAGTCCCGCTCGGCACCCGTTCGTCCTGCTCCAGGAAGGCCATCAGCCGCTCGCGGAGTTGGTGGTCGCCAATCGTCGTTCCATACTGCAGAGCCCGTCGTCCCTCACGTTCGTCGGCCAGAATCGCGGCAATCTCCTCAGCGGCGAGCGCCACGGGCAGGCTTTGCTGATCGACAAAGCCCGCGGCCAGAGAGATCAGGCCGGGGGTGGCCAAGGCCATGTGCATCAGGGTACTGATTGCGGGCACACTGGTCCGCTCGGAGACCACGCTCAACTGCGTCGGAGAGGTCATGATAAAGGGGCCGATTTGTGAAGGTGCGGATCGCTGAGGGTCTTCTGGTACTCTAGCGATCGCCGCGAGGGTGTCAAGTTCGGTAGCTGGGCCCGAGGGCCCATGCGTCGCGAGACACGAGGAACAGCCTCCTGGTTCGCGCGTCGTCGGCGCGCACCTTTGGCTTGCAGAGCCGGATCAGGAGTTCCCTTGGCGCATTCCTTCAGGAGCTTGGCCGTTGGGTCCGCGGCATACCGCTCGGGAGCGCGAGGGGGGAGAACCCGGTTATAGAGCAAGGTCACTGAGGCTTTGGGCCGGTAGCCGCGATGCCCTTCGATCTCGGCGAGAATCTCGTTCAGCGGCTTTCCTTGCACGATGAACCGATAAATCCCCATCCAGGCGGGGGTGCGATCCATGCAACCATGACAATGAACCAGGATCGGCCAGGCGTTGGGGTCTTGGGCGAGTGCCAAGGTCTGATCGAGGAACTGATTGGAGCTTTCTTCATCCGCCGGACTGCCGACGTACTGAATGCCATTCTCCTTGGCGAACTGCAACTCGTCGGGCAGAATCGGGCTGCGAAGCGGGGTGTCCTCGGGAAACAAGTTGATGATCGTTTTGAAATGATGCCGCCCCTGCGCGACTTCCAGGCCACGCTTGGTCGGCATGGCCGAGATGTAAATCTTCCCCGGGACGATGGTTCGCAACCGAGAAAGGGGACGGTGATACCAGGTCAAGCCGATCCCACCCGCGACCAGGGCGAACCAGACCAGTGAGCTCAAGCCCAGTGAAGTGGCCACGCGGATTCGAGACGGAGCAGGGGGCTTCGGGATCGCCTTCAGAAGCGCCAGGTCAAAAGCGAGCAAGCCGAGCAGAAACGACCAGCGCGGCCAGTAACCGACCGGTTCGACCCCGGGGATCTCAAACTGACGCAAGAGCACCAGTACCGCGGCCAAACTCAGCAGGCCAAGGATCCTGGCCGTTCGTCCTCGCTCGATGAGCGAGGCCCACTCGGAGCGTTTGCGGAGGACGGAAATAACGACCACGAGCCCGAGAGCGATTGCCGTTGCCGCCAACCCGATCCGCAACAGCGGAGGTGCTACGGGGTCGAAGATCTCCCTCCAGCCCATCCCATGCCAACCGTCGAAAGTCGGCCCTGGGGTCGACGCATGCCAGAGGGCCGCGCAGGAGAGCCCGAGAGATGCCGTCCAAAGACCAAATCGGTCGCGCGTGCCCCACGCACCTGCCGCCGCGAGGACGATCGCGGCCGCCGCGAGATAAATCGCAGCCCGATCGAGCGTATCACCAGGCTCCGCAAGGCGATAGGCAGGGGGTGGGCGGCGACTGAAGGTCGGTCGTTGGACTCGAGGGAACTCCGCGTCAAGGTCATCCGGAAAGTCGGTAGCATGCCAGACCGCCATGACGGCTGCGAACCCAAGAATCAGCCAGGGCCAGAGGCTTGCTCGCAGTGATCGAGACGCAGGCATCGTCGTTGCCGACATCCGGAGTCCTCCTGGGTGTTCAAAATCCAAAGGCTTGTGGGCGACGTTCCCTGCGAGACCTGGCCTTCACCTCAAACAAACGTGCGATTAGGCGGCGACTTCTGCATCGTCGGTCGGCCAGAAGAAGTATTCGTTGCTGTTGGCGGGGTGGAGACGCACCTCCTGCTCGAGCAGCGACAAGAACTTCTGCACCCAAACCTGGCTCTGGCCGTCGTGGAGAGCGTCGTTGGGAATCTGGAACGACGGGTGAAACTCCATGTGATACCGACCCTGCGGCTGCATGTGGCAGAAAATGGGGACCACAGGCGCGCCGGTCATCGCGGCGAGGTTGACCCAGGTCGCCGAGAACTGATGTTTCTGGCCGAGGAACGACGCCTGCTGCGTATGGGCCCCAGACCAGCGCACATCGCCCGCGAGATAAAGGATCATCCCGGCACCGAGGGCGCGTGAGGCCCGCAGGATCGACCCTGCAGAGCCGGTCGCGTTCCCTTTGCGCGAAATGAAAAGCTTGTCCTGGGCGAGCGGCCCTTCGCTCGCGAACTGGCGTTCGAGGAACTTCGAGACGTGCCGAGGGCGCTCCATGAAGAAGCGCAGGGTGTAACCCCGACGCGCCAGCCAGTGCGCGGGGAGCAGATGCCCGCCATAATGGCTGGTGAGAAGGATCACCCCTTTCCCTTGCTCGAGAGCCGAGTCGAGGAGTTCACGGCCGCTGACCAGGAACATCGGTTCCGCGCGGCTGTCGGGCACCCCATCCAGCAGCAGGTCGCGCGTTCGCCACCAGACCTGATTGCCTGCAAGGTCGAGACTGACCGAGTCGATGTCCCAGTCACAACCGAGAGTCTCCCGGGCGCGGCCGACCGCCTCGCGGTAGGCAACGCGGAGCTTCGACATCAGGTGATATTCGGTCCGGCCGATCCCCGCGACCATCCTTGACGCGAGTGGCAAAGGCAGATACCTGAAGACGGGCAAGATCGTTCGCAGCAGGTGCTTGCGAACGTTGAGCATCCGTCGCTCCATGAGGGACTCCCTTCCCCGGGCGATTTCCGAGTACGGCAATGACCTGCCGTCAAGCGGCGGCCGACCCACGACGCTCGGCAACGAACGCCGCCAGGTCAGATACGCGTCGCAAGTTTGGCATATCTTCGTCATCAATGACAACGTCAAAATGATCCTGGACCTTGAGGACCACGTTGACGAGGTCGAGCGAGTCGATATTCAAGTCTTCGACCATTCGCGACTCGGCCGTGACCACCAATTGGTTCGGAATCCGGCCGGCCTGGCGCACGATTGAGGTGATTTCAGCCAAGAGGTTCGAATCGTTCATCGGTTCCATCTCCGAAAAATCAACGCGTTGTTCGTGCCGCCAAAGCCGAACGAGGCCGTCATGACGGTATCGAGGCGAGCCGCACGTGCTTCGCCGGGCACGTAGTCGAGGTCAAGTTCAGGGTCGGGAATATGGTTAATCGTGGGCGGAATCATTTGTTCAAGGAGAGCACGGACGCAGACAGCCGCCTCAATGGCAGAGGCCGCACCCAGGCTATGACCGATCGCTCCTTTGATTGAGCTGACCGGGAGCTTGCTGGCCGCCTCGCCGAAGACCGTCTTGACCACCTCGGTCTCGATCCGGTCGTTCATGATCGTGCTCGTGCCGTGCGCGTTGTAGTAGTCGATCTCGTCCGGCCGGACGTCCGCTTGCCTGAGTGCGGTCGTCAAACAGCGGATGATCTTTTCCTTGGAAGGGAGTGAGACATGAAACCCATCGGTATTCAGGGCGTGTCCCACGTATTCCGCCTGGATCGTGAGGCCGAGCCGATTCGCGGCGGATTCGGTGGCGAGCGTAACCATGCCCGCCCCTTCCGCGAGGACGAAGCCGGCGCGATCCACGCTGAACGGCCGGCTGGATTGGCCGGGGTCGGTCGTTGACCGATCGTCCGCCCGCCGAGGGAGGAGCGCTTTCATCGTCGCGAAGCCGTTGACGACCGGTGGCGTAAAGGTGCTTTCACCCGCTCCACACAGTGCAAAGTCCGCCTCGCCCGCTCGAAGGAACATCGCACCGAGAGCAATCGCGTGTCCCCCCGAGGCGCAGGCATTCGCGGGAGCCACGCTCGGCCCGTTGAGCCCGAGGTGTTGCGCGACCTGGCCCGCCGCCTGATTGATGATCAGCCCTGGAATCACAAACGGGCTAATCGCGAGGCTGCGCCGTTTCGCCATCCGGGCCTGCTCAGTGTCGAGCAAGTCCTGCCCGCCCAAGGCCGAGCCGACAACCACGGCAACCCGTTCGGGGTCAACGCGATCGCCATCCAGACCGGCGTCCGACCAGGCCGCTCGGGCCGCAGCCAATGACAGGTGGATAAAGCGCGCACCTAACTTCGCAACGGCCGGATCTTCACTGGAAGATCCGGGGCCGAAGTCCTCGACGATACCCCCCACATCCTGGAGGAATGACTCAGGGGTTAGCACCGAGTGGCGGGCGAGACCGGAACGGCCGCTCACTAGGCCGTCCCAGGTCGTGCCGAGGTCACGACCGAGACAGGTGATCGCCGAGTGTCCGACAACGACTATCCGTTCCGACATCCGCGCCTCCTGCGCGAGGTTTCGCCCCCGATCTGTCAAACGATCGAGCGGCGAAACAACTCCGTATAAAACGATCGATCGGACGAAACCGCCCAAGACTTGATTCTTTTTTTCGTCGAAGTCGTCGTTGACCGAAGTGCCCAGCTCGATTATGGAAAGGAAGCTCGTCGTCGTGATCGTGGTTGGCATCCTTTGGGAACCAAGGCTCATGCGCATCGCCAAGTTTCTTTCGGAAACCGATTCGACCCCAGCCGTGGGGCTTGTGCACGGAGAGCGCATCGTGCCGCTCGGTTCTGGCGTCTCGTTCTTGAGTGAGCTGCTTCAATTGCCGGATCCGGAAGCTCGAATCCGGGAACTCGCGGACCGAGCCGGAGCTGATCTTCCACTCGAGCGCGTTCGCCTCCTGGCCCCATTGGATGCCCACGAGGTATGGGGGGCGGGGGTCACTTACGAACGGAGTAAGGTGGCTCGACAAGAAGAGTCGGAGCAGGGGGGATCATTCTACGACTTGGTTTACCGCGCAGAGCGGCCGGAACTTTTCTTCAAGGCCACGCCCAGCCGAGTTGTCGGTCCAGGTTCGCCCATCCGCGTCCGAGCCGATACGCGTTGGTGCGTTCCCGAACCGGAGCTGGCTCTGGTCCTTACACCTGACCTTCGCCTCGTCGGGTACACCGTCGGCAATGATGTGAGTGCTCGCGACATTGAAGGAGAGAACCCCCTCTATCTTCCCCAGGCGAAGGTCTACGACGCCTCTTGCGCCCTTGGTCCTTGGATCACCTTGGCCTCAGCCATGCCCCCCAAGAACGAGGTTGAGATCCGACTCACGATCGAGCGCAATCAAGCGGTCATCTTCGAGGGACGCACCTCACTGGAGCGTATGGGCCGCCGGTTCGAAGAACTGATCGACTGGCTTGGTCGGGACAATCGCTTCCCGGACGGTGTGATCCTTCTCACGGGAACCGGAATTGTCCCCCCTGACGAATTCAGCCTGACCGAAGGTGATCTCGTTCGGATTGAGATCGATGGGATCGGTTCACTCGTCAATCCCGCGACTCAGTCGTCACGACCTGCCTGACGCGAAAATGTCGGGCGAGTCGAGGTGCCAGATTCCCAAGAAATGAGCATGGCCGTCATTCCTCATGAAAAAGGAAGACGGCCATGATGAATCTCAAGAGTGATACTACGAGCGAATCGTTTACTTCTTCTCGGCGGGGGCGTCGGCAGGAGCGTCAGCGGGCTTCTCGGCGGGAGCGTCGGCAGGCTTTTCGGCAGGAACGTCAGCGGGCTTCTCGGCGGGAGCGTCAGCGGGCTTTTCGGCGGGCACTTCGGCCGGGGCGGGCGTGAGCTCTTCAGGCTTGCCGGGAGGGGTCACTTCAAGAGCCGGGCCAGGTTCGGGCGTGGCGGCGGGTTCCGTGGCGGCCGGAGCGCCTTCGCCGGGAGCGGTCGCGGGAGCCGCTGAGTCAGCAGCGGGAGCGGCCGCCGCATCGGGAGCGGCTTCTTCCTGAGTGCAGCCGCTCAGCAAGGCCAGCGAGAGAGTCAGGCCAGAGAATGCGGTCCAAATCTTGCAAGAAAGCTTCACTGCATTACTCCTTAGATTGCCGCCCGGCGGCCGTTCGTCGTGCAAATGGGTGCAGTTCCGGATCTTTGGATATTTCCGGGCCTGTGCGTGTACGAAAACCACACAGTCGACGCATCGGCCCACCTACTGGAGCTACCGGGGAGGAGTATAGCTAGGAAAATCCCTTGCCGCAATGAAAAATCGATTCCTCACTTGGTTCCATACCAATCCAGAACCCATCAGTGAAATCATTCCATCCGGATCGATCCGGGTTTCCTCAAAATGCCCCGTGATCGGCTCACGCGAATCCGCCGCTCACAGGTCCCCATCCTGTTGGGTAACTTCTTCCGTTTGTGCTCATTTTTACGGACAAGTTGTAAAAGTTTCCCGTTATGGACCTTTTACACGCGCCCACGCGTTGGATTCGCCGTTCCAAGTCGAAAAGTAACCACTCTTCGTATCTCTCAACTCTGTAGTCTTTTGTGTTCTCGCTCGCAAAGCCGATTGAGCGGAGAAGCAGAGTTTCCAGCGTTTTATCAGGCTTCGGCATCTCTCTTGCTCTTCCACGGACGCCCCGCACTCCGGATTGCAAAGCAGCTAACACCTCGCCGAGCAATCAGGGATCCGAAGAGGGGGTTGGATTCCGGCCGAGTTGATGATGACGCCATGATGGCGTCTTCGGGGCCGACGAACAGGAGGTTCGCCATGTCCGCAGTGAAGACGTTGATCTTGAGCGTCTTGATCTTGGGTGTTTCGGGCTCGATGGCCCTTGCAGAACCCATGATCTCCAATGGTGAAGGCTCCTGGTCGTTCTGGTCGTCGGGCGGCAACTCGGTTACTCCCACCTTGGCCCGTTCCGTTATGCCTCTTGCGGCTCCCGCCCCTCCTCCAACGCCTGTTGCTGTCCCCCCCCCGGTCTTCACCCCGCCTCCGACTCCTCCGCAGACCGCCTCTGTCTCCAGGTTCTCAAGCTCGATTCCTCCCGGTGGAGTGGCCGACGCCTACTTGAACTTTAGCAATGGGCCTTACCCGGAAGCCGACGTGATGACCACGGGCGGAGCACAGCCCTGGTTTACGAGCCCGGTGGTCGAGAAATACTTCGGTGGTCAAGCTCCCAATCCTCAGCAGCAAGCCGAATTCACCAACGCTGTCCTCGATCACGTCAATCAAACCTTCCAATTGAGCGGCGGACTTGCCCCCAAGATTACCCTCGACCCCAATATTCCTACCAATCATACCTTGAGTGTTGTCTCCGGGACTTCCTATGGCCCGAACCCGAACGCGATTGGAATCACCAACGTTGGCAGTAACGGTTTCAGCTTCATCGATAAACTTTCCTATGGTGACTCGCTCAACGATCTCGAATGGGCCGTGGCTCACAATGTATCGCATGAGTTAATGCACGCCTTTGGTGTCAGTGGTCATGATGATCAGTCGGGTGAATTCCTGGATGCTGCATCCGCCAAATGGGAAATGCTGACGAGCCCGTCGACACGGTTCAGTGACGCGGCGATCGCCGATATCAAGGCGAGAGCGTTCGCTCCGAACTCCAATGGATTCACGAGTGGGCTTCAGCTTGACGGTGATCTGGAAATTCTGGCTGCACCCGTTCCGGAACCCGCCACCTGGGCTGTCTGGGGCCTGGCCGTGTCGGCCGCTGCCGTTTACCGCCGTCGCCAGCTTCGCCGGAAAGCGAATTGAGTTTGCGACCTCGTCCTCATGTCCGTCGCTTCCCAACCCCCCTCTGCACGCGATCCACTTGACCCTCAGTCCTTGATTACGGTATCCATGAACTTGGGCTTCGACGTGACGCCCGGTGACGCTGGCCTTGTTTCTCCAGCCACGACCGGACCGAAACGCGAATCCGTGATCGTAGCAGACGCTGGTGAGACGTTCGGATGAATCCTGGTCTCTTGCTGTCCCTAACGGCGGCCGTCTTGGCGGGGCCCTGGATCCTCATGCCCACGTCCTCGGTCCGGCCGGAGATTTCCGGTCTGCTTCGTCCCCTCGATTGGCTCAATCGGCTCTATTGCGGATTCTGGCATCGGCTCCAGTTGGAGAATCGGTGCC
Organism: Singulisphaera acidiphila DSM 18658; assembly: GCF_000242455.2. Classification (GTDB taxonomy): domain Bacteria; phylum Planctomycetota; class Planctomycetia; order Isosphaerales; family Isosphaeraceae; genus Singulisphaera; species Singulisphaera acidiphila. Next base: position 2,767,535 of record NC_019892.1, read on the forward strand.
TCTTGCCAGAGCGAGGCCCCGCGCTCCTGATCGCCAATCACACCTGCTCGGTCGATCACATGTTACTCCAGGCGGGCTGCCGGAGAGTTCTCGGGTTCATGATCGCCCGAGAATACTTTGAAAACCGGGCGCTCAGGCCGATCTGCGTGCTGCTTGGCTGCATCCCGGTGCGACGAGATGGTCAGGATCTCGCAGCAACCCGGGCGGCGCTTCGAGCCCTCGAGCAAGGAAAAGTCGTGCCGGTCTTCCCTGAGGGACGGATCCTGCCGACCTCGGGGCGCGACCTTGGACCCGGAAGGCAGGGCGTGGCATTCCTGGCGCTTCATGCACAGGTTCCGGTCATTCCCGCATTCATCTGCGGCACGCCGGCAACGAACGAGGTCTGGAAGTCGTTGTCCACCCCTTCGCACTCACGCGTCATCTTTGGTCCGCCTGTCGACCTGTCAGACATGCCCAGCGCACCTCCTTTCGATCGGACCGTGCTCACGACGGTTACCGAACGCTTGATGGATGCGATCCGCACCCTCCAAAAGCAACTTCTCTCCGAGGACGATGCGCTCGGCAATACGGCCGATCGGCGAGACAATGACCCTTGATGACTTGCACTCTGTCCTGGACCACTATCCGGCGATCGCTCGACCGACGGCCGAACCTGAGGCCCTGGGCAATGCCGGCGGGAACAGCGGCGTCAGTCTCTGGCAATATCCGTCGGGACAAGGCCCGCTCGTTGCCCGCGCCTGGCCGGCGGATGGGACGGACGTAGCCCACCTGAGCCAGATCCATGAGTGGGTATTCATGGCGGAATCTCTCGGCTTTGTTCCCGTTCCGGTCCGAGATCGGATGGGGAGAACCTTCCGGGAGCAAGGCGGCCGGCTCTGGGACGTCTCCCCCTGGATGCCCGGATCGGCTGCGAGCGAACGGCCGCCCGACCGTGGCCGACTCTTCGCCGGTTTCGCGGCTTTGGCCTCGTTTCACCAGGCGCTGAGTGCGCAGTCGAGGTTTGGTTCGAGCCCTGGGCTGGGGCATCGTCTGAGTGAGATCAGGGCATTGATGTCAGGCGGCTTCGACATCCTTCAAGAGGCCGTGGCAAACGCCTCCACGGACGCGGCAAGCGACGATGCACTTCGTTGGTTGAACGTCGCTCGGCGTATCACCCCTCGTTACTTCAACCAGATCAAGCAGGCAGCCGCCGCGACATGCCGGCTTCAGCCCTGTTTGCGCGACGTTCGTTCCGATCACCTGCTGTTCGAGGGAACGCGGCTGACAGGCCTCATCGACTTTGGAGCGATGCGAGTCGATGTCGTCTCGGGCGATCTGGCCCGGCTGCTAGCCGAATGGGTGGAAGGAGATCGCTGGGCGCGGGCCGAGGCCTTGAACGCCTATTCGGCAATTCGCCCGCTTGACGGTTCCGAGGGTGAGTTGATCGATGCGTTCGACGCGTCGGCCGCTCTCCTGGGAGCGGGCCACTGGGTGCGTTGGCACTTTCTGGAGAAGCGTCGGTTCGAAGACCCGAACGCCGTCGGCCGGGGGATCGAACGTGGGTTGGTGCGATTGCTTAGCCACATTGCCGCCGAGCTTCGCTGAATGCAATGGCGGCAAAAATGAGCTAAGAAATTGGATATCGTCTTCTCTCGAATTGTTTGCGGACCCTGGGTGCCACGGGTTTAGTTTGGCAGTGGCAACCCATAAGAAAATCAAAGAAAAACAATCCTCACGCTCAGTTGGTCATGAGCTTTAGGGCTTCGTCTTGGTCGATCGCGATGCGTTTGATCGAGAGCGCTTCACCCGTCTCGGGATCGACCTCGAGAAGCGCACCGTTGAGACGAGGGTCGCCGGTGGCAACCTCGAAGTAGTGCGGCACGAAGCTCAGGTTGGCTGCGAGGACTCGGTCGTAACGGCGTCCGAGGATCGAATCATGAGGACCCGTCATCCCGACGTCGGTCTGGTACGCCGTGCCACGAGGGAGAATGCGCTCGTCGGCCGTAACGACGTGGGTATGCGTTCCCAGGACAGCGGACACGCGGCCGTCGAGGTAGCGTCCCAGCAGTTGCTTGTCACTGGTCGCTTCGGCGTGGATGTCGACCACGATGACCTTCGCAAGCGGGCCGAGACGATCCAGGACGCGATCGGCCGCGCGGAGCGTACAATCGACCGGACGCATGAAGGTTCGTCCCAGGAGGGTAAAGACGCCAACCATGGTTCCGTCCTTGGCCTGGACGACGGCCGCCTCTTCGCCCGGGGAGTCGAGGGGAAAGTTCGCCGGCCTGAGCAGGCGGTCGGTACGTTCGAACAGGGTAAACACCTCGTCCTTGCGGTAGACATGGTCACCCAAGGTGAAGACGTCGACTCCCGCCTCAACCAGTTCCTCGTGACACTTGATGGTCAGCCCCGAGCCGCCCGCTGCATTCTCGGCGTTGCAGATCACGAGCCCGAGATCCCAGCGGTGGATCAAGCGTGGGAGGAGCTGGCTGACGATCTTTCGGCCCGGCGATCCGACCACGTCACCGATGAACAGAATTTTCAAGGGCATGGGATTTCGACCTTCTTGAACTCGTCGAACTCTCGCCCGTGAGGGATTTGGGTTCGAGATGCAGTGGATTCCAACAGCTGCGTTTGCCCTACCTGTGGCGAATCGGCCTAGCGTGCGAACTCGACGCTTCGAGTCTCACGTAAGACCGTCACCTTGACTTCGCCGGGGTAGGTCAATTGCTGTTGAACGGCTTTCGCGATGTCGCGGCAGAGCTTGGCGGCCGCCTCATCACCGAGCTGCTGGCTATCGGCGATCACCCGGATCTCCCGTCCCGCCTGGATTGCATAGGCCTGCTCCACGCCGGGGAAGCCGCAGGCGAGGGCCTCGAGATCCTCAAGGCGACGGACATATTTATCCAGCGTTTCGCGTCGCGCCCCCGGTCGACTTGCACTGACCGCGTCGGCCGCAGCAACCAGAACGGTGTAGGGGGTCTCGGGCCTCAGATCGTCGTGATGACCGAGAGCCGCGTGGACGACTTCGGGCCGTTCACCATACCGTTTCGTCAGTTCCGCGCCGATGACGGGGTGTCCCCCCTCCATCTCGTGATCGGCCGCTTTGCCGATATCGTGCAGCAAGCCGCAGCGCCGTCCGAGAGCGCCATCGAGCCCGATCTCTTCCGCCATCAAGCCGGTCAGGTAAGCCACCTCAAGCGAGTGCTGCAAGACGTTCTGGGAATAGCTGGTGCGGAACTTCAACCGGCCCAGGAGGTCGAGCAACCGTTCATGGAGCGCGGGCACGTTCGCCTCTTGAGCGGCCGCCTGACCAAGCTGGCGGATGTGCTGCTCCATCTCCTCCTGGGTCTCCTTGACGATCTCCTCGATCCGAGTCGGATGGATCCGACCGTCCATGATCAACTTCTCAAGCGACAGCTTGGCGATCTCGCGTCTGATGTTGTCGAAGCCGGTCACGATGACGATGCCCGGCGTATCATCGACGATGACATCGACCCCGGTCGCCTTCTCGAAGGCGCGGATATTGCGGCCTTCGCGGCCGATGATCCGTCCCTTCATATCATCGCTCGGGATATCGACCGTGCTCACGGTGGTCTCGGCGGTATGCGAGGCCGCATAACGCTGGATGGCCGTGGCCAGGACCTCGCGTGCCTTTTGTTGGCAGGTCTCGCGAAGCATTTGCTCGTGCTTGAGGATCAGGCCGCCAACCTCATGCCGCATCTCCGTGTCGAGGCGTTTGAGCAGGAGCGCACGCGCCTCGTCGGGACCGAGTTGGGAAACGCGGTGGAGCACGTCACGCTGGTCGGTCAAGGTTTGCTTGACCTCGAGATTGCGGCGAGTGAGCTCTTCCTGCTGCTCGGCCAGATAGCGCTGAACGTTCTCGAAGTCTCGCTCTTTTTTATTGATGAGATCAAGCTTCTGGTCCAGCAGATCGGCCCGTTTCTCGAATCTTTTCTCTTGGTCGCGAAATCCTCTGCGGACCTCTTCGGCTTCCGAATCGATCGCTTCGCGGCGTCGGAGGGCTTCCTCCTTCGACTGCAAATCCGCCTCTTTGCGAATGGTCTCGGCCTCGCGCCGCGCATTGGCAAGGATGACTTCGGCTCCTCCGCGAGCCGTCTTGGCGCGTTGCCGGGTGACGATGAGAGCCCCCGACAGCCCGGCGGCGACCCCGAGAATCATTCCGATCAGGCCTATGGTCGCCTCGTTCACGTCGGCGCCTCGCCTTTCCACTTCAAGGAAGTCTTTCGACGCGCTGCCGTATCCCCGGCCGGAAAGGGCGGGATCCAGAGCGAAAGCACTTCCGAAGCAGCTGGCACCTACGCCGTCAACGACTCAAACCGGCTCCAACGAGGACTGCCCAACCCAAGAGGGTCGTCGAGACTAGCTAAAGAACCGCCCCCAGATCCCTCTCGGTGACCGAGAGCGTTCCAGAGCACGGCCGTACAGCGCCGCGGCAAATGAGCCGTGACCCTCGTCATCGCGACCAGGGGAGAACGCCCGGTCGGAAAACTGCTGTTCCCGTACTGTCCTAATCCCCGAAGCCAACCTTCAACACCATGGCACCCACGTCCAATGACGCGGGCGAAGGTGATGCCGAAGCCCTGGCACCCAACGGTCCCGGCGACCGCCGTCTCAATAAGCGTCGAGACCAGCCATAAAGCGAAACTCGTCAGCATCGCCGGCCCTCGCGTTGAGAAATGGGGGTGGAGTGTCGTCTTCAGCGCCGGCCAGCCACGCCGAATCCCGCTTCCGCCGGATAGGGAATTGCTTAGACCACGCGACCGAAAGTCAAATCTAACAACAAGTTCGGCCTTAGCTTCCCTGGACTACCCAAATAACAAAGCCGTCAGGAAGTGACAGACCGATTCCAAACCTCGAAACGTGACCATTCCGAGGACTCTCATCCAATGTATCAGAACGGTTGAAGGGGTCAATCATCCCGCGGCCAGAGATTTGCTAGGACTCGGTCGGCGTCTCAGTGAAGTAGGCGCGATCGCGTTGCTCCCAGTTCGTGTATCCGAGCAGCTCATAGAGCTCTGCGCGGGTCTGCATCTGGTCGACGATTCCGCGCTGAGTGCCCGCATTGCGAAGCTCCACAAGCGTGAGTTCAACGGCGCGCATCGCCGCTCGGAACGCCGTGAGCGGGAAGAGCGCGGCCTGGTATCCCAGCCCCCCCAACTCGTCGAGCGTGAGCAAAGGGCTGCGACCGAACTCGGTCATGTTGGCGATCTTTGGTCCCTCGACCCGTTCGGCAAACTGAGCGAACTCCTCAGGCGATTCCAGGGCTTCCGGAAAGATCATGTCGGCACCGGCCGCCCGGTAGGCGCGAGCCCGATCGATGGCAGCGTCGAACCCTTCGACCGATCGAGCGTCGGTCCGGGCGATGATGACGAAGTCGGGGTCGCGCCGGGCCTCGACGGCCGCGCGGATCTTCGCGGTCATGGCGCTGGTCTCGACCAAGGCCTTTCCCGAAAGGTGGCCGCACCGCTTGGGGAGGACCTGATCTTCGAGGTGGACCCCCGCGACTCCTGCCTGCTCGAAAAGTTGGATGGTGCGCACCACGTTGATCGCCTCTCCGAACCCGGTGTCGGCGTCGCAGAGCAACGGCAGTGAGGTCGCACGGGCGATCACAGCAGCCTGCTCCACAAACTCAGTGAGGGACAGGAGACCGATGTCCGGGAGCCCCGCCCACCCTGCCGAGAGCGCTCCGCCTGACAGGTAGACTGCGGCAAAGCCAAGCCGTTCCGCGAGTTTCGCTGTCAGGGCGTTGAAGGCTCCGGGAATGGCAATCGGCTGTTCCACCCACGCCGCACGTAATCGAGCACCAGGAGAAGGCATGAGGGTTCCTCGAGTTCTCGGACGTCAGGACGGATCCAACAAAGTGTAGGGAGCCCAGCGACCATGAATTATCGTATCGAAGCGAGGGGCGTGGTCAATTCTCGTGGAACGTCATGAGGTGGCGGCGGAGGCGCCGATCATGGCGTCTTGGTGTTGACGTGAAACTGCCATAGGGATAACTTCCGCGATCGGTGCCTCATGATGAGGCATGAAACGACAAGGAGGTCGTTCCCGTGAGAATCGGCGTCGACATGCTCGGGGTGCAGTCCCCCCATCACGGCCACCGCGGCATCGGTCGCTACGGCATCAATCTGGTGTCGTCGCTCTTGGCCAGAGATGACGGACACGAGTTCGTTTTCTACGTCTATGAATCGCTCTCGGCCGAGAGAATCCCTGAGGCGAAGGGTGCCACGGTCCGCATCATCGGGCAGACCTCCGAGTCGGATGGCGGAACGGTCACCCAGCGGATGGACCGGTTGGTGCGGACCAACCCTGACAGCCTCGATCTCCTCCTGGTCCTGAGCCCCTTCGAGCCGTGGGACAACTATTGCCCACCGGCTCCTCCGCTCAACGGCTTGAAGATGGCGGCGGTCGTTTACGACTTGATTCCGTTCCTCTTCCCCGCTGAGAACGCCTACGACCCGATCCTGATGCGCTACTATCGCAGTCTCGAAGCATTGCGAGGGTACGATCTTCTCCTCGCCATCTCCGACGCGACCCGCCAGGATATCCTTACGACTCTAAATATCCCCGAGCAGCGGGTTGTCTCGATCGGCGCCGGCTGCGACCGAAAATTCTTCGTGCCTGATCCTTCACCGGCACTCACCGGACCATCGGCCGCCGTCCTGCAGGGCCTCGGGATCACCAAGCCCTACGTCCTGAACGTGGGTGGACTGGTCGACCGCAAGAACACGCGAGGCTTGATCGACGCGTTCGGCAGGCTGGACGAAAAGCTCAAGCACCAGTATCAGCTTGTGCTCACGTTCTCGTCGGGCGCCTGGGAGATCGCCGAGGTTCGCGAATACGCCAAAGAGCATGGCGTTGAAGACTTCATCTGGACCAACGAGGTAAGCGACGAGACGCTACGGATTCTCTACCAGCGCTGCTCCGCGTTTGTGCTCCCCTCCTTTTACGAAGGCTTCGGACTCCCGCTGCTGGAAGCGATGCAGTGCGGTGCCCCTGTGATCGCGGGAAACAACTCGTCGCAGATCGAGGTCGTCGGCGACGCCGGACTGCTCGCCAACGTCAGCGACGCCAGTGACATCGCCGAGAAATTGGAGCGAATCCTCGCGAACCCCGAACTTGCGCAGACACTTCGGGATCGTGCCTCGGTTCAGTCGCAGCAGTTCAGCTGGGACTTGACGGCCGAACGGGCTGCCAAAGCCGTGGAAAGCCTGGGCCGTCGACGAGCACTGCCGCGGATCCGGATCGATCGGGCCCATGCGAATCGCCCCCGGATCGCCTACTTCTCGCCGCTCCCTCCGCGCAAGTCGGGGATCTCCGACTATTCCGTTTTCCTGCTCAATGAGCTGAAGAAAACGTACAAGATCGACCTGTTCCACGACATCGGGTATCGCCCCGATCTTGCGCTCGCATCCGACGAGTTCGAGTGCATCGACGCGCGCGTCTTCGGCCTCTACGCGGGGACGAAAGACTATCATGCGATCGTCTATCAAATGGGCAACTCCCGTTATCATAGTTACCTCTATGAGACGATGCTCCGTCATCCCGGAGTCGCCACACTCCACGACTTCTGCCTGGCCGGATTCCATCTCCACTATGGGCACTCCCGGGGGATGGAGCGAGAATACATTCGCAACGAGCTCCTCCACTGGTATCCCGAACACGAGGACGAGATCCGGTCGGTGCTCAAGAGCGTGGACTGGGATTGGGAAGTCGTGGCGAGAGAATGCGCCAAACGCGGGTGGTATCTCAACCGCCGGATGTTCGACACACCCAACTTGGTCGTCGTTCACTCGCCGTGGTGCTTGGCCCAGGTGGAAGCCACTCGACCTGAACATGCCGAACGAACGATGGTCATCCCTCACGGGATCTGGCCGAGGCTCCCCTCCGAGTCGGAGAAGGCGGCCATCCGCACGCGGTTCGACCTGCCGCAGGATGCTCTCATCGTCGCCAGCTTCGGTTTCATTCATCCCGATAAAATGAATCCCGAGGCGCTCGACGCATTCCAGGCGGTGGCAAGGGCCAATGAGAAGGCGATGTTCTTGTTCGTCGGCGAAGATGCCGATGGCGGGATTGCTCGCCGGCAGGCCGCGGCCCTCGGGCTCCTCGATCGCGTCCGGTTCCTGGGTCGCCAACCTTGGAGCAATTTCACCGACTTGATCGCGGTGACCGACCTTGGGGTCAACCTGCGGCTGCCACCGACCAATGGCGAAACTTCAGGGGCGTTGCTCAACATGCTGGCCGCTGGGGTCCCGACGATCGTCACCGACGTGGCAACCTTCTCGGACTACCCTGCTGAGGTGGTTCGCAAGGTGCGCTGGGAGACCGAAGGGATCGACGGCTTGCGTCGGGCCCTCTTCGATCTGGCGAGCAACCAGGTCGAGCGAAAGCGGTTGGGCGAAGCCGCGTGGAAGCATTGCCTCGAACATCACGAATGGCCTCGCGTGGCTGCGCAATACGTCGAGGCGATCGAACGCTCCCACAGGCAACTTGCCTCAGCAGGAAAGACCTTCCGTGAGGCGCGCCTGAGGCGTTCCGGCAGGGCCATCATCGCCTGAAATCTCGGACAGTGCGGGGCGATCCCGCACTTCCCCTCGGGAATCGTTGATCCAGGTGAATTCATGAAACGACTCGTGAAGAAAGTCGCAAAAGCACTCTGGCGCGGAACATTGCCGATCCGTCGGCCATTTCTGCACAAGTTCGAGAGCTATCTCTCCCGCTGCCTTCGCCCTACCGAGCAACTCCTCTCCGACGAGACGAACACGCTCATGGAGCACGTCGTCCGCGAACTCGTCCGTCTCCAACGGCAGGTTGATTACCTCCAGCAGACGGTTGAGGAACTCGCGCCGGAGTCAGAGAAGCTGGCGATCGCTGGCGAGATCGCTCCCGCCGAAAAGCTACGGGCCGGCTAGGACTTGGGGCGACACGAACCGTCAAACGGGGAGCGCAAGCTCCCTTTTTTTTTCAGGCGTGCCGAGGAGGCTTTAGCCAGCCACCACATCGCGAAATGGGAGGTTGATGCCTACCTGGCAAGCGAACTCCGATCCCTTCCACCTGGCTTGTGCTCTGAATTCTCTTTCCCCGCCTCCGCATCCACGCTTTCAACACGGTCAATGAGTTTTTGCTGTTTTAAGCATAACTTCAGTGTGTTTTTATAAAAAATCAGTCACTGCGATTCAACAAATTCGTTGCCAATCGCCAAATCAGGAAGTCTCCGGCTCCCGCGCGGAGAGCCTTCCCCCAATCGGCCCCCAAGGGTTCAACCACCGTAAGGTTATGGGAACGTTCGCAGTTATCGCCGCTTCCGCTGTCCCATCGCTGCCTTCAAAGCCAGGCGCGATTCCGTAACATCCTCGATAGCGACACGTGACTTTACGTCATCAAAAGTCGAAATTTTGACCCATTTAGCATGCTCCACTCCCGCTTCGGACATCGAGTGGCGAAGAGCCTGTGCAACCCCTGCGCTCAAGGCAGCGGCACCGTCCCGATCGAGATGGACCCCATCGACGAACACCGACTTCTCGTAACCGCAATCGCGGGCGTCGAGAACGAACAGATTTGGGTACTGGCTCTGCTGCTTGCGGACGAAATCGATGTACAATTGTTCGTCGCCGCTATGAACCCAATGTGAGAAAGTTCCAGGCGTGCTCGGTGGCAGCATCCAATAGACTTTGATGTGGTGGCTTTGAGCGAGCTCGATGAATTTGCGAACGTACGTTTCATTCACCGGATCGCAGCACCATGTACCAGGCTTGATCGGGTGGCTCTCGGGAATGACGATATCCTCAAAAGGCTCAGCCTTGGGATTCGCTTGCCCCCCCTCGTTCGTATTCCAGTTCCGCCAGAGCGCGGGGGCCACGTCGCGTTGACCGGTTGGCTTCCCACTCAACATGGCGACCACGTGGGTCCTGATCTCCTGCCGTTGTCTGACCGAATGCAACACCCAGCGAAGTCCGATCGAAGTCACCAGATTCGGATCTTTAGCCGTCCAACAGAGTTCGGCCGCCTCGCGCGGTTTGAGGAGTTCGACCCAAGGAAAGGGCCGAGACTCCGAGGCAGGGCCGTCTCCCAAGATCAACCGCGCGTAATCGACGACGACCGCGGACGGACGAGCTCCGCTGTCCAGGGCCCGTCGGAGCAAGAAGTAACTCGACGGTGCTGATCCACACAAAACAGCGAGGCTATACGACTTTTGCCCCGTGCCTTCGGTAAGTACCCGGGGCATGAGACCGAACTTCAACATACTATCGCCAAAGCAGAGGAGCGAGTTCCCCTTGGCCTTTCGCTTGACGATCTTCCCCGTGTATTTCCAGCTCACGGCAACGTTGTCCATGAAATCAAGGTTGCCGCGCATGACACCGAGCTCGATCGTCATGATCAGGACGACCATTCCCAGCAAGCCAACAGGAACTGAGCCACGCCGGTCATTCCGGGGCACATCGTTCATTGTCGATGTCCTTTGATTGGCAAGCGAAGAGCAACGCTCGAATTCGGACGTTCGTTCATGAGGCTCCAGGCGATTCCTGAACGAATGTCCGGCAACTGGGCCCAACGGTCGGAAGGGGAGGCCACCGCGCCGATTGTCGCCAAGGCGGTGGCGATCTCTCGGCTGAAGGCGTCCGCACCGCGACGACTCAGATGAAGGGGGTCGACAAAGAGCGACGAATCATACCCTGAATACCGAGCATCAAACACCGTGAGGTTCGGATACTCTGTTATCAACGGTTTTAAAAATGACGCGTATCTCGCCTCCAGGCCCAACTCATCACGGTGAGCCTGGAATTTGGGAGCGACAGGGGGCAGGAGCCAGACAACCTGGACATTATTCGAGGCAGCAAGTTCTAAGAATCGATGGATATAATATTCGTTAACCTTATGGCACGACCAGTTGCGGGGAAAGTAGCTGGGATTGGAGAGATCGACTTCGTCATCAAACGATGACCGGTCAGGATGAAGTTCAGCCCCCAGATTGTCCTCCCAGATCTGGCAATGAGCCAGGACCTCGTCTCGCCGAGAGGCGGGCCTTCCCCGGAATGCTGCCAGAATACCGCTCCGTACCTCATCCCGGTCTTTCATGGAAGGAAAGATCCACCGCAGTGCCAGCTCCGCGCAGAACCCCGCGTGTTTCGCGGCCAAGCCGAGTTCGACGCCTTCGCTCAGACTCAAGAGCTCGGGCCATTGGCGCATGTTGTGGCTTGGTCCGGCCATCAGGAGATGAGGAGCATAGTCAACAAGCACAGTGGACGGTCTCGCCTTCGCCTCGATCGCCCGGCGAAGCAGGAAATAACTCGAGGCGGCCTGACCGCCGCAGAGCGACATGTTATACACCCGCGCATCGGTTCGATCCTGAATCACTCGCGGCAAGACCCCGAATTTCACAAGGCTATCACCAAAGCAGAGGAGTGAGCAATCAGGTGATCGCAGCCGAACCGTACTCCCGATCGCTTTCCAGTCATGAATATAAAAGCGAGTGAAATCAAGATGATGATAGGAAATTATAGACTCGATTAGAATGATCATCCCGATCATCCCGAGCAGCCCGCGCGGAACTCTTCCGGCGATTCGAGCGAGAGTGGGCGATATCATCGCCGGAAGGTCCCATGTTTCTGGAGATAAGCTTGTGTCATGAATACATCCTCGACTTCAAAAGCAGGCCGCCACGCTTGATACTGCGGAAGCGTGACCCATCGATCCTTGGGAGGTTGCCCTTGCACGGATCGGAGTTGGTTCCCGACCATAGCACTGAGCGCGAGAGCTCCTTCTCGATCGAGGTGGGAGGCGTCGTAAAAAACCTTCGCAGCAAAGTTCGAGTGTTCCGCGTCCAGGACGATTAGATTCGGGAATGCAGCCATCCATTGGCGCACGAATGTCGTATAGAGCGCGACATTATCCGACTGCTCTCGCTTCTCCTGAAGCTCGGGGGCGAAAGGGGGCAGAACCCAGTAAATCTGGATATTCCGCGCACTCGCCAGCTCAAGGAATCGCCGGATATAAGAGGCGTTCAATGACGTGCAAGACCAAGGCTTACCGAAGAAGGCCGCTTGGTAATTCTCGCCGACTTTGCCCTGAAAGCCGACGTCACCTGGCATGACAAACGCGCCTCGGTTAATGTTCCGATTGCGCATTGAGGTGAGCGTGGACGCGCACATGGTGGCGTTTCTGCCGGCAAGGGCTTCCAGGACCATGGTCTGGATGTGTGACCGATCCTTGACCGACGGGACATTGTGAGCGAGGACCGTTGATGCAAGGAACGTGGCATCGCGGCCGGACCAACCGAGGTCGACCGACTCCTGGAAATTCAACAGGTCGGGCCAGAAGCCCTTCGCGCTCCACGGATCTTCGCTCAGGGTGGTCGGATGATATTCGACGAGGATCGAGGTCGGCTTTGCGCCCGCCTCGAGCGCTCGTTTCAGGAGGAAGTAGGTGGCCGGAGCTTGCCCCCAACAGAGTCCCAAATTCCAGGCCTTCAATCCGCTCTGGTGCTCAATCACCTTTGGCACGATCGACTGCTGAATTCGGCTTGTTCCAAAGCAGAGGACCTGGCAACCAGGTGTAGAATGCTTCGCATACCTGCCGGTCAATCTCCAATCCCAGTAGTCGGACCGGGTGAAGTCGAGAGTATGTTTCGCGATGTGGACCTCGATTACCGCGAACAGGATGAGCATCCCCAGCAGACCGCCCGGTATGACCGAGCCGCGCTGGCGAAGTGGCGGCATGGGCATTTCGGTTCTCTCATTCCGGTCAGAACTGGAAGTAAATAAACTGGCTGCCGCCGAAGTTCCCGGCCAAGACGAACGCATAGAAGCAGACCGTGTAGAAGACGCTGCGGACGTACCAGGGGGTTCGGAAGACGACATCAAGGTCCTTCGAGAGGAACTGGACGATCTGGACGAGCAGGAGGGGGAGAATACAGACCGAGACCGGAAGGATATATGCAGAGGCAGGAATGGCTGGCCTGTAAACGATGGCCCCGAGCATGCCTCTGACCTGAGCGATGGAACTGGCGCGGAAGATCAACCAGCCGAGGCAGACAAGGTGGAAGGTGACGAAGATTCGCAACGCCTTCCAGCAGGCGCGGTCGATCAAATCCGTTGGGCGAACACGGTCCAGGAGCGGACGCGCCAGCCGGTGAGCAACCAGTAAGAGACCTTGGTAAAAGCCCCAGAGCACGAAGGTCCAGGCCGCCCCGTGCCAGAGCCCGCCGATGATCATGGTCAACATCAAGTTACGATAAAGCTTGAACTGACCGCCCCGGCTTCCCCCCAAAGGAATGTAGAGGTAGTCACGCAACCAGGTGGAAAGACTGATATGCCAGCGGCTCCAGAAGTCTTGCGGGCTGGTGGCGAAGTAGGGGAGGTTGAAGTTGAGGGCCAGCTCAATCCCCAGGCATTTGGCGATTCCGCGTGCGGCGTCGGTATACCCTGAGAAGTCGCAGTAGATCTGGAAGGCAAACGCATAGATCGCAATCATAGCCAGACCGCCATCGATGGTTTCCCACCGGTTGAACAGATCCGTCACGATGGTCGCGAGGTTGTCGGCGACGACGACCTTCTTGGTCAGACCCCAGAAAATCAGGTAGATCCCCTCGTAAAACTGCTGAAGGTTGAATCGCCGAGGTTTCTCGATTTGGGGCAACAGCGTTGTCGGACGCATGATCGGCCCGGCGACCAGGTGAGGGAAGAACGAGACGAAGGCGGCGAACTCGATGAAGTTTCTCGTCGGTTTGATGTCGCGTCGGTAGACGTCGATGACGTAACTCATCGACTGGAACGTATAGAAGGAGATGCCGATCGGCAAGACCACGTTCAACTGAGCCAAGGGAACCGAGATGCCACCTCGAGCTAATGCGTCCTGAAGGCTTTCGGCAAAGAAATTGTAATATTTGAAGTAGCCAAGCATGCCAAGGTTTAACACCATGCTGATCGCCACGAATAGTTTGCGTTTTCGTGGTGTCTCGATACGGTCGACGGCCAGTCCACAGGCGTAATCCATCGCCGTCGAGAGGAGGAGGAGCGACAAGAACCGCGGATCCCAGCACGAGTAAAAGTAATAACTCGCAGCCAAGAGCAGATAGTTCTGCGGCTTGTGAGGAAGGACCCAGTAAAGCGGCAGGAGGATCGCGAAGAAGTACGCGAAATGGAACGTATTAAAAAGCATGCTTCATCCTCGTCCTTGAGGAGCACTGGCCTTGCCGTTGAATGGAGATCAATCGCCTATCCAAGCGATCGAAAAACGCCCGAGCGTCGCGTATTCCAACCGTTTGAATCGGCAGGACCGACCCTGCCCCTTCACTGAACGTTGGAGAATCATCGGGTGCTCAACCGTGATCCGTGGTCGAATTCGTTGGGTTACGTGTCCTGCGGATTCTTGAAAGGAAAGGCGTTCGGATGGCTTCGACCCCTCGGTGCCAGCCGCCCCACCAATCCGTCCGCCCGGGCTGAAGTGCAATCGCAGCGGCGGCCAAACGGACGTCTTTGCACGGGTCCTGACGGAGCAACTCCACCACCTGATGGACCCGCTTCGATCCGAGAATCTCCGAGGACGCCGTTGTAAGCGCGTTGGCAATATAGAGTCGCTCGGAGTCGTGTGACGAATGGGCCGAGTGGATAATGCGGACCACGAGTTCCCGGAACGTGAGCGGTCGGTCGACCCGGCACACATCCAAGACTGGCGTCGATCGTTTCAAGGCCAGATAGTCGACACAGGTGATCGGCTGAAAGTCGTCCGGTTGAACCGGACAGAGCCGACCAAGCTCGATGAGGAAGCTTCGGTAGCCATAACCTGTCAGGATCGCTTTCAAATGAGCGGGAGACTCGTCGAAGAATCGCAGCGTGTGCCCATTCGACTCCACGAAGATCGTTGGTGCATCAGGGGCCGACAGCAGCCGTGGCATTCCCTTGAGGCCGGCGATCTCTGAACCCTCAATATCCATCTTGAGAAAGTCGACCCGATCCCAGCCTCGTTCCGCCATGAGGTCATCGATACTCAACGCGGGGACGGACACCGAAGTTTGGCCTGCATCGGGGGCCCCCACATGACCGTACGGGCCCGCCTGCGAAAACTCGAGTGTCCCCGGGCGATCGCTGACCGCCGCGTTGACGAGCTGGACGCGATCGAACCCGTTATGTTGAAGGCTCGCTCTTAAGAGTGAGACGTTTTGCGGCGAGGCTTCAACACCGATGACCTCATATCCAAGCGCCGCCGCCGCGAGCGTGAAAGTGCCGACATGAGTTCCAAGGTCGAGAACACGCCCACCACGCGGCGTCGACGCCTGCAAATATTCAATCGCAGGCCGGGTCGAAGCCGGAAAACGACCCGCCGCAAGGCCTTGACTGATCGCGTCGGATGCAGCGGAGTCGATCACCGCCGAGAAGGTGAGCCCAGGTTGCACCTCGATTCGGTCAATGACGCGGAAGCCGGTCGTTTCGGATGATTGAGACAGGTTCGTCCGCCCTGAGCATTCGTCCATGAATGAGCTCGCTACGCCGAGGGAGTCGTCCGATCCTTTGATTGGGTCGTTATGACAATTCTTGGGCGACTCGCTCGGTGTCTTACCCCATCGGGCGGTTTTCCACAATTCCGATTCACCATTGACCAGGGGGAACGCCCCCTCGAAGAAGCATTCAGAAACGTGGAGGGACAGGGAGCTTACGCTCCCCGCTCGCCCCTGAAAAGCAATAGTCGTGATGTCTTGATCTTCGGATTTCTGGAGTGATTCGGCAGAGTTCAACCGGGATTGAGGAGGGAAATCGACTCGTGAGGTTGGGGGTCAGACTCGAGTCGCGAGAGCCGATCCCAGATTGCTTGGGCACGCGAAGAGCCAAGCGCGGGGTCGACCAGGCCGTGGAATTTCACGGCGAGCTGCGCATCTGTGAGCGGGTTCTTGTCGTGCCCGGGCGGGAACGCCACTTCCGACTCAAGGATCGTGCCATCTTCAAGGCTGACGCGTACTCGGTTGGGAATTCCCGAGGGATATCCGGCCGTCAGCTTAGGATCTTCGATGACCGTGGTGCGCGAGACGAGATCGAGCAGGGCAGGGTTGGAAAGCCGCTCGGGGAGGAACTGCCTGGCTGAGACTTCGCCATCGAGAAGCGCGACCACCGTGCAGTAAGGGAGGCTGTGATCCGCGGTCTCTCGGGTTTTCGGCCGCCATTTCTCGGGGTCCTGACCAATGATCTCGACCGCCGTGCGGAAGGTCGCGATCTCGATCGAGCGAATTTTGGTCAGGTCGGAGATCTGCGGGCGGAGTTCAAACGCGGCCGCGATGGCGGACTGGCTATGGTACTCGGCGGGGACGAACTTGATCGAAGTCTTGGGGAGCATCCAGTCGTCCGCCGAGGGGCCGCCCAGCTTGGGCAGTTCGAGCGGACCGGAGACCTGCTGACAGAATCCCATATCACCTTCGAACAAGGGGGCAGGGCCGGTCATCCCTTCCCTGGCAAGCATCGCCGCAAAAACACCGTTGCGCGCGGCGTGGGCGAAGGCGCATCCCTTCCACATCGACAACTCACCGGCGCGGGTCAAGCGAAGCGCGGTCCCGGTCGTTCCCGCGATCCCGAGGGCGTGGACCGCCTGGGCGTGCGAGAGGCTGAAGAGTTTCGCCGCGGCCAAGGACGTGGAGAGCGAGCCGTAGGTCGTATGATCCCAGCCCCGGGCCCGAATGCTGGCGGCATCGCAGAGGCGGCACTGCACCTCGTAGGCAATTGCCGCAGCGGTAATCCAGGCGCGGCCATCTGCTCCGACCTCTTCTCCGGCCGCCATGACCGCTGCCCAGTTGTCGCTGGGATGGGCCGGCTCGAGTGAGAGATAAGTGTCGTTGCAGTCGAGATAACGAATGTGGACCCCGTTCGAGAACGCCGCCCAATCGGCCGAAGCCCGCCCACCGCCGAAGAGCGCGGAACCGCGATCACCGCCGACCTTTGCGGCCGCGCGGCGAGCCACCAACGGGGCCTCATCTTCGAGAGCACCGGCGGCACAACCGAATGCGTCGAGCAGCCGTCGCTTGGCTTCGACAATGACGACCTCGGGTAGGTCATCGAATCGGGTTTCAAGGGCAAACTTCACGAGTCGGTCGGCCAAGTTCTCGATCATCAGCGTCGGCATCCGAAGGATGGGAATCGGGATTACGTCAACCCATTGCAGTGTAGCGGTTCCCAGCAGCCGGGTCGAGCGACCTTAGATGCGCACGGGCGATCAGGCTACCGATTGCGATGATCCATAAGCGAGTCCTCCCGCCTTGGCCATGATGATTCGTGACCAGTTGTGAGAGGCCTTGCGCGAGTCGAGCGTTCGATCAGGGTTGCACACGTAACCGAGCGCCGAGAAGACGTCCTTATGGGCCGCGGCGATCCGGAGGGCGACATGGGACGTGAGAAGCGTCCTCCAGAGGCCAGGCTTGCCGGGCCAGATCTGTCGCGCGGTGATCGGGTTGCGAATTCGCTGCATCGCACACGCGGTGACCGCCTCGTCGAAACCGATCGATGGCGAAGTTCCCAGCGATTTTGATATTTGCAAAAGCTGCCGCTTCGGGTTGCGAACCAGATCCTCATAGCGGATCCGATGGACCCCTTGCGCTTTCCACCACTGGGTACTCACAGCGAGGAGGGCTTTGGCACGGCGGCTGGTGGCATACCGAATGAATTCTTCACTCTCAGGCGAGACGCCGAAGATCGGCCGTTCATCCCCCTCCTGGCCGGCAAGCCAGCCGAGGGAGCCCTCACAGGGTGCATAGCGCAGGATCGAAATGAGCACGTCGAGTGGGTGCCTGGCGAGCGTAATGGTGAAGAACCGATGCTCTTTCCAGAGCGTCGGCAGCGGTTCGGCCCGTTGCCAGTGAGTCATGACGATGCATCGGTCGGGAAGGTTGAGCCACGGTGCGTCGAGCGGGTTGTAAAGGGCTAACTCGCCGTGCTCACGGGTCGCGCACTCATAGGCATGATCCAGCATGTTACAGAGCCAGGTGTTGCCCGACCGTGGCGTACTGACGATGGCGATCCGCGCTTCACCTGGAGGATTCGCATGGCGCGCCCCGGAAAACCGCTGAATGATCGGTTGAAAGAACATGGCTGGACCGTTCCCCCTCAACGCGGCGAGTCCTCGACGCCTGGCCGGGACGTCTCGCCACGGGGCAACTTGCAAAAAATGCGCCGTCTTTCGATCAGACCACGATCGTCATCCGTTCGAGGGAGAAAAGGGCATTCCCGTTCTCCCGCCACTGCTGGAGGAAAGAAGCCTATGCCATTCTATGAAACCTTGCTGAATCGATCCGAGCCGGTTCAGGCGCTTCGCGCGCAGTAAAGATTACCGAAGTCTTCGCGCGTGTCGGGATAGAGCGAGAGAAGCTCCTGCGTTGTGGTCGACTCGGTTGTCTCTTCGTCTTCATCAATGCGAAAGAGCCCGAAACCTTGGCGCTCGAGATCGGCGAGGTACTCTTTCGCCTCGATGCCGCTCCGTCGCAGACCGGCCGGCCAGAACTCGGTGATGATCTTGACGTCGTGATGTCGACGAAGGACCTTTTGCATTCCGCGGACGGCACGGCCTTCGGATCCCTGGATGTCCATCTTGATGAAGTCGATTTTGCCTTGGTAGTCGGCAAAATGTTCATCAAGCGTGGTTGCCTGAATGGGGATGGCGTCCCGGTCGTCTTCGGAAGCAAAAATCCGGTGGTCCCCCTTGTTGTCGGGGCAAAGATAGAGGGAGAGCGGACCGGACGTTTCGGCAACGGCCTTGTTGACGAAAATGACGTTTTGGTAGCCATTCGCGCGGACATTTTTCTTCAGGAGCCTGAAGTTGGTCGGGTCGGGCTCAAACGCATAGACGCGTCCCTTGTCTCCAACCAGCCGGGCAAAGATCAAGGTGTAGTAGCCGATGTTTGCGCCGATGTCGAGGACGACGTCCCCCGGTTTGACCTGAGACTCGATCAGCGTAGTCTCGTAGGGCTCGAAGTAGCCATCTCGAAGCAGCATCGGCGAGACGATCGAGTCGGTCGGATCGAGGAACATCTCGTGGCCGAACACGCGACTGCGCGACCGGAGGAGATCGTCGATTTGATCGACTTTACGGAGGGCGTCGTAGGCACGATCGTGCGCGCCTTGGGCCGTGTCACCGATGTCCGAGAGGCGTTGCTCCGTGCGAAAGGCCGTCCCTGCCACGTCACCGGAGAAGGCTTCGAGCCTTTGACCAAGCTCCCTCCATCTCACATGGTCAAGGTTGTGGGCCGTGGTGGATTGCTGCTCGATCTGTTCGAGTCGTCCGGCGAGGGAACTCATTTCTCGAAGGATCAGGTCAAGACGGCTGCCCAGATCCATCAAACGATGGTCCACGAGATGTTCCAGCGAGGCGGATCGCCGATCCAACTCATCGAGCCGCTGACGCAGGCCCCCCCGACGGACGAGCCATAAACTTCCCCGGATCGCAGATGCCAAAGAGTTCAGGCCGAGCATGGAACCTCTCCAAGGGGACAGACCGACCTACCGCGAACCAGTCGGCACCGCCAACACGGTCGACGGAGGCGTGGCGCCGCCCAGGGCGGCTGCGTGCTTCAGAAGGATGCGGCGGACTTCTTGAATCGCTTCGGGATCTTTCTGGACGCCGTGATCGGATCGGACCATGAGCTCCGACTCGACGCCGTCGAGGTGGGCACTTCCATAGTTGACGACGCTGTCGGTTGTCATATCAACACCAGCCGGTTTCAAGGATCCGATGATCGAATGAAAGACCACATCCGGCTGCGGCTTCATCATCAGGATCGCCTTGAGGATCGATGGTGTGTTGGGTGAGATCGATTCCAGGGTCTCGATACTTGTCGGCAGCCGGCGGAATCGGCGCTTGTCGAACGCGTCGGGATTCTCTTTGACCAGCTTCAACAAGAGTTCATTGATGTGGTCGGAGTAGGCAATCAACCCTGAGCTGACTCGGCCGACGAGACTCCGGCTCAGATCCGAGCCTCGGTGCGGGGTCGCCAAGAAAACGACACGTTTGACAAACGGGAGCGGCTTGAAGAAGAAGTAGCCCTGAAGCTCGTCGAGGACGGCCTTTGGGCCGTCGATTTCCTTGAATGGCCGGTCGGTATTCAGTTGCCAGAGCTTGTCTTCACTGTCGAGAGTCATCACATGGCTGAGCAGTCCGCCCATGCTGTGTCCGAGCAGGACCATCTGATCGAAGGCCGGGTCGGCTCCGTTGGGGTTGTACTTCCGTTGTGCTTCCCGCAACGACTCGCGAAGCATTGCCGAGGCGATCGGAATGGGCACGCCCGTCGGGTACATGTAGAGCATGAACTGGTAGCGCTGCTGGACATTCGGGTCGTTGAGCAGCTCATTGATCATGGGGATCCAGGCCAGCGGGCTGGAGATCAGGCCATGGACCATCACGACGGGAATCTTGCCGGGCTCGTAGGGCCGCAGGAGCATCAAGTTCGCGCGACCAATGGCCTGATCCGGGCGGAGCAATCCGGTCCACCGATAACGATTCAGGTCGGTTCGCGACCACATGTAGGCCAGGGGGGTGCTGAAGTCCGACTCGACCGGAATCAGGAGCGGCGGACAGACCGTCCTGGTCCTGACCGGATCGATCAGTTCGAGCGTGCACTCGCGGGTCGCATTGAGGTCGCCTTCCGTGTCGCGAAGGCGCGATGTGGGCTTGAGGTAGGCGGTCAGCGGGAAGGTCATTTCCGGCGGATAAAACCGGGTTTCCTCCTGCGCGGGACCGTCGGCCAAGCGGACGCCAATCAAGGGAACGCCAAGGCCGTAGTGGTACGTTTTCGAGATCAGACCGCTCACCTCGTAATCCGAAGCGAGAATGAGCTTATCCACGTCGTCAACCGCCCAGGCGGAATCTGCCAGCGAGACCCGAAACACTTGCTCTTGGCCGCGAATCTTGAGCTTGATCGACCCTTCGGGGGTGATCGGCCCCGTGGCTTGCGCAGCGCGGAGAAGGCGCTCGAGCCCCGCGTTGTACAGATCCATGGCGGTTCTGTAACGCGGATCGGACCCACGCTGACCATCCGGGCGGACCAGTTCGGGGTCGGTCAGAAAATCGTGGGCATAGGCAACTGCATCGACATAGTAGTCAATGGCATTCGTTTTTCGCCATTTGTCGAGTCGACGCCCCTCAACCCAGCAAAGCTCGGCAAGAGCGTAGACCAGCTCAGGCTCGGGACGCTCACGGGCGAGCTTGACGAGGCTGGAGAGCACTCGATCGGTCCCGAAGCGATACTGGCGCGACAGGTCGTAGCGTTTGATCGTATCGAGCGTCCGATCAGTCGGCCGGTCGAGGCTGGCCAGGTTGCGATAAGAGGCCGAGTGCGCACGATCGCCTCGACTTGGCTGCACGGTGATGTCAGGCCATCCCACGAGGGAGGATGCGACGATCGCTAAGCAGGCAAGAGACATGGGCGGGTCACTCCATCGACCCAAGGGGATCCAGCCAGCGCGCCGGCCCAATGGGGCCGGCGATCGCATGATAAGCCGGGCGAAGAATCGGTCAAGACGGGCTCGGACCTTCTTCTTGCATGTATCGCTTGATTACTTCATCAATCGGCCCGTCTCCGGCAACCTGTCCGCGACGCATCCAGATGCCTCGTGTACACATCTCGCGTAACGCATTCATATCGTGTGACACGATTATGACCACGTTGGATCGGTCGAGCAGACCCATGATCCGTTCTTTCGCCTTCTTGACGAACGCGGCATCACCCGCGCCCAAGGATTCGTCGATGAGGAGAATATCGGGATCAATCTCGGTCGCGATCGCAAACGCAAGCCGCATGAACATGCCGCTGGAATAGTATTTCAACGGCAGGTCGGCGAACTCGCGGAGGCCGGTGAACGCGAAGATCCCGTCGACCTTTTCGAGCATCTCGCGGCGCTTGATGCCGAGCATCGCGCCGTTGAGCATGATGTTGTCCGTCCCCGAAAGTTCGGGGTTGAATCCCGCTCCCATTTCGATGAGGGGCGCAACCGTTCCGCGAATCCGGAGATTTCCGGAGGTGGGCGGATAGATTCGCGCCATCAGCCGGAGGAGCGTACTCTTGCCGGCGCCGTTGGACCCCACAATTCCGATCCGCTCCCCTTTGCCGATCCGAAGGTTCACCCCGCGCAACGCCCAGAATTCGGACGTTGGCATGGGGGCTTCACGGCGAAGAAGCAGGTCGAGAGCCGCTCGCTTCAACGAGTAGGTCTTGTCGAAGTAGCTCACAAAATTGAGCGAGACGTCCTCGAGATCGACCAGGGCCTCGGTCGCGGGGAGATGGCGTTCCCACCGCAAAACGCGACTAGAGTCGGAAGACGAACTTGTCTTCATGACACTTGAATGCGACATAACCGATCCCCAGGCTGACCGTCGCAATGCCGGCAGCCGCCAAGAATAAAGACGGGTCGGGCCACTTCCCTTCAGAGAGAATGACCTGGAAAAGCTTGATAAACGGGTACGCCGGGTTCGCCCAAAGTCGCCAGGGAGGCAAATTGGTCGATTCATAGATGATCGGCGTCATGAAATACCAGGCCTGCAAGATCACGGACACCAGGTGCCCGCAATCGCGAAAGAACGTGTTGGTTGTGGCCACGATCAGGCCCAGACCAAGCGTGAATCCCGACAGCAGTGCGATGGCAACTGGAAGTAGCAAGAGCTGCGGGGTGAATCGCACGCCCAGCGGCTTCATCAGGATAAACAGGGCCACCATCGAGAGCACGAACGTCGTCAAGTTGATCAATAAACGTGTTAATGGGAAGATCAACTTGGGCAAGAAGATCTTCCGAATCAGCGCCTCATTATGGATGATTGAGAACGCCGAGTCGTTGACCGTTCCGCTGAAAAAGTTCCAAGGAACCATCCCGGCGAAAAGGTAGATCGCATAGTCCTCGCGCTTGATCACGAGGAGTTGCGAAAAGACGATCGTCAAAGTCGTCATCATCAGAATCGGATGCAGCAGCGTCCAGAAGAACCCCAGCATCGAACGCTGGTAACGGACGCGCAGATCCTGGACGACCATATTTTGGACGACCGGCCAGAACCGGACAAGCTGCCGGTGATCATCAGTCACCCAGCCGATCCAACGACTCGGTCCTCGCGGCTTGTGTGGAGGAGGGAAGAACTCCACATGAGGGACCGAGGGATTTGTGCTAACATCCATGTTTATCACTTCATCCGATGGACGCCGCAGACTTCGACCAGGCAGCATCCAGCCACACTCAGTCGAGCCTGCATCGGCGGGGCATCTTACGGTCCCCACCTCTTTCGAGGAAGTCCAACCGGCCTGTTAAGAAGGATTAAATTCCCAAGCCTCCTAGATTACCAAGGGGCTTTCCGTCGGGTTTACCCTCAATTCAGGTCGGCAGGAATCGATTATTGATCCTGGAGACTGTTTCGATTATCGGTCAGACACTGGCTATACTTCGCTCTTTTACCGGAATGTCCAACACAACCGGTTCAATCGTCATCAGGACGTCGACTCAGTGACCGCACTCCGATCCGCGATGCCATCCTGACCTTGGCGTCCGTGGGAAGGCGACTGACGTAGGTGGATTTGAGGGCGTTGAGCCACCGGACCTCGCGACCTTCATAGCTGATGAGGACGCGGGTGAGAAGAGGGCCGGGGGTCGCCAGGGCGCGGCCGATGCCTGGCCCTACATCGGGGTTCTGGGCTATTTCGTTGTAGCCGAGGCCGACTCCGCGGGCAAAGGCTCCGTAATCGAGGCGAGCGATCTCGGTGGCCGTCGTTCGGCGATACACCGGTTCCTGGAGCATTTGCATGTAGTGGTAAGCACCATCGTCAAGCACGAAGAACTTGACCGGCAAGCAGGCGCGGGCAGCTGTCGACAGTTCCATGGCCGACATCAGGAAGCAGCCATCACCGGTGACGGAGACCACCTGTCGATCGGGCCGGACTCGTTGCGCCCCAATCGCGGCCGGAATTGCCCAGCCCATGCTTTGGTTGTTGGTCGGTGTGAAGTAGCGGCGCGGACCTTGGACGGAGATCGCCTCGGAAGCCCAGTGGGTGGATGCCGTCACGTCAACGAAGATCAGTTCGTCAGGGCCAAGTGCGCAGCGGAGCTGCGTCAGAAAATACATCGGGTCGACGCCGCAAGTGATCTTGGGGAATGCGTTCTCGCGGTGGTCAACCTGGCGGACATCCTTGATCTTCTTCCAGAGCGGAGGTGAGGGGGGACGCTGAACCAACGAAGCGTCGGCCAGCAACCGATCGAAGAAGAGTTGGGAATCTGCGCAGAGTTTCACGCAAGTCGGAACGTTCTTTCCGAGGTTGTTCGGGTTGGCGTCGACATGAATCACGTTGTGGGGAGGAATCGCATAATTCGCCGTCGAGACCTCGCTATAGCGAACGCCGACGGCCAGCACGAGATCGACGTCTTTGAACGTCTTCTCGGCGGTGCGCGTCCCTTGCTTGCCGTATCCCCAACCGACGGCCAGCGGATGGTTGTCGGGAATACAGCCCTTGCCACTGACCGAGGTGGCCACAGGCGCTTGCAACATCTCGGCCACGGCGATCAGCGCCGGGCTGGCATCCATGCAACCCAGACCCGCGTAGATCCCGATACGGCGGGATCGGTTCGAGAGTTGGCCGAGAACCTGACGATACGCATTTTCGTCAAAGGGAAGCGGGCGTGGCGGCGGTGGCGGCTGGTCGTAGTCCCACACTTCGTTGAAGAAGGGAAAGGAGACCATGATTCCCACCGGCCCCGGTTCACCCGAGCGTGCGATTTCGAACGCTTGGTAGATCGCCCCTGGGATCTCGGCCTGGTGGCGAACCTCGATCAAGGCTTTCACCAGCGGGCGGAGCAGCGCGGAGTTGGGGAGCGAGTGGACTTGGCCGAGCGGAGCGTCCGGCCCTTGGATCACGTCGGTGATGATGCCCACGATCGGGACGCTGTCGAGGAGCGCCTCGCCGATGCCGGTCATCGCGTTGGTCAGGCCGGGCCCGGGGACGACGTTGAAGACCCCCGGCTGGCCCGTGACCCGGGCAGCTGCATCGGCCATGACACTGGCCGACGATTCGTTCGTCACTAGGAGGTAGGGGACCCGCCGCGCTTTCAGAGCATCCCAGAACTCGTTGCTCTGAGCCCCTGGAATCCCGAAGACGCACTGGACTCCCTCGCATTGGAGGGCGGCTGCCGCAGCTTGGGCGCCGGTCATTCGGCCGTGGACGCCTTGGCGTTTGACGTAACGGCCTACCTCGACGAGTCCGGCCGCAGCCGGGGTGGGCGCGGACGAAGCCGTCGCGGCCCCGATTGCGCCGAGGACGCCCAGGGCTTCGCGTCGGCTCAGGTTGAGTGCCACGACGTTGCTCCTCCTTTTGCCCGTCAGAAACTCGACCTCATCCGTGAATGGGGCAGTACCCGCTCAGTCCTGAGCCGTCGGCCCTCGAGTTCCTAATCGGCAGCCCGGCGAGACTCTCTTCGCCACGGGATCCCCTCTGGGGAGCAGTTCAACTGGCTTCGACGGAGCATGTGGCATTGCCGGCAACAACCCCCCAGCTTCTGCGGAGCTCGCGTGGCGTTTTCAGAGGCTCTTTCACCTCAGGGCCATGGTTCTCCTCGAGTGAGACGCTGGAGGGTTTCCAGGAAGGGAGGACTGATCGTCGAAGGTTGCTTCCGAAGCTGGCGGATACATTCGAGCATGATCGGACCTCGGTACCCGATCTCGTCCAGCGTCTGTCCCCAGGCATCCCAATCGATGGTGCCGTGCCCGGGTGGCTCATGGGTATCTTGGCTCCCATTGTTGTCATGGACATGGGTTGTCCGCAGCCAACAGCCTGCGGCCCTGGTTTCCGACCCCAGGTCGGCCGAGATGTGCGCATGCCCCGTATCGAGGGTCACCGCAAGCTCCGGTTGGTTGAGTTCAGCCACCAAGCCGGCCAGGTCGGCCATTCGGCTCCCGGGATGAACCCCCGGGGGCATATTTTCCACGCAGATGACAACGCCGGTGCCCCGTGCATGCACGGCAAGTTGCCCGAGACCGCGCGCGAGCGCCGCCCGTCGTCTTGGAGTCTCCTCAGGGTCGGACAGGCCCCCTGGATGGACAACCAGACAGGTCCCTCCGGCCTCATTCAGCCAGTCTACGCACCGTTGGAGATCCTCAACCGACTCTCGATGACGTGGGAGATCGAGAAATCCAAGGTCAACGCGAGCCGCCTGGATCGCCTGTCCCCCCCAACAGCCGTGGGCGCTGTGGATGGCCAGACCGGCATCGGAAACCCGCAGACGGAGTGAAGAAGGGTCGGGTTCGCTTCGCCACTCGGGGAAGATTTCCAGGACTTCAGCACCGAGGTGGCGGGCGAGGTCCAGCTCGCTGGCGAAGTCAACCACGTCGAATCCGTAGGCCACCATGGTCCCGAGTGAGCGCCGGTACGATGCTTCTATCGTCATGACTATGCGACCTTTGCGTCAACTTGAGAATGAATCCTCTTGTCGTCGGCCCAGCCTCCGGTCATGATAGCGGGAATCTTCGCGCCGGACTGGATCCACCGTGTGGGGCAAAACGAGCACCGCTGACAGGATCTGAGATTGTTACTGGTCCCTCCCGTTGCGGCGACCAGCCCGCGCCTATTATCGCCTGCCTTGGGAAAGGACGTTCTGGAATGCCGCCCGTTGCCCTGGTTGATCCCGCGACGATTGATACCTCCCGTGTGCTCATCGATCGGGAAGGAATTCGTCTGGGCAACCCGCAACGGTTCGAGATGGAGCAGTTAACTGCGATCATCTCGTGCGACCCGGAACGACACCTGATCATCGGCTACAAAGACGTCGGGTACGACGAATTCTGGATTCGCGGCCACATGCCGGATTACGCTTTGATGCCCGGCGTCCTGATTTGCGAGGCGGCGGCCCAGTTGTCGAGCTTCTACTGCCACTTTATCAACCTGATGGAAGGTGGGTTCCTCGGGTTCGGGGGGATGGAAGACGTCCGGTTCCGAGGGCAGGTACGACCGGGTGACCGCCTGGTCTTGGTCTCGCAATCCAAGAAGGTCAACCGACGCCAGACAATCTTCGAGACCCAGGGATTCGTCGGCTCGAACATGGTCTATCACGGACGGATCATCGGGGTTCCCCTGGCTGGCCGCGAAGTGAAGCCTGCCGAAGCAAAGCCCACCAAGGAATAAGAATCGTTCCCAAAGCTGGGGCACATTGGGGGTCTCACCCGGTCGCGCGAGCAACGACCTCGCTTTACGATCCCTGGCCGCGATGATCGGTGGATTCTCGGCTGGGGTCAGTCTCTTTTCGGTGATTGTCATTGCCCAGCGAGGGGGAGCCAACCGGGGCTCTCGCAGGATTGTGCCACGACCAATTCCAAGAATCGTGTGGTGGGTGACCGGCCTACTGCTGGGGGCAGGTGTCTACCTGGGCAAGCCTGCGTTCGACCGGGTTGGCAACGGAGCTGGCGCTCACGTGGCGTTCTGGGCCTTCTTCGTCTTTCTGATGGGGATCGCCGGACTCCTGCTCGTCCTCTTCTTGCTCCTCTTGGTACGGCCACGACGTCACCCGATCGCCCGGGCGATGAGCCTGGCTCGCTTGGGGCAGTTCGACGCGGCGATCTCCGACCTTCAGCGACAGATCGATACGCGAGGGCGATCCCCTCGACGTTGCGAAGCGTTGGGAGACTGCTACCTCTTGCAGGAGGATTGGCGGAAGGCCTACATCCAGTTCCTCGAAGCCGAGCAACTGGGTGGTCGAGTCGGCCGCTATCTCGCAAAACAAGGCTTTGCTCTCTGGAAGCTCGGGCGCACGCAGGAAGCGCTTGAGCCCCTGGAACGGGCGACCCAGATTGACCCAAGCGATCCCTCTCCGGTCTGGACCACCTGCCATGTCTTGGTCGATCTGGGCCAGGTTGCGGCGGCTCACGAAAAGTTGGAGAGAGCGGAACGGCTCATCAAGGAATCGATCCCTCCGGGAAATCCACGTCGCCGTGCTCTGGAAGGCTCGCTCGAGGTTTGTCGTCAGCGTTTGTTGCTGATGTCCGATACGCCGACTGATTCACCTCTGGACGCGAACTCAGACTAAGCGAACTCAGTCAATGCCACGCATCGCAACGTAGGATTGAAAACCAAATTACGTTCCCAATGAGGTTGCCACGGTGTCGGAATCGTCTGAAGAATTGGATACAAACGAAGTTGTTCCCAATCGAGTCCCGAGGGAGCGTCCGCGATACCGGATGTCGGTCGACGCGATTCCGTACACGCTCGACCTGGCCACCTGCTCGACGCCCGTGGATTGGCAAGCTCTCTTTGGCAACGATCATCCGGTCGAGCTTGAGGTCGGCTCTGGTAAAGGTCTGTTTCTCGCCAACGCTGCGGCGAGCGATCCGGGTTGCAACTACCTCGGGATCGAGATCGCTCGAAAATATGCGGGACAGGCTGCGGAGCGCATCGCCAAGCACCATTTGACGAACGTCAAGGTGCTTCCGGGAGACGCTTTGCTTTTTCTATCCCGCTACGTCCCCCCGCAAAGCTTGCGGGTCGTCCACGTCTATTTTCCCGATCCGTGGTGGAAGAAGCGGCACAGGAAGCGCCGGGTCTTCAATGAGGGCCTCGTGGTCAGCATCGAACGAGGCCTCGTCCCCAAGGGAGAGCTGTCGGTCGTCACGGATGTCGAGGAATACTTCGGCGTGATCTGCGAGCTGATGGCGGAGCACACGCTCTTCGAGGATATCCCGATCAGCGAGCCGAAGACGCCCGAGCATGACCTGGACTATCTGACGAATTTCGAGCGAAAATACAGGATCGAAGGTCGGCCGATCTATCGCAAGCTCTACCGGCTTCGATGAGGAAAGCAAGCGACTCGCTCGGCTCTGCGTGGCCGAGCGAGTCGTAAAGTGAATTTCCGAAACCTAAGTGGCCGAGCGAGTCGTGCTTGAGGCAGTCATCTCGTAAGCACGTTTCCCGTTCGCCCCCTTGTTTTTGGAACCGCCGGAGATGTCGAGCTGATAGAGTTTCTGCCCCGCGTTGCTCGGGTATTGCCCCGTGATGCAGGCACGACAGAGCTGGTCGGACGACATCGAGACCGCTCGTGCGATTGCTTCGACGGGGAGATAGCGTAGGCTATCCGCGCCCAGTTCCTGGGCCATCCGGTCCTGATCTTCGATCGAAATCCGGCCGTCCGGAGCGTTGAGGAACTTCGTGGCGAAGAGCTCGTCCCGGCGCGACATATCGATCCCGTAAAAACAGGGAGCGATGATCGGCGGACAGGCGACGCGGAGGTGAATCTCTCGCGCTCCGCCTCGGTCGCGAATCTCGTGGACAAGGGCCCGCATCGTGGTCGAACGGACAATACTGTCCTCGACCAGGAGGACGCGTTTGCCGGCGAGCACCTCGGGCAACGGGGTGTACTTCAAACGGGCCTTGGCCGCCCGATCCGCCGTTCCTTCAATGAACGTTCGGCCCACGTAACGATTGCGCATCAGACCTTCGACCGATCGCACCCCAAGGGCGAAGGCCATGGCGTCGGCCGCCGCTTTCGCGGTGTCGGGGACCGGGACGACGATCGTCTCGGGATCGAGGGGGACGTCTTCGAGCCGAGCCAGCTCCTCGCCCAAGGTCGCCCGGCTCAGGTAGACCGAGCGATCGTCAAGGGTGCTCGCCACGTTGGCGAAGTAGATCCATTCGAAGAAACAATGAGCGCGGCGCGGTGAGGCGGCGAACCGCTCGGTCCGGACCCCTGTCCGGTTAGCGATGACCATCGTTCCCGGCTCGAGGGAACGAATGTTCTGGAATCCGAGGTTCGCTAGCGGCGAGCTCTCGCTGGCCGCAGCAAAGAGGGGACCATGCTCGGCGACACAGAGCGGTCGAAAACCGAGGGGATCACGAGCGACGATCAGGTCGCCTTTGGCCGACAGCAGCACAATGTTGTAAGCGCCGTCGAGGCGATCGGCCAGCCGGCTGAAAACCCCCTGCCAATCGGTCTCGAGACCCTCACCTTGGAGCTCATGACTGAGCAGGTGCATCAGGATCTCGGTGTCGGTATCCCGTTTCAGGTGATAGTCGCCTTGATCGAGCAACTCCTGCTTGAGTTCTTGATAGTTGGCGAGCTGCCCGTTGAACGCGAACGCGAACCACTTGGCTGTGCGACCGTGCTCGCGTTCGAATGGTTGCGCGTAGCTGCGGTCCGCGCCCCCGCAGGTGGCATAGCGAACGTGCCCGATGGCGGCGGGGCCGTCTTGGCCCCTCATGATCGCCTCAAATTTCGCCTTGTGATTGAGGCGAAAGGCCTCAGCCACCGTCCCCACTTCCTTGTGCGTTTTGAGCAGGGCGGTGCGCCCGGGGTGAAAACTGGTCATACCCGCCGCGAGCTGTCCCCGGTTTTGCATATCCAACAGCATTCGCGGGATCATGCGCGTAACGCTGTTGATATCCCCGGAAATCGGCGCGAGCGTGGAGACGGCCGGACCGGCAGCGTGGTAGACGGCTGCCACGCCGCACTCGTGATTCAGTTCGCCCATGAGCTTGGATGGTTCCCGTTGACCAGCCCCCGCCCTTGCTTCGGAAGGGGAGGGCGCAACTAAGGGGAATGAGACGCGGGGCCCCGTTGGCTCGTTCACGCAGTTGATCTAGGGCCGGTAATGAGACTTTATTATAATGGCATCCGCCTCTGAAGACAACCTTCACTCAATCGACTTGGGCCGTTCATCGCGCCTTCAGAGCATGCGGAAGGCGACCGACAACGAGGCTTGATTTCGCCATAATCGCCGCTGTTGATTTATGGAAGATCGCGTCATTACTCCTGTTATGACAAACCCCAACCTTACTTGCGTTTGAGACTCGATTCATGGCGATGGTACGTGACCTGGTTCGCGATGATGTGGTTCTCTCGGCACGAACCTGGGTTGTCAAGGTTGGCACCAGCGTTCTGACGGACAGCGACGGGCGACTCGACCCGGCGCGAATCGGCCACCTCGCCGAGCAGATCTGCGCCGTCATGGCGACCGGCCGAAAGGTGGCGCTGGTGAGCTCGGGCGCCGTCGGAGCCGGACTGGGTCAACTCAACCTGTCGCGCCGCCCTGAGAATCTGCCACAACTTCAGGCTGCGGCGGCCGTGGGCCAGTCTTACCTCATCCGCGCCTATGATGAGGGCCTGCGCCGGCACGGGCGGCACGCTGCGCAGCTCTTGTTGACGCACGAGGATTTCGACAATCGTGCCCGTTACCTCAACATGAGGAACACGCTCACAGCCTTGTTTGACTGGAACGCCGTTCCGATCATCAACGAGAACGACACGATCAGCGTTGCCGAAATCAAGTTCGGCGATAACGACCGGCTTGCGGCGATGGTGACGAACCTGCTCCAGGCTCCTTTGCTTGTGATCCTGAGCGTGGTCGACGGGCTCTATCCCACCGATCCAGGGACGGGCCAAATCGGCGGCGAGCCCATTCCGCTCGTCGTGAATCTCGATGAAGAGACCTTCGGACGCGCAGGGACGAGCCGGAGCACGCTCGGCACGGGGGGGATGCGCAGCAAGCTCGAAGCAGCGAGGTTGGTCACCCACGCCGGTGGATCGGTGATCATCGCTTCCGGCCAAAAGGCTGATCCCCTGACCCGGATCATGGCGGGAGAAGCGGTGGGGTCGCTCTTCCTCGCACGAGGGTCAACGCAAACCGCTCGCAAGCGCTGGATCGGTTTGACGGCCCGGCCCAAAGGCCACTACGTCGTCGACTCCGGGGCCAGGCACGCCCTGGAATCGGGCTCGCGAAGTCTGCTCGCCATTGGGATTGTCGAAGTCGTCGGTGAATTTGACAAAGGCGACGTGGTGGGAATTCGCGACGATCAGGGACAGGAATTCGCCCGAGGATTGACGAACTACGCGACCGCCGAGGCCCGCCTGATCCGCGGCTTACGCACGGAACAGGCCCGTCAATCGCTCGAAGAGTCGGTCGTTTATAACGAGGTTGTCCATAAGGACAACCTCGTCCTGATTCTCTAAATTCGCAAAAAAAAATGGGGCGAGTCGTGGCTTCCTTCGTTTCACCCAGGCTCGCTCAAGGGAGAGGGACGTCGGTGAACTCGAAGTTCACTTCCGTGGCCGCCCGGACCATTGAATAGTAGCGAAGCTCAGTGGCGGCACCTTGCTCGTGAGGGGTGAGGGTCAACGTCATTCGTGTCCCTTCCCCATCGTTGGTGGGATACCAGGGGATCAGTTTCCCTTGGCTATCGAGGACCTCGATCTGCTGCTGGCTGGTTTCGGTTCGACGGGGCATTGCGGTTGGCATCGCCGCTAACAGGTCCGCATCGCCTCCGGAACTTCGATTCGTTCTGACAGCAATCTGGATGCTCGTCTGATTCGTGTTCGGATTCAGACGAATCTCCTGAATTTCCACCGTCGCCTCTTCGTTGCGGAAAGACTTGCCGCTGGATCCGCTCAAGGGAACGACCAACGGGTTGCCCTTACGGGTGGCCACGACGACGGGCAAGACCCCTCGGAGTCGCTTGATCTCTTGACCGGGTTGCTCGGGGCGTCGCAACGGTGCTTGAAGATGAAGGTTAGGGCCAGCGCTCAAGCCGAAGTAGGCTGAATGCCGCTGGAGGGTCTGTGCGTTGGTCTCGGGAATCAAGAGCGATTGGCCGCGATCGTCGACCGCCTCGGTGAGCTTGAGCGGCCCATTCTGGCTGACCGAGAGCCTTGGCTCGGCGGCCACCTGGAGCTCGGCGTAAAATTCCTCATTCAAGGTATAACCGGGCCGCTTCGGATCGGCAGGGTTATTGGGCAACACGAGCCGGTTCGACGGCACCGGTTGTCCGTTGGGAAAGAACTGGACGTGTCGCTGATAGTGAAGTCCGACCAGATTCACTCGGAACGGGCCGTAATCCGACATCGGTCCGGCGGGGCGACCAGCCCCCGCGAACAGCGGAAACACGAGTTCGCGGGCATTCGGCATCCCGTGCATCCCGAAGTTGTATTGCAACTGACCCGCGTCGCAGAGCCTGTCCAACGCTTTCCAGAAGGGGAGAGGCGCTGATTCCTGGAGGGTGATCCGTTTCTGTTGAAGGGCAGGGGTCTGTTCCGGATAAATCGCCATCTTGATGCCCGACTGATCGCTGAAGCCACGGATGACCTCCGCGAGCGGCTGATCGTGGAAGTCGAGAACCACCATGGTCGGCTTCGTCAGCAAGGCCCCTTCGATCTTGGTGATCAAGGTCGAGGCGCGCGACCGGATCTCCGGATCTCGAACGTCCCTGACGGATTGCAAGGCAGCCAGCGCGGGACGCCCCATTCGCTCGAGTGCTGCGGCAGCCGCTTCTCGTTGCGCATAGCGTGCCGAACCCAACTGGGTGACAAGGACCATCGGATCGGACGCGGGGACCTGACCGACCAGGACGGCAAACGCGAGATACGCACCAATCATCAGAAACTCCCCAGATTGGCCCATCCATGGTGAGGCGAGCCCGGCGGCGAAACCAGGCGGTAGAACGCGAACGACCCTTGCCGCGATCTCACCATCATATCCCATTCCTGACCCGTTTCCACCGTATTGCGAAGCAGCCAGCTAACCTGACCAACCTCCCCTTTCCAAATTCAAGTGATTTCACGCTCAACACCCCCAAAATCACTTCAGGCGGCAGAATTTCCTGATCTTGACAAGGATTTCAAGGGTCGATCTCAAGCACAATGGAGCAAGCTCCCGATCAAGAGCAAGAGGGACGCAACGCGCCCAAAGCTGAGCCGAGAGGTCGAATTCACCACCACGGCCCCTCTCGTCTTGCCTAAAAGGTAGCACTCGCCGGGCACACTGAATTCCTGAGACCAACCCAAGCCGCAAATTCGCTGCGAGCGGTTGGGACCATGGTCGACGGGGTTCGGCATGCTAGAATGAAAGATGGGTCGGCGCGCCTGTTGCCCATCGATCCTCCCGACTGACGTGGAAAGTCGGAGGCCTCTTTGAACAAAAGGAGTGGCCGATGTCGGTGGAACGATCCAAAGATTTCCGGCGTCTCGCCAGTGCTGGTCTGTTCGTCCTGACCTCAATGGGCTGGGTCGGATCAGCAAAGGCCCAAGATCACACCGCCGATCCTTATAAACCGTACAATCAACAATACGAACAATTCGTCTACCCAGCTTACCCGTCAGGCTATGGCCTTACCCCCAACCAGAACCTACTCGAACGGGGTGGGTATGGCGGGGCCAACCAATTTCAGAGGTTCTTGGACTCCGAGGAAGGTCCCTCGGACGAATTGGGCACCGGGCGAAGACGGAGTGGGCCGGGGATCCCCTATTACTCAGCCTATCGCCAATATGACAAAGATTATGGGCGGATCTACCAGCCCAACCAGGAGAGCGATAAGGCGTTTCAACAGGACCAGCGATCGAAGCACGACAAGTACATCGCCTACCTGAAAGAACGGGACCCTCGGAAGCGAGCCGAACTTTACCGAGCCTACACCAGGGACGCCAACAAGGTTTCTCGCGACCTCGCCAATCCTCGCGGTCAGGCCGCCCGAGCAACGAGTCCGAACACCGCGACACCAAAAACCGAGGACGGCGCTGTGGCTCCCACCGCACGCCGGAGAAGCGCGGCCCCAGCGTCTGGGACAGGGGCGGCTCCGTCGACTTTGTCTACCAAACCGGCCCCACGCCAACGAAAGCC
This sequence comes from Singulisphaera acidiphila DSM 18658, assembly GCF_000242455.2. GTDB lineage: Bacteria > Planctomycetota > Planctomycetia > Isosphaerales > Isosphaeraceae > Singulisphaera > Singulisphaera acidiphila. The sequence continues at coordinate 2,802,119 of NC_019892.1, forward strand.
CTCGGACATTCTTCGGGAAAGCGACGAACTCGATGCCGGTCGGCTCACGGCTCCAGGCCTCGCACCGCGCTCGGGATCATCCAAGCCGAAGTAAGGTTCCCTCATCAAAATGTGCGATAAGGCAACGACGTTTACGCGAAATCAGAGCCAAAAAACCGCAGTAAACTCGGGGGGGAGGAGGACTGAATCCGGTCCCCCCTTGTTATCTCGATCATCTTGCGTATGATCGTTGACGTCTCCCGTGTTGGTCCCGGCTTTCGAGCTGGGATTTTTTTGGTTCGACTTTGTGAACAGTTTCACAAAGCACGAAACGCCAGTGAGGCGGGCCGGGCGGTCTCGCGACAGATGGGTACAGAGTTCACGCCGATATTTCTGTTGATTTTGGTCGGGATCTCCGTCGCGGTGGGGATGACCGCCGCCAGCGCGATCCTTGGCCCGAAGAGGAAGACGGCCGTCAAGCAGATGCCCTACGAGTCGGGTATGGACCCGATCGGTGATGCCCGGCAGCGGTTCGACGTTCGCTACTATCTCGTGGCCATCGTGTTTCTCTTGTTCGATGTGGAACTGCTCTTTCTCTATCCCTGGGCCGTCGCTCAGTGGAGCGCAGGCCCGACCGTGACGGCGGCAGCGGCGGTTTCAGACGCCAAAGTTGGTGCCCCGGCGGTCTTGGGAACGGTCCTGGCCGGCATCCCGCCTGAGTTTCGTAACCTCGTGTTTGGCGAAATCCTGGTTTTTGTCGTGATCTTGGCCGCAGGTTTCGCCTATGCGTGGCGGAAGGGGGTGTTCGAGTGGCGATAGGCTCAAACAAACAGAGTGGCGCCCCGATCACCATCCCGGGTGCCACGGGTTCGGCCGTCTCGATTCAGCCTGCTGGCAAGGTCGAGGTCCCCGAAAACACGATTGTCACCACGCTCGACTCGGTGGTGAACTACTGCCGGAAGTACAGCCTCTGGCCGATGCCGTTTGCCACCGCCTGCTGCGGAATTGAACTGATGGCCGTCGGTGCGAGCCGATTCGACCTCGCCCGGTTCGGCGCTGAGGTTATGCGGTTCACTCCCAGACAGTGCGACTTGATGATCGTCGCGGGCCGCGTGGCAATGAAGATGATGCCGGTCCTCCAACGGATCTGGCTCCAGATGCCCGAGCCGAAGTGGTGCATCAGCATGGGGGCCTGTGCCTCGACGGGGGGCATCTTCGATACCTACGCAGTCGTTCAAGGGATCGATCGATTCATCCCGGTCGACATCTATATCCCCGGATGCCCGCCACGCCCCGAACAGATCCTTCGGGCGGTGATGGACCTCCAGGAGAAGATTCAACGCGGCGGTTCGCTCGCGGGCCTTGGTCTCCCCGAGCTGCTCGAACGCGAGAAGATGATCGAAGAAAAACGCGACGTCCCGGCGGGCTATTCCGTGACCCGCGAACGAGGTGACGAAGATCGGTTTGGCTACCGGCTTCCTGGCGGACCAGGTCTGCTCGGCTCTGACGATACCAAGTGATTCGCGACTCGGAGTGAGAGAGCCGATAACCATGAACACCGAGACAACCTCGCCCGTTGATCCTCACGCCGCCACTTTGGCCACGCTCACGCGCGTTTTCGGCGACGGGGTTTATACGCAGACGCGGTTCCGAGACAACCTCCGACTCTACGTTTCGCCTGATCGGTTGGTTGAACTGCTTCGCACGCTCAAGGATCAGTGTGGTTTCGCGATGCTCTCCGAGCTTGGCGGGGCCGACTATCTTGGGTATCCCGGGCGAACGGCTCCTCGGTTCGAAGTTCACTATGTCCTGAGAAACCTTGAGACGGCCGAATTTCTGGTTGTCAAGGTGGCTGTGGACGATCCCGAACCGACGATTCCTTCGGTTGTGCCCCTTTGGCTGGGCGCGGACTGGATGGAACGTGAAGTGTTCGACATGTACGGAATCAAATTCGCGGGGCACCCCGACCTGCGTCGAATCTTGATGCCCGACGAGTTCACGGCGTTCCCGCTTCGGAAAGATTATCCGTTGCGAGGACGCGGCGAACGACACAACTTCCCGCGCCTAACGCGCGGGGAGTCGTGAGGACGCGGTCAAGGCCGCCGTCCAACTCGTACTGTATTGTCTCACGTTGAAACGAACGCCGTTTTTCCGCAGGTGCCAGATCAATGCCGGCCAACTTGCTCGACGATCCCGAACTTGCCGCGGACTCCAAGCAATTTACTTGGACCCTCAACTTCGGGCCTCAGCACCCCGCGACGCACACGACCCTTCGACTCATCCTCGAATTGGATGGTGAGCGGATCGTGAAGGCGACGCCCGACATCGGTTACCTGCATTCAGGGTTCGAGAAGCTCGGCGAACACCTGAATTTCAACCAGTATGTGACGATCGTCGACCGCAAGAATTATATCAGCCCGCCCATGAATGAGGTGGCGTGGCACCATGCGGTCGAGACCTTGCTCGACATCGAGCTGACCAAGCGCTGCCAGTACATCCGGGTGATCATCAGCGAACTCGCCCGGATGAGCGATCACCTGCTCTGTTCGGGGGCCGCCGCGCTCGACCTTGGTGCATTCACAGCCTTCCTCTTCGCCTTCAATCTCCGAGAACAGATCTACGACGTCTACGAAGAGATGTCGGGCTATCGGTTCCACCCCGGTTACACGCGTGTCGGCGGCGTCCTCCACGACTTCAACGATCGGGTGATCCGAAAAGTCCAGACAGTCCTCGACAGCTTTCCCAAAGTCTATTCCGACATGGAGAAGCTGCTCTTCAGGAACCGGATCTTCCTGGATCGAACGCGAGGCGTCGGGATCCTGACGAAGGAAGACGCCATCAGCCTCTCGGTCGCAGGGCCGCTCGCCCGAGCCAGTGGGGTGACGTTCGACCTTCGCAAAGATCAGCCGTACTTGGCTTATCGCGACTTTGACTTCGACGTGCCGTACATGACCGAGGGGGATTGCTACGCCCGGTTCTTCGTCCGCATGGAAGAGATGCGGCAGAGCCACCGGATCATCACTCAAGCCCTCGGAAATCTGCCGACCGGACCGGTCAACGTCCCGATCGCCGAGAAGTTTCCGCTTCCCGACAAGGGCTCGGTCTACAACAGCATGGAAGGCCTGATCCAGCACTTCGAGCTGATCATGCCCAACCGTGGTTTCGAGTCTCCCAAGAACGAAATCTACGCTGCGGTCGAAGCGCCCAACGGTGAACTTGGTTACTACCTGATCACCGATGGCAGCCAGGTTGCCTGGCGCACACGGACGCGGCCCCCTTCGTTCATTCACTTCCAGATTTTCCCCCACATCATCAAAGATCACTTGATCGCGGATGTGGTGGCAATCTTGGGAAGTCTTAACATCATTGCCGCCGAGCTGGACCGCTGATCATCACAAAGGGTTCGGGTTCAACACTCGTCTGACTCCCCGGGTTTGAGGAATGGGATCGATGGCCGCCGAGTCAATTGCCAAAATCACGATGCTCTCGGAGCCGATCCGCGAGAAGATCCGGGCGTTCATCCCGCGGTATCCGAGCAAGCGCGCGGTCACCTTACCCGCGCTCCACATCGTTCATGAGCACTTTCGGTGTGTCCCGTTCCAGGCAATGGCCGAGATCGCCGAGATTCTCGAGATCACGCCGGCTGAAGTTCATGACACCATGAGCTTCTACGGATTCTTTCCCCAGGCGCCGATCGGCGACGTGCGAGTCTGGGTCTGCCGATCGATCTCGTGCATGCTGACCGGTGGCGAAGAGATGCTCGAACACGCCTGCCACAAGCTGGGTATCGAGCCGGGGCAGACCACCCCTGACGGAAAGTTGACCGTGGAGTTCGCCGAGTGCCTGGGAATCTGCGATTTCGCCCCTGCGGCCTTGGCCGATGACGGGCGGATCTTCGGTCCACTGACGTCCGACAAAGTGGACGCAATGCTCGACGATCTGAAGGCGGGTCCGAAGCCCGTCGCTTGAGAATCAAATCGGAGTGCGGCACGCACGTTCGTTCTTCGTCTCGAATTGCTCGCAGGAGTTTAAGGCCGTGGCCGAGTTTGAACCCGTCCTGAGTCGCAACTGGAACGTGCCCGATAGTCGCACGCTGAAAGTTTACGAGTCGCGCGGGGGTTACCAGGCGGCGCGGAAGGCCCTGACGACGATGGACCCCGACCAGGTGGTCTCGCTCGTCAAGGATTCGGAGCTGCGAGGCCGAGGTGGCGCCGGTTTCCCCTGCGGTCTGAAGTGGAGTTTCCTTCCGAAAGATCGGAAAGAAACTCTGATGTGCATCAATGGAGATGAGAGCGAGCCGTCGACGTTCAATAACCGGCTCTTGATCGAGCGCGACCCGCACCAGTTCATCGAAGGGATCGCGATCGCCTGCTTTGCCACCAGGGCATCGACCGCCTACCTCTACCTCCGGTTCGAATACATCAACGGCTACCGGATCATGGAAGAGGCGATCGCCGAAGCAAGGGCGGCGGGTCACCTCGGCAAAAACATTTACGGGTCGGGCTTCGACCTCGATATCTGGGTCCATCGCGGAGCAGGCGCTTACATCTGCGGCGAAGAGACCGGCTTGATCGAAAGCCTTGAAGGCAAGCGGGGCTGGCCCCGGATCAAGCCCCCCTTCCCGGCGATTGAAGGGGCCTTTCGCAAGCCGACGGTTGTCAATAACGTCGAGACGCTCTGCTGCGTGCCCCACATCATCGAGCGAGGGGCCGACTGGTTCAAGTCGATCGGGACGCCCAAAAGCTATGGTCCGAAGCTCTACTGCGTCTCGGGGCATGTGAACAAACAAGTTTGCGTCGAGCTCCCCTTGGGTGTGACCTGCCGCGAGTTGATCGACAAACACGCGGGGGGCGTCTGGAAGGGACGGAAGGCCAAGGCCGCCGTTCCGGGGGGGATCAGCATGGGGCTTCTCTCAGCCGAAGAGCTCGATACTCCGCTCGACTTCGACGGTCTTCGCAAGCCAGGCTGCCTGGGTCTCGGAACGGCTGCAGTCACCGTGATGGACGACCATACGAGCATGGTCGACTATCTCTATAACTGTGCCCGTTTCTTCGCCCATGAGAGCTGCGGTCAGTGCACGCCCTGTCGCGAAGGGACCGCCTGGATGTATAAGACCTTGAAGCGAATCAAGGCGGGCGGTGGTCGTTTGGAAGACCTCGACATCTTGGTCAACATGGCGAACAACTTGGGCATCATTCCGGGGACCACGATTTGTGGCCTCGCTGATGGTGCGGCCTGGCCTGTGAAGAACGTGCTGGCGAAGTTCCGCGGCGAGTTTGAGGATTACATCAAGACCCATCAGAACCCGAAGTATGCGGTCACTCCGCTCCAGGAGCGGATCGCTCACGGGCTCTCGGTCGATCCCTTGCTGCCGATTTTGAATGGGCCGACCAACGGCTCCCTGAGGTCGCTCCCCTCGGTCTGACTCAGATCGATGTGGGACGGAGAACGTCACTGTTGGGCGTGATTTTCACGCCGAAAGTCTTCGCCGATTGGCGTGGCCAACACGCCCTCAACTAGACTCAAGGATCCCGATGGCGACGATCTTCATCAACGGCCAAGAGCACGAAATCCCCGAAGGGGAGAAGCTCAACGCGATTCAGATGGCCTCCCGCGTCGGAGTCGACATCCCTTACTACTGTTGGCACCCCGCGCTCTCCGTCGTGGCCAACTGTCGGATGTGCGAAATCGAGGTCGGGAACAAGGATCCGAAGACGGGCGAGATCAAGATGATCCCGAAGCTCGTCCCGGCCTGTCAGACCCCGGCCAAAGACGCGACCGTGCTCGTGACCGATAGCCCCAAGGTTAAAGAGCACCAGCGGATGATCATGGAATACCTCCTGATCAACCACCCGCTCGACTGCCCCGTTTGCGACCAGGCGGGTGAATGCGGGCTCCAAGACTATAGCTATGAGCATGGCCAGGCCAACCACCGGTTCGTCGAAGAGCGTACGGTCAACCCTCGCAAAGACGTCTCCGACCTGATTCAGCTCAATCAGGACCGGTGCATCATGTGCACCCGGTGCGTCCGGTTCACCCGGGAGATCACCCAGACCGGTGAGCTCCAGGTGATGAACCGAGGGAACCACGCCGAGATCAACACCTTTCCGGATCACCCGCTCGAGAACCCACTGGCGGGCAATGTCGTCGACATCTGTCCGGTGGGCGCGTTGCTCGACAAAGATTTCCTGCATAAGCAACGGGTCTGGTTCCTTTCGAAGCACGACTCGGTCTGCACGCGCTGCTCGACCGGCTGTAACGTCAGTGCCGAGGAGAATCGCGGGCAGCTCTGGCGATACAAGCCCAGGTTCAATCCGAACGTCAACGACTACTGGATGTGCGACGAAGGCCGATACGGCTATAAGGATGCGAATGATCCTGCTTTGCTGAACGCCATGTACGTTCGCACGCAAGGGGATCTGAAACCGGCCTCGATCGATCAAGCACTCAAAGACGCCGGCCAGGGCCTCGCGCGAATTTCCGAAGCGGGCGGTCTGGTGGCGGGCATTCTTTCGCCGTTCATGACGGTGGAGGAGGCCTACTTGTTGGCCACCTACCTGAAAGGTTTGAACCCCGCCAACGTTCTGGCGCTGGGGCCCGTCCCCCGATCCGGGGTGGATCAAACGTTCCAACCCGACCTTCAGAAAGGCCGAACGGGCGACACCAGTTTCGTGGTTCCTCGGCCGTTCACGATCCACGCCGAGAAGTGCCCGAACCGTCGAGGTGTTGAAGCAATTCTCGAGCACTTCCAAGGTCAGGTCATCGATTTCGCCTCGATCTCCGGCCGTGCAGGCCACGGCGAGTTCCGCGGCCTCTTCGTGGTCTCGGATGCGATCGAAGCGGCCTTCACCGAAGAAGACGTCAAGAAGCTTCGGCCGAAGGTGGAGTTCCTGGTCGTCCAGGACACGCTCGTCACCGAACTCGCTCAAGCGGCCGACGTGGTTTTGGCGGGTGCGACTTTCGCCGAGAAGGCGGGCTGCTACGTCAATGCCGACGGTCGTCTCCAATATGCGGAGGCCTCCCTGCCGCCGCGTGATGGTTCGCTGCCCGACCTTGATCTCCTGGCGATCCTGATCGGTCGCTCCACCGGGCCGGTGCAATCTCGCGAGATCCTTGCCGAACTGGCAGGGGTCGTCCCTGGTTTCTCCATTGCTGAGGGCGGACAGGTCGCACCTTTCGGCGCGATTCTCGGTTCAGCTGAGCCTGTCGGTGCCGGTGTCGCCTTTCGTGATGCCTGGATGCAGCCGCGTGGCGCCAAAACGGACCACTCGAGCGAGCCGAGTCCCAGGGGGGGGAAGGACGCCTAAGACATCCGACGTCGAAGACCTCGAGGCCGTTCAGCCTCGAGGACTTGCTTTCTGTTCGGAGCTGAGGTGAAACGCAACGTTCGCATCGGTTGAGGTCTGGATCGAGATTCGCGGACGGGCAACCCGTTGAGATTCTGGTGGACACTGATTCCGGCATGCTCCTGATCGAGGAAATGGATCAATGACGTTTTGGCTGGTCGTAGGGGTGCTGATCAAGATCGGCGTGGTGGTTGGGATCTCCCAAGGGGCGGTCGCTTACCTCATCCTCGCCGAACGGAAGATCGCGGCCTATGCGCAGGACCGGATCGGACCGAACCGCGCGGGTCGTGAATTCGGGATCCCGTTTGCGCTGCTTCAGCCCTTGGTCGACGGCGCCAAGATGCTTCTCAAAGAAGACATGGTTCCGTCCTACGTCAACAAACCGGTCTTCATCCTCGCGCCGATGATCGCGATCTTCGCGGCGACCATCTCGTTCGCGGTCGTCCCGTTCGGTGGTGTTGGACCCGGCAATCCGATCCAGTTTCAACTCGCCCCCAACGTTGATATTGGCATTCTTTACATCTTCGCCGTGGGAAGCCTCGGCGTGTACGGGGTCATCCTGGCGGGCTGGTCATCGAACAACAAGTACTCGTTCCTCGGCGGACTTCGCTCGAGTGCCCAGTTGATCAGCTACGAGATTCCGTTGGGATTGTCGATCCTCGGGATCGTCCTGATTGCCGGTTCGCTCGACCTCAACACGATCATCAACTGGCAGGACAAGCATGTCTGGGGCGTGTTCGTTCAACCGCTTGGCTGCCTCCTCTTCTTGATCAGCGCCTTCGCCGAGACAAATCGATTGCCTTTCGACTTGCCCGAAAGCGAGCAGGAGTTGGTCGGCGGATTTCACACCGAGTATTCGGCGATGAAGTTCGGCATGTTCTTCCTGGGTGAATACCTGAACGTGATCACGGTCAGCTACCTGACGGTCATCCTCTTCTTCGGCGGTTGGGACCTTCCCTTTGTGACGAGCCAGGAGCAGGTTGGCTTTTTCTGGTCCCTGGTGAAGTGCTTCATCATGATGGGGAAGGTGGGCATGATGATCTTCTTCATGATGTGGGTGCGTTGGACCCTCCCCCGCTTTCGCTACGATACGCTCATGGATCTGGCCTGGAAGTCGTTGATTCCCCTCTCGCTCGTGAATCTCGTGGCCACGGCGGCCATCGTTCAGCTTGTTATGTCACGCTATTGATGGGAACCGTCAGATCTGGTTCGTCGGTATCAATGGGGCCAGTTTTCGTTGATCCACTACGTTTCGTTGAGGAGTTTTACGCGTGCGTGCCGATGACCCGAGTTTGAAGCGACTGACGCCTCCGAAGCTGAACCTGATGGAGAGGACTTACCTCCCCCAGATCGTCGCCGGATTGGCCGTCACCGCTCGGCACATGGCGGGCGTTGCCTTCTTCAACAAGGCGATCACGGTTCAGTATCCGGAAGAGCAACACGTTCCGAGCCCGAACTATCGAGGCGTCCATCGCCTCAATAAGGACGAGCAGGGACGGGTCAAGTGCGTGGCCTGCATGCTCTGCGCGACGGCCTGCCCCGCGCACTGCATCGATATCGTGGGCGCCACGGCTCCCGAGACCTGGCCTGACCGTGAGAAGTACTGCGAGAGCTTCGTGATCGACGAGCTTCGCTGCATCTACTGTGGGATGTGCGAAGAGGCCTGCCCCGTCGAGGCGATCGAATTGACCGGCCTCTACGACTTGACCGGTCTCTCGCGTGAACAGATGATATTCGACAAGGCCAAACTCCTCTCGGTCTTCGACGTGACCAAGGACGCCGAACCGATGCGGTTTGGCAAGGGGCCAACCACCGTGCCGCCGGGTGCACCCGCGCAGCCGAACCAGCCTCTTTCCTAAGCCTGTACTGACAAGGGAACTTGCAACTGTGGACACACAGGCAAACGATCTGACGCTGGCTGCCGTGGTGGTTGTTCTTGGGGCTGTGGGCACGTACCTGCTGCTGCCTCATCGGCTCGGAACGACCAAGCCCAGGCGGATGCAAGCGGTGGGAGGAGGGCTGACGGCGTTGGCCTTGCTCCTCTTCGCCCTCTTCTGGACGCCGCCGGGCCCCTTCTTGTCCGGGGTCTTCTTCTATCTCTTCAGCTTCACCGCGCTGTCGGCGGCCCTCCTGACAATTACGGCACGGAACCCGATCTACAGTGCCCTCTGGTTTGCAGCCGTGGTGCTCTCCACCTCGGGACTGTTCCTGCTCGAGGGGGCTCAGTTTCTCGCGGCAGGGACCGTGATCGTGTATGCGGGTGCGATCATCGTCACGTTCCTTTTCGTGATCATGTTGGCTCAGATGGAAGGGCGGGCCCAGTACGATCGCTCCGCACGTTCGCCGTTCCGAGCCACTCTGACCTGCTTCTTGCTCTTTTGGGCCCTGTTGTATTCGCTCTTTACCGTTCGACCTCCTTCGGTTTCTCCCGAAGGAATCAAGAATGGTCCGGAGCAACGATTGGTGCGTACCCGCGACCTTGCCCTCGTGAATCCGAAGTTTGGAGCGGTTCTCGACAGGGCGTCACGGAGCACCTCGCAACTGAACGACAAGAATGGGCTGGCCAAGCCGCATGTCGCCGGGCTGGGTGAGACGCTGTTCACCGATAACCTTGTGACTGTGGAGTTGGCCGGAGCCTTGCTATTCGTCGCCCTGATCGCTGCCCTGTCGATCGCGCCGCCGAAGCCACCGATCCGTCCCGGAGACCGTCAGGTCGCCCCCTCGGCAAACATTTAAGCGGACCTCCTGGATCGCTTCGGTTCATCCTGATCAGACACGAGAGGAAGTGAGCTTCGACATGCCGCCTCCCGATGATTTCACGTTTGAGATCCTGAGGAATTTCCTGTTGGTTGGGGCCGGGCTGATGGCCTTGGGGATGCTCGGCTTCCTCTCCCGGCGCAACCTGATCGTGATGTTTCTCTCGGCCGAAATGATGCTCCAAGGGGTCGCCCTGACCTTGGTCGGCTTTGGTCGCTACCATGGCAACTGGTCGGGGCAGGTCTTCACAATTGTGATCCTGACGGTTGCGGCGTGCGAGGCTTCGATCGCGCTTGCGTTGATCTTGGTCCTGTACAACCGCCGGTCTTCACTCGACGTGACACTCTGGCAAGATATTCGTGAGCCGGGTCAGCCGCTTGCGACCTTGTCCGTCGAGGAGTCGAACGCCGAACCGGCTGAGGCGGTCCCTGGTCCTGAATCTTATCCGCAACTGATCCCGTCCGGGGTCGAGCCGTCGCACCCGCAGACCCCCTGGATGGAACGACGAGTCTGAGCAGAGCTGAATTGAGCTTTCGATCGACGTGAATGCCACGCCCGACGAGTGAGACCGATGATGGGAGCGCCGCTGTGTCGAATCTGTTCGTGAACAACGCCTGGCTTGTGCCGTTCTTCCCCCTCCTCGGGGCGTTGATCACGGCTGCCTTTGGGCGAGAATTGCGAGAGAAGGCGCATCTGCCGGTGGTCGTCGGCATCTTCCTCGCATTCCTCGTTTCGCTCGGCCTCTTGTTTTCCGCCGGGCCCGATCAAGTCGTTACCGTCTATCGCTGGTTGGAGTTCACTAACCTGAACGTGCCGATCCAGTTCCGGGTCGACGGCCTGACAACGATGATGCTGTCCATGGTCACATTCGTGTCGACCCTGGTTGCCATCTATGCGTCGGGCTACATGGCCGGAGATCCGGGGTATCCTCGGTTCTTCACCTGCGTGGGGCTCTTCGTCTTCTCGATGACCGGGCTCGTCCTCTCGAACAACTACGTGTTGACCTATGCCTTCTGGGAAGGTGTGGGCACTTGTAGTTATCTGCTGGTCGGCTTCTGGCACGCGAAGCCATCGGCGGCGGCAGCGGCGAAGAAGGCGTTCCTGGTCAATCGGGTGGGTGACTTCGGCTTTGCCATCGCCTTGTTCTGGCTCTGGACCGTGGTGCCCAACCATGACCTGAGCTACGGCAACGTCCTGAGCGCATCCACCCTGGCCGGTCTGCCCCAAGGAACGATCGAAGGGATCGCCTTCTTGCTCTTCTGGGCTGCGACTGCCAAGAGTGCCCAGGTCCCGCTCTACGTCTGGCTTCCCGACGCGATGGAAGGTCCGACCCCGGTTTCGGCCCTCATCCACGCCGCGACGATGGTCACGGCGGGCGTCTACCTAATCGCTCGGTCGACTCCTCTGATCGCATTGGCCCCCAACGTTCAGTTGTTGATCGCCTCCATCGGCTGCCTCACGGCGCTTCTTTCCGCCTCGATCGCGGTCACTCAGACCGACCTGAAGCGGGTGATGGCGTATTCGACCGTGAGCCAGCTCGGCTATATGTTCATGGGCCTGGGAGCGGGCGTCGGCACGGTGGCGAAACTCGCGGTCTTTGCCGCGATGTTCCACCTGTTCACTCACGCCTTCTTCAAAGCGTTGCTGTTCCTCGCCTCCGGCAGTGTGATGCACTCCATGGGTGGGGTTATCGACATGCGACGGTTCCGTGGCCTCCGTTATCGGATGCCGATCACTTGCTGGACCTTCGCCATCGGCGGTTTGGCTCTCTCCGGTATCCCCCCGTTCGCCGGCTTCTTCAGCAAGGATGAGATTCTGGCGGCCCTGAAAGAAGCCTCGCATGCGGCCGGCCACGGCCGAGCCGCGACGGCTTATTCCGCCATCTATGTGATTGCCCTGATCACGGCCGCCATGACCGCCTTTTACACGGGGCGGGCATTCTTCATGACCTTCTTTGGTCCCGAGAAGCTCCCTAGCCCTGACGATCCCGAAGCCGAGGAGACAGAGGATTCCCACGCCCACGGCGCGGCCCATGACGATCACGGGCATGGACATGGACATGGCGACGGGCATGACTCGCACTTCGGGCACGAGTCGCCCCCCGTGATGACCTACCCCTTGATTGGCCTGGCCGGATGTGCCTTGGTCGTCGGCTTGCTCTTTGGCCCGACCGGTTTGTTCGAGCATCACATCATGCGATCGTTCGCATTCGAGACTCTCGGACATCCCGACCATCCTCACAAATTTGATATCTCGACCCCGCTCGTCGGCACCCTGGTCGGTCTTATCGGCCTTGTCGCAAGCTACTTCCTTTACGCAGTGCCCAGCCCGATTCCGGCTCGGCTCGCGCGGACTCTGAAGCCGCTCTACAAGGCATCTTGTGACAAATTCTACGTCGACGAACTCTATGAGATGCTGTTCATTCGCCCGCTGCGAATGTTCGCGTCGATCAGTGCGTTCCTCGATGAATGGTTCCTCCACGGAGCATTGGTTCGTGGCACCGCCTGGATGCCTCGGCTGCTCGGCCGAGAGGTGCTGGCTCCTTTGCAGAACGGCCTGATCCAGTACTATGCGGCCGTGACGGCGCTGGGCGTCGCGGGCTTGCTCTGGGTCTTGTTGTTGCTTAAGTAAGTGAAGACTTTTGCTCAATTTGATGGGCGACGAGGACTGATGTGATGGCGACCCTGCTGGTGATCACGGCCTTCCTCCCCTTAGTGGGGAGTGCGGTCCTCTTTCTGTCGCCGCGAATGGACGTCAAGACCGCGAGATTGGTCGCGCTGGCGACCGTGCTGGTGACGATCTTGCCGGCCCTGATCTTGCTCTTCGCCTTCAAGCCGGGAGTGATCGAGCCGCAATTCGCGTATGGCGCTCCAGGGGGCCCTTACGGACTGAGTTGGCTGGGATCGCCGGACATCCGGTTCTCCTTCGGCCTCGATGGCCTGAGCCTCCTCCTGTTCGTCTTGACGACGGTACTCATGCTGCCCGCCGTCTTCGCGTCCTGGGAGTCGGTGACCGAGCGTGCCCCGATGCACTATGCCTTTCTCCTCGCTCTCGAGGCAGGGCTGCTCGGGCTGTTCGCCAGCCTCGACGTGATCTTGTTTTACATCTTCTTCGAGTTCTCCTTGATCCCTCTCTTTTTCCTGATCGGGATCTGGGGTGGCTCGGAGCGGCGGCAAGCGGCCGTGACCTTCTTCCTTTACACACTCGCGGGAAGCTTGCTCACGCTGCTCGGCGTGATTGCCTTGGTCGTGATCCACTACCAGCATTCCCCGTCGCACACCTTGACCTTCTCGATGCCCGAGTTGACCCGAGGTTTAGCGGCGTTGGATTGGGCTGGGTGGCAGGTCACAGCGCCCTGGTCGGCCAGCCCGCAGGTCCTCATTTTCCTGCTCCTGTTCGCTGGGTTCGCCATCAAGGTTCCGCTCTTCCCATTCCATACCTGGCTTCCGTTGGCTCACGTTGAAGCTCCTGCGGCCGGTTCGATTTTGCTGGCTGGTGTGCTTCTCAAAGTTGGTACCTACGGCTTGCTCCGGTTCAACCTGAGCATGACACCGATCGGAGCCCAGGTCCTCTTCCCCTTGCTCGCGACGTTGGCCGTGGTCGGGATCATCTATGGTGCTCTCGTTGCCCTGGCCCAGACCGATATCAAGCGGTTGGTGGCGTACAGCTCGGTGAGCCACATGGGATTCATCGCCCTCGGCCTGTTCTCGCTCAATGCGACCGGGATCGAAGGGGCGGTCATCCAGATGGTCAATCACGGGATCACGACGGGTGCCTTGTTCGCATGTGTCGGCCTGATTTATGAACGCTATCACACGCGAGAGATGGCGGAACTCGGGGGCCTCTGGGAACGGTTGCCGCTGCTGGCCTTCTTCCTGATCCTGGCCTCGCTCGGCTCGGCCGCAGTCCCCGGTTTGAACGGGTTCGTCGGCGAGTTTCCGATCTTGGTCGGGATGTTCTCCAAGAGCCCTTGGTCAACCGTTTTCGCGGCGACCGGGATGGTCCTCGGTGCCTACTACCTGCTCTTGATGCTTCAGCGGGTCATCTTCGGGCCGCTTCATGAGCCGCACGGTGATGACGCCCATCACCCGCACGTGGTTCGGCCGGTCGGCTGGCACGAGATCGCCGGACTGGCCCCCTTGATGGTCCTGATCGTCTGGATCGGTCTCTACCCTCGGCCGTTCCTCGAACGCATCAATCCTGCGGTCGCGCCGATCGCCGCTCGGTTCCCGAACTTGAACGCGGCAGAGGCAAAACCCGCCCTCGCCGCCAAGGCAGAGCCGGGGCGTCTTGTCACAAAGCCGGTTACTCACTCGCTTTCCTACACTCCCACCAGGGGCAGCCGTTGATGCTTCCTCCCAGCTCCCTAGAGATCGCCCGGCAGACGCTTTTGATCCTCATGCCGGAACTCCTCGTCCTCCTCGTGGCGACGGTGATGATGACGGCCGGTGCGTTTGTCCGGCTTCCCAGACGCCTCTGGTGCGGCATTGCCACTGGAACCATGGTGGCCGCCCTCTTGATCTTGTTTGGGCTTCGGCATCAGACGATCGACGTTTACTCGGCAATCGCGCTGAACGACGCCTTTTCGTATAACGCGCGGATCGTGCTGATCCTGGCCGGGCTCATCGTCTTGGCCTTGGCTCACAACCAGGTCGACGATGCCCGAGCTCCCGAGTTCTTCGGGGCCCTCCTAATGATCAACGCCGGCTCGATGCTCGTCGCCGCATCCAACGAGTTGATCTTCCTGTTCGTCGGCCTCGAACTGGTGAGCATGCCGACGTATCTGCTTCTCTATCTCTCAAGGCGCACGGCGACGACCCAGGAAGCGGCCACGAAGTACTTCTTCCTAAGCCTTTTCTCTTCGGCGTTGCTGCTCTACGGCCTTGCCTTCCTCTACGGCCTGACCGGGCTCAGCAACCTCAAGGCTCTGGCCTACGTCACGCAGCACATGCCCACGGTCGTGAACCCTAACCTGATGTTGATCGCCTTGGTGTTCATCATGGCCGGCCTTGGGTTCCGGGTGGCTGCCGTCCCGTTCCATTTCTATGCTCCCGACGTCTATCAGGGTTCACCCACGGTCATCACGGCCATGCTCGCCTGGGTCCCCAAGGCCATCGGGTTCCTGGCGATGGCCCGATTGCTGACCTCGGTCGTCTCGGTCGGAGGGACAGGCTTCCTCACCGTCGACCGAGCTGTTGCCCTGGGATGGATCATGGCGGTGGCGACCATGACGTTGGGGAACACCGTCGCCCTCTTGCAAGACAACCTGAAACGGCTGTTCGCGTACTCGTCCATCGCGCACGCAGGTTACTTGCTGGTTGGTATGACCGTCGCGTTCACGAACAGCCCGGGGAGTAATCCGGCATACTTCGGCCTCCAAGGCGTTCTCTTGTACCTTGTGGCCTATGCCTTGATGACACTGGGCGCCTTCGGCGTGATCATCGCGCTCAGCACTCCCGAGCGGCCGATCGAGAACGTCAATGACCTTGCTGGTCTCGGTCAGAGCCATCCTGTGATCGCCCTTGCGATGGCCGTCTTCCTCTTCAGTCTCGCCGGGATTCCTCCTCTGGCTGGTTTCTACGGCAAGTTCTCCATCTTCATGTCGCTTCTGGAAGCGGCATCCGGCTCGACCTCCTCGATGCTTTGGTGGCTGGCGGTCATCGGCATGCTGAACGCAGCCGTGGGTGCCTATTACTACCTGCGCATTGTCGTCCTGATGTATCTTCGCCCGGCCCCCTCGACGCCGATCAACCATCGGATTGCCTGGCCGGCCTTGCTCGCCATCGGAACCTGTGCGGTTCTGTCACTCCTCGTTGGGCAGGCGGCTCCTGTCGTCCGAGCTACCCGCAAGGCAACCCTTGCCGCAACGGAACTGCCCGAACCTGGGGTGCAGCCGATCGCTCTTGTGAAGGGCCGATAAGCCGACTGCCGCTTGTGACCGGGCGGGGCATCGGCCTGCCCGGTCACGGGTGTGAGAATCTGGCTATTGAGCATACCCAAGGCGAGAACGAGCCAAAGATAGACCACTCGTGAGAGCCATGGATCACCCTCGGGGACCCTGATCATGGACCACAAGACTGGGGACACGTGGACTTCTGATGCCCTTCGTCGCAATGACATCGCCGTCGTCATGCAACGCGTTTTGACGGATCCGGCCTATCTCACTTCACGTGACCACTTTCGCAACACCCCACTTCAGACCGCAATCGAATTTCTTCAGGTCGGTCTCGTTGAGTTGATGCTCCAGCAGGGTGCTGATCCTAACGTCGAAGTCGACGATGGCTATACCTGCCTCTTGTCTGCGATCGAGTCTGATAGTCCCAACTCGATTCCGATCGCCGCGAAGCTCATTGACGGTGGTGCCGATATCCACCGCACCGGGATCAACGGATGGACTCCCCTGCATATGGCCGCTGCCCGAGGGCATGTCGAGAAAGTACGCTTGCTTCTTGAAGCCGGTTCTCACGTCAATCAGCGAACCGAGATCGACGGCTCCGAAACGCCGTTGATGGAGGCCGCTGCCATGGGCCATCCCGAAGTCGTGCAGATGCTCCTGGAATACGGTGCCAACCCGAGGATGCGGGACTCCGTGCACAATTTTACGCCGCTCGAGAAAGCCCAAGATGCAGCGAGAGGCGCAGATCCTCAAATTTTTGAATACCTCAAATCGGAAGATTTACGGATCGATCCCGACAAAATGGTTGCGGACCTCGATCTCACCGCCGACCAAAAAGAGATGGCGAAATCCGCGTACATGAATCTCGACATGGCCGAGCAGTATCGCGAAAACGCCGAGCGACGTGCACGCGAAGGCAACCATCAAGAGGTGATTCGGATTCTTTCGCGATTCGAAGACGAGTGATTCGGAACAACAGGCCATTTTGCAGCCCCGGAGCGAGGCCATACAGTCAGCACGGGCGATCAGCCACCGCTCCAGACAGACGACAATCCCCCAGCCTCGTTGGCCTCGGCTGAGGGATCGAAGTGGTCTGCCCACAGTTGCACAATCACCCTGTATGTCTCAGAACGCCTTCAGCGTGTGACGTGACTCGCCTCATTTGGTGAGGATCATCCGCGCGATGAACATGGCGTCGGTGTCGGAGTCCTGCGGCCAGATCAAGGTTGTGCCGTTGGTGGTCGTTTCCATCAAGGGATGAGGAAAGGGATCGAGCTTAAACTGAGGGTGGGCCTGGAGGAAGTTCCGCACGACCTCGGTCGTTTCGGTGGGCGTCACCGTGCAGACCGAGTAGACGAGGGTTCCGCCCGGGCGGACTCCGGCAGACGCCACATGGAGCAAGTGGGCCTGGGTTTCGGCAAGACGGGTGATCGCCTGGCGGTCGATTGACCAGCGGGCATCGGGGTTGCGCCTCCAGGTGCCGATCGCCGAGCAAGGGGCGTCGACGAGCACCCCATCAAAGCTCTTGGCCTTGCCGGGCACGTACCGCCCATCCCATTCCTTGGTCGTCAAGTTGCGGAATGGACTGCGGCGGGCGCGTCGAACCGCTTCCTTGAGCCGAGCCGCGTTGACGTCGGTGGCGACGACAAGCCCTTTCCCTTTCATGAGCGATGCGAGGTGGAGCGACTTGCCCCCCGCTCCTGCGCAGGCATCCCACCAGCGTTCACCCGGGTCGGGATCACAGACCAAGCCCACCGCCTGAGACGCGAGGTCCTGGATCTCGAGCTGGCCGCGCGTGAATGCCGGCAGGTGATGGACATCTGAGTCGGGGTCGAGCTTGGCCGAGACCGTAAGCCGACGATGGATCCAGGGCTTAATGCCGCTGGCCGTCAATTCGGACCAGATCGCGGTTTCGTCGGCCCCTTGCACCCGCACCCAGAGGGAAGGGCGTTTCTGCAAAGCCAGGAGCAACTCGACGAATCGACTCTTCGGTGAACCTCCCCCCGGAGGGAGCGGCAAGTTTTCCCGGAGCCAGGGGGGGAAGAGACGCCACGGGTCGGCCGTGACGGCGCGACCTTCGAGGAGTCGCTTGAAGCCCTCGGAACGTGCCGTCCAGTTTGGGGCGTCGCCCAGGGCGACGAGCCGGGCCGGGTCACGACGCAAGGTTCGCGCCCAGACACGGCAGGCCGGATGGACCGTGGGCGAATCGAGCAGCCAGGCGTAGAGCAGCCGCTCTTCCGGCTGGACCAGCCCGAGCGGTTCCAACCAGCCGCCCCAACGCAGCAAGGCGAAGGCGCACTGGCTGATGAACCGATGGTCGGGCGGCGCCAGGTCGCGACGGGGGCGAAGCTCGGCCCCCAGCATCCGGTCGGCTCGCTTCCTGTCCCGCAGTACCTCACGTTCGACACGGGTCGCTATCTGGATCGCCGCCTGAGCCAGGGTCTCAACCGAGGCGATGTGGGGAACATCGCGAAGCGCGGGCCCTGCCTGGTTCGGACGATCCGAGCGGCTTCTCAGCGGTCCTGCCTCGTGGGGAGGCCGGCCCTGGCCCTGACCGAGCGCTGGCCCGCGATCATTGGGGCGATTGCTCCGGCCCTTGCCTCGGGCCGGTCCTGCCTCCTGCGAGTGGCCACCCCGGCCTTGTTGTGGGCCCGTGTTGTTCGCAAAGAAATTTCGACTTCTTGCGGGACCGACGTCGTTCGATGGGAAGTTCCCTCGGCCCTTTGCCGGACCGCCGCTCTGGGCTTGGAAGTTCCGACCTCGCGCCGGACCACCATCATTCGAATGCGAAGGCCCCCGGCCCTTTGCCGGAGCGCCGCTCTGAGATTGGAAATTCCGACCTTTCGGCGGACCGGCCTCATTCGCGTGCGAGGCCCCTCGGCCTTTGGCCGGGCCTCCTCCCTCGTTCGAACGATTGCCTCGGCCCTTCGCTGGTCCTGTCTGATCGAAATAGGTGCCTTCAACTTCGGGCGGCCCGCTGGGACCCGGTCCCGAAAGACGTTTTCCGTCAAATTTCTTGGAGCCGGTCTTGGGCATGGCCCGCGACGCCGTTTTGGGTCGGGGACGCGAAGTCGGACGGTTCGGTCGTCGGTTCATATCGTTCGGATAATCAAGGTCAGAATTTTGGAAGGTTTATTTTCAAGGGGGATCAGCGGCGCGGGCGGCGCTTGGCCGATTTGCGATCAGGTCGATAGCCGGTCGATTGCGGGTTGGCCTGCTTCGCCTCCGACTCGCCAGCGGGCTTGGGAATCGTGTGAACGTAACGTCCTTCGCCCAGTGCTCGGTTAGCCTTGGCCATTCTCGCTTGCAAGGCGGCCTTGGGCGGGTTGGCCGGAATCAAGGCATCGCAGCCCGAGCCAATCAGCTCCTGCCGTCCTGCCTTTTGAAGCGCCTCGCGCACTTCGAAGTAATTCTCGGGCTTGAAGAACTGAAGCAAGGCACGCTGGAGCTTGCGGTCGCGAAGATTCCGAGCCGTGTAAACCTCTTCGCCCGTGAACGGATCAAGACCCGTGTAATACATGCAGGTGGCGACATCAAACGGCGCCGGGATGAAGTCTTGAACCTGATCCGGTCGGTAGCCGTTGCGCTTCAGGAAGAGCGCTAGGTCGATCATCGCGTCCAAGTCGCTCCCGGGGTGCGACGCAATGAAGTAGGGCACGAGGAACTGCTTCGGTTTCCCCGCCGTGGCACTCGCCTCTTTGAATGCGTCGGCGAAGCCCTCGTAGTCATTGACTTCAGGCTTCTTCATGCGCTTCAAGACTTCGGGGTCGGTGTGCTCGGGAGCGACCTTGAGATGGCCGCCCACGTGGTGCCCCGCGAGTTCCACCATGTACTCGGGGGACCGCTGCGCCAGGTCCATGCGAACCCCAGAGGCAACCATCACCTTGCGAACCCCTGGAATCTCGCGACTCTCACGCATCAGTTGGACGAGCGGGCCGTGGTCGGTTCCCAGCAGCTTGCAGATCTTGGGATGCACGCAGGACTGTCGCTTGCACTTGGCTTCCACTTCAGGCCGAGTGCATCGCATCTGGTACATGTTGGCGGTCGGACCGCCGATGTCCGAGACGATGCCCGAGAAGCTCGGTTCCTCACCCATCTTCCGAATTTCGGACAGGACCGACTCTTGAGAACGCGACTGGATGATCCGCCCTTGATGCGCGGTGATCGAGCAGAAGGTACAGCCACCGAAGCAGCCACGCATGATCGTGACCGAATCCTTCACGGTCTCGAACGCGGGGATCTTCTCGTTCTTGTATTTCGGATGCGGCCGCCGTGTGTAAGGCAGGCCGTAGATCCGGTCCATGTCGTCCTGGCTGATCGGCAGAGCAGGGGGATTAACGACGACGGCCTGGCGATCGTGGTACTGAACCAGCCGCTTGGCGTTGAGCGGGTTGGTCTCCTGATGAATGATCCTGGTGGCCTGGGCAAACTTGTGACGATCGGTTTTGACTTCTTCAAACGTGGGGAGCACGAACGCATCGTCGGGCGGGGTTTCTTTCGCCCCGAGTGTATAGGCGACCCCGCGCATGTCGCGAAGGTCACGCACCGATTCTCCGGCGGCGAGCCGACGAGCAAGTTCGACGATCGGCTGTTCGCCCATGCCGAAGACGAGGAGGTCGGCCTTGGCGTCGAGCAGGATCGACCGCTTGACGGTATCGCTCCAGTAGTCGTAGTGCGCCAGCCTTCGTAAGGACGCCTCGACCCCGCCAGCGATCACCGGAACGCCTGGGAAGGCCTCTCGGGCGCGCTGACAGTAGGGCATGGTCGCTCGGTCGGGCCGGAGCCCGATCCGCCCGCCCGGGCTGTAGGCGTCGTCGTTGCGGACCTTCTTATTCGCGGTGTAGTGGTTGATCATGCTGTCCATGTTCCCGGCACTGATGCCGAAGAACAGGCGCGGACGACCAAACTCCCGCCAAGGATCCGCACTACGCCAGTCCGGCTGGCTCAGGATCGCCACGCGAAATCCGGCCGCCTCCAAGATCCGCCCGAGAATTCCCATCGCAAACGCCGGGTGATCGACGTACGCGTCCCCCGTGACGAAGACGACGTCAACCTCATTCCAGCCCCGGCGTTCCATCTCTGCCCGGGAGGCGGGCAGGTGGGGCAGCGCGAGCGGAACCAAAGGCAGGACCGGTAGTTGCGTCGGTGCTACGTTGGGGTTCGCATTGCGAGAAGAACAGGGGGGTGGTGCGACGGTCCCGGTCGTCATGCGAAGTTGAATGCCTCGAAAAAAGGGGCAATGAGTCCGAACCTTCTATTATCGCGTTTGTCGACCGTTGGGGACAAGGGTGATTCAGACTGGTTGCGAAATCGCCGGATCGTTTTTGAGGTCGCTCGAGCGGTGGCGAAGATACCAACGCCGGGTCAGTTCGGGTGCGGCGACCAATGCGGCCATGGAGAGTGCGAGCCTGGGATCGAGCGCGATCGTCTTCAAAATTCCACGGTCGAGTGCGACCGCCCGATGCAAGCATGCTCGAGCCGCAGTCGAGTCGCCTCGACCCAGGCAGTCGTGGGCGCGATTCAAGTAGGCCCGCGCGAGCCGGCGTTGGGCCGCCTTCTGACTCAGTATTCGCTCCTCGTGAGACTCAATTCGCTCAAACAGACGGCTTTGGAGCCGCTCAATCTCTTCCAGATCCTTGGTCCCAACCTTGAAACGATGGGTCTCGCTGGCAGGATGCCAGCGCATCGACACAGTGGGTCGGGCAAGCCAGGTCACAGCCCAATCGTTCGCGACCCGGCCCCAGAAGTCCCAGTCCAAGACGTAGCGATACGAAGGGTCGAAGCCACCGGCGCCCTCGTATGCCTTTTTTCGGAGGGTCACGGCCGAACAGCGCAAGGGGTTGCGGACCAACAACTCTGAGAGAAACGTGCCCGGCTCAAAACGATGATCGACCGGTGCGATTCGGCTGCGTTCGACAATCGTTTCGGAGACGGCTTGTCCCTGGTCGTCGATGACCAGAGCTTCGCTACAAACGATTCCCACATCCGGATTTGCGTCGAAGGCACGGACGTGGGCGGCAAGGTGGCCCGGTTCCATCCGATCGTCCTGGTGGAAGATCGCAATCAGGGGAGTTCGGCAGAGGGCGACGCATTGGTTCCAGTTGCCGGCCAGGCCAAGGCGTTCGCTGTTGATCTGGATCCGAACCCGGTCCCCAGCGAGCGTGCGAGCAATCTCAAGCGTCTCATCATCGGATTGGTCATCGGAGATAATGAGGTCGTAGGAAGCACCCTCCTGAAGCAGGATACCCCGAATCGCCTCAGGCAGATGCCGCGATCCTTGATAGGTGGGGATGGCGACCGTGATTTTCGGGCTCTCGTCCACGGTCGACCCCTCATCTCACCACCGTTCGGTCGGGCAGTCGAATTCAAGCCTCTCAGCCACGAAACGGGAGGGCCAGCCGCTCGAGAGTCTCCCAGGTATAGAGCCCGGACGAGTGACCGTCGTTCCATCCCAGCCGGATCGCGTAGTTCCCGATCGGTTCCATACCTTCAAGCTTCAGGTCGGGCCGAATCGTACTCGGGTCGAGGATCAGTTCCCCAGTCCATTCGTTGCGGCAAGACGCACAGGGGCATTCACCTCGGAGATGCTTGTAGGGGATGCGAACGGCGGCTTGATTCTCCCAGGTCAGTTCCAGGATCTGCTCGCTCTGAAGGGCGCGGATGTTGGCAGGTGCGTCGCTCATCAGGGGACTCGAATTCAGGCGAAGGGGTGGCGCTCACAAGGATCGAGACTACCATAAGAAAGGCGGGTTGAGAAATGAGGGAGGCCACGATGGGACGATTCTTAGTGAAGGCGAACAGCGTCAACGCCGTCCGGAAGGCGCTGGGACGAGCCCCAGGGGGCGTCCGCGTCGTCGGGCGGTTCGACCGCGAAACGATTGAATGCGCTCACACAATGGAAGCGCATAGCCTGTCACGCCACTGGCCGGTGGTCGTGAGCCGTCTCGCGAAGGCGGGTCTCACAGTGGTCGAAAAGCCTCCGGAGCAGCACACCGACGAACAGAACCACTGATTTGCGAGCAAAAGCACAAAGATTTGCCGACTTTTAAGATAGGCATGGCAATCAGACAACCTATCTCCCACGGCTAACGGGCCAACGAATGCGTGAATGCTAGCATAGCAAACCTAGAGCCATCGCGACATGCCCACGCCGCGACGTGTCCGAGGGTGGGCGGCTGTGAGTGGCGTGCCGCCGCCGAACGGAGGCAGGTTTCAATGCGGATGATCTGATTTAGCCAATCGAGTCACCGCAGAAATTTAGCGGCGACATGCGCGGTTCCATATTCACCCATCGAGCCAGTAGAATCTCAGGTCATTACGCAATTAAAAAAAAGCTTAATGGCCGTCAATTGAGACTACCTCGCCACCTGAGCGGGTGGCGATGGCCCGCCAGACATTCAATGCAATTGAGTTGTTGGTGAATCAAACGCTTCCATCCATGCTCATAACATTGACTCCTACGGCATGATAACTCCTCGCCGTGAACACTCCTTCATGAAGAGTACGATGGTGGATTCCCTCTTGACTGGCGTCAAGTGAACAATCCAAGATCGAACTATTTGGGGTTAAGCAGTGATTATAGTTAGAGAAATGGAATCCCGAAAGGAACCAACTCTCGCCACCCCGCGACTCGATGAGCGAACTTGGAGAAACCGAGGCACAAATGGCCACCGCCCAATCAGGGCCATTGCGCTTTCCCTGGTCACCGATCATCGTTAGATAGTAATCTCCCGGCGTTTGCGTTCCCCGAGTCCAATCGCCCTGGATCCGTTCGGATACACCAACCGTATTGGATAAACCATCGAAAAAGTCGGCGGGACCGTAAGATCGGTGCGAGGTAAATGGTCCTGAACGAGACGCGGGAAGTTTGTCAATAGCCGCGTGCCAAGGAGTAGGACCAACATTGTAACGATAACAGTTCCGCCCAAATCCAATCACCGGAGAGATTCTGTCTGATGGGCACAGGAACACATCCAAGTGAGCCATCATTACGCTGCGGTTTGCTCGAAGCGCAAACGACATTGATGGTATATAAGTGAAGTTGATTGCATTATAAATAGCAGGCATATCAAGCTCAGAAAGCATTCGAGCGGACGGACTGAAGTAATGTGCCGAATATGAAACATGACTCAATTCGCTTACCCCAGAAGAAGAATTGATAGCGGGGTAGTACGCATGCAGGGAACTGTATGCATTTAATGCAATCCCGATCTGCTTCATATGGTTGATACACTCGATTCTCCTCGCAGCCGCGCGTGCATTCTGAACGGCCGGGAGCGTAACACCAGCTAACAGGCCAATTACCCCGACGACCACAAGTAGCTCGATTAGGGTGAATCCCCTCCGCGAACGTAAAGGAGTTGACGAATCAAGCACGGCGTAACCTCATTAGCGGGCGGAAGCATAGTGACGCGAGTAGAATCGCACCGAAGGCCATGAGAAGTATCGGCCACCGTTGCGGGGCGTCACGTTCCCCGGCAAAATTATCGAACGGTGGCGAGGGCGGCGTAGCGAGTTTTAGTTGCTCTACGCCAGGTGAAGTAGAACTTGGGAGACTCCTGAGATCCCAAATCTTTCGTGGTGGATATTTGACCATGTCCGACTGATTTATCATTGGCAAAGCCGCAGGAAACGCTAGTTGGAAACTCGATGATGGTGCCGCCAAGCCGAGAGGTGATCCACGGTCGATGATAAATTCTCTTGCACTTCCTGTTTGAA
Source organism: Singulisphaera acidiphila DSM 18658 (assembly GCF_000242455.2). Lineage (GTDB taxonomy): Bacteria > Planctomycetota > Planctomycetia > Isosphaerales > Isosphaeraceae > Singulisphaera > Singulisphaera acidiphila. The sequence continues at coordinate 2,826,815 of NC_019892.1, forward strand.
CGAACGTGATCTCCCGACATGGATACCATCCCTTACCGGAGAATAAGTGAAGATCTTGGCGAATAAAAGTAAGAGCTAATTTTTCATTTCTATAGACATCGACACGAATTGGTATAGCGCCGTGCTCAAGATCGACCCAATACACTCTGCGGAACTCAAGCCCGATGAACGTCAGCTTGACAACATCAATACCGTCGAGCTTGGCACGATCGTCAACATCTGTCAGCACCCACTCCGATCGGTGAAGCATCGCCCTGGCGATGTCCGTGCCAAGGTGCAAGTAACCTGTTCCGTTGGTTCCTAGAGCGAGCGGAAGCTCGATATGCTTGAAGAAATCGGTGTTGCCTGCAAGTATTCGGGCTGAGTGAATGAGTCGCTTTCCATCTCGTGAAGCGTCGACCCGATCAAGGAGGGTATAAGAACCGTTAGTCAACACTCTATTTGAGGTGAGTGGCGACGAAAACTGCTTCTCGCTGAGCCAGGTCCGGTTGCTGTTCAATACTTCTGGAGCAAATCGACGTTCATAGCGTAAATCCGAACCGCTCGCAGCAAAGCTACCCTCCGCTTGAGAACGGTTCGACCACTGGCCTGATATAGCCGAGGCCAAATCGGGAGCCACTCCAGAGGAATAGGTGAAGGACATTGTTCCAACTGAAAGTGCGTTGAGATTCGCTTCGTAGGCTGTCCGGATTGCTGAAACCATCGGGTCATCGCTTCGGTCAGGAGAAACACCTAAAACCGAAATAACCATGACAACGAGCACGATTTCCTCCTATCATAAACAAAAGCAAATGTTACCGCAAAAGCGAGGCTGCACCTGAATTCGACTAACCAAATCAGCGAAAGACATCCAACCAACACTGCAATCCCGTGCCTGGCCGCGTGTCAATTACCAAGCACGGGGGCGAAGATCTCGCTCGGGAGGGCCTATCGACTTGAGTCTAGAACCTGTCCCATTTGATGTTTCCGCCGACCTGCTACACCACGACGATCGAGTCTGCATTGACTGTTTTGGGAGAATTCGGGAAACCTACGGACAAGCAGTATCCGGCGTTTGACAGACATCTGCATACACACCCATATTGCAACACGGATAACCCACGTATGAGCATGTCGTGTAATCTGGAGGAACTAGCGTGCAATCAAAAAAAATATACATAGCCACAAATATATTGCGTCTCCCATGTGCATTGCTTGTTTGCACTAGACTGAGCACAGACCTGATAAGTAAAATCAGTATCGTTTGCCATGCATGTTGGCTGGCATGGTGGCGGGTTGGGGAAAGTTCGAATACATGGCGCCTCATACGAAATGCATGTATTAGAAGTGCAGGATGGCTGAACTGTCAAAGAACAGGAATAGCCACAAGATACACCGGCATAAGCGAGTGCACCGTAGCTAAGACAGAGGATCCCAACGATTGCGGTGATGATCGTTCTCATCGAATATTCCTCTGAAACAGGAAATGGAATTGGTTTCACACAACTAATCATCTGCACGTAGACTATGCTTTTCCTGATGCCTGAAGAACATTGTCCACGGGAGACGGATTTCCGGCGAACGAGGGTCGTCCGTCTTAATCACTGAGATACCGGTTAGTACACGACCTCCTTCGTCCGAAGGCGTCAAAGCAATAATGAGCTCGTGCGAGTTGGCAGCCAGGGTCGGAAAGGGACTTGGTGAATCTCCTCTCGTTACGACGATGGATGGCGTTGCGCTCTCCACGCCGAGCACCCTGAATGCTCGACCACTTTGAGAAGCGACCCTGACTCGTCCTGTTCTGGTGGCAGTATCCCCTCGATCAGCCATTCCGAATGCGAGTGCCGACGGCTCACAATGCAGTGTTCCCATTTGTTTCCAGACAATTTGGGCCGATGCCGTGGGAGCCCCATCGAAAGGGATCGTGAGCTGGCGGGTGTAAGTCTGTGCAGGACGTGGATGCGGTTCCAATGACAAGGTCAAGAGGTAACGAAAGCGATGCACACCATCAGGCATGACATCCCGTCTCGGTACTAAATCCAGGTCCACCGCGAGATCCTCCGGGGGAATGAACGCTTGAACAGAAGGCGATTGATCCTGAGAAACAGCCGCATAAACCTCGACCCATGCTTGTTGTTGAAGTGGCGTGCGAGAGGGACGTTTCACATCGCCTATTTCGTCCTCCAGGGCGATCGAACCAAAGTCGATCGTGGCGGGGACGATACGTGCCTCAGGATAGCAAGTATAGTTTAATGTATAACGCCGATCCGGAACCTCTGGATGACCCGTCTTTATATTGCATATTACAGATTTTTCTCCATAAATATTATATAAATTAACACGCATTGTAATCGATGACTTTTCTCCAGGTAAGATTTTCTTGGTGCTGATTTCAGTCTTTGTGCAATCGCAACTGTGATATTCATCCAGGATGTTCAGCACCCTTTGTGAGCGATTGACAATCTCGAACACATGGGTCAACACCGGCGTGTCTTTGGCAAAGACGGGGCCAGCATCAAAGCTCTCACCTCTTGAAATCGGCTCGCTGCGAGAACACGCTGTTGGCAGCAGTGCTAATGCGACCAAGCTTGGCAGGCCAAAGAGGATATGCAGCCTGGGCATTAAATTGACATGCGCAACCACGGTGTCAGGGGAGAAATGCCCAGCCCACACAATCAATTGATTCATTGAAATGCGCATTGAACCAAACCCCTCATAATTTCCATAATTCCCAGCAACAAGAAATTATGGAAATTTTAAACTAATGCACGTTTATTGAAATTACGAATGTTGAATTTTTCTTGAGCGGAGACTGGTTCAGCCATGATCAATATACAGCGATTATTAGAGAAACGCATGCGAGCGAACCAAGCCAAAATAAGAATAGTCGCGATGTGGCGTGTTTTTCAATAGTGTAATTCCGGATTCAAAAAGTTTTCCAAAATTAAGTGCATACTCGATAAGCCTAATCGCTGTATTTGCTTGATGGAGAATACTTTAAACAGGCCTATTTTCATCGCCTTGCTCCTTCAATATTTCCATTTTTTGGTGAAGGTCCTCGCTGCCCCCACAATGGTTTGACGTAAATCCTAGGCTCTGTCAGAAAACCATCATCGGACCATCAAACGCAGATGTCGCTCAATGAAGGCTAGCTTGATCATGCCGCCGAAGTTCTTGGCCGTCTTCTCGAACCGCGAGAACACCCGCCGGTATTCCTTCAGCCAGCCAATCAGGTTCTCCGTTTACCAGCCATAATGCCTCCAAAGAGAGGTGCCTTTATCGGCCATCCGCGGGCGGCTACACCACCTCCCGCCGATGGCCGATGATGTTCGAGATTCACTCGCTGTCGCGGGACTTGGGCTTGGTTATATTTGCAAAAGCATCAGAATGTGACCATCCCCGGGGACACGTTCGGATCCGGGTCATCCGCTCCCGCTCTTCGGCGTCGGCCCAGATCACCCACTGCCCGCCCGGAGTCGGTAGCTTCCGGGCATGGACCCACCCGACGCGGATCCAGCGGTGCAGCGTGGCCTGCGGCATCTTCAATTCCCGGGCCAGATCCGTCAGCAACCACTCGTGCTCGCCCAGGACGCCCGGCCCCGACACAGCTCGCGGGCGCGGACCCGTTCGACCGCGTTTGGCGAGCAGACTGCCCAGAATCACGCTCGTGAACCGCGCCGACCGCTTCGGGGGATGGAAGCCCTCGCAGTTCAACTGCTCGGCCACCTCGGCCAAGGTCCGTCCCGCCTCGCGGAGCTCGTCGATCCGGCCCAGGAGCATCGCATAGCCGGCCATCTGCTGATAACACTGCACCGGACGCTCCAACGCGTGGCCGCTGGTAAAACTACCGTCCCATTGAATGTTCACATCAACACATTCGCTGTTGCCACGAACCGTAACGACGACCTCCTCAATCATGAGTCGGACGATCCGCTGACGATCCGCCGACGTCGTCGCCGGTGCATGCCAAAGCGCCGGCAGGTCTCGCGCCAGGGCGCGGATCTGCTCACGCTCGCAAGCCGACAAGCTCCGGGGCTGATCGCGGTCGAACCGGGCGTATTCCTCCTCGAGACGGCGCTGCTCCTTCAACGCCTCCTCCCATCGCCGCTCCAGTTCCCGCAACACCAGACGGTTCTCCGGTTCGACCGCGTCGTACTGCCGCCGCGCCCGCTCGGCCTCGAAGCGGGCGCGTTCCACCCGCTGCCGCCAGTTCCGGTGCAACTGCCCGCGCTCCTGATCGAGGTCGTCGGCCGCCGCCAAGTCCAACTCGAGCGCCGCCGGCTCCAGGGCCGCCAGGACCTGAGCAGCCACCAAGTCATCCAGGACACTACCGGCCAGGCCCTGGCACAAGGGTGCGGCGTATTCCACCATTGCCCGGGCGCAGTAATAGCGCAGACGATTGGCGGGGCCGCCATAGGTGACCATCATCCGCTGTCCGCAACGGCCGCAACGGAGGATCCCCCCCAACAGGGAGGGTCCCTGACGCACCGCCCCCTTCGCATCGCTCCGGGCGCGGTTGGCCGCCAGCCGCTCCTGGTTGGCCCGGAACCGTTCCGGCGTGATGTAGGCCGGGCAGCGGCCCTCCAACAGCACCGCACAGTCCTCCGGCTTGTTGATCGTCCGCCCCGTCCCGGGACGGCCGGGCACCTTCCGCCGCGGGTCGAGAGTACGACACCCATGACGGTAGTAGCCAGCGTAAACTGGATGATGTAATACGTTTTGAAGTGTTTCTCGGTTAGGGCGACGCCATTCCAACTTCCCTCGATCGGGCCCGGAGTGGGGGCGGACCGGCAGGCGGATCCCGTGATGCACCAGGTAGCGGAGCAGGCCGTGCAAGCTCCCCTGGCGATCGAATTGGTCGAAGACGATCCGCACCACCTCTCGAGCCTGCTCGTCGGGATCGAGGGCCAGGCCGCGGCCGGGTTCGCGGACATAGCCGAGCGGGGCGTGGTTGAACAACTCGCCGCGGCGCGCCTTGTTCAGCCGCCCTTCGTGCATTCGGGTGCGGAGGAAGTGCAACTCGGCCTCGCTCATGATCCCCTTCATGCCCAGGAGCAGGCGGTCGTTGAAGTCGGTCGGATCATACAATCCATCGTAGTCGCCCAGCAACGCCCGAAACAAGCCGCACGAGCGTACCATCGGGACCCAGTCAGGGTCGTGGCGGGCCAGACGACTGGCATCCTGGCCAAGGAGAATGCCGACATGATCAAGGCTAAGTTCGGCGAGAATGTACTGGATGCCTCGCCGGCCCTCGACCGTCTGTGCCGTGCGTCCTTGGTCTGCGTCGACGACCTCGACGCGGTCGCGGGGCCAGCCGAGCGCAACGGCGACCTCGGCCAGAGCATATTGGCGTGCGGTCGACTCCTTGTGCTCGGCCACCTGCTGGGGGCTGGACTGGCGGACATAGACGATGGCTTTGCGATCGAGATGATGGTCGCGGACCTTGGCGGGGCGTAACGCCAGCAAGTGAGCCGGCACAATCACAGGACGAGTTGCAGCGGAGTGCGTTGGCGAAGCGGAGGTGGAATCAGGAATGTTCATGACTCGCCTCCTTCCGCACCGCCCTCGGGAGAGACTTGGCGATGATCTGGCTGAGCATCATCAGGACTTCCTGACGCCTCGGCGCGGGCAGGTCCGACCAGGCTTGGGTCAGTGGCCGGGGAAGCCTCTTGGGCTTCGGGCGCGGGGGGGGACTGCGGATCGGTGATGGTGGGACATAGCGACCCTCCGAGTGATCGACCGAGCGATTCGCCGCGATGTGACCGGCACCACTGCGCGAGCTGCAGCAGGGCGGTTGTGCTGATTCTAGGCGGCCCGGCTTCCGCGGTACAGACTGTCACTTGAGGGGTAGTCCGGGTGGGACATCTCGACGATGCTCCGCCTCCGGTAGACGTCCTTGTCAAACTCCACCGGGCGGGCCGAGCGGTCCTCGTTCCCCTTTGACGGGATCACCGGCGTGATCCCCAGACCGAGCAGGTATTCATCGATCCAGTCGGCCCGGTATCCCTTGTCGCCTGCCAGGGCGGCCGGCCAGGCCACCGGCCCGCCGTCCCCGTCGGTGACCTGTTCGTCGGCGCCTACCAAGAGATCGACGAAGGCCGTCGTCTCGTGCGCCTGGCCGGGTGTCAGGTGGAAGTGCAGCGGGTAGCCGTGGCCGTCGCAGAGCAAGTGGATCTTCGTGGAAAAGCCGCCCCGGGACCGTCCCAGGGCGTGGTCTTCGGGTTCCTCGGGATCCCCTTTTTTCCGCCCCCGGCGGCACACCTCGCGGCACGGACCACCGTCCCATCGATGCACCATAAATCGTCGTCGATTGCCCCGGCATCGACGTGCGCCGATCGGAGTAGCGAGAGGATCCGATCCAGGGTGCCGTCGTCATTCCACTTGTCGAAGAGATCCCAGGCGGTGCCCCAGGGCCCGAATTCCTCGGGCAGGTCACGCCAGGGGGCTCCGGTCCTCAAGATCCAGAGGATCGCGTCGACGATCTGGCGACGACATCGCGGCGGTCGTCCGGTCGTCGCGGGTGCGGGGAAGAGGCCCTTGATCAGGTCCCATTCGTCATCGGTCAGTTGATGCCGCAACATGGTGGCCTCCTCAGACAACTGGCAACTGGAGACGATTCGGCTGCATAGCCCATTAGGTCAACCAGATGCAAAGGAAATGCCACTTTTCTGACAGAGCCTAGTATGGATGGCGGTTGACTGTGTTTTCATTACTCCCAACCCGGTCCTGGAAAGCTCCCCGGGGAAAGTCGGGATTACTCGAAAGATCGCCCTGTTACGGTCACTTATGCGCAGATGGAGACTAAGAGGACTCTCAATTTAGTTCATAGTCGGTCGCACTTGCGCCACAATAGGCTGTTTCGGCATGTAAAGAGCGTAACAATTTGGCGAGCTGAGGCGGAATCGAACGACGTAGAAGGGGCGATATACCACAGGAGATTACTTATTGATCAAGCCTTATTTGTTACATGAACTCTGATAGCAAATCGAACCGTTTCTGTCCTCACCGAAACCCCGACGGTTTCGTTTCCCCGGACGCAAGCCGATCGACAACCGCAAGACGCTGATCGGTATCCTCTTCGTCCTGAAGACAGGGATCCCGTGGAAAGATTTGCCCCAGGAGATGGGCTGCGGGCAGGGAAATGACCTGCTGGTGGCGGCTCCGCGACTGGCACTAAGCGGGGGCTGGCGGATACTGCATGAGATTCTGTCGCCCGAATTGCGGGAAGCGGACCGGGTCGACTAGTTGCGAGCCGTGATCGACAGCGTCTTGGTCCGGGCTTTGGGAGGAGGGGAGAAGACCAGTACAAACCAACAGGACCCATTACATAAAAATCTACAATTTAGAAAACATGGCAGGCTGCCTTCGCCTTCGGATAGATCGAACCCTCGATCCTGAAAGGATTTCTCGCTCCTAACCAGGCGAACACTGGATCTAGCAATTCCCCAGGTCTTTTGCAGCTAGGATTCAGGTGTGGCGAGTAGACCGGCAGCAGGTGGACCTCGATTCGTCCTTCCCACTTCCAGAGAGACTGGATCACCTCCAGGCTGGTGTGACAACTCGCGTTGTCGCAGGCCACGTGGATCTTTTTGTATCGACGCAGCCTCTGCCATAGCTCGTCCAGGTGCTTGATGAACAAGACGCTATCACACCCTGTTTGACTACGGCCTCGGTCACAAACATCGTACCGGTCCGCCAATGGATCGGCCCCGGCAGGTGCCGCTTCCGATTCGTACCCGGCGTCTCGACTTTTGCTTACTTGCCCCTGGGCATTCACATCTGCCCGATCCTGGGATTGGTGTGGACCTCGACCTCGTCCTGCCAGGCTGACGTCTCGTCGGTGGACAGACCTTCCAGCAGCATGCGCAGCTGTCTGCTTCTCCTCCTCGGTCGGGGCCGTCCGTAAACCAGGTGGCCGCGATGGAGAAAGCAGCGGACGGTCTCCCGGCTGACTTTCACATCATGCTGCTGGCGCAATAGCAACGCCAGGATCGCACAAGACGAGCGGCTACGGAGGAAACCGAAGGCGCGTGGGGTCGTTGTGGTCACCCAGGAGACGAGGATGGCGATCCAGGCGAAAGGGTCGCCATCACTTCCTCGCGGTCAGCCCATCGATCCCCTGGTCCTCGAACCGCTTCTTCCATCGGTCGAGGGTGCGGGAGTTACAGAAGAGCGTGGCCTCAATGGTGCTCCAGGTATATCCTTCGGCAAGGTGGAGCGGACGTTCGCGTGCCTTCGGCCTCTAATACGCTTTGAGAAGAATGCCCCCATCCAACTGACACTGATCCCTCCAGCCGGAGGACTGCAATCGGAATTGGTAACTCGTCTGCCCGAGCCTCGATAGGTAAGACTCCTGACTCGAACCCCCGAGGATGAAAGAATCTCCAGATCGAGCTCTGCCTGCCTCCCAGCTTCTGGGCTCATGAAAATATCTGAGAAATTGGCTTACCCGCGGCGATCGGCAAGGGGCGGCGGAGGGTGTCATAGACTTCGGTGGCCGGGTCGATGCCAAGTGCCCAGAACATCGTGGCGGCGATGTCGTCGGGGGAGACGGGGTCGGAGGCTGGGTAGGCGCCGATCCGATCGCTCGAGCCGTAGATGGCTCCGGGGGTGATGCCACCCCCCGCGAAGAGGACGGTGTAGCACTGAGGCCAGTGGTCGCGGCCGTTGGCGCCGAACTTGGCGGTGTTGGAAATCTTCGGGGAACGTCCGAACTCGCCCATCCAGACGATCAGGGTTTCGTCGAGCAGCCCTCGCGATTGCAGGTCATCGATCAAAGTGGGCACCGTCTGGTCAGTGATCGGCAGCAGGCCATCTTTGAGTTGGTTGAAGTTATCCCCATGCGTATCCCAACCTCCTTTGCCTCGGCCGCCGATCGTGTTGGAGTAATAGACTGTGACAAATCGCACGCCGGTCTCGATCAGGCGACGAGCGAGGAGGCAACTCTGGCCATAGGTGGTCCGGCCATAGGCGTCGCGGAGCTTGTCCGGCTCGTTGGACAAGTCGAACGCCTGCTTGACCTTGGGCGAAGCGAGCATGGTCAACGCACGATTATAAAATGCGTCGATGCCGCGTGCGGTGCCCGACCATTCGAGGAGTTCGCTTTGGGTGTCGATTATCCTCAGGAGGTTTCTCCGGTCGTCGAGCCGTGCCAGGGGCAGGCTCGAGGGGAGACTCAGCTCAGGCAAGCGGAAGTCGGGCGCAGCCGGATCTTGGCCAACGAAGAAGGGATCGAACGGCTTACCGAGGAAGCTGGCTGTTTGCCCAGGGGTGACGCTGCCATCGCGCAGGATGTGCGGGAACGACATGAAGGTCGGGATTGCGGGATCATCCACCGGCTTGAGCTTGGCGACCGTGCTGCCGTAGGCGGGGTAGAGTTCCTGGGTGTCGCGGAGCCGGATGTCATCGAGCGGAGGCGTATGGCCGGTCAAACTGTAATATGTGGCTGAATTATGATTCTTCATCCGGTGATGGACCGAGCGCACCTGGGCGAACTTGCCGATCGTCTTCGCGAACCGAGGCAGGTGCTCGGTCAGCATGATCCCAGGTTGGTGTGATGCAATTGGCTTGAACTCTCCTCGAATACCGTCGGGGGCATCTGGCTTCATGTCAAAGGTGTCGATGTGCGACGGGCCACCGAACTGGTGGAGGAAGATGACGTGCTTCGCTCTTGGAACATGCCCCTGCGACTCGGCCGCCCGCAAGATCGTTGGGAGGCTCAGGCCAGCAAAGCCGGCCGTGCCGACCTTCAAAAGGCTTCGACGTGAGAGGCGGTCTGTCACGCGGTATTCCGGGCAGCCGTCGTTCATGAGTCGGTTCCTTTCCTCTCGGGCCGAGGTCATGCGATTGTTGTCTCGAGTCAGATTCGTTGCGTCTGCGTCATGCAGCCCTGAAGGGGCAATCGTCAGGGCCAACTCCAAGTTCTTGACGGTCGCCCTTTCAGGGCTGCAAAGCCATTCTCACTTGAACTCTCCCTGATTCCAGGGGGTGAACCCCCTGGCTACAGACGGTCGCCCCTTCAGGGCTACAAAACAATCTTCATTTGAGATCTCCCTGATTCCGGAGGGGGACCCTTTAGCTACAGGTGACCGGCCCTTCGGGGCTACAGAATACGGACCCGACTTGCCTGGCCTCTCCTATCTACCGGACGGTCACCGTTCAATGTCTCAAGAGAAACTCTTTGCTGTTCAAGACAGCCCAGCACGCATCTTCCCAGGCCTTGCGGTGATTTTGGGACGCATGCACATGCGCGAGCACAGCGTCACGTTCGGTGGCCGTCGGCTCGCGGCTGAGTGCGGCGAGGTAGATTTCCGACACGATCGTTTTCTCTGACGCCCCTGACTTCATGAGCTTCCCGATTCGATTGTCCTCGGCCTCAAGAGCTCGCCGCACCGAGTCACCATTGATGAGCTGGAAGGCCTGGGCCAGGGTGGTGGCATCCGATCGTTCGCACTCGCAAGTGAGTAGTCGATCGGGCTTGCCGAACGCCTTGAGGAATTTTCCTCCCATGCGAGCGCCTGGCAACTGGACCGCCAGCATTCCCGGTGGAGTGCTCTCGAATCTCTCATGCGTATCGAGGGCCTGGCCGATCGCATCGAGGAGGACTTCGGCCGGGAGCAGACGAACTAATGAACGGGCAAAATTGGCTTCATCGTCCTGGTTGGAGGAGTTGGGCTTGGCGCTGAGTTGATACGTCGTCGACTTCATGATCATGGCGACCAGGGGACGAAGGCGGGTCCCCTTCGCGATAAACTCCGCGGTCAAGGCGTCGAGCAGCGCTGAGTTCGATGGGGGATTCGAGTCGCGAAAGTCGTCTACGGGCTCAACGATGCCTCGGCCCATCAGGTGAAACCAGACCCGATTGGTCATGTTCCGTGCGAATTGCGGATTGTCGCGGGTCAGCCATGAGGCCAGGTCATCAAGAGCGTCCTGGTCGTTCCCCAGCGAGGGCTTGGGACCTCCCGGTGCTTTCGGTTTCATCGTCATGCCGGTACGAGGCTGGATCGTTTCGGCCTGGCCCGAGAGATAGACGACCTCATCGCCGTTGATTTCGTGCTTGTCAAGCATGTCTCGACGTTCGTTGTGCAGCTCCTTGCGCTGAACGTTGCCGAAATAGGCGGCCAAGCCGAAGTAGTCATCCTGAGTCCAGACGTCGAACGGATGGTTGTGGCAGCGAGCGCACTGGAGCCGGACACCCAGGAAGACCTGACCGACCGTCTCGGCGGCCGTCATCGGGTCGCGGTTCGTTCGATAAAAACTGGCAGGGGGATTCGCATAGGTTGACCCTTTGGCGGTCAGGATCCGTCGCGCGAATTCGTCGAGTGGCAGGTCGGCGGCAAACTGGTCACGAAGCCAGCGTTGAAAGACCCAGACCCCTTTCTCCCCCATGGTCTTCTCTTCGTTGCGGAGCAGGTCGGCCCACTTCAAGGCCCAGAAGTCCGCAAACTCAGGCAAGGAGAGCAGCCGATCGACCAGCCGGCCTCGTTTGTCGGCCTCATGGTCGGTCGCGAACGCCCGCGTTTCGTCGAGGGTGGGAAGCCGACCAACGGCGTCGAGATAGGCCCGCCGCAGGAAGACGGGGTCGTCGGTAAGTTCAGACGGATTGATCCGAAGCGATTTCAGTTTCCGGAACGTGTGGGTGTCGACGATGTTACTGGTTGGCAACTCGCGCCAGGCGAAGTCGAGGCGATCGGCCAGGAACGCGAGCTGGCTGATTCCCCGCCCCCCAAGGTAACGAACGGCGATGGTCGTTTCGACGGGACGCCCGGCCTCGACCTTGCCGTCGGCAGTGACCGTCACACTGGTCGGATCGCTGACGTCGTAAGAGGCGAGACGAGTCACGTCGCGTCGGGTTCCATCGGAGAATTCGGCCGTCACAACGAGTTGCTGCTGCAACGCTTTGGGTGTGGAGATCCGCTCGGTCGGGAAAACATCGAGTCGAGCCAAGCGCGGGGCCGAGCTGAAATCGTCGCGGGCACCTCCGGCAAGCCAATCCAGCAGCACATGCTCTTCGGTCGACCCGCTTGGAAATCGCTGCCCCCCTTCGTGAGGCAAGCGCCCGGTAGGCTTTTGAATGATCAGGCTTTGCGAAGGGTCGAGCAAGTCGGTCCGGCGTCCCTGGGCGTCGTGGGTCAGTGAGAGCCAGTCAGCCGCCGGATCGTCGCCCCGAAGGCTAAGCCGGAACCCTCCTTTACCATTCAGGTTACCGTGGCATGCCCCCATGTTGCAGCCAGCCTTGGCGAGGAGCGCGACCACATCGAGTCGATAGCTGACCGACCGAACGACATCGATCTTTGAGACAAGAAGTGAGACGTCGACTTGCTTTCCATCAGCAATGACACGGAGATGTCCCGAACCGTCTGCAACGGGTGTGATCACACCCGAAGGGGTGACCCGTACAAAGCCAGGGGGATCGATCTGAAATTCGGCCGACCCGGTCAGGTCGCACGCCGTCCCGTCGGCGAAGGCGCCGGTGACGGCGACCTGCTGTCGTGAGTTCGCTCCGCTCAGAATGATCTGGGGGGGCTCGACCTTGATTCGCGAAGGGTGCGAATCCGCCTGAACCGATTGAGCGGTAAGCCCGAAGAAGAGTGAGAAGGCCAATCCAACCTGGCCTGCGAGATCCGTGGTTCTTCGGATCGAGATGGTCAACGGAGGGTCCCTCGCTGGGAGCGATGGAATCAGGGTCTCCGCATGGCTGTTGCGGGCGAGCCGGCGGAGTATTGGCGGGATTCTTCTCACAACACTAAACCGGCTTTGGCCGGGTCGTCAAGCGCAAGGAACGGGCGGCCCGAATGGGCCGCCCGTTCCTCGTCGACGTCTTGTGAGCGTTCGATCTGAATCAACGATTGCGTCTTGCGAACAGGCGGGCGGCGAGCCGAGCCTTGGCCTTGGTGGGTGCCTTGGCCGGAGGCGGGGTCACCACCGTGGGGGTGGGCACGGGAGCGACCGGCTGGCTCGTCGTCTGGGTTGATACCTGGGTCGGCACCGTCGCGGCCTTGATTTCCGGGGTGTTTACCTTGAAGGAGTCGGCGAACCCAAGGCTCGAGGCGCCGGTCCGGCTCTTGACCGCCCCTGCCGGGATGGAGAGGTTCACGGTCCCGGTGAACTTGTAGCCCCCTGTGAGGTTGAAGCGGACGGTCTGCTCGTCGATCCAGGTCAGGCTCTCCGCCTTGGCCGGAACGATGTTATTCAGGCCGCTGCCCGAGATCACGAGGTCGTTGGGGGTCACCGAGTTCCGATCGACGGGGCCGGAGAAGGCCACGATGATCGACTTGGGTCCTTCGGTGAAGGTGATGCCGGCCGCTTGGACCGCACCACCGGGGGCCACCGAGGTGGTGACGATCCGGAATGCTCCGCCCACCGGGATCCCGCCGAGTCCTTGGAATTCGAAGGCCCCCACATCGGACAGAGGTCCGGTGTTCGGGAACCCCTTCCCAGGGATGTCGACCCGGGTCCGGTTGAGGAAGTCTCGCGTCGGGGCCACGGCGTCGTTACCGCCGTCGATGGCCGCCGAGGCGTAGGTCAGGCCGAAGTTGGCGTCGATGAAGAACGCAGCCGGCCCATCGCTGCCCGGCCGAGGATCACGAGGCGAGATGAAAGCGGGGTCACCCGTATAGTTGCCGAGGCTGGCAGTGGTCGGCACCGTACCGATCTTCGACTTGTCGAAGCCGTTCCCGATGTTGAATCCCGAGTAGCGGGCTTCGGTGGCCGAGTCCGTGCCATTGCCCGAGAACAGGTTGTTCTTCACGACCAACTTGTTCGCAGTGGTGGCGTAGATCCCGGCCCCGCTCCGTCCGAGCGTCTGATCGTGGTTCTGCCAGAAGATGTTGTTGTAGAGCTGAGCCATGATCGGCGAGCCAGCCGTGACATTCGCAAGCACACCGAACGAGTTGAACGCGAACGTGTTGTTGACGATGTTGGCAAGCCCGTTCGCCGGCAACACGGTGGTCCCGCCAATGTCATTGAGCAAGAGACCGGTCGCATTGCCGATGAACCCGTTGCTCTCGATCCGAGGAGTGACGGCGAAGGCACCGGAGGTTTCGATCGCGACCCCGAAGCCCGCGTCGACGAAGTAGTTCCGGGTGACCAGCACGTTCGAGTTGTTGAGCCGCAGGCCGACCGACGAGACGTCGAGGGCACCAAGTGCGGGGTCGCCCAGGAGTGGGCTGGCAATCGTGAACCCTGAGATCTCGGTATCGAGCCCCGGAACGCTGAAGAGGCCCACGGCCGACACCGTGGTGTTCGTCGCTCCGGATGGAGCACGAATGATCGTCGTGAGCGGGTTGCCCATGACACGGTTCGTGTTCGTGCTCGACTGATCGGCCGAGACCAGCCGGACCAGGGACTTCAGCGAGACGTTCTCGGTGTAGACCCCGGGGAGTACGGCGACCACGTCTCCCTGGACGGCCGCAGCCATCCCGAGCGAAATGGTCGTGTACGGATTCGCTCGCGATCCCTTCGTCGCCGAGGGATCGGTGATGTAGTTTCCGGCCCCGACATAGAGTGTGTTCGAGGCCGACGTGTTGAAGACCACGTAGTCGAAGGTGTAATCCGCCCCGCCGATGCCGTTGGCTCCTCCGAGTGGGTTGCCGGCGATATCGATGATCGGCCCCGCCCCCGTCCCCTTGATGGTGACGCGGTAAAGGTCGTTCGCGAGGGCACCGCTGATCGTGAAGGTGATCCGCTCGGCCCCTTTTCCTCCGGTCTTGAGCGGAGTGATCCCGATCGTCTGCCAGTCGATCGGAATGGCGATGTCGTCTGCGGTGCCGAAGACCTGGTCAGGGCCAGCCGCGGTTACCAACAGCGTATTGACGTTGAGGCTCGCCGGAGTGACGTTCTTGTCGACAATGAACGAGAAGGTCACTTTCCCCGTCGTGGGATCGGGCGTGAGCAGAGAGCCCGCGTTCGGGCTGAACGAGGTGAGCTTCGGCCCGGTCGTGTCGACCACAAACCCGGTGTAGGACGGGTTTGACGTCGCACCGCTGCTGACGACCCGCACCCGGGCGATCGAATAGCTCGTATCGTCCTGGCTCAGGTTCGCATTCAGGAACGTGTTGGCGACCGACCTGAGGATCCCGTCGGGGCCCACGGTATAGCTCGAGTCGATAAGCCCTGTCGTGTTGTTGACCAGGCCGGTGCTGGCCCCGTCGACTCCCACGGTCACGACGAAGGTGCCAAGCGCGTCGGTGAGGGCCGTTCCGGCATTCATCCGATCGAAAATGCCATCGCCCTTGGTCGAAATGTCAAGGACGACCGTCTGCCCTTGGATCGGGTTGATGGCCGGCTGCGAGACGGTGATCGCCCCGGTGAAGCTTGGCAGAGTGTTGTAGGTGATGTAGTCGCGAACGTTGGTGTCGCTGGTTGAGGCGAGTACGAAGCTGTTCGGTGCAATCTGGGCCGACTGGGTGTTGACGGTGAAGTTCAGGAAGAAGTTCCCGCTCGGGAAACCGTCACCCGAGGGCAGCGGCAACTGCGGGTTGTTCGGGTCGTCGTTCTTCGTGTTCTCACCGTCGAGTGCGGCCCCTTGGGGGTCACGGAGGACGTTGGCTCCACTGCCGAGGAGGTGGATCCGGTACGCATCGTCAGCCAGCACCACACCCGCGTCAGCCAGGTGAACGGTCAAGATCCTTGTGGACGGGTTAAACGAGAGCTTGCCCGAGAGGTCAATGAACGTGTCGCCCGCGCTGTTGCCGTTGCCGAAGATCCCGTCTCCGCCTGAAGCCTGGAGCAGCACCGACTTGTTGGTCAGGGTGCTGGGATCGAGGTTGTTGTTGAGTTGGAAGTCAATCGTGAGTGGGGTCGAGTTGCTTCGGGCTGAGCCGCCGACATTGTAGAAGTTGGAGGTCACAACCCCGCTGGGCGTCCTGGTCGTGGCCGTTACCGCAACGACCTTGGGGGGATTGAAGACGCGATACTCGTACGCACCGATATCCAGGGAGGTGTTGGAGCCGAATCCTGTATTCGGGACGTTTGGATCGTCAAGGCGCTGGAAACCGAGCGCGTCGAGCACCCCGACGACCGGGGCGTAATTATAAGTGCTCCCGTTCGAGGCGGGTCCGGAGACGCCCGTCGGATCGGTCGTGAGAACAGGAACCCACTGATCGAAGAACTTGCGGCTCTGGTAGCTACGGCCGGGAAGGAGAACGAGCTTCCGTGGATCCTGAATGTTTCCGTTGCCCCCAACCGGATTGCTTCGGCCCGGCGACGCCGGGAAGGTCAGGGAAGCCGGGTCGGTCCGGATGCTCACAGATGTCGGTGCAATGCCATTCGGCCCTTGGACCGTGACCTGCGTGACGGTCGGGAAGATCGCGTCACCTGCGGGAAGAGGGCCGATCTCGCTTCGCGACGCATCAATGGCCGCGGAGTTAGGGCCAAGCTGGAAGTTGAGGTTCGCTGGATCGCGGAAATCAGGATCGCCGATGATGGCCCCTGTATTCCCAATAAATCCGGAACCAGTGATATCGAGATCGCCCCCAGTGTTTTGCCAGAACAGGTTGTACTGAGCCTGGCTTCCATCCGCCAACCCTTCAGATTGGATAGCCTTGGTCGTTGAGTTGGCGAAGATATTGTTCATCGCCAACCACGAGACATGATTGAGAGTGCCTTGTCCCCTGGGCCCGTATCCAATGGTGTGCAATCCGATTGGATTGTTATAGAAGGTGTTGTTCAACAAGATGATATTCGTTGGGCTATTTGATCGCGCAGGAGAGACATTGTCGGAGTGGGCCTCCACGCCCACCGCAGAGTTGGAGATGGTATTCCCATACATGAACAACGTGACACCCTGACCGCGTTGAGTGGTGACGGTGTCTCGAATGACGGGGAAGAACGTACCTGGGTTCGGGCTGGCAAGGCTCGAAACGTCTCGGATCAGGGCATTGGCGCTGTTGGCATGGGCGAAGACAGCAGCCTCGGAGAAGTAGGCGAGGTTCGAGTTCGAGATCGTCATCGCTTGCGCTGAATTGAACTGGGTCAGAGGCGTGAGACCAAGTTTTTGCGAGGCGAAATTCCCCTCCGTTGCGTTAGCAACGTCGATGATTCCTCCCCCCTGGATCTCGATCCGAGTCATATAGCGGATGTCAGCGTTGTCAATCAGGTTGCCGTCGCGGGGATCGAACAGGTTGTAGTCGGTCAGCGAGTTGCCGCCGAAATAGATGTTGCCACCATCACCCGGGGCCGGTGCTTTCAGATCGCGGGTGGGGAAGAGTACATCCCTGTTATAGATATTGAACATGTTCACGCCACGCACCGTCTTGCCGACAGAGCCGTCGCGGAGTGAAGTGAGGACCACGGGGACGCGCTGCTGGCCCGTCGATTCGTTGCCCGGGATACCAACGAAGCGAATCTGGCTACCCGAACCGGAGTCGACCACTCCCCCGCTGTAATCAGTGGGAGGATCCACGCCATTGTCGACGCCGACAACGAATCCTGCACCCACGTTCGTGCCAGAGCTGTTGGTTGCGGCCACGCCAACCGAGCCGAAGACGCCTAGGCCGGCGCTCCAGGGGGCGTAGTCGCTCATCAGTTTGACCAAGGCGGTTTCACCGGGCCGGCCGATCCTGGTACCGTCGGCCAGGAGCGTATCGGGCAGAGCGCTCTGCACGGTAAGGGTAATGTGCGGCTTTCTTTCTTCTACAAACTTGGTCGGATCGGGGAGGGGGGCCGTGATGTTGTTGGAGCGGAAGCTGTCATTGTCTCCGGCGAGAATGACAGAGCCTCGAAGAACATAGGTCAGGTCGGTACTATCCCAGACCGAGTTAACCGTGAGGTTGGTGTAGCCCGCTCCGTAAGTGCTCTCAACTCGGCGAATCGGTTGGTTGGGGTTTGTCACCACCTGGAAGGTGGAACTGGTGACCACGGCCATACCGTCGATATCGTTCCGCTGCATGACGTTGCCGCGGAAGTAGGGATGGCCCGAGAGTAACGGCCGAATCGCGTCGCCTGCCATCAGCCCGTTGGGCTCGATTTGCATCGCCGCATCGAGATTGTCGAAGAAGTCGTTATTCGTCACCATCACGTGGGTGCCGAGTTCGGTGACCGGCGTCCCGTCGGCCGTGAACCCACGCGGCGTCACCAGGGGCGTGTCATTGGTGATGAAGGCCAATACCGACTGGTTCGGCACGCTGATTTCCGGGCCGTTGACCAAACCACCGCCGTAGCGGAACTCGGCTCGGTTGACCACTCCCACCGCACCCGACTGGTACGAGACGCTTCCCCACCGGGCCAAGGCCGGCACATTTCCGGGCGAAGGCTGATTGGCCCCGCTGGAATTGCCCGAGTCGATGGCCGGGACAATGACCGTAGTCTGTTGGGTAGACGGATCGAAATAGGAAGTCGAGGCCGTGTTGTCATAGAGCGAGGTGAAGAGAACCTTCGCGTCATCAGCAGAGTTAGGCTTGAAACCGGGAGAGTTCGGGCTGATGTTATGATCGGCATCGAACTGATTGATATAAGTTCGACTACCGATATTCATGCTCGCCGCGTTGTTCACGACGGCAATGCCTGCACCGCGCTGCGACTTGACCATCATGCCCGGCTGGATGTAGAGCCGCGAGCCGACGAATGAAGTCTGGCCTCCCGTATCCTGGAGGAGTTGTTGCCCGACCAGGAGTTGCGAGACCAGGATGATGGGCAAGGGATCGTCGAAGACGAAGTTACGCGTTCCCCCCAGCGACGCGGGGTTGTCGGGATAGAGAATCGCGTCGGACTGCTGCGCCACGCCCGAGGAATCAGCCCGGACGAGGATGCCGTTGAGGCTGTTCTGCGTGGTGGTGGTACGACGGATCAGCGGACCGCGGGCGATATCGTCCTCGCGGAACGAATCGAAGTCGGCCGAGATCGAAGCAACCAGGTTTTGACCGCCATTCAGGAGTGAGCCCGCCACCCCAGTGAAGGCGATGTTCGCGTTGGCGACGGTTGGGCGGCTGTTGAAGAGCGTGAGGGCAGACGTCTCCTGCCCCTGGGTTTGCGGGACCGCACCCCCCGCATACCGGATGTTGGCGTAGTTGATGAACGACAGAGTGTCATCGGCACCCGAGATTGCCTTGCTCCCGTTCGGGCCTTTCAAGGCACCGTCGATCGGGAACTGAAGGTTGCGCTGGTTGCTGTTGGTGTCGATGCTCCGGAAGACAATGCCACCCCAATCACCCGGGGCCGGGGTCGCCTTGCCAAAGTCACCGTTGGTCTTGCCGCCCACCGACGAGTCGGCCCAGGAGGTGATATTCACCCGGTCGTTGGGATTGGCGCCACCGAGCAGTTGGAGCGCACTTCCCTGATTCTGAACATACAACGAGGCGTTTTGAAGCTTGAGCGCAGAACCCGGGTTAAAGACCAGGGTCGTATTGAATGGAACCGACGCACTGCCGTCGTTGATCAACGCACTTGAGCCGGCCGGAGCCTGGAGCACGAACGTCTGCTGGGTGGTCAGACCGGTCACCGGGTCGAGCCTGGGTGTCGCGGGCAATGCGACCACCACAACCGGCCCCCGGGTCGAGAGCTGCTCAGCGGCGTAGAGGGCCGACCGAGTGAAGCGGCCGTCGCCGTTGCGGTCGAAGTTCGAGTTGAAGTTGAAGAAGTTCGAGGTGGCGTTCGCGCCCCCGTTCGGGTCATGGGTCGGATTCGCCGGAATCTGCGAGGGATTGACCTCAGGGGCCAGCGCACCGTAGGGCTTTGAGAGGCTTCCATCAGGCGCCGTGCTGGGGTCGAGGGGGTTCTCGGTGGCATCGGGCCTGGCGTAGATGATGTTCCCGTTGGGGACCACCACGAAGCTGGTCATGAACGCACCGCCACCCACGCCATCACCGGTGAGACCAAGGCGATACTGGCCGTTCGACAGCAGGTTTTCATATCCACCCGTCGCCGTGGGAGTACCGAGGAATTCGCCGTCGAACTGATTGCCGTAGATGTCGTAAAGCGCGGTCGTACCCGAGTTCGGCACATAGATCCGGTAGTGGTCGGCCGGGAGAGTCGTCCCCGCCGCAATCCTGAGCACCGCCCGGTCCGCATTATTGACGCCCGGCTGATAGGCGGCCCCGGTGGTCTTGTCGAAGAAGCTCACCGTGGTGCCCGGCACAACCGTGAAGCCAGTTCCGGTGCTGCCGAGGCCGGCCACGCCCAACGTACCGAAGTCTCCGTCGGACACTCCACTGTTCGGATCGGCGGAGGCAATTAGTTGGAACGCGTTGTTGTAGTTGATCGCCGGGTTGATATTCAGCGGGTTGGCGAAGTCGAGGAAGAAGGCCGAGGGCGGCGCGTTGGCCCGAGGCGTCTGGTTGAGTGCGGGAAGTTCATAGTACGAACGTGGGCCGCCGACAACGTTGTTGTTGCCGTCGACTGCCTGGAAGTTCGTCAGGAAGGTCGCCTGGTTCTGAACGGTGAATTCCAGTTGGAAATCGATTGAACCGGTGGCGTTGGTATTGTTGAGCGCGTTGCCCGCGGCATCCTTGAGGCCGGAGTAGGTCTTACCACCGGAGGTGCCGGCCGTGTGGGCGACGAACGCATAGCGACCTGCGGGCAGGCCGGCATTGAAGGTCAGGTCGATTCGACCTGCAAAGGGATCGGACGGCGAGTTGCGGGAAGGGGGATCGGTGAAGAGGAGCCCGGTTGCCACGAAGTTCGCGCTGGCGATGAACGCACTCGCATCGAATCCGGTATCGAGGTTGATCAGCGAGTAGTTGTTGATATTGTTGGCGGACGCCGGGTCGATCGCATTGGCAAGGATCTGCTGCGGGGTGGCCAGGGGGCCGCTACCCGGGACCACGCTGTCGAGGACGTGGAGTGAGAGGGTCGAGAGGTTCGCCAGGTTGGATCCCGCCAGAGGGATCGGATTGCTCCCCGGGGTCAAGCTCACCGCGATGACCGAGGGCCCGGTGCGATCGATCCGGAATGCGGACGAGTACGAGGAGGAAAGGCCCGGGAGCGGCGGCGAATCGGGCTGACCGAGGACGACGACCCGGACCGAGTTGTAGCCTTCAGGCAAGAACGGGGCCTGGATGATGAACGTTCCGTTGGCGTCGGTCGTCGCCAAGACGTCGTATGAGCCTACGAAGCCACGGCCACCGCCACCGGGTGCCAGGTCGAACGAACCACCGTGCAGACCGTTGAACTGGACCAGGACCTGCAAGCCAGAGACCGTGCCGGGGAAGCTTGCTCCCACCTGGCCGACAAAGACAGGCTGAGCCACATTCGTGACCCCGTCCCCCTTCTGTCCGGAGTCGGACGCGTCGGTCAACTGGAACGAGGTGACGACGGGTGCCTTGAGCACCTGAGTGCCGAAGAACTGAGTGAACCGCCCGTTGTCGGCCCCGTTCCCGTTACCCGAGGGGAAGATGCCGTTGAATTCACCGTCGAGGAAGTTCCCCGCGAGGTCCGTCACACCCGTTCCGCCGCCCTCACCGGCAAGGACGACGAGAGCATACTGGTCCGTCGGGAACTGTGACTGGTCGAGAGCGCTGAGGTCGAGCCTCGCTGTGTTGGTCGCCGCGTCGTAGGTGATCTTGACGCGGGGGTCGTTGGTCAGAGTGACGTTGGTCGGCTTCCCGAAGCTTCCCGCCGCCCCGGCGCGAATGAGTTGAATATTCGCCGTGTTGATCGTTGAGGGGCGGACCGCCTCACTGAACTGGATCGTGATGATCCGCCCGTTGACGGTCGTGTTGGTGATGCGCGGGGCGACCGTATCGTTCAGCGTGAAAGAGAGCGGAGAGGACGCAACGAGGGGCTGACCCGTCGTGGAAGCGATCCCACCTTGAACCGTGAAGGTGTAATTGCCATTAGCGATCACCCCGGTCGGCGAATTGATGGTGATCGGAAATGCCACCATCGTCGGCGTCTGCGGGTTGTCGAGCGGAATCGGAGTCCCGACGGCCGCCGCCGACACACCCGGTGGGAGGCTGGTGAAGGTGAGGTTCGCCGCACTGACGGTGTTGATGTTCACCGCGCTGTTGAACGTGACGATGATCTGCCGCGGCGCCACGTTAACCGTTTGACCATTGCCCGGAGTCGTCGAGAGAACCTGCAAGCCACCGATCAAGCTCACCGACTTCACGGCGTCGATCAGGCCAAATCCGCCCTGGGCGTTCCAAGTGCCGGCCGCCTGTCCATTGAGCGGTGAAGCCGAGGCTACCAACGCGTTCCGAATATCGGTCGGGGTTGCGGTCGGCATCTTCTGCTTCATGAGCGCGGCGACAGCGGCCGCGTTCGGAGCCGCGGAAGAGGTTCCGAAGAAGCTCGGGAGGTTTTGCGAGAGGTTCGACGGAGTCTTTGGCTGGCCGACACCCGGATTGCTCGTGTCGACCACATCCCCGAAGAACGTGGTGTTGCCGCCGTCGGGGGCCGAGATGTCAGGCTTCTGACGGAGCTGGGGCGAAACGAGTGGTCTACCGAGAGAATCGAACTTGATCAGGGCAGGACCGGCCGAGCTGAACGGTTCCGAGCGCACCGGATTAGGCGCAGGGGTGTTCGTCGGATTCGTGCCCCACCAGGGAACCGCACCGACCCCGATGGCACTCGCCGAGGTGGGATGGCCAAACGTCGTCGGATAGTACGTATTGCCAGCACTGCCGAATTGCTGGGACACCGAGCTCAGCGAATTTCCCCATTCGACGAACTGGACGAATCCCGGATCGGCACCGGAGTTCACCCGGATCGCAACGTAGTAGGTTGTATTGGGCTGGGCATTCGCCAGCGAGAGGAGTTCGTCAGGTGACTGGGTCGCGATGTTGTTGGAATTGCCGGATGAGACGACGGCGCCCGTCGAGTCAAGGAGGAAAATATCAACGTCCGACGTCACACCATTGGTCGTATACCAGGGCTGGTCGAACTGGAACGCAATCGCGGAATTGCCACTTATCGAGCTGCTCGTGGTGACCGGCAGCAAGACCGCCGTGCCGCCGTTCGGGTTGAAGTTCATGTAACGGCCGGTGGGAAGGGCCCCGGGAGTCGCAGTCACCCCTCGGAACTGCGAAAGGTAGCCCTTCGACGCACTGTTGCCCGCGGCACTGAAGTACGAGACCCCATTCTTTTGGGTCACGTCGATCACGGCCTGCGCGATGATCCCGTCCTGGAAAAACGGCTCATTCAGATAGCCAACGTCATCCACAATAATCTTGGCGTTGGCCTGAGTGGCGAGTTTGTTGATGTTCGTTGCAAAACCGACTTGACCGTTGAACGCGGTCGCATAGGCCAGCGACGCTCCGGGTGCGATGTCGTAGATATTCTCGAGCATCGCCCGACCTTCGTCGGTCTGCCCGGCGGCCCCGTCCTGAATCACATTAACATTGCTCGGCAGGTCTCCAGTCGCGATCGAGTCGGCCAAGCCGTTGCCCACTCGGTTAACGCTGTCCGACAGGACGCCGATGGTTACGCCTGAGCCATTCACGCCGAACTGCTGGCGTGCCGTGCCGGCGTTGATCGTGGTTTCTGCTTGGTTATTCGCCTTGCCCTGGAAGCTCGTCTTCGGACGGTAAATCGGGCTGAGACCCACGGTCTGCGTGGAGGTAGCGACCGTCAACAGAGCCGAGATCGGCAACAGACCTTCGACGAGCGCCCGCGTCGAATCGGTCGCCGTGACCTGCATTCCGACGTTCTGCAAGGTCGTGACGAAGTTGTTGAAGTTGCCGAGACCCTTGATGTCGACCCCGACCGAGTTGCCGGTGATCATGATCCCAGGGTAGGCCGCGGCCACTTGACCGCCGTTACCACCCGCATTCTGAAAAGACTGATAGACCTTGATCAAGTCCGCCCCGGCATTCGCCAAGGGACCGTTCTTCACGTCGGAGACGTTGCTTGACGACGACTGCCAGGGGATCGGTCCCACCGGCGTCGAGGCGTCGAGCATGGTCCGCTGCTCGAGGTGCTCGAACCTGAGGAGGTCACGGAACCGTTGTCCAACGGAACCACGACGCCGATCGGGCCCCTGATTTCGCTTGTTAGCCTTGAAGCTCCCCATCGACATACTCCCCGGTAACTTCGGAGTTCCTCGTCATGACCATATGACTCCCTACGAATTCGGGACGCCAAGGTTCGACTCGGGACACTCCAATGGTTCAAGGTGATCCAGCTTGTCGCTTTTTCGGAACTGCCTTGCCGGTTAACCCAGGCTTGGCGGCTCTCTCAGACCCCACTGCGATCGTCCGTCCCACATGACCTCAACCGGCCCGCTTCCTCCGATCCGGTTCTTGCGCTTGGATGGGAAAATCCAATGACGCAAGTTGATCTCGAGGTGGCTCGGCGAGTTCAGGCCCCACTGGGGGACGCGTTCATTTTGTCTCTGGCGGCCTCAGCACGAATGGAGAACGTACAGGCGATCCTAAAACCCGATTGGGTGATTGACTACATGCACGCAGTCATTGTTCCCCAGGACGAAACCATTCGTCAAGGTCGATTTTTGAAAATTCGTGGGAGGTGTCGATTCGGAGGGGTCGGACAAGCGAATCTTGCCATCTACGTGCTGTGTGGATGGCGGATCAGTTGGAGTGTGACCCGCTGAATGGGGTAAGTCAAACGAGCGAGGTGAATGGCAGCGGAATTCTCTGAGGAGGGGCCCGAAATCCGGAAGGCCGGCTCGAATTCGAGCCGGCCGGTTCGCTTGGTTTCGAGGCGAAGGGGGCAGGGGGCGTCCGGTGGTTTGTGGGAGTCGCACGACCTGAACGGGCCGGTCTCAACGGAGATCGTGCACTTACTCGCGATCCACCTGGCTGAATTGAGCCAGGCTGATCGGAGGGGCCATTTCGATTCCCAAAGCATGCCGAACAGCACTGGGCTGTGAAATCATCATCGCCGGCAGAAACGCGTTGAACATCATCTTCCGTCGGAGTTGCTCTCGAACATCGGAGAAATGTTCACGCCCGCCGCCATGAGATCGCGCAAGAGCTTGGGGAATTCCGTGAATTGAAGCGCGGAGAGTCCGGCCGCTTTGGCGCCCTCGACGTTCTCAGCGAGGTCGTCGATGAACAGGCAGGACGCAGGCTCCTGGCCGGCCGCGGCTGCGCAAGCGTGATAGAACTCGGCCGAGGGCTTGAGGTGGCCTACTTCATGCGAGAGGACCAGATGGTCGAAATGAGCCAGAGTCTTGGCAAATTGCCTCTGGAACTGCGCGGCGTGGAGAGCGTTCGTGTTCGATCCCAGGATGAGTCGGTAGCCCTCGTTCTTGAGGAACTCCACGAGCCGAGCCATCGGCTCATTAAGCCAGAAGATATCGGACCAGGCTGCCGCAAATTCCTGGTGCGGCATATCAAGGCCGACCAGTCCGCAGAAGAGCGTGGAGAATGCTTCGGCCGTGATGGCGCCGCTCTCGTACTGCTGGAGGATCGCGACGAAGTTCCGGGCCCGCGCCAGTTCGAGCAGGGCCTCTCCGGAAAGTCCCAACGGACGACCGAGCACGTCACAGGCTTTTCGATAGTCGAAGTATGCGACCACGTTGCCAAAGTCAAAGATGAGAACCGGAGGTTGCTTCCCGAACTGGGTCATGATCAATGCCTTCGTGTTTGTATTCGTGACTGACGATTCCGGTCCTACTACCCACAGCTTTTCGTGGGAACCTGCGACGAGCGACTGTCCCTGAGCGTTCGGTAAGAGATCGGTTCGCGTTGTTTTTTGACAACATTACGATATTCGTTCGTACCTCGAACTAGGTTTCAGCAGGAGCCGTGATGTTCGGATGCAAAGGATCTCTGCCATGCACACCATTGTAATTTTTGAGGCATTGCTATGCGCCGGATTCGGAACCCCCGATACGCCCCCGAGTTTTTGGAACGAAGACTGAGCCCGTCAGGACTGCCTAGCAATCCTCCCGCGGAAGTCGGATATGTGGAGTCGGATGGCGGCTCACTTTCCGCGATTCCGAACTCTGATGGTCCGAGTGCGGCGGGTGATCCAGGCGATCCACCCCCCATCGACCCGGTACCGCCCCCTGCTGACCCGAGCGGTCCCGCCAACAGTGGCGATCCAGGCGATCCGCCCCCCATCGATCCGGTACCGCCCCCTGCTGACCCAAGCGGTCCCGCCTAAACGCACATGATAACATTATGACCTGATTCCAGTCTCGCCTCGTGCGCACTCGCCCGACGGCCTTACAGGCTCGCCAGGGACTTAGGTGCCTCACAGGGGCGAACTCGAACCGGTCTCAGGTTACGGGAAATCCCTATCGTTGTCCTTGATCAGGGGGCTTGAGCGATGTTGCGCGCTGAGGAACCGACGAAAGCAAATAAGCGAGAATGTCGCGAGTCTCTTGCTCACCAATCGCGCCCACAAGCCCCACTGGCATGATGGAGGTCCCGCTCGATCGGAGTTCTTCGATCTCCGATCGAGGGATCTCCGCCATTTTTGCGTCGCTGTCCGTGACTCGTATCTTCTCCGCCCCTTCAGCGCGGACGATGCCGACGACGACTCGACCATCCTTGAGTGCGACCGTATAGGCGTTGAAGTCGGGATGAATCGATGCGCTCGGCTCGGCGATGGCCCGAAAAAGATCTTCGATGCCAAAGTCGGCGAGATTGCTGAGATCAGGCCCGACGCTTCCCCCTTTGCCTCTTACCTTGTGGCACCCCGAACACTTTGCCCGATCCCCATGAAAGAGATTTTCCCCACGATCACGATCTCCTCCAGTTAACCGAAATGGGGGAGGTGTCGGGGTTGGCAGCAACGCCGCTGGAGTCGGTGGGACCCAAGGTAAGATCAAATGATCTCGGGGCAAAACCTGATCTTTTTGATCGTTTTCAGTTCGATAGGTCGCTTGCAGCGAAAAAGGCCTGTCCGCGAGTTCGGTCCGAACCGTGATCAGGAGGGAGTTCGGATCTCCGGTTGACTCCACCACGAACTCGGCCTGAGCCTTGTCCTGTGCACTCGGAGCCTCCCCGTTGAGCGAAACTTCCATCAGTTTGTTACACGCGAGCTTGAGAACGATGCGTCCCTTGGGCAGCACAACCAGACTCTCGAGGGTGGCTCGCCCTGGCTGATTCAGCAGCGTAAATCCACGATCATGTTCGTATGAATTGAGAGTCATTCGCTGACTTGCTTGAGGATCAAGTTCGGGCCACCACCCTTCCCAGGCGTTCTCGGCCTCCCCATCTCCGGCGGCCCAGGACACGGAAACTCCATTTAGGTCGTAGGCAATCGGCCCGCTCAGCGCCGGTGGAACGCCGGTCGGGGTCAAACGCGTCCCTGGTGTTGGCGATGCCGAGGCGTCGAGAAGATAAACCGCCTCGCGCGGATGCGGGTCGGTTGTGAGAATCAGCGTCCGCCGCGCCGAGTCAAGTTTCACCGCCGCAACGTTCAACGTCCCGAGCGGAGGCGTAAAAGTGGGCGAGCCTTGGCTGCGCCACGCTTCGAGGGCGCGCTGGTGCAAATCGAAGTGGATCGATTTTCCAATGACGCTTGCCCCGAGCGTCGGGTCGATCGGGCGGTCAAAAGAGATACGAGCTTCCAACGGCCCAGATGGCCAGGCGACCACGACCTTCGGTGCATCCTTCGAGTCGGCCTGTGCTCGGCTCGCACTCAGAAGCAGAACAAGCACGCCGCTCAGAATCTCGAAACGAAGGGACCGTGGGCGTCGTAACATACGATTAGGTCTAGTGTTAAAGGGTGGATTGTGGGCCATTGAACCGGAGGCCGCTCCTTCACGGTATGGTTCTGATTGTACTGGCATCGGGAAGGTTCCGGCAAGCAGACCAGAGTCTTCGGCACGACCAACATTCAAGAGAAATTCGTCTCAATTTTTCAGAAGAAAGAGTCAAGATCAGAGCAATACGTATAACCCATCCAATCGGCTCAAGCGAAGCTACAAGATGGACCGATCGAAAGTCTGTCGCGAGTCTCGGTGCAATCTCGTCACGAGATGTGACTCGTGGCCAGGCCTCAGATACGGGTGAGCCGGAATGAAGGGAGCCTCTGCCCGCCATCGATGGCTGTCCCCCTGGCTGGCGCTGGGGCTGGTAGCCATGGCGACCCTTCGGGCGGGATCTCAAGACTTGAGGCCGACACGCCCCACAGCTCCCCCCTCGATCTGGGGGGTGGGGCGTCCCCTCTCATTAGAGGTTCAAGGGGGCCGCGCGCAGTTCCAGGTCAAGGCACCTGAGCCGGGATCAAGAACGCTCGTCGTCGTATCGGCCTTATCGGGCACGCCGGGGCCCTATCCCATTCGCCTGACGGCACGAGGGGTCACGGAGACACACCCCCCGCTGCTCGCCCCCGCCGAAAAGCCCGGGAAGGCGAATTTGGCGGTGCCGATCCTTCCTGCCGTGATGGCACCGGTCGACACCATGCCTCCGCACCAGCGGAATTTTCACGTTCTGGCCCGCGATGGTGACGTCGCCAGCGCCAGCAATTATCTCGAGATCAAAGGGCAATTGCGGGCGGTCGGCGAGCGCATTCAGGTCTATGTCGACGCGTTGGACGGACCGAATGTTGGTGAGCCCGTCCTTCGTGAATTGGTGTCGATCTTCGACCAACAAGTCTTTCCAATCGCTGCAAAAACGATTGGCCAGGCACGTGATGCCGATGGTGACGGCCGCTTCACGGTCCTGATGTCGAGTTGGTTAACCCGACTTGCAGGAGGCCGGCACACTGTCGACGGCTTCGTCCGAGGAGCGGATCTCGACCCTGGCTTCGCCGCCCCGTTCAGCAATCGCTGCGACATGATGTACTTGAACGCAGGACTCCAGGCCGGCCCTTACTTACGAACCATTGTGGCACACGAATACACCCACGCGGTGACCTACAGTGCCAAAACGTTCACGGGACCGGCAGGCGAGCGGTTGGGTGCCGACGAAGAAGGTTGGCTCGACGAGGCCCTGGCGCATCTCTGCGAAGATCTGCACGGATTCTCCAGGTCGAACCTCGACTATCGCATCAGTGCCTTCCTCTCGAATCCGGAACGCTACCGGCTTGTGGTCGAGGACTACTATACGGCCGACCTCTTCCGGAGCCACGGGAATCGGGGGAGCACGTACCTGTTCCTCCGTTGGTGCGCAGACCGCTTTGGGCCGGCGCTCCTCCCCGCCCTGATCCGATCACCGCGGCACGGAACCGAGAATCTCGAGACTGTGACCGGAGCCCGCTTCGCCGACCTCTACCGTCAATGGTCGCTCGCCCTTTACTTCAATGGAATGGACAAGCGTGCGCAGGGCGACGGCTTGCAAACCCTCGACGTCCGCGCTTCGGTGGACGGCTGGGAATTGGCGGGTCCGCGAACGACCAGGGTCGTCCCCGATGGTGGGACGGAGACCTGGTCGGCCGCCGGCACGAGTAGTCACTATATTGTGGTCGAGGCCTCACCGCTCGGCGCCATTGATGTGGAGATCACCGGACCAGCCGAAGCCGATTTACAAGTCACGGCCGTCCCTCTGCCCGCGAATCTCGCCAACATTGACTTACGGGCGGGCATCGAAGCAAGATCCGGGGGCGAGCTTTTTCTAAGGGCCGAAATCCAAGAGCGCGATGGCACACCGGCCACGCTCTCGGCTCTCGCCTGGGAACCGCTCGTGCCGGCGTCCAACCCCCATGGCGCAACATTTCGGCGAGGCAAGCTCGAGAACTCGGCTCTCGTCGCCGCGTTCGGCAGTTCGAGCCTTCCAGGCCGCGGGACACTCCACTCTCGTCCGATCCACCTGGAGGGGGTCTCCAAGAGCTGTGGTCCTCTCATTGTCAAAGCGATTGGGACCGATCGCTATGGCAGGCGAGTTGCGGCCTGGGCGGAAGTCGCTCTCGGCAGAGAATAAAGCGGTGAGCCCCATCCATACTCTCTGAGCAATAAGCTCAGCATCCCTGGCCGAATTCAGGCCCATTTCCAAACACAACGCGAAGTTGGAAGCGGAGTTGCTACTCTTGACGAGTTGGCGTTCCCCAACCATACTCCGCGCCTCAGCCTGCGATTCTGAATTCGCAATTCCGACTTTTCCTGCTTTAAGATGCGCGAAAGAGGAGGGAAAATGACTCGATTGAGCGAACTGAGCAAACCGATTCGACAAAGTGAGTCCCGTACCTCCTCGAGCGTTCTTTCTCAGTACGTGATGCCCGGAACTCAACCTCGGACCCGTCGCACCGATCAACTCAAGGCCTGCCGTTCTTACCCGCTCTATTACTACCCTCTGACTCCCATCGAGAAGCTGATGGTGAAGTCGGGGTTCGGCGGGCTCGGGACCTGCTTCGTTTGTGGATCGTTCACTCCCTGGAAAATCCATACGGACAATCTCAGGGAGACCGGTATTTGTCGCAAGTGCCATTCGATCAATCGGCATCGCTCATTGGCCTACGTGGTCTGCAAGTCTTTAAGCAGCGAGGTCGGAACCAGACTTCGCTCCCTCGTCGATGTGGCCAAACTGACGAATCTCAAGGTGTACAATACCGACGCCCACTCGGCGGTCCACGATGCCCTCGCGCCGATGAAGAACTACGTGTGCAGCGAATACTTCGGAGGCGAGCATGCCGGCGGGAAATGCGTCAACAATGTTCAGCACCAGGACCTGATGGATCTTTCCTTTCCCGATGGGAGCTTCGACGTAGTCCTGTCGGCCGATGTGTTTGAGCACATTCCCTCTCCTTATCAGGCTCATCGCGAAGTTTACCGGGTTCTCAAACCTGGGGGCCGGCATATCTTCACAGTCCCATTCGATCAGGCCCAGTATCTCGACGACCTTCGCGCAGTGATCGATGAGGACGGATCGATCAAGATGCTCAAGCCTCCGATCTACCACCACGATCCGCTCCGAGTCGATGAGGGGTGCCTCGTCTACTCGAACTTCTCGATCGAAATGCTAGTCAGGTTGCGACGGATTGGCTTTCGAACGAACATGTACCGCCTCCAAAGCCCCTGGCACGGAATCTTCGGCAATAACAGCACTGTTTTCGAGGCGATCAAGTGGGATCTTCCGACGGAGCTCCCCTCCGAAGATTGGTTCCAAGGTTCGAAAGGTCCTCTCTTGTAAGAAAGAGAGTCGTGCACGAACACCCCCGTCGCATTGCAAGAGCGTCGAGCGCACTTCGCCGTACTTAACGCCACGGCCAGAACGTGTGCCATGGATATGGCCATACTCAACCTTCGTCGGATACACTCCACAATTCAACATGGTTTTCGTTAGGGGCTTTGGCGGCCGTCGATACAACGATGACCAGCACCACGAATCGCGTTGATCGAAGAGGGTGAGAGAGAGCCGGCGACCACCCGGATCATACTGGGCCCAATGGTCTTGAGGGAGGTCTGGAAATCGATGTCTGTTCCGAATCCGCTCGCCCACTCGATCCTCGATCTGATCGGGGGAACACCCCTTCTGGAACTCCACCGCTGCGTTGCCGCCCGAGGGCTTCAAGGGCGGCTGCTGGCCAAGCTGGAATTGTTCAATCCGGCCGGTAGCAAGAAAGACCGAGCGGCACTCGAAATCATCAAGCAAGCCAAGGCCGAAGGGCTGCTTGTTGACGGCCAGACGGTGGTTGAGTTGACAAGCGGTAACATGGGCGCTGGGCTGGCGATTGTCTGCCGGGCTCTCGGCCACCCGTTTGTGGCAGTCATCTCACAAGGCAATTCCGTCGAACGCATCCGGCAGATGAAGGCACTCGGTGCCGAGGTGGTCATTGTCGACCAGTCGCCAGGGTCGATCCCCGGGCAGGTTTCCGGCGCCGACCTCGCACTCGTGGAGGATCGAGCGAAGGCGGTCGTCGCCGAACACCAAGCCTTTCGCGCCGATCAGTTCGTTCGCGAGGCAAACTGCCTGGCGCACGAGCGCACGACGGGTCCGGAAATCTGGGATCAGTCGGGGGGCGAGGTCGACGTCTTTCTCGATTTGGTGGGGACCTGCGGCACCTATACCGGGGTGGCCCGTGCATTACGCATCAAGAACCAGGCGATCCGGACGTACCTGGTTGAGCCGGCTGGAGCCGCGGTCCTCGCCGGCCTGCCGGTGACTCAGCCGCGTCATAAGCTCCAAGGGGCTGGCTACGGTCGCACAAACCTCGCCTTGTTCGACCCGGCGCTCGTCACCGGCTATCTTCAGGTGACCGATTCCGAAGCGGAAGAGGCCGCAAGATTTCTGGCGGCCGAAGAGGGGATTCTCGCCGGCTTCTCGACCGGAGCCAATCTGGCGGCCGCCTGGCAACTGCTCGCCGGCCCTGAGTCGGGCGCGACGATTGCCTTTCTTGCTTGCGACAGCGGTTTGAAATACCTGAGCACCGACCTATTCCCCTGAACGTCGCCCGAGCGCCCCACCGAGGTCGCGCGGTTCATTTCGGGTTACGGAGAGGCATTGCATGAAGTCTCACACCGAGTACCTCACCTTCAACGTCCCGGCCCGCATGGGATTCCTCAACATCACGCCGCAGCTCGAACAGATCGTCCGGACGAGCGGAGTCAAGGAGGGGCTCCTCCTGTGCAATGCCATGCACATCACAGCCAGCGTCTTTGTGAACGACGACGAGCCTGGTCTGCACGAGGACTACAAGGCGTGGCTTGAAGGACTCGCCCCGTTTGACCCGTCGCCCCAGCGGTACAAACACAACCGTACCGGGGAGGACAACGCCGACGCCCACATGAAACGGCAAGTCATGGGACGAGAGGTCGTGATCGCCATTACCAACGGAAAGTTGGACTTCGGACCCTGGGAGCAGGTCTTTTACGGCGAGTTCGACGGACGACGCTCAAAACGGGTGCTGGCCAAAGTCATTGGAGAGTAAGCTTGCTTCAAAGACCTTGATCCACGAATGCGAAGTGGAGCTGCGAGGGCATCGAATGCCGGCAAACCACTCAAGGCCTTGGGCAGGCGAGCCGACCTGATCGACTGGGGCCATCAGGTGCCGTTCGGCCATCGACACCCCTGACTTCGGTTGTACGAGATCGACTGTCCTGAGCAGGTGCCAGGTGACCGTGAAGGCGGTCAGCCTTCGTTGCGGAGCGACCGCATGAGCTGGCTCTCCTGAAGGATGTTCGACGCTTCCAAGAGCGTTTTGCCCCCTTCACCTCTTCCCCTCCGCGCTATCATCACAATATTGGGGAAGAAGTGGATTGATCGACGGGCTATTTCGCTGCCGGAGACGAAGTCGCGATGTTTGACGACCTGCTAGGAAGACTGGGACTCGAGTCGGTCAACAGTGGCGCTTGCCATTCAAGCTGGATCGATCATCCAGGGGGCGAGACCATCAGTTCGCGGAATCCGGCGACCGGTGAGTCCCTTGCGCAGGTCATCATGGCCTCGACCGACGACTACCAGCAGATCACGGAGCGGTCGTGCGACGCCTTCTTGAAGTGGCGGCAAGTCCCCGCACCGAAACGGGGAGAGGTCGTCCGCCAGATCGGCGTAGCCCTGCGCGAGCGAAAGCGGGACCTCGGGCTTCTGGTCACGCTGGAGACAGGGAAGATTCGTTCGGAGGGGGAAGGCGAAGTTCAAGAGATGATCGACATGTGCGATTTCGCCGTCGGGCTGTCGCGACAGCTTCACGGCCTGACGATCGCCAGCGAGCGTCCCTTGCATCGCATGATGGAGCAGTGGCATCCACTTGGACCGGTCGGCATCATCACCGCGTTCAACTTCCCTGTAGCTGTCTGGTCTTGGAACGCAGCCCTGGCGGCGGTCTGTGGCAATTCGATGATCTGGAAGCCGTCCCCCGAGACGCCCTTGACGGCCATCGCCGTGCAAAAGATCGTGAACGAGGTCGCGGCGGCGAACGACTGTGAAGGGGTGTTTAGTCTTGCCATTGGGGAAGCGCACGACGTCGGCGAGAGCATGATCCGGGACACAAGACTTCCATTGATCTCCGCAACCGGAAGTTGTCGCATGGGGGAACGGGTCGCGGAAGTCGTCGCGCGACGGATGGGCCGATCGCTCCTCGAATTGGGGGGCAATAACGCCATTATCGTGACGCCGACGGCCGACCTGGAGCTTGCACTGAGGGGCATCCTCTTCGCTGCGGTCGGGACGGCCGGTCAGCGCTGCACAACCGTCCGGAGACTGATCGTCCACGAGTCGTTGATCGAAACCGTGATCGAGCGTCTCAAACGCTCCTTTGCCAGCCTTCGGATTGGCGATCCCTGGGATGATGGTGTCTTGATGGGACCACTGATTAACGAACGGGCGGTCGAGACGATGCAGCAGGCCCTCAAGGCGGCCGAGGAGCAGGGGGGGAAGATCCTCTATGGTGGCAAGCGACTGCCGCGGCCCGGATACTTCGTCGAGCCGGCCCTGGTCCGAGCCGAGCCTGGTATGCCGATCGTCGGTGAAGAAACGTTCGCGCCGATCCTTTACGTGATGAGCTACGCGACGCTCGACGAGGCGATCAGGATTCAGAACGGCGTGGCACAAGGCCTGACGTCGGCCATCTTCACCAACGACCTGCGCGAGTCGGAGCATTTCCTTTCGGCCGACGGTTCCGATTGTGGCATCGCCAACGTCAACATCGGTACCTCGGGCGCTGAGATCGGCGGGGCGTTCGGAGGCGAGAAGGCCACCGGCGGCGGACGTGAGGCCGGTTCCGACGCCTGGAAGACCTACATGAGACGGCAGACTTGCACCATCAACCGCAGCGCCGACCTACCGCTCGCTCAAGGCGTCAAGTTTGATACGGGTCCCGCGACCACGGAATAAGTGTCGGAAAGAGGGCGTACGCATTTTTGCAGCCGTTGAGAGGCAGGCGACCGTAAAAAGGTAGGGGTCGCCCTATCGGTCGCCCCGCCTGGGCTGCAAAAAAGTCATACTGGGCCAAGCCGCTGATTATCTCGGCGCCAAGCTTTCGACCAGCCGCGCCAGGCGAGCGACTCGGACCGGGTCGAGACCACTTCCTCGGTCACCTTCGCGACAGGCGGCCCCCCTGACGGCGATCCAGTCAGGATCCAAGGGGCCAAGCCGCTCGATCCGCGAGTCGTTCAGGCCGCCCGCCAGTGCGATCGTCAACCCCCCTTGGCGTGCCTGAGCCAGCCAGGGAAGCCAAGAATGGTCGACCGTACTGGGACGCCCTTTATCCCAGGTGTCGATCAAGATTCCGGTACATTCCCCGACGGCCAAGGCTTCTTCCAGCACATCAACGGGCTGAGGTGCGTTGGCCCGTTGCCAATCGGAATAGACCACGGCTACCCAGGCCGGGCCTTCCCGCCAACGGTCGCGTAACTTGGCCCAAATTGCTTTCCAATCGGGCCCGACTCCCGCCAGGCCAAGTTTCCGGTACGAAATGCCCGTGAAGGCACTCCGCGCAGGATCCGGCTGATCGGTCCACTCCGGCAGTTCGCCGAGCGCGACGCTGAGACAAACTCCTGTGGGCAACGTCTCACGAATCGCTTGCCAGACCTCGGTGTCGGCTCGTCCCAAGGGACCTCGAGCCGGCTCCTTGATGTCAATGATGGAGGCTCCTCCAGCGAGCGCATCCGATGCTTCCTCGACTGATCGCACGCTCACTAACAGCCTCGGCACGCTTAGGCCTCCGAAGCCGTGGGGACCGTCGTCGTTTCGCTCGCTGGAACGATCTGATAGCGCGTCACCCGATCGAGCCGGAACGACTTTTCGTAGGTGTCGATATGGCAGAACGCGACCAGGTAGGCGACTCCTCCCCGATGCGCGAATCCACGAGGCGTGACGTCTCGGAGCGCAGTGCCGCGCGATCCTCCCGCATATTCCATCCGGATCGCCAAGCCTTGGCTGATCGCTTCGTTGAGCAAGTCCCAACCGTTCGGAGCGGGCATGCCGCCGCGCGCATCAATGATCGGATAGGAGACGAGTAGGTCGTCGGGCATCGACGCACCATCCAGGGCAAGCCAGAGTCCCTTGACCCGCAAGCTATCGGCCAAGGCCCGATGAGGCCCCTCGGGGTCGAGCGAGAACAACCGTGCCAGCGTGTCGAGACGATGGTCGCGAGCTTCGGGGATCTTCCTCCTCGCCAACGCGAGGGTATCGACAACGGCGTAGTCCGAAGCATCGAGACCGATCAGGGCAAGCTCGCGGCCCAGAAAGCCCGCGTCAAACGCGGCGTTGTGAGCCAGGAGGGTGGTTGTCCGAGGATCGCCCAGGTATTGAAGAAACAGGGGCAAGACGTCCCGAGCGGGCTTAGCGTCCACCAGGTCGGCGTCGGAGATGCCGTGAATCGCCTGGGCGGCGGGCGACATCGGACGCTCGGGATGGACGAGTCGTTCGAAACGCCCGAGTTCGCGACCGGAGGCCTCGAACCGGACTGCACCAATCTCGACCACCCGGTCGGTTTCCGCCACCAACCCCGTGGTTTCCAGGTCGAACGCGACGTAATGTCGCGCCGGGTACTCAGAGTTCATTCCTCGGGCTAACTCCCGTAGATCCCGCTGTCATTCCAAGGGAATCTGCATTATCGGCCATTGCGGGCGGCACGACCAGTTGAATCGATACGGGTTCGTCTGAAGGCGATCGGAATCGCTCGTTCCACGAGGAAGAAGCGGTCGAAGATTCGTCCATGGTGTGCCCCGTTTTCCAGCAGTGGAGGTTCCGCGTGTTGGCCACGATGTTGGCGATCATGCCTGGCTGTCTCGCGGGGACAACCCGAGCCCCTCGGGCCAGGGTCCCTCGCGAAGCGGTCGTGCCGGAAAGCCCTGGCGAGACGCTCACGGGTCTGATCGATGCTCACAATCGTGAGCGAGCCAGCCGGGGCCTCCCCGCGCTCACACCAGACCCCCGACTCGAAGCTGCTGCAAGCCGGCACGCCGCCGATATGGCGTCCCGTCAAAGGATGAGCCACACGGGGGGCGATCGCACTTCACCGTTTCAACGAATGAAAGCCGAGGGATACGAGTATCGTCGCGCCGCCGAGAATATCGCCGCCGGATCATTCACTCTCGAGTCCTTGATGAAGGCTTGGATGAACAGCCCCGGGCACCGGAGAAATATTCTCGGTCCTTACACTCAGGTGGGCGCTTCGTTTGCAAACGGTGAAGGCGGTACATCTTATTGGTGCGTCACCTTCGGAGATCCAGTCCGCCCCTGAGGCCGCCTCGTGGGCGGTTCTTCGGATATCTTTGGCGTTGTCGAGGGCAAGCAACCCCTTGAAGCGGGGCACCGGCCCGAAAGGTTTGGGATCTCATGCGTGGTCATCGTTGGTTGGCAGTATCCCTGATTGTCTTGGGAACAGGCTGCCAGTCGGGGACTTCCGCCCGACGCATGGCGTCGGCGGAGCCAACTCTTTTGCCGCCGTCCGAGCCGGGTTCAACCGTCGTCCAGACTCAGCCGGCGCGCGAGTTGACTTGGGTCGACCGTCACCCGCTGTTCATCAAGCCGCGTGAATACTATGACAACTCGGGAAGCAACCGAGTGGTCAAAACCGCTGCCGCTACCGTCATCGGGGTCCCCGCGGGCATCATTGGCGAGATCAAACAGATCGTCGTCGGCACGCCCCCCGAGTTGCGCTACTGATTGCGAAATCGGTGGGGAGGCCACCTTGTGGCCTCCCTTGGGAGCGAGGAACGGTCGCCCCTCCGGGGCTGCAACACCCAAAGCAAGTGTGCTGAGAAATCGGGATTTTCCCTGGCAGCGGACCGTTACGTTACGAGCTCAGTCGACTTCGACCGTCGAACGCAGTCCAGACAGCGAGGGAATCGATTCGAGCGAGCGCTGTAAACCGCGACGCTGCCAGAACCGCGTCGCTCGTCCTCGGACAGTCACCTCACGGCCCACCACACGAACTTCAACTTCGCGTAGGCGATCACCAAAGGTCTGACGGATCTGGTGCTCGATTCTTCGCTTCAATGCGGCGTCTGACGCCGGGTCGGTTCGAGGTTCCACCTTGATCGAATCGCTCGAACCGGCTCGTGGGGGGACAAACGGCGTCGGAAACATCCGCCCGAACAAGCCGGGGGATCGCCTCGGAGCTGGTGCCGAAGTTGGCTTCGAAGCCGGCGTCTCCGTCCGGGATGGATCGCGACGGGACGGAGGGGTGGTGAGCTGCGCCGGCGAATCGGAATCCACGCCCTGGGGAACGGACTCGAGCACCAAGGGGCGACTACGGTCCTCTGTAGCAGGGCGTGCAACCGGACTGAAACTTCGGCGCAGTACCGGCATTTCCGACGGACCAACTAATGGGGGAAGGTCGCTTGCGGCCGTTGGATCGGCCGGTTCCCGAGTAGGCTTCTCGACTCGTCGACGTGACGTGGGCGGTTGGTTCAAGCCAGGGATCGCGAGCACGGCCCGATGATCGGGCGAGGCAGTGGCGGCCTTCGGCTCGATTCCGGACCGCGACTCCTGGCTCGTGGTCGTTTGCGATGGCGCGGATACCGGCGGAAGCAACGGGAGAGCATCGTCTTGCGCGATGGCTCCTCCACTGATTCCGAATCCGAGACCCAAGGAAAGAATCGTTTCGATTCTCCGCATCAACCCATCCCCGACGTGGCCAATTCCTACGATTTTACACCGGCCCGCTTCTTAACTGGTCGGCAGAATTCTCCGTGGAAATCCAATCGTTTTTGAATGCGCGCCAAAGCCCTCTCTCAGCGGCATAGCAACTGGTTGGCCTGAAGTGAGCGCCGTCTCCCCGATCGGACACGTCGGACGACTTGGTCTCTCGCTCGCAGCCACCAAGCCATTGACGCGAAATTCCAACCAGTTCATCAAGAACGATGGACGACTCGAAGCCCACCTCTCGGCCGTCTGCCAAGCGTGATCCCCGAGCCTTGCCATTGAACGGAATGGGAACAATTACCTGCAATCCAACAAAAAAACACAAAAACAATCAATCGCATTCGCGAAAGCATATGCGCAGTGCGAGTCACTTCTCCTTAGCCTCACCCGAGAGCAGACAACGCCCGGATTATTGAGGAACCAAGGCGCAAGCGTCGACTCACGTCCGAGTCAGGTAAGTGATCACGAAACGCGGCGGATCGAGATTCAAGCGAATGCGTGAGCGAACCGCAGGCTCAGGACTGCGAGCCTTGATAGGTAGCCTCAATCGCAAGTAACAGATTCGTGGCTCGTCGTTGACATGAAGAAGTCATCCGCCCCTCCCGAATGATCCGTTTCAGGAGATGTTGAGCCTCGTCCAGAAACAGGCCTGTCTCGATACGTGCCTGTCGCTCTTGAAACCATGCTTCCAAAAGCTCATCGATCTCTTCAAGAGAGTGGCTTGGTGCCCCACCGACCGAGGCGGACGCTCCATCATCAGCGGTCGCCCGAAGCAATTCGTTAAAATGACCGATCATCGTCAAGGCTCCTTCGCCCTGAAGCATGCCGAGCCAGAACGATGAATACACGACTCGGCATGATTCGTTCTTCCGTTTTCCCGATCCGGTCTGCACGAAGACGATCCATCGTGTCATTTGGCGATCGGGGGGGCCGTTCGTCGAGCCGCCCCACTCTTACGATATGCCACCTTTCGTTCTATTCAGGACACGATTCATCCTGGTTTCAACAAAATAATCTGTCTTTAAAATGCAACACCAAAAAGCCTCGCTCGAAATCGTCGATCTCATGACCTGGCCATAGTGCAATCCATCTACAAATCCATCGCTCTGGATTGTCAAGGTCGTGTCACGAGTTGTCAACAAAAAAACCAGATCTCTCTGATTCTTTGATTCTTGGTTAGTCACGATTCCTGCGCTGAGGTGCCACGAAAATGGAACAACGGCGTTCCTCTCTTGTGACGATGAAGACGACGGCCGTATTCGGTCGGATCGCCCCCCAACTGAAGAATATGCGGTTCGCCCCCAAGTTCATTCCAACCATTCAGGCTGACTTGGCCTTGTTGCGTCCATTGAACACGGAACGTCTGAGCGTGCAAGCAAGTCCGATGCCGAGCAACTTGCGGGCATAAAAGCAAGTTCACTTGGTCACTGCCAAATGGCAAGCGCGGTATGTTACAGCCGGTGATGGGGCCCTCCCGGCCTCGTCCGCATCGGCATTCGACGCGCGGCGGTCTCAATCAGTCCGGTCAGTCCCGAGGGTGTGAGCGAGTGCAAACGCTTTCCCTCCGCAATGCGAGAGTTGGGACAAAATGTCGGACAACGGTGCAGCCAAGGGCCACGATGACTGTTACGGGTCAGTGGCCAATGGCAGGCGAGTTCCCGCCAGACGCTCAACTTGCACCAACCCACGACCGCAGGTCAGCGACCCAGGTCCGGTGGGTGTCGTCCGGGTCGAGTGGCATTGGTTCGGGCGTTCGCGAGCGATCCTGCCTGATCCCAAACGGAGAGCAAGTTGCGATTGGTTCATCAGGGTAACTCCGTTCCGAGGAGGGACCAGATCTCCATCTTCACGCGAAGGGATCAAGGACCACAAACCACAGCAACGGCACACTCGGCAGCCGGTGTTTCTGACCTGCGACGCCCCGTGAGGGCCGAACCAAGATCATGGGAAACGACCAAGCCCAAAACTCCCTTCAAGCAGGGCCGGGGCATTGCACGCACTTTCCGATGGCCGATCTTCTTGGGCTTCTCCGTTCCGCAGTTCGGCCCAAACCAGTTTGATGACCAGGGTCAATGATGGGAGCGACCCATAGAGGAAGTCAAGGATGTGCTACGGAAATCCTCTGCGTGGTCCCACTCGTCCTTCAGACGGAATGCTCAAGCCTCTCATGTCCACCATCAGCCTCGGCCCTTAAGTCATGTCATGCTCAGACTTAAACAGCCGGATCGGTCTCGCTCGTCGCTCGCTCCCGCTTGAGTGCAGGTTCGAGTTGGTGGCGTCCCGCCAGGCCAGACGGAAGATCCACACGGCCGGGAACGTTTGCAAGCGGTGCTCGGGAATGATTCTTACGCCGAAACCAGGAGCGGGGATTCAAGTGGCGAATGAGCGAGTCGAGCTCATCAGGCGCGAGAAAGACCAGATAGCAGGCGGTCATGACTTCGCCGAAGATCGGCACGTTGACGGTGAAGAGGACTCCCGCATGTAATCCGAGTCCTACCAGTGCCGTCCAAACTCGTGTCGGTCGAAACCAGAGGAAAAAAGCGAGCGCGAATTCAGCGGCAAGAGCGACGTAAGTCAGGAGATTGATGGCAACCGGATATTCGACCAACCACATCAATTGAGAGCGGCCAACCTCGGTGTTGTTCAGCACGAAATGTAGCGCTGTTCCCCCGAGCCAGGTCCCCCCGTTGCACTTCAAAATGGCCGTGTCGAGGTAAATCAGCGCGAGTTGCAGCTGGATCAAACGTTGAGCCCAGGGAACGATCAGCGGACTGGCGAGGGTTCCTCGCTTGCGGGCCGCCCGACGGGCATCCAGTGAGAAAGCAGCTCCACAAGGGCTGAGCATCGCGTAAAAGAGCATGACCAGGACCAGCGTGTCCGCACCGCAGTTGGTCACAATGTTCCGGTGGTGGATCGAGAGCATCAAGAGGTAGAGCAAGACCCCCATGATCCTCGTACGCCAGCCGACGGTGAACAGCACCGCCACGACGGCCGTGGCCCCAAAAAAGAGGCGGACTGTCACCGGGTCGTCAACCCACTGTAACGGCGAAACACGGAGAGGGCCGGCGACTTCCCGGGCCTCCGTTCCTTGGAGCAAGCCTGTGTTCGTGAACCAGTAATCGAGATCGAAGGCTAAGAAGGCCAAGTTGCCCAGTACCAAGAGGCCGAAGACAATCCG
Organism: Singulisphaera acidiphila DSM 18658; assembly: GCF_000242455.2. Taxonomy (GTDB): domain Bacteria; phylum Planctomycetota; class Planctomycetia; order Isosphaerales; family Isosphaeraceae; genus Singulisphaera; species Singulisphaera acidiphila. The sequence goes on from NC_019892.1 coordinate 2,868,293, forward strand.
GAAGGCACCCAAGGGGCGAGCCGAGATCGGGCCGAACCAGAATCGGTTCCATGCGCGGAATGGATTCATGGCCGCACCTCCTTCTCGCTCGCGAAGTGATACGTCGCGAACGGCGATCGATGCATGGGAGTCATCAGGTCGACGGGATTCCCCGGGGGTGGAGTGGTCCGAACCTGGTAGACGAGTTGAACCTCGACCGGATAGGCGTCGGCGGGCAAGTTGAGTTGGCGAATGACGTGGCGAGCGGCGAATTTGCGTGGGAGTTCGAGGTCGTCCACCCCCAGGTTCGCCGCGTACTTTGAGTGGCGAAATCGGGGAATCCCCTGGACGGCGGTGTAATCCGCCAGCTTGGGGAAGGGGAAGACGGCTCGAAGCCCTTTCGCGTCAACAACCTCAGCTTCGAGCATGAACGTGTTCCGCACCGGGTCGGGAGCGAACATCGTCCAGTATTGCCAGAAACCGAGAGGCAGAATGTAATAGGAAACCAGGCTGAACGTCCGTTCCCGAAGCGGGCAGGGGGGAAGCACCCAGATCACCGTTGCGCTAAGATGGACGATCAAAAACACAGAGATCAGTAGACGACGAACGGTCAATCGCCAGTCCATGGCCCCTCCTCGGTTGTCAACGGCCCGTGCAGAGGGCCGGACTTTAGAGGAAGTGGTGGGAACCGTCAATTCGTCTTCAATGCCAGACGTCGGCGCTTGCGTTCGGCACCCCCGATGACCGAGTCGAGGAGGGGGATCGTTGGCCCCCACCCCGACTCCGACTCGCGAGCAGATGCCCCGATGGGTCGATCAACCCAAGCCGCTCAAGGTGTTTCGGCAGATGTTGGGGTGTCTTCAGTCAGCAGTGTTTTGACGAGTTCTTCCAAGCCGAGGCGGGAAATGCTGTCATCCATGTCGAAGAGGCCCACCAGCTTGGCTCGCACCTTGCCGGTTCGGTCAATGAAGAGCGTGGTTGGGAACCCCTCGATGCCCCCGACCCGTTCCTGAGTTTTCTCATCCCCGATCAGGCAAGGGTAGGAAATCTTGTTTTCCTTGACGAAGTTGGCAATCGTCTCCTTTATCTTCTCAGGCGCGACTTGCTCGTAGTTGATACCGACGACTTGCACCCCCTCGGCCTGGAGCTTGCTTTGAAGTTCGATGAAGTGGGGAATTTCCCTCCGGCAGGGAGGGCACCAGGTTCCCCACAAATCAACGACCAAGACTTTGCCACGGAAGTCGGCTGAGGAAACCGTCTTACCCTCGAGGTTGGGGAGACTGAACTCAAAGGCGAAGGGTTTGGTTTCGGCAAAGAGCGCCTTGACCCTGGTTTTCGCTTGAGTCCGCGCGGACTCCTCAACCGTCTTGACCAGTTCCGGGAACGTAGCCTCTTTCCGGAGAGAAGCGAAGGCGTCATCGCTCCGCAAGACCTCGGCGTTCGAGAACCCCGCTTCGATGGATTCTTTGAGCGACGCGATCGCTTTTTCGGCCTTTCCTTGGGAAGCGAGGACTCGAGCCTCGTTGTAGAGGGCCACCCGGAACAGGTTGAGCTCCGCCGGGTTCAGGTCTTTGAATTGGGTACGAACGTTGCGGATCGCATCCGCGGACCGCAGATAGGTTCGCTGACTTTTCGAGGGGTCCAAGCTGCTTGCTCGATCTTGCTCGATCGCCGCGAGCATGAAAAGCGCCTCGCGATTGCTTGGCTCAAGCTTGAGGCCCTCCTCAAGCAAGGATGATGCCCCACCGAGATTGCCCATATCCGCGGCTCGCGTGGCCTCTTCGAAAAGTTGCTTTGGCGTTGCCGATGAATCCAGGCGAGTCGAACGCTTGGCGTCTCCGCCGAGCGGGACAGTCGGGGAGCCCGGGGGCCCGGTCGTGACCTCAATACTGGGTGCGGAGCCGCCACAGCCCGCCAAGAGAAGGAACAGACCGGCGGGTACGATGCGTCCAAGACCTGTCATCAATCGCTCCGAATTCAGTCGAGGAGTCGAATCCCCCCGCTCGTTTGCATCAATTTCCCTGATCTACTTCATCCGGTGTGGCTCCGCAATTCAACCCTTGCCTTGAAACTCGGCCAACCGAACCCGGGAATTCTTCGACCTGGACCGGCGTCTTGAGTGCGCCAGTTCGACCCTCCACATCAGGCGTACGCCCATCGCAATGACCTGGTCGCGGCCCGGCTTGTCGATTCCTCTTGGAATTCTTATAGTGAGCCATAGGCAAACGACCTGACCGTCCGCAGGGGAATTGGCGGACAAGGGTCTGCTCGGCCTGACCTGTGAGACGGCTCCGTCTGGCCTACTTTGAGATGCAACGGATGTCCGGGCAGGAGCCGAGAACGCCGATGGATTCGGGCGTCAAATTGACGAATGTCGTAGTCCTGGGTTCGACAGGCTCCGTGGGGCGAAGCGCCCTGAGCGTGATCGAGCATGATGGGGGTGTGCGCCTTGGTGTTCACGGCCTGGGCGCTCATACCAGTTGGGAGACCCTCGTCGACCAGGCACTCGCCTGTCGTCCCCGCTATATCACGCTGACCGATCCCAAGGCCGCCGCTTGCGTGAATGGGCAATTGCGCGGGACCGGTGTGGAGGTTCTCTCCGGGCCGGACGGCCTCATCAGGATGGTCCAGGACGACCAGACCGATCGAGTCCTCAGCGCGATCGTCGGTGCGGCTGGCTTGCAGAGCACTTGGGCGGCGCTCGAGGCGGGAAAGATCGTCGCGCTCGCCAACAAAGAAACGCTGGTCGTGGCCGGTCCGTTGGTGATGGATCTCGCTCGGCAACGCGGTGGATCGATCCTGCCGGTCGACAGTGAGCACTCCGCCATTTTCCAGGCGCTTCGCTCGGGGCAGGATCGCGAAGTACGCCGGGTCATTTTGACGTCCTCGGGCGGACCGTTCCGAGGACGCACGCGCCGGGAACTCGCCAACGTTTCCGCCGAAGAGGCGATGCGGCATCCCACCTGGCGAATGGGCCCGAAAATTTCGGTCGACTCCGCCACCTTAATGAACAAGGCACTCGAAGTCATCGAAGCAAGGTGGTTGTTCGACCTCAAGCCCGAACAGATCGAAGTCGTCGTCCATCCCGAATCCATCGTCCATTCGATGGTCGAGTTCGTGGATGGAAGTGTGATTGCGCAGCTTTCCCCCCCCGACATGCGTCTGCCGATCCAGTATGCTTTGACTTATCCCGACCGGGTGCCGGGGGCCTGTCCGTTACTTGACCTGACCAAGGCGTTTTCGTTGACCTTCGAGCCCCCGGACGGCGAGACGTTCCCCTGTCTGGAGTTGGGATTCGAGGTGATGCGCCGGGGTGGGACCGCAGGAGCGGCGTTGAACGCCGCGAATGAGGCTGCGGTAGCTCGATTCCTTGCGGGCGAGATCGGTTTCCTCGACATTCCTCGCGCGTGCCGCGCGGCGCTTGATAACCACACATTCAATCCCAGGCCCACACTCGACGAACTCTGGGTGGTCGACGCCTGGGCTCGGCAGGAGGTAAGACGTTGGAGATCTTGACACCGGTTTGGAATATTTTGAAGGTCGCGCTCGGCTTGGGGTTCGTTATTTTTCTCCACGAGCTCGGTCACTTCCTCCTGGCCAAATGGAATGGGGTCAAGGTCGAAAAGTTCTCCATTGGTTTCGGGCCGACGCTCGTTGGCTTCCGCCGTGGAGAAACGGAATACGTTTTGGCGGCAATCCCCCTGGGCGGCTTTGTCAAGATGCTCGGTGAATCGCCTGACGAAGAGGCGAACAAGTCCACCGATCCCCGCGCCTATCCGAACAAATCGGTGGGAGCGCGGATGGCGATCATCTCTGCGGGCGTGATCATGAACGTCCTGCTCGGCCTGGCCTGCTTCGTTTATGCCTACGGACAGGGCATGGAGGAAGTGCCTGCGATGATCGGTGTGGTCAAGCCGGATTCCCCCGCCTATAAGGCAGGGATTCGGCCGGGTGATGAGATCGTCGCCATCGATGGCCGCCGTGACATCAATTTCGGCTCCATGATGCTCAAGGTCTCTCTGAGCGGCGCAGGGCAGAAAGTGAATTTTGAGATCGCACGTCCCGGTCAGAAGGAAACGATCCCGATCACCATCGAGCCAAGACGTGAGGAATCGGATGACGTCCCTCGGATCGGCGTGGCCCAAGAGACCAGCTTGACGCTTGGCAAACCCCCTGTCGGGAAACCGGTGGGATACTCGCCGCCTCTGAAGCCGGCCGACCTCGGCCTCAAGTTGGGCGATACCCTCATCGCACTCGGGACCGAGGGGACCGAGCCGGAGAAGATCGACAACGCCGAAGCCGTAAAGGCTAAGTTGGCAGCCGATCGAAGCGTCCCTCTGGTGCAAGTCTTCGAGCGAAGCACTCAAGCAACCCAGGAGAAGAAAGCCAAGCGCGAAGAAATCAAGGTTGTCGCACAACCGAACCACGTAGTGGACTTTGGGTTTCGACTGACGCCCGAACCGATCTCCAGCATCCAGGCCAACTCTCCCGCGTCGAAAGCAGGGTTTCAGGTCGGCGACCTGATTGTCAAGGTCGACGGCTCGTCCGACTTTGACCCGATGCGTCTGCCGGAGATTTGCTTCGATCGTGCGGGGCAGACCATGACCTTCGTGGTCGAGCGACCGGGATCTACCAACGGATCCAAGGAAGTGGCGATCGAGGTCGTCCCCGAGCGAACCCCGTATGGACTCGAATTTTTCCCGTCGGCCCCGCTGGACATCCCTGGACTGGGGCTTGCCTATCCGATCCGCCCCAAGATTTCCGCGATCGACGAGGGATCTCCGGCCGCCAAGGCGGGACTGCACGTCGGCGATGTCCTTGGGAAGTTCGCGCTGAACGCCATCGATCAGTCGAAAGAATCGCGGTTGGAACCCATCGCGTTCAGCGCAAAGAATTTGGAATGGCCTTACGCATTCAGTCTGCTTCAGGGTGTGCCGGCCCGGGACGTCGAACTCACCATCAACGGTTCCTCGAAGCCGGTTCGACTCCAACCCCGACTCAATCCTGATTGGTACAACCCCTGGCGCGGGCTCCAGTTCAGGACAACCATCCGCACCCTTCCGCCCCAAGGTGTGCAGGCGTCGCTCCGTCGAGGGTTCGACGATACGGTCGACAATATCCTTCGGATCTATGCCATGCTCCGAAGCCTCGCTCAGAAACGGGTCAGCCCCAAACTCCTGGGCGGTCCGATCATGATTGCGAGCGTCGCCTACTCTCAAGCGGACACCGGCTTGACCGAGCTGGTCCACTTCTTGGGGATTCTGAGCATCAACCTTGCGGTGTTGAACTTCTTACCGGTCCCGCCGCTGGATGGAGGGCAAATGGTCTTCCTGATCGCTGAGAAGGTACGCGGCCGCCCTCTTCCTGATTCGGCCATGATCGTCGGGAGTTGGATTGGGATCGGCCTGCTGCTCTTCTTGATGGTCTACGTGATGTATCAGGACATCCTCAGGTTCTTCTTCCATTGATTTCCCACGAGGAACCCATCAGGGACTCGAGAGAGAGGGATCGGGAATGAGCCGTGTCTGGGAGCTCGTCGACTGTCGGCCGGGCGTTCCGCCAAGCTTGAGCAACGGAGTGAAGGTCGACCAGGTTCTGGATCGACTCGAGGCGGGTGAAACGCCCAAGCACTTGCTTGAGGCGTTTCACCTGACGCCGGCCCAGTTGATCGCGGCGCTGGGGCACGCTGCGCTCGGAGACGACCAGGGGGAGGGGATTGGGCTGATTCAGTCCCCCCCTTCGCGGCCCTGGCTCGAGAAGGTCCTGTCTGACTCCACCTGGCAGGCGCTCCTCCCCGCCGCCCCCAGGCCGGCCCGCCTGGCCTTGGTCGCAGGACTGCTCCAGGTCCACGACTTCTGGGAGGCCAGTCACGAGGCGGCTCAAGAGGCCGACGACCTGGGCGAGCGCGACGTATCGGCGTTCTGGCACGGGATCGCCCATCGCCGAGAACCCGACTCGGGCAATGCGTCCTACTGGTTCCACCGCGTCGGTCGGCATCCACTCTTTGGGCCTCTCGCCGCGTCGGTCCGACCGCTGCTGGCCTCGATCTCGGATCGCTCCGTCGCAGATCGCCTGCTGGACGGCAATCAATGGAACCCGTTTGGCTTCATTGCCTTCTGCCGTGATGGAAAACCCACCTCAACGCTTGCTCCACTCGCGAGAAAGCTCCAACGGCAGGAGTTGATCGCCCTTCTCGATGAGACGGCCGCCTCTGTTGGCCTGGGCTGAGAATTCACGCGAGAATTCGTCGCCCGGCTCCTCGTCGGTCCGAATCTGCTAATTTCGAACGCGTTGGCCGCATCCTAAAAACAACGGATGAACAGCGCCAGAGCCGAGCAGGGCCCGAGATCATTCGACTTTGAGGCGTCCACGCCCCCCTTAGATGGCCGTCCCTCGTGACGGCCATCTAATCACCAAACCCGCATTACTTCAATCGTCATCCTCGACTGTCGCCCCGTGGCGTTTCGGACGAGTCACTCGTGCGCTGGGGGAATCCCACCGGATTATTAACGAGAAATGGAAACGATGTACTACAGGTCGGTTGAGGCAAGAGATGGGACCACCATTTTGAAAACCCGCGCTCAACGTTCGGCGATCGCCCTCGCCTTGAAGGTGAACACGACCGACGAGGAGCCGGACATACGTTGTCACCCGACCTCACTCAACTGTTGATTCGTTCAGGAAAACGGTGCTTTTTCCAGGCAAATATTGCGCAACTTACCTAGTTTTGAAGACATGACAGTTTCCACGTTCTAGGGTTGCTTTGAAGAAGGGGGGGTGACCTGCTCGCCGAGGTTGCCGGAACGTCCCTTTTTCTCAAGTCGATACCACGAGCAATCTGGACTTGGTCGGTTTGCACGAGTCGCCGATCCACGCGATCGACGTTCTGTCTCGCCGTCCGTACTTCGATTCCGGTGGGTTCGGCTCTCTGTCGATTTCTCGTGATCTCGATGTCGAGGGGATGGAACCCGCAGCTAACGCTCAAGGAGGGCGATCGCGATGCACCTTTGGCAAGGCCATGACCATGAGACACCAACGCCGACGAGCCACGTTCGTAACAGTCGGAGCGCTTGAAGAACGAATCTTGATGGCCTCGCAAGCTGTCTCAGGGATTTGGCTCGGACAAGATGGCCATGACCTGGTCGGGAGCACGCAGAATGCCCCACCCAACGACATTCAAGACATTCATATTGCGATCTCGAATCTTCCGGCGGATCGCACGGTCGTGAGGGTCGAAACCGTCGGCTACGGGGGCGGTCAATGGATCTACAATGGCCCATGGGGAGCCACCACCGGTTGGATCCAGGCCCCCGGCACAACCACCGCCGACCTTTTTCTCGATCCGTATATGGTCGAGACGGGACGCCTGTTCTTTGTGAGTCTGACATACGATGACGGAACAAACTTCGTATGCCACGTCCAGGGAGGAACCGCCGATCCCAACCTCCGGATGCCGTCGGCCAGGGCAAGCGTGCAATGGGTGGGCCAGGACGGGCAGGATCTGACCGGGACCGGGCCCGCCGTGGGTCCGGATGGGATCCAGGATGTCCATCTGATACTCACCAACCTGTCGTCGAAGTTTGGGGTCGCTTCGCTGGACGTCAGAGCCGCGTCCGGAGCGAGTTGGAGCGCGGGCACCAACCCGGGCTCAGCCTGGAACGCTGAATTTCAGAAACAGGCGGCCGATCCAACCAAGGCCGACCTCTACTTCAGCCCGATTCCGGGTATGTACGGCCAGGTGCTCACGGTCACCATCGTCTATACCGATGGCAAGTCCGATGTCACGACCGTCGTCGCTGGTGCGGCCGACCCTGGGTTGAAAATGCCGAGCCCCGCGCCAATCGTGGTCACCTGGGGGACGATTCGCGCCAGTTGGGTGGGGCAGGATGGTCTGAACTTCACCGGGCTCGGGGATGTTCATTTGACTGTGAGTGGCTTGCCGACTGGGCGGTCCGTGGTTTCCGCAACGTTGAGTGATGAGGCCCGAAGCAATTGGACCTACCAATCCATCAGCGGCTCGAGCGGTTGGGTGGATCCGTTCACCCGCCGTCTGGGATTCCAGCGGTCGACGACCGACCCCTCGCGTGCGGACCTTGGATTCTCACCGATCCGCGATGAAACCGGCAGCATGATGACCCTGCGCGTGGTGCTCGACGATGGCAGTACGCATGCCGTTCAGATCGCGGGAGGGGCCGTTGACCTCGGAAAGCTCGCCCCCGTGGCAGCGGCAACCTCGATCGTGGCCAAACCGGGGGATAACCTTGTCATCCTGGTCAATCAATACGGCTCCCTCCATCTGAGCGCTGGCGTTTACCTGGTCAGTCAACCGCTGCTGCTTTCCCGCCCGATCAGCATCACGGCCGATCCGGGCGCGACGATTCTCTTCAGCCAGGCCGCAGGCGACCCCGTCTGGACGACCGCGATCAGCGTCGAATGCGGCAATACGACGCTGGATGGTTTCTCGGTCCGCTTCGCGGGACCGATCCGGTTCGCCATCGGAACCGGCACAGAACCCTCCGTCATCGGAACTCCCCGTTCGCGAACGCCTCTGGTCAACATCCGACTGACCCACCTCGACCTGATGTCTCCCCCCCCCGCAAGCAGTTGGGAGGTCGCCGCACACCTGGTCTGGGTCACCCTGGCACAGAGTGGGGTGATCGCCGACAACATCCTCAAGGGGGGGCTGACCGAGTTCACCGGCGGGCCGTGGATGGTGACTGGGAACAACTATCAAGGGACCGTGCCCAACACGTTTGCGTATGGGGCCATCGGCGCTCACTACACCCACGATACTCTGATCGCGAACAATACGATCCAGCCCGTCGGTCAGTCGGGAAAGACCTGGCGGTTCCTGGTGATGACAGGCTCCGGCTATCGCGATCTGATTCGCAACAACAAAGTCATCGGCATCGGTCCGATGGACGACGACACGGTAGCCCATCCCAATGCGCCTGAGATCATTCTGACCGAAGCCTACAAGCTCCACTTCGAGGGGGTGGTTACGTCGATCTCAGCCGATGGATGGGTTGTGCAGATTCCCTATCCTCAGGGAGGCGCGGCAACGACCGGCGAAGTCCTCTCCATTCTCTCCGGGCCCGAGGCTGGTCAGTGGCGGTTGATCGCCCAGGCACTCAGCCCCACAACCTATCTCCTCAACGCCCCGATGTCCTCTGCGAATCGTGTGGTCTCGATCTCGAGCGGATTCGTTCAGGAAACGTTCCAGGGGAATATGGTCGACGCTCGAGGCAGTTCGGTTGCGGAAGGGATGATCCTGGCGGGCAACCACTTCGGGACCAAGGTCCTCGATAACCACTTTATCGGTGGCAATCATGGTTTACGCATGGCAGCCACAGGGACCGAATCGCCCGTGATGTGGGGATGGAGCCGCGCCCCATTCCTGGGCGCAACGGTCCAGGGAAATACCTTCGAAGACAACCTGCGTGGATCCGTCTTCGAAGTCGAAGAAAGCATCTACACCAAGAGAAGTGCCGACCGAACGTACATGTCGCTTTCGTTCATCGACAATACCATCGTATGGACCGATGCGTTCTTGGCGGCTCTGGCCCAGGCGAACCTGGGACTGCCGACGACGATTGAGGCCGGCAATTCGCGATCGATCGACCCTACCGGATTGGTCGTCACCGCCAGTGGGAATACCTTCAAGGGACCGGCGAACCTGCGTTCGACCGCCTCATGGACGGTTTATGCAGCCACGCTCAACGGCCAGCGCATTACCAATCAGTCAGTGGCTCTCATCCCGGCTGTCACTCTCGCGGCTCCGACCGGGCTCGGACTCGTCCGCGATACCGGAGCGAGCGCGACGGACGGCGTGACCAATGACAGTCACCTTCGATTCGAGACCGTGGCGGGTGCAGTCGGCTATGAGTATAGTTTGAGCGGTGCTCAGGGCTCATTCCAGCCCGTCTCGTCGCCGACGTCATTCGCTCCGAACGGGATTGGCCAGGGATCGAACACCGTTTACGTCCGCGCATACGATTCCAACGGCGATCGAGGCCCGACGACCTCGGTCATCTTCATCTATAAGTCGATGGCGCCGGCCGCCGTGTCCCAACTGATCGCGTACCCAGACGGCCGCGTCCAGTTCGAGGCGACCGGGCCGGACGATGTTTATGAGTACCGAGTCGGTGGGTCAGGCACCTATCAATTCCTGGGCAAGAGCACAAGCTTCTTGACGACCGACCTGCTCAAGGGGCCGCGGACCGTCCAGGTACACGCCATCGACCTGGCCGGGAACGTGGGCCCGGACGCCATCACGACGATCATCCCGCGTTGGGTGTCCGTCGGCCGCGATCCTGTCGAGGAACCCCCCGCGCCCATCTCAGCCCAACCTCAGCCTCAAGCGCAGACCCAACCTCAGTCGCGAACGGAGACCGTCGCGCCCAGTGTTGTTGCAACTCCACCAAGTGTTCGGCCGGCTGGAGTTCTGGCAGGACTGCGAAGAACGAACGGCCATCGCTGGTTCCGCCTCGCCCAAGTCGCCGCACAGCGCCGGCAGATTGCGGCGTTGCACCCGACGGAGACCGGTAAGCGACTGCGACTCGTCCCACACTCGGTCGAGACCAATCACAGTCCTGTGGGTCTGAGACAGCGGTTGCGCTCACTGCTCACGTTGAAGCTGGGTCAAAACCGCCGCTGAGGTAGAACGATGGCGACGATCTCCTGAGATCGTCGCCATGCCTCTCGCTCGCAGACCGGCTCGAAACGAGCTCAACGCTCGTTGAGGATCTTTTGCGTGATTTCTCGCTCGCAGATCTTGCACCATTTCCAGCGATTCTGACCGATCGTTTCGTCCAGATGGACCTTGGCGATACTGATCGACCGATACCAGATGGCGACTTCCTCGTCGCCGACCTTGTCGAGCTTGGCACAACGGGCGAAGTGCAGGAGATTCGTACCTGCCTTGATCGCCTTCTTCTTCACATCCTCCAGCGGAATCGAGCCGTGGAAGATGAAGCCGATCGCTTCAAGGCGAGCCTCATCGAGTTCGTCTGACGAATCGAGGGGGCGGACCCCCGCCTGATCCTGAATGGGCATAGTGGGTTCCCGTTCCCAACACCTTGCTGCACCGCGTATTACGGGCTCAAATGTATCGAAAATCACTTCGCGTGGCAAGGCCGACACGTCAACTGCTTCCTGTCAGCGCGGTTGTAGCGGGGGGGAAAGAGGGAGTAAGCTGGAGCCGTAAAAGGGAACCCCAATGATCCAGTCGCGTCCCAACTTCAGACTTCAGGAACCCGTGGAACTTGATCCGCGAAACGGTCAGTCATCTTCGCGACCTGCCTCGATACCGCCAGATCTTGGCGTCCCTGATGCGCTACGGCTACCAGGATGTGGTGGCAGCGCTCCATCTTAAAGGGATTGTCCGCCCGCTCGAGCGGGTGGCGCTTGGTGATGACGTTCCTCCCCAGGATCGTGCCCGGCGATTGCGAATGGTCTGTGAAGATCTTGGTCCGACTTTCGTGAAACTCGGCCAGGTCCTCAGTACGCGCCCCGACCTCCTCCCCGAAGCGTACACGACTGAGCTCGCCGCGCTTCGCGACGACGTTCGCCCGTTCCCCTCCGAAGAGGCCGAGGCCATTCTCACCGAGGAGTTCGGCCGTCCCCCCTCCGAAGTTTTCGCCCGGATCGATCCGATTCCGGTCGCCTCCGCCTCGATCTCCCAGGTCCATCGCGCGACCCTTCATGACGGCCGACAGATCGCCCTTAAGATCCGCAGGCCGGGGATTGAGAAGTTGGTCCACGCCGATCTCGATATCCTGAAAAACCTGGCCCAACTGGCGGAGCGCAGGCTTGCCTTCCTGGCCCCTTATGCCCCGGTCGCTCTGGTTCGGGAGTTCGAGCGGACCTTGAAACGCGAGATGGACTTCACCATCGAACGGCGGACCATGGAACGGTGCCGGCTCCAGTTCGCCAAGAACAAGACCGCCCATATCCCGTACGTCGTCCCTGAGTTCTCGACCTCACGGGTCCTGGCGATGGAGTTCATCGGCGGCGTTGGCGTCAACGACCGTGACGGGTTGAGGCAAATCGGCGTCGACCCAGCCGTGGCGGCCGTCCGAGGAGCTCGGATCCTCCTGACCCAGATCTTCGAGTACGGATTCTTTCATGCCGATCCCCACCCCGGTAACCTCAGAGTTTTGCCGGGCGGCGTAATTGCGCCTCTCGATTACGGCATGTTCGGCCAGCTCGACTCGCGGACGAGGGAACGTATCGCCGACCTGCTCAGCGGATTGCTCTCTCAAGACACCGACCGCGTCATCCGGGCCCTCAATGCGCTGGAGATTCGCGGAGATCAGGTCGATTCTCGCGCCTTGAGGCGCGACGTCGCCGAACTCGTCGCAACCTACTCCGACCTGTCGCTCGACACCATCGACCTGGGCGTTCTCCTTCGCGAGCTCATTGCATTTATCAGGACGCACGACCTGCACATCCCCCCCGACCTCGTGCTCCTGATCCGCTCCCTGGTCACGATCGAAGGAGTCGGACGCGCCCTCGACCCTCACTTCGACATCGCCAGCGAGCTCTATCCCTTCATGCGGGATCTGTCGCTGAAGCGGTTCGGCCCCTGGCGCATTCTGGGAAATACGATCAGGACGGCCGAGGACGTGCAGCGGATCGCCACGCTCTTGCCCGACGTCCTCGGCCAATCGCTCGAGTCGATCAAGCGCGGGAAGCTGACGGTCCACTTCGATCTGCAACACTTCGAGAATCTGGTGAGGCAGTTGACCCGGGCGAGCCACATCCTCACCGTCGGGATCGTGCTTGCGGGCCTGCTGGTCGGGTCGGCGATGATCCTCCACGTCGGGTCGGCAACCCTCGCCTACAGCGGCCTCTCCATTGGCCTGGTGCTCGGCCTCTGGCTGGTCTGGTCGATGTCACGGTCCTGAGAGCCGGAAAAGGCCAAAACCGTTTTCCGGCCTCAGCCTTCTTCCAGGACCGCGTCTATAGAATCAAGGCGTCACCGGCCTGGAGGACGGCGGATCGGCGGGGGAGGATTGACGACCATTGGTATGTTCGCAGAATCGAGCACGATTCGTCGTGGAGTTATGATGACGATGCGTTCGCTCATCACCGACCGAGGCCCGCTCCCATGTGCGTGACGCCCCAGGCTAACAACCAGGCTGGAGTCCTCGAGAACGTCACTCGTGCCCTTGGAGCGGACCACGGTCGTAGCGCGGAAGGTGTCTTCGCCACCTTGGCGAGGGATCGATGTCGTGTCACTCACTTCAACCGTGAGATGCATCCCTTGGGGTAAGTGCGACCCACCAACGTTGACCCGGACCCCCGTATCCGTTCCCCGGTCCTCGCCAGTCCGTCTCGTATTGCCTGAGGAGGCGCAGATCCACTCAGGGCCCGTGTCGATAAAGGCGTGATCGTTTTCGAAGGTCGTCACCTTGGGGGCCTGGAGTTGGCTGGCCGTGGCTTCACCTTGGATGTGGTTGAGGAGAACGGAGAGGGCCGGTTGGTCGATGATCCACCCGGTCATGTCCGCCTGCGACTCGACAGCCCTGAGCTGACCCTTGAGGCGTTGACGCCAGGCGTCCGGTTCAAGGTTGATGAAACGCACCTCGTAGGAGATCTGCAGCACAGACTCGGCCTTGGGAATCGCCGCCGGGCGAGTGCCCTCACTCAGGTGGGCGGTCGGCGTAGCCTCGAGAGGCCGGGACGGGACTGGCTCGTCCTTGGCGAATCCAATGGAGACAGCCACGAGGGCCACGGCCACGGCCGAGGGCAAGGCGGCAAAGGGCCAGACCTGGGGGCGGGGACGATTGGGCGTCATGCCGATGAGCTCCTGAATGCGGGGAAGAAGTGACGAACTCTCACCCCCGAATGCCGCGCCGACGAGGCGCGACGGCGGGGGACCGACACGGAGGCGTGCTACGGACTCCAGGGCCCTGGCCAGCGCAAGCGGATCGCCCGTGAGACGAACCGCCAGAGCATCGGCGCAGAGCTCACGCTGGCAGCGCAGCGACCGCGAAAGCCAGTGGACTCCCGGGTGAAAGAACAGAAGGGATTCCAGGACCCGCTGGACCAAATTCACGAGATGGTCGGAGCGCCGCGCGTGGGCCAACTCGTGGGCGAGCACAGCCTCAAGCGATTCGGGTCCGGCTGTGGCGAGCCACCGTTCCGGCAGCAAAATGACGGGGCGGAACACGCCGCAGAGACAGGGTTCGTCCAAGGTCGTGTGGACCCGGATCACCGGGATCATCCTGAGTCGCAAGAGCCGGCCGAGTTTTTGGGCCCGCTCTCGGACCACCGGTGGCGCTGGGGATGCATTCCGACAGAGCTGGTTCAATCTTTTCGCGCCGAGTGCCAGCACCGCCGAAAAGCCGAAGACGACCAGTACCCAAACCGTCAGGGCATAGGGCCGAATCACCCGCACAACGACCATCACGCGATCCAGGGTGAGTCGAAACAACGGAACCGCCTGAGAGAGGCCTCCAGGTCTCAGAACCACGGTGGTCGAGGATGCGCCTCGCATCCGGTTTGCCGCTTGGCCTGGCAAAAGACCAGGAGCCGTCGCCGCGCTCACTGTGACAGCTTCGGTTTGCCCCCCGGCCACGTGGTACTGGACCACCGTGAGAACGAACGGGCTGAACGCAACCACGCCGAGGGCCGCGAGCAGGATCGCGTAACGCGTCTGGTGCGATCGTGTCCTGTAAATCTGGAAGACCAGCGCGACGAGGGCGGCCATGACGAGCCCTAGCCAAAGGCTGTGCAGCAGCCCGATCCAGATCAAGCTCCCATTCACCCCTTGGAACGCTTCGGTCGCGAGCGTTTGCAAGGATCACCTCCTTCCCTCGTTTCGCTGGCGCGGCGGTCTTCATACCCGTCGAGGAGCGACCGAATCTGGTCGAGCTCATCGGCCGACGGCGCGGACTGGTCGAGCAGGTGCGCGACGAGCAGACTGGCCGAGCCGCTGTAGGCCCGCTCGAGCGTTTCACTCAGCAGTGACCTCTGAGTCTGCTCACGCGGTAAAACCGGCTCATAAACAAAGGCACGCCCCTGAGGGGAGCGTCGTAACAGCCCCTTCTCAGTCATGACATTCATGAGGCTCATCACCGAAGTGTAGGCCCGGGGCGAGTCGGCCTGTAGGTTCACAACCTCCAGGATGTCGCGCACCGTCGAGGGACCATTGCGCCCCCAAAGGATCTTGAGAATCTCCAACTCAGCAGGCGTGGGTTGTTCGGCTCGTGGACGTGCCATGCAGGGCGATCACTCCCAACTTCAGAAATGTGTTCCCAGGTGCCGCCGAACAGTCTACGGGTTTCGCCGTAGTCGTCAACGGCAAAACCCGTAGCCATTCAGCCGGTTCGCGCGGGCAACCATCCTGAGAGGGATTAATTGATGGGGGGAGAACCAGCGGAGTAAGAGAGCAGACAAGCCTTGAGGAGAGGAGGTTATCGCCGCAATGGCTTGTTCCCGGCCCCTTTCGAGGTGAACCGAAAACAGGAGCGGAGAGCCCCCGCAACTTCAGAGGGCGAGACTACCGGTCCAAGGCAATGCCCGCAGTTTGTAGCCCCAAAGAAAGGAGCGACGGATCATCACCAGATGTGCTTCCCCGAAAACACCCAAAACATTTCCATGCGATAGCCCCGGAGAGACGATCGTCAGAGCCCACTCAAGAGCATTGACAATCGCCCCTCCAGGGCCATAAAGAAATCCAACATGACTTATCCCTGCTCCTCGAGGCTTCACCCCTGGCCAGGGACAATCGCTCCGCTCGGCTGTAAAAGGCGTAGAATCCTTTGTTGATCAAGCCTGTCAGGGAGTCACCGAAGCGCCCTGGATCACGGGCTTCGGTGCGGGGGCCGAATCTGCGGGCGGGGGCGGAAGCGTTGGCGCTTGCGACGACGGTTCGTGCGTCAGCAAGTCGGTGAGTTGGAAAGCATGGTAGGGCTGGGTGGCTGCCGGAGCGCCGTCTTTGGCGGCGTTGGCGACCCAGAAACGGCTCGACTTGGTTTCGAAGAGCACGCTGTGTAGGTTGGATTTCATCGCCACCGGACGATCCATCAACGCCCGCGCGGAATCGGCGTCGAACGTTCCGAAACCCGATTTGACCCGGCGCGCGAGTTCTTCATAACGGTCGCCGGCCGAGAGGAGCACGGCGTCCTTGATGGCGTGGGGGAGCCGAGGATGGGTTCCCCCCATCGGGACCACGCCGAAGGTGTCCCACGACGCTTCCATGCCCACGCCTTTGCCACTCTTACCGTCGGCAATGACGTAATAATATTCGCAGGTCCGTGGGTTGTCGCGGAAGACGGCGACCGCCTGGTCGAGGTCGTTGGCCTGCTCAAGCACCATCCGAACCAGGATGGCCATCGGAATCCCGTCCCAGTGGCCAAGGCCGCGCCCCCCCATCTCGCCGATCGAAACCTGCCGAGCGTTCATGCCCGTGACCGAGCCGATGAAGCCTGCGTAGGTGACGTTGACGAACGGGATCCTTCCCTCCGGTTCGGCAATAATCAGGACGGCGTGATCCTGAAGCCGCCAGTCGCAGCCGTAGTCGAGGATCCGACCGTGATAGAGGGTCCCGTCTTTGGTGGCCGATCCGCTCAGGGCGAACCCGGAGCAGTGAAAGAGCTCAGGGATGAAGTTGGCGACGGTGACTTCCTGGGCGTCGAGGCCCGCCCCAGCGGCCATTCCTCGCAGTTCTTCGAAGAACCGCTCGGGGATGAACTTCTTCTGGGTTGCGGCGATGCCACCGATCGCTCGCTTCGGGTTCAGGAGATTGGCGCCGGCCACCTCGAGTTTCAGCTCATTCGCTTTCTCCTCGAAGAGAAAGCGAACGTTTTCCCGGATGTCGTCCTTCAACAGGGCCCCGTGCTGATAGCCCATCTCATAGGGCGTTCCCTTGAGGTGGAGCACCCGGTAGCCGTTGACTTCCTCAAGGAACCCGGCCCCGCAGCGGGCGATCGTCTTGGTCTCCGCCCTGAGAGGCGAGACGGCCCAGACGACCAGCAGCAGGGTCATCCCGATCGTGCGAATCGACGTCCGACGCATTGTCCGGTCTCCTTCGCTCCAGGAAAAGCCGTTCCTCGCCTCGCGCGGAAGCGCGATCGCCCGCGTCATTATTCACGCGCGGGCGACGGAAAGGGAGACCGTTCCGGATCATTCCCACTCGATCGTGCCGGGGGGCTTGCTGGTGACGTCGTAGACGACCCGATTGATCCCCTTGACGGAGTTGATGATCCGCGTGGAAGCACGAGCGAGCAGATCGTGCGGAAGCCGCGACCAGTCGGCCGTCATGAAGTCGTCGGTGTCGACCGAGCGCAGGGCGATGGCATTCTCGTAGGTCCGGCCGTCACCCATGACGCCGACGGACTGGACGGGCAGGAGGACCGCGAACGCTTGCGCGACCTGTCGCTCGAGACCCGCCTTTCGCAACTCGTCGAGAAAGATCGAATCCGCCTGGCGAAGCACTTCGAGACGCTCGGCGTTAATGGTCCCGAGGCAACGGACAGCCAGACCGGGACCGGGGAACGGGTGCCTCCAGACGAGGCTGTCGGGAAGTCCCAGCTCCAGGCCAAGGCGGCGGACCTCATCTTTGAAGAGATCCCGAAGCGGCTCGATCAACTCGAATCCGAGCTCGGCGGGAAGTCCACCGACGTTGTGGTGATGCTTGATCGTTGCGGCGGGGCCGTCGCGATCGCCACCGCTCTCGATCACGTCGGGGTAGAGGGTCCCCTGTGCGAGAAACCGGGCCCCGGGAATCGACTTCGCTTCCTCGCGAAAGACGTCGACGAAGGTGTGGCCGATCCGGATTCGCTTCTCCTGGGGGTCGCTGACCCCATCGAGCGCCCGGAGAAACGGCTCGGTCGCGTCGACCACGCGGAGCTCCGCGTTGGAATGGGCTCCGAAGGCTTCGGCAACCGCATTCCGTTCCCCAGCGCGGAGCAGTCCGTTATCGACAAAGACGCAGACCACCCGAGGCCCGAGTGCTTTCGCGAGCAAGGCGGCGGCGACCGCCGAGTCGACTCCCCCCGAAAGACCGCAGACGACACGATCGCTGGGACCGACCCGCTCGCGGATCTCCACGACTGAGCGTTCGATGAACGCCTCCATCGTCCAGGTCCCACGGCTGTGGCAGATCCGATCGAGGAAGTTGCCGAGGATCAAGGCTCCATACGGCGTGTGAGCAACCTCGGGATGGAACTGGATCCCATAGACGGGCCGAGTCTTATGACGAACGGCGGCCAAGGGGCAGGTTGACGTCGTGGCCAACGTCACGAAATCCGGGCCGGCGTCGTGGACCTGATCGGCGTGGCTCATCCAGACGGTCGTCGACTCGGGGACGGCGTGAAAGAGGTCTTCCGAGTGGTCGAGCACCTTGAGCTCAGCCCGGCCATATTCGCCGGCGGGGCAGGGGCGGACGGTGCCGCCCAGGGCCTCACAGGCCAACTGCATGCCATAGCAAATCCCCAGAATCGGGACGCCTAGCTCGAACAGACCGGGATCGCACCGCGGAGCCCCTTGTTCGTAGACGCTCGACGGACCTCCGGAGAGGATTATCGCCATCGGATTCAGTTCGCGGGCTCGCTCGGCCGTCAGGTCATGACGCACGATCCGGGCGAACGCGTGGCGTTCCCGAACTCGCCGAGCAATGAGCTGGACGTACTGCGATCCGAAATCAACGACAAGAATAGGACGATCGGCGGGGTCCGGGCGCTCCATGAGCGTCGTCATCTCCCTCTGGGCGAGAAAGTCTCGTTCGAGACCAAAACGTCAGTCTACCACTTTCTCGCCCCGGCGCACATCGCAAGAATCAAAAAAGAGCCGAAAATATGCGAGAATGTCACGAAGGGCCTGAATCCGGTTCAGCTCCGCTTCGACGGCGGAGCAGGATCCTCCTCGGGCCAAGGATCGAGCGGGATCCTCTCGCCACTCTCCACGTCATGAAAGCTGACCGAACGTTCCGTCAGGTCGACGAGGGCGAACGTCCGCGAGCTTTTCTTCACCACCGGCATCGATACGACTGAGCCCGGATTGACCACCAGGCCGCGATCGCAACGAAACCACATTGGTTCATGCGTATGACCGACCACAAGAAGGTTGGCATCGAGCGCCCGGAGATCGGCGCGAAGGGTGGCTGGGGGATGGGTTCGTCGCTGGATGAACTCCATGTCGCTTCGTGGTGAGCCGTGGACGATGACGCCAATCTGATCGAGGTCGGCCACGAGCAAGTGCGAGGGGAGGGCGGCCAGAGCCCGAAGCGTGGCGGCGCTGGGGGGCCCGCCGCCGTATTCGTCGGGAACGCCCAGGCCGCGTTCGAGGGCCCAACGGTCGTGATTGCCACGGACCGAGGCGACCTGGCGTTCCTCGAGAAAGGCCACCACGCGATCGGGATAGGGACCATATCCGACAAGATCCCCAGCGCAGACGATTCGATCGGCCCCCATGACCGTCAGGTGCGACCAGGCGAGTTCCAAGGCCAACGGGTCGCCGTGGATGTCGGAAATCAGGCCGAGCTTCACGAGGTCCCTTTCACTTCGAGGCGGCCTGAGCGGCGAGCTCGGCCGAGCGGCGGGTGGCCGCCTCGACCGCGTCGATCAGTGCGGCCCGAATCGATCCGCGTTCCAGGGCATGCAGCCCGGCAATCGTAGTTCCGCCGGGGCTCGTCACCTGGTCCTTGAGCGTCCCCGTATGCAGGCCGGTCTCGAGCACCATGCGGGCGGCTCCCAGGACCGTCTGGGCGGCCAGGGCCGTTGCCACGTCGCGAGGGAGCCCGACCCGGACACCCCCGTCGGAAAGCGCCTCAATGATTACATAAACGAAGGCCGGCCCACTCCCTGACAGTCCCGTCACCGCATCCAAGAGCGTCTCGGGTACGCGATAGGCAAGGCCGACCGACTCGAGGCAGGACCGGACGACACGATCGTCCGATTCTCGCGCACCAGGACCGAGGCAGTATCCTGCGGCCCCCTCGCCCACCAGGGCCGGCGTATTCGGCATCACCCGCGCCAGCCTGCGATCGGCTCCGAGCCCGGCGGCCAAGGTCCCCAGAGAGACCCCTGCGGCGATCGAGATCAGGAGATGGTCCGGTGTCACCGAAGGTCGGAGCGTCTGAAGCACCTCCGACATACTCTGTGGCTTGACCGCGAGAATGAGAACGTCGCTGTCCCGCGCCACTTGCTCGTTGGAGGTGCGGACGTTCACCCCCGTTTCCTTCGCGAGCAACGTACAAGCCGATTCAATCGGATCGCTCGCGAAGATCGTCTCGGGCGTGGCGAGCCCCGCGCGAAGCATTCCGCGAATCAGAGCCGTCGCCATTTTCCCCGCGCCAATGAATCCCCAGCGCAGTGGCGTCGTGTTCGTTGTGTTCATCAGACCTCATTCGAAGAAAAAAAGGAGTCAGGCCATGACCGGGATGCCCAAATTCCTTGATCTGTAAGGAGTTTAGGACTGGTGGACCGCAATGGACCGATCCGTTCATCCCCTCAGGATAAGGCCCGCCGATCCGCCGTCGCAATCCGTTCTCGCCAGATCCGAAAAAGAGCAGGAACGGGCGAAAGTCGACCTTGAATTCCCAAGTCTAATCCGGATAATAGCTTTCTTTTCCAGAACACACTTGATCGCGTGGTTTTCGGGAGAGTCTGTCGTGGCCGTACCAAAGAGACGAACATCCAAATCAGCCAAGGGAAAGCGTCGGAGCCACGACTTCCTGGTTGCTCCCGCCCTGAATGTTTGCCCGCAGTGCAAGCTCGCGGTGCCCCCGCACAAGGTTTGCGACCTGGTCGAGGAATGCGGCAACGTCCAGCGCAGCAAGCCGCACAACCCGTTGGCCAAAGAAAAAGTCTGAACACCGCCAGGGCGCGAGATTGACAAGGAGCCTGTCCCATGGGACGCCAGTGCGAAGTCAGTGGTAAGAAGACCGCGTTTGGAAACCATATCACCACGCGCGGTAAAGCCAAGTATCTTGGCGGCGTAGGTATCAAGACGACCGGCGTGAGCCGCCGTTGCTTCCGTCCGAATCTCCAGCGCATCCATGTTTGGCTGCCCAACGGAACGACCCGTTACGTCCGGGTCGCCACCTCGGTCATCCGTTCCGGAATCCTCACCCTTGAAGTCGATGGGAAAATGAAGACGTTCCCCTTGATCAAGGCCTCCAAAGGAAGCGCCAAAGCCCGAGCCGAACTCAAGAATCTCTACCCGATCTGACATGGGACGAGACTTCTTCGCGGAGTGAGCCCCACCATCGGCGACGCGCTCGCGGCCGATGTTGTGGGGCATTCTCATGCGCTTTGCAAATCGGCTCATAGGAGCCGATTCGTCCACCTGGTAAGAAACAGCCATCCCTGCTTTCAGTCACACCGGGCGCGGCCCGCCCGACACCCATCGATTGCGAGCCGAAGCCACTCCTGCTACAGTCGTCGTTGGCCTGATCGACATTGACTTGGGGGTGACACAATGGGGACTCGATCCAAGCGAGACGCAGTCATTCGGTCTCTCGTGATCCTTTGCTCCTTCCTCTGCTGCGTTGGGGCAACGGCATCTTTTTATGTTGTCCTGGTGCGTGTGCCGGCGCTTGCCAACACAAAGCTCGACATATTATTCGGAACGCTCCAGGGCGTGGCGGTTGGCCTTCTCTTCGCGATTGCGGCACTCCTGACTAATTTCATGCATATGTACTGGCGAGCGAACCAACCGTCGACCCTTCCCCTGGTCAACGACTAACAGCAACAAGGCAAGTGGAAAGCATCAGCTCACTGTCTTGGCTATCTTTGAATAAGCGCTGGCCAGAGAAGACAGGGAACTCGCGCTCTCCACTCACCTGAAAAGTATCAACGTTCCAGGCTTCACCGTCCTGAGATCACTTCGAATCGACGGCCCTGGGTTTGTCCTGCCCCTGCGCAGCGACTTTCGGAGCGTCAGCCGGTATCGGTGCCTTGTCAGGTGGGATGAGTGTCAGATCATCCGGCAGCGTTTTCAAGAAGAAATCACGATACTGGATCTTCATGGGCGGGCCGACATGGACCTGGACCGCTAGCACCCCTTCCAGCTTGCGCCCCTTCTCGTCAAGGTCGATCAGGTCAACGGTGGGATGGCCGTCGATCCAGTGGCGGTGATGGTTTCCTTCGACGAGAACCCGGTAGTCGTGCCACTCGCCGGCAGGAAAGTCCTTGAGCGGAAACGTTCCGGTCACCCAGGGTTGGCCTTGGGTGTCGATGACGACCTGCTCACCGGTGTGAGCCAGAATCCGACGACCCCGTTCTTCGTAGAGCATTCCATTGTAGTCGGGCCGGTTCGCCACCACGTCGCACTGGTAGCCGGTGACGACCGACTCGCCGAGGTCGGGCCGTTCGGTGCCTCGATATTGCAGCCCGCTATTGCCGGTGGGTGAGACCTTAACCTTCACCCGGAGCTCGAAATTCTTGACGAGGCCCTCGCGCCAGGTGATGAACCGGTTGAACTTGAGCGTGCCGTCGGCTTTACCGGTGAGGCAACCGTCCTCGGCCGACCAGTAGCTCGGGCTCCCCTCCCAGCCTGTCAGGTCACGGCCATTGAAAATCGCCCGGAACCCTTCGGGAGGCTTCGGGGCCGCCGCTTCGTCCGCGCTCAATTCCCGGATCCGGACGTTCCGCCAACGGACCTGGAACGGACCTTGATCCTTGGCGATCCCGTGAACTTGCAATCCGATGAAACCATGATCGTCCATGGGATCGGTGAAGTCCGACGCCGCAATGCCGTTGATCCAGGAGCGGTAGCGATCCCCCTGAACAACAATCCGGTAGTGGTTCCAGTCGTCGTCTTTGAAAGCGTCCTTGGCTTCCGGCTTGATCTCGTTGAGCCACTTGCCGCGGCGCCCCTCGTCGTAAACCTGGGCGGCCGTGCCGGTGTCCTTCCGAGCGATCTCGAACTGAGGACCGTAGACGACCCCCGCGCGCTGGCGATTGTTCGGATCGGGGTCATCCTTGCCGTAGACATGGCTCCGAACCTGGATGCCCGAGTTCAGGGCCGGATCGCATTTGACCTCCAGCTCGAGCTCGAAGTCCTTGTAATCCCCTTTGCAGAGGAACGTGTTCGGACTCTCCACAGCCGTCGAGCCGACAATGGCACCGTCCTCGACCTTGTAGGTAGCGAACCCACCACGGACCTTCCAGCCATCGAGCGTCTTACCGTCGAACAGGGGCACCCAGCCCTCGTCGGCGGCGAAGGTGATTGAACGGAGAGTCGAGAGGACCACGAGGGTCGCGGTCAGGATGGTTCTCGAGCTTGGACCCATAGTCAGTCTCCAATGGGGTTCAAAGCCAATGACGATTCGTTGTGATGGCTTGCGATCACTGCGCCGGGAGGGATTCCAACAAGGGGCGGATCGCCGACCAGAATTGCTGCTTGATCTGGATGGCGACCGGGTTGGCAAGGCGGGCGAACTTCGCCTCCTTGTCTCCTTTCAACGCAAGAACGCCCACCGTCAGTTCCCCGTCGGTGTAGTACAGGTCACCGCCCCCGTTTCGCCCCAGGAGGGTCGACCCAACTCCGGTGACTTGAAACAGTTCAGTCAACCAACCCTCCTTACGGAGATCGGTCATCAAGGCCGTGCGTTCGGCGTCGATGTCGGGTCCGATGTGGTGGGTGATCTGGCCGGTCAGATGGCTTAGCCCAACACTCCGGTCGTAGGTCGCGGACCCGAGCCAGAGGGGATCGCCGTTTCGGCCGACTTCCTTGGACTTCCAGAACCGGACATGGTGCCGATGCGATGCGCTATTCCCGACCGGCTTCTCAAAGGCGAGGTCTTGCTTCCTCCCGAAGAGAAAGAGGCTGCTGACAGGAGCGTCGGGGTACGGCTTATCGCGCAAGACGCTCCCGGCAATCCGAAGGCTGGTTCTCAAGGTCACAGGATCCGCCGGATCCCAGCCCGAGCTGAGCATGGCGTGGACGAGCACCTTCTCCCCTCCGATCAACCCGACGTTAAGCGGGTCTCCGGGGATCCCTTGGGGAGTCAGGGTCGTCTTGGGCGCGTTTTCGAGGCCAGGCTGATGTTCGTAATGCTTCCAGAGCGCAGGAAGGATCACGTAAGCCGCAAGTAGCCAAAGGCCGACCACACAGGCCAGGACTTTCAGCCCACGGATCAAGTACCGCCGCCAACGCGGGGCTTTCACCGTCGCAATGTCCCGTGATTCCAGATTGGGCCCCGCCGGCACCTGGGTGGGCTGCGAATCTTGGGGAGAAACCGGGACGTCGCTCGCATCGCTGCTCTGAACGTCTGACATAACAACCTCGCTCGTCGCTCTGGAATACGAACCCGCCGGCTTGCGGCTTGATCATCGCATCTCGGAGGAGGTTGAGCATCAGGCTGGTGTTCCGAAAGAGCGGCACCACCTGCGATCCAGAGTTCGTAACCAGCCAGGCAATGGCTGGCCACGTCGTTGGGGTCGTACTCACAGGGGGAAGCCTGCCGAGCCTCTTGGCAATCGACTGGTGGGCCGTGCCCTCCCTGTCGGGAAGACACAGCCCACCAGGTTTCACTGTCGCGGGGAGAGAGGGGGGATCAATGCCCGCCAAACCTCTCGGCAAAAGGCCCGGTAGGCCGTGCCCACCCGGTCGCTTAGACTTCGTCCTCTTCCTTGAGCTTGGCCAGCACGCTCAGGTCTTCCAGCGTACTCGTATCGCCAGAGCTTTCGCGGCCGGCGGCGACGTCGCGCAAGAGTCGACGCATAATCTTGCCGCTCCGCGTCTTGGGGAGCGACTCCGTGAACCGGATGTCATCCGGACGGGCCAGGGCGCCGATTTCCTTGACGACGTGAGCGCGCAGCTCCTGCCGCAGCGCCTCGGACGCCTCCTGTCCGGTCTCCAGGGTCACGAAGGCCGAGATCGCCTGCCCTCGAAGCTCGTCGGGCTTGCCGACCACCGCCGCCTCGGCCACCTTGGGGTGACTGACCAAGGCGCTCTCGACTTCCATCGTCGACAGCCGATGCCCCGCGACGTTGAGGACGTCGTCGACCCGGCCCATGATCCAGAAGTTGCCGTGCTCATCGCGACGCGCGCCGTCGCCGGTGAAGTAGCAGCCGGGAACCTCGCTCCAGTACGTGCTCTTGTACCGCTCGTCGTCACCGTACAGCGTCCTGAGCATCGAGGGCCACGGTTGCTTGATGACGAGGAAGCCCCCCTCATTCACGCCAACCGGCTTGCCATCCCGGGTGACGACCTCGGGAACGATGCCGGGCAGGGGGCGGGTGGCCGAGCCTGGGATCGTTGGGGTCGCGCCCGGCATCGGCGCAATCATGATCGAGCCCGTTTCCGTCTGCCACCACGTGTCGACGATCGGGCACCGTTCGCCGCCGATGACCCGGTGATACCACATCCAGGCCTCCGGATTGATCGGCTCACCGACGCTACCAAGGAGGCGGAGGCTGGAAAGGTCATAGCTCTTGGGGAACTGCTCGCCCCACTTCATGAAGGCGCGGATGGCCGTCGGAGCGGTGTAGAGGATCGAGACCTTGTACTCCTGGATGATCTTCCAGAATCGCCCCTCGTCGGGCCAGTTGGGTGCCCCCTCATACATCACGGAGGTTGCGCCGTTGGCGAGCGGCCCGTAAACCAGGTAGGAATGCCCGGTCACCCAGCCAATGTCCGCCGTACAGAAATAGACATCATCATCCTTGAGGTCGAACACCCACTTCGTGGTCAGTGCCGCCCCCAGGAGGTATCCGCCCGTCGTATGGAGAATCCCCTTCGGCTTGCCGGTTGAGCCCGAGGTGTAAAGGATGTAGAGCGGATGCTCGCTATCGAGCGACTCGGCGGGGCAATCGCTCGACGCCTTGGCCGCGAGGTCGTGCCACCAGTGATCGCGACCGGCGGTCATCGCAATGTCGTGCCCCGTTCGCTTGGCGACGACCACGGCTTTCAACGAGGGGCAAACGGCCGCTGCGCCATCGGCGTTCTCTTTGAGCGGAACGACCTTGCCGCGACGAAAGCCTCCGTCGGCGGTCACGAGGACCTTGGCCTGACAGTCCTGGATCCGCCCTGCCAGCGCCTCGGCGCTGAAGCCGCCAAAGACCACGGTGTGCGGCGCCCCGATCCGGGCACAGGCCAAGACGGCAATAACCAGCTCGGGGATCATGGGCATGTAGATGGCGACGACGTCGCCTTTGACCACGCCGAGTCCCTTGAGGACGTTCGCGAACCGAGACACTTCGACAAGCAGATCCTGGTACGTGAGCACCCGCTTTTCGCCGGGCTCCCCTTCCCAGATGATCGCGGCCTTGTCCTTGTTCGGCCCTGCGGCGTGGCGGTCAACGCAATTCACCGACGCGTTGAGTTCACCCCCGACGAACCACTTGGCGAAGGGAGGGTTCCAGTCGAGCACCTTCTCCCAGGGCTTCGACCATTGAAGGGTCTGGGCCATTTCTCCCCAAAAGCCTTCCGGATCATCCTTGGCACGATTCCAGAGCGACTCGTATTGCTCGAGGCTCGAGACATGAGACTTCGCCGCAAACTCCGGAGGAGGCGGGAAGACCCGATTCTCGGTGAGGATGCTGACGATCGATCCGCCGTTTTCAGCCGACATCGTAGAGAGGCTCCGGAATCGCTTGGTCGTTCGCGGAAAGCTCACCCCCGGCCGAGGACCGGAAGACGCAACGACCCCACGCGTCCGATCCCCATGGAGGCAAGCCTTGGATTTTAAGGCTCCGCACGGTGTGACGCAAGCGGCCAATGCCCTCGTGGCATGGGAGTTGCTTCACATCAAACGGTATCGCAACCTGGACGCCTTCATGTCAAAAAGGCATGGCCCATTATCCCGATCGAATCGCGGGACGTGGCAAGTCGACCGGCCTGCGTTCATTTTCGGCATGAAAGCCGGGGAGCGGACCTCCTTGGCCTCTCCTACCTCTCTCACCCCCTACGCACGACACGGCAATTGGAGGGAGACCAGTTACGGAGCTGTTTTCGTGCCCGATGGATCGTCGGCATCGAGCGGGTTCTCGGTGAAGAGGGAGCTTGGCCGGCCCCATCGATCTTCATACACGAGAGGTTCGAGCTCAACCCGATTGAGCCACCCGAGCCTCTGAAGCTCGGGCGAGGCAGGAAACTCCACAACCCGACCCAGGCAGAGGTAGGCCACCGGAACGACCTCGGTCGGAAGGGCAAGGATTTGCCGCAGATCCTCGATCTCGACGATGCTCACCCACCCGACCCCAACTCCCTCAGCGCGTGCCGCCAGCCAGAGATTTTGGATGGCGCAAACGGTGCTGTAGAGGTCCATCTCGGATTGCGACGTCTTGCCCAGGACGACCGGGCCGTGCCTCGATCGGTCACAGGTCACACAGACGTTGAGCGGCGATTCCATGATCCCTTCGAGCTTCAGCGAGCGATACAGTTCGCCCCGCTCACCGTGGAACTGTGCATTGGCTATGGCATTGGCATGTTCAAAGGCGGCTTTGACCTGGGCGCGGACCTCGATCGAGCGGATCAGGAGGAAGTTCCAGGGTTGCATGAAGCCAACTGAGGGAGCATGGTGCGCAGCACTGAGGAGCCTGGCGATCAGATCGCCAGGCAAGGGGTCAGGAAGGAAGCGCCGGCAATCCCTGCGTTCGAAGATGGCGCGATAGACGGCCTCACGTTCGGCATCGGAAAAGGCGGACATAGACCGAAGCCTCTCAATCAGGCCGCGGCCGTGGCGGCGGGGTCGGCCAAGGCGTTGAAGGCGGAATCGGCGGCGGCTTTCGCCCCCCGAATGCAGTCGGGAATGCCCACTCCGTCGAAGGCGTTGCCCGTCATGATCAGCCGGGGGTGCCGGGAAAGCCGCTCGCGAATCGCCCCAACCCGGTCGATGTGGCCGAGCGTGTATTGAGGCATCGCCCGAGGATGGCGACCCACCTGCATGAAGAGGGGGTCGCCAAACGTGCCGAGCAAGTCGCCCAGTTCTTGGCGAACGATCTGGCCGATCCGGGTGTCGTCGCACTCGTAGAGATCAGGTTGGGTCGCGCCTCCGACAAAGACGCGGAGGAGCACCTTCCCAGCGGGAGCCCGGCCCGGGAACTTCACGCTCAAGAATGACACCGCCAGGATCGATCGTCCTTCGATGGCGGGGACGACGGCCCCGAACCCATCGAGCGGATGCGCCACCTGATCCCGACGATAGGCCACATTCACGATCACGGAGGATGCGTAGGGAATCGAGCGGAGCTGGAGCGCCAGGTCTGAATCGAAGCCGTCGACGAGCCGGGCCGACGCATGCGCCTCGGTCGCCAAAACCACGGCGCTCGCCTCGATCGGCAGCCCACTCAACAATTCGACCCGCCAAGGCGAGATCGAGTCGGGACGGTGGATCCGGCGCACCGGAGTCGACGTCCGAATCGTTCCATCCGGAAGCGCGGCGGCCAGCGTCCTGGGAAGGGTGTCCATGCCATCGGCCAAGGTGACGAAGAGGCCGTAACGAGCCCCTGAGGCAAATCGCTCGGTCGATCGCGCAGCTCGTGCCTGGCGGAGCGCCCCCAGAATCAGGCTCCGGTGCTCGTTCTCCATCGCAATGAATTGCGGGAGGGTGGCGCGCAAGCTCAGCTCATTGGGATCGGCCGTGTAAATCCCCCCGACAAGCGGTTGAACCAGTCGCTCCAAGGCCTCCCGACCGAGCCGTCGCTTCACGAACGAGGCGAGACTTTCATCCCCTTGCTCGTCGCGGTCGCGGCGGGGCAGGATCAAGTCCATTAACATCCGGAGCTTACCGCGCACCGAGAGAATCGGTGTCGTGAGGATCGGCCCGAGCCGATTCGGTGCCATGAGCACGAAGCCTTCGGGAACCGGTACGAGCCGCCCCTGCCGGACCACGAACGACCGACGATGCTGGGCGTCCGGGCTAATGAGCTGATCCTCGAGGCCGAGCTCCCGGCAGAGGTCCACCCCCCACGGCTTGTTCGTGATGAACGAGTCCGCCCCCCCTTCGAGGGTGAAACCATCGCCCCGGTTCGTCCAGATCGCCCCGCCGATCCGATCCTTGGCTTCCAGGAGGACGACCTCGACCGCCTTCCGAGCCTGCTTCGCGCGCTCCACGATCCGGTGCGCCACGGTCAGCCCCGAAAGGCCGCCGCCGATCACAACCACCCGATCCTGTCTCGACGAAGTCTCAGGCAAAGCAAAATCCCCTCGGTCCCAATTCAAACGCCGGCCGTCCCCCATCAAGGGGACACGCCCCGGGCCACTTCTGGCTAGCGATCCGCCTTGATCTTCGTGACGACAAGGTCGCCGAGCGCCTTGATGAACGTGGGATGGTCATTGACCGTCCCCGCTCGGATCATATTCAATCCCAGCTCGCGGCAGGTCTGAGCCGCCTCGAAGTCCAGATCATACATGACTTCGACGTGATCGGAAATAAATCCAATCGGACAAAGGATCACGTCGCTCTCCCCTTCGTCCTTGAGCTGCCCGAGCTTGGCGTTGACGTCGGGCTCGAGCCAAGGGGTTCGCGGGTTCCCGCTTCGGCTTTGCCAGACCAGGCTCCAGGGACGGCCGCCCAGGTACTCCGCGACGTTTCGGCAGGCCGTCTCAATCTGCGCGACGTACGGACAGCGCTCGGCCGTCGCCACCGGAATGCTATGCGCAGTGAAAAGGAGCTTGGCCCGGTCTCGTCTTGGCTCCGGCACCTGCTCGAGGGCCTGCCTGACCTCATCGGCCTGGGCCTCGGCAAATAAGGGATGGTCAAACCAGGGCTGCACGAAATCGATTTGGAGCAATTCCCCCGCTCCCGTCGAATCGAGCACCTCTTGGACGGTCTCT
This sequence comes from Singulisphaera acidiphila DSM 18658, assembly GCF_000242455.2. GTDB lineage: Bacteria > Planctomycetota > Planctomycetia > Isosphaerales > Isosphaeraceae > Singulisphaera > Singulisphaera acidiphila. The sequence goes on from NC_019892.1 coordinate 2,898,008, forward strand.
TGATACTTCTCGAAGCTCGGATCGCTCCGGTAAGGCGCCAGGATGATTCCGACGGCGCGCTTTCGCCCTTCCTGAACCATCGCATTGATGGCCGTGAACATGTACGGCTTGGCGAACCTCATCCCCACGTAAACCGGAAGCTCGAGACCCTGTTCATCAATCCAATTTCTCAGTCCTCGAGCCTGACGAGCCGTCAGCTCGTTCAGAGGACTCTTACCACCGATCAACTCGTAGTGGTGAACAACCGCCTCGTAGCGTTCCTTGGGAACCGGGAGACCGCGAAGGATGTTATTCAGGAATGGGCGGACCTCCTCCATCTTCTCAGGCGCACCGTAGGCCATCAGCAAGACACTGTCGTAAGCAATATCCATGTGTATATGGTCAGCACCGTTGTGATCGATGGAAAGCCGAGGACTCAGGTCGGACGGTTTGGCCGGGGCTCTCCTTGAAAGTTTATCCCATCCCCGAGGGATTGGCGATGGTCGGGTCCGCCTCAACCATCGCCAAGCGCGGGAACCGGTCATCGACCGACCGGTTGCCCTCCCTCAAGCCGAACGCCTTTGACGAGGTTCTCGGGGATCCCGTTGGGGTACTCTTGAGCCAGGATCGACTCGATCTCGCGAAGGCGGGTCTCGGGGAGCGGGTGGGTTGCGAGGAATTCGGGCTGGCGACTTCCCCCGCTCGCCGCTTTCAAAATCCGCATGACGTCGAGCATGGCTGAGGGGTCATAGCCCGCCTGGGCCATGTAACGGAGGCCGAAGCCGTCGGCTTCCGACTCATCGGCCCGGCCAAAGCGAAGTTGGGAGACCTGATTAACCATGGCGGCCGCCATCTGGGCCCTGCGGCCATTATCGTCTCCGCCGCTGGCGCCGACGCCGACGGCCAGGGTCAGCAACTGGCCGAGCCGTCCTTTGGCCATCTGCGCGGCGGAGTGACGACCGACAACGTGGCCGATTTCATGTCCGAGCACCCCGGCAAGCTGGGCTTCGTTCGTCATCTTCTCCATCAGGCCGAGCGTGATGAACACCTGGCCCCCGGGAAGGGCAAAGGCGTTGATCGTCTCCGGATCGTTCAGCAAGTAGAAATTGTAGTTGTCGACGTACTCGCTTCGGCTGGCGTCGCTCCGTTCGACGAGCCGCCGGCCAACGGCCTGAACGAGTCGAGCCCGAGGGTCGCGGGACGGGTCGATTTTGCCCCCCATTTTTGCGGCCATCTCGGGGGCGGCTTGCAATCCCAGGGTTTTTTCTTCGGTCGGGCTCATTGCGATATGCTGAGTCTTCCCCGTAACAGGGTTGACTTGTGTCTGAAACGAGTAGATCGCGATGCTGATGACCGCGATGATGATCGCTCCGATCACTCGGAGGTTGGGTCCTCGATTTTCGTTGGAGGGACCATAGTAGCCACCGTACGACATGACAATTCTCCCACGCCGAACTTGTTGCGAACCGCTCCGAAATTATGTTTTAGCAAAATGAGGACCGACTTACCGCAATCGGTTCGCATTTGAGGGAGAACGCTTGCCACACGCTTCCCGAGACGCATACGCTTGCAAGCCTCGGGACATTTTTTTCCTCACTTGCGGCAAGGGGGGGGATGGCTAAAATGTGGTCGTTTCTCCGTCCTTCGGCCGTCGCAGCGAAAGGGGTTGGGCGTGCGCATCGCCTATTTCGACTGTTTCAGCGGGATCTCCGGCGACATGACGCTCGGAGCGCTCGTCGATGCAGGGGTGGATCCTAAGGCGATTCAGGCGGCCGTGGCCAGCCTGGGCTTGCCGTGCGAGCTGACCTTTGAGACCGTGCGTCGCGGCGGATTTCGCGCCAACTATGCGCGCGTTGTCACGCCTCATGAACACGCCCATCGCCACCTCCATCACATTGAGGCGATCATCGACAAGAGCGTTTTGACCCCCCGTCAGAACGATCTGGCCAAGCGGATTTTTCGACGCCTCGGCGAGGCTGAGGCGACGGTCCACGGGATCGACCTCCAAAAGATCCACTTTCACGAGGTCGGCGCGGTTGACTCCATCGTCGACATCGTCGGGGCAGCGGTCGGACTCGACTTACTCGGGGCCGAGCGCATCGAAGCAAGCCCCGTCCCTCCCGGGCTCGGATCGGTCATGGCCGCCCACGGCCGGATGCCGCTTCCCGCTCCCGGAACGGCCGAGCTGCTCAAGGGAGTACCTCTGGCCGAGTCGACGGTCGAAATGGAGCTGACGACCCCGACCGGCGCGGCCATCTTGACGTCAGTCGCCGACCGCTTCGGTCCGGTTCCGGCCATGACCATCGAGTCGATCGGGCTGGGAGCAGGGACACGCGAGCTTCCTGGCCAAGCGAACATCCTCCGCCTGCTGGTCGGGCAGATCAGTCTGCCGGCCTCGAGCGACCGGATCTGGGTTCTCGAGACGAACCTCGACGACCTTCCGGGTGAGATTGTGGGCTACACCACGGAACAGCTTATGAAGGCCGGGGCGCTCGACACGTTCCTCACCCCGATCCAGATGAAGAAGAATCGGCCGGGCGTGATGGTGACGGTCCTCTGCGACGAGGATCGGATCAATTCGCTCGAGGAAATCTTGTTCCGAGAGACGACGACCTTGGGGATTCGCCGCTACCCGGTCAGCCGACACAAGCTGAAGCGGCAAGCGACCGAGGTGGAAACGTCGTTCGGCCCGATCAAAGGAAAACTGGGCTGGCGTGATGATCGGCCCCCTGTGTTCAGTCCCGAGCACGATGACTGCGCCCGAATCGCAACCGAGCGCGGCGTGGCGCTCCGCGAAGTCTATGATGCCGCCCACGCGGCCTATCAATCTCGGCAAGCCTCGGATCGTGCTGGTCAGCCTTCGGGCTGATTCATCCTGATTGATGCGTCCATGAAGCAAGGCCACGGCAGGATGCCGGGCCTTTGCTTCCGACATCGACACACTTCCGTTGAAACTCTCCGCCTTTCCATGGAAGGGATCGCGACATGTCTCCGTCACCGAGATTGCTGATGACCCTGATCGTGATCTTGAGCACGGTGTTGGGACTTACGCTGGTCGTCCTCGCCTGGGTCGTCGCACAGCTTCGCCGCCAGCCGATCTCAGCGCTGGTCAAATCCGTGGACGACCTTCGAACGCGCCAGGATCACCTCGAAGCGATGATGGAGAAAGCAGGCTCGGCCAGACAGGCCGAGCCCGCCCCCCAAGGCCATCCGGGCCCGCCGTTGCGACGACCGGGTTCGCGTTCCCGTCGAGTCGACGCGGCCGAGCCGACCGCCGTCTCCGGTCCAACCCTGATCGCGGTCCCCAGCCTGGCCACAGCGTCCTTGCCGTCGTCGGCCGCGGTCGGCCTTGATCTGGGCCGCCGGTTCAGCCCAATCTGGGATCTGGCCGACACCGGAGCGACTCCCGACGCAATCGCTCGAAGCACGGGCCAGCCGATCGGTCAAGTCGAACTGATTCTTGCCCTCCGCAGACAGCTCAACGCCAACGCCGGGGAGCCTCGCCTGACATGATCGCGCTGGAACCGGCCGCCGAAGCGTGTCTCGCTCGAACGCGTTCATCCGTGACTAATGTCTTGATTGCGATCAGTGGGGGAATCGCGCTCAGTGGTCTCGTCCTTCGTTGGCGTGATCGAGCCGCAATCTGGCGCGCCCCCGACGAGCTCAGGCAAGGATTGCTCGCGGGCCTTTTCCTTCTCCTTTTCTCGAGTTATGCCGTGAGGCGAGTCGGGGCGAGCCGGGCCCGGCTCCACGATCCCCAGCGCCGCGCCTCGCGATTTTACCAGGCTCATTTGATCTCGGCGGTAATCGGATCGCTCGCGATCCTGCTCGGCCTCTGTTACGGTTGGTGGGTTCGGCCTCGGCTCGACGCGGTCAGCCCGTTCTGGGTAGCCGCACTGGCCCTCGGCTTTCTGGCCCTTCCCCGTGCAGACGAGCTTCGAGACTTCGAAGATCCGATCCCTGAACCGAACGAGCCGACGCGATGACCCCGTCCCAACGCACACTCCTCTGGGTCTACGCCGCAATCATCGCCATGTGGCCCATCCGCCACCTGGCGATCTGGTTCATCTTCCGCAAGCTCGACATCCTCACGCCCGACTCTCCACGGCTGACGATGGACCATCCCCCCTTGGTGACGGCCATCATCCCGGCCAAGGATGAGGAGGGGACGCTGGCCGAGTGCCTGGCCTCCGTCTGTGCTCAGGCTTATCCTAACCTCGAGATCATCGTGGTCGACGATCGGAGCACGGATCGGACCGGCCAGATTGCCCGTGAGTTTGCCACGGCCGACCCACGGATTGAGGTTCTCACGATTGAGCATTTGCCTCCTGGCTGGACCGGCAAGACGCATGCCGCTCAACAGGCGGCGGACCGAGCTCGAGGGGATTGGTTCTGGTTCCTTGATGCGGACACCCGGCACTCGCCCGAGAATCTTGAAATCGTGATGGAGTACGCGCGAGACCGCGGTGCGGCGCTGACCAGCCTCTTGCCCGAGATGCGTTGCGAGACGTTCTGGGAAAACGTCGTGCAGCCGTTAGCGGGCATTGTCCTAATGCAGTCCTATCCGCTCTTTCGGGTGAACAACGATCGCTCCTCCTTGGCGTTTGCCAACGGGCAATACATCCTCATCAAGCGATCCGCCTATGAAGCTGCGGGAGGCCATCACGCGGTCCGCGATCGGTTCGTCGAAGACATTCGCCTGGCAGCGCGGGTCAAGGCGCTGGGCCTGCCGATTCGGGTGGCAATCGCTCGGGAGATCGGATCCACCCGGATGTATGCCTCGCTGGATCAGCTCGTGCGTGGCTGGAGCCGGATCCTTTACGATGCGCTGGGGCGAAACCCCTGGCGACTCCTCGGTCGCCTGCTCGACCCCTTGATTTTCAGCCAGACCGGCCACGTCGCATTTGTGGTGGCACTCTTCCTGCTGGCGCGAGGCCACACCAGTCCCTTCGCGTTCTGGCTCCTTGGCCTGAGTGTGGTTCACCATATTTTCACGTACACCGTGCTCGCTCGTGTTTATCACATGTCGGTTCCTCGATCACGTTACGTCGCCTGGTTCCCGGTGGCGAACCTTGTCATGGACGTCATCCTGATCCGTGCCATCAAAATGTGTTTGACCGGGCGAGTGACCTGGCGAGGCACAGCCTACGGGCCAACGGTCACTTCCTCGACTCGGCCCGTGACCAAGCCTGTCTCTCCAAACTAAGGACTGGGCCAGCTCGGCCATAACCATTAGTTCCGAAAATCCAGAAGAAGAGGCCCCCTGCCAGGCCGCGGTTCGTACTGAGGCACCTATGACAATCGCCCCCGCGGATGTCCTGATTGCTCGGAACCCGTCTACGGGTGTGGAGTTGGAACGCGTCGTCCCGACTTCCACCGAGTCGGTCGGTCCCATCGTCGAAGGCGCTCGTGAAGCCCAGCGTTCCTGGAACATCACAGCGTGGCCGGAACGTCGAAGAATCCTGAAGCAGTGGGCCCAGGGTCTCGCTCGACAGGCCGACGCCTGGGCGGACGCGATCTGCCAGGAGATTGGGAAACCGCGAGGGGAGGCTCTGGCCGAGATGGTCATGAGCCTGGACGCAATCCGCTGGACGATCAACCATGGGGGACGAGCGCTCGCTGCCGAGAAACTCGGGGCCGGTTGGCAGTCCTTTCTGTTGATCCCAGGGGCTCGGGTCTGCTATCGGCCGCTGGGCGTGGTCGGAATGATCGGCACATGGAACTACCCCCTCTTCCTCAATGCCCCTGCAATCGCGCAGGCGGTTGCGGCGGGCAACGGGGTCGTCTGGAAGCCCTCCGAGTTGGCCCCGCTCGTGGGCTGCAAGCTTCAAGAGAGCCTGGACAAAGCCGGGTTCCCCCCGGGGTTGATTGCGATGGTGCAGGGGGGCGCCGAGGTGGGCCGCGCGCTGATCGAAGCGCGGGTCGACAAGGGAATGTTCACAGGGGGGAGCGAAAACGGCCGGCGCGTGCTGACGACCCTGGCCGCGAATGGAGTTCCCGCGCTGGTCGAGCTCTCCGGTTTCGACCCGGCCATCGTCCTGCCCGATGCGCCTCGAGCCTCGACGGTGCGTTCGTTGACGTGGGGCGCGTTTGTTGGGTGTGGCCAGACATGCGTTGCGGTGAAGCGAATCTACATCGTCGGTGATGCGGAACCTTGGATCAAAGAACTCGCCGAATCGGCCCGTTCGTTGCGAGTGGGTGATCCAGCATCGCCGGACATCGACATGGGGCCCTTGATCTCGGAAGCGGCGCGAGAGCGATTCGATCGGTACATTCGCGCGGCGGTGGAGCGTGGCGCAGAAGTCGTAACAGGAGGCGAATCTCGGTCCGGCCCGGGTTGGTTCTCTGCACCAACGGTTCTTTCCGCCCGATCGGCCGAGCCCGAGTCGGCCCTTGCCGGCGTCTTCGGCCCGGTGGTGCTCGTCCGGCAGGTGAAGGATGCGGAAGAGGCAGTGGCTGCCGCAAACTCGAGCCGATTCGGGCTCGCCGCCAGTGTCTGGGGCCGCGATCTCGACGCGGCCCGCGCCTTGGCCGGGCGACTCGACGCGGGCACGGTGACCATCAACGACGCCGTCACGCCGATCGGCCATGCGTCGGCCCCGTTTGGTGGCACTAAGGCCAGTGGGTTCGGACGAATCCACGGCGTTCACGGACTCCGTGAGTTCACACAGACCCAGGTCGAACATGCCCGCCACGTCGGCGGATTGAGGCCCCAGTTGTTTCCCTATTCGCAACGCATTCCGGCAATGTTGAAAGCGTACCTACGACTTTTCCATCGGTGATCGTAAATCACGCCCCAATGGCGGTTTTGCCTCATCGACGGCCTGGAAACGGCGACTTCGGACTCCATCGGCGCTGGCCTGACAGCCCGAGAATCGGTACAATACAGCACCACGCAGGAGGGCCGCTTCGGCGGCGCGGCGAGGACGAAAAGGGACGGAAATCAAGGAGTCTTCCCACCATGGCGAAGTTACGCCTGCTCAAGACGGGTCACGGCGACCTCTGTTTGGCGGAGTGGGACAAGGACCGGCCGGAAACGATCACCGATGCCGCCGCGGCCTTCGCCGAGCATTTTACCCCGGGAAGGCTCGCCTTCCGGCTCGACGGCCCCGGGCAGACGCGGCCGATTCGTGCCTTCGACGCCACCGCGCCGGAAATCCTCCTCGTCCCCGCCATCCAGGGAGGCTGAAGGGACGTGCTGGGCTCGACCTGGTCGGCGAGGGAGGGCGTCCCCGCTCATCCTCCTGGATGCGCCTCAGTCCGCTCTTTCGAAACGCCATGATTCGCACCGGCTATCTTCGCTGGGAAATTGACGTCGCCGACGAGCGGTCCCCGGTCGATCCCCGGGCCCGTGAGGTGACCTTTCGGGCACGGCCCAGCTATCGCGTGGTTCGCGTCAAAAGCACTGGCCATCTCGACGCCGCCGAGCAATTCACGCAGGGCGAAGCCACCTACGACACCGTTCTGAGAGCGATGCGCCGCGACGGCGAAGAGACCGACGTCGTCATCCCCGACGTGGGCCCCAGACCGTTCCGCTACTCGGAAAGCGATCGAGTGGAAACCCCTCGGTTCTGGATGATCAAGATCCAGCGCGAGGCCAACGCATTCGCTCACGAAGTCGTTCGCGCCGCGGCCGGGTTTCCCCAGATGGTCATTTCGAGCCCGGCCCTCCGCGCGGGCTATGCTCGACTCGTAGAGTGGGAAATCTTCCGGGTGATCGAAGGCCGAAGCACCCCGCAGCCGACCCGCGAGGACGAGCCGATGCGGCTCGATGCAGGGGCCTATCAGTCGGGAGTCCCTGAGCTCGTTGCGGCCGAGTTGGTTCGCGACGTCGTCGATGCAAAGGAATTCGACGAATTCTGCCGCTTCGATTGCGTGACTGTGCTCAACGGCGGCAAATACTTCCGGATCCCCCGCCGCCCACACGGCCTGATCGAAGTCTGGGACGCCCGGACCCAACGCCCCGAAGCTCGCCTCTGCGTGGTCTTTCAGGATCCCGGCATGCCGCCGTCGGACGAGGTGGTCATGAAATACCTCCTTGCCAAGCACCAGCCCGACCTCCTCTGGCAGGTCGGGATCAAGTTCAGCCCCCCGGCCGGCAAGTTTGAGTCGACCCCTCCTCGCCGGTGGCGGCGCGGCGATTAAATGGATCGAACCGGTTGCCCAACCGTTTCTGCAATGTATTCATATTCCAAAGTTCGGGGGAGAGAGCCTTCATCCCCTTTGCTGCATCGTTATTCTGCAAACCAATCATCAAAAAAACCACACGACAACACATTTAAGCAAATAAATTTATGTGTTTTTTCAAATTGTCATCGAGGATTGAGAACTCCGACTTGAGCACACATGGAGAGTAGAACGCAGGTAGAGCACTTGGGACGGGTCCCCGTACAGATGAACTTGCCGAACGGAACAAGTCTCTCATTGATCTCAATCCAGTAGTGCTGGGGCAAGGTTTCGGACAGCACCTCCGCCGTCTTCTCAGGACTGTGGGTCGAGACGTAGCCCCAACGGTTGACGATGCGGTGGACGTGGATGTCCACCGCAATCGCGGGCTGGCCAAACCCAACGGCCAACGTCAATGCAGCGATCTTGGGACCTACCCCTCGGAACGCGGTCAATCCTTCGAGCGTGTTAGGAACCACTCCTTGATGCTCTTCCACGATGCGTCGGGAGAGTTCGCGAAGATCGCGGGCCTTGACGTCGGCGAAAGTGGTGCCCCGGAGTAATTCCCTGATTCTCGACTCTTCCAGGGCGGCCATCTGGGCGGGGGTCCGGGCGACGGCAAAGAGGCGAAGACAGACAGTAAGCGTCGTTTCGTCGTGGGTCCGGGCGGAAATCAGGCTTCCCACCAACTGTTCAAACGGGGTGTCGAAGCCGCGATCGCGAAGGTCGAACATCGCGGCCTTCGCGAGTCCTGCGGTGGCGATCCGAAGCCGACGGAAGACTTCGTCGATTGCAAACGGTTCCTTGCTCATGAAGACGATCTGCTTTATCCGGAGGGAAAATCACCAAGCCATAACCCAAAGAACTCGAGACAACAGTTTCGATGCCAAATTGTCAGGGGGCTCCCCAGAGATTCGTCGCGATTGGCAGCCGGTTGGCAAGACTTACACCGAGTCGAATTTTCGAAAACCCCTACCAGAACGAAAGTTGCGGATTTCTTGACCGCTTGGTACGCACCTTGCCTGTTACGGTTGCTTTATCAGAGTCGAGAGGGAGAACCGCGCCTCTCGGATCTCACGAGCCTGGTCTCGCGATCTCATTCGATGGGGGCTTTCGATGGCAGCCGTTTCGGAACCGCAGGAATTTTCCTTTCAAGCTGAGATCAGTCAACTGCTCCACTTGCTGGCGCATTCGCTCTATCAGAGCAAAGAGATCGCTGTTCGCGAGTTGATCTCGAATGCGTCGGACGCCCTCGACAAAATGCGGTACGTCTCTTTGACCGAAGAGGCTCACCGCGACGAAGCGCCGTTGCAGATTGTGATCGAAGGACAGAAAGAACCGCGCCAGCTTGTGATCCGGGACAATGGGGTCGGGATGACTCGGGAAGAGCTGGTCGCGAACCTGGGCACAATCGCTCATAGCGGCTCGCTCGAATTCCTGAAGAAGGCGGTCAGCCAGAACAAAGGGGACCTCTCGCTCATCGGCCAGTTCGGCGTTGGCTTCTACTCGGCCTTCATGCTTGCCGATCGTGTGCGGGTCCGTACTCGCAGCTTCAAGGAAACCGAGGGATGGGAGTGGGAGTCGGATGGGACGGGGACGTTCCGGATCTCTCCGGCGGGACCGCTCGAGCGTGGGACCGAGGTGATTCTCCACCTCAAGGACGATGTCAGCGACTTCGTCGAAGAGTCGCGGATTCGGTCGATCGTGCGACGCTACTCGAGCTTTGTCCCCCATCCGATCCGGCTTGGCGACCAGGTGATCAACGACCAGAAACCGATCTGGGTTGAGCCCAAGAGCCAGGTCACTGAGGAGCAGTACCTTCAGTTCTACCAGCACTTGACGCACCACTCCAACGAGTCGCCGCTCTGGCATCTCCACCTCGCGGCCGATTCGCCGTTCCAGTTCCGCTCGATCCTTTACTGTCCTCCCAGCAACATCGAATTGCTCGGCTTCGGTCGGCTGGAGCATGGGGTCAGCCTCTGTGCCAAGCGAATCCTCGTGCAGTCCGATTGTCGCGAGCTCCTTCCCGACTACTTGCGCTTCCTGCACGGGATTGTCGACTCCGAAGATCTGCCGCTCAACGTCTCGCGTGAGACGCTGCAAGACAACACGGTGATTCGCCGGATCCGCAACACCCTGGTCAAAGGGGTACTCGATAAGCTGAACCAGATGGCCGATCAAGCGGCCGGTGGTTTTGAGGAATTCCACCGTCAGTTCGGCGGGATCCTCCGCGAAGGGATCCCCAGCGACCCCGCCAACCGAGAGCGCATCGCCAAGTTGCTCCGCTTCCCATCGTCGGATTCCGACGGGGCGAAGCTGACCTCGCTGGACGAATACATCAAGCGGGCCGGACCGGACCAGAAGCCTATCTATTACCTGGGTGGCCCCAGCCTGGCCTCGATCAAAACGAGCCCCAACCTCGAGATCTTCCGCCGGCGCGGGATCGAAGTCCTCTATCTGAGCGATCCGATCGACGAATTCGTCATGTCGACGATGCAGACCTTCGACGGCCGGCCGCTCACCTCGATCGATTCCGAGAACGTCGAGCTGCCCGAAGTGGAGGCCGAGAAAAAGGCCGACGAGGAGCCGCTTGTTGGGACGACGCGGGTGCTCGAGCTGTTCAAAGCGGCGCTCGGAGATCGCGTCAAGGAAGTTCGCGAATCAAAACGACTGACCGACAGCCCCTGTTGCCTGGTTAATGCCGATGGCGGAATGAGCAGCCAGATGCAGCGGCTCATGAAGATGGCCAATCAAGACTTCATGCCGGCCAGTCGCATTCTCGAAATCAATCCCTCCGCCCCCCTGATCCGCCGGCTCGGCAGCCTCAGTTCCAACCGAGATCACGACGACTTCATCAAGCTCTGCGCTCTTCAACTCTGGGCCAACGCGATGCTCCTCGAGGGGACCATCCCCGAACCCGAGAGCATGGTTGCCAGGGGCCAGTCGTTTATGGAAGAAGCCGCTCAGAAAAGGTCAACGATCATCGTCTGAGCAGAAAGGCGGGCGGGGAGCTGATCGCTTCCTGCCCCTCGCTTCTTTCAAAGCCGAGACCGGGGTGGGCACGGCCCACCCACTTTATTGCGCGGACTCGCCCGGCGATCGGCGAACCGGCTCAGCCGGAGGGGCCGCTTCTGTGGGTTCAGCCACCGGCTCGGGATCGCCCTCGCGCCGGGCGGAGATCACCTTCCAGCCGGTGTCGATCCCTTCCAGCCGGAATCGCATAAGCTTGAGGTAGAGCCGAGTGGGCGGGTCTCCGGACGATGCGAGTCGATCGGCGACCATGGCTGTGACCTCGGCGCGGTCGAGGATGTACGGCCCATCGGCTTTCAACGTCGGGAACGGGCGCTTCAAGAGGTGATCCCAAGTCTCGCGATTCGAGCCGAAATCGAGGGCGAGCTCCTTTTCACTCGGGGGCAGGGGGGGCTTGGCGTCCTCGACGAGTTGCTGATACGTCGGGATCAATTTTTTCGGAGCCAAGGCTCCTTCAGCCAACTTGTCGAAAGTCGAGGCCATCGCCTCGGCAGCGGCGAAGAGGTCGTCCGGGCTCCCGCTCGCGATCTTCTTGGCGGTTTCAGCCTGTTCGGCCTTGGCGGTGTGGAGTGCGTCAAGTGTTTCGGCGGCCGGGCCAAGCAGGTCGCGGGGTTGGTAGCGGCCGATTTCCGCGTTGTACTCGAACGACTTGTTCAGTCGATCGTGCAACTGGGCGATCGGGCGAAACGAACCCTTCAAGGGGCGATCGCGAGTGGGGTCATGCCTCACGTTCCGGAACGATCGAATGGCGGGAGGCTCATCAATAATCGAGACTTGCCGGGTCACTTCCGGGTTCTCATCCGACAGTGAACGAAGAAATGTTGAGGCCACAACCTCAATCGGGTCAGGCGGAACCGGGTGCCACCAGGCCTGAATCGTTGGCCAGGCAACGACCGTAGCCACCGCGAGACCGGAAACGAGGAGGAACAGGGCAAGCCAGGCTGGGCGGAATCGACGACGACTGGGAGCGTCGGCCGAGGGAACAAAGACGGACGCTTCGGCGGGCTCGGGGCGTTTAACCGCACCCCTCTTCAGCGTCATTTGCTTGGCCCCACACTTGGGGCAGGCCACGCGCTGGCCGCCGGCATCGTCGGCTGCCAGAAATGCGGCGTGACAGGCGGAGCAGGTCAGACGAATGCTCATGTCGGTTCCTTAGGAACTGAGCTTCCAGCGCTGGTGGGAAAAAGCGGTGCGCCTGTCGACCCCTGATCAACGCAGCGCGGACAGGCCTCTGCGCTCCCTTGGAAGGGGCGAGCGCAGCGGGGACAGAGGCCGGCTTTTCGCCGTAAATTTGGCAAGGCCGTCCGGAGACTGGCTCCTTCGGCCGTATCTCCAAAGGTTTCGGCGACGCGAGTTGCAAGCTGGGCGACCTCGTGCGCTCGACGTCCCGACCGAGCCCACCCTTGGAGCAGATTGACCAGCCAACGCACCAACTGACGATCGAGATCCACGAGCCGCTCGCCCCGCAGATGTAACGTGAGCGCGTCGCGGGCGTCGATCACGCGATCGGGATCATTCGCAGCTCGTCCCGCCTCCAACTCCTGGCGATGGGTCTCGATCATGCGGTCGCGTGCTCGGCCCAGTTCATCGCCAAGCGCCGACGCTTCAGACGCCGTCTGGCGATCGCGTGCGAGAGCCTCGATCAGATGCTCGGCCTCTTCCCAGCGACAATCGGTGATCGCCTTGCGAATGGCCGAGAGCCGTGGATCACTCGTGTTGTTGCCTTGGGAAGCAGGAGGCGACGCCTCGAGAGCGTTGGCGATCCGACCGAGCGTCGGAATCATCCGGAGTTCGATCAGGTCCGCGGTTCGCCAGGCGGCGTCCGCTCCATCGATCAGTAAGTCAATCAACTCCGCGGCAGCTTTCATGAGCCGGCCCGCGACCCAACCACCCAATCCAAATCCTCCGATCGTGAGCAGAGCCACGAGCCCCATGATCCGTCGTTCACCCCAGGTGAACTGCGCATCGGAGAGCATCGGCCCGACCTGATCGAGAAACACAGAGATGCCGGCCCCCCACAGTCCGAGTCGAACCAGAGGAGCCATTCGTCCCAGCACCTGGCGGGAGGTCCGAAGCGCCTGGTAGCGAGATGTCCGACGAACCGGGTCAATCATGTCGAGGCCGCGGGTCGAGAGGGGAAAGGCCGCCGGTGCCAACGCATGTTATTAATTATGGCGCAAGCGGATCGTTGCCGCCAGCAAGTGCTCCTGATTCGGTAAAGCGGACGAATCAAAGCCGACTCCGCACTGTGACAAGATTGGAACTTGCAACGCAGACCACGGCCCCTTCTTGCATTCCCTGGGACCGCTGGCGCCCCGCCCGCTCTTGATTTGAAATCAAAAGAACAAATTCAATCAAACAAGATAAATTGATTTAAAATTCGATCAAGCCCCCCCGCAATCCCAGGGATAGCTCTTCCGAATCATCGTACGTTGAAAACGCAACCTGCCCCCTCTCCTAGAAATCGCGATCGGTAGTGACGGGCTTCGTGTTCCGAAGAACCGGCCACTCTGCAAAGGCAAGGAAAAAGAGTAAACCAATGTTGGCGGCGGTGAGCGTCTTGACAGTTGGTGGAATCTTTGTACACAAGAGGGAAACCGGCGGTACCTGAGGAAAACCCGACCTCGGAAACGGAGTCCATCCATGCCGACCGCACCCGTGCCTCCCGAGAAACAGGCTGAAATCGCGGGGCTCGAGCAAGCCATCCGCGAGGCCGTCGATGCCGAAATCAGCGAACTCGCGGCCAATCTTGCCATCACCGACGACGCCCACCTCTTCGGCGCCAACGAATTCAAGATCCGGGCCCTGGCTCACAAGATCGCCGCCAAGGCGATCGAGCAGCACCTGACGCGAAAAAAAACGGATACGACGGAGCCAGCGTAACCTGTCCCCACTGTAGCCGGACGGCGGAGTTTCATTCGCACCGCCTGCACACCTCCTTCACCCTTGTGGGAGCCGTCCGCTACCGCCGGGCTTACTACCTCTGTCGATGCTGTGGCAAGGGGCTGTTCCCCTTCGATCGCGAAGCGGGGCTGACGACCCGCGACTTGACGCCGGCTTTGGAACGCGTCGCGAGCTTGGCCGGGGCAGTTGCCGACAGCTTCGAGAAGGGGGCGGAACTGCTCGAAGAGATGGGGGGTGTCCGGGTCTCGGAATCGACTGTCGAACGGACCACCGAAGAGGCCGGTCAACGTCTGGCTGAGGCGGTCCAGGCCGGCTCGCACTTGGGTCCCCCGGCCGACTGGCCCTGGCACAAGGATTACGAAGGCCAACGTTGTGCGTACGTCGAACTCGACGCCACTGGGGTGCGGCGTCAAGGGGAGGGAGGGGGACCCGCCGAAGGCCGCATGGCCTACGTGGGGATGGTCTGTAACCCCACCCCGGAGTGGCCTTGGCCCGACGAGAAACCGCAGCCGATGCAGGCGCGTTACCTCGCGGGCCTGTATCCCTTGGAGGAGTTCGGTCCCTTGCTCCGCACGCCCGCCGGAGACGTCGGTATGGACCGGGCCGATCGCTGGATCGGCCTCTCCGACGGCGGCGCGGGCCTGGAGGATCGACTCCGTGAAAACTTTCCGCGTGTGGAAGTGATCATTCTTGACTTTTTTCACCCTGCGGAGAAGCTCACCGGCTTGGCGCGTCTGCTGCACCCTCAGGACGAGGACCAAGCCGAAGACCAAGCCCGGCGATGGCGACAGTTGCTCAAAGAGGAAGGGGGCGCGGTGTTGGGATCTGTCCTGCGGGAATGGGACTGGCCGCGCCGGCCTGGCCTGGGCGAAGCCGCGACCGAGTTAATCGGTTACCTTGAACGCCAGGCGCACCGGATGGACTATCCCGAATACCTGGCGCGTGGCTGGTGTATCGGGAGCGGGGCGATCGAGAGCGCGTGCAAGACGGTGGTGGGGCAGCGTCTGAAACTGGCCGGAATGCGTTGGGGCGAAGACGGCGCTCACGCCCTCTGCCACCTCCGCGCCCTCTACCGCAGCGAAAAAGGCCAGTGGGACGCCTTCTGGAATCGCGACTATTCCAGCAACTGAACGTCCGTCCTACCAACTAATGTGATGCTCACCGTGTTGGCGGCGGGAATGATGGCGAGAAGACTGAGTGCCCCCGGAAATCCGGCTTTCCGACAGATTCGCCAGATGGGCCAGAGGTAGAGCAGGCCCGAAAACGCAACGACCATGAGCTCAATAGGTCCAATTCGCATCGCCGATCTCCGATATAAAGTGTGAGGCGGGGACGGTCGGATGTTGATCCTCAGAGCGATGACTCTTCACCTTGGAGCGCACTCTGAAGGACAATCAAGGGCTCACGAAGGTCGGCGAGATCGGCCTTAAGGTCGGTACGGTACGCTTCGATCCAGAGATCCACAGTGCGCCAGATGACTCGCGAGACCGACTGAGGTCCGAGCGACGGACCGAACCAGCGGGTGCCACCTGGTAAGAGAACCGAGACCAAACCCTGGAGCGCGAGGAAGAAAAGAACCATCATGGCGAGCAAATGCCAGAGGAGCGTGAGTCCGGCATAGGTACCCGAGAAAAGGTCTCGGGTCATGACAAAGAGTCCGATCACGACGAACGCCGACGGTACGAGACCGCCCAGGCTACTTGCAAGCCAGATGATCGATCGGCCTTGTTCGGAGAGTTGGACTGCGGCCAGCTCAAAGCCGGCTTCAATCTCTTGGGAAATTTCCCCGATCAGCCCGGTGCCGTCGACGTTCGCAGTCAGTTCACGCCAGCGTTCGATGGGAAGGTTGTTCGTATAGAGAAGGTTTTGAATGTCCCGTGCTTGCGAACGAAGGACGTTTTCCACTGCGCCTCGAGCGGCCCGGTCAAGGGTGGACTCGATCAGGCTGGGGCGGTCGGCCTGGCGGCGGCCGATGGAACGACGGACCAGGTTCGTCAAACCAAAACTGACGAAGTCGCAGAGCGCTAACCAGAATCGGAACGGTCCCCAAAACCGCTCGTGCCGATGGATGACCAACAAGGGGACAAGCTCCGCCTCGACGGCCGCCAACGGTTCGGCAATTGTGCCGGCGAGCCGGGTCCCGGCCTCACCGGCGCGAGCTGTCGCCAACCGCGCAACCTCCTCCAGTTTCGTGAAAAAGGCGGGGGGAGCAATCCGGTCGACTTCCGCTTGAAGGTGAGTGATCACGGCCTCGCGTTGGCGGCGCAAGAGCCGAGCGATCTCACTGCTGTGGAGTTCGCGTTCGATATAAGCGCGCAGTGCGACCATGTCATCGACGTCGGCCGCGAGGTTGGGGAGAAGGCCCGAGGAATCGGGCACGTGGGCCCGGGCGCACAGGTGAAAAATCCGGATATCCTCATGTCCCAGCGCAGCGAAATGGGCTCGGAGGTCCGCGGTGATCTGATCGAGCTCTTCGGCTGATCCGACCCGATCGACCTTGTTGAGGATCGCCGCAGCGGCGCTGAACTCGGTCTCGGTGCGCAGGATCGACCAGGTCCGCTCCTCCAGGTAGCGTTCCGGGCTGAACACGTAGAGGACCAGGCCGGACCGTTTGAGGAGCGCCTTGGTCGTAGCGCGATGCTGGACCATGAAGCTATCGAGGTCGGGGGTATCGACGAGCATCTTGTGACGGAGCTCGGGACGGTCGTGGGCGACGAACGTCGCTTTGCTGGCCAGTTCCTCGGTCAGAGAACCGAGCGAGTCTTCCTGATGATGATAGGCCTGCAAGTGCCGGGTCGTGGGGCGAATCTCGCTCGACTCGGCGATTACGGTGCCGGCGAATGCGTTGATCAGCGTGCTTTTGCCGGCTCCCGTCCCCCCCGCGAGTGCCACGGTCAGAACGGGCTCGGAAGGCCCAAGCCATTGGGCACGCGCCCGCTCGATCAACGATTCGACGAGCGCCTTCTCGGAAGGGCGGATTGCAACCGCTCGAGGCGTCTGGATCCGCTCGGAGAGCCGCTCGAGTGCAAGCGTGATCGACCGTTTCGTGAGTTCCTCATTCACGGCCGGCTCCCTCCTGCAATCCGAGTCGCCTCGGCCTTGATCGATGCGAAGTCGGCACGTGCCGCATCGAGGTCGCCCGCGCTGACGGCCCCGGGGAAGAGGTTGCGCACCGGTTGCTCAAGGTGAACCTCGACGAGTTGACGCATGGCCTGCAATTGGACGGCTTTCAGCTCCGAACGAAGCGTCTCCAGATAGCGCCCCAACCCCCACTCGAGGAGGTTCTGCCAGACTCCGGCAACGACCGGGCCCAGGACAGCGTCGGACCAATCGAGGCCCGCGGTCTTGATCACCAGCGCAACGGAGGTTGCGCTCGCCATGAGGTTCGCCCCACGCATCGTGGCCAGTTTCTTGGGGTTCTCGCTGAGCGTCTCATAGAGATCTTCCGCGCGTCGCCTGACCAGGCGTTCCATGCGTTCCCGGTAGGCCTCGAACGCACGATCAAATGGGCCCATCAATTCGGTCCGAAAACGATCACTCTCCAGTTCCATCACGATCGCGGTCCATTCGTCGCTACTTTCCGAACGAGCGAGCACTTGTGCTTCAGCCTTGATCGCGGCAAGCCAGTGCGGGATCACGTCCTGGAGAATCTCCTGCTCGGGCGCAGGCTTCGGTACGTCCGTCCGATGGCCGAGCAAACTTCGAATCCCTCGACCCGCGAGGCGCAGAGGAATGCGAACCACCCGACCGGTCAGATCCAGAATCGGGCCAATCAGAGGAACCTGGAGGAGTTCCATGAGATGGAGCAACGTCCGGTTCAGCTCGCCATAGCGAATCCCCTCAAGATAGTCGCGCTGGTAGGGTTCAAGAATCGATTCGCGGGTCAGCTGAGCGACAGTGGCTTGCCAACGGGCCGAGGCATTCACTTCGTGGCTGAGCGGCCCCAAGAATTCGTCGAGGTGCCGTTCGAGAAAATCGATGGAACCCATCAACGATCGCTGCTTGAGGGCGGGGCCCAACGCCGCCTCCCGCTGGACCGCCTCGCGGAGCACGCCCGCCTCGTCACGTCGAAGGAGTTGCTCCAAGCGATCGAGAGTCGAAACGCCTGGGATTTCGGGCAGCCGCAGGACAGGAGCCTGACTTCCTCCGGCGCTTCCAAGCGTGCGGCCGACGTCTTCAAGCAACGTGCGATTCTCGGGAAGCTTGTTGGCCACAATGAGGGTGGTGACGCCTGAATCCCCGACCATCTTGAGGAGCGAGGTCCCGCGGTCGTCAGCATAGCACTCATCGGTCACCGTCATCACGACGAGATCGGCAAGAGCCAGCAAGTCAAGGATGGTGCCGAGGTAAGAGGTGGACTGTTCGGTGGAAAAATCAGGCGCATCCCAAACAATCGCCGTCGGCGCAGCCAACGGAGCGAGCGGCACACCGGGCAGGCGGTCGATATCGAGAAGAGCGAGGGCCCGCCGATAGCCGTCGCGTTGCAATTCTTCATCGGACTGGCGAGGCGGATGTTCGTCGTGATAGCGCCGATACCCTTGAAATCTCGTGGGGTTCCCCATGAGCCAGCGATCACCGAGCGTGGAGGAGCGATACGCCTCAGGGTGCTGGCTACAGCGTGCGCGTACTCCCATCCCCGCCGCGGGTCGACCGACAAGCACATTCACAACCGTAGATTTCCCGGTATTCGTCCCCCCGAAGAGGGTGATATGGACCGGGTCGGTAACGATCCAGTCCGGCTGAAACGCGGGGCGCACGCGCATCCGCAACTGAGCGATTGCATAGGCGAGGACCGGGGCATGGATTGCATCGTCCGATGCCCAGCGGCCTTTTCCGCTCAGCGGCAGAGCGCGTACGAGGACCACGGTGAGCCGGTCGCACGCGGCCAATGGATCGGTCACCCTCATCTCGTCGCCCATTCGAACGTGTCGCTCCCTGACCTCATCCGTTCAATGGCTCTGGAAATCGAGGGCGAACGCCTTCGGGTTCAGACTTTGACCAGTCACATGCCGCGTGAGGTCATCCCAGGTCAGCGAGCGGCCCGGACCGAAGAGTCGTTCCTTGAGAAATCGACCGACCGCCGGATTGCCCACGTAGCTTGCCTTCGACGGATCGACCCCCTGAAGCACCTCGCGTGCGATCGTATGATGAACCTGGGCCGCGAACAACTCCCCCATCATGTAGTTATGATAGTAGGCCGGGGCGCTGACGATGTGGATCTTGCTCGCGTAGTCAGGCGCGTTGCGACCTTCCGGCCGGCGAACTTCCTGGTATTTCTCCACCAGGTCCCACCAGAGGGCGTTCAAGTCCTGCTCAGGGTTCTCGTAGAGCGCCTTCTCGAACCGGAGCATAACCTGGCACCAGCGTGAAAAGATGAGCAGCTTGTTTTTTCTCATCTTTGCCCCCGCCTCGTCGAAGCCGCGAGGATCGGCGAGCTTGACGCCCATCTGCTGGAGCCAATCGGCATCTTTCGAGAATTTCTCAAACATCATGGCCACCCCTTCGGTGGTCAAGATGTGCGCCTCGGTCCGCAGCACATAGGGGAGGTCGCGAGGAATGTTCTTGCTGCTGTAGACCGAGTGACCGAGTTCATGGAGCATCGTGCCCATCCAATACTCGTTGGGCACGATGTTGGCCAGGACCCTCACATCCCCTTCGCGGTCGATATCAATGCAGAAGGCGTGCGGACTCTTCCCCGGCTTCTCATAGAGATCGCTACGGCCGATCACGTCTTCGATCGGGAGCCCGATTCCGGCATAGAACTTCCGGCAGAGGTCGAGGATGTCGGCCTTGGCATAAGCCTCGTCAAGGTCGGTCTTGAAGACGGCCGGCGTTTCCTGGAAGAACGGATCGTGATAGTGCCAAGGGCGGAGATCGGCCACGTTCAGTCCGAAGTTGTCGGCGAGCTTGGTGTCAATCTCCGCCTTCGCGGCGTGAAAGGGCGCGCGTGTCAGTGCGTCCAGCTCGTCGAACAAGGTGAGAACCTGCTCCTGCGATTGCTCGTTCAGATGCAACTGCATCGCATGGTAGTTTTTGAATCCGAGCGTGTGGGCCGCCTCGTTCCGGAGGGCGACGAGTGTCTTCAAATCCGCCTCGACCGTCGCTCCGACCCCCTTGCTCGCCTCCCAGACCGCCTTGCGCCGGGGCAGGTCGTCCGATTCCTTCAACACCTTCCGGACCTCGCTGTCGGCCATTTCATGGCGATCAACCGTGGCGCGGTAGGCGTTAAACGCCTTTTCGATGGCGTTGGCCTTGGCGGTGATCTTCCGGAGCAATTGGGGATCGACCTGTTTCTCGAGGTAGCTCAGATAGAGCACCTCGATCTGGCGTTTGAGGACAGGGTCGGCGACGTGACCTTGCTTGATCGCTTTAAGCTCGCTGAACCGCTGAGGATCGGCAAGGGCGGCGTCCAGTCGGTTCTGAGCCTCCTCCTTGGTCGCGAAATCTTCGTCCTTACCGGTGACGTTGGCGTTCCACCAGGCGAGGGCAGCAGCCTGCTCCAGTGGCCGGATCCGGGTCACATGATCGCTGACGAAGCGCTGGGCCTTCACGTCGTCGGCAGTCGCCTCGGGAGCGGCTGAGACGGCCTGGATGTCGGAGATTCCCATGAGCAGTACCGTCAACGTCAGGATCGCGGATCGATGAAGCATGTTACTTGGCTTCCTCGTGCCATCGAGCGGAATTTGCGAGCGGACATCTTCTCACGGGCGCCTTCAAGATGCAATCGGCGCTTCGGAGGCGGTCGCGCAGTGGCTACTCGGTGCCTGAGGACGAAACCGGCGGTCCCACAACTCCGAATTCCGATGGATTAACCAGCCTGACCGGCTAACGTGACGTCTAAAGAACTTGCCGCCATCTCAAGTTGCTCTTTGAGCTGCTCCTGTTTCGCAGGCGTCTCCAAGATCGCTGGAACCGTCCTGGGAATGAGAAAAGCGACCGTGCGGAAGGAATGAGCAGCATTGAATGATATGATGTCATGCTTGCTGCTTGTATTGACCACACTGATGTGAATTTGCTCGATCATTCCACGGAAGGCTTTGACGATTCTGTAGGCTTCCGTCATGGAGGTGTCGACTTGGCGAGCGTGAGCAATGTCGAAACACATTTTTGCGTTGGGAAGCGATTCAAAAATGCGTTCCAGCTCTTCCGCTGTCCGCCCCACAGGCTTGCGTTTGTCCATATTCTCGATGAAGAGAAGCGGCCCGAAATGCCTCCAAGGCGCGAAGTCGCGAATCACATCCGGATGAGCGACAATTGGCCATCCCTTCTCGGCGAAAAAGGCGAGTTTCTCCGCAACGACGGCATCCTGGTCAGCGCCGTAGTCCGTTGGTGCGTGGACCGAAATGTGGGAGAATCGATCCAGGTCTGCCCGCCCGACAAAGTCCAATAGCCCAGGCAATTCACGAATCCGGAGTGCCGACAGTTCGATCGCATCGACGTTGATTCCATCTAACATCTTCAAGGCTTGATCGAAATCGCTGAGGGCCAAGGCACCCGTGGAGAAGCCGAAAGGCCTCATCAGAAGACTCCGTACGTCTTGGTGATCTCGTAAAACTGAGGACAGCCCTCGGGATTGAAGAAAACGGAGTCGAGTGCCCCTTGGAACTCGTGGCCGAGGTCTCTCACTCTCTGGTAGACGGGATCTGTAGCCACATCGGCTTGACTCAGATGATCCAGCCGTGCGCGTTGCTCGTCATCGTTCAATATCGAGAGGAATGCGTCATAAGCACCGAACATCCTGGCAGCGGCCGTGCTCAGTTGTTCGTTCTCGAGAAATAGCTTCGCAAAGATCGCGAGCGGCGTCATCTTTACGTATTTGCCAATATGCTCAACAATAGCCAGCGCAGCGGGTTCAACGTCGTCGATTGCTAATGTAACGAGATCCCCATCGCCCTTGCGGAATGTCGACGGTTCCAGGGCATCGGACGCACAACTGAAGCACATCAAGAGGCCGGCGGCGTACGTCAGTTTCCGAGGAAGCCTGAGCTTCGCCGTACGGAGTGCCCAACCTCGACCGGCACGCTTCTTCCGCTTGTAGGCGAAGTCGACTGCAAGAGTTCTCCAGTACCGGGCCATGTCATTCTGGAGAAATCGCGGTATATTCATTGGATTCCGGGCATGCATCCAGCCGAAATCCTCGCGAATGTAACGACCCAAGACGTTGTTGATCACCCTCCGATACGCATCGTCTCTGCCAAGACAAGTAGATTCGAGAAGAAGAAGCATACGGCGTGTCAGGTTAGCATTCGTATCGTCACTTCCGCCAATATGGTGGATCAGGTCGTGGCTGAAGACCAGGCCACCGAAGGTCGCTTCCGCGCCCGGGCCTTTGACCGCCTGCTCCTCCATGTAAGACTCGATCGCTTGCGATGCCTCGAGATGTGCTGGGTCAGCAATCCCATCGACAAGAAGGATCCAGTCGAGGTCGCTCCCCGAGGTAAGCTCTGCCCGGGCCAGTGACCCATTGATAACAATGCTCGTATCTTCGGTGGTATACTTTGCTAACGCAGAGTTGAGGTCCACAATCTTAGCTGCCGAATTCTCCGCAGCAGTGGTGATGGCCTTCCACTCGACGCCAAGCTTGCCGGAGAGCTGTTGGACAAGGCCACCTGTTGCCACGATTTTCGATAACCCTCTACATTCTAGCGATTTAAGTCCAGGGTTAGTTACTTGCCATGTTGGCTTTTTGGGATATCGCAGTATACCGGTGCTTGGTGGAAAGGTCCACGTTGAGCGAATCGATTCGCACCCGAAAACCGTCGAGCACCCAAGTCGAAGGAGTTGGGCGTGCCAAGCTTTTTTTCTATTCGCAACCTGATCAATTCGGATTGACCATCCTCCGGTTCCGGCGGAAGATGCGTTTTCGTGGGAAAGATCGATCGAAGCGGCTGGCTTCGTTGTTGGATCACTCGTCGGGCCGAGTTGCGCCGTCAGCCTGAGAACGCATCGCGCGAATCGAAGGCATTTTGGATGCATCCAAATCCTTCGACGAGATCGCGTCGGTGACGCTCTGCTTCGTTTCGCTCAGAACGTCGTCTCCGTCGCGAATTGACTCCTCGGGTCTGATCGCCGCTCACCCTCGCTGTGGACTCTTATTTCTCATGTCCGAACATGTGCTGATTTCCTGCAATCAATGTCAGCGAGGGCTTCGCGTCAGAGTCAATTACCTCGGGCAATCGGTCGGGTGCAACCACTGCGGACATCTCTTCGTGGCCGAGGTGAGAGAGGACGGCAAATCAGCGGCTTTCGGTATGCCATCGACTTCGGTTCGCTTCGTGAGAAGTGACCCGGCAGAGCCGCCAAAGACGTCAAAGGTTCACGACCAGGGACTTCAACAGCTCAAGAAAGACCAGCTCCGCCTGAAAAGCGAGAACGACCGCCTCGCTTCGAGACTCGCCGCGGCGAACTCGCAACGGTTGTCGCTTCAGCTCCGCGTGGAGGATCTCGAGTCGCAACTGCGTCAGGCACATGAGCATGTCCAGCTGATCCAGGACGAACTTGCCGCGTGCGAGGTCGGCCGATCGGAACTCAACCGACTTCGAATCGAGTCATT
Source organism: Singulisphaera acidiphila DSM 18658 (assembly GCF_000242455.2). GTDB lineage: Bacteria > Planctomycetota > Planctomycetia > Isosphaerales > Isosphaeraceae > Singulisphaera > Singulisphaera acidiphila. The sequence continues at coordinate 2,921,640 of NC_019892.1, forward strand.
CGCTCTCCGAGAGAAAGCCGTCCATGCCCTTAGGCTCGAGGATGAGCTTCAATCGCTCCAGCAGTTCGTGGAGGAACGACGGGCTGAGTCTGAGGAAAAACTCGCCAGGGCCACTCGAGAACGCGATCAGGCGGTCAGCGAACTCGCGAAGGTGAAGCAGGGCCGCGACCGCGCTCTGAACGAACACGATCGAGTGACCCCTTGCGAACAAGTGTGAGGCAGCGTGCCGGCCGATCGCCCTGGCGGTGAGCTCTTGATAGAATGAGGACACGAAACCTGGCGAACTCTCGGTCGTTACGGAGTGCTCTCGGGATATGCCGCCCAGCTACATCGTGGATATGGACGGGGTGATCTATCATGGCCACCGACTGATCCCCGGAGTCCTCGACTTTCTCGAAAGGCTGAGGCGGGGAGGTCACAAATTCCTCTTCCTGACCAACAACAGTCAGTGGACTCCGCGCGACCTGTCCCATCGTCTGAGCCAGATCGGCATCGACGTCGATGAGTCGAGTTTCCATACGTCCGCCCTGGCGACGGCGGACTTTCTTCATCGGCAGAAGCCCGGTGGGACCGCGTATGTCATCGGTGGCGCGGGCTTGACGCATGCCCTCTACAGCGTCGGCTACACGCTGACCGAACATAAGCCGGACTACGTTGTGGTTGGCGATACGCGCAGCTACGACTTCGAGAAAATCGAGCGTGCCAGCCGACTTGTTGCGGGTGGAGCGCGATTCGTTGCGACCAACCTGGACCTGACGGGTCCTTCGGAACAAGGAATCCAGCCGGCCTGTGGCGCCTTGGTGGCACCGATCGAGCTGGTGACGGGTCGAAAACCCTATTTCGTCGGAAAACCCAATCCCTTGATGATGCGGACCGCCCTCCGCAAGCTCGACGCCCATTCGGCCGACTCGTTCATGGTCGGCGATCGCATGGACACCGACATTCTCGCGGGGACCGAGGCGGGAATGAGGACCATCCTCGTCCTCTCGGGCGTCAGCTCCCGCGAAACCGTCGAGCAGTATCCCTTTCGCCCGACTTTCATCTTCGAGAACGTCGGCGAGATCCCGGTCGAATCGCTGACTTGAACACGCACCAGGCCCCATAGAATCAATCACTTCTTGGATTGGTTTTTCCGGGTAACCCAAGCAGCCGGCCGTATGGCGATTCCATACGACCGGGCCTGGGAAACGGGACGGTGGGTTATCCCACACCCAAGGCAGAGCCATTCAGATTACAAAGGAGGGGGCAGGCTGTCCCGACGCTCTTCGCCTGGACGATCGCCATCGCGTGGCGGGCGTTTCGGAGCGAATTCTTTGTTTTTCGCCTCGAACCCCTTACGTTTCGGCTCGAACTCTTTGCGTTTTGCCTTGGGGCCGTCGCCATCGCGCGGAGGGCGCTTGGGCTCGAACTCTTCACCCTTCGCGTCAGGACGATCACCGTCGCGTGGAGGGGGTGGTCCGCCGTTGAGCGCATGGGCGAGATGCTCGGAAACATGAGTGATCGCCGCGGCGGCCCTGGCAAGTTCGCCGGCTCGCTCGATGCGGCCAGCCTCGGCATCGCGTCTTGCGGCGTTGTAGAGGTCACGTGCCGCGTCGATGTAGAACTTGTCAGTCTCCTCCTTGGGGGCGTCGAGTCCGCCGCGAATCCGGTCGTGTGCATGCCAGAGATCGGCACGAACGCGTTCGTTGTCGCCCCCGGGTCCCCCTTCGGGGGGAGGCGGTAGGTCACTGTCGCTCCCCTCGTAGACCGAGGCGTTCTTCGAGTGCTCCACGGCGCGGGCCAGGTCATGAGCCGCCGCGCCATATTCATGGGCGAGGCGTTCATCTCCGTCTTTCTGAGCCTTGACTCCATCGCGATAGAGCTTCGAGGCCCGCTCGGTCCAGTCCTTGAGACGTTCCTCGGGTCGACCGGAAGCTCGGCCGTCAGCCCGGAGCCGGCGGAGGAGTTCATAAGCCTGCCTGAGGTCGCCGCCCGGTCGCTCGGCCGCCTTCTTTTTCGGGGGCGGAGGCGGAGGAGGAGGGGGAGGTCCCCCGCGCCCCTCGTCCGGAGGAGGTTGTGCGGCAAGCAACGCCATCCCGATCAGGCTGCTGGCCCCCATCGTCAAGATCTTGATCATCGCGAATTCTCCTTGTCCCCACGCGGATCCGTACTCCACGACAGCGACGATCGCTGCGTCTCTTTGAACCCGAAAGCACGACCGATGCCAAAGCCAAAAAGCCGGAGAATTGTTCGTTTTTTGGTCCGCATACCGCCAATCATGGGCAGGAACCCCCCGATTCTGAGGGGGAATTCCGCCCACACACGGGTGCCCTTGCGATAGGATCGACGCCGATCCTGCGAAAATACCGAAGGACCTCCAAAGATGACGTTTGGCCTGACGATTGCTCTCTTTAACTTCTGCTTGGAATGTGGTGCTTCCGACATTTGAATCAAGGCGAGGATCATGGCGCATCAGAGACTGCGGATCCCGCTCAGGTGGCAAATCGGCGTGGTCGTCGCATTTTTTGTGGCCGCCTTGACGTCGCTCTGGATCACGTCCACGTCCGTCATCGCTCGCGAGCGGCGTCGCGCCTCCGCCAAGGGGGTACTCGACAGTGCAGGCGCAAGTCTGGCGAAACGCGGCACGTCGGCCCTCGCCAGAGCTCCGCGCTGGCCCGATTACCTTGACCCGGCCGATTGGGACGAGCTCGATCGTACTCTCTCGGTGCAGGCCAAGGCGGCGCTCGCTCCGTTCGAGGGGGTCGAGGGGGGCTATTACGTCCGTGATTTTAACCGGTTCCTCGGAGCGGTATCCCCCAGCGCACCGCCCCCGGAGCAGGAGTCGCAAGGCCGTCGTACGGGGCCACCTCAATCCGAAGCCGAACTCATCGAGATCCAGATCGACGCCGCCATACGAAAGAAACAGAGCCTGTTCGTTGTGGAAGTCAGCCAGCCGAGCCTGGTCGCAATTCGGACCGCTCCGGTCCTCGTTCGAGACCAGGTTGTCGCCGCAACCTGGACGATGATTCGCCTGGAAGACCCCTTGTTCTTGAACCGGTCGATCCAAGGATATCAGCTCGCGGCCGGCCTCGCTCTCGGCGGCATCGCGCTCTCCTTGGTGCTCATGGCGGGGCTTGCCGGGACCGTCAGGCGTCAGGCGGCGGAACGCGAGCAACTGCAAACCGAGCTCAGGCGTTCGGAACGACTCGCCGCGCTCGGCAAGCTGCTCGCGGGGGTCGCCCACGAGGTCCGCAATCCGCTGGCGGGGATCCGATCGACCGTCCAGCTCTGGCAGCGGGGAATCGGCCCCGACACCGAGTCGTTCGAGGGGCTCGTCGATGAGGTGGATCGCCTCGAGGGAATCGTGGCTCGACTGCTTCACTTCTCGAGGGCCGACGCTCAAGACCTGATGCCGAGCAATCTCAACGAAGTCGTCACCGAGGTGGCCCGATTATCCTCCGCGAACGCTGAGGCGCAAGGGGTGACGGTCGAACTCGACCTTGATCCCGAGCTACCAGTGATCCTGATGGCCCCCCCCGCGATCGTGCAAGTGTTTCGCAACCTGTCGACCAACGCACTTCAGGCCATGCCCGGCGGCGGGACGCTTCGGCTCTCGACCCGGACCGACGTCCTCGCAGGGGTCGTCGAAGCCCAAGTGGCCGATACGGGCCCCGGTCTCTCACCCGAAGTCCTTGCGCACCTGTTCGAGCCCTTCTATACCACCAAGGCCGGCGGAACGGGCTTGGGGCTCGCAATCGCTCGGGAGATCGTCCTGGCTCACCGGGGCGACCTTCGCCCCGAAGCCGGACACCCGGAACGGGGCGCTCTGTTCACCTTGACGCTGCCGATCCCTCAGCGGAACGGCCATGGAGGCGGATCCTCATGAGTGAACCGGCATTGATCTTGGTGGCCGATGATGATCGTACGATCCGTCGCAACCTCGTCAGGCTCCTCCAATCCGAGGGATACCGCACGTCCGAGGCGGCCGATGGTCTCGAGGCCCTCGCCTCGATTCAAAGCGATCCGCCTACCGCCGTGCTCCTTGACCTGAAAATGCCCGGCCGAGATGGCCTCGAAGTGCTCCGCGAACTCGGCCCCGCCTTATCCGACCTCCCTGTGATCGTCGTCACGGCCTTCGGTGGATCGGCGGCGGCAATCGAGGCGATGCGCCAGGGAGCTTACGACTATCTCTCCAAACCGTTCGACCTCGACGAGGTCCTCCTGACCCTGAAGCGAGCGCTCCACCAGCGGTCGTTAGCGGCCGAGCTTCGCTCCCTGCGCGCGGAGGTCGACGTCGACGAAGCGGCCGAGGACGTGGATAACGACCCGCAAATGGTCGGACAGAGTCCGCCGATGCGTGACGTGTACAAGGCAATCGGACGCGCCGCGGCGACCGACGAACCAGTCCTGATCGTGGGTGAGAGCGGCACCGGAAAGGAGTTGGTCGCCTCGGCCCTCCATACCCACTCGCGCCGTGGCGAAGGTCCGTTCGTGCGGGTCAATTGTGGGGCCTTGCCCGACGGCCTTATTGAAAGCGAGCTCTTCGGCCATGAACGCGGCGCATTCACCGGAGCCGATCGCCAGCGGCCCGGCCGGTTCGAGCGTGCGGCGGGGGGTACCATCTTTCTCGACGAAGTGGGTGAACTTCCCCAGGCCGCCCAGGCCAAGCTGCTTCGCGTCCTCCAGCGCCGCGAATTTGAACGCGTGGGAGGAACCGAAACCCTCAAAACCGACGCCCGGGTCATCTCGGCGACCCACCGTGATCTTCCCAAGGACGTGGCGGCCGGCCGGTTTCGCGAAGACTTGTTCTACCGCCTGAACGTCATCCGGATCGCCATCCCCCCGTTGCGGGAGCGTCCCGAAGATATCACCCCTCTGGCCGAGCACATCTTGCGGCGGCTTGAACGAAAATATGGCTGGGTTAGCCTCAGCTTGACTCCCAAAGCTTCGCAAAAGATCCTCGCGAACCCTTGGCCCGGCAACGTCCGGCAGTTGGAGAACTTCCTCGCCCGAGCGGCAATCGCCGCGCGAGGCCGCCCGATTCTCCCGGAGCATCTCGACGTCGACGAGTCTGGGTCGAGCCTAGCGGCCGACACATCCGAGGCAGAAGATGCATTGCCGTTGCGAGCCCTGCTCGCCGAAGTCGAGCGCCGCGCGATCCAACGCGCCTTGATCGCCTGTGAAGGCAATCGCACCAAGGCAGCTGGTCAACTTGGAATCTCGCGTCGCCAACTCTTCGACAAAATTCGTGAATACGACCTTCATCCCTGAGGGACGAGGCTTCAGTCTGCCTCCCCCCCAAGGCTGGAGTTCAAGGCGTCGTTGGGAATTGCAAAAAAAAAAGGGGGGGGACGATCGGTCGATGCTTTGCGGCTCAGAAACTTACTTAGCCGCCGATGAGCCGGTCTCGGCATCCGACTTCGGTGTCTCAGCCTCAGATTGTGATTCGGTTTCCGCTTCCGATTTCGCCTTCGCGTTCTTTGCTGGCTTGCGTTCCGGAACAAACTTCAAAGCGACCGAGTTGATGCAATATCTCAGGCCGGTTGGCGCAGGGCCGTCATTGAAGACGTGACCGAGATGCGCGCCACAGCTGTCACAAAGGACCTCAATTCGAGGCGTCCCTTCGCTGGTGTCGATCTCGGTGGCAATGCTGTCCGCTTCATTCGGTCGCCAAAAGCTTGGCCAACCCGTTCCCGAATTAAACTTGGTCCGTGAGCTGAACAACTCGGCACCACAGGCCACGCAGTCATACGTTCCCTTGGCATGGTTGTTGAGTAACTTACCCGAAAACGGCTGCTCGGTCACCTTGAGCCGACAAACGAGAAACTGGGGACGGGTCAAGATCTTGGCCCACTCCTCATCCGACTTGATGACCTTTTTCTTTGGCTTCTGAGCCGGCTCTTGCCCCAGGCTTAGCATGGGAGAAAGAAACGCACACGACAATAGTGCAATCGTGGGAAATATGCGTCGACTCATGGTCCGTGAATCTCCGAAATCCGGTGTGACGATTCAGAGCTGATCGAAGGCCGTAATTGCAATCGCGCCTCGCAGACACGATCCACTCTCGACCTGGTTCTCGATCACGAACGCTCGGCTTCTTCGCCCATCAAACCCGATCCTCTCATCTTCATTCATTCTACTCGTTGAGACAAGTACTCTTCTAAAAACCCTGTTCCACCCAATCCCCGCAAACAACCAGAACTGCGGTAGCCGAAGCGATGATTTGGGGTTGAAGTGACAGTCCGTTCGCTTGCAGGGCGTATCTTATTCCAAGACGCTGACTTCGATCGGGTTCGCAGGTGGTGGTTGAGCTTGAGCTTTTTCGCGATCCGGAGTTTTATAAAGATGCGTGTTCAATTCCGGACTACGGAGGGTTCCGGGGAGTCAAGGACTGATGCTGCCTACCAATTCGCCTCGCAAGCCTCGAAAATGGCTCCGGAGGTTACTCCTTGCCGCGATTTTGATCCCGTCACTCACGTTGATGAGTCTGCCCTGGCTTGCGTCAACTTCTCCTGTTCGCGTGTTCGTGGTTTCGACAGCCAACCAAGCACTTGCGCCGAGTCGGCTCGAGATCGGATCCTTGCGGTTCTCCTGGTTCGGCAACCAGGAGATGCGTGGAGTGGTCCTTCGTGACAAGCAAGGGAAGGCGCTTGTCACGGTCCCTCGCCTGAGTCTCCATCGGACGCTGCGCAGTCTGGCCATGGAGAATCCAGTGGGGGGGCTCCTGGTTCTCGAGGGAGCCGCGATCGACATCGAGCGTCGGGCCGACGGCTCGATCGACCTGGTCGATGCCTTGGATTCCCTTCTGAAGGGGGACCCGACCAAGCCCGCTCCGAAAAATCCAAAACCGAAATCCGAAAAGGCTCCGCCTTGGGACTCGCTTTCGGTGAAACTCGTTAATGGCTCGCTGAGTGTTCGGGCGCCGGAACTTCCAGAGCCGATCAAGGCCCGCCGCTTCGAGCTCTCGGCCGAGATGCCGGCCGTGAAGGGCCCCGTGACCTGGCGGATCGCATTGGCGAACCCGTCCGAGAAGGACGACTCGACGCTTGAGATCGCGGGCGAGCTCGATCATCGCGCTCCGAACTCGGGTATTCCCCCGCTCACAGCCAAAGTGGTGGCCCGACAATGGCCCTGGAGCGTCAACTCGGGTGGTTTGACGATGAGCGGCCGACTCAGCGGGACTTACTCGACGGTTCGCAAGGCTGAACGGTGGAGCTTCGTGGGCGATGGCGATGTCCTGGCTCTCAAAGCGACCGGTGCAGCCTTGTCTGGCGATCGCCTGCAACTTGACCGCCTCGGAGGAAACTACGAGATCTCCGAGACCGATGGTGCCTGGGACGTTCGAAAGCTCGACCTCGTCTGTCCCCTCGGTTCGATCAAGGCGACGGCCAAGCTTGCGGCCGGCTCGCAGTCGGTTACCACCAAAATCCACGGCCAGCTCGATCTCGCCGCCCTAGCGCAACAGCTTCCGCATGTCTTGCACGTCCGCGACGGCCTTTCCGTTGAGAAGGGCGCCGCAAGGCTTGATATCGAGATCGCCGATGCTGACCAAGGGCCAGGTCGCAAGCTGGTGGCGGAAGCTCGGGTCTCCGACCTGGAGGCACGCGACAACGGACGTCTGATTGCGATCCGCGATCCGGCAAGTCTCTCCGCGCACATCCTCCAGCGCCCGGATAATCTCAAGGTGGAACAGTTTGCCGTCAAGACGGCGTTCCTGGATGCCACCGGCGCCGGCGACCTCGAGAGCGGAGTCAAAGTCTCTGCCACCGTCGATCTCGAGGGGCTCAAAAATCAGCTTCGCGACCTGATCGATTTCGGGACGCTCGATCTGGCCGGCAAGGGACGGATTGCCTTCGACTTCCGCCGCCCGGAAAAACAGCGTTATACAGGGCGGCTGGCCGCGGAATTCCTCGCTCTTCGAGTCGTCGGCTTGACGACCGAGCCGATCGCGCGCAATGCCTTCCGACTCGACCTCGGCGCCACCGGCCCCCTGACTGATTCGGTCATTCCCAGTGCTTGGAACCTGGCCCAGCTTGCGATTAAGACGGACGATCTGACCGCGTCAACCAGGCTCTCGACCGCGACAACCGACGGGGCCTTCCAGATCGACGAACTGCGGCTTGCCTTGGTGCCGCTTCCTCAGAACCCCGCTCCCGCTACGGCTCTCGACCCGGTCCGACTTGCGGTGAAGGGACGCTTCGACCCGGCGACCGGGACGCTCGAGCTGCGGTCGCTCCCCGACGCAATGAAGCCGGAACCGATCGCGATCGGCGAGGAGGGCCTGAAAATCATCGGGCTCAAGCGAGGCGGCGCTCTCCACATGGAGGGGACCCTGACGGGAGACCTCGCTCGGATCGACCGGAGTTATGCCTGGTGGTCGGGGGGGGCGGCAATGGACCTGTCCGGTGCCTTGTCGCTGAAGTCCGGGATCAATGTCGCTCCTGATGGAGCGATCACGGCTTCGATGACCTTCCAATCGCCCGACCTCTCCCTGGCCGGTTCCGAAGGAAGCCCGCGGCGAATCTTGGCACCCGCAGTGCTCGCGATGCATACGCAGAGTTCCCCCAGCTTCGACCAGATCGAAGTTGTGAATATGGCAATGGCCATCCGCCATGCGAGCATTCACGCCAAAGGAAATCTCAACACGAAGGGAGATCGGCGGTTCGTCGACTTCGCCGGCACCCTCGACCCGAACTGGGCGATCCTCGATCCCTTGATCGCCAAGTCGATCGAGCCGAAAGCCAAGGTGCGCGGCGTGGCTCGTCCCTTCAAGCTGCGGGGACCACTTACGGCTGAGGGGTCAGGGAGCGTTCTCCAGGAACTGGAAGCGGAGCTTGGCTTCGACCGCTTCGAGGCGATCGCCTTCGGACTCAAGGTCGCGCCCACGCCGATCGTTCTTCGCTGGAGCGGTGGGGTGGGAACGATCGACCCGATCGAGACCACGATCAACAATGGACCGACGATCCTCAAGCCGAGCCTCGACGTGGACCAGGCGGGGACAGTCACCTTCCGACTGGCTCCTGGTTCGGAGATCAAAGGTGCGGAGATCAACGACGATGTCTCACGCAGCCTACTCGCCTACATCGCTCCCATGCTCCACGACGCGACTCGGGTGACCGGCAAGGCCTCTGTCACCGTGTCCAAAGCCGACTATCCAATCAATGGAGACGAATCGACCCACTCCACTCTGATCGGGCGCGTCGAATTCCAGGACGTGAACTTTGCGCCAGGACCGTTCGCGGGTGAACTCATCACGTTGACCGGCCAAAAAGGCGCGTCGGGACTTCGTCTCGACCAGCCGATCGAACTGGCAATTGCGGATGGCCGCGTCAATCAGCGTGGGCTTTCGATTCCCGTGGGCCGTGACGCCAAGCTGGAGTTCGAAGGGTCGGTTGGCTTCGACCAGACGATCGCGATGCGCGCGAAGGTGCCCATCACTCAAGGGATGCTTGGCAATAGTGCCGAAGCGAAGGAATTGCTGGAAGGCTTGAAAGTCGGGCTGCCCATCGGTGGCACACTCTCGCATCCGACGATCGATCGCCGAGGGATGAAAGTGGGCTTGAGAGATGCCAGCAAGTCGGTCCTCAAACGAGGAGCAAACGACCTGCTCAACAACCTCGTCAAGCCACCTCGGTCAAATAGCCCACGCACACCTGCCCCTCGCCTTCGCTGAAGCAGGTCATGAACGGTACTCCAGTTGGAGACGTCGCTTGGGGTAGGATCAAGGACGATCCTTACCTCAAGCGACGTCTCTGCTTTGGAAGGCCGTGAAGTGGGTAAAGGGCGGAGCCAGGGGCCTGCCGTTACCACGAGGTTGGGTTGTGCTTTGGTTCCGCTGAATGGCGCAGAAAGCCCCGTGCCTCGCTCGAAGAGAGCAGGGCACGGGGCTTTTCTTTTCTCGTCCAGGTGGCTGGATTCCGGCTTCAGAGTCTACAGGCAAGAGCAACCCGACGGTGAGCCGCCGGGCAGAGAGAAAGGGAGAGGAGAACACGCGGTCTCACATTGCGAAGAACAAAGGGCCAGCGATTCAGGGCACAGCATCGTCCCATTTCCGCTGAGATTAGGCCCCTAGTCTTTGCGTCATTCTCCTCTCCCCGGCTCAATTCATTGCAGAGTCCGGGCGGCCCGGCGACTGCTCATCCGAGGCTGTCCAGCAGCGGCACCGTGCACGATCTCTGGCCGGGGCATTGGCCCCGGCCCGGCGTATCCAAATTGGAAAGGGGCCGTTTGACGGACGCAACGATAGAGGCGTACCGTTTCCACCGGAACCCCTGCGCGGACGATCGGGAACGATGCAAGCGGCTCCATGCTGGTGAACCACGGGGCAAAGTGTCCCGGCTTCGCCATGCTGTCTTCCACCTGAATGAAGATACCATCCCGGCCCACCCAATCCCGTGGCCGACTCCAGAATTGAAAGCTGCGGGCATCGCGATGGTAGCAGGCTATGTCGACATCACGGTCCAAGGCGATCGCCAATTCCGCGCTGAAACGCCAGCTATCCGTGAACAGGAATGTGTCCGGATCGTCGAGGAGACCCCGTTCGTTCAGTTCACGGCCGATCTGTCCCCAACGAATCGTGTCTACCGTGGGATCGGCCACGGGCCAGATCGACCCCAGAAGCTGGCCTCGTTCATTCTGAAAGAGGCCGGTCCGAGCATGCACGACAAACAGCGTGCCGATCACCAAGGGGAACGTGGCTAAGAACCGAAGCTTCCAGCGAGTGCGCCCGGGGTTAACGGCCAGTTGCTCATCCCAAGACTTTCCCAGCAAAGGCATCAGAGAGACGAAGCCGATCAGCGGCCAGTGAGGCATGATCCGCCGGAACGTCGCCACTCCCAGAAAAATGGCCAGGGCCGGCATGGCCTGGGAGATCAGGAAAGTCTCAGGCTCGCTCCAGCCTCGATGCCGGCGAAGGAGGAGTCGGACCAGGACCGCCACCAGTCCGGCCCAGATCCAGGGAGTGAGATAGAGGAACTGACCAATCAGCGCCTCGATCAACAGGTGACCTTGAAACCCTTGGAATCCCCCCGCGCGACTGCCCTGGAACGCGAACGAAGCCCACCCGTGCTCGGCGTTCCATCCAATGACAGGAGAGAACATGGCAAGCCCCTCCACCAGAGCCAGGTAAGGCCCCGACATCCGCAGGCAGCGTCGGGCCGATGGCTTCAGGACGAGGTAGAGCAAGAACCCGGCGGGGAGCAGCACCGCGTAGTACTTGCTCAACATGGCCGCCCCCCAGGCGAAGCCCGCGCCCACCCAGAGCGGAGCTTGGTCCGGAGACTCCAGGGCTGCCCCCAAACGTTCGAGGGTGAGAAGCCAGAAGAAGAGCAGTGGTCCGTCCGGTCCCGCCAGGGTCCCGACCACCAGACCGTAGAAGATGGTTAGGTTAAGCACCAAGGCCGCCATGACCCCGGCCCGCTCACCAAATGACCTCGCCGTAAGCCGCGCCATGAGCCATGTGGACGCGGCAAACATCGCGATGAAGCCGACCCGCAGGCCAAACGTGGGCGAGCACCATGGTGTCACCCAAAGACCCAGCGCCGAGACGAATCCGACCATGGGCGGATGGTCGAAATAGCCCCAAGCAAGGTTCTGCGCGTACAGGTAGTAATACGCCTCGTTGGTATAGCTGCCCAGGTTCGCAGCCCAGACCAACCGCACGATCGACGAGATACCGATGATGGCCCAGAGCGCCCTTCGATTCGTCATTTCGGCTCCTCCAGACGGGCCAGTCCGGCCTCGACACAGAAGTCGCACCATTGACTCCAAAGGTCGCCGAGCTTCTGCCTGATCGCATTCAGTGGGATCCTCGTCCTGTCGGATTCCGCGAACGATCCACACGCGAGTGGCGCAGGCGGGATCGCCGCCACACTGACGGATGAAACGGGTCGTCCCTGACCTGTCATGGGTAAAGGTCTCCTTCGTGCGAACCTGCAATCGGTCATGCTAAAAATGGCTAAAGCGATGCGTTGTCCGATCGCGGGAATGGCTCGACACTTAGCCTTCCGTCAAGAGAGAACGGCGAGAAGCGGCCAGAGGTCGCGCACAAAATCGGTCGATAGGGTCACCGGCTTGGACCAAACCGATTTGCTTGGTGCGACCGTTCGTCCGGTGAAGACCGGAGTGGTCCGTTCGTCCGCCGTCAGGCGCCTGGATGGTTCAGGTGCTTCGACGTCCTGCGCGTTCAGATTTCGATCGGCTTGTGGCTAAAGCCTAAGTGGGTGGGAGCTCTCAGGATATCGGCCGCCGTCAGCCTCTCACGAGACCGACAGCGGGGCCGACGCCTCATCCGCCTCCGAGTGAAGCCGGGAGGCTCTTTGCGAACGTATTGGAACCATGGTTCCAAACAACAGGATCATCTGATTATTCAATGACTCGCAAACATCAAGACAAATTTCCCATTGCCGTGTTGGGAATGCGCGGAACCCGAGTGAGAGGTCGACGGCGTCAGAGTGAGATCGACGGTCCCGCTTCCTTGGGCATTGCGAAACTGCCCCGTGCCACTGACGATCTGGTACGTGAAATAGTGAGACGAACTCGCAGCACTGATCGAACTCGGAGCTGTAATGTTCAACGTCACCGAGCCTCGCTGGCTCTTGAGCGTCATTGAACCCTCCACCTTTCCAGCCCGGAGAAGGCCGGGAACCAGGAACGAGCCAACGATCGAAGTTTGACCGAGTGGCAAGATCCTCCCCTTCGCGGTCCCTTGAACGGTCGTCCCCGTATCGGGGTTGCTTTGATGGGAGGTATAAACGCCTCGTGCGGTTCCCGAAAGCGAGACTTTTTCTGTCGAACTGTTGATGGCAGACAGGGCGACCTCGGCTCCCGTAGAGCCCGGCAGGGTGGGATTGTCAAATTGAGCTTGGTGATTGCTCGGCTGGGCGACGGACGCCAATGCTGTGCTCAACGCCAGTCGGTGCTCCAATGAGTCCACGCCTGGGCAGAACTTATGTCGACTCTTCATGGCTAGTCGCCTCCTGTTGTTCCGGAATTCGTCATTCGCTTGCGGCATTTGAGTCCAATCCACGAATTTCCACCGCCTGTTGGAATCGTGGGATTCATGCCGCGTGACCGGTCAAACCACGGGGTCCGCGATTTTATTTTGCTCGCCTCGTGGTCATCATTGGGGAGAACGGAGGGATGCGGCCGAAAGTCGCGCCTGAAATGAGCTCTCTACGCCGATCTCTCGAAAAAAAACGACTTCGAGCCACGCTCAGAAGTCAGCGAAACATCCTGACAACCAGGACAATGTCAACACGATAATACATGCAATAATTCAATCTGACGGCGGGTATCGGCAGATGCGAAATGCGCGTGGTGAATGGTCGAGATGAGGACGTCGTCTTTGAGCTTTGGCGCCTCGGCAGACTAACGTTCTGACGGATTGTCGGGAGAGCCACGGTCGATTTGATCGAATTGAGGGACAACGAACGTCGGGTTCAGTTTGAGGGCGCGGTCAAAGTCCTGGGAAGCCCGGGCGGTGTGGCCCAAGGCCGCGCGGGCAAGCGCTCGGTTGTAGAAGGGCTCGGCGCGATCAGGGGCGAGCGCAGTGCAGACTCGAAAGGCGTTGACGGCGTCCTCGTAATGGTGACGTCGATAGGCGCACACACCGAGTTTGAAGTTCGACCAGAAATCTTCGGGACGAAGGGCAAGGGCACGTTCAAAAGCCGCCTCGGCTGCCTCGAGATCACCGGAGGCGAGGAGGAAGCGGCCCAACGCATAGTGCTCTCCCGCCGTCTGTGGAGGCATGAGGGCTGCGCCTCGGGTGGCCTGAGTCGCCAGATCATCTAGCCCCAGAGCCTGAGCATGAGCCCGCCTCTCACAGAAGAGGATATGATTGGGGCCGAAACTGGCTTCGGCCTCATCGAGGACCCGCAGCGCCTCGCGCCTGGCGGAGTTGGAATGCTCGGCATCGGACGCGAGGCGGACACGAAGGCTGGACCCGATGACGGCCAGGTCGAGCATGTCCGTCCGGAACCGTGCCTCGCTCTCAGCATTCAGCGCACCTTCGAGCCGATCGAGGAGGGTACGTCGCGTCACCCAGAGAACCCGACAATGGTTCTCGACGGCCTTCGCCTCCCGGAGCGGGAAGGGAGCCGCTGAGTCGAAAAAGCGTAGCTTTTCCACCAGGTCGTGGAGGAGGTCCGCGTCACGCGCTAGCTGAACCCGCTGGGCTTGGCCTGCGATTTCTTGCGCCAGCGCGCGACCGCCCGGAAATCCCTCGATGAGGGCCGCGCCTCGCGCCAGCACACGGGCAGCTTCCGAGTAGTCACGTCGGCTCAAGAGAACCTTGCCGTCGTCCAGCGCTCGACCCGCTGCATGAAACCGGGGGATGAGGAAGACGGCCCAGATCAGAGCAAAAGCAGTGACGAGCAAGGACGAAGCCACGAACAGGGTTTTCAGGCGCAACAGGGCCGTCGGACTCCGACGGCACCACTTGAACCACCGTTCGTACAGATTTCGGTTCGCAACGCCCTGGAGCGGAAGATCGGCCATGTGCCGACGTAAGTCGTTGGCGAGAGCAGCGGCGTCGTTGTAGCGGTCATTGGGGTCGTGCGCCACGCACTTCCGAACCACATCGCCAAGACTGGTCGCCACCTGGCGAGGGAACCGAACGGTCGCGCCGCTGGCCGTCCCCCCGAGCGCCTCGCAGAGCGTTCGGCCCAACGCATAGAGATCCGTACGCGCGTCCACATCGGCGGGCACCGCCCGCCCCTCGGAGACTGCGACAATCGCGGCGCTTTGCTCGGGCGACATGTAGGCAGGGGTTCCTCCCACCCACTCCGGCCGATCCGCACAGGCGCGGAGAGGGGCACGAGCAAGATGGAAGTCGAGGAGCAGCGGTTGGCCGTCGGCGGCGAGCAACACGTTGGACGGCTTCACGTCCATGTGCACGATCCCTCGATCGTGAGCATATTGCAATGCATCGGCCAGGCAGGCCCCGGCCCAGCAAATCGCCCGGACATACGTCGTGCGGGCAAGAAACTGGCGAGTCGGACTTGCGCTGGAAACGACCGGGCGCAACGCTTGGACTCGGTCGAGGGCGTCGAGGAGTGACTGTCCTGTACGTCGGTCAAGGGACACTTCGCCCATGAGCGCCAGGACTTGCCCCAAGGTCGCACCGCCGAGGTAGGGCATACACATCGCCCGAAGGTTGATATCCGGGAGTTCCTGCTCGCTATAGAGCGGAACAATGTGCGTATGCTGCAAGCAGGCGAGAGACAGGTGCTCGCCATGATCGTCAGGGGAAACTTTCACGACGACAAGCCGGTTGGCGAGTGAGGGCTGCGCGGCCAGAAAGCAGCGTCCTCGCGTGCCTCGGCCAAGTTCATCAAGGAGTTGAAAACCGCCGAGCGTCTCCCCAACCTTGGGAAAGGAGGGGGCCGTCGGACTGGATTCCAACAACCGGTCACACTCGAGGAGGATCTCCAACTCCGTCCGCCATTGGGGGAAACGGCGAACCAGTTCTGAGAGTGAAACGTCCTGCCCCTCGTTGCGGCGGAGGCAGACCTCCTCGTAGATCAGTCGAATCGCCGCCTCGGCGTCGGCGCAGAGTTCAGGATTGAGTGCCAGGTAATCCTCGGCCGCCACGCGCTGCCCGCGTCGCCAGGCGACCACCATCTCCTCGACCATCAAGGTCGCGACCCCATCCGTCAGACCGGCCGAGGTGATTGCTTGGGAGGCCAAAAAAGGTCTCGGCACGTCTTCAGTTCCGGATGTCAAAGACTTTGCATGTGGCAGGATCACAGCCCGTTCCTCAGCGAGTCTGTCGGGACGGCACGAGCCGCGAGGCGCGTTCGACCGAAACTCGGCAGGCGAGGGCATGGAGAATGCGATGGACGCTTCCCTCGTGGAGGCCGGTCCGGGTTGCGATCTCGGAGACAGTGACACCTTGTTGCCGAAGTTGCAGCACGTCTCTGTGGGCTGTGGGACAGAGCACCAGCATGCGCTCCCAGAGTTCGCCGGCTTGAGCAATCTCACAGGCACTCGGTTGCCGAGATGCAGGCGTGGCCATCGGCTCGATTTGCGACAATGGCTGTTCCCGGTCAACGGCAGTTCGACACCGGCGCCATTGGTCGATCATTCGGTTCTGGGTCACCCGGACAAGGAACGCCCGGAGTTGGGTCGCGTTGGCGAATCGCCAACTTGCCGCGCGAAATCCGGAAAGTACATGGGCCCAGACCGATTGAACGATGTCGATGGAGTCGAACTTGGTCCGAAGCCGCGTGGAGAGCTTTCGCCGCACCACCATCCGGAGGTACGGCTCAAACACCACGAACACACGCTCCGCCGCAGCCATATCCCCGTCGCTCAATCGTTCGACCAGTGAATCCAAGGGGTCGCGTTTCATGGCAGTCCTAGAGGCCAGGGACCGATCGGGTCAGCGGAAGCGTCAGGGTCTCCGCCGGCAAGCCGCACGCCCGGAACAAATCGCTGTCGCCACCACCCCTCGCGGCGAGCGGCCTCGCGAGCGACTAATGAGATCATGAGGATCGCGACCAGCGTCGGCACTACCGGATCGTTCTCGGGGCCGACCGAAGCAGTCGGCAATCCACGGATCCGAGCGAGAAATCGTTCCAGGTCGTACTCGAACCGCTCCCATTCGAGGGATCCGACTCCGTCCAGGAGTGCGGACATCTCCTGTCGCGTGACCCGACTGGCCGTGCCGGTCTGCCCCAAAGGGACCGGAACCGAGCCGCCAGGGAGCAGCCGAGCCCCGGCTTGCGTCCCGGAGCCGGTCCAACCGAGCGTCTGGAGGCCGGTCCCGTGGCCGTTGATGAGCATGACCGAAGTCGTGGCCAAGGAGACGAACGCCCTTCGCAGCGCCGCGGCGAACTGTCCTTCATCATTGGTCTGGCCGTAGAGACTGAGGGCCAGACCTGCCCGGCTTGAGTACGCTCGCCCCTTGCCGATCGGAGAGCTGCTTTCCCACTCGGTAAAGAAAAGATCCGACAAGGTGTCCAAGCCGGAATCACTACCGCCGCCATCCCCGGCATCAACGTCTACCGTACTTCCCCCGGAACCACCGCCACTCACGAGAGTCGGGGCTACGAGGTTGGGTCGTGTCATATCCACCCAGTCGACGAAGGTGAGGTCGGTCGTGTACCCGTTCACCTTGGTGTTGGTGTTGGTGACGGGCACGTGGCCGAGATCGTTGCGCACCGCCCTAGTCGTTATAGTGTGGCCCTTCGTCTCGTTCACCCATCTCACTTCGATCAGAGCCGCTACCTGCGATCGCTCTGCCGCGGAAAGGTGCGAAACCATACTCGAGGAGATCTCGCTCAACAGCGATCGATCCTCGAGCCGTTCGATCACCGAGTCGCGGCGCCCACGTCGGCGGGACATGCCTTCCATGCACGCATTCATCAGGAATACCTACCCTGATGGAAATTCAAGATCCGGCATGCGAGGTCGAGAGGGGGGGAGAGACTTCTCAAAGCTGTCGAGCAAAGTGGGGGGAAGGTTGCGCGACGCAATTCTGGGAACCTCGCAGGGAATCAGAGACGAACTATACGCACCAACCCGACCGGAAAACAAGACGGACCTCCCGCACCTCAACGGTAGTCGCCAATGAGCCGGCCATTGCGTGGCAACGCTGTTGCGTTCGATATTCACGGGAAACGGATGAAGCCGAGGCGTGACTGCTCAGGCGGATTCGAAGCGAAGAGGAAAGGAAGTGGCCAAAGGCATACCCATCACTCGATCAACGAATATAAAAAAAAGGGCTTCGCCCTGGAGGCAAAGCCCTTGAATGTTGCGGTCGTGGTTCGAGACGAGTGATCAGAAGAAGAGCTGGAATCGGGCCATCAGCATGTCGCTAGTGGACTGTCGTCTTCCGGGAGCGAACAGGACGGGGTTATTGAATTCCGAGTGCTGCCAGTCGAGGTAAACCTTGACATACTGCGTCAGGCTCCAGTTCAATCCGACGTCGACCATCTCTACCCGATTGGCCCACAGGTTCGGATCGGCGAGACCGGCACTGAAGACCTGGGAGCCGAGTTCGAGGTGATTGTACCGAGTGGTCAGTTCCCAAGCTCCAAGTCCGAACTGGCCGGGACGAAGATCGAAGGGGTGGAGCGGCTTCACGATACCGACGCTGCTCCGCGTTTCGCCGGTCAGGAAGTAGCCGGCCTGGACATAGAAGCTATCGATCGGAAGATGAGTCCGATTGGCAAGATTGCCCACTTTCGCGTAATCCTGAAACCCACTGCCCCACTCTCCAATGAGGGCCAACTGCTTATAGTACCAGGCGGCATGGAGGTCCCAGAGGGCTCGGTCGCCCGACTCGCGGACGTTGTTGTTGAAGTTCAGGAAGGGGACACCGATGATCTGATTGCCGGTGGTGGCGATCGCCGTTCTCAGGGTTTGCGGGAGGGGAACGTTGTTCTGGTTGCCGGCGACAACCGAGCCGCCGATGTTGAGATTCTCGAGGAGCGTGTTTTCCTCGCCGTTGAAGGGACGCCAGTTCACAAGGGCCGCGACGTCTTTCGCGTCGTTCTGATCGAGAAATCCGTTCCGCGTGCCGTTCTGAATCGCCACCGCGTAATCAACCTGGGAGTTAAGGATCCGGCCGTGTGCCATGATCCCGTCATCGCGGTTCAAGCCAAAGTTGTTGAAGAAGAGAGACCGTTCCGGTGAGATGAGGCCCTGGACCGGCTCGACATAGAACTCGTACGTGAACGGCGTCTTGTATCTGCCAATTCTTATCTGAAGACGTGGGTCATAGTCGATATCAAGGAAGGCATCGAGCAACAAGACGGTGTCCAGACCGTTCTGGAGCGAGACGAAATACCCATAGGGTCGTGTGATCCGACCGCTAAACATGAACCATTGGCGAGGGATCGCGAAGGTATCGTGAGTCGGATCCTGGCCCCCCTGAAGGTAGCCGCGATAATCAAACTGGGACAGGTTGTGGAACTGGAAAAAGTACTCGTCGTCGTTGCTCTTGATTTCGAAGCCGGGACCGAACTTGACCTTCCCCGGAACGTTCTGCAGGGTCGTCGGTGAATTGAACCGTGCGGAGGGAGAAGGGTTCGGCGGCGGGGACTGGCCAGGAGCGGCCGCTCCACCGCTCGCAGACGGAGTGGCGAGGTTCGCGGCCGATCCGGTATCGCCCGAGCCTGGGTTAGGCCCTGGCCCTTCACCCGTGCCACCATTGCCGTTACCATTACCTGCGCCGCCGTTGCCACCAGCAGGCTTGAGTTGCTGGACTTGTCCCGACAGTGTCTTCACCATCGTTTCCAGCTGACGGATACGGTCTTCGAGCGCACCTTCACGCGTTGTCGCCGGTACAGGGAGAACCTCAGAACCATCAGCCGCGGGGGGGACGGCGAGATTCGGAGTTGCGGCATCCATCGAAGCGTTGGAAGCCGCGGGCTCCTGCAAAGGAGCCTCTTGCTGGGCAATCGCAGCCTGCACAGCAATCGATGCCATAAGGGCCTGGCCGAGGAGAACGGCGCAAGCTTTCCGGCACCTGAAATCCATTGACATGATTCGAACTCCCCCGAGTACAACGTTCCGGGACGGAGGGTATCACCGGCGTCTGCACCATTACGTATCATCTACCTGATAAACTTCGACCTGCGCGATGGAAAGCTTTAACGAATCTATCGAATACATCGATCCAGCGGATTCCGCAAACTACTCAGCTTGGTTCGCAGGAATGGTCTGGTCTGATCGCGTTTTGCGTTGCCGACTCGGAGTTGACGGGAACCACGAATCCGATTCGATTCTTCAGGGGAATCTCTCCGGCCATTGTGAGGCAGAGGCTTCCCTCCACCCTTCCCTTGTCGAGGGTTGAGCGACTGAGGTCGATGCCCATCGATGGAGGCGCGATCGTCCGGCCCGGCTTGACAGTCGTGGAGTCGGTTCCGAGGGTTGTGCCCGAGTTGGTCCCCTCATCCGAGGGCGACTGAGTTTCCGAGCCTCGTTCCTGACGGTCGGCTATGCCCATCGAGGCACACCCCCCCTCGAACAAGGTCAGAATGACAAATGCGACGGACCAACTCCGCCTTGGCGTTTTTGCTCTCACGGTCGACACCGACGGCCTCCTTCCTTGGAGATCCATGCGCAGCGACTTGCGGCCGGCACCAACCCATAGATGTGGGCAATGACCGGTCTACACTCAGCCATCAGGGCTGACTCAACGGCCCGATCCTTCTCTGGAGTCCCATCCGAACTTTGGCCACCTCGTAAGAGAAATGACGATGGTGGCCCGTCCAGGTGCGTCGCGACTTCAGATAAAAAGCGAAAGGGACCACGGAGTGCGTGGTCCCCCTGATCTGAGTCCTAATTGTCCAACTTGTCAACCCCGACCTCGGTCAAGCCGCCGATCAGAGCCGCGGCGCCGCGGGACGGACGGGAGTCTGAAAGGCGTTCGCCCCTTTCACCTTGAGCTTCCGCTTGAAGACCCGGTCACCACTCGTGGCAATGAGGGTGTCAAAATTCTCACCACCGAAGCGAAGGTTGGAAACCTTGCCGTTGGGCGTCGGAATGATGCAATTCACCCGACCCGCTTGATCGCAGACCTGCACACCCATTCTGGTGGCCACATAGAGCCGGCCGTCCCGGTCCACGCACATCCCGTCAGCGCCGCTGTCATCGGCACTATCCGGCACATGAAGATGATAATATTTCTGCTTGAAGGCGAGCGTGCCGTCCCCCTGGATCTGATAGCTGTAGACCCATTTCGAACGGCTATCGGCCACGTACAGCAGGGATTGGTCGGGTGACAACGTCACGCCGTTGGAGAACTTCAGGCCGGTGTCGACGACCTGCTTCTCGCCATTCGGACGAATCAGCCAAACGGTGCTCGGCTCCGTGTTGTTGCGGCTGGGATTCGTGACATAGACCAAGCCATCGTTTCGAACAATCAGGTCGTTGCCGCGAATCCCATCGGCCACGACTGTCGCCTTGCCGTCGGAATCGTAGGCGAGCACTTGCTCCGTTCCCGAAGCCACGGCGTAAAGCCGGCCGTCCGGTCCAAAGGCTTGCCCGTTTGCTTTCTTGGAATCCGTGAGGTAGAGACTCACCGCGCCGTCAAGGCCGATCTTGTACGTCTTCGCGTTCGGAATATCATTGAAGAAGACTTCACCTTTGGCGTTCGACGCGGGGCCTTCCGTGAATTTGTAGCCCTCGGCCACGAGCGTCCAGGGCTCGCCGGGTTGGAGGATTTCGCGAAGTTGGGGAGATCCTTCCCCGGCTTTCACCGCATTCGGCCAGTCTTTCCAGAGCCAACGAATGGCGTCCGGAAACACCTCGGTGGCCTGCGTCGCGTTGTGGCCCCCTTCGCCCCAGACGTGACTCACCTCATAGCCGGCAAAGCGCAACGCTCGTTCCATTTCCTGGTTCGCCATCCACCAGTCGCCTCCATAGATGTTCAGATCGGTGCTGCCATCCTGGAGAAAGACGCGGATCGATTTCGGCTCGTACTTGCGCAGTAAGGTCGGGTAGACGTTGCCTCCACGCAGGCCGACGTAGGTCCCGATCGAGCTGAACACGCGTTGAAACGCGTCGGGACGCTCCCAGGCCGCGGTGAATGCGGCGATCGCTCCACTGCTCGAACCACCGATGCAACGGTCGTTGCCCTCTTTCGAGAGGTGAATGGGCCGACCGTCCGAAGTCGTCTTTTTCTCGACCTCGGGCAAGAGCTCATCGAGCAGGAAACGGACGTACGAGTCACCGAGACCATCATATTCATAGCTTCGGTTGAAACGATCGAGGGCCGCGTCGGAGAGGGCCTTCACACGTCCGTGTGTGACGAAAATCCCAATGACGACCGGCATCTCCTTCTCATGAATCAGGCGATCAAAGACGGCCGGCGCATTGAATTGAACATTATCCTGGTTCACGTAGACACAGGCGGGCCTGGCGGGATCGTATTGCTGCGGCACATAGATCCAATAGTCGCGCACGGTGCCCGGAAAGATCTTGCTCTGGTCGAAGGTGTACTTAGTCACAACCCCCTTGGGAATGTCGTCTGGCGCCTTGGAGTCGTCGGCTCCCACAGCAAAGGTCGTCACCTGAAGCGATACGACCGTCAAAAGAACAAGAAGACGGTGATGGGGAAGCATCATCGGCAAAGGATCTCCGTTCGAGCCTGAGGGCAGCCTCATAAAGGGACACTGCGCAAGATTCTAGCCCAGCCGTGGCCGAGGCAACATCAGGCCCCGCTGAAGCGAGCGGATTGCGGTTCGGCGGCCCGATCTCTGAGCCGCGAACCGCCAGATTTTGGTCCACCCGATCGATCATCAGCGACGATCCGGAGGAGATTCGGAGGAGCAGGGGAGGGGGGGACAAGAGCAAGGGGGGGGAACGGTCACAAGGTTTCAGGCGTAGAACAGGGCGATCCCATCGGCAAGCGACGCAAGACACGGCTTCGCGAAAACGTGACTGGGTCCTCCAGCGTGTCCCGTCCGCCCGTCGCTTGCCTCCTCAAGAAAGAGGACGAGTTCAACGCTGATCCATCGGCGTGTAGACCTGTTCCTTCGGCCCGATGTAGATTTGACGGGGACGCGCAATCCGGCTCGCTCGGTCGTGGTTCTGCTCTTTCCAATGCGCGATCCAGCCGGGCATCCGTCCGATCGCAAAGATGACCGTGAACATGGACGTGGGGATGCCCATCGCCCGCATGATGATGCCGCTGTAGAAGTCGACGTTGGGATAGAGCTTCCGCTCCACAAAGTACGGGTCGATCAGCGCAAGCTCTTCGAGCTTCCGAGCCACGTCAAGCAGCGGATCTTGAACGCCCAGACGCCCGAGGACCCTGTCCGCGGCACGTTTCAAGATCAAGGCCCTGGGGTCAAAGTTTTTGTAGACCCGGTGTCCGAAACCCATCAGTTTGAACCCGCTCTGCTTGTCCTTCGCCAATGCGAGGGCCTCCGCAGCCGACATTCCCCCTTCGTGAATCGCCTCGAGCATCTCGAGCACGGCCACGTTCGCCCCCCCATGCAAGGGGCCCCAGAGCGCCCCCACGCCCGCGGCGCACGACGCATAGAGATTCGCCTTGCTCGAGCCAACGACCCGGACCGTCGACGTGCTGCAATTCTGTTCATGGTCGGCGTGCAGCATGAGGATCAGGTTGAGAGCATCAACGACCTCCTGGCTGGCGATGTGTTGCTCGTAGGGCATCGAGAACATCATGTGGAGGAAGTTGGCCACGTAGCGAAGCTTCGGGTCAGGATAGATGAAGGGGAGTCCCAGCGACCTCCGGTACGAGTAGGCCGCGATCGTCCGAACCTTGCTCATCAGCTTGGCCGAAAGGTCGTCAATGTCGTCTTCGTGGAGCTTGCCATCGCACGAGGAGCTGGAGAGAGTGTTGATCATCGCCGAGAGGATTGCCATCGGCGGGGCGTTGAGGGGGAACCCTTCGAAATGGTTCTTGAACCCCTCGTGCAAGGGCGCATGCTTCGTCAACCGCTTGCTGAACTGGTCCAGCTCGGCCTTATTCGGGAGCTTGCCGTTGATGAGGAGCCAAGCCGTCTCGACGAATGTGGAATGCTCGGCGAGCTGTTCGATCGGCAGGCCGCGATAGCGAAGGATCCCTTGATCGCCATCAATGAAGGTCACGCCGCTCTGACAAGCCCCGGTGTTGCCAAAGCCAGGATCCAGCGTGATCAAGCCGGTCTTAGCCCGCAGCTGCGAGATATCCACCCCCAACTCCCCCTCCGTGCCCTCGATCACGGGAAGTTCGATGGTCTGGTCGCCGTAAGTCAAAGTCGCAGTGCGGGTCATCGTGCTCCGTTCCCCTCGCTGAACCACCGAATCAGATTTTTCAGGAGTCGATTATAAGGTGGGCCTCAGCTTTAGGGCCACATGTTGGCCCGAAAACAGGCGAACCGATCCGGGGAAACGCGTGTCAGGACCGCCCTTTCCCACCGAATCCAAAGAACGCCTACCGACCGGAAAAACGGGTGAACGGGAGATTTGACAGGGTCGAACGGTCCCGCCACACTGGAGCCTCTCCCCCGAATTCCCCGGATTTTCCAGCGAGGCAACTCAAATCATGCGGACCACCCTCGGAGCATTCCTGACTCTCATCGTCGCGGCCTCCGCCGTCGTCGCGGCCGAAGAGCCGAAGACTTTTCCCCTCTGGGCTGAAGGCGCTCCAGGCGCGTTGGGAGCCGAGACCGGCGATCAGTACCACGCGGGAGACGTCCCAACCCTCACGGTCTACCGGCCCGACCGCGACAAGGCTAACGGCGGATCGATCGTCGTCTGTCCGGGGGGCGGCTACGGCTTCCTCGCAACCGACCATGAAGGGAAAGACGTCGCCGAATGGGCCCGCTCGCTGGGACTGACCGCGTTCGTATTGAAGTACAGGCTTGCCCCGCGTTACAAGCATCCCCGGATGCTCGAGGACGCCCAACGCGCCATTCGGACCGTCAGGGCGAGAGCATCGGAGTGGGAACTGGACCCGAAGCGCGTCGCCATCATCGGCTTCTCCGCCGGTGGACACCTCGCCTCGACGGCCGCCACCCGTTTCGACGAAGGCAAGGCCGACGCTTCCGACCCGCTCGAACGTCCGAGCAGCCGGCCTGACCTGGCCATTCTGGTCTATCCGGTCATCGCGATGGGCACGCCCTACGGCCATACCGGCTCGCTGAAGAATTTGCTCGGAGAAAGCCCGTCGAAAGAGCTGGTCGAAAGCCTCTCGAACGAGACGCAGGTAACGAAAGACACGCCCCCTACGTTCCTCGCCCACACCAATGAAGACAGTGGAGTCGTTCCCGAGAACAGCCTGCTGTTCGCCCTCGCCCTTCGCAAAGCCAAGGTGCCCGTCGAATTGCACCTGTTCGAAAAGGGCCAACATGGACTCGGTCTCGGCACGGGATGGGCTGATAAGATCCCCCCGAACGATGCGTTCCAAGCATGGCCGAAGCTTTGTGCCACCTGGCTCAAGGGACGCGGGTTCCTCACTCAGGCTCAATCCATTCCAGCCAAGTAAGGCAAGCGAAACGCATCATCTCCCTGCCTTATTTGAAGCAGGAGAGCAAAGTTGGTGAGCCGTGCCCACCCTTACGAGAGGGGACAGTCGTATCCCCATTCTCGCCGAGGTGACACGGCCCACCACGGTATCCACGTGGAAATGAGGGCTGAAACCAGGGAACTTACGTTCCCTGTTCGTCCCACAAATTCAGCGTCCTGGAACCGCAGATTCCCCACCCGCTTCTACCGGAATCACAACGCATCGATAAAAATAATCGAAATTCCATAATTTAAGTTTACTGTATTTCAGGCGAGTTCCCACAATCAAAAACCCGACATCACCTGGAGTCAACGCATGCCTCGCTGTTTCCTGCGATCCCTGATCGCTGTGCTCCTTGGAGTGCCGACGCTCCTTGCCGCAGCTGAGCCGGCTGCCAAGCGCCCCAATGTCCTTTTCATCGCCGTCGATGACATGCGCGATTGGGTCGGCTATCTCGGCCGCAATCCGCAGACGTCCACACCAAACATCGACAAGCTTGCCTCGCGCGGCGTTTACTTCACTCGCAGCTACTGTGCGGCTCCGGTCTGCAATCCCTCGCGAGCCGCGTTGATGTCCGGGCTGCGGCCATCGACGTCCGGAGTCTACGAAAACAACAACGACTGGCGCACGGTGATGCCGAAAGAGTTGATGCTCACAACGCAATTTCGCAATGCCGGATACGACGTCAGCGGCTCGGGGAAGATTTACCATGAGGCGTACACACGTCCCAGCGAATGGGACGACTACCTGACGAACTCAGGGGGAGACCCCAAGCCGACCGGTGACACTGGCGTTGGTGGGATCGCATTCGCGCCTCTCGACTGCAAGGACGAAGATCTTCGCGAGTGGAAGATCACCGGCTATGCGATCGAACAGTTGCAGAAGAAGCACGACAAGCCGTTCTTCCTTGCCTGCGGACTCCATAAACCGCACATGCCTTGGAACGTCCCGCGCAAGTATTACGACATGCACCCCCTCAACCAGATCAAGCTCCCCCCCTACCTTGAGACCGACCTCACCGATATTCCCCCCGCTGGCGTCAAGATGGCTCACCCCGAGACCGATCACGCCAAGATCCTGGCTTCAGGACGGTGGAAGGAAGCGATCCAGAGCTACCTCGCCGCCATCAGCTACTCGGACGCGATGATCGGCCGGTTGATGGACGCATTCGACAAGAGCGAGTATCGCGACAACACGATCGTCGTCTTCTGGTCCGACCACGGCTGGCATCTCGGTGAGAAGCAGCATTGGCGCAAGTTCGCCCTCTGGGAAGAGTCCACACGCTCGCCGTTGATCTGGATCGTCCCTGGATTGACGAAGCCAAACGTCGCCTGCGATCGAGCGATCGACTTTATGTCGATCTACCCGACTCTGACCGATCTCTGCGGTCTTCCCACGCCGAAACACGTCGAAGGGCAAAGTCTCCGACCCCTCCTCAGCGATCCCAAGTCAGGCTGGGACCACCCCGCACTCACGACCTACCGATTCAAGAATCATGCCGTCCGCACGGATGAATGGCGCTATATTCGTTATGCCAATGGCGATGAGGAACTCTACGACGAGACCAAGGATCCGAACGAGTGGACGAACCTCGCCGCCCTTCCGGACTACACCGCCAAAAAGGCGGAGCTCGCCAAGCACCTCCCCACTCGCGATCAGGCCGACATTGGCGGCAACTCGAAAGGACCGGCGACCAAGAAGGCCGCCCAACGGAAAAAGGCCGCCAGTAAGGCCGCACCTTGATCGAGGGCCGACGGATCACCGGCTTTTCGGTCTTCCCCCCAATCCAGGTTGCTGCCACTGTTGCTCTGAGTTTGCCTTGAGCTTCAAGGAGCCTGATCCGCCGGCCGGCCCATGGTTTCAACCCTTCTCCGGCCCCGCGCTGGCCCAGAGCCGGGACAGGTCCTCGGCAATTCGAGGACCCCGTCCCATCCGAAGTAAGTGGCGAGTGGGTTGTAGGCCCAGCCGCTCGACCGTCGCGATCGCCTGGTGATGTCCGGTGGGAATGTCGATCACCACCGGCTCGCCCGCGTATCTCCGCCCGGCGTCGGCGAGCAGCCATCGGCCGGCCCGATCGCTCGCGAGACAAGGTCCGATTTGGCGTGCGTTCGAACCGGGCCGAGTCATCAGAAACCCCTCCACCCCTCGATCGTCCTCGACGACACGAAGGGAATCACCATGCTCGGCGATGAGCCGAGAGATGAGTTTTCCCCGGTCGGTGCCGGTCACTTCGCGATCGAGGGCCATGAGTTCCTCCTCAGGCCTCGTTGAATTCCAAGGGGCAAGCGCGGCAACTTCATCAGCAGGACGGAGGATCCCCCCAAAGCGGATCAAGGTCGTTTCCGGGACAAAGCCGAGTGACTCGTAGAGCGGACGACCCAGTGGCGTGGCGTCGAGGCGGATCGATTGGACTTCGTGGCGGTCGAGGTCATCGATTGCCCTGGACATCAGTCGTCGGCCGATGCCTTGCCCTCGAAAGGCCTCATCGACCAGCATCATCGCGATCCAGGCCACGGGCCCGAAGCGGCAGGTCGTCACCGTGCCGACCGGCATGCCGTCGCATTCGGCGAGGAAGGCACCGTCCGGCTGTAGAGCGAACAGACGCTGCCAGTCAGGCTCAACCTGATTCCAGCCTGCCTGTTCCTTGAAACGCATCCCGTGGGCGATGTCGTCGCGGATCATCCTCCGAAGCTGGATCACGGGACTGACCCTCAGGGCCTTCGATGCGAACAGATCAACCTGACTTCACCGTGGTCGAACCATTTATTTTAGGTTGCGAGGAAATGCGGATCGATCGAGGGGCAGAGGCGGCTGGAGAGATGGGACACCCCTCGAGAAGGTGGTATCAGTCTGGTCGAGGAAAGGCGATGATGCGACCTCCCATCTCCTCAACGATTCCGAATTCGTAAATTCGCCACGATGTCTCTTCTCATCGTTCCTTCAACGGCTATTGGTCTGAGACGCAAGCCAGGGTACGATAGAAGAGACATGCACACCGGCGAGAATTAGATTTCTCGAAACGTCGCCCAAGCGGAACAGAAGGGTTATGCAGCCGACGGATCCACCATCACCTCAGCGAATCGCGCCGAGACGATGGATCCTCCAGGTTGCAAATTTACTGATTGTGATCGTTGCAGTGGCCGTTTTGGCGACATTGGTCCGGTCAAGATCCACGTTCGAGGCCGATCGCGTAGAGTGGCGGCCGGTTTCAATGCCGGACGGACAGAGCCGACTCTGGATGCCCGTCAATCCCGAAGTCTCCCAGCGCTCGGTGGCCGACGGACCGGCCACCTTCGAGACGACCGAACTCAAGTGGGTCTCCGCGAATGGTGCCACCGTTTTCGGCTGTATCCAGAACGAGGTTCCTTCACATATTTCGCTTGATCGCGAAGACGAAATCCTGACGACGATCTCGCAGCAAGCGACGTCAGCCGCAAAAACGAGGATCATTGCCCAGGAATCGATCAGGCTGGCGAAAAGGTGGAACGGCCGCGAAGTGCAAGTGGAGTCGGACGAAGGCTCGTACGGTGTGCTTCGCTACTATATCATCAATCACCGCATTTACCAACTGCAGGCGATCGTCCCCAAGTCGCGGCAAAAGTCACGATTGATCCATCGATTCCTTAACTCGTTTGGATATGCGAGCGAGAATTCCGAGTCAACTCCCCCCATCTGATTTCCCATGTTACGCTCAAGTTCGATGAACTCCCCCAACCGTTTGCTCGATTCGCGTGACCAGTGCTCAGTCGAGCCCAATGAACATGCGATTCAGGGACAAACGTCAGACCAATTCTCCGACTAGCGGCAATGGATTGGCATGTGATATGCTGCTAATCAACTTCATGGAAAGTGTCTCCCCCCTTACTCTCGAGGAAAACTCAGCAATGGCTAGTACAGACACCAAGCGTACGACCTCAGCCTCTCGGAATTCGGCCACCCCAGCGCCTTCCGCGGCAGACAAGTCGATTCGCGAACTCGTTCAGGTCGCTCGGCTTCTCAGCGATGAGACCCGACTTCGCATCCTCTTCTTGCTGGCAGAGCACAGCGAACTGCACGTGACCGATCTCTGCGAACGACTGGGACAGAGCCAGCCCGCCGTCAGCCACCACCTGGCCCTGATGCGGGTGTCGGGCCTCATCGAAGCCCGGCGCGAAGCGAAGCACAATTTCTACAGCATTCGGACCGATGCGTTTGGGGAAATGCTCGAAAGCCTCTTCACAGTGACGGGTGAGGTTCCCAAAAAAGTCAAATTCCATGACTTCACTTTGACTTCGAGCGGACGTTGATCGTGCAATTTGTTGCTCGCTTCTGGGAAGTTCCGCAACATCTGACTACCGAATCAGCTTTCGGTTGAACTCCACGATCGAAGAAACTTCGGGAAATTGTTCCCACCGCGATTCGGCAATCAAAAGGGGAAGGCTAATCCATCCGTTAGCCACCCCTCGAATGGTGCCGAAGACAGAAGTAAAACCTGTGACATCCGTCATGGTTTCCCTTATGAGCCGATTCGCCAGGGTCGATCTGTCCCCGGCGACCGGCTCTTTTTTTTTAATTCTCGAAATGGGCCCGTTCCGTGGCCGTCGCATCGTTGGTTTTAACGGACGATGACCGAAGCTCAGTGGATGGGCGGCACTGATCCAAGGCCGATGTTGCGGTTCTTACGCAGCAAAGCGAGCGATCGGAAGCTCCTGCTGTTTACGGTGGCATGCTGCCGGCGCCTCCGGTA
This sequence comes from Singulisphaera acidiphila DSM 18658, assembly GCF_000242455.2. Classification (GTDB taxonomy): domain Bacteria; phylum Planctomycetota; class Planctomycetia; order Isosphaerales; family Isosphaeraceae; genus Singulisphaera; species Singulisphaera acidiphila. The sequence goes on from NC_019892.1 coordinate 2,951,312, forward strand.
CTTACTCCCCGACGAAGGGCACCACTCGGTGGTCGTCGAAACGGCCAAGCGGTTTGCCGACAACCTGGCAAGTCCGGTGTCCTTTACAAAGGGCACGCAACGAAATCTACCACGATTAAATCGAATTGACCGACTACAACAATTATAGCTATTCCATAGATTGGGAGTTTTTCGCAATTATTATGGCCGGCGACGGTTCGGCAATCCCTTCTGTACTGTCAATTTCGCCTCGACTTGGCTCGCGTTTGAAGTGGTGATGATCGTACAAGCCACGCACGACGCGCGGGACTTCGACCGGTTCCACGACCTGGCCGATACCTTGCGGAGACGCTCCGGCGTTGAAGACGCACTGTTACGAGTCGGAGACGCACATGCGCAACTGCTGGGTCATGGATATGATCCTGGGTAAAGCGTGAACTTCAAGGATGAATCAAGCAGGCTCGGCATGCTCATTGGCCTGAGGTTCAGCGGCCTCGCGCTCGTTACGAGAATGCAGCCGTACAAGGCCGGTCGATCTCATCTTATGAAGGACAGCCTTCGTGCCCGGATTTCCTGATATCGAGAAATTCTCGCCCTGTGGTTGCTGGGTGTGAGAATGAAAGGCACTCCAAGGGAGCGCGGACTGGACTCGCCGAAATGAAGGGGGGCGGGCATACTTGGCGTCTGCGATTCCAAGTCGCGCCCAGACGAGGCGCCGCCACGCGATCACATGGAGGTGTCGCTTGTCCATCGCAAACGCGTCTCCGCCAGACCTTGTCGGTCCAGTTCGGCTGGCATTCCTGGATGGGATCCGGGGGCTCGCCGCGCTCTACGTCACATTGCACCATGCCGCGCTGATGATCCCACCCGGTGGACTCTCCGGACCAGGGCTTGCGGTTCGATTCTTCCTCCGACATGGCCACGGCGCGGTTGCGGTCTTCATCGTCCTTTCGGGCTACTGCCTCATGCTGCCGACGGCCCGCGATCCGTCAGGCCATTATCCCACCAGTTTTGGTACGTTTCTCAGGCGGCGAGCCCGGCGAATCCTCCCTCCTTATTTTGGGTCTCTCGTCTTCTGCTGGGTCCTGATCGCCTTGATCCCGGATCTCGGGCATCCCGCAAGTCGTCCTTGGGACCGCGCGCTGCCGGCGTTTCGCCCGGGCGTCATCGCGTCTCATCTCTTTCTCGTTCACAACCTGAGCGAGCGCTGGCTTTTCAAGATCGAGCCGCCGCTGTGGAGCGTCGCGACGGAGTGGCAGATCTACTTTCTGTTTCCCGTCCTCGTGGGGCTCTGGCGGCGATGCGGCCTCCTCGCGGCGATCGCCGGGGGCTTCGCCATCGGTTATGCGGTGGCGGCACTTGCAATCCCCTTAAAAAACCCCGCACTGCGCGAGTTGTGCCCCTGGTTCGCCGGCCTCTTCACACTCGGCATGGCCTCAGCCCTCGCGGCTCACCGTCATCCTTCGGTCAGCGAGAACCGCTGGATCCGAGGGGGGCTCGTCGCCGTCGGACTCGGCCTGGTCGCGATAACCTGTGCGGGCCTTGCGATCGCCGGGACCGACGATCGCAACTTTATGCTGATCGACCCGCTCATCGGCGTGTTGATGGCCGGGTTGCTGGTCCGCTGGTCGCGTCGTGCCTTGCCCACTGCCGTGGGACCCCGGCTTCCTCTGCTTCGCCTTCTCGAGGGGCAAGTGGCCGTTGCACTCGGCACGATTTCTTTCAGCCTCTACCTCATCCACTATCCGCTTCTGGCTCTGGGAGACGCCGTCTTGCGTCGATGGCAGTTCAGCCCTGACGCAAGACTTTGGGTCTTAGTCCTGGTTGCCTCACCAGCAATCCTTCTCGCCGCGGCGCTCTTCCATCTCGTCTTCGAGCGGCCCTTCCAGTCAAGATCGCTACAACCGGCTGGCGAACCGTTAGGCAATCGCTCGGGCCGCACCATCGTTTCCATCTCGGGGCAAAGGTGCGCTTCCGGAGCGAATCGGGCCGAAAAAGCGAGGCTTCACGCCTCTGAACCCTAGGAACTCAGGGTCGGCTGGGCAAGAAAGGTTGCCAGCGGGCCAGAACCCGGCGATCATGTCGACTCGATGGCGAGGGAGGGGCTAAACCACTGACCGCGTCGCCTCCCCAAAGCGCGGTCCCCAACGAACGCCAGATTGAGTGATCTGTGTTACGACAGGATGGTTGGATGTGACCAGGCGTAGGCTCTTGGCGACGATTGGCCTGGCCCTTTTCTTCACGTATGTAGTGCTGCGCAGCGCTCAGCGCGGTAATGACTTCAAGTATCCATATCTCGCGGCCCAGGCACTCTGGAGGACCAGCCGGTTACACGTCTCGGCCCAACCGCGCTACCCCGTCTCGTTCCATGTTCTGCTATCACCGCTGGCTTCCCTGCCCATCGGTCTAGCATCAACGGTCTGGGCAGTGCTCTCCTTCGCGGCTGTCGGCGCTTTGCCTCGGATTTTTGAAAGATTGTCGGGTCTCACATTGCGCCAGCAAGCCCCGGCCTGGTTTGTCGTCCTCCCCTTCTTCATCGACGCCTTGGTGCTTGGCCAGAGCGATCCCATCAATGTCTGTCTGGTCGCGCTGGGACTGCGGGCTCTGCTCCAGAAAAAAGCGATGACAAGCGTCGGGCTCGTGGGACTGGCCGGCCTGATCAAGATTTTGCCGATCCTCCATTGGGCCACGATTATCGCACGAGCCCGCACATGGCGAGTCTGGCCGGCCATGGCTTTGACCATAACACTGGGCCTGGGTGTCATTGTCGTCGCGGTCGGCTGGTCCTCAGCACTCGCCGCAATCCGGGAGCAGGCCGTCTGGCTCAGCAGCGCCGAGAAACCATGGCATCTGGTCGCTCGACATGCCGACCTTCGGGTAAACAACGAGAGCTTGCCGATCGTTCTGGCTCGGACGTTCGGAGATCTCGGCGCGAACCAACCGCTTCATGCACTTTCCCTGGGAATCCTCTCCTTGAGCCGGATCTGGCTCCTCTGGGGGCTCGTACTGGCGGGATTGGTCATGGCCTGGATCGTCATCGCTCAGAAAACCAGGACCGCCGAACCGCAACGGGCCACGCTGGGAATGTTTGCACTCACCTCGATTGTGATGCTGGCCAGCACCCCCATCTGCTGGCACCATTACTTCCTCTGGTTATCGCCGGCAGTGATCTTTCTCGCCCCGCGACGTCGCCTGCTCTGGGCTTGCGGAAGCCTTTCGCTGGTCGGAACCGCTCTCCCTGTCGCCCGAGGCCTCGGCTGTCACATGCTCATAGCGCTTGGACTCTTCACGGTCGTAGCCTACGACCTTCTCCGACGGCCTGATGGCCCTCCGCAACAAGCGACGACAATCGAGTTTGACGGGCTTCCCGAGTTCGCACTCAGGACTTCGATCGGAGCGCTTCCGCGAAGAGATTGAGGTTACCGGAAAGGCAAAGGCCGCCATCGGTCACCACGATTTCTCCGTTGATATTGGCAGCCGCGTCGCTCAGTAAGAAGAGGGTCAGGTTGACCACATCCTCGATCCGGCCGAGCCGGCGCACCGGAATGATCCGCTTGAGTCGATCCGCAATCGTGTCGGGAAAGAGGCGGCGGGCTCCTTCAGTGTCACTGATCGGCCCCGGAGCGATCGCATTGACCCGGATTCCTTGCGGCCCCCATTCTACGGCCAGGGTCCGGGTCAAGGCATCGACGGCCGCCTTCGCTGCGGCCACGTGGACCTGGCCGGGGGTCCCACCGTAGTGCAACGTGGCGCTGATGTTCAGGATCCGCCCGCCGTGGTCGCGCAGCCAGGCATGATACGCGGCCCTCGACACGTTCCAAGTCCCCTTCGCATCAATATCCAGGACCGTACCAAAACCATTGGGGGAGAGGTCGGCCGAGGGGCAGAGAAAATTTCCGGCGGCGGCATTGATTACGATATCCAGTCGGCCGAGTTCCTCGACAACGCGGCCGACCGCGGCCTCAACCTGTTCCGGCTGGCGGACGTCGGCCACAAGGGCGAGAGAGCGGCGACCGGTCGAGTTGCGGATCTCGGTCGCCGTCGGATCCAGGTGCTCGGCGGTCCGACTGAGAATGGCCGTGTCTGCGCCATGAGCCGCCAGGGCCATCGCGATGCCTCGGCCGATGCCGGTTCCTCCACCCGTGATCAAGACCACCTGATCTCGAAAGAGGTCGTCACGAAAAATGCTCATGTCACGGTCCCCTTGAAGGAGCAGAAAACAGCTCGAACACTTCAGAGCGACTCGAGGAAGGTCAGGATGTCTGTGACTTCCTCGGCCGTCCAGTCTGTGTCCTGTGGGTGCCTGTACTTGCGAAAGACCTCGTCCAACGTCTTGGCCCGCCCATCGTGCAAGAGAGGAGCGCGATACTGGACCCCTCGCAAGGACGGCGGATTGAACCGACTCTGCCCGACTTCGTCGGCCAAGCCCACGTCGTAGCGTTGGGCCGACGTGTACTCCGGTTTCGCATGGCAGGTGGCGCATTGCGCCTCGAAAAGCGTCTGGCCGCGTCTGGCAGAAGCCGCTTTCGAGGGGGCGAGCGGGGGTGTCCGCGGAAGTGACAGAGTCCGCAGGAAGGCGGACATCTCCGCCACTTCGGACTCGGTGGGCCAAACTCCCTGAACGGTCGTTACGGTGGATTGATGGACTTGCTCATCAAGGCGATCGTTCCGCCCGGTCCATCCCCAAGGTCCCGTCCGACTCGTGCCGAATAAGGAAGGGACGCGCTTGGGGGCCCCATAGCCCCCGTCGCCAATCGTGTCGACGTTGAGGCCGTTCGAGTGGCCGTCGGTATGGCAACTCTGACAACTCATCCAACCCCCGCGCGAGAGCCGAGCGTCGTAGAACAAGCGTTCTCCACGCTCCTCGATCGAGGGGTCCCGGCTCGGTCCAAGCGGGATCTGGGCCAGACGCTTCCCCGACTTGATCTCGAACACGGAGACGGTGTCGTCGAGCGTGTCCGCCACATACGCCCGCGACTGGTCGGCGTCCAGCGCAATGGCGGTTGGGCGCTTGCCGCTGCCGGTTCGGATCTCGAGATGAGCATAGTCCAATCCGGTGACCACTTGGTCGACTCCGGCCAAGGTGAGGATCACTCTCCCCTTACGGTCACAGGCGAGCGCAGACGGATCGCCCGAGAAGCGGCCGAGTTCGATCACCTGATCGGGGGTTGCCGGGGGTTGTATTCGCGCTTTGGGCTGCCGCTCGAGGAGTGGGGCAAGCTTGAGGACCCGAACCTTATTCGAGACAAGCGCCCCCCACTGGATGTCGTCCTGGATCGCGCGACCGTCCGGGTTGAGCTCCTGGTGGGCGAGCAGTAACGACTCACCGTCGGGAGTCAGTGCCAAGCCTCGAATGTTATGAGCGGGAAGCGAGTGAACGGCCAGCAGGCGACCCCTCTGCACATCGATCAGTGCGAGTTGTCCGCCAAATGCGTCGGCCACGATGAGCGTCGACCCGTCCCGGTCCAGAAGCATGTCGCGCGGACTGAACGGAAGGTCGATCGTGTGGGTCAAACCCAACATCGCTCGGGCATCGGTTGGGGCCTGAGACCACGAAAAAAAGGTCAAGGCACGTCCCAGGCGTGAGGCTACAATGCATGTAAGCCCGTCTGAAGTGAGTACAAGCTTCACCGGGTCGAGTTTCACCGGTTGCCGTGCGACGACCTGAAGCGAACCGTCGCGTTCTTCCAACAGAAGGACAGAGCTCTCCTCTTGATCAAGAGCAAGCCACGAGGTGCCATCGGGGAGAAGAACGAGGTCGGCCAACCCTTTTCCGACGGGATACTCGGCGATGACCCGCTCTTGCCGGGCGTCGATGACCGAGAGGCTCCCGTTGTTTCGATTTGCGACGAAGAGCCGGGTTCCCTCTCGGTTGAAGCGGAGCGCAACCGGACGCCGCGCTGGCCGCAGAGTCGGCGCGGCCGGCTCGGGCGTGGCTGCCTCGACAACGCCGCTCAATCCGAAGCAAAGACATAGGACCGCGAGCGTGCTCCGCCCGTGGGACGTGTCTTGCACTTTAAGCGTGCATGAGAGCCTCAGCCTGTGGTGGACAGGGTCTGAGTCTGGAGCCTGCGATCCCAGGGAGCGTTCGGAGATCGGCGAAAACAGTCCCAAGTTGGGTTGCTCTCTGCCGGACCGGGAAAATCGATCGAGGTTCAAGAACGTCATGCCTGCAACGCCTTTCCGACGGACGGATTCGTCGCGGCCCCGGCGAGGCTAACCGGCGGGGCCAACCCTCGTTTCTTGACGGTCCCCCGTGTGTTGCACCCGTTTCGGAATACCCCTTGTCAGGTCTCCAGCATACGCTGCCCCCAATCGCCCCGGAAGCCCAGCCCCTTGAGCCAACCGGCACAAGACGTTGCGCCTGGGCCCAGCCCTTGGGAAAACCACCGCAATCATCTCGATCTCGACGGCAACCAGGGTTGCCGATTATCCTGATCCCTCTCTGTCGGCTTGCGCAAGGAGCACGGTCCTGAAATTGATCGCAAGTTGCGAGTGCGTCGTCTGGGTCGTTTTTTTGCTTCGGATGAACGAGTTCAACCGTCATCAAATGATAGAATTGATCCGGTGCCATGTCACAGCAAACTTTCTCACTCGTCGTAATCCTATCCACTCTCATTGATTTTTTCGTCATTGCGGCCGTCTTCTTCAGGACCCGATGGCTTGGCGAACGAAGAGATTCTCCGGTAATCGGTATGGGACACGTGCTCAGCGCGGTGTTGATCACCGGGTTGGTCTTCGTGATCAAGCTTACCCCGCTCACTTTGCTGGGATTCAATCTCTTCGGAGTGATTAACCTGATCTATATCGATCTCGTAATCCTCCCACCCGCGACCGCGATGACCATCCTTGGCGCATCGTACCTCCCGTTACGTGAAGGGCGGCGGGTGACCGTGTCGAAGTCGGCTCGGATCTTCGCGGCAGGGGCCTTTGCGTTGTTGCCGATCGGCCTCTATGCAAGTTGGATCGAGCCCTTTCGCCTCCAGTTGGAAACGGCTCAAGTCCCGCTTGCTCCGACACGCCAAGGGAAAACAACGATCCGGATCGGGGTCATCGCTGACCTTCAGACGTCACGAATCACGGATTACGAGCGGTCTGCCTTCGATCGGCTGATGGCGCTCCGTCCCGACCTGATTTTAATGCCGGGGGACTTGTTCCAAGGCTCCGAGAAAGACCTCGAAGCGAATCGGGCGGATCTCATCGCATTGCTCAGCCAACTGTCCGCCCCCGGAGGCGTTTACTTCGTCCTGGGCGACGTCGACCAAGGCCATTATGGCCTCGAAGAGATTCTTCAAGCAGCGGGGATTCGCTTGCTCGTCAATGAAACGACCCGAATCAAACTCGGCGACCGGCAAGTGACGATCGGGGGCATCGAGTTGGATGTGAGTACCGGTCAAGCCAGAGGAACCGTGCACCAGTTGGAAACGGACCCAGGAGTCGATGACGTCCGCATCCTTGTGGCCCACCGACCCGACGTCGCGCTCGGGCTCAAGCGTCGTTCTCGGATCGACCTAACCGTCGCCGGCCACACGCATGGCGGCCAAATCGTCATCCCCGGCTTTGGTCCCCCCATGACCTTGAGCGATGTGCCTCGCCCGGTCGCCGCCGGCGGCCTGCATTCACTCCTCGAGAACAGGCTCTACGTCAGCCGAGGGGTTGGCTGCGAACGGGGACAGGCTCCGCGCATTCGCTTCTTCTGCCCGCCCGAAATCTCCCTCCTCCAGTTGGACAACAGCCACCCGAAATGAGAGTGGCTTTCGGAGGGTCGAATTCAGGCCTTGCCGACGCGACGAAACTAGGCTGCAGGCCGATCGGCCGAGCACTCAGAAAGAGCCGATCGGCCGACACAGACCGGAACCGCAACGATTGATTAGTCTCTGGCCTTGAGGGCTACAGGTCGAATCGTTTGCCGGTAGTCAGCCCGCCGAACCTCGCTGTCGACGAGAGGAGACGACGACTCCGCCGTGGCCTCAACGACCTTTTCCAGGGAAGCGGGCAACGCTCCGAGAGCCCCCGCTCGTTCGTCCTGCTCCTGGATCTGACGCGAAAAAGCGGCCATTCTTTGTTGCAAAGAACGTTCGCGTTGTTCGAGTTGATTGGCGCGGTCGTGGAGATGGAAGGCCGAGACGACCAGAGCACCGATCGTGAGTAACCTGAGAACCGAATGCTCGGACCGAGGCCACCAGCGGACAAGAGTGGACCATGCACGCTTAGGAGTGACCATGGACTGACTCCTCCTTGAGACACGGCCTATAAATCGAGGCTCATTCCTTGAGTTATGAAGCTAGCGTTAGAAAATTACCGTTGGACCAAGAATTTTGGAAGAGGGGACTTGCCAAATTCATATCGAGCACTTTCCCGTAGCATTAGCGAGACATGTAGTCCTCTCTTTTCAACATGCGAGCCCAGTGCACGCGTGGCCCAATTCGTCCATGCACTGAGTTTCAATACAAATCGCCTCATCAATGAAACCTCGACCGGGATTCCATCCCCCGGGATCGCGGACGCCCTGCCTGCTCTTTAATGATTTTCAACACAACTGCATACCATTCGCCTGTGGTTCCCATGGCAATACAAGCAAAATCGCATTACATAACACCGCGCAGGAATCCTAAATCTCACACCCCCGATCAACTGACCAGAAGGGCGCGTGCAGCCAGTCGCTCGAGGCAAGGCTCAAGCTCGCCGCTGAGAATCTGCACAATCCTGTTCCGATCCTCGATGGGTCGCCCTTCCTCATGGATCGAAAATTCGCCGGAGTCGACGAGCGCCAGCAGCGAGTCAAGGATCGCCTGGCGATTGTTCTTCCCATCAAGGGCCCGGAGCACAAGCCGCTCGAACTGATCGAGACGGACGGTCCGACCGCGAAGGTTGATCAGACGCTCCTCATCCTCCGCCTGAATCCGCGCCAGGGGACTGGACAGAGGTCGCTCACTGATCTCAGACGCGAAGACGGGAGGACGCGTGCGCAATTGAATCAGAGAGGACATGAAGCAGCGAAGGAGAGCCTGTTTCAAGTGGCCTGGATCTTGGGGCGTGTTGGAATTCGCGTCACTTCCCAAACGTGACAAGACGCGTTCCCAAAGGGTTTCGAAGCGAATCGAGCGCGGTGCGATCTCAAACAAGGCGACCAATGCCGCCTTGATCAATGGGTTGTTGGTCGACAGACTCGCCTCTCCCTCTGCCATCCGAAATTCCTCGGGCGCCAGGGAGACGACGTCGGGATCGGGCGAGACCGGGCCCAGGCTCGTCCCAATCCAGAGTGAGTCGAGCGCATCGGGCGACGGTTCATCGAGCCGGCGCACCCCCTCGTGGGTCAGCAGGGTCTGCCGAAAAGTTCGATTGCACAAGATGTCAAGATACTGCTCGCGACCCAGTTCATCGTCGGCCCATTCCTCCAAGGACTCGCGAGCGTCTTCGGGAAGATTCTCGATCATTCCGCCGGAACGCGCTTCGACCAAGTATTTCAGATGGTTGGCTTTGGCCAAATCCATGAATTCGTGAAAATAAAAGGGATGATTCGTCTCTTCGAGGTGCTCGTGAAAGAGATAAGAATTGGGGACGCCTTTGAGGTATTCACTCTCGGTCCGAAGGATCCGGGCATAGGAACTGGCCTTGTCGGGAATGACCCGCACGATTTCTTCGAGAAAGGTACGGGCCCCGTGGACCTGATCGAGAGGGGTGGTGAGGGGGGATCGCCTGAGATGGTAGGCGAGCAGCTTGCGGACCATTCCCCGTCCGTGCCAGCCCGGGTAGGTGTTGTAGCTGACATAGGCCAGGCCGTGGGGGGACAAATTCTTGGAGCAGATCGAGAGAATCTTCTCCCGGACTGGCTCGGGAACCCAGGAGAAGACGCCGTGGCAAAGGATATAGTCGAACTGGCCGAACGACTCGTCAACCTCGGTAATGCTCATCGCCCGGAGTTCGACGTTGCGCAGGCCGAGCCGATTGATGACGGCTTGGCCATCGGCGATCTGGCGTTGAGAAAGATCGATCCCAACAAACTGGGCGTCGGGAAGTTCCAAGGCCATGGGGAATAAATTCCCCCCTTCAGCGCAACCGAGTTCCAGAACACGGCAACGATCCACCCCAGGAGCCTCGATCCCGAAGAGCGTCCCCAGGGTAGCGAGGTGGATCGGGTGTGTGTAGGGGAAGAAGTGGTCGCCGTAGGGGATTTCGTCGTAAGGATTCGCCTGATCCGCCATCATGGGGACTCACCTTCTCTCCGCCGCTCGGACGTTGTTGATTGGCCTTTTTTTCCACTGGCAATGATCCGGCCAAGAGACGTCGATTGCAAGAATGACCGGTCAAGTCTTGATCGGACCTTAATTCTGGAACCTCACGACCGATTTCGTGGACGTCGGGTCATGGGGGCTCAATGTTTTTGATACCCCGATGCCCTGGTTCTGTGACGTCAGGGCCAAACGTCCGGTCGGGCTGCCGAAGTCGACCGTTTCGTCAGCCGTCACAGCGACGATCCCGTCCGTAAAGTCTTCATGGCAACGGCCAAGGACTCAATAAGGCGACCTCGGCGCTGGCCCCAAAACTGGCCTGGAGCTCGCTGGAGCGATTCGTCCGGTCGCTCTCGTTGCCTTGGCTCTTCGGGAACGACCGACAACCGTCGAGCCCGCCGGCTTGCCTGAACTGGTGACGCGTGTAAAAATCAGCCGAACGCTCGGCGTGTGACCGGAAGCTCTTCGAAATTCGTGGAGTCGATTAATGGCGACCTATTTGCAAGCCGATCGGATCATGACGGTCACGACGCCGTTAAAAAAGGATGCACTCCTGATGGCCGGCTTCTCCGGTCACGAGTCGATCTCTCAGCTTTTCGAGTATCGCCTCGAACTGTTCGCCACGAATGACGAGCCGATCCCGTTCGAGAAATTGCTCGGTCAAAAGGCAATTGTCAGCCTGGCGCTCGAGGGCAACAAACGAAGATACTTTAGCGGGATCTGCAACCGGGTGAGTCAGGGGGCGCGTGACAGCACGTTCACGGCCTACCATATCGACGTCGTCCCGCAGTTCTGGTTCCTGACCAAGCGCGCGCAGAGCCGGATCTTCCAGCAGGTGTCGGTGCCCCAGATCCTCCAGCAGGTCCTCGAAGGCCTGGATGTCTCTTACGACTTGCGAGGCACCTATCAATCCCGCGACTACTGCGTGCAGTATCGCGAAACCGACTACAACTTCGCCTGCCGACTCATGGAAGAAGAAGGGATCTGCTTCTTCTTCAAGCACTCAGCCAACGGCCATACCCTCGTCGTGACGGACGTGCCCCAAGCCTTCCCCGAACTTCCTGGGAAGGCCAGGATGACGCTCGGCCGGTCGGAGGAGGAGGTGAGCGGTGAGGAGCTGGTCCTCTCGTGGGAGAAAACCCAGGAACTTCGATCGGGGCGATACCTGCTCTGGGATCATAGCTTCGAGCTTCCTCACAAGCATCTGGAAGCGGATAAGCAGATCGCCGACAGTGTCATGGCAGGGCAGGTGGCGCACAAACTCCGCATTGGGAACAACGACAAACTCGAGTTGTACGACTATCCCGGCGAATACGCCCAGCGGTTCGACGGCATCAACCCCAGCGGGGGCGACCGTGCGGGCGACCTGCAAAAGATTTTCGGAGACAACAAACGGACCGTCGAGATCCGGATGCAGGAGGAGGCGGCGGCCAGCTTGTTGATCCAGGGCGAAGGCACCTGCCGGAACTTCGCTACGGGTCATGCGGTCGTACTCGACAACCACTATAATGCGAATGGCAAATATCTGATTACGGGTATTCGCCACATGGCAAGGCAGAGCTACAATTTCCGGTCGTCGAACGAGTCGGCGGAATTTTCCTATCGCAACTCATTCACTTGCATGCCTTTCGACCTCCCCTACCGCCCCGCGCGGAAAACGCCGAAACCGGCCGTCCAGGGGACGCAAACGGCCGTGGTGGTGGGCCCGGCCGGCGAGGAGATCTTCACCGACAAGTACGGCCGGGTGAAAGTCCAGTTCCACTGGGATCGTCAGGGTAAAAACGACAATAACAGCTCCTGCTGGATCCGAGTCGGCACCCCTTGGGCCGGCAAGAACTGGGGGATGATCCACATCCCTCGGATCGGCCAGGAGGTCATCGTTGACTTCCAGGAGGGAGATCCTGACCAGCCGATCATCATCGGCAGCGTCTACAACGCCGCGATGATGCCTCCCTACGACCTCCCGGCGAACAAGACTCAGAGCGGCGTCAAGTCCCGCAGCTCCCTGAAGGGGTCCGACGCCAACTTCAACGAGCTCCGCTTCGAGGACAAGAAGGGGGAGGAGGATGTCTACTTCCATGCCGAGAAGGATTTTCATCGGGTCGTTGAACGCGATGACGACCTCAAGGTCCACCGCGATCAGACCGTCACGATCGATCGGGACCGCACCGAGCAAGTCAAGCGCAACGAGAAGGTCACCGTCGACAACAATCGCGACGTTATCGTGAGCCAAGGCAACGACACGCACAACGTGAAGATGGGCAACCGCTCCGTCAAGATTGACATGGGCAATGATGCCTTGACGATTAAGATGGGCAATCAGACCACGAAGCTCGACCTGGGCAAGAGCGAAACCCAGGCCTTGCAGTCGATCGAACTCAAAGTCGGCCAAAGCAGCATCAAGATCGATCAAATGGGCGTTCAGATCAAAGGGATGATGATCGATATCAATGGGCAGATCCAGACCCAGGTCAAGGGCATGATGACCCAGGTCAGCGCCTCCGCCATCCTGCAAGTCAAGGGCGCCCTGACCATGATCGGTTAGTGCGTGGATCAGACGGATTGTGTCATGGATCTCGCGGGCCTCGCGCCCGCTTTTGCGAGTGGGACCGTGACGGGCGGTCTCGCTCCCTCGCGTGAAGAAGGTCGCCCGTGGCGGCGATTCGACATGATGGGCCGGAGCCGACGATGAGTCAGGAAGCGCTGATCCACCTGGTTGAGAAGACCCCTCTAGAACTCTGCCAAACCATTGAGCTTGGCGAGGCGTCGCGTGAGCTGCTCCGCACCGACCCGACGGCGAAACAATTCTTGAACCTGCTGATCGAGAAGCAGGAGTTCCCCGACGCCGCTCGCTTTTGGGCGCACGCGCTTCCGAAACGAGAGGCCGTCTGGTGGGCCTGCGTTTGCGCTCGGTTGGTGATGGCCGATGGGGCACCGTTGCCTCAGCATGCCGCGCTCGATGCGGCGGAGGCCTGGTGTACCGACCCGACCGAGGAGAATCGGCGGAAGACGATGCCCGCGTCCGACGCCGCCGGACTCGGAACCCCGGCCGGTTGCGCGGCAGCCGCAGCCTTCTGGAGCGGCGGAAGCCTCGCTCCCCCCGACGTCCCGGTCGTTCCGCCTGGTGAAGAGCTCACCGCACACGGAGTCGCCGGCTCCGTGATGCTCGCCGCAGTCCGCTCCGAGCCCGAAAAGGCACCCGAGAAGTACAAGGCGTTCTTCGAACGAGGCCTGAGCGTCGCCGAAGGGACCGTCCGCTGGAGCGAACCCGTCATCCCGGCGCCGAGCCCGACGCGAAAAGCGTCGGCTGACGACCGTTCGACCCCCCAAACCTCACGCCCTGCCATTAACTGGGACTGAACCCATGCCCATGCCTGCGGCTCGCGTCGGTGACATGCACGTCTGCCCTCTGATAACGGTTCTCGTGCCCCACGTGGGAGGGCCGATCCTGCCACCGGGAGCCCTGACCGTTTTGATTGGTGGCCAGCCCGCCGCTCGGGTGGGTGATCTTGCGGTCTGTGTTGGCCCTCCCGACGTGGTCGTGCTCGGAAGCTTTACGGTTCTCATCAGCGGTCAGCCTGCCGCTCGCCTGGGCGATATCACCGCCCACGGTGGGGCCATCGTGATGGGCTTCCCCACGGTTCTCATTAACTAATCATCTTGTCTAGCGAACAAGAGACGATTGCGTTGCGTCCTGGCTCGTCCTCCAGCCGTCGCTCTTCGAGGCCGATGATGAACTCGTTACCAAAATCGATCAGACCTCGATCCCCCTTCGCTCCGACCGTTGCACCAGGGAGGGGACCGGAACGGTTTCGCGTCGCGGGGCCAATTGGCTGGATGAGAGACCCTTATCTTGAACGAAACGTCGCGTTCGTGGCCGAGGCCTGGGAACGGGCCCGGTTTCGTTTCATCGAAACGGCCATCGCAAGTCAGACGAGTGACGAATTCCTTTCGTTGATCCGTAACCTGGTCGGCGTCCTCACGATGTCGGTTGACGTCATGGGTGAGACAAACGCAGGAGGGGTGAGCGCCCTGGGAGTTGGTGTGGCGGGACTCCCGGGGACCGCGATTGGCACGGGCGCCGGCTACGCGTTGAGCGTGCAGCTCATTGAGGGGCTTGAAGCCGGTTTCCTCCTCGCCGATATCGCTCCCCATCTTGAGGCGGTTGACCGCGCGTTCGCGAAAGGCGTCAAAGAGGCCTGGGAATCATCGGGGTCGCCCCTCCGAATCCATGCGGCCGCACGGATCATGGCCGACGCGGTCGGGATCTTTTTCAGCCTGCTCCTCCAGGGCCTCATCGCATTCCTCGCCAGGGAGATGGGCGGAAAGGCCCGGGGGCGGCTTCGCGTCGCCTTGGCCGATCGAAAAGAGACGAAGCTCCTCAGATTGAGCAACGGGCTCGAGACCTGGATCCTTATCCAGTACGACCGATTGATCGCGCACTTTCGTGCGGACTCGATGTTTCAAGGGCAGGGCCAATCCAACGTCGCGAACGCGTCGACGAGTGGAGTGCTCACCCCTCGAATTCAGCCGAACCCCTTGCTTCCGGATATCAGCAAAGACTTTCAATTTCGCGAATACGTGAGTGATGGCAAAACGTATAAGCAAGGCAGCGGTCGGCTCGGCGTTCCCGGCCGAATCCGAACCCATCGCAACCAGAACGCCCAACGCGGGGTTTCCGAGGGGAGCGGTGATGACGCCGGTCACTTGATCGGCAATCGTTTCGGCGCCCCGGGGGGGCCGGAAAACCTTTCGCTCCAGAATTGGGTCGCGAACCGCTACGGCACCTACAAAGGCCTCGAAGACACGTGGGCCGAGGCATTGCATCGCGGATCCGACATTGAGGTCACCGTGACCGACGTCACCCGGCCGAATGAAGATCGACCGTTTATGCGAGAGGTGCGCTGGACCGAGACCCAGGCCGACGGCAAACGCCTGGCGGAGAACCTGACGTTCGCCAACACGCACACGCCGAAGAGCCGAAAGGCCCAGGATATCGCCCCGACAAACAAGCCAGGCGAAGTGGGCAAAGTCATCGAAGTCGACTTTACCAAGAAAGATTGATCGCCAAGCACCCCATCAAATGACTCGTTAAAAACCAAACAAGCAATTCTAAACGCTCGACGTGAAGACCGCGTCGTCGACGTCCTTTTCAAGCGGACGGCTCCGGAGCCAAGCGTGACGCCCCAGGCGGGCTCCGCCATTGCCTTGCGAGGAGAGGCGGCAGGCGGGAACGTCCTCGGCCTTCAGGATAAGCTGAACGTCGAACTCGAATTCGAGGTCCACGAAGAGCCGCACCATCTGGGCCACGGCGAGGAATTCCGGCCCATCGGGTTGCAAGGCTTGAAACCGGTCGAAGGAGAGGGGACCGAGTCGAATCCGAATCTTGCCCTGGGCGTCCCAGGCACGGGAACCGAGAACAAGGCTCCCACCGAGTTCGTTATTTCGACCGGAAGTGCCGAGGGAGGAGCAGTCGCTGGATTCGAGCTGAAGCCAGCGGCCCACGAACTGGTCGATCTCGATCGGGAGTTCAAAATAGTCGCGTAATAAACTCTCCAAGACCACGACGGGACGTTGTCTTCGGGCGAAAAAACCTGAGTAGGGCAGCAGGGCGGCGTCGGGGAACTCGTGGCGGTTCCGAAGCGAGGTGGTCCCGAGCCCGATCAGGTCGAAGAGGTGGCGGGCGAACGGCTCATCGCCTCCACGTTCGCGTGCGACGATGAAATGATGCTTTTCCCAGGCTCTGTAAAAGAGCGAGATGAGGCGGTGGTTGATCAGGTCGAAGAAGGCAGCGAGCGAGTGATCCCCCAGGCGCGAACGCTCCATCAGCAGTTCGGTGTAGACGTGCGGGAGCACCCCCGAGGGACCGGTCAGGCCGAAGAAATTGACCCGCATTCCGGGCGCCGTGCCTGGATCTTCGCGAGGTTCGAGACTGCGGATCGAGCTGGCCGGGAAGCTCATCGAGAGATGGGTCAGGAACCGGACGACTTCGCGATGGGCCGGTCCTTCGCGGCCGACCGGGGCGCGCTCGGGGTTCAGCCGGGCCAGGATCCTGACCGCCTGAAAGAAATCGAACCGATAGGGTTCCTCGAAGAGCGCTTGGTCTAAGCCGTTGGACATGGTCTACCTTTGAATGGCTTGCAGGCCATGGGTGCCACGGGTTGTACTCAACCCGTGTGCCAAAAACCAGGGCTTCTGCTCACGGGTTGAGTACAACCCGTGGCACCCAGCAGCATTGGCTTGGCCGTGGTAACCCATCAGAAAATCAAAGAAAACCGCAACCAACAGCTTAGAGGAGGGTCCGTTCGCCGGCTCGGGGTGGCCATTGCTTCAAGATTCCTTCGCGCTGTCGCGTCTTGGCGACCATCCTGGTAAATGAGTTGATCGACGTATAAAGGCCAAGGAATCGGTCCAGCACACTGGCCATCAAGAAGACGCCGCCCCCCACGAAATGGGTCTCGTCGAACTCAACGGTCACCTCGACCCCAAGACAGACGGCGCTGCCGATCTTCCGGCCGGTGCGGACCGGAACCCGACGGCTCGACACCCCGGTCACTCCTGCGATCTGCTGCCGGGTCGCCGCGCTATCGGCGAAGTTGTAGATCATCAGGATCTCATGCAAGGCGTCCAGCCCTTGCTCCCCATCAGCCAGCGAGAGGTGATTGAGCGAGAGGAGCGAGATCAGCCGCCACTGGGCATTCCGGCCCAGGGGGGGACGGAGCGGCTTCGTCGGCTTGCGCAGACAGCGGACGCGGCCCACCGGCCCTTGGCCTTCGAGTTCAAAGTCCCCTTGCTCGCCGCCGAAGGGCAAACGGCTCGGCAAGTCACGATTCGTGCAAGTGACATGAACCGTGATGGTCTCGCTGGCAGGCAGCCTCGGGTTGAAGCCGGGATCGACGAACGAGAGTTCCACCTCGGTGCCCGGGTCGTCCTTCACCTGCGAGGCGCGTCGGGTCGCGTACCAGTAGGCCCCCGGCGTCTCCCCTTGCCGCGCGTGGCGCATCGAATAGAACGGCTCGTAAACCAAGGGTTCGTCGAGGAACCCGCCGACGCTGGTCACCCGATCGATCGAGTAGACCTCGGTCGCCATCTGGCGATGGACGTCGGGGACCACACGATACTTGTATTGCGTCTGACTGAGCGCAATCGGCTCGGCGACCGTGGTGTAGAGGTTCACCACGGGGGTACAGCCAAGCCGGAAGGTATCGGCCTGGACCGGCAGCTCGTTCCGTGGGGATCGGTTCAGGAAGAACATCAACTCGATCGAACCGGCAAACTTCTTGCCGAACAGCGCCTGGAGACCGGTCACATCAAAGAAGAGGAATTTCTCAGGAAGCGCGAAATATTCCTGGATCAGGCGGTAGCCGACAAACGACCGGTTCGGATAGTCGAACATCCCCTCATCGCGACCGAAACCGACGGTCTCGATGGCGTCAGGGGGAAGGACGATGGATTCGTACCTCCCGTCCTCAAGCTTGCTCCGAACTTGCACCTGGCAAACGTTATTATGCAAGAGCTCGTACAGGCTGTAAGGCAGCGGCCCTGATCCATCGAGGTAGAAGCGAAGCCGATCGATCGAAAGCTGCGAGAACTGCGCTCCCCCCAGGCACGAGAGGGTCAGTTGGAGCAGCGCAACGGCCCCCGGGGGTTTGCCGGGCACAACGACCCGATCCGGGTCAAGCCTCGCGGCTTCGACCTCAATCGGCCAGAGCGTCACCGGGTAGGTCGTTCGGAATGGGCAGGGGGCTCCGTTGACCGGTCTCGAGTTGATCCGGCTCCCCCGCTCGATTGTGAACCCTTCAGCCAGGTTCGCCTGCGCCCGGTTGAGCACGAACTGCACGATGGACAACGAAGGGAGCGGGCGCTGAAAGTGAGGGTAGAGGATTCCCAGGAGCGAGTCGGTGATCTCCGGAAACTCGTCGTCGATCTTGTGGCGAATCCGCGCCGTCAGGAAGGCCACTCCTTCGAGCAAGCGTTCCACGTGGGGGTCTTCGCACTTGTCCGACTCCAGGAGTAGCCGGGCCGCCACTTTGGGATACTTCTGGGCGAACTCGGCCCCGAGTTCGCGGAGGTAGGCCAGCTCGCCGTTGTAGTAGTGCAGCAGCTCGTCGATCATTTTGCTTAATCACCCTGCACGACGAAGGCCCGGGTCGTCAACTGGAGCACGGAGTCGAACGTGACGGGCTCGGGGGCGGGATCGACCCGGAGCATCGCGTCGATCCGAAACCGAAGGCTCCGGTCGAATTCACGCCCCTCGACGGTCGTGACCGAGACGCGCGACAGGCGAGGTTCAAAGCGTGCGATTGCTTCCTCGACCGTACGCCTCAGCTTGTCCTGGTGGTTGGCACTACTCAGGGTCGACGAGGAAAAGTCTGGCATCCCATAGGTCAGCACCGAGTTCTCAAGCTGCCGCAAATCTTCGGGCCATTGAGCCAAGAGCTGTTTGCTGTTCAAGAGCCATTCGAGGTCGCGCTTGACCGACTCCTTGATCTGCGCTGGCAACGGGTTTCGCCCCGACTGGGACTCGGTCGAGACTTTCGGTTCATGGTCGATCAGCCGGTCGAGGACCGAGGGCAACAAAGAGTATTCGATAGGAGCTCGCGGCATCGGTCCTCTCCATTTTCTTAACTTTCGATGATCATTATGGCCGAGAACCATGGCCGGCGAAAACAAAAACGCCACCGGGGGCCCGGTGGGCCTCCGGTGCGACGCATTTTTGTTTGCTCGTGGTGGTGCGGCAAGAGCCGGTTCGACCTGATGCGGCCAAACTCAGGCATGGCAGAACTCAGCCACCGGTGTTGGTCTTCATGTCCCAGTGCTTCTTGCCTGCCGACTTCGTGATGCCCTTCTCGTCCTGGGCCAGGTAGTCGATCTCGACCTTCGAGTAGTTCAGGCTGATCTGGTCCATGGGGACCTCGCCCCCCTGCGACCCGCCGGTCTGGTAGCTGGAGACCAGCACGTCCGACAGCGTGACCACCATGAAGTTCTGCTGAGTGCCACCGGCCTTCCGGCAGGTCAGCTTCGCTTCCTTCAAGTGCTTGCCGTTGGCACAGAAGAGGAAGAGGGTCGGCGACGCCGAGTTATTCCGCATCACGAAGTGGAAGTCGTTCATCGAGACCTTGCCGGCACCGGCTCCGGTCCCGTGCGAAGAGGCACCGAGCTGGCTCGCTCCCCAGCTGAAGGACTCGATCTCGATCTCGCCGGAGTGGGACTTGTCCTTTGATTCACCTTTGACATCAGTGATCTTCAGAAACATGTCAACAGCCATTGCAGCAACTCCTCACAGGTTTCCGCTTTTGCCCCGGTCGGCCATCCCCACCGGGCTTAATTTCATTACGACATCCTGGCATCTTGGTGACGTCGAGGCCGGGAGATTCTTTCTCGAGCGGCCCTTGACGTCACCAGCCGGGAGCAACTCAGCGATCAACCGCCCGACGCAGGAGGCGGCAGCTCAGCCACCATCCGTAGCGAGACCGTCAGCTCATCGAGCTGGAAGTGGGGGCGGAGGAACGCAATCGCCTTGTAGGCGCCCGGCTTCCCGGGAACTTCCATCACGTCGATGCGGGCCTCGCGCAACGGATATTGCGACTTCGTCTCCTGGCTCGCCGAGTCGTCCGTCGTGACGTACTGGGCGATCCAGGTGTTGAGGAAGGTCTCGCACTGGCTGCGGCTCATGAAGCTGCCCAGCTTGTCGCGCATCATCGACTTCAGGTAGTGGGCAATCCGGGACACCGCCATGATGTACTGGAACTGGCTCGAGAGCCGGGCATTGGCATTGGCGGCGTCGGTGTTGTACAGCTTTGACTTCTGGGCCGACTGGGCGCTGAAGAAGGCCGCATAGTCGGTATTCTTGCAATGCACCAGCGGAATGAATCCGAGATCCGCAAGTTCTTTCTCGCGACGGTCGGTGATCGCGATCTCAGTGGGGCACTTCAGGGCCACATCCCCTTCATCGGTGCTGAAGGTGTGGACCGGCAAGCCACTGACGAGGCCGCCCCCTTCCACCCCTCGGATCGCGGCGCACCAGTGATGGCGGGCGAACGACTCGGTCAAACGGGTCGCGAAGGCGTAGGCCGCATTCCCCCAGAGGTACTTCTGGTGGTCTGCGCCGTCGACATCCTCCTCAAAGTTGAATGCTTCGACCGGTGTGTTATCACGTCCGTAAGGCGTCCGCATCAGAATATGCGGGAGGCAGAGGCCGACGTAGCGTGAATCCTCCGAGTCGCGGAACGAGCGCCACTTGACGTAATCGTTGGTCTCGAAGGTCTTGCTCAAATCGCGCGGGCCCGACATCTCGGTGAAATCATCCCAGTTAAACAACTGGGGGCTGGCCGCCGTCATGAACGGGGCGTGCGCGGCAGCGGCCACGTTCGAGATCTTCTCCAACAGGGCGATGTCCTGCGTGCTACGACTGAATTCGTAGTCGCCGACCAGGGCCCCGAACGGAGAACCGCCGAATGTGCCGAACTCTTCTTCATAGACCTTCTTGAACAGGGCGCTCTGATCGAATTCAGGGGCGCGTTCCATGTCCTTGAGAAGGTCTTTCTTCGAGACGTTCATGACCTTGATCTTGAGGGTCGGTCCCGTCTCCGACTGGTGGACGACATAATGCAGTCCGCGCCAGGAGGCCTCCAGCTTCTGAAAGTCCTCATGGTGGAGGACCGCGTTCAGTTGCTTGGAGAGCAGGGTGTCAATCTGCGCGATCCGCGCATTGATCATCGCCTGAGTGTCTTTCGACACCTTCATGGTCCCGGACATGACCTGGTCGACGAACTCGCCGATCAGGTCTTTCGCGAGCGTCTTCTGCTCTTCGTCACGGGCCATCCGGCCCTGCGAGATGATCTGGTCGAGAAGGCTGACCTCCTCGTGCGACGTGGCAGCCGACGTCGGCTGGCTCTGTTCGGCGGCTCCGCTCATATCAAGACTCCTCCGACTTGGACTCGGCGCGTCCCGTCTCACTGCTCAATTTCTTCAACGAATCGGTATTGTTGACCACGTCTTGGAGCAGTTGCTCGAGCGTGTCGTTACCGTCCATCTTGGTCACGAGGTCGGAGAGCCGGTCACGTGCTTCCAGAAGTTTGCGAAGCGGCTCAATCTGGCGAACGACCTGCTCAGGCTCGAAGTCATTCATATGACCGAACTTAAGTTCAACATTGAACTTCGAGTTGTCGTTTTGAAGGGTGTTGTCCACCTGGAACGCCAACCGGGGCTTGATTGCGTTGAGGACCTTGTTGAAATTGTCACGGTCGATTTCAACGAATTTGCGGTCCTTCATCTTGGGCAACGCCTCAATCGGCTTGCCCGAAAGGTCAGCCAGAACGCCCATGACAAAGGGGAGTTCTTTGACCTGGATCGCACCACCGACCTCAACGTCATAAGTCAGATGGACGCGGGGACGACGGACGCGGTCCAGCTTGTGTTGGGTACTCTCGAATGACGGCATCTGTTTTTTTCTCCCGAACGGAACACGTTCGAATCCGAGAGGGGTAGGTTGAGAAACATTACTACAGTATCAGGGCTCAAGGATGTGGCCTTGAACCGCTTGTGTCAATCGAATTCCTCAGCATGCAGGCGATGAAAGGCAGGACTCTTCCAAGGCTTGAGAGCGCTCGATCCGTAGCCTCCCGGCCACGAACCTTGGGTGGTTGACCACGCGTCTTTTTTTAGTGAGGGCTGTCTCCCTCCAGGGCCAGT
This sequence comes from Singulisphaera acidiphila DSM 18658, assembly GCF_000242455.2. Classification (GTDB taxonomy): domain Bacteria; phylum Planctomycetota; class Planctomycetia; order Isosphaerales; family Isosphaeraceae; genus Singulisphaera; species Singulisphaera acidiphila. Next base: position 2,973,217 of record NC_019892.1, read on the forward strand.
GCCTGGTTGATATCAAGGCGGCACAGGCGTGCAAAAACTTGCGGCAGCTTTTCCGCAGCCGGACTGCCGGCGCCGACGGCGCGGAGGCAGCGGTAGAACGCCGCCCAGACTCGGGCGCAAAGCTGTTCGGATTCCCACTCCTCTAAACGGAATTCGTCCACCAGCCGCGCCAGATCCTCCGAAAGCGGCAGGGCGACTTGGTGGCGATTCGCCATGAGGCAGAGTTCGGCGAGTTGCAGCTTGCGCTGGAACCGCTCTCGGCCGGTCGAGGCCGTGACCAAGGCGCGGCGGATCAGGTCGATCGCTTCGTTGATCCGTCTCCCCTGGACCAACTCGAGCGCCTGGGTCCAGACGTCCGCCGGTTCGTCGGCCGCACGCTCCTGGGCCTCGGGAACGTAAGGCTCCATCGGCGGCGGTTCATAAGCCACCGGCTCATAAGGTTCCGATGCGACCGGTTCGGGAGCAGGAGGGACGATCTCTTCCAGGAGCCAGCTTCGGGTCTCGGAATTCGCCGTCGGGGTGCCGTCGCCCAGCTCCGAGTTGCTCAGGTCAGGGAAGTCGGTCAGATACGTCCGCAACAGGCTCCGACAGGCAAGCGCGGCCGATGCGCGATCGATATCGCCTGCGGCCATCGCAGTCAATGCGTAGCGTTGTGCGTCGAGCCAGGCTGTCCCCTCGGGGCGACCGAGCGCCTGCTCGGCCTCTTCCAGAAGTTGGCTCCACTCCCCCTCCTGAGCGAGCCTTCTGAGGCTCATCCGGACCTCGCTCGAGGGAGCTTCGCAGACGGAGATGTCCGGGGGCTGCTGGGACTGGCCATACAAATCGCCCATCCGGAGGGCACGGACGACGAGGAAAGGGGCCGGACTGGCTGGATCGTTCTCCCGGAGATAGGCGCTTGCTTCGAGGATCCGCTGGCGCGCGTCGTCCACACTCGTGATCGGGCCGCCTGAGGACCGAGCCGGGCGAGCGCGACGCCGGGGAGCAGCGACCTGCGGCACTTCCTCGTAGCCACTCTCCGCCTCGGCATATTCGGATTCGTCCGCAACCTCCGCCTCCGAGCCCTCATCCTCGGGTTCGGGCTCGAGCGATCGTTTCAGATTCAGGATCGGCTCGAGGACGTTGCGGCAATCGGTGAGCGCCTTGCGCACCGCGACCACGCCCGGCGAATCTCGCCCCAAGCGTTGATCCATGCTATCATCGAGAGCCTTGAGCGCATCAATGCAACCACGAAGGTCTTCAACCAAGGTCTCGTAGAAGGGCTTCGGCGTTTGGGCCACCGCATCGTCGAACTGCTGTCCGGTGATCTTTCCTTCCGCGATCAACGCCTCCATCGCGTCCTGGCTTTTCAACCCGGCGTTGTCGGTCGCTCTCGACTCCTGCCAGCGATAGTAGGAGTAGCGCTCATCGCCGAATCCACGGGTCAGGGGGAGGCTTCGAATCAAGGGGGCGACAACACTCTCGAGGAAGATGAACGGGCCGGAGCGCGACTCGAGATCACCGTCGTCGATCTCAGGATAATAGGTCTCCCAGAAACTCTCCTGGATCCCGAGCATCAGGAGAAAGCCGTCGCGGAGCCCGCCGAACGAGTGGCGCCGACCGAGCGCCTCGGTGATCCAGGCGGCGACTTGCAGATCCTTGGACTGGCCTTGGAGGATCTCCGTGCCCAGTTCGATGACCCGTTCCCAGTCGGCGACCTTGGCCTTTCGCTGCCAGTCCCCTTGCAGGGTATCGTCTTCGGCCCGCCGTGCCTCGCGCAGTTCGTCGTAAACGGCCTCGTAGGCGAGGTTACGTCCTGCCGGATTGTCCCCGGAGATCGGCAAAAGACATTCGTCGATATTGAGCACTGATGTCGTGGCCATGGTCAGGATTCATCCCCCGGCCGGCCCACCGACGACGATTCCGAAGCCGACTCGCTCGTCTTGCCTTCCGTGAGCGGAAACTGCGCCTGGCCGAGTTCTTGCAGGGTCCGCACGTCTTCACCCACCAGTAACGACTTGCGCCCGATCCCTCGAATGATCCCGGCGCCAACGTCCACCCAGTCGGTTTGGCGTCCCAGTCGGAGTGGACCGTCAGGGCTTGCCGACGTCCCCGGATAGAGGCTCGGCAGGTAAACCTCGCCCAACTGGCCGTCATAGGTCGCCAGCTTTGCCGGGGCCCAGAGCAGGTCGAGCAACGTCTTCGGCTTGGGGACTTCGAGGAATTGGACGTGCCCCCAAGGGACCCAGTAGTAGCCGGTCGTCGAGAAGACTTCGAGCACGGGGGACAAAATGTCATCCGCATCTCGAAAGTCGTCGAATTCCACCCCGTCGGCGCTACCTCGTATTGCCTCTTGGGTCGTGGCCGCCCGCTCGAGCAGGGCACGAGCGTCGTCGAAGCGTCCCGCTCTCACCTGATCGAGGGCGTCTAGGTGCAGCGTGACACTCTCCGGTGGCGCCACGAGAAAACGGGGGCGTTCCCCATGCTCGAAGAGCTGAGTTCTTGCCCGCTCCGCGTTCAAGAGTCCTTGGTAGACCCGCAGTCCGTTGATGTATGCAATCTCGGTACTCTTGGTCCGAATCACATCGAGCTGCTTCTCTGCGCGAACCAGATCGCCCGCATAGCAATGGAACTGAAAGAGAATGGTGCGAAGCTCGAGGTCGGTCGGATTGGCCTTGATCTCCTCGTTCAAAGCACGGATCGCGTCCGTGAGTTGACCGCGGTCCAGAGACTCTTTCGCGTTCATTGTAAACCTTCTCCGAACGACGGACGGGCGAGCACTGAACTCCGAGATTGTCGGTACTGCGGCTCTGTTGTGTCGACCGAACCTGCCGTCTCGACATCGGCAAGGATTCGGATGGGAAGCCGATTGGGAGTTGGAGCCAACATCATACTGCTCGTTTGCAAGAAAGGGACACCATGCCGGCAAGATTCAGCGATTTCGGCGACCGCCGATCAGGCCACTGACATTCAGCCATGTCGAATGTCAGAGCGCGCACTTCGTCACCGGCGTCACTCCCTCGAGAATGCGGAGTAAGAATTCAGGCCCCATTCGCGCGAACGCACTTTGACGAAAGGGGCCATAACGCCTATATTGAACGATTGCCTTGGGTTAGTGCCGACATGGCAACGGAACGCTTATGTTTTTGCTGGTGTCCCGAGGCAAGTTCGTGTTGACTCGAGTTCGATGGCGAAGGATCTCTAGCGAGCCGGAGAAGTCGGATGGCGCAAATCTGTCCCCGATGTGATGCGACTGTCGGCGACGATCTTACGCGCTGTCCCAGTTGCGGAGCCGATCTCGACCCCTGTCGAACGATCCCACCGGCACGCCCGAGACAGATCACGCCGGCGAAAGCTCCGGTCTCGGCTCGAAAAGCAAGTCCGGTGGAACGACCGGACTATTCCGACGAGCGGGAGACGGCCACCCCGCCTCCACCGCCCAGGCCGATCAAGAAAATCAAACCACGGCCCGTTGCGCCACAGCCGACGGCCCAGGCCCCAAGCGCCGCACCTCCGGCTCCGCAACCTGCGCAACCGGGCCCTAAGCTCGCTTACACACCGTCGTCGACCACCGGCGAGATGGCGGCCTATGCTCCTCCGGCCTATCCGACCCCGGCTCCCGCGCCGGCAGAAAGTCGAGGCGGCATTCGTGGCTGGATGATCAAGATGCTCGGCGGAGCACCGGCCGCTCCGCCACAGCCTCAGCCCCATCCCGCACCAGCGCCGGTTCCCCCGAATTACGGCTATGTGCCTCCCGGTGGAGCCCCGCCGCAGCCCGGGGCACATCCAGGGTATCCGCCAGGTGTGGCTCCTCAGGCCCCCGCAGCCCTGCACCAGGCCCCACCGCAAGGCCATTTTCAAGCCCCCCCTCCCGGATGGCCCGATCAGCCACCTGTTCCTGGATTTGGGTTGCAGCATCCCGGCCCACAAGGGGCTGGAGCACCCCCTCATCTCGACGCCCCTCCCTCCTTGCTCGACCCCTTTGGAGGGGGGTCGGACGAGTATGCCAAGACCCAGTTCTTGGGGGGAGTCGACCTCGATAAGCTGAAGATCCCCAAGTACACCTTCACGCTCCAGATCCTTGATAATCAAGGACAATGGCGTGATTGGGGCCCGATCCATGCCAACGGCCTGAATGTCGGTCGTGCCAAGACGAGCGCCGAGTTTCCCGGGCTCAGCAGTATGGCCGTACGGCACATGAAGCTACGTTATGAGCGCACAACGCTGGTCGTCGAGGATCTCGGATCAATCAACGGCGTTTACCTGCGCGTGATTCAGCCGACCGAACTGAGCGACGGAATGCGTTTCCGAGTTGGCAACCAGACGATCGAGTTTCACGAACCGGCCGCTTTCGAGCCGGTGGCTCCGTTGGTCGGAGAAGACGGCGAAGAATACTGTAGTCGGGATCTCGAACCGTTGGCCTATCTCGATCTCATCCGCCCCAACGGTCAGCCGGGCCTTCGCTTCCCGCTCACCAAGCCGGATGCGACGATCATCGGCCGCGAGGGACCGAACACGCACATCGCCTTGACCAGCGACAATTCCGTGAGCGGCATGCACGCGCGGGTCTATCGCAAGGACGGCAAGTTTATCCTCGAAGATCTGAAGAGCCGCAACGGCACGTTCGTCCATGTGCTGGGCTCGGCCAAGGTCACTTCAGGCGACGTGCTCTTGGCCGGCCTCGTCTTGTTCCGAGTCGTCGATCATGGCAACGGCTGATCGCGTCATCCGATCTATCGGACGACGCGGAAAAGTACGATCAACCAAACGATGACCATGATGATAGGGCCCGCCCACCAGATCGAGTGGCCCGTCATCGTAATGATGGCCAACCAGGTCAGCAGGGAAAGACCGCCTCCCACAAGTCCCACGGCCAAGGCGAGCTTCCGATAAAATCGGTCGTCGTCCTTGGCCTGTTGCGTCCACTGGGTCACCGGATGCTCGGCAAGGATCCGGCCGCGCGGACCGCGCAAGAGTCCGGCGGTGAAGGCTTGCTCGCGAGGGTGCGCCCCGGTCGCCGTGAAGTAACAGCCCCGGAACAACATCGGCTCGGTTTCCCGATGGGTCGAGAACGCGGCCTCCAGGACGGATCGAAGTCGCTTGCGATAGCGGCGGAACTCGATATCGAGGCTGAAAAGCTGGTTGTTTCCCGGCACGTTGAACAGGTCATCGGCCATCAGGCTCAAGATCCAGCCATGATACCATCCTGACATCCAGATGAGGCCGTTTTGAACCAGGTCTCCGCTGAACGGGTGCGAGGCGGGAACGGCGAACCCACAGCGGCTCTGCCGGAGCGCAGTCGACATCCGTCCTACAAACTCCGGAAAACCAGGAGTTGTTTCCATCTCGGAGAAGACCGCAAACACAGGGCAGCGGACCTTGAGCACACGCTCGATCGTCCGCAGGTCTTCACGCACCGAGGAGGCCCATTTCACCGATTCCGGCTGCCCCGCCCAGGTGATTGGGAAGAGAACGACCACACCCCGCACGACCGGGCAGTTCGGGCGTTCAGCCAGCAACCGGCGGCAGACATTCTCGAGGCTGCGGCTCCCCTCCTCGCTTTGAACTCCAAAGGTAGAGGCACCCGCCACGCTCAGGAAGATGCCGTCGGCCGTCGCGTACGCATGCACGGGCGCTTCGCCGTCGGGTCCCTCGGCGAAGAGTTGAAGACCGGCCGAATGGACCAACGCCGAGGTCCACCCTTCATCGGGAACCAGGACGAGGTAGACATGCTGCGCACCGGCCTCGATCCGCGCATTGCTCAGCCGGAGTTGGATTTCGCGCCAGGCGGAATCGATCTCGGAGGATCGGTCGCCCTCTCCCCCGGCCGTGCTCTCCTGGACGGCAGGCGACCGCCCTTGGTAGAGGGCCCGGCCGAACGCAATCAACGAGAGGGTGAACCCTACGAGCAGAACGAAGATCCAGGTCCAGAAATAGTTGAGGAAGAGTGGGGGAGTTGATTCATCAAGAAACGCGTGCGCCGGATTGCGAATGGGGAGCAGGAAAAGGAAAACGACCGCCGCCACCGTGATACAGAGAATGACAAACCATCGCCACGACCAACGCGCCAAAAAGTAAGCGCCGACCGCCGTGATCCCGACCCCGATGGTCATCGCCAACCACTGCCCGAATCCGCTGAAATAATAGCTCACGTTGCCTCTCGGTGGATTGGGCCTTTTTATCGTGGATGCACGGCCAAAACGAAGCAGGCGAGGGTAATCAAGGCCGTGATCGAGACCAAGACGCTAACGGCCAGCAAGATCGACTGCCCCGGCAAGGGACTCAAGGGCTCACGCTCGAGCGTCTCGTCCGGCAGGAATTTTTCAGGCTGAAGACCGCTCGAGGCAATTCGGTTATAGATCCGTTCCGCCCAGGCGCGCAGTTCCGGCTGACTCTCCACGAACTTCCCGCGAAACCCCAGGGCGACGCACAGGTAGTACGTCTCCAAGGGGTCGGTATTGGCGAGGACTTCGGCCTCGTGGGCCTTCTCGAAAAAGCGATCGGCGCGAAGCCGTTCCTGATAAATGTCCCACTCCAAGATCTGCTGCCGCCATTCCAGGGCGTGCGACCAGGGTGAATTGATCAGGATTTCGTCGATCCAGTACACCAAGGCGTGCTTGGCGAGTTCAAAGTCGTGCGACAACTGGCTCGAGATGCCGGCCTTCCGCGCGGCCTCGTCGAGGGCAATGACAATCTGTTCCCGTTCCGGCCCCAGCGGAGGATTCTCCCCCGCTTCCAGACGTTGCTGGAGGTTGAGCACGGTCTGGAACACGGGGCTAACGAGGCTGGCAAAGGGGTCGGTCATATTAAATGATTAGATGACGAACAGAGCGAATTGGAGGTTGGTGGTCTTGCTTCCCTTGGGCGGCACAACCGACAGGATGCGATCACTCTGGAAGGTCGCACGCGCCAGGTTCATTCGGATCGCCATCGAACAAGTATCCGCCACGTCACGCCAGAACACCTGGTCACGTTCGATCTGGTAGTAGACGATGCCGGTGCCCGCCGGCAAGGCACGAGGCGGCCGCACGATCGGCACCAGCTTGAGACCACGCAAGGCCTGCTTGAAGATCTGCTCGACCCGTGACGTGCTTCCCAGCTTCATATCCATCGACCGGAGAAGCTGTTCGCAGTCATCGTCCCCCAGCTCCGTCTCGACACCGAGAAAGAGGGTCTTCGTACTGCTCAACCAGGCCGGTTCCAGGCTGACCTGAAGCCGTTCCCCATTCTTCTCGAAGTATCGCTTCTCGAACGCCGACGGAGCGATCGTATCGAGCCCGAGCTGAATATACTTGATCACAGTGTAGAAACAACCGCCGATGTCCTCGTGGTCGTACGGGGGAAGGGCAGGGGGCCGCCGGGCGTCCATGAAGATCGCGAGTTGGCCAACCAACCGGCAAAGCTCGTGAAAAAGCAAAAGGGGCGTGAGTCCCCGGATAAAGACGATGGACTCGAACGCCGAAAGCGCCCCGTTGAGCGTGGCCAGCTTGAGCAGGCGCTCCGCATCTCCCGGAACCTGGCTGTCGAACGAGATGCTCCGGTCCACGATCTGGGAGGCGAGTTGATCGACCTTGGCCCCGATCTGATGATAGAGCGACTGGATCATTTGCCAGAGCGGCGTCCAGGCGTCCAGCACAAGCAACGGAGGAACGTAGTCGACGTCGAGCTGTGGCGGCGCTTCGAGTTGAGCGGACCGCTCCACCCGGGCCAGAGGAAGAATTTCATAGCCGGTATGATCCTGAGTCGAAAGCAGCAACCGCGCTCGGGTCCGACGGACCAGGAGCGCCTGCTCCTCGCTCCCTGTGTTCTCGTCGGTGATTTCCAACTCGTCGACCCAGTATCGCGGACCGTTGGCGGTCGGGACTTCCTCCACGTTGGCTCGCCCGGCCTGGAGCGTGGGGATCGCCAGGTAGATCATCACCGACCCTGAGTTCGCCAGTGCGCTCCTCAGTTCCACGGGGTCGACGGTGCCATCAGCCGGGATCGCGATCTTGGTCCCATCCTTGAAACGGGCCTCGCACGACCGCAGGACGGCCGAGTAATTGCCGAACGCCTCGCGGTCGAACTCCACCAATCGGACGCCCCAGTTGAAGGGGTGGAACCAATCTTCGGAATCGCGAAGGGTTTCCCGAACATTCCGGTCAGCGACCTGGAAGTGCTGAGGGCGCAGGAACATGCCTTCATGCCAGTGAATCGGACGGCTTGCCATCGGACACTCCCAGCCCCTGACCGCATCGGAAACGTTTGAAAAGCATAGCCGATCGGCGGGGCGATCTGAAAGGCTGGCCTCTTCTCAAAGGGGAAATCAGAACGTGTTCGTTTCTCCAGGGCGTCCGACGGTCGGTCAGGCGTCCCCTGGTTCTCGAACGCAAGCCGGATTGGCCGAGCCCAGGTGTCGATTCGCCGGAGAGTTTGACGAGTCGCCACTTGCGGCGAGACGATACCGAGTCAATCCCTACGTGACGAAGTACACTCTGGGACACGAGTTATTGACGTCGTTTCCAACAGCCCATCATACTGAAGAAAATCGGTCACAACACGGGGCATAATATCGTAAACTGAGCAAGCCGAAATTTGCGCTGATTTTGCCCTACGACTTAACGACGAGTCGCGTCCCAATGGTTTTGAGCGGGTTATGACGACAACAACGCTACAGCCCGGCCGTCGGCGATACGGACTGGTCGATACCCGAAGAATTTCCAAACCGAGGCTATCGCAACTGATCCTGGTCTTCACCGGGATGGTCATCGCGCTGGTTCTCTTTGTTTGGCTCCTTTTCTGGATCAACCCCACCCGCCGTGGGATTGGCGGGCGCTGGATTGCCCAGCGTGGGTTGACCCACCCCTTGCTCGGCTTTCAGGCCGCGGACATCGAGAAAATCACAGGGGCCGTGAGAGGCACCGTTCCCGAGTCGGACTATGGGTCGTTCCGTGACGTCTTACGCGATCATCTGACCAAGGCAGCCAACCGGCCGGTGGTGCTCTACGTCTCAGCCGCAGGCGTGGTCGATGACAAGGGGGCCGTCCTCCTTCGCGACGACGGCGGGGTCATCGGCGAGACTTCGGAGCCGGACGCGCGGCATTCCGCGATCTCCCTCGAACAGTTTTTCGAAGTGTTCAAGGACGCTGGAACACGGTTTCCGAGCCAATCGAGGTTTCTCATTTGGGACGCCGGGCAAATTGGCTCGGATCGCAATCTGGGCGTTTACGCCAACGGTTTCTTGCCCAAACTCCGGTCGTACCTGGCCGAGAATCCGGTCAAGCGACTCGTCATCCTCAGTTCCTGCGCTCCTGGCCAGACGAGCACCTCCAGCGAATTCGACAATCGCTCGGTTTTCGGCTATTTCGTCGAGCAGGGCCTGGCGGGCAAGGGGAGCACTCCGAATGGTCTGTCGGTCCAATCGCTCACCCGATACGTCCGAGCCCAGGTCGCACTCTGGGCGCGAAACCATCGCCAAGCGGAACAGACCCCCGAGCTTTTCGGTGACACCACGCTCGACTTTCCCCTCCCTCGATCCCGGAAGGTGACACTGGCAACGCGACCGGAGGGAGACGAAGAACAGGAGGAGACGAAGCGATTCCTCAAACGACTGGAGCGTGCTTGGGCCGAGCGTGACGGTTGGCAGAAGCGAAAGCCGTATCGATCTGCGCCGCGAACCTGGCTGAGGTATCAAGAGACTCTGCTTCGTGCCGAGCGTCTTTTCCGCGCCGGCGAGTCGACCGAAGCCGAGTCGGCCCTGAACAGCCTTCCCAACCTGGCCAGCGAGGTGACCCGAGTTCCCGCCTTTGATGGTTCTCTCGCTCTCCTCGAAAAGAATGCGGCGACTGCGTCTGACAAATCGAAGCAGAAAACGCTGGAAGACGCCCGTAGTTCGATTGACGAGGCCCTCGACCTCATCCTGGGTGGAGACGAGACGGCCGCTCCCGGAGAAGAGGCGGACGGCGCAGAGAAGACAACCGAGCCGGCGGTCGAGAAAGAGAAAGGGGAGGCGAAAAAAGCGGGCGAGCCCGGCCCCGTCCCCCCCGCCAAGCAGGAGGTCAGCGCCAAGCAAGCGTCGGTCGTTCCGACGAGGAAAAAAACGCAGTCGGGCCATGCCACCCTCTCCGGGCGTCGCAAAGCCGATTCGCCGATCGCTCGCCTCTCCAGTGTGGATGACGATCGTCGCCCCTTGTTCCCCGAGGCACAACTGATCGTCTGGGCCGACACGTTCGTGACTCGCGGCCCTGACCGGAACGCGTTCCGCGGTCGGCGCGGCGAGGCCCTCGAGAAGGCGATACAGACCCGCAACCTGGCCGAGGTCGCGGCCGCTTCCGACGAGCGGATCAACCGTTGGATCCGACCTTGGGTGGAAGCGGGAGACGTCCACCGCCGTAATGGCCAGGATCTCTTGTTCGCCGCAGAACCCGCTGTACCGCGCTGCCTCGAAGCGCTGGACCAGGCGGACGAAGCCTACCAGATCGCAATCAAAAACGCCGAGATTTGCGATCAGGCCATTGACCAGATCGAGCAGCTCTCGGCCGAGCTGCCCTACTACGGCGAATGGAAGGCAAGACGAGGCGGTCGACTCGAAATCGGTCTCGATCCATCGTTCCAGGAGTTGCTCGACTCGGCCGCCGAACTGGCGCGCCTGATCCACTCGGTCCCACCGCCCCTCCGAACGGAAGGGGATCCCCTGGCGGGGCGCGACGAGCAGATCCAGCGCATCAAGCGCCAGTACGGCACGGTTGCGGAGTCGTTTCGAGGCCTGACCGACGACTTCCACAACCAGTGGGAAGGGGGGCGTTGGCGCGACCTCGATACGGTCCTCAACGTGCCGCTGATTCCGGCCGAGATCCGTATGAAGCTCCTCGAGCGGGTCCGCTCGCGACCCATCGCCTCCAGCCTGTTGGAAACCACCACGGACGCTTCGAGCGGTTCGTCCACATCCTCGGGCGATTCGGAAAGTCGACTCAAAAAGGAGTCCGACTCCTTCCTCGCCGAGCGCGCAGCCCGATCGTCACCGAGTTCAGATCCGGCCTTGAGCGAAACGGAATCACCGGCAGACCCTAGCTTCTGGCGAACGGCCTCCGGCCTTGCCCGGCTCGAGTTGGGCCTTCTCGAGATCGGCGGCGCAAAGAAGGAAGAGGTCGCCTCGTTGCGAGAGACCTACGACCGTGCCTGCCGAAAGCTGGGCGGTTCCCCCTTCTCCGAATTCGCCGAGTTCTCGGAACGGATCAGGAGCCTTCGCCGAGCACGACTCCTCGCCCTCGGTGAGAAGCCCAATCCCGATCTGCTCTACGAACAACTCGACGCTGCCGATCGCGCCCTTCGGGTCCTCCCCTTGGCCGACGAAGTGGGACGCGACAAGCTCGTCGAACAGCGAATCAAGTTCCTGCGCAGGGATCTCTCCACCTGGCACGGTCAACGCTTACTCGACGACTTCGCCCCCCGGCAAGCGCTCGCCACCCTCGAGAAAGCCGGCGATGACTACGGCGACTCCAATGAGCTTCGGAGAGCCGTCGAGAGGGCGAAAGTCATGTTGCGTGCTAACCTGCTCGTCGACGCCAATGCGCCCAAAACGCCCACGCTCGACGACCAGGAAGGCATGACCGTGAGCATCAAGGTCCATGCGGAGGGAGAGATCCCAGCCGGCGACGCCGTTGCCTTCCTCGGCCACGACCTCCGTCTCCCCGTATCCGTCAACCAAAAGGGAGCCGATGCGAGCAGCGGAGCAGCGGGCACTTTGGTACCAATCGGAGCGGGCAATCCGGCCGATCCAGCCGAGTTCGTCGTGGAACGTACCGACTCGACCCCCGAAACAGTGACCATCAAGCTCGAACCGGGCGCGTTCTATCGAGGACAGATCTTTCCCAGGGATCTCTCCGCCTCAGCCATCGTGTTCCGGTTGACCCCCGGGAAGGAGGGGATCGATGTCACCCTCCGTCAGAGTGACCGGAGGTTGATCAAGATCTACGGCGATCAGTTCGAGCGGCATCCAGGGCAGGGCTTCCTCCACCCTCATACACCGCTTGCCTATCGGTTTGTGATCAATCACACACTCACCAAGCCGGCGAAGATTTGGGTTCGCTATGGCCTCGAAGGCAAGGACGAGACGTTTGTCACCCGGAAAGACGTCAAACTCGAGCCGGGGCGGCCGAACGATGAGATCGGTGACCGGGTCGATACCGACTTGCACGAGATCCCATTCGACAAGGCGCGTTATCTCGTCCTCGAGATCCGCAAAGACACCGAGATGGGTCGAGTTCTCTTCAAGCGAAGATATCCGTTCCGCCAAGTCGCCCCATCCCAGTACATGAGAGTGCAGGACGGGTTCGACGAGGTCCAGAACATGGCCTACGTCAACGTCTGGCACCTCAAGAGCGACCCCGTGAGCGGACCGTCCGACGTAACCGTCTCCCTGGACGGACAGTCGATCGCAACGACCCTCGATCGAGGAGGCGCCGAGCAGTGGTGGCGAATCTATCCCAAACCGCCGCTACCCGTCTTCTGGAGAATCCAGGTCGAGAAGGTGATCGACGCCTTCAAGGGGAGAATCGACACCGGAGTTGTTCCCCCCGAGAAGACCGCCCCCGCCCAATAAGTGAACTTTGAACTCCTGACTCCTCTCACTTTGCCTGGGAGTTCCCGGACTGCCCGACCGTTGCTCGCATTGAATTCCCTGGGACCGCGGGCGGGGCGCCCAATGGCACTTACTTTCGCCAATCCTGCAATAAGGGGCACCTCTGGCACGATTTTTGCGCCATGAACTCCTATTTTTTGGGAGTACCTCGCATGAACCATGACCAGGAATCACCCGCTGTCGTCGATTTGGGTGAGGCGGTTCGGATGTTCCATCGCTTGGTCCCACCGGATGTCCTGCATGCTCAGAAACCGCCCACGCTCTCGACCGTGTTCACGCCTTGGGTCGTTGTCTGGCTGATGATCTATCAACGGTTGACCTGCAATGCAACGATGGCCACCGCTGTGGGAGAGTTGGCTCGATTAAGTGCGGATGTGCTCCCGGATAACAAGCGGGCCCGTGAGAAATCGTTCTCGGCCAACACGGGTGGGTTTTCGCGAGCGCGAGATCGGCTGCCCGTGGAGATGGCTCAACGGGCGGCTGACGAGGTTTCTGCAGCCTTAATCGCCAAGTCTCCGCCATCGGTGAAAGGGCGTAACGCGTTTCTTGTGGACGGTTCCACGCTCTCTTTGGCACCCACTGACGCCTTGCGCAAAACGTATCCGCCGGCCCGCAATCAACACGGAGAATCGCACTGGCCGATCCTCCACTTGGTAGCGGCCCACGAGTTATCCAGCGGTGTGACCGTGCGTCCGGAAGTGGGGGCAATGTATGGCCCGGCCGCGATTGGCGAAGTCCCATTGTCGGCCGGTTTGATGCCGCGACTTCCGGTCGGCTCCGTGTTGATCGCCGACCGGAATTTTGGCGTCTTCGCGTTTGCCTGGTTGGCCAACCAGGCGGGCCACGACTTCGTGTTGCGGTTGACTGAGAAGCGATTTCGGTCGATGGTGCGCCAAGGGAAAGCCCAGGGCAAGGACCAGTGGGAACTCACTTGGCAGCCCAACCGCTGGGAACGCAAGTCGAACCCACAATGGCCGGCCGATGCAACGTTGCGGGTGTGGTTGCACGAGGTTCGGATTTCCGAGAAGCTGACGCTGTGGCTTGTGAGTCGGCTCCCTGACGAGGGGTGCGAGCTCGCCGCAATCTATGGCCAGCGGCAAAATATCGAAACCGATCTGCGTGATTTGAAGCGGACGCTTCGCTTGGAAGAGATGCGTGGCCGATCCACGGAGATGGTCGCGAAGGAACTGGCCTCGGCGACAGTGGCCTATAACATGGCGAATCTGATTCGCCGGATGGCTGCGGCTCGGGTCGAGATCGCGCCGCGGCGATTGAGCTTCAACCGGGTATGGTCGTTAGTGAAGGTCTTGCTCTTGGAGTCGCTGGATACCACGGACCCCGCGAAGATCCAAGAGCGGATCGACTTGGTTCTGAGGATGTCTGGCCAGTGTAAGCTCGCGAATCGCCCTGGCCGACACTACCCGCGTGAGGTGATCGCCCGCCGCAGAAAATTCCCACTGCGACCACGCAAACGCGGTCTGAAATCGAGAAAGTAAGTGCCATTGGGCGGGGCGCCCGCGGTCCCAGGGAATTCAATAAATGCAATTCTCATGACTCATTAAAAACAAGAGGCCGAAGACGAGCATCCGTCGTCCTCGGCCCATTGTTTCGACTCAGGAGAATTGGTAGCGGAAGTTCCCTTGTTCGTCGACATCCACATAAACGCTGGTGAGGACGTCGCCCTCGGCCATACGGGCGAGGAACTCCTGGGAAAGTTCCGGCAGAAGACTGCGGGTCAAGATCTGGTCGACATTGCGTGCTCCGCTGTGGACCTCCTTGCAACGGCTGGCAATGTTCGCGACGATTTCCTCGCTGTAGGTAAAGGCGGCTTTGTGGTTCTCGCGAACCCGCCTGACGATCCGGTCGAGTTGGAGCCTGACGATCTGCTTCATCACCTCGTCGGAGATCGGATAGTAAGGGACGACGACCAGGCGTCCGAGCAAGGCCGGGGGGAAGACCTTGAGGAGTTCGGGGCGGAGCGCCTCGACCAGGCCGGCGGCTTCGGGCGTGGTATCCTCATCGGCACAGAGCGCCATGGTGGTCTCTGTCCCGACATTCGAGGTCAGAAGGATGACCGTGTTCTTGAAGTCGATCACGCGTCCTTCACCGTCCTCGAGCGTCCCCTTATCAAAGACCTGGAAGAAGAGTTCCATCACGTCCGGGTGGGCCTTCTCCACCTCGTCGAGCAGGACCACGCAGTAAGGCTTGCGCCGGACAGCCTCGGTGAGAACTCCCCCTTCGCCGTAGCCAACGTAACCGGGTGGTGAGCCTTTCAGACCCGAGACAGTATGCGCCTCTTGATACTCGGACATATTGATAACGACAAGGTTCCGCTCGCCGCCATAGAGCGAGTCGGCCAGTGAGATCGCGGTCTCCGTCTTGCCCACGCCGCTGGGTCCGACCAGGAGGAAGACACCGATCGGGCGACGAGGGTCGGTCAGATTGGCCCGAGCGGTCCGAATGCGTTGGCTGACGGCCTCGAGAGCTTGCGCCTGGCCGATCACGCGTTCTTCCAGCTTCGTCTTGAGGTTCAAGACCGTCCTGATCTCATCGGCCAGCATCTTGCCCACCGGGATCCCGGTCCAGCCGGCGATCACGGCGGCGATCGTCTGAGAATCAACATTCACGTGCATCAGCGGCGAATCGCCTTGGAGGGCGCTTAACTCCAAGGTTCGAGTGGCGAGTTCGGTCTTGAGCTTATCTGGCTGGGCCGGGGTCTCGATGGTCGGCAGCTCGCCGGCCTTGCCGTTCTTGGCGGCATGTGCCTTCTCAATTTGCTCGGCGAGCCCTCGGATGGTCTGAACAAGCGTTCGTTCCTCTTTCCACCGTTTCTCAAGCTCGACCAGGAGGGACTCGGACTTGGCAAGTGCCTCCCGGGTCTCGGCGAGCCGTGCGTCGTGTTGGACTCCCGTCACATTTTCGCGTTCGAGGATCCCGATTTCGACCTTGAGGTGATCGATCCGGCGGCGGCAATCCTCGACGGCCGGCGGGATTGCGGTCTGGCTGATCGCGACGCGAGCACAGGCCGTATCGAGGAGGCTCACCGACTTGTCGGGAAGTTGTCGGCCGGGGATATAGCGCGCGGAGAGCTTGACCGATCCCTCTACGGCCTCATCGAGGATCCGCACCCCGTGATGACTCTCGAGCATGGCGGTAATGCCACGCATCATCACGATCGCTTTTTCCTCGCTCGGCTCCTCGACCCGGATCACCTGGAATCGTCGGGCCAGGGCCGCATCTTTCTCGAAGTATTTCTTGTACTCGGCCCAAGTGGTCGCCGCGATCGTACGGAGTTCGCCTCGAGCCAGGGCCGGCTTGAGCAGGTTGGCCGCATCCCCCTGACCGGCCTGTCCCCCTGCGCCGATCATGGTGTGTGCTTCGTCGATGAAGAGGACAATCGGCACGGGTGAGGCTTTCACCTCGGCGATCACTTGCTTGAGCCGATTCTCAAACTCCCCCTTGACCCCGGCTCCCGCCTGGAGCAGGCCGAGGTCCAAGGTTCTCAGAACCACTTTGCGGAGCGGCTCGGGAACGTCGCCCGCCGCGATCCGAGCCGCGAGGCCCTCGACGACGGCCGTTTTGCCGACCCCCGCCTCACCGGTCAGGATCGGGTTGTTCTGGCGACGGCGAATCAGGATATCGACCATCTGACGGACCTCGGCATCGCGGCCGAGAACCGGATCGATCTGGCCTGCCCGCGCCCGTTCGGTCAAGTTGATCGTGTATTGATCGAGCGCGGGGGTCTGGGTTGCCGCACCACGGGAAGGCGTCGCTTGCCCCTCGGCCTCGCGCGCCGGCGATTCCTCCTCAGCCGAGCCGGCGATCAGGCTCGTCATTCCGCTCGCGAGGGTCTCCACCTTGATCTTGGCGAACTCCGGCGACGCGTCGCGGGCCAGCCGGCCGAGTTGTTCATCCTCGAGCAGGGCGAGGAGGAGGAACCCGGAGCGGACCTGTCGTGACTGATATTGGAGGGAGGCGAGCACCCACGCCGAGCGGATCAACTCGTCGATCGAGGGAGAGAGCATCGGCGTTCGCGCATTGCCGGTCTTCAATCGATCGAGTGCCTTGGTCAGATCGCGCTGAAGATGCGACGTGTTGACCTCGAAGTGGCGGAAGACCCGGGCCAGGTCGCTATCGTGCACCTCAGTCAATTTCAGCAGCCAGTGCTCGACCTCAACACTGTAATTCGTGCGTGACAGGCAGAGCCCGGCCGCCGCCTGGAGGGAGTTGACACATGTCTTATTGAGCGTCTTGATGACCGCTCCCGAATCGACTCCCATGGCATTCTCTCCTTCGCTTCGGTGATACCGGCGAGTCTAACAGGGACTGGTGGATGTCAGACAAGTCGTGTCGACAACTCAAAGAGAAGGACGACTGCCGGACGGAAATTCCAAGGAATCCGCTGGTGGATCTTAATCTGACGTGTACGGCAAGGCAATCCGCTATCGCAAGCTACGGTCACACTGTGCGTCAAGCGCAGGTGACGGAAATGCCGTCGGCAAGCGAACCAGTGCTTGTATCACGCGGGTGAGGTTCTCAGAGGTCATCAATCACGAGACGAAATCCGATCGCTCGCATTTATTGAAATCCAAGCCAATCCTGGCAGACAAAACAAAAACATGCACATGTTATTTTTCAACACAAACAACAACCATCCAACCCACAAGAGCATCTGTTCGACACTTCCCTCCGAGAAGGGAAGTATTTTTGGCTCCCACAGCGACGTTCGGGCCAATTCCGAGCGCAAAATGGCTGGCCCCTGTACTACTCTCGCCATTCGCTCTTGTGACCGAGATCCCGTGCGGCATCACCTTGACCTGAATCGCAACGTTTTAAGGCGATGGCAGGTGAACCGGTCGTCGTGAACGTCCCGGATTCCATCGTCCAAGGACGATTGTCAATGACAAGATCGGGCTACGAATTCGGCTCGGCGAATTCGGCAACCCCGGCGCGGACAGCAGCTTAAACGATCGCCATCGCTTCTGCCTTGTGAATACAGGCTCACTTTAACGGTCGTTTACTGGTATGGTGACGTGGCGCAGCTTCTGGTTCTGAGCGCGGATCCCGTTCCGATTCGGGCTTGCAGCAAAGGCGGGACGTGTGTCGAGGCCTGACGAGAATCGCCCGAAAAAACGTTGGGCTTGAGCGCCAAGGCGCTCAAGCCCAAAGGGTTCACGAGTGCGGGCGAAGACCCGCCGTCCTTGCTTTTCGACTACTTGGCGGCTTCGGCGCGAGCCTTGGCGAGAACAGTCTCGAGCAAGACCGGCTTGCCCCCCTGTCGCTTGCTCTCGTCGGCCGCTTCCATGAAGGCGAAGATTTCCAGGGTTTCATCCGCGCTCACGGGCGGCTTCCCAGTCTTGAAGAATGTGCAGACCTCTTGCAGCAACAAGTCATACGCGCCGGTTCCTACGCAAGGGCCGCTCCCCTTGGTGCCGAAAACCATGGCGCCGTAGCCCCCGTGCCCTCTCAGCCCACGGAACGTGCCGATCCGGCCGCCGTCCCAGGTGCCCGTGACGAATTCCGAGTCGTCCGACTGCACGCGCGTGACCGACTTGCAGCCGGTCCCCATGAGCGTGAAAAGCGTCTCGACGCCATGAACTCCGTACCAAAAGAGGTCGGGATGATGCTCTTCGAGCGAGCACGGGCTGAACGCATCGCATCCTCGGATCTCGCCGATCTTCGGATCGTTTTTGATGGCGACGACTCCCGGTGAGTAGCGAAGCGATGAGCTGGAAAAGCAAGGCGTTCCCGACTCTCGCGCCAGCTCGAAAATCTTGACCGCGTCGGCGAGCGAGCCGGCAACCGGCTTATCGATGAAGACGGGCTTACGCGCCTCGAAGACAGGGCGGATCTGCTCGAGGTGAGGGCGGCCATCCACGCTCTCCAGCAAGACCACGTCGACCTTTTTCAGCAACTCGGGAATCGAGTCGACGATCTCCACCTTGAATCCGTCACGAAGCTCCTTGGTGTACTCTTCCACGCGGTCGCGGCTCGACGGGATGTCGGCGCTTCCCCCGGGGTAGGCCGCAACCACACGAACTCCCAGTGACTTCGGTCCGTTGAGGAGTTTCGTAAAGGCAACCACGTGCGACGTGTCAAGTCCGATAATGCCCGCTCGGAGTGGTTTCGCCGCTTCTTCCTGGGCGGTAGCCGCTCGAACAGTCAAACAAAGGAACGAGCAAAGCAAAAGAGACGTTGCAGGTCGGCATCGCGCCATGAGTGAAACTCCAAGCAGGGTGGGATCGAGGCGGGACTGTTCACAGAGTATCTAAACAAGATCCTGGCTTTAGTCCAAGCCCTTATCCCTCCAAAACCTTCCGTAGTCCGGACGACTCGACCGTCGTGTGGTTTTCCAGGCGAGCGGAACGTAACAGGCTCTCTCTCGTTCTCGAATGCCAATCGGGGGATCTCTGTCATCAAGTGCGCGATGCCATACCAGGCGCACACAATGGCCTGGCGAATAGCCGATGGGTCGCGTCGGGGGCCAATTCCAAAGGAGGACGGGCGAACGTTGGAACGAGGCCCAGTGTTTTGCTCGATCAGAACTCGGCGTTTCCCGGCGTACGCGGGTAGGGGATCACGTCGCGAATATTGGCCATTCCCGTGGCATAGATGATCGTTCTCTCGAAGCCGAGGCCGAACCCAGCATGGGGCACGGTGCCGTACCGCCGGAGGTCGCGATACCAGGCGTAGTGCTCTTTGGAAAGCCCGAGTTCGTCCAGGCGGGAGTCAAGAACGTCAAGCCGTTCTTCCCGCTGAGAGCCACCGATAATCTCCCCGATCCCAGGGGCTAATACGTCCATGGCGGCGACCGTCCGGCCGTCGTCATTCATCCGCATGTAAAACGCTTTGATATCCTTGGGATAATTCATCAGAACCACGGGCCGACCGACGAGCGATTCCGTGAGGTAGCGCTCGTGCTCGGACTGAAGGTCGATCCCCCAGCGGACCGGAAACTCGAATTTTTCGCCCTTGGCCTGGGCCTTTTCGAGCGCCTTGATCGCGTCGGTGTATTCCATCCGCTCGAAGCTCGCGGCGACGAACGCTTCGAGCCTCGTAATACAGTCCTTATCGACGTGCTGGGCAAAAAAGGCCATGTCGTCAGGACGCTCGTTCAACACGGCCTGGAAGAGAAACTTCAGGAACTCCTCGGCCAGGTCCGCGTCATCGGAGAGGTTCGCAAAGGCAATCTCCGGTTCGATCATCCAGAATTCGGCGAGATGTCGAGTCGTATTCGAGTTCTCAGCGCGAAAGGTGGGGCCGAATGTGTAGACCCGGCTCAGGGCCAGGCAATAGGCCTCGACGTTCAACTGGCCCGAGACGGTCAAACTGGCCGCCTTGCCGAAGAAGTCGGCGGAGAAATCCACGTCGCCCTGGTCGTCGCGCGGGGGGTTCGCCAGGTCGAGGGTCGAAACCCGGAACATCGCCCCCGCACCTTCGGCATCGCTCGTGGTGATGATCGGCGTATGCACCCAGAGAAAGCCGTGCTCATGGAAAAACCGATGGACCGCCGACGAGAGGCAGTCCCGGACGCGAGCGACCGCCCCGAAGGTATTGGTTCGGGGCCGCAGGTGTGCCACCGTTCGCAAGTGCTCGAACGAGTGCCGCTTGGCCGAGACCGGGTAACTGTCCGGGTTCTCCACCAGGCCGACCACTTCGACCCGTTCCGCCTGGACCTCGAAACGCTGCCCTTTTCCCTGCGACTCGATCAGGGTTCCCACCACCCGCACCGCACAGTGTGTGGTCAAGTGAAGGATCTCAGACTGATAATTCACCAAGGTCGCCGGTGCCACGGCCTGAATCGGGTCGAAACAGGAGCCGTCGTGAATCTGGAGAAACGAGAAACCGGCCTTGGAATCGCGTCGGGTGCGAACCCAGCCCTCGAGAGTCACCTGAGACCCTACCTCCACGCGACCGTTCAGGTAATCCTTGATCGTGTGCTTCGTCATTGACATTTCCCCGAGGCTGAATCGCTCGACCGCCCGATAATTATGGGCGTCTGCCACCGGCTTGTCCACTCTCCCTTGGGGGGCCTTGAGCCAACCAAAAGTCTCCTGATTTGGGCCTTGGTTTCCGCTTTATTGCTTGCTCGGCTCCTTGTCGGAGCCAATCGCAATTGAGTATAAGCGAGAGCTTGATCTCAACCCGATCGCGACCTGAGCCTCGCGGGCCGTTGGATCCGCTTGTGAAATCAAATGGAATTTTCTGAGACCGTGGTCGTCCGGCCCACTCTTTGTGAATGGGGATCCATCCAAAAATGGATCAGAGGCGGGGAACCCGCAGTCCCAGGAAAGGCTCAATCGAATTGGCGGTTGTATCGCTCGGACCTTGGAGTTGACCGATGGATTTGACGTACCAAACCGAAGCAGGCCTCGAACCGAATGAGTTCATCGACCTGCTGGCGCGTTCCACGCTGGCGGAACGTCGGCCCGTCGGCGATCTCAAAACGATTCAAGGAATGCTTGCAGAAGCCGATCTCGTGGTGACCGCGCGGCTCGAAGGGCTCTTGGTGGGTGTGTCACGAGCCCTTACAGACTACAACTTTTGCACATACTTGTCCGATCTTGCGGTCGACGAAAAATACCAGCGGCGAGGGATCGGTCGAGAGTTGATCCGGCTGACCCATGAGGCGGCCGGTCTCAAAACGACCCTAATCTTGCTGGCCGCGCCGAAGGCCCGTGAATATTATCCGCACATCGGAATGACCCGGCACGAGTCGTGCTGGATCATCCCGGGCCGGGTTTGAATCAGAGGGTGGTTACCGCAACCTCGCTGGGTTCGAGAACGATCTTTTCCCCCTCCTCAAGGCCATCGAGGACTTGCGTGTAATCCGAATTCCTCTGGCCGACCTTGATCTCGCGGCGTTCGATCCCTTTTGCTCCGATGACGTAGCAGACCTCCTTGCCGTTCTCGACCGTGATCGCAACGGGGGGGAGCACCAGGGCTTCGGGCAACCTTGAGGTGACAATTTCGATCTCGGCCGACATGCCGGGGCGGAGCCCGCTCGGGATTTGATCGAGCCGCACCACCGCGAGGTAATACTTGACGTCGCCCGCGCTCGAGTTCTGGTCGAGCAGCGGCAGCCGAGCAACTGACGTGACACGTCCTTCGGCGGATCGACCCGGGAGGGCTTCGAAGCGGACTCGGGCCGCCATCCCGACATCGACCCGGTCAATGACGGTCTCATGGACCATCGTCTGGACTTCCATGCGGTCAAGATCCGGCAGGTAGAACATGCGCTGACGTTGGCGAATCGAAGCCCCTTCCCAAATCCGCTGAGGCTGTCCCGGCTCGTCCGCGTAGATCACGAAGCCGTCATTTGGCGCTCGGATCGTACAGCGATTCACCTGGTCTTCGAACAGAGCGAGCCGATCCCGCTCCAGCTTGAGTCGAAGCGTCTGGTAACTCAGATTGACCCTCGCACCATCGACCTGACTCTGCAGCGAGCGTTTGTCGCGTGGAAGACTATAGCGCTGATAGTTTTGGTACGACATCCGGATCTGGTCGAGGGCGAATTTCAGACGCAGCAGCGTCTCTTCCTCACCGGAGACCTGGCTCAGCGAAACGTATCCCTTGGTCAACATCCGCTGGGCCCAGGCCAGGCGATCTTCCTGTCGCGCGAGTCCCGAGGTGTTCAAGGCAACCTGGCCCTCGAACTCCTGCTCGGCCTGGCGAACGCTCCCCTCCAGGTATGACTGGAGACTGATCTCGGCGATTTCCAGGTTGAGCTGTGCCTCGCGATGCTCGGCCATCGCCTTTTGCACGCCGATCGTCTGCCGGCGAACGAGTTCCTGGTACTCCGCAGAGTCGAGCTCGCAGAGCAGATCCCCTTTCTTGACCACCGACCCGTCGGGGATCACACTCAGGATCGTCGA
This sequence comes from Singulisphaera acidiphila DSM 18658, assembly GCF_000242455.2. Classification (GTDB taxonomy): domain Bacteria; phylum Planctomycetota; class Planctomycetia; order Isosphaerales; family Isosphaeraceae; genus Singulisphaera; species Singulisphaera acidiphila. The sequence goes on from NC_019892.1 coordinate 2,995,687, forward strand.
CGAGCCATTGGAAGAAACCGAGCCTCCCCCACCTGGGCTTGTCAATCGTTCCAGCTTACAACGAATTTCCGAATTATTCATGCTCGCCGCGCGTCCCGCCGCCGTGATCGTCGCGGTGAGCCAGTCGATGCGGCGAACCGGCACCGACCGGACGGTCTCACGCGATTTCGCCTTCCGGCGATCCGAACGGAAATAGGGCGAAGCCGGGGCGAACAAGGCGATCAGCACCACGCCAAATGCGAGAAACGCGATCTGCGATCGACGCCAACCTCGTTGCATCGAAGCATTCCTCTTGGGATATATCGCTTGGCCCCCACGGGCCGTATCCGACCGACACCACGATTCTCGCGCCGGCCCTCAGATTTCGGAGGATGACCTCGCTCCGCTATCAGAAGTAGGCGGCAAACTTGCGATCGTTTGCCCTTCCGGTTTCGTGATGTCTTCCGGCTCGCTCCCAAAGAGTGTTCGATCCCAGCTCCCGAGGTCACATCAGAATCGTCTCAATCGTTACAAGTGATTTTGCGCGATCAAACGAAGGAAGTGATTCTTAAAGGATCGCGCGGATCACCTCGCCTCGGCTGAGCGGGAACGGCCGGCCCAGCGTATCGCGGAACTCCGTCTCTGGAGTGTGCCCCAGGCAGTGGAAGATGGTTGCAGCCAGGTCTTCCGGGCCAACCTTCCCTTCGCGAGGATAGGCTCCAAGCCGGTCGGACGATCCGAACACCTGGCCCCCGCGCACGCCTCCCCCCGCCATTGCCACCGAAAAGGCTGACCCCCAATGACCTCGGCCGCCGTTCGTGTCCAGACGAGGGCTTCGACCAAACTCGGCCATGCAAACGACCAGCGTTTCGTCGAGCATGCCCCGGCTCTCCAAATCGGCCAGGAGGGCGCCATAGGCCCGATCCATGGGGGGGAGCAAAACGTCCCTCAGTCGCGAGGTCTCGTTCGAGTGACTGTCCCAGCAAGGGTTGGCGGGAGGCTCGTCTGGCCCCCGATACCAGTTGACCTGAACCAAGCGAACCCCCCGCTCGACAAGTCTCCGCGCGAACAGGACCCCTTGCCCGAAGGGAGTCTTGCCGTATTGCTCTCGAATCGACTCCGGCTCGTGATCGAGTCGAAATGCTTGTCGAGCACGTGGCGAGTGGAGTAGCTCGAACGCCCGCGTCGACCGTTCGTCCATTCGCTTCGCAACCGGGTCGTGTTCCAACGCATCGAACCCATGCTGAAGCCGGTCGATCAGGTCTTTCCGACGCCCCAGCCGATCCAGATCAAGGTCGGCGGGCAGGTCGATTTCCTGGATCCGGTATCCTGCGGGGGTCAACTGCGCATTCAAGAGCCAAGGGTCCTGAGAGCGCCCCAAGAACCCGGCGTCCTGCCCTGGCCAGATGCTTCCGTCGGTGTTGACGATCCGGTTGGGCAAAGTAATCGTCGGGGGAAGATCACCACGATCAGCCCGGAGACGGCCGAGCATCGCGCCCAGGCTGGGGGCGTCATTGGGCGGCCCCGGGTTGGCATTCTCGAAGTTCATCGGCTGATGAGGCCGACCCGTAAGCATGTAATAGCCACTGGAAGAATGGGCATTATCCCTGGTGGAAACAGCGCGAAGAAGGCAGATTTTATCAGCCACCATCGCCGTCTTCGGCATCAGCTCGCAGATCGAGAGCCCCGGAACCTTCGTGCTGATCGGACCGAGATCCCCTCTCACCTCCGCCGGCGCATCCGGCTTGGGGTCCCAAGTCGAATGCTGGGGCGGCCCTCCCATGAGGAAGAGGACGATGCAGGATTTCGCCCGGCCGAAGGTGGCATCAGCCAACACCGGAGAAACCGCAGGAACCTCAGCCCCGGTCAGGTCGGCAAGGCTCAACCCCGCGCCCAGGAATCCCAACCCGCCGATGCGGAGGATCTCTCGGCGACTCCGGCCGTCGCACAGACGAGCTCCAGGGCCCAACAAACGGAGCATGGACGCCTCGCATCTCTTGGGAATGAACCAGGGGATAACATTTGCTGAATATCAGCCACGTTATCAGCCATGACCATCCGATTCAAGCGAGCGTGCCGCCGATCTGTTCAGACGTACCGTGAGCCCTCGCGACGCGTCCTCGAATCCATCCCTCAGAGATTTTCGAGCGACGAGGAGCTTTGGTGGAGGTTTTGCCAGCGGTCGATCAGCTCGCGAAGTTCGCCGAGCCCATCGATAAAGTCATACGCTGACAGGTCGACCATGCCAACACCTCGAGCTTGCTCGAAGACGCGGTTCCACTCGACGGACGGCACAGGGCCCCCGGTTTGGACGAAGGCGCCGTCGAGAGCGTTCGACAGGGTGTCAGCCCGCTCGCTCAATACACCTGAATCGGGTTCCTTCTCCCCGGCCCATCCCGACAGCTTCATGACGCCCATCGCCATTTCCGTTTCGGAATCGGGCTCATCACTCACCGGCTGGAAATGGGCCTCACCAACGCCGACAAGTGTTTCCACTTCGGCCACCGGTTCCTCATGAAGTAGGCTCGGATTCGGTTCGACGATTTGAGCCAGGCACTCGAGTTCAGCAACAGGCTCATCGAACACGATCGTGGGGTTCGCCTCCAAGGGTTGAGCGACCGGTTCGTTGTCAGTCGGCGAAGAATCGGGGTCGACGATGGGGGCGATCCCTCTCGGTAGGTCGCTCTCAGGGACAAGCTCGACCAAAACTGGTGACGCCGGCGAAATCGTGACCGGAGCGTAAGGCACACGCTCGGGCGAAGTGGCCTCCAAAGATGCGCGACTGGCAACCAGTGCAAGATGCCGTTCCAGACCGCTGATGAAACCGTCAAGAAATTCCTTCTTTTGCCGCTGGAAGAGCCGGGTCGTCAGTCGGCTGCGATCCTGCTTCGCCTTTTTGAGCCAGGCCTCGACCAATTCCGGGGTACCTCGAATGAGGTGCTCGGCTTCGGAAGTTCCCTCATAGTAAGGCGTCATGGTTCGCCCTTAGCGAAGATGGCGGCGACTTCACCGCTGATGGATGCGCGCGTTCATTCTTCAGAGATCGGCATCTCGGACGCGATTCTCGCGGATGATTCGGAAGTGATACTCCAGGTATTGGAGCAGGTCTTGCTGCAAATATCCCAATACCACTTCAGGACCACAAAGGATTCGGTCCCGGTTTGAAACTCAAGGAGAAAATCAACGAGGTTCAGAAGTATCAATTAAACGCATTATCGGGCACCAGGAGGGCGAGCGGCCAACCATCAGCAAAAACCCATGAAAAACAAGAAGATTCTACACGCAAGCAAATCCAGCAAATAATCACAGCATCATTGAAGCCAGCCGACAACTCAATCAGCCCCTCTATTATGGCAGGTTCAACCTTGGGGCCGAGCGAAGGATGGCGTCCTCGGCGGGTCGTGCCGAACGGGGAAACGTCGCCGGAACGGGAAGGGGCAGCGAAACTGGCGAAATCGATCCCAGATCATTGTAGGCCTCGACGCCGCTTCGAGAGTGCCCGCGTGTTGCGGGATTGAGTCGGCTCTCAGCGTCGATCAAGAAGGCACCAGCCGAGGCGACCTTTTCGCCAACGCGCAGGCCACCGAATACCGAGATCCGGTCGCCCGAGCGGGGGCCTAGTTCAACTCTCCGCCCTTCGTAGATCCCCGGTTCGGTCTCGACGTAAACCACTTTGCTGATTCCGGTATCGATGACCGCCGACTCCGGCACGCTCAGCACTTCCCGCACCGGCGGAGGCGCGAGCCGGGCCAAGTACTTCGCCGGTTCTGCCTTCAATTTCGGGGTGCAAGCGCGGCAGCAAACCCAGACCTTTCGCCCCTCCAGTTCGATGGCGATCGGATCCCCCATCGAACCGAGCTTTGCGTGAGTGACAGGACATTCCGTCTGAGGCGCGGTGGGCCCCCCGTCGGAGAGCGACGGGGTGCTCCGTTCGCGGAACAAGGGAGTTTCCGCCATCAAGGTGGTCAGAGTCACGGTGGCGAACATACCGGGACGGAGTCCTTGATCGCGGTTATCGAGGTCGTATCGCACCTCGATGGTACGAGTCGCCGGATCGACCCGTGGCTGAATGAACGCGACCTGTCCCGCAAATCGCCGGCTCGGGTCGGCTTGCACGGTTGCCTCGACCGACTGGCCGACTCGGACCAGGCCAACCTGGTCCTCGTAGACATGCGCCTTGACCCAGACGGTCGAGAGGTCGGCAAGCTCGAACATGGCCTGCCCCTCGGTAACATACTGCCCCTGGACCACGTTCTTCTTGACGACGACTCCTCCCATAGGGGCAATGATCGGCAGCTTCTCGTCCCCCTTCCCTCGAGCAACGATCGCGTTGACCTGGGCCTGCGTAGCCCCCAAAAGCCTGAGCTTCGCTTCGGCCAGCCGAGCCAGCTCGAGTCCGTCCGCCGCGCCCGAGCGGCCCGAACCGTTCGGCGTCCGAGCAGGATCACCACTCGCCCGCTTCGCCAGTAAAAGTTCCTGGATCGCCTGAGACAAGTCAGGACTGGAGAGTTCACCCAGAGTGTCGCCTGCCTTGACGGCCATTCCCGTGAAGTTCACCGTGAGCGTCTCGACCCGCGCCATTCCCTTGAGTTGGGACGCGACCTGGGCCTGCTTGCGCTCGTCATAGGCCACCGTGCCGACTGTTGTCAACGTCTCGGACATCGGCGAATAACCGACCTCCACCGTCTGAATTCCGGCCTGCCTAATCCGAAATGGGTCGAGTTGAATCCGAGCGGTAACGCCCTCGGCGAGCGTCTCCTTCACCCCCTTCTTGCGGCTCGAAAGCGGCATGCCGCAAATGGGACAACTCCCCGCTTCCTCCCGGACCACATTCGGATGCATGGGGCAGAAGCACTCTGTCGTTGACGATGCCACCTCCCTCGCAGCCGAAGGCCGAGTCCACTTGTCGTACCGATTCCAAATCGTGTCCCAATAAGCGAACACAAGCCCGGTAACCGCAATCAACGCGATGAACCGCAGCCGCAACTCGACCACCTTGGCGACAAGGCAAAACTTCTGCCAACGCGTGAGCGACACGGTTGACGCGGATTCCACGGCGCTGGAGGGACTGGAGAAATCGGGTGAAGACATGTTGTTTCTCAAGTTTCCCGCTTCGAGCAACTTCCGGCGATGAGAATCGTAGACCACTCAAGCATGCGCATGAAAACGAGTCATTGCCGGGTGGGCAAACTCCACCTCAACTTTTCCGCGAACCGGGTTATCCCGCCTTCGCCCTTCAGGAATTCTGCCTTTCAGATTGACCAACGCAAGCTCTTCCGGAAAGAGTTGCCTGAATTACCCCGCCCATTTTTTTCGTTTTTTCTCGATGGGAACGGTGGAGACACACCTCGAAGCTTTTCAATAGGGCGTTGTCGATGCGGCGATCTTGTTTGAAGATTCAGGAGACGGCTCCTGGCTGTCGACAATATTCGCACGATCCTCAAAGTCGGAATTTTCGGATCGAAATGATCGCGTTGATTGCATACATGCAACAAGACCGACTCCTGCGCAAAGGAGGATGACCAACACCGTGGTTGAGTCGCCCAGGACCCAGGCCATGAATGCGCGGCCAGCCTCATCGCCTGCTCACCCCTCAGCCGTTGGGCTTTGGCATTACTCCAACGGATGCCAAGTTTCTGGCATTCACTGGATACGCTGGATACGATCGGAATGGCCGTACAACGTCCTCGGTTCGTTTAAATGAGTTGGGGATTCCTCGTTGGCAATAACGAGCGGAACCCCTTTTTTTGTTTCTTTTGGAGGCTCGTTGATGTTGCGCTTTACCCTGATCACTCTCGCACTGGTCTTGCCGACGACGGCCTGGAGCCAGGAAGTGGACGCCAAGAAGCTGGCGCAGACGATTCTCGATCAGGGTTCCGCGATGTACGACACCAAGAATGCCGCCGCCATGGCCGCGACGTACACCGATGATGCCAAGATTTTCTGGTACTCCAAGAAGGATTCAGGGGAGGTCGAGCTGGGGACGAAGAGTGGGCGTGCCGAGATTGAGGGGATCTATCGCGACCTGTTCAAAGACCCCAATGAGAAAACGACGTCAAAGAACAGCGTCGAATACGCCCGGTTCATCGCCCCCGACCTCATGATCGTCCAGGGGATCTTTCAGCCGAACGTGGCCAATCCGGGGAAATTCCCGTTCGTCCAGCTGAGAATCAAAGAAGGGGATAAGTGGCTCATGAAAACCCTTCAATTCTTTGTTGTCTCGCAAGACTGAGAACGTCGAATTCAACCCGAGATGAGAGCGGTTTTCGTCCGGGTGGCAGGGGGCCACCCGGACGAAAACCGCTCTCATTTTGACGTGGCCACCCACCGTTGAGCCATGCGTTCAAGTTCGCTCACGCACTGGAGAATTACGAATGCTTACGACAATAAAGCTCAACTCGGGCGACGAGATGCCGCTCGTCGGACTCGGCCTTTGGAAGATCGACAGGGCCGACGCGGCCGGATCCGTCCGTGAAGCGTTGCGCAACGGCTACCGTCATCTCGACAGCGCCTGCGACTACGGCAACGAAGTGGAAGTGGGCGAAGGAATTCGCCAGGCCCTCGCAGAGGGGACTTGTCGCCGCGACGAGCTTTGGGTGACCTCGAAGCTCTGGAACACGTATCATGCGAAGGAACATGTCCGCCCTGCGGTGGAACGCAGCCTGCGCGACCTCGGCCTCGACTCGCTTGATCTGTACATGATCCATTTCCCGATTGCCATGGAATACGTGCCCTTCGAGCGGCAATATCCCCCGGGATGGATCTCAGACCTCGCGCATCCGGAGCGAGGGATGAAACTCGCCAAGGTTCCGCGCCATGAAGTCTGGGAGGCCATGGAAGAACTCGTCCGATCTGGGCTCGTACGAAACATCGGCATTTGCAACTACAATACGGCATTGCTTCGCGACCTGCTTTCGTACGCGAAGATCCGGCCCGCTGTCTTGCAGGTCGAGCTTCACCCCTACCTCACCCAGGAAAAACTCCTCCGTTTTTGTCACGAGGAGGGGATCGCGGTGACCGGCTTCTCACCGCTCGGAGCGCCTTCGTACGTTCCCTTGGGCGCAGCGTCTCTCGAGGAATCGGTGATGGAGCAGCAGGTCGTACGCGACCTGGCTCAGCGACACGGCAAAACTCCTGCGCAGGTAGTCTTGCGCTGGGGTGTGCAACGTGGAACCGCCATCGTTCCCAAGACATCCAAGTCCGAGAGAATGGTCGAAAATCGATCGATCTTTGACTTTGCGCTGACTGACGACGAGATGCGCTCGATCTCCGCCCTGAATCGGAACCGCCGATTCAACGACCCGGGGGTCTTCTGTGAGGCCGCGTTCCACACATTCTGCCCGATTTATGAATGAGCTCATTTCAGAGATTAGAAAATGAACGAATCACAGATACAAATCTCTCCCCTGGCTGTACCGGGTCAACAATGGCATGATGGCGCACCATTCCCACTGGCATGGGAGTGTGCCACACCGGCCGTCGACTTCGAGACCATTGAGGCCTGGATCGGGTTGAACCGCGGAGAATTCTGCGACCAGGCCCACCGCCACGGTGCCGTCCTCTTCCGAGGCTTCCCGCTGGCCTCGGCCGAGGATTTCGACCGATTCATCGCGGCCTTCGAGTTCGAGAATTTCCCGTACGAAGATTCGCTGTCGAACGCGGTTCGAGTCAATCGTACACCTCGCGTTTTCACGGCGAATGAAGCCCCTTCGACGGTCGAGATTTTCTTGCACCATGAGATGGCGCAAACCCCACGCTATCCGAGCCGGCTCTTTTTCTTCTGTGAGCAGCCGGCAGAGCAGGGGGGAGCGACGCCAATCTGTCGATCCGACCTACTCTGGAGTCGACTGGTCGAGCGTTGTCCCGACTTCGCCCAAGCTTGTGTGGAGAAAGGGCTGACCTATTCCAACGTCATGCCCTCCTCGAACGATCCGAACTCAGGGATGGGGCGGAGTTGGCAGAGCACCCTCCGCGCCAACACCCGCGAAGAGGCCGAGCAACGTCTCAAAAATCTGGGCTATCACTGGGAGTGGCTCGACGACGGCTGCCTCCGCGCGACGACCCCCGTCCTTCCCGCAGTCCACACGCTCGCGCCCGGCCGAAGCTCCTTCTTCAATCAGTTGATCGCAGCCTACTGTGGCTGGAAGGACAGCCGCAACGATCCGGCAAAATCGATCACGTTCGGCGATGGCGCCCCTCTGGACGGAACCGCCGTGCAAGTCGCCATCGCACTGGCGGAGGAACTCACCTTCGACATTCCCTGGCAACAAGGGGACGTCGCACTCGTGGACAACCTCGTCGCCATGCACGGTCGACGGACTTTCTCGGGGCCGCGAAAGATCCTCGCTTCGCTCGCATGCCCAAATACATAGCAAGGACGACGGACCAGGCGATCCAAAACTTGCAGACAATCCTGTCAAACAAGTCGCCAACAACGGGCATTAGCCGATTGAGAACGAGAGCGGTCACCCATTCGGCTGCGTTCCCTGGGAAGCCTGGGTCCCCAACCTCCGAAAACCGCTCTCAAATCTTCGACCAATTGCATCGCTATGGACAAATGTATCGCTCGCCGGTAACGTTGCCAAACTGGTGACGATCTTCAAGTTTACTTGTGATTTCAGGGAGGGGACCATGAGCTTTGGCAAATCGATCGTGCCCGAATTCGATCAGGAGATGGCGAACACGCGGAAGGTTCTCGAGCGCATTCCGGATGACAAGCTCGACTGGAAGGCCCACCCCAAGTCCAACACGATTGGCTGGGTGGGAGCGCACCTGGCTGAGATTCCGGGTTGGGTTCCAGGCACGCTGCAGCACGAGACCTGGGATATCAATCCCGTGGGAGGCGAGCCTTACCAGACCCCGAAGGCGACCAGCCGACAGCAACTGCTTGAGATTTTCGACAAGAACGTCGCGGCGGCCCGCGAAGCCCTCGCGTCGACAACGGACGAAGCGTTCGAACAGCAATGGTCACTGCTTTCCCAAGGCCAGACCATCTTGACCATGCCCCGCACCGCGGTCATTCGAAGCTTGGTGGTCAACCACACGATTCATCACCGGGCTGTTCTCTGTGTCTATCTGCGATTGAACGACATCCCCGTCCCGGGAATGTATGGTCCCTCAGGCGACGAATGACGCGAAGCGTGCGCCACGGTGAACCTTGAAGACAAAGTTCGGCTCACCCTTGGCGCGGTTTGAGCGATCACACAGCCTTGTGCGAGTTCCGAGCCTTCGCGTTGCGCTTGGTGGCAGGGACGGGGGTCGTTTCCTGCCCCAGCGGCTTCCAGCTGAGTTGAACGAGTGCTTGTCCGGTGATCGGATCGGTCGTTCCGAGGTCGACAACGTCCGTGAGCGAGACGAGGACCGAATCCCCCCCTTTGACGTAGGAGGGCTGCTGGCCCGCCCGAGACTGGGAGAGCGCAAAGAGAACGGTGTCTCCAACCGCGAGCGAGCCGCCAGGGGGCAACGGGACAACGGCCCCGCAACTTCGGCCTCGCTCGATTTCAGAGATTCGTTCTTCGTTTGCTGGGTAGCTATTCATAGAGTGGTCCGCCCAAAGGTTAGAGGTCCAGTCAGCAATCGCACGGCGGGCGCATCTTTAAGACACGATTAAGAACGGACCGAACTGGCCCGGTCGACGTATGGGTTTGATTCGCCAGAACGCTTCTGAAGCGGCTCGAGGTCAATCACGAAGTTTATGCTGCCGGTCTCCGCCTCGTCCAATCGGCGGCTCTCCTGGGGAGCGGTCTGCTTTCCGGTGGGGAAGGCGCGGGGATCATGATGACAAAGTCACCTGCCAGTGTCGGCCGATGAACCTTTCGAATCCCATCCCAATCGGAATGAACCGGGGTCGATCCCTTCGGCCCTCCGCTTCCGGGTGCCCCTGCTGAAAACCGTGCTCTCCCAAGGATGATCCGAGGCGGCAATTTCGGCGAGTTTCGCTTTCGAATCCGTTCCGTGCCCGTTCGGAGTTAGCTGATCCACGTACGGCTTTTTATCCAAATTTGAATAAGGCATCAAAAGCATGGCGACCCTCAGGGCATAATTCTCGGGGTCGTAAACAGGCGAATTCCGCGGAAATCCCGAATGAGAATGAAACCTGCGGGAGAAAACCGTACAGAACTACGACCGAATCCAGAAAACAAACCATTCCACACCGTCCGTTGCCCCATCTAAAAGCATACCAAAACCTCGGATCACTGGATAGAACCTCGCGGTCGTTGCTCGGACGAGTCGCTACGGTTAAGGTGGGGCGAGGGTCTTGGGAGCGGCACCAGTTCCGATTCAAACGGCCGCTCCTGAACGGCCACATTTTTACGTTATGTTCACAGAAGAGAATACCTCGTGCAGACAAAAAGGCTTGGTTGGCGCGTCGTGGGATTAGCGGCCGGCGTGCTTGCGCTGACTCTCGGGCCCCGGGTGACGCAGGGGGACGAGACGAAGACAGGGGCAAACGTCCCGGTCGAGATTTCGTTTCGAGCGGCCAGCGAACACGCCGACCCGTTTGGATTGACTCTCGACGTCCTCTTTCAAACGCCCACCGGCCGGTCGTTACGGGTGCCCGCATTCTGGGCGGGAAACGGGGCCTGGAAGGTCCGATATGCCTCGGGGGAGGTCGGGATTCACCGATACCGGTCAGAGTGCGCGGACGCAAACGACCAAGGGCTGCACGGGATTGAGGGACATGTCGAGATCGCGGCGTATGATGGCGGGAATCCCCTTTTCAAGCACGGTCCGATTCGCGTGGCGGACGACCGTCGCCACTTCGAGCATACCGACGGAACTCCGTTCTTCTGGCTCGGCGACACCTGGTGGATGGGCCTCTGTCATCGCCTCCACTTTCCCGATGAGTTTGCCCGCTTGACGACGGATCGGAAAGCGAAAGGTTTCACGGTCGTCCAGATCGTGGCCGGCCTCTATCCCGACATGCATCCGTTCGACCCTCGGGGTGCCAACGAAGCCGGTTTCCCGTGGGAGAAGGACTACGCCCGCATTCGCCCGGAGTATTTCGACGCGGCGGACGGCAGGATCCGACATCTCGTCGACCAGGGTCTCTCGCCTTGTATCGTAGGCATGTGGGGTTATTTCCAGCCCTGGATGGGGACCGAGAAGGCGAAAGCGCACTGGCGCTATCTCGTTGCCCGCTACGGCGCCTGGCCCGTGACCTGGTGCGTCGCGGGCGAAGCGAACCTGCCCTGGTATCTTGCCAAAGGGTTCCCCTTCGACGACCGCGAGCAAGTTCACGGGTGGACTGAGGTACTCCGCTACGTCCGTACCATCGACCCGTTTCGTCGCCCGTTGACGATCCACCCGACTGCGCTCGGGCCCTACACCGCCCGACATGCCACCGACGACTCAGGCCTGCTCGATTTTGACATGCTGCAAACCCCGCACGGACAGCGCGAGGCCGCCGACGTCACGCTCCAAGCTGCCCGCGACTCGTATGCCGCCAAGCCGACGATGCCGGTCATTGATGGCGAAGCGAGTTATGAACAACTGCTTGGCCAGATCCCGGCCGAGTGGACTCGAGCAATGTTCTGGATCTGCATGGCCAGCGGCTCGGCCGGGCATACGTATGGAGCGAACGGGATCTGGCAGTGCAACCGCCGCGAGCAGCCGCACGGCAATTCGCCCACGGGAGGCACCTACGGCACGATTCCGTGGGACGACGCAATGAAGCTCCCGGGCTCATCGCAGGTCGGGGCTGGGAAGAAATTCCTCGAAGGATTTCCCTGGCATCGCTTCGAGCCGCTCCCTGACTCGGTCGCCTGGGACGATCAGGCTCCGGATCCTGCGCCCGAATTGGGGCACTGGGTCTGGTTTCCCGAGGGGGATGCCCGACAGGACGCGCCGGTGGCAGCCCGGAGCTTCCGGAAGTCGATCGACCTACCCGCCGGGAAGGTGCGACGCGCCCGGTTGCGGATCGGGGCCGACGACCACTTCACGGCCTGGGTCAACGGCCGGCAGGTCGGCGCCGCGGCAGGCTGGAAAGATCACGACCCCATCGACGTCACATCGGACCTGATCCCGGGGCGGAACGCAATCGCCGTCCGGGTGGAAAATCGACCCGCCCCGGTCGCGCTCAATCCGGCCGGGTTGATCGCCGGCCTCTCGGTCGAATACGAGGACGGGCGCGTCGTCCGGCTCGGCACCGGACCGGACTGGCGCTCGAGCCGCGATGAAAGTCCTCAATGGCGTGAGCCCGGATTTGACGACTCCGGCTGGTCGACCGTCGCGGACCTGGGGCCGGCTGGCAGCAATCCGTGGGGAGCCATCACATCTCGACCGCTCTTTCCGCCGCTCGCCTTCGGCCTGGCGGAAGGCCCGAAAATCATCTATGCCTTGCACTCGAAGCCGATCCTGATCCGGGGCCTGACCGCCAACCGCTCGTATCGCCTGATCGGGTTCGATCCTGTCACAGGGCACTCACAACCCCTGGGCGAGATCAAGGCGGGCACCGATGGAACGGCTCGCCATCCAGGACCCGACCACGGCCACGACTGGGTCTTGGCCATCGTCCCTTGAAGCCCACGTTCACCCCTTTTTTTAAACCTCAGGGTCCGTCTGTCTCGAGACCGCTTCCGCGTGCCACCGAACCTTGGGATTCGCAGCGTGAAGTGGTCTTACGACCCCTGAGGGATTATCTTGGATCTCAAGGGAACTCTTTTCTCCAACCGAGCAGGGTCCAGTGAAGTTAGCGTGATACATACAAAAGGACGGAAGGGACCCGGGACTCAGGCGAGTCGCGGTCCCTTTTTTTCCGCGATACTCTCCTGTCGAGGCTCGATCATGGACGCCGACCAGAGCGACAGTCACCACAACTCGATCGATGCAACTCTCGCAAATCTTCTCAAAACACTTCCCAATCGTCCGCCCTGGTACGATCGCTGGCAAAGCCTGGGGCCCGACTCCTCAGAGACCGACCGGTTGTCGGTCTATCAGGAGATCCGGGATTCCCAACTGCTTCCCGCCGACGCAGGTTTTCACTTGATTGCCTGGCAGGTTGACGCCCTCGCCAGCAAACACGCGGAGACCGCGCTTCGCGAACTCGACGACCGCCTGGAGGCCCTTGAAGCGGCCCACTCCTTGAACGAGGAAGGGGACTCGGAGTCGGGCGATACTTCGGAGGAACACGAGCGCGTTCTTGAAGAGTATCACCGCGCCTGGGCCGCGATCTTCACCGCCCAACTCGACGAACACGGTGAACACGAGATCGCGGAGCTCTTCCGAAAGAATCGCGAGGAGTTCGATCGGCGAAACGAGTCGGGCCGTCAGCTTTTCCAAGGTCCGCGAGATTTAGTCGACAGCCGCGACGCAAACTGGCTCGACTCCCTGATCGAGGCAGTGGGCGCATGCCTTGCAGCCGACAACCTCATGGGACCGCTGGGAATCCTCTATGGGGAAAAGGATGGGGACTGGGAAGTCGATATCTATCCAACGCCCGTCGAACTGATCGGCGGCGCGGACGATGGGGCCGTGGTCTCTCCCGCGTTCTCGCTGGACCTGGAGGCGGTGCGCGCTGCATTCGAGCGGGTCGAGGACTTCGGCTGGACGACGATCGGCTGGCCGGACGGCAACGGCCCGTTTGTCTGGATCAAGGGAGCCTACCAGGGACACGAGCTTCTGCTCCGCGTTCTGGCACAGGCCCCCGAAGGGGAAGAACCGGGCTCGAAATTGCGGATGCCTGAAGCGTCGAAGGAGACTCCGGACGACCTGGAGTGAACCGTTCGCAAGCAGGTTGACATCGGCGTTTAACCGCGACCGACGAAGGGCATCTTCGTCGCCATCAAGGTCATGAAGAGGGCATTGGCCTGAAGAGGCAGGCTGGCCATGTACAGCACGGTTCGAGCGACATTCTCCACATCCATCGTCGGCTCGACGGCGCTCTCGCCATTCGCCTGGATCACCCCGTTTTTCATCCGGGCCGTCAATTCGGTCTCGGCATTGCCGATGTCGATCTGGCCGCAGGCGATGTCGTACTTGCGGCCGTCCAACGCCGTCGACTTGGTCAAGCCCGTGATCGCATGCTTGGTGGCCGTGTAAGGCGCGGAGTTCGGCCGGGGCGTGGTCGCCGAGATCGAGCCGTTGTTGATGATTCGGCCGCCCCTCGGTTCCTGGTCTTTCATAAGCCGGAAGGCCGCCTGGGTGCAGAGAAAGACGCCGGTCAGGTTGATATCGACGACCCGCTGCCACTGCTCAAACGTCAGATCCTCCAAGGGGACGGCCGGAGCACCCGTCCCGGCGTTGTTGAACAGCAGGTCGAGGCGTCCGAAAGCGTCCTTCGTCGTATCAAAGAGCGCCTGAACCGACGCAGGGGCGCTCACATCGGTGGGAACGGCGAGGGCACGTCCCCCAGCCGATCCCGCGTGCACGACAGTCTCGGCAAGAGCGTCCGACCTGCGTCCTGCCAGCACCACCGAATACCCGTCATGCAGGAGAGCCACGGCCGTCGCCCGGCCAATTCCCGACCCCGCACCCGTGACGATCGCGATCTTTCCCACCGAATTCATCGCGTTGACCACCCTCTTTTTATGGTTCTGGAACCCGTCAGCCACCAACGGGAATCTCGCGTCCCAAGCCCGAACTCGCTCGTGCTGGAAACACCGGCCAAGAGGAGGATAACATGGAGGTAGCGCCAACCGCAGAGAGCGCGGCCCCTAATCTGTTCGTGATGAAAAGCCCCCCCGAAGCCAACGTAGGCTCAGCGTACTGCGGCGTAAAGAGCCTGAGCACGCATTTCTAACGCAAAATGGACGCATTTCTTCGGCTTGGTGCCATGCGCCGCAATTTGCATTTAAGAATGCGAGCGGGGCGGGTTGCCCTCCGAAGCTCTTAGCCCGCAGACATTCGGCGAGGGTCCTTTTCTGATCCGCTACTCAATGGCCTTCGACGACGCCAGACTGAGCATGCAAGATTGCCGATGAGGAACGCGATGGCGAGGGAGATCAGCAGATGGAGGCCGCCCACGAAGAGGACGAATCGGCCCATATCCGACGGCTGACCGATCTCTCGGCCGAGGAAGCCTCCCTCAAACAGCAAACGGACCTGTCCCCAGATCGTCCGGGCAAAGACTGAGCACATGATGGCGCAAGCCCAGCCCGCGACTTCAAAACCGAGCCAAAACGTCCGCTTCACTCCCTGGCGTGAGACCAGCCGGAAGAGGCCGACCTCCAGCACAAGGATCAAAATGACGAGCCCGAGGTTGGGGAAACGGGGAGGGAGGGACTCACGCATAACGGACCAGGGATAAGAAGTCCAGAAAATGCTGATTTCTAAGGGAAAAACCGGGCGCAGTGCAGCCAGATCGGCGGCGATGACCACGATCAGGGCCATCTCCCAAGTGAGTGAGTGTCGCCGAGCGCGAATCGAATCGGAGGAAAGCAACATCTGGGTACGCCGCTTTCGTAGGGGAGGCTCACCAGTTCGTTACAGCCCGCTACGACAATTGTCGCATCCCCAGCAATCGCGAACAAGCGGACTTACGCCGGTTTTCCGGTCCGATTCGACTCGCACCCCGTTCTCAATCTACCGCTGGATCGATCAGGCCGTGGAGTTCGGTCGGATCAATCGTCGTCGTCATCGTCGTCCTCCACCCGTGGAACCACAAACGCCGCGCGGACCGGCGGTGGCATCGTCGAGTTCGCTCCTTTGACGGCTTTCCAGATGATCTCATTGAACACGAGATCATCCGCCTGGTCCTCCTTCGAGAGATCCAGCTTCATCGATGCCTCAGCGCCCGGGGCCGTGCGGAGGTTCAGTTCATTGAGGTCCACGTTTGCCGGACGGACCGAATAGGGCGACGGATTCGGCTCCCCGATGAAGGCCGGCGACATCGGCCGCGACGAGGCGTCGAACTGGCTCATGGGGTCCAGCCCCAGGATCAACTCGATGGTGCGAAGCATCGACGAGGTAGAGTACATCGTCGAGTCAACCGCCTTTCGCTTGACGTACGGGCTGATCACCAGAGCGACGGTGCGGTGGGCGTCCACATGGTCCGAGCCGTTCTGCGCGTCATCCTCGACCACGAAGATCGCCAGCTTCGGCCAAAACTTGCTTCGTGACAGCCCCTCGACAACCCGGCCCAGCGCCAGGTCATTGTCGGCGACCATGGCCGAAACCGTCGGCTTCCCCGGCGCGGTGCCCGATGTGTGGTCATTCGGGAGCCGCAACACGATCAGGCGAGGCATTTCGCCAGCCTTCTCGAACCCGGCCAATTCTTCGAGGAACCGGTCGGCCCGCTTCTGGTCGGAGTAGGCCAGGTCATAGCCGCGATACTTCGGGTCGAAATGGCCTTGGAGGGCCTTGACCTTCGTGTGTGACGGATCGGCAGGAGTCTTGCCGTTCTCGATGAATTCGCCGTAGCTCCGATACGAGACCCCCTTGGCGGCAGCGCGATCCCAGAGGTAACCGCCAGCCGGAGTCGCGATGGCAAAATTCCCCTCGGCCGGAAACGGAACGCGACTGTCGCCCCGGTAGCCGAGCGGCCAGGTGCGTTCCACAAAGTCGGTCGCGTAGGCCCCCATCGTCCACTCGTGGCCGTCGGCCGAAACTTCGGACTCGACGTAGAAATTATCCAGGAGGACAAACTCACGAGCCAATGCATGATGGTTGGGCGTGACCTGCTCAGGGAACAGACAGAGCGAAGGCTCGCCGTTACCCTCAGGCATGTCGCCGAAGACCTGGTCGTAAGTCCGGTTCTCCTTGATGATGTAGACGCAATGAGTGATCGGAGACGGTTCACCCACTTTGCGCGGAACAGGGCTATCCTGGGAGGCCTCAGGGCCGGTGACGCCGCCTGGATCGTCCTTCTTGATCGGGCTGCATGCGTAGACGGTTCGGGAGTACTCGGCCATCTGCCGAGGAGAAGGCATCGGGATCGTGGAGAGGGTGCCAAGGAGGAGCCCGCCGATATACTGGCGGGTGCGGTTCTCTCCCCCTCCCGCGAAGCCAGGGCGGGGGCCGTCACGGTTGGCCCGGGATGACCCGCCTTTGCCGTTGGTGACCCAAAGCGTTTTGCCGTCGCGACCGACGCGGACGCTCGTGGGATACCAGCCTACCGGAATGAATCCGAGCGGTGTGCTCTTGCCCGGTTCCTTGACGTTGAACGCCGCGAGGTCGTTGGTGTTGGCGTTGGCGACGAGCAAGATCGACTCGTCGGGCGTCAGCGCCAACGAGCTAGGGGTGGATCCGGCCGGGGCATTGGGAGCAATCGCGGTGTTGATCGTCTCGACCGCTTGTCCTTTCTTCGTGTCGAGGACGGTTACCGTATTGCGGTTCGCATTGGCAACGAAGAGGTACTGCCCCTTCTTCGCCGTGATCATCTCGTTGGGATGCTCTTGGGTCTCGTAGTGGCGCTGAAGTACGTTCGCCTTGATATCGACGACCGCGACCTTGGCCGCACCCCAGAGGCTCACGTAGATCCGCCCCGCATTCTCGTCGAGCGCCAATCCGTATGGATACGAATCGAGCCCAAGCTCAACTTCGGACACCAGCGTTCGCGTCTCGATATCGAATCGCGCAAGCGTATGCCCAAAGGCATTGGCGGCCCAAAGGCTCTTGCCGTCGGCCGAGACGGCAAGGCCCGCGATAACTCGCTGGCGCTTCTTATCTCCTTGGCCTGTTTCAGACGTCTTCTGGAGTTCGCCACGGTCTGGATACCGATAGGTCGACTGGTTCGAGAGCAGCCCATCCTTGTGATCGAAACCGTAAATCACGTCGTCGAACCCGCCTCCGACATAGAGCCGGGCACCGTCCGCCGACCAGGTCAGGCCGGAGAAACTGGCCGGGATCGCCGTACGGGCGATTGTCCGCCCTGTCTTCGCGTCGAGGGTCCAAACCTCGTGCTCGCCGAACCCGGCATGCAAGATCGCGAGGATTGGAGCTTGAGGGTTCTCGACCAGGAGTACCGGCAGGTCACCCAGCGGCGATTGCTTCCCGGCGGGTTGCAACGTCCACCCGTTCGGGAGGAGCACGGCTCCGGAGCGGGTCAGGCCCGGCAACATGATTTCTCGTCGATCCGGATCGTTGCGAGGCGGGTCGTTAGCCCCGAGGGCCGTTGCGGCGAGGATCACCACAATGACCTGCGTCGCATGTCCCAATCGCCCGTTGTGATGTCTCATGGAGCCCTCGTCCGCGTGGTGCTTGCCAACTGTCGCTCGCGTTATTTCCGCAAACCAGAGGTTAGCGGGAACGGAATGCAAGGAACACGCAGATTCAGCCAATTCGCCGCAAATCCACGAAAACTTCACCGGCCCACCAACGCCAAAGCTCTCGCATTGAAGAGAAGCTCTCAGCCCCTTTCGGGGCTGGCGCGGCCAAGTTCAACGAGTTGGTTGCGGTAAGAGTGAGGCGGCGCTGATACCCTTGGCACGAGTTGAAAAGAGAACCGTTCCCATCAGGGTCGAGAGACGCCACGAGGTCACTGATGAAGCGCCTTCCCATCGGTCCGCTCTACTACGAATTCAGCCGTCATCACGAACCCCGCCTGCGGATCGAGCCGGGCGAAACGGTCATGGTCGCAAGCGAAGACGCGCTCTCGGGGCAGATCCGCAGCAACACCGATCGGCGCGATAAGATCAAGATGCCTTATAGCAACCCCCTGACGGGACCGATCGCGGTCGAAGGAGCCGAACCCGGCGATGCGCTGGCGGTGACGATCCAGGAGATCCGACCAACGATTGGAGAGTGTGCCACGAGGACCGCCGACCCGAAGCAGCTCTGCGAGTGGCTGGGAACGGATTGTCCTCACGGCACCCACGTCTGCCCGATTCGCGACGGCCTGATTTACTGGAGCGACTCGGTCACCATTCCTTATACGCCCATGCTTGGCTGTATCGGCACGGCCCCCGACTGGGGTTGCCCCACAACCGCGCCGGCGGGCCCGCACGGCGGGAACATGGATATCATCGAGACCTGTCCGGGGAACACGGTTTACTTGCCGGTTTTCATCCCGGGCGGATTCCTTTATCTGGGAGACGCCCATGCCGCGATGGGCCACGGCGAGCTGTCTGCCACCGGCCTGGAGATGCCCGCCGAAACCACGATCACTGTCAACCTGCTCAAAGGGAAACGGCTAACCTGGCCGCGAATCGAGTCACCCACCGAAATCATGACGATCGTAAGCGGAGCTCCGATGGAGCGGTCTATTGCCCAGGCCTACGCGCTCTTGAGCTTGTGGATGGAGACGGAGCACGGCTGGAATCGCTGGCGGGCCTACGATCTGTTGACCCACGTCGGCCAGATCTCAGTCGGCTACTACGGCATCGGCACAGTGGCTGCCAAGGTCGACAAGCGTTACTTGCATGGACGCTGACAATTGCGATTCAGAAGAGGCAATCTAAGCCTTTTGTCGCCTCGCTGGGTAACCGTTCAAACAGGCAAAGGACATTTTACGGTCGCCCCTTCTGGGCGACCACAAACCTGCTCGTCGGAAGGTATCGCCGCATTGATTTTTTGGTGTTATCACGTGAGTGAATTACGAAGAGAAGCGTGACTGCCACGGGTGAAGCCCAACCCACGGCAATCAAAAGAGAAGTTCAGGCGAAGAGATCGTGAGCGACTTCGCCGGCCACGTCGGTCAGGCGAAAGTCGCGACCCGCGTACTGATAGGTGAGCCGCTCGTGGTCGAGCCCGAGGAGGTGCAAGATGGTTGCGTGAACATCGTGGATGTGCATCTTTTTGTCGACGGCGTAATAGCCGTAGTCGTCCGTGGCCCCATACTTGAAGCCGCCCTTGACCCCGCCCCCGGCCATCCACATGGTAAAACCCTCGGGGTTGTGGTCGCGGCCGTCGGCTCCTTGGGCGGTGGGGGTGCGGCCGAACTCGCCGCCCCAGAGGACGAGCGTATCCTCAAGCAGGCCCCGGGCCTTGAGGTCCTTGAGGAGCGCCGCGATCGGCAGATCGACCTCGCGTGCGTTCTTCTCGTGCCCCTCTTTGAGCTGGGAATGCTGGTCCCACTGCACGTAGGAATCGCTGTGGGTAACCTGGACAAAGCGAACACCGCGCTCGGCGAACCGACGGGCCAGCAAGCACTGGCGGCCGAAGTTCGCGGTCACCGGGTCGTCGAGCCCGTAGGCCTTCAGGGTAGCTGGGTGCTCACCCGCGAGCGACTGAATTTCCGGCATCGCGGACTGCATCCGGAAGGCCAGCTCGAACGAGTCGAGACGTCCTTCCAGGTCGAGGTTCGGGCCGACACCCGCCAGGTGATCGCGGTTCAGGTCCGCGAGCAGGTCGAGCTGCAGGCGTTGAAGCTCGCGAGGGGTTCGCTCGTTTTCAATGTAGCGCACGCGAGCTCGATCGGACGGCACGCTCGCGTTGCCGAGCGGGGTTCCTTGGTAGCGGGCAGGCAGGAACGCCGAACCCCAGTTGAGCACGCCGCCGTGGGCGAGCGTCGGGCAGATCGTGAGGAACCCGGGCAAGTCCTGATTCTCGGTGCCCAGGCCGTAGGTGATCCAGGACCCCATACTCGGACGCACGAAGCTGTCACTGCCGGTGTGGAGTTTCAGCAAGGCCCCGCCGTGGGCCGCGTTAGTGCCGTGGACAGAGTTGATGATGCACAGATCATCAACGCATCCCGCCACGTTCGGGAAGAGGGAACTGACCTCGATCCCGCTCTGGCCATACTTCTGGAATTTCCAAGGCGAGGCGAGCAACTTGCCGGTCGGGGCAAACTGGACGCGAGGCTTGGGGAAGGGGAGTTCCTTGCCGTTGTCGCGCTGCAGGAGCGGCTTGGGATCGAAGGTGTCGAGGTGCGACGGCCCCCCCTTCATGAAGAGAAAGATGACCCGTTTGGCGCGAGGGGGGAAGTGCGGTAAAGGCGGCCCGTCAACCTTCTTGGCAGGCGCAGCGGCCGAGGATTCTTCGGCCATGAGTGCGGCCAGGGCGAGGGCCCCAAACCCCGTGGCGCAGCCCTTCAGCATCCGGCGGCGCGAGGTCAATTCCCAGTTGAATTGGTCCACGGTCAGGCCCTCGTTAGTCGATATAAACAAATTCGTTGGACGCCAAGAGCGTCTGGCAAAGCGCCTGCCAGGCGCGAAGGGTTCGCTCCGGTGCGTCGGGCACATAAGCGGCAATCCCCTCGGCGAACCGATCGAGGAACGTCCCAGCGCGAGCAACTTCCGCAGGCACCGGCTCTCGGCCATACGCTCGCAAGTAGAGCTGGCCGATTCGATCGGCATCGCTGGACGACTTCGCGGCCAGCAGGTCGGACGCCAGGGTCCGTGCCGTCTGATCGACCAGTTCGCTGTTCATCATGAACAGGGCCTGGGGCGCCACGGTCGTCGTGGCCCGGTCGCCATTGGTCACGCCGGCCTCAGAGTAGTCGAACAGGTCAAACGCATCATACATATGGTTGCGTACGATCGGCAGGTAGACCGAACGCCTTCCCACGTTGTAATTGGTGGCATCCTTCGAGGTATGATCGAAGAAATAGCCGCGATTCTCGACGTTGAGCAGCGATCCTCCCATGGTCGGATCAAGCGTGCCGCTGACCGTCAAAAGCGCATCGCGGATCGCTTCCGCCTCAAGTCGGCGAGGGCTAAATCGCCAGTGGAGCAGGTTCTCGGGGTCGACTTGCCCGGCTTCGGGACTGAAGGCAGAGCTCATCTTGTACGTGTTCGAGAGCATGATGATGCGGTGCATCGCCTTGATCGACCACCCAGATTCGACGAATCGCTGGGCCAGCCAGTCGAGCAGCAAGGGGTTGCTCGGGCGTCCGCCCAGGGCACCGAAGTTGTCGGGTGTCGCAACAAGGCCCTTGCCGAAATGCCAGCGCCAGATCCGATTGACCATCACCCGGCTGGTGAGCGGATTTGCAGGCTCGGTCAGCCAGCGGGCCAGCTCCAACCGCCCGCTCTGTGAGGCGCTGAACTTGGGCGTGCCCGTTGAGGCCAGGACGACCGGAACCCGACGCGCGACCGTCTCCCCCAGCGAGAGGTGACTGCCACGGATGTGGACTCGGACGTCGGCGACGGGTCCCTCCGTGACTCCCATCGCGGCGGGCATCACGGGGGCCTTCTTTTCGAACTGGCTCAAAGCATCACGCAACTGCTTGAGCTCGGCCTTGGTCTCTTCGGGGTAGAGAGGCTCGGGAGCTTTCGGTAAGACGAATCCCGCCCCTGACGCCGCCTGGAGCCGCTCGTTGGAATGTTGGATCAATGCGTCGATGGCCGCTTTTTTCTCGGCGACCTGCTTGGCATGTTCCGCCAGACGAGCCTGGTCCTTCGGAGTGGCGAGCGGAATCTCGTACCAGCGGGCGACCTTCTTGAAGGTCTCCATGGTTTTGGTGCTACGGAAGATCCCCGCCAGGGCGTAATAGTCGGTCGTGGCGATCGGGTCGAACTTGTGGTCGTGACAGCGTGCACACCCAAGCGTGAGCCCCATGAACGAGCGTCCGACCGTGTCGACCTGCTCGTCGACGATGTCCATCTCCATCTTGTTCTCATCGGGCTCGGCCAGCACCTTGGGCCCGAGCGCCAAGAATCCGGTCGCGATCAGTCGTTCGCGAGTCGTCGCCTCATCCCCCTCGGCCGGCAGCAGGTCTCCCGCGAGTTGCTCGCGAAGAAACTGTGCGTAGGGCTTGTCTTGGTTGAACGCGTTCACAACGTAATCGCGATACCGCCACGAGTTGCCGTAGGCGACATTCTCATCGAGGCCGTTGGAATCCGCATAACGGGCGACGTCCAGCCAATGCCGCCCCCACCGCTCACCGTAGTGTGGGGAGGCCAGCAACCGGTCCACCACCCGGGCAAAGGCGTCGGGAGCTTCGTCGGCCAGGAAGGCGTCGACCTCCGCAGGCGAGGGGGGCAAACCAATCAGGTCAAAGGTCGCCCGGCGGATCAAGGTCCGCTTATCGGCCTCGGGCGTGGGTTGCAGCCCCTTCTCCTCGAGCCCGGCGAGGAGGAAGCGATCGAGTGCGGCTCGCGACCAGGCCGTGTTCCGGACTACGGGAACAGGAGGGTCGACCGGAGCACGAAACGCCCAGAACGAGCGGCCGGATTCGATATCGACTTGAGCTTTTGCCGCAGGGGAAGCCTCACCGGTGCGCGGGTCGGGAGCTCCCATCGCCACCCACTGCGTCAGTAAGGCGATCTCACGCTCTGACAGTTTCCCCTTGGGGGGCATTTTCAGGTCTTCGTCCTCGTAGCGCACAGCCTGGATCAGGATGCTCGAATCCGGCTTGCCTGGCTCGATCGAAGGTCCAAGATCACCCCCCTTCACCCAGCCGTCCTTGAGGTCGAGGCTCAGACCGCCCCGGATCTTTTTGCCCTGCTTGGAGTGGCATTCGTAGCAGCGCTCGACCAGCAATGGCCGAATGTTCTTCTCAAAGAACGTGTTGCCATCCTGCCCCGGCGGCGCCGCGGAAACCGGCCAAGCCACCCCCAAGGCCAGGAATATGATGATAAGAACCGTGGCAAACTGTCCGGGCCGATCGCGTCTGGCACCGTCTGGCTTATGGCGAGGCGTCCATAGACCTCGCAGCAACGATGTCTCGATCATGACGTCGTCCGAATCAGGGCCGGGGGCTGGGCTCATGACACTGAATAACAATTGTACCACAACAGGCCTGCTCATCCATAGCCGTGATCTTGACGACACGCAGTCTTGCAGTCTTAGGACTCGAGGCAGACCTTGCAGCCCAAATTTACGGGTTGACCCGAGGCCGTGGGAAACTCGCAGTGGCAACGCTTCAATGCTAAAGTCGGGACGTGAACGAGAATCCCCTCCGACACGGGACGACCCCTTGATGATACCGACACGAAGACCAACCGCTGGCCTGGCCGCATGGCTGTTTCTACTCACGATCGCCAGGGCCGAGACTCCCCCGGCTCCGCCCTCCCAAACCGCGCCCGCACTGACCGTCGTGACCTTGGGCGACTCGATCACGAAGGGGGTACGGGACGGGGTCCGTCCTGAGGAGACATTCGCGGCGCTCGCCGAACGCGCATTGAAGGCGAAGGGGATCAACGTTCGGGTCGTCAACCTGGGCGTCGGTGGTGAGCGGACCGATCAGGCCCTGAAGCGGTTGGACGCAATTGCCGAGCCTCGGCCACAAGTCGTCACCGTGATGTATGGCACAAACGACAGTTATGTCGATCCTGGCAAAGACGGACCCCGCATCGCGCTGGGCGATTTCCGGAAGAATCTGAAAGCGATTGTCGAGGGTCTGCTGCTCCGGGGGATCGATCCCGTTTTGATGACGGCTCCGCGCGAGGCGGAGAACGCTCCCTTGAACGGGCTCGGCGAGAACCGGAATCTCCGCCTCGCCCCGTTCATGGCGGCCTGCCGTGAGGTGGCCAAGGAGTGTCGCGTTCCGCTCGTCGACCACTTCGCACGCTGGACCGACGCGGAAGCGAAAGGGCAATCCCTGAAGGAATGGACGACCGACGGATACCACCCGAACCCGATAGGGCACCAGGATCTCGCCAACGCGATCATCCCCGCGCTCCTCGAAGAACTCCGGCCCAACACGCCTCGCGTCCCATTCACGACCCGGCTTGATACCGTGCTCGAGCACGATGACGGCAAATTCCTCTGGTACCATCCTCGCGTGACAGCGATACCACGGCCCGATGCGCCAGAAAATCCCAACGTGCTGATGACCTTGCAAAAGCACTTGAATGTTTCCGACCACTACTCGGGCTTGAGCGTAATGCGGAGCAAGGACCTGGGCCGGACCTGGACCGGGCCCGACGCCGTTGCTGAGCTGGACTGGGTCCGTGCGCCAGGGGACGTTGACGTGGCGGTCGCGGACGTCACGCCCGGCTGGCATCCCGCGACGGGCAAAGTTCTCGCGGTCGGAGCGCAGGTGCGCTACAGCCAAAAAGGGGAGCAACTCGAGGACCAGCACCGGTCCAACCAGACGGCCTACGCGGTATTCGACCCCGACTCAGGTCGCTGGACTCCCTGGCGGCGACTCGAGATGCCGGCCGGCGAGTCGTTTCACCTAGCCCGCAGCGCGTGCGCCCAGTTCGTCGTCGAACCCGACGGATCGGTCCTCTTACCTTTCTACATTGGTCGATCAGCCGAGGTGCCGTATGCCGTGACGATGGTTCGATGCGGGTTCGACGGGGACAAGCTGGTCTACCGTGAGCAGGGCAATGTGCTGACCCTGGACGTCGCCCGGGGCCTCTATGAACCGTCGCTCATTCGCGCTGGGGGACGGTATTTCCTGACGATCCGCAACGATCTGAAGGGATACGTTACGGCCAGCGATGACGGGCTGCATTACCGCCCCGTTAAGGCATGGACTTTCGACGATGGGCAGGAGCTTGGGAGCTACAACACGCAACAACACTGGCTCGCGCACGGCGGCGGCCTGTTCCTCGTCTATACCAGGCGAGGTGCGAACAACGATCACATCATCCGCCATCGCGCCCCGCTCTTCCTCGCCCAGCTTGACCCGATCCGACTCTCCGTCATCCGCGAAACTGAACGCGTGGTGGTGCCCGAGCGGGGCGCGGAGCTCGGCAACTTCGGTGCAGCGGCGATCAACGATCGCGAGTCCTGGATCACCGTGTCCGAGGGACTGTGGGACAAGTCGGCCCGTGAACGCGGGGCGAAAGGGGCTCTGTTTGTTGCCCGGGTGTTCTGGGAAGAACCGAAGTCGCCCGTTCTCAAGTCGACCCGTGAAGCCCTTGAGGGCGGGAAGCCGGTGCAAGTCGTCTGTTTCGGCGACAGTGTGACCGGAGTCTACTACCACACCGGGGGACGCCGGGCGTATACCGACATGCTCGGGATTGCCTTACGTCGAACCTATCCCACAGTCAACATCGTCATGACCAACGCGGGGATTAGCGGCCACACCACGCGCGACGCCTTGGCGCGAATCGACCGCGACGTCTTACGTCACAAGCCGACGCTGGTCACCGTCATGTTCGGCCTGAACGATGTGGCACGGTTACCGCTCGAAGAGTATCGCAAAAACCTCGGCGAGATCGTCGCTCAGTGCCAACGAGCCGGCGTGGAAGTGCTCCTCTGCACGCCAAACAATGTGATCACCACGGGGGATCGGCCCACCCCTAAATTGCTCATGTACTGTGATGTCGTTCGTGAAGTTGGCCAGCGTCTCAATGTCCCGGTCTGCGACGTCTATGCCGAACTCGAAGCCCAGCGCGAGCGTGATGGGCTTGCCTGGCGACTGGGGATGAGCGACGAGATCCATCCGAACATGGATGGCCACAAGCGGATTGCGGAAACAATCTCCCACGCGATGACCGGAAAAGCCGTCACGCTGGCCGACGTCCCCCTATTGACCCCATTCCTCCCACGGACGGCCGCTCGCCTCAAGGAGGGGCAACCGATCCGGATCATCGCCATGCCCCCGTTCGACGGCCAAATCCGCGCGGCGTTGAAGGCCGAGGCTCCCGATGCCAAGGTCGAAGTCACGCCCTGGCCGATGGATGGGAAAACGCTGTCGGAACTGGAGCAAGATGCCAAACTACGAATTCGTCCGGCAACACCCGACCTTGTTGTGATCGCGGTCCCGCGCACGGCCAAACCAGGCGCCCGGGAATCTTTCATTCACGATTATGCCTGGCTCATGAACTGGTCACTGAGCTTTGGCCTTGGAGGTTGGGACTGCGTCGTTGTCCATCCGTCGGTCACCGCCCCCGATCACTCAGGGGAGAACGACCCATTGATCCGCCAACTGGTGCGGGCGCAGGATCTGCCTCTCATCGACCGCCTCCCCGGCGATGATCGCACCGCCGACGAACTTCTCCGTGACTGGTTCCGGCGGCAGCCCTGGCGGGAATAATTCCGCTTCAATTATGTCATGCTAGGTAAACACGACCCACCAGGTCTCACCTTCGGAACGAAGGGAACAATTACCTCGAGACAAGGATGGTGGGTCGTGCTCACACTACAATTCAAGACACAATCAAGCAAAAATCTCTTGAATCGGCTTGCCATGATCGACTTCGAGCCGTTTTCGGCCGGGGATTTCGAGTCGGCGCGAGTCGAGACCGAGGAGGTGGAGGACGGTGGCATGAACGTCGGTGACGTAATGCCGGTTCTCGACGGCGTGAAATCCGAGTTCATCGGTCGCGCCGTGGACGAGGCCTCCTTGAATCCCACCGCCGGCCATCCAGATTGAGAAGCCATAGTTGTGGTGGTCGCGGCCGTCGGCCCCTTGCGCACAAGGGGTGCGACCAAACTCGGTTGCCCAGACCACCACCGTGTCTTCGAGCAGGCCGCGTTGCTTGAGGTCGGTGATCAGGCCGGCGATGGGCTTGTCGACCTGGGCGCAAAGTGCCGAGTGGTTGGCGACAAGGCCGGAGTGAGCGTCCCAGGACCCCGCCGCGCCATCGCCGTGGAAGACCTGAATGAAGCGGACGCCTCGCTCGGCCAGACGGCGGGCCGCCAGCATCTGCTGACCGAAGGGGCGGGTCACATCCTGGTCGAGTCCATAGAGTCGGCGCGTGGCCTCGTTTTCCTCCTGGAAGCGGAGGACTTCCGGGACGGCCGTCTGCATCCGGAAGGCCAGTTCGTACGACTTGATCCGGGCGCGAAGCTTGGAATCGGCAGGGTACTCGAGTGCGGAGATGCGGTTGAGTCGCCCGAGTAGTTCGGCCTTCATCGCCGCCTCGTTCGATCCGAGCGGCATACCCGGCCGGGCGAAGGGCAGGGGGTCGTCAGGGTCGATTTTGAGAGTCACACCCGAGTTCTCGGGGCCGAGGTAGTTGGCGTCGGTCGCCCCCAAGCACTGGTGCTCGAGGGCTGGCCCCATCGAGATGAACTGGGGAAGGTCATCGCTCAGAGCACCAAGACCGTAGTTGACCCACGAGCCGATCGTCGGATAACAGCCGTCGAGCAGGTGCCGCCCCGTGAAGAATTCCATCTGGGCCCCGTGGTTGTTGTCGGTGGTATACATCGACCGGACCACGGCGATATCGTCCACACAACCACGGACGTGCGGCCACCAGTCACTGACCTCGATCCCGCTCTGGCCCCCTTTCTTGAACCCGATCTGAGTCGGATAAATCTTGACTTTCGTCTTGTCGATGATGTTGTTGGCCACCTGCTCGCGGACGTTCCTCAGGAACGGCGAGCCGAGGACTGTCTCCTTGTATGCAGTCTCGTTGATCGTCTTCCCCGCGTTCTTCGTCAACTCGGGCTTGTGGTCGAAGCTTTCGAGGTGGCTGACCCCTCCGCGCATCATCAGCCAGATGACCCGTTTGGCTCGAGGCGGAAAATGAGGCCGCCCGTCAGGCGGTGTCCACCCTTGAACGGGATCAGCGCGGACCACTCCATCGCGATGAAGCATCGCCCCGAGCGCCAGGCCGACAAACCCCATCCCGGCGTCCGCGAGGAAGCCTCGACGCGAAGGTCCAAAGCAGGCACACATTGCGTCTTGTTCGTCCATGCTGTCTGTCCGCCTCGAATCATCGGATCGTGACAAAGTCATTATGGTTCAATAAGACATGGACCAGAGCCGCGCGTGCCCGACCTTCCGGTGAGGCGTTCGGCTTCGGCTCAGTTGCGAACGTCGCTACGAGTCGATCAAGGCCCGTTGCGCACTCGGTTCGCTCCGCAACGGTCGGGGACCGGCCCAGGAGCAGCTCGTACGCAGAGTCAATAAAGGCTCCCCGGGCCACAGGCTCCCCACCAACTTCACGGTCAATGGCCGAAGCAACGTCGCCCGCCCGTGTCAGGATCATCCCGCTGTTGCTCAAGGCGAGCGCCTGCTGGGGCACGATCGTCGCGGGACGGCGGTAGCATTCCGTCACGCTCGCGGCATCAAAGACCGAGAGAAAGGGAATGTTCTCTCCGCTGGCATAGCGGTAGTAGAGCGTCCGGCGCGTGCCAGTCTCGGCCGAGGCAACGGGCAGGTCGGGACCACCGATCTGGGGGTCGAGGTGGCCAGCAAGGAACAGGACGCTGTCTCGAACAACCTCTCCCTCCATCCGTTGAACGTTCATGCGCCAAACGAAATGGTTGTCGGGGTCGTTGGTAACGTTCGAGTCGCCGGAGTCCACACCGGCCGAGCGCATCCGGTAGGCTTGAGAATTGACGATCAACCGATGCAGGTGCTTGAGGCTCCAGCCGGATTCGATGAACTCGACGGCCAACCAATCGAGTAATGCGAGGTGGTCGGGCCGAGGCGTTCTCAAGCCAAAATCGTCGAGGGAACCCACCAGGGGCTCGCCAAAGTGACGGGCCCAGACGTGGTTGACCGCGACCCTTGCCGTCAGGGGGTTGCGACGGTCGACCAGCCAACGTGCCAGCGCGAGGCGTCGGCCCGTGCTGGTCTTCGCGTAGGGGGCGTTGCTCGGAGTATCGCGAAAGGTTGTCTTGGCGCGGGGAAATTCCCAAGGTCGCGAGGCGTATTCCGTCGTGAGTGGTGTGCTGAGGGATTTCTCCGCCTTGGCGAGTTGGGTTTCCGCACCGGTAAGTCGACTGCGCGCCTCGACGAGATCCGTAGCAGCCTTGGCGCGGGGGACCTTGTTGGGGTCTACCGCTGGAGCCGAAGCGGCAGGGAGGAGCCCTTCAAGGGTGCGTTGAGCTCGTGTCAGGTCTCTCGAAGCGATCAGGCGGTTGGTCTTGGCTTCGATCAGGGCGAGTTGGCGTTGGACTGATAACGCATCACGAGCAGCCCCCGCCCAGGTCTCGGAACCGCTCGCCTTGGCCCCCTGATCCTCAAACGCCTCGGCGCTCAGTACCGCCTTCAAAGCGGCCTGTCGCGCTTCGGCCAAGGCCAGAGTCGACGTTGCGACTTCAAGGTCGACCTGGGCATCGCGAGCGTCCCGGTCAGCGTTAGCAAGGGTCTCGACAACCAGGGCGGCCGCAGCCAACGCCGTCTTGAGCTCGGCCGGCTTGTCGGCAGCGGCATTGACTTGACCTTCGGCCTGGCGATCGGCTTCGGTCGCGACAGCGCGAGCTTGGGCGGCAAGCTCGGCCCGCTTTCGAGCATCGACAACAGCGGAACCGGCTTGCACCACTGCTTTTTGAGCGTCTTCGAGGGCCTCGCGAATGACGAACTCGCGTTTGTCGGGATTGGCGGCCCCGAGGGAGAGCGAAACGGGAACGACCTTGATCTCGCCCCCCAAGACGCTGGGAGTCGCCGGTTGGAGCGAGCGTGCCTTATCGGGGGCAGCCTCGTCGCCGCGAACGAACAGGTATGTAGGCGTTTCCAGGAAATCGTCGAAAGCCCGCGGCAGGCCCGCCTTGGTGCGATCGGACTGACCCGGAACCCGGTCGATCCGGATATGGTGGGGCTCGATGAAAGCGCGCAGACGATAATAGTCAGCCTGCGAAACGGGGTCGAACTTGTGGTCGTGGCAGCGGGCGCACTGGATCGTCACACCGAGGAAGGCGCGTGCGGTGTGTTCCACAGTGGAATCGAGCCATGTATTCCGGTTGAAAATATTCCAGTTGCGCACGAGGAACCCGGTGGCTCGAAGGGTTGCCGGATCGTCGGGGGCGAGTTCATCACCGGCAAGCATCTCCGCAACCATCCGGTCGTAGCCCTTGTCCGCGTTGAGTGCGGCGACGATCCAATCACGCCATTGCCAGACGTGAGGGTGGCTGTAGCGAACCTCCTCACCGAGCCCGTACCAGTCGCTGTATCGCCAGACGTCCATCCAGTGCCGCCCCCACCGCTCGCCGTGGCGGGTGTCGGACAGAAGGCGGTCGACAACGTGTCCTTCGGCGTTCGCCGATTGGTCGGCAAGAAAAGCGTGCCGTTCCGCACGGGTCGGTGGCAGGCCGATCAGGTCGAGGGTGACACGGCGGAGCCAGAGGTCGCGGGCGACCGGGGGACTCGGCCTCAGCCCTCGGGCCTGGTAGCCCGCATCGAGAAAGGCGTCGATCGGGTTGTTCGCCCACACCGGGTCCTTGGAACGGGGGACAACTGGACGAACTGGAGGCTGATAGGCCCAATGTTTGCGCGGGTCCTCCGGGATCGGCTCAGGCGGGGCCTTGGCCCCCTGATCGATCCAACCACGGAGAGCCTCGACCTCGTTGGCGGTAAGCGGCACCCCCTCGCTCTCCGGCGGCATTCGCTCCGTGCTGTCCGCCCCAGTGATGCGCTCGAGGATCAAGCTCTCCGCGCTCTTACCCGGCTCGATGGCAGGCCCTCCATCACCCCCACGGCGGATGAATTCCGCCGTATCCAGGCGCAAGCCCGCCTTCTGTCGAATCGCTCCATGACAGCTCGTACACCGCGCCGCCAGGATCGGCTTGACTTCGCGTACATAGTCCACCGGGCCTGCGGCCGTAGCGACTTGCCCCAGCCCCAGAATCAACCCGATCATCGTCAACCCGACCTGCATCAAGCCGCCCCCTACGATCTGTACCTCGTCGCCACACGCTTGTGAAGAATCAATTTCCCGTCGGTTAGGCCCGGCCCGCTCTCCCGATTTCCCTCGCCACCTGAAAAGTCTCATTGGTGAGCCGCACCCAACCTATCAAATCACAAACAATCGCGCTCACTGATTCGGTAATTTACTGATTTGCTCATTCCTAATTCGCTGTGCCACCGGATAGTCGCCAATGCTCGTCGAATAACCCAGCCTGAATGATCTCATTGTTTCCAAGCCCCGGGGTTTTCTCGGCAAGCTTGACGACAGCCCAATCGCCCAGGCGAGGAAAGAGCAGGTAATTGAGGGTCGACAGTTCCTGCTCATGAAAAGTGTGGCCGCTATTGAGAACGACGTAACGATTCGGGGCAAGCGGGTTCGGGTGAATCAGCAACGGGGCGTGGTCAGCCGCAGTGTAAGTGGCGTTGCCAACAGTACATTCGTCCTGTGTCCAGCGGATCGGAAGCTGCGGGAGCACCTTGCTAATCCAGAGGTTACTGCCGGGGTCACCGAAGAGGATGAGGTTCGCGCGGCGCAAGTCGTCCGGTGTGACCGCCGTATCGTCCTTAATCGGCAGTTCGCCACGGAAATACCGGTTCCACTCCGTAGCGAACTGTTTCAGGCTGGCGTCCGACCACGCTTGCACGGCTGAGTTCCAGGGCGTCCCCGTGCCACGAACGCAAAGGAATGGAGTTGTGAAAGCGTCATCGATTGGCCCCTGCAAGCCCGGCCGTTTACCGGTTAACTGGGAATCGTCGAGATCTCCACCGTCGACCCAGCGGCCATCTTGTTTCGCGATGACGATGGCACGATCGGCCTGGTTCCGTGTAATCGGAACCAACTCGGATCCCACCCGAATCCGCGTCATATTGGCCTTCGCAACCGGTGGAAGAATCGCAAAACGCGTTACATTCGTCGGCTTCGCCACTTCGATCATTCCGTCGTCGAGGACTTTTGCCTCCAGCTCGGCCCGCGCATAGTGCTCAGCCATGCCGAGGATTTGCATCCAGTGGCAACGGCTATACTTCAAGGTCCAGGTGACGAAGCGAAGGGAGTTTGGAACGTGGTTCAGCCCTTTGTCGGTGAACTCATGGATCCGCCGCATCTGCTCCCGATGAGTCACGGGGTCGATCACATGACCCGTTCCCGGCGAAATCAGGTTGACCATCGTCAGGCCTTCCTTGGCCATCGCTCGGCCCATCATCTCGTGTGCCTGGAAGTTCTCGTCTTTCTCCCCCATGCAGGCGATCGCCGGCACAATTCCGGCATTGGCGGCGTAGTCGACCGAGTCGAGCATGTGCAACCCCTTATCCTGATAGGAGGGTAGCTCGCCGACCTTCACGAATCGGGGCACAGGGGTCAGGGAAAACTGACGCGTATCGACATAGCCGCAGTAAGGGCCAAGGGCGACGAACCGATCAGGGTGTTTGAGCCCGAGGTGCCATGTCCCTGACGCCCCCATCGACATCCCGCGGATCACGATCCGATCTCGGTCGATCGCGTAGTTCCGGCAGGCGGCCTCAATGGCCTCGAAGACGTCGGTCTCACCCGCCCAACGGTATCCGTTCTCGACACGCCCCAACGGGTGGAGTTCGAGAAAGTCCTGGTCGGGTGCATTGGTGCTGAGACTGTCAGCTTCGTCAAACCGTTTCATAAACCGAAGTTCACTCATGCCGGTCGGCAACGAGCTTCCATGAAGGACGACGTCAAGCCGGATCGGTTTCGCTCGGTCGTACTTCGCCGGGACGATCACCCCATAGGGTTGCACCGAGCCATCCACTGCGGAGATAAAGCCACGGACGACCGGGCCTTTCTTCTCAAGCCAGAACGGTTTCCCGTCTTCGATCGCTCGAAGACGGTCGTGGCAACGCTCCAATGCCTTTTTGAGTAACGCCAGGTCGGCCGGAGGAAGGTTCGACTCGTAGCGAAGGGCCCAGGTGATCCCCTTGGCGAATACTTCGGCATCGGCGAGTTGGTCTTGCTTGCCCAGCTTGAGCGATCGCACGTTTTCGAGTCGTTCGCTCACTTCCTTGAGGCCTTGTTCGATCTCCTGCCGCTTGTCGACAACGGCTTGGATCGGTCGGACAGGCGCAATGATCCGCGACGCGTGCGGGCGTTCGTGGTAGACGATGTTCGTCGCTACGACCGCGTTGAGCGGGAAATCGAGCGTCAAGGGCTCACCCGTATTCGGGTTCGGCTCGTAGAACGGGGCACCGGTACTGGCCACGGTGATCCGGATCCGATGTCCGCGGTTAAAGACCTGGCTCGTCCACCCAACGTCAAACGCGACCTTGGCTACTTTGCCCGGTTCGAGGAAAACTTCGCGGTCGTAGCCATCTCGGTATCGGGCCCGACGAACGTAGTCCATCAGGAGGACGGAGCGACCGTCGGGGTAGACGTCGGAGACCCGGACGATGAAGTCGGTGTCTCGTGCGGAGGAAGACACATACAACTCCGCCTTCACTTTTCCTGTCCACTCGACCGGTTCGGGCAGGGGGTCCGTGGTGAAGGTCCGCACTTGCTCCTGCTTCTCGAACTCGCGCGCATCTTTCGCGCCGGGGAATCCACGAGCGGGGATCTCGTTCGGGTGGAGCGGGTCGGCCAGGAAGGTTGTGGACGATGTCGGTGTCTCGGGGGCCTTGGCGGTGAGTTTGCCCCCGGCTTGAAGGTAGAGCGATTCATCCTGCGTGGAAAGCGGCCAGTCGGAGGCTGTGCGCCACTCGTTGCCCGGAGCGCCCTCTTCCCCGACCGCCCCCATCGCGTAGTAGCGAACCGCAGGCTCACGCTCGACGCCGTTGTCGACCCCTTTGAGGTAGTGATCGAACCAGCGGATCATGTGGGTGTCCATCGCAAATTGGGCATCCTCAGGGAAGGTCAGCTCACCGACTTTGTTCGCCGACTTCGATCCGCCATGGAGCCAGGGTCCAATCAGAAGTTGCTGCGTCCCCCGGGACTTCGGCCCCCCTCGATGCTGCCGACCGATGAAGCTTTCCACCGAGCCAACGCACATAAAATCAAACCAGCTCCCGACGGTGAAACAGGGGACGTTCATCGCATCAAGGTGCCGGGTGCAATCCTCCTCGGCCCAGTAGGCGTCGTAGGTAGGGTGCGTGAACCACTCTTTGAGAAGGCGACGGTTGTCCTCGGGATTGCGGCAGACGGCGTCCATCGTTTTGAAGCGTTCCGGACGGGTTGCGCCACCGATCCGGTAACCTTCGTGGAACAGGCTCAGACCTGTATCAATCATATACTGGCATTTCAGGTGTGGCGGGCGAGTGACGGCCAGGAAGTTTTGCGCGAAGCCGGCCTGCGAGCTACCGAACGTCCCCACTTTGCCCGTCGACCACGGCTGCTTGGCCAGCCATTCCACGGTGTCGTAACCATCGCGTTTCTCACCCCAGCCGAGGTCGCGATAGCCGACCCAGGTCCCTTCCGAGAGCTGGGATCCCCGGAAATTCTGGCCGACGACGACATAACCCGCCGCAGCCATGCGGGCGAAGTTCTTGCGGCCACCGCGCAGGTCGGCATACCGCTGCTCATAGAGGACCGGCCAGGGGCCATCCCCCTTCGACGTGTAGATGTAGGTCGACAGCCGGACCCCGTCACGCATCGGCACCATCACGTGCGTTTCGGTAACCGTGCCCAGGTCGGTCTCAGGCGGGGGTTCCGCGGCTTCGACTCCGCCGATCGTCAGGGCAAGAATGATGGCGAACCGACAAGCAGGCTTAAGCATTCTATTGCACCTTAAATTCTCGGATTCGCCGCTTCCCGTTCCATCATTCTTCGTTCGTTTTTACGAGCTTGTGGACAGTCGCGGCAATCCGGTCTTCGATGTCGCCTGCCCAGCGGAGCGCCGGCCGACCGTACTCGAAGAGGTTGGACCCGCCCTCATAGCCCCCTTCCTCCCAGACCCGTCGCGAAGGGATGTACGAGATCATGTCATCTACGTAGCCGCAGACCCAGGTCCCGAGACCGAACTCTCGCTTGAATCGAAGCGCATAGTCCACAACCGTCTCCGCACCCAGCCCGATGACGACCATCTCGTTGCCGAGCCGCCATGCGTGCACGGGGTAGGGATACGAGACTGCGAAGGTCTCACCCGCGTCAAGCTTCCCCAGCATGCGCGCGGCCCAACGCGCACGAATCGGGCTTTTGTCCTCGCGTGCGGCAATCAGCTCCGCGCGAGTAACGACCTGCAAATAGGGGAGCTCAACGTATTCGAACGCGGTTCGAAGTCCCGACGACACCGGCTTTAACGGTTGCTCCAATGCCTCGTCAACCGCAGTAGCGAGCATCTTTCCATAACGTTCGCAGAGTTCGACAGTCCGCCGTGGCAACGGGTTCTGGTCGCCGCCGCAGGTATTGACGAACATGGCCGTCGCTCCCTGATGGCTCTTTTCCAACTCGAGCTGGGCGAAGCCCGGGTAATCGCCGCACCAGGTCATGAAGCTCAAGGTCGTGGGGTGACAGGCGTACCCGAAAAGCACGGCCACCAGGTTCCCCTCCGCCCCCGTTACGGACAAGACCGGCACGCTATGATCCACCGGCCCGGCGAGCGGTGTCCCGCTCGCGAGCAGGTCCGGCACCTTCGCCTCGGGATTATTGCGTCGATTTACGGCAAAGGTCGTCTTCCCTGCGCCCATGCGGAGGCTCGCCGGAGCGAGCTTGGTCAGAGACTCGCCGACCACCGTAACGAGCTTCTCGACCATCGCCGACGTATATTCGTCGACCAACTTGACCTGCTCGGCTTCCACCGGATAGTAGTCAACCAGATCATCGCCCAGCCTGGGACCGCAGTGATTGTGCGAGAATGTCAGCATAACCTGATGGCGATCCAGCCCGTACTTTTGCTTGAGTTGAGCGAACACGCGGTCGCTCATCCCCTTGGGAACGCCCTGGAAGTCGCTAGTGATCATCACCGCGCGACGCCCTTTCTCATCTTCAATCGCCAAAACCTTCACCCACAAGTCGTGCAGTTTCCCGTCCGGCGGCCGTTTTGAACCGTAGCCCGCGAGCCAGACACCTTTCTCAGGCGTCACCACAACCTTCGCCACGCCCGCTTTCCAGGGCGTAGGCAGCTTGGCCACTGGCTCAGCGGCATACCCCGATCGCGTGAAACATCCAGAGAGGACCACGAACACCAAGGCCGGGGCCAGGATAGCCACCCCCCTCGTTGCTCGCGCAGGGAAACGTCCGCGAACTGTTTGCCAATTCATCAATTCATGTCTCCAATCACGGACGGATCCTAACTTCGATGGGCTCAGTTCACTTGAAGAAATAACCTCAGACGAACAGTTGGTGGGCAGTGCTCGCCTGGGAGACATGTCATTTCCTGAAGCCAGTGATCGTGAGCCTGTCAAAGTCCCTCCGTTATTGTTTCGCAAAATGATTGTTGAATTTACTCGGCGGCCTTACAATACCTGTCCTTCAGGCCAAACGCAAAGAATGGTCTTCGGAGGGCTTTCAATTCGCACGCGTCACATTTTTTCCCCGTCCGCTTCAACCGCAACCCACTCTTTCGCCCTTCTGATACCTCGAACGCAACTCTCCACCCGAAACCTGAATGCAAGCGTGTCCCCCACGGTCCCAGGAAACGCAACCGATACCGAACCATTCTCGAGACGCACAGCACCCCAGACTCCGTCATTCCGGACTTACTCGTGGATGGGGTGACTCGAATCGAGTATCTATAGCACCATGTAACGTCATTTCGCCTGAACTCCGGCTCGCGAATGGGGATGCCGAAGCGCCTCCTCGGACGGATTGCCGACGCGCTGAATTGAAACCATCTCCACAAACCGAAGAGGCACAGAGATGCGTCCCAGTTACGCCCGGAACGTCGTGCGTTGCGTCTTGGTCGCCCTGACTTCACTCGTCATGCTCGGCCTCAGCTCTCGAGCCGGTGCCGAATCTCCGTTCGGCCTTCCCAAACGCGTCCCCTGGAACTCGAAGCGTCTCATGGGCTCGCCTGAGCCGCCTCTGCCCTATACGGTCGAGAAGACGTTCACGAAGTTGACCTGGAAAACGCCGATCTACCTGGCCGATGAGCAGGGAACCGATCATCTCTGGGTGATCCAGGAAGGGGTTGCCGCCGAACAGGGCTCACGCATCGTTCGAATCAAGGATGACCCGGACACGACAGAGTCTGAGCTTATTCTCGAACTCCCGAAGTACCTGGTCTACTCTGTCTGCTTCCATCCCGACTACCTCTCCAACGGCTACGTCTATCTATTCCGGAATGGTCCGAGGTCCGCGCCGGAGCGGATGAACCAGATCATCCGCTACACGGTGGATCGCCAGGCGCCTCACAAGATCGTCCCTATGTCCGAGGAGCTCATCCTCGAATGGCAATCCTCCGGGCACGACGGCGGCGATATGACGTTCGGCCGCGACGGCATGTTCTACATCACCACCGGAGACGGAAGCAGCGACTCGGATACTTATGTCTCGGGTCAAACGCTCAACGATCTGCTCGGCAGTGTGCTGCGGATCGACGTCAACAAGCGCGTTGGCAAGCAGCCCTATGCCGTCCCATCTGACAATCCGTTCATCAGCACCCCCGGGGCTCGACCGGAAATCTGGGCCTATGGATTACGGAACCCCTGGCGCATGGGCTGTGACGCGAAGACCGGCCAGATCTGGGTCGGGACCAACGGCCAGGACCAGTGGGAAACCGCCCATCTCATCGGTCGCGGTGAGAATTACGGCTGGAGCGTCTATGAAGGGAGCCACCCCTTTTACCTCGAACGAAAACGAGGGCCGACGCCGCACGTCCTCCCGACCATCGAGCATTCCCATGCGGAGTTCCGCTCCCTCACAGGCGGCGTGGTCTACTATGGGGACAAACTCCCTGACCTGAACGGAGCATACATCTACGGCGACTATGGGAGCGGGCGGATCTGGGGAATGAAACACGACGGCCAGCGCGTGCACTGGCACCGCGAATTAGCCGACACCCCGCTCCAGATCGCCTCGTTTCGCGTCAACCACCACGGTGAGCTTCTCATCGTCGACCACGGTGGTGGAATTGTTCGGCTCGTCCCCGCGCCGAAAGAAGAGGCGGTCGCACCGTTCCCAACCCTCCTCAGCCAGACCGGCCTCTTCGCTTCAACGGCCGAGCATAAAGTTGATCCTGCAATCATTCCCTACTCCGTGAATGCGCCGGGCTGGACCGACGGCGCTCGCGCCGAGCACTTCATGGCGGTCCCGGGTGAGTTGAAGGTCGGCTTCGATTCGGGTCGCGGCTGGGAGTTTCCCGATCACACCGCGCTCGTCCAATCACTCTCACTCGAGCGTGAACCCGGGAATGCGGAATCACGTTTCCGCGTGGAAACCCGAGTCATGCTCCGCCAGCAAGGGGAATGGGCCGGTTACTCCTACCGTTGGAATGAGGAACAGACTGACGCCACGCTGGTCACAAAGAACGGCGAGGACGCCGAATTCGCCGTTGGCGGTCCGGAAAGTCAGGCAGGGGCCCGTCAGAAATGGCGCTTCCCCAGTCGATCGGAGTGCATGGCCTGTCACAGCCGAGCCGCCGGTTTCGTTCTCGGCTTAACCGGATCGCAGTTGAACCGAGAGCACGAATACGACGGCATCCGCGACAACCAAATCCGTGCGCTCGACCATATCGGCCTCTTCAGCAAGGCCTTGCCCAAGGCCCCGAAGGACCTCGATACCCTCATCGATCCAAGGGACCCGACTCAAGATCTCGAGCGGCGGGCGCGGACCTATTTGCAGGTGAATTGCTCGGTCTGCCATATCGAGGCCGGCGGCGGCAACGCGAAGATGGTCCTCGCCCTATCCGCGCCTCGGGAGCAGATGGGACTGCTGGATGCGCGGCCGCAGCACGACACCTTTGGGATCAGCGACGCGATGCTGGTCGCGCCGGGGGATCCCGAACGCTCGGCACTGTTACGTCGCCTGTCGATCCGGGGGCGTGGTCAGATGCCGCCATTGGTGACAAACCGGGTGGACGAGCAGGCGGTCACTCTGATGCGTGACTGGATCGCCCAGCTCAAGCCCCAGCATACCTTCGTTCAGGCCTGGGAGATGGGCGACCTTCTGCCTGAACTCGACCACCTGAAATCAGGTCGATCGATCGACACAGGGCGGAAAGCATTCCGCGACACCGGCTGCATCCAGTGCCATCGTTTCGAGGGGGAAGGAGGAAGTGTCGGCCCTGACCTGACGGGGGTTGGCCGCCGACTCGACACCCACAACCTCCTTGAATCGATCCTCCTGCCGTCGAAGGTCATCGCCGACGAATACGCGGGCGTCCTGCTCGAAACCGCCGATGGAGCAGTCGTCACCGGCCGGGTCGAACGCGAGGATGATCAGGTCGTGGTATTGCGTCCCCCCGGAGCCGCAGACCTTCTCTCTGTCGAAAAGGCGAACATCTTGCAACGGCGCCGGTCAGAGCTCTCCAACATGCCTCTTGGGATCGTGAACGTGCTTCGAAAAGAGCAGGTGCTCGACCTGATCGCATACCTGATGAGCGACCCGGCACCCGCGAAATCATCGACCAAGTGAAGCGAAGAGAGCGACTTGATCTCTCGCCAGGTGCCTCGGGACACCGATTCATCTGGCGAGATATTTGCACAAAGAATCACATTTGATTTTCACGAATTTTCCCTATTTTTTCGTCTCAAAATTTTTGCGATTCCGAGATGCATTTGACTCGACTCAGCCATGCATGAAAGGCCAAAGAACTGGAGAGCAGGGGGCATATGGCGTGTGGGAGCAAGATGGCCAGGATAAGGCCGAGAAGGGGTAGAGCAGAGGGCGAAGGTTGCTTGGAATGGAGAGGGGATGGGGCGGGGAGACGATCATGCGGAAGGGAACATCGTGTCGATCCGTTGTCGGCTGTGTGGAACTCTGACCTTCAGGCGACGTAAAAATGTGGCCGAGACTCGCACAAACATCCACATAATTCGATTCATAAAAGTCTAAATAACGCACGAATTATGAAGGCTGAGCTACCGCTTTTGAGTAAGCCTGCGATCCAAGCGAGGAACCGCAGGAGCGCAGACAACAGCCTCAAATTCAACGCCTCGACTCGCCTCAATTTGAAGGCGGCCGATCACCTGGAATCAGAGGAAGTGCAGAATCCACCTGATCAATGCGACTTTGGGGTAGGGCGGATCGAATCATTCCACCCTCCGTGCAATCCATCGGCGGTTAAAAGGAGATTCTCGATCTCCGTGTAAGACAATTCGGCGCCGCGCGGCAGTCCTTCGTTCGCGCGCTCGCGGTTTTCGCCGGAGTCAGTCCCTGCCGGTGCCGCAACGATAAGATTGACGACAACGTCGTGGCTGACTCCCGGTTTATTGCGCAAATGCGGACTGATGGTTGCGACGAGTCGGTGCTCGATGTGGCTCCACCGCGTTGTCGCCGGTGGAAAATGGTGGATCGAGATCACTAGGTTCGTCTCATCCGAGAGTTTTTGGAGTCCCGTCCGCCAGAGGCGAGAGGTCGATTCATCGCCCCCGTCGATATCAGCGATGACCAGCAATCGTTGGGGATGAGGAAAGATCGCGCGTCCCATCGAATGCCACCAGTGCTGAATAACCTCGACGGCAAACTCCGCCATGTCCCGATCCACCAGCACGCCGCTTCGGCCCTTCCCATGAGCGATTGCATGTTCGCAGGCCGCATCGGGATCACAGGAACCCGATGCGGAAATGGCGGGATGAGAGACTTGGACTGGCCCGTGGTCATCGTCGGCTGCTGCTGATTTCCCCCTGGCTTTCGGTTGATCCGCGAGTTCCCTCGTCATTGCCTCGACCATAATCACGGGTTGTCCCGTTCGAAGCGCTTCGTTGACCTTAAGATTGATGAACTCAAACTGAGCGTCTCGACTCCCCAGGCCTTGCCCTTCAACACGTTTCCGCTTTGATTGAAGGCTGTAGCCTGAACTATGGAGCAATTCCGCCACCATCCGATGGCTCGTCGCATGCCCCATGCGAATCAATTCGGCGGATAAGGTCCTTACGCTGGCGCAGGTCCACCTGAGAGGAGACGCGAGGTCACCTTTGGAGACAGGATTAATCAAGTGTTCAAGATCGTGCTCAAGTGTCGCATCATCGACGGTTCTCCGTCTTCGACCTCCGCCCGGCCGGCGAATTCTCCCCCGCGCGGAACTGTCGCGAGACCGTAGTTCCGCGAGTCCGGCGGCGATCGCGCGACGAGAGACTCCCGTGACGCGAGAGACGATCGTGATACCGCCGCGTCCCAAGACCCCTGCCTCAGCCGCGCTAATGAGACGGCGGGTCCGCTCATTGAGCAGTGGTGACAGTAAATCGAATCTGGCCTTGATTGCGGATTCTACGTCGATCATTTTCGGCACCATCAGATCGCCACTTTCGCAGCGGACCGAATGAGAGTTAAAAATGAGAACTTGAGCACACATTCTCATTCTGATTTTCGCCGACTTACGATTCTTCGCACGATTT
The DNA here is from genome assembly GCF_000242455.2 of Singulisphaera acidiphila DSM 18658. Lineage (GTDB taxonomy): Bacteria > Planctomycetota > Planctomycetia > Isosphaerales > Isosphaeraceae > Singulisphaera > Singulisphaera acidiphila. The sequence goes on from NC_019892.1 coordinate 3,037,412, forward strand.
CTCTTATTGACTTTGCTCGTTTTCCACTCCATGATTCATCAGAACCAAGACATTGAACTTCCAAGTACGTGGTTCAACCTGTCGACAAACAACAAAAGCGCATGGGCTTCACATCAGCGTAGAGCCATACTCTTTGAGGCTTCGCGAGAGGATTCACGTCGAGCGGTTTTCGACCGGGTGGCTTGACTTGAACTCGAGGGCGGGCAACGTGAAGGCGAAGGAAGTCGGCTGCGAAAAATTCGCAGGCAATCAAAAGTAAGAATTCACTCGGATTCAATCACCGATTGGCAGTCGTCAAATACCGATGCCAGGATTTCAAGCTCACCTATCGCAAGAACAACGGGGACAAAGTTCTTCCGGCTGACTCCCAACAGCTAAACTCACGCGCACCTGTTTCTTCTTCATGCCGGCCGATTTGCACGGGTTGCCACATTAAACCAATTGATCATTTTTTTAAGTCGTCCTTGGCTTTTACTTCGGCAAGCGGCAATGCGTCGGGCAAGGATGAGATGAAAACCACCACTTGGATCGGGCGAGTTGGACGTGTCGGGCTTCGCTTCAGAACGACTGCCGCTCTTTGGAAGGCCGCGGCACTCCGTTTCGGTCCACTTCTCAGGAATGAGCGGCGACTCGGCAACTGACGTGGCAGCAAGTGCGGGGAGGGGCAACCGAGAGGGTGATCGATCTCGAAGACCCTCAAGCGTTGGAGAGTTGAAGGTGCGTGAGTCGGGTGAGGAAGAGTCGAGGGAGCGAGAACGAGAATCAGGCGTAACACGGCGAACGGCCAGTTCTTCAACCAAGCGCCCAAGCCGATGCATCTCGCCTGTGACCAACGCCATCTGTTCCTGATGCATCTGATAGAACATCCCAAGAACTTGCCGGAATTGCTCCTTGGTTTCCAAGTGTTGCCGACTGAGCTCGCGCAGCAAATCCACGACAAGGGATTCCTGCCCGGAGATTGGCTCCAATGCTGCATCGGTGAGGTGTTGGACAGAACGGGAAGAGGTCTGATACTCACGATCGGGGCAGGCCAGTCTACTTTGTCCCGAAAGCAATGCGCGGGACAGGATTCGAGTTGCGGCGGAGCCCTGGTGGATTCGTAAATGATAAGGACCGAGAGCGAGGTCATCTCCGTCAGTAAGCTTGATACATCGGACCATGGCCCCGTTGACGAGCGTCCCGCTCGTACTGCGCATATCGACCACCCAGATTCCCGCTCTTGTGCTTACAAGGCTCGCGTGCACCGTTGCGCAGCGTGAGCTTGGCAAATACACTTTGCAAGCGGGAGAGCGTCCCAGAAGCAGGATCGCGCTATCAACTCTCCAGACGGAGGGTTGGTCCCGCGGATCAAGGAGTTCGAGGGCCGCGTCCTCAGTGTGAGGAAACCCGAATGCCCCGGAAACGGGGGGCCTCCCGGCTCCCACATCATATGCTCTCGCATTGACGTCACAGCCACATGGCCGAATCCGGTTGATTCCGATCCGGACAGCGGCCCCCGGCTCAATCCAACCCCACCGTTGCCGCCCGCCTTCCCAATGAATGCCTGTCCTGCTCTGAAGGTCGATACAAAAGACATGGCCCGCGACAACCTGAAGATAGGCGTGGCTACGGCTCACATCCGGGTGATCGAGTGTGACGTCCGCGGTCTCTCTGCGGCCAACCACCACGAAGGGTTGATGCAGTTCGCGGGGTTGATCGGCGAGAGCGCCATCAAGAGTTTCGAGACCCAACCCAAACGGGCCACTCCACTCACACTCGTCCAGAAATTGATCAACGGCCGCTTCGCTCATGTGAGGATTGCCCGGATCACGTCGTCCTTGCCTTATTGCAAGCTGCACAGTGGCCCGCCGCGAAGACTTTATCCGCGATCGACGGCCGAAGCGTCATGCAAACAAAACCTTTTTGGGCGTGGCGACTTTGTAAATGCAGAGTGGGGAACCGATCATCGCGAGCGCCGCCCCACATCCACGCAATACGTCATCATGGCGCATCGCAGGTGAGATTCTCGCTCGGACTGCATACAAACGGAAGAGAATGAGGTGGACTTCCGGAGAGAAGACCTCGCTGGCTGGGCTGGCCCACGTGTGGTCCGTGATGGCTCAGTCGCACAAGGCCAGATCAGACTCAAGGCCAAGCTTTCGGGCGCCCCCCTTACAAGAGCGCACCATATCTTGCTCTTGCTCCGCAACTACGGACCACACGTGGGTCAGGTCACTCCGGAGTCAGAGTACCGAGTGAGAACCCCGCCCGAAGCCCGGTCCTTGACGGACGAAGATGCCAGACTCGATGGAGCCCGGCGTATCTCCCGTGATTCTCGTTGGCCATTCCCTGGCCATTAAGGAGGGGGCGACTTTTTTTCTACCAATCGCTTTCGCCGCTTCAATTGGCAATTAACCAATAATGGCCAGTGAATCTCTGAGAACAATGCAGACCCAGACGAATCCCCAAACTGTCAGCGCGAATCGGCTTGATCAATGCTGCCGCATGTCGACACTGAACCTTGCAATCACCAACCCTCTTTCACCTGATTCAGACGACCAAGGCCCCCCATGAGCCCGCCAGTGCTTCACATGGAACCCGGAATCATATTGGATCGGCCAGGAAGCCGGTTCTCCGTTGCGGGCACCCCTGACGCCCTCGTTTGCTTTGAATTCTCTCGACCACGAGATCATGAACCGCATTCTGAAGGGCCGACAAAGCCGGGTCGTCCGGCGTAAAGGTTAAAAGCAAAGCGAGCTCATCGGGATTAAGTTCATAATTCCGACGCAATAAAAAGATCGTTAACGAGAGTTCAGCCCGGAGCGCTTCAGATTGATCCTCGACATCAATCGCAGCGGCAAGCAGAGCATCAAGCTCAGGATCCTTCCGTGATTGAGCCCCAACAGCGAGGCTCCAAGTCTCACCGTCAGACAATCGGACATGGATTCTTTCCATCCGGATTCCTTTGCATGCTTAATTGTTTAGGGGCAGGCCTCGATCCTGCCCGAAGGGAGCAGAGCAGGGGAAACTGTTTTCCGTCACAGCCATTTACACCAGAAAGGAACATTGGCCGGGCGAACCAAGAGCAAAGCTCCCCCGGTCTGAGAACCGAAGGAAAAACCGCTTGAGACAACGTTCAAGGAGCAGGGGATCAATTCGCCCTGAGACGTAGGCGGTTTAACCCAAACGCGTCACTTCACCCAAGCTGCCTAAAGAGTCTCAAATTCTTCAGGCACACTGGATGGAACGCCATTTCCAACCCTGCCGACCTGAAACCGTCTGACCCAAACCAGACATGGCAATTTTCTTGCCTTTTAAATCAACGACACCCGTTCTTTCGCGACAATTCCGCTCAGAAGGCCATTCTAAAGGGCTTCTTCACTCTCGTTTGTTGCGGCAGGCATTCCGTGAAAAGCGACTCGATCCGATGCGCGAAATGGCTTTTATAGCATTGCGATCCAAGGTAACCTGCAGACACCAATCTACGAAATGAAACTAAACTGCTCGCACGAAGGGATCAAATGCCTGTCATTCCGGAAGCTCGACGGCAAACCTCATCCAGCGATCCCAATAAGATCCGCCCTGGGAGAAGGACTGCAGGTTCGTGGACCCCGCCTGCCCGCACACTTATCAGTGAATCCAGCACTTATTTTGTAACGTTACTTTAGTGCTCTTGCAATAGGCTTGTAGTGAACCGCAGGAAATCTCACACTTCTGCCTTTCGGAACCAATCACAATCGGCATCGTCTGATTGGTTGCGAGTGAGAAGCATAGCCCTGCTCCCCCCCCGATCCATCGCTGATGCCATTTGTGGTGACATCACCACAGTAGCCACTCACTCCAGTCCCTCTTCTCAGCCAAGGGCAACTATCCCATCTCCCCTAAAACGCCGGGTGCACGGATGGGAAATCAGCGTGATTGAGGTTCGAAGGGCACACGGAGGATGGAGACCGGTCCATCTGTTTTTGAACGCCCCAGGGCGTCGCGGAAATCCCGGGATCAGCCGGGACCGAGTTCCCGAGATGACTCGCGTTCCCAATGCCACTCGGCAGCCTCGTGAAAAACACCAAACTGGTGACTCAAGGTCGGATGGCGAATGTTAATATTACCACCAACCTGCGAACAGTAAAGGCGCTGAAATGAAGAATCCCAAATCAGCGCATGAATTGTGTACATTTCCGAAACCAGCTTGACCGGCGGAGTAAGCAGTTCGATCATGCCGGAACCCGCGACCGTGGCCGTCGAAAACCCATCCATCGCGGTACTGTAGTTGCAGCAGGACACATCGTCGGATCGGATCAAGGCCACCGCGAAGTTTGGCTCGTGCACCGGCTCCTGCGCCTCGAAATGAAGGCGGATCCGGATCCGTTCCCCATGGTCGAACAAAGTACGAGGTTCTCCGCGCTCGCTAAGCGTTTCGAGCTTCCTGATGTAGATCGGACATTGAGTGGGGTCCGAGCCTACGGTTGCCTGCGCCCAGGCCGACATATCCATGCGTCCTTCGGAATCGTAGCGGCGAATCGCCTCATCGGTGGGACCATCGTACACAACCTCGCCCGCTGCGAGGTAGACGGAGCGATCGCAAACCGCTTTGATTGAGAACATGCTGTGAGAGACGAACAGGAGTGTCACATCGCGTTCCCGAAGGCGTTTTGCATGGTCCATGCACTTCCGCTGGAAGGCCAGGTCTCCTACAGAAAGAACTTCGTCGATAATCAGGATGTCCGGCTCCATGTGCGCCGCGACGGCAAAGGCCAAGCGTACGTACATACCGCTGGAATACCGCTTCACGGGGGTATCGATGAACCGCCCCACTTCGGCGAAATCCACGATCTGATCGAACTTTCGGATGATCTCGCTCCGGCTCATCCCAATGACAGCGGCATTAAGGAAGATGTTCTCCCGCCCGGTCAACTCAGGATGGAAGCCGGTACCGACTTCAAGGAGACTGCCCACGCGGCCGACGAGTTTGATCTTGCCGGTGGTTGGGGCCGTGATCCGGCTGAGAACCTTCAGCAGCGTCGACTTGCCCGCACCGTTGCGGCCGATGATCCCGATCGCCTCCCCCCGCCCAACCCGGAATGAGACGTCCTTGAGAGCCCAGAGTTCATCCTTAGATTCCTCGGCAACCCGTTGTCCACGCCGACGAAGGCGATTCCAAGGGGAGGCGGCCATGGCCATGATCGCCTCACGGAGCGAATCGATGCGCTCGCCTTGTCGAGTCCCGAGTCGATACCGCTTTGAAACGCCTTCCACAGTGATCGCGTCACGAGCCGACGTCAGGACAGGTCGTTTGTCGCTGGTTGAAACTTGTAACAAGGTGTCACCCTATCCAGGCTTGAGGACGAAGTGAGTTTCGCCGTTACGACCCGGTCCCGTTCGACGGCACGACTGCAACTGGTGAGTACTGCGGCGTTCGAAGGTGAGGCGAGTGCAAAGGCGCGTTGCAAGGTAATCGTGATTTCAACAACAGGCGACGGGCGAAGATGATTAGCGGAAGACCCATGCGAAGCATCCATCGAAGACGATGGTAAAATCGCAATGAGGTGGTGGACGTGTCCGCTCGCACGGCCAGGTCGATCAGCCTTCGGCTGCCCGTCGAGTCGCCCTTGAAGAAGGCCTCGTAGGCAGCGTTGAGTGCGTCTCTCGCAACGGCGCTGGCGACCTGCTGCTGCAAATGCTCGCACTCCGGAATCCTGCTCCCGTAATTCTGGAATAGGAAGGCGAAAGCAAGCTTTCTCTGTTCCATTTCGGCCAAGCATGTACCGAATTCGCGGACATGCATGTTCTGGCCATGGACACGATAGTACGCCTGGTCGACGTCCATTTCGGCCAGGTTCGCATGAACGGCGAATCGCATCCACATTTCCATGTCGGCCGCATGTGGCAGCGACGCTCGATAGCCGCCCAGCTTGCGCTGTAGTGCCGTGCGCACCATCACTGTCGGCGTCGGGATGAGGTTATTCGCTTTCTCAGCAGCAGCCTGAAGATAGTCGTGGCCAGCAATAATGCGCCAGTTGTGCTCGGTGAGTTCCAGCGGAGAACGAGGCGCGGGGAGCCGCGTGCTGAAATGGATATCGCGTCCGAAGGTAAGACCAACTTCCGGATGCTCATCCATGATCTTGGCGGCACGGAAGAGGGAACCGGGAGTCAACAGGTCATCCGCCGAGAGGAGGACCGTGTAGTCACCCTCGCTCCAATCAAGTCCCTCATTATAGGTGGCAATATGCCCTCGGTTCAGCTTGTGCCGTCGATACGCGACGCGACGATCCTGTTCGCTCAATTCCGCGGCGACTTTCGGTGTGTCGTCGGGCGAGGCATCGTCGATGATCAAGACCCGGACATCAACGCCCCCCTGCGTCAAGATGCTCTCCACGCATTGCCTCAAAAAGTGGCCATATTGATAGCATGGGACGATGACGTCGATCTCGCTCATCTTCTGGCCTCGCTGACCGCGGAGAAGGAAAGAAAGTCCGCGTGCGGCAACGGCCGCGCGGGATTGCCGACGACGATCGATCCGGCGGTGAAATCGCGGACCACGACGGCCCCCATCCCAATCAGTGAGCCATCACCGATCCGAAGCTGCTGGCGGAGGACCGCACTCGCACCGATGTAGCAATTCCGGCCAACCTGGACGGAACCACTGATCACGGCCCCAGGTGCGACGATCGAATAGTCCCCGATCGTCGTATTGTGGCCCACGATACATCCCGGGCAGAGGATGACGTGGTTACCGATGGTCGCTCCTCCCCCCACGCTGACACCGTAATTGACCGTGACGCCCTGCCCCAACCTGGCACGGCTGGAGACCGAAGCGGCCGGGTGAACGAGTGTCGGATACCGGTCTGCCGTGAGACCGGTTGACGCCAAGATCCTCGGGAGGCGCCGGAACGTCTTATCGCTGCCGATCGCATTGACGAACGTATGGCCGTGCATCAGATCCGCCTCGTCCAGCGGACCAAGGATCTCCAGGTCGAGATGCCAGGTCCCGGCTGGCCGAGCATCGTCTAGAAACCCGATGACCTCCCAGGACGGCGCGATCGCATTGATCGACTCGATGATGTCGAGGACGTCGTAAACGCTTCCGCCGGTTCCTAAAATCACAAGCGGCAGGCTCATTGGACCTCCCGGCTGTTGTTGTCCAACGCAAGGTCTTCCAGAACGCCAATGACGTAAGCCTGTTCGTCCTCGGTCATCGCGTCATAGAGCGGCAAGAGGATCACGCCGTCCCTGGCTCGCTCCGAGCGGGGCAAAGGCTGGTGCGGCTCTTCCGCATAAGCCGGCTCCTGGTGAATGTTCATGATGCCCCGACGCGTGCTGACACCGTGTTCGAGGAGCGTTTGCATCAATACGTCGCGCTGGATCGGAAAGGCGTTCGTGACCTGAACCGCGTAGGACTGGTAGTTGGGACAAGTGTTGACCGGTATGAAAGGCGACACCAAGCCCGGGATCCCTCGTAAAGCCCGGGTGTATTTCGCAGCCAGGGCGATCCGCCGGTCGAGCATTTCGGGGAACCGCGCGAGCTGCACGCGGCCGATCGCCGCCTGGATGTCGGTCATCCGATAGTTGAAGCCCACGACTGGGTAATTCTCGAAGACGACCGACTTGGCCTCATGCCGGGCCGTGTCCGGGATGCTCATGCCATGTTGCCGGAGCAAACGGAACTTACGGTCCAGGTTGGGATCACTTGTGGTCAGCATCCCGCCGTCACCCGTGGTCAGGATCTTGCGTGGGTGAAACGAGAAACAGGCGACGGTCCCCTGCGGCCGGCCGATCCGCTCCCAGGTCCGATCCACAAGCAACTCACTCCCGATGGCACAGGCGGCATCCTCCACGACCGGCAGCTGATGCCGGCCGGCAATTTCGAGGAGGGGGCTCATGTCACAGGGGAGGCCAATCTGATGAACCGGGACGATCGCCCGGGTTCGCGGGGTAATCGCCGCTTCGATCTGGGTGGGATCGATGTTGTAGGTCCGTGGGTCGATGTCCACGAACACAGGGCGCGCCCCGCAGTAGCGAATGGCATTGGCGGTGGCAATGAACGTGTGGCTGACCGTGATGACCTCATCCCCAGGGCCGACGTCGAGCGCGTGGAGCGCCAGATGCAAAGCCGTGGTGCAACTCGACACGGCACAGGCATGGGCTGCGCCCACGTAGGCCGCAAACTCTTCTTCGAAGGCCGCGACCTCAGGACCTTGCGTGATCCAACCGGAGAGAATCGCTCGGCGAGCGGCGGCAGCCTCTGCTTCACCCAGGCTGGGGCGGGCGACGGGGATCCTCCGAAGGCTTAGGCTATTCAACGGGCCACCTCCTCGAGGTCCGGCGCCATTTGCCGTCTCCAGGCCACCAACCGGCGTAACCCCTCCTCCAGGGAAACCTGGGTGGAGAAACCGAGTTCCCGACGAGCTCGCGTCGTATCGGCCAGCCTCCGGGGGACCGGGTTCACTTTCCGCGCCGGGTGATGTTCCGGTGCCAGGGCAGGTCCCCCCGTCGCATTGTGCATCGCCTGGAGCAGGCCCAGGAGTGTGGTTTCCGTTCCACTGGCGACGTTGTAGACGTCGTCGACCCGGTCGGATTTCATCGCCAGGAGGTTCGCCCGCGCGATGTCCTCGGCAAAGACGAAGTCCATTGAGGCAGAACCGTCGCCATGGATTTGTGGCGCCTTGCCCTGTTCGATGCAATCGAGCCAACGGATGAAGACCTCCGTATAAGCCCCCGTCACGTCCATCCGGGGACCATAGACGTTGAAGTACCGTAGCCCCACGCTCGGAAAGCCGTACATGTCGTGAAAACTGTGGGCGATGCCCTCGTTCATCAGCTTCGCGGCGCCGTAGAGCGTGCGATTGTGATAGGGATGATGACGCTCGTCGGTGGGGAAAATCTCTGCCGCGCCGTAGACCGAGGCCGAAGAGGCGTAGACAAGCTTCTTCACCCCCGAGGCGACCGCCGCCTCGAAGACGTTGAAAGCCCCCATGACCAGGATGTCCATGCATTCGCGAGGTTGCTCGGCGCAGAGGGTGATCCGGATCGCCGCTTGATGAAAAACGTAATCGCAGCCGGCGACGGCCTGGGCGACCTTCTCACGGTCACGGACGTCTCCTTCAATGAAAGTGATCGGGCGGCGTGCCCGCGCGGGGGCCAAGTTGGCATCGGAACCGCGTACCATGTTGTCGAGCACGCGGATCTCGCCCGCGCCCTCGTCGATCAATTGATCGACGATGTGTGAGCCGATCAATCCCGCGCCACCGGTCACCAGAATCGTCCGCCCTTTCAAGGAACTGTTCATCTCCGTCCCTCCCGCAACACTTCCCGCAACGCGTCCACGACCCGGTCCTGCTGCGACTCGGTCATCTCGGGAAACAGAGGCAGCGTCATGCATTCCCGCGCGATCCGCTCACTGACCGGAAAATCTCCATCGCGATAGCCGAGGTGAGCAAACGCTTTCTGAAGGTGGACCGGTACCGGGTAGTGCAGCCCTGTGCCAATCCCACGCGTCTCCAACGCGTCGCGGAGACGGTCCCGCTCAGGATGGAGGACGACGAAGAGATGCCAGACATGGCGCAGGTCACGAGCCTCGGTCGGCAACTGAAGTGGCAAGTCGGCGAGCCGCTCGAGATAGGCAGCGGCCAGGCGGCGGCGTGCTTCAGTCCAGGCTTCGAGATAGCGGAGTTTAATTCCAAGGATCGCCCCCTGGAACGCATCCATCCGATAGTTGAAGCCGATCTCGTCGTGATGGTATCGCTGACTCTGAGCGTGGTCTCTCAGGGAGCGAAGTCGCGCGGCGATTCGATCGTCGTGGGTGACGATCGCCCCCGCCTCTCCGTAAGCGCCAAGGTTCTTTCCCGGATAAAAGCTGAAGCAGCCAGTGCGTCCGAGCGTCCCGGCCCCCCGACCTCGATAGCGTGCACCATGGGCTTGAGCGGCGTCTTCGATCACGGGAATACCCAGGCGATTCCCGATTTCCAGAAGCGGCCCCAGGGCGGCCGGCTGGCCGTAAAGGTGGACCGGAAGAATGGCCCGCGTTCGCGAAGTGATCTTCGCCTCGACTTGCGCAACGTCCATGGTGTAGGTGAGGGGATCCACATCGACCATGACAGGCGTCGCGCCGACATAGCTGATGGCCCAGGTCGTCGCGATGAAGGTCATCGGAACGGTAATCACTTCATCGCCCGGCCCGACTCCCGTGGCGATCAGAGCCAGGTGAAGCGCCGAGGTGCCGCTGTTGACGCCGATGCAGTGCCGGGCGCCGACGTGAGCGGCAAAGGCCTTCTCGAACTCCTGAACGCGGGGACCCAGTACGTAGGTTGAGCTGCTGGCGACTTCGTGAAGCGCCTGGGAGATCTCATCGCGAAGCCCCAGATACTGGGCCTTCAGATCGAGCAGAGGGATCGGCGGCGGCGGAGCCAAGGAAACCTCCGGCCCGCTGCGGATGATTCCGGTTGCGATGGTCATTGGCGTGGTTCTCCTGGTTGCTCCCGCAGGCGGAATTGACGGGCCGGAATCCCCTTGACGACCCCGCGAGCCGCAACGTCGGAGGTCACCACGGCACCCGCGGCGACCAGCGCCCCCGGCCCGATCGTCAAACCACCGAGGATCACGGCTCCGCTGCCGATCGAAGCCCCCTTGCAAATCCGAGTGGGCTCAATGCACCAATCCGACTCGGCCATGAGACGTCCGTCGCATGTGGCCCGAGGGTTTGAATCGTTAATAAACATGACTCCATGCCCGATGAAGACTTCGTCCTCGATCGTGACTCCCTCACAAAGGAAGGTATGGCTGGAGATTTTGCAGCGGGCGCCGATGGCCACGTTCTTCTGGACCTCGACGAAACTCCCGATCCGTGTGTCATCACCGATCGAACATCCATAGAGATTAACGAAGCAGTGAAAAATCACGTCGCGGCCGAGCCGGACGTCGGGGGCGATCCGAATTCCGTTCGTTGGGTCCGATCGTGGATGAGTCGGAGTTGACATGGTCGAAGTCTCCGTGAGATAGAACGACGCGCCCTCCTTGGGCGCGGAGGCTGCGGTTCGCCGCGTCGAGCAGCCGGGTAATGCGCAAGCCCATCCAGCCGTCGCTGAGCGGTGTCAGGCCCTCGCGAATGCACTCGGCGAAATGGCTCACCATCGCCTGAAGCGGCTCGCCCGCCTCGATGTGCGGGCTCCAGACATCGCCGGTCCGGTAGCCGACGAGGAGTTTGCGTCGCCCCTCGGCCCCTTCGCCGAACTCGATACCACGGTCGTACACCTTGACCGGCTCGGTGCTGTTCAGCTCGTTGAAGACCACGCTCTTGCGTGAACCGGCGAAGATCATCTGGCGGACCTTCACGGGGGAGAGCCAGTTGACGTGGAAGTTGGCGAGCATCTGGTCGCCGTAGTCCACATTGACGTAAGCAATGTCTTCGGTCCCTCGGCTCGTGTGGGCACAACCCCATGCCGAGATGCTTCGGGCTTCAAAGTCAACCAGATAGTCGGCGATCGAGAGGTCATGGGGCGCGAGATCCCAGACGACATTGACGTCGTGCTGGAAGAGGCCGAGATTGATCCGGATGCTGTCGATGTAATAGATCTCGCCCAGTTCGCCGTACTCGATCAGCTCCTTGATCTTGCGAACGGCGTTGTTGAAGAGGTACGTATGATCAACCATCAGAACTCGCTGATGCCGCTCCGCCAGATCGATGAGTGTCTGAGCTTCGTGAACGTTGGAAGCCAGCGGCTTCTCGACCAGGACGTGGAGGCCTGCTTCGAGACAGCGCTGGGCGATCGCGAAATGGGTCGACACGGGTGTGGCAATCGCCACCGCGTCGAGTGGGAGATCGAGCAACTGGTCGATCGTATTGGCCAGTTTCAGGTGGGAGTGGGCTTGGCCGATCGTGGCCAGTCGCGCGGGGTTCGCGTCGCAGACGGCCGCAACTTCGGTCGTCGGACAGGCGGAGAAATTGCGAATCAGGTTCGGTCCCCAGTATCCGCACCCGATCATGCCGATCTTGAGTTTTTCCATGATTCTTCTCGATGTTAGATAATGTCCGCGAAACCGCGTTCGACGCGACGGAAGTAGAGTGTTCCCACGGCAAACATCACGGCAGAAACCCCCAGTGAGACCGCAAGGGAATAAAGATCGAGCGGCCCCCCGAGAACGACGGCACGAAAGTTGGCAATCAGCCCATAGGCGGGATTGAGTGGCAAGAGCCAGGGCCAGATGCCGGACACCAACGAACGGGAATCCATATAGACGGTGGGAGTGGCGAACATCCAGAGCTGCACCATGAACGGAATAACGTAACGAAAGTCGCGATAGGCCACGTTCAAGGCAGCCAGCAGCGAACCGATCCCGGCTGCCGCCACGGCAAGGCCGAGCACCATCACCGGGGCCAACAGCAATGAAGTGGATGGGAAGACACCGTAATAGAGCATCAACACGCCGAGCATCCCGCAGGCCACCGCGAAATCGACAAGCCCAGCGCCCACCGCTGAGAGCGGGATGATCAATCTCGGGAAATAGACCTTCGTGATCAGCCGTTCGCTGCCAACCACGCTCTGTCCGGCTCCGGCAATCGCGTTTGCAAAGAAGGTCCAAGGGAGGAGGCCGGCGAATGCGAAGAGGGGATACGGAATATCGCCCGAGGAAACCTTGGCCAGCCTCGCGAAAAAGACGCTGAAAACGATCATCGTCATGAGCGGCTGAAGGATGGCCCATGCCCCGCCGAGAACGGTCTGCTTGTAACGGACTTTCACATCACGCCAGCAAAGAAATGCGAAAAGCTCGCGAAAAGCCCAGATCTCGGCAATATCAAGGATGAGCCATTTCTTGTCGGGAAGAATCAGGGTGACCGGCATCTCGGTCTGAATCAGGACCTCTCTTGCCGGCGCCGCGTTCATGGGGATCTCGATAGTTCGAATCATGATTTCGCGTCTTCCTGATTCTTTATGAATTCTGCAAGCCACGCGACCGTCACGGGGCAATTCACGCAGCCCCGGACACCATTGCAATGATCCCACAGTGGCCAAGATTGAGGCGCGTGGCCAAAAATGTGCGGTTCGAGATCCCTGCTGCAGGACCGTGTAAACACGACGTTCGATGCGAGTTCAACTCGTCTGCACACGGGTCGGGGCCCAGCTAAACTCGTTCAATCTCGGCAGCCCCAGAACCCTGCAAGAGGTAGCGTGAGGAATCCCGAGCAGGCCTAGCGCAGTACAAACCGTGATGCGCAGATCCAGCCAGAGATTCATTTTCTCAATATAATGAAGATCACATGTCAATTTGCGGCGAACACTCGTGAGGTCGGTGTCCGGTGGCAGTTGAATCTGTGCAAGCCCCGTGACGCCTGGACGCACCGCAACACGCTCGCGGTAACGCGGCAAGACCGCTTCGAGTTGTCCGACAAATTCGGGACGCTCCGGCCTCGGACCCACCAAGCTCATTTCGCCACGCAAAACATTCACGAGCTGGGGGAGTTCGTCGAGGTGGGTCCGGCGCAGGAACAGGCCAACGGCGGTAATCCTGGGATCGTTTCCGACCGACCAGCAGGCGCCTGTGACCTGTTCGCAGTTATCGTGCATCGTCCTGATCTTGAAGATGGTAAAGAGGCGACCACCATGTCCCACTCGAGTCTGGGTGTAAATCAACGGCCCCTTCGACGTCAGCCTGACGAGGATCATCGCCATGAGGATGAGCGGTACGGCCGGAATCATAAGCAACAGGGCTGCCAGAAAATCGATGATCACTTTGGTCCGATTCAGTCGAACCGTAACCGCAGAGGTTTCCGCATCACCTGCGGCAGAATTCGTGCCAGTCGTGCGTGCGTTGGTGATCTTGGCGGCGATCATGGATCATGTTCCTTCGTGGACGGAAGGACTGCGATGTCCCATAGAGTGCGTCGTGCGTTTCGCTGGTCCGCCAGCTTCTTCCAATTTTGATGAGTCGATGTGTCTTCATTCTCGCCCTCGGCCTTCTTATCACGAGGGCCTTCGGAACCACCGATTTGCATGAGTGTTCCCTTGACGCCGCTGGGGACCTGGACAACAAGAGCCGCGAGACGAATGGCGTCGATTTCAGTCTCGCTCGAAGAGTTGGGACACGTGGCAACGGCTCCTCCCCTTACACAGCCGAGGAAGCGAACTGGGCATTCCTCGTTGAACCGGCGAGGTGGGCTCGATGATCGAGGGCATTTGAATCGGCTTCGGCCGGCTCAACCTGCCAATCTTGGAGTTCGATTGCCGCGCCTCGGCCAAGGAAATGGACGACGGCCACGAACCGGTCACGACCGTTACGCCGGGTGACGGTTCCGATGAGTCCCTGCAATGGACCGGTCAGAATCCGGACGAGATCCCCGACCAGGAAGCTTGGCTCGGGAGTGATCGCCACCCCGGAGTTAAGCACGCGATGGATTCTGCGGAGATCGTGCTCAATCGCCTCTTGATCCCAGATCTCGAGCATATTCGCGAGATGGTTCCCCTGAATCGCTTCACCGCGATCGTGATCATCTCCATAGAGAAATAAGTAACCCGGAAAGAGCGGAACCGTCGACCGGATCTTGCGACCGCCGGGCGTCCGCGTCTCTTGGGTCACTTTGGGCAGGTAGTGAGCAACTGCTCGGGCACGGAGCGCACGCGCAAGCATTTTCTCCTGGCGCGGTTTGGTGTGCAGACACCACCAGCGGCGGTCCCCGTCATTCCCAAGCCTTTCTTCGTCCCAGAGGGTGTCGGGATAGATCTCTGGCTCCTCGGACAGAATGGGCATCGCGCTATCCTCCTTTGACATGTATTTCTTCACCGCGACAACATTGCTTGATAGATCTTGGCGTAACAATCCGACGTCTCTTGTTCGGAGAACATCCTCAGGGCCCGCCTCCGCCCTTGCAGACCGAACTGCTCGCGGAGTGCCGAACTCGACCCGAGCCGTACGATCATCTCGGCCAGCGCTCCGTAATCGCCGGGGCCGACGAGGAAGCCGGAGACGCGGTCCTCGACGATCTCAGCCACAGCGCCGTCACGCGTCGCCACCACCGGGCATCCGACGGCGAGCGCCTGGATCAAGCGAGAGGTCACCGCCTTGCCAATACTTGTGGAGAGGACGAGGTCGGCGGCCCGCAGAAGCGAATCGCCTTCAGGCTGAGCCCCAAGAAAGGTCACGTAAGGCTCGAGATTGCTCCGAGACACCATCGTACGGATCGTCCCCAGTTCCGGGCCTTCGCCCACAAGAACCAAGCGGACCTCGGGAATCTCACGCACGACTTGCTCCATGGCCTGGATGGCGAGGCTATGGTTTTGCCACAAGTCGAAAGGAGCCGCCTGAAGAATGAGAAACCCATTCGACCCGATGCCAAGTTTCGTTCGAGTCGCCTGAACGTCCGCCCTGTTCTGGTACGCCGGCTTGGGGACACCGTTGTAAATAACACCCACTTGTTCGGGCAGCAGCCCCTCGTTCAAAATCAGTGCCTGCCGTACCGACAGACTGGCCGCGACAACTCGGTCACGGCTCTCGAGCAGCACCCGGTTCATCGCCGCCCGCCTCGGAGACGGATAGTCTGGATGCGGACGCACATGCTCCGTGCATAACATTTTGACTTGAACACACTGAAGTCTTGCAAACAAGCCAAAGAAAAGCGCTGCCGATTGATGAGCGTGCACAAGATCAACCTTCTCGCGTTGAAGGAGGAATGCCAGTCGACGCGAGCATCGCCAATCCAGGCCTGGCCGACGTTCCACGAGTTGGACGGAGAGTTCACTGGGGGGTCGCGCTTCGAGCGGAGAACTGAGAGTACCGATGCGGATGCTCGCAAACTGGTACTTGTGGGCCAATTGACGCATGAGGAGTTGGACCAAGGGTTCCGCCTCTACGGCCGAACGGCCTTCAAGGAGATGAACGATTTTCGGCTTCATCTCTTCGTTCGTCGGCGAATTTGACTTCGAGTACTGAACCGACCGACGTTCCGAATCCAACGATCTCCGCGCCTTTTCCTGCCCGGCGAGAGTCGACTCGCTCCTCTTTGAAGGGTCCGAGATCCCCGAGCGGGCAAAAACCATGGTCGGGATCTCCTGAGTCTTCGCCTGAACCTCAGAGCACCTGGATGGCCAAGATCAAGGCGAAGGAACCACCCTTCGAAGCCCAACGATCATGGCTTGCGATCTCGGGCATCGGACGCCTTCGCTACAGTCTCGGGACGTCAACGATGCCCTCTCACCCAGCCCAAGACGCCTGATTCGGAACCGAAGCGAGTGGGTATGAGCGCCAAGGCCAGCGCGCACCCTCTGCCTGTGGGTTGTTGCCCCCTTTACTCTGAATGCCAGATCGGCGCATACCCTGGGCCGATGGGTTGCATACGCCCCACAGCACTCGATCAAACTCAACGCGAATCTGAACCCCGGCACCGCAACGGAGGTGCGGAGGCACCACCGCAAAGTGACGGCCTTCATCCCTCAATCGCGTGATCCAGGCCGATGCCTGCGAAGCCCACGAGTGAGTCTGATGTTAAGCAAGCCGGCCTATCGCTCATCTCCAAGACGCCAATCGTCGCGTCACAGAGCCGTCGGTCATCGACGGGCTTGAACTGAAAACGGGATTGTTTCCTAACGTTCTCTCTGCACTAAACGATATTGCAGGCTCTGAAAAAATTACAACCAAAAATACGCAGTTCGCCAACATGTACCAAGTTCGCGCCTTACTATATCACTCATCCCCGGAACAGACGATCCCGTCACATCCATAAAAAACCGATAACGGCTTATTATTTCTCGCACTTGGCTTTCAGATCAGTCGAACAGTGCAGAAGCGTTGATCCTGTTTCCCTGTGAGTAAAAGCAATAAAACTTAACACTTTATACTTCACACACTTGCAGAAACGACAATTCATTCCCGACCCCATTCCGGGTGGAAATTCACTCGAACTTCAAACCGGGACTTCCATCGAGTGACCTTCGCCGTTTCGACAGCACCATGATCGGGATTGCCCAATGTTCATCCCGGATGGACCTAAGCATCGCAGGACCACACAAGCATGCACGCACATTCCAAGTAACGCTTACGAATGGCCGTCGTATTCGACCGTGCCCGTTGGAATCTAAGCTGGGGCAAGTGGTTGAGAACGACCTGCCACCTCGCGGCGTATAGAACTATGCCCACCACTAGCGGCGGGAATTGCGGAAGACCTCTTGGGTTGCCCGGCGACGTTGTCTCCGCGTTTGATTTGCCGACGCCTCACCGTGTTTCAGGAGAAACGGCGGATGCCCTGGCAACAGAACCTCAATGGGGCGCAGGTGCGATGCCCTCAGAGGCGATGGAGGGCCATGGTTCGAAAAAAAATGACCCCGGAGTGACCTGGCTCTCAGGTCACTCCGGGGCGGGTAAGCGCATCCCTCTCAGCAGGTGCGGCTCGAGTGGTGCGACCAACCAAAAATTAACCACGCCCGATCAGTTCGAGGCCCACGAGGAGAGATGGCGGCGGCGCAGGCCCGCAAGACCGAGGGTGCCGAGTCCGGTGAGGGCAAGAGCCACCGTCGATGGTTCAGGAACAGGGTTGGGAGGAGTCTTGAGAACACCCCACTCCTCGGATCCGCATTGAGTTGGATAGCTGCCCGGCGGCGTGCCGAATTGCGAGTAGAGATAGACATACTGTTGGTCGGGGTTCGTGGCGAGGGCGGCTTGGAATGTGGAGTCCGGAACGTAGAGGAACATACCACCCGTGTTTCCATGCGAATTCTGTGAAGCCTGGAGTTGAAGTTCGAGGAAATTCGACGTGCTGTCGTTCATCCTGAAGACTTCGGTCGAATTCGGGACAAGGAAGCCGACCACGGGCGGTGTGGTGCTCGTTGCATCGAACAGGTGAACGGCCCCCGTCAGCTCATTCGTGTTTGCCAAGAAAATCTGCACCTGGTTGAGCGAAAGGTTACTCACATTCCCCTGGCCGCTCGGGTTGACGTCGAGCACGAATTGGCGATAGTTCGTGCCATTGATGTTCACAACAGGCACATCGCTCAGGAGCAGCGAATGGGTAACTTGGGGTGAACTATTCGCGTCGAACTGGACGGGACGGGCGTCCGTATTGTAGCCCTCGGCACTCGTACTCTTTCCCTCGGCCTGGAGTTGCACGAAGGGGTCGATGGACCCCGCTCCGGACGAGTTGATGTTCGTCTGTTGAACGATGAAGTTGCCGCCGAGTTGGGCGTTGAGGTTAAACGTCGCCCCGGCAGTGGTCAGATCGATCGGCGTTGACGCTGGCGCGCTCGAGGCGGTTAGCGCCAGGAATACGGCGATGACCGCCAGCCCTTTGACGTAGGTTCGAGTCATTCCAATGGCTCCTTTTGCCTGGAGAAGTTGACTGAAGCGGAGACAGCTTCTCTCTCAGAAGTGATGGGGTCGGTGCCTTCACGCTGCCCTCGGCGGAACCACCGAGAGAGACCATCCTAGTGGCTGAAAATCTCGTGTGCCGTTTTTCACACACGCAAAAACAACTCACATGTTCAATCGATCTATTTTAATCCGAGGATTTCTGTGCGTCTCCTCTTCGAAAAGGGGGGGGCGCCTGAACCACGTTGGTGAAGGCAATGGTTACCGCCGACTCAGATCGGCAAGCAGGTGGTCGTAAGCCTTGCGTTCGAGCGGATGGAGCTTGTCAATCTGGAGGCCCGCAGCCCTCGCGCTCCGGATCGCGGTGTCGGCCCCCTCCCGGTCCTTCGCCAGGAGGCGAGCCTGGGCCAAATGCAGATATTTCTCCGGCGAGGGACTTCCCGAGAGGGCGACTTCCAGGTCTTTGATCGCCAAATCGCTCCGATCCATCTTCATGTAAATGACGGCTCGTGTATCCAGCAGGTCCGGCGTCGGGCCCGCCAAGGCAATGGCCTGACCGATGACGGTTAGGGCCTCGGCCCCCTTGTTTTCAGCCGCCGCAAGGAGCCAGGCCAGATTGTTCAGCGGGCCGTCGTTCCCCTTGCTCCGCTCATGAATCCGTCGATAGAGCGCCTCGGCTTCCCGGTAGTTTCCCTGGAAACTGGAAAGGTTCGCGAGGTCGAACAGGAGCATGATCGAATCGGGATTTTTCTCGACCGCCGCTTCGATCCTCGCCCCAATGCGGCGGATCTGCTCGTCATCGGCCTTGGCCGCATAGACAATGCGAAGGCTGGAACGGCCGACCGCCTCGGGATTGCACGCTGTCCACGCCCGATCAATGAGGTCGAGCGCCTCGGGGAGTTGCCCCCGACGCCCGAGGTACTCCGCGAGGAGTAAGCCGGTTTCCGGTTGTTTGGAACGCTTGACCGCGTCGCGATACATCGCCTCGGCCGCATCAGGTTGGCCCAATTCTTCCAGCAGCGCCGCGAAGATGGGAAGATAGGCATCCTTATTTTTGACGTAGTCCTTGAGTAAAGTGGCGGCGTCAGTCCCGTGGTCTCGAGCCGCGAGCAATCGAGCCTTCAACTCAATCGTCTGGGGGTGCTCGGGCAGCGCCTTCTCGAGACGGTCGAGCCAAGTCTGTGCTTCGTCAGTCTGCCCCTGTCGTATCAGGCTCCGCGTAAAGGCAGCCAGATATAACGTATTCTCGCCGTCTGTAGAGAGCAGGCCGAGCATCAAGGAGTGAGCTCGGGGCCAATCGCCCCCGGATTCGTAGAGTTGGGCCAGGACGAACTGCTCGTCGGGCGTGGAGGGCTGACGCCGTTCCAACTCCTCGAGCGTTCGGATCGCATCGCGCAGGCTGCCCGGCACTTTCGCCAGGAGGATGGCTTTGGCTCGCTGGTCCTCAACGTTATCCCGAGTCTGGAGGTTGCGATTGATCAGCGCCAGGCCCTCCCGGATCTGCGGATAGCCGCCCTGGAGGGCCAGGCCGAAGGCGCGCTTGCGCCGCGCCCAGAGAACCAGCGGCTCGGATGATTGGATCCTGGCGTCGAGAATCCGCTTCAAATACGGATCGGCCTTCGCAATCTTACCGATGCGCAGGTAGAAATCCGCAACGACGCGGAGGGTTGCTGGGTCATGAGGCCGAACGGCCAGGGTCGCCAGAAACTTCTCCTCGGCCCGATCCAGATCGCCCGCCGCCATGAAGCAGAGCGCCAAGGCAAGCGGGACGCGCTCGGGGGGGAGCTTGCTCTCTGCCTGCCGGATCGCAGCCTCAGCCTGCTCTTTCCGGTCGGACTTAGAAAGATATTCAACCCAGGCGATCCACGTTTCAGGGACGGTATCCGCCAACTCCAAAGCGCGACGGAACGAGGCCTCGGCCTTCACCCGCTCTCCGGCCGACCAGTAGACCTGGCCGAGCCAGAGATGGTCCCGGTAGTCTCGCGATTGGGACGAGACCGCTCGGCTCGCCAACTCCAGGGCCTCCTTCCGGTCTTGGTGCCGCAGCGCCTTCTCGGCGGCCAATTGCCCCAAGATCCCGGTCGACTGCCCTTGATCGAGCAGCTTCTGAACGACGCGATCGGCCTCCTCGTAGCGCCGCTGACGGTTCAAGAGCTCGACGACACGACGGATCACCACGGGCTGCCGCTCCCCGCGATCGATGGCCCGAATGAAGGCATCGGCGGCCGGTTCCGGAGCTCCCTCCTGCTCGGCAATCGCAGCTTCGAGGAGCGGCACCTGGGACCACTCTGGCCGCCGCTTGGCGGCCTCGGCGAGCAGGAGACGGGCCTGATCGAACCGCTTCGAATCGCCCTGCCGAGCCTGGCGAACCAAGAGAGTCGCCTCGCCAAAACGCCAGAGCACTCCGTCCTCACCTTCGATGTGGCGGAGACGTTCAACAGCCCGAGACAACGCCTCCTCGTCCGAGTGATCCCCAACTCGAAGGGCCAGGTCGAACAGCCGGGTCGCGGCGCGGAGGTCATCGGGCCGCCGTTCCGCCACATGGGTCCAGAGCTGCTCGGCCCGACGGACATCACCGATTTGAGCGAAGCCATCGGCCAGCCCATTCTCGAGGCGGATCCGGTCGTCATCGGAGAATGCTTCGAGGTGCTCCGTCAGTGACTCCAGGGCCTTGCCAGCACCAGCACCGCCGCGCTGGGACCAGGAGTTGGCGCGGGCCAGCCGAAGCTCGACCCGATCGCCAAGTCGCCTCTGGGCCTCGTCGAGAACCGAGAAGAGGTCCTCATACTTGCCCTGGCGCCCGGCCAGGTTCGCCAAAGCGATCCAGAGGTCGACCCGGTTCGGCTCCGACTTCTGGGCCTGCTGGAGCCGCTCGCGGGCCTCGTCGAACTGCCCCCTGGCCGCGAGGGCATCGGCACGGAGGATCGTCACCTCGGCGGCATCCGTCGGCGCCCGATCCGCCTCGTTCAGCGCCTGGTCAACCTCCGGCCAGCGACGCTGTTCGTCCGATAATTGGAGGTTCCGTGCGAGCAGCAGCCGCGCCACGGCGACCCTGGCCTCGGAAACCTCGGGAGCGACCTTGCGGAACTCCTCAAGGGCCTCGTCGGGGTGGCCCAGGGCCATCAGAGCCGACGCCTGCTCGAGTTGGGCGGGCACGCACCTGGGCTCGAGGGTCAGGGCGCGTCGACTGGCAATCAGTTGCTGATCGGGATTCCCCAGTTGTTCGTAACACTGAGCGAGGAGAACGTCGGCCTGGGTTGTCAGACCCTTCAGGTCGAGCACGTTCGCCATCAGCGACCGGGCCGTTTCCAGACGACCGATGGCCTCGGCCCGCTGCCCTTCGCTCATCAGGAGACGCGCCTCGAGGTAATCGACGGCCGGTTGAAAAACATCCGCCTGCTTGCGCAGCCGGGCAATGACCGCTTTAGCTTCCGGTCTCCCCGTGCTGATCAACCGATCGGCCAGATTCCATTGCAGATTTTTCTGATTGGGCAACACCTGATCGCCCCGACGCAGAACGGCCACTGCCTCTTCGAGCCGCCCCGCCTTGGTCTCGATTTCAGCCAGGCCCTGGTACATCCGCACGTCTCGAGGATATCGCTCCACGCCTCGTCCGAGGAGCGCTCGCGCTTCCGCGAATCGGCCCTTTTTGAGGGCAATCTCACCGGCGGCCACGATGACGTCAGCCGCTTCCGGAGCCAGTTGCTGTGCTCGCCTGAGATCCTCCGAGGAACCCGGCAAGCCTGACTCCTTACGGTATTGCGCCCGCGCCAGGTAAGCGTGGTAGGAATCGGAGTTCTTGGCGACGAGGCCATCCCGAATCTCGCCCGCGTCCATCACCCGATCGGCCTGCGCCGGATCGCTGAGCGGCCCCCGAAGCAAAGCGGCCTGGCGGACATAAAACTCAACCCGATCCGGAGCCTGCATGAGCGCGAGCCGGTAGCATGCCAAGGCTTTCCGATAGCAGTCATCGGCCTCATCGCGTCGGCCGGTCCGCGCCTGCTCATCCAGGCAACGGGCGAGAAGGGCCTCCAAATCAGCATCGGGGCGTGCCAGGAGTTTTACCAGGGCAGGGGGCGGCGCTTGCTGGGCATCTTGACGCGCGAACGCGAGGAGCAAGTCTTCGAGGCGGCTGCGATCCTCCAGCTCCGGCCCGCCGCCGCCTGTCGATGGCTCGAGAAGGAGGATGACCAGATGCTCTTTCGCGACCTTCGACATCCCAAGCTCGGGCGACATCGCCAGTTCTGCGGCGCGGCGACGGATCTTATCGCGGTCGGAGGTGTGCTGGAGAGCCCGTTCAAGGAGTTGCAGGGCTTGCAATCGACCTTCGCTCGTCGTCGCACTCTCGGCGAGCGCCAAGGCATAACGTCCCAAGACCTTGCCATCGTCGGGCCGGAAGGCCAGGTAGCGTCCCAGGTGCTTCTTGGCCCCACCGAGGTCCCCTTGCTTTTCAGCCCGGTCAGCCTGTTTGAGCAGCGCCCCGACATTGCGTTTCTGCAAGAAACCATGGACCCAGTGCGTCCCGCCGCCGAGCAAGGCGGAGGTCACGATCAGGCCGAGCAGGAACTTGCCATCAAGCCTTCGTTTCATGATTGGGAATATCCTCGGCCGATTGCTCCTTGCCCCATCGGGCCAGTAACAATCACCGGCAAAGATGGTGAGGGACGATTCCGATCCCGAGCAACCCGCATCATCAAATCGCACGCCCCGCCGTGGCTGAGCGAAATCCATCGCACCGCGCACCCCACATCGGGATGCACACCGATTTCATCAATTTGATCACCGCAGTCCCTTCGTCGGGCTTGCATGCGCCTGAGGTGGCTTCGATTGCGAGCCACCCGATAGGGGGTTCGTTTCTCGACCCACCGGAGCGGCGAACAACGACACCACACCACCGAGGCTCGAGCGGCCAGAATTCCACTCGCTCAAACTCCCATTGCCACGGGCAAGGCGTTTCTGCTCTGATCTCTCAAACGCCGTGCGCAGCGGTTCAGGCATCGACGGAGATTGCCTCCACAGGAAACGGCTTGATCGGCCGTTCAACGCTGCACGCGTACATGTCGCTCCGCAGACTCCTTGCAATCGCTTGGCGCGAGTCGAACAATCTTTTCATGGCCACGAGCCGAGTTTTCTCGATCGTCGAGCCTGGAGACGACGCTGAAAGAAAAGTCCCCACTTGGAGAACGGGCGATCACGAACCGGAAGTGGCAAGTCCCCGTATCTCGCGCACGGCGGCTCTCACAAATCTAGCCATATCTTCGAGTTCCGTCAGCCGAAGAGCGATCCGCTTCATTCACAACGGCACTTCAAATCGCTCACGATGGGGCCAGTAACACGAGGCCCCTTCGAAACACTTATTCCGTGTCACAACTAGCGTCTGCTCATCTCTTGTAATCAAAATTGCAGAGTGATCTGTACGAACCTGAATTTGTAGACTATGGTATGAGTATCGCAGTCGCGGTTCGCTTTGCTCGAGCCGCGATCTCATCCGAGGCTTGGTCATTCCTGACCGGCGTCTCAACCCGTACCAACTAACCTGATTTTCAAGATTTGACCCGTAAGGCGAGGTCGCCTGCCGACCTAAGCTGCCGGAAAACCGAGATCGGCCTGAGATATCAAAGCAGAACGGAGGAATGGTTCGACTCGAGGCCTGAATCGGCTTTGCTTCCTCAACGTGCGAGTCACCTTCGCGGATCGACCGAGCGGTGAGAGGGGAGGCATCGATGTCAAAGGCGCGTTTCCCTTGCCATTGCTGA
The DNA here is from genome assembly GCF_000242455.2 of Singulisphaera acidiphila DSM 18658. Classification (GTDB taxonomy): domain Bacteria; phylum Planctomycetota; class Planctomycetia; order Isosphaerales; family Isosphaeraceae; genus Singulisphaera; species Singulisphaera acidiphila. Next base: position 3,061,432 of record NC_019892.1, read on the forward strand.
TGTTCGTTTCCAGAAGGACGCTCGCATGCTCACGCAGTTTTCCTGGCGGACGCTAGCCTTCGTGGCCTCCTGGCGTAACGCAATGGCCTACGATCACCGGCTTCGACAACAAAATCACGATTTCGCATCTGTACAGCATTGACTTTGCGAATCGGTCTTTCCTACAATTCTGCAGGCAATCTTTCTCGACGTAACAGGAAGAGCTTTAACCGGCTCGTCCCCTAACGCAGTGACGATTCCGTCTGTTGGGATAGGATTGCCCGTTTTTAGCTGGCCCACCCTTCGATTAGATAATTCTTATCCGACAAATAGATAGCCAGTCGTGGTTCTCATCCAACGAGAATTACGGTCGACTTCGGTCTCCGAGCAGGAAGATTCGCGGCATTCGTCGCCAATCACCACCGAAAAGCACAGCCCCTTGTTTCATGGAGGAGAATTCAGTGGAAGCCTGACGGCTACGCGTTGTCCTCAACCCGGACACCCCAGGCCGAAATTTCCACGCAACGGCGTTGAGGAAAACTCGCGGCATACGGCGGGCCCTGTCCGCATTCGGGAAATCTCGCTCGTCGCCAGTTTTACATGCTTGAGTTCAAACACCTGAGCACGACCTCAAACTGATTAGTAGAGACGTTCTTCCGTAAGTTCTATTCCTTTTCGTTTCATCAGCCCGGTCCACGACAACTCAACCGCGTCTCTGAGTCGCCCCCCAACTCCTCTCTGGAGAGGTGGGTTCGGACCTCGGCTCTGGCTTGCGTCCGCATCACAGTGTCGCTTCTGGACTCGGGGAGACTTCCCCACCCCGAAGCAGTTCCTATCCCGTCTTGATTCGCAACGCGAGGACGTTTGGATGATGAAGCCGTCTTGGCGGAGTTTCCTGCAAACGCGAAAGAGCAAAGACCAGCGAGCCTCGAGAGTCAAACTCCGACTGCGGGTTGAGGCCTTGGAAGAGCGGCAGCTCTTGGCCACAGGGGTCGGTTCGTACTCGTTCAATCTTGGGACGATCAGTTCCTCGGTCGCTTCGAAGGCGACCAACGTCGCCCCGACCGCACAGGCGGGTGGTCCTTACTCAGGAACGGCAGGTCAGGCGCTGACGTTCAAGGGCTCGGCCACCGACCCGAATCCCGGCGACGCCGCGGCTGGGTTTACCTACACCTGGAACTTCGGTGACTACTCGCCGCAAGTCAGCGGGCTCGGACTGTCGAACCCGAGCCATGTCTACGCGACAGCGGGCACATACAGGGTCTTCGTCACCGCGACGGACAGGTACGGAGCCACCGGCCCCGTTAGCATCGCCACTGTGACCATCGCCCCAGCATCCACAAAGCCGCTGACCGCCTCCGCAGGCGTGTCCTACACGGGCAAGGAAGGATCGGCGATCACACTGAAGGCGACAGCCTCCGGCGGGAACGGGTCGTACACCTATGCCTGGGACCTGAGCAACAACGGGAACTATACGACAGCAGGCCAGAACGTCTCCACCACATTCCAGGATAACGGCACCTATACGGTCGGACTCCGCGTCACCGATTCCGCAGGCCGGATTGCGCTGTCGACGGCGACCGTGACCGTGGCCAATGTCGCTCCGACCGCACAGGCGGGTGGACCTTATACCGGCACGGCGGGGCAGTCGCTCACCCTCAAGGGCTCGGCCACCGACCCCAGCCCCATCGACACCGCTGCCGGGTTCACCTACACCTGGGACTTCGGTGACGGATCGGCAAAAGTCAGCGGGCTCGGACTGACGAACCCGAGCCATGTCTATGCGACGGCGGGCACGTATACCGTGATCGTCACCGCTACCGATAAGGACAAGGCGACCAGCCCGGGTTCCTCCGCCATCATCACCATCGCACCCCCGGCTCCCCCGCCGCTCATCGCCTCCACGGGCGGGACCTACACGGGCAATGAGGGTTCAGCGACCGCTCTCAAGGCAACGGCCACCGGTGGAACCGGCCCTTACACCTACGCCTGGGACCTGAGCAACAACGGGACCTACACGACGGTAGGCCAGAACGTCTCCGTCACGTTCCCGGATAACGGCACCTACACGGTCGGACTCCGCGTCACCGATTCTGCAGGCCGGACCGCATTGTCGACGACGACCGTGACCGTGGCCAACGTCGCTCCGACCGCATTTGCAGGCGGACCTTACACCGGCACGGCGGGGCAATCGCTCACCCTCAAGGGCTCGGCCACCGACCCCAGTCCCATCGACACCGCTGCCGGGTTCACCTACACCTGGGACTTCGGTGACGGATCGGCAAAAGTCAGCGGGCTCGGATTGACGAACCCGAGCCATGTCTACGCGGCGGCAGGCACGTATACCGTGATCGTCACCGCTACCGACAAGGACAAGGCGACCAGCCCGGGTTCCTCCGCCATCATCACGATCTCACCACCGGCTCCCCCGCCGCTGGCCGCCTCCGCAGGCGGGACCTACACGGGTAAGGAGGGTTCAGCGACCGCTCTCAAGGCAACGGCCACCGGCGGAACCGGCCCCTACACCTATGCCTGGGACCTGAGCAACAACGGGACCTACACGACGGTAGGCCAGAACGTCTCCGTCACATTCCCGGATAACGGCACCTACACGGTCGGACTCCGTGTTACTGACTCCACCGGCCGGACCGCTTTGTCAACGGCGACCGTGACCGTGGCCAATGTTGCTCCGACCGCATTTGCAGGCGGCCCCTACACAACCCCGGCGGGGCAGTCGCTCACCTTCAAGGGCTCGGCGACCGATCCGAGTTCGGTCGACACGGCGGCCGGCTTCACCTACACCTGGTCGTTCGGCGATGGCACGGCCAATGCCGCCGGCAAGAACCTGACGAATCCGAGCCATGTGTACACAACGGCGGGGACCTACACAGCGACCTTGACCGTGACCGACAAGGACGGCGCAGTCAGCTCCGCGGTCACAGCCGTGGTCACCGTAACCAAGCCTGGAGGAACCACGCCCCCTACGGATTCGGCCCTCTATGACAAGGCGTTGGTCAAATGGCAGTCTCAGATGATCCAGTACGGCCGGCAGGCCGCCGCCGAGCTTCACTCGGCCACCGGTGATGCAGCCCTCAGCGCGACCTACTACGACTCGGCACGGGTGTTTTACCAGATCGCCGACTACACCGGGGACTCATCGTGGTTGACGGCGGTCAACGACTCCCTCAGGATCTACCGTGACAATTATGTGACTCCCAACAAGGGAAATGTCCCGGGCTACTTTAACTTCACGAACGGGCTCCTGGAGAACTATCGCCGCACCGGCAACACCGCCTCCCGCGACGCCGTTCTGGCCATGGCGTCAGCCATGTACGGTGGCGACTCCGTCCCGGCAAGCGATACCGCCCCTTGGTACCTCAGCCGTGAGGTGGCCTATAGCCTTCTGGCCAATGTCAACGCCGAAACGCTCGGTGGGCCACATCGCGCCCGGACCGACTTGCTGGCAAACCAGGCCTTGGGACACCTGGATCAATGGACTGTCTCCAAGACGGCCACTTATGTGCGTCCGTTCATGGTCGCTCTGACCTGCGAAGCGTTGATCGCCTACCAAGCCCAGACGGGCGATAGCCGGGTGCTCCCAGCGATTCGCACCGCCCTGGATTGGATCTGGGCCAATTGCTGGAACGCCAGCGCCCGCGCCTTCCAGTACACCAACATCACGGCCCCCGACGGCTCGGGCGGTACTGAGGCGGCTCCCGACCTGAACCTGCTCATCGCCCCTGCCTTCGGGTGGTTGTACCACCAGACGGGCGACACGACGTACCGCGATCGGGGCGACGCGATCTTCGCAGGCGGAGTCGATCAGGCCTGGCTCGTGGGAGCCAAACAGTTCAACCAGAACTACCGCTGGAGCTTCGCCTACGTGCAGTGGAGGGCCGAACCGACGCTCGGCAACTAACCCACTTCGCGGAGGTATCGGCAGGCAGTGGCCACCCACTGCTTGCCGGCCTGCCCCCCCCAGGCTCTGATGTTTCTGTTCGGTAGACCTACGGGGCAAGGACATCGTCCTTGCCCCGTCGTTCTCATTCCATAAACCCACAGCACTATTCGCACATCATTTCTCATTGACTCTTAATTCACAAACACTCCTCGCGATGGGCGTTCACTCATTTCACGGCACGGATCAGCAGCAAGGTTCCCGGCCGTTCGTAACGGATCGCGCGGCGATCCCAAAAGTCCGCGAGCGGACGTAACGGTCGCGGCAGGTAAGCGTTCCATTGGCCGACTCGGGAGAGGTTGATAAATTCGACGGACTGGAACTTGGCGGCATGGCGACGGACTTGTTCCGGAGTGTTTGTCCGATAGTAGACGGGATAGTCCTCATACCGCTCGACCCCTCGCTCGCCGTGGAGCAAGTCGAGGTAACGCGACTTGAACCGCAGGCGATCGGCCAATCGAGAGGCCTGGGCAAAGGGATGGCGACCGTCAACGGTCATGGCCCAGAAGGTTCCGCCGACGCGTAAGGTCTCGAAGAGCTTCTCCCAGAAGGGCAAGGGCGAGGGGAGGTGCTCCAGCACCATCACGGCGAAGGCCAGGTCGATCGAGCCTGGCCTGATGGGGGCTTCTTCGAACCGGGTCCGGTGGGTCTCGCCAAAGTGACTGGCAAGTGGAATCTCCGGATCCGGCTCAATCCCGATATAGTGGCCTGCCAAGTCCGCGATCGATCGCTGCAGAGGGACGCTGCCGTCAAGTCCGCGACCGCAGCCGATGTCCAAGATCGTTGGGCCGCCACCCAGACATCGGGCCTCCTCGGCGACCAGATCCCGGAAGATACGATCCCGCCACTCGCCACCGCGATAGCGCTTGAGGTAGGGAGTCCATTCGGTCGCGAGATCGATCAATTCGGCGCTCATACCGCATCCTCCAGGAAGCCTGCACCAGGTGCTTCGTACGCCACCTTACCCCAGGTTTGCGACGCCCGCCCTGAGAACCAGACCCAAAACGCCATCCACGCTGCGGTGTTAAGGACGAGGAAAGACGACGCGACCGAGATGGCCCGCGACCGTGTCCCGAAGCCAAGCACCCCGGCCAAGCCAACCAGGTAAGTGACGACCTGGATTAGGAAGAGAGCGCGGTAGAGCGGACCCTCAAGCACAGCAGCGAGGCCGAGGGCCCCCAACAACGTCCAAGGAACGAGGAGCCGGGCCAGCTTGTGCGAGACGAACTGCCACCAGATTGGGTTCCGCCAAGGGATCAAGAGAGAGGGGAGCCGAATGAGGAGTTGGAAGTTGCCGCTAAGCGTCCGAACCTTCCGGCGGAACTCGTCGCGGACCCGGTCGGGCAGTCGATCGAAGGCCCGAGCGCGTTCATCATGGACGATGCGGTAGCCTTGCATCACCACCAGCAACGGCCAGTAGACGTCGTCGAGAAGAGTCCCGCGAGGAATGGGCCGGAACAAGCCGCGTCGAACCGCACAGATCGCCCCAGTCAGTCCGATGCTCGAGTGCAGGCAGCTTTCAGTCCGGCGTAACCACTTCTCGAACCGCCAGTACAGCCCCACGCCGGCCAAGATGCCAGGACCCGACTCCAGGATCAGATGGCCACTGACACCACCAACCGTCGGATCGGCAAAGTTCTCCAACAGGCGTTCCAGCGCATCCGGGGCCCAGGTCTGCCGGGTGTCGGCCAAGACCAGGACCTCATGCAAAGCCTCGTTACAGCCAGCGCTCAGAGCCGCGGCCTTGCCCACGTTGTCCGGCAGTTCGAGGACCCGGACGATCTCTACACCAGCGGCCCTCGCGGCGTTGGCCGTGCCGTCGGTCGATCCGTCGGAAACCACGATGATCTCTCCAGGCTGGCCTGACTCGGCGATCAACGCAGCAAATTCGCGAACCCGGCGGCCGATCGAAGCTGCCTCATTGCGGGCGGTCAACACCACCGAGACTGATGGCCTATGGCCCCCTCCATGGGGGACGAGACGGACCCGCTTCCGGACAAGGCCCGCGAGAATCAGGGGATAGACAAGATAGGGATAAACGACGCACGCGACGCACAACCAAAATGCTATTGCGAGCATGATATTATCCTTTGCCATTGCCTCGATGCCGGTTCGGATCGACGGACCGATCACCCTCGGTCCGCCACGTCACGTAATCGAAGCTCCAGCGGTAGTTCTGGTTGAACTGCTTGCCGCCGATGAGCCAGGCCTGGTCGACCCCACCCGCGAAGATCGCGTCGCCCCGGTCGCGGTAGATCGCATTGCCCGTCCGCCGATAGAGCCAGGCGAACGCAGGGGCGATGAGCAGGTTCAGGTCGGGCGCAGGCTCGGGCCCCCCCACTCCCTTCGCTTCGTGATCGACGTATCGAAATGCCCTTGACTTGGCGATCCAGGTATTCTTCCAAAGCCAGTCGGCGCCGACCCGGATGGCTTCGGGAATCCGCGCGTCGCCCGTTTTCGCGTGGTAGGCGATCAAGGCCTCCGCAGTCAGGCCGAACATGAACGGCTGGTGGAAAGGAGCCGTCCGAGAGATGAACCACTGGTCGATGTGTCCCAGAGCCTGGTCCACGAGCAGGCGAAGTCGAGGCCGATGCGGTTCGCCCACCTCCTCGGCCTTCATCAGATTGTGGATGTTGTAGGCCACTTCCCGGCTCATCGCGACGTTCTGGGACCAGGCGGCCGGCGCGGAGTCGGAGGCGAAGGCCGCATTTTGCGACAAGGCAACAAGCGCCTCACGCGATTTCGGATCCTTCGTCCGCTGGTAGTGCATTGCCAATCCGTGCGGAAAGATCCAATAGCCGGGCACCTTTCCATCGTTCGCCAGGACGTACCGGTCACGGTAAATGGCCATGGCGTGGTCGGCGGCGACCAGCCACGAGCGATCAGCAGAGAAGTCGGCGATCTGCAAGAGGACCCGCTGCGCATCGTAGTAGGTGGCACCCAGCAGCGGGTCAAGCGGACCATTCGTCTCCTTCAGGCTTGCAGCGTGCGTCTTCCCGAATTTGATCATCTGCGCCCACCAACGGGCGAGTTGCGGAATTGGTGGCACGTCCGCCGAAGGCCGAGGGGTATGGGGGAGGGCTGGAGCACCCGCCAAGGCGAGAGCCCCTCCCAGAAACGCTCTCCGATTCATTGGTGCATCAAACATTCGAGGCTCCTGCAATCAGGAAGAGACGCGGGAGGCCAACCGTGAGAGGTCATGATTTGTGAAGTCGAACGCCGGGGTAGAACAGGGGCGTGCTATTCGGAATCCATCGCGTTCTTTCCGAACAACGATGCGGAGTCGCGCAGCAAAGACAGGAAGCGCGATGAAGCACTTCAAGAGCGAACACGGCCTACCAAGGGGTTGTGCATACGGCCACACCATCGTGGCTTTGCAAACCCACCTCCTGGAGCGTTCGCCAGTGAGGGCATGCCACGCCCTCAATCGCTGGACGGGCGGGCAATCCCGTTTGGCGGGATGGGCCTGAGCGAAAGCAAAGTGGGGTTGTCCCCCGCTCACCCGACGGCGGGGTGATGATAGCCCGGAGCGAGACTCGTGAGCTCGTCGAAGAGCCGGTGATAGTGGCTAGCCTGAGCCTCGAAGGTGAACTGCTCTTGAACACGTTGCCGCCCACGCCTGCCCATCGACCACCGCCCCTCGTCATCGCGCAGGGCGTCGAGGAGGCGGTCAGCCAGGGCGGCCGCGTCGCCTGGAGGCACCAGGCGACCATTGACCCCTTCCTCGATGACCTCCGGCGTTCCTCCCACGGCAGTGGCCACGACAGGCACGCTGGCGGCCGATGCCTCCAAGGCCACATTCGGCAGGCCTTCGGTAAAGGAAGGGAGCGTGAACAAGTCAAAATGCGGGATGATCCGGTCGAGATCGTCACGGAATCCTGCAAGGAGGAATCGATCGGCCAGGCCGGACTCGCCAATCTGGCGCTCCAGATCTGCGTGCAACGGACCATCGCCAAAGATCACGAACCCAACGTCCGAGTTCTCCCGCACAACTCGGCGGGCAGCTTCCACGAGCACGCCAAATCCCTTCTCAGGGCTCAACCGCCCGGCGGCACCCACCACACGTGACGGCGGCGTGGGGAAAAGACCTCGGAGCCAAACTCCATCGGCCGGATCAGCAGAGTCAAACCGCGCGGCCCGGATCGCGTTGCGGATGACGATCACCCGGTCGGTCGAGACGCCCGCGCAGCGCACCTTGACGGCCTGGCCCTCCGAGACGCAGACAACCCGGTCCATCCCACGAAGGCAGAGTCGGTCCAGACCCTCATTGAACCGGACCTTCACCGTTGCGGCCGTCCAGCCTCGTGAGACTGCGATCACGGGAATCCCAGCTTGACGGGCGGCCAGCCAGCCAAGGATGTCGGGCTTGTAGCCGTGGCAGCAGAGTACATCTGCGCCGATCCTTACCAGTTGCCTGGCCACCTCGTGCACCGCCGCGCGATAGTGTGGCTTGTTCTCACGAAGCTCCAAGGCCTCGACACCTTCTGATGACAACGCCTCCAGAAACGGCCGGGCTCGTCCCCCCTCGGTAAAAGCGAGGAAGACGGATCGAACGTCGGCCGGTAGGCTGGTGGCCAGGCCAATCATCTGCCTTTCGGGGCCACCGAAGAACGGCGATGCCGTCAGGTGCGCGACGACCGTACGCCTCCCAACTCGGAGGCGATCCTCACCAGATCCTTGAATCATGGGTGAATCCTTGGGACTCGATGGATGAGTCGAGTGGTACAAGAGGATTCTTCACCATCATCATGGGGGGGATCGCCCTGCGTCTTCCGCAACAAAAATCAAGGCTCTTGGTCGTGGCCCTGCGAAGTCAGAGGGTCACGCGTGGAGTCAGGAATCAGCGATAGACGCGCTGACCCGGCTCCGTTCCCCCCGACGCAGAAACCGGGTCCGGATGAACCGAAAAGATAAGCGGAATCCCGATTTTTCGATTCCGCGACGCGACTTATCATTTCCCGAGAGACAGTAGATCCACACGCTTTGGCAGTCTCTCAGTCCCCGCTCGATGAGCTCACACAGAACGGCGGGATAGATCGACCGACCACGGGCAAGCGGGGCAGTCCAACAATCGTAGATCACGGCTCCAGGCTCATCGAGCACGATCTTGCAGTCGGCGCCCGACTCGTGAGTCGCCACGATTTCGCTCCGGATCCCGACCCACGACGCATGGACGACCGTCTGTTTATCGAGTGCGATGAACAACCTATCGCCCCGCCGAAGCCGCTCCCGAAAGTCATGCAGTCGGGCGGTGTTGAAGACATCGGGGTAATCGCCCGCCAGATCCGCCAGACTCGCAAGCGTCCCCAACTCGATGACAATCCCATCTGGCAAGCGAATCGGCCGACGATCCGTCACGGGCAACCGATGATCGATTGAGTATACGAGTACTTCGTCACGAGCGTAGACCGCGGCACGAAAGACATTGGTGAAGACACGCCGGCCGACCCCGACGGCCCCATGACGGGACAGGCCGCGTTGCAGGGACGCCACTAGCCCCTTCCTCTCCGAGTCCGCCCATCGCATCATGGATTCCAGGCGCGGCCATCTTCGAAGGCATTCCCGTACCCCCTGACCGAAACGGAACGCCCGAGCCCGGGACGTGGTTGGAAAGAGCCTTGCCGTGTAATTGGTGCGCGTACAATTGGCGTAGCGGCTCTTGTAGTCTTCGTCGCCCACCGAGAAATCGAATTCATCGATCCCCCGGTCACCGCAATACTCAAGAAGCTCGCGAAGCAGGACCTGTCCCGGCGAGTTGTCCCAGTGATCGAGATCAAAGGTCGGCTTGTAATAGATCAGTCGGCCGTGCGACTCGAAGCCGAGGTGATAGGCGATCGGCCGGCCGTCCAATTCCAGGATCGCGAACCGGAGTAAAGTGCGAGGGTCGACCCGTTCGACGAGGGATTCGCAGAGCGCGAGTAGCCAAGCGTGGCGAGTGAGTTCGGCGTCACCGCCCATCGTCCTGCGGGCGAGGTATTGACGGAAAAAATCAGGAATATGCGTGCGGATCTCTTCCCGATCCTCTAGGTGGCGGAACGTGAGTTTGCCCAGCTTTCGTAGCCTGTTCTGATAGTACCTCGTCTTTCCCTTCTTCAACGCTTCACCCAGAAGCGCGTGGCGGTCGCCGGCCAAGACCAGGGCCGGGCAGACGCCGCCCGGCTGAAACGTGAGCCGGGGTCCGAGGTTTGCGGCCAAGGACGAGCATACAGCCAGGAAATGAGAGGTCTCGGGCAGATTCTCCAGGACGCACCCTTTCCAGTTGAGGCCTGAATCGAGGAGTGTGCGGAGGGCCAGTTCGAGCGATGCGGCGGTCTCAGTTCCATCGGAGAGGAAATCGTTGTAATCTGAATATCCGTGCCCGATGAACTTCAGGATCCGCCCTTCAAGGGCGACGGGGAGCAAACCCACCAGACGGTCGCCCTTGAAGACCACCGGGACACAGGGTGTCCGCCGTGGGCTTGGGATGTCCAGACAGGCGCGGACCCAAGCAAACGTCGTGAAGATGTCGGGGCGCGGGCCTGCCTGCCAAAGCTCGTCCCAAGGCTCGGCCAAGGCCTCGAGGCGGGCGAGGTCCGTGACTATCTCGCACCGGAGGCAAAGTGCCGACCGCCGTGGCACCGCCATCGATCCTAGCGTCATCATCGCTGCCTCTCGTTTCATCGAAGCTCATTCCTCTCCGGGTCACGGTTCAGAGGCCCCCCATCCTTGGGTCGAAATGCGTCCGCAACGTATTGGTCCCGACGTCGGTCCGCTTCCCATCCACAGACGATGCCAGTGTGAGCGAGTCCCGAATTACAACGAGGCCGCCGGATGCCCGAAGATCATCGCGTGGCTACCCCGCCGACGGTTGAAGTTGGGAGATGTTTTCGCGACTCGAATGGTCGACTCAAGGCGATCAGCAGCCGCACAGCAGATCCGAGAGGAGTCGCAAGGGGGCTGGCACAGACGCTGGCCATCGTGGACCAGAGAAAGCTGTAGGACTTCCCCATGCGGAATTGTTTCCGTAACTCTCGAGCTTCGCGCCACCGGCCCCAGTACCCGAGCATGCAAGCGGTCTTCTCGGCACGGCGGGATAAAACCTCGTCGAGCACCTCACGCAGCGCGTCCGGGCATACCGTACGAACCAGATTGGCGTGACTCAAAATGGGCTCGATGGACCGGGGTGCGCGATACCCAAGGCTCAGGGCCGAGGCCTCTCGGTGATAGGCAACAAGCGGCTCCAAATTAATCGCGACCGTCTCGTTCAACAGCATCTTGAGGAACAGGAAGCTATCCTCGCCAAAGAGGCAACGCCCGGTCGCGAAAAATCCTCCCCAGCGGCGTACCACCTCGGTGCGAGCCACGGTCGACCATGGACACATATACGCAAGCACGGAAGAAAGCGACTCCGGAGATGTGGCAGGGCCAGCTCGGTACAAGCCATCTACCAAACCACGTCCTCTCCAGAGCGGGACCGAGGACTGATTTTCCGGAAGGTTAAAGTACGCCGAAGTCACCGAGGCTACGCCGGGATTTAGGTTGTCAAGCAACGAAACGCTGCGTGCGAGGAACTCGGGAAGCCATTCGTCGTCCGCATCGAGAAACGCAACATATTCCCCCTTAGCCTGCTGAATCCCTCGGTTGCGAGCCGAACCAGGACCGGAATTGGCCTGAGAGATCAAGCGAATCCGAGGATCGTTCACGGATTCAACGATCACCGGGCCTTCGTCGGTTGAGCCATCGTCGACGACGATCACCTCATACTCGCCGAACGTCTGCGCCCTAATCGAGTCAAGCGCACGCCGGATGTAGCTCGCCTTGTTGTAAAGCGGAATGACAACGGAGACTCTCATAAAGATCGGTCCCCCCCAAGGTCTTAAGCACCGGCGTCAAGCCGTGCCCGTTAAACCTTCCAGCCTTCCACAACCGACAAGAACCGCAGGTCGCTGAACGAGTGATCTACTCCTTGTCGCAGGACGTTCATCGCCTTGAAATCCGGAGGATTCGTGTCGCCGTAGGCCGACATGCAATGGGTACAGCCCAGACTTCCTAACCGGTTGCGGACCTCATCGGACATGTCCATCCGTTTTCCATAGGGATAAGCCAGCACCCGAATCGTCTTCGAGTCGCCGAGTTCACGCTCCAGGTCCGTCGACGCCGTCACGATTTCGGCAACCGCCTCCTCCACGGGCACCTCGGCCAGATTGACGTGGCGGCAAGTGTGGTTTCCGAAGCGGAAGCCCCAGGACTGCATGAGCCGGACTTGGTCCCAGGAAAGCGCAGGGACCCGGCGACCGAGCCGCTTGATGTCGTGTGGGAACGCTTCATCGGGGGTGCCCACAATGCGTGTCGAAAGGAAGAAGGTGCAGGGCAGTCCCAGTCGTCGCAGGATCAGGGCGGCCTGGAAGTTGTCCTCATAGCCATCGTCAAACGTCAGGACGACAGCGGGCCGCCGGCGCGGACGCCCGAGGCTGGCCAGGAACTCGGGCAGGTCAAGCACATCGTACCGCCGAGCCAGCAAGCTCATCTGTCGGGCGAACTGTTCCACACCGACCGTGACCGTATCGAGGAAGCCGTCATCGACCCGGTGGTACAGCAGCACGCTGACGTGAGAGCTCCCAGTCAGTCGACGAAGCAGGTTACGGGGTGGGACATAGAGATAGACATAGCCAAGTAGCGCAAGGACCTTGATAACACTGCGCAGCCTTCTCGAAAGAGGGACTCGCTGGCGGACATCTCGGGCCATGACCGACGAGGGATGCCGGCTCAGAGGACTTGCGCCGTTAGCTTGCGGAATAATCGTTGCCGTCCCATCGTCGAGTTGCCTCAACGCCTCGAGGAGGACCTCAGTCCCCAGCGCATCGAGCGCGAAACGAAGACCGACAGGCGTCGTATAGGGCGGGACTTCAAGGGCCCGCTGGTGGATCCGCCCGCCGGTCTTCGGGCTGCAACCCATCCATTGAATGCTCACACCGGTTCGCTCCACACCGTCGTGGATCTCGCTGAACCCGGTGGGAATCCCTGGATGGTCCGTCAGCAGGCCCTTGGAGATGTTGATCGTCCCGTACTTCGGGATCTCGAAAAGCTCATGTTCAAAGATCGGCCCCACAAGCGCGATGCCCAGACACGGTCTTGCTTCGCTCACTTCCCTGAGTGTTGCGGAGGAGTGAAGTGACGGGACGAGCCGGTAGTGAATGTTCGGCAGGTCGATCCGGTCGAGAGCCTCGGGCAAGCCGACCGGGCTCCCCGGAGAGCGAGGCACGGGCCTAGGCCAATGCCCCGCGAGGTCGAGCGATGTCGGTTCCGGAACGGCCCGGCGTCGATTCACCCTCAGGTTCAGGCTCCAGCGACGTCGAGTCTTCTCCTGGAAGACCGTGATCGTCCAGTGAGGGAAGGCTCGCGCGATCCGCTCCACGTCTTCGATCGTGGAGGGAGTGTTGTCGCTCCCGACAAAGACCGCGATCCGTCGCAATTGATGGGTGCCGATCATCAATAGTCCTCACCAAAGAAAACCCCGCCGTGACAGGTTTCCGGGCAAGGGCCTCAGGCCGCCAGCCACGCCTGGAACATCAAGACATGCCACAGGTGGTCCCCCCGGTCCCGGACGCCGGAGAGGTGCTCCGCCCATTTCCGGCGGATCGGCAAGGGGTTGAGGAACCCTTCCTGACAGAGCCGCCCTTCTTCCAACAGCCCTTCGGCCCAGTCACGGAGCGGCCCTCTCAGCCAGGCACCGATCGGGACATTGAATCCCATCTTCGGCCGCTCGATCAGACTGCGCGGAACGTGCCGATCCAGCACCTGGCGAAGCAACCACTTCCCGCGCCCATCGCGAAGCTTGAGAGCCGTCGGCAAACGGAATGCAAGTTCGACGACACGGTGGTCCAGGTAGGGCGCTCGCGCCTCCAGGCTAACTCCCATGCTGGCCCGGTCGACCTTGGCAAGGATGTCATCCGGGAGATAGGTAAGTAAATCCGTCAGCATGAGCCTGCCCGAGACGTTGCCAAGTCCCGGGCAGGCTTTCCAGCCTGGTGGGGTGGGGACCGATTCGGCTGCCCCAAGTACGACCGATGAGCGGCCCTCCCAGTTCGAGAGCAGGCTCCAGTGGACATCCTCAGGCTCGGTCGACCGCTTCAGAAGCGCCGCCAGCTTGTGTAACTGTTCGGATGAGGCCAAGCGATTGAACCGCCCCGCGCCAACAGCGAATCTCGGCGTGTGGTCCGTGCTCGTGACAAGCCCTGCGAGAATCTTGGAGGTCGACCCTCGCAGCGACCTCGGCAGCCGTCGGACCTTTCCCCACACGCTGGCCGTTCGGCGATACCAGTCGTAGCCCCCGAAAAGCTCGTCGCCGCCATCGCCCGAGAGACTGACCGTCACATGGCGCCTGGCCAGTTGGGAGACGAGGTAAGTCGGGATCGCCGCCGAGTCGGCAAGCGGCTCATCATAGATTGTTGGCAGCGACGGGATGACTTCCCGCGCCTCGGTCGACCTGACGTATAACTCGGTATGCTCAGTCCCAAGGTGGCGCGCGACCGCCTTGGCATAACGTGCTTCGTCGTACCCCGCCTCTTCGAAACCGATGGTGAATGTCTTGACCGGGCGCGAGCTCTGCACCTGCATCAGGGCAACGATCGTCGAGGAGTCGACGCCACCGGAGAGGAAGGCCCCGAGCGGGACATCGGCCACCATCTGGAGGCCCACCGCCTCCCGTAGTCGCTCTTCCAGCCGGTCGACCGCTTCCTCGTCGGTCCCCTGGAACGGCGACGCGGCCCCGGCTTCGGCAATGCAGCGGGCCGACCAGTAGGGCACCGGATCGGAGATGACGCCGGTCTCGGTGATCGTCAGGCTCGTGCCAGGTTGGAGTTTCTGGATTCCCCGGTAGATCGAATAGGGGGCCGGGATGTACCCGAATCTCATATAGAGGGCCAGTGCCTCGCGGTCGACCTCGCTCCGGAAGCCGGGGAAAGCCCGTAGCGCCTTCAACTCGGACCCGAAGACAAACCCTCCGCCTGACCTTCCGAAGTAGAGCGGCTTCTCGCCAATCCGATCCCGAGCAAGTCGCAGAGTCCGCTCGCAGCGGTCCCAAAGCGCGAAGGCGAACATCCCCACGAAGCGCTCGAGGGCCCGGACCGGCCCCCAGTATTCAAAGGCCGCCAGCATGACCTCGGTATCGGAGCGGCCCCGGAACGATGGTGTTCCGGCCGCCTGTAACTCGCGGCGCAGTTCGGCATGATTGTAAACCTCACCGTTGAAGGCCAGAACGTAGCGGCCCCCAGCGGAGACCATCGGCTGGTGCCCCTCGGGCGTCAAGTCGACGATCGCCAGTCGGCGGAATCCCAGGGCCAGGCCCGCCTCAGCGTCGACCCAGGCCCCACGGTCGTCGGGGCCACGAAGGTGCAACATGTCGGCCATGCCGAGCACGTTTGCCGTCAATGCGTCGGCATTCATGACTCGGCTGAACTCGAGAAATCCTGCAAATCCGCACATGCGCCTAGGCCCCCTGCGATGCCAAGGTCTGTGGCTGCCGCTCGTCGCCTACCGCCCTCTGCCCGGCGACTTCACGGTAGATCTGAATGTACGACGCAACCATCTGGTCCTCGGAGAACATGGCCCAGACCCGCTCCCGACCGGCCCGGCCCAATCGCGTGCGAAGGTCCCGATCCCCGGCCAGCAGGGCCAGGTGGCCGGCCAATGTCACCGAGTCTCCGGCGGGCGCGAGGAAGCCGGTTCGCCCCTCCTCGACCACTTCAGGCACACCGCCGACCCGGGTCGACACCACGGGCAGGCCCGCAGCCATTGCCTCGATGAGCGACAGCGGGATTCCCTCGCTGACGCTGGTCAACAGGGCTAGATCAGCCGCCCTGAGCAGCTTCGGCACATCCAGACGGTGCCCGAGCATCCGAACATGGGCCTCCAATCCCCGATCCCGGATCATCGCCTCGATCCGCCCGGCTTCGGGGCCGTCACCGACGATGACGAGACGGGCATTGCCCTGGATGCGAATCAGTTGCTCAAGCGTCCTGATCGCAGTGCCATGATCCTTGATCGCCTCAAGGCGTGCGACATGAGCGACAAGGAGGTCGCCCGGAGCCACGCCGATCTCGCGCCGGACCACCTCGCGGTCGGGTGCTTCGCCCGCATAAGGGGACAGATCGATCCCGTTGTAAATCACCTGAACCCGACCGGCGGAGAACCCTTCCTTATCGATCAGGCCACGACGAACTTCGCAGCCCACACCGGCCACCCGATCCCGTCGTCGCAGGAGCAGGCGGTTGGCGAAATGATGCGTGCGGCTGGTGTTGTCAGGAAACGCCCTGCCATGCTCGGTCAGGACGATCGGCATGTGAGCCCCGAAATGGCGAGCCAGGGCGGAATAGAAGAATGGCCCGTACTGATGGGCGTGAACAACGTCGACATGTTCACGGTGAAACAGGTCGGCGAGCCGGCTCGCACATCGCCAGTCAATTCCGGGCCGACGGGCAAAAACTTGCACATCAAAACCGTCGCTACGGAGTTGCTCGCCTAATGGTCCGAGCCCTTCCAAGCAAGCGAAGGTCATCCGGAACTGGCCGGAGAGCCGTCTGGCGATTCGCATCGCCAGCACTTCGGCACCTCCATGCATGAGGGTGAACAACACCTGACAGACCGTCATTTTCGTCTCGGCCATCAGCAGTGACTCCTCATGATACCATCTCTGCAATTCCCAATATTTCTGCAAAAAAATTCGCCCCTCGCCCTGCACAAGCAAGTCCGCATCTCATTCTTTTTTTTTCAGAATCTATCCCCGCTGTGGCGAGGATAATTGCACAGGCGCGGGCGGCGGCTTCGAGGAAGGACCCAGAACTTACGTACCGGGTTAGAAACGGTCACCCGTCAGAGCTGCAAAATGCGGAGAGGACTTTTCAGACGGTCAATCGACGACCTGATGCGTCGCCAAACGCTTGGCGGTCTATCCCGAAGCCAAGGGCCTCAAATCTCACCACTGGGTCCCCGTTCCACCAGTTCAATCGGGATACCGTCCCGGCCGATCAGCCAGGCGATCCGCCGACCCGGGAACGCCACGGCGGCCATCGGAGCCTGAACTGGAAACATCCCGCGTGGCCTCATTTCACGACAGGCCTCTTCGATATTTGTGACGGCATAGCAGAGGTGATTGAGGCCCCCTCCCTTGCTCAACGCATTCGACAGCTTGCTGTCCGCACTGTCGGGTGCGACCAGTTCCAGAAAGACCGAGTCGCCCGGCTGACTGAGGAACCGGACAAAGGCGGTCTGGTTGGGGTCGTGGATGATCTCACTTCGTACCTCACACCCGAAGCGCCTCACGTAGTCCTCCGTGGCCTTGGCGATTTCCTGGACCAGGATCCCGACATGGTGCAAGCTCATCAGAATCATCGCCGAATCTCACAGGATTTGAGCCCCGGACATCCGAGGCGGGAGAGTGGGACACCGTGACAGGCTTCGGCTATCTCAAGCATGAGCACGATCCAAGCGATTCTCTTTTGCGATTTTCATGCTTGAATTTCCTGTCTCTCATTGGATCAGCACGCAATGCTGTGTTGTCCCTGAAGGCAGTCGAGGATGTTCTCATAGGACGTGAAACGGTCCACATCCTCCGGCGAAACCTGGATCTGGAACTCCTCCTCAATGACCGTCAGAAGCGTGAATGTGGCCAGCGAGTCCCAGCCATCGACGTTGTCCCTGGTCGCCTGCGAGATCTGCGTCTCGTCCAGGTCGGAGAAGACGGCGGAGAAGCAACGGTTCAGGCGGGTTCGCGTATCAGCCATGAGTCAGCCCCTTGGACGTGGTGATAGAGTGGTGGGCACTGGGCCCAGAATTGGTCAGAGGACAGTCGGAGCCGGGACGTGGGCGGCTCGCCCAGAATCCCGGTCAAGAAATCACGGAGCGGACGGTTCTTCGGAGTGGCCTGATACTCAAACTCGACCCGGTCCGCCGCAGTCACCTCAAACAGTGTTTCAAGACAGCGGTATTCGATTCGCCGGGAAAACGCACGGCAACTCATCACCCACTGATTGACGACGACCTCTCCCAGGGCGATGCGACCGGTCAAGGCCGCAATCGTACCGAGAACCCCAAATTTGTCTTTGTAGGAGACGAGCAACAGAAATGCGCCGGGGGTCCTCAGGTGGGCCAGCCATTCGCCCTCTGCGAAGCGTCGTCCGTTGAGGTTGAACTGGTTGGTCTTGTTGATCAGTTCCAGGGCGCGAGGATTGGGCGGGTTCTTGGTACCGTCGATGACAATTTCCGCCCCGGCCTGCTCAAGGAATCGCTCCGGAGGAGGAGCCTGGCCGTCCTGGGCACCAAAGAGCTCGACTGAGTGTCGAAGGCTCTCCAGACGGAGTGCATCCTCCCCGGAGACCCTGTGCTTACCGAACAGTTCACGGAGCCGGACGAGAAGAGCGTAGATGGCCGACTCATCGTTCCGAACGAACGGGAGGCAGAGCAGGCCGGGGTGAGCTGCCGCGACCTCAGCCAGTTCCATCGGACTGTCGTCGATGAAGACGACGCTCTCCGCGCCGATGTTCCACGCGCGGAGGATGCGGCACACCGCCTCCGACTTGGCCCCCCAACCAACCTCCACCGGGAAAACTCGCTCTTTCTTGAGCAACAGGTCTTCGCGACGGAAGGCCTCATCCACAACACGGCAATCGTTCTTACTGGCAACCGCGATCAGGACGCCCGTCTCGGCCAGCGAGGCGAGCATCTGCTGGTAGAGGCCGTGGACCTGCGCATGGTGATCGAGATCCCAGGCGATCGCATCGACTCCGACGTCGCCGACAATCCCTTGCCAGAGTGTATCGTCAAGATCTGTGATCACTCCCTTCATCGGAGAAGGGGACCAGATCAGCTTCGCCAGCAACTCGGCCACAGCCGACGCGTGCGCCAGTCGGTAGGGGAATCCGGTCGAGAGTTCGGTTCGTACGTCGAGTCGATCGCCCAACGGAGACAACTCGCCAAGCCGCTGGTCATTGACGACCCGGACACCCGGCACCTGCGCCACCCGTGCAGCGAACGACGACGCAAGCTCGCGAAGTCCCAAATCGAGAGCGCTCGAGCTATGGGGCGGCGTGAAGGCGGCGGGAGGCAACGGAAGCGTCGGTAAGCAGAGGGCCAGCGGAACCGTGGTGGCGGCACGACCGATCGCATCGGCCAGTTGGGTCGCCCGGCCGGCTGCAGTTTCCAAAATATCGGCGAGGGTATCGATCCCCCAACCTCCCAGGTGGCGGAGGCCGAGCCGAAGGTCGAGGTCGGACCATTCCACGATCACGGCAGCCGCTTCCAGCGGGGCCTGAACAAGTCGCTCCACGTTGCCCAGACAGTCACCGAACAGACCGGACCTGATTACGGCCCGGCGATTGGGCTCGTTCCGACGAAGGTGGGCCGCCAGGAACAGTTCCAGGTGCGCGGGCGTGAAGCCGCAGGCAAGTCCAACCTCAACCTCGCGCTCCCCATCAGGGGCGAGTGGCTTCAGGATATTGAGAGCCTCGATAAGCTTCATCGCTACGCGCCTCGCGAAACTGATGAGTCCGAACCCGAGCAGAGCGCCGTCGCCAGTACGGGCGCGTTCTGTGCTTCTTGTGTCCGGCTGTCCCGTAGCGAGGCGATCTTCCGTGCCGGATAGCCAGCGACGACCGAGTACGGGGGAACATCGCCGAGGACGACCGAACCTGCGGAGACGATACTTCCCTCGCCGATCGTGACGCCCGGTGTGATGATGGCCATTTGACCGATCCAGACGTTGTCGGCGATCGTAATCGGCCGCACGTCCTCGGGACGCGGCGGCAATCCCGCCAAGCGAGCCTCGGGGTCCGACTGGTGGCCATTGGAGTCGAACATCTTGACCCCCATGGCGATCAGACAGTCGTGGCCGATCGTGATTCGCCGGCCGATTGAGAACGTGGTCCCGCGAACGCACGTGCGGTCGCCTACCTCCAAGGTTGGATTCGGAGTGAATCGGGCGGCGAAGAGGATGTCGCACTTGGCGTCGAACACGACGTCGTCGCCGAGGAGGATGTCCCCCTTGCCTTGGATCCAGTGGATGAAGACGCCCGTGCGCAACCGACGCCCGTAGCGTCGGCAGCTGGCCTTGAACAACGGCTCGCAGAGGAATGCCCGCATCGCAAAGTAATAGATGGCGCGAAGGCCCAAATAGGCCCAGAGCATGGGCTTGACGAGATACCAGGGTGCTGGGATTGAAGCGGTCTGCACACCTCGATAGAGCCGCTTGAGGGTGCGAGCGGCTGGGTGCTGGGAACGCGCCAGCCGATAGCGAAAACTCATCGTCGAAACTCCTCAAAACAGGCTCAGGCGGAACCGCCAAGCCGGATCGACCGCGGCCGATCCAGCCCGAGGTGCCAACTCGCAGCTTGGGACAGAACGACCGCGAGGAACTTCAGCCGGGCCAGAGGGTGGAGATGCTTCATTCTTGTATCTGTTTTCGCATAAGGGAACGGCCAGAGCAGGAACGAGCGGGCGATCTTCGACAGCGCCGCCGCATATGCGTGACTATCCCGATAGCCGAAGGCGAGGTTGATGGAGACGTTGGCAAGCGCCTTTCGCCTCAGCCAGGTCGAATGACTCAACGCATCGGGGCCTTCGAACACCTTGCCGATCATTCTCAGCGTGTTCGTCTCCATTCGGGCCGACGCGTGATGCATGTTGGCATCGTGAATCCGGTAACGCCACAGGGGGATTTCCAGCATGGCGACGGGAAATCGGTGAGCGATCCTGATCCACATATCGAGGTCCTCCGCCGACCTCAATCCCTCGTCGAACAGGCCGATCTCGTCGAAACACCAGCGCCGTGCGACGACCCCACAGGGGCCGAATCTCGCCCCAATCACCAGCTCATCGAAGGTGACGGTTCGAGCCGCGATGGGTCGCGAACAGTCAACGCGTGGCCAATCGATCGGGCCAACGTCGCTTCCCTCGATCTCCCGATGCTCGGTGGCCAGGAGTACGAGATCTGGGTGCGCTTCGAGGTACCGGACCTGCATCGCCAACTTCTCGGGGTACCACACATCGTCGGAGTCAAGGAATGCGATCAGGTCACCGCGCGAAGCCCGAATGCCCGTGTTTCGGGCGGCCGAGAGACCCTGGTTCTCTTGGTAGAGATAACGAATCCGTCCTTCGTAAGGCGCCAGCCGATCCCGAGTCTCGTCGGTACTGCCATCGTCGACAACGATGACCTCGTGGTCGGGGTACGTTTGCGCCAGGGCACTCTCGACCGCGACGGTGACGAAGCGGTCGTAGTTGTAAGTGGGGATGACGGTCGAGATCAGTGGATTTGGCATTGCTTCGTCCCTCGTGCCGTCGCGTATTGTTCGGCCGATTGCCGCGCCATGCGGTCGACGTTGAAGACGGATTCGACCCTGCGGCGGCCGGCCTCGCCAAGTCGGTGGCGTAACCTGTCATTGCGAAGCAGCAGGATCATGGCCTGAGCGAGTTCGGCCGGCTGGCTCGGCTCGACGAGCAAGCCCGTCTTCTCGTGATCGATGATCTCGGGAATCCCGCCAGCGGTTGTGCCAATCACAGGGGTTCCCCACCGCATCGCTTCCAAGAAGATCAACCCGAACGACTCGTACAAGGACGGGGCGACAAAGAGGTCGGCCTCCCGGAGTTGCTGATCGACCTCGCAATCGGAGAGACGCCCCGCGAGCGTGATGTGGCGGCGGACGACCGTGGGAAATTCATCTTCCAAGTACTGGGCATGAGTACGCCCTCCCGGACAGTGAGGGCGGTCCGCACCGATCAGAGTGAAGTGGACCTCCGACACCTCCCGCAACACTTCGGGGATGGCTTTCAGGAGGTCGATGGTCCCCTTGCGTTTTTCCATCCTCCCCAGGTAAACGACTTTTAATTCTTTGTCACATCGAGACACCCGCCGGAACCCCGGATTGACCTCAATGCCATGGGGAACGACGTTGATCCGGTCCTCGTTGATGCCAAGTTCTTCGGCCATCCTCGCTCGGTGGGCCCATGAATGAGTCACGAGCTTATCGGCCGATAGGTTCAACCAACGCTCCCGGCGGATGTCCCAGGCGATCAGCCGGCTCGGGCCGGTGCCATCAATGAGGCTACATTCCAGCGAGGACGTGTGAAGCCGGACGACCATGGGGGCCGGGCGTCCCATGCCATAGGCCAGTCCAATTCCCCCCCAGTTTGGGAATTCGACAACATCGATGTTGTAGCGTGCCACGATTTGCCTCATGACCGCCGCGATCCGCCAGCACGCGCCCACACCAGGCATCAGCCGATCGAGGACCGGGAAATAGTCGGCCGGGGCAAGGTGGATGGTGACCGGACCTTCGTGAACCAAATCGCGGGCCGGCCCGGGGGTGAGGACGTGCGGTTCATGGCCGAGGCCGGACAAGGCACGCGCCAGTTGCCTTGTATAAGTCCCGATTCCACCCTCACCGCTGATCCCTGGATAATTCGGGGAGTACAGACAGACTTTCATGGCTGTCGATCTTGTGCTTGGCAAGGTCATCATTTTGCTAGCCTGGTTTCGCGTCGCTGGGCCGTTGCGCCAAGTCGAAGGCCCATCCTCCGTACACGGCGTTGGAAGGCGGCACGGAGCGACAAGTCATCTGGTTCAAAGCGGCGAGCGGCAACGAACCAGGCCAACGCCTCCTTGATGTCGGATAGACTGGACCTCGCCTTTTTGAGGCACTGCCACCCAAGGTTATGGCGGACGGCACGGAACGACTGAAGGACATCCTCTGGGAGGGGGTCGTGGCGTTCGGAATATCTTTCGCACAACTGCTCGAATGACCACAAAATCTTCGCCGGTGTCGACCTCTCAGGAGATCGGCCCTGGTACAGGAGGTACAGGTCGCCGATCCACTGGGCGTCAAAATCGGGAAACATGGCCGAGACGTAGCTTCGCGCGATCCCGCTCGATTGCTTCAGCCCTCGCTCTCGGTGCACGATGGAGACCGCACCGCCGTGGATCCGCTTGCGGAGCAGCTTCCTGGGAAGACATGCCACGTGGCCCCGGAGGGCCAGCCGAGTGAACAAATCATAGTCTTCGGACACGTCAAATTGGGGCCGATATCCGCCCAATTCTCGGACCACGCCGCCACGAAACATTACGCCCGGATGTGAGAAGGTCGCGTGGAAACAGAGCTGGAATCGTAGCGTCAAATCCGAGGTCATTGTTAATGGGTTTTCGGAGATAACGTTCCCCTGAGCATCGATTTCCCAATAGTCGCACCCCAACAGAACGCAGCTGGGGTGAGCTTCGAGATAACGGTACTGCTCTTCCAAACGGGTTGGCGCGGCGAGATCGTCCGCATCGATCCGTGCAATGGTCTCGGACCGCGCCTGACTCAACCCCAAGTTCAATGCCGCGACGAGTCCCGCACGCTCCAGCCGGTGATAGCGGACCCGGTCATCTCCGAGCGATCGCAGATAGTCTACTCCCTCATCCGTCGATCCATCATCGAGGATAATCAGCTCAAAATCCTTGAATGACTGGCAAAGGAGGGAATCCACGGTCTCGACCAGGAACGGCATACCGTTGTGCACAGGCAGGAGGACGGACACTCTTGGGCTGTGGCTCATGGGGATCATGACTCCGTGGCGTGAGTGTGGACTTCCAGACCATCAAGTGGTTCAGCGAATCTTCGAGACCTTGAATCCAAGTTCGACCATAACCGTGTCCTGGTCCTCGTCGAGAGGAAATCCCGTGGATCTGACGATCGGCGAGTTCGTTGCCATCAGTCAAATCCGTCAGTAATAATTTGCGTTCTTCTTAATAATGATGAACATCCCAGCCAAAAAGACAAGGCTGGTGATCAAAATCAGCACGATCAGATTCAGTCCAAAACGTAGCGGCTGTCGGGGCGAGGCGGCCAGGGCCATCCGCTCATACGCGGCAGCCAGGCCGAGGGTCGTAAAGGTCGGAACGACGTAGCACCGCGACAGAGACATGATCCCAAAGGCGTAGCAACCGACACCCGCGAGGAGGAAAGGCCAGAGCCTGGCAAGCTCGGCATCGAGCCCACGAGTCCGAAGGCTTCCGATTCTCAACAGCGCCCAGAGGCTCAGGATGAACGCCGAGAGAAACGCTGTGCCCCCGAAGAAGCCCAACTCCACATAGGCATGAAGGTAAGAATTGTGGGCCACCTGGTCGGCATAGTCCATACAGTGGCTGTACCCCACGCCAAGCACAGGCTTCTGAAAAAATAAGCCGTAATATAAATCCCAGATTGCGATGCGACTCTGCCCCGACCCGGCCGAGAGCTGGAAATCCATCTGCCGCCCCCCAATGCCAAGGACGACCGAAAGCGCGGGAAAGATGAGGATCAGAACGCGGCAGCCATACCGAGCAATCGCGTAAATGGCAATCGCGACCAATAGCATGAGCATCCCTGCTCGTGAATAAGTCAGTAGCAGAGCCTGAAACAAGACCGGCAAGGGCAGCAAGAGCCAGAACGCCCGGAGCGACACCCCGACCGAGCGGTCGCTTGCCAGATAGAGACTGTTCACGACGCATCCGACGATGAGCAAACTCAGGTCATTCGGGTCGCCGAACAGGCCGGTGCTACCCAGCCTCCGGTAGAGGACCTCAATACCCGAGACGAATCGCGTCTCCTCAACCATCGCAAGGCCTGGGACTTTGTAGATCCCCTTGTAGTCCGCCACTCCAAGAGCGGCGACGATGCAGCCATCGACCACAAGCGACGCCAGAAACCATTTCATCCGGGCAGGAGACCGGACGACGACCACCAAGAGGATGTAATAGAAGACGACCTTCCCCAAGACATCCAAGGTGTCAGCCGCCTCCGCGACCCCACCTGGAGCCAGGCTCGAGAGGACTCCGGTAGCGGCCACCGTCAGCACGCAGAGGCCGATCGGATGCCCGCAGATTGAGCGGAGCGTGTTCTTGGCAAACAGCATGGGGAAACTGAAAAAGACGCAGAAGCAGAACGCCATGTTGTAAAGCGGAAGGCCACGCAGAACGGGGACGAACTCCATTGGCCGAATGAAGAGCACCGCGTTAAGCAGTATGAAGGCGACGAAGTCCATGGCAAGCCTCGGTTCATGGAGCCGGCCGACCCGTCGTTGGGCCTTGCGAGAAGGATAACGGGGAGACATTCGACCCCGAGAAGCAGCACGGCAACCGTCATTTCGGTGAACCGCGGCTCGTACTTCCGAAGAGGACCCGCTCCAGTTCGGGCAACAGGATTCGGAGAAACCTTGGGCTGGGATCATCCTCAACCGGCTCGTCGGCCGAAGTCGGTTGTCGGATCACGTAGAGCTTGTAGAGGACTTGTCTCGACGCGAACGCCAGGCGCGGATTATCAGGGACTTCCCAAGGCCCGACGGCGGACCAAGACCAGAGGATCCGCAAATATGTCGGCCAATGCACGCTTGGTTTCTGCAACAGCGCGTTCCGGAACTCGGCCCGTGGAAATGAGGACTCACGCGGTACTGAAAAGAGACCCGCCTCTCCACTCAGCTCGAAGCCGGCCCCAACGTAGCAGACGTCAGGCGTGTGCACCGAGATCGGCCCGGGCGAGCCGCACACCAGCAGGACCGTCACCGTATCCTGGTTGAGCCGATTCACATAGCGTCGCGCAATATAGCCAGCGATTTCTCCCAAGGCCAATTGCTTGCGATCGAGTTCCATGGGCTCTCCTTGCCAATCGCCCAGGGTCAGGGGAACGCGATCTAGCCTGGCGGCAGCGTCCTCGATTGCATGAGACACAGTCCAGCGATGCGTCCACCGACCGTGGACGACCCCGGCGGAGATCACAAGGGCAAGCGCGATTGTCATGGGCAAGGATCGAAGCATGGGTCGGCCCGGTGTTGGCGAGTGAGTCAATCAGGAAAAACTCATCTCATGACGATCAATCCGAACATGCGAATCTTCCGAACCATCATCTCATCGCTTATCCGTCCGCGAGACGGAGGGATAACTGCTTCCGTAATGGTCGGTTTGCTCGCCCGTGACGATAGCCCCGAGCATCCGGATCCCCAGCCGCGACAACCGCTCGTAGGCAGCGTGGACAGTCGGGATCCGGCTGACATCGCGCATGACGGAGAAGATCACCGCGTCGACGTGCTGGCCGATCAGCAGAGCGTCGGCCACCGGCAAGACCGGGGACGAGTCGATCACGAGAAAGTCGTAGTGTTCCTTGAGCTGGTCGAACATGGCCCGTAAATCAAGGGAGGCGAGCGCCTGGATCGAGTCGCTATCGCTGAAACCGGCGGTGAGCAACGAGAGCCCACTGATCACCGTCGGCTGGACAGCGCCGACGATATCGATCTCGCCCCGCAGCACCTCGCAGAAGCCGGGAACGCAAGGCTGGTCAAAGAGTTCATGCGCCGAGGGGCGGCGCAAGTCGCCATCGACGAGTAGGGTCCGGCGGCCGGCACGGGCGAGGCTGGTCGCCAGATGGCTCGACAACGACGTCTTGCCCTCGCCTCCCAGCGCACTGGCGACCATCACCACCCGGACCGACTCGGTCCGCGAGACATGCAGCAGGGCGGTCCGGGCGGCGTCGACCGACTCGATCAACATGCTCCCCCACCGCCGGTGTTCCGCATCGCCTGAGCCGAGGATGCGGCTCCGCCTTGGCAAGATCGGCAAGGTTCCGAAGAGATTCATTCCCAGGCACTGAATGACATCCGCCGCCGAGTCGATACGCCGGGCACGCGTCTCCCATAAGGAGATGCCAAGCAGAGTGAGGGCGAAGGCCCCACATCCCGCCATTCCGGCCATCTTGATCTGGCGAATCTCGTCCTTGGTGTGTGGTAGCTCGGCCTTTTCAAGCAGTCGGATCCGGGGAGGAGCCTGGAGCTCGACAGTCAGAGCCTCCACCTCCTTCCCGATCGTCCGGGCGACCTCGTCTGCGTTGGCAATCTCCTCCTGGATCGAGAAAAGATCCACCGAGTTCTGAGTGATCGAGCGGGTCCGCCCGTTGAGGCGCTTGACGTCGTCCTCCATCGCCCCCTCAAGCTTCGAGAGGATACTGATCCGATGCTGGAGCAAAGTCGTCTTCGATCCGCTGGACTCGCGTCCGGCATCCTGGAGCTGCCGCGCGACGATCGGGTACAATTTCCGATGCTGCGCGGCCAGTCCGGCCCGTGCCGCCTCGAGGTCATCCCGATGTTTCTTGATGGCCGGATCGTTCTTGTTGCGGGCAATGCGATAGACCCGATCGATGGCCCTCTGAGCCAGGCCCTCCTTCTCTTTGTACAGCTCGATCGAGCGGTCCCGGCTGATCGCATCCTCGATCATGGCCGGAGTGACCATCGTCTCGTTCAGAGTCGCTTGCTCCTCCAGGACCTCGGCCTCGACCCGCAAGCTCCTCAACTCAGACTGGATCCGCGACAGCTCGTCCTCGGCCCGTCCGAGACGATCCAGCTCATGCTGATGAATGCTCGCGAGGGTCGTTTTGTCGTCCGAGCCGGCCAGTTCCGTCAGCCGCTTGAGTTGTTTACGCTTCTCTCTCAAGCTCTCCTGATAGCGGTTCCAGGTCGATTTCAAAAGATCATAGCGCTGTCGACTCTGCTTCATCTCGACATCGACGATCTCGTCCATGTAGGCCTGGGTCACGGCGTTGACCAGGAGCATCGGAATTTCGGGCTTTTCGCCAGTCATGCTGATCCGCAAGATTTCGGAGCCAGGGGCGAAATCGACCTGGAGCTGACCCTCGAGCCACTCAATCGGATCGCTCATCTTGGTGAGAATCGGAAGCTTGGCGACACTGGCTTGCTTCAGGGCCGCACTGAGCACGAGGCGGCTTTCGAGCAGTGCCAGTTGCGTCCGCTGGTAGGACCCGTAGTCGGACTGGACTTCGCCGGTCTGCAGAAGAATTCTCGGCTTGACGGAATTAACGTGGAGCATCGCTCGCGCCATGTATTTGGCGGGAGGCACCAGGTAGAAGGTGAGGGTGGCAATAACTGCCGCGCCGAGCAGACCTGTGCCAAACGCAAGTGCCCAGCGACGGCGTAAGGCTCTGAGCAGCGTGATTGGATCTAGACTGGCCGACGATTCGAAGTGGGCCGGCGTGACCGAGAGGACTTCGGCGCGGTGGGGCGGAACGACCGCCGGCAGGTTGACCGAATCAGCGCCGGGTCCGGGGTTGGAATTCAACATCATGAGCGGCGTGCTCCCTGCAATCCAATCCAACCAGTTAAGTGTTCGTCAACAGCCCCTTCAAGGCGGCCAACGCATCCTTCTTACCGGTACGTCGATCAGCGTCAGCGGGATCGCGATGATCACGCGCATCCTGGGCCGCTCTCGTCAGGTCGAGTGGGCTCAGGACGGTGGACGCTGGAGTCGGTTCGACGAAAAGGCGAGACAGGAGCTTGAGTTCGATCCAGAGCAGCCCCATGGCCATTGGCATCATCAGCCAGCCGGCCAGGTCGTGGAAAACGAGGTTGGCCGCCTCGCTCCCCACCATCTCATGGAGGACCCCGGTCACCGTGATTCGGATCGTATTGACGATGAGGGCGATAGGAATCGCACTCGCAACGATCGCAACCTTGTCGAGCCAAGGGCGACGAATCACCAGCACCATGCCGAATGCCATGGCGAAGAAGGTGAACAGCATACTCAGCCCGCTACAGGCCTCGACAACGCCAAGCTCGCCCCTCTCCAAATAAATGACATTCCCCTCGGCGAGAGCGGGGAAGTCCAGAGTTTGTAAAGCATAGGTACTCACGTTGGTGGCAACACGTTGTAGGGGAGAGGCTAAAGCTCCTTCAAGCCGGTAGGGCAACGGCACCATGAAGACCAGGAAAGCGATCGCCGGCCACGCCCACCGTAGCGACGGCCAACCCCGGACCAGAACACAAAGCCCACCGAGCGCCGGCAGTAGCGACGCCGCCTCCAGCCAGCCAACGAAGAGATAAGCGCCGATCAAACGCAGGGCGAGAGCGATCCCGATCAGCACCAGCCCCCGCCAATTTGATCGGACTGTGAGCGTCGCGAGCCGGTCGCGACGGAGCCAGAGCACCACCAGCGCAAACACAGGGACGAGATACCCGTGTGCATAGCGCGGGTCGGTTGACCAGCGTTTGTTCATCACAAGGAATGCAGGCCAGTAGAACCAGATCAGACTGACACCAAGCAAACCTGCCAGCACGACGACAGGATCAAACCGGTTCGGCCGACTCAGAGCTTCGGGATCGTGCTTCATCGTCATTTTCACGCTTATGGCCCCATCTCAATGCTTCAGGGGACGGTCCGCTGAGACTCGCGCCAACCAAGGTCGATACCACCCGCTCGCACCTCGAGTCCACAAGTTGCATGGGGAGCGTTCGCTCCGGTTCGGCCTCCAGCCCCGGGGCCTCCTCTCGACCTCGACTCGGGTCGTCAGGTCCGGGTCAGTCGGAATCCGCTGCAACGGTGGGTAGCAGTCCTCCGGGCGAGGCGACATTTCCGACCGAACCGAATGTCCGCCAGCTTGGAGATCGTCCCCACCAGGGTCCGCTTGGCAGGAACGATCTCGGTTGAGCAAGCCACGGGGACATTCTCGGGGAGGGTTGGCCAAGGTCTTGTCGCCACGGACCAGAGACCGGAGCGGTGGCCATTCGGAAAATGCCCCACGGGTCATCGACCTTCGACGATTGCGACCCTAAGGCCGATCACTCCAAGCATGCTTTGACAATCTCGGACGTCAGGCACGCATGCGTCGCCACTGTCCGTAGTAGCCAAGGCCCAGAAGCACGACGCCGGAGAAGGCCATTCCCATTGTTCCTGGCTCGGGAACCGTCGTCACCGTCGAGATTGTGCCCGAGTAGGTTGTCGATGTTGGGCATCCTGCCGCCGCAAGGGCCGTCAGGCTCGTGGGCGTGGCAAACTGGTAGCTGATGGTGACAACGCCACCACCGGCCGCCACCTCGTTTTTGAGTTGGAGCAGGGCGACGTTCGACCCGCTGTAAGAGACGTTCGACAAGTTGATCAAACTGTTGAGGCCGTTAAGACCTCCGACCGAACCGAGCGAAAAGATATCGATCCCGGAAATCGTGGCGGTCAGTGCGGGTCCGCCGGCCGGACCAATGCTCATGACGCCAGTACCGGTGAGCGCCGCGGTTTGTAGCGACCCGGTCGTTGTAATCCCGGCCACCGAGTAGGAAAACGAGCCGGAGATTGTGCCGAACAACCCTGTAGCCGAGCCGCCAGGGCTGCCGTCCACGGTTCGAATACCGAAACTGTTGCCTTGCGGACCGTTGGTGAAGGTGATCGTGGACTGAGACCCCGTCCCGGCGAACTGCATGGTCGCATCATCGACGGAGGAGAGTCCGAGCGTAATTGCGGCGTCGGCGCAGGTGCCGACGAAAAGCCCGACGACTGCTGCCATGGCAAAAGCTAACGTCTTCATAGACTTTACCCCTCAATCCCAATGTGCCAACGTAAGTCATGTTTCGTATCAATCAGGCCATGCTCCAGCGACATATTCACAACCCAATCAGCGATGCTCATCGCCCGGAGCAAGCCCGCTGATCGAACTCCTTTGGTCATTGCGGAAAGGCGCCCTGAGAGGACGCTCCGAGGCCCCTAACATCGGGCCCCTTGCAATCTTCCTTCCCGACTGGACGCCGCCCAGAGTTCACTGAACGAAGTGAAATCCAGCTCTGGGCCCCCTGGCAAACGAGAAACCGAACTCAGCAGCTCAGGGAACGTCGTTATGTAACGTGAATTCACCTCCTTTCTGAATTTCGGGGGGAATGCAAAGGGGATCAGGCGCATCGTCAGCCCATACGGGATTGCTGTAGTCGGTTCAACTGGCTTAAAGCCATGATGATCGAGCAGGCTCACGGCATTCACACCACCAAGATGACCACGAGTGCGACGGCGCAAACTCCTTCGGGTCATGGCAACACCGGTCGCGAGACGCAAACGGTTATTGTGCATGCCCCGAATCACGCTCACCTGGGTTGAAAAACGTGCTTTGCGACGGCCGACCAAGCATCGCAATGGATCCGTGCGAGCGCCAATATCCGCGAGATTCCGCCGAATTCGCCGGAATGGATTCAATAAAATCAGGCAACTCGCACGCGAGATCCTCTCGGACACTCCAGCTCGGGATGATTGGGGAGTCGGGGATGGATGAAAGGGATTGAGACGACTCGGGCTGAAGGCCAACCATCGATTCTCCAACGAGAATCAGCTCAAAGAATCCCTGAGAATCGAACCCGAACGAAGGCAACCCTGCCGGTGCCAACGGAGGGAAGTGCGGAGAATTTCCACAACAATTCCCGACATCCCATTCTGTTGATCACTCGGGTTCACACTCGGGCATTCCATTACAAGGCTATATGAATGCGTACCTTTGGCCGATGGGTTGCAATGGCACCCTCAGCATTCCATCGTAATTCGTGCGAACAGGAACCATGGCTCACTTCAGCGGCAATGCCGATGCACTGACGCGAAGTGTTCGGCTTCAATCATCAATCGCGTGAGTGAGTCTCATACCCGTGATTTTCACGCAACGCATGTGTTCTTTTCGAGCCGGCCTTTGCGATGGTTCACTTCCAAGACGCCAATCATCGCGTCACAGAGTCGTCGTTCTTTGACAGACTCCAAGCGGAAAGGGAATGCGTTCCCGTCGATCTCTCTGCACTTAACGATATTGCAGCCCTTGAAAGAATTACAACCGAAAATGCAGTCTTCGCCATTTTTCACAACCAAAACGCCTTACTATATCGCATTGTTTCTAATAATCAGCACACAAAACCCCATAAAAGGCAAAAGTTCGCCTATTTCGCCCTCAGCATAATCACCCAAAACGAAGGTTCAGAACCATTCATCCCGTTTCCTGGGAAGCAAAGGAGCCGTACATTGGCCATCCATGCTGTTGCCATAGACTTTCCAAGATCATGCGTTTTTCTAGTTTTCAATTTGCATGCATTTTACGAAATACCATTCATCTCAATGTGATATTCGTTTAAGAGTGGCTGGAGTCCAGCCCAGCGGGCCGTTACACGGCTCATCTTGAATATCTGGGTGTCCTTGGTGGTGGACAACCAGCTGGGGGTGGCGGCGCCACGAGCGGGGTCGCCTCCAATCCAGATGCTGGGCTGGCCATGTCTGTCGCACGAACTCAAGCCGGCTGAAGGCCAAAGCCGCCCGACGATAAATCGTCGCCGTCAGAGCGGTTTATCATCGGGGTGACAGGGATCCGTGCTCGGCCTCTGGCACAAGGGTCAGAAAACCGGGGCCGCGTACGGCCCCAACCACACGGATCGTTTGGCTTGTGATGCCCCCAGACGAAAGCCACTTCTCAGTCAGCCCTTTTTTTGGCAAGAGCGTGCCTGGCAGAGGGTTCGGGCGAATGTCCATCTTCAAGGAAACATCGTCGTGCATGCCGACCGGATCAATCGATCGCGACTTCGGAGTCGGCACCTGGCGCAATCTGGGGAAACCGCGTCCTGATAATGTTATCGAGGAGTCTAAAAATATTATGCTTGCGTTTGTTTACCGCCTGCTGGCTGATTCCGAGGGCTTCGGCCAGGCGGGCTTCCGACTTACCTTCCCAGAAGATTTCTTCAATCAGTGAAGCATCCGACGTTGGAAGGCGCGCGATTGCCTCGTTTAGCAAGCCACCGATGGCTTCGCGCGAGGGATACTCTCCCGTTTTGACGGCTTCGTACTCGTCAACAGCAGCCGCTGAGATCTGGTGAATGGCGTAGGTCCACTCCCGACGATAGCGAGCGAGGGCGGTATGCATGATCCGCCGGTGGAGGAAAGCGCCAAATGGGATGCCCCGGCTTGCGTCAAAATCCTTAACAACTTGGATGACACTGAGTGTGACCTCAGCCATGATCTCATCAAACCAATCTTGAATCGACCAGTGTGGTGGCACGCGCCAGCGACGAATTCGTTTCAAGCAACTGTGAACAGTCACCCACTCGGACGAATCCTGTCCGAGGCTGACCTTATGGGGCTTTCGATCAAGGGAATCTTCGCCGACCGTTGTCGGTGCCGCCGGATCCTCGTAAAGAATCTGCATCAGATAGTCGCACTGGTCATCCTGCATCGGGCCGACCTCCGTTTGGTACGACTCGCTCCTGATGTGGAACCTAGCTTGATGCTGAAGCCGTTGCCGAAATACGAAGAGCGAACACGTCTGCGTGCTCGAGCATCCCATTGAGTCGAACACGTCTTGGGGGGGAGGGTAAGAACGACGATTGCCTATCGGACCTTGAGGTTAGGTCCCTTTTGATTCGGGGGGGGATGAGAATCCAAATCAACGCCTTTCACCTGCAGTGCCTTCGTATTCCCCTCTCTTCATGGTGTTCAACGCCATCGACTTCACGAGATAGGCGACCCGGGAATGCAAGAGTTCGATCCGATGAGAACAGCAGCACTTTCGAGATTTGTAACCCCCTCATTTTTAACATCACTTTGATATGACATACTCGCTTTTCCAAGGAACCTCAGAACTCACTGTACTATAACAAAAGACGTTCTTTCCGTCGTCTATTGAACCCAAGAAATCACCACCGAGAGTCTTTTTCATTTCGTTTCCACCTCGAAATTGGGTGTTTGTTGAAATTTTGACTCACTGTTGAATCACAATTCCCCCGCCTTTGCATTCATGGCATTTTACGCATTTTATGCCGATGCTTCATGCCAAAACGATGGGCGTGGAAATCGCCCAGATACCATTCATGTTGATTTACGCCCGATGGACGGGTTGCCCTCTTCAACAGTTCAATTAGGAAGAATGGGCCTGTTAGTCTCCTCGGGATTGCGAGAGCAATAACCGATTTGAGGGTGCCGGTCCTCCTGGAGGTCTTCTTAAATACCGGCATGCCTCTTCCCTCACCGTTCAGCGATCTATCTGGATGGTTTGAATCGGCGCGTCAGGACTCGAAGCTTGGTGGACACGCGACAAGGTCTGATTCGACGCCGGCCGGTTCGACCAACTCCTGATCCTCGTCCCGGAAGAGCAGTGCGAAAACGATCAAGACCGCCCCGGACATCATTGACGGGATGATCCAGATGCGACTCCAATCGTGAAGGACCGTACCGTCGGTACGCCTGATCACGGACGACTCGCCGATCATCCCCGAGAGCCAGGTCCCCACAAACATCCCAGCGCCAAGGGTCACGAAGGCGAGCAGGCCCTGAGCCGTGGCCCGAAGATGCTCGGGGGCACGACGGTCGACATAAATCCGCCCCATCACGAAGAAGAAGTCGTAGCAGATTCCATGCATGGCGATCCCCGCATAAAGCAGAGCCGGCCAAGCCAGGCCCGTCGCGTACAGGTCGAACAGGCCGAACCGCACAGTCCAGGCAAACATGCCCAGCAGCAGCATCCGCTTGACACCCAGTCGACTCACAAAGAGGGGCATCAGGAGCAGGAACGTCACGTCGGAAACCTGTCCCAGCGTCATCTTGCTCGCGGCATGCTTGACTCCGATCTCATTCAGAAAGACGTTCGCCCAACTGAAATAGAAGCTCAAGGGAACGCAGATCAAGAACGAGCCGAGCAGGAACACGGCGAACGAGCGGTTGCGCAGCAGCTTCAAGGCGTCAAACCCGAGAGCCTCACCCAAGGTGGCTGAACGCTCGCGGTCCAGCGGCGGCGTGTGCGGCAGGGTCAGGCAATAAAGGCCCATCGCGGCCGACGCAATCGCCGCCCACTGAAACTGCGTTGCCAACGCCTCGACTTCGGCTTGGCCGATCACCAGGCCGGCAGCAATCCAACCGACGCTGCCCATCAACATCACCAGCGGGAATTGACGACCTGGGTCCGTCACGTGTCGCAAGGTCAACGAGTTCGTCAGGGCGAGCGTCGCCATGTAGCCGATCGTGTGGGCCACCAAACCGGCGTAGAAGATGGGGAAGCTCGTCGTGGTCGAAACGAAAAAGAGTAGCCCCGCGCCAATCAGGTGGAGGACGGCCAAAATCCTTTCGGCCGCGAAGAACCGGTCGGCCACCAAGCCGACCAGAAGCGGCGAGATCATCGCGCCGATCGCGGGAGTGCCATACGCCAGCCCGACCTGGCCGCCGCTGAAATGAAGCGTCCGGGTCAGGTACGTGCCCATCGTCACATACCAGAGACCCCAGATCGCATATTGAACGAACGCCATCACCCAGAGCCGCACCAGCAAACTCGTCTTCAAGGTTCGCCTCGCTTCCGTTGAAGATCTCGATTCGCCTCACAGGCGTTCTAGCCTAATAATAATTATGAGATCAATATCAGGTTTCTGTAAACGCTGCGGTAAGCCACATAGTTGAGCAAAGCCATCGAAGGAAGGGCCAGACCACCCGCGACCGGGATCCATTGGAACGCGACCAGGACCACGAGGGCAAGCCGGACGCCCCAGCGCAAGAGAAGGCCATGCCCCAGAGGGAGGTAACGCCGGTACGGAGCGATCAGGATCAGTCGATACGTGATCACTCCAGGGATGATGCCGAGAATCGGCACGAGCCCCAACAGGAAGCTGAGGAAGCAGACAAATGGCACCCGTCGATCAATAAAACGGATGTACCCTTTGGCAAACTCCACGTCGTCCATCAGTCGATAGCCGCACGCAAGGCAAGGCTGCCGGGGACCTCGTTGGGTGAACCGTGTGGCGCAGACCGGGCATCGCTTGACGGCAACCAACTGGTAAGGGAGGGAGGCGATGTTGGCCGGCCTGTTCGTCGGCTGCCCTAAGATTCCCACATTCTTGGGTTCCTTGACCGGGGCCTTGCAGAACGGACAGGCCAAGGCACAGGGATCGATGGGCCGCCCGCAGTTGATGCAAGGGACCTGCCCCTTCTCCCGTTGGGATGCGACTCGCCGCTCGACCAGCACCAGCAGGAACACGGCGAATCCAAAAACGGCGACCGTCAGGAGAGGGAAGACGATCAAGGCCAACGGTCCCAATCCCCCCCACAGGTCCCCGATCCAGCCCAGGAGTTTTTGCAGGCCAAGGTCGTCGTGATCGACCAACGGTGCGACGATCGGCCCACGGATCTGGACGGCAACCATGGTCCCCACCGCTACGGCAAGAACAGGCAGGTACTCGAGGAACCCGGCCTCCTGAATGAGACGCCCCACGGCGGCCCGGTCGGTGGCGTTGAGAACTCCCAGGTAAGTCAACACCGCCATGGCGGGCTTGAGATAACCGTAAACTTCATCTAGGAAAAGCTTGGCCTCCGGCACCCGCCCGGCAACCAGTTCCAAGGCCGCCAGAAGTCCCAAGACGACCAGGGCGATATCCGAAGTGAACCAAGTCGGAACGTCACGGACCTGGGAGAGCAGCCCGGCCTGGGCCAGCCAGGGAATCTGAGGCCCGAACCGGAGCATCAGGGCGGTCACAAAGGCGGGCAGGAAGGCTCGCGAGGCAAAGAGGCCGACCGAACCAAGTCCCTGGAGTAAGAGTGGTAGACTCACCGATCATACCCCGTGGTCGGCTCTTGGGGAAAGAAACAGATTCCAGGTTCAGCATCAAACCAACTATCTGGGCTCAACCAAGCGGAGCCGTTGAAGAGAGTAGGGGAGGGGGAGCCAAGTTCGAGTTGTTATCCCGAGGGCCAGGACTCGTCCCCAAAACTCCGAAGCGGCTCCGTATCCCCGGCGACCTCGCTATTTGCCGCCCGTTCGGGTGTCCTGGTCCCACGCCTTGCGAGCGGCTTCCTGAAGCGGGTTCGTACCGTCGGGCAAGCGATCGCCGGCGATCTGCCAGAAGAAGATTCCCCGGAATCCCTGCTTCAAGAGCCAGTCGGTCTTGATCGTGATCGACTCGGCATCGTCATAGCCGATCACGATCGAGTGGTCAGGGGAGATCAGCCAGGGGTTCTTGGTCTCGTCATCCCAGCGCCGGGCCCAGCCCTGCTGGTTCAGAAGCTTGTGAAGGTTGCTGTACTCCCCCTGCGGGATCCGGCTCTTGGCGATCCCTTCCGTGGACGCATAAGGCTCCGCGACGGCAAAACCTCGCCCGTAAAGTGGGACTCCCACCGCCAGCCGGTTGGCAGGTAGACCGCGCTCTTCGACCAGATACTTCATGGTCGATTCCGTCGAGTGAGCGTTCCCTTTCGGCTGCTTCGAGGAGGCGAAGAGGGGCGAGTGATGCCCCGCGTAGTTGGTCCAATCACCGGTGAAGTCATAGGTCATCACATTGACCCAATCCATCGTTTCGAGCAGGAAGTTCTTGTCGAGCCATCGAAGGGTCCCGGGATGTGAGGTCGCGGCCATTGTCAGGAACATTGGCCGTCCCTTCCTCACCCCGAGGGCGTCAAGATCCTTGCGAAAGCGGCGAGAGAGCCGCTCGAACCCAGCGACTTCCTGTTTGTTGTCGGGGTACTCCCAGTCAAAGTCGATCCCGTCATAGTCATATTGATCCACGAGATCGATCACGGATTTCGCGTATCGTTCTTCCGCCTCCGGCTTGGAAACGATGGAAGCGAATTGCTCATCCCACCCCCAACCCCCCAGCGAGACGAGGACCTTGACGCCCGCCTTGTGGGCATCGCTCACGAGTTCGCGGTTCGGAACACTTCGGGAGCTCTTGAGGTTCCCCTCAGCGTCGGCCGTGACGAATGCATGGCAGAGGTGGGTGTAGAGCCGAAAGTTGATCTTGCGGGGTTGGCCGAACAGGTAGCCCACAAAGACCTTGTCCGTGGGTTTCTGATCGGGTGCTGCAACCGTGGAGTCGGGCGAGCAGAGACCCGTCAGGAGGGATATCCAGAGGAACGAGCCTCGCAAGTAAGAACGATTCATCTGCGGCCCTCGACAGTGTGAGATTTCGGGAAGGATGACGCCTTCAGCCCGACATTCATCAGGGAGGGGTGCAAACGTCTCTTCAGCGTAGCCATGGTGCCTCCTTCCGCATCGGACATGGAACGAGTGACCCAAGGATAGCCGAATCGAGGCCAAGGGTCGCGGAGAAAGCTCGGAAGGTCATTCCCAATGTTGGTCTCTCGAAAGACGTGAGTCGGCGCGTCATCCCGATCTCAAACGGTTCGAAACGGATTTCAGCAGAAATCGTGAGGAGCCGCCGTTTCGCTGCAGTATATGAGGAGGAAACGGGACGGATCGGGAGTTTGGAACATGGCAAACGGACACAAAGGCGCGGTCCTCCGGCAGATCCAACGGATCTTTAGCTTGGGCACCGTCTCGGGGATGTCGGAAACGCAACTCCTGGAGCGCTTCGTCGCGTTCAAGGACAAGGCTGCTTTCGAGGCGATCATCGCCCGGCACGGGCCGATGGTCTGGGGGGTTTGTCGTCGCGTGTTGACCGACCCACACACTGCCGAGGACGCCTTCCAGGCCACGTTCCTGGTGCTACTCAAGAAAGCCGGCTCACTCCGCGACCCCGGTCGGCTCAGCCCCTGGCTCTACGGGGTGGCTCTTCGTGTGGCCACGCGTGCGCGTTCTGAAGACGCTCGTCGCAGCACGCGGGAGCAGGATGTTGCAAAAGAGGAGGCGGTCGAACCAGTCGTTCTTGATGACTTGGGCTGCGTTCGGGCCGTGATCGATGAAGAACTCAACCGACTGCCCGAGCGGTATCGCTGGCCCATGGTCCTCTGCCACCTCGAAGGCAAGAGCTACGAAGAGGCCGCCCACCAACTCTGTCGGACGGAGGGCATGGTCCGGGGACGACTCGCCCGGGGGCGAGAGCGACTCCGCACCGGGCTGACCCGACGCGTACTGGCCCCCTCAGCCGCATTGATCACGGCCGCGCTTTCCGGGGAGTCGGCCACGGCGGCCGTCCCTGCCTCGCTCGTGACCGCGACGATCGCGGTTGCAAGAATCGTCACGCTGGGGGGGGCGATGACAACAACAGCAACTTTAGGTCCAATTCTCAAGCTGGCGGAAGGAGTCCTCACCACCATGTTGTTTTCCAAGCTAAAACTGACGGGAACTCTCACGGCAATCGGTACGGTCATCGTAACGACCCTGCCTATCGCATTTGCTTATGACGAAAAGCCGAAGAGCCATGTCGATAAGCCAACACAAAACACCAAGCTTCAGGCTCCGTCAGACCGGACCGTTGAGCTTGTTCCAAAAACCAACACTGTCACGCAGCCCATTGACGTGCGCGTCTTGCATCAGCAAACAGGAGAACCTTTGACCGATGTGACGTTGGAGGTTTGGATCAACGACCAGTCTAAGATCGAGGGGAAGACAGATCGGGCGGGTCACTATTCCTTCGAACTCCCGCAGGCAAATCCGAATTCCCTCTGGATCAAGGCAAAGACAGATGGTTTTGTCCCCGCATCAATGGCATGGGGCCTGCGACAGCCAGGCGTCTTCCCTGTCCCCAAGGCTTTGAAGTTCATGTTGGAACCCGGAACGTCCATCGGGGGCACAGTCCAAGACTCAGAGGGTCGCCCCATTGAGGGGGCCACTGTCTTCCTGCTCGTGCCCAGCAAAGCCGACAAAACTCAGCAGCAGACGAGCGTCTGGGATTATCCCGTCAAAACCGACGACCAAGGTCGGTGGCAGTGCAACCTCCTACCATCGGAACTCGACGACATCTGGATCAGGATTCAACACCCCGACTACATCAGTGATACTCGCTATGGATCAACACCTAAACCCACGATGGTGCAGCTCCGGGACCAAACCGGCGTCATGGTCCTGAAGAAAGGACTCCCTGTGACCGGTCAAGTCTTCGGTTACGACGGACAACCGATCGCCGGTGCGAACGTCGCCCAGGGTGCGAACCGCCCCGGCGGCCATGAACCAGAGGTGAAGACCGACGCCAAGGGGCGTTTCAAGTTCGACCAAGTGGCTCCAGGCGATCTCGTCCTCACGGTCCAGGCGGCAGGTCGGGCCCCAGACCTGAAGACGGTGAAGGTGATTCCGAAGATGTCCCCCCTGGAATTCCGGCTCGAGCCGGGTCACGTCGTTCGCGGCCGGGTGGTTGACCCGGAAGGCAAGCCGATAGCCGGGGTCTGGATCGTCGCCGAGGAGTGGCGAGGACACCGATCCTTATCCTTGGAGACAAAGTCTCAGGCCGACGGAAGCTTCCAGGTCTTCGACGCGCCGGCCGACACCATCCTCTTCCAGTTTGTCAAGGCTCCGGCGTTCAGGAATCTTATGAATCAGCCCTTGGCTGCCTCAGAAGTGGGACATGTTGTCAAAATGATCCGGCCAGTGACAATCCGCGGCTCTGTGGTTGACTCGGAGTCGGGAAAGCCCATCGAGGCCTTCACCTTGATTAGCGGCGATGATCCGAAGGGCAAATCGACACGTTGGGAGCGCAACCGTCCGCTTCGGTTCAGGGACGGCCATTATGAGGTCAGCCTCGACTGGCCATACCCGGTCCAAGGGCTACTGGTCGAGGCCGACGGCTACCTGCCGGCGATCTCCCACGGCTTCTCGATCATGGGATCCAACCAGGTCTACGACTTCAAGCTGACCCGGGGCAAGGTCCCGACTCGCGCTGCTCTGGCGGGGGTTGTGCGACTTCCGGACGGATCACCGGCCGCCGATGCCGAGGTAGGCTTGGCGACGAACTCCCACGGAATTTACGTTCGGAATGGGAGCTTCTCTCCCCCCCCAAATCAGTTTCCAACCGTCCGTACCGGAATCGATGGAAGGTTTGCGTTCCCGCCGCAAACCGAGGCGGCCACCATCCTGGTGCTCGACGACCGGGGATTCGCCCAAGTCACGGAGGAACAACTCCTCGCCACGGACTCCCTGACCCTGACTCCGTGGGGCCAGGTCGAGGGAACCCTCCGAATCGGGAACAAGGCGGGGGCATTCGAGGAAGTCAGCCTGTCCCCCAAAGCCCAGAGCCAGTCAGACGATCAGAGGATTTCCTACCACTACAACGTCGCAACGGATGACTCGGGACACTTTCTCTTGACCCGAGTCATCCCCGGAGCGGCGTCGATTTCGCGAACGATTAAGCTGTCTGCAAATTCTTATGGAGTCGGCCCCTGGTATCCAATCCTCATCGAAGCCAATCAAACGGTGCAGGCCACCATTGGCGGTCAGGGACGACCTGTCGCGGGACGAGTCATCTCACTCGCCGGCACGAAGACACCGTTCGCGAGCATGGCGAACAGGAATACCCTGCTACTCCAGGCACCGCTGATCCCGATGCCGGAGGGCCTGACCCGGGAGCAACGGATCGAGTGGTACAACGCGTGGATTGTCACCGAAGAGGCGGAAGCGTATCGAGCGTATCAGAAGCAGCGTTCGATACTCCACTACCCGGTAAAGGTGGAACCCGACGGAACGTTCCGCATCGAAGATGTCGAACCGGGCACCTACGAGTTGCTCCTTCGGTTCGATCTCAGCCATCTCCGCCTGACGGTGATGGTTCCCAAGATACCGAGTGGGCGAAGTGACATCCCCATCGAATTGGGAGAGGTGAAGCTTATCCCGTGGGAGTCGGGGGAATAAGCACACTCTCGCGGTCGACACGACCGACCGGAAGTCGAACCTGAAGATCGTCGTCGCTCGGCACTGGCCGGGGAGCCTTGCTCCCGGGTTAGCCCGGGCGACAATTTTGATCCGGGCACTATGCCTACTCCGGCTCCACCACCATTCCATCATCATTTCGACAGATCATCCCGTTGGCTTTCGGGTCAAAACCTTGCGGAAAGCAGGTGCGAACGTCATAGGTCGCCCCTTCGAAGATGGCCCCCTCGCCGATCCAACCCCGAAGGTTGGCTCCGCGAAAGTCGGCCCTTCGGAGCACGGTCGAGCCATTCAGTTGATCCCTGCCAAGTTTCACCCCTTCCAGCGTCGCCCCGGTGAAATCAGCCTCTTCAAGATGGGCACCTCGGAGAATGGAACCCGAGAGATCCGCGCCTCGAAACGAAGCGCGAAAGCCGAATGCACCGTTGAGGTCGGCCTCACGGAGATCCGCCTCATCGAAGTAAGCATCAAGGCAAAGGACCCCTTCCATGACGGCGCCCGCGAGACAGGCATTCGACAGGTCGGCATCGGAGAGGTCGGCGGAGTTGAGGAATGATCCGGAAAGGTTCGTCGCCCTGAGCGAGGAGTCTTTGAAATAGGCGCTGAGCAATTGCAGGCCGCTCAGGTCGGCCCCAGCCAACTCACCGTCACGTTCCAGGAGGAGCTGGCCCGAATTTGTAGTGATCCGCATCGGAATTCCCAACCGACTTCGATGTTTGAAGCCAAGATCGACGACAGGTTTTTGTCTTGCAATGCGCGGCCGTAGATTCCATCAAGCGTCCGCATTTCGCTTCGGACGACGTGGGGAGTTATTCTAAACGACCGAGCCTTGCCGCAAAACGCCGACTCTTCGGGCGAACTCCCACTTTCGGAGCAATGGAAAGCCGTACGGCCGGCAGAACTTCGAATGGACCGACGCGAATAATCCGGCTGAAGAGGTTGACTGGCTCCGAAACGCCCTGAACACGACGACCAGGCCGGTGCTCCTCTTCGCCCACCAGCGGCTCGACGTTAGCAACAGCCACGGCGTCAAGGAATCAGAGGTTTCCGCAAGCAGGTGGACTACCAGTGGCGGAAGAACCGGGATACAGGAAAGTGAGAGCCCGGCGCGATGGCAATCGCTCTCGCCAATGCAAGAGCCAGGCGTCAGCACCTGAAATGGCGAGCCCACTTTTCGACGAACCAGGCGCAGAATTCAAGTTCGGGAGTCAATTTCTCCGAACAGGACGTCGAAGGGCGGCGTAAAAAGCCATGCACGCCGCCCGATACCTCGACTCACATCAAGGAGGGGTCTTCTCCCATGAATCCCATAGCTAAGCCTTACATTCACCTCACGATCGACGCCGTTGATCTCGTCGCTTTCGACCCCGAGGGCCGCTACGACGCCGACCGCTACGATCGGTACGCCACCTTCGACGAGGCGCGCAACGCCGCCCTCTCCTCGATCGAATTAATGCTCGATGAACAGGACTATGACGATGAGGCCCATCGGCAGGAGCTCGAAACGATGCTCCCGCTCTTGGAATCATCTCACTCGTTCGACGACCTGAAGGGGCATGCCGAATACCGGGCCTACTTCGAACGGCTCGAACTGGCCGCTTCGCGCGCAGCCTGACGCCTCGATCGTCTCACAGTTCGGCCCCCCCTCATCGTTCGGCCAGGGATTCGCCTGGCCGAATTCCACGTCCCTACCAGCCTGGCCACGGTCCCAGATCCCATCGGGAAGTGAGTCTTCGCTCTTCCTGAGTGGGTGGGACGCCAGCGAGTCCTCGCAATTCGCCGGCCGGCTATCTGAGGAACCAGACCGCGGTAATCTTGTCGCCGCTCACCTGATAGATGGCAACGACGTGGAATTGACGCCCGCCCAGACTGACCTCTTCCTGGTCGATGACGCGATCACCCTGGACGATCCGCCTGACGATTTTGACCTTCAGGTTCGGCTCCTGCTTGAAGAGCTTGCCGTACCTCTCACGCATGGACTCGAGTCCCGATGCCGACTCCTTGTCGGGAAAGTCGTACAGCTTGATCTCCGGGGAGTACGTTTTCAGGAACGCCTCAATGTCATGGCGGTTGTACGCCTCAACCTGTTCCTGAACGACCTTCTCCGGCCCCGAGATCAAAGGACCTCCTGGACTCGATCCGGTTCCCTTGACCTCTTGCCCCCGCCCTGGTGCGTTCGGCACGCTGGCCATCACGAGCACCAGGGCGACCACCGCCCGGCGGGGAAGTCGAAAGCGATGCAGCCATGACATGAATCGGCTCCCTCTGATCGGGACACGAAATTCCAAAACGGCAAGACGTGGCGGCGCAGGGGGGACGAGGATCTTCCCCGATGACCGTCACGTCGAAAGGCGGTCAAGAACGTTCTTCGTGACGCGCTCGACGATCGGGTCGCCACCGGCGAGGCCGTGGGCCCAGTCGGTCGTCCCGACGGTGAAGACCGTGCCTCCGCGATCATAGGTTCCCAGAACGGCCGCACCCGGCAACGGAGCGCCCGACACGTCGCGAGGAAAATGGTCGTACCAGAGAGCGTCGTCAGGGTGCCACTTCGCCGGACAGGTAGCGAGGATCGTGAATCCCTCGGGCGTGCCGTCGCGGTGGGTGGGAACGGGGAGTCCGTCTTTCGTCTCAAACTCGCAACCGTCGCACTCATAACCGACGACCGTGTGCTTGCCGCCGAAGGGCTCACCGGCCTTGATCCCCGTCCCCTCGAAAGCCCAATGATCGGGCCGATGAGCAGTGAATGCCCCCTTGCCGTCCATGAACTGCCCGTGACTGAGGTGGTATCCGCCGTGGAGGAAGCCGACACCCGTGAGTTGGTTCTCGGGCCGTTTCACCAGGTGGTGACTCCAGAGCGTCGAGAGCGTGCGGTGGTCGCCGGTCGGGAAGAGAGGATCTTGGCTGTACCCCTGCTTCCAGCAAGTCAGGGCGCGACCGCCTTCCTCACTCCGGACCTGCCAGCAGCAGGTGTTACCGCTAAAGAATGCGACGTTGCCCCCCTTACCGATGAAGGTCTCGAGGTGGTCGCGCA
Organism: Singulisphaera acidiphila DSM 18658; assembly: GCF_000242455.2. Taxonomy (GTDB): domain Bacteria; phylum Planctomycetota; class Planctomycetia; order Isosphaerales; family Isosphaeraceae; genus Singulisphaera; species Singulisphaera acidiphila. Next base: position 3,105,731 of record NC_019892.1, read on the forward strand.
TCGGGGCCGACCAATACTCGTCGTGGCCGACGCTCAGGACGAGCTTGTAATGGTCGAGGAGCTCCGGGTGGAACTCCAGGTCGTCGTTGGAGCAATAGTCAAGGGTATACCCTTGCCGCTCGGCCCACGCCACGAACGGCAGTTCCCACATCCTGAACAGGCCTGCGAGCGGCCGGTTGAAGGAGACTCGGTGGCCTTGCAGGTTGTCTCGCCCATTGTAGGCGTAGAGGCTGTTTCCGCCCCAATTGTTGTAGGCGTTGTATGTATTGGTGGCAAGCGGCAGCAAAATCGCCCCGCCCGCGCCCGGGTTGGTGGGACGGATGATGAAAAAGAGGTCGACCTCGGCCGTCCGATTGTTACGGCCGACGAACGTCCCTCCGCCGTCTACCACGCGGAGCTTGACGTTGTAGTACCCCGACCGCCAGTCGGATGGAACCGTGATTTGGTGCGAGACCGGCCAACCACAGCCTTGCGATGATGCCTTATCGGGGATCGGATGCAATGCGCCCGGGAGTTTGGCTTGATTGAGGACGACCTCGCTCTTCGCACCAAGGCGGGTGACCTCCAAGGAGTACTGCGGTGCAATGGTGGAGACGTGCAGGCCAATCACGTCACCGGCTCGATAGCTCAATCGGTCGGTATAACCCTCGACCCCCAGTGACGGCGGCCTGTCATCCCCTGTCGCGGCGCTGGTCTTCGCCCCGGTCGCCGCGACAAGCCCGGCCCCGATCCCGCCCATGAAATTGCGCCGAGTCGACATGCATCGCCCCCTTCGAGCCCAGTTTCGAAACTCTGGCTCAGTGTAACCGGCGCGGCGCGCAGATCAACGCTCCCGAAGTGAGCACCCGAGATTGAACCAACGGATCGTAATTTCAGAGGGAGGCGAGAACGAGAAGTGGGGATCGCGCAAATGAGGCGATCATGAAACGGAGAGGCCTGCGACTACGGTCATCGACGTCAGCCGATCCTGGGATGTGACGGGAAGAGCCGCCCCACCCCTCTCGCGGAGGGGTGGGACGACACTCTTTGGTTCCCCAGCGGGTTCACGGCGTTTCAACTTCGTCCGTGCTCGGCGACTCAACTTCAGCTTCAGCTTCGCTCGGCGCTTCGGCAGGTTCCGAATCACCGCCGAGGCGGAAGAGCGGTCCACCGGCTCCAAGACCACCCTTCAGGTTGGCCGGCTCTTCCCGAGTGGCCGCAGGCGGCGCACTGGAGGCTTCGCCTTCCTCGCGATCGGCGGGCGAATCCTGAGCCTTGCGTCGCGACAAGCCGATCTTTCGCTCGCCACGGTCGACGCGGAGCACTCTCACCTCAATGTCGTCGCCGACATTGACCACTTCCTCAGGGCTGTCGATCTTGTGATCGGCCAGCTCGGAGATGTGCAGGAGTCCTTCAAGACCCGGCTCGAGTTCAACGAAGACGCCGAAGTTCGTCAGCTTGGTGGCCTTGCCCGTGACGATATCGCCCGCCGTGTACCGGTCGGGGATGTCCGTTTCCCACGGGTCCTGTCGCAGTTGCTTCAGGCCCAAGGCGATTCGCTTGCGCTCCAGGTCGACGCTGAGCACCTGGCAGCTGACGGTCTGGCCCTTTTCCAACACTTCGTTGGGATGGCCGATCTTCCGCGTCCAGCTCATGTCGGACACGTGCAGAAGGCCGTCGATCCCCTCTTCAACTTCGACGAAGGCACCGTAGTTGGTGAGGTTGCGGACGGTCCCTTCGACCATCGTGCCGGGCGGATACTTCTCGACCACCTGATCCCACGGGTCCGCCTGGGTTTGCTTCATACCCAGCGAGATTTCCCGCTTCTGCTGGTTGATGCCGAGGACGACGACCTCAACCTGCTCGCCGGCCTGAACGACCTCGCTGGGGTGGTTGATCCGTCGGGTCCAGGACATCTCCGAGATGTGGACCAGGCCTTCGATGCCCGATTCCAACTTCACGAAGGCGCCATAGGACATGACGTTGACCACTTCGCCGGTGACGCGAGCGCCAACAGCGTACTTCTCCGCGACCTGCTCCCAGGGATTGGCGGTGAGCTGCTTGAGGCCAAGGGCGATCTTTCCTCGCTCCTTGTCGACGTTGAGGATCATGACCTCGATCTTCTCTTCGACGCGGAGCCGCTCGCCTGGGTGCTTCAGCCGCTCCCAGCCCATATCGGTGATATGGAGCAGGCCGTCGATGCCGCCGAGGTCGACGAAGGCACCGAAGTCGGCGAGGTTCTTCACCGTACCGGTGCGGACCTGGCCCACGGCAATGTCGGCCAAGAGCTGCTCGCGGAGGGCGACGCGCTCGGTCTCGATGAGACTTCGTCGCGAGACGACGATGTTGCGCCGGTCCTCGTCGATCGAGAGGATCACGCAGCGGACCTCGCGGTCGAGGTAGTCGGCAATATCGGGTGGCCGACGGATATCCACCTGGCTTGCAGGCAAGAAGGCGTTGATCCCGATGTCCACCAGCAATCCACCCTTGATTTTGCGGGTGACCTTGCCAGTGACCACGTCTCCTTCGCGGTGCTTGGAGACGACGCGCTCCCAAGCGCGCATGCGGTGGGCCTTCTTGCGGGAGAGGACGACCTCGCCGGTCTCGTCGTCCATCCCCTCCAGCAGGACTTCGACTTCATCGCCGGGCTTCGGAGGCGTCTCCTCCTCGTCCCATTCGTGGAGCGAGACAAGGCCCTCGGACTTGTAGCGGACGTCAACGACGACCTGGTCGCCAACGACCTCGACAACCTTGCCGAGGACGATGCTACCGGCCACAACACTTGGGCCGTCCTGGAGGAGGAAATCCAGGTCGAACTCCTCGCCGTCCACATCCTGGACGTCGAGTTCACGGAGCAGGTTGCGATCTACCATAGAGAGTGTGGGTTAACTTTACGTGAGTGTGTCCGGCCCCGTCACGGGTCGGCTGCACGCGCAGTCGGTCCGGGTCCGTTAAGGTCGTGTGGTTCGGGTACGGTGGAAGTCCACCTCCCAAGTATGGGTCGGACGCGAGGCGAAAAAAAGATCGTACCCCAAGTGAGGGGTCGACCGACAGACCGGTTTTGGTCAAGCGTCGAATCGCGGAGTCCAAATGGTCGCTTTGACCATGCCGCAACCACGTTCGCCAAGCCAGGGAGAGACCGCAGTCCTGGCACCCGCCGCCAACCGTCCGGCAGCCTCCCAGAGGGTATGCCAAAGCCGCATTTCTACTCCTTAACGTATTAGTCCAAAACAGATTAGACGATTTCCTCAAGGACCATGCTGGCCCCGCTGGTTCGCCCGCGATGCGCGGGCGGCCCCCCTGATCCTGCCGGGCTGACGCGGCCTCGGGTATGAAATTTGAGAGAGGCGAACTTTTATTCACGCTCCTGAATAAAGTTCATCCCAACGCTCCTGTAATCGCATGGAATTGAAGAAATTCAACAGAATGCAAAAGTTTGCCGCGAAGTTCGAGGCATCCGTTTGCCATTGGCAGAGTATCGAGAGCAAGATCCAAAACCATCATGGGACCCAGCACGAAGGTCGCACGCATCGATGGATGAAGTGTTCTAAGGGCCTTCGAGGCCGGATCGATTGCCCGCATGTCGGCCCTTTCCGTGGTGAAGGTCACAAACACAAAGCGGACGGGGGCCAAGCCCCCGTCCGCTTGAAAACTTCTGCGCTGCCGCGCTCAGCCCTTCTTCGCTTCCCAATCGCGTGACTGGGACTCGCCGTTCCGCTCGAACTCAACTTTTCCCTTGATCGAATCGTCGCTCAGCTTGCCCTTGTAGGTCTGGACGATCTTGTTGCCGTTGAACTCTCGGGTCACCTTGAAGGACACGTCGTCGCCGTCGACTTTCCCGTCCGTGATCTCGGTCTCGGTGTTGTTCCGGCCGACGAGGGTGCCGGTCAGTTTCGTCCCCTCTTGCTTGAGCTTCAGCGTCGACTCAATCTTCTGGCCGTTGCGCTCGACGCTCCATTTCCACGTGCCTGTGGCGTCGGCAGCCAGCGCGGGGACGGCCAGACAGAACAGGGCAACGCTCAGAAACCCACAGATTCGCTTCAAGAGAACCTCCTAAATGGGGAGTGAAGGGGATTGGACCTCCCACACACAAAAGAAGGGGAGGGGAGCCCGACATTGGATCAGGCGCGATTGGGCAGGTCAAGGATCAACAAAGACGGCCGAGAACCCGATGGAAACATGCATGTCTGACACATGCGAAATAACCGGGCAATTCCCGAATTGCCAGCCGCTTGGAAATGCTCCTGGCCTGCATACAGCCGGGCAACATGGCCATAAAACGAAATCAAATGCGATGCGCCCTGAATGGCCAACGTCCGCCCGCACGTTGCTCGATCGCGTACCGAGTTGCTCACTACTTACCGAGCATCTTGGCGACGACGTAGATACCAGCGGCTCCCATCACCCCTCCACCGAGGAGCAGGTAGATCAAAGAATATTGAGCCGCCGCAACGAGAACCGGCATCATGGCAAGAGTTTGCATCGGAACCACCCTATCGTAAAGCGTGCTTACGTGAGTCGAATAACCCCCGCCGGGTCAACAGGCGAGCGACGCGCTGCCTGAAGCGGATATTCTTATGCGAAGAATATCGCCCAACACCGATTCGACCTATGTGCCGAGGAGGACGCTTTGACCTGCTCCTCGGTCTGACGATTTGGATATTCGTGAAGAGGTGCAAGCCTCATGCCAACGGCGGCCCTTCGCTTCAACCCAGCCTACCGACGACTTCCCAAGCAGGGGCTGACCGAATCGACTTGCTGACTTCGACGCAGGACTTCGGGCGATCCTTTTCGTGTTTGGCAATTTGAAATAGTTTGCGCTCGGGCTCCCAGTACGATGAAGGAGACACGAGGCGTCTTTCGGAGGTCGACATCATGGCGAACGGGCAATCGCATGCGGTCCCGAAACGATCCGGGCTCTGCCTGGACGCAGAGCTAAGCGATAGTCAACTGCTGGGGCGGTTCAACGCCCGCCGCGACGAATCGGCCGAGATGGCCTTTGCCGACCTGGTTCGTCGGCACGGGCCGATGGTTTTGCGCGTCTGTCACCAAATCCTCGGCAACCAACACAACGCCGAGGATGCGTTCCAGGCCGCGTTCCTGGTCTTGGCACGAAGGTCCGGTTCGATCGAGGATCCGGACCTGCTGGGGAATTGGCTCTATGGAGTGGCCCTGCGCACGGCCTGGGAGGCGAAGTTGCGAGACGGGCGCAGGCAACTGCGGGAGACTCCGGCTTGGGGGACGATCCAAGGAGAACCTTCCAACGATGAGGGCCGACCCGACCTGACCCTGATCTGCCGCGAAGAACTTGAGGTCCTCCACGAAGAAGTTTCCCGATTGCCCGAGAGGTATCGCATCCCAGTGGTGCTCTGCGAACTCCAAGGGTTGACGTACCAGGAGGCGGCACGTCGCATGCGTTGCCCGGCGAGCACGATCGGGGTACGGCTGAGTCGTGCGCGGCAACGGCTTCGTTTGCGCATGATCCGACGCGGGATCCTCCCGGCAGCGGCGCTGACCCATGCCATGTTCGGCGCGGAGGGCGCCTCGACCCTGGTGTCGTCAGCGTTGGTCAGAACCACAGTCCGAGGCGCAGCCGGTTTCGCGGCAAGTGACACCGCAGCGACCGGGTTGATCTCGGCTTCGGTCGTCACCCTGGCCGTTGCCGTACTCAAAACAAGGGCCGTGACCCGACTCAAGGTGGCAACGAATCTGGTATTGGCCGTCGGTATCACCGCAACCATGGGCTGGGTCACCGTCCACCAACCGCCTCGGGTTCGGTCCTCGATCGATCAGAATCCGCCCCCATCGAAGAGCGCGCCAGCGTCCTCGAGGAATGAGGCCGTCACGACGATCCCCGGTCGTCCACTCGCCAATTCCGGGGCAAAGGTTGCGCACACGGTTGATCCCGAGATCGCGCATGCTTCTCCAAAAACTGATCCACAAGGAGGAAAGACGATCGTTGAGGTCGTGGCCCGGAGCGCCGACAAACCCGAAGCCCAGGTGACTTTGACGCGCCTCAACCAACCTTCTCGCGAAGTGGAAGCGCGAGGCCAGTTGCTCTTCGCCAAGGAATGGTCGGCCAAAGACGGGTTGGGGCCGGTCTACAACGAGACTTCATGTGTGGCCTGCCATGGCCTAGGTGCCCCTGGCGGGGCTGGGCCGGAGAACAAGAACGTTGTCATCATCACGGCAATCGCAGCCGGCGGTCGAGGTTCGCCCAAGGGGCTGGATCGAATCCATCCCGGATTCCGTGGCACGCGAAGCACCGTCCTCCATCGCTTCGGCACCGATCCCACCTACGGATCGTGGCGGAGGGGCTTCTTTGAAGCCTACCGCGACAAAACAGCGACTCCTTCCGAAGTCGCCGGTGATGATTCCGTCGATGCTCACATCCAAAGGCTTGCCGCTGAGACCAGTCTCGGCCGCCGCCTTCGCGAACGGTCCTCTCGATTACAGCCGACGCCAGGCTTGAGCCTCAACGTGTCCGAACGGAATTCCCCCGCCTTGTTCGGGGCAGGCCAGATCGACGCGATCCCGTCGGTGGTCTTGATCGACGAGGCCAAAAGACAGCCCGCCGAGGTCCGGGGCCGAGTCAGCCGCGATCCGCGCGGTCGGATCGGCCGGTTCGGTTGGAAAGCACAAATCTCGAGCCTGCACGAGTTCGTTCGGGGTGCCTGCGCCAGCGAGCTTGGCCTGGAGGTCACCGGCCATCCGCAGGGAGTTTCGCCCCTCGCCCCTGACGCAAAAGCGAAGGGACTCGACCTGATCGAGCCAGAGTGCGATGCGCTGGTGGCATACGTCCGTTCTCTGCCCGCACCGGTCGTCGTCGACCCCTCCGGACCCCACGGCACGCAAGACATGAGCGAAGGCCGCCGGCTCTTCGCCGAGGTGGGTTGCGCAACCTGCCACACTCCCTCGCTCGGCAAGGTTCGTGGGATCTACAGCGACCTGCTGCTCCACGAAATGGGCCAGAGCCTGAGTGACTCGGGCAATTACTACTGGACTGACGGATCCGAATTGACCGGCGGCCCGCGACCTGGCGAATGGCGCACCCCGCCACTCTGGGGCTTCCGCGATTCCGGGCCCTACATGCACGACGGACGGGCGCAAACCTTGGAGGAGGCAATCGCCCTACATCGAGGCCAGGCCGCGAACGTCACGCGACGATTCTTCTCACTGACCTCGCAAGAGCAGTCCCAGATTGAGGCGTTCCTGAAATCACTGGTTGCCCCCTCGGCGGCATCTACGCCCGGAGTCATGCTCGCTGCCGAACTCGAGTCACGAATCGAACCGGAGGAGGTACGCGAAGCCGAGGCGCTCGTGCGGAGGCAACGCGAGGAAGCCGCTGCACGCGACGAGCAAGAACAGCAGGAAGCCCGGCGCCGACAACTCGCCATGGTGGCGGCAAAACGCGCCGATCGACAATTCCCGATCGCTCGCAACCTGGAGAAACTCGGCAAAATTCCAGCCGCTCTGGAATTCTATCGCGAGATCGCTCTGAACGCTCCCGACACGGAGGTAGGGCGGTTAGCCGCCGTCCGAATCACCGCGATCGCCAAAGACCAAGGATCGCCTTGATCACTTGCAAACACGTGTCTTGTCGGGTGTAGGCCCGGCCCACCGGCTTTCGTCCCAGCAGGAAGAGGCAGCCACTGCTGCCAAGCCTCTGGTCAAAAAGGCAGATGGGCCGTGCTTCCCGACAAGACACGTGTGCACAATTCTCTAAGTTATTCATCAAGAGGAGGAGTTCCCGCACTCCCCTCCCCATGGCGGCGCCGACCTCACGGCGGGAATCGAAAACGCAATGGGGAAAGGACTGGGAAGCTTCCAGATCGAAGACGGCTCAACCACCGGTGTTCGTCTTCATGTCCCAGTGCTTCTTGCCTGCCGACTTCGTGATCCCCTTCTCATCCTGGGCCAGGTAGTCGATCTCGACCTTCGAGTAATTCAGGCTGATTTGATCCATCGGCACTTCGCCGGCCTGCGACCCGCCGGTCTGATAGCTGGAAATCAGCACGTCGGACAACGTGACCACCATGAAGTTCTGCTGCGTACCGCCGGCCTTCCGGCAGGTTAATTTGGCTTCCTTCAAATGCTTGCCGTTGGCGCAGAAGAGGAAGAGGGTCGGTGAGGCCGAGTTATTCCGCATCACGAAGTGGAAGTCGTTCATCGAGACCTTGCCGGCACCGGCTCCGGTCCCATGCGAGGAGGCGCCGAGCTGGCTCGCTCCCCAACTGAAAGACTCGATCTCGATCTCACCGGAATGGGACTTGTCTTTCGATTCGCCCTTGACATCCGTGATCTTCAGGAACATGTCGACTGCCATCGAAGCCATCTCCTCATATCTTGGTTTAGTTAAATTTGGTCCGGCTGGTCTTCCCTGCCGAACTCACTTTCATTACGACAACACCTCAGTTTGGTGACCTAGCACCTATCATGATTTTTTAAATTTGATCCGGAGCCGTAAGCGCAGACAATCGATGGCTGATGAATGCAAGAATGCATCGCCCCGAATCATGCTTTCCGGCTGCCAACGCGGATCGAAACGTACCCGGCCAGCACGGCACAAAGGGCTTCTCGCTTACGTTCCTGACAGGCATTACGCCAAAGCGTCGGTCAAGCCACGGCCTTGGAAGCGAACGGGAGGCGGTCAGTGAAAGCGCTTCGCCCTGCCCAGGTGACGATCAGTTCGTCCGTGGCCCGCGTCAGGCCGACGTAGAGCAGGTTGCTATCGTGGACTTCGTAAGCGCACAGAAGATCACGGCCGTAAACTCCAGCCCCTTGCCTGCGTGGACCGTCGCCAGCCGCACCCACGGCTGAGCGAGCGACCGCACGCGGCCGCCTGGGTCCGATTCGTTGGAGATCCAGCTCACCTCGCCCGTTTGCCTGAGGACTTGGCATGGTAGCAAGCTGGGGCATCCCCCATTAAGTAAACAAAAGACTATACCATCGCTCGCTGAGGTCTCCCCAACAAACGCGAAGGACAGCGAAACTCGCATACCAATGTGACAGGTCCTTCCTTGAGCCTGAGCATCATTTCACGCTGGCCTGTGGCTGCTGGGGGATGTCGATATCAAGCGAGCTCGCGCCGGAGGTGATGTTGACCATCTGCTCATTCTCGAGCAAGCTCCGATTCTTTGGCGTGAACAATTCTTTGCAGGAGATTTCGATGAAGTTTTCTCCGACCAGCGTCGTCACCGAATACGTTCCGTCCTTGCCGATCGGAGCCTCCTTCAAAGGCGCATTCGGGCGATTGATGTTCGAGGTCCGAAACGACACGATTCCGTTCGTCACCGGCTTACCGTGAATCCGAACGGTTCCCTTGACCGTCGCCTCTTCCGACGAGCCGGAGATCGGCGGCGCGTCGGAGAATCGGCAACCACCTCCACCCGTTGCCGTCAAAGCAAGGGCCAGCCACCCGGCGGCACGTCGTCGCGTCATGAATCCTCCAGACAGTCGACTTACCCGAGTCGATGGGGAGGGCCGGACCCAGGACCCGCGAACTCCCCCCACAAAGCGATTGCACTGCGATTCAGTAGCTATCGGACGAGATAATCTCGCCGCCGGCTCGGGTGCCCAGCGCCCACCAAGTCTGTGGTGAGATCGTCTGCTTCACGAAGCGAACCGAGCCGTCGGCAAGGGCGAGGTTCACGCCACCCGAGTGATAGCTCGACGGGCCGAACGCCAACTCACCGCCGTTAATACCCCCGGCCGTACAGAACTTCGCGTTCGGTGGCATCACGTGGTTGTACCGGCCCGAAATGAACCGGCCGATCCACCAGTACATACCCATCGCCGTAATCGCCGTAGTATCGACTCCCGAACCGGCAGTGAAGATCGTCGTCGACGCCTGGCAGTTGTCATACGTCGTTTGGACGACCCCTCGCCAACTCGTGTAGGGGGCCGGCGGTGTGTTGGCGAAGTAGGCCGTGCTGGGGATGCGGTAATAAGTCGTGGAGGGCTTCCCGGTATCGATGGCGTCGTTATTCTGGGTGCCGACCCCTTTGATTCTCTCGCTGAAGGCTGCCGTGTTGGTGGTCCCATCCGTGACGTCGGCCACCCGGACCACCAGACCGCTGGCCGCCCCCAACAGCGATACCAAATCGGGATCCGACGAACCTTCGACCTTGCAGAAAAGGCCATCGCAGCCGGTCGAGAGCGCGATAGGCACGGTGCCCCCGGATCCCGCATAGTTGGTGTGGCCGACGGCTACAGTCAGGGCCTCGCGCCCGTCGGACGGGCACAGGGCGATATTCAAACGGAGCGTGATCGCCGTCTGATTGACCGGTACACGGCCTCCGCTCGGGTACGGAATCCGGGGCCCACTGAGGTTGGCCGACCCGAGAATGAAGTTGATCGAGTTGAAGGCGGGCCCTTGTTCCATGTAGGGGAGCATCAACGCCAAGGGAGACCAGTAAGTGTCGAGGGTTGGCCCTTCGCCCCAGGGATAGGAGCCAAACGAGCTCTCATAATTGGCCAGCGCCAGGCCGAGCTGTTTCAGGTTGTTCGTGCACTGGGCGCGGCGGGCCGCTTCACGGGCGGCCTGGACCGCAGGCAGTAAAAGGGCAATGAGGACCGCAATGATGGCGATCACGACCAACAATTCGATCAAGGTGAAACCGACATGGCGGGACTTGCGACACATCGTATCGCTCCTCGCGATTAAGGAAACTACCGGGAATTGTGGAGGGAGAGGAAACGTGCGACGACCGAGGATGTTTGGAACAACCGGGATGTCGATCGCAGGGTCAGCGCTTAGGCTGAAACTCACTCAAGGAATGGAGCGAAGCCAACAAGTCAACTTATGAGCACTAAATCAGAAACCACCTGATCCAACCTCAGGTTTGCCCGACAAGAAATCAATCACTCGCCTCCTCCATCTTCTTGGTATCGCGACAGACCTAAGATGTCAATCGCTTCTTGAAATTTCATTCAAACGGATCCGATTCGCCAGCTTTCATCCTTGGGAGCTTGAGATCCGCACCCGACCCACAAGCCAAGTGACTACGGCCAAAAATGGCGGGCAACGTGGGGTTAACATGACCTACTTTCAGAAGCCCCGAATGTGTACAATCGAACAGAACGGGAGCGTGCGAATCCTGAGGCGTTCTGCCCGCACTCGGAGCCAGGTCAGAGAATCAATCACGAGGAAGCGGCGGTGGATCACCCGCCCCTTAAGAATTCATGAAAGTCGTGATTGCCGAAAAACCATCCGTCGCCCGCGAGTTGGCGGCGTTCCTCGGCGCCAAGACGCGCCACGAGGGGTACTTCGAGGGGAGAGGGTATCAGGTGACCTGGGCCTTGGGGCACCTGGCCACCCTCAAGGAACCCCATGACTACGACCCGGCCTTGAAGCGTTGGTCGCTGGAAACCCTTCCGTTCGTGCCCGATCGCTTCGGGCTGAAAGTGATCGAGGACCGGGGTGCCCGCAAACAGTTCGAGGTCATCCGCCGCCTCTTCCGTGGAGCCGACGAATTGGTTTGCGCAACTGATGCCGGGAGAGAGGGGGAGCTCATCTTCCGCTACATCCTCGACCTGGCCGGCTGCGGGACCAAGCCATCCAAGAGGCTCTGGCTCAGCTCATTGACCGAGTCGGCCATCCGCGAAGCGTTTGATCGCCTCCGGCCCCTCTCCGATTACGACACCCTCTTCGCGGCGGCTCGTTGCCGGAGCGAAGCCGATTGGGTCGTGGGCCTAAATGCGACGCGCTACTACACCGTCCGCTATCGCACCCCGGGGCTGCTCTGGAGTGTCGGCAGGGTTCAGACCCCGGTCCTCGCGATGATCGTGCGGCGGGATGACGAGATCCGCACGTTCAAGCCCGAGCCATTCTGGGAGGTCCTGACTCGCTATCGCGAGGTCATGTTCAAATTCACGGGAAACCGCTTCTTGAAAGAAGAGGATGCCCGGGCGCTCCTCGACCGCGTGGTGGGGCATCCCTTCACGATTCAGGGCGTCGATCGAAAACCCGAACGAGTCCCGCCCCCGCAGCTCTACGACCTGACGGACCTTCAGAGGGACATGAACCGACGGTACGGGATGTCGGCCGACGCCACGCTCAAAGCGGCGCAAGCTCTCTATGAGGCCAAGCTCCTGAGCTATCCCCGGACTGACTCACGCTACCTCGGTAGCGACATGAAGGCCAAGGTCCCCGCGATTCTGTTCGACCTTCGGGATTTGAGACCCGTTGAGATCGATAAGCTCGATTTGAAGGCACTCTCGTTCACCGGGCGAATCATCAACGACCAGAAGGTGAGCGACCACCATGCGATCATCCCAACCGGCAAGGTTCCCGGCGATCTCCCGCCGGTCGGTCGGAAGGTCTTCGACGCGGTCGTCACGCGCTTCATCGCCGCCTTCTACCCCACGTGCCTCAAGGAGATCACAACGGTTTCCGGGGTCGCGAACACGGTGCCGTTTCGGGCAAGGGGCGTGCGCGTCGTCGACCCGGGTTGGACCGTGCTCTATCCCCGAAATCAGGACGAGAAGAAAGATGAGGAGCAAGAACTCCCCGAGTTCCGGTCCGGCGAGAGCGGCCCGCATGAGCCGTCGGTCAAGCGTGGGGAGACGACTCCGCCCAAATCGTATACCGAGGGAACCCTCCTCGGCGCAATGGAAACGGCCGGCAGGTTCGTCGACGACGAGGAACTCAAGGAAGCGCTGAAGGAGCGGGGACTGGGAACCCCGGCAACCCGGGCCTCGATCATCGAGACGCTCCTCGCGCGCGGCTATATCACTCGGGAGAAGAAGACTGTCGCCGCGACGGACCTGGGCCGCTACCTCATCGCGCTCATTCAGATACGCGGGCTAAAGAGCCCCGAACTCACGGGCGAGTGGGAGGCCAAGCTCCGAGAAATCGAGCGGGGCCGGCTCGATGCCCAAACCTTCATGGGCGAGATTGCGCACTATACCGACGAAGTCATTCGCTCCGGCGATGAAACCGCAGTCGACCCGGACCGACTCGGCGATTGTCCGCGTTGTGGTCGTCCGGTGATTGCAGGGAAGAAGGGGTACGGCTGCTCCGGTTGGCGGGAAGGGTGCAAGTTCGTGCTCTGGCGGGAATTCCTGAACCATACGCTCGGGGAAGACGACGTCCGCGGACTCTTACAGCGTCGCGTGCTCTTCGATTCATGGTCCAACGTCAACGGTGACGGAGTGATCCTCCACCTTACGGACACGGGAGAGTTAACCGAGATCCCGGTTCCCGCCGGCAAGCCGAGGCTACCGGCAAAACCGAGTCGTCGATCCACTTCCCCTCGAAAGCCAAAGAAAGCGGAACGAATCGAGAAAGCGCCCCGCGAACCCGGCAAAGTCCCGCTCCGCGAAGATCCATCGCGCTTTGCCACAGTCTCGCTCGGCCCCTGTCCACTCTGTGGGAGCGACGTCTTCGAGCAGGATAAGGCCTACAGATGTGCCGGCCAGAAGGGTGCATGCCGGTTCTCCCTCTGGAAAAAGATTGCCGGTAAGACGATTGGCGTCCGCGCGGTCCAGGCGCTGTTGAAGCAAGGGCGGACGGCCCTGATCAAAGGTTTCAAATCGAAAGCCGGGAAGCGTTTCGAGGCTCGTTTGAAGCTTGAGGAGGGCGAGGTCCGCTTCGATTTCGATAAGTGATGGGCAGTGCCAATCCCCAAGGATGCACCCCATGACTCGCTCAGATGCAAAGCGGCCGGACCAATCGTATAACGCTTGCCGGCCGCTGTCGCGAGGTTGGGAGATGGCTTCCGCAATCGGGGCTCGGCCCAATCCATGCAAACCCAATCAATACTGCAAATTCGATTCCGAAAGTCCGTCGCGTTGACAAGAAGACGTTCCTGGGCGATGGTCTTTGCTCGACCATTCTCCCAACCTCATTGAGATGAGCCGAGAACCATGGACCCGCAGGCCCTCAACGACAATGACGTCAGTGGTCAGGGCATCCGCGACGATGATCTGATCACGCTCCGCGCCCTCTCCGGCCGGTTCCCGGACATCGACTCGGCCACGGCGGAGATCGCCCGCCTGGCCGCGGTACTGACGCTGCCCAAGGGGACCGTCCACGTCATCAGCGACGTCCACGGCGAGGACAAGAAGCTCCGGCACGTCATCAACAACGCCTCCGGCACCTTGCGCCCGCTCGTTCAGGGGCTGTTCGCCGGGAGGATGACCCCCGAGGAGTTTCGGGAGTTCCTGACGCTCATTTTCTACCCGGCCGAGGTGGTCGAACGACTCCAACACACCTTGCTCGACCTCGAGTCTCTGCGTTCGTACTGCACCCGGACCTTACGGTACGAGTTCGAGTTGGTCCGGGTCCTCGCAGCGCGTTACAGCCTGAAACGGGCCATGCATGTCTTCCCGCCTGAATACCGCGAACTCATGGCGGAGATGCTTCACCAGCCAACGACCGAGCGAGACGAGGCATTCGCCCAAGCGATCGTCGACGCACTCCTGAGCCGAGGCCGAGCGCTCCACCTGATCCACCTCACGGCAAGACTCGTCCGGAACCTGGCAATCTCCGAGTTGATCATCGGCGGCGACTGCTGGGACCGGGGGCCGAGGGGCGACCGCGTGGTCGACTACCTGCGCCAGCAGCCGAATGTCTCGTTCATCTGGGGCAATCACGACGTCGCCTGGCTGGGGGCAAGCTTCGGGCACGAGGCCCTGATCTGTCACGTGCTCCGGCTATCATTGCGGTATCGGCGACTGGGCCAGCTCGACGAAGGATACAGCATCCCCCTCACCCCACTGGAGCACCTGGCCAGGACAGTCTATGCCGACGACCCGGCGGCCGGATTCATGCCCAAGTTGAGCGGCATGCGACCGGACTTGCTCGTCGCCCGGATGCAGAAGGCGGCCGCCGTGATGCAGTTCAAGCTCGAAGGGCAGGTGATCGCCCGCAACCCTGAGTGGGAGATGGAACACCGCCGCCTGCTCCATCACATCGACCTCGCCGAAAAGACCATCGAGGTTGACGGCGTCCGCTATCCCCTAAGCGACGCGTACCTGCCGACCTTGGATCCGGCCGCCCCCTACGAGCTTTCCGAGGACGAGCAACTCTGTATCGACCGCCTGCGCCGCTCGTTCGTGGCCAGCCAGAAGCTCGGCGAGCACATGCTCTACCTCGTGAGCCACGGGGCGATGTACCTCGTTCGTGACGGTTGCTTGATCTTCCATGGATGCGCACCGGTCGACCGGGCCGGCGAGTTCCTCACGATGAATATCGAGGGAGTACCATTGGCCGGGCGCGCACTCTTCGACGCGATTGGCAAGGCCATCCTCCGAGCGGCCGGTCATCGGGCCCGGAAAGACCTGGATCTGCTCTGGTATCTCTGGGGAGGGGAACGCTCCCCCTTGTTCGGTAAAGACCGGATCACGACCTTGGAGCGCGACTTCATCGCGGACAAGGCCACACACCATGAGACCATGAATCCCTATTTCGAGCTGATTCACGAGCCCTGGTTCTGCGACCGGATCCTCCGCGAGTTCAACGTCGATCCCAAGGACGCCCTGATCGTCAACGGCCACGTCCCAGTGCGAATCGAGAAAGGGGAGAACCCAATCAAGCGCAGTGGCAAGGCGATCACGATCGACGGTGCCTTCTCCGAGGCGTACGGCGACCACGGCTACACTCTGGTGCTAGAAGCCAACCGAATCTTGCTGGCCGAGCACTCGCACTTCGAGTCGGTGGAGGCCGCAATCCGTGACGGCGTGGACATCATCCCCAAAGTCTCGGTCGTCCGGACCTGGGACCGGCCCCACCGCATCGCCGACACCGAGCGCGGCGACCAGATCCGTGGCGAGGTCAGGATGCTCGAGCGGCTGATCGCAGCTTACCGCAACAATGAACTGCGGCAGAGCGGCCAGCGGCCTTGGGCCCCCCGATAAGACGTCAGGGGGGCAAGCAAGCTTAGGCTCTGTGACTCCGAGCCCTCTTCATGGAAATGGCGGACCGCCCGTTTCGAGTGACTATCGATCGGGTGGGTCCGCTTTAACTCAGAAGGCCGACGGCAAACATGGCCCGGATGTGCAGGCAGCCGCGTGCGTCCCGTCCATCCCGGCGGAAGATGAAGTCAGGGCAGTCGCAGACCGCGCCGTATTTGGTCAGGGCCACGTCAAAGATCGACTCCTTCCGGCTCAGCCTGAACGCCCTGGAGATGGCATCATCCTGCGAGTCGATGGGCCGAACTCCGTAGTGGAGGCCGTTGATCGTGAGTCGGAGCCGACAGCGACCCGGCCGGTTTGTCGGTGACTTGTGGTCGTCCATGCTTGGGTCATTTCTCCACGGAAGGCCGCGAGCGAGAAACCTTCCTCGCGTCAGGACGCCTGCTTGAGCGCCTCGAGGGCGATCCGCTTCGTGTCGTCAAAGAAGTCCTCTCGCTGCATCCACTCGAGGTAGTCCGGCTTGGCCCGAGCGATCTCGTTCAGCGACCTTCCCTTATACTTACCACGGATCAGGACGATGGCACCGTCCTCGTCCTTGCCGAACATCCCGCCCATATCCATGGCGTCCGGATCGTTGCAGTGGCCGTGAAGCCCTTCCACGGTCCTCGGCAGGTCGCGATAGCGCGCCACCTGAGCGTCCAGGATCGCGGCCGTCGCGAGCACGTCGGCCGCCGCCCCGTGTGCCCCCTCGTGGTCGAGGCCGCAATAAAACCGGAACGCGGCGGTCAGATCCCTTGGCTCACGCTGGTGGTAGATTCGGCAGGTATCGATGACCTTCCGTCCAGCGACCGAGAACCCAAGCCCGACGCGGTTGTACTCGGCGACGAGCAACTTCAAGTCGTAGTTGAGGACGTTAAAGCCGGCCAGGTCGCAGCCGTCGAGGAATTTGGTCAAGCTCGGGGCAATCCCCCGGAACGACGGCATCTCGGCCACGTCGTCGTCGGTGATGCCGTGAATCGCCGTCGCCTCGGGCGGGATGGGTACGCCAGGATTTACCCGCCTGGTCCGATGGTCGACATCGCCGCCGGGGGCCAACTTCAGCACACTGATTTCGATGATCCGGTCAATCTTCGTATCAATGCCAGTCGTCTCCAGGTCGATCACGGCCAGGGGGCGTTCCAATCGGATGTTCTTGAGCATGATCCCTCCGGGCGTCGGTCCTCTCTTAAAGATGTTCGGCTTCTCGCCCGTCGGAATCTCACCATTCTTCAGCAGAGTTCTCTTGCCGTCCTCTCCTTTGCCCTCACGTTCTCCCTTTCCCTTCTCATCCAAAAATTGATTCTCGTTCACCATGACGATCGTCAAACCCGAACCAATCCGTTCTCAAAGGGCGAGCGCCTCCCGAACCTCGACGGACTGCTCCAGCAACGTGGTGAGCCTCCACGAGGTCGTCATCGCCACATCGGCGGCGTCTCGCCCCACGGCGATCGGGATCAAGGCGGGGCGAACGCCCTCGATCGTGGCGTCGATGTTATGCCAGGCTCCGCTCAAGTAGACCTGCACGAAGCCATGAAAATCTGGCGGGTCGAGCCCCAGCGCATAGCCCGAGGCGTAACGAGCCGGGATGTCCAGCGCCCGGCAGAAGGAAATCACCAGATGAGCGAAGTCCCGACAGACGCCGATCCTCTCGGTGGCCGTGTCGAAGGCCGAGGTCATGGAATCAGTTGTCCCATAGCGATACTCGACGTGCCGCCGCACCCAATCGGCGATGGCCAACACTCGCCTCCCCCCCGGTTCCACGTTTCGGAATTCGTCGTTGGCCATCCGAGTGAGCAGGTCCGACTCGCAGAAGCGAGACGGCAACGTATAGATCATCGCCTCAGCGGGCAACTCCTGCGGCAAATGCGCGACGGCATCCAGCGGCAGGGGCGGGTTCGAGACGACCTCAACGGTGGCCCTGAATTCGTAGGAGAACCGCCCCTTGGGTGCGACGAGATGGCGTTGGGGATTGCCGTAGAGATCGCGCCGCAGGTTGCAGGAGGTGGTGGGCGATGTCAAGAGGCACTCGTGCTCAACCCTGTGAGCGGGACCTTGAAGCGGCGGCTCAACCATCAAACACAGAAAGGTCTCGGCCGTCAATTCGTAGGAGGCGACGGCTCGCACGCTCAGCAACATGGACGGTCCCTTTCCGATATTTCGATCTTTTTCTTCGGCAGTCTACCTCCTAATCAAGGCATGAGCCGGCAGGAGAACAGCTTTCGTCAGAGGAAACGCCACAATAGAACGGCCCGGGCAGATTGGATGAAGGGGAGCCGAACAGACTCCGTACAGACAACTCTGACGCACCATCCTGCTCGTCAGCAAGATCCACCTCATGAGCAACGCCGCATCCGACCGGTGACGATGCCACTTCGCCCCCTGAGCACGCCTATGGCATGTTCAGACGACCTTGTAGGCGCGGGTCTCGGCGATCAGTTGGCCCAGCCACTCCAAGTAGGGCGTGCCACCGGTTCCCCGCGGATCCTCAACCCAGCGGGCAATATACTCTTGTGCAAAATTTAAATGCGTCTCACGAAAGGACGCCAACGCCTCCAGCGCTTCGTTGAAGAGGGTTTTGTCAGCCAGGTCGCGAACCGAGGGCATCGCCTCGACCCGCCGGAGGAAGGCGCGGTGCTCGGCCGGCATATACCGGCGCATGTCCTCCAGGTGGTCGGTCAGCCGCGTTGGCTTGTGGGGAATTTTGAGGAAAGCCACCAGCGCCGGGACAACGCTACTCTGAGCTCCGGTCTCGCCCCGTTGGTCCATCGGCGCGATGTCCACTCCCTCGTACACCACGCTCTCGAAGAACCGGATATAGGGACGGAACGTTTTATAGTAGAGAGCCGGGTCCATCTTCTCGGGGATCCGCCGAAGCACCCGCACCTGCTCCCAGACCGCCCCAACCACTCGCCGCATCGCCGCATCAAGGGCCGATCGGTCGCCAGCGGCAACAGCCTGCTCCGCATCGAAGAAGGCCGCCAGCAGACGCGCGGCGATCGCCTCGATCTCGACATGCACGAGAATGAACCAGTGCTCGTCATAAAGTTTCACAAAGTTTTGGACGGTGTCAATGTTCCCCAGCGCGATCGGTCCGGCAGGGTCAAACCGCTTCCAGTTGAACAGGGCGTAGCCGTCATAGCTAAGGATCGGTGGCCGCTCCAACCGGGCGCAGACGTCGCAAAGCGGGACGGCAATGTTGCTGGGCAGGCTCCTCATCGGCTCCGCGCCGACCTGGTTGATGTAGGCTGAGGCGAGAAATCCAAGGCGGACATAGTAGAGCCGAAGCACCGGAAGCGACGGGTCAGTGACGGGTAGGGGGGGGAGCCTCAACCCGCGAGCGTACGACCGAAAGCCAGGGTCCTCGAGCAAGCTCGGCAGGTTGTCACCCAACTCATCCAGCGGAGCGAACTCGGAGCCGTCTCCGAAACGAATAAGGGGATCCTCGGCCGGTAAAAACCCATGCGTGGCGAATTGTGCGTCCGATATCATGCTGACGACCTCTCTTCAGTAAGCCATGTTGAGAGCCGTGCGCGACGACAAGTTCAGCCTCTACACGAATCATTCGTCCCTCATCGCGAATTGGCAAAGGATCGTTCGCTCGATCTCACCTGGGATCTCGGTCTTGCGTCAGGAGGATTTCGTTCCTTCCGCGCACCGACTACTCCCCCCTTCAAGGAACGCCGGATCTCGTTCTGCCTGAAGGTCCAAGGTTGATGGCGGAATGGATTAAGAGCAAACTCGAACCGAGGTTAGCGAGCATACGGATTGGCCGCCCTCTATCCTTTTTCCTGGTTCTCTGGATAAGTTTGTGAGAGACTTCGCGGAATCTTGGGGATCGTTCGTTGGGGTGGAGAGCGGAACTTGGACACGGCAGAAAAGGGAAGTCAGGGTCATCCCCACACCCATGGTGGGGGCCTATTCACACGGATGCGCGAGGCGATGGGGACGGTCTACGGGGACATCGGAACGTCCGTTCTCTACACCCTCATGGAGATCACCCGAGAGACAGTCGCACTCAA
This sequence comes from Singulisphaera acidiphila DSM 18658, assembly GCF_000242455.2. Lineage (GTDB taxonomy): Bacteria > Planctomycetota > Planctomycetia > Isosphaerales > Isosphaeraceae > Singulisphaera > Singulisphaera acidiphila. Next base: position 3,125,626 of record NC_019892.1, read on the forward strand.
GCAACACGCCCACGGCCAACATCTGGCGGCTCTCCTCGAGCCAGGTGGCGACCTCATCACCCGGGGGGAGGCGCTCGGTGGGTTTAGCCTTGTGTTCTGGGCGCTCATCTTCCTGACCATCAAGTACGACCTGATCATGATGCGGGCCGACAACCGGGGCGAAGGAGGGACATTCGCTCTCTGGGCGCTCCTCAAAGGCGCATCGGCGAAGGTCTTCGGAATCACGATTCTCGGCTACCTCGTGGTCGCGGCGGCAGGACTGCTCGCGGCCGACGGTGTCATCACACCGCCAATCAGCATGCTGGGCGCCTACGAACCGCTCGGAGAACACTGGGCGGTCGCGGCGACGCTCGTCAGCCTGTTCGTCCTCTTCAAGCCCCAATGGCGTGGTACGAGCCAGGTGGGGGGCCTCTTCGGCTGGTTCATGATGCTGGTCTGGTTCCCCTGGATCGCCCTGAAGGGTCTGCCTTGGATTTTTCGGAATCCCGAGGTCTTTCTTGCGGTTAACCCAATGTACGCGGTCCGCTTCCTCACCAGTTTCCCCCAGATCGGCCTCTTCGTGATCCTCGGCGTCGTCGTCCTGGCCATCACGGGAGGCGAAGCAAAGTATGCGGATATCGGCCACTTCGCACGCCGGGGGGAGACCGAGGTCCATGACGGCCAGAGCATCAACCCAGCCGATTCGGGCCGTCGCCCCGTGATGTTCTCGTGGTTTTACCTCGTCTTGCCTTGTCTGCTGCTCAACTATGCGGGACAGGTCGGCTACCTGCTCGAGCGGGGAGTCCCGCCGCGTGCCAATACCTTCTACGCCCTCACGCCGAGGACGGGCGACCCGAGCGTCGACCGGATCATCCTCGCGGTCGACATGGTCATCTCCGCCATCGCGGCATTCATCGCCGCGCAGGCGTTGATCACAGGGATGTTCTCCATCGTCAAGCAGGCGATCGCGCTCGGCTTTTGCCCGCGATTTGAAGTCAAGTTCACGAGCCGGGAGGCGGAAGGACAAGTTTATATCCCGGCGATCAACTGGGCCATGTTCCTCGGCTGTGTCACAATCACGTTGGTCTTCCGCACCTCGGGCAACTTGGCCGCAGCCTATGGAATCGCGGTCACCGGCACGATGGGGATCACGACGCTTGCCTTCGGGTATGTCGCTCACTACCGATGGGGATGGCAACTCTGGAAGGTTCTGATCGTCTGCACACCGATCATCGCAGTCGACCTGCTCTTTTTCGTCAGCAACCTCCTCAAGTTCATGCACGGTGGCTACTACCCCGTGGCGATCGCAGCCGCACTCGTCTCGATCATGCTCACCTGGCAGTGGGGAAGGGGCGAGTTGGCGAAAGCGTTCTACGCCTTCGGCGTCGAAGGGGGAAAGAAGATCAGTTGGCTCGTCGCCCTTCGTGAGAAGGTCGACGAGATCCAGCTTTCGATCGACGAGAACCTCCCGCTGGCGAGGACACTCGTACAGGGGAGGCGCAGGCTCGTCGAGACTGATCGTGCCTTCGTCTTCCTCTGCTCACGTCCGATCCGCGACCTCGACGAGTATGTGCCGGTGTCGATGCGAGTCTTCCTCAAAAAATTCGGCGTGCTCCCGTCCCACGTCACGCTCTTCCACGTCAAACAGCTCTCGGTGGCCGAGGCCGACCTGGGGAATAGCCGGTTCGAGGTCATCGACCTCGGTCGCCACATCGTCTCCGTGGTCGGGACTTACGGCTACATGGAGCAGCCGGATATCCGTGGGGCGCTCCGCGAACTCCAGGCCAACGGAGAGATCGACATCTCCTCAGATCGCTGGATCATCGAGACCGGCGAGGAAGACATCATCACCAACGATGACCTTCCCTTCCACAGGTGGCTACGGATCACCTTTTTCCGGGGCATCCTCCGCCTCTCCACCCCAGCGCACAAATTCCTCGGCCTGGGCTACGACGCCGCCGTCTCGAAGGAAATCATCCCGGTCGTCTTCAGCCGAGACGGTGTGAAGGTGACCCTCCCCGAGTTGGAGATCATCGAAACGGAGCCGGTGCTCAGGCCGGTTCAAGTGTGACACTGGCCCTTTTTTTTAGCCCCAAAGGACTCACCCGTTTGACTTAAGGGTGCATCCGGCAAACCGTTGGTTTCCAGTAGCCCGGCCAGACTGGCCGGGCTACTGGTTTTGGTTTGAACCGAACAAAAGCCAACTTCCTCAATCCCTCCGCTTCGATGCAATGTGTGCGAAATCCGCTCTACAGTTCGACGTTCCGCAACCGCAAGGAGTTGAGGATGACCGAGACGGAGCTCAGAGTCATCGCGGCGCTCGCGATCATCGGACTGAGCAGGATTCCGAAGAACGGATAGAGGACACCCGCCGCGATGGGAACCCCAAGCATGTTATAGAGAAATGCAAAAACCAGGTTTTGACGAATGTTTCGCATCGTCACTCGGCTTAGCTTTCGGGCCCGTTCAATTCCACGCAAGTCCCCCTTGATCAGCGTTACCGCCGCACTCTCCATGGCAACGTCCGTCCCTGTGCCCATGGCGATGCCAACCTGTGCCTGAGCGAGTGCCGGGGCGTCGTTGATGCCGTCCCCAGCCATCGCGACCACCCGGCCCTCGGCCTGAAGACGCTTGATCGCCTCGCCCTTCTGCTCGGGGAGCACCTCCGCCTGGACGTCGTCGAGACCCAATTTTTTGGCGACGGCCTGGGCGGTTGTCCGGCTGTCTCCGGTCAGCATCACCACGCGCAGGCCGTCAGCATGCAGCGCTTGCACCGCAGCCACTGCCGATTCCTTGATCGGGTCGGCCAACCCCAGAAAGCCAGTCACGCGTTGATCAACGGCCACGAAAACCGCGGTCTCACCTTCAAGGCGACGGCTCTCAGCCTGATCTTGGAACGACCCGGCGTCGATGCCAAGCTCAGCGAGTAGTTTCAAAGTGCCGATCGCGACGGGGTGGCCGTCAACCAAGCCGATGACGCCGTGGCCCGTCAGTGAACGGAAATCTGTCGCCTCGGAGAGGGTCAATCCTCGCTCCTTGGCTGCGGCGACGATGGCCGCCGCGAGCGGATGTTCGCTCCCACGTTCAAGGCTCGCGGCCAAGCGGAGGAGCTCAGCCTCGTCCTGGCCTTCGGCCGTGGTGATCGAGACGACGCGGGGCTTGCCCACTGTCAGAGTACCGGTCTTATCGACCACGACCGTGTCGACTTTCTCCAATCCCTCCAGCGCCTCGGCGTTCTTGATCAGGACACCGGCCGTGGCACCTCGTCCGGTACCGACCATGATCGACATCGGCGTCGCGAGGCCAAGAGCACAGGGGCAGGCGATAATCAGGACGGCGACGGCGTTGACCAATGCGTAGGCGAGCCTCGGCTCCGGCCCAACGGTGGCCCAAACGCCGAAGGTCAGGACGGCGATGAGCAGCACGATCGGCACGAAGTAGGAGGAGACGACATCCGCCAGCCGCTGGATCGGAGCGCGAGTGCGCTGCGCCTCGCCCACCATGCGGACGATCTGCGCAAGCATGGTCTCCGAGCCGACGCGCTCGGCTTGCATGATGACGCTGCCCGTGCCATTCACCGTCCCACCAATGAGCTTGTCACCGGCCCCTTTCTCGACGGGGATTGGTTCGCCGGTGACCATCGACTCGTCGACCGTGGTCGCGCCATCGAGAATGGATCCGTCGACGGGAACCTTCTCACCGGGGCGAAGACGAAGGCGATCCCCAACATGCACATGCTCGATCGGCACGTCTTCCTCATGGCCGTCAGACCCGAGCCGACGAGCCGTCTTGGGTGAAAGGCCGAGGAGGGCCTTGAGAGCGCTGCTGGTCTGGCTCCGCGCCCGGAGTTCAAGCACCTGGCCGAGGAGCACCAGGGTGGTGATCACCGCAGCCGCCTCGAAGTAGACAGGCACCGTCCCCCCGTGGCCAAGGAACGAGTGTGGAATCAGGCCGGGGAAGAGCGTTGCGACAACACTATAGAGGTACGCCGTCCCCGTCCCAATCGCAATGAGAGTGAACATGTTCAAGTTGCGAGAGACAAGCGAGGCCCAGCCGCGTTCGAAGAACGGCTTCCCGCCCCAGACGACGACCGGGGTCGCGAGTGCAAGCTGGAGCCAGAGCATGGCTCGGCCGGCGAAAAAAGGCCGACCAAGCACCATCTCTCCCATCGCGATCACGAGCAGCGGCACGGCCAGGACGAGGCAGACCCAAAAGCGACGGCTCATCTCAATGAGCTCGAGGTTCGGCCCTTCGTCAACCGAGGGGTCGAGCGGCTCAAGTGCCATGCCGCACTTCGAGCAGCTCCCCGGTCCCTCCTGGACGATCTCCGGGTGCATCGGGCAGGTGTAGAGCGTCCCGCTCGGCAGCGTTGCCGCCCCGTGTTGGTGAGTCATGCCTCCGGGTCCCTGGCTCAGAACCCGCGCGGGATCAACGCGAAACTTCTCCAGGCAGCCCTTACTGCAAAAGAAGTAAGTCTGCCCTTCGAAGTCAAATGAGCCGGCCGCCCGCTCAGGGTCGACGTCCATCCCGCAGACAGGGTCCTTGACCGTGTGATCGGCCTTCGCCTCGTGCGAGCAGCACGAGTGGCCCCCGCCGTCCTGTGCCGGCTTCAGTACGACGAGTCCCGAGACAAGACCCACGAACTTCGCGGGATCATGGTCGAATTTTTGCTTGCAGGAGCCCGAGCAGAAGAAATAGGTTTTGCCCGCATGCTCGCTCTGCCCCGCAGCCGAGACCGGGTCCACCTTCATTCCGCATACGGGATCGGTCACGGTCTTGCGCTCGGGAACGGTGTTCGTTTCCATCGTCTCCTCTTTCCCATTCGGTGTCGATGAAACGTTTATTTCAGGAAGCGGGCCAGTACGGTGCGGACCTCATCCACGAGTTGATCCTTCGACATCGGCTCCGCCTGAGCATGCTCCGTGCCCGTGCCATGGCCCAGCACACAACATTCGAGATGCTGACTCAAGAGCTCGATCCCCAACGCGTCCAGCGCCGAGCGGACCGCGGCAATCTGATTGAGGATGTCGACACAGTAACGATCCTCTTCGACCATGCGCTGGATCCCGGCCACCTGTCCCGCAATCCGGTTCACCCGCGCCTTGATCTTTGGTGATGTTCCCTTGCTCATGGTGCTCCCTCCATATACCCCCACAGGGTAAATTTACTGTATACCCACAGGGGGTATGAAGTCAATGGCCGAATCATCGTCGAGTCGAGGAGGCACGAGCTGGCTGGTGAATCCAGGCCAACCGGCAAAGGCAAGGCCAGGACCTTGCTACGATTGATCGTCCCATGATCCGACCAGCGGATTCACCGGGTCTGTGACTAAGCCTTAGCGACCAGGCCCTGAACTTTCGCCGAAACGGGCGAGGCCGGAGTGTCGCTCTCATGGTAGAACGCGGCGAGGAAACCGATGAAGAGGGGCGACATGCGAAAGGAATGGTAGGTTGCTCGGACGAAGCGGATCTCTTCGTCAAGCCGAGAGTGGAGGAGTTCCAACTCCACGGCCTCTTGGCATCGCCGATCTCCCTGGGCAGGGTCGGCGGGTCTTCACCCGCGTCCGATACGTTAATGCAGTCGAGGAAATCGACCGATGCAGCTCCGGCGGATGCGGTCGGGGCGTTGAACCTCTCATGGTGGGCCCGCCCGCTGATTGAGGTCTGGGGATGGTCCCACTCGGCGAGGATGTTGAGCGACCGGCCCTGGGACGATGCCGGGCAGCGGCCGGCGCATGCCGACCGGCGGCGGCCCGTCATCAACAGCCGGGAGTCGCTCGGTTCGAGACGCCAAGAGTTATCGGGGCGTCAGCGGCCGGCGGCCTCCTGCTCGGCCACCAGCTTCTCGACGAGTTGGTCGAGCGCAAGGCCGTGCGCGTCCTTCGCTCGGATCTTGCCCTCGGCATCGATGACATAGACGGTAGGATACGATCGCACGTGGTAGAGTTGGGCGATCGGCCCTGTGCCCGGCTCGCCGTCATGCCAGTTTGGCCAGGTAATACCTTGAGCTTCCATCACCTTGCGGGCGACCCCGGCATCGGCATCAGCATTGACGCCGAGCATGGCGAACGGCCGATTTTTCATCCGCCCGACCAGCTCCTTCTCGCGGGGGATCTGCTGCATGCATGGACCGCACCAGGTCCCCCAGAAGACCGCGGCCACGACCTTGCCGCGGTAGTCCGCCAGCTTCAAAGGGTTGCCGTATACATCGATTCCCTGGATCTCCGGGGCCAACTTGCCAACGGCCAGGTTGTGCCAGTCGTCGAGCCGGGCCTCGGCGACCCGGCCAAGCGTCGAGCGATGGCTGGCGATCCGGGCCTCGATCTTGCGCCGGCCTTCGTCTGTGAGTGGCTCGCCGCCCCATTTCGGCTCGGGCTGCCTGAGCAGGGCCTCCAGCAGCCGGTCGCGCGTTGTGACATACGGCACGTCGCTGTAGTCGGCGATCACCTCCTCGTACAGTCGCTCGGACTCGGCGCGGAGGTAGTTCACATCGCACTGCTTCAGGTGCAGGAGATAGGCGTACTCCTCGTCGGGCATGACCTCCTTCTGGCTGTAGCGCGTCCCGTCCACGCGGACGAAGTCATCGTGGACGTACGCCGGCCGGCCTTCCACCTTCTTGCTCCTCTCGGCCATCATGGCCTTGCGTTCGAGATACTGCGCCAGTGCCAGGCGGGCCAGTCCCTTCGATTCGCGGCCCTTCGCCGAGGCGTAGAAGCCAAGCAGCAGATGATCGCGGTTGGCGGTCTGCCAGTTGTCGAGTCGAAGACCCACACGTACGGCGTCGGGGTCGTCGCCGTGGTGGCGGACAAGCCAGCTTGCGGCTAGAGCGAACTCGCCAGGATTCAGCGTCTCGCTTCCGTTTTGGGCCTTCTCGATTATCCAGAGCATGGCGTCTCGGACGGCCGGATCCTTCGGCGCGGTCGCTGCCAGGTCGAAGATCCGTCGTACGACTCCGGGATAGTCGGGGGCAATTCCGGCGGGGTCCGCCCGGTCGCCCTTCGAGGTCGCAGAAGCCGGTGGAGGAGCGGAGCGAGCCCAGACGGCGTCCTCGTACTGGGCCTTCAAGTGATCGAGTTCCCCGGCCAGCGAATTCCCGGGGCCCTCGGATCGGGCTTTGGCTGAGGGCATCGGACCGTCGGCTCGGGGCGCGACCTTGGGCTCGTCACCGATACCGGCCCCCAGCCCGGCCGCCCCAACGGTCGTCGTAATGCCCAATGCGACGAAGCCCGCGATCATCCGACATCGTTTCATGGCCATCATCCCCTGTAAGATCTCAGCCCGACGGCCACCGGCAGCCCAGCGAGGTAGTGCTCCTACCCGCCCTCGATCTCTGACCAGCGTGGCTGGCAATTGATCACCGTTTCCTTCGCACGTGAGTGCCGCTGGCGGCGACTAATCGAGTTCGGGGCCTTGCACCTTTGACCACCGGGCCAAACCCGCCTCCAAGGCGGCCATTGCCTCGGCCAGTGTGTCGGATGCCGTCCTCAAAGTCGAGACCACAGTAACCCATCACTCGCAGCACAAACCCAAAGCTCTCTATGATCCCCAATTTTGATGTAGCCGTAGCCCCTGACGTACTTGGCTATGGCCGAGAACATAAGCTCGACATTCGCCTGCGTTGAGTTGAGGTTGGTTGGACCATCTCGGCCCGTTGAGTTTCCGCCTGCGTGGGCCAGGAGCATGGCGAGGTCGTTCACCGAGGGCCTGCCGTGAACCGTCATGTCAGCCAGGAGCGAGCCGTCTTTCTCCGTGACCACCACCATCCCGAGGTAGTGAGCCTGGGAACGAGGCCCCGAGGGCAAGGAGCCATATTTAAGTTGATCGGGCAGGGCGAACTTGGAACGGACGGCCCTGCCACGCCCCTCCAGGACTTGCCGGGCGTACCAATTATTGCTTGGAGTCCTGCTCACCTTTCGGGGCAGGAGACAAGGCCTGGGCACCGAAATACTTGCCCGGGTGCGCCCGGAGTTCCTTAAGACAACCCTTGCAGCAGATCAGAGTGGATTTGCCATTGTAGGTAACCTTCAACGGCCCGCCCATCGCGTCCAGGTCTTCATTGCTGACCGGGCAAGTTTTCATCGCCGCGATCGCCTTCTCGTCGGCCTTGGTCGCTTTGGTGACGATGAAATCACCGCTCGGCGGCAGGGCAAATGGAACGGTGAAGTCCGCCGTCTTCTCGGCCGGCTCGGGTAAACCCTCAACCTTGAACTCGACTTTAGCGCCGCTTGCGGGGACTTTGCCAAGATCGACGGCGGTTCCGATCGAGGACAGGGCCTGACCGGGGCTCGCAGCGGTCGGGACAAGTTTCCGCTCGAACCAGGGCTTGGGCGAGTTCGGGTGATAGAACGTCGCGGTCCCGGTCAGACGCGAGGCGTCGACCGGCTGATCCTCGTGGCTGCGCGGGTAGACCTTGAGCCCGTCTTTCGCGAAGACAACCTCAAAGTGGTACTCCCTGGTCATCGCCACCTTGCCGCCGTGGAGGGGCGTGCCGTGCTTGTGACCGTCGTCAGCCAAGGCAAGACCGGTCAGGCCGAGAGCGAGAGTGACACTCGCAGCGAACGCCATGGAATACTTACGGCAAAACGTCTTCATGGATTGCATCCTGTCCAGGTAACGGTTGGTGATCGATCCTCGGAATCCGTTCCGGGGTACGACTGGTTCTCGCAACTCGCGTCTCTGACACTCCATGTGACAATGGGGGCAACTCTCCTTGAGTCGAGTTCACGCCCCTTTGGGTTGCATCGGCCAGGTGTACGAAGTTACTCGGCCACGGTGACCGTATGGTTTCGTGTCCCGGGCGTTCTCAGCCCGTTCACGTCGAACAGACCGACGTGGTGAATCTTCCGCCACTGCCACTTCTTCACGGCGAAGTAGAGGACAGGGAGGAAGATATCGATCACTTCGTCGGCGATGAGGAGCCCGCCCAGGACGGGGGCAGCCATCGGCCGGATGACCTCGGAGCCGACGCCGCTCGCCCAGAGCATGGGGGCGATCGAGATGATCGTCGTGCCTTCGGTGAGCAGCTTCGGCCGGAGGCGGTGGATCGCCCCGTCGAGAATCGCCTCCTTCAACTCGGCGATCGACCCGATGCCCTCGAGACCGCCACGTTCGTCGATGGCTTCGCGCAGGTAGACGAGCATGACGATGCCGGTCTCGGTCGCCATGCCGAAGCAGGCGATGTAGCCGACCCAGACCGCGACACTGAAGTTGAAGCCGAAGAGCCATTGGAACATCGCCCCTCCGGCGAGCGCCCCCAGCACGCTCGTCATCATCAGACCGGCATCAATCCAACTCTTGTAGGTCAGGTACAGAATCAGCACGATCACCGCAATAACGGCCGGGAAAACGAGCTGCAACGTCTTGCGGGTCTTGAGCTCGTTCTCGAACTGTCCCGACCACTCGACGTACATCCCAGGGGGGAGTTTCACCCGATCCGCAACAACCCGCCGGGCTTCCTCGACGAAGCCGACTTCATCGCGGCCAGTGACTGTGAGCTGAACATAGGCTCGGAGCAGGCCGTTCTCGCTCTTGATCATCGACGGCCCCTCCACGACGCGGACGGCCGCCACCTCAGACAGAGGAACCTGGACCGGCTGAGCCGCAGCTCCGGATCCGGGCACCCCCGGAGAGGAGGCACCCATGCCGTCCCCACCCTCCGCCCCCGTAGCGCCGGTCGCTCCCCGTGCGGTAACAAGCGTATTCTTGAGCGCTTCCTCATCGGTGCGGAAGTCGCGGGCGTAGCGGACGCGAACAGGAAACCGCCGACGACCTTCGACGGTCATCGTCAGCGGCTTGCCCCCCATGGCGACCTCGACTACATCCTGGATGTCGCCGACCTGGATGCCATAGCGGGCGGCCTTCTTGCGGTCGATGTCGACTTCGACGTAGCCCTTGCCGACGATCTGGTCGGGCACCACGCCGTTCGCCCCGCGCACACCGCGAAGCACCTCGGCGATCTCCTGGCTGACGCGCTGGATCTCGTCGAGATTATCGCCGAAGACCTTCACGCCGACGGGCGTGCGCACGCCCGTCGCGAGCATCTCGATGCGGTTGATGATGGGCTGCGTAAAGATGTTGCCCCAGCCGGGGACCTGGAGCGCCGTGCCCATCTCGTCGACAAGGTCTTGCTTGGACTTCTGCCAGAGAAAGAGCCGGTCGCTGAACGGTTTCTCGAGCGTGGCCCGGAGGGCAGGGAGTTCGTCGGGCTCTGGCTTTCGAACCGTGAGGTTCTTCGCGTCTGCCCGCGTCGTCAGTTCCTCGAGTGCGGCCCAGGTGCCCGCGCCGACAGCGCGGTCGAATAGTTCCCAGTTGAGCGTCTTCATCCGCTCCTTGAGCTTCTCTTCGTGGAACCCCACGAGATGCTCGGTGAGTCGTGTGAAGAGCGTCTCCTTGCTCTTGCCGAGCACTTCCCCCACGGCGTCCGCCGCCTGTTCCCACGAACTGGGAGGAGGCGAGAGCAGGTCTGGATGCTCCCTGAGGACGCCCAGATGAATGAGCCGCCTGGAGGCGTCCTTCACGAGTGCGGTGACGTCGTCGAACCGCGTCTCGAGTGCCAGCCGCTCGCCGTAGAGATCACCGAGCGTCTTCGCCAGGTCCTCACGCTCCATGGCCGTGAGTCTGCGGTCGATGTGCGCCGGGTCCACTCGTTCGATCAGCGACTCGACGGCCTCACCCGCGAGTTGGTTCCCGAGCACGATTCGGTGTTCCTTGAGGCGCAGCAATGCCAGGTCTCGGAGCGTTGCATCGACCCGGGTCACGACCTCCATCGCCGCCTCGTTCAGAAAGGCGTCTCGCTCTTCCTTCGTGGCTGCCGGTTTCAAAATGCCCTTCGCCTCGAGTGCCGTGAGCGCGGCCTGAGTCTGAATCAGGGCATCCTCGAACTTGAGCTTTCGTTTCGGCCAGACCTCGCGGTCATGAAGGTTGATGATCGTCTCGACCATGTCGAGCGGCGAAGGGTCGGTCGCCGTCTCGGCACGCCCCGCCTTGCCAACCACCATCAGCACCTCGGGAAAGCCGCGAAGCACGGCGTCCCGGGCCTTCAAGTCCTGCGTCGCCTGCGTCACCGACATCCGCGGGACGCTCGTCGGCATATCGAGAATTGAGCCTTCGTCCAGTGGTGGCATGAACTCGCTCCCGAGCCGGGTCGAGGCGAGATAACCCGTACCAAGGATGCAGACGAAGAGCCAGCAGACAAGCGTGGTTCGGTCCATCAGCCAGGAGAGCATCGGCTTGAAGATGGTGATCATCGTCCGGACCAGCCAGCTATCGTCCTCGGACTTGATCCGACCTTTGAGGAAGATCGGGATCAGCGCCGGGACAAGGGTGATGGCGAGGATCGCCACGCCGATGAGCGCGAAGGTCTTGGTCCAGGCGAGCGGGTGAAACATCTTCCCCGAGCGGCCGGTCAGAGCGAACACCGGCAGAAACGAGACGATGGTGATCAGCACCGAGAAGAAGATCGGCCGGCCGACCGTCCGGCAGGCCGGGATAATCACGTCGAGAACGTTCCCCGTGACGCGCCGGTTCCCGAACCGGCGCGTGAGGTGGTGCGCCGCGTTCTCGGTCATGACGACCGCCTGGTCCTCGAGAATGCCGACCGAGATCGCGATTCCGGCAAGGCTCATGATGTTCGACGGGATGCCAAAAATCTTCATCAGCAGAAAGCTGAAGAGGATCGCCAAGGGGAGCGTGATCGAGACGACGAACGCACCGCCCAGGTGTCCCATGATGAGGACGATCATCACGGTCGAAATGATGATCTCTTCCTTGACGGTGGCCGAAACGGTTTCCAACGCCTTGTTGATGAGTGGGGTGCGGTCATAGAAGGGGACGATCCGGACTCCTTCGGGGAGCCCTGCGCTGAGCGTCGTGATCTTCTCTTTCACTTTGCGGGTGACTTCGAGTGGGTTCTCGCCGAACCGCATCATCACGACGCCACCGACCACCTCTCTACCATCCTTCTCGAGCACACTCCGCTTGAACCCTGGGCCCAACTGAACCGAGGCGATGGCGCGCAAATCGATGGGCACACCCCCGCGCTGGGCGACGACCGTGTCCTTCAAATCCTCGAGGTTTTTGATCCAGCCGACGGAGCGGATCAGATACTCGGCGTTCCCCTTGTGGATGACTCGGCCACCCACGGCCGAGTTCGAGCGCTGGACGGCCGAGTAGACCTCGCCCAGGCTGATGCCATAGGAGCGGAGCCGGTTCGGATCGAGGTCGATCTGGTACTCGCGTGGCGCTCCGCCCACCGAGGCAACTTCGGCGACGCCGGGAACCGAGTTCAACTGATAGCGGACGTACCAATCCTGAATGGCGCGGAGCTCACCGAGGTCGGAGTTCTCCCCCTCGACGGTATACCAGAAGATCTGGCCGACGGCCGTGGCGTCGGGCGCCATGTAGGGGGTGACGCCTTGCGGGAGTTCGGGAGCGACGGTCGCGAGCCGTTCGAGCACGCGCTGGCGGGCGAAATAATAGTCGGTCGAGTCGTCGAAGATGACGTTGATCATCGAGAAGTTGAACTCGCTCGACGAGCGAACCACCTTCACGCCGGCGAGCCCTTGGAGCTTCGTCGTGAGTGGATAGGTGACCTGGTCTTCAATCTCTTGCGGGCTCCGCCCCATCCAGTCGGTGAAGACGATCACCTGGTTCTCGGACTGATCCGGAATGGCATCCACCGGCATCGTCATCAGAGCGCGGAAGCCCGCGATCCCGATCACGATGGAAGCGAGGATGACGAGGAAGCGGTTCCGGATCGACCACTCGATGATTCCTTCGATCATGGACCAACCTCCGTTCTCAATGCCGGTGGACGGGCGTCGCGGGGGCGGCGGCCGACTGTGTCGCAGCGGCGATCGGCTTAACGGCCGCCTTCGGGTTCAGCCGGTTCTCGGCGTCGATCAGGAACGAGCCCGAAGTCGCCACCGACTCGCCGGGGGAGAGGCCGTCAAGCACCGGGTAGCGGTCGCCCGAGATCGGGCCGAGCACGACTTCGCGCCCTTCAAAGACGCCGGGATCCGTCTCGACATAGACGACCTTCTTCGTCCCGGTGTCGATGACCGCCGACTCAGGGACGGTGAGCACCTCGTCCCTCGGCGCCGGGGCGAGCCGGGCGAGGTACTTCACGGGCTCCCCCTTGAGCTTCTCCTCACACCCTTCACAGCACATCCAGAGCTTCTGCCCTTGAAGCTCGATCGGGATGGGAGTGCCCATCGAACCGAGCTTCGCGTGAGTCACGAGGCAGACCTTCTGTTCGTCAACAGTGAGACTCGCACGCCGAGCCGTTCCCAAGGCGGGACGTGAGACGATCCGAGAGCGGAACGCCGGGGTGTCGGCAACCGGAGTCTTGAGCGTGACGGTGGCGAACATCCCCGGGCGGAGGCGAAGGTCCGCGTTCTCCAGGTCGTACCGGACGGTGACCGTGCGCGTCTCGGAATTCAGGACCGGGTCGATGAACGCAACCTTCCCTGAGAAAACCTCGCCCGGATAGGCCTCGACGGTCGCTTCTACCGACTGCCCGACGCGAACCAGCGAGAACTGATTCTCGAAGACTTGCGCCTTGACCCAAACATGCGTGAGGTCGGCGATCTCGAACAGCGCCTGCCCCTCGCTGACGTATTCCCCCTCGATCACATTCTTCCGGATCACCACCCCGCCGATGGGCGCGAGGATGGGCAGGCGGAAGTCAGCCTTCCCCTCGCGAAGGATCTGGTCGACCTGAGCCTGGGTAATGCCCCAGAGCTTGAGCTTCTCGCCGGAGAGCCGGACCAGCTCCCCCGGGTCTCCCAACACCGAGCGGCCGAGCGTCGTCTGCATCGGTGACTGCTTACGCATCGAGCTCTGATTGAGGAGGAGTTCCTGGATCGCTTGATATAACTCAGGGCTATACACCTCCGCGAGCGGTTCCCCCGCCTTCACCTTGGTACCGGTGAAATTCACCAAGAGCCGATCGACCCGGGCCATGCCCTTGGTCTTCGAGGAAATGCGCTTGAGCAACCGCTCATCGACTTCGATGGTGCCAACGGTCGTCATCGTCTCGGAGAGCGGAGCGTAGTTCACCTCACTCGTCCGTACCCCGGCCTGGGCCACCCGGAAGGGAGCAAGCGAGACCCGAGCGAGAACCCCCGCCGGAAGCGTCTCCTTCTCCCCTTTCTTCCGCTTCGAAAGCGGCATGCCGCAGATCGGGCATGAGCCCGGCTCGGCCTGAATTACCGTCGGGTGCATCGGGCAGTAGTGTTCGGTGTCAGACGCGGCCGCGTGCGTCTCGCCCGGCGGACGGGACCACTTCTCGTAGTGATTCCAGAGGGTGTCCCAGTAGGCGAAAACCAGGCCCGTGGCGGCCATCAAAGCAATGAAGCGGAGCCTGAGCTCAACGACCTTCACCACCATCCGAAACTTCTGCCAGCGGGTCAATTGCGGCTCATTCGCCGCACTCGGCGCAGGCCGAGCGAAAGACTCAGGCGCACCCGAGTCGGACTGACCGGAAGGTCCATGAACGGCCATGATCGAAACTCCTCGCTCAACTCGGGTGAGAAGCCCAAGGGGCGCGTTTCTTGCGTGCGTCAATCACGATCGGGCGTGGTTTCGGAACGGCTTGCTGCCGAGCGAACGTCTGGCGAGAAAGACGCCAAACGAGCGCAGCGCAAAGTCGTCACTCGCAAGGGGGGAGTTCAGATCAAGAGATGTGACGTTCGAAGGTAGAGCGGAGACTTGAGCAGGCTCTCGTTCGGGAGCCGAAGGCGGCCGAACGAGAGCGAAGGCCGGGCCGTCTGGGGGACGGCAGCCAAGGTTTCAGCACTCAGCCCATCGGTGCGTTGGCTGTTCGTCGGCTGGGCCGGCCGCTCGGAAGGAGCGGCGGGCTCGTTTGCCCGGCATTCGCACGAAGCCGAAGCCGGCGGAGAACTCAGCCGAGCGGGAGCGGCAACGACCGCATCCTCCCCCATCGCATCGGTCGACGGTGGCAAGGACTCGACTTTACCACAACAGCCGCACTCAGCCGACGGTCGGCTCGCACAGCAGGCTCGGGAGGTCGATGCGGACTTGGACTTCGTCGTTGAGCAGGCCGAAGCAACGTCCGCGAACGAGAGCATCCCCACGATCGCCACAAAGGCAACCAAGGCGACGTTCGTGCTCGGGCGTTGTGTTGTCATGGCCTAAAAAGTGTTAAAGGAGCCGGGGGATCGTGCAAGTTCCAGGCATTCTACCGCGCTGTCGTCTTGAAAACAAGTTCGGCAGTGGCCCGTCAAATCTTAAGCATGGCCGACTGCGACAACGACGACGGTCCACGCCGCCCTGGTTTCGTTGGAAATCTGCGGCTCGATCGA
Source organism: Singulisphaera acidiphila DSM 18658 (assembly GCF_000242455.2). Taxonomy (GTDB): domain Bacteria; phylum Planctomycetota; class Planctomycetia; order Isosphaerales; family Isosphaeraceae; genus Singulisphaera; species Singulisphaera acidiphila. The sequence goes on from NC_019892.1 coordinate 3,140,927, forward strand.
GGCGTTTCCAAGCCCGTCTTTTCTCGAGACTCGCTCGTGACTAAAGAATCGATACAAGCGAACGAGTCTTCTCAGCCGATACACGACCTGAGGTTCCTTTGAATGACGATATTGCCGGTTGCGCCGATGGTGCGTGCATTGAGTTCACAGGGAATAAAGAGGGGCCGGCAATGATCCGACAACCAACTCATGGCCTGATCGCTCTCAGCGTCCTTGTCGCAATGGGTGGCTGCGTTCACCCATTGCCGCTCCTGGAATATGAGGAAGTGGCCAACGAGGTCCATGCCACGGCGCATCGACCGCCGGAATCGATCCGCCCTGATGAGCCAATGGCCACGGCACTCGACCCGGCCCCGGTCCCTGCCGGGCTCAGTGGCGAGCAACCGGTCGACGTGTACATTTGCCACGCCCTGGCCGAGAACCGCGGGGTGCAGGCCGCTCGGTTCAACCTGCTCGCCATGAAGCAGCGGATCCCGCAAGAGACCGCACTCGAGGACCCGATGGTGCAAAACACCATCTGGCCCTTCCCAAGTAACGCGCCGCAATACTCGCTCATGGGCTATATGCCGTATGAGCTGATGATCACCCAGCAGTTCCCCTGGTTCGGCACACTCAAGCTACGCGGCCAGGCGGCGGAGCAGGAGGCGAAGGCCGCCTTTTACGAGTTGCTCGCCGCCCAGCTCGAGGTCGTCTCACGGGTGAAGCGCGCCTACTACAGCATTTATTTCAACCAGAAGGCCGAAACGATCCTGGCCGACAATAAGAAGCTCGCAGAGGATTTCGTCGTCCTCGCCCGAGAGCGGCTCAAGTCGGGTACGACAACGCTCCAGGACGTGCTTCGCGCCCAAAACATCGTCACAGACGTGGAGAGTGAACTGGTCACCGTCCGCCAGGAGCTCGCGGGGGCCAAAGCCGCCCTCGCCCGGCAACTCCACGTCAGCCCCGAGGCAGACCTGCGGGCGCTCTCGGAAATGCAGGTTGCTCAGGTCCCCGCCCAGGTCGAAATGCTCTACCGCCTCGCCGCTGCGGCCCGTCCTGAGTTGCAAGGCCGACTCGCCGAAGTCGCCCGCGACGAGCGGCAGGTGGAGCTCGCCAAGAAGCGTTATTACCCGAACATCACCGCAGGTCTCGCCTACGGCATGATGACGCGAGTGAACAGCATGTCCTCCATCGCCGACGGGCGAGACAACGTCGGCTTCATCGTCGGGTTCAACCTACCCATCTATCAACAGAAGCTCGCCGCCGGGGTGAGCGAGGCCCAGGCCCGAGCCATCGCTGACTCCCGGCGCTACGCCGATCTCAGAGACGAAACCTACGAAGAGGTGAAGGAGTTGTTCCTCGAGGCCAAAGCCCGGCGCGAAGTGCTCGAACTCTTCCAAACGAGCTATCTGCCACGAGCAGAGAACGTGCTCGAACTCGCAACGAACGACTATCGCGTCGGCAATCAGGACTTCATCACCCTGATCACCGGCCTGAGAGAACTCCTCACCGTTCGCCTTCAGATCGCTCGCCTGGAGTCCGAACTGGGTAAAGCGCTCGCCTCGCTCGAGCGCGTCGTCGGGGTCCAACTCAACGATCATCCGCCCAAAACAATCGCGGCTCCAACCACACCGACTCAGCAGCCTCCTCCCCCGACAAACGGAGCAGGCCCCTTCACGCCTGGTGCGGATACTCCCGAGCCGGAATAGCCCGGCCGGCTCGGCCGTATTTCCCTCGGGCCACAGACCCCCTTCCATTACTAAAAATACAATATTTCAATCATTGACCTTGCATTTCAATGGTGATTTGAATTAACCAAGTCTTCCGATTCGACAACAGCACGAACCGGCCGCACAGACTCCGTGGCCGGCTCAACGTTTCGCTCTGAAGCCCCAACCATCGCCGCGTCTCATCGTACGACCCCGCGAACACCATTTTTTTCACGTCGCCTTACTCTTGGCTTAAAGCAAGGCCTCCGATGGAAAGTGGTTTTGCGTCGGCACATCCGCATCCATGAACGCCTTGTAGAATTCACCGTCGAGCCGAACCCCCAACTCGGAGCCGTAGCGCGCGATCATTTCAGCGGTAACCGAATCAAGAATGCGCACACGGAGATCATCCACCAACCGCCACTTCTTGACAAAATGAGCAACGGCACCGACCTCCGCGGCCATCTGGTCCTTCGTATGCGCAGACCTTCCGCTGTTGTAGTAAAAGACCATGATGCTCACGCACCGAGCGATCATCTCCTGAATTTCACGTTCAGTCGCCATGATGCTCCTCATCAAACGGCAGTGTCGGAAGAGAAGGGATTGGCCGACATCACTGGACTTGCCAACCCGCCTGCTCATTTCCCTGGCCGATATCCAGCATCCGCTCCTGGCTCAGCACCCCGGCATGACAAGTCGTACTGGGCTGACTCCTTCCCATGCGTTCTCAAATCCAATCCTGACGGGGAGGCATATACGGCACGTCTGGCGAATGTCACTCCTGATCAGCAGGCGCCGGTCGACCACTCGTAAACGCCGGCTCCAAAACGATCGTCAACGACACTACAAATCACCAGCATATCCCATTCACCGATGATCTGCACATCCTCGAGTTTAGCAACAGGCAGTAACGACTTTTGTCCTCGAGAGCAGGATCGGTACGGCATGTGGAGTACAAAAAAAGCCCCGCCGTGCGAATCGTCGCACTGCGGGGCTATCTTAGCCAAAGAATATCGGCCCTTCGTGAGCCGATAGTCCTCATGACAAACAAGCATGACAGGAGGACGGTTTTGTGTCAAGCCGCTAGAGGTAAGGACATTCCTGAGCGGTAACCTCCTGGAGCATTTTGGATGTCGCTTGGAACAATTCGCTTCTCAAGGTGTTGTTCGTCGCCTCCACAATGGTGACGGACATGAGCAAACGCATCCTGAGCATTAGTGGGAGAGGAGGAGCGGAACGGGACACTTCTCCAGCATGGTACGGGTGGTCGAACCGAGAAAGAATTCACGGAGGACCGGCTGCCCGTAAGCTCCCATCACCAGCAGACCGGAATCGTAGAGTCTGAGGATCTCGAGAAGAACCTCCGGCGGCTGGTGGTCGGTGCCGACCGGATAGGGGAGCGCGTTAAGACTGTGCAATTGGAGAAACTCGACCGCGCGATCGGCACGACGCGTGGCCTCTTTCTTGTCGTTGGAGACACTGACGACATGAATTTCGCGTCCCTGACCAAGCCCCGAACCCTCGAATGCGGACAGAGCACGGGCCGATTGAAGGCTGCCGTCGTAGGCGACGACAATGGATTCGCCCCCACCAAGCGTCCTCGGGACGGCGACCACCGGCCGAGGACTCTCTTGCAGAACCTTGCCGAGTGTCTCGTCAGGCTCGCCCAGGGACCCGTAGTCAAAATGGGTTTGCTGGCCAAGCAGGATAAGGTCGTAGCGTTGCGCCTCCATGAGGATCTGGACGAAAGGAGATCCGACGTCCTCCAACGTCCTGCATTCCACGCCCGCCTTGTGACAGCGCCGTACGAATTCCTCCAGGCTCTCACTCACCTGACGGCGCGCACCGTAAAGTGAATGAGCGGGGGAAGCCGTTCGCCAATAATGCGGCCCCCCCAGCAGCGACGATCCCGAAGTGAAGATACCTGGCTCGTCGATAATTCCCAGGCCGACTACCAAGGCGTCGAATCGCATCGCCCAGCGCAAGCCCAGCTCCAAGACCGCGTGGCTGTCGTCGGAGCCATCCAGGCCGACCAAGAGACTCTTCATCATGACTCACTCCTGGCTGCGAGTGAGAGACCGAGAGGCTCGACAATCCCAGACTCGGTGTTGCAACTCCAGGGTTCCCCTTTCTCCGAGGGCGAGCCTCACCGCGACGAACGGCGGCACAGCGGCCTCACAGGGATGAACGACGTTCGGGGAGCGTTGTTTCGATCTGATCGGGAACATGGACAGTGCACTCGCAGGGCGCATTATCCTTGTTCAGTTCAGCCTCGGCCATCGCCTGGAGCAGTTCGTTCGCATCGTCAATGGCCCGGTCGATCAGATCACATCGCCATTTGCTTTGAATATTTTCTCGTGCGCATTTTAATTGCACGATCAAATGGGTGACCCCCTCGGCGACCGTCGAGCACTCGGCCCGGATCTCCGGGAATTCGCAATGATGCACCCGTAGGGTGTGCACGGAACGGCTGGCGCACAGTGCATCCTCCACGATCAAGCGATTCTGGTGGGTCAACATGGCAGAATTCTCCATGAAAGGAACGACTTCGTGAACTCAACTTTGGTGGGTTCCGCCAGGGCCAGGAAATCCGCGCCATTTCGGCAACCCCGCTTCACCTGATCCGACCTGTTCATTCCGTGGGCATTGCCACGATCGGCTTCATGAAGTTCTCCGGTGACCTGCCTGGTTGCGCGGGGGGACTCGCTGGGGTGGCCATCGTGGGCAACTCTGCGAGTTCCTCCTTGGATCGGATTGGGGCGCACAGTTCCTCACGATAGATCCCAACCCGGTTGGGGGCCTCGAACCCAAGGCGGACTTGGTTGTGGCGAATCCCTACGACCGTGACACGGATCGCGCCATCGATCATGATCGCCTCGTTCAACTTGCGGCTCAGGACCAGCATTGTTCCCCACTCCCTTCTGGATGCGTGGAGGGGCTCGGCCCTTCCCACGATGGAAGACCCCGTTCGCACGGGTTGGAGCCGGTCACGCCCATGGTTTCCTCACCGTTCCCCTCACGGCCAAGAGGCGAGCGGCCTGCGGGGGCAACGATTTCAATCTGATTGATGATCTGGTCGACATCGTCGATCTCGGAGACGATCGCCTGGGCGACCTGCTTCAGGTAGTAGGTGGGAAGGCAACCGCGAAGCCGCACGATCCCTGCGCAGACCTCGTACGAAACGCCGCGCAAGGCCAGGTAACCGCTACCGCGAAGTCGGCGCTCGACCTCAAGGGAAAGGCCGGCTCCCAAACTTACCCCCGGGAGCGCCAATATCTCGCGATCGTGGGTATGGGTGAGTGAAACAGTCATGGTGACGACTCCTGTGCGCCTCGGGATGGAGAGTCCAACACCGAGACCCGGGGCGGCAGCCATTACCGCAGTGCACTGGACCGAAATGCAGGGCGTTCCGGATCTCCGTTCATCGGAAGGGCGGGCCAGGCGCAAACAAACAGCCCCGACCATGCGCAAATTCGCAAGGTGGGGCCACCATAGCCTCGATCAATTGCCCGCCATGAGCAATGACAACCTTATCGTAACGGCAATTTCAGCATACGTCAAGAGTTCCTGGTTCGAGCGAACCGGAGCAGCGTGCCAAGAGATCATCGCCTCCCGGCCCGACTCTCTTTGGTTTGGTCGGGCGTTCCGAAGGTGCGCGACATGCCGAGGGGACCGAGGGCGACAAAGCCCCCGGTCCTGCTCCAAGAAGACGTCTTGATTGACCTCAAAATGAGTCACTACTGATCACCTCGCCACAGCCGATCGTCCCCAGACTCCACCAGGTGTTCTGATTGGTTGAGTCCTTCATGAACTGGACGTGACCGTCGGCCAGGAGCACATTGACCCCGCCGGAGTGATAGCTATCCGCATTGCTGATATTAGAACACGCACCCGAGGCGAGAAAACCGCAGTAGGCCCATTCATCCGACTCGCCATTGGGGGGGACGATGGTGTTGAACAAGGTCGCACACATCGCTCCTTGGCACCAGTTATCGCCACGTTGTAGGTCGGGCGTCTTTGTCAAGTTGTTCCAGGTCTGCGAGCACGCAGCGATGCCGGCCTTCACGCCGGCCGGATTATTGAATGCGTTGTACTGAATGGCCCCGGTGGCCCCGGTCTGAAGCGGTACGCCGACCAGACCGACCAGCTTCGACTTCGGCCTTGCCGAGGTACTCCCGACCGTCGATTCGGAGTAAGCGATTGTGTTCGACGTGCCGTCAACAACGCTGGCAATGGTCTTGGATTGTTGGAAAGCGAACAGACCTGTCGTCGGGACGTTGGACAGGTTCGGCGTCGCGGTATTGGTATTCGAGCCGCTCCCACCAAGGATGTCGGTGGTGGCCCCGATGGACGCAAAATAGCAATTATTGCCGGCGGTGCCATCGTTCGCGGCGGTCGGCCCATTCGGATCCGAAGGGCAAAGGAACGTGAGGACTTGCGTGTGGAAGATGGTGTAGTTGGGGTATGCGGTGGGGTACCCCGTGGAATCACAGGTAAAGTTGAAGTTGATTGCGTTGTAAAGCGCATTCTGCTCGAGTTGCGGGAGCAAGGCCGCGTGCGAACTCCAAGACTCCTTGGCCTGATAGCTCATCGTCGCCGGAGCGAGTACGCCGCTGCCGGACCCCATGGGGAAGCTGTTGTTGACATTATGGTAATTGTGCATCGCAAGCCCGAACTGCTTCAGATTGTTGACGCACTGCGAACGCCGGGCCGCTTCGCGCGCCGCCTGCACCGCGGGAAGCAGAAGGGCAATCAAGACCGCAATAATGGCGATGACGACCAGCAGTTCAATCAGCGTGAAACCTTCTCGCTTGCTTCTCATCGGGAAAACCCTCTGGATTAGAAAAGAAGGAACCAACAACGAACGCTGTCCGACCTGATTTTGCGCATGGAGCCGCCACCGCGAACGATTGCAGAGGCATTCGGATCTGAAAACGGGCTTCGGATTTACGTGGTATGGCTCTTCTCATAAGCCACTTTGACATGCAGTCAAAGTGACACGTACCATCGGAGCTCGACTTCGCCGCAACAGACACACAAACGGTGTGACAGTTGTCGTAAGCAACGATCGGCCTGGGATTGGCTCCTGGCTGGATTCTTATGCGAAAAAGATGGGATTCGGAATCGAAGGTCCGAAACTTCGTGCCAGCACACGGAGGGCGAGCATTGCCGCTCCCCGCGCGGCGATCGGAGGCCGATCGGCTGGTCCAGTCCACAATGATCCAACACCCGTAGAGGTTCGGGTGAGATGCGAGATCATCCTATTCGGCTCGTTTGCATTGTCGACCTTTCTGCAAGTGAGGCAGATGAGGCCCGCAGGGTATCCGAAGCGCGAGAATCGGCAACGGCACCCTCGAAAAACGACCGGCAAGTTTTCGTGGAGAGCTTACTCAACGCAGACAACTTTAGTCTGAGCCGAATATACGTCAGGCGCATGGGGATGATCAATCTAGGTTTGATCTTTTTTCTCAAGTTTTCGGCCAGCCTTCCGTCTCCACAAGGATTCCGTCGAGACCACTCGATTTCGAAGGCCACGCAATCTTGGACTTCAAGAGCGTTTCTTGCCAGTGTTCGCGTAATATTGAAAGCATGAATTCCCGTAGCGACCAGGAATAAATCGGTTTACAGATCCCCCCAAAAAACCACCATTGAAACCCTGCTCAAAACAACCAAGAACGCACTAAACAGGTTCGTGAAATAAAGTCATTGATGACAGACGTCCCAAACGGGAGTCCGAGGATCAGAGTCTGTGAACCTGGGCCAACCATCGACTGAGAAATGTCCTGGGTCGATCCATGGCAGCCTCCACGCGATGGGATGGTTGTCGATGGTTCGCACGGCACCACCATTCGCGGCCGACGGCTCAGGGGAGGCTCACGCTCGGGGAAGGCTCGAGGAATGCAAGGCCCGTGCCACCCACTCGTTATGGACGAAGGATGGGATGAAATCGTGCTCCCCTTTGCCGCTCTCGCTTGACTGGAAAGGCCCCGACTCGTCCAATACAAATGACTCCACGGGCGGGACGAGCGAACAAAGCAAGGGTTGCTCGTGTCATTTGGGGATTCTATCGGATCGATGACCGGACGGCTCTCCGAGCTGGCCCGGTCAGGATTGATTTGTACTTTGCATTGGATGGGACCAAAGGTCGAGACCATGGATCGAAGCGCAGCGGAGGGGGCCGGCAACGGCCGTTCGGACGGGTTCGCCATCGTCGCCCGAGGTGTGGGCGTGCAGAAGGAGGACCGCTGGATTTTGAAGGATGTCGATTGGACGGTGCCGACGGGAGCGTGCGTCGCCATCCTTGGGCCGAACGGCAGTGGCAAAAGCTCACTCGCTCGGGTCATCTCGGGCTACCTTTGGCCGACCGAGGGGGAAGTTTCCGTCCTTGGTGAGGTGTTCGGCTCGGTGAATCTGCACGAGCTCCGCGAGTCGCTCCGGCTCGTCCAGCCCATCGGGCAGGCCGAGCCGGCCCCCGAAATGACAGCGTTGCAGGTCGCCCTGACGGGGGCCTTCGGGACGGTCGGACTGTACAGCGAACCCCCCGGTGAGCTCCGGGCCGAGGCGGAACGGCTCCTCGGCGTGGTCGGGCTCCGGTCAGTTATGGGGCACCCCTATCGGACCCTGAGCAACGGCGAGCGGATTCGCTGCCTGATCGCCCGGGCCCTGGTACGCAAGCCTCGACTCCTCTTGCTCGACGAGCCGACGGCGGGCCTCGACCTCCTGGCTCGAGAGCAGGTCCTCGCGACGATCGAGTCGCTCTTCCGCTCCGGCGACGAACGTCCGACGGTGGTCTTGATCACGCATCACCTGGAGGAACTACCGCCGGCCGTCTCGCGGGTCATGGTTCTCGACGAAGGGAAGGTCGCCGCGGAAGGGACTCCCGAGGAAGTGCTTACCTCGGAACTTCTCTCAGCCGTTTATCGATGTCCTCTCGACGTGGTCCAGAGCAATGGCCGCTATTACTCACGAGTGAGCCCAGGGGCATGGGACGCCTTGCTGGCGTCGGGCTGACCCAAGAAAAAAGGGGCGCCGGGCCGGGCACCACGGTGCGCCGGCTCCAGACCGATGGAGTCTGGGACATCCTCATCAACAACGCTACGTCCCATTGAGACGATTCTCCCCAAGGCGAGCAGGTGTCCCCCTCCTCATGGCAGGCCCAAAAGCGATGGTAAGGAAAGGCAGCATGAAAATCACATCGATCGCCCGCCTGTCTGCGATGCTCTGGGGCTTCTCGCTGTTGCCTGCAACGGCGGCAGAACACGTCGTGGCTTTCACGCACGTTCGGCTGGTCGATGGCAAGGGGGGGCCTCCCATCAACGAGGCGGTGGTGGTGATCGAGGGCAATCGCATTGTCACGGTCGGTCCCAGCGGAACGGCAATCCCCGAGGGGGCGGAGATTCGTGACTCCCACGGGCTCACGATGATCCCTGGCCTCGTTTCCGATCACAGTCACATTGGGCAAGTCGGTGGCACGTCCACCGGGGCCGAGAACTATACGAGGACCAGGATCGAGGCGGAGTTGCGTCAATATCGCGACTACGGTGTGACGACCGTCACCGCCCTGGGCAACAATGGACCTCTCTTCGAGACGATCCGGGCCGAGGCTCATGCCGGCCGGACCGATGGCGCCGATCTGTTCGGCGTAGATCGCGGAGTCGGAGTGCCCGACGGCGCGCCGCCGCAAGCAATGGTCAAGCTCGGCCCGGACCAGCTCTTCCGCCCACGCAACGCGGTCGAGGCGCGGGCCGCCATCACGGCGATGGCGGAGCGGAAGACCGACCTGATCAAGATCTGGCTCGATGATTTCGCCGGCGGTGTGCCCGCCAAGATGAGCCCCGAGGTCTACAATGCAGTCATCGACGAAGCCCATCGCCGGGGCATCCGCGTCGCCGCCCATATCCATGACCTGGCAGATGCCAAGGCAATTGTCGCGGCCGGGGCCGACATCATTGCCCACGGCGTGCGCGACCAGCCGGTTGATCCGGTGTTTATTGATGCGATGAAAGCCCAAGGCGTCTGGTATGTCGCGACCCTGAGCCTTGACGATGCCACGTTCGCCTGGGCCGATCAGGCGCCGTGGACGCAAACTCCGTTCGCCAAAGCAGCCCTCTCGCCCGAGCTCGCCCGCCAGTTCGCCGACCCAGCCTGGCGCTCCAAAGTGCTTGCCGATCCCAAAACCGCGGCAGCGCGAGCCTCACTCGCAATGAACCTACGCAACCTCAAAACGCTTCACGACGCAGGCGTCAAAATTGGCTTCGGCACCGACAGCGGCGCCACTCCGCTGCGCGTGGCCGGGATCGCAGAACACCGCGAGCTGGCACTCATGGTTGAAGCCGGCCTGACTCCGCAACAGGCTCTGAAGATCGCCACCGCCAACGCGGCCGACGCGCTGAGGCTCACCGACCGCGGCCGGATCGCCCCCGGACTCCGGGCCGACTTCATCGTCCTGGATGCGGACCCATCCCGAGCGATCGGCAACAGTCAGTCCATTCGCGAAGTCTGGCTCCGCGGACGGGTCTTTCCCCGCGTGAAATAGGAGATCGCCTATTTTCACGGCACGAACGTCAGTTCGTCTTGCGGTGGAGAGGCGGAATCGAAGACAGCGGTTCAGAATCTGTGACCAGGCTCGCCTTGGCGAAGTCACGGCAAGAGGCGAGGATCCGTTCGCCCAGAGCTTCATCCTGGACGGATCGGGCGACTCCGAGTCCGCCGACGCAAAGGGCGACGATCGCGAGGGCCCGATCCTCCGAGAGTTCCTCTCCCGCAGCGGCCATCAGCCGGGCGGCAAGGTTACGGACGATGGCCTCGAAGCTCGCCTTCACCGGCCCGCCTGCGCGTGCGATCTCGGAGGCCAAGGCCGGCAGCGGGCAGCCGTCCTCGGTGTTCCTCATATGCCGTGGGGCAAGATAGCGTTCGATGAAGGCGACTGCCGAGGCGAGACCAGCCGCCCCCTGACGCTCCTTCTCTGGTGGGGTGTCCGTTTCGGACGAGGCGGGCGCCAACACCTCGGCGAGGAGCGCTTCCTTGGAGCGGAAGTGGGCGTAGAACCCTCCGGCGGTGAGCCCCGCCTCTTCCATGACCTGATCCACCCCCGCCGCATGATACCCCTCGCGCCGGAAGACCTTCCCCGCCGCCCGGAGGATCTTGGCCCTGGTCTGCTCCTTGTGACCGGTCGGATAACGCATGAGCCGCCTCCACCTGATTCATAACGATCGCGAGAGAGATCCTGCCGCAATCTCCTCGTTGGAAGCCAACATCGTGTGAGACTCGAGCATTCCCTTGCGGCCGCGATGCGCCTCCAAGACCTGAGTGGAGTCGGGCCTGAGCCTTGGCCTCGCGACCTCGCTCGCCCACAAGATTTCCGAAGAGAGCGTGATCAGTAAGCCCACGACGCATCATATCACGCACGTAATTCAAAGACAAGGAGGATCGCGTCGTGCAGTGGATGCGGCCTCCACTCACGCCATCTCGCGAGCCTGCCTCGAATCACCCAAACAAAGCAACAAAAACAATTGCCAAAATACAATAATTTCAAAATTAACCATAAACTCAGCAATAACGACATGCCTATTCGCCTCCATAAGCCTCTTCAGCCGTAAGAATGATCCGGGCAATTTCGATCAATTTCATGTTCTTGTCACTGGCAATTTTTTGCAGTCTGCGGAAGGCTTCGTGTTCATCAAGGTTCGCCTTCTTCATGAGGATGCCCTTGGCTTTCTCGATGGTCTTGCGATCCTCGAGAGCCTGTTTAAGGTCGGCAGCCTCCTTGCGGAGGGCCTGGAACTGATCGAAGCGGCGGATGGCGATTGCGATGGCCGGTTCGAGGTCGGCCTGCTTGATCGGCTTGACGAGAAAGGCCATCACGAAGTCGGCCTCCGCACGTCGAATTGTGGCAGGGTCATGGTAGGCGGAAACCAGGATCACGGGAACTGCGGAATTCTTGTAAATGAGGGCCGCCGCGTCGATGCCGTCCATGTCGGGCATCTTGATATCGGTAATCACCAGGTCTGGTTTTCCGACACGACAGTGCTCGACAAGGTCTCGGCCGGTTCCCGAGACGGCGATCACCTCGTGTCCCAGGTGTGGCAGGATCGTGCGGAAGTATTCCTGCATGTCGGGTTCGTCGTCGGCAACGGCAATCCGTAGCGAGTGGTTCATGACTCCCCTAGCGGTAAAGTGATCACAATCTCGGCGCCCTGGCCAATGGCTTCCCCCACGGCAATCTGCCCGCCGTGAGCCTCGATGATGCGTCGGGCAATCGCCATGCCCAGGCCGGTCCCCTTCGTTTTCGTCGTGTAGAATGGCTCGAAGACCCGCTCACGGTATTCCAAGGCGACCCCTGGACCATTGTCGCGAACGGTGACCTGGAGAAGAGGGGGGCCATCGACCTCGATTCTCCTACAGCAGACCTCAATCTTGACCGGATCCGAGCACGCGGTCAGGGCATTCTCGAGGATGTTATGAAAGACTTGCCCCAGGCGGAATGGGTCGACCATCCAGCGCAGATCGGGATCGTCACTCATTTCCACGAGTGCGGCCACTCGGCCTGTTCGTTGGGGTTTCAGGTTGATCCAAGCCTCCCGCCAGATCTCGGCGAGCTTGCAGTTGCGTCGCTCGAGCCGAATCGGCGCGACATAGCCACGGACATCCTCGTAGAGAAGGTGGAGTTGGTCCTGGGCTTGCTGAAGGCGATCGATAAGGTCAATTGCCTTGGGTCGGTCCTGGACATGCAGGGATAGCATCTCCAGACAGGCCTGGCTGCGCTGAAGCGCGTTGCGGCTCTCGTGAGCGAGCCCAGCAACCATCTCCCCGATGGCGGCCAGCCGTTCCGCATGAAGCGCACGCTCCTGAGCCTCCTTGAGATCCGTGATATCCTGGCCAATGGCCAATACGCCAACAATCCTTGACTCAGCATCATTGAGGACCCGATGGGACCAGCGAATTTCACGCTCCCGCCCGCTCTTGGTCACGATCAGGTTCGCCGTCCCCCTGGTCTCCACCTCGTCGAGGGTCTTCCGGAAGACCTCCCGAATCCGGATCCGATCCCGTACGGGTAAGAGGGTCTCGAAAAAGTCCCGATCGAGCACTTCCTCCGCCCGGTAGCCGGAGAGTTCCTCCGCGAAATGGTTAAAGCGGACGATGCGGCCCTCCGGACTCAGGAGAACGACAACGGCCGGGGCCGCGTCGATCAACCCTTCGGCCAGGTCGCGCTGTCGCCGTAGCTCCTCCTCAGCCCGCTTCCGCTCGGTGATGTCGCGGTAGATGACGACCGCCCCTTTGATCACTCCATCATCGCAGATCGGGCTCGCGTTGACGCTCATCCAGCGCCCCGAATGCGCCCCCGGCTGCCTGACAAAAACCTCCTCATCGGTGACCGGCTCACGCCTGAGCGCACGGACGAGCGGCAGCTCCTGGAGCGAATACGTGGTGGCGGTATCGGGATGGTAGGCCATCCCCAAGAGTGCCCATTCCTCAGGAGGAGCCCCGACCCTGAGCGGACCGATCAAGCGCTCGACGGCCGGGTTGCAGAGCAGAATCTTCCCGTGGACATCAACGACGACGATGGCGTCTGAGGCGTTCTCCAGGAGTGACCGGATAATCTCCGCCTGCCGCTTCAGCTTATCCCCGGCCCGCTGGCCCTCGACGACTCCCCCCGTGACCTGGCCAAGGACTGCCAATTGCTCTGTGCGCGGGAGACGCAATGCGAGTTCGGATTGATAGGCAGCCTCGATAATGGCCAGGTCGAGGTCGAGCAGCTTGTTCAAGGAACGGGCGGTTTCCTCGAGCAAGGCATGATCCCCCTTCCAGTTTTCCTGGAGGACGCGGCCCAGTCCGGTCCGGAGTCGGGACAAGGCCACGTTCGCGTAGACTTGATCGAGGCCAATCTCAACGTGTCGCCAACCGACCAGCCAGAGGCGATCCACATACGACTCGTCGTACCGGCCGGCAAGCAACTCGCGGACCCACTGCAAGAGCGTGGCCTTGTGGCGGTCGATCTGAGGCTGTCCCCCCCTGATCACGTTGAAAGCCGCGGGGTGTCGCTCGAGCTGGGCGTAGAAGTCGTCGATCAAGGCGGGCAGGTCAGGATCGAGCAGGGAAGCGACAGCCCCGATCCGCCGGGCATCCTCGTCGGTCCAGCTCACGTAGGATTGCAATTCCCGGTAGCGATCGAAGCGACGATCGGTGATCATTCCCGCACCTCGAACCCGCTCACCGCATCAAAAAGAAAGCCCACGCCCCGCCTTGGGGCGGTTGCGTGGGCTCTCGTGACCCGGGTCGGATTGCCCTTCGCGAACAATCCGGCTGTTGCAATCTCCAATCTACTCGAAGTTCAGGACCGGGGGAAACGCTCCTGCTGAAATTGGGATTCCCAGCCACCGTCGTTCAGACCACGAAAAATTTGAATCATGCACACCTGGCAGATGCTCACTGCCCCCGTTGCGATTCCAGGTCGCCGATGACGGCCCTCTTTCACTCCTCCAACCGCAAGCCAGAGGCTTCCGTGATGCGGTCGAAGGCTGCCCGGCTGGTCGTATAGCTGATCAATTGCACGACATCTCGGGGACCGGCGAGTTTGACCGCGTCGGCCACGTCTTCATCCGTGAGCACAACGGGCGAGGCCGCCAGTTTGCGGGCCACGGTGAAAAGGGCACGCTCAGTCTTCGTAAATTCCGACCAATCGCCATCCAGCTTGTCGATTTGCTCTTGAGACTGGCCGAGCCGCTCAAGGCGTCGTTTGGCCTCCCCGACGGCATACCACGCCCGGTCCTGACGAGCGATGATCCAACTCACCTGAGCCTTGAGCAAGGGCTCGAGATCCCCCTTTTCGTCGGACGCTCGCAGGCTAGTGATCCGGCTTACGCCGTCACGAGGGAAGTTGGCAAGCAACCGGACCCACTGGGGAAGCGGGCCATCGGGCCAGCTCTCAGAGAGGAGCTCACGAGCCTTGGCCTCATCCAGGAGCGGCAAGCGCGGCTTTCGATTTCGGCAGACCTCGAGAGCTCGTTCCAGCTCTGCACGCGATTCGAGCGCGGGCCGTTCGCAAATCGTGAGTCGATTCGGCTCGCCGGAGGTTCGATCGACCTGGACCGGAGCGACCTTGGAGACCATCGTCTTGAACTTTTCAGGGGTCGGCGTCAGGTAGGTTTGGTGAGGGGCCGGTTGGTCCGGGGTGGGAGCAGCAACCGTACCATTCTCCGTCCGCCTGCCGAAGTTGCCGCCGTCTTTGGACTGGGGGATACCTGCCCCCTCTTTCCAGCGGTTGATTGCATTGTTGCCGGAGACCGAGAGGATCATCTCGAGGATCTGCAAGTCTTGATAGAATTTGCGGAGTCCCTCGATGTCCGCATCATTCAGGTTATGAGGCTCGTAAGTCAGCTTGCGTGCGAAGGCGAACGCAGCGCGCTGAGCTGGGGTGAACTCCAGCCAATCACCATCGAGGGCGGCGATCTCCTCTTCCTTCAGGCCGGCCGCCAAGAGCTTCGATTCCTGGTGTCCCAGGCAATACTGGCAATTGTTGGTCCGCGAGACGACCCAAAACATCTGGGTTTTGAATGCATATTCCAGCGACATCTTGGGATCGTTATTGCGTCCAATCCCCGCACCCGCGCCGGATCCGCCCTTCAAGTCACCGCCGGCACCGCCTTGCCCAGTCCCGGCACCCGCGGTCCGATTCCCACCTCCAAAGCCAAAACCCTCGCCGGGAGAGAGATAGAGCTTGCGAAGCCGACTCTCATAGCCGCTCTCGCGTTCGCCCAGCTTCGCCGTCTCCTCCTCGGTCAGTTCCGGAAGGGGAATGCGAGGACGCCGGACCTTCATGTCTTCGAGGTACTGCTTCATTTCGGGCCGGGTCAGCGGCACGGGCCGAGGTTCATCGGCCTTGAGTGCGCTGACCGCCGCGAACATCAAACCCATTGCCAGGGCCGCAGCTTTGCACATGGCACGTGTCCTCTCTCGTCGTCAAAAATGAAAACGGAATATCAATGAACGATGACATCAATAGTAAGGAGGCGATCCGGCCTAGTAAAGGAGGCGATCCGGCCTAGTAAAGGAGGCGATCCGGCCTCTGACCAGGCAACGGGGTTACGATCCCAAGGCCTTCGTTCAGAAGCTATCGCTGCTGATGATTTCGCCGCCGTTGCGGGTTCCCAGGGCCCGCCAGGTGACGAGGTTGACCGACGACTTGATGAACTTGACCGAACCGTCGGCGATGCAAACATTGACGCCGCCGGGGTGGCGACTGTTGGCCGTGGTGCTGGTCCGTTGCGGCGGGAACATGCATGACCGCGAGTTCGGCGGGCTGCCATGATAGTATTTAGTCGTCGTGTGACCGTCAGACATCCAGGGCGCTCCAGCGTTGGAATTCCCTTGCTTGGTGAGGTCATTAATGTCCACGGCCCGGCACATCTGGAGCGCTTCATCAGCGTCGGCGGGGTAGGTTCCCGGCTGATACGTGTCGGATAATTCGGTGGTGATCGTGTTACTGTAGTCGCCCTTGACGTGCTCGCTAAAGGCGGCCGTGTTGCTCGTACCGTCGATGACGTCGGCGACCTTGATGTTGATGTCGCCAAAGATCAGGCCGTTCGGAGGTGGCATGGACTTGTTCACACCCGCGGTGTCCTGCGCACCAAAGGAATTGACAATGCTCGTCCCGCAATTGACCCGGTAACCGATGCCGGCGTAGCCCGCCGGGAGTTGATTCTGTGCGTCCGACGGGCAGAGAAAGATGTTGACGCTCGTCACCAGGGCGGTTGCATTCTCCGGGGCGGAGGTGGCTCGGCTGAAGTTGATCGCGTTGTACAGTGCAGCCTGCTCCATGAACAACAGCAGGCGTGTCTGCGCTGAAAAGGTCGACGTGGAACCGGTTGCCACGTTGAGGCTCACACCGATTGGGAACGACCCGTTGATGTCGTGATAGCTGTGGAGTGCGAGACCAAACTGTTTCAGGTTGCTCACACAGTTCGCCCGACGCGCCGCTTCGCGGGCCGCCTGAACGGCGGGCAACAGCAGTGCAATCAGAACGGCAATGATCGCGATCACGACGAGCAGTTCGATCAGAGTGAATGCACGTCGCGTCAACTCACCCAAACCTCGATTATTTTTGCGCATACAATCTCCCTCCTGGTCCCCGAAATCATTCAGACTTAATTGCTTTGCTCGCTGATGAGGTGAGAGAATCGGACATGCTGACTTGGCTTAGAGGTACTCGAACGCACCCAAGTACGTGAATCAGCATGTCGACCGAATGGTTATATCACGCCTCCGGCATTCGCGGCTACAAGGACGTCCTCACAAGTTTTCAGATCGACCAGGCAATGCTCTCGATTCAACAGGAACCCAATGACTGCTACGGCGCAACCGACAGCGCCAGTAGAAACCAGTCAAGCAGTCACGTTGAGCACGGCATCCGGTCGTTGCCCACCGGCATCCGGGCAAGAACCATGCGCGGACCATTCCACAAGCCGAATGTCGGACCTGACAGAACGTCGCCAAGTGACCCTGAAGTCTCATCCTGACCTCAAGGCAACAACGGCCCCTGGCCAAGGGGAGCGTTCTGCTGCCCCTTCATGGCCGACCAGGGCGCATCCAAGGCTGCCGAGCGACATCGTTGGTTGTCTGGCTTCATGCAGGAAGTCAGGAAAGAGACCTCTGCATGCTCATTGCAACGAGCGAGTGCATTGCAATTCTGAAGGGGCAACCGTCAACCGCCAGAGGAAAATCCACAAATCAATGACCAACAGAATTGTTTTCAATAGCCCCAGAAGGACAACCTTCTGAGTAAGCCCTCAGCAATTGACGATCGTCTCGCCGAGGCTGCAAAGCCAAGCATTCACTGGCATGACTTCAAATCAAATTCGACAAGCTCCAACATACATGTTTCAGCGCAAAGCAAATCAAAAAAACTGAGCTGGTCCGCAAACTCACCCGCTTGCGGACCAGCTCCAGCAACTAGCAACTCGCAACGATAAACGGAGGCGAATACCGCCGCGAGTGGAACTCCGCAATCAGAGAGCCGCCGACCCGGCATCAACCGACGGGATCGACTCGCCCCGGATCAAGTCCTCGAAGGTTTGACGGCGACGAACGAGGTGGGTGCTGCCGTCGGAGTTGACCATCACTTCAGCAGCCATCGGCTTCGAGTTGTAGTTCGAGCCCATGGTGAAGCCGTAGGCACCGGCACGCTCGATGATCAGGTAGTCGCCCACCTTGGCACTCGGGAGCAATTGAGAACCGACGACACCGCCATCGGACTGGGTGAAGATGTCGCCCGACTCGCAGAGCGGTCCGCCGACGACCACCGACCGCCGCTCCCGGTTGGTCGAGCCATCGGCCGGCGCGATCGACATCGGGTGGTACGCACCATAGAGAATCGGCCGGGCCAGGTTGTTGAAGCCGGCGTCGAGGAGGTAGAACGTGTTCGCCCCCATCTGCTTGACAGCGCGGATCTCGGCCACCAGGTAGCCACTCTCCGCCACAAGATAGCGGCCCGGCTCGATTTCCAGTCGGACGGGGTGGCCAAAGGCCTCCTGAAGTCGGCGACGGGTCGCGTCCCAAAGGAGGAAGTAGGCGGCGATATCAACCTTCAAGTCGGTCGTGCGGTAGGGGGTCGGCAGGCCTCCGCCGGCGCTGATGGTCGTGATGGTCGAGCCGATCGCCAGCGCAACACGCTCCAGGGCCCCGCAGACCTGCGACAGATGTTCCAGGTCGGTTCCCGAGCCGATATGCATGTGCAGGCCAGCGATCTTCAAGCCATTCTGCGCCGCGAGCGCGAGGCAGTCGCCGATCTGGTCGTGCCAGATGCCATGCTTTGACTGCTCACCGCCGGTGTTGGTCTTCTGGCTATGGCCATGTCCAAACCCCGGGTTGATCCGCAGGGTGATCTCGCGGCCGGGGGCACGCTGGCCATACTGGGCGATCATGTCGGGCGAGCCGCAGTTGACATGAATCCCTTGTTCAACCACCAGGTCGAGCGACTCATGGTCGAAGATGTCGGCCGTGTAGACGATCGGCGGCGGGTCGCCAACCGGAACGTATCCGGCCGCCCGCGCCCGGCCAATCTCTCCGGCGCTCACAGCATCCACCAGCACGCCTTGGCGACGAACCAGGTCGAGCACGGCCAGATTCGAGTTGGCCTTCTGGGCGTAGCGAATGGTGTCGAACGCCCGCAAGTCATTGATCCGCTCCTGGATCAATGAAGATTCGTAGACAAACGTAGGCGTCCCGAACCGGCGGGCAATTTCGCTGATGGGAACCCCGGCGATCTCATGCCGCAGGTCGGAGAACTCGGGTGCGACGGCAGTCGTCATGCTGAGTCGTCTCACTTCTCACGGAAAAAAAAGGGGAAGGACTGCGGGCCGTCGAGTCCTGGACCGGCCCATCGGAAACCATTCAGATTAACGAATGGGCTCGGTCTTGCCAATGGCTCCGACGGCAGTTCAGGGTCCCTGACCCGAGACTAACCGTACGGTAAGAGGTCGCGACAAAGGTTCCTCCCACCGATTCCACGCGCTGATGGTCCGAAAGGATTCAAACCCGTAATGATCCCGCCCCCAAGGTTCAAAGAAAAAGACACCTGGGCCGGCCGAACTTGTACACCTTCGACAATTGTCGCACAATACTCTTGGTCGCGAAGAGTAGCCCCGACGAGGGTCTTCCAATGGATCGATTCCAGGGTGGCACCGGCGAAAGTTCAGACAGCCCGGAAAGGCGATTTTGGTGGCGATGGCCTCGTGCCCGCTTCCGCGTACGGGCGTTGATGACACTCATCCTCCTGCTCGGCGGCTGCCTTGGGTGGCTCGCCAACCGTGCCAATGTCCAACGCGACGCGACGGCGGCGATCAGGCAGTCGGGGGGAACGGTCGTCTACGACTGGCAATTGACCCCGGTCAACTACGTTTATGGTCATGGTTTTCAGCCGAGGGTCGCGGGGAAGTCGATCTGGCCGAAGTGGCTCATCGATCGCCTGGGTCCGGACTATTTCGGGAGCGTCAAGCAAGCTTCTCTCGGATCCCAGGCCACCAACGCAACCATGTCCCACGTTGGGCGACTCAGCCAGTTGGAGGAGTTGGACGCTACCGGCGGGAGCAAACTGACCAACGCTGGCCTGGTCCACTTGCAGTCGCTAACACGACTCAGAATGGTTGACCTGAGTCTCTTGCCCGGCGTAACCGGGAAGGGACTGATCCACTTGGCCGAATTGACCAGCCTTGAACGCCTCAATCTATCCAGCCCCGTCGCCGATGCCGACCTCGTCAATCTCAGTCGATTGACCAACCTACGCTTGCTGAGGTTGAACGGTGGAGGCAACGGGATCACCGACGAAGGCCTGGCGAACCTGAAAGGACTCACGGAACTCAGAGAACTCATTCTCAGGAATAGCCAAGTCACAGGCACCGGATTGACTGCCTTGCAGGGAATGATCGCGATGGCAGATTTAAAATTGATAAACAGTCACCTTGAAACCCTGGAACCCCTGCAGCGGATGACCGGGTTGAAGTCCCTTTGGATCCACAGATCGCCTCTCGACGACAGGGGACTGAAGCATGTTGAAAATTTGAAGAGTCTGCAATACCTTAGCCTCGAGGATACACGGATTACAGACGACGGATTGAAATCACTCCTCGACCTTCGAGGACTCCGAGAGGTCGACGCCAGAGGGACTGGGGTTACCATCATGGGATCCGCCACATTCCAGCAATCCAATCCCAAAACAAGCATTTTCCGATAACAAATCACCCAGAAACCAAGCACCTGCCGGCACGAATTTCTACTTACGAATCCGACCTACGGATCTTCGAAGCGTCTCCAACCGATAAAGGCTCATGTCGGATTACCGGCCAGGACTTCGGCAACGGAGAACCGTTCGATCCGAACGGGATCCTGTGAGGGTTGAGAAACTCCATAAACCCAGAGACCATCGCCTGAGAATGCGGGTGGGCTGAGGAGAAACCTTCCTGAGCATTCGACCGCAGTTGCTTCATCGACGGAAGGCAAGTTCGACGAACCTTGGATCATCAACGGTGCCAGCCTAAGTCGGTGGGTGGTCTCGGATTCGCCGCAGGCGAGGTAGGCAAGTACAATGCGGCCGTCGGAGAGCGTCGCGATCACGGGCAAATCTTCGACCACCATTCGCTCGGCCGAGTTCGCAGCCTCCTTCGAGATGAGTGGAGCTCCCGCCACGATTGCCGAATAGTCACGGCTGAGTTGTAGCCACCATAACTGCGTCTGTGATGCACGTCGGAGCACCGGCTGAATCAATGGCCCTTCGGCAATGGTGACCGCGACGATGATCTTCCCCTCCAACCTCGGGTCAGACGGCCAGGTCGGAGCCGAAACCCTCATCAAACCTGCCGGGGGTTGGCTCTGCCAGATAAGGGGAAGAGGACTCCGCTTGTCGTCGGCAGCCGAATTCGGGTTCCGGGGATCCTCGAACGAGAATCGGTAGAGACGCCCGTCCGTACCGGCGAAGAGGATTCTCGCGGAGGTGTCTGGGAACCAGCACGGTGGGCTCGCCGGGATAACATCCATTTCGACGCGGTCGAGCACTTCCCTACTAGGCAAGGCGTACCTCGCCAGACCGTTCGTGAAATCTTTATCGGGACGGGATCGCCCCATCCAGAGTCCAGCGAGGTGCGTGCGGCCCCAGCGATCCTGCCAAGGCGAACAGCCAGCGAATTTGAGCAAGTGCGAGTCAGCGAGTGGGAAGCGCTCGATCTTATTCGCCTCGACGTCGAGCATGAAAAAGTCGGAGTGGCACACCCCAAAAAGATACGTATTGACAGGCTGATATCGAGGAGACACTACCCGGCGATCCCCGGAATTCCGGGAACACTGACGGCCAAGACCGAGAGCAATTGTGGTGAGGACCACAGCCGTGGCGACGAACAGGCGGGCTAAACCTTTCGACGGTAACCACACAGTCTCTCTCCTGAAACAGAGTGAGGAAGGGGTCACGCACCCCAGGAGCGATCGCCACTCGGGAGACGGAAAGCCGAAGGCCTATCTTACATTCGGACGTAAAGACAATTTATTTAAGATGCCGTGAACTGATTGCCAGCACGACATGATGCGAGCAAGGCTCTACTTCATGGTGCAAGCCAGGGTGCACGGCCACTGATCCAGCCATCCCCCATCATCGGCCGGCAAGTCCATCCAAAACCCCACGTCCACAAAGCTCGGCAGGAGCATGAAAACCACAATCACATTGACTGGTTTTCGGGCAGTGCCACGACTTGGCCTCCCCAAGCCTCGATGCCGGATTCAAGACAGCGCTGATTGCAGCAATTTGACAGCCTCCCCAGCGGCTTGTGAACGACATGCAGCCGTAGAAACCCTCAGGGGAAGTGACTTGGGTTCCTCGACCCGACCTCCACACAATTCACCACAACAAACAAAACAACCAGAATCTCTCAATTTCAATATACATAACCTAATGCCCAGCAACACGGGCGACATCAAGGACTTCGGAGCGACCACGTTGACTTTTATTCAAAGCCATGAAGGAAGCATCGGCCGTAGCAAGGTCGTTGGCCCGTGTCGAGTTTGCGGCCGTCCGGTGGTCCTTGGCCAGTACCGTGTAAACCGCCGGCAGCAAGAATAGCGTAAAGGCCGTCCCCACAAGCATGCCGATGACGAGGACGACACCGATCGAGTACCGGCTTTCCGCTCCGGCCCCATGTGTCAGCAGCAGGGGAAAATGGCCTACGACAGTCGCCGCCGTGGTCATCAAAATGGGACGTAACCGTACGGCCGAGGCCCGCTCGATCGCCGCCCGCCTGTCGAGTCGATCATGCC
Organism: Singulisphaera acidiphila DSM 18658; assembly: GCF_000242455.2. Lineage (GTDB taxonomy): Bacteria > Planctomycetota > Planctomycetia > Isosphaerales > Isosphaeraceae > Singulisphaera > Singulisphaera acidiphila. The sequence goes on from NC_019892.1 coordinate 3,163,408, forward strand.
GCTGTACCTCATTGGCAAACTCGACCATCAGGATTCCGTGTTTGGAGATCAGCCCGATCAGAGTGACAAGCCCAATCTGCGTGTAGATATTTAGCGTCGCGTATCCGATGTACAGTGGAATCAGTGCCCCGAATATCGACAAAGGGACCGTCACCAGGATGATCAGCGGGTCGCGAAGGCTCTCGAACTGGGCGGCGAGGACGAGGAAGATCACAACCAAGGCAAACCCGAAGGTGACGAGGAGTTGATTGCCTTCCTGGACGTACTGCCGCGAGTCACCCAACCAGTCGAAGGAATAGCCGGGAGGCAGCGAATCCTTCGCCGCGCGTTCAAGGAAGGCCACCGCTTCCCCCATCGTCACGCCGGGGGCGGGAATCGCCTGGAATGTGGCCGCATTCTGCTGGTTGAATTGGGTGAGCCGGTTCGGTTCAGTGGCGATGCCAATCTCGACCACGGTGGACAGTGGTGTCATGAAACCGCTACGCGTCTTGACGTAGTACTTGCCCAGACTCTCGGGAGTCAGACGATCGGCCTGTGAGACCTGTGGGATCACATCGTAGGACCGGCCGTTGAGGTTGAAGCGGTTGATGTAGTTCTCGCCCACCAGCACCGCGAGGGTATCAGCCACCTCCTTCATGTCGACCCCGATCTCGTTCGCCTTCAGACGGTTGATCCGTACTCGGACGACCGGGTTGTCGTACCGCAGGTCACTGTCGATCACCACGAATAGGCCACTCTTCCGGGCTTTGTCCTTCAGTTTCTCCATGACCGCATAAACAGCCTCATAACCGGCGATGCTCCGGACAACCATCTGAACTGGCAGGCCGCCGGTCGAGCCTGGCAATGAGGGAAGCTGGAATGCGAAAACACTTTCACCTTCGATTTGGCTCGCGTCCGACTGGATCATGTTCTGGAGGACGCGCGCACTGCGATCCCGCTTGTCCCAATCCTTCAGGTTAATGCCGCCGAAGGAATGATTCTGACCGTCGTCACCGTTGATAAAGAAGGTCGTTTGGCACTCGGGGAGCGACCTGAGCTGGGCCTCGAGGCGGCGGGCATGAGCTTCGGTGTAGGCGAGGTTCGCGTATTGCGGCCCCTTCATGACGGTGAACACCGTGGCCTGATCTTCCTCGGGAGCCAGTTCTCGCTTCAGGCCGGCGAACAGGAAGCCGATCCCAGCAAACACCCCGGCCGCGAACACAAAGAGAACCGTTCGATTATTGAGGGACGCCCTTAAAAGCCTTGCGTAGACGCGGGTGAGGCCGGAGAAAACAGCCTCGATACGGCGGGGAAACCACCCTTGCGTCGAAGACTTCGACAGCAGGAACGAAGCCATCATTGGCGAAAGCGTGAGGGCGACGACTCCGGAAATGATGACCGCGCTGGCGAGGGTGAAAGCAAACTCGCGGAACAGAGCCCCCGTGAGGCCGCCCAGGAACCCGATCGGGGCATATACCGCAGCCAATGTAATCGTCATGGAAATGACGGGGACAACAATTTCCCTCGCGCCAAGCAGGGCCGCTCGGGCCGGGGACAGTCCCTCTTCAATGTGGCGGTACGTATTCTCGACCACGACGATCGCGTCGTCTACCACCAGGCCGATGGCCAGCACCATCGCCAAGAGCGTAAGCAGGTTCAAGCTGAACCCGAAGGCGAGCATCAGCGCAGCCGATCCAATGAGCGAGAGCGGAATCGTCACCACAGGGATCAGCACCGAGCGGAACGACCCCAAAAACAAGAAGATGACGACGATGACGATCACCACCGTTTCCGTGAGCGTCTTACGGACCTCCACCGTGGCGGCATCAATGAAGCGGGCCACGTCGTAGGAGACGAACACTTCGACCCCAGGGGGAAGGTTTCGCTGAAGGTCCGGCAGCATCGCCTTCACGTCTCGGACAATGTTCAACGGGTTTCCGGTCGGGGTGGCGAGAACGGCCAGGCTGGTCCCCTTCTTGCCGTTGAAGAGCCCGCTCTGGTTGGTATTCTGCTCGCCGAGTTCAACGGCGGCGATGTCTTCAAGGTGAACCAGCTTCCCGCCCGGCTCGGCCTTGATCACCATCCGCCGAAAGGATTCCACGCCGGTCAGGTCAGTGTCGGCCGAGACGGTGGCAACGGTGAACGCTCCCTTGATCTGTCCCGGTGCGGCCTGCACATTGTTTCGCCGCAATGATTCGGCAATGTCTCCGGCCGACAAACCACGAGCCGCCAGCCGGGCCGGGTCGAGCCAGATTCTCATCGCGAGTCCCTGTCCCCCCTGAAGCTCGGTGGCCGCCACGCCCGGCACGGTCGAAACCAATGGCTGGGCCAATCGAACGACCGAGTCGGTGACCGCGTGGATGGGCACCTCATCGCTGACGAAACTCAGGTACATCACGGCAGTCGGCTCGCCGGTTGATTTCGTAACGACCGGGTCGTTGACCTCGCGGGGGAGCCGATACTTGACCTCGTTAATCTTGGCGATGACCTCAGTCATCGCCCGGTCGGAATTCGCATTCAATCGCAACCGCGCCTGAATCAGGCTCTTGCCTTGCGTCGTACTCGATGAGAGGTACTCCACGCCGTCGGCCGTAGCAATGCTCTGAGAGATGGGGGCGGTGACGAACCCCTGCATGAGATCCGGAGAGGCCCCGGGATACGTGGTGGACACCGTAATGGTGGCGCTCTCCAGTTGCGGGAATTGGCGCACCGGAAGCATGGAAGCCGCACGGAGCCCAATGAGCAGGATGAGGAGGCTGACGACCAAAGACAGTACCGGACGGCGAACAAACAGGTCTGTGAACCTCATGGCTGACTCCCTTTTGACGCCAGTTCCTTCCCGACGGGTGGCGTGCCGGCGTCCGTGACCGAAACAGGGGAGCCGGGGGCGAGGTTGACCTGCCCCGAAGAGACGACCAGATCCCCCGCCTTGACGCCGGCCGCAATGGCGACCCGCCCCCCCACGCGCCGCCCGGCCTTCACGGGCACCCGTTCCGCGACCTGTCCTTTGCCCTTGGCGCGAACGACGAACACAGAGTCGCCCGCGATGGTGCGGTCCAGCGAGGTTTCAGGGACCGTGACCACGTCAGGTCCGGACGGCAGAACAACCCGCACCGAAGCGAACATACCTGGCCTCAGCACATGGTCACGGTTATCGAGCGTACCTTGCACGGGAACGGTCCGACTCTCCGCGTAGACCTGGGGTTCGATGGTGGAAACGACGGCCGGAAACGGCTGCCCCGGGAATGCGTCCACGAGCACCTCGATCGACTGCCCGGTATTCAGACGCGGGAGTGACTGTTCGGGGAGGGTGAAGTTGACGTAAAGCGCGTCGAGATCCGTGAGGGAAACGACCGGCTGTCCCGGCTGGAGGTACTGCCCCTGATCGACCTGGCGAATGCCAAGGACGCCCGCGAATGGAGCGCAAAGCTTTTTCTGGGCAATCACCGCCTCAGTCCGGGCGATTTGCCCTCGAGCCTCAACCACCCGGCTCTTGGTCGCGTCCGCCTCGCTTTTGGAGACAGCGGTCGCCGCAATCAACCGCTGTGAGCGGTCAAACTCCCGCTCAGCGTACCAGAGCTGGCCTTGATATCGTTCCAGGTCGCCACGGTCGGGGCCGTCGTTGATCTGGAGAATCGGTGCACCCGCCGAAACCGTCCCGCCGGACTCGAAATGGATCGCCTTCACCATCCCCCCAACCTCCGGGGCGATGACAACCTGCCGCACCGCCTTAAGAGAACCGATAGCCTCAAGGTACTCGGGAAGCGGCCCTGACCGGGCGACGACGGCGGCAATTGGCGTGGCAGCAGGTCCTGTACCTGTTGGCCCGGCGGCCGTGCGGGCCCGGTAGGCTTTGAATGAGTACAGGCTGCCGAAAAGGACGACCAGGCCGATGAGAGCGGCCGAGAAAGCGGTCATTTTCCACAGGGTCTTCTTCCACATAAGTCGCTTACACCAAAGCTCGCTGCCCCCGGAATTTTCCAAGAACTCTATTGGAATATCGGCGGCCGAAGCAAATATGTCAAGAGACGGCTTGGAAAACTTCACAGGCTTTCCGTACATCGGCCGAGCGGATACTTGTTCCTCTTTCGCCTCGACCTTGGCGGGCGGGCCAGCGGGCTACCCGGCTTGCGGTTAATTCGGTGGAGGCGACTCCGGTTGTTTGAATCGAGAGCGGTGTGAGCTGGCTCGCGGCAACGCCAACGACCGGTCGCGGTAACCGCCCCATACGGATGGTCGATTACGGGCGTGCCAAACGAAGGGGAGCGAGCGATGTACGACGCGGCCATTATTGGGGGAGGGATTGCCGGGATGGCTGTGGCGGCACGGCTCCAGGCAAGCGGCCTCACGACGGTCATCCTGGAGGCGCACGGCCAGCCGGGCGGCTGCGCCGGTTTCTTCCAACGCCGGAGTTTCTCCTTTGATGTGGGAGCCACCACGCTCGTCGACTTCGGCCCCGGCGGCGTCGGTGGCGAATTTCTCGAAAGCGTCGGGATGTTGCCGCTCGAGGGCGAGGTGTTGCCCGGTTATGTCGCCTGGCTGCCCGACCGAACGGTGACGCTTCACCGAGACCCAACCTCCTGGTCCCGGGAGCGGCTGAAGGCCCTTGGTGACACGCCGGCGCACCGCTCCTTCTGGCAACTCCTGGATCGGTTGGCAGACGTCTTCTGGCAGGCCAGCCGGAAAGGGGTCCGGCTTCCGATCCAGAGCGTGGCCGATGCGATCCGCGCGACGCAAGCGGTCGGCCTCGGCGGGTTGCCGCTGGTCCGCTACCTGAGTTGGACGATGACCGATGCGCTTCGGGCACATGGCCTGGAGCAGGATCAGGCCCTGGTTGGCCTGCTGGCAATGCTAGTCGAGGACACAGTCCATAGCACTCTGGACGAGGCACCGCTGATCAACGCCGCGCTCGGGATCACGATCCGGGGCGCGGGCCTAACCCGGGCGCGAGGTGGAATGCGCGGCTTCTGGCACGGATTGACCACTCATTACCGCCAGCTCGGCGGAACGTTGCGCGTTGGCTGCCCGGTTGAGCGAATCGAAGGGCAGGAGGGGGGCTTTCAGGTCATGACCCGTCGCGGTGTCATTGCAGCCGGCCAGGTTATCGCCGCCGTCCCGGCCCCCCTGGCGGCTCGACTTGGTCCTGAACCGGTTGCTGAAGCATTGGCACCTTACCTCCGCCGCGATGCCACCGCGATGGGCGGAGCCACCGTCGTCTTCCTCGGCGTCCCCGAGGGTGAGGTCGCCGGTCAAGCGTTCACCCACCATCAGCTCCTCCACGACTACGCCCAGCCGCTGGGCGATGGAAACAACATGTTCGACGGGCCGGCAAAAAGGCTCGCAGTGAACGCGGCCGTTGACCGGATTTTCGAACCGACGGTTTTTTCGCGATGATCGCGTCGCCGATCGCCACCTCGACTGGACGCGTCTCAGGGGCACCAAAGGGGGCCGGATCGGCCCCTCCAAGCGAAAAACGCTCGGCTCCTACTCAAGAGCGGCCTTGTAGGCCGCAACCCGGTGAATGTTGAGACCGAGGGCACGCAAGAAGCTCGCATAACTGACGGCTGCCCGGCCACGAATTCGGAGCGACGCCATCCTCATCTGGTATTTGAATCGGGACATCGTCCCTTCAATCCCCGAACGCCAGCGATAACGCTCCTTGAACTCGTCCGAATGGTTGTGAAGGCGGCGCAATCGTTGGCGAACTCGGTCATATGTGTATTGGTAACGAGACTCCTTGCGACCCACGGCCGAGGCGCAGCACGACTTATGAAAGGGGCACGCTGCGCAGGTCGCCTCCTCGAAACACACCTGGAGTTTGTCAGCACTGGCGCTCGTTGTGATGGGGACGTGCCCTTGGGGACAGCGGACAACCAGGCCGTGCTCATCGAGCTCGAAGTCTTCGAGCGTCAGCTTCTCTTGCTTGCTTCCTTTGGGTGGCATCGACGGGGAAACCAGATCGACTCCCTGGTGTTTCGCCTTTTCGAGGTTCTCGTTCGAGCCGTAATGCGAGTCCGCCAGCACAACCTCGGGTTTGATCGTGCGCGCGTCGGTATCGGCCAGCGCAGGTTCCAGCGAGGAACCGTCGTGAACGTTCATCGGACCGACGGCGACGTGCGTGATCAGGTCGGGCGGTGGGGGAGGGGCCGTCCCCGTGGGGTCGTCTTCGACGTCGGAATAGGTTTCCATGATCTGGACCAGAAAGCCGACACCTCGATGGGCGTTGTAGGACGCATCGGGGTCGGCCGGGCTCAGAACGTTGCCGCAAGGCATCTCATTAGGTTCTTTGACCCGGACTTGGGGACCGGCTTCGGGATCGTTCTTAACTTCACATTGTTCGGAGAGTACACGGTCGAGTATCAGAAAGCTCGGGAGTTCAAGAGCCGTAGTCCCGCGAAGCTGTGTGACCAAGGCCAGCAGGTCCGTAGCGGCCTCGGGCAGCCGTCGCTTCGACTCGCTCGGCTTGGTGGAGGCAAAGCAAGCATTCCCCTCGCGATCGACATACTTGCGGACCAAGTCCGGGTCGACCTGAGCATGCAAGGCCGGATGGAAACGGCGAAGTTCGCGGAGGAACTTACTGATCGATTCGACGATGATCCCGAGCCGGGTCAGGCCGCGCATCGCCGATTGAATCGCAGTGGAATCCAGGCGTTGCTTGCTCGTGTCCGTGCCGACAGCTTTGATGAGTTGATCGGTCAGGGAGCGGAAGAGGACCTGATCCAGCCCCTTCTCAATGAGCCACTGGCGATAGTTTCTCAGGGTGCGTTCGCAGAGGTAGGCGTCGGACTCTGCCCTGATGTCGAGGGCGTATTGCCAGGTGATATTGAACGCGACGGCCTCGACAGTAGCGGCATCGGTCAAGTCGTGCAGCTGCTGAAGGATCAGTGCCCCGAGAACCATGTGGAGGTCCTTGGTGGGGCGTCCGAGCTGCCGCGAGAACCGCGTGATGAGTTCGCCGACGGGCAAGTGCTCGAGGAGGTAATCCCGGAAGACGCTGGCCCAGGACCGCTCGAGCAGTTGGCGACGCTTGCCGCCGAGATGGTCCCAGGGATCGAAGAGATCGCCGGTCTGGTGATCGCGAATGGTGATCATGCAGATAGCATAGCGCCCTCAGCTGAGTTTGCCAGACTTTTTGCCGGCCCGTCCATGTTCGTCTCTGTCTCCGCTCATAGTGATATCAACAGCGCCCCGGCGGGCTACCGCGCAGTGATGATCTCGACGCACTGCGAGTTGGAGCCGTGGGAGAAACTTACACCCGAGGGATACCGGGAACGCAAGCATGAGGTCGGCGAGCGTCTCATCAGACTGGCCAGGCGAATCTATCCGGAGTTGGGCCAGACCTCTCTTGTACGCGAAATCGCCACTCCAAGGACCTACGAGCGGTTCACCGGACGACCACGCGGGGCGGTGGGCGGCGTGAGGCAGACCCTCGCCAATTCGAACCAGCACGCCATTCCGCACAATCTGGGCATACCCGGCTACTGGTTAGTCGGCGACAGCACCTGGCCAGGCCTGGGGACCGTCGCATGTTGCCTGGGCAGTCACCTTGTCGCCGAGCGCGTGCTGGCCGGCGCGTGCCGACACTCCCCTGTGGCCCGCCCCCCAATCACCCGCGCACGAGGAGCCGCTTATGCCATCCGCGACACACGCTGAGTCGGAAACTCACACCCTGAAACCAGGCGCGACCATGAACGGTTACCATCCCGGATTCAAGCCTTGGAGGAAGTGGTTCGTCTTGACCAACGTGGGGGCGTTCCCAGGTTGCCGCCGCAACTTTTATTTGAACCGATCCTCTCCCTGGTTGTCCGCGGCTCTCTGATCCGGCAGCAACCAGGAGACCCTGGATGCCCGGCCCTTTGGCTCGATCCTGGCGATCCCGTGGCGCATGCCCAAGAAGATCGTACCCGACGGGGCGATCACCATCGAGTTCGGGTAGAGTCCCCCCCAAAACGCCTTGTCGAGAATGACGACGGTCTTCTTCGAAGCCGGGAAGATCCTGAGCAATCGCCTGGTCGTCGCCACGACCAGCGAGCCGTCGGCATCCTTCGTCGCAACCTGGGGAGCGTGTCCAAGGTCGAGCAGAGGTTCGGTTTTCCACGGACCGTCCGTCTTTCGGGAGATGCGTACCACCCGACCTTTCGAGACGCTGCCGTGTACCAACCCTTCAATTCCGACCAGTCCTGAACTCGTCGGAATCAAACCCATGATGTGGTCGTCCGAGATCTGGTAACGTCGATCACCGTGAGGCGAAAACCACCAAAGACCCGCTCCGAACTCGCCCGCGTTGAAGCCGACGATCCATCCATCATCGACTTTCGCGATCGTCCGCTCGCCGAACAGCCCCTCCTTTGCAGAACCCGATTGAATCGCGAAGGGCAGCGAGGAAGGATTTTCTTTTCGGAGCCCCCCCTTATGGACTCGTGGTCCGTTGTCGCCGGGAGTCACAACCCACTCGTGATCCACATCCGCGTTGGCTGCGAACCACTGATCCGAGCCCTCTTCAGGGGGAGCGGTGACGTACCATTGTTCCAGTACTCGCGGGTAATCTCCACCCTGAGTTAATAAAAGCATCAGGATGACCGGCTTTGTAAAAAACAGAGTGAGCGGATGAATCTCGATGTGGGCGGGGATATTGTAGGCCATGAGAAACTCTGGTGAGACGTTTGCTGGCTTTAATGAACGCCGACAAGACCACAAACGAATCGTTGTATTTTTAATCGCTACAGATCACCAAACTAGGGCGTGACCACCCTGGGTCGCCTCCATCCTCCAGCAAGCCGGCCGTAACTCTCGCCGTCAAGAAAAACTGAATCCGTTCGGAAAATCGTCGGGATCAGGGAGAAGCGTCGATGATTCCTCGGTTTCCCCCCGTCAGCAATCGAGCGCCCATCCCCGTAAGAATCGCGGCGACCAAGGTTGTCGCCGTATGCACGGCGACACAGAACCGAGCCTTATGCTCCTCGAAGTAATCCGCAAGACAACTCGAACAGAGGCACATTTTCTCGAGAACGCATTCGCGTTTCAGAAGAGTTTCAGGAAAAAAACCGAGTGTAGCAAGGGTCGAAAATCCAGCACAGCGAGAACAAGGGGCGATGAGCGGCAAATTCAGAGTCTAAAGGCATCACAAATAACATCAAGAAGGTGCCTCCTATTGCAAATCCCGCCCAGAACGTCGATTGCGGCGATCGCCTTCGGAAAAGGAAAAAAGCCAGCAGGCTGAATAGAAACGCAATAAGGCCGATCGCGAAAACTCTCATTGAGTGATGCTTCAGCAAAAGAAGACAATGCATGAAGCAAGCCAGTAAAATTACGCATGATAAATAGGATATTCTATTTGCAATAGGTGTTTGTCGACTAGGAAGCATTGCTTTGTCGAACGACGAATCCTTGATCCGGCATCATGCAATCATGATCCTTGACACAGATCATTTTTACTATTTCATACTTCAACTTGATTGGCATGTGGGCCCTCTCGCCGAGAAATTGCAGCCTCAAAGCCAGAGGGCCGGCCCCCGCGCGTTGACAAAGTCGAGTGCACACGAGAAATGCACTGGCCCAGGAGGGGTTCGTCACCGCTCCATTCCGTCGTCAAAGCCTACCGGGTGACGCTCCCGCGTGCAGCCTCGATCTGCTTGGCCTCGGATTTGAGGGCCGCCTCGACCGCATCGATCTGTGCGGAGTCCATCTTCCGCGCAACCTTCCTGAGCATGGAGACGAAGTGCGCGATCTCCTCGGGCGCGGCAGGGTAGCCGATGTTCCCCTTGGGGCCGTCGGAAGTGACAACCGCTTTCCCCTTGGCATCGAGGAATACGAACCAGGGGACGCCGCCCGCCTTCCCATGAGTGTATTTTTCGAGGATCTCATCGGCCCCAATCATCCGTGACAGATCCAGCTTGGTGTCCACGAAGTCGCGTGCGAAGATCGGGGCCATGTCCTCGCGAGCAAGGAACGCTTCGAGCTTGTGGCACCAACCACAGGTAGGGGTCCCGAAATGAAGGAAGACGAGCTTGTCTTCGCTCGACGCCTTCGCCAACCCCTCTTCGAATACCTTCGATGCAGCCACCTTCGGCGCAACCCATTCCTCAAGAAAAGCCTTCACCTTGGCTGGGTCGTGATGGTCACCCTCTTCAAGGGGGTCCGTCTGCTGGCGAGTAACGACATTGCCCTGACCGTCGAGAACGGCCAAGAATGGGTAGCCCACCCCCTTCAGGTCGCCCCGACACTTGGCCAGCAGGGCTTCCGCGTGGGGCGACTGTGTATCGACCATCACGAGGATGTACTCATCCGCGAGCAACCCGCGGATCTCCGCGTTGGAAGCGAAAAGCCCGTGAAGTTTATGGCACCACCCGCACCAGTCCCCACCGAACATGACAAGCACCCGACGTGCGTCCCGTCGCGCCAAGGCCGTCGCGACCTTGATCTGCTCATCGGCGTCGGCTTTCACGTCGTAGATCGAAGGGCGGGGGGCCTTCTTGACGGGGCCGTTCGCGTCTTGGGCATTCGCAACGGTGGGAACGGCCAGCAGAAGTGCAGCGGCGAATGACCGGTTGATTCTCGTCACGGGAGGGGCCTCCTTGGAATGGGTCGAGACGAAGGCCAATCTACACCTCCTGAGACGGCGCCTCAATGAAATTCTTCGTCGGGCATCACCCATGACTCTAACCATGTTCCCATCATTCAAAAAAAATTTTCACATTATCATGCCCTATTTATTGAATTTGTCGCGCAAAGTTCAAACAAAACATGCCGTAGTCCACTGGGCGGTTTGCGCCGGACCGTAGAGGAATCACTCCCAAAAAGAGTCGGGAGGGCCTCGTCTGCCCGCCCGTTCCGCGATGCGTCGCTGATTCACCGCAAATCGTCAGGCGTCCTTCCCACAGGTGGCCTCGTACTTGGCGATGTAATCCAACACCTTGTCGGACCAACCGTCGATGTGAAGCCATCGGCCATAACCAACGCCGTTCTGGTGACTTGCCACATTGATCAGATAGCCATTGAGCTGCGGTACCGGATCATGGCTCTGCTCGTCGGTAATGACGATCAATCGGTCACCAGTCGGCAGTTCGCTGACCGCCTTCCCAAGCTCCGTGCCTCCATGGGGCTGAGAATTCGTGATTGCGTCTCGCAGGGCGAAGCCTCGACGTCCTGGCACCTCGACCAGGCTGTTAGAGAAGGTGAATACACGCAACTCCTCGAACATTTCGCGGCCGATCATCGCCAACGAGCAGGCCACATCCATGCGGGTCAATTCGGACTTCCCGGACAATGCCGCCTCCATCGAGCCCGAGACGTCCACGAGCATGACCGTGTGCCCGGCCAGCTTCGCGCGTTCGGCGAAGCACGCGAGGAACTTGACCTCCAGTTCGGGTTCAAAGCGGGGGTTGTGTCGCGCCGAGGCGATGAAGTTGATTGGGAGAAGTCGTCCTGTCTTCACGTTACGGATACCAGTACGAATCGCCTCCACCTCCACGTCCGCCTTCGTCATGTTGCGGACGTTGCGAAGCATGGCGAGCCCACCGAGCCGAGCCTCGCGCAGCAGACGCTCCCACGCGACCTTCTTGTCGCCGCCCCTGGACAACTCAACTTCCCACGTATCCGGCGTGGCAAGTTCGCCTTTGACAAGCTTTCTCCAGAGTTCCGCTTGCGCCTCATTCAAGGGCTTCGGGCGCGTGATCCGAATGGCGTCGCGCAGCTTCACTGCTTTTTGGCCACCGTTGTACTTGGCGAGCTGGTACTCGTCAAATCTACGGAAAGAATCACCTAACCCTTTCTTGACCTGCTTGGCCAGTGGCTCATCCTTGTTGTCCTTCCAGTAGATGGCGAGGAACTCGGTAATGTCGTCCGGGCGAAGGATGACGCGGGGGAACAGATCCTTGGCCAGTGCGCGGCCTTCCTTCGTCCGCATCAACTCGCGAACGAGCAGGAGCGGGACATGGCGAAGGCGCATGTCCTCCTTCGCCTGGATCGCGATGCGCGCGACATCCTCGGCGGGGACGATCTTCACCAGTTCCGCAATCCGCTGACCGATCGTCTCCCCATTCTCGTAGAATTCCGATTCCCACAGGAGACAGGACATGACCGAACGTTCGAGTTGGGCGAATGGATCGATGCGAGCGGCTTGAGCGCCCTCGTGAGTGAACTCCTTCTGAATTCGGTTCAGTGCAGCCATATCAGCACCCATAAATTACGATAACGAGGGGGGAGGAATAAGCACGTAAGGGAAATTCCTGAGCGATCGAGTGGAATTCGACCCCACGGCATTCTCGCCCCGGAGGTCACGCTCTCCCGCTGAAGAATCCCGAACCTGCGCCACCACCCTGTTGCGGAGACCAAACCGTACGGGGAATTGGCGACAAAGGTACATAGCGCTCTGACCGCTGAGCTACCGGCGGGTTGCCCTGCCAGGCGGGATTCGAACCCGCGACCTCTCGATTAACAATCGAAGTAACCCTTGCCTGCACCACCGCACAATAGTTCAGTAGGAGGGGGAAGCTGCGATAAAGGTACATTCGCGCTCTACCACTGAGCTACAGTCCCGAAGAACTGGCCGGAATCGAACCGGCGACCTCGACCGTGACAAGGTAAGTAACCCTTATCTACACCACCCTCCCAAGTTTAAGAGTTAGGAACCTCACTCAAGGTTCGCTTTCAAAAATCGGCATTTTTTTAGCCACGATCGAAACAAGACCGGGACAATATTAAAACGATTGCTTTCTTTTGAAAGTGTTTGTTGAATCAATAAATTACCAAGCAGCAATGGGGAGCTTTCTACGGCACAGTGCTCGACCTTCAGCTTCGCCGACGCTGCGCGCGGACCATCGTCCTCGGCGAGGTCGCCACCAACTTCGGCGTCGAATCGACGGCACACGACGCCTGGTAACGGGGCGATAAGATTGTCATCACGGAAGATTCAACATCGAGATTGTCCACCGAGCTGCACAATTTCACGATGCAGCACATCCTGCTGTGAATCGCGGTGATCTCATCCTCGACAGCCCTTTCGTTCAAGGAGGATCAGAGGCGACATCCAGGCCGATCAGGTCTACTTTCCGGCCCTGCGTTTTTTGCCGCTTACCGAGACCTTGGCGATCGCGCGATTCGGAATGACGCTCGCACGTTGGGTGAGAATGCCTTCAGGTACTCTGATCGTTCCGATGGTGGTCGTGTCGATCCTTCATACCTGAGGAGATGGGGAAATCGACCTACCCCGCTGGCTGCTTGTGGGAACGTTCGCGATGCTGGGCTGGAGCATCGGTCTTGGGTTCACGCGAAGCGGGCTGGCTCAGGCCGCCTAATCCTTCCCATTGATCCTGGCTTCGGTTGCCATGCTTGATCGTCTTCTGTGGGGCGGCCACAATCATCTTCCATCGCGTCGTCTCCACCGAACTTCTCACGGCCTACCTCGCCACGAGCCCGGGAGAGATTGATGCGGTGATTGCCATCGCAGCATCAACGAACGTTGACATGCCCTTTGCCATGGGCTTGCAGACCGTCCGTTTAATCGTTGTGCTTTTCCTTGGACCAGCACTCGCGCGATTCGCCGCCCGTCGGTCAGGAATTGATTACGTGAGCGATTGATTTCCCATTTGTTCGGCACGCCCCGCCCGAACGACATACGTACTCAACCGGCGGATCGTGCCGTGGGAGTAGGCTTGTGAAGCCAGGAGGGAGATAGGGAGCGAAGCCCCATGACCACTATCTGGTAGGCTACCGGATCGGGCAAGGTTTCTGTGCCGCACTGCCCGGCTTAGGCCGGAATCCTAAGTTCAGGACTCGGCAGAATTTGTGTTCAATCGGGGCGAGAGGATTTGAACCTCCGACCTCACGGTCCCGAACCGTGCGCTCTAGCCATGCTGAGCTACGCCCCGTCTCATCTTGTTATACAGAACAAAATGAAACATGAAAATCCCGCCAGTGGTCGTTTTAGCAACCACTTGCGGGATTTCGCAATCCGAAGCAGTCGGGGCGAGAGGATTTGAACCTCCGACCTCACGGTCCCGAACCGTGCGCTCTAGCCATGCTGAGCTACGCCCCGTCTCATCTCGTCGTGCAGAACAGAATATTAGCAGCTGAACTCAATCTGTCAATTGGGCTTTGAAATTCCAGGTTTCGGAATCAGCGAAGTCGCGTCCTTCCTGCTCTCCTCAAGAGGTGTTTTCAGACCATCGAGAAAGGCATGCCAGTCGTTTTGAAGTTTCTCGAGATCGTCTCCAAACGCGAGGCGAAACGCGGATGCGGAGCGATTTTTTGAGCGAGAGGCCCTGGTGTCGGGGGCACGGAGTAAGTCCAGGAAAGTGAGGAATTGCTGAGGGCGTTCTTTACGCAGATAAAAAACCAGGGCCCAGGCTTGGGCGTAGGAATCACGCTGGTAACCTCGGCCAAAGCCATGGTCCTCGAGCAAGAGCGGCAGGGAGGTGCGCCGGGGGATTACCCGCCAGTCCGGCAGGCGAAGGTCGTGAGCACGGCCGACGCCGGCCCAGCGGCCACCACGGATCACCTCGAACTGGGCGGCGAAACCCTCGTGGAGCCAGAGGGGGAAATCGTCGTGGTGGGGCGCAAGGCGGCTTGAAGCCACGAGTTGATGCACCATCTCATGGGCTGCGGTGCCTAGATCGATGGAACGTCGATCGAGCTCGAGAAGGAGTTGTTGCCGACTGAGGTCGCGTTGAAGTTCCTCAAGGTATTTCTGGGCCTGGCCCCGACTCATCGTGCGTGGGGATTCGCCCCGAAGTTGGATCTGAAGACGGCGGCCGCTGGGGAGTCGCTCGAGAGTTGATTTCCAGGCAGCCAGTTCACGTTGCCTCGTCGCGAGCGGCTCACCCGATTGCTTCAAAGCCCCTGAGCTCCGCGCGTCGTACGCCAACACGGCATTCAACGTCGGGTGAAAATAGCCTCTGGTCAACCGGAAGGTCTCCAAATTCTCGGCCCGAAGATACGCCAGGTAATCTTTGTGTTCTGAGAAATAGGCCGAGGCCAACCGATGGTCCGGCAGCGCGAGGTCGATTCCCTGAGCCGCGAACAGCAGGTAGTACGTCGTGACCACACGCTCAAGGAGATCCACCCGTTCGGCGGCCTCTTCGGCCGTGTGCTGATGGACCAGGACGACGTGAGGACCTCGGGCCACCTCACTCGCCCCGCCGAGTGCGCGGAGGAGTGGCTCGAGATCGGGGTCCGGGCACGGTTTCGCCAGGCGTGCCAAGACCGCGACCATTCGTGCGGTCGGTTGGTGACCGGGATCCGCTTGATGAGCCGACTTGAGCATCGATTCGGCTTGCGGTGTGAGTCCATTCTCCAGTGCCCACCACGCGGCCGTTGCTCGGGCTTCGGCTCCTCCCGCAAGTGCAACGGCTTCTCTCGCCTTCCACTCACGTTCCGGCCAATGGCCGGGAACGATCGCTCGAAAATCGTCCTTGAGGAATTCAAAGGATCGGCCGGGGATGTCGATTCGAATGCTCGCCCCGTCCGTCGTCACCGGAACCTGGGCCTCCGCGCCCTTGGCAAAATAGACCAAGTCCGCTCGAACGGAAGAACGAGCTGCAAGCCCGCCGACGCCCCATACACATACGCACATCAAAACTAA
This sequence comes from Singulisphaera acidiphila DSM 18658, assembly GCF_000242455.2. Taxonomy (GTDB): domain Bacteria; phylum Planctomycetota; class Planctomycetia; order Isosphaerales; family Isosphaeraceae; genus Singulisphaera; species Singulisphaera acidiphila. The sequence continues at coordinate 3,178,967 of NC_019892.1, forward strand.
AAACGCCAACCCTCTGCGAAATCTGGCTTCCCGACGATTCAGTGAATTCGACTCCGTTCCGGATCTGCGCATTGGATACCTGCATCGACAAACGGGGAGACCCTGGGAACGGGGCACGCAGAAAGAGTGTTCCTACCGTTCAGCCAACCCTGGTTGACTGCTCTGGAATCCTCCTTCAACAAAAAGATCGGCAATTTCCTCACAGCCCATGCAACAGGATTCGCAGAGCCAAAAGCGGAGCGTGGGAAGCTGGAGAAAACAGATCAAGGGATACGGGGGAGGGCATCACCGACCTCCAAGCAGTCCACACACTCTCTTTGATTCCAGGACTGGAGAGTTCGTGCGAGATTCGCGGGTCGTCTTTTCCGAGCTGACCGGAGAAAAAAGAGGGCTCCTCCGATTGGACCAGAGTCGATTCATGGGGCAAACTCTCCATTGGTATTTCCACGGACATGGAATACCCCTTCCCTCTCTTTTTTCAAGGAGGAGAGTCCTTGTCTTCGACCAAGGCTCAGTTTCGGCCGCTGTTGGAGACCTGCGAACCACGCGTTGCGTTGAGCGCAGACGTTCCCGCCAACACGCTGGCCGTCGCCCAAGGTGAGGTGCAAGCTCCTCGGAAGCCGGCCGAGATTTCGGTCCCGGTTTCGGCCAGGAACATCAACCACCGTCACTCGATCATCATCGGCGAGACGGTGAGGCCGGACAACGGAAGCTCGTTGCTCCCAGCGGTCACACACGCTCATGGGCCATCCGGCGAGCCACTCCCCGTGCACCAGGGGATTCAGGCCGGGCGTGGACGGCAGAGGTCAACACACGCGTACATTCGCACCGGTCAGGCTGGTCCGCTCACATCAAGGGTGACGGGACGAGCGGGGACAACGGGTGGGTTCCAGCTCAGCGCGACACTACCGGGAGACCTCAACGGCGACGGGCAAGTCACTCTCGCCGACCAGAAGGCGTTCTTGAGCACCTTTCGTTCGCGATACCGCAACACCAACTATCTCCCATCGGCCGACGCGAATCAGAACGGACAGATCGGACAGGGCGATGCCAGATTTCTACTTCGAAACCTCAAGCCCCTCACGCCGAAGGTCCCTCTCAGCATCTTTCTGACCTTGGCCCCCGAGGATGCGGCCAAAGGGCCGACACCCAAGACGTCCGGTGGAAAGACTCACCACAGGGACGTCACGATCCTGGGACATACGACCCCAGGCACGTTCATCTTCACCGATAGTGGGGTCGGCGACTTTTCGTTCCAAGGTGATGTCATCGCCGCCGATGCCCAAGGCAATTTTGCAATCAAGGTTCGCAACAAAGAGGGCCTGACGAATTACAACTTCCTGGCGATCGACCCCTATGGTCAGCAAGTGACCCGCGTCTACCCCGTCTACTGGCTTGACTTTGCCGCCCCCGGCTCGAAACTCAAGTAGTCTCGAGCGAACATGCCCTTCGCCTCGTCCACTCAACGAACGGGGACCAAGGGCAGGGGGGGTGAGGCGACCGGCGCGGCTGGAAGCGGCTCGGTGGCCGGGCGATCGAGCGGCGGCGGCGATCCTAACGACACGAACAGTCGGAGCTGCGCCTGATTGTAGTCGATGATCGCGCGCACATGATCGATTCGTGCCTGGGCGAGCAACTCCAAACTATTCGTCAACTCGATCGGCCGACCTACCGTATTTCGGAGTCGGTCGAGATCGGCGCGGAATCCCGCTTCCGAGGTCTCGAGCTGATGCCTCGTGGCATCGACCCGCTGCCGAGTGGCCAGGACCAATGCTCTTGAAGAAGCGACCTCCCGTCGGATCATGTTGATCGTCCGAGACTGCTCACCCATCGCTTGCCCGATTGCCGCCCGACGCTGTTTCTGGAGCGATAGATTCCCTAAACCAAGGTTCTGGAGCGTCCAGAAGAGACGCACATCAAAGTCGGTCCGGCTGGCGAAATTCCCCACCAACGGCGGAACAAGGTTGCTTCCCCCCCCCACCACACCGCCGCTGAAACCGAGCCAGACCGTAGGGAGACAAGGACGGGCGATTTCCTGGTTCAATCGCGTCTCCGCAACTCCGATGGCCGCAGCCCGATCGCCCATCTCCGGCCGGCCTTGAAGGGCCACTCGGACGAGTTCCTCCACCGGACTGCTCGCATCAATCAGCGCGATCGGAGCCACACTCGGCACAACCGGATGGACTCGGACGACCGGGTCGAGATGCAAACGCCTCGAGAGCCGCGCGGAAGCAACGGCAACCTCTTCCTCGCTCTGCTCCACCGCGCGGTGGATCAAGGTGGAGAGCGTGGCCGCGCGATCGGCATCCGAGACGAAACCTTGGCCCGACTCAGCGTAGGCCGCTGTCAGCCGAGCGGCTTCCTTGGCTTCCGACTCGGTCTCTCGCCGTAACTGGAGCGCAGCCTCGGCCCCTACCAGCTCGAAGTAGAGGGTGGACACATCCAGGAGCACAGAATTGGCGGTTGCAGCGGCGGCAAACCGAGTGCGCGCGACGTTCTGACGCGCCGCCAAGGGCTCGAAGATCGCGTCGGTCAATTGACTGGCAATCGTCACCGCCGGAACCGCAACCGGATTTGCTGCTGTTGGGAAGGCCCCTCCGCCGACGTAAACCGCCTGCTGCGACACCGCTAGAGTATGTCCCGCGGAACGCTGCAAGTTGCCGTCATGGCCGTGATAGGAAAGGCCCCCGTTGAGCGTGGGGAGCATCAGTGCGTAGGCCGCCTGTCGAAGCGCGGTGGCTTCAAGAATCCGCTGCCGGGCCTCGGCAATCTCAGGATTCTCGACCTCGGCGAGTCGCAACGCGGTCGTCAGATCAACGGGAAACGTCTGCACCGGCGGCGGAACGACCGGCGGGGTGACGACCACGGGGATCTTAGGGTCGGCTGAGGTCGTCGGTCTGAGTTTCGGATCAAACTTGGAATCGTGGGAAAGGGGACGCCTGGATCGTGCGTCGGTCGTCGCTTCTCCCCACGTCGGCAGGAGAAGTGAACCGGGTGCATTACGTTTGGGCACGACCGTCGCGATGCCAACGGCCCGAGCGCTCGACGTCTTGGCCATCCGTGAAGGAGTTGCCCCCAACCCCGCCTCAGCCGATCCCCCATCCTTGGCAACGAGGACCGAAAGCAGTGTCGTCAAGCTGGCCGTCCGCCGCCATCGTTTCCGAAGGGCAATGGCTCTTGATCGTGAGTCTGAAAACATTCTCGTCCCCTCCTTGGTTATCCGAATTTCGCCCCAATCAGCGTCCTGCCTGCGTGAGGGGCGGACCGGGAGGACGGATGTTGACGGACGTCGTGGCCAGTGGGACCGGGCTTGCAGCTCGGTTCGGCAATTTTTCCGGTTGAGGCGACCCTTCCGGGTTGGCGGGAGTCGGGATCGGATCGCCCGCTGGAACGACCCCGGCGGTTGGAACGGGACGAGCCAACGCATTCGCCGGGGGCTGCCCCAAAGCCACATAGAGCGAGAACTGAGCCTCGTTGTAGTCGACGATCGCGGCAAGGTACTCGTAGCGGGCACGAGCCAGGAGCCTCATGCTATCGAGCAGCTCGATCGGGAGCCCAACCGTCCCCTCGAGCCGGATGAGGTCGGCGCGGAATCCGTCGGTTCCGCTGCGAACCGCCTGTTCCGTGGTGCCGATCTGCGCATACCTGGCATGAGTCCGGGCATAGGCTTCCGCCACCTCCGCGCGAATCCGATCGAGAACCGCGACTTCTTGATAACGGGTGATACCGACGCGGCTTCGCGCCAGGTTGATCAGCGCGACGTTGCCCACACCGAGATTCTGGATCGTCCAGAAGGCATAGGCGTCCAGGTCGGTTCTCCCGCCAAACCCGCCGAAAATAGGGCGGACAAGGTTACTTCCGCCCCCCATACCCCCCGCACTAAAGCCGACTAGGACCGTCGGTGAGAAAGGAAGTACCTTCGCCCCCTCGAGCATCAAGAGCGTCTCGCGAATCGCGGCCCGCCGCTCGCCCAGTTCAGGACGCTGGAGCAAGGCCAGGGCAATCAACTCAGAGACCGGAATGGGGTCGGGGATGATCGGCTGCGGTGTCACCCAGGCATCCGTCGGGTGGAGCCGAATCGACGGGTCGAGGTTGAGTACGTCGCAGAGCCGAGCAGACGCGATGAGAACATCCCCTTCGGCGGCCAGGAAATCCGCCTCGCGTTTCGCCAACTCGGTCGCCGCGCGATCGGCATCGGCCCTCCGCCCCTGCCCGGCGGCGGCGTAGGCGGCCGTCAGCTTTGCGACGCGGCGTGCATCATCGCGAACCTGCATGGCGACGGCCCGTGTTCCCTCGCCACGCATCAAGGCACAGTAAGCGAGGGTCGTCTGGAGAAATGCCTGATTGCGGACGGCCAGGCTGGCGAACTCGCGTTGGCGTACCACCTGCTTCGACGCCAAGTAGCCGTAGACCACGGTCGCGACGTTGCCGCTCAAGACCACCCCAGGGATGTTGACCGTGCCGGCCGCAACGGCATTCGCGCCAGCGCCCACATAAACGGCCGATCGGTTCACGGAGAGGATGTTTCCATTGGACTGCTGCACGACGCCGGTGTGCGTGTCGTAGTTCATCCCCAGGTTAATCGAGGGCAGGAACTGGACCGCCGCAAGCTGCCGAAGCGCGGCGGCCTCGACCACCCGCTGGCGGGCGATCAGCAGGTTGGGGTTCTGCACCCCCGCAAGTTGGAGCGCCGTGTTCAAGTCGATCGGACGGATCGCAGGGTCCAAGATCGATGGCGCGGGAGGAAGGAGCAGGGGGGTTGGTGAATCAGAAGCCGCAGCATTCCCGGACGAGGGAGTGCTCGCAGTGGCACCATTGCTATTCGAGCGATCGCTCTCGTCTTCGCTCGGCGCCACAATCGGGGCAGGGGCGTTGGGAGATTCCGCACCGGGAACGGCCGGCGGACTCACGAACAGAATCACACCTAAGATTTTCCAGGGGAGGAAGTTACCCGTAATCCGACCTGTCATTCTCATCCTCAAACCTCTCTGTGTCGGGGCTTCCGGAGCGGACCTTCTCAGCGATCGTATCGTCCATAGGGATTAGCACGCTTGAGCCGATAGACCCGAGGTAAGCTTGACTTAATCTTGGTCTTCTGTTCCTGGGCCCACCATCCTTCGATCCGACGCATCCACCCCGCCATCCGAGAGCGCGACGGCTCGTCCGTCGCAAGCGCAATTTAGAACGGCCTCGCCCTCAAACGGCCGAGTCGATTCACGAAGCGACTGGCGAGGGTGAACCAGGATCAGCCCCCGGTGGGGACTCGCCCCTTCACTCGCCTTCGGATTATCATGCAGACAACAAGTCAGTTGGCGAAGAATGCGCCATCTCCTTGCAAGTTCTCCCCTTCACTCGGCATGCGAATCAGGTCTATGCCAAGCAAAGAACACGAGCGTCTCGAGCAAGGGCGGGACGACGCCTCAGGTTGGCGTCGCTGGGGCCCCTACGTCAGCGATCGTGCTTGGGCGACCGTCCGCGAAGACTACAGCGCTAATGGTGACGCGTGGGACTACCTGCCTCACGACCTGGCGCGAAGCAAGGCCTACCGATGGGGCGAGGACGGGATCGCCGCAATCTGCGACCGCTATCAAATTCTCGTGTTCGCCCCCGCCTTCTGGAACGGTCGCGATCCCATCCTCAAGGAACGCCTCTTCGGACTGTCGTCACCTGAAGGAAATCATGGCGAGGATGTCAAGGAATACTATTTCCACCTCGACTGCACGCCAACGCATTCCTACATGCGTTTTCTTTACAAATACCCTCAACGAGAATTCCCCTACGAACGCCTCGTCAATGAGAACCGCCATCGATCCACGGCCGAGCCTGAATTTGAGCTGCTGGACACCGCGATCTTCGCCGACGACGCCTATTTCGACATTACAATCGAATACGCAAAATATAGTGCCGAAGACATTTGCATTCGTATTGAGGCAATCAATCGCGGAGCCAACCCCGCTCCCCTGCACATACTGCCCCATCTCTGGTTTCGGAACACCTGGGCCTGGGGGCCCCGACCTTCACCCGAACCAAAAATCCGGATGGTGCGCGGCGAATCCGCTGACCTCTGTCTCGTCTCCGACGATTCGGAGCTCGAGCCGCAGAGTTCGATCCCGGTGACGTATCGCCTCGGATCGCGCTTCTTCCATGCGCCTGAAGGCGGCGTCCCTTTATTTACGGACAATGAAACGAACATGCCTCGCGTCTTCGGGCCGGGGCACGCGAACCGGAGGCCGTTCGTCAAGGACGCGTTCCACCGCACGTTGATTGATGGGGATTCCTGCACCAACCCGCTCCAGATCGGGACGAAGGCGGCCATCCACTATCGATTCGAGGCCGTCGCCCCCTCGGAGTCGGTCGTCCTTCGCTTCCGCTTGACCGATAGCCCCGGCCTGGAAGAACCGCTCGACGAGGTCGATCGGACGATCGAGCTCCGCCGCCGTGAAGCCGACGAGTATTACGAGACGATCCACCCGCCCACGGCGACAGCCGACGAACGGAACATCCAGCGCCAAGCGTTGGCGTCGCTCTTATGGAGCAAGCAATCGTATCTCTTCGACGTCGAGCTCTGGCTTGACGGCGACAACCCGAACCTGCCTCCGCCAGCTTCACGGAAGACGATCCGCAACGAGCATTGGCGGCACCTGAATTCCCTACGGGTGATGACAGTCCCGGACAAGTGGGAATATCCTTGGTTCGCTGCCTGGGATCTGGCCTTCCAATGTGTCGTCTTCGCGCTCGTGGACGGCGAGTTCGCCAAGCAACAGCTCTGGCTCCTGCTCTTCGAACAATTCCAGCACCCCAACGGCCAGATTCCCGCCTACGAGTGGGAATTCTCCGACCTCAACCCGCCCGTTCATGCGTGGGCCGTCTGGCGGGTCTACAACATGGACCGGATTCGCTCCGGAAAGGCGGATCGCGACTTCCTCGAACGCTGCTTTCACAAGCTCTTGATCAACTTCACCTGGTGGATCAACAAGGTCGATAACAAGGGGAACAACATTTTCGAGGGCGGATTCCTTGGACTCGACAACATCACGGTTGTTGATCGGAGCACCCGCTGCGCAGACGGTTCACGCCTTGAGCAATCAGATGCAACCGGCTGGATGGGAATGTTCTGCCTGGTCCTGATGAGGATCGCGCTGGAACTGGCCAAGGAAGATCGCGTCTACGAGGCTCTCGCATCGAAGTACTTCCAGCATTACATCTACGTCGCCGCGGCCATGAAGAACATGGGCAACCGCGACTATCAGCTCTGGGACGAAGAGGACGGCTTTTTCTACGACGTCCTGCTCTACCCGGACGGTCGCTACCGCAAGTTTCGAGTCCGCTCGCTGGTGGGCCTGATTCCCCTTTTCGCCGTGGAACGACTTGAAGAAGCCTGGATCGAACCGTTCAAGGAGTTTCGCGAGAACTTCGACTGGTTCATGAAGAACCGAGGGAAACTGGCCCGAAGCGTGGTTCATACCGTCGAGCGCGCCGGTCAAGTCACCCATGCCTTAACGATTCTGAATCAGGATCAACTGCGCCGCATGACCACACGGATTCGTGATCCGGACGAGTTTCTCTCGGATTACGGTGTCCGGAGCCTGTCCAAAGCACACGAGTCCCATCCGTTTGTGTTCGACAGCAGCGAGGTCCGGTATGAGCCGGCCGAGTCCATCGACAGGATCAAAGGGGGCAACTCGAACTGGCGAGGGCCAATCTGGTTCCCCACCGGGTTCTTGCTGATCGAGTCGCTGCGCAAGCTCGGAAAGGCCTTTGGAGAACACCTCGGCTGTCCCGCGGCGCACCCTGGAGACGCCTCGCTTCCCTTTAATGACCTGGCCCGCGAAATCGCTGAACGGCAGATTCGCGTTTTCTCCCGCGATGCGCGTGGGCGACGGCCGGTTTACGGCAGTTCCCAAAAGTTCCAGGAAGACCCGCACTGGCGCGACCTCATTCTCTTCTACGAGTATTTCCACGGCGACAATGGGACAGGCCTCGGCGCATCACACCAGACCGGCTGGACAGCGCTGGTCGCCTCACTGATCGATGAATGGCGTCATTAGACGTTCGATCAAAACGGAGCGGGCTTGCTCTGAAGAAAAAAAGGCTCGCTCCTGTGCGCAGTCCGTCGGTTTTGCCCGGGGATCGCAGCCACAAACCGGCGACCTGTCGGTGAACCTTCCGACTTCTCGATCGTATTGGCAGTGTGGAGTTCGATGGAGCGGGCCGAACCGAGTTGTCGGTGGTAAGGGCAGGGAGGGTGAGATGCTTGTTCTGAGTCGGAAGCGGATGGAGCAGATTGTGATCGGATCGGACATCCGGATCACCATCGTGAAGCTGGAAGGAGGGCAGGTCCGACTCGGGATCGAAGCCCCGAGCGACGTGATGGTACTGCGGGAAGAATTGCTCGAACCGCGAGCCGGGCGAGGAACGAAAGGGGCCGCTCCCGTCTTTCGGACAGGGCGGCCCAAACACTAAAGCTCGTCGGTCATCTCCGTTCAGGAAGTAGGGACGGGTTCGGTGGTCAGAAAGCCACTCCGCTCGGCGGAGCGTCCCCACTCGCTTCTGCTTCGCTGGTTGCTCCTCCGAAGAATCGGCGGGCCCTTTCCCCGACGGCGAACGACTCGAGGCTGAGCACGATCTTGGAGTAAAGATCGGCCTCTTCGCTCTTGGGATACTCAAAGATCAAGGCAACGTCGTAGGGTTCTTGTTTGTAAAGATAAATCTTTACACTCTTGTCATTGACCGTCATGCCGTGAAATTTAAAGTCGTTCTTCTTCTTGGTGTCGTTTTTAAACTTGGACATGGTCAATTCTTCGGGCGGCTTGTAGTACTCGTTCAAGATCGCGAGCACGTCGCCGTTGAAGTTAGAGCGGTCGACCGTATCGGCGGGCGTGGGTACCGCTTTCTTGCCCGGGGTCTTGGCCCGCTTGACTCGCGCCAGGACGTGCAGATTCTGCTTCTTGGCTTCGTCGAAGCTAGCTTCTTGATCGAATTTGCCCGGCTCAGTCTCGGCAAGCATCCACGCCTTCGTCTGCGCCAGATTCTTGGGAGGACGCAGATAAATGGAGAGTTCTTCCCACTTACCTTTGGTCAACGCGGGCATGAGCAGCTTGTTGAGGCGATCCTGATACTTGATGTTTTCGAGCGTCTCGTCGAGGCGGAGTTCATAGCTCTTGCTCCCGCAACCTCCGATCAACAAGAGTGCCATCGTTGCCAACATCGCCAGCACCCGTCGCATGGATCACCTCTCACGGCCGCATGAATTCGCGCAAGTTTCAGCTCGCTCAACGAACTTCCACTTTCACCCGGACATCAAGGCTTGTCAAGCGTTGCGATTCGGTGTGGGATGGAACTCCGGGAACGCGACTGTTGGTGACGGCTCCCGGGCGGGCGAGTTCGGAATTCGAGTCGCGATGGAGGTCGTCGGTTGGTTCAAATCATTGCCTTGGTCAAGCCTTTCCGCGCGCAGGCGGTCTTAGCCGCGTTGGAGTCCATCGAAATATTGGGTGGAACGGTTCGCGAGGCGATGGGGTACGGGCGCCAGAAGAATCGACTCCATCGTTATCTCGGGAGCGAATACAACGCGTCGTTCCTGCCCAAGGTTGAGATCACGCTCTTCGTACATGACGCCGATGTTGCCACTGCGGTCAAGTTGATCGTCACCCAGGCTCGAACCGGTCGGATGGGCGACGGAAAGATCATGATTCTTCCCTGCCTCGACTCCGCTCCAAACTTTTAAGAGCCTGCGTCTGAAGCAAGGCCTTTGGATCAGTGCGCGGTCCTGATCCAAAGGACACGGCGGACCCGGTCACCCTCCAACTCGTTCTCGATATCGAACATATCGAACGAAACCTGGCATGGTTCGGCATCGGGCGACTCCGCACGCAGCTGGGCGTAATCACCACAGACCTCGAACCAGCGGATCAGAGGCGTCCCCTCCACCCAGGCGACCACGAGCTTGCCATCGAGCTCGGCCGGATCTTCTCCCGAGCTCGCATAGACGACGCTGGCGCCGTCGGCGATGATCGGGCTCATTGCGTCGCCTGTGTTGATCACAAGGCGTCCGTCTTCCTGGGCCTCGAGCCACTGAGCTTGCGCGGTGAGGAATTGGGCCCCCGATGCCCTCGTTAAGGGCTCAAGACGCGTCGCCGTAGCGTCGACCAAGACAAGGTCGCCCTCCTCGTCCTCGTCGGCTTGACAGTCCGATTCGTCGTGGACTCGGTTTACGCCTGCCCGCTTGTTCCGCTCCCCTTGTTCGAGGATCTGGAGTGCCGTCCTGAGCAAGGAACCGACCGACCGCTCGGAACTTGGGAGCAAATCGAAGTCTTCGATCGGTTTCGGCCGAAACTTCGCGCCCTTGCCGTGCAACAACCACATCGGCTCGACGGCCGTCAACTCAATGATTCTGAGCACAACCTCGGCCGGGACAGTCACCCCCGCCTCGTAGTTGTACCAGGTCCGAACGGGGATCCCCAAGCGGCGTGCCAACTCTGGCCCGCCCCGGTCACCAAACAACTCGGCACGAAGCCGGCTGAGCCGCTCTGCCAACGAGTACTTGGTCTTGACCAAGTCGGGCAACGTCTTACGACGGGCCATGATATCAACCTTTTTCTTGTCAGGCCTCACCAGGGTCAATTCCCGCCGACATCGCCGGGACTTCGATCCTCATGCGCTACTGATAGCCTTATATGGCGATCTTGCTTCAAAATCAATTGCAGTCCCCTCACGTTGCGAAGAGGCAACGTGAGCCGTGTCAACCATAAAATCGAGATCGGGAAAAGTGTGCAGGCTCAAGAGCGTACCGGAGCAGGCGAAGGGGTCGCTTTGAGAGGCAGCCAAGGCGCTCTTTCGACCCGTTTGTTCCGGCACGCGAGGCGGGGAGAGTCGTGACGAGCCCGAGGTTCGGGGGATTCGTCACGACGTCACGGGAACCTTGGACTCAATCCTCGTCAAACTTGATATCGAGGAGGAAATCCGCAATCGCATCGTCGCCAAAAAGCTTATCTGGTTCAGCGGGAGAGACGGGTTGCGGCGTCTCCTCAGACTTCGACTTGGGCTCGGTTTTCGGTTCGGGCTCGGGAGTTACCGGTGCGCTGTCGACCTCCGCCACGGTGGGGATCGTCTCGGGGGAGGGGACATCGACGTCGAACTCGATTTCAAATTCGTCGTCCTCAGCGGCCGGGATCGCCTCGACCACGGCGGTATCACCCGGCTTGACAGCAGCCGCGGCCGGGGTCTTGGGGGGGGCCTGACCGACCTTGGCCACCTTGAAGAGAAGCTGACCGATGGTCAATTCATCGCCTGGCTCCAAAACGCGCTGTTCTTGGATCCGCTTACCGTTGACGAACGTTCCATTGGAGCTGCCAAGGTCTTTGACAAGCAAGAGCCCCTTCTTCTCAAACAGTTCGCAGTGCTTTCGACTCACTTGCGAGGACTTGATACGGAGTTGGCAATCGTCTTGTCGACCGACGGTGGTGACGCCGTCGGCGAGTTTCACCGTCGTCGAGGCGCCGCGGCCACGGACGATTAAGAGTTGGAAATCCATGTTCGAGAATCCTAACGGAATCCGCCTGGAAGGCGTCTAAGAACCGCGTGGCGAATGGTAATTCAAAGCTATCCCTTGGCGAGCTGACACGCAAATGAATTTCAACCCGAGTCCCCCATCCGCCCCCTCGGGACAAATTCGACAGTGCCCTATTGAAATCCCGCCGTGACCGTCTATACTAGGCCTCGCCGGTCGGGTGAAGCCGAAACGAACGGTGAAACAGTCGAAACGATCTTAAAAAAATCGTTTCAACTGCCCTTGAAAACCTGGCCTGCCAGACTATACTAGGTCTCGCCGGTCGGGTGAAGCCGACAGCGGCCAGCTCAAGGGTGAAAACGACTTAGCGAGTGAGTCGTTTTCTCAAAGAATGAAGCGGGAGTAGCTCAGGGGTAGAGCGCCACGTTGCCAACGTGGTTGTCGTGGGTTCAAATCCCATCTCCCGCTCTTTCACGATTGCTATCGAGAGGCTGGCGGCTTACGCTCGGAACGCGTCGGGTGCGTGATGGCGGATCAAGTCATCCCAGCCTGGCGAATTCCGAGGAAGGCCTGTTTGATGAGCACTGGCGAGCACGAGCACGACCACGGATCGCCCGTAACGACCGCCGACACGGCCCAGAACGCTGTCGACGACGCGGTCAAGCGGAAGCTCGATCTCGACGTCCAGATTGCTGATGTCGGTCCTTGCAAGAAACACTTGAAGGTCGTCGTCGCACGTCCCGAGATCGACCGTCAATTCAATGAGTCGATTGGGACCATGGCCCGAGAAGCGGCCGTCCCTGGCTTCCGTCCCGGACGGGCCCCGAAGCAGCTTGTTCAGAAGCGGTTTCGGAAGCAGGTCGCCGAACAGGTCAAAAGCACTCTTCTGATGGCCTGTCTCGAACAGATCGACGAAGACTACAAGCTTAATCCGATCACGCAACCTCAGCTCGACGTCGAAGCCATTGAGCTCCCCGACGACGGGCCGATGATGTTTGAGATGGATCTTGAAGTTCGTCCTGATTTCACCCTGCCCGCCTACAAGGCGCTGACGGTCAAGCGGCCGGTCAAGACGATCGAGGACGCTGACGTCGATGCCCAGCTCAAGCTGTTCCTCGAACGCCACGCCCAGATGGTGCCGAAGCTTGAGGGGGGAGCCGCGATCGGTGACTACATCACCGCCGATCTCCGCTTTCATCGCGATGGGACGACCCTGAACGAGGTCAAGGAAATTCAGTTCCGCCTCCAGCCTGAGCTCCGCTTTCAGGATGGGTCGGTTCCGAAGGTTGGCGAAAGCCTGCTCGGCGTCAAGCCGGGTGAGTCGCGTGACGCCGAGGCCAAGATTGGCTCTGGGTCAGTTGACCCCGCCCTTCGCGGCCAGACCATCCAAGTGACCTTCCAGGTTCACGACCTCAAACAACTCCGACTTCCTGAAGTCGATAGCGCCTTCCTGTCGGGACTCGGTTTCGACACGGAAGTCGAATTGCGTGATGCGTTGCGAGAGATTCTCGAGCGTCGCCTCACGTTGCAGCAGCGTCAGGCCGTCCGACGTGAGATTCTCGAGCAGTTGATCAAGGAAACGCCCTTCGATCTTCCTGCCGATCTTGTCGGCCGCCAAGAGAAAGCCACGCTTCGCCGCCTGATCCTCGACATGAGGCAGGAAGGGCTGAACGAGACTGAGATCCGCGCCCGAGAGGCCGAGATCCGGGCCAACGCCCACGAATCCACACTTCGCGGACTGCAAGAGTTCTTCATCCTCGCCAAGATTGCCGAAGTCGAAGACATCAAGGTCGAGGACGAGGACTTCGAGCTCGAAATCGAGGCAATTGCCGCACGGACCGACGAGAGTCCTCGCCGGGTTCGAGCGAAAATCGAGAAGGATGGGCTCGGCGACGCCCTTGCTTCGCAGATCCTCGAGCGGAAAGCGCTTGACCGGATCCTCGAGTACGTCTCTTACGAAGAAGTTCCTCACGTCGAGCAACAGGCTGTGGAGACGCTGGACCAAAGCGCCTCTTCACTCGTCGCTTCTGAAGAGGGCGAGGCAGAGACCTCGGCGGCCGATGACGGGAGCACCACCGGCTCGAAGGACAAGAGCTAGCGGTTCGGTTCGGATTGACCCGGCCGTCCTGCTCCACTCTTGACTCGACTCGAATGATTGTCAGGCTCGCCCGACATCGTTCGCGTCGGTTCGAGCCCTTGATCCTGAAGGACTGCTTCCCATGTATGCCGAACACACGCTCGCGCAGCCGATGATTCAACGCTACCGCGACTATGCGCGACAGCGGCAGATGACCCTGGGCGACCTGTTGCTCGAGAACCGGATCATCTTTCTCGAGGGCGTCATCAATGACGCCGTCGCGAACTCTGCGGTGATGAAGTTCTTGTTCCTTCAGTTCGAGAACCGAACCCAAGGGATCAGCTTCTATATCAATAGCCCCGGTGGCAGCGTCAGCAGCACGCTCGCCATCTACGACACGATGCAGTTTATTGACTGCCCGGTCGCGACCTATTGCATCGGCATGGCAGCTTCGGGAGCTGCCGTTCTCCTGGCTGGGGGAGCCAAAGGCAGACGCTATGCCTTGCCTCACTCCAAGGTCATGATCCACCAGCCTTACGGCCAGGTGGGAGGCCAGATCTCGGACATCGAGATCCAGGCCCAGGAGATCGTGAACAGCAAGAAGGATATCAACGAGATCCTTGCCAAGCACACGGGTCAAACCTACGAAACGGTTGCGAAGGACACCGAGCGCGACCGCTATCTGACCGCGTTGCAGGCCAAGGAATACGGGATGGTGGACGAAGTTGTGGGCCACATTCCCAGTGGCGAGCTGAAGGCCCAAACGCCCCCGGCCGCGAACTCGTGATTACCCCCTGGAAAGAGACAATCACATGCCACTGATTCCGATCGTGATCGAGCGGAGCGGTCGCGAAGAACGGGCGATGGATATTTACTCCCGCCTGCTCCAAGACCGTATCATCATCCTCGGTTCGGCGATTGACGACAATGTGTCGAACCTGATCGTCGCCCAGATGTTGGTATTGGCTCACCAGGATGCCAAGGCCGATATCCATCTCTACATCAATAGCCCGGGCGGGAGCGTCACCGCCGGCATGGCGATCTACGACACCATGCAGTGGGTGTCCTGCGATGTGGCCACCTACTGCATCGGTCAGTGCGCCAGTATGGGCTCGCTTCTGCTGGCGGCAGGGGCCAAGGGCAAGCGGAACGCCTTGCCCCACGGACGGATCATGATCCACCAGCCTTTGGCTGGCATGGAAGGGACCGCCACCGACATCCTGATTCACGCCGAAGAATTCCTCAGGATGAAGAAGCAGCTCAACCAGATCTACCAGAAGCATACCGGGCAGACCCTGGAAAAGCTTCAGGAAGACACGGACCGGGACCGGTTCATGTCGCCCGAAGAGTCCCGTGATTACGGGCTCATCGACAATGTGGTTGATCGCGAACCCTCCATCCCGCTGAATCCCAACCCGATCCCCTGAATCAGGTTGGATCGGCGGAATTGTTTCAAGGGACGTCTCTTACAAAGAGGCGTCCCTTTTTTTTGCCTCGTCGCAGTGACGAAACAAGAGCGCTCCCACACGGATTCATCCGCCCGGGAGCCGTTCGATGAAACCCCGGAGTGCGGCCAGCGCTTGCGGTTGAGCAAGAAGCCAACCGGCCGTCCCCAGAAGTAAGATCAGTGCTGATCCCGCCAGAAAGAGTTCGCCGACCTTCGACGGGAGTGATGACCTCGTCCGGAGGCGATCGACAAGCCCCCCCTCAAGCGCATGGATGAGCCGCTCGGGCTCATGACCGTACGCTTCGATCGTCGCGGTCATCCAATGCGACGACACTTCGATGCGGATCCCCTTTCTCCGGACGGGATCCTCAAATCCGTGAATCGTCCGAACGAAGTGACCCGCATCAGGGGTGAGGAGTTCTTCGAGGACGCGATCCAAGGTTGCGGCATCGACGTGATAAACCACCAAACGTCGCCATGCGCGCCGGGAAATGAGGAGGGCCGCCAGCGTCATGCCCGAAGCGAGCGCCAACCAGTCGAGTGCGTTCGGCTTGTCGAAGAGAATCCGGGCGAGGGTCTGGCCGATCGGACCAAACAGAACTAACCCGCCAATCCCGAAGGTGAGGAATGCGAAATCCGCAGGGCCCGACACAACCCGCGGATACCGACCTCCATGCCACCTGGCCAAGATGACCAGATAGAGTACCAGGAGACCCACGGAGAAGGCGTAATGCCAGTGGGAAATCATGGCACTCCTCGTCGACCACGGTCCTTTTTTTCCCGATCAAGGCCACTCAGGTCGGATCCGTCGTCCGCCCGGCCTCGTTCGACAATTCTTCGAGGATCGGCTCGTTGGCACCCGGGAACGTCAGCGTAAGAAGTTCTTGCACCTCAACCCAGCGAAATCCGGTCTCGGGCCGCGGTTCGGCGGCGGGATCGGCCGTCGTGCAATCGAAGTAGAAAAGTTCGACCCAGGCATGAGGGTAACGGTGGACCAACCGCCGTCGGAGCCGACCCGCGATCGTCGCGAGGCCGGTCTCTTCGTGGCACTCGCGAACCGTTGCCTGCTCCGGCGTCTCGCCGGGTTCGCACTTGCCTCCTGGAAATTCCCAGACGCCCGCCATGGCCGAGCCCGGCGGGCGTTGCCGGATCAAATACCGGCCGTCGCGGGCCATCAGCCCGATTCCCACGACGATCGGTTTCTCAGGTTCTTCGCGAATCATGAGGTTTGTGCACTCAGATCGAAGCGCCCGCTTTGGCCGCCTCAATGGCACGCCCCGGAGACCCCATGACGTTGTAGCCGCAATCGACGTGGAGAATCTCGCCAGTGATCCCGCTCGACAGGTCGGAAAGCAGGAACATGCCCGAATTCCCCACCTCTTCGCGGGTAATGTTGCGCCCGAGCGGTGAGACCGCTTCATAAAGGCCGGCGAGCTTGTCAGCATCACCCACCGCCGACGCGGCAAGCGTCTTGACCGGCCCAGCGGAAAGACCGTTCACGCGGATATTCTTCGGCCCCAGGTCGTAAGCGAGGTAGCGCACCGACGCATCCAGCGCCGCCTTACAGACCCCCATGAGGTTATAACCGGAGACGACCCGTTCCCCCCCGTAATAAGTCATGGTCGCGATCGAGCCGCCGTTGGGCATCGACTCGGCCGCATGCCGAGCCACGATGGCCAGCGAGTACACGCTGATCTCCATGGCCGTCTTGAACCCTTCGCGACTCGCGTTCACATAGTTGCACTTGATATCATCAATCGGCGCGAAGGCGATCGAATGGAGCACGAAATCGAGCGCTCCATAGGTCTGGCGCGCTTCTTCGAAGACGCGAGCGACGTCCTCATCCTTCTGAACGTCGCACGGGGTGATGAGCTTCGCGCCAATCGGATCCGCAAGCTTGCGAACGCGCCGCTCCATCTTGTCGCCGGGCAAGTGGGTGAAGCCGATCTCCGCCCCTTCCGCCAGCATTTTCTGACTGATCGCCCAGGCGATGCTGAAGTCGTTGGCAACTCCCAGCACAAGTCCCTTTTTCCCGGAGAACAAGCCCATCAGCGGGACCCCTTCGCGTGGAATGCGCGTTGATACAAACGTTCTGAACCGAACCGGAGCGATCGCACGTCTTGACGATGCCAGGATACACAGAGAATTTCGACCACTCAACCGGACTTTCCCCCAAGAGAACGGGGTTGAGCCCTCACGATCAAGGTTTGGCCTCGGCGGCCGGAGCCTCATTGACGGGGAAAACCAGACCATTCAGCTCGTCGAGCATCGCCGAGCGAACTTGCCCGAGCGCCTTCTGGGTGGCTGCCCCGACGTTCAGGCTCCGTTTCTTCACGTCGTCGGGAACCTGGCCAAGCCCGATCGATTCCACCAGGTTGAAGAGTCCTTTGACTTGCGGATCTTCAGCGAGCGGGGCTCCCGCATTCGCCGCGAGTTGGTCGGGGCGGACCGTGGCGTTGCACGAGCCGGCGGGGAACCAGCGATCGGCCCTACGGACCCAGAGCGTCGCATTGACCCGAACCGCCGTGAAGTCGGGACTGATCACCAACTCAGTCACTTGGGCGCCAATGCGGCCTCGGCCAGCGATCTTGCCCAACGCCTCCGCCAGCGGATCGGACGCGCGATCCTCAAGCAGCCGCGTCAAGTCGGAGAGCGCGGAAAGGGCTCCCCCCACCTGAAGAGGCTGCCCCGTCTCGGGCTCAGGCAAGAGAACCGAACCGGTCCGTACAAATTTCAGGCCCGCATCCATTGCCACCTCCGTGGCCGCTCGACGCGTGGTCCACTGTGCCTCGGTCTCGGCCGGCACGGGCAAGAGGTGATCCAACGACACGGGAGAACCTCCCTCGGCCGCAAATCCTCGTCCTTCCAAAGACTCCGAGAGGCGATCCAGCGGCATCGTCTCCACTCGAGGGAAGTCCGAAAGCCAGCCGAGTCTGAGCATCCTGGCCGCCCCCTTGGGACATCGCACAACGGATCGAACCTCACCTCGGCTCAACTTCACGGACATGAGCGTCGATTCGGAACTCGCGTTCTGATCCCCGAGACGCGCAATTTCTCGGTCGATCCAGGCCAAGATCGAATCATCGGCATTGGCGAACGGAGCCCGACTCCGTCGCCAGGATGAAAGCCGATCCAACCGTTGCGAGCGGGCGCGACGGAGTAGAGGGGCCTCGCCGCGTTCCCAACGCGCAGACCAGTCCGGCAGTTCTGCCTTGGCCCAAGCCCGACGCACCAGAACGACGTGTGTCCCGCGAGGCGCCGGCTCCACGACCTGGCCGAGCAAGACCTTGCCATCTCGTAGCGTGATTTGATCAACCGCCGTCACAGCCGGAGGGGGGGGATCCTCCCCGATCATCAAGGCCGCAAGAACAAAGAGGGGGGCGAGAACCACGATCACCCTCCGATCCGAGATTCGGATACACTATTTCGAAATGTGGAGGAAGTAAAAGCCTCACTCCATCCACCCTATCAAAAGGGGTGAGGGTTTGTCGCTCGGGATGCAAGATCAATTTTAGCCAGGCTGCGTGGTCGGAGCTTTCGTCGCCATGATCTCGTTGGGGCCACTCGGTGATCGAGCGTTCCTGGCCCACTTCGCCACGGAGGACGAGGCTTCCGCCTGGACGACCGCGGTTCGTGGGAAAGCCTGGAGCGGAGTTCTCGACGTCGTCCTCGCTTACCGAACGGCCGCTGTCTTCGCCGATCCTGACCTGGTTGACCTCGTCCAGCTCGAAACTGAGCTTCGCAGCGTCGCTTCGTTGGGCGGGCCGGCACCCGAGGGCAGGCTGATCCGCCTCCCCGTTCTCTACGATGGCGAGGATCTACCGGAGGTCGCTCTCCAGCTCGGACTGACGGAGTCAGACGTTGTCTCGCTTCACTCCGGGATCGACTATCGTGTCTACGCGATCGGATTTCTTCCCGGGTTTCCCTATGCGGGCTACTTGCCCGAAGCGCTCAGTGGTCTGCCACGGAGGGATGAGCCCAGACAGAAAGTCCCCGCCGGTTCCGTCGCGATCGTGGGTAAGCAAACGGCCGTTTACCCCCATCCATCGCCGGGGGGCTGGCACCTGATCGGGCGCACGCCGCTCCGGATCGTGGATGTCGACCAGGCGCACTTTCCAATCCGGGCCGGAGACCGAATCCGCTTCGATCCGATAAATTCCCAGGGTTTTGAGGCAAGACGAGGGGAACTCCTGTGAATCCTCCATCGATACGCTCGATCGACCTCAATGCCGACCTGGGCGAAGGTTTTCCCAACGACCGGGTGATCCTTGATTTCGTGACCTCCGCCAGCGTCTGCTGCGGCGCACACGCCGCCGATCGCGCTGTGATCCTCGAAACACTTCGCGAGGTGGCCCAGCACCACGTGATCCTCGGCGCTCACCCTGGATTTGCGGACCGAGACCATTTTGGCCGGCGGGAACAGGTCACATCTGCGCGAGCCGTGGAGCAACTGGTGCTCGGCCAGGTCGACGCCTTGGCGTTGTTGGCCGCCGAGGTTGGCCTCGTCATCCAATACGTAAAGCCCCACGGAGCACTCTACAACCAGGCGCAACGGCAAGCCGAAGTCGCCGAAGGCGTACTTTCGGCCATGGTTCGCCTGCAACTTCCGGTGCTCGGCCAGCCTGGGTCGCTCCTGGAAGCAAGCGCGAAAGTCCGAGGCGTGCCCTTCGTGATCGAAGGGTTCCCGGACCGTCGGTATCGCGACGACGGCCGCCTCGTGCCGCGTTCGGAGCCAAACGCAATCCTCAACGACAGCCGAGAAATCGAGTCGCAAGTCCTTCGCCTGGTCGACGACGGAGTGGCGAGCTTCTGCATTCATGGCGATGACCCGCGCGCCGTCGAAAACGCACGGACGATCCGAACCCTCCTCGAGCAGCACGCGATCGTCCTGAAAGGCTTCGTTTGAGATGGGACTTCGGATCCTCAGCCCGGGTCATTTCACGACGATCCAGGACCAAGGTCGATTGGGCTTCCGAGAGTGGGGAGTGCCCTGCGGCGGATCGTTTGACCGCGACTCGTTCGCGATCGCCAACGGCCTCCTCGGCAACCCGCCAGACGCCGCGACGCTTGAGATGACCCTGTTCGGCGGGAGCTATGAGGCTCAAGTCCCCCTCGCGATTGCCCTGGCCGGCGCGCCCATGGAATCATTCCTGATCGATCAAGTCGGCACGGAGCATCCGCTCTCCCTCCCGCTCTGCTTCTCGATGAAGCCGGGCGATCGGCTCCGAATCGGCGGGTCGTCCCTCGGTGCTCGGACGTACCTGGCCGTCAAAGGAGGCTGGCAAACAAGAGTCCGCTTGGGGAGCCGTTCGGAAGAGACCCGACTCCCATCCGGGGTAATTCTCGCCGCCAACCCAGGGGCCACGCCGGTTCGCCATCCCCAGCTTCCTCCCTGGTCTCCCCCCTCACTGGATCCGATCCGAGTTCTCGACGGTCCCGATGCCAGTCGCATCGACGATCGGGATGAGTGGCTGGGCTCACAATTTCAAGTGGCCCGCCAATGCGATCGCATGGGTCTTCGCCTGGTAGGGACTCCCCTTCGACTGAATGTCACTTCCGAGCCTCTCTCCACACCGATGGCCCCCGGCTCGATTCAGGTTGCCGGAGGACAATTGCTGATCTTGGGGGTCAGTTGTGGCACCATGGGGGGATACCCGCTGGTGGCTCAGGTCATCTCCACAGACCTACCCCGGATCGGCCAGCTTCGTGAGGGAGATCGCCCGGTCTTCCAACGTGTCGACCTGATCACGGCACGCAGGCTTGACCGCGAAAAGCGGCGGAAAATGAAGGCTTTCGTCCAGCGCCTGGCTGCGCTCGCCAACGCTCCCCAAGGCGATCCAACCCTGCTTTGAGCTTGTCCGAATTCGGGAGATCAGGTACACCGACGCGACGTCCCTTTCCAATGGCCTCCAAGGAACCAAACTGTTCCGCGGAACCATCATCTCTCTCGCGGCCGAAGCAGGGGTCGTCCGATATGTCCGACGGCAGCCAAAGGAGGCGGACCATGTTCGGTCTCGCCTGGATCGCCATCGCCACGGTGCTGACCGCACCCGGGTGCGCGCAGATCCCGGTGCCTCGCTCTAATTCGAATCAGGTCCATCTCCCAGACCCGAACCCGAACCACACCCCATTGCCGCTGGTCGCGACGAATCAGACCACGGAAATGCCGGAACGGACCGATGAGAGTGGGGCTCTCCCTCCGCTTCCCCTCTCCATGAGCGAGCTCGACCCGGCGGATGCTCCGACCCCGTTGCTGGACGCAGCCCTCGCCAAGGCGAATGCCGAGGCTGAGCAGACGGGCCTGCCCGAGCTAAGCCGCAATCAGGAGACCGAGCCAAGCGAGTCCGGCAAGGACGAACCGGCCTCGGACCGGCAGGGCACTCAAGCCTCCGATCAGGCACAGACTCCCGAGCCCCAGGCCGGTCCGGAACCCGATTCCAAACTAGTCGCCCTCCGCGCTTTGTCCGAATCCAATACGGCCAAGAAGCCAACCCTGGTGGCGATCAACCCCGACAAGCCGGTCAAACCGATCGACCCTCGCGAACTCTGGAGCGAGGGAATCTCACGCTTGCGAAGGATCGCCAGTGAGCAGGCAAGGGCTTCGAGCTCCGGTGCCTGGACCCTACGTGCGCATCTCCTGGATGCCATCGCGGAGG
Organism: Singulisphaera acidiphila DSM 18658; assembly: GCF_000242455.2. Taxonomy (GTDB): domain Bacteria; phylum Planctomycetota; class Planctomycetia; order Isosphaerales; family Isosphaeraceae; genus Singulisphaera; species Singulisphaera acidiphila. The sequence goes on from NC_019892.1 coordinate 3,200,656, forward strand.
AAGACATCAAAGGTGCGGGGAAATCGGAACAGGCTCGGCCTTGGCGGATGGCCCTGGCCGCGCTCGGAATCCCCCACGATTCCGCCTCCACAGCCACGGATGCGGACCAACCGCCTCGAGGTGCCGAGATTCGCGCGGCGGTCGTCGCGCTCGAAAGCGAAGCACCACTGGAGATCAGTGACTTGCGGCTCTGTCGCAAGGTCAACGGGTTCGGAAATTTTGATCCGTTGGATACTGCGGCGTGCAAAGCCGGCCAGCCGCTTATCGTCTACTGCGAGATGTCGGGGCTGCAATATACCGCGGCGGGAGAGCAGTTCCATTCCCGGCTCTCGTCGCGAGTCGAGCTGGTCCCAACCAGCGGTGGCGACCCCGTCTGGGCTCAGTCCCTCGGCTCGGCCGAGGATGTTTGCCGGCGACGCCGGCGCGATTATTACGTCAACTACCGGATCATCCTGGCTGACACCATCCCACCAGGCGTCTATGAGCTTCGCGTGGTTCAAAAGGATGAGATAGCCGGACACTCCACATCCGCCTCCATCCCCTTGACCATTCAGCGCTGAACTCTGAGACTGGAGCAAGTGATCGGATTTCTCGATCCGATGGCACCGGGGTCCACAGACCTTGCGGAACACGTTTGCCATCCTCGCCCGTTGACTCTTGCCCGGTTCTCCGAACGCTCGTCCGATCCACCGCCCCCTCCCTTTTACGAGGCCGATCGGAACCAGGCCACTCAGTGCCTTGCGAAGCCTGAACACGCGTGGGACAATGAACGCATCCAACCGTGGTGTTTCAAGTTGAGGTGGGGATCGGACTATGTTGAGAATCCTCTCGAGCCTCGGTTTCGTTTGCTTGACGCTTGCAACGGTGGCTCTCTCGGAAGAGACGTCCAGGCGGCCTGCCTCGCTGAGACCGGACAATGCGCAAGGCGGTGAGGTGACGGACCGGCAACCACACACGGCCCCTCAAATCATTCGAATCGCGCAAAAGACACGCGGCAAGAAAAAGATGGAGAAGGACAAGTCGGCGGAGCCAGACGACGCGACCCCGACTCCTCCAGCGGGCAACAAGCCGGCGAGCGCAGAGACTGAAGGCCTGAAATTTTCGCGAGACATCGCTCCGATCCTGGTCGGCAACTGCATCGGTTGTCACAACGAAAAGGCGATGGCGAAGAACGGAAAGCTCGACCTGACCACCTTCGAGAAAATCCAAAAAGGGGGAGCAGGTGGAGCGGGCTTCGTGGCCGGGATGCCGGAAGAGAGTCACCTCTATCTCCGCCTGACAGGGGATGAAACACCGCGGATGCCCCGAGGCGCCAACCGCCAGCTCTCGGAAGCCACGATTGAGAAGGTCGGAGCCTGGTTGAAGGCCGGAGCCGTGTTTGATGGGAAGGATCCCAAGGCCCTCCTGACGTCGTACGCGTCGACCCCCGAGCAACTTCGCACCGCCGAGCTTGAGAAGCTCTCGGTGGCGGATCGCGACAAGCTGGTCGAGACGAAGGGGATCGAGCGCTGGAAGAAAGGGAATTCCAAGGCCACCCCTCAGGTCACGCCGGGCAAGAATTTCATGCTCTTCGGCGTTCTGCCCAAAGGGAGAGTCACTTCCACTCTCAAGGTTGCCGACACACAATATCCGAAAATCGTCGGATTGATCGCCCCGTCGGGATCGTCAGAGCCCCTCGAGAAGATCGGACTCTACGTCTTCAACGAGCGAAGTGAATTTGTCGAATTCGTCCGCAGCAACGAGAATCGCGAGGTGGACAAGCTCGAACAGGGAACGGCAAGCCTCAACGTGCCTGAGCCCTATGTCGCGGTCATCGACCCGCTTGGCGGACACGACGAACCGGCAGGGCCCGCGCGACGCCCCAGTCGTTCGAAGAAGAAAAGTCGCGACGACTCGACGGAGGCGGAGCGAACCCTGGGCGGCCTGATTACCGACTACGTGGCCGCAGGCGTGGTGAGGCGGGAATCGGAGAAAGCCCCCGTGTGGCTGAGCCTCGGCCTCGGCTCATTCTTCGGGTCACGGGTCGATCCGCGAAGCCCGAGCACGCAGCATCTCCGACGCGCGGCCTATCAGCAATTTGACCAAGGCTGGACCAACCGGGCCAACGACGCGCTGGGGGGCGAAGGCAAGCCCGAGAGCGTTCGTGCGATCGGGTTCGGGATCATCGAAGCATTGGCGATGGAGCCGCAGACTCAGGCGTCCTTCCCCTTGTTCGTCAAAGGCTTGATCGAGAATCCAGGGAAGCTTGATGACGTGATCAAAGATTCCCTGGGAGCCGACCGCGCGCAATTCCTCGCGGGGACGGGTGAATTTGTGGCCACTCACTATGGACGATCGCGATGAGTGATCCTTCGACAGAGGATCCCTATTTTGTCCCGGCCGGCGCAGGGTCGCGACATCAGATTTTTCCGGGCGTCGAAATCTGCACGACGCCCGGCGAGCGGATGATGTTCTCGGTCGTCACGTTCGAGCCGGGTTCGGTCGTCTTGGACCATTCTCATCCCCATGAGCAAATGGGGATGATGGTCTCCGGACGTCTGGAATTCACAGTGGGCGACGTGACGCGCATTCTCGGCCCGGGCGATCTTTGGCGGATCCCCGGCGGTGTCGTCCATCGGGTCCGCGCTTTGGAAGGACCGGCGGTGGCACTCGACGTGTTTCATCCGATTCGCGAGGATTATCTCTGACGAAGGGCGCAAGTTCATGGCTCGTGTCGTCGTCCTCGGATCCAGCAACACCGACATGACCGTGCATCTGCCCCGTCTCCCCACCTCCGGCGAGACACTGCTGGGGGGATCGTTCTTCAGTGGGCCCGGCGGCAAGGGAGCGAATCAAGCCGTCGCCGCGCGTCGGGCCGGCGCCTCCGTGGTCTTCCTCTCGGCCGTGGGCGATGATCCGCTGGGGCACCAGGCACTCGACCGTTACCGTCGTGAAACGATCGACGTTTCCGAAGTCCTGGTCGTGCCCCACGTTTCGTCCGGCGTGGCATTGATCTTCGTCAACGATGCGGGCGAGAACATGATCGGCGTCGCGCCCGGGGCCAACGTGCACCTTGACGTCGCGGCCGTCGATCGCTTGCCCGACTCAGTTTTCGAGCCGGGAAGTGTACTGCTCGCTGGCCTGGAAGTTCCTCTGGAGACGGTCGCAAGCGCCGTGCGTCGGGCTCAAAGAGCGGGCCTGCGTGTGCTCCTCAACCCCGCTCCCGCCGACCTCCGTCTGCTCGACTCCGAAATACTCCGATTCGTGGATATCCTCACTCCCAACCACATCGAGGTGCAGACCCTTGCGGGCCAGCCGATTGGGGAGAATCCGGAAAGCCTCCGCTCGGCCGCTGAAGCGATGCTTGCCCGAGGAGTTGGCGCGGTGGTCGTGACAAACGGTAAAGCGGGTTGCCTCGTCCTGTCCCGCGATGCGGGGGAAACGACTTGCCGGGCGATCCGCGCTTTTCCTGTCGAGGCCGTTGACACCGTTGGAGCCGGCGATGCCTTCAATGGGGCCCTGGCCACTGCCATCGCGGAAGGACGGCCCTTGTTCGAGTCAGCAGTCTGGGCTTCTGCAGCCGCCGCCCTCGCGGTCACTCAACCGGGGGCGCAAACGGCCCTCGCCCCCCGCGCCGCCATCGATCAGTTGGCCGCAACCTATGACAACAAATTCCAATAGCCCGGCCCTCAACCCCCGCTCCAGCCTGTTGGGATTCGTTCCCGCCGTCCCTCACTCGCAACGCCCCGGAGTCTCATCAACATGCCCCAGCAAGCGAGTCGCCCCGGTCTTCGCAGGATCTTGGCATCGACGATTCTCTGCCTCTCATCCGGAGCGAGCCTGGTGCAGGCCCACGATCGCCCAAGCGGCCCCGTGCAGAAGACGCGTTCGGCCGTCGTGGCTCGCCACGGTATGGCGGCAACCAGCCAACCGCTGGCCACTGCTGCGGCGATTCGGGTGCTTCAAGAGGGGGGGAACGCCATCGACGCGGCGATCGCCGCCAATGCGGTGCTCGGGGTGGTCGAGCCGATGTCGTGCGGTCTTGGGGGCGACCTGTTCGCAATCGTCTGGGATGCAAAAACGAAGACTCTGTACGGCCTCAATGCCAGCGGCCGCGCCCCTTATGCCGCAACCCTGGATTTCTACGCGTCAAAAGGCTTGCGGGAGATTCCCGCTCAGGGCCCCTTGAGTTGGTCGGTTCCCGGGTGCGTCGACGGCTGGGACCAACTTCGCCGCCGGTTCGGCTCGAAGGATTGGCCTGCGCTCCTCGCCCCCGCGATTCACTACGCCGAGGACGGTTTCCCCGTCAGCGAGATCATCGCGGACGACTGGCAGTCCTCGGCTCGTTCGCTGGCCAAAGTCCCCACCACCGCAGCCACCTTCCTACCGGGCGGCAAAGCCCCGGAAAATGGCGACATCTTCCGCAATCCGAATCTCGCAGCGTCGCTCCGCGCCATCGCGAGCGACGGTCGCGACGCCTTCTACCGAGGGCCCATTGCCGACGCCATCCTCGCCTATTCGAATCAGGTGGACGGGCTGTTCGCCCGCAAGGATTTTGACGACCACACAAGTACATGGATCCAACCGGTCTCGACAAATTATCGCGGCTACGAGGTCTGGGAGCTGCCTCCCAACGGCCAAGGGATCGCCGCGCTCCAGATGCTCAACCTGCTCGAACCCTACGACCTCAAATCCCTGGGCGCGAATTCCGCCGAATCCCTCCACCTCATGATTGAAGCCAAAAAGCTGGCGTACGAAGATCGGGCGAAGTTCTATGCCGACCCCGAATTCTCGAAGGTGCCGGTCGCCGCTCTCATTTCCAAGGAATATGCAGCGACACGAGCCCCGCTCATCCACCGCGACCGAGCCAACGACCGGCCCATTCCGGGCGAGCCGGCCGGGGCCGACACCATTTATATGACGGTCGTCGACAAGGACTTCAACGCCGTCAGCCTGATCCAGAGCAACTTCAACGGCTTTGGCTCACAGCACGTGCCTGGAACCTTGGGCTTTCCGCTTCAGAACCGAGGCTGCCTCTTCGCCCTCGACCCCAATCACGCCAACCGGCTCGCCCCTCACAAGCGACCGTTCCACACGATCATCCCCGGCTTCGTCACGAAGCAAGGTCAGCCCTGGCTCAGTTTCGGCGTGATGGGGGGCGACATGCAGGCCCAGGGCCATGCGCAGGTCCTATCCAATATGATCGACCATGGAATGGACGTCCAGGACGCCGGCGACGCCGCACGATTCCGCCATGCCGGTTCGTCAGACCCAACTGGCACGCCCGCCAAGGAGGGCGGAACGGTCGCGCTCGAGTCAGAAATCGGCCCGGAGGTCCGCCGTGCACTCGAGGCGAAGGGCCACAAAATCGTCGACTCACGCGGCGGATTTGGCGGCTACCAGGCCATTCGCATTGATGTCACACGCGGGGTGCTCATCGGCGGCTCCGATCCTCGGAAGGACGGTTGTGCAAGCGGATACTGATTTTTAACCGCCCGCAAGACGCTCGAGCTCAGACTCGTCGATCACGGGGATATTCAGTAGGCGGGCTTTCTCGATCTTGCTCCCAGGCTCGGCCCCGGCAACCACGTAGCTGGTCGACTTGGAAACCGAGCCGGTGACCTTGCCGCCCTGGTTCTTGATCAACGACTCGGCCTCGGGCCGAGTTCGGTTCGGCAAAGTCCCCGTGATCACGAACGTTTTCCCCGCCAGGGGAAGCCCTGCGCGGCTCGCAGGCGTATACACAACGGCTTCCGGCTGGACACCGACCGACGGCAAGGCATCGAGCAAGCGTTGGTTCTCCGGGTCTTGGAAGAACTCGAAGACACTCGCCGCGACCACGGGTCCAATCTCGGGGACCGACTCGAGATCGGCCAGGGGAGCCGTACGAACGGCTTCGAGAGTCGAGAACCTCTGCGCCAGGATCTCTGCGCTCCGCGTTCCCACATGCCGAATCGTCAGGCCGGTCAGAAACCGATTCAATGGCCGGCGCTTACTCTCCTCCAAAGCGGCGACGAGGTTCTGAGCCGACTTCTTTCCCATCCGCTCGAGACCGGCCAGGGTGGCTTCATCGAGTCGGTAGAGGCCGGCCAAGTCTTGGACGAGGCCACGGTCGACAAGCTGCTCGATGAGCTTGCTCCCTAGCCCTTCGATATCCATCGCGTCACGATGAGCGAACCAGCGAATCCACTCCTTGAGTTGGTCAGGACAACGTGAGGGGGGATTCGCGCAGTGGAAGTCCACCTCGCCTTCGCTCCGCTCGACGGGGCCTTCGCAGCTTGGGCAGCGGGTGGGAAAGACAAACGGAATCTCGCTGCCATCGCGTGCTTCCGTCTCAACGCGAACCACCTGGGGGATGATCTCTCCCGCCTTCTGGATCACGACCGTATCGCCAACCCGGACGTCCTTGCGGAGGATCTCGTCGGCGTTGTGGAGGCTCGCCCGCTTCACGGTCGTGCCGGCGAGAGCCACCGGAGTCAGGTCGGCCACCGGAGTCAGCTTTCCGGTCTTGCCCACCTGAACGGTAATCCCAACGATCTTGGTCACCGCCTGCTCGGCTTCATACTTGAAGGCGATGACCCACCTTGGGCTCTTACTCCGCGTCCCCAACCGCGCTCGCTGCCCGAGGTCGTCCACCTTGATGACCAGACCGTCGGTCTGGAAGTCGAGGGTGTTCCGCTGGCTCGACCAGTGCTCAGCGTGAGCGATCACCTGGTCAATCGTCTCGAAAGTCTCATTGTGCGGACTCACGGGTATGCCCCACAAGCGCAGCAGGTTCTGCATCTCAGCATAGGAGGAGACTTCGATCCCCTCGAACTCGCCGAGACCATGAGAGATGAATTTCAGCCGGCGTTGGCCGCAAAGCTTGGGGTCGAGCAGTTTCAGCGAGCCGGCGGTGGAGTTGCGCGGGTTGGCAAACGGTGCCTCCTCTCGGGCGACTCGAAGCTCGTTGAGCCGGACAAGCTCGGAGTTGGTCATGTAGACCTCGCCCCGGACCTCGAGCAGGGGAGGGGGGGCGTCGTGGAGGGCGAGCGGGATGTCGCGCACCGTCCGCAGATTGGCCGTCACGTCGTCGCCCCGTTCGCCGTCGCCCCGGGTTGCCCCCAGAACGAAACGGCCTTGCTCATAGCGCAGGGAGACGGCAACACCGTCGACTTTGAGCTCGACGGCGAAGCGGACGGGCTCGCCCGGATTCAAAGCTTTGCGGATCCGCGCATCCCATTCGCGGACCTCATCATAATTGTACGTGTTCTCGATCGAGAGCATCGGGACGGAGTGAGTTACCGTCTGGAACGACGCCAACGGTGCTCCGCCGACGCGTTGAGTGGGGCTCTCGGGGGTGAGCAGCTCAGGCGCCTCGGCCTCGAGTTCCTCGAGCCGCTTCATCAAGCGGTCGAATTCTCGATCGCTGATGGTGGGCGCGGCGTCTTGGTAATAGCGACGGTTGTGGCCCTCGATCTCCTCGCGGAGCTTCGCCACTTCGCGTTCGATCTCCCGAGACGCCATTGATTTGATCTCCTTGCCCCGGGGAATCAAGGACCAGTGCGCGGGGCCTTTGAGGGGAACCACTGATCGGTCGCCATCGCGAGGAGCCCGAACACGAGCATCAAGACGAATTCGACCCCCAGCGCCAGCGGACCATGGCGATCGAGCCAGGCCGCCAATGCCAGGGACGCCTGCCCGGGCTTAGCGGCCTGCCGAACTCCGTTCGGATTGGCCCCGACGTAGGGGCTCACGACGTACGCCAAGGCCGTCAGCACAAAGAGCGTGCTCGTGACCAGCAGAACGACGTAGAACGGGTTCGGGAACAACGGCTTCCGTGGGCGGTCCGCCATGTTGTTGCGCTCCAGCCAACCGAAGAGAAAGGGACGTCAGGCCCCTCCGAAGACCCACTGGCTGCCGTCGATCGTGTAGTCGACCACTTCCTCGGGACGGAACCAGAGAGCGATTTCGCGCAGAGCCGATTCCGGGCTATCGCTGCCGTGAATCAGGTTATTCTGCTTGCTGATCGAGAAGTCGCCCCGAACGGTGCCCGGTGCAGCGGCAGCGCCATTGGTCGCGCCCAGCATGCTCCGAACCACGGTGATCGCCTCGTTCCCTTCGAGCACGCCGACGACGACCGGGCCACCGGTGATGAAGTCGATCAGGCCCTCGAAGAACGGCTTCCCTTGATGCTCGGCATAGTGCTTCTCGCCCAGCGGGCGATCGACCTGCAACAGTTTCAGGGCGGCGATCCGCAACCCTTTGCTCTCGAACCGCTGGAGAATCTGACCGACGAGCCGTCGCTGAACCGTGTCGGGCTTGAAGATGATCAAGGTGCGCTGCATGTGAGAGTCGAACCCCGCAAAGTCGGGTCAGTGTTGACCGAAGCCCTTGGCCGGTCTCGGCCTCAGGAAACAAGAGGGGTAGTGTAGCGGCTCAGGTCAACCGGTTCAACGGCAACGCGTCGGGCTCATTCATTCCTCGGCAATCCGCCATGGAAGTTCCTCGAACGTGTGCGGATCGAGCCGCCAGATCCGGACCTCGGGCTCGGAGTTGAGCAGAGAGACGATGATTCGGGGTACTTCCCCGTAATAGTTCTCGCGAAGGTCGGTCTGGCTCGGAATGGCGGCCCAGCGGGGATGGGAGTGATAGATGGCGAGGATCTCGGCTCCTCGAGCGCGGAGCGAGTTGACCGCGTCGATCAGGTCGCGGGGATCGGCGTCGTAGCGGGTCTCGCTGGCCGAGACATTGCGAAGCGGATGGAACGAAGAGACCAGGGGGGGGAACCCGCCCAGAATTCCGCAGCACTCCAACGGGGCCTCGCGGACGCAATGATCGACCATCGCGTCGTGGATCGCGCGCGGAAGCGTGAGAATGCGGGGCGAGTCGCTCATGGTATCTCGTGGGAAAAACGTGCGTTTCAGTCCGCTCAAATCATTCCGGGAAAAGGGGCGTCGACAGATAGCGCTCGCCGAGGTCGGGGAGCAGGACGACGATCAGCTTTCCGGCGTTCTCGGGGCGCTTGGCGATCTGGATCGCCCCGGCAACCGCCGCGCCGCAGGAGATCCCGCAGAGCATTCCCTCTTCGCTCGCCAGTCGGCGGGCCATCTCAAACGCCTCTTCGTCGCGCACCAGGGCGACCTCGTCGATGACCTCGGTGTTGAGGACATCGGGAATGAAACCGGCGCCAATCCCTTGGATCTTGTGAGGCCCCGGCTTGAGCGGCTCGTGCTTCCGGTGCTGGGTCAGGATCGGCGAGTTCACCGGTTCGACGGCGATGATCTTGACGCCCGGTTTCCGGCTCTTCAAGACTTCGCCAACCCCGGTGATCGTGCCACCGGTGCCGACAGCGCTGACGAAAAAGTCGACCGCGCCGTCGGTATCGCGCCAGATCTCCTCGGCCGTCGTCTTACGGTGAATTTCGGGGTTCGCCGGATTCTTGAATTGTTGCGGCATGTACGAATTCGGGGTGTTCTTGACGATCTCTTCCGCCTTCCGGACCGCTCCCGGCATGCCCTCAGCGGCGGGGGTCAAGACGATTTCGGCCCCGAACGCCTTGAGCAAACGGCGACGCTCCAGACTCATGCTCTCGGGCATCGTCACCATGAGTCGATAGCCTCGCGCGGCGCACGCGAAGGCAAGCGCGATGCCGGTGTTGCCGCTGGTGGCCTCGATGATCAGCGTGTCCTTCGTGAGCTTCCCCTCAGCCTCTGCAGCGTCAAGCATCGCCGCCCCGATGCGGTCTTTCACCGACCAAAGCGGATTGAAGTTTTCAAGTTTACCGACAACCTGAGCATGACAGCCTTCCGTAACGCGTCTGAGGCGGATCAGCGGAGTATTGCCGATCGTCTGGGTGATATCGTCGTAGATCCGGCCTCGAGTTCGCTCGGCGCTCGCCATGTCATCTTCTCCCGGGCAAGGATTCCCCAGAGTCCGTCGCCACCAAGTCGCGGCACGGACTCTCATCCCTTGCCAATGTTAAACCGTCCCGGGGTCTCGATTTCCGATTCGAGCCAACTCGCACAGACGGCGGTTTCGGCATCGTATTACACAAGGTGACGAGGAACAAGGCGATCTTAAGGGTAGGGCAAGTACTTCCGATTGGCCGTAGCAACGAAGAAATGCCTGAGCTCGAGACGTTGAGCGTCGCAAAAGCGGGTGAAACAGGCCATCAGGCCTCGGCATTCCACGGCCCGATTCGCGCTCCCTTCTCCCTTGAATGTGCTGGAATCGCGCGCACCGATCGACTACATCTATTGATGACCTCGGAGGGTAACCGCCTGGGACACCGTTTCGCCAACGCTAAGGTCCAGCAAGGCAGGCGAGACGTCCCAACGAACCCGAGCCTCGGAACCCCACAGATCCCCTTGCCCCTCGCCACCCAGTGCTCTCGTAAAAAGGCGTCAGGCGTTCTCACCGCCCGAACCCAAAGGCCTCACCGCGCATGTTCTCCAGCCCCATGTTTCATTACGAATACCAGGCCGCGACGCGGAAACGTCGGCCGTTCGTCTTTCGCACGGTCATTGCAGGCGTGCTCGGCCTCGTAACGGCGCTGATCGGCCTGTTTGTCTTCACGGCCCACTCGGGGCAGAGCGGTCCTGACGAGGTCCTCTTATTCGGCCGTTCCGTGTTCATCACCACCTTCGGCACTGAGCTGCTGTTTATGGCGTTTTTCGTCCCGGCCTTTGTAGCAGGCTCCATTGCCGAGGAGCGAGCAAGGGACACGCTCCCCCTACTCCTCCTTTCGCGATTGACACGAATCGAGATCGTTCTCACGAAAACGACCGCCCGGTGGCTGCCGACATTGAGCCTGATTCTTACCGGGTTGCCTGTGCTGGCGGCGTCGGCCTGGGTGACGGGACTCGAAGTTCAACTGAGCCTCGCCCTGCTGGTCTTGCTCTCCAGTTCGGCCTTGATGGCAACACTGGCGATTCTGGCATCCACAGTCAGAGAGCCGGCGGCCTCCGCCCCCACCCAAGCGACGTTCTGGTGCCTTGGCTGGCTGATCTTACCGCCGATCCTCTCGATCATGCCGATCCGGACCACAAATCTCTGGGGCACTCTGCTGGCCGAGTTCAAGACGCTTTGCGCCCTGATCGCACCTTCGAGCCCGCTTTCGCTCGTCACCGATCCCTCTTGGTACCTCCGGCCTGGCTCCGTCAATCTTCAAGCGAGAGTCGCACTAATGATTGGCCTTCAGGCACTTTTTGGCCTGCTGGCGCTCGGTTTCACTGTGAGCCGACTCAAGGCACGCGAGACGAATCCCAACTGGATCGACCCAACCCAAGGCTATCGACCACCCTGCAATGACGATCCAATCTACTGGCGGGAGCATGAACTCCCGCTGCGTCAGGGCAGTGAGCCACTCATTGTCATCCGATTACGCTACGTATTAATTATCATTAAAGCCATTCTCATCAATGTCTTAATACTTTTGGTGACACTACTCGCTCTGGCGATTCCGATCGGGCTTACGGTCGCGACGATGTACTACGGAGTTGCCGCGTTCAAAGAGCTCAGGCAATACGGCATGGAGGGGCCGTTTGTCGATCGCACGCATTTTAATTTCCTGGTGCGAGCGGCAACAGGCTTCATCGCCTTACTCCCTGCACTGATCCAGACATCCCTGGTCGGCACACGGATCAAGAGCGAACGGGACAAGAAGACGTGGGACACGCTCCTGACGACACCGCTGGATGGCAGGGAAATCCTCTGGTCCAAAACACGGGTCGTTAAAGCGGCTCTTCGGCCGGTGTGGCCGCTCCTGGTCATCTGGGCACTTGGGCTCACCTGCGGCGTTGTGGTGCCGCTCGGGGTCTTGTTAGCAGCAGCCGACCTCTTTTTGGTCACATGGGCCTTACTTGCTCTGGCATTTTACTCGAGCATCCGGCCCGGTCCAACCAACGTCGCATCGAGTCGATCCGTTATCATCGCCTTGATCTTACTCGTCGCCCACGTCGCGCTGCTCGGAGCAGCGCTCGCCTCACCCCCTGAGTTGGCGGTATTCGCCTCGTGGGATGTTCGGCTGCGATGGGGCCTTGTGCTGACCATCTGGACGATCCCGATCCTGACTGGCGCGTTCGCCTGGGTTTTGACCCGGCGAACCCTCGACCGGTTCGAGGAATGGGTGGGACGGCCCATCAGGACTGAGGCCGATCAACGTGAAGTCGAATCGCCTGGCCATCCCGCCAGATTGGCCTCATCCAACACATAAGCATTCGACGACACAATCTTTCCATCTCGGCACTTCCCCCATTGCTTCGTCTCACGATTGGCTTGAGGCGCGCCCCGAAGTTTGCGGTCTGGTGCCCGGCACGATAGGCTTGAGAAGGAGGACTGCATAGGACACGTGTGGCGATCCCTAATCCTTGACTTGGTTGAGGATCTCAGGTGGCCGGCCCGTTTCCAATCTTCGGTCTTTTTCGCAGCCCGGCCTCGTTTTCGTTGGAATGAGACGGCGAACGATGGAATCCGAGACGTCCCGCTCGCGAATATTGATCATTGATGACAATCAACCAGATCGGTTGCTTTACCAGCGTGCGCTTCCAGGCTTCAAAGTCGAATTCGCCGATTCGGATGAGGCCAAATTTGCGAGGCTGGTACGCGAGCCGTTCGACTTGATCATCCTCGGCCTTCAACTGCCGGAGTTGAGCAGCGAGCGAATGCTCACTTGGATTCGCTCCGAGCTTTGTCTCGAACTACCCGTCGTGGTCGTGATCGATGGCGATTGCGAGAGCCTTGCCGTCGATTGGCTCGAACGCGGAGCGAACGACTATCTGACCAAGGACGAGTTGCCCACACGTCGCGTAGCCGCCACGGTCCGCGGGGTCCTCGAGAGAAACCGGCTCGACCACGCTCGTCGGGCGGCCGAACAAGAGCTTCGACGCCAGCAGGAGGAGTATGACTTGGCCCTGCGGCAGCTCCGGGATGCGCAGACCCACCTCGTCCAGAGCGAGAAGATGGCCAGTCTCGGCCAACTCGTCGCAGGGATTGCTCACGAGATCAACAACCCGTTGGCGTATGTCTCCAACAACGTCGCCGTGCTCGACCGCGATGTCCATGGGATCGTCGCGCTCATGACGGAGTACCGGAACGCCCTCGGCGGCTCCGTTCCCGAAGCGATCCGACTGGCGGAAGCGAGGATCGACCTCGAGTACACCTTGGAGAATCTCGACCGGCTCATCGCAAGCACCAAGCAAGGACTTCAGCGGGTTCGCGAGATCGTGGTCGGGCTGCGCGACTTCTCCCGGATCGACGCGAACGACCGAAAGTTGATCAGCCCCAACGATGCCATCCGGACAACGCTCGAGATGGTTCGTTATCAAATTCGCCACAAGGGAATCAACCTCGTGGTCGATCTGGGTGAACTCCCGCTGATTTCTTGCTTCGCGGGCAAGATCAACCAGGTCTTGCTCAACATCATCATGAATGCCATCCAGGCCGTCGACCCAGGCGCGACGATCACCGTGCGAAGCTGGTCGAGCCCCGAGAAGCAGGAGGTCTATCTTTCTCTCTCGGACAATGGCCCCGGGATCCCCGAGTCGATTCAAGACAAGATTTTCGACCCCTTCTTCACGACAAAACCGCAAGGTCTGGGAACGGGCCTTGGACTCTGGATTACCGCCAATATCGTGAAAGAGCATCAAGGACGAATCGAACTGCAAACGGATCCGGCTCAGGGAACCACCTTCACCTTGATTTTTCCGATCCGATGCGCTGACCTTCCGTAGCAGAGCCTCGCTCCGGCCGCCTTGGCCCACCGCTCGGCCCCGCGTAGAATGGGGTCTTCGACGCAACCTCGATCACGATTTCACGAGGACGCGGCCAATACCCGAGAAGCCCGTTTCCCCATTCAAAAGGGGACGAACAAAGGGGAGGGGAGGTGGAGTGGGCCTCATTCCACTCCACTCGCACCGACCTCATGCCCTCGGGGAGTCGCGCGTTCTCAAAGACACTCAAGCCGCTAGGGAGCAACCGCCATGTCGCAAGGCGCCGAACCGACTTCGCAGCCGACCACACATCCGACGCAACATGGCCATCGACCGGCAGCCGCCACGCAGGTCCCGGCGACCTTGGTTCCTCAAGAGGGCTGGCATTTCCTCCATCTGTTCTACAAGGTGGATCGGGGTGCGCTGGCGGGTCTCTCGGCCGAGGCGAGGCGCGAGGGGGTCGAGGCTTTGAAGAAGGTGCTCGACCCGGCCGCTCCGGGCGCTCCCAACCAGTTGCAGTGCTTCGCGGTCCCAGGCCACAAGGCCGACTTCGGGGTCATGATCGCCGGGACGGACCTGAAGGCCGTTCACGCGATCCAGATCGCGATCCAGGCTTCCCCCCTCGGGCCAGCACTGGTGCCCGCCTACTCGTTCTACTCGATTACCGAAGTCTCGGAGTACGTGCCGGATGCCGAAGCCTACGGCCGAATCCTCCGCGATCGCGAAGGGGTCGACCCCGAGAGCTCTGCGTACAAGACAAAGGTCGACGCCTACGCCGCGCGACTGGGGACGATGAACCAGCAGCGGCTCTATCCCGACTTCCCCGACTGGCCCTGCGTCTGCTTCTATCCGATGAGCAAGATGCGCCAGGGCGATCAGAACTGGTATTTGCTCCCGTTCGAGGAACGCTCGGAATTGATGAGCCATCATGGCCGAAGCGGCATGAAATTCGCCGGGAGAGTGTCGCAGCTCATCACGGCCTCCACGGGACTCGACGACTGGGAGTGGGGAGTGACGCTCTGGGCGAAGAACCCGTCGTACTTGAAGGAGATCGTTTACACGATGCGGTTCGACGTGAGCTCAGCCAAATACGCACTCTTCGGCGATTTCTATTTCGGATACATCCTGTCGGCGTCCGAACTCCTGGACACGCTCCGCCTGTGAGAGGACGATAACGTTAGGTGAAGGAGCGATCGCGCGACCGCTCAAAGGATCATTCACGGTCCAGGCGGTCGTGCGTTCTCAGCAAGGAATGCTCCTTTAAGGAGGTCATTATGTGGATCTGCCCGAAATGCAGCACCAGCGTGGAGCCATCGTTCGAGATCTGCTGGTCGTGCGGCACGACTGTCGACGGCGTGGAAGACCCCACGTTCGTCACGGCCGACAACGCGTCTCCGATCAAGGACCCGTCTGATAATTTGAGGAAATCTAAGGAATCGTCTGTTGAACCCGAGCTACCCGAGCCCCCACTCGAACTCGTCGAGTGCTATCGGGCACGCGACTCGGCGGAGGCCAAATTCCTCATGGACCGCCTGGCTGAGATCGGGATCATGGCCCTCGCCAATGGAACGCACATGGGAAACACGGAATACATGCTGCCCCTCTTTTCGCCTCGTATCGAAGTTCGTGCCGAGGACTATGCTCGGGCACGCGGCCTGGTCGACGAATTTGAGCTCCGAAAGAAGGCACGCCTCGCGGGCGTCGAAAACCTCTGAGCCTCCGCTCTTTTCCGAGCGTCCGGACGATCGATTCCACGGCAATGCGTTGAGGTAACCGCGACATGTGGACCTGTACGAAATGCGCGACGAAGGTTGATCCCTCGTTCGAGGTCTGCTGGTCCTGTGGGACCGGCCGTGATGGCGTTGAGGACCCAACCTTCGTGTCCGCCGATTCGGCTCAGCCAGCCCTCTCCCCGCTCGACAGCGACATGCCGCCAGGCAACGATCCCATTCCCGAAGCCGCTCCTCCGCTCGAGAACTTGGTGGAAGCCTACTGGGCGAGCGACCTGATGCAAGCGACGTTCCTCGCCGACAAGTTGAGCGAGGAAGGGATGCCGGCCGTCGCCGACACCCACGACATGCACGATGCGCTGGGTATCTTGCGCGACGCCCCTCGCGTTTGGGTTCGCGCGGTCGACCTCTCTCGCGCCAAAACCTGGCTCGAAGCCTATGACCTCCAGTATAAGACCGAGCATGGCGAACCCGATCGCCATTAAACGATGATGCCCTCGGCAAGTTCGGTCACATCGCAAGGTTGAGCCGGCCCGGCCGTGCGACTCAGAGCGGAGGTTTTGATGGGGAACGACTTGGTCCTCGCAAGTACATCGGTGTACCGCCGAACGCTTCTGGCGCGGTTGGGACTGCCGTTTCGTTGCCTCGCCCCTCGAGTCGACGAGGAGGCGGCGAAGGCGGGGGATTGGGAACCTCAAGAGTTGGCCGAACATCTCGCCCTTGCCAAGGCCCGAAGTCTCTGCGAGGCCGAGCCGAACGCAACGTTGATCGGGAGCGATCAGCTCGTCAGTTTCGCAGGACGGATCTACGGTAAGCCGGGTACGACCGAGGGGGCGGTCGAACAGCTCTTGGCAATGGCAGGAAAATCGCACCAATTGATTACAGCACTCGCGGTGTGGACACAGGGACAAACCTATGTCCACACCGACATCACGACAATGCACATGCGATCGTTGTCGCGTGTTGAGTTGGAACGCTATGTGGCGGCCGACCATCCTCTTGATTGTGCGGGGAGCTACAAACTAGAGGAGCGTGGAATCTCGCTCTTCGATCGGGTCGAGACGCAAGATTACACGTCGATCATGGGCCTGCCACTCATCGCTCTGACAAGCCTGTTGCGAACGCTGGGCTATCCGATCCCTTGACCGCCGATCGGAGGGGACGTCCCCTGTGGATCGACGGTGAATAACAAGCGTTCCCGAGATCCTCACCATCGCGGAAGGCTCAGCGATCGTCGTGGTCGTCCCCTTTGGCACGCGGGTCGAGGATCTTCTCGACCGACTTGACCAGCTTCTCCATCGCAAACGGCTTGCGAATGTAGTCGCGAACGCCCAGCATCTCGGCGTAGGCCCGGTGCCGGCTGCCTTCGTTCCCGGTGATCATGATGGTCGGGATCAGACCACCCGATCGCCCCTTGAGCTTCTCAAGAACGAGGAAGCCGCTCTTCTTGGGCATCATCATGTCGAGGACGATCAAGTCAGGACTTTCGCGCTCGGCGATCGTGAGTCCGGAATTGCCGTCCCTCGCGACCATGATCCGGTAGCCCTTGCTCTCAAGGACGGCGCGCATGGATTCGACGATTTCATTATCGTCGTCGACGAGAAGGATCACCTTCTGGGCTGACGGCATTACTGTGGCTCCAGCGCAATGATGCTCGCGAGATTACTCATTTTATCTTAAACTGCGGTTCCGGGCGGAGCAAGTCCGCCGGCACTTGGAACCATGACGGCCAAGGTGGTTCTGGACCGGCCGAAGCGATCAGTCAGTTTGTTTCAGCAAACAAGCGTGACAAGCCAAAGACAGGCTTAAGACCAAGTCGTCCGACGCATTTTGCTTCACGGCGCCCAATGCTTCCGTCCATCCACCCTCTTTACCGAAGTCGCCCAGCATCGTCATAATGATTTTTTGAAATGGACCGGCTGGTATTGGCTAAAGCAATAGCCAAAGGTCCAACCTGTCGCACTCCATCCCCAGCCATTCTTTCGGAAAGGATCGTCAACCCATGAACCGTTGGAACGCCTGGCGATCAGTGCTTGGGCTGGCCAGCCTGTCTTTTGCCATCGTCGGTTGCGGGGGAAGCGATATTCCCGACCCCGATTCCGACTCCAATGCCGCCGCTGAACCAGCTTCTTCAGCTCCCGCTCCGGCACCGGCTCCGGCAGCTCCTGCTCCAGCGGCCCCCACTCCGGCCGTAGCGGCAACCGAGGCACCCGCCGAAGCAGCGCCCGCCGAAGCCCCAGCACCAGTCGCCACCCAGGCGCCCGAGCCCGCTGCCGCCGCGAGTGCAACTGAAGAAATGGCGGCAGCCGCCGCACCTGCGACTGCGGAGGCGGAAACCCCCGCGACCACCGCCGATCCCAGTCGAGCGAAGAACGCGGCCGCAACCGCGGAGTTGCTCGCGCTGGGAAACAAGCCCTTGCCCACGGAAGAGCCGGCCCCGGCGACAGCCGCGAACGGTTCCGCGGCCTCCGGCGACCCTGGAGACATGGCCAATCGCAGTAGCATGATGCCCGGCCCAATTCCGTCTTCAGGCCCTCCCGGCGCGGCTTCGGCTGCCATTCCTCCAGGCATGGCGGGAGATCCCGCCGCCAACGTGGGGGCGCCTGGTAGTGACATTCCGGGTTACCCTGGAGGAGCCGACGGGACCGATCCAGGTGGTTCAACCGGGCACGCCAATTTCCGATCGCCAACCAGCGCCGTGGACGCATTTCTGAAAGCGCTCAAGGCGAAGAATGCGGAACGGCTGGCTGAGGCCACGGCCCGACGGGCCCCGACCGAGGCTTCGGGCCCGAAGAATCAGAAGCTCTTCGCTTCGATTCTGGAACAGAGTCTTACCGAGGATGACCTGAACGACCTGGCCAACAAGCTGGAGGGGTATCAGGTCGTCGGTAACAACACGCCCAAAAGCACGGGGAAGTACGCACTGATCCTCGGCAAAGCCGGCAAGAACGGCGAGTCCTACCGGCGAACGATCACGACCCGGCATGAGAAAGACGGCTGGAAGGTCACCGACATCAGCGGTGTGGGCAAGGTCGAGAAACCCATCGTCGGAGGCCGAATGCGAGGTCGTCGCTGAGGCTCGAGGGGACTTTCCCTTTCTTTCATTTTGTACCATTCTCCCGGCTTTGCGTCGCACTCTGTAAGTTTGACGGACCACACTTTGTAGTTTTTGCCGACCTCCGGCCCAAAAAAATGGGCCGGAGGTTATTTTTTTCTCAAGTTATCCTCTTGATTCGCCGCGAGAGTCGCCTTTTTGCGGTTTTCTCAAGGTTTGGCTTTGAACCTGCATTACCTCCTGATCGTTCAAATTTCTTCATCTTGCCGCAGCGACGGACATCACATCTCCAGACAGTGCCCAAGGAAGGAGCCTGTATGGCCTTGTCCAGCCTTCGCCTCTGCGCGATGCTCGAACTCTCAGTGATCCTGTTCCAGGTTGTCGGAGTGATTGCGCTCTGCGTCAGTCGACTCTTGCCCCCTTCGTCGATTCGCTGGGCGAATCGGGGGCGTGTGGGCTTTGTCGTGGCCATGATTGGTCTGGGCCTCGCCGGTGCTTTTTGTGGTCGACACGACTCCGACTTCGCCCTCTTCGCCGGCGGATCGATGACGATCCTGCTGATCGGAATGACCATGGGAAGCGGTCAGGTTGATACGACCGGACCGGCTCGAAGCCTGGTCTCTCCGGAGGCGAATCTCGCTCGCTGAACTTTTCGCAAACTCGTAAACTCAATCCCACTCATGTGTTCCTATAACGGGGCCTCTCGGCCCCGGTTTTTTTTTGCCTCGCGATTTGACAGGCCCGAACCGCGCGACATAGTTTCGCGACGATTCGGAGTACGGCGGATGGAATCGCGAAGGCATCTCCTGAATACACACCACTTCAGCTCGCCCCGTTCATCCTTTGCGATGATCGGCCCGCTTCCTGAATCAAGGGGATTTTCCGGCACAAAGCTGGGATCTCGTTGCCAAAGGAAAGGGCACTTCCGAGACGCAGTAGCGTCGGACCAATTCCCGACCCGAACCCGAACGACGTGACCCGCGCGTCGTGTGCTTTTGAGGTCGAGTCGGATACTGGCGGGAGAAGGACAAGCCCATGTTGGTTGGACTGAAACGGATTTCCAAGGCACTCGGCCTCCTGGCCGGCGTCGCCGCGTCGACCCAGGGACAGGCGTTGGCTCAGAGTCCCAACCAGACGACCGCTAACGCAGTCGCTGGGGCCCTCAGAGCGAGCCAGGCCCTTTCCGGATATCGCATTGAGATCGAGACCCGCGACGGTATCGTTACCCTCAGTGGTAAGGTTGCCACCCCGGCCCAGAAAGCCGAAGCGGTCGCTCGGGTTCAAGGGGTTCCGGGCGTTGTCGCAGTGAGCGATCAACTGAGGTTGGCCGGCGACAGCCGCGTTCAGCCGGTGCAGTACCAGCCGCAAGTCGCGATGGGGGGGCGTCACAACCGCTTCGGGAATGTGGCTGGTGCCGGTGGCGGCGAGATCATCTATGACGGCGGTGCCGGTGGCGCCGGTGCCGGTGGCTTCTCGAACGGCCCCATCAATGACGGTGGACCGCTTCCCGAAGGGCCAGCCGGAGCACCGGGTGCCACCCAGGCAGCCGTCCCGGGGCAGCCGAACTACGCGTGGCCCAGCTACGCTCCCTATCCCAACTACTCCGCGGTCGGCTACCCGACCGTCTACCCCTGGCAGGCCTGGCCGAACATCGGCCCGCCCCACCCGTATCCCGAAGTGCCCCTCGACTGGCGAGCGGTCACCCTCCGCTGGGATGACGGCCTGTGGTGGCTCGACTTCAAGAAGCACTACACCCGGCCGTTCTTCACCCCGTACCCGTTCGGCCTGTTCGCTTACTGAGTTGGGCTAGGATCGGCAACGATCCTAAGTCCACCACAACACCGAAGAGTCGGCAGGATTCCGTCCTGCCGGCTCTTCGGTCGTTTGATGACCACGGAAAATCGCCCGGTTTTCGACACAGAAAGACTGTAGAAACGCCCCCGCTAATACGAGGAAGTCTATTGCAAGAGGAATTTGCGCCCCAGCAAGGAAATTCCTCACACATCGCGCTATCCTCGTTCGATAACTAAGCCACATGGGCCGGTCAGTCGATTCGACACGACGCCGAATCGATCGGTCATCAGCGCCGACTCAACGAACCCGGCGCCGAGGCCGGTAGGGCAGGATGGCCCGCCGGCGCGTTCGCGCAAGTTCCATGGAGGGGAGATCCAATGACCCAATTCGCGCGGCATCGGGGCCCGATTACCCCGCGCTGGGTTCGCGGGATTCTGACGGGAGCCTTGTTGGCGGTTGTTGCCACGTGCAACAGCGGTTGCGGCTTGTCCTACGTATTCCGGAACATTTCACCCCTGCGTCCGACCGGCTGGTCGTTCGCATGGCCGATCCTGCCGTCACAACAGCAACGGCTCGAACGAGATATGGAACGCGAGGAAGCGGATCGCGTCCCGATTCTCGACCCGATCGTGGGCGAATTCGCACCGGCGACTTGCCTCGATCCGCCCAGCGAACAGGAAGTCTGGAACAAGGTCAGCAAGTTCAAGAACGGATCGCCGCCGTTCTACGAGACCCAGAGAAACAACGTTCGGTTCCTGATCGAGAAGATTGGCGACAAGATCGACCCCTGCAAGGTCTATCCCCTCGCCGGACCGTGCCAGCTCGTCCACTGCCACTACAAGTGCACTGTCTACTTCGACGAAGCTTACTGGTCCGACTACCCGATTCCGTTCAATCACGTCGACCATCGGGTCGAGGTCGTCTACATCGACAAGGATCACCTCCGCCGCTGCGGTGGTCCCCCCGTCGCGACGACCCCTCCTTGATATCGGACCGACTGATGCGATCGAGACAGCAGGTCTGATTCGCTGATCGCTCAACGCAAATGCCCCGGAATGTCGGATCGCCCAACCAGGCACCGATGTTCCGGGGCTTTTTCCGATTTTCCCAGACGACGCTTTGAATCGCGATCAGCCGGGATTTCAAGGTTCGATCCCGAAGTCACTCCGCCTCGAAGAACGGAAAGAGCCGTTTCAGCTCAGCCTCGTTGGGCTGGGTTCCGTATTCGCACACCTCGAAAGCCTCGGCCGTTTTAACCGCCTTGCCTTTTTCCGGGCCGAGTTCCTTGACCAACTTATCGCGAAAGCGATCGGCGAGCGCACCGTAGCGCTGGATCGCCCGTTTCCGGGTCCAGTCGAGCCGTTCGGCTTTACCGGACGGAACCTGATCGAGATAGCCGGACAGCCAAGGGTTCCATTCGTAAAATTGGGATCCGAGGGCGTCAATCGCGCGGACTTTCTGATCAAGCGTCGAATCGATCGGGACAACGACGTCGGGCTGGAACGGATTCGGCTTCTTGAAATCATCCTCGGTGTAAAGGAAGACCGGATTCTTCCTCAGAGCCGGCACGTCAGGGCAAAAGCTCGGGACGATCACCATGAACGCGGCATCCTGGACAAGGACTCCCGTGTAGCGATGGTCCGGATGATAGTCGTTGGGCCGGTGGGAGATGACGACGTCGGCCTGCCACTCGCGGATCTTCCTGGTGAAGGTCCGTCGGTTCTCGAGCGTCGGCAACAGCTCGCCATCATGGATATCGAGAACTTCAGACGTGATTCCAAGGATCTTAGCGCACTCCTGGACCTCGGCCGCGCGACGGCGAGCCAGGATCGCACCAGCCATCTCGTGGTGGCCAATATCGCCATTGGTGGCGCTGACGAACTTGACCTTGTGACCGAGCTTGGCCCAACGAGCGGCAACGCCCCCCGCCTCGAGCTCGCAATCATCGGGATGGGCGCCGAACACGATGATCCGAAGCGGCCGGTCATTCTCGGCAGCCCAGAGATTCGTGACACAAGAAGTGGCCGCAACCAGGGCGGGAAACGCAAAGCGGAGCCATCGGCGCATCGATCAAAACTCCTTCGGAAATGCGGGAGTGGACCCGAGATAGGGAGTGTGCCTCAGACGTTTCTATCCGTCACCGGTTCGCGAGTCGAACGAAAAGCCGAATGTCACGGCTCGACTCCGATGTTTGAACCATCGCAAACCGAACGGAAAGAGAGCCGATCACCAACGAGTTTAAGTGCCCTATCCACGTCGAGACGCCTCCTCCTGTCTCAAGAGAATTGTGTTGACTCGGGAATGGGTCCGGTTCGGCCAGTCAAATGCTTGCCGAACAGGGAAAAAAGGCCGTAGAATCGATAGGATGAGTACACGGCTCGGAACTCTCGCATTAATCGGTCTCCTGGCACCTTTGGGCGGGGGACCGGCACGCGCCGCTGAGCCTCCACCTCGACCAGATTGGTCGGGGATGCTGCAACACCCCGATGGACGGCGGCTCCCTGGAAAAATCCTGGTCGACGACGCGCCGATCGTTCGGTTTGCAGGCGAAGGAAACAATGCTGCCGCAACACCGCTCGAGAAAGGGGCCGTGGTCACTTTTGAAGGATCAGGCCCCGATCCGACCGCCGGTTCTCCTCCGTTCCGGGTCGACCTCGGTCTCGGCCGGAGGATTTCGGGACGGCTCGGGCTCGTGGACGGGAAGCAAGTCCGCCTCGACGAAAGCTCGGCCGGAGGGGGCGTGACGATCGCTCGACCAGGGGTCCGCTCGGTCGTGCAACGCCGGGGTGAGATGCAAATTTTCGACGACGGATTCGAGGCATTGAACGGCAAGCGCTGGACCTTGATTGGCGACCCCGAAATCGCCAACGAGCCGCGGGTCGCCGGCGAACACAGCCTACGCATTCCGGCAGGGGGAACTTCCGTTACTCGCCGCCTGGACGAACCGGTGGCGGCCGGACGTCTCGAGCTCGCTTTTCACGACAGTGGGACTATTGAGCCGGATCAGCAGTGCTTCGTCGACCTCCTGTTCCGAAGCCCGGCCGACCCCGAAACGGTCCGCGTCATCCTGGGCTGGTCGGAAGAAAGCCTCTCGGTCGAGTCTCCCGGCGGCCCGGCGCTTGCAGTACAGCGGCTCGCCCGAAAAGCGGGCTGGCATCGTTTGAGCATCCGCTTCGGCCCGGAGCAAACCGAGATCGCCGTCGACGGCAATGACCTGGCCCACGGCAAAGGGCCGGGCGGCTCCCTCGTCGAAATCCGGCTCGCCAGTCGCAACGCAAGCCGAGGACCAGCGCCCAACGGCCTCAAAACCTACTTCGATGACCTCCGCCTGGTTCGATTCTCCGAGGGAGGGACAGGTCTGGAAGTTGATCCCACCCAGGACGAAATCCGCCTCTCCGGCGGTGACCAAATCTTTGGAACGATCGTGCAAGCCGACGCAGGCCTGGTCAAGCTGCAGGTTGATCCCAAAGAGATTCAGCTTCCCTGGAGCGAAGTCTCGGGGCTCCAGTTCCGGCGGATCGCCGGACAGGCGGAGCCAATCGAGGGAACCTGGCTCCGCATCGATTGGCGAGCCGCACCAGGGGACGACCCCCTCGACCTAGACCGGGTCGAGGGCGCCTTGGTCGGTCTCACCACCGACGGTCTGACGCTCGAAGTTCCCTACGCGGGGCGATTCACGGTCTCACGCAACCGATTGCGGCGGCTTGAGGTTCTCGGTCGCGGCCGAAGAATCGTCGTCGACGCAACCGCGCACCACCTCGGAAATGAGATCGTCGCAAGCCCACTCCCACTCGATCCACCCCAACCGGAGGGACGTACGCTGGAACGCTCGATCGAACTCGCCGACATTCCTCCCCAGGCATCTTTTCTGAGTCTCGACGTGGTGCAAGTGGCCGGCGAAAGCGCCGGACTTCCCTTCTTCAGGGAGGTCAAGAACGGTGAGATCAGAACCACGGTCTCCATCAACGACCACACCTTCGACTACCTGAACCGCCACGTCACATCCAAGAACGAGACGCCCGAGCGCATTCTCCTGCCGATTCCCGAGGGCCTGCTCCATGCCGGGCACAACACGCTCCGAATCGATCAGAATGGGACTAAGCTCGATCCGAACTATCTGGACGATCTTGGTATCCTTGAGATCGCCATCGAATTTCCCCACGATCGAGCGGTGCCGGCCGCAACCGAGAAGCCGTGAGATCCCCCCTTGAAGACTTTGACTCGAAGCCTGGTTCGACACGCCCATGCGATCGCCCGAGAGGTCGGTGCGCGGGTTATTCTGCTTTACGCCGATGTGGTTGAGAACGACCAAAACCTTGCTGACCTGATCCAGGACGTAGATTTCCGCGTCATCCTGGTCTCCCGCCGCGCGGGGTTTCAGGCACCGCCAGGGTGGGAAGACCTATGCGCCATCGTCCGCGTCCCCGACATCACGATGACTCGCGCGGGCCAGGTCAAGGTAGCAACCCTGGTCGCCGCCGCCGAAAACCTGCTCCGGGCGGGCGATCGGATCGTCTGCCTAACGGGCATCGATGGGTCGGGAACCATTGACATGATCATTGTGCTCGACCTCGGCGTCGAGCTCGAGATGTTTGGCGACTCGGCCGCCGACCCGCTTCCTCTCGACGTCACGCCCGCAGTCTTCGAGCGCTTGCTCACGCTGGCCAGCGAACTCAGTCTCGAAGGGCGCGAAGGCCGCCCGGTGGGAACCTTGTTCGTCGTAGGCGATAGCGAGCGAGTGCTCGCCCAGAGCCGACAGCTCGTGATGAATCCGTTCCACGGCTATCCCGAGGGGGAGCGAAACATCCTCGACCCCCGTCTCGAAGAGACGATCAAGGAATTCTCAGCCATCGACGGATCGTTTATCGTCCGAGGAGACGGCGTCATCCTGAGCGCGGGGCGTTATCTCGCTCCTCAAGCCAAGCTTGATGAGCCGTTGCCCCAGGGGCTCGGGACACGGCATGAAGCGGCGGCGGCGATCACGGTCACATCCACGGCAATCGCACTCTGCATCTCGCAGTCGACAGGCACCATCTCGATCTTCAAACGAGGCCGCCTGCTGACCGACATCGTCAAACCGAGAAGCCACTCGTCCGATGGGCTTTGACGACCCCGTTCGGAAAGGTCGTCAAAGCCATCGAGTGCGAGAACGAGGGCCGTCCGCCAGCGTGGATCAACGGCCCTTGTTGATCTGGTCGAAGTAGCCTCGAATATGCTTCTCGACGTTCTTGGGAACCTTCTGGTTCGTCAGGGCCTCGGCCGACAGTCCTTCCGTCGTGGCCATCTCCCCTTGGATATCGATGACGCTCTGCCCCTTCAGCGGGTCGCCCGTCGGGCCATAACCTTTGAGAACCGCCTTCCCCTTGCCGACCTGCTGCTTGACCTTGGCGGTGTAGGTGTTGGTGTCGTCAGGCGCCTCGGGCCGATCCCCTTGCCCACGTCCGCGCCCCGACCCTTGCCCCATGCCTCGACGATTCCCGTCACCCATGCCCATCATATTTGAGAGGTTGTCTCCAAGCTGGTTCGCTTGGTCACCGGCCATCCCATTTTTGGCCTCTTGGAGCTCGGCCAGGGCACCGTCGAGTGATTCCATCTCCTGGATTTGGCTGGCCATCTCGTTGAGTTGCTTCTGAGTGACCCCCATGGCGGCGGCCGCCTTCTCAAGGTCCCCCTTTTGGAGTTGCTCGCCCGCCTGACCAAGCTTGGAGGCCAGTTTCTGGAGTTGCTGTAAACCCTTCGACTGCTCTTCGAGCTTGGCCATTTCCTGCTTGAACTGTTCTTCAGAGAGGCCACCATTCTTGCGTGCTTCCTCGAGTTGCTGCTTGCGCTGGTCGAGATTGGCAAGCTTCTCGAGTTGCTTGGACATCTCCTTGAGCTGCTCCTGAAGACCCTTCTTGTCGGCCTCGGTCATCTTGCCTGACTTGAGTTTCTCCTGGATCTTCTTGAACTCTTCGGCAGCCTTCTGAAAGTCACCCTTGGCCATATCGCGGGCAAAATCGTCGGCTGGCCCGCTACTGGCCATCTGCTTGAGTTGCTGGAGTTGCCGATCGATTTGCTCGGGTGAGCCCAGTTTTTTCTGGCGTTCCTTCACCGCGTCGGTCAGCTTGTTGAGTTCGACGAGAGCCTTGTCTTTCTGCGCAGGGGGAGCTTTCGCGAGATCCTCCGCAGCCTTCTCGATCTCCGCCAAAAGCTTCTCGGCTTCGGCGAACTTCCCCTTATCGAGTTCTTTCCGCTGGCTCGCGATTTTCTTCCCCAACGCCTTGGTCTGCTCGACCACCAGCTTCTTCTCGATCAGGTCCGAGGGTTTCGCCAAGGCTCGCTTCTGAAGCAAGGGTTCCACGAACATCAAACCCAGGGCCAACGCCGCCGGAATCAAAGGAACCCAGGCGGTCCGAGGCAGAGTCGGCGCAAACTCCACGTTGATATTGAGATCCCCCACATGGCGGATCGCATCAGCGACGAGAGCTTGCCCGGCGGGGGTCGCCTTCAACGATTCAGGAAGCGTGAGCGCGGTGCTTAATCGCTCGTTGAGGTGGAAGACGCGATCGATCGCGACCGCAGCATCCACGCGACTTGGGCCACTGAAGAGCGCGATCAACGCGGCTACGAGAAATCCAGCTCCCCCCGCGATCGCGAACGGTATCCAGTCCGCGCCGGGCAAGGGCCGGTTGGCGAACTTCTCCACCGCAATCGCGATGGCGACAACCAGCAACGCGACCCCCCAGCACCAGACCAGGGCCGAGAGGAACCGCTGAAAGCGCATCCGACGCCAGACCCGCCCGATCGGCTTCTCAAGCTCATTCACAGCAAGGCCCTCCGTCGCAGAAATGCATTGCTCCGACGAACGTCATTGCCCCAAGTATAGTGGCCGCGAGCCGGACTCGCAAGTGGATTCAACGAATGGATTCGGATACAAATTTCCGGCGATTCGGTCTCAAACGTCCGCCAACGCGGGTCTCACTCCAAGCCGACTGCCATCGCAACGCATATCAATAGGGACGACAATTGCAAAAACATTCACGCATAGAGTGAGGGTGGACACGGCCCCCAACCTTCTGTGATCTCCCACCGGAAAAGACGGGAAGCCGAAGCTCCCCGCCCCTCTGCTCAAGCCGATTCCATAGTGGGCCGCACCCACTCTGCAAAATAGACTCGCATCAATGAATCAGTTGCTCGTCGACTTCTGAGCTTGTCGATAGATCTCTGAGGCCGCCGCCAATCCCGCACCCGGGGCCAAGGCGCTCCCGAGATCGCGCAAGCAGGTTTCCAGGGCCGCGAGCAACAAGGTCACGTTGGCCTGGCGTGAGTTGTGCCCCATCAAGCCGATCCGCCAGGCCTTCCCCTTGAGGGAGCCGAGACCACCTCCGACCTCGATCCCCCAGTCGTTCAAGAGGCGCCGCCGCACGGCCATGTCGTCGATTCCATCGGGAATCTGAGCGCAGGTGAGCTGCGGAAGTTGATGGCCGGCGACGGTGACCAGGCCAATTCCCATGGCGGCCAGCCCGGCCTTCAAGGCATTTGCATTCAATGCATGGCGAGCGTGTCGGGCTTCGAGGCCCTCTTCAACGACCAGGGCAAGCGCCTCGCGGAACGCGAAGTTCATGCTGATCGGCGCAGTGTGATGGTAGACGCGGTCGCTCCCCCAGTACTTCTGGATCATCGACATGTCGAGATACCAGCTTTGCACCTTCGTTTTCCGGTTGGCGATCAACTCGGCGGCCCGAGGGCTGAATGAGACCGGGGAAAGACCCGGCGGGCAGCTCAGGCATTTCTGGGTCCCTGAATAGACCGCGTCGATCCCCCACTCGTCGATCTTGACCGGTACGCCACCGAGCGAGGTCACCGCGTCGATCGCGATGAAGGCCCCCGCCTCGTGAGCGATCCGGGCAATCTCTTCGACCGGCTGCCAGGCCCCGGTCGAGGTCTCGGCATGGACGATTCCAACCACCTTCGGACCGACTCGTTTGACGGCGGCCCTGACCTCCTCCGGATCAAAGACTTCGCCGTACGGGCGTTCGATGACCGTGACTTTGGCCCCCGCACGTTCGGCAACGTCGACCATCCGGCTTCCGAAGACCCCGTTGACGCAAACGAGCATCGAGTCGCCCGGCTCGATCAGGTTGACGACGACCGCCTCCATCCCAGCCGAGCCTGTGCCCGAGACAGCCAGCGTCAGCCGATTCTCGGTCTGAAAGACGTAGCGGAGCAGGTTCTGCGTTTCGTCCATCAAGGCGATGAACTCGGGGTCCATATGCCCGAGCAAAGGCAGACCGAGGGCGGCCAAGACTCTCGGGTGAACATCGCTGGGGCCAGGTCCCAGGAGGAGCCGAGCGGACGGACTGAGCGGTGACGGAGGCGCGGGGCGTTCGATTCCGGACACTAGAGAGGCTCCTCGTTTAATGTTCACCCTTGGTCAAGCCGGGTTGCTGAAACGACTTGACCAACTCGCTGATCGCTTTGAATTCGGGCCGATCCGAGCGTTCGGTCCACTCGAAGAGGACCGCCTCGGTCGTCGTCAGAACCACGCCCGCCGCTTCGAGGCGGCGGAGCGCGAATTTCCAATCCATCGTCGTCCGCGACGCAACGGCATCCGCGGGGACTTGCACGGTAAAACCAAGTTTGAGCAATTCGAGCGCCGTCTGCGCAATGCAGACGTGCGCTTCGATTCCGACCAGCGTGATGTGCTTGACGTGCCGTCCATAGAGCTGTTCGAGAATCTGGGGGACCGCACAGCAATGGAACGTCGTCTTGGAGTGACGCTCCGGGATCAGTGTCGCCAGTTCATAGACAGTCGGCCCGAGCCCTTCGGGGTATTGCTCGGTAGCCCAAAATGGCAACTTGAGGATCCCTGCGGCACGGACCAGACGGATCGCATTGGCGATCACCAGGTCACGGTACTTGATCCGCGCCATCAGCTTCTCTTGGACATCGACGACAAGCAGGGCGCCGTTCTGTCCGGTGAGGCGTTCGGTGAAACGCATTGACCAGCGCTCCAGCGGCAAGATCGTTTCGAGGGAAGGGGCTTGAGCGATGCTAGTGGGCGAATCGAGACCTTGTCAAGCCGCACGATGGACTTGCCCGGAATCGTGCCAAGGCACGCGGTCCGGGTCACAAACTCGATCCGGCTCGTGACTTGGACGCCAGGAAACCGAAGCGATTGCCACGGGCGTCCTCAGCAGCATTTGACGACCCCAAACCGGACCGCCCGAGGAAAAAAGGACCGAATCGACGGACAAAGTCTCCAACACAAGGGGGGCGATTGAGCGTAAGACGAGGAATGGATGGAGCCAAAGCGTTCGCCAACGAGCGGGATTGTGGTGTGGATAAGGCATCACAAGAGGGATTCTCAACGTCAGTCGTGTGCTCGACTTGCCCGAATTAGGGGAGACGTTGTAGGATGGGGAATCTTGAGCCGGTATGGAGCGGCCCCTCGGCGCGGGGCCGGACGTGCCGTGAGTTAGCGGGAGCGACACGTGTGGCGGGCAAGCCTCGACTTTTAGTTATCGAGCGCGACAGTCACCTCGGTTCGTCGCCGCGCGAGCAACTGGCACAGTGCTACGAGATCGTCACCGCTCGGACGATGGCGCGTGCCCTTGTCTTACTTCGGGACCAGGAATTCGACGGAGTTTACGTCGATACGGCCCAGTTGACGGCGGTCCGCTGGGCGGGCGTGCTGATCCAGGCGGAAGAGATTCTCGACGCAATCGCCGATGGCGTGGCGATCGTCGATCCCGACCTCCGTGTGATCTGGGCCAACCCTGAATTTCACTCGCTCGCCGATCAGGCGGTCGAGACGATCGGCGGCAAGTTCTACCGGGCGCTGGGCAATCCCGAGGTGATCGGCCCCGACCCTTGCCCGTTCACCTCCGCCGTGGCGTCGAAGACTCCCGCGAGCACCGTCCTGAGAATCGGGGCCAACCGCTATCTTCGAGTCACCGTCACGCCCGTCTTCGACTCGTCCCAAAGTCTCACCCAGTTGATCGCGCTGACCCGTGACATCACCGACGAGACGCAGCAGCAGTTGAAGGTCAACGCGATCCACAAGGCAGGGGATGAGCTCGCCGACCTGACTCCCGAGGAATTGTCGGAACTGGGGGTCGAAGAGCGGACCGATCTGCTCAAGTACAACATCACGCGGCACATGAAGGACCTGCTCGGTCTCGACTTCATCGAGATTCGCCTGCTCGACCGTGCCACCGGAATGCTCATTCCGCTTCTGACCGAAGGGATGACACCGAGCGCAGCCAACCGCGAACTCTTTGCACGCAAAGAGAATAACGGGGTGACCGGCTTCGTGGCGGCGACCGGTCAGAGCTATCTTTGTCCGGACACCACGCACGATCCGCTCTACCTGGAAGGGGCCGCCGGAGCGCGCAGCTCACTGACCGTCCCCTTGATCTACCACGGCACGGTGATCGGGACGCTCAACGTCGAGAATGCACGGTCGAATGCGTTCGACGAGCGCGACCGGCAATTCCTCGAGATCTATGCAAGGAACGTCGCCTCGGCCTTGAACACGCTCGACCTGCTCCAGGCCGAGAAGTTCAGCGCGGCGACCGCATCGGTCGAAGCGATCAGCCGTGAGTTGGCCATCCCCCTCGACGATATCCTCAACGATGCGACGACGGTGCTCGACCGCTACGCCGGGCACGACGACGATATCATCGCTCGCCTTCGGCACCTCCTCGTCCGTGCCCGCGAGATTCGGAGCCTGATCCACAAAGTGGGCTCATCGATCGCGCCCGAACCGAAACGAAGCACGCCACGCCCCGCACCTCGGCTCTCGAGCGCTCGCCTCCTGGTGGTCGATGCCGACGAGTCGATCCGCAAGTCGGCCCATCATCTTTTGGGATCGCACGGGGCCATTGTCGAAACCGCGCGTGACGCCCACGAGGCCATCGCCCTGGCCAGGCAGACGCCTTATGCCGCAGCGCTCGTCGATATCCGCCTCCCGGACCTCGACGGGTTTGAGACATACCGCCGCCTCCGCGAGGTTCAACCGGGGGTTCCCATCATCCTCATGACCGGGTTTGGCTGGGATCCCGCGCACTCGATCGTCAAAGCACGTCAGGAGGGTTTGCAAACCGTGCTTTATAAACCTTTCCGTGCCGACCGGCTCATGGAGGCCGTCGAGCAAGCGCTCCGCCCGTCGAATCCGACAGCCGCACAGAACCCACCACCGCCCCCGCAACAATCAACGCCTCTCCCGCCCCCACTTCCTTTAGACAGCCAGGCCGACGCCCTGGATTCCTCTCCTCCCAAGGCCACCGTTCATGATTCTTAACTGGTCGCTCGCAGGATTGGTGGCGATCGGCCACGTGGGGATCTTCGTCTACCTCACCAACCTGCTCCACGGCGTCGGGATCATGCCTCCGTCAAGGGAACGGGTGGGAAAAGTCCACCTGTCGATGGGCCTCCTCGTCTCGGGAGCCCTGGCCTGGGAGTTCTTTCAAGGGAGTGGAACCTACTGGTCATGGCCGATCCGCGGGTACGCGCTGCTCTGTCTCGTGGTCGCTTTGATCGGGATTCCCGTCTGTTCGCTGCTCATCCATCGTCGACGAATTCCCGATGGCATCGCTGAGCATACGTCGGACATCGACCTTGCCCATCGCTTGGGAAAAGAAAACCTGATTGGCTCCGGGCGTCACTCCTGGCTCTTGAGAATCAAGGGCAATGACTCGTTCCGCCTGCGCAAACGGGAATGGACGGTGACCGTCCCGACGCTACCGGCCGTCTGGGACGGTCTCAGTATCGTGCAGGTCAGCGACCTCCACTTCGCCCCTTGCTTCCAACAACGGTTCTTCGAGCATATCGCCGACGAAGCGGCCGAGTGGCCCGCCGACCTGGTCGTCTTCACGGGAGACCTGATCGACCACGACCTCGCACTCGACTGGATCGTCCCCGTCATGTCACGGCTGAGCGGCCGCCTGGGAACCTTTTCCATCCTGGGTAACCACGACTTCGACCATCGCCCCACGGATGTCCAGAAGCGACTCGAAGAGGCAGGGTTTGTTGATGTCGAGGGGATCTGGACCCAGCTCAAAATCGAGGGCATGACCCTGGCGCTGGGAGGAACGTCCACTCCCTGGGGACCGAAACTCGACCTCAACGCCGCCCCCGACGCCGACTTCCGCCTCTTCCTGAGCCACTCGCCCGACCAGTTTCCAGGCGCAGTGGAATCAGGGATCGACCTGATGCTCTCCGGGCATAACCACGGCGGCCAGATCCGTCTGCCCGGAATCGGCCCCGTCTTCATGCCGAGCCGCTACTCCCGACACTTCGATCGAGGCTACTTCCGCTCGGGCCGAACTCTGCTGCACGTCAGCCAGGGTGTGGCGGGCAAGCACCCGATCCGGTTTGGCTGCATTCCCGAGATCAGCCGACTCGTCCTTCGTGTCGGCCACGAAAGTTCCCTCTCCTCATCGACCCCACAGAACGCACGCCTTTCGCAGGATGCCACTCCTCGCATTTTCAGCTCGAGCGATTGATTTTCACTCGGGCTGAAAATGAACTGAGCGAGGAAAAAAAGGGGCGGCTTCCCGGGTTAGACGTAAACGCGTCGGTTATAGATATACCATTCCAAGAGAACGATCCCGAGAGCCATCGCTGCAATCGGCTTCCACCAATCCTTGCGAATCGGCCGTGGGTTCCGCGTGCCGGAGACGGGGCTGTAGCCGATCTTGATCTTGTAGCTCTCGGCCAAGGTCGAATCGGGCGGAATGCCCTCGGGGACCAGGCCACGAGAGGCCAAGTCGCTCTCGCGAGCATCAAACTGGTTGACGGCAAACGCGAGTAGGCCGTCGGGTTCCCAACGGGCGTGATAGATCCCGGTCGCATCGACCTGGTCGTCCACGTACGTCCCTTGCAGCGTGCGCGACAGGGTATCAACCTTCTTGCCGTCGGCCGACGTGACCTTGATCTGCCCCTTGGACGACTCGGCGCGAAGGACGACCGATTGCCCCGGAAGGTGGATCTCATCGCCGCCCGACTCGCGAGCATTGCCCAGGACCTGGAGGCTATTAAAGAGAAACAATGGGAAACTAATATTCCGATACCAGTTCGTATTAAATTTCTCGCCGTCCATGAGAGCGAAGGTGACAACGGTATCCGAATACCCCTCGCGCGGGGCCACAAACGCGAGCGGCCCTTGATTGCCTTCGATCAGATTCGTCGAACCAGGGGGAGGCTCGACTGTCACGGCCTTGAGGATCGCGACTGTGGGCAAGTCGCGAACGTACTGCATGAGCGGGTGGGAAACATCCCAGTCCAGGATGATCGGCTGCTCCTGAACCTTCGACTTCGCGTACGCCGGCCCGGGAGGAAGTACGCCGAAATAGAGGGTGTTCGCCTCGGGGGCCGTCTCGGGGCGAAAGTTGTCGTAGATCACGAGGTCGTACCGCCCGGCCCGGAGATCGCGGGCGATCGCTTCGGACTTCGTTTCCTCGGGGGTCACGATCGTGACGTCCGCGCGCTCAACGGCGGTCGGCGTTCGCAAGGTATCCACCAGGTAGCGATTGCCGGCCGTCACGACCAAGACCTGCGCCTTACGCGGGTTACCGACCACGGTGAACGCTCGGTTGTCTAGAGCCAGGGAGTCCTCGACAAGCAGGCGCACCTCCAGTTCCGCCAGTCCGGTGTCGGGCAGTTCAAACTTGAACGCCTGATCGCTCTGAGGCGCCAATTTCAAGGCAATCGCGTCGATCAGGATTCCCTTTTCACCAGGCTTTTTCGGGTCGTGTCTGAGGAGTTGGGCCTCGGTGGTCACCGGCTCGCCCCGGTAGTTGTGGATCCGTCCGAAGACCTGGTACGTATCGATCCGCTCATCATTTCGCCGGGACTGGAGCGCGAGGATGGCGACATTATCCGAAGGCGCTTTGGTCCGGGTGGACGTTGCAGCCTTGGGGTCGGTCGCGGCTGAAACGGGAGGCGGCGGGGGACCGATCACGATCACTTCGGGCTCAAGATTTCCCAGGCTAAATCCCTCGACGTCGGCGAAGCCGCCATCGGTATAGATCTTCAGCTTGGGCGGGACGAGTTGGGTCGCCACCACCCCTTCCCCCACATCCTTTTGGCGCGACGGATTGGCCAGGCCGGCCGCAACCTGGAGCGCTTCGCGAAGAGAGGTGGACGACTCGGTCGGTTGGATCGAGTCAATCCGTTGGGCCAGCAGTCGGCGATCGCCCGTGTAGCTCGAAATCACCTTCGCGCCGTTGGAGAAGGCGATCACCATCGCCAGGTCGTCCGAGTCCATTGAGGACACAACCTTCTTGGCGTCGTCCTTGGCCATCGCCAGGCGGTTCGGTTTGATGTCGGTGGCCAACATGCTCGCCGAGTTGTCGATCGCCAGGACGTACCGCTGTCCCTGGGTGGACGTCCCCTTGATCCTCGGCCCCGTCAGCGCGAGCATCGCCAGCAAGACGGCCGCGAGTTGAAGGAAGAGCAGCAGGTTCCTGCGGAGCCGCTGGAAGAGGCTGTTGACGTGCAGGTCCTCAATGCTCCGCTTCCAGAGCAACGTACTGGGTACCTGCACGGGACGACGACGGAGCTTGAGAAAGTAGAGCGCGACGATCCCGACGGGAATTCCCGCAAGGACCGCCCAGGCGGTCGCCCCAAGCGGAGTCGCGAACTGGACGCTGGAGCTTAAGCCGCTCAGACTGCCGAAATTCATTCCGCCGTCTCCCGTCCGAGCTCAGAGTTCCGGTTCCCGGTCCAACGAACCGGGCCGTTCCCCCTTGCGCCTCCGAATCATCATGTAAAGCAAATAGGCGATGACCGCTCCCGACACTCCGAAGAACACCCAGGGGTTGTTCACCATGACAGACAAGACCTCGTCAGTTGTCTTACTTCACCAGCCCGCGTTCGCGGAGGTAGTTCAGGATCAGTTTGTCGAACGGATTATGGTTCGTTGTAAAAATATAAGTGATTCCCCGCTTGGTACACCAGTCCTTGAGTCCGCCGACGAAGGCGTTGAGGTTGTCCTTGTACCGTTTCAACAGCGGGGCACTCACGGAAATCTCAGCCACATCCTCGTCCTCACAGTCGACCAGCCTGAGGTCGCCAACGAGTTCGGGTTCCACCTCCTCGCGACTGAGAACGTGGACAACGTAGATGTCCATGTTCCGGGCCACCAGGTAGCGGAGAGCATCCTCATAGCCCCGTTTGTCGAGGAAGTCGGAAATCACGACGACGACGCCTTTACCCGAATGCTTGATTGCGAAGGCGCGAGCGGCGGCCGTCAGGTTGCTCGAACCGCTGGCGGTCAACTGATCAAGGTACTGCACGACGCGCCACATCTGCGATCGGCCGCGAATGCTGGGCATCCCGCCATCGAGCGTGGTGCTGAACGTGTCGAGCAGCACCCGGTCGTGATTCACCAGGCCGATGAACGAGAGGGCGGCCGCCACCTGCTTGCCGTAGTGGAGCTTGGTGGGATCGCCAAAGTCCATCGACAGGCTGGTGTCGAGCAGCGTGTAAAAGTGAAGGTCTTCCTCCTCGAGAAAGAGCTTGAGGAAAAGCTTGTCGAGGCGGCCGTAAACGTTCCAATCAATATGTCGCAGGTCATCGCCGACCGAATAGTTGCGGTGATCGGCGAATTCGACCGACGAGCCCCGCCTCTTGCTCTTCCGCTCCCCCTTCATGCGGCCGACGAAGATTTTCCGACTCACGAGCTCGAGGTGTTCGAGCTTATGGAGAAACTCGGGGTCGAGCAGGGGGGAGACCTTGGTTTCCGGCATCGGCAACTCGATCCCTGGAGGGGTGGGCTAGACTTCGTGGACGCGCGGAGTCGGGGGGAACGCCCACCCGCTCAGCCCGACAACTCCGCTTCGAACCGCACTCAGCTAAACCAGTCAGAGACGTAGAAGAGACCGAGCATCAAGGTCGCGGCGATCCCGAGGCCGACCAGCCAGGGAACCAGGGCGGCGACGAAGATGGTCCAGCGTGCCTTCACGCTCAGAGAACGGCGCCGGTGCATGAAACCGAGCGCAGTGAACCAGCTCTCGAGAATCACGAGGCTCCCCCCCAGGGCGGTGATGAACGCCACCGTGGGTTCGGACCTCCAGACAAGGATTGACGCAGCGAACAGGCTGACGCAGAGCGTGGCGAGACAGGTCAGGTCTCCGCGAGTGTAGAAAAGGCGCTCGGCCTGGGGGGGATTCCAGGCCACCGGGGCAGGGGGAGGATTGTAGATGTCATACATGGGTGCAAACTCCTAAAGATGCGCTCTCCTCCGGCACCGTCAGCCCGCCTTGGCGACCGGTGCGGGTTCCTCAGCTTTCTCCGGGACCGCGGCGAGTACCTTGAGCAGGATCTCGTCCGACCCGATTCCCTCAGCCTGCGCCTCGAAGTTCAAGAGCACGCGATGTCGCAACGCGGGCAAGTAGACCCGGCGCAGGTCTTCGAAACTGACATTATACCGTCCATCGAGCAAAGCCCGCACCTTCGCCGCGAGTACAAGCGTTTGAACACCACGGGGGCTGCTCCCCCAGCGGATGTATTGGTTCGTCACCGGGGGAGCGAACGGCCCCTCGGGGTGAGTGGCCAGACCAAGCCGGATCGCGTAGTCCTGGACGTGAGGCGCGACGATGACCTGGCGAACCAACCCTTGCATCCGGATGAGCGTCTCGCCGTCGATCACCGACTCAGCCTGCGGTCGTTCCCCGCGCGTCGTCCGATCGAGGATGACGTTGAGCTCGTCCCGGGTCGAGTAACCGACCACCAGCTTGAACAGGAACCGGTCGAGCTGGGCCTCGGGCAAAGGATAAGTGCCTTCCTGCTCGATCGGGTTCTGCGTCGCCATGACGAAGAAGGGCTCTTTCAGCTTGTGAATATGCCCGCCGACGGTGACCGAATGCTCCTGCATCGCTTCCAGGAGGGCCGACTGGGTCTTGGGTGTGGCTCGATTGATCTCGTCCGCCAGCACGATCTGGGAAAAGAGCGGTCCACGCTGAAATTCAAAGACCCGGCGCCCATCAGGAGCTTCCATCACGATGTTTGTCCCGATGATGTCAGCCGGCATCAGGTCGGGCGTGAACTGGATCCGGTTGAAGTCGAGCGAGAGTGAGTCGGCCAGGGTTCGAACGAGGAGTGTCTTACCCAGGCCGGGAACCCCTTCCAGCAACGCGTGGCCGCCGACAAACAGGCAGGTGAGCACGCCATGAACAATCTCGTCGTGGCCCACGATCACCTTGGCAATCTCGGCCTTCACCCGGTGGTAGGCCGTGCGAAACTCCTCGGCGTGGGCTTCCATCGTGGCAGGTTCGGCAGTCGACATCGTGGTTTATCCTCAAAGATCGAGGGTGGGCGCCGCCCACCGACCTGTTCGTTCATGGACTCAGGGTTTGTCCTGGTTCTTATCGCGTTCTTCCCAAACCTTCTGCTTGGCCCGGAGCAGCCGGTTCGTATAGCTCTCGGGTTCGGCGGCCTTCGATGCGTCGGGACCAAGTCCAGGCGCATCAGGGGTTGGCTTCGAGGGCCGTCTCACGTCGGTGGGCCGATCCTCCTGCAAAAGCGGCTCGCCGGCCGGCAACATTTCCGAAGGGGGCGGAGCCTCGAACCGCGTGGCCGCTCGGGAGCGGTCGAGTTGCTCCCCGACCTCGGCCTTCCGCGACTTGAGCTTCTCCATGTAGTCGACGGGCGGGGCAACTTCCTGGCCTCGGAGCTTCTTCCACTGGTCGGCGATCGACTTGCGGATCCGGGCGATGTCCGGCGCGACCCGCCGCACCGCAACGTCCCCCAGGAAGAGGACCACTGCCAACCAGAGCAGGGTGGGCCAAAGGTCGGAGAACGATCGGGGGTTGACCAGTGTGGCATCGCGGCGGAAGTGGTCGATCGAGTCGATCGTCCGCTGTAAGTCGACGCGGCCGTCCGGGAAATACTTCCAGGTCGATACCTGGCCGTTGGTCAGGCTGGAGATATTCTCGAGGGTCGCCGGATTCGAGCGAAGCTCGCGGTACTCGTCGGAATAAGGAACCGAGACACCCGACGAGATCACCCCCTGAATCCCATCCGAACCGCGGTAACCAAGGTTCACGAAGTAGTTGCCGCTCGCCTCGGCATCCTCCACCGTTCCCTCATACTTGCCGGGGGCGACTTGCACGAGCTCAACCGACGACCGCTTGAGGTCGGGGCTGACAACGTTCCCCTGGATCTGGAGGAAGTTGAGGAACTGGTTCTCCTTATCGAGGGCGTCGACGACCACCTTGATCCGTCCCTCCTCACGCCTGACGGTGAGGGTGAGATTACCACGGTCGACCGGTCGCATCGACCAGCGAATGACCTGCGACCAGAAGGCCGCATAGCTCTGCCAGTCGGGCCAGGTTTTGGCCCAGCGCCGGCCGGCGTCGGACGTGAAAGCCACGGACCGCCCCAGGCCATAGGTCCAGTGCGCCAAAAGCGGATTGACCTGCCCGGCCGGCAATGGGGACGTCAGCGGAACCTCGACCAACTCATTCTCCTTGAGGCTCGTCAGCACGAGGCCATTGATCGGAGGGATGTCGGTCGGCAGCCCAATGACCGGCTCGCTCAGGTAGTTAACCTTGGGAGCCCAGGGAGTCGCTTGCTCGAAAATCAAGGGACGGGAGATCGTCCTCGCTTCTTTCTGATAGATCCGCGGAAGGGCCTTGGGGTTGGTCACGTTGTAGAACCGACCCTTGGTGCGGGTGGCGAGGTTCCGCATCGTGGTTTGCGCGCCGAAGTCGTTGCCATGGGCCGCGGTGAGCACGGCGGTCACGGTGATCTTGTTCGCAGCGAGCTGGCGAATGACGGCCGCAGTGGGCGGAGTCGGGTCGCCGTCGCTAATAATCACGATGTGCCGGGTCATCGCGTCCTTGACCTGCATCAGCCCCTTCATGGCCATCTGGAGCGACGGGTCGAAGTCAGGCATGTCGCCAGGCGTCATGCGATCGATCGCGCGAAGCATAGTCGGACGGCCACCGCCGATCGTCCGGAGCGTGAACAGCCAGGCTTCCTGGCCTTCCCAGTGAAGCATACCGGCATAATCGTACGTGGATAGGGCGTTCATCGCGGCCTTGGCGACGACCTTCTGCCAGTAGTTCCCTTCGGGGATCTCGCTGGCGTGCATGATCATGACCATGGCGCCGATCCCTTGGACCTTGAGCGCCTTGATCTGCATGTCGACCGGTAGAGCCTTCTCGACGGGGGTGTTCATCCACCCCCCCGCACCGAAGCTTTCGCGTCCGCCGAGCATCACCAAACCAGCGCCCATGTCGTGGACGTTCGACTCAAGGATCTGATGCTGCGACTCGGTGAACGAGTCTTTCGGGACGTTGGCCAGGATCACCGAGTCATACGGCTGAAGCTGCGCCAGGTCCGTCGGCAGAGGATCGCCGCCGACACCGCCTGAACCATCAACCCGAGGGGCGACTAACGGTGTAACCGCAATCTCTTTCTCACGGAGGGCCCGGATCAACTCGACATGCTCACCCGCGGTCCCCTCGATCAGAAGGACCTGCGCCTTGCCTCGAGCATGGGTGAAACCTTCAGCGACGTTGTTGATCGAGCGGCGGTCGCCACTTCCTTTTTCAGGCACGAACTCGGCTGAGAACGTGTAGAAATTCGGCTCGGTAATCTGCTGTTTCAGGTTGAAGACGTTGATCCCGCGCTGAAGTTCGATCGGCTGCGGAGTCTCATTGCCGGGGGCAGGGGCCCGGTAATTATCGGCCTTCTGGAAAACCTGCAAGGTCCCCCGCGTCGGCTCGCTGGCGCGAATGACCACGTTGATATTGATCGTCTCCCCCTTCTTCACGTCAGGGGGAATCGAGACCTTCTCGACCAGGACCTCGCGGTCGTAGTGGTATTCGAGCGGCACGGTATCGACCTGCACGCCCAGTTTCTTGGCGGCGAGGGCCTGCTCGATCGCGTTCCCACGGTTCTCATTGCCGTCGGAAAGGATCACGATCCGCCGCGCTGTATCTTCCGGAAACGTCGCCAGGGCCAGCTTGATCGCCGAAGCGAGGTCGGTGTACTCAGAATCGATCGTACTCTCGATTCCGAGTAGGTTGATCTCGGTGGGAGCCGGGGGAGACTCGACACTTGGTTCCTTGCCGAAAACGATGACGCCGGTCAGGTCGTCCGTTCGACGTTTCCTCGACGCGGCCGTGACGTAATCCTGCGCGGGGCCTTGAAGCTCGCGGGGAACGCTCTGCGACCCATCAATAAGGAACATCGTCGTGAGTCGATCGCTCCGGCGCACCATCTGGAGTTCGGCCAGCGCCAGCACGATCAGGGTCACGACCGCGGACCGGAAGAGAATCGCGACGATCCGCCGCGCCGATCCCAGGCCCGAAAGGCTCCGGAAGCTGAGCAGAATCAGGGGAGGGATCAGGATCGGCAGGAGGATCAGCCACCACGGGTGACCGACAGTGACCGACAGTTTTCCGAACATCGTGGCCTACGCCTCCGTCGTTGCTCCAATTACATACGGAACCGCTGCACGCGATGATTGTTCGAGTCGATAACCGAGACCGCGCCCGTGTGGTCGATGGCGAGAGCGAACGGGTTGTAGAGTTGACCAGGGCCACGCCCCGCACTCCCCCAGACGCCCAGCGATCGGCCCTCGAGACTGAACTTCTGAACGCGATGGTTGCCATACTCGCAGACATAGAGAGCGTGGTCCGGCCCGATCGCCAGGTCATACGGATAGTTCATCTGCCCGGGGGCACCGCCACGCGTCCCCCAGTGGAAAAGCAACTTGCCCATCGTATCGAAGACCTGGATCCGGTGGTTGCAACTGTCAGCCACATAGATCCGATCCTGATCGTCGATAGCCAGCGCCCTGGGCTTGAGGAACTCCCCGAGAGCATAGCCATGCCCCCCCCACTGGCGAAGCCACTTCCCTTCCGGCGAGAAAACCTGGATCCGGTCGTTGTCGCCGTAATCCCCCACGTAAAAATTGCCCGCCCGGTCGATCACAGCATCGGTCGGATAGCCGAACCGCCCCGGGGTCGTCCCTTGCACTCCGTCCCCAAGCTGGAACAAGAGTTCGCCCTGGAGCGAGTAGACGAGCACGCGGTAGAAATGGGTGTCGGAAACGAGCAGCCTGCCGTAACGGTCCACGGTCAGACCGCTCGGTCCGTCGACGTTGAAGTCGGGCGTTCGCCAACCCAGCAGATATTTTCCATCGCGGTCGAAGGCCTGTATCCGATCGGTGAGATCGGCCATGTAGAGCCGATCCTTGCCATCGAACGCAGCCGCCCTCGGCTTGTGCAACCAGCCCGGGCGCGTCCCGTGAATCCCCCAGACCACGTCCGGACGTGAATTCGCTCCACCGTCGCAGCCCAAAAAGCTGACGGCCATGAGCAGACTCAGCCAGGAGGCCATACGGGTACGCTGGCTCATGTCAAGGAGAACTCAATCAAGTCAGTTGGGAGTCGGCGGACCGATTCGCTAAACTGTACTCAGAGACCAAGCTCCGACGCAAGTCCTAGGCCCTTCGTTTCAGCCGGCATTATTTCGTGATAAAGAGCGTGATTGCATGGCATGTTTCTGGAAAGTATGTGACGTGGCCGACGTGATCGAGGGCCAGGGCTTGCCCGTCGAGGTGGACGGGCTTGGGATTGCCATTTTCAATGACGGCGGTCAGTTTCACGCGTTGTTGGGGCGCTGTCCTCACGCCAACGGTTCGATGGGCCAGGGGTGGATCGAGGACGGGGAGGTGGTTTGTCCGCTTCATCGCTGGCGGTTCAAACTCACGACCGGCCGCTGCACAACGGTCGGCGGCAACTCCCTGCATCGATTCCGGTGCGAGGTCCGTGGCGATGAGGTCTGGGTCGAGGTCTGAGTGCAGAGCAGGGCCCCGGCAGCCTTCGCCTCGCGTTCAGAGCCAGAGTTTGAGTCGGCCGCGCAGGTTGTCCGGCAGCCGCTTGTCGACGATCCGCTGGATCTGGTCGGGGTGGAGCCGGGTGCTGAAGTGGGACGCGATGATGACCTCGTTCTCGAACCGGTCCGCGCGGGCGATGATGTCGTCCAGGTGGGTATGACCGTACTTGTGGATGAGCGACGGGCGGTCGCCCGGCGCGACGAAGGTCATCTCGAGAATGATGATCTCCGCATGGTAGAGGTCGGGGAGCCCGTCGAGCCCTGCGGGGGCGGTATCACCCAGGTAGGCGACCTTCGGCATCCGGATTTCGGTCGAGACCTCGACACCCGAGAGGCGGATGTCACGAATCTCCTCGCCGCTCAGGTCGTGGTACTCGGGTTTGAGTTTCCTGCGCCGCTCGTAGACGAGATAGCCGATGGCCGGAATCGTGTGCTTGGTCGCAAACGTTTTCACCACCAGTTCACGGCTGAGTTCGATCTCCTGGCCGGGAACGACGCCGACGAGCTTCGCGGGCAACCGCCCCCGATCGAGCTTTTGGAATGCGCGAAGGAGCATTTCGACGGCTTCGATCGCCTCGGCAGGGAGATAGATGGTGGGGGGCTCCATCTTCATCATCCGTCGTCGGGCCACGTAAACCGGGAGTGCCGCGATATGGTCGAGGTGGGTGTGCGAAAGGAACCAGGTTGGCGTCGACATGAACGACCAAGGCTGGGCCCCGAGGTCGAAGCCAAGCTTCAGTTCGGGGATCCGCCAATAGGTCTGGACGGCGGCACGCGAGTATCCTTCGACGGTCAGCCCTTTGTGGATCAGGGAGCGAACCGGGGCATTGTCGACCGGATGGTCCAGCGATTCCACCGTCGTATCGAGATCCGAACTCAACGATCCTCTCTCCTTCCCAGACCAGTTGCAAACCTCTTCGCTCGCGTTCCCACCTAGTATAATCAACGCGGCGACGTTACGACGAGACTGCGGCTCTTGAGAGGTCAGACGGGATGGGGCAACGGACTCTGGTTTTTGGCCCGGCCTACCTCGATCGGGTCCTCCGAGTGGACCAGCCCCTCCTCGACCTGGATCTTGGAGGGCCCCTCGATCAGAGCGTCGACGGGCAGTTGCGGTTCGGTCCCGGTCTCACCCTGGTCGATCCGGACGGCGGGTTGATGGACTTGGCACTTCCCGCCGACTGGCCTGGTCCAACGGGTCGAATTGAACTCGCGCGGACCCTCGCGCCTCCGACTTCGTCGATGAGGAGAAACGTCCAGGGCCTTTCCTGGAGCGACGATCTCGGCGGGATGGGGGCTGGATTCGCCGCCGCGCTTGGTGGCGACCTCGTCAGTGCACTCGGCAGCGAGGACGATCCGACGAGCCAGGCCATCACCGCGCGACTGCAAAACCTCGGGATCGCCCATCACCCGATCCGGTTCCCGGATCATCCCGCCGACTGGACCCTGCTGATCACCAGCGGGAAGTACGGCGATAAGCTGCCGATCGGCTTCCGAGGCTGCCATGCGGCGCTGACCTCCCTGGCCCCTTGGCTCGATCAGCCGTGCACGCTCAGAGTCGTGGCCGGCCTGCCGAATCGGATTGCTTCCCAGGCGCTACGCGCCCCCGGAGCGGGCGCACGATTCTTTGCTCCCGCCATGAGAAACATCCTCGATTGCGATTGCCCGATCTCGCGTTTCGCGGAAGCGATCGACGTGCTCAGTTGCAACCGCCACGAGTGGGAGCAACTGGCCGACCGCGAAGAGGTGGCCTGGAAACTCTCGGTGCTCGCCATCACCGAAGGCGCCGATGGTTGCGTCGTCCGGTTCACGAGCCCGACGGGAGAGCCAATCTCCCTGCGTGTTCCCGCATTTCCGAGGAGCCGGCCGCCACGCGACACCAACCGGGCTGGTGAAGCGTTTGCGTCGACCCTGGTCGCAACCCTAGTCGCAGGGGGTTGGGCTCCCGGAGTCGCCGATGAGTCACTCGTCCGCACCGCAACGGAACGGGCCTCGGCAGCCGCGGCGCTGGTGCTCGACCGGCTGGAATTCGGGTTTCCGACACCCGAGGAAATCGATACGGCCCTGGTTGCGGGGCGCATCGACTGAGGCCCTCAAGACGCGGGCCAGGATCTCCGCTACAATGCGGCGACGCTCGAAAATGGGAACGACGCTTT
Source organism: Singulisphaera acidiphila DSM 18658 (assembly GCF_000242455.2). Lineage (GTDB taxonomy): Bacteria > Planctomycetota > Planctomycetia > Isosphaerales > Isosphaeraceae > Singulisphaera > Singulisphaera acidiphila. The sequence continues at coordinate 3,244,898 of NC_019892.1, forward strand.
GAGGAGGGGACCCTTGATGAGAGTCATGCAATCGGGTCTGTTGGTCGTCGTCGTGGTTGCCGCTCTGGCGACATCAGCCCGGCTGTCGCTCCGGGCTCAGGACTCGAAGGGCCCGGACGAGCCCAAGGTGGTCACGAAGCCGGCCGACACCGGGCTCGAGGCTTCGCGATCCGTTCTGGATGCCCTGGAGCGAGACTTTGACCTGCCGTTCGGTGACCCAACCCCCTTGGAGGAGGTCTGCCGTTACCTCCGCCGTAGCCTGAACGCCCCAGTCGTCCTCGACCTCGCCGCGCTCGCCAGACAACACGTTCAGAAGAACGACAGTGTGGAACTCGAGTTGAAAGGGGTTCGGCTCAAGACCGGGCTCAAACTCTTGCTCGACCAGGTCGGTCTGACCTACCGCGTCGTCCCCGAAGACAACCTCTTGATCCTGACGGACAACCAGGGTGCCGACGACCCGTTGAAACGAATCCAGGCCGAGGTCCACGAACTTCACCTCGAGATTCACGACGTCCAGGACGCGCTCAACGAAGTCCACGCCGCCCTCGGCCTCGGTGAAGGGGTGAAGATTCAAAAGCCGACCATCATTGAGGAAATGCCCGACGGGACCATCGAAGAGAAGGCGGCTCCGCCCCCGGCCACAACGCGTCCCCGACGGGGAATCTAAGAAGGAATGACGGCCGGGCCGGCCGTTATTGAGGATTTGCCGGAAGCAACGCCTTAGCGAGCCTGCATTTGAGTGCCTGGCACTCGCCTACCGAGGACGAAGGGGAATGCGCATCATGACCTCGGGCCGTCGAATTGTCACCACGCTGCCGGTCGCGGCGACAGGGCAAGTTCCGATTCGCAAGAGCCGCCGACGTTCCGAGCCGTCCGACGCCCCGCGCGGCTGGAGCCGGTGGCTGGGTGAGCCGAGGAACACCGTTTTCCTCGTTCTGGCGTCGGCCTTGCTCTTCGGCGGGGGGAGAAAGTTGCTCCAATGGTGGCGTGCTCGTGCCATTGTGGCACGGCTCGGCGAACCCAGCCTGACGGCCGAGGCCATCGAAGCGGCCTCATGCCACAGGCGAGCCCCCGTGATGGACCTGTTCCGGATTCTGACGACCGCTGAGTCTGAACCGTTGCGATGGGCCGCGGGCCGGACACTCGCCGTTCTGTGGGCTCAGGACAACCTGATCGTCGAGGAGGAAAAAGCACTCCTACTTCGCGGATTCGCCACAACCTGGCAGGCTCGCCGCCGCTATCCGAGGCAGCTTCATGCGCCGATTCCGATCTCGGTCTCCTACGGCGTTCCCTTCCTCACCGAAGCCGGAATGGGGGTCGGGCCGGAGAACCTCGAGTGGTCTCACCGGATCATGGGAACGCGACGCGCAACCCACGAATCGTTTACCCCATGGAAAGCAGGGGCCGGGCACGCCACCTTCGACCTGATCCCCGACGACTTCGACACCAACGGCCCACACCGGCTCGTCCTCCAAGCCAGGGCCCGAACGAGCGGACTCACCGACGCCTGGGAACTCGACCTGCCCCAGATTCCGTTCCACATCGAGTTTGACCCGGCCCTCAGCCCCAACGCGCTCTTCACGCTGGCCGACGCGTCGCGGGGAGAGAAGCTGGCCCGAACGGTGGAACTCGAGCCGATCGAGGCGAATGAATCGGAGGCGGCGAAATACCTCCCTCTCAACGAGGAGTTCGCTTTTCGAGACGCTCCGCAGTTGCGGGTCACGACCCCGCTCCCGTGTGACTTGGCCCATACGGTGGAAATCGAGATTGAAGGGGTCTCGGGACGGTTTGCGGGCGGCGCGGTCGTCGTGAGCGGGCAAGGGTCGATCCCGGAACCGCAGGCCGAGAGCCGCAGGTTCCCCCTGGGGCCGATTGAAGCGCTCCCTCACGAGGCAATCGACCGTCCCGGCACTCGGCGAGTTCGAGCCATTTTGAAGGCCGATCCCGACCGAGGCTGGGGTGATCCCGATATTCGTTCGATCTGGCCAGGGACGCTCGAGACCGACTGGGTCAACGTTGAGGTCGTCCGCCGCTGAACGTCGGTTCAATCGGGGCGGCGAACCGCTTGCCGGCCACGAGTCGCGCCGCGACGCGGACCGCCTCGATCAGGCTCGATGTCTCGGCACGTCCCTTCCAGGCAATGTCGAAGGCCGTTCCGTGCGCCACGCTGGTCCGGATGATCGGAAGCCCGAGGGTCACGTTGACCGCTCGATCAAAGCCGATCGTCTTGAGGGCCACGTGCCCCTGGTCGTGGTACATGGCAACGACCGCGTCGAACTCGCCGGCGATCGCGCGAACGAAGAGGGTGTCGCTGGCAATCGGCCCGATCGCATTGATCCCTGCTTCCACAGCACGCGCGATCGCAGGGGCGATGATCCTCTCTTCCTCGTCGCCGAAGAGTCCCCCTTCGCCTCCGTGCGGGTTGAGCGCAGCCACCGCAACGCGAGGCGGCCTCCCCTCCGTCAACGGGCGGATCGCCCGGTCGGCAAGGAGGATTTTCGACTCCACCGCCTCGACCGTCAGGAGGTCGAAGACGCTACGGAGCGGAACGTGCAACGTGGCATGGACCACACCGAGCCCTGTGTCTCCGGCACCCACCGGCGGCCCGATGTAGAGCATCATGGCATGGTCGGCGACGCCGCAACGCTCGGCGAGGATCTCGGTATGCCCCGGGTGCAGTACTCCGCCGGCGCGGAGCGCTTCCTTATGGAGCGGAAGCGTGGTGATCGCGTCGATTCGACCGGCAAGGGCAAGGTCGACGGCGGTAATCAGATAGTCGTAAGCCGCCCGCCCCGCTCGAGGATCGACCAGGCCGGGGGCGACGTCGGCCACGTCTTCATCAGTCGCCTCAAGGCAGGGAATGAGCCTCGCCGTCGGCCGCGCGTCCTCAGGCCGGCTGATCGACTGCACCACCGCCTGCCCGCCGACACAAGCCAGAGCCCGTTCCAGGACTGACTTGCTTCCAATCACAAACGGACGCGCAAGGGCCCGGAGCGGAGAGTCGCCCCAAGCCCGGGCGATGACTTCGGGCCCGATGCCCGCCACATCCCCCATGGTCAACGCCACGAGTGGCCTGTCATCTTGCAGATTCATCAACTTCCCCCCAGCCTGCCTGCGGATGGAATATGACCTTCGAGGATCGAGATCAATGAGTCGCGATGGCTCGCGGCGGTTTCGTCCGCGCGTCCCCCGCCTCGGTCCCGTTCGTCTCGTCGGAGAGTGTCCGCTGCACCCGGTGCGAAGCAGGCGTCTCTCCGCAGCCAAGCGGGGCGGCGAGCAGAAAGAACGCAAATATAAGAGTGCGGGTCAAGCAAGGACGTCCTTCCAAGGCGCGACACAGCGATGAGTTTGGGTTCGGCAAAGAACATTCTCGAATGCTGGTGAGACGACCGTAACGCCCGATTATCACCTGGGCAAGTCTTCCCTGTCGAGTCGAAACAAACGGGCGATCAGTATCTTGCCGAAGTAGTCGAGGCCCTCCCTTTCTGATTCGTTCGGACGGAAAGCAATGGCCTCGCCCTTGATCGTTCATCGCCCGCCGAAGAATGTGGCTCAAAGTCATTGAATGGGACCCCCAAGGGGAGATTTCGCCAAGTTGAACCATCGAGACGGACGGGGCAACTGGTCAATGTTGTGGCGGTTGGTTAAGATGCAGCCAGGGAAGTATCTAGGAAGGAACCGATCCACGATCGGGGTGGGTGGTGTCATCCTCAACGAGGGCGACACATGTCCGCCAAGTGTCTTTCGCCGGGGGGGAAGGTCAGGTCGATGGTCAATCAGACACTGAAAGACTTTATCGTTACGAGGATCCTGCCCGGCGTCACCACCCCTGCGCAATACATTGGCGGCGAGTTGAACAGCACTCCCAAGGACCATCGCGAAGTCCGAGGACTGGTCTGCCTTGCCTTTCCCGACACCTACGCTCTCGGCATGAGCCACCACGGCCTTCAGGTGCTCTACAGCCTGATGAATGCCGCGGATTGGGCCTGCGAACGTGCGTTCACTCCATTGCCCGACTTCGAGAAGGCACTCCGCGAACATGACCTCCCGCTCTACGGCCTGGAGACGTTCACGCCGCTGAATCGCTTCGACGTGCTCGGGTTTTCGCTCCAGTACGAGATTTGCTACACGAACGTGCTGACGATGCTCGACCTGGGCGGAATCACCCTCCACGCTGTGGATCGCGGGCCGGACGAAACGCTTGTCATTGCCGGAGGCCCCGGAGCGCAGAACCCGGAATTGATCGCTCCCTACATCGACCTGTTCGTCGTGGGCGACGGCGAGCCCAGCCTGCCGATCGTCTGCGAACTCTGGAAGTCGATGCAAGGGGATCCCAACCTCAGCCGGGAAGACAAGCTGGCCAAGATCGCCGGAAGCGTGAACTGGGCCTACGTCCCTCGGTTCTACGAGCATCAGTATGCTCCCGACGGCACAATTACGGCGATCGAGCGAACGCGAAGCGACGTGCCCGCCGCGATCAAGGCCTGCGTGATCGACTGCCTGGACGCAAGCCCTTTGCCGACAGCACCGATCCTGCCGTTTGTCGAGACGGCCCACGACCGGATTGCCATCGAAATCATGCGCGGATGCCCCTGGCAGTGCCGGTTCTGCCAGAGCACGGTCATCAAGCGTCCGCTCCGGTTTCGGACGGTCGAAACGATCGTCAACGCAGCGATGGAAAGCTACAAGAATACCGGCCATGACGAGATCAGCCTGCTGTCGCTCTCAACCAGCGACTATCCTGATTTCGAGAAGCTCGTGACCCGGATGAGTGAGGTTTTCACTCCCCTTGGCGTGAAGATTTCGCTGCCGAGTTTGCGGATCACCGAGACGTTGAAAAAGATCCCGGCGCTGCTGGCCGAAGGGCGACGCGGTGGGCTGACTCTCGCCCCTGAAGTGGCCCGCGACGACATGCGCGAGCAGATCCGCAAGCCGATCAACAACCAGGACCTCTACGACGGTGCGGCGGAAGCCTTCCGGCGGGGCTGGCGCAAGGTGAAGCTCTACTTCATGTGCGGCCTGCCCGGCGAGCGTCCGGCCGACCTCGACGGCATCATCGACATGGCGGAAACGATCGCGAGGATCGGCAAGGATGTCACCGGGCGCTACGCCGATGTGGTCGCCAGTGTTTCGAACTTCGTCCCGAAACCGCACACTCCGTACCAGTGGAATGGGATGCAGACCCGCGAGTATTTTCACTGGGCGCACAAGTATCTGCGGTCCAGGGTCAGAATCCGTTCGGTCACCGTCAAGTGCCACGATATCGAGCGAAGCCTGCTCGAAGGCATCTTGACCCGAGGCGACCGCCGAGTGGCCGAGGGGCTCGAAGAAGTCTGGAAACGGGGAGCCCGCCTCGACGCCTGGTCGGAATATTTCGATTCCAAGCTCTGGTGGTCGACCTTCGCGGAGTTGGGAATCGACGTACCTTTCTACAGCCAGCGCGAACGGCCCGTCGACGAGATCCTGCCTTGGGACCACATTCACGTCAAGAAGGGGCGTGAGTATCTTGCCAAGGAGCAGAATCGCTCGATCGTCCAGCTCGAAGCAATGGCCGGAGCCGTTTGAGCCACTTCCGAAAGGGCGATGGGACGTGATCGAGCCTGCGCTAGCGTCGACGACCGAGACCGGACCGATTGAACCGCCGATCGCAGCCACAGATCAAGCTCAGGAAAACGTCACGAGACATCGCCAGCACTGGCCCTATCTCGTCGTTTTCCTGGCAATGGTCTGGATCGCCGTCGTCCGCGTTCCGTTGATCCTCAACGCCCAAATTCACCTGGATAGCGACCTGGCCGTGGACGGCCTCACCCTGGGTGAGGCCGTGCAGGGTCACTGGCGCTGGCACTATCCGGCGACGCCTCACATCGGCATTCCGCCGGTCCTTTATTCCCTGCCCCAGGCTTTGATCTGGGGCGCCAACCCGTTCACGCTCGTGAGCGGGGGAACCGTCGCCTATATCGGCCTGGTCCTGGCGACCTTTGCGCTCACCCGGATCGCCTTCGGGCGGACGGCGGCAGTCTGGGGGCTCGTCCCCTTGACGTTTGCCTCGACCGGAGCCATCTGGCTCTCGGGCCGGATCACCGGGGGCCATCTCAGCGCGGTTTTGTGCCACGCCATCGCATTCCTGCTGCTCTACCTGGCCCTGACACGCAGCGGCCTGAAGTACGCGATCGCCCTCGGGGTTTGGTGCGGGTTCGGCGTCTACGTCGATTCGATGTTCCTGCTCACCCTCTCCGGCCTCGTGCCCGCGGCCATCTGGGCGTGGTGGAGAATGGGCCGATCGCGGCGCGGACTGCTCGCGGCCTTGGTCTTCATTCCGGCCTTCCTGGTCGGCGTTGCGCCCCGCGAGATCGGTGCCCGGGTCGATCCCCACAATGCCTATCCGCAAGGCTTTCTCTCCTCGTTCGATACCGCGGTCTTGATCAATCATATTCGCCTGCTTGGACTGGACTGCTTGCCCAGGCTCATCACCGGGCACCGGCTTCCCGACCTCCAGTCCGACCCCTCTCCCTCAGAGCTCGGTGACCCCGGCCCCAACAACAGCCCGAGGGATACCAGCCCACTGGCGCTTGCGGTGACCGTCGTCGTCCTCGTCATGTTCCTGGCAGCGATCCGAGCACTGGCCGACCCGAGCTCGACCCGGGGGGATCACGCGGCCAACGCCATTCGCTGGGGCTTGCTCATCTCCGGAGCGGCGACGCTGTTCGCCTTTGTGATCTACCGAGAAATCTTCAATCCCGACAACTATCGATACCTGGTGGATATTCTGGTTCTCTGGTCCGTCGGATTTGGCCTGGCAATGCGCTCGCTCGTGCAGATGGGACGCGCGGGTCTGGCAATTGCCGTTCTCTGCGGCGCGACCATGGCCGGCCTCATGACGCTCGATACCGGCCGATGGTATCATCAGTTCGGCTGGGTCAACTCGGTGGGGCAACCCAAGCGGGTCCCCCTCGACGACCCTGTGCTCGCCTGGTTGGACGCCCATCCCGACGTGGACTCGTTCCTCACCGGCTACTGGGACGCTTACAGGCTCACGTTCCTCAGCGACCGCCCGGTGCGCGGGATCCCGTATCCGGTCTATCCCAATCGGTTCCCGGAGTGGTCGCGTGCTTTACCGAAGGGCCATCCCCAGATCGTCATCGCCCGGCGCTTCCAGCGTGGGGGGGCATTTGTCGAACGTGCCTTCCAGAGTGGCGGTCAGTTTCTGGAGCGGAACAATCGGTTTTACATCATTTCTTGGCCTTGAAGACGAGACAAGACGTGACCCTGACGTCGGCGGATGACGTATCGACCTGGCATCCCGAACGACGGCCATGGGGCGTGGGTGACGTTGTCGCCCTCCTGGTCTGGACCACGGCGATCGCCGGCTTCTTCTGGGACGCCGTCAGCCTCCAGAAGGCCTTATTTTTCTTCGACATCACCGAGATCAATTTCCCCTATCGCGACTTCTTCGCTCGCGAGCTGCGGGCCGGTCGATTCTCACGATGGTGTCCGGGCCTCTACTGCGGATTCCCGCTCTATAGCGAAAGCCAGGCGGGCTACCTGCACCCCCTCAAGTATCTCCTCTATCCCTGGCTGCCCACCTGGCAAGCCTTTAACCTCGATACCATCCTCTCGATCTGGCTGACCGGAATCGGCACCTACGGGTGGCTGAGACGCCACGTCGGCGCGGCGGGGGCCTTGGCCGGCGCGGGGGTCTTCGGGCTTGGAGGGTTCGTCTGGGCGCATCTCGTCCATACGAGCATGATCAACTCGCTCACGAGCGTCCCCTTTATCATGTGGGCGCTTGAGGCGGCCTGGGAACGCGGGCGGGGGTGGCCGATCGTCCTCGGAGCCCTGGCTCTGGCCTGCCAGGTCTTCGCAGGACACATGCAGGACACGATCCTCACCTCTGAGTTGATCGCTCTCTACGGCTTATATCGCGCGGCGACGGAGCGGTCCCGACGGTCCCGGTTCGCCGCACTCGGCATGGCGGTGGGCCTGATCGCGCTCGCCGGGGCGATCGCGTCGGTTCAAGGTCTCCCCTCGAAGGAACTTCACAGCCGGTCGCCGCGCTCCGGCGGCCTCACCTGGGAGGAACTGACTTACGGCTCGTGGCATCCCGAGCTCTTGCCCACCTTGATCCTCCGCGAGGCCTACGGCACCCTCTCCCGCGACACCGACTGGATGGACGGCTTCTACCCCTACCACGAGATGAACGCATATCTCGGCGCGATTGCGTTCGCCCTGGCCGTGGTCGGTGCCGCCGCTTATCGCGATCGCTGGGTGGCGTTCTGGGTCATCCTGGCCGGCCTGGGCGGCATCCTGATGCTGGGCCGGTTCACGTTCCTCTTCGACTTCGCGCACCGGATCCCGATCATCGGCAGCGGGCGGATCCCGGTGCGCTACCATCTCTGGGTCTCGCTCGCCGTGGCGGCGCTGACGGCGGTCGGCGTGGACCGCCTTTCCAGGCCGGGAACCGTCCGCCTCCGCCCCGCGCTCCTGACCATCGGAATCCTGATTGCGGTCTCCATCCCGATCCTCGTCTACGCCTACACCCCGATCTGGTCCCAACCGACGCGTTGGCGGTATCCCTACCACCTTACGCGGTTCCGCTGGCTAGGGGAGCAGATTCGCTTCGGAGTCGTTCGAACGTCCTTGCTCATTTTCGCAGCATGGGCCGTGGCCGCCCTGGCGACGCGTGCCAAGTCTCCGGTGCTGAGGTCACGGCTCGTCGCGATCTTGCCGGCCTTGATCCTCGCCGACCTCCTCGGCGCCCACTTCTCCGACGTCCCCACGATTACGCCAAAGTACTGGACCGATCCCCCCGAGAGTGCGCGCCTGCTCAAGGCGGATCCCAATTTCATCCGCCTCTTCGGGATCGCCAAGCGGGCGTCGAACGAGCCCGGCTACGCGTCGGAGCCGGTCGATTTTCTCTCGGTCCGTGACACCCTCGACTGGAGCCTTCCCCCGGTCTGGGGCTTGGCGACCGCCCGTGGCGAAACACCCATGCTCCCGCGTCGCCTGCTCGAGTTCACCGACCATGTTCTCCCGGCCGACGGCCGATTCAACCTCCAGAGCGTCACCCATCTCGTCACCGCGATGCCAAACGTCGAGGGCTGGGGCAAGGGGACCCCGGCCGGTTCCGCCTTTATCTACCGCAACCCCACCGTCTTGCCGCGTGCGCGACTGATGGGGAGGCCGATTTATGTGGAGTCAGAGACCGCCGCCATCTCCGCGCTCGACCAGTTCAAGCCCTTGCTTCGCGACCGGCTCGTGATCGAAGATCCGACGCACCCCCTCCCTGTGGATGCGCCGGTGTCGGGCACAGCGACGATCACCCGAGAGCTTCCCGAACGGATCGAGATCCAGACGGAGTCGAAAGGACCTGCTTTCCTGGTCCTCGCCGACACGTTCGACCCCGGTTGGTCGGCCACGATCGATGGCCGAGAGGCCCCGATTCGCCCTGCTTACGTGGCGTTCCGCGCCGTCTTCGTCCCCGCCGGTGCTCACACGGTTCTCTTTCGCTATCAGCCCGCAGGTTTCACGCTCGGCCTGACAATCACGGGCCTCGGCCTGCTCATGGGGATGGCTCTCCTCTTTTGGAGACTGCCCCTGACTCTCGAACCCGAGCACAGGACACTGGACTGGCCACGTGCCTGGCCGATCGCGGGACTGGTCGCGTTGGTGCTGATCGTGATTCTCTCGTCGTTCGAGCTCCAGGGGGCCAAACTTCCCGCCCCCCATCCTCGGTGGGCCCGAAGCTTCCATCGCTTCACCTGGGGGGCCGGGATCGAAGCGATCAACCCGCCACGTGGAAAGAACGAAGCTCCCCAGCGGTTCGGAGCGCCTCAGCCCTGATCGTCCGAACAGACGTAACATTTTTCCTGAGGGAAGTTCCGTCGGCCCAACTTCAAGCCTGTGATTCCATCGGGAACGTGGCTGGCTGAAGCCTTCCCGTCAGGCCTCGTTCTTACTGGTCCCCCGCCAAAACGACGTAGATCCTCCGAAATGGTGGGCCACTTTGTGATCCGATGGGGGAGGGGGGATTGCATTCTGGGCGACGTTCGCCTAGATTATGAACCTTCCAGCGTAGGAATATTCCAAGAACGGCCTTGATGACAAGGCCAGCGGTTTTGGGGCGTGCGATGGCGATCACGAAGGAGAAGAAGACGGAGATTATCGGGTCGTTCAGCCGGGGTGAGGCCGACACGGGATCGCCCGAGGTGCAAATTGCCCTCCTGACGGCCCGGATCAACGATTTAACCGATCACTTCAAGAGTCATGCAAAGGACCATGCCAGCCGCCGTGGGCTGCTGATGATGGTCTCAAAGCGTTCGAGCCTGCTCAAGTACCTGAGGCTCCACAATCGCAAGAGCTACCTTGAAGTCATCGGACGTTTGGGGATCCGCAAGTAACCGGCCGTTGGTGACGACCTGCCTCGGCCGACCTTTCCTCTCGGCTCAGGGACCACCCTTTCCGGGCGCTCCCCTTCAGTCGGGCGCCTTGGATTGCCGTGGCCTCTTCCTCTCCCGGATCACCCGGGGCATTCCATCCGATTGAGGCTCCTGCGCCCGGTCCTGCAAGGGACCGGTGCGCATGATCGCCCTCCCAATCCCCGACCGCTACAGAACGAACGTATGTAGGTGCAGTCCATGTCAACCTCGTCTTTCGCAACGCGGAAGCCTGTCATCGTCGAACGTACGATCGGTGACAAACGGCTCACTATTGAGACCGGCCGGCTCGCCAAGCAGGCCAGCGGTGCGGTTGTCGTCCGGGTCGGCGACACAATGACTCTCGTCGCGACCGTTGCCGGCCCTGGCCGCGAAGGTCTCGACTTCTTCCCGCTAACGGTCGATTATCGCGAAAAGGTCTACGCCGCGGGTAAATTCCCCGGTGGCTTCATCAAGCGTGAAGGCCGACCGACCACCAAAGAAATTCTCACCTCCCGACTGATCGATCGCCCGATCCGTCCGCTCTTCTCCGACTCCTACCGCGACGAGGTCCAGATTCAGGCGGGTCCGATCTCGTCGGACCGCAAGAACGATGCTGACGTCCTCTCGATGATCGGCGCCTCGGCCTCGCTCGTCCTGGCCCGGCTCCCGTTCCTCGGCCCCATCGGCTCGGTCCGGCTCGCCCGGGTGGACGGGAAGCTGATCCCGTTGCCGAACGTCGACGAACTCGCGGAAAGCGACCTCGACCTGGTCGTCGCGAGCACCGAACACCGGATCGTGATGATCGAAGGGTTCAGTGATGAACTGCCCGAGCCTGAGATGCTCGAGGCCATCATGACGGCCCACCGAATCAACCAGGATATCATCGCGCTCCAGCACGAGCTGGTGGCTGCGTGCGGACTGCCTCCGTTTGAGCCGCAGGTCGCCCCGGAAGATCCGCTCCGCCGAACGCTCTACGACCGATTCGGCCGGGAACTCCGTGACCTCAAGCAGATCCACGGCAAGGCCGACCGCAACAACGCCACGAAGGATCTGCTCAAGCGGATCACCACCGAGTTTTGCCCGGAAGACAAGTCGGGCCACGTTACCCCCGCCCAGGTGAAGGGGGCATTCTCCGCCGTTGAGGAACGCGTCGTCCGCGAGCTGATCCTCGACGGCAAACGGCCTGACGGTCGCGGTCCGCGCGATCTTCGACCGATCCATTGCGAGGTCGGCGTCCTCCCCCGAGCCCACGGCTCGGCCATCTTCCAGCGGGGCGAAACTCAGGCCCTGGTGACGACGGTGCTCGGAACGTCCGCCGACGAGCAGCGGGTCGACGGCATCATGGACGAGTTCAGCAAGAAGTTCATGCTGGACTACAACATGCCCTCCTTCGCGGTGGGTGAGGTCCGGCCGATTCGCGGCCCCGGCCGTCGTGAGATCGGTCACGGTGCCCTGGCCGAGCGTTCCGTCGCTCCGATCCTGCCCGGTTCCACCCGATTCCCGTACACAATCCGCGTCGTGTCCGACATCCTCGAATCCAACGGTTCGAGCTCGATGGCCTCGGTCTGCGGGGCAACCCTCAGCCTGATGGACGCCGGCGTGCCGATCAGTGACCCGGTCGGTGGGATTTCGATCGGCCTGGTCGAAGACGAAGCCTCCGGCCGATTCGTCCTCCTCACCGACATCATCGGTGACGAAGACCACTTCGGCGACATGGACTTCAAGGTCGCCGGCACCCAGCGCGGGGTCACCGGGATCCAGCTCGACCTCAAGAACGCGGGAATCACCGAGGAGATCGTCAAGGCGACCCTCGAGCAGGCCCACGAGGCCCGACTCGAGATTCTCCGAGCGATGCTCCGTTCGATCAAGCGACCGCGCGAAGAGATCTCGAACAACGCCCCTCGCCTGATCCAGATCCAGATCAATCCCGAGAAGATCGGCCTGATCATCGGCCCCGGAGGCAAGACGATCCGGCGCCTCCAGGACGAGACCGGCGCCAAGATCGACATCGAGGACAGCGGTATCGTCACCCTCTCCAGCAGCACGGCGGAAGGGGCGGAGGCCGCTCGCGACAAGATCCAGGCGATGACCGAAGGGGTGCAAGTCGGTCGAATCTACGAAGGGCGCGTCACCTCGATCAAGGACTTCGGCGCATTCGTCGAAATCCTCCCCGGCAAAGACGGCCTGGTTCATATCAGCGAGCTGTCAGACGGCTACGTCAGCAGCGTGACTGACATCTGCCGAGTCGGCGACCCGATGCTGGTCAAGGCGATCTCGGTCGATGACCAGGATCGCGTCAAACTCTCGCGCAAGGCCGCACTGGCCGAACGCGGTGAGGTCGACGAATATGCCAAGGCCCATCCGGCCGGTGACCGGCCGCAGGGCGGTGGTGGGGGCGGGGACCGTGGTCCCGGTGGTCCTCCTCGACGCGACTTCGGCGGTAGCCGAGGTGGCCCGGGTGGTGATCGTGGGCCGCGCCGCGACTAAACCGCACCCTTTTTTTTGATGGCAATAGTAGGACCGGCTCCTTCGTTTACGAGGAGCCGGTCCTTTTCCACCAAAGAGTCTGGTCGTCATAACCTCGACAAACGCAGGGGTCCCTGGAGATTTACGACCGGGTTCCTTAACCATGTCGACGGAAAACGGCCCCTCCTGTGGTTTTGATTGTCTGCTGAGTGTCATGGGTTCCGGACGCGAAACCATGCGGGAACGCCGTATGGAACTTGTGACCCCCGGACTTCCCTCGGGATCGGGTTCAAATCGACCGACCTGAGATAGGCTCTTGGTAGCGGGCATCGCCCAATGGACGAGCACACCCTCAATCATCCGCCGGACAACGATCCGCAAGACTCGTTCGCGACCACCATCGCCAGCGAGGTCGACGAGCACGAGATCAATCGTCGTCTCCGCGCTCAATATGCCGAGATCGCCGAGCTCGCCGGAGGGCTGGCACACGAGATCCGCAACCCGCTCTCCACGCTCTCGTTGAATCTCGATCTACTCGCCGAGGATTTCCAGAACCCGGAGACTCCGCGCGATCGCCGCGTGCTCCAGAAGATCGAGAGGCTCCGGCGTGAGAGCCAGAGACTGCAAGACATTCTCGAGAACTTCCTGCGGTTCGCCCGCGTCCAGGAGCTGGATACCAAGCCGACCGACCTCAACGTGGTCGTGGATGACATGCGCGACTTTCTCGAACCCCAGGCCGCGACGAAGGGGATCTTGTTCCGCACTCAGTACACCCTCAATCTCCCCCTGGTGCCCCTCGATACCGAGCTGTTCAAGCAGGCGCTCTTGAACCTGATCCTCAACGCGGAACAGGCGATGCCGGACGGCGGCGAGCTCATGATGAGGACGCGGCGCGAAGGGCGCTGGAACATCCTGGACGTCACGGACACAGGCGTCGGCATGAGCGAGGAGGTTCGCTCGCGCGTCTTCGAGGCGTTCTTCTCGACCAGGGCCAGTGGAAGTGGTCTCGGACTCCCCACGACCCGTAAAATTGTCGAGGCACACGGCGGCAGCCTGCACGTGCAGAGCGTGCCCGGCAAGGGATCTCAGTTCACGGTTCGCTTGCCCAACGTCGCTCCGGATCCCGAGCAGAGCTGAGGTCTGATGGATCAGCAAATTCGCGTGCTTGTAGTCGATGACGACGAGCCCCACGCCGAAGCCGTGGCCGAGAGCCTCGAGCGCGTCGGCTACGAATGCGTCGTCGCCAACAGCGGGCGCGAAGGGCTCCGGCTCATCGAAGAGCAGACCTTCGACATCATCGTGACCGACCTCATCATGGACGGCGTCGGTGGGCTCGAGGTCCTCGGTAAAGCCAAGCGCGAGCTGCCCGACGCCGAGGTCGTCATCCTCACCGGCCACAGCACGATCAAAACCGCCGTCACCGCGATGCAGGCGGGGGCGACTACCTATCTGACCAAGCCGCTCGACATCAGCGAGCTGCGGACCGTGGCCGACAAGGTCTCGCAAACCCAGCGCCTCGCCCGATCGAACCTGGAGTTGCAGCGTCAGCTCAACGAACGGTTCGGCTTCGAGGGGGTGATCGGGAACTCCCCTTCGATGCACTCGGTGGTCGCCCGGCTCCGCCAGATTGCCCCCACCTCCGCCACCGTCTTGATTACGGGGGAGAGTGGCACCGGTAAGGAGCTTGTGGCCAAGGCGCTCCATAACAACAGCCCAAGGCGCTACAAGCCGTTCGTGCCTCTCAACTGTGCCGCCCTCAGCGATAACATCCTCGAAAGCGAGCTCTTCGGACACGTCCGAGGAGCGTTCACGGGTGCGGACCGCGAGCGTAAAGGATGGTTCGAGCACGCCAACGGGGGCACCTTGTTCCTTGACGAAGTCGGCGACATTCCGCTCTCGACCCAGGTCAAACTGCTCCGTGCCATCGAATCGGGAGAGATTGTCAAAGTCGGCACCAATGAACCTTTAAAAGTAAACGTTCGCCTGATCTCGGCGACCAACCGTGACCTGACCGAGGCGATCACGACCGGTTCGTTTCGTCAGGACCTGTATCACCGCCTCAAGGTGGTCAGCGTGAAGCTCTCTCCGCTGCGCGAACGGCGCGAGGATATTCCGCTCTTGATCGAGTTCTTCCTCAAGGAATTCACGACCTCCCACGGCAAGACAGTGACCTCAATCACCCCCGCCACGCGCAAGGCGCTAATGAGTCACCCATGGCCGGGTAACGTCCGCGAGTTAAAGAATACGATCGAGAGCATGGTCGTCATCGACTACGACGGAATCCTCGATATCGATGACCTGACCGAGGACATCCAGGCCTCGGCCACAACAGTCGGCGAAGCGTCCGCCAGCGGCCAGCTCAGCCTGGTCGGCCGCTCCCTCGAGCAAATCGAGAAGTATTACATTGCCGAGACGCTGAGGATGACCAACGGAAATCGCGAGGATGCCGCGAAACTCCTCGGAATCGGCGAGCGGACCCTCTACCGCAAGCTCAAGGAATACGAGATCGGTTGAGGGGCCCTTCCTCTCCAACCCATGCTGATTTCATGGTGGGTATGGCCACCAACTCGGTTTTCCCCTCGCCGTCGCTCGAGCCCTTTCCACGGAACGCCCTCATCGGCTTCACTCGAAGTTTCTGCACGAAAGACCAGAGGTTATAATCTCGTAAAGAGTCTTTCGAGGGAGTGACGTCATGGGGATCATCCGGCAGTTGTCGGCGGCGGTCATTAATCAGATCGCGGCAGGCGAGGTGGTGGAACGACCGGCGAGCGTGGTCAAGGAACTGCTCGAGAACGCGATCGACGCCGGGGCGTCGCGGATCGACGTGGCGGTGGAGCGGGGGGGGAAGGATCTGATCCGGATCGCGGACAACGGTCGTGGCATCGGGGTTGACGACCTGCCGCTTGCCTTCATGCCTCACGCGACGAGCAAGCTCGCCGAGGCAGACGACCTATTCCGGATTGCCACGCTCGGGTTTCGAGGCGAGGCGCTCGCCGCCATCGCCGAGGTCTCCAAGGTCCGGTGCCAGACCCGTCAGGCGGATTCGCCGGAGGGGTCGGAAATCTCCATCGACGCGGGCGTCGCCAGCCCGATCCGGTCGTGCGGCTGCCCTGTGGGTACAGTCTTCGAGGTCCGCAACCTGTTCGCCAACACCCCCGTGCGGCGGACCTTCCTCAAGTCCGACTCGACCGAAGCGGGACACGTCGCGGAAATGTTTTCGCGAGTCGCCCTGGCACACCCGACCATCCACCTCACCTTCCGATCGGCCGGGAAGCTCGTTCACGACCTGCCCGCAGTCACCGGCATCAACGAACGGATCGCTGTCTTCTTCGGTAGGGAGTTGGCCGACTCTCTGCTCTGGATCGAGAGCCGGATCGACGATATCCATCTCTGGGGTTATGTCGCCCACCCGTCGCAGAGCCGGTCGAGTGCCAAGGGGCAGTTCCTCTTCGTGGGCGGGCGCTACGTTCGCGACCGCTCGCTGGGCCACGCCTTGTCTGAGGCCTATCGGGGCTTGCTGATGGTCGGGCGGAGCCCGGTCGCCTTTCTGCACCTCGACCTTCCCCCGGACCAGGTCGACGTCAACGTCCACCCCACCAAGGTGGAAGTCCGATTCCGAGACGGTCAGCGGATCTACAGCCAACTTCTCGCGACCGTTCGTCAGACGTTTCTCGCCAGCGACCTGCACTCGCGCCTTCAGGCAAATGCCGAAGCCGCGTCGTCGACCTACTCCGCGATGGAAAAACCGCCGCCGAGTGAGCCAACATCCCGGTTCCAGCTTGCCGACCCAGCGCAGGCCCGCCAGGAGGTAGCGACCTGGTTCTCTCCTCCTCCCACTCCGAGCGGCAGTTCCCCGCAATTCAAGGCGTTCCCCTCACCGGGCTATGCCGGCGGACCGGTCACCCCCTTTTCGCCTCCCGCTTCCCCTGCATGGGCCCAATCTCTGCCGTCAAGCCCACCGCGACCTTCCGAGACCCCGTTCGACGAGTTCGCCGGCTCAGCGGAGTCGGAGGTTGGGAACGAGCCAATGGGTGAGGTCCCCCCGGCGGCATCGGCCATCAGCCACGAAGCGGGAGCGAGCGCCGGCGGCGACTTCGGCCTCCTTCCCGGCGTTCCGCTCAAGGCGTTCCAGGTTCACGACAGCTACCTCGTCGCCGAGACGGATGACGGGATGATGGTCATCGACCAGCACGCCTTGCACGAACGGATCCTGTACGAGGAGCTGAAGCGGCGCGTGGAAAAGGGAGGGGTCGAATCCCAGCGGCTCCTCGTTCCCGAGCCGGTGGACCTGCCGGGCGCCGAGGCGTCGCTGGTCCTCGAGCAGCGTGAACTCCTCAAGAATCTTGGCCTCGAGATCGAACCATTCGGTGGCGACACCGTCCTGATTCACGGCACTCCCGCCATGCTGTCGGCGGTTTCTCCCGAGCGGCTCCTCCGCGATCTCGCCGAACACTTCGCGACCAAGCCGCTCCCCCCGACAGCCGACGCCATTTTGGCGGATCTTTTGAATATGATCGCATGCAAAGCCGCCGTGAAAGCCGGCCAGCGACTGACGCCCGACGAGGTGCAAGCCTTGCTCGAACGGCGTCACCTGGTCTCCGACTCACACCATTGCCCACATGGCCGTCCGACGGCCTTGGTATTTACCAAGTCGGAGTTGGAGCGTCAGTTCGGACGGGTCTGATCGGCCTACGCTCGACGCGGGAAATGGCTCCCGGAACGGGCCTGCGACCGATCCTGTTTCGAGCCGCCCTCTTTCGTCCAAGCCGGCCCGCGCCGTACAATTCGGGTCGTCTACACAAATACTTAACCGCCGTAAGTCGGGTTGGGTCTGGGAGTCCGACGATGATCTGCGTCACACTTGGGCGAGGCCGTCATGCTTCGCTCGCTGAGGAGTGGAAAGAGGCCGCCGCCGCCGGCGTCGAGCTGGTGGAGTTGCGGCTGGATTGCTTGCGACGCGAGCCGGACCTCAAGCGTATCCTGGCGAATCGGCCGACCCCACTCGTCTTCACGATTCGCCGGGGCGTCGATGGCGGCATCTGGAGAGGGAGCGAGGATCGTCGCCAGCAGTTGCTCCGCGAGGCGATCGCGCTCGGGGTCGATTACGTCGACCTCGAAATGGACATCGCGCCCAAGATCCGCCGATTCGGCAAGACGAAGCGGATCGTCTCCTATCACAACCTGAAGAAAACACCGGCGGAATTGATCGAGATCGCCGAACAATGCGACGAGATGGATGCCGACGTTGTCAAGATTGCCACGAAGGCCGAGAGTTTGGCCGACGCCTTGCGCGTCCTCAGCCTCGGAACCCGAGCGGTCGTACCGACGGTCACGATCGCGATGGGCGAGCTCGGGTTCTTCACGCGGGTCCTGGGGGCCAAGTACAAGGCACCGTTCACCTACGCGGGCATCAATCCCGAGCGAACCTTTGCGCCGGGGATGCCTACCTTCCAGGTACTCAAAAATGACTACGCTTATGACATGATCAATGCGGAGACCGAGGTCTACGCCGTCATCGGCGACCCGATCGAGCAAAGCCTGAGCCCCGCAATCCACAACGCCGCGTTCCGACACCTCGGCCTGAACAAGGTCCTGGTGCCGCTTTTGATTCCGGCCGGTACGCTCGAGGCCTCGCTCAAAGAGCTCGAGGTCTTGAACATTCAGGGGTTCAGCGTCACGATTCCGCACAAGGAAGAGCTCGTCAAGCTCCTCGATCAAAAGGATGGCGCAGTCGAGCGAACCGGTTCGTGCAATACCCTGGTATTCCAAAAGGGTAAGAAGATCGGCCACAATACCGACTACCGGGCGGCGATGGACACGCTCGAGGCGGGTATGGGAGGGCTGAAGGAGGGGGGTGCCAGCCCCTTGATGGACAAGCAGGTCTTGATTCTCGGGGCAGGGGGGGCGGCCCGCTCGATCAGCTTCGGGTGCTCGCGGCGAGGCGCGAGCGTCACCATCACCAACCGCCACGACGCCCGCGCAACGAAATTGGCCGAGGAAGTCGGTTGCCGCACCGTGTCCTGGGCTCAGCGAGCGAGTACACTGGCCGAGATCGTGGTCAATTGCACGCCGGTTGGCATGCACCCTAACGTCGACGACACTCCGGTCCCCCCCGCCACCTTCAGTACCCCCGGCATGATCGCGTTCGACACGATCTACCACCCCGAAAACACGATGTTCCTCAAGCTTGCCCGCGAACGAGAGTGCATTCCAATCAACGGGGTGGATATGTTCGTCGGCCAGGCGGCCGAGCAGTTCAAACTCTACACGGGGATGGACGCGCCGAAGGACATCATGCGAGCCGCACTAAAGCGTAAACTGGGACCGATCCGCTTATGAAGGAGAATCGTTCACATCGTCAAGGTTTAGCCTTGGTAGGCCTCCGAGGGACCGGAAAATCGTCAGTTGGGCGCATTTTGGCCGATCGACTGGGGCGGCCGTTCGCGGATGCCGATGTCGAATTGGAAGCCGCTTCCGGCCGATCGATTCCATCGATCTTCGCGGAGCTCGGCGAGCCCTGCTTCCGCGACTGGGAAGAACGGATGCTCGGCGAGTTGACCACGAGGCCCGAACTGATCCTGGCAACAGGCGGAGGCGTGATCCTCCGTGAGTCGAACCGGAAACGGCTCCGCGAATTTGGCTTTGTGGTCTGGCTAACGGCCGACCCCGCCTTGCTCGCGGATCGGCTGCTGGCGAATCCGAGGGGGTTGGCTCATCGCCCCGCGCTGACGTCAGCCGGCACGATCGCGGAACTGGCCGACGTCCTGCAGGCTCGTGCCTCTTTGTATCGCGAAGTCGCCGACCTTGTCGTCGAGACCGGCGGTCGGACGACGCGACAGGTGGTCGAAGCCATCCTTGACGGCTGGCCTGACCGAGGCGAACAATCGTCCTAGCGGATCATTTTTTCTTTCTGCAAAAAAGGCTGCTGACTTGCCCACGACGTTGCCGCTACTCCTGTTGATGGGAACCTGGCTGTTCGCCCTCGGGGCCGTCGTGGGCAGCTTCCTCAACGTCTGCATCTACCGGATTCCGTGGCAGAAGAGCGTGATCTGGCCGGCGTCCCATTGTCCCAAATGCTGGAACGCGATCGCCGCCCGCGACAACGTGCCGATCTTCGGTTGGCTCGCGCTGGGTGGGCGGTGCCGGTCATGCCGCAATCCCATCTCAGTTCGTTACCCCTTGATCGAAGCCCTGGTCGGCATCCTGTTTGTCGCGATTTTCATCGTGGACGTATTTTACGGCCGCCGGGTCTGGCAGGGGGAGCTTCCGAGTTGGCTTTTCGCCACCTGGCTCTATCACGCCATCCTGATCGCGCTCCTCGTGGCCAGCACATTCATCGACTACGACCTCTACATCATCCCCGACGCGATCACCGTGACCGGAATGATCGTGGGATTGGGCTTGGGGACCGCTTATCCCTGGATTCGCCCTGAGCCTTCGACGGCCCTAACCGCCTGGGGGGGATTCTGGACCGGAGTGGCCGGGCTTCTGATCGGGGGAGGCTTGACCTGGTCGGTTCGCTTCCTCGGCTCACTGGCGGTCGGTCGTGAGGCGATGGGTTTCGGCGATGTGACCCTGATGGCAATGATCGGCGCTTTTTTGGGCTGGCAGGCGGCGGTCCTCGCCTTCTTCATCGGCCCTTTCTTTGGACTGGCGCATGCCCTCGGGAAACTCGTCAAATACGTCGTGAAACGGTTGAGTGGCGCGCAATTATCGAGTAGCGACCGCGAAATTCCTTTTGGGCCCTATTTGAGCATGGCAGCGGTCGCGCTGGTTCTCTCATGGCCCTGGCTCTGGGAGGGCTGGGCAAAAGACCTCTTCCACACGCTTCTCGTGCTATTTTTGTGGGTGACGATGGGTGTGGAGGAGTGATCGAGTGTGTCCGCCCCAACTCCTAAGGAGAGTATCGCTGGAGGCGATCACATGGCATACCTCTACAAACGCCGCAGGCCTTCGATCGTCCGGAACTTCTGGGTTTACCGCCGCCTGATCGCTCTGGCGATGGTGCTCGGTCTGATGCTCTGGTTCATCTGGGCGAATAACGAACCGGTCACCGTCGCCTTTCCCTTCCGGCTGGGAAGCCTTTCGAGTTCCCTGGGACTCGTCATCCTCCTCAGCGCCCTGGTGGGAGCGATCGTAACCGCCCTGACGATGACCCTGGTCTACACGTTCAAACGCAGGAAATCGCTCCGGCTTCGTGGCGAGGACGAAGGGTCGGGGTCGGACTTACCCGACGATCGGCCTCCCGCGGATTACGCCGCCAAGACAACCGAAGGTTTTACAGAGTCGCACTGGTCCTGAACGAGTCGATTTCAAATCGGCAACCTCTCGCGCCGAGATCGGCCAGGTATCGTCATGTGGTTCGGCCAAGCCCCCAAACTTGTCACTCTCGTGGCTGTGACCGGCCTCTTGACCGGCTGTGCCGAGACCGGCGGTATCACATTGCCGCGCCGGACGTCGATGGGAACGCTCAAGACGAGCCTCAGCCATCTCGAGTATGAGAACCAGCAACTCCGCAAAGAGGTGGCCCAGCTCAAGACCGACAGTCGTGACGTGGAAAATCGGCTCGTGCAGGAAGAGACCGACAACGGCGATCTCAGGGCCAGGCTCAACGATGCTCGGCTTCAACTGAGCCAGCGAGGAATCGACTTCGACGCCCAGTCCTCGAGCACCACGAGTCGCGACCTGGACAGCGATCCCGACGCGAAGATTGCAATTCCGGCAGGGCAATCGAACCGAAAGCGGCGCAAGCCGCCCTTCGCCCAAATTCCTGGCGGACTCAAGCCCATTCCGAGACTCGACTTCGATGACGACGAGCACGTGATCGACCCCAAGCCGCTTCAAGGTGATGCCTTCGGTCCGCAAAGCTCCTTGAACGACCCGGACCGCTGGCTCCCCATCGCCCACGGTACGACCGCCTCGGACACCAAGAAGCAGGTTCGCTGAACCTCGAGGCGTGTTGTCGGTCTGGTTCTTTGGGTGTTACCATCGGTTTTTGACGACAAACAACCCGAAGAGCATTGTCGAACGAAATGATCGTCATCATTGATTACGGGATGGGCAACTTGCGGAGCGTTCAGAAAGCGCTCGAGGCAGTCGGCCACTCCGCGAAGATCAGCTCCGACCCCGACCAAGTGCGCCACGCCTCGAAGGTCATCCTTCCGGGGGTCGGCGCCTTTGCCGACGCCGCCTCCGAACTCCGGCGAACCGGGCTCGGCGACGCGTTTCGCGAGGCGGCCCAGGCTGGCAAACCATGCCTTGGCGTCTGCCTGGGCCTGCAACTCCTCTTCGACGTCAGTGAGGAGGACGGGATCCACGAAGGACTCGGGATCATCCCCGGCCGCGTCGTGCGGTTCGTTTCGTCGCCTGGCCTGAAAATCCCGCACATGGGCTGGAACACGCTCCGGATTCGCCACCAAGCGCCCTTGCTCAAGGGGCTGGGACCCAACCCTTCGGTCTACTTCGTCCACTCGTACCACGCCGTTCCCGAACGCCCCGAGGACATTGCGGCCGAGGCCGATCATCCGACGCCGTTCACGGCCATGATCTGGCGCGACAACGTGATGGCCTGCCAGTTCCACCCGGAAAAGAGCCAGCGCGTCGGTCTAGCGATGTACGCGAATTTTGCTGCACTCTGAAAGTGATCTCCATCGTTGGCTCCCCGGAGAAGGTTCTTGCGAGCCCCTCCGGGCACGGCTACATTGAACGTGTTGAAGGCATGATGAGGCCCTGGTGAAGATCATGCAAGTGATCCCGGCCATTGACCTGCGGGGGGGGAACTGTGTTCGCCTCAAGCAGGGTGACTATGACCAAGAAACCGTTTTCGGTGACGACCCCGCGGCCATGGCCGCGCATTGGGAGGCGGAAGGAGCGACCAGGCTTCATCTGGTCGACCTCGACGGTGCGAAGGCGGGGCACCCCGTCAACGTCGAGGCCGTTCGCAGTATCCTGAAACGTCTCACGATCCCTTGCCAACTCGGCGGAGGGGTCCGGGACGAAGCCACGATCGCCGTCTGGCTCGAGGCCGGACTGGAACGAGTCATCGTGGGAACCCAGGCGCTCAAGGACCCAGCCTGGTTCCGGGCGATGGCCCTCAAGTATCCCCAACGGCTCGTCCTCGGGCTCGACGCCCGCAATGGGCAAGTCGCAACCGGTGGCTGGCTTGAGGTGTCTTCGGTCGAGGCAACCACCTTGGCCGAGCAATTCGACGACTTGCCGCTCGGCGGAGTCGTCTATACCGACATCGCGTGTGACGGCATGCTCGAGGGGCCGAACCTGGCCGCTACCGAGGCGCTCGCCCTGCGCTTGAAGACCCCGGTCATTGCGTCGGGGGGTGTCGGTCGTTTGGAGGATCTGGCGCAGCTGGCGGCCTTGCCAATCGCGGCTTGCATCGTCGGGCGCGCCTTGTACGACGGTCGTTTCCGGCTTCACGAAGCTCGGGAGCGGGCCGGCGACCACTCTTCAACACCCTAGGCGGCCTCACTCGGCTCGTCCTTTTATTCGATTGGGTGGCTTGGTCGTCGGTCCCAAGGCGGAAGACTCAGCCCAGACCCAACGGGAGGACGAGACGCCATGACCACCACCTATCACATCACTGACATCCGCAACATTGCCTTGGCTGGACATGGGGCGTCGGGCAAGACCAGTCTTGCCGACGCCCTCCTTTACACCGCAGGCGCCACCGATCGGCGCGGGTCGGTCGACGACGGCACAAGCCTCTCCGATGTTGAAGATGAAGAAAAACGTCGACATATCACTATTGACTCACACCTCCTCCATCTCGAGTGGGCGAACCGGCAGATCCACCTGATCGACACCCCCGGCTACCCTGACTTCATCGGCAATGCCCTCAGCGGCTTGGCCGCCGTCGAGAACGTGATCACGACCATCGCCGCCCCCGCCGGCATCGAGGTCAATACCCGTCGCATCTTCCAGGAAGCGGCCCGACTCAGGCTGGGCCGAATCATCGCCCTGACCAAGATGGACGGCGATAACGTCGATTTCCTCGACCTGCTGGAGCAGATTCGCGAAAACTTCGGACCCGGCTGTGTCCCCTTCTACGTACCGATCGGTCAGGGCCCCAAGTTCTCAGGCGTGATCGACGCGCTCAACCCACCCGAGGATGTGCCGGACGACTGCCCGATGCATCCGGCCGAAGCCTATCAGATGGTGGTCGAGCAGATCGTCGAGTCCGATGAAGACCTCATGAGCCGTTACCTGGAAGGGGAAACTCTCCCTCTGCGCGAGCTTCGCGAGGCGGCCTGCCGGGCGATCACGAACGGGCAGATCGTCCCGATCGTCTGCCTTTCGGCTCGCAAGGACATCGGCCTCAAGGAGCTGCTGAATCTGCTGTCCGAATGCAGCCTGACGCCCGCCGACAGCCACCGCCTCGGCTCGCGTGCCGACGATGAGGTCGAGCTCGAACCTCACGAAGACGGCGAACTCATCGCCCAGGTCTTCAAAACGACGAACGACCTGTTCATGGGCAAGCTCAGCTTCCTCCGGATTCACTCGGGGCGGATCGCCCACGACACCTTGCTCTCCAACCTCCGCACGGGCAAGACGAGCAAGCCAGGGCACCTCTACCGCTTGCAAGGGAAGAACCTCGAGGAAGTGAAAGAGGCGATCGCAGGCGACATCGTCGCGGTTCCCAAGTTTGATGACCTCCATATCTCCGATACGGTCTCGACAGCGGGCAATGGCTCTGAGCCTCATCTGGTCCTGAAGCCGATCAAATTCCCGACCCCGATGGTCCCCCGCGCCGTGGAGCCGAAGACGAGGGAGGATGAGCCGAGGATCTCGGTCGGCCTGACCAAGATCGCCGACGAGGATCCGACCTTCACCTTCCGTCGCGACTCGCAGACGCACGAGTTGGTCATCTCCGGCATGAGCGAGCTGCATCTGGATGTGATCCAGCATCGGCTCAAGAACCGCTACAAGCTCGACATCAACACGCATGTCCCTCACGTACCTTACCTGGAGACGATCACGGGAGAGGCGGAGGCCCACTATCGCCACAAGAAACAGACCGGGGGCCGAGGGCAATTTGCCGACGTGCAGCTCAGGATCCGCCCCCGGGCGCGTGGGGAAGGGTTCCACTTCGTCGACTCGATCAAAGGGGGGGTGATTCCTAACCAGTACATTCCCGCCGTCGAAAAAGGGGCCCGGGAGCAACTGGAGAAAGGAATCATTTCCGGGAACCCGGTCGTCGACGTCGAGGTCGAGGTCTTCTTCGGCTCCTATCATGCCGTCGATAGCTCGGAGCAAGCCTTCAAGACGGCAGCGGCCAACGCCTTCCGGAAGGCATTTCACGACGCCCGTCCGGTGTTGTTGGAACCCATTGTCACCTTGGATGTGGTCGTTCCGCTCAACAAGTTCGGTGACATCACGGCCGACCTGGCCACGAGGCGCGGCCAGATTACGGGGATGGAAACCATGCCTGGGGGCGTGCAGTCGATCCAGGCAAGCGTGCCGCTCAGCGAAGTGTTGCGCTATGCCACCGACCTGAAGAGTATGACCGGCGGGCAGGGTTCCTTCACGATGGAGTTCCGCTCCTACGAGCCGGTCCCACCGAACGTCCAGCAAAACGTCATGGACAAGTGGGCCAAGAGTCGCGCGGGCATCGAGGAAGACTGACCGGACCTGAAGGGTTCAAGCTTCCAAGAAAAAAAAGAACGGGCCGGGAAGAGGCTGACCTCTTCCCGGCCCGTTCTTGAATCCTGGTCACAGTTCGATTCGGATAAGTCGCTCAGTTGAAGCCGCCGAAGAAGCCGACGCCATAACCGTACCCGAAATAGGGGCGAGCGAAATTGTCGATATGCCGCTGCATCACGGCATCGCGTTGAATCCCGATCTGCTGAGCCGCCCGTTGGTCAGCCAGGGTCGGTCCCCCCCCTCGATCGAAGGTCGCGACGCGAACCGGGTCGACCCCGGGGTTCACCTGGAATTGGCCGCCAGGCGGATAGTACTCGCTGAAGCGACCGACGCCGCCTGGGTTTCGGAACCCGGCCGATCGATCGTTCGTGTAGTAGTTCGGGTAAGGATAGGGGTAGTGATGAACGATGCTTCGCCGGCGTGCTGGGGCCGACATCTGCGAAAAGACGGACCGGTTGTTACTGCTTCGAGGAAGCACATTCGGCGAACGGCTCGAGGACGAAGTCGGCGCCGGAGGGGTTTGC
This sequence comes from Singulisphaera acidiphila DSM 18658, assembly GCF_000242455.2. GTDB lineage: Bacteria > Planctomycetota > Planctomycetia > Isosphaerales > Isosphaeraceae > Singulisphaera > Singulisphaera acidiphila. The sequence continues at coordinate 3,270,957 of NC_019892.1, forward strand.
GCCGAGGCAATCAGTGCAAGAGCACCTGTTACGAACGCTGCTATGGCGAAACTTCGGAAATGGGCCATGGTGATACCTCTTGGCGCACGGACATGTGGGTGAGGCCCGTCCGCTCGGGGTCGAACCTGACGTTCTCTCTATTATTAGAGCGCCCTTGGTGACGGGCAAACTCATTCTCTGAAATCCGCGCCCGTCACACAGCATTTGGCTGCCCGAGAGGCAACTGCCCCTACCCTAGCCAGACGCGCAAGCCCTGGAATCGACAAATCCCCAATTGAAGTGTTTTTGCAGACTTGGAGGGGACAACGTCGGTCCGGCGGCCGAGCATTCACGTTTAACCCACCAAGGCTGCAAAAGCCGCGTTCACCGGAGCGGTGTTGCGGAGCCCCTTTTCCTGCCCCCTCAGAGCCCTTGAGAGAGCCCGCATTGGGGATGGCTCTCACTTGGATCGATCCGAAAGCAAACCGCGTTAGCTGACGTCATAGGCCAGGTTGGGGGCCAGCCAACGTTCGACCTCAGCAATCGACATCCCCTTGCGCGAAGCGTAACTCTCGACCTGATCGCGCGTGATCAGGTCGACCGCGAAGTAACGCGCCTCGGGATGGGCGAAGTAAAGACCGCTGACGGACGCCCCGGGATACATCGCCAACGACTCGGTCAAGCGAATCCCGGCCGCCGCCTCGACATCGAGCAACTTCCAGAGAAGCAACTTCTCGGTGTGATCAGGAGAGGTCGGGTAACCCGAGGCCGGACGAATGCCGCGATACTTCTCGGCGATCAGGTCGGCCTTGGCCAAACCTTCGTTCTGCCCATAGCCCCACTCGCGACGGACGCGTTCATGGAGATATTCCGAGAACGCCTCGGCCAGGCGATCGGCCAGGGCCTTGACCATGATCGAATTGTAGTCGTCATGATCGCGTTCGAATCCTTCCACCAGATCCTCGGCGCCAATGCCCGTCGTGATCGCGAAGGCCCCCAGGTAGTCGGGGCGGCCCGTCGAGACCGGGGCGATATAGTCGGCCAGGCAGCGGAACGAGGTCTGCCCTTCACGCTCCCACTGCTGGCGGAGCGTCGGAAAGCGAAAGGTCGGCGTGGTCCGCGACTCATCCGAGTACACGACAATATCGTCGCCCTCGGAATTCGCGGGGAAGATCCCGTAGACGCCGCCGGCCGTCAGCGACTTGCGTGCGATGATCTGATCCAGCAACCGTTTCGCGTCGTTGAAGAGTTTCTTCGCCTCGGTACCCACCTCGGGCGACTCGAAGATCGAGGGGTATTTCCCCTTCAATTCCCAGGCCATGAAGAAGGGGGACCAATCGATGTACGGGACCAAGTCGCTAAGTGGCAAGTCGTGGAGGATCCGTGCTCCGATTTGTGCGGGAACGGCGATCTCAGAAGTCGTCCAGTCAGGGGAGAACCGTCGTCTCTGAGCCTCGGCATAGGTGACGAGGTTTCGCTTCCGGCGCTGGGCGAAGCTGACGCGTTCCTTCTCCTGCATCGTCCGATTTTCGTTGGCGATCAAGTCGCGTTGATCGTCGCGGTTCAATCGATCGACCACCCCCACACAGCGCGATGCATCCTTCACATGGATGACCGTACCGTGATAACTGGGAGCGATCTTGACCGCCGTGTGCTTGATGCTCGTCGTGGCGCCGCCGATCAGGAGCGGGAGTTCGAACCCTTCCCGCTCCATCTCCTTGGCGACGTGGACCATCTCGTCGAGCGAGGGTGTGATCAAGCCGGAGAGGCCGATCATGTCCACCTCATGCTCGCGGGCCGCTGCGAGAATCTTCTCACAGGGAACCATCACACCGAGGTCGATCACCTCGTAGTCATTACAGCCCAGGACGACGCCGACGATGTTCTTGCCGATGTCATGAACGTCTCCCTTGACGGTCGCCATCAGCAATTTGCCGCGGGCCTTCCGCGAGCTCACGTCCCCTTTGGCCTTCTCCGCCTCCATGAACGGGAGGAGGTAGGCCACCGCCTTCTTCATCACGCGGGCGCTCTTGACGACTTGCGGGAGGAACATTTTGCCCGCGCCGAAGAGGTCGCCGACGACGTTCATACCGTCCATCAGCGGCCCTTCGATAATCGAGAGGGTCCGGGTGTACGACTGTCGCGCCTCCTCCACGTCGGCCTCGACAAAGTCCGCGTTTCCCGTAATCAGGGCGTGCTTGAGCCGCTCCTCGACCGGGCCGTCGCGCCAGGCCAGATCTTTCCCCGTTTCCTTCTTGCCCCGCTTCTTGACCGTCTCGGCGAAGTCGGTCAGACGATCGGCGGCATCCGGCCGGCGATTCAAGAGCACGTCCTCAACGCGCTCGAGCAAGTCCTTGGGAATCTCCTCGTAGACCTCGAGCTGACCGGCGTTGACGATCCCCATATCGAGCCCGGCGGCAATCGCGTGGTAGAGGAAGGCCGCGTTCATCGCTTCCCGAACAACGTCATTGCCGCGGTAGGAGAACGAAACGTTGCTGACACCGCCGCTCGTCTTCGACTCCGGGAACATCTGCTTGAGCTGGCGAACCGCTTCGATGAACTCGACCGCGTAGTTGTTGTGTTCCTCGATGCCCGTCCCGACGGTCAGGATATTGGTGTCGAAGATGATGTCGGCCGGGGCGAAACCAACCTGCTTCGTCAACAGCTCATAAGCCCGCGTACAGATCTCGACCTTGCGATCGGCCGTGACCGCCTGACCTTCCTCATCGAACGCCATCACCACGACGGCCGCGCCATAGCGGTGAACGAGCTTCGCTTGTTCGAGGAACTTCTCTTCCCCTTCCTTGAGGCTGATCGAGTTGACGATCGACTTACCCTGAACACACTTCAGGCCCGCCTCGATAACCGACCATTTCGAGCTGTCGATCATGATCGGCACCCGAGTGATGTCGGGTTCGGCCGCGATCAGCCGGAGGAACTTGGTCATCGCCTCCTCGCCGTCGATCATCCCCTCGTCCATGTTGACGTCGACGATGTTGGCCCCCCCCTCGACCTGGTCGCGGGCCACGCTCAAGGCGCTGTCGTAGTCGCCCCCTTTGATCAACCGGGCAAACTTCTTCGAGCCCGTGATGTTGGTCCGCTCGCCCACCATCATGAAGTTGCTTTCGGGGCGAATCGTCAGCGCATCGGTCCCGCTGAGAATCGACCAGGACGGGCGAACCGGGCGAGTGCGCGGGCGGACGTCTTGAATCGCCTCGGCGATCGCGCGAATATGCGGCGGGCGCGTCCCACAGCAGCCGCCCACGAGGTTCAGCCAACCGTCGGTGGCGAACTCGCGGATCCGCCTCGCCATGTGGTCGGGACTGCCGAGCGACCCGGGGCTGTCGTCGAACTCGCCCAGGGCGTTGGGCAAGCCGGCGTTCGGGTAACAGCTCATGTAGGGGACCGCGAGGCTGGAAAGGGCCTCGACATAAGGGCGCATCTGGTCGGCGCCCAGGGCGCAATTGATCCCGACGCTGAACAGGTCGTAAGTGGACATCGAGGCCCAGAACGCCTCGACCTTCTGCGAGGTCAGGGTCACCCCACCATTGAAGATCGTCGTGGAGGCCATGACGGGCAGCCGGCCGCCATGGGCGTCAAAGTATTTGTCGATCGCGAACAGGCAGGCTTTTAAATTCAGGGTGTCGAACGCGGTTTCCGCCAGCAGAATGTCGGCCCCGCCGCTCACCAGGCCACGAACCTGCTCGGTGTAGGCATCAACGAGCTGGTCGAAGGTCACGGGGCGATAGCTCGGGTCCGGGTTGTTCGGATCCGAGGGGTTGTTGAGCATCTTGTTGGTCGGCCCGAGACTGCCAGCCACGAACCGCGGCTTGTCAGGCGTCTTGCGGGTCATCGCATCGGCCGCCCGACGGGCAATCGCTGCCGCCGCCTCGTTCAGCTCAAAGACGTAATCCTCGAGGTCGTAGTCGGCCATCGAGATCGCGTTGCTGTTGAAGCTGTCGGTTGAGACGATATCGGATCCCGCTTCGAGATAAGCGGTATGGATCTCCTCGATCATATGCGGCTGGCTCAGCGCCATGATCTCGGTGCAGTTCTTAAGCAGCTTGGAATGATTGCGGAACCGTTCGCCGCGATAATCCTCTTCCGTCGGCTTGTGCGCGTGGATCATCGTCCCCATTGCGCCATCGAGGATCATGATCCGCTCGGAGAGGATCTGCTCAAGGCGATGTCGCGTATCGGTCATTGGACTTCCAGGCATCCTGAAAAGACAGACAAGGAAACCATTTCTCAACGAACGTCGCCGCGGCAGATCGAACTCTTCTTTAAAGACATGTTCGACCTTCGCTTCAGAGTCGTTTCTCGCGTCGACCCTGTCATTCTACGAACGACTACGTCATATCATCGGGCCAAACGGCTTCTCGATGAGGAGGGTGTCATGGGGCAAGCGGCCATAGGCGTCGCTGCGTCTGACCTCGAGACCCGACTTCCCTCATTTTATAAGGGCGGTTGGGTGAGCGATTATCTTTCGCGCCCTGAAGCCCTGTCAAGGTGGATCGCTCGGGCAAGAACTCTCGGCGATTGCGTGATCAAAGGGCAAAACTCAGCGCCGGCCCTGAAACTTAATTAAGGCGAGGAACCCCACGACGACGACCGTGATACCCCAGAGCACGGTCTGGGTCATCGGGTTCGGACCGAGCAGCCAACGGCGCCGAGCGTACCCAAGTTGCCGGGCGATCGCGCGATCGCAGGCATGACGCTTCCATCGAAAAAGGCTGCCTGTCGCGCCGCAATCCAGGCAGTGAAACTGGAGCAGGCAGGCGATCCCGAACAGGCTGGCGAGCAGAAGCAGAATCATCGGGGCATGCTTGGCCAGAAACGCCCGCCGAATCGCCACGTACCAGGGGATCAATGCGGCGAGTGCAAGGAACGGATTGGAAACGAGCCGCTGGTACTCCTGGAAGTAGGGATCAAGAAGAATCGGTGAACGTGCCGGTAGCCGGTCGAAGTCGAGATCATGCTGAGGAAGGCCACGGGCAGGTTCCACCGAAAAAAATCCTCAAAAAGGGAATCGAGTCTGGCGGGAATCTGCAATCGCTCACGTCCCTTTTATCGTAATACGAATCGAGCCTTGTCGCCAAGCCAACCGTTCCGCTGCGCGCACGAACCGCCAGCGCCTACTTTACAAAGGGTCACGAGAAATGAAGAATGGTGGTTTGGTCGTCGATTGTTTGGGAGCGGTTGGGGATCACGCCGTGCATGAAGAAGCGATCCGCAAGGCGGATGTCCTGATCGAGGCACTCGGTTACTTCCGCAAGTTCCACGGACGGTTCACCGTCATCAAGCTCGGCGGCTCGGTGATGGAAGAGCCCGAAGCCCTTCGAGCCTTGCTCGTCGACATCGTTTTCATGCAAACCGTCGGCATGAGACCCGTGGTGGTCCATGGCGGCGGCAAAGCGATCACTCTGGCGATGGAACAAGCGGGACTGCAAGCCCGGTTCGTCCAAGGGCGGCGGTACACCGATGAGGCCACCTTGGGAATCGTCGCCCGGGTGCTGGCCGAAGAAATCAATGTCGATATTGTTCGACATATTACCAAGTACGGCGGACGCGCCGCGGGCTTGCATCATAAAACGACGCAATGCCTCTTCGGCCGCCGGTTGACTCTGCCCGACGGTAACGGGGCGGACGTGGACCTGGGACGCGTGGGTGAGGTGACCGAGGTCGAGGTTTCCTTGATCGAGAATCTCTGCTTCGCCGGGGTCGTGCCAGTGCTCCCGTCGCTAGCCGAGGGGGAGGACGAGCTCCTCTTGAATGTCAACGCCGACACCGCAGCCGCGGCGGTCGCCGTGGCGCTCAAGGCCGAGAAGCTCGTGTTCCTGACCGACACGCCGGGGATCCTCAAGGATCGAACCGAACCTCAGAGCCTGATTCGGAGTCTGACGCCGGTCGAGTGTCGCGATCTGATCGCACAAGGGATCATTGATAAAGGAATGATCCCGAAAGTCGAGGCCAGCCTCGACAGCCTCCGTGACGGTGTGCGGAAGACACACATCATTGACGGCCGGCTTCGCCACTCGCTCTTGCTCGAGATGTATACCGACAAGGGGATCGGGACCGAGATCGTCTTGCAAGAAAATGCGAATGGATCGAGCCGAGGCATCTCGGCCCGGCACTGATTGATTGGCGGATGGATTCACGGTCGCTTTGCTTGGTCTCATCGCCGAAGTTGCGGAAACCATTCTCTCTTTATGATGTCTTCTCACGAACGCCGGGTCGCCGGCCCAGCCTGACGGGAGCTCTAGCCTTGGCCCAAGTTGCGAATCTGAGTTCCGAGGAAACGATTGCCCAATTCGGCAAGTACGTGATCCCCAACTATCGCCGCTACCCGGTCTGCCTGGTCAGGGGTGAAGGTTCTTGGATCTGGGACGCCGAAGGGAATCGTTACCTTGACTTTTTTCCGGGCTGGGGCTGCAACTTGCTCGGCCATTGTCCGCCTCGGATCGTCGAGGCGGTTCGCGAGCAGGTTGGGCAACTGATTCATGTGCCGAATACTTGGTACATGGAGTCGCAAGGGGCGTTTGCCCGGGCACTCTCGGAGAAGGCGTTCGGCGGCCAGAGCTTCTTCTGCAACAGCGGCGCAGAGGCCAACGAAGCGGCAATCAAGCTTTCCCGGCTCTACGGATCTCCCAAGGGACGCTTCAAGATCGTCACGATGGAGAACGGGTTCCACGGGCGAACCTACGCCGCCCTCACCGCGACCGCCCAGCCGAAGTACCACGCCGGCTGCGAGCCGCTGGTTCCCGGCTTCACCTACGTCCCCTACAACAACCTGGACGCGGTAGCCGCGGCGCTCGACGACCAGACGGCGGCCGTCCTGGTCGAACCAATCCAAGGGGAAGGGGGGGTGAACGTCCCTTCGCCCGACTACCTGCCTGGCCTGCGTTCGCTCTGCAATGAGCGCGGAGTGCTCCTGATCCTCGACGAGGTTCAGACCGGCCTGGGGCGGACCGGTGAATGGTTCGCTTATCAACACTCGAACATCACGCCCGACATCCTGACCTGTGCCAAGGCATTGGCGGGCGGAGTCGCGGCTGGCGTGATGATGGCGACCCCTGAAGTTGCCAGCTATCTGAAGCCGGGAACGCACGCAAGTACTTTCGGCGGCAACCCGATCGCCTGCCGCGCCGGCCTCGCCGCTGTTGAGACGATCGAGCAAGAGGGCTTGCTGGCACGCGGCCGAGCCGTGGGCGAGCGATTCCGCGGCCATTTCCAGACGCTCCGCGACGAGCGCCCCGACCTGGTTCGCGAGATTCGGATCCTCGGCGTGATGATCGGCCTGGAATTGACCTTTGATGCGTCGAGCGTGGTCGCCGAGTGCCTCGAACGCAAGCTCTTGATTAACGCAACCCACGGCAATGTCGTACGGCTCTTGCCCGCGCTCAACGTCAGCGACGAGCAGATTGATGAGGGGTGTGCCATCCTGGCCGACGTGATCCGGCGTCAGACCATCTGAGCCAGGCGAGGAGGTGCCCGATGATCCGCCATTTTATTGAACTTTTCGACCTCTCGGCCGAGGCCGCTGTTGACCTGATCGACCGAGCGATCGAACTCAAACGACACGACCAACAAGGGCACCGCCCTCCTTATTTGGAGGGTCGGACGCTCGGCCTCATTTTCGAGAAGCCGTCCCTGCGAACCCGGGTCAGCTTCGAGGCCGCCATCGCCCAGCTCGGCGGCAACGCAATCTTCCTGAACGGCAAGGACGTGGGCATGGGGGTGCGTGAAAGCATCCCCGACTTCGCACGCGTTATCAGCCAATACGTGGATGTGCTTGCCGTTCGCACCTTCGCGCACCAGACGATCGAAGCCTTGGCCGAGCATGCCACGATTCCGGTCGTGAACGCGCTGTCCGACGCCGCGCATCCCTGCCAGGCCCTGGCCGACCTGATGACGATCAAGGAGACGCTCGGTCGCCTTGAGGGGCTTCGGCTCGTCTTCGTGGGTGACGGGAATAACGTGGCACGTTCGCTTGCTCTGGCCGCGGCGCTCACCGGCATGGAGTTCGCACTCGCCGCGCCGATCGGGTACGAGTTTCCTTCCCAGTTCCGAGCTCAATTCGAAGCCACGTTCCCGCACATTCCGCTCGTGGTCGAGCACGACCCTCGGCGCGCATTGGCCGGGGCCGACGTCGTCTACACCGACGTCTGGGCGAGTATGGGGCAAGAGCACGAAGCCGAACTCCGTCGCGCGGCGTTCGCCCCGTTCCAGGTCAACCAAGAGCTCCTCTCACAGGCCAAGGACGAGGCAATCTTCCTTCATTGCCTGCCCGCTCGCCGTGAGGAAGAAGTCACCTCCGAGGTGCTCGACGGCCCGCAAAGTGTCGTCATCCTCCAGGCGGCCAACCGGCTCCATTTCCAGAAGGCACTCTTGATCTGGCTCCTCTCGGACAAGTGGCCCGAGGAGCTCACGCGAACGGTTCCCAATGCCATGCAAGGCCAGGCCGCATCCTGAGCTGAAATCAGGGTCTGAGAAAGTGTCTTGCCGGGTAGACACCACGCCTTTTGAGAAAAGGCGGGGCGGGCGTGGGGGCTCCTCCCCCTTGGGGCGAAACCTGGCGGGCCGAGCCCACCCAATATAAGTGCCGGATTGGCTTCTCACGCTTGCTCCAAGCACGATCCCAGGGTTCAACCGCTCCATAATAACGTGCGAGACATTTGATCTACGGAGTTCCGCATGCCCCGACATGATGGTCGCGCTCCCAACGAACTTCGCCCGGTCACCGTCGAGCGCGGATTCGTCCGGAATAGCCCCGGCAGTGCGCTCTACCGAGCCGGCCGCACGACGGTCCTCGTCACAGCCCACCTGTCCGACAAGGTCCCCCCGTTCCTTGAGGGCAAAGGAGTGGGATGGCTGACCGCCGAATACTCGATGCTGCCCGGCAGCACACCGACGCGAAAATCGCGCGGGACGGATGGCCGGTCGACCGAGATTCAGCGTTTGATCGGCCGGAGCCTGCGTGCGGTGATCGATACCAAGGCGCTTGGTCCCTGGACCCTCCATGTCGATGCCGACGTCATCGAAGCCGATGGCGGCACCCGAACCGCCGCGATCACGGCCGCCTTCATTGCCGTGGCCGATGCCCTGTCGAGTCGATTCGGTGAGGCGGCCGGCACAATTCTCCGCGACAGCGTGGCTGCTGTCAGCACCGGGATTGTCGCCGGCGAGCCGGTCCTCGACCTCGACTATCCCGAAGACTCGACGGCCGAGGTGGACTTCAACGTCATCCGGCTCGGTGGCGGCGGACTCGTTGAAGTCCAAGGCACTGGCGAGGGGGGAACTTTCTCGCGGCCCCAGCTCCAAGCGCTCCTCGACCTCGCCGACGAGGGGATCGACCGCTTGATTCAGGTCCAGCGCGAGACGCTCGGGATTCACTGGCCGTTCATCGTCTGAGATCAATCAAAAGAGAAGGGCTCGGAGGTTCACCCTCCTTTTACCTCCGAGCGACCACTTCCAAAGCACACACGTCTTCCTTCTTAATTTTCCGTCTGGTCGACCTGACCATGTTCTGCTAAAGTCCCGCCCGACAAGTCACCGAGACCTCATCCTTTCGATTCACAACCCGACTGAATGGATTCAAAGGAGACCCGTGGTACGGGTTCAGGGGGACTGCGTCCATCGATCCCCTTTTCGACCCGCCGCGTACCCGACAGGATGGGGGAATCGCTCATGAAATCGCCGATCGCCACCTTGGCGCTGGCCGGCTCGTTGGCCACGCTCACCGTTTGCGCGTACGGTCAGAGCCCAAAGAGTGGGTTCTTCCGTCCGGCCGCAACGCCAAAAACCGGTTCGCAGCCAACTGCGTCCGCAACCTCATCCGCCTTGGCCAGTGGTAGCCAGGCTGGGGCCTCGGCCCCCACCGATCCCAATATCCGTCCGGCCAATGTGGCGGGCGCGATGCCTGCGCTGGACTATCCGGACCAAAACCAGACGCCCAAGATCGCGCTCCCTCAGGACGCGATCGAACCTTACCTGCTCACCAAGGACGTCGGCCCCTTCATGGTCCTGGCCAAGACGTTTCGCGGCCCCGATGCTGAGCGATCGGCCCTGGCCCTCGTGCTTGAGCTGCGGAACGAGTACCAGCTACCCGCATACATTCTTCGATCCAAAGATTTCCCCCGAAACAGCAACATCCGCAACGTCCCTCCCACGGCTCCCGCTGGGATGGACCGAGCCCGGCTCACCGATCCGGAGCGGGTACGGAGCTTCGATGAAGCGGCTGTCCTCGTCGGCAATGAGAAGACCCTCAAAGGCACTGAGGAGCTTCTCCACAGGGTCAAGAAGATCAGGCCGAAGTGTATCGACAATCTGCCCAAGTTGTACGCCTGGCAAACGGGTCTGAGCAAGGCGACCCGGACCACCAATCCCTATGTCCCCGCTCAGAATCTGTTTCCGGGGCACAACGACCCGTTCGTCACGAGGATGAACAAGGGCCCCAATAGCCTGTATAACTGCACGGCGAACTATACCCTCGAGGTTGCCAATTTCAGCGGCCGAGGAAGCTTTGTCATCGCCGGCACGCAGCCCTTGAACGATCTGGGGCTGAAAAAGAGCCCGCTCATCACCGCCGCGGAAGATGCCGAGAAGATGGCGCAGTCGCTGGCGAAGTCCGAAGAGATCAAACAGCTCGGCCAGCCTGTCTTCGTCTATCACGATCGGTCCTCGAGCCGCGTGATGATCGGCGCCTTCAATGCACCGAACGATCCGGCCGCCGTCCAACTCCGCGAGCGCCTGCTCCGACTCGCAGTTCCCCTCATTCAACCGGACCCGACGACTGGCCGGCGCAAGGCAGTGACCGACACCATGATTGTCCCGGCCGCCGCCCTGACCGAGGTGGGACCGCTCAAGCCCCAATAATCGGCCTCTCCAAGCCGCCCTCGGCCTCGCGCCGAGGGCATTCCCTCGACTCCGTTTGCAATCAAAGGGTCCAATCGAGGATCGAGCATATTATGCTCGATCCTCGATTGGACCCTTTGTCGTGTTGACGACAACAGACCTTCCCTCCAATGATTGGGCAAATCTCCCCGATCCGTGACACTCTTATCGAGCGCCAAGATGACCTCGTCCCGCCCCGACTCCATCCGTCTCGTCATCGGTACCCGGAACCGCAAGAAAGGGGAGGAGATGGCCGAGCTCATCCATCCTGCCTGGGAGCCGAACCCGCATTTGGCGCGTCTGTCGGTCGGTTCCTTGGCGGACCATCCCGAGGTGGCCGACGTCGTCGAGGATGCCGACACCTTCGCGGGAAATGCCCGCAAGAAGGCCAGCGAAACCGCCCTGAGCTTACGCTCCTGGGTGCTTGCCGACGACTCGGGACTGACGGTCGACGCCCTGAATGGTGCCCCTGGAGTTTTCTCGGCACGCTACGCGGGCGCGCACGGCGACGATGACGCGAACAACCGCAAGCTGCTCGATGCGCTGGCGGCTCTCAGCGACGACCAGCGTGGTGCGGCCTTCGTCTGCCACATCGCTCTGGCCGACCCCGACGGTACGATTCGCCTGGAGTCGGAAGGGGCCTGCCGCGGCCGGATCACCCGCGCTCCACAGGGAAACAACGGGTTCGGCTATGATCCGTTGTTCCTCATTCCTGAATATCATAAAACGTTTGGCGAACTGAGCTCGGTCGTCAAACGGCAGCTCAGCCATCGGGCGCGCGCGTTCAGTCGGTTTCGTGACGATCTCGCGCGATTGATCGCGTCGAACGCGATGGGGTAGAGAACGAGCCCCGGGAAAAGCGACCACTCTGTTTTCGATTCCCAAGGATCAGAGTACGGTGCCTTCGAAGTGCACGAACGCCCTCCACTTTGACAGTGGAGGGCGTTCGTGATTCAACGGCGGCTTGGACGGACTCTCACCGACGCTCAATAACGGCGGCCGAGGAGGCGTCCGAAGAGCGGGTGCTTGCGATCGCAAGGGTCGCAAGCGGGGAGGGTCGTGCAAGGAACCTCAGTTTGTGCAGAAGCCACCACGCTCTGTGCCGAGGCGAGCACGGGAGTCGGGCAGTGGATCGTCACGGGAACCTGGACGCAGACCTCGACCGGAACCTGGCGGCAGATCGTCTTCGGCACGCAGACGGTGCGGCACTCAGTGACCTGTCGCTTGACGGTCACGGGGCAGTGGACGGTGGTCGTCACCGGCACCTGACGGCACACAGTGTAGGGCACCTTCCGGACGCACTGGATGGTCTGCATCTCGCAGATGGTCTCAGGCACGATCCGAACGCACTGCTCGGTCACGGTCTCGCAGATGGTCTGGGGAACTCGCTTGACGCAAGTTTCGGCAACCATCCGGCAGGTGGTCACGGGAACCGGGCAGTGCCGGGTCTCGGTCACCATCCGACAGGTGGTGACGGGAACCTGCTTGACCTGCTGGGTGGTAACCATCCGGCAAGTCGTCACCGGGATTCGCTTGACGTGGGTCTCGCGAACGGTCCGGGTGATCGTGCAGGGGACAACCTTGGTGCAAGGGACCGTGACCATCCGGGTGACGGTGTACGGAACCTGCTTGACCTGGGTCTCGGGCACCATCTGGGTGACGGTGTAAGCCTCCTGGCGGCAAAGGGTCTTCGAGCACATCTTGGTCACGCTGACCGGGACGGTCCGCGTGCAGGTGCGGGGCACCATCGTGCAGTAAGAGTAGGGGACAGTCTTGGTGCAGGTCTCATTCACCATCCGGCAGGTGGTGACGGGAACCTGCTTGACGCACTCGGTCGCGACCGTCTCGCAGATGACCCGGGGGACCTGCTTGACGACCGTCTCGGAGACCATCCGGCAGGTGGTCACCGGAATCTGTCGGACGCATTCCTGGGGAACCATCGTGCAGGTGGTCACCGGAACTTGCCGCGTGACGCACTCGGGTACCTGGCGGCAGACCGTGTACGGAACCTGCTTGCGAACCTGCTGGCTCTCGTAGACCGTGCAGGAAACGTTCTCAACGACCGTCCGGGGGCACCACACTCGCTTGCAGATGTAAGTGGGCGGGCACTGAACCCAGCAACCGTTGACGCAAACCATCTTGCCGGGCACTTCGATCTGCTGGTTGACCCACTCACCACACTCGCGGCTGACCTGGCGAACCACGGTGCGCGGCACGCAGATCGTTTCGCAGACTTCGCGGGACGCGGTTTCCGTGACCGTCCGGTAGCTGGTCTCGGTGACCGTCTGCAAGGTGGTCGTCTGAACGGGGCGGCAAACCGTGTAACGCTGTTCCTGCATCACGGTCTCACGCACAGGGCGGCAAACCGTGTAGCTGCAATTCTCCATCACAGTCCGGCGGACCGGCGTCTGGACGGTGTAGCGGCACTCCCGCATGACGGTCTCGCGGACCGGGCGGCAGACCGTGTAAGCGACCTGCTTATAGGCACACTGCCGGACGGGGACCATCGTGGTGTACGGCTGGCACTGCAGTACGGTGGTCTGGACCGGCACTTGCACCGTGTAAGGAACCGAGCGATAGCAGGTCTTCTGGACGGGGCGGCAAACCGTGTAGGTGCAGTTCTTGTAGGCCGTCTCCTGAACGGGGCGGCAGACCGTGTAATTCACGGTCTTCATGAACGTCTCTTGCACCGGGCGGCAGACCGTGTAAGCGCATTCCTTGTAGGAAACTTCACGAACCGGCGTAGTGACGTTATAGGTGCAGGTCTTTAAGGTGGTTTCCCGCACCGGGCGGCTCACCGTATAGACCCGATCTTCCATATGCGTCTCGCGAACCGGGCGGCAAACCGTGTAGGTGCAGTCCTTCCAGATCGTCCGGCTGACCGGGCGCTGGACGGTGTAACGGCACTCTTTCTGCACGGTCCGATAGCTCGGACGCTGGACGGTATAGGCTTCGTCACGCACGCACTGCTCAGCGATCGACTGCATGGTGGTGACAGTTCTGGGCTGCATCACCGTTTCGCAGACGTCTCGCACCGACGTGACTTGCTGATTTTCGTAGACGGTCTCCTGCACAGCCTGGAGAACGGTCTGACGCTGGGTTTGGTACTCAACATGTCCCCCGCACTCCTGGGGAACCGGACAACAACGCGTTGAGGCCCCTCCAGCATAGCTGGCCGCCTCCGCCGGGTGCTCGGTCACCCACACCCCAAAAACCAGGGTCATGAGCGCAACCGATCGAAGTTTCCGCATCATACGCTCCTCAATCACACTCCCGACCTAATCTCGCCGGATCGCTGAGCCCGTGCCACGAAGCTCCGCTCGGGCTTCGGACCCGCTAACTCACTGATAGTGTTCGGTCGCCCGAGGCTGGCAGCTTAAGGCGCTTTCTCTAGATTTCCCAGTAAGCCAAGCCTTCCAGAACGCAAGGTTTGCCTAGATGTTACGTAGACCCAACAAAGCCCCCGCAATAACCCCGAAACCGTTACAGAACCCTGCTCAGGCATACAAGAAATGACCGGTAAAGTTTCGCGAACCAGACTCTTCGCCACTCCGAACTTAGCGGCTTCTATGGCATCTATGAGTCGTGGGGTACGCTATTGGGGAGAGGGAACCAGGGCGCGGTGGCGGAGCAGCGACGAAAGGACACTGATGAGCGTTTTGGATCGATTTCGGCTCGACGGGAAAGTGGCGCTTGTGACCGGGGGTTCGCGAGGTTTGGGCCGCGTGATCGCCGAGGCATTGGCCTCGGCGGGGGCCTCGGTGGCTCTGACCGCAAGGAACAGCGAGCAAGTCCACTCGGCAGCCCTCGGCGTTCAAGAATCGACCGGCGCCAGGTCGCTCGGAATCGTGGCCGACGTCACCCAGGATGCCGAGATCAGGAGCGCGGTGGCCCGCGTGCTCGACACCTTCGGACGCCTCGACATCCTGGTCAACAACGCGGGAATCAACATCCGCGGGCCCATTGAAGAACTGAAGGAGTCCGACTGGGACCAGGTGCTCGACACCAACCTGAAGGGTCCCTGGCTCTGCTGCCGCGCCGTGTCCGAGCCGATGAAGCGGCAGAAGTGGGGTCGGGTGATTAACATGTCGAGCATGCTTGGCGAGATCGCGTTGCCGGGCCGATCCCCTTACGCGTCGAGCAAAGGGGGACTCGACCTCCTGACCAAGACGCTCGCCCTGGAATGGGCCGCGGACCGAATCAATGTCAACGCGCTCTGCCCAGGGCCGTTTGCCACCGAGCTCAATTTGCCGCTGCTCAACGACCCGACCGTCAATGCGGCGATGCAGGCGAAGATCCCGCTCGGGCGGTGGGGGGAGCCGGTGGAGATCGGACCAGCCGCCGTTTTTCTCGCCTCGGAGGCTTCGAGCTTCGTGACGGGAGCCTGTCTTTTCGTTGACGGCGGATACACCGTCCAGTGATTGAGCTCAAATCAGGCCTTTTTTCTGTGAGAGATCGCATGTCCTCTGCCTCGGAAACAACGCTCGAGATTCCGGCCGGGTTTCGCGCCACGGCCGTCAAAGCCGGCATCAAGCCGTCGGGAGGGCTCGACCTGGCCGTGATCGCCAGCGACCATCCCTGTGCGGCTGCGGGAACGTTCACGACCAATCGGGTCTGTGCCGCGCCCGTGCGTTGGGATCAGGCCCTGGTCCCCTCCGACTCGATTCGGGCCATCGTCGTCAATGCGGGCAATGCCAACGCGGCGACCGGCGCTCAAGGCGAGGCGAACGCCGCCGCGACCGCGACCTTCGCCGCCGAGCACCTCGCCTGCCTTCCCCAGCACGTCCTCGTGGCATCCACGGGTGTCATCGGCCACCAGTTGCCGATGGATAACCTCCGCGACGGGTTGGCCCGTGCCTTGGCAAGCCTCTCCGGCGAGGCGGAACAGTTCGCCGAAGCGGCTCGGGCGATCATGACGACCGATACGCGTCCCAAGGTCGTTTCGCTCCGCCAAGACCTGGACGGCCGATCGACGGCGCTGCTGGGTCTGGCGAAGGGGGCGGCGATGATCGGACCTCGGATGGCGACGATGCTCGCCTTCCTGGTCACTGATGCACGGGTCGCGCCGACGGACTTGCAGGCGATTCTCTCCGAAGCAGTCGAATCCACCTTCAACTGCATTTCGGTCGAGGGGCACACCAGCACCAACGACACTGTCCTTTTGCTCGCCAACGGCGCAGCCGGGGGAGAACCGCTCCAAGGCGAGGCGCTGGCCAAGTTCGCGGCCTCCGTTCAATCAACCTGCCAGACTCTCGCGAGGATGATCCCCGACGATGGCGAAGGGGCCACCCACCTGATCACGATCGACGTCGAAGGCGCTCGCGACCGCGAGGAGGCTCGAACTATTGCCCGAGCGGTTGCCGACAGCCCGCTCGTGAAGACGGCAGTGGCAGGGGCCGACCCGAACTGGGGTCGAATTGTCTCAGCCGCAGGCTATTCCGGCGTTCCGTTCGAGGAGCAAGAGCTCTCGCTCTGGCTCAACAACACCCCGCTCTATCGCGACGGAGTGCCGCTCAACTTCGACGCGGCGGCCGTCTCGGCCCACCTCCGCGCCGAACGCGAGACAACAATCCGCCTCACCCTGAAACGTGGGTCGGGATCGATCCGGTTCTGGACCTGCGACCTGACGGCCGAGTACGTTCGGCTCAATGCCGACTACACCACCTAGCAAACGGAATGGCTGGGGTCCGTACTTGGACCCCAGTCTTCTGACCCCCGCCGTCCGGCTCGCCTGTCCGACCCAACTTCCACCGGCATCGCGCAAGGGCGAAGATCCACGCGCTTGCTTGTTTGCCAATCACGAGTGAGTCGAGGAAGAGTCGACCTAGCGAAGATTCTTCAAGAACTGATAGGAAGGAGCCGATGCGAGGCGAAAACTCGAGAGCGGATCGGCGATCGATCCGCTCCGCTTGGATCAGCTCAGCTCTCCGTCTTTCTCACAGCGGCGGCGAGCGGCCGCAGGACGGCCAACATCGTGTTGAGATGGGCGAGGCGAGGCCCGAAGCGGTCGACGAAGTCGGTCAGTGCGAAATCGCCGTCAAGCAGATTCTCATGGTGGTCGGAGACGTAGTTGGCGAGCTCACCCATGAGTGCGGCGTGAACTTTCTCGAGGTTGCCAAGTGATTCTCGGCAGTGCTCGAGTACCGGTTCGTGCCCCGTCTGCCACCGTTCGAGTTCGGCAATCTGTCGAGCGCGTTGCTCACGGTTGACCTGTGCGGCTTCCCGAGCGAGTTCCAGTTGCTGCCGCTGGTTCTCGAGAATCTGACGTTGAATCTCAAGGGTCTGATTTTGCAGGTTCACCAAGAAGTGGAGCAGCGCGACCGGGTCATTGTAGTTGGCGGCGGCCGGCACGGGACCCTGTCCAGTGGGAGAGACTTCCATCCGGTATGTCCAGGGCGGCGACGATGGGTTCTCGCGTGAAGACACCCCAACCTCCTTCACTCGTTTCGGGACGGCATCGACCGACGGTCGGGTTGTCTCCGCACCATCCCCACACCCATGTGGTTAACATCGAGTATACGCCACGACTTCCTCGTCGCACAGGGCAAGCGCTCGAGCAATCCGGAAATCGTGGCTCGTGGAACGGAGAACGACCCAATCGTACTCAGTCGATAGGAGGATTCGCAGGAATCGAACGATTATTCTTCGTTCACGCGGTGAGATGATAAAACGCATCAGCGAGAACGTCGACGATATCCCCGGCGATCGTCCCGATCTCACCGTTCTGGTCGCGGGCCATGTCACCGGCCAAGCCGTGGATATAGACGCCGAGCTGTGCGGCCTCGAACGCGGGGAGTTTCTGTCCGATCAGCGCGGCGATCACGCCGGTGAGGACATCGCCCGCTCCACCCGTCGCCATGGCGGGGTTGCCGGTGGAGTTGACATAAATCCGAGCGCCGTCGGTCACGATCGTTTTCGCCCCCTTGAGGACGACGACCAAGTTGTCGGCCTGGGCAAGAGCCACGGCGTGGGTCTCGCGATCGGCCTGGATCTCGGCGACGGTCCGCCCGGTCAGCCGAGCAAACTCACCGGGATGAGGCGTGATCACTGTCGGCCGCTTGAGATCAGCCAGGGCGTCGGTCTGGCCGGCCAGAGCATTGAGCGCGTCGGCGTCAACAACCGTCGGGAGGCTGACCGATTCCAAGACCCAGCGAACGAGGTCGCGGATCCCCGCCGACTGGCCGAGTCCGGGACCAATCGCAAGGACCGTGGCTCGTTCGAGCAGGGTTCCCAGCGCCTTCTTCGCGGGTTCGAAGCGGATCAGGCCCTCTTCGTCGTTCTCCAAGGGGTAGGTCATGTAGCTGGGTTCGAAGCTCGCGACGGTCGGCTGAACTTCAGCCGAGCTGGCGACCCGAACGAGGCCCGCCCCCGATCGGAGCGCCGCGACGCCGGCCAGACCGGCAGCGCCGGCCATTCCGCGCCCACCCGCCACGACGAGTACCGAGCCGTACAGCCCCTTGTGTCCGTCTGCCGGACGTTTCGGAAGAATAGGAAGAGTGTCAACCCGCTCAAGCGTCATGGACGGAACCTCCGCGTGGTGTAATTTGTGTCTGGGCTGAGCATCTCGCTTGCCCAGCCCGCCGGGCGATGAGACCCGCGACGTGGCCTCCCTTGAAGCCGGCGTCGATGTTCACTGCAACAACATTGGATGCGCAACTATTCAACATCCCAAGCAAGGCGGCCAGTCCGCCGAAACTGGCCCCGTACCCCACGCTGGTGGGAACGGCGATCACCGGGCAATCGACCAATCCGCCGACAACGCTCGGCAAGGCCCCTTCCATCCCCGCGACGACCACAACGACATCCGCACCGCCCAGAGTGTCGAGCTTGTGCAAGAGCCGATGAAGCCCCGCCACGCCAACATCGGCCAAAAGCGTGACCTCGCAGTTCCAGGCCTCCGCCGTCACCCTGGCCTCTTCGCCCACCGGCAGGTCACTCGTGCCCGCTGTCACGATCGCAACCTTACCCAAGGCAGGCCCGGGGTCGACGGCCCCTCGAATCCGAAACGTTCGCCCGAGTGAATTATGTTCCCCATCGGCAAAGACCGTCTTCAGGTGGACTGCGGTCTCCGGCTCGACCCGCGTGACCAGCCCACCTTGTTCGTGCTTGAGCAGAACCTTCAGTATGCCCTCAATTTGCTCCGCGGTCTTGCCCTGCCCGAAAATGACTTCAGGAAATCCGCAACGAATCCCCCGGTGCAAGTCGACCGACGCATAGCCTCCGGCGTCCTCAAACGGAACCGTGCGAATCTTCTGAGCAGCGGCCGTCGGCGAAAGTTCGCCGGTCCGCACGCTTTCCAGCAATGACCTGAGCTCGTGTGAGTCCATGAATTCATTCCAAGATTACTCGTGCGGCCCAGACAATGAGGGCTCCCGCATCGACTCTACTTGTAACCCGGCACGCCACGATCCGCAATCGACGCTCTATGGTTCTCCTCCGCCGAGAGGGCCGTTGGCCTCAGTCGCCCACCCCCCGGTTCGAGGACGGAGCAACAAAAACGCCAAGGTCTCGCACAACGGCGGAGAAGCCGCTCTCACGATGACCTGCCCCTCGCTGGACGGTCACGTCGGATTGCCGGCAGAAGGCGGGATCCAGAGATTCGAGCGGATCGATTCAGCCGCTCTCGCAGGCCAGAAAAAGGCGAGCCTTATATTATGCAACCCCGGAGGTGCAACCGTCCAGAGCTAGGGGTGCAAGACCCTGGAATCGAGAAAAGCTCGAATCAGGATTCATTGCAGTCCCGGAGGGACAACACGACCACGGCCGGATCACGATCAGGGTAACGTCGAATAGAGCACGATGTTGGTGGCAATCCGCAAGGCGCTCTCATAGCTATACCCCTTGCAATCCAGCCCCTGGTGCCGCTCAAGGGCACATCCGAGGTCATACTTCGAGTAGATGACCGCCCAATGGCCGTCAATCTTGATCCCCTCGAGTTGGGGATAGTCGACTCCGCCGCCGGCCGCCTTGGTGAAATGGACGTCAGCGAGGTCATAGCCGACCTTCTTCGAATAGATCTCGTCGTCTCGAGGGATGGGGACGAGGGGGGCGTTGGGAAGCAAGGTGGCGACGAACGTGCGGAACGAGACGTCGAACGCCGGGCTCCCGCACGCGGCATCGGCGAAGAGTGTCCCCCCACCCGGCGTGAGGTGGCGGCGAATCGCGTCGATATCTTCCTTCGCGTAGGTAAACGCCGCGCGGCCGTGGAGGTAGATGAGCGGGAAGTGGACGATGTTTGGATCGTTGGGAAAGAGCTCTTTGTGATTGATCACGACGTCAAGGCCGGTCTTCTGCCTCAACGAGGTGGTCAAGTTGGGAATCGCCAATGGGGCCACGTTCCAATCGCCCGCATGAACCAGCTTGGCGATATGCAAGGCCCCCCGCCTGGGGCTATCCGGCTTAAAGTCCTTGACCTCGCGGACCGCCAACTTGTCGGCCGGAAGCTCACGGCCGGTCGCGTAGTCGACCACGTTCTGGCCGACCCGCAACGCCTTGATCACGGCCGGGTTCGCCGGACTATTCTCCGCCTGGTTCCAGTAGCAGGACAGATCCTCGGGCGAGTAGATCACGACCGTCCGGCAGCCGTGCTCGATCCCCCAGAGCGGATGAACGTCGGGACTTAGCAGGTGCCGGGCGCGCCAGACCGCGTGCTCCTCGGCCAATGGGTGAAGTTTGTACTCTTCCTCAGGAAAGATTTCCTTCATCAACTCGCGAAATCCTGAGTCGAACTCTTTCATGCCACAACAGGCCTCGGCAAAAATGAAACCTCCCTGTTCGACGAAATCGCGAAGATTCTTCTTCCCCTCGGCAGTGAACTCGGGGGCTTTGTGACCGTTGAAGTAAGCGATGGGCGCCTGCATCATGTCTTCGACGGTGGAAACGTTCGGATCCACGATCTGCCAGGTCAAGAGTTGGCCGCCTAAGAGGGGCTTCCAGTCCCGGGAGACGACCCCCACCAGATTTCGGATATCGTCGGCGTCGTTTTCCCAGTCAGCCTTGGGTCCGTGGCGCAGCTTGTTGATCAAGACGGGCGAACGCCCCTTCGCCAGGAACAGGAGGGAGAAGCTGGTCGCGACCACCGGGTCCTGTTCGAAGATCGCGCCACGCCAGAAGCCCCGGAGTGGGTCCTGATCGTGGACCAGTTTTTCGGCCCCCTCGCGATACCAGTCGTGCTCGCCGAAGAACCGCCGCCCGGTCAGTCGGCCGGCTCGTTCCATCCCGTAAAGGTAATAATAGCGCCATTGCTGCCCGTGCCCGAAGTTTTCGCCGACCCGAAAGTGGTTGGCCATCCAGTCGATCCCTCGCATCAGGTCGACATTCAGCCCCCCTTTGCCGCAGTTGTGGATCTCGTCGCCGACAAGGGTCTCCTGCCCCTGGTAGCGCTTCAAGCCCGTGATGATCAGGCTGGAGATCCCTGCGCTGGTCATGCTCCCGGATGCGGGAGAACTGGCTTCGGGCGTGTACGCCCAGCCGCCGTCGCGATGCTGGCAATTCTCCCAATAGCTTCGCGCCAGAGTCCAGACATCGGGGCGGACCGGGATCCCGACCTCGTTCGCCGCATGGAGGCCGAGTAAGGCATACTGAGAATTCGAGTTATCGCCATTCCGGTTCTTGATCACCGAGTAGGTCCACGACCCAGGCCAGTTGATCCGGTCGTTCGGCCGGATCTGGGCTCGGGTCAGCCACTCGACGTTGGCGACGAGCTTCAACTGGTCACGCTCGGGCTCGGCCGCTGCGAACACCATGGTCTGAAGCGAAACAGCGTAGGTGCTCTTCAATTCGTCGGGACCGAAGTTGCGCAAATACCCCAGTGCTCGACGAATCGTCAGCGAGTTGACCGGCTCTCCGGCCGTCAACAGCGCCAAGGTCACCAGGCTGGTCGAACCGGTGTGCGCATCATTGTCGACGTCGCTCCACGACCCGTCGCCACGCTGCTCTTGCTTAAGGAAGCGAACTCCTTCGCGAATGGCGCGTTCCACCTCTTCCCGCGTCACCGCAGCCTGCGCGGGTGTTGTCACGATCGGCCCCGTATAGCCGACGATCCCCAAGACGATCGCGAGGACTCGCCCGATTCGCGACATGATCGAAAACCTCCCTGGCCGAGCGACGGGGGTCGAGAGACGCGTCAACGCCCCTGTTTAGCATGACGCGCCAACCCGCAAGGCGGCAAGCCGGGATCCGGCAGGGAGTGGTGATTTCCTGGAACGTATTAAAGGGAGATGATCGCGACGTGGATTGAGGCGAGGATTGTGCACAGAGTGTGACCGCGACCGAAAAGGCTCATGCTCGTGCCGTACCGCGAGCGCGGACGGCGAGACCAGCTCGCCGCCCGCATCGGCTCGTCAGTTCCATGCGATCCGGCTATTGCGAACGACAAGTCGTGCCAGGAGGGCAGCGGGGGCACGCACCAGTTCGGGAACGTGAAGGCGTTCGATCGTGTCGGGCTTGGGATCCGAATTGATCACGGAGTAGAGGGTGCGGCCATCGGCGGAGAAAATGGGGGTCATATGAGACTGATTGCCCGCGATCGTGTGTCTCCGCAATTCGTCAACAATCGGGGTCCCAGTCTCGGAATCAATCTCCAGCGGAGCCACGTGCAAACCCCAGCCGGCACGTCCCTCCACGCGAGTCAGGTAGGCCAGGGTGAACTCCGCCCCATTTCCGGCGGAGTAGATGGTCGGGAGGGTCTCGTCAGGACGGGGACTGTCGCTGACCGCCGCCGTTTCATCGTCATGCCCGATCAGCCGGCCCGCCCGGACGATCTCCGTCCCTTTCGGGTTCAGTTGCAGCCAGCCCAGCCGACTGCGCATCTTCAGCTTGCCCTCCGCGTCCCTGACCATGAAGGTGAGCGAGGCAATCAACCGATTCTTGAGCCGAGGATCCGTCGGCCAGATCGGATCGTTGATGGAAACCGGCATTTCGCCGGCCGTGGAGGTCTTCCAGACCAACGGAGTCGGGCTGCCCCCCTCCACCGGCGATGCGGACGGATCTATTTCCTTCTCAAACGTGTAACGGTAAAGCTGACCATCTCCCGCCGCGAACACGACGCTCAGGGGATCTTCCGGGAAGAAACAGGGACGACTGACCGGCATCACATCGAGCTTGACGCGCTCGAGAGCCTTTCCGCTGGGGAACTTGAAACGACCCAAGCCACATCCCTGGCACATACCGTCATCCGCTTTCGAGCGACCGAGCCAACGTCCGACGACATATGACTGCCCCCGGTCGTTCTCCCAAGGGGAACAGGTCGCGCTGTCGAAGGAATCCGCCCCTTCCAGCTTGACGTCGGAAAAGAGACCGGTCACAGGGTCGAGTAGTCGAGGAAGTCGATCATAGCTGCGAAAGTGATATCCATTCACAGGCACAACATTGGACGGCTTCAAGATTCGGAACCGCGCCTCTTGGGGAGCGAGACGGTTGATCCCGATCGCGGTGATGCTCGAGACGACCGCCAGGTAGATGAATCCGCGAAGCAGGCCATTCAGTGAAAAACTCATTGCTCAGCTCCCAACAAATTTCGTCGAATCGTTCCTCCACGGCCTGATCTGCAAATGCGCCGAGGGAGTCGAGATCCAAACGCTCAATTGTCAGTGAATTCATTAAGAGTCGGAGTTGGACGCGCGACGTTTCCAAGGATGGAGTGAGAAAATTCAAAGTTGAACGAGCGAACAACTGGCGTGGAAAGCGCTGAATCCCCAGCGCTCAGTCGTTCCGGAAGCTCGTAAGACCAAAGAGGTTTGATCGAAGGCCAAGAGAACCAGGCCCAGGATCGGCGGAGGTCGTCAGGAGATCACCTTGACGTTCGCCAACGGGGGAGGGACGAACCGAGGTTGGTCGGGGAAATCGAGCGAGAGGAGAGTAGGGGGCGGTCCACCGTCATCATTGTCCTCATGGCGTTCACCCACGGCAACAGTCAGTACAAAGCCAGCATCGGCTGTCAACTCGTTAATGCAAGTCAGAGACCAAGAGTGGGAGCGCCACGTCCGATTTGCCCAAAAGAGGGAGGAATTCGCGTCTTCCTTTCCGAAGGTTTCTTCTTGCATGCCAATTAGTTAGCAACGATGACGTGATCGCTCGGACGAATGTGATTCCACCTCCGAATCTCGTCGCTCGCGGGGAGGACTCCGTCGCGATGTTCAGCATCTCACGCTGACCGAGTAGGCAGTGTTGCCCGAACCAGCGACGAAGCGAAGCGACCGCCTCCTCAACCCTTGAGCCGGACTGTTCGTCCACTCGTGGCTGGTGTAGGCTGGATGATCTCAAGAGAGCAAAATCGCCTTGGGAGTGGGAGACGCTCACCTCGATCATGTGCGGCATCGCCGGTTTCGTGAATCGTGACAACAAGCCCGTGGATCCCGCCGTGCTGGCGAGGATGACGACAACGCTGGCGCATCGAGGCCCCGACGGCGAGGGATTTCTGGTCGAAGGCCCCGTGGCGCTCGGTCATCGCCGACTCTCGATCATCGACCTGGCCGGTGGCTCCCAGCCGATGGCCAACGAAGACGAATCCGTCTGGGTCACGTACAACGGTGAGATCTACAACGAGCCCGAGCTCCGGAAATCACTCCAGGCCCGGGGCCACATCTTCCGCAGTCAATCCGACACCGAATGCCTGGTCCATCTCTATGAAGAGCACGGGGCCGATTTCGCTCAGTTCTTGAATGGGATGTTTGCCCTCGCCCTCTGGGACAAAAAGCGAAACCGCCTGGTCCTGGCCCGAGATCGGATGGGGCAGAAACCCCTGATCTATGCCCAGACCGCTTCCGGCGGCCTCGTTTTCGGCTCCGAAGCCAAGGCGCTCCTGGAACATCCCGAGATCTCTCGACGTCTCGATCTGCCGGGACTCGCCCGCTATCTTTTTTATGAGTATATCCCGGCTCCCTATTCGATCTGGTCTGGCCTTCGCAAGCTGCCGCCCGCCCACGTCCTGGTTTGGGAGGGAGGCGAGGCCCGAGTCTCGCGGTACTGGACGGCTCCTGCCTCGCTTGAGGAGAGTGAGAGTCCGCCGTTCGACGTGGCCGCCGACCAGTTCTGGACCGACTTTCGGAGCGCGGTGGCTCGCCACCGTCGCTCGGATGTGCCGCTGGGGGTTTTCCTCTCGGGAGGAATCGACTCCTCGAGCGTCGCGGCGGCTCTCGCCGAGTTGGAGCCGGCTCAAGGCATTCACACGTTTTCGATCGGATTCGCCGACCCGAGCTTCGACGAGAGTGCCCACGCTCGACTCGTCGCCCGCCACCTCGGTACGAATCATCACGAGCGAACCTTCGCCGTCGAGGCCGTCCAGGAACTCTTGCCCGACGTCGCAGGCTGGCTCGACGAACCGTTTGGCGACGCGTCGATCTTGCCGACTCACCTGCTCAGCCGATTCGCTCGCAGTGAAGTGACGGTGGCACTCGGCGGAGATGGCGCCGACGAGTTGCTCGCGGGATATCCCACCTTCGTTGCCGAACGCGCCGCGGACCTGTTCCGCCGGCTCCCTCGTGCGGCCCGAGCCTTGGCCGGGGCCGCCGTCGGCCGGTTGCCGGTCAATCACGGGAACATCAGCCTCGACTTCCGACTCAAACAGTTCCTCCGAGGAGCGGCTGAATCGGCCCCGCTGGCCCATCAGCGCTGGCTCGGTTCGTACTCCGGGGAAGAGATCCAGCGACTGCTGATCGCGGGCGAGACGATTGACGTCGAGGCGGAGCATCTGCTCCGGGCAAGCGGGCTCGTCCCCTCGGCCGACCCACTCACTCGTTCCCTGGCGCTTTACCAGGACACTTACCTCCCCGACGATATCCTCGCCAAGGTCGACCGAGCGAGCATGGCCTGCGGCCTGGAAGTCCGGGCCCCTTTTCTCGATGCCCTACTGGTCGACTCGATGCAAACCCTCCCCCCCCGCTTCAAGTACGGGCGCAATCAGACCAAACGGCTCTTGAAAAAGGCCGCGTCCGGCCGACTCCCCGCGACGATCCTCGAGCGCCCGAAGAAGGGCTTCGGAATCCCCGTGGCACACTGGCTCCGCGGTCCTCTGGCCGGCTTGCTCGGCTCGTTGCTCAACCGGTCGCGACTGGAACGTCAGGGCCTGTTCAATCCTCGCGAAGTCGAGCGACGGATCAGCGAGCACGCGGCCGGCGTCCGCGATCACCGGAAGCCGCTCTGGACCTTGTTGATGTTTCAGCTCTGGTACGACCGCTGGCACGGGTCTTGAGGGTTGAGTGATTGATCGCGATCAGAGGATCGCGTACCCTGTCGCTCCTCAAATGGGTTTCCAGGATCGTCGCCCCTTTGGGGAGTCGGCATTGGGCCATTGGGACGCTTATTAACGCACAATGGGGCAACCCAAACTTTTGAAAGAGCGCGAGGACATCGTCATCCTGGTTCGCCATTTGCCATCAAAACCAAAGTGGACTCCGTTCGATACCGCCGCTCATCGTCCTGGGATCGGGGAAATCGGAGCAGTCGGGACATCCCTCTTGGCCACCCGCCGGAATCGCCCCTGATGCGAATCCTTGTTGTCTCCGATATTCACGCCAACTGGTCAGCGCTTGCGGCGATCAACGAACCGCACGACGTCTGCCTTTGCCTGGGTGATCTCGTCGACTACGGCCCTGACCCCGCGCGCTGCGTCCGCTGGGCCATGGAGCACGCTCGCTATTCGATCCGAGGCAATCACGATCATGGCGTCGCCCAGGGGATCGCCGTCAGCGGCGAAACGGGGTATCGCTACCTCACCCGGGTCTCACGCCCGCACGTCTGGGATGCCCTTGGTTCCGACGAACGGCGCTACTTGCTGCAACTCCCCCTCACTCAGCGGTTCACGCTCGGCGGGCGCCGGTTCTATCTCGTTCACGCAACCCCGCGCGACCCCCTCGACGAATACTTGATGAAGGACCGGCTGCTCTGGGCCAAGCGGGTGCACAATGTCGATGCCGACATCGTTTGCGTAGGCCATTCTCATATGCAATTCAACCTGTCGGTCGACGGGACCGTCGTGCTCAATCCGGGAAGCGTCGGCCAGCCGCGTGACGGTGACCCGAGAGCTGCGTACGCGGTGATCGAAGACAACAAGGTGGAGCTCAAGCGGGTGGAGTACCCCATCGAGGAGACGATCTCCCGGATCGAAGCCACGAGCTTACCCGATCGCGCAAAGCAACTGATGAGCCACTCCCTCCGCACCGGTCGGTTGCCCGACGCCTCGGCGACCCTCGAGAACCCCGATGAGGATCCGGCATGAGTGACCCGCCGGAGGGACGTCTCCAACTCCTCGGGAACCGATCCGGGCCGGCGTTCTCCCTCCTGGCTGCGAGGCAAGTCGTCGTCGCCCCGCGCTTTCTCCCAGAGCGATGCCGGCCCTCGGAGCCTCGTCATGTCAACGCGTGACTGGCTCTTGATCGCAGTCACAGCCGTCGCGCTCACTCCGCTCGCCTTTTTCACGTTCCTGCCTTGGATCATTCAACCTCTCTTCCGACTTCTGCTCCTTCCTCATTATCGTTTGCGAATCGAGGGGCAAGACCATGTTCCCAGAACGGGGCCGGTCCTCTTCGCAGCAAACCACGTGAGCTGGATTGATGGATTCATCCTGGCGGCGAGCTGCCCGAGGCGCGGGCGCATCCTCATCAATGCCGACTTCCTCCGTTGGCCGCTGCTCGGCCTGATCGGCCGACGAGCCGGCTTGATCGCGGTCCCTTTTTCCGGTGGCCGCACCGTTCGAGGCGCGATCCGGGCCGCTCAAAAAACGCTCGACGATGGCCAAGCCATTGGGCTCTTCCCCGAGGCCCAGATCACCCGGACCGGCTTGCTCGGGCCCTTTTACCGAGGCATCGAGGTCATCCTTGCGGAGCACGACTCAGTTCCGGTCATCCCGGTCTTCCTGGACAACCTCTGGGGCAGTTTCTTCAGCTTCTCGGGGGGCCGATTCTTTCGCTCGCGTCCCAAGGCGAGGAGGCGAACCGTCAACGTGGTCTTCGGCGCTCCGGTTCCACCGCCAATCACCAAGTTCGCTGTCCGGCAGGCCGTACTCATCGCAGGAGTCCGCGCCTGCGAGCTTCGCGGCAGCCGCCCCTCTCCTCTCGAGTCAATCGACCCCGCTCTCCCTCACCTCACTCACCCAGAGCTCGGCCCATTAACGGGTTCAACGCTCGATCTGCACATCGGAAACGTCCACCAAATCGGACACAAACCGGGCTCGGTGGGCCTTCCCCTCCCAGGTGTCGCCCTCAGGATCGTGGGAACTACCGAAGCCGCCCTCGCACAGGAACAGCAAGGACGGCTACAGGCGCTTGTCGCCGGTCGCCAAGAATGGCTCGACACCGGCTTCCAGGCCCGCCTCGACCACGACGGCTTCCTTTATCTCGGCGCAACGGCACCAACGAAATAGCGGCAAACCGCTTTCGTCATTGATCCGGCAATTCTTTGGAGGATCTTGGGCGGACCGCGATCAACCAAAACCCGCACGGCCGGGCCGGCCGTGCGACTCCATGAAGCCACTCGATCATAATACGAGAACATTTAGACTTAGACGCGATTCGAAATCAATGAGTTGGAGGCAGGAGGCGGGGAAGAGGCGGAGACAGCCGTTCGGCTCGGTTCCTCCGTTTCGCTCTGCGGCTTGGCATCGAGCAAGCGTCGCATCGCGGCTTCATAACCGACGATTCGGATATTTTCTAAGATGCGAGTCGCCCGCGAACAGCCAATTGCATGCGCAAGATCAAGGATCTCCCGTTCTTCGGGAGAGAGCGGATCCGTCGTGATGGCAGGATCGTTTTCCAGAGTGTCATCGGCCAAATAATCAAGTGAGACACCCACCGCCTTGGCAAGCCGGAAGGCGTTCTCCAAACCGGGTCGAGATTTCCCGGCAAGAATTCGCGAGATTTCCGAATCGCTGACCTTGGAGATTTTCGCCAGTTTCTGGCCATTCAGGCCCCGGCGAACCATCTGGCCGAGAAGCTTTTTCTGAAGTGGCGAGGCCTTGTCGGCATCCATGATCGAACGTCCTCGATGTGCCAACATCTCGTGAAAAAGGAGCTTTTGGATGCCCCAAAACTTACTCTACCACATTTCCCGATCCCGAAAACAGTCCCATCCTGAATTAGCAAATTTTATCCTATAAATCGGAATTTACTTGCGAACGACGAACAAAACGTACGATCAACGCACGCTTTCCTTGAGTCGATGCTCAGGCCGACGGGTCCCGACCAGGAGGGGTCGACTCAGTCAGTCGTAAGGGGGATCGAGATGACGACACCGATGCGGCGAAGCGCATCAAGTGCCGAAATGTCAATATTACAGGGCGTGGGGAACGCCGATCGGTGAGGCGTTCCGGTTTCCCGTCACGAGCTTCGGCGAACGACGTATTGGGTCAGGCTTCGCAGAACCGACTTCGCATTCGACTCGGAAAGGTGATCGAGCGCGGCATGGGCGCGCTCGGCGTGTTGTTTCGCACGAGTCCAGGAATACTCCAAGGCGTCGGAGGAATCAAGATAGTCCCTCAGACTCCGTCGATCGGGTTCGGGTTCGGCGAGCAGTCGCCGGACGGGAGCGGCGGTGGAGGGCGGGGCGGTGGCGAGGAATCGGATGAGGGGCAGGGTGAGTTTCTGCTTCTTGAGGTCGGTGCCCAGGCTCTTCCCTGTATTTCGCTCTTCGCCCCAGAGATCCAGGACGTCGTCGGCGATCTGGAAGGCAATTCCGAGGTCTCGGCCGTAACTTTCCATCGCCTGGACCACGACGCTGGAAGCCCCCGCATAGTGGGCCCCGAGCCGGCAAGAGACCGCGGTCAACTCGGCGGTCTTCCCCTGAATGATCGAGAAGTATGCATCTTCATCGAGGTCGAGATTTCCCCGATGGTGAACCTGCTGCATCTCCCCTTCGCACACCAGGTTCGTGGCATGGCCGATCCAACGGCAGGCCAAGGTCGAGTCGAGCGAGGCGGCGAGGTGGAACGCGTGTGTGAAGAGATAGTCACCGAGGAGAACGGCCGGTTCGTTGCCCCACTCAGCGTTGACCGTGGCCGCATGGCGGCGCACCAGGGCCTCGTCAAGAATGTCGTCGTGGACCAAGGTGGCGGTGTGGATCATCTCGACCACGGCGGCGAGGACCGGGTGGGACTCATTGAGCGAGCCGGCCGCGCGAGCCGTGAGCAAGACCAGAGCCGGTCGCAGCCGCTTCCCGCGGTAGTCGGCACAGTGGTCGACGAGTTGTTGCACAAACGGGAATTGACTGCCAAGTTCGGCTTCGAAAATTCGCTCGGATTCGGCCAACTGGTCCACGATCGGCGCATAGACAGCCGCTAGTTTCCCGTTCGCTTCCTCAGGCTTCATCAGTGATTGCGACGACATCCCGCGGCTCCCAATGTCACAACAAGCGTTTCATCTCAAGCAAACAACAAGGAAGATTCGGCTGGTCTTTTGAGGTCCGATTGACACTCGAACTCTCGAAGAACCGAACCCGCCTTGCTGCCTTTAACCGAACTCAGGTTGGCTCGCGACGAAAATGGCCGCGCCGACCACCGGACTTCTCTTCCAGGCGAACCGAGTCGATCACCATCTCACGATCCACGGCCTTGCACATGTCGTAGACGGTGAGCGCCGCAACACTCACTGCGGTCAAAGCTTCCATCTCGACACCTGTCCGTGCACAAACTTTCACCACGGCCTCGATCCGGAGCGTAGCCGCATCGGTCGCGGTTAAATCGAGCTGGATGCTATCCAGGCCGAGCGGGTGACAAAGCGGAATCAGGTCTCCGGTTCGCTTCGCCGCCATGATTCCGGCCAGCCGGGCAACTTCAAGGACATCCCCCTTGGCCATCCCACGGTCGAGAATCAGGCGGAGCGTCTCCGGCCGCATCCGTACCAGGCCGCTCGCCCGCGCCAGTCGTTGGGTCGCCTCTTTCTCCGAGACGTCCACCATCCGACTCGCTCCCGAGTCGTCGAAATGGGTCAGTCCGGACATGCCAACGGCTCCTCGTTTCAATTTGTTCTGAACGTATTTTACAAATCGCCCCCCGTATGGCTAGGGACAATCCTGAATCAAGGTCGCGAACGAGCCGGGGCGCGGTTGGCGAGGGGATGCGGGGCAGGGGGGGGAAAGTGCCAGATTGCCGAGAGCCAAACACCATGTCGGCCCTGGGAAAAGACCGGACGCGATTGACTGAGCCGTGAGCGCAGCTCGGGACGCCAGTAGGCGGTTCTTCTCGAGACAACGACCCATTCGGCCTGGAGGGCGGCATCCTCGTCACGGAGGAGGACCGGGCGCTGGCTCATGGCTCGGGTGGTGCTGGCAATCCCCTGGCCGGGATAGAGCGTGGGCGCGAGTGCCGCCGAACCTTCAGGCCCGGCCTCACGCACCAGGCGGTCGAGCAGGACGCGGTCGACCGCGTCGTTCCAGTAGGTCAGCTCGAGCCCCAACCGCTCAGCCCCAGGGAGTCCGCCAACCAAGGCATTATAGTAACTCAGGCCGAACGGGTGCGTGGTCACCATCCCGGTCCCTTGGGCCAGGAGGAAGAGGCCAAGGAGGCCACGGAGCCAGGTCTGGCGGGGGCGATGATGCCAGGCGACGGCGAAACCTCGGCCAATCAGGATCGCCCAGAGCGGAAAGACAAGCAAAAAGAGGCGTTCACCGTCATAGACCGGGATTCGAGTGCTGAACAAGACCAGGAAAAAGACGATCGAACCCGCAAGCAGGAGGGGGAAGGGATCATGGCGTCGATGCCGCCAGCCATGAGCCAACCCCAGAAAGCCGAACAGGTGGAGACCGATCGGCACCGTGGCCGCGAAGTAGAACCAGGGGTAATGCCAGGGGACGTCCCGATCGAGGTAGACCTGGCCGAAGTAGAGGACGCGGAGCGTCGCTCGCTCCACGCCCGTTCCCCAGTACGCGCGAAGTCGATCGAGCGAATGATACCAGAGCCAGGGCCAGCCCAAGACGAACAGGGTTAGTCCGCTCCCCCCCCAGATCGCCAGCAATACCAGGGCTCGAGTGAGCTTGACTCGGGTCAGGGCCCAGACGAACAAGATCGGTGGCAAGAACCAGGCGTGGATCTTGGTCAGGAGAGCCAGCCCAAAGGCGAGCCCGGCCCCTGCCATGGCAAGGGGGGCTCGTGGATGCTCCAGGCCCCGCTCGGCCCTTAAGAGCGCATTGACCCAGAAGAGGCAGATGAAGGTGTCGAGCGCCCCGAGATGCGCGTGGGCGAAAACACGGGGCATCAACAAGAGGGCGACACCGGCCGCCAAGCCGGCGACCCGCCCCTGCCGACGGCCCGACGCGTGCACGACCAGGCCGATCAGAATCGCAAACGCAAGCGCCGGAGCGAGGCGAGCGGCATGGAGGTAGAGCCCGACCGGATCAGGCCCTCCCATCATCACAATCTCCAGCGGCGCACCCAGGGTCGAGGCAAGGCCAAGCAGCCAGCGCCCGAGCGGTGGGTGCTCGGCATTGTCTCGGAAGACAGCCTCGACCACCTCCGACGTGAAGAACCGCCAGCCCTTCGCTTGCAAGGTCGCGATATAGGTGCGCCCGGGGCGCACATCGAGCGGCTCGTCGATCGTGATCCCGGGGCCGCCCAGCGTCAGCACGACGGCAAGACCGGCCCCAACCGCCGCAACAACGGCGAGACGTCCGACACTCCAAAAATTTGCCGTCCGAGCGCGTTCGGATATCACCGGAGAGGGTTCGCCCATGAATTGGGACAGGAGCAAGCATGGCCCAGAGCCAAAGTTCGACCCGCATCCCCGTCATTATGAACGATGGGCAGGAACGGGGCGACCCAGCAGTCGAGCCCAGCCCAATCCGAACCAGGCCGGGCGCCAAAAAAATCGAGCCCGAGGTTCGCCCGGCGCAACGCCGGGACGAACCTCGGGCTCGATCATCGATCAAGCAGACGGGGCGGGGGGGCGATTCAAGGCTCGTCGGCCTTCTTCTGGGAAATCAGACGACGCACTCGCTCGGCGAGCAGAGCACCATCGAACGGTTTCTTGAAGGCGTCGTTGAAGCCGAGTGAGTAGAGTTCCTCGCTCGGTTCATCGCTCGTCAGAGCGACGAGAATCGTCGAGATGTGATCCGGGCTCTTGCGAAGGTTCTGGGCAATCTGCCCCGCTTCGATCCGGCCTACGGCCAGGTCGATGACGATGCAGTCGGGGTGGAAGCTTTCGGCACGGATGCCGGCTTCAAAACCCGATGCCGCCGTCTCGATCCGGAAATCGTCGCCTTCGCGAAGTTGCTCGCGGAGGCTACCCAGCATCGGGGCATCGGCGCCCACAACCAGGATTTTGTGATAGACCTCGGCTTCGAGATCTCCCAAGGGCATTCCATGCTCCTTGAGGAACCGAAGCAGATGCTCGCGAGGGATTCGACGGTCTTGCGAGCCGGGAATTCGATATCCACGCAAGCGGCCCGAATCGAACCACTTGCTAACGGTCCGGGGCGCGACTTTGCAAATCTTCGCGACCTGACCGGTTGTAAACACTTTCTTCATCGTCGAGGACTCCACTCGCCCAATTTTCGGTGCGAGACCTCGGAGGTTGCCTCACCCCTCCGGATTGACCCAATGTCGGCGCGGTGACGGTCCCGGCTCTGCAGCATTGCTCCGACCCGCCTGAACGGACGGACCTGCCGAAAAGACGGCGATCGTAATGAACGCTCCGACCCCGCTCTCGTTCCCTGCCAGACTCGCTACCGAAACGGTCATCCACGATATTCAAAGTACGTCGTGAACGACCGTTTAGATCGCAAGCAGAACCCAGGTCGGCAACCCAGGCCCCATCGACAAAGTCCGAGACACCTCCCGCTGTTCGCGGGAGGTTGCCCGGTCTAGGGCCACCAAAGAGGTAATCACTCGCCTCCTTGCCGTAGCGAACCTGACCGTCAAGACTATTTTTCGAGCAAAACGGCGTGTGACTTTAGGATGGACCAGGACTAGCTCGACTAAACGAACAAGTCCTGGCGAAAAGTCAATCTGCGAGAAATCTCGAGATTGAAGAGGAAGGGCTAATTGGGTGGATTTTATGGCAGGCGGGGCAAGAATTTCAACGCAATCAATCAGCTAGTTTTCCCATTTTACCGCCGACGGAGACGATCGAGGAGGCTTCGCTTCTCAGTGGTCTCCTGAGACGACTTTTTGATCGCCTCGTCCGTCTTGGGCGCATCGGCCTTCGGTTCGTCCTTCTTGGACTCGGCCGGCTTCGCGTCGTCCTTGCCCTTCTCGCCGTCCGTCTCCTTGTCCTTGTCCTTGTCCTTCTTGGGATCCTTGCCAAAGAGTCCGAAGAACCGGCGACGGGGGACCTCTGCGCTGGTCTTGCTGACCTCGTCGTCCTTCTTGGTCGTATCCTTGCCGAGGATCGCGGCCTGCAAGTAGTCGGTGGTCGGTACGGGGACGGCGTCGACGACCAAGGGGCCTGGCAGGTTCTTCTGGCGGGCCGCCCCCTGGAGGATGGTGACGATGTCGGGATACTTCGCGCCGAGGCCGGCGGTTTGGCGAATGACGTCGTCAATGTCGAGGGAGGTGTTCACCTTGGCATCCTGGTCGCCCTCCCGACCCGTGCCGATCTTGCTGATCTGGAGCGCGTGGTCGCCGTCGGCGGCGTTCAGGAGGATCGGGCCATTGCCCAGGACGATCGGGGTGAGCATCCTTTGTCCGCGTCCGAAGACAACGATCTCGCAGCGTTTGGTTCGGGCGAGGTGGACCAACGGGGGGCCGTCGGTATCCACAACGTAGAGCGAGA
This sequence comes from Singulisphaera acidiphila DSM 18658, assembly GCF_000242455.2. Lineage (GTDB taxonomy): Bacteria > Planctomycetota > Planctomycetia > Isosphaerales > Isosphaeraceae > Singulisphaera > Singulisphaera acidiphila. The sequence continues at coordinate 3,305,525 of NC_019892.1, forward strand.
ACGGATCGGCCCGGTGAGAGCGATGGGAACGCGAGGACCAGGAAATCGCCATCGGTATCGTCTCAGAGTCGTCGGAGTCGTCCTTGGGATCCTCGAGCACCTTGACCCGGCCCAGGAACGGATCGCTCTCGTCGAGCGTCCTGAGCGCATCGAAGGCACCGTAGCGGACGGGGATCTCGGGGACCTCCATCAGCTTGACCAGCTTCATCCGGGACGCCGACTGGTCGGTCGCCGCCAGAGCCGCAAGCGCGAACGGGCGAAATTCCGCATTCTTGATCGCGTGGTCGCCCAGCACGTCGGCACCCGACGCATCGTTCAGGTAAGCGAGGGCCTCGGCCGCGAAAAACCTGACTTGCTCGTTGGGGCTGACCAGCCCTTTCTTGAGGGTCTCGATCGCCGTGACCCCAAGCCCTTCAAGCCGGAGCGCCGCGATTCCGGCCTTGGTCGGATCGAGTAACTCTTCGCCCCAGGTCGCCATTCTCATCTGAGTGAGCTGCGGACTCTCGACGAGCGGGAGCAACTTGATCACACGGAAATAACGGTTCTGATTGTGCTTGTAGACTTTGGGGACTCGGAGCTCGAGGAAGCTGTCGGTCTTGGCCGTCGCCATTCCATTGTGCTTGACCCCCTCGGTCTGGTGAAACCGATGGTTGACGACATTCTGGAGCATCTGCGAACTCTTGAAACTCTTGCGGTTTTCTTTGAGTTCGAGCCGGAACGGTGAATCTTTCTTCACCCGAGCCCCACCCAGCACGCGACCCACTTTGGGGTCATCGGGCTTGGCATCGGTCCCGATCATGACGGGCCCCTTCGCCAGGGCAAGCTCCTGACCTTCCTTGGGAGTTCCGCCAGCGATCGCCACTTCCTTGAGTCGGCACTCGACCAGATACCCCCCCGCGAGGCTCGTCGTGCCACACGCTGGAGGAAGCTCAAGTTCAACGTCGAGGCGGTCGTTCTTCGAGGATCCGGTCGGGATCGTCAGCCGCGCAATGACGATCGAGACGCTCGGGTCGGCCAGCAGCTTCTCCGCATTCTCAACCCCGGCCTTGCGCATCTCATCCACCAGCCGCTCGCGATACCACGAGGGGGGAGGCTCAGACCCTGTATTGTCGAGACCGACAACGAGACCGACCCCCTCCAGTCGCATGCTATTGTGGGAGGAGGTAAATATGGAGGCGAGGTTGGTGACGGTCTCCTCGACCTTAGGTGGCTTCTCTTGCTTCTTGAACGGCGAGCCAGCCCCAACGAGGGCCACTGCCGCGATCGCCCATAGGGCCAAGTAGGTCCTATTGCGCCTTGCGTGATACCGCCACATTTGGCCAGCCTCCTTGCCCAATCCATCGGGGAGAACCCCCGGCCAGGGCTCGAGAACCGAGCCATGACCTCCTCAAATCCATACCACCGCTCACGCCACATCCTTGTGAGGCTAACGGCGATCGGACTTTATTGTCTTCCGGAATTTGGGTCAAGTCCGAATCGTGACCCCTGCAAAAGAATTAGTGGAGCAACAATCGGAAAACCCGTCGCCCCGATTCTTGAGACTAATGAATTCGTTAGGATGGGGATGGGGGCAGGCCTTGTCCTCATGGTAGAATCGAGGATGAGTCGGCCCGGCGCTGGAGAGGAATCCAGGGAACGCGGGCCGAAGCCTCCGAGTTTGCCCGATGAACGCTGCCTCTACGATTGCTCCCGATCCCCACCTGTTGGCCGAAGAGGTTCGAGACCTCGCCACACGCGCTTATGAGACGTTGCACGATCCGCTGACCGATCCTCAAGAAACACGAGAACTGTCGGAACGCATTAGCCACTTGCAAGGCCTGATGGGCAGCATGGCCTCAAACGACCTCAGTCTCTGGCTGGAAAACTTGCGTCGCCGTGTGGACGCGCCGGCTTCACACGCGGTGACGACCGGATCAGGGATCCGACGGCTCGCTCCGTCTCCCTCCGAATGATTTCATGAAGGGCGTCTGCGAGCTCATTCGCAACGCAACGCCCTAGGCTCTGAATACGAGGGGAACACCATGGCCGATCCTTGTCCGGTTCCCCTCGCTCCCTCCTGATTTTTTTCCATTCCCGGAAAATCCCGGCACGAAAATCGCATCACCAATGGCTGGGGGTGAATGGTCACTCCATGCCAAACGGTTCGGGTGGAAGAACAGACTCAGGGCCGGAAGCTCCCGGACCGGGGCGTTCGTCCACCCGACCCGCATTGATTGGCGGATTCCGTCAACCAGGTCGTTGCGTTCCGAGACAATTTGAGGTGGTTCATGTTGACCAACCCGTCCGATCGTAAGGAGATTTCTCAAAACCTGAATGACGACGAGATGGCGATCATCGAGTTCTGCCGGATTCTCCACCTCGGCAAGGAGGAAGCTCTCAAGCGGCTCTCGATTCCCTCCTCATCCCTGATCCATCTCCACGGCCAAGAACTCGCGGCCAATCTTTCCAGCGCCACGAACGAACTCGCGCAGAGCGAGGCGGATCCCATCGCACTCTCCGGCCACGACGATCCAACCTGATCCCAATTGGTGACTGACTCGCGGTTCCAACCAACAGTGATCGCTCTCCGGCAGCGCCGACCAGGGCACGGGCCCGGATTGGATTCAAAGATTCAAATAGGTGGGGGGGAACCACATCGGCGCAATTGGCGTGGGACTGACTTTGGAATGCGAGTTTGCGGGGGATGCCGCCAACGCGGCCTGCCTCGCATCCCGTGGTCCTCAAGCCGGCCTCGTTTAACTTGAATCAGGGGGGCGGCCCGCTCTACAATAGTCGTGTCTCAATTCCGTCGGTGGCCTTGAGGTGGGAGACGGCCCCCGCTTCGGCGCTGCTCCTGTCTCGACTTATCTCCGTGGCGGTCTGTTTCCCCACGGGTTCGACACCCATCCTCAAGGGCACTCCACTGGCATGTCCACTTCCGGCGATCGGATCACGCACCTCCTTGATGAGTTTCGCCATTCACGCGATGTGATGGTGGCCGAACTGAACAAGGTCGTCATCGGCCAGCGCGACGTCATCGACCAGATCATGGCGGCGATCTTCACCCGAGGCCACGTCCTCCTCGTGGGCGTTCCGGGCCTGGCAAAAACGTTGATGGTCAGTTCCATCGCCAAGATCCTCGACGTCGGCTTCAAGCGAATCCAGTTCACGCCCGACCTGATGCCGTCGGACATCACCGGCACCAACGTCCTGGAAGAGCCCGAGGCGGGGCGCCGCGCATTCCGGTTCGTCCCCGGACCGATTTTCTCGAACATCATCCTGGCGGACGAAATCAATCGAACGCCCCCGAAAACCCAGGCCGCCCTCTTGCAGGCGATGCAGGAACGGGAAGTAACAGTGGGCCAGGAAACGCTTCACCTGCCCGAACCCTTCTTTGTTATCGCCACGCAGAATCCGATCGAACAAGAAGGAACGTATCCGCTCCCCGAGGCACAGCTCGACCGCTTCATGTTCGACATTCGGGTGGGCTATCCGACCCTGGAAGAGGAAAAGAAGATCCTCTCGTCGACCACCAAGGGAGAGACGGTCGAGCTCAAAAAGGTCCTTTCCGGAAAGGCGATCCTCAACCTCCAGAAGCTCGTCACCTCGGTGCCGGTCTCCGACTATACGGTGGAATACGTGACTCGCCTGGTCCGTGCCACTCGACCCAGCGATGAGAAGTCGCCCCCGTTCATCAAAGAGTTGGTTGATTTTGGGGCGGGGCCTCGCGCCGGCCAGAACCTGATCCTCGGGGGCAAAGCGATGGCGGCGCTGGACGGCCGGTTCAGCGTTTCGCTCGATGACATTCGTCGCGTCGCGATCCCGGTCCTCCGGCACCGAATCAGCACCAACTTCCAGGCTCAGGCCGAGGGCCAGACGACCGAGTCGCTGATCCGAAAGCTGATCGCCGAAGTCAAGGAACCCGAAGTGCCCAAGTATGACCGGAGAGGGACGAACTCCTGATCGCCCCTTGGCCGCGACCGGCAGAAATCCTTCCTCGATTCGCTGATCCGCAACATTGAGAGTGAGGTTTCCCCCGTGTCCAGCACGGCCGAAAAGTATTTGAAGCCGGAGGTGATCCGTCAGGTGGCGCGGCTCGACCTCCGCGCCAAGTTCATCGTCGAAGGATTCATCGCCGGCCTCCACGCGAGTCCGTTCCAGGGCTTCTCCGTCGAGTTCTCGGAGCATCGCAAGTACAGCCCCGGCGACAACATCTCTGACGTCGACTGGAACGTCTACGCCAAGACCGATCGCTTCTACGTCAAAAAGTTCCAGGCCGAGACGAACCTGACGGGCTATCTCGTCATGGACCTCTCCGGTTCGATGGGCTACACCTACCGGCAAGAACTCACGAAATTCGAGTACGGGATCAGCCTGGCCGCCGCGCTCGGCTACCTGATGATCCATCAGCAGGATCCGGTCGGTCTCGTCGCCTTCGATCAAAAGGTCCGCCAGAGCCTCCCTCCCAAAAGTAAGCGGTCGCAACTCGGCAACATCCTCTCCCTGCTCGCGAAGCTGCAACCGGCCGGCGAAACGGCGATCGCCAAGAGTCTCCACCAGGTCGCCGGCATGATCCGCCACCGCAGCCTCGTCATGATCTTCAGTGACTTGCTGGGGGACCCCGAACCGATCATCCATGCCTTGCACCGACTCCGCTTCGCGGGGCACGACGTCATCATCTTCCACATCCTTGATGAAGCCGAAGCCCTCTTCCCGTTCAACGGCATGCTCGAGCTCGAAGACAATGAAACGCACGAAACCTTGCTGGTCGATGCCGACGGAATCAGGGCCGACTACCTTGAGGAAGTCGCCTCATTTCAGGAACGGTTTCGCAAGGAATGCCGGAGCGCCCGCATCGATTACACGGCCCTGCATACCGGCATGCCCTTCGACAAAGCCCTGATGAGCTACTTGCTCAGCCGGCAGTCGCGTGGTTGAGTTCACCACGGCGGCGCCGAAAGATTGTGAGTGATGCATGAATCCCGCGCGAAACTCTGAGCCGGACGGAGTGACATGGATATCTCCCTGATCCACGCGGGGCTGGCCGCAGGGGCTGCGATGGCGGCCGTGCCGGTGATCCTGCACCTGTTCATGAAACAACCGCCCAAGCGCGTGATCTTTCCCGCCCTCCGCCTGATCCGGGAACGGCAGAAGCGGTCCCGGAAGACGATGAAGATCAAGAACTGGCTGCTCCTCCTCGCCAGGATGGCCCTGATCGCGCTCATGGCGCTCGCCTTGGCTCGACCTCGTCTCTTCTCGCAGACCTCAATCGGCAGTGACCAAGAAGTCCCTACGGCCGTCGGACTCGTCTTCGATACCAGTCTTTCGATGGGCTACAAGCCCCGCGACAAGACGCTCCTGGATGAAGCGAAGCAGCAGGCGAACGACATCCTCAAGAAGATGCCCGACTCGAGCCAGGTCTTCGTGATCGACTCGGCGGAGCCGGGCGCTCCGCCGCCGCTCTCGCCGGCGGCCGCGCGAAAGCGGGTCGATGGGATCGTGCTGCGACCCGCCAATCGCCCCTTGAATCTGGCGGTCGGGCAAGCCTACGCCTCGGTCGCCGACTGCGATCGACCGCGTCACGAAGTCTACGTCCTGACGGATATGGCTCGCTCCTCCTGGGACCGAGACCGGGCGATCGAAGGGCTCGACAAGGTCAAGAAGGTCAAGTCGGGCATCGCAACGTACCTCGTTCGAATGGCCCCCAAGGACATTCACAACGTGGCCGTGACCGAGGCCTCCCCCTCCGTCAGCGTGGCCACGCAAGGCGAGCCCGTCGAGATCCGGGCCAAAATTCGCTCTCAAGGGCCCGCCACGACCCGCATGGTCCAGTTCGACCTCGACGGCAAACCCCGACATAAAGAGCAAGTCAAGCTGGCGGCCGACGGAGAAACCGAACTCAAGTTCCTAACCCCCAAGCTCGACCCGGCAATCCCGATCCATAAGGGGGTTGTGCGACTCAGCGGCGCACCCGATCCCTTGGAGTTTGACGACAGCCGCTTTTTCACCTTCAAAGTCCAGCCGGCCATGAAGGTGCTGATCATCTCCGACCGTGAGAACGACGCCCAGTTCGTGGCCGACGCCCTCGACCCCGACCCCACGTCGCTCCCGGCCGGCACACCCCGTCCCAGCCGGGTGGAGACGATCCGGACCCCGAAATTCGACGCCCAGACAGGTGACACCCTCAAGAACTACTCGACCGTCTTTCTCCTGAACGTCAAGGAAGTCAGCGAGACCGGCTGGAGCCGCCTCAACGCCTTCGTACGCGAGGGGGGAGGCTTGGTGATCGGCCTGGGTGAGTACTGCAACCCTGAAAACTACAACCTCCCGGTCGCCTCGCAACTCATCCCCGGTTCGTTGACCAAAAAGGAATCTCCCAAGGAAACAAGCTTTGGCAAGATTGCCGACCTGACGCATCCCCTCTTCCGCAGCTACCCGCGCCAGCTCGGCGAGATGCTCTCGCAGATCCCGATCTACCACTACTGGGGAATCACCCCGCCCAAGGGTTCTCGGACGCTGCTCTCTTACTCCAACGGAGCGCCTGCCCTTGTCGAGCGTTCGTTCCAAGGGAAGCAGACCGGCCGGGTCTTGCTCTGGACCACCCCCTTGTCGCGGGTGACGGATTCACGCTTAAAAACAGCCTGGAATGAGTTTGCTTTGCCGGTTGGCGAAAACTGGTCGTTCTTTCTCCTGATGAAGCAGACCATCCCCTACCTGGCCGGGACGTCGAGCGAACAGTTGAACTATGAGGTCGGGCAGGATGCCGTCCTCCCGGTCGATCCGACGCGCCGGTTCAAGAACTACGTGATGCAGAGCGAGGACGGCAAGACGACCGAGCGACTCAACCCGCCGGTCGACTCGCTCGTGATCGTGACTCCGCCGATCGGCCAGTGGACGGTCACGGCCTCCAACTCGGAGGGGGAAAAGGCGCTGATGGGTTTCAGCGTCAATCCGCCAGGCTCCGAGATGAGTTATACGGCGATGGAAGCCAGCGACTTCGATGCGCTCTTCGGCAAGAAGGGCTACAATCTAGCGACCGATGCCGAGAGCCTGAAGCGTGAGGTGACGATGAGCCGGGTGGGGTTCGAGATCTTCCCCTGGCTCATGGGCCTGATCCTGATCCTGGTCACGCTCGAGAATCTCCTGGCCAACAAGTTCCACCGCGAGAGCGCCCCGAGAGGGGCCGTGGGAGTGCCTGCGTGAGGGTCATGAGCAGCACTCGAATTCACCAACCGGAGCCGCTCCGAAGGTCGTTACGATGAACGTGAGTTTCGACCCGATCGGCTCCTGGTTCGTGGTGGCCGTGGCCGCCCTGATCGTGACCGCCCTGACCGTCTGGGCCTACGCACAGCGGTTGCGCGGCACCACGGGGCGTTGGCGTTGGTTCGCCCTGGCCCTGCGCCTGGCGGCGGTCTTGCTCTGCCTGCTGGCCGCGTTGAGACCGTCGGTGATCCTTCAGGAAAAGAAGAAGCAGCCGGCCTCGGTGGTCTTCTTGACCGACGTGTCCAAGAGCATGCAATTCAAGGACGAGGCTGGAGGCAAGAGCCGCTGGGAGGCCGCTCGGGCCGCGCTCGACCTGGCCCGCCCGGTGGCCAAGACGCTCGGACCGAACCTCGACGTCAAGTATTACCAGTTTGACTCCACACTCCGCGAAGAACCGATCGCCAGTTCGGAAAGGGCGAAAGAGGAACCGAACGGCCGGGAGACCGCGCTGGGCGCGGCATTGCTCGAAGCCGTCAAGCGCCAAGCCGGCACGCAAGTCGCCGCACTCGTGGTCATTTCCGACGCCTCGAACAACGCGGGCCTGAACCCGCTCGTCGCCGCGCGCCGGCTCCGCAGCCAGCAAATCCAGATCACCGCCGTCGGCGTCGGTTCGGAGAGCGCCGGCCCAACCTCGAAAGACATTTCGATCCGAGGCTTTGAAGCAGGCCCCTCCGTCTTCGTCAAGAACCAGCTCCAGATCAAGGGCTCGGTCGTGGTCCGTGGTTTCCCCAAGCAGCCGATCGAGCTTGAGATGCTGGTCGATGACAAGCCGGTGGCCAAGACGACCCTCGAGGCTCCCTTGGGCACCGAAGTCATCCCGATCAAAGGTTTGAAATATATCCCGCAGACGCCCGGCGAAAAACTGATCACGCTCCGGGTCAAACCCAAAGACCAGGAATTGCTTACCACCAATAATGAGATGAGCACGTTCGTCAACGTCCTCTCCGGTGGTCTGAACGTCCTGTTCGTTCAAGGGCCCTCCTCCCCCTGGGAATATAAGTTCTGGAACCGGGCCGTCACGTCGTCACCCGACATTCAGGGGGATGTGGTCGTACTCCGCAAACCGGCCGACAACGGCGTGGGTGAGCTCGAAGACACCGTCTTTGCGCCAGGAAAGTACAATGTTTACATTCTTAGTGACGTGCCCGCCAATTTCTTGACGCCGAAGCAGCAGCAGCTCCTCACGATGGCCGTGGAAAAAGATGGCGCGGGGCTGATCATGCTTGGCGGCCGCTCGAGCTTCGGCTCGGGGAAGTGGGCCGATACCCCCATCGCGGGCATCCTGCCCGTGAAGATCGGTCCCAACGACGGTCAGCTGGAACCCAAGGACGGGGTTCGATTCGAGCCGCAAACCTCCGGGCTCGAGAACTATCTCTTCCAGATCGCCCCGACTCGCGAGGAGAGCAAGCGGATCTGGACGACCCTTCCCCCCCTGACCGGCACCAATCGCTTCGGTGAACCGAAAGCGAACGCGATGGTGCTCGCGCGGACCGGTGCCCCCAACGGCGAACCGCTCATGATCGCCAGCGACATCGGGGCAGGGCGGGTCATCGCGTTCGGCGGCGAGACCTGGGTCTGGCCACGCGCCTCCGAACAAGGCCAGGCGGCGCACCGCAAATTCTGGAGACAGGTGACGTTCTGGCTCTCGCACAAGGAGGACGAGGGGGACGACAAAGTCAAGCTGACGCTCGACAGCCGACGGCTCTCGGTGGGGGAGACGTTGGGCTTCTCGGTCACCGGACGCGACGCCAAGAACCTGCCGATCCCCAACCTCACCTATCAAGCCGCGGTTACCCAGGAAGGATCGAAAACCCCGGAAGAACCGGTCCCGGTCTACAACGAGCGGGACGAGGCGCGAGGCTCCTTCCCCGTGATCGGCCAGGCCGGCTTGTATCGTGTGACAGTCACCGCAAAACGAAACGGCCAGGAAGTCGGCCGGGACAGTTCCCGATTCCTCGTCTATCAGGACGATCGCGAAATGGAAAGTCCCGCCGCCGACCTCGATCTGCTCCGGCAGATGGCCGAAACCACGGGAGGTCGGTATCTCGCCTCGGAAGAGCTACCCAAGTACCTCAAAACCCTCAACGGCAAGATCTCGACCGAATCCATGACTCAGATCGAGCACAAAATCTGGGACAACTGGCCCTTCTTCCTCGTCTTCACCGCACTCCTGACCCTCGAGTGGTGGCTCCGCAAGCGTCACGGCTGGGTCTAAATTCTGGAAAACGGACTTGCCAGCCGAGAGTGGCGACGAAGACCGCAATCCAGGCGGAAAGCGATGCCAGGGTGACGGCGGTTCCGCGTTTGAGGCCAGGGGCCTCGTAGCGCAAGATGACCTCGTGTCGCCCTGCCCGGGTCAATGGGATCACACGCTGCGCATGGTTGCCTCGAAGGAGCCGCACGGGACGGCCGTTGTCCTGTGCATTCCAGCCCGGCATCCAGGTGTCGGCGACCACCAGCAGGCCCGGCGCTTCGGTCGTCACATGGATCACAACGCGATCGGGGTCGGTCGAGCCCCAGACGGCCGGTATAAACAGCTGGCGCGGCCCCGTCGGCAACAGCGGGTCGGCCGACATCAGCACCGCCTCATGAGGATCGACCGCGCGGAAACCGGCCAGTGCCGAGGCTGCGTCCTCCACGACCGGCTCAGCCCGGGGGACCACATAGGCGCGAGGCATTGCGGTCGGATTGCGATGGATCGAAAACCGCGAGCCCTGAGTCGTGCCCGAGGCGACGAGCGGCCATTGAGGGTTGTTCTCGAAGTGGTCGGAGACGAGGAAGGCCACGTTCATTCGATCGAGGATCCGCTGACGATTCGCCTGCCGATGTTGCGCGGCGACCTCGCTCATCGGCAATTTCAGGTCAACGGCCGGGGGCATGTAGAGCAAGTCATAGAGCGGTTCGTAGAGATTCGCCGCATGCTGGATCTGGAACGAATCGTTGATGTTGATTTTCTCGAACCCGTTGGAGGACGCGCGCAGATCCTGATAGAGCGTGTCGCGAGCCCGAATCCGGAACGGACCATCGACCGGCGGCACGGCATCCCGGAGCGCTTGACTGATCGGGTCGGAACCAAGGAACTTCGATGGCGGAGCAACCTTGAGCAAACCGTGGCCGGCCCAGCCGAGTTCGACCAGGCCGAGGAGCCCGAGAGCCAAGGCAAGCTGCGGCCGATGGCCGGACGAACGGCCGACGGCGAGAATGACCACGACGCTGACAATCGCGAACCAGAACGTCCCGCTCCGGGCGATTTGGCCCGCGACCAATGCCACGGGTTGACTCTCCCCCTGACTCCTCAGGAAGATCCGAATCTCTCGCAACGAGAGCGCACGGTCCGGGTGCGCCTGGGGATCGGCTCGCTCGGTCGTCGAAAACGGCAAGAGCCCGAGGAGGAACGCACCGACCACGAAGGCCACGAGCCGAAATCGCCTGGCCAGCCATTGCCAACCCACAGCGCCGAATGAGCGAAGCGCTAAAGTCTCAACCCCGAATCCGGCCATCACCGCCGTGCCCAGGCTGACGACGAACAGCGATCGAGAGGGCACCCGAAACCGGTTCATGCCGGGAACACATTCGAACAGCAGGGCAAAGAGGCCGAGTTTCCGGCCCGCCGCAAAGACCAGAGCCCCCCCGATCAGAATGAGCCAGCCGCGAACGAGTCGCCTGTCTGGATACCGCGCGGCCGCGACCGCGACGAGAACCAGCGGGATGAGTCCGATCGAAAGGACCGTTTCCCAGTAATTATCATGGCCGAAGTAGTCGTTCGGCGCCCCCAGCGCACCAGGACTCAAAAGCTGAAAGACGTTGAGCGCGTGCAGTTGATACCGGCTCACCTTGCCCAACGAGAGGTGGCTGCCCCGCAACGTCCAGGCCTGGGCCATCATGTCGGGGATGAGTTCCACGGCCGCCAAGCCGAGGCTCAAGGCCACTACAAACGACCAGCCGGCAAGCGTCGCGAACGCCGCTCGACGCTGGCCTTGCGCGCCTTGGCGGACCGCATCCCAGAGCGCCCAGAGGCTCAAAATGAAGAGAAGGTAAAACCACTCCTGCGGATGCCCGGCCAGTAGGGCAAGCGCCAGGATCGGCGCGAGCGTTAGCGCCCGGCCCCACCGCCGTTGGCGGAACTGGAGGAACGCCCAGAAGGCCCACGGATACCAGGATGCGGCCCAGACGTGGGGATAGTGGCCCTCGAACACCTGGGCCAAAACGTAGGGAGACGCTTGGAAACACCCTGCTGCCACCGTGGCGGCGGCGAGGCCTGCCCCCAAACTCCGCATCAAGACGAAGAGACCAAGGCTTGCCCAGAGCAGGTGACCGACCGTCAACCACCCCAGCGCCGACGGGGCCCGCAAGCTCCAGATCAGCCGGAGCGGTGGATAAAAGAGCCCCGCTTGAGGGTTACCAACCTGCGGCCGACCGGCGAAACCCAAGGGATCCCAGTGGGGAACTCGGCCGTAACGCGCAACTTGATCGGCCACACGAGTGTAGTGAGGCAGATAAAAGAACGTCAGGTCATTGCCGATCGGGCGAAAATCGTCGCGTTGGGCGTGATCGACGCTGGGCCGCTCGCCATCAACGAGCAACCCCGATGGCTCCGCCACCAAGCGAGCGAAGCAGATCAGGGCCAAGCTCAGCACGATCAGACCGGCGAGAAATTCGCCCAGTCTCAGCCTCATCAGTTCCGCGAACTCCATTCATTCCGAAGGGTCGTGCCGTGGGGCAAAGGCCCGGCACGATGCGTGGGCGGCCGGTGGGGGGGAGGGAGGGCTCGGCCAGTCTGGATCCCGTGAATCAGACCAAAGTACTTGTCCATATGCGCAGTCTCGGACCACTCGCCCGTGCGCATCGTAAAGCCACGATCGGCCAGTTCCTCGCGCAACTCGTCATCGTGGACGATCCGTCTCATCGCCTGGAGCATTTCGGCGTCGTTCGAGTACCCCAGGCCCCCGCCGCTGAGCACCCCGGTCTCATTGAGCGCTCCACCACCGGTATGAACCACGACCGGGGTCCGAACCGCGTAGGCCTCGAGGACAACGTAACCGAAGGTCTCGGGGAAAAGCGAAGGAACGACGACCGCGCGGGCTCCATGGAACAGCCTGGCCAGCCCTTGACCGCCGAGAAGGCCCTCGAAATGGACGTTCGGGAGGCCGCGAGCGAGTTTGCGGAGCGTCTGCTCGTAGGGTCCCGTACCCGCAATTCGCAGGTCGACCTCGGGCAAGTACCGCATCAGCGGGATCAGCCGCTGGAATCCCTTCATGCGGACGAGGCGCCCGGCGGCGGCCAGATAAGGCCGTTCGGCCATTTCAGGCTCTTCATCTTCAATCCCCGCCGACCAGTCGTCGGGCAGGAAGTAAGGTAGGTGGATCAGGGGTGCACCAATGCCTCGCGTGCGATGCTCTTCAAGAGCATGACGGCTGGGGAAGATCAGCGCATCGAGTTCGCGAAGACCGCGGTCGATCGCCCCGGTGTAGCGCCAGGCCTGGGGAGGTCGCCCCCCCGCCAAGGTGCAACGGGTGCAATCCGGTCCGTCGCACGTCTTCTTGCCGTTCTTCCAGAGCAAGTGCATCGGGCAGATCAGCCAGTGCTCGTGAGCGGTCATGATCCGCGCGGCACGGCGGCCGAGGTGGAGGATGCCCGGCCCCCCGACCAGCGAAATATTGTGGAAATGGACGACGTCGGTATCCACGGCGTCGAGCTCCGCTCGGAGCGCCTCGGCCTTAAAATAAGGACGGCCGGTCATCTGGGTGGCCAGCGGCGACAGCACTCCATAGCCACTTTCGAGCTGATGGATGTGCAGACCAGGCGGCGGCGTATAGGAGCGCAGGGGGTGGGCCCCTCGCACCGCATTGAACGCGTCGGCGCAATGGAAGACATGGACTTCATGTCCACGCCGGCAGAGCGCGCGCGTCAGGCGATCCACGTAGGCGGCGTCACCACCAAAGCTGTGCGCGCCGAAGAACGTGGTGACCATACAGAACTTCAACGGCGACCTCCCTGTCTGCGTCCGTTGTTCGGCACAACCTCGACACTCTCAATCTCAAGCACGGCAAGCGGATCAGCGGCGAGCATCGAACTGTGACGAGAGGCCGAAGGTTTACCAGCTTTATTGGGGAAATACCAGTTCGCCTTCTTCGGTTTCCGTCTCCGATTCAAGATGTCTCTTGGGTTGCGAATCGAGTGTGCGGCCGAGGGATCGTCCGCGCTTCTCCCCGGCACAAGACCGCCCGCAACTCGTCCTGACGAAGGCCGCCGATGCCCCAGAGGGTCGCCAGATAGGTCAACGCTCCTCCCGCGACGCCCGCCAGCACATGCCATTGAGCCAGAAAGAGGCAGACGGGAACCATCACAGCGGACGCCGCGAGCGGCCTCCCCAGATGATGGTGCCACTCGGGCTGCCGCTCCTCACGCGCCAAAAGCATGTAGCCGGCAAGAACCAAAGACAGGCCAATGACCAAGACGGCCGCCGCAGCCCCCGGAAGCCCGAAACAGTAGCAGGAGAAAGCGACCAAAGGAGCCGAGGCCGCGGCGCCGGAGAGCAGCAGGCGAACTCCGGCCCCCTCGCGATTCACCGCAATCAGAGTCGTCTGGTAGAGATAAGCCAGAGTCAGCAGGGGAGCGCGCCAGATCCCCAAGGCCAGCAAGAGCCCCGCCCCCGCATACTCCTTGGTGAGCATGAACCGCACCAACGGCCCTGAGAGAACGGCTCCACCGACGGCAATCGGAATCAGACCCAACATCAAGACCTTGACCATCACATTCAGCGCATCACGTCCGGCGGCAGTCGTTTGCCGCCAAGACCGAGCCAACGTCGGGAACGTGACCTGTTGGAAGATCATCCCAAACGTCAGGATCGCCGTGATCATCCGATGAGGAGCCCCGTACTGCCCGACGTCGGACCAACGGCGGCTCATCAGGTCGACCACCATCAAATCGGCCGAGCTAATCACCGTCTGAGCAATCTGAATAAAACAGACCGAGCGGCCCCGCTTGAGAAAGACCCGTAAGAACCGAAAACCAAGGACAGGTCGGGGCAGCCCATACTGTCGCGAGTAACAGATCCAGACCAGGGTGATCCCGCATGCCTCGCCCAAGGCAAGCCAGGCCGGCACCCACACAATCCGCGACGCATCCCCCACGCTCATCCAGACGCCCGTCGCATAGACCAGGGTCCGGATGCAGAGCGAGAGGGCGACCAGCCCCATCCGTTCCGTCCCTCGATAGACGAAATCGAGGCCCAAAGCTGTGGTCAGAAGCAACAGACCATAGAGCGCGAGGATCGCTCGGTCCGCGGCCGTCGAGATCGTCAGCGAACTCACCGTCACAAGCCCCACGAACAGGCTGACGGAGAGCACACCCCTGAGCGCCAGGACGTGATTGACTAGCGGCCGGACCAGACGCGGGTGGCGGGCAAGCTCGCGCGAGATGATGACCTCAAACGCATCCCGCACCAACAAGACAAGCCAAAAGACGATATCGAAGGCAAATCCGACCCGCCCGTAGTTCGCCATGCCCAACCGCTTGGCCAGCGTGAGCGTGACAGCCACCGACGCACCCCGGCAGATAATCTCCGCCAGGCTCATGAAGACAAAATTCGATGCGATCCGCCGAGGGGCGGGAGCGCGATTCGGAGTGGGATGGGGGGGGATAGGTCCAGCAGAGGATCGACGAGGCGTCTGTCTCGACGTTGGTAGCGTGGTGGCCATGCGCGGTCGCACTTCCCTGTGGCTTGGCCTCCGGTCAATTCCAAATGACCGATTGGCCCACCCTCGTGCCGCTCAGATTCCGGCCCACTCAACCTACAGATGAGAGACCGGAATCCAAGTAGTCAGAGATCGTTCCATCGACGAGGGTGCTTCGGTTCTGAGTCGTCCGCGAGGCGTCCTCAAATTCGGGTGATGGCAATGCCGCCCTTTCCGATCGCTCCGAGCGAGGGACGCCGGTGCGGCCGCATCCTACTTGGCGCGGTCGTTCAGTGTCAATCCGAAGACAATTCGGCTCGCCCACGCTCGAAACTTGAACGAACTCAACCCAGCTTGCTTTACTTGCCAGGCTTCAATTCATAGACGACGTGAACCGTAACCGCCAGTTCCTGTTCCCCCGCAGCAATCGGCATGGGCGCGGCCGCTCTCGCCATCATCTCCATCCGGGGTGCGTAGAGCGGACTCGGCGGGCGTGATCCCCCTTCGTCGACGATCTTGAGAGGAGCACCGAGGACAACGCCCGCTTCTCCCGCCAGCAATTCGGCTTTGCCCTTCGCGTCGGCCATCGCCCTTTTCCGGATCTCGTCCATGAGCTTTTCGGAGCTGTCGACCCGGAACGAAATTCCGTGGATCTGGTTGGCACCCGCCGTTACCAGGCCGTCAAGCAGCGCTCCGAGCTTCGGAATCTGCCGTGCGGTAATCTGCACGGTGTTGTCGACCCGGTAACCGACAATCCGGGGAATAAACTCCGCTTGATTGACAGACCTGGGTTGGTTGGGCGGCTGGGAGTATTCCGGGCTGACCTGGATCTGGGTCGTCTGAATATCCTTGGTCGCGACCCCGTTCTCCTTCAAAATCGCGTACATCGCATTCATCGACTCGTTGTTAGCGGCCAAAGCGGCCTGGGCGGTGGGTGCCTGCGATCGCACCCCAACTTGGATTTCCGCGATGTCCGGAGCGGTGGAGAGCTTGCCTGTCCCACTCACCGAGATCGTCGGCTTTTCCACTTTTTCCTCCGCGGCGCTGGGCGACGAAGAGAACGTCAAGGTCGACAAGGCTACCAGGCAGATCAAGCTTAATCTCATCATGATTCGCCTCCTGTTTCGAAACCTCAGAGATCGCGACGCCGCCGGAATCGATCCAGTGTCACGGCCGCCACGATGATGGCTCCAATGATGACGTCTTGGCTGGCGTTCGGGATCCCGGCGTGGACGCACCCGTTGTTCAGGACGGACATGATCAAACAACCGATCAAGGTCCCCACAACGGTCCCCTCACCCCCGTTGAGACTCCCACCGCCGATGACCACCGCCGCGATGACCTGCAACTCCAGTCCGTCGGCGGTGACCGGGTCCCCCGTGGCATCGAGGTAAACGTACTGCATCACCCCCGCCAAACCAGTGGCCAACCCCGCAAGGCCGTAAACCGCCAGTTTGACGACCGGTACGTTAATCCCACAGAGACGGGCCGTCGATTCGTTCGAACCAATTGCGTAGATATAACGCCCCAACAAGCTGTGTCTTAGTGCCAAGGCCAAGAAAAGGCTCAGGAGCAGTAGTAACCAGACTCCGGGAGCGACCAGCAACCAGCGCGGCTCCGGTTCAGTGGCCAGGATCGAGCGAAACCACCAAACTCTCGCCTCGTCCGGCACATAGACCGCCGTGCTCGAGGAGAGCCACTTCGCCAGCCCTCGGAAGATTTTGAGACCGCCAAGCGTAATAATGAAGGGAACCACGCCGAGCCCTGTAATCAAGACCCCATTCCAGAGCCCACAAAGCCCCCCGACCACGATGCCTCCCACCAAGGCCAGAGGCATCGGCCACCCCAGGTCACGCACGGCCAGGGCAATCACAACCGTCACCAGCGCGACCGCCGAGCCGACCGACAGGTCGATCCCCCCGGAGATCATGATCACGGTCATTCCCAAGGCCGCCGTGCCAACGATCACGGTTTGCACCGCGATCGTCCGCCAGTTGTAGAGGGTCAGGAACGAACCGGACTGCCGCGTCAGGTACGCAAACAAGACCGTGATCAGGATCAATCCGAGAAACGGTCCGAAGACCGTCCAGGCCCAGCCCAAGCTTCCTCGAAGCGCAGGCGATCCCTTTTCACGTCCTACTTCGTCCGCGCATACAGCCACGTGGCCGCCCCCTTCTTTACTTTCTACATTACTTTCGAAAATGCGTTTCGCGGTCCGCACGATGATTTTGAGCATCGCCGACGGACTCCGTCATTACAAGCGAGTCCCTGGGGAGGATTCGTGCCGTATCGGCCCATTCCTGAAGTTCGCCCGACCCGGCTTCATTTCCTTCTCTGACATCCTCTCGGTCCGAGGTGAGGAACTCTCAGCCTCCGGTCGCAACCTCCATAACGCTGTGTTCGGTCCAGTCCGAGACGGGTCGCGCCTTGCTCAGGACGCCCCGGGTCATGACGGCAATCCGGTCGCAAATTCCAAAGAGTTCCGGGAGATAGGAACTCACCATGATGATCGCCTTCCCTTGTGCAGCCAGTTCCCCGATCAAACGATAGATCTCGGCCTTCGAACCGAGATCGATCCCCCGCGTCGGCTCATCGAGGAGCAAAACCTCAGCGTCCTGGTGTAGCAGTCGGGCGATCGCCACTTTTTGCTGGTTGCCGCCGGAAAGATCACCGATCACCTGCGAGGGGCTGATCGCCTTGATTCGGAGCTTGGTCATCCAGCCTGCGGCATCGGATTTCCGCCGGCCCAGGTCGAGCCATCCCCAGCGTGAATACTGGTCGAGGGCCGAATAAGTCATGTTGTCCTCGATCGAGCGCCCCAAGGCGAGTCCTTCCCCTTTGCGGTCTTCGCTGAGGTATCCCAGCCCTTGGCGAATCCTCAGTCGCGGTGTGGCATTCCGGCTGGAAATCCCTCTCACGCAAACCGAACCCGACCGTACCGAATCGAGACTGAAGATCGCGCGAAGCAATTCGGTTCGCCCGGCTCCCACCAGGCCGGCGATCCCGAGGATCTCACCACGCCTGAGCACCAAATCCGCCTTCTTGGGGATCGGGCGGCGCGACAGTTCGGTCAGTTCCAAAATCGGTTCGCCCGGCTCGTGGGGCACGCGGGGAAAGAGTTCGGTGAGGTCGCGGCCGACCATCTGTCCGATCATCGTCGCAAGTTCGGTCCCCGCAACCGGCCCTGTGGCCACGGAGCGGCCGTCGCGAAGCACCGTATAGTGTTGAGCGACCCGACGGACCTCCTCAAGGAAGTGGCTGATATAGACGATCGCCAATCCTTTGGCCCGTAGACGCTCGATAATCTCGAACAAGCGCTCGGCGTCACGCTCGGTCAGCGAACTCGTCGGTTCATCGAAGACGATCAGGCGAGCGTCCGCGACCAGGGCACGGGCCACCTCGACGAGTTGTTGGGCGCCGACGCTCAAATTTCCGGCCACAGTCTCCGGCCGAATATCGGGGTGATCGAGCAGTTCGAGGGCCTGGGCCACCAGTCGGCGATGCTCCTTCCGCCTGATGAAACCGGCGACGACCCGCTCCTGACCGAGCATGACGTTCGCCTCGACCGAGAGGTGCGGGGCGAGCGTCAGCTCCTGGTAGATCATGGCCACCCCGAGGTTGCGGGCTCCGCGCGGGCCTCGAGGCGCGTAAGCGACGCCCCCGATCTCCATCCTCCCCTGATCGGGCCGATAGGCGCCGCTGAGGATCTTCATCAGGGTGCTTTTACCGGCCCCGTTCTCCCCGATCAGCGCGTGGACCTCGCCTCCCCTTAGCGCAAGCGAGACATTGTCGAGCGCGCGGCTCGCGCCAAACGACTTGGAAACCCCGTGCATCTCCAGCAGGGGAGTGGTCACGGCCGCGAAGCCAGCATGCCGGCCCCCTCCAATGCTCGGAGCATTCCGAACGTGCTCGACTCGTTACAACAGAAGACGCCGTCCACCTGGCCACGATAGCGCGTGACCAAGCTCTGCGATTTTTGCTGGGCCGTGTCCGAGGTCGCCCCCGCATACTCCGTGTCGGAGAGATATTGGATCTTGGGAAACTCGCTCTTCATCGTGTCGGTGAATCCCCGCTCGCGCTGCTCCGTGCTTTCGGAACCGACCGCGTAACGGAGCAAGATGATTTTTCCTTCTCCTTTAAGTAACTCTCCCAACCGCTTCGCGGCGAGCACCCCGCCATGATAGTTGTCCGTGGCGACGTAACTGACGATCTTCTTCGATTCGAGGCCTGAATCGATGATCACGACCGGAATCCCTTTGGCCACGGCATCCTCGACCGGCTTGACGAGGGCCTTGGCATCCAAAGGAGCCAGAACGATCCCATCGACCCCGGCTGCCACCGCACTCTGAACGAGCTGAATCTGCTGAAGCCGGTCATCCTCTTTTTGAGGACCCTGCCAGATCACCTCGACGTTGCCCAGGTCGGCCGCTCCCTTGAGTGCTCCCGCATGGATCGTCATCCAGAACTCGTGGGTCGTCCCCTTCGGGATCACCATGACCCGCCATTTCTTCGTCTTGGTTCCGGACAGACTCCCCTCGGCTCGATTCTCCGCCTTGGCAGGACGAAGGAGCGGCGCAATGGCCGCTTCTTCCATATTGTCGGGGGTCACCATCGTCTCCCCCGTCGACACCTGCGTCTCGACGGGCTGCTTCTCGAGATGCTGAACCAGCGTTTTGACCCCGAGCTGCCCCATAAGGTAAGGGTTCTGGACGACGATCCCCTGAAGCTTATCCTGCTTCAATGCATTAACGAGTGGCGCACTCGCATCGAACCCCACGAAGTAGACGCGCTTGGCCGCCCCACGATCGGGACCTTGAATCGCGTGGCCCTCCCCTCCCGCACCTCCACACCCCCCATGGGGCAAGGCCAGCAGAAGACCCAGCAAAGACCACTCGAAACGCGGGCGCGTCATGAAGTCTCTCCCTCGAAAACACGTTCTTTTAGGATGGAGTGAGGGCCATCGTAAGCCTCGATTCCGACCAACGCAAGCAGCCGCCCAAATACACTATACATTTGTTCTCATTCAGAGGTCTTACATGAAATCCATGAGAAACGGGGGACTACCAAATTGACTCCTGCCCGGACCCTGTTAATATAGTCCTTGTCGCCTGTGTCACCACGGGTGACAACGCAACGGCCGGCTGACCTGGAACGGGAAACCGATCACCAGGACGGCGGGCCGCGATGTTGTCGGTAAGGTGGGCCGGCGTGACACGCTTTTCAAGCAAGTCACTCCGGCCAATCGCTTCGATAGCACGTTCGTTCTTTGACAATCCGGTCGATCGTGGTTCTTGTGGTTGAAGAGAACCTTTGAGGGAAGCCGGCGTGGAGCCGTTTGAGTCGTCTCGACCCCGTTTGGTTGGAGGTCGAACCGCGACGGAGACGGATCCAACAGCCAACAGCACGAGGGAACAGGGGCGTGCCCCGGTGAACTCGAGCTGCGACCAGTTAGCAAATTCCTCAACCCTTTTGAAGGTGAGGACCGGCTCTCATTGCTCTTCGGAGCAGGGGAGACGACCAATCTCGAAGGGTTTGATCCTGGCTCAGAATGAACGTTGGCGGCGTGGATTAGGCATGCAAGTCGAACGGGCCGCAAGGCCAGTGGCGCAAGGGTGAGTAAGGCGACGGTAACCAACCCCAGGATTGGGTATAGCCGCGGGAAACCGCGGGTAATCCCCAGCGACGCAACGACACCGGCATCGGTGTTTTGCCAAAGCTTCGGCGTCGTGGGACGGGCTGTCGTGGTATTAGCTTGTTGGCGGGGTAATGGCCCACCAAGGCTGTGATGCCTACCGGGCGTGCGAGCGTGGCCCGGCACACTGGGACTGAGACACTGCCCAGACTCCTACGGGAGGCTGCAGTCGAGAATCTTCGGCAATGGGCGCAAGCCTGACCGAGCGACGCCGCGTGGAGGATGAAGGCCTTCGGGTTGTAAACTCCTGTCGAGGGGGAAAAAGGGCTGAAAAGCCTTGATTGATCCCTGGAGGAAGCACGGGCTAAGTTCGTGCCAGCAGCCGCGGTAAGACGAACCGTGCGAACGTTATTCGGAATCATTGGGCTTAAAGCGCGTGTAGGCGGATTCGTGCGTCTGTCGCTGAAATCCCCCGGCTCAACCGGGGAACGGGCGTGGATACGACGAGTCTGGAGGGGCATAGGGGGACCTGGAACTTCCGGTGGAGCGGTGAAATGCGTTGAGATCGGAAGGAACGCCCGTGGCGAAAGCGAGGTCCTGGATGCCTACTGACGCTGAGACGCGAAAGCCAGGGGAGCGAACGGGATTAGATACCCCGGTAGTCCTGGCCGTAAACGATGGGTACTGGATAGGGGGCTCGCCGATGGGCTCCCTGTCGTAGGGAAACCGTGAAGTACCCCGCCTGGGGAGTATGGTCGCAAGGCTGAAACTCAAAGGAATTGACGGGGGCTCACACAAGCGGTGGAGTATGTGGCTTAATTCGAGGCTACGCGCAAAACCTTATCCCAGGCTTGACATGCACGGATTAGCCGGCGGAAACGTCGGTGAGGCCGCAAGGAACAACGTGCACAGGTGCTGCATGGCTGTCGTCAGCTCGTGCCGTGAGGTGTTGGGTTAAGTCCCCTAACGAGCGAAACCCCTGTGTCTAGTTGCCAGCGGGTAAAGCCGGGAACTCTAGACAGACCGCCGGCGTTAAGCCGGAGGAAGGCGGGGATGACGTCAAGTCCTCATGGCCCTTATGCTTGGGGCTGCACACGTACTACAATGGGGCGGACAGAGCGTTGCTAGGCTGCAAAGTCATGCTAATCGCAAAAACCGTTCCTCAGTTCGGATTGCGGGCTGCAACCCGCCCGCATGAAGCTGGAATCGCTAGTAATCGCGGATCAGCATGCCGCGGTGAATGTGTTCCTGAGCCTTGTACACACCGCCCGTCAAGCCACCAAAGCGGGGGGCATCCGAAGTCGCCGGAGCCGCAAGGCAGGCGCCGAAGATGAAACCCGTGATGGGGACTAAGTCGTAACAAGGTAACCGTAGGGGAACCTGCGGTTGGATCACCTCCTTTCTAAGGATTTTTCTTAGAAAATCTCGGCTCTGAGAATCGAGGGACGTGGCTTCGGTCACAGTCGCGATTCGAGAAGAGCCGCATCGGCACCGTCTCCTTGATCAGATGGTTTTTACGCCGGCTTCCCACGAAGGTTTTCTCACCACGAACACGATCGACCAATGAGGGGACCCCTCACCCGAGGGGTCCTTTCTGTTTCTCTCATTTGCTTTGCACTGCTGGGTGCGGGGTGCGACCGTACGCGGTCTCACCCCCTGGCCAGCGGCCAGTGCGGATCTCCGTGAAAGATCTCTCGGTTTCGGCCGAGCGGTTGATCGCTGAGGTTCGGTTGCTCTTTCACAATCCGGTGGTTAGGTCACGCAAGTGAGAACCGCAAACAAGTGGTCGTGGCAGACCAAGTAGAAGAATCTCTCCACAATACAGTGGAACCCTTACGGATGCGTGAGTGTCGATCGCTGCGACAGCGACCGACCTCACAATGGGGATCGTTACCCAAGTGAGAGTGAACCTGCGTCGCGAGACGCTGGGCACTCGATCGAAGACAGATCGGGGACTGACCCCTCGCAGATTCGGCTGTCGAGCTTCCTTCGGGAAACCGCGGCGTCCGGATCGGCGTGGTCAAGCTCCTAAGGGCACGGGGGGGATGCCTAGGCGTCATCAGAGAGACAGGCGTGGAAGGCTGCGATATGTCCGGGGGAGTTGCCCAACGAACGTCGATCCCGGAATGCCTGTAGAGACCCGGGGAACTGAAACATCTCAGTACCCGGAGGAAAGGAAATCAACCGAGACTCCCTCAGTAGCGGCGAGCGAACGGGGATCAGCCTAAACCGCGTGGGACACCACGCGGGGTCGTGGGGCCGATAACATGGGATGAGTGAGCGTCAGCCGAAGCCTCCTGGAACGGAGCGCCAGAGCGGGTGATAGCCCCGTAGGCGACGATGCAATCTCCCCTCTTCGGTACCCGAGTAGGGTCGGGCACGTGAAACCCGGCCTGAATCGGCGGGGACCATCCCGCAAGGCTAAGCACTCGATGACGACCGATAGCGAACCCAGTAGGGCGACCGAACGGTGGGAAGAACCCCGATGAGGGGAGGAGACTGAACCTGAAACCCCGTGCCTACAAGCGGTGGGAGCGCGATGCCTTCGGGCCGCGTGACCGCGTGCCTTTTGCATAATGATCCGGCGAGTTACTGTATCCGGCCCCAGGTTAACCCCTTCAGGGGGGGAGCCGTAGCGAAAGCGAGTCTTCATCGGGCGCCATAGTCGGGTGCAGTAGACGCGAAACCAGGTGAACTACCCATGGGCAGGTTGAAGCGACCCTAACCGGTCGTGGAGGACCGAACCCACCAGTGTTGAAAAACTGGGGGAGGACCCGTGGGGAGGAGTGAAAGTCTTATCAAACCTGGAGATAGCTCGTTCTCTCCGAAATGGCTTTAGGGCCAGCCTCGGGACATATCGTGCGGGGGTAGAGCGACGGAATTCGGTAGGGGGGCTTCCCGCCTACCCTCCGAAACCCAACTCCGAATACCGCACGACGGACCCCGGGAGTCAGAACGTGGGGGATAAGCTTCACGTTCAAAAGGGAAACAACCCAGACCGCCGACCAAGGCCCCCAAATCGACGCTCAGTGGCAAAGGAAGTGGGATCGCGGTGACAGCCGGGATGTTGGCTTAGAAGCAGCCATCATTTCAAAAGTGCGTAACAGCTTACCGGTCGAGCCATCCCGCGCCGAAAATGACGGGGACTAAGCGTCGTGCCGCAGTCGCGGATCAGCAATGATGGTAGGAGAGCGTCGCCCACCGCAACGAAGCTGGATGGAAACGACCAGTGGAGCGTGGGCGAGTGCGAATGCCGGAACGAGTAACGACAAGACAGGTGGGAAGCCTGTCCGCCGAAAGCACAAGGTTTCCTGGGGAAGGTCAATCCGCCCAGGGTCAGTCGGGACCTAAGGCGAGGCCCAAGGGCGTAGCCGATGGACAGACGGTTAATATTCCGCCACCCGATGGTAAGGTTGAACGACGGAGGACGCCGGTTCCAGTCAGGTCGGGGTGTTAGATGACCCCGTGCCGCAAGGCCGACAGCATTCGATCTGGAAGCCTGATGACGAGCCGGCCACGAAAAGCCCCGTCGGGACGAACCATCCGGCCCGTACCGCAATCCGACACAGGTGTGCTAGGCGAGTATCCGAAGGCGTTCGGGAGAACCCTCGTGAAGGAACTCGGCAAAATGACCCCGTACCTTCGGTACAAGGGGTGCTCTCCGTAAGGAGAGCCGCAGAGAATCGGCTCTAGCGACTGTTTATCAAAAACACAGGACTCTGCCAACTCGCAAGAGGACGTATAGAGTCTGACGCCTGCTCGGTGTCGGTAGGTTAAGGGAGCCGATGAGGCGTAAGCTGAAGTTGGCGACCGAAGCCCCGATAAACGGCGGCCGTAACTATGACGGTCCTAAGGTAGCGAAGTTCCTTGTCGGGTAAGTTCCGACCTGCATGAATGGCGTAACGACTGGAGCACTGTCTCCACGAGGGACCCGGTGAAACTGTAGCCGTGGTGAAGATGCCACGTACCCGCGGTCAGACGGAAAGACCCCGTGAACCTTTACTGCAGGTTGGCACTGGGTCAGCGTCCTTTCTGTGTAGGATAGGTGGGAGGCCGTGATCCGGCGGCGCCAGCCGTCGGGGAGCCACTGGTGAAATACCACCCTGAAATGACTCTGATCCTCACCGGTCCGTAGCCCGGACCGGGACCGTGCTCATCGGGCAGTTTGACTGGGGCGGTCTCCTCCCAAAGAGTAACGGAGGAGTGCAATGGTACCCTCGGCCAGGTCGGCAATCTGGCAACAAGAGCGCAAACGTAGAAGGGTGCCTGACTGCGAGACCCATCAGTCGAGCAGGGACGAAAGTCGGCGTTAGTGATCCGGCGGTGCTGGATGGAAAGGCCGTCGCTCAACAGATAAAAGGTACTCCGGGGATAACAGGCTGATCTCCCCCGAGCGTCCATAGCGGCGGGGAGGTTTGGCACCTCGATGTCGGCTCATCGCATCCTGGGGCTGGAGAAGGTCCCAAGGGTTTGGCTGTTCGCCAATGAAAGCGGTACGCGAGCTGGGTTCAGACCGTCGTGAGACAGGTCGGTCCCTATCTGCCGTGGGCGTAGGAAACTTGCGAAGGGTCTCCCCTAGTACGAGAGGATTGGGGAGGACCGACCTCTGGTGTACCGGCTGTCCCGCTCGGGGCACCGCCGGGTAGCTAGGTCGGGAAAGGATAAGCGCTGAAGGCATCTAAGCGCGAAGCCCTCTTCAAGACGAGGTTTCCAGCACGCAAGTGCGAAGGCTCCTGGAAGACGACCAGGTCGATAGGCCGGGAGTGCACGGCGAGTGATCGCCGCAGCCGACCGGTCCTAACAGCCGATCGCTTGACCACCCCGATCCGTCCGCCGGTTCCCATTTGGGACGCGAAGGACAGGAATCAGGGTTGCATCATTCACCGATCGTATTCGATCGATCACACGGCGACGTATTCCCATCCAATAACGGGGACCACGCGTCGTGAAGAGACTCGAAGTCGGTTGGTCATGCCCATGAAACCGCGGTTTGAGCTTGCGTGACGACCACTGTGAGAACGAGCACACGGAACCGGCGGGTTTGATCGCCTGCCGGTTGCTTTTCCGGCGAACATACTGACGGGGTCCCACCCGTTCCCATTCCGAACACGGCCGTTAAGCCCGTCAGGCCCATGATAGTGCCTTTGGCGCGAAAGTCGGTGATCGCCGGAATCCTTTTCAAGACGCCCCGACCCTTCTTCAACGAAGGGTCGGGGCGTTTTTCGTTGCGCAGTCGCTTCGCCCCGGGAACTGCGCTCGCCCCAATGAGCGAGCGGGGAACATGAACTCCCTGTCTTTACGTGGCTTCGCGTGGAAGTGAATCCGAAGACAGAGAGCTCGCGCTCACCGCTACGAGTGCATAAAGTTAACGAGAAACGGGGTTTCAGACTCACCGGTTGAGTCCAACGAATCCTGCAAAAGACGCCCCGCCCCTTCTTCCGCGAAGGGGCGGGGCGTCTTTTATTTGCAAATCGCCTTGTGGAATCATTGATGAATCTTCTCTTCAATCGCCGATACAGCCGTCGAATGGAATGATCAGGACGCTCGATTCTCTCCCGACGAACGAGCGAGGAGGGGGCGCAATCCGTTCAATTCGCTTGGCGACCTTCCTGAAGGAATTCGTTTTTAATTGCCTCAATCGTCACGTCTGACGCTGAAGCAGGGAGACACCAGGAAGGATCATCTCCCCGGTTAACATTCTATTAGTCGTGGCCCCCCCCAATCGGGCATTGAGGCCCGAGGAGATGCGTACTTTGTTATTCGCTTATATCGGTCCGGAAACGCTGTTGCCCATGACGTCCGTCGTGGCGGCCGCCATTGGGTTTGCGGCCATGTTCGGCCGAAACGTCTTCGTCTTGGCATCAAAAATCTTTCGGTCTGTCCTCAGAATTCCTCGACGCTTGGCGAAATCATCACAGACAACGCTTCCCAGACTTGCGCGACAGGATCGACGACAAGGTGAATGGCGCGGGCCGCGGACTCATCCGGGCGAGGCCCTTGTCGAAGTGTCGGCCGTGGGAACTCATTCCTCGAGAACGTCCCGTTAACCAAGAGAGAGATTCGCCCCAAGTGGTCCACGAGCGGGACGACAGCAGGTTCGTCCCACTTCGTTTGGATTCGCTGATTGGATCGATCCCCCCGGTTCTTCAAGGATCTCTTGCAACGAATGAGCAGGTCGACCATGATTCGGCCTTTGGCGTCAAAGCATCCTTAGCCTCCACATCTTGACCGTCGCGGTCCTCGTCACTGACGTGACGAACCCTGCTCGGACCATTTTCGACGCCTCGACGAACCGCTGAGGCGTCAATTCCGCAAGGAAGGGAGTTCGTTGCGGCCATGAAGATCCTCGTCATTGGACTCGATTGCGCGACGCCGGAACTGCTATTCAGTGACGAGCGTCTGACAAACTTGCGCCGCTTGATGGAGGCCGGTTGCTACGGCCGGTTGGAAAGCGTCATTCCCCCGATCACGGTCCCCGCCTGGATGTGCATGGCGACCAGCCAGGATCCGGGATCGCTTGGCGTCTACGGCTTCCGGAACCGGGTCGATCATTCGTATGACGGCCTGGGCATCGTCAACTCGCGGTCGTTTAGCGAGCTGGCGATCTGGGATCAGGTCGCGCGTGAGGGAAAGCGGTCGGTCGTCGTGGGCGTCCCGCCGGCGTACCCGCCCCGCAAGCTCAACGGCGTTTCCGTGGGCTGCTTCCTGACCCCCGACACATCAAAAGACATCTATACACACCCGGCCGATCTCGGCAATGCAATCAACACCTTGGTCGGCCCCTATCCGGTCGATGTCAAAGGGTTTCGAACCGATAACAAGGACTGGCTCGGCAAGACCGTCCTCGACATGAGCCGCAAGCAATTCGAAGTTGTGCGGCACCTGATGAAGAACACCGACTGGGACTATTTCCAGTTCGTGGAGATCGGCCTCGACCGCATGCAGCATGGCTTCTGGAAGCACCACGACCCCGAGCATGTGCATCACGAGCCCGGCAACCCCTATCAAAACATAATTCGCGACTATTACCGGCACCTCGACGAGGAGATCGGCCGAGTCCTGGAACTCCTGACCGACGATACGGTCGTGCTGGTCGTTTCCGACCACGGGGCGCGTAAGCTCGACGGCGGCTTCTGCGTCAATGAGTGGCTGATCCGCGAGGGGTTGCTGGTCCTGAATCAGTATCCCGAGAAAGTCACCCCGTTCAGTAAGCTCGACGTGAACTGGGACAAGACGCGGGTCTGGAGCGAGGGGGGTTACTACGCCCGTGTCTTCTTCAATGTGAAGGGGCGCGAGCCGAAGGGAATCATCGAGCCGACCGAGTACGAGCGGTTCCGTGACGAGATCAAGGCTCGCTTCGAAGCCACCACCGATCCCGGCGGAAACCGGCTGGGCACACTCGTCTTCAAGCCCGAAGAGGCCTTCCGCAACGTGCGGAACGTTGCTCCCGATCTGATCGTTCACTTCGGAGCGCTCGCCTGGCGTTCGGTGGGTGGGGTCGGATATCCGACGATCCACGTTCAGGAAAACGACACGGGCCCCGACGACTGCAACCACGCCCAATTCGGTTCGTTCGTACTCGCGTCGTCGAACAACCCGCTCCAAGGCGAAATCCAGGGGGCTCATCTCCTGGACATCGCGCCCACCCTGCTGGAACTGGGCGGCTACGACCTCCCCGCGTCAATGCAAGGGCGATCGCTCGTCTCCGGCTTGGAAGTGAGTGCGGCCCCGCCGGCCGGTTACTCCGCAGCCGAAGAGGAAGTGGTCCGGGACCGCCTCAGTGGGCTCGGTTACATCGGCTGAACCCGCTTCGACCTTTGCTTGCGGCCCTCGACATTCCGTTCGACCAGGAGGGTCGACGTTTATGACGGATCAAGTCACGAGATCAATCTCTCGCCGTCCCCGTCTCCGTCGACTCCTCCTCATGCGGCAACCCGCCGGGGCCCCCCCGGCGACGGCCCAACCTCACCCGCTACGGGTCCTGCTGGCATCCCTCTGGTTCGGACTGCTCACCGGCCCGGCGGAACTCGCACTCGTCCTCGCGCAGAAGCATTTCCGCGATGGGACCCCCGGCTTCTTCCAGATGAACCGGCAGATCGCCTGGATGATCCCCCTCTTCCATATCCTGCTTTTCGGGACTTTGGGGGTGTTGCTCGGGTTACTCGCCGGAAAGTGGTCGCGGTTCTCGACCCACCGCGCGGCCTTCTTCCTCGGGTTCGTCACGCTACTGAGCCTATCCCTCACGGCTCGCTCGATCCACCCGATCGCCAGCGCCATCCTCGCCTGCGGCCTCGCCTATCGGGCTGCTCCTCGAATCGAGACGTCCTGCCTCAAATCGGGCCGACTCGTCCTGAAAACTTTCCCCGTGCTGGCCGGTGTTGTCATCGCGATGGTCGGCCTCTCGATCGGGCGTGAGACCTGGACGGAGCACCGCGCGATGGCAAGCCTGCCGCACGCCGCGTCCGGAGCTCCCAACGTTCTGTTCATCGTGATGGACACGGTGAGCGCCCAGCATATGAGCCTTTACGGCTATCACCGAGACACGACCCCCAATCTGACTCGCCTGGCAAGCCAAGGGGCTCGGTTCGAGCACGCCCGGTCGACGGCCCCCTGGACACTCCCTTCCCACGCGAGCATGTTCACAGGACGTTGGCCCCACGACCTCTCGGCCGGCTACGGTCAGCCGCTCAATACCGAGGTCCCCACTCTGGCCGAGGCGCTTCAAGATCGTGGGTATGCTACCGGCGGGTTTGTCGCCAACACTCTCTACTGTAGCGCGGAGACGGGCCTGAATCGCGGGTTCATCCATTACGAGGACCACGAAGCCTCCGCTTCGAGCGTGCTGCACTCGACCGCACTCGGCCAGGTCTTCCTGAAAAAGATCGTCGGAATCGCGACGCGATTCGCCCGTTCCTTGACTCAAATGCAGGGTCCTCAGAACGCGGAGATCGCACGCCCCACGAAGGTACCGGTTCCTTTCAGGCCGTACAAGGATTCGTCACGCATCCATCGGGATGCACTCCGTTGGCTGGCGAAACAAGACGGTCACCCCGCCTTCCTCTTCTTGAACCTCTTCGACGCTCACACGCCTTATCTGATGCCCGACGGTTGCGCCCAGCACTTCGGACGGAGCCCGGAGAACCGCGCGGATTATTCGCTCCTAAACACGTTCTGGGAAACCGACAAGAATCGGCTCTCACCCCGAGACGTCGATCTGGCCCGCGACGCATACGATGACTGCATCGCGCACATGGACGCCCAGGTGGGCCAGCTCTTTGAGGAGTTGGAACGGCAAGGGACACTGCAAAACACGGTCGTCGTGATCACGTCAGACCATGGCGAGCAATTCGGCGAGCACCAACTCTTCGGACACGCCAGCAGTCTCTACCGAGCGGAAGTGCATGTGCCGCTCTTGATTATCGCTCCCGGCCGAGTCCCCGCAGGGATCCTCGTGAAGGAACCGGTGAGTCTGCGCAACCTCCCGGCCACGGTGCTCGACCTTCTCGGTCAAAGCCAGGCACCCCGATTTCCGGGAACGTCGCTCGCCCATCACTGGGATCCGTCCACCGTGGGCGTCGATTCCATCACGGATCCCGTGCTCTCCGAAGTCGCCGCACCTGCGAAAAACAATCCGAACAACGGCCGATCACCCGTCTTCCGAGGCTCGCTGAACTCCCTGATCCTCGACGGCAAGGTCTACATCCGCAACGGAGACGGCCACGAAGAACTGTACGACCTGGAAGACGACCCCACCGAATCGCATAACCTCGCTTCACGGTCGGAGGCCGGCCCTGCGCTTGCCACGATCCGTGCGGCCCTGAACGAAGCGCTCAAACCCGAGCGACGCTGAAACAAGCCCCAGGCTCGGAAGTCACAACAGCCAGGGTTTGACTCACTTGTGCCGTATGACAGTTGTGCTACGATGGTGACCATGGGGAACATGATCCGGTGCACTTCGTGTGGTCAGCCGATCGACCCCGTCAGCGGGCCGTGCCTGAATTGCGGGGTCGTTTCAGAGGATGACGTCGTCTCGTGGGTGACCGGGGCAGACGAACCGGGGAAGGTCAGGACGGAACGGACCTGTCCGGCCTGCGGTTATGAGGGCGATTTCAGCGTGGGCCCGGATACGTCCTTTTGCCCGGCTTGCCTCGCGGAATATCCCAAGTTCCTTAATGAGTCGGTGTCGAGCCTGAAGCAGGTCGTTCATTGTCCGAGTTGTAATTTGGCCATCGGGATTTCGGACCAGGACCGCGACAAGACGATCATCTGCTCTCGGTGCAAGTATTTCTTGGGCTGCGTGTTCAAAACCAATCGGCACACTCGAAGTGAAAACACACGCAGAAAACCTTGAGGGCACCGAGTGAAGGGCCTCACTCTATTGACGAGCGGTCGGTATTCCCGACTCTGCGCTCGCTCGAGGTAGCATCGCCTCGCGGTTGTTGGTGTTGGATTCAAGGCTGCGCAGAACGACTCGAGCGAGGTCGGCTGAGGAGGAACTGGCCACGCCGTGATCGCGTGCCCAGCGAAGATGCTCGGCGGCCCATTTCTGTTTGCCGGATTGGAGAAGGTCGAGCGCCAGGAAGACGTGAGCCTCGGTCTTCTGCAGGTCGTCGCCCGCCGCTTCGAGCATCGCCTGGGCAGGGAGCGATCGGTACATGTAGCGGAGCACCGGTCCCGGCCAGGCTGTACCATTGACACTGCTGTTACTGGCGAGAGCCCCGGCGAGGAAGACGCGTGCCTCCGTCTCGTTCCCAGCCCGCCGCGCCCCAAGCGCTCCGAGAAGTGACATATAGAGGGTGGACGAATCGGGCCGTTCCTGGAGCGTGAGATAGGCCCGGGCGTCTGCCTCGGCACCATCTCGGTCAGAGCAGAGCAGGGACCAGCCGCGCAAGACGTAGGCTTCGGCATATTTCGGGTTGAGCTCGATCGCCTTGCTGAAATCCTCAAGCGCCCCTTTCCAATCTCCTTCGGCCCGGCGCGCATTGCCTCGACTTGTGTAGACGCGCGCGTTCGTCGGATTGAGTTGGAGGGCCATGTCGTAACTGTGGATCGCCTGCACGCGGCGGCCCAGGCTGTCCTGCGCCTTGCCCAGTCCCACGTGCGCCAGGATCGCCTTCGGATCGAGTCGGAGGGCCTCGTTGTAGTCCTCGACCGCTCGATCGAGCAGACCGAGCCGAGCGTAAGTCCCCGCTCGGTTGAGGAACACCAAGGAATTGTTTGGCGCCAGGCGAGTCGCCTCATTCATCTCGGCGAGGGCCCGCTCGTACTGCCCGAGCGCGAACAGAGCCAGCCCCAAATTCGTCCTCGCCCCCGGGTTCGTCGGGTCGAGATGAATCGCTTCGTTTAAGTCACCGACGGCTTTCTCGTACTGCGCCAAGCCGCTATAAGCCGCCCCTCGATTCTGATACGACGAGGCGCGGCCAGGGTCGATTGTAATCGACTTGTTCAGATCTTCAATCGCCTGATCGTAACGACCGAGCCGGACGAGAACACCGCCGCGATCTTTATAGGCCGCCGCGCGGCGGGGATTGAGCCGAATCACCGCATCCAGGTCGGGGAGCGCCCGCTCGTTCTCCCCCAACTGCGCGAGCAGGGAGCCTCGGCGGCTGTGCGCCTCCGCGTTGTCGGCGTCGAGCTCGATCGCGTTGTCGAAATCAGCAAGCGCCTCTTTGAGCCGTCCGAGCTGCCAGAGAGCATCGCCTCGAAACCCGTAAGCCCGGGATTGCCTGGGGTTCAGCCGGATCGCTTCACCGAAGTCAGGGAGGGCCTGCTCGAAGTCTTTCTTGGAAACGAGCGCCTCGGCCCGCCCCAGGAAACCGCTCGGGTCGCTCGGGTTGGCCCGAATTGCCTCGCCATACTGCTCGATCGCCACATCGTCCTGGCCGAGCCGGTGCGCCACCTGGCCGAGGCCGCAATGCGCGTTCGCAAGGCTGGTGGGATCCCGCTTGAACGAGAGGGCGAGCAGTCCAAGCGACTGGTCAAAATCCTTCCGGGCGTCCTCATACTCGCCAAGCATCACCCGAGCAATTCCACGGTCGATGTGCGAGGAGTACGACCAAGGGGTGATCCGGATCACGGCATCGAAGTCGGCCATGGCCTGCGCAGGCTGATTGAGGCGAAGATAGGCAACCCCGCGTTTCGTGCGAGCCTCAAGATCGCGCGGCTTCCGCTTCAAGACCTCGTCGAATTGAGGGAGGGCCGATCGATAGTCGCCGGCCTCGAACAGGCGGAGCGCCTCGGCCCGCACGTCCCCCATGCGCTGCGCTTGTGCGCGGCCCGACAGGACGATTCCGAAACCGATCGCAAAGAGGAAGGGGAGGGGGATCCGCCTGATCCGCATGTCTTGATCCTTGACGACGTCGGGAACCACATCTTTGATTGTCGACGTGTCGCAGGGCCTGGCACCTGCGGATTGCGCAGGTCCTAGCGATCTCCTTACCGGTTATCCCGATCCTGGCGATGTTGCGAGCGGAACTCGCCGAGACGTCCCCTGACCCCCATTTCTCACCCGGTTGAACCCGCCGAAATCCGTTCACTGGCGACGGCTCGAATTCGAAAGCAAGAACCGGAGTTCCTCCGAGGCAGAGCCCTCTTATGATGAATCTCATGAGCCTCGAGTGAAACCGAATTCAGAGCACGTGCGAGTAGCCAAACCAAACTGTCGTCGGGTGGGCCATGCCCCGCCCGGCAAGACGCCTTCTCACACACAGGCTTGTGAGAGCGACGGGAGGACGATCATCGTGACGACCGTAGTCGAAAAGAGCGAAGAGATCGCGAGGCCATTCTCCAGCGATGAAGCTCGCTGGCGGGCCGTTACGGATCGCGACCCGGCCGCGGACGGCCACTTTTATTTCTCGGTGCGAACGACGGGGGTGTACTGCAAACCCTCCTGCCCGGCGAGGTTGGCACTCCGTGAGAACGTTCGGTTCCACGCGACCTGCCAGAACGCCGAAGCGGCGGGCTTCCGCGCCTGCAAGCGGTGCAAGCCGAACGAGGCGAGTCTGACCGAGCGCCAGGCCTCGGTGGTCGCCCGGGCCTGCCGAACGATCGAAGAGGCGGAAGAAGTCCCGAGCCTTGAGGAACTGGCGACCTCCGTCGGCATGAGCCGCTATCACTTCCACCGCATCTTCAAGGAACAGACCGGCCTCACGCCCAAAGGCTACGCTTCCGCCCACCGGGCCCAACGCGTTCGCGACCAGCTCGCAAGGAGTTCAACAGTGACCCAGGCGATCTACGGTGCGGGGTTCAACTCCAACAGCCGTTTCTACGAGTCCTCCACCGAAGTGCTCGGCATGTCGCCGACGACGTTCCGCGCAGGTGGCAACGGCACCTCCATCCGATTCGCGATCGGCGAATGCTGGCTGGGCTCGATCCTCGTCGCAGCGTCCGACAAAGGCATCTGCGCAATTCTCCTTGGCGACGACCCGGACGCGTTGGCCCGCAACCTCCAGGACCGCTTCCCCAAGGCCCAGCTCCTCGGCGGCGACACCGACTTCGAGCAATGGGTCGCCAAAGTGGTCGGATTCCTGGAAACGCCATCGATCGGCCTCGACCTCCCTCTCGACATCCGAGGCACCGCCTTCCAACAGCGCGTCTGGGACGCCCTACGCGCAATCCCGGCCGGTTCGACCGTGACTTATACCGAGATCGCCAACCGGATCGGACAGCCGAAGGCCGTGCGGGCGGTGGCCCAGGCCTGCGCGGCGAATGCCCTCGCAGTCGCGATCCCTTGCCACCGCGTGGTGCGGACGGACGGGTCACTTTCGGGTTATCGGTGGGGCGTCGATCGGAAAGCTCAATTGATCCGCCGTGAACGAGAGACGAGCGGATCCCAATGAAAGGGAAAATCACCACGCATGAACTCAACTACACGCCCCCCCTGGATTGGGCGTTCTTCCTCCACTATCTGGGAACCCGGGCCACGGCCGGTGTCGAGGCGGTGGAGGGAGAACGCTACGTCCGCACGTTCGCGTTGGGAAAAGCCGTCGGCACGCTCACCCTCTCCCATCACCCGACGGACACCCGACTTCTGGTCACGATCCGGGGGAACGTCGGGACGCAGACTGAGACCATCCTCGGGCGTGTGCGGCGGATGTTCGACCTGGATATCGACCTGTCCTCGGTCCATGCGGTCTTGGGCATCGATCCCCATCTCGCTCCACTCCTGGCCGCTTCTCCGGGCGTCCGAGTCCTCGGGGCCTGGTCCCCGTTCGAGCTGCTCGTCCGCACGATCGTCGGCCAGCAGGTGACCGTGAAAGCGGCGACGACCATCATGGGCCGGATTGCCAGTCGGCTCGGCAAGCCGGTCGACGCTCTGAATCAAGGCGGGCCTTTGTTCCTCTTCCCGACTCCCCGTGCGCTCGCCGACGGTAACCTCGAAGCGATCGGCATGCCGTCGAAGCGAGTCCTCACCTTGCAGAACGTCGCACAAGCCATTGCCGACATGACGATCCCGTTCCCCGAACCCGACAACGGTAACCTGGATGGGGTAAAGGAGGCTCTCCTGAAAATGCCTGGGATCGGACCCTGGACCGTGGAGTATTTCGCGTTGCGGGCACTGCGCGACGCCGACGCCTGGCCAGGGACTGACCTCGTGCTTCGCCGAATCCTCGAGCAACACGAGTCAGCTTACCCCCCAATCGATACCGATCGGTGGCGGCCTTATCGCGGTTATGCCGCAGTGCATCTCTGGAATAAGGCGTCACAAGAACAACGGAACAACTCAACAGGTAACGTCAACAACGCGAAACCATGACAAAAGCCAACGCTTCCCACGCACACGCGATTCGCACGCCCCTCGATTGGGCAAGCATCGCAGCCGAGCTTGACGAGCACGGCTGCGCGGTGATCGGGCCCATCCTCACGCCGGAGCAGTGCGAAACCCTCGCCACCTCGTACGACACCGACGGGCTCTTCCGAAGCCGGGTCGTGATGGCACGCCATGGTTTCGGCCGCGGCGAGTATCGCTACTTCTCCTATCCCTTGCCGCCGTTGATCGCCGAACTGAGGGAGTCGCTCTACCCGCCACTCGCGGAGATCGCCAACCGCTGGAATGAGGCGATGGGCATCGAGGTCCGCTATCCCAGCGAACACAGAGCATTCCTGGATCGTTGCCACGATGCGGGCCAGACCAAACCCACGCCGCTCCTGCTTCGCTACCGCCCTGGGGACTACAACTGCCTGCACCAGGATCTTTACGGCGAGCACGTCTTTCCGCTTCAAGTCGCCTTCGTACTCTCCAAGCCTGGCGTCGACTTCACGGGGGGTGAGTTCGTCCTCACCGAGCAACGGCCACGGATGCAGTCACGGGCCGAAGTCGTCCCTCTCGGGCAAGGGCAGGGCGTGATCTTTCCCGTCCACCATCGACCGGTCCAAGGGACGCGCGGCACCTATCGCGTCAACATGCGGCACGGTGTGAGCCGGTTGCGGACAGGCAGCCGCCATACCGTCGGGATCATCTTCCATGACGCAACTTGAGGAGGCCTTTAAAAGACACGGGGCCTCACGCTCTTTGAGAAGGCAACTCACCCCAGAAATCGCGAGAGATAAAGCGCAGTTCGACTCTCCGGCGTTTTGGACAGATCCGCCGGAATTCCTGAGACGATGATCCGGCCCCCCTCATCCCCGGCGCCTGGGCCAATGTCAATGACCCAGTCGCTGGCCGCCACGACTCGCATCTCGTGTTCCACAACGACGACGGTATTCCCCGATTCGACCAGGCCATCGAGTTGGGCCATGAGCTTATCGACATCAGCCGGATGCAACCCCGTTGTCGGCTCGTCGAGCACATAGAGCGTGTCGCCGCGTTGGGTTCGTTGCAGTTCGGTCGCGAGCTTGATCCGCTGCGCCTCGCCGCCGGAGAGTTCGGTCGCCGGCTGGCCGAGCCGGAGGTAGCCGAGGCCGACTTCCCGGAGAACCATGAGCGAACGAAGCACCTGCGGGTCGTCGGCGAAAAACTCCCAGGCCGAGTCGATCGTCATCCCCAAAACGTCGGCGATGTTCTTCTCGCGATACCTGACTTCGAGGGTTTGCGCGTTGTAACGGGCTCCGTGGCAGGCGGGGCAGGGGGCATAGACGCTGGGGAGGAAGAGCAGCTCGACCATCACAAAGCCTTCGCCCTCGCACGTTTCGCACCGGCCTTTGGCGACGTTGAAGGAAAAGCGGCCAGCATCATAGTGGCGAGCTTGCGCCTCCTTGGTCGCGGCAAACAGCTTGCGGACGTGGTCGAACAGGCCGGTGTAGGTGGCCAGGTTGGAACGTGGCGTGCGCCCGATCGGCTTCTGATCGACACGGACCAGGCGTTTGATCCCATCCATCCCACTCTTGATCCGACCGCCAAGGGGGGCCGCGACCGCCCGGTCGAGCTCTTCCCCTTCCTCGACATCAGGCTGGAGGTCATGGCCAAGTTCCTCCGCAACCAGCTCCACCAGCGCCTGGCTCACGAGGCTCGACTTGCCCGAACCTGAAACACCAGTCACGCTCGTGAACACCCCCAGAGGAAAGGCGACGTCGAGCTGATTCAGATTGTTGCGCGTGATACCGGCCAGGCAGAGCCAGCCCTTCGGCGGACGAGGCGTCCGGTCAGGAAACGCCCCCTCCCTAAACAGGTGGCGGCGGGTCTGGGATTCCTCCACCCCCTCGAGTCCTTCAGGGGGGCCGCTGTAGAGCACGGAGCCGCCATGCTCGCCCGCGGCCGGACCAACGTCAACGATCCAATCAGCATGGCGGATAACGTCCAGGTCGTGCTCGACGACAAAGAGCGAGTTGCCGGAGTCCTTCAGACGATCGAGCGCCCGAAGGAGCGCCTCGGTGTCCGCCGGATGGAGCCCGGCCGACGGCTCGTCGAGCACGTAGACCACGCCGAACAGGTTCGAGCGAACCTGAGTGGCCAGCCGCAAGCGTTGGAGTTCACCCGGCGAAAGCGTCGGCGTGTTTCG
Source organism: Singulisphaera acidiphila DSM 18658 (assembly GCF_000242455.2). GTDB lineage: Bacteria > Planctomycetota > Planctomycetia > Isosphaerales > Isosphaeraceae > Singulisphaera > Singulisphaera acidiphila. The sequence continues at coordinate 3,343,015 of NC_019892.1, forward strand.
ATCCAGCGAGAGATAGCCGAGCCCAAGATCAAGCAGGACGGCGAGCCGCGCGGCAAGGTCTTCCGCGATCCGCCGGACGACCAGCACTTTCTCCGGATGCTCGGTGGCGATCGTCGCCAGGGCGACGGCCGTCCCCTCGGCATAAGGAGCGAGGAGGTCGGTTAGCCGGGCCAGCGGCAGCCTCGAGACGTCCGCGAAATCGAGACCGGCGAACGTGACCGAGAGCGACTCGCGACGGAGCCGCTTGCCATGGCAGAGCTTGCATTCGCTACTGAGCATGTACTGCAAGGCCCGCTTCTTCATGAGAGGGCTTTGCGACTTGGCGAAGGTGTGGAGCACGTGGCGGCGGGCGCTCGTGAAGGTGCCCTGATAGCTCGGCTCCTCCTTCCGCTTGATTGCTCGCCGCACTTCGTCGGCGTTGTATCCCGCATAGACCGGGACCACGGGCTGGTCGTCGGTGAAGAGGATCCAGTCGCGATCCTTTTTGGGAAGGTCGCGCCAGGGCCTGTCGACGTCATAGCCGAGCGTGATCAGAATCTCACGTAAGTTCTGCCCGTGCCAGGCGGTCGGCCAAGCCGCGACGGCCCGCTCTCGGATCGAGAGCGAGTCATCCGGCACCATCGAGCGTTCGGTGACTTCATAGATCCGGCCGATGCCATGACACTCGGAACAGGCCCCCTCGGGAGTGTTGGTCGAGAACGCGTCGGAGTCGAGGTGCGGCTGACCGCCTGGATAGTCGCCGGCGCGTGAATAGAGCATCCGGAGCAGGTTCGAGAGCGTCGTGACGCTCCCGACGGACGAGCGGGTGGACGGCGATCCGCGCTGCTGTTGCAAGGCCACGGCAGGGGGCAGGCCCTCGATCTCATCGACCTCCGGCACCCCCAATTGATGAAACAGACGCCTGGCATACGGGGAAACCGACTCGAGATAGCGCCGTTGCGCCTCGGCGTAGAGCGTGCCGAATGCCAGCGACGATTTGCCCGATCCAGACACCCCCGTAAAGACCACCAGGGCGTTTCGCGGAATGAAGAGCTCGACATTTTTGAGATTGTGTTCACGCGCTCCGCGCACATGAACAAACCCCTTGAACTGTGGGTCAGGGGACGTGGACGGGCGAGTCGTTTCGGTTCGTTCCATCGGACCAGCTCACAGGTGCGCAACGATGAAAGCTCTCTAACGGCTGGCCGTTGCTTCGTTACAACCGCCGCTCAAAGCGAGTAAGGACCGCTGGGCGTCTGGAAACGCGTTGCGGAGAGCCTGCCGACTCGGATCGAACGGTTCAAGCGAATCTTGACGCCGGCCGTGCCCGACAACGTCCCCAGCGTGGTCCGGCCGTCACCCGTCCGCGAACGCTTCACACTTCCGTTGAGGACGCTCCGACCCGTGACGGTCTGGACGAGGCGTAACTGTCGTGCTTCTCCATCGGCGCCACGACTCAGCTCCATCAGGCCCCCATGGGACAGCCGCAAGGTAACGCGATCGCCGTTTCGGTCGGAGTATACGAACCGGGTCCCTGCGCCAAAGATCGCGGTGTAAGACCCGCCGTTGACTCCGTTGGAATCCCCGTCGAGCAGGTCTCCGTTGGCGTTGGTCACTCCCGCCGTGGCGCTCGGGTTCCCATTGATCACCAGTTGGGTGAAAGTATTGAAACGAAGCGGAATCGCAGGAGTCAACAACACCTCAAAAGTTGCCGAATTGTAGGTAGCCGACACCAACGAGACGCTGAAGTCGTCGGACGTGCTCAAGACGCCGTCAGGCCCGGCGGAAACCACGACAAAGCCGTAACTCGCCACGTTCTGGGCCCGTACCGGGTCAAGCGGCTCGCTAAACGAGAGGAGGATGCCCGTCACTCCGCCGGAGCCAAGGACCAGGTGGAAATCCCAGATGACCGGGCCAGGCTGATTCAAGTCGGGATTCGGTCCAGGATTCGTCGAGGGATTCCCCGGATTCGGATTCGTCGAGGGACCAGAGGGGGTCACGACGCCACTGTCCTTAATCGTCAGAACGGCCGTGCTCGGTGAGCCGAGGATCCCGGTGCTCGGGTTGGCCAGCGTGAGGTTGACGACCTTGTCGCCGCTGGCCAGGTTGTCGTTGAGAATCGGGACCGTGAATGTCCGGGTCGTTTGACCGGCGTTGAAAGTCAACAGGCCTGCGGTGCTCGTGTAATTGGTTCCGGCCTGGGCGGAACCATTGCTCGTGGCGTAGTTGACGGTCAAAGTGCCGATGCCGCTGTTTCGGGTCACCGTGATGGTGGCCGTCCCTGCTTTTTCGTTGACGGAATAGCTGGCTGCGTTGAACTGCACGGCGGGTTGCTCGTTATCAACGATCGTCAGAACGGCCGTGGCAGGGCTTCCGAGCGTGGCCCCATTGGTCGGGCCTGACAAGGTGAGAAGGACCGTCTCGTTCCCCTCGAGGAGTTGGTCGTCGATGATCGGAATCGTGACCGTCTTGGTCGTCTCGCCCGGGTTGAAGAAGACGAGTCCCGAGGTGGCCGTGTAATCCAACCCGGCCGTCGCGGTGCCGTTGCTCGTGGCGAAATTGATCGCGACGGCCCCCCCCGTGCCACCGCTTCGAGTGATCGTAATCGAGGCGCTTGCAGCTCCCTCGCTAATGCTGTAGGTCGGGCTGCCAAACTGGATCGTCACCGGCACGCTGGGCATCGAGTTCGAGAACTCCGACGTATTGCCCGTGGGGTCGGTGGCCGTCGCGGTGACGAACTGTCCCGAGGGGACGGCAATCGGCACGTTGAGGGCGAACGTCGCATTGCCCGAGGCATCCGTCGTCAAAGTGCTCGACCCCAGCAGCAACCTCCCTTGACCAAAGCCCGAGATGTCCTTCACCAGACTCGAGAAGAACTGGATCGTGAAACTCGTATTCGGAGTCCCGCTGAACGTCCCTTGCACGAACGTGGCGTTTCCATTGGGAGCGACGGCCGTGAGGATCGGGTAGTTCTGAAGCCGGTTCGCGCCGGTATGCGGACCGCCCGGTGAATTCGCCGTCACGCCGAAGGCATCTTCCACGCCTCCAACGAGGTTGATTCCAAGTTGCGTATTCGAGTGAATGCTGTTCGAGAGAATCGCGTTGTCCGAACCTGATTCGACGCGGATACCATTGCCGACGTTGAATGCGATCGTGTTGCCCGCTCCCGGAGTCGGACCGCCGATGGTGTTGCTCGACGCCCCATTGGTAATGAGGACGCCGTCGATCTTGTTGTGGATGACGGCCGTGCCGGTTTGGTCGGTGCCGATGAAGTTCCCCTGAACGAGGTTACCCAACGCGCCCGAGCCGGTGATCCGCACGCCTCGGTTGTCTCCCGCGATGACGTTGCCTGAACCGGAGACGGCGCCACCGATCGTGTTGCGCGGTGCATTGTTGAGGATGATGCCGTCGACGGCGTTCCCGAGGTCGCTGACTCCGTCGGTCCCGGTGCCGATGAAGTTCCCCCGTACGATGTTCCCCGTCGCGCTGGCCGGGCCGAACGCCCCCGTATTGAGGATCACGATTCCATTGTTATTGCCCGAGATGGTGTTGCCGTCGCTCGGGTTCGTTCCGCCGATGACGTTATTGGCCGCGTCTTCGATACGGATCCCGTCGAGCGTGTTGCCGAAATCGCTCCCACCACCGGGATTCAGCCCGATGATATTGCCTCGGATCAGCGTGCCGGTCGCTCCTGGGCCCTCCAGCCTGATGCCGTTCTGACGATTGTTGGCAACGACGTTCGTCCCCGCCGATGACCCATCGCCAATCAAAGTGTTGGCAGACTTGATGTGAATGCCATCGAAGTTATTGGGAATGAATAGGGACTCGAGGCTACTGACGATATTAAAGCCAATCCAGTTGTTCAACAGGCGATTGCCCGTTGCGGCTGCCCCCTGGATCAGCACTCCGTCAGCTTGGTTGGCGGCAATGACGTTTTTGCCGGCGGGAATCAGGCTACCGATCGTATTGTTCGGAGAATCCTCGATCAAAATGCCTTCCGCGCCATTGGGCCTCGGATCAAGCCCCTTGGGACGGACGTTCCCCACACCCATGTCGGTGCCGATGTCGTTGCCGACGATCAGGTTGCCTTGGACATCCGGGCCCCCGGTCACTTTCACGCCTTGCGAGCCGTTCCCGGAGATGATATTGCCGCCGCCGGCCAACGCCTCACCGATGGTGTTGTTGGAGGAGGAGACCAGGACCCCTTGGTTGCGGTTGTCCAGGATGAAGTTGTTCTGAAGAAGGTTGCCCGTCCCTCCCGCACCCGAGATGGTCACGCCGACATCATTTCCCGCGATGACATTACGCAGGCTCGGGTTGTTACCGCCGACGCGATTGTTGGACGAGCTGATGAACAGGCCGGACTGCCCGTTGCTCAAACCAGCAGGGAAGTTGCGACCGTTGGTGGGATCGGTCGAGGTCCCGATGAAGTTCCCGAAAAGCCAGTTCCCCTCGGCGCTCGCGCCGGAGATCTCGATTCCGTGTCCCTGGAAGTTCACGATCTCCAGGCCCGAGACCACGGAGTTCCGCGCCTTGATCGTCAGGCCGTTTGCACCGGCACCGGCAAGCGTGCCGTCGAGGCGGACGGTCAACGTCGCCTGATCGACGTCGGTATTCGACGCTGCGTTCGCCGCTGCGCCGCTCTGCCCGTAGCCGTTGATGTTGACCGGATGCGTGATCGCGGGAAGGGCAGAGGTCAGGGAGATCGTTTGCAGGCCGACTCCCGGGATCGCAAACTCGATCGAATCCTGCGTCAGGGTGTTCGGCGTGCCGATCACTTGCGACTGCACAAGCGGATTCAGATCAGCGACCGTCAAGGTCCCGTTCGTCAGCAAAATCGCTTCACGGAGGGAGAGCGTCAAATCCGCCGGGTTATTCTCGTCGAGGGCCGTCGTGACGAAGATCGTCGCCAGGAGTTGGCGTGCCTCCATCACCTCGATCTGAAGCGGGAGCGCCATCGATCGACGACGGCGCGAAGCATTGCTCGAGCGAGGGCGGTTTTGACTCATAGCCATTCTCGTTGACGTGCGTCAAGGCACGAAGAGGAACCAACCCGGTCGTCGGATCATCCCAATCCGGCGGCGATCGATCGCAATCATCCCAAAGATACAGCAAGAAATGAGAACGGGGAAAAATGGGCGGGATCCCGGCGGAGCACGGCTTTTTCCCGATGGCAAGCGTGGTCCGACAATCGGCCTACGACAAGGCAAAGGCGACAAACCATCATTCAGGTCGATTCGGTTAATCCGAATTTCAGGCGACGGAACAATCGAGGTTCACCCTCGCCTTTCCGTGACGTCCGGCACATGCTGTCGTGAGACGTCTTACCCCTCGTCTCCGCCGGTTTCGAGCGACGAGGACGAGGCCTGACGAGCATCGGAAGGGGAGAGAATGCAGACGGCCGCCTCGAAGAAAGGGTGGGGGCAAGGCTCACGGAAGGCGAGGCGAACGGTCCAGACCTTCTGGCTCACGATCCTGACCTCGAGGACGGTCGCTTCCAGGCAATCGCTCGGATCGGGCTTACCCAGACAGATCCAGACCCTCGACCGCTCCCTGGGAGGATCTACAACCAGGAGTTGGGCTCCCCCTCGACTGATGTCGACCATCCGGGCCGTATTGGCGAAGAAAGCGTCCCCCTTTTTCTTCCAGCCGAGCCAGACCTGAAACGGCCTCGTCTGATGCCGAGGCATGACTCGGCGCTCTTGGGGCGTCTGGGCAAGCCAGGCGCGAAAGAGATCGAGCAGCCCCTTTTGCACCACCTCGGGCTCGTCGTCCTGAGGAGGCAAATCGAGACGAATCGTTTTCTCGCCGATCCGTTGAAACTGCAAACGATCCGAGTCGTCGTCGCTCATCGTCTTCCTTTTTGGACCTCCCGGGTCCAAGCAGTCTTCCGTGTCGATCGATCCGATTCCATTGGAGTTTAGGCCACAGTCGCGGGTGACGTTGCCCCGATTCAACGTCCCCTGCAAACCACAGGCGTGACTTGCCCGACTCGTCCCGCCCCATCAAAGGTAACACCGATCGCGATCGATCGTCTCGCCCTATCCCTCGCCTTGCCCAAGAGATTCGACTCTCGTAAACTACTGGTGGCTTGCAAAAGGACTTGAGCTGATCGGTTTCCTAAGGAAAGACCGCCGCAATGTCCGTTCAGATTGCCGTCTTAGCGAGCGGTTCGCAGGGGAACGCAACCCTGGTCCAGACAGGAGGTTCGGGCTTCCTTCTCGATTTGGGGCTCGGTCCACGCGCCCTGGCGCGGCGGTTGGAGAGCGTGGGCTCGTCCTGGGAGCAAATCGCGTCGGCCGTACTGACGCACACGCACGGCGACCATGTCAATAACGCCACCTTGGTTCAGATGACTCGGCTGCGAATCACCCTCTACTGCCACGAGGGGCATCGCAAACAACTAGGCCGGTGTCCTGGATTCCACCACCTCGATCAGGCAGGACTGGTCCGTCACTACGACGAGCGGCCGTTCCTCACGCCGACGGGGCTACGGATCGAGCCACTCGAATTGCGCCACGACGGTGGCCCGACCTTCGGCTTTCGCGTCGAAGCGAAGCCGTCTCGCAGGGCCCGGTCGATCGCGATGGGGTACATGGCGGATACCGGGAGCTGGACCGACGCCATGGCCGATGCCATGGCCCAGGTTGACCTGCTGGGGGTGGAATTCAACCACGACGTCGAAATGCAGCGCCGATCGCCTCGGTCCTATGCCTTGATCGCGCGGAACCTCGGCGACTGGGGGCATCTCTCGAATCACCAAGGGGCCGAGTTCGTGACCGCCGTTCTCGAGCGGTCGACCCCTGGATCGGTTCGCCACGTCGTCTTGCTCCACCTGAGCCAGCAGTGCAATGACCCGACCCTGGCCGTGAGCACCGCACGCGCGGCGATTCGAGCCAGCGGCCGGCGCGTGGCGGTTCACGCCGCCACCCAGGCCACCGCGTTTCCCAACGTCGTCGTGACTCCCACTCGACGGCGAGCGGCGACGACGGCAACGCAGGGGTCCTTCCTCCCGTTCTGAGGTCTTCCTGCCGTGTCGTCCTATTTCACCAGCGACGTCCACCTGCGCCTCGACCGTCCCGAACGCGGCCGACGCTTCGCACGCTGGGTCAAAACCCTCGGCAAGGACGACAGCCTGACGATCGTCGGTGACCTCTGCGACTTCTGGTTCGCCGCGCGCCAATCTCAGACCGGCCTGAAGTCGTGCCCAGGGCTCAGGGCGCTTGCCGACTTCCGAGCGAATGGGGGGCAACTCACCATCATGCCTGGAAATCACGATGGGTGGCTCGGCCCGTTCTATGAGAACGAGCTGGGCGCCCGGTTCGCCCCTGAACCGCTGGAAGTCGAAGTCTACGGCCTGCGGTTCCTCATCCGTCATGGTCATCTGCTGGGCGGTCACCCGGTCTGGAAGCGTGGGATGGAAAGTCGCTCGTTTCTCACCGCCTTCCAGAACCTTCCGCCCCAGCTCGCCTCCTTCTTCGACCATTGCCTGGAGCGGCGCAACAAGAAAAAAAGCGAAGCGGATGTCACGCGACAGCTCGCAACCTATCGCCGCTATGCCCGAAGTTGCGTCGGACAGGCAGACGTCGTGCTGCTCGGACACGTTCACCGCTCGTTCGATGACCCGGAGTCATCGCCCCGACTGATCATCCCCGGCGGCTGGTTCGGACAGTCGAGCTTCGTCAAAGTCGACCCATTCGGCGCATCCTCAATCGTCGAGACGCTCCCCCCTTCAACCACTTGCTGAATTCTGTATTTTTTCCATTTTTGGATTCAAGAAATGCCCAAGTTTGATCATCATTTACACACCAGCCGCCATTCGCCGGACAGCTCGATCGACCCGCTCGTCCTGATCGAGCACGCGAAGGCGGTCGGTCTCGACGGCGTCGTGATTACCGATCATGACTTCCAGTGGGATCCCGAAGAAGTGGCCGAGCTCGCCGCGCAGGCCAACGGGCTCCTCGTGTTCTCCGGCGCGGAAGTCTCAGCGCGCGAAGGCCATTTTCTCGTCTACGGCCTCCCCAATCTCGATGAAGCCCCCCCAGGCGTCCGACTGGCCGACTTGCTCCAAGTCGTCAAACGCCACAACGCAGCGATCGTCGCGGCCCATCCGTTCCGCTGGGACCAGCCGTTCGACGAGTTGATCGCGACCCACGGCCCCTCCTTCGACGCACTCGAGCTCGTCAGCAACAACGTGACCCCCGAGACCCGCCACAAGACCGAGGCGATCCTCCAGCGTCACGCCATGGGAGCGACCGGATCGAGCGACGGCCACGAACGGGACGCAATCGGATGCTACTACACGGAGTTCACGGGAGAGATCGCGACGATCGCCGATTTCGTGACCGCACTCCGCGCCCGACGCGGACGACCACGCCACCGTCCAGGCGCCTGGCAGACGAGCGGCCCGGTGGACGACTGATTCAAGGCCGCTCGCATCGAATCGTCGCGAGAACCCGTTATTGGAGCCCTGCCTGACGGACCAGCGCAGCCCGGCGTCCCTGAATGACCAGCAAGTCTTGAGAGACCCGCTGGATCAGCGCCGTGAGATGGAACTGAAACCCGCGAGCCATCATCTTGGTCGGTGGCTGCTCGAGCACCCTGGCCAAGAGCCGGCAAACCCGTTGGTAATCGTCGTCGGTGGGTGGAGAACCAAGCGTCGGTGCGGCCGCTTCGAGAATGGCCTGATACCGCGCTTGCTCCGCGCGCAGCGTCGCCCAAGGAACGTTGAAGAGAACCGAGGCGCCGACCGTCGGAGACCGAGGCGGCTTCTGGTTCACCAACAGGAGTGACTTGGGGACAAAACTCGCCTGCTCGAGCTCGGAACGCATCACGGCCTGCGTGTAGAAGCCCATCAAGCGGAAAAGCTCAAAGGTCAGTTGCTCCGTCTCTTTCAACCGCTTCTCTTCCGCCACGACTTGCGGTCGATAAGACGCCTCGACCCGGCTGTCACGCCATTGAGCCGCTCCGCAAAGAATCATCACAACGGCCGCCAGCAGGCCGGCCCACCAGCCCACGGGGCGATCGGACGTGCGGATCAGGATCCGATGCAGGAAACCGACGACCGCCCCAACCAACGCCCCGCCGGCATGGCCCCAGTTGTCGATCATCGGGTGCAACTGGCCCAGAATCGCGGTGAAGACCAGGATGCCGACCATCTGGCTGCGAAGATGGTCGCCAATCCTCGACCGCGACCGCCAACCCATCACCGCGCACAGGGCGACAAGGCCGAGGACGACGGTCGATCCCCCGCCCGAGTGCATCCGAGGCTCCATCCCCCGCGCATGCCGAAGCAGCGCGGAGACAATGTTGCCTCCACCACCAATCACCAGATAAACCGCCAGGAACTGGCCCGAGCCGTACCACGATTCCACCAAACTGCCAAGCTGGTACAATCCATAAAGATTCATTCCCAGGTGAAGCAAGTTGTAATGCACGAACGTACATGTGACGACCCGCCAAATTTCACCTCGGTAGAGTTCGTTGAGACTCAGATCGCCGAACGAGTGGGCTCCGCCGATATTGCCAAGCAGGAAGGCTTGAAGGGAGGGGAATGGACCGGCGCTCAGGCGAGTTGCAACCATGAGCACGAACACGATCACCCAGGCCGCTCCCAGGAGCATCGTGGCCGGAAAATCTTTCGCGTCTTCCAGGAGGACACGAAGCATGCGTTTTGGGGGCTCGGCATTCGTCATCGTTCGGTATGATTCAACAGCGATCGGATGTGGTCCATGACCCGGTGATACTCCTGGTCGCCCAGGACAGGGGCGACCCCGTCCGTCTCCAGCGCGGGGTCAAGGGGAACCCAGCTCTTGCAGCCCGCCTGTTCGGGCGTCACGCCAACGAGCCACGGTTGCTCACGACGATAGACGCGAACTCCGAGTACCCACAGCCCCGGTTTCCGATACTGGAATCGACGCTCTACCGACTCTTCGTTCCAGACGTGAAATTCTTCGAGTTCGGCCAGCCGCTCGCTCCGATCCAACCACCAGATCGGGCCGGTTTCCACCAGGGTCCGGACCTCGACGACATCAGCGGCGGGTGCGTCGGCAACGAGCGCAGGATCCCTGGGGATGCGAAGTCCCTGCTCCGCCTCGTGGACGTGGGTCGGATAGAGCCAGAACAGGCTCTGTTCGGGAACGAAGCCCCCCGGCCCCTCGGCGATCCCTCCTTTGCGAAGGATCAACGACTGCCGACCGGCCGTGAGCGCTTCGCAAACCCCAGCCCACTCTTTGAAGGCGATCCCACACGACAAAGGCCAGGAATCGACCGGTCTCATCGCTCCCCCTCGACCTTTGGTTCGCGAATCATAAGGTCGGTCACCGCCGCGTGGGGGGACTTGCCCTCAAAGAGGACACGGTAGAGCTCGTCGGTGATCGGCATCTCGACCCCGCGTTGCCGGGCCAGGTCGTGGACGCTCCGCGTGGTCGGCACGCCCTCGGCGACGTTGACCATTGAGGCGAGAATCTGCTCGAGCCGCTCGCCCCGGCCGATGCGCTCGCCCACCGACCGGTTTCGACCGAACGGACTATAGCAGGTCGTCACCATGTCGCCGACCCCGGCGAGCCCGAAGAAGGTCGAAAAATCACCACCGAGCGCAACGCCGAACCGCGAGATCTCCACGAGGCCTCGCGTCAGCAGCGCGGCCTTCGCATTGTCTCCGAAGCCGAGTCCATCGCAGACTCCCGCCGCGATCCCGAGAATATTCTTGAGCGCTCCGGCAAGCTCCACCCCGATCAGATCCGGGTTCGTGTAGACCCGGAACGTCCCCTGGTTGAGCGCATCGCGGATTTCCCGATTCAGACTTTCCGCTTCACCCGCGACCACAACCGATGCCGGTAGTCCGCTCGCCAATTCCTCGGCGTGACTCGGGCCGCTCAAGACGGCGACAGGACGTCTGCCCAGAACCTCGGTGATGATCTGGCTCGGCCGCGCCAGGGTCGAGTTTTCGATCCCTTTGACCACGCTCAGCACGGGGATCCCCGGCGGGATCTGCTCCACGAGCCCTTCCAGCGTGGCCCGGAGAAACGCCGACGGGATCGCCACGACGATCAGGTTGGCTCCCCCGGTCGCGTCGCACGCATTGGGAGTAACCTCGACATTCACCGGCAACTTCACGCCGGGCAGGTGCCTCGCATTTTCCCGAGTCCGCACCAGTTCGGACGCCTGCCCGGGGTCGCGTGCCCAGAGTTGCACCGAACGCGCGGTCTTGGCAAAGAGAAGTGCCAGCGCTGTCCCCATCCCGCCCGCACCAAGTATCGCAACGCGTTTCATCATTCTCGGATGAACCCTTCCTGCTCCGCCGTCGGAAATCCAGTGTCCCGGGCCTCCGAAAATCGCTCGAAACTCAAAAGGTCACCCCCGAGTTGCCCACATTTTGGAGTGGCTGAAGGCCCCGTGCCCGGCCCCCGGTGCGCGGGCGAGAAGACCGAGGTCCGGGTTACCGGCTCCCTGCCCCCCTCAAATCGCTCGGCCTTGTGATCTCCCCGAACGAAAGTCGCCCTCGCCCCATTCGAACGGCTCACGTCGCGACGGTAACGACCGCACCTTATCCATTTTGTCGAAAACCGCGTGGGGGAGCAACATCAGGCGGCCCGCAACACTCTGAAGCAACGCTTCATATCATCCCACAAAGCAATTTGCATTTTTCATTTTATTCGATTTTCAACATAACAGGTATAACGTGCGGTCGAGACATGAGACTGATCCACCCCAGAGGATGAATCAGGCCTCAAAGGCCGGCGCGTGTCGCATCGAGCCGCAACAGCAGTCGGGCAACGTCGAAATCGCGGAAATGCTCGACCACTTCATCAGCGCCGGCATCCCAGAGAACCTGCGCGGGGTTCGTAGTGGTGATCCCGACCGCGTACATTCCGGCGGCCTTGGCGGCCTGGATCCCCACTTTGGCGTCCTCAAACACGACGGCACGACTCGGGGCGATCCCCGCCCGCTCGGCAGCGACCAGGAAGACTTGCGGATCAGGCTTGCCGCGTTCAATGTCCTCGAGCGCCGCGATTGCGGCGAATCGGTTCGCCAAGCCGCACGCCTCTACGGTCAAGTCGAGGTTCGCTCGCGGTGCGCTCGAGCCGATGGCCAGGACGACGCCCGCCGCCGTCAGGCCGTCCAGCAGGGCCGGGACGCCGTCAATCAGGTCGATCTGCTCTCGCGCCAGCTCACGATAGCAGAGTTCCTTGAGGTCGGAATAGCTTCGGACCTCCGCCGCGCCCAAGGTATCTCCCAGAAGCTTTCGGAAGATGCTCGGGTTGGTCATCCCGAACGTCTCGTGAATGAATTCGGGAGTGATGGCCAAGCCCGTTCGCCGGCCCAACTCGAGCCAGGCGTCCTGGTGGAAATCAAAGGAATCCACCAGCACTCCATCATGATCGAAAATCGCCAGCAGTGGAGCGGGGGCATGCGACACGACTGCTTGTCCTCAAAATCAAAGAGATCGACAAAGCCATCCGGAGGTTCCGAACCGACCACTCAAGCGGCTTGAGAACCCAGTCTAACACGCGCGATCACCCCACGTCAGGGGATGAGACCGCCGAGCGGTTCAAGGTGGCCGATCAATGACAACGGCCCCCCCGTTTTGAAGCGGGAGGGCCGTCGACCTCAAGTTCCAGCGCAGTTGCGGCGTGAACGCGTTATCGGACGCCTGCTGCGGGGCTCGCCGAGGTCCGGACCAAGTTCACCCGGATCCAGCCCGAGGGCTCGAGCGGCGTGACCTCTTGAATCGCAAACCCTTGGAGTTGGAGATTGCTCAAAGGGAGGTCGATCGGCCGACCTTGAAGTTTGTTGCGAACCCCGGACATAACCGCCACAGAAGCGAGGGGGCTGAGCGCAGTGGCCTTGTCCTCATCGTCGTTGATGGTGAAGATCCTGGCGCCCGGTCCCGGGTCGAATCCTTCGATCTTACCGGCAAGCCTGACCGGAGACGTTTCGGTCTGGGGCGTGACCTTGAACGAGATTACGAACTCCGCCTGGGGCGAAGTGATCCGGTAAACCTGGGCGGGGGGACCAAAGAGCCCGCCTCGGGTCATCTCGGGGGGAACCGGGACTTCGATCTGAAAGTCGTGGACCAGGGCCACCAAGTATCCTCGCGCGTCGGCGGCGAAGTCGGGCGGCGTGGTCGGCTTCTTCACGCGAATCGCCATCACATTGGGGTCCGCCACCGCTCGAGCGTCATTGACCGCTTTCAAGTAGCTGGCGAAATCCGAGTTCGGCTTGACCTCAACCCCTTTGGCCGGAGGAGCGTCGGGGACCGGCTTCTTGGTAATGACCATGAGGTTGTTGACGGACCGGGCGGGCTCGCTCTGGAGATAGCCCCGGATCAGGCTCGTGAGGATCGAGCCCAAATGCAGGTCGGCGGAAACTCCCGAGGCAGGCACGGCGAATTTGGCCGGTTGAGGAGCGTCGCCACCCACCTGATCGATGGCGTTGAGCCACTGGAGCCGGCCGCCAAGCACGACGTTCTCAGGGCGGGAACGGAGGGTCAGGCCCGTGATCAACAGATTGCGTAAGCTCGCGGCATTACGGCCAAACAGCAAGTATTGGGCAAGCTGTGCGTTCTTTTGAGCCTCGGTCTGCGCAATCCGCTCGCCGCCGAGCTCGGCCGCTTCCCGGACCACGTTCTCGGCGATTCGACCGATCGCTCCCTGAGCGACCTGCTGCTGAATCTTGGCCTGATTGAACCCGAGGAGCGAGGCAAAGAAGCGCCCGAGACCTTTGCCCTGCTGCTTGAACGAGGAGAACATAGCGCTGACGTTATGCTGATACTCGGGCCCGAGCCGAAGGCCGTTCGGAGTCAAGACCGCCGTCACCGTGATCTGGGAGTTATCCACGGAGGTGGCCGTGAAATAATAGAGTTTGGCGGCCTGCCGGCCTTTGCGGTCCTGCTGGAGTTGGTTCTGAAAGTCCGTGATGGGAGTCACGCTGGTGGCGAGTTGACTGTTGTAGAAGGCGATTCCTTCATCGCTCGCGAGCAGGCCGAACCCCGTTTTCGGACCGGCGGTCACCTGCGAGACATAGCCTTTGCGATAGATCGGTCCCGACTCCACGACGTCGGCCGAGAGGGCGGGGGCCACCGTCGAGGCGTCGGCGGAAAGATCGAGGTTGGGGACGTTGTAGAGGTCGTCCAATGCCGCCTGCAATTCCACCGAAGGAACCCAGGGACGCGCCTTGTTGTTCGCTTGCAGGGAATTGAGCGCCGCGTACAGGTGCTTCAGGCTCAATTGACGCTGAGAAACGGTGAGCGCCTTCTCGTACTGGCGAAGGGCATCGCCCAGGTCGATGCCGACGAACTTCACCCAACGCTCACGGTTCTCCTGAACACCGGGGTCGGGAATTTGGGGAAGGCCCTTCACTCGGTCGACCAGGCGGCGTTCGGCCCATGCCAGCCGCACTCGGGGCCGCAGCCAGGCGCGAAGCTCCTCGCGAAGCTCGGCGGCCGGCGGCCAGGCCGTTCCCTTCAGCGCGACCGAGATCTGATAGACGTTGTTCAGCGCAGCGAGCCGATCGTTCTCCGACGGCAGCACCGCGTAACTCTTCAGTTCGTTCACCAACGCGTCGAAAAAGGCATTCCATCCCTGGGCATTCGGTTGAGCGACGGCTCCGGGCTTCGTCCACACCTCGCGGATGGTTTCAATCTTCTGCTCAACCGCATAATAACTCGGCGCTGCGGGAGCCGCCCCGAGGCAGACCCCCACCATCCCCATCGACAAGATCCAACGGCCAACGCCGAGACGTCGCATGTGCCCCTCCCAGTTGATGCTAAAGTCAAAATGTGGGTCCGAACCACCCGGCATCGTAAGCTATCGCAAAGAACTGTGGCTCAAATCCACTCAATTCTTACCCAAACCGCCAGCATGAGTCGATTTTACCGATTTTTCCGAAATCACCAACGAAATCCTCGGCGGTTGAACCGATACGCAGAGTTCATGCCAAACCAGCAAGGCCACGCAATCACCAAAGACACCCCAATCCTCCGATTCAACGAGGAGTCATTGTGGTCCCAAAGGGGGGATCGATGAGTTCTCGGCCGAGTAAGCCAATCCGGTGGAGCCTCGTACGGCTCGGGTTCGGGACGCTCGCAATCGCCGTTGTGGGCGTGATCGCCTGGAATTCGGTGAGCTTCGAGAAGAGGCCCCGGGGAAAAGGGAAGCCGAACGCTCATCCAGGCCTGCCGAATGCCAGGTCCAAACCCAGGTCGGTCATCCCCGATGACCAAATGATGCGATCAGACGGACCACCAGCCCTCCTGACGAGACAAGAGGCACCGAGTCCGTTCCGATTCGCCGAGATTGCTGCGAAAGCAGGGATCGACTTCATCCACTTTTCCGGGATGACGGACGCAAAACATTTCCCCACGGCGAACGGATCCGGGGTTGCGATCTTTGACTTCGATAACGACGGCAAGCTGGACCTCTACTTCGCGTCGGCGACCTTGCTGCCGCTAGGGACCGCCGTCAAGGGGCCGAATCGGCTCTACAGGAATCTCGGCGACAACCGGTTCGCGGACGTGACGGCAAGCTCGGGGCTCGGATTCCAGGGGTTCTGCCACGGAGTCGTGGTCGGCGACATCGACAACGACGGCGATCAGGACGTCTTCCTTTGCAACTACGGCTCGAACGTGCTCTATCTGAATCAAGGGAACGGCGCATTTCTCGACATCAGCAAGAGCGCAAATATCGATCGGCCGGGCTGGTCTTCCGGAGGTGCCTTTCTCGACGCCGACAATGATGGCGACCTTGATCTCTATGTCGCGAACTACGGCGAGTGGATCTACCCTCAGGATGACCTCTTCTGCGGCGATCGGGAGAAAGGGGTCCGAATCTACTGCTCTCCGCGCACGATCCGGCCGGTCAAACACAACCTCTACCGCAACAATGGCGATCGGACCTTCACCGACGTGACGGACGCAGCGGGCCTGGGTCGCGCCGATGGCCACGGCTTCGGCGTGGTCGCCGCCGACCTCAACGGCGACGGGCAGATCGACCTGTTCGTCGCCAACGACATGGACCCCAACTTCGTCTTCTACAACAAGGGGGACGGCACGTTTGAGGACGTGACCGAAACCTCAGGTGCTGCGCTCGACGAGAAGGGGCAAGCCCTTTCGGGGATGGGTGCCGATGCCGAGGATCTCGACGGCGACGGCCGCACGGAAATCCTCGTCACCAACTTCGCCAACGAAGCGAACACACTCTACCAAAACCTCGGCCAAGGCAGATTTCTGGACATCTCCCCCTACTTCGGGTTCGCCTCCGACACCCTCCCTTGGGTCGGCTGGGGCACCGCCCTGGCCGACTTCGACAACGATGGCTGGCCCGACAACTTCGTCACGAATGGCCAGGTCGACAACAATCGCCATCTCCTGGGGCAACGGATCAAGTACGAGCAACCGGCGAGCCTGTTTCACAACAAGCAAGGGAAACGGTTTCGCCTGGCCACCCGAGACGCCGGCCCCTACTTCGCCTCGGAGCACGTCGGCCGGGGTGCGGCGTTCGGTGATCTCGACAACGACGGCGATATCGACATCGTGGTCAACCACATGGACGGCCCCCCCGCGCTGCTCCGGAACGACTCTCGCTCGCGCCCACCGAACCACTGGATCAGGCTCGTTCTGCAAGGGACCAGGAGCAATCGCGACGCCGTCGGAGCCAAGGTGCAAGTTGTCGTGGGGCAACGGACCATCCATCGTCAGCGCAAAGGGGGATGCAGTATGCTCTCCGCCAACGACCCTCGCCTCCTGATCGGTGTCGGACAGGCGGACGAAGTCGCGAAGTTGGTGGTTTCCTGGCCGTCAGGCGCGGTCAGCACCCTGGAACACCTCAAAGTTGATCGAA
Organism: Singulisphaera acidiphila DSM 18658; assembly: GCF_000242455.2. Classification (GTDB taxonomy): domain Bacteria; phylum Planctomycetota; class Planctomycetia; order Isosphaerales; family Isosphaeraceae; genus Singulisphaera; species Singulisphaera acidiphila. The sequence continues at coordinate 3,359,835 of NC_019892.1, forward strand.
CCTACGAGTTGATCGAACCCGTTCGATGAACCACAACTGGTCGCCCGGGCGGGCGGGAATGGCGGCCTAATCCTTCGATGTCAACGCACGAACCCGAGGCACCGATCAGGGGCTGGAGGCCCTGGAGACTTCCAATTGCCGGGTTCGGCGGTAAGCGTTAGGATGCCCGCGCGGCTCCCCCCAGGGAGGAGTGCGGCGTCTCAAAAGTACGACCATCAGGGTAAAAGGAGGCCCCGATGCCCGCGCTTGCCACATCTGCACCTATGCCCCAAGTCGGCGAGCCCGACCTGTCGGTGGTCGTCGCGTCGGTCAATGGCTGGGAGGTTCTCGAGCCGACGTTGCAGGCGCTCGACGCCCAGCCGGAGCGGGCCTTCATGGAAGTGATCGTCGTTGAGGCCGTCGGAGGGCCGTTGCGCGAGCGGCTGCGCGCCCATCGGCCTGAGGTCCTTGTGATCGAAGCCGAGCGCATGCCGATCCCCAAGCTCAGGCACCTCGGCGTCTGCCGGGCCCAGGGGAAGATCGTCGCGATCCTGGAAGATCACGGCCAGGTCGCCTCGGGCTGGGCCGCCTCCTTGCTCGAGGCCCACAAAGGACCATGGGCCGCAGTCGGGGGCGCTGTGGAGAACGGCAAGCGGGGCTTGGTCAACTGGGCCGTCTTCTTCTGCGAATACACGCCCTATATGAAGCCGGTTCTCGAAGGGGAAGCAACCGACCTCCCCGGCAACAACATCGCCTACAAACGCCCCCACCTGATGCGACACGCCAAAGTCCTGGCGCAGGGAAAGTGGGAGTCCTGGATCAACGACAGCCTCCGCGCAGACGGGGTCCGACTCGCCTCGACCAACGCCGCGGTCGTCCACCACATCAAGCCGTTTCGACTCGGCTATTTCGTCGTGCAACGGTTCCATTTCGCACGTTCGTACGCGGGGATGCGCCGGGTTGACCAGTCCGTTTTGACCCGCCTGGTCTATGGAGCCGGTTCCCTCGCCCTGCCGGCCCTGCTGATGGCCCGGGTCACAAAAACGGTCCTGACCAAGAAGCGAAACCTCGGCTGGTTTCTGGTGACGAGTCCGCTGGTCGCGCTGTTCTTGTCCGTAGGCGCGGTGGGCGAAATGGTCGGCTACCTCTTCGGGCCGGGCTCGAGCCTGAATAAAGTTGAGTGAGGATCAGCCGGCCCTGAGCGTGATCGTCGCCGCCAGCGACTCGCTGCAAGCCGTCGCGCAAACCATCAGGTCGCTCCGGGCTCAGAACGGCATCGACCGGGCCGAGCTCATCGTGGCGGCGGACCGCGCTCGGATCACACCCACCGCCAACGACCCAATGGCAGGCGTCCATTGGGTCGCCGCCGAACCCGGCAGCGGGGTGCCGAGACTGCGACGCCTCGGGCTCGACCAGGCCCGGGGATCAGTCGTCGTCTTCACGGAAGACTCATGCCTGTTTGATCCTGATTGGATTTCCCGCTGGATCCAGGCATTCGACGATCCCACGGTCGCCGCCGCCACCGGTCCGGTCGAACCGGCCATGGGGGACGCGGCCGTCGATTGGGCCGTCTTCTTCTGTGAATACGCCTCATTCCTTCCCGCGCGGACCCGTCAAGCCGGGCCGCCGTCCCGCCTGGCGGGCAACAATTTCGCCGTACGGGTGACCGGCACCAAGACCGGCCTGGCCGCGCTCGCGCGAGCCGAGATTCAAGAAAACGACGTCCACCGAGAACTGCGCCAACGGGGGGCGGCGATCGTCGAGGCCACGACGGCCTTGGCTCGGCACGTCCGGCGCTACACCTGGCGCGAGGCGGTTGGCGATCGGTTTCGGTTCGGACTCGAGTTCGGCCGCCTCCGCGCCCAATGGCACGCGAAACCGCTGAACGCGGTCGCCTTTCTCGCAGCCCCGGCCATCTTTACGGCCCAGTTCGGCCGGCTCACGGCCACGATCATCGCTCAGCGTCGCTATCGCCGCCGATTTCTCACGAGCCTGCCGATGATACTCGGGCTGTTGATGGCCTGGAGTATTGGTGAGGCGCTGGGCTGGACGTGGGGGCCTGCACCTCCTCGCCACTCCGCCGGCAATGGATGTGATAGAGCGGACCGAACGCAAGCGCCAGCCACCGACCGTAACCGGCCACCGCAAGGTTATACAGGCGAGCGAGAGTCCGTTTGAACGGAGCGAACTCAACCACCTCGCTCTCGCTCAGCCCGGGGGCCGAGACGACCCCGCCTCCGAACGGACTTCGCCGAAGCAGCCGCTTCCATTCGACGTAGTTCAGCGTACGGATCGCCCGAAAGTCGACACGCCGCTTCCAGAAGACGTAAGCCGACATCCAGCGTCGCGGCAAGAAACCGACCCCCCAGACCTGGACATGCGGCTCGGGGGCCAGACTGAACCGATTCGGCGTCGCCAGGAAGAGCCGGCCCCACGGCTTGAGAATGCGGTGGGCCTCCGCAAGCGTGGCCAATTGATCCCCGACGTGCTCGATGACGTCGCCACCGATCAGGCCGCCGAAGCTCTGCGAGCGGAACGGCTGCGCCTCGGCACAGCCGCAGACCAACCGGACGTGGGAATGCCCCGCTTCATCAAGCCGTTTCCGGGCGACCAGGAGCCAGCGCATGGCGATATCAACCCCATACAGCGGTCTCTCTTCCTCGAACCCATCGAGGTCATAGGGGCGGCTCGCCAGGCTGAGGAGGACCGAACCGGTCCCGCAACCGAGGTCGAGAACTCGGCTCCACGAGATCAGGCAGCGGAGCGTGACACAATCGTCGAGATGCTCCGAGAATCGCTCGGGGCCAGTCAGGATGTGGGCGATCTGCCTGCGCCGGAGGTCGGCCGGAATTTCGGGAGAGAGGTCGAAGTACCGCTCGAGCAGGCCACGGAAGTCCAAGCGGTCGTAGTCTTCGTTCAGCCGAAGCGCGAATTCCCAGTCGGCGTGATTGGCCAAGTACAGGTCGTCACCGGTCCGAAGGTCGGGAACTCCTCGGAGACCGCGATAGACCGATCCACACGCCCGACACGACCACCGGTCATCCCGTTGGCGCAAGGGGCCCTGACAGCGGGGGCAGACAATCGGGTCGGTTCCGTCCACGGGCAGCCTCCGATCCATCGGGCCGCAAACTTTGGTTCGACGGGCAGGCGGCGAATGGTATCCTTGTGCCTCAATCGGGGGAACCCGAGAATAGTCGGCGGTGAGCAGCGAATAGTCACAGGCAACAGGTCCGCGCCGGTTCGACCCGGAAACTCTCTCTCTGTTTTCTTTCAGGAGCAGCTCCCCTCATGGGCGTAGGCGACCACCAGTTCGACACTTCGGACTCTCCACTCTTCCGACGGGCGGTCGTTCGCTTCTCCGCCATCGGCGAGGCCTGGGCGATGGTCCAGGCGGAATGGGTCACCTGGGCGCTGACGATGTTGATCGTGCTCGCAGGAAATTCGATTGTCTCCAAGGTCGCCGACGCGCTCTTTCACGTGGGCGGCAACGGTGGGTTGGTCGGCTTCCGCTGGCCGATGCCTCGCGAGGAGATGGCGCTCCAGGTCATCCTGGCCGCGCTCATCAACGGGTTCTTCGTAGGCGGGATGTTCCGAATGGCCTGCCGCCAGGTCCGAGGCGAGCGGATTCGGGTCGGCGACTTGTTCTCCGTGACTGACGTCCTCAACGAACTCGCGCTGGGCTCGATCCTCTGTGCGGCCATCGTGGCGATCGTGAGCTTTGTTTGCTTCGTGATCCCGGGCCTTATCCTCCACGGTCTCCTCATGTTCACGATCCCGTTGATCGTCGACGGGCGTTTGAGGGCGATCGCGGCAATCCGGCAGAGCGGAAACGCGCTGAAGTCGCAATGGCTTACGGCCACCCTGTTTCACGCCGTCACGTCGTTCCTCAGCGGAATCGGCACCTGCTTCTTCTGCGTCGGGATCCTCCTCACCGGTCCGATCTACGTGCTCTCGATCGCGATCCTCTACCGCGATTTCTTCCTCACCAAAGACGCGGCCTTCAAGAGCAAGCCTGCCGCTCCGTTCTCCGACTTCTGAGCCCCGCAGCCGGCGGCCGAACCCTTGAATTGCTGAGGCGAGCGGGGAGTGTGAGCTCCCTGTCTTATTGAGACATTCCCACCGATGTTGTCTCACTCAGACAGGGAGCTCACGCTCCCCGCTCGCCTTTAAGGGTGGGCGAAATCGCAAGGCGAGTGGGGGAGATTCCAAGATCGATTCTCAGTCGGGCTTGATGTTCTCAAAGAACTCTTCGACCGTCTCGGTCTCGCGCTCAGCCGTGACCTGCTCGGCGAGCCGCTGGATGAACCCGTGCTTGAGCGCCTGGACAGCCGCCTTGAGAATCGTGGCCATGGCGGCCGATTCTGCGGCCGACAGATCGCGACCGAGCGTCTGGCGACCCAAGGCGCTCGCCAATCGTTCGGCATGTGCTTCGACCGACACGACACGTTCCGGCTCATTCATCGTTGTCCCTCCTTCAGGATCTCACGACAAGGCTCAGCCGGCCCTGGACATTGCCGGGCTGTAATTGGCCAGCCCTGTTCCGCTATCATCAGCGATCCTGAGAACGATGTCACGACGGAATTGAGAAAGGCGTCTTTAAATGCGAGACATCCGTGTTGCGACCGTCCAGTTCGAGCACCACGACGACGACAAGCCGTACAACCTCGCACGCATCCGTGACCTGACCCGAGTCGCGGTGAAGCAGGGGGCCGAGATCGTCAGCTTTCACGAGTGCTCCATCACCGCCTACACCTATCTCCAACACCTCGACCGAGAACAGCTCACGGCCGTCGCGGAGCCCGTTCCCGACGGCCCCTCGGTACGAGCCTTGACCGCGATCGCACGCGAAGCCGGCGTGGTCGTGATGGCCGGATTGATCGAAAAAGATGAACGGGGAGGCCTCTACAATTGTTACGTGGCAGTGAGCCCCGACGGATTTCTCGCCAAGCATCGTAAGCTGCACACGTTCGTCAATCCTCACCTGTCGCCCGGTGATCGTTACACCGTGGTCGAGATCCTGGGCATCCAGGTCGGGTTTTTGACTTGCTACGACAACAACTTGGCTGAAAACGTCCGAGTCACGACCCTGATGGGCGCGGAGGTGATCTTCATGCCGCACGTGACCGGATGCCTGCCCTCGGTGATGCCGGGGCGGGGGAGCGTCGATCGCCGGCTCTGGGACGAGCGGCACCGCGATCCCGTGCGGCTACGCCAGGAATTTCAAGGCCCCAAAGGGCGGGGCTGGCTGATGCGTTGGCTGCCCGCACGCGCCTGGGAGAACGGAGTCTATGCCGTCTTCAGCAACCCGATCGGGCTCGATGACGACACGATCAAGCCGGGCCTCGCCATGATCCTCGACCCGTTTGGAGAAGTGCTGGCGGAAAGCCAGGCGCTCGAAGACGACGTGGTCGTCGCTCTCTTGACCGCCGACAAGATCGAACAGGCACCCGGTCGACGATACCTTCGCGCCCGCCGCCCTGAGCTCTACGGCAAACTCGTCGAGCCCCCGCCGGCCGGCCAGGAGCCGATCACGAAGCCAGGATGGGCCATGGCTCACGAACAGAAGCCGCCAGCCAAGAGTTCATAAAGGATCGACACTGTCCTGACTCTCGTAGGGGACATGGCCCACCATCCCGACCAGCCTGGCGGGCCATGCCCACACGACGAGAGAACATCACAAGATATCGAGGCGATACCTCGAGGATTACTTGCCCTTGGGATCAAGGTTCTTCGCAAGTTCGTCGGGCGAAACCTGGCACTTCACCCCTTCGGAGGGGACCTCGAGCTTGGCGCTCCAAAGGATCGAGTTCAGCACAAGGGTACGGAACTCTTCCTGGCCCCAGTTGGCATGAAAATGGCCGCCCGTAAACCCGAAGGATCGGCCGCCCTCTTTCCGCTCGGTCGCCCACGCGACCACTTGATCCTTGTACGTCTTCTTATCATGGCCGACGAGTTCCTCGGCGGTCAGGATCGGGGTTACGCGCGGATCCTCGGGGCGGAACCGGATCTTGAAGTACCACTCGTCGTTGGCACGAAACGGCTTGACGCCTCGCGTGATCGGATGCTCACTCTTGGGAATGATCCGAGCGTCATTGTGCGGATTGTCGGAATAGGCGGTCTCGTAGTAGCCACCGAGCCAGTCGAGGAGTTGGTCGCCGACCTTCCCCTTGGGGAACTCGACCGCGTAGTGCAGGCAGACGAGGCCGACCCCTTGATCCATCAGCTTGCGCATCGTCTCCAGGCGCTCCCCTTGGATCATCGGATGCCCGCCGCCGCCATCCATGAAGAAGACGACCGACTTGGCGCCTTTGAAGACGCTCTCATCCTTCGGCCACCCCCCCTGGACGAGGACCGGGTCGATCCCCGGGATCTCCTTGAGACACTTGACGAGCAGTTTCGTCCCCGCGTTGAATTCGTGCGCTCCGGCGGCATGGCTCGGAGTGCCCGCGATCAGGACGATCTTGGTGTCTGCGGCCTGTGCGGTCGACATGGCGGATGCCAGCGCCAGACCCGAGAGCGCGAACCAACCGAACAGCGTCTTCATGCGTCAGTCCTCGTGATGGCTCAACGAATTGTTCAGGTAGGAATATGCAAAAAAACACCTGCCCTCGCCAGGAGGACAGGTGTCTCGATCGGTTCGTGCCGGGAGTTAGATCAGCGGGGTCTGGCCGGGGACGGCCACCGGAGGTACGGGCAGGTTGCCCATGACGAGCTGCTCGGGAAGCAGGTCCTGCTTCGAGTTGAGCGCCTGCTCCCAGGTCACGGCCTGGCCCGTGTAGGCCGACATCCGGCACATGATCGCGGTCAAGGTGCTCTCAGCCACCGTCCGGAGTTCGTTGAGCGGCTTGCCTGCGCGGATGCTGGCGAGCAGGTCAATGTGCTCCTGGACGTAGGGGTCGGTGGCCTTCTCGTTGAAGCGATACTTGGACTTGCCCGAGAACTGGAGCCGGCTGCCGGCGCTCGACCACTTGCCGGCGGTGCCGACGACCGTTTCCGAAATGTTCTTCTCACACCCCTCGATCTGTCGCGCCATGCTCATGACATGGACGCCCCCTGGATACTCCAGGTCGGTCGCGAAGTGGTCGAAGATGTGACCGTAGTCGGGCGAGGTGCGGACCTGGCGGCCCCCCATCCCAACGGCTCGCTCCGGGTGAGTTCCCAGGGCCCAGTTGATCACGTCGAGGTTGTGGACGTGCTGCTCGACGATGTGGTCACCGGAGAGCCAGGTGAAGTAGAGCCAGTTGCGGACCTGCCACTCCATGTCGCTCCAGCTCGTTTCGCGGGGCTTCATCCAGAGGCCCCCCTGGTTCCAGTAACATTGCCCGCCGGTGATCTCACCGAGGTCGCCGTCGTGGATCCGCTTCATACATTCGACGTAGCTGGCCTGGTGCCGCCGCTGGGTGCCAGCCACAACGGCCAGCCCTTTCTGCTTCGCCTCTTCCGCCGCTGCGAGAACCTTGCGAATGCCCGGCGCGTCCACGGCCACCGGCTTTTCGGTGAAGATGTTCTTGCCCGCCTTGACGGCCGCCTCGATCATCATCGGCCGGAACCCGGGCGGAGAGGCCAGGATCACCAGGTCGACGCCCGAGTCGATGACCTTCTGGAAGGCATCAAATCCGGTGAAGCAACGCTCCTTGGAAACGTCAACCTGATCGCCCACAACGTCCGTGAGCCGCTTGCGGGCCGTCTCGAGGTGATCGAGAAAGAGGTCGCCCATCGCGTAAAGCTTGACGTTCTTGTCAGGCTGCGACGCAATGCAAATCTGCTCGGCAGCGCCGGTGCCCCGGCCTCCGCAACCGATCAGACCGACCTTGATCACGTCCGAACCCGCCGCATGGGCCGCCGAACTGAGGCCGACCTGAGTGGCGACGGCACCTCCGACGGCGAACGTCGAGGTCTTGAGGAAATCGCGGCGAGTGGAGCCGTTGGGCTCGGTCATAGTGCGTTCTCCCTTGGCTGAGGGCGTTTCGAGAACTGGGATCAAGATCCCTTGGGATCCGGCGCCGGAATCGAACAGACGATCCCGGTGCCGGTCTTGCTCACACTTGTGAAGAGGCTTACTTCGTCCCCTTCTTCTTGACCACGAGGGACTTCACACCCCGGAGGTCTTCTTGCTCGTTAAGGGCGCGGACCACCCGGAAGCCGACGAACGTCGCGTCAGTGTGCCACCAGATGCTCTGGGGCCGCTGCGGATCTTGCACACTCCACTCGAGGTTCGAAGCCAGGCGCGCCGCACTCCGGAGCCGATCGGCATCGTCGTCCCAGGACCCGCCGCGGGCCACGTAGGAATATTCCTTGGCGGTGGGGAGCACGACCGGACCCTTCGCAAGCGGATTCTTCGCCAGCGTACTGTAGAGGTCCGGAACGTAGTGGTCCAGACACCACTCCGAAACGTTGCCATGCATGTCATACAGTCCCCAAGGGTTCGGCTTCTTCTTACCGACCGGCTGGGGCTTCTCGGCATTGTCGACGTTCCAGGCATACTCCTCGAGCTTGCTCGGATCGTCGCCGAACGAATAGGTGGTCTTGGTCCCTGCGCGGCAGGCATACTCCCACTCCGCTTCGGTGGGCAAGCGATAGACCTTGCCCGTCTTGGTCGAGAGCCAGCGGCAATATTCCATGGCCGAGTGGTGGGTGATGCAAATGACCGGCTGGCCTTTCCGGCCGAGCCCGAAGGTCTCGTCAGCGTAGGGAGGGGTCGGCCGGGTGATCGCGTCGGCCGCCGTCTCGTTGGCCGGTTGCTTGGACGTATCGACGCCTTCGCGTTGCTTGCGCTTCAGGTCAAAGGCGAACGCGAATTCGTCGTACTCATCCCAGGTGACTTCTTTCTTGCCCATCCAGAACGGGGCGATCGCCACTTCGTGTTGGGCTCCCTCGTCCTCGGAGCGCTTCTCTTCCGTGGCCGGACTCCCCATCACATAGGTCCCACCCGGGATCGGGACCATTTCAAATTTCTGGTCGGTTCCCGGAATCAGTTCGACATAAGGCTTCATGTCTTCCGGACGAGAAGTGTTCTTCTCTTCCTGAGCCACGCTGACCGAAGATCCGGCAAAACCGGCCAGAAACAGGGCCACTGGAACCGACAAACAACGGAGCGAAAACAGGCGCACTTGTGGTATTCTCCACGGAAGGATCGGGGGCGGTCGGCGCCCTCAGTACCGGGTCGCCGGAGGTTTCGACGATGATCGCCCCACTGAGCCTTGGGTTCCTGCTCGTATTGCAGGTGGTTGGGGCCAGTCTCGATGCCGAGCCAACGCCCAAGTTGTCTCGATTCGACTTCGCCGAAACCCACATGGGGACCTCATTTAATCTTGTTTTATACACCGAAGACGAGCCGACTGCCAGAAGCGCCTCCCAGGCCGCTTTTGCACGAATCGCCGCCCTCGACGCCATTTTGAGCGACTATCAGCCGGAAAGCGAACTGATGCGGCTCTGCCGGCAGGCCGGCGGTCCCCCCGTCCCCGTCAGCGAGCCGCTGTTCGAGGTCCTCGCGCGATCCAAGGCGATCTATGAGCAGTCCCACGGCGCGTTCGACGTCACCGTGGCCCCGGTGGTCCGCCTCTGGCGTCGAGCGCGGCGCGACCGGAAAATGCCCGACCTCGACCGCTTGGCCGAAGCCCTCGCCCTGGTCGGATCGGACAAGATGCTCCTCGACCCCGTGGCGAAGACCGTCCAACTCACAAAGCCAAGCATAAAGCTCGATCTCGGCGGGCTGGCCAAAGGGTACGCCGCCGATGAAGCGCTTCGGGCCTTGAAAGCGAAGGGGGTGACCCGAGCCCTGGTCGCGGGGGCCGGAGATATCGTTGTGGGGGATCCGCCCCCCGGCCGAGACGGCTGGACGATTGGCGTCGCCGCCTTAAATCCAGGCAAAGACGCACCTCGCTGCTATCTCTCCCTGAGCCGTGCGGCCGTATCAACGGCCGGAGATGCCGAGCAGTTCGTCGAGATCGACGGCAAGCGCTATTCCCATATCGTCGACCCGAGGACCGGCCTGGGCGTCGTCAACCGCTCCAACGTCACCGTTTTCGCTCGTGACGGTCTGACCGCCGATAGCCTCGACACCGCGATCTACGTCCTCGGTCCCGAGCGTGGCCTCCCGCTGGTCGAATCGACCGACGAAGCCGCCGCCTTGATCGTCCGGCTCTCGCCGAAGGGCGAAGAGACGATCGAATCGCAACGATGGGGTCGGCTTCCAACGACACAACCAAAACCGAACGAAAAACCGGTGCTCTCACGGCCCTGATAGAGTCTATCTCAATGGGCAGGCCGCGCAAAAGCCGTCGCGCCCCCAGCGACAGGGCACCGGGGGCACGCTCGGCCTTTTTTTTAACCAAGCGAGAGCATGGTTACGAAGGCGACCGAAGCACCAACAATCAAGGCGGGCAAGAGGGGACGAATCAACTCCGGGGGCGATACGCCGACGATCCCCGCGCTACAGAGAACGACCGCCGAGACGGGTGACATGGTCCGACCGAACGCGGCCGCCAAGCAAGTCAGGGCTCCGAGCATCGGCACCTCCGATCGGTCGCCAAGCGGGACGATGCACGCCTGGGCAAACGCCAAGACCGGCCCGGATCCGGACCCCGAGAGGGTGGCTAGACTCCAGGGGAGGCTGACAGCGAGCGAGGCCATCCCCCAGCGCGAATCACCCACTTGCTTGATCAAAAGGTCCCCCAGCCCAACCGCAACGACACCGGCACCGAAGCACTGGGCAACGATCGTCAGTGAAATGACGTCGCGATAGGAGGCCCCCATCCCGTCGAAAAAGCTCTGGACCACCTGCCGCAAATCCCGCCAGCCGATCAGAGCCGCCAAGGCAAACCCAATCAAGAGGGCACGCACCACCGGGATCGCCGCAACCAGGTCGGGACGCGCATTCAGGCCCTCCACGCGAAGCAGCCAGCCGAGCGACCTCAGACCCCCGTGCGCCAGGAGCAGGAGGCTGACCGGCACGAGCGGAACGATGGCTTTGAGAAGGTTGATCCGTTCTTCCTCCCGTTCCGGTCCGAGGACGTTCTCGTCGAGATCCTCAATCGGATGACCTGTCGCTCGAGCCGTGAAGAGAACGAAGGCGGCGATCGCGGCCGCAAGACCGGCCAGGCTCGCCGGAATCACCCGGACGCTAAGCGCCAAGGGGGACACGCCGACCAGGCCGCTCAGAGCCTGAACATCTTGCGCGGCCGGATTGAGGAGGTCTCCCCCGAAGGACGCGCCCAACACCAGGGCCGCCCCCGCAACGGCCGGGCTCAATTTCGCCGCGATGAGCAACGGGACAAGGATCGGACCGAGCATCGCGGCCACGCTGGACTGACTTGGCACGGCCAAGTTGACGAGGTAGGCCGACACGATTCCTCCCGGAAGAACCGCCCAACGCCGACCGTTCAGAGGGGCCAGGAGCAAACGAACCAACTGCCGGTCGCAGCCGGTCGTCCGCAGGACCGCGGCAAACCCCATCGCCGCGCAGATCGGCGCGACCATCGGGGCAACCATTGACCGTGCGAACGTATCCAGCACTGCCAGAGGACGACCGGCCAGGAACGCCAGCGTCAATCCGCCCCCAAGGAGCGTCAACCGAATATCATGGCGCCGCACGATGAGCCCGACGCTCAACGCCACGACCAGGAGGGCGATCGTAATCTGCATATGAGATTGCCAGCGTCTTTTTGATAGACCGAACAAGAATCCACGATCGCAAGAACGGCTTGGGCGTCTTGCATTCAGTCAGAGTCTGGGCCGGCGAATTTGGCCTATCGCCGGGGCAAGTTGCCTACGCCGAGAAATCCAACGTGATCACGGCCATTCCCGAATAGCTAAGACTGACGGATATCAAGGGCATGATTATCACAGTGAACGCCTGGGGGACGTGGAAGGCGATCGCCACGTAGATCATCAAAGGCGAGGCGGATTTTGTCTTGGAGCTGAGTGGAAGCAACATGCCGGGCGTGAAAGTATCGCGACGAAGCAATGCAGTTGCAGATGGAGCGATGACTTCCTGCTGCAAGCGATTATCGGATCAACAAGTTAGTGCACACTAGCCCTGGTGTGTGAGTGGTTTCTCTCACCGAGTTTGCTGAGACAGCCATGCGTAAAGAGCGTCGAGCATGTAGGCCTTGGACCATGCGTCGTGTGAGCCCAAACTGCTCGAGCGGCCCACGTCGGATGTCAAGCCGAAGAATTCAGTGTATCGGGGCAAGCCACCAGCTTGTCGGAGGGCCCCAATCATGGCACGGGGATTCGTGATTGGGTATTTGAAATCGTACAGGTTGTGAAAACACCAGCATGGAATATTGGAAATCCTCTGTGCTTGATCTGGGTCGCAGCCTGCAGTGGCGATCGGAACGATTGCCGCCCAAAGTTCGGGATGTTCGGCGGCCAGACTCCATACACCCGCCCCACCGCTGGAGACACCCGTCAGGTAGATTCTCTTAGGATCGACTTCGTACTCATCCTGAACCAATTTGAGGACGGCCAAGACCATCCTTGCATCGGTGCCGCCAGGGCTCCAGCCGCCCGACCGCCCCTGAGGAACGACGGCAAAAAAGGGGAAGTTGTCACGCCTCTGTTTCACGGCAAGGGGGAACGTGACGTCAAGATAGGCATCTCCTCGTGGTCCGCCTTCTCGTTCGTCGTATCCATGCAGAAAGAGGATCAGGGGATAGGAGCGGCCACTGCGGTGGCCCGGCGGGGCGAACACTGCATAATTGTACTCGACCCCTGATTCATCTCGGTAGCTACGTCGGACAAAGCCGTCATGCAACGCATCGTTGGGTATGGAAATAGTCTCTGCAAGAGGCGATAGATGCAAGTGGCGTCGAGCTGACTCTACGTCATCGCGGGATAGATTGTAAATGAACAAGGACGCACCAAGCCTTTGAAGAGGCTTGAAGTCCTTGAAGTAGGCGTACTGGACCGTGCCTAAGCTATAGGCGTCGACGGCATACCACCCAGGATGCGGGCCACCCTGCAGACTGTACCAAGGAGCATCCTTGGGATCGCTGCCTCCATGGGAATTCAAGCTGGGAGCAATCGTGTACTCGAGCCCATAGGCCTGGGGATCGACGATCTGTCGACAGGCCAGACCAATGGGGCGAGATTCAGGATGCTCTCGAAGCCATGACTTCAGGATGCCGAAATCCTGCCCGCAATCTCTACCTGACATCCAGCGTGGTAAACTCGTGGCATTTTGTGTTCCCGACGCGGCTTCATTGAGACAACATAAAAAAGAAGGGTAGGTTGTGAGGCTGTTAAGTAAAACCGAAGCCAGCAAGCCCAAAATCAACCAGCGCGTTGTTCGAAATGCCGGGCGGAAGAAAATTGATAGTGAGGATATGCCGATAATCGCAAAAGGAGCGGCCAAAATGAGGACGGATGACGTAGGCAAAATTGGCGCAAGAATCGTCGAGGCTAGGACAAGAACGAAGACGGGCGGAGCCCACACGGCCAACTGATCCAAGACTCCGGACCGCATCCAAGCCATCCGAAATGACGTGGCGGCTCCACCGAGGATCAGTGCGAGGGTGCCTAAAGGGATTTTCCACGCAAGCATGGTCCATGAAAAGCCACCGCGAGCAGACGCTGATGTCGAGATTGAGGCATCGCCGGCTTCCGTCGCGGAATCTCGCCACCGCTGAGCGAGTCCTTCGCGATAGTCACTGGGGACTAAGGTAGCCAGACTCGTCAACCCACTGGCCGAACCGCCCACGCCATCTCTCGCCGCCGGCGCGGTTTGAGAGAACAAATATCCTGAATTCAGGACCCATAAACAAAGAGTCGTGCCGATGAATAATTGACCGGCCCAGGACTTGGCAGGTTGTTGTGGAGCGTCGTGTTCCTTCAAAAACCAACGAGCCGTGCCAATCGAAACCCATGCAGGCAAGAGAGCCAAGACGGCGAAGTCGGCCAATAGAGCTATCCCCAACAGTATGCCGGTGAGAGCGGCCCTGTTCCAATCCGGTTTGCGAAGCCAACCCAGGAAGGCGTAGGACGTAGCCAAAACAGCAACGGCGACCGGCAGGTCAGGGGTGGCCATCTGCTCACGAGCCAGAATGTTCGGGCCAAGACTCCAGAATATCAACCCGAGGCAACTCGCCGGCTTGCCATAGAGGTTGTTGGCCCAATGATAAATGATCCAGGCCCCCATCGCCCACCAGAGGAAATTGGGGACGCGGGCAAGACAAAACAGAATCACAAACTGATTACGATTGTGGTAAATAAATCTGGAAGCGTCTTGGGACGCGCGATCGAGCCCTACCGCCTCTGTCCAATATTTCTGCCTCTCAAAATCGACACAAGGGTCCAAAAATGGGGTAGCAGCGAGGACGGGAACGGCAGAAATCAGCCTCGCCAGAGGCGGAACGTCGTTCGCAGTGGAGAAATCCCCGGTCCGCCAATGGACGAGGCCAGCCGGCACAAGCCTGGTCTCATCGACGGTGGGGTAGTGGCGCAAGGTCCCATCTAAGAACAGTAGGAAGTTCGCGGTCACGAGCAGAACGATCGGGTTTCGGACGATTGTGAAGCGCATAGCTAACTGTCCTGAGTTCCAGAACGGCACGTCACAAATCGTCCATGTTGACAACCTCGCCGCCGGCTCGTGAACCTAGAGCCCACCAGGTTTTTATGTTCACCGAATCCTTGACGAATCGAACCGAGCCGTCGGCGAAAGCAACGTTGACACCGCCACGATGGTTACTACTCGGCGGCGCACTGCCGGACGGCCCTACATAGATAAGCCAGGAGTCGTCGCCGTTCCATTCCTGTGTGTTGCGGCAGGAGACGCTATTGGGAGGTCCGGTATGAGTATAGCTGCTGACAACCAAGTGCAGCGGGAAGGCGGCGGCCCACATCTGGCCGTTGACCACCACAGCGGAGGCTTTTGCTTCGCCGGGCAGATTCACACAATCGTTGACCAATCGCTGAGCGGCGGCCAAACCTTCTTTTGAATCAGAGGGGATCGCCGATCCGCGTACGGTACTAAAAACGACTCGTTTCGCGTCAATCGTATCGCTACGCCGAACATCCAAGCCCCTCATGGACAACCCCAACACACGCTCGCTTAATAAAGCCGTATTAGACATGCCATCGCGGATGTGGCTTGGCCGAACTGGACCGCGTGTTCCTGGGTAGGGGGGCCTGTCCGGGACATTGGGATTCTTGTCGAGGAGGCGGCTTGGTAGCGGAATGATAAGACCATCGGTCACTGCGATCTGGCCGGGACCTCCATAGTTCCCCATGTAGTTCGTTGGCGCATACGGAGCGCGAGGACGGACGTTGTCTCCGTAGTCACTGGGACACAATAAGAGGCTCAGTTGCAAACAGGTTACGGTCGAGTTCGCTCGCCCGCCGGGGGCGGAAACCGTCGACACGGGCTCTAGGCTGAAATTGTAGGCGTCGAAGAGCGATTTCTGCTCGGCAAACTGCAACACCGAAACAATCCAACTCGTGGACCAACCCGTCTTTGGATGCGGCGGTTGACCTGGAAACATGCTTTGAGCGGGAAAGACGCCGACCGTGCTCTCATAATTATGTGCGGCCAACGCCAACTGCCTCATGTTGTTGGTGCACTGAGCACGTCGAGCGGCCTCACGCGCACCCTGGATTGCAGGAAGGAGTAGTGCAACCAGCGCGCCTATGATCGAGACGACAACCAAAACCTCGATCAGGGTGAATGCCTGATTCCACCGGCAGTGTTTCGACTCATTGCGACTTCGCATCTCGACACCCTTATATTACTTGTGTTTCTAAACTCTGCATCAATAAATTGTCGACGATCGCATAGTCGATTTCAGCTTCATTTAAGGAGCATTCTCTACATGTACTCCCCGTCGACGGCGTCGCATTCAGCACGCACTCTTTAGAACCACTCGTTGATCGCTACACTGCCATAGGACGCCGCACGAATCGAATTCAATTCTTAGATTTTGAATTCAATTCTTAGATTTTCCGCCGGGCACTCGTTGACGTCTAGGGAGAGAAATTCGACGTCGGCGGATGGATCCATCGTTTCGGAGTGTTGCGACGTTTTCTTTGAGCCCTTCCAGTGGCTACTCTGCGGAGGTCTCTCAGAACCTTTCCTCGTGACATGGCCTGATGTGTTAGGGCTTGAATTCCCAGGGACGGGGGCCGTAGCCATTGATATTGAGTATCGGCCCGGACGAATCGGCGGGAGTCGGAAGCATCCATTTTTGTCAGTTCGGACATTCAACGCGAGCGAGTATCGACGGAACGTGAGCGAAGCATCCCCTAACGGTCGGCCTTGCAAAAAGGCAGTTCCACTGACCGTGACTAAACTTTGCTGCTTAACTCCGGCGACTACAATGGCCATCGTGGCAAGCACCATGCAGAATGCTTTTAAGGAGCCGACGCTCCCTTCATCCACCTTCTCCGAATTAGAGTGCCACTTAAGGAGGACGATCACAACAATTAGGTCGAAGATCAAGACAAGCCAGGGATTGACTGCCACAAGGCCAAAGCAGCCACATGAGCAGTCACCGGCAAGAGCATGATACAAACTGGAACCCCAAAGCCCTGCAAAAATCACAACCACCCATGGACGCGTATCCTCGGAACGGCATCCCGACATCAACCAGATCCCAGCAAAGACTTCTAACTCCGATAAGGCGGCAAAGAATATTGTTGCAAAGTCGTCTTCTTGGCCAGTCACGGCGAAGACATAGAGCTTAAGCAATCCACCTACAAAAAGGATGGCTCCTAGAAACGCGTGCATCCATCGCAAGACAACAACATCGTAAAAACACAATCTTCTATGTTTCGATTTCTGTTTACCTGCTTTCACTAAAGTGCGCCTCTGGTGGTTCGCCTTCTGTTAAGGAACGGAAATAAAGCAACTTCCGTCTTGACATCGGCCAGGTCAGTGGGATTCCCAGACGATCCCGAAGGAATCGGGAAGTTGTTGAATTGGCAATTATGAAGTTGGGGGCAAAGGCCATCATCGCCATCTTGAAGCGATCACCGTTTTAAGATAGCGATGACGACAAAGTCCAAAGTAACGCTCGCCGTCGAGAAATGCCAGTGCTTGTGTCTGGCTCTAGACGGAAATGGAGAGACGCCTTACCCGAGTTACTCTGTTTTTTCGTATCAAACATACAGTCAACAAGCAATCACATTCTAGTTCAACATTTCCATAAGTTCCATCCTCTCCACACCTGGGGGCCCAGGAACTCCAGCGGCCCACATGGTCGAGCATCGGCTAGACAGGTAGACGGAGCTACCTTCCCACCATTTCCACGTAAATCCAACAATTCAAAACAAAGCCGCTTCCACCTAAATCTCATAGTTTCAAACAGTTGAGTTGACTAAGCACCAATTTCCTATTAATTCGGTCGACTTAATTGGGATTTTATCTTGACATCAAAGCCACTGGGACCGATGATCGTGCAACATACGGTGACAAGACGCCATCTGAAACGGCTTCACGCTGAGTCTCGCAAGATCGCTCATCTCACCAGGACAATTTCGATGAGAATGATTCTCTGTTGTTGTCACGAAATCACCTGCCTCACTGAGTGCCCGTTCCAGTCGTAATCGAAGGCTGGAGCCAACTCGAGATCGAGGCGACTGGCCTCCCCCCACCATTCGCCAATGAGTCCGCGCTCATCCTCCACAGGCTCTGCGGGAGGTGAGTGACGTCCGACGTCCTGCGACGAACAGCTCTTCGTCCCGAAATCGAACTTCCGGACGCCTCCACGTGCTTGGCTGAGCGTCACTGAAAACCTGCGCAACATGCGGGTGCCCGGCTTTGTACTCCGTTCGACCTGCGGGCGTGGGGCCTCTGCGCCCCTCGTATCCGCTCCCTCGATACGCCCTTGGGGCCGCGCATCGCGGTCAGGGCCAGCAGGGTGTATGTCCCCGAAAAAACTGGAGATTCACGAGCCATGCGTTTTCGACAACGACCTGGGTTTACTCTGATCGAGCTGCTGGTCGTGATCGCGATCATCGCCGTCCTGATCGCCTTGCTCTTACCGGCCGTGCAGTCCGCCCGTGAGGCTGCCCGCCGCGCCCAGTGCGTGAACAATCTGAAGCAGCTCGGCCTGGCCTTGCATAACTATCACTCGAGCAATGACGCGTTCCCGCCGTTGGCCGTCCCCGTCAACGGCGTGGGGGCCTTGACGGACTACCAGGATCACTGGGGGCCGAGCGTCTTGCTCCGCAGTCTCGGCTCGATGGAGGGGCAGAACCTGTACAACGCCTTCAATTTCCAGGTCGGCTGCGTCATCGGGAATTGCGACGTCACGGGCTCAGGCAACGTGACCGTCGTCAAGTCGAGGGTCAACACGTTCATTTGCCCCTCGAGTCCGCACTCGACGGTCTTCCCCTATTCCTCGAATTACGGTGCCAGCATCGGACCTCAGTTTCGCTGGGACGCCACTCAAGGGGGGATCGGCGTCGGCGCCTTCTCCTCGCAGATTTCCCGTGGGATCAAGGATTTCGTGGATGGATCGAGCAACACCGTGGTGATCGCCGAGATCCGAACCGGCAACGCGATCCTCGGCAGCAAGGACCATACCGAGTTCTTCACCAAGGTCCCCTGGCCGTCCAACGCTCCCAGCGGCAATGGCCAAGATCAGATCGCGACGAACCCAGCAGGGTACGCCAACAACCAGGCCTACACGACGGCTTGCGACGCGGCTCGTGCAGCCGGCCTGAACGAGCTCGACCAGGCGGCGGAATTCTGGACGTTGAGCCGGACCCACCGAGGCGCCGTGGTCTCCATGCTCCAGACCCCGAATACCCCCCACGCCGATTGCTTTTTCAACTCCACTCACCTCTTGAGCGAACTCCCCGCCGCCGGAGCCAACATGAACTCGGCAAGCCGAAGCTGGCACTCCGGAGGAGTCAACGTGCTCTTCGGTGACGGCAGCGTCAAATTCATCAAAGACTCGATCTCCGATCGGACCTGGTTCGCGCTCGGCACTCGGGGCGCAGGTGAAGTGATTTCAGCCGACTCCTACTAACACCGCAACCTCACACCCAAATTCCTACTATTTCGATAGGAAAAATCTACAATTGGAGAGTTCTGATGCTGCGACTTGAGAGAAATCAGGGGGTCCGGCTTTGCGATGGCCTGACCCGGCGGGAGGCGATGCGGATTGGGGGGCTGGGCCTGGGGGGGCTTTCGCTCCCCGGGCTCCTCCGGCTCCAGGCGCAAGCGGCGGAGTCGGTGGCCGAGGGGCGCGCCCCTGGGTTCGGCAGGGCCAAGTCGGTCATCATCTTCAGCACCAACGGCGGCACCGCCCAGATGGATTCGTTTGACCCGAAGCCGGACGCACCGGCCGAGGTCCGAGGGACCTGGAAGCCGATCAACACGAGCGTTCCAGGGGTGACGCTCAACGAACACTTGCCCCGGCTGGCGAAGCTCCAGCACAAGACGGCCATCCTCCGAGCGATCCACCACAACCAGACGCTCCACCCGTCGGCGATTTACCTGACGCTCTGCGGTGACTTGATCGGCCGGGTCGTGACGCCGGAGTCGGCGACCATGAGTCGGGACGACAAGCCTCACTTCGGCTCGGTCGTCTCGAAGCTGCTTCCCGTGAAGCCCGACTTGCCCGGCTTCGTCATGCTGCCCGAGGCCATGGGCCCGAACGGGCCGGAATGGCCGGGGCAGTTCGCCGGCTTTCTCGGCTCGGGCTATGACCCGTATCGTGTCAACAGCTTTCCCGGCCAGCCCGGCTACTCGCCGGGCGCCTTGGCGTCCGATCCCGAATTGCCCGCGGCGCGGCTCGGCAATCGCCGGCTGCTCCTCGACCAGATCGGGCACACCGCCAGCCGGCTCGACAAGGTCGCGGCCGCCACGAATCTCGACCCGCACTACTTGAAGGCGTTCGACGTGATCTCGTCTCCCGCGGCGCAGCGGGCGTTTGACGTCGAGGCCGAACCGGCCGAGGTCCGCGAACGCTACGGCGACCACTACTTCGGCCAGTGCTGCCTGCTGGCGCGCCGGCTGGTTGAGGCCGGGGTCCGACTCGTGCAGATCAACTGGCTGAGGAGCAATATCGGCGGGGTCGGCGGCCCCGGCTACGACACCCATCAAAACCACTTCGCGCTGACCCGCGACCAGCTCTATCCGCCAACCGACCTCGCGTTCACGGCCTTGCTCGAAGACCTCGACGAACGCGGCCTGCTCGACGAGACCCTGGTCTATTTCCACAACGAATTCGGCCGGACCCCCAAGGTCAACCCGCGCGGCGGACGCGACCACTGGCCGTCCTGCTACAGCACCCTTCTGGCCGGAGGTGGGATCAAAGGGGGAGCCGTCTACGGCGCATCGGACAAGATCGGCGCCTATCCGGCAGCCGATCCGGTCACGCCCCAGGACGTGCTTGCGACCATTTACCACGCGCTCGGCATCGACGTCGAGACCCACCTTTACGACCAACTGAACCGGCCCCACAAGCTGGTCAAGGGCGACCCGATCCGCGCCATCCTGGCCTGAAAATCCCAAAAGGGCGGCGGCCCTCATTAACGTTGGGCCGTCGCATCCAAACACAAAGGGGAGCTGTCTCGAACATGCCTGGAACATCTCGACCCGGACCGAGCCCGACCGCCGCCCCGGCGCTCGCGCTGGCCGTGGTCCTCTCCGCACTCCCCGCGTTCGCGGGGGCGGGAGTCGACGACGAGGCTCGGGTGATCGGCCAGCCCGACACGCTCGCCGTGACTCCCGCAACAATCGAGTTAGTCGACCGCAGGGACACGCGCCAACTCCTCGTCGCCGGCCACTACGCCGACGGCTCGGTGCGCGACCTTTCCCACCTCGTCACGATTGAGGTGGACGACCCGCAAGTCGTCACCATCGCCCCGGGCGGCCATGTCGCCCCCAAGGCCAATGGTCGAACGACCATCCGCCTCCGCGCCGGGAAAGGAGCAGGGGAGCGAAATGTCGCCGTCCCCGTGACCGTCGCCGGCCTCGACCGCCTTGACTCGGTCAGCTTTCGCCGCGAGGTGATCGCCGCCCTGAACGTCTCAGGCTGCAACGCAGGAGCCTGCCACGGCACACCGTCGGGCAAGAACGGGTTCAAGCTCAGCCTCCGTGGATTCGACCCGGCGGCCGACTACCTGCAACTGACCCGCGACCTCGCGGGCCGTCGGATCAGCCTGTCCGACCCGGATTCGAGCCTGATCCTCCAGAAAGGGCAGGGGCAGGTCCCACATGAAGGGGGCCAACGACTCCGGCCCGACGACCCCGCTTTCCCCCTGATCCAGGCCTGGATCGCCAGTGGCGCGAAGGACGACCCGGCCGACTTGCCCAGGCTAACCGGCATCGCGATCGCTCCCGGTCCTCACCTCATCAAAGCCCCCTCCAAACACCAGCAGATCTCCGTCACGGCCCGGTTCGCCGACGGCACGACCCGCGACGTGACCCGCCTGACCGTCTTCACCAGCAGTGACGAAGCGGTAGGGCAAGTCGATCGCAACGGCCTTGTCGAGTTCCATCGGCCCGGGCAGGTCGCAATCCTGGCCCGCTACCTGGACGAACTGGCTCCGGTCCTGCTGACGTACATCGACCCCGATTCGAGCCAGCCCTGGACGAACCCACCAACGAATAACTACGTCGACACACACGTGTTCGCCAAGCAGAAGCTCCTCGGCCTGGCGCCCGCCGACCTGGCCCCGGATCACGAATTCATCCGCCGGATTTCGCTCGACCTCTGCGGCGTCCTGCCCACGCCCGAGGAGGTTCGCCTCTTCCTCAACGACTCTCGCCCCGACAAGCGGGCCCGACTCGTCGACAGTCTGCTCGAACGCCCGGAATATGCCGATATCTGGGCCTTGAAGTGGGCCGACGTCCTGGGCAACAACCGCCGCGCCGTCCAGGCCAAGGGGGCCTATGCGTTTCACGGCTGGATTCGCGACCACGTCGCGCGGAACACGCCGTTCGACGTGGTCGTTCGTGAGTTGCTCTCGGCCAAGGGGAGCACCTTCAATAACCCGCCGGCCAGCTTCTTTCGCAACGACCGGATCGCCAAGGAGCCCCAAGGGCTGGCTCAGAACACGGCCCAGCTCTTCCTCGGCGTCCGCATGTCGTGCGCGCAATGCCATAACCATCCGTTTGAGCGCTGGACGCAGGACGATTATTACGGCTTCTCCGCATTCTTTGCCCGGGTAACCTCGAAGCTCGATCCGACCAACCCAAGGATCGCGCGGTTCAACCAAGGGGCCCTGATCATTGAAGACGACAAATCAGGGGAAACGATCCATCCGCGAACCGGGCAAGTCGTCCCACCCAAGTTCCTTGGAGGGGCAGTCGCCGAGATCCCGCCTGGAGGGGAACGTCGGGTGGTGTTGGCCAACTGGCTGACGTCCCAGGAGAACCCGTTCTTCGCCCGTGAGCTGGCCAACCGGACCTGGTATCACCTCCTTGGACGTGGAATTGTCGACCCGGTCGACGACGTCCGCGACTCCAACCCACCGGCCAGTGAAGAGCTGCTCGAAGCCCTGGCCCAGGATCTCATCGCAAACCGCTACGACGTCAAACAGCTCATCCGGACGATCGTGAACTCACGGGTCTACCAGCTTGCGTCGCTCCCGGACGAGGAGACCCACGGCGGAGCGCGCTACTTTGTTTCGGCAGTGGTGAAGATGGTGCCGGCCGAGCCCTTGCTCGACGCCATCTCGTCGGCCACGGGCTCGCCGGAGCTGTTCGACGACCCTGACCAGCGGAACCGCGACGCCGGTCAGAAGCTGGTGGATGTCGGCAACGCGAGCCAGACATTCGGCGGAATGCCGCTGGGGACGCGGGCCGCGCAGCTTCCCGACGGTGACGTCTATCAGCACCCGTTCCTCTCCGCCTTCGGGCAACCCGCGCGAGAGACGTCGTGCGAATGTGAGCGGGGCGGCGACGCCGGCCTCGTGCATGCGCTTCAACTGATTAACGGGCCGAGCGTCAAGGACAAGCTGTCACGCCCGGAGAACCGGATCGGCCGGCTCCTCGCCGCCGACCGTCCCGATTCGGAAGTCATCGAAGAGGTTTACCTGGCCACGCTCTCGCGCCTCCCTACCTCGGAGGAGCGTGCGGCCGGAGTCGGCTACGTCTCCAGGTCGCCCGACCGCCGCCGCGCCTGGGAAGACGTGCAGTGGGCCTTGCTCAATTCCAAGGAGTTCCTCTTCCGCCACTGAGTTGAGTCATTTCCCAACGCCTCCTCGGCGTCGAGGTCGGTGATCCTTTCCACACTCGCCCACCGACCCTGGTGACCCCGCCGAGGAGGCGCCTTCCCTCAAAGGACAACGACCAATGCGACGACAAACGATCCGCCTCGCGCTGAGCCTAACCCTGGCGGCCAGTGCCCTGATCCGAGGGACCGAGGCCAGGGCGAGCGACGTCCCGGCCGGCCCGCTCGAGAAACCAAAACCACAAGGAGGGGAGCCAAAGCCGAACGGGGTGATCGCGATCCTGGGCGACGGCACCCGTCACTGGGCGGCCGTCCGCTCCCTCGCGTTCAGTCCGAACGGCCGCGCGCTCGTCTCGGCCAGCGACGACGGCACAGTGACCCTGCGCGATCCAGGGTCGGGGCAAGCGATCCAGGCGATCGGAGGTCGCAAGTCCGGCGATGATCCGGTCGCGGCGGCCCGATACGTCGGTGGGGCCTATTTCACGCTCGCCTTCAGCCCCGATTCGAAGACCCTGATTGCCGCATCCAGCAATAAAAACGTGATGGCCTGGGACGCGACCGATTGGTCCAATCGAGAACCTCTGACCGGCCACACCGACGGTGTCTTCGCCGCAACCTTCTTTCCCGAAGGCAAAGCGATTGCGTCGGTATCCGACGATCACACCGCGCGAATCTGGAACGCCGAGTCGGGCAAAGTCGAACGGACCATTCCCCGGCCCGGCGAATACCTCTCAGCGCTCGCCGTCAGCCCGGACGGACGAACCGTCGCTCTGGCCGCCTGGGATCACACGATCCGGCTCTACGACCCGGCCAACGGTCTCGAGAAGCTCGTCCTCGCCGGCCATGAGAAAGGGCGGGCCCTCGCCTTGGCGTTCGCCCCTGACGGGTCGGCCCTGACCTCGGCCGGGACCGATGGCACAATCAGAGTCTGGGATTCGCGCACCGGGCGCGAACAGCGGGTGCTAACCGGCCATGACGGCTCAGTCCTGATCGTCGCTTACGATCCCAGCACCAAGATCCTCGCCTCGGCCGGGTTCGACGGCACCGTCCGACTCTGGGACGCCTCCTCGGGGTCCCCCTTACGGACCATCCCCGCGCATTCCGGCCCGGTTCTCGCGCTCGCATTCCGGCCTGACGGGCAGACCCTGGCAACCGGGGGCACCGATGGCCTGGTCCGCCTCTGGGACGTGGCGGGCGAGCCTTCTTCGGACGGATCGTCCGACCAGGCCGGCGCCATCGTGGCGGTTGCCTTCAGTCCCGACGGTACGGCGGTCGCCACCGGCGATAGCGCCGGACACGTCAAGCTCTGGGATGCCAAGGAAAAGAAGGTCCGCCTCGACCTCGAGGGGCATGAAGGCGAGGTTGCGACCGTCGCCTTCAGTCCTGACGGCAAGACCATTGCCTCCGCAGGAGCGGATACCGAGGTCCGGCTCTGGGATACGAGCGACGGCAGGCCGCTGGCCAAGTTGGCCGGCCATAAGGATACCGTCGCCGC
Organism: Singulisphaera acidiphila DSM 18658; assembly: GCF_000242455.2. Classification (GTDB taxonomy): domain Bacteria; phylum Planctomycetota; class Planctomycetia; order Isosphaerales; family Isosphaeraceae; genus Singulisphaera; species Singulisphaera acidiphila. Next base: position 3,384,435 of record NC_019892.1, read on the forward strand.
TTTGGCGTTCACCCCCGATGGCAAGACCCTCGCCTCGGCGGGCGCTGACAAGTCGATCCGCCTCTGGGACCTGGCCTCGAACGAAGCGCGGCTCACCCTGCCTGCGCACACCGGGGCGATCACCTCGTTGGCCTTCTCCCGCGACGGCCAGAGCCTGGCCTCCGCCGGCAAAGACCGCTTCGTCCGGTTCTGGGACCCCGCCGAGGGACGCAAAGGCTTCGAGATTGAACCCGATGAAGACGACGATCCGGACCTCCTGGCCCTCAGCCCCGACGGCGCCTTGCTGGCCACCACCGGGCACCGCGACCTGACCGTCAAACTCTACGACGCCTCCACGGGTCAGCCCCGCAAGACCCTGGCCGGCCACACCGGCCGAACCGCCGCCGTGACCTTCTCGCCCGATAGCAAGACCCTCGGTACGTCGGCCGGCGACGGGACGGCTCGACTCTGGAACGTCTCCACATATCAGACCACGCGTGTTTATCGACTTCATCGCCCTCGTGGCGAGATCTCCCGACTGGCGTACAGCCCCAAGGGAGACCGGCTCGCAACCGTCAACGGGGACGGCACCTCTTACCTGATCGACCCCGCGATCGCCGAAACCGAGGAGGAGAAAGCCGAGAGCGAGGCCGGAATGAAGCGGCGAGGAAACCGCCCAAGGACAGGCACCACCACTACGCCCAACGAAGGCGAGAAAAAGACGCAGGACAAACCGGAAACGGGAGAGAGCAAGCCCGAGAACCCCGCGAAGCAGTGATCGGAATCCGTTACCGGACGATCCATTCGAGCGTGTTCTCGAAGGTGAAAACCTGGTGGGCCGCGCCTACCCTCCAAGAGTCAGACCGACTTCACAAACACGCTCGCCTACATACCCATTAATCCGAAAGTAGAGCAATCGCATGAGTTTATTCGACACGTTTCCTGCTCTTCAACAGTCCATCCTCGCGGGGCTCCCCTTGGTCGTCGTGCTCGGACTGAGCGGCTGCGGTGGGGGAACTTCGGCGATCGAGCCGGAGACGCTCTACGTCACGAAGGGCAAGGTCGAGCTTGCCGACGGCACGCCTCTCTCTTCGGGGAAGATTGAGTTCTTGCCCCTCAAGGCCAGGGTCGCGGAAACGATCGGCGAGATCGCGCCGGACGGGTCGTACGCGATCAAGACCAATGACGTTGACCAGGCTGAGGGCGCCTCTCCTGGCGAGTACAAGATTCGGATCCTTCCGGGCAACAAAAACCAGGTGAGACGGGGCGTGACCCGCGTCGTCAACCGCTCTCGGCTCCCCTACAACGCCAAGTATCTGAACGAGGAAACCTCGCAATTGACGGCCACGATCAAGGCCGAAACCAACGAGCTGCCCCCGTTCCGATTGACCAAATAAATCAGCAACCGAGCCAATCACCGAACCTTCAGGAAATCCAAAAAGATGACCGCATCCCGCCGCCTTGGCTCCGCCTGGAAATGGGTTGCCCCAATCGTCTTGGTGCAGGGGGCGGGGGGTGAAGAACCTCCTCGTCCCCCCACTGCGCCCGGCCCAGTCAGCTTTCTGGACGACGTGGCGCCGCTCTTGGTGCAGAAGTGCATCGCCTGTCACAACGCCAAAAAAGCCGAGAGCAAATATGACCTGACGACCTTCACGCGTCTGGCCAAGGGGGGCCAGCAGGGCGTCGATATCACCTTGGAACCAGGCCAACCGGAGGAGAGCCGGCTGGTCGAGTTGATCCGCCACGACGGCGAACCTCGGATGCCCCACAAGCAGGGCCCGCTCGCCTCGGAGGCGGTCGCCTTGATCGAGCGCTGGGTGAAAGAAGGGGCCCGCTACGACGGCGACAATCCGGACGAGGATTGGGTCGCCCTCTTACGCCGCCGCGCCCGGATCATCGTGCCCGAGCGGTATCAGACTACGGTTCCGATCGCAAGTGTGGCGTTCAGCCCCGACGGAACGGCCGTCGCCACCTCGGGAAACCATGAGGTGAACCTCTGGAAAATCCCCGACGGCACGCCCGGGCACCGGTTGCGCGGAGTCGCGGAGCGGGTCCACGAAATCGCATACAGCCCCAACGGCCATTGGCTCGCGACCGCCAGCGGCGACCCCGGCCGAGCGGGATCGGTCAAGCTCTGGAGCGCCTTGCCCAGTGGTCAAGCCGAGCCGGGCCGCCAGCTCTTCGAGGGGGACGACTCGGTTTTTGCCGTCGCCTTCAGCCCCGACAGCGCTCAGGTCGCCGCCGCCGGTTCGGACCGCACGATCCGAGTCTGGGACGTCGAGTCCGGCAAGCTCCTGACAACGATCGACGACCACGCCGACTGGATCCTCGGCCTCGCCTTCAGCCCCGACGGCCGCCTCCTGGCCACGGCCAGTCGCGACAAGACGAGCAAGGTGTTCGACTGGGCCAAGAAGGCGACGCTGGCGACGTTCGCCGGCCATGCCGACACGGTCTATTCCGTGGCCTTCACCCCAGACGGCCGTCGGATTGCCACCGGCGGCGGCGACGGCCTGATCCGCATCTGGAACCCTACAGAGGACGCCAAGCAAGAAGCCTCACTCAGCGGATTCAAAGGGCCGGTCTTCCGCGTCCGGTACAGCCCGGACGGACAGAATCTCGTCGCCAGTTCGGCCGATCGGACGGTGCGCGTCTTCCAGGGGAACCAGCCCCGGCTCACCCTCGAAGGCCATACCGACTGGATCCATGCGCTGGCGATCTCACCCGACGGCCTGACCATCGCATCGGGAAGCTGGGATGGCGACGTACGGCTCTGGCGCTTGGCCGACGGCAAGCCGGCCGGGACCTTTCTCGCGGCTCCTGGGCTTTCGAAGCTCACCAGCACAGCCCCTTGACCCCACCCCACCCCACCCAGGCGAGTGAGGAGCATAAGCTCGCCTGGAGGGCAAGCACACCTCCGAAGGTCCAACCTTTAGATACTCCAGTTCGCGACAAACGGTTCTTCTTCCTCCCGTCGTGAGCGGTCTCGACGGACGAGGTCGGCGAACGTCGTTTGATCGACGACTCCGGAAAGGGCCTGGTCGACCTGTTCCCAGAACTCGAGAAAGGCCTCATTCCCGGGGAGTTCGCTCTCCACAAGGGACGCCTGGTTCGCAGCCCCATCCACGGGCGAGATGGGACCGTCGATGAAGCGGAGAACCTCGCCAATCGTGATCCGGTCGGCCGGTCGAGCCAACCAGTAACCCCCTTCGACTCCGCGCTGGCTCCGGACAAACCCTCCCCCTTTGAGTTGGTTGAGGATGGCTTCCAGGAACTTCAGGGGGATCTTCTGGCGGTCGGCAATCTCGGCGATCTTGAGCGGTCCCGGGTCCGTGCGCTCGGATAGGACGTAGATCGCCCTGAGTGCGTATGAACACTTCGACGAGATTTGCATCGAGCGGGAAACCTTCGGGCCGCCACCACGCGAACGAGAGTCGATTTCCTGGCAACGCGTTCCAGAGATCGATCCCAAGATAATCGTCGATTGTCTGGCCGGAGAAATGGAACGCATCCCACGGAGCAATCGGAACTTCCGATCGCGGAGAAAGTCGCTTTCCTCGCCTGCCTACCTTCGACGATCCCCGAAAATCATCGCCACGTCAAGCACCTCCAGAACGAAAGGATTCATTCAAAGAGGCGTGAAGGAATCAGGAAACATCGTCAACGCACAGGAATTCGGAGCGCGCAAGCTGATGCGGTCGAGGAGAGCCGTTCTGCTCCCCTCGGCCGCGTGCGCTTTGGGCCGGATTTCGGTTCTCAAAAGGCCAGGGGGCTTGATCGCCTGGCCTTTTACTCGGCGCGGCGGCCGGCTTCGTCTCCTTCGGCAAGTGGCGCGGAGGCGTCCTTCGCCCACTCATTCAGGCCCGCAACATAGTGCCGGGCCGGAATGCCTAGCCGCCGCAAAGCGAAGACGACTCCCCCCGAGCGACTGCCGCCCTGGGAATAGACGATGATCGGCTGGTCGGCTTTGATCCCCGCCTTGGCCAGTTGCGCCTGCTGGGCGTCGACATTCAAGAACCGACCGTCAGCGTCAACCAGCCCGTAGAGGTCGAGCAAGCGGGCCGAGGGAATATGCCCCACCCGGCCGCCGTTCTGCGGCTTCTTCTCGCCTCGGTACTCCGCCACCGAACGAGCGTCGACAAGCTGCACCTTCTCGTCCTGAATCGCGGACTGGACCTCCTCACGCGTCGCCGACCGCTTGGCGTGGAAGTGGACCGCAAACTCGTGCGGCTTCGCCTGGGCGATGTCCGCGTTGACCGGCCGTTTCTCGCGTTCCCAGAGCGGAAACCCACCATCAATCAGGCCGACCCGGGGTGCCCCCGCATACGAGAGCAGCCACCAGACTTTCCCCGCAATGTGCTGACGGTCGTCGTCATAAACATACACTTCGGACCTCTCGTCGATCGCCAAGGCCGACAAACCGCGAGCCCATGCGTCCTTGTCGGCAATCGCCTCGGCCTTGGTCAGCGGTTGCAACGCCTTGACATCCACCCAGAGGGCCCCCGGAATGTGCCCCTTCTTGTACTTCTCCTCCGACCGCACATCGAGCAAACGCAGGTTCGGCTCACTGAGCCGCTTCTGCAAATCGTCGAGCGAGATCAACGGGGGAGCCGCCACTTTTTGTGCCGGCGCGTCGGCCGCCCGGCTCACGGCCGGCACCGCCAGGGTCAAAACCGCCACCCAACGCGCAATCCCTGTCGTCTTCATCGAATCGTCTCCGAATCTGTGAACACGTAAATTCGAATTTGTTTTCAATCAATACGTGAAGACCGTCGACGCTCCAGGTCCGAAATCACAACCCCTCAGGCCCCCCTTGGGAGCGCAACAGGGCCGAACGCCCGGACCGAGCGTAGGCGAGAGTGGATAGAATGGTCCGACGACTCGTCGGAACGACATCCACAATCAAAATCTTATTTCTACAAGTGGTGCGTGCCGATGCCCTTGGGAAGGGCATGCCTCAAGCACGACTCAAGGGGAGCAAGGGGGGGGTCAACAACAGCAAAATGGCCTGATCGCGATCATGACATGGGCCTCCTCAAAGCGACCTCGGACCGGTACGTCCAAGGTAACAATCCCGGTCGCCAGAGAGATCATCGGTCCCAACGACAGGAAAGTCAAGACCCTTTACCAATCAATCCTATCGGAAAAATAGACAACAATCGCTGAGCGGTCATTGAACTCGGTTTCTTCTTCGGTTTGGCGGCCGACTCGATCCATAGTTGACCATCCACAACCTTCCCAATCACCTGATCGCCCCATTTCTGCACCATACCGATCGTTTTAATCAAGTTTTTTGTATAATCGGTGCTCAACGTCAGAGGATCTCGTGCTCGGCCACCATCCTTTCCGGGAGAAGACGCACCATGCGCCGCTCAATCAGACTCTTACTTCTGATCCCGATTGTTGCTCTATCCGTGGTCGCGGGGGAGTCTCCAAAGTCGGCTCCAGACACGGCCGGTGGATTGACCGACACCGACCGAATCATGTTCGCGCGTCGGTTCGCGCGCAGCATCTGGCCGATGATGGCCGAGCCCAACCTCACGGAGAAAGGCTGTCTTGCGTGCCATCGCGACGATCAATCAAATACGTCACCACTCGTCCTTCTAGATAGCCCGAGCGCAGTCTTCGCGAGCCTGCTCGAGGAGGGCTACTTCGATCGCAACAATCCGTCAGCGATCCTGACCCGCGTGGCTCATAAGAACGAGAAGTTTCGGATGCCTCCCGTGCCGGCACGGTCCTGGTCGCAGGAGGAAGTCAGAACCTTGCGCACGTTCATCGAGGAGTTGAATGCCAAGAGGATCCGCAAGGAATCATCATTGGCCCCACAACTCCCAACCCGCCCTTGAAGGCTCAAAGGGGGGAACCAACCGAGAGAAGAGAAACAGCCTTGGAACGTCGGCCAAGGCTCACGAAGGCGATCGATCGTCGCAGTGAGTCCCATTGGCGGCGACCATTCGGTCGATCGCCGCGAACAGTTCGTCCGCCCGAATGGGCTTCGAGATGTAGGCGTCCATCCCGGCCGCGAGACAGTGGTCGCGGTCTTCCTGCCCGGCCCTTGCGGTCAGGGCAATCACGGGGAGATGTCCAACGTCGTTCCGCTCCCGCTCTCGGATGGCCTGAATGACCTGGAACCCATCGAGATTCGGCATGTAGAGGTCGAGGAGCAGGAGGTCGAAATCTGCGGCCAGGGGTTTCTCGTGACTTGCCCCTTGCCCTTCGATTCCCAGCATGGCCAGCGTCTCCCGACCGTCGTTTGCCAACCGCACAAGGTGACCCCGCCGGCCTAGCAGTCGAACCAGGTGGCGAGAGTTGAATTCGCTGTCTTCGGCCACCAGGATCCGGAGCGGTGCCTTGGTCAGCGCCGAGGCCGTTTCCCCAAGCCGCGAAGGCCCACCGTTGGGCGGGTTCTCGACGTCTTGGAGCGGTTCCATGGAGCGCGGGCCAAATCGCGCGGTGAAGGCGAAGGTGCTGCCCAGACCCGGTTCACTCTGCACGTGGATCGTCCCGCCCATCAGGCCGACCAGCCCAGCGGCGATGGTCAGGCCCAGGCCGGTGCCACCATATTGCCGGGTGGTCGAGCCATCCTCCTGCTCGAAGGCCTGAAAGATCCGCTCTTGACCGTCGGGCGGAATGCCGATGCCGGTGTCCGTCACCGCGAACTTCAGCACGGTTTCGGATTCCCCCACGGGCTCGCGACCGTCAACGCATGGTTCAACCCGCACCTTGACCTGGCCCCGCTTGGTAAACTTGATCGCGTTGCCAACCAGGTTGAGAAGCACCTGTCGGAGCCGGCCCGCGTCACCGACCAGGGCGTCCGGAACCCCAGGCGGCACGTCGCAAACCAACTCCAGCCCTTTTTCATCCGCCCGCGCGAGAAGCGTCCGCATCGTCTCGCTCAGCACGGCCCGGAGCGAGAATTCGGCCGGGTCCAACTCCAGTTTGCCCGCCTCGATCTTCGAATAGTCGAGCAGGCCGTCGATCAGGCCAAGGAGACTTACGGATGCGGACTGAACCGTCGTGAGGCATTGCCGCTGGTCATCGGTCAACGGCGTTTCCAGGACCAGCTCGGTCATACCGAGGATGCCGCCGAAGGGCGTCCGAATCTCATGGCTGACGTTGGCCAGGAACACGTCCTTGGCCCGGTTCGCCGCCTCGGCCGCCTCCTTGTCCCGGTGGAGTTCGTCCTCAACCCACTTGAGAGCCGTGGCGTCCGAGAAGACATTGATGGCCCCGACGATCCGGCCTTCCGCGTCCCGAATGGGGTCAATATTCACAAGAACGTGGATCCGTCGCCCTCCAGGCTGCTCCATGACCAGCTCCCGGTTGCGGGAAGGCGTCCCGTCCCGGAGAGCCTGCGCCATCGGCGTCTGATCGTGCGGGAGTACGGTGCCGTCCGGCCAAGTGAGCGGGAAGACGTCGCAGAATCGGTGATCCCGAACGCCGATCGGCGGAGACCAGCCCCAAATTTCCGAGGCTCGGTCGTTATAGAATGTAATGACACCTTGATCGTCACAAGTGCACATAGCCACGGGCAATAGGTCTACGAAGCGCCGGTACTTCTCCTCACTTTCGCGAAGCGCCTCCTCCCTGCGTTTCTTCCCCGTACTGTCAAGGGCGAGGGAGGAGCCGATGGAGCCGAAGAGCTCACCTGCGGGCTCAATCCAAGGCGGCGCTGCGTCAATGGCCCAGCGGTAGTCGCCGACGTGTCGTCGGGGCCGGTATTCCCGTGGGAGTTCATCCTCGTGAAAAGTGGCCAGGACGCCACCAATTCCTTGCGGCGCATCGACGTCGAGTACGGGACTACAGGCGATCGTAAAGCGAGGCGCGTCACCAAAACCATGACGTTCGATCGCGAAGCCGGTCTCTCCCCTCCAGGTCGCCGGCCCCCCCTGGAACGGGGTGTCGATGAGTGGGCCGATGATCTGCCAGATCTCCGACCAGCAGTCCGCAGCCGGCTGCCCCACGGCATCCGGGTGCCTTGCGCCCAGGATCGGCAGTAACGCATCGTTGTAGATCTGGATGTAGTGCGGCCCCCACCACAAGAGTAGGGGGGCACGGTTGGCCAGGAGCATCCGCACCACATTGCCCAAGGCAGGAGACCAGGTATCGACGCCACCGATCGGCGTCTTCGACCAGTCGAAGGACCGCAACAATGAGCCCATCTCCCCACCGCCCGCCAGACAGTCCTGGATGACGTCCTGCTGCATTGGCATGATCGCCCCTCCGCCAGGTCAACCCCTCCTCGCTTCGGCGCTTGACTTGATCAGCAGGTATTCTACCCGACCTTGCGCCGGAAATCCGCACATCCGTGACGATCGAAAAAGCCATTGCCATCCTGATTCGTCGCGTTCCTCAGCATCGAGAATGGCAACGTGAGCCGTCGCATGGCATAAGCTCAGCCCGGAATCGGGCTGACGAAGGGGGGGAGAATTCTCCAGGTATCCACCGATTCTAGACTCCTCCGCTACAATTCGGAAGAGTTCGCCGCCCATGGATCGGCAAACTTCGAAGCATTGCAGCCGAAAGCCCGAGACCACGCGTCGGATTTCATCGGTCCGGGCCTCGGCGCAACGCATTCACGAAACACGACAAGAGGAAGATCGACGATGCAGGAACGACTTCTCGGCCGCAGTGGTCTCCGCGTCTCGGCGCTCGGCCTGGGCTGCATGGGCATGAGCGAGTTCTACGACCCCAAGGGAATGAGCGACGAAGAATCAATCCGCGTCATCCACCGCTTCTTGGACGCGGGCGGCAACTTCCTCGACACGGCCGACATGTACGGCATGGGGCGAAACGAAGCGCTCGTCGGAAAAGCGATCGCCGATCGGCGCGACCGGGTTGTGCTCGCCACCAAGTTCGGCAACGTTCGCAACGCCAACGGCGAATTCCTTGGCGTCCGGGGCGATGCGGAGTACGTGAAAGCATGCTGCGACGCAAGCCTCACGCGACTTCAGGTCGATCACATCGACCTCTACTATCAGCACCGCGTCGACCCCAATACGCCCATTGAAGAGACCGTGGGCGCCATGGCCGAACTGGTGCAGGCCGGTAAGGTGCGCCACCTTGGGCTGTCGGAGGCCGCGGCCGAAACGATCCGTCGCGCAGCGAAGGTCCATCCCATCGCCGCGCTCCAGACGGAGTACTCACTCTGGAGCCGCGAGGTGGAGCCCGAGATTCTCCCGACCGTGCGCGAACTCGGAATTGGCTTCGTCGCCTATAGCCCGCTGGGCCGTGGATTTCTCACAGGGCAATTCCGGACCATCGACGACCTGGCCCCCGAGGACTATCGTCGCAACTCGCCTCGCTACCAGGGGGAGAATTTCGCCAAGAACCTCGACCTGGTGAAAAAGATCGAAGAGCTCGCCAAGCTCAAAGGTTGCACGCCAAGCCAACTGGCCCTCGCCTGGGTCCTTGCCCAAGGCGATGACATCGTGCCCATCCCCGGCACCAAACGGCTCAAGTACCTCGAGGAGAATCTGAGCGCAGGCAACCTCCAACTCGCTCCGGAAGAACTCGAACAAATCAACAACGTCTTCCCCGTCGGCTCCGCCGCTGGCGAGCGCTACCACGCCCAAGCCATGAAAGCGGTCAACCAATAAAAGAGACCACGCAAGCGGCGAGCCCGTTCACGTTCCGGCCGACTTCTTCACTACGGACCGTAAGCGGATGAGTTCCCCATCTTCCTGAAACAAGCAGCCTGAGATGATGGGCCGTGCCACCATCTCAGGCTCTTCATGCAGGCTCGCCTGAAGTCGTTGCGTAGTCGGTTTTGCCACTCCTCAGAATCAAACACGTCTCTCGATTTCTCTATTCTCAGACAAAATCAATTCTCTCTTTTCTAGCGCTGGCCACCTGAGGCAAGCAGAGTCTCACCGGTAATCCAGGCCGAGTCAGCAGAGGCAAGGAAGACGGCGATGGTGGCGATATCCTCCGGTTGGCCAATGCGGCCGAGCGGAGTCAGCGCGAGGAGTTGTTTGTGAAAATCCGTTCCCAGGAAGCCGGCGGCATGCACGCCTTCGGTCTCCACCATCCCTGGATTGAGGGAGTTCACGCGGATCTTCTTCGGCCCCAGTTCCTTGGATAGCGATTTGGTAACGGCATCCACGGCCGCCTTCGTGGCGCTGTAGACCGAGCCGCCCGGAGGAGGCGAGATGCCGACGCCAGAGCTGATGTTGATGACACTGCCCCCCGCCTCGTCGAAATGCTCCACGGCTTTCTTCGTGGCAAGGATCAGGCCCAAGACATTCAGGTTGAATTGCTTGTGAAAATGCTCCTCCGTGACCCCCTCGAGCGGAGCGAACTCGAAAATGCCGGCGTTATTGACCAGGATGTCGAGCCGGCCGTACGCCTGCTTCGACGCGGAAAAGAGCCGGTCAATGTCCGCCGATTTTGAGACGTCCGCCTGCACGGCGATCGCCTTTCCGCCTGCGCCGACAATCTCGGCCACGACCCGGTCAGCCCCCTCCTTGCTGGAAGCGTAGTTGACCACGACGGCCGCCCCCGCAGCAGCCAAATGCTTCGCAATGGAAGCGCCGATCCCCTTGGATGCCCCCGTGACGACGGCGACTTTTCCCTCGAGCTTTGTCGACATTGGTATCCCCTAATACAAGTGTCTATTCAGAACCGAATTGGTGAAATCACGCGTTATAGCCGCCATCAATGGTCAGGCTCGCACCGGTGACAAATCCCGCCTCGGGGCTGGCGAGGTAGGCGACCATGCTGGCAATCTCATCGGCATGGCCGTGACGTCCGACCGGCATGGCCTTCCTCATCCGCTCCGCTTGAGGGCCGTCCGCCGGGTTCATGTCGGTGTCGGTCGGGCCAGGCTGAACGTTGTTGACCGTGATGCCACGGGGGCCCAGGTCATGAGCGAGTCCACGGGTGAGGGCCGCGACGGCCCCCTTGGTCATGGCGTAAGGGCCGCCCCCCGCGACCGGCATGCGATCGGCGGTACAGCTCCCGATCGTGATGACCCGCCCCCCTTGCCCCATATGCCGGGCCGCCTCTTGAGTGGCGACGAAGACGCCACGGACATTCACGGCGACCATCCGATCAAAGTCATCGAGCGAGAATTCATCGAGCGGATGAAACACCGCGATCCCTGCATTGTTCACCAGAACGTCGAGTCGACCGAAGGCTCGCACGGTCTCGGTCACGGCATTCCTGACCGCCACCGCATCGGCACTATCGGCCTGAATAGCCAAAGCTCGCCCCCCGGCCGACTCAATGCTCCGAACCACCTCATCAGCCTTCTCCTTCGCAAGCGCGTAGGTCAGGGCAACCGTCGCCCCATCACGGGCAAGCCGCTTGGCGATCGCCGCCCCAATGCCCCGCGACCCACCCGTCACCAAGGCCACCTTACCCGCGAAGACTTTTTCCATCGCCAGAGCCCCTGAATCGCATTTCTGTACCGCCCGGTAATCAATATAGGGACTGGCAAACCGAGGTCAAGGGAGGTAATGTACTGTCAGGTACAAATTTAAAAGGAGCCCCCCGTTGCCCCCCGGACGTCCCCGCGTTTTTGACCTTGAGGAAGCCTTGGAACGTGCGCTCGAGGTCTTTTGGCGCAAGGGCTACGAGGGGACGTCGCTCCAGGACCTGACCGAGGCGATGGGAATCAACCGCCCGAGCCTCTATGCGGCCTTCGGCAACAAGGAAGATTTGTTCCGCAAGGCCTTGGATCGTTACGTCGAAGGGCCGGGGTCTTTTGTCCGTGAATCGCTCTGCGAGCCGACTGCGCGAGCCGTCGTCGAGCGTCTTCTGAACGGTGCCGCACTCATGCAGACGAGCCCATGCCGTCCGCATGGATGCCTCGTGGTACAGAGCGCCCTGGTGGGGGGAGCCGCCGCCGATCCGATTCGGCAGGAACTCGTTTCACTTCGGAGCGCAGTCGAGACCGCCCTCCGCCGGCGACTTGAGCGGGCGAGCGCGGAAGGTGACCTGCCCCCCGATGCTGACCCCGCCGATCTCGCCCGTTACGTCGCGACGATCACTCACGGGATGGCGGTCCAAGCGGCGGGCGGGGCGAGCCTTGAAGAATTACAACGCGTCGTCCTGATCGCGCTACGCACTTGGCCCTCGTAAGCGATCGGGCAGGGCTAGCGCGCATTTATAGGTAGTTTTGGCGACCTGTAGGGCTTGCGCCCGGGCCGATATTTTTGTAAATCATTCTCCATGCTTACTCCCCGGCTGGTTATGCATGGAGAGCGAACGATGGCGGATCCACGACGCGTCGACCTGGATGAGATCGTACTCCACTTCCACGAGTTGGAGGACCCCCGCTCCTCGATCAATCTCCAGCATCCCCTGACCAGCGTCATTGCGATCGCCTTGATGGCTATCCTGGCCGGCGCCGCCGGCCCGACCGCGATCGCCAGGTGGGCTGTCATGAAGGAGGCGTTCCTCGTCAGAGTCCTGGACTTGCCCAACGGCATCCCACGCAAGGACGTCTTCCGTCGTGTCCTCATGGCGCTGAAGCCCGATGCCTTCCAGTCATGCTTCGCCGGATGGCTGCGGTCCTTGCGGGCGACAGCGGAAGCGGAGACCGGAATCGAGCAGCCGGTCCTGGCCGTGGACGGTAAGACGGCGAGGCGGAGCCACGACCGCAAGAACGGCCTGGGGGCCCTGCATTCCGTGAGCGTCTGGGCGAGCGAGTACGGCCTGTCGCTGGGCCAGGTGGCCTGCGCCGAGAAGTCAAACGAGATCACGGCCATCCCCGAGCTCTTGAGGCAGGTCGACATCGAGGGGGCCATCATCACGATCGACGCGATGGGGACGCAGAAGGCCATCGCCGAGCGAATCGTCGAGGGGAAGGCGGATTACGTCCTGGCCTTGAAAGGGAACCAGGGGACGATGCATCAGGTGGTCATCAACCACATCCTGGAGCAGTGGGAGGACGACTTCGCGGGTGTGGATGCCGGCCGGCATCAGACCGTGGAGTCGGGGCATGGCCGTCGGGAGACGCGGACCTACATTCAACTGCCCGTGCCCCAAGACCTACCGGGGCTCAGGTCGTGGAACGGGCTGAAATCGATCGGTATTGCGGTCTCCGAATCGGTCCGCGACGGCAAGGTGACGGACGAGGTCCGCTACTACATCAGCAGCCTGGCGATTGATGTGCAGCGATTCGCCCGCGCCGTTCGGTCGCACTGGGGCATTGAAAACGGCTGCCACTGGACTCTGGATGTGACCTATCGCGAGGACGAATCGCGGATCCGCGAGAAGTGCCTCCGAGAGAACATGGCGTGGCTGAATCGCCTCAGCCTCTCGCTGTTGAAGCAACATCCCGGCCGCGAGAGCGTAGCCATGAAGCGGCGGAGTTGCGGCTGGAGTGAGGAGTTCCTGTTGCAAGTCATTGTCGGATCAACGAATTAGTGTGCGCTGGCCCTGAGCGATCGGGCAGTACCACCCCGATCCCTCCAACTGCGAACGGACAGGGCAAGCGACTCCATGTTGTGCGCGAGGAATAGGCACACCCCCCTGAATAGGCCCTTGCTGGCGCCCGCCAGAGCCGATTCCTGGGAAAGGCGCTTATGGCTCCACGCCCGGACAGATCGAGCTGGGCTGAGGCCAATCCTCGTGTGGCTTTCTCCAGCAGTGCGGTTCCGATACCCGACCCTATTCAAGGAACGAGAATTGCATCCCAAAATCTCGCCAAGTTCTCATAGGCCATGAGTGGCATGGCTTTTGCGTTGTCCCCTCCAGGACGACGCACGACGGGAGAGGGTACAAACCATGTCGATGCAGAATTACTGGGCCAAGCGGAATTCCAGGGCCGGCCACACCATGTTTGGGACGGGCGGCGACCCACGCGACCGCTATTCGGGCGGTCGAAAAAACGTGAGGGAAGACCAGGACATCCGAATTCACCCCGTGCCAGGCGCGTTTGGGAGTAGTCGAGCGCGCGAGGAACCTGAAAACTGGCCGACTTGAAGAGGCCTCACCGTACGGACTGACAACAACATGGTAATGACCCGCCGCGCCAGGTCGCACGGCGGGTCTTCTTCGTTTTTCATCCCATACAGCGCCTGCCAAAAGCGACCACACATGCAGACACTCAGACGCCTCGATCGATAATGGCCCAAGGCGACAGCGCCAGGGGAGCGGGACGACCCATATCAGCACAATCCAGCGGAGGTCGCTGACCTGACCCACCGTGAAAAACGTAAAAAAGCCAAACTTGGGTTGCAAAAAGTTCCATTATGTCACAGTTCGTCGTGCCCACTAGCCCCTTTGAACTGCGGACGGAACACGTATCATCAAGGGGCGGGACATCGCGCCTGACGATCCCATTCGCACGCATTTCGTGAGATCGATTCCACCATCGTCAATCCGATTCGACCCTGCGATGTCCACAACCCCTGCGATCAAGACGCTCACCAGTCGCCGACGCTGCCGTCTCGATAGAAGCTCCGGAGAAGGACTTCCTGTTCGAATGGGTGTTTCTTGATCGCTTCCTCGTCGATCTCGACCCCCAGACCGGGGAGAGTGTTGGGGTAGACGATGCGTCCCTTGGGTTCGATGGTGAAGCCCTCGCGGACAACGTCGGAACGCCAGGGAACGTCGTCGAGAACGGCTTCGCAGATGATGTAGGAAGGTGTGGCGAAGCCGAATTCGAGCGAGGCAGCGGTGCTGACAGGCCCTTGGGGATTGTGCGGAGCCAAGGCCACGCGATAAGCCTCGGCCATTGCAGCGATCCGCCGGGCCTCGGAGAGACCGCCACAGTGGGTGATGTCGGGTTGGAGGACGCTGCAAGCTCGACGTTCCAGCAGTTCGCGGAACGCGTGCTGCGAGACGAGGCGTTCGCCGGTCGCGATTGGGGTCGAGACGGAGCGCTGGATGAGGGCGATGTCCTCAATCGTCTCGGGCCAGCAGGGTTCCTCGAAGAAGTAGAGGCCGAAAGGCTCGAGGACCTTGGCGAAACGGAGGCCCATCCGGGGGGAGGGGCGGGCATGACAGTCGACCATGATGTCGATGTCGTCGCCGACCGCATCGCGCATGGCCTTGACGCAAGCCTCGGCGTACTTCAAGGGGCGGAGCCCTTCGAGCGGCATGGTCTCGGGGACGGCCATCGACTTGAAAGCGGTAAAACCCTGCGCGACCGCGCGTTGGGCCAGTTCGCCAAAGCGGCGGGCATCGGCGGGATCGGTCTGATAGAAATCTTCCATCCGGCCGCCGCCGAGGTGGCAGTAGAGCCGAATGTGGTCGCGGACCGCCCCTCCCCACAGCTTGTGACAGGGAACCCCGTGGATCTTGCCGACGATATCCCAGAGGGCCAGGTCGATACCGCTGATGGCCGTCCCGCGCACGATGCCGTTACCGTGCCAGAAATGCTGGCGATACATCATCTGCCAGAGGTGTTCAACCCGCGTGGGGTCTTCGCCAACCAGCAGTTGCGAGATATCCTCGATCGCCCCAACCACAGCGCGGGTATGCCACTCCAGGGTCGCCTCACCCCAGCCGTGGAGACCCGGTTGGTCCGTCTGAACCTTGACGAAGATCCAGTTTCGCATCCGCGCATTACAAACAAATGTTTCAATTTTCGTAATCTTCATGAAATCTCTCTTTGACTCATAACACCCGGCATGGCCGACTCCGGTCCTATCAAGGAGCCCAGCATCGGTCGCCTCCAGGGTGAAATCGATCTCGGCTTCGGTGCCCGCTCCCCGGTTTGGCGGCCAAGGGGACATGACAGACCTTGCGGGCAGTCAGGGCTTTCGGCGGTCGCGGGCATCGCACGGCATGTCATGGTTTGAGACCACGTCATACCAATTCCAGAGGGCGCGGTCCATGGAGTAGGCCCCGAAGGTTAAACCTTGGCGGCCGAAGGGGGCCATCAGGTGGGGAACCACTCGGCGATCTGAGCGGCGATATTGTCGGTCAGCGACTCCAAGGAGCCAGCGGCCAGGACGGCCACGTCGGCCTGGTAGATCCCGCGACCATAGGCGGACGCGGCCGGTAAATAGCCAGGTTGCCAGCCGTTGACCAGAGTCAGCACCACGATTGACGCATGGGGGGTTCGCCGCCGCAACTCCACCTGCAAGTGCTGGTAATGTTCGGCCCCCACAGCCAGCCAGACGGCGCCACCAGTTCTCCAGAGCAAGACGTCGAACGGGAAGGTAGGGCCGGGAGGAAGGTTGCCGATCCGGACGAGTTGCCGGTCCATTCGCTCCACGAACGCACGGCATTCAGCGGCCCGGGCACGATCATCACGGTCCAGGGCGTCTCGCTCTTCGCACTCCCAGCGCGTGCGATCCTGCCGGGTGGATTCGAGGGTGGGGAGATCGGGGCGGTAGGGAAGGTCGACGGTCCATCGCTTCAGGTCCCAGGCTTCCAGGTCGCGAAGGCGGTTGGCATCGAGCGGGGCGTGACGCCAGGTGCCGATGACCGCCCCCGACTCGACCGGTCCGGCGTACTCGAAACGGGTCTGCGGCGGGGGCATCCCTTCGAGAGCCGAGAGCGCGGCGTGGCCGAGTTGCCGGCCATTGCGGTCTGCGACGGCCGGGTCGCCCACGAAGCCTTCACGCGGCCCGAGTTCCCCCGAAGCCCCTTGCAAGAAGAGGCAAGGGGAGCCAGTGGCTTGTTCGACGACCTCGCGCATCGCTCCCGGGAAGTCGGGGCTGATAAGCGTATTCTGCCAAGCCAAGGTGGTCGGGTGGCAAGCGTAATTGACCAAGGTGGCGAGCGTGCGCCCCTCTGCACTGGTGGCACGGACGAGAACGACCGTGTCGTCGGCGGGGCCGTCGGGATTGAACCCGCAGACAAATCGACCGCCAGCCTCATCGAAGGTATCGCGATGGGCGGCGAGGTTGCAGCGGCCCGTCGCATAGCAGAGCGTGGCCGGTTCCGCCTGGGCCTTGGCCTCGGCGACGAGGTCCGCCAGTCGCTCGGCGAGATCGGCCAGGTAGGGAGCAATGAGTTCACCCCCGGGGCGGTCAGCGCGTCCTGTGTCCATCAGGCCAGCCGCATGCGTGTGTGAGAATGCGACAAGCAGTTGCTCCCGAGCGGTCCCCGACTTCGCCGCCACGATCTCGAGGACCTTCTGGGCCTCGAGGTCCCAAAGCAGGCAATGGTCGAGCGCAACCAAGACGATACCCGCCGACGGGCGGCTCGGCGGCGCGATGAAGGCCGCCGTGGCCGTGAGCGGCCGATGCACCCCGGTGGAGCGTTCATGGGCGGCGGCCCCCCACATCCGGTGATAGATCCCCACCGGGGGAGTGACGTCACCTCGTGCCACGCCGAACGAACAGAGGCTTTGCGGAATTTCCAAGGGAGTCGGCATAATCAATCCGTGGAATCAGATGGTGTCGCGATCGGCGTCGAAGATCAGCCAGCACGCCCCGGCCACGATATGGATTGCGGCGAAGAACGTGAGCACGGCATCCCAGGACCCCGTGATAACGACAAGCTTGGGAACGATGATGGGGAAGAGGATCGATCCAATAGCCCCGGATGTGTTCATGATTCCGAAGACCTGCGGAGTGTTGCGTCCCCCCAGGTCCATCGTGAGCGCATAAGCGCAAGGTCCGGCCAACGCAGCGGAGAAGGCCCCGATGCTCAGGACGAGGACGGCCAATCGGGCATCGGCGATCGGATAGGCCAGGCCAATCAGGAGGGTCGCCAGGAGCATGCTCGCCACGGAAACCCCCTGGCGGGCGAGCCGGAGGCTCCCCGTCCTCGCCAGGACCCGATCCGAAAACCAGCCTCCGGCCAGGCAGCCAAGCATGGTCGTCCAGTGCGGCAGGCTCGTGAGCAAGCCCGCTTCCCAAACGCCTACCCCCCTGGTCTCGTGCAAATAGGTCGGGAACCAGCTCAGGTAGAAGATGGCCGCGGCCGCGCGGAAGAACTGCTGCAAGACCAGGCCGAGGACCGCCCGATTGGTCAAAAGGGTACGCCAGGCGATCGGATCAAGTCTCTGCTGATGCGACAGTTTCTCCCCTTCGGAGATGAACGCAAGTTCCGCCGGGTTAACCGAGGGATGTTCGCGGGGGGTGTTGCGGAACCAGAGGGCGAAACCGAGCGCCCAGATCAACCCTGGCAGGGCGTAAAGCAGGAACATCCATCGCCACGACACATAAACAAGCACAAACCCTGTCAAGGCCGCCCCGATGCCCCCGCCGACGCCCATGAAGCTGGTCAGGACCCCGCTGACCCAAGCGCGTCGCGAGACCGGATACCAACGGCTCAGTATGCCCGTGGACGAGGGGAAGATCCCGGCTTCGGCGGCCCCCATCGAGAAGCGGGCCACCAGGAGCAAGGCAACTCCGTGCGTCGCCCCACAGAGCCCGGTGGCCAGCGACCAGGCGGCGGCGAAAACAGGGAGGGCCCGCCGGGATCCCCAAGTCTGGTCCAACCCTGCGGCGGGCATCTGAAAGAGCGCATAGGCCAAGAAAAAGGCGCTCATCACCAGACCCATCTGCGACTCGGTCATCCCGAGGTCGGCGCGGATCAATTTCTCGGCCACGCTCAGGCAGCCGCGATCGATATAGGCGATGGTCGTGGCAACGCAGAGCCAGACTAAGACGAGATGCCGGACCCCCGATGCGCCGGCATTGGCGGACCGATCGTGAAAGAGGATTCCCTCCTCCCTTGCGAGGTCCGCAACACCCGTCGCCACATTCACGTTTGCGTCTTGCTCCAAACCAGCCCCCCGGGTTGATGGCCTGATTACGCCAGGATTTCGCGAATGGGCATACCGTGGTCGATCTCCAGTCGCTTGCGCCCTGGGATCTCCAATTTACGGCTGTCCAGACCCAGGAGGTGGAGGATGGTCGCGTGGACGTCGGTGACGTAGTGGCGATTTTCTTCGGCGTGGAAGCCAATCTCGTCGGTCGCACCGTGGACCACGCCCCCTTTGATCCCGCCGCCGGCCATCCAGACCGAGAAGCCGTAGATGTGGTGGTCGCGGCCGTCGCTCCCTTGCGAGCCGGGGGTCCGGCCAAACTCGGTCCCGAAGACCACGATGGTCTCGTCAAGCAACCCGCGGCGCTTCAGGTCGGTCAGGAGCCCGGCGATCGGCTTGTCGATGCGCCGGCAGTTCTCGGTGTGGTTGGCCTTCAGGCCACCGTGGGCATCCCAGGCCCCGGCCCCACCGCCGCCGTCCTGCACCTGGACAAACCGGACCCCGCGCTCAACCAGTCGCCGGCAGGCCAGCATCTGGGCACCGAAATCCTTCGTCTTCGGGTCGTCGAGGCCGTAGAGCTGTTGGGTCTCCGCCGTCTCGCCCCGGAAGTCGATCACCTCGGGCAGCGACCCTTGCATCCGGTAGGCGAGCTCATAGGCCTTGATCCGAGCGGTCAGGGTCGGGTCGTCGGGATACTCGACGGCGCGGAGGCGATCCAGGCGATCGACAAGCCCGAAGCCGAGCCGCTGCTCGGCGTCGGCGATGTCCATCTCGGGGCGACCGTAGTCGAGCGGGTTCGCGGGATCGATCCGGATCGGGATCGCGTCGTGTGCCGGCCCGAGGTAATGGCCATCGCTCTTGTTCCAGTATTCCCGGACGCCCATCGAAATATACTGAGGCAAATTGTCGTTGAGCGAGCCGAGACCGTAGTGTGCCCACGCCCCAAGGTTGGGAAACTCGCCGTCGAGCATGTGCCGGCCCGAGTGAAATTGGGTCTGGGCGCCGTGGTTGTTGTCGGTCGTGTACATCGAGCGCACGACGGCGATATCGTCGATACAGCCGCCGATGTGCGGTAGCCAGTCGCTGACCTCGATCCCACTCTGGCCGTATTTCTTGAAGCCGATCTGGAGCGGATAAAGCTTCGTACGCGACTGCCCGTTGGCGTCATTCACGACGACAACGCGGGCCAAGGCGAGCTTCTTCGGATCCTGCGTCCCCTGGTAGGGGGTCTCTGCGATGGTCTTGCCCGCGTATTTGTTCAATTCGGGCTTCGGGTCAAACGTCTCCATGTGGCTGACGCCACCGTTCATGAAGAGCCAGATGACCGACTTGGCCTTGGCCGGGAAGTGGGGACGACCGTTGGGGGGCGTCCAGACCCCGTCAGAGGCTCGGGCAACCCCGTCGCGCTGGAGCATCGCCCCCAGGGCGAGGCCGGTGAACCCCATCCCCATGTCGGCGAGAAAACGGCGACGGTGGACCCCGGGGCAGGTGCCTCCGCCTTGCTGGATCAGGTCTCGCATGGTTCGCGCGTCCGTTGTCATCGGATGGTGATGAAGTCGTTGTGGTTGAGCAACGACTGCACGAGGATCTCGCGGGCGCGGCGACCTGGCGTGGTCGCGCCTCGCTTTTCCAACAGTCTCTTCAGGTCCAAGAGGGCTTGCTCGCAAGCCGCAAGCTCAACGGCCGTCGGCGCGGTGCCCAGGAGCATCCGGAACGCCTCGGTGGCGAACTTCGCGTCGGAAGGTTCGCCGAGCCGATCCTCCAGTCGGTTCGCAATCTTCGCCGCCATGGTCTGCGCGAGGCGGCTGTTCCAGAGGGCCAGCGCCTGCACCGGGACGACGCTCTCACCACGACGGTAACAGTCCTGCACGCTGGCATCGTCGAAGGTGGAGAGGAACTTGTTGTGGTCGTTGTGCGAATGCACGAAATAGAGGCTCCGCCGGGGAGACATCGCCTCGGTCTGGGGGACGGGCGGGCCTCCCCCTTGATCGGACAATTCGCCGGCCAGGTGGAAGAGGCTGTCGCGGACGACCTGCGCCTCCATCCGGACCGGGTTCATCCGCCAATAGAGATGGTTTTCCGGATCGCTCGCCAAGGTCGCAGAGTCCGCTCCGGCGCTCGAGGAACTGCGGCGGTAGGCGTCGGAAAGGACGATCATCCGATGGAGCCGCTTCATGCTCCAGCCGTTCTCCATGAAGTCGATGGCGAGCCAGTCGAGCAACTCGGGATGAGTCGGCTGAGCCCCTTTGCGGCCGAAGTCGAAGACGGTCGATACCAGCGGCTTACCGAAGTGGCGTGCCCAGATATGGTTGACCGCGACGCGGGCCGTGAGCGGATTCTTCCGGTCGGTCAACCAATTCGCCAGCGCAGTGCGACGGCCGGTGCTCGTAGCGGGGAAGGTCAGGACATTCGGAGCGCCGGTGTCCGTAGGGGATTCGGCCGCCTTCACCGCCCCCCGGAGTGGGGTGTACTCCTCGCTCTCCGCCTCGAACGCCTTGCGGGCGGCGGCCAAGGTGGCGGTCGCGACCTCATGCTTCTTCCGGTTGGCCTCAGCGTCCTGGGCCTTGGCATCCACCTGCAATTCGACGCGTGCGAGTTCTTCCTCGGCCTTGGCCAAGGCTTCTTGCCGCTCCGCATGCGCCGCCTTGATGGCCAGTGCCTTCGCGTCTTCGGCCGGGGGTTGTCGATGGCGAGCGCGATCGGCAGCGGCCCGCGCCTGCAAAGCTTCCGGCTGTGCCAGGGCAGTTGCAAGGACCTTCTCGGCGAGCGTCACTGCGGCCTTGGCTTGAGCGACCGGCGTTTCACCTTTGTACTGAGGCGAATCGACCGCGACCAGCTTTTCCCCGGGAGGGAGAGCCGCCAGTTCCATCGACCTGAATTCCGCCTTCGCCGCAAAGGTGACGAGCGAAATCGCCCCGGGGGCCCGTTCGACGGGCAGCCGGTAGGCCAGCGCATGTTCGCCGTTGACCGCGACGTTCACCAACGGCCCTCGAACGCTGACGGTCAGCTCATACGGCTCGCCAACCTTGATCGACCGGCTCAGGGTCCCTCCCGGCGGATAGAAGTCTTGACCCGCTTGCCGGTAGGAGACTTGCAGCTTGGGACCGCCTGCGTGGGCACTCAGATAAACGAGGACCTCGCGTCCTTCGGCCGAGTCAAAGCTCAAACCGACCGATCTCCAGGGTTCGCCGCCGGTGATGGTGAACCGGAGGCTCGCGCGGAAGTCGGTCGGATGATTCGACCTGGTCCGTCGCATGGAACGGATCTCAGCCGGATTATCCTGCACGAGCTTGCCGCCCTTGTATTCCCAAAGGCCGGCCGTCGTCTCCCAGTCGTCGGGGCGAGGGATGGCGAAGTTATCCTGAAAGCGGTAGCTCCCCGCGCCCTCCGACCGGTCAGCGGTGGCGGTAGCCGCGTTCTCATCCGCCTCGGCCGCAGCCCGTTGGTCTCTTGCCTTCGCCAAGGCCGCCTGGGCCATTGCCACCCGAGCATTTGCCGCCTTGAGCTGGTCTTCGAGCACAAACGGACGCAACCCCGGCCGCGAGGCTTCGACCGGCAGTGTCACGGGCTTGATCTCAAGATCAGTCCAGGCCAGCAATGCCGGAATCCCCGGCTTGAGCGGCTGATCCTTCAGCGGTTGGGCCTCGTTGCCGCGGTCAAAGCGATAAGTTGGAGCATCGAGGTTGCAGTCGAAAACGCGAGGTAGGCCCCCCTTCTCGAAATCGAGCTCGCCAGGGACTTGGTCTGTCCGGACCTGATAGGGCTCGAAGAAGGCGCGGAGGCGGTAATAATCGTTGTGGCTGATGGGGTCGTATTTGTGGTCGTGGCACTTCGCACAGTTGAACGTCAAGCCCAGGAAGGCCTTGCCGGTGTGCTCGACGACCTCTTCAAGCCAGGTGTTGCGGTTGAACTTGAAGTAGTTGCGGGCAAGGTAACCGGTGGCGCGAAGCCGATCGGGGTCGTCGGGGGTCAGCTCGTCGGCGGCGATCATCTCACGGACCATCTGATCATAGCCTTTATCGGCGGCCAGCGACTCGATGATCCAATCCCGCCAATGCCAGATATGTTTCTGGCTGTTGCGAAGCTCGGCACCCAACCCCCACCAATCGCTGTATCGCCAGATGTCCATCCAATGTCGTCCCCACCGCTCGGCATACGACTTACCGGCGAGAAGGCGATCGACCATCGCTTCGTAGGCATCAGGCGAATCGTCGGCCAGGAACGCGGCCTGTTCCTCAGCCGTGGGGGGAACGCCGGTCAAGTCAAGGTAGACCCGGCGCTGCAACAGACCTTTCAGAGCCGGGGGTTGCGGGGTCAGACCTTTCTTCTTCCAACTTGCGGCGAGGAACGCGTCGATTGGGTTCCCGCTGTGCGTGGCATCGATTGACGGGACTGAGGGACGAATCGGGGCACGGAAGGCCCAGTGATCGCGCGGGTCGGGTTCAAGAGAATCGTCAGGGGGGGCGACGGCCCCTTGATCAATCCATGTTTTGATCAACGCAATTTGCTCGGCGCTCAACGCCTCGCCATCGCCGGGGGGAGGCATCCGCCCTTTGCCTTCTTCAGTGATGAGGTCAACCAGCAAGCTTTCGTCGCTCTTGCCCCGCTCGATCACCGGCCCGCTGTCCCCCCCTTCGATCAGGGACTTCACCGAGTCGGTGCGGAGCTTGTTTTTCTGCTTGAGGGCTCCGTGGCAGGAATAGCACCGGGCCGAGAAGATCGGTTTGATCTGCTTGACATAGTCCACCGTCTCGTCGGCCAGCGTCGTGCCTGCGGCGAGTGCGAACCAGAGGACGGTCATGGGGGTAAGAGCAGAACGCATCCCGGTGAATCTCCATCGTTTCCCGCCAACCGATGCGATAGGCAGGGTGGTCGAACGGCCGGGGAGTCTGATGAATCTCCGCCGGAGGACAACCGTGATCTGGATACCTTACCGAAAAGGCAGGGGGCTCGTCACCGATGCAACGGCGAGGAATGCCCCCCGGAACATGCTACCGCGCCAAGGCGAAGGCGGCTCCCAGTTGGCTTGGGCATTTCCGTTTCAGTAGGCGTCGGCGCTAATGATCTCGCCCCCTTTGGTCGTGCTGACGCTCATCCAGGTCACGATGTTGATCGTGTTCTTGATGAACTTCACACTGCCGTCACCGAAGAGGGTATTCACACCGCCGGGGTGCCGCCCACGCGAGGCGAACATTCGGGGCTGGGCGTTAGAATCGGGGAAGATACAGGGCGGGTTGAGCATATAACCGCTCTTGCAATAATCCGACGAATAGATGACGTCAGGGGCGGTGCTATTGGGGGGAAGATAGGTCGAAAAGCCCGCGGCATCCCCCCACCAGGTGAACCCGCGAAGGTCGGTCCCTTGCCCCATGATCACCTCCGAGGCGAGGAGGGTGTTGCTCAGGCCATCGGGGATGTCGGCGAAACTGTAGACGCCGGGCCTGCCATAGATGTTCGTGAACGGGGCCCCACCATGCCGGACTCCGTTCAGTTCCGCCTGCTGATCCATCGCCGTGTTACCGTAATTGACCGCGTAGCTGTGCGACGTTACACCAAACGACGGCGCATTCGGCGTGTCAGTCGGGCAGGTCAACGTGCCAATCCTGCGATTGGTGACCGTGGTCTGGATGGCGCCGAAATAGTAGGTGGTCTGACCGACGTTGTAGCTCGGAGAAAACGAGAAATTATAGCTATTCTGAAGACTTTGCTGCTCGAGATAGGGCAAGATGAAGACCATCCACGACCCCCAACAACAGTCGCTCTTGCCGGGGGGCAGCGAGTTGATCGCGGAATGATAATTGTGCATCGCGATTCCAACCTGCTTCATGTTGTTGACGCATTGGGCGCGCCTTGCGGCCTCGCGTGCCGCCTGCACGGCCGGGAGCAACAGCGCGATCAAGACGGCGATGATGGCGATGACGACCAGCAGCTCGATCAGCGTGAATCCACGACACCGGCGTTTCATTCTTTGACTCTCCTTCATGATTACATAATTTCTGCGTTCCTGTACACTCACTTCTTCAGGTCGAAATCGAACGTGTTCGGTTGCCCCGCCTTGACCTCGGCGTTCAGAGTGCTCGAGGCGTTGTACTTCTTGGGGACGAGGTCCGGGGGAGACGGTGGAGCCTTCCCTGGTCCACCGTCGGCCGAAGCACCTGTCAACTTCGGAGGGCTGGTGATGATCACCCGATACCCCCCAGCAACCGGTCCCTCATGGCGAGGGATGGAGTATTTGCCGTCTTTGATCGCCGCGCTGGCGAAGGTCCCCTGATTGGTTTCGGGCCGAAGCTGGATCATCCCTTCCGAGAGCGGCTCCCCTTGGAGGATGACGCTCCCCGAGACCTCCTGGCGCGGCAGGTCGTCACCCGCACCGCCGCAACCCCCGAACAAGGCGAGGACGACGATCCCTGACGACAGTCGCCGCCAATCGGCGCCGAGCGAGGAGCCCATGCGAATTCGCCTCCGATTTCAAGTGCCCAGGCCGCAAACCGACGGGCTTTCGCCCGCACTTTATCGTTAAAGAGAAATTAAGAGACGAACCAATGGCCGTCAAGTTCTATATCGGAAGATTTGTCGATTTTCTCTTCGCGAGGTCGACCCCGAAGAGGAATCCTCAAGATGGGTGCAAACGGGGAAGGCTGCATGGATGTGTAGGCACGTCAAGCACTGCCACGACGGATTAACCTGGTGGGGAAGACGACCTCTGGGGTGTCGAATTTGCCATTTTGGATGTAGGTGAGGAGGAGTTCGGCGGCGCGTCCTCCCATCTCAACGCCGGGCAAGGCCACGGTCGTGAGGGGGGGGTCGACGTACTGGGCGAAGTCGAAGTCGTCGAAGCCGATAATGGACAGGCTGGTTGGGACCTTGCGGCCGAGTTGCTTGGCGGCCTGGATTGCGCCGACGGCAAGCACGTCGTTGGCGCAAAGGATGGCGGTGACGGTGGGATCGTCGCGGAGGACGGCTTCCACCCTGTTGCGGGCCCCCTCGACGGTCTCGCGCTCGACTTCCCAGACCTTGCTCCAACGGCCTCCGCCTGCGTAGATCGCCTCTTCGTAACCGGCGATCCGCTTCTCCACGGCGGGCCAGAGGCGGTCGGTCGCGAGGAACCCAATCCGCTGGTGTCCTTCGGCCTGGAGAAAGGCGACAGCGGCAGCGGCTCCCCCTCGGTCATCGGCCAGCACGCAGGCGGCGGTGGGAGCCTCTGCGCGATCTTCGATGAGGACGAAAGGGGAACCCGTGCTCGCGAGTTCCTCGATGTGTTCCGCCCGCCGATCCGGCGAGCCGGAAAGGTGGACGACCGCGCCGTCGAAGCGCCGCTGATGCACGAGACGTCGGAACACCCCGCCGGCCTGGTCGGGATGGAACCCCTGGACCAGGAGCCCATAGTCCTGCTGCCGGAGTGTGTCGACCATTCCGCTCAGGATGGCGACGTGGAAAGGGTCGGAGAGGAAGCGGACCGCCGGGTCGATGGTGAGGAAGGCGATGGTCTTGGTGCATTGCAGCCGCAAGCCCCGTGCCTGCACGTTGGGCTGATAGTTCAGATCGCGGATCGACTGCACGATGCGCTGACGGGTCTCCTCCCGCATCTGCGAGGTCCGACCGTTCAGGACGTTCGAGACGCTCTGGAGCGAAACTCCAGCCTGTTTCGCCACGTCACGCATTGTCACGCTCATGAAAAATCGCACCTTGCTATGATACCGGGGCCTTGTCCGAGGTCACTTGAAAAGTAACCAACGGAGCGGCATAAAAGCTAGATGGATGCCGTTATTTGAGAATGAGTAAATTCTCCACCGCCGCGAGATGAAGTCTCCGACGCAACGGGCCCAGGGCGTCCGGCCAGAGCCGACTCGCCTCCCCAAAGCACGTCGCGGCCCTGTGACCTCGGCCCCGGTTTTCAATCGACGGCACCACCCCGGCAGTCACGTTCCGGCGACGGCCCCAAAGCCCCCAGGACACCTCCAGTGGTGCATCCGGTAGATTCGTTGGCTTCTGGTGGCCCGACTGAGATCCGCCAGCAATCGTCGGAGGCACCACGAAGCGGCGACCTCGACTCATGTGCGCCTGGATGATTCAGGATGTCCGAGGTGTCACGGATCTTGCGGATGCCAACGATTGCGCGAAGTCTCCGACGAACAGCTCGCGAAGCAGTCGTCAGTCTGTAGACGGCGGGGAAACGTCGAGCCGGTACAACCGGAGCGCCCCGATGCTGCCGCATACCAAGGTCGCGCCATCCGCCGAGAAGTCCAGTGCCGTGACCGGGCCGTCGCCCGCCGAGAGGTCCCAGCGCGAATCCCCCGTCGCAACATCCCAGAGCCGAACGGCCCCATCGAACCCTGCCGTGGCCAACTCCCGAGACCCAGGCGCAAAGGCAAAGGCCTGGATCGCTGAGCGACCGTCAAACTCTTTGAGAAGCCGGCCCGCGTCCACATCCACGTCCCAGAGGCGAACCATCCTCTCGTTGTGACTGCAAGAGGCGAGCATTCGGTCGGCCTCAGCGAACGCAAGCGAGATCACTTCAGACCCATGCGCACGGAATCGGGGGAATTGACGCCCTTGAGCCGAATCCCAGAGCCGGACCGTCCCATCAACAGTCCCGACGGCCAAGGTCCGGCCGTCGGAAGCGAATGCCAAGCTCGTGACACCGTCGAGATCAAGCTCCGGCCCCACACTCGGAGTCGCCTTCGTCACGTCCCAAAGCCGAACGCCCAGGTCGTCGGCCGTGGCCAAGGTGGTGCAGTCTCGGCTGAAGGCCAGCGGCTTGGCCATGCCGCCTCGAGACGGGATCTCGACCAACCGCCGCCATTGGACCAATTCCCAGAGCGAAACGACCCCTGCGGTATCCACAACGGCCAGCTTCGAGCCATCGTGAGCGAACAAGGCCCGGACAATATAAGGCCCCTGGGAAGCGCAGACCCTGGCCCTGGATAAGCGAGAATCCCAGGTGGTGTAAGTACCGTCGGCGTTACAACCGTAGATCGTCCGATCGTCGGCAGAAAGAACCAGCGCTCTGACACAGCTACTGAACCCGTCGTAGGTGGCAATGGCCGCCGGTACCGACAACGACGATCGAGACTGGCCTGCGAGACCGACGAGCATCAGAGTCAACATGAGGGCCAGGCCGCGAGTGATAACCCTCACCCGGCAAGGGACCCCGCCCCAGTCGTCATGAGCTTCGACCTCTTTCTCGGGGCCTGGGTCGCGCGGACCTACCGTTCGTCGGGGTCTGGAGAACATTCCGCACCTCGAGCGTGAGGGGGTAAAGCTCGGATCGGCCGCCAATCAGTCCGGCAAGAAGCGAGTCGAGACCTCCCCGCTCCCTTCAGCCCCATTTCTCGGCAGCTCGGTCGTTGTGGGTCACGTTCCAGGAAACCATGCGAGAAAGGAGTCCGACGTGCCTCAGCAGTCCTCTGAATTTCTCTATCGACCCGCCCGGTCAGGCCAAGTCGTCCACGACCGAACAAGCCATCTTGCCCCCACAATAACCACGCCAAACGACTCGTCAAGAGACCATGAATCAAAAATCGATATCCATTCATACTACGTCTGATGCTTGGATTCACCAATGGTATGATTGCCGCTGTCTCCCGCCATTTCGCGACGACAGAGCCGGGGCTCCAGCAAAGCGCATGACGCACAACCACGCTCATCCATTCACGAAGTTTTGATTACTTCAGTTCTGAGCAACGCTCTGGATCTCCTAACCACTCAACACTTAAGCCCTGAGGAGGCAACCTACTCCCCCACCGATTGGTCATCGATGAGAGGAGTGGGCGGCCCCTTCAGGGCGACTTGTTTTTGGCTCGATCCGTTCTCGGGCGGACTTGGAGTGGCCCCACTGGGGCTGAGGAGAACCCAATCAATCAATTTAATTATTTTGACTCTTTCCAAATAAAAACCACTCCAGACTTCTGACCATCGCCGTGACACGTCTGTGATCTGCGTGCAAGGCTGCAACACAAAACATATCCAAATTCAGCGACGAGAGGCGCAGACCAAATCGGCTCGACCCGCACCCCTCGGCCGTTGCTTTAGACCTTGAGCAAATCCTTCGCCTCGGCGACGCCCGGCGCGGGTCGGCCGCATTCGCTGGCGGTCACGCGAGCAAGGGCGACGAGCTGCCGCCAGCGGAAGGCAGGGCGGGTCGAGGTGAATTCCTCACGAACCGTTCGATAATACTTCTCGGCGTGGAGCGCCCCATCTTCGCTTACGGCATATTTGAGCAAAAGCGCGAACACAGGCGCGGGGTCGTGGCCGAGCGTGCCGTAGCGGTGGACGAGCGCGGAGGCAATCTCTTGCTGATTCGCCTGGATCGCAGATTCGGTCTCGTTCAGCAGACGCTTGGGTTCGGTCGTCTTGACGGCTTCGAGAACGTCGGCAAGCGGGCGCGGGGTCCACTTGCGGAAGTCGGCGTCGCGGCTCTGGCGGTCGCGGGCCACCTCGTAACCGGCAAGGATCAGGCAGGCGGCCGCGTTTCGCGGGTTGACCACGCGTGCCATGTTCCGCCAGGCATTGACTGCATCGCTCGCATGAACCCCGACCGAATCCCCGTGGACGCTCCCTGAAGGCTTGCCCGGCGAAGCCCAACGCTCGGGGCGGCCGGCGTCGCGCAGGACGAGTTGATTCGCCGCCAGCGCGATCGCCTCGCCGATGTCACTCGGGTCGATCCCGTCGGCCAGGGCCGCGGCGACCGCATCGGCAGCCGCGGGCGGACTCGACTCAAAGATGGTTTTGCACATCGCAGCGACCCAGTCGTCGCCGGGCCGCTTCGTGCCGGGTTCCGACCTCGGGAGATGGTGCTCGTCAAACAGGCGAGGCAAGAGAACGCGGGGTCCATCAGGCTCGACCGAGTGATTGCCGTTACGCTCACTCTTGACGCAGTACCGAACCGATTGACGAAGCATCGTATGGGCCTGTTCCTTGCCGACGACGTCAAGCAGTTCCCAGGCGCGGTAGGGGAGGACGACGCGGTGGACCTCGGTATGGTCCTCAACGGTAAGAAGTAGGCGGTTGAACGCCTCCTCGGGAGAGCCGGCGGCAATCGCGGCGAAGGTGCGCTCGGCCTCGTTCAGGTCCTGGCTGCGCACGGCATCGCGAAGCGCTTCACCAGGATCATGCCCGCCGGAGAGCACACCCGGCTTGACCGTCTTCAGCACTTCCGAAGCGCGGCCGCCATGCTCATGGATCCGGTTCGTATTGCGGTAGAGCACCTTGAGGACCGGCAGTGCCTGACGGTCTTCCGGGAGCTCGCGCGCCATGTGATAAGCGGGGGCGAGAGCCATCAAGGTGTGGAAACCGATGTAGTCCTCACCGCCAAACGTTCTCGCGTTGGCCAGCGCCGCGGCGGCCACGAGTTCCTTGAGCTCGGTCCCCGCACGGAGCTTCTCGACGAGCACCGGGACCAGGCTTTTGACGGACGTCTCCTGCATCAGACTCACAAGCGGCTCGAGCCCGCCAAAGGCAAGGCGTTCGCCGCCATCGCCGTCTCCATCGGCCCAGGCAGAAGTGAGCCCCATATCGAACGCCGTTCCGAAGCCGACGCTCGCGACCAGCATCCCTCGACCGACGTTTCCCAAGAACTCCCGACGCTTGTGCGGTGTGCCCATCGTCTTTTGTCCTTATTCACGTGAAACGAGAGGAATCTCCGTTAGCCCGGATCGTTGACGATTCTATCAGGATTGGTGGTGAAGACCTCTCTTTAATCTCCAGATACCCAAAACGGCAAACGCGTACAAGTCCTCCGTCTCCGACGCCTGAGTTGTCTCGTCGTTTTCGCGCCCGGCCAGTTGGCTCAACCGTGCCCGGTTCGGGCCAGATAGCGATCCCACAGCGTCCCCAGCACCAGCGCGGCCCCCGCAGTCATCCGGTGGTCCACCACCTCCGAGACCTCCGAGAATCCCGGGTTAATCTCCACCGTCGGCACGCCCGCCCGGTGCGCCCGGAAGACCGGCGAAGCGATATACGGGAAGACGCTGCTGGTGCCGACCGAGATGACCAGGTCGAATCCACGGCCCAACTCGCGTTCCAGCAACGCCAGTTTCTCGACCGGCAATTCCTCACCGAAGAGGACGACGTCGGGGCGAACGATCGCGTCGCAGCGCGGGCAGAGTGGCAGTACATCCAGGTGCGTGAAGTCCTCAACCTCCTCGCGGTAGTCGCAACGGGTGCAGATCAGGACGTGCAGGTCGCCGTGGATGTCGATAACCTGGCGCGAGCCGGCTCGGCGATGGAGTCCGTCAACGTTCTGGGTCAGAGTCCAGACCGCCGCGAAACCGTCCTCCATTGCAGCGATGACCTCATGAGCTCGGTTCGGTGCCGCGCCTCGGCACGTCCGCTCCAGCTCAATGAGATACTCCCAGGTGACCTCCGGATTCCGACACATCATCGAGCCTGACAGGACTTCTTCGATCGCATCGCCGTGACGGGTCAGGCGATCGTCACCGTAGAGCCCGCCGACGCCACGATAGGTCGGCAGCCCCGAGTCGGCAGAGAGCCCCGCGCCTGTGATGAAGAGCAGACGCCGGTCGGGCCGCAACAGTTCAACGACGTGGTCGATCGTACGAGAGTCGGCCTCGGTCAAGAGCATGGCGATTTCCATCCGAATTCACAAATACAACAATTAGCACAAAAGCATTTATCCCGTTCCAAAGACGTCCGGGCCGGGTCCGTGATTTCCATCCCGTCACCCGCGCTTCCCTAGTCCGATCTCCTTACAGAGCGACGGGACAGGGACATAGAAGGTCATGTACCGCCGGCCGTCCGAGTAGAGGCTGCCTTGCAAGTCCTCGACCAACACCGTCGCCCGCCTCGTAATCCGATTAACCCTACCGACCCACCGCCGTCCTTCGTGTTCGAAGCTGACTCGGTCGCCGACCCGGACCTGATAGACCTCGGCGGCCAGCTCGCGCGGTGTCACCAGGTCGTGAGTCGCTCCCTCGTGCCCGAAGATCCGCCGCGATAGGGCATGGAAGTTCGCGGCCGCGCAGCTCGACCGGCCCCAGGCGAGGAACTCGGCCAGGTGAAGCAGCTCATGCTCGAAAATCCGCTGGAGGACCTCCAGCCAATCGCGACAGACCAGCCCGCCGACGCTGACCGGCCGCCCTGGCTCCTGGAAGTTCTGGAACAACAGCAGGGTTGAAACGGCGATCTCGTACTCAACCCGCTCGATCACCCCGGCCGGAGTCCGCCGACGTTCCCGCCGCATGTAGGTCTTGCCGGCCGAGCGGGTCATCCGGGCCGAGAGCCGCAGCGCCACCTCGCCAGCCCCGTCCTCACGGAGCATCCGGCGCAGTAACCCGTCGAAAAACCTGGCGTCGTAAAGCCCAAAAAGCAAGTGCAGGTCGGCGGTCCCAAGCACGATGAAGTTCCCGGTGCGGACCTGCTCCGACCGGCGCAGGATCTCCTCATAGATGTGACCGTTCCTCAAAGCGACCTCGTCCGCAGTGAGGTGGAGCGACATGAGGCAAGCCGGACGATCCACCTGCGCTGTCCTATGAGTCAAGTGTGGATCAGGATGGCTCATAGGGTGTCTTCGATCGGGCTTCCGGAACAATCGAGGGCCGACCCTCTTATTTCAGACGAGCTGACCGGGGGATGCAAGCCCGTTGGGCACATCGCCTTGGTCTGATCAGCCGGCCGGGCCGCGCGGGCTGTCAGGATCAGACAGCCCTCCCGTGGGGCGACGAGACAGTCTGCATAGCTCATCCCAACTCCTCCAAGGCAAGCTCGACCAGACCGGCCATCCTGCTGCCGAGAATGCGACGACCAACTCGGGCAGTCACTTGAGCCAGGGGGCGGTCGATCAGGGCCGCTTTGTCGAGCAGTGTGGCAAGATTATGCACGGCCCGTTAGGCAAAACCCTCGCCCCAGAGGGACTCGAACCCTTCAATCCCGCGTGCGCGATAGGTAGGGGCAGCGGCAGTTTTTCAGCTCGGCCTACACTTCCTCTTACATTACAGCGCGTACCCCTTCCAAAAGCCGAGTTGGAGGCCTGACGCTCCTCTCTGGTTCGAAGGACGACCAGCCCTCGAGCCACCCGCTGACGCCACCCCGAAGAGTCGAGTCGACCAAGTCGAAGCCCAGAGCGGCAGCCAGGTGGATCGTCACCATGCCGCCGACCCCGAACGCATGGATCGTTGCCGGGAATGCACGACGAACACCTCGGAAGGCGGTGATCGTTCACTTCCTCTGAGCACCCTCACTATTGAGCAAGTGGGGCACCAAACCTCCGACCGTCAGTTGTGTGGTCAACCCAAGACACGGGATAGCGTCCAGGTAGTGATCCAGCCACGAACCAACGCGTGTCGCCGGACAAAAACCGTTCCCGACGTGGGCCTCGAGGACGGCAATCATCTTGCCAAAGCGCTTACGCTGCTGCCGCTACGAGTCACTTGGTTAAAGAATGAAGTCCGACGGTAACGGGAACCAAAACAGCCTAACCGCCGCAACGAACTCCTTCAAACACCTCAACCGCCAGCTCACGATATCTTGAGCGAGCATGCGAAAACGCCATCCTCCAAGTAAATTTTCAGACTGGCCGCACTCGCGTACCGCAGGCAATCCATTATCGATTGCGTTCCGACAAAGAGACGGCCGTTTCCCATGCTCGTTGCAAAACAGCAA
This sequence comes from Singulisphaera acidiphila DSM 18658, assembly GCF_000242455.2. GTDB lineage: Bacteria > Planctomycetota > Planctomycetia > Isosphaerales > Isosphaeraceae > Singulisphaera > Singulisphaera acidiphila. The sequence continues at coordinate 3,417,652 of NC_019892.1, forward strand.
AACCGCCGTCGTCAGCCTGAGCACGAACTCAGGCGATCGTCGGCCCCAAACACACAGCCGGAGGTTCTTGAAGCTCTGGCCGACAAAGCACCTAAGTCCACAAAACGCTTCAATGGGGCCACAGCTCAAAGGCCGTGGAAACATTGGCTCAACGATCCAATGTTTTAAAAATTCACAATCTTCAATGGGGCCACGCCAGATCGGCATGGGATCGCGACTGCAATCGCCTGACCATACAGTAATTCCGACGATTGCACAACTCTCCTACGGTCGCATTGCTGGAGTACTCAATGCGGGAGGTTTATCTCGAGCGTCCCCATCACGACGCGATCCCTCAAAAAGGATGAGCGTCTTCCCAATAGCTGACGCTCTGCACGCGACCGGACAGTCGCCAACCGAGGGTCGCAGCAAAGGCCACCAGCATCACCCCCAGCAGGATGATTGCCCAAGCGGGGAACTTGAGATGTCCGCTCAGCCATGCCATGGTTTGCACCTTTCCGTTTACGGTTGGAGATACATAGCACACGTTTAAGAGACTAGCGGCAATAGCTCACTCCAGTCAAGCCGCGATTTAGGATCCAATGTAATTAAAATTCACAAGAAGCTTGTTTTTCTCGCTGCGGTCGCCTACCCTCTTAGCTTCGACCTCATGGAGGAGTTCGGATCTGTGATCGTAGACAGCGTTGTTCTCAACCTCTTAACAACGGCATCCTGGGCAGCCCCGATTTCCTGATCTGGCGCGAGGCCTGCCAGCTCACCGCCAAGAGTCGCAAGAAGTTCTTCGAGGCGTACGTAACTTGCAAGGCAACGGTCGCCATCCACCCGACCTACGGCTACAAGACGAGCTACGGCCGGATGCTGGAAACCCAGGCCCGCATGCATTTCCGCTTACGTCCGCGGCGAACCCCTGCGCTACACCAGCTTCACCGTGCGATGAGGACCGGGCAGTCCCATGGCCTACCTGGTCGACTACGACATCGCCGACCCCAAGCGGCTCCGCAAGGTCGCCTGGGCCTGCGAGGACTTCGGGCTCCGGAAACAGTATTCAGTGTTTTTTTGTCGACTATCGGCGACCGACCTGGTACGACTACGCAGCCGTCTTTATGACATCGTCGACCTGGACAGAGATCAGGTCCTGTTTCGTGCCACTCTACAAGCGGTGCGCGGGCCTGATCAAGGCAATCGGGCGGCCGATCGAGCCGCATGATGCGAGGGATATGATCATCGTGAGCTGAATCATGAAATTTGATAAATTTTTCGAACATGCAACAAAAACGTCTCCTTATCCCTACCAAATCCGCCTTGCGACTGCCCCGGAGCTAGCGGAGTTGGTTCGCGTTCCCACCGGGGCGGGGAAGACGGCGGCGGCCGTGCTCGGCTGGCTCTGGAGGCGTTACTACGCCGAGGACGCAGTGCGGCGAGTAACCCCGCGCCGGCTGGTCTATTGCCTACCGATGAGGGTACTCGTCGAGCAGTCGGTTCGCGAGGCGAGCAAGTGGGTCGACGAGCTCGTCAAGATCGGGATGGATCCCACCAAGATCAGCGTCCTGATGGGAGGCGCGGAGAAAGACGAGTGGTTTCTCGACCCGGAACGCTCCGCGATCCTCATCGGCACCCAGGATATGCTGCTGTCGCGGGCGCTCAACCGCGGGTATGCCACGAGCCGATTCCACTGGCCCATCGACTTCGGGCTGCTAAACAACGACTGCCTCTGGGTGTTCGACGAGCCGCAATTGATGGGCAACGGAGTTTCCACCTCAGCCCAACTGGCGGGCTTGCGAGCCTCACTGGGCACGGTCGCTCCATGCTCGTCGCTCTGGATGTCGGCCACCCTGGAGCCGGCCTGGCTCGACACCGTGGATTTCGCTAAGCGGCCCCGGGGGCCCTCGCTCGAACTCGAAGCCGACGACTATGACCCAAGGCGGCCCTTGTACAAACGGATGACCGCCGAGAAGACGCTCCAATCTCTGGGCGTCATGGCAACCAAGGACGAGAAAGAGGTGGCCCAGCAGGTCATCAGACATCACATTCCCGGCACGCAGACACTGGTTGTGCTCAACACCGTGGACCGTGCGAAAGAGGTCTATAATTCGATCATAAAGGATAAGTCCGCGTCGAAAGAGGTGCTCCTCGTCCACTCTCGATTTCGCCAATTCGAGCGAAAAAAATTAAACAACGAACTTATGAAGCCTGTGAAGGATCGGATCATCGTCGCCACCCAGGTTGTTGAATCTGGTGTTGACATTTCTATGCGTACAATCATCACCGATATTGCCCCGTGGGCGAGCCTCGTCCAGCGGATCGGGCGATGTAACCGTACGGGAGATGATGGCCCTGGCCGCGTCTTCTGGATCGACCTCGATCCCGACAAGCAAGGCGCCCCGTACGAGAGTGCTCACCTTCAGTTCGCCCGAAAGCAATTGGTCGAGCTCGAAGGGCAAGACGTCTCGCCGAAGGCGCTCGATGATTTCAAAAGGGAAAGGTCGATCATCTTGGACTTCGTCCCTACCCACGTCCTCCGCCGCCGCGACCTGCTCGACCTTTTCGATACGACGCCCGACCTCTCCGGCAACGACATCGACATCGCGCCATTCGTCCGCGGCGACGAGAAGGACAGCGACGTTCAAGTCTACTGGCGGGAGGTTGGCCCCGGTGTTCCTGAAAGAGACGTGATATCCCCAAACCAGCTCGAGTTGTGTCGCGTGCGGATCGAGACCTTTCGAGCATTCCTCAAGAAAGAGAAGAAAGGGCAAAAGCGGATCGCCTATCTGTGGGACCACCTCGACGGGAAGTGGCGGATGATTCACAATCCCGACCGCGAGGTGCACCCCGGCCTGACGATCCTGCTGCCGGCCTCCTCGGGGGGCTACTCGACGGAGGTCGGTTGGGACGAAGACTCGACGGACCCCGTCAAACCGGAACCCGACGAATCGGATCGACAACTCGAGGAGGCCGTCGGAGACGATCTAAACTCATGTGGGCCGGAATTCACGATCGCCGAGCATACGGAGCACGTCCTCGACGAGCTCAAAACGATCCTGGAGAAACTCGGCAACCTGGCGGATGGCTGGTCGGACCATTTGAGACGCGCGGCCCGCTGGCATGACGCGGGTAAGGCTCATGACGTGTGTCAACGCGGCATGCGGAGAGCCAATCCCGAGCTTGATCCCCAAAAGCTCTGGGCTAAGTCGGGCAAAACCGGGCGACTCTCCTACGACCGCCCGCGTTTCCGTCACGAACTCGTATCGGCCCTGGCCGCACTCCAGCACGGTCTGCCGTTTGAGGTGGTCTACGTGATCGCCGCCCACCACGGCAAGATCCGGCTGAGTCTTCGCTCGCTGCCAGACGAGAAGCCATCCGACTGCCCGGGCACCCTCTTTGCCCAGGGGGTCCACGATGGCGACACGCTAAACGATGTCGACCTCGGCGGCGAGACGTGCCTGGGGCTGACGCTCGACCTCTCACCAATGCAACTCGGTGGCGAGAACAGTTGGACGGCCAAAGCGCTGGCACTCCGCGATGCGCTCGGCCCGTTCCGACTGGCCTATATGGAGTCGTTGTTGCGGTCCGCCGACCTCCGTGCGAGCAAGCAAGAACGGAAAGGAGGAAATAGGTGAACGTCATCGACTTGCCTGGCTGCCCCCCCGAGCCGCTGATGAGCTACCTCAAAGCTCTGGGCATCTTCCGCCTCGTGGTCGAGCAAGCCGACCCGTCGGCCACGATGGTCTGGCACGGTGGCGTCTGTCAGTTGCACACGACGCTCGACCGCGAAGGGCTGATCGACTTCTTCGCCAATCGTTACAGTCCGACCCCAATCATCGGCCCCTGGGGCGCCCGTTCTGGGTTCTACCCCGGCTCGTCGGAATCGTCGGCCCGCGAAGCGTTGAACCAGATTGTCGCAAGCGCCGAGGCAATTCCGCGGCTCGCCCTCTTTCACGACACGATTGAGGCCGTTCGCAACCTCCTGCGTACCAACGGAATGACGGAGAAGGTCCGAGACGATGACAAGCTGAGGCTGATGCGACTCTGCCGCAATAACCTTCCCGACGCCGTGCTCGGCTGGCTCGACGCCGTGTTCATATTGACCGACGATTCCCGCAAATTCCCCCCTCTCCTCGGCACGGGGGGCAACGAGGGGAGTGGAAGTTACGTCTCCATCTTTGCTCAGCTGGTGGTCTCGCTTCTGGTCGACGGGACCGATGACGGAGGGGTGTCCAACTCCCTGTTCGGCGAATTCAGCTCAACGTTCGAGGGAATCTCAGTCGGCCATTTCAGCCCCGGTGCGATCGGCGGCCCGAACTCTTCTCAGGGCTTCGACGGCGGAGGCGGAGCGAACCCTTGGGATTACCTCCTGGCGATCGAAGGCACATTGATGTTCGCTGGCGCAGCCTCGCGGCGACTGGGGAGCGATACGGCCGGCAAAGCCGGCTTCCCTTTTTGCGTCGAGCCGATCGCCGTCGGGTACGCCTCCGAATCCGACAAGGAGGCAGAGAGCGGCACCCGCGCTGAATTGTGGCTCCCCCTCTGGTGGCAGCGGCCGATGACGCTCGCCGAGCTGACGTACCTGTTCACCGAGGGCCGCGTCCAGCTCGGCCGACGACAGGCCCGGAACAGCATCGAATTTGCCCTGGCGATCAATCTGCTGGGGGTGAGTCGGGGCGTCGACGCGTTCGTTCGCTATGCATTCGTGATGCGCAATGGTCTGTCATATTTTGCAGTCCCACTTGGCCGTGTGGCGGTCACCTTGAAGCCGATGGCACGCCTGCTCGAAGACCCCGGTCTCACCCAATGGCTCAGCCAACTCCGCAAGGCCTGCCGCGACTCGGAAAAGACCCCGGCGCGTTACCGCACGGCCCTCCGGCAGATCGACCAGGCGATCTATACATTCTCGACGGGGAGCGAGTCCGCCCACCAAGGACTCAACAACGTGCTCCGCGCCCTGGGACGGGCCGAACGGACCTTGTCGATCGGCCTGCGATTCTGCGAAGAGAAAGCGCTTCGCCCCCTCCAGAATCTCCCCGAGGATTGGCTCATGCAGGCCGACGACGGGACCCCGGAATTCCGGCTTGCGGTCGCACTTTCGGGCATCGAAGCGAAAGGCAAAGTCGGCCCGTTTCGAGTCTTCCTCGAGTCGGTGGAAGAGAGAAATGACCGGTCCTTCCAATGGCATAAAGACAAGAACCAAGGGGCGGTCTGGTCAAATCGGCCACTCGCCGCCAACCTCTCAGCGATCTTCATCCGCCGACAGATTGAGGCGTTCCGCGACAACCAGACCATGATCTCTCTTCGGTCTCCTTGCCCCGCAAAGCTCAAAGACGTGAGCACTTTCCTGCTTGGCAACATTGATGACGATAAACTTGCGGACCTCATCTGGGGCCTCGCAGCCATCAACTGGCCAGCAGTAAAGCCGAGAGATAGCGACGAAACCGTTGAGGGCGACGATGTGGCCTCAAATGACAGCATCGAAGCGGCCAAGGTTGTGACGGTTCCGTTTGACTTTGGCGTGCCCCGGCTCCTGGTCGAACAATGGTCAGTTGAGCCGGTTCGTGTATCTCGGCGCATCATCGAACCGTGGAGCAGTCGCCCGACCGGCTATCGCTTGAAATGGAAGCTTACAAAAGCCAGCCAACCGGATACCGTGATTGATCCCGAAATTTTTCACATCCTTGCCTCTGGCCAACCCGACGCGATCGGCCAATGCATAATTCGCGCGTCCCGCCGTTTGAAGGCGCGGGGCCGGCTCGTTTATGGGTATCGCAACCGCCGCCGGCCCGACCGCTCTCCTTCCATCGAATCACCGTTCCGCCCCGACCGGCTCCTCGCCGCAATGATGTTCCCACTCTCTGAACCTGACCTCGAGGCGGTAGCCAACGCCGTCCTCTACCCACCTGAATCGGAGGATACATTATGAGTTTGGATGCTGTTTTGAAGACCGCTCCACGCGTCCTGATTGAGGCCCACCTTAAGCCAGTCATTGGCACTCGGATCCAGCCAACCGGGTTCCCGGACCTGGGTGCGGCACAATATAACGCTCCGGACGGCCATGGCGGCAGCGTCTCGATGCTGCTCGTCGAGTCGGCCCAGTCAATGGCCAACCGGCTCGAGGCCGTCTGCTGGGATGAGGCCAACGACGATATCGTGCCCGAGTTGAAGGGGCTACCGTTCGTCACAGTCAAACTCTCGGGCATCGGTAACGGAACCGACACGACGAGCAGCCTGCTCGAATTCCATCGACTCAACTCCCCCTATATCATGAACGGGTCAACTAACGACGGAAGCTCGTTCGCCGACATGGTCAGGAAAGAGCTTGGGCTCGGGTCGGTACCAGGCAAAAAAGGTTCGAAAAAGGCAGTCGAAACCGCTCCAGCCGAGGATGGGGCCGGCGAAAAAGAACGCGAGGAGGTGGCCGGCGTGGTCAACCTCCGCAAGTTAGCGGCCGTCTGTTTTCAATATGACCCGAATTCGCTGATCCACGGCATCTTCCTGGAGAAGATCGCCGGCCGGTTGCGCCACCCACGGGCTCTGTCCGCGTTCATTGAAGCAAGCGGAGTCGATCGCGCTGACAGCGGCGGCGTCAAGTTCGACCGGGTCTTGCCCAGACCCAAGGTCGGCGGAGTCGATGCCAAAGGGGGCTATGGCAACGTGCCGTTCCACCGGTCCGAGTTCACCGCACGATCGATCATCGCGTTCTTCTCGCTCGACCTGACCCAGATCCGCGGCTACGGCCTCCCCACTGAGGCGACCAGGCTCCTTGAGGTCCTCTCGCTCTGGAAAGTCCGCCGGTTCCTCGACTCCAATATGCGGCTTCGAACCGCCTGCGAGCTCGAAGTCGACGAGAAGGCCGGTGGCATCAAGGTGGGCCGACCCAAGGACTTCGCCCTGCCTTCCACGGAGGAACTCGCGAAAGAGCTCGCCACACTGATTAAGGCGTGCAAACCCCACTTCGCCACCCCGACTACGACGTCCCTGACCTGGAACAAGCCGGCCGGCAAGGAGTAAGCACCGATGCCAGTCACCTTAAGACTGAACCTCCCTGCCGGCCGATACCATGCGACCCCCTGGGGCCGCCACGTCAACGAAGGAGTCCCGGAGTGGCCGCCAGCTCCCTGGCGACTCTTGCGGGCTCTCGTCGCCGTCTGGAAGCGGACCTGCCCGGAACTCTCGGAATCGCAGGTCAGACGCGTGCTCGAACAACTCCTCCCCCCACCGAGCTTCCAGCTCCCGGCCTCTCAGGTCGCCCATACACGGCACTACATGCCACGAGGGAAGACCGGACCGGACGAGCGCACCCTGGTCTTCGACACGTTCGTCGCCATCAACCGCGACGAGCCACTCGTGATCGGCTGGCCAGACGCCGAGCTACCCCCCAGCGACCTGACCGTACTCACGCAGCTCGTCGCAAACATGACATCTCTCGGCCGTGCGGAGAGTTGGGCCCAGGTCGAATTGTCGGCCTCCATGCCCGACCGTTGGAATTGCCTCCCTGCCAAGGCGTCCACCCCCAACCCGATCGCCGTGTTCTGCCCCGACCCAGCCACCGCATTCGGAAGCGAGCATTATCCCGCTCATACCCTCAAAATGGTCAAAAAGGGGCTCAAGCCGGGCGATCTCCTCTTCGATTCCCCGCGATGGCATCTCTGCCTCGACACTCAAACGATTCACGATCGGCAATGGCCTCAAGTGCCCGGAGCGAAATGGGTGAACTACTCGATCCGTCCCACTCATCCCGAACCGAATCCGCGAGCCACTGTCCCCAACCGCCTGCCGCCGACCTTCGTCCGGTTCGCTCTCGACGGCCCTGTCTTACCCCTCGTTACTGAGACCATCCGCCTTGCCGAGCAAGTGCGAGTGCAGCTTTTGAGCCGTTGCAAATGGCTCTATAGCCCCAAGGACCCACGGCTTGCGGTCGCCGACCTCCCGACGATCGCCCCGGCATTCTGGGGAAAGGACGAGGATCGCCGGCCGTTGACCGGGCACCGCCACGCCTACTTCCTCCCCGTGGATGAGGACGACGACGGCGCAATCGACCATGTCGCCGTATACGCTCCCATGGGTTTAAGTCCCTTGGAACTCCAAGCCGTCGACCTTCTCCGTCGGCTCCGATACGGCGATCACGATCTGTCGCTCGTAGTCGTCGGCCGAGGCGTGCCCGAAGACTTCGCCCGCTCTCGACTTTTGGGCCCAGCGATGACATGGGAATCCGCGACGCCGTTTGTCGTCACCCGCCACCTGAAACGCAGAGGCCGCAAGCGCGACCCGCTCGAGTGGACCCAAGGCCCCGACGGCCACGCCGCCTTTGTTCGTGAAGTGCTCAAAGAAGAATTGGAACATCGCGCCGAGCTCGACCCGGATAAGTTCGGCGACGTCGAGATCGAGCCTTTGGACCGACGCGAGATCGGGCCTCGACACATCCGCCCCTTGGAATTTTACCTGAGCCGCCTCAAAGAAGGTGGTGATGGCGAGCGTCGTTCGCGAGGCGGTTTCCGCATCCGCTTCCCGCACCCGGTCTCAGGCCCGATCGCCCTCGGACACTCCTGCCACTTCGGCCTCGGCCTCTTTCTCCCCCTCCCGCCGACCTAATCAACCCGAAAGGGAAGTCGGGGCGGCAAAGCCATGCTTTGGCCTCCGTCGCCGCCGACTTCATCTCAACCAATTCCCCGCCTTGTCCCCGAATCCGCCTGACCGATTCCCGACGAGGATCCAGGCCAACTCAACCCGGAGGAGATCCCCCCGCCAGGCCTCCACCTCGAGGCCATGGCCAGTGTTCGTCGAGCGGCTCCGGATGACATAAAAACATAAAAACATTTGCATTTTCTGCAAAGTATTCCGGAAACGGTTTATCGGAGAATCAGCGCCACGACGGCCTGATAGGAGAGTCGCGACGTCTCGCCGTTTTTGTTCTAGACAATGGGGTCCACCTCAATCCGGCCCGGTATGCCGCCGAGGCGCTGATTTAGTCGAGGTCGGCGAAACCGAGGTGTGGGTAGCGAAGAACTGGGCCTTCTACCTGTCCCGACGGGTATAATTGGATTTTTGAAAGCATCGTTAGAGGAACGGGATGGTCACTCCAACCGCATCGGGTACGGATTCTGACTCGGTAGGCTGGCGATTCGACAACACCTACGCTCGGCTGCCGGACGTTCTCTTCGACCCGGCAAACCCGGTTGCGGTGCGGAAACCACAGGTGGCGATCCTAAACCACAGCCTTGCGGATAAACTCGGCCTCAATCTCAGAGCCATCCCGCTGAAGGCCGCCGCGGCCCTATTCGCGGGCCAAGACCTGCCGGTCGGTTCTCAACCGATCGCACAGGCCTACGCGGGGCACCAGTACGGCGGTTTCACGATGCTCGGCGATGGTCGTGCCGTCTTGCTGGGTGAGCACCGGACGCCTTCCGGGCGACACGTGGACATCCAGTTGAAGGGGTCGGGGCGGACACGATTCTCTCGCGGCGGCGACGGCCGTGCCGCCCTCGGGCCGATGCTCCGCGAATACGTCATCAGCGAAGCCATGGCCGCGCTTGGAATTCCCACCACGCGGAGCCTCGCGGTTGTCACCACCGGCGAGCCGGTGTACCGGGAGTCGATCCGACGAGGAGCGGTTCTGACCCGCGTGGCCGCAAGCCACATCCGGGTCGGCACGTTCGAATACGCGGCCCGCCGGGACGAAGCCACCCTTCGAGCGCTTACCGACTACGCCATCGCCCGCCATTTCCCGGAACTGATTGACGCCCCGGGAAAGTATCTGGATTTCTTCCGTGCCGTGACGGACCGCCAAGCCTCACTCGTCGCCCGGTGGCAACACGTCGGATTCATCCACGGGGTTATGAACACCGATAACGTAGCGATCTCCGGGGAGACAATCGACTACGGCCCGTGTGCGTTCATGAACGCCTACGACCCCGGGACAGTGTTCAGCTCAATCGACCACGGCGGCCGGTATGCCTACGGCAACCAGCCCAACATTATGCAGTGGAACCTGGCCCGATTCGCCGAGACCCTATTGCCGCTGCTCGATCCAGAGCCGGAGAAGGCGGTTGCGATCGCCACGGAGGTGCTGGAAAACTTCCCCGCCGAGTTCGAGCGGTATTGGCTCGCCGGCATGCGGAAGAAGCTGGGGCTCCAGACGGACGAGGCTGGGGACGTCGAGCTGATCCAAGCTCTGCTCGACTGGATGCGGAAGTCCCGGGCCGACTTCACGAACACGTTCCGTGACCTGTCGTCGGAGGGTTTACCCGCCGGTGACCGGTATCGAGAGCCCGAGTTTCAAGCCTGGCACGACCGGTGGCAGAAGCGGCTCGGACGGGACGGCCTGCAGAACGGCGTCTCCTACAACCTGATGAAGTCCGTTAACCCGACAGCCATCCCGAGGAACCATCGGGTAGAGGAGGCGCTATCGGCCGCCGAGGAGCGCGACGACCTGTCAGTGCTGCACCGGCTGCATGAGGCGTTGGCATCCCCTTACGAATCGAGGGAAGAGCAGACCGAATACCGGGATCCGCCCGCCAACGAGTACGGCTACCGCACGTTCTGCGGGACGTAGTACAGCCGCCTCGAGCCGCAGAGTGACTTCCCGGATGCGTCGGCCGACTTCACCGAAGCGGATAGATCGGCCACGAAGTGCCCCGGCCCGCAAGGCTTGGGATGAGCCCTGCAGGGCAGCGACTCACGGGAGCGAACACGTCGGGACCAGCCGATCGGTGTGAGCTTGAGCTACGACGGCTTCCTCGGGCGACTCCAGACTCTCGTCATCGCTGCGTTCCGATGCGACAATCGGTTGGAGTTTTCCCGCAGATCCCGTCTCACACGTTCGGCCCCAGGGGGGCGATAATGCCGCAACTCCAACCCGAGAGCCGCGCCCCGGGCCGCTTCCCTACCACGCAATGGAGCCGCGTCGCCACGGCGGCCAACCGCGAAGATGGGGAAGGCTTGGAGGCTCTGTCGATGCTGTGCCAGGCGTACTGGTACCCCATCTACGCCTTCGTCCGTAACCGCGGATTCTCGCCTGAGCAGGCGCAGGACCGAACTCAGGATTTCTTCGCCTACGTCCTGGAACGCGACTTGATCGCGAGGGCGGACCCGGCCCGGGGCCGCTTCCGCGCCTTCCTGCGCACCGTGTGCGCTCGGCACCTGGCGGGCGATCGCGACCGGGATCACGCGGCCAAGCGTGGCGGGGGCCGCCTGCCGCTCGCCATCGACCCCCTCGATGCCGAGCGCCGGTACGGCCTCGAACCCACCCACGAGATGACCGCAGAGCGGATCTTCGACAGGACCTGGGCCCTGACCCTTCTCGGCCGTGTCGTCGACCGGCTCCGCCGCGAGTACGACGACTCAGGCCGGTCGGACAAGTTCGAGGTACTAATCACCGTGCTGACGCGAGACCCCGCGTCATGCCCTTATCCTGAGATCGCCCGGCGGCTGGGGACCACCGAAGGGAATATCCGCGTCGCGGTCCACCGCCTCCGGCGCCGCTACGGCCTCCTGCTCCGTGAGGAAATCGCTGCGACCGTCGGGGACGCCGCCCAGGTCGACGACGAGATCCAGGCCCTCTTCGCCGCCCTGGAGGGCTGAGCCCGCGCGGGGGGGTGTAACGCTCGCGATCATTTACCTAATCAAGACAAGGCGGCTTTCAGTGTCGAACGGGAGCGGGGCGGGTGCGATGAGTGGGGTCGAAACGTGTCCCGACTGCGGAGAACGTTTGCCGAGCAACTCCCCGGCGGGGCTCTGTCCCCGGTGCCTTCTTCGCCTCGGGGCCGCGTTCTCGCTCGATCCGAACGCATCCGGATCGCATGAGGAGGAGGCCGCTCCCTTCGGGACCGCGATGGCGCGAGTCCACCTCCGCGAATCGTCCGATGACGCTCCACTGATCCGGCCCGCTTCGGTGGGAGGCTACGGGCGTCCCGACCCTTCCACGCGATATCAGCTCGTGGGTGAGCTGGCGCGCGGGGGCATGGGAGCAATCTTTCAGGGCCGCGACCTCTACCTCGGCCGCGACCTGGCCGTCAAGGTGATGCGCGAGGAACACCGTGACCATCCCGAGTTGGTCCGGCGATTCGTCGAGGAGGCGCAGATCGGCGGGCAGCTCCAGCACCCGGGGATCGTCCCGGTGCATGAGCTGGGGCGTCTGCCCGATGGCCGGATGTTCATCGCGATGAAGCTGGTTCGGGGGCGCACACTGGCGGCCTTGATGGCGGCGAGACAAAGCCCCGGCGACGAACGCACCCGCTTCCTCGCCATCTTTGAGCAGGTCTGCCAAACCGTGGCCTACGCCCATTCGAAGGGCGTGATTCATCGCGATCTCAAGCCGTCAAATGTGATGGTGGGTAGCTTCGGCGAGGTCCAGGTGATGGACTGGGGCCTCGCGAAGGTGCTCAATCAGGGCGGCACGGCCGACGACGAACGGGCCGTCTCCGACGGCGATGACGCATCGGCCATTCGAACCTGGCGAGATGGTTCCGAGATGTTGGAATCGCACCCGGGTTCCGTCCTCGGCACTCCCTCGTACATGGCCCCGGAGCAGGCTCGCGGGGCGATGGACACGCTCGACGAGCGGGCCGACGTGTTCGCCCTCGGTTCCATCCTGTGTGACATCCTGACCGGCCAGCCGGCGTTCGTGGGCGAGACCGCATCTGAGGTTTACCGTAAGGCCGAGAGGGCCGATCTCGCGGAAGCCTGCCTGCGGCTCGACGCCTGCGGTGCCGACGCCGAGCTCGTGGCGCTGGCCCGAGCGTGCCTGGCCATTGCGCCGAAACACCGTCCCCGCGACGCGGGCGTGGTCGTGCTGGGACTGACCGCGTACTTGCGCGGCGTGGAAGGGCGATTGCGGGATGCCGAACTGGCGAAGGTGCGGGCCGAGGCGCATGCCGCGGGCGAGCGTCGTCGCCGTCAATTGACGTTGGCCTTGGCAGCCTCGGTGTTCATCACAGGCTCCATCGGCGCGGCCGGTTGGGCTTGGATGGACCGCGAACGGCGACAACGTTTTGGGGCGGTGGAGGCCGCGGTCAACGCGACGCTTGTCGACTCAGCGAAGAAGCGCGGGAAGGCGATCAACGCGGGAAGGGACCCGATCCTCTGGGTCGAGGCCATTGAGGCCGCCCGTCGCGCGGAGACGCTCCTCACGGGCAATGACGCGAGCCTCGAGCAGAAGGAACGCGTCCGCCAGTTTCTCGACGAACTCATGCGCGAACGCGAGGCGATCGAGGCCGTCGACAAGGACCGCCGCATCGTCGAACGTTTGGCGGGGGTCCTCAACGACTTCGGCGAGCACAGCGACGAGCGGAAGGCCGACTCCGACTACGCAGCCGCGTTACGCGCCTACGGCGTCGACGTCGATTCGCTCGATCCTTCGGCCGCAGGCCGCTTGCTGGCGGCGAGCCCGGTCGCCCCGGAACTTGCGAGTGCCCTCGATCAGTGGGCGATCCTGCGCCGCGGTCGGGTGCTGCACGACCCGGCCGGTGCCGATCGTCTTGCCGCAGTGGCGAGGGCCGCAGATCCCGACGCGTGGAGGAACCGCCTGCGCGACACGGTCGGACGCATGGGAGGCGGTCCGGCCCGTCGGCTCGAAGTGCTGGAGCGACTCGCGGCCACCGCGGATGTGGAACATCTCCCCGTCACGAGCGTCACCAGGCTAGCGACCTCGCTTGCAATCTTCGGGAGACGCGACACGGCGATCGCTCTGCTCCAACGGGCCCAGGCCTCGCATCGCGACGACTTCTGGGTGAACGCCGACTTGGGCCGCGAGTTGATGACCGCGAATCGTCCCGAGGAGGCGGTTCGCTTCTACGCCGTCGCAGCGGGCGTGAGGCCCCAGAGCCCCCTGGCCCTGAGCGGGCTGGGCCGAGCGATCCTGCAGAGTGGTCAACCCGCCGAGGCCACCGACCTGTTTCGCCAGTGGACCCGGCTTCGGCCCGAGGACCCACTCTCGCACGTCGCGCTCGGTTCGGCGCTGTTCGCGCGGGGAGAGTCGTCCGAGGCCCACGCCGAATTCTCCGAGGCGAAACGGCTGAAGCCAAACGACTGGATGGTTCGGGATCAGATCGCGCTGGCCTTTTCGGATCGCGGCGACTGGGACGCCGCCATCCGGGAGCAGGGCGAGGCCGTCCACCTGTTTCCCACGATGGGTGTGGCGCACAAGGCGCTGGCTCACGCCCTGCAATCGGCCGGTCGTCTGGGAGAGGCGGTGGCCGAATTCCGCGAGGCTGTGCGACTCGATCCCCGGATTTCCTCGTCACATCTCTTCCTCGGCCGGGCGCTGATCGAGGCGGGCGAGCCGCATGCGGCGCTCGAAGCGTTGGCCCGAATCGGGCCGGGGCCGCCACCGGACCCCTTCATAACGCCCGATATGTTGGCAACGCGAGGGGAGAAGCTCGTCGCCCTCGAACCGCGTCTTCCCGCTGTGATGAAGGGGTGCGAGGCACCGGCGAGCCCCGAGGAGGCCGCGGCGTTCGCCCGACTGGCCTTCGCCCGAGACCGGCCCGAGGCGGCGGCCCGTCTCTGGACCGAAGCGTTCGCCGCGTCTCCCGATCTCGCGGCGGATCTGGTCGCCATGAATCGCTTCCAGGCCGCTCGCGCAGCGGCCCGCGCAGCAACCGAGGGCGTTCGGGAACTCGCGGAATCGGGGGCCGAGTCGCGGGCGAAGTGGCGTCGCCAGGCGGTCGAATGGCTGCGTGCCGACCTTGCGGCCTCGACGGCGATCGTGAACTCGGGTACGGCCCCGCAGCGAGCTGGCGTCGCCCGACGGCTCAGCCGGTGGCAGGTGGATCCGGCGCTGGCGTCCATTCGCGATGAACCGGCCCTCTTGGCGCTCCCCGAAGCGGAGCGGCGTTCCCTGCGCGGGTTCTGGGACAGCGTCCAGGCGGTACGCTCGGCGAACCCAGTCCCTGCAACCCGCCGGTCCGAGCCTGAACGAAACTTCTGACGGTCGGTGTAACTTTCGGGGCGGATTTCCCAACAGGTTATCCAGAGGCCGCGCGTCTTCGAGGTCGTGGTGTGAACTGTTCGGGTCAAGGACGCTACCGCACCGAGAGGCGGCACCTGGCCGGAAGTCCCTAGAAAGGCCGTCAATCCTAGGCTGGGGAAGCATCCGGTTTGCGCAAATTTCGCCGACGTGGGACGGGCGTCCGTCCGAGACTCCGCCGGCCGGCTCGCATCGCGAGGGAATCCGATCGATGAGGCTCCGAACCCGCCTGGCCGCCCTTTCGTTCCTTGCGCTCGGGCTCTTCAGCGCCAACGTCCACGCCGTCGATCCAGCCTCTACGAAGGGAAAACCTCTGGCCGTGCTGTTCCTGGGGGACCGCGGCCCGCATCGGCCATTCGAGCGATTCGAGCAACTCGCCCCCGTCCTGGCGGGGCGCGGGATCGAGCTGACCTACACCGACAAGACCTCGGACCTCAACCCCCAGAACCTCGGCAAGTATGATGCGCTGGCTATCTACGCGAACACGACGCAGATCAGCAAGGAACAGGAGAAGGCCCTGCTGGACTACGTCTCGGGCGGCGGCGGATTCGTCCCTCTGCACTGCGCCTCGTTCTGCTTCCTGAACTCGCCCGGGTACATCGCTTTGGTGGGCGCTCAGTTCCTGAAGCACGGCACCGGCCAGTTCGAGACGACAGTCGCCGACCCCGATCACGCGATCATCAAGGGCCTAGAACCGTTCCGCACCTGGGACGAGACATACGTCCACACGAAGCACAACACAAAGGACCGCCAACTCCTCCAGACCCGCGACGATCAGACCGGCTCAGAGCCATGGACGTGGGTCCGCACGCAGGGCAAGGGGCGTGTCTTCTACACCGCCTACGGCCACGATGCCCGCACCTGGGGCCACCCGGGGTTCCACGATCTCGTGGAGCGCGGCATCCGCTGGGCCGCGAACAAGGGAGGGGTGTCCGACTCGCGCCCACGCGTCCCGAAGGGACTTAAGCCGTTCGAGCACGAGAAGGCCGAGATCCCGCTGTACACGCAGGGCGCTCGCTGGGGCACGTTGGGCGAGCCGATCCGCAGGATGCAGAAGCCGCTTACGCCCGAGGAGTCCATCAAGCATCTGGCCTCGCCGGAGGGATTCGAGGCGAAGCTGTTCGTCTCGGAGCCGCAGATCGGCAAGCCGATTAGCATGACCTGGGACCACAAGGGCCGCCTGTACGTGGCCGAAACGGTTGACTACCCCAACGAGATGCAACCGAAAGGGCAGGGTCGCGACCGGATCTCCATCGTCGAGGACACTGACGGAGACGGCCGGGCCGACACGAAGACCATCTTCGCCGAAAACCTGAGCATCCCCACCTCACTTTGCTACGCCAACGGCGGACTGATCGTGGCGCAGGCCCCCGACATGCTGTTCCTTCGCGATACGGACGGCGACGGCAAGGCCGACGAGCGCGAGGTCCTGTTCACCGGCTTCAAGACGAACGACACCCACGCCGGGCCGTCGAACCTGCGGTTCGGGCTGGACAACTGGATCTACGCGATCATCGGCTACGCCGGTTTCACGGGCGACGTGGGCGGCGAGCGACTGAACTTCCGCCAGGGGTTCTTCCGGTTCAAGCCGGACGGATCGAAGCTCGAATTCCTCCGCTCGACGAACAACAACTCGTGGGGCGTCGGCATCAGCGAGGAAGGCCTCTTGTTCGGCTCGACGGCCAACGGCTGCCCGAGCGTCTACATGCCGATCCCGAACCGATATTACGAGTCGGTGAAGGGGATGGCCCCGGCCGTGCTCGCGAACATGGCCGATTCGAATCGGTTCTTCCCGGTCACCGAGAACGTCCGCCAGGTCGACTGGCACGGCGGCTTCACCGCCGGGGCCGGATCGGCGCTCTACACCGCCCGCGCGTTCCCGAAGCCCTACTGGAATCGCACAGCGTTCGTCGCCGAGCCGACCGGCCACCTCGTCTCCGCGTTCACGCTGCACCAGGACGGCACCGATTTCCGCTCGCACAACGCCTGGAACCTCGTGGCCAGCGACGATGAATGGACGTCGCCGATCATCGCCGAGGTCGGACCCGATGGGCAGGTCTGGATGGTCGATTGGTACAACTTCATCGTCCAGCACAACCCAACGCCCGAGGGATACAAGACGGGCAAGGGCGGAGCCTACGAAATTCCCCTGCGCGACAAGACGCATGGCCGCATCTATCGCATCGTCGCGAAGGACGGGAAGCCATCGGATCAACCGAAGCTGTCGAAGGATGATCCGAAAGGCCTGGTCGCCGCGCTGAAGAACGACAACATGTTCTGGCGGCTGCATGCTCAGCGCCTGCTCGTCGAGCGCGGCAAGACGGACGTCAAGGATGACTTGTTGACGATTATCGAGCAGGATCGGTCGCAAGACGCCCTAGGCCTCACGCCGGCCGTGATCCATGCCCTTTGGGCGGCGAGCGGACTCGGCGTTCTCGATGGCGACGGGCCGTCGCTCGCCGGCGTGCAGAAGGCGGCGTTCACACATCCGTCGGCATCCGTTCGGCGGAATGCGGCGCTGGCGTTCCCGCCGAACGTCGCGGCCCCGCTCGTCGTGAAGTACGAGCTCTTGAAGGACGACGAAAAGCTGGTCCGCCTCGCCGCCCTTCTGGCGCTGGCCGATGCGGGCTCGGATGAGTCGAAGTCAGTCGCCGTCGCATCGGCCGTGTTCAATGGATCGGTCGACAACGACCGCTGGCTCTCCGATGCCGCGGCCGCGGCCGGGGCGCAGGACGCCTCGGCCTTCCTCTTGAACGCCGCGATTCGCAAGACGCCGAAAGGGCCGAGCCCCGAGGCCGTCTCCGTCGTGTCGCGCGTGTCGGAGCACTACGCGCGCAGTGCCGGGAATCCCGTGCTCGGCGAGATCCTCCGCCAGCTTCCCGAAGCCGACGCGAAGGTCCGCGAGGCCATGGTCGCCGGCTTCGCCAAGGGCTGGCCGAGGGACAAGGCCCCCGAGCTTGACGCCGAGGCCGAGAAGGCGATCGCCGCGCTCCTGCCGAAGCTCGCGACCGACTCGCGCGGCCAGATGCTGGGGCTCGCCTCGCGATGGGGATTGAAGGGCCTCGACGGCTACGTCGCCCAGCTCGCGAAGGACCTCCTCACCGTCGCGGCTGACTCGGCGAAAAGCGATTCCGCCCGCATCAACGCCGCGAGGCAACTCGTCGACCTCCGCAAGGACGACGCGCAGGCCGCGCGTGACATCATCGCGCTGGTGACGGCGAAGTCTCCGCCCGAAGTGGCGAGCGGGCTGATCGGTGCCGTTTCACGTAGCGACTCGCCCGAGGTGGGGACGGCTCTCGTCGACTCGATGGGGCCGATGACGCCGGCCGCGCGGCAGGCCGTGGCACTCGCGCTGCTGGGCAAGACGGACTGGACGGGCTCGCTCGTCGGTGGTATCGAGGCCGGCAAGGTGCCGATGTCGCTGCTGACCCTTTCGCAGTCGCAGGCCCTCGCGGCGCACCCGGACAAATCCATCGCCGACCGGGCGAGGGCTTTGCTAGCCAAGGGCGACGGCCTGCCCAACCCCGATCGCGAAAAGGTCATCCAGGCGCTGTCTGCGGTCATGCTCAAGGGCGGCGACGCCTCGCGCGGCAAGGAGGTCTTCAAGAAGGAATGCGCCAAGTGCCACACACACTCCGGCGAGGGCGGAAAGGTCGGCCCGGATCTCACCGGTATGGCGGCGCACCCGAAGAGCGAGCTGATCGTCCACATCCTCGACCCCAGCCGATCGGTCGAGGGGAACTTCCTCCAGTACACCGTCTCGACGACCGACGGCCGCGTGACCAACGGCCTGCTCGCGGGCGAGACGAAGACGTCCATCGAGCTGCTTGACGCCGAGGGGAAGAAGCTGACCATCCTCCGCGACGACATCGAAGAACTCGCCTCCTCACAGAAGTCGCTCATGCCCGAGGGGTTCGAGAAGACGATCCCGGCCGAAGGGCTGGCCGACCTCCTGCAATTCCTCGTCCAGAAGGGGAAGTATCTGCTGCTCGACCTCCGCAAGGTGGCGACGGTGACGACGACCAAGCCGCTCGTCTCGGAGGCCATGCCGAACCCCACGCGCCTCGTTTTCGAGGACTGGGGCCCGAAGGTCGTCGACGGCGTGCCGTTCGCCCTGGTCGATCCGCAGGGGGACCGTGTCCCGAACGCCGTCATGCTGCAAAGCACGTTCGGGACGATCCCGCCCAGGATGCCGAAGGAGGTGAGCCTGCCCGTCAACGCGACGGCCCGGGCGATCCACCTCCTCAGCGGCGTGTCGATCTTCGGGTTCCCCGCCGGGCGCGAGGGGTCCGTCTCGTTGATCGTCCGAATTACGTATGAGGACGGCTCGACCGAGGCGCACGAGCTGAAGAACGGCGTCCACTTCGCCGACGTGAACGGCGCGAAGGACGTGCCGGGCTCGAAGCTCGCGTACAAGCTCGGGGGGCAGCAGGTCCGCTACTTGACGGTCGTCCCGCAGAAGCAGCAGACGATCGCCCGCATCGAGCTGGTGAAGGGCAGCGATCGCTCGGCCCCGATCGTCCTCGCGGCGACGATCGAGGGCTTCGAGTGAACGACCTGCTGGTAAGTGGTATTGAGACGTTCCTCTCCTCGTGAAAATTGACTCTGTTCGATGTCGTCCCGATCTCGCCCTGAAGGGAGACCATGCGATGAACGCCTTGTGGCTCGTCGGTCTGCTTCTCGCAGCGTTTCAGGACTCGGAACCGCCCGAGGGCACCCCCGCGTCAACGAACATCCGGGGAGCGGAGTACCCGCGAGTCCACGACGATCTGCGCATCACCTTTCGCATCAAGGCCCCGGATGCGCAGAAGGTCGAATTCGGGTTTTTCGACAACACGCGGTATACGGCGACGAAAAACCAGGACGGCTTCTGGACCGCCACGACGACGAATCCCGTCGTCCCTGGCTTCCACTACTACCGGATGTGGATCGACGGCGTCCAGGTGAACGACCCGGCGAGCCAGACGTTCTACGGTACGGGCAAGGACACCGGTGCGATCGAGGTGCCCGAGAAAGGCGTCGACTATTACCAGCCAAAGGACGTGCCGCACGGCGAGGTCCGCGAACGCTGGTACTTCTCGAAGACGACCGAGGCCTGGCGCCGCATCTTCGTCTACACGCCGCCCGGTTATGATAACGATCGCGAGACGCGCTATCCCGTCCTCTACCTCCAGCACGGCGGCGGTGAGGATGAGACGGGCTGGCCCCGCCAGGGTCGCATGAGCTTCGTCCTCGACAACCTGATTGCCGAGAAGAAGGCGAAGCCGATGATCGTCGTGATGGAGCAGGGCTACGCTCGCCGCCCCGGCGAACCCGCCGCGCCGACCGCCCCGCCGCGTCCGGGCCAGCCGGGCCAGAACCCGCCGCGACCGGACTTCAGCCGGATGTTCAGCGCGTTCGAGGACGTGATGATCAAGGACCTGATCCCGATGATCGACACGACCTATCGCACGATCCCTGATCGCGAGAGCCGCGCGATGGCGGGCCTCTCGATGGGCGGGATGCAAACGTTCCAGATCACGCTGAAGAACCTCGACAAGTTCGCGTACATCGGCGGATTCAGTGGCGGGGGCGGCGGGTTCGGGGGCACCGCGTTCGACCCCAAAACCGCGCACGGCGGCGTCATGGCGAACGCTGACGAGTTCAACAAGAAGGTGCGCGTGTTATGGCTGGGGATCGGCACCACCGAGCCGCAGCGCATGTACGAGAGCGTTAAGAACTACCACGAAGCCCTGGGGAATGCGGGCATCAAGCATATCTACTACGAGTCGCCGGGCACCTCGCACGAGTGGCTCACGTGGCGTCGCTGCCTCAACGAGTTCGCGCCACTACTGTTCGCCAGCACGCAGACTGCCGCGCCGGCCGGTGCGCTGACGGGCCAGCGGAACGGCCGTCCGCGCCAGCAGCAAATCGTCCTTAACCCCGACGACAAGCCCGCCTTCCCCGAACCCCCGGCCGGGATCGACGACGAGAAGGACGTCTCGCACGGCAAGCTCGAGATGGTCTCCTATGAGTCGAAGTCCGTCGGCGCCACGCGAAAAATGAACGTCTACACACCGCCGGGTTACTCATCGGAGAAGAAGTACCCGGTGCTGTACTTGCTGCACGGCATCGGCGGCGACGAGACCGAATGGCAGCGCTTCGCGAAGCCGAACCTCCTCCTCGACAACCTGATCGCCGAGGGGAAGGCCTTGCCGATGATCGTGGTCATGCCCAACGGCCGCGCCCAGAAGAACGATCGGGCCGAGGGGAATGTCTTCGCCTCGGCCCCGGCGTTCACGGCGTTCGAGAAGGACCTCCTCGAAGACGTGATCCCCACGATCGAATCGAAGTATTCCGTCCAGGCCGACCCCGAGCATCGCGCCCTGGCCGGCCTGTCAATGGGCGGCGGCCAGTCGCTGAACTTCGGCCTGGCGCACCTCAACACGTTCGCCTGGGTCGGCGGCTTCTCGTCGGCCCCGAACACGAAGCCGCCCGCCGATCTGATCGCGGACCCCGAAGCGGCGAAGAAGCAACTCAAGCTCCTCTGGATTGCCTGCGGAAACAAGGACAACCTGATCCGCATCAGCCAGGGGGTCCACGCCTACCTCCAGGAGAAAGGCATCCCGCATGTCTGGCATGTGGACGGACACGCCCACGACGCCACCGAGTGGAAGAACAACCTCTACTACTTCGCCCAGCGGCTCTTTCGCTGAGAGAACTTCTACTTGAGAATCGTGTCGACAGCTCACCTGGGTCAAGTACCAGTAATCAAGGGAGGTCGAACGTGGATAACAGGGTTTTATCTCGGCGGGGTTTCCTCCAGCGCTCGATGGGAGCGCTCACCGCCGCAGGGCTGCCGACCTGGTATGCCCAGCAGCTCCTGGCCGCCCAGGAGGAAGGCGCGGTCAAGAAAACGTCCGCCAACGACCGCCTCGTCATGGGCATCGTCGGCATCGGCAGCCCGCAGAGCCGCAGCTTGCAGGTCGTGGGCGAATCGCGCCCGTCTGTGGATGCGGGACAGTTGACCTTTACCCTCGGCTGCGACGCGGCTGCCGCCCACCGGGCGCGCGCCACGGAAGTGATGCGCCAGCGCAGGTTCAAAGACTTCGAGGCCACCACCGAGGACTTCCGCGACCTCGTTCACAACAAGTCCCTCGATTGCGTGCTCGTCGCAACGCCAGACCACTGGCACGCGCAGGTGGCCATCGAGGCACTCAAGGCCGGCAAGGACGTGTACTGCGAGAAGCCGCTGACGCTGACTGTCGCCGAATCATTGGCGGTTCAGAAGGTGGTCAAGGACACCGGCCGTGTCTTGCAAACCGGCAGCCAGCAGCGCACCGACTTCCGCGGCATGTTCCGCCTGGCGGTCGAGCTGGTCCGCGCCGGCCGCCTCGGCAAGATCCAGACCATCGAGTGCCGCCTCAACGGCAACCCGACGAGCGGTCCACTCCCCGAATCGCCCGTCCCCGAGGGGCTGGACTGGGACCTCTGGCTCGGCCCGACCCCAAGGGTCCCCTATCGCAAGAAGGGCAACCAGTCGAACTGCCATTACGAGTTCCGCTGGTGGTACGACTACTCCGGCGGCAAGATGACCGACTGGGGCGCCCACCACCTGGACATTGCGCAGTGGGCCCTGAACAAGGACGGCAGCGGTCCCATCGCCGTGGAAGTGCTCAAGGCGTCCGAGCCCCACAAGGGCGGCAACGGCTACAACTGCCACCCGAGCTTCCAGGTGCAGTACACCTACGACAACGGCACGAAAGTTCTCGCCATGAGCGGCGGCGGCACCGACCTGGGTTCCAAGCTGGTCGATAAAGACGGCAAGGTGCCGGAACGCCGGTTCGGACCCAACCGAGGCACGCCGGTCCAGGTCGGCCCGGACGAGAACGGCGTCCTCTTCCTGGGCGAAAGCGGCACCCTCTTCGTCAGCCGCGGTACTCTCCTGGCCAGCGACGCCAAGATCCTTGCGGAGCCGCTCAATGAAGACCCGAAGGTGTACGACGGCCGCCCGACCAACCAGATGCAGAACTTCGTCGATTGCGTCAAGAGCCGCAAGCCGCCAATTTGCAACGCCACGGTCGGCGGCGGATCCGTCATCGTCTGCCACATCGGCGTGATCGCGCTGCGGACCGGCAAGAAGCTGAAGTGGGACCCCGTCTCGCATCAATTCGATGACGAGGAGGCCAACCAGATGCTGTCCCGGCCGCGCCGCGACCCGTGGCAGCTCCCGGTGTAGCCGATTCGTCCCCGTTGCCCGCCGGCATCCGCGACGAGCAGCGGGGCGGTACCCGCCTTAACGGGTGAGCGACCCCATCATCTTGTGTCCGTTGGCCCGACCTTCGTTTCAGGACCGAGGAGCACCGTCATAGGAGCAGCGTCAATGGGTTTCGTGGTGCCGCCCCTTCTGGCCGGCCAAATCGCGTTGGCGCAGACCTCGCAACCCCAGCCCGCGCCGGCAGTGGAGGATTTTAAGCCGGCGTCCTCCAACCAGGGCGGCAGGAGTATCCCCAGGTCAATTCCGAGCGCCGCGCCCGCTTCCGAATCGTCGCGTCCCAGGCCCAGTCCGTGCGGGTGCCCGAGTGGGGCGGGATCACCCTGACGAAGGGCGAAAACGGCGCCTGGGTCGGCACCACGCACCCCCTGGACGAGGGGTTCCAATACTACCGGATCAACATCGACGGTGCCGACGTCCCGGACCCCGGCAGCAAGTCCTACTTCGGCGCAGGCCGCTCGGGCAGCGCGATCGAAATCCCGACCGAGGACGGGGACTTCTATGCTGTCAAGGACGTTCCGCACGGCCAGCTCCGCCATCTATCTTTACGAGCATGCGAGGGGCTGCGTAGGAAGAGTTCTGTCATTTTCCCCAGCGCCGTGGGCTTGGCGACAGACTCTCCGAGGATAGGCAGGGAAGTCGAGTATGCACAGCCGCTCAGCATGAACAAGCCGGCATCGATATCGGGCGGGGTGGAGTGGAGACCTTGTTCAAGCTTCCACAGTCGGTCTTCAACACCGCGAAGGATGGACTCGGCCTTGCCACCACGGTCTCTCGTCTTCATCGACTTGTTGAACTGGCAAAGTCTGATGCACCAGATTCCGGACTTCGGGTCCGGCTGATAAAGAGACGCCATAATCCGTTTCGGGTGGGGTGGGTATTCGCCCCAACACTACGGCCACGCTGAGCGAATCGGACTACAGATTTATTACGACCGGCGGAACCAAATAAACGAACAAGGGGTTACGTCTTTCGACGTAACCCCTTGTTGTGTAAGTGCCGAAGAGAGGACTTGAACCTCCACGGGCATGGTTAGCCCACTAGGACCTGAACCTAGCGCGTCTGCCAATTCCGCCACTTCGGCCTGACAGGACTGTTTTTACCAGATCCCCCCTGGATCGTCAAGAGCGACGGCCCCCAAGTTAGAGAGATTGCACGTTTACAAGTGTGAGACTACCACCTTGCAGAAATGCTCCGGGCCATCGCCTTTTTGGCAAGCCCGCGCCGCGGAGGACTCGCCGGGGATCATCTGGCGATTACATGTGGGCCGACTTCTTGAGGATGCCCCCTTTGACGTCGGCGAGGGGATAAACGTACACGAACGCCGCGCGGTCGATTTCGGTGACGATATCCATGATCTTGCCGATTTCGAGCCGGGTGACCACGCAGAAGAGGATGTCCTGGTCCGTCCCCGTCATCCCTCTTCGCCCCTTGTAGATCGTGACTCCACGACCCAGCATGCCGGTGATCGCCTGCCGGATCGCGTCGCTTTGCTCGGAGACGATATTGATCGCGGTGTACTCTTCGATGCCGTGCAGCAGGAAATCGAGCGTCCTCGAGGCTGAGACGTAGGTCAGGATCGAATAGAGAGCCGAATCGGCCCCCAGGAAGAAGGTGGCAGTGAGGAAGATGACAATGTTCAGGCCGAGGATGACATCGCCCACTCGAAACAAATGGCTCTTCTTGCTGATCAAGAGGGCCGCCACGTCGGTGCCGTCGAGTACCGCCCCCCCGCGCATGGCCAACCCCATCCCGGCACCAATGAAAAATCCGCCGAAAACCGCCGTCAAGAGTTTGTCCGACGTGACATCGGGGTAGTGGATGGTCGCAAGGCAGATCGCCAAACCAACGATCGCCGCAGAACTCCGAATCGCGAAGGCTCGGCCGATGTGCTTGTAGCCGAGAGCGATGAACGGCAGGTTGATGACCACGATCAAGGCGGAGAGCGGAAAGTGAAGCACCTTCGCCAACAGCATCGAGACGCCCGTGGCGCCGCCGTCAATGAAGCGGCTCGAAAATAAAAATCCATGCAAGCCCATCCCTGCGGAAAGGATGCCAACGATGATGAACAAAGCATTCTTGAATTCACGTCTCGCAAGTTTCATGGCCTAGAACGTACCCGAATCACGAAAACCTGACAACCGACTTCACTCACCATTTGGGCCTGTTTTGCCCCGTGAAAGGTCGAATCCAGGCAACATCCGAACACAAAACAGGTAAACCGCTTCGGCAGAGTCAGGGCAATGCGGCAAGCGTCCAGATCGTTGGGGGGCTGGAAGTATCAGGCTGTGCGATCCAGCTCACTTTCAATCCGCAATTCGCAAAAGGTCGTTCGCCCATCCCAAAGTCCAGCCAGCCGTAATCCAGAGGGTTGAGGTTGAACCCGGTCGCTCGACGAGCAAAATAAAAACCACGGACCTCACATTTTTTTCGATGCAATCGGGTCCGATCTCTGTAAGAATGACCCACCTTCCTACCGAATCCGTTTTGAACTCCACTCCAGAGCTCGAGCGATACCATGGCCGGCCCTTTTCGGGTTCTCGTGCGACGACCTTAGGCCGCTTCCCAAATAGACGAGTTCGAGGTGTCCTGTGCGTCTCTCGACTTTGACGATGCTGGGATGTGCAATCGCTGCGAATTGGGCTTGGGGTCACCTGGCGCACGCCGAGGAGACCTTGAACTTTGACCGAGAGGTCGCGCCGATCCTGGCACGTCGCTGTCTCGATTGCCACTCTGGGCCCGAGCCCAAGGGAGGCCTGGATCTTTCGAGTCGGACGACCTCACTACGAGGCGGCACCAACGGCGAAGTCATCGTCCCCGGTAAACCCGACGAAAGCGTGCTCTGGGAACAGGTGGCAGACGGGACGATGCCTCCGAAAACGAAGCTCTCCCCGGCTGAGAAATCGACGCTGAAACGCTGGATCGCAGACGGGGCCAAGTGGGGCCGGGATCCCATCGACGCCTTTCGATTGTCGACGGAGAAGCGCGCCGGCCTCGACTGGTGGTCCTTGCAGCCCGTCGTTCGGCCAACGCCCCCGGCTGTCTCCGATGCCTCCTGGTGTGAAAACCCCATCGATCGCTTCATTCTCCATCGGCTCGAGACCGAGCGGCTCACGCCGCAACCGCCCATCGATCGGCGAACCCTGATCCGTCGACTCTCGTTCGACCTGCTCGGGCTTCCGCCAACTCCGGAAGAAGTCGACGCATTCGTACGCGAGCCACGGACGGACGCTTACGAACGGCTAGTCGACCAATACCTGGCCTCCCCCCAATACGGAGTGCGTTGGGGACGGCTCTGGCTCGACCTCGCCCGTTACGGCGAGAGCAACGGGTTTGAGCACGACGAGTTCAGGCCGGAAGCCTGGCCTTATCGCGACTGGGTCATCAATTCCCTCAACCGGGACATGCCTTACGACGAGTTTGCACGTTTGCAACTCGCGGGCGATGCGCTCAGGCCCAAAGAATCACAGGCCATCGAGGCGACCGGATTCCTGGTTGCCGGTGCCTTCGATAGTGTGGGGCAAAACCAGCAAAGTGCGGCAATGCGGAAGGTCGTCCGTCAGGACGAGCTCGAGGATATGGTCAGCACCGTCGGCCAGACCTTCCTCGGCCTCACAATCCACTGCGCTCGCTGCCATGATCATAAGTTCGACCCGATTCGTCAGGTCGACTACTACCGGATCGTCGCCTCGTTGGCCGGGGTGCGGCACGGCGTGCAAGATGTGGCACCACTGGCGCCGGATGTCCAAGCGGCCAGGCAACGCATCGGCGAACTCCAACGCCGGGTCCTTGAGATTGACGAACCCACCCGGCCTCAACCACCATCCGCTCTCACCGATCAGACGCCAGCAACTCCACCGCATCCGATCGCACGCTGGGACTTCGACCAGGATGAGCAAGACCGTGTCGGCAGCTTGTCGAGCGCACTCCACGGGGAGGCTCGGCTCGGACGGAACGGACTCCGACTGCAACCCCCCTCGAGTTTCGCCAAGACGGTTCCGCTTACGGTGGACCTGAAGGCGAAAACACTCGAAGCCTGGGTCAGGCTCGACCTGCTCGAGCAGTCAGGGGGGGGAGTCATCGGGGTACAGTCACTCGACGGCCAGGCCTTTGACACGATCGTTTTCGCCGAGCGCGAACCGCGCCGCTGGATGGCTGGTAGCGAGAATTACTCGCGGACGAAAAGTTTCCAAGGCCCCGAAGAAATTGAGGCTGTCCGCCATCCGATCCATGTTGCGATCGTGTACGACGAGGATGGCACGATTTCCGCTTATCGGGACGGCAAGCCCTACGGGATCCCGTACAAAACGCCGGGGCTCCATCCTTTTGCCGCAGGCCAAGCCGAGGTCGTCTTCGGCTTGAGGCATGGTCTTCCAACTCCCGAGACGACGCTCGGCGGACAGGTGCTTCGTGCGCGGTTGTACGATCGGGCGCTCACGGCGGAGGAGGTCGCGCGTTCTGCACGTTCGGAACGCGATCCGAGGGCGGCCGACACAAGCGAAGCGCGGCTCTCGCCCGAGCTCCGGTCCGAACGGTCGCGGCTTCTGACCGAAATCGACGCACTCTGGTCGTTGGTTGAAACGAAGGTCCACAAAGTCTACACGAATTCACCACGTCCGCCGGAGCCGGTTTATCGACTGATCCGAGGCGATGCCTCGCAGCCGGCCGAGGTGATCACGGCCGGCGGCCTGCCGGCGGTAACCGGGCCGGCGGCCGACTTCGCGCTGACTCCCGACTCAATTGACCACGCGCGACGCATTCGGCTCGCCGCTTGGGTCACCGACCCGCGCAATCCCTTGTTCTCGCGAGTGATTGTCAATCGGCTCTGGCAAGGGCACTTCGGCTCCGGCTTGGTGGAGACCTCCAGCGATTTCGGATTCCAAGGGGGCCAGCCTTCTCACCCCGATCTGCTCAACTGGCTCGCCGCCGAGTTGGTCGCGCAGAATTGGAGCCTCAAGCAAGTCCATCGCCAGATTGTAACTTCGGCGACCTATCGCCAGTCGTCACGCCTGAATCCCGAAGCCGTGAAGCGCGACGCCAGTAACCGACTCCACTGGCGCAAGGTGCCTCTGCGGCTCGAAGCCGAGGCCGTCCGCGATGCAATGCTTGCTGTTTCGGGCATCCTGAACCTTCGGCAAGGGGGCCCGGGCTACCGTGAATTCAAAGTCACCAGCGTCAACGGCGCGGCCTCGACGCTGTACACTCCCATCGAGGCGATCGGCCCCGACTTCGATCGTCGGACGATCTACCGGACCTGGGCGCGAGGGGGGCGAAGCCTCTTTCTCGATGCCTTCGACTGCCCTGACCCCTCGACGACCGCCCCCCGCCGCGCAGTCACCATTACCCCCTTGCAAGCCCTTGCTTTGCTGAACAATGACCTCACGCTCCGACTGGCCGATCGAATGGGGGAGCGACTGCGGAGCGAGGCCGGCGCAAACGTCGGTCGGCAAATCGAGCGGGCCTATCAGCTTGCATTCGGTCGAGCGCCGAATGTCGACGAGCAAGAGCGGGCGCGTCGGGTTGTGGAAAACTACGGTTTGCCCGTCCTTGCCCGTGCGATCTTCAATAGCAATGAATTTCTCTACATTGATTAAACCAGGTCGATGGAAGGGGGCCGAATGGACCGTCGCGAATTCTTCTCATGGGTCCGAAACGGTCTCGGTGGCGCAGCGCTCGCCGACTTGATGCTCCGTGAAGGAAGGCTTCAAGCGGCCGTTCCAGGCGAGTCGGCATCCCACTGTCCCCACTTCGCCCCCAAGGCGACTCGGGCGATCCACATTTGCCTCGTCGGGGCGTTGAGCCAGGTCGATTCGTTCGACTACAAGCCGGGCTTGATCCGAGCGCATGGGCAGTCGCTCCCCTCGAACGAGCGGCCCGATGTCTTCTTCGGCCAGGTTGGTCGGCTCCGTCGCCCCGACTGGGAATTCCGTCAGCGCGGCCAGAGCGGCCTCTGGGTCTCGGAGCTCTTTCCGGAAATCGCGACGGTTGCCGACGAGCTCACCGTCATCCATTCCATGTTCGCCGAGACGTCGAACCATACGCCGGCCACGTTCCAGCAGAACAGCGGATTCCGGCTCAATGGATTCCCCACCTTGGGAGCCTGGATAAGCTACGGCCTGGGGAGCGAGGCCGATGACTTGCCCGCCTTCGTGGTGATCCCGGACGCCCGTGAGCGGCCCCCGGGCGGCACGATCAACTGGACCAACGGCTTTTTGCCCGCTCGGCACCAAGGCGTCGTCATTCGTTCCAACGGCCCGCCGATCGACGACCTCTTCCCCGCGCGTTCGATCGCGCCGGACGCCGACACCGCCGCTCGCGACCTCGCCGCCGCGATGAACCATCAGCATCTGCGGGACCACGACAATGATGACGTGCTCACGGCTCGGGTTCGCGGCTACGAACTGGCCGCCCGAATGCAGATGGCCGTCCCCGAAGTGGCGAATCTCCATGGGGAACCGGCGAAGACCCAGGCCCTCTATGGACTGGACCGGCCCGAGACCGCCGACTTTGGCCGCTCCTGCCTAATCGCACGCCGACTCCTGGAGCGCGGGGTCCGGTTCGTTCAACTCTTCTCGGGCGGAACGTTCGGCAGCCCGCGAAGAAACTGGGACGGACACGAGGACATGAAGCAGAATCACAGCCAGGAAGCGTTAAGGATCGATCGGCCGGTCGCCGCCTTGATTCAAGACCTGCGTCGTCGTGGCCTGCTCGACGACACCCTGGTGCTCTTTACCACCGAGTTCGGCCGAACCCCGTTCACTCAGTCGGCCTCGGATGTCGTCGGCAAAGGACGGGACCACAATCAAAATGGTTTCTCCGTCTGGATGGCAGGCGCAGGCTTGAAGCACGGTTTCGCCTACGGGTCGACCGACGATATCGGCTGGAAAGCCGTCGAAAATCCGGTTCACTGGCACGACTTTCACGCCACGGTGCTCCAATTGCTCGGAGTCGACCACGAACAATTAACCTATTATCACAATGGCATACAGCGGCGTTTAACGAATGTTCACGGCAACGTGATCCGTGGAATCCTCGCCTGATTGACTGATTCCAGGGCAGAAACGACGCAAGCCAGCGAGGCTTCGACCAGGACCTAAGGCGAGTCATCACGCCATCAACCAAGCCTTTCAAAACAGGGAGAGCAGGGGAGAGGTCGCTCTTGATCCCCACACAGACGTTTCCTCACATAACAAGGGCTTGAGGCGGTGCGCAACGAAGTCGAACTCGGCAAGGAAAATTCGCATCATCTTGATATCTTGTCTTCTTCGGAAGATCTGGGATGGTGCGAAGCAGATCGCCATGCCCCCAGCGCCTTCGTCATTTCCATCAAGCCCGTTGCACCCTCCTGTTTCCTCGGTCACAATCAAGACACCTCATCATTGGGAGCTTGAACCCGGGGAGTCGAGAGCGATGCGTCGAAGGTCTCTGATTCGACCAGCAATCGTCCTCACACTCTTTCTCTCGCAATCCGCCGGAGGGGCCAGCGACGACCGCAGCCCCATCGGCCAACGGGTGGATAGCCTCGAATTCAAGGACATTCGCTTCCTGACACGGTCGCTCGACGATTTCGGCCCAAAGAAAGCCTTCGTCATCGTCGCAACCAATACGACGTGCCCCGTCGTACAGCGTTACTTGCCGGTACTCGCTCAACTCGAGAAAACGTATCGCGACCGCGACGTTCAGTTCTTGGCCCTCAACGTCGGACCAAACGACTCGATCACGGAGATGGCTGCACACGCCGTCGAATCGAAAGTCGAATTCCCATTCGTCAAGGACACTGACTCCACTTGCATCAAGAAGCTTGGCCTGAAGCGCACTCCCGAAACCGTCGTGCTCGACTCCCAGTATCGGATCCGCTATCGCGGTCGGATCGACGATCAGTTCCGCTTGACCGGTGAGCGCCCTCAAGCCGGCCGGGATGACCTTCGTGACGCCCTCGACACCCTCCTCGCGGATCGAGAGATCGCTCGGCCAGAAACACCTGTGGATGGATGCTTGATTACAGTCTCTGATCCCTTCGAGGCGGGCAAGGTCCCCACGTTCTCCGAAGACATTGCCCCTTTGGTTCAACGGCACTGCCAAGACTGTCATCATCGGGGAACCGAGGCTCCGTTCCCCCTGGTCAGTTATCGCGACGTCGTCTCGCAGTCGGCGATGATTGAGGAAGTGGTCGCCGACCGACGAATGCCCCCTTGGTTCGCGAGCGCGAAGCACGGGACGTTCACGAACCGCCGGGGCTTGAGCGAAGGGGAGCGCGAGACCTTCCTCCGTTGGATCCAGGGGGGCACGCCCAGGGGAGAGACCGCGAAGCAACCGAAACCGCGCGAATTCCCCACCAGTCAATGGCGGATCGGTGAGCCCGACATGATCACAACGATGCTCCTGGCGCATGAGATTCCGGCGACCGGCTACGTCGACTATCGCTATGCGATCTTGCCCTACCTCTTCACCCATGACACATGGGTTCAGTCTGTCGAAATCATCTCCGACAATTCTCGGGTCGTTCACCACGCCAACCTCGCCTATAACAAGGTGGGGGAACGCCCTCGTCAGGAAAACTTCATCACCGGGCGCGTGCCTGGCGGCGATCCGATGGTCCTGGACGATGGGACGGCGTACCTGATTCCCAAGGGGAGCGTGCTCGGACTCCAGATCCATTACACGACGACGGGCCAGCCGGAGCGCGCGCGGCTCGCGGTTGGGTTGAAGTTCCCACGAGCCGTGGTCCGCAAGCAGTTGCAACACCAGCAAGTTCACACCACGCGATTCCAGATTCCCCCCTACGCGCCGGCACACCCGGTCTCCGCCAGCCGAACCCTCAATTTCGACGCCACCGGAGTGGGCCTCTTCGCGCACATGCATGTGCGCGGCAAGGATATGACCTTTCTCGCGCGGCATCCGAATGGGATCACCGACACACTTCTTTTGATCCCCAACTACAACTTCGACTGGCAGCAGTCGTACCGCTGGAATCCGGGGACCAAGTCCTTTCCCAAGGGGACCACGTTCGAGGTGCAGGCGCACTTTGACAACTCTGAGTTCAACCCCTACAACCCGGACCCCAAGCAGACCGTCGGCAATGGTGACCAAACTTTCAACGAGATGATGTACGGCTTCTATTTCTACACGCGCGACGACGAAGACCTGAACCTTTCGATCGACCCCAAGACGGGGGCAGTGCTCGGTCGCGACCAGGATGACACCCCAGATCCTTGAGCGCATTGATCGCTCTGAGAGGTCGTGACATGGGCAAATTCAACGGCTGATCCCACGCAATCGTTCTGCTTCGTTTCGTTTTGAGCCCTTTCACCACGGCACACCAAACCCATCGTCAAGTGTTATTAAAAGGATACTCCTTTTTCCATTTCGACTTTGCCCGGGCTCTCCTTGCAAACTTGGGTGTCGGACGATGACTTTGCCGGCTTGATTGAAAAAAGGGTGGTAGACTTCAATAACGAACAATCGCCAGCTCTGTCGCTTTCGATGCAGAAATAAGCCGAGAGGCGGATCAACAGCAGTCCAGGTACGAGTTGGCCCAACCGCGTGGCCAGCCTCGCTTTGTTCGTTCTCGCGCCATCGTTAGGTTCTGTCCATCAGCCGAGTCTCCACGACGGAATGCTCTTCCCAAAGGGACCCCTTCCCCTTGGGAACGGGTTCGTTCCGCGCTAATCCATCGGGAGTTTCACCGTGGCACCGCTCCGAGACAAGAAATCAACGGCACGACGCAACCGATTTCGTGTGGAGAGTCTCGAAGATCGCGTTCTCCTGTCCGAGATGGCGGTCTGGATCGGACAGAACAACTCGGATTACGTCGGGCGGGACGGCCTCAGTCCGGACGGCTACCAGGACATCGACATCCAACTGCTTGGTCTGGACCCCAACCGCGCGATCACGCGCGTTGACGTTCAAAGGCAATACGGAGGTGCCTGGTCGGCCACGTCCAGCTTGTCCTCGCAGGCCTTCCTCGCCAGGGACCAGAACCAGGCCACCGGCACGTGGTCGACGCAAGCCAATCTCTATCTTGAGCCCTGGTTCAACGAGTCCGCGAACACGCGGTACGAATTCATCCGCATCCAATACGCCGACGGCTCAACGGCGATGATCAACAACCTTCTCTCGACCTCATCGGTTGACGTCCAGCTTCGGGTTCAAGGCAAGGAACTCGGCGTGACGTGGGTGGGTCAAGACGGTCCCGACCTGACCGGGCCGGGGCCATCTCCGGGCCCCGATGGCGTCAAGGACATCCACCTCAAACTGTCAAATCTGCTCGACTATCGCCGCACGTCCGACGGCTGGCTGAGCACTTTCAACGTCGACAGCGACACGGTCATCATCACGATGCCGGCACTCGACGGCTCAACAGTCACATGGCTGGCCGGACCACGCCCCACTGGCGTCACCTCGTCGTACAACAGGGCGGAAATCTTCGTCGATCCGAACGACCCAAGCCGCGCGGACGTCTACCTCAATCCGGTCGCCGGCCTTGCGTTGGGCGCGACCGTAACGGTGACCGTCGGCTATAACCGGATCGGCAAATTGGATGCCAGCCCCGATCTCAACGGTTCAACCAGCCAACTTGTTGCCACCATTGCAACCAACCTCAATCCAACGCTCCCGGCCGACCCGCCCCAGGGCCCGAGCGTCCCGGTCTCGTTCTCCGGCCCTTCGGCACTCTGGTCAAGCCAGGATGGCCCGAACTCAGCGACTCCCGGACTGGTTCATGTCACCCTTTCCGGCCTCCCCGTGGGCTGGACGATCGCCGAAGTGGTTCTCAGCGACGACATCGGCTGGCTCTGGACCCCGGGTGATCCCAACAGCGCGAAGTCGCTGACGATCCGCCCGCTTGCCGATCCGACCAAGGCCGACCTGATCTTCGCACCGATCCGCGACGAGTCCGACGCCCTGCTGACCTTGCGGTTCCGCCTCGCCGGTGGCTCAGTGCAGTACGTCAGCCAGTTTCGCGGTGGCGCCGCCGATCCGAATCTCCGCGATCCGGCTGCACCGGCCACCTCGATCACCGTCGACCCTGCCTATGTAAGCCAGGTCGGGCAAGACTTCGGTTCACTGGCCAAACGCTATGGAACGATTCGGCTGAAGGCAGGGGTCTACCCACTCTCAGCGCCAATCGACCTGGCCAACTCCGTCTCTCTGATCGCCGAGCCCGGGGCCGTTCTCTTGTTCTCCCAGGCGAGTGGAGACCCAGCCTGGTCGTATGCGATCAAGATCCACAAGAGCCACACGACGCTCGACGGCCTCACGATCCGATTCGCCACCCCGATCCGCTGGGCCGCCGAATTCCAGATGAACCCCGCAGTCATCGGGTCGGCGTACAGCGATTACAACTTCGGGCCCAACCCAAAAGTCGACCTCAACTTTCGCAACCTCGACATCGAGTATGCCCCTCAAGGCTCGGCGATCGGTGGCTACAACCTCTCCATCGTCCGCCTGATCCGTGGCAATTACGACGACAGCGGAGTCATCTCCAACAACATCCTCCGTGGCGGCCAGGTCGAAGTGTGGGGCGGCCCCTGGAAGATCGTGGGCAACGACTATCGAGGCGCGACGGCAGGCACCTCAGTCTCACCTGTGTTCGCGATCCGAAACGGCCATGACATACTCCTCGAGGGCAATCATGCTCACCAGGTTGACCCGAACGGGATCACTTACGGCTTTCTCCTCTTCACAGGCAACAGCAGCAATACGACCGTTCGCAACAACATCGTCGATGGTGGAATCGGCCGCGATGCCGCCGTTTCTCCCGGGGGTCAGTACAACTTCCCGGAACTGATTCTGACCGAATCGTACTATCCCCACTACGAAGGGCCGGCCTTTCTCAGTTCGGTCAGCCCCCGCTTGCTCCAGGTCGGAACCCTGCGAGGTACGCCGGGCGAGGCGGGAAATATCGTTGCCATCCTCACGGGACCGTCCGCAGGACGCTGGTTTCGGATCACCCAGGCGATCGATCCTCAGAACTATCTCCTCGATGGAGATCTTCCCGCGGGCAATTACGTGGTCTCGATCACTCAAGGCTTCGTCAACGACCTCTACGAAGGGAATACCCTCGACACGTCGAGCCTTAAAAAATCGTCGTCCAATGCCTTCCAACTCGCTGGAACCCATGTGGGCACGACGATCCGGAACAACCTCGTCATCGGCGCCAGGCCGTTCTCCGTCGCCGCCAGCGCAACGCAAGAATCCTGGCAGGGAAGCGCGACCTTCCCGGCTCCTTGGGGTTGGTCTCACTCGCCGGTCTTCGACATCAAGATCGACGGCAACACATTCCGAGACCCGGTCTTCTGGACGCCCACGCCGGATCCAACGCAATCGACCCGTAGCGTGGCCGAGGCTATCCTCTCGGTTGAACATGGCAGTAGCATTCGCGAGAATCGCGGACGGCTCTACCTGAGCGGCTCGGTCACCAACAACCAATTCATCTACTCCGCGGCGCTCATCGCCGGGACAACGGGGAATTTCACGTCCATCCGGATCGGTGACCCCGGCACGATCGATCCGGCGGAGTTGCGGCTCACCACCCTCAGCGGCAACACCGCGACGACCTCCGACTCGTTTACCCAGGCCGGTCGCAAAGTGACGATCCATTCCGAGTCGGGAGGCCTTGCCGGCCAGGATCTCGAGCTCCTGCCGCCCCCCGTGTCTTACCCGCAAATCACCGCGGTGTCGCACAATCAGGACGGGTCGGATATGGTCGGCCGCAACGCCACCACGGCTCCGGACGGTTTCCAGGATGTCCACATCGTGCTGGCCGGCCTCCGCACCGACCAGCCGATCCAGATGATCGATATCTATCCTTACGGCGGCGGCCACTATCAATACGCCACGACGGGTCTGCCGCTCAACACGCCTGGTCTGACTCCGGGAGCCTGGCGAATCGGAGTCGTCCGGGGACTTGATGGTGCTTCGCGATTCGCGGCAACCGCAGATCTCTACGTGCAGCCCTACCAACCGATCCAGGGTTCGAGCCACTACGACATTCTCGTCACCTATGCTGATGGCACCACCGCATACGTGGCACTCTACGGGGTCGTGGTAGCCGACCCGTCCCTTCGAGTCGGCAGCGGGCCCGCCAAGGTGACCGCGACTTCTCTGGGGCAGGACAACTCCGATTTCGTCGGCAGCAGCTCGACGCTCGGTTCCGACGGCTTTCAGGACATTCACATCGTCCTGGCGGGCCTCCCCTCGGACAAAGCGATCGCTCAGGTTGACGTTCATCCCTACGGCTACGGCCACTATCAATACGTGGGTCCACAGCCAAGTGCGCTCCCGACACTTTTCAGCCCCGACTCCCGAAATTGGCGGGCCGCGCTGGTCCGAACGTCTCTCGGCTCCGGAACGTATTCAACCACAGCAGACCTCTACGTCCCCTCGATCCTCAGCGAGAACGGTGTCCAGTCCGGGACCAACCTCGCCAACCACTATGACATTCTCATCACGTTCACCGACGGATCGATTGTCAGCACCGCAGCGTGGGGCGTGGTGGGCAACCCCAACGCCAAGGTGGTTGGCCTCGCGGCCAAGTCGTACGGCCAAGACGGCGCTGACTTCGTCGGCCCGACACCGACCTCCACCCCCCAGGGCGACGGGATTCAGGATCTTCACATCGGCCTGACCGGCCTCCGCACCGACCAGGCGGTGAGCCAGGTGGAAGTCTGGGCCGTCGGAGGCGGGCAGTGGACCTACCAAGGATCAGGCTCCCAGCCAGCGGCCAAGCTGATCCGTGCCTCGGCGGGCGCCGGGGCCTACGCCGCGACCGGCGACCTCTACCTCGCGCCGAACGCGAGCTTCATCGACTCCGACGGGACTCTGATCCCCCAGACCCTGCAAATTCTCGTCCGCTATGCCGACGGTTCAACATCCGCCCAGGTTGTCCTCAGCGGAGTCCTCGCCGACCCGCGTTTGCTCAACCCCGTGGCGACCTCACTCAACCAGGACGGTCACGACCTGGCTCAACTCGCCGCGTCGAAGGGATCCGACGGCAAACAAGACGTCCACGTCGTGCTGTCGAATCTGCCGACCACCACGCCGGTGGCGCGCGTCGTTGTGAAACGCCTGGGGACAGGTGGATCGTACCTATCCGATGGCTCGCCCGGTTCCTGGATGGCCGTCTTCGTCCAGGATAAAACCGGAACGTCAACTTATGCGTCGTCGGCCGATCTTTACTTCGAGCCCGATCCCAACGTTCACGACGTCAACCAGAGCTACCAGATCGACGTCTACCTCGGAGACACCTCGAGACGGTCATTCTCGGTCTTCACGTCGGTCACCGCCACTCCAGGGCTGGCCATGCCCTCAGAGGCCAGCAACACGGCGTTGCAGGTCAAGTCCGTATCGGCCCCGGCCACAATCACAAAAGCGGTTGCCGCCCCGGCCGCCCCGGTCTCAACGACTCCCGCCAGCGACAGCAGCCCCGCCCCGCTGCCGGCTCCATCGCCCGCGCCATCTTCAACGACCGAGTCCTATGCTCGTAAGGTTCCGCTCGGACCGCTGGGACACCCGCATCGGAAAGAACGACTGGCTCCGAAGCCCGCGCATGCAGTGATCGCGCACCGTGCCGCCTCGAAAACGGGACTCGGCCATCACGTGCAGGCAGCGCTCAAAGCCTCGATCCGCCGCCGCCATCGTACCCACTGATCCAAGCTGGATGCACTTTACTCGGGGCGGAGCCTAAAACTGTTTTGTTTCGCCAAGCCCAGGAAGCTCTCACGGACTGTTCGCCGAGAAGCGGTTGGAGGGCCTGGGGAAAAGCCGGGCTGAACCTTGTCGGGTGGGCCCCGCCCACTAGGCCTCGCCGCCGAGAAGGAAGGGTTCTCTACTCCTTCCAGGCCGGTTGTGAAAAGGGTCCGTGGTCGGCCGGGCCCACCCGACAAGGCACCTGCTCACTCACGCTCTAAGCCAAGGGAGTTCTCCGGAACTTCGCCTCGAAGGATCGCCGGAGCAAGGGATCATTCGTTCGGTCGATCGCCAACTCAACCCGGCGAAGGACTTGAGGGTCGGCTCGGAACGTAGCAAGTGCGCGAAGCGCATTCTCGGCATCATCCTCCCCACCATCGACGAGTGAGACGAGAAACTCGATCGCTCGCGGATACCGAAGGAGCGCAATTGCGACGAGAAGATCGCTCCGCGAATCTTGGGTCGTCTGGCGATTCCAACAGGCGGTCAGGAGATCGAGGGCATCCTGATGCTCGGACTGCCCGAGAGCCAGGGCGGCCGTCATTTTCACCTTCTCGTCCTCGGCGACGAGAAACCTCCCGATGAACGGAACCGCCGCTGCCGCCTCGAGGCTGAGTAGGGCCGTAAAACAGGCTTCAAGCACCTCCGGCGACTCGTCGACGGAGAGAGCCTTCAGACGCAGGAGGAGGGTCGCTTCCCGCTCACCGGTCGACCCGAGTGCAAGTGCCGCCGCCACGCGCACGCCAGGCGTGGGATCAGCAAGCAGGTCGATGAGATACGTCAGGAGTTCGAGGTGCCCGACCTCGGTGAGCGCATCCGCGCAGACGATGCGAAGAGTTGCGGCCTGGTCGCGCTGCCCCTGACGCGGGCGGGCCGGCCAATAATGCTGCATCCCCCGGACATAGAGGTCCTTTCCCTCGGAATTCAGAGCTCGGAGCGCCTTGACGACCGCAATTTTCGCCGAGCAGAGATTGTCAGATCCCGCTCCCTTTCCCAGAAAATGATCGAAGGCCGTCTGCAAGTCCGGCTCGACCTCGCGAACGTGGAACCTGGCGGCCAGGCTCGCCGCCCTCGAAATCATCGAACTGGAGCGACTGGCCAGCGCCCGCCGCAACGGGCCAACCGCGTCCTGGGAGTCAGCAAGGCTCGACAACGATTCCAATTCCTGCAACTCAGAGGTCACTGATTTCGGTTTTTTCATCGAAAAATGGCCGCCCCAGTCAGTGCGCAAGGATTGGAGCCGTGACTCGACAGCCTACGTCGCCGTTCAAGTCAACAACTGCCGATTTTAGGATAAATCCCTTGACCACCCATGTCAACAGTGATTGACTTAGTGTGACCTTCTCAAGGAGCCGAACCATGACAGAGCGTCGAGGCAAGGAAGCGCCGAAGCGGCGGAATTCGGCTGCAACCCGATCGGCCATCCTCGCGTCAGCCACCCGGCACTTTGTCGCCAAAGGATACGAGCATGCCGGGGTTCGCGAGATCGCCACGGAGGCCGGGGTGGATGGTGCGCTGGTCAATCGTTACTTCGGTTCCAAGGAAGGGCTCTTCGCCGAGGTGGTTGCGCACGCATTCGATATCCGGAACCTCATTGATGGCGAGCGGTCGACCCTGGCCGAACGCCTCGCTCGCTTGATGGTATACGGCCGGCAGGACGCCTCGGACGACGGTCGGACACCGCTTCTGCTGCTGCTTCGAGCCGCAACGGAACCGCGCGCGGCCGAATTGCTCAGGACAAGCTTGAACGTCCACAACCTGCAAGTTCTCGGCGAACGGCTCGGCGGCCCCGACGCCGAAACTCGGGCAGCGATCGTCGTGGCCCAACTCACCGGTTTCGCGATCTTAGATCAGATGATCCGACCCGAGGCGCTTGCAGAGGCGGACCGGGAGCGTCTGGTGGACTTCCTGGCAGAGAGCCTGGCGGTCTGCATCCGATGAATCCTGCGCCCGGGCTGCCGGTCTAAAAAGGCAGAGCGAGCCAAAAAACCCAAACACGTCAGTGCGCTCAGGACAGGGCGATTCGGCGAGCAAAACATCGACCCTCTCCTTGTTCTGCGATCTCCAGCCAATCATGATTGCTACAGGCAATTCATCAAAACAGATTCGCAAAGACGAGAACAAAAAGGTGGGCCACCCCTGGCAAAAAACGGGGGGGGCCTTTATCGTTCATACGGGCGATTTCGTGCATGTTCTCCAGATACGGATGTCATCGAATCAGAGACCTTTTCCGTGCGTTCCGGTTCCTGAGACACAAGACGCTTCTCCTCGTTGACCTCAGGTTTTTCATGAAACGCACCCTCGTGATGCTCGGGGTCGGCTTCGTGGCCTTCGCATCAACCTACGCCGCGACGAGGCTCTGGAACGCCCCCGCAGTCCCTCCCAGAGAGATGGTCTGGATCGCGGGGGGTGAATTTACGATGGGCACCGACTCGGAGCTCGGCTGGCCCGACGAACGCCCCGCTCACCGGGTCCGAGTCGACGGCTTCTGGATCGACGAGCACGAAGTGACCAACGACGAGTTCGCCGCATTCGTGGCCGCCACTCGCTACGTCACTACCGCTGAAAAGGCGCCGAAGGCCGAAGAGATCCTGGCTCAGTCTTCACCGGGAACGCCCTCGCCGCCTCCGGAGGCGCTCGTCCCCGGATCTCTGGTCTTTCAACCCACGGAGGAAGCCGTCGACCTACGCGACTTCGCCCGTTGGTGGCGCTGGACTCCTGGGGCAAGTTGGCGACATCCGGAAGGACCGGGCAGCGACCTCCAGGGCAGGGGGGCACACCCGGTAGTTCAGGTCTCCTGGGATGACGCCAATGCCTATGCCCAGTGGGCGGGCAAACAACTCCCGACCGAGGCCGAATGGGAGTTCGCGGCGCGCGGCGGACTCGACGGCCGAGCTTACGTCTGGGGGGACTCGCCGTTCTCGCTCGCTCAGCCGCAAGCCAACATCTGGCAAGGGGCCTTCCCCTACCGCAACACGGCGGCTGACGGCTACGACCGCACTGCGCCGGTGAAATCGTTCCCGCCAAACGGGTTCGGCCTCTTCGACATGGGGGGGAACGTCTGGGAATGGTGCGCCGACTGGTATCAGCGTGACCTCTACCGGCAGCGAGCCGGCCACCAC
Source organism: Singulisphaera acidiphila DSM 18658 (assembly GCF_000242455.2). Lineage (GTDB taxonomy): Bacteria > Planctomycetota > Planctomycetia > Isosphaerales > Isosphaeraceae > Singulisphaera > Singulisphaera acidiphila. The sequence goes on from NC_019892.1 coordinate 3,458,669, forward strand.
CCGACGCTCAATCCGACCGGTCCCGAAAAGAGTTCCGACCCGGCTCGCCCGTTCACTCCCCAACGGGTGCAGCGTGGAGGTTCCTTTCTCTGCAATGACAGTTACTGTTCGCGCTACCGCCCCTCAGCCCGGCACGGCTGCAGCCCCGATACGGGCATGTCGCACGTCGGTTTCCGCTGCGTGAAGACCCCGAAGTCGTAAGAGGAGACTTCAACTCATGAGAAAAAGCACCTTATTCCAAACGTTGTCCCTGATCGCCATCGGCTCGATGCTCGGCTATGCCGCGGCAACGACCGGCGGCCCTCGACCGGTCAACGCCGCCCCGGCGGCACCGAGTCCGTCATCCTGCGACACCCCGGCAACTCCCGGACAAGGTTCGTGCTGTTCGAGCGACCTCGATCGTGGTGCGCTGCTGGCGCTGGCCGAGCGGAATGAGGCCGTCGCCGAAGGTGCGGCCAAGAGCGGCAAGAAACCGAACATCCTGGTCATATTCGGTGACGACATCGGCCAGACGAACCTCAGCGCCTACTCGATGGGACTGATGGGCTACCGCACGCCGAACATTGATCGGGTCGCCAAAGAAGGGATGATCTTCACCGACTACTACGCCGAGCAGAGTTGCACGGCCGGTCGGTCCTCATTCATCACCGGCCAGTGCACGTTTCGCACCGGGCTGAGCAAGGTGGGCGTCCCCGCCTCACCGGTCGGACTCCAGAAGGAAGACCCGACCATTGCCGAACTGCTCAAGAACGAGGGTTACGTCACCGGCCAGTTCGGGAAGAACCACCTGGGAGACCTGAACGAATACCTGCCGACCGTCCACGGATTCGACGAGTTCTTCGGCAACCTCTACCACCTCAATGCCGAGGAAGAACCGGAGCAACGGACCTACCCGCGCGATCCCGAGTTCAAGCGGGTCTTCGGGCCTCGCGGCGTGCTCCGCTGCAAGGCGACCGATCAGGATGACCCAACCGTCGACCCCCGGTTCGGACGGGTCGGCAAGCAAGTCATCGAAGACACAGGGGCGCTCACCAAGAAGCGGATGGAACACATCGACGACGAAACGTCGGACGCGGCCGTCGACTATATCAAGCGGAACCATGACGGCGGCAAACCCTTCTTCGTCTGGTACAACAGCACCCGGATGCACCTCCGCACCCACGTTGCCGCCGAGAGACGCAGCCCTCCCGGCCTCACCGCCTTGACGGAATACGCCGACGGCATGGTCGAGCATGATGGGCATGTGGGCAAACTGCTCAAAACTCTCGACGACCTCAAACTCACCGACAACACCATCGTCATCTACACCACCGATAACGGCCCTCACATGAACACATGGCCTGACGGAGCCATGACCCCGTTCCGGAGCGAGAAGAACACGAACTGGGAAGGGGCGTTCCGCGTCCCCTGCATGGTCCGCTGGCCCGGCAAGATCAAAGCGGGATCGGTCTCCAACGAAATCGTCAGCGGCCACGACTGGCTGCCAACTCTGCTCGCGGCGGCCGGCGATCCCGAGATCAAGGAAAAACTCTTGAAGGGGCACGAGGCGGCCGGCAAGCACTTCAAGGTTCACCTCGACGGCTGGAATCAGCTCCCCTATCTGACCGGGGAAGTCGAGAAAAGTCCCCGCCGTGGATTCTTCTACTTCAACGACGACGGCGACCTCGTCGGGCTCCGGGCCGAGAACTGGAAGATCGTGTTCATGGAACAACGCGCTCCCGGCACGCTCCGCGTCTGGGCCGAGCCCTTCACCCCGCTCCGGTTGCCCAAGCTCTTCGACCTTCGGGCCGACCCCTTTGAGCGTGCCGACATCACTTCCAACACGTACTACGACTGGCTCATCTCCCAGCCGTACATCATCTTCGCGGCCCAGGCGGCGACCACCAAATTCCTGGCAACGTTCAAGGACTTCCCACCCCGCCAGCACGCCCCAAGCTTCAGCGTCGATCAGGCACTGGACAAGATGAAGGAGAACCTCGGCAGCCACTGAGTTCGTGGTCTTGATCCGCGTTGGGCCCACGGTCCACCGCCACGGACTCACCCGGCCTGAGCGTCCCACACCCAAGCCGCTCGGATGCCAACCCCTCGGGGCGTTCTTGATCCAAGCCCATCAGATACCATGAGTTCCGCGTACGGAACTCATGGTATCCAAGTTCAACCGGATCCGGAGCGTGGCAATCATCACTTCAAATCCAGGGATTGCTCATGCGACATTTTTTTATGTTCACTCTGCTCACTCTGGCACTCACCGCGCCCGTTGCGCGGCCTGCCCTCGGCCAAAGTGATCCGCTTCCGTCATGGAATGACGGGGCGACGAAGCGGGCCATCATCGCGTTCGTCGACAAGGTGACAAAGCAAGGGAGTCCGGACTTCGTCCCTCCCGCCGAACGGATCGCGACCTTCGATAACGACGGGACGCTCTGGTGCGAGCAACCCCTCTATGTCCAGATCGTCTTTGCCGTGGATCGGGTTCGCACGTTCGCGGCCACTCACCCGGAAGTGAAGGACCAGCCATTATTCAAGGCCGCACTCGGGGGAGACCTCAAAGCGGTCCTGTCCGTCTCGGCCTACGATCGCCTCCAGTTCCTGGCGACCAGTCATGCCGGGATGACGACCGACGAGTTTACCGCGATCGTCAACGACTGGTTGAAAACCGCAAAGCACCCCCGATTCAAGCGGCCGTACACCGACCTCGTCTATCAACCGATGCTCGAGTTACTCGCTTACCTCCGCATCAATCACTTCAAGACGTTCATCGTCTCCGGTGGCGGCATCGAATTCATGCGGCCCTGGACGGACTCGGCCTACGGTATCCCTCCCGAGCAAGTTGTCGGCAGCTCCATCAAGCTGAAGTACGAACTCCGCGACGGCCAACCCGCGCTCTTCCGCCTCGCTGAGATTGACTTCGTCGACGACAAGGCCGGCAAACCCGTAGGCATCCAGCAGGCCATCGGCCGCCGACCGATCGCGGCCTTCGGCAACTCCGACGGCGACTACGAGATGCTCCGCTGGGTGACGTCGGGCCCTGGTCCGCGATTCGGCCTGATCGTCCATCACACCGACGCGACGAGGGAATACGCCTACGATCGCGATTCGAACGTCGGCCGCCTGGTCAAGGCGCTTGACGAAGCCCCTGAGCGCGGATGGGTCGTGACGGATATAAAGAACGACTGGAATGTCGTTTTCTCTTGGGAAAAGGAGTGACGTCTCGCCGATCGCGTACTCCCACTTCCGCTTCCTCCTTTGGATCCGAACCCTCAGATCGCTTCACGGCTCACGCATGCGAATGTTGGCTCGCTGAAACCCGACAAACCGCAGCGTAAGGGAGTCTTCAACCATGAGCAAGACGTTGAAATTGTCCACGGGACTGATCGTCGCTCTGGGCGTCTGGAGCGCGGGGAGTGGCCTACGGGCGACACGAACCAAGGCTGAGGATCTGGTCCCACAAAAGCGATTGGATGCGGAACGAGACGTACGTTTCCCGGTCCTCCCCCCACCACCCGAGCCGTTCCGAGGCAAGATCAACCTCCGCGCCAAAGACTCGACGCCCGACTTTCCGCAGCCGATCCAGGCGCCAAGCGGGGCGCCCAACATCCTTCTGGTCTTGCTCGACGACGTGGGGTTCGGGGCCTCGAGCACGTTCGGTGGCCCTTGCCCCACGCCAACGCTCGAAGCCCTGGCGAAGCGAGGTCTGCGCTACAATCAGTTTCACACGACCGCACTCTGTTCGCCGACACGGGCCGCGTTGATCACCGGCCGGAACCACCACTCGACCCACACAGCCTGCATCATGGAAGCCGGCACCGGTTACCCAGGCTACGACACGGTGATGGGGAAAGACACCGCGACGGTCGCCGAACTCCTCAAGCAGAACGGTTGGAACACGGCCTGGTTCGGCAAGAACCACAACGTGCCCGACTGGCAGAGCAGTCAGAACGGGCCGTTCGACCTCTGGCCCACTGGCTTGGGCTTCGAGCATTTCTACGGCTTCGTCGGCGGCGATACGAGCCAGTGGCGGCCGGCGACCATCGAAGGAACCAAGCCGATCGAGCCTTACCTCGGCAATCCCGACTATCACTTTGATGATGATATCGCCAACCAGGCAATCAAGTGGATCCGCAGCCAGAAAGCGATCTCACCCGACAAGCCGTTCTTCGCCTATTACGCCCCCGGCGCAACTCACGCCCCCCACCACGCCAGGGAGGAGTGGGTCGCGAAGGCCAAGGGCAAGTTTGACCAGGGGTGGGACAAGGTCCGCGAAGAGACCTTCGCACGTCAGAAGGCTCTGGGAGTAATCCCAGCCGAAGCCAAGCTGACGCCGAGGCCCGACGGAATCCCGGCCTGGGACTCGCTCACCGCCGATCAAAAGCGGGTGTATGCCCGGATGATGGAGCTCTATGCCGCCTACCTGGAGCAGACCGATCACAACATCGGCCGGGTCGTTGAGGCCATCGAACAGACCGGGCAGCTCGACAATACCCTGGTTTTCTACATCGTTGGCGACAACGGAGCGAGCGCCGAGGGGAGCATGCAGGGCTTGCTCAACGAGATGACCTTCTTCAACCACGTCCCCGAAAACCTCAAGGACGTGCTCAGACGGGTCGATGACCTCGGGACCTGGAAGACCTACAACCACTACCCGGCCGGCTGGGCGCACGCGATGTGCACCCCGTTCCAGTGGACGAAGCAGGTGGCCTCGCACTACGGCGGTACTCGCAACGGCATGGTCGTCTCCTGGCCCAAACGGATCAAAGAGCAGGGGGGTCTGCGCAGCCAGTGGCACCACGTCATCGACATCGTCCCCACGATCCTCGACGTCGTCCGGGTCGCGACCCCCGCCACGGTGAACGGGGTCGCTCAGAAGCCGATCGAAGGGGTAAGCATGGCTTATACGTTCGACAACGCAAACGCCCCATCGCGCCGGACGACTCAGTACTTCGAGATGCTCGGGAACCGAGCGATCTACCACGACGGGTGGGTCGCTTGCACCACGCCCCCAATCCCCCCTTGGGACCCGAATAGCGCCGACATTGACCCGATCACAGGCTACCGTTGGGAGCTCTACCACGTCGCGAACGACTTTACCCAGGCCGACGACCTCGCGAACAAACTCCCCAACCGGCTCAAGGATCTACAACTCCTGTTCTATACCGAGGCCGCCAAGTACAACGTGCTCCCCATCGATAACAGCCGGACCGGCCGGATGGACCCCGCGGGCCGGCCAAGCTTGACCCGCGGTCGATCCTCGTTCACGTTTTACGATGGAATGAGCCGGATCCCGGAAGGAGCCGCCCCGGACATCAAGAACAAGTCGTTCGCCATCGCCGCCGAAGTCGACGTCCCCAACAACGAAGGCGCCGGGATGATCGTCACCCAAGGCGGCCTATTCGGCGGCTATGCCCTCTACCTGGAAAAGGGCAAGCCGGTATTCCACTACAACTTTGTGGACGTCGCGCACACTGAGGTCGCCGGTCAGCAGGCGTTGAGCCCTGGACAACACTCCATCCGTCTCGACTTCCGTTACGACGGCGGCGGAATCGCCAAAGGAGGCGAGGCAACGCTTTCGGTAGACGGTAAAACGGTCGGCCAAGGGCGGATTGAACGAACGATCCCAGTCCGGCTCACACTCGATGAAGGACTCGACATCGGCCTGGACACCGGCACGCCCGTGAACCTCTCGTATGACGTTCCATTCAAGTTCACCGGCAAAATTCAGAAGGTGACGATCGACCTGAAATGAGCGGGCTCACCCCTCGCTAACCCTGGATTGGAGGCACCACCATGCGGATGCCAACGTTCCTCGCCACGGCAAGAGTCGTCGCCGGCGCTCTGATCGGCTGGGCGATCGTCGCCCCTCTGGTTCCACGCGCCCGCGCTGAAGACAAGCCGGACGACCTTCAAACGGCCAATTCCCCCGTTCTCCCTCCTCCGGCGGCCGAGTTCCGAGGCCGTATTGGCCGGACCTACAAGGATTCCACGCCTGGCACGTTTCCGGTCGTCAAGGCTCCCGCCAATGCGCCCAACGTGCTGGTCGTGCTGATCGACGATTCCGGGTTCGGCCAGTGGGGCACGTTCGGCGGCCAGGTCCCGACTCCAAACCTCGACAAGCTCGCCGCGCAGGGGCTCAAATATAATCGCTTCCACACAACGGCACTTTGCTCGCCCACCCGTGCAGCCCTGCTCACCGGCCGCAACCACCACTCGGCGGCAACCGGCAACATCACCGAGTTGGGCAGCAGCTATCCGGGCTACACCGGGCAGATTCCCAAGAGCTGCGCCATGGTCTCGGAGATCGTTCGCCAGAACGGATACAGCACGGCCTTCTTCGGCAAAAACCATAACATCGCGGATTGGGAGACCAGCGTCTCCGGCCCCTATGACCGCTGGCCCGGCCTCCAAGGGTTCGACCACTTCTACGGCTTCGTCGGCGGCGAGTCGAATCAGTGGCAGCCGGCCCTCTACGACGGCAACACCCCCGTCGAGATGAAACCACCCAAGGGCCGCGAGGCCGATTACACACTCAACGAGCACCTCGCCGACAAGGCGATCGACTACCTCCACCAGCAGAAGTCCGTAACGCCCGACCGTCCCTTCTTCCTCTACTATGCCCCGGGCGCCACCCATGCGCCGCACCATGTGCCCAAGTCTTGGCTGGCCAAGTTCGGGGGCCAGTTCGACCGGGGCTGGGACGTCTATCGCGAGGAAACGTTCGCTCGTCAAAAGCAGCTCGGCGTGATCCCGGCCGAGACAAAGCTCACCCCACGCCCCAAAGAGATTCCGGCGTGGGACACGCTGACCGTCCCTCAGAAACAGGTGGCCGCCCGGCTGATGGAAGCGTTCGCAGCCTACACCGCCCAGACCGACCAGGAGGTCGGCCGGGTGATCGACGCGATCGAGGAAATAGGCCAACGTGAAAACACCTTGATTTTCTGGGAGGTTGGCGATAACGGATCATCGATGGAGGGGAGCCTGTACGGCCTGTTCAACGAGATGGTCGGCCTGGGTGGCGAGCAGGAAGACCCTGCCTACATTCATGCCCACCTCGACGAGATCGGCGGTCCGAAGTCGTACAATCACTTCCCGGTCGGCTGGGCCTGGGCCATGAACACCCCCTTCCAGTGGGGCAAGCAAGTCGCCTCCCACCTCGGGGGCGTCCGCAACCCGCTCGTCGTCTCCTGGCCTAAACGGATCAAGGACAAGGGCGGGGTTCGCAGCCAGTTTCACCACGTGATCGACCTTGCGCCGACGATCCTTGAGGCAGCCGGCATCCGTGAGCCCGCCGAGGTCAACGGCGTCGCTCAGAAACCGATCGAAGGGGTAAGCATGGCTTACTCATTCGCCGACTCGAAAGCGAAAAGCCCAAGGCAGACCCAATACTTCGAGATGTTCGGCAATCGTGCCCTCTACGACGACGGCTGGATTGCCACCTGCCGACACGGCCGCCTCCCTTGGGAAAACAGTGGCGGGTCCGACTTCGCCAAGGACGAGTGGCAACTCTACCACCTCGAAGACGACTTCAGCGAAGCGAACGACCTCGCAGCCACGCACCCGCAACGACTCCGCGACCTCCAAGATCGATTCTGGGTCGAGGCTGCCAAGTACAATGTCCTCCCCCTCGACGACCGGTTCATCGAACGGGCCGACCCCGCGATGCGGCCAAGCCTGATCGCAGGACGCACCCATTTCCTCTATTTCCCTGGAGCGCGACGGATCCCGGAAAGCTCGTCCCCCAATATCAAGAACAAATCACACTCGATCACAGCGCACATCGTCATCCCTGAAGACGGGGCCACCGGAACGCTGGTCGCGGCCGGCGGAGTCGTCGGCGGATACACGCTCTTCATCAAAGAGGGAAAACCGGTCTACGAGTACAACCGGTTCACCCAGGACCGCTACAAGGTGTCCGGTTCGGAGCGGCTTGCCCCGGGCAAGCATTCGATCCGAGTCGAGTTCAAATACGACGGCGGCGGGCTCGGCAAAGGGGGCGTCGTTACTCTCCTTGTCGACGCCCAAAAGGTCGCTGAAGGCCGTGTCGAGAAAACCATCTCAGGGCGGTTCTCCGCCGACGAAACGTTCGACACCGGGCTCGACACCGGCTCACCCGTGAGCGACGCCTATGAGTCACCGTTCCAATTTACGGGGACGATCCAACGGGTTGAGATCGAGCTTGGAACCGACAACCTCTCACAGACCGACGTCGAGAGGCTCCGGCAAATCGAGTCCACACGTCGGATTTCCAACTGAAGGATATCTTAGCGATTTTGTAGGGTAGGCCTGATCCACCAGGTTTTACCTCCGGGAGTGAACGGTCACCCACTCGCACCAAACCGGGGATCAAAAAAAGGCATCGTGAGCCGTACCTACCCTACAATTGCAAACACGAGCATCAACAAGTTTCTCATCAGCGACTCGCGGCGATGGATTTCCGGAAACGGCTCAGGCTGAACAGGAAGAAGGCAAGACCAATCGCCGCGACGGCGAAGAATTGGCGCCAGACCACGCCCAAACCGGCTCCACGATAGATGATCGCTTGTGAGAAGCTCACGAAGTGTCGCGAGGGGAGAAAGAGGGTCATCCGCTGCAACCAGACCGGCTGACTCTCGACCGGAGTCGACCCTCCTGAGAGCAGTTGGAGGACCATCAGGAGCAGAATAATCAGCAAGGCAAACTGGGCCATGGTGCGGGTGATCGTGCCCAGGAAGATCCCCAGGGCCGTCGCGAAAAAGAGGTAGAGGACCACGCCAAAGAGAAAGAGCGTCGGCGAGCCGGCAATCGGGACGGCGAGCAACGTCCGGACCACAAGAAAGAGCGAGAGGGTAACTGCCACCAGAATGATGAGCCCGTTCGCCCAGACCTTCGCCAGGGCGATCTCGACGGCCGTCAGAGGCATCACCATCAGGTGTTCCATGGTGCCATGTTCACGCTCGCGAATCAAAGCAGCCCCGGTCAGGATGGTGGTCAACATCGTCACCTGGTTGATGATGGCGACGATGCTGGTGAACCACGAGGTATCGCCGTTCGGGTTGAATGCTTTGCGAACGACGATCTTGGGGGAGAGCGCCGAGTCGGTGTCGGATCGGGAGAGGTATCGCGAAATCTCGGCCGTCAGGATGTTCCGGATATAGGAGGCCCCGATGCTCGCCTGGAGCATCGCGGTGGCATCGATATTCACCTGCAACTCAGCCCTACGCCCCGCCCGAAGATTGGCCTCGTATCGGGGCGGAATCACCACCACGAACATGAACCGCCCGTCGTCCATCGCATCAGCGACTTCGTTGGCCTGGATCAGCACGGGAGTCTTGAACCGGGGCGGATACAAGGCGCCAATCAGTCGCCGGGAGAGGGCGGAATGATCTTCGTCAACGAATGCAATCGACGCGTTGTGCACCTCAGACGAGGTCCCCTTCGCCTGTGTGTAGATCGAGAACGTGAACGCGTAGATCATGAAGAGGACGAGGACGGAGTCGCTCCTCAGGCTACGCAGTTCCTTGGTGCCGAGCCAGAAAATATTGACAACGCTGCGCACTACGCCTCCTGGCGTTTGAGGGCGACCGCTGTAATCAGGGTCAGAACCGGGATGAACGCGGCGATGAGCAAAGCCTGGCCCCCGAGTTGCTCAACCCCAAGGCCCTTGGTGAACGCCCCGACGCTGGCCCGCATGTAATACGTGGTCGGCCAGAACGTCCCGACCACCCGTGCTCCCCCTTGCAGAGTCGAGACCGGTTGGAGCAGTCCGGAGAACTGCGTGGTGGGCAGGATCGTCACGATCGCGGTGACAAAGACCGCAGCGACCTGGCTCGAGGTGAAGGTCGAGACGAGCAGGCCGATTCCTGTCGTCACGGTGACATAAGCCAGGGCGCAAAGGATCAAGGTCAGGCCGCTCCCTTTGATGGGGACCCCGAACACGAAGATGGCCATGATCGTGAGGATCATGAAATTGATCATCCCAATCGCAATGTAGGGGAGTTGCTTGCCGACCAAGAATTCGAGCCGGGACGTGGGCGTCACATAGAAATTGATGATCGACCCAAGCTCCTTTTCGCGGACGACGCTCACCGCCATCAGTACCGCCGGGATCAGGATCAGCAAGATCGGCGGCACGCTCGGCACCATGGCGTAGATGCTCTCGAACGTCGGGTTATACGTGTAACGCATCTGCATGTCGGACACGAACGAGGTGGGCACCTGGCCATACTCGCGTCTGTAAAGGTCTTCGTAATGCGAGACGTTGACTCCTTCGACATACTGTTTGATCGTCTCGGCCCGGGACGGGTTGGCTCCGTCAACCAGGGCGGAGACCTCGGAGGGAGTCCCTTTTTTGAGGTTCCTGCCGAATCGAGGAGGCATCTCGATGCCCACGGAGATGTCATTCGATCGGAGCCGCTCATGCATCTCGTCCGGATCGTGGAGCGGCGGTTGCTTCAGGAATGAGCGGGACGACGCGAACGACTCGAGATAGGCCCGGCTCTCCGGCGTCTGGTCAAGGTCGAGGTCGGCGTAGCGGATATCCTCAACGTCGGTCGTGATCCCAAAGCCAAAGACGAGCATCAGGATGGCCGACCCCACGAACGCGAAGGCCAACCGAATCGGGTCGCGGAGAATTTCGAGCATCTCCCGATTGGCGTAGGCTAACAACCGCCCAAAGTGAAAGATCGACGCGGAGGGGTGCACTGCGGCTTGCTTACCGGACTTGGCCGTCGGACCGAAGTTCACTTTGGCGCCGGCCGCACTTTCGGGTGTCTTGGATTCGCCGATGGCGTCGGCGATGTAGTCGATGAACGCAGTCTCTAAGTCGGGAGCGCCTCGTGCGGCCACGAGGGCCGCCGGAGTGTCACACGCGAGGACCTTGCCCGCATGCATCAGCGACATCCGGTCACACCGCTGCGCCTCGTTCATGAAGTGCGTGGAAATGAAAATCGTGATCTGATTTTTGCGTGAAAGCTCGATCAGCACTTCCCAGAATTCGTCGCGGGCCACCGGGTCAACGCCCGAGGTCGGTTCGTCGAGGATCAGCATCTCGGGTTCGTGGATGATCGCCACGGCAAGCGAGAGGCGCTGACGCATGCCCAGCGGCAGGGCTTCCGAGACCTGATCGACATACGGCTCCAGCCCGAACCGGCGGACCAGTTCGGCGATCCGCGCCGCTCTCGACTCGCGCGGCAGATGATAGAGCCGAGCGTGGAGCCAGAGGTTCTGGGCCACGGTCAGTTCGCCGTAGAGGGAGAATGCCTGCGACATGTAGCCGACCCGATTGCGGATCTCAAGGCTCCCGGCATCCACCGACTTGCCGAACAGCTTGGCTTCCCCCTCGGTCGCGGGGAGCAGGCCGGTCAGCATCTTCATGGTGGTCGACTTGCCGCAGCCGTTGGAGCCGAGGAAGCCGAAGATCTCGCCACGGCGAATCTCGAAGTTGACGTTGTCCACGGCCGTGAACGTACCGAACCTCATCGTCAGGTTCTTGGCCACGATCGCCGGCTCGCCGCCATCGTCGACGCGCGGGGGAATGGTCAACAGACCGCCACGGCCCCGGTTCTCCTTGGGCAGCAGGGCCACGAACGCCTCTTCCAGATTCGAGGTGCCTGTCCGCGTGCGAAACTCCTCCGGGGTCCCCGTGTCCAGGATCCGCCCTGCGTTCATCGCAACCAGCCATTCGAACCGCTGCGCCTCGTCCATGTAGGCGGTCGAGACCAGCACGCTCATGCCTGGTCTCGACTCACGGACACGATCGATCAAGGTCCAGAACTGCTGGCGTGAGAGCGGGTCCACACCCGTGGTGGGCTCGTCAAGGATCAGCAAGTCGGGATCATGAACCAGCGAACAACACAGGCTAAGTTTCTGCTTCATGCCGCCGGACAACTTCCCGGCAGGCCGATCGGGAAAGGGGTCAAGGCCGGTCGCTTTCAAAAGCGAGTCAATCCGGGCGCGGCGCTCGCCTGCCGATTGACCGAACAGCCTGGCAAAGAAGTCGATATTTTCATAAACACTGAGCTCGTGGTAGAGATTCTTTCCGAGCCCCTGGGGCATGTACGCAATCCGAGGGCAGACGGCATCACGATGCCGACGGTCGGCCATGTCGCCCTCCAGGACGCGCACCGTGCCCCCTTGGATCTTCCTCGCCCCCGAGATCAGGCCGATCAGAGTCGACTTGCCGACGCCGTCGGGTCCGATCAGGCCCACCATGCGGCCCGCCGGGATCGCGATCGAGATGTCATCGAGCGCCCGGACTCCCCGATAGTGGTGAGAGACGCCCTCGACCGTGATGACAGCAGAGTTCTCGGTTGTCATCATTGCGCGGGGCCAGGGCTAGGGGCATCGCCAGGCTGAGACGTCTCACCTGGCTTCGATTCATCGCCCGCTTTGGGCTGGGGAGCGACGCTCGGCTTGTCGAGATCCGTCGGCTTGGGGAACCGCCGATCGAGGGCCGCGGGCCAGGGCACCGAATCGTCCAACCGGACGTAGCCGACTCCTCGAACCCCTGTTTTCACCTTTTCGATGTAGGGAAGGATCAACTCCGAAGGGACGTGGAGTTTGACCCGAAACATGAGTTTATCACGCTCGCTCGGCGTCTCCACCTGCTTGGGGGTGAACTGAGTCTCGGGCGAGACGAAACTTACTCGGGCTCGGCCGGCATACTGTGGCATCGCGTCGAGCACAATCCGGGCATCGGCGCCGATATTGACCAATGCGGCAACCCGGGACGGCAAAAATATTTCCATGTAGATATCGCCGAGGTTAATCAGGGTCAACGCCTTACCCCCTGCGGCAAGGACCTCTCCCTCCTCGGCGAGCCGATAGAGCACCCGCCCTTGGACCGGGGACTTCAGCGTCGAATCGGCGATCTGCACCTGAAACCGGTTCACCTCCGCAAGCGCCGCCTCAACGTTGTGCATCGCCGCACGGAGACGGGCCTTTTCGGAGTCGACGGCTGCCTTGCTCGCGTCGCGCTCGGCCCGAAGCTGGTCCCACTCCTCGCGCGAGATCGTTCGCTTATTGATGAGGGCCTGGCCGCGTACATACTTCTGCTCGGCCAGCTTCAAGTTGCTCTCGCGTTGTAGGATATCCGACTGCGCGGTGGCGACGGAATCCTCAGCTTCGGCGACCTGGGCCTTGGCGCGAGCGAGTTGCGCCTCAATTTCCAGGGTGTCCATGCGCGCGAGAACCTGCCCAGGCTTGACAAGGTCCCCTTCCCGGGCAAGGAGCTGGACGAGGCGGCCCGGGTACTTCGCCGTGATATCGACCTGGATGGATTCGATCCGTCCATTGCCGGAGACGATCCCCGCAGGCAATGGAGGCGTTTGACGGGCCTTCCACCATTGCCAACCACCGAGCACAACCGCGGCAACCAGGCCGGCCAAAGCAATCCGCCCGACGATCTTCCCGCTCATCTCCGTCCCTTCTGTCGAGCCGTCCGGCCCGCGTTCCCCACGCGATGTGATTGGTGAGTCCAATCCATTCCGTGTCTCAGGCCGATGGTTTCAACGAGTTTCACCGATTCGACTCTTGCCTCGACCAAGCCCGCGGATCGACGACATAGAGGCATCATCGCTGGACCGATGATTGAGAGGCAAATGCATTCCAGGGGAGAACCTACGAAATCTCCAAAACGGACGGCAACGCTTTGAGCAAATCCGATGCCTCGCACTTTGCAATGACGCTGTTCGTGAGCCGAGGTCGTCCCACGGGCATGCAGTGGAAATCGATTTCCGATTGCTCCGTTATCCACGATCGTAGCGGTAGGCCCTCTTCCTGAACCAAAGTGAGAGACTCTGAGCCGCCTGAAATCCTGGTATGTTTCACCCTAATCGCCAGTGGCTTGCCGATCGCTGGCAGCTTGGGATGCGTCCCACGATTTTCCAGGATATGTCAATAATGGAGCCAGGCAAGTTGCGAGGTCTGATGGATCGCGTCCGCAACACCATCATCGTGCTTGTCGCGATTTGTGGCCCGCTCATCATCCCAGGCTGGAATTGTGGGCGAGTGTTCGCCCAGATGCTGGACCTGGTCCCAGCAAGTCCCGCGACGTCCGTCGAGGGAAACCCGACCAGACTCCATGAGGTTCAGGCGTTCGATCGGTCCCGGATTGCTCACCGTGAGGCCAAGCGACTGGAGAAAGCAGGATCGCCGGTTTGTGTCGATCGTTACTATGAGGCGACCGTTTTCGCTTATGCCGCGATCCTGGCGACCGGTACCACGGGAGTGACCGACTGGAACCAGATTCCGGACGACTACAACATCAGCCTCGCCGACTGTTTGCGTGCAGCCGGAACATTCGGACGTCTGGACCCGCGTTCACACCTTCAGATCAATGGGCCGGCCGGACCGATCGTCGTCCGGGTTATTCATCGCGGCTTCGTCTGGTCCCCGGAGGACTTCGAGGGCCTGATCGACGCCCGGTCCGCGCCGAAGAATCCCGCGCAACACCGCTCGTATCAGCGAGTGGGAGCCGGGGCGGCGCAGGTGTCCGTTCGCTCAAATCGGAATCTCACGTCGGCCGATCGCTTCCTCCCGCCACGCTCCTTTTTCCCGGCCACGGCCATTCTCCACCCCGATCTTGGCCCCTGGATCGGCCTTGCCGGAACTCCACGAGGGGGCGACCTGCTCGAACTCCACGACCCTCTGCGCACGACCTGCGTCGAGTTGGCAGGCGGCCGATTTCCCCTCGCATGTAACCTCGATGCCTCGGTCGCCATGGCCGAGGCAAGCGTAGGCAGCCGGCGCTACGCCTTGGTCGGCTTCCTGAACCCCAGTATTGAAGTCGGCAACACGTTTCTCGGCACCTTGGAACCGTACCAGCCTGGGAAGATTCCGGTCGTCTTCGTTCACGGGCTGAGGGACAACCCGTACACCTTCACCGATCTCGTCAATGGGTTGCGGGCCTGCCCTGGATTCCTCGACCATTTTCAGATCGTCGGTTTTCGGTATCCGACCGGCATCACCTTCATCCGATCCGCCGCAATGTTCCGCCGTTGTCTCCGTGACATGGAAGCGACGTTCGACCCGCAACACCGCGACCCTGGCCTGCAAAACACTGTGCTCGTCGGTCACAGCATGGGCGGCCTGATCAGCAAGCTACAGATCACCTGGAGCGGCGAAGCGCTCTGGAATTTGGCCGCAACCCAACCACTCGAGACCTTGGTCACGTCCGAGTCGACCAAAACGTTCTTGCGTGAAATCTTCTATTTCGAACCGCTCCCGTTCGTGCGACGAGTCGTCTTCATGGGGACCCCGCATGACGGCGCAGCGTTGGCCAACCGCGCCGTGGGCCGGGTTACTTCCCGGCTGGTTCGACGGGCCGCCGACTCCCTGGCGATGATTGACCAACTCGAACGAGATAACCCCGGGGCCCTCCTGCCATACATGGCCGACCTGCCGAGCAGCATTGACCTGCTCGCCAAGCGCGGGCCGATCCTGAAAACGATGCGACAACTCCCGATCAACCCGGCGACGACCTACCACACGATCGCGGGGACGGCCTCAATGCCAGATCGCTTTGCACGCGGCGATGGCGTCGTCCCCCTTTCCAGTGCCCACTCCGACGGGGCCGCAAGCGAACTCTGGATCCCCGCGACCCATTCCAGAATCAACGCCGACCCACAGACCCTCCAGGAACTCGATCGCATTCTCCGCGTCCATCTCGCCGAGACTTATGGCCCTCCTCCGGGCCGATAGAGAACGATCGGCGACGGCGGCGATAAGGGTCCCGAGGAACCCTTGGATGCCGTCAACCGGAGGATCTCGATCCGCCTTTCGCCTCCCCAACGCAACCGTTCATATCCCGCCGAAAAAGCAGTGCGGACATGACGATTCTGACTCTCAGTAGTGCTTGGAGACGGTAAAGGTCGGTATACTCGGCCACTGTCTCCGAAAGCCAGGACTCGTTAGACCGTTTGCAAGGTTCGCAAGCTCCGAATCATTTCCAAGCGACGGCACCAGCCCCGTAGTCCGTCAAGGAACTCAGTGTATACGCGAGCCGAGGCCGTTCCAGGAGCAAGCCGATGAAGGTCGCCGTCTTCAGCACCAAGCCTTACGACCGGAGCTCGTTGGACGGGGCCAACACGGAGCATGGGCACGAGCTGGTCTATTTCGACGCCCGCCTCTCCGCCGCAACAGCCCCGCTCGCTCGCGGTTGTGAGGCCGTCTGCGCGTTCGTCAACGACGAGCTCAATGCCACGGTCTTGGAGGAACTCCATCGCAGCGGGGTCCGGTTCGTGGCCCTCCGCTGCGCCGGTTACAATAATGTCGATCACGAAGTCGCCGAGCGCCACCGACTGGTCGTGGCCCGAGTCCCGGCCTACTCGCCCTACGCCGTGGCTGAGCACACGGTCGCGTTGATCCTCTCGCTGAATCGAAAGATCTACCGGGCCTACAACCGGGTCCGCGAAGGCAACTTCACGCTCGACGGCCTGCTCGGCTTCGACCTGCACGGCCGAACGATCGGCGTCATAGGCACCGGCCAGATTGGACTCGAGGTCGCCCGGATCATGCGTGGCTTCGGCTGCCAGGTCCTGGCTTACGACATCAAGCCCAACCCCGAATGCGAGTCATTGCAGGTTCGCTACGTCTCTCTCGAAGACCTGTTGGCCAAGTCGGACATCATCACCCTGCACTGTCCGCTGACTCCCTCGACCCGGCATCTGATCGATACCAAATCCCTCCAAACCATGAAGCCGGGCGTCATGATCATCAACACAGGCCGCGGTTCCCTGGTGGATACCGAGGCCGTGATCGCGGGCTTGAAGTCGGCAAAGATCGGCTACCTCGGCCTGGACGTCTACGAGGAGGAGGCCGACCTTTTCTTCGAAGATCACTCCGGCCAGGTCATCCACGACGACGTCTTCGCCCGCTTACTTACATTTCCGAATGTGCTCATCACAGGCCATCAAGCCTTCTTCACGCGAGAAGCCCTGCAAGGCATCGCGACCACCACGCTCGCCAACCTGACCGAGTTCGCGGAAAACGGGACGTGCTCGAATGCAGTCCCTTCCCCCAAGTTTTGATCATGACAGGTTGAGAGCCTGTTCCTGAAGGCATGTTCCGCTGTGTTTTGATCAGGCGTGGTAACACCGATGAGGAACGCATCATGCCCCTGTCTTCGGAAACTCCAGCAGCCAAGGTTAAGCCCAAGGAGACCGGCGCGGCCCTGCTAAGCGCGTTCGGTCGGGCGCGGGCCACGGTTCCCGGCAACCCACTGAGCCCGGACGAAGTGGCCAAGACCCACGCCTTCTGGCGGGCGTGCAATTATCTGGCCCTGGGTATGATCTATCTGAAGGCAAACCCGCTGCTCCGCGAGCCGCTCAAGCCGGAGCACATCAAGGAGCGGTTGCTTGGGCACTGGGGAACCAGCCCAGGACTCGCGTTCATTTACACCCACCTGAACCGGGTGATCCGCCGCGAGGACGTCGACATGATCTTCATGGCCGGCCCCGGGCACGGAGCGCCTGGGGTGCTTGGCCCGGTCTACCTCGAGGGATCTTACTCGGAGATCTACCCGGACAAGAGCGAGGACGAGGAGGGCTTGCTCCGGTTCTTCAAACAGTTCAGCTTCCCTGGAGGGATTGGTAGCCACTGCACGCCCGAAACACCAGGGTCGATCCACGAGGGGGGTGAACTCGGCTACGTCTTATCCCACGCGTGCGGAGCCGCCTTCGACAACCCGGACCTGATCGTCAGTGCCGTCGTGGGAGACGGAGAATCGGAAACCGGTCCCCTGGCAACCTCCTGGCACATCAACAAGTTCTTGAATCCGGTGCGAGACGGAGCGGTCCTGCCGATTCTCCATCTCAACGGATACAAGATCAATAACCCAACTCTCTGGGCGCGGGTCAGCCACGAGGAGCTCGAAGCATTCTTGCGCGGGACCGGCTGGACCCCCTACTTCGTCGAAGGCTCAGACCCGGACACCATGCACCAGGCGATGGCTGCCACCCTCGACCAGTGCGTGGCGGACATTCGCGAAGCGCAACGGGAAGCCCGATCGTCCGGCAAAGCGTTCCGCCCACGGTGGCCGATGATCGTCCTCCGAACACCCAAAGGGTGGACCTGCCCCGGCGACGTGGACGGCCACAAGCTGGAAGGGTCCTGGCGGGCCCATCAAGTGCCCCTGGCCGACGTCAAGAAGAACCCGGACCGCCTCCAGCATCTTGAAGCCTGGATGCACAGCTACAGACCGGAGGAGCTGTTCGACGCTACCGGGGCCATCCGGGCCGAGTTGAAAGCCCTGGCCCCTACCGGACTCCGACGGATGGGTGCGAACCCGCACGCCAACGGCGGAAACGTCAAGAAGGCGTTGCGGATGCCCGACTTCCGGGAGTACGGCATCAAAGTCGAAAAACCAGGGACGACCGAGGCCGAGAATTGCCGCCCGCTCGGGGTCTTTCTTCGCGACGTGATGAAGGAGAACATGCACAACTTCCGGGTCTTCGGCCCGGATGAGACCACCTCGAACAAGCTGCAAGCGATCTACGAAACGAGCCGGAAACTCTGGCTCGAGGAGACGTTCCCCGAGGACGCCGACGGTGGAGAGCTTGCGCCGGACGGCCGGGTGGTCGAGATGCTCAGCGAGCACACCTTGGAGGGAATGCTCGAAGGCTACTTGCTCACGGGCCGGCACGGGTTCTTCAGCACTTACGAGGCGTTCGCGCATGTGATCGACTCGATGTTCAACCAGCACGCCAAGTGGCTGACCATCTGCAACCAGCTCCCCTGGCGAGCCGAGGTGGCGTCCTTGAACCTGCTCATCACCTCGACCGTCTGGCGCCAGGATCACAACGGGTTCACCCACCAGGACCCGGGGTTCCTCGACGTGGTCTTGAACAAGAGTGCGACCGTCACCCGGATCTATCTGCCGCCGGACGTGAACTCGCTGCTTTCCGTCGCGAACCACTGCCTCAAGAGCGAAGGGTATGTCAACGTCATCGTGTCCGACAAGCAGATGCATCTGCAATACCTGAGCATGGACGCGGCGGTCACGCACTGCACCAAGGGGATCGGAATCTGGCCGCAAGCCAGCAACGACCAAGGGGAGGTGCCGGACGTCGTGATCGCGAGCGCAGGGGATATTCCGACCAAGGAAGCCCTGGCGGCGGTCGACCTACTCCGGCAAGAATTCGCGGACCTCAAAATCCGGTTCGTGAACGTGGTCGACCTGTTCAAGCTCCAACCAGACACGGAGCATCCACACGGCCTCTCCGACAAAGACTTCGACAGCCTGTTCACGATCGACAAGCCGATCATCTTCGCCTTCCACGGTTACCCCTGGCTGATCCACCGACTGACCTACCGACGAACCAACCACCGGAACCTGCACGTCCGAGGCTATAAAGAGAAGGGGAACATCAACACCCCCCTCGAACTCGCGATCCAGAATCAGATCGATCGGTTCACGCTGGCGATGGACGTGATCAACCGAGTCCCACGGCTCCAGGCGACAGGCGCCCACGCCAAGGAGAAATTCCGCAACCTCCAGATCAAGTGCATCAACTATGCCCATGAATACGGAGTCGACTTACCCGAGGCCCGCGACTGGAAGTGGCCCTATTGAACACTTACGGCTTCCGACCGTACTTGGAGCCCTGGGGACTCAAAAAACTCTGGTCCCCGGGTCAAATCGGCCTATCGAGATCGATTCTAGGTCCCAGGCGAGCTCGGTACTCCGGCCGCCCGACGAGGTAACTTATGGCCAACGCCCAAGTCGTCCTGAACGCGGGCTCGTCGAGCCTGAAATTTTCGGTCTTTCTGATCGATGATGCCCCGACCCTCCTGATCTCCGGTCAGATCGAGGGCCTCAAGACTCACGCCCACTTCAAGGCGACGGACGTCAACGGAGCCGTTGTCAGCGAGCGAGCGTGGGCCCCCGACACCAGCCTCAGCCATCGGGA
Organism: Singulisphaera acidiphila DSM 18658; assembly: GCF_000242455.2. Taxonomy (GTDB): domain Bacteria; phylum Planctomycetota; class Planctomycetia; order Isosphaerales; family Isosphaeraceae; genus Singulisphaera; species Singulisphaera acidiphila. The sequence continues at coordinate 3,478,546 of NC_019892.1, forward strand.
CGCGATCGAGTTCCTGTTCGAGTGGGGCCGAGGAACCCTGGGAGCCCATCGCATTGTCGAGGCCGGGCACCGGGTAGTTCATGGCGGGACCCGGTTCACAAGGCCGGTCCGGATCGATGCGGCAGTCCTCACGGCGCTCGACGACCTGATTCCCCTGGCTCCCCTCCACCAGCCCCACAGCGTGGCAGCCATCCGGGCCGTGGCCGAGCACGTTCCAGACCTGCCGCAAGTCGCCTGTTTCGACACGGCCTTCCACCGCGATCAGCCGGCCGTTGCCCAACTCTTCGCACTGCCGCGCTGGCTCACCGCAGCAGGGGTCCGTCGGTACGGATTCCACGGCCTCTCCTATGAGTACGTTGCCTCGGTCTTCCGCCGGATCGACCCCGTGGCCGCGTCGGGCCGGACCGTGGTCGCCCACCTCGGCAACGGGGCGAGCTTGTGTGCGATGCTCGACGGCCGAAGTATCGCCACGACCATGAGCTTCACCCCCGCGGATGGCCTGGTGATGGGAACCCGTGCCGGGACACTCGACCCCGGTTTGCTGACCTACCTGATGAAGCAGCACGGAATGGATGCAGATGCGATTGAAAAATTGATCTATCACCAATCCGGACTGCTGGGTGTCTCCGAAATCTCGAGCGATATGCGTGAGCTTCAGGCAAGCCATGACACGCGTGCAGCCGAAGCCATCGAATTATTCGCTTACCGAATCAGTCGGGAACTCGGCTCGATGGCCGCCGCACTCGGGGGGCTCGACGCCCTGGTCTTCACCGGCGGGATCGGTGAGAACGACGCGAACATCCGGGAGCGGGTCAGCCGAAGTGCCACCTGGTTGGGCCTGACGCTCGACCACTCGGCAAATGCATCTCACGGGCCTCGGATCAGTCGACCTGAGAGCAGGGTCGCAGCCTGGATCGTGCCAACGAATGAAGAACTGATGATTGCCAAGCACACCCGAAGTACGCTGGGATAAAACGGCTTGCTTCGGGATGCGCAAGCGGTGCATGCGGCGAGTTCGTCGCCATCGAAGGTTTGAGTCACACGCCTATTCAGCACTTGCCGGATGCGCCTCCAGCCTGGTCGTGCCTGGAGAGCCTCTCGCGCTTGATCCGGAAATTCCCAATGGTGATATCCACACCCGATCCCGGTGAATCTCGAAAGCATCGTCCCTGGATTCGCCTGAGCATGCGCGGGCTGATGGCACTCATCATGCTCGTGGGTCTCGGGATGGGTCTGTACGTGCGAAGCGTTCAGGTGCAGCAGCGAGCCGTGGCGGCGGTCCAGAGGGCGGGCGGCACCGTCACCTATAACTGGGAGTGGAATCACTACAATCCGGACATCATTAATATCAACGGCAGGCCTCGAGCCCCGAAGTGGCTGGCGGACCGCATTGGAGTGGACTACGTCGGCAACGTCGTTGCGGTCAACCTTATGCCTCAGAGAGCCAAGAGCCAGAACAAGGCCAACGACGAGACCCTGGCCCAAGTGAGCCGTCTCGGTCACCTGGAAAGCCTGGAGCTCAACGGCACCGCGATCACCGACGCCGGTTTAGGCCATATCAAGACGCTGACCAAGCTCCGACATCTCGGCCTCGGCCAGACCCTCACGAGCGACGCCGGCCTGCCTTACCTCAATGGCATGTCACAACTCGTAACGCTCAACCTCGCGGGCAGCCGGGTGACCGACGATGGTGTCCTGGAGCTTGAACGAGCGTTGCCCAGGGTCCAGATAATCCGTGAGGACAGCTTACAGGTCTATCCGAATCTCCAGCGCGCCACCAAGGACCTCGACTTTGCCCAGTCGCAGCCGGTACGCGTGGCTTGCAAATTACTCACCCACCGCGCCAAGGTCATGGCTAGCCACGGCGACTGGCCCGAACTGATCGCCACGGTGAATGCCCTCTGCAACCTCAAAGCCGACGACAAGCTCAGCCTGCTCAGGGTCGCGGAGGCTCGGGCCGAGTGCTTGGGAACCCTCGAACCCTATCATTCACCCAAACTGCCGGCCTCGGATCGGCAAGCCTTGCAAAGTCTGTGTACCAATCGCGCCATCGATGCTCTGACCCTCGCCATCGAGAAGGGGTACAACAACATCCTCCGATTGAAGGGCGGCGACTTCGTGAACCACAGCCTGGGAAACCTGCGTAATCACCCCGCCTACCCAAGGTTGATTGAAACCATGAAACGGAAACGATCAAGCCGTTGATCTTCTACGAACGCCATTACATTCCCATTCGACAGTTCATCCTGACTCCCTAGATATCGCGACTCAATCACAGAGAATCGCGGCCCTTGAGGATGGCAAAGGCCTCGTGGTTGAGTCTCTTCCCATCGATGCCGGAATCGGGAAGCAGAGCCCCCTTGGAAAAATCATCAAGAAAAATGCAAGGACCCGTCCCCGGCCTGCGAGTATGAGCTGAACGCACGGCTGATTGGGGACCTCAACGCATGGCGATCAGGAATTCCGTCGTGGTCGATCCCATCCAAACGCTCTTCGGTGGTGGGGCGGTCGCGGGACTCACCGACGGACAATTGCTGGAGCGATTCGCGACGCGCCGTGGCGAGGACGCCGAAATCGCCTTCACCGCTCTCGTGACGCGGCACGGGCCGATGGTCTTTGGCGTCTGCCGTAGCTTGCTGCGGAATCCCCATGATGCCGAGGACGCATTCCAGGCCGCATTCCTGGTCCTCGCCCGCAAGGCAGGTGCATTGCACCAGCCCGAGTTGGTCGGGCCTTGGCTCTACGGGGTCGCCCACCGGACCGCGCGGCAGGTGAAAGCCGGCAATGAACGACGGAGGCGGCGCGAGGCGGAGGCGGCGATGTCTGGGGCCAAGGTTGCGATCGACGCCGGTGGAAACGTGCTCACGCCCTCGGTCCGTGAAGAAATCGAGGCGCTGCACGAGGAGATCGAACGGTTGCCGGAGCGGTATCGCACGGCGATCGTGCTCTGCGACCTGCAAGGGTTGACGCATGAGGAGGCGGCGCGGCGGTTGGGACGACCGGTCGGAACCGTAAGCGCCCGAATCTCGCGGGCCCGGGATCGCTTAAGAGGACGGTTGAGCCGTCGCGGCGTGGCCCTTCCGGGCGGATTGCTGGCTGCGGCCGGGGCCACGGGCCAGGCCTCCGCCATGCCCGCCGCACTCGCGGATTCAACGATCAAGATCGCGATGACCGTGTCCATGGGGCTGAAGGCCGGGGCGGTCCCGGCTTCAATCGCCGCTCTCTCTCAAGGAGTCGCAAGGACCATGTTCCTCACGAAGATTGAAACCGTGATCGCCACTTTGCTCCTGGCCGGAGCCGCAGCGGGCAGCGTGGCCGTGGTGGCGCAGCAGGCCTCCCCCCCTCGCAATGCGCCTCAAGTGAATGGCCCCGCACAGAAATCCTCGGAGGAGGCTCCCGCAAAGACGCCGGAGACCGAAACGCAGAAACAAGCGCCCCGAGAAGCGGAGTTAATCGTCCGCAGTGCGGCCAACCTCCGAAAGATCGCCAGAGGGATCCACGCCTATCTCGATGCGAATAAGCGATTCCCCCCGCCGGCCATCTACGGCGCGGACGGCAAACCCCTCCTGAGCTGGCGGGTAGCGATCTTGCCATTCATCGGAGAAAAAGGACTTTACGATCAGTTCAAGCTTGACGAACCCTGGGACGGGCCGCACAACAAGACCCTGTTGGAGAAAATGCCCAAGGTCTATGCACCCGTCGCCCCTCGATCGCGGCCGACCGATGCGACCTATTATCAGGGGTTCGCGGGCAAGAGCGCGTTTTTCGAGGGTACGCGTGGAATCGCAATGGTTGAAGCGGGGAACCCTTTCCCGGAAATCCCGGACGGCACGTCCTGCACACTGATGGTTGTTGAAGGGGGGAATGCCGTCCCTTGGTCGAAACCCGAAGACTTGCACTACGTGCCAGGCCAACCTTCCCCCAAGCTGGGCGGTCAATTCAAAAACGGCTTCGTCGCGTTGACAGCAGACGGAGCGACCCATTTCATCGATCGTTCCCTCGACTCACAGATATTGAATGCGATCATCACCCGAAATGGCGGGGAGATCATCAATAGCACGAATCTCGGTGAGGGGATCACGCCGTGAAGGTGGGTCACCGAACCGATCCGGACGTGGCCAAGGGACCTCAACCATGACGTCGTTACGAAACGCAGCTCAAGCCCTGCCGATCCGGGTCCTCATCGCCGGTTCGACCCTGTCGATCCTGGTCGCAACCCTGGCCGTGGGCCCAATTCACCCGGCGAATTCCGGTCACGATCGGCTCCTGGCCGCGGTGACCGACTCACCGGTACAACCTCCTGCGCTGGAAACCCCGATAGCCGTCCCTGAGCGGTTGGCCATCGTCGGGCGCGTCGTCGACGCGAAGGGGCAGCCCATCCCCGGCGCACGCCTGTATCCAGGCAATTTGCCGTCGAGGGAGGATAGCCCCCCAGCCATGCTCGCCACGACCGGAGCCGACGGCCGCTTCCAGTTCACGATCGCTCGAGCCGACTTCGCCGCGTCCCGTTCGATCGGAATGGGCAAACCGGGTCCGCTGGTGGCGGCGTTCGCCGACGGTTACGGCCCCGCCTGGTCGGACGAGCTCAAGATCGGTGATCCCGACGGTCTCATCCTAAGACTTCCACCCGACGACGTTCCCGTGACCGGCCGGCTGATCGACCTGGAAGGGCAACCCGTGGCGGGTGTCACGGTCGGCGTCCTGGAACTCGCCGCGACGCCGGAAGGGGAACTTTCCCCATGGCTCAAGGATGTCGCGGCGGGCCTCACCGACTACAAGGCCTTTAACCACTTGGCGAGGCCGATGGAAGCGGATCTGACACGCATGATCCGCCCGGCGACAACGGGGCCCGACGGACGATTTCGGCTCACTGGATTGGGCAGAGAACGCCTTGCCTCATTGCTGATCCAAGGTCCAAAAACCGCGACGCGAGTCCTCAACGTCATGACTCGCCCCGGTAAGTCTGCCTCGGTCCGGTTCAGGTTCCCCGGCCCCAAAAAGTTCCCAACTTACCTGTGCATTATTCATACGGCGAATTTTGTCGATCTGGTTGCCCCAAGTCGGTCTGTCGAAGGGGTTGTCCGCGACCGTGATACGGGCCTTCCCTTGCCGGGCGTAGGCGTTCGAAACGTCGTCGCTATCGGAAACCTCTATCCTGATATCCTTTACCCCTGGACAGACTGGCCCGGCGCCTTCATCCGGACGAAAACTGACGAACAAGGGCGCTATCGACTCGACGGCCTACCAATTCGAGAGAAGGTTATACTGAGGGCCGACCCGGCCGATGGACAGCCTTACCACCCAGGCTCCCGCGAGTTCGCCATCAGCCCGAGCGCCGGGGCGGCCCCGATTGACTTCGCCCTGACCCCGGGGGTTCTGGTCCGAGGTCGCGTCACCGACCAAGCGACGGGGGCCCCAGTCTCGGCCTGGATCGAATACTATCCTACGATCGCAAACAAGCAGGTCGACCGATCCCCAGAAATGGCTTATGCCGAGCCCCGTCCCACGGACCAGGACGGTCGCTATGCCGTGGTCGCCTTCCCAGGACCGGGGTTGATCACAGCCAAGGCCCGGGGGGATCGGTTCCTTCGCGCCGATGAGGTTGCGCGCGGGAAGCCAGGGAAAAATAGCCCAATGTTCCCGAACATGAACAATTCAATTTCTATTTCACAATTCCATACTTTTGACACAATCAATCCCGCCGCCATCACCGACAACATCACCTGCAACCTGTCTCTCACAGCCAGTCCTGAGCCACTGATCACGATCCTCGACCCTGACGGCCAACCCGTTGCCGGAGCCCTGGCGAGCGGACTTCCCCACGGCGACCTCGTTCGACAAGGCTGGTGGCAGTCGCGAGCGAAGGCCCGATTTTCGGTGACCGGCCTTACCGATCGAAGCTTCCGGGTCGTCCTCTTTCAGCACCTGAGTCGTCGCCTCGCGGGTTCTCTGGTCGTCAACGACTCCGAACCCGGCCCCCTCGTCGTCCAACTCCACCCGTGGGGGACCGTCTCAGGGCGTCTGGTCGACAGCGACGGTCGTCCGCGTCCGGGGGTCATGCTCTCCTATAAAGAATCTCCGAACGTTCAGAGCTCCACGAGCCTCCCCCCCCACGACACCATGACAGACCGCAACGGGCGGTTCTCGTTTACGGGACTCGTGCCCGGCCAGCTGTATGTCCTCAAAATCGCTGCCCCGGACGGAACAGGGCCCCGAGTCGGCGAGATGGAGTACCTCGAGCCGGGTGAGGCCATCGCACTCGGCGACGTGCGTGAGCTGCTAAAGCCATGACCGCCGTTGGGGATTCTCGGCCCAAAAGGATCGATTCGCCCGGGCGCGATGCACGCCGTCAGGCCTTTGTTGTGGTTGCTCGACATCGAACGTCAATCGTTGTATTGTGCTCTCGCCAGGGAGGCGGTGACTGGCCCGACTTCCCGCACGTGTCGTCGTCTCAACCGTGCGAAGAGCCACAACGATGAATCGCCCGATTCTCCATCCACGCGGTTATTTGCCCCTCGTCGCGGTGGCGATCCTGTCCGCGATGATCGGGGCCCCCGAACGAGCGCCTCGAGTTCTCTTGCTTGGTGACTCGATCACCTTGGGGGTACGTCCCGGGGTTGCCGCCAACCAGACCTTCGGCGGTCAACTCGAGACGATGATCAAGGCTCGCGGCCTCGACGCCTCGATCATCAACGTCGGAATCGGTGGCGAACGGACCGACCAGGCGCTCGCAAGGCTGAGCGAGGTTCTCAAAGCGAATCGGCCCGACATCGTCCTCCTGATGTACGGCACCAACGACAGCTACGTCGACTTTGGCAGGAAAACCAGCCGGCTCGCGATCGATCAATATCGCAAGAACTATGGGGAACTGATCGAGCGAATCGAACAGACCGGCGCCAAAACAGTGCTCATGACTCCGCCACGTTGGGCCGACGACGCTCCCCCCAATGGGCTCGGTGAGAACCCCAACCTCCGCCTCGAGCCATTCGTTGAGCTGGTCCGTGCAATCGCTCGCGAGCGCAAACGTCCACTCGTCGATCACTACGCAGTCTGGTCGACCGCCCGGCAAAATGGGGTCGAGCTCATGAAGTGGACCACCGACGGCTGCCACCCCAACCCGGACGGACATCGAGCCATCGCCGAAGAGATCCTGCCCAACTTACAGCCGCTCTTGACCGCAACCATCCCTGGAAAAGGGTAGGCCGTTAGTTTTGTTTTGCTTTGCCAATACTCACTCTCTGTAAACATCTCTCCGGTTGCCGATGGTCTCGATCTCGACCAGCCGTTCTTCGTCGTCGATCAGGTAGACGATCCGGTAGTCTCCGGATCGGATCCGATATCTCTCCCCTCGATCGGTGAGTTTTTCGACCCCGCGAGGCCGCGGGTTGTCCTCCAACCCTTGGGCTTTGGCGAGAATCCGCTCAAGATCCTTTTTTGGAAGCTTTGACAGGCCGCGCGCGGCGGCCCGCGTCAGGACGACTGCGTAAGGAGGGTTCCCCTGACTCATCATTGACTCCCAGCTCTCGGCAGAAGTCGCCGAGCGGGATGCGTTCGGGCGATTCTTTCCGGGCGGCTAGAGCGGTCGCGATGTCGATCCGATCCTCTTCAGCACGGACCAACTGCTCCAGGAGCCGTAGGTCCGCCATCGAGATGATTGCTGCGGCATCTTTATCCCTCCGGTGAATAACGATCCGCTCCCCACGGTACTCAGCCCTGTTCAGAACGTCGGAAAGAGAATTTCTCAGTTCCACGACGTTGATCCGTTCCGTCATAGGAAGCTCCTCGTGCATTTCAGCATAGCATCCTGAGACCACGATACGTCGTCGAGCGGCGTTCTCGGGGCGAATCACGAACGAGCCCCACTCCTCGGCTCTTTATGCCCTCAGACCGGGCGTCCCTGTGTTCATCATGTACATCATTGACATTTCGGCCATGATGTCAACATAGACGGACCTAATTCCTGGCTTGAGTCGAACTCACAACCCGGATTGCCGCCGATCGGTTACTCGCCACTCGGCCACGTACTGGGGTCGAACCCAGGGCTGTCCCTCGAGGGGGCCCAGCGTGATCGGTCGTCTGCCGGGCCTTTTTTTGTAGAGCCATCCGTTCTGCGTCGATGGCGAGGTGTTCGGGTTGGAGTGCGACGGTGATCCGACCGGCCGGCCCGAGCTTGAGACCGCGGATCTCGTTCCGGAACCGCCGGATCACTTCCTCGGTTAACCGTCGCCTCCCCGTTGCGGCCCAACATCCTGATTTGAGCCATCCTCATTCCCAAGAACTTGCGTCCCTGGCTGAGAACGCCCCGATCATTTGGTCCGGTTCAGATTTTTGAGGAAGTCCACTTCCGTGGCGATGTAAGGGGTTCCATCGCCGCGAAGGATCTCGTGAAACCAGACAGGGGGCTCACCCGTGTACTCGCGGGTCCAGGAATCCCAGGGGTATTGCGTCTGGGTCTTCCCAGCCACGAAGCCCCAGTTGTAAGCGGCGATTTTCTGCTCCTTGAGATAGGGGAGGATCCCCTCGAAGGTGCTCCCATTGGGCCGAGCCATGTACTCGGTGCAGAGCAAAGGCCGGCCATAGCGCTGGAGCAAAGCGACCCGCTTCTGCAATACGGGCAGCGGATCGTAGCTGTGGAAGCTGATCACGTCAGAGGCCTCGAGCTGGAGCCGCACGATCGGGCTCATCTTCTCTTCGGACCAATCCCCCTGCCAGACTCCCGAGGTCAGAGGCTGTGACGGGTCGACCGCGCGGGCCCATGCGAACGCCTTGCGGGTGAGGTTGAGCCCAAGCTCCGGCTTGTCCTTGGGCTCCTTGGTGCCGTAGCTCGACTTGTTCATGTTGTCGGGCTCGTTGATGAGGTCCCACGCATGAATCCGGCGGTCGTTCTTGAAGTGGGAGATGACCCCTTTGACGTAACCTTCAAGCTGATCGACGCGGGCGGGATCCTGGAGGACCTCAACGCCCGGGCTCTGCACCCAGCCCGAGTTATGCACGTGCGGGCGAGGTGCCCTCTGCTTACCGGCACGCGGGAACGGATCCCAGACGCTGTCGAACGGGACGAACATCACGCCGATCTTGTGTTTCTCCGCGATGGTGAGGAACTGGTCCATCCGCTTGAGCAAGCCCTCGTGGTCCTGCTCCCAGAGCAGGTCGTGGAGGAAGACCCGGACGCTGTTGAAACCGAGTTCCTGAGCCCAACCGAGTTCGCGATCGATCGTCGTGAGGTCGAAGGTGTCGGCCTGCCACATCTCGAGTTGATTGATGGCCGTCTGTGGTGAGTAGTTGCAGCCGACGAGCCAGCCACGTTCGCGCTGCCAGGCGTTGGCTTTCTCAACGGACCAACGCTCACCCGCCTGCGTGGGAGAGGTGCCCATCGCCATGACGAGCGTCGAGGCGAGAACCAAGGAGAACCGGAAACGCATGGGGAGAGATCCTCGTATAAGGGTTCACAGGGGCCACTTCTCAGCGGCGAGGAACAGCAAGTCCAAAAAAAAGGGAAGGAATCGACCGGGTCCAATCGAGTCGGGTTGCACCCCCAGGGATTCGAGCCGATTGCGTGGGTCGAAACAAGCTCAAAATTCCCTCAACCCGATTCCCGGATTCGGGATTCCCGTGAACGAAGCCCCTCACTCTTGGGGCGTGACGTCGATGCAGTCGATCTCGGCCGCCCGCTCCCCTTGTCTCAGCCGAATCCGATTCGGCCCTACGTTCAGGGAAACAGAGACGAATGCGTTGGACCAGTCGGCGGGGCCGGCGGATGGGTACGCAACGCGCTGGGGTGCGCCGTCATTGACCGTCAGGACCTGGGTGGCCAATTTGTGTTGTTCCGACGTGTTGATAAACCGAATCGAAACAATATAGGCCCCTGCCTCCTTGGCCGTGGCCATGATGGTGAGTGAGCTATCGGCGGAACCAGAGAGCTGAACCTTCGCCCCGCGAGACGCACTCGGCTGCTGCACGATCCGCGCCTCGCCCGCCAAGGTGGCCGATTCGGCCTCGTAGCGCTGGCGGGGAGGCTCGCCGCTGGGAATCGTGATCGGTTGGTCGGGTGGGGCAGGGGAGCCAAACCGAGGGAGGCCGTCCGGATCCCACGAGAACGGCTGCGCACGAATGAGTCGGTTCCACGCCGCCCCCTGGAACCGGGCCGCGTGGTAGACAAGCCAATCTTCTCGGCCGTCCGGCGATTTGGTGAACGTGCAATGTCCGGGACCAAAAACCCCATGAGCGCTTGCGAACACGGGCTTGTCATGCTTCTTCCACGAGGCGGGCGAGAGCAAGTCGCTGTCGATCTTGGCGGTGAGCCGGCCCAGGCAATAGGCATCGGTCCAGCTTCCGCTGGCCGAATAGATGAGATGGATCAGCGAGCCCTTGACCAGAACTTGCGGCCCCTCATTGACGGCCGGCGGACCGCCCTTGGTTTCCCAACGATGAGTCGGCCGAGAAATCTCGACACGGGTGCCGGACAGAGTCCAGGGATTGCTCATCGGCGCAATGTAGAGGTTCTGCTGAATGTCTTCGGCCCCTTCCCAGCCCGACCAAACGAAGTAGAGCGCCTCACCCACCTTGAGCACCGTGCCGTCGATGGCCCAGCGATCGTTGTTTGGATCAACGATTTGCGACTTGAAGACAAACTTTCCCTCAAACGGGTCATCCGCCTGATTTTCGAGAACGTACATGCGATGGTTCGCATTCTCGCCGTCATCAGCCGCGACGTAGATGTACCAGGCCTCTCCCAAGCGGTGGAGCTCGGGCGCCCAAAGATCCTTGGCGACCGGAGTCCCGGGCGACGGACTCCAGACAACCTTTCGCTCTCCAGCCCCTAGAGTGGAGAGCGAGCGAGACCTGGCCAGCGTGACGTTTCCGCCGGTCGTCACCACGACGTAGTATTGACCGTGGTGCGTCCAGAGCCAAGGGTCGGCCCCCGCCGGGGCGACGACATTGTAGAAGTCGGTGACCTCTTCACCGGCGACGGCTTGCTCGTCCTCCAGGGCCAGAATCAAGACGAAAAACACGAAGACGACGAGTCGGAGGGAGAAGCCTCCCGGCATAATCAAACGCTCCGGCAACGAAAGTATGAGAGTCGACTTATCGAGGGCCACAAGAGACATGCTCGCATCTTGCAACCCCGGATGGGCTGCAAGATGCGGCGGATGGGCCTCATGGGATTGGAGGGTGGGCACCGTCCCCGGCAACCCAAGGTCGATCAGACCTGGTCGGGAACCACGTAGGGCTGGCGGTAGTTGCGGGTCAACAAGGCATCGGCCTCGCTGTCGCCGATGAATTTTTCGGTTACAGGGTCGAAGTTGAGCCGCCGACCGACGCGGTAGGCGATGTTGCCGAGGTGGGCCAGGCCCGAGCTGATGTGGGCCGTCTCGACCGGTCCGTGGAGGATCTTCGGGTCGCGACTGCGGACGGCGGCGATGAAGTTGGCGAAGTGCTTGCCGACCGGATCGCCGTCTTTGCCCTTGGGACCCGGCTCTTTGCCGGTGCGGCCGAGGAACGTCTCATAGGTGCTGTAATTCTTGACCACCAGGTAGCCGTCGGAGCCGTAGAAGATGTTCCCGACCCCAGCGCCTCCCTCGGTGTTCGTCGCCCAGGGACGGACCTCGAACTCGATCATCTGATTCTGCTCGGGGAACATGTAGCTGCTGGAGAGCAGCTCGGGGGTCTCCTTGTCATCGTCCCAGAGGAACTTCCCGCCCATGGCGACGATCGAAGAGGGGAGCGTCTCCAGGCCGAGGCCCCAGAGGCACATGTCGGTCTCGTGGACCCCCTGGTTGCCAACGTCGCCGTTGCCGTAGTTCCAATGCCAGTGCCAGTTGTAGTGGACGATCCGCTTGGAGAACGCACGCTCCTGAGCAGGGCCCTGCCAGAGATCCCAGTTGAGCGTCGTCGGCGCGGAATCTGGGTCCTTCGCCTGTCCGATCGAAGCCCGGTCGCGATAGACGAGTCCGCGAGCCATGTAGACCTTGCCGATCACCCCCTTCCGCAGATGATCGACGGCCTCTTGAATCGCCTCGGAACTCCGGAGCTGGACCCCGTGCTGGACGATCCGGCCGTACTTCTTGGCCGCTTCGACCATCTTCCGGCCTTCGAAAATATTGTGGCTGCCAGGCTTCTCGACATAGACATCCTTGCCGGCCTGGCAGGCCCAGATCGTTGCCAGCGCATGCCAGTGATTCGGGGTCGCTACGCTCACGACATCAACATCTTTGCGGTCGTAGACCTTACGGAGATCGGTCTCGGCGTCAGGTCGATAGCCGTGTTTCTTCTCGAACTCATTCAGACGCTCATTGAGGACACTCTGATCGGGGTCGCAAAGCACGGCCACCTTGACCCCTTTGGTCCCCGTAAAGCCCTCGATGTGAGCCTTGCCCCGACTATTGACACCCAAGACCGCGGCGCGAACGGTGTCGTTCGGCCCCTCGGCCGAGGCCCGGCCAGCCAGACTCGCGGTGGCCACGGTACCGGCGGCCGCGGAAAGAAACGTCCTGCGGTTCAGCTCGGACATGATCGAAGCCCTTTCGTAATCTCGGAGAGGACCGGAACGGAGGGGGCATCCCCCGGCAATTGGGGAAGAGCAGACGACCCGCCGGGAGCCTTCGACCATCGCAGCATTGCTCGAGCCGGATCAGCGGACGACCCGAGTGGGTGCGTTGTGGTCGGAGGGGAGGGAGCGCAGTCGATCTTCTAAGCGGCTAGTTTAGCGCTGCGGGAAGCTCGCGACAACAGGGTACCGCGAGCCGCTCCAACCGAATGGACACGCGCCGGCCACTTCGCCTTGAGCCAGGATCAAGGTCGAAGGTTGGCTTCTGCGCGATCAATGCCGAAAAGCGACGTGACACTGGATGCAGCGTTGGTTCAACTGGCGGGCCGCCGCCACAACGTCGGCGGTATCGCCTCGCTCGGCGGCGTCGGTCATCGCCAGGGCCGACTGGCGCATCCCCATGGCGGAAACATTCCACGTCACACGGTCTTTCCCAGGATCGAACGCCGCGATCTGATTCGCGACCAGAGCCGATCGACGGCCGACCACCAGGGCGTCGGGCAGCGAGACAAGTGACTCGTCGGACCGACCGATCGCGGCCAGAAGACGCTCCAGGTCTTCGCCCCCCGCCTGATGCGTCTTGAACGGAGCCATGGCCTCGCGCACCATCACCAGGGCCTTCCCCTCCTCATGGTGCGGCGCAATTCGCAAGGCCCTCAGAGAGACCGCGACGGTCAGGAGGAGGAACAACCCCAGCATCAATCCACGGCTTGCCAACCGCTGCCGGAGGATCGTGCGCGCCCGCTCCAACCGCCGTGACATCGAACCGGAAGGCCAGCCCAACTGTTCCGCAGCTTGCTCGTTGGTCATCCCTTCCAGGTAACAAAGCACCATCGGCGCCCGATATTTCTCAGGCAGGCAGGACAATTCCTCATCAAGCACCCGCCGAAGCTCACGGCGGGCGATCTCGGCAAATGGATCGGCCTGAGGATGGCACTCCTCCGGCAAGGACGAATAACCAAGATCCGCCCCGACCGGCGCCAGGGCCGCCACGGACAACTCGCGCCGTGAGCGCCGGGTGACACCGGCACGTGCGTTCAGTGACAACCGATGTGCCACCGCACAGAGCCAGGCCCCCACCGACTCGCGCCAGGGAATATCACTCGCCTTCCGCGCCAGGACCAGGAATGTCGCCTGGGAAACCTCCTCGGCATCATGCTCATTGCGGAGGATCCGCCGACAGGCCCCAAGAACTCGAGGCCCGTGCCGTTGCACCAACGTCGCGAACGCATCTTCCTCGCGAAAGGTCACGAAGCGTTCCAGTAAGTTTGCGTCGCTGAGTTGGTTGAGCATCCGCCCCACACAATGGCCCTTTTGGGAGGGAACCTTCCTTCTATTTCTGATTCTACTCTTGTATTGCCCCCGTTCCGCCTCGTAAATGCAATTTTTTTCACGGCCCGAACGAAAGGGGAGCTGCTCGACGCCGATCAACTCCGCGCCGCCGCCTAGGCGAACGCATTGAGGGGGCTCGATGCCCGCTCCTCAGTAAGCCGCCTGGAGAGCGAACTTCGACCGTTAGGCCGTCGCTTTTGTTCGACGACTGTGAAACAATATTCCGGTCTGCAAAGGGGCGACCCCTTGTTGGACACTTGCGGATCAACGACTTGGTTGATCCCATTGGGCGGAAGTCGGTGGGTCTGACAACCGATCAAGATGAGGGAGCCCTGGCTCTCGCTTTGGTTTTCGGTTCGATTCGATGTATGGGGAGAAGTGTTTCATGATGTCCAAGCCGATTTCTCGTCGTCGCTTCTTGGAGCGATCCGCGATCGCCGGTGGTGTGGGCCTGCTGAGCGCCGCGGGGTGGTCGCGTGTCTATGGAGCCAACGAGCGGCTTCGCGTCGCCGCGATCGGCGTCTGGGGCAAGGGATGGTCGGACCACACGTCGGTGGCCGCCAGTCCTCATGTCGACATCGTTTCGATCTGCGACATCGACGAGGGGCCGGACCATCTGGAAAGAGCGGCCAAGCACTACCCCAAAGCGGTGAAAGAAACCGACTGGCGCAAGGTGCTCGACAACGCGCGTGACATCGATGCCGTCATCGTTTCCACACCCGATCACATGCATGCGCCAATCTCCTTGGCCGCCATGCAGTTGGGCAAGCACGTGTTCTGCCAGAAGCCGCTCGCGCACACGGTCTTCGAAACCAGGCAGATGAAGCTGGCCGCCGCCAAGGCCCGCGTCGTGACGCAGATGGGCAACCAGATTCAGTCGCATTCCGCCTATCTCACGGCCGTCAAGCTGGTGCATGACGGCGCGATCGGCAAGGTCAAGGAAGTCCACTCCTGGCAGAGCGGCCCATTGATCTGGATGTTAGTCGACGAACGGCCTGCCGGCAGTGACCCGGTTCCCTCGACCTTGCATTGGGATGAATGGCTCGGCGTCGCTCCGACCCGACCGTACAAGACGCAAATCTATCACCCCTTCAACTGGCGTGCCTGGCAGGACTTCAGCACGGGCCAGATCGGCGACTTCGCCTGTCACATCCTCGACCCCGTCTTCAAGTCCCTGGAACTGACGGCCCCGACCACGATCCGAGGCGAAGCGCCTCCGCTTCCGGCCGAACTCTGGACCCGCCGTTCCACGGTCCAGTACGAATTCCCGGGCACCGCTCGGACTGCCGGCAATACGCTCAAATTGACCTGGTACGACGGTGAGGGGCACTTCCCTCCCCAAGAGGCGCTTGGACTCAAGGAAGGCACCAAGCTCCCCACCGCAGGCTCGCTGCTGATCGGCGAGAAGGGATCGTTGATCATCCCCCACGTCGCCGCCCCGCGACTGCTCCCGGATGAGACGTACGCGGACTTCAAGATCGAGACCGTGCCCGATCGGGACCACTACGTCTCCTGGGCGGATGCCTGCCGAGGCGAAGGCCAAACCACCTCGAATTTCGACTACTCCGGTCCTCTGACCGAGACCGTGCTGCTCGGATCGATCGCGATCCGCAACCCCGAGCAGGAACTGCGCTGGGACGCCGACGCACTCAAGATCACCAACCACTCCACAGCGAACGCCATGCTCAAGAAGCCGTACCGCAAGGGGTGGGAGCCCGCCTGGGTTTCCTGATCCTCTCCCGCTGATTTCCCATCAAGAAGGCCACCTGGGTCAGCGGGCGTTTCGCCCGCTGTTCCCAGCGACGCGAATTTTTGGAAGGGACGTTTTCGGTGGGGTCGCACCGCAACGGAGGACTCCGGTTCAGCCTCAGCGGAGTGGGAATCGGACGACTCCAGGTTCTCGGCTCGATAAAATCGCCCCACAACGCTCCATCAACAGCCAAGCCCCTCGGTCCTCAACGCATCACCGGAGACTCAGATGCTTCAGCGTTGGACATGCATCAGGCGAGTGGTTATTGCGTGGGTCGGGGTGGCTTTCACCGGCTTCGGCCCCGCCGCGCGCGCGGCCGAGCCGGCCACAGTTCCTCACCTCGTTCTCATGATCGGTGAGGAAGGATACCGCACCGACGAAACTCTGCCCGAATTCATCCAGCGCGAACTGGCCCCCCCCGGTTACCGAACCACCATCGTCCGACCCGATCCGAACGACCCCAACCATTTTCCCGGCCTGGAAGCGTTGAAGCAGGCGGATCTGCTCGTCCTGAGCGTGCGGCGGCGCACCCTCCCCGAAGCCGAGTTGGCCCTGATCCGCGACTATCTTGAGGCGGGCAAGCCCGTGGTCGCCCTCCGCACGTCGAGCCACGCCTTTGCCCTGAGTTCGGGCTCGCCCCCGGCGAATCACGCGCAATGGCCCGACTTCGATACCACCGTGCTCGGCGGCCACTATGCGGGCGATCTCCCGAACAAGGCAGGGACCGACATCACGGCAGCGCCTGGAACCGAGAAACAGGAAATCCTCGCCGGCCTCCCCTCAACCTCATTCCACTCATCCGGATCGCTCTACAAATCGGTCGACCTCGGTGCCAAGACGACCGTGCTCCTCCACGGTCAGACCGTCGACCAGGGCCAGGCCGTCAGCTACCCGGTCGCCTGGACGAATACGTTCAAGAACGCGCGTGTCTTCTACACCTCGCTGGGGCATCCCGACGACTTCAAACTCCCCGCCTTCAATCGCCTGCTGGCGAACGCCATCCAATGGGCGCTGAACCAGCCCGAAGCCTCGAAGAAGGAAAACGCCCGCGACAAGTACAAGGATGGGCTCGCCGCCAACGAACAGGTCGAGCGAATGATCCGCGGCTTCCAGGGGAAAGGGGTGACCGGCGACGATTCGCTTCCCACAGCGCCCGCCGAGACCGTCAAGCGATTCCAGGTGGCGGACGACCTTGAGATCAATCTCCTCGCTTCCGAACCGGCCATCCGCCAGCCTCTCGACCTGACCTGGGACCATCGCGGGCGGCTCTGGGTCGTCCAGTATCTCCAGTATCCGTTCCCGGCCGGCCTCAAGGTCGTCAAATACGATCAGTACCTCCGCGCTGTGTTCGACAAGGTTCCGCCTCCTCCTCCCCACCATTTCCCCGGGGCCGATAAAATCACGGTGCTCGAAGACACCAACGGCGATGGCACATACGACAAAACCAAAGACGTGATCACAGGGCTGAACATCGTCTCGTCGGTGCTGGTCGGCCAGGGCGGCATCTGGGTCCTCAATCCCCCTTACTTGCTCTTCTATCCCGACGCCGACGGCGACGACGTCCCCGACGCTGACCCCACGGTCCACCTTAGCGGCTTCGGCCTGGAAGACACCCATTCGGTAGCCAGCAATCTCGAATGGGGGCCTGATGGCTGGATCTATGGAGCCAACGGGAGCACGACGACCGGCACGATCAACTCAGCCGTCACCAAGAACGTTCACTTCAAGGGGCAGATGATCTGGCGCTATCATCCCGAGACGAAGATCTTCGAGATCTTCGCCGAAGGAGGCGGCAACACGTTCAGCCTCGAGATCGATTCGGTCGGCCGGGTCTTCTCGGGCACGAACGGCGGCAACACGCGCGGCATGCATTACGTCCAAGGAGGCTACGCCGAGAAGAACTGGGGCAAACATGGACCTCTGACCAACCCCTACGCCTTCGGCTACTACCACCACATGCTCCACAAGGGCTTCCCGGAGCGATTCAGCCAGACGTTCGCGATCTACGAAGGAGGGGCCTTCCCCCCGCAATACGACGGCACCGTGATCTCGGCCGACGCCCTCCACAACCGCGTCCTCGCCAGCCAGCTCTTGCGTGATACCTCCACGTATCGAACCGTCGACCTCCCCCCGGTTGTCGTGACCAATGACCGCTGGTTCCGCCCCGTCGACCTCGAGGTGGGTCCGGACGGGGCCGTCTACATGGCCGACTGGTATGACAGCCGGTTGACCCACGTCGACCCTCGGGACAACTGGCACAAGGAAAGCGGCCGGCTCTACCGCCTACAGGCGAAGGGGAGTAAGCCGATCGCCCCCTTCAACCTGGCCAAGCTGAGCGGCGAACAGCTCGTTGACATGCTCAAACATCGCAACAAGTGGCAGCGTCGCCAGGCCTTGCTCTTGCTGGGCGATCGTCGTGACGCAGCCTTGATTCCTCAACTTCGCAAGCTCGCGAACGACCACGACAACCCGCACGCCCTCGACGCCCTCTGGGCGCTCAACCTGTCGGGCAAGTTCGACGAGGACGCGGCGACCCTGGCACTCGCCCATCGTGATCCCAACGTTCGCCGCTGGGCGATCCGCCTGCTGGGGGACGGCAAGGTCGTCTCGGAGACAATCGCCGGCAAGCTCACGGCCCTGGCTCAAACTGAGCCGGATCGAGACGTCCGCTCTCAACTTGCATCGAGCGCGAAACGGCTCTCAGCCACCCATGGCCTGCCGATCGTTCGGGGCCTGCTCGCGCGAACGGAGGACATCGACGACAAGCACATTCCCCTCTTGCTCTGGTGGGCTCTCGAGGCGAAGACCGAGACGGATCGCGAAACAGTCCGCTCCTTGTTTCAAGACCCAGCGATCTGGCGACTGCCGATCGTCGATCGCTTCATCCTCGAACGCTTGATGCAGCGTTATGCGATGGCGGGCGGGTCCGAGAACCTCGAGACCTGCGCTCGCCTGCTGGCGATGTCTCCCGGGCAGGAGCAGACAACCCGCTTGATGGTCGGGATGATGGAGGCGTTTCGCGGCCGGGAGATCCGTGGATTGCCCCCTGCGTTGGCCGAGGCGTTGGATCAGTATCAGCAGAGCCTCGGCAAGTCCGACCTGGCCCTGGGCTTGAAACTCGGCAAGGCGGAGTCCGTCGAGCAGGCGCTCAAGATCGTGGCCGACGAACGGGCCGATCGGCCAACCCGGCTGGCCTACATCGAGATCCTCGGCCAGTTGCGCCAGCCCAAGGCGGTCGACATCCTCAAAACTTTGCTGACAACCTCATCATCGCATGCGATTAAACGCGTTGCTCTTGAAGCGTTGATGAACTACGACGACCCGACCATCGGCCAGGTCGTCGTGCGGCAGTATCACTCGACGCTTCCTGACGAGCAGGCGCTCCGGAGCACGGCCCACCGCTTGCTGGCGAGCCGAAAGAACTGGACGGTCGCGCTCTTGAACGAAATCGACGCCTCAACCATCGATCACCGAACGATTCCGATGGATATCGTGCAGCAGATGCGTCTGCACCACGACCCGCAAATCGATCGTCGCCTCGACACGCTCTGGGGCAAGACCCGGGCCACCCCGGCGGAGACCCAGAAGCTGATCCAGCGCCTTCAGACCTTGGTGCGTGAAGGGCGCGGTGACCTGAGCGCCGGGCGTGAGGTGTTTACCAAGAATTGCGCCACCTGCCACAAGCTGTTTGGCGAAGGGGGCGATGTTGGCCCCGACCTGACCGGTTACGAGCGGACGAATCTCGACTTCATGCTCCTGGCGATCGCCGATCCGAGCGCGGCGATCCGCGAGGAGTTCACGAACTTCGCCGTTTTCACCAACGACGGTCGGACCCTCAGCGGCCTGATCCACGACCAGAACACCCGGACCGTTACCCTCCGGGGCGTGGACAATCAGACGACGCTCGTCAATCGTGACGAGATCGAGACCCTCCAGGCGTTACCAATCTCGCTGATGCCCGACGGTCTGATGACCAAGCTCACCGACCCGGAGATTCGCAACCTGTTCGCCTATCTCATGAGTCGCGCACCGGCGACCAGCTTGACCAAGGGGCAAGACACGCCAGAGGCCCCGGCCGTGAAATCGGCGAAATGATGGGATTTCGATTTTCTCTTTTCCCTGGGACCGCGAGCAACCCACCCGCTCTTGAATTTCATGGAATTTGAGTAAACTGAAAAAAGGGGAATTGCGGGCGGGGCGCCCTGCGGTCCCAGGGAAAAGGGAAGACCAACCTGACAAGGGCGGTCGTTTCCTCAACAGTGGCCTGTGCCGCTCCGACGCCAAGTCAACCGAAGACTCACAGCTCTCAGACCTGAACCGGATCGGTGACCCATCATGCGACGCAGAACCCGCCCACTCATAGGACGCGCGCACGCGGCCCGGTTCGGACCTGCGAGCCTCGCCGCCTTCACTCTCTTGTCCTTACTCATCGTCGGTCGTTCAGCGTCAGCAGACGAACCGTCCCCCAAACCTGACACAATCGACTTCAACCGCGATATCCGGCCGATCCTCTCTGAGAACTGCTATCAGTGCCACGGCCCTGACAAGAACCAGCGCAAGGCCGACTTGCGGCTCGATCTCCGCGACTCGGCCCTGGAACTCGCGTCAATCGTCCCGGGCAAACCCGAGGAAAGCGAACTCATCACGCGAATCTTCAGCGCTGCGGCAGACGAGGTCATGCCTCCACCCAAGTCGCACAAGTCGCTCAGCCCCGAGCAGAAGCAGAAACTCAAGCAGTGGATCGTCGAGGGCGCGATCTACAAAGGGCACTGGGCCTACGAAGTCCCGGTCCGGCCCCAAGCACCTACCGGTCCCCAAGGGGTCGACCAGCTCGTCGCGCAACACCTGGCGAAAACCGGCTTGACCCCATCAGCCGAGGCCGACCGGCGAACTTTGATCCGCCGGCTCTTCTTCGATCTGGTAGGCCTCCCACCAACACCTCAGGATGTCGACGCGTTCATCAACGACAATTCACCCGACGCCTATGAGACACTCGTCGATCGGCTGTTGAGCTCCCCGCACTACGGCGAACGGATGGCGATCGACTGGCTCGATGTCGTCCGGTTCGCCGATACGATCGGCTATCACTCCGACACCCCGCGCAACGTCTGGCCCTATCGCGACTACGTGATCCGGTCATTCAACCGCAACACGCCTTTCGACCAATTCACCATCGAACAACTGGCCGGCGACCTCCTGCCCAATTCCACCCAGGAACAGAAGGTCGCCTCGTGCTTCAACCGGCTCCTCCTGACCACCGAGGAAGGAGGCGCCCAGGCCAAGGACTACGAAGCGCGAATGCTGGCGGACCGGGTCCGGGCCGTCGGCACCGTCTGGCTCGGCCAGACCCTGGGTTGCTGCCAATGCCACGATCATAAATTCGACCCTGCGAAAGCGGCCGACTTCTATGCGATGGGCGCGTTCTTCGCCGACATCGACGAGCCGATCATCGGCCAACGCGAGCCGGGGATGATCGTGGCCGACCCGCTCCAAGCGAAAGAACAGGCGCGGCTTATCGCGAACGTCGCAGCGGCCAAGGCGCGTCTCGCGGATCCTGGAACCCTGCTCGCGGCCGGCCAGGACGCCTGGGAGAAGGCCGTTTTGGCTGAGGCAAATCAGGCCGACCGCTGGGTCGTCCTCCAACCCGAAAAGGCCGACGCCACCGAGGGTGCCCAACTCAGCGTGGGAACCGATGGTGTCGTCCAGGTTCAAGGGAAGTCGCGGGCCGGTAACGACACCTACCAGATCACGGTCAAGACCACGCTGAAAGGCGTCACAGGTCTGCGGCTGGACACCCTGACAGATCCGGCGCTCCCCAACCAAGGGCCGGGACGCGCAAGCAACGGCAACTTCGTGTTGACCGAAGCCAAGGTTGTCGACGCCCAGGGAAAAGCCGTCGCCCTGGCACACGCTTCGGCCACTTTCGAGCAGTCGGGCTTTCCCGCCTTCTCGGCGATCGATGGAAAAATGGGGCCGAACAACGGGTGGGCGATCGCGGGAGCCACGCAGGCGGATAACGCAATCGTCTTCGAGATCGCCTCACCTTTGGGTGATGGCACGCCCACCGCGTTGACCTTGAGCCTGCACCATCAGCACGGGTCCGATCACACGCTGGGCCGCTTTCGGATCCTGGCCACCACGCTGTCGCCCCCCGTCCGTGCGCCTCGGGCCATGATTCCTCCTCCCCAGGTGTTCGAGGCGATTCGCGTCGCCCCTGACCAGCGAACGGCATCCCAGCGGAAGCAGTTGGCCTCGCACTATCGCGTCATCTCACGCGAGATCCACGAACTCAAAGCCAGTCTGGCCGCGACGGAGCGGGCCCTCTCGAGCTATGAGGAGTCGTTGCCCCGCTGCATGGTCTCGACCGCGTTGAAAACGCCTCGCACAGTGCGGATCCTCCCTCGAGGCAACTGGCTGGATGAGACCGGGGAACGGGTTCGCCCCGCTCTTCCCCAATACCTCGCGCCTCAACGGACTGGCGAAGATCGTACGCTCACAAGGCTCGACCTGGCGCGTTGGTTGGTTTCACGGGAAAACCCACTCACCGCACGCGTCTTCGTCAACCGAGTCTGGAAGCAGTTCTTCGGCATCGGCCTGTGCAAGACCGTCGACGACCTCGGCTCGCAAGGGGAGTGGCCGGCCAACCAGGATCTGCTCGACTGGCTCTCCTGCGAGTTCGTGGATTCGGGGTGGGATGTCAAACGGCTCGTCCGAACGATCGTTACAAGCCAAACGTATCGGCAAGTTTCGACTGCCTCGAAGGAGTTGCTCACCCGCGACCCGGAAAACCGGGAACTCGCCAGACAAAGCCGATTCCGGATCCCGGCCGAATTGGTGCGCGACAATGCTCTTTCGATCGCCGGCCTTTTGGCGGACGAGGTCGGCGGACCAAGCGTCAAGCCCTACCAACCGGACGGGTACTGGGAGAATTTGAACTTTCCGCCCCGTCAGTACGTCGCCGATCGCGGGGCAGGGGAGTACCGTCGCGGCCTCTACACCTGGTGGCAGAGGTCGTTCCCTCATCCCAGCATGATCGCATTTGATGCGCCGAGCCGCGAGGAGTGCGCCGCCGAGCGAAGCCGGTCGAACATCCCCCAGCAAGCGCTGGTCCTCCTGAACGACCCCACCTACGTGGAGGCCGCGCGAGTGCTCGCAACCCTGATGATTCAACAAGGGGGGGCCGATCCGGCCTCACGGATCGAATGGGCCTGGCGAAGGGCACTTCAGAGGCCGCCACGTCCTGAGGAGTTGACCCACCTGATCCACCTGGTGGAGCACCATCAGGAACAGTTCGCGCGTGACGAACCCGCAGCCAAGGCGTTTCTCGCGGTGGGCCAGTCGCCAATGCCCGACGGCATCAGCCCGGCCGAACTCGCCGCCTGGACCAACGCCGCCCGCGTGCTCTTGAACCTCCACGAAACCATCACCCGGAATTGATCGCCATGAGACCCAACATCGCCGACGACTCAATGCGGGTGAACCGACGCACCTTTCTGTCGCGGACAGCCATGGGGGTCGGCGGCGTCGCGCTCGGATCGTTGTTGAATCCGGCGCTCCTGGCCGCTTCGACACGAGGGGGAGTCTCCCCCTTGCACCATCCGCCGAAGGCCAAGCGGGTCATCTGGCTCACGATGGCAGGGGGACCGTCTCACCTCGAGACCCTCGACTACAAACCCGCGCTCGCTGCCATGGACGGCAAGCTCATGCCCGAGAGCTTGACCAAGGGGCAGCAACTCGCCCAGTTGCAAGGCCAGAAGCTTGTCTGCTTCGGGCCGCAGACCCAGTTCAAGAAGTTCGGCCAGTCGGGCGCGGAGATCTGCGACCTGTTCGGACACATCGGGTCCGTCGCGGATGAACTCTGCATCATTCGCTCGATGACGACTGACGCGATCAATCATGATCCGGCCCACATGTTCATGAACACAGGGTCACAGATCGCCGGGCGACCGTCGATGGGTTCCTGGGTCCTGTACGGTCTCGGAAGCGAGTCGGAGGATCTGCCCGGGTTCGTCGTCCTGACGTCGCTTGGTCGAGGGGGACAGAACCAGCCGATCGCGGCTCGCCAGTGGTCGGCGGGTCTCTTGCCAAGTCGCTACCAAGGGGTCCACCTCCGAGGTAAGGGGGATCCTGTCCTCTACCTGAGCAACCCGCCGGGTGTGTCGCGCGACCAGCAGCGGGACGTCGTTCAGTCGGTCAACGCGATCAACTCCGGGTTCGATACGCTGGTGGACGACCCCGAAATCACCACCCGGATCATCCAGTACGAGATGGCCTTCAAGATGCAGGTCGGCGTCCCCGACTTGATGAACACCGCCGCCGAGCCGAAGGCGACCCTCGACCTCTACGGCTGCCAGCCGGGGGATGGCTCGTTCGCCTCGAATTGCCTGCTGGCCAGGCGGCTGGCCGAGCGTGGCGTCCGCTTCATCCAGCTCTACCACAAAGACTGGGACCACCACGGCGGCGTCAAGGAGGGGATCACCCTGAAGGCCCAGGAGGTCGACCGCGCCTGTGCGGGTCTGATCCTCGACCTGAAGCAGCGAGGAATGCTCGAAGACACCCTGATCGTCTGGGCGGGCGAGTTCGGCCGCACCCCGATGTCCCAAGGGGGGAACGGACGCGACCACCACAACAAAGGCTTCTCGATCTGGCTGGCGGGTGGAGGCATCAAACCAGGTTTCAGCTTCGGGCGGACCGACGACCTCGGATACGCCGCCGTCGAGAATATCGTCACCGTTCACGACTTGCACGCGACGATGTTGAAACTCCTCGGGATCGATCACCTACAATTCTCGGTCAAGTTCCAGGGCCTCGACACCCGCCTCTCCGGGGTGGAACCCTGCCGCGTCGTGAATGAGATCCTCGCCTGACAAAAAAAACAGGCGGAATCGGGCGGAATCCATGATCAAGAAAAGGGTTGAAGCGATGCGAAAACGTCTGGGGCGTCGGTCTCTCGCGATCACGTTCTTGACCGCCTGGCTCATTGGCGATTTGGGGATGAGCCAGGCCGTCCTGTCGGCGCAGTTACCGTCGTCGAAGGAATCGGGCGGCAAACCAGCGGCCAAGAGCCAACGCGAAGGGCTCATGCAACTCGACGTTTTCGTGGCTGGGCAAGACGGATACAAGTCGTTCCGCATTCCCTCTCTGCTGGTCACCCCGCACGGAACTGTGCTTGCCTTCTGTGAAGGGCGAAAACACTCGGGCGGAGACAGTGGCGATATCGACCTGGTGCAGCGCAAAAGCACCGACGGCGGGACCACCTGGGGTCCCTTGCAGGTGATCGCCGACGACGGCCCGCACACCATGGGGAACCCGTGCCCGGTCGTCGACCGCGAGACCGGGACGATCTGGATGCTCATGACCCGCAACCACGGGCAAGACAAGGAATCCCAGATCCTCAACGGGACGAGCCAGGAAACGCGGTCAGTCTGGGTGATGAAGAGCACCGACGAGGGGCTCACCTGGTCGCCTCGAGTGGAGATCACCCCGCAGGTCAAACTCCCCGATTGGACCTGGTACGCGACCGGCCCCGGTGTCTCCATCCAGCTCGAGAGTGGGCGCATGGTGGTCCCCTGCGACCATTTCCTCGCCAAGAGCAAGGTCAGTCGCTCGCACGTGATTTACAGTGACGACCATGGGGCAACCTGGAAAATCGGCGGGGTCGGGGGTGAGCGAGTCAACGAGTGCCAGGTCGCCGAGCTCAGCAATCGGACCCTCTTGCTGAACATGCGACATCAACCACCAAGACGGGGAGAAGGCCGAGCGATCTCGACCAGTCGGGATGGCGGTTTGACCTGGACGCCCCCCACCCTTGATCCCAGCTTGGTCGAACCCGCTTGCCAGGCCAGCCTGATCGGCCTCAAGGACGAGCAGGGGCGGGCGTCGAATCGGCTGCTCTTTTCCAATCCGGCCAGCTCCAAGCGGGAATTGATGACGGTGCGACTCAGTGAAGATGGAGGAAAGACCTGGTCGCAACACAAGTCCCTTCACGCAGGTCCCTCGGCCTACTCATGCCTGGCCAACCTGGCCGGACGGAATATCGGCTGCCTCTATGAGCGAGGCGAACGCGGACCGTACGAGCGGATCACGCTCGCTCGGTTCGACCTCGACTGGTTGACTTCCCATCCCGAGTGATACCGTGGGAAATTGCAACCAACAAAGGAAAAGGCTGCTTGCAAGACGAAGGGGGAACGATCACGATCGTTTTGAGCCGCGAGCCAATGCTCACGGAGATCGACGCCCCTTTTTGATCCTGTTTCCTCCCACCGAGAGACCCACTAGGCATGCACTTCTCAAGACGCGTCACAACGCTTCCCACTCCCCGATCCAACCCTCATCGCTTCGGTTTCCTCGCTCAGGCCTTTGTGACTTCGCTCTGCCTCTTGCTCTTGCCTGTTCTCACGATTGCGGCTTCGGCCCAAACCGCGACGGCTGAGAAAGCCAAGACGAGCGGGGCGGGGACGGAGACAATCCTCAAGCCGGGCGACAACGGGTCGGCCGTCGAGGACCTCCAGCGCCGGCTCAACGAGGAGCTCAAACCCTCGCCTCGCCTGGATATCGACGGCGACTATGGCGACGCCACGCGCGAAGCGGTCACCCAATTCCAGCGTGCGAAAGGACTCCGATCGACGGGCATCGTCGACAGCAAGACCCGAAGCGCTTTGGGAAACAAGCCGATCGCTGTGCCCAAGGCCCCGACCCCCGAAGAGGTCAACAGCCAGACGCCGACCAAGAATCCGCCCGACTCCCTCGACGGGCCACCGTTCGTCTCGGCGAAGGCCTGGGCCATCGCCGACGGCCGAACCGGCGCGATCCTCTGGGGAGATCACCAGGCCGACCCGCTCCCGATGGCCAGCACAACCAAGATGATGACCGCCCTGATCGTTGGCCGCATCGCCGAACGCGATCCCAAGGTGCTTGATGAAGTCATCACCTTTTCCGAGCGGGCGGACGACACCGGCGGATCGACCTCAGGTGTCCGCGCCGGCGAAAAACTGACGGTCCGCGAGTTGCTCTATGGATTGATGCTCCCCTCGGGCAACGACGCCTCCGTAGCCTTTGGCGAACACTTCGGCACTCGGCTCAAAGTGGCGGGCGACGACACGGCCAACACCGATTCCCTGCCGCTGTTCATCGCCGAAATGAATCGGGTGGCCGCCGAGCTCGGCATGCACCAAACTCGGTTCGCCAACACGCACGGCCTCCCCGCCGCCGATCACCACTCCAGCGCCAGCGACCTGGCGACGCTCGCGCATCACGTCCTCAAGCAATCCGTCCTCGCCCCCGTCGTCTCAACGCTGAAGCGAGGATGCACGCTCGTCGACGCCCAGGGGAACACCCGGAACGTCGTCTGGTCGAACACCAACCGACTCCTCTCCACAGAGGGGTACGATGGCGTCAAAACCGGAACGACCACCGCGGCAGGCGCCTGCCTCGTCGCCAGCGGCCACCGCGACGACGACCACTTGATCGTCGTCATCCTCGGCGCGGTGACGTCGGATAGCCGCTACCTCGACGCGAAAAACCTGTTCCGCTGGGGCTGGATCCAGCGCAGCCGCACCCCTTCGAAGTCTCCGGCCGAGGCGAATGGGCGTCCCGCCGCCTCACCGACCGAATCCCAGCAATCCCAGTAACACGACCGGCCTCACCGATCCGCCACGCCAAAGTCCTACCGGCGGTCCCCTTTTGTTACTGGAACAGGGGGACCGCCGGTTGGGAGTCCGTCGAAGTTTTGTGGGCCGGGAACCGATCCGGAATCACCTGCAACAAAGGTCAAGCCTCATCGTTGCGGAAGTACTGCCGGAAGGTTTGCATCGTTCGCTCGGCGGCCGAATCCGGATCAGGGTAGGGGAAGGCCTCGGCAGAGGCATAACCTTGATATTCGATTTCCTCGAGGGCCGCGACGATCGGCGCGAAATCGATGTGGCCGAGTCCCGCAGGGCGGCGGTTGGAATCGACGAAGTGAACGTGTCCAATGCCCCCTCGCCCCGCCCGGATGGCTGCGGCGATATCGGACTCTTCAATATTCATGTGAAACAAATCAGCCAACAAGACCACGTTCTTGGTTGAGAGCGAACGAAGGATGGCCATGCCCGCTTCGACCGTGTTGGCCATGTTCGTCTCGTACCGATTGAGCGGTTCGTAGACCAAAGGGACGCCATAATTCTTGGCGTGCTCACCCAACTCTTCGAGGGCGTCGGCCAGATGACCCGCAGCGGTCGGAGCATCGACGCCGTCGACACCGCTCCGCCCTTGCATCGAGCCGATGATCGCCGGGGCGTGGAACCGACCTGCAAAATCGATGATCGCCCGGATGAAGTCGCGCGCCCGAGACCGAACGGACGACTCGGGGTGCACAAGGTTCAAGCGATGCTTGACCCATCCCGCACCGGTGCCGACCGCCGCAAGTGCCAGCCCGTGCCCGTCGAGCAAAGTCCGAAGTGTGACAAGGTCCACCTCGTCGGGACCAGGCAGAAAGATCTCGACGGCGTCAAAGCCGAGCTCGCTCGCCTTGCGACAGGCGTCCGCGAGGTCGTCCCAGAAGACGAACGGGCCGCCCCGGGCCTCGGGAACAAGACTGATGGTGACGGCCGAGCGAATCGCCATGACAATGGATCCCGTATCGTAATTTCGTTGATGCGATCGTCTAAGCTTGACTTTTGCCGTTTTGGGATACAAATGTGGCGAGCCTCCCTGGTGCAATGAGGGGTATGCACAGAGCCCTTCCTCGCACACAAGAAGGCCGCCATGACCAGTTTAACCGATCGGACTCGCGCGCGACTCTCCGTGAAGCAACTTCGCTTGCGGTTGCGGACCAACCGGCGGCGACAGGCTCGCAAGGCGCGGGCCACACGGCGAAGGCTCGAACGAATTCACGAGCAACTCCCCAAGCAGGTCCGCACCGTTCTTGACCCCCTCGAACCCGCCTTCTCGCGGGCGGCCCATCGCCGGTTCATCCTCCTGGCCCTGGCCGCGATCCTGACTCTGGGCGGACGCACGATCAACAACCTGCTCCGTGTCCTGGGCACCCTGGCGCCCGGGCACCCCAGCAGCTATCACCGCGTCTTCTCGCGCGACCGATGGTCGCTCGCCGCCCTGGCTCGCCGCTACATCGCCACGGTCCTCGCCAGTTTCGTGCCGCACGGGCCGATCCTCCTGGCGGGTGACGACACAGTCACCGAGCATCCCGGCCCTCATGTCTACGGTAAGGGACGCCATCGCGACCCGGTTCGCTCGACTCACACCTACACCGCGTTCCGCTGGGGGCATAAGTGGGTCGTCTTGGCCCTGCTCGTCCCCGTCCCCTGGGCCACGCGACGCTGGGCCTTGCCGCTGTTGATCGCGCTGTATCGAACCAAGGAGGATAACGCGAAGTGCGGCCGACGGCACAAAACACCGCCCCAATTGCTCGGCCAGTTGGTTCGTGTCTTGATGCGATGGTTCCCTGATCGGACCCTGGTCGTCACCGCCGACGGCGGCTATGCGACCCACGAGTTGGCGGAACTGGCCGCACGGACCCCGAAGCGGCTGACCCTCGTCAGCTTGTTTTACCCCGATGCCAACCTGGTCGAGCCACCACCGCAATACGCGGGCCTGGGACGTCCTCGGGTTAAGGGAGCGAAGTTGCCCGGCCCGGCGGAAGTCGTCAAGGTGAGCCAGCAACGACAGGCCCTGGAAGTCGCCTGGTACGGCGGCGGCCGACGTCGTGTCGAGACCGTGACGGGGACCGGACTCTGGTACAAGGGAGGACGTCCCCTGGTGAACGTGCGCTGGGTCTTCGTCCACGACCGGGACGGCACGCACCGGGATGGATATTTCTTCACGACCGACGCCACGATGAGCGTCACGTCGCTGATCGAGACCTACACCGCGCGGTGGAACATCGAGACCACCTTCGAGGAAATTCGCTCTTACCTCCGCATGGAGACGACGCGTGGCTGGAGTCGAGACACGGTCCTGCGCGTGGGTCCCTGCCTGTTCGGACTGTATACCCTGGTGACCTGGCTTTACTCCCGATTGCCGAGACGCGGGTCGCGGGTCGGCGGCGTGGACTGGCCGGGCAAATGTGATGTAACGTTCTCGGATGCGATCACGGCGGTCCGCCGCTGGTTGTGGCTGGAATGGGTTTTGGCGATCCCTGGTGATCGCGTGGTGTTCCAAAAGCTCACGCCCGGATTCCGGCAACTCCTGCTCAACGGCCTTGCCCCCGCGGCCTGAACCCCCGCCAAGTCGCTTGCCACGCTCAAAAGCCCGGTCCGAAACGCCGTCGCAAGGGGTCTCCTCGGATCAGGGTGCGCGCTGGCACGACAAGGTCGTCAAAACGGCAAAAGTCAAACTAAGTGCCTGTCTCGGAAGGTCAGGCTTCACCGGGGAAAAGGGACGTTTGGGTGCCACGCAACGTCAGTAACTCGGCGTCGTCAACAACGGATGTAACTCTCACGGGACCAGAGAATTACTACCGCCCCGTGGCTGCGGTTCGTTCGGGAGAGAGGGGGCAAAAAATCGCCGTTCTTCGTCATGATGGGTGCGGCTAGCAACCGGCACTCACCTGGATTGAGGAAGAACGGCGATGAAGGCAGCTCGGACGCTGCAAGGCTTGCAGCAACCGCAGTCGTTGATCGGCTATGTCCGACAGTTTCTCACCCCGACGGTCTGGAAGCAAGCCCGAGGGGTTGTTCCTCAAAGGCGTTCGGCGCCGCGGTGGGATCTCCAGCCGCTGGTCGTGGTCATGCTCGCCATGACCTGGGCCACCGGCGACTCCGAGTCCGAGAGGTTCGAGAAGGCCCGGGGATACTACGTCGCCTGCCATGAGTCGCGAAGACGCCCGGGAAAGACCTTCGTCGGCTTCCAGAAGGCGATGCGACGCGGCCCCATGCGACAACTCAGGGCGTTGGCCGCGGGGGTTCGGCAACAGATCCACGCCCGACTGGGGTCGCGGCGGATTGTCGACGGCTTCGAGCCGATGGGCTGCGACGGTTCGCGGATCGAGTGTCCCCGCACCCCCGAGTTGGAACGAGGACTCGGGCAGGCCGGCAAGAACGACGCGGCCCCCAACGTCTGGCTGACGGCGTTCGTCCACTTGCCCACGGGACTGCTTTGGTCGTGGCGACTCGGCCCGGGCACCGCGGCCGAGCAAGAGCATCTGAGGCACTTGCTCGCCACTCTCTCGCCTGAGGCCCTGATCGTCTGCGACGCCGCTTATATGGGCTTCGATCTGGTCCGGGCGATCCTCGGTGTCAAGCGATCGTTCCTGTTCCGGATGTCGTCGCGGGTCGGCCTCTACACCCTCGAAGTGGCGAACCTGGAGGATTGGACCGAAGGCCCTGTCTTGTACTGGCCGAACTATGTCCAGAAGAGAGGGAAAGCGCCGATCCAATGCCGCTTGATCCGGATCCCGGCCAAGGGCAAGGGTAAGGGGGCGGTCAAACGCGACGTCTGGCTCCTGACCGACGTCCTCGACCCAGCCCGGCTATCGGCGGCGACGGCCGCCAAATTCTACCGCTGGAGATGGCGTAATGAAGGACTATTTCGTACATACAAGCGTGTAATCAATAAAGTGAAACTCGCCGGCCGCACGGTGGCCTTGGTGCATCGCGAGGCCGAGTTGTCACTGCTGGCTACGCAGATCCTCCTGGCGCATGCCGACCTGGCGCTTCGGACGGCGACGGCGACCGATGGCCCCGTGATCAGCCCCCGCAAAGTCCTGATCGAGATCCGCAAGGAGATCGACGCGGCCGTGAAACCCAAGGTCAAGTGTTACCACGAGCGACTCGCGGGCTGCCGCACCGGGTGCCGGAAGCAGAAGAGCCCGAAAGCCACACGCAAGTGGCCTCGTCGCAAACCGCATAAGCCGCCGAAACCGCCTGGGCTCCACACCCTGACTCAGGAACAGAAAGCCTTGCTAAACAAGCACATGAGTGCAGCAGGATGAGGCATCAGTAATCGACGTTGGGTGCCACGGGTTCCGTACTCGGACCCCGTGCTCCACAGGCCAAGGCATTCCCGCATGGGTTCCGAGTACGGAACCGCATGGCACCCGGAAGGTTATCAAAAACTCCGATGCGATTCGCCTTCTGGGACAGACCCTGAGCGCGAAGTCGGACCTCAAAGCCGCATGGCCGTGAAACCGCCGTCGACGTAGTAGGTCGCCCCGGTGATGAACGAGCCGGCGTTCCGGGAGAGGAGGAGGAGGGTCGCTCCGACGAGTTCGCGAGGTTCGCCGAACCGGGCCATCGGGGTCTGCTTCATGATGGTTTCGGTTCGCGCAGCGTCGAGGATCTTGCGGTTCTGTTCGGCCGGGAAGAAGCCGGGGCTCAGCGCATTGACCCGGACGCCCGAAGGGGCCAGTTCCCGGGCGACATTCTGCGTGAGGTTGACGACGGCCGCTTTGGCGGCCGAGTAGGCGAACACGCGGGAGAGCGGCAGGTGGGCCGTCACACTGGCGATGTTGAGGATCGATCCGCAACCTGCCAGGGCCATCTGACCACCGAAGATCTGGCAGCCCCAGTGAACCGCCTTGAGATTGCTCTGGATGACGCGATCCCAATCGTCGTCCTTCGCCTCGAGGTAAGAGCTGGCGCTGTTGACCCCCGCGCCGTTGATGAGCATGTCGACCTGGCCGTCGGTCGTGAGCACGTGATCGAGCAGGGCGACGATCGAGTCGCGCTGGGTGACGTCGACTGGCGCGAAATTGGCCCGGCCGCCGGCCGACTTGATCGCATCAACCCGCTCGGCCCCTTTCTCCGGGTCGCGTCCGGCGATGACGACCTTCGCTCCGGCTTTCGCCAATCCCTCGGCCAATGCACCGCCCAGAACCCCTGTACCGCCGATGACCACGGCCACCTGCCCTGACAAGCCAAACAACTGCTCGACAAAACTCTGGGTCATCGCCGCTCTTCCTCTCAAAGAAATCCAGGTCGATTCCGAGTCCCCGGCTCGATCTCGTCTATTGTCTCACATCCCGAGGCGAAGGGCGTCCAGGTGTCGGCTGAAGTGATCGGCAAGCACCTCGGTGTAGGTGTCCGGGTGCCGTTCCAGGGTTGCTCGAACCGCCTGGCCAAGCACCGGGTCGGTCAAGGTTGACCCGAACGTGCAATGCAGGATTTGCCGCCCAGGGTGGGTGAAACCGGCCCCTGCCGGGACATCCGCCCACGATTCCAGGTAGAGCCGCTCCAAGTCCGCAGGCTCCGTGACTTCCGCCGCTGGCGGCGCAGAGCGAAGGGTCGCTGAAACATGATAGGTCGCCCGATCGGTCTCGTAGCGTCCTCGAGCAAATTCGACAAGCCGGCGGAACAAGGGGACGTCATGGCGAGCGACCACCCGCAGCGCTTCCAGGTAGCTCGTGCCGGCCGTCTTCACATGAAAGCGGCCGCGGGTCGCCCGTGCCAGCGCCGCGTACATCGAGAGCTTGTCAGAGCCTGAGTGAAGGCTCAGCTTGTACGGACCGAGCAGCGTGGCAATCGCAGCATGATCATGGAGCGAGTGCTCGAGCGCGGCAACGTCCCCTTTGTAGTCGACCCCTTTCTCGAGGTCGCCGATAAAGCGCGGGGCCAGGCTGACCAGCTTCATTCCGCGTTTGAGGCATTGATCGGCAACGATGTAGTGTTCAGCCAGAGTGGTCGGCTGCTCGGTCTCGTCGACGCTCAATTCGATCTCATAGTCCCGACCCGCCTGGTCGTGGACCGTTGCGATATGTTCCGCGATCCGAAGCGCATGGTTCAAGGCTCGGCCATACTTCACAGCCGCGCGCAGGCAGGCCTCTTCGTTCAACTGGACAACAGTTCCCGTGGCGAGCCCGACCGACTTGCCCTGATAGCTTTGGACCCAATCCACCTCATCGGCGACAGCGGCGAACCGTGTGCGGAGGGTTGCCTCGTCGTAGTCATCGGCGTGAGCGTCGACGCTATCGGACGGGTCGATCGTGAAGAAGGTGAAACCGACGGCGGCCGTCACGTCGACGTCCGCCGTGGTCTTCAGGTGGTCCGCATCCGCGCCGGTGCGGCCGTTCCAGCCGGCAGCCCGCATTCCCCCCAGCGCGTCGTTCATCACTTGCAACGGGGTTCGACCTGTGCGCGCCATCTCCCGGATCGATTGCTGGGGGAAAATGGGCTGAATGCCGGCTCCTGAGCGCTGCATCGCCTCGACGTGCCCCGGGGTCGCCAGCCCGATACGGTCACCAAAACCAAAGCTTGGCTCGAGCCCCAAGGTCACACAGGCCGGGGGGTTGGCCTGGTCAGTCGTCCTCTGCGTCATCGGTCGAAGGCTCCGGGGCCAAGGCAGTCATACGCCTTTTAATCAGGATCAGTTAACCTCAACGATCGCCTTGATGACACCTGTCTCGGCTTTCGTATACGACGGAAAGAGACCGGGCAGGTCGTCGAACGCGGCGCGGTGGGTAATCCAGGGCTTCGTGTCGATCATGCCTTCCTCGATGAGCCCGATGATCCGCCGGAAATCGGCCGGTAGCGCGTTACGTGAGCAGAGCAACGTGCCCTCGGGCTTGTGGAACAGGGCATGCTTGAAATGGACCTCTTCGGTCGTGATCCCGACGAAAACGATCCGCCCCCCGGGCGCGATCAAACCGAACGCGTTCGACATGGAGACGCTATTGCCCGTCGCGTCGATCACCACGTCGGGCATGTGGCCGTCGGTCAAGTCGCGCAGGTCTTTTTCGACGTGGTCGGAATTCTTGACGGTGTGCTCGACCCCCATCGCGCGTCGGCAGAAATCGAGCCGGTGCTCGTTCACGTCCAGGACGATCGTCTTCGCGCCGGTCAGCTTGACGAACTCCAAGGTCGAAAGCCCGATCGGGCCCGCGCCGATGATCAGGACCGACTCATCCCCCAGCGGTGCGGCGCGATTGACCGCGTGACAGCCGATCGCCAAGGTCTCGACGATCGCAAGCTGATCGAAGGTCAACGAGAGGGAGGGATGAAGCTTTCGCGCCGGGAGGATGAACTCCGGTCGAAGCCCGCCATCACGGTGGACGCCAAGCACCTGGAGGTTCTCGCAGCAGTTGGGATGCCCACGGCGGCTCGCATAGCTGTTCGGGTCGTTGATGTAAGGCTCAACCGAACAGTGGTCGCCCGGCTTGACTTGCGTAACCCCTTCGCCGATCGCAAGAACTTCGACACCAAGCTCATGCCCTGGAATTCGAGGATAACTGAAGAAGGGCATCTTCCCCAGGTAGCCGCTGATGTCGGTCCCGCAGACGCCCACCCGATGAACCCGCACCAGCGCATCGCCAGGCCCGGGATGGCCTGGTGAGTCGATCTCAACGTGCTTGAGGTTCTTGGGGGATTCCAACAACAGGGCTTTCATCGAAGTTCCTCCACGAGTAGGCCGGAGGCCGAAGCGGCCTGTGCTCCGTCAATTGTTCGCTACTTCACATCACACCACGATCTCATATCACGTGGACTCAATTAATTGCCGGACGCGGGGCGGGGGTCGTTATTCTCCGGCCGCCCCTCCGTGTAGAACCAGTTGTGAATCGGGCGGAGGATCGCCAGCACTTCGCTCAGGAGTTGCGGATCCATCGGCGTCTGAGCCCAATCGACCCAGCTCTTGACGTTCTCTGGGTTCGCCGAGCCGACGATGCAGGTCGCCATGTCTTCATGCGCGATCGAGAACTGTAAGGCGAGCTGGGCAATATCCACGCCCCGTGCGGTACAGTGCTCGGCGGCCTTACGACAGAGCGCGCGGACCTCCGGAGTGGCCTTGTGCCACGGAGGAAGCGGGGCATTGGTCAGGAGCCGCGCCGAGAAGGGCGCGGCGTTCATGATCCCGACTCCCTTGGCTTGCAGGTCAGGGAGCAAGTCAACGAGCATCGTATTCTGAAGCGTGTAGTGGTTGTACGAGAGGATCACATCGAGCTCGGCACGGTCGAGGATCGCCTTGAAGATCGCCATCGGATAGCCGCTGATGCCGACGAACCGCACTTTGCCCTGCGTCTGGAGTCGCCGGAGCGCCGGCAGCGTCTCCTCGACAATCTGTGCGAGTTCGACGAACTCGATGTCGTGACAGAGCACGATGTCGAGATGATCCACCTTCATGCGTTCGAGGCTCACGTCCACGCTCTCGACCACGCGACGGGCGGAGAAGTCGAAATGGCCTGGCGCATAGCGGCCGAGCTTCGTCCCCAGAATGTACCGGTCTCTGGGAATCTCACGGAGCGCCACGCCGAGCAGGCATTCGCTCATCCCCCGGCCGTAGTACGGGGACGTATCGATAAAGTTCATCCCCAAGTCGAGCGCCACATGAACCGATCGGATCGCCTGATTGAGATCGACCGGTCGGAACTCCTGTCCCAGTGACGAGGCACCGAAGCTGAGCTGGGACAATTGAAGGCCGGTCCGGCCCAAAGGTCGGAATATCATGAGGCACGATCCTAGGTCGTCGCACGAGCAGCCAAAGTCATTACGCGAGAGATGACCGCAATCGTATCCAATCGGGACGCAAGATCCATGACCTTGCCCCGGAAAGCGATCTCCTTTTTTTGGGAGACGATGGATTCTCCAACCCACCCAAAAAGCGAACACCCCACCGCGAAAGGCCAAGCGGCCAATCGCAGATGGGGCGTTCGCTTCCCGAGCGACATCAACGGAACGAATCAGTGGTGTTGGCCGCCACGGACTCCGGTGGATTCCGCATGCTTGACGGTGATTTTCCTGAACGCTCGAGCGATGGCCGGCGCATTGGGCTTCCTGGCAACGAAGGCGCCGCCCACCAAGCCCCGAAAGCCCGGCGGGGTCTTCGGATCCGCAAAGCCACCGACCGGCTGAGGCGTGAAGGTCTTCACGCCGTTGGTGAGAAGTGCGGCGCGGAAATCGCCGAGCGGCTTGCCGTCGCCGGAGGGGAAAACCCCGGTAAAGTCACCGTCCAGGGCATTACCGGCCAGGTCTTCGATACCGGCCGCATTCACACTCACGACAAGGTGCTCGCGACCGATCTTTCGACCGCCGTTGAGGGTCAGCACGATCGTTTGCGGTCTCCCCGCCACGGTGGTTCCCAGAGCCGCCGTCGTGACCGAGGTCACAAAAACGGCACGCGGGCTTATCGGGTACGTCCGTCGCACGGCGTAGTTGGACGAGTTGAGCAGGCTCGCCATGTTCAGGCCGGTCTGATTGTCGAGAACATCGAGTTCGAGGCGGCCGAGACGCGGCCTGAGCCGGGCCCCGACGATCACCGGCGCCTTGGTGTCGATCGTGAGCGGCGGCAGGGTGATCTGCGCCGTGGTGTCGCCAAACCGGTCCACGGCTTTCACGGTCACATCGTACAAGGCGTCGGGGAGCGGGGTTGACGTGATCGACCACTGTCCGGCCTGATCCGCCACGGCTCGACCAACCGAGATCGAGTTGGCCGACCCCACCGCGTGGACGAGAACCTCCACGATCGAGAACGGTTCGGAGGTCCCGTTGAACGTCGGTCTCACGACGTTGGTGATCCCGTCGGTTGAAGAGAGTCCGCTGTCGCTGGAGGGATCGAGCCGGGCGGTAAGAACGATCGGGACGTCGTCGACCCGAAGTGCCACACCCGCGGAACTCTTGGCTCCGAAGGCGCTGAGGGCCGTGACGGTGATTGTGTACGACCCGCGCCTCGCATAGGCGTGGCTGGTTCGCACTTCATAGACCATTTCCCCCGTGGCCAAGGCCCCCACGGGAGTCACGACGCCAAGTGCGGCCGGGGTGCCGTCTCCGTAGTCGATCCAGGCCTGAAGATCGCCGGCCTGGCTGCTCGTCGGATTGGCGTCGACGATCCGAGCGACTAGGGTGTTGGCCAATGCCCCCCCTTCTCGGATCGTCGCAAGCGTCGCCGGCTCGACAGTGAGTTTCGCGTCCACGACGTTGGCCGTCCCCTGGGCCAGGACTGACGCGCCGCCGGCACCAAGCTCGCGAACCTCGACCGTGACCGGATATCGGCCCGGCGTGCGGTACGTGTGGTTGTCCGTCACACGGTACGAGGTTCCCCCGATGTAGGCGACCACGCCCGAGGAGGTCGTACCGTCGCCCCAAACGATCAAGGCCGTGTACTTCGCGGCGAGCGCCGGGTTCAGCGACGCAGACGAGAACGTGGCGACCGTCTGGAGCCCCGACGTCCCTTCGACCGCCTGAATTTCCGCCCCCGTCGCCGTGAGCGAGGCACCGGACACCGTGGCCGAGGCGGCCAAGGTCTGGGGCGATCCCGCCGTAAACTGGATGGAGAGGACACCGTCGTCGTACCGACCGCCCAAGTAGGTGATCGTGGTGCGAATCGTATAGGCGCGATTGTCGTTGTAGGCATGGGTGCCGGTCACGGCAAACTGAGACGGGTCGGTGCCAACGACAACTCCGGGCGAGGTGGTGCCGTCACCCCAATCGATGATGGCCGTATAGTCGCTCGCTCTTACATGCGCATACGCTTCGACGGTTGCGAACCGAGCCACGACCACGTTCATCAGGTTCTGTCCCTCCACGGCGGCAATCGCCGGCGCGGGGTCGAGACTGGTGAGCGGAAGAGGCGCGACGTTCAAGTAAACGATCTGCTCAAAGCTGCTTGCAAACCACCCCAAACTCACGGAGGAGTTGTTCCAGTCGTACACGAGCCGGTCGATGCCGGCACCGCCGTCGATGTCGTAGGTCACGCCATCCGCGAACCCAAGGCGGGAGACACGAACCTCGTCGTTCCCGGCCCCCGCGCGGATCCTCAACGTGGCCAAACCGGTGGCCGGCGTGGAATTGTCGAGGCTGATGACGTCATTGCCCCCTTGGGTGGCGACGGTCACCTCGGTCTTATTGGCGAAACGGATCGACTCAAAGCCGGGATTCAAAACGCTACTGGCAATCTCGGTCTTAACGAACGTCGGGGCCGGATCGCTAAAGTCGATGTAGTCGCTGATTCTGACGGTCTGATCGCCGGCGGGCAAGTTGACGGTCAAGCTACCCACGGGAACGGTGTCGTCGATCGGCTCGATGTTCGTGAAGGCGACAATCGACCCGTCGAAGCTGATCGTGCCCGATCCGGCATCCGTTGCCGTGTAGACCTCTTTCGCGAACCGTCCGGACGGCAAGGTCCCCTGGAGGACCAGGCTGTCGAACCCTGCGCCACCGTCGAAGGAAAGACCTCCGGCAGGGATCGGATTCCCGTTGTTGAAGTCAACGTACAAGATGTCGATCCCGTCGCCGCCATTGATCCTCAGCGACGTCGGGGTGGCGAAGGCGAAATCGGCGAGTCCACCACTCTCACGGAGTCGCAGGCCGAGACCGCCCCCCGCGTCAACGTGGAAATCATGCTTGTGGTTATTCGCGGCGTTGAACTTCACCTGGCCCGGAACCGAGGCGATCCGTACTCCGCTCACCTCGCTGTAAGCAATCACCGAGCCGTCCAACGTGATCGTCCCCTCCCCCGGGCCGGTCGCATTGATGTCGGTGGACGAGAACGTCCCCCCTTGGAGAATGAGCGTGTTGCCCCCACCGGCGTCAAACCCACCGTCGAAGAAAAGGCCTCCAGCAGGGATCGGGTTGCCGCCGCTGAAGTCGATTACAACCGTGTCGTCCCCCTCTACGGTCCGGATCTTGATCGCGCCGAGGGATGCGAGCGGACGGGTGCTGGTCACGCCGTTGATGGTGACAACGAGATTGGCGCCATTGCGACCGATCGTGATCTGGTTATCAGCCCCGTCTCCCTCGCCGAGGATGACGTAGTCCCCGGACAGGTCGACGGCCTCCGGAGAACCAACCAAACCAACTCCGGCCGAGGGAGCGAAATTCGCGGTGGCCCCGGCGGGGCTGATCTCGACGTTTCGGGAGGCGTGCAATCCCCGTCCGTCCGCCGTGACCTGCCAGATTCCGCCTGCGGGGACCGAGCCCTGGTAATAGCCGTTGGCGTCGGTGACTTTCCAGAACAACGGGACGAGAGGAATCCCCAGTTCGAGGCCGGCCCCGGCAACGCAGTTGGCCGCGACGAGCACTCCCCCCACTCCTCGGCCGTTGGCGTCAGTGACCCTGCCTTTGAGGACCCCACCCCCCAAATCGTTACCGATCACATTCCAGCCGACGTCCTGAAGTGCGGCGAAGTCCAAAGTCGTGAAGCGTTTCTTCTCCCCCGTTGTCAGGGTCGGGGTCATCGCGGCTTCACCGCGCGGGTTCAGCACCGACTTGGGATCGGCGGTTTTCTCCGCCCAGTGGTCGTGATCGGCGTTCAGGGGAACGTTCTGGTTGTTATAGTGAGCCTTGGCGGCAGGGCCTGTAAACACATCACCGCTGACATATGTCTTCCAGGACTTGGCCGTTCCAATACCCAGCACGTGTCCCAGCTCGTGCAGAGCGACCGAGTAGAAGTCGTTCTTACCAGATAACAGTCGATCGATATCAAAAGCGATCGACCCTCCCCAAGGGCCAAAATCGGTCGCCCTGGCTGCGAGTGCCCCGGACTGGCCGCGTGCTCTGACAGTGGGGATCCAGTTGGGATCGTTCGAGGTCGCAATATTGGAATAACCGCCCGGGCCCCCTTCGCCAAGTTCGTTTGAACCGTCGAGGTGCCGAAATCCGACATAGACGACAAGTGTATTCTCGGGGACACTGAGGTTTTTGACGACCTCGTCTTTGCCCGTGGACGGGTTCGTGAACGTGGCGTTCCAGGTGTTGTCAGCCGTGGGTTTAATCGGCAGAAGCCGATCCGTCAGACGGTCCCCCAACTCACGGCCGGCTTCTTCAAGCCTCAAGCGGTACGAGATGTCCTTCGCGAACGTTTGACTTGCGTCAAGGTTGTATCGAAAATCGAATGCGATGGTGAGTAGCTCGCGGCTCTCGAGCGACTCGAGCACTGGTAGGGTTCGTCGCTTCCGAAGCGGGGGGCGACGCGCGGCTCGGGAGGGGGAGTTCTTGGAAGCGTTGATCTGGCTCATGGCTGCATCCGCGTACGTGGAAACCCCCATCCCGTCGGAGTGCGCGAACCCATCGGGGCAGTGGGGGAATAAAGTTGGCGCCGGTCGGGGATTACCACACCTCCACCAGGCCGGACGAGACAAGGCGGCGGGCCAAGGAGGGCTGGCTCACTCTTTCCTGCAAAACGGGGCCGATCGTCACACCTGCCAGAAAGAATTTTCTGAAACGCTGAGCCAGGCGACGCGATGTCTTCGATAAACCCCGAGACCGAGGAATTACTGCGCGAGGCCATCCAAGGCAATGGCGATGCCGTGGAGGCTCTGCTCGCCCGACACCGCGAACGGTTGCGGCGGATGGTCGCGGTCCGGATGGACCGGCGGCTGAGCCGGCGCGTCGATCCCTCGGACATCGTTCAAGAAGCCCTGACGACCGCCGGGGCGAGGCTTCCCGAGTTCGTCCGCGATCGCCCCCTCCCGTTCGTAGCTTGGCTCCGTCGCCTCGCCCTGGAACGGCTTGCTCAAATCCACCGTTATCACATCCGAACATCAAAGCGAGCCGTCGGCCGCGAGGCGGTGAGCGACCTGGGCCTCCCCGATGATTCGGCCGCTCAACTGGTCGACCTCCTGGCCGACCCGGGTTCCAGCCCGAGCTGCGCCGTCCTCCGCGAGGAGCAACGCCAGCGGGTGCGTTTGATGCTCCAGCAACTCCCCACCACCGACCTCGACGTGCTGGTGATGCGCCACCAGGAACAACTTCCGTTCGCCGAGATCGCCGAAACCCTCGGCATGGGCCTGAGCGCAGTGAAGATGCGTCACCTCCGAGCCGTTCAACGGCTCCGCGCCCTCATCGACCAAGAACGCGCGGAGCCGGGACAATGACCGGCCCCGAGAATCTGCAAGCCAAGGGAACCAGCCAGGGGGAGGAGGCCAGCCAGGTCCTCGCCGAAGAACTCGCCGACCTGGTCGACCGGATCGAAGCGGGTGAGCCGGTCGACCTTGAAGGATTCGCACTCCGCTACCCTGAGAAGACCGAGGAAGTGCGCCGGCTCCTTGACACCATCGCCGCCCTCGCCAATCTCGGCGGCTCGCGATCCGACCCCTCCTCGGTCGCGGCGAAATCAGGGGAGATCTCCCTCGATGGATTTCGGATCGTTCGCGAGATCGGCCGAGGGGGAATGGGACTTGTCTACGAAGCCATTCAAGTCCCCCTCGGACGCTCCGTGGCGCTCAAGGTCCTGACCGCCGCCGCCGCGCTCGACCCTCGCCTGATTCAGCGGTTCCAGCTCGAAGCCCTGGCCGTGGCGAGCCTCAATCACCGGAACATCGTCCCGATCTATTCGGTCGGAGAAAACCGAGGGCTCCACTATCTCGTAATGCCGTTCATCAAAGGCGCGAACCTGGCTCAATGGATCCGAAGCTTGAGACCAGGGGGCGAAGCCGAATCCGCATCAGGGCAGGACGACGACAACTCGTCTCCCCCTGGAGTCTCCAGCGCCTCTTCGGACAGTTCGGGGAACCGCCCGGCTCCCCGCTCGCAATCCATGGTGAATGCGTCGGACTCCGCGGTCCGATCCCACGTCTTCTACCGTTTCGCCGCCTCGATTGGCCTCCAGGCCGCCGAGGCGCTGCAACACGCGCACGACGTCGGAATCGTCCACCGCGATATCAAGCCTGCGAACCTCCTCGTTGATGCCAACGGCCATCTCTGGCTGACCGACTTCGGCCTGGCCCTCTTCGGAGGCGCCGGCGAGTTGACCCGGACCGGGGACCTCGTCGGAACGATGCGCTACATGAGTCCCGAACAGGCCCTCGGCAAGCGTTCCCTCATCGACCACCGCACCGACGTCTATTCGCTCGGCGTCACCCTCTACGAACTGTTGACGCTCCGACCCGCGTTTCCGGGCGACGACCGCCACGATCTGCTGCTCCGGATCGGCCGACAAGCCCCCCCGGCGCCCCGGTGGGAGAACCCGGCCCTTCCCGCCGACCTCGAGACGATCGTCCTCAAGGCGATGGCGAAGTCCCCCGCCGATCGCTATCCGACCGCCCAGGCACTCGCCGAGGATTTGAAAAACTTCCTGGCAGGAAAACCGATCTCAGCCAGCCCGGTTCGCCGTCTCAGCCATTTTCGTCGCTGGCACCAAGATCCCCGACGAATCCGCGACGCGGGGATCGCCCTGATCTCACTCGGGGCGCTCACGATCTCAATCGCCGCGCTCTGCTTCCTCGGCTACCAGTTCGGAACGCTCCACGTGGCAAGGCCTCGCGATTTCTTTAAGGACTTACTCCTGGGCTTCGCCGTCTTCGACGCCCCCCCCTTGATCCTCGGCCTGAAAACCCTCAGAGGCTCTCGCTTCGCCCTCTGGGCAGGCTTCCTCAGCTCGCTCAGCTTCACAGTCTGCCTGATGATTTCTCTGACGGGACGGACCGTTCTCAATTACGGAGGGATCTTCGACAAACTATCGGACCGTTGGCCGTTCGAGATCGTGCTCCTGCTGGTCGTTTTGAACACCCTCGCTCGATCGGCGATCGCTCTCACCGCCAAACCTGAGAATTCCAACGATCACTCCCAATTCGACTGGGAACCGAGACTCGTCGAGTTCTCCTCCCCAGATCCCCGACGAATCGCCTAGCG
The DNA here is from genome assembly GCF_000242455.2 of Singulisphaera acidiphila DSM 18658. Lineage (GTDB taxonomy): Bacteria > Planctomycetota > Planctomycetia > Isosphaerales > Isosphaeraceae > Singulisphaera > Singulisphaera acidiphila. Next base: position 3,521,666 of record NC_019892.1, read on the forward strand.
CCGTTGACCGGCGAATTGCTCAAACCTGGGTCGCCTGGAATTCCCGATCGCGAAGTAGATCATTTTTCAAAATCATCAACATAACAATAATACACAAACACGATCAACCCACACAATTTTTGGAAGGTCATTTTACGTGTCACAAGCACGGGACAGACGAGTTCCCGATCGATGCAAAGGGATGAGGTAACGGCCAAGCGGACGTCATCCAGGTCGGAGCGTGCTTTTCCTCAAATGCGTGGGTCTCACCTCAATTGTCGGCCTCTCCCCTTGTGGCATCAGGCGCAATTCTTCTAAGATTCTTGACAAGCGAATCGTCCTCATCGTGCTTTCTTCCTTTCTGATGCCCACATCGCGCGGTTCGGAGACCTCGTCATGAGATCGATGGCGAAGCAGGCGCTCGTCGTCTGGACCTTTTCGGCTCTTTTTCTGGGTTCTGTGCCATTCGCCGAGGCGGCCGATCCGCTCCGGGTTCTTTTCCTGGGCGATCAGGGGCATCATCGCCCGGCAGACCGGTTTCGCCAGATCGATCCCGTCTTGCGATCGCGCGGCATCGAGCTGACCTACAGCGAGGACGTCAACGACCTCAATCCGAAGACGCTGGCCGGATACAAGGCCGTTCTTCTCTACGCCAATATCGACAAGATCGGGGACGACCAGGAGCAGGCCCTTCTCGACTACGTCAACGGCGGAGGCGGGTTCGTTCCGGTGCACTGCGCCTCGTACTGCTTCCGGAACTCCGCCAAGGTCGTTGCCTTGATGGGTGCCCAATTCCTGCGCCACGGGACGGGGGTCATGCGCGACACGATCGCCGAGCCCGACCACCCGCTCATGAAGGGGTATCGTGGCTTCGAGAGCTGGGACGAGACCTACGTCCACCACCAGCACAACACCGAAGGTCGGACCGTTCTCGCCTACCGAGTGGACAACCAAGGGCGTGAGCCCTGGACCTGGGTCAGAACCCAAGGCAAAGGCCGAGTTTTTTATACCGCCTGGGGCCACGACGAACGCACCTGGGGCCACCCTGGCTTTGAAAATCTCCTCGAACGCGGGATCCGTTGGGCCTCGGCAACCGACCCGGCTGTCGCCGGGGCATTCGCCGATCGATCCGCCCCGCCGCTGCCGACGATGACTCCCAAGAACCCGAATGTGAAGCCATTCGAGTACGATGAAGCCAAGATCGCGTTCTATCCACCGGACGGTAACCCCAAAGGGGACGGGCAATGGAACAAGATGCAGCGCCCGGTCGACCCCGCCGAGTCACAAAAGCACATCATCGTTCCCGAAGGATTCACCGCCGAACTCTTCGCCTCGGAACCGCAAATTGACAAGCCGCTCTGCATGAACTGGGACGAGCGGGGCCGACTCTGGATCGCCGAGAGCGTCGACTATCCGAACGAACTGAAGTCCGAAGGACTCGGCCGCGATCGGATCAAAATCTGCGAAGACACCGACGGCGACGGCCGGGCGGACAAGTTCACCATCTTCGCCGACAAGCTGAGCATTCCCACCAGCCTGACCTTCTCTCAAGGCGGCCTGATCGTGCATCAGGCGCCCCAGACCCTCTTCCTCAAGGACAACGACGGCGACGACAAGGCGGACGAGCGGCGGGTCCTCTTCGGTGGCTGGAGAACCCACGACACCCATGCCGGACCGAGCAACCTGCGCTACGGACTCGACAACTGGATTTGGGGAATGGTCGGCTACTCGGGTTTCTCGGGGCAGGTGGGCGGCGAGGCGCTCAAGTTCTCGCAAGGGTTCTACCGCTTCAAGTCGGACGGTTCCGCGCTCGAGTTCCTCCGGAGCACGAGCAACAACTCCTGGGGAGTCGGGATCAGCGAAGAAGGGCTCGTCTTCGGGTCGACCGCCAACCGCAACCCGAGCATGTACCTGGCAATCCCGAACCGCTATTACGAAGCGGTGCGCGGCTGGTCGTCCAGCGTCTTGGGAATGATCGCCGACACTCACATGTTCAAAGCCGTGACCGACCGGGTCCGCCAGGTCGACCATCACGGCGGGTACACTGCGGGAGCAGGGCATGCGCTCTACACTGCCCGAGCCTACCCCGAGTTCTACTGGAACCGCACCGCGTTCGTCGCCGAGCCGACCGGCCATCTCGTCGGCACCTTCGTCCTGACCCGAGAAGGGAGCGACTTCCATTCAACCAACCCGGTGAACCTGTTCGCCAGCGACGATGAATGGACCGCCCCGACCATGGCCGAGGTAGGCCCCGACGGCCAGGTCTGGGTCATCGACTGGTACAACTACATCGTGCAGCACAACCCGACCCCGGCCGGCTTCGCGACGGGGCGGGGAGGGGCCTATGAGACCGACCTTCGCGACAAGACGCACGGCCGGATCTACCGCATTGTGAATCGAGCCTCCAAGCTCGCACCTCCGCTTTCGCTGGCGAAGGCCACGCCTGGGCAACTTGTCGATACGCTCAAGAACAGCAACATGTTTTGGAGAATCCACGCTCAACGACTCCTCGTCGAGCGCGGCGATCGTGACGTCCTGCCCGCCTTGTTCGCGCTCACACGCGACCCAGGAGTGGACGCGATCGGCTTGAATCCGGCGGCCATCCACGCCCTCTGGACAATCCACGGTCTCGGAGCGCTGGACGGCACCCACCCCGAGGCGGCCGGTGTCGCCATCGAGGCGCTCGGGCACAAGTCGGCCGGCGTGCGGATGAACGCTCTGAAAGTCCTCCCCCGGAACCCGCAATCCCTCGAGGCGATCCTGACGAAGGGGCTCATCGACGATCCCGACGCCCTGGTCCGGCTCAATGCACTCTTGGCGCTCTCGGAGATGCCCGAATCAACGGGTGTCGGCAAGGCGGTCGCGGCCTTGCTGATGAAGCCGGAGAATGCCGGCGACCGCTGGATCCCCGACGCGGCCACGGCCGTCGCCGCGCGGAATGCGCTCGGGTTCCTTCAGGCTGTCGCCACGACGAAACCCGTCTCTCCCCGTCTGCTCGCCGTCACGAACATCGTCGCCGAGCATTATGCCCGAGGAGGCCCGATCGCGTCAGTCAACACCTTGATCGCCTCATTGGGCGACGCGGACCCCAGCGTCGTCGAGGCGGTCGTTGCCGGCCTGGTCAAAGGCTGGCCCAAGGATCGGCCGGCAACGCTTGACGAGAAGGCGGAGAAGACCCTGGCCGGCGTCTTGACCCGGATCTCGCCAGGGGCGAAGGGGCAACTCCTTCGCCTGGCGACTGCCTGGGGCAGTCGGCACTTCGAGACCTATGCCGTCGAAGTTGGCAAGTCGCTCCTGGCGGATGTTCAAGACGAGAAGCAGACTGAGAACCAGCGGATCGCCACCGCGAAGCAGTTGATTGGCTTCCGGCCGGACGACTCCGGCGTGGTCGATTCACTGCTCGAAATCATCACGCCCCGAACCTCGCCCACGCTCGCCAAGGGGATCATCGAAGCGCTGAGCGAGAGTAGGGCGGAGTCGGTCGGACCGGCCCTGGTCAAGCTCATCGGCCGGCTCACGCCCACAGCGAAATCGACCGCCATTGGAGTCCTGCTTCGCCGGCCGGTAGCGACCACCGCACTCTTGAATGCGATCGAGAACCAGGAGGTCTCGCTGGGCGACCTGACCCTCGATCAGACCCAGTCGCTGGCCGCCCATCCCGAAGCCAAGATCCGCCAGCGGGCCCGGGCCTTGCTCGCTCGAGGCGGGAGCCTGCCGAATGCCGACCGCCAGAAAGTGATCGAAGAGCTTTCTCCGCTCGTCCTTCGCAAAGGGGACGCGGCCCTCGGCAAGGTCGTCTTCCAGCAGCAGTGCCTCAAGTGCCACACCCATGGCGCCGAGGGGGGCAAAGTCGGCCCTGACCTCACCGGGATGGCCGTCCATCCCAAGGAGGAACTGCTCGTCCACATCCTCGACCCAAGTCGGAGCGTTGAGGGGAACTACCGCCAGTACAACGTGGCGACCACCGATGGCCAGGTCTTCGTCGGCGTTCTGACGTCAGAGACGAAGACCGCGATTGAGTTGGGTGACGCCGAAGGGAAGCCCCACGTCATCCTCCGCGCGGATGTCGAGGAGTTGCAAGCGTCGCCCAAGTCAATCATGCCCGAGGGCTTCGAGAAACAGGTGAATCCCGAGGGGATCGCCAACCTGCTCGAGTTCCTCACCCAGCGAGGCAAATTTCTGCCGCTCGACCTGGCCAAGTCGGCCACCATCGTCAGTACGACCGGGATGTTCTACAGCAAGGACGCCGGAGCAGAACGTCTGATCTTCGGCGACTGGTCGCCCAAGACTTTCGAAGGCGTGCCGTTCCGCCTCGTCGACCCGCGTGGGGAACGGGTCCCCAACGTCATCATGCTCTTCGGCCCGGCGGGCACCTTCCCGCCGACGATGCCAAAGTCGGTCAGCCTCGCGTGCAACGTCCCGGCCAAGACCATTCACCTCCTCAGCGGCGTGAGCGGTTGGGGCTATCCGGGAGGCGCAGAGGGGTCGGTCTCGATGATCGTCCGCCTGCACTATGCCGGCGGCGCAACCGAGGACCATCCGCTCAAGAACGGGATTCACTTCGCCGACTACATCCGCCGCGTCGACGTCCCCGAGTCGAAATACGCGTTCCCGCTCCGTGGTCAGCAGATCCGCTACCTGGCGATCACTCCCAAGCGGAACGACGTTATTACTCAGATCGAATTCGTCAAAGGCCCCGACGGCACTGCGCCCGTTGTGATGGCGGTGACCGTCGAGGACGCGGAATAAAGCTCGGGACGCTCGTCTCTGGGGGCGAGCGTCCCTCTCCAGGCATCACGCCATGACATGGAAGACAGGGGAGTTGACGCTCCCCCTCGCCTTCAAAGAAAAATTACTTCGCCGACGGATCGAGGAGGCTCCGGCGGAGAACTTCGGCGGCCCGCTCGAACTGGGGCTGCCAGAGGATCTCAGGGGTGCCGTGAGCCAGGCAATCGCGGAGCTTTTCCAGGGTGTTCCGGGCCATGTGCGGGCACTTGTTGCAGGCGCAGGTCACGCCCGGCACCGGGTGGTAACGATGGCGGGGGACCTTGGCCTCCAACTGCCAGAGCATGTTGGCCTCGGTGGCGACCAAGAAATCGGTCGGTGCCTCATACCGGGCGACGTACTTGATCATCGCCTCGGTCCCCCCCACAAACTCGCTCTGCTCGCGAATGTTCGTCGGGCATTCCGGATGTGCGATCGTCAACGACTCCGGCATCCGCCGCTTCAAGCGGAGCAAGTCCCCCACGCTGAAGACTTCGTGCACCATGCATGATCCATCCCAAAGGATCATCGGCCGGCCGGTCACCTCAATCAGGTACTGGCCCAAGTGACGGTCGGGCACGAAGAGGATCTCAACGTCGTCGGGAACCCTCCTGATGATCTCTTCTGCATTCCCCGAGGTAACGACCCAGTCGGAAAGCGCCTTCACCGCAGCCGTGCTGTTGATGTACGTGACCGTCTGAAACCGACGGCCCTCGGCACGGAGTTGATTCTGCCGCCGCTCGAGAGCCGGCGCAGGGCAACTATCGGACAGGCTACAACCCGCGCCCATGTCGGGGAGAAGCACCCGTTTCTCGGGGTTGAGCATCTTGGCCGTCTCGGCCATGAAATGGACCCCGCAGAACACGATCGTCCGATTGGTGATCTTGGTCGCCTCGCGGGCCAGCTTGAGGCTATCCCCCGTGATGTCGGCCAACTCCTGGATTTCGCCGTCCTGGTAGTAGTGCGCGAGGATCGCGGCGTCCTCGCGCACCTTGAGAGCCTCAATCTCGTCGTAAATATCGACGGCAGTGGTGGTTGGCATTGTGCGGATTCCTTGTTTTTTATGTGGCGCAGGAGTAACCCACTCGGGCGTCAGACCGACGCCCCTCTGTTGTCCTTCGTCGCCCAGGATTCCATTGTTCAAGAAATCTCCCGCCAGACAAGGGGAACTCCAGACTGAGCAAGGAGATGCGAGGGACCAACTCGGCCATGGAACCCTCCCCGACAGGCTGGGAAGTCGGACGGACTGAACCTTGGGGGCCCCTCCGGCGTACTGGAGATAAGTCCGGCGGGTCAGCCCCGAATTGGGGTAACGAGATGGTATCGACCCGAGGACAACACATAGGGATGCTTTAGCAAAGCACGCGTTAGAATCGAGAACGAGCCATGCTCTTTCTCAGCATAAGGACGGTCGCCGAGCGAATATCCCTGCGAAGCGAACGGAATGGCTTCACTGGCCACCGATTCGAGGAAAGGAGGACGTGATGCGGACCGAACGATTGATCCCGAAAACCGCCTGGTTCTTCTCCCTCTTGCTGGGACAGGCGTCCGTTCTGTTGGGCTTGATGGTGGCGCTGGGATGGGCGTTTGCCTTCGCCTTACTCGTCCCGCAGCATGGAGCCGGATGGGTGATCGGGTCTCATGCCTCGCTGCCGTTCGGGCCGCCGCTGATCGGACTGGCTCTTGGTGGACTGGGCCTGTTGCTCGCGCAGTGTGGTCATCAGTCGGTCGCCCGATATTCCGTGGCCGGCCTGATTCTCAACACCGTGCCGCTCCTGCTGGCCTTGATCCTCCTTCTCCTTCGATAGACGCACGGACCGTCTTCTCCCACCAGAACCAATTGTTCCGGCCGGCCCCTCAAAAGGACCGGCCGGCTTCATTTCGAATCGACGATCCGCCCCAAACCACACCATGCCCTGCGATCGTGGACGCAAAACCTTCCCCGATCGCGATTCTCAGGCCTGCCCCCCTGGATCGTGGTGATCCGGATCGGCTTTCCGATCCCGGAGTTCAAGGTATCGCCGGCCCGCTTCGAGGCCGTCGATCAAGTGCGGGAGGGCACCGAGAATGCTGAAAATCCCGATGACGATCAGGCCATGACCGACACGGAGTTGCTGGTGCGCAAGGTCATTGGCGAAGGTTCTCGAGGCATCGGACAGACCGATCAGGAGAAGAACGATCCCCTTCACCAGATTGGTGATGGGATTCTCGACGAAACGAGTAATCGCGCGCGACAGCTTACTATGTTGCTTGCTCATTTCAATTCACGTCAAATAAATTCACTTGCCTCCAGAACCGTCCGATCCTCAAAAGTAGTATGGCGGTTTCCCCTCAAGTTGCCCACACCTGGGTGGCTGGTGGCCATTCGGCCCCCAGTGCGAGGGCAAAAAAAACTGGGGGCCATACGCGGCCCCCAGTCACCCAGCCTGTGATCCACCCAAATGAAAATCGCTCTAGACTTACCGGGCGAAGCTCAACCCCGGGTCTGTCGGCGGTGCGCCAGCGAGTCGGAAGGTGAAATGATCGGCGTTCTGCCAGATCACCTTGCCGGCCAGACTGCCGCTCTGGCCCCCTTGATCGACGAGGGTCAGAACGCCGTCCGCGAAGGTCGACGCCCCCGCGATTGTCGTCGGCGGCTTTCCCTGACCCGTCGCGGCCCAGGTGAAGCGACCGTCGTCCTGAATCGACAGGGCGATGTTTGCGTCTTTGGCCGGAGTGGCCACCCACTTCCCGGGCAACTTCCCATCGACGGCCGGTGAATCGGCTGGGGCCACCCCGGCGGGGGCGGACGGGGTGTCTCCGGAAGGCTGGTATCGGGCGACGAGTTGCGCCGAGAGCGTGTCTTCCGGCTGGAGCTTCACGACCTGCTTGAGTTGGGTGACCGCGTTTTCGTCGTGCCCCTCGGAAAGGTACTGGTAGGCCAGCACGAAACGGCCCTGGGCCGAGTTGGGGTTTGCGGCGACGTACGCTTCCAGGTTACGGAGCTGCCCGGTGTAGGTCGCAACGTCGGGATACATCCCGCTCAAGGTGGTCCAGTCCCAACCGGGTCCGACTGAGAGCACCGCATAGAGGGGTGCCGCGGCCTGCTCGTACTTGCCTTGCGCGAAGAGCACCAGCGCGAGGAACTCGTGCAGCGTCGTGTCGTTGGGCATCTGCGTCAGCGCCTGCTGGTCAAGTTGCAAAGCGTTGGCATAGTCACCCGCCTTGAACGCCTCACGGGCCTGGTTGAACGCCGCGGTCGCCTGATCGGCGACGGCCGGCTCGGGGTGAGTGGCGGTCGTGCTGATCGGCTGGGAGTAATCAGAGGCGGGCGCCGCGGTCTGCTGGGGCGCGTCGCCAGGTTGCTGCGAAACACCGGCCTGCTGCACCGCACCGCCCGATCCGGAGTAGGGGTTGCTGTAGCTCGAATAACCGTAGGAATACATCGGCGAGCCGGTGCCCCAGGCCCCGACCCCGGTCATGGCACCCAGACCGTAGCCCGCCGCCCCCCAGGCTGCGGAATTATTGCCATTCCAGTAACCGTTGACCACGCCGGGATGATACCCGTCGTACTGGTTGCGGTTCGCATAACCCGCGCCAGCGGCGGCGGCTCCCGCATTGGAGACGGTCGGGCTCTGATTTCGATTCGCAACATCCGCTCCGGCAGCAGCGGCTCCCGCGTTGGAGAAGGTCGGGCTCTGATTCCGATTCGCAATACCCGCACCAGCGGCAGCGGCGCCTGCGGTCGAAGGGGACTGGTTGCGATTGGCAACGCCTGCGCCTACGGCAGCGGCGGAAGCGGATTGGTTCTGGTTGCGGTTGGCGTAGCCTGCGCCCGCAGCGGCAGCCGAAGCGGACTGGTTCTGGTTGCGGTTGGCGTAGCCTGCGCCCGCAGCGGCAGCCGAAGCGGACTGGTTCTGGTTGCGGTTGGCGTAGCCTGCGCCCGCAGCAGCAGCGGAAGGGGATTGACTCTGGTTGCGATTGGCAACGCCCGCAGCAGCGGCTGAAGGAGATTGGCTCTGGTTGCGGTTGGAATAACCCGCCCCCACGGCGGCGGCGGAAGGAGACTGGCTCTGGTTGCGGTTGGCGTAGCCCGAGGGATTGCCGGACTGAGAGCGTCTGCCGGATTCGGGCTGGTTACCGGAAGCCCGATCCCCATACCCCGTGTTACCCGACGGACGAGTCCCATTCGACTGGCGAGGTTGGCTAAATGACGGGGTTCCCCCCATGCCACCGCCCCGGCTTCCACCACCGCGATCGTCCCTGCCTCCGCCCCCACCTCCACGGCCTCCGCCTCGGCCGGCAAAGACGTCGGAGGGGCTGGCGAGCGTCGCCAGAGAAATGCCAAGGGCCAGTTTCCAAAGTATGCGCGTCATGGGTCGAATCCTGATATGAAAAAAGGCGGGACCGAACGGGTTACAAAGGACGTTACTTACCGGCCTCGGGTGGCTTACGCACCAGGGTGAACTCGTCAATCCCGGGCACTGCGATACCGCCAAGGGTCCGGTCGACCGACTGCCAGCTCGCCCGGTCCTTACCAAGCCGCTTCAGAATGTTCGTGACCGAGGCATGCCGACCGTCCTGCTGAACGCCCTCGGCCTTGATCACCCACTCGTCACCGTTGCGGGTCCAGTAACCTTCACCAAAGCCCCCCTCAGTGTCGAAGATCCAGGTTTTGAACTGGCCCCGCACCGGGTCCCAGCCAATCCGCTGCGTGCCGCTCAGGATCGGCTGACCGTGAGTTTTCATGGTGAATTCGCGAATCAGGAAGTTGCCGTTGTCGGCCCACTTGCAGGCGGTATGCACGACCGCATCCTGGCTCTCGTTGATCCAGTCCCCGACGAGCCATTCCAGTTCCTTCAGGCGGTCGTGGGGAGTCAGGTCGTGCCTGATCTCGTCGCGGACGGCCGACTGGAGCCAGTGGCCGTCGCGTTTGACGTAGACGACGGTGAAGTGGGTCACCTCGGGCACACCGCGGGCACCATCCGGCGTGATCGTCGTTTGGCCCTCCTCGAGCGCCGTATCGGGACCAAGGAAGCGCAGGGCATCCACCTTGATGGCAATGGTGCTGCCGGGGTTGTCCGCAAACGAGGCGGCGAGCTGGTCACGCACGGCAGCGCGGCCCTCGGTCCGCTTACCCTGCTCGTCGACGACGAGGGCCTCCTCCGAGTAAGTCGCAGCGGCAGCGACAGCGTCGCCCGCGTTGAACGCTTTCGTGAACGACGCGATCAGCGTAGCGATCGCCTTGGCATCGTCGGCCTGACTTGCCGCCGGGGCGGCCACCCTGGCAGTGGCCGGAGCATCCTTGCCTGACTTTACGGTTTCCTGGGCTCCGGAGCCCTGGCAAACCCCAAGTACCAACACGCCGAACCATCGGGAGACCGGTCTCATTCCTGTCACTCCTCAAGCATATTGCGAGGCATAGGCTTCGCAACTTTCATCAAATGAACACGAGTTTTTTGCAGGAAATCGGGGCAGCGAATCATAGCCGCCCCGACTGTGATCATGCGATCACCTGGGACTCTGAAACGGACAGGAAGCGACCGCGGTTCTGGCTTATCGGGGCTGTCCCGGCGCGGGGGGCGCGGGCACGGCACCGGTGTGCGGATCCGGCTGAGGCTGGAAGTGGCTGTAATCCATCCTGGAAAAGAACGACGTCGCATGCTTCGGGTCCGGCAACGGAGCCTGGGCCGTCACCGGGTTCGAGCCCTGTCCCTGAGACTGGTCGCGGAGTTGCACAAGCATCGGGTAGATCTGGTCGTAGGCCGCCTCTTGTTCCGGATTCTTCGCCACGCCGAAATGCAGGTTAAAGCTCTGCATGAACGTGATCAGGTGCCCCATGGTCGTCGTCGGGTACTGGTTGAGCCCCTTGAGGAATTGCTCCACCTTGGGCTGTTCGAGCATCTTGGACATGCCGTAGAGAGCCTTCAGGTAGTTATCGACCTCGTCCCGCTGGCGCGTCCCCTGCGCGAACGTGCTGTCGGCCTTGCCCTGCAAGACTTTGACCGCCTCCCGGAAGCTTCGGAGGGTTTCGGTCGAGACCTGGTTCGAGCTCTCGGCCTCCTTCTTTCCCTTCGCGACGAGGGCCCGGATCGCCTGACGATCCGCTTCGAAGGCCGGGTTCGTGGCGAGAACGTCGGGGACGCCCCGAGTGCTGATGTCGTCCAGGCTGATCAGAATCATCTGGGCAGCGAACTGGAAGTTGATGCTCTTGACCAGCCGGCTGTCGATCGGTTGCGTCGACTTTTGGACGAACTGGGTATACACCTTGGGGTTGGCCAGTTCGGTGAGAACGATGTTCAGGGCGTCTCCAGTGTGGATGTCGTGGGGCTCAGGGTTGTCATGGAGCCGCTTGTACGTCGCGTCAGCCGTTTCGTTGACATTCTTCTGCTGCTTGTTGAGGCGGGCCATCACAGTCGCGCTGTTCTGCTTGTTGACCGCGTACATGTAGTCATTCCATTGCATTGCTGTGTTCGCGTTGATGGAACGGGCCTGCGCAGTCTGTACGTTGTACGCCCCGGCCCCGGCGGCGTAGTTCCCCATGCCGCTGGCGATGTTTCCCTGAACGGTCGATCCACCCCCTCCCCAGCCCCCCCACCCACCATACCCCGCGGGGTAACGATATTGCGCGTGGGCCGAAGTGCCGGGGGCGGAAAGCACAACAACAAGAACCGACGCAAAACCGAAGGAACGAAGCATCAAAAAAACTCCTCAAACATAAAAAGAGGATAAGCGGCCGCCCAACGGGGGAGGAGACCGATGAAACAGCCACCGCGTGGGATAGGTTGGAGCGTCTTGATCGGGGGCCTCGTGGGCCAGCTTCGGAACGACAAGGCGATGGAGTTCATCACCGTGCGCCACCAAAAGTGGTTTCCGGAACAAATCGCGATCAATCGCGATCGCCTCATCAGCATAGCCCACACAATTCAACCATGCTCAAAAGCGAGATTTTTGTTCAAGTGAATCAGAGACCGAACGATTTAGGCGACTGGAGCTCGTACTCGGCGACCGTCTGCCGGCTCTCGCACGGGGGCCGAGTACGGACCCCAGCCACCCAGATGTAGGCAGCCCAAGGGTAAACCACCCCAGATCGCAAGCCAATCAATTGAATTCAAAGCCCTAAATCCCCAAATAACATATGCGTCATATCCATCAAATACAACCAGACAAAAAAACAACCTGCGACGAGGCAGTACCCGACCGCGGCCTGAGATTCCAAAAAGGCGATGAAATGACATTCGGGCACCAGGCCCGTTGGGGCCACAATCAGGCGGCTGAAGCTCCGGACTTCAACTTTCCACAGCCACGTAGTTTGATCATCAGGCCAAGGCCGAGCCGCCGTTCGGTGAATCTTCACTTCCTGGTGGAGCCCGAGAGCCATCGCCAGGTCGATCAGGGTCGCCCGGCCCGGATTGGGACGGACTCGAGGTGGCCCCACTCGTTCGCAAGTTCTCGATAGCCTGCGGATAAACTCCCAGGTAGTCTGATCCTTCTCGAGCGACATCGCCCCAAGGTCGAACCGTTCCCCCGCCCGATCGGGTCGCTACACGCCCGCGTTCGGTCACCGTCAAGTCGAAGAGGTCGAGCATGGTTTTCTCCGCGACTTGCAAGCGTTTCAAGTTTCCCCTGGCAATCGGACTGGCGGGCCTTCTAGCCGCCTCGTCGCTATCCCGTACGGCCAGGGCGGCGGAAATCGTCCCCGTCGACTTAAGCGACTATCACCCTGAGTGCGGCGTGACGATCACGACGGAAGAGCAAGCCAAGACAGGTCGGCTCAAAGTCGAGTGGCCCGTGGCGGCGGGGGAGACGGGACAACTCCTCCTCGACACTCGTCCCGGCAGACCACTACTAGCCAGCATAGGCATCGTCGTGGACGACGAGAAGCCAGCCCTGGCGACGCTGCTGAAGGACGTCGATCCGGTGACGTTCGTGACGGTCGGTTCGCGAATGTCACCTCCGGACCGGCCCCCTGGGATGAGCCTTTTCAACGTCTTCTTCGATAACCCAGCCAAGCGTCCGTTCCAGTCGTATCGAGCCCAGCTTGACCTCAAGCGGATCCGCGTGGTCAGCCAGGGCCAACGCGCCTCGGTCATCCTGGGCAACGTGGCCGCCGGTCCGTTCACGGGAGAGTTGCACCTGACCGTGTACCGGGGAAGCCGGCTCGTCAACGTCGAAAGCGTGCTGAGCACGAAGGAGGCCGATCGCGCCTACCTCTACGACGCGGGTCTGGCCTCCGAAACTCCAAGCTGGTCGCAATTCGCCTGGATGGATACCGAAGGGAAACTCGCACGTCACAATCTCGACAAACAGGCGAACGACCAGGCTGTGGCCGTCCGACACCGAGCGATCATTGCCGAATCCGAACTCGGGTCAGTAGCCTGCTTTCCGCCGCCGCACCGGTTTTTTACGCCACGCGACTTTACCGACAACCTGCAAAACGTCTGGCAGGGGCGCAACCACCGTGGACTCGACGAGCGGCCTGGGTTTGGAATTCGCCAGGCCGAAACCGGGGGCGGCAACTATGTCCCTTGGTTCAATGCCCCTCCGGGCACCGAGCAGCACATGGGTGTCTTCTATCTGCTGAGCCTGAAGAAAGCGGACGAGGCGCTCCGCGAAACACTGCGCTACACCCACGGCGATCGCTTCCCTGAGATTCCCGGGCACACCACCTTCACCAGCCACTATCACATGGCAATCACAATGGCCGCGATGAAGGAGGCGGCCCAAGGGGGGGTGAGAACGACCCCTGACTTTGTTCGCATGTTCAAGGACATGAATGTCAATTTTGTCCACCTGGGTGAATTTCATGGCGACGGACACCAGAAAGACCCGGGCCCGCTCCGGCTCCCCGAGCTTGACGCAATGTTCGCCGAGTGCCGACGGCTTTCCGACGCGGAGCTCTTGATCCTGCCGGGCGAGGAGGTCGACACCTTTCTTGGGATCTCCGGTCCGGGGCAGCACTCCGGGCACTGGATGTCCTTCTTTCCGAAGCCCGTCTACTGGACCATGAAACGGGCATCAGGCGAGCCGTTCGCCGAGGAAGACCCGCGCCGGGGGACGGTCTACCGGGTCGGCAGTCGCGAGGACATGACTCGGCTCCTGGAACGGGAGCATGGCCTGGTCTGGACCGCGCATCCCCGGATCAAGGCGTCGAACTGGGCGCCGGACGCCTTCCGGAACGAGGATTATTTTCGAGCCGACACCTGGCTGGGAGCAGCCTGGAAGGCGATGCCGGCCGACCTTGCGAACCCTCGGCTCGGCCAGCGTGCGCTCGACCTGCTCGACGACATGGCCAACTGGGGGGGGAAAAAGCAGATGATCGGCGAGGTCGACGTCTTCAAGCTCGACCACACGCACGAACTCTATGGCCACATGAATATCAACTACCTCCGCCTCGATCACATCCCACGGTTCGAGGAGGGATGGCAGCCCGTGCTCGACGCGATTCGCGGAGGCCGGTTCTTCGTGACCACCGGTGAGGTCCTCCTGCGTGACTTCAGCGTCGGCGGCAAGGCCAGCGGCGAGACGCTGGACCTGAACATATCGTCGAAGCCCGAGACGCAAATCACTCTGGAATGGACGTTTCCACTCGAGTTCGCCGAACTGGTCTCGGGCGATGGAACGAAGGTCGTTCGCCAGCGGATCGACTTGACCGACACCGAGCCGTTCGGCCGTCGCACTCTGACCCTCCAGCCCGAACTCAAGGGGCATCAGTGGATCCGCGTCGAAGCCTGGGATATCGCCGGCAACGGCGCGTTCTCTTCTCCGGTCTGGCTCGAAGAATCGAAGCCATGAAGCATCGTTTTGACGCCTACCCTCTCTCGTTGCACTATTGTTAGACAATCGTGCGTTTTTCGTATACGATCTCGGTTGAGTTGGGAACGAGAGACAGGAAATCGAGTCGCTCGTCGGTCGAGGCCATGCCCTTGCGTACGCTCGCCTTATTCTTCGGAATGTCGTTGATCGTGGCCACCGTCGGCCCGCGTGAGATTCTTGCGGCGGATCCTGAGCCTACCAACTTGACGTTGCTCTCGGGCGTCCCGACGCTTCACGGCCCGGCCGCCCGCCAGCAGATCCTGGCGATCGGCAAGGTGGATGGCTTGCAAGTCGATTTGACCCGCCGGGTCAAGTGGCAGAGCGAGACGCCTGAGGTCGTGGCGGTCAGCGCCGAGGGAGTCGCCCGCGCCAAGGGCGACGGTGAAGCGCGGATCTTGGCCACCCTGGGCGAACACACAGCCCACCTCACGCTGCAAGTCTCCGGGACGACCGAACCCGACCGGCCGACCTTCGAACGCGACGTGATGCCCCTGCTCAGCCGAGCAGGCTGCAATGCGGGGGCCTGCCACGGCAAAGCCCGGGGGCAAAACGGCTTTCAACTCTCGATTCTCGCGTTCGACGCCGACTCGGACTTCGCCGCGATCGCGCTTGAAGCACGAGGCCGGCGCGTCTTTCCGGCCGCACCCGAGCAGAGCTTGCTCCTCTTAAAAGGAACGGCGAAGCTTTCACACGGCGGAGGTCGTCGGCTCGATCCGGACAGCGAGGCGATGGCCACCGTGGTGCGCTGGATCGAACTCGGGATGCCACGGACCCCGCGTGAGGCACCCCGGCTCGACCGGATCAGCGTCGTCCCCTCCGACCGGTTGATGACCCCGGGCTCCGACCAGCAACTCGCAGTGACCGCGCACTTCTCCGACGGATCCGCCCAGGATGTCACCCACCTCTCCGCCTTCCAGTCAAACGAGAGTGGGATCGTCGAGGTGGCGGCCAACGGCCTGCTCAAGGCGGGGCCGATTCCGGGCGAAGCGGCCATCACCGCGCGGTTCCGTGACAAGTTCGCCACCAGCGAGGTCACGATTCCCTTGCCGGGCGAAGTGTCGGGCAACCTCTACGCCGCCCTGCCTCGAACCAACTTCATTGATGAGCATGTCTGGACCAAGCTCAAACGGCTGGGCATCCTGCCGTCGGAACCGGCCGGCGACGCCACCTACCTGCGCAGGGTCTCGCTCGACATCATCGGACGGCAGCCATCCCCCGACGAAGTCCGCGCCTTCCTCGCCGACCCGTCTCCCGAGAAGCGGCCGATGCTCGTCGATCGGCTCCTCCAGCGCCCCGAGTATGCCGATGTCTGGGCGAATAAGTGGCTCGACCTACTCCGTCCCAACCCCTACCGGGTCGGAATCAAGGCGGTCTTCAACCTCGACGCCTGGGTCCGCGACGCCTTCCGCAGGAACATGCCTTACGATCAATTCGTTCGCGAGATCGTGACCGCGCAAGGCAGCACCTTCCACAACGGCGCGGCCACCATCTTCCGCGATCGGCGCGACCCCGACGAAATCGCGCCGATGATGAGTCAGCTCTTCCTCGGGATCCGCCTCGATTGCGCCAAGTGCCACCACCATCCGTTCGAGGCCTGGGGGCAGGAAGATTTTTACGGATTCGCCGCCTACTTCGCCAGGATCGGCCGCAAAGGGACAGGACTCTCCCCGCCGATCTCAGGAAGCGAAGAGATCATGTTCACGGCCAAGGAGGGGGTCGTCAAGCACCCCTTGAGCGGCGAGGTCTTGCCCCCTAAGCCCCTCTTCGGCAAAGCACGCGAGGCCAACGACCCCGATTCGGACCCACGCGAGGCGCTGGCCGATTGGATGACGAGTTCGGAGAACCCGTACCTCGCCGAGGTCATCGTCAACCGCGTCTGGGCCGACCTGATGGGCCGTGGGATCGTGGAGCCGGTCGACGACCTCCGAGCGACAAACCCCGCCAGTAACCCGCCGCTGCTGAAAGCCCTGGCCGACGATTTCCGCCAGCACAAACACGACCTGAAGCACTTGATCCGGACGATTGTGAGCTCAACCGTCTACGGGCTCAGCTCGGAGCCGAACGAGCGCAATAGCGCCGACACACGGAACTACTCCCGGCACTACCGCCAGCGATTGCGGGCCGAGGTCATGCTCGACGCGATCGCCGACATCACGCAGGTTGCGAACACGTTCCAGGGGGTGCCGGCGAACTCGAGGGCCGTGGCGATCTGGACGCACCGCACCCCTTCGCTCTTCCTCGACACGTTCGGCAGACCCGACCCGAACCAGGACCCCCCTTGTGAGCGGACCCCCGACACGTCCGTCACACAGGCCCTGCACCTGATGAACTCTCCGGAGCTCCACCGGAAGATTACAAGCGACGAGGGACGCGCAGCCAAGCTGGCCGCCACCGGCAAGAATCCCGCTGAAATCGTCGAAGAGCTCTACCTGCTGGTCTACAATCGACTGCCGACCGATGAAGAGAAGGCGATCGGCCAAGAATTCTTTGCTCAGGAAAAGGTCAAGCCCCGACAGGCGACTGAGGACCTGCTCTGGGCCCTGATCAATTCGGCCGAGTTCGTTTTCAAGGACTAACTGCGTTCCTGCCGAGTCGGACCATTCACGACGCCACCCTTAATTCATCGAGGTCCCGATGAGCGTTTATACGAATTGCGAGAGCGCCACGCGGCGAGACTGCCTTCGGCTCGGTCTGGGCGCTCTGATCGGCGGCGGCCTGGTCGACGCCTTGAGGCTCAAGGGGCAGGCGGCTCTCCAAGCACCGGGTACGACATCGGCGTCCGCCACGAGCTGCATCTTGATCTGGATGGATGGCGGGCCGAGCCACTACGAAACGTTCGACCCCAAGCCGGGCGCGCCGGCCGAGATCCGGGGGGAATACGACTCGATCGCGACCAAGATCCCCGGGTTCCGGTTCTCGAAGAACGTGCCCAGGCTCGCGGCGATCGCCGACAAGCTCTCGATCGTCCGTTCGATCCGCCACGAGCAAGGGAACCATGGGGCCGGTAATCATTACATGATGACCGGCGCACCGCCCCGGATCCCGGTCGGCTGCGGAGCTTTCGTCAGCTTCCACCCGAGCCTGGGATCGGTCGCCGCCTACGAGCGCGGGGTTTCCGGGGGGCTCCCCCCTTACTTCTCAATGCCGAGCATGTCGCGGTCGGGAGGCCCGAACTTCCTCGGCGCGAAGTACGCGCCTTTCGTGATGTCAGACAATCCGAACTCGTCCGAGTTCCGGGTTCGCGACGTCGCCCTGCCACGCAGCCTGGAAGATGCGCGGTTCACCGCGCGTCGCGACCTGCGAAGCCGCGTCGATCGCCTTCGGCGGATCAGCGACAAGGCCGCAGGCGATCCGGCCAACTCGCTCGATGAGTACTACGAACAGGGTTACAACATCATCTCCTCGCGCGAAGCGCAGACCGCGTTCGACATCCGCAGTGAGCCGGACCGAGTCCGCGACGCCTACGGCCGAAACCCGTTCGGTCAACGGGCCCTGCTGGCACGGCGACTGGTCGAGGCGGGGGTTCCCTTCGTCACTCTCAACGAAGGGGGCTGGGATCACCACACGGAGATCTTCAAGTCGCTCGACCGTAAGCTCCCTCCCTTCGAGGCAGCCATCGCGGCCCTGATCGAAGACCTCGACGCCCGTGGCCTCCTGGATACGACGCTGGTGGTGGCGCTTGGGGAGTTCGGCCGAACGCCCAAGATCAACAAGGATGGAGGCCGCGACCACTGGTCCAACGCCATGTCCGTCCTCTTCGCCGGCTGTGGCACGCCTCGCGGCCAGGTCATCGGTGCCACCGACTCCAAGGGCTACACGGCCGTCGAGCGGATCCTCTCTCCGGAGAACTTCGCCTCGACCGTCTATCTCAAGCTCGGCATCAATCCGGACAAGATGTACTACACGCCGCAAGGTCGCCCCACTCACCTGGTCAGCAATGCGACCCCCATTGCCGAACTGATGGGTTGACCTTCCTTCGATCGATCAAGAAGTCTGGACTATTGATTTTTTAGGCGAACGTGGAGCGTCAGTTCCCTGTCTTCAAACGGCCCTCGAAAGACAGAGAGCTGACGCTCCACTCTCGCCCTTTCTTTTGGGATGGAGGCCGAGGCGCTTCCAGCCCCTTGAGAAACGAGACGGTCCACCCTCATCTCTCAAATCCAACCAATGACAGCCGAAGCATGATGACCACCCGCATCCTCCTTGCCAGCCTCATCGCCCTCCTCGCGGCGGCAACCACTGCGCAGGCGAAACCGCCGACCCT
Organism: Singulisphaera acidiphila DSM 18658; assembly: GCF_000242455.2. Taxonomy (GTDB): domain Bacteria; phylum Planctomycetota; class Planctomycetia; order Isosphaerales; family Isosphaeraceae; genus Singulisphaera; species Singulisphaera acidiphila. Next base: position 3,540,468 of record NC_019892.1, read on the forward strand.
CGATCGCCTCTTTCCCCCCGGAGCCCAGCGCGGTCAGACCGTGGCCGTGACGGCGTCCGGATCGTTCGAGCACTGGCCGGTTCGTGTCTGGTCCGACGCCCCTGGGGTTGAGATCAGCCCCGCGAAAGAGAAGGGCCAACTCTCGGTCGTCGTCTCCTCAGACGCGAAACCAGGGGTCCGCTGGATCCGCCTGAGTGACGAAGAGGGAGCGACGGCGCTCCGACCGTTCGTCGTCGGGGTGCTTCCGGAGTTGGTCGAGATTGAGTCGAAGGACAAACCGATCGTGCTCGAGAGCTCTCGGGTCACGATCAATGGCCGCCTCGGTAAGGGGGGGGATGTTGATGAGTTCTCGGTCCCCTTGAAAAAAGGGGAGACCCTCGTCGCAGCGGTGGACGCCAACGGCTTGCTCGGCTCGCCAATGGACGCGGTCCTCCAGGTCGCCTCGCCCGAAGGGTTCGTGGTGGCCCAGAACGACGATGATCGTGGTTTCGACCCCCGGCTCACCTTTGAAGTGCCCGTCGACGGGACCTACGTGGTCCGTATCTTCGCCTTTCCGGCAACTCCGGATAGCACGATCGGGTTTGCAGGCGGGGATGCCTATATCTATCGGCTCACCCTGACGACGGGCGGCTTCCTTGACTATAGCTATCCCCTGGCCGTCACCCGCTCCGACCCGGGCCAGGTCGAAGCCCACGGCTGGAACGTCCCGGAAACCGCCAAACACCTTGCGGTCGCCACCGACGCGAGCCACGATCGAGCCTCCCTCGTCCACCCCGATTTCGCCAATACCGTCGACGTTCAGCTCGTTGCGCATGCCGCTCTCACGGAACAAGAGCCGAGCGATCCGGCCCACCCCCAGGCGATCCCAGTTCCCAGCACACTCACCGGACGGATCGCCCCCGCACGAGATCAGGACATTTTCACATTCAACGCAAAAAAAGGACAGAGCCTGAACGTGGTCGTCGAGTCCCAGAGCCTTGGAGCGCCGCTCGACCCGGTTCTCCGCGTGACCGACCATCAAGGGAAAACCCTCAACGAGGTCGACGATAACGGCAAGGAACTTGATATTCGCCTCGCGTTCACTCCTCCGGCTGATGGCGAATATCGGCTTTCGATTCGAGATCTGCACGGGCAGGGGGGGGACCGGTTCGTCTATCGGCTCACCGTCGCCGCCCCGGAGCCCGACTATGAGTTGACTCTCAAGTCCGACCGGCTCACCCTCACCCCCGATCAGGCCGGAACGTTCGAGGTGACGATCGAGCGCAAGAACGGTTTCAATGGTCCCATCGACGTGCGTTTCGACGGCTTGCCCGAGGGGCTGAATGCGCCGTCAGTCCGATCCGAGCCGGGCAAGGACACGGAGAAGAAGGTCACCCTATCGCTGACCGCCACAGCCACAGCTCTGTCCGGGCCGTTCCGGGTCCTCGGTAGCACGGCTGATGGCGCCATGCTCGAACGGCCCGCCCGGAGCGTGATCGAAGGGGTCAGTGCGACCACCGACCGACCCTGGCTGACCGTCCTCAAACCGGCCGCTCCCAAGGCTCCCTGATTCAAGATTTCGCAGCAGCTCCGACTTTTCTCACTCTCAAAAATCGAGGAACGTCCGTCGCTCGTTCCACCGCCGCTCTGGCGGAGGTGTCCGAGGGGGACCCGACGAAGGGGATCCGATGGAACCGAACATGATCGGCGCGTACGGCCCGTGGGCGTCCTCGATTGTCGGCGACGGGCCCGCCCGGCTCTCGTTCCGGAAGCCTGAGTTTGCGGATGTCGAAGCCTGGAGGACGGTCGCCCGCCAGCGGGTTCGGGACTGCTTGCTCGCGCCTGAGAGCGGAGGAGTGCCCAAAGCCACGCTCCAACATCAGTTCGAGTATGACGGTCTCCATATCGAACACCTGCACTGGCAGCTTCCCTACGGCCCCCCCACCGAGGCACTCTTCCTCAAACCGAAGGGAGTGACCGAACGCCTGCCCGCAGTGCTCGCACTCCACGACCACGGGGGAAATAAATCTTTCGGGACCCGGAAGATCGCGCAGATCAGCGACAACCTCCACCCGGTGATGAAAAAACATCGCGACTACTACGGCGGCTTGAGCTGGGCCAACGAGCTCGCCAAGCGGGGTTATGCCGTGCTCGTTCACGACGCGTTCGCCTTCGCCAGCCGGCGGATCCGGGTCGGCGACTTGCCTCGCGTTGTCCGTCGCGACCTCAAGGAAGAGAATCCCGAGTCCGAGCAGGAAATCGAAGCGTACAACAAGTTCGCCGGTGAGCATGAGTCCCTGATGGCAAAGAGCCTCTTCTGCGCAGGGACGACCTGGCCGGGCGTCTTTCTGTCCGAAGACCAGCGTGCACTCGACTACCTCTGTTCGCGCGACGACGTCGACGCCAAACGCGTCGGCTGCGGCGGCCTGTCCGGTGGTGGCCTGCGCACCGTCTACCTCGCCGGGATGGACGACCGGATCGCCTGCGCCTGCTGCGTCGGGATGATGACGACCTGGCGCGACTACCTGCTCCACAAGGCCCATACGCACACGTGGATGATCTACATCCCCGGCCTGCCTCTTGATCTCGACTATTGTGAGATCCTCGGCCTGAGAGCGCCGCGACCGACGCTGGTTTTGAACGACCTGGAAGACGACCTCTTCACTCTGCCGGAGATGAAGCGAGCCGATCAGATGCTCAGCGCGGTCTTCACCAAAGCCAACGCGGCCGACCGCTATCGTTGCTCGTTCTATCCGGGGCCTCACAAGTTCGACAAGCCGATGCAAGACGAGGCGTTCGCCTGGTACGACCGCTGGCTCAAGTCATAAGCGGCTCGACCCCTCAACGGACGAGAGGCCCAACCCAATTCATGGACCTGGACTCCAGGAAAAAAAGATCAGACGTCCGACAGCGGCTCATAGATTTCCGGCGTACGGCTCTCGATGATCGGGAAGAGTCCACCGGTCGCATACTGGGCGAAATGCTCCGAGGCGCGATGGGCGTCAAGCGCAGCCTGATCGTCATATTGCTCGTAGAGGAAGAATTTCCTCGTGTCGCTAGTGGAGCGATGAACTAGGTACATCCGACAGCCCGCTTCAGCTCGCGTCGGTCCCGTCAGCTTGCCGAAAAGGGCGACTGCCTCACTCTCATGGCCGGGCTTGATCACATAAGTCACAGCAACACAAACCATCAATGAGGCTCCCTCGAAAGAATCAGGACCAAACGAAACGTCTTGGTCCGGCGGCGACCGTTATCGTACATTCGTAAAAGCCAAAAGACTAGAGCCAGGCGAACCGTACGAGATTCGATCTTCGCGGAGGTTAGAGGATGATGGAACGATGGGGTCCAGGTCCCGTCTTCACGTACGAGTGGTTGATCACGTCGCGGCGCAGGCAGGTCTACGCCATCCGATCTCTGTTCGTGGCGGCGCTGCTGGCCGGACTGGCTGTGGTCTGGTGGACGGAGGTGGCGGAACACAATCCCCTGACATTCGGTGACTTGGCGAAGCTCGGTCGTTCCTTCTACCTGGCCATCGTCGGGACTCAGTTCGCCTTGGTCCTCACGGCCGCGCCTGCCGCAATGGCGGGCGCGATCTGTGTCGACAAGTCGCGTGGGACGCTCGCCCACCTGCTGATGACCGACCTTTCCGACGCCGAAATCGTGCTCGGCAAACTGGCGGCGCGGCTGATCTCGGTGCTCGGCATCCTCGCTTGCACGTTGCCTGTCCTGGCCCTGGGAACGCTCCTGGGCGGGATCGATCCCCTGTTGTTGACAGGAGCATTCCTGGTCGCGCTCGGCCTGGTGTTCCTCGGCTCCACGCTCGCCATGGCGCTCTCCGTCTGGGCTAGCCGACCCCATGAAGCCTTGCTTGCAACTTACTTGCTCCTGGCGGTCTGGCTGCTGCTGAGACCGACCTGGGTGTACACCCTGAACATGGGCGGGTGGAACGCGCCTACCTTTCTCGACCCGCTCGGCCTCACGTTTGCTCCTGGAGCCGATGCAATGGGGGCGCTCACCGACTCTGCCATTTTCCTCTTTCTCTGTTGTCTGGCGTCGGCGGCTCTTGCCTTTCTTTCGGTGCGTAAGACCCGTTCAGTCGCGATCCAACAGATGAGTTGTGCGGTTCCGTCGCGCCGTGTCTCTCCGATCGCCGAGCGAATCCGCCGCGCGATCCCCGGTTGGCCCAGTCCTTCGCTCGACGGCAACCCCGTTCTCTGGCGCGAGTGGCACCGCAACCGCCCATCGCGCGGGATCGTCGTCCTATCGATCCTTTATGCAACCATCGTCGGCACGTCCAGTTTGGCGGCAATGGTTTCTGTCTTGGCCCATGGAGCCAGAGGAAACTCCATCGCGCCCTGGGTCACAGGGCTGGGGTCATCGATCGGATTCCTCTTTCTCGCCGTGGTTGCCTCGACGTCACTGGCCGAGGAGCGAGCCCGAGGGAGCCTCGACGTCTTACTGGCCACTCCGTTGCCAACCCGAGCGATCGTGCTGGGCAAGTGGTGGAGTGCCTACCGCCTGGTTCCCTGGCTCATCGTCGCGCCGGTTCTGATTACCTCCTCGTTCGTGTGGATCATGCCAGGGCAAGAGATGATCCCCTTCCTGCTCACCGGCTGGATCCTCTCCTACGGGGCCGCGTTGACGAGTCTGGGACTGGCGCTCGCCACCTGGATCACACGGCTGGAACGAGTCTTGGTGGCGACGATCACCATCCACCTTCTCATCACCGTCGGTTGGTGTTGCCTGGTGCTCACTCTCTGTGATCGACAGGAAAGCTGGGGGCTTGCCGAGGCAAGCTCGTTCTTTGGCCCTGGCAACCTGACGGCGATCATGTCCATGCAGTCGAAAGGGGCAAACGGCCCGTTGTGGGATCAAAGCGTGAAATGGGCCTTGGGCTGGATCGGCTTCTATCTGATGGTCGCCTATGGGCTGCTCCACGCCACCTTGGCCACCTTCGACCGCTGTTTGGGTCGTGTTTCCAACGCGGCCAATCGGCATGATTCCAACGCTAAAACAGAGGTGAATAACGAGCACTTCTCGACACGCTCGAAACACCCTTGAAATCGAGGGTTTTCGCCACGATGCGGGGTAAATGCCCAAAAACAGGCGTTTTGCCGTCCTGGCGCCTGAAAAACCGGACTTTTTCGCTGAAAATGACGAGAAAAGACGACAATTGGGGCTGCACGCCTCTAATTTTTCCTGTAATTATCCGATCAGTCTTCCGATCGAAGCGAAAAAAGCCTCGTTGATCACCTTCGATGAGGTCGAGGCTCAGACGGTTCGCTCGGACACTTCCCTGAACCAGGAGATCGAAACGACCATGGCCAAGAAAACCGCTGCTAAGGCCAAAGCCCCCGCCCCCGCTCCCGCCGCGAAGGCCGCTCCGGCCAGCGCTGCCAAGGCACGTGCGGCGACCAAGGGGGAGATCTACGGGACCATCTCCGAGAAGACGGGGCTGGGCAAAAAGGAAGTCTCCAAGGTCTTCGACGCGCTGAGCGAAATGATCGCCAAGGAGCTCGGCAAGAAGGGCCCCGGGCAGTTCGTCGTTCCGGGCCTGCTCAAGCTCAAGGTCGTCCGCAAGGACGCCACCAAGGCAAAGCAGGGGATCAACCCGTTCACCAAGGAGCCGATGACGATCAAGGCCAAGCCGGCCCGCAACGTCGTCAAAGCCGTCCCGATGAAGGCTCTCAAAGAGCTGGTCTGAGCCAACCAAGAAGCCCCCGGATTCCTCCGGGGGTCGTCCGACCTCGCCTTCTGGCCCTCGGTCGGTTTGATCCCCGGAACCTTCGCTCTTGGCCTGCTTGTCTGCCTACCGACCTGTCCCCGCTATCGAACGGCGACGGCCCGCTCACTGCGACGTGAGGGAGCCGGATTCTTCGCCTGCTCTTCGACCGCCTCCCAGAAGAAGTAGTCGTTGCTCTGTTCGGGGAAGAGCCGGACCTGCTCTTCGAGTGTATCGAGCGCTCGGTCCACCCACTCGATCGCACGGCCGGGACGGCGGGCATCGGGGGGAACGATGAGGGGGTCGCGAAAGTCGAGATGAAACGTCCCTTGCTCATCCATCCGGCAGAAGGCGGGGACGACCGCGGCTCCGGTCATCGCAGCCAGTGTCACCCAGGTCGTTGAAAAGGACTCGGTCCGTCCCAGGAACGACGCTGAGACCGCCTTGGCATCGTTCCAGCGCACGTCGCAAGCGATCTTGACGATCAAGCCCGCGTTCAGGATTCGCGCGGCGTGGTAGATCGTCGAGGCCCCCTCGGCCGTCCCCGCCTTGCGTGAGACGAAGAGGCCCGCCTGCCCGTGGGTTCCTTCCGACTGGAACTTGTCGATCAAGTATTCCGAGATGTTTCTCGGCTTCTCACCGAACCAGCGCAACGGGAAGCCCTGGCGAAAGAGCCAGTGGGTCATCAAGACATGAGACCCGAAGTGGTTGGCCAGCAGGATCACCCCTTTGCCCCGGGCCTGGGCCGCTTCCAGTTTGTCGCGGCCCGAGACCTGGAAGAGCGGATCGATCCAGCGGTCGGACCGGCCGTCCAGGAGCAAATCCCGGGTGCGCCAGCGGTAGGTCTGCCGGGCCAGCGCCCGGCTGACCGCACGGACGTTCCAGTCGCACCCGAGCCGCTCGGCCGCCCCCGCGACCGCCTCTTCATAGAGGCGCGTCTGGTGCGGGATGACGAGCAAGTCCAGGCGGCCCATGATGCCGAGCAGCCGGATCGAGAGCCGGTAAGGGAGCCTCCGCAACACCGGAAGCACAACCTGCAACACGACCTTGTGCACGATCATCCAACGCTGCCACATCACCGCGCTCCTTGTCCGGCCACCTGCGCGGTGACTCGAAGCCTTGCTTGAATCACCAGCGGCGCTCGCCTGTCGCAGCGAAACCGGGTGAACATGCGATCAAGCAGCCGACTTGCCGAGTAGAATCGACACCTGGTCGATCAGATCGCTGACCGAGCGAAAGTGTTTGATATCCTCCACATCAATCTCGATGTGGAATCGGTCCTCGAGCCGCATCGTTACGCCCACGATGTCGATCGAGTCGAGGTCAAGATCTTCAACCAGACGCGTGTTCGCGTCGATCGTCAGGGTCCGGGTGTTCTCTGCCTCGGCCCTAATGGCGTTGGCAACCGAGTCTAGAAGGGTGAGTTCGGCCACGCGTGCTCCTCCTGAGCTGAGCTAAGGGCCAGTCGCGCCGGGGTTTCCAAGCCAATCGGGGGGAACGCGTTGCATCGCTTCGACTCATCGGCAAGGCGGGCACGGAATCCATTCCCACCCGGTCGGCCGACCCATTGAAACGACTCAATCGAGTTTCCGCCTTCAACTCCGGAATCCTCGCCCATCCATGGGCTCCGGCGCGCGATGACGTCTCGACTTCTTCTCTCTCGTCAGTCTGTGTCAGAGACTTGAGTTTTTTTTCTAGCACCTGCGAGTTGGTTGCGCGGCCAGAGCAGAAGTGCGTAGAAGAGATGAGGAGTAAATCGACACGATTCCAGGGTATCAGGAACGAGGGGAGTGACTTGGACAGCCTGATCGCTAAACACGCACACACGATGTCCCCCAACACGACTCAAGCCAAGCCGGAGGGTCGCTTGATTTCAAGAGCTAGCGTACCAACTGGCAAGTGAGAGGAAAATTTTGTGGTTTCGCCAACTGGCGAGCTTACCACCCGAATGACGATTCCATCTTCGCACAAGAAAAATTCCGGGATTAGGGATAGTCAATATTGATATTCCCGCATCCCAGAAGTAGACTACGAGTATTAAGTAAAGACGTTCGCTTGTGCGAAAGGCCCTTAAAATTGACCGGCGAAACGCACCGCAATCACTTGATCTCGCGAAAGATGGTCCACCAATTTGTTGATAGCCACCCTGGAACCGAACGGGACCTTGAGACGCTTCTCGACTGGTGCAAAACTGTCGAGAAGGCCGACTGGCGGAACTTTGGAGATGTCCGGACGACCTATTCCCACGCCGACCTGGTCGGCGAACTGGCTTGCTTTAACGTCGGTGGCAATAAGTATCGAATCTTGGCGTTGATCCTGTACCGCCCCAATACAGCCGCAAAGGTACTGCTTCGAGCGATACTCACGCACAAAGAGTACGACAAGCTGCAGTAGACAGTACGGCCCCTCCCGCAAGGGAGCATGCCTTTGGGCACCAATTCTATCTCCAACAAATCAACACATACAGGATTCATTACTCATGGCTACAATCGCGTCTCCCAGCAAGAGCTACCTCGCCCTGATCCAGGAGTTCCCGCTCCGGCCGCTCCGGAGCGAAGAGGAGCTCGACGCGGCAATCACAATGATCAACAAACTGATCGATCAGAAGGTCAGCGAAGAAGGACTGGACGAACAGGAGTTCGATTACCTCGATGTCCTCTCGGACCTGATTCACGCCTACGAAGCGAAGACCAACCCGCTCCCCGATCTGGAACCGGTCGCCGCACTCCGCCACTTGCTTGCGGAGAACGGGATCTCTCAATCCCAGCTTGCCCAAGAAACCGGGTTGGCGGTGACAACCATCTCCGAAATCCTCAACGGCCGGCGCAGCATCAGCCCCAAGACTCGCAAAGCGTTGGCCGAACGGTTTCGGGTCTCCCCCTCGCTGTTCGCCTGAGAATGGCGCGTCCCAAAGGTGTATAGGCGGAAGGTTCATCCCTCGAACGGTTATTCGCCCTCGGAGTGCGGCGTCTGATAGCTCGTGTACTTGTCCGCTCGCCCATAAACCTGATCGATGGGATATTTCAGCGCGGCCAGGGCCACTTTTTCTTGGAGCGAGGAGGCCAGGTCAATCTGGCAGACGTCGGCCAGCCGGAGCAAGAGCCAGAGGCAGTCGGCGAACTCGTGGGCCAGCTCCCGCTTCTTGGCCGGATCACCCAGGAACGCTTGAATCTCTTCGTTGTTCCGATAGCGGAAGTGCTCGAGCACTTCCCCCACCTCACAAACAAGCGCTACCCCCAGGTCCTTGGGGTGGTGGAACTGCTCCCAGTTCCGCTCCGTCGAGAACGTGCGCACCAGTTCTTTCAATGCGCCGGTCGTGGTTTGCTGGTCGTTCATGATTCCATCCACAAGCCTCAAGGGCCCCAGCGAACGAGAGCACCGGGGCATCGCAGTCATCTTACCCCAAGGACGCTCCCAACGGCCGGGCGACGGGAGGATCGTTTCGTCGACGATCCAGAGCGATCAGAGGTCCGCTTTCCTTCGGAGGACGAGCGCCCCGGGGCGGAGGAACCGGATCAGGAGAGCGCCTTGGCACGGCTCGACCTGGACGGGCTGTGGATCAACGGTAAACCGTGGATCCTCGGTCGTCAGGACGATTTCCAGGCCCGCCCAGGACGGAAGGCCGAACGCGGGTCCATTCTCCAAGCGAACCTCGGCCGACCCGTGCAAGCAGGCCACGATAAGTAAGATCGCTTGGTCACCACTCGAGCGGCGCAGCAGCAACAAAGTGGCATCGTCGAGCGGGAAGGCTTGAGCATCATCGCGTCGGTTCGAGCGGAGTGCGGGTTCCCGGCGGCGGAGGGAAAGCAGGGCCTGGTACAGCCTCAGGATCGAGGCATGGGGAGCCCGCTCGGGTTCCGACCAGTCGAGCCGGCTGGCTTCGAAGGTCGAGACCGCCTGCGGATCAGGAATTCGCTCGCGGGCCTCGGGATCCACGAATGCCAGAAAATGACGGAACTCCTGGCGGCGGCCTTCGGTCACAAGCTTGCCCAAATCCTCTTCGTGGTCCGTAAAGTAGAGAAAGGGCGTGGTCGCGGCCCATTCCTGTCCCATGAATAAAAGCGGGGTCGCCGGCGCGGTGAGCAACAACGCACTCGCGGCGCGAAACGCCGCCAGGTCAATCGCCGGGTTCAACCGATCCCCAAACGCCCGGTTACCAATCTGGTCGTGGTTCTGGAGACAGATCACGAACGAGCGTGGGGCGAGTCCTTGGGGGTCGGTTCCACGGGGCCTGCCCAGATGAATTGATGGCTGCCCACGGTAATACCACCCTTGATTCAGCGTCTCCGCCAGGTCGCGGATCGACCCGCGATAGTCGCGGTAATATCCTTCATGGTCGCCCGCCAGCAAGCGGCGGATCTGGTGGTGAAAATCATCCGCCCAAACGCTGTCGAGGCCCCATCCGCCAGCGCTTTCCGGCCGTACCATCTTGGCCAGGTTGCGTTCGTCCTCGGCGATCAGCACGAGCTCTCGTTCAGGAGCCGAGGCTCGGACCCGCGACGACAACTCGACGAGAAAGTGGCGTGAGCTCTCGTCGTGGAGTTCATGGGTGGCATCGAGCCGAAGCCCATCCACGTGGTACTCATGGACCCAATGCAGAGCGTTCTCGATAAAGAACTCGCGAACCATCGTGCACTGCGCGCCATCGAGGTTCACACAGGCGGCCCAGGCGCTTTGGTGAGTCGTGGAAAGATAGTACGGGCTGAATGCCGGAGCGTAGTTACCCACGGGCCCGAAGTGGTTGTAAACGACATCCAGGATCACCGCGAGCCCGACGCGATGCGCCTCGTCCACCAGCCGGCGAAGGTCGTCGGGAGCGCCGTAGCACCGGGCAGGGGCGAACAGGTCGACGCCATCGTAGCCCCAGCTTCGCGACCCCGCGAAGTCGGCGACCGGCATCAGCTCGATCGCGGTTACCCCCAGCTCAACCAGCCAGGGAAGACGGTCAGTCACCCCGGCAAACGTCCCTTCGGGCGAAAAAGTACCGACATGGACCTCGTGAATGACAAGGTCTTCGCGCTTCACCCCTCGCCACCCTTGATCCGACCACGGGAAGGCGGAGGGGTCGACAATCGCCGAGGGGGCGTGAACACCCTCGGGTTGGAACCGCGAGGCAGGGTCGGGAAAGGTCCCTTTCGCGTCCAGCCGGTAGAGATACCGATCCCCGGCGGAAGCGGTCCTGATAAGCCCCCCGAAGGTCCCGTCGTCCGACCGTTCGAGGGCAATGCTCGACTCGCCGGCTTGAGCAGAGAGGTGAACCACCTCCACCGAGCGGGCCTCGGGTGCCCAGACGCGAAAACGTACTCCCGCCCCGCCTTCCTCGAGCCAGGCGCCGAGCGTCGGCCGCCACGGCCTGCCTTGTTCAACGCCCAGGCGTTGCCCCGATAACGTCATACTCACCCTTCCTGAGCCAGAGCCGATCCCCCGCTCGGCCAAGGCCCAAGGAACGGAGCAACGACAAGACACACAATTCCCTTCTGATCGATCGCTTCCGACGGACGGAAGCCGCACGACTCAGAATTCAAGGAGCAAGGCGTTCCATCTTCCAGAGGCCGGTTGCGTCCCGTTGGTAACGAACACGGTCGTGGAGCCGGCTCGGGCGGCCTTGCCAGAATTCCAGGGTGTGCGGCAGGACCCGGTATCCCCCCCAGTTCGGCGGCCGAGGAATCGACTGACCGTCAGCGTAGCGGGTTCGGTACTCCTCCATGCGATCTTCGAACGTCGTACGCGAGGGAACGACCTCACTCTGGGGAGAGGCCCAGGCACCAAGCTGCGACTCCAAGGGACGGCTCTGAAAATAGGCGTCCGACTCCTCGCCAGTCACCCGCTCGACCCGTCCTTCAATCCGCACTTGGCGTTCGAGAGCCGGCCAGAAGAGCACGAACGCCGCATGAGGATTGGCGTCGAGCTCGCGCCCCTTCCGCCCGTCGTAGCAGGTGTGGAAGGTGAAACCGCGCGGGTCGATCCCCTTGAGCAGGACGATCCGAACCGACGGAACGCCCTCCAGGGTAGCCGTCGCCAGCGCCATGGCGTTGGGCTCATCCACCTTGGCCGCCAGGGCGGCGTCGAACCAGCGTTGAAACTGGCGAATCGGATCAGGGTCGAGATCCGTCTCATCCAAGGTGGCTTTCGTATACTCGTTCCGCAACGGAGACATCGACATGGTCCGGCTTCCTCTTTCATCCCGAGGCCGGGCGTTCGACCGGTCCTCCTTGCCCTGATTTTATCCGATTTTCCCCCGAATTTCAGGGTTGATCGACCACCGAATCCCAAGTGGGCGGGCATCGACGGTCCCAGGAGGACGTCCTCCCTTGGGGATCGCGAACGCTCTGCTCACTCCCTTTTCTCCACTCATCCTCGCGGCATCCCTGCGCATTGGCATTTGATTTGCACTGCGGATCGTCGGCTCGTTCTGTCATCAATTGAATCCACGTCGATTGACTCACAGTCTGACGGAACGGCCACTCGATCACATCTGTCAGGATGGAGATGCCGGCGGAGTCACTCAGAATTTGAGTGCGCTCCACAAGTCTTTGGTGCGGCGTGAACAAGGCGTAAACCACGTTCGCCCTAACGGCAAACCTTACTCACTCTGCGCGGCAATGAGAGACGTTGATCGCACGGTCCATGGCGACGGTTCGTCGGCGGTGGACCCGCAATAGCGATCCGCTCTGAATCGTGTTTTGTCGACCACTCGTCGGCGGCACAACCGGGAAATTTCTCCTCTTCGATGAGGAACTAACTACAAAGATGGGAAAAAGTACAACTGACGGGAGGTTGAAAACTCGGAGCGATCCCAACAAAGCCAAAATCGTTGCCAACGAACGAAGGCCCTCCAGAGTGAGGGGCGGGGGCGACCCTTGAGAGTCGCCGTCGGGAGGGGATTCCCGACCGTTTGCGTGTGTCGCGGGAGGACGGCGACTCATACTTATCCGAGGTAATTTCGCATGCCAGCAGAACGTCCAACAATCGCCTCATGCCCTCATTGCCGAGCCATCCTTCTGCGCACCCAACAAGCCTTGATCCACCCGATGGGGAGCGAGCGCGAAGAGATCGAGCGCGCCCTCGGCCCCTTTTGGTTCGAGCATTCGACAACCCGGTTCGACGGCCGGTATCATCGCTGTCTCGGCCGCGAGCCCATCGTCTTCACGTCCGGCAACCGGAAGGCGAACGACGAGCCGCGCGATCCTCCTGACACCGGCCACTCCGTCTATCGCGGACCCCACTGCGAATTCAAGACATCCAACCTCGTCAAGCGAAGCTTGCTCATCGCGGCCTTCGTGGCCAGCCTTGCGTCGTTTTCGAACGCCCAGCAACACTCGAACGCTCCGCACCATCGGCCCTCGGTCGCGGCCGAATCGGCAGCCGACGTCACTCAAGTGCTCGAACAACTCTCGACGCATCAGGCAAAGACCGGCAGGCGCCAGGTCGATCAAAGCGTCATCCTCGTCGGCGGAACGACCGAGGCCGGGAACGTGCTGAGCCGAACCACTTCCGCCACAGTACAACCAATGCGGGGCAGATCGTGGCAGGGGATGGAACTCGCCAGTGGACGCTATCAAATCCTCGATATCCTGCGCCGGGCCGCCATGGGCGTTGTCTATCTCGCTCACGACCGCAACCTCGACTCGGACGTCGTCGTTGAGGTGCCGGCGTTCCCGCCGATCCACAACCACGAATCGACGGCGCGCTTCATGCGCGCCGTTCGCTCGGGGGCACGGCTCGTTCACCCCCATCTCGTCAGAATCACCGAGGTAGGCACCTATGCCGATGCGCCTTTCGTCGTCGCCGAGCATCGGGCAGGGGGGAGCCTGCGGTTTCGGAGGCCGGTCGGCCCCGATGGCCGGCCCACACCCGTGGCCCCGCGCTCGCTCGAGCAATGGCTGCCCGACGTGTCGGATGCGCTCGACTTTCTCCACGCTCAAAACCGGTTCTCTCGCGAAGTGAGCCTGGCCAACATCCTCTTTGATGAAAACGGCCACGCATCCCTGGGCGGGCTCGGAATGGCCGAGGCGATCGAGGAGTGGCTCGACACCTCGTCGAGTGGAGCGTCACGGAATCATCAACGGCTTACAGATCCATCGCCGATCCTCGCCCCCGAGATTGTCGCGGGAGCGCCGGCCGATGGGCAAGCCGATCAGTATGCACTGGCGGCGACGGTGTACGAACTCCTGAGCGGACACCCTCCCTTCGAGGGGCCAAACCTGGCTGGCCTTTTAGGAGAAGAGTCGAGCATCGAGCCCCCGGAGCTCCGCCAAGTCTGCCCGACAATCTCCCAGGCTCTTTCCTCGGCGGTGCATCGGGGTCTCGCGCAAGACCCGCGGCATCGCTTTCCTGATTGCAGAGCGTTCGCTCAAGCCGTGGTCTCGGCAGCACGCGAGCCCGGTCCGATCCTGGAACCCCAGACGACTGAGCCCGCCGTCGCAACAGGAACCGATCGCACTCTCGCCGATCTCCCCATCATCGATCATCGCCGAGGTCCGGCCCAGGCCAGTCATCTCGTCCTCGGGATCGCGTGCTGCTCCCTGATCGTTGTCATCGGTGCGACGGCCAGACGTAAGCGATCACGCCGAACGACGGAGAGGCAGACCGTAATTTCCAGTCGGAACGAGAGACGGGCCATCCCAAAGTCACTGCCCCTCGCCGACTCGGCCACTTCGGAAGGGAAGGCGCGAGCACTGGCCAATGCGACACCGCACGGAGAGCCAGGAACTCGCGCCCTCGACGTCCGTCGCCACGCGACGGAACTCGCAGGTCGGCCGCACTTCACTCAAGTGCCCGCACTCCTCCCGGCGAAGTCCACCGGACGGGAACTCGTACGACTCCCCGATCTCGATCCGTTGATGGACCGCCCCAAAACACGCCTTGCGGACAATCTGCTTCCCGTCGCTTCGACGGTCCCGGCACGCTCCGCGTCGCTCCCGCAGCCGGTTCGCCGGAGAGCGTCTTGATGGAGCACGAGCCCGAACGCCTCGACCGAGGCGGTGCTGTCACGAGCCAAAGCCAACGACTACGATAACAACGAGGACGCGGCCGATCGTGCCGAGCCCTCCGCTCTCGCTCGAGCCAGGACCGCGCTCATGACGACGCCATCGTACCGTTTTCCCAAGGACTTCGTCTGGGGTGCAGCGGCCGCCTCAGCGCAAATCGAAGGGGCGGCCAACGAGGACGGTAAAGGGGAATCGATCTGGGACCGCTTTGCGTCCGCCGGTGGACACATCGCCAACGGCGATACGCCCGAAACCGCCTGTGACCATTACCACCGCTACGAAGCGGACACGGCCTTGATGTCGGACCTTGGAATCCCCAACTATCGGCTCTCGATCGCCTGGCCTCGGGTCATTCCCAACGGTGACGGCCCGGTCAATCCTCGTGGACTCGACTTCTACGACCGGCTGATCGACACCCTGCTCGCGGCAGGAATCACCCCCTGGGCCACACTCTTCCACTGGGACCTTCCACAAGCCCTCGAGGATCGCGGCGGCTGGCTCGTCAGGTCCACGGCGGAAGCCTTTCGACCTTACGCCGAGACCGTGGTCAAGCGGTTAGGTGACCGCGTCAAGAACTGGTTCACGCTCAACGAGATCCCTTGCTTCATCGGCAAAGGCTACGCGGACGGCGAGTTCGCCCCGGGTCGAACCGAGTCCGCGCGTGCGGTCAATCAAGGCTATCATCACGCCTTGCTCGCCCACGGCTACGCCCTCTCGGCCGTGCGCACCTACGGTGGCCCCGGCGCGCGGGTCGGGCTCGTTCATAACCACCTGCCGCCGCCCCAAATCCCCCTGATCGAGACGGACGAACACATCGCAGCCGCCCGCGCGGAGTATGAGCGAACGAACGGCCAGCTCATGGGGCCGCTCTTCCACGGTCGCTACCCGGAGGCCTTCCTCGCTACGGCGGGCGACGACGCCCCGCACGTGGAAGTGGGCGACCTCGACGGGATCGCCCAGCCCATGGATTACCTGGGGCTCAACCTCTACTCCGGGGACTTCGTGCGCGCAGGACGGAATGGCCTTCCCGAACGTTTGGCCTTCCCTCGGCAGTTTCCCAGGGGGGACCTTCCCTGGCTGAACCTCACTCCCCAAGTGCTTTACTGGGGTGTTCGCCACGCCGCCGAGGTCTTTGGCGTTCCGTCGTTCTACATCACCGAGCACGGTGCGGCGCTGGCCGACGAGATCAACGCCGACGGTGAGATCATCGACCTCGACCGTCGCGAAGTGATGCGCAGCTACCTGGTCGAGCTGCACCGGGCCGCCCACGAAGGTTATGACGTACGTGGCTATTTCGCATGGTCACTTCTCGATAATTTCGAGTGGGCCGAAGGCTACGCCAAGCGATTCGGGATCGTCCATGTCGACTTCGAGACGCAGAAGCGAACCCCGAAACTGAGCGCCCACTGGTATTCGCAGGTCATCCGGGAAAACCGGATCCTCTGAGCCGCTCGCTCGGCCTTGAAACGCGGAGTGGACGCAAGCGAGGAGACGCGAGCCAACCCTTCACGTGAGCCTTCAACACACGCCACCAGGGCCTTGTGCGAACGCCTGCTCTTGCGATACTAAGCAGGTGCGTCGGCCTCTCCGGCCTCATGAAAACGGACCGCTCTTGAGGATACGTTCGACATGCGCGCAAGCAAGACCCGGCGAGAGTTCCTCGAAACGATGGGGCAGGTCGGCGCGGGGACACTGCTCGCGGCATCGACGGGGCTCGAAACGACGCGCGGCTACGCCGCGAACGACACGATCGAGGTCGCCTGCATCGGCACGGGAGGGCGGTGCCGGACCTTGATGAAGGCGCTCGCCAACGTCCCCAACGTCCGAATCGCCGCGGTCTGCGATATTTACGAACCCCACCTGGAAGAAGGCAGGAAGCTTGCCGATCCCAAGGCCCACGTCAGCCGGGCCTATCGCGAGCTCCTCGATCGCAAGGACATCGACGCCGTCCTGATCGGCAGCCCCGACCACTGGCATGTTCCGATGACGGTCGACGCCTGCAACGCGGGTAAGGACGTCTACGTCGAGAAGCCGCTGACGCACGACCTGGCCGAAGGGGCGGCCGTCATCAAGGCCCAGAACGAGAGCCGGAAGATCGTCCAGATCGGCACCCAGCAGCGCAGCATGCCCCACATCATGAAGGCGAAGGAGCTGGTCGACCAAGGCCGGATCGGTCGGATCTTCAAAGTCCACCTGACCTGGAATCGCAACACGCAGAGCCGGATGCTGAAGGGACCGCTCGGCGTCGACCCGAAACAGGTCGACTGGAAGGCGTTCCTCGGATCGGCCCCCGAACAGCCGTTCGACGAGTATCGCTTCCGCAACTGGCGCTGGTTCTGGAATTTCGGCGGCGGCCTGCTGACCGACCTGATGGTGCACTGGATCGACGTGGCCCACTGGTTCCTCGACCTCGATCATCCGGAGCAAGCGGCGGCGATCGGTGACCAGCTTGCCAGCAAAGGAGTCTGGGAGACCCCGGACACCATCCAGTGCCTGCTTCACTACCCCAACGAAATCCAGGCCTACTTCGAAGGCACCTTCTCGAACGCACGCAACGGCGCCATGATCGAATTCATGGGGACCGACGGGACCCTTTACATCGATCGCGGGCGCTATGAGATCCATCCCGAGGGGGGCAAAGGGAAAGCCGAAGAGCTGATTCTGGGCACCGACCCCCACCGTGGCCGCGACTTCTACGACAAGCCCGACGGCGAGCTGCTCCACCTGACCAACTGGATCGAATGCGTCCGGAGCCGGCAACGCCCCCATTGCCCGGCCGAGGCGGGCGTCAGCGCGGCCTCCGCCGCGCATCTCGGCAATCGGGCCTACCGGAGTGGTCAACTCGCCACCTGGACCTCGGCCTGAATTGAGTCACATAAAGCGACGATCAATCCGGCAAGGATCGATGTCGCCTCTCCCCGTTCCGGACTCCGGGCGCATTCCGCTTGCTCCGAATCCGAATCCCTGTGTAGAGGATCATAACGTCGATGACTGAGTTCTCGCGTCGTGGATGGTTGGCGACCGTACCGGCAGCACTCGGGGCCGGACTGACGCTCGGTGCGCAGGGGAGTAGCAAGGCCCGTGCGGCGGACGATCCATCCGCCTCGCCATTTGGATTCTGCTTCAACACCAGCACGATCCAGGGGCAAAAGCTCCCGATTTCGGAGGTGGTCGACATCGTCGGCAAGGCGGGATATCAGGGGATCGAACCCTGGATCCGGGAACTCGACCAGTACGTGAAAGAGGGCGGCTCGCTCAAGGATCTGGGCAAGCGAATCGCCGATCATGGGTTGAGCGTCGAGGACGCGATCGGCTTCTTCGCGTGGTCGGTCGATGACGAGGCGGAACGGCGCAAGGGGCTCGAGGAAGCCAAGCGCAACATGGAGATGGTCCTCAGCATCGGAGGGCACAGAATCGCGGCTCCTCCGGCCGGGGCGACCGATCGTTCCGACCTCGACCTCAAACGGATCGCCGAGCGCTATCGTACCCTCCTGGAGCTGGGCGACTCGATCGGCGTCGTGCCGCAGGTGGAGATCTGGGGCTTTTCCAAGACGCTCGGCCGGCTCAGCGAAGCAGCGATGGTGGCCATTGACTCAGGACACCCCAAGGCCTGCATCTTGCCCGACGTCTATCATCTCCACAAAGGGGGCTCGAGCTTCGAGGGCCTGAAACTCCTCTCTGGGCAGGCGTTCCACCTGTTCCACCTCAACGACTACCCGGACGCTCCCTCGCGAGAGAACATCACCGACGCCCATCGCGTCTACCCGGGAGACGGCGTCGCTCCGCTCCGTGCCGTCTTCCAGACGCTTAAGGCCGTTGGTTACCGAGGCATGCTCTCGCTCGAGTTGTTCAACCGCGAGTACTGGAAGCAAGATCCATTGCTCGTGGCACGCACCGGCCTGGAAAAAATGCGTGAGGCCGTACGGCAGGGCCTCGCCTAATTGCCGGGCGGGCGGAGGAGTCGAGCCTCCGCCCCGGGACATCGTGACTTGAGCTTCGGGTTTACCGCACGATAGAGTGGACGTTCAGCCACCGTCCCTGCGTACAAACCCTATTTGATGATGAAGCGGAGCGATCCATGGCCGTCCCTCGAATCCTCAGTGTCGGCCAATGCGGGTACGACCACGGCAACCTGACCAGGGCTTTAGCCGGTCGATTGAACGCCCAGATCACGGCGGCCGACACGTTTGACGATGCACTCAGCAAACTCCGCACCGGGAATTACAACCTACTGCTGGTCAATCGGGTCACGGATCTCGACGGGTCGCACGGCCTTGAATTGATCCAGGCCGTGAAGGCCGACCCACTCCTTGCGGGCACGCCCACCATGCTCGTGAGCGACCTCGCCAATGCCCAGGAGGAGGCCGTCTCCCTCGGCGCCCTCCCTGGGTTCGGCAAGTCGGCGATGAACGACCCAAAAACATTGTCCCGAATCGAAGCCAGCCTGGTTCGGACCGAGGGAAGCTGAGTAACCCTGTCGTCCTACCTTGAGCGTCCTGGGCAATCTCGAAGGGGCAACCGTTCATTCATTTGAACACTGTTTGCTTCCAAGGGTTTGCGTCCCTGACGAGGACCAGTCGCCCCTCATGGGCGACCGAATGGGGCCATGACTTTTCCCATCTCACACAAACAAGGGCTTATGCAGGCGAATCGTGCGACAAATCCTTGGTTGGTCCGACCAAGGCCAAACCGGCTGGCGAATTTCCGCCTCTTCTGTTTCCCATTTGCCGGCGGTGGGGCCTCGCTCTTCCGGCTCTGGCCAGCCCAGCTCCCCGATTGGGTCGAGCTCTGCGCGGTTCAGCTTCCAGGCCGTGAGACCCGGCTCCGAGAGCCGATCCACCGGCGGATCGGCCCGCTGATTGACGAGCTCGCCGAGGCGATTGGCACCGAACTCGACAAGCCGTTCGTCCTCTTCGGGCACAGCATGGGCGCCCTGGTCGCCTTCGAGCTGGCCCGAGAGCTCAGACGACGAAACCTTCCAAGTCCGAGGCTCTTGATCGCCTCCGGGCGTATCGCCCCTCAGCTCCGCCCGCGCCGGCCTCCAATCCACACACTCCCCGAGGCCGAGTTCCGCGAAGAGCTTCGGCTCCTGGACGGAACGCCGCAAGCGCTCCTCGATCACAGCGAGTTAATGGGCCTGTTCTCGCCGATCATCCGCGCCGACCTTGCGGTCAACGCGACGTACGCCTACACGGATGAGCCGCCGTTAGATCTCCCGATCCTCGCCCTGGGAGGGCAAACCGACCCCTGGGTCCATCAGGAAGAACTGGAAGGCTGGAGGCTCCAGACAAACAATGCATTCGAACGTGAGCAATTCCTGGGAGGCCACTTTTTCCTCCAGACCGCCACGGCGGAACTGCTGACCGTGTTGAGCCGGTCCCTGACGACACTGCAAGGGCTTCCGGCATGACTCATCAGCTCCGACCGAACGACCGCGACGAGACTCTTGGCCCCGACGACGTCCATGTCTGGATGGCCTCTCTCGAACAAGGCGAGGCCGAGGTCGCACGCCTGCGGACCTTGCTCGACGAGCCCGAGCGCAAACGGGCGGATCGCTACTCCTTCGAGAAAGGCCGGCGGCAATTTACCGTCGCGCGCGGTCTCCTGCGGATCCTCCTCGGCCGTTACTTGCGGATCGAGCCGACGCAGGTTCAATTCGCTTACAACGCCCACGGCAAGCCGGCCCTGGCCGAGGCCCATCGGCCTAACCTCGTCCGTTTCAACATTTCTCATTCGGGAGAGGTCGCCCTCTTCGGGTTCGCGAACGAACGGGAACTGGGCATCGACCTGGAGACGATCCGCCCCGATTTCGCCGCCGACGCGATCGCCGCGCGGTTCTTCGCCCCCGCCGAGCTGGCCTCGATCCGCTCGCTGCCGCCCGAGGACCGCACGCAGGCCTTCTTCACTTGCTGGACCCGGAAAGAAGCGTATATCAAGGCGCAAGGGAAGGGACTCGCACTCTCGCTCGACTCGTTCGAAGTCTCGCTCGCCCCCGGAGCGCCGGCCGCAGTGCTGGTCACGCACGACGATCGCGAGGAGGCGGCCCGCTGGTCCCTTCACGAGCTTCACCCCGGCCCCGGTTACGTCGGAGCCCTGGCCGTCGCAGGCGAAGGCTGCCGGGTCCGGGTGCGGACCTGGCAAGGCCTCACTACCTGAAACGAAACAATCCGCTCGAATCTCACGATCATTGCCTCGATCGTGGTCATCGGCGACGATCTGTCTTGGGAGAGCGCGCACCTCGACCTTGGTCGAGGCTCAAAAGGTCTGAACCCGAAAGCCTCTCGAGCGAATCCTGGTCTGGATTCGTCGGGATGGGCTACGACTTGAAATGGAGTGTGTTGTGATCCGCGCCATCGCTGCGTTGACCCTCTCATTACTCACCGCGATCCCCTGCGCAACCCTGGCCGAGGACACCGTCCCGCCCCGTGAACCCTACGCGGAAGCCGCCAAAAGACTCGAGCAGTGGATCACCTCGGAGATCGATCAAAAGGAGATCCCGGGCCTGTCGATCGCCTTGGTCGACGACCAGCAAGTCGTCTGGGCCCGAGGCTTCGGCTTCGCCGATCCGCAACGACGCCTCCCCGCGTCGGCGGAAACGATTTATCGGGTCGGCTCGGTCTCCAAGCTCTTCACCGACATCGCCGTGATGCAGCTTGCCGAGCAAGGCTTACTCGACCTCGATGCGCCTGTTCAGAACTACCTGCCCGAGTTCGCTCCCAAGCAGACCTCGGGGAAGCCCATCACGCTCCGGCAATTGATGTCCCACCGCTCGGGGCTCGTCCGCGAGTCGCCGGTCGGCAACTACTTCGACCCGACCGAGCCCACGCTCGTAGCGACGGTGAAGAGCCTGAACGAGACCGCACTCGTCTACCCCCCCGAGTTCAAAACGAAATACTCCAACGCAGGCATCGCGGTGGTGGGCCTCGTACTGGAACAGGTGGGAGGAGAGTCCTTCTCACAGGCCATGGAGCGCCGGCTGCTCGGGCCGCTCAAACTGGATCGGACCCGGTTTGAACCGACTGCCGAGATGAAGCCCCTCCTGGCCCAGGGGGTCATGTCGACCTTCGACGGCCGACCGTTCGCCGCGCCAACGTTTGCCCTCGGCACCGCACCGGCCGGTAACCTCTATTCGAACGTCCTCGACCTTGGCCGGTTCCTCAGCACCCTGTTCGCCGACGGCAAAGGGCCGGACGGAGCCACGATCCTCAAGAGCGAAACGCTCCGGCAGATGATCGAGCCGCAATTCTCGAAGGCCGGGGACAAGACGAAGTTCGGCTTCGGCTTCGCACTCGCCGAACTCGACGGACATCGTCGGATCGGCCACGGCGGGGCGGTTTACGGCTTCGCCACCGAAGTGGGTGCACTCCCCGACGAGAAGGTGGGGGTCGTCGTGATCGCAAACCGCGACTGCGCCAATGCCCTGACCAAACGGATTGCCGACACCGCGTTGAAACTGATGCTCGCGGTGCGCGAGAGCAAGCCCTTGCCACCGCTCGAGTCCAGTTCTCCCATTTCCCCGGAACTCGCCCTGAGCCTTGAAGGGCGATACGCCAGCGGCGACAAAGGGGTCGACCTGCTCGCCCGCAACGGCAAACTCGACCTGACCCCTCGAGAAGGTGGGTCGCGGGCCGAACTGCGCACGGCAGGGGACCAACTCATCGTCGACGACCTGCTCGCTTATGGGGCCAAGATCCAACCCAAAGGGGATCAACTCATCATCGACGGGACCGCTCTGACGCGCCTGGCGGCGGCCAAGCCCGAGCCCTCACCCGACCGCTGGGCGGGGCTGATCGGCGAATACGGCTGGGATCACAACGTCCTCTACATCTATGAAAAGGACGGCAAGCTTCACGCCTTGATCGAGTGGTTCTTCTCGTACCCTCTCGAAGAGGTCTCCCCCGACCTCTTTCGCTTTCCCGACCGTGGACTCTACGATGGCGAAAGCCTGAAGTTCAGCCGGGACGAGAAGGGCCGAGCCAAAGAGGTCGTGGCGGCCGAAGTCCGCTTCCTGCGCCGGCCCATCGACGGCGAGGATGGCGCCACCTTCCAGATCCAGCCCCTCCGACCGGTCGCCGAGCTGCGTGTCGAAGCCCTCGCCGCAAAGCCGCCACGCGAGGCCGGCGAGTTCCGCGCTCCGGAGTTGGTTGACATCACCACGATCGAGCCCACGATCAAGCTCGATATCCGCTACGCATCCACGAACAACTTCATGGGAACGCCTCTCTATTCCTCCGCGCGTTCCTTCATGCAACGGCCCGTCGCCGAGGCCCTCAAAAAAGTCCACCAGGCTCTCAAACCGCAAGGGTACGGGATCCTGATTCACGACTCATACCGCCCCTGGTACGTCACAAAGATGTTCTGGGACGCAACGCCCGACCCCAGCAAAATCTTCGTCGCGAACCCCGCCAAGGGATCACGGCACAACCGTGGCTCCGCGATCGACCTGACCCTCTACGACCTCGCCACCGGCAAGCCTGTGCCAATGGTCGGCGGCTACGACGAATTCTCCCAGCGCTCCTATCCCGACTATCCCGGCGGAACCTCCCTCCAACGCTGGCATCGTGAGTTGCTCCGCCACGCGATGGAAAAAGAAGGCTTTACCGTCAACATCAACGAGTGGTGGCACTTCGACCACAAGGACTGGAGCACTTACCCCATCCTCAACATCCCGTTCGAGAAAATCGAGCAGGGGCCGTCGCCTGCAAAAGATTAAGGGCGACAAGAGTCATCCAGGCAAAACCATCTCCATGCGATGGTTCATCGCAATCCCTGTGGGGCGAACGTCAAACAAGAGCCAAAAGCTGGCTCGGACGGTCGCCCCTCCGGGGCTACAACACGTAAACATGTCGAATATTCTCCAGGGGTTTCACCCCTGGCTATGAACGGTCGCCCCTCCGGGGCTGCAAACGGCTCACTTCAATCGGTCGCGAGCAGGGACAGAGCAACCCAACCGGTGGTCGAGAGGCGTTGGGCGTAGCTCTCGCCGCCGGTGGGACGAGTGGTCTCGGTCCAGCTCCCATCCTCAGCCTGGTTGGCCACGAGGTATCTCCGGCCCCCCTGGATGAAAGGGGTGATCTCGTTGGAGGGAGCAGGCCAGCGGCTCAGAGCAAGCAAGATCATCGCGGTATCAAACGCCTCGGGCGGGGAGTTCGAAAACGGCCCCCAACCGCCGTCCGACGACTGGCCTTTTCGGATCAGGTCGAGGCAGCGGACACGCAGGTCGGGCGAAACCTCATTCGGGTCCAACCCGATCAGGATCGCTGCCACGTCGAGGGTATTCTGCACGGGTCGAGCTTGCAGCCAACGCGCCGCCTGATGAATCGGGCCTGAGAAACGAGGGGAATCGGCCGTGAGTAGCGTCCGTCGCGCCAGGGCGGTTGCGAGCGGTGCGCCATAGGTGGCGGGCGAACCGATCAAGGCGACTTCATCAATGTTCCAGGAACCGTCGGACGCTTGGTCAACAACCAAACGATCCGCCGCATTCAAGAGCACGGATCGATCCCCAATCGCATTCGCGTCGACGGCCGCCGCCAGCGCATTGGCGAACTGGAGCCGTGCCAGACGCTTGTCGCTGAACGCGGCGTCGACCCCATTCTTGTCCCAACGCTCCGGTCGCGAGAGAAACGCAAGCGTCTCGCGGAGCGCGTCCTCGGGCAGCAGGGTGACGCCCCGCTTTTTGGCAGCGAGCAAGGCACGCGCAGCATCGCCGTTGTTATGGCAGGAGAAGCAATGATTCTCCCGGGACCACCGGGGGACCTCCGTCGCCAGGAAAGTCAGGACGCGGCGTTCGGCACGAGCCACACCGGGGTCGTCGGCCGCTCGAACAACCACGGGGCCGAATGGCAAAGTCGCCAGCACCACCCAAACCATGCCCCACATCGCATTCCATCGCAAGCAACAATAGCACACGCGCAAGATCCAAAGTTCACGCAATGATGCCATGAACAACCTCGCCATGGACATCAGTCAGGCGGAAGTCGCGTCCGCTATAGCGGTAGGTGAGCCGTTCATGGTCCATGCCGAGGAGGTGGAGGATCGTGGCGTGGAGGTCATGGACATGGACCTTATCTTCAATCGCCACGAAGCCGAGCTCGTCGGTGGCCCCGTGGACATGGCCCCCTTTCACGCCGCCGCCAGCCAGCCACATGGTGAAGCCAAGGCTATGGTGGTCACGCCCTTTGGAGCCCTCGGAAGTGGGAGTCCGGCCGAACTCTCCGCCCCAGACGACAAGCGTGTCGTCGAGCAGGCCCCGCGACTTCAGGTCGGTCAAGAGGGCTGCGATCGGCTGGTCGCTCTTGGCGGCGTGGTCGCGGTGGTTCATGATGTCGGCGTGGTCGTCCCAGGGCTGGCCGTTGCCGTAGTAGACCTGGCTGATCCGAACGCCCCGCTCCGCGAGCCGGCGCGCGATCAGGCAGGCGTCGGCAAATTCGCCCTTGCCGTACAAGGCGCGGGTTGCGGCCGACTCCTGGCTGATGTCGAACGCGTCCTGGGCCTCGAACTGCATCCGGAAGGCCATCTCTAATGATTCGATCCGGGCTTCGAGCTGCGGGTCACGGCCCCGGCCTTCGAGATGCTCGCCATTCATCTTCGCCAGCAGGTCGAGCTGACCGCGCTGGGCGGACCGGGTGAGGTTGCGGTTCCTCACGTTCGGGATGACGGCCTTGGGATCGAGGGACGCGTTATTGATATGCGTCCCCTGGAAGATCCCGGGCAAGAAGCTGTTACTCCAGAGTTGCGGCCCCACGACCGGCTTGCCGGGGCAGAGGACGACGAAGCCGGGGAGGTTCTGGTTCTCAGTCCCCAAGCCGTAGGTCAGCCACGACCCCATACTCGGCCGGGTCGGCTGAATCTGTCCGGAATTCATCATCAGCAGGGCCGGTTCGTGGTTGGGCACGTCGGTCCGCATCGACCGGATCACGCAGATGTCATCGATCCGCTTGCCAACCTCCGGGTAGAGCTCGCTGACCTCGATTCCGCTCTGGCCATACTTCTGGAACGAGAAGGGGGACCCCATGAGGGTTCCGCCCCCCTTTCGGCCCGTCTTGATACCTTGGTTTGCCGGCTTGTCGCCATGATACTTGGTCAACTGCGGCTTCGGGTCAAACGTATCGACATGCGACGGGCCGCCGTTCATGAACAGGAAGATGACCCGCTTCGCCCTGGGCTCGAAGTGCGGCAGACGAGGCGCAAGCGGATTGGCCGCCGGCTCGTCGGCCATGACCCGGCTCAGCGCGCTCCCTTCGCCAGCCAAGACAGTCGCCAAGCCGAGGGCGCCAAACCCTCCTCCCATCTTCCGAAGCATGTCCCGACGCGAGAAGGAAGGATCGACCCCCTGGTTTCGCATGTCCATGACTCCGTCGCCTAAAGAGCCCGTTGAGCCAGCGCGAGAATCCCAACGACGTGGATTCTCGCCCCTTAATCCACAAAGGTAAATTCGTTCGTTCCGAGAAGGACCTGGGCATATTCCTCCCACTTCGAGAGTGCCCCCCCGCCTTGGCCTTGAGGTGTCGGCTCACCCTCGCCCAGAAACTCCAAAGCCCACTGCACTTCACGTTCGCTCGCGGGACGAGCGTAGAGAACCAGGAATGCTTGCATGATCCGTTCCGCAAGCGACGAATTCGAGGCCGCTTGCAACCGCGCGGCTAAGGCCTTCGCCTGACGTTCCATGAAGTCGCTGTTGAGCACAAAGAGTTGCTGGAGCGGGACTGCGGTCACGGTCCGCTTGTCGCTCGTGATGTTCGGGTCGGGGAAGTCGAAAAGCCGGAGCAGGCCGTCCAAGTTGTGACGGCTGATCGAGGCGTAGAACGTCCTTCGTTTGTTGTCGGAGGAGGTCAACGCGATCGAAGGGCCGCCAATCGTGGGGTCCAGGGTTCCCGAGACCGCGAGCATCGAGTCGCGCCAGGCCTCGACCTCGAGCCGGCGCCGATTCATCTTCCAGAGCAGGTGGTTGTCCGGATCGACCTCGTTGTTCCGCTCGTTGAACTGACCGCTCAGTTGATAGGTCGCCGAACCCATGATCTCGCGATGAAGCGCCTTCATCGACCATCCGAGCGCGATGAACCGGCTCGCCAGATGGTCAAGCAATTCGGGATGGGTCGGCCGCTCCCCCATATGTCCGAAGTTGCTGGGCGTGCCGACCAGGCCACGGCCGAAGTGATGTTCCCAGATCCGGTTGACCATCACGCGGGCCGTCAGCGGATTCGCCGGGCTGGCAATCGCCCGTGCCAGTTCGAGCCGGCCGCTCCCCTGGCGAAACGGAGCGGGAGTCTCCTGGCTGAGGACCGATAAGAAGCGGCGGGGAACTTCGTCAGCGGGAGTCTCGGGGTTCCCTCGAAGGAAGAGCTTCATGTCCGCGATGCTCGTCCCCTCGGCCAGCGCGTGCGTGACGGCATACTTCGGCGGAGCCTCTTTCTTGAGGCGATTCAGGTCGGACTTGAGCGCCTTCAACGCCGCCTTCAAGTCGGCGGTCATCAACCCATCCACCCTGTCCTTGGGAATCGCAAAGAGTCCGTCACGCGATGCGATCTCGCCGAAAACCTGGCCGTCGATGCCGGTGAGCGAGGAATCCGCCTCGGTCGACTTGGGCTCGAGGCCAATCGCCTTCGCGGCGTTCTGTTGCGCCTCGACCGCCTTCCTCACCGCGACGAGCGATTGGAGGTAGGTCTCGAATTGGCGAGCAGCCTCGGTCACCTGGGCCACAGCGACGGAGTCTGCCGAAAGGTCCACCGCCTTGTCTTGAGCGTCAACGACTTTGTGCCACCGAGCAAAGTAAGGGCGCTCGACAGCCTGCTCGGGCCAGAGGTACTTCACCCAGCGGTCCAGGAAGAACGCTTCGACCTGTTCCGCCTTGGCCACACTGGCGGTTCGGAGAGTCGGTTCGACCTTCCGTCGATTGACGAGCTTCCAGGAAGCGACCATGTACCGCGCCGTCTGGGAGACGAGTTCCTCGCTCAGCCGCGTGGATGCAGATCGTTGAAACGTAGCGATTTCATCGGTCTTGGCCTTGATCGCGGCCTGGGCCTGGTCGTAGCGGGCGATGACGTCGGCCGGTGCCTGGGGATATTCCTTGTATTGTGTGCTGGCAAAGATGCCGGCCAGGGCGTAATAGTCGCGCTGGGGGATCGGGTCGAACTTGTGGTCGTGGCAGCGGGCACAGGCGACCGTCAGGCCGAGGAATCCGCGACTGAGCGTATCGACCCGGTCATCGAGTTCGTCGTAGACCGCTTTTCCGTAGTAGACTGGCCCGAGTGCGAAGAAACCGAGGGCGGCGAGCCGCTCGTCTCGGTTCGGCCCGTCGAGCAGGTCGCCGGCGATCTGCTCCATGACAAATTGGTCATAGGGCTTGTCGTCGTTGAGTGACTTGACGACCCAGTCCCGATACCGGAATCCACTCGGATACTGTCGAGCTTCAAACGTGTGGGCCTGATCCTCACCATACCGCGCCACGTCGAGCCAGTGGCGTCCCCAGCGCTCGCCGTAATGAGGGGAAGCCAGCAGTCGGTCGACCACCCGAGCGAACGCCTCGGGCGACTCGTCCCGCAGAAAGGCATCGACCTCCTCGACCGTCGGAGGAAGCCCGATTAGGTCGAACGTCGCCCGCCGGATCAAGGTCCGCTTATCAGCGGGCGCGACCGGCTTCAACCCGGCCGAATCGAGCTTGTTGAGCACGAAGTCATCGATCGACGACCGAGGCCAGCTCGCATCCTGCACTCGAGGCGGCGGTGGCGACGTGATCGGTCGGAACGCCCAGAACGCCCGATCCTGCTCGGAAATGCCCGCAGTCGCCGCGACGGATGGGGCAGGGGGCGCGGCGGCCGACTCCAGCCTGATTTCGGGCCAGAGTGCTCCGGCCTTGACCCACCTCGTCAAGGCGTTGATCTCGGCCTCCTTCAGCTTCCCCTTGGGAGGCATCTGAAGGTCATCCCCATAACGAATCGCTTCGACCAGGCGGCTCTGCTCCGGATCTCCGGGCGCGATGGCCGGCCCGGAGTCTCCCCCTTGCATCATTGAGGTCCGCGAGTCGAGGCGGAGCCCCCCCTTCTGCTTGTCGGGACCGTGGCATCCGACGCATTTGGTCGCCAGCACCGGCCGAACATTCTTCTCAAAATCCTCGACCTGCGCGGGGTCGAGCTTCGCTTCCTCAGCACTCAACGCAATCGCCGAGGGGAGGAGTAGAAACCCTCCAATCACAACCCACGAGAGGAAAAGCGAATTCCGGCTCACGGGAAAGTTCCTCCAGACGCATTTTAGTCTGTGCCGAGGACTTCAATCACGGGCGGGGCGAAATCGGGCAGGGGGGTGAGCTTCTACCATCCGTGTGAAGGACGCTCACCTTTGAATTCGGCGATCGCAAGTACTTTCTATACCCGACGCAACCCCGATTTGCCAACAAAATGTTCGACGGTGTGACGGGTTCGGTTCCCGAGCTAGCGGTGGTCGCTCACCTCCACCCGCCCGTACGAAATCGCCGTAGTACCCACCTCAAACTGTCGCTTCCGGGCAGAGCGTCTCGGTCAGGCGATCACATCCTTGACAACCTCGCCGCTGACGTCCGTGAGGCGGTAGTCTCGGCCGACGTGACGGAAGGTGAGCCGCTCGTGGTCGAGGCCGAGCAGGTGGAGGATCGTGGCGTGAAAGTCATGAACGTGGACACGGTCGCGGGCGACAGCCACGCCGTAGTCGTCGGTCGCTCCGTGGACGATCCCCCCTTTCACCCCGCCGCCGGCCAGCCATGACGAGAAGGCCTGGTGGTGGTGCTCGCGGCCGGCGTGGCCGGCCTGCTCATGGTAGGGGGTCCGGCCGAACTCGGTGGTCCAGACAACCAGGGTGTCTTCAAGCAAACCGCGCTGCTTGAGATCGGTGAGGAGGCCGGCGATCGGGCGGTCAACCTTCTTCGCGAGACTGGCGTGGTCTTGCATATCGCCATGCGAGTCCCAGTTGCCCGACGAGCCGGTGTCGATCAACTCGACGAACCGCACCCCGCGCTCGGCGAGCCGGCGGGCGACAAGGCACTGCCAGCCGAACCCGGTCGTCTGCCCACGTTCGAGGCCGTAAAGGGCGAGAGTGGTATCCGACTCGCCCGAGAGGTCGAAGGCCTGGGGCGCTTCGTTCTGCATCCCGAAGGCCGTCTCGAACGAGCGAATGCGAGCTTCGAGCGCGGCGTCGGCGGGGCGTTCCGCGAGGTGTCGGCGATCGGCCCGCGCGATCAGGTCAAGCTCGCGTTTCTGCCGAGCCTCGACCGAGATGAGGGGGCGGACATTGGGGATCGGTGTGGGGCCGGGGACGACCTGCGTTCCCTGGTGGCAGCCAGGGAGGAAGTCGGCGGCCCAGGTCTGCGTGCCGGCATAGGGCGCGGCGGGGGCGATGACCATGAACGACGGCAGGTTGCGATTCTCGGTGCCGAGGCCGTAGCTGACCCAGGCCCCAATGCTCGGCCGGGCAAAGGTGAACGACCCGGTATGCATGCCGAGCGTGCCTTCGTAGTGATTGGTGTGATCCGAAGACATCGACCGGACCACGCAAAGGTCGTCGGCACGGTCGCGGACGTGCGGGAAGAGGTCGCTAATCTCCGTGCCGCACCGACCGCCAGGCCGAAACTCCCAGTTCGGACGCTTGAAGAAGCGTTGAAACGCCCCCTTCTTGCCCTGCCAGTTATCGACCGTGATCGACTTGCCGTGCCCGGCCATCAGCAAGGGCTTGGGGTCGAACGAATCGACGTGGGAGACGCCGCCGGTCATGTAGAGAAAGATGACCCGCTTGGCCTTGGGCACGAAGTGGGGTGGCTGAGGCGCGAGCGGGTCGGCCGTGGAGGCAGCGGCCTGCTGCTCGGCGAGGAGGCCCGCCAAGGCGATCGCGCCGAAGCCTCCGGAGGCGCGGGCGAGGATTTCGCGGCGGGAGATCATGCGGTCGTAGGGTTCGCTCACGGTAGGTCACCCGTCAATCGACGAAGAGGAATTCGTTCCGGGAGTAAAGCGTGCGGGCGAGAGCCGACCAGGCAAGGGCGTCGGCCTCCGGCGGGGCAACGTTTGAGGCCCCGAGGTCTTCACGCTCGGCGGCGAGGAAGGCGAGGGCATCCGCCTCATCGTCGGCCGACGGCGGCCGGGAGAGAGTCGTCTCGAAGGCGAGGCGAAGGCGTGCCCGATCGTCCAGGTCGGCCGACGCGAGCCGGCGGCCGAGCGCCGCAGCCTGCCCGTGGACGAACGGGTCGTTCATGAAGAAAAGGGCCTGGGTGGGGACGGTCGTGGCCGACCGGTGCGGCGAGGACGAGTTGGGATCGGGGCCATCGAAGAGGGCGAGATACGGGTGCCGCTTGAGGCGCTGAGTCATCAGGTAGACGCTTCGCCGGTTCGACTCGTAGACAGCGGCGAAAGGGCTGTGCTGCGTGAACCCCCAGGTCTCGACGGGAGGGAACGGGTGCGGGCCGGCAGGGGTGGTGTCGAGCGTACCGGCGGTGAAAAGCATGGCGTCGCGGATCTCCTCGGCGTCGAGCCGGCGGCGGGGGAACCGCCCGAGCAAGTCCGGCGCGGAGTCACCCGCCCCGGCAGTCTGATAGACACTCGAAAGCATGATCAAACGGTGGAGCGATTTGACCGACCAGCCGCCGTTGATGAACCGGCGGGCGAGGTGGTCGAGCAACTCGGGGTGCGTGGGCGCGAGGCCCCGCCGGCCGAAGTCGTTCTCGGTGGCGACGAGGCCGCGACCAAAGTGGTGCTGCCAGACCCGGTTGACCATCACGCGGGAGGTCAGTGGATTGGTCGGCCGGGTCAGCCATTCGGCCAGGGCGAGCCGGCCGCTCCCCGAGTCGGGGGGCACGCGATCGCCGCCGAGGATCTGCAAGAACCGGCGCGGGACTTCGTCACCGGGCGTCGTCGGCTCGCCCCGTTTCTGAACGCGGGCGTCATGAGCGTTACCTTCGGTCACCCCGTAGGCCAAAGGAAAGGGGCCGGCCGTCTGGAGAGCGGTGCGGGCCTGCTCGGCGACGGCGCGGCGGGCGTCGAGATCGCCAAGCGCGGCCCTCAACGTGCCGACCTTGGTGTACGCCTCGATGGAACGGTCGGAGGCGCTCCCGGCCGACGGCTCATCGGGGGGCGGGAACGGGGCGTCGCTCACGGCGAGGTTATCGACGTCACTGGCCGGCTTGTGGCCGGGGATTTGACCGTAGCCGTCGATGAAGGTGCAGTCGAGGTTGCCGTCCCAGCCCGACGAGAACGCCTTGCCGGAGAACCGGGTCAGTTCGCCCGGCAGGCCGACCGTCCCCGAGTAGGTGCGGGCGTCGAGGTCGGCGACCACTTGCAGGTTGTACCAGACGCCTTCCCTCAACTCGCGGACCGGCTCGTGGGCGTCGCCCGACCGGACGAAGAACTGGTGGGCGTTGAAGTAAAGCTCGACGGCGGCCGACTGGCCCGGCCCGTGGCCGAGGTAGATCCTGTACGTCCCGTTCCCCCCCGAGGCGAAGCGGAAATCGAGGTTGTAGTAGACCCGGTCGTGAGTCTCGGGCTTACGGTTGACCGGGAGCGTCTGGACGATCGCGTTGTTGGCGGCATTGTTGGGGAGCGAGATGCCCCGCGACCCCGTCGGATATACGTTGGTATAAGGACTCTGGGACGAGGCGGTCACCCGCGCCCCGTCGAAGTAGCCCCAGGGAATGCCCGGCCCCATCGCAATCTTCTGCGCCTCGAACGAACCGTCGATCCCGACGACCGCGCGGAACTCGGGCTCGATCGCGGCCTTGCGGGCGTCGACCTCCTTGACCTCGGCGATAAGCCGGGCGAGGGTCTCGTCGTATGTCTTCTGCCTTGCGGCGGCCTCGGCGGGCGGCACCATTGGCACAAGATCGCGCGGACGGTTCTTCTCCTCCGAGCCGGGGAAGGCGTAGCGGGTGCTGTCGAAAATCCCGTAGAGAGCATAGTAGTCGGCCGCCGAGATCGGGTCGAACTTGTGGTCGTGGCAGCGGGCACAGCCAAGGCTGAGACCGAGCACCGCCTGGCCGACCGTGTCGATCGTGTCCTGGATCGTCAGGTGCTGATAATTCTGCGGGTCGAACCCGAACCGGCGTGAGGTCGCGATGAAACCGGTGGCCGTCACCAGCTCGGCGTGGTTGGCGGGGGTGGTCGCCGCGATCAAGTCCCCAGCGACCTGCTCGCGGATGAACTGGTCGTACGGCTTGTCATGGTTGAAGGCGTCGATCACGTAATCGCGATATAAGCGTGCTTCACGGATGGGGAAGTCGGCCGTTTCGCCCGCCGTGTCGGCGTAGCGGACGACGTCGAGCCAGTGCCGCCCCCAGCGCTCGCCATAGCGGGGGCTGGCGAGCAGGCGGTCGACGACCCGCGCGAACGCGTCGGGGGCGGGGTCGGCCACGAAGGCGGCGACCTCGGCGGGGGTCGGCGGCAGACCGATCAGGTCGAACGAAGCGCGGCGGATCAGGGTCCGGCGATCGACCTGGGGCGACGGCTTGAGGCTCGCCGTTTCGAGCCGGGCGAGAATGAAGGCGTCAATCTCGGTGCGAGGCCAGGCGCGGTCGGCAACCGCCGGGACGGGTGGGTCGACCACCGGCTGGAACGACCAGAACCGGCGGTCCTCGTCGGTGATTGCGCCCGAGCGGACGGCGACGGGGCGATCACCTCCAGGCCAGGGTGCACCCCGCTCAATCCAGAGCTTGAGGACACCGATTTGCTCGTCGGAGAGTTTCCGGGTGGGCGGCATGGCGAAGTCACCCTGGTGGTTGACCGCCTGCATTAAGAGGCTCTTTGCCGGGTCGCCGGGCACGATCGCCGGTCCGCTGTCACCGCCCTGGATCAGGGCCGACCGGGCGTCAAGCCGTAATCCCGACTCCTGCTTCTTGGCCCCGTGACACTTCGCGCACGACGCGACCAGAATCGGCCGAACCTTCTGCTCGAAGAAGGCCTCGCCGGGTCCGTCGGGCGGCGCGGCCACTGCGCTCCCCGGCCCCACCGTCATCACAACGAGCCACGCAAGTCCCAACCTCATGAGCCGTCCCCGCCGTCGCTGGAAGGATCGAATGCTTCGGGATTTCGTTGCCCCACACATACTGACTCAAAGGATGCACCGAAACGGGACGAATCGCAAGGAAATACCAAGCGAAGGGTTCATCCGAACACGTCCTGGAGAATCTTGGCCAGTCAGGCCAAGCATCACTTCGCACTCTCGACTCGCCCAAAACCAGTCACACAGCCGGCCCCACCGTCATTCCCTCGGGGCCTGACACAACCTCTTAAAGAGTCGCGTCATCCCAAGAATCCGTTACGACCGAGACGGCCGTGCGACTCAACCTTTCGAACGTTTACTTCTCTCCAGGGTCAGGTTGGGATAAAGTAAACCTTGTTCCCCGCATCACCTGACCAATCCCAACCTGCGACGGAAATTAATGCCGGTCCGGATATCAGAGACTTCAGAAAGGGCCGGTTTCCCTCGGAAATTCGTACTCACGGGCCAGAGTTTGGTTGGGCGACCCCTCTCAACTCTCCGACGAGACGCCCCCATCACCATGCGACGCCTGAGCGGAGTTGGCGATTCGGAACGGAACGGGAGCCTTCCCTAATGATGTCATCTCGATCACGATCATTGGTGGTCTTCGCCTCCCTGGCTGTCGTGATGACACTCTTCGGATTCCTCGTCGGTCGGATGTCGGTCTCACAACATCCGCAGCAGCCAATTCAGGCCACGGCCCCCAAGACGGCCCCAGCCGTGGTGAAGGCGAGCCCTCCGGCCGCCGAGGCGGTAGTGCCCCCGGAATCGACCGAGGACGAAGCCGCCGCACTGGCGAGCGTCAAGGAACCTCCGCCGGTAGAAAGAACAAAGCCCGAAGTCGTTCGTGCAGCACGGGCTGAAGAGCCGATTCCGGTAGTGGTCCCCCCAGCGGGTCCATCCGTGAGTTCGGCCTCCGAAGGTGAGAAGCCAGACCCTGATGAGGTGCTCAAGGCGAAGGGCTTGAGCCGATCCGGCCGGGTTTACGTCTTGGCCTCCGATGACGCGATCCGAACCAAAGAGGTGGAGGAGTTCAGGCAGGTTCAGGCGGAATGGGAACGGATCGCAGCCAGGATGGCCCAACTCGTGAACACCGCGGCAAAACAGCAGAAGCTCTTGCAGGCGTGGGAATACGAGTGCCGGCAAGGCTATCAAGCGATGGCCGGCCTCCAAGCCAAACAATTGGAGCGGAATCAGCTTCGCAATCAAGCGAGTACGGAAACGACCCAGAAGGGAACTCAAAATTCGATTGGAGACAAGACGGCGGATCTCACGGATGCGGCGGAGCGAAACCAGTGGCAGATCCTCCAGAGGCGGAACATGAGTCTCGAGTATCAGGCCTCGGAACTTCAGTTCCAGCTCATCCAAGCCCAACGCGAATACGATCAGCTCGGTTCCATGGCACTCGCCAAGGAAGCGGAAATCCAGAAGCGGCAGGCGGCGCTGATCCTCACGGAGGAATCGGTCCAGAAACGTTATGACGACCTCGCGAACGACCGCCAGGTCATCGCGGCGCTCGCGGATCTGAATCGGGACGCCGACCTCAAGTTCGCCCTCGGACCCGTTGAGAACTACCGCGCCAACGTCTCAAAAATGCTCTCCGGCTTGCTCCAGTCGAAAGATTTGCATGCCTCGAGCAAAGGGAAAAAGCTCGTGGTGGGGTTGGATCAGAACGTCAATTCACTCGCCTTCCAGACGACGACGTTCGAGGATCGGCTAGGAAGCGCCTTGAGCAAGCAGAAGGACCAGCAACGCGAGGACGAGTCGCGGCCGAAGAAGCGAGAGGAATTGGCGGCAAGCGTCCAGCGCCTCGAAGACCAGGTCGCCAACGCAACACAGGCCACCCGCAAAGCCCAACTCTCCGCTCAGTTGGCCGGGGCAAGAGCCGAACTTGCGAACTTGCAGAGAGATGAAGTGGAAGGCGAGGAAGTTCGCAAGAAGCTCGCCGAGAATGTCGCAACCAATCGAGACGGGTACGTGCAGAATGTCATCGCCCTTCGCAAAGCGGTGGATCTGAGTCAGGAGAAGCACGATCAATTGGAGACCGACCCCACGGTCAAGAAAGCGAAATCACGGCTGAAAGCGACGGTTGTCCCCCTCCCCAAAGGCGCTCTCGACATCCTCAAAAAAGCCGAGAAGCTGATCCAGACGGTGGAAATTCCCGTGGAGGCGGACAAGACGGCCTTTCAGGTCGACGCAATCCTCAACGGCCAGAGCCAAAAGCTGGTCGTCGATCCCACGATCGATGTAATCCGCCTCTCAAAAGCCATTGCCGCCGAGCTCGAGATCGAACTGAGCGAAGACGCTCCAGAGTTCGACCTCGTGATGGAGGACGGCCGAACCCTTCGGGCCAAGCGG
Organism: Singulisphaera acidiphila DSM 18658; assembly: GCF_000242455.2. Classification (GTDB taxonomy): domain Bacteria; phylum Planctomycetota; class Planctomycetia; order Isosphaerales; family Isosphaeraceae; genus Singulisphaera; species Singulisphaera acidiphila. The sequence continues at coordinate 3,576,504 of NC_019892.1, forward strand.
ACCACCATCAAGTCCTTGGCGGTCGGGCCGTTCCTGACCCCCGACGTGGAGTGCCTCGTCGTGCTCAACGATTATGATGCGCCACCGGTATTGGGGGCCAATTTCTTGAATCAGTTCTCGTACAAGTTTGACCCCACGGCCGGCAAGTTAACACTCACGCAAGTCAACATACTCCCGAAAACAAAACCTTCCGAACGGTCCCGTTCGTCAAAATGAGGCTGGATCGATTGAGCAGTCCGCACCACGGTCGGCTCACTCGAGGATGGGCGGTAGTTTCCAGAGTCGGACAAAGCCATCATCATCGGAAGTCAGGGCGTGCCGACCGTCCGGGAGAACCGCGACTCCCAACCGCCCCGCCGTCGCTCCGAAACGATCGACCTCGCGATCGTCCTCGACATTCCCGAGGATGAGCCTCCCTGCCTTGGTTCCCCAGAGGGCGTGACGACTGTCAGGCAGGTACGAAACGCAACGAACCTGATCGTGCGGGCCTTCGATGCGACGGATCATCCGTTTGCTGTCAAGGTTCCAGAGGACGACCGAGCCATCGTCGCCCCCCGAGAGGGCACGATGACCGTCCGGGGAGAAGACCGCACAGAGCACTTTGGCCTGACTCTTGAAATCATGGGCCTCATTGGGGGCGAGGACCTTCCAGATTCGCACGGTCTTGTCCTCGCTGCCAGTGAGGACGCGCTCGCCGTCGGGCGAAAACGCGACAGCCGTGACCGCTCCCTCGTGGAGCAGGGAATAGATCTCGCTGCGCGTCGCGACGTCCCATAAACGCACCGATTTATCGCGACTTCCCGAGAGCGCATACTGCCCGTCGGGAGAGAGGGCAACGCTGTAGATCGGCTCAGTAAACCCCTTGAAAGGGGGGAGTTCCCGGCCGGCCTCCAGGTCCCAGAGCCTCATCACCTTGTCAGCACCGCCGGTGAGCGCAAGCCGGTCATCATGCGAAAAGGCCACGGAGAAGACAGGGCCATCGTGAACGAAGCGGCGGACCTCTTCGCCGGTCGAGACCTTCCAGTAGCGCACCGTGCAATCCAGGCCCGCCGACAGGGCATGCCGGCCGTCGGCCGACACGGCAACGCTCTCCACCAACCGATCCTCGTGGCCTGCGAACCGGCGGATCTCACCGACCGGTTCGACCGGTTCTGGCTCTACCTTCGTCTCCTCCTTGGCGACGATGGAGGGGGGAGCCGGATCTGAGCGGGGAACGATCGACTCAGGCAGCGATCGCAAAGGCTCGGGGAGGACAAGCTTGTCCGATCGCTTGGACCGCACCTCGGAGTTCGACAGATCCCCTGAAGCCATCGGCTCTCTCACCTTGGCACGCATCCGGGCGGGCACAACCATGGCCAAGCTCGCGAGGCCGATGGCAAGAACCAAAGCCGCAACCCGTCGAAAGAACCAGGGGCGAAATCGCCCTGATGTCTCTGCTCCGGAGACAAGACCTGAGAGCGGACTCGCATTGACCGGCTTGCTCTGTGACCGGTCGACGTTCAGGGGGGAGTCGAGCCCGCGCCAACTGGCCCCCTCCTCAATGGTGGAGCCGAAGCTTTGGCACGACTGCAAGGCGGAGATAAGCTCGTCGACCGACTGGTAGCGATCCTGGGGCGACTTGGCCATCATCCGCCGCAACGTCACGTCAAGGACCGGCGGAAGGTCGGGTTGTGAGCCAATTAAGGACGGGATCGGCTCCTCGCGGTGCGCGATCAGGCGGGCCATGAGCGTGTCGCCGTCGTAGGGGGGCCTTCCCGTAAGCAGGTAGAAGAGAGTGCAACCCAGGCTGTAGATGTCGGATCGGTGATCGGCGGACCGGGAGTTGTATGCCTGTTCGGGGGCCATGAAAGCCACCGTGCCCATGATGCTGCCGGGGCGCGTCAGTTCCGGGTCGGGTTCAACGCTTCCGAGAAGTTCCGCCCCCTTGTCCATCATCCGGGCCAGACCCAGGTCGAGTACCTTGAGAGTCCCGCGAGGGTCGAGCAACAAGTTTGATGGCTTGATATCCCGATGATAGATGCCACGGGCATGAGCGGCCCCCAACCCGCGGGCCGCCTGGAGAACGCACTCGATCGCCTGCGCAGCCGGGAGTGGTCCGCGAGTCTCCACGAGCCGCTTCAGATCTTTCCCCGCGCTGTACTCCATCGCGAAGAAATGCAGCCCGTTGAACTCGTCGGCGTCGAGCACCGCCACGACGTTGGGGTGGCTCACCTTGGCCGCCGCCTCGGCCTCGCGGCGAAACCTTCGCACGGCCGTCTCATCTTTGGCGAAGGAGGGGGGGAGGACCTTCAAGGCCACGACCCGTTTGATGCGACGGTGGAGCGCCTTGAAGACCATCCCCATGCCGCCGGCGCCGAGCTTGTCGAGGATCAGGTACTTATCAATCACCAAGCCCTTGGACTTCCCTTGCAGGAGGGCCCCGGCCTGATATTCGGTCAAACGCTTGGAGCGCACCAATCCCCGGGCAAGTTCTTCGGGGTTCTTCGGATCGAGGTCGGCCGGGAACTGCTTGAGGAACTCCTGAAGCTCCACGGGTTCCATCAACTCGAGTTGAATCAGCGAATTCAGCAGCGTTTCCACACTCACAAATCGACCAAATCCACGCTCCCTGGAATCGTGCCCCCCTGACACGCCCTTGGACGCCTGAAAGGAGGCCGTCTCGCAGAGGTCAAACCATGCGAACGCCTCGGCTGACTGGCCCCGGGCTTCAGCGTCCGTGGTCCTAAGGTGCTCTTTCCAGCCCCGCAGTTTGACCGTGGTTTCCGACTGGTCTTCCTGGAAAATCCTGAGCGTACAGGGCACGCAAAGGCCCAACGGCGCATTTTCGGGCAACGGATTATGGCACTTCGGGCACACGGAGGCTGGCGGCATCGGTGCTCCCTTAGACCCGACCTCTCAAGTGGAAAGGTGAACATCCTGCATTCAGCAATTGTCGCAACCCGGACACGCTTTGCCAATCGGATGGCGCAGGCGCGATCGCTTCGGCCCAAACCACCTCATACCGACCGGAAACACCAGACCACGACGCGTGCTTCCGCAATCAGCGATTCGCTTCAGATTGACAATAACATCTCGATAAAGTTGTTCAACAACGCAACCGCACCCCCTCGCGGCCCCGGACGCTTCGGAGCGAGGGTCGAAGCTCTGATTTGAGAAGGACCAAAAAGGTCAGTGGATTCTCGCGAGGAGAAGCACTTTGGAGGAGTTGCTTCCGTGCGGATAAGTTGCAACTTGATGGCAGTCTTGACGTCGGCATGGTAGATTAAGAGCCTTCCAGCGTGTCCGGGTGGAGGCATTCGCTCACCTCCCTGGGCACGTCTCCACACCGGAGTCGCCATGCACCCGATCGATCTGGGGGTGATCATTGTTTACATCGTCGGCTGTACGGCAATGGGGGCCTGGCTGGGCTCAGGGTCAAAGGGCCTCAAGGGATATTTCCTCGGCGAGAGCAATATTCCCGGCTGGGCGGTGATGATCTCGATCATCGCCACCGAGACCAGTGCAGTGACCTTCTTGAGCGTGCCGGGCATTGCCTACCGGGGCAATATGACCTTCTTGCAGCTCGCAATCGGCTACATTCTCGCCCGAATCTTCGTCGCAATCTTCCTCCTGCCGGCCTACTTCAAGGGTGAGATTTTCACCGCCTACCAGGTCCTCCAACAGCGTTTCGGAGCCGCGACCCAAAAGGCGGCGTCAGTCCTCTTCCTGGTCACGCGGACGGTGGCTTCGGGCCTCCGGCTCTTCCTCGCCGCCAAAGTGCTTCGGCAAATGTACCTGGCCACCCAGGGGTATCCCGTCTCCTCGGGCTGGGAAATGCCCATCGCCATCATCACCATCGGCCTTTTCACCATCGTCTACACATATTTAGGTGGAATTAAGGCGGTCGTCTGGACCGACGTGCTCCAGTTCTTCATCTACATCCTCGGCGGGATCGTGGCGCTTGCGATCCTGATCGGCGAGGTTCCCGGCGGCTGGTCGACGATCGTGAAGGAAGGGTTGGCCGCGAACAAGTTTCAGGTCTTCGACTTCCGCTTCGACCTGACCATCGCCTACGGCTTCTGGGCGGGCCTGATCGGTGCGATGGTCCTGGACACGGGGTCGCACGGGGTCGATCAGATGATGGTCCAGCGCTATCTCTCCGCACGGTCGCAACGCGAAGCCGCCTGGGCCCTGATCGCGAGCGGCGGGGTGATCCTCGTTCAGTTCACCCTCTTCCTGCTGATCGGCGTGGGCCTGTTCGTGCTCTACCAGCACTCGCCCCCGCCCGTCTTGCCCACCAAGGACGAAGAGTTCGCCTCGTTCATCATCCGCTACCTCCCCACGGGAGTGCTCGGCGTCGTGATCGCGGCCATCCTGTCCGTCACGATGAGCACGGTCTCGGGTGCCCTCAGCGCCTCGGCCTCTTCAACGGTCAACGACCTCTATCGGCCGCTCTTCCCCAACACTGACGAACGGAATCTGCTCCGCTTGTCGAAGGGGCTGACCGCCTTCTGGGGGATCGTCCAGATCGGCGTGGCCATCGCCGCGATCGCCTTGGAGAAGGCGGTGATCGACAACGCCCTGGCGGTCGCCGGCTTCGTCACCGGGATCTTGCTCGGCCTGTTCTTGCTCGGCCTGGTCTCCCGGCACTCAGGGCAGGCGGCGGCCTTCATCGGCATGATCGCGGGCCTGGTCGCAGTCTCGTTCGCCGCGTTCGGTACAAAGCTGGCCTATCCCTGGTACGCCCTGGTCGGTTCGGCCACCGTCGTCGCCGTCGGCATGGCAGTGAGCCTGGTCCTCCCGGCCGCACCTCGCAAAATCATTGATACAAACCTCCAGCACGAGAGTTGAATGATGAACGCCGCTCGCTTCGTTCTCCTTCTTTCCCTCCTCGCCAGTCCAGTCGCAGCGCGAGCCGCCTTACCTGAAGCCGAGCCCGGCACGGTCGGGCTCGACGCAGAGCGGCTGGCCCGAATCGACCAGGCCGTCGAGCGGGCGATCAAGCGCAAGGAAGTCCCGGGTGCGGTCGTCCTCGTCGGCCGACGCGGGAAGGTGGCCTACGTCAAGGCCTACGGCCAGCGCACCGTCGAGCCGACCGCCACGGCGATGACTCGCGACACGATCTTCGACATGGCGTCCCTCACCAAGCCGGTGGCGACCGCAACCTCGGTGATGCGCCTCGTCGAGCAAGGCAAAATCAAACTAGGCGACTCGATCGTCACCTATCTCCCCGAGTTCGATAACCACGACAAGAAGGCGATTACCGTCGAGCACCTGCTCCGCCACCGAACCGGCCTGATCGCGGACAACCCCATCGCAGACTACGCTGACGGATCCGAAAAGGCCTGGGAGCGAATCGCCGCACTCAAGCCCAACTCCCCACCCAATGAGCGTTTTCTCTATAGCGACGTCAACTACCTCGTCCTGGGGCGTCTCGTGGAACGGGTCTCGGGGAAGCCCCTGGATCAGTTCGCCCGCGAAACGATCTTCGAGCCGCTCGGCATGACCGATAGCCGGTTCGCTCCCCTCGTCGAGGGAACGAAGCCGAATCCGGCGATCGACCTCGAGCGGTGCGCTCCGACCGAGAAGGAAGCGGGAAATTGGGTTCATGGCGTGGTTCACGACCCGAGGGCGCGCGCCTTGGGCGGAGTCGCGGGGCACGCCGGCCTGTTCAGCACGGCCGATGACGTCGCGATCTATGCTCAAATGCTTCTCGACGGCGGCAAAGGGCCGGACGGTAAAGCCATCCTCGCTCCCGAGACGGTCCAGGCAATGCTCGACCCGGGGAATACGCCCCCGCGACAGCGCCGGGGATTGGGCTGGGACATCGAGACGCCGTTCAGCCATCCGCGCGGGCGCGGCTTCGGCCAGGGCAGCTTCGGCCACACCGGGTTCACCGGCACGTCGATCTGGATCGATCCCGCGACGCAAACGTTCGTCATCATCCTGACCAGCCGGCTCCAGCTCGGTTCCAAAGCGAACACCGCCCCGATCCGCTCCGAAGTCGCCACACTCGCGTCGGCGGCGATCCTCGATCGACCGAAGGACGCAAAGCCAAGCGAAACCCATCTGCATCCGGTGGATTGCGGAATTGACGTGCTCGTCAAGTCGAAGTTCGAGCGCCTGCGCGGCAAACGGGTGGGACTGGTCACCAACCACACCGGCAAGACCAAGGACGGCGTCCCGACCATCGACGTCCTCGCCAACGCCCCCGAGGTCAAGCTCGTCGCACTCTTCAGCCCCGAGCATGGGATCCGTGGCCTGGTCGATGCCGAGGTCGGCGACAGCAAGGACGAGAAGACCGGCCTGCCCATCCTCAGCCTCTACGGGAAGTCGCGGAAACCGTCGAAAGAGAACCTCGCGGGAATCGACATCCTCGTCTATGACATTCAGGACGTGGGGGTCCGCTTTTACACCTACATCAGCACGCTCGGCCTGGTCCTCGAGGCCGCCAAGGAGAACGGGATCCCGATCGTGGTCCTCGACCGTCCCAACCCGATCGGCGGCGTCGAGGTCTCGGGCCCGGTCCGCGACGATGGCTTCGAAGCCTTCATCGCCCATCATGCGATCCCGGTCCGCCACGGCATGACCGTGGGAGAACTGGCCCGACTGTTTAATACCGAGCGAAAGATCGGGGCCGACCTGCAGGTAATCGCCTGCGAAGGTTGGCAGCGCAAGGACCTCTTCGACTGGACAGGCCTGACCTGGACCAACCCGTCCCCGAACATGAGGAGCCTGAACGAGGCACTCATCTATCCTGGCGTCGGCCTCCTGGAAGCGACGAACCTGGCGACCGGCCGCGGAACCGACACTCCGTTTGAACGCCTCGGCGCTCCCTGGATCGACGCCCGCGAATTCTCCGCAGCCCTGAACGGTCGCGGCCTCCCCGGCGTTCGCTTCGTCCCTAACAACTTCACTCCGAAAGAACGGCAGTACGCAGGCAAGGAATGCGGCGGTGTGCAAATTTTCATCACCTCCCGAGACCAGTTCGACCCGCTGGCCCTCGGAATCGAACTGGCCGTGGTGCTGCGTGAGCTCTACCCCGAGCGCTGGGAGCACGACGGATTCCTCAAATTCATCGCCGATCGCGCAACCTACGACGCGCTTCTGAAGGGGGAAAACGGCCAGGCCATCCGCACACTCTGGGACGCGGAGTTGGCCCAATTCCGCACGATCCGCGAGCAATATCTTCTGTACAAATAATTGGTTCCTCTTTTAACCAAGATGAGAGAGACAGCGTCCCATGCTTCTTGAAGATCGTTTGCTGACCGAGGCGAGAAATCCCGAGTCCGAGGCCGTGGACCGGCTGAATTCGAGGGAGCTCGTCGCCTTGATGACGAGCGAAGACACCAAGGCGGTCGAGGCCGTTCGCGCGGAGTCGGACGCGATCGCGACCGCGATTGAGTGGGCGGCCGAGCGATTCGGGCGGGGGGGTCGGCTGATTTATGTCGGAGCAGGGACCTCGGGACGGCTGGGGGTGCTTGACGCATCCGAGTGCCCGCCGACGTTTAGCGTTCCGCCTTCGATGGTGGTCGGCCTGATCGCGGGGGGGCCGACCGCGTTAACCCGAGCCGTGGAAGGGGCCGAGGACGACCCGGTTCAAGGCGCCGCCGACTTGCGGGCGCTCGCGATCACGGCGGCCGACCTGGTCGTCGGCATTGCCTCGTCAGGGCGAACCCCTTATGTCCTGGGCGCGATCGAACAAGCGAAGGCCGTAGGCGCATCAACCGTCGGCATCGCCTGCAATCGGCCGAGCCTGCTCGGCGCCAAGGTTGACCTCGAGATCGCCCTCCTGGTCGGGCCCGAGGTGATCACCGGCTCGACCCGCCTGAAGTCAGGAACGGCCACGAAGCTCGTCTTGAACATGATCACGACCGGGGCCATGGTCCGGATCGGTAAGACCTTCGGCAACCAGATGATCGACTTGCAGCCGAGCAACGAGAAACTGCGGATCAGGACGCGTCGGATCCTCCGCGAGATCGCGGGGCTCGACGATGCCCAGGCGGCCGACTTGCTCCGTCGCTCGTCAGGTCAGTTGAAGCGAGCCTTGGTGGCGGCATTGGCCGGCGTGGAGCCTGACCAGGCCCAGGCCCTTCTCGACGCGCACGGCGGCCAGGTGCGCGCGGCGGTCATGGCAACGACTGGGGTCGACCCGCGATGACGACTCCACTCCTGATTGGAATCGACGGTGGGGGAACCTCCACCATGGCCTGGTTGTCCGATCTCTCGGGGAAGATCCTCGGGCGCGGGCTGGCCGGCCCTTCGAACGTCAAGACGGTGGGCCCGGTGGCCGCGCGGTGGGCTCTCGACCAGTCAATCGCGTTGGCCTTCGCGGAAGCGGGCCTGACGCAACGTCCGGTCGCGGCGGCCTGCCTCGGTCTGGCCGGATTCGACCGCGAGGCCGACCGCGAGGTGCTCAACTCCTGGAATCTGGAGTCGAGCTGGACGAACCACCTGGTGTTTGCCAACGACGGCGAACTCGTGATCGCGGCGGGAACCCCCGAGGGCTGGGGACTCGCGGTCATTGCCGGCACCGGCTCGATCGCCGTCGGCCGAACGGCCGATGGCCGGTCAGCGCGAGCCGGAGGCTGGGGTCCCCTCTTGGGGGATGAAGGGAGCGGTTACTCGGTGGCCGTGCAGGCGCTTCGCCTGGTCGCCCGCCGCTTCGACGGCCGCGACAACCGGACCCACCCCGCCGACGCCCTCACGGATCAGCTCTGCCATGCGCTAGGCATCGACAGTCCGGCACGGCTCGTCGCAGCGATCTATTCGCCCGACTGCGATCGGGCACGGATCGCAGCGCTCGCGGTCGAGGTCATCGCCGCGTCCGAAGATGATCCCGAGATCGAACGCGTCCTCCTCGAACCGGCCGGACGCGAACTCGCCGAGGCCGTCGCGGCGGTGGCCAAGACGCTGGGGTGGTCCAGCGGCCCCGTCCACCTCGGGTTGGCCGGTGGCTTTCTCCTCTCCGCAAACGCCGTCTCCTCAAGTCTCCTGGCGCATCTCAAGAGCCTCGGATATCAGGTGGAAACCACCTACGTCACCCAGCCCGTCCAAGGTGCACTCCTGCTGGCCCAACGTTCGTTCCGCCAGATTTGATGGCCGCCCCTCAGCTTGGTGAACCCGGCTCCCACACCCATGGCGCGTCCGGCGATTTCTGAATTTCGGGTTGGCCGAGTCGCAACGAGTCGCTTGGCCGGCCCGGCCGTTTCTCCGTCATATGCCCCTGGCAACCTCTTTGGAGTCCCCAACGCACGAACGGGAGCCGCCCAACGAACGGCTAACCGCTTCAGGGTTTGGCTTCCAGGGCGAAGTACATCTTGAGAGTCGGGTCGGGCAGGGTCCGTGAGTACATCAGGCCCAGGAAGATTCCGGGACCAACCTCACGGATTTCATCGCGATAGGGAGCGTAGAGGCGGGAAGTCTGGCTGTAGTCGAGGATCAGCGAAGGCCGGCCGTCGAGCCAGCTTCGATCCTGGTAGACGTTGGCCTTGATGACCTTCAAACCGAAGAAACGGTTGACCGCCATCGACTGCTCATTCTTGAATATCTTTCCCTGCCACATCAACCGGGCCACCTTGGAAGCAGGCCGAGTCAGTCCCGTCCCGGGAAAAAGAATGACCCGCCCCTTCACCTTGCCAACGGGCATGGGTGCGGCACCCGCACTCTGATACAGCGAATCGAGTGTCCCACGGTCCATTTTGAGCAACTGATTCATTGATGTGATCGGCGCAGCTCCATAGCTCGACAAGGTCGGTGCTCCCCCTCCACCTGTTCCCACAGCGACCAGCTCCGACTGAGGTGACGCCAGCACCACTCCGGCGAGCTCGGGATGCGTCCCAATCGACGGTGGCTCGCTGAAACGAAATTCCTGAGGGCTCTCGACGCCTTGCCCATATCCCGACGATCCCAACAGCAAGGCGACGACCGAGGCGACCGCTCGCAGGTGCCTCACACCGACTCGCCAATCTCGGCGTGCCATCCCTTGCCTCCCTCTTGACGACCATTCCTTCGGACGTGGCGGGGCAATCATCCCTCACCGGAAACCGCCCGTCATAACCTGCCAAGCGCCCCGCAATTCCATGCCGACTGTTTTGGGATATCGACCGGTCCTCTCCTCTTCTTGATCGGGTCGAAGAAGACGGACAACCAAGCCTCAAAACACAAAAAAATACGCACAATCCCTACAAAAGGCATTATCCTGCCAGATCATCGATTGTTCATGCCCGTCCCCACAGCCCCGTCAGATCCTTAAAAGGTCGCTCGCCCGTGGCAGACAATTCGGAGTTCTCACCCTAAATCTTCATTTGTGGACAGCCCACATTCTATAGAATAACATTTCTCAGCGATCCACCGAGCATGGGCTCAGGCAGGGTTGAGTGATCTGGGTGACATTAGTTCATGCCTCTCAGCGAGGGTGGCGGGTTTCCAATCCATTCCACGGACATTCATTCGGAGGAGGTCGAGATACCATGATTTGGCCGAGTCGCACCTTGAGAGGATTCGTATTTGGGGTCGGATTACTCGTAACGCATGGATGCCAGCCTGAGAACCCCAATGGCAACGTCGAGCCCCCAATCATTACGGACGATGCCCCGAAGAGTTCTGAAGAAGCGGCGGCCCGCTCAGAACCACCCGTAAGCAAGTCTCGGTGACCCACCGCGTTCGTCGCATCACCAGCCCAGACTGGCAAGAACGGGCTCACTCGTTCCGGGGATTTCCCCCGGCAGCAGCTTACGCATGCCGGCAGAGCCGAATTGCGGATTCCCCGACACGACATCATTCCCATCCTGGCGACAGGAAATCTCTTTCGACTCATTCAGGACCAAGGGACCTGCCATGAAACGTCGAGGATTTACACTCATCGAGTTGCTGGTCGTGATCGCCATCATCGCGGTCTTGATCGCCCTGCTCCTCCCTGCCGTCCAGGCAGCGCGTGAGGCAGCCCGCCGTTCCCAATGCACCAATAACCTGAAGCAACTTGGGTTGGCCGTCCACAACTACATTGACACCAATGGGGCCGCGCCGCCGTCGGGAGGTTACTACACGACGGCGAACCTCGTCTGGCAACGCCATTCGATGAAAACGCGCGTCCTCGCCTCGCTCGAACAGAACAATGTTCTCAACGCAATCAACTTCTCGGTTTCCCCGGTCAAGCCCAGCACCGGGGCCGGATACCCTTATGGGCGAGTCGCCAATGGGACGGCTGGAGGGATGCAGATCAGCTCTTATCTCTGCCCGTCAGATCCTAACCCCGGGAACACCGGCTTGAACGCGGCCAGCGGCAGCCCCATGAGCTTTCCCATTGGCGTCTCCAACTACGCGAATAACGTCGGAACAAACCGCGCCTACAATGGGGGGGCGCTCACCGGCCCCGCCTATTACCTCGGCGGAGATGCCCATGCCTCCACGACATCAGACTTCCCGGCCAATCTCGGCACCGTCGCAACACTGGCCAGCATCAGCGACGGGCTGAGCAACACGGCCATGTGGAGCGAGGTGACCAAGGGATCGAATGGCGCATATCGGCCCGGCCTGAACCTCCTGTACTACCAGGCCGTGGGCCTCGGGGCAGTCGGCTCGTCGAACGAGAACGACCATCAGATCTGCCAGCGGACGAACTCGGCCAACCCCTGGGATTACAAGGGCGAATACTGGATGTCCGGCGACGTCGCTCGCGGCGGCGGATATCACCACATCAGCCCGCCCAACTCGAAATCGTGCAAGGCAGACTCGTCGTTCTCCGACGCTTGGAACGCCGGTTGGTCGATCTCGGCCAGTTCCTTCCATTCGGGCGGCGCCAACGTCGCCTTCATGGACGGCTCCGTGAAATTCATCAAGTCGACCATCAGCCGAGAAACCTGGCGGGCGATCGGGACCAAGTCCGGCGGCGAAATCATCAGCGCCGACGCCCTCTGATCTCGATCCCAAGCAGAACGGGGGAGCGATCAGCTCCCCCGCTCGCCTTTGCTTGGGGAATCTGCGTCGAGGCAAGGCCAACTCCCTCAGCCGATCACGAGCCGAAGTCGCAGATCGATTGAACGTATTCGCGGCTGCCGTCGTTCTCCCATCCGTCGAGTTGGGCGGTGTCCTTGAGCTGTTGCCCGCGCTGGCGATCGACGGCAAGGAAGGAGCAGGGGAGGTCGGGAAGAGATGTCATGTCGCCCCAGAGCTTCTCGAACTGGGCGACGGGGAAAACATCTTCCTGCCCATGACCCCAGCGGCGTTTGACGTCCTTGATCGTCACATAGGTCGGCAGTCGTGCGGCCATCGCACGGACGGCGGCGGCGACTTTGGCCGGGTTGGAACTCAGGTCGGAACGGGTGAGTTGGAACGCCTCGAGCAACGCGTCGACGTGCACCCAGGACGTATTCGTACTGTAGTAGCGCAGCGCGAACTCGGTATCCTCACGAGGCTGGGCCAGACCTTCGAGCAGCCGAAGTCGTCCACCCACGCGGGCGAGACCGCCCCCTCGGTCGTCAATACGACGCGCAATCACTTCAAAACCCAAGGTCGCCCTCGACTCGATCGCCAGGCCAAGCGCCGTGGGATCGAGATCCACCCCCAAGGTGTCGATGTTGTGGACCATCAGCCAGTTGAGGTTGGGATGCTCCGCGATCAGGCGGGCCAGAACCCCGTTGCGCAGCAGGTTCGGCACCTCGTAGAAGTGGCCGGGAGGATTGAAGCGCTGGATCGGGACGTTGTCGACGTAATCGGTCCCTTCCCCACGGCCCCGCGCCCAATCGAGGATCGCGCGGCGGCTGGCGTCTCGAACTTTCTGCTTGTTCTCGTCGAGCGTCTCGTGCGCCCCCTCCTCCCAGAGGAAGGACAGGTCGCGATCCATAGGAATCAGGCGCTGGCCGATCGACTGGCCGCGTGAGAGATAGACCGGACCGTCGTGGCCGTAATTCGAGGAGCGATTCAGGTGCCGCTCGATGGCCGCATGTGTGAGATAGCTCGTGGTCACAACGTGCGGGACCGTGACTTCGAATCGCTGTTGCGCCTTGCGGGTCTTGGCCAGATGGAGTTCCAGAAAACTACGGTGCCGGCCCGCGAGCATGACGAATGGGTTGATCGCCTTGACCACCCCCGCGCCCGTGGTCCAGCGACTGCCGACACCCGCGGCAAGCGTCACCACGGCCACCTCACCGCGTCGGATCGCATTGACGCCGTTCCGGATCACCTCGGGAGCCGTCAACTCGGCTCGGGCGAAGAGCAGGTCGGAATCCTCGACGTCACGGATGTCCGTCGCGACTGGGAGCCGGTTGAGAGCCAGGCCGATCCGCCCGCGCTGGAGATCCTCACGAAGCTGGGCATGCTGGACCGGATCGAAGCCGTTCTCACTGCGGATCCGGTCCGAGTCCTGATTCCAGGAGGTCGAGGTCGGATCGGCCGCAGCATGGGTGACCGGGAAGAGGTTGTTGATCATCGTCCGGAAGACGCGGAGCAACTCGCCGGTATCGCGACTCTTGTTGGCGAAGTGGTCGACGTCCGACATCCGCAATGGGTCGAGCGCCTCGGTTCCCTCGGCGATCATCCGAGGGACCTGCAGCGTGTAATACCGCGACGGCATCATGGCCGCCTTGCCGCACTGGAGTTCGGCGAACGTCCCGAACGGGTTGACCCGAAATCCGTAAACGACCGGTTCCATCGCGAAGGGCATGGCATCGTCGAGTGCAGCCTTGGCTCGTGCCATGATCGCGGCAATTTCGCCTCGGAAGGACGCTTGCCGATGCGGGGCGACGAAAAATCCCATCCCCCCTCCCGACATCCCTCCGAGCATCAAGAACCCCCAGAAATCGTCCCCCAGCGCCTCTTTCGCCTCGCGAATAATCGTCTCGGTGAACTGGTTGCTGACCCAGGGAATGATCCGCTTGAGCGGCCCCTCCCAGTTGCGGGTGGTAAGCGCTCCGACGGCCTGCACGTCCGCCCGCTTGACGGCCTGGACGATCGCCTCGAAAATCTCGAGCGCCTCCTGCCTTGCCTCCCACTCCTCGCCGCTCCGCAGGAGGTACTTTTCCGTCACCATGTTCAGGATCGGCCCGACGTTCTGCGCCATGCCGCCGTGAACCAGCACCAGGCTCTCGGCCAGTGCCTCCTGGAACTGAGTCAGTGCGGAGTCACCAACCCGACCATCGAGCAGCTCATACTCCGGGAGCAGACGGCCCCGGCTGACCCCTTTTTCCGGGTCCGACTCGCTCGCCGCAACGCCGTGAATGACTTTGACGCCGGGGAAGGTTCCCCCCGAGTCCTGCCATCCTCCCCCGGACCCTCCGAGCCATTCGCCAAGGATCGCACGGGCCACCACGACGCGTGCTTCCTCCGGCTCGAGCGAGCCGGTCAGGCTCCTCGTCTGGCCCGTGGCGCGCATCAGTAGGCTGATCAGCGAGGCCAGCAGGTTCGTCGAGACGGCCAGGCGCGACCCTTTGGGGATGTCGTTGACCTTGCTCACGACTTCCAGGCCGTAACCGGGCCGGACGACATGCCCGAGGAGCTCGTCGAGCCGATTCGCGGTGCCTTCGAACGAAGGGGGGACCAGGCCCGAGGCAATCACGCCGGCCTTGATCAGGCCCAGATAGTCATTGCCGAAGTTGAAGAGTTCGTCGAGCGTCGTCACGTCCTTGCACGCGTTGAGGTCGATGCTCGTCAGACGGAGCAACGGTTCGGGGATCGCGCGGACATAGGTCTCGATCGGAGGCCGAGGGTGCTCGTCGCGTCCGTGGACGCCCAGGTCGACCGAGATGTTCAGGACGCGAGCGCCCTCGGGATAATCCATGCCGAGGAAGAAGATGTCGGACCAGGCGCTGTGGGAGAGGTCGAGCCGGACCGGGGTGCGTTCAACCAAGATCGGGAAGAGCGACTGATCCGAGCCCCGCTCCAACAGCCTGGGATGGAGCCGAAGCGGTTGCTCGTCGGCCTGGCCGACCCGGAACATCCAACGATTGCCACGGCAGCTCCGGACCGATCGGCGCACCTGGTCAGCAAGCGTCTGGTAGGTAATCCGCTCGTAGGCCTGCGCCAAGGCACTGGCAATCGCTCCATTGGGCCCTTCGCAATCCATCGACCCACGGAACGAGGCGATCGCCTGTTCGAACCGGCGTTCCATCAGGTCCTTGAACCCTTCGAACGGGATCGAGCCCGTCTCGCGCAGGCCCACACCGTCCTGGAGCGCGTAGCGATAGATCGCATGGAGAAACATCGAGGCGCGAACCCGTTCGTACAGGTTCTCGGCCGACTGGCGGAACGTTTCCAGATCCTCGCAAGCGCGGAGGATCTCTTCGGTCGAGGCCCCTGCGATCAGGTCGCGGACCGAGCGATTGCGGACGCTCGGGTCAGGGCTCGTAACGGTGTCGATCAGGAGGGATCCGCGAAGAGTCATGAGCCGCCTTAACTCAAAGCGCCAGGTCCGAAGCCCCATGGTTCTGTTCGATCCGCACGATCGACTCGAGCAGACCGGCAAGCATCCGCTCTCGGTCCGCGCCCGCAAGCGCCAGGGCAATCTGCGCTTCGACGAACCCGAACTTCACCCCAAGGTTGTATCGCGACCCCCGCGTCTCGAGCGCCAGGTATTTCTCCCGACGCGCGAGTTCGTTCAGGGCCGTGGTCAATTGAATCTGCCCTTGCTCCCGCGCATCGGTCCTGACGAGATGATCGAGCAGGTCGAAGACCGCCGGCGTCAACACGTGGATTCCAAAGAAACAGAGGTAGTGCCCCGCGCGGAGGCCGGGCACTTGAAGCTTCAACTCGGCCAGCGTCGGGTTCGGCTTCTCGATGATCTCATCGATCGCGTAGACGGTCGGCAGGTCGTGCCGCCGCTTCCCGGTGAGCGTGCCGTACTGGTGGATCAGGTGTTCGCGAGTCGCCTGCACCCCAGAGACGGAACACCCCTCGTCCGCGACCAGGTCGATCAACTGGCGGGCGCAGCGCCTCGTCTCACTCGAGATATAGAGGTGGTCACCCAGGAGCAAGAGAAAGGGAGCGCCGGCGACGAACTCGCGGGCGCACCAGACCGCGTGGCCGTATCCCTGAGGCTCGGGCTGAACGGCAAACCGAAGCCGGTGCTCCAGGTCGTCGAGCCGGCGGGCTTGTTCCTCGGCCCACTCGAAACCACGGAACGACGACCGCAGGTTCTGTGCGTAATTTCGGAAATGGCTCCGGTAGACCGACTCGTCGCCCGGAGCGCTGACGATGCAGATCTCCTCGATTCCACTCTCGATCGCCTCTTCGGCGATGATCTGGAGAATCGGCTTGGTCAGACCGTCACGATCGACCAGCGGCAGCATCGCTTTTTGCACTGTGTCGGAGGCCGGATACTGCCGGGCTCCCCGGCCGGCCGCCGTGATGACCGCCTTGGTGATCTGCACGTCGGGTGATCCTCATTCGTCCATACCTGAGCAAAAAAGGCTTTCGCCTCGAGCCCAGTTGGCTGGGGCAATTCAATGGGTTGGCTGCTTCTCCGATCGGGGAGGAGTGCAAGCCTAACGGCCATTTCGCGGACCGGCAACCCCTCTCTCTTGACAACCCCCCCCCTTCGCCCGTAAGATCATTTCCTCAACGCGACGTTGGGGATGTAGCTCAATTGGTTAGAGCACCGGCCTGTCACGCCGGAGGTTGCGGGTTCGAGCCCCGTCATCCTCGCTGAAGCGGAAAGCCCCTGAAGGCCAGGGGCTTCGTTAGTTTCCAGGACCTTTGTCGCTGCAGATTTACTCCTCAAGTACGAGGATTTGAGTTGGGGATGTAGCTCAATTGGTTAGAGCACCGGCCTGTCACGCCGGAGGTTGCGGGTTCGAGCCCCGTCATCCTCGTTACGTTAGCGAAGGAGCCCCTGGGAAGCCAGGGGCTCTGTCGTTTCGAAGACCTACCTCAAGCCTCTCCTGCTTCTTTGCGGATTTCTTCCGTGGGCAGGGACGAAACTTCGTCCAACATTTGGACTAGCCCTGGTGCTAGAATCCTCGAGGTTCGAGAACTCGGTTGTCCCTATTGGGGCGTGCGCAGTTCCCCTTGATGGCCGCGTTGTGATTTGGATCTCAAGCGACCGCCAGGCCGAGGTCGGCCACATGTCTTTGGAGGTGTCGATCAGCCATGTCGAATCAGGGCGAGCATATCGATGAGACGTTTACCGGGGAAACGATCGTCCTCGACGGCAAGGCCTATAGGGAATGCGCCTTCGTCCAGTGCACCTTGGTCTTCCGTGGAGAGGCGCCGTTTACCATGACGGGAAACATGGTGGACGCGACATGCCGATGGCAGTTTGAAGGGGCCGCTGCCCTGACGGCAGCGGCGATGAAGAGCATCTATCACGGATTTGGAGAGGAAGGAAAAAAACTCATCCAGTCCACACTCGAGATCACACCGAGCTCGGCCTCGTCAAGCGGTTAACGCTCGGGTGTCGCACAAAAAAATCATGGGACAGCCGCCCGGTCTCATCACGCCTAGGCCTCATTCGACGGTCACGGATCGAGCGGCTTCGCGGATCCGATCACCCAGGACGTCAGAGTCCTCGCTCGGTCAGTCGGGCCGCCGTCGTCATGATATTCCTTCCACGGGCGGATCGTCCCAACGACCGCTCTTATCTAGTTGGCCCGCACTTCGGTTTCTGCGTAATTCCCTTGTTTTATGGAATCGTGAAACCACCAAACAATTCGCTCCAGATCGGCGATACGACCGTCCCTTAAGGCAGCGCGGCAAGCGAGTAGAATGGAGGCCATTGCAGCAGACTCAAACGTCTCTAACGGGATCAGGTCCTCAATAAGGGTATCGACTCGTCCTTCCGTACCCTGAAAATCTTCGTTCATAGTAAGCCTACTCTCTTCCGTTAGGACGCCAGAATAGCGATTACGGATTCTCACGGAACGCCCCGTCCCGCTATTCTTCCTCTAATCAAGTTGCAGTTCGTACCGCGATCCGGGCAAGAAAAAAACGGCATTTCTCGCGATCCGCGACTCCCCGAAGGATCTCAACAGCTTTATCTGGCAGGCGGTGGAGATCTCCGGAAGAGCACAAGCCGGCACACAGAATTACGCAACCTTTTTAATCCAAAAGGTTTCCGCACCCGACGAAAATCGGACCAAGGGCCGAAAGAGGACTTCAAAGGCCGGTTGGATCCCGCAAATCCGAGTTGGAAACCGAGGAAACAATTCTCGAGCAGACGACCGCCACCCACCTCGCATCCTGTCCACTCCAGGGGGTTCGCCGATCAGCCGCGTCTAACTAAACACTATCTTCGATTAAACGTTCATCTTGCTCAACACAACAATCACCCTGAACCGAACTCCGCACCGCGGCAAGCGCCGATGGCGGGTCGATCGACGCATCGAAATGCTCATGATTCATTAACGCTGTCTGCTTCCCGTGCCGATCGAGATGAAACACCTTCAGGTGCAATCCTGCACTTTCGAGGGGGTTACCAAGGATGAGTTGCGAGTGCCCGTAGCTTGGTTCAAGGATGACGACAGATGTCTCACCCCATCGACTCTTGGATCGGATTGGGTTCGACGTTACCACCCAGCTTCGAGCCCTGGTCATCGCGTTTTCGGTTCCCGAACGTGCTCGCATACTCACATTTCAATAAAGCCAGCCGAGCGGCGATGACCAGGAGAACCCTCTCCTCAGGAGCAGGGCGATGAGGGAGACGGCGGGCGAAAGTCGGGGCGAGGTCCGAGGCAGCCGGTGTCCTCGGGGCTTCTTGGGAATGCTTGGCCTGCTGCTGGCGATCGAGCTCTTCTTCTCGCGCGCATCGCTCGACCTCGCCCGGCCCGAATACTGGTTGTGGTATGCCACGGGCCGATCGGCCCGCCACGAGACGAAGAATGCCGAGATCCTCTGCCTGGGCACGAGCCAGACGTCGTATGGCGTTGTCCCCCAAGTGCTCGAAGAGCGGCTCGGTCGGCGGACCTACAACCTAGCTATGTGCAGCTCGCCGCCTCAGGCCGACTACTACCTGCTCAAGCGTGCCCTCGACTCAGGTGCGAAACCAAAGGCCCTGGTGCTCGACCTCCACCCGCACTTGATGAAGAACGACTACTGGGGCTGCATCCGGTTCTTCCCCAACTTACTTTCGGCGAGCGAGTCGATCGACATGGGCTGGACCGCGAGCGACCCCGACTTCACGACAGAGGTCCTCCTGGCCAAAGCGTTCCCCTCGATCAACAACCGTTTCGACATCCGCAACGCAATCATGGCAACGCTTGACGGCAAGCCCTGCTCGATGAGAAAGCCAACCCTGACGAGCCTCTGGAACCGGGTGAACAACCAAGGAGCGATGATCCTCGCTCCCGGGACCGAGACCACGCCGCCGCGTGCTCTCACACCGACCGACCATGAGTGGCTCGCGCCACCAGCGTGGAAACACGAGCACATCAACACGCTTTATGTTCGGCGTCTGCTCAAACTCGCGGCCGCGAACGACATCACGGTCTTCCTGCTGCTCCCCCCTCTCGACGCGCGACTTCAGCAACTCCGTGAGGAAAAAGGGCTGGCCTCCTCCTTCGAGGCGTTCGCACGGGGCCTGCAAGCTCATCACTCCAACCTGGTCGTGGTGGATGGATCGCACTCGGGATACCCGGCCTCCGCCTTCGCGGACGCGATGCACGTCAGCCGAACCGGGGCGATCTCCATGACGTGCGACCTGGGGGAAATCCTCCGACCTTACCTGGAAGGCAACCCTCGTCCTTCCTCGCGTTGGTTCGCGCTCCCCCCTTATCGTGAACAAAAGAGTCATGCCATGATCGTCAATATCGCGGAAGTCAAAGAGACCAGCCTCCCCTGGAAAGTCACGCGCTAGCGATCGGATGGGACGCGACCCAACGTAGGCGAACGAGCCAGCGAATCCGAGACACACTCAGGGCAAGCTCCTCCCGCTTGGCAGGCCCCGCTGCCAAGCATCTCGCCACCCCAACCGGTTTCGGGCCAGGCGGCCAGAATCGCCCTTGTCTTACAGCCCCTTTCCGGACATAATAGTGAACAAAACCACAGAACAAGGATAAGTAGGATGGAGAGGGGGAACGGCCAGTGATCTCGCAGATTCGAGGCATACTTCGCACGGTGGCCGAGGAAGAGCTGACATTGGCGGTGGACCCGATGGAGATCGAGGTCCTCATCCCCGAGTACACACGCAGGAAGATGCAGACGCACCTGGGAGAAATCGTCAGTCTCCACACCATCTTTTACATCGAGGGAAATGCGATGGGGGGGCGGATGACTCCCCGCCTCGTCGGCTTCCTCTCGGCGATCGACCGCGAGTTCTTCGAGATCTTCTGCTCGGTCGACGGGGTCGGGGTCCGCAAAGCGCTTCGGGCGATGGTCCGCCCGGTTCGCGAGCTCGCGCGAACGATCCAGGACCAGGATGTCAAGATGCTTTCAACTTACCCTGGGATCGGCGAGGCGACCGCCGAGCGGATCGTGGCCAAGCTCCGTCGCAAGGTCGGTAAGTTCACGCTCATTGTGGGGCAGGCTGCGGCGGTCGAAGGGACCGCGGTCGAATCCAACGGCGCCGCGGAAAACGTGGAACCTGACGTGATCCGCGACACGTTCGCTGCGCTCCTCTCGGTCGGGCATAACGAGAGCGAAGCCCGGCGTGAAATCGACCGCGTCCTCACGGGCAAGAAGAAGTTCAAGAGTGTGGCCGACATGATCGACGCCATCTACCAGCAGCAGCGCCAGCCCGACTAACACCAGAGGGGGGTTCCGACCCCCGCCGATCCACTGCCTGAAAGGATTGTCCGATGCGCGAGCCGATCATCATGGGAGGACAGGGGGGGGAGGCTCCCGAACCGAACCGGAACACCAAACCGCAGCACCGTGAAGAAGGTCGGTCGGTCGATCAGATGGACGAGAAGCTCCGACCGCAAACCTTGGCCGAAGTCGTCGGCCAACGGAGCGTCGCCGAGCGGCTCTCCATCGCGCTCGAAGCCTCGAAGAAGCGAGGCGAACCCCTCCCCCACATCCTCTTCGATGGCCCCCCTGGGTTGGGGAAAACGACGTTCGCGACCGTCTTGCACAATGAGCTCGGGGTCGAGCTCAACATGACCAGCGGTCCCGCGCTGGACAAGAAGATGGACGTGATGCCCTACCTGACCAACGCGGTC
The DNA here is from genome assembly GCF_000242455.2 of Singulisphaera acidiphila DSM 18658. GTDB lineage: Bacteria > Planctomycetota > Planctomycetia > Isosphaerales > Isosphaeraceae > Singulisphaera > Singulisphaera acidiphila. The sequence goes on from NC_019892.1 coordinate 3,597,569, forward strand.
GAAGGCTCGATCCTGTTCATCGACGAGATCCATCGCCTCCCCAAAACGGTCGAGGAGTTCATTTATCCGGTGATGGAAGATTTCCGGGTGGATGTGGTCCTCGGCGAGGGGATCTCCGCGCGGACGATTAACCTGCCCCTCAAGAAGTTCACGATCATCGGGGCGACGACGCGGAGCGGCATGCTCTCGGGTCCGTTGCGCGACCGCTTCCACATGCACGAACACCTGGAATTTTACGACATCGACGACCTGGCGCGGATCGTCGCAATCAATGCCGATAAGCTGCGGACGACGATCACTCCGGACGCCGCCTGGGAGCTGGCCCGGCGGAGTCGAGGCACCCCTCGTCTCGCCAATGCCCGCCTGCGTTGGGTGCGGGACTACGCGACGGCCCGAGCCGACGGACACATCGTGCTCTCCATCGCACGCGACGCGCTGGACATGCAGGAGGTCGACTCCGAAGGCATGGACAAGCAAGACCGGCGCTACCTCGAAACGCTAATCCAGGTCTTCCGGGGCGGACCAAGCGGAGCCGAGGCCCTCGCCGCGACGATGAACCTCGCGATCGATACGTTGACCGACGAGGTCGAGCCCTACCTGCTCCGCCGCCACTTCATCGTCCGAACGCCTCGAGGCCGACGCGCCACCCCTGCGGCCTACCGCCATCTCGGGCTTCCCGAGCCCGTGTCCGAAGCTCCCGATCTGTTCTCGTTCGACGATCAGCGCCGGCTGTTCGAATAACCGATGGGAATCGACTTTTGATAACCCCATAGGATGGTGGACCGCACCCACCCGACAAAAAAATTAGACACTGGCTGGCCAAGGCCGCGAGGCGCGCCAGATCCGATCCCGAATCGCAAGCCAGCGCGGTTCGTCCGGGGGGGGGACGATGACCAGGAAATCGACCCCGCTCAAATCGATCGCCTGGAGGTGAGAGTAGAGCGACGCTTCCGCCTCGGTCGGGGTGAGCAACCGGATCTGCCGGTCGGGGCGACGCCCCGGAGGCCCCTCATCGATCGGCGTCTCACCTAGCGCGATCAAGACCCATCGTCCTTCTCTTGGAAGGGCCTCAAAGGCGTTGGGCTCGATCCGAAAGGTCGGCGTCCTCGGCGCATAGTGGACGTCCATCTGCCCGGGGCTCGAATGCGCGTGGGGGTCGGGCGGGAAATCGGCCTGGCCGAGTACTTCGCATCCGAGCGCTTCACGGATTTGCTCGACGGTGATCGATCCGGGGCGGAGGACTCGCGGGGGACTGGTCGTGAGGTCGAGCACGGTCGACTCGATCCCGACCCCCGTTTTCCCACTGTCGAGGATCAGGTCGATCTTGCCGTCAAGATCATTCGAGACATGCCAGGCTTCGGTCGGCGAGATTCCGGTCGATCGGTTCGCGCTCGGCGCGGCGATCGGCCTGCCGGTCGCTTCGATCAAAGCGCGAGCGACACGTGACTTGGGGATCCGAACGCCGACCGTGTCTCGACCGGCGGTGACCACGTCGGGGATGTTCGCCGCCCGAGGAAGGACGAGCGTCAACGGCCCCGGCCAAAAGCAGTGCGCCAAGACATCGGCACTCGCTGGCCATTGCAAGACGCAATCGCGAGCCATCTCGACTCGGTCGGTATGAACGATCAAGGGGTTGAACGACGGCCTTCCCTTGGCCTGGAAGATCCGTGCGACGGCCTCGGGGTTTGTGGCGTCAGCCCCGAGACCGTAGACCGTTTCGGTGGCAAACGCGACGAGCCCACCGCGCCGAAGGATCCCGGCCGCCTTGGTGACGGCGCGGGGATCGGGCTCATCGTCGTTGAGTGGAATGACAGGCGTGAGCAGGGGCACGTAGGGACGGATGACGGCCGCCTCAGCCCAACGTCTTGCGTGCGGAGGGGTCGGGCTCCCCCTCGGCCCGGTGCTTCTCGTATTCCAATCGCAGAGCTTCGTAGCTCGCTTCACGCTGGTCGTAGAGGCGGCGAAGTGGCCGAGGAGCGTGCCTGGCCAAGCTATAGGCCGTCAGGAGAGGCAACGCAATTGTGCTGTCGGTGTAGCAGGTCACCGAGTCGGGGAGCCGGTCGGGATCGACCTTGCCCCAGGTCATGGCCTCGCTGGCCGTGGCGCCGGAGAGGCCGCCGGTGTCGGGCCGGGCGTCGGTGATCTGGAGGAAGTAGTCGTGGCCACTTTCAGCCAACCCGAGAACTTCCTGGATCTGCGGCTCGGTTTGCAGGATGAAGTTCTTGGGGCTGCCGCCGCCAAGAATCAGGACCGCCGACTCGCCCCCGTTTCGCTTGGCGTTGTAAACAATCGCCGCGGTCTCGTTGACGTCGCGGAGCGAGTCAATTTGAAGTTTTCCGCCTTGGAGGCTGAGCGCGGCGAGGTTCATGCCGATCGAGCTGTCGCCGGGGCTCGACGTATAGATCGGCACCGCAGCCTCGTAGGCGGCCGCCAGCAAGCTGTTGGCGGGTCGCCCCAGGGCTTGGGCCCGTCCATGCAGGTAGCGGCCCACTTCATAGTGGAACTCGGCGGTCCCCATCGTGCGGGCGAAGACGTCGTCGCGAATCAACTCGCGATAGAACGCGTCGGTGTCGAGCAGGGTCGCGTAGTCAAAAACGATGTCATAGATCCGAATGATATCGTTTTGGCGGAGCGCAAAATCATCGAGGTTCGGCCGGCTCTGGTGAAGGGGCAGGTCGAGCGCGTAGTGGGTGTCGTGATAAAGGTTCGCGCCGGTCGAGACGATCCAATCGACGAAGCCGGCTTGGACCAAGGGGATCAAGCAGCTCATGCCCAGGCCCGCGGGAGTCAGCGCCCCCGAGATTGTCAGCCCGACCGTGCAATTGGGCTCGAGCATTTTTCGTGTGAAAACCTGACAGACTTCGCGAAGTCGGCCGGCATTGTAACTCAGAAACGCTTGATCAATCAGGTCGGCAGCCAGGTCAGATCCGGAAACGGCCGGAGGCGCGATCCGGTGCTGACTGACCTGCTGAAGAACACTGAGTGGGTTACCTTGTTCCGTCATCGTCGTTGGACCTCCCTCGGCTTTCGCTCAATCACGGCAGCAGGATCGACGCCGCCACGACGGTGGTCCAGTGTCCCCCTTTATGACCAACGGCCGAAGCCGTCACTTCGCTCGTGTCGGCAATGACATCGGCGATCTTCCAGATCTCGCGTTTCTCGTCCCACGAGCTGTTGGGGTCGAACTCAACCCCGAGGACGGTCGCGAGCATTTCGGCGGCGAGGTCTTCGGCGTAGTCCGCGGAAATCTTGGCGGTCTGGCCGTAAGAGTGATGTTCGGAGAGATACCCGAACGTGGTCCGATCGCGCGGGATGGCCACACCGACACTGGCCGCGATCAGGCGGTTCGGCTCGGCCGTCGCGCTCTCGCTCATCACGCAATGCACGATCTGTCCCGGCGAGAGGTGCTTCAGCCCATCCTCAATCGAGACGACCTCGCAGTGGGGAGGGAAGATGCTCGAGACACGGACGAGGTTGTAGCAGGCAATCTTGGCATCGCGTAGGGCAAGCTCGAAGCTCGTCAATTTCTCGCGGTGGACGCCAACCCCTTTGGTGAAGAAAAGCTGCTTGGGTACGTACATCGGTTTCCCTGACACCTCCTGAACCGGCATCCCACTCGGGAAGAGGCCGGTGCAACGTCTCGCGCTTCCCCACCGGCCGCGTTTCCACGACCGCGCATCGGATTAAATGACACAAGGCCAAGGTAAGGCATTCTCGCCCCGGCTTCAAGTCCAGCAGGGGGGTCTTCACAACCTCGTCACATTGGAATCGAGGCGAAGATTCCTGCAATTCCAACGCGACGGTGAAGTCCGTCATTCCGGGGCCCTTCCCCCGAGTGGCCATGCCTCGTGCCAACACGAATCGGTATCCCCCACACGCAGGCCAAGGAAACCCTCGACGCGCGCCTCCGGAGGCAAGGCTCCGATCGTGACTTCAAACCTCGGTTCCGAAGCTTTCATGATTCGGCAGATTTGAACCGAGACATGAGCAAAGGTCTCGGGGCCACAGATTCTCTGATCGAAGCCCGCGCGCGAACGCCATTGGTGTGTGACGCTCGGGTTCCGAGCCCCGCCTCCGTGACACCCTGTATCCGGTTCTGCTTCGACCATGTCCGCGCGACATCCGTTGGCGAAGCGCGGAAGGGGTCGCTCGGCCGAACGTCTCTCCGATCGACCTCGGCGATGAAACCACACTAGCCACACGACCCTCCTATTCCACGCATTCGACAATGTCGCCTCGCGCGACGCGTTCGATTTCGAGAGGATCGCGGCGAACCACCGAGCACGCCACAATCGATACAACACGAATACCCATAGCTGATCGAAACCGGCCAACCTGTTTAAGCCTCGGAACTGCGACTGGGTTGATGCGATCACCTGGCCGCGCGTGGATCGATTTACTGTTCGCGATCGCTCAATCGGATCCCGAAGACTGAAGGCTGGGAAAAAGGGACGAGACGATGCCTTCGCCTTTGTTTTTCGAGAGTCGATTGCCCAACCATTCCTCCGAACACTCTTCTAAATCACCGCGCGAGTCCATCACGGTACGGCATCGTTCCGCACTCGCTTCGCCATGGCGATCGCGGCGAGGAGCGAGCATCGAAGCGATCCCGTCATGCGGGTCACGAGTGTCCACGGAGCAGACACGAAGCGCGCTCCGCGAAGAGGCTCGAACCGACGCATCGACAAGAGACGAGACTCGCTCGTGTGCTTCACGTGTCTCGTTCTCGCTTGCCGTTCAGCGCCAAACCCGCGAGAAAATAACGCCTCACACGAAAAATTTTTCGATGGAGTGAGATGCGTGAACTTCACGGCGAACGTGCCGTGAGGCGTTGCCCTTCGACCCCCAGCGTGTCTCAACCATGCTACAAGAATCGTCAAGAAATCAGGGAAAAGCGAAGCTCTTGACGACATTCACCGCATATACAGATTTCACAGAATGTGTATTTTGCAGTCTTTTTCCGCCTCAATATTTTTGCATTCCTTGGAAATACCGAGACCGTTTTCAGAGGAATCGCGAGAAAACCATTCGGAGGCGACCCATCTTCGTCTTCCCGGTCCTGATATATTTCGCTATGAAGTGACAGGTGAGATCGGTGGTTTGGTGCCGGTCCACAATGAGTACTACCTTGATGCGAGGGTTCGAAGCGATGGCGGTGAAGAAGAAAGCGACCACCAAGAAGACCAGCCCCTCGGCCTCCCAAACGAAGGCCGCCCCGAAGAAGGTTGCAGCAGCAGCGAAGCCGGCGGCGACGAAAGCTGCCGCGACCAAGCCGGCTGCGACGAAGACCGCCGCGGCCAAGCCGGCTGCGACGAAGACCGCTGCCGCCGCCGCGAAGCCGGCTCCGGCCGTCAAGGCAGCCACCGCTTCGAAGGCCGGCACGCCCAAGCCGAAGGCCGCCGCGGCCAAGCCGAAAGCCGCTCCCAAGAAGGTTGTGGTGGTCAAGCTGACCGACCGACAGCTCGACCTGCTCAAGGTTGTCCATGGTACGAAGGAGGCGGGTTACCTGGCCGACAAGAAGGCCGAGGCGAAGTCGCTCGAGACACTCGCCACCAAGAAGCTGATCAAGAAAGGTGCGAAGGACAAGGCCAGTGGCCACATCCGCTACCATGTCTCCAAGGCGGGCGAGAAGCACGTCGCGTCGTCGACCCCCACTTCCTGAGCAGACTCCCGCTCCGGCTCACTGATCGCATGGTCTCATTCTGACCACTCAGGCTTCACCTCATCCAGCTCGGTCCCGCCCCTCACCAGAAGAAGTGTGAGAGGGGCGGTGACGAGAGCCACGGAGGTGGGGCCTTTTCCTTTTGTGACGCCTACGTCATACGAATTCAGGCCAGCCGACCGGGTGCGTCAGCGCATCGACTTGATCCAGAGGCGTGGCCGCCCGACTATAATCCGACAAACGCATTAAGACATCCCGATTGATGCCGGATCCTCGAAATCGCCATCACGGGTCGATGGGCAACAACAGCTGGGAGTCCAGCAGGCCTGAGCGAGAGGGACGTCTCCTGTCGCTTCGCAACCACGGACAGCACGTTGTCCGGGCGTCTCACAACGAATGCCCCCGATGCAGTGGTGACCGAGCATCGAAGTGTGGGGCGGCAAGCAGTGACACGAAGCCTATCGACACTGATGGGACCAGCGAACGAGGCCGAGTGGAACCGCCCACTCGGCCTGCGCACTCTCTTATGAGATTCCACCCGACCGAGACTGAGTTCAGTTCGGCTCGGGATCATCGTAGAGCGAGGCACAATCGACAAGGCGCGCCGAGTCGCCATCGTGCACGGCCATCTGCGCACCGGCCCAGAGACTGGCACCGGCGTATCGTCCGTCTTTGGCGACGCAATAAAACTTGACCTGAAAATTCGGCCGCTGCTTCGCGTCGCGAAGTCTCGGGTTGCGGTTCGTCGCCACGATCCGCTTACAGGCTTCGAGCAGCGCGTCCTTGGGCGCGAGTCCGCGGCGCAGGCCTTCGACGATCGTGTGGCTGGAGAGATTCAAGAGGTTCGCCTCACCCCGGCCGGTCGAGCCGGCGGACCCGACTTCGTTGTCGAGGAAGAGCCCCGCGCCCATGATCGGCGAATCGCCCACGCGACCGGGGATCTTGTAGAAGAGGCCCGAGGTCGTGGTCACACAGCCGAGATTGCCGTGAGTGTCGAGCGCAGAGCAGTGCAAGGTTCCGTGCTCGCGAATGCCGAAGAACTTGCGAACGGCCGGCGACAGCTCCGAATTCGGAGGCGCGATCCAGTCGCTCTCCTTGCCGTTGGTCTCCTTCCAATGGAGCCAGATCTCCCGGGCCTCATCGGTCAGCAAGTTTGTCTCGGGGATGCCATGTGCACGCGCGAACTTGAGCGCCCCTTCGCCAACGAGCAGGCAGTGATCGGTGCGCTTCATCACCAGGCGCGCGACGGCGGCGGGATGCATGATGTTGCGGAGCGAGGCGACCGAGCCGCCGCCGTGGGTCGGCCCGTGCATGACGGCCGCGTCGAGTTCGACGACCCCTTCTTCGTTGGGGATACCACCATAGCCAACGGTGTGATCCTCGGGATCGGCCTCGACGATCGCGACCCCTTCAATGGCGGCGTCGAGGGGGTCGGCCCCTGCCTTGATCCGCTCCATCGCTTTCTCGACGGTCTGTAGCCCGTTACCACTCGCGACCACGATCGGCCGTTTCGATCCCACCGGCACGGGGGCCGCCGCCCCGAGGACCGAGGCACCCAGGCTCGCGGCGGCGCTGACGGAAAGGAAGTGGCGGCGATTGACGGAATCGGACATCGAATAATCCCTCGTCGACGTTGATGTCGCAATGGCCCTGGCCATTTGTCGCGTTCATCATAATGAGAGGTCCATCGGCACGCCATGATTTGGGTTGTCCCGATCGTGGCGAGTTGGCCTTGGCCATCGTCGCGCTTCGGATTATGATGCCCGCCGCGCCGAGGCTCCTGTCGACTCGGCTCGCGACGATCGACCTATTGGCTCCGTCATCTCGGTTTACGTCTCCTCTTTCGACAATTCCATTAACGCTCTAGCGTCTGTTGAATTAAGGCGGAACGGTCATGGACGGCACGTTACCGACTCATTGCGCATGGAATCGGCTGGCGATGGCAGCGACCTTACTGGTTGCGGCCGGGCTCGCCGGGTGCTCGGGATTCAACGGCACCACCGCGGCGTCGTTCTTGCGGAAGGTCCGCGAAGACCCGGACCCCAATACCCGCTACATCGCCTATAACAAGCTCGCCTCGCCTCTCTGCTACGACACCGAAGAGCAGAAGAAGGAGGCGGTGGCCACTCTGGTCAACAAGCTCGAGCACGGTAAAGAGCCCGTGGCCACCCGCGCGGTCATTTGCCGGACGCTGGGCGAGCTCCACGATCCCGGAGCGCGTGAGGCATTGATCAAGGCCGTCAGCGACAACGAAGGATTGGTCCGTTCGCAGGCCTGCCGAGCGCTCGGCCAGGTCGGCCAACCCGAGGATGCGACGATTCTCTCGCGGGTCATGACCGTGGACACACTGGAAGATTGCCGGATCGCCGCGATCGAAGGGCTCGGTGAACTGAAGGCGAAAGACCCGAGGATCGCCGAGGTGCTGGTGACGGGGATGGAACACGCGGATCCTGCGATCCGACTTGCCTCGCTCAATGCGCTCCGGAAGATCACCGGCAAAGATCTCGGCGTCGATCCCGGCCCTTGGCAAAAAGAACTGTTGCCTCAGAAGACTGCGGCAAAGCCAGCTTCGACCACGCGATGAATCCTCGTCATCTCATCTCGCTCATCGGCTCCAGGCGACATGGCCAGAACGCACCGCGGCGTGCGATAATCAGCCGGAGGCGAACCTCGAATTCCCGCGTTGTGTCGCTGGAGGATCGGGTCGTGCGGGCTGAGATGACGTGGGGCGCCGCGAGGGGTCATGGACACACACACGCTAGAGCTGCTGGAATTCGATAAGGTTCGCGCGTTGGTCGCCAAGCGCGCCGCCTGCTCGCTGGGCAAAGAGCGGGCCTGGCGCATGGAACCGAGCCGTGATCCGGGTGAGATCCGCAACCGGCAGGCACTCACGACCGAGATGCTCGAGGCCCTCTCCAGTGGCCTGACTCCTCCGTTTGGTGGCCTGCACGACATCCGGCCCCAGGTCCGTCGCGCCCAGATCGGCGCCATGCTCGACGCCGAGGAACTGGCCCAGGCCGTTGAAACGCTACGGGCGATCGGCCACCTCAACCAATGGCTCAGCCGGATCGGCGAGGAGTTCCCCCGACTCGGCGGACTCAAGCAAGAGGTCGGCGAATTCTCCGGGGTCGTCAATGCAATCGAAGGTTGCCTCGACAGCCGAGGGAACGTCCTCGATACCGCCAGCCGTAAGCTCTCGGCCTTGAGGCGTGAGATCGGGCAGGTCGAGGAGAAGATTCAAGAGACCCTCCGGAGGATGCTCCGCTCGAACGAGATCAAGCGCATCCTCCGCTTTCCGAACTTCACGATGGTGGGCCACCACTACGTCCTACCGATCGCCAAGGAGCATCGTGGCGAAATCCAAGGTTCCGTCCACCGGACCAGTGCCAGCAACGAGACGGTCTACATCGAGCCCCAGGCGATCGCCGAACATTCCGCCCAACTCTCTTTCATTCGCGCCCGCGAAGCGAAAGAGATTCGCCGGATCCTTCGCTGGCTGAGCGCGCAGCTCGGGCAGGTCGCCGAATCGGCACTGGGCAGCCTGGAAACGCTCGGCGAGCTCGACCTGATCCATGCGCGAGGACGTTACAGTCTCGACGGCCGCATGACGCCGCCCGACTTCAACGAGGAAGGGAAGCTGGCGCTTCGCGGCGCACGGCATCCGCTCCTCGAAGCCTTCTTCCGAGGCGACACAGCACCTCCTCGTGTGCCCGAGCCGCCGCGTGAGGCCCCGACCGAAGCCGACGAGTCCCCTCCGGCGATCGTAGGCTCGCAAGAGCCAAGGACCGTCGTTCCCATCGACGTCCACCTTGGTCTTCAGTTTCAGACCCTGGTCGTGACCGGCCCGAATACCGGGGGCAAGACGGTCGCGATCAAGACCGTCGGGCTCCTGGCGATCATGGCACAGGCAGGCTTGCACATCCCTGCACATCAAGGATCGCAGCTCCCTGTTTTCGACGAGGTGCTTGCGGACATTGGCGACGAGCAGAGCCTGGAGCAATCGCTCTCCACCTTTTCGTCCCACGTCCGGCGCGTGACCGAGATCCTCGCGCGGGCCAGCTCCAAATCGCTCGTGTTGCTGGACGAGATGGGAGCAGGGACCGACCCGGCCGAAGGAGCCGCACTCGGCCGTGCGATCCTCGACGAGATCGACAGCATCGGCGCCCGCGCGATCGTGACCACTCACCTCGGCGATCTAAAGACCTACGCCTTCTCGAATCCTCGCGTCGAGAATGCCGCGGTCGAGTTCGACCTGGAAACGTTGCGACCCCGCTATCGCCTTCATATCGGTGATATCGGCCAATCGAACGCCTTGCAGATTGCGAGGCGACTCAGCCTTCCCGAACACATCGTCGCACGCGCGGCGAAGTATCTGGCGCAAGGGCGAGGCCAGGACCTCCCCGAACTGGAGATCCTTCAGAAGCTTCGCAAAGACGCCGAGGAAGCGCGCCAGGCCGCGTTGACCGCCCAATCCGAGGCGGAGCGCACTCGGGAAGCGCTCAACCAAAGGCTGACCGACCTGCAACGCCAAGCGGAAAACGACGAGCGGCTCGCCGATGCCAGGGCCCGGCTCCAGCCTGGCGATCGGGTCGTCGTCCCCAAGTTCGGCTACGATCGACCCGGCCGCGTCGTCAAGCTGGACGCCCGTAAGAAGACGGCCGTGGTGGCTATCGGCCAGATGCAGTGGGACGTCGCGATTAGCGATCTGATCCCTCAAACCATGCGCACACCGGAAGTCGCGGCCCCCGCCAACAAGCCCAAGGCAGGCGCAAACAAGAACGCCCCCCGTCTCGAAGACTTTGCGGACGAATCGTCATCCCGATAACACTCAAGGACTTCGACGCCGCTTCCCTCGCCGCTGAGAACGGAGAGGGGAGCGACGTGCTTTTCCTTGGCGGTCATGAAGCCGTTGGCATCTTGAGGAACAAGACGCCCATGGGAGGAATGCGCAACGAAAGGTGGTAAGGCCGTCCCGCGTGGGACTCGTGTCTGGCCCAGACGCCCCCTTGGTTGCCGACGTTCGAACCGCCGTAGCGTTGAGAGTCGGTATTGAGAATCTCGCGATAGAAGCCGCCGCTGGGGACGCCGACCCGATAGTCCTCGCGGACGACGGGCGTGAAGTTACAGACCACAACGATCGAGTCGCCTGGGTCCTTCGCGGAGCGGAGGAAGGCGAGGACGCTATTCTCCCAGTCGTGAAGCTCGAGCCACTCAAACCCTTGCCACTCGAAATCAACCTCATACAAGGCAGGGTCGGAACGATACATCGCGTTCAGGTCGCTGACAAGGTTCTTGATCCCTTGATGGTCGGGCCACTGGAGCAGATGCCAGTCGATGCTGGTATCGTGGCCCCACTCGCGCCACTGGGCAATCTCATCCCCCATGAAGAGGAGCTTCTTCCCAGGGTGGCCGTACATATAGCCGTAGAGGAGCCGCAGGTTGGCAAACTTCTGCCAGAGATCGCCGGGCATCTTGTCGAGCAACGACCCCTTGCCGTGAACCACCTCGTCGTGCGAGAGCGGGAGCAGAAAGTTTTCGTTGAACGCGTAGATCATGCTGAAGGTCAACGCCCCGTGCTCGTACTTGCGAAAGACGGGGTCTTTTGACATATACTCAAGCGTATCGTTCATCCAGCCCATGTTCCACTTGAGGCTGAAGCCGAGCCCCCCGAGGTAGGTTGGCCGCGAGACCCCCGACCAGCTCGTCGACTCCTCGGCGATGGTCAAGACTCCCGGGTGCTCAGCGTGGCAAAGCTCGTTGAGCCGTTTGATGAAGTCGATCGCCTCGAGGTTCTCGTTACCGCCGTGGATGTTGGGGACCCACTCGCCCGGCTTTCGCGAATAGTCGAGGTAGAGCATCGACGCGACGGCATCCACCCGCAAACCATCGATGTGATAGCGCTCGAGCCAGAACAGGGCATTGCCGAGCAGGAAGTTGCGCACCTCGGGGCGGCCGTAATTGAAGATCTTCGTGCCCCAGTCGCGATGCTCGCCGAGCCGCGGGTCTTCATGCTCGTAGAGGTGAGTGCCGTCGAAGAAGCCGAGCCCATGGACGTCGCGCGGGAAGTGCGCGGGGACCCAGTCGAGAATCACCCCGATCCCATGACGGTGGAGCGTGTCGATGAAGTAGGCGAAATCATCGGGAGTCCCAAATCGCGACGTCGGCGCAAAATACCCAACCGGCTGATACCCCCAACTGCCGTCGAACGGATGCTCATTAATCGGCATGAGTTCGATATGGGTAAAATTCGTCTCCTTGAGATGCTCGACCAACTGGTCGGCAAGTTCCCGATAGGTGAGGAAGCGATTCCCCTCTTCGGTTTTCCGCTTCCAGGAACCGAGATGAACCTCGTAGATGGCGAGCGGACTCTGAAGGCTTTGGGCTTTTTGTCGGTCCCGCATCCAGTCGTCATCGTGCCAATCGAAGCGGGTCACATCCCAGACGACCGACGCGGTCTCCGGGCGCAACTCGGCGGAGAATCCGTACGGGTCCGACTTCTTCACCAGATAGCCTTGGACCTGGCTCTTGATCTCGAACTTATAGACTTCGCCCTGGGAGAGCTCGGGGATGAAAATCTCCCAGATGCCGGTGGCGCCACAACTCCGCATCGGATGGCGGCGGCCGTCCCAGTGATTGAAGTTGCCGATCACGCTCACGCGCTCGGCATTGGGAGCCCAGACCGCGAAGTGGACCCCCGCGACCCCTTCGTGCTGGCGAAGGTGTGCGCCCAACCGCTCAAAGTTCCGGTAGTGCGTCCCCTCACCCAGAAGATGGAGGTCGAAATCACTGAGGACCGGGGCAAACTGGTAGGGGTCGACGAACTCCCAACTGAATCCCTCATGGCTCTCAACGGCCAGGCGATAGGGGAAGGGGGCCGTCTGCGTCGGAAAGAGGGCGACGTAAAACCCGTCGGGGTGAATCGACTCCATGGGCACGCGAACGCCAGGCTCGCCCCCCGACAGATCGACAACCCAGGCACGTTTCGCTTCGGGCAGGAAGGCGCGAATCACGCGTGCCGTCGAGGTCCCTTCTTTGAGTTCATGCGAACCGAGAACGGAGAACGGAGCCCAGTGATTGGCGTGGACGATCCGGTTCAGGTCATCCACCGACGTGCTCGGTGTCTTCACACTCTTCACGGCCATGCTCGTGAGCTCGCTCATGTTTCGCCAGTCGAAATGGGGAGTTCTGTAACCAAACCTTAGCGACGAGAGCGTAGAGGTGCAACCGCCATGCCCGGATGATCTTGATCCTCGTCGCGGAGGCGGGAATGCGCCTCGCCAAGTGCGCCAAGTCAGCCCCAAGTCCGAGAAAATCCAGGGGAGTACCCAGGATCTCGTGAACCGAGGATTTCTGCGAGGAAGGATCGACCGCGACCATCCTCCAGGCTTCGCTGCGCAGGCCATCGACAAGTCGAATCGAGTCGATCAGCGTGGGGTCGGTCCCGCAGGCCGCTTGGAGGAAGGTAAGACCACCTCCGCAATCAAAGGGAGGTGATCCGAGCCGCAGTCGGAGCCGACCCAGCATCGTGTGAAAGTCCAGTGCGGGCTGGCGAGGAGGTGGTCGATCCGGAACCAAGGGGTCCGAGAAGGACGCGTGTAGCCATAGCCGAGCCCAGCGTCCTCGAAGCCAAACCGAAAGACTGACCGCAGTGTCGCCATCGACGAGTCGTCGGAGGGCATGTTGAAATCACCACCGACCAGGATGGGAATGTTTCCTGACTCGCTCAGGCAGGTGACAACCCGGCCAAGTTGCGCCCGCCACCATTGGACCTGGACCGGCAACCGGGACAGATCTCCTTCGAGGACGCCGTTCAGCCCGGGCCTGATCGTGGGCAAGTGGGCCGTGGCGAGCACGAATTCCTGGCCTTGCGGTGTTCGAACCCGGACCCGATCAAGCTGGGCGGAGTACAGTCCATCCTTTGTTGACTGATCTTTCAACGACTCCAGATTGGCGACGATCGGGTAGCGGCTCGCCAACCGCTTTGATTGATCCCGATACCAACCCCGAGTCAGGTAAGCTGCGAACGCGGAATTGACCTCGACGTTCTCCTGCAAGCAGATGAAATCGATCCGCTCCCGTTCGATCATCTGAATCAGACGACGGGAATCGATCGGGCCAGGGCTCAGGTTGTAGGTCAGAATCCGAAACGGGGTGCCCTCGACTTGAGGACCCCAGAATCGGGCCGTCGAAAACGAGAACCCCATCAAGGGACCGGCGACGACCAGGCCGATCGTCCCTTGCAAAATCCAGTGCGACGGCTTCCGCCGTAAACCGCTGGCCACCGCCAGCGCGACGACCGGGCCCAGGTAAAGCCAACGCGGCACGAACAGCAAAATCGCCACACCCCACCAATCTTCACCGACCCAGAAGATGAGTGCGAGGATCGTCAGGACGAACACCGCGTACATCCAGGTCGCCAACACGATCCAACGTCCGCGACGAGAGGGGGGCGTCGCGCGATCCGCCACAGCCGTCGCGGTGGCAGCTTCCGACCTCGAGCCGCCGCATCCCAAGCATTGCCTCAGGTACGGACGAGCGGGGTTCGGCGTCCCGCACGTTGCGCAACGCCAGAACGGGTCGGAGGTCGTCGGGCGAGAACTCTCAGTCATCGTGATCCTCAACGCACAGTCCGTCCCGGCTCGCGATCGTCCACCGGGTCCAGTCAGTCCATCGCGTTGTACGCTCGCGCACGAATCCCAAAAAAGTGGGGGGATCACATCGCGCGAAGCAACAGCACCAGGCGACCACTCACAAGAGGCGCGAGCCAAGTGATGCAGCCACTTGGAGGCTTTAGGATTGAGCCGCCTTTGGCAAACGGCCGAGGAGTCCGATCACGCTCCCGATCCGGCAACTCCACGGACTTTTGGATCCTCTCAGTGTCCAGGGACTAATAATTGGCGTATTATACGCGAAGAGCCACTCTCGAGGAATGCGAGGGGGTTCTCCCATGAAGCCCTCAAGGACACGACGAGGCGATCGGAGGGACCACGGCACAACGTGCGCCGTGATGGGTTCAAAGGAGTTGCGGCCGATGAGTGCGGTCCTGATCGTCGACGATAGCCCGGCCGATCGGGCCCTGTTCCGAATCTTATTAAGCCGCGCCGGCCACACTGTCCACGAGGTGGCCCGGGGAGGGGACGCGTTGGTCAAGGCGCGGGAGGTCCGTCCGCACGCCATCGTGCTCGACGTGAACCTTCCCGACATGGACGGCCATTCGGTCTGCCGCGCAATCCGCGCTGACCCCGAGGTCGCGGGCGTGCCGGTGCTCATGCTCACCGTGCGCGACAACGACAACGACGTCCTGACCGGCCTCAATGCCGGTGCCGACGACTATGTCACCAAAGACTCGCCGGGGGAGATTTTCCTCGCCCGAATCAGTCGCCTCATCCAGTATCGCCAGATGGCGACCGTGGCAGCGCTCAACGAAAACCTGGTCCAGGTGGGACGGCTGCTGGCCGGGATCGTCCACGAAATCCGCGGGCCGCTCTCGGTCATTCGCGGCAGCGCAGAGCTGATGAAGTATCAGCTCAAGCCGGACGACCCCTACCTGCAATGGCTCGACCCAATTCTCCGGAACGCGCAGGTCCTCCAGGTCCGGCTCGAACACCTGATGGCGACCGTTCGAAGCGGCCCGCCGATGGTCGTGTTGGTCGACTTACCTCCCCTCGTTCGCGAGTCGGCCGACCTGTTCCTCAAGGGATCCGACCCGCGAGGGAGCCAGGTCGGCATCGAAACGATCGTTCCCAATCGGGTCCCCCCGGTGCGTGCCGATGCCGGTCGGCTGTTGCAGGTCTTTCTCAACCTGCTCGGCAACGCGTACGAAGCCATCCTGGCGTCGGGAGAGGGGGGACAGATCACTGTCCGCGTCGAGCCCGTCTGCGACCAAGGGGTGGAGTGGGTAAGGGTCGAGATCTGCGACAACGGACCAGGGATCCCCGAGGCCTTGCTGGGGAGGATCTTCGAACCGTTCTTCACCACGAAGGAAACGGGGAGCGGGTATGGGCTGTACCTCGCCTCGGAGATCCTCAAAGAGCAAGGGGGGCGGCTCACGGCATCCAACCTTCCGGGCGGGGGGGCCTGTTTCGCCGTCTGGCTGCCCCAGGCCAGTCTCCCCGCGTCGATCCGAAGCGGGCAGGGGGATTCGTAGCAGCCCCCTTTTGTTTGATTTGTCTCCGAGAGCCGATCCATGCCCGCTCAATCCCAACGCAAGCCGGCCTATTCCCAAGACCAATGGGGGGCCGCCCTGATTCTCGGCCTGCTCTGGGTCGGCTTCGGCACAGCCAGCTACGTGATCCTCGGGTATCCCCGCAGCCTACCGATCCTGGTGCTCGGCGCCCTCATGCTTTTGATCGCCGGGCGCGTGCAGAGCGACTCCGAGCGCAAGCGTTGGGCCGCCCCGATTCACCAACTGGCTCGCGAACTGAATGCGATCGCGGACGACCCTCAACGCCCGTTTGAATTAACATACGTCCCCGAGTTAGGCGAGGTCCTCAGAGCGCTTCGTGAATTGAAAAAGGTCTGGCACCCCATTCCCAAGTCGGACCCGCCGTCGTCGCTCAACCTGACCTTGAGCAGTGGCGAGTTCAGCTCCCAACAGCTCACCGACTCGCTGACCCGAAGTGCCTTGCTGGCGTCCCTGACTCCTGGGGTCGATAGTCTCGACGTCTCCCTCTCGGGCGACTTCTCCACCACTGATATGGTCAGCCGGCTCGAATCCAGGACGTTTCGCTGGATCGAGTCCAGCGCCGCCGAGCAAGAATTCCTGGGCTGGGAGCTCAAGCAGCTCCGTGAAATGTCGTTCTTGGAGATCGTCCACCCGGACGATTACGAGCGGGCGCGTGACGAGTTGCGCGCGGCGATCTCCAAAGGGGAAGTCCACGGCCTGGTCCTCCGGATCAAGACCGCCCGCGGTAAGCCGAAAGCGATCGAGATGAACGTCGGAGCACGGTACGGCCCCGACCTGACGGTCTCGCACCTGCGCTGTCACATTACCGACGTCACCGCCAAGATCCGCGCGGAGCGCGAGCTTCGCCTCCGGACCCGGGAACTCACCCAGGTCAACGAACAGCTCCGTCACATCAACCGCGAACTCGAAGAGCTGAAGGACCGGTACAGCGACCTCTATCAGAACGCGCCGGCGATGTACTTCAGCCTCGACGACCAGGGGCGGATCCTCGAGTGCAATGATACGCTCCTCCGCACCCTCGGATACCGTCGCGACGAGATCATCAGCCAATCCTACGAGCGGCTCCTCCCCGAATGGCGCCGCTCGATCTTCGCCGCGCGGTTCGCCGACTTTCGCCTGAATGGCAAAGTCGAGATCGAAAGCCAGTGGGTCATGGCAAACGCGGAGACCATCGACGTCTGGGTCTCGGGAACCACCGTCATCGGGTTGGGAGGCAAGCTCCTTCACACCCGAATCGTGGCCCAGGACGTCACCGCCCGACATCGGCTGGAGGCCGAGCTCCAGGAAAAGAATGACCGCCTGGCCGTGACAATCGACGAGCTTTCTCGGAAAAATAAGGAGATGGACGAGTTTACTTACGTCGTCTCCCATGACCTCCAGGAACCGCTCCGCACCCTGATCGCCTTCTCCGACTTCCTCCTCCGTGATTGCGGCGATAAACTCGACTCCAATGGCCAGGAATACGTCCGTTACCTGGTCGACGCCTCAAGACGCATGCGTGCTCTCATACATGGCTTACTCACGCTTTCTCGAGCCGGAAGGGTGACAGGCGATTTCACGACGGTTAATCTGGAAGAGGTAATGTCGTTCATCAAGGCCGATCTGGGCGAGTTGATTCGCAGTAAGGGGGCGGAAGTCAGGACGACCGCCCCGCTGCCAACCTTGTGGGGGGACCGCGATCGGATCAGCCAATTGCTGGCGAACCTGATCAGCAACGGCCTGAAGTACAACCAGAGTGCCGCGCCCTGGGTGGAAGTGGGAACACTGGACGACGAACCTGGCCCCTGGCTCACGGTTTACGTGCGAGACAATGGGATCGGGATCGACCCCCAGTTCCATACCAAGATCTTCCAGCTCTTCCGCCGCTTGCACACACGGGAGGAATACGAAGGCACGGGCGCGGGCCTTGCCATCTGCAGTAAGATCGTCCATGCCCATGGCGGCCGGATCTGGATCGAGAGCGAACCAAATCAAGGGGCGACGTTCTTCATTAGCCTCCGACGATCTCCACCTGAATCTTCCATGCCGCAAACCGAAGTGACTCATGCGACCTGATTTTCATATCCTCCTGGTTGAGGACAGTCGGGCCGACGTGATGATCATCGAGCGGGCGCTGCACGACGGGAACGTCCCGCACCGCCTGACCGTCATCCACGACGGCCGCAAAGCGATTGATTATCTGGTCCGCCTCCGAGATGTGAAGTCCGACCCGGGCCTGGAGCCCGACCTGATCCTGCTCGATCTCAATCTCCCCGGGATCGATGGCTACCAGGTCCTGACCCAGATCAAGAATGACCCCCTGTTGCGGATCATCCCGGTCGTCGTCCTCACCACCTCGCTGCGCGATGAAGACGTGCTCCAGACCTACCAGGCCGGCGCGAACACGTACATTCAGAAGCCGTCCGAATATCCGCGCTATCGCGACCTGGTCGTCACTCTCCGGCAATACTGGCACGAGACCGCCATCCGGCCGCCTCGCACCCGTCCAAGCCCTTGAGCATGCAAGCCGAGTCGCACCACTTGGTTGGCTTCCGCATTAAATGGTTGTGATCGTAAATCCGTTGACTCCATTCCCGATCGCATACGGCCATCCTGCCGTTCCCTGGGGAACATAGCGGGGAGACTCAAAAACGATATTCTGCTGCGGCAACGTGATCGGGTTGCGCGCGTCGGTGTTGAAAGTCACCTGGAAGAGCGGTTTTTCCCCGTGCACGACCGGGGCATAGAAGGACTGGTTCTGGCCGGGTCGGAACGTAAAGAGGAAGGTTTGGCCGTTGCGGTAGGTCGAGGCCGAGATCCCAAAGGTCAGCGTCGTCCCGGTGTTGTTCCACAGGCTTACGACACCGTAGTCGAGAAAACCATTGGGAATCCCCAGGCGAATCAAGCCCATCCCACCATTGGGCCCCGACCCGGGATTGGGGTTGGGATTGGGACGAGGACGCGGGAAACGGCGCGGTGCTCGCAACGCCTCAATCGTCGACCGTTCGGCAATGGCGGCCGGTCCGCTTCCCTGGGCCGCTGCCGTGGGCGCCTGAAACTGAGGGAGCCGCGCGAGCACCATCGCCGCACGATCCGCGCGATGACGAGCCGCCATGGCGTGAAGCTCAGCACCCGCAGCCAAGGTATGCGCCGTCGCGACGCAACGCTCTTCGACACACTCGGCACTCGGTCGGAACGCTCGTTTCGCCCTGTCACTCATCAGTGTCGTCCTCAAGCGGTGTTCGTCAAGCCGTTGGCCCGTCGGCCGCACTCACGCAGGGGCGTGATGCCGGAACCGCCAAGCTCGTTCCCTTTAAATATAGCTGACGAGAACACGCCTGCATTGACCTACGGAAATCGAGCCGAAAACTCCCCCCGATCAGGCGCCCCGATCGATCCAGTGATCGCCAACGAACCCAGACCGAAGGAGGGTTCCGGGTGAATGGCATCGTGAGTGTTCAGGGACTAGAATGTGCCCAAATCATTACTCTCCCGAGGTCGAGGTAACCAATGCGCACATCTCGCGTCGCACTCATCGGGCTCATCGTCTTCTCGACAGCGCGGGAGCTCGTCGCCGAGCCGGGTCGCGATGCCGGCGGCGTCTCGAAATCCGCTCCAAGTAGCTCGGGTGGAGTCGGGCCGCTCGCCCAAAAGGATTCGAAGGCGGACCAAGCGAACGCTCCGGTTCCCGAGAAGGAGCTGATCCTCCCCGGGGAATCGTTCGTCGTGGCAGGACGGCCGGCCTTCATCCTCCTGCCGGCCAAAGAGAAGCGGCAGACTCCTCAACCCTGGATCCTCTACGCCCCGACGCTTCCCGCTTACCCCGACACGCATGAGAAATGGATGCACGAGCAATTTCTCAAGGCGGGGGTGGCCGTCGCAGGAATCGACGTGGGCGAGGCCTATGGGAGTCCCAAGAGCCGCGAGTTCTTCACCAAGCTCTATGACGAGTTGACCGAAAAACGGGGCTTTGCGGCCCGCCCCTGTCTGCTCGGGCGGAGCCGCGGCGGCTTGTGGGTCTCGAGCTGGGCGATCGCGAACCCGGACAAGGTCGCCGGGATCGCCGGCATCTATCCCGTCTTCGATGTTCGCACATACCCAGGCCTGAAAGTCGCCGCACCTGCTTATGATTTAACGCCGGAACAATTGGAAGCTCAGCTCGGTGACCTGAACCCCATCGAACAGGTCAAGACGCTCGCAGCGCATCGCGTACCGGCCTTTTTCATCCACGGCGACGACGACAAGGTCGTTCCTTTGAAAGAGAACTCGGCGGAATTCGCAACGCGCTACCAAGCGGCCGGCGCGGGTGATGCCGTCACACTGGTCGTCGCCAAGGGGCAGGGGCACAACTTCTGGGAGGGCTTCTTCCGCTGCCAGGAACTGGTCGACTTCACCATCGCGCGAGCTCGTGCAAACTCCGCGCTCGAGACCAGGAAGTAAGCCGCCACGCCAAGACGCTCTCGTTACCAACATCACGCAGAGCGTGGTGGGAAAGCCGGACCAAGGCCCCTCTGCGTGAGGGGCGTGTCTTGGCCAATCGAAAAACGAGCATGCGAAGGAATCGACGATCGGTCGTTCCTCCAAGCCCCCTCAGACCGTCTCGGGGTCTGGATCCGACACATCATGCGCCCGCCCCGCACTTCCATTCGTGCTCGATGCCACGATTTCGGAAGGCTTCGCTCGGCCCGGCTTAAGAATCTGGGCCATCTGCACTGCAAGCGCGTAGAACTCCTTGGGGTTGGTCGGCGCGGTCGCAAGATGGACGTGCTCGTCGGAGCGAGGCTCGGCGGGATCGACCGGCATGCAGACCTGATGGTTGCGAATATTGTGGACCCCATACAACACCTCGATTTCCCAGCGGGCGTTGCGTTCCACATCCTGGCGAAGAGCGAAGGCCGCTTGAGCGGTGTTGATGCAGACCGCGGTCTCGATCAACGCTTCCCGAAAGCCGGGCATGTCGCGCGCATCCGGGCCCCAAACATCCTTGATCCCATTGGCCGCCTCACGAACCGCGACAAAGATCCGCTGAGTGATCGAGCGAAGCATCGGCGTAACGGACTTCGACCAGAACTTCAAGGGCTGGAGGTAGGCGTCGACCGCTCCGGTCACAGCGCCGCAACCGCTGTGACCCAGCATGACGACCACCCGAATGCTGTGACTCAAGCTGGAGAGCGCGTAGTCAACGCTGCCCAGACAAGCGTCGTCCAGGACGTTGCCGGCGACCCGAATCACAAACAGATCGTTGAACCCCTGCCCAAAAAGCATCTCGGTCGGAACCCGGGCATCGGAGCACCCAACCACCACCGCGAACGGCGACTGGGTGGGCATCTCACCATAGGTCCGCTTCATCCCCACTTCCAACCCGTTGCACTGCACCACGTAGCGCGGTTCGCCCAGGGAAGTCGTGTTGGTCCGGCAGCTCTCCATCCAGTGCGAGAACATCCGGTTCCCATCTTCAAGGGCCCGCCTTGCGGCTTCCGCGTCGCGGGTCAACGGTTTCGCAGTCGGATTCTTCGGATCAAATCTGTAAATATAATCAATCGTATTCATTAGTGATCTCGAGTGCGTCAAGAAGCCTGGCAAATGCCAGTCAGGGCGGCCGGGGACCGCCTGGTTCCGAGCTTCCTGCTTCTCCAAAGGAGTATGTGACGCTTCAGGCCGAAGCCTTCTCTCAAGATCCAGGGACAGTACGGCAAAGCGAGGGGGGGGACTTGGCGCGAATTCTCCATTCGTCGTTAACCAACACGCAGGTTCCGGACAAGCCTGGACCTTGCTATCGACCCCGTTTCGGTTGAAGTCGATCGACGTGGGATACTCTGTGCGGAATCGGAGGCCGCATTGATCCGTGACGCATGATCTCCTCCAGCAGAAACGATACCAAATTATCTCCGCTCTGCCTGGCGATTGCCAGTGGTCCCTGCCGCCCAATACCGACGGGTCCACGACCGCCTCGGACTGACGCCCCAAGTGACCTATCCTCTCGATCCGCGGTCATTGGACCACCGGCGATCCCCTCCCGGCCTGATTTCAGGTCGAGGCCGGCGGAGCCGGGTCCGCTCCTTCACCGGTCACGCATCGGGGTCGAGCCGTCGCGAGTTGCTTCTCCGCACGCTCGACGTGAAAAAAAATCTCGGGCCGCGACTCGGGCCGCTCGATCGATCGCCGGAAGCCCGGATCTCTCAGGACGAAGGATAACTTCGATGTGAGGTGGAGATGAGCCCGGGTGGTGGGGCTAATGATCGTGAACAAGGTATGGACCGGCTTCCCGTCCAGAGCGCCATACTCGATCGGCTGATCCAGAAAGCAGAGCGTGATCATGGGACGCCCCACGTGCAGCACGACGGGGTTGCGGACATGGGGGATGGCGATTCCATCGCCGACGGCCGTTGGAGCGATTGCCTCACGTGCAATCAGGACGCGGAGCAGAAAATCCCGGTCGACCTCCTCCGGCAACCGAAGCAGGTCGACCACCTCGCGAAGCACGCTTTCCTTGTCGAAGCCCGAGACCCGGTAGAAGACGCCGCCCGCTTCCAGAGCCGCCAAGAGCGACGGGATCGGTTGGTCGGCCGCTTCGGGCTCTTGGAAAATCTCGCTGGAAACCTTCAGACGCCGCGCAGTCGCCCATTCAAGGATCTCCGCGCGATTGAAGCGGTACTGATCCTGAACGCGGTAGGCCGGAATGGTCTGCTGCTTGATCCAGCGATAGATCGTCTTCTCGGAGACGGCCAGGAGACTCGCCGTATCGCGAACCGAAAGGTTCATGCTCGGATCACCATAATTTCCCCGGCGCACCGCACGAGGGGACCGAAACCTCAATTCGACGCCCGCCGATCCCAACAAAACCGGCCTACCGTTATCACTCCGCCTCGTCCGTCCGACCGGGGGTCCGGTTCACCCCTGACTCACGCTGCTCGGCATCGTTCTTGAGAATCGAGACGATCAGCGCGTTGAGTGACGCCTTGTCCTCTTTGGCCCAACTCGCCAACTGCTCATGCAGCGCCGGTGGCATGCGAACCTGGAAGTGCACGACGGTTTCCGGCATGAGCGTGTCCTTATATTCCCGATTTGAATGGGCTCGCAGAGCAGGGGATCGAAGCCAGACTCCACAACCCCTGTCACCAAGTGACATCTTAGGACAATATCCTTGCAAGTTCTCCAATTGTCAAGCTTGAGCCATTCTTGTCCCTCTTGAAACGTCGCGGAACAACCACGACCCGGTTCTTACGGAGCGGCTACGTCCAAGCTTGCAACCTGCCCTCCTAGATCGTGCAGCATGCACGATCCAGGGGACGACGGCCATGCCATCCCGTTTCCCTAATCATTTTCAATGCAATAACTTGCGGCATTTTCTCAATGAGGCGCACATCTTGCTTTTGTTGAAAATGGAGACCTCGAGCCGGTCGCCCCCGATCGAGGGGGCACGATCCCCGGCCACCGCCGTGTCCAGGCGACACAGGCCGGAGGATCACTTGAGCACGGAAGCGCGCCGGTTTCGGGAGACCGTTAACCGGTGGCACAAGGAGCCATGATGCAAGCCGACGAAATCTACTTCATGATCCCGACGTATCGCCTTCGCGACGTGGCCGAGGCGGTTGAGTCTTATGACGAGCATTTCTGGCGGAACGGCCACGCGCCGACTCTGATCGTGTGCGACGACTCCAGCCCGGTCGCCCAGGAGAAGTACTATCCGCTGCTCGAGCAAACGAGCACTCATAGCGACCTTTACTACGTCGGCCCACGCGAGAAGGAGGAGTTCATCGGCTTCTTGAGCCGACGGCTGCGAGACAAGCGGCTGGACGGCCTGGTCAAGAACCTGTTCCGCCCCAGCTATGGGGGAAACCGGAACCACACGCTGATGCACACCCTGGGGGGCCTGATGGTCTCGTCCGACGACGACATGCGACCCTATGCCCTGATGGAGCACAGTCTGGAGTCTCTGGGCGTGGGGGAAGTGAGCCGTGGCCGCCTGCACCGGACCGGTCAGAACGGCTACGGCCCCAAGTCGTTCGACATCATCGGCTCGTTCCTCGACGTGCTCGGCAAACAGGCCGGCGACGTCCCGGATAACTACGAGAAGGGAGAAGTCCTGGTCGACACCGCGATGGACCTGGAGACCAACGTCTCGATGGGGTTATCGCGGGAGAACTCGCTCATGCTGGAACGGGGTCCGGTCCCCTCCAACGCGGTGGTCAAGATCGCCCAGACATTCCGCTCCGGGACCAACGACATCGACGCGATGGATTTCGCCGACCTCTTCCTCGAGGACGAGGACCAGATCGACCCCGACGGCCTCAACGAGCTCTACGTCCTGGTCAACTTCCGCCCGGCCGTGACGAATAAGAATTGGCGGATGGATTGCGGCGTGGCCGGGTACGACAACTCGTTCGGGCTCCCCCCCTTCTTCCCGACCCGCCTGCGGTTCGAGGACTACATCTACCGGCTCTGGATCCAGCAGGACGGCATAACCGCAGCCCATGTCGACTCCGCGCAGAACCACACGCGATCCAACTACATGCGGAACCCGGTGGCCGCCGAGATCTTCAACGAAGAGGTGTCGAACCTGCTCAAGAAGAAGATCAAGGACACCGTCACCCGGGTCGACGAGCTCGGCATCACCTTCGACTACGACGGCGAGGTAACGGCCGACGACGCCCATAGCGTCCTCGACAAGGTGGCGGCCATGTATACCCGGGCCATCAAGGCATCGGAGCGGGCGACGCGACCGGAACGCAAGGACGCTCTCCGCCTCTTCGCGGCGAACCTTCAAAAGGCGTTCTACGCCTTCGAACCCGACTTCTTCCAGCAGAACCTGCTGCGGATCGTTGACGACGTCGTGACCACGATCAAGGGCTCGATCGAGCTCTGGCCGACTCTTATCGAGATCTGCTACTTCGAGAAGGACCGCCGTGGCCTCCCCCGAACCAAGGTGAACAACCGGCGGGCGAGTTGAACGGCCTTGTCCCCTTATTTTTTCGACGGAGGTCGCTCAAGGGCGCCAGGACTCCCGACCTTACTCAGATTCGCGTACCAACTGCCGAGCGATAGAAAAAAGGAGAACTTAACCACGAATGACACAAATAACACGAATCAATAATAATGAAAACATGATTGAATTTCTTTGTAATTATTCGTGTCATTTGTGTCATTCGTTGTTAAAAATTTAATGATCTGCCAATTGGCTAAAAACCAGCAGGAAGCGGGTGTTTCCGCAAAAGGTTTGTCCGAAAAGAGTTACGCCACAGCGTCGACGGTAAGCCATGACAGGGCAACGACTTGCAGTGTCCGCTCTTTTCCGTTGGTTTTTATCCCATTGACGGATCGTTGTATTTTTTCTTCTCGAGGAGGCCGTCCCATGCGGATCGCGCAGGTCGCCCCGCTCTTTGAGAGCGTTCCCCCCATGTTATACGGCGGGACGGAGCGTGTCGTCTCGTACCTGACCGAGGAGTTGGTCCGCCAGGGCCATGAGGTCACCCTGTTCGCCAGCGGTGACTCGCGGACGACGGCCCGTCTGGTCGCGGGCTGCCCCAGGGCTCTCTGGCAGGAGCCCGGTTGTCGGGAGACGCTCCCACACCACGTCCGGCTCGTGGAGCTGGTCGCTCGCGAAGCCCACCGATTCGACGTCATCCACTTCCACCTCGACTACGTCCATTTCCCAGTCGTCGGCCGGTTGCCATGCCCGACCGTAACCACACTCCACGGGCGGCTCCATCCCCCCGATCAGGAGGCTTTTTTCGACGCCTATCCCGACGTCCCGCTCGTCTCGATCTCGGACGACCAAAGGCAGCCGATCCCCTGGGCCAACTGGCAGGCGACCGTCTATCACGGGCTGCCCCTCGACCTGCACACCCCGCGCGAGTCCCCGGGGTCGTACCTTGCCTTCCTCGGCCGTATCTCGCCCGAAAAGGGACTCGAGAGCGCCGTCGAGATTGCCCGACAAGCCGGCATGCGACTCCGCGTGGCCGCCAAGATCTACCCGGAGGAGCAGGCCTATTACGAACGTGAGATCGCACCGCTGTTGCGGGCCTCCCCCTGGGTGGAGTTCGTCGGCGAGGTCGGCGGACCGACAAAGGACGCCTTTCTCGGCGGTGCCTTCGCGTTGTTGTTCCCGATCGATTGGGCCGAGCCCTTCGGCCTCGTCATGATCGAGGCGATGGCCTGCGGCACGCCCGTCGTGGCCTTCCGGCGCGGCTCCGTCCCCGAAGTGATGGCCGACGGCCTGACCGGCTTCGTGGTGGCCAACGTACCCGAGGCGGTGGAAGCGGTTGGCCGTGTGCCAGGGCTCAGCCGCCGGATCTGCCGGCAAGTCTTCGCCCTCCGATTCGGTGCCGACCGGATGGCACGCGACTACCAGGCGATCTACCGCAAGCTCGTCGATGGCCAGGCCTGGCCGGCACTCCCCGTGGAACGGCCTGCGGTCGCCCCCCGCCCGAGCGGAGCAGTCCACCACCGGCCGACGATTCTCGGGCCATTGACGGTTTCCTGAAATGAGAACGGAAACTCCCTTGATGAACAAGACCTTACCTCTCGGTGGCGACCCGCACCATGTGCTGGCCGACTCGAGCGTCGCCGACGACCGGACCCGCGTCCTCAAGCACGGCGACACATTCGCCGTCTTCGACCACCTCGGCCACCTCAAACCCGGCGGCCTGGGCGAAGAGGGCTTGTATCACGAGGGGACGCGGTATCTCTCGCTCCTGATCCTCGAACTGGACGGCCAGCCACCGTTCTTCCTCGGTTCCACCGTGCGGGACCAGAACGACCAGCTCTCGGTCGCCCTGACCAACCCGGACCGGACGCGCGACGGACGAGTCGAGATCCCGCTTGGGACCCTTCATCTGGCCGTGCGGACCCTCCTCTGGCAAGGGGTCTGCCACTGGCGGCTCCGCGTGAGGAATCATGGGCCTGCCCCGGTCGACACGACGATCCAACTCCGGTTTCGAGCCGACTTCGCCGACATCTTTGAGGTCCGTGGGATGAAGCGCACGGCTCGAGGCCACGACCTTTCCCCGGAGATCGCGCCGGAGTCCGGCCGGGTCGTGCTCGGTTACGTCGGTCTCGACGAACAGAAGCGGCGAACCGTGCTCCGGTTCTCACCGGCTCCGGCGGAGCTGGTCGCGGACCGGGCTCGATTCCGCCTCTCGATCCCTCCTCACGAGGAGGTCAAAGTCGACCTGGCGGTGGCCTGCCAGCGCGGAGACGTGGAACGCGCCGCCCCCCCTGGGTACGAGGCCGCACAAGAGGCGGCCGGGGCCGTCCTCGAGCGTTTCAAGGCTGAGTCCTGCCGGGTGGGAGCGGCGGACGGCCGATTCGACGCCTGGCTGCGGCGGTCCGAGTCGGATCTGCATATGATGACATCCGACTTGCCGACCGGCCCCTACCCGTACGCCGGAGTCCCCTGGTTCAACACCCCGTTCGGCCGCGACGGGATCATCACCGCCCTCCAGTGTCTCTGGCTCCGACCGGAGTTGGCCCGAGGGGTGCTCGCCTACCTGGCAGCCACCCAGGCGATTGACGTGATCCCGGCGCAGGACGCCGAGCCGGGCAAGATCCTCCACGAGACACGTAACGGCGAAATGGCCACGCTCGGCGAGATGCCCTTCGGCCGTTATTACGGAAGTGTCGACGCAACCCCGCTCTTCGTACTGTTGGCAGGGGCCTACTACGAGCGGACTGCGGACCGTCCCTTCGCCGAGGCCATGTGGCCGCACGTCGAGGCCGCCCTCGCCTGGATCGATCGCGATGGCGACCGAGACGGCGACGGGTTCGTCGAGTACGAGCGGCGCGCAGGAGATGGCCTGATCCATCAGGGATGGAAAGACTCCGACGACGCATTGTCCCACGCCGACGGAACCCTGGTGACCGGCCCCATCGCCCTCTGCGAAGTGCAGGCCTACGTTTACGCCGCACGCCGCGCCGGGGCCGTTCTGGCGAGAGCCCTTGGAAAACCGGACCGAGCCGCCGCCCTCGAACGGCAGGGCGAAGCGCTCCGCATTCGCTTCGAGGCAGCTTTCTGGCAGGATGACCTCGGGACTTACGCCCTGGCTCTGGACGGCACCAAGCGGCCCTGCCACGTCCGAGCCTCCAACGCCGGCCACTGCCTGTTCGGGGGGATCGCCGCGCCCGACCGAGCCGCCCGTGTGGCGCGTGGCTTGATGTCCCCGGAATCCTTCTCCGGCTGGGGAATCCGGACGCTGGCCGCGACCGAGGTGCGTTTCAACCCGATGGCCTACCACAATGGAACCGTCTGGCCCCACGACAACGCCCTGATCGCCTACGGGGCCTCGCGGTACGGCCTCAAGGACCTTACCGTCGAGGTGCTGGCCGGCCTGTTCGCGGCCACCACCTATCTCGACCTCAACCGAATGCCGGAACTCTTCTGCGGGTTCGGTCGCGAACCGGGCGAGGGCCCGGTCCTGTACCCGGTGGCATGCGCCCCGCAAGCCTGGGCGGCAAGCTCCGTATTCTTATTACTGCAAGCGTGCCTGGGACTGGGCGTGAGCGGAGTCGAGCGGCAGGTCTGGTTCCACCAACCCAGGCTCCCCTCCTTTGTGCCCGAACTCAGGATCACCAACCTGAGCGTCGCAGGAGCAACGGTGGACTTGCTCCTCGTCCGGCACGGCGACGACGTCGGTGTGAACGTGCTCCGCCGAGTCGGTGACCTCGCGGTCGTGGTAGCGAAATGATCAAAGGAGTCACGAGGGTTGAACTTGAGCAGGCAATCCCAACCAGGAAGCACGCCGTTGTTGACGCTGAGTTCGTCCCGCTCGCGCGAGGCGATGGTGGCGAAACCTGTCATGACGGCGGTGAACCTCCTTGGATCGTCAACGGAACACACTGGCCACTCTCTCGTTGCGGTCGACCGTCGATCCGTAGTGCAGTCTCGGCTCGTGGCGGGTCGGCGAGTGCCCCTGGCGGCAGAAATTCCGGCACGTTCAGACGAGCCACCCCGATCCGGTCGTCGGCCATCCCGTAGTAGACGTCGAATCGATCGGGCAAGCCAAGATCGTCGCGGCGGTCGATGGCGGTGGGAAACACGACGTTGGCGACGATTCCGCGACGTTCCTGCGGTAATTCCGGGGTCAACACCGGATCCGGCGAACGATAAAGAATCACGCGCGGATGCTCCGGAGCGAGAACCAGCACCCCGGCGGAGTAGCAGAGCTTGTGCGCACCCGCGCTCGGGCCCGCCAGTTCGTGGACGCCGTGGTAAATCAGCATCCATCCATGTCGCGTCAGGATCGGAGGAGTGCCGCCGCCGATCTTGAGCTGCTCCCAGGGGGCCACCGGGCAGGCCAGCCGGTGATGCAAGGCAAAGTGGCAGAGGTGATAGGGCTCATCGCCGGCCTCGCCCAGTGGACAGTAGGAAATCCAGATACTCTCTCGATGGACGTCCACCACGCGCGATGCCGGTTGGCAGGCCGTTTCTTCCGGACGAGTTCCAGGAAAGAGGGGCCTGTGGAGAATGACCACGGCAGGCTCCCCGGCAGGATCGGGGATGGCCACGGGAAAGACACTGGCATCTTTGTTGTCCACGCCGTCGAACGCGATGCCGGCATACGGTCGGAAGGTGGCCAGCCCCAAACGCTGCCAGTGGAACAGGTCCTCCGATAAAGCCAGCGCAATCCGAGGGCCTTCGGGTGAATACGCCGTATAAGTCATCACGTAACGCTTGAGGGCTTCACTGTAAGTAATCCGCGGATCCTCACAAC
Organism: Singulisphaera acidiphila DSM 18658; assembly: GCF_000242455.2. Lineage (GTDB taxonomy): Bacteria > Planctomycetota > Planctomycetia > Isosphaerales > Isosphaeraceae > Singulisphaera > Singulisphaera acidiphila. Next base: position 3,627,105 of record NC_019892.1, read on the forward strand.
CTCCACCGCCGTTGGGCCTCAGTTCGTAATCCGTTTCGGGCTCCAGCGCGACGCCAAGCCGCTCGACGCCCGCCGGGTCCCCAGCGTCGTTGAACTTCACTCGTGCGATGCCGATCCGTGAGTAATTCCCCTTCGCGACCAGACGCGGGAAGAGGTAATACTGACCATCAGGGCCGCGGACCCCGGCCGGGTTCAGGACCCCCTCGACCTCCAGCGGATTGCCCGGCTCAGGCTCCATCACCAGCCCAAGCCGCTTCATCTGAAATCCAGCCATCGGCCCCTCTCACAAGAGCACGCTCGCCTGGCTCAACCTGACCCCACGGCAATTGCCTTCGATCACCCGTTGGGTCTCATCAGGATCCCCGACTCGAATCGAAACGACGCCGGCTCGCTCGACCGGAACTATTCCGGCAATGCGACTTCCAGCACGTTGACTGGAGTGTGGGGCCGGTAAGTGCATGCCCCGACCGCCGCCGGCAAAAACACAACGTCACCGCGACCGAGGGGAAAAGGGAGACCGGCGTGCTCAAGCTCTCCCTCGCCGACAAGGCCAACCAATACCCGCGGAGTGTCCACCGCGCCGACACTGAAAGAAGCTTGTCCGGTATGCCGCCACACTGAGAAATGCTCACATTGAAAAAGGCGCTCTCGCCGTACGGGTGCCACCTCCTCGATCACCGGAACCACCGGGCCGATCGCAACTTGTCCGAAATCAATGCAGGCCATCGCCTGCTCAATTTGCAGAGGACGAGGCTTCCCCGTCTTGGGGTCGACGCGATCCCAATCGTAGAGGCGAAAGGTCACATCGCTGTTTTCCTGCACTTCGAACACCAGAAGGTCGCTGAGGCTATGAACGGTTCGAGCTCGGAGAAAGACCGCGTCGCCAACGACCGGCGTGAAGCTCGCCAGAGAGTCCGCCACCGCCCGACTCGCGAGCGCCCGCTCCAACTCGGCACGCGTCGTTCCCGGCTTCAGGCCCGCGTAAATCCGGCTCGTCGGCCCCGCCTCAAGGACGACCCATGCCTCGGTCTTACCGCTCTCACCAGCCGGGATATCGCCTTGCTGCCCGTCCTCGGGATGCACCTGGACCGAGAGCTTGTCGCGAGCGTCGAGGAACTTGAGGAGAACGGGGAACCGACGGAATCGGCCCGCCAGTTTTCCCAGCAACAGGTCGGGCGACTGCTCCAGCAATTGTCGAAGGGTCGATCCTTTGAGCGACCCGGCGGCAACTCTGCTGGGATGGTCATCGCGGTCGCTCAGGAGCCAGGCTTCGCCAATGGGACCGTCGCCGGGAAGCGGTGCCATGAGAAAGTCGGCAAGTCGTCGACCGCCCCAAACGCGGTATTGGTAGATCGGTTCAATCCGCAACGGATACATTAGCGATTCAATCACATAATGTCTCTTCTTGGCCCCAGACTTGGCAACCCTGGGTGCATACTTTCGAAGTATGGCTCTGAAGTCAGCGACGATACTTCTTCACCGAGCAATCCCCGCTGCGAAGGGCAATGGTGTGATCTCGATAGCCCCAACAACACCTTCCCCAAAAAGGGACCACACACTTGCGGAGTCACCCGACAGAAGCGGGGCCAGCACATAAAATCCAACCACAATTACCTAATAAATCCAAAAACAACAGCACCTCCAATCCAACAGATTCAATCAGGGTTCAGCTATCCGTAGCGGGAGAGCGACCATAATCACGGACCTCCATTCGTATCGCCCTCGCCCCAATTCGTCGCCGGCACGCTCTGGGCAAGCAGGAACACCTGCAACATGGTGCCCGTCGCGTAGGCGTGCACCACAGAACCGGTCTCGACCTCGGCAGCGGCTTTGCGAACGTCCACGCCGGTGATTCTCTGAATCTCCTGCCGCAACCCGCCGAGAGAATCATTGAACCACTGGCGCGCCCTCCGCAGTCTTGACCAGCGCCTTTTTCTGGGGAAGACAAAGCCTTGTGGAACGTGACCACCAGAGTGTCCTCATTCAATCGGAGGCCGCACCCACCGGATCGCGACGACGCATCACGAAAACGGAGAAGGGCCGAACGGCTCGATGACAAGAGCCAGCCGGCGCCACCTCTGCTCCTCCTCGACTGCTACTTCTTGGGTACGCTGGCTTTCAATGGAACCGCAGCGTCCGCACCTTTCGATCCGTGCCCGGTCACCTTGATCGTGAAGTCACCTGGAGAGGCATCACTCTGAGGCTCGAGCGTGAATTTCGCCAGCGTATCCCCGTTCTTGATGACGGGGAGTACCGAGTCGAGGGTTACTCCCGGGGGGTTGTCGGTGAACTGGAACGTGACGTCGCCCTCGAAGCTCCTGCCGCGTTCGATAGCGGTCGAGACGTCTTTCGCCTCTCCCTGGTGGAGTGGAGTCGACATCCGAGGCACGCTCCGATTGAACGTGATGTCAGCTTCACCGTAGGCCAAGGGCTTGCGGGGAAGGGTGGTGATCACTCCCTGTCCCTGCGGTATGTCTTGATTGCAGCCCGCAAGGGCAACCAACGCGGGCACCAGCACTGCAATCCATGCATGCTTCATGGCTGACACCCTTTCTCGAGACCGAGCTCGTTGGTTCTCACTCCACCGGAGCGCCGTGATTCACCAACAACGGCCTCCGGTGGAGGAGAGAGAACGTGGCGCCAAAAAGCGATGTTCTTACTTATTTGTGCGAATGCTGATGTGCAGTTTCGGCGGCCTTATGAGCATGCTCGCCGTGCTCGTGCGCGGACTCGGCATGCTGCTTAGCGGCTTCGTGCTCGCCCACATCGTGATGGTGGGCCGCCTCCAAGTGGTGATGAGCAGCAGCCGCATGGTGAGCGGCGGCCATGTGATGATGTTCACTCGCGACGTGCTTCGTTGAGGTCTGCATCGTTCTTGTTTCCTTCGGAGTCATTGGAAACCGGGTCATTACGCTCGTGGCCATCCTGGAATCAGGTTGACCACGACCAACGATGTGCTGCGATTCCCTGCAGCCGACGGGCGTTTACGGCTTCAGCGCCCGCGAGAACTCATCGAGTTCTTTTTCCGTCTAGCCCTCGTCATAGCCGTACCGCTGCTGCAAGAGGCCGGCCAGCGTGTCGCGTTTGCCGGCGAGAGTCATGAGGTCCTTGTCGGCCAGCTTGGCACACCGTTCCTCGGCTTCCCCTTCAACAAAACCATTGCATCCTTACAATATGATTCCATTCAATGATTCACCTCCATGAAATGACCTCATTGCCCCTGGCGCCCCGCTTGCTGGTTGCCCCGACCGATATCGATCATTCGATCCCGGTTGGACACCCCGGCGTGGCCGGCCTCCTCGCTGTGCTTACCCTCCCGGACCTGCTCAGCGGCGGTCTCGTGGGTCGGCATCGGTCTGCCGCCCTTCACGCCACCGGGCTTGCGCCAGAATTGGCGAATCGCATCCGAGAGCTTGTACTGTCCGAATGTCGCCATGATGGGGTCTCCCTTTGCTGCCTGGAGGTGTCCTCGACCATGTGTCGGTTCACGACGGCGATGGAGTTTCGGCGTCAGAAATCGCCGACACGAAATTGGCGCAGGGACCGGGACACCGGAACTGAGCCACCCCCGATCAGAAACCACGCGGGATGCAGTCCAGAAATGGGAAGATCAGAACGATCACAAACCGTAGCCCCAGACCACCACTGGGACCGACCCCTTCTGCGGCTGTAATCCCCGTAGGACAAGCCGCTCACAAGTAATATGACAAGCATAATGAGTAAGATCAATCCCATAGCTTGTTTTTATTGATCGATTCCGGAGCTGGCGAGAGGAAGTCGTCCCTCGTGTTCGCTCCTGGCAGTAAAAGCCGCCCCGCATTCCCGAAGGCAAAAAACGATGTGCTCGATCGCCGTTGTTGGGCAACCGATACGTCGGGTTACTCGCCAAGCGCCCCCCGGTCGCGGCCAGGCTGCCTTCTATCAAGTCATCCAACGATTACAACATCCCATTTTTGCAAACTCGTAAAAGGAACGCAAGAGAATTCGTTCGTCAAGTCTGGCATCATCCAAATTCAGGCAGCCTGCGAAATGATGACCCAATACCCCATCGCGACGTACGTGCAAACGGCCGCATGGGGTTATCGACGAAATCAGAACCACTTTGCGCGAGGGCGTCCTGATAACACAGGGAGGAATCGAGGCCGCCATCCGTGAAGAGACTCACCGCTTCAAACAGAAACCCATGAGGTGGGGCCCGAAAGCTAACCACGCCTACTTGGTCGCGGATTGTTTCGTGGTCGCCTTCATGGCGTCTTGACTGCCGCCGAACAGCATCAGGCAAAGTCGCTCCCGGCCGAGAAGGGCAGCAATTGCGCAAACAAACACGCACTCACTTAGTGGTGCATCCGGCAAGCGGACTGACACAGACGGGGCACGTAAGTCTCAATAGATTTAACATTTAGGTTAGGCGGTAGCTGTAACGGAACAAGCCGGATGCACCACTTAGTGCCTGTCTCGGAAGGTCAGGCTTCACCGGGGAAAAGGGACGTTTGGGTGCCACGCAACGTCGATTACTGATGCCTCATCCTGCTGCACTCATGTGCTTGTTTAGCAAGGCTTTCTGTTCCTGAGTCAGGGTGTGGAGCCCAGGCGGTTTCGGCGGCTTATGCGGTTTGCGACGAGGCCACTTGCGTGTGGCTTTCGGGCTCTTCTGCTTCCGGCACCCGGTGCGGCAGCCCGCGAGTCGCTCGTGGTAACACTTGACCTTGGGTTTCACGGCCGCGTCGATCTCCTTGCGGATCTCGATCAGGACTTTGCGGGGGCTGATCACGGGGCCATCGGTCGCCGTCGCCGTCCGAAGCGCCAGGTCGGCATGCGCCAGGAGGATCTGCGTAGCCAGCAGTGACAACTCGGCCTCGCGATGCACCAAGGCCACCGTGCGGCCGGCGAGTTTCACTTTATTGATTACACGCTTGTATGTACGAAATAGTCCTTCATTACGCCATCTCCAGCGGTAGAATTTGGCGGCCGTCGCCGCCGATAGCCGGGCTGGGTCGAGGACGTCGGTCAGGAGCCAGACGTCGCGTTTGACCGCCCCCTTACCCTTGCCCTTGGCCGGGATCCGGATCAAGCGGCATTGGATCGGCGCTTTCCCTCTCTTCTGGACATAGTTCGGCCAGTACAAGACAGGGCCTTCGGTCCAATCCTCCAGGTTCGCCACTTCGAGGGTGTAGAGGCCGACCCGCGACGACATCCGGAACAGGAACGATCGCTTGACACCGAGGATCGCCCGGACCAGATCGAAGCCCATATAAGCGGCGTCGCAGACGATCAGGGCCTCAGGCGAGAGAGTGGCGAGCAAGTGCCTCAGATGCTCTTGCTCGGCCGCGGTGCCCGGGCCGAGTCGCCACGACCAAAGCAGTCCCGTGGGCAAGTGGACGAACGCCGTCAGCCAGACGTTGGGGGCCGCGTCGTTCTTGCCGGCCTGCCCGAGTCCTCGTTCCAACTCGGGGGTGCGGGGACACTCGATCCGCGAACCGTCGCAGCCCATCGGCTCGAAGCCGTCGACAATCCGCCGCGACCCCAGTCGGGCGTGGATCTGTTGCCGAACCCCCGCGGCCAACGCCCTGAGTTGTCGCATGGGGCCGCGTCGCATCGCCTTCTGGAAGCCGACGAAGGTCTTTCCCGGGCGTCTTCGCGACTCATGGCAGGCGACGTAGTATCCCCGGGCCTTCTCGAACCTCTCGGACTCGGAGTCGCCGGTGGCCCAGGTCATGGCGAGCATGACCACGACCAGCGGCTGGAGATCCCACCGCGGCGCCGAACGCCTTTGAGGAACAACCCCTCGGGCTTGCTTCCAGACCGTCGGGGTGAGAAACTGTCGGACATAGCCGATCAACGACTGCGGTTGCTGCAAGCCTTGCAGCGTCCGAGCTGCCTTCATCGCCGTTCTTCCTCAATCCAGGTGAGTGCCGGTTGCTAGCCGCACCCATCATGACGAAGAACGGCGATTTTTTGCCCCCTCTCTCCCGAACGAACCGCAGCCACGGGGCGGTAGTAATTCTCTGGTCCCGTGAGAGTTACATCCGTTGTTGACGACGCCGAGTTACTGACGTTGGGTGCCACGGGTTCCGTACTCGGACCCCGTGCGCAACAGGCCAAGGCATTCCCGCATGGGTTCCGAGTACGGAACCGCATGGCACCCGGAAGGTTATCAAAAACTCCGATGCGATTCGCCTTCTGGGACAGACTCTTAATCGAAACCGCGAGACTGCTTCTTGAGGCGATGGTTCACGAGACCACCGGCCTCACCGTTGTGAGCTTACGGCAGGCATTGGCACCGTGACCGGGGAAGAGATCTTGGTCTCCACCCTAGCCAAGCCGCCCATCTTCCGCGAAACGCGGAAGCAAATAAGAGCCCATGCGACCGCACAACCGAGGAATTCTTTTCAAGGGGTTTCCACGGTCAAGCAGTATCCCACAACGCGCCGCATCATGTGGGATTCAAGTTGTCGCGGGCCGAGACCGCAAGTTCAGCCTCTGAATCATGCTCGTCCAGGAGTTTGCTTGGCGAACAAGACCCATTCGACCTTGCGACACTGCAGCGACAACCACACAATCAGACGACAAGCAAACAAAACAAATTCAATATTTATGTTCACAAACAATAAAATTTGCATACATTGCAGATTGCCGAACTGGACGTGCCAAGCTACCGCAAGAATTAGGCCAAGAAGGATCACCAAACAACTGTCGCAGCCCAACAAGACAGCATTCACATGATTATTAATTACAATCGAAGTCAACTTGATATTAACTGAATCATGGACCGGCAAGACGAGAGGGGCCCATTGAAACCCAATGGGCCCGCTTTGGTCGCTTCATTCCTCAGAACGAGTCGGAACTGAGCACTTCGCCCGAACTGATCGTGTTGAGGCCAACCCATACAGGGGGGCTGACCGAATTCTTGACGAATCGGACCGAGCCGTCTCCCATCATCACGTTCACGCCACCGGAGTGACGACTTCGGGAGCCTGCGAATGCGTCGTTATCACCGGAACCAGAGACGCAAGGAAGTTGCTGCACGGGTTCGCTGGTGCAGAATAGACCGGGGTCGTTGTTCAGGTAGTCGCCTTCATTCGGGCCCCTGATGCCCAAGTAGTCTTTGGATGCGTTAGGCGTGAACCGCGTCATGAAAGAGGAGCCTCCTGGGACGGTTGACCACATCGCACCCCGGATGTCGTTCATCGCTCCTTGAAGAACTTCGCCAACGAAAACGGTGTTACTGGTGCCATCGGTGATCGAGGCGAGCGTCGTATTCCCATCGTGGCCAAACGCAGAGCGCAAGTATTGCGGACCCGTAATGCCACTATTGTATTTTTGGGCCCAGTCGGTGTTTCCCCAACTCGCCGCGTAGTTGCCCTTGGTGTAGATCGGCTTGCTCAAGGCCCCACCCTTGTAGCTCGAGTTAATCTGAAACTGGTTCTGGCGATCGGACGGGCACTGGAACGACCCGAACTTCGTGCCCGTCACGGTCGAATTGGCGAAGAAGCCATCGGCAACCGCCAAGCCCGGCCCATTCCATCCCTCAGCGCCCAACGCATAGTTGAACGAGTTGGCCAGATTGCCTTGTTCGATCTGGGGCAGCATCAAAGTAAACCAGGTCGTGTTCTGAGCCCCGGAGAAAATCTTCGGAAAGTCCTTCCCCGGCCACGGTGCCCAGATCCGTCCGGGTGGGAGCGTGCTATGAACCGAAACATAATTGTGCGTTGCGAGTCCAAGTTGCTTCATGTTGTTGACGCACTGGATTCGCCTGGCCGCCTCACGCGCTGCCTGGACGGCGGGCAAGAGCAAGGCGATCAGGACCGCGATGATGGCAATCACGACCAACAATTCGATGAGTGTAAATCCTCGTCTTTTCATGGCAGGTCATTTGTCCTGAATGAATCGGAAGCGATGTCCTGTTGCCAGACGGCGGAGGGAGGTCGAGAAGAGGCAACCGACTTTCACTTTGCCTGAACACGTAAGCGTAACGGGGTGGGAGGAATGCACGGGCCGAGCGTCAACTCGCCCGCCGCGATCACGTCGCGCGTGAGCCAATCCCAAATGCGAATCATGACAAGGCGTGACTCGGCCCAGTCACACCCACTCGACCTTCTCCGGATCATGCCAGCGGAGCGGATCGGAAACTCGCCTCGCTACGCCGAGAGGCGCGAACCGGCATCTCACACGATTCACCCGGGGTCAGCGCAAACCCACCCCCGCTGGCTGCTGATCAACCTCATTGTATCGCTGCGGCTTTCCCGCAAAGTGAAGATTGAGAGTGCAGCTTGCTAAGATCGTATTACTGGAAGTCTCTCTCGCCTCAGCCTTTGTGTCAGCAAGCCCCTTTATCAAACATTAAAATCAAATCATGTTTACGATTTATTTTTATCGAGAAAGCGTCCTGACTCTTTATCAGCGACATTCGTCCGAGGTATAACAAGGTTGAGAAAGCACCTCGGTCTCATTTCCCAGGAGACAGCCATGACCATGTCACGCTGGACGCTTCGTGGTGGGCTCGCGGCGATGGCCCTGCTTTGTGTTCACGCAGGGAGCCAGGCAAACGAGAGCGACTCGATCCCCCGCTACGACTTGAAGCCTGGCCAAGAATTCAACTATCACGGCACAAGTGAGTTCAAGTTCGAAAACGGCAGCCACAGCACCAAGACCGACTATCAGGTCTGGGTGATCCGCAAAAATGACGACGGCAGCTATCGAATCGTCGTCCGCTCCAGCCAGAAATTCTCGCAGTCATCCAGCGGCCGCCAGACGAGCGAGGGGCCGGCGAGAGTGGACATGGCCTATCGCGATATCTTTCCCGATGGTCGACTCGCCCCGAACACATCCTTCTTCCAGGTCGATCCGACGGTGATTCTCCCCCGATTACCGCAAGATGCCGCGCAAGCCAAGACGGGCTGGGATGGCGAGGGTGTGATGGACAACGCTCGCACCGAGTACACGCTCGCCAAGGATTCCGACCTGGATGCGAAGTCGTGGGTCTTCGAGGGGGTCAATCATAGCCTTATGAACAAGATCTACGACAGTTCGTCCCGATCGAAATTCTTCTTCGATCGCAAGCGCGGTGCGATCCGCCGGATCGAAAACATCAACACGCAGGGCTACGGCTTTAACGGCAAGGGGACCGGGACCACAGAACTCGTCTCGCTCGAGCAGCATGACGCCGACTGGACCAAGACCTTCGCCCAGGAATCGGACCGCTATTTCGCGGCGAACCAGGCAAGCAAAGATCTCTTGATGAAAGCGAGCAAGGACGCTGAGCATGCTGCAGCCCTGTTGTCAGAGACAGAATCGACCCTGAAAGCCGCTCGCGAAAAACTCACGCTGCCGATCTTGCAGGAGCAAATCGACCAGCAACTCGAGAGCCAGAAGGGGATGGCATCCTACACCATCGAAGAGGCAAAGAACCGCGCTGCGGTTCTTGGTCACGCAGCCGCCGACTGGGAGACCAAGGACCTCGAAGGGAAGTCGCACGCGTTGAAGGACTACCGAGGCAAGGTCGTCATCCTCGACTTCTGGTATCGGGGCTGCGGTTGGTGCATTCGCGCCATGCCACAGATCATGCAGCTCGTCGATGATTTCAAAGACCAGCCGGTCGCCGTGCTCGGGATGAACACCGACCAGAAGGAGGAAGACGCAAAGTTCGTGGTCGATACGATGAAGTTGAACTACCCCACACTCAAGGGGGAGGGCGTGCCGGAAAAGTACCATGTACGAGGCTTCCCGACTCTGATCATCATCGACCAGGACGGCAATGTCGCAGACGTCCACGTCGGCTACTCGCCGACTCTTCGTGACGAGGTGTCGAAATCCTTGAAGGAACTCCTGGCCAAGAAGTGAGAAGTTTGCGGAGCCCCGCGAACCGTCGACTCGACCTCACAGACGCAGACGATTCCCGCTCAACGTGCGCCCCAGACAGGTCGGACAGGCACTTGGATTACCGCAACAGGGGACGGTAATCCAAGGCCCCTCCCACGAGAGGCGGCTCCATAACCAGGCACCCAGAGGTTCGGCCAGCGTGAATGGAACGCCCGAACACTCGCTGCCGCCGGTCGGAAACGGCTGGCGTGAAGCCCGGACGGGGTCCGCCTTGGGGCTTTTCGCCCCCGGCGTTAGAATGGCGCCGAGATCGGGCGGTCGCCCGTGACGGACGTCTGCGTGCAAGGAGCGCACGGCCATGTCGAAGACTCCCTCCCCACCACAATCGGCGACCGAAGGACTGAGCGTCGCGGAACGATTCCAACGGCTTGCCGCCGAGTGGAAACAGGAGTCGCGCTACCTCTCCAATTCGGCCCAGATGGCCATGCTCAAGCCCTACCAGCGGATCATCGGGATGGGGGCGCCGGTCGTGCCCCTGATCCTCGAAGAGTTGAGCCGCGAGCCCGATCAGTGGTTCTGGGCACTCGAAGCGATCACCGAGCAGAACCCCGTCCCGCCCGAGGCCATGGGCAAGGTGCGTCTGATGGCCCAGGCCTGGGTCCAGTGGGGCGAACGCCAAGGCGTCCTCGACCATGGAAGCTGACGAGAATTTCCCCCGCCTGACGCCCGAGAATCACCGGGTCACCAGCCCGGCAATGATCGACTACAACTGCATCGCATGGGCGGCTGGGGATACCGAGAGGTGGTGGGAGCCGGGAGTATTCTGGCCCATCGTGTCGCCTCCTGACGAGTACGGCATCGGCATCCTGGAAACCGCGTTCAAATCGCTCGGCTTCGAAGCCTGCAACGGGGAAGAATCCGATCCGGGATTCGAGAAGATCGCCATCTACGGCAACAACCTTTTTTACACCCATGCAGCCAGGCAATTACCAACGGGAAAGTGGACGAGCAAGCTCGGCAAGCTTGAAGACATCGAGCACGACACCCCAGACGTCGTTGCGGGTGGCATCTATGGCGACAGCAAAACCCGAGTGACCTGAAAGACGTCGATTAGGGCATAGGAACTAGTGGTGCGAAAGGAACTGGGTTGGAAGAGGTGTAGGGGGGAGGCTATCGCCCCTTATCTTGTCGCCCGCCCTACGGCCAATCGCCCCACTTCGGCGATTCGCCCGTTGCGTCGGTCCGCGATCAGGAACGCCGTCTCGGACCGGTTCAGGTCAGGTCGCGATCTGGGTCGAACGATGGATCTCGTTTCAGGATTCGCGGTGAGATTTGAACAGCCGATCCTCGGGTAGCACGCTCGCGACAGGCGGCAATCCATTCGTTGACGCTGCCGCATTGGGCCTCATCCAGATAGTAGGCGTGCCTTTCGACCCAGCCGGTGATGTCGAACTCACGGTCGTGGTCAGGAGGGCTCGAAGGCATAAGTGCGAACTGTCTTAGCTCCTCGAACTTCGCCGGCAATTCTTTCTTGGATAGTGTTGGCCTGAGCCGAGGCAGCAGGTCGAGTCCTCCATCATTGGACACAACCATCGCTGCGGTCGGCCTCCCGCTCGTCTTCGAGGCGAAGGGAGCGTTTGTAGGGTCTTCCGCAGAAACGGAAGCGGATATGGTAGTGGCCGCAGGTCGGGTCAAGGTCGAAGGAGGCCATGGGTGACTCCGGGAGATGTCCCTGAAAGTACCCTGCAAACGGTGTCAGGCCTCAGAATTGTGTCAGGAAAACGTAGGGCGCACAGAAAAAAGGGTACAGCTTTCGCCGTAACCCCTTTCCCTGTAACCAATACCCCCACGGGGATTCGAACCCCGATTCCTAAGCTGAGAACCTGAGGACGCCGGGATTCGCTTGCGTGCAGCTTGCGGAGCAAATGGGCTTTGGGCGGCCCCTGCTGTGATAGATTTGTGATAAATCCCACATGACCGAAGTCAGCCGGGTGCTTCTTTGGGCGTCAGGCAATTCATTTGCTCTTGCTCCCAGCCACATAGCTCGCCAGCACGAGGGCGATGCCACCGACCATGGCCATGGCCTTTTCGGGGAGACCGGACTTGGCATCGGCGGTGAACAGCACGCAGATACCGGCTACAAACGCGGCGAGGAGAAAACAGAGCGCGAACCCGTGGACAATGAGCGCAAGCTGTCTCTTGTGGCTCTCGTCGGCTTCCTGCATGCGCAGCTTGTGAGCGGCTTCAGCTTCCTCCCGTTTCAGTCGGGATTGCCTCTCCTCAGGCAATTCGTTCGATTTGAGATAGAATTCACCGAGTTCGCTGAGCGCGCCAAGGTTCACCGTCTGCGGCTTCTTGGGAGCAGTCATGGATGTTCCTTAGAAGCCGACCAACTCAATGTCCAGCGACTCCGGCGACGAAGCGACACCGAAGTGCTTGCCAGTCTCCTTGGCGTCGAGCGCGGTTCGGAACATCCCAAGTGCCAAGCGGATTACATCTCCTTCGCTGTGGCCTGATCGGCTGGCGAGATCGGCGAGGAATCTACCCGCTTCCGGGGTCATGCCAAGATTCCGCTCGATGCGGGCCGTCGCCTGCCCACTGATCGCAATACCTGACGCTAGCGATGCTTCGTGTGGAAAGCCCATTTCGCGCCTCCTTGGTTTTTTGGGGTTGGTCACCCACCATCCCTATTCTATCGCTGGCCACTCCTCTGGCCCAGCCGATCCCGGACGCAGGGCCAGCGCATATCAAACACGCTGTAGTGAAAGAACTTGTGTAAGGTAGTCCGTATTGATCATGCAGGACATCATCTTTCCGCGAAGGCTATCCTTGTCGGGATGACGCTTCAGGAGCGTCACGGCGAACCGCCGCAGCCAACTCAAGTTGTTCCCCAAAGTCCGCTCGCGGGTGCGGTGCTCATCCTCGCGAAAGTTCACGTCCAGCACCCAATGCATCGACTCGATGCCCCAGTGGCCACGCACCGCTTCGCCAAACCGCTTGCCGCTCAAATAGCGGCTGCTGAGATAGTAACGCACCTCGTCCGACTCCGTCCCGTCGGCATACTGCGTAATCCGCGCGGCATAGCCGATTGCCTTGATCCACGGCCAGTCCTTGCCCGGTGCGAAATCTCGCGGCACCTTGGCCAAATCATAGGAGCGTTCGTCGATGCGACCGTGGCCGTCATCGCGGGTCTCGTGGCAGCGATACCGCAGGTCCTCCAGGTCGCGTTCCAGGTGGTCGAGGAAGAACGCCTGGATCGCGGCCGCGAGCTTTGGCTGGTTGTCTTTGACCGCGATGACGCAATCGCCGCCGCCGGTAACGATCTGCTCGACGATGTCTTTCTGGCAGCCCATTGCGTCGATCGTGATGAGGGTGTCGGCCAGGTCGATCTGCTCGAGGAGCTGCGGGATGGCTGTGATCTCGTTCGACTTGGCCTCGGTGGCCCCCTGCCCCAGCGCAATGCCCTCTTCGCCGGCCCAGGCGCTGACGATATGCAGGGCACCAAGGCCGTTGGCCTCGTCGTGCGACCCGCGGCAGGCTTTGCCGTCGATGGCGATGAGTCGGCGGGGGTTCTTGGGGTCGGCCGGGATCGCGTCACAGATCCAGGCTTGGAAGCAGCGTTGGAAGGCTTCGGGCTTCAGCGCCATGAGCAAGCGGCGGATGCAGTCTCGCGAGGGGATGCCATTGTGCAGGGCGAGATGCTCGGCCAGCCAGGAGGCGCGATTCTTGGCCCAGCGATGGATGGCGGTGGGCCCATCACAGCCGCAGATGACGCCGCAGACGGCGATATCGACCATCAAATGCTTGCGATTGCGCGTGTGTCGGGGGTCGGAGAGGGATTCGAAATCAGAGCCGATCGAGCCGACATCGACGATCTTCGCCATGAGAGGCATCCTTGGATCGGTCCGTGTCGGCCTCCGCACGCCGGAGCGCAGTAAGCCAATCACGAGGACCGAATCCAAGATATCGAGCCGAGGCCTGTCGCGCCAGACTACCCAGGTCGCACAGCTATGCGCGCTGGCCCTGATCCCGGACGGCGTTCCATCCCCTCAGAACAACTGCCGCTGCATCTCGCGCCCTCGCGCGCGGCCACCGTCTTCGTGTGCCCGATCGTCGGCATGCGGGAATGGCTTGCCTACGCGCTCATCGGAATCGCGGAACTGCCCCTGCGCCACGACCAGGTCTTGCTCGACATGGGCTTTCTCCAAGGTGTAGCCATCGGCCAGCCGCTCGAGGGCGTTGAGCAACCGCACACGGACCTGGGCGATCCTTGAGCATCATCGCGAGGCGGTGCTTTCAAGGTAAGTTTCCAACCGGCCCAGCGGTCGCATGACGATGCCAAACTCGAGCCCCAGGTATCTGCCGAGCGGGAAACGCTACACGTTGTTGACGGCGTCCGGGATTCGGCCCAGGCGTACCCCAACGGCATCCATGGAGGGTAGTGATTCGTTGTTCGCCTCGATGGTGGCCATGTTGGCGGTCAACCCTTCGATTCGCCGCTCGTGGCGTTTGATCGTGTCGGGCAGGTCGCGCTTGGCGACGTACTGCTCATCGAGATGGTTTTGCCGAGCGAGCGGAAATACACCTTCCCGCCGAAGTGGATTCGGTAGAGTTTCGAGGCTGGATCGAGCTGGACGGACGCCATGCGTCCCTCCTCTGCCCAATGCCCCTGCAGTGATAGATTTGTGATGGCTTTCCGGCTGGCGCATGCAAAAGGGGCCAGGGCTTTCGCCCTAACCCCTTATGCTGCTTCTAATACCCCCACGGGGACTCGAACCCCGGTCCCTAGGCTGAGAACCTAGTATCCTAGGCCACTAGACGATGGGGGCCTTTGCGGTAGGTCTATAATGCCGGGGATTCGGGGAGAAGTCAAGTCCTCGGAGTGCGGGACGATCATAGAATTCGATTTTCGAGCCAGAATGAAAGGGAGGACGCGACGATGCCCGAGGTCCTTGCGAACGGGTTTCACCTGTTTTATGAGGAGGCGGGGCAGGGGGATCCGCTGGTCTTCCTCAGTGGGCTGGGGGGCGATCACCGCTCGTTCAGTGTAACGATTAAGTATTTCGGAACCCGATTCCGGACGATCGCGGTGGATGCGCGCGACGCAGGCCGGAGTGATCGGGCGACCGCAGGGTATACCACGGCCGATCTGGCGGATGATGTCGCCGGATTCTTCGAGGCGATCGGCTTGCCCTCTGCTCACGTCGTCGGGCACTCGCTCGGCGGTGCGGTGGCGCAGGAACTGGCGATCCGACACCCGGAGAAGGTCCGGAACCTCGTGCTGGTGTCGACCCACGCGGGAGCGAATGCTTGGCGCAGAGCGGTGGTCGACTCGTGGGTCTTCCTGCGTCGGCGAAGTGAACCGGCGGAGTTCACCCGGGCGACTCTCCCCTGGCTCGTGGCCCCGAACTTTTACCGGAACGTCCCCCAGGTGGAAGGGCTCGTCCGATTTTCCGAGCGGAACGTCTGGCCCCAGGATGCGGAGGCGTTCGCTCGCCAGGCCCATGCCGCGGCCACCCACGAAGCCAAGGAGCAGGTGCGCGAGATCCGCAGCCCGACACTCGTCCTGGCCGGTGAACACGACCTGGTGAATCCCGTTCGGGTCGCTGAGGAACTGGCCGGTCTGATCCGAGGATCGCGACTCGTCGTCTTGCCCGATGTGGGGCATCTCCCTCATATTGAAGATGGCGCGGGGTTCCGGAAAGCGATCGGGGAGTTTCTCCCTTGATTCAGGATCGGATCACACCACCGCGCTCTCTTGCGTTCCCGGGCGGGCTGGACTACCCTCGGCCGGAAGAAACATCGGTCGATTGCCACGGATTCAGGGGTTCACTGACGATGGCCACGGAAGAGGAGATCAAGCGGGCTTACAAGGCGTTCAAGAAACGGCTCAAGCTCGCCAGGCTGGACGACGCGTCGGGCCTGGGGATCGGCAGCAAGGCGTCGAGGATCGGGGGGATCACACCCCCCGGTGGGCATCCTCCGGAAGTCTGGGATGCACTCGTCGCGCAGGGGAAGCTGAAGCGTGAAGGGAGTGGTATCTTCGCATTGGCCCAAGAACTTTGAGGCGAATGGACCTCGTCGCCTTTGCGTCGAATGACGCCGGCAGGATTCGGGACCGGCTGCGGATCGCGCTTGGCCTGGCCACGCTCGTCATGCTGGTCCTCTCCTGGCCGCTCTGGACCAACCGCGATGGCTTTCCGCGCGTCCCGTTCGTTGCCGGGTTCCCCGAACTGATGGGATTGGCTTCATTTCTCGCATTCGCCGCGCTCCTGGCCGCCCTGGCATTCACGACGGCCGGGATCGCCTGGAGGGGCTCACTGACGCTCGGGCTCGGGATTCTCCTGGTCTTGATCCTTGGGGATCAGCACCGGTTCCAGCCCTGGGCGTATCAGTTTTTGATGATAGGGCTGCTCCTCGTATGCCTTCCGCCTGCGCACGCGTTGACCTATGGGCGCTGGTGGTTTGCTGCGCTCTACGTTTACTCGGGTCTCTCGAAGCTCGACGTCTCGTTCTGCAACGAGTTGGGTAACCTGTTCCTGGTCACGGCTGTCCGGCCCCTCGGCCTGGAGCCGGCCGCTTGGCCTGCCCCAGCGCGAATGGCAGCGATCCTGGCGATGCCGCTCTGGGAGATTGGCGTAGCGGTCGCCTTGATCGTTCCCAAGACGCGGCGGCTCGGGCTGGCGGCCGCACTCGTGCTCCATACGGCCCTGCTCTGGATCCTCGGCCCTTGGGGGCTTCGTCACAGCACGATCGTCCTGGTCTGGAACGGGGCGATGATGGTCGAAGTCGCGATCCTGTTCGGGTCGACTCCTGCTGTCTCAGACGAAGGCGATGCGAGCAAACGCAGGCGATGGGTCGGCATCCCGGCTCGCGTCTTGTTCTGGGCTGCGGTCATCCTGCCGTTGGGGGAGCGCTGGGGATGGCTCGACGCCTGGCCCGGCCATGCGCTCTATGCCAGCCACGTCGAACGGACTGAGGTCTTCCTGCACGATGCACAATGGGAGGAGTTGACGCCCGAGCTCCAGAGCCATCTCCAAGCACCAGGGCCGGACTCGTGGAGGCGATTCGACCTGACCGCCTGGAGCCGCGCGGCGCGCGGGGTACCGGTCTATCCTCAAGGGCGCGCGTGCAACGGCTTGGCCGAAGCGATCGCGGCGCGTTATGGTGGTCGCCTGCTGATCAAGGTAGTCCAGTGGGGCCATGCCGATCGTTGGACAGGCCGGCGGAGCCGGGTCGAATGCCTGGGGCTGGAGGCCATCCGACGCCTGGGGAACGGATACCGGCTGAATTCTCATCCGGCAGGATAATTGCACGGAGGCCGGTGCGTCTCGGCCTCGAGCCGAACCGACCCATAAGCACCGTAGAGGAACGCGTTTCTATGCGGCTCCCGAGAGCTAGCGGAGTTTTACTCCATCCGACCTCGCTGCCTGGCCGATACGGAATCGGCGATCTTGGCCCGGAGGCACACGCGTTCGTCCGCTTCCTCGCCGAGAGCGGTCAGCGCTGGTGGCAGATCCTCCCCCTGGGTCCCACCGGCTTCGGCAACTCGCCCTACCAGTCGTACTCGTCACACGCCGGCAACCCGCTGCTCATCAATCCCGACCTGCTGGTCGAGGAGGGCTGGCTCGAAACAAACGATCTCGGCGAATATCCCGCCTTGCCCGAAGCCCACATCGACTTCGACGCCGTGGCGGATGCCAAAGATCAACTTCTCCGCCGCGCGTTCCGCCGGTTCTCGCCCAACCAGCCTGAGTTCACGTCGTTCCTTCAGGAGAATGCCGAGTGGCTCGGCGACTACGCCCTCTTCATGGCGCTGAAGGAGGCGAACGGAGGATCGGCCTGGTATGAATGGGAGCCCGACCTCGTCAGGCGCGAGCCAAGCACGATCGAGCGATGGCGCAGCCAACTGTCCCAGTCGATCCTCTACTACAAGTTCGTGCAGTTCGCCTTCGCGCGGCAATGGAAGGCGTTGCGGGCCTCGTGCGCAGAGCACCGGATCCAGTTGATTGGCGACCTCCCCATCTTCGTCGCCCAGGACAGCGCCGATGTCTGGGCGCGGCCTGACCTGTTCCAACTCGACGAGACGGGGCGACCGCTGTTCGTGGCCGGCGTCCCCCCCGATTATTTCAGCGAGACCGGCCAGCTCTGGGGCAACCCGCTCTATCGCTGGGAGGCCCATGCGAGCGAGCGGTTTGCCTGGTGGATCTCCCGCTTGAAGTCGGTGCTCGACCGGGTCGACCTCGTGCGCCTCGACCACTTTCGGGGCTTCGAAGCCTACTGGGAGGTGCCCGCGGATTCGGAGACGGCCGCGACCGGTCGGTGGGCGTTAGGGCCGGGCACCGCCTTCCTCGAGGCGCTCCGTGACGGGCTGCAAGGGCTCCCTTTGATCGCCGAAGACCTGGGAGAAATCACCGCCGAGGTCGAAGCCCTCCGCGACCGCTTCAACCTCCCCGGAATGCGCGTCCTCCAGTTTGCCTTCGGGGGCGATCCCGGCACCGAGCTCCACCTGCCGCACCGCTACGTCAACCATTGCGTCGCCTACACAGGGACCCACGACAACGAGACCTCGGTCGGCTGGTTCCACACGTCGCACATCGAGACGACCCAGACGCCCGAACAGATCGCGGCCGAGCGGGCCTTCGCGCTCCGCTACCTCGGCACCAACGGCTCGGAAATTCACTGGGACCTGATCCGAATCGCCCTGGCCTCGGTCGCCGACACAGTCATCATCCCGTTGCAGGATATCCTGGGGCTCGACAGCTCCGGGCGCATGAACACCCCTGGAATTGCCAAGGGGAACTGGGCCTGGCGGTTCCAGTCGGGTCAGCTCGACCCGAGGGTTCGCGCTCGCCTGGCCGACATGACGGCCGTCTACAGCCGCTGGAACGGCCCTCTCCCCCCGGAATTCGGCCCGCCCCACCGGCAGCTCGTCGAGGAGCCGATGCTCGGACGGTGATCGCACAACGCGGCATCGAGCCGCAAAAGGCAAGCCAGCCCGACTCTTGTAGGGTGATCGTGCACACCCTACAAGACACTCTCGTACCGGCTCTGAGATCAGGCCAGGCAACCCGGCTACATCGATCCGTGAATATATGACATAAGGTGTTGATTCTCGGACTGCACGTTGTCGTACAGGACCTTGATCACGTCGCCAACCGAAACGATCCCGACGAGCTTCGCACCGTCAAGGACCGGCACTTTGGCGATCCGACGCTCACTCATCTGTCCCATCACATCATTGACGTTGGCGTCGAGCTCGCAGGTCACGGGGTCTCGCGACATGAATTCCGCGACGTGCTTACCGCAAATCTTCTCGCCGTGGTTGTGGATGCCGCGTAGCAGGTCGCGTTCGGAGATGATCCCGATGAGGTGGTCTTGAGCGTCGACGACCGGCAATGAACCGATATTGTTCTGAACCATCCGCGCAATAGCTTCGGCCACGGTCGCCTCGGGTTCAATCGAGATGATCTGACCGCCCTTGGACTTCAGGACGTCACGGACGTGCATGTCGCGTCTCCCGAGTCAGATACGATCGCGCGGCGTCGCGATTCATCCACTCACGAAACCACGCTCACGAAACGAATTGAAAAAGAGAAAGGACTGACATCTTGATCCTGCCACTTCCGCGCCGTCGACGCAAAACTATTCCGGATGTTTTTGAGGATGAGTCTTTCCGCAAACGTCCCGCCCCGCTTCACTTCGCCGCTTGACCGGCCGCTCCCGGGAGCGATACGATGCGCGACCGTGCCCTGAATCTCCAGGGGGAAAGGGCCGAGGGAAGCTGCCGGAACGGTGGTCAAGGAGGCCCGCCCTTTTGTTCTTCTCACGTGAATCGCTCGCTGTGGTCGGGGTGCTCCTTCTGACCGTCGGCCTCCGCGCCATCAACCTCGACCAGCCGATCGTCGAAAACTACGTGGGGCGGCAGATTCCGACCGCCATGGTCGCGCGAAACCTGGCGCGAGGGTCGGGCTTCTTGCGGCCCCAGCTCGACACAGCGCCACTGCCGAATCTCTTCCTCGTCGAGCCTCCTCTGTACGCGCGGGCCGCGGCCAGCCTTCATCAGCAGACGGGGCTGCCCCTGGAGGCGTCCGGGCGACTGGTCTCGGCCCTGGCAATCGCGCTGGGCAGCTGGGGGCTTCATGGCCTGGCAAGGCGCCGGCTCGGAGGCCGCCCGGCCTTTCTGGCGTTACTCGCCTTCGTCGTCTTCCCGGTCACGGTGCGCTATGGGCGATCGTTTCAGCCGGATGCCCTGATGATCGGCCTCCTGGTTGCCGGAGTCCGCTGTTGGGACGAGTATGAATCAGGGGGACGGACAATTTGGCTGTTCTGCGGCGTCGTCCTGATCGCGACCGGGCTGGCGATCAAGATCGTGGCCGCCTCGATCTTGATCCCACTCGTCACCGTGATCCTCCGCCCGAGATGGGCATGGAAAGTCGCGCTCGCAGCCTCCTTGATGGGGCCGGCCTTGCTCTGGTACTGGCACGCGGCCTCCTTGATTTCGTCTGGAGCCGGCTCGCGTGCCTCGGCCGATAATGGGGCGATCTGGCTTCGGGTCCTCGTCCCCTCGGCCCTCTTCCGTGTCGGGACGGCGGTGCACGTCGCCCGCTTTCTTCTCCGGTCGTTCACCCCGATCGGCCTCGCCCTGGCAATCCTGGGCCTACTTCCCCCACGAGCCGGCGACCGGCTCTGGACGGTCTGGGGGGCGTCGACCCTGGCCATGCTCGCGGTGCTCGCCGGGAAGCTGCACCATGAGTACTACTGGCTGATGCTCGCGCCTGTCGTGGCCGTCGGGGTAGGTAAAGGTCTCGACCTTTTGATCGTTCGGCGGCGACGCCTCGGTTGGATCGCCGGTGCGGGACTGCTCGGGCTGGCGATGGTTCAGTCGTGGTCGACCTGGAAGACGCCCGTCGAGTGGTCCTCTCTGACCGAGGCCGCCCGCGTGGTTCAGGCGAATGTGCCAAGAGACGCCTGGGTGGCCGCCCCCGAAGCCTTGCTCTTCGCGAGCGAGCGGCGGGGGTGCCGGATGGAATTCACCGCTTCGGCCGCGAAACGGGCGGCCGGCGAGTGGGGGGAATCGCTCGATTCGGAAGGGCCGCTGGCCCTCGTGGAGTTCTATCGGGTCCAGGGCGCCCGCTTCGTCGCCGACGTTTCGACGGACGACCCGGACCGCTTGGCCTTGCACGAGGCGATCCGACGGCGATACAAAGTCGTAATAGACCGGCCGGGCATCTTGCTCGCGGTCTTAAACGATTCTCAGGAAGAGTTGGATGGCACCCGCTGAACCTCCCGTCACACCTCCCGACTTCGCGCGCTGGAAACAGCAAGGGCGCAAGATCAGTGTGCTGACGGCGTACGACTATACGACCGCACTTCTGCTCGACCAGGCGGAGGTCGATTGCCTGCTGGTAGGCGACACGCTGGGCATGGTAGTGCAGGGGCACTCCACGACCCTGCGGGTCACGCTCGACCAGATGATTTACCATGTCGAGATGGTCGCCCGCGCCGCGAAGCGCGCGCTGGTCGTGGCAGACATGCCCTTCCTGAGCTACCAGGCATCTCCCGAGCAGGCGATCCTCTCCGCCGGACGATTCCTCAAGGAGACCGAGTGCCGAGCCGTCAAACTCGAAGGGGGACGACGGTCCGCTGCGACGATCCGCGCGTTGGTCGAGGCCGATATCCCGATCATGGGCCACGTCGGGCTCACCCCGCAATCGATCCGCCGGCTCGGCGGTTTCAAAGTCCAGCGAAACGCCGACGAGATTCTCGCCGACGCCCATGCCGTGGCCGAAGCCGGGGCCTTCGCCCTGGTCCTTGAGTGTATCCCGAGCGACGTCGCCGCTCGGGTCACGGCGGAGATTTCGATCCCGACCATCGGGATCGGCGCAGGGGCCGGCTGCGACGGCCAGGTCCTCGTCACCCCCGACTTACTCGGCCTGTTCGAGGGATTTCGCCCCCGATTCGTTCGCCGCTACGCCGAACTCGGCGATGAGATCCGCAAGGCCGCGACCCAATACGTCGCCGACGTCGGATCGGGAGCCTTTCCGAACGCCCAGGAAAGCTTCCAATAACGCAACCGCGTGCCGGCAACCCCGGCACGTGGTATGCCTATAAAATTATTCTGATCGGTTGGATCGAACCGATCACAACACCGTGTCGACTATTCCGGAGCACCATCCCATGAGCACGCTCACGGTCGACGAATTGGTTCGCAAAAAATGCAGCCCCTGCGAGGGAGGCATTCCCCCGGTTCCCGCCGACGAAGCCAGGGCCCTGCTGACTCACATCGAAGGTTGGAAACTCGCTGACGACGGGACCCGGATCAAACGCAGTTGGACGGCCAAGAATTTCATGGCCGCCATCGACTTTTTCAACAAAGTTGCCGAACTGGCCGAACAGGACGGGCATCACCCCGACCTCCACCTCGAAGGCTATCGCAACGTCTCGATCGAACTCTGGACCCACGCAATCGGCGGCCTCTCCGAGAACGATTTCATCCTGGCCGCCAAGATCAACCAACTTCCGATCAAGATCAAGAAATGACCCGGCAGGGTCCATCGCTTGGTCCTTTGAATCGTCGCACGCACGGCCCGGCCGGTGGAGTGAATGCCAACGGTCGGGCCGGAAGAAGGCCCAGCCTCTTCGCTAGAGGCCGAAGAACGCACGCATCCGGCTGAAGACGCTGCGCCGTTGTGCCGGGGGCCGAGAAGCGTCGAGCGCATTGTCCTGCAGGCGGACTGTCGTTGCGGCCGTAGTGGGATGGACCGCCGCCACGGGCAGTTCGCGGATCCGATCGAGGTAGGCAAGCAAGACTTTCGCCCCCTTTCCGTCCTCGTCGCGCAGTCGCACGGACAATGTGGCGGCCTTCGGATCCGTGCGGAGGTCCGCCAGGTAGGCAAGCAGGGTCGTCTTGCCCGAGTTGGAATCGTTGAGCAAGTAGTGGACCCAGGCCCACGACTCGCGGTAGTCGCGCGGGGTCATCTGGCGCACGCTGGTCAAGGTCTCGAGCCGGGCCAGGTCGGGCTTCCAGCCGGCGGCCAGATCCTTGGGAAGCCGATCGAGATGTTCCTTGTTCAGGCCGCGTTGCGCTTCGGCCCCCTCGAAGTACTCAGCCAAGCCTTCGTCGAGCCAGAGGGGCAGGTCGCCGAACGCCACATTCAAAAGGGCATGAGTGGCTTCGTGACGTAAGTCTTCTTCGAGACGGTCGCCCATGAACGTGAAGACGACGCGTTGAGTCCCCTGGGCGAGGAAAAAGGCCCGGCGCGGGGGAAGCTCGGGATAATAGAACTTGAGAAAATGGCTGAAGCTCTGGCGATCATTGAGTATGTAGACTTCAACCGGCGGCTCGTCCGAGTTGATCCTCACCCCCAGATTGGCCTCAACGTCGTTCTCGAGCGAGTGAAGGCTCCGGATCGCGGGGGAATCGGCCGCGATCGGGAAGTTGGAGAACACGGCGTAAGGACCGGTCCGGGTTCGATACTGGGTGGGAACCAGTGACTGAGGCTGTTCGCCCATCGTCGCACAGCCGACGATGCCCAGGCTGACCCAAAGTGCAAGGATCAGATACATCCAGACGGGCTGTCTCTCCTGCATTGTGGTGGCCTCTGTGCTCGGGTGGGTCAGTCCATGGGGTGAATTCGTTAAGACAGGGCGCGGCCGCGCCGCTTGTTCCGCTCGATCTTGGTCTGACTGGCGATCGCAATGGCGCGCCAGAACCCCTTCCAGTCGTTATGAGGCGTCAGACCCCAGGGAAGGTAAGCGCGAAGGAACCGTAAGGCATCGGTACGGGTGCGATCCTTCACATCGGCCAGGCTCAAATACAAGCGGGCCAGGTTCTGGATCTGCCGGTGCTTCGGCAAGGGATGCAGCAGGCGCACTCCCACCAGGTCGATGACACTCAACTCGATCTCGGGAGCCGACGGATCGCCCAGAATCAGGAGGTTCGACGCCTTCAGGTCGCGATCGGAGAGCGACCGTTCATGCATCTTACGGAGCAAGCTCGCCAGCGCCAGCGTCAGGCGGCGGATCTGGATTCGACGCGCGGCCGTTTCGAGCGTCGGCAAAACCTTGTGAACGTAATCCCCCAGGGTGATCGACCCCTCTTCCTTGATCGTGACCAGATACGTCTCGTGTGGCAGATACCACGAGCCCGGGTCGCGCAGAAAAGGGCGCAACCGGGCAATGAACGCCAGGTTGCGCGGCGTCGGAATCGCTCGGCTCGCCAGGTGCTGGCCCGCCTGCCATGACTGCCAGGCCCGCGAGGGGCGGAACCAGGTCAAGTACGGATCGATCCACGCCCTTTTATTGAATCGCTTGTAAATGACGCGTGTGGGCCGCCCTTGAACCATCAGCGTCGTTTCCGCGACGGTGGTCGTCCGCGACTGCTTGATGATGACCGTTCCGCGATCGGAGAAGGGGGCGTCGGGGTCTTCGAGCAATGCCTTGACGATGTCCGGATCGAGGTCGCGCGACGCGATCGACCAGGAATGGTGCCCCCGATAGCTGGCGAAGTATTTATTGCTCCCCTGACAGCGCTTGCCCCAACGTCGCCAGAGCCGCTCGGCCCAGGCACGGGTCGCGTTCTCAATCGAGCGTGCGAAGGCGCCTACGTCGGGGGGAGAGATTTCCCGATCGCGCAAGTAGGTTTTGAAGAATCGATAGCGGTCGGATCGGCCGCAGCGCAGCCAGAAGTAGTGATTCAAGAGCGCCAGGTTGACCTGGGCCTCCGGCCATGACAGCGGATAACAGACCCGCAAGGCATCGAGGTCGATCATCGCGAGCCGAGGCTGGTCGTCATCGTCCTCCATCCGAACCAGGATGTTTCCCGGGTGGAAGTCCTGATGGACAAAGCCGGCGTCATGCAAGCGGGCCGTGAGCGTCCCCAACGCGGCGGCAAGGTTCTGACGGATCCGCGCCTGCCGATGAACGGGCTCGAGCGGTAGCCGACGCTCGACGAATTCGTCGAGCGGCAGCGTCTCGGGAATCGCATGCGTAATCAGGTAGTTTTCAAAGAGGACGAACCGCTTACGTTGTTCGCCCAGTGCGATCGGCGTAATCGTGGTCACGCCGATCGCCGCGAGATAGCGCGTTCGCCGCCCCTCGTTGCGTCCCTTGCCGCGTCGAACCCACTGGCGAAGCTTCGCCCTCAGGCCGGGGACCAGGAAGTGTTTGACGTAGACGGCCCCCTCGGGCAGCTCCGCGCGATAGACGACCCGATGCGGCCCCGTCTTGACGACTGTAAGCTGGCCGTTGCGCCGCCACTCCTCGAGGCGCAGACCACGAGGGCCAAGCAACGCCTGTTTCCAGTCAGCGCGGACCCACCACCCGACGTCGTCCGCCTGGGCCCAGTCCCACTCCGGCGGTTCGAACAGTCGCTCCGAGGGGGGCGTCTTCGGAATTTTCCGGAACAGCCAGCTCATCCAGTCGCCCTGTCATGGCCCATCGTTGCGTTGTAAGAGTGCATACCCTCAGCGCCCGATTCTTTCGGAATCGAAGGTTTGACGGAACGGCCCCGGCGGATGCCCGGACTCAGGAGCCCCTTGGGCCCGGATCCGCCCGCCCGCCGTGCTTGCCGGTCGTGGCAAGCGGATTGAATCCAGGTTGGCGATCGAGGCGACGAACGCCTCGGACCAAGCCGCGACCGAGTAGTTCAATTCGACCGAGGAGCGGGCAGCCGCTCCCATCCGCCGACACAGGTCCGGGTCGCTCGCCAACAGCTTCGCCGATTCCACCCACGCGTCGTCCGTTGCCGCGAGCAGACCACTGACCCCTGGCACCACCATCTCGGCCTGGACCCCGACCGGGTTGGCGACCACAGGGAGTCCGGCCGCCTGGTACTGAAGCGTCTTCAGGCCGCACTTCCCTCGGCTCCAGAGATCGTCGGGAATCCAGGACACGCCGACGTCGCCCGCCGCCAGCTCATCCGTTTCGGTCGCCCCGTTCCAGGGGACCTCAACCACCGGAATCGACGCAAACGACGGGAACCGATCGCAGATCAGACGGAGCCGGATTCCGAGGACCTCGCGACCGAGCCGTTCCCAGAGTGGTCGCTGCTGCTCGAGTCCCTGGAGCGTGCTCGACGAGCCGATCCAGACCAGATCGAGCCGAGGCGCGTCCCGTTCCTCGTCGGTGGAAATACGAGGCGTATATTGTTCGGTATCCACGCAGGTCGGAATCACCCGGACACGTTCGGGCCGCGCCCCGGCCCTCAAGGCACAGTCGGCCAGAAAGTCGTTACCGGCGATGACCGTGTCGGCGAGTCGCACCGTGCGGGCAAATCGACCCGCACGCTTCCGACAATGCGGACCGCGCGGATCATACGAGTCGCGGTAGAGGACCGCGTCGTCGAAGTCGAAGACGAGATGCCGTGCCCGCCTGCGAAGCTCGTGGATCTGCCAGCCCGGTAAGAGCTTCCGCTGGAGGATGACGGTGTCGAAATCCGCGGCCTGGGCAAATTGGAACCAGCGACGGAAGGCTCCCCGCGCTAAGGATCGGAGCGTAAGCGACCATCCCGCCTTGGCAAGCGCAGGTTCGAAGGCCCGAAGCCGATAGCGACAGCAGACGTGTTCTGGTGCATCGACCAGAGCGAGTGCCTTCATCCCCGTCCTCCCTGACGGTTGACCGGCCGTCCGGTTTGTGGAGGGACGTCCGCGCCTGGAATCCTAACCCCAATTCGCGATCTTTCCTAGACCGATTCTTTGAGATGGCGAATGAAGGGTTGAAGTCGCATTGCCAAGCCTACCGACAGATGGTAAATGATCCCGTCGCCCAACGCTTCGGCCTGCGTCACCGTAGGTCGGAGATGGCATGGAGGCTATTGGGTAACCCCGTCTTCGGCGATTCTCGACCATGAAGAATTTTGCCCGCCTCGTGCGATTCGCCTGGCCATATCGGGTCCGGTTCGGGCTATCCCTAGCCTGCGCCGTGATGGTGGCTCTGCTGTGGAGCGCCAACATCAGCGCGGTCTATCCACTTCTGAAAATTCTCTTTTATAGTGAGAATTGCCAGAAATGGGTTGCCGAGCGAATCGTCACGCAACAAACCGAGGTGCGCAAACTCGATGCGCGTCTCGAACAGATCAAGGTGATCCAAGAAATGGGCGACCCGACCGGGCCCGCCCTGAAGGCTCACTTCGTGGTCGTCCACAAAGACTTCGAGGGCAAGCGCAAGCTTGCCCAGGAGTTGGAACGTGCCTTCAATGACGGGATTGCGCTCAAGGGCAAACCGGGAGCAGGAAACCGGGACAAGATCATTCTTCAGGCCCGGCAGGCGGACCAGTTCGTTGCAGACGCTCGACTCGACGAGTTGAAACGATTCTCCGATCTCTTGCCGCTGGAACCTGGCACGAACCCCCTGGACGGCCGGCAGGCCTCGTTGCTCCGCGAGCGATCGAACGCCTCGTGGTGGCTCAGCACCTATCGCTGGACCCAGCCGAAGATCGACCGGTTCCTCCCCAACAAAGGCTTCCAGACATTGGTTCTGCTGATGGTCATGGTGATCACGGGGGTCGCCATCAAGGGCCTCTTCCTGTTCCTTCAGGAAGTGCTCGTGGCCGACGTGATGCAGTTGACCCTCTTCGATATCCGCAACCACTTCTTCCGCCGGACCCTGGCGCTCGACCTCTCGAACTTCAGCGACCAGGGCTCCTCGGAGTTGATTGCTCGCTTCACCAATGACATGGATTCGCTCGCCCAGGGGCTGAATACCCTGTTGAGCAAGGTGATCCGGGAACCGCTACGGGCCATCAGCTGCCTGTCGATCGCCCTCTGGCTGAACTGGCGGCTCACCTGCCTTGCGCTGGTGCTCGTGCCGGTCTCGGCGATGACCGCCAACCGCGCCGGTCAGATCATGAAACGGGCGGTGCGGCGTTCACTGGAGAGCATGTCGAATATCTATAAGATCTTGCAGGAGACGTTCCAGGGAATCGTCGTCGTCAAGGCGTTCACGATGGAGCGCCGCGAACGACGCCGCTTCTTCCTTGAGACCAAGAGCCTGTATAAGAAGAGCGTCAGGGTGGCCACCATCGACGCGCTCTCCGATCCTGTGCTCGAGATGCTCGCGTTATCGACCGTCTCGATCGCCCTGCTCGCAGGCTCTTACCTCGTCTTGAACGGCACGATCTTCCTCGACCTCGGTCTCTTCAAGCTGCAGCTTGCCTCGCACCGGATGGCGATCGAGGACCTGCTCTATCTTTATGCCACGCTCGCCGGGATCTCGGACCCGGTCCGGAAGATGGCCAACGTTCACTCACGGATCCAACGCGCGGCGGCGGCGGCCGACCGAATCTGCTCGCTGATGGACCGCCAACCCCAGGTCGCCGACAAGCCCAAGGCGGCACGGCTCCCACGGCACTACAAGACCATCGAATTCGATCAGGTCGAATTCAGCTACAACGGTCGCGACCCCATCCTGCGAGGCATCAACCTCTCCGTGAAGCACGGTGAGACGGTGGCCCTGGTCGGTCCCAACGGCTGTGGGAAGTCGACCATGATGAGCCTCCTCACCCGATTCTGGGATGTGGAAGCAGGGTCGATCCGGATCGATGGGCACGACCTCCGCGATGTGCAGATGCGCAGCCTCCGCAGCCAGATCGGCATGGTCATCCAGGAGACAATCCTCTTCGAGGACACCATCGCCAATAACATCGCCTACGGCAACCGCCACGCCAACCGCGATGCGGTGATCGCGGCGGCCAAGCGTTCCTATGCCCATCAGTTTATCAGTGCGATGCCCGACGGCTACGAGACGGTGATCGGCGAGCGCGGCCTCGGGCTCTCGGGCGGCCAGCGCCAGCGGATCGCCCTGGCCCGAGCGATGCTCCTCGATCCGGCCATCCTGATTCTCGACGAAGCCACCAGCGCCGTGGATATTCAGGACGAGGCCCTGATCCGCAAGGCGATCGAAGAATTCTCGAGGAACCGGACGACCTTCCTGATCACCCACAGCCTCGGGTCGCTCCAATTTGCCGATCGGATCGTCCTCATCAACGCCGGGCGCATCGAATCGGTCGGAACCGATAGCGAACTGCGCCGCTCTTCTCCCCTCTATCGCCGCCTCCACGAGATCCACTTCCAGCGCGAGAGCGCCTGAGCGTTCATCAACCCACGACGGCGAATCCCTTTCGAGGGATGCGCAGGGGGCAACCCCCTCGCGCGGCGTTCGGCCGCTCGCCAGGCCGGACCAACACCAGTCCCCCCCCATTCGACTCTCCCCTCCCGCACCGAACTCGGCCCCCCGCCGGTAGTTCCAACAATTCCCAAAAACAAGCGTCACAACTCTGGACCATCTCCGTACACTTTTTGAGTCAAGCTATGCTCGCCTTGATGGATGCACCCGTCGATGTGGTCAATCACACAGAAAATCATTGACTGACGGAAGAATGCCTTTGACCCGTAGGGTTTCCTTGGCGTAATCTGAGTTTGAGACACCTCACGATCCGACGCACCAGGGGCGGATTCCGAAGCATCGTACATTGCCTTTTTTCGAGGAGTGGGCCGATGAGCGTGAGTCCCGTCTGGAACTCGTCCAGCCGACGCGTGTTGTTTCTGTTCGTTCTGGCGGGCCTGACCTGTTCGGGACCGATCGCGCGGGCGGACGACGAAGCTGCGGACACCGAGTTTGTCGCCACGAAAGCAGGGGCGGCCAAGCCGGCCTTCCTCGATAAGATGATCCGCGAGGCCTGGGACGCGGCTTCGATCAAGCCCTCGAAAGATTGCACCGACGAAGAATACCTCCGCCGAGCCTATCTGGATGTTCTCGGCCGGATTCCCACCGTGGAAGAGGCGACATCCTTCCTCCACTCCAAGGAGAAGGGGAAACGGGCGAAGCTGGTTGAGTACTTGCTCAAGCACGAAGACTTCGCCAAGGACTTCGCCAACCAGTGGACGGTGATCCTGACCGGCCGCAAGCGCCAGGAGCGGATGGTCCTCCGGGGCGAGTTGACCTCGTGGCTCCGTCAGCAGATCAACGCCGACCGGCCCTGGAACGAGATCGCCTTCGACCTGATCACGGCCAAAGGGTCGAATAAAGAGAACGGGGCGGTGAACTTCCCGATCTCCCACCTGGAGATGGAAGCGGTCCCCCTGACCTCGGTGACGACCCGCGTCTTCCTCGGCCAGCAGATCCAATGCACCCAGTGCCACGACCACCCCTCGAACGACTGGAAACAGGCCGATTTCTGGGGAATCAACGCATTCTACAAGGGCCTGAAGTTCCGCGAGGTTCGCAAGCCCGACGCCAGCGGCGCGGAGGTAATCGACCATCTCGAGCTCACCGACGAACCGACCGATGCCTTTGCCAGCTTCGATAAGCGAAACGGACTGATGGGTGTGGCCTTCCCTCGCTTCCTGGATGGCCGCAAAATCAGCCAGGCGACGGACGTCGATCGCCGCGTCGAACTCGGCAAATTCATTACCGACCCCAAGAATGAAAACTTCTCCCAGGCGTTCGTGAATCGGATGTGGGGCCACTTCCTCGGGCGCGGGTTCGTCAACCCGGTCGACGACTTCGGCGCTCACAACCCGGCGAGCCATCCCGAGTTGCTCGCAGCCCTTGGCAAGGACTTCGCCGCCAGCGGCCACGACATCAAAACCTTGATCCGCTGGATCATGAACAGCCAGGCTTACCACCTGTCGAGCATGATGACCAAGGGGAACGAGAAGGATGAGACGCTCTTCAGCCACATGGCTTTGAAGCCGATGGTCCCCGAGCAGCTCTTCGACTCGTTGCTCACGGCCACCGCCGCCCACAAGACCGAAGGCGCGGCCAACCTGGACCGCCAGCGCGACCAGTGGCTGGGGCAATTCGTCTTCGCGTTCGGCAATGACGAAGGGGAAGAAGGGACATCCTTCAACGGGACGATCCCCCAAGCCCTGATGATGATGAACGGCAACCTGATGGAACGCGCCGTCGGTGGGAAGCCGGGAAGCTTTCTCGACGACCTCAAGGTCCGGGCGGTCTCTCAGCGCAAGATGGCACCGCCGATCTTCATGGTCAACAACCTCTTCCTCGCGGCCCTCAGCCGATATCCGACCCGTGGTGAGATGACGGCGGCCAGCGCTGTTCTGACCTCGAACCCCGACACGGTCTACGTGCTCGAAGACCTGTTCTGGGCCTTGCTCAACTCCAACGAATTCATCCTGAACCATTGAAGCCGGTCCGCCAAAAACAGGGGGACGCAGCCTGCCGCTTCGTCACCCCGAGTTCGCCTCGATTGAGGCTCAAGGGGGGGTTTTCGACCGATGTCAGACCACCTGTTTGTTCCCAGTGGGATGTCCCGTCGCCATTTCATGGGACACCTGGCGGCCAGCGCGATGGCTGTCCCGGCGGCCCATCTGATCGGCGCACTCGAAGCGAATGCCGCCTCACCGGTGCGTTCGAAGCCCAAAAGTTGCATCCTGCTGTGGATGGCCGGTGGCCCGAGCCACATGGACACCTGGAATTTGAAGCCGGATAGCGAGAAGAACGGCGGCCCCTTCAAGCCGATCGCGACCTCGGCCAACGGGATCTCGATCTGCGAGCACATGCCGAACATCGCCAAGCAGATGAAGCATCTCAGCGTCATCCGCTCGCTCAACTCGAAGGAAGGCAACCACGACCGCGGCACGTACATGCTGCACACCGGGTACACCCCCAACCCGACCGTCGTGCACCCCAGCTTTGGAACCTCTTTCGCTTACGAACTCGGCCCCAAGCATGAAGGGCTCGCCCTTCCTCACGCGATCTCGATCAATGGACCGGGCGTGGGCGCGGGCTTCCTCGGCATGGCCTATTCCCCCTTCGTCGTCCAGAACCCCAATGGCAAGGTGGCGAACCTCGAGCCGCCGACCGGCGTCGACGAATCGCGGATGGTCCGCCGGCTCAGCATGCTCAACCTGGTCGAGAAGAATTTCATCTCCCAGCGCCGCGGTCAAGGGAGCGCCGATCACAACGCCGTCTACAACAAGACGGTCCGGATGATGAACGACCGCAAGACCAAGGCCTCGCTCAGCCTCGACAGCGAACCCAAAGAGGTCCGCGATCTGTACGGCCGAGGGTCGTTCGGCTCCGGTTGCTTGATGGCTCGAAAGCTCGTCGAAATGGGCGTGACATTCGTCGAGGTGAGCCTCGGCGGCTGGGACACGCACGCGGGTGCCTTCGACACGCTCTCGAACCGCCTCCTGCCCGAGCTGGACAAAGGCATGAGTGCCCTGGTCGCCGATCTCGACCAGCGCGGCCTGCTCGACGACACAGTCATCGCCTGGATGGGCGACTTCGGCCGGACCCCACGGATCAACCAGGACGCGGGCCGCGACCACTGGCCGCGAAGCTGGTCGATGGTCCTCGGCGGCGGCGGCATCCGAGGCGGACAGGCGGTCGGCGATACCGACAAGGACGGCATCGACATCACCGACAAGCCAGTCGCCCCGATGGATGTGATCGCCACCATGACGAAAGCTATGGGACTCGACCTGGGCACGCAGTGGACCACCCCCCGTGGCCGTCCGATCAAGCTGGTGGATGCCGGAACCCCGATCAAAGAATTGATCTAATCAAGCTTTCAGATCAGCAAGCATAACCGCTCAAAACTCAAGCCCCTCGCTCGGCACCGTTGCCGAGCGAGGGGTTCTTTGATTTGCTCAACCAGGTGAACGCTCGCCCTCCCTTTCCAGCATCCTGGCCGGTGGGAAGATCAGGCGTCCGGGAAAAGCCAACCGAGTCCGGCCATGAAGAGAGCCGCGAGGAAGATCCCGAGACCTCCACCGATGGCGGTGACGACCAGCGTCACACCGAGCAAAAGGGCTCCCGCGAGGTTCGGCCGACCGGTTCGCCGCGTCAGGCCCCAGACGAGCGGGGGGAACGCGACGGCGGCCCAGAAGAAAGCCGGGGCTTGCTCCGAATCGCTCAGCCAGGTGGAAGGACGCGATGTCCCCATCAGGACAGGGGCCCCCCCGGCTCCATCCAATTCTCCATCGAAGCGACGGGGCTGGCCGAGCCGGCGGAGCCGAACCGAAACCGTGGGCTCGGCGACCTCCGGAGTGGTCGCGGCCGAGTCTTCGCGAGCCAGGCCAAGATGGACTCGGGCAGCGCGGGCCAGCTCATCCAGGGCAGCGGTCTCAACGGCTTCCGCCAACCCCTGACGCGCCGCACGCACGCGCGCCTGGATAACCCGAATCTCGGTCTCCCGCGTCGCAGAGGGAAGAGGCGACTCCCAGACCGCGGCGCGCTCGGCGCTGCGGAGCATCAACTCAAAGTCGACGAGAGAGCCGACCAAGGCCTCTCGAGCTACGAGTGAACTGCGATCGATCGTCGCAAGCCGGTCGGCGATCAAACGCCCATGTTTCTCCGCTCGCGAAATATCTTGCCGATCCGAAGCCACGGCGGCCAGGACCGGGCTCCGGCTCGTCGCATCCCAACTCGTTGGAACTCGTAGCGAAATGAATGTGGGAATCCGCTCCTGGTCAAGCCTGGGGTAGGGGATCAATCGCCCCTCACCGGGACGTGGTGGCAGGGCGGGCTGCGACATCCAGACCATTGTCAACTCGTCCGACTCGCGGGCTTCCAGAGGGATCAGCCAACGGCCCGACGCCGCTCGGAGCGGTCGCGTGGGCCGGCCTCCGACCGAGACCCAGACGGGCTTCGAACCTGTGGGGAGAGCGAACGAGAAAAAGGGACCCGTACTATTCTCGATCAGGCAGCGCATCGATCCCAGGGTCGTTCCATCCTCCCGGAGCACACCGTCGATCTCCGTCAGGGCGGTCCGAATCAGGCCGCTCCCGAGATCCCTCGCCAGGAGCGTCCCGCCCGGAGCATCCACCTTCAACGACCAGCCCTTCGACTTGACGCGGAAAACGCTAGTCGGCAAACCGGGCAGTGGGGAAAACTCCTCGGTCTGGAACCGTGACGAATCGTCGATCGGCTGCAAACTCGGTGACCCCTCGGTTGAGAACTCTCTCCCAGACGCGTTGACGATCGCCAGGTCGCTTTCCGTCGTCCCGTTCACCGAGGATTCGAGGACTGGGAAATAGAGCGTGCTGGTCTGGGCCAATGAGCGTACCGAGCGGATCGTCACATCTTGCGAGCCCCAGATCGGTTGTTCGGGACGAATCGTCAAGACGGTCGTTTCCTTGCGAGACTCCGACGTGAGCTGATGGCTTCCCCCCGCCAGCGTGACCTCGGCCGACTGAGCCCAAGAGGTCGGAAGCTTCAGTTCGATCGAATCGCAGGCCCCTCCCGAGACGTCGTAACGCAGGACCGCGACCCACTCGGCCGAGTCCGGATTGATCGTCAACTGGCTCCTCACCTGGACATCCACGCGAGGCGGTTCGACCTCCCACCGCAACTGGCCAAGCCCCTCGGGCCGATCCACGCGGTAGGTGGTCCTCACGGTCGTGAGGCTCAGGTCCTCAAAATCGGGATTCGAGGGGGTCACGCCCGGCTTGGTCTCGAGTTTGAAAGTCGTGGGTGCCGTGATGCCCAGAGTCCCCGGACTCAGGTCAACGTTCTGCCAAAGCGGCCAGGGAACGGCGACCTCTTGTCGCGTGGTCCCCGTGGCCAACGGGTCGTAGGAGACGGGGAGCCAGCCCAGGACCCGAACAATGCGCTGCTTGGCGGACGCCCCATCGAACCGGAGGCGAATTCGCCCAGCGGTGCGGCTCCAGTCGGTCACTCCCTCGCCTTCGACGCGGGTCACTTGCAGCGCGCCTGGGACTTCGAACTCGACCTGGTACGACCGCCCGGAAACCTGGGTGAGCTTCGCCTCCAGATTCACCTCAACGCGGCCGGGGCCAAGGTTGAGCTCAACGCTCGGCTGGACGGAAAGGCGCGAGGGCTGGGGTCCGGTCCGAACCGACACGCTGGAGGGACGGAGGAAGCGCGTGACCCCCGAGAGCGTCAGGGGTTCCTCGGGCAGAGTCCCCCACGACCGCACGAAGACTTCCTCGGTGATCGAGTCGCTCCCCGCCACGGCCGACAGGCGGCCGGCCCATTCGGCCGGTCTTCGAAAGCCGATCGCCCCCGAGTAGGTTTCGGCCCCCAACGGCTCAATCCTGGGCAGAGTCCGGGCGGGCAACTCCTCGGGCTCGAGACCGATCGGGTGCGGCCTCCAAAATTCAAGCCGGATCGCAGCCCCGTCAGGGAGTGGCGGATTGATGTGAGCCACCCACTCCACTCCCTTCTCGGACGCTTGCAGAGCGGCATCCGCCTGGCCCGGAATCGCGACGGAGCGGACGACCAGTCCGGGATCGAGCCGGAGGCGGACCACCGACGTCCCTTCCGGTTTACGATAAGTCAGGCGTGCCCGGACCCGATCGCCCGCGGGTTCGGCGTCCCAGAGGAGGAGTCCTTCCACCGCGCCTGTGGTCGGGATCCGCTCCAGTTCGTTGCCGGAAACCCAGCGAACCTCAAGGCGATCGACAGGGCCGAGATTCCCCGCCGAACCACCCTCCCACGGCGTCAACGCCCCGCGCGCGTTGAGCACCTCGATGATCCGGCCTGCCGGTCCAGGACCAATTTCAACCCGAGCCGAGGCCAAGGGATTGATCGGCAGACTGATCGATTCTGCGTCATCGAGGCGCCTGGGCGTGACGAACCTGCGGAGCCGAAGCATTTTCCGCCCCTCGCCTCTGATCGTGACGGACGCGGTTTGGCCCCCCGACTGAACCTGGACCGGGATCTCGACACCTTCAAGGGCCGCCGAGATATCACGGGCCTGGCCTACGGGGAACGTCCAGAGGGCGGGATGTGCGCCCTCGAGTATGAGCGCAATCTCCGACTCGATGACAACCCCACCC
The DNA here is from genome assembly GCF_000242455.2 of Singulisphaera acidiphila DSM 18658. Classification (GTDB taxonomy): domain Bacteria; phylum Planctomycetota; class Planctomycetia; order Isosphaerales; family Isosphaeraceae; genus Singulisphaera; species Singulisphaera acidiphila. Next base: position 3,662,693 of record NC_019892.1, read on the forward strand.
GCCCCTTGCCAGGTGACGCGATGAGTGGCCGCCAGCGCATCCATCTCCTGGATCGGTTCTTTTCGGGTCAGGTCGGCCAGCGTCTTCAAACGCTCGTAATCCCCAAGGCGGATCACGACGCGGTTCGGCGTCAGAGCCGGGTCGGCCGCCCCCTCGAAGGGATAAAGCGCCACGATCGGAGATCCTTCGCGGACTCCGGCCGCCTTGAGCCGAACCGAGTCTGCCCCCGCCAGAAAGGCGAGACAGGCAAGGAGCGCCGTGATGACCCCGGAACCGGACCGAAGCCGAGGCGAGGAGGAGGGGCGAACTTCACGATTGCGACGGCGGGGCCAGGCTGGAATCGTACTCCCCAATCCGTAGAAGAAAACAGCCAAGGCACCGGTCGCCCCCCCCGCCGCGATCGCGGAAGGACGGGCGGCCGTCACGATCAACCCAACGACGGAACCAAGGAGGATGACGGCCAGGCCAAGAGCGCGGTAACGGGGGGCAAGGCCACGGCAGGCGATCCCAAGCGCCAGGACGGCCAACCCGGCCGCCCAGGCCGTCATGCGCTCTTGCCGCTCGTCGACGAGATGGATCGTCATGCCAGTCTCGGGCCACCCCACGGCCGCGAACCGCCAGATCCGCCGACCATTGGGCGACGGGTCGATGTCGGTCGTCTCACTGCCATACTGCGACTTCCGCGCCCCTTCGCCACGCCAGCGGGCGACGATCTGGAACCGATCGGCAACGTCCGATCCGTTGACCACGGCCTCCCGGATCCGCGCCTCCCACGAAGCTCTCCCTTCGGGTTCGCGCAAGGGACCGCCCGACCGATCGGGGGCTTCCACCCGCGTCGTCACAAGCACCGCGTCGCCGATCGGGACCAGCGCAAGGCCAAGCGGGCCGATCACCGCGCTGGCCGCCCCGGGGCGATTGCGGCCGTTGTGAGGCGGGGAAACCCGCGACCGCGGTCCCCAACCGCCGGACTCGAGGGCCATCCGATCGATGACGATCGGCGCGGAGCCGGCATCCCATCGCGTGAAACATTCCGCCAGAGACATCTCGTTCACGGTGAACTCGGCCGCTTGCTGGTCGAGCAGGCGGAGCACCTCCGCATCGTGCTTCGACTCCGCTTTCCTCGACGAGCGCCAGCGAGGCAGGAAGCGCCGCAATCCACTCGGTGCGGAGTCAGGGTCGCTGGCGGTCAGCGACGGCCCGTGGCTTGCAACCACCCACGGTTCGGGAACGACAACCTCCCAGCGGAATGCCAGGTAAGTGAGCGACGCCGAGGGGCGTTCCGGGCGGTAATCCTGACTGGCGGCCGAGGCGCGGCGAGGCGTCTGATAGTCGAGCACGAAGGTGCAGGCGTTTCGCGACGAGGTCGGAGGCGGCAACGGCAGGGAGAGAACACTGACATTCCGGGAAGGGACCACCGGCTGACCGTCGCGCTTCACCCGGACCAAAGTCGATCCGCGAGGAAGGGTCAGGTCCAGGGTACGAGCATCAGCAATCGTTACCCTCATCGTCAGCCGGTGCCGGAGCGGCCCCTGGGGGTCGACGAACGTCGTGAGAATCGAATGGTCGATCACCCCCTCGCTCGAGGCTGGCTCCAAGGCCTCGGTTTGAACTTCGAGCCGGCCTCCCGGTTTCGTATAGCTGAAGGCGTAGGCCCGACGCCTGAGAACCGGTTCGACGGGAACCTTTAAATGGTCCCGCCCCTCAAGGCGATTCCCCATCCGGATGGCTTCCTCCGCCACCGCTGGCTCGAGATCCTGGAGACCGAACGACTCGACGCTTGCCTGCAAGTGAAGAGCCACGTCCACAATGGCGAAGTGTCGCGAGCGGAATCGATCGGGCATGACGAGCAAGGGGAGTCGGCCACGGCCACTCCAAGGGACTTCAAGACGTGAGCGAATCACGACGGGCCCGGACGGAGCGTCGGGAAGCGTCAGTTCCCAAGCCTGACCCGACTCGGGCAAACCAAGCTCGGCCCGCCTCGCTGGGTCGATCGGCTTCCGTGGCAATTCGACGGAAGTCACCTCGTTGATAAAGCGCCAATCCCCCGCGCCCTTGATGGGCTCCGGCACAACGATCGGGATCGACCGGAGCGGCTCTTCACCGGCATCGACCGAGATCCGCCAGTCAAGTCGCAACCGGTCGCGATCGATGCTGGCGAGGAGCTGGATCGAGCCTCGTGGTTCCTCCTGAACCCGCTCGCGATTGACACGGGCCTCGGCCTGGTCGGAAATCCAGCGCCAGGCGAGCGCTTCGCGCAAGCCGGCCGGCGTGTTGGGCCGGTCGTTCGAGGGGCCGATCACGAGCGACGGGTCGATCCAGGCGAGGCCGGTCGCTTTCGCCGGATGAAGAGTCACTCCCGACTCCGTCCAGGCAAGCCAGCGTTCATCGACGACCTGGACCCCGACCGGCCGGACTCGAGGGAGCGTAATCGGCCCGCGTCCCCCCGCAATCGCCGCACTCGCGGTCAGGTTCAAGACCAGCGAACTCCGAGTGAAATCCCCCGAAGGAGGGGTGACGTGAACCCGCACACCTCCCCCCGGCAGGGTGCGCGGATGCCAGGCCAAAGGCTCGTCGACCCCTACGACCTGGACCCGTTCGGGAACCCAGGCCGGCGGTAAATCCACGTCGAGCGCGAGCAAGTGCCCGCGATGAACCCGCCAGGTCAACTGGCTCTCGAGTCGGGGTGAGGAGTTCCCGAGGAGGAGTTGGCCACGGACCTCAACCGAAACATCAACCCGAGGCTTTCCAAACGTAAGGACGGCCACCGATCGAGGCGACTCGGCCTCGAAAACAATGAGGTTCGGGTCGGACGCATCGCCGGTGGACCGCGACGGAACGCGCCGGCCTGCCTCTTCGCGGCAATCGCTCAGGAGCCGACTCGGATCGAGCCGGATACTCGTCCTCCCCCCGGTCCAGAGCGCGTCGAGCGGCCTGGCTGCCGGAACCGCCCAAGGACCTTCGGTGGGGATCCGCGCAACGGCCCGGAAGGTCACCGGGGTTGGCCCCGAGACTTGGTCGTTGAGGAGGACGGTCACGCGGGTGACCTCGCCAATCACCTCGGCCCGCGACTCATCAATGCCAGGGCCGGTGACACTGGCGAATTCAAGCCCTCGGTCCAGCTCAACCTGAAATCGGCGAGGAGCGTGGGGCTCGAGATCCACCAACCACTCCATGGTCCAGTGCGCCAACGCCTCGCCCAACTCGACGCGCGTCGGCCCTGAGACCCAGACCCGTGGCTCCTGACTCACGCCTTGACCTTGGTCCGAGCGACGACCGTGGAGCTGGAGGTCGACCAGGCCCCCTCGCCCTTCGAATTGCCAGACCTTTCGTCCCGTTTCGGGCCCGGGATCGGGTCCCTGTCGAATGCCGGACGCTCCTTCCGGAACCCAGTCCTCGGGCAAGTCGAGGGTGAGCTTCGACGTCTCGGTCTCGGGCAAGGCCAGCGTGAACCGGCGCCCTTGCGAGCCGGTTCGAGCGCGAAGCTGCCATTTCAAGGTGACGGTGGAAACCGTCCCCGCTTCGACTCGGACCGCAGTCCGGCCGTCGTTGTGCATCCTCAGCACGGTCGACGGTCCTTCGGAAGGCTCGATCGCAGGGGTCCAGGGGTTGAGGATCAGCTCGTAAGGACCAGGGCCCGCCGGGGCCTCGATCACCAGCTCGGAGCGACCGGTCAGCAGGCCGGCGTTCCAACGCGCGAAGTGCCTGGCTTGCAAAAGCCGTGCGGGCGCGCGACCAGCCTCGCGTTGATAGCCTGCCCGGGCCGACGCCAACAGCGCATCAAACTGCTCCGCGAGCAGGCCTCGGAGCTCCGTGCCGGGCGGGAACCAGGTCCCAACCTTCTCGGCCGGGACGCGGATCCGAACCGCTTCGGGCGGGCCTGCGCCCAGCAAGACGATCGGGATCAGGAGCCGAGCCCACGCCCAGCTCAAGTGGCGCGAGCGGCCCTGGGGAACGGCCTTGGTGGAATCGATCGTCACGGTCCATTCTTCCCTGAAGGGTGCGGCTCGATCGGTTGGCCGAGGTTCCGGGAACCGCCACGTCCCGAGGCCGTATCAGACCCGAGCTGCGATATGGCGACGGGGTGATCCATGGTCGAGACCTGTCGGATCCGGATCGCCGTCGAGTCGTCGGATCCGACCCCGCCCAACTGGTTCACGGAGGAACCACCGTTGGGAGCGGGCCCCATCTGGCCGGGTTCGCCAAAGACGGCCGTCGTCCCCCGGCGCGGTCGATCGACGATCCACTGCAACGCGGCAGCTAGCAAGGTAAAGACCACGCCGACCAAGGCGCACTGCACCACTTGAAGCGTCAGGCTCGGCTGAGCGGAAGCGGCCACGGCCAAAACCAGGACCAGCAAAACCGACCAGATCAGCCGGAACCGTCGCCGGCGATAGACGATCACAAACACGCCCAGCGCCAGGACTGGACCCGAGCAGAGAGCCACCAGACTGCCTCGGGTAGCAATCAGCAGGCGAAGCTCGGGGGGCTGGCCCGGATGCTCGAAGAGATAAGCATGATAGTCGCCCCGGCCGTCCTCATCCCAGCCGTTGACCCCGCGCGTTCGGCTGGTGGACCCGCTCGCCCACGAGGCCAGGTCCTCGGTCGACTTCCAGGGCCGCCGTCGCCAAACGTACTTATCCCAGTACCACTGGTTCTCGTCGGTCCAGCCCGAAGGAACGCCGACGATCTCACGGCTCGAGGGAACCACAACTTCCCAACGCGTCTGCTGAACAATCCCGCTGAGCAGACGAGGAGGAGTCCACGGGTGCCTTACGGCACTTGCGGGAATCAAGTACTCGAGGGCCACCAGAAGCGGTCCCTGTCCCGCCTGGGAAGGAAACCGAAAGCGATAACCGGTCGAATTGGGCAGTTGTTCCTTCCGTTCCACGGCCACACCACCGACCCGAACCCGGCTCAGCACCGCCTCGGGGGGCAGCGAGACGGAGAGCGTGGACTCATGCGCTTCCACCCAGAACCAGGCGGTCGTCCGCAGGTCATTCTCAGGTCCCTGAACCGTCCGCAACCAGAGGCGGGACGCGATCAGCGAGGGGAGGGGAGTCAGCGTCAAAGCCGTGGCGGTAAGCCGGAGCGGAGGCGTCTCCGACTCCGCCTTGGAACTGAGGAGACGGTACTGGAGCGGGAGCGCGCCCGCCGATGCCGTGGCGTCGTCTCCAGCCGCGCGTTGCCAACCACCAGGGACCACTTCGACCCGGATCCCCGAATCCGAGGCGACGCGGGCCCGTACCGGTGCCGACTCTCCCAAGGGGAAGCGCAGCCAGGAGACATCGACCTCGGCGGCTCGGTCGGGCTCAAGCTCAATCGCCAGGGAACGCCGAAAGCGGAACGTCAGCTTGGCGCGGTCCGTCACTTCGTCGGCAAGCTTCAGGCGGAAGAGGCGTCCTCCGCGTTCGGTCGGCCCCAGGTCGGTCCGGCTCGCCACATCGCCATCCTCGACCTCCCAGCGGTTGACGAGCTCTGGCGGCACGTCCACGTCTACATATTCCAAGGTCCCGAAATGGACGGCGAACTCGGTCTCTTGCCGGCCGTCAACGCCGCGACGGCCCACTTGCAAGACAAGGCTCGTCTCATGCGTGACCGACCGAGGATGAACGACCATGCGCAGCGGTAAAGAGGCCGGAGTGCCGTCATAGCGCAGCCAGAGCGCGGGGTTGTCCGTGGCGGATCGACCCGGAGGCCACGGCCAATCGGCCGGCGGCTCCTGGCGCGCGGAGCGAAAGGCTTCGGTTCGCGCCGATCCTTCCGTACGCTCGGCCACGTCGACAGTCAGGTTACGCTCCGCCAGGACGGCAATCCGGCCGCCGCCGAGCGACGATTCGCGCGGTTGGAAGAGTGCCAGGGCCACGGGTCGTGAGGGGTCGATGACCTGACGTCCCACGAGATGCAGGCCAAACGAATTCCCCTCCTGGGCCCGGAACGTCAGCCGCGCCGTGACTATTCGACCTTCGTCCCGCTGGGGAGAGAGCTGCCACGATTCGACCATATCCGGCGGACCGACCGACTCGAGCTCGAGACCGCGCGGCAGGACGAGATTGAGGTCGAAAAGGCGGCCGTTGGCCGTCTCGACCCCCAGCCACGTGTCGATCTTCGCTTGCCCGGCTCCCAGGCTCACCGTCGTGCGCGCATCGAAGTGGACCAAGGGGGGCGAAGGCTCAATCCGAAGTTCCAGGTCGAACGGCTGATCGACGAACTGGTAGGCCAAGAACGTGCCCGGCCGCGCCCGAAGGTCATCGGTGAGCTCGGTCCTCGGATCGATTCGCCGGAGCCCGCGCCCCACCGTCGGGCTGATCACGAGGTTGCCGCTCTGCGCAATACCGATGGCCCCAAACTGTTCCTTGGCGTTGCTCAAGGGGAAGCCGTGAAACGAGAGGCGGGCCGACGCTTGGGGCGGCAGTTTCCTCTGGGTCGTCATCGACAACCGCTTCGGGGACACACCAGGCCGCAGTGGCTCCGTCAAGGGGATGGACAAGCGGCGCTCCGCTCCATCCCGCTCGATTCCGGCTGGGATCGACCGCCCATCGAGCATCACTTCAAGGACCTCGTCGTCGGGATCCAATCGCAGCTCGAGACTCCGCATCGAACCACGGACCGACTTGATCGCCCACGACGACCGCGCCCGAAACGCCCCCGGGTCCACGTCGATGGCAATATCCCCCTGGATCGACAACAGCGGAGAGAGCTGAGCTCCCGGTTCCGCCTCAACCCGCCAGCTCAGGTCGAGGCGCGACCGTGGCGAGAGGTGGGACGAAAGCCGAGTCCCTTTCCCCTCGCGAATCGGCTCCCGGTTCACCGGTTCGACGGGGCCTGCCTGAGCGTCCGACACCACCTGATCCACGTCCAACGCAACCTGAGTCGAAGGCGCCTCGGGAATCCCAAGCTCGAGTGAACGCCCCTCGGTCGTCGACCGCAGCCGGACCTTGAGATCGACCTGAACCTGGTGCTCGCCCTGGCCGGACAACTCGACCTCCCAGCCTCCACCGGGGATCACCCTCAAGGGGAGCGGCCGATCCTTCTCAATCGCCCGGGTCACCGTCTGATTATCAAGTCGGAGCGCGACCCAGTTCGGTCCCGGCGTGGGGGTTGAGACGATAAGATGAACCGAGAGGTTGGCCATTTCCCCCGCCACCTCGCCCCGGATCGCGACGGAACGCACGACAACGGCCTCGGCCACCAGCGGAGGATTTGCCCCCTGCGGCTGCGGCTCGGTCTGCTTCCGAAGTTCGTCGCCGCTCATCAGGATGAAGTCAGGTTGCTTGAGCTTCTTCCAGAGTTCTTCGAGCTCGGCGGGAGAGTTGAGAAAGATGTAGACCGGTGGGGGCGGGGTCTCCGGCTTCGTCGCCTCGACGGTAGGGGCCACCGGCTTCGCCACCTCGACGGCAGGCGCGTTCGGCTTCGTCTCCTCGACGGCAGAAGGAGGTGGATCCTCCCCCGCACGCGCTGAAGACAGAAACCCAACGGCCAAGACCGCCAGGACTCCCCAAGTCAGCAGCCGGATGAGACGACGCAAGTCGCTGGACCTTCGTGGAGGAAGTTGGATCAATTTCCTGGGAAATGAAATCCAAAATGGCCCTCGGGTGCGGTCCCGAGTGAGTCGCAACCCAAGTTGGGGCGTGTGGGACGCCACTTCTGAATATAGCACGTGGCCTATGCTGCCGCCACGATCCCAGCCACCTAGTCCGCAAAGTCGCCGCCCTTGAGAACAGGCCGGCATTCCCTTCCTGGTTTGACGTGAGATGGAGAACCAGGCGGGCGAACGGGAAGCTTGGGATCTCGAGGGTTCGATTTTGCGGATTCTACCAATTTGCAGACTTCGTGTTTCTGAGGCCCATTCGCGAGGTAGAGACCATCAGGTTGAGGTGCCAGGGTTCATGGTAGCGCTTGCCGATGAGCGGGGCGTCCCGCCTGCGGTCCCAAAGAAGCGCTATGCAATCGGTGAACCGGCAACGCCGCCGCCGGATCGACACGTTTCCGCAGTAGCGTGCCACTCAAACGTGGCCCGCCCTGGTGTGCGAGATGCTAGCGAAGCTGGTGAACAAGACGAGTCCTACGCGATGACTTACGACCATCCAGGATGCCATCGCAGGAGCAACGCGGTCGATCGGCCGATGAACCGGCAATATCGGCGGATGTACGCGGGCCGGGGCCTACACAGCCATCAGGGTTCGTCCGAGTTGCGGCGACTGGGCTGGGCGTTGCTGGCGATGGCCCCAACGCTCGCGCCAGGCGGCCAGGAGGGGACGCCAGGGAAGTGGTGAGGGTTCTTCGCGGGTCGCAACAAGCTCAGGGGCCGGCAAGCAGGCCACCGGGAGAGGCTAAAGCTCCTGCACCCAGGCCGGCAAGGTCTCGCTGGATTTCTGGAGACCGCTCACAGCCTCTTTCCTAACTTAACGTTTACGTCTTAAACGTCCTCAACGTCCGCGGACAGAACTAATGCAGAGCCTACTTTGAAAGAACCACGCACGCGTACGCGTGCGTGTAACGCGTGCATTTGTATGGTCGCGGACGTGGCGGACGTCGAGATCAGTAAGCGGCTCCCACGGTGGCCTTCAGGCGGATCCCCTCATTCTCTCTGATCCGATTCCCGTCCACGCAGTGACTCCTCAACAGAAGGCATTGGTAACATCCCACAGTTTCCATCCTGCAATGCTACCACAATTATGGCATTAATCAATGCAATTTCCGTTAAATCCACCAAAGTCACCCAAAGAGGGTTTTCAACGGTGGGTGGCGAGTTCCCTTGGACTTTCGAGGACCCGCCCATCGGCTCAACGGCAAGCGCTACCATGAACCCTGGCACCTCAACCTGATGGCCTCCACCTCGCGAATGGGCCTCGGAAACCTGAAACCTGCAATCCGGTAGAGTCCGCGATTTTGAAGGCGAGCGCAATCTGGTAGGCGAGCGGGAAGCGTGTGCTTGCTGTCTGCTGTTCCACTCCCAAGGGAAAACACCGCTCCCCGCTCACCAGGAAGGCGTCCTAAACGGCTGGGCCAGCCGGTTCCTCACGCGGTTTCGGGGGAATTCGCTTCTCTTGCCTCCTCAAGGAATCGAAGCGACTCGTCGTGGACCAATCCGTTCGTCGCCAGAATCCCCGCCCCATAGAGGTCGTAGGGTTCGCCGAACAGGCCGGTCAGCGTTCCACCTGCCTCGCGGACCAGAAGAACTCCGGCAGCGGCATCCCAGGGATGCATGAAACTCGCGTAGCAGACCTCACAACCACCCGACGCGAGGATCGCCAGGTTCAAGGCCGACGACCCGGTCCGACGTACCGAGTGCGTTCCCGTGGAGAACCGACGAAAGTAGGCCAGCTGAATCTCCGCGACATCGACGAAATCGGTCGGCAGGGCGGTCGTGATCAGGCTATCCCGAAGCCACTTGGCCGGGCTCACGCGAACGGGAACCCCATCCAAAGTGGTCCCCTGGCCAAGTGAGGCACTGTAAGTCGCACCACTCAGCGGGTTATGGACGACTCCGACCACAAGTCGGCCCTCGTGTTCCAAGGCGATCGAGACGGCCCAGAACGGGAAGCCGTGGGCGAAGTTGATCGTCCCGTCAAGCGGGTCGACCACCCAGCGCCACGGTCGAGAAGGGTCCGGAACGGCCCCTTCCTCCTCGGCGAGCAGCGTGTGGTCAGGGAAGGATTCCGTAATCCGCGCCGCGATCAGTCGCTGGCTGGCAAGGTCGGCGTCCGTGACCAGGTCGCCCGGCCCCTTCTCACGAGCGATCACCCGCCCATAGGCGTCTCGCAAGAGCGCCCCCGCCTCCCGTGCCATTCGCTCCGCCGCCGCCTGATACACTCGATAGTCTTGGCTCAACCGTCATCCCCTCTCTGGAATCTAGGCAAAATGCACAATTTGGACTGGAAAACCTTCGCTCATCGGCCATATTGAGATTGTGAGACAACCTTTTGATCCAGCGATGAGGCGGATCGATCTGGAATTCGCCCTGTCGCTGGCGGCAACCGGAGTCTTCAACGATGTACGTCTGGGAGTTAGTCTCCTGCCGCTTACGCGTGGACGGGTGGCATGTTTGGCACTCGACGCGCCATGATGCATACGGCCCGACCTATACGGTTCACCTGCAACGGCCGGGCGTCACGTACGACGTAAGCGGGCCGACGCTGACCGAGGCCTATGCGGCCGCATCGCGGCGGGTCCGAGATCAGGGGGACGTCCCGCAGAGCGGAGGCCCGCACTTCTCGCGCGTGGCGGCGCTGGCCCGAGTCTGATCGGAATCGGAGAAAAAAGCGATGGCCGATCCCTTTGCCTTCGGGATCGGCCACGGAGCGGTCGAGAAGCCATGAGCCAGGCACCCGGCCGTCGAGGCTTGGCCTCGGCACGCCGGACACCTGGCAACAATCAGGGGGCGAGACCTCCGCGTCTACTTCTCGACCTTGGGCGTAATGTCCTGCCCCTTCTCGGGCTGCGGTGTCGCGACGGCCCGGAGTTCATGGGCGTTGGACAGGTTCTTCCAGGCGGTCAGCCCTTTGCCTGTAGGATGATCGGGATCATAGCCAAGCTCATCTCGCCCGGTGAGCGATTGAAGCGTCTCGAGCGACAGCTCACGAACGGCGACTTCGGGCGAGGACAGATCATCAACCAGCTTCTTGTAGGTGGCCTCCTCACCGGCCTCCTTGGGCGTGAAGCCCGCGAGCAGCTTCTCAACTCGCTCGGCAAGCTCGACGCCAAAGGTACTCTCGAGCTGAGAATGAAGCTCGCGACTCGCCTCGGATCCTTCTCCCAGGTGAGCGCGAAGGACGTGAATGGCCGCCCGACGTGACACGGGATTTTCTTCCTGGTGCAGCAGCGGCACGATCAAGGCAATTCCGCCCGCCGACCTCGTGGCCGAGATCGCCAGCCGCCGCACGTCCTTCTGATCGTCTTCGATCGCCTCGACGAGATTCGCCAAAACGCTTCGACCGGGACGGAAATAGCGTTGGAGTTGCTCGCCGACCTGGAGGTCGTAGGGGGAGGGCTTGGCTTCGGTCACCCACCCGGGGGGAGGCGTCTTGTCGACACTGGTCCATGCACCCTCAGAGTCGAACGTGATCGAGCCAGGACCGGAGAGCGGTGTCTCCTTGGCATCATCGGCCTGAAGCGCGACCTCCCCTTCGTTGGCGTAGATCCGCAAAGTCGGGTCGGAAGCGACCAGCGCCCCCGGGCTGCGAAGATTCACGCGCTCGACACCGACCAAGGCCCCCGACGGCGGCGTGATCTCGATGGTCTTCTTGCCGAGTTGGATCGCAAACGGGGCCGCAGGTGTTGTGCCTGTGAGAACGACACGGCCCTGTCCAAGCTCGAGCCGACCCGCCTGCTGCGCCGCGGCGGGCAAGACGATCAGATCGGTCTCACCCACGAGGTCGACCTTCGTCGCTCCGAGCTCCAACGTCGAGCGGAGTTGGGCCAGGTTGAGCAAGCGGTCCTTATCTTTGAGAGGCGTTTCGGCCGTCAACTGATCCCACTCGCGCCGCTCCGGGTCATAACGGAGCAAAATCCCCGACGGCTTCTCGGCCTTACCCAAGGTTCCCGCAGGAAGGTCGGGCTTCATCACCGACTCCGGGGCCGGTTCCGGGGTCGCGGCAGCAAGTTCCTTCCCCGGCTCGGTGGTTGGCGGCTTGATCGCTTCCTTTTCCTTCCCTGCCGCCGTCTTCTCGAGCTCGGTCGGAGGGGCAGGGGCCTTCCCCTTCTTGGCGATGGAAGCCTTTGCAATCGGTCCGGCTTCGAAGCCGGGCATTCCCTCGGGGGAGGGGGTCAAACTCATCCAGGCCGACCAGCAAAAGAGAACGATCAAGAGCATGACCGCAGCAGCCGGCAAGAATCGTCCGTACCACTGCTGGCGAGGAGGCTCGGGGGTGATCCAGGGCTGGATCGGCTCCGAGACCGGCTCGGGTTCCAAAGCATGCGAAGCCCGAGGCGCCCGTGGGGCCACCGACTCGCGTCCTTTAATCAGATGATACATCCGATGGCGCGCCTCGGTCGGCACCTTCGCCTTCTGACCGATCAGGCTGAGGATCTGATGAACGCTGGCCACCTCCGCCAGATGCACGTCCGAGGTCAGGCAGCGTTTCTCGAACTCGGCGACCTCTTCGGGGGGAAGCTCGTTGTCCAGGTAGCTCGCGACCAGGTTGGGATCGGTGGCATCAGGCCCATTCTTACTCGGAACCGTCAGTCTCCGCTGCCGAGTCACGCGGTGAACGCGCTCGACCAGCTCCTTCGCAAATGGGCTCTCCGCGACCTGCTTGCCGATCTCTCGCACTTCGGCTGGCGAGAGCGTGTCGTCGAGCCAGGCGAGTAAGGTTCTCAAGGTCAGTCTCATCGTCGCTTCTCCCCCGCGTCCACTTCAGTCATGATCATCGAGTCCGCCGACCACCAGGCTCCGGGAGCATTTCCCCACGAAAAGAGCGAGCGGAACGCCATCACTCGATGATCGTGAACGACGGCAGCACTCACGTTCGATCGAGAACCAACCCGTATGGGTTGCTCCAAGACAGAAGTGCTGTCGATCGTCTGAAGTTAATAGTGCGAAGCCAAGGACGAATCCGTCGTTCTTTTTTTGGGGATCCCGTGAAATGTCTTATCCGCCTTGGGTGTGTGTCGGCCTGACTCGGTAGATCCGCATTCGGGGATCCCCCTCGACCACACCGTAGAGGGGGACGAAGGATTCCGGGTGACTGTCGGCCCAGGTGCGCTCGATCGGAAACTGTTGGGCATCGGCGATGTTGTGCCGCCCCTCGTCGGGGTTAGCCCGGGCCACGACGAGAATCTGCACGTTCTCTTGATGAAGAGCAGCCAGCCACCCGGGGTAGTCGGGATGAAGGCGATCCCAGCCGGGCCTCGAGTCGGGCCAGGTGGGTTCCCCCTTCGCCTTCGCTTCGCGATGGTAGTCGTGGAGCAGCCACGAGCGCCGGCCATCCACATTCACGTAGCAAACCTCGTTGCGCAGGCCTGCCCCCATCAAGTAGTAGGGGATGTTGGTCCCCGCGTAGGCGATCTTCGCCCCGGAGGCCCCCACGCGCGTCTCGAGGTCGAGCCAACCGAGATAGTAGTCGGGGAAGACCGGATAAGAGCGGCGCCGCGGATCGAGATCGTAGGGAAAGAACAGGCCGCAAGCGATCCCGAAGAGCCCGAGGCTGGCGAGCGCCGCGCGAAGCCATCGCGAGCGCAAATGCGTTGAGGATCCCTTGGCCCGGCTCCAGGCCCACGCCACCCCGAGCGAACCCACCCCAAGCAAGGCGACCACGGCCAGACCGATCAGGCGATTCGACTCACTCCTCCCCGGACTCATCAGCGCCACGTGTGGCATGAAGAAGATGCCCGCTGTCACGTCGGGGATCAGCCGACTCAGGTCCCAGGGAGCCGACCCCGAGTCGAAGGGCCAGTTCTGCGACATCAGCACATGCATGGCCAACAGCCCGAGCGCCACGATCCGTAGCCAACGACCGCGATCGAGGAGTCGAGCGAGCGGGACCACCGCCAGACCGACCGCGGGAAGCATGAACCTTTGCTGCGTTCGGTAGGGGATTAAGAGCCAGTAGAGTGCCACGTTCAGAATGGCGAGCAGCGAGCAGATCCAGACCCCTGCGTCTCGCTCGGTCCTCCGCGCCTTCAGCGACCAGAGCCCAAGGATAGCCGCGAACCAGAAAGGGGCGAGGTGCGGGTCGATCACCCCCATGACAACATCCCAGAGCGACCGCCAGTCCTCGACGGCGAGATAGTAAGGACTCGATCGCATGGCGAGCCGGTCATACCATCCCGAGAGCCAGACCTTTCCCCCAACCGCAAGATGGAGCGGATAAAGCGGGTTGCCCGTCAGCCAAACATTGCGTCCATACCAGAATCCCGCCATCACCAACGGCAGGGTAAAGACCAAGACGAGGTGGCCTGCTCGTTCCGGGAACGTCGTCCGCCGCCGCCAAACCGCCAAAGCGGCCAGGCCCAGCAAGACCGGCACGAATACCACCCCGATCGTCTTCGATCCGAGCGCCCCACCTGCCGCCAGCGCCCCAATGGCAAGCGTCGATCCCCGCGCGTCATCGAAGTCATAGCGCACGAAGAAGTAGGCGGCCAGCAAGTACCCGGCGACGAAAATCATGTCGACGTTCGCCTCGAAGGCGAAAAGCAGAAGCGGCGTCGACGTGAGGAACCAGGCCGTGGCAATCAGCGCCGACGACGATCCGGCCCCCAGCCGCCGAGCCAGGGCATAGGCCGTCACTCCGGACAGTCCCCAGAACGGCGCCTGCCCGACCTTCGCCAATCGGTCTCCCCCCCAGCCCGTCATCAGCCAGGTGAACCAGAGGTCGCCGACGGCCGGAAAATAGGGCGCGGCATTCTCGCCGAAGGGGGTCGCGATCAGATTGAGAGCCCCTTCCTTCCACCATCGAGCCGCAAAGTAAAGGTGGTAAATCGGCCCGTCGCTGATCACCTTGACCGGCCAGAGCAGCGATTGAACCCCATGAAACAAGCCCCCCCAGATCACGAACCCCAACGCAACGACCGATTCCCAGGCCCAGACCTGGCCGGTTGGATCGTCCGCCTCGACCAGCTCAGGCTGACGATCGCGGACCTTCAGAGCGAGCCCGATCCCGAGTCCAAGCAACGACCAGAGCAACAACGACGTCAGCCCCAGGACACCCGCCGCTCCCAGAACCTCCAGGCCGACCGTCGCCCAGGTCCAGGCCAGCGTCACCGCCGCCAACGCGCGCGCCAGGCCGGCCGGTTGGCGAAACCCATGACGCGCGGTCCAGTAGGCCCCCAAACCCAGCATCCCGTTGAGACCAGACGTACCCAGCAGGCCTATCATCATTGCGGGATCCTCGAAACCATGCTCCGCATCCAACTCGACATTCTAACAGAGTCCCCTTGCCGATCGAGCGAATCGCCGGCCTCGGGCTTCACTGCCTAAACCGGCACGGGCGCATCGGTTCGGCGACGGCGTCCACTCTTCACGAGGTCGCGAAGTCTTGGTAGAGTCGGTTGGCCCATAAGAGACCTCTGTCGTCTCTTGTTTCGCTCTGAGAAACTTCCTCGGGAGACGTCACGGATGCTAGGTGCGACCCTAGGCGCGAAGGACTACATGGAGAGGGTCTGCCGCGAGATCCAGCGTCTCGACATGGGGCAGGTCGAGCGGTTCAGCGACCTGATCGAACAGGCGTATCACGCCGGGCGCTTCGTCTTCATCTGCGGCAATGGCGGCTCGGGCTCGAATGCCTCGCACCTCTGCGAAGACCTGGCCAAGTGCACCCTGCGCGACTTCGAGAATCAGAAGCGGCTCAAGGTGCTCAGCCTGACGGACAACACCGCCTGGATCATGGCCGTCGCCAACGATATCAGCTACGAGAACATCTTCCTCGAACAGCTCAAGAACCTCGCCTCGCCCGGCGACCTCTTGCTGGCCATCTCGGGGTCGGGCAATAGCCCGAACATCCTCAAGGCCGTCGAGTGGGCCAACCGCAACGCGATGACGACGGTCGGAATCACGGGCTTTGGCGGCGGCAAGCTGCAAGCCCTGGCGCAGCATAACCTGCACGTCGGCATCGACGACATGGGGATCGTCGAGTCGCTCCACCAAGTCGTCTTTCACTGGATCATTGACGATATCTACCGGCGCATCTCAGGGCCGGCGACGGTAACTTCGACAGGTGCGAAATGACGGCAACGGCCCAGCCCTTTTTGCTCGGTATTGAAATCGGTGGCACCAAGCTCCAGCTTGGCCTCGGGCGGGGCGATGGCCAGATCCTCGCTCTCGAGCGTCGGACGATCGAGCCCGCACGAGGCGCCGCGGGAATCCTCGCTCAGATCAGTGAGGTCGTGCCGATCCTCCTGAGTCGTGTCGAGATCACGCGAGATCAGGTTGCGGCCGGCGGAATCGGATTCGGCGGGCCGGTCGACGTCACCCGGGGCGTGGTGACCAAGTCGCACCAGGTCGCGGGCTGGGATCGGTTTCCCCTGGCCGAATGGGCCCGGGCGCATTTGCAGATCCCGCTCGTTTCGATTCAGAACGACGCCGACACCGCCGGACTGGCCGAGGCGAGATTTGGCGCAGGGGTCGGCTTCTCTCCCTTGCTCTATGTCACGATCGGCAGTGGGATTGGCGGTGGCCTGATCCTTGATAACCAGATCTACCGTGGCTCGGGGGCAGGAGCCCTCGAAATCGGCCACCTCTGGATTGTCGACCGGACGACGTCCGACCTCGACGTCGTCAAGCTCGAGGACGTTGCCTCGGGCTGGGCGATCGCGGCGGCAGCGAGGCGCTACGCGGAACGGCAGATCGCCGATGGGCTTGGCGAATGGAAAGTCCTCCAGTCGGCCGACGGCATCCCCTCCCGAATCGACACCGCGATGGTGGCCGAGGCCGCAAAGGCCGGTGACCAGGAGGCCTCGTACATTCTGGGGAAGGCCGTCTTCGCAATGGCTCACGCATTGAATCAGGCCATCACCCTGCTCGCTCCCCATCGGGTCATTCTGGGTGGAGGCGTTTCGCTGATCGGCGAGGAGTTCTGGTTCGCCCCGATCCGCAACCAACTCAACCTGAACGTCTTCCCCCCCTTCCGAGGCAGCTTCGACGTCGTTCCCGCCGCGTTGGGCGAAGACGTGGTGATCCACGGTGCCTTGGCCTTGGCCCGCGACGCCGTGGCCAACGTGGACGGCTCACACACGACCGAGACACGTCCCTCGTGATCGGAACGCCAGGGGGCTACTGCGAAGGAAAGCATCGATCGCCCTTGCGCCGGAGAACCCACGGCCAACGCGTGAGGAAAGAGCTGGCCCCAGGCAAATTCGCCAACTTCCCAAGCAGCAGGCAGAGGACGCCCAATTCCTAAGCATTCATCTCCTCGGGCGAATCGCAGCCCTCGGTATTTCGCTCCATTCGGATGATTTTTTTTGGAGCAACGTCGACTCTCCCTGCCGCTCATGGCGTGCCCTCGCGAATGATCGCCTGGACAGGTCGGCTCAGGTCGTCACGGTTACTGACAACCGGGGTCGCACAGGGACAGACACGCGGCCTCGGCCCTTGCCGGACTAAGCTCGATCAAGCCGAGACCTCTGCCCTTGGGGACTGCGAACACTCCGCCCGCAATTCCCTGCCATTGAAAAGCGAGAGGGCACCCCACATTCAGCGCCAGGGACAAACACAATTCTCGGGCCCGTGCTGAGACCACTTGTGACTTCCCCTCCGGGGCCAAGCAGCGGTGCCCCCCAGAAGTCATTCGAGGAAGCCCACGGCCCTCCCCGGCTGCTTTGAAAACGCGTGCGGCAACTCTCCGGTTTCGCTCCCGGATATGGACCGGATTGCGGCCGCAATTCCGCCGGAATCCCCTTGGCTGGCGAGGAATCCGAGTCAAGGGCTCGACTCGTTGTCTATAGTTAAAGATGACTGGAGCGATGTCCCTTACGCTCTGACAAGTCGATCGGAAATCGCTCGCGAGGCCAAGCCCCAGACAATCCGGAATCGATCGTTTCCGACCCGTTTTCACGGAGACAATGAGCCGCCGATTTTTTGGATTTCGACCAGAAGATTGAGGACGTCTAGACTTCTGGTTGTCCTGTTCCTCATGCCGAGCCCGAGGGATCAAGAAGCGTCGGAGAATCCCGAACCAAGACCGCAAGATGAGGAGCATCCTCGGAACTCAACGGGGAGCAAACGCATGGAGCTTTTGCACAAACCCATCAATGTTAAACAACTCTGGCCCGACGTTTGCTGTTAGAATTCTTTGTCCGGAAAGGGCTGTGGAAAACCGGAAAAAGAGCCGTCTCTGTCTCCTCGGTTCACTGCAATAACTTGAGAGAGGGGACGACTTTCGGATTTTGAGTGAGGGAGTGAACCTGATTGTCTGCGAGCTCCTCTATACGGATGGCACAAAAAGGACGATAATTCCGCCTCTCTGTCAAAACGACCCTCCGGGGAAAATGGTCGCAAAAAAAGGACGCAGAAAAAAAATAAGTCGTTTAAAACACTCGGCAAGGTTTGAGCGTTTAGAATAGAGGAGAAGCGGTGGAATGGCCGCTCGCTGGCCAAGGAAAGGTCCCACAACCCAAAAGTTCAAGGGGCTCGCCATGATGACGAAATTGGCCGAAACCCAACTGTGGCAGCAGAACCTCGCTTCGCTGATCCGGTCGGGGCTGTTCTCGAGGGCCGAAACAGGCGAGTTGCATGGTCTATTTACGGTCGTTGGGATTTACGGCGACGAAACGTGTTCGGCGCCACTTGCCAAATACGCGGATGCTCGTCGGGCGTCTGATGCCGCGTACCTCGTCAATCAACTGGCGAAATCTCGTCCTTCCGTGGAATCTAACTGAAGGTTCATCACCCTCTTTTTCTTGACCAAGTGATTCGGCCGCCCTTCGCTTCATCGCGAAGGGCGGCCGTTTTCTTTTATCGCTCGGGGGGTTGCGCAAGACGCTCTTCCTCGCCGATCTCCCAGCCAATTTCCCAGGCGGTTTGACGATCGATCCGAAGTCGGGAAAGGCGAAACTCATTCAATCGCATGATGTCACGCGAACTCACCGATCGCGGCGGGTAAGACCGAAGCGGTGATCCGTACTTGTCCATCGCGCCAAATAAATGAAGCAGCTCGTGAACAATCGTCACCGGATCGGTGAACGGAGCACGGGTCAAAGGCTCGGGAAAACTCGATTCGCGGGCGTAGCAGACGGCCAGGCTCACCCCCGCCAATTCCGTCAGGTCCAGGGGGATGGCCAGCGACCGACCCGCCCGACGCGGGTGGAGGAGCCAGACCAACGCATCGGCATCAATCCTCGACCGGATCTGCTCCATCCAATCCACGGCGTCGCGAAAGCCGAGCCGCAACGCAGCGCGGCTCGTGTCGATCAGAGCCTTCGTCACCGCATGGGCCTCGAGCGGGCCCACGCTCTCTCCTTCGGGCTCGAAGGTCATCTCGACGTCGGTCGACGCCTCATCGTCGACCACGAAGTAGGTGTCGGCCAACGTCAGGTTGACGGGGGCCTTCCAGCGGATCGCCTCACGCTCAATCCAGACCCCCGCACGAAAGAGGGCGGCATGCGCCTGGGCGATCTCATCGTCCGACCAAGGGTGATGGTCGCGGCCGACGAACAGCGAAACCAGCGTGATTCGACCGAGTAACGGGGGCATGGCCCCGGACGGCAACCGCACAGGGGCGGGTAAACCCTCAACGGGCCGCAGCGCCCGGAACGCTGAGAACCTCGGGTCGCGTGCGTTCGGTTCCCCGATCGCCCCGGTCATGACGAGCCGATCGACCCGCCCGTCCGCCGGCCGGGCATTGGGAGGCGGAGCGGCCCGTCGCGTCGAACCCATCGACATCAAGACCACAAACAGGTCGCCGACCAGGGCCGCGAACAGGAGGATCGCACCACCGCCCAGGATGAGCGCACCGGGGGAAAAGTACGGCCGGAAGATCCAGGCGAAGGATCCTCCGGCCAAAGCCCCGGCCAGCCAGAACCAGCGTCGAATGGCCATCGCGGTAATCGTTCGTCCCGTGGTGCGTTTCACTTGGCGACGAGGACGATCGTCGATCGGGGACGCACGAGATAGGTTTTCTCCGGCAGGAAAAACGCCTGTTCCTCGGGCACGATGTCTTCCTCGACCGGCAAAGACGTGTCAACAACTCGATACCAGCGCCGGTCTTCGATCGTGGGAAGTTCGATCGTGATCGGCTCCCAGAAGGCGTTCGACGCCACGTAAATCGGCACGTCCGAACGCTGGTCGGTCTGGAACGCCTCGAGTTCCCAGGCGATGAATCGGGAGCTCTCCGAGAAGTCGGCGTGCTCGGGGCTCACCCCATGCCACTTGATGTTCCGGAGGATCGGCGTGTCCGACTCGTCGGAGGTCAGGTAGCGCCAGCGGCGGACGATCTGGTGCCGCTTGCGAAAGGCGATGATCAGTTTCGTGAATCGCAAGATCTCGGCGTGCCGCTTCGTATTCTCCCAGTTGATCCAGTTCAACGAGTTGTCCTGGAAGACCGTGTTGTTATCCCCCTCGGCCGTCCGCCTCGTCTCGTCGCCGTAGAGGAGCATCGGCGTCCCCTGGGAGAGGAAGAGGAGCGTCAAGAAGTTCTTGATCTGCTGACGCCGAAGCGTCTCAATCGCTGCTTTCTCCTCATCGGGCAAATCGGAAAGCTCGACCCACCCCTCGTATCCACAATTCCAGCTATTATTATCGTTGGCCCCGTCGCGATTCGACTCGCCGTTTCGCTCGTTGTGCTTGTCGTTGTAGGAAACGAGATCGTTGAGCGTGAACCCGTCGTGGCAGGTCACGAAGTTGATGCTGTGAAACGGTGATCGCTCCGAGTCGGGTTGGGGAGCGAACAAGTCGTACGAGCCGGCGACGCGGGTCGCCAACTCTCCGGTGAGTCCGGCTTCTCCCTTGACGAACTTGCGAACGACATCGCGGAACCGGCCGTTCCACTCCGCCCAGCGCCGATCCGAGAAGCTTCCGAGCATATATTGCTGGATACTCCAGGGCTCGGCAATCAGCTTGATCCGGGAGAGGACCGGGTCCGACTCGATCTCGTGGATGATCGGTGTCTTCCCCTTCTGCTGCTGATCGACGTCGATGGCGAAGACCGCCGCAAGG
The DNA here is from genome assembly GCF_000242455.2 of Singulisphaera acidiphila DSM 18658. Lineage (GTDB taxonomy): Bacteria > Planctomycetota > Planctomycetia > Isosphaerales > Isosphaeraceae > Singulisphaera > Singulisphaera acidiphila. The sequence goes on from NC_019892.1 coordinate 3,683,280, forward strand.
TCGAACCGAAATCCGTCGACGTGCATCTCGGTCACCCAGTAGCGCAGGCAATCGAGGATGAACTTGCGCGTCACCGGGTGGTTGCAGTTCATCGTGTTGCCACAGCCCGTGAAATCCATATAGAATTCAGGCTGAGGAGTCAACATGTAGTAAACATTGTTGTCCAACCCTTTGAAGCTGATCGTCGGCCCGTAATGATTCCCTTCGCGCGTATGGTTGAACACCACATCGAGGATGACCTCGATCTTGTTCTTGTGCAGTTCGCGAACGAGCATCTTGAACTCGTCGACCTGCTCACCGACCTTGCCGTAATAGCTGTAGTGCGACTCGGGGGCGAAGAAGCCGACCGTGTTGTAGCCCCAGGCGTTGGCCAGGCGCTCACCGGTCGCGGGGTCGCGAAACGGTCCGTCAAACTGGTCGAACTCCATGATCGGCATGAGTTCGACGGCCGTGATGCCCAAGGATTTAAGGTAGGGGATCTTCTCGATGAACCCGCGATAGGTGCCGGCGAGGTCCGTCTCCGACGAGTGGTGCCGGGTGAACCCGCGCACGTTGACCTCGTAGATGATCGACTCTTCGATCGGAATGTCGGGATGCTGGTCCTCCCGCCAATCGAAGTCGCTCTGATAGGCCACGCAGCGAGGGGCACCGGCGACGTTATCCACCGTGCTGGGAAGGAGGTGGCGGTCCGCTTTATCCGGCTCGCTATTGTCATAGCCCAGCGCATCGCCCGGCTGCCAGTAGTAATCCCCCGTGATCGCGGGTGCATACGGGTCAAGCAGCGTCTTGGCGACGTTGAACCGGGTTCCGTTCGTGGCCGGGTCGTAGGGACCGTCCGCGCGGAAGTTGTAGAGCGTCCGGTTCGGCAGCCCCTCGACAAAGATGTGCCAGACGTGATCCGTTCGGTTGGTCTCGGGCGAGAGCGAGATTACCTGGCTCGGCTCCTGGTCGGCGATATTATCAAAAAGAAGCAACTCGATGCGCGTCGCACCCGAGGAATAAACCGCAAAATTGATCCCATCGGGCTTCACGGTCGGCCCGAGCGGTTCAGGATCACCGGGCAGCAGATTCGTAATCTTCGGCATGGGGCCTCACCACGAACAGAGTTGCATTCACGGAGGAAAGCTGCCTGAGAAGATTTGCAAACCGTGTGCCTACAGCAGCACGAGCACAGGCCTCGACCGGGCAACCGGTTGCCCAGGTCGCGGCCAAGCCGACGGAAATCCGCCTGAGACGTCTCAAAATACCCGAGCAATCCCACCCTTCAGACTCATACCACACGAAGCAAGCGATGGCGGCTCTGGGCCGGAAAAACTCTCGAATCCCGCCCCCTGCCGGCAGAGGACGTCCCTTTTTTCTTGATGATCTACTCTGTGAGGAAAGGGGGATATCCGTTATCAACCAAGGGACCGCCCCAGCTCAAAGGGCGAAACGGGGGAGATCGCACGGATGGCTCAACTCCAAAACCAAGTTTGTTTCTTCGCAACGATCCTGCTTACCGGCCTCATCACCGGCTGCGACCATCGGAGTCCCGTCCCCCCGGCGGCCACTCCGAAAGAGACGCTCAGCGCGGTCGGCCAACGGCTCAGCCGCTCCCGCTCGCTCGACGACTTGACCACGATCGCCTCCAACGGCAGTCGCCTGCTTGCCGAACTCACCCCGGCGGAACGTGACGCTCTGGGACGAGGCCACATTCAAGTCGAGATCGATCGGCCCGCGATCGTCGAGGTCGCCGCAAGCCCGGCGACTCTTCCCTTCTGGCTGTCCGACCAGGGCTTCGCCAGAACCGAGGATTCGCTCGACGTTCAGGGCGAGCGGTGGTCCCTCTATCGAAAACAGGTCGAAGCCGGCGTGGTTGGCCTGGGAGTGAACGCCCTCGATCGCGCGGGGGGCGAACATTATGTCGCCTTCTTCCGGGCGGCGGACGGTGATCCGATATCGGTCCGCGTCCAGCGGCCGGATCGTTGGCAGACCGCCAAGGCCACCGAGGGCGTAAGCGCAGCCCTCGACGCCCTCGTTCCGATCCAGCGGCTCCCCGTCCACCTCCAGGGATCAATCCTCCTGCAAGTCCCTCGTGAGCTGCGTCACGCAACCGCGCTGGCTCGGGGCCGGATCTGGAAAACGCACGTCGCTTCGAGTCGAACACCCGATCAAGTCGCGGTCTCATTTGGCCCCAACCCCGCCCGCGACCTCGTCTGGACCTGGCGAACTGAACCCGGCGTGGACTCGACGGCCCTCCGACTCGCCCCGGCCTCGTCGCGGGGTGACGGCCCGGCTGATCCGAATGTCATTCGCCAGGTTGCCGGAGAATCGCACCTCGTCCGTTCCCCCGACCTTCTCAACGATCCGGCCATCCGTCGCCACCAGGTCCACGTCGACCAGTTGGAACCGGCCACGAGCTATGTCTACAGCGCGGGAGACGGCTCCCCCGAAGGTTGGACTCCCTGGAGACCGATCCGAACGGGACCGGAACGGCCGGACCGCTTTCAGTTCTTCTATCTTGGCGATGCGCAATGCGGGTTCGAGGGCTGGGGCCGACTCCTCGACGCGGCCCACCAGCGCCATCCCGACGCCGGCTTCATGCTGCTCGCGGGCGACCTCGTCGATCGCGGCAACGAGCGAACGAACTGGGATCATTTCTTCCTCCGCGCGAAGGGGGTCTTCGACACCTTGCCGCTCATGCCCTGCGTCGGAAATCACGAGTACCTCGACCAGGGGCCGCAACTCTACACCTCCTTCTTCGCGCTGCCCAAGAACGGTCCCCCGGAGATCGACCCCAACCTGGTCTACTCCTTCGAGTACGGCAACGCCTTCGTAGCAGTCCTCGACAGCAACCTGGCACTCGTCGATCGCAGGCTCGCCCAAATCCAGGCAGAGTGGCTGGACGCGGCCCTCACCAAGACGCAAGCGGCCTGGACGTTCGTTGTATTCCATCATCCCATCTATGCGTCGCATCCATCGCGACTGAACCCGACACTAGGGGAAGATTGGATTCCCGTCTTCGACAAGCACCACGTCGACTTCGTGCTCCAAGGGCACGACCACGCCTACTTGCGCACCCACCCGATGCGCGGCAACCAGCGTGTGGCCTCGAATGCGGAGGGCACGACCTACGTCGTCTCCGTCTCAGGTGAGAAATTCTGCGAGCAAGACCCACGAAGCTACACCGAATTGGGCCTGACCCACGTCTCGACCTATCAGACGATCGACATTGAGGTCCCCGCAAATCGTCTGCTCTACCGGGCCTGGAACCTCAAAGGCCAAGAGGTCGATCGCCTCGTGATTCAGAAACGATCACGCCTCGCCTTGGGCAATCAATAATCAACCACGCCCAAAGGACGTGGTACCAGGAAGGCCCCCCCGAGGGGGCCGTCTACATGAGGTAGCTCCCGTTGGGGCGTGGATGTCAGAATCGCAATACACTGCTCACAGTCCCGCTCGTGTCGACCGCAGCCCCTCGTTCGGAGCATTTTAGACCGATCCCGAGGGTGACTTACTGCACTTTCCGCAATTTTGTGGATTCGAGGCGGCTCGCCTAGCGTGTATCGGTCGCGGCTATTTCGACCCTTCCACGCCCGGGGCAAGAATGGCTATGACCCGTTCCACCGGCACCCCCGCGACTCTCGCCAGGCCGATCGCTTGTCCGGCCACGAAGAACGCTGAACCCGGGTCGAATGGGTCCGGAGGGTCGGTGGCGTTGTAGATGGCCTGGCAGCACGACTCCTCGAAATGATGTTGCAGCTCTCGCGGCCGATCCTCGGCCTTCATGGCCGCAAGTAACCGACGCCGCACCTCGTCGAACACGGCGTGCCCGGCCGACCAGCGGGTCGGGTCGGACGCCAGTTCCAGGACGCGGGTGTTACTCTCCGGATCGGGCACGTGGCCGGCGAACAACCGGAGCAACGCGGCGATGCAACCGCCCATCTGTACCTCGTACGGTCCGGGCTGGACCGCCGAGAATCCGCGAACGTCGGGGAAAGCCATAGAGCCTCCTTGGGGCCGCCGAAACAGGTGGATGGACGGGGGCCGGCCCGGCCGGGACGATGGCGGTTACCACACCAGACCGTCGCCTCGACCGGAGCCAGCCCCGATGACATCCTCGCATCCGCTACCCGCCCCTTGCCAGTGGTTCTCGTGGCTCGCCGCCGGCCTCGACCGCCGCTCCGCCCCCAGGCTCGCCCCGCTGTTCCTCGGCGCCGTCCTGGCTCGGGGACGGCGGACCGTCACCACTTGGATCAGGGCGGCCAAACTCAGCGGCCACTATCAGCGTTGTTACGTCGCCGTCGCCGCCGCCGGCAAGCGGGCCGATCGCATCGCCCGACGCCTGCTGACCGAAGTGGTCCGGCCGCTGCTCAAGGACGCCAAGCGGCTGACCCTCGCCCTGGACAACACCCCGACGAAGCGCTACGGGCCGCACGTCCAGGGGGCCGGGGTGCATCACAACCCGACCCCCGGCCCGGCTGGCTCGCCTTTCGTCTACGGGCACGTCTTCGTCGTCCTCGCCCTGCTCGTGGCCCACCCGGCGTGAGGCGTCGTCGCCCTGCCGCTGCTGGCCCGGCTCTACGTCCGGAAGAAGGACTTGCCGGGCATCGACCCGAAGCACCGGCCGGAGTTCCGCACCAAGCTGGAACTGGCCGTCGAGTTGCTCCGGTGGGCCAAGCCCTGGCTGGGGCTCCTGGAGTTGCCGATCTGGGTGGTGGCCGACGGGGCCTATGCCAGTAGGGAGTCCCTCAAGCCGGCGAAAGCCCTGGGGATGACCGTGGTCAGCCGACTTCGCAAAGACGCGGCCCTGCGGACCCTGCCTGGCCTCCGGCCGGCGGGAAAGCGGGGCCGGCCCCGGGCCTACACGGCCCGGACGTGATCGACCTGGCCAAGCGGGGCGGCCAGCGGCGCGGCTGGTCGTCCGACACGTTCGACCTGTATGGGGAGGAGGTCCTCAAGAAGTACAAGACGTTCCTGGCGACCTGGCGTCCGGCCGGCGGCGCGATCCGGGTGGTGCTGGTGGACGAGCCGAACGGCTGGTGGGCGTACTTCTGCACCGACACCTCGGCGAGCGTGGCCGTCATCCTGGGGATGGTAGCCGACCGGTTCAGCCTGGAGATCACCTTCCGCGAGTGCAAGCAGATCGTGGGGGCAGGCCAGCAGCAGGTGCGGTTAGAGCGTGTTATGAACGGTAGTTCAGTGGCGAACGTAGTTTAGGGTATGATTATGCACCAACCCTACCCCAGCGACGTCACCGATGCCGAATGGGAGTTCGTTCTCCCTTATCTTTGCCTGCTCCCTGAAGATGCCGGCCAGCGAGTCCACAACCTCCGCGACGTCTTCGACGCCTTGCGTTGGCTCGTCCGAAGCGGAGCACCATGGCGTTACCTGCCCGCTGACTTCCCTCCTTGGGAGATGGTCGATCAGCAGACCCGCCGCTGGCTTGCCGCCGGCTGTTTCGAGGCCATTGTCCACGACCTTCGAGCCGTGCTCCGCTTCGCTGACAAGAGAAAACCCGAGCCGACGGCCGTCATCTTCGACGGCCGAACCATCCCGTCGACCCCCGAGAGTGGTGGCCGTGCGGGCTACGACGGGTACAAGCGTCGCAAGGGTGCCAAGGTCCACATCGCCGTGGATACGCTCGGACATCTGCTGGCGCTGCACGTGACTCCAGCCAACGAGCAAGAGCGGGCCCAGGTCGACACGCTGGCCAAAGCCGTCCAAGAGGCGACGGGCGAGTCGGTCGAACTGGCCTATGTCGACCAAGGCTACACCGGCGAGGAGGCATTCGATGCAGCGGCCCACCACGGGATCATCCTCGAAGTTGTGAAGCTGGCCGAGGCGAAGCGTGGATTCGTGCTGCTGCCGCGACGTTGGGTCGTCGAGCGGTCGTTCGGTTGGGCGGCTCGGGTCCGCCGATTGGCACGGGACTACGAGCGGCTCTCCGAAACACTCGCCGGGCTGCACTACGTCGCATTCAGCTTGCTGATGCTTCACAAGGCGGCTCCGCCGTTCGCCTGAGGTTCATAACACGCTCTAATCTGGGCCAACGTCGGGGCCTTCCACGTCTGCCTGTGGACTTACACCATGACCGAATCGTGGGCCTGGGGGCGACCGGCAGATGAGTTGGTGGACCGCTCGGCGTCGCCGTGGGACAAAGCATCACGGCGTCCGAGCCACGCGGACAAGCGTCGGGCATGGCGCCGTGAATTGCTCGGCGAGGAGATTCGTGAGTTTCTACGCCCGGGGGCTACCGAGGCGGAAATTCAGGCGACGGCTGAGAGACTGCTCAGCTTGGCCGCATTATATATACTCACACTGAAAGTACAGTGACTTACGGAATGCGTAAGAATGCACGCCGGGTTGTTCGAAACTCTTCGGATCGCACGGCCAGAGGACGTGGATTTAAAATCCATTAATCACACATATAAAAAATAGTCAACATTACACTGCAACTTTTGACAGCTACTCCTTCGGAATAGAACCACCACACATCAATCATTCTGTTGCTCTCCGTCAACGAGATCAAACAGTTGGGTTCCGCTGTGCCGAAATCACCCACGATGAGCTTTCTCAATTCGGCGCTCTGTTGACTCCCCGGATCGAATCCATTAATTTGAAATGCGCAAATGATTGCCGCTTCCTTCACCGGCTTTCGTGTTGCGATGCTCGTGTGCGACCGGACACAGTCTCATGCAGCTTTCCCCATTGCGGAGCAAAGAGGCCCGACTCGGCGACCGCGACGCCGTAGCCCCGGCTGATCCTGAAATCGGCCCGGGCGCACGGATCTCGTCGAGCGTGCCGGTGGCGCTCGGACCAGGCGACCCCGGCGCATGCTCCAGGCAGAAGGCAGCGTGCAGGCCGGTTTTGCCCAGGTCCCCGCTGCATGCAATCGGCCTGGCCGTACTGATCTGGCTTCTCAACCCGGGGCAACAAGCAGTGACGGCCGGGAATGTTGCCGCACAAAAGGAAGTTCCCACTCTCTGTGGACTCCAGCAAGCCACGTCAACCCTTCGAGTCGTCGCTGGCTCTTTCGTGCTCGCCGATCGGCAGCAGAACCGTTCGATCCATTCATCGGACGGACGTCTCTTCGGCTTTCCCGATGAGATGGCATGGGACGACGACAACGGCGAGACGGCTCCCCCAATTGCCTGGCTCCAGGAGAGGAATTTCTCATCGATCGCCCCCGCTGTCGGCTCTACACCGACCTGGATTGAACCCCCTGCTTCTCCCTTACTCATGCCAGCACGACTCCGTTGTTAGGCCCTGCCCGGTCCACGCACACTCCTGCACTCGCGAACCATCCCGGTCCCTGAGTACGAATAGAGGATGCGGGATGGTGCGCGACCTCGATGGTGCCTAAGTGCCGAGGCTCGACCACCTGAGCAACGTGAAATGCCCGCTCATGGAGGGCACGTCAGCCCGGCCCGGCCGTTTCTGGCCGTCCCACCAGAAATCGGGCGGGGCAACGTAGTCCGAAAAAAAATAATGCAACCTGAGCCCAATGACCAAGGCAAAAGCCAGCCCAATTCCGAGGCGGCAGAATGAACGCCAACCAAGAACATGAAGAGGGATTTAAGGGCGAGAACACAGGTCAAGCTGCCCCGAGTACGCCCCCCTCGGCACCGGCGGTGGAGGCTCTGCCTCCCCATCGCAAGATGGGTTTTGGGCAGAGAATCGTTGTAGCCCTTCTCTTGACCGTGGTCCTGGTCCCTCCGGCGGCAGGGTTCTATAGTTATTTCTCCGGCATCCCTCTGCACTTGCTCGCGGGCAGCAATGAAGACGAAGAATCGGGCTCTTCCGCGCCTCCAGGCGTCTCGCTGGTCTCGGGCCGACCGCACACGCTCCAGGTCCCCGAGGAGGTCTCCACCGCCTTGGGGATCCGCAAAAACCAGCGGGACGAGGTCGCGATCGCGGAAGCGCCAACCAGGATGCGGCCGATCGTGCTGCCCGGTTCCACGACGCTCGATCCCACCCGTCTCGCCCGCGTCCGTGCTCGATTCGCTCCGGCCAAAGTGGTCCAGATTGCCCAGGTCTGGGATCACTCTCCCAAGACCGGACAAACGGAATTCCGCGAACTCAGGCAGGGCGACAGCGTATCGAAGGGTGATCTTCTGGGAATTTTTTACAGCGCGGACGTGGGGATCAAGAAGAATGATCTCCTGGACGCCCTGGTGCAACTGGAGCTAGATCAGAGGATCCTCGACGAGGCCGAGAAGCACTCGGAAGCGGTTCCCACCGTCTTCCTGAACACCTATTTTCGGGCCGTCCAGGGAGACCGCAACGCCATCGGCCGTGCCCTCAACAACCTCAAGCTGTGGGACATCCCCCAGAGCGAGATCGACGCCCTTCACACCGAAGCCAAGAAGATCAGTGCCGACAAGAACGCATGGTTCAAGTCTCCCGAGGGCCGGTGGGTGAAGGGGGAGAATCAAGCCAACGGAGGCAAGGTCGATCACGACAAGGAGACGGAGAATCCCTGGGGCCGGGTGACCTTGCGAGCGCCCTTCGACGGCGTCGTCGTCGAACGCAACGTCCACACGGACGAGATGGTGGTGGACAACACGGTCAACCTGTTTCAAATCGCCGACGTGAACCGGCTCCTGGTCATCGCCAGTTGCCCCGAGGATGAGCTGCCGGAATTGGAGGATCTTCGCGGCAGCGAAAGGCGGTGGACCGTGCACACGGTCGGCGTGGCCTCAGCCACAGGCCTTTCCGGAACGATTGATGAGATCGGCTATGTCATTGACCCCAATCAGCACACGGCGATCATCAAGGGGTATGTCGATAACCCAGGGAAGCGAATCCGGGCGGGACAATACGTCACCGCCACGGTGAACGTGCCGCCGCCGCACGACGTGGTCGAGATTCCGACGAGCGCCTTGGTGGACGACGGCCTGCAAAGCTTGGTATTCGTGCAGCCCGATCCTGCCCTGCCGCACTTTACGATGCGGCGCGTCCAGGTGACGCAGCGATTCGACCACACGGTGTTCGTCCGGAACACGCCGATCCCCAAGGAAGAGCAATTGACCGCTCAAGAGGCCGACGAGGGCCTCTTGCCCAAAGAACCCCTTCGGCCCGGCGAGCGCGTCCTCTTGTCCGGGACATTGGAGCTCAAAGCCGCCTTGCTGGACCTCGAGTCACGACCGGTGAAGCAGCCGACCGACCGCATCGCCAAGACGAGAGCACGTTCAAGGTCGGACCTCGAGTCGCAACGGGCAAAGAAGCCCAAGACGGGCACGGGCTAACAAGACGAGGATGATCCTCGATTCATCGGAAGGTTCGCCATGGTTCGCAAGCTTATCGGGTGGGCGCTCGAGAACCCGATCGTCGTCATCCTCCTCGCTGTCTTCCTCGCGATCATCGGTGTCTTTTCTTTCCTCAACGTCAACGTGGAAGTCTACCCCGACCCTGCGCCTGCAATCGTCGAAGTGATCGCGCTGTTCCCCGGCGCATCCGCCGAAGAGGTCGAACGACAGGTCACCGTCCCCCTGGAAGTGACGTTCGCCGGCATGCCCGGCTTGAAGAAGATCAACAGCAAGTCGCTGTTCGGTCTGAGCGACCTCAAGATGACGTGGCACTACGGCAACGCGTACACGTACGAGACGGCTCGGCAGGAAGTGATCAACCGCATGAGCACGATTTCCCAGCCGCTGCCGAGCGGTGTGACCCCGGCCATTTCGCCAGAGTCACCCACGGGGGAAATCTTCCGCTACGTCTTGAAAGTGCCCAAAGATGCTTCCGGGCGTGAGCTCTACACCCTGAACGACATCAAGGCGATGCAAGACTGGGTGCTGGAACGTGAATTCCGGAGAGTGCCCCGCATCGTCGACGTCACCAGCTTCGGCGGCACGGTGCGGCGCTACGAGGTTCAGCCCGACCCCGACCGCCTCCGCCGCTACGGCATCACTCTGGGCCAGCTTCAGGCCACACTGACGAACAGCAACGCCACGGTGGGGGGCGACTACATCAACCCGGGCCAGGTCGCCATGACAGTGCGAAGCGTCGGCCTGTTCGGCGGTGCTCTGGACCCGGTGAACAAAGTGCTCGGCCTGAAGAGTCCGGCCGCTGCCGCCACCATCCTCCGCGCGGAGGAGTTGCGCCGGATCCGGGAAATCCGCAGCCTGGTCATCAGCTCGGTCAACAACCAGCCGATCCGTGTCGACGACGTAGTCGAAGGCGGCCGACTCTCCCCTGGACAATTGCCCGGCGAGCAGGGCGTGGTCGTCAGCCACCAGACACGCCTGGGGCGAATCGGTTATTGGCGGGCCGACCGCGAGCGGCCCCCGAGATCCCCCCTGTCGATCGCCGACGTCGGACACGACGAGGACGATCGGGTAACCTGCATCGTGCTCCTGCGCAAGGGAGAGGATACGTTACCCGCCCTGAAAGACGTCAAAGCCAAGGTCCAGCAGCTTAACGAGCCGACCTCCGGTCGGCTGTTGCCCGGAACAAAGATCGAGACCTACTACGACCGCACGGACTTGCTCAACATCACCACGGACACCGTGACGGAGAACCTCCTCACCGGCGTCGCGCTCGTCGTTATCATTTTATTCATGTTCGTAAATAACATCAAGACTGCGATCATTGTCGCGATCAACATCCCCCTGGCGCTCTTGTTCGCGTTCACCATGCTCTACGTCCGTGGTAAGTCGGCGAACTTGCTCTCGATCGGGGCGGTCGACTTCGGCATCATCGTCGACTCCTCCGTCGTCGTGGTCGAGAACATCTACCGCAATCTGGCCGCGCACAACTACCCCGACTTACCCATGAAGGAGCGGATCCTTCGCTTCGTGAAGGAGATCGACCACGCGCTGATGTATTCCGTGTTGATCATGGTCTGCGCCTTCGTACCGCTGTTCGCCATGACCGGCCCGGAGGGAGCGCTCTTTGGCCCCATGGCACAGACATATGCCTTCTCCCTGGCTGGCGCCTTGGTGCTTTCGCTCACGCTGACGCCCGTGTTATGCATGCTCCTCTTCAAACGTTTCAAACCGGTCGAGGAGAACTTTCTCGTCCGCGCCTTGAAATTCCGCTACCTGTGGAAGCTCCAACTCTGCCTGCGATACCCCAAAACCACCTGTGCCGTGATGGCCTTCTTGATCGGCGGCACCGCATGCTTGGTCCCGCAACTGGGACGTGAGTTCATGCCGGAGTTGGAGGAGGGGAACTTATGGCTTCGTGGGATCGGTCCCCTCAACATGAACCTGGATCACCAGGCGGCGATCGCCAAGCAGGCGCGGGCCATCATTGCCCGCTTCCCCGAGGTTGAGTCGATCGTGACGCAAAGCGGCCGGCCCGACGACGGCACGGACACCGAGGGGTTCTACAGCGGCGAGTACTTCGTGCCGCTACGGCCCCAGAAAGACTGGCCCAGGCTGGTGCCACAGACCGGCTGGCGGCGGTGGATCTGGGGTTCCACCCGCGCGCGAACGAAACGAGAGATCGTCTTCGCGATGAATGCCGACCTGGAGCGCGTCATTCCCGGCGTCGTGTGGAATTTCTCACAGAGCATCCGGGATAATGTGCTCGAGGCCCTGTCAGGGGTCAAAGGTGACAATTCCCTCAAAATCTTCGGCCCGGACTTTGACCAGTTGGAACTGCGGGCCGCCAAGGCCAAGAACATCTTGCAAGAGATCAAGGGAGTCGCAAACGTGGGTGTGTTCCACGTCCGGGGGTCGTCGCACCTGGAGTTCCGCGTCGATCCGGAGAAGTGCCAGAAGTGGGGAGTGACGACGGCGGACGTCAACAACGTCGTCAGCAGCGCCGTGGGTGCTAAGGCCATGTCCAGCATGGTCGAGGGCGAGAAGCTGTTCGACATCTCCACACGCTGGCCCAAATGGCGGCGGACCGACGAGACGTCGATCCTGGATATCCCGGTGGACATCATCAACAACCAGGTGGTCCTGGCGCAGGGTTCTGGCTTCACCCCGACCGCCAGTGGGAATGCGTTGCCGCCCCCCGCAATATCCGGCAGCCTGGCCGACACGTCCAACCCGATCAGCAGCACGCCACGAATCCGGCTGGGAGACCTGGTCACGCCAGTGGGAGCAGACTACGCGCCGGACCCCAACGGCCACTTCTATCGCGCCGGCGCCTCGACCATCTACCGCGAGCAGGGCAAGCGTTTCATCGCCATCAAGTTCAGCGTCCGGGAACGCGACCTGGGCAGCGCCGTGGACGAAGCCAAGGCACGAACCAAGGACCTCTTCAAAAGCCCGTACGAGGGGGTCTGGAGTGGCGAGTTCGAGCAGATGGAGGAAGCCAACGGCCGGCTCATGTGGATCATTCCCTTGTCGCTCGCCCTGATCTTCATCCTGCTCTATGCGGCGTTCCGCTCGTTCCTGGACACGATCGTGATCTTCAGCAACGTCTTCGACGTGGCGGTGGGAGGGGTCTGGTCCTTGTACCTGACCGGGACCAATTTCAGCGTCTCCGCAGCCGTCGGCTTCGTCTCCCTCTTCGGGATCGCGATCATGGAGGGCCTCCTGCTGATCTCCTATTTCAACGCCCTTCGCATCCAGGGCCTCCCGGTGCACGACGCCATCGTCCAAGGTTCTCTCAAGCGGGTCCGCCCCGTGATGATCACCGCGATGACGGCCATCCTCGGGCTCTTGCCCGCAGCTGTTTCGACGAAGATGGGCAGCCAGACGGCGAAGCCGTTGGCCATCGTCGTAGTCGGCGGCATGGCCGTGACGCTCTTGCTGGACCGTTACCTGATGCCAGTGCTCTACAGCTTCTACGGCCACCGCGAGCCGCCGGAGGGGGGTGGGGGAATGGCCCATTGATCCTGAACTTCTCGACGACTTGAGAGTCAGACAAAGACATCTCCCCACCGCGATTTCGACGAGCAAGGGGCTTTGCAACCCCGGAGAGCCTGCAAAGCATCTTCATTTGACTTGTTCTCGCTCCCAGTCGCGCACGGCCAGGCCAGCACGATCGTCACGTCTCGCAGCCGGTTTCTCCAACCCCGGTCCCACTCCCGGAACCATATTGGTCCGGCCCACTCCCCTCGATTGAGCATGGCTGAAACCGGCCTCTGGCCGTCAAATTCGCAACAAACCGCAAAATCCAACCAGATTTCCTGATGTCCTCGGCGGGTGTTGCCGATAGGGAGGTGCAGGCACGACGGCAAAGAGTTGAAGAGGTAAAGCACAATGGGACAAAAAACCACAAAGCAGCGACCAGGCAACGAGACAGGCCAGAGCCACGATTCACCTGCAAGTGCGGCTACGGTCAAAGTGACTCTCCATCTTGCCGTCGAGACGGCTCAGCGCCTCGGTGTTGAGTCCGCGATGCGGCGGATCTCTCAGTCAGCGATCGCCGAAGAAGTGCTTGCGGCTTACCTGAGCCGCTGGCAGCTCCCCGACGTGACAGACCCGAAGCGGCTCGAAGCGGGTTGAGTTGAGATGGCTGTTCGCAGCCGCTCGACCGGGACAACCCAGGCAAACACCATCAGGGCCGGATCTCGTTCGAGACCGGCAGAGGGAGCATCGCTGAATCGACTGCCCTAATACCCGTGGCCTCGGGGTACGGAGACCCTGCGATGTCGATGCGTGAGCCAGTGTTGGTCGGCCTCCTTCTGCTGATGAGCGGTTGTCACACACCGTCACTGCGGATGATTGACGAGTCCGTGGCCGCCATCGTCACCCATCCCTTTGACGAAGCGCCAGCTCCCACTCTGCAACCGGTCGACGCCCCGCGTACTCCGCAGGGTGCGGCGCCAGCGTCCAGTGCTCCGAGCCAAGAACGGCCACTCCCCTTGCCCCCGCCCGATGGAGCCTCCAGTCCGTTCGGCGCGGTGCCGGCCACCGTACCGAAACCGGTCGACAACCCGCCGCGCACCGACGGTCCGCCGCCAGTGACCACGACTCCAGGCCAAGGTGGACAGAGTCCCGAATCGCCCCCCGACGATGTCGCTCGAACCTCCTTCACCCAGGTCGACCGGGCTCCTCCTGGCCAGACGGCGCCACCGCTCCGCAAGTTCGAGTTGGCGATTCCAAAGGAGATTCCGGGGGCGGAGACACCGCTTGTCAAACTCCCCGACGAACAGGCGGGGCGTGCAGAAGCCGTCACCCGGCTCTTTCCGCAACTGCCCCCACTGCCCGAGGAACCCGCGCCGCTGCTTGGCCCGAACGGCCGCCCGTATACCCTGGCGGACCTCCAACAACTTGCGGCCGCCAACGCCCCGGCGCTCCGCCAGGCGGCAGCCGACGTCGAAACGGCCAAGGGGGTCATGCAACAGGCCGGCCTCTATCCCAACCCGACGATTGGCTACGAAGCTGGCCCCAACGCCAACAACACGGCGACCGGTACGCAAGGGGTCTTCATCGACCAGGTGATCAAGACCGGCGGCAAGCTGAAACTTCAGACCGCGTCGGCGCAGATGAATTTTCGAAACGCGGAGCTGGCACTCAGGCGGGCTCGCTTCGACCTGGCCACCACGATTCGGACGGACTACTACAATCTCCTGGTCACCAGGGAAACGCTCCGCGTCAACAAAGCCCTGGCCCACTTCACCGACGAGATCTTCCGGCTCCAGGCCGACCTGCTAGCGGGTGGGTTTACCGCCAGCCACGAGCCTGCGGCCCTGCGGTCCCAGGCCTTCATCGTTCGCCTCGGGTACAAGCAAGCGATTGCCAACTATGTGTATGCCTGGAAGCAGCTCGTCGCCGACATGGGCCTGAAGCAGTTGCCGCTCAGCGCAGTCGAAGGGCAGGTGGATCGGCTCATCCCGCACTACGACTACGACGCCGTCCTCGCCCACGTTCTCCGCAATCACACGGACGTGCTCACCGCTCGCAACACGTTGCAAGGGGCTCGTTACGACCTCAAGTTTGCCCAGGTCACTCCCGTACCCGACGTCGAGGTTCGCGGCGACATCTGGAAAGAGAACACCGTCTTTCCGTTCCAGAATTTCCACGCCCTGTCTGTCGGCATCCCGTTTCCGATCTGGGACAGGAACCAGGGTAACATCCGCGCGGCCTCCGCCACCCTGGTTCGAGCCGCCGAGGGACCGCACCAGGTCGAGGTGGCCCTGACTAACGGACTCGCCGCCGCTTATGCCCCTTACAAATCCAACCTGCTTGCCATGGAGTATTACCGCCGTAACATCCTGCCCGACCAGGTGCGCTACTACCGAGGCGTCTTTGAACGGCGAAAGATCGACCCGGGCGTGGCCTTCGGAGACCTGGTGCAGGCCCAGCAAATGCTCGTCGCCGACGTCACCGCCTACCTGGGCGTCCTGGGATCCCTCTGGACCTCGGTCGTGAACGTAGCCAACTTCATCCAGACGGACGACCTGTACCAACTCGGCAAGCCGCTGGAACTCCCGCAACTGCCCGACTTCGACGCGCTGCACCCCTTGCCATGTCCTCATCCTCAAACGGCCAGTTCACCGAGCGAAGTACGGCCCGCCACGATGCCGGTCCCAAGCGCGAGCGTGACGGATCCAGGCCCGTCGGCAAACGGCCTGGAACAAACCCGGCCGGTTCGCGAGCCCCAGCCTGACGTGCCGCCAACGCCCCCCCTAATTCCACCGGCAGTGCGCCCCTCTGAACCGCCTTTCGCGACGGACCGTGCGCGACCCTCGAGCGCGGCAAGTTCAAGGAGTTTGTCATGATCAAAATGACACATCTACTTCTGGCTGGTGCCGTCGCTTTCGCGTTCTCCGACGTGGCCCTTGCGCAAGCCCTTCCCGGCGAAGCCACGGCCCACCACGCAGCCTTCTTCGCCGAAGACCCTGCGCCAACCGCACTCCCTGCGCCTTTGCCCGCCGAGGGGGATGTCGGTATTGGCGGCGGAGTCCTCGAGGCATTACCCAAGCCCGGCGACCTGCCGGCCTCCCTGTTCGCGCCGCCCCCGCCCCCCTCGATGGGAGCCCTGCGCGTGGATGCGCCCTATTTTGTTCCTGACCGGCTGCTCGACAGCCCGGAATCCCCCCCGGGCTGGTTCTCCGGGATCGAGCTTCAGATCCTCAAGCCACACATCCTCAACGGGTTGAGTGGCACCGTAAGGAACCAGGCGCAACGGGCGAACAGGACCTCGACCACCGTGGCACTTCCCAGCGCCCCGCTGGATTGGGCCGTATCTCCCCGCGTCTTTCTCGGTTATCGCCTCCCCTCCGGGTTTGGCGAATTCATGGTGGCCTACCGGCATCTGGGAACCGAGGGCAGGGGGAGCCTCCCAGGCGCGCAGGGAACCTCAACCCTCAACAGCCGGCTTGCTTTCGACATGATCGACTTCGATTACAACAGCCGCGAATACTCCCTCGGACCCGACTGGGACATGAAATGGACGCTCGGGATTCGTTCCCTCTTCATGTTCTTTGACTCACGGCTGAGCGCACCCATCGGCCAATCAGCGACCTACAACGGCATCTTCCAAGCGCGACAATACAACAACATCGCCGGGGCCGGCCCACATGCTGCGCTGGATCTGGTCCGCCACCTGGGGGATACGGGGTGGTCGCTTGATTTCCGGGCCGATTTTGCCAGCGTCTTCGAGGGAAGCCACGTCGGATTTCTCACACGGTCCACAACACTCGGCCCGGATGGTCGGCCCTTGCCCGGCGAAACACGCCGCTTCGGCACCCAGGACTCGCCGATCCTCAACGTCCGGGCGGGCGCCACTTGGCAACCCTCACCCCACAGTGCCACACGATTTTTCCTGGGCTACCAGTACGAGCGCTTTTGGGCCTTGGACAGTCTTCCTTCGACGGCCAATACCCCCCCCTCGGTCGGTCAGCTCTGGCAGCAAGGCATCGTTCTGCAAGCGACTTTCAACTATTAAAGAAAGAGCTCACTCGGTAAGCCCTCAAGGATCTTGGCCGGACCGGCCGAGCCAAGATCCTCCGAAACCAGTCGCGCGACCAGCCCAGCCGTAATTCCCTCGGCCTCCTGCCAACTCCTCGGACCTGCGATCTTCCACGCGGAATTACGGCCGGGCGACTTTCTGAACTCTCGGCCCAATCTTCGACGTCAACAAGCGAGCCGGAGGCACGACGAAACCGGCCTTTCCGGGAGTTGAAGCCTCGTTCCAAGGCGTGGCCCGTCGATTTCCAGCCACAAAGTCAGAGCCGGTGTCAGCCCATTCCTCAGCCTTTGTATTGGGAGAGGAAGTGGCCCCGCCGAAAACGCCTAATTAAGCACGAACACTCAGGCTTATGTCAAGAGGGAGCGACATCCGCTTTGATTCCCTAGGCCACAACATGACTTTGAATCATGTTCAAAGCTTCGAGAGCCCGACGCCAGTCCACCGGCAGGTCATCCATGCCTTTGCCTTCTGGGAACGAGAAATACCCCGTCACATCGTCATGAAGGAGCTTGAACCAGAAGACACCGTCCTTTTTCAGGGAGATATAGGTGACGAACACGTTGCCCGGCTCAGCAAACCTCTGGTTCGTGCCATCGAGGTACGAGGTGGGCACGCCCAGGTGAATGTGATCGTCCTGATTGTTGGCCGGATAGAAGGCGTTGGCCTGACTGGGCTGGCTGTAGCCGGCCCGCTCCAGGGTCGAAATGGCGATTTGCAGGTTGCGCATGGTGCTCTCCCACTCCAGGTTCGGCCCGGCGGTATCGCATGGCGGCCTTCTCCAGGCTCCCACGCTCCCCGTGACCTATGAATTCAAATAGAAGGTATTGGTGGAATCATTGAAGCCAACATTCACTGCTGGCTGCTGTCTCGTCAGGCTGATACTCAGCGCGTTATCCGGGACCGCCTCCATAACGGTGCCACACTCCTCGATCGATGTGAGGAAGAGCCAAATCTCCCCCGTCGGTAGGAAGTTGGCCGTCTCGTTATTGAGCACGGGAAGCGCATTCAGCGGGGCGAACGCCTGCACGCTGTTGACCGTCGCCTGCTGGGCCAGGCCAAAGCTGAATGGAGGCGTCGGCATCTGGTTATCGAGGTTGTAGGTGTCGCCCAAGCCCGAGGCCCCGGTGAACTGCCCCTGCGCGAACGTGTACAGCCAACCAAGCTGGATCGGGTTGTTCGTCTGCCCGCTTATCTGGATCGTGGCGCCGAACTGCAGGGGCGTGGCTGTAGCGTAAAGCAAGCAGTCTCCGTTCCAGGTCACCACGTTCTTCGAAAGCGGCTTGAAGACAAGCCAGGTGATCGGCAGCGTAGTACCGCGGATCAGAGCCGCCTGGGCAATGATGTTGCTGATCAGCGCCACCGATTGGCCGGCCGCGTTGATCGTGCTCAGGCCAGCCGAGTCGATGGTGATGCTGATTGTGTACGTCATGACTCTGGAGAGTGACTCCTCCTGATGTTGATCGACGAACGGCGAGCCGTCGATCGGTCGCCCGCAGGCCCGATCGACAGCGCATCCTCCCGGGCCGAGAGGCGGTCGAGCCGCCTCTCGGCCCAGGTCGGCTTCATCATCGCGCTGCACCTTCGAGCTGGCTCCGGGACGATCGGAGCCGCCCCGCAAGCCGGCCGGACAGCGAATTCTGGAAGAACGTGTTATTGGAGTCGTTGAACCCGACGTTCACGGTCGGATTCTGGCTCGACAGCATCACCGTCAGGGCGGTGCTCGCGACCTGGCTGATCACACTGCCGTTGTTGCTGTACGACGAGAGGAAGATCGAGACCTGCTCCTGCGGTGTGAACGAAGCCTGTTCGTTGTAGAGAACCGGGACCGCGTTCAGCGGGGCGAACGTTTTCACGCTGTTGACCGTCGCTTGCTGAGCCAGGCCGAAACTGAAAGGGAGGTTCGGCATCTGGTTGCTCAAATTAAATGTGCTGCCGGTGCCCGAAGCCCCGGTGAACTGCCCCTGCGCGAAGGTATATAGCCAGCCGGCCTGGATCGCGTCGTTGGTCTGCGAGGTCATTGAGATCGTGGCGCCGGACTGCAAGACCGTGGTGGTGGCGTAGAGGAAATAGTTCTCAATCCAGGTAATCTCGTTCACCTCGAGCGGCTGAAAAGCGATCCAGGCGACGGGCAGGTTGCCCGAGGAGACAGGATTCGACTGGACGCTCTTCACAAGCGTGACGTACTGGTTGGCATTGTAAATTTGCGTCAAACCACCTTGATCGATACTGATGTTGATTTGATACTGCACGTCTGTCTCCTTGTCTCGATGAAGGTCTCTGTACCGACGAACTCTGCCACTCCGCCCGCGGAGATGGACATTCGTCGGAGACGTCCGGACGCTAGGGGGAGAGCTCCGGGACGAGCGAGGAACGCTTCTGATTGTTCGGCTCCACGCCCCGATCACCTCGTTGGATCAGGCGAAGGGAGCGGCCTCGGAAGGGAAGGCCTGGATCGGGACATGGCCGATCGATCGTTGAGACGGGTCCGAGCGTTGCTTCGATCGGGTCCATTCGGCGGGCATCGCTTGCGGCCAAGGCCGCCGGTGCGAGCCTGCTCGCCCCACGCTCGTTGTCCACCAAAGAAGTCGCGGCCGGCGCCGGAGTGTTGCGCACTATTTTCCGCGAAATTCCCAAGGGTTCTCAGAGAGCAATGGCAGAGACCACGATGACTCAGATCCCTATCATTGCCGAGATCCACCGGATTTCTCAGCGACGAGCGGCGCAGGTAGGCCTCCCGTCTGCTGGCCTGCTGAGGACTTCAGAGATCTCCCGACACCACGGCTTCCAACCTCCCCAGCCTGACAGGAAGTCGATGCAGCGAGCATTCCAGGAGGCGGCGCAGCGTCCTCGTGACACGATGATAGCGAAAGCGGGCCTGCGCCGGCGTCATCCCCAGCGCCGCGGCGATCTCCGCCATCGACCGCCCCTCGTCCCAGCGCAGCAAGAAGACCCGGAAGCTACTCTCCGAAACAACATCAGGCAGCCGCGCCACCACCGCGCGCACCGCCGTGCAAAGCACCTCTCGTTCGAGGAGGGTGGCCGGGTCCTCGGCACGACCGTCGCGAAGGCCGGCAAGTACCTCGGTGCTCAGGCTCGCCATGGGACGACGACACTTCCGGCGGATCACGTCCACCGCCTTATTCCGGGCCACCACCGACAGCCAGTTCCTCGGACGCCGGGGAATCTCGGAGTCGCCGAAACCCTGCAAATGCAGGAGAACTTCCTTCCAGATCTCCTGAGTGCAATCTTCGCGATCCTGCTCCCCGAGTTCCCAGGGGGCAATCGAACGTCGGATCAGCGAGGAGAAGGCACGGAAAAACTGATCCCACGCGTGCGTCATCTCCAGGCTCGGCGCAACCTCCCCGGCCCGACATTTCAAATAAGCCCGGACCTGCTGGAGAAGCTCGGGGGCGATCTGCTCGCAGGACGGGAAAGTCATTGTGTCTCCATCCGTACTTGTTTTCATCACCTCGCCTATCGAAAAACGTAAACCGCATATCCGTCTCCACGCGATATACGGCTGGAGCTGCGGATCGACACGGCCTCGGTTCCGACCCACCATCTCCTGGGTGGCATGTACGATGAAGGGTGAGGCGATCGCGTGGAGGATAACACCTCCCATTCACCAACGTCCTCAATCATTTCGCGGGCAGTCGCCACGCATTATCCCTCTTCAATCGAGCGGGGCTCCGCCTTCCAGGCTCGCGTTGTTTTCAATTCACTATACATTACCGCACTGGCCTAATTAAACCTTAGCCAGCATGATTTCTATAACGTGGCTGCAATTTCTGCAACAGAATTCTTTTCACGTATCGAATACACCTATATTTCTTGCCTTCAATTGTTTCGATTTGCAAGTCCTCCGATGTTAGCCCCAATCAACAGTCGTCGGTCCTTGAGATGCCAAGTTACCGCAGAATCTGAATCTGCGAGCGTGGTCCCGACAGCCTGGCCGTAAACACCGTCACCGGAATGGGGATTGCCCTGAATCGGACAGAAGTGACGGACGCACGCGGACCATCCACGTTCGATTGGGGTGGATCGAAATCGAAGCCGTGGTGTGATCGAGGCGAGGTTGCGAGCGTCGCGAAGTGTGACTGACCCGCAAAACTTCGAACTTGATAAGAAGAATACGGGCGGGTCGCCCGCGATCCCTGGGAACGGGACCAAGGCGGTTATCGCACAGAGGCATGCCGAAATTGGGAGATCTGCGAGGAGCGAAGCAACGCTTTGTCTCGTCACGTCAACGGGGTCGTGAACGCATCCGCAATGAGGGCGACTCCCGCTCTGCCTAACGTCGCGAGTCGCCGACCCAGTAGCGTGGACCGGAGCCGTAGCGGCCGGCACGGTCGCCGGGGTTCGCGAACTCGCACCGATCCAGCGACAGGCAACCGCAGCCGATGCATCCGGTCAGCCCCGCCCGAAGCCGGTGGAGCTCGGCGATCTGCTCGTCGATGCGGCCGACCCAGGCACCCGAGAGTTCGGCCCAGTCCGAGCCCTCAGGCACCCGATCTTGCGGCAACCTTGTCAGCTCCACACCAATCTCCTCCAGCGTCATCCCGATCCGCTGGGCGAAGACGATAAAGGCGATCCGACGGAGGACGTCCCGTGGGTATCGACGATGCCCCGAACCCGCCCGTTCGGATTTGATCAGGCCGCGCTCCTCGTAGAACCGGAGCGCCGAGGCCGCCACTCCACTGCGCCGCGAGACCTCGGTGATGGTGAGCAGATCGGTCATGGCCCGAAAATATCACGTCTTACCTCTTGACTTCAAGTTCACTTGAACTTGTAGGATCGGGTTGTCTGAGGCGGAATCACCCGAATCGAGCCATGGAGGATGAACATGGGCAGCGTCATTCTTGTCACTGGGGCAACCGGAAATGTGGGCCGACGCGTGGTCTCTGACCTCCTCAGGACGGGGGCCCGAGTCCGTGCGCTGACTCGTAACCCGGACACCGCCAACCTGCCGGCAGGGGTGGAGGTCGTGCGCGGCGACCTGTCCGTCCCTCGTTCACTGGACGGGTGTTTGGCAGAGGTCGAAGCCGTATTCCTTCTCCTGAGCTCCCCAACTTCCGCTGAGACCGCGCCAGCATTCTTGGAGACGGTCGCAAAGCAGGCGCGACGCATCGTCTTCCTTTCATCGTCGGCCATCCGCGACGACGTCGAACAGCAAACCAATCTCATCGGTAAGATTCACGCGGATCTCGAACACCTAATCGAGCGGTCCGGGCTGGAATGGACTTTCGTGCGGCCCGGCGCGTTCGCCACCAACGCCCGCGGATGGTGGGCACCGCAGATCCGGGTAGGCGATGTTGTACGCTGGCCGTACGGCGCGGCGGTCACCGCACCGATCCACGAGCGGGATATCGCCGCCGTGGCAGCGCGAGCACTCACCGAGACGGGGCATGAACGGGCGAAATACGTGCTGACCGGCCCTGAGCCCCTGACCCAGGCAGACCAGGTGCGGACGATCGGCGAAGCAATCGGCCGCCCCTTGCGATTCGAGGAGATCTCACCGGAGACCGCGCGACAGCAGATGCGCGCGTTCATGCCGCCCCCCATCGTGGAGGTCCTGCTCGAGGTCTGGTCAAAACTGGTTGACGAACCAACACCGATCACAAATACGGTTGCGGAGATCACAGGGACACCGGCGCACACATTCCGCGAGTGGGCGATCGATCACGCAGACGACTTCCGACGGGCTTCCGAAAACTCCAACTCTCCCTCTCAGAAATCCTAATCCAACCCATATATTCATGAAAAACAAAACATTTTTGTTTTTCATGAATTCTTTACATTCGATTTTATCGATAGGCAAAATAGGCGTTACACGTCCCGGTGTTGGCGTCGCTGCGATAAGCCAGTGGACCGTGGGGACTCCCCAACGTCAGGACGCAACGGTTGAGGCTTGGTCCAAGGCGTTGGGGTGCATCCCATGGCCGCAAGGCTTACTCTCGGACTTGTGCGCCGATGAAAGTCCTGACCGTCACGGATTGGAAGAGGAGGGGGAAGGGGAGAAACCAGACCGGTATCCTCGAGACACGTCGGCCCAGGACGCTTTCTCCCTGGAAAACACTCGCGAAGGAGCTCTCTGAGTTGTAACGTACATCAATTCGGCATCAACAACAGGGGGATATCATGTCCAAACGAGTTCTGCTTCTTTTCAGCCTTGTCATCCTGGTCGCCATTTCTGGTCAGGCACCGTCAGAACAGCCAAAATCGAATCAATTGGGGCAGCCTGCCCCGATCGGACTGCAATCGCCGAAGGAATTGGCGAAAGCCCGGCTCGAACTGGCCCGCCAAGCGTTCGCCGTCATGAAGTTGAATCAAGAGAGGGGCGTTGCGCGAGGCGATCATGACCTTTGGTCACTCCGCCTGATGGAGGAAGAACGCAATGCAAGCGGCAACAAGGCCGAGCGGATCGCCGCCGTTCAGGCCCATCTGGACCGCGTGAAGAAATGGGAGGCGGAGACAGCCCGCTTGTTCAAGGGCGGGGAAGTCGATCTCATGCTTTACATGGACACCCAGTGGAAACGACTGGAAGCGGAGTCGTTGTTGGCGAAGGAGAAGGAAGAACCACAAGGGAGCCTTTGACGATCATCGAAACAGAAATGCCGGGTCCTACGATCCCCTGAACGAGGTGTTCCGACAAGCTACGTCCCCGAACATCATCGCATCGGCTGGCACGCAACGCCAAGGTTAACCATGGTAGCCGTCCAAGAGCCCGGCATCTCGGCTCAGCCCGAGCAGACAAACAAGACAGCAATTTCGCAAGTCCGAATATCTTTTACACACAGACGCCGGGCACTTCCAAGTTGATGCCAACAGTAACGGTTCGCGTCAAGAGCATCAAAAATCACGACACGCCATCACTTAAGCATTTTTTTACGAACCAGACATTTTGCCCAGCCATCCAGCCCATGAATCGGAAGAGGATTCCAGGCCTGCCCCAAGGCGGAAACCACCCACGATAATGGACCTCGGCATCAATCAGGGGGAGACTTGCGCGTGCGGCACGAGCTCACGAACGCGGTGTCCCCGGCTCTCGATAACCATCTTGCCGTAGAGCAGGCCGAACCAGAGCACCCAGGCCAGGACGAGCCAGCCTCGCCAATCGAAGGGGCGTGCAAGTGCGGACGGGTGGTCGAGTTCAGATCGGTGCATGGGGCGATTCCTCACGGTGCATCCGGGCCCACCAGCGTTTGGCTTCGCGATAGACCCGCTCAGGTTGCAGGCCAGCCATACAAGGGTGATCGGCCAGCGGGCAGACCTTTTGATGGCAGGGGCGGCACGGAACCTTGTGGCGCAAGACCAGGGAACGGCGGGACCAGGGGCGCCACTGGCCGGGGCGGTTCGTACCGCTGAAGAGGACGACCGAGGCGATCCCGGCGCAGGCCGCCAGATGCGCAGGGCCGGAGTCGGAACCGACGAACAGGTCGGCGCGTTCGAGGAAGGCGGCCGTCTGGGGCACGGTCAACCGCCCGGTCCAATCGCGGAGATTGGCGTGGGGGATCATCCCTTCGGCGACGGGTGTGTCCTCGGAACCGCCGACCAGAACGACACGCCAGCCGTCGTCGAGGAAGCGGGTAAGCAGCGTCTGCCAGTGCTCGGCCGGCCAGCGCTTCGCGGCCATCCCCGCACCAAGGTGCACAGCGAGCAAAGGAGCTTCAGCACCGAACCGGCCGGCGTGCAGCCAGTCGCCCTCGTCGCTCCAGGTCGTTGGCTCCGACACGGCGGCGAGGGTCTTCACACGCCCCCCCACGTAGCGCTCACCCCGGCTTCGCGTAGACGACTGGCTCATCGCCTTGGGCGCTCGTTCGGGCCAATCGTCACGCAGCCATTGGCCGACGAGCACACGGTCGTGATCCGTCGAGTGCACGACAACCCGCGCGGGCTCATCGTCAGGAATCCCGAGCGTTTCGAGAAGTGCGAGACGCGAAGCCACCTCGTGACGGCCCGGCACCCAATCGGCGATGTCGGTGAGCAGGAACCCACCCCCACCCATCGCCCAGCCGACCCGGCGAGGGATGCCCGCCAGGGCCAGGACGAGGACCGAGAGAACGTCGCCTCTCACGTCGATTCCGAGGTCGTAGCCCGCGCCTCGGAGACGAGAACCGAGCTCCCAGACCGCGGTGCCCAGGGCCCAGTGTCGACGTCTGCGTGCAAACCAGTTGCGCGCGGCGAGCCGGACGTGATCGACGTTCGGGTCAGCCTGGAAGACCTCGACGTTGCTCGGCGAGGCCAGGACGTCGATCGTCGCATCGGGATAAGCCACGCGCAAACGGGCCAGCAGCGGACTGCTCAACACGGCATCGCCCAGGTGGTCGAGTTGAACCACAAGGATCCGCCTTGGCGTCTCGACCTGAGGCGCAGGGCGAAACTTGCGCCAAAGGCGCATGCCGAGCGATCCGGCCGCGTCGATCGCGTGGACCAGGATCCGCCACTTCAGCTTGCTGTAGCGGTAACGGCGTACGGGAACGGGCTTGGGCTCAGCCGGCGATCTGGTCATAAACCTCCGCCGTTCGCTGGGCCACATCCGACCAGAGGAAACGCGAGCCGACGTGCGAGGCCAGGCGAGGGTCCGGGCCCGCTTCCCAGCTCTTCACAATCGCCCGAGCAATCTGCCTGGGGCGATCAGGGCGAGCATACTCAACACGCTCACCAAAGTATTCATGCGTGCATCCGAAGGGCGTAATCACAACGGCACAGCCCGCCAGGGCGGCTTCCAAGGCAGCGAGGCCCGGCGTCTCGAACCAACTCGGCAACGCAAAGACGCGAGCCGCTGCGTAGGCGGAGGCCAGGAGCGGGTTGTCGTGGTACAGAGCGTCAATCCAGAGGACGTCTTGGTCCCCAGCCCGGCGGCAGGCGGCCGCGTAGGCTTCACATCCGGGCGGCGGCGAACCGATGACGACCAGCGGCAAGCCGGCCGTGGAAACCGCCTCCACCAGCCGCAGAACGTTCTTGCGCGGTTCGATCCGACCTACGTAGAGCACGAAATCCCTGGTCCCGTATTCCGACCTGAAGAGGGTGGGAGAGGCGTGAGTGAACGTCGACTGCACGCCGTTGGGGACCACGCGAAACCGGCCCGGCTCGATCGCGAACAGCCGGATGAGCTGACCGGCCTCGGCGACCGAGTTGGGCAGGATCACATCGGCCAGGTTCAGAAGCGCCCGACGCCAGCTCGGCCACCGGGGAGCCACCCGTTTGACGACCAGCTTCGCGAGGTCGAAAACTTCACGGGTCCGGTTGGGGGCCAGGAAGGCGATCGCTCGCGGCTCGTACCAGCAGATCGGCGAGAGCACCACGCGGATCCCCCGCGCCTGGGCCACCCGAGCCAGTTCGAGCCCTTCCCGCGACATCCCGAACAGGTGCAGGAGGCGGGCCTCCTCGAGCCGGTCGATCCAAGGGGAAAAAAGTCGAACGGTAACGCCAAGGTCTTCGAGCTGCTTACCGGTCTGGACAAGTTGGTTCTCACCACCACCCGGAGCCTGGAACGCAGACGTCGGCGCGTGGAAGAGGACCGAATCCGGCTTCATCGCCCCTTGCGATCGCGCGGAGGTCCAGGCCGAAGGCTGGATCGCTCTCATTTCGTATCCCTCCCGTTCGGCTCGTCACGCCACCATCGCAGCCCTTTCTTGACCCGATCGGTCAGCGTGCTCGAGGGGAGATCCGCAAGCGGGGTAACCGTCTCCCAGTCAAGCGCCTTGCGGACAGCCGACTTGAGGCTCGGGGTCCGGCGGACGACGGTCGGAGCAGGGAGGTCGGCTCGGACCTCGCGACGCTCGTAGGCGAGATCCTCGAGGTGGACGATCGTTCTCGGCCCTGTGACGGGCACCGTCGCCACGTGTTGGCCACGGACGATCTCGACGGCCATGGGGAAATCGCCGCTCCAGTCGTCGAACTGAATCTCGAATCGCCCCTCCGGCTTCGGTAGCACCGACCACCGCCGCTCGGCCCGCCAACGCCACCACTGGGCAAAGTCGGTCAGGGTGGCTCGCCAGACATACGGTTCGTTGGCGATCACGGCCGCCAGTTCGGCCAGCACCTCGGGGAACCGAGCGAGCCGGCGTTCCGGATGACCGTAGACGAACGCAGGCTCACAGGCGTTGATCTTGGACCGGACCACCCTGGCAAGATACTGCGCAACCGCCCGGCCGTTGTCGGCCCCCGCTTCGATGAAGAGCCCCTCGCAGACGGGGTGGATTGGGATTTGGAGCACCGTCGAGAACCGATCGCCAAGCCAGGGGAAGAACGGCAAGTCGTCGAAGCCGAGCTGAAAGTCGGAAGAATAAAGATATCCGAGTTCTTCGAGGACCTCATCGAGCCCGGCATTCCAACGCCCGTGCGGCGCGGCGAAGCCGACGGGCGTCATCCCGGACTCCGCGAGCGTGCGGTGGGCCCGCCTCAGGTTGCGCCGATTCGCAGCGGGGTCGCGGTAGATGACGTGATGATGCCCGTGCGACTGGCTATCGAACCGGAGCAAGTCGGTGAGCACCGCAGGATGCTCGCCGTAGGCCCGCGTACTGACAAAGTGGGTCGTGCAATCCTCCAAAGGGCGGCGGGCGCGTGCAAATCGCGCGTAGTCGTCGGGGACCGATTCATCGAGGTCGGCCCGAAAGTTAAACGCCGATCGGTAGGGGAACGGGAAGGCGCTCAGCCGCACCCAGAGTCCGCCGGCCTGCCCAACCGCGTGACGCAGACGTTGCACGATCCGACGCCGGATCCCGGCTTTGGGGATTCGGCCGGCACGCTCGGTCAGCGCGAGCCCGGTCACCTGCCACGACTGGTGCGCGGCCCTCGTATCGACCAACGCCTGGAAAGGGTCGCGGCGATCCTCCTGGCGCAGCAGGTCGATGTCGAGCGCAACGTGGTCGGGGGTCAATGTGGCCCGAACTCGGGACGCCGCGATTCGCCGGCCGTCGTAGAGCACGAAGCGGCCGCGCTGGAACGCCAAGGGGTGCGTGGCCTGCACGCGAGAGCAGGGGATCCCCTCCTGCGCCAGGATCAGGTCGAGTCCCGGAGGTGTCTCCCAGAGCAGGAGCGGCAACGACGGCAAGTTCGAGGTGTAGATCTGATTCATGCAAAACTCCCGGCAACCCTCGCCGTCCAAAGCGTCATCAAGCGAGCGCGAGGGATCTGCCGGAAGAGCCGGCGATCCGCTTCCTTGGGGGAAAGAATGTGGTCGACCTGCACCTCGTCGAACCAACGCCCCAGGCGAGTTCGAAACCGTCCCGGCCAGAACCAGCGCTCGCGAACAGGGCTATTGAGCGGATACATCCAGAGCCCCCGGATCTCATCGATCCGCTTCACGACCAGGCCAGGGAGCCAGGGCCGTTCCGCGTTCAAGGCCCCGGCGTTCTTGTCCACGATCGCCAGGATCCCCCCGGGGCGGAGCACACGACGTGCTTCGCCCAAGACCGCGTCAATCGCCGCGAGATGCTCGAAGACCTCGACCGCGATCACAGCGTCGAACGTTCCTGAAGCGAACGGCAAGCGCCGGGCCGATCCGCGGACCCGAGCGATCCCGCAAGCGTCGGCCAGCATCGCGGCCGAGAGGTCGATCCCGACCAATTCGGCCCCCGCCTCGGCCAGCGGCCGAGCGAACCGCCCCTTGCCGCATCCCAAGTCGAGGACACGCCGGCCGCGCAAAGGTTCGAGACGATTCTTCAACGCAGCCAGCCGCACGTCATCCACCGCCACGGTGGCCTTGAAGCGTTGCTGCTGCCGGTCGAACTGAGCGGCCACCTCGGCCTCGTGGCAAGCCGTCACGACGCCCTCCTCATCTTGAGCCGCTCGCGGTACTTCCAGTCGCGAACCGCCACCGAGAACCCGGACAGGGCGCAGAAGACGAACCCCTCGAGGCCGTCGCGAAACCCTTGTTTCCCCAGGTAGAGCTTGGCGAACGTCCAGAAGGGCCGGAGCGCCGACTCGGTCCCGCGATAGGGGCGAGCTTCCCGCTCAAGCTTAATCGCTTCCAGACTCGTGTATTCGTTGACCTTACGAAGAAAGGTCTGCATGTCGGGAATCGTCCGATGCTGCAGCGCCTGGCTCAGAGTGCCCACGGTTCCTTCGAGGGTCACCGTCTCATGGACTGCGCCCACCCAGCGGCCAGCGCCCTGGCGGAACAGGCGAAGCGGCAGATCATACTGCGTGCCCGAGTAGGAGAACGAACGGCCGAGGATCACGCTCCGAATCGGGACCCGGAATCCGTTGTGCGAGCGCTTCGGGTCGGCGGTCAGGCAGCGAATCTCGGCGGCCAGTTCAGGGGTCGCCCGCTCGTCGGCGTCGATGGCGAAGACCCAATCGCCCGAGGCCAGCTCGAGCGCAGCGTTGCGCTGGCTGGCGAAATCGTCGAACGTGCGGACCTCAACACGGTCGGCAGCTTGTTCGGCAATCGCTTGCGTCCGGTCCTGGCTGGCGCGATCAACGACCACGATCACCTCGTCGGCCCAGGCGACCGACGCAAGGCAATCCGGTAAATTCTCGGCCTCGTTCTTGGCCAGGATCAGGGCGGAGATCCGCGTGTCAGGCATCACGGACCACCTTCCCCAAGCCGCTCCCCAGCGCCCGGACCGGGAAGTAGACGGCATAGACGATCAGCGCGGCGTCAAGCCGCCCGATGGCCGCCAAGACGATCCAGAGATGCCAGCGAATATCGGCGTGGCCCATCAAACGAACCCACGACTTCAGCCTGGCTTGACGCAAGACCACAGGCAGTGAAGCGGTGACGGCCGGCGAGATGTGGGGCGATCGCGCGGTGCCGGTCTTCTCCTCGGTCTGCCCCACGGTGGTCGTCACCACAAACAGATACTTACCAATGCCATAGAGCATACCAAGGAGGAGCCAGCCGGGATGCCCGTCCCTCGCGAACGCCGACCAGGCAATGGCGGCGTGCAAGGCCATGTCGCCCAGTTCGTCGAGCGTCGCATCGAGCCAGCGGCCCAGCTCCGAGGCCGTCCCCTGAATCCGGGCCAGGTGACCGTCGGACGTGTCGAGCACCAAAGCCAGGGCCAACGCCAGGGCTTCGGCCAGGTGCGCCCATGGTGTCGGCCGCAAGAACGCGACTGCGAGCGCGGCCCCCACCACCAGCGAAGCGGAGGCGAAAGTGATCGCGTTGGGTCGGATCCGGGTGGGGCGCAACAGCCGAGCAATCGTCTGGGCGGGGAACAACGCCCAGTAGCGGCCCAGCGGCTGGTACGACTGCCGCCGGGTCAACTCGGCCTCGGCGCCGCTGAGGCCGTGCGGTTGATCGAGCCGCCAGAGCACGGCCGACTCGGGATCTTTCCCCTTCCGCAAGGCGCGATGGAGTCGTTGGAGATCGTAGAGCCGGTCGGTCCTCAGGATGGTCGCGTTCTCGGGCGGCGGGCCGGTGGCGAACACGTACTGAGCCGCCGAGCGATCGGCGAGCAAGTCGCCCAGCCTCGGATGCTCTTCGAGGCGGGCGTGGATCACGACGGTCGCGTCGTCCAGGTTCCTCGCCATGTCAAGGAGGTGCCCCAGGACGCACCGACCCTGGACGAGCTCACCGGCCAGGGGTCCGTGGGGACCTCTGGGGCGCGCATCGATCACCAGTGGAAAAGTCGGACGGGGCATTTGTCGCCTCCTTGCGACGGGTCATTCACCAACCCACGATCACCAGTGGAACCGCTGAAAAAAAGCCTCCTGCCGAGCGATCCAGCGACCGCTCCCCACAGCCAGAGCACGACGAGCCGTCCGGACATGCCCGAGTCGCGCGAGGGCCTCCACAAGAGCCACGGCGAAATCCGCGCGACGCGAGGCGAGGTCATGGGCCAGCCGCACCGGGAGCCAGGCCAGGTGCGCGGCGAGCCGACGCCCGCCCAGGTTCTTCCAAGCAAAGATCAAGCTGTTTCGAGCCGCCAAGCGATCGCAGCCCGAACGTCCGAACGCCGGCCCGAACGACCCGAATCCTTTGTGGTAGGCCAGCGAGCTCGGGACATAATACCCCTTCCAGCCGGCCATCCAACCGCGAAATCCGAGGTCGAGGTCCTCGATCCGGCCCGGGAAATAGAGCGGATCGTAACCGCCGAGTGCCAGGAACTTCTTGCGATCGACGGCCAAGATCGGGCCCGAGGCCGCGGTCAGGTCAGCCTGATCGAGGCAAGACTCGTGGCCGGGGACCCGGCACATGCCTTGAACCAGGCCATAACGGGTGCGGACCCGGGTCCGCATCCCCTCGTACTCAGCGCCGTCGAAGGTCCAGCACTGCGGGGCCGAGAACAAGGCGTCGTCATGCTCATCAAAGGCCGCCAGCAGAGGTGCCACGGCATCGGGGGCGAGCTTGATGTCGCTGTTGAGCAGCAACACGACCGGCTCGTCCAACCGGGCGAGCACCGCGTTGAACGAGGCCAGGCCCCGATTGGGCTCACAGATCAGGCCGACACTCGGCCAATCCCGGGCGAGCAGTTCCAGCGACCCGTCGGTCGAGCCGTTGTCGACGACCGTGACCGCGCAGGGAACTGGGGTCCGTGCGGCGGCCGCGACGATCGACGGCAGGCATTCCGCCAGAAGCTCGCGACCGTTGTAGTTGAGTACCAGGATGTGCGTTCGGTCGGCACCCACGGGGTCCATCCCTCGTGCCAGCAGAATGAGTCCCGCGCATGTCGGGACCGAGTCGCGGGTACGATACGCCGCATCCCCCTTTCGGTCAAGCCGGGGTTCCCACCGGCCCTGGTGCATACGGCCAGTCGGCCGGCTGGTAAGAAAGGTCCGCCAGGTGGGGCGTTGCGATGATCGATCCTCCCTCATGCCGGCTCTGCATCAAGGCGGACAACAGACCGCTGGTCAGCAAGGTCCGCTCGACCGGATAGGAGGGGTGCCCGGTCACGATCATCTGCTCGATCGCCCGGAGCAGGTGTCCGAAATGACCGTACGGTCGGTGATCCTCCAGCATGAAGACCGCCGCGTCAGGCTCCTTAACGTCACGGCGACGGCCGGAGAAGGCGAAGCACGAGCCCACCGAACCCAACATCACAACGGCCCCCTTGAGACCATCGCGATAATTGACCAGAAAGAGGGCGTCGCTGGGAGTCGGCCGGATCGGCCCGGGGTCGCGAAACGCCGCTTGCCTGGCGGGCGTCAGCTCGTCGAGCAGTGCTTTCGACCAGAGGCCCGCCTTCTCCTCTTCCCAGACCCGCGGCCCTGTCACACAGCGCACCGAGAGCACTCCGGTCTCGCCGCCGCGCCGGCGTTCGGTGATACATTGGAGGGTTTCGAGGGCGTGGAACCCGTAGGCCTCGAGATCGGCATAGCCCACCGCCATCGCCTCGGTCAGCTCAGTGCCGATGGGAATGTTCAAGGCAGGGAGCCGCCAGGCGACCGGGAGCGAAGAACCGGCCATGAAGGGAATCCCCTCGTGCCGCGCCAGGTCATACATCCAACGTGAGAACAGCCAATCATAAGACAGGTGTTTATCGCTAAAAACGGGCACTCGTTTCTTGAAGAGACGAAAGGCGTGGACGACCTCCTCAAACAGGCGTCGCCTCGGGTAGAGCGTCTGCTCCAAACCATTGCTCGCGTACTGGCCATGCTCACCGATGAGGATCACCCCATCGACGGCCACCTCGCTCGTGCCGACCCCGATCGCCCCTTTGACCGTCGGAAAGATCGGAATGTTGTACTTCTGGCAGTACGACCGACAGAGCTCGTTCTCCGGGAACTGGTCGGCGTAAACGGCGGCCAGTTTCAATCCAAAGGGTTTCGGGTGTCCCCACGCCTCGGGTTCGAGGATGCGCGAGAGGAGCACGTCGGCGTGGCTATTCGTTCGCCACTCGGTGATGACGGCCGCGACCGACTTGGGTTCGGGGGCGATCATGCGCGGGCCTCTTCGTAAGAGGGATGATAGGGAGGAGGGTGGTGTGGGCGGGAAGACACTCCCGTCTTCGGGGCCGAAGACGGGAGCGTCGAAGTCAGGCGGTGGGTTGCTGGCTCAGACACAGACTCAGACGCTGGGGCGGTAAACCGAGCCGCGAAGCGACACGAGCAGGTCCTTGGTGGCTTTGATTCCCTGCGGTTCGGTCAGGCGATCGCCCTCATACTCGATGCCAACGTAGCCGTGGTAGCCGCTGTCGGTGACGATCTTGAGGATCCGAGCGTAGTCGAGTGAGCTTTCCTGACCGGAGCTGAAATTGTAGCTCTTGGCCGAGACTCCCTTGGCATAGGGCATCATTCGCGCGATCGCATCATAGACGTCGATCGTATACTTCCCCTTCTTGTCCTTGGGGAAGTTACCGAAGTCGGGAAGCGTGCCGAAGCCCGGCTTGCCCACGGCCTTGATCAAGGCGATGAGCGCATCGGGGTTGCTCGACGGCCCGCCGTGATTCTCGCAGATGATGTTGATCTTGTGCTTCTCGCCGTATTCCGTGAGGGCTCCGCAAGCTTCGGCCGCCTTCGTGACGTCGGTCGGGCTGTAGTTCCCTCCGGTGTTGACCCGGATCGAGTGGCAACCGAGGGCTGCGGCGGCGTCGACCCACTTCTTGTGGTTCTCGACCGCCTGCATGCGATGATCTTTCTCGTTGGCGCTCAGGTCCCCCTCGCCATCGATCATGATCAAGACGCAAGTGACGCCATGATCGTCGGCGCGTGTTTTCAGATCCTTCAGATAGGCCGAGTCGTGCGCCTTATCCTTGAAGAACGAATTCACGAATTCCACGGCCTCGATGCCGTACTGTTCGCGAGCGACCTTGGGAAAGTCGAGGTTGGTGATTTCCTTGGTATTGAACAGGGCCTTGTGCAGCGACCACTGGGCGAGCGAGATCTTGAAGTCGCCGATCGTGCCGGCCGCCGGCTGGCCCGACACGTCAGCGGCCCAGGTTGAGCCCACTCCGGAGGCGAGTGCGATGCCCCCCGCGAGCGATGTCCGCAGAAACGCTCTTCGATTCGTTGCCGATTGGGTCATCTGAGAGTTCTCCGATGGCGAACCAAGCTTGGATCCACTGAGATGAGGCTGGGGCTTGCAGTTTATGCCGCGTCCCGGGGCCGGTCAATCGGGCCGGAGCCGGAGCGCGGGCCGTCGTTTCGGGTCATTTCCCGCTCGTTCGAGCAGGCAAGGGGAAGGCTCAACCGCTCAGGCGTAGGCAATTCCGTTCCCGTCGAGGGCCCCCTTGAGCGCCCGCGCGGCATCACCGAAGCGTTCGGGGCCGGTGAAGCCGAAGCTGAGTTCGGCGATCACGAGGTGGGGTTCAAGGACGCAAAAACCGTCATAGCTGTTGGCAACGGCATCGGCAATCAGACGCGGAATTTGCCCCTCACCTTCACCGGCCGGAACGTTCTTGTGCGTCTTCGAGTCGTAGTCCTTCACATGGAAGTGGGTCACCCGCGAACGGAGGCTAACCCATGCCTCGTCGATCGGTTGTCCGACCTCGACGTAGTTGGCCGGATCAAACGCGTGGGACAGGCTGGGTGCGTTCACGGTTTCCAGGATATCGAGCACGCGCGGGGCGGTGTCGCCGAAGATCCCTTTTTCGTTCTCGAGCAAGAGAGTGATCCCTCGAGCAGCGGCTCGTCGGGCAAGCTCGGTCATCCGCGTCATGGTTTCATCGCGATGGATGGCCGGGTTCTCCCCGGGCGGCATGTAGAAGCTGAAAATCCGGATTCGGGGGGCGTCGTAAAACTCGGCCAGGTCCATGGCCAGGTCGAAGCGCTGGAGGTGGCTGTCAAACGGATCGGTGATCTTGATTTTGCCGATCGGCGACCCGATCGCGCTCAGGCCGAAGCCTCGGGAACGCAGGAGGGCGCGAAATTCCTCGTGCTGTGCGTCGCTGAGATCGAGGACATTGATTCCATGGATCGAGCGAAACTCGATGTGGCGGATCCCATGCGACTCGAGCACGTCGAGCTGCTCGACCGGGTCCTTGGAAATCTCGTCGGCGAAGGCACTGATACGGACCATGGGACGTTTCCCCGTTCCTCGCGTTGGATCGGTCTTCGATGCGAAAGTCCAATCGTACCAATCAACGGGAAAACCGCCAGCGTGCGGTGTGGCCAACGCCTCTCGATCCGGTTACGATACGAATAGGCAGTAGGACGAAGTTGACCTCAAGTCGCGTTCGACGGCCGGTCCTTTTTCCTTCCTTCTGCTCCCTCTTTTTTTGATACGAAGCTGTCGGTCGCGGTTTTCTTTGATTTTCTCATGGGTAGCCCCGGCCAAGCCAATACTACCGGGTGCCACGGGTTGTACTCAACCCGTGAGAGGAAGCCCTGGTTTTTGGCTCACGGGTTGAGTACAACCCGTGGCACCCAAGCCATGCAAGCCTTCAACAAAAGACCTTGTCCAACAGCTTCTTACCTTCTTAAAAAGTGCGAGCGATTCCAAACACGTCGGGTGAACTGTCATGGGCGCGATAATCTGGCCGTTGTTGATTTACTGGCTAGCGATGTTCATTGCCTGCTATGTAATCGTCGAGTTTGGCCAGGATTTCTTTTACGATGAGGTCACTCCCCGCGCGGGCTTGAAGGTCGGTCTCGGCTCGTTCATCCTCGCGGCCTTCCTGACCTGGCTGCGCCCCTCGTTCGACACGATGTTCACCTCCGACCTTCCCTGGACGGTCCTCCAGGCGATCGTCTGGTTCGCCGTCTTCACGCTGATCTTTGAGTTCCACCCTCCCCACGCGGCCGCCATCGGGATCGTCGCCCTGCTCCTGATTCCAGGGGTCGCCACCATGGGAGTCGAGAGCCTCCTGACTCCGACCCCGACGTTGGCCCCGGCCCGCAGCTTGCAGCATCCCCCAGCGGTACGGCGGTCGCTCGCTCCGTCGAGCGGACCTCCGGCCAATCCGGCGGCGACAAAGAAGTGAGCCAGAGTTGGGATCAAGGCGAGTGGTGAGCCATTGATCAAGCGACAAGAAGAGGCATGCTCACATTTCGCATGCCTCTTGGAACGCTGACGAAACCATTTCCCGAAATCGGACCGCCCATCCCCCCAGAAATGAGGAAGTTGGTTCGTCAGCGTTCCAAGGGGCGACCGTGAAATGCCTCTGGCCCCTTTCGACGGTCGCCCCTTCGGGGCTGCATAATTCTGATGTGTTGAACCGATTCCAGGGGTTTCACCCCTGGCTATTAACGGTCGCCCCTCCGGGGCTGCTCAAGGCATGCGTGAATCCACGGACATGCGAAAATTCGAGCACGTTTTCCCGTTGAGGCAATCGCTGACGGATTCATTGTAGCCCCGAAGGGGCGACCGTTAATAGCCAGGGGTGAAACCCCTGGAAACAAGAAAAGCTCATATCAGAATTTTATTGCAGCCCTGAAAGGGCGACCGTGAAATGAGTCTGGCCTCTTTCGACGGTCGCCCCTCGGAACGCTGACGAAACCATTTCCCGAAATCGGACCACCCATCCCCCCAGGAAATGAGGAATGACTTTCTGCCCCTCTCAGGCACGTCTCCTCAACCGGCGCACGAGCCACCAGAGGGGCACCGAGACGAGGGCGATCACCACAAACCAGGGGAACACCGCGACGCAGAAGAGCAAGAGACCGCGGACGAACTCGCCAAGGTGACTGACCGATTGGCCGAAGGTTCGCGTGATCTCGGTGGAGAGCGTCGGGCTGACCGGGGGAGTGTAATCCTTCACTTCCAAGGCCGTGATGGTGACGGTGCTCAGGTCCGTCTGATGCGTCAGGTAGCGAATCCGGCCCTGCATCTGCTCAATTTCCCCACGGACCCGGCTCAATTCACGTTCGACCGCGAGGATGTCTTCGAGCTTGCCGGTCGAGTCGGCCAGGTGCTTCAGCAAGCGTTTTTCTTCTTGTTGCTTGTTGGAGATCCTTGCCTCGAGGTCGTAGTATTCCTGGCTCACGTCCTGCGAATCGACGTGGGTATGCTGGAGTTCGCCGAGTTTGCTCACCGACGCCATGAAGGCGTCGAACTTGGCGACCGGTATGCGGACTTTCCACGTCCCGGTGCGCGGGGCGTGCGACTGGATATTGGTATCGGTTTCCGAGACATATCCCCCGCTGGCCTGGACCAACTGCGTGATCTGTTGGCTGGCGGCGGTGAGACTCTCCACCACGAGCGTCACCTGGGCATTGTAGATGATTCGGCGAGGCTGGGCCGGGGGTTGCTCGACGGCCCCTTCAGCCGGAGCGACCACCGGCGCTGTGGCCGCCGGTGGTGCGGCGATTCCACCGGCGGTTTTCGTCCCCGCGTATTCACTCTTGGAAAGGTTCCCCTCTTCTCCGCAACCGCTACTTCCCATCAAAACGGCAACGCACCAGAGCATCGGTTTAAACGGCAGGGCAAGGCTCGACTTGATGGCCAAGATCACAGGCGCATCTCCCCACCTCAAGAGTTGTCCGGAGTGGTGAATCTCACACCGAGGGGATTCGTTCGAGCCAATCCATTATTCTGAAGATTCTCGTCTGCATTGTGCCCAAGTCGAGAAAAAAGGGCTCGAACAACGTATTTTCCAACAGCAACGCTTCTTTCGAAGCAAGCTTTGCTGAATCCGTCATGATTTCATGAACGATTAAGGATCGGTTTCTTCCCCAAGGGGGGGGGTGGGCAAGGCCCACCATCCCGATCACCTTGCGGAAGGGATGGCTCAGGGGAGGTCGGCAATGGCGCCGGCGGTGATGGTCGCGAGCCGATCGGCGGCCTCTTGGGCGTGTTCGTGGAGGGCCCAGAAGTCTTTCAAGCTCGACGGCCGCTTCCAGATGGCGCGGAGGGCGGCGCCGACCTGGTAACTGCCTGAGCGGGTCATCAGCGCGGCGACTTCAGGAGGGAGATCGATGCCTGCTTCGTCGCTGACGACTCGGATGGAGAGGAACCGGACCAAGCGTTCGCTACAGAGTGAGGCGACACTCGAAGTTTCCATGTCCACGACGTCAGCCCCGAAGCGAGCGTGAAGCTCGGCCTTCTCGACCGCCGTGCGGACGATCGCGTCGACCGTCAAGAGCCGCCCGGAGCGGACTCGGGGTCCGAGGGCGGTTGGGGGAACGCCGACGTCGATCGCGTACCGCTGCCCTTCGAGGTCGACGACCTCGCTGGCCATGACAATCTCATTGCGCCGGAGCGCAGGATCGAGGGCGCCCGCGAATCCTGCCGAGAGGATCCAGCGCGGGCGATGCCCGTCGAGCAGGAGCTGCGCTCCGCGCCGGGCGGCCTCGCGCCCCATGCCCGTCACGATGAGAGCAACGACTTTGCCCTCGCACTCGCCCTCGATGACCGAATGCTTTGGACCCGCATATTTGCGAACCCGCTTCATTCGATCCATCAAGAACCCGACTTCGATCGACATCGCAGCCACGATGCCGACATCCACGGGGACCGGTGCGGGCGCGGAGGCGGACGACGTCCCATCGGGATTGGTGGCCGCGCCTCCGGATGTCCCTCGACTCATGAATTTCCGATCAGATCAGGTGAACTGCCACTTAATCATCTTGAACGTATCGCCCAGCTTGCTGTTGACCCCGAGCGCGGCCGAAGCCTCGTAGCCGGAGTGAACCATGCAGTTCTCACAGCGCGGGTCCTTGCCGTAACCGTACTTCTCCCAGGGCGTCTTGTTCAAGAGGTCGTCGAACGATTTGTGGTGGATATCCGTGATCAGGTAGCACGGACCTTTCCAGCCCTTGATGTTCCGGGTCGGGTTGCCCCAGGCCGTGCACGACATTTCGCGCTTACCCTGAAGGAACTCGAGGTAGATCGGCGAGGTGTTGAACTTGTATTTGCGGAACATCGCCTCGGCCGCGCGAAACTTGGTGCGGATGTCTTCGCGGGTGAGGAACATGTCCTGGTCGGCGACCGCCGAGTAGCCATAGCCCGGGGCGATCATGAACCCATCGACGTCGATCGAGGTCAGGAAGCCGTAGAGCTCGTCGAGCTCGGCCATGTCGGTTTCCTTGAACACCGTGGTGTTCGTGCAGACGAGGAAACCGGCTTCCTTGGCGGCCCTGATGCCGTCGACGGCCGAGTCGAAGACCCCTTCACGCTCGACCGCGATGTCGTGGTTCTTCTTCATCCCGTCCAGGTGGACGTTGAAGAAAAACTTATTCGATGGTTTGAATTTCTTGATCTGCTTACGGATAAACATCCCGTTGGTGCAGAGGTAGACGACCTTCTTGCGCTCGAGAATCTTGGCGACGAGTTCGTCGATCCCCGGGTAGATCATCGGCTCGCCGCCGCAGATCGAGACGACCGGAGCGCCACACTCATCGACCGAGTCGAGACATTCCTGAATCGACAGCTTCTGCTTGATCGTCGCCTCGTACTCTCGGATTCGCCCGCAGCCCGTACAGGTCAGATTACAGGCATGCAAGGGTTCAAGCATCAAGACCATCGGGAACCGCTTGGTCCGCGTGACCTTTTTCTTGACGAGGTAGCCAGCGATGGTGCTGGTCATCGAGAGCGGGAATCGCATGACGCACTGCCTCCTGGGGCGGAATCCTCGGGACCATCCGTGGCCCTCGGGCTAAGAATCAGAGACATCGGCCCAAAGCTCCCGTGAAGCCGACGGAACGGCTCCCAAGTCGTTTCGGGCCTGGTTGATCGAAAAGATTCAGACGGCAAACGGCTCGGGCAAAGCCGGAATCCGGCTAGCCTGGGCTCCGGGCGTTGTCACCGGGACCGGCACTCTCCCCGCCGCCGCCTGGTAACGCGACATCGCCATCAGCGGGAAATAGATCCGGTAAAGATGATATTTCAGGTAGAAAACGCGAGGGAATCCGGTCCCCGTGTAGGGGCCCTCATCCCAGGTCCCGTCTTCGCGCTGGGTGGCCTGCAAGTAGGCCGTACCTCGGCTTGCGGCCTCCCCACGACCACGGCCGGCCGAGACCAGGCCGAGCACAGCCCAGGCGGTCTGCGAGGCCGTCGGCTCACCCCGGCCCATCCACGACGGGTCGTCATAACTCTGGCATGACTCACCCCAGCCGCCGTCCGCCTGCTGGACCGACTCGAGCCAGTCGGCCGCTTTCTGGAGAGCGGGGTGATCCATCGGGTAATCGAGCGCCTTGAGGCCCTGCAAGACCTGCCAGGTGCCGTAAATATAGTTGACGCCCCAGCGACCGTACCAGCAGCCCTGCGGCTCCTGCGTCTTCCAGAGATAGTTCAAGGCTCGAGCCACGGCTGGGTGATCGTCGCGATAACCAAGCGTGCCGAGACACTCGAGGATCCGCGCGGTGATATCGGCACAGCTCGGGTCGAGCATCGCGTTGTGGTCGGCGAAGGGGACCTTGGTCAGCACCTCATTGTCGATGTCGACATCGAAGGCCGCCCAACCACCGTCGCGGTTCTGCATCGACAAAAGCCAGTTGACTCCGCGCGCGGTCGCCGCTTTGACCTCGGGCGTCTTGGCCAGCGCGGTGCGCTGAAGCGCGAGGAGGACCATCGCCGTGTCGTCGATATCGGGATATCGTTCGTTGTGGAACTGAAAATGCCAGCCGCTCGGCTCGACACCCGGTCGACGCACTTGCCAGTCGCCGGCGACGCGAACCTCTTTCTCGAGGAGCCAACGGCCGGCGCGGAGCAGGGCGGGGTGATAGTCCGGCACCTTGGCATCGGCCAGCGCGATGGCGGCGATCGCAGTGTCCCAGACCGGCGATACGCACGGTTGAACGCGAACCTTGCCGTCTTCTTCGATCAGGAGGTCGTCGAGTTGCCGGTGCGCCCACTGCACCTCGGCCGAGTCCGCCTCGTAACCAAGGCAGTGCAACGCGACGACCGTATAGATCATCGGCGGGAAGATCGCCCCCAGGCCGTCGGAGTTCTCGAAGTGCTCGAGCATCCAGCGGTGCGCGGCTCGGATGCCGGGCTGGCGCCACGAACGCGGAAGATGATCATCGGCCCATTTGAAGACGCGATCCAACCCGAGGAACAGGTTGGTCCAACTCACAAGCTTTTTGGTGCGTCGGGCCGGGTGGAGCGGGAGGTCGGTCCGGAAGAGTTCCGCGATCCCTTGTCCTGGCGCCAGGCGGCGCACTGGCTTGAACGCCGACATGATCGAGAGCGGGACGACGATCGTCCGGGTCCAGGCCGACATCGCAGCGAGGCTGAAGCCAAGCCGCGACGGGACGAGCATCATCTCAGGGGGCACGCTCGGACAGTCGCTGTAGTCGATCTGGCCCAGGAGTGCCAGATAGAATCGGGTGAAACTGTTGCATCCTTGCGCCCCGCCGGCCTCGAGAATGCACTCCCGCGCCCGGACCATTGCCGGATCGTTGACCGGGACGCCGACGATCTTCAGAGCGAAGTAAGCCTTGACCGAAGCACTGATATCGGGCGGACCGCCAGGATAGATCGCCCAGCCGCCGCCCGGCAATTGCAGGTCGCGAAGGTAGCGGCAAGCTTTGACACAGATTTCCTCGGCCCCTCGACCGATGAAGGCCATGAGCAGGACATATTCCGACTCGAGGATCGTGTCCCCTTCAAGCTCGCCGACCCAGTATCCATCGGAGTTCTGACCATCAATGAGCCAGCGGCTCGTCGAATCGACGGCCTCGCTCAAGGGGTCATGGGAGAGGGATGCCGACGAGCCGGACCGCTGGGTGAAGAGTCCCGCGGCTCGTGACGAAACGCCACCATCCTTGTTGGCGATCATGCGATCCAGACCCCTCTCCGTCCCGAGAGACGTGGTGTTTTCAAATCAGAATGACGGGGCGAGGAATACAAGGTCCCCACCGCGCGGGTCATCCTAAGCCTGGACCGGAGAATCGATCAAGGTCAAACCCCGGTTCGACCTTGCAACTTCTTCACTTTTTTTCAAGAGCCCCACGGGAAATCTTTCCTAGTTTTTCCAGAATCTCAAAAGAAGGGCTAAAGTTCGGGCCGCCTACTCGACGACAAAGCTTGGTTCGAGACGAAAGCCTCGGAGTACGGGCATGGAGCGAAGGATCGCGTCGAGCCGCGCCTTGTCATCGTGCTGAAGTAGAGACCCTTTGATTTCGAGAGTGTTGCCCTGGAGCCGGACCTGATCGACGTGGGCGATGTCACCGACCTGGCGACGAATTTGCGCGGTCAGATAGGGTTCAACGTCGTCGGGACGTCCCTTCTCCTGCAACGGGTTCCTTCGTTCGCCGTCGGGTACAACGAACTGGAGCCGGTCGTCGATCTGGCGAACGCCCGGGGTCTGCTGGGCCGCGCGGAAGGCGAGCATGGCCTCATAGACGGTGGGCACTTCCCCCGAAAGATAAG
Source organism: Singulisphaera acidiphila DSM 18658 (assembly GCF_000242455.2). Taxonomy (GTDB): domain Bacteria; phylum Planctomycetota; class Planctomycetia; order Isosphaerales; family Isosphaeraceae; genus Singulisphaera; species Singulisphaera acidiphila. The sequence continues at coordinate 3,725,221 of NC_019892.1, forward strand.
CCACGCCCTCGCGAACGGAGACCTTGATCGGCAGCTTGGCAAGCGCTGGTCGGCCGACGAGAGCCCGGCCCACGCGTTGTGAGAGGTCGTCCTTGTCAGCCGAGATCGTTGGTTGGAGCGCGGGGTCGATGGGTGCGGCTTCCGGCTTGGCCGGAGCCTTGGGCGCGGGGGGGGGAGCGGGAACGGCCGGCTCGGGAGGGGGAGGAGGCGTGTCCGACGGGGCCGCCCCTACGTTCAAGAGGTTCTCCACCTGATTGATGCCGGGAATCTGAGCGATTTTCTGCCCGATCGCCACGCGATCGGCAGCGGTGGATACCGTGCCTCGCAGCACGGCAGCGCCGCGGGGGTCGATGGTCATTTCCACGAAACCGTCGTCGGCCGACGCCCCGATCGGGACTTTTATCGGTGAGGCCGCATTCGGATCAGCGCCGACACCAGGGTCCGGCTGCCCGAGATTCCCTTGAGCTTGCGCGGGCAGATTGATCGGTTCGCGAGCCGCCACGGCAGGCCACCACGGCGGGTAGCTCACAAGAGGGGGTTCGAAGCCGTAGAACGGGTCGTCGATCCGCCCGAAGAGCGGCGGTGGATACACATAGTAAGGAGCTCCCCCCAGCGGAAATGCGCCTGGAGGGTTCATGACGACGGAAGTGCCGGCGGTGCGGTAAACCGCGGCGGTGTCGATCGTGAGGTCGTCACGGACCGAGTGGCCACTGGCGATTGCAAGCCGGATGGCGGTGTCATGAACCACCTTGGTTCCCACCCGACCCGAGAGGACGACCTGGCCAGCCCGCCACGTCGTCGCGATCGGGTACGGAGCCGTCACCGGATGGCTTCGAAGCATCTGAAAAACAGCGACCTCGGGTCGATTGACATCGACCGGATTCGCCTTGGGAGGATCCACGGCCAGCGCCGGAGGGATAAGACCGAGACAGGCGACTCCGCAAATCGAAACGAGCGAACAGCGCGTCCACGGCTGCATCATCTTGGGAAGACTCCCCCGAAGGGATCGCCTGATGGAATTGACCGAGGCTGGCCCCTTGCTACCGGAAGTCTACGGATCGAACCCAAGCCGGACAAGCGGCAGGATCCGAATTACCGACAAGCGCCGGGCGGTATGAAAGCCGCCCGGCCCGTGCGGTAAGACGGCTCAACGAAGTTCGAGCGGCTCGATTGTCATTTTCCCCAGGACGCGAACGACGGGCAGGAAGGCTTCGTAAGGTGAGACCCCGTCAAGGCTGGTGTCAGCAAGCTTGATGTGGACTGCGTCAACTTCCGTCTGGTCGAAGGCGGCATCCACGGCCACCCAACGACGGTTCACGTAGACTTCATTCCACATGTGAAAACCGAAGCCGCCGAGGCTGTCGGAATAGACGAGTCCGACCACGACCCGCGATGGGACACCCACCGCACGGCACATGGCGGCCACCAAAACACCATGCTCCGTGCAATCGCCCGCGAGCGTCCGGGCGACTTCGCTGGCCGGGGCGAAGGCGGTCTCGAAGTTCTTGTCCTTCAAGTTCTGCGCCACCCATTTCGTGATCTTGGCCGCCTTGTCCCACGGATCAACGGCCCCCAGGGTCGCCAAGGCCGCATGCTTCTTGACGACATGATCCTCACTGGTGACCAAGGAATTGGCGCGGAGGAATTGGGGGTCGACCGTCTCGGGACCTGCCGTCCCATCGGTGGACCGGGCGGTTTTGACATCGAGGAGCGACGAGTTCTTGGTTGTCCCCGGGCGCACGGTTTGCCGGCGGTCGGTCGGCAGGATCGTGGCGGGGTCTTCATCGGTCAGTCCCACGCGATAGGTCACGTCGCGGCGGGTCTCGGGCTTGGTGATCTTGTGGGGCACCTTCACGATCGAGCTGATCGTCAGGTTGAGCGGAGCCTGGTCGCCTTTCAGGCTGGCCCCCTCGCGCGTCGTCCGGTAGATGTCGAGCCCGCCCAGGATCTCGCTCCGGCTTTTGAGCACCTGTCCGCCCGAGTCGACCCAGAGGCTCGTGTTGTACTCAGGCATGGGCTTGGTTCCGAGCGACACGAGCTCGTCGATCCGGAGCAGAGGACGCTTACCGTCGCCAAGCTTGACCTCTTCGATGGCCTTGGCGACGAGCTTGATCTCGCAAATCTTGTTGAGGTCGGGAACATACATCCGGAGATCACGCGAATCGCCCGGCTTCATCGGAGACCGGGAGAGGCTTTGCTCGGCGGCATAGGGACCACGGACCTCCGGTCCCCACGGGATCGTCACCTGCTGACGCTGGCCCCCGCCGTCCAGAGAGAGCGTCATCTTGTCGTCGACCACCGATCCGGTCGCCGTCATCTGCTGACCGCTGGCGAGCGTGCGGGTCTCCAGTTTAAGGACGCTCCCCTCCGGGGTCTCGATCGTGCCGTACATGGTCTTGATCGTGACTCGGTCGTCAAGCCGCTTGAAGGTGAACTCCATATCCTGGCGAACCCGGAGCAGGGATTTCCCTTTATCCTTAACGGGCTCAACATAGGTGTGAATGAAGCCGACCTTGGCTCCGGAGATGAAGACCGCGTCCCAAGATTCATGGGTCTCAGCGCTCGCGGTGTCCGTCGCGAGGACGGCCCCCAGGCTCAAGACGAGAAGGCCGAAGCCGAGACCGCGTCGGGTCCGTCGCATGAAACAAGACCTTTCGGAAAGAAATGGGACCGGGGCCCCTACGGATCGGGAGTTTGTACCCCACCCCGAACACGGGCTGCGGAGGGTTTTCGAACTCCTCCGCGCAAGTCCACCCCTTGGTGCCGCGATCACTAGAGGGGCGTCACCTACTATGGTCGATATCCGCCTCGCCCTCAAGGCAAGACGCACTCAAGCCCTCACGCCAAGGGGCAAATCCGCTGGCTCCAGACACGGAAACACCCCGGTCCAAACGGCCGGGGTGGATCGTACACCAGAGAGACCCAGGACCAGGTGCTGACGTCAACGAGGGGGGCAAGGACAGTGCGGACCAGACAGAAGACGTGCAACGAGCCTCAACGACAACCGACAAACCAGACGACCTTAGCTTAGACAACCGCCTCTTCCGCCACCGGTGCGCTTCGCCCCACGGTGATGACGGAGGAGAACCGATCACCCGAGAGCAATTCCAAGGCACCGTGCAAAGCCAGTTGCTTCGCATGATGAGAAGGCGCCTGGCCACGGATCACGAGCCGTCCCTGCACCTCTTCTACAAGGAGATTGCGAATTCGACCGTGAGTCGATTGACGAACTCGAGTCTCCACTTGCTCCATCAAAGTCATTACACCATCCGAATGAGTGAGTCGCATTACCCTAAATTCCGCTAGCAAGCCACAATAAGCGTTAGTCAATTTCGTCGAACGCGTCAGAATTGACCGATCTGAAAATGCCGAAGTTATCGATCCGAAGGTTTTCAGAACGTTCTTATTCTGACGAACTCATGAGTTTCAAGCAAGGAAAAACTTGGCGAATCTGCCGAGAATTCCGAGTTTAACCGATTCTTCATCGGTAATACCGATGGCTTTCCCAGACTGCCTTGACTGACAATAACCTCCCTTCAACGGCCTTCGCAAAGGCCCTAATCCCTATTTCTAAAAAAACCAACACAAACGCATCTTTCGTTCAAACTCTTGAAGTTTGAGCGATGGAGTTCCTTTTCCCAAAGCAGCCCGACGATCCGGCCGCTGAGAATGTTCCCGGCGGCTTACCTCGGTCACATCGGAAAGTGAGACTGGGGCGGTTCCTTAGCATGAATTGTTCTGCAATTCTTGAGCCAGGACCGCCAATTTCTTCTCGTCCCACTCGGCCACGGCCTCTTTCCAGCGATCCCAGAAGGGTTCTCGACCTAAACCAGTCAGCTCGCTCAGGCGACCCAAGTTGTAGCCAAGCTGAAGAATCGAGCGTCGATCGCTCTGATTTCGAGCAATGATCTCGGCAATTTTCGCGACACAATGTTCCATGATCGGTAGCCCGCCTGCGTTGCGCAATGGAAAAGGACAGGACGGCTCCCATAACTGAGGAGTCGTCCTTGCTCGAGGACATCAGTGTAAACCAGGAGTGAGAATCAGAGTGATTCGAGAAAGGCGACCAGGTCGTCCCGTTCTTGGGGACTGAGGGCTCTTTCTTGACCTGGGCTGTGACTCTGAACCACCTGCGAGAGAGTGGCCGCCCTGCCGTCGTGGAAATAGGGGGCCGACCACCCAACACCCCGCAGGGAAGGGGGGTTAAACTTGCGGTTGCCTCCCGAGCCGTCGTCGAGCCCGACGTCTCGAACACCGGCGATCGTGTATGAAGGGGGCCGGTGGCAAGACTCACATCGCCTCGCCTGAAAGAGGGCCGCTCCCCGTTGGGCGGCGGGGTCGTCTCGAGGCCGGCGCGGCGGCGGCGGCCGAAGGCTTTCCAGATAGGCGACCAGGTCGTCGACCATGCCCGGTGCTGGGTCAGGGCCGCGCAGACTCGATTCAAGCGACTGGTGAACCTGATCGGCGAGCCGGGCGAGCGACCCGTTCCAGGCCAGAGGTTCGGTCCCGGCCACCCCGAGCAAGCTCGGCGTGTTCTTGGGAGCGCCAAACCCGCCGTCACCCATCGTGTCGAAGTTCAACCCATTGGTATGGCCTGCGTTGTGGCAGCTCGAGCAGCTCATCCAGCGATCGAGAGCACGTCGACCGTCGAGGAAGAGGGCTTCGCCACGTTGTTCCGGAGTCCGCGCGATCGGCCCTGAGCTGAGCTCGACGGAGGCGACGCGCGAGAGGTTGGCGACCTTGACGACGGAGATTCGGTCGGACATCGAGTCTGCCGTCACGACAAGCTGCCCTGACCGATCAAAGGCAACGGCGACGGGTGATCGTCCCACCTCGAGCACTTGCAAACGCTGATTATGCCCCAAGGGGCGAAGCCCATGCGGCTCACCGGCAGCTACCAAGCCGCCGTTGGTGCGATCGTTCTTGAGAAGATGGTGCGATCCGGCCAAGGTGATGAAGATCTGGGTTCCGTCAGGGCTGAGCGCCAGCGCACTCGGGTCGGCGGCGCCGTGGACCGGACCGTCGAGAACGACCTGGCGACGGCTCAAGGGCTCGTCCGCTTCCGAGTCAAACTCCGAAAGCTGGACTCCGCTCAGACGGCTGGAAAGAATGAGTCCCCGGTCGATGTTGGCGGCCGTGATCGGAGCCGGTTCAAGCTGCTCCATGTGGATGACAAGCAGTTCCTTACCTTCATCCGAGACGGCGATCGCCCCAAGATTGACGCCCTCAAAGTTCCGGACTCGTTCGCTTCCCGGCCGGCCCGGCACGAAGTCGGCCAGATGTCCGCCGAACGCGTCGGCAACGACCACCCGCCCCTTGGGCGTTCGCGCCAGCGCTCCCACCGGGAACGGCAGCCGGTGCGTAGCCACGACGTGCCCATCCCGCCAATCGATGACCCGGACGGCCGCATCCCAGAGCGACCCGACCGCCACCTGACCGGCGGGGAGCGGAAGGATCCGGGTCGGACCTTTCCCGGCTGTCAGCGTCCGCACGACTGCGCCTTCGCGATCAAGGACGAGCGTTTCTCCATCCGCCCCTCCCACGAAATAGGTCGAACCGGTTTCGTCGAGGGCCAGCGAGCAAGGACGAATCGGCACCGGCCAATCGGCGACGACTTGCCAGTTCTGGGGATCGACGGTGACGAGTCGCCGAGCCTCGCGAAGCGCGACGTGCAGTCGATCGTCGGGTCCCCAGAGCAGAGCCACAGGCACCTGGGGGCCGACCCGGTTCGCCGGCTCCGAACGCTCGGCACCAGGGACCGAGGTCATGGTCGTAAGAACGCTCAGCAGCAGGCCGAACCCGAGGCCGGCGCCACGAATCATGGCGTGCATTCTCTCTATGATTCCTAATCTTGGCGGGGGCGGGCGAGTTCAATCAGAAGCTTCTCGATCACAACGCGAGGGGGCAAGTTGGATGCCCCCTTAAGGTCGAGGTCGGCTTGCAGCAAAAGGCGAGGGAGTTGATCGACCCGGCGCGGACCGAGGTGGGCGTGCTGAAGCCGCACCTTGTCCCGGCCGAATTTGATCCCGGCTTCCTCACAGGCATTGTCCAGAGGCATCCGATTCCTTCGCAATTGCCCGGCGTGATGAACCTTACGCAGTGATGCGCTCATCGCCGCAAGCAGACCGATCGGATGCTCCCCCGCGCCGAGCAGGCGATCGAGCAAATCGAGCGCGACCTCGCCCCGGCCGGTCGTGGTGGCGGTGAGTACGTTCCAAACGTCCTCGATTCGCCCCGCGCCCACCATTCGAGCCACAACATCCCGCTGGATCCGCGCTTGGGCTCCGACGAAGACGGCAAGCTTCTCGATCTCGGAGATCAAGAGCCCAACCTCGGTCCCCACCAGTTCGATCAAGAGCGAGGCCGCGTCAGAGTCGAGGCGGACTTCGGAGCGGGTCTTGGCCATGTGAACGAGCCAGGCACCCAAAACCTTTTCCGAAGGCCCTTTGCATTCGATGGAAAGGCCGGCCTTCTCCAGGTTCTTGGCGAGCTTGGTGTTCGACGGCCAGAGTTTCACCGCGAGGACCAGGACGCCGGCCGTCGACGGATGTTCGACGTAGGCCTCGAGCTCTTTGCGGTGTGCGGTAACGAATGGGTCGGCCCCGTCGACGATCACGACTTTGCGTTTTGCGAAAATGGGTACGGTGCGAACCTCGTCAATGACATCGGCCAGCGAGGCATGCTCCCCGGCGAACCGGGTCAGGCCCATTTCCTCGTCGTCCCCGTGGAGAATCAACCGGCGAATCGACGCCAGGCTCTCCCGGCGCAGGTACACGTCGTCGCCGAAAACGGCGTAGACCGGTTTGACCGGCACTTTCGACGGGTCTTTGAGAAAGTCGATGGCATGCATGCGGAAAGCGTTCGCTCAGAATCGTCTCGAGGCCAAGACGAAGAAAAGTGTACCATTGCCACGCCGCAACCCGCCAGCCAGAGGGGCCATCGGCTCCACTCAAGGCCGCTTGGTCGAACGTTTCTCATCCCCTTTTGGGTGCATCGACAATCAGGGCGATCTGCCCCCATGTTTCTCCCGGACGAGTGGCACGAGTAGGGTCAACTTCGAGAATCAGCAGGTTCTTCGCTAAAAGCGGCCCAATCGATTCCGGAGCAAGTCGGAACGTCAAAGTCTCGTCCAACGGACCTTCCAGTACGTGGCCGTTGAGCTGGACCGCGAGCAGTCCCGGGACCTTTTCCAGACGCAAGGTAAGTGATTCGCGGAGCGGATCGATGGGTGGGCAACCAAAACGACGGAGCAGGCGCACGGGGCCGGCCTGACCGACGACGGGCCATTCGATCGGTAAGGTCACCGGCCGCTTGATCGCGACATCCGCATCAGCGGCCCCGGTTTGCCACTCCCAGCCGCCACGGAGGCGAATCCAATGTTCGGGCATTGCAAAAGTCCCAGCCAGCGGCCGCCGGGCTCCGAGGAACCAGAATCGAAAAGAGGGCCAAGGCAAGCCGGTTAGGGACAGATCCCGGTCGGTCTATTTGCTCTGGCCAGCGTGAGAGCCAGTCAGTATAGTCGTGTTCTCCCTTGTTCGAACGAGAGTTTTGCTTGCGAAGGCGAATCTCAAAAGTCGCCGAGGGAGTCGTATTAGCAGCCCTGCGCCGCTTTCCAGAAAACGCCCGATTTCCCAAAAATCCCACCTCGCGTCGAGCCTTGTTCGGGTCCTGAGAGTCGTCGATCAACGATCCGCACGCGGAATTCGGAATCGGAGGGGGCCGCCGTCGAGGAGTGTCCCCTCGGGCTCAGAACTCTAGAACCAGGTGGATGACCGTTCGCGGATCGCCTATGAGCAACGGCCAATTGCACGTCGAGCCGCGGACCCGCTCGCTGACGGGAATACAGATCCTCGGGACCGGCAGCTACGTTCCCGAAAACGTAGTGACCAATCACGATTTGCGTGATTCGCACGGGTTTGACCCCGAATGGATCGTCAATCGGACAGGGATTCACGAACGCCGGTTCGCGCTTCCGCACCAGGCCACAAGCGATCTCTGCACCCAGGCCGCAATCCGCTGCCTGAAGGCTGCCGGCTGTGAACCAGCCGAGGTCGACCTGCTGGTCGTGGGCACTTTCACACCTGACATGTGCTTTCCTTCCACCGGTAACCTGGTCCAGGACCGTTTGAAGTTAAACTGTCCGGCATTCGATATCCAGGCAGCCTGCGCGGGGTTTATCTTCGCGCTCATCACCGCTGCGCAGTTCGTGGCGGCCGGAACCAGCAAACGAGCCCTCGTCATTGGAGGGGACTGCAATAGCCGGGTGATCAATCCGGGCGACCAGAAGAGCTTTCCGCTCTTCGGCGACGGGGCCGGGGCCGTCCTGCTCGGGCCGGGGTCACCGGAGCAAGGGCTGGTCTCCTACCAACTCGGATCCGACGGCTCGGGGGGCGACTTACTGAGCCGGCCCGCTTGCGGGAGCCGGATCCCCCCCACGGTCGAGGCGCTCCAGCAAGGGCTCCACTTCCTCACGATGGACGGTCGCGCGGTGTTCAAGTGGGCCGTGCGGATCTTGACCGATTCGACGGTCGAGGTCATGAGAAAGGCCGATTGCCTGGTCGACGACGTTCGCTGGTTCATCCCGCACCAGGCCAACGTTCGGATCATCCACGCCGCCAGCGACGTCCTCGGCTTCCATCGCGATGCCGTCTTCAAGAACCTCGAACGGTACGGCAATACTTCGGCCGGATCCGTCCCAATCGCTCTCGACGAGCTGGTCCAGGCCGGATCGATCGAGCGAGGCGACCTGCTCCTCACCTCGGGGTTCGGCGCAGGCTTGAACTGGGGCACCGCGCTCTGGCGTTGGTAAGGTTTGGGTCGGTCGGGCTTCGGACCTGACCTGGCAAAGGGCCTCGCAACCTTGAGACTCACAAACGCAAACGAGCCGCCGCCGGCATGAAACCGGCGGCGGCTCGTTGTTTTAGACTGCGGAAGAATCAGAACTGGGCACTGCTGACCTTGCGGTGGATCGAGCGCGGGGGCAGATATCCACCGTTCTTCTGGCGAGCGTAGTAACCCGCGCCTCCGTTGTTGAGCGGGGTGGTCCCAGCGGTCGCGTAAAGGGTGCTGTTCGAGTTGCCCACGATACGACCAGGGCCGGCGATCCGAGGCGGATTGCCATAGATGTTGTTCGCCCCCGGACGATAGGTCGACGAGACAACGCCGTTGACCAGATCGCCGTTGACCTTGACCGGCCCGACCTTGCTCGGCGACCGCGTCCCTTCCAGCCCGGCAGCGAAGGAGGGGTAGTGGAAGCCCCCCTTGATCTCGCTGTTGACCGTCGTGCCGACGACCCGCGTCTTCCCGATCGAGCCGGCGGAAACGATCGCGGCCGAAGTCAACGCATTGCCGGGGTGAGGGAAGTAGGTGATATATCCCTGGCGATTGAGCTGAACAAAGTCGGGGTTGCTCGACGTCTGAAGTTCCGTGTTGGCGGGCTGGACATTCACTCTGCCGATGCGGTTTGCGGTCACCAGGCCCCCTTGCAAGCCGGCGGCGGGGTAGCCGGTCTGCCCCTCGGGAATCCCGAGTTGAGTGGCCGAGGCGCTGTTGCCGACGGGGCTGCCGAGTCCCTTCTTGAACTTCAACGAGCCGATTCGGCCATTCACATCCAGACCCAAGGCGTCGGCATTCGCGCCGAACGAGGCCTTTCTGAGGTGGCTCAACCCGCTGAACCCATTCTGGAACGGGACAGCTCCGCGCGAGGCGGTGACATTGGTCACGCCCGCCTTGGACTTGAGCTGACCAATGCCGGTGGCCCGGACCGCCGTACGGCCCGTCGTGCCGACGATGGGGAACTGGTACTGAGTGCCGGCGCTGGCGATCGGGCTGAGCGTCGAGTTGGTGTAACGGAGCGTGGGTCCGCCGATCGGGCCGCGAATCGTTTGCACGCCGTTGAGCTGCTGCGCCGGATCGACGTAGGGATGCTGGGTCGACGAGACAATCTCGAGACCGTGCAGCTCACCGTTCACGAGGAAATTGACCGTCGGGTTGACCTGCGGATCCGTCGCGACGGCCGCACCGGTGGAGTCGATGACCGTGTTGAAGATGCTGTCCAGCCGGATCGTCGGCGCCACCTTCAGCCGGGTCGACGGGTCGCCGATGACGATGTTGATCGGTCCATCCGGGATCCGTTCCGCACCGGTCGTGACGTCGGATGTCGCGGTGTCAAACGTGCCGAGGATGTTATGGAACTGAAGCAGGCCGACGCCGCCGGTCAGGAAGATCCCGGTATCGGAGTTGTTTGCCTGGCCCGCGGGCGGCGCAACGGTCTGGGTCAGAGTGAACCCATTCAGGATGATCGACTTCACACCGGTGGTGCTGACCAACTTGTTGAAGAGAACCGTGCCGTTAGTGGGCGTGTAGGCCGAGGCCGTGGTCTGAGCCGTCACATAGGTCCGGTTCGGGTCCGTCCCGATGAGCTGGATCGTGTCGATATCGTCGTCGAGCATCCCGTCGTTCGGGGTCGAGTCCGTGACCAAGACACTACCTGGTCCGTGGACCGTGATCGTCCACTCGTTCCTCTGGCGGTCCTTCCCCGAGACGACTTTGCCTCGGCTGTTCAAGAACTGCGCCTGAGGGTTCTGCCGCGCCTGATCGACCAAGCCATCAATCGAGAAGGCAAGAGGCTTGTGCGTCACCGCCGTGTAGACCGGCAAATCGGTCGGAATCCAAGGCGTGAACGGCTTGATGGTGGAAAGCACCGTTCGCTGCTCAAGTGCCTCGAGGCTCGATCCCAGCTTGAGCCGGTTCGAATCGGGCCGGTCAGACCGTTTAGTGGATTTCATCGAAGATTCCCTCCCCAATGCGGCTCGGAAAAAGGCCGGTCACTCCGCCCGTCTTCCTGCCAGGCGTAAAACCGCCGCGAGCCGCCGTCCCTGATTCGGATGGCTGTCCGGCTGAAAACCCCCGGATCGTGCGCCTATCGGATGAGTCGAGACGGTTTTTCCAATCAGTCCGATCCCAAGCCCTTGATGGCGCAACGAGCTAAGGCTACGGCTTATTAACTCGGCGATCGTCTCGCGAAGACTTCAGGCGAGCCGATAAGGTAGGCAAGCAGGGGTATCGAGGAAACCAGAAGGGAGGATTACGCCGTAGAGACCGGACGCAGCGACGCCAGTGCCTGACTCTCGTCATCGGCAAAGGTGAAATATTGGGTAAGCTTCATGATCCGCAGGAGGTCGAGGACGACCGGCTGGACGCCGAAGAGGACGAGTTTGCCCTTCTTCGTATCGATGCGTCGCTTCAAACCGACAAGGATTGCGACACCTGAGCTGGAGAGGTAGTCGACTTTGCTCAGGTTGAAGGCGACCCGAGGCATCTCGATCGCCTCGACGAGTTCATACAGCATGTCGCGGAACGCGGAGGTTCGGAAGTCATTCAAGCCGGCAGCATCGTCGAGCATGATGACCAGACCATCCGGCTCCTCTCGAGTACGAAACGAGGACATGATGATATCGACTCCTGAGGATCGCGGCCCAGGTCTTGATGGTGTCGAGGCAGATCAGGTGGGCCAGGTCTCGAAGAACCGGGTGTGGTCGACTCGAGCCTTACTCGCGAGGAGCAAGGACTTTGCTCTTTATTGAAAGTAACTCAGAGAAGGCGTGATGTCGATCTTCTTCTCAGTGAAGTTCCTGGAAAATGGGAGACCTGGGTCATGCAACCCCACCTCGGCCGAATCCTGATCGCTCTCGTCATGTCGGGTTCCCTTCTTGGCTGTCATGGCCCCGACCGAGTCGGCTCGGACGACGGCGGTGGGCTCGTCAACGTCCGAACCAAGAACGGCGTTCATGTTCGTGCCCCCTTCGTCAACGTCCACGTCGCCACCCGAAATCCGGAAGAGCGAGCGGAGGTCAATCCACCGTCCAATCCTCCCGCAGAACTCACTCCTCGCGATTTGGGTCAGGGCGAACCCTGACCACAACAAAAGAGGAGCCCCAACGGTGGCGCGGATTCGCCCGATCGGAGCTGATCATCCGGTATTTCTCCACAATCGGCGCGTTTTCAAGCGGCGTTGATGCGGTTAAAGTGGGGAATTGATCCTGGTCGAACGACCTTTTTCGCAGGACGACGAGTGGAAGGGCGAGCGGTCCGGTTTACGTGTTTGTTGACGCTTCTCGGCCATCGCCCGGCCCCCTCGGACACCAAGCTCGAGCACGAGGAGTTGTCCCTTTGAACCGTCTCTGGCTAGCCCTGAAGTCCTGCTTCCGCACGATGACCGACCGTGACTTCGCGGCTCGGGTTGAACCGCTCTTCCTCAAGGCCTCGACGGGCCCCGACCTCCGGGTCCTGGCGGTCCTCCAGCGCGACGGGCGCTTGATCGACTTCCTTGAGGAAGACATCGACGCCTACACCGACGCTCAGATCGGCGCGGCGGTCCGGGACATCCATCGCGGCTGCCGCAAGTCTTTGCGTGATTACCTGACGATCGAGCCGATCATGAACGCGGCCGAGGAAGAGCGGGTAACGATCGCGGCCGACTTCGATCCGGCCGCCATCCGCCTGATCGGTAACGTGAATGGATCGCCTCCGTTCCAGGGCGTTTTGAAACACCACGGCTGGCGGGTCAAGGCGGTCCATCTCCCCATCCTCCCAGTCGCCCGTGACGATACGTCGGTGCTCTCGCCGGCTGAGGTCGAGGTCGCCTGAGCAGGCCGCCGAGAGGCGGTAGGCGCATGCCCCTCGACGCCCTTTTTTTTTCTTTTGGATTGACCGGCGTCGGAGCCGAGTCCCCTACAGGCTCAGGTCCTCTTTGGTTGCACAACGCAAGGAGTCCGCATGTCCCGCTACGTCGTCGGCATCGACCTGGGTACGACGAACTGCGCGTTGGCTTATGCCGATACCCGCGAGGCGACCGACGACACCCCGGCGCCGATCCGGGCGTTGGCCATTCCTCAGGTGGTGGGAGTCAACGACGTCGGGGATCGGCCTGTCCTCCCCTCGTTCCTCTACCTGCCCGCCGCCAAGGAATTCCCGGCGGGGGCCACCGAACTTCCTTGGAAGTCACGGCCCGATCAGGTCGTGGGCCTGTTCGCCCGCGAGCACGGGGCCAAGGTCCCGGGCCGACTCGTAAGCTCGGCCAAGAGCTGGCTCTCGCATCCCGGGGTCGATCGCCGCAGTCCGATCCTCCCCCTGAACCCGGCGGAGGGGGTCGAAAAAGTCTCGCCCGTGGAGGCTTCGACCGCCTACCTGATGCATCTTCGTGACGCCTGGAACCAGCGGATCGCTGGCAAGACGGCCACCGACCGGCTCGAGCATCAGGACGTGTTCCTCACCGTCCCCGCCTCGTTCGACGCCGTGGCCCGCGAGTTGACCGTCGAGGCGGCACGCGCGGCGGGGTTCGAGCAGGTCACCTTGATCGAAGAGCCGCAAGCCGCCTTCTATTCCTGGCTCTCGGCACGCGGTGAGAGCTGGCGCAAGAACGTCAAGGTGGGCGACCTCCTCCTGGTCTGCGACGTGGGAGGCGGGACGACCGACTTCACCCTGATCGCCGTCACCGACCAAGGGGGAGACCTGGCTCTGACCCGCCTGGCCGTCGGCGAGCATATCCTGCTCGGCGGCGATAACATGGACCTGGCGCTGGCCCATGCCGTGGGCGCGCCCCTTCCCAACGGCATGGACGGACTCGACGCCACCCAGCGCGTCGCGCTCAGTTATGCCTGCCGGACCGCCAAGGAGACGCTCTTCGCCAGCCCCCAGAAGACCTCGGCGCCGGTGACGATCCTGGGCCGGGGATCGAAGGTCATCGGCGGCGCCATCAAGACCGAACTGTCCCGCGAAACCTTGAACACCGTCCTGCTCGACGGATTCCTCCCCCACTGCGCTCCGGCCGACATGCCCGCGCGTGGCCGTCGCGTGGGCCTGACCGAGATCGGCCTTCCCTACGCGTCCGACCCGGCCATTACCCGACACCTCGCGCGGTTCTTGGGTCAACAGGCAGGGTCGCTTCACGCCAAAGGGTCGACCATCCGCCCTTCGGCCATTCTCTTCAACGGCGGCGTCTTCAAGGCGACGGAACTCCGGGAACGGGTCGTCGAGGTCCTTTCCTCCTGGGCCGGCGAACCCGTGCCTCCCCTGGAAACCCATGACCTCGACCTGGCCGTCGCGCTCGGGGCCGCCTACTACGGGCAGGTCCGCCAAGGGCGAGGGATCCGGATCCGAGGCGGTGTTCCCCGCTCCTACTACGTCGGGATCGAAACCTCGGCCCCGGCCGTCCCCGGCGTGGCCCCGCCCATCAAAGCCCTCTGTGTCGTGCCGATGGGAATGGAGGAGGGGACCGAGAGAGACGTCCCCGGCCCTGAATTCGGCCTGGTCGTCGGCGAACCGGCGGAGTTCCGTTTTCTCGGGTCGACCACCCGGCGCGACGACCCGGTCGGCCTGATCCTCGACCGCTGGCAGCCCGACGAGCTCCAGGAAATGGCCCCGATGGAGACCTCGTTGGCCGCCGAGGAGGGCGACTCGGGCGAGACCGTCCCGGTTCGCCTCCACTCGCAGGTGACCGAGGTGGGCACGCTCGAGCTCTGGTGCAACAGCACCCGCGACGCCCGCCGTTGGAAGCTCGAATTCAACGTGCGTGAACCGGCCGAGACATCGTGAGCTCGCAACCGCGAGGACAAGGCCGCCGGTGCCCCTCTTTTTTTCCAACGATCCGTCAATGGGCTAAAAACCAAACGGAAAAGAGCGGACACTGCAAGTCGTTTCCCTGTCATGGCTTACAGTCGACGCTGCGGTGCAACTCTTTTCGGACAAACCTTTTGCGGAGACACCCGCTTCCTACTGGTTTCTAGCCCATTGGCGGATCATTAATTTTTTAACCACGAATAACACAAATGACACGAATGAATAAAAAATGATTGAATTTCTTTGTTATTATTCGTGTCATTTGTGTCATTCGTGGTTAAATTCTCCTTTTTTTCCGATACGACGGAACGAAAACCGATGGATAAACCCCTGGTTCTCAAGCTTGACGGCGCAGTCGAACACCCCTTGGAACTGACGTTCGAGGACCTCGCGCACTTGCCCGAGTCAGCGCAGGTGCGCGACGTCTCGCGGTTCCATCCTCAGCGGCAGGGGGACGGTGTCGTTCTTGAAGTGCTGCTGGCAAAGGTCCAGCCACGCCCCGAGGCAAACTACCTGACACTCCATGCCGATCGCGACGACTTCCACGTCTCGGTCCCCTTGCAAGCGGTCCGGGGCGAAGGCATCGTGGTCTACCGGCTCGGCGATCAGGCTCTCGGCCTGGAGCATGGTGGGCCGATCCGGTTCTTGATCAAGGATCCGGCGGCCTGTCACACCGACGAGCTCGATGACTGTGCCAACGTGAAGTACCTCAGCCGGATCGAGCTTACCGTGCGCAAGAGCCGCGACACGCGACCGGCCGATGAGGCCGCGCACGCCGCGCTTCATGCAGCGCAAGGGAACTGAACGGGCAAGGGGGACCCGCCCGGCCTGGATGGATTCTCAGTGCCACCAGCCGAGCAGCTCACCAAACTTCAGGGTCAGGACGACCACGGTCACGGCCCCCGATCCAAAGGCGGCGACCAGAACACAGGCCGCCGCAATCTCTCGGGCCATCCGGAACGGAGGCGCCTCGGGATCGCCGACCGCCCGCGCCAACGTATCGATGGCGCTATGGGTCAACTCGGAGAGCAGCACCATACAGGCTGCGATCACAAGCAGGCACCAAGCCCAGGGGCTAACCCCAAGCAGAGTGGCCGTCATCGCGATCAGGATCCCGCGATAGCCATGGGCGAAGAAGCTCGAGTCGCCTCGAATCGCGTGCTTCAACCCTCGGAGGCCGGCGGCGAACTTCTCGCGCGAGTTCCGACGGCCCGCGCGGGCCGTCCAGATCCCCGGCGGGTCGAACTCGCTCCAGTCATCGTCGCGGTCAGGGACCGTCAACAGGCCTCGCGGCATCTCGGTCTCGTGAGCTCCGTCGAGCATGAACTGGCCCCCAGGTCGACTCGGAACTCGTCCGGATGGATCCCGTAACTCATTCATAGTCATTGTGTCGGTGCATAGCGCGAGTCGAACTGGTTCAGCCCACTTCCCGATCCCAGACGGATTCCCGGGCTGAGGCGGGGCGAGATCGCAATCGCGAGCTGGGAGAAATTGTTACGCTGCGGATCGACCACCAGGCCGATCGTCGTCAGGTAGTCGGCACCGACCCGAGTGAACGAGAACATCGACGACAGCCAGATTGCGTTGCCAAAGTCATACGACGTTGAGAACGTCCCGTACCACTTCGGGCTCATCCAGTAGCTGACGCTCGGGTTCAACGCCGAAGTCGTGATCTGTCCGCTATCGAGGATCGTATAGCCAATAAAGATATTCCCACGTGGGGGACGGCTGATCGAAATACCCGACGTAATCACGTTCAGGCCGAACGGGTCCTCTGCCAGGTTCTTGTTTGGCTGGAATTTCGGCTTGCCCCCGATATCGAAGAACTCGAACCAGCCGTACGAGACCAGGCTTGTGCGATCACCGAGGAACCACTGCCAGTTGTACGTATTCTGACCGAAGGCTTTGCCGAAGTTATCGCGCTGGGCGTAGGGGAAATAGGTCGTCGAGAGGTCGAAGGTCATGAAGTCCATGATCCGCCGTTTCCCCTCGGGCCCTCGTTTGGTCTGAAGCCGCGAGTGCATGTTCAACTGGAGGGTCTGAATGGTCCCCTGAACGTCGGTCGTCCCGGTGATCGGCGAAATCCCCCGCCTCAGGATCAGGTGACGCGGATCGTACTGCGGCGGGAGCAGTCCCCCGTGGTATTGGAAGAGTGCGAAATACCGCCGGACGAACTCATACGTGTTGTCGTCGAGGTCGTCCTGAATTCCAAGTTCATTCAGGTTCACATTGGAATAGGCGTTTCGATAGTCGGCCTGAAAATTGACCTTATGGTTCAAGCCGTGAACGTTGAACAGGTCGCTTTCGATGTCGGGGTAGCGTTTCCAGGCCATGATGTCGGCACGTGCCCCCGCAGCCCCCCAGATCCGCCCGACGGCGGTGCCGCTGATCTGGTTGTCCCAGCCGACCGCTTGCCCTTGGACGTAGGGAACGACCCGAAAAATGTTGTCGAAGTTCAGCGGCATGTCGAGTTCATGGCTGGTGAAAGCACGCCCCGACCGGAAGACTCCGCTGGTGTTCGAGATCGGGTCGTAGGGCATGAACGCGAAGATGTTCGGGTTGTTCACTTCCACGGCCGTGTGCACGTTGGCATAGTCAATGCCTGAGTGCTGGTCGTAAGTCAGCAGGTTCCCCAGAGGGGAATCACCCAGGCGGTAGTAGTCGAGCCGGGGAAGCCACTGAGTCTCCGTGTTGAAGTTCTGGAGGTTGGCCTCGGTCCAGATCGACAAGGCCCAGTTGTCTTTTTGCCGGATGGCGTAGCCGAGGGTCTCCTGGTCAAGCCCGGTCTCGGTCAAACGCTTATAGTATTCTTCCAGGAACTGACGATCGGAGACGTAGGCGGCCTCCACCTGGAACCGAAAGTCCTCGTAGGGATCGGCATCGGGTCCGAGGAGTGACTGCATATGCCGCATATTGATGCGGCCACGAAACTTCTGGAAGGCGGGAACGCCATTGGGCAGACCCGGAATTCCGCTAATTCCGCGTTGAAACCCACGCTTGCCCGGCACCGTCCCATCGGGAAGGCGAATGTCTCCGGACGGTGTGACGATCGCCGGCCCAGTACCGAGCACGTCGATGCCGTCGTCTCTCAGCCCCCACATATCCAGGTAGCCGAAGTAGCCGTCAGGTCCGAGTTTGTCCATCTCGCGCTTATTGCGCCGGTACGGGTCAAACAGGTCGCTCACAAAGTCTTTGCCGAACCAGCCGATCTCGGAGCCGAGAGCAGGGAACTGCTTGCTGCGCATGCTCAAGTAGTCGATGTCGATATTCCAGGTATCGATCCAGTCCGGCTTGCGAATGCCGAACAGGCGAAACCCGTTGAAGTCGGCCAGGACCTGATGCCCGAGGTAGTTGTTATAGCCGTAGCGGATCTGGCGCATCGGCGGTTCGATGTCGTCGGCGTTGCCGAGAATCCGTGGCCAGTAGAAGACAGGCAAGGGGCCGAGGTAGAAAACATTCCGTCGCGCGTCGATCCGCCAGGTCAGGTCCGGCTCGGTGCGAGGGTCGCGGGGGTCGCCGACGCTCTGACCCGTGTTGGGATCGGTCTTCGTGCTCAGAACGTGAGTGATATCGACCGAGCGGCTGGTGAATCGGTAGCCAGGGACCGGGAACCGGCTGCCGGTGAGCATCGTCTGGTCGGCCCGAATCTCCTCGAACCCATAGGTCATTCCACCGTTCTTACCCGGAACCAGGGGCCGGAACTGCTCGATCCGGGGCGAGAACATCTTGGTCGGCGCGATCAGGCCGGGAGCGAACATGTCGAGTTGGGCATCGACCGCGATCAGGCGACCCGACTGGATGTTGAAGTAGGCTTTTTCCGCATGATAAGTCTGTTGATCGCCGGTGCCGGCCACCACCTGCTTGTCCTGGCGAATGATGACGTGACCTTCGAGATAGATCTCCATCGGGTCGCCGGCATCCTCGATCTGTTCACCGTTGGGGCCGGTACTCGTCTTGGCATCCATCTTGCGCCAGATGATGACCCGATCGGCCGAAAGGTCGATCACGCCCATCGGGGGAGGGGAGACGGTGAGGACGTTCACCCCCCCTCGGATGATGATCGTGCTGTACCCCCCGGCATTGGGAAGTGTTTGCAGGGTATAAGGGGTCCCGTCGCGGGAGGTCATCCGCGTCGTGCGCTGCGAGCCGGGCATGATCGGAATCGTGGGCGACGCGGGCTTGGCAGGCGAGGCGGCACCGCCAGCCGGCGAGCGAGGGGCCGGCTCAAGGCCCGGCCCGGGCAGCGGTTCGAGATCCGTGGGGGGCTCGAGCGGAAACGGAGAAAGATTGGGAACGCTCGGCGCATCCTCCATCTCCGGCGACTCCGCCGGCGCAGGGAACCCGCCTGGCGGATCACCCTGCGAGCCCCCATCAAAGCCTTCCGGCTCGAACTGGGTCGGAACCACGACTCGGTCGATCTTCTCGGCCTGATCCGCACTTGCATCCACGGCCGGCGGAACCACCGGGGGCACGGGAGCGAACTCCGGCAACGGCTCGGTGACTGGCGCGACGTCCGATATCACCGGACGAGCACTCGGCAGCGACCCGACAGCGCCGGGAGTTCCGTCCCTTTGAGCGGGCGGATACCCAAGGCTGGCGGGGGTGGCGGGCGAGACATCCGCCGCCGAAGCGGGAACGGTCACGGGCATCGACTCGCTCAGATGCTCGACCGGTATGACCGGACGAGAGCTCGGCCGAGGTGCCTCGGTCGCTTCCGCCGTGGGTGCTGCCCTACGGGTGACCGTCGTCGGCGTAACCGGCGACGGGGGAGCCAGGCTGATCTCCGGCCTCGACTCAGTCGCGGGCGCAGCCGATTTGACCGGACGAGCATTCGGCAGCGGGATGATCGGCGGCGGAGTGCTGGCGCGTTGAGTCGCCGGAAAGGCGCGGCCGAGAATCGCCAGGCCCTTCGGGGGGCCGGCTTCGCGAGCCACAGCCTTGTTGTCGTAGGGCTTGAACCGGACGTTCTTATCCGTCACCAGGGTGGTTCGATAGACGGGCAGGGGGGAGACAGGGCGGCCGATTGGCTGCGCCTGCCCCTCGGCATAAACGTCGAGCCGGTGCGTGGCACCGGTTGGCGTTTCGGACCGAGTGACCCTGATAACCGCTTGATTGGCGCGTACGCCTTCCAAGCCCTGGAGAATGGCGACCTTTCCCTGGAGCAGGAGCCATTGATCGGCCCCCTGATTCCAGAGTCGGATCGAGCCCGCCGCCAGATCGATCGGCTCAGCCGATCGAGCCGGATCGACGGATTCCGCCTGACTCCAAGCCTGAATTGGGCTCAGAGCGAGCGTGATCCCCAGGATGATCCAGCACCATGCCCGACGCGTGCTGTCGGTGGTTTGCTCGTGCTGCCGCACGGCACCTCCCCATAATCGACCAAGCCACCGCAAGGGCCAGCCTTCCCTGGCCGAGCCCCTTGATTGGACGTCGCATCTCGGAATCACGTGTTTCGCGCTCCGAAAAGCGTCAAGGTCCCTGGCGTTATTCGATGCGTTCCGAACGCGACCGGGTTAACAGTCAAGTGGCGACGCAATACGCCGCCCGTTCGGATCCGCGAGGTGACAATCGTTGGAATCTGGACATGACTTTTGACGGGACAATCGGCGGGCAAGATAGCCGCGGTGCCCCAAAGCGTCAACCCAAGAACCGCAGTTGAAGTCGATCTGTCGATCTGTCAGGAGACTTCGTGGCGAGCTTTGGGGGCTTTAAAGTGGCGGAGCAGGGCCGGGTTCAGGCCGTAGCTCATGCTGAGCAGTTTGACCGGGTGCAGCGTCCGCTTGGGCGCTCCTTGCTCCATCTGCATTCGGCAGGCCCCACACTCGGTAGAGCCGATCTCGATGTCGACGTCGCGAAGCCGGTTCAGCAAGGGCCGCCCAGCGCGCAGGGAGGTCCGGAAATGGTCGCGGGCCAGACCGAACGTTCCCGCCATGCCGGAACAGCCACGATCGATGAATTCGACGTCGAGTTCGGGGATGTTCCGGATCAGGTCGAGTCCCGGAGTCCCCACATCAAGCGCGCGGAGGTGGCAGGGTTGGTGATAGCCGACCCGGGCGCGGAGCGGATGCTTGGGCGCGGGAAGTTGTCCCCGCGCATCGAGTCCGGCGAGATACTGGCCGAGGTCATGCGTGTTCGCAGCCACGAGCGCGGCGTCGAGATCGTCGGTCAGTTTGAGATACTCGTGACGGAGCATCAAGGTCGCGGTCGGCTCGGAGCAAACGACCGTGTAGCCGTCGCGAACCGCATTCCCGAGGACCCGAAGGTTCGCCAACGCCAAGTCGCGGGCATGGTCGATATCGCCCGCGACCAGGGCCGGCATCCCCGAGCCACGCTGAGCCGTAGGCACATAGACGTTGACTTCGGCCTGATGGAGCACCGCCACCGCCGCTTCGGCCAACTCTTGATCGAAGTAGTTGGCATAAACATCGACGAAGTAGACGACCCGAGGACCAGGCGCCTGGGGCCTCGGCCGAGCCAGCCCGAGCCGTGCCGCACGACGGACGAACGGGGTTCGATGCACTTTCGGCAGCCGCCGGAGCTTGGCAAGGCCAAAGAGCCGCTCGAACAACCAGCGCGTCGCCCCATTGTTCAAGAGGGCGTTGCTGATGATCGGGAAGCGGCTCGCCACGCGCGACCAGAGGTCGACGCGGGAGAGCATCCAGTCCATCTGGGGCAACCCGTGATTCTCGGCGTACGCCGCCTTCGCCTCGAGCATCAAGGTGGAGACGTCAAGGCCTGACGGGCACTCCTTCGCGCAAAGATTGCAATGAATGCACAGGTCGGCATTCTGGCGAAGTTCTTCGGTCCCCCACAGCTTGGGGTCGATCGTCCCGGCCATCAACTGGCGGATGAGATTCGCCTTCGAGCGCGGTGTGGCCGCCTCCGAGCCAAGGGCCCGGAACGTCGGGCACATTCGCGCCGACGGGTCGGAGGTCCGGCAGGCGCCACAACCATTGCAGGCCGAGGCCGTCTCCATCGGGCTGCGATCGGTCCAGCGGAGCACGGGCAGAATCAACGGGACGACCGCGGTCCCCTCATCCGCAGTCGCTTCGGCTTCCTCCTCGGCGTCGGAAACCGAAGGCGGCATCGGCTTGATGTTGCGCAAGATCAGGTGCGGGTCATCGCCGATGACCTTGCCAGGGTTGAGGACGTTCAAAGGGTCGAACGCATCCTTGATCTCGCGAAAGACCTGGACCTGATCTCCAAACTGACGCCTCAGGAACTGGGTCCGAACGAGACCGCAGCCGTGGGCCCCCGAGATCGCTCCTCCCAGGTCGAGCACCGCCTCGACGACCTGGGTCGCCAACGGCTCGAGCTTGGCCAGGTCGCCCGGGTCGGCGATATCGAGAAAGGGGCGAATCCGCAGCAGGCCGAGGCCGGCCTGAGCATCCAGGGTCCAGCTCACGTCATGGTATTTGAGGATATTTTGCAGACGTTGCAGGAAGTCCGGTAGCGCCTTGGGAGGAACGACCACGTCTTCGATGAACGGAACAGGACGAGCGGGCCCTTTCATCCGCATCAGAAGAGGCTCGACCACGCGGCGCAGATTGAGCAAGCGTTCGGCCTCGGCGCGGCGAGTGACCTCGATCGGATCGGCGACGAGCAAACGCGAGCGGACCATCCGATCCGTCAAGCGGCGAATCCGGCCGCCCACCTCGTGCGGATCGTCACCTTCGAACTCGACGATCAGGACCGACTCGGCCAGTTCGGGAATCCAGTCGCGAAAGGCCGGCACGGCGTCACGCACCAGGCGAAGCGTCCGCCAGTCGTAAA
Source organism: Singulisphaera acidiphila DSM 18658 (assembly GCF_000242455.2). Lineage (GTDB taxonomy): Bacteria > Planctomycetota > Planctomycetia > Isosphaerales > Isosphaeraceae > Singulisphaera > Singulisphaera acidiphila. The sequence goes on from NC_019892.1 coordinate 3,747,613, forward strand.
GGTCACAGGCAGACGGGGATTCCTCCAGGCACTTGACGACCGCCTTGGCGGCGTCACCGATTCTCGCGAACGGCAAGAGCGCGACCCCTTGCGCGGCGGGGATCGGGATGGTCCGTAGAGTCGCCTCGGTGACCAGGGCCAGGGTCCCTTCCGAGCCCACGATCAATCGCGCTAGATCGATGCATGAAGTCGTCGCCGAACGCCCCAGAGCGTAGCCAGCGCGATTGCGAGGGACCGGCGCAATCCGACGCATGAGCATTTCACTATTATGCCGTACCAGCGCTCCGAGCTTGCGGACGACGACCCCCTTGAAGTCGATTGCGTCGTCGTCGAACTCGGGCCAGGGTTCGCGACCGACCTCGGCGACCTCGCCGTGCGCAAAGACCACACGGAGGCGTTCCACGTAATCGCCGGTCGACCCCCAACGGAGCGAACGAGGGCCCACGGCGTCGACGCCGATCATCCCGCCGATCGTGCAATACTCGGAGCCGGCGGGGTCGGGCCCAAGTCGTCGGCCCATCGGCGCGAGTTGCGCGTTCAAATGGTCGAGCACCACGCCCGGTTGAACCACAACGCTCTCGGCGGCGATCGAAACGATCCGCCGGAAATGGCGACTGAAGTCGATGACCAATCCCGCGCCCAGGACCCCGCCCGACGGGTCGGTCCCCGCCCCGCGCGCCTGCACGGCGATCTGGTTCTCCGCCGCGTATCGGACCGCAGTCGCCACATCCTGCTCGGTCCGAGGGACGATTACCCCGAGGGGGTCGATCTCATAAATGCTGGCATCATGCGCATAATTGGCGCGTTCGAGTGGCTTGAATAGCAACTCGCCCTCGATGACTCCGCGCAGGTCGTCGTGAATCCGTGCTCGCCGCTCATCCAAGGCTGGGCCGCGTCCTTAAACAGTCCGAAGAACCGTTCGATACGGTGAGTCGAATTCGCCAGAGTTCAGCCCGCTCTCTCGGGTGAGGACGCGGCATCGGCCGCAGCCCGCTCGCCTTTCAACTGCTCCACTCGCAACCGCTCCTGCCGATAGCGCTCGCCGATCGCCAGGTCGAACATCTTGAAGCGGCCGGACGGATTCGATCCCATCCCACGATATTGGCCCAGACAGCGGTAGCAGATCGTGACGTCGGGGACACGATAAAACAGCGCCATGTCAAGCAGGGCGGAGGCCAAAAGCACCACGTACGTCAGCACTGGCATTTCATAATACCAGAAGACCGTACTGATCGCGAAGCCGACGATCACGATCATGAGCCCGAGACCTTGGGGAAAGTCCTTCTGGATGTAAAGGTCTTCGGTCCCGCACCAGGCGCACGACTTCAACGCCCCGTTCTCGGTCGACCCGGGATGCATGTCACGCTTCAGCGCACAGCCTCCGCAAGTCACCGAAGGGATCGACTCAATCGGCGAGGCTTCGCCCACCGCACTGCAGTTCGGACACTGATACGTCAACTCCATCGGCCGCCCTTATTCTCTTCTTGGATCGCGGCCGCGCCCCGGATCGAGCCGCTGCCACAACCGAGGATTCGCGCTGCCCCGACCCAGGATCGTTATCGGCCGATCGCCCCAAAGCGCCGCCAAACGACCCTCTCACACCCCAATCCAGCGACCCTTCGCGACCCTTTCGAGTTTACCGTTCCCCCCCGCCCACGAGATAGACCGCCGACCTCGCCGCTCTCTTCAGTTCAGCCAGCCAGCCCTGGGCGACGATCACCCCATTGCAGGGGAACATAATGAAGTCAACTCTCCGATCAGAACGAAGATGACCGCGATATAGAGGATACCGGTCGCCGATTGCGTGGAACGGATCTCCACGGTTTTCCAGGTCATTACGGTGGCCAGGGCGAGGCCGGCGAATCCCATTCCCCAGCGGATCGTCAGAAAGAGGGGCGAGACGCCCGCCGAAAGGTTCGAGCCAGGAGGGCCATTGAGCCAAAACCAGAGACTGAGCCCGGCCACGAACGCCCTGATCCCGAGTCCCCCGGCCATGCACTTGACGAACCGCCGGAGCGGCGAGATCGACATGGCAGGCGCCGTGAGATAGTGATGCCCGAGCAGCATCGCCGTGAACGTCGAGCCCATCAGAAACGCGGAGGCCAGCCGGCCGCTGGCGGTGAGCGCCCAGGCCTCGGCCCGAGCGTCGCGCGAGACCGCGACCAGAATGCCTGCCGTGGCGAGCACGATGACGCTCGTCGTCGGCAGCGCCAGGCGAGGGAGACCAAGCCCCCACGTCACCGTGGCGAGATACGCAAGCACCGCCGCGCCGATGACGACCCCAGCGGGGACATTCACGCCCGCCCTCGACATATCGAGGGCGGCAAGAACGAGGAGACCGAGGATAATTTGGGAGTGGGTCCGGAAGAACGAGGGGGGCACGATCCGCCAAGGGGTGGCCAGCAGCAGCAAAGCCAGGCCACACGCCAGGCGAATCGCAAAATCAGCCAGCAGCGGGATCGTCGGGATTGGCATCGCCTGGACTCGCTCGTAAGGGCGCCAGTTCTCGGAGCAACTCTCACGCTAAGGCGGCCCAGGCCGAGCGTCTTACGTCGGCGAGGCATAAAAAAAGGCGAACACGGCGTCGACGCCCCAGCAGCCGACTCAATCAGGTCGGCTTGCCGCCGAAGATCAGCGAGAGCACTTCATGCCGCGTCGCAAGCCGCTCCTTGAAGGCACCCCGCATTGCGCTGGTGACGAAGGAGCTGCCTGGCTTGTGAACCCCGCGAACGGTCATGCAACTGTGGCTGGCCTCGATCACGACGGCCACTCCGCGTGCGTCGAGCTCCTTCATGAGGAGATCGGCCACGTCCTCGGTCAAGCGTTCCTGCATTTGCGGACGCTTCGCGAGCACGTCGATCACGCGAGGAATCTTCGAGAGGCCGATGACCTTGCCATTGGGCAAGTAAGCCACATGCGCCTGACCGATGAACGGCAGGAGATGATGCTCGCAAAAGCTCTCGAACCGGATGTCCTTGACCAGGACCATCTCGTCATATTTCTGGGTAAACAGCTTTTGGAGGTGAACTTTCGGGTCTTGGTGCAACCCTCGGAACACCTCGGCATACATCCGCGCGACCCGGTCCGGCGTGTCGCGAAGTCCTTCACGGTCGGGGTCTTCCCCCACGGCGATCAGAATTTCCCGAACCGCGCCTCGGATACGTTCGAGGTCCATCTTGGTCTCGGACACGCTGGCATTCTCGTCTTCGTTGTCGTCGTCGAACGCACCATCTCCGCAATCGTAGGCACTGCGTTCCGACGGAAAAGCCTCGGACATGATCACAATCTCAAGCAGGTAGTCACCGAGGCGGGTCGCGACTGATTCGACCGACTTCGCGACGTCTGTAAATCAAGGCAGCTTTTCTAGTTCCGTAAAAATTCGGAATCCCTATTCTAAGTCCGCAAGCCGCGAAAATCAAGAACGAGGCGCGGCTAGTTCGAACTGAACGGGGGAGGGAAGCTCGCCCCTTGGGTCTCGCCCGGATGGTGAGCGAGGATTCGGCCGAGAATCTCCATCAAGGCGTCGGCACGATGCGCCACCCGGGCCTCGGCCAGAAGACGCTGCTTCACCTCCACCGGGAGCCCCAGGGTATAGGCGACGAGGTCGGTAAGCGGCCCAAGGGGAAGTGAGGTCTCGAGGATCGCGAGTAGATCCGCATCGTTCGGTTTGGGTCCGGTTCGGCTCACGACCTCTCCGAACAAATGGTGCAGGTCGTTCCGGCGGTGATCCCCCTCGGCAGGGCCAAGATCCCGGTCCTCCAGGGTCTCGGCTTCGGCCAATCGATAGAGTTTCTCCGTGGGAATCTCGCGGGTGAGCCGGACGCGTTTCAGCCCCAGCAAAAGGATGTTGAACCGGCCGTCGGGAAGGCGCTGATGCTGAATAATCCGGCCCAAACACGCGATCTCCTCGATCGCGGGGACTCCGACCGCAGGCTCGGGCGCGTCGTCACGCTGCTGAACCATCGTGATCAGCCGGTCACCCTCGGCCAGGGCGTCCTCGGTCATCTGGCGATAGCGCGGCTCGAAGATATGCAAGGGCAGGATCGCGTGCGGAAAAAAGACGAGGCCAGGGAGAGGGAAAAGCCGGCAGACGTTGCGGAACGCTCTCAGGTCACCGTCATCGGCCATCGTTCGAGTCCCGCCAATTAAACAGGAGTGGAGAACCGGTTCCAACTCGATGGGTTCGGCTTTGGCCTCCAGCCTCGCAGAGCAACCGTCACCCACATAATCTTAGTAACATGGTCGCGTGCGGCAAGTCGGCGGGTTCCCGCCCAGGGTCGGCTCGCGATCAAGGAGCCCCGTCGTAGTAGATCGGTCGACCGTGGTTCGCGGTGTGACCGTGGCCATGGTCGACCCCGGCCCGGCAAGGCGGGCAGTGAAGGCGGGGTAGGGGTTTGCGACAGTAATCGTCCGGGGTGCAGGGAGTGGCGAAGCAGTCGCGGTTCCACCAATGAAACAGGCCGCCGCCGTCCGGATTCCAACCGCCGACCGGTCCGAGCCGGTGGAAGAAATCATGGGGCGAGGCCGGTACCCTTTCAATCCGTGGGCCTCCCCCAAAGGCCGGGGAACCCGCCAGAATCACGATCAAGACGATCCCGATACCGGATTTTCGCACCAACATAGGCCGCTCCATCTTCGTTCGGGTTCGGCGGTCAGGGAAGAGCCGGTGGCAGAGCATCGGCCGGCTCGGGGCGAGCAGGTTCTTCGACGGGCGACGGTCGACTCGGGTCGTCGAGACCTTCAGGGATGCGCACCGGTTCGGGCGGAGCGGCCGGTCTGGGAGCAGCAACCGGAGTCGCAACAGCAGAAGGCGGCGCAGGCATGGTGGCCGGTGTCTCCGCCTCCCGCAAGCGATACTCCCAGCCACCCCCCAGAGCCCGATAGACCGAAATCAGGTTCAGGGCGATCTCTCCCTGGGCGGTCGCCAGCCGGTCCTGCTGCTGGACTTGCGTCGTTTCCAGGTTGAAGACCCGGTTGAAATCAATCGTGCCCGTCTTGTATTGCGAGAGCCCCACCTGGCTGGCTGCGGCCGCCGCCTCCACGCTACGTCGGAGCGACTCGGTCTGCTCCTGAGACCTCAGAAAGCCCCGCAACGAGACCTGAACCTCGCGCCCGGCCGACAGGACGCGACTCTGATAGGTGGCGATCAGTTCCTCGGTCCGTGCTTGCTGGAGATGGATGTTGTTCTGGATCCGCCCGTAATTCAAAACGTTCCAGCGAAAGCCAGGTAGTAACAGGCCCAGGAAACTCTTGGTGGAGAAGGCCTTCGAGAAGTCTTCAGCGTCCCAACCAATCGTTCCGTTGATGAACAGGGTGGGGTAGAGGTCGGCCTCGGCCACGCCGATCTGGGCACTCTGGGCCGCGACCTGCCGCTCGGCACTCCGGATGTCAGGGCGGCGGCGGAGCAGGTCGGCCGGGATCCCCGTGGCGACCCAGGTCGGTGTGTTCGGGACCGGAGACCCGCCGAGGTCGGCGCCCGGTCCCAGCTCCGGCTCAAGATCGTGCGGGGGGGTCCCGAGAAGGATGCAGAGTGCGTCATTCGCCTGGCCTAACTGGATCTGCAAGGCCGGGATGGTCGACCGGGTCTGCTCCAGAACGGTCTTCGCCTGCTCGACGTCGAGCCGGGTCGTCGTCCCGACCCGGAACTTCTGGTCGGCGAGTGAGAGGACCTGCTCCTGGATCTGAACATTGCTCTGGGCGATCTTGATCCGCTGCTGGGACACTCGATACTGCACGTAGTTCGAGGCGATGTCGGCGAACAAGGTCACCAGGGCCGCGTCGTAGTCCTCAACCGACGCATCCAAGGTCGCATTGGTCGACTCCACGTTGCGCCGAATCCGACCCCACAAATCAAGTTCCCAGCTCAGGTTGAAGCCAAAGAACCAGTTGGAGAAGGACAACGGGACCGAGTTGGCCGGAAGGGCCGCGGCAAGCGAATTGAACGGAGGAAGATTGGGGCTGAGATTGACCCGAGCATAGGACCCAAGCGCCTGCTGCGACTGGGGGAAGATATTCCCAACGGCGATCGCCTGGCCCGCTCGGGCTTCGAGAACACGAGCGCCGACGACACGGAGAGTCGGGTTCTGCTCATAGGACCGCTGGATCAGCGTCGTGAGCGTCGGATCGCTGAAGACCGACCACCAGTCGTCGCTTTCGAGCGGAGCGTTCCGGACGGCCGGGTTCTCGGCCTCGATCCAGGCCGGGGCCACCGGCGCGGGCGGGCGCCCGTAGTTCGGGCCGAGCTTGAGCCCGTTGTGGACGTACTCCTTGAGGCTGGTGGTTCCGCAACCACTTCCAACCACAAGAGCGACCAACAGGACGGCTGGAGTCGACCAGGCTTGTCGGCCTCGCCGCACGCTCCCACGATCATCCGACCAGAGTGGGAGTCGCCCATCCATGAGTTGGGTCCCCATGCCGATTCGTTCTTGGGCTGAGTGGCGAACGTTCGCCTGCCTCCCATCCAGAACAGTCCTTACCATCAGGACTATCGGCACACCCCACTTAATTTACTGAAGGTATTCCGACGAAGACCCACAAGTCGGCCGAAAAATCAGACCCGCTCGTGCCCTATTCCGCTCCGATGTGGGCCCCCTTTTCGGCCACCGACGGTCTCATCAAAAAGACCAGGCCGACGAGCAATAGCGAAAGCATCGAAAAAAACCAGAAACTATCGAAATAGGCCAGGCTGGTCGCCTGTTGATCTCTCAAGGCGTCCAAGGCTTGCAAAGACATCAACGACGACCCGGCCGGGTCGCCGGTCTCCCGGATGAAGGCGGACTGTCCCTGGTTGAGGAAGTCCTGAACTTGCGGATTCAAGGGGTCAAGGAACTCGCCGACCCGCGCAGAATGGAACTGCGAACGCCGTTGCACCAGGGTCTTGGCCAGTGAGGTCCCCACGCTCCCGCCTTCATTCCGGAGCAGGGCAAAGAGCCCGACTGCCGCCCCGCGCATCTGCTGAGAGACTCCTTGAAACGCCGCGACGGTCAGGGGGGCGAAGATGAGCGAGATCCCCATGAACGTCACCACCCGCGGCCAGATGACGAGCGATGGGCTAATCTCCAGGTTCATCGACGCCATCCAGCGATTCCCGGCGGCCATCAAGAGCAGGCCCGCCAGAATCAGCCAGCGAGCATCCGTGCCTCGACCCAGGAGAAACCCGGAGACCAGCAACATCGCCACCGAGCCGATCCCCGAGGGAGAAAGCACCAATCCGGACGCATAAGCATCGTAGCCGAACAAGGTCTGGAGCAACCCCGGCAAGGTCGTCGACGTCGCGTAGAGAACCCCATAAACGGAGAAGACGATCATGCTACAGGCCGCGAAATTACGGTCGGCCAAGGGCCGAAAATTGACCACCGGGTCGGGGATTCGCAACTCGTGGATAATCAGCGACACCAGCGACACGGCGAAGATGATCGCCATCGTTTGCGCCCGCCAGGTGGGATCGGCATACCAGTCCCACTCCTGCCCTTTGCTCAGAAGAATCTCCCAGCAGCTCACGGCCAGGATCAGCAGGCTGAGCCCGAGATAGTCGAAACGGACCGGCCGCCGGCGCAGATCCGCCCGTATCTGCTTGAGGTAAGGGGGATCCTCGACCACCAGGTAGCAGGCCAGGCAACCGAGCGCACCGACCGGGATGTTGATATAAAAAATCCAACGCCACTCGTAGAAGACCGTGAGATAGCCCCCTAGCGTCGGACCGATCACCGGCGCGATCAGGCCCGCAATTGCAAACAGGGTCATGGCCGACCCCTGCTTCTCGGGCGGGAAGGCGTCGATCAGGATCCCCTGGCTGGAGGGCTGAAGCCCGCCACCGGCCAACCCCTGGATCACCCGGAACAGGATCAGCTCCTCGAGACTACTGGCCGTGCCACAGAGTCCCGACGCGATCGTGAAGACGGCGATCGAGATCAAGAAGTAGTTCCGACGGCCGAGTCGGCTCGACAACCAGCCCGAGATCGGCAAGATCGTGGCATTGGCTGCCAGATAGCTGGTGATCACCCACTCGCTGTCATTGACCGACGCCGACAGGCCGCCGGCGATGTACCGGAGCGCAACGTTGGCAATCGTCGTATCCAGGACCTCCATGAAGGTGGGCACGACGACTGCGGCAGCGACGATCCAGGGGTTGACCGGCGGACGTTGAGTCTTGGTCGAGACGAGGGCCGCGCTGCTCATCCGGAATATGTCCTCGATTGCGGACTGGGGAACAACGCGTAACTTATCGCCTTCCTCAATCCGGCGATCCAATCATGGCGACGCAGCAGCAGGAGCGGGCGTAGTCGTGGCAGGAGGCTTGGGCTCCTCCGCCGGCTTCGAATTCATGTGGGATTGGTCAGTGAGGGGACCTTTGGGGAGTGGTCGAGCGGGCTGCAAGATCTCGCCGGCAAGCGGCCCCGTTGCGGGCTCCTTGAAATAGACGTACGGGACGACAGATAGCCCGACAAACAGGGGTGTCTTCTCCGGATCAAGGTTCGTGAACTCGATCCGGACCGGGAGGCGCTGGACCACCTTGACGTAGTTGCCGGTCGCATTTTGCGGGGGGAGCAGAGAGAGGGTCTGACCGGTCCCCATGGTGAAGCCCGTGATTCGCCCCTCGAACTCTCGCTTACGGCCGTACATATCCACCTCGCAGCGCACGCGCTGGCCAATCCGAAGGTCGGCCAGTTGCGTTTCCTTGAAGTTGGCGTCGACCCAGATTTCGGACTGAGAGCGGATGGCCATCAGGTTCTGGCCCGCCTGAACATTGTTGCCCGGATTGACATTTCGGCGTGTGACCACGCCATCGATCTCGCTCACGACGTCGCAGTAGCGTAGGTCCAGCTCGGCCTTATCCAGGGCACGTCGTGCCTGGAGTAGCTTCGCCTCGGCCTGCTTGATCGCGGGGGCCTGGGGGATCAGGCGTGCATAGATCCGCTCGAGGTTGCCTTGCGGGTCGAGTTTGTAGAACTCCTCGATCGCCTGCTTCGGCGTCGCATTCCAGGAACTGGGCGAGTAGCCGAGCTGGGCTGCGCTCTGGAGCAAGATCCCCAAGGACTGGCGCACGGCCGAGAAATTCTCGACGAGGTCCGGGGGCGTCTGGCTGAGGTCATTTCCTTCCGGCGGCTTGGCGGGCAAGCCGAGGCCCACCCGCGTCGCATAAATGGTTTGAAGAGCCTGGTCGACGTTCGCCTCATCGACCTTGACCGCCTGGCGGCGCATGTCGACATCTTCCTTACTGATCCCCCCACCCGGGAGCAGTTGCTCTCCTCGTCTGAAGTTCGCCCGGGCGAGGTCCAGGGTGGCCTTCTGGCTGTTGAGGGCTGACACCTGCGACCGAAGCTCGGCGATCTTGGTGTTGACCGTCTCGATGGAACGAGCCAGTTGAAATCGATTGGCTCGAATCTGGGCCACTTCGCCACGGACCATGGCTTGCGCCGCGGTCAGGTCCGCCTCGGCTGCCGTGACCACCGCTTGCTGGATTGCAAGCTGAACCTCATAAGGTTCCCGGTCGAGCTGGACGAGAATATCCCCTCGTCTCACCCTCATATTGTCGTCAACGAGCACCTGGGCCACCTGGCCGCCGACGCGTGGCGCCAGGAAAGTCACATGGCCGTTGATGTAGGCGTCGTCGGTCGAGACCGTATCCAGGGCCGTTCGGATCATCGGGATCAGCGCGATCACCCCGGCGATCAAGCCGACCAAAACCGCCGCCAGGAAGATCCGTTTCCGCCAGGGCGACGCGGGACGCGTCGGCTTGCCGGGAGGGGGCACGGTCGTCGCCTCTGCCACCGGATGGGCCGGGGCTACGGACGATGGTTCATGGGTCCCGGAAGAAGCCGTCGTTTTGGCCGGCGTGTCGGGGCCTTTATCAAGCGAATCTGCCATTCCAGTCGATGCCCCTCTCGGTATCCGAAAGCGCCGCAAATCGACCTCATCGCCAGCCAGGCGCAACCCTGGCCTTCCCGTTAGGATTGTAGTAGAGCCGGCTACCATTGTCGCCAAGCGATCGGGAATTCACGGCAACTCTCAGGCCGGACTCGCGCGGTACGACCCCGCCCGCTGTCACTGGGGACAACCGGGTCGCATCCCGCAAGTCCGGCAGCGATTGACAGGTTGGGGCGACCGGCTACGATCATGACCTCAGCGCCCGAACAAGGCCTCAGCTCAGGTGAGAGGACGCAACGCGATGCCTCGGCTCCCGCAGCCCAATGACGATCCCACTCTCCAGGCCAAGCAAGTGGTTCGCTCCCTGGTTCAGCTCTACCCGACGGTCGAGTGCGCACTGGTCCATCGCAATCCGTACGAGTTGCTCGTCGCGACCATCCTCTCTGCCCAATGCACCGACGCGCGCGTCAACATGGTCACCCCCGCGCTGTTCGCCCGCTTTCCCGACCCTCGGACCTTGGCCCAGGCCGACCTCGCCGAGGTGGAGGAGCTGATCCATTCGACCGGCTTCTTCCGGGCGAAGGCGAAGAACCTTGTGGCGATGGCAAACCTGGTCGTCGAGTTGCACGGCGGCGAGATCCCTCGCGAACTCGATGCGCTGACCGCCTTGCCGGGCGTCGGCCGGAAGACGGCTCACGTCGTCCTCGGCAATGCGTTCGCGATCGCGTCGGGGGTGGTCGTCGACACCCACGTCAAACGGCTCTCGTTCCGGCTCGGCCTGACCACGGGCCGCGACCCAATCACGATCGAGCGTGACCTCGTCCAGATCATTCCGCGCAAGCAATGGGTGGACTTCAGCCACCGCCTGATCGAGCACGGGCGACGAACCTGCGTGGCGATCCGCCCCCGCTGTGACGAATGCGCCATCGCCGCGATCTGTCCAAAGCGGGAAGTGAAACCCTCGGGTTCAAAACGGGTCCGCGAATAACCCGCCCGCGAATTAGACTCCCATTCCCAGGTTGCCCCGGTTATCCTGTCTTGAGATCATCGCATCGTGGCCAGCTCCGGAAGATCAGGGACGAGCATCAGCATGCATATACTCGATATCTTCAAAGCTCATCCCACCACGTTTAGCTTTGAATTCTTCCCGCCCAAGACCGATAAGTCGTCCAGTGACCTGTTCCGCAACATTGAACAGCTCCAGGTCCTGCAACCGTCGTTCGTCTCGGTCACTTACGGGGCAGGGGGCTCGACCCGCGAGCGAACGCACGACCTGGTCATCCGGATCCAGAGCGAGACGAATCTGACGGCCGTCTCGCACCTGACCTGCGTCTGCCATGGTATGGATGATCTGGCCTCGATCCTCGACCGTTACGCCTCCTCGGGGATTGAGAATATCTTGGCTCTCGGCGGTGACCCGCCGCGTAACCTGGTCGACTACAACCGCGCCAACGACGCCTTCCAGTATGCGGATGGGCTGGTCGCGTTCATTAAGTCACGGACCTCCGAGGCCAACCCGCGCGGCTTTGGAATCGGCGTCGCTGGTTTTCCCGAGGGGCATCCCGCCACGCCGAACCGGCTGAACGAGATGGATCACCTGAAGCGGAAGGTCGATGCCGGTGCCGACTACATCTGCACCCAGCTCTTCTTCTCCAACGCCGATTTTTACGACTTCCGCGAGCGCTGCGAGTATGCGGGCATCAAAGTGCCGATCCTCGCCGGCATCATGCCGATCACGCGTGACACCAACATCAGCCGCATGGCCGAGTTGGCCCTCGGTGCGCGGTTTCCGGCCCGGCTCTTGAAATCGCTCGATCGTTGCGGTGACGACCCCGAGGCCCGTGAGCGGGTGGGCATCCATTGGGCGACCGAGCAATGCCGTGACCTGCTCGACAATAACGTCCGAGGGTTGCACTTCTACACCTTGAACCGGTCGGATGCGACCCGACGGATCTACGAGAACCTCGGTGTGAAAGACTCGGTCGGATTGCGGCAATCCTGACGCCGAAAGACCTGCCATGGAACCGGACCTGACGGCTCGCCTCAAGGCTGAAGCCATGCGACTCGGTTTCGACCAGGTCGGGATCGCGCCGGCCGTGAGCCCTTCGAGCTATCCCCACTACCTGGAGTGGCTCCAGGCGGGGCATGCGGCAGGCATGGGATACCTCGAACGCCAGGCCGAAGCCCGGGCCCATCCCGACCGGCTGCTCGAGGGCGTTCGATCAATCGTCGTCGCGAGCTTCGTCTACGGCCGCCCTGCACCCGAGCCGGCGGGTCCGACGCAGGGCAAAGTCGCCCGCTACGCCCGAGCCGCCGATTACCACGAGGTCTTCTGGCGCAGACTCGAAGCCCTCCTGGACTGGCTCAAGGTCGAGCAACCGGGTCTGCGCGGCCGTGCCGTGGCCGATACGGCCCCGTTGCTCGAACGTGATTTCGCGCGTCTCGCTGGGCTCGGCTGGGTCGGCAAGAACACGATGCTGATCAACCGCCGACTCGGCAGCTTCACCCTGCTCGGCGGGTTGCTGCTGGATCTCGAGTTGAAATACGACCCGCCCCACGAGTCCAGCCACTGCGGGACCTGCACCCGCTGCCTCGACGCCTGCCCGACGGACGCTTTCACCGGCCCTTATCAACTCGACGCCCGGCGATGCATCAGCTACTGGACGATCGAGCATAAGGGACCGATCCCCGACGACGTCGCAGGGCAGCTCGACGGCTGGGTCTTCGGCTGCGACGTCTGCCAGGACGTCTGCCCGTGGAACCGCAAGGCGGCGGCCGGTAAAGAGCCGGCACTTGACCCGGGGGAAGCGTGGGCCCACCCCAACCTCCTGGACTGGCTGACCGAAGATCCGGCCACGTTCTCCAGGGCCATCAAAGGCACGGCGCTCTCGCGGTCCAAGCGTTCCGGGCTGCTCCGGAATGCGGCGGCCGTCCTCGGAGCGAGTGGGGAGGCCTCGGCCGTGCCGGCACTCTCGGCCTTGCTGGACGATGCCGATCCGGTCATTCGCTCCTCAGTCGCCCGGGCGCTGGGCCAGATCGCCTCGGACGAGGCCGTCAAGGCACTTGAGGCCCACGGCAACGACCAAGACCCGTTGGCGCATGATGCGATCCAACGGGCCTTGACGAACTCCAGGCGGGATCGAGCGGACTCCGACAATCCCTTGAGCGTGTAGGAATGCCTCAGGGTCTGTATTGCACGGGCGCGATCGCCCCCTTGATGGTCTGTCCGAACACGTCGACCGACGCAACCTGGAACACGTTCTCCCCCTGAGCGAGCGGGGTGACCACGGTGTAGTTCCCCGACGCGTCAGCCGTGGTGGTGGTCGTCGTCTGGGTGGGGTCGGACGAATTCGAGTACGTGATGACGGCGTCGGGCGTTGCCGTACCGGTGAATCGAGCCGTAGGCACGTTGTTCGTGCGGGCCGCGGGGTTGCTCACGCTGGTGGTGTCGAGGTTGGCCGCGATCACGGGACTGATCGTCGTCTTCACACCCTGATTTTGCTGAGTGTAGGCGAGATCGGCCCGGGTGATCCGGCCGTCACGATTCGCGTCCGCATCGAACGAGTAGCGTTTGTCGCCCGCCTTGGCGCCAAGCTGGGCGCGAACGATCTGGAGGTCGGCTTTATCCACCACGCCGTCGCCATTGGCGTCGCCGGGCAAGTAGAACCCGAGCAAGAACTTGCCAGTCGTCTTGGCCGTGGATTGGACCTGAACGGTGTACGTGACCGGCGCGGTGGTATCACCGGGGAACGAGCCGATCGGGCTAATCACCGCACTTGTGGTCCGACCGTTTGCCACCTGACGATGCTTGACGTGCGGGTCGTAGATCGCGTGGATCGTTTGCGGGACGATCTCGCCGTGGGGGTTCGTCACCGACGTGATCAAGGGCTTCAGGGTCCCCGATGGGTCCGCAACCACGTCGATGCCCAGCGCGACCTTTCCCTTCGGTCGAGTAAAGTGCGCCTGGTCAAGCGTGAACGAGACCGAGACGGTGCCGTTCGGCTGATCGATCGTGCCGGGGATGATCGCAAAGGTATTGCCCGCGCCCCCCGTGAGCAGTTTTCGGGTTTCCAACGCCTCGGCGCCTGGTTGCACCTGCAGCTGACGTCGGCGCGGTGCTCGTTTGAACGGGTTCATAAGGCCCTCCTTGGCCACTGCCCGAGATGAATCGTTCACACAGACCAGGGGGAGAGATGCGACTGAGCGGTTCCAGCAGATTCAGCGAGAAATGGTCGGCTGAGCTTTCCCCACCCAGTGCGGCGCCGAAGAGCTCCGCTCCGGCGACACTGGTTCAATATCAGCATAATCGGCATAATCGTCACGCTTCTCCACCCAAACACACCAAGCCGTGGCAATATATAAGACCACGCCCGCCCAGAGAAACATCCCATACCCCTGCGCCAGCTTATGTCCCCGATCCTCCGCGAAGAGGCCGCCAATCTCCGACGAGGTCGACGCGATCAGGAACGCCGAAAGCGCGAGCGCCCCGCCCAGGGCCAGCCGTCGCCATTTCGGCCCCGGCATCCCCACCCGATACACGAGGTAGGTATAGGGCAAGAGCAGAGTGACGTAGTGGTGCTTCCAGCTCCGCTCCGACACGAAAAGCATGGTCAGGACAATGAGCGCGAACTCGCCCAGAAGCCTGGAATCGTCGCGACGCCTCGTCTTCGTCCGGCAGAGCAGGGCGAGCATACCGACCAGGCCGATCGAGAGCACTTTGAGCAAGGTTTTCACGACGGCCGGAGACCATGAGACCAGGTTGAGATCAAGGTGGACGTCGTACCGACCGCCCCCCGTCTTCGCGTCGGTCAGGAGCCGGGTCAGGACTCCAACCATCGACTGGTTCATCTCCTGCGGACTCACAAAATCGTTGACCAGGAAGGGGGTCATCATCCCGTTCCACCACGTCTTCAAACAGAGCAGGTTGAATGACGGGCCGATGATCAGGCTGGGGATGACGAGGACGAAGAGGACCATCCCCAACATGGTGGCTCCCACGGTCCGCCACGATCGCTTGTAGAAGAAATAGGGGACGAAGAGCGCCGGGGTGATCTTGTACGAGATCGCCAGCGCCAGGATCAAGCCGGCGAGCACGTCGTAACCCTTCCGCCAGGCTTGGAGCGCTGCGACCACCAGGAACAGGATGACAAGGTTGTTATTGCCGTGATGGAGATCGCTGAGGATCGGCCTCAGACTGAGCAGCAGCACGGCCCCCTGGATCCATGAGGGGAGCGTCCGTTCTCCGGTGGGACGGACCATCAGGAAACAGAGCCAGATCGAAGCGGCGGTCAGAGCCACCTTGATCGTGAACCAGGTGAGCGCCCCAGTGACGGGAGGGAGTGTCACCAGGGGATAGATCGTGATCGGGAAGATCGGCGGGTTCGGGAACCGCATCTCGTCGTAGATGTTCTCGCCTTCCCAGAACTGGAGCACCTGGTGCCGCCAGCGGATGAAGGCGCTGCGATCTTCGGCGGCCTTGTCGGCGTAAACCAGGCCCGCGCCGACCATGGTAATCAGCGCCGTAATCCAGACGGCTCGTCGGAAATGGCGATCGAAATCAGCGACCGCGCCGCGAGTGGCAAGTAGCACGGCTCTCACTCCTTCCGTGGAGGTGGGGCCACGCGTCAACTCGTCTCGGTCCGCGTGCGGCCACGTCAATGCCCAGGTCCGCGACCCCTCTTGGGCGGAAACCTGATTTCCAGAGCGACCGAGCCACCCGTAGGGCGAAGCCGAATGAACGGCGTCGGATCCTGCTCAAGATAAACCGGATCCCACCGGGTAGGCGGCAAGGTCCTCAGGCACGGGACGGAGTGATACCGGAGGACCACCGTTCCGTCAACCCCAGGCATGCAGTCGCGCACGACCAGCCCGCCTGGAGTCGCCTCCACCTGGGCCGTTCCTTCGACCGTATCACCGGCAAAGCCGTTGACGCGAGCGAACAGCAGCGTGCCATCGTCGTCGAGGACCTCAAAGAGGTCGGGATTCGACCGGCAGAACCCTCGCGCCCAAGGGCTCCAGCAGAGGATGTACGCCGGCCGATAGAGCCGAGCGTACCGCACGAAGTGGCTGCGGCTCCAGTTCGCCTCGCCAAACAACTTCCCCTCGCCGAACTGCGTGAAATTCGTGACCAGCGAGGCGTGAAGGTAAGGCCCTCCGATCACCTCAACCCCGGTCTTCCACGGCAGAATGCCGCTGAAACGGCCTCCCTGGAACGGGTCAGGAATGCCGGGAAGCCCAAAGCCCCCCTCTTCGTACAGCAGGCGCTCGCCGCGCTGCATCGATCGCTGGATGTGCCCGACCACCCAGAGGAGCCGATCGGACGGCCGACTCTCCAGGAACGGATGAGGCCCCGCCACCCGAGAAAGCACCGAGGCCTGCATGGCGGGTCCGAACAGGCGAAGCCCGATGAGGATCAGCCCAAGGACCGCCCAACGATCGAGCCGAGGGCGGTCCTCGGTGGCTCCGGCTCCGGCTCCGGCGAGTCTGCTCAAGATTTCGGCGATCCCCAGAGCCGAGGCCAGCGCCAGCCCCGTATAAACGGCGTAGGTGTGTCGCCCCGGCTGGAGGAAGTCAAGCGAGCGGAGCCCTCCCGCGAGATAACCCCAAAAGAAGCCCGCCCCGATGAATCCGATGAGCCCCGCCCCAAGGACCCGCTCACGGCGGGCGAGCAGGGCAAGCCCCACAAGGCCCGCCCCCCAGAGCAGGCTCTCGATCGGCGCCTCGACGGTCACGATCTGGCCAAGCCGCGTGAGCACCCCTTCAGGGTGAGCGAAGGCGAAGTCACTCGCCCCCTTGGTGGACGCCAGCCAGAGGCCCGGAGCCCACCAAAACGCGTTGGCCGCCAGCACCACCAGCGGGATCAGCCAGACCCCCAGGTGGCGCGACCTGGAAAAGGAGCCGGGAACCCGTTCGCGAGTCGCAAGCGCAGCAGCATAGGCCAAGGCGGCTGCCGGTGCGACAACCATGGAACTGGTCAGGTGGACCAACACCACCCCCGCCATCAAGGCCGCCGAGACCAGCCACCAGCGCACCCCGCCCCGCTCCAGGTAGCGGCAAAAGGCTCCCGTGGCCGCAAGTCCAAGCGGGATCGCCAGGAGATAAGGCAACATCCCGAACCCGGCATAATTGATCGGAAAATCAGTCCAGACGTAGATCAAAAAGAGGAGGACCGCAATCGAGGCGGCCCTGCCTCGCGCATTCCAGAGACCCGCCCCCCAGGCAATCAGCCAGGGGATGAGCGCCGCGGAAACGAGGACGTAAACCTTGTAGGCATACTCCGGGTGGTCGCCACCGAAAACGGCGACAACCAACTCCGGCAGGGTCGATGAAGCGGGGAAGATCACGCTCTTGGCGTACCCCGACATGAAGCTGGGGTCATAGCCCGCCGTGGTCCCCGTCAGACTCAAGAACCGGCGTGTGATGAGCGCACTATGGAAATAGAGCGGATGGTCGTCACGCCAGATCGGCCAGCCGTTTGACAGGCCCGATCGCCCCCCCATCCCCATCCAGATGGCCCAGCCATGAGCCAGAGCCATCAGCACGACCAGGAACCAACCCACGGAAAATCGAGATCCTCGAAACCGAGCCAACCCGGTCATGAAAAGGACCTGCTCGCTCGCGCGACGGAGCCAACCACAAGCTCATCGCGCGGTTCGCGGCGTCGACGCGAGGGGTTCTGATTCATCTCGAAGACCCGTTGCGACTGGTGGCTCTCCGTCCGGACCGACCCGATCCGGTTGGCGTTTGCCCCTCTCGAAGAAGTGAGGCGGCGACTCTTCGGCACGATCTTGAGCTTCGGCAAATGCGGCCCGCAGGATTCGAACCTGCAACCAAGGGATTCAAGGCCCCTCGCGTTTCCACGAGGCTTGGACTATCTCACCCTCCTCGACCTTTTCGGAAAAAAAGGAACGAGGAGGCCGGGCGCTCGTCGGCGGGGGTTATTGTTGGGACTCACCCCGCTAGTCTCTGAACCGTCCTGGCCACCGGTTGCCCGGCCAGGCTAGGCTGCGGATTGCCATGCTCCTGGTGCGAAACTGCTCTCGACACCAAGCGTTTAGGTTTCCCGCAATTCACCCGGATCGCGTTCGAGGGTTACCCCCCGGCGCCACCATTTTTTTAAGGAACAAATGATGAGTCCCCTGCTCTGCCGTTGAGCTAGGGCCGCTTACTCGCACCATCATCGCCCCAGTCGTCCTTCGATACAACCCTCTACTCACCAAAACCGCTTGCGACGCGCAAAGCCAGCGCGCAAAAAAACAAAAGGACGAGCCGCAAACGTGCGCCTCGTCCTTTCAGGTTTTCTCTCAGACGCCGAATCGGTCCGTCGCTTACTTCGAGGCGACGGCCAGTTCGGGCTCGTCGCTGACCGTTCCGGAGACGACAGTCGTCATCTCGGGATCGCTACCGGCCTGCTCGTCGAGCACGCTGGGGTTGTCGAGACGCGTCTTCTTGGGAATCTTGGGCATCTTGATGGAGTAGGCAAGGCCGAGGTACGACATGAGGCGGATGGTCATGTAGGTCATGTCCACTTCCCACCAACGCAGGCCGTGTCGGGCCGAAGTCTGGAAGGCGTGGTGGTTGTTGTGCCATCCTTCGCCGTAGGTCACCACGGCGACCCACCAGAGGTTCGTCGACTTGTCACGGGTTTCGTGCGACCGGTAGCCCCAGATGTGGGTGGCCGAGTTGACCAGCCAGGTCGAGTGCAGCACCAGGACCGAGCGAACAAAGCCGCCCCAGACGAGCCAGGGCATGCCCCCGATCGCATAGAGGCCGGCTCCCAACAGGATCGGGAACAGGATGAAGTATTTGTCGAGCCAACGAAGGACCGGATCTTTGCAAAGATCGGGAGCCCACCGCTGGTAATACTCGGGCGTGTGGATCGAGGTGATGTCGGGCGTCATCCACCAGAACATGTGCGCCCAGCCGAAGCCTCGGTTGGGGCTGTGAACGTCATCTTCTTCGTCGGAGTGGGCGTGATGGCGGCGATGGTCGGAGACCCATCCAATCGGCCCGCCCTCCGAAGCACAGCAGCCGATCGCCGTCAGGACGTACTCGAGGGCCTTCGGCCTGGTCGCGAAGCTGCGATGCGTCAGAAGACGGTGGTACGTCATCGTGATGCCGAGCCCGCCCGTCACCCAGTGCAGGAAGAAGCAAAGAGCAACCGCCTGCCAGGTGAAGTAAGCCGGGACAAATGCGAGCAGGGCACCCACGTGAAGTGCCCCGATCCAAATGAGGGGAGCCCAGGCAATCTTCTGCGGAGCGGGATCGGTAAGCGTCGTGGACATGCTGAACCTTCGATTTGTGGATAGTCCGGGCGGATACTCGTTCGACGGGGTGGGCCGATCATGCTCATCGGCTGCCATTGAAGCGGTCGGTGCCACGATCCAGGCTCACGTTCTGTCTTCCGCGTTCCGGCACCAGAGCCCACCCGGAGGTTCGGTCGTGTCTATATAGGACGGTGAGAGCCTCGACAATCGCCTGCCACTCGAAAAAAAAGAGCGTGGCTCTCGCCTCAGGCCTGTGCGAATTGCCGAAGGGAAACCCTGCCAAGTCGCGGCAAGAGTTTACTACGATTGCTCTCGCGTAACAAAGGCAAATTCGGGAAAAATGAACTGATCCGGCAATTTGCCCCCTCTGGGGTTGGAGCATCCGCTATCGATATTTATCGGGGAAATTCATGAAAGGTCTCTACTGCGACGGCTCCTCGATCCGGCTCCGTGACGATCTCCCCACACCCATTCCCGGCCCTGGAGAGGTCCTCCTGCGCGTCCGGATCGCCGGCATCTGCGACACCGATATCCAACTCGCCAAAGGTTATCTGGGATTTCAGGGCGTGCTCGGGCACGAGTTCGTCGGCCAGACCAACACAGGGCGTCGTGTCACAGCAGAGATCAACAACGCTTGCCATGTTTGCCCTGTCTGCCTAGACGGTCGACCCGGCCACTGCCCACATCGGACCGTTCTGGGGATCGTGGGGCACGACGGCGCGATGGCGGAACAGGTCGTCGTCCCCCAAGTCAACCTGCATGAGATTCCCGACGAAATCGACGATCGAGAAGCCGTCTTCATCGAGCCGCTGGCCGCGGCCTTCCGGATCACCGAGCAACTCGATCTCCACCCCGGCCTCAAGATGGCGATCCTCGGTGACGGCAAACTCGGGATGCTCTGCGCCTGGGTCGCCCGAACCACCGGCGCTCAAGTGAGCGTGATTGGTAAGCACGCCTCCAAGCTTGCATTAGCAGGAGAGGCAATCACCACACACCGACTTGAGGAGGCATCCACGCTCGCAAAGCGGTTTGACGTCGTCGTCGACTGCACCGGTTCGCACTCAGGGTTTCCCACCGCGCTGGGGCTGGTCAGGCCGTGCGGTACGGTCGTTCTCAAAACGACGGTCGCGGGAACGTATACAGTTAACCTGGCCGGAATTGTGATCGACGAGGTCCGCGTGATCGGCTCGCGCTGCGGACCGTTCCCCAAGGCGATCGCCGCCTTGGTCAATCGCCAGGTCAATGTTCGTCCCCTGATCGGCGGGGAGTTCACTCTCGATCAGGCCGAATCCGCCTTCCGGGCCGCCTCCGAAAAGGGCGCTCGGAAAATCCTGATCCAGGTTGCTCCAGAATCAGCCTGAACGAGATCAACGGCGGTGGAAGAAGCCCGTGAGCAGAAGCCTTTGTTTTACGTGTACAGGCTCATTCCACAACCCGATGTTCCTGAAAACGTTGGGGCTTCTGGGACAACAAGAGGATGCGGACAAGTCACCCTTGCCCACTCTTGAATTTGTAATCCCCCCCTGGGATCGCGGGCAAGGCGTCCATGACCCGGGAGGGTGGTGACCAGAGCGGAACAGGCGCGATCAGCGCTCTGTTTTTCGCACCACATAGGGAAAGTTCCCCGGGCCAGCGGAAGACCGACTCTCCCTAAATATCAATATCTTTCGCCGTGTAGGCTTCGGCCATGATGAACTTGAATCGCGCCTCGGGCTCTTTACCCATGAGGTCGCTGACGGTTCGTTCGGTGTAGGTGCGGTCATCGTCGGGGACGGTCACGCGGAGCAAACGGCGGCGGGCCGGATCGAGGGTCGTCTCGTAGAGGAGCGCCGGGGGCATCTCGCCAAGGCCTTTGAAACGCGTGATGTTGGGCTTAGCGTTCTTGGGCAGCTTGGCCAGAGCGCGGTCGCGTGACGCGTCGTCGGCCGCCCAGTACGTTTCCTTGCCCCAGGAGACCTTATAGAGCGGCGGGCAGGCGAGGAAGACGTGGCCGTCGTTCAAGAGGCCGGGGACGTGGCGGTAGAAGAAGGTCAGGAGGAGCGTGGCGATGTGATGGCCGTCGCTATCGGCGTCGGTCAGGAGAATGACCTTACCGTAGCGAAGGCGAGCCGGGTCGTACTGATCGTCCATCCCGCAGCCCAGGGCGCTGATGATATCGGTGAGCTCTTTGTTGTCGAGGACCTTGGCCTTACCCGCCTGCTCGGCGTTGAGCACCTTTCCCTTGAGGGGAAGGATCGCCTGGATGTCGCGGTCGCGGCCTTGCTTGGCCGAGCCACCGGCCGAGTCCCCTTCGACGATGAACAGTTCCGACTCCTCAGGGTTGGTGCTGTCGCAGTCGTGGAGCTTGCCCGGCAGGTTGAGCCGGTTGCTGATCGCAGTCTTCCGGCGAACTTGCGAGGCCGCCGCACGACTCGCCTCACGTGCCTTGGCCGACTGGATCACCCGCGCGGCGATCGCGTCGCCCACGCTCCGGTTCTTGATCAGGAAGGTCTCGAGCCGGGGCCGCACCATCGACTCGACCAGCGAGCGCACCTCGGCATTGTTCAGCCGCCCCTTGGTCTGCCCTTGAAACTGCGGCTCGTGCACACAGATCGAGAGAACGGCGGTCAAACCTTCAAGGATATCCTCATTCTTGATCTCGACCCCTTTCTTGATCAGGTCGTGATCGGTCATGTACCGCCGCACCGCGGAGCGGACGGCTTCGCGCAAGCCCAACTCATGCGTACCGCCGTCGACCGTGGGGATCGTGTTGACGAACGACCGGACCGACTCTTCGGTGGCCTCGGTCCAGGCCAGGGCCACGTGACACCGGATGTTGTCGGCGTCGTCCTCACGCTCGAGCACGAAGGGGAGGGGGGAGACCCGAACATCCCCCCGCGCCTGATTGACCGCATCAAGGAAGTCGGCGACGCCCCCATCGTGGCGAAACTCGTGACTCTGGTTCTTCTTCTGGTCGACGAACTGAATCACCAAGCCTTTATTCAAATAAGTCTTGATGTCAAGCCGTTCGGCGATCAGCTTCGAGTCGTAGACCTGGTCGAGGAAGATTTCGGGATCGGGGGTAAAGGTGATGGTCGTTCCCGTCCCCCGCACGGGCTCGCCCGGCTTAACCGGACCGAGGGCCTTACCGCGTCGGTAGCTCTGGGAATAGACCACACCGTCGCGGCGTACCTGAGCGATCAGGCTCTTGCTCAGGGCGTTGACCACGCTGGCACCGACACCGTGCAGCCCGCCCGCGACCTTGTAGGCATCGTTGTCAAACTTGCCACCGGCATGCAGCGTGGTGAGAATCACCTCGAGCGCGCTCTGGCCCGTCTTGGGATGGATGTCGACGGGAATCCCTCGGCCGTTATCGGAGACCGAGACCGTCTTCCCATCGGATTCGAGCGTGACCACAATCCGGGTGGCATGCCCGTTCATCACCTCGTCGACCGAGTTGTCGACGATTTCCCAGAGCAGGTGGTGCAGACCGGCGGAGTCAATGCCGCCAATGTACATACCCGGGCGGCGCCGGACGGCCTCCAGACCTTCCAGGACGGTGATTGAATCGGCGTTATATGTTCCCGAGGCCATCGGATAGCGTCCTCGCTCAAGCAGACGAAAGGGTCGCGCGGGTATCGATCAGAGAGAGGGAGATTGATTGATTGCCTTACTCGCCCACTTGCTCGGGCGGTGGGATCGGCGTGGCCTCTTCGTGGATGATCGCGTCGAGCGACCCCCGTTGCAGAACGCCATAGCCCCGACCGCCACGGCTGGTGACGGGATACTTGGTGGCCCGGATAATCTGGGTGGCCCCACGGTTGGTTTGCACGGTCAGGCCTTCGCGCATCTTGTTTGCCAAGGCAAACCCGAGGACGCGGTCCGTGGAGTCAAGCTTGATGGCGATGACCCCCTTGGCCGTACTCCCAACCACGTTGGCCTCGGTCACCGGGAAAATCAGGACCCGGGCCGACCGGGTCGCCAGGCAGATGTTCTCGGTTCCATCGGTCGCCTCGACCCCCACAACCACATCGTCCGAAATCGACGAATCGAGGCGGACGAGCGAACGCCCTTTGCGATTCGAGACGGTCGCCAGCGGAGCGAGGGCAAACCGCAAGACCTTCCCGCCAGCCGTCAGGGCGACCCCGTATGGGGGAGGAGGGAGCGCCGGATTCGTCCCCTCGCCGTTGGCACCGTTGACCCCCTCCAGAGTCCCCTGAACGAGAGAGACAGGGGTCTGGGGAATATCGCGATGTTCGGGCAGACAGCGCGGGTCGTGGCAGAGGACGCACACGATGTGCTCGTTGTCCTCAAAGGCGAACTGCTTCTGGATCGGGTCGCCGTGCCCGGTCGTCATCGGGATATCGTTCACCCGCAAGGTGTACGCCATCCCCCGATCGGTGAAGATCGTGAGCGTCTGCCTCGCCCGGGAACGATAGACCCAGCCGACGCGGTCGTCCTCGCGGACCCGAATGCTGGCGACGTCGGTGAATGACTTTTGCCGCTTGGCCCAGCCGTCGCGGGTGACGATCACCCAGGCGTCCTCGTCGACGATGTAATCCTCAGCGCGGTACTCAATCGCTTCGGGAGGACCATCGACTTTCGTCCGCCGATCGTCGCCGTAGGCGCGACCGATCTCTTTCAGCTCGGTACGAATGATCTGCCAACGGGCCGGCTCATCGTCCAGGAGTGCCTGAATTTCCGCGGCCCGCTTCTGCCGCTGGGCCAGTTCCTCGAGGATGTCGTTGATCTCGAGCTTGCCCAAGCGGTAGAGCTTGGTCTCGAGGACCGCATCGGCCTGGAGTTCAGAGAGGTCAAACCGCGCGATCAACTTGGGAGCGGCGTCGGCCTTACCGTCACTGTCTCGAATGATCCTGATCGCTTCATCAAGGTTGTTGAAGACGATCGCGAACCCTTCCAGGATGTGGATTCGCTGGAGCAGGTTGGTCAGCTCAAATTGCAGCCGCCGGGTGACGATATCGAGCCGGAACTCAAGGAAGTGCTGGAGGATACTCCGCAAATCGAGCCGGTCAGGAACCGCAATCTCGGCCCCCGCCGCCGGTAAGAGGCAGGTCAGGTTGACGTTGAAGTTCGTCTGGAGCGGCGTGTTCTTGAACAAGTAGGCCAATGCGGCATCGGCATTCGAGCCAGGCCGAAGCTCCAGCGCAATTCGAACGTCGTCGGTGCTCAAATCCTTGATGTTCGTGAGTTGCGGCACCAGGCCCTTGCCGATCAATTCGCCGATCCGCTGCACGAGCGGATCCTTCTCGATCCCATAAGGAATCGAGGTAATCAGCACGGTGTTCGCCTTCTCCGGATCCACCTCGTAGGTGCCGCGAAGCTTGATCGTCCCCTGGCCGGTCGCGTAAACCTGGCGGATCTCTTCCGCCGTGTTCAGGATCACGCCGCCCGTCGGGAAGTCGGGAGCAGTGATGTACCGGGTGAGCTTTTCCAGCGGGAGATCGCGGTTTTCGAGCAAGGCGTCGAGCGCCTTGCAGACTTCCCGCAAGTTGTGCGGCGGGATATTGGTCGCCATCCCGACCGCAATTCCCGAGGCTCCGTTCACGAGCAGATTAGGGAACTGGGCGGGGAGGACAATCGGCTCGTCGGTCGTCGACGCATAGTTAGGGCGGAAGTCGACCGTCTGCTGACGAAGCTCGCTGAGGAGTTCCTGCGCAATTGGAGTCAGCCGGCACTCCGTATAGCGGAACGCCGCAGGAGGATCGCCATCAATCGACCCAAAATTGCCGTAACCTTCCACCAACGGATACCGAAGGCTGAATGGTTGGGCCATCCGCACCAAGGCATCGTAGATGGACGCGTCACCGTGCGGGTGATAGCTCTTCATCACCTCGCCGACAACGGCCGCGCATTTCATGAAGCGGCTGTCCGAGCTCAGGTGCAAATCATGCCACATCGCATACAAGATGCGGCGCTGCACGGGTTTGAGACCGTCACGGACGTCGGGCAAGGCGCGTGAGGTGATCACGCTCAGCGCATAGTTGAGGTAGCGTGACCGGGTCGCCTCCGCCAACGAGACATCCTCGATGACCGACGTCGGCCTCACGTTCTCAAGCCCTAGCCCGTTTATCGATCGGCGCTTGCGTTTCGCCATCGCTCCGTTTTTCGCCTCGAAGACCGTGAATCCGTTCGCCCCAGAGCAAACCCCATTCGTCTCCCGACAACAATACCAGTTTTCCCCCCATCACCGCAATCGCTTACTGTACAAACCTACCGCATTGACTTCGGATCGACTGCGGCAGTCCGCGCAAGACGAGGCGGAACGCAACCATGATCTTGCGTCGATACGTTGTCGTGAGAGCGGGCACAGCCCACCATCTTTTTGGGTTGATTTCGAGGCTGATTCCATGATGGGGAGATGTCCACCCTGTTACGGGAGAACTGGGATCGCCCTCAGAATATGGAATCAACGGGCAGAGGCGGCGTCCAGGGCAGACTTCAGGGTCGCAATGCTCAGGCGGGCTGTTTCCTCAGCGCCTGGCGAGTAGTCGAAGACTTCGACCGAGGCCCAGCGATCGTAGCCGGAATCGACGAGCGCCTTCATGATCGGGCCGAAGTCGACGTCACCCATGCCGGGACCGCGAAGGTTCACGTCCTGGGTGTGGAAGTGTCCGGCCTTGGCGGCGTGCTTGGTCAGCAGTTCGGGGACGGTGGTGTTCGTCTCGCCGCTCTGGGCTTTCACGTCCATGTGGAGCTTGAAGTTCGGGTGGGCCACCCGATCGATCATCAGGTTCGCCTGGTCGCAGGTGTTGAGAAAGTCGGTCTCGCTCGGTGCCAACGGTTCGACGCAAAGGTCGACCCCGAGGTCGCCGATCTTCGGCATCGCTCGGTCGAGCACGTCGACGGCGTAATCAAACGCCTGATCGTACGAGACGCCGGGAAGCAAGTCGCGCTGTTTGGGAGAGCCGAGGACCATCAGGGTGCCCCCGAGGTCGCGGGTCGCCTCGGCCAGTTCCACGAGATAGTCGGCTGTTCGATTGCGGACCGTGGCGTCGGGCGTCGTCAGGTAAAACCCTTCGGTCTTGGCCAGAAGCCAGTGGAGACCGATCGTGCTCAGGCCGGCGTCTTCGATGATCGCGCTGAGTTCGCGACGACGCGGCGCCGAGACGTCGGTGATCCGCGGAGCCAGGGTGAACGGCGCGATCTCGAGGCCTTCGTAGCCGAGCGCCTTGACCGTTCGACAGACCGTGGCGAAGTCCCATCCCTCGAAGAGCTCGTTGCAGATTCCCAGGCGGATCATAGTAGTAGTCGCCTTCAAATATAATAAGAAATGAGCGAGAGGAATCGAGTCAGGTCACCCGCCTGAACCAGCCTCGCCTTTTAGAGGGCCAGTTGGACACAGGTCATGATCGCGACGAACACGATGCCCGCGTCGATGAGGACGCACCCCACCGCAGCCAGCCAGACAAAGACCCGTGCCGGCCAGGGGCCGAAGCTCAGAACGAACCCCGCGACCGAAATCCCCCCCAACGCCATGAGAACCTGCTCGAAGCGGGTATGACAGATCCATCCCAGCCGGTAGATCAGCCCCGGCCAACCGCGCAGATTTTCGGCCTGGGCCAAGCCTTCGGGCAGAAGGGTCGACCACACCATCGGGACGAACCGCACGAGCAGTTGATAACCCAGGATCAGGGCCAGGGTCAAGTAGATCGCCGCCATCGGAAACCGCGATCGAGGCCGTCGGGCCTTCCCCTCGAGCTGGTTCAGCAGACGGTCGAGCTTCCGGAGCGTCTCTTGTTCTTGGTTCATGAGAGGGCCAGGCGCGCGGCCCGTAGGGTATTGCGCAAGAGCATAGCCACGGTCATCGGCCCGACTCCTCCCGGAACCGGCGTGATCAGCGAGGCCACCTCGGCCGCGCCCGGGTAGTGCACGTCGCCGCAGAGGGTGCCGTCGCTCCGCCGGTTCATGCCAACGTCGATGACGACTGCACCCGGCTTGATCCAGTCGGCCCGGACCGCTTCGGGCTGGCCGATCGCGGCGATCAGGATGTCGGCCCGGCGCGTCTCGGCGGCGGCATCGCGGGTCGCGGTGTGGCAGATCGTCACCGTCGAGTCGCCGCCGCTCCCTTTTTGCACGAGGAGAAGCGCCATCGGCTTGCCCACGATCTGCGAGCGGCCCAGGATCACGGCGTGAGCGCCTCGGGTCTCCACCTTATGGTGGATCAGCATCTCTTGAATCCCGAGTGGGGTACAAGGAACGAATCGAGGCATACCGATGGTGAGAAGCCCAACGTTGACCGGGTGAAAGCCGTCGACATCCTTCAACGGGTTGATCCGCTCAATCACCGCTCGCTCGTTGATTTGGGCGGGGAGCGGAAGTTGGACCAGGATCCCGTGGACAGCGGGGTCAACGTTGAGACGGTCGATGGTCGCGAGCAAGGCGGCCTCGGACGTATCGGCGGGGAGGCGTTCGATGGTCCCGTGCATGCCGGCCGCTTCGCAGGCGCTCTGCTTGTTGCGCACATAGACCTGGCTCGCGGGGTTCTCACCGACGAGCACGACGGTCAAGCCGGGCACCAGACCGTTCTCGGCCTTAAGTTGCGCCACCTCGGCCGCCACGTCCTTCCTGACCTTTTGGGCGAGGGCCTTACCATCCAGGATTCGAGCAGGCACGTGGGAACTCCTCCGAGGCGTGGGTTGTCCGAATCGCTATCATAGCTTTTGGGGTCGAGTGCGGGAAACCCACCTAACCTGCATCCCGGACCAATCAACATTCCGTGATTGGTCCGGGTCTGCGAGATAGTCCGAATTTAAGGGCACTCCACCGACGCTCGGCGCATCCCGTGCGCAGGCTCGTGTTTGGAGTCCGCTTCCCTGTCCAAGGATCGTGATGGACGACGCACCTTCGCTTGCGGTTCCCGGCTCCTCGATTGCACGCCAGGTGATCTGGCTGGCGGCCCCTGTGCTCGTCGAACAATCGCTGCTTTACCTGGTCGGCCTGTCCGACACCCTGCTGACGGGTCGCTACCTCTCGCAGGAACATCTGGCGGCAGTGACAGTGTCGAGCTACCTGCTCTGGTTCCTCGGCAGCATCCTGACAATCGTCTCGGTCGGGGGAACCGCGCTGGTGGCCCGAATGATCGGGCAGGGCCAGCGCGCCGAGGCCGCCCGAGT
This sequence comes from Singulisphaera acidiphila DSM 18658, assembly GCF_000242455.2. Lineage (GTDB taxonomy): Bacteria > Planctomycetota > Planctomycetia > Isosphaerales > Isosphaeraceae > Singulisphaera > Singulisphaera acidiphila. Next base: position 3,775,859 of record NC_019892.1, read on the forward strand.
CTGCCAGCAGTCAATCACCTTGGCCCTGGTCGTCGGTACGGCGACCTTCGCGATCGGCTGGATCACCGCGCCGGCGATCGTGCGAGCCTTGAACCTCACGGGCCTGGCCGCAACCAACGCAACCCTCTTCCTGAAGATCGTCCTGACGATTACTCCACTCCTCGCCTGTACTACGGTCGGGGTTGCCTGCCTCCGAGGGGCAGGGGACACCAGGACCGGCATGTGGGTCATGATTCTGGTCAACGCGATCAATGTGGTGTTGAGTTGGTCCTTGCTCCAGGGTTTCGGTCCCTTCCCGGCGCTTGGCTTCGCGGGAATTGCGCTGGGGACGGCAATCGGCGAAGGGGTAGGGGGCCTGGTCGTGTTGGGCCTGCTGGTTCGCGGGCGGTCGGGCATGAGCCTCAACTGGCGAGGGATCTTCCCGGTCTGGCACGAGATCCGGAGGATCCTCCGAATCAGCGTGCCGGCTGCGGGTGAGAGCCTGACGAACGTCATGTCACAGCTCTGGTTCCTCAGCCTGATCAACCGGCTGGGAGCGACCGCCACCGCAGCGCACGGGGTCGCGATCCGTTGCGAAGCGATCGCATTCCTGACCATCACGGCCTTCGCGGTCGCCGCGAGTACGCTCACCGGCCAATACCTGGGCGCGGGGCGTCCCGACCTTGCAAGTCGAGCCGCCAAGACGGCCTGGTGGCTCGGAGTCGCCGTTCTCTCTGCCCTGGGAGTTCTCATCTACGGGCTGGCCGGGCCGATGTTCTTCGTATTCACCGGCGGACGCCAACCCGAAGTTGCGGCCCTGGGGGTGCCTGTCCTACGGGTGGTGGCCTTCGCCATGCCCGCCTTGGCGACGATCAACGTCTTGAACGGCGCGTTGCGGGGGGCCGGCGATACCCGCTGGCCCTGGGTTTTCGTCGTGCTCGGCTACCTGTTCGTGCGGATCCCCCTGACCTACCTGCTGGCCAGCCCCGAAGCGTGGGGAGGTCTCGGCTGGGGACTCTACGGCGCCTGGATCGCCATGCTCGCCGACCTCTGTCTTCGCGCGGCCCTGGTCACCGCGCGGTTTCTCCATGGAGGCTGGAGACTGGCGCGAGTCTGAATTTCCCCATTTTTCTTCCCAAAATGGTGCCGGCACGGCCCATCTTGTCGGAATTGGCTGGGAGAGAAGGCAGGGAGCTTACGCTCCCCGCTCGCCTCAAATGACTTGACGTCCCTTATTAGAACTCGGCCAGCGAGGCGCGTTGATCGCGATCGATTTTGAAGAGTCGATCGAGATTCGAAGTCCGAAAGACCTGCTGAAGCACGGGGGAAAGCTCGCAGAGCCGAAGCTTGCCCCGCGAGGCATCGACCCGGCGCTGAAAGAGGATCAGCTTGCCCAGGAGCGAGCTCGAAATCAGGGCGACGTCGGAGAAGTCGAGCACCAACCGGATGGGCGTGCCGTCATTGGGGAGAATGGCTGCAATCTGGTCCGCAACATCGCGGACGGTCCGCTCGTCGAAGAGTTGTCGGTCGAGGAGTCGGACGACCTTCACGCTATCGATTTCAAGCACATCGATTCGAGGCGTGGACGCCATCGGGAAGAACCCCAGAGTGAACGTGAACGAAGGCCTAGATCCATCAGCGCCGCCGAAGAGCAAGGCGGCGAGAAACCGGTCCAGGAGTTAGGTTTAGGACAACTTCCTCCGCCGGCTCGCGCTGATCAAACCATCTCCGCCGCTTTTCCGGAGCGGGGGGGTGGCGGGAGCCGTTGGTGAAGTGAGAGGGGTTACGGCAGCGTCGGGAGCGGGCAAAGGCTCTTGACGATTGGCATCGGCCAGCGCCGAGGCGCGGTCGACCGAGAACGTGAACAGGGGATCGAGCTTGCTGACGCGAAACACCTCGAACACCGTCGGGTCGACGTTGCAGAAGATGAGTCGTCCGCCGCGTTGCTTTGCCAGGCGGTGCATGGCCATGAAGTTACCGAGCGCTGCTGACCCCGCGTACCCGATGCCCAGGAGGTCGATGACCGCCTCGGGCCTCCCTTTGGCGGCGAGGTGCGTTTCGTAGAGTTTACGCAACTCTTGCACTGGGGCCGGATCGAGTCGAAAACAATCCCAGAACTCGGCAACAAGGATCCCATCGACATTGTGAACTTCCACGGCGGGCTTGAGCATAGCAGAATATCCGCGGCGGTTTGCGTTCAAAGAGACGTGGGGGAGTGCACGGAAGAATGGCCGTTTTGAAGAGAAGAGATCGGGCAAAGGCTCGCGAGTGCGGTGGTCGCCATCCGTCCTACGGCCCCAAGGACGACGGCAACGCGGAAGCCGGCTCGATCGATGCCTCGCAATCATCGTAACAGTTAGCACACGCCCCCACCAGCCTGACAACGGTAATCGGGGTATTCGGAATGGACAGGACGTGCTGGTGGTATCGCCCAAACCCCGAGAAAAAGCTCAGCTCGAAGTGACGAGGAGCAGCGATGGGGATATGATATCCTTCGAGCGAGCGCGGGGGTGGCGGCAGTGTCCCAAGGGATCCGGCCACGCCCCGCCAGCGGCCTGGCAGGTCAGGATTGGCTCGTATACGGAGATGCGGAGAGGCCGCTCGGTGATCTGGCCTTTAAGAAGGGAATTGGCCCCATGCGTCGCGTTCCAATCCTCATGGCGGCCTGGGCTCTGTTTGCGGCCCATTTCGCGGTTGCGCAGAGCTGGGTCGACACGGTCTTTCCAGAACGAGCCTTCGACTTCGGAACTGTCGCTCGAGGCTCCAAAATCCACCACACCTTCCGTCTGATCAATCGGACGGGCTCTGAAATTCACATTGCGGACTGGCGGACCAAATGCGGCTGCACCGAGGTCAAAGTCGGGGCCCGCGTCATTCCAACCGGTACCCAAACTTCCATCGAAGCGGTGATTGATACCACCAAGTTCACCGGCCCTAAAGCCTCGGGCTTGACCCTGATCATTGACCAGCCGAACTTCGTTGAGGTCGACCTCAACCTGAATTGCTTCATCCGGGGCGACATCACGTTGATGCCCGGTCAGGTGGATTTCGGAACCGTTCAACGCTCCGCCACGCCCAAGGTCAGCCTGCAATTGAACTACGCGGGAGGCATACCCAACTGGCAAGTGACCAAGATGAAGACGCAGAGCAACCACGTCAAAGCGGAGCTCAAGCCCACAGGGAGCACGATCGACGGACAGCAACAGTTCATCCTGAGTGCAACCCTGAATTCCTCCGTGCCCAACGGTTACTTCAAGGATGAAATCACCTTGGAAACCAATGACCCGAGTGGAGCGACCATCCCGGTCTCGATCATGGCGAACGTGCAGAACGCCGTCGTCGTCTCCCCTTCGATCATCAACCTGGGACGTGTGAAGCCAGGCTCAACCGTCACCAAAAAGGTCATGGTTCGTTCCACCCAGCCGTTCAACCTCACGACCCTCAAGGGGAGCAAAGACGAGCTGTCGGGAAAGGCGGACCCCGAGGGAGCGCGACCGCTCCATACCGTGGACATTACCTTCAAGGCTCCTGACCAAGCCGGTCCCTACAATGCGGTCTTCGAGATCGCAACCGACTTGAAGGACGAGCCCCCCGCCACGCTCAGAACGTTTGCTACCATCGCTCCTTGAGTGAGTGTTTCCGGATCAGCAAGCGGTTCAAATCGTCAAAGCGCGATGGCGAAGGGCCGGATGTGCCCCAAGCCATCGTGATTCATCAGTGAACGCGGCGAGCGGAGTCGCCCCCCATCCTCACTTCGCCCGCCGCCAACACTTTCCCTCGCTTCTCCCGCCTCAAGGTCTCACCGACCCACCAATATCAACATCAACACGAGTCTCTGCCGACCAGGCTCTCGAAAAACAGCGAAGCGGTTCATTTAGCACCTCCTTCTGAGGATGTTGGCTGACCAAGCCGAGCTTTGGGAACCGGAAACCGCCCTGAACAAGCGGCTCGCTCTTCATTTGTATGGGTTCGAAATGCGAGACGGAGTCCTTGCGACACGCGCAAGAACTCCGTCAAGGGATGGAAGGGTCGGGCGAGGGACGCGATTACCCCTGACTCCACGAGGAGCAGGTCAATCGGCCCAGCCAAATCAACGGCGGGCGCAGCTGCCGCCGGCGCAGCTCGAAGCCGCGGTGGGGTAGTAGTAGGAAGGATAAGCCGCGGCCTGGGGGGCAGGGGCATAGGCCTGAGGAGCGGCAATGGGGGCCTGGGGGGCGTAGGCCGGGTAGGCAGCCGGTGCGGCCGTTCCACAGGCCGTCCCAGGCTGGCAAGCGGAGAACTGCGGCTGGGCGTACTGCTGCTGGGGGGCACAGGCCGAGAAACCCACGGTCGGGCGACCGCAACGACCCGTCCCGCACTGCTGACGGCCACCGCCGAAAAGTCCGCTGGTCGCTGTCAGAGCCGTCAGAAGAATGAGCTGATGCATCAGGCTAAACCCTTTCAGAAAGGTGCGAAATCAATGGGTGAATGCGGAGTGGCTCCGCATCGGGTGCCTTCGGATCCCGCCGTTGGAACCCAGAAGGCAACAGGCGTGATGGTTTGGCCGTCGAGAACAGGTCGAAACCTCATTCCCGAGAACGGCCTGACCCTCGTCCATCCCAGACGCAGGTTGCCGCTCGGCGACACCTAACCCCCCTCATCCTTCCGGGTTTAGGCCGCTGCCACCAAGTCGGCGAAATTGTAGGAAGCGTGCGAGCACGCGCCTACAAGAAATTCGGAGTTCTAGAGAAAATTTTCCGATTCCGAAGAATCTTCTGATTACACAAAATAGATCATTAAGTCAGCCGAGTGAGGCACGTTTCCAAGCTCAGGTCTCGCGCTCAAACTCGGTCGCGAGAAAAGGCCAAACAATCGCTGGCCAATCTCGAATCTCAAAAGAATCTATCCCATGACTCGCGTTTCATCGGACGTCGTCATGGATCGGCGTCCCGCGTGACCGGTGCCCATCGAACCGCTCCGAAACAGCCCGTAGTGCATCCCGCGTCTGAATCCCAATTTTGAAGTTACGGATCTTATCTTTCGAGATTGCCGGGTTCAATCCCAATCAATCAACAAACATCCCGAATGTTGGAAAAACACACCGCTTACTTGGGAGGTATGGATCGGTCTCGACCCACACTTCGCGGCACGTGCAAACTTGACAAGGGAACAAGGCGTGACTTAAGCTGCCTCCACTTGAAGATCGGTCAATCCCTTTGCAGGTTGCATGGTGGGCGGCAGGCCCCATCCTTGTTTTTTTTCGATGAGGGTGGGCGCGAAGTGAAGGGAATTCACGATCTGGACACCGAGAGCCACGATGGCCACGACTGACTCACGACCGCGGGGCGGCCTCGATGTGACACGGAACCGGCTTGCGCTAGCGGTGGCCGATGTCAATTGGTTCTCTACGAAGAACCTCTTCCTCGAAGTGGAGCGCGAGGGCGTCGCCACGCTGCTCCTCAACTGCCAGGACTATCGCAACGCCTGGAACCACGGGCTTCGTCCCTGGAGTTGGAACTCTCCGTTGGTGGAGAGCCGCCCCAACCTCTGGGAACGCGAAATTGTGCTCCCCAGCGGCTGGATGAAGAAGTTCCCCACCTTGGGAATGAGGCCGATCCGTCGTGTGACGCAACGCTGGCACCAACGCTATGCCCCTGATGCCCGCCTCGCGCTGGTGATGACTTATCCTTACTACCTCTACCTCAGCGCCATCCTTCGCCCGGATCTCCAGGTCTATTACAACATCGACGACTACAGCCTCTACTGGCCCGAGCACACAGACCAGATCAAGATGTTAGAAAGGAAAGCCGCACTCGAGTCCGACCTTACGATCTGCGTCTCGCGGGTCCGCGCCGAGGAATTGAGAGCCGCCGTGCCCGAGGCCGCGGCCAAGATCCGGCATCTGCCGCATGGAGCGCCGACGTCATCGTTGGGTGAGCACCCCTGGGAGCAGCCCGCGCCGCCCCCCGCCGATATCGCCTCGCTCCCGCGCCCGCTCTTGGGCTTTGTGGGGTCCGTCGAAGACCGGCTCGACTGGAAACTGATGATCCGTCTGAGTGAAGCCCTGCCCGATGCGTCGATCGTCTTGGTCGGCCAAACAAACGTTCAAGAGTCGGACTCCTGGTACGCCGACTACAAGCGCTGCGTGGCTCGCCCCAACGTCCATGCCCTGGGGTGGCGGCACCAGAAAGAGATCAACTTTTACAACCGATCGTTCGACGTCTGCCTGATCCCCTATCTGCCCGACCACCCCTTCAACATCGCCTGCTGTCCCACCAAGATCCTCGACTACATGGTGACCGGCCGTCCGATCGTCTCGACCGCCTTGCCCGAATGTCAGCTCTATCCCCATCTCCTCGAAGTCGCGGCCGATCCTGACGCCTTCATCGCCTCGGTGCGCGCGATCGTCGCGGCCAATTCCGACGACGGCCGGGCCTCGCTCCGATTCGACTGGGCACGCACCAACACATGCCGTCACGTTGTCGACCGCCTGATCGACTGGCTCCCCGCCTGAACAGTCGTGACGAATTGACCGTCATCCCATCGCCTTGAGACGAGCGAACTGCTAAAGTTAATGGCTTTGAGCGTACGCAAGGCCCTTGCGGCCTTCGTCAGTCCGTCCCCCATGATGAGACTTGCGAGAACTTCCAACGATGAATCAGGCCATTCGTACCAAGCTTTCGATCATGATGTTCCTCGAGTATGTGATCTGGGGAGCGTGGCTCCCCTTGCTCGGCCTGTACCTCAGCAAGTACCTCAAGTTTGAAGGGGTGCAGATCGCCTGGATCTTCAATGCCTTCGCGATCGCGTCGCTGACCGGTATGTTCTTCGGCAGCCAACTCGCTGACCGCTACTTCGCCCAGGAACGGTTCCTCTCGTTCAGTCATCTGGTGGGCGGCCTGTCGATGCTGGGGCTCGCCTATACCAAGCAGTTCTGGCCCTTCTTCGGGCTGATGCTGCTCCACTGCTTCTTCTACGTGCCGACGCTCTCGGTGACCAACGCGATTGCGTTCGCCAACTTGAAGGACGCGCAAAAGGACTTCGGACCGATTCGCGTGTGGGGAACCATTGGCTGGATCGCGGCGAGCTGGCCCTTCATCTTCATCCCGATTGATTGGGCCAAAGTGCCGAGCATGGCCGCGGCCGGTGGGTTCGTTTCCTGGCTGGGCAAGGCGCTCTCCACACCCAAGACCGGTCCGGCGATGGAGCTGGCGCTGACGAGCACCTTCTTCGTTTCGGCCATCGCTTCCCTCGTGCTGGCCGCCTTCTGCCTGACGCTACCGCATACTCCGCCGACCAAAAATGAGGGATCGAAGTTCGCCCCGCTCGAGGCCCTCAAGCTCCTGGCCGTCCCGAGTATCCTGGTCCTCTTCGTGGTGACCCTCCTCGACTCGTTCATCCACTACTGCTACTTCTTCTGGACGAGCCCGTTCTTCTCGGCGATCGGTCTCCCCGAGAACTGGATCGCCCCGGCGATGAGTATCGGGCAGATCGCCGAGATTTCCACGATGGCCTACCTCGGCTTCTTCCTCAAGCGGCTCGGCTGGCGCACCACGATGATCCTCGGAATTCTCGGCCACGTCGTCCGGTTCGGCATCTACGCGATCGGGACCCGGGAAACGCTCTGGCTGGTGATCCTCAGCAACGTGGTCCATGGATTCGCATACGCCTTCTTCTTCGCCACGGTCTACATCTACGTGGATGAAAACTTCCCGAAGGATATCCGAACCAGTGCGCAGAGCATGTTCAACCTCTTGATCCTCGGCATCGGGCCGTTCTTCGGCAACTTCCTCTGGGGTTGGCTGGGTGAGCAAGTCACCACGGTCTCGGCTGCTGGGGAGAAGGTCATCCACTTTGACCGCCTCTTCATGGTGCCGGCGGGCTTGGGCGTTCTCTCCGCGATTCTGCTCGCCATCTTCTTCCATCCCAAGGCGATGAAGGAAGTTGAGGCGATCGACCCGTTGGCCGAACCGGTCCCCAGCACGTGAGGGCAATAGGGGCTTAGAATCGAGCCCCATTAGCTGACTTGAGCCGGAGACAAGAGAGTCCGGGTGCCCCGAGTTCCGAGTTCGGAACTCGGGGCACTCAGTAGACGGTCATCATTGAGGAAGTCGCTCCACTCCATCCCCTTATCAGGAGCGTTTCTTAGCACGAATCGCCCAAGATTGGCTCGTTACGTCCAGGGCATATTGCCTTCCAGCCAGGTCAGGCCAAGCGGTGCCGACGTCGAGGTCATGTCATCACCCGGCCGGCACCAGCCGCTTCGAACGGAGAAACTCGCGAGCAACCTCCGCCGGATCGCGCCGCTTGACGTCGACCTCCTGGTTGAGCCGACGCATTGTTGGGGCATCGATCTGGCCGGCGAGTTGGTCGAGAGCCTTGCGAAGTCGGGAATCTTTTTGCAAAGCCTCAGCACGGACCAGCGTGACAGCCTCGTAAGGGGGGAAATAGCGCCGGTCATCTTTGAGCGAGACGAGGTCGAACGCCGAGATCCGGCCGTCGGTCGAATCTCCCGCAGCCAGGTCGAGCGAACCTTGCGCGACTGCCTGGTAGAGCAGATTCCGGTCCATCTCACGCGGCGCGATTGCGAAGTCAAGGTCGTAGGCCTTGATGAGTCCCGGATAGCCGTCGGGCCGGTTCATGAACTCGGGCCCGAAGCCAGGCCGGATTGTCGCAGTGTGCCTGCGCAGGTCCGAGATCGTCCGAATTCCCAGCGACTCGGCCTGCTCGCGGCGCATCAAAATTGCGAACGTGTTCTCGAATCCGAACGGATCGAGGCAGGCGATCTTGTCGCGGTCGGCCAGCACCGTGCGAACGCGCTGAAGAACCTGGCCCGGATCATTCTGCGGCGGTTCTTTCAGAATCGTCGTCAGCGCAGTCCCGGTGTACTCGACATACGCATCGAGCCCCCCCTGTCTCAGGGCGTTGTAGCAGACGAGCGTCCCTCCCAGGTTGAAGCGGCGATCGACCTTAAAGTCGGTGCGTGCTTCCACCAGGTCGGCGAGCATATGACCGAGCACGATCATCTCACTGCCATCCTTGGAACCGATCACGAGGGTCGTGGCGTTGCTCGCCCCGTTCTCGTGGTCGAGCCACCACCCCCAGGCGGCCATTCCCAGGAGCGCCACGATCGACGCCGAGGCCGCTCGGGCGCGAAACCGGGAATGGCGACGGCGGGTCGGGTCGAGCGCGTGCTCAACCTCGCCAAGTGATGCGTCGCAGGCCAGGGCCAAGAGCGCGGCGGGGATGGAACCGAGCAAGATCAATCGGGAATCGGCGAGCGAAACCCCTCGGAAGATGTAGCTGCCCAGTCCCTTCGCGCCGATCGCAGCGGCGATGGTCGCCATCCCGACCGAGGCGACCATCGCGACCCGAACCCCACCCAGGAGGATCGGGACGGCCAGCGGAAGCTCGACGATCCGAAGCCGCTGCCAGGCCGTCATCCCCAGTCCAAGCGCCGCTTCGGTGACGTCTCTCGGAATGCTCCTCAGCCCTAAAATCGTATTCTTGATGATGGGAAGAAGCGCGTACACAACCAAGGCTGCGCGGGCGGGCGGCTTGCCGATCTGGCCCCGAAAAACGATCAAGAGGAACCCAAGCAGGGCCAGGCTCGGGACCGTCTGAAGCACGTTGGCCAGGCCGACCACGACACGTTCGGCCAGCCGCGACCGCATGGCCAGAATCCCGAGCGGAACCCCGATCAGAACCGCGAGCACCAGGGCCTCGATCACCAGGTCGAGATGGGCGGCCGTTGACTCGATGAGCCGCCCGCGCTCGGACCAGGCGAGCTCCATCAAACCGTTCATTCCGACGCCCCCGGAGTAACTTCGACCACGGCTTCGGCGTCGCGGAAAAAGTCACGGACGAAGTCGTTGGCCGGGCGTTCGATCAGGTCGGAGGGAGTCCCGAGTTGCATCAACTTCCCGTGGTCGATAATCGCGAGCCGATCGGCGACCCGACAGGCTTCGCGAATATCATGAGTGACGAAAACGACCGCCTTCTGAAGCTGGACGCAGAGCCTGCGGAACTCGTCCTGGAGCTCCCGCCGCGTGATCGGGTCAAGCGCACCGAACGGCTCGTCCATGAGGATCAGGTCGGGATCTCCCATCAAGGCGCGAGCGACCCCGACGCGCTGTCGTTGACCGCCGCTGAGTTGATGAGGCATCAGCGTGGCAAACCGAGCCGGATCGAGCCCGACAAGTTCGAGCCGTTCCCAAGCCTCATCGTTGCGTTCCTGGCTCGGGCGACCTTGAAGCCGAAGCGGCAGCCCCACATTTTTGAGAATACTCATGTGAGGCATCAGCCCGACGTCCTGGATCACGTAGCCGATCGAACGCCGCAACGCGATCGGGTCCCAATCACGAGTGGGAACGCCGCGAACCAGCACGTCGCCCGACGTGGGGTCGATCAGCCGGTTCACCATCTTCAAAAGGGTCGTCTTTCCCGAACCACTCGTTCCCAGGATGGCCAGGCATTCGTCGGGCGCGACCGCGAGGTCGATACCGCGAAGGGCTTCGAGACCATCGGGGTAGGATTTGCGAACGTGGTGCCAGGCGACGGCGGGCGAGGCGTTGGAAATCGATATCACGTGCGGACCTGTCGGTTGGACGCGGCGGGCGGTTAAACCGTATCACGGCCGGTTCGATTTCGCTACATTGCTCGAGTCAGTGCTGAAAACCTCATGCCAAGTTCGTCGGATTCGGAGCACCTGCTATGCTCGCCTTCCACCTCGCCAGATTCAAGGTCGATGCGACTCCACCCAACGGCCATTCGTTGTGCGGCGGCTGGATCAAGCCGGTGGTTGGGGTCGATGACCCCCTCTGGTTGCGTGGCGTGGTCTTGCAAGGAGCGGGGCTGCCAATCGTGCTGGCCGCCCTGGACTGGACCGGGGTCATGGACGAGTCGCACCGGCTCTGGACCGAGGCGCTCGCCGAAGCCGCACACACGACGCCCGACCGCGTGGCGCTCCACTGCGTCCACCAGCACAACGCGCCCTTCATCGACCGCGAGGGGAATGCTTTGCTGCGCAAGGCTAACGCCACCCCCTTGCTGTATGACGAGGCGTTCGTCGACGACCTTGTCAAACGAGCGGCAGCCGCGGTCCGAGAGTCGCTGACCGCCGCCAAGCCGGTCACCCATATCAGGGCCGGCCAGGCCGAGGTTCACGAAGTGGCCTCGAACCGCCGCGTCATCGGCCCCGATGGCAAGATCCGCTTCACGCGCGGCAGCGCCACGCTCGACCCCGTCGCTCGCGCCGAGCCGGTGGGAACGATTGACCCGATCCTCAAGTCGGTCGGCTTCTTTCAAGGGGATCGCCCCTTGGCTCGGCTCTACTACTACACGACGCACCCGATGAGCTACTACGGCGACGGTCGGGTTTCCAGCGACTTCGCCGGCCTGGCCCGACAACAGCGGGCCGCCGATGAGCCGGACACCTTCCACGTCTACTTCACAGGCGCGGCGGGCAACGTCACCGCAGGCAAATTCAACGACGGCAACCACGCCAACCGCGTCACCCTCGCCCATCGGATCCATGCGGCGATGAAAGCGGCCGACGAGCATGCCCAGGAGCGTGCCCACCCGCTCGAATCGGCCGAATGGATCACCGCGCCCTTCCGCTTCGCCGCGCGGTCCGACCTGGACCTCGACAAGCTCAAAGCCATCGTCGCCGATCCCAAGGAGTCCGTCGTCAACCGAAACCGCACGGCCATGACCTGCGGCTGGCTGATGCGAGTGGCCTCGAGGCGACCGATCCTCCTGTCAAAGCTCGAGTTAGCCGGCGGAACCCTACTGCATCTGCCGGCGGAAACATTCGTGGAGTACCAACTCCACGCCCAGGGGGAACGTCCCGACACCCTTCTGGCCACGGCAGCCTACGGCGACGGGGGACCTTGGTACATCCCCTTGGAACGATCATTCGCTGAAGGGGGCTATGAACCCTCGGTCGCTGGCGTGTCCACGACGTCCGAGACCCCCTACCGCAAGGCAATCAGCGACTTGCTCAAGAAGCAGGCGTGACACGTCGCGTACAATCAATGCAAAAGGGAGTGAGTCGCCCCCTCGCTCCTTTTTATTTTTGTTTCTTCTGCCATCCCTTCTTCAAAGGATGGGTCATGCGACGACGCGGCACTTCTCCAACGGTTTTCCTGGTAGCCTGGGCGCTCTTCGTCGGCTGCGACCTACCATGGGTCAAGGCCGACGACGACCTGGAGAAACATCTTGCGGCGCTGCAAAGCCAGGTGGCGAACCACTCGCTCGGCCTCGAGAAACGCGGACAACTCGTGCTCGAGATGGCAGCCACGCTCGATCGGGCCGCTCAGTCGGCCTCGACGGCCCAGGAGCGTCGGAAGCGCTGGACCGAGGCGATCACCCTCATCGATCGGTTCGATTCGGAAAACCAGGGGCATTCGCAAGCGAACCAGTTCCGGTTTCAGTCCGCAGTTTACCTCTGGGCACGCGGCCGGCTCTGGGCCGACCAGCAGGAACTCACGCCCGGCGATCGGGAGGCTCGAAACTCCGCGATCGAGAATCTCGACGTGGCGATCTCTCGGTTCCGCGCCCTCAACGGGGCGCTGCGTGCCGAGGACAAAGTCCTCGCCCAGAACGTTCGATTCCGGCTAGCCCAGGCGCTGGCCGACCGGGCAAGACTCGACCCCGACGATTCAGAAGAGCAGCGCTCGCGACTCCGTGAGGCCGAGCAAGTCCTCGGGAAACCGATCGACGAGCCAGCGCTTGTCGGATTCGCGTCGTTGCTCCGCGCGGAGGTCTTGGCGAAACTCGGCGACGAGAAAGGGGCGACCACGGCCCTCGAATCTGCGGAGAAAGCAACGCCTCCGCCGCCTCCTGAAGCCATCCTGGAGGCGAAGATCGGGATCGCGACGGCCGGAAAGCGGTTCGACCAGGCGGTTAAAGCGATCGAAAGCTCCACCATTGGTGCGACGGGAAAAGCATTGCTAACCTTGCGGGTCCGTCTGAACCAGCGAGCGCGGTTGGCTCCTGGCTCGGCCCGGAGCGAGGTCGAGAAAGCCCTTTTTCAGGCGGTTCGCCCCCTGCAAGGTTCGTCGAACACGGAGGCGAGGCTGGCCTTGCTCGACCTGGCTCGCGGGATCAAGGAACCGGACGATACGCAGGACCCGAGCGCATGGGACATCCTGGCCGAGGCCGCGATCGCCGCCGGGGATCTCGCCCGCGCCAGCGCCCTCAATACGAAGGGGGCCGAGCGTGCCGATGCAGTCGGCCAGCCTGAAAAGGCGGCCGCACTCCGACTCCGGGCGGGCGCCTCCCTCTTCCAGGCCGGAAAGTTCCTCGAAGCCGACGCGATTCTGACTCGGGTCGCCGATGATCGCCAAGGCGGTGCCTCCCGCGCCAAGGCCGGCCTTCTGCGAATCATGGCACGGGCTCGCGCCTTGGCAACGAAACTCCCTGAGGCCTCCCAATCCGCCTACACTGCGGCTCTGGAGGCGCAGATTCGCGATTTCCCGACCGACTCCTCGGCAAACGAGGCGCGTTGGCTGTTGGGGAAGTATCGATTGGCCACGTCCAAGTCGGCGGAAGCCCAGGCGCTTTGGGCGGAAATCCCGCACTCCGATCCCCACTGGCTCGATGCCAGATTGGCGATCGCCGAGCTCCGCCAAGAGGCCCTCGACACCCAGCGGATGAATAACGATCGCACGCTGGTCCGCCAGCGCTACACGGAGGCTCGTTCCTTCCTGAATGAGAGCTACACCCAATGCCAGAACGACTCCCAGCGCGCGGCGATCAACCTCGCCCTGGTGCGTCTCGAACTCACCCCCGAGGTCGGCCAAGCCGAAGAGGCCCGACGGCTCTGTGAGTCGATCCAGCGGTCGGCGAGCCAGGCCGAGCAGCGAGATCGTGCCCGCCGGTTCCACCTGGTCGCCATCGCCGCGCTCAACCACTTTCTCGAAGCCGAACAAGCCGCACGCTCCGAGCTCAAGCTCAGTCACCCGGCTGACTTGCTGGAGACCGCACGCCTGCTCGACCTCGTGGCGTCGGAGTCGTCGTCGGACCTCAAGGTGCGCCGATTCGGCCTGATTAACCGACTGCTCCTGGCGGGGATCCTCGAACACCCAGAGGAGCTCTCTCGAGCCCAACTCGGCGAAGCCAAACTCCGACAAACGCGAGCCTGGCTCTTCATCGGAGACGAAGCCCGCTCCCGTGCTTCGATCACGGCAGAGTGGGGAACCCCTCCCTCGCTCGACGACCGGATACTCAGAGACATGGCCGACACCTACATCCGCCTCAGCGCATTCGACCTTGCTGCGGAAGTCCAGCGGCTCCGATCACGACAAGCCGTGACCGGCTCCCCGGCCTGGTTCGAGTCGCGCTATGGCGTGGCCCTGGCTCAATATCGAGCCGGCAAGAACCGCGAGGCCGCCAAGCTCATCGATGCCACGGCCATCCTCCACCCCGAACTCGGGGGGGGCGACCTCCGCGACAAATTCGTCCACCTTCGCGAACGGTTGAACCCCGAGCAGTAGCGGCACCTGATACGGTTTCAAAGGGAGATTTGCAAAGGCGAAAGCCCGCCCTCCTGACGGAGCGCGGGCTTCAACGTGATGAATACTGAGGCCAACATGAGAGTAGGGACGTAGGGGAAACCACTCAGTTCTGATCGAGCCAATTGGTCGCCTTGGGCCACCATGGCGGATTCTTCAACTGCCGAGGCCCGTTCACATCCGTCGCCTGGGTTGGATAAATCACCGGGCTCAAGCTGGGAAGGTTCGGCGTTGAGAACGAAGTCCCCTCGCTGAGCACGGAACGGCCGTCATAACCACGGCTGTAGGTCAGGACGGGTGCAGAGGTCGCTCGAAGGGAAGAGAGCGGCCCGTAGATATCCATGGACGAGTCGCCGAAGGAGTCAGCCGGCGTGTAGCCGCCGCCGACGGGGTAATTGCCGCGCACGGTCATGACGGGAGTGGGGGAGAACGTCCCAAGCGGAGCGGCGGACCTGGGAGCGGCCACCGGCACCACGGTGGCGACTGGAGAGACGGTGGCAACCACCGCTCGCTCACGTCTTCGGAACGGCCAACCCGCTTCGGCACGAGTGGCGTTCCAGGCGAACAAACCTAAGATCGCCAGACAGTATCTCCCCCGAACCGACGAAAGACCACGCATGTTGTCCCCTCAAGGTGTGGCTCAGTCGTTCGTTCCGCAGACCGCGAGTCGGCCACGCAACGACGTACCTTGAGGAATTCTACACGCTTTTTTTCGGAATGAGCCGAATTCAACCAACATGCCGGGAAGAGGGGAGCAACCGGTACGATTCTTCGATGATCCGGGCAATCCCTTCACCGAGATTGGAGGAGAGCAATTCACGGAGCTTCCAGGCCAGCTCGCGTTCACGAACCGAGAGGTAGCTCTCTGGCGGGGCCGTAACCAGGGGGGTGGATTCCACACCGAAGCGCGACCCGTCGACATTTTCAATTGTCGGTGTGGTGCGTGTACTCGGAATGGTGAGCGGACCTCCCTCCGAGGGAACCCACTCGGAATTGGCCCGGCTCGGCTTGGCGGTGGCCGCAACGACCGGACCCGCTTCGCTATGGCCAAGCAGGATCTCCATCGACACGTCCAGAGCGAGGGCAATCCGCCTGAGCGTACCGGCCCGCGGCAATTCCGTCTTGCCGCTTTCGATCTGGTACAGAGCCGTCCGCGAAATCGCGGCTCGACTTGCCAACTCGTCGGGCCCCCACCCCTTGGAATAGCGATGGTCCCGGACTCGCTGAGCTAACGACATCTTGAGCAACCTCGCTTCGGGTGAATTCAGTAAGCTGCAGAAGGGGACACGCGGGAGGCACCCCATCGCCTCCGGCGCAGCCGAGGCCGGTGGGGCGTCCACTCGAATGTCAAAGTATCCATTTCATTGATTCATCATTAAGCTGCCGAAAATTTACAAAACCTTTGTTTCCACGTCAACAATTCCTTTCGTACAAACGGCGCAATCTTATTCCGCCTGTTACATGACCGGTAAATCTCGAAGAGTTTTCCGAAATGCTCATCTTCGCGGTTAGCGCCTCATTGGGTGATCGATCCACGCACCCAAGGCGTGAAATTCGTGCGAACCGTTCATGTTCAGCAGAGAGTCCCTCCCCTCGGGGCTCGACAAGACCTCTCATCGCGCGGTGGCAGACAGCCAGAGATCGCGCAGCGACGAGAGGTCAGAGGGAACGGCTCATGAAACGATCGGCACCCTGGCTCGCCCCTCACTCTTGAGGAACGCGGGTGCCCTGACCGCAATTCAAATCGGCACGATTCCATTCCATTAAAAAAGCAGAGGGGACGCTCACGGTCCCAAGAGAGAGGGCAAATCGACGGCTCGGTGAGGCGAAGGCCTTCGGCTCAACCCTTATTCTCGAGTTCTTGGAGGACACCCGCGAGCAACGAAGGATCACGTTTGAGAAGTAAGTGTTCGACACGAGTCGCGGGAAACTCCAGTTTCGTCAGGCTTTCACCCACCTGCTTCCAGAGGCGGTCGCTCTTCTTGCCCTCGGCAAGATAGATCTCGGTGACCAGCTCACCGAGCCGCTGCACTTGAAGTGAGGAGAAATTATTGTAATAACGCTTGATGATTTTTTGCTGATAGGGCGAGTGATCGGCCATCGTCGGGGCATCCTGAAGCAATGATTGAGGGACGGGAGGTCAGTCCGTTTCCGGCTTGCGGCGGAGTTGCTTGGTTGCAGAGCGTCGACCCTTCGCTTCGACACGACGAATCTTCGAGGCGTGGGTCGGGCGGCTCGGGCGGCGGATCTTGGGTGGGGTCGCAGCGGCGAGAATGAGTTCGCGCACCTTGGCGAGGCAGTCCGCAAGGTTCCTGGACTGGTCGCGAGTTCGCTGCGAACTGACCAGCAGTTCTCCCTCGCGCGTGAGCCGGCTGGTCAGCGCCGCGAGGAGCCGCGCCCGAACGGGTTCGGGAAGGCTCGGACTCGTCGCCGGACTCCAGCGGAGCAGCACCTTCGAATTCACCTTGTTGACGTTCTGCCCACCGGGCCCGCCCGACCGCGAGACGTCGAATTGAAACTCCGCCAGGGGGATCGAGATCCGGTCGTTGATCCTGAGCATGGTCGCTCGATCCAGAGGTGCGCGGAGAAACCGAGGCCTTGGACAAGGCCTCCCGGGCTTCTGCATTCCATTGTAGCGAACGAGAGGGAAGTGGCCAGGCAGGTTGGGCGCAGTCCGGATGGGTTGCGTGCCCGCATCGACCTCGCTCCGTCAGCCATTGCGAGGGATCATCCGCCAAGGTTGCGGTTGCGAAACCAATGGGATCGGCAGAGCCTTCGCAAAAGAGGACCGCCCCGCCGCGGCGTCTGACACCGTCGGCGGGGCGGGGACGAAATGCGGGAGGATTAGCGGCTCGACATCGACATGGAGTTGGAGCTCATCTCCACGTTCGCCTGAGAATCGTTGACGAACGCGTCCAGGCTGGACTGAAGCTTGGTCGAGATCTTTGCGCTGGAACGCTGGCCGGTGCTAACCACAGGTTGCCGACGGCGGATCGAGACAACTTGAGCAGCCGCGGGCTGGGGAGGCGCCACCCGAGCGGTGCGGACCTGAACAGCCGACGGACCGCCGGGAACCTTGGCTGAAGTCACCCGGGACGCCGCGATGTTCCCGAGCGATGCCGCTCGACGCTGGAGGACCGAGACCGGAGTTTGCAGCCGGTCCGGATTGGCGGCCTGGCGGTTCTGAGCCTGGGCGACTTCCGCCGGAGAGTAGAAGCTCGAGTCTCGATTAAAGACCCGCATCGAGGTCTCGAACGTCTGGCCATCTCTCAGCGAGCCCGTGATCGGGGCTTCGATGATGCCCGGCGGCAGCTTGACGTCGGTGCCTTTGAAAACAAAGGTCACGTCGAGAAACTGGTCGCCGTTGACTTTCCGGAAGAAGCTGAAGACCGGACTCGCGCCACCAAAGCTCACGGTCGCCGGGTCGATCTGGGTGACGTCGAACCCGGAGGTGCCCAGAATCGAGACCCGGATATCCGTCGGATGCGCCGTGTTGATGTGGTTGTTCTGGTGCGGGTTGATCACGACCGGCGGCGAGACCGGCGGGCAGACCGGCGGCGGTGGGCAGACCGGCGGCGGCACAATCGTCTTGTCGAACGGCACAGGCACTTGCGGGAAGAACGACTCGCCGACGCCATCGTCATTGTCCGACCCGGCGAAGGCACCGATGCTGATCACCTTATCGGGGGTCAGAGTCTGCCCTGTCTCCTGAAGGTAGAGCTGTGAGAAATTGTTGATCGCGAACTCGAGATTCGGATGTACCGGCGAGTTCACCTTGTAGACATTGCCAGTGAATTGTGGCAATGGAGTACCGAAATCAGGCGTCGACGGGGGCTCATTCGTGTTGACGATTGCCCGGGCGACCTGATACTCTTTCGGAGTCCTAGGATCGTTAGAAGAGTAACCAGCGACAATGTCAGCGTAACCGTCCCCATTGAGGTCAAGGAAGGCCCCCATGGTCTCAGACTTGCCAAAACCCGGCGGATCATCGAAGCTGAGTACCGTCGGTCGAAGGGCTCGAACTGCTGCGCTCACGGTCCCATCGTCTCCATTGTTGTCGGCATCGCCGGCAATAACGGAAAATGGGCTCGTTCCGGGCTGGCCAGGTTTGGTGTCGTTCGGTGGCTGGTCGAGACCAATACTCAGCACATCGTCGGATGCCGAGTAGGAAACTCGAATTCCGCTGAGCGTGAAGCCGGACACTCCAATGATCGGAGCAAGATCATTGGGCAGTGTAGCGGTAGCGCTTGGTGCGGTAGCTGGGATAACTACAACGCCTGGTTGTTGTGTAGCGGGAAAATCGACCTTGACGTTCCCGGTGAAGTTAACGCTAAGAAGCTGCCGATGATCAAGCTGTTCCATCGACACGGCGGCCCGTTTGGTGGTCTTGAGACCGCCGGGACGACGCCGCCACGATTGAACGGCATGAAGCAGCCTGGAGATCAGTGACATCGCGCCATCGTCCTTTCTAACAAGCCCGCGCCCCCTTTGGACGCAGACCAACAGGGAAGGGTGACCCGATTCGCGGTTCAGGAGCGACCGAGAGTCGAGACATCCCGGCGGTGCGAGGAGACCCGCCTGCCGGAACGCACTGCGGTTCAACCGACGTCCGTCGGCCGGACTGCTGTGGTTCTGGGGGCGTTTTCTGTCCCCCAGGTCATCGCGTGCCTCCTGCACGCGGCGGTTGACGCGGGACGTAATACCTTTACGTGGAAGGAGACTCGTAATGGTGAGCCGCAACGCGCTCCGTTGGACCCTGGCAACGCTGACGTTGCTCGGAGCGAGTTCCGTATCCGCGGACCCCATCAATTTCACGGGGTTCGTCGAGAACGATTTCAACAAGTTCAAAGATGACACCATCAAGATCATCCCGGTGAATCCCGATCCGTTGAATCGGATCGCCCAACTCCCCCAAATGACCGCGCAGGGGATCATCAACGGGTATGCCATCAAAGACTTGCGGCTGCATTATGATTCCAAGACCGATGTTCTCTCGGTCGGTGTGAACACGTACAGCATTGCAGGCAGCGCCATCGGGAATGGTGGTCCGGATATCGCCAAGGCCTTGGCTGACTACGGTGGAGTCGACCCCGCCCATATCGGCGGGAAAAAGTCGATTACCATCGCCTTCGCCGGGGTGAACCCTGCGAACCAGGCCGTGCCTGGACCGACTGTCGCCGTGGCGGGGATTCCCTCCGACAAGTCGACCGCCGGGCCGGGACTCATCGGGTTCAACATCGCCGCCTACGATGCTTCGAAAAGTCAAAGCATCCAGAATAGCTACGGGGCGACCCTGACGAATAACATGGGGGCACTGGCCTTCGATCCCTCGGCCGCTCACCCGGGCTTCGAGTTCACCATCAAGAACTTCAGCCAGCTCTCGCCCAATCACCTCGATCCGACAGAGGGCTTCTGGATCGCGGCATTCGCCGGCTCTCCGAACGACAACCCGATCGGTGAAGAGAATCTCGAGTTCACCAAGGTTCCCAAGTTCGTGCCGCAGATTATTCCTGAGCCGGCGACCGTGCTGTCGTGGACCGTTGTGGCCGCAGCGGCAGGCGCGCTTCGACTTCGACGCCGACGCGAAGTCTGACCGGTATGTGATCGATTCCTTGACCATTGATGCATCCCAACACAAGACGGTAACCCTTCCCAAGGGTTACCGTCTTGAACATCGGCCTTGCCCGCCCCGCGAGTCACGCACTTTTTCCTCACTTGTCGCATGCCCCACGCTACGGTCCTCAGACACTGACTTTCTTCCGTGGACCACCCTGCCGGCAGAGTTTCACCCATCGGCCCGGCTGAGTCTAAGGGTCACGAAGACCATTTATGCTGGGGGCTTTTTTACCCCCGCGCATGCGGAGTTCTCGCCACTCACGCCCCGATCGAGATCAAATCTCTTGCGACTCGTGCCACTCATCAGCTAGGCTGCGCGTCTCCCCCCGTCAGGTGAATGTCGAGACGTGAACCGACCGGGATACCCATCATGAGAATCCTACCGACCACGTACGTCCTCTTCTGCTGCTTCGCGACCGTGGCGATAGCCCACGGGAGTGAGGACGAGGCACTCAAAGCCAAACCCGACTCCCCCGCGCAGAAAGCGGAGGACGAAACGGCGGAGCGCCTCGCGATGACTCCGCCGGTGGCCTGTCGATCGATCGAGGGGTTCGAGGACTTCGAGCCCTTGCCGGGCGCAGCCTTAACCGCCGACGAGAAGTTGCTCGTCTACTACCATCCGTTGAACTACCGCGTCGTGACGACCGGCAAGACGCACCACATCCACCTGATCCAAGCCGGCCAGATCCGTCGACGCGGCGAAAAGGCGGTCTTGCTCCGCAAGGAGAACCTTCTCGACTTCGAGCTCAAGGTCGACTTTCCCCCGAACCCGATCTACCTCAAGAACATCGTTTCACTGAAGGGCTTGAAGCCCGGCGACTACGAATATGATGTGATCCTCCGTGACAAGCACGCGCTGACCCAGGTCGCCAAGCAGACCCTCCAATTCCGGGTCGTTGCCGCCGCGCTCCCGAAGGATGAGGACAAAGTCGAGCCTGTGGAAAAGCGCGCGAGTGCACGCTCAAAGTCGCCATCGCGGCTTCGCAAGGCCTCGCATGCCCGTGGCAAACGCCCCACACGTCCGTAGAACACCCTGAAGGGTGAATGCACGGGGAGGCCACGAACCGCCATCCTGAACAGCCCGGTGGGTCCGGTTCAGTCCGGCGGGCCAGCCAAAGCAACTCCCAACGGCCGGACCAGGCCGGCCGTGCCGGAAGAGTCCCCGAGGTTCGAGGTTGGTCAGCGCGAGGTCTTCGTCTTCTTCGAAGTCGGCTTGCTCAACGCAGGTTGGGGAATATCGTCGAACGGAAGGGATGCGTCCGGGCCGGCCTCCAGGGAGATCCCTTGGGGAGTCGTCGCCGCCTTGAGGTAAACATCCATCTGCTCGCCCACGTAGAGGTCAACCGGCCGGTCGTCGGGCAAGGCGTAGACCACCTGAAGAACCCGCGTATCGACGCGTTCGGAATTCGAGCCGGTCAAGCTCTGCTTGGGGATCACATAAGGCTCAACGTACATGAAGGTCAGAGGGAACCGCACCAGGGGGCGGCCCTTGAGCGTGGCGACCGCGTCGGCACTCTTCTCGAAATAGGGGAGGTCGTTCTCGTCGATGTCGACCCGAACGTGCAGCCGGTCCACATCGCCGAGGACCACCATCGGCTCCTTCCAGGTCATCGCCGCAAATTGGCCCAGGCGAACGTTCAGTTGAAGCACCCGACCGTCGGCCAAGGCCCGCACGGTCAGCCGGTCGAGCTCGATCTTGATGCTCTCCACCTGACTCTGCGCCTGGGACACGGAGGCCGCGGCCACGTCGAGGTCTTCCTTCCAGGTCCCGGCCAACAGTCGCTCCAGGTCGGCCTTCGCCTTAGCGGCGGTCGACTTCGCGGCATAGAAGGTGAAGCGATCCTTGTCATAGTCGCTGGCGGCAATCATCTGGCGGTTGTAAAGCTTCTCGGTCCGAGCGACGGCCGCCTCGGCATCGGCGAGCCTCGCCTTCGATTCGTCAAAGGCCGCCTGCAACGGCGGCACATCCTCCGGCCGGGGCGCAGCCCGCAATTTGTGGAGCTGAGCCTGAGAGGCCGCTAACTCCGCCTCGCGAACCTTCAACTGCGACCTGAGGTCCCGCTCGTCGATCCGGAAGAGGGGGTCTCCCTTTTTCACGTAATCCCCCTTCTTGATGAATACCTCCCAGACAACACCAGGCACGTTCGTCCCGATCGGGATGTTCTCTTTCTGCGCCTCGATGAGCCCCGCGCCGGCGATGACTTTCACCTTCGTCGGCGGTCGCGAGGGGGGTGGTATGATCGGTGTGACCTGCTCGGTCGACTGCCGAGCCTGGACCACGGTGTAGAAAACCGCGAACGAGAGACCTCCAACAGCCACCAGCGGCAAAAGATATTTGTTAAACATAATTGCTTTGATTCCTGGGTAAAGGAGGAAGGAGCCGGTCAGGCGGCCGCCTCATTGGTCCGATCTTCGATCTCGACGATCACGCCGTCATCCATCCGGGCAATGCGGTCACCGAAGTGGAACACACGGTTGTCGTGGGTGACCACGACGACGGCGCGGTCGGCCCGGACGGCAGACTCACGCAGCAGTTCCATGACGGTCAGGCCAGTCTCGTGATCAAGCGCCGCGGTCGGCTCGTCGCAAACCAGGAGGCGAGGCTCATGGACCAGGGCACGCGAGATAGCAACCCGCTGCTGCTGGCCTCCGGAAAGCTGGGACGGCAGGCTCTCTGTCTTCTTGGACATGCCGATCGAGCTCAAGACATCCCGGGCCCGCTGCACGGCTTTCTCCTTCCTCCAACCGGCAATCACCAGCGGGATCGCCGCATTCTCAGCCGCCGTCAGCGCAGGCAGAAGGTTGTACTGCTGAAACACGAAACCAATATTCTCCGCGCGAAACCGCGTCTTCTGGCGGTCACGCATCGCCGTGACTTCACTGCCAAAGATGTTCACTTCCCCTTCATCGCAATCGAGAATCCCGGCAATCACGGACAGTAAGGTTGTCTTGCCACAGCCCGACGGGCCGACGATCAACGACATCTGCCCCTTGTAGACGTCCCAGTCGACCCCGCGGAGCGCGAGGACTTTCTGGTCGCCCGCCCCGAAGTGCTTGGTGACCCCTCGGATTCGGACCGCCACGTCGAGACCCGGCCTGGCCGGACGATCGCTCACTGTCATCGTGACTGGATTCATGCCGGTCCCCTCTTACATGTTCTTTGATTTGTTTTTTTCAAACTTCAACCACGAAACACGACCGCGGGTTCCAGCACGATGACCCGCCGCACGCTCACCAGGCTGGCCAGGATGCAGATCAAGACGACCGCGCAGGCCGTGATCGGCAAGATCGGCCAGTAGGGAAAGAAGGCGAGCTCCGTTCCTTCGTTGACCATCCCGAACAAGGCGCCGAGTCCCACGCCGATGCCGTAGCCGAGCAGGCCGACCACCGTCGCCTGAAGCAGGATCATTTTGACGATCCGGAGATTGGTCGCCCCCATCGCCTTCAGGGCACCAAACTGTTTCAGATTCTCAAGCGTGAAATTGTAGAATGTCTGGCCGGCGATCGCCGTCCCGACCAAGAATCCGAGCGCCGCGGTGATCCCGAAATTGATCGGAATCCCGGTGTACTTGAAGTAGTACCCCATCGTCTTCCAGATAAACTGCTCGCTTGTCAGAGCGCCGAGACCGGTCTGCCGGCGAATCTGCTCGGCAACCTCTTCCGGCTTCCTGCCCGGCTCGGTCTTGGCCAGCACGTAGGAAAGGATCTTCCGTTCCTGGGGCGCGAACAGCTTGGCTCGCGAATATGTCGTGTACACGACCGGATTTGACTGGAACGTTCGCGTGGCCTCGCAGACGCCAACGATGATCGCCCGATGGTCGTTCATCTCGAGTTCCTTGCCGACGAACCAATCGTAGTCCTCGTAGATCTCCTTGGGCTGGTTGGGGAAGAGCTTGGGGAGCCGGTTCTTGTCGATGATGATGGCATCGGGCCGGCGGAGCGCCTGGCGACTGCCGGCGAGGATTCGACTTGGGGGGGGAGCGCCCACCATCGACGAGTCGTCAAGGCCGATCAAGATCACCTGCTCGATCACCTCCTGCTTCTTGCCGTCCCGATCGTACGAGTTGAGCTTCGCACGCGCCTGGCCCTTGTAGAGTGGGACCGCCCAAAGGACGCCGTCGACCCCACGGACCCGGTAGAGGTTGTTCTCGATCATCGGCTTGACGTCGTCGACAAACCGGACGTTCGGGTCCATCACCCAGAGATCGGCCCCCGTGATATCGATGATCTGCCCGGCGGTCCGCCGCATCAGGCCACAGAAGATCGAGCCCTGCTGCATAATCAGGAGCGCCGAGAAGGTCAGCCCCATGACGATTCCCAGGAACTTCGCTCGATCACCCACCAGCATCTTCAGCGCGATCCAGGACATTGCCGTTCTCCTCCCCGTTCCCTCGTGACAAGGCCGTCAACGCCCTGAGATCGACTCGCCCACCCTCGACTCCCCCGCCTCGTTCAAAGGCGGGACCAGACCCAAGGCCGCCAGGCAAAAGGTGGCGATATGCTCGGTCAGGAATTCGAGGTCAAGCGCCTCAAATGCCTCGGTCCCGATCAAACGCTCGGAAACCGGGCGGGCCATCTTGTAGTGAAGGCACTGACCGATCACGCTGAAGGCAAGAGCGTGAAGCCGCCGCTCATCCGCCTCGCCACAGACCTTGCGGAGAATCCCCAACAACCGCTCGAACCGGGGCCGGATCGCATCGCGAACGAGGACCTCCGAAGCCGACGTCGGCTGGAGCATTTCCCGGAGAATCAACGTGTGGTGCCACTTCGGATGCCCTCGAAGCGACAGGACATGGCTCAAAAAGTGGTGGAGATAACGGCGGAGCTGTTCGGCCGGCTCCGCTTGCTGAAAGACCGAGTCGGGCAACACTTCACTGCCGCATCGGTGCGCCTCGAGAACCGCCTCGGTATAGAGCCGCTCTTTATCGCCGAAGTGGTAGTTGATCGCCGCGAGGTTCACACCGGCCCGGCGACAAATCGAACGGACTCGCGCCGCGTCGAAACCCTTCTCGGCAAACTCCTCGCCGGCCGCCTCAAGCAACCGCGTCTTCGTCTGGTCGGGAATAGCCATCGTCACCTCGTTCTGAAACGACCGTTTCAAACAGCCGTTTGAAACAACTGTATGGTCTTCCCAAAAAGAGTCAAGGCCAATTGATGTGAGCGACGGGTTAACGCCAAGATGCTAACGTCGAAAGGTCGTTGAGAAGCTTGACCGAGCCAACTTCTTAATCACCTTGTTTTGCCAAGAAAATAAGAGATAATAGGAAAATCAGTCCATTTTCGCGGAAAACCCCAAGTTTTCCTGCACAGGAAAACTATGACATTCAGGAAATCTCCTACTGAAGACGAGCTCGTAATCTTTCTTAAAGAGGGTCGAGTTCAACTGCCTCCCCTCTGCCTGGAGGTGGAGGAGGGCTCTCCGTTGCGTCGGGGCGGGGGGCCTGACGCCTTCGTCCGCATGGATTGGGACGGGCGACGCTACCGATTCGTGGTCGAGTGCAAGCGTCTTTGGACTCCGAAAGCCCTCTCCGAAACGATCGAACAGGCGCGTCGTTACGCACGCCCCCCGGATTTTTATCCGCTGGTCGTCGTGCCTTATCTCCCCGCGTCGAGGCTCACGGAGTTGGAGACGGCCGGAGTGAGCGGGATTGACCTTTGCGGAAATGGCGTCGTCGTCGTACCAAAGGAACTCCTCGTCTACCGTTCAGGGTGCCCGAACCAGTTCCGATCCGAGGACGAGATCAAGAACGTGTTCCGTGGAAACAGCTCGCTGGCCGCGCGAGTGTTTCTCCTCGTTCCCGAATACAAGTCGGTCCAAGCGGCAGAGCGTGAGATCCAGAGACGCGGTGGAAGCATTACGCTTCCCACGGTGTCGAAGGTCTGTAAGAGCTTGGAATCAATGTTGGTCATCGAGCGGAAGAGGGGAGAGGGGAGTTCCGCGCGCCAACTCCGACTGCTCCAGCCAGATAAACTCTTGGACCTCCTCGAGACGAACTACGTTCCCCCCGCAGTGACGGACACCATCCGTGGCAAGACGAAGCTCTCGGCCCAGGCCTTTCGGGAAAAACTGAAATTCAGCAGACGATCAGGATCGAGGATGGTTCAGACAGGCTTTGGGTCCGTCGGCAACTATGCTGTAATGGCGACCGAGCCCATGCAATACTTCTACGCTTCAGACATCGCTCGTACCCTTGAGGCACTAGGGGACGCGTTTGAGGCCGGCGACCGCTTCGCCAACATCATGTTAAGCGAGACGAAAGACCACACCGTCTATTTCGACGAGAGACCGGGGTTCGTGGCCTCCCCCTTGCAGGCATACCTGGAGCTTGCAAGGGGTGACAAGCGGTCGAAAGAAACGGCAACGCAAATCCGCCGCGCGATCCTTGAGCCACTCGAACGGCTGCTGGCAGGGGATCGTTGATGGATCCTTTATTCTCAAGCCTCCTCGACTTGCTCCATGAACGAGCTTTGAATGGATTCGGAAGTTGCTTGGCGAGACGGAGGGACTCGCTTAGAATGGACGAACGCCAGCCGGAACTTGACTGACGCCCTTCGCCGAATGCGAACGCCCCACCGAGTCGAGTCACCCCATGGATCAGGAACGCGAACAACATCGACGAACCTACCGACTCTGCCGATTGGGATTCGGACTGCTCTCGTTCGCGCTGCTGGTGGCGTGCGTCACCATGGTCTTAGGGCTGATCGGGCTCTTCTTCCGACCCCGGGCGATCATCTGGATCTTCCGGACGCCGTTATGGCACTGGAGCGATGTGCCGGTCGTCTGGGGAAGCTTGCTGGGGACGTACCTGCTCTGGGGCCGTTGGTCCGACGCCGGTTGGCAGCGCCGGAGCGGCCTTCTCCTGCTCATGTGCACCTGTGATGCGGTGCTCTGGTTTCTCGAGCACGGGGGCGAGCTCGGCCTGCGGCTCAGCGAGGTCGGGCACGAGTGGTTGCGGATGGAAATCGGGCAGGCGCTAGGCTGGGCGCAGTTCGCGCTCATCGCCAGCCTTTCCTGCGACTTGATGGCCCATCTCGGTGTCGAGCAGGCGCCGGAGGCGGGGAAGTCGACGCGTTCCCTGGCGGCCACGGGGGCCATCGTCTGGTTCTTCTACTTCCTCGAGCAAACCACCTGGCACGCCTGGCCCTTGCGGCAGAGGCAGTTGGACTCACTCGAGTCGCTCCTCCTCTTCCTTGGCTTCACCATGATCTCCACGATCACCCTGATCCAGGTCACCGCGCTCTCGGTGGCCACGACCAAGCAGGCCGGGCGGATGGTGGCGGAGATGGATCGGGAGGACCAGGAACACGACCTGTTCCGGGCCCCCTCAGAAACCGACTTCGACCTGCTCTCGGTACAGCACTCCGAAGCGTCCTCAGGCTGGGCGGAATCGGGCTCCCGAGGCAATAACGACGGTTTCTGAGTTTCTGAAAGCGTGTGTGCGGAAGCCGAACCGACTCGTAGGGTGGTCACACCCACCCTATAAAAGAGGGCATGACCTACCCGATTTTGCCCTTGAGAGCGGAGGGGACCAGCACCCGAGCACCCGCCGCTTCAGGAATAGCCGGACGTTGGGGCTAGTTCCAACGCCCGATGGCATTCAGTCCGAACCCGCCAAGGAGACGGGGGCCGGGAGAAGTTCGCGGAGCGACTTGGGCAGGGGGAAGTGGACGTTCTCCTCGCGAACCCACTCCTCCTGAATCGTCGCGCCGAAGGTTCGCTGAAGGTATTCGATGCACTCCTGAACCACGTCTTCAGGCGCACTGGCACCGGCCGTAATCAAGACGGTCTCCACCCCCTCGAACCACTCGGCGCAAATTTCCGCCACGCCATCAATCAAATGCGAGTGCGGGCCAAGCCCCTTGGCGATCTCAGCAAGCCGCTTGCTGTTCGAGCTGTTCTGGCTGCCCAGCACCAAGACCACTTCCGCCTGCTGCGCCAGCTCTCGCACCGCTTCCTGGCGATTCTGAGTCGCGTAGCAAATGTCATCCTTGGGAGGATTATCGATCAGCGGAAACTTCTTCCGGAGCGCCGAGATCACCTGGTTCGCGTCATCAACGCTCAAGGTCGTCTGAGTAAGATAGGCAATCTTGGACGGGTCAGCGACTTCCAGCCGTTCGACGTCCTCGGCCGTTTCAACCAGGATCATCCGGTCAGGGGCTTCCCCCATCGTCCCGATGACCTCGTCATGGCCTTCGTGACCGATCAGGATAATCGTGTAGCCTTCGCGGGCGTATTTGACAGCTTCGAGGTGGACTTTGGTGACGAGGGGGCAGGTGGCATCGATCGCCCGGAGGTTGCGCTGGCGGGCCTGTTCGCGAATTTGGGGCGAGACGCCGTGGGCGCTGTAGAGTAGGGGGGCACCCTCGGGGACTTGTTCCAGCGATTCGACGAAGACGGTGCCTCGGCGGAGAAACCGTTCGACAACATACTTGTTGTGAACGATTTCATGGTAGACGTAGAGCGGGGCACCGAAAAAATCGAGCGCGCGCTCGAGACTTTCGATGGCCATGTTAACCCCGGCGCAAAAACCGCGGGGATTGGCCAGAATGATCTTCATCGCGGGAAATCCTCCGGCGGGATCGAGTCCATGATGTTCCTATCCTAAGCGTTTGCCGGCCGGACGAAAAGACGGACAGTGCCGGGGGCCGTTTCGCCGGGAGGCCCGTCAGCTTGCAAGGCCCTGGGTGGATTGCTACGATCCGGGGCGGGCTTGGACGTTGAACGCACTCGAGAGGCCGCCGATGACCGAGCGAGAATCTCGTCTCCGCGACGCCCAGGGGTTGGCGGAAATCCTGACCGAGATGGCGGGGCGGATCGCCAAGGATCGGTGTGCCGGAGCGCCGTTGCGTCTGGTCGGAATTCGTACGCGGGGTGTCACGATCGCAGAACGGCTCGCGTTACTTCTTGCTCCGCTCGTGGGTCAAGAGGTGCCGGTCGGTGCGGTCGACATCACGCTCTATCGCGACGACCTGGGACAGGGAGAGCGCTGGCCGGTGCTCCGAGGCACCGAGATCGGCTTCGACGTGGAAGGGGCCGAGATCGTACTCGTCGACGACGTCCTCTTCACCGGCCGGACGGTCCGCGCCGCGATCAACGCGGTCTGCGACCTGGGTCGGCCCGCTTGCGTCCGTCTGGCGGTGCTGGTCGATCGTGGCCATCGGGAAATCCCAATCCAGCCCGATGTCGCCGGACTGACGGTCACGACCGATCGGAGCGAGCGCGTCCGGGTCCGCGCCCGACCGATCGACCCGGTCGACGAAATCGTTCGGATCGCCTTCCCAAACTGACTATCCATGCCGAACCCCCGCAGGGGAGATCGACCAGATCAGATCTATGGAACCGCACGCCTCGTCGACAACGCCGACGGCCTGGACCCGCAAGCACCTGCTCGGGCTTGAAGACCTCACGCGCGAAGAGATCGTGGCGATCCTCGACACGGCCGACTCGTTCGCGGAGATCTCGCAACGAAGCCGTAAGAAGGTCCCAGCGCTCCAAGGGCGCATCGTCTTCAACCTCTTCTTCGAGAACTCGACCCGCACGCGGACCAGCTTTAGCCTCGCCGCCAAGCGGCTCTCGGCCGACACCCAAGACTTCACCGCCAGCTCGTCGAGCCTCTCCAAGGGGGAGACGTTCATCGACACGGCCCGAAATATCGAGGCGATGGGGGCCGACCTCATGGTCGTCCGCCACTCCACCCCAGGTGCCCCTCACCTGCTGGCCCAGCACGTCAACTGCTCGATCATCAACGCAGGGGACGGCGCCCACGAGCATCCGACCCAAGGGCTGCTCGACCTGATGACCATCCGCCGCGCCAAAGGAAAAATCGAAGGGCTCACCGTCGCCCTGGTGGGGGACATCAGCCACTCCCGAGTCGCCCGGTCAAACATCTGGGGCCTCACCAAGCTGGGTGCGCGGGTGATCCTTTGCGGCCCGCCCACCTTGGTGCCCAAGAGCCTCGAACGGCTCGGCTGCGAGGTCGCCTACCACCTCGACGAGGTCTTACCCCACTGCGACGTGGTCAACGTGCTCCGAATCCAGTTCGAGCGGCAAGCCAAAGCGTTGTTTCCCACGGTCTCGGAGTATTCGCAGCTCTACGGGATGACGCAACAGCGGGTCCTCAAGGGAAAAGAGAACCTACTCGTCCTGGCCCCCGGCCCGATCAACCGCGGCGTCGAGTTGACGCCCGAAGTGGCCGACGGTCCGAATTCGGCCATTCTCGATCAGGTCACCAACGGGCTGGCGGTCCGCATGGCCGTGCTCTATCTCCTCAGCGGGAAGATGGAATCCAAAGGCGCCGGTGGTGACTCTTCAGCGGAAAGGGATACCTGACTTGGTCACGATCCACATCACGGGCGGACGGATCATCGACCCCAGCCAGGAGATCGACCAGATCGGCGACCTCTGGATCAGCCGGGGGCACATTCTGCCGGCCGGCGGCGCGTCGGACGACGCCGAAGTGGTCATCGACGCCACCGGCCTGATCGTCTGCCCGGGCCTGATCGACGCCCACGTCCACCTGCGCGAACCGGGGAACGAAGAGGACGAGACGATCGCCACCGGAGCGGCCTCGGCCTTGGCCGGCGGAATGACTTCGGTCGCCTGCATGCCCAACACGATCCCGGCACTCGACAACCAGGCGGCCGCCGAGTTCGTCATCCTCCAGGCCCAGCGCGCCCGCAAGGTAAACGTCTATCCGGTCGGGGCCGTCAGCAAGGGCCGCAAAGGGGAGGAATTGGCCGAGCTCGGCCAGTTGGTGGCCGGCGGCGCGGTCGGGTTCACCGACGACGGCGCACCGGTGGCCTCGGCCTCCTTGATGCGGCGGGCGCTCCAGTACGCCAAGATGTTCGACCGCGTCATCATGCAGCATTGCCAGGTGCCCGAGCTCACCGTCGGCGGCGTGATGAACGAAGGCTTCGAGTCAACGCGGCTCGGCCTGGGAGGAATGCCCGCCGCCGCTGAAGACATCATGGTCGCGCGAGACATTCGCCTGGCCGAGATCACCGGTGGCAGGCTCCACATTCAGCATATCTCCACAGCCCGATCGGTCGAGCTTGTCCGCGAAGGCAAGCGGCGAGGGGTTCGGGTCACCGCCGAGGCCTGCCCGCACCACTTCACCTTGACCGACGAACGGCTCCGCACGTTTGACTCGAATTTCAAGATGAACCCGCCCCTGCGGACCTGGAGCGACGTCGAGGCCGTGATCGGCGGCCTCAAGGATGGAACGATCGAGATCCTCGCCACCGACCACGCTCCGCACGCCCCCGAGAAGAAGATGCGCGAGCTCGACCAGGCTCCCTTCGGCATCGTCGGGCTCGAAACCCTGGTGCCGATCTCCATCCTCGGCCTGATCGAGCCGGGGCACCTGACCTGGCCCGAGATGATCCGCAAGCTCACGGTCAACCCCGCCCAACTCCTGGGAATTCCCAAGGGGACCCTCCAGCCAGGCGCCGACGCCGACGTCACCCTGATCGACCCTGAAGTCCGCTGGACGATCGACCCCTCGAAGTTCCTCTCCAAGAGCCGTAACACCCCCTACGGCGGCTGGGAAGTCCGCGGCCGTGCCCACACCGTGATCGTCGGCGGCGAAGTCCGCTACACGTTGGGCGGGATTGTGCAGCAAGGCTCGAAGGACAACTCCCAATAAAATCAGAGCGTGTGAAAATAAGCCTCTTCTTTGGTGACGAGGCTTCGCTCCCACGGCCTGAGACCGGCACACCTCGTTC
The DNA here is from genome assembly GCF_000242455.2 of Singulisphaera acidiphila DSM 18658. Classification (GTDB taxonomy): domain Bacteria; phylum Planctomycetota; class Planctomycetia; order Isosphaerales; family Isosphaeraceae; genus Singulisphaera; species Singulisphaera acidiphila. The sequence goes on from NC_019892.1 coordinate 3,807,673, forward strand.
AAACGGGGTTGGAACATTTGCTGAAGGCGGGCGGGGAGCTGGCGCTCCCCGCTCGCCTTTCGTGGCTGGTATGTCGCCTGAAAATCGATCAAAAACGTCGCAAAGTCGAATCTGAGCACCCTTTGTGCTAGACTAGATTTGGTCTCATCGCCTCTTCGCAACTGCCCCGCTCCGAGTTTGGGATGCGCCTCTTGATCGACGGCTATAACGTGATGTTCGCTCAGGGCCTCGTGGGGAAGCGGGTTGGCCCCGATCACTTCCGCAAGGCGAGGACCCAGTTTCTCAACAAGCTCTCCGACGCTCTCGGTCCGCTGGAATCGCACCTGACCACGGTTGTCTTCGACGCCGCCACCCCTCCGCACGACCTCCCCCCCCAATCACGCCACAAGGGAATGACGATCCTCTACGCGGTCAACGACGAGGATGCCGACGCACGGATTGAGAAGCTGATCGCCGCGCATTCCGCTCCGAAGACCCTGACCGTCGTCTCCTCCGATAACCGGATCCGGCAGGCCGCCACAAGGCGTAAGGCCCGAGTCCTGACGGCCGACCTGTTCCTTGTCGATATCGAAACCCGGAAGCGAAGCCCTCGCGAAGCCCCCGCCCCGCCCAAGCCGGAGAAGGGACGCGGACGCGAGCTTTCCTCCAGTGAATCGGCGTACTGGCTCAACGAATTCCGCGACATTGAGGAAATGCCGGAGACACGGGCCATGATGGGCAATGAAATGGGCCTCCCGACCGACGCTGAGATTGCCGAGATCGAACGCGAAGTCGAGCGTGAGTTCCGCGAAGGCAAGTGAAACCGCCGCGTGAAACAAGAGGGCGGGGCAAGCGATCCGGTGGCTGAAACTCCTTGGCGGAATGACCTTATTCGCCAGCTTGGGTCTGGAACCCGGACGAAGCCCTATGGTAAAACCGCCTCGGGGATAGACGGCGCGAGCCGATCGATCCGCGGCGAATGGTCCACGAAGGGTTCGGCGAATATGAAAGTTCACGAGTATCAGGCGAAAGACCTTCTGCGAGCCGCAGGGGTCGCGGTCCCTGACGGGATTGTCATCACCTCCGCCGAGGAGGCCGGCGCCGCGTTCGATCAGTTGAAGGGGGGCCTGATCGTCGTCAAAGCCCAGGTCCACGCCGGTGGACGAGGCAAAGGGGTCGCCATCGGCCCGGACGACGACCGCGCCAAGGCCCTCGAGATCGCCAGCGGGCAGGCGCCTCGCCCCGACGGCATGGCCAAGGGGGTGCAGCTCGTCCGCACACGCGAAGAGGCCGTCAAGGCGGCCGCCAGCCTGCTCGGCAAGACGCTCGTCACCTATCAGACGGGCGCAGAGGGGCAGGCCATCTCCAAGGTGCTGATCACAGTCGGCCACGACATCGTCCGCGAGCTCTACCTCGGCCTGGCATTCGACCGCGCCTTGCAGTGCCCCGTGCTGATGGCCTCGACCGAAGGGGGCGTCGAGATCGAGACGATCGCCCACACGCACCCGGAAAAGATTCACCGCGAGCCGATCGACGTCGGACTCGGCCTGGCCGGATTCCAGGCCCGCAAGGTTTGCCAGGTGCTCGGCCTGAAGGGAGAGACCGCCAAAAAGGGCGAGGTCTTCCTCAAGAACTTCGTCAAGCTCTTCCTGGACACCGACGCCTCCCTGGCCGAAATCAACCCCTTGATCGTGACCGACAAGGGCGACGTGATGGCGCTCGACTGCAAGTTCAACTTCGATGACAACGCCATGTTCCGGCACCCGGCCATCGCGGCGCTGCTCGATGTGGCGGAGGAAGACCCCGCCGAGCTGCGTGCGGGCAAGAGCGGGCTGAGCTACGTGAGCCTCGATGGCAACATCGCCTGCCTGGTCAACGGGGCGGGGTTGGCCATGAGCACGATGGACCTGATTAAGTACCACGGGGGCGAGCCGGCCAACTTCCTCGACGTCGGTGGCGGAGCGAGCAAGGAGCAAGTCCTTGAAGGGTTCCGGATCCTGCTGGCGTCACCACGGGTCAAGGCCGTCTTGGTGAACATCTTCGGCGGAATCATGAAGTGCGACATCATCGCCTCGGCCTTGCTGGCCGCTTACGGTGAGCTCGACTTCCGGGTCCCGCTGGTCGTCCGCCTCGAAGGCACGAACGTCGAGGCCGGTCGAAAGATGATCGAAGAGAGTGGCCGGAACATCATCACCGCGATGGGCCTGACCGACGCCGCCGAGAAAGTCGTCGCCGCTGCCAAAGGGGCCGCGTAAGTTCCGATCCGTCGCCGGTGGTCGTTGGTCGCTCGGCTCACCGGCCGTCTCCCTTGCCGACGGCGTGGAACCACGCCCTAAAGAGGATTCGACGAATGAGTATCTTGGTCGATAAGAATACGCGGCTGATCTGCCAGGGGATCACCGGCAAGGCGGGCAAGTTCCACTCCGAGCAGTGCCGCGACTACGGCACGACCCTCGTGGGAGGCGTCACCCCCGGCCGAGGGGGCGAGTCGGTCCTGGGCGTCCCCGTCTTCGACACCACGTCCGAAGCGGTCAAAGCCACGGGGGCCAACGCCTCGATGATCTTCGTGCCGCCGCCAGGCGCGGCCGACGCGATCCTCGAAGCGGCCGACGCCGGGATCCCCTTGATCATTGCCATCACCGAGGGTATTCCGGTCCTCGACATGGCCCGCGCAGTGGCCTACCTGAAGGCCCACCATCCGAACACGAGGCTGATCGGCCCCAACTGCCCCGGGGTCATCACACCCGGCCAGTGCAAGATCGGGATCATGCCCGGCTACATCCACAAGCCCGGCAAGGTCGGCGTCGTCAGCCGCTCGGGCACGCTGACTTATGAAGGGGTCTGGCAGCTCACCAACCTCGGGATCGGCCAGAGCACCTGCGTCGGAATCGGTGGCGATCCCATCAACGGGACCGACTTCGTGGCCGCGCTCCGACTCTTCGAGGCCGACCCCAACACCGAGGCCGTCCTGATGATGGGCGAAATCGGCGGCAACGCCGAGGAGCAGGCGGCCGCCCTCAAGAAGTCAGGCGAGTTCACCAAGCCGCTGGCCGCGTTCATCGCCGGCCAGACGGCTCCTCCCGGCAAGCGGATGGGCCACGCTGGGGCGATCATCTCGGGAGGATCCGGCAAGGCGTCCGACAAGATCGACGCCCTGGAAGACGCCGGCATCCGCGTCGCCAAGAGCCCCGCCGACATGGGCGCCGCACTGAAGGCTGCTCTCAAAGGTTGATATCACGATTTTCCCATGAAAATCGTCTGGTGATCGAGAGACAGGGAGCTCACGCTCCCTGTCTTTTTTGGCGAACGAAAGCGAAGACGAAGTGAGCTGGTGGGCCATCCCCACCCACTCACCTTGTCGGGAGTGTTTCCTTATCATGTCCGATCCGGAGCATCACAACCCCTGGACCACGCTGGACAGCCGGCTCGTCTATGAAAACCCTTGGATCGCGGTGCGGGAGGACCAGGTCCTCCAACCCAACGGCGCCCCGGGGATCTACGGGGTCGTCCAGTTCCGAAACCAGGCCGTCGGCGTCCTGCCCGTGGATGAACAGGGCAGGATCTGGCTGGTCGGTCAGTATCGCTACCCGCTCCAGCGGTACTCCTGGGAGATTCCCGAGGGGGGAGGACACTTCGACGAGTCCCCCGAGGACGCCGCGAGGCGCGAGCTCCGGGAGGAGACCGGGCTAACCGCGGGCCGGCTCGAGTTAATCTCCAAGTCGCACCTGTCCAACTCGGTGAGCGACGAGTTAGGGTTTATCTACAGGGCGACCGATCTCGAGGAAGGGATCAGTGAACCCGAGGGATCGGAGCGGCTGCAAGTCCGCCGTGTCGAGTGGCCCGAAGCTTGGGCCATGCTTCAAGACGGCACAATCACCGACTCGATGAGCGTCATTGCCCTGCTGCACGAGGCCGTCCGTCGTGGGGGGATCAACACCAAGACCAATGATCACGCACGTCAGACTGCTCGCCGAGACAAGCCGACCTGACATATGGTCCGTGAGGTCGGGCAGGGAGTGTCCGCTCTCCCTTTTCAAAAAGGGTTTATCGCTTAGAAGGGGAGGGCTTCGAGCAGCCTACGCGGCCACATGAGCACTGGCACGTCAATATCTCTTAACCTCAGCATCTGGGGAACATTCTTCTCCCTCTGTAGCCTCCTCGACGGCAACAGCCGATTCCTCATCCACGGGGAGATCCGCAAGGGCATAACCGAGCGGGGCGTCGAGACGATCGTGCAACGGGTCCCAGTGAACACGACGGCGGCCCCGGGGCCGTGAATTGCCTGAGGGTCACAGCCCGGAGTACACTGGAAGGATCTGGGCATAGGAGCGGGCAACGCAGGGACGCGACCCGAGCGCCGGCCCTCGGAATCCCGGGGTTGGACGGAAAGCGATAAATCCATTTACAGTTCCTTGCGTCATGCGGCTAGCTTGGCGAGCACGGTCGTTCTTCCCATTCACGCTGAACCAGCCCAGGGCCGGATCAGTCCGGCTTGCTACAGCATCGCGCGATGACGCTTTGAAAGTGGACTCGCAACCATGTCGATCGACGCACCGATTCTCGTCACCGGCGCCGCAGGGCGTCTCGGCGGAGTGGGCGGAGAGATCGTCGAGATCCTCCGTAGCCGCGACCTGCCCGTCCGGGCTCTCGTGCGGACTGACGACGACCGAGCCGAGGCACTTCGTGCGACCGGGGCCGAGGTCGTCATCGGCGACCTCACCCGCGCCACGGACGTCGCGCGTGCCCTGGAGGGCTGCCGACGTATGTATTTCGGCATGAGCGTCTCGGCGTCCTACCTCGAGGCGACCGTTACCGCCGCTGCCGCCGCACGCGCCCACAGCGACCTGGAAGTGTTCGTCAACATCTCCCAGCTGACCGTCTCGCAGATGAGCCTCCTGGCGATGACCGACTCACTCCAGCAGCGGATGCATTGGCTGGGCGAGCAGGCCCTGAACTGGTCCGGGCTGCCCGTGGTCCACGTCCGCGCGACGGTCTTCCTCCAGCACTTCTTCTTCTCCCAATGGGCCGCCGAATCGATCGCGAAGGACGGCACGATCCGCCTGCCCTTCGGGGACGCGAGGACGTCCCCGATCGACACGAGGGATGTCGCCGAGGTGATCGCGGCCGTCCTCGAGCATCCGGAGCCCCATGTCGGTAAGGTGATCGAATTGACCGGGCCGAAGTCAGAGGACATGCGGGCCGTGGCGGCAGAATACTCCGAGGCCCTCGGGCGGACGATCACCTACGTCGATGTGCCGATGGCGGAATGGCAAGAGCGTGAGCTTCCCGCTCACGGGCTGCCCGAGCACGTCGCCAGTCACATGAAGACGATGGCCCAGCTCCATGCCGACAACCGGTATGACCGGCTGACCCACGATTTCGAGGCGATCATCGGCAGGCCGGCGACGAGTATCCGGGAGTATGTCGCGAAACACCCCGAGATGTTCGGCTCGAGCAAACCGTCCCCTGTTTTTCCATGAGATGCGAGGCCGCACGCCACCGGTCCGCCTGATCTGCCGGGCAACCGGCTTGCCCCGTACGAGCCCCCACAAGGCCACCCCAGCCCCCGATGAGGGGCGGCTTCGGCGTGCGCTCGGGCGACGGGCCGCCCGATGACCGACCTACGGCTACCGCCAGCAAACGACCATGCTCCGGCGCGAGGACAGATCTCCGTCAACGGCAAGTGTGTCCGACGCCTAATAGCCGAGATGGGCCTTCAGGGTATGGGCCCCTTATATTCCTTACCCCCTGGCCAGGGCGTACGCATCTCGCATTCGTGACGTAGCCAAGTATTCAGTATCACCGGCGGGTCCAAGGGAGATTCACTCCCTCGAAGCACCTTCAGCGGGTGCTTTGTACCTGATCCGTGCGTGGGCGGCCGAGAACCGCCTGCTCCTCGGCGAGGAGACGGTGGCCGACGGGTTGCACGAGATCACCGGCCGTCCCGAATCCGCAACTTCCTGCAATCGGGCCGCAGGAACTCGGAATACACGCCAGACGGACCTCCCTATGATCTCACCGTCCTGGTTTCGGTGGGCAGAAGAGCTCGGCCGTCGATCGCGTGCGATCCAACGGCGTGGCGGCGACGGTGAACGACCGGGGAGGGTGAGTATGACCGGGGGGAAGATAGGTGCAGACGGCGGTGCGATAACCCGTCGGCAAGCCCTCGCAACGGCGGCCTCGGCCGGCGTGCTGCTCGGGGGCGTGCCGTCGAATGCAAGAGAGGAGGGGCCGATGACAGCGTCGAATCGGCTCTACGATCGATACGATGTGGTGGTGGTCGGCGGCGGACCAGCCGGGCTGAGTGCCGCCCTGGTGCTCGGGCGGGCGTGCCTGGAGGTGCTGGTCTGCGACTCGGGTAAGGGCCGCAATGCCCCGGCGGCCGGCGTCCACGGCTTCCTCACGCAGGACGGCACCCCGCCGGCCGAGCTGCGTCGGATCGGCCGGGAGCAACTCCGACCGTATGAGGTCCACTTCCATGAGGGGGCGGTCGTCGATGCTCGGAAAACCGAGGGAGGCTTTGAGGTCACGCTCGACAAGGCCGGGGTCATCGCCTGCCGCAAGCTGATCCTGGCCACTGGGATGGCGGACGTATTGCCGGAGATCCCCGGCTTGCGTGAGCTGTGGGGCACCAGCGTGATCCACTGCCCCTACTGCCACGGCTGGGAGCACCGGGGGCAACCCTGGGCCGCCCTCGTCCCCCCTGAGACGGCGATCGAAACCGCGACGACGTTGCTCGGCTGGAGCAACCAACTGACCCTGCTGACAAACGGCCCGTCCAGGCTCGCCCCCGATGACCGAGCCTGGCTGGAAGAGCATGCCGTCGAGGTGGTCGAGGGCCGAGTCGAGCGGCTGGAGGGGAACGGTGGGCAACTTCAGGCGATCTGGCTCGAAGGCAGCCGGCGGCTGGAGAGGGAAGTCCTCTTCGTGCGGACCCAACTCCGCCAGCCGTCCGACCTGCCTAAGCGACTGGGATGCGAGTTGATCGCCGACGGTCCCAAAGCGGGCATGGTGCGGACCGACCCGTTCGGGGCGACCGGCGTAGAGGGTCTCTACATCGTCGGGGACGCCTCCCACGCCGGGGTGCCAAGTGTAGCCTCGGCGGTAGCCGAGGGCTCGATAGCGGCGACTCTCGCCAGCAAGGCAATCTTTACCGAGGAAACCCAGCGGCCTGCGGGCGGACCAGTTCGCCGGGAGTGACCCTCAAGAGCCGCCAGGCGCGGTATTGCAGGTGAGACAGGCCCGAGGAGCCGACCCGAGCCGCCGTCTGGGCGATGCCGCTGCCACCCAACAGCAGCCTCGCCCGCTCCAACACAAGCCTTGTGAGGCAAAGGATGCCAATTGCATGAATAATTCCATTGTTCTGTCTGTGTTTTTGATTTTAGGAGGCATGATGGGGTGCACAAAGCCCACAGAGAGCGCCGCGCCGGTCGTCGAGAGCAACAAGGTCGCCGAGCAAGGGCTTGAGCAAGAGGAAGCGAACATGCACGGAGAGCACGAACATCACCACAGTGGCTTCGACGATCCCAAAAAGTTCGAAACACGGTGGAACGACCCAGAGCGCGACAACTGGCAGCACCCGGAGGAGATCATCGCGGCTCTTGCCCTAATGCCTGGGGCGACGGTGGCAGACATCGGCGCGGGGACGGGCTACATGGTGGCGCACCTGAGCAAGACGGTGGGGGACATCGGCACGGTGATCGCGATCGACGCTGAGCAGGCGATGATCACGTATCTGGCAAGGCGCAGCGGGGATCTGGGACCAGCCAGGATCGTACCGCGGAAGGTGAGGGCGGAGAGCCCTGATCTAGAGAACGATCGCGTGGATGGCGCGGTGGCCTTGAACATATGGCATCACATTGGCGGGCGAGAAGCTTATGCCAAGAAGGTGTACGCAGGGTTGAGACGTGGGGGAAGATTCGTGGTGGTGGACTCCAAAGTCGACGCGATCTCTGGGCCGCCCCAAAAGATGCGGCTCGAGGAAGGGCAGGTCGTGAAGGAGCTCGAAGCAGGGGGCTTTCGCGCCGAGGTCGCCCACGAGTCGATGCCACAGCACTACATGATCGTCGGCCATAAGGACTAGTGTCCCTGGCACGAAGTAATGCAAGAAATTGGGGTTAGCCGGTACTCTGGATTCCATAACGGGGTTCAGTAACCGGAGTCGCCCTATGCGTGGTCGAAAACCTCGCTCCCTGCGGATTGTTCCACATGACGCTCCGATCTTGCAGGAGATCGCCCGGAGTCGGTCCCTCCCCTGGTACCAGGTCCAGCGGGCAAGAATCGTCCTGGGCGTTGCTGCCGGGGAACCGATCCAACTCTTGGCTGTTCAGACACAGCACGATCCCTCGACCATCTGGAGGGTCTGCCGTCGCTATGAGGGCTCGGGCCTATCCGGCCTCTTGGCCCCGCCGCAACGAACCGGCGGGTCGCCCGGATTTCCCCCCCTCCAGCGGGCTCAGATTGTTCGGCTGGCCTGCCTGGAGCCGATCGCCAAGGGACTGCACATCACGCACTGGACGAGCAAGGACCTGGCCCGCCAAGCGGTCGAAGACGGTATCATCCCGTCCATCAGCGATCGGACGGTCCGTGTGATCCTCAACGAGGTGGATCTCCAACCGCATCGCACACGATACTGGAGGACCGCCCGAGTCGATCCCGAGTTTAAGCGGAGGGCAGAGAAGGTTCTTTGGTGCTATGCGAACGCCGATCGGCTGGCCAGGCGGGGCTATTGGGTGGTCTGCGCTGATGAGAAACCGAACTGCCAGGTCTTGGAGCGGCCCCCGATCCGCCGCTCGATCCCCGGCTCGATCGAGCAGCAGGAGTTCGAGTACACCCGACATGGGACGGTCAACATCCTGGCATTCCTGATCGTCCATAGCGGACGGATGGAGGCGTCGTGCATCGAAACGAAGAACGCCAAAACCTATGTCGACGAGTTGGCCGGTTTCCGTCGGCGGCATCGCCACCTGCGTGGGGTCTACCTGATCCACGACGGCGACCCCAGCCACACGGCTGCGGCGACAGAGGTCTACTTGGACGATTGCCATGGCTGGTGGAAGAGACGGTTTACCCCGGTCCATGCCTCGTGGCTCGACCAAGCCGAGATCTTGCTTAACGCCTTCAGTTATCACTACCTGAAGCGAACCTCGTGGCGGAGCCGGGAAGAATTCATCGAGCATGTGGAACACGCCTGGCCGGAGTACAATCGGCTGTATGCCCACCCATTCGAGTGGACGTGGACTAATCACAAGATGAGGCAGTGGTATGCCAACCACGTGACCTGAATTTCTTGCATTACTTCGTGCCAGGGACACTAGCGACAGCGCATGGATTTCGGATTGACGACGCTTACCCCGTCGTCTTTCTCGACCGGCATGCCTTAAAATAGGGGAAAGAGCGGGCGGGTCGCCCACGGTCTCAGGGGAAGAGAGAGAAGACGGGTCCAAGGTTCAGAGACTTCGCAAATCCAGACGATTCACCAAGACGATCAGGCCAAACGGGATTTCGACGGGCAATTTAAATATAAACGCAAATTTTATCGCTGAGCATAATTGCGGGAACCCATGATCGCCTGGGCAGGGAAGTGCTTTCCGGGGCAGGCCGTGGGGGACGCGGCGAGGGTGGAGTGAGTACCGATGCGGTCGTCGGCGATTTGGTAGCGATCGCCCAGGTAGTCGACCAGGGCCTTGGCTGCCTCGATCTGACGAGGGGTGGGACCCGCGCTGTCGAGATCACCGACGAGGCAGATGCCGATCCCGTATTCATTCACCTCGCTGGTCTTGCCATCACGGCAGTGAACGCCGTGCTTCTGGTTCGACCACCGCTGGGCAACCTCGACCTGACCGTCGGGGCTGCCGGTTCCGTTGCCGATGACGAAGTGGTAGCCACACCCCTCCCACCCGAGCACCTTGCGGTGCTCGCGGTCGATCTCGTTGAGACCGCCCGAGGAGTGGGCGCTGTGGTGCATCACCACGTACTTCCAAGGTCGATCGGCTTTGGGAGGAGTGAAGAGGTCTTCAGGGTCATTGACGAAAGGGCGGAGCCGCTCCCTTAGCGAGGCCTCCCTCGGGCGCCCATAGAGGCTGCGTCGACTGGCCCCCTGCGAGGTACTCGGCAGCGGCCGCGACGCCCCACGGTTCTGGGGCGTCAGGCTCGAGTTGGGGCCGGGGCTTGCCGTGGGCGGGGTCTCAGTGGCCCCGTTCAGTTCCAGGGTCGGCTCGTCGGGCACGGCGTTGGGCCGGGGGGGGGAAATTCCCGCGGGCGTGACCGGTTCATCGATCCGGGGGGACACGGGTGCGTTGAGCGACGGTGTCACCGACTCGATCGCCGAGGATCCCGGCGCGGGCAAAATCGTCGGTGCCGTCTCAATCGTGGTCTGGCTCGACCCAATCGAGGACCCGCCGCAATTCCCGGTCGGGCAGTTGTTGGGGATCAGCACGGGCCGAGAAACCCGGTATCGAGGCGACATAAAGACCGGACGCATCGTGGTACGGCGTTGGCTGCAGCCCATTGACGTCGACATCAGCATGGCGGCAGCCAGGAGTATCATCCCGCGACGCGGGCGCAGAACGAACGAGGCCGGCGGATGCAGGACCATTTCAAATCTCCCTACCAGGGTTCGGGAATCCTCTTGGTGAAGCTTTCTGTCAGGCCTCACTCCAAGAGAAGCAAGCGGGATGCCGAACGGTCGCGGAACCCTCTCGAGGTGGCTTCTCCCGGATCCCTGCTTTCGACTCAAGTCTACACTCCGATTAGCCGAGTGCGCCGCGAACTCGAAATTTTTCTCTTCTTTTCTTCAAGTCCGCAGACCCGCCGGCCGAGAGCCCGGTTGTAAAAACCTCCTTCCACGGTTTGTAGGACTGAGCGGCCCCACGATCGCCTCGACAAGATCGGCAAAATCTGCCCAGTCGACACATTTCTTCACCCATGCGCCCGCGCTGGCCAGGACGGCGTAATCGCGTTATCCTGAAGGGCGTGAGGAATAGGCCCCCGAACCTGCGGAGGGCTTCTTTTTTTGCCAGGCTCACGTGCTGCGCTTAGCTAAAGGTGGGGAGAGCGTCGGTCATGCCCGCATATCACGTCCAGCGGATCGAGAAGAAGTGGCAAGCCTACTGGGAGCGGAACAAGACGTTCCGGACCCCAGACGTCGCGCCGGGCAAACCCAAGCTCTACGTCCTCGACATGTTCCCCTATCCCAGCGGCGCGGGGCTCCACGTCGGCCATCCCGAGGGATATACCGCAACCGACATCGTTTGCCGGTACAAACGCATGCGCGGGTTCAACGTGCTCCATCCGATGGGATGGGATGCCTTCGGACTCCCCGCCGAGCAGTACGCCATCAAGACCGGCACCCATCCCCGAATCACCACCCAGAACAACATCGATAACTTCCGGCGGCAGATCAAGTCGCTCGGCTTCTCCTACGACTGGGACCGCGAGATCGACACAACCGATCCGCATTATTACAAGTGGACCCAGTGGATCTTCCTGCAACTCTTCGATACCTGGTACGACCCGGACTTCGCCTGGACCGACCCCGACGGCCGCCCTCGCAAAGGGAAGGGACGGCCGATCGCCGAGTTGCCGATCCCGGCAGGAACAGCCAACCCTGACGCTTATCGCGACTCGAAGCGTCTTGCCTATCGTGCCGAGGTCCCCGTCAACTGGTGTCCCGAGTTGGGGACGGTGCTGGCGAACGAGGAGGTCATCGACGGCAAAAGCGAGCGGGGAAACCACCCGGTCGTCCGAATGCCCCTCAAGCAGTGGATGCTTCGGATCACGGCCTACGCCGACCGGCTGGCCGAGGAGATCGAGTTCGTCGACTGGCCCCGGGCCATCAAGGAAATGCAGCGCAACTGGATCGGCCGAAGCGAAGGAGCCGAGGTCGATTTCTTCGTCGGCCAGGACGTGAGCCAATGGCGTGAAGGACGTCGCGCCAGCGGATGGCCCGAGTCGCCCGGCAACGACGCCATCCGCGTCTTCACAACCCGCCCCGACACGCTCTTCGGCGCGACCTACATGGTGCTCGCCCCCGAACACCCGCTGGTCGATCGCCTCACAACACCCGACCGCCGCGAAGCCGTCGAGTCGTACCGACGCGCCACCAGCGGCAAGAGCGACCTCGACCGGACCGACCTGGCCAAGACCAAGTCCGGGGTTTTCATCGGCGCCTCGGCCGTCAACCCGGTCACCGGGCGATCGATCCCGATCTGGATTGCCGACTACGTTCTGATGGGCTATGGCACCGGCGCCATCATGGCGGTGCCGGGCCACGACATCCGCGACTTCGAGTTCGCCCAGAAGTTCGCGCTTCCCATCCTCCGTGTGGTCGCTCGATCGGCCGACCTCGCCGGAGCAGCCCTCGAAACGGCCGAGGCGGAGTACGGAGTCGCCGTCAACTCCCACGGTGGCGTCGACGGGGTCTCGATCGACGGACTGCCGACCGACCAGGCCAAGGCCTCCATCACCACCTGGCTCGAACAGCACGGACTGGGACATAAAACGGTCAATTACAAGTTGCGCGACTGGTTGTTCAGCCGTCAGCGCTATTGGGGCGAGCCGTTCCCGATCCTGCTCGGTGAAGGGGAGACCTTGAAAGCCGTCCCCGAGGCCGAGCTTCCCGTGCTCCTGCCCGAACTCGCCGACTTCCGTCCCTCGGGCAAGCCGGAGCCCCCCTTGGGCAAGGCAACCGATTGGATCCAGTACTCCAGCACCTACCAGCGCGAGACCAACACGATGCCCCAGTGGGCCGGCTCGTGCTGGTACTTCTTGCGCTATCTCGATCCGACCAACGATAAGCGCCCCTGGAACCCCGAGCTCGAGAAGTACTGGATGCCAGTCGACCTCTACGTCGGCGGCGCCGAGCACGCGGTTCTCCACCTGCTCTACAGCCGCTTCTGGCACAAGCTCCTCTTCGACCGGGGGCACGTCAGCACCCCCGAGCCGTTCCAGCGTCTCGTTAACCAGGGCATGATCCTGGGCGAGACCGAATACACGGGGTATCAAAACGAGGCGGATCGATGGGTCTCGGTCGCCAAGGTCAAGGAGACGGAGAACGGCCACGCCGACCTCGAAGGACAGCCGGTCAAGCCGGTGAAGCTCGAGCCTGAGCAGGTGGTCAAGAAAGGGGAAGGGTTCGTCCTCGCCGACGATCCCGAGATCCGGATCGACGCACGGGCCCACAAGATGTCGAAGGCACGGGGCAACGTGATCAATCCCGACGTCGTCGTCGACGAGTATGGCGCGGACAGCCTCCGACTCTACGAGATGTTCATGGGCCCCCTGGAGGCCGTCAAGCCCTGGAACATGAAGGGGGTCGAAGGCGTCTTCCGCTTCCTGAGCCGGGCCTGGCGAATGATCGTCGACGCCGATGCCGAAGCGTTGGGGCTCGACCCGAAGGTCCAGGACGTCCCCCTCACGCCCGACCAGGCCAAGCTCGTGGCGCGAACCGTCGCAGCCGTCTCCGACGACCTCGACGCCATGCGGTTCAACACGGCCATCAGTCGGCTGATGGAGTTCACCAACGCCTTCACCGGCCAGGACGTGCGGCCGAAGTCGGCCATGGAGACATTTACACTCTTGCTCGCGCCGATGGCTCCCCACATCGCCGAGGAACTTTGGGAGCTGCTCGGCCACACCGACACACTCGCCTACCACCCTTGGCCGACCTTCGACCCGGCGCTCCTGAAAGACGACGAGGTCGAGGTCCCGGTGCAGGTCAACGGCAAGGTCCGCGGCCGAGTCGTCGTCCCGGCTGACGCGGGGCGGGACGCGATCGAGGCTGCGGCCCGAGCCGATGAAAAAGTGGCTGCCCTGCTCGAAGGCAAGGCGATCAAGAAGGTCATCGTCGTCCCCGGCAAACTGGTCAATTTCGTCGTCGCCGGCCCTTCGTAATCGAGGTGGGTTGAATTGCCCCTGGCATTTCGCCCAATAAGTTCGCAGCCCCGAAGGGGCATAAGCACCTGGAAACAGGATAAGCTCAAAATCAGATTTTTCGCAGCCCCGAAGGGGCGACCGTTCCTAGCCAGGGGCGCAAGCCCCTGGAAACAAGACAAGTTCAAATCAAGATTTTTGCAGCCCCGAAGGGGCGACCGTCAAACGCATAGGGCTAGCTCTAACGGTCGCTCCTCCGGGACTGCGAAGAACTCAGCAATCGGATCAGTCTTATCACGTGTGTCTTCGCTAAGACGTCCTTTGGGGGATCGGTTGGGAATGGCACGCTCACGCTACATCGTCGGGATCGATCTCGGGACGACCAACTGCGCCGTGGCGTATGTGGATACGAAGGGGCGGGAACGGCCCACGGCCGACATCCGCCTCTTCTCGGTTCCGCAACTGGTAGCGCCTGGCGAGACGGCTCCTCGGCCGATGCTCCCCTCTTTTCTCTATCTGCCGGGCACGCATGACTTGCCCGCCGGCGCGGCCCGACTCCCCTGGAAGGACGATGCCGATCGGATCGTCGGCGAGTTCGCGCGGATCCAGGGGGCCAAGGTGCCCGCTCACCTGGTCGCCAGCGCCAAGAGCTGGCTCTGCCACAGCGGCGTCGATCGCGAGGCTGAGATCCTCCCCTGGGCGAGCCCTCCCGGTGCCCGTAAGGTCTCGCCGGTCGAAGCCTCGGCCGACTTTCTTCGCCATATCCGCGATGCCTGGAACGACCAGTTCGCCCGCGATGACCAGACGCTTCGCCTGGAGCAACAGGAGGTCGTACTGACCGTCCCCGCCTCGTTCGACGAGGCGGCCCGCGAACTGACCGTCGATGCGGCAAAGAAGGCGGGGCTGACGACGATCATTCTGCTGGAAGAGCCACAAGCCGCGTTTTACTGCTGGATCGTCTCCCACCAGGAAGGCTGGCAGCGCGAGGTCCGCGGGGGCGAGCTGATCCTGGTCTGCGACATCGGCGGCGGAACGACCGACTTCAGCCTGATCACCGTCGTCGAGACCCCGACCGGCCCCGGGTTCCGCCGCGTCGCGGTCGGCGACCACCTGATGCTCGGTGGCGACAACATCGACCTCGCCCTGGCCCACCGGGTCGAGAAGAAGCTTGGCGGCGTCAAACTCGACGCCGAGCAGTGGAGCGCGTTGCGGCATGCCTGCCGGACAGCCAAGGAGAAACTGCTCGGCGATTTGCCGGCCGAGCGCTGGCCGGTGACGATCGCCGGGCGTGGATCGAAGATTATTGGTGGCAGCATCCAGTCCGAACTGACCCGCGACGAAACGCTCGAGATCGTGCGCGACGGCTTCTTTCCCCGGATCACGCGCAGCGAAGAACCGGATCGCACGACCAAGCTCGGCCTACAAGAGTTCGGCCTGCCGTTCGTATCCGACCCGGCGATCCCCAAACACCTGAACGCCTTCTTGCGGCGGCATCGGGCCGAGGCGGTCGGGCAGGGGGGGCATGCGCCCGACGATCGGCCGGCACGACCGGACGCCATCCTCTTCAATGGCGGAGCCC
Organism: Singulisphaera acidiphila DSM 18658; assembly: GCF_000242455.2. Lineage (GTDB taxonomy): Bacteria > Planctomycetota > Planctomycetia > Isosphaerales > Isosphaeraceae > Singulisphaera > Singulisphaera acidiphila. The sequence continues at coordinate 3,823,103 of NC_019892.1, forward strand.
TGACCCCCACGGTCGTCCGCGACCGCCTAGTTGAGGTGGTCTCCTCCTGGTTTCCCGACGATCCAGGGGCCCCGTACGCCCCTCGCGTCCTGTCGAACGCGTCGCTCGACCTGGCGGTCGCCTACGGCGCAGCCTACTACGGCGTGGTCCGACGCGGCGGCGGAATTCGGATCGGAGGGGGAACAGCCCGCTCGTTCTACGTGGGCTTCCAGTCCGAAACGGTCGATCGCCCCTGGCTCTGCGTCGTTCCGCGCGACGCCCAGGAAGGGGACGAGATCGCGATCGACAACCGTGACTTCGACCTCCTCATGGGCCAACCTGTCGCCTTCCCGCTGGCGAGCAGTTCGGTCCGCCCCGACGACAAGCCGGGCGACCTGGTCCCCTCCGACCCTGACTCGATCCGCGAACTCCCCCCCCTGCAAAGCTTGATGCGGGTCGGCCGAAAGGCAAAGGCCGAACGCGCTCCGGTGCGGCTGGCCGCCCGGGTCACCGAGGTCGGAACGATCGAGCTCTGGTGTCAGTCGCGAACCGACGACCGCCGCTGGCGATTGCAGATCCAGCTCCGAGGGCCGGCGGGCACACCTGCGCCGTCAGGGTCGGTCACCGGCCGGGAAAACGACCGCGTTGTGATCGAGCAGTCGATCCTCGACACAGCAATCGAGGCGATCCAGGTGGCGTTCGGCCCCGTCACTCCGAGCGAAGAACTGGGGCCGTCCCGGCTGATCAAACGGCTCGAAGAGATTCTCGACTCCCCCCGCGATCAGTGGCCCCCTTCGGCCTTGCGGGCGATGTGGGAGCCCTTGCGCGACCTGGCCGAGGCTCGACTCAAAGGACCAAGGCACGAGTCGCGCTGGTACAATCTGGCCGGGTTCTGCCTCCGGCCGGGGACCGGTTTCCCGCTCGACGAGACTCGGATCAAGGCCGTCTGGCCGGTCTTCCACCAGGGGGTCCGCCACACGAAGGACCTTCAGTGCTGGGCGGAGTGGTGGATTCTCTGGCGTAGAGTGTCGGCCGGGCTGTCGCGAGCCCATCACGACGAGATCTCACGCCGCCTGATCCCCTTCCTGGTGCCAAGCAAAGCCGCCGCGACCAAAAAAGGGGGGCGGCCCCGGCCCGAGGCCCATGAACTCGCCGAGATGTGGCGCTGTGCCGCCAGCCTTGAGCGGCTCGCCCCGGACCTGAAAGTCTCGTACGGCAATGCACTGGTCAAGGAACTCTCGCTGCGCGAGAGCCTGGCGCACCATCTCCTCTGGTGCCTCGGTCGACTGGGAGCTCGGGTCTTGCTCTATGGGCCGGCCAACACCGTCGTCCCCCGCGAAACCGCCGAGCGCTGGACTCGCTCGTTGCTCGAACGTCCGTTCGCTCCCGGCCGCGAGACGACCGACGCCATCTTCGCCCTGGCGCAGCTCGCGCGGGTCTCGGGCGACCGGGCACGCGACCTCGATGACGCCTTGCGGACCGAGGTTCTCCAGCGTCTCGAAGCACTCGGAGCCGACGAGGTCATCCGCCGCCCCGTGCGCGAATACCATGAGCTCGAAGCGGAGCAACAAGGGCAGGCGCTGGGCGATGCGCTCCCCGTCGGCCTCAGGCTGCTTGCGGGTGCCGAAACCGCCGGTTCGTGAGACCGGTGAGCTTGGGCTGAAAGGAGCATGTAATGCCAAAATGGGAAGAAAAAAGAACCGACGAAACTCGCAAGATCGAGGCCCTTTTCCACACCAATTTCCCTAAAACGGATGCTTACCGTTTCAATTCCGCATCCATTCGAGTACGAGTCATCGACGAACGGTTCGAGGGTAAATCGATCGCCGAGCGGGAAGCCTTGGTGTTGCCTCTGCTCAAAAAAGTGCCCAAAAAGACGACACTCCTCGCTAATCCCGACAGCCACGGCCCATTTTTCAGGCGACTCGAGGCCTCGGAACAGTCTTGGGCGATTCCCGCGCCAGTTCGATGGGAGGCGTCTCGTCCAGCCAGCGGCTTCGTGCCGCCTTCTCATGCTCCCAGTAACGGTCCAGCAGCAAAACCATGAACCGCACGATCGTCCGCCGACTCCGCCATTTGTAGCGGGCCTTCTCCTCATGGCGGAGCTTGCGATTGATCCGTTCCACATGATTGTTCGTCCGCATCCGCCGACACGCGGCGCTCCCCAAGAACGCGATCATCTTGGCGAACTTCTCCGGCCCGAGTTTCTTCACGGCCTTCACCAATTCGGGCACCCCGAGGAAGTCGCGGTCCGTTGTCAGCCTTTGGTGCCGCCGCCAAGCCGTCGCTTCGCCCTGGTTCTCCGCGAACAACCTTTGCAAGGCGTCCACGAACTGTCGCAACGGTCTCAACTCCGGCAGGTCGTTGAGCATCGTGTTCAGATCAATCCGCTCCTGGCGGCTCATCTGATCCCGCCGCCGAACGATCAGGAAGCGATGACTGAAGATAAACGCCGACTTCTCCTTATAGGTCGAACGGTGTCGCGGCTTGCGGCCTCCCGAGGGCCTGCCGCGCCGTCGCTTCCGCCCCCGGTTCCCGCGCCGCTCCAGTCCACGACGGAACCGCCGCAACGCATCGAGAACCAGCTTGTGGAGATCCTTGAGGACATGAAACACGCACAACTGATGGCGGGCCGATGGCCATAACTCGGCCAACACCGCCGGGTAGAGATCCGAGCCGTCGGTCACCACCACCTCCGGCTCCAATCCCCAGGTCTTGAGGTTCTTGAGGAACCGCCGCATGTGATCTTTGTCGTTGCTGGCGACCAGGGCGAAGGCGACGGCCAAGTCGTTCAGGGGGTCGGTCGCCAGCAGCAGAGCATAACGACCGAGATGGAGTTCATCGACGCAAAGCGTCCCGCGGAAATGCTCGAGCACCCAGCGACGATGCTCGGCCATGTCGAGACGCTTCGCCTGATGGAGGAGACAGTCGTAGACGAAACCGTCGGACAGGTCCAAGAGGAAATCGCGATGTATGGACTGAATGACGCGTTCGACGCTCATGCCATCCTCGAGGATCCGATCGAGGACGGCTTGGCGGACCTTATTATCGTAACGGGCCTTGAATTCCACGCTCGTGGGCATGGTCCGAAACGTGGAACAGCAGTGGCAGCGGGCGCGATACTCGCCGTAGGTGACGTCAAGGTAGACGACCTGATGGTAGGCGATCGAACGGATCAGGCGATTCAAGACATCCTTTCGCCGCCCCAACTTGCCACACGTGGGGCAGGGAGCTTTCTTGGGGCAGCACGAGATCGGTATCGTGAGAGTTGGGGGCCTTTGGGTCTCCATGGCCTGCGTGCTCCAGAAGGATTGGGTTTGTCTCCATCCTTCAGCACGCAGGCTGTAACTCTCGCTGTCAAGGCAAGTTGAATCGCCTCATAAACTGTCGGGATTAGCGAGGAGTGTCAAAAAGACACGAGACGATGTCCTGCTTCTCCTGACACTCGCTCCGAGCGAACAGGGAACATTCAATAGCCAAACATTGATGAACATCGAATTTGAGCAACCGCTGCCTTCCCGGCTCTAACCTCATGTGGCAACGGCCCCGGGCGCAGCGGCGTTCCTCGTGCAATCATCCGTTCCTTCGACTGAGCGGATCACTGACCGCGGGTGTCAGAAGGCAAAGTGAGGCTGATCTCGGAGTTCGAAGAAAAGCGGGAGTTGGCCACGACATCAAGTGGCTTTCGGGCCCCTGGGACTCAGGCTTTTATAAGCAAACAAGAATGCGTGCGGGGCGCCCACGGTCCCAGGGAACCCAAATAGCACAAGCAACAGTTAATCGGTGGCCCGCTCGCTCTTCTCGGAGTCCGTGGAGCCGATTCGGACGCGATCGGAAGCCCCGGCCACGACCGTGATCGGGATCGTCCAGACATAGTTCTTGTCCGTGCACAGGCTCGAGTCCTTGCTACAGACAAAGGACTTGACCGACAACCTGATCGTGAACGAATCGCCCTCCTTGGTGGCGTTGGCCAGGTCGACCTTGATCGTGAAGACTTCCGCGGGAGGATCAAGCTTGCGTCCCCCGGTCGATGTCGTGGCAAGAATCCCGATTTTCTCCGGGGTTTCGACCAGGTAGGACATGGGCACGTCAGGGCTAATCTTATAGCCAGGGTCGAGGGAAGGAAGGGTCACGTCAAAGGTGAGATCTTTGCCAGGTGCAACCTGGGCCGTCTCGAGAGTGACCTCTTTCGCTCTCGGGAAGGTGGGGTTTCGCTTGGGAGGCGCAGGGGGCGTGAGACCTGCGATCTCGAGCGTTCTGACCGTCTTCTCGCCAAGGTCGACAACCCGGATCAGACCGTTGTTCGTATCGGCCACGTAGAGGTTGGTTCCTGCCACGCTCAGGCCGCCGGGCTGGTAGAAACGGGGAGGATCGTCGGTCAGGCCAGGCTGCTTGTTACCCACCAAGGTCTCAACGGTCCGGGTAGCGGGGTTGCAGACCTTGATCTTGTTGTTGTAGGTATCGGCGATGAAGAGCTTACCGCCGCCATAGGCGACCCCCAGGCAGTGCTGAAGCCGGACGACATCTCCCTTGCCATCGACGTCCGCGAACACGAAGAGGCCCTGGCCGACGATCGTGTGAACTACGGGCTTCTTCTTATCGAGGACGATTTCGCGAATCGCAGAGACCTCGGAGTCGGCCACGAACAGGTTGTGCCCATCAGTCGCCAGCCCGCTCGGCTGAGAGAAGAGAGCCGTGCTAACCGGGCCGTCCTCAATGTTCTCCTGGCCCGTTCCTGCCCAGATGGTGACCGAATCCGACGGGATGTCATAGCGCCAGATTTGGTGGGTGCCGGCCATCGCAATCGCCAAGGTCTTGGTGCCTGGAATGAGAACCAGGTCCCACGGACTGCTCAGGCTGGTCGCCTTCCCCGCCCCGGCTCCGGAGCGGCGATGTCCCTGCTGGCCCGTTCCCGCCACGGTGCTGACCTGCTTGGTCTTGAGATGGATCGCTCGGATCGCGTGATTCTCGGTGTCGGCGACATAAAGCGTGTCATCGACGAGGCAGAGCCCCTGGGGCCGGTTGAACTCAGCTTTGGCGTAGTCACCGTCGACCATGCCGATCCCCCCCGATCCCACGACGACCGACTTCCGACCGTCGAGATCCGTCAGGACGATCCGGTTGTGGGCTGTGTCCGCGATGAAGAGTTGCTTGCTCTTCTCGTCGGCCAGCACTTTGCCCGGATAGAGCAAGGGCGAGGTGTCCGGCTTATCGCTCTCGGCGGAAAACTGAAACGGGGTGGTATTCAGGTCCCCTTTCGCTTTGTGCTTGGCCACTCGCAGGCCGATCTCGTGGTCGAGGATCGCGTAATTTCCTTCACCGCTAACCTTGCCGATGGGCGTTCCGTCGGCGTCAATCAGGACCATGGTCGGCCAGCTATCGGCCCCGAACCGATTCCAGAGAACCTGGTCGGCGTCGTTGATCACGGGGTGCTTGATCTGATACTCGGCCACCTTGCGGCGGATATTCTCGGTCTGACGCTCCTCATCGAATTTGGGAGAATGGACCCCAATCACAACGAGTTCGTCTTTATACTTCTGTTCAAGCTTGGCGAGGTCGGGCAGGACGTGGTGGCAGTTGATGCAGCAGTACGTCCAGAAGTCGAGCAGGACGAGCTTACCGCGAAGCTCCTCCAGGCGGATCGGGCCGGAGTTGATCCAGTCAACGCCCCCCTCGAGGCTCAGCTTGGGGGGCGCTTCCATGAACGCAGTCCGTTCGATCCGGATCGTTCTGGGCGCCGCCTTGCCGGTCGGATCGGACCCCGCCTTCGCCTGAGTGCTCACAAGGCCGGCCGCGATCGACAGGACGAGCGACGACGTCAAGACGAGGCTCAAAAACCATCGGGCTATGGACTTCGGTTGACGCATTGCCAGCGATCCTCTCAAGGGGAGCACGGAGTGACGTTGGATCCGACCATCGTAATTCCACCGTTATTGTAATCAAGGACGTACGTGCAAGGAGGATTATTCTGACCGAGAGCCGACCGGGAGTTCGGTTCCGAAGCGGAGTGAAGGGGCTCGACGTGGCTGGCAGAGGAGCCGGACGATCGTTAAGATCTGGAGTATACTAGAAGCGTCGCGGCAAGCGCCGGGTGCGGGCTTTTATCGATCCTCGGGGAACCGCAGCGAGGCCGATCCTCGAAGGCCATCGAAGCGACGGGCCGCCGTGGCCCCTGTCTTTACCCGCCTTTGTTCAGTTCGAGAACTTCCGGCATGGATAAATCTCTCGTCTGCAACGCCTCGTCCAAAGACAACGACCCGTTCGGTGAGCTCAAAATCTTCAGCGGAAAGGCGAGCAAGAGCCTGGCCAGCGAGATCGGCGCGAAGCTGGGAATCGAACTGGCTCAATCCGAAACGAAGACCTTCAGCGAGGGGAACGTCTTCGTCCGAGTTTTGGAGAACGTCCGAGGCCGCGACGTCTTCATCATTCAGGGGACGGAATACCCGGTCAACGACAACTTCATGGAGTTGCTCTTCTGGATCGACGCGTTCCGTCGCGCCAGCGCCACCCAGGTGACGGCCGTGATCCCGTTCTTCTCCTACGCCAAGGGCGACAAGAAGGACGAACCTCGCGTCTCGATTCGAGCCCGGGTCTGTGCCGACGCCATTGAGGCCGCCGGGGCCGACCGCGTGCTGACCATGGACCTGCACAGCCCGCAAATCCAGGGGTTCTTCAAGATCCCGGTCGACCACCTCTATGCCATGCCGGTTCTGGTCGACTACTTCCGGAAGAAGCAGATTCCTGACCTGGTGGTGGCCGCGCCCGACGTCGGATTCGGCAAGCAGGCGTACCGCTATGCGCAGATGATGCATACCAACGTCGTCTTCGGCAACAAGGTGCGGCACTCGCACGACGAAAAAGCCGAGATGCTCGACATCGTCGGCCAAGTCGAAGGCAAGAACGTCCTGATTGTTGACGACTTCACCATCTCCGGGGGCACCCTCATCGAGATGGCCAAGGCCTGCAAAGAGCGCGGGGCCCTCGACGTCTACGCCTGCGTCTCGCACGGCGTCTTCTCCAAGGGGTCGGCCGAGAAGATTGCCCGGAGCCCGATCAAAGAACTGGTCCTGACCGACACGATCGGACACCGCTTCGAGCCCCTCGCCCCTTGCTGCAAGGTGATCAGCGTTGCCGGTCTCTTCGCCGAGGCCATTCAATCAATCCACCGCCGTGAAAGTGTCAGCCGACTGTTCGACTTCTGACGCCTCGCATTCAAGACGCGGAAATCGACGACGCCCATGTCTCGCGCCTCGAGGGCGGTGGTTGGCCACCGCCCACGGCGTGCCCTTGCTTTTGCGCCTTGGTTCGCCGCGTTGACTTCGGTAGGACGGCTGCCTAGCATGACTGGAGGCGTTACCTGAACGCGCCGACAGTTCTACCGGAGGGTGCAGTATGGCGACGGAGCGGCCCAGAACCCTGGGCGATTTGCGGGCAAGCGGCTATCGGATGGAGTCGGTCAAGGATGAGATGAGGCGGAACCTGATCGCCACGATCCAGGCGGGACGCCCCCTTTTCCCCGACATCCTGGGCTACGAAGAGACGGTTGTCCCCCAGATCCAGAACGCCATCCTGTCACGGCACGACATCCTCTTTCTCGGGCTTCGCGGCCAGGCCAAGACGCGCATGCTTCGCCAGCTCGTCCACCTGCTCGATGACGCCATGCCGATCATCGCCGGGTCGGAGGTCAACGACCACCCCTACGCTCCGCTCTCCAAAGAGGCTCGCGACCGAGTCGCCGCCGGTGGCGACGCCACGCCGATCGCCTGGGTCGGCCGTGACGCACGCTATCAGGAGAAGCTCGCCACCCCCGACGTGACGATCGCTGACCTGATCGGCGAAATCGACATGATCAAGCACGCCGAGGGGCGCTACCTCTCGAACGAATTGACGATGCACTTCGGCCTGATCCCCCGTACCAACCGCGGGATCTTCTGCATCAACGAGCTGCCCGACCTTTCACCCAAGATCCAGGTCGGCCTGTTCAACGTGCTCGAAGAGCGCGACGTCCAAATCCGCGGCTACCCGATTCGGCTCACGCTCGACCTCTGCATGGTCTTCTCGGCGAACCCCGAGGACTACACCAACCGAGGCCGGATCGTCACACCGCTGAAAGATCGGATCGGGTCGGTCGTCCGCACCCACTACCCGCTGACGCGCGAGTTGGGAATCGCCATCAGTGACCAGAACGCCTGGCTCGACCGGACCGGCGGAGAACTGGCCATTCCCATCTACGTCAAAGAGATTATTGAAGAGATCTCGCGACTGGCGCGGTCGTCGTCGCACGTCAACCAGCAGTCGGGCGTTTCGGTTCGGATGTCGATCGCCAACCTCGAGAACGTCGTCTCCAACTCCGAGCGCCGCGCCTTGCTCTGTGGCGAACGCTGGATCGTGCCGCGAGTCTCCGACCTGGCCCACGTGGCGACCAGCTCGCGCGGAAAGCTCGAGCTCACAATGTCCGAAGACGACGGCAACGAAGACAAGCTGATCAGCCGGATTGTGGACGAGGCGGTCAAGAACGTCTTCGCTCAGCATCTCGACGCCCGCGAGTTCCGCGCCGCGGTGGGCTACTTCGAGTCGGGCAACGGGATCGAGATGGGCGACACGCTTCCGGCCCAGGAAGTCCTTTCCCGGATCGAGAAAGTGCCTCACCTCCGCAAGCGGGCGGACGAATTCGCGCGTCAGGTTCAGCCCGAGCTGACCGACTCCGACGCCCGCGACATCTCGGTCGCCGCCGCCGCTGAGTTCATCCTTGAGGGGTTGCACGTCCACAACAAGCTGAACAAGTCGTCCAAGGCCGGGTCGACCTCGTACAAGCGGTAAGTGGACCAACGCCGGACGAGCGTGCCCGATCGAGGAAGGAGTGCTTGTGTCTTTCTACGAATACAGCAAGTGGGACGGCTCTCAAGCGTTCCAGCCTCAGTCGGCCGAGAAGGCCTTCGACCAGCTCTCGGAGTATCTCCTCCAGCATGGCGAACAGGTCCTCCGCAACCTCGACGAGTTCGAGGAGGATGAGATTCCCGACCTGCTCCAGCAGATCGAGAAGCAAGGTCTGATCGAGCAGGACGGCGAAGGGAAGTGGCAGGTCAGCCCCAAAGGGCTCCGCCGGATCCAGGAAAGCGCGTTAACAAACCTGTTCCAGACGTTTCAGCGCGACGCGGTCGGCAAGCACGACACCCCCCAGAAAGGGGAGGGGACCGTCCGCCTCGACGACTCGCGGCCTTACGTCTACGGCGACTCACTAGCGAACCTCGACCTCCACGAGACCCTCAAAAACGGGCTCGTCCGCCAAGGGGGAGGATCGCCGATCCACCTCCGGTATGAAGATTACGTCGTTCACGATACCGAGTTCCAGTCGCGCTGTTCCACGGTCGTGCTGATCGACATGAGCGGTTCGATGGGCCGCTACGGCAAGTACGCCATGACCAAGAAGGTGGCCATGGCGCTTCAGGCGATGGTCCGCGCGCAGTACTCGCAAGACACCTTGCAGATGGTCGGCTTCTACACGTACGCCAATAGGATTACCGAGCGAGAGTTGCTCAACTCCGCACCCAAGCCGGTGAGCCTCTTCGACAGCCACGTCCGGATGCGGTTCGACCTCGACAACCCACCGAAGCGCGTCCCCGAGCACTTCACGAACATTCATGCGGGTCTCCGCCTGGCCCGAGGTCTCCTGAGCCGGCAAGGGGCGCAGAACAAGCAGATCATCGTCATCACCGACGGCGAGCCGACCGCGCACCTTGAAGGCCGCGAAGTCGTGCTGATCTACCCGCCCTCGGAAAAGTCGGCCTCGCACACACTCGCCGAAGTCCGCCGCTGCGCCGCAGCCGGGATCCGAGTGTCGAGCTTCGCCTTGATCGAAGACTATTTCTATCTCGGCCTGGTCAACTTCGTCGAGGAAATGGCGCGAGTCTCCCAGGGCGTCGCCGCCTACTGCTCGGCCGACGACCTGGGTTCGTACGTCTTCGACAGCTTCATCGGTGGCCGACGAAGCCGCCGAATGAGCCGCTGAGCGAATCAAGAGGTTTTCACTTCGGAATCGCAATAGCCATGGTGGGCCGTGCCCACCCTACAAGAATATACATGCGATCTCTTGTAGGATGGACACGGCCCACCCTCATTTTTTTCCCGCACGGCCGGACCGGCTACTTCTTCTGCGCGGCCCGACGCCCCAGCGCATCGTAGGTGGCGTACTTGTAGAGTTCGGTCAGCGTGGGATAGTTGTAGCACGTCTGAATGAACAAGTCGGCCCCTTGCTTCAGCAGCAAGGCCGTCAACCCGACATGGACGAGTTCCGTCGCCTGTTCGCCGATGATGTGAACTCCTAACAACCTCATATCTTCGGTCGCAAACAGGAGTTTAAGAAAACCCTTATCGTCGCCGATGATATGTCCGCGCGCGTTCGTGTCGTAGGTGGCCTTGCCGACGACGTAGTCGATCCCCTTCTTCTTGAGCGACTCCTCGGTCTCACCCGCCATCGAACACTCAGGGATGGTGTAGATGCCGTAAGGCAGAATCACCGCCATGTCGCTCTTGTACTTCAGGTCGAAGGCGTTGACCATCGCAACCCGCGCTTGCTCCATCGCGGTGGAGGCCAGGGCAGGGGAGCCGATGACATCCCCGGCGGCATAAACATGAGGCGCCTCGGTCTGATAGCGCGCGTTCACGTTCACCACGCCTCGCTCATTGACCACGACCCCGACCCGATCCAGTCCAAGGTCGTGAGTGTTGCCGTTCCGCCCCGACGAGACCAGGATCGCCCCTGGCTTCAACGCCAGGCCCGACTTGAGCTGAACGTCGATCTCCTCTCCCGCATGGACGGATTCGACCGAGTCATTGAAAAGGAAGCGGATGCCGATCGACTCCATCTGGGACTGGAGCGAGGCGGCGATCTCAGCGTCGAGCGAGCCGACCGCCCGGCCCCGCTGCTCGACCACGGTGACCTCGATGCCGAGAATCGCGAACATGCAGGCGTATTCACAACCGATCACCCCGCCGCCGACGACGAGCATGCTCTTGGGCATGTGCTGGAGTTGGAGAATCGTATCCGAATCCCAGACCCGCGGATCCTCGAACGGATAAATCGGCGGCCGGAACGGCGATGATCCCACGGCAATCAGGACGACGTCTCCCTGAATCCGGGTCTCGCTCCCATCGTTCGAGCGGATGCTGATCGTGTGCGCATCGACGAATGAGCCGGTGCCGCGGAACAACTGAACGTGATGCCGCGACAGGTTGTCGAGAATCCGGACCCGCTCCTCCTGGGTGACGTGCTGCTCGTGGACGAGAAAATCGCGAATCGTGACCTGGTGCTTGATGCTAAGGTTCACTCCGGAGAGGTCGCGATTGCGAAACCCCGAGAGGAATAAGGCCGTCTCGCGCAGCGTCTTCGAAGGAAGCGTCCCGGTATTGGCGGCCGCGCCACCAAGCTCCGGTTCTTTCTCGATCAGAGCCACCGACTTACCGAAATAGGCGGCCTGCGCGGCCCCCTTCTCGCCGGCCGGACCGGACCCGATCACGATGAGGTCGAACTTGCTGGAATCCATAAGGGAAGGTCCCGCTCTCTCGACCGTTGGGAACAAGAATCGCGCCGCGGTTCCACAGACCCGCCGGGCATGAGACTATGCCCCGGTTCCGCGCCTGTCAAGTTCATCGCACCTTCCCACAACGATCCCGGTGCTGGCATGTTGACGGCCCGTCCGAGCCTGTTTACCCTGGACCCCAGTCCTTCAAGGGAATTCCACACGTGAAAGTCATGCTCGTGCCATCGTCGATCGTCACGGATGGCGAAGAGCCAAGCCAATACTTGATCTCGTACTTGATCAACGATTCCGTTGCCATCGACGCCGGTAGCCTGGGAATCCATGGGTCTCCGAGCAAACAAGCAAAAATCAAACACGTCTTAATTTCCCACACTCATATCGACCATACGGCGACCCTGCCGATCTTCGTCGAGAATGCCTATGAGGGGAAATCCGACTGTGTCACAATCCACGGCAGCGAAACCGTATTGGAAAACCTCAAGGGAGATATCTTCAACGACCGGACCTGGCCCGACTTCGTCGCGCTCTCCGAAGGCTCAGCACCCTTCTTGAGGCTCGAGCTTCTTGAGCCGGAACGGCCGCTCGAGGTGGAAGGGTTGAAGATCACCCCGATCTCGGTCAACCACGTCGTCCCGACCCTTGGCTTCTTGATCGAAGATTCCCGGTCCGCCGTCCTCATCGCGTCGGACACAGGCCCGACCGACCTCCTCTGGGAGTATGCCAACAAGGCCGATCACCTCGACGCCGTCTTTCTCGAAGCCGCCTTCCCCAACGAAATGAGCGAGCTCGCCTCGATCTCCAAGCACCTGACCCCCGCACTGTTCGGCCTCGAAGTGCAAAAGCTCAAGCGGAAAGCGGCCGTCATCGCCGTCCACATCAAGGCGCGTTACCGCAAGCAGATTCTCCGCGAGTTGAGCGAACTCGCCCTGCCCAACCTCCAAATCGGCCAGTTCGGCATGACCTACGACTGGTAGCGATTGGCCCTTGAAATAAGAAAAGGCATTTCGATATGATCCAACGGCCGGCGAGGGTCCGCCTGCGGACCCCAACCAGCCCTCTTTTATGCCAGCCGCCCACGGGTCAGAGTCCCTGTTTCTCCAGGCTATAGGGCACGACCTTCACCCCTCGGTTCGACCTGAGCGGTAACAAGGCATGCTTGAGCGCCGCCTGTTGCTCGGTCCAACGCAAGCCCACCAGAGGCGCGAAGCTAGGGACCGGCTGTTCAGGGTCACGGAACTCGTTGGCATCCAGCAGGGAAACGATGTCGCCCTTGCCGAGTTCGAGCGTGTTGATCAGGTCGACCGTGGCGGCGAGATGACGTTCGGCGTGCTCTGCGCCCCCGGCGTCCACCAGCACCATGAGGCCGACGGCGAGATCGGCCTGCTTCAGGTCGGAAACAAGTGCGACGAGATCGTGGTTCTCCCATGTTTTCCGGTAGAGGCCGCGAACGGTCGGGTCGCCCGACTCGACCCCCAAGACCACCCGGCGCAACTGGAGTTGGCGGTACGTCCGCCACTGCTCGACGGACGGCCGAGGCGGAGCCATGTTGTCCAGAAACGCGTGGACGGCCTCGAGCCTGGGCGACGGCTCGGAGAAGTCGCGAACTCCGCCGGAGGGCGCACACAGTTCGCTCCGGGCGATCGTTTCCAGGAAAGTCGCCACCGCTTCGCTCGGGAGCCGAAGGACGTCGCTGCCCGCCAGAAAGATGTTCCGGTACTGAAGGCGACGCTGGCCGAACAGCTTGACGACCTCACGGGTGTGGGTGGCGAACTCGTCGCTCGTTCGTTGGTAGTAAGGCGCCGCCGATCCCCCGCCAAAGACGATCCCGTCGGCATGGCCGAGCGTGGCCTGGAGGATCAGAGAGTTCTGACTATCCGGCGGCAAGAAAGGCAAGACGCCGTAGGTTGCCACGTATTTTTCGCGATGCGCAAACCAGGCCGTCGCGTCCCATTCCACAATCCGCTCAAGGAAGTTGCAAAGCATGTCCGTCGAGAGGGGCTGAGCCTTCGAGGGGGGGTCAACCCGTTCCAGGCGACCCGCAGTGAGTGCATCGAGAAGGTCGAGGGCCGTCGCACGGACCGAGGCATCGAGGTCGCTCGCTTCGGCGAAAAAAAGGGTGCGTCGCTTCAAGACCATGTTCACCCCCTCACGGACCCGGTCGATCGCCTGGATCGTCGTGTCGAGGCCCTTGAGGTAATGGATCCCGTGGATGAATGCGCGCTGCCAACGTCCTTCCCGATCGAAGTGGTAGATCGGCCCGTCGCCGTAGTAGAGTGAGAACGCTCCCTGCTTGAAGCCGGCGAAGATCGGATCTCCCTGGGCGGGGCGGAGCATGACCCGAACGCCATAGAGAGCGCCGGTATCGAGCAGGCATTCGGCTTCGGTCTGCAGGGCCATTTCGGCAAGATCCTCGGTCGGATTGTAGGTCGGAGCCGGGCGTCGAGAAGGCAAGCCCTCCTCGATCCGAAGTCGAGTCCAAAGACCAGAGTCGGTCGTTGAGAAAGCGCCCTCCACGCCCACCGCAACTTGCATTATACTCCCGCGCCGAGTGGCGTGAACCATCGCCCTGCCACGAGGTTGCTGTTGGGATTCGATTCCGACTGGAGCCAACGGAGGGCCCCTTGGCACCAACGTCCCTGCCGCCAATTTTCGGAACCGAGGCCTGTGAATCGCGCCGACGGCTCCTGCTGGAGCCCGTATTAATCGGCCTATTGGCCCTGACGTTGAACCTCGCGGGCAATCACAAGACGAGCCTCTGGGACCGCGACGAACCGAGATATTCGGCCTGCGTCCGCGAGATGCGGGCGCGGGGCGATTGGATCCGGCCGACCTTCAACGGCGAACCGCGCTATCACAAGCCAATCCTCATCTACTGGCTGATGCGAGGGGGAGTCGCCCTCGGGGGCGATAACCCGTTCGGATGCCGGCTGGTCTCGGCGATCGCGGGGGTCGGCACTTGCCTGCTCGTCAGGGCGATGGGCCGGCGAATGCTCGGTCCACAGATGGGGATGTTCGCCGCGCTCATGCTCGCGACGTCACCGATCATGGTCACCGAATCGAAGCTGGCAACGACCGACGCCACGCTGGCGTTCTGGCTGGTCGGAGCCCAGTTCTGCCTCTGGGAACTGGCGCAGCGCCCCTCGCGCCGACTCGCCGCCGGCTTCTGGACTCTGATGGCCCTGGCGACGCTCACCAAGGGGCCGGTCGGTGCCGCCTTGATTGCCATGTCGGGAATCGTCTCCTGGTGGTGGGGAGGACCGACCGCTTGCTGGAGCCGACTCCGCTGGCGCTGGGGCCTGTGCGTATTCCTGGCCGTCGTCGCCCCCTGGCTCGTAATGATCGGCCTGGTCTCGCATGGCGAATTCTTTCGCTTCGCCATCGGGGACCAAATCATTCAACGCGTGGCGACCGGCATGGAGAAGCATACCGGGTTCCCGGGCTACTACCTCGTGACGACGCTCGGTACGTTCCACCCCTGGTCGGCCCTCCTCCCCGCGGCGCTCTTCGGCGCCTGGTCGCGACGGCGGGAGCACCCACTCTTCGGCTTTCTCCTGGGGTGGGCCGTCGGGCCCCTCATCCTCCTGGAATGCGTCCAGACGAAGCTGGTCCACTACTACTTGCCAGCCATCCCGGCGTGCGCACTTCTGGCCGCCTGGCTGATCGCGCTCGTCGTCAAGGAGGAGGTCAACCTCAGACGCTGGCCCTTGGGACGGGTCGGAGTCGGTCTGCTGAGCGGGACCGCGGTCGTTCTGCTTGGGGGTTTGATCGCGGGGGCGACGATGCTTCCCACCAGCCTTCGCAGTCCGCTCCTCTTCCTGGCGGTCATTCTGGTTTCGGGCACGACGTACGCCGTCACGCGAATCTTTTGCGGGTTGACCGAACGGGCGGTGGGAAGCTTGGTGGTGACCTGGGCGATCTTCATGTTCGCCATGGGCACGTGGCTGCTGCCGGCGGCCGAACCGTACCGAACGTCCCGGATCGTGGGCGAGCGGTTCGCATCCCTCGCAAAGGAGCATCGCGTCCAGCCGATCCTTAACTCCTATCAAGAGCCAAGCGTAATCTATGCGTACGGTCGCCCGTTACCGACCGTACGCAACTGGTCGCAGGTCAAAAAGCTGGTGCTCCAGCACGGGGCCGTGGCCACCGCAGTCCTCCCCCATGAGCTTAGCGCCTTTCTCGCCCGGCCCGAATATGAGGTGGAACGACTCGATCATTTAACCGGCTTCAACCTCAACAAGGGGGAGAACGAGTCGCTCGAGTTCATCCTGCTCCGGATGCACCGCTCAGTGCGAGTTACGGGTCTCAAGCAGTCGCCCGTAAAGTGAGCGGAGTTGCGCGGTCATCGTCTCGTGACGGAATTGGTGGGCGAACCGCGCACGTCCTTCCCGCCCGAGCGCCTCGCGCAGCCCCGGGGCAGCGGCCAGCCGGAGGATCGCGGCCTGAAGCCCGGGCAGGTCGCGAGGCGGCAGCAACACGCCCGTCTCGGGCAGAACCACTTCGCGAGCCCCATCGACGTCGTAGCTGATGACCGGGCGGCCGGTCAACAGCCCTTGCGGTAAGACCCGCGCCAACCCCTCGCGAAGGCTCGGATGGACGATGGCATCCATCGCCCCGAGGAGTTCGGGAATCCGACCGGGGGGGACCAGGCCCACGAACTGGAACGCGTGGCGAAGCCCGAGCCGCTCGGTCTCGGCGATCAGGCGGTCGCGGAGGAGGCCGTCGCCGATGAACACGAACCGGACCTTCGGATTGGCCGCGAGCACGGCAGGCGCCACCGCGAGAATATCGTCGTGCCCTTTGCGCTCGAAGAGCCGGGCCACGGTGCCGAACGCGATCTCGTCGTCGGCCAGCCCGAGCTCATGGCGGACCTCGTCACGCGACCTTGGCGGGTCCAGAAACGTATTCACGTCCATGCCACTGTAAACGGTGCTGTACTGCTCGGGACGCCCGACCCCCGCCTCGAGGGCCTGGTCGGTCATGGAGTCACAGACGCTCACGATCGCGTGGCAACGGTTCGCGGCCCAACGTTCGAGCGCCACATAGGCCCGGTTCTTCATCGGCGATTCGGAAGGGCCGAAGGGTAAGCCGTGGATCGTGTGGACCACGGCGGGAACCCGCTCATGCCAGGCCGCGGCGCGCCCGCTGATCCCTGCCTTGGAGCTGTGCGTATGAACCACCTCGGGCTGCAAACGGCGGATCGCCTGGCGGAGCAGGCGATAGGCCCGGAAGTCCGTCCCCGGCCGAACCGCGCGGACCAGTTCGGGCATCAGCTCGACCTTGAGCCCCAGTTGCTCGGCACGACCGAACAGATCCCCCTCCGGCCCCTCAGCCGGCCCGGTGATCAAGGTCACGTCGTCGCCATACCGATGGTGCAGACCTTCGACCGTCAGGAGCGTGTTTTCCTGGGCTCCGCCGATAATCAAGCGAGTAATGACATGAATAATTCGCATTGATATCAATCATGCCCCAGCCAGGTCATCAAGAGTAGGAGGGAGCGACCTCGTCGGGATGGCCATAGCGGACGACGAGCAGAAAGAGGCCTTGAGGGGGAGCGGTCGGCCCCGCCTCGCGCCGATCCTCGGCGACGAGCGCCTCCTGCACCCGAGTCTCAGCCCAGCGGCCGGTGCCCACCAGCAGGAGCGTCCCTGTGATCGAGCGCACCATGTTATACAAGAACCCGTCGGCCTCGACCTCGACCCAGACCGTGTCGTGCCGCCGCGTGACGGCGATGTCGACGATCGTCCGAACGCTGCTCGTGCGGTTGGGCCACTGGGTCTCGAAGCTATGGAAGTCGTGCCGCCCCTTCAAGGCCTGTGCCGCGCGATGCATCGCGGCCACGTCGAGCGGCTGATAGACGTGGTTGCTGTAGCGGGTCTGGAACGGATCGGCGATCCGGCCGTTGTCGATCACGTAGCGATAGCGCTTCGACTTGGTGTCGAGGGTCGAATGAAACGCTTGCGGCATGTCCCAGGCGTTCCTGACTCGGATGTCGTGCGGAAGTGTGGCGTTCAGGGCCTTGACGAAAACCTCAGGCGCGTGCCGGGAGACCGTGTAGAAGTGGACCACCTGGCCGATCGCATGGACCCCCGCGTCGGTTCGGCCGCTGGCGTTCGTGACCGCTGCGGCACCGGTCAGGCGCTGGATCGCTTCCTCCAGCGTCTGCTGAACCGTCCGCCGGTCCGGCTGGCGCTGCCAGCCGGAGAAATCGGTACCGTCGTAGCTCAGGAGGAGCTTGATATTACGCATGAGAATAAAGAGTTCACCCCAACGACGCCCAGGCCGACCTCGACGCCGTTGCGATGTCCGACCTTGCTTTGCTCCGGCTCCTCCACTCCGCTCCGCCCGACTCAGACGCGAACCGGGTCGAGCTTGAGCAACTCCTCGGCGATCTGAACGGCATTGGTCGCGGCCCCCTTGCGGAGGTTGTCGCTGACACACCAGAAGAGCAGGGCATTGGGGTTGTGGAGGTCCTGGCGGATCCGGCCGACGAACACCTCGTCGCGGTCGGAGCACGAGGCGGGCAGGGGATAGAGTCGCGCCTCGGGGTCGTCAACCACGACCAGGCCAGGAGCGCTCGCCCAGAGTTGCCGGGCCGCTTCGGGAGTGATCGGGCGTTCGGTCTCGACCAGGATCGACTCGCTGTGGCAGTTCAAGACGGGAACTCGAATGCAGGTCGGGCAGACGTCGATCGACTCGTCTCCCATGATTTTCCTGGTTTCGAGAACCATTTTGATCTCTTCCTTCGTGTAGCCGTTGGGAAGGAAGTCGTCGATCTGAGGGAGGCAATTGAACGCGATCGGGTGAGCGAACTTGCTCGGCGCGGGGGCGTCCTGACCGGCGACGTGGGCCTCGGTCTGCGATTGGAGCTCGTGGATCCCCTTCTGACCGGCCCCCGAGACGGCCTGGTAGGTGCTCACGATGACCCGGCGGATCCGGAAGGCGTCGTGCAAGGGCTTCAGGGCCACGACCATCTGGATGGTCGAGCAGTTCGGGTTGGCGATAATTCCCTGGTGCCGGGCAACGTCTTGCGGGTTGACCTCCGGAACGACCAACGGCACGTTGGGATCCATCCGGAAGGCGCTCGAATTGTCGACGACGACCGCGCCGGCGCGTGCGGCAATCGGGCTGTACTCGCGGGAGATCGACGCGGGAGTGCTCGAGAGGACGATGTCGACCCCTTGGAAGGCTTCGGGAGTCAACGGCTCGATCGTGAACGTCTTCCCACCAAAGACCACCGTTTTGCCCGCGCTTCGCTCCGACGCCAGGAATTTGATCGACCCGATCGGGAACTTGCGTTCCTGAAGCAGGCGGATCATCACGTCCCCCACGGCACCACTCGCCCCGACGACGGCAACGCTCTTCACGGCGGTCTCCCTCTCCCTTTACAAGCGCAAAACAAAAAAGCATCAGCCGGTCGGCCCCAGCTCGATGAGCGGAGGCCATCGGACGCGAAGACACGTCGAGCCGAAAGCCGGTTCGCGTTGAGAAATCTTCCACGCAAGATCGTCTATCATACGATTCGAGCGGGAAAGTTTCCAACATCACCGCCGTGAGGGGAGTGTTGGGCCTGTGCGACGAGGCCCTTGGTCTTTAGAATAAGAGAATCACAGTCCGCCGAAAGTTTTTCGTGAGGTTGGCCCGTTGAAAGTTCTCGTCATCGGCAAAGGAGGGCGAGAGCACGCCCTCTGCTGGAAGCTGAAACAGTCACCCCGGGTCAAAACGGTCTTCTGCGCCCCGGGCAACGCAGGCACCGCGCTCGATGCGCAGAACGTCTCGATCGAGCCGGGCGACTTCCGGGCTCTGACCCAGTTCGTCAAGCGGGAAGGGGTGGGGCTGACGATTGTCGGCCCCGAAGAACCGCTCACGAACGGGATCGTCGACGCGTTTCAGCGCGAGGGGCTGCGGATCTTCGGCCCGCGACGCGACGCCGCCGAGCTCGAAGGGAGCAAGGTCTTCGCCAAGGAGCTCATGCGCCAGGCCGGCATCCCGACCGCCGACTACCGGATCTTCCGCTCGGCTCCCGACGCCGAACTCTATGTGCTCTCACGCGAAGTCTCGCTCGTCGTCCGCTCCAAGGGGCGCTCGACGCTCCGGCACACCTTGCTCTGCCGGACCGCCGCCGAAACCCTGGAGGCGATCGACCGGATCATGGATCCGCGCGAGCAGCTCGGACCAGGGGTCCAGGTTGAAATCGAAGAACGGGGCGAGCGCCGCGCCTTCAACAACGCAGCCGAAGCCCGCGACCACGTCTTGGGCCGTCCGCTCGGCCTGGTCCTAAAGGCCGATGGACTGGCCGCCGGCAAAGGCGTCTACGTCTGCGACAACCTCCGCCAGGCGCTCGAGGCCATCGACCAGATCATGGTCCGACGGATCTACGGCAAGGCCGGCGACCGCATGATCCTCGAGGAACGACTCGACGGCCAGGAAACGAGCATTCTCGCCCTGACCGACGGCCGGACCATCATCCCCCTGGAATCGAGCCAGGATCACAAGCGGGCGTTCGACCACGACGAAGGGCCGAATACCGGCGGCATGGGTGCCTACTCCCCCGCGCCGATCGTCACGCCCGAACTCATGGAACAGGTCGAACGCGAAATCCTCGTCCCCGTCGTCCACGCCCTGAAGCGCGCCCGGCGGCCATTCCGAGGAGTGATCTACGCCGGCCTGATGCTGACGAACCAAGGGCCCAAGGTCCTCGAATTCAACGTCCGGTTCGGCGACCCCGAATGCCAGGCCGTCCTGATGCGGCTCAAGACCGACCTGTTCGAGGTCCTCGAGGCCGTGGTCGACGAACGCCTCGACACCATCAACCTCGCCTGGGATCCCCGCCCGGCCGTCACCGTCGTCATGGCTGCCGAGGGCTACCCTGGCCCCTACGAACGCGACCGAGTGATCAACAACCTTGAAGAAGCCGACCGCATGGCCGACGTCAAGGTGTTCCACGCCGGCACCAACCTCCGAACCGACCCAACCCTGGGCCGCGACGGTCGAATCGTCACCGACGGCGGTCGCGTCCTCGACGTCACCGCGCTCGGGGCCACGCTGGCCGAAGCCCAGACTCGCGCCTACGAGGCGGTCCGCTCCATCCGCTACAACGGCGCCTGGTATCGCCGCGATATCGCGGACAAGGCAATCAAAGCGTCCACCCCCGCCCCCTGATCCGGTATCGATCAGCCGACCAATCGACCCCAAAAGAGAGACGCCCGGAGCCATTCGCCAATGGCTCCGGGCGTCGTTCGTTTTCGTGGTCCGTCCGTCTCCCTCATCTCAAATCAACCACCCCAGGCAAACGGCTTCGCACACAACACGCTTGTTTGTTTGCATGGAGTGTGCGAAACTCATTGGGACGGATTGATATCAAGATCGACCTGGTCCTTGCGGGGTTCGGGCCCCGACTCGGTTCGGCTTGATCTTGGCGGCGGTTCCTTTTCCGACGGCCAGGGCCGGATGATGGAAACCAGGGATGAAGGTGTAGGGTTGCTTGCCGGTGTAGGGAGCCTCGGGGACGTTGGGCGGGATGACGGGGCCGCGCTGGAGGTCGACCTTATTGGCGTAGAAGGCGGTGGTCGGCTTGTCGGGGGTCGCGATCGAGTTGTCGATCTGGCCTTCGACCTTTGCGGTGATGTCACCGACCGGGAGCACCAAATTCCGGCTGGTGCCGAACTGGGGAACCGTGGAGCCTCCTGTCAGGGTGACCAGTTCCGGCTGGACCGACGCGGCGAAGACGGAGTTGGTGACGTCACCCGCGACCAGGACACTCATGCCACCCGCGTTTTGGGCGTTCTCAGGGATGGGGGGAGCTCCAGGCTGGGGCGTGGGACTGAAGGCACTGACCGAGGACTGTCCTGTCACGGTGCTGATGATGTTCGAGAAGTTCTGCACGTAGCCGGAGAGAACGTTGGTATTCACCACGTCGCCGCCGAACGTGGCCTTGCTGATCGTGCGGTCGACATAGACGTTCGAGTTCAAGGCACCACGATTAGCCGTCAGGGTGTTGACCACGTGGGACAGGATGTCAACCGTGTCCATCCCTCGTCCGAAGACGACGTTGCGGGCTCCGTTGGGAGCGACGAGAAGGACGTTGTTCGACTCTCCTCCGATCGAGAAGTTGGTCAGCTTCGCCTGGCCGGTGCCGGTGGCGTCGAAGACGAGCGTCGAGAAGTTCGTGGCATTTCCGCCGATCCGGACGTTACCGATCTGTCCGGTCAGCCCGCCTTGAATCCGAGGGTCGCTCAGGAAAGGGGCCACACCCGACGTTCCGGAGATGACCCAGGTCCCACCGAATCCCGTGGCCTTGGAATTCTGGTTGACGAACTGGCCGGGGGGGGTGTCGGTGTTTCCGATAATCTCGTTGGCCTGGAACAGCGAGAGCCGGCCCGAGACGCTGAAGGTGACCCCATGCTGGATGGTGGTCGGCGTCGTCGAGGTCCCGGACGGAGGAACCTGCTGCGAACTGCTGATCGACTTGTCGATGATGATCCGGGTGCCGCCGAACTGTGGCAGCCCGAGCGTGACCGCGGCGATGTCGCTCTGCGCGGTCGACGCCGGAGGATCGACCTGACCGACCGTCGTATCCACCCCACCGAACTGCAGGGTGCTCACCCCGTCGGGGATCGTGATGGCGACCGGGTCCGGTGTTCCCGTGCTCCCGGTGGGCGTCGTATTGGCGAGCCAGAAGTCGGGGATGGCGATCGAGAGCGGGCCGTTGCCCCCGGACAGTTGCTGCGACTTGCTGGGAAGTTCCTCCAACTGCTGGAAGAAGACCTTGCCGTCGCCGTTGGGCCCCTTGGTGACCTGGCCGACCAGCCGGCTCTTCTGGGGGTCGAGACCACCAATCGTGATCGATTTAATCTGGGTCTGAGAATTCAGAGGAGCGGGCTGCCCGTCCGCACCAGGCTGCTTGGCGACGACAAGTGATCCGGGACCAATCAGTTGGAGGACCCACTGATCACCGTCGATATCGGTCCCCGAAACCACGCCGGAAAGGAGTTGCCGATCTTCCAAATATTCCGCCAACGGGCGCAGAGCACGGTTCCGTGTGGTGGGCTTCCTTGTCGACATAGACCAGACTCCCAAAGCGCGTAGAGGCAAACCGGCTCGAGTCACCGGCAGGGAGACACGCGACCTGACGCGCCCTCGCCCGTGCCATGGCAATTCATGTGGCCTTTCTCGATAATCGGCGTGACTCACCGCGCACTTGAGAAAATCCGCAAAATCATTCCAATCCCAACAATCACTACTCGCTCTCATTGCCGTAAGGATGATACGCCACGCATAGGCGGTCGCCTCCGTGGCTCTTCCTCATTATCAGTGCGGGGCGACCGGCCCGAGAGCCGGCGAGACCTCACCGAAGAGATTCGCACCATGAAGCGTTCGTCAAGCAGTCGACGACGTCCAGGCGTCCACATTACCCTGGGCCGCGCGGCCCGACTCCACCGCCTCGTCAGGTTCCTGGCCGCCAGCCCCCGCAGTCGCGAGGCCATTCTCAACGATCTCGAGATCGGCCTGCGCACGTTCTATCGCGAGCTCGAGTTGCTCAAACGATGCGGCGTGAAGGTCCAGCAGAAGGACAAGGCCTATCAACTCCTGGCGACCCCCGAACAAGCGGAGGGCCGACTCCCATTCCCCGATCCTCAGCTCAGTTTTGCCGAGATGGCCGAACTCTCCCGGGGCCCGGGTGAGGCGGCCCGACGATTGGCCGAGTTGCTCGAAAGCGTGATCAACAGTCCCGCACCCACCCCAAAGCGCAACCGCAAGCCAAAATCATCGCGCTGAGCCCCCGAAACCGACCGACCGGATCAACCGCCGGTTCACAGCTCTCGATCCTCATATCCCAAAGGCCAATGATCGATCCTCTCCCGTGCTTCGCAAACACCAAGTTCTCCACACTCTGCTCCTTCACGTCAAAAAGCCGAGTCGATCGGACAACACCTACATCCCGCGCTCGGACGTCTGGCAATCGCTGCACGGCCAGGTGACGGTCGGCCATGTCGATCAGAATCTCAAGGCTCTCCTGCAAGAGGGCCAGATCAACATGGCCGTGGCCAAAGCCGAGATCGCCAAGCCCGTAATCGGGCCCTGGAAACCGGGGAGAGTCGTGACGTACACCTGGTCACAGCTTCCGCACGATCAGCCGGGCCAGCACCGGATCACTCGCCGGCGTCGAACTGAACCGCCCGAGGGCGCGGAACATCACTTCGAACCCGGGACCGAGCGCGGCCAGCACCTCGTCGGCCGAGACCAGCCACCGAAAGTGCCCGTCGTCGAAGAACAGCCGGGGGTCGTTCGTCACCGGGGTCAACCCGACGGCGTCCGTCGAGTCCCGGAACTCCAGGCAAATCACCGTCCCGGAGGACACCCCGGCCAGCCTCGCCAGGAGGTCTCGCCGCTGGCGGGCGGACAGGGTGTGGAGCAGCCACCGACCGTACACGCGGCAGTATCTCGACAGATCAACGGTCAGGGCGTCACCTCCCGGCCCAGCGAATGGGTCGCATTCGTCTACCTCCAGCCCCCGCGATCGAAAGAATCGAGCGTCCCGCCCGTCCCCGCTTCCCAGGTCCAGAATCCGTCCTGTCGCATGGGCGAACGCCTCGGTGGCCGTCAGGGCGAAGGCGGACGGGACCCGATCCGAGGCCGGGCGGACCTTCCGCCAATAGGTGGCGTTGACCCGCTCGACGATCTCGTCGAGGGTGACCGCTCGCTCGTGGCGATGGTCGTACGTCTTGACGCGGTATGTCTGATAGTCGCCGTACAAGGCGCTGAGCACGGGGAGCGGACAAGCCGGTGCCAGCCGTAGGACACCCTCGAAAAGGATCGGTCGGGGTGGAAGGACCTGGGGGACGGGGAGGCGGATGGTGCGGTCCATGAACCGGGTCTGGATCTCGCCGCCGGCCAGATCGTAGGGGAAGACGTCGACGAACGGCCACCGCCACGGTAGGTCGGGCCGGCAAGCGGTGCCGTCGGGGCGGTAAAGCTTTAGGAAATGGCCGGGATGGCGGATGACCGCGATTCCGCGGGCGGCGCAGAAGGCCTCCAGCTCCGGCACGTCGTCACGAGGTAGGAGGAGATCGAGGTCGTCGTCCCAGGGGATGAACCCCCCGTGCCGGACGGCCCCAAGGAGGTTGCCCCAGAATAGGAGGGCGCGCGGGGCGAGGAAGTCGTCGAGGTCAGCGAGTAGGCCAAGGACCTCATCTTGTTCCGGGAGGGAGGACATGGGCAGCTTCTGGCCTTGAGCGGTGGGCGGATGAGTGGCGCGGGGGCCGTCGTGCGGCGAGTCGGAGATCATGGCATTGCGGGCGACGTCGAGCGGCGAGCTGCCCGCGCGGCGGACGACCCGGACCCCAGCCTGCTCCAGTCGGCGGCGCTTCTCCTCGCATTCCCATTCGATGCCGTTGAGGTGGGGGACCAAGGCCGCGGATTTGGGCCACCTCGGTGCCGTCGCGATGAGCGATTTCGAGCCAGGCCGCAGCTCGGCGAAGAACTGGACGTATTGCGGCTCGAGGGTTTCGGCGTCCCACCGCCGAGCTTCTTGAAGGGCCTTGTGGCGATGCTCTTGGGCGAGGTCTCGGTCGTCCCACAGGTGGGCGATCGCTTCAACCCACGGGGCGACCTCCTCGGCCGTCGGCAACATCCGGGTCGTGGGCGTCAGACGTTCGGCGAGGGGGAGGACAACGCCGGCTTCGCCCAGGGTCTCGGGAAGGGCCCCACGATCAGAAGCGACGACCGGGACGCCGTTGGCCATCGCCTCGACGGCGACCAATCCCTGGGCCTCCAGGCACAGGGACGGCATGATGCAGACCCGCGTCACGCCCCAGAAGTCACGCGGGTCGTGGGTGTGAGACATGAGGCTGACGGTCCCGTGGACTCGCAGGTCCAGCCCGCAGGCAGCCAGGGTCGCCTCGGTCCCCCTCCCCTCAACGACCAGTAGTGGGATGTCGGGGCGAAGTCGAGCCAGTTCGTCGGCGATCCTGGCGAAAACGTAGACGCCCTTCTCAGGGGATGGGTTGACGAACGTCACATAGCCCGGCCCGGTCCGCTCAGCTCGTATCCTCTCACGGTCGACGAGGTTGGACAGGACGGTGCAGGAGAGCCCCAGCGAATCACGGTAGTAGTCAGCGGCGAACCGAGACGGGACGATCACCGCGTCCGCATCGGCGAACGGCCTCGTGTCGTGGTAGCGCAGGTTGTGGAGTGGGAAAACCGTGGCGATCCCCCGCGATCGTGCCGTCGCCAGAACCTCGCGGACGAGCCGGCTTCCGCCGTAGGCCACCACAACGCCGGGCTGGATTCGGGCCAGGGTGGCTTCGAAGAGGCGGAGGAACTCTTCGCGCTCGATGTCCTCGGGATCGTGGGGCTTGGTCGTCGGCCCGAGATGAAGGGTGATCGGCACTCCTCGGACAGTCAGGCGGAGATGGTCTCGGCCGGCCCTATCGACGTCGTGGCCCCGGGCGACGAGCCAGTGGACTGGGTCGACTTCCCGGCCCAAATCCAGCACGGCGCCGCAGAGCACCTCAACGGCGCGGCCGCGCCGGGACAAGGCTTCCATCATCGCCCGGCTGGCGACGGCGGCACCGTTGGAGTCGTCGAGGTAACAAGCGTGTGCAACAAACAAAATGGGCATGTTCGCGAGCATAGCTCTGAGATTGAAGTGGACCTCGATGTCCAGACCACCCGGCCCGGGCATTAAGTTATGGTCGGGGCCCGTCCGTTCCATCAAGGCCCGACCGGCTCGGCACGCAAGACGCACCCTTCATCTATGCTGGTTAAAATGTGAAGTTTTCATGTAATCGTGACGTGAAACTTGATAGGGCCAAAGGACTCTGTCATGCTGTGTCGGTTCGACGGCCTTGGTCCGTCAAAACAAAAACACAAATCAATGCGATTGCTTTATTTTTACGAGATGTGAAGTTTCAAAATAATCGTGACATGATCCTTAATACGGTTATGATATCGAAGGACGAGACAGCCATGCGCAACCGCCTCCGCATACTGCGCCGGTTTCATCCCCTTACGGACGCCATCGAAGGCCGCGTCGTGGTCTCGTCGTTACTCCCGGGTTTCTGGGTGACCGCTCCCGGAGGGGACGCGGCGCTCGAGACCCGCGAGGTGCCCCTCACCACGTCGAGGCCCCGTGCGACGGGCGAGGCCGTGCACCGGCCTATCGCGCCGGCGAACCCGCCGCTGCCCGCCCGGGTCGCGTGGGCTTCACGGACGGCCACCACGGGGTCGGACGGCGGGAGGGTGCCCGCGTGGCCCACCTTTGCTGTGGCGACCGACCGGATCGGGCCGGCACCGACACCGGGGCTCATCGTTAGCCTCCCGTCAGCGCCGTCGGTCGGCAAGGTTCCCACCGCAACGCCCCGTGGGGCAGCAGTCCCAGCGGCATCCCCGCGTCAGGGGGGGAGCGCCCTTGTGCCAACCGTCCACTCCCAGGCGCAGGCCCCGTCGGCCAATCTGGCACAGTCACCGGCCGGCGCGGCATCCACCGCGGATTCCGGTCCCGGAGTCATCCGCCCCATGACGCTGGTGCCGGTGGAACCACCCCAGAGCGTGGCGGCGACCTTCAGCCTGATGGACGACCCCAGCGGCGGGGGCAACGAATGGGAACCCCCCGATCCGAGCGTGACGCTCAGCGGTGGGGGCGTGATGTCCGACGAGGAGGGGAACTACTATGGGATCGTCGGCGGCCAGGTCGCGATCGTTGTCTCGACTCCAATCGATGAGAACATCCAGTCGGTCACGTACAAAGTCAGCGGCGCGGTCGAGAGCCAATCCTGGACGGTCTCGGCGGGGCACTCGACTCGACTGGCCGGCGCCGTGACCCACACGGCCCCGCCCGGCGAGGCACTCGGCACCGTGGATTGGTTCAGCTTCTGCTGGGACGAAACGACCGGCAACCACACCATCTCCGTGCAGGTGAACTACGCCCGGGGGGCGGCGCCAGCTAAGAACTTGACGGTCGCCGTCGAAAAGCCCGACGCCGACATGAGCATGGTGACGAAGCCGCTGAAGTTCGGGCAGCACGCCCTCCAGGGGGGCAACTACATCGGGTTCTACCAGGACGATCCCGGGGTCTACTTCAAGGCGTCGGCCACGACCCACCGGTTCGGGGGGGATTTCGCTTTTTTGCAGACCATTTCGATCGACCTGAAGCAGACCTACTTTGCGACGGGCCAGATCACCGAGACGTCCCCGACGGTCCTCGACTGGAACGGGCAGAACCCGGGCAACCCGCTGGCCATCATGGTCCAGGACTCGTCGTACACGATGTACCCGGCGGAGACCCAGAACATCCCGTTCTCACGGCCACCGTTAGTCAGCCCGCCGGCCTATGCGATCCATGACACCCCGGTTTTGAGTTTCGGTTCGTACTCCAACCCCCTGAACCGCCCGACCAGGTTTTATCAGGACGTCGTGTTCACCACGAGGCTCGTCTACAACCCCGGGGGCATCTGGATCTCGCTGGGTTACCTGATCTGGAACCTCCACGGGGAGAGATCTTTCCTGAACCAGGCGGGCTTTAACTACGAAGATCCCAACAATTGGGGAGGGACCCAAAGTCTAACCCCGCCCTCGGAGACCGCCGGGACGAAGCAGATGGTCCCTGAGTTGCTCCCAGAATGGAGCGAGAACAGCCAGAAGTATCTCAAGGAGTGGGATCAAAAAAAGCCGTGACGGCACACCGGCGCGCCGGCAGACGGGGGGGTGGGCAGTGCGATTGAAACTCCGGACGAGCCTGATCTTGATGGCGTGCGCGGGCCTGCTCTGCTGGGCCGCCACGAGGGTCGTCACCTGGTACGAACGGCGCCCGACCTACCGTACCCGGGCCGCGTACCACCGCATCGAAGCCGAATCCCTGAGACACCGATTGAGCGGTGAGGCGCTCCGTTACAAGCTCGCCTCCTATTACCTGAGTTGCCTCCTCGCCAATCCCGAGGCCAACATCGTCCGGGAGACGCCCGGGAGCGTTCGTTCGGAGGAATTCCACCCATTCTCGGGCCCGCGTTCGGGGTGGGCGGCAGCCGTCGAGGCGCAGGGCAAACTCGCCGACAGCACCTCCAAGAAGGTTGCGTACCACGCCCGGCTGTCGCAGGAGTACGCGCGGGCGGCCGAGTCCTTCTGGTCGCCGGTGCCGGCCGAGGGGGCGGTGCACCCGATCCCATAGTGAACGTGGGCCCGCTAACACCGGGCGAACCCTGTCTCGCCGCTCCTTGTGGCCAGGGCCGAATCGGAGCAACGGGCCCACACTTCAGCACATAACAACACTTATGACATATTAATTTTCATTTATTATCTAATCTGGAACCTCCACGGGGAGAGATCTTTCCTGAACCAGGCGGGCTTTAACTACGAGGATCCCAACAATTGGGGAGGAACCCAGAGTCTGACCCCGCCCTCGGAGACCGCCGGGACAAAGCAGATGGTCCCTGAGTTGCTCTCAGAATGGAGCGAGAACAGCCAGAAGTATCTCAAGGAGTGGGATCAAAAAAAGCCGTGACGGCACACTGGCGCGCCGGCAGACGGGGGGAGTGGGCAGTGCGATTGAAACTCCGGACGAGCCTGATCTTGGTGGCCTGCGCGGGCCTGCTCTGCTGGGCCGCCACGAGGGTCGTCACCTGGTACGAACGGCGCCCGACCTACCGTGCCCAGGCTGCGCACCACCGTATCGAAGCCGAATCCCTGAGACACCGATTAAGCATTGAGACCAACTACTACAAGCTCGCCTCCTCTTACGTGGGTGACCTCCTCGCCCATCCCGAAATCAACGTCGTCCGGGAGACGCCCGGCATCATCCGCTCAAAGGAATTCCACCCGTTCTCGGGCCCGCGTTCGGGGTGGGCGGCGGCCGTCGAGGCGCAGGGCAAACTCGCCGACAGCATCTCCAAGAAGGTTGCGTACCACGCCCGGCTGTCGCAGGAGTACGCGCGGGCGGCCGAGTCCTTCTGGTCGCCGGTGCCGTCCGAGGGGGCGGTGCACCCGATCCCATAGTGGGCGTGGCCGCGCTAACCACCCCGTACCGTCTCGCGACGCCATTGAGGTCGAGGGTGGCGGGGCGTGGTCGGCCGACGCTCAGGGTCTACGGTCCAACACATCGAGCCACTACCGATTGAACATCCTGGATGTCTCAGTCACGATCTAAGACGATCCCGAACACTCGAGGCTCGTGGACAAAAAAACGCCGCGAAGGGCGAAAGACTCGCCCTTCGGCGGAAGTCCGATCGCGCCGGCCAATCGCTGATAAGTCTTGCCACACAGGAAGTTAACTCAGGGATTCATGACCGGCGCATGAATTGCTTAAGACGCCTCAGCTCGTAGTCAATCCGGCCCAATCCCACAACACAAGAGCCGACTTGAGCGACAGACCCAAGAGAAACGCGAGATGAGACGTCACGGATTCACCCTGATCGAGTTGTTGGTCGTCATCGCCATCATTGCAGTCTTGATCGCTCTGCTCCTCCCCGCGGTCCAGGCGGCCCGCGAGGCGGCTCGACGCATGCAATGCACGAACAACCTCAAGCAAATCGGGCTGGCCATGCATAACTACGAGGGGATTCACCTCGTCCTCCCCTCAGCCCGAACCAACTCGCCCCACTACTGGTCGTCGCTGGCGCAGATCCTGCCTCACCTGGAGGGAGGAGCCCTGTACAACGCCATCAACTTTGACCACTCCACGGCTCCGAACGCACGCAACAATTACGATATGGCGAACACCACCGCCATCGCCTTCATGATCCCCACCTACGCCTGCCCAAGCGATCGCAAGTCAGACCGAGTCACTCCCGACCTGGGCCCCACCAATTATTTCGCCGTGGCCGGCACCGGCCTGATGTCCAGCGGCAGCGGGAACGGGCTAATGTTCGACGGCTCGCGCGTTCGGTTCGCCGAGATCACCGACGGCCTCTCGAACACCTCGGCGTTCGTAGAGTCGATCAAAGGGAGCGGAGTCGACACCAACGCACCGGCCGCCTTCGACCTCCTGGCCCACTACAAAGGGGGAGGCGGCTACACTTCCACCTTCACCGAAGAGGCCTGCGAGGCAATCCCCGCCTATAGCGGCACTCGCGGCAGCCGTTGGTTCCACGGCAGCATGTCAGGTGGTTCCACGCTCAATCACTACTGGCCCCCGAATCACAAGAAGGCGGACTGCGCCGGCGATACCAACGGCCTGCTCAGCTCTCGAAGCTTTCATCCCGGGGGAGTCAACGTCCTCTTCGCCGACGGCCACATCCAGTTCATCAAGGACAGCGTCGCCGTAACCAGTTGGCGGGCCCTCGCCACCCGCAACGGCGGCGAAGTGATCGGCAGCGACCAGTTCTAGGCCGTTGGACATATCGTCTTCCTTCGAGTGGCTTACGGGCCCTGGCTGGATACCACGGGTTGCACCCAACCCGTGAGCCTAAAACCAGGGCTTCCACAAAATGGTGGGCCGTGTCCGCCAAGAAAATCGCCTCGGGGTGGACGCTCGCTGCTTGCCTGAAATTTTCCAGCATTCCAACATCATCATTGCATGACATCCTCAACAACCGAAAACAAAGAAACACCTCGCGCACACCCAGCGGGCCACTCTCATGACAACACGGACTCGACGTGCTCTCGGTCTCCTGGCCGGCCTCCTTCTCATCCTGCTTTGTCAGGCCCCGGCGTGGTCTCAAGATCCGCAAGAGACGCCACGGATCGCCTTCATCGGCTTGCACGGTGGGGTTTTCGAGACGCTCGAAGGCTTTGCCAAAGGGATGAATCTGCGCGTTGAGTACAACTCCGACGAGCAGATCGCCACTAAGGCGAGCGACCTGTCCGCCTACCGCCTGGTCTTCATCCAGCACACACGCGAAGAAGACCAGGACGCTTACCGCAACCTGTTCCTTGCGGCCAAGCAGGGCAAATCGCCAACGCGGATCTTCGCGGTCGGACGTGAAGGGGCCGCAGCCGTCGCCATGTTCAAAGACAAGGGGGATGCCAACCCGGTCGAGACCGACCCGGAGGTCTCGAAGTATTTGCCTCGCTCACGGGAGAACCTCCGCCGGTTCCTGATCTACGTCGCGGTCAAATATCTCGGCCAGGCCGGCGAAATCCTCCCGCCGGCCGAGTCCGACGAAGCGGCGACCGGCCTCTATCATCCCGACCACGACGGGCGGTTCGACTCGGTTCCGGCGTTCCTGGCATGGTCGTCCACCAAGGGGCGCGACCCGGCCAAGCTCCCCCGCGCGGCGGTCATGGTCCACACCACGCACCTCGAGTATCAACAGCCTCGCGTCGTCGATGCCTTGATCCGTTCCCTGGAAGCGAAAGGGATCCTCGCGGCCGGCTTCACCGACGGCAACTCACGATCCACCGCCACAACGGCAAAACCGGTCGAAGAATTCAAACCCGACGTCGTCATCCACACCTGCCACAGCGGTGAGACCGTCGAAGAACGGACCCGGCTCGACGCCCCTCATATGCATTCGCTCTTCTTTCGCCGGAACTCGATCGATTTCTGGCAGAACAACCTGGGGGGGTTCACCCAAGGCGATGCCGCCTTCCAGGTGATCGGCCAGGAACACCTCGGCGCCATCGAACCCTTAATCGGCGCGGGGACCATCCACGGCGGCGGAAGCGCCGAGTCGTTCAGCCCCATCCCCGAACGGATTGAACACCTCGTCAAGCGTGCCCTCTCCTGGATCGCGCTCCGGAAAACGCCTCGCGCCGACAAGCGGATCGCGTTCCTCTACTACGACCGCGAGGCCGGCCAGAACGAGCTGATGCGCGGCAGTTCCACCGGCATGCACCTCCATGCGCCCAAGAGCATGGTCAAGGTCCTCAAGACCCTGAAGGCCGAGGGGTACTCCCTGAACGCCGTCCCGGGCCATGAGAATGAGTTGATCGAATGGCTGTTGGAGCGTGGACGGCAATACGGCCTGTGGAACCAGGGAGAGCTGAACCGTCTGGCCAGGAGCGGTCAGGCCGTCCTGCTTCCCGTCGAAACCTACCTCGAGTGGCTCGAGGCCCGCGTGCCCGAGGCAGTCCGGGGCGAGGTCGCCAAACACTGGGGACCGGCCCCCGGCAACGCCATGGTCTGGAAAGACGACCAAGGTCGCAGCTTCATCGTGATCCCGCGAATCGACCTGGGCAACATCATCCTCCTGCCCCAGCCGCTCCGAGGAGAAGGCCAGGATCCCTCCTTGCTCCACCAAGGTCTGATCCCGCCCCCCCATAACTACATCGCCACCTATTTCTGGCTTCAAGAATCGTTCAAGGCCCACGCCCTGGTCCACTTCGGCACCCACGGCTCGGAATTCTTCCTGCCGGCCAATCCCGTCGGCCTCTCCGACCGCGACTGGCCGGACATCCTCATGGGTACGATGCCGAACATCAACCCCTGGATCATCGACAACGTCGGCGAGGTCGCTCCCGTCAAACGTCGAGCCTACGGCCTGACGCTCGGGCACCTGACTCCGCCGATCGTCACCGCGGGGCTCTCTGACGACCTGCTCAACCTTCACGGTCTGATCGACAAGTGGGACAGCCTCGAAGAAGGGGCGCTCCGCGAAGGGTTCCGCCGCCAGATCACCGCCGACGTCGTCCGACTCCACCTGGCGAAGGAAACGGGATTGCCCGAAGAACCCCAGGCGCCGCTCACGCCCGAGCATATCCACAAGGTTGTCGAATACCTCCACGACATCGAAGGCGAGACGACCCCCATCAGTCTTCACGTCCTGGGCGAGCCGCCTCGGGCGGATTTGATGGTCCCCTTCCTCACGACGATCCTCAAGCGGAAATTCCTCGACGCGCTCGGCCAGGTCGTGCCCGTTCCGACAGAGGAGAGCCGCCTGCCCGGCGATCGCGTGCTCTACCTCCGCCGTAAGGCCGAGGAAGCGGTCGAACTGGTCGTCAGGCGCGACCTGAGCCCGCTCGACGCCATCACGGCCATCGGCGGCAAGCCGAGCGCAGACCTGCCCCCCGACCTTCAAAAAGGGCTCGAGCTTGCCATCGACCTGAACCAACGCTTCGCCAAGACGACCGACGAGATCGACAACCTCCTGGCCGCCTTCGACGGCCGCTACATCCCACCCGGTCCGGTCAACAGCCCGATTCGCAACCCAGGCGCCGTGCCGACGGGTCGAAACCTCTGCATGCTCAATCCCGAGGAGATCCCGACCAAACCGTCGTGGGAACTCGCCAAGAAGCTCGTCGATCAGATCCTCGAGCGATCGCTCAAGGAAAAGGGACACTACCCGGCGAAGATCGCGTTCGACCTCCGGCCGCATGCCACGTTCCGCGATTACGGCGTGATGGAGGCCCAGATCCTCTATTGCCTCGGCGTCGAACCCGTCTGGGACGACCGCGACCTGGTCAACGACGTACGGGTCATCCCCTCCGAAATCCTCAAGCGACCGCGAATCGACGTCTTCATCGCCCCGGGCGGCCTCTACGCTCAGAATCTGCCCGGCCGTCTCGAGTTGATCGACAAGGCGATCCGACTGGTCGCGGAACTGGCCGAGAAGGACAACGTCGTCCGGCTCAATTCCGAGCGCGTTCGTGACGAACTGAAGGCGAAGGGCGTT
This sequence comes from Singulisphaera acidiphila DSM 18658, assembly GCF_000242455.2. Taxonomy (GTDB): domain Bacteria; phylum Planctomycetota; class Planctomycetia; order Isosphaerales; family Isosphaeraceae; genus Singulisphaera; species Singulisphaera acidiphila. The sequence goes on from NC_019892.1 coordinate 3,857,166, forward strand.
GAAGCCGGCCGCGCTTTGGCGTTGTCCCAGGCACGGATCTTCGGCGTCGCGCCGGGGGAGTATGGGTCGCCCGGCAACTCCGCGTACATTCAGCAATCGGGGTCGTGGACCACGCGCGACGAGGTCATCGAGCATTACCTGTCCGAGGCCAAGAACGTCTACACCAAGGGCCACTGGGGCGAACCCGCGCCGGAAGCCTATGACCGCCAGATCCAGGGGACCGACACCGTCCTGCGAAGCTGGTCCGACCACATGACAGGTCCGTTGGCAAATAAGTACATGTGGCTCCACGGCGGCCAACTCGCGATGGCCGTCGAACATCTGACGGGGAAGGCACCCGAGTTTCTGCTCTCCGACGTCCGCGACTTCGATCGGGCCGGCGTCATTCGCGCGGAGGACGCACTCGCCCGTGAGTTTCGCGTGCGACTGTTCAACCGCAAATGGATTGAAGGGATGATGAAGGAGGGGTATGCCGGGGCCGACCAGATCGCCGTCATGGTGTCGAACAGCATGGGATGGGAAGTCGTCCGTGAGGGGAGCATCCCACGGCAGACCTGGGAGGAGATGGATGCCATCTTCATGAAAGACAAGCTTGGGTTGTCGATTGGCCAGTGGTTCGAGTCGGAGAATCCGTTCGCGTTCCAGGAGTTATCCGCAACAATGCTCGAGTCGACCCGCAAAGGCTACTGGAAAGCGGAAGCCGAGACGACCCGGCGGTTGGCGGAAGCCTACGCCCGCTCCGTCGTGCGTCACGGAGACAACGGCGGCCTCCGAAGCGGAGCCAACGGCCCGCTCCGCCAGTACGTGGAGCGAACCCTGACCAACTCCGGCGTCGCGGAACTGGCGGGGCTCGGGACTCAGTATCATGCCCAGTTCGATGGGTCCGCCCCCCCGATCGCGACCGTCGCCGGCCTGGTCCCGGCACCCGGTCCGGGACCATCGCCCGTTGCTGCTTCCTCGGCGGCCCCAGGATCAAATACACCAGTTCAATCGCCCACCCCGAGGCAAGCGAATGGCTCGGAAGCGAAGTCGCCGATCCCACGGCCGACAACCGAGAACCATGAACCAGCGAAGGCCGATACTTCTCCGGTTGCAGCGTCTGCTCCGAGTGCCGAACCGATCCGTGGCCAGCGTCTGGAGCCCTCACCCCCGCCGTTGAATCCGAAGCCGCGTGCAACGGACGTTACGGTCTGGGTCCTCGGGGGAGTCACTCTGATCCTCGTCCTGGGCGGATTCATTCGGGGAAGGAGGGGGGCATGACCGACCGGCTTGTTGAAATCCTGTTCATGGTCACCGGTGTCCTGCTCACCCCGGTGCTGCTCGTCCTCGCCCTCATGTCGGCTGCGACACTCTGGATGATGGGCGGTCTCGCCCGAGAGGCCTTCGAACGCTGGCAAACCCGCTCGGTTTGGACAAACTACCTGGCCAGTCTGAAGGCCGACAGCGGCGAGGCCGCCGCGTTCCGCCAACTCTCGTTGAGCGGCGACCCCGCACGATTTCAGGCCTGGTTTCGCGCGGCGGATCATCGGGGCCGGCCCGGGCTGAGGAAATGCCTCGACGACCTCGAGATCGATATGACCCGCCGCCTCTCCTGGCTCTCATTCGCCACCCGAGTCGGTCCCATGCTCGGCCTGGTTGGAACCCTGCTTCCGCTCGGCCCCGCGCTCCGTGGACTCGCTTCGGACGACCTGGCCTCGCTGGCCGAGAACCTCGAAATCGCGTTCACTTCGACCGTCTTCGGGCTCCTGATCGGCGGCCTCGCCTACGCCGCGAGCGTCCTCCGCCGCAACTGGTACGACCAGGACCTCAGCGACCTGGAATTCGTCCTCGATACGATCCGCCCGAAGAACGAACAGGGGCAAGCCTGCCTCGACAGCCCGATCGGAGAGCCTGCCGATGCGTGATCGACGCCCAAGGCGATGGGAGGCGCGCGAGGAGAACGACCCGCTCGCCGGCCTGGTCAACCTCTTCGACCTCTGGATGGTCTTCTCGATCGCCATCCTCATCGTCTTCGCGGGATCGTCCCGGCGAAACGCATCGCCGCATAGCGATCCCTCTCTGGCTGGCGATCCCCAAGCGGTCAACCTGCCCCAAGCTCAGTCCATCAAGCAATACCGGGTCAGCCAGGAGAAGCTCGAAGGGGCCGGCGAAAAACTCGGCACCGCCTACCGCCTGGCCTCCGGTGAAATTGTCTGTGTCCCCGACTCCGATTCCACCCACGACCGGCAAACACCTTCGATCACAGGGGAGAAACCCAAGCCCTGAACCTGAAGATTCACAGCCCTTGTTACTGGCCGGTTCCCATTCGCCAACGGCGTTCGGTTCCTCAATATGTGGACAGGCTCCTACGCCCTCCAAAGGACGTCGCCAAGGAACGCCCCCCCCTCACTCGGTGTATCGTAGTTATAGCGTTCGCCCCAGAAATCAACGCCGACGACCGATTTCCCAGTGTAGCTGAAGGTCTGATTCTTTTTCAGCGGCACGATGTGGAGGTTGGCATCCCAAGGGTCGCAAACAGTGGCGTACTTCTTCCCCATGAAAGTGCGAACCGTATCGACGACCACCCAGTGGCCACCGCCTCCTTTCCAGTCGATCCCGACGATCATCGGCTTCACGGAAATGACGACGCCGAAACCGCTCGTGACGCCAACCTCCTGGATGATCTTGTCCGGTACATCGGGCTTCGCGAGGCGCTTGAAATTCCAGCCGGTCATCTTGAGGTCGGCATGATTCAGCATTTGGAGAATCTGCGGGTTGTTGAACCCCGCTGTCCCCAAAGGGTTGGGACCGAACATCGCCGTCGCTTTCGCAAGAATATCAGCTTCGCTGAATAAGGCTTTCGTCCCTGGGGCAATCTTATTGATCTTGAAGGCGGCCATGATCACGCAGGCCACTCCACAAGAGATTTGCTGCTCTTGCCCGAAGACCCAGTGAACGTCGCCGAAACGCGATACTCGAGAGAACCACGCCATAATTCCCCCCTGAACAAGATCCGATCAGCCAAAGTAGGACACAAACCATTGTGCAAGACCTCGGCGAGGAAGAACGCGGCCTGGTGGCGTTTGTGACGGAAAACCCCGAATCCAGCGTTAATTCCAGGGGAATCCGAGGCACCCGGCAGGCGGTCGTCGTCGCTCGAGACAGCCGGTGGGATTCGCCTACGAAGATCATCGCCAAGGGTTCAGCAGCATGGGGATTGAGAGGCATCCAGATGCCTGATGCATAAGGATCAGCGGAGAGTCTGCTCGGAAGGAAGGGGAGCAAACCACCTGGGAACCAATGTCTTGCGATCCAGTCGGCAGGGATCGATAGGAAGGGCAGGGCGGAATCGCAATCACCCCAGGTCGAAATCTTTCGATTTCGACCTGGGGTGATTGGTGTCTCAAGAACGAGGCATTTTCTCAAGTGACCGGGGAGGGGCTCGAACCCTCGACCAACGGATTAACGTACCTCATCGGCTTTCACCGACCCCCCGAAGCCCTTCGCGTTGAAGGAAAAGCTCTCCAGGTGTTGAGCGTCTGGACTATCCCATCGCCATCTCAGGCGTGCCGCGTCTAGTCTCTGGGGCCGAGGCCGGCGATCCGCCGGTCCCTTGCCTGCTGATTACCCAATCTTCGCCTTTTCAAACCGTCACGCTTGCCGTTACCGGCGACGTTGTGGTGGCGAAGCTCTCAGGGCGTCCCAGCATACTGCGGCATTCACTCATCGCGGTTCGGTTTCTTCCCGCGAGAGGCTCCTATTTTTCTGCGTGCAACTTTCCGTTGAAGTCCGTTGCTCTACCGACTGAGCTACCCGGTCAGAGTGCCCTCATAGAATAAACATCCCAGGGCGGCCCCGTCCAGACCCCGCCGCCGATTCCTGGGGGAATCTCCCAAGAATTCCCAATGAGTGTCGCCCTGACGTGAAAGAAGTATTTAACAAAAAGGTTGTCGGAGGAGGGGGATGGTTGTAGAGTAAACTTCGTACCCCTCCGTACCGGGAGGCTGCCAAGGGAGACTCACTGCGATGCAGGAACAGCGGATGACACGGATTCTTCGCTCAGCCCCTTGGTGGATTCCCAGCCAGGTGACTCGCATCCTCCTGCTCTGGGGCCTCGGTTTCACCCCCGCATGGGCCAATGATCGGCCGCCCGTGGAAGGAACCGCAGCGTCCTCGATCCGGGTCGTCCCGCCTCGGGTGGTCCTGCGCGGGCCCGACTCGGTCCAGCAACTGGCGGTCGAGGCGATTGCCGGCGACTCGGCCGTGCGGGACGAATCGACGCAGGCCAAATTCGTGTCATCCAACCCCAAGGTCGCGGAGATCGACGACTCGGGGATGATCTCCGCGAAGGGAGACGGCACCGCGACCATTGCGGTGCGCTCGGGTGAGCGGACGGTCGAAGTGCCCGTGACCGTCACCGAGTTCACGTCGGAGCGGACGGTCAACTTCGCCAACCAGGTCGTGCCGATCTTCACCAAGCTCGGCTGCAACTCGGGGGGATGCCACGGCAAGGCCAGCGGTCAGAATGGGTTCCGGCTCAGCCTGCTCGGCTTCGAACCGACTCTCGACTACGAGGCGCTCGTCAAGGAAGGGCGAGGCCGGCGACTCTTCCCGGCGCGACCCGAGCAGAGCTTGCTCCTGACCAAGGGAACCGCGACCGTCCCTCACGGTGGCGGCCGGCGGCTCAAGCTCGACTCGCAAGAATACCGCGTGATCAGCCGCTGGATCGGGGGAGGAATGCCGGTCGGCAAGGCGTCAGACCCGACCGTCTCGGGGATCGAAATCTACCCCGACACTCGGGTCATGACACGCGGAACGTCGCAGCAGATCATCGTGACCGCCCACTACACCGACGGGACCACCGAGGATGTGACCCGCTGGGCTCAGTATCAGTCGAACGACCCCGAAGTGGCCGACGTTGCGGAGGGGGGCAAGGTCGCAACCCGCGAGCTGTCCGGCCAAGCGGGGATCATGGCGCGCTACCAGGGACAGGTCGCCGTCTTCCGTGCCACCGTTCCCCTCGGCCTGCCCATTGCGGCCGCGTCCGAGTTCCCACCCTCCAACCTCATTGATTCCGCAGCCCTCAAGCAGTGGAAGGCGCTCGGAATCCTTCCGTCCGACTCGTGTACCGACGCGGAGTTCGTTCGTCGCGCCTCGCTCGACATCATCGGGACCTTGCCGACGGCCGAGGAAATCAAGGCGTTCGTCGCCGATCCCAGCCCCGAGAAGCGGGTGTCGCTCGTCGATCGGCTGCTCGAACGGCCGGAATATGCAACCTACTTCGCGATCAAATGGGCCGACATCCTCCGCAATAAGCGTGAAGGAGATCCGAAGGCCCAGCATGGGACCTTTGCCTTCTACGACTGGATCCGCGAAAATCTGGCCCGAAACACGCCTTACGACCAGTTCGTCCGCTCGATTCTCGCCGCCAGCGGCACGCCCGAGACCTCGCCGCCGGTCCAGTGGTATCGCCGGATCAAGGCGGCCGACGCGTTCGTCGACGACTCAGCGCAGGTGTTCCTCGGAATGCGGCTCCAGTGTGCCAAGTGCCACCACCACCCGTTCGAGAAGTGGAGCGAGAACGATTACTACGGCTTCGCCGCCTTCTTCGCGCGGATCGGTCGGAAGCCCTCCGCACAGGCGCAGCGGAGCGGCCGGGACGACGAAGTCATCTTCACCGCCCGGACCGGCGCGGTCACGCAGCCGAAGACGAAGCAGGTGATGAGCCCCAAGGGGCTCGGCGGCGAGGTCGTTCCGATCGCGGCCAACGAGGATCCTCGCCAGAAGCTCGTCGACTGGATGGCCGAACCGCAGAATCCGTTCTTCGCCAAGGCACTCGTCAATCGTTACTGGGCCCACTTCTTTGGGCGGGGGATCGTCGAGCCAATGGACGACCTCCGGCTGACGAACCCGCCGTCGAACCCCGATCTGCTGCACGGCCTGGCCGACGACTTCGTCAAAACCGGCTACGACCTCAAGCGGCTGGTCCGCACGATCTGCACGAGCCGGCTCTACGGGCTTTCGAGCGTCCCGAACGAGTACAACCGCAAGGACAAACAGAGCTTCGCCCGCCACTATCCCAAGCGGCTGGGCGCAGAGGTCCTTTTGGACGCGATCTCCCAGGTCTCGGGAGTGCCGACGCCGTTTGCCGGTCTTCCCGCCGGCACTCGGGCCATCGAACTGCCCGACGAGAGCGTGGTCTCGGCCTTTCTCGACACCTTCGGACGTCCCAAGCGCGATACCCCGTGCGAATGCGAGCGCGTCGGTGACGCCAGCCTCGGGCAAAGCTTGATGCTCCTGAATTCCGGCGAGGTGCAAGGCAAGCTGGCGGCAGCCGGCGGCCGTGCCGAAGCGCTCGCCAAGGATAGCCGACCCGATGAGGCCAAGGTGGAAGAACTCTTCTGGGCCGCCTTCGGTCGGGCTCCCTCCAGTGGGGAAACCGCAAGCGCTCTGGGCCACTTGACCACCCACGCCGGCAAGAAACGCGAGGCCTTCGAGGATATCGTCTGGGCCTTGATCAATGCCAAGGAGTTCCAGTTCAACGACTGACGGACGGACCGGGTTGTGGATCCGGGTCGGATCCCTCTCCAATCGATATGCGTCCCCCACCCACCCCCGATGGCGTCCCCCGCGCCACCTACCGTCGAGGAGACTCTTCCGATGCTGGAACTGATGGGTCACGCTTCGCCTCAAACTCAGGGGCCGAACCGACGTTCCTTCCTCAAGGCGGGGTTTCTCGGGCTCGCCGGCCTCAACCTCGCCGACCTCCTCCGGATCGAGGCCGCCGCCAAGGCAGCGGGCCAACCCAAAGAGCGCGACCTTTCGGTGATCCTGATCTGGCTCGATGGGGGACCGCCTCAACATGAGACGTACGACCCCAAGCCCGACGCCCCCGTCGAGTTCCGTGGACCGCTCAACTCGATTGAGACCTGCGTACCCGGGATCCGAATCTCCGAGTTATTTCCCCAACAAGCGAAAATGATGGACCGGATGTCGATCATCCGGTCGATGCACCACCACACCGGCGACCACTTCGCGGCCGCCCACTGGATGCTCACCGGAGTGCTCGGCTCGACCGCCGTGGACCTGGCCCCTCAGTATCCCTCGGCCGGGTCGATCATCGCCAAGTTGAAGGGGGCGAAAACGCCAGGGATGCCTGCCTACGTCGGCCTTCCCCAGACGCACTCGGTTGGCCTCGCCCCCGGATACCACGGCGCAGCCTACCTCGGGCTCGGCTATAACCCGTTCTCGGCCGACGGCGATCCCAATACCGACGCCTACCAGGTGCCGAACCTCGCCCCGCCCGCCGGTGTCGACCTCCCCCGAATCGAAGGGAGACGCAACCTCCTGGGCGCCTTCGACCAGGTCCGGCGTGACGTCGACGCCTCGGGCGTGATGGATGGCCTCGATCAGTTCAGCCAAGACGCCTTCACGATGGTTTCCAGCCCCGCCACCCGTGCGGCGTTCGATATCCGCAAGGAAAGCCCACAGCTCCGTGACCGCTACGGGCGGCATACCTGGGGGCAAAGCGCCTTGATGGCCCGCCGGCTCGTCCAGGCGGGAGTCCGGTTCGTCACCCTGACTTATGGAGGCTGGGACTTCCACTCCAGCATCGAAGTGGGGATGAAACGGGTCTTGCCCATCGTCGACAGCGCGGTCGCCACCCTGGTCGACGACCTCGAGATGCACGGGATGCTCGACTCGACCGTCGTGCTGGTGATGGGGGAGTTCGGCCGAACCCCTCGGATCAACCAAGGGCTGCCCGGCATCGACCCGATTCCAGGACGCGACCACTGGGGCGAGGTGATGAGCGTGCTGGTGGCCGGCGGTGGGTTCGCGAAAGGCCGCGTGATCGGCTCCAGCAACTCCCGGGGAGAAGTCCCCAAGGATTGTCCCATCAGTCCGCCCGACCTACTCGTCACGCTCTACCGCCAGATGGGCATCGACCCCGAAACCAGCTTCAAGAACCGCGCTGGGCGACCCATCACCATCGGCTCAACCGGCAGAGTGATCAAAGAACTCTGCTGAGCGCCCAGCAAAATGGGGCGTTGCGCCCGAACGGCTCGTACCTCCGACCCCGGGGGCGAGCCGTTTTTTCATTTCACCCGACGAAGCCCGCCGACTGCCTACGTCCCCCCGCTTCGAGCGCCACCCGTTGATGCCCCGGGCGCGATGTGAAGGAACGCCGGAAAATGACAAACATGACCGGGACCTGCCAAAACGGCAGACCCCAGTCAGAACCGGCACCGCTTGCAGGCATACACAACTTCTTGCACACAAACGATTTAAAATTCACGCCATGGGACGGTATGCCAGTTGCATTTGGTTCGACGAACTTTTAGATACGAAGGGGGAACCGCGCGAGCGGTCGACCCTCGCGTCGTCGTCGGCCTCAGGTACGACGAGAGACGGCTCCCGACCGCGTCGAAGGAGAATCCAACCGTGGCGAAGATGATGGCCTACGATGAGGAGGCCCGCCAGAAGCTGGCGAGCGGCGTGACCAAACTGGCCCGGGCCGTCCGGAGCACCCTGGGCCCGCGCGGCCGCAACGCCGTGATCGACAAGGGCTGGGGCAGCCCGACCGTCACCAAAGACGGCGTGACCGTGGCCGAGGAGATCGAGCTGACCGATCCCTACGAAAACATGGGTGCCCAACTCGTCAAGGAGGCCGCCAGCAAGACCTCCGACGCTGCGGGCGACGGCACGACGACTGCCACCGTCCTGGCCGAGGCCATCTTCAAGGAAGGGCTCAAAGCTCTGGCCGCGGGCGCCGATCCGATGGCGCTGAAGCGAGGGATCGAAAAGGCCGTCGAGGCCGTTGTCGAGCACGTGAAGGGGCAATCCAAGAAGGTCTCCGGCAAGAAGGAGATCACCGAGGTTGCCGCCATCGCCTCGAATAACGACACGATCATCGGCGAGAAGCTGGCCGACGCCTTCGAAAAGGTGGGCACCGACGGCGTCATCACCGTCGAAGAAGGCAAGGGGAACGAGACCACCGTCGACGTGGTCGAGGGGATGCAGTTCGACCGGGGCTACCTCTCCCCCCATTTCGTCACCGACCAGGATCGGATGGAAGTCGTCCTCGAAGACGCCTACATCCTGATCTACGAAGAGAAGATCAGCTCCCCCCAGAAGCTGATCCCGTTGCTCGAGCTGATCGCCCGGTCGAGCAAACCGCTCGTCGTGATCGCCGAGGACATCGAAGGCGAAGCGCTGGCGACCCTGGTCGTCAACAAGCTCCGCGGCATCCTCAAGGTCGCGGCCGTCAAGGCCCCCGGCTACGGTGACCGCCGCAAGGCGATGCTCGGCGACATCGCCGTCCTCACCGGTGGCAAGGCGATCTTCAAGGACCTCGGCATCGAGCTCGAGAGCGTCCAGCTCACCGACCTCGGCCGCGCCCGCAAGATCACGATCGACAGCGAAAACACCACGATCGTCGAAGGCGTGGGCACCCAGGAGGAGATCAAGGGACGGGTCGAGATGATCCGCCGCGAGATCACCCAGACCGACAGCGAGTACGACCGCGAGAAGCTCCAAGAGCGTCTGGCCAAGCTCGCCGGCGGCGTCGCCCGCATCAACGTCGGTGCGGCCACCGAGACCGAGATGAAAGAGCGCAAGGCTCTGGTCGAAGACGCCCTGCACGCGACCCGCGCTGCGATCGAGGAAGGGGTCGTCCCCGGTGGTGGCACCGCCTTGATCCGGGCGATCACCGCACTCGACGCCCTCAAGCTGACCGGCGACCAGGCGATGGGCGTCCAGATCATTCGCCGCGCCCTCGAGCAGCCCGCACGCTCGATCGCCGAGAACGCCGGCATCGACGGTGCCGTCGTGGTCAACAAGATCCTCAAGTCCAAGGAAGCCAACTTCGGCTACAACGCCGACACCGGCGCCTGGGGCGACATGTTCGCCGCCGGCATCGTTGACCCCACCAAGGTCACACGCTCGGCCCTCCAGAACGCCGCTTCCGTCGCCGGCCTGCTCCTGACCACCGAAGCCATCATCGCCGAACCCAAGAAGAAGGCGGAAGCCGCCGGTCACCACGATGACCACGGCGGAGGCATGGGCGGCATGGGCGGCATGGGAGGAATGGGTGGCATGGGCGGAATGGGTGGCATGGGGATGATGTAATCCCGGCTGCCCGGCCTGCTTTGGAAAAGAAGACGATATCTTCCCTGGAACCACGTTCGGCCCCGTCGGCTCGGGGTCGAACCGAACGTGATAAGGAATGCACTCAGATGGCCAAGATTCGCCCGCTCGAAGACCGCGTTGTGATCCAGCAGATTGAGGCTGAGGAGAAGACGGCCGGCGGCATCGTGCTGCCCGACACCGCCAAGGAAAAGCCGCAGCGTGGCCGCGTCCTCGCCGTGGGCCCGGGCAAGTTGCTCGATTCGGGCGAGCGTGCCCCGATCGGCGTGGTCGAAGGGGATGAAGTTCTCTTCGGCAAGTACTCGGGCACCGAGATCAAGGTCGACGGCGAGGAAATCAAGATCCTCCGCGAGTCCGACATCCTGGCGAAGATCGTCAAGTAACCGGCCGTGGGGTGGGCGTGCCCACCATTCATCAAGATTGGTGGGCCGTGCCCATCCGACAAGAGAAGGACAACTGACCCGTGGCAAAGCAACTGCTCTTCTCCGACGCCGCGCGCCGCAAACTGCTCGAAGGCGTCGATGTCTTGGCCCATGCGGTGGGCACCACGCTCGGCCCGACCGGGCGCAACGTGATCCTCAGCAAATCGTTCGGCGGCCCGACCGTCACCAAGGACGGCGTCACGGTCTCGAAGGAGATCGAGCTGCCCGACCCGTTCGAGAACATGGGCGCGAAGCTGGTCAACGTCGTCGCGTCGAAGACTTCCGACACGGCCGGCGACGGCACGACGACCGCCACCATCCTCGCCCGCGCGCTCTTCCGCGAAGGGCTCCGCAACATCACCTCGGGGGCCAATCCGACGGCCGTCCGCCGAGGGATCGAGAAGGCGGTCGAGGCCGCCGTCACCGAGTTGCGTGACAAGCTCTCTCGCCCCGTCTCCAAGAAAGAAGAGATCGCGCAGGTCGGCACGATCTCGGCCAACAACGACGCCACGATCGGCAACATGCTTGCCGACGCGGTGGAGCGGGTTGGTCGCGACGGCGTGATCACGGTCGAAGAAGGCAAGACCGCGACCACGACGCTCGACTTCGTCGAGGGCATGCAGTTCGACAAGGGCTACCTCAGCCCCTACTTCGTCACCAGCCCGACGACGATGGAAGTCATCTTCGACGATGCGTTGATCCTGCTTCACGAGAAGAAGATCAGCAGCCTCCGCGAGATGATCCCCCTCCTCGAGAAGGTCGCGCAGTCGGGCAAGCCGCTGCTGATCATCGCCGAGGACGTCGACGGCGAAGCGCTGGCGACCTTGGTCGTCAACAAGCTCCGTGGCGTGCTGAACATCGCCGCGGTCAAGGCTCCCGGCTTCGGCGACCGCCGCAAGGCGATGCTTGCCGACATCGCGATCCTGACCGGCGGAACCGTCATCAGCGAAGACCTGGGCCTGAAGCTTGAGAACCTGACCCTCAAGGACCTGGGCACGGCCAAGCAGATCAAGGTGAACAAAGACAGCACCACCTTGATCCAAGGAGCCGGCAAGAAGGCCGACATCCAGAAGCGGATCGACCAGCTCCGTCGCCAGATCGAAGAGACGGAGAGCGAGTACGACAAGGAGAAGTTCCAGGAGCGCTTGGCGAAGCTCTCCGGGGGCGTGGCTCTGATCAACGTCGGCGCGGCGACCGAAGCCGCCATGAAAGAGATCAAGGCCCGCGTCGAAGACGCGCTCCATGCGACCCGCGCAGCGGCCGAAGAGGGGATCGTCCCCGGCGGCGGCGTGGCCTTGCTCCGCGTGATCCCGGCCGTCGAAAAGCTTCGCGACACCCTCAAGGGGGACGAGCAGCTCGGCGCCTCGATCGTCTTGCGAGGCCTGGAAGAGCCGATCCGCCACATTGCGTCCAACTCGGGACACGATGGTGCGGTCGTCGCCGAAGAGGTCAAGTCGCGTGAAGGCGCCATTGGCTTCAACGCCAACACCGGCGAATACGTCGACCTGTTCAAAGCCGGTATCGTCGACCCCACCAAGGTGACGCGCTCGGCCTTGCAGAACGCTGCCTCGATCGCCGCCCTCATGCTCACCACCGAGGCGATGATCACCAACATCAAAGACGACGAGAAAGACGGAGCGAGCCGCGTTGAAGGTTCGGTCCGCTAATCGATTCGCGAACGTTCCCGAGGTCAGGCCCACTCGCTCCCGGGTGGGCCTTGGCCTCGGGTCGGTTTCCCTTTTGATGATGGTCGGTCGCTTCGCGTCATCCGTCACATCTCCCGAAACTTGTCCGGGCCTCTCCTCCTTTTTACTTCGCAATTCCTCTTTGTTGTCGAGATGGAGCAGGATTGGGCCGTGTCACGACTCGGCCTGAGATGCTATCCTGGTACATTGCCGAACGCCGCCCCTGATACCCCGGACCTGAGCGAGACGCCATGCCGATGGCAACCACGAAGCGTGACTATTACGTAGTCCTTGAAATCAAGCGCGAAGCCTCTCAGGATGAAATCAAGAAAGCCTATCGGCAACTGGCGCTGAAGAATCACCCCGACAAGAATCCCGGCAACGCCGAAGCCGAAAAACGCTTCAAAGAAGCGGCCGAAGCGTACGAAGTCCTCTCCGACCAGGCGAAGCGCCAGCGCTACGACCGCTACGGCCACGCCGGACTCGAAGGGGCCGGAGTTCACGACTTCCGCAACGCCGAAGACATCATGTCGGCCTTTGGCGACATCTTTGGCGGCGGCCTGTTCGGCGACCTCTTCGGCCAACGACGCCGCGGACCTCGGGCCGGCCAGGACCTCCTGTTCAAGCTCGAGATCGACCTCGTCGAGGCGGCCCGAGGCACGACCAAGCCGATCGACGTCAATCGCCAAGAATATTGCGGCGACTGCAAAGGCTCGGGTGCCAAGAAGGGGACCGTGGCCGTAAGCTGCAACTATTGCGCCGGCCAGGGCCAGGTCGTCCAGTCTCGCGGTTTCTTCCAGGTGGCGACCACCTGCCCAGCCTGCGGCGGCGAGGGGATGCGCATCACCGACCCCTGCCCGAATTGCCGAGGCGCGGGGCGGGTCAATGCCGTCGCCCACTTGAAGGTGGACGTCCCTCCCGGCGTCGAGAGCGGCATGTGGCTCCAACTCCGGGGCCAAGGCGAACCGGGCGACCCCGGCGCACCTCGGGGCAACCTGAGAATTCAGATCCTGGTCCGCAAGCATCCGTTCTTCGAGCGGAACCGCAACGACCTGGTCTGCCAGGTCCCGATCAACTTTCCCCAGGCAGCCCTCGGCGCCGACATCGAAGTCCCGACCCTTGACGGCCCCGACCGCCTGCACGTCCCCAAAGGGACGCAGAGCGGCGACGTCCTCAGGCTCAAGGGACGGGGGATGCCTGACATCAGCGGGCGAGGACGTGGCGACGAACTCGTCGAGGTCGTCGTGGAAACCCCGCGACACCTGACGCCTCGCCAGGAAGAACTGCTTCGCGAACTGGCCGAGATCGAGCATCTCGATGTCAGTCCGAAACGAAAGAGCTTCTTCGAGAAGCTCCGCGACTACTTCACCGAGGATGCCGATGGGGCGGAACCCGGCGCGTCCTGACTGTCTGAGTCGAGTCGAACCGAACCCGCCGCGCGGTCCGCGAGAAGGATATCCCAATGAGCGATACCACACAGCAGAGCGAAAACGACATCGACGGCGAGCCCAAGCCCAACGCATCGGCGACCGACGACCTTGGCCAGGTCCAGCGCCAGCGCGATGAGTACTTCGACCAGCTTCAGCGCACCCGCGCCGAGTTTCTGAACTTTCAGAAGCGATCCAAGACACAGGCCGATTCCGACCGCGTCTATGCGGTCGGCTCGCTCGCACGCGACCTCCTCGATGGGATCGACAACCTCGAGCGGGCCAGCGTCGCCCTGAAAGCAACGGCTCCGTCCGGGATTCACGAAGGCCTGGACATGGTCCACAAGCAATTGCTCGCCACCCTGGCCAAACACGGCGTCGAGCCGATCGAGGCCCTGGGCAAGCCTTTCGACCCCAACGAGCATGACGCCCTCGTCCAGCAGCCCGACGCCAACCACCCCGAGGGGACCGTCGTGAACGAGCTGAGCAAAGGCTATCGGATTCGCGAACGCGTCCTGAGACCCTCCAAGGTCGCCGTATCGGTCAAGCCCGCCCAGTCCTGACGAATTGAACCGAGGTCAATCTCCGATGCCGACCTACGACTACATCTGCGACGCCTGCAACCACGAATTCGAAGCGTTCGAATCGATCAAGGCCGACCCGCAGACGGTTTGCCCGCAATGCCAGGAAGTCAAGCTCCGCCGCAAGATCGGCGGAGGTGCCGCGATCATTTTCAAAGGGTCGGGCTTCTACCAAACCGACTACCGCAGCGACTCGTACAAGAAGCATGCGGCGGCCGATAAGCCGTCGGAGTCGTCGTCCCCAGCCCCTGCCAAGACCGACACGCCGAAGGCGTCCAGTAACGGGACCTCTTGAAAATGATCCGGGCCCGCTGCCCAACGTGCTCCAAGAGCTACGAGATCGAATCAATCGACAAGTTGCCGAGCTTTCCGTTCTGCTCGGATCGCTGCCGGTTGGTCGATCTCGGACGCTGGATCGACGGGACCTACGCCGTTCCTGACGACGTCGCGATGCCGACGCCCACTCCAGATCAAACGGATGATGAAGATGACGGTTGACGAACACTCGTTCGTCTGCCGTCACGTACCGTTTCCAAGTCGAGAGTGTGCGAGAAATTCGTCCGACTCATGAAGGGGAGGCTGCACCTCCCCTCCATGACACCTGCTCACGCAAACTCTTTGAGCGGCACCCAGACGAAAAAATCGCTCGTGACTCAGCTCATCCGGCGATCGGCAATCTGCACGAGCTGGGCAACGGGCAGGCCGTAGGGGCAGGCTGCCTCGGCGGCCGCGAGATTGGACGAGGCCAGGTCACGGGCTTCGGCGGGGAGCGCCTGGTAGAGCGCCCGCGCTTCCTGTCGCTTGCCGTACGCTTCGTAGTATCGCAGGTAGCGGAGCACCGTGGCCACGGGGACGCCGTGAGCGGCCGTTTCGCACAAGTGGCCACAGCCGTGGCAGTAGAGCTTCGAAGTCCGCTCGCGATGCTCCTCGAGCAGCCGGGCCTCCTTCGCGGTGATCGGATCGCGAGTCGCCGCGATGTTCTCACGGAGCATGTCGCGGTTGGTCATCTCGCTCACCACGGCGTGGAACCGCTCGTCGGCGAAGACGGTCTTGATCGCGGCCTGTTCCTTCTTGAAGCCCTTGGCGATGAATTCCTTGAGGTTCGGCGATTCGCCGACTCCCTTGAACTCGTTCGCCCCCCCCTGGGTCTTCATCGCGACCAGGCCGATGTTCGCCTTGGAGGCCTTGTCCACTGCTCGTTTGAGCTCGTCGCGGTCCATGGTCCGGTAGTTGTACTGGATCATGATATGGTCGATCCAGCCGCACGCGGCGGCGGCCTCGACGATCTCGACCAACTGGGCGTCGTGGCAGCTCAGTCCGGCGTACCGGATCGTGCCCTTCGCCTTCAGTTGCTCGAACGCCCCCTTCACGGCCGAGTCGCTGAGCATCGGAATTTGCGAACCGGTGAGGCCGTGCATGAAGTAACTATCGATGTAGTCGGTCTGGAGCCGTTCGAGGCTCTCCTTGGCCTTCTTCTCGAAGAAGGCGGACGCGTTGAAGTCGCCGCTGATCTTGCGGGGGGCGTGCGTCTTGGTGACGAGGAAGACATCCTTGCGCTTGCCCGTCCGCTGGAGCACCGCGCCGATGGTTCGTTCCGACTTGCCGTTCTCGTATCCTTCGGCGGTATCAATATAGGTAACGCCGGAGGCGAGGAGGGCCTGGACGAAGCTGGGTTCGACCGTCCAGCTTGATCCCATCCCGAGCCGGGAGACCTTTTGACCGGTCTTCCCCAGGGTGATCATGGGAAAAGCTTTGGGATCGGCCGCCAGCATGGGGCCGGCCGCCGCCAGGACCGGGCCGGCCGCCGCGGCCGTCTTCAGGAATCGACGCCGATTGCCGCCGCAAGAGCCTTGGGAGCCTTCCATCGTATCGACCTTCCAGAACGAGGATCAGACCAGGCCGCTCAGTTCCGAGTCCGCACGCCGGGCACGGTCGAGCCGGATTGCGACCTATTCTGATCGAGTTGGTAGGGCATGGTCAACAAAGTTCCGACAATCGGCGGGGACTTTCCGGAAGGGCCAAACCTGCTCGGGGCTCACGTCAGCGCTCGGTCCTCGGCCAATGTCGGCACGTCTCTGCGCCTTTGATAGAGTGCGTCAAATGAGCAAGGGCCGAACCCTCTTTTCCAAAGAGGGTCCGGCCCGGCATGGTTTCCTTTGATTCCGCCCTTTGAGCTTACTGAGGGGGCAGCGGCGGCAGGTCGATGGGTACCGGAAGCGGAGGCAGATCGCTATCCGCTTCGGCGGCCGAGACCGGCGTCGACGTCGTGGCCGAGGCAGGAATCACGTTCGGTTCGACAGGAGCCCGACCAGGGGCCGGGGCCGACCGCGAAAGGATCGGCGGCTCACCCGCCGGCACGGTCGGATTCACCGGCGTCGGAGGCGGCCCGAGGGGGCCAACCGGGGCCGGGAGCAGGGGAATCGGCCCAGCGGGTTCGGCTCCGGGCGAGACCATGGACGGGACCGGGTCGGGAACCGGCGGTCCGGTGATCGGTCGCGGTGCATAGTTGCCGTCCCCACCCACTGGCAGTTGACGGTGGGCCGCTTGCTGGTCGCGAGCCTGAACGTAGGCCTTCTGAGGATGCGGGCCTTCCGCCACGGCGATGTTGTCGTAGGCGAGCAGGGTCCCTTTAGCCTCTTCGAGGGCCACGATCGAGATGTTGTAGGTCGTCTTGAACTGGGCCTCCTGAGCGACAGCACTGGCGTACTGGCTGACGGCATCCAGGTAGCGGTCGATCGTGATTCGGCCTTCCTCGTAGAACGCTCGCTGGGCCTCGAGCCGCTGGGCCGCCGCAGCTCGCAGCCGGGAGGCGGTCTTGAACTGCTTGAAGTTGGCGTCGACTTCGAGGAAGAACCGGCTGAGCGAGTGGGTCGTCTGGTGAACGATCTGTTGCAGGTAGGCCCGCTGCTTCAGCAGGACGTACTGCGACTGTCGGGTGTTCGCCAGGGGAGCTCGCATGCCCAAAGGCATCTGGAACGTGAACCCAAGCTGCCAGGACTGGAAATTGTTGTAGTTGCCCGGCGACGCTGCAAGGCCCGCGGCACGCTGCTGCTGCGAGACCAAGGGATCGATTGCCCTGATCGTCCGCCCGGTCATAACCGACTCAGCCGAATCGAGGTCGGCACCGAGCCCGTTGAACTGGTAGAGGGCGTTGAAGTTCAAGACCGGCAAGAGCTGGTTCCGCGAGATCAGGAGCTGGAGTTCGGCAACCCGGACGACCATCTGCTGGGTCACGATATCGGGCTGGAACGAGAGCATCTGGGCCACGCTGGAATCCCAGTCGGGCTCGAGCCGAGCCTCGGTCGGCGCGGTGACCGGGACGATCCGGCGGCTATCGGCCGGGGGAAGACCAAGGATGTTGCGAAGCTGCCGCTCAGTCGTGATGACGTCGGCGGTCTTGGTCACCAGGTCGAGCCGGAACTGTTCGAGCCGCTGGGTCGCTTCGGCCACGTCGGCGACGGTGCCTCGGCCGACTTCGAGCTCAGACTCCTCACGCTTCTTGATTTCCTCGGCCAGCTCGACCGCCTTCTCACTGCTCCAGAGTTGGACGTGCTGCTGAGCGAGGCTCCAGTACTGCTGTTCGATCGAACGAACCGACGCCATGATCTCCGCTTTGAACCGCCAGACGGCGGCATCGGCATTGAGCCGGGCGATCACGATCGGAGCCCGGTTGGCCTCGAGACCGACCGGAGCCCCCGCCTGGCCCCCCGCCAGTGGAGCACTACCGAGCAAGGGCTGGGTCAAGCTCAACTGAAGGTTCGTCGTGTACGCCGACGGAGTCGCATTGGTCGGGCTATTGGAATAGAGATAGCTAATGTTATGCGTCACACCGATCTGGGCACCGGTGGCCGTCCGCTTCTGCACGCCCGTCTGGAACTGTGCAGTGTCCTGGTCGAAGATGATCGGGAACCGCGAGGCTCCGACGATCGTCCCGGCCGAGATCGCATTATTAAACGGGGCGAGGCTATGCCCCCAGAGCAAACTGGTCGTGAAGTTGGTGTCGAAGGACGACAGCGCCTGAGCGATCTGTGTCTCCTGGATCGCGGGGTCGTAGACGGTCTGGAGCGGGCTGGCGCCAAGGGCGCTGGCGATGCCCGAACCGGCCCCGTTGTTCAACGGCGTGGGCTCGAAGCCACCGACCGGAATGCCTTGAGCACCCAGTGAGATGACGCGGACAACTTCGGAGTTGTCCAGACCCACCCGAATGGCATCGGGCAAAGTAAGCTGCCAGATCTCTTGTGCCTCAGGGTCGTTCGTGGTGCGCGGCTTCTGCACCTTGGGCATCGGCAGCGCCATCGAACTGCTGAGGAACTGAGCCTGAGTGACTTCCTTGTCCTCGTCCCCGATCGTCCCCAGCTTTTCATGGGGAACGGCCTTCGATTGGTCAATGTAGGGAAGCCGCTGACAGCCTGAGGAGGCGGCCCAGGCCGCCGCCACCATTGCTGCCTGAGCGAGCCGTTTCTTGATTCGCGTCAATCGCATGGCCAGGCCGTCCTTGACTAAGATCGCCATGTGACGAGTGGTCCCGGGTCGTGAAGGTGAAGGCCCCAGCAACGGAGTCCTTCGATCGCTGTTCCTTCACACCGCGGTCGGCAGCCGGTCGCGTCCATACGTCCGAACCACCTTGGTCCCCGACACCTCGTAATGGCCAAACCGTCGATCCATCTTCAGGGAAAATGACTGCATCCGCATATGGGTCGAGCCGTTTCCCTGAGCGAACTGTCTCCGCAACGGACCCTAGGCCCATTACGGTAGTTCGTCCGATCGACCTGTTCCCAATGATCGGTTGTAGCAGAAGTGCAACTTGAAGCGATGGGGCGGATTCTACGGATTTTAACTGGCCTGTCCTAGGCCAACCTCCGCAATAGTCCGCACAAATTGGCGGACCTTGCCCATCCCCGCTGGAACGGGACAGCCGAGATACGTAAATGCCTGCAAGAACGTTGAAATTCGGAAAATCGCCAAACTCGACCAGTCGTTTCCGTCAAATCGAGCGAGCCGCCCCCTGGCGAGGCTTGCGCGGAGGAGCCACATCCACGTACGACCAGCCCAGTTTCCGCTTCAGTAAGATCACTTCGCCGGGGTCCGTTCCTTCCAGCGCATGGCCGAGGAACTGGATCATGTAACCGCCGACGAAAAGGACCACGGAAAAGAGAAAGACGGGGAGTGAGAAGAGGTAGGTATAGATCGGAATCATGAGGATCCCCAGGATCGTCAGCGGGATCCCAATCATGTGGAGCACGAAGCTCGTCGGATCCTGATGCCGGGCCATCCAGCCCTGAACCAGTTGTGCGGGAGGGTGGGGGGGGCAGATCATCGTGAGTAGGCTCCGACGTTGCGGCCTGGCCTGGGACGACCAACCGGTTTGGCTGCTTGACGGCGCATCGGGGTGTGGTATACGTTGGTCGCTTCGGACCCAACTAGAATATCCCAACTGGAACGGTGTTCGCAACGCCCAAATCAAGGGTGGACGCGATATTGCGACACCGAACTCTGGACCGCACGGCGGGAGACGGACCTGCGATGGCTTATGAAGTGACCCTTATTCCCGGCGATGGCGTCGGGCCGGAGCTGGCGGAAGCCGCGCGGATGTGCATCGAGGCGACGGGCGTCCAGATCAACTGGGACGTCCAGGAGGCAGGCGTCGACATCATGGCGAAAGTCGGGACCCCCGTCCCCGATAGCGTCATCGAGTCGTGCCGCCGTACCAAGGTCGCCCTCAAGGCGCCCATCACCACCCCGGTCGGCACCGGTTTCCGTAGCGTCAACGTCTACCTCCGCCAGGCTCTCGACCTCTACGCCTGCGTTCGCCCTTGCAAGCAGTACGAAGGGGTGCGCACCTTCTTCTCGAACTCGAAGGTCGATATCGTCATCGTCCGCGAGAATACCGAGGACCTCTACCTCGGCTGCGAGTTCGAGCAAGGCAAGCCCGAGACCGCCGAGCTGATCGCCGACATCAAACGGCTCAACAACAAGACGATCCGCCCCGACTCGGGAATCTCGATCAAGCCGATTTCGATCTCCGGCACCAAGCGAATCGTCAAGTACGCCTTCGAATACGCGCGCAAGCACGGCCGCAAGAAGGTGACCGCCGTTCACAAGGCGAACATCCTCAAGTACTCCGATGGCCTCTTCCTCGAGGTGAGCCGCGAGGTCGCCAAGGAATACAGCGATATCGAGTTCGAAGACCGGATCGTCGACAACATGTGCATGCAGCTCGTGCAGAAGCCCGAGCTCTATGACGTCCTCGTCTTGCCCAACCTCTACGGCGACATCATCTCGGACCTGGGCGCCGGCCTGGTCGGCGGCCTCGGCGTCGCCCCCGGCGCCAACATCGGCGAATCGGGAGCGGTCTTCGAAGCCACCCACGGCTCCGCGCCCAAGTACAAAGGCCAGTGGAAGATGAACCCGACCGCCCTGATCCTCTCGGGGGTCTTGATGCTCGAGCATCTCGGCGAGGTCGAGGCCGCGAAGCGACTCGATGCCGGTGTCGCCAAGGTGATCAAGGAAGGTAAGGACGTCACCTACGACATGAAGCCGCACCGTGACGACCCGTCCGCCGTGGGCACCCTTGAGATGGCCAAGGCAATCATCCGCGCCATGGGAGCGTGAGCCGCTCAACGGGTTGGTTCAGCGAGGCGGCGTTCCTCCGGTTGGTGCGTGGCGAGTCACGCAGCCCGGGGGCCCGTCTCGCCCGTGTCGGTCTACGAATGGCGGCGGCCGGCTATGGGCTGGCCGTCGCCGTTCGCAATGCGCGGTACGACCGGGGAAGTTCCGCCATCCAAGGCGTGACTGTCCCCGTGATCGCCGTCGGCAACCTGACGCTCGGCGGCACCGGCAAGACCCCCATGGTCGAGTGGGTCGCCCGCTGGTATCGCGCCCGAGGGATTCGGGTGGCGATTCTCAGCCGCGGGTACGGCCAGGACGACGGGATCAACGATGAAGGGAGAGTGCTCGAGGAGAACCTCCCCGACGTCCCCCACCTCCAAGGCGCGGACCGAGTTCGACTCGCCGAGGTGGCCGTCGAAGAGATCGAATCCGAAGTGCTCGTCCTCGACGACGGGTTCCAGCATCGTCGCTTGAAGCGTGACCTCGACATCGTGCTCCTCGACGCTCTCGAACCCTTCGGTCTCGGCTGGCTCTTTCCCCGAGGACTGCTTCGCGAGCCGGTTCGCTCGCTGAGGCGTGCGGGGGTGGTCGTGCTCTCACGCGCGGACCTCGTCCCCGAATCGACCCGCGCCTCGATTCGCGCGGAAGCCGAGCGGCGGGCCGGCCCGTTGCGCTGGGTCGAGGCCCGGCACGCCCCGCTCGACCTCCTGGACGCCGACGGGCCGCCGACCCCCATCGCGTCGCTGGCCGGCCGATCGGTCGCCGCCTTCTGTGGGATCGGCAACCCGGACGGGTTCCGGAAAACGATCGAGCCGCTCGTCGGCAATTTCGTCGGCTTCCGCACCTGGCCCGACCATCATTCTTATACGGCCGCCGACGTGGCCGACCTGACCGCCTGGGTCCGCGGCCTAAAGGCCGATCTGGTCTTGACCACGCAGAAGGATTTGGTGAAGCTTCGCGCCTCGAACCTGGGAGCCGTTCCGCTCCGCGCACTCCGGATCGGCTTGGAGATCATGTCGGGGCAAGCCATCCTCGATGAAGCGCTTGCGCCGTTCGGACCACCAGGAACACGCGAACCACGACATGACGAGGACGAGAGTCCAAGAAGTCGGGAATCACGACCGTCAGAAGCATAATGCCATAGTTTCCCGGCTCAAACGGACTCCTCGAACCGTCCTTGCTGAATCTCCTTCCGGGAAAGGATTCCCTTATGGACCTTGACTCCGTCGACCTGAACGAGCTGCGCTATGAAGCGTTGTCGGAGCGGCCGAGCAAGGTCCAGCTAACCGACCTGGGACGACCGGTCGCACCTGGAGCAACGATCGCCGATTGGCTCGACGGCCTGCCGAACCAACTGGCCGCGAAGGGGCTGAAGTCACTGCGTGACGCGATCGTCACCGCCCATGAGACAGGCCGCCCCGTGGTGGCGGCCCTCGGGGGGCATGTGATCAAGACAGGGTGCGCCCCCTATTTGATCGACTGGGTCGAGCGAGGGGTGCTCGACGGCCTGGCCCTGAACGGCTCAGCCGCGATTCACGACCTCGAGCTGGCGATCGCCGGGAAGACAAGCGAAGACGTCGGCCCCCGGCTGATGGCAGGGACATTCGGCTTCGCCCGCGAGACGTCCGACCTCTATGCCTGGGCCTGCGAGCGCGCGGCCACGCAGGGGTGTGGCCTCGGCGCAGCACTCGCGGATGTGATCCTGGAACGCGGCGGACCGGGCCTGAACGCAAGCCTGCTCGTCGCGGCACGGCGGAAAAAGATTCCGCTCACGGTCCACGTGGCGATTGGGACCGACATCGTTCACATGACGCCCCAACTCGACGGTGCGGCCCTGGGCAAGGCCACCCTCGACGACTTCCGGATTCTCACGAACCTGATCGCCCAACTTGCCGGCGGCGTCTGGCTCAATCTCGGCAGCGCAGTCGTCTTGCCCGAGGTCTTCCTGAAGGCGGTCTCGATCGTACGGAATCTCGGACGCTCACTTGATGGCCTGACGACCGCGAACCTCGACTTCAACCAGCAGTATCGCGGCCTGCTCAACGTCTTGCAGCGCCCTGGAGCGCAAGGGATCGCCCTGACCGGGCACCACGAGTTGATGATCCCCTTGCTCCACGCCGCCGTCGCCACGCGACTGCAGGCGCCGGTGGCGGCCCCGAGCGCGAATGGCCATCCATGAAGATCGCCGTCTTTTGCCCGAACCTGATCGGCGACACGGTCATGGCCACGCCCGCCATCCGTGCCTTGAGACGGAGCTTCGCCGACGCCACACTCGTCGGCCTGATCAAGCCTCACGTCGCCCCGACGCTCGGCGGTTCCCCCTGGTTCGACGAGCTCATCTTCTTCGATCCCAGGTCGAGCGACCCGCAACTCCGGACCCGCGCCGTGATCGGCCAGCTCCGCGCCTTGCGACTTGACATGGCCGTCCTTCTCCCTGGTTCATTTCGCTCCGCGCTCGTCGCCCGACTCTCGGGGGCGCGTCGGCGCATCGGTTATGGCCGAGGAGGCCGGGGATTCCTGCTGACCGATCGGCTCTCGACCCCCGTCGACGCAAAGGGCAAACGCCTGCCGGTCCCGATCGTCGAGTCGTACCTGGACATCGTCCGGCGCCTGGATTGCCGAGTCGATTCCTTACGGACCGAGCTCTTCACGACCGAAGCGGATGAGACGGCCGCCGACCTCGCCTGGTCGCGGTTGGGGCTCAGTCGTGGCGAGCCCGTCGTCACCCTCAATACGGGGGGAGCCTACGGCCCTGCGAAAAGTTGGCCCACCGAATATTTCGGGATCCTGGCGCGCCGGATCGCGCTCGAGTCGGGTGCGAAGGTTCTGGCCGTTTGCGGTCCCAGCGAACGGGAAGCCGCTCGCGAGATCGCGGCCAAGGCCGACCACCCCCATGTGGTGAGCCTGGCCGACGAGTCGTTGAGCATCGGTCTGAGCAAGGCCTGCGTCCGTCGCTCGGCCCTCTTGATCACGACTGACTCAGGCCCTCGCCACTTCGCTGCCGCCTTCAACGTCCCCGTGCTGACCTTGTTCGGACCGACGCACATCGCCTGGACACGGACCTATCATCCCCACGCGGCCCACCTCTTCCACCCGGTGCCCTGCGGACCTTGCCAGCGACCGACGTGCCCCCTCGGCCATCACCGCTGCATGCGCGACCTGACCCCCGACCGGGTCTTCGCCGCCGCGAAACGCTTCTTGTAAAGAGAGCAGGGGGAGCCAACCTCAATGGACGAGGCACGCATGCTCGAGCGATCACTCGTGCCAGTCTCCCTGGTGACGGGAGCCAGCGGCTTTCTCGGCCGACCACTTCTCGACGCCCTGCTCGGACCCGACGAATCGCGCGGCCGCGTCGTAACGGTCGGTCGCCGCCGGCCTCCCGATTGGCCGGCTGAATCCTTCATTCAGGCCGACTTGACGAACCCGGAAAGCGTCCGAGCGGCGATCGAAGAGGCAGCCCCTTCCATTGTCTTCCACCTCGCGGGGAAAACACCGCCGGCCCCCGCGCCGGAACTCTACAAGGCCAACAGCATGGCCACGGCCTTGCTCCTCGACGCCCTGCGCGAGCGGGGCCGCCCCGTGCGTGTGATTCTGACCGGCTCGGCGGCCGAGCTCGGGCCGGTGGACGAGAGCGATCTTCCCGTCGGCGAAGGCCACCCTTGCCGGCCGGTGACTCCTTATGGCGTGAGCAAATGGCTGGCCACCTGCGCCGGGCTCGCGGCCCAACCGCCGCTCGAGGTCATGATCGCCCGGATCTTCAACCCGATCGGTCCGGGAACGCCCGAATCCCAGTCGCTCGGTCGATTCGCCGCCCAGTTCAGCGATCCCGCCGTTGAGGAATTGAGCGTAGGCTGTCTCGACACAAGGCGCGACTTCGTGGACGTCCGCGACGTCGCCCGCGCCTTAATCGCGCTGGCCCAGCACGGCCGGCCCGGGCTCGTCTACCATGTCGGGACGGGCCGTTCTCAGCGAGTAGGCGACGGACTCGAGCAACTCCACCGGCTCAGCGGGGGGCGGGTTCGGGTGACGATCGACCCGGTCCACGCCGGCAGCGCCGGCCCCGGCGACTCCCGCGCCGACATCCGGCGGATCGTGGAACAGACCGGCTGGAGGCCGGAAATCCCCTGGGAAGCGAGCGTCGAGGACCTCTGGAACGAGGTGCAGGCGCGCCCTTCGGTTGCCATTGACCGTGTGAACACCTGGACGTAATATGCGGCCCGCGGACGATGGATCGTGTCGCGCCGTTCGGGTTCAAGGAGGAACTCGCTCGATGTCTGGCCGCCGCTGTCTGCTCGCACTCGTTCTGCTGGCGGCCGCTTTGCACCTCACCGGCATCGCCCGGTCGCTGCTACCCGCCCAGGACGGCTTGAAATTTCTTCGGACCGCTCGCGATTTCCAGAGCAAGCCCTGGATCGACGTGATTCGGGGGTCCGACCAGCACCCGCTCTATCCCGCCCTCGTCGCGGTGAGCGAACCTATCGTGGCCGCGATCAACGGCAACGGCCCCGATACCTGGCGAATCGCCGCGCAAGCGGTGGCCTCGCTGGCCTCGCTGGCCTTGCTCATTCCGCTCTTCGGTCTGACTCGCGACCTGTTCGACGCTCGGATCGCGCTGGTCGCGGTCTTGATCTACGTCGTTTTACCGCTCCCAGCAGCGATCGGTCACGATACCCTGAGCGACAGCGTCGCCCTGTTCGCCGCACTCCTCGCGCTCTGGCTGGGCGAGATCAGCCTCCGATCGACCGGTTGGAAAGCGCCGTTGGGTTGCGGAATCGTCGCGGGACTCGGCTTCCTAACCCGACCCGAGGTTCTCATCGTTCCGCTCGCAGTCGCCCTGACCTGGGTCTCGCGCCGAGGAATAGTGGCGCTCCCGCTCCCTCGACCTCGGATCGCGCTGGCTCGATTGTCCGCGCTCGGCCTTTCCTTCCTCATGATCGTGGGCGCTTACGCCCTGCTCAAGGGGGAGGTCTCGGAAAAGCTCGCCTTGCGACAAGGCATGGGCATGGGACCACGGCAACCGCAAATCCGAAGGGCGAAGCAATGGTTGCCTCCGGGACTGAATGACCCTCGGTGGGACTTCTCCCCCAAGGAGGAGTCGGAAGAACCGGCGATCGCGACCGCTCCGGGGATCGTCGCACAACTTGGCCTGAAGTGGGCGGAATGCCTTGGCGGCTTGTTCGCGATCTTCGCCGTCTGGGGGGTCGCCCGCGCTCGATTCATTCGGCAGCTCTGCGAGCCGAGCCAAACGTCTCTGCCAACACGCGACGTCGATGGTGAACCGAGTCCGCCACAGTGGGGGCCTCGGCTCATTGCCGTTTACCTGGCCTTGTTCAGCCTCGTTCTGTTCCGGCACGCGTTCAAGATGGGTTATCTCTCCGATCGTCACACGCTGACACTTGTGGTGGCGTCGATCCCATGGGCGGCGGCCGGCACGTTTGTCTGCATGCGCGGGATCGCCCTGAAGCTCAGGTGGAGCCCTCGATTTGCGCGAGTCGCCGGTGTGGCCGCCGTGCTGACCCTGGTTGCGGCCGGAGTGAAGCTCCAATCGAAGCCGATCCATCCGAGTCGGTGGGGACATTGGGCGGCAGGCCGCTGGCTGGCCGCTCATGCAGACCCGGCGGATGCGGTGCTCGACACCCGAGGCTGGGCCGCTTTCGTTTCGGGCCGGCGGAGCTACGACTACTGGCACGTCCGCCAGGCCTTTACCGATTCCCAGTTGCGTTACGTGGTCGTCGGGACCGGCGAACTGACGGCCGAGAGCCGCCGCGCTGCAACCCTGAGGGCGGTGCTCGCCTACGCGGCCGATCCGGTCGTGGAGTTCCCCGAGCGGCGGGATGGGCACGGAGGGGCAGGGGTCAGGGTCTACCGCTATCGCCGGCCCGCGTCCTGGGAGGGGATTCGGTAATGAGTCACGGCACGCTCTGGAAACGACTCGTTCGAGGCACCGGCTGGGCCTGGTTCGCCGAACGCCACCGCGCGGCGTTTCCGGCCGATCTTGAAGCCAAGGTCATGGACCTGGAGAGCCGCGATCGGCTGCATGCCAAGCAAGGTCGATCGACGGCCCGGGTCGTCTTCCATGCCCCGTCAGGACCACTGCCGGTCTACCTGAAGCGGCACTACGAACTCCCCTGGCCAGCGCGACTCGGCGCCTTGATCCACCCCCGGGGGAAGCATACCCCGGCGGCGGCCGAATGGGCACACCTCGAACGGGTCCGTGCGCTCGGCATCGCCGTCCCCGAAGTGGTCGCAGCCGGCGAGCAGATCGGCCCTTGGGGCGCCTTGAAAAGCTTCCTGATGATCGCCGAACTGACCGGCTGCCTCGCACTCAACGAAGCCATGCCCGATCTGGTGGCCTCCCAGTCACCCGCGAGCCTCGCGGCCTGGAAGCGGAGCGTCATCGCCGAGATGGCCCGGATCGTCGCGACTCTACACGCGGCCAACGTCTTCCATAAAGACCTCTACCTCTGCCACTTCTTCGTCGCACTGGATCAGGCGCCGGGCCAGTTGCCGAGCTTGACCCTGATCGACCTGCACCGCACGCAAGAGCACCGGTTATGGCCCAATCGCTGGCGGTGGAAGGACCTCGGCCAACTGCTCTTCTCGACGCGCGGAGTGCCTGGGATCAACGACCGCGACGTCATGCGGTTCTGGGTGCTCTACCGACGCCGACTCGAGTTGAAACGACCGGGCTGGCAGGCACGCATGATCCGGATGAAGGCCGAGCGTTACTTTTCGCATAACAATTCGTGAATACCGACGATCTTCAATCCCAACGAAACGAAACAAAAAACAATGGCCGGGGTCTGGGGGACATAAGACGATGCGTTTGGCCCTGAATTTCCAGAGGGTCGACCCGACGCGAGGCGGAGCCGAGACGTACGTCGTCGATCTCTGCCAGCACCTCATCCAGTTGGGGCACGAGGTTGACCTTTACGCCGAGTCCTGGCGTGAGGGGGCGCTTCCGCCCGAGGTGAAATGCGTCCCCGTGGCAGCGGATGGGCGGACCCGCACGGCCCGAATCCGCAGCTTCGCCAGGAACTCGGAAAAGGCACTCAGCGAGGCCTCGTACGACTGCACCGTCGGCCTGATCAACACCTGGCACCACGACGTCATCATCCCTCAGGGAGGGGTCCATCGCGGCAGCCTCGAGGCCAACTCCAAGCGGTTCCCCGCCGGTTTCAAACGCACGCTCTATCGCCTGGGCAAGCTGGCCAATCCCAAGTTCTGGACCTACCAGGCGATCGAACAGAAGCAATACGATCCCCAGCGCCAGGCGCACGTGATCGCCGTCAGCAACATGGTCAAGGAGCATCTCCAAGAGTACCACCATGTCCCGCGCTCGCGCGTTCATGTCATCCCTAACGCCATCGACGCCGGTCGCTTGCAGGTCGATCACCCCGCGGCCAACCGCTGCGCCTTCCGCAACAAGGTCGGCCTGGCCCCGAACGATCTGGTCGCCCTGTTCGTCGGCCACAACTTCGCCCTCAAGGGGCTCGAGCCTCTCTTGAAGTCATTGGCCGAGCGGAAACGACTCGATCCCCAAGCACGCCCGGTCCACCTGCTCGTCTGTGGCGGCGGCAAGATCGCACGCTTCCGCCGCATGGCCGAGAACCTCGACCTGGCCGGCACGATCCACTGGATGGGGTACACCCCCGATATCCGCCCCTGCTTCTGGGCCAGCGACTTCTTCGTTTTGCCCACCTACTACGATCCCTGCTCGCTGGTCGTCTTCGAGGCCCTGGCGTGCGGACTCCCCGTGATCACGACCTCGTGCAACGGGGCCGGCGAGGTTGTGACCGACGGCCGCGAAGGCTACATCCTGACGGCCCCCGACGCGCTCGGCGAAATGATCGGCGCCATCGACCGCATGACCGACGACGCCATGCGCCAACGAATGTCGGAGCATGCCGTACAGCTTGGCCTCGACCAATCGTTCGACAAGCATGTCGCCCGCCTGGTCCAGGTCTTCGAGGATGTCGCCGGATCGAAAACCCGAAGAACCCCGCACGGGAATCGGGCGACCGCAAAGAAAGTGCGACGATAAGGCCACCGATTTTTCCCGTCCCACAAGATGGAAAGAATGCGTTTGAGTTCTCTTGTAGGGATCTGCCCTTATTTTTTTGATAGGAGCCCTCACAATGCAAGCGGTCCTCCTCGCGGGTGGCAAGGGGACGCGGCTCCGCCCGTTCACTCACGTGTTTCCCAAGCCGCTGATGCCCCTGGGCGAAGATGATCCGATGCCGATCATCGAGGTGGTGCTTCGCCAGCTCGCCCGATTCGGCTTCAGCGACGTCACGATCATCACCGGCTACCTGACCGAGCTGATCGAGGCCTTCTGCGGCAACGGCAAGAAGTTCGGCACCAAGCTCAACTATCGCCGCGAGGTCACGCCGCTCGGGACCGCGGGCGGCCTGACGCTGCTCGATCGGCCCCGCGAACCGGTGCTCGTGATCAACGGTGACATTCTCACCACCTTGAACTATGGCGCCATGTACGACTTCCACCGCGAGCGCGGAGCGGCCGCGACGGTCGCCTCCTACCCGCGCGAAGTCCGGATCGACTTCGGCGTCCTCGAGTTCGACAACTCCGATGACCCGCACGTCTTGACCGGTTACCGTGAGAAGCCGGAATATTCGTTCCAGGTCAGCATGGGCGTCTACATCCTCGACCCGTCCGCCTGGGACTTCCTCGTGCCGGGCCAAGCCTTGCCGATGCCCACCCTGCTTGAAGCGATGAGGAAACAAGGGTCTCCCGTGCATTGCTTCCGGCAAGACTGCTACTGGCTCGACATCGGCCGGCACGACGACTACGCCACCGCCAACGAGATTTTCGAGTCGCGCAGGGCCGCGTTCCTGGGCGACATGGAAAAGCCAAAAGTGAAGATCGGACGCGACCAGTGAACTCGACCTCCTTGGCACTTCTGACGATCCCGGTCGCCTACCTGATCGGCGCGATCCCGTTCGGTTACCTCACCGCGCTCTGGGCGCGCGGGGTCGACATCCGCACGGTGGGGTCGGGCAACATCGGCGCCACCAACGTGGGCCGCGTGCTCGGGTTCCGCTTCTTCGTCATCGTGTTCCTACTCGACCTCGCCAAGGGGTTCCTGCCGACGTACCTGTTCCCATTGGCCGTCGCCCGCGCCACCGGGCAGACGGTGCCGCAGCTCGGCGTCTTCGTGGCGCTCGCGACAATCATGGGGCACAACTTTCCCATCTACTTGAAATTCAAGGGGGGGAAAGGCGTCGCAACCAGCCTGGGCGCCTTGCTCGCCCTCAACTGGGTGGCGAGCCTGGCCGCCTTCGCGGGGTTCGTGCTCACGTTGGTCGTGACGCGCTACGTCTCGTTCTCCTCAATGCTTGGGGGCCTGGTCTTCCTGGCCGTCTACTTCGTCCGGGTCGATGACCCCTGGAATCAGGAGCATCTCGCCATGAGCGTCGTGACGATCGGGTTGTTCAGCCTCCTCGTCGTGCGACATCGCAAGAACATCGTCCGGATCAAGGAGGGGACCGAGCCAAAGGTATCGTTCCGCAAGAACCGCCCGTCCGGACGAGTCGCCTGGGTCCTGATCCCGATCCTCGCCCTGATCGCGGTGGCCGCAATCTACGGACTCGCCGCCCAGGCGAACCGCCGTTCGGAGCTCCAACTCCGTCCCTATGACTTGACCGAGGTCGAGCGGGTCGGCACCGGTCATCAGCGCACCGAGCGATTGGCGTATGCCGACGGCGGCAAACTTTTGGCCGTCACCTGCCCGCGATACAATCGCGTGGTCCTCTACCGTGTGACCGAGACTGAGCAACTTGAAGTCGCACGCGACATCGAGCTCGAGGGCAAGCCCGTCGCGGTCTGGACGACCCAGGATCGCCTCTACGTCCTGGTCCGGCCGTCAGGCGACGAACGGCACGTCAAGCCAGGCTGGTGGCAGGCGTTCGACCTTCAAGGCGAGCCGATCGGCACGCGCGTCACCGCAGGGATGTACCCGGATGACCTGATCGTCACACCTGACGGCCGCCACGCCCTGGTTTTGAGCTCCGGCAGGGGGGAGGGGGACCCGAAACGCCCCGCCCCCGCACTCGAAATATTCGACCTGGACGCCACACCGGCCCAGGTCGTCGGCCGCCTCGAGTTCGACCAACCCGGCGACGACCCCGCGCGGATCAAGCTCTCCGCGCGAGGGAATCATGCGGCTGTGACCCTGCTCGGCTCCAATCAAATGGCCGCGGTCGACCTGGCCAACTGGGAAAAGCCGGTACTCATCAGCCGCTCCAGCCTGCAAAAGAGCGAAGCACCGCACCTGTCCGAGACCGACGACGACTCGATCCTGACGGCGATCACGCCGGACCGCGACGCCGTCGTCATCCCCTGGCCGAAGACCGTGGCCGAGCGCGGCGGATGCCTCGCATGCATCCTACCAGGGAGCACCGGCCTGACGCTCATCGACGCCGCTACGCGCCGGCTCTTGGGTCATTTCCCATTGCGGGCCGGCTCACTCAACCTGGGCGTCGCCCGTCCGATGGGGCTGGCCTTCTCCCCGGAACGAGGCTTGCTCGCCGTGGCGACCCGGTCGGGAAGCGTCCACCTGATTGCAGTTCGGAATCGGCTCAAGAACATCAATAAGCATGAGCAGGTAGCAGTCTCAGGGCCCGAAAATCGCCGGTAATGATCGAGAGACACCGACGGCCCAGCAACGCCCTCAGCCTTCGCTTCTCCTTCTCCCCCCCTGGGATCGCGGGCGGGTCGACCGCGGTCCCAGGGGGAAGAGGGGTTCTTCGATTGCGTCGGCGGAATCGGCGACCTTGTCGATGAGAACACTCTGTTATCAAGAAGGCTGTGATCGTCTTTCAAAGGCGATCACGGCCTTTGTCTTTGCGCAAACGGGTTCTGATGAGCGACCTCCTGGGGAACTGAAAGGGCCGGTGGGGCACTATCACTGAGAGAGCGCTCGATTTCGCGGCATCGTCTGCGAACGTGGCCAGCTCTTAAAGGGATAGTCTCCATCGTATCAGGGGCGGGACGAATCACTTTGGTCATTCACCGTGCCAGTCTCACACGACTCGCGGTTCTCTTCACACTCTGCTACGGCACGATCGTGCTGGGCGGTTCCTCCCTTCACGCCTTCGTCGGTTGTTCGCTCCACACCGCCACGCTCGGTGCTGACCACGCCCCACACGGCAAGGCCGCCAGCCCCGGTCTCTCCCACGCTTGCCCCCTCTGTCACTTCCTCACCCAGGGTCAAATCCCGACCGAGCGATTCATCATTGCCTGCGCGGACCTCATTCCCGCAAGGACAATCGACGAAGCTGCGGTCAGTTCGCCCCTGAACGCCCCGTGCTCAACCCGTCCCCGCGCGCCGCCGCGATAACACACACGATCTCTCTCCGATCGAAAACCATCCCCGCCTGAATCGTCAGATCGACGGGTGTTCGACGCCGACTTGCCCTCTCCAGGTGCAAGCCCCGGTCTCGGTGCGCCTGGCAACAGCGATTGCACGGCACGGGCGACCTTGGCAACTCTTCAAAATTTTTGCAATTCCCCATGCTTTATTCCATGAGTCATTCTTATGCGACGTCGCGCTTTTACTCTGATCGAGCTGCTCGTCGTGATCGCGATCATCGCGGTCTTGATCGCGTTGCTGCTCCCGGCCGTGCAAGCGGCCCGTGAGGCGGCCCGGCGGATCTCGAGCACCAACAACCTGAAGCAGATCGGGCTGGCTCTCCACAACTATGAGAGCACTCACTCGGTCTTTCCGAGCCATGGCGGCTCGAGCGGAACCGGATTCTCGGTCTTCGCACGGATTCTCCCGTTCATGGAACAGGCCGCGATCCTGAACACCATGAACTTCGACCTGACGGTCACCACCACGCCGCCGGTCTTTTCCTTCATCCCCGCGCAGACGACGGCGGCCGCGACCGTGGTGGCGGCGTTCCTCTGCCCCAGCGACGGCCAGCCACCGCTCTACCCCAACTACTACTACAACACCGCAACAGCGGGCACAGGCTACGTCGCAAGCGTCGGGTCGGGCACAAGCACTTATTACGACATGCGATACCCCTCTGACGGAGTCTTCTGGAACAACTCGGCCGCCCGGATCGCCGACATCACGGACGGGACAACCAACACCATGTTCATTTCACAATGCCTTCTCGGTCTCGGTCAAGACACGACAGGCCCGACCCCGCTGCGTCGCGACCGCCAGATCGCAAACATTGCCTCGCAGGTGAGCCCCTCCAAGGTTGCGTCGGGGGGCTACACCCCTGCGATGAACAACCCTGACCTCGCCCTCCTGAGCGCGGGTGCCACGTCCTGGAGCGGGACCCGGGGCGCGGCCTGGATCGTCGGGACCGAAGCGATGGTCGGCTTCAACGCATATCTCCCACCCAACAGCAAGATTCCTGATGTCTACGGCCACGGGTTCGGCTGGCTGAGTGCTCGCGGGCCACACCCCGGCGGAGTCTTGACGCTCCTCGGCGACGGCAGCGTCAAGTTCGTCAAGGACTCCATCAACCTGGCCACCTGGCGTGCCCTGGCGACGCGGGCAGGGGGCGAGGTCATCTCGGCCGACGCGCTATAGCGTTGCAAGAGCTTGCCCCGGCCACCGCCAATTCCCGTAAGGGGTGGGCACTGTCCACCAATCCATCCGCCTTTACCCTCGGAAAATCCAATGGGTGGGCCATGCCCACCCCACACTCCCTGCAAGGAAACGTTGATGAGACATTCACATAATACCCCTCCCGTATGGGACGCGAAGGCTGCGGCCCACCTGCTTAGCCGCGCCGGGTTCGGGGGCACCCCCGAGGAGACGGCTCGCTTCGCGGCCCTGCCCTTGGAGAAGGCCATCGACCTGATGCTCGACGAGGCCGAGGGGGCCATCGCCCCCGAGCGGCCCGCGTGGGTCAAGGATCCCTGGGTCAACACCGAGAGGCGGTACGCCGACACGACCCGCGAACAGGCGGCCGAAGGGCACCGCACCACGCGCCGCCGTTACGCCACGGAGATGAACCAGTTGCGAAGCTGGTGGCTGGCGCACATGATCGCCACGCCGACCCCACTGCGCGAGGTCATGACCCTCTTCTGGCACGGGCACTTCGCCACGGCCACGGATAAAGTCATGATCTCGCAAGCGATCTATCAGCAGAACGAGACGCTCCGCCGGCTCGCCCTGGGAAACTTCCGAACCCTCCTGCGCGACGTCACTCTCGACCCGGCAATGCTGATCTACCTCGACCTTGAGGACAGCGACAAGGCCAAGCCAAACGAGAACTACGCCCGCGAATTCTTCGAGTTATTCACTCTCGGCATCGGCCACTACTCCGAGCAGGACATCAAGGCCACCGCACGCGCCTTGACTGGCTGGACGCTCGCCGGCCCCCGAGGGAAGGAGCAAGCACGCGCCACGGCGGCCGACACCCCGCGTGACTTCGCCCGCGACGGGCTGGTCGCCACGTACGTGCCCGAGCGTCGTGACGACGGCTCCAAGACGATTCTCGGCGAGACCGGGCACTTCGAGCTCGACGACGTCGTGGCCCTGGTTAGCCGCCAGGAGTCGCTCGCCCAATTCCTCGCCGCCAAGCTTGTCGACTACTTCGGTGCGGTCGATCCTCGCGGCCAACTCCGCACGAGGATGGCTACCACGTTCCAGGACAGCCGAGGCGAAATCCGCGAAGTCCTCCGCGTCCTTTTCACAGCACCCGAGTTCTACTCCGAAGCCTCGCGGGGATCGCTGATCAAGAGCCCCGTGCAACTCCTCGTCGGCGCCTGCCGCCAGCTCAAGCTGGACGTCACGGCAACCCCAAGCCTGGCCCAGCTCACGGCCGCGATGGGCCAAGAATTATTCAATCCACCCAATGTGAAGGGATGGCCCGGCGGAAGGACCTGGATCGGCGCAGGGACGCTTGCCGTCCGCTACCACCTGCCCGAGGCCTTGCTCGACAGCAAGGAACCGGCGGGGCTGGAGCCGATCGGCTTCAATCGGTTCCTGACCGTGCCGCGCGACGCGACCCAAGGGGCGGCCATGATGGCCCGGATGGAAGGGGCGATGGCCCAGCGCAGCTCCGAGCGGAAGAAGGAAGGCTTGAAATGCCGGTTCCGCACGGAGGCCCTTTTCCCCCAAGGTCCCCCCGCTGAGCCGACCGCACTCGTCGACGACCTGCTGGGCCGGCTCGTGGTCACGACGGTTCGCCCCTCGGCCCGCGACGCCCTGATCAAGGCGTGCGCCGACACCCGCGTTGAAGACCGCGCGAGCATGGTCGCCCGCCTGATCCTGACATCCCCCGAATACCAGTTGGCCTGAGCCGCGAACCAGACGCTGAAATCAGCCAAAGGAGCAAGATCCATGATGATCCGAATGGGCCGACGCCAGTTCCTCCGCCAGGCCGCGGGACTGACGGCGCTGACGGCAACCGTGCCAGGGTTCGTCGACAAAACGGCGGCGGCGTTCGCTGGCAAGGTCGCCCCGATCCCGGGCCTGAACGACGACCGCGTCCTGGTGGTCGTCCAGCTTGCCGGAGGCAACGATGGCCTCAACACCCTGGTGCCGCACGGCGACGACGCCTACTACAAGGCCCGGCCCAAGCTCGCCGTCGACGCCAAGAAAGTCCTCAAAATCGACGACCATCTCGGCTTCCACCCCGAGTTGGCCGAGCTCAAAAGCATGCTCGACGACGGGGCATTGGCGGTCGTGCAAAACGTGGGCTATCCCAACCCCGACCGGTCCCACTTCCGCTCGTCGGAGATCTGGGAGACCGCCTCTCCGGCCGGCCAGGCATGGACGACCGGCTGGCTCGGCCGCTATTTCGATAGCGAGTGCACAGGCGCTCAATCCCCCATCCTCGGTCTCCAACTGGGCGAGCGCCCCTCGCAATCGTTCGCGAATCCCCGCCCGCGCTCAGTCACCCTGGCGAACCCCGCCATCCTCGACCTGCCCATCAAGGGCATCGCCGGTCACGGGCTCAAGCGCATCAATGAGGTCGAGCCGACCGGGATCGAGGCCCTCGACTTCGTCCAGCGCACGGCGAACGAGACGCTCTCGCTCTCGAAACGACTGAAGGACGCGGTAAGCGAGACCAACTCCGCCATCACCTACGCGCCGTTCGAGTTCTCGCAGTCGCTGAAGACCGTTGCGCAGTTGATCGCGGCCGAGTTGCCCACTCGGGTCTACTATGTCACGCTCACCGGGTTTGACACGCATGCCTCCCAGTTCAACCGTCACGCCGCCCTGCTCCAGGAGTTGAGCCAGGGCCTGGCCACGTTCCACCGCGACCTGAAAGCACGCGGCCACCTTGACCGCACCCTCGTGATGACCTTCTCGGAATTCGGCCGGCGCGTGGCCGAGAACAAGTCGGCAGGCACCGACCACGGCACCGCCAACATCATGTTCCTGACAGGCGGCGGCATCGTGCCCGGCCTCCACGGCAGCCGGCCCGACCTGAGCAGTCTCGACGACTCGGGCGACCTGACCCACAAGGTCGACTTTCGATCGGTCTACGCGACCGTCCTCAACCAGTGGTTCGGGGTCGACCCCAGCAAGATCCTCGAGGGGCGATTCGAGCCGACCCCCGTCCTCCGGGCCACTCTTTAAATTAACAACGATCCGTCAATGGGCTAAAAACCAACGGAAAAGAGCGGACACTGCAAGTCGTTGCCCTGTCATGGCTTACCGTCGACGCTGCGGCGCAACTCTTTTCGGACAAACCTTTTGCGAAAACACCCGCTTCCTACCGGTTTTTAGCCCATTGGCGGATCATTGAATTTTTAACCACGAATGACACAAATGACACGAATAAAAACAAAGAATTTCAATCATTTTTCATTTTTTTATTCATTCGTGTCATTTGTGTCATTCGTGGTTAAATTCTCCTTTTTTCCCCTATCGCTCGGCATCTGGCACGCGAACAACACATCAAACCATCTTGGCGTGTCCGGACACCCGCCGAGTTCTTTTCGCTCGCCTTCGGGATTGGAGAATCAGGATTTCGACTTCGGTTGATAAGCCAGCCAGAGGGCCCGGAAATAGCGTAGGACTCGTTCCGGATCGCTGCTTTCAGGGATTTCGGCCAGGGTGAAACCGTCATA
This sequence comes from Singulisphaera acidiphila DSM 18658, assembly GCF_000242455.2. Classification (GTDB taxonomy): domain Bacteria; phylum Planctomycetota; class Planctomycetia; order Isosphaerales; family Isosphaeraceae; genus Singulisphaera; species Singulisphaera acidiphila. The sequence goes on from NC_019892.1 coordinate 3,894,083, forward strand.
CTGCTGGGCGGTCAGGAGCGCGAAGAGTTCGGTCCAGGGATAGGCCTCGTCGAACAGGTCGCGGAGATGGACCTCACGGATCTTGGGAGCGACCAGGGCAAAGTTTTCGCGGATCGAGCCGTTCACCACATCGGTTGGATTCGAGTTCCAGCAAACGTAGACGTTGGGATGGTCCGCATAAGCGATGATCTTGGCGAGGTTGGGGACGAGTTGAGTGATCGCGCCGTGGACCTCGACCCGGATCTCAACGCCGAATCCGTCGGCATATTCACCAACCTCGTGAAGGGCGTGCCCGATCCGCTTCAAGGTGGCATCGAGGTCGGCCCCCTTGGGAATCCCGTTAGGCCGAACCTTCACGCCAGGCGAGCCGAGGTCGTGGGCGAGTTGGACATACTCCTTCGTCCCTTCGACGTTCTTCCGGACCACCTCGGGATCGACCGCTTGGTACTCGAAGGCGCTCCCCAATCCCGCCAGGGCCACCGGCGAGTCGGCGAACATCTTCTTGATTTCCTTCCGCTCGTCTTTGTTGAGGCCGACTTCCACCTTGTGGGCGTGGGTCGTGCGAAGTTCGACCCCTTCGTAATGTAAGGTGGCCAGCCGCTTCAAGATGGTCGGGAGATCCCAGTCCTTGGCGATGTTATAGGTGATGGTTCCGAGTTGCATGGAAAACATCCCAAGTTTGAAGTGAGGTGGTTTCGCCTGGTTCGATGTGGTTCTAGCACTGCGGTCGCCCGAAAACCAGCGTCCTCTTTTTGAAACAAGAACCAGATGTCCGGAAAGTCGATTGTTACCGCAAGCCGGATGAGTATGAGCTTCTTTTAGGATTCTTCCACGAGTGCTCTACGTTTCGGGCTCAAGAGCCCGTTGAGCGCGTAGCCGCTTGCAAGCCCGATGAGCAACCCTACAACGTCGGCCAGGCCATCGAACGGATCGGAGTCGCGGCCCACGATCGGCAATGCCTGCCCGAACTCGGTGAAGACCGCGAGCGCGACGCCCGCGACAAGCACCCAGGTCAGGCCCCGGCGTGATCGCGCAGCCTGAAACCACAAAAATCCGAAGCCGGCGAACAGTACGACATGAACCAGTTTATCGAAGTGCGAGATCCCGACGTGGACCTGGCTTTCGTTCACATGCAGCCATTGACTGGGCGTCAGGCAAGCCACCAGGAGCAACGAGGTCCACACAAAAGCGGGGATCATGCGCAAAGACATTAAGCCCCTCCTTGAAGAAAAAAGGGATTCCGGACATCCGTCACCGCGTGCAAACCGGCAGCACAATACGATGCTCCAGGTTCGCCAGGCTCGAGCAACCTCGCTCGCGTTTGAGCCATTCTAGCGAATCACACGCGCCAGGACCAACCAGCCTGGCGCCCCCCTGTTCGTCGCGTCGGTGACTCCTCCCGCCGGCCGTTCGAACGACTTCCGATCGGGTGGCTCCCAAGCCCAGCGATCCGGGTCGCTCGGGTCCATACTCGGCCCTGGTCTTTTTGGCCCGCGCACCCAGCAGGCCGGACACGGTCCCCAGCCACCCCGACGTAAGCAACTCGAAGGTCAATCGCACGGTGCTTGAGAGTCGACCGAAAGGGCACGGCGCGAGGAGCCTTCCACCCAATCGTCTTCCCTCATACACCGCAGACCACCCAGATTCAATTTCTCCATCAGCGTCTAACGGGCCCATCCGGTTACGGCTACAATGCCCGGAACTCGCCTTTTCGTTCCTCCTACCGCTTGGGATTCTCCCCACCATGTCAACCCCCAACGAATCGTCTGTCCCCCGCCGAGATTTTCTGCGAACCGCCCTCGCCGCCGGCGCATTGTCCTCGGCGACCGGTGCCGCTCCCGAAGCGATCGCGGACGGGCGAACGGAGAATCGGATCGTCGCCGAGAACAAACGGGAAGGCGCCTTGGATTGGCAGTTGACGCGGGTACGCGTCGATGGCGACGGCTTCCGTTCGCCCTGGATCGAAGGCTTTTGCTCCAAGCAGAGCGTGCAGGCGGGGGAAGAGATCGAGGTCTTCGTCTCCACTAACCCGTCGCGCAAATATCGCCTCGAGATCTTCCGGATGGGCTACTACGGCGGCCGAGGCGCACGGCTGGTCAAGACGATCGGCCCCTTGGAGGGCACACCACAACCCACCCCTCAACCCGCGGAAAAGAATCTGCATGAATGTCGATGGGAGTCGAGCGCCCGGTTCAAGATTCCCGGCGACTGGTTGAGCGGCGTTTATCTCGGCCGCCTGACCACGGTCCCCGACGGAGCGGAGGCGTACTGGCAAAGCTACGTCGTGTTCATCGTGCGCGACGACCGGCCCGCTGAAGTCCTCTTCCAATGCTCGGATAACACCTGGCAGGCGTATAACAGTTGGCCGAACAAGTACTCGATTTACACGCACCCGAAAGGAGTGCAAGGTCCCTGGGCCGACGTCAGCTTCGATCGCCCCTACGGTCGCGAAGCCCAGCATCAGGGCGTTGTCAACGACCCCTTGACCGTCGGGTCGGGCGAGTTCCTTCCCTTCGAGTTTCCGCTCGCCTACTGGCTGGAACAGCACGGGTATGACGTCACGTACTGCTCCAACAGCGACATGCTGAGCCCCGATCGCGGCCTCAAGTGCAAGGCGTTTGTGAGCGTCGGGCATGACGAGTATTGGGACATCCGCCAGTTCCGCAGTGTCGAGAAGATGCGGGACGAAGGAGTTAACTTACTGTTCTTGTCGGGGAACGCCATCTGCTGGGTCACGCCCTACCGCGACAGCAGCACGGGAACCCCCAACCGCATCATTTTCCGCGGCGGCCCGTACGGCGCGGAGAACGAGTACGCCGTAGGCCGTGAGAAAGATCACGGCCCGTTCCCGCATCGCGGCCCCGACGAGGGACTGCTCATGGGCGCACGCAACGTCGATCCCGTAAACGGAGGGGGGGACTGGATCATCACCAAGCCCGACCACTGGATGTTCGCAGGGACCGACGTCAAGCAAGGGGACCGGATACCTGGCCTGATCGGCTGGGAGTATCACGGCGAGCCCGCCGCCATTCCCGGCCTGGAGATCGTCGCTGCCGGCACAGCCTGGCAAGGCGGAGTGAATCCGCAACAGTGGACGGCGACCCTCTATCCCGGGCCCAAGGGAAACTTCGTCTTCAACGCCGCGACGATCTTCTGGGCCCAAGGCCTGAGCACGCCACCGGGACACGTGCTTCCGTGGTCACACTGGAGCCGGCCGCACGGCCCCGACCCACGCGTTCAGCAGATCACGCACAACCTGCTTCAGCGTGCCCTGGCTTGATACGGTACAGTCCGCGGGAAAGCCCGGCACGTTGCCCTCCCGGAGGGTCGACCACTCCCCCCCAGGGGTAAAACCCTGGAAACGCCTCGACCTCTTTTGCGTTTTATTTTCAGCCCCGGAACGGCGACCGTCAAGAGCCAGTCCCCTGGCTCTTGACGGTCGCCGTTTCGGGGCTGTGTGCATCTTCATTTGAATTCTTCTCCGCCCCAAGGAGGTGCTCTGCGGGTTCGGAACAGTCGCACTTCGACACCAGACAATGCGTGCATGAACGCCGATTCCCCAGGCGAGTTCATCATGACCGAGGAACGAATTAAATCAAAGCACGATCGCCACTTATAAAAATTACCAAAAAACGAGATTGAGCCTGTCGATCTCGTTCCCCCTCGTTCGACGTGTTAGTAGAGCCAGGGATCAGACGGTCGAGTTCACCTGGAAACCCAGTTCAGGCCCGAAAGGAAAAAGCGACGATGCGATTCATGATCCTCCGCAAGGCTGACAAGAACACAGAGGCAGGGGTTCTCCCAAGCGAAGAGCTCCTGGCCGCGATGTGCAAGTACAACGAGGAACTCGTGCGAGCCGGCGTCATGCTCGCGGGCGAAGGACTCCAGCCAAGCTCGAAGGGGGCTCGCGTCACGTTCTCGGGCGGAAAGCCGGCCGTTGTCGACGGGCCGTTCGCCGAGACAAAGGAATTGATCGCCGGCTTCACGATGATTGAGGTGAAGTCGAAGGAAGAGGCGATCGAATGGGTCAAGCGCTGGCCGGCAATCGATGGTGACGGAGCAGTCGAAATCGAGCTTCGCCAAGTTTTCGAGGCATCTGACTTCGGCGCCGAGTTCACACCCGAGCTCAGAGAGGCCGAGGAGCGGATGCGCGACCACATTCTGCAATCGGGCAAGGCGATGGGCGCAAAGCCCTAAGCCATTGGACATGGTCCTCTCTTGAATCGCTTACGGGCCCTGAGCGCCACGACAACCCATAAACAAATCCAAGACAACCACAATCAGCAGCTTTGTCGCGGCGCGTTCCAAGCAACTTCGTTCGAGATGCCGATATCGCGTCACATTGCCCTTCGCACGGTCAAGGCGAAGGTACAAGCCGGTTCGCATCCGTCCGGAAGCCAAAACCGGGCACGAATCCGGAACGCGGCATGTCGATTCGATGAGTCCTCGTTCGACGTAATCGCAGGACCAGGGGCCAGTCGGTAAAGACCGTCCACCCCACTCGACCACAATCTCCAACCCAAAACGAGAACCCAATCATGCGTTTCATGATGCTGATCAAGAGCGATGAGAAGACCGAAGCGGGTGCGATGCCGGACGAGGCGCTCTTGACCGCCATGAGCCAGTACAACGAGGAGCTGGTCAAGTCTGGCGCCTTGCTTTCGGGCGAAGGGCTCCATCCGAGCTCGAAGGGATTCCGGATCCACAACACGGCCGGCAAGCTCACCGTGATCGACGGACCGTTCGCCGAAGCGAAGGAGCTGATCGCCGGCTTCTGGATGATTGAGGCGAAGTCGAAAGAAGAGGCGATCGAATGGGCCAAACGCGTCCCGTTCGAGGCCGACGGCCCCTCAGCCACAAGTGGAGGAACCGGCCAGATCGAGATTCGCCAGGTGACCGAGCTGTCCGACTTCCCCCCCGACTATTTCGAGTCCGGGGGGGAAGGACAGGCACCCGACGCTCACGGGGGAAACCCGGGGCCGGCCGGTCCGGAACCGCAGGCTTCGACCCCGGATGGCAAAGCAAAACTCAAATACATGATGATGTTCAAGTCCAGCAAGAACACAGAAGCAGGGATCCTCCCGGACAAGAAAGTCTTCGCCGAGATGGGGCAAGCCATGGGGGCGATGGCTGCGACCGGCGTGTTGATCAGCGGCGAGGGGCTCCAGCCCAGCTCCAAGGGCGCACGCGTCCTGTTCTCCAAAGGGAAGCGTACCGTGATGGATGGCCCCTTCGCCGAGACGAAGGAGTTGATCTGTGGTTACGTGATCGTCCAGGTGGATTCGAAAGAAGAGGCGATCGAATGGGCCAAACGCGGCCTGAAGATTCACGGGGACGGCGTGAGCGAGGCACGCCAGGTCTTCCAGGCGTCAGACTTCGGCGCGGAGTTCACGCCCGAGCTCCGGGAGGCCGAGGAGCGGATGCGCGAGCAGATCGCTCAATCCGGTAAGTCGCGATAGTCACATGCCGACTCTCGGCAGTTCGGTCCGGCTTTCGCTTACTGACTGAAGTTGGTCTAATCGGTCGCCATGACGGCTTCCGAGACACATCGTGTGATCGACGCGGTTTGGAGAATGGAGTCGGCTCGGCTCATTGCCGGCCTCGCGCGAATCGTGCGCGACGTCGGCCTTGCCGAGGAACTCGCCCAAGACGCACTCGTCGCCGCGCTCGAGCGGTGGCCGGAGTCGGGCGTCCCGGACAACCCGGGCGCCTGGCTCATGGCGACCGCAAAGTATCGCGCGATCGATCATGTGCGACGGATCAGGCGACTCGAGCGCAAACATGAGGAGCTCGGTCACGAGCTCGAGGCCGCGTGAAAGGGGGCCGAGCCCGATCTCGACGCGGTCCTCGACGACGACGTGGGCGACGACCTCCTCCGACTCGTGTTCACGACCTGCCATCCGGTGCTCTCTACCGAGGCCCGCGTGGCACTCACGCTCCGCCTGCTCGGCGGCCTGACGACCGAAGAGATCGCCCGAGCGTTCCTCGTCTCGGAGCCGACGGTCGCCCAGCGGATCGTCCGAGCCAAACGGACGCTGACCGAAAAGCAGGTCCCGTTCGAGGTCCCCCGTGGGGCCGAGCTCACCGCACGGTTGGAGTCGGTGCTCGAAGTCATCTACCTAATCTTCAACGAGGGCTACACGGCAACGGCCGGTGACGACTGGATGCGCCCCGCACTCTGCGAGGACGCGCTCCGACTCGGCCGGATCCTGGCCGAGCTCACTCCCCACGAGTCCGAAGTCCACGGCCTCGTCGCCTTGATGGAAATCCAGGCGTCACGTTCGAGGGCGCGCGTAGGCCCTTCCGGGGAACTCATCATCCTCCTCGACCAGAACCGTGCGCACTGGGATCATCTCCTCATTCGTCGTGGTCTCACCGCGCTCGAACGTGCGGAAAAGCTCGGTGGCGTGCGAGGCCCGTACGCCCTCCAGGCCGCAATCGCCGCCTGCCACGCACGAGCACACACTGCGGCGGAAACAGACTGGCCACGGATCGCAGCGCTCTACGAAGCGCTCGCTCAGCTTTCACCCTCGCCCATCGTGGACTTGAATCGCGCCGTCGCGTTCGCGATGGCGTTCGGCCCGGCAGCAGGCCTCGAACTCGTCGATGCCTTGAGCACGGAGCCGTCACTTCAGGGCTACCACCTCCTGCCAAGCGTGCGCGGTGACTTCCTCGCCAAACTCGGCCGCCTCGACGAGGCCCGCCCCGAATTCGAGCGAGCCGCAACACTCACACGCAACGCCCGCGAACGCGAATTTCTCCTCGAGCGCGCCCGCACCTGTATTCGTGATACCTCAGGCAAATCCTGAATTCCGGCCAGCCCTCATTCCCCGAATCACGCCGCGTCGCCGCCTGCGTTATTCTCTTCGCTCGCCCTTGACAAAAAGATTTGTCAAAGGCAGACTTGGCCCATGATCGATATTGAAGTCATTGATGATCCGGCGATCGCCTCGATCGCGCTCGACCCCGTCCGATGTCGGCTCCTGTCGGAGATGGCGGAGCCGGCCTCGGCCGCGACGCTAGCCGCACGGGTGGGACTGACACGTCAAAAGGTCAATTACCACCTGCGTACCCTCGAGGCGCACGGGCTGGTCAAAGTTGCCGAGGAACGCCAATGGGGCGGCTTGACGGAGCGATTGATGGTGGCAACGGCCGCCTCATATGTCGTTTCGCCAGATGCCCTGGGGCCGGTCGCCTCGGATCCTGGCCGGATTGCCGACCACCTTTCCGCGAGCTATCTCATTGCTCTGGCCGCTCGCCTGATACGCGAGGTGAGCGCGTTGCTGCGCCGATCCAAGGAAACCGACAAGCGATTGCCAACCTTGTCGGTGGATACCGAGATCCGGTTCCGTTCCGCGGCGGATCGCGCCGCCTTTAGCCATGATCTTGCCAACGCGGTCACGCAACTCGTCGCGCGCTACCACGATGAATCGGGCCCTGACGGGCGCTGGCATCGTTTGGTGGTCGTGGCGCACCCGTTGCCGCACAAACCCCTTTCCAAGGAACAAGCATGAGTCTCAAGAAAGAGGATTCAGGGCGGCGGTGGGTGCAGGTCGAGGTTGAAGTCCCCGGTACGCCCGAGGAAGTCTGGCAGGCGATCGCGACCGGCCCGGGTGTATCGTCCTGGTTCGTCCCAACCGAGGTCCGCGAAGACGGCACCATCGTCTCCCACTTCGGCCCAGGGATGGACGCCGTCGCCGCCCAGACGGCCTGGGATCCGCCTCGCCGGTTCGCGGCCGAGGGAGAATTGGGGCCGAACGCTCCGAAAATGGCCACCGAATGGGTCATCGAAGCCCGGTCGGGGGGGACTTGCATCGTCCGAGTCGTTCACAGCCTGTTCGCAAGCACCGACGACTGGGACGATCAGTTGGAGAGCATTGAAGCCGGCTGGCCCGATTACTTCCACATTCTCCGACTCTATCTTACCCACTTCCGTGGTCAGCCCTGCTCGGCCTTTCAACTCATGGGCATGGCCCCCGAACCCGCCTCCGCCGCATGGGACGTGCTGGCCCGATCACTCGGCCTGGACGAAGCCAAACCGGGTGCGTCTCGTAAGACACCTGCAAACGCGCCCCGACTCGCAGGGTTGGTCGAAAGGGCAGGGGGCCCCGGGCACCCTAGCCAGCTCCTCCTTCGGCTCACCGAGCCGACGCCAGGCATCGCCCATCTCTTCGCCCTCTCCATGGGCGGCATGGTCTTCGTATCGGTTCGACTCTACCTGTACGGCGACCAGGCTCCCACCGCCGTCGCCCGCGACGAGCCTTCATGGCGTGCGTGGATGAATACGCATTTCCCCATGAGCGGCGATCCGAGCAAATCCTGCTGACGTAAGCGTGCCATTCTTCAAAACCTGGCCCCAGTTTCAAGAGGGAGAAGGTCATGGCCAAGAACCAAGTCGTCCACTATGAGATTCCCGCCGAACAGCCGGAAACGCTGTCCAAGTTCTACAGCGACCTGTTCGGCTGGACGTTTCAAAAGATTCCGGTCCCCGGCTTGGAATTCTGGCTTTGCAACGCGGCCGAGGCAAATAGCCCCGGGATCAATGCCGCGGTGATCCAACGACAGAACCCGCAGCAGCCATCGATGAACTACGTGGGTGTCGAGAGCATTGACGCAATCATCGAGAAGGCCACAGCGACGGGCGCGACCGTCGCGCTGCCCAAAATGCCAGTCCCCGGCGGCCGGGCAATCGCGGTCGTTATCGATCCGCAAGGAAATCTCTTCGGCCTCATGGAAGAGCCGACGCAGTAATCCTCATTCGCGATGGCAACGGCCAATCCTGGCTCTTGTCACGTGGGCACGGCCCGCCAGGAAATCTCCTGGGGAGATAAAAAAGGACAGGGCGGGCATGCTATCGGAGCGGGGGGCCGCCGAGGTCGGTCAAGCGGCGACGGCACTCCCAGCTCGTCGGGCCGTCCATCCGGCGGATCGCGTCGCCCGAGTCGAACTCCAACTCGGTCGTGACGCGAACCCAGCAGGAGACTCGCTCGGGGAGTCCTTCGATGGGGTTCGGAGCGTTCCAACAACGAACCGTCACGTCGAAACCACCAGCCGCAAGCCGCCGGCCGTCCTGGCTGAAGACCAAGATGCGGACGGCCCCCTTTTGGTCCAGCGGGGGGCCGATCGGCAGGCCGCTGACCGCGCACCAGAGCCGGATCGTGCCGTCGGAACTGCCGGTGGCCAGCATCGTCCCGTCAGGTCGGAATGCAAGGCAGGTGACCCGCGCCCGGTGGGCGAGCGGCTCGCCGATCGGCCGGCCAGTGCGGGTCTCCCAGAGCCGCGCAGTCCCGTCTTCGCAGGCGGTCGCGAACGCGTCTCCGTCGGGCCGGAACCCAGCGGCATGAACCGCTCCCTGATGGGGTAACGTCACCACGGTGACTCGCCTCGAAAGGTCCCAGAGCCTGACGATTCCATCAAGGCAGACGGACAACAGCATCTTTCCCGCCGGGTCGAACACGATGAGCGGGACGGCCGCTCCGTGATCGAGAGACGCTCCGGTCGGTCGGCCGGTCGAAACGTCCAGGAGCCGAACAGAACCGTCCTCACGCGCCACCGCAAGGGTCTCGCCATCGGGGGCGAACGCGACGGCCAAGGCTCGCCCTGCTGGCTTCGCGGACTCGTGGATCGGAAGGCCGGTGGTGAGATCCCAGAGGAGGACTCGTCCCGCCCCCCCTGTTACGGCAAGCTTCGACCCGTCGGGGCTGAAGCTCAGTGCAGCGATCGGACCGCCGGCGCGAAGCGAAGCGCCGAGCGGACCGCCGGTGACGGCATCCCAGCGCCGGATCTGACCGTCGTCGCCCGCGGTTGCGACCGACGCTCCATCCGGGTGGAAGGCCACGGCACGGACGGCACCTTGGTGCCTCAAGGGCGAGGCGAGGGGTGAGCCGGCCGAAACGTCCCAGAGGAGTGCGCTCCGGTCCGCGCATCCGGTCGCAAGCCGGCGGCCTTCGGGGCAAAAGGCGACCGCGCGGACTTCACCGGCGTGACGAAGCGCCCGTTCCATCAATTTTCCCCCCGCATGCCAGGCACACAAGCTCGTCCGAATCAGGCGTGGAAGCTCGGGAGGTTCGGAAGGGGCATTCTCCAGAGCGCGTGCGAGCCAGAGCATTCCCTCGGCGTGGGCTTCCCGGCCAAAGCTGTTGTGCGCCCGCTCGAGACAGAGCCGGGTCAACGACTCCTTGACCTGACTCAAGGCCTGCTCTTGCTCGCCACGGTAGCGGACGTCCGCCTGCCAGGCTTCAAGCGCATTGGCCAGGTCGAGCGCAGAGGCGTAGCGCTCCGTCGGATCCAAGGCCATCGCTTTCAGACAGACGGCTTCCAAGGTCGGGTCGACCGACCGAAGAACCCGGCGCGGGGCCGGAAAGATCCCCCGCCGAACCCGATCCAAGACACTCGCCAGGTCGCCGTCCCCAAACGGAGGGTGCCCCACAAGCAGGCAATAAAGGATTGCCCCCAGGCTGTAGATATCGCTCGCCGGCCCAACGCGTTCGAGGTCGCCCGCAGCCTGCTCGGGACTCATGTACCGGGGAGTCCCGATCACCGAACCGGGCTGAGTCATCGAGAGGTCGGCCGTGGGGACGAGCGTGGAGGAAGTCTCGGCCCTCGAATCGTTCGCCGTAGTGAACGACGACTTGGCAACCCCCCAATCCACGACGAGGGTCTCGCCGAACGGACCGAGCATAATGTTGTCGGGTTTGAGGTCGCGGTGCACGACTCCTCGACTGTGGGCATAGGCGACGGCATTGCAGATGTCGATCACACTGCGCAAGAGCCGTCGAAACGCAAGCGCCCGGTCGTCTCGCCTGGCCGCGCTGACCCCCATGCGATGAAGCCGCTCGATCGCCGCTCCAAGGGTCTCCCCTTCGATGAGCCGCATCGCATAGTAGGGGCGGCCATCCGCATAGCGGCCCAAGCTGTAGACCGGCACGATCCCGGGATGTTCCAGCCTGCCGGTGACTTCCGCCTCCAGGAGAAAGCGGGCCTGTGAGTCGGGATCGTGGGCACGACGGGCTTGCAATTCCTTCAGAGCGACCGAGCGATTCAGCTCACTGTCGAAGGCGAGGAAAACTTCCCCCAAACCGCCGCGAGCGTGCGGCCTGAGCACTTGAAAACGAGGACCGCCAATGGCCTCACGGCCGACATCCGGGTCGACCGAACGCCCAGCGTAGGCGACCGTCACGTCTGGCTCAAGGTCAGACGGCCGGTCCAATCGGTAAGGGGTGGGCAATTCGCCCGCAGTCGGAGGAGGGCGACGGGACGATTCTCGCTCTCTCGTAATCTGCTCTTCCAGCAGGGCCAGCGTCTCAACCGCGAGCAGGCCCCGGCTCACCAAAATCTGAGACAGGGCCCGGTCGCTGGAGCGGGCCCACGCGCGGACGGCCGAGAGGAGCTGTTCGTCGTCGATCACCCCACTCTCAAGTGCGTAGAGCCCAAGACGGAGTTCGCGTGACGCATCAGCTCGCCCGGCCATTGCGGATCTCCGGCTCGGGTCGACGAAGAAAAGAAAATCGCCACCGGTGCGGCGGGGCTTCCCCACAGACCGACGAAGGTACGTCCCCCGACCTCTGTCCGCATGATGATAAAAAGTTCGGCTCATATCGGCCAGGTAGTGAACAGCCGGTTTCCCGCAATAGCCAAGGAGAGCGAAGCTCGATCCGTAACCGGCGAAGGGGGGGCAAGCTCGAGAGAACCGGAAGGCGATCGACCGCGCCGAGGGAGTGGGATGGGAAGTGAGCAGGAAGGTCCTTGTGCCGGTCCGTGACGATATTCGAGCGGGAATGACCACGCCAAGCAGACAACGCCGGAGTTCCTGGGGGTGATCCCCGGCGCGAAGTCGGCCTCCACATGACCGACCTGGGTCCAAAACGCTATCCAACCCAAGCAACGCTGTCGGATCCCCCCAGCAGCAGTCGGTGACACAAGCGGTTGCGGCGACGACTCGATCGCCGCTCTCCAGAGATGCAGGATGGCTCGCAACTCATTTCGAATGGGCAGGAGAGGACGTTCCCCCCGGCATCGAATTCGTCGCCGAGCGGGACGACTTTTTCTGGATCGATCTGATGTCCGGCCCGCTCGGTGGCATTCCCTCGGTGCCAGTCAGCTTGGTGGGATTCTTCTCGACCCCCGATTGAATCCCGCCGCTGTCGCAACCGACGAGGACGCAGGTGACGATCAAAACCAAACCTCGAACCTTGTGCCATCGCATAACAAACTCGCCCTCGTTCCCTGTTGACGAACCCACCCGGCTCCACGAAATTCAGTCCACCCGTGATCCCTCTCAACCGAGCGGTCTCGGGTGATGGCCAAAGCCCGTCGCTTCTGAGGCATCGACGCACCCGTTGCGTTTTGAATCGCTAAAGACGGGCGCGGCGCGTACTTTGTTTTCAGCGTCGAGGATCAACACGAATCAGTAAGAATCCGCGCTGATGACTTCCCCACGGTCGCGGGATCCCAGGGCCCACCACGTTTGAACGTTCACGGTGTCCTTGATGAACTTCACGGAGCCGTCGCCCATGCAGACGTTGACCCCGCCGGAGTGATTACTGGTCGGGGGTAAGCTGTCCTGGGCCGAACCCCAGTTCGGGTCGAAGCTGTTCGACGCCGTGCAGCTTAGCGTGTTGGGTGTGCCAACATGGTTGTATCGGTTCGTGGCATATCGCCAAGGCCAGGCGAGGGTCCAATTAAACCCAAACAACGACGAGTACGTTGAGTTTGTCGTGATGGGCAACGACTTGCACGCAGCCAGCAGTGCCTGACTTGTGGCAGGGCTGCCGACGTTGATCGTCACCGCAACGCCGGCCGGAAAAATCCCGCGCTTCGCGTCGGACGAGGAGTCGGGGTGAACGACCGGGTTTCCTGCCAGCCCCACCAACCGCTCACTGAACATCGCCGTGTTGGATACGCCATCGGTGACAGACTCCGTACCAATGGCAAAAGTCCCCGCGGCGTTGCCGAGATCGCCCCAGGGATTATCGATGATCATCCCCGTGAAGGTCTTGATCGAGCCAGGACCACCCCAGTTGCCAACATAATTCAAGGTTGCCTGCGGAGTCTGGGGACGCTGCTTGGCGCTCTCGGACGGGCAGAGTAGGGAAGCGATCTGCGTGTAAAAGACCGTCGAATTGACCGTGTTTTGGCCACTTGGATCGTCCCAAGCGAACACGGTATTGAACGCGTTGTAGAGCGCGTTCTGTTCAAGGTTCGGGGCCATCATAAGGCTCCAACCATAGCTCCATTCATTGACACCGTTCCCCCGCTCGCCACGAGCCCCCGTCCCATTGGAGCCGGCAGGATACATGTCTCCCAACGGGAAGACTTGGTTCGCCGAAAGGTAATTGTGTGCGGCCAGTCCGAGTTGCTTGAGATTGTTGACGCACTGCGAACGGCGGGCAGCCTCGCGTGCCGCCTGCACGGCTGGCAATAACAGGGCAATCAAAACGGCGATAATGGCAATAACGACCAACAATTCGATCAGCGTGAAACCGCGACGAGATCTCATGAACGTCCCCCCCCTTTGTTCAGACGTGAACAGAATTTCGACATAGCCTGTTCGACGTTCGTTTCAAAGAATGTGCAACGTCAAGATTGGCTTCGAATGCTTGGCAAGTCAAGTTTATTTCAGATCTCCTATTCTTTTTGAATGAATTGACGAGTCTCAGTCCGATAAGCCATTACAAGCTCGGCTGTTGTATTCGATACTCTTGAATCCGCAACCGCCCCATTTCAATTTATCCAGATTACACAGACTGTACGGCGTCCAACTTCACATTGAAGATCGTTTCGATGAACTTCGGCGTTGTCTTTCCACTCGAACAACGCTACATAAGCAAGCGCAGGCCTTTCTGTTTGCCTCTTCCTTAAAGTCACAGCCGCAACCCCTGTCCACGCAATCACTCCAATTCGCGCAGCCGCCCCTCATTCCGCGACCACTCGGCGCGATTGACCATCGTCCGGCCCCGCTTTCACGTCTGTCCCCGGCAAGGGCATTGTCTCAGGTGCCGCAGCCCCGAGTTTTGTTGCCCAACGGCCGCCTCCGGTGCGGATCCGTTCGTTCTGCTTCCTCTGTGTCTCACTCCCCTCGGCCGTTACGGATAACCCCACTTGGCCGAACCGCTGATGAGCCAAAAGATCACCTGCTCCCTGTCGAGGCAGGATTTGACTCGCGAGCCACGATTCGCCACTCTGGCGAAAATGGGGAGGTGATGGCAGACTGGCAAGACGCCACGGTGCGAACGTGGCGCCCTGCCGATCGATCGCCCATTCACCCGGACGACTTGGACACGAACCGGGGCAGCCCGATCAGACCTTCTCCGAAAACCATTTAAGGGAGCAACTCGTTGAATCATCGACTTCGTGCCATGTCCACGCTCACCGTGGGCCTGCTCCTCCTCGGCCGACTCTCAGCCCCTGGCTTATCGATGGCCCAGGAGCCGATTCCGCACGCCCAGGATCAGCCCCCCGGCCCAGCACTCTCGCCCGCCGAGGCGATCGCGAAGATGACAGTGCCGGAGGGATTCAAGGTTGAGCTGGTCGCCAGTGAACCCGACATCGTGAACCCGGTCGCCATGACGTTCGACGAACGGGGCCGGATCTGGATCACCGAGAGCCTGGAATACCCGCGAAGCTCACCCGGAGTCGGGCGAGACCGGGTCAAAGTGATCGAGGACAAGGACGGTGACGGCAAGGCCGACTCGTTCACCCTGTTCGCGGACGGCTTGAACATCCCGTCGGGCATCGCCGTGGGACACGGCGGCGTCTGGGTGGCCAACTCCCCCGACATCCTCTTCCTGAAGGACACCGACGGCGACGGCAAGGCCGACACCCGCGAGGTCGTCGTCACCGGATTCGGACGCGACGACACCCACGAGCTGCCGAACTCCTTGACCTGGGGCCCCGACGGCTGGCTCTACGGCTGGAACGGCGTCTTCAACCAGAGCCACATCAAGCATCGCGGCAAAGAATTCAAGTTCACGTGCGCAATCTTCCGGATCCATCCCAAGACGCGCGACTTCGAGGTCTTCTGCGAAGGGACGAGCAACCCCTGGGGGATCGCCTGGAACCTCGAGGGAAGCGCATTCGCCAGCGCCTGCGTCATCGACCACCTCTGGCACCTGACCGAGACCGGCTACTACCACCGCCAAGGGGGAGAGTATCCCCCCTTCACTTGGAAGCTCGGCTCGATTGTCGACTACAAACATCAAAAAGCCGCCTATTGCGGGATCCATTTCTTCGACAGCGACGCCTACCCCGCCCAATTCCGCGAGCGGCTCTACATGGGCAACATTCATGCGAACGGCATCAATGTCGATACCCTGAAACGTCACGGAGCGACCTACCGAGCGAAGCCTGCCCCCGACTTCCTCTCGGCCAACGACGCCTGGTTCATGCCCGTCTCGCAAAAGACCGGCCCCGACGGCTGCCTCTACATCCTCGACTGGTATGATCGCTACCACTGTTACCAGGACGCCCGCCGCGATCCCGAGGGGATCGATCGCCTCAAGGGGCGGCTCTACCGCGTCCGTTACGAAAATCATCCGCGTGCTCCCCGGTTCGACCTGGCACAAGAGACCGACGACCAGTTGATCGAGCGGCTGAAGAGCCCGAACGTCTACTACCGCGACATCGCGCAACGCCTGCTGATCGAGCGGGCCCATCCGGCGGCTCAACCCGCGTTGCAAGCGCTCGTTCTCGACGAAAAGACGCCTCGAAAAACGCAGATGCACGCACTCTGGTCGTTGGTCGGCACCGGCGCACTCGAGCCCGGCTTCCACCGGCAAGTGCTCGAGCTCCCCGACGCCGGCCTCCGTGCCTGGGGCGTTCGCGCGGCCGGTAACTTCCGACAAGTCGATGCCACGATCCGGGAGAAAGTCGTCTCACTGGCCGCCGACCCTGATCGTGACGTGCAACTCCAAGTCGCGATCGCCGCGCGAAAGCTCGCTGGTGTGGATCCAATGCCCATCCTCCTCGAAGTGCTTTCGCAATGTGGTGATGACGTGCTCATCCCGCATATCGTCTGGCAAAACCTCCATCCGCTCCTGGAAGAGCAGGGGGACGCGTTCGTCGAACAGGTCCGAAAAATCGAACTCAAGCGCTCGCCGAACCTGATCGGCCTGATGCCCCGAGTCATCGACCGGATTCTCGGGCGCCGGAACCACGACGCGGGTCCGATCGTCGGCCTGCTCGCGATGTTGACGGCCGGACGAAACGCCGACCACGACGCGGCGGGCAAAGGACTGGCCGCCCTCGCCACCCGGATTCAGGACGGCGAGATCGCCGGTGCTCGGCTTCAGTCGCTGAAAGAGGGACTGGGGCCAATCCTCCAAGCCAGCCAGGCGGACCAACCCGATTCCCCGCTCGCTCTGGACGCCGCGCTGTTGGCCGCCTCCTGGAAGGATCCGGAGGGACTCAAAACGGCGCGACGGGGATTCGCCTCGGCACAGCAGTCGGAAGCGCGACGGCTCCAGGCCCTTACCGCCCTGATTGTCGCGCGCGACGCCTCGGTGCTCGACGCGGTGTCCAAGACGCTCGCCGACCCCGGAAATACGTCGAGCGATTTCCGAGGCCGGATCCTCGCGACGTTGGGTCGGGTGGACGATCCGCAAGTCGCCTCGATCGTGCTGGCCGCGTACCCGAAAATGGAGCCTGAGCTCCAACCCAAAGCCGTCGAGCTTCTGACCCAGCGCACTTCCTGGAGCAAGCCCCTCGTCAAGGCGATCGCCGACAAGACCATTCCACCCTCGGTCTTGAACGTCAACCAGATCCGCCGACTCTCCAAGAGCAACGACCAGGAGCTGACCCAACTCGTCAAAACCCACTGGGGGAACGTCCGCGAACAGCGAAACCCAGGACGTGAGCAGGTGATCGCGGAAACGCGCAACCTCCTCAGGAATAACCCGGGCGACCCGTTCGCCGGCCAGCAGGTCTTCAAGAAGCTCTGCGCCCAGTGCCACAAGATTTACGGCGAAGGGCAGGAGGTCGGCCCCGACATCACAGGCATTGGCCGCTCGGATTTCGAACAGCTGCTCTCGAACGTCCTCGACCCCAGCCTCGTGATCGGCCCCGCCTACCAGGCGACCTTGGTCGCCACCACCGACGGCCGCGTGCTCACCGGCCTGGTTGTCGAGGACAACCCGCAACGGATCATCCTCAAAATCCAAGGCGGGAAGCAGGAAACGATCTCACGTGAGGAGGTCGAAGAAAAGAAGGTCAGCGAGCTCTCCCTCATGCCCGAGGACATCGAGAAGCAACTGACCACTCAAGAACTCGCCGACCTGTTCTCGTTTCTCTCGCTCGACAAACCGCCGGCCGACTCGACCGCCAAGCGGCTCCCCGGCGCTCCGGCCAACCGCTTGCGCCCCGGCCAGGGACAAACCGGCCAGTAAGTTGGTCGTGCATTCGTTTATCGCCTCTCCCGACCGGTGACCAAGGGATCGACGCAGACGTTTTTTTGAGCCGTTCTGCGTCGATCCCCACGGTCGATAGGCCCTGACGCACCTGCCCTTCACACGTCCCAGCCTGGCAAGAACCGATTCGCCCCGTCGTACCAGCAAGTTCTCAATCGGGCTGAGTTCCGGTCGGTACGGCGGAAGCCGGGCCGGAAAAAATCGGCCGAACTCAAACATCTCATTGACGTCCGCTCGCAACAAAGATACGATCGCACCACTGCTATTGAGACAGAGTCTCAGTAGCAACAATGTCTGGTCCTGTCACGGCCTGGTCCCGCCGTGATGGCCGATCCCACCAGTCAAAGCCCTTCCATGAAACGCCGCAACGCCCGTCCCGCCTTTACGTTGATCGAGTTGTTGGTTGTGATCGCGATCATTGCCGTATTGGTTTCGCTGCTCCTCCCAGCCGTCCAGGCAGCGCGCGAGGCCGCCCGCCGCTCGCAGTGCGTCAACAATCTCAAGCAGATCGGGTTGGCACTCCACGGCTACCTCGATACCAACGGCACGTTTTGCCTCGGACAGTTCGTGACAACCACTCCTCGTGGACAGGTCAACATCTCGAGCTGGACCCTGGGACTCGCCCCTTACCTGGAGCAGAAGGCCCTTTTCGACAGTTGGAACTTCGGATTCAACTTCGCCGAACCGAAGAACACGACAGGGTCACAGATTGCCGTCGGGGTCTACCACTGCCCGTCCTCGCCCTCACCCGCCGTTGCCGACTTCACGGCGACGTACGACATGGCTGGAGTGACAACCGGGAGTAAGTTTCGATCCGCTTCGGTCGACTACGCCGCGAGCGCCAACAGCACCATCATCCTGGATTCCGCCGGGGCGGCCGCACACGGCGTGATTTCCTACACAGTGGGCGGGAATCCGGCCACCTTCGCCGCCGTGACGGATGGCCTCTCCAACACAATCTCATTTCTGGAAATGGCAGGCGGACCGACTCTCTACGGCCCGAAGCGAACACCGATCAACATCGCCGGACTCCCTTGGACGGCAATGGGACATGTGGGGGGGATCAATCGAATCTCGCTTCGAGGCTGGAGCTATGACGGGCTCGTCCAATACGGCGGGAACTGCGTGGTCAACTGCAACAACGGCGGAGGCAGCCTGTACGGCTTCCATCCCGGTGGAGCCAACGTCGCCCTGTGCGACGGAAGCGTCCGGTTCCTCAAGCAGACCATCGCCGCAACGACGATGCACAAGTTGGTCTCTCGCGCCCAGGGCGAGATCCTGAGTGCCGACGACCTATAAACCGGGCAAGGCATTCCAACGGTCGCACCACCCCTGGATTCGAGGACGCTCGACGTGTTTCTTCCCGGCAGAAATCCAACGACAGTCATCGCCCGATGGAATGCAATGCTCCGGCCAATCGCCTTTCTCGTCTTGGTTTCCGGTTGCGGTGATGGGGTCGATGACGGACTCGAAAAGTATCCTGTCCGAGGCCAGGTCCTCGTCAACGACCGACCGGCGGAACTGATGGCCGTTACCTTCCACAATACCGACCCCGCAGCGCCCGGCAACGCCGCACGGCCGGTGGCGGTGACCGACCCGGACGGAAAGTTTTCCCTCTCGACCAATGCAGACAAGGATGGCGCCATCCCCGGCGAGTACATCGTTACCTTCTTCTGGGCTTCCGAGAACGGACCATCAGCCTATGATCGCCTCGGAGGACGATTCAACAATCCCGCCAAGTCCGAGTTCCGGCTCCGTGTCGAGAAGAAGGAGAATCATCTCGAGCCGCTCAACCTCGAGATCGAGGCCAAAAACCTGAAGCCGCCCCGACGCCAATCAAGTCTCCGGCAATAGCACTGAGATTTGATGTGAGCCCACCAACTTCTCGAACGATTTGATCCAAACGATCCCACAGACACTCGTCGGCTTCATTCCATCCTGCGGATCGTGAGCCTTACGGAAGGTTGCTCATCCCATGCGGTTCCTGAAATGGCGGCGTCTGACCAACCGGTTGCACCTCATTTTGGGGCTGATCGCCTCAACACCACTGATACTGCTGGGCCTGACAGGAGCGATCCTCGTCTTTGAGCCAGAGTTGGAACGCGGGCTCGCGCCCCAGCTTTGGCGGGTCGAGCCAGCCTCGGCCCGCAGGTCCTACCAAGAGCTGCTTAATTCAATAAAATCCGCATATCCCAACTACAAGATAGTAAGCCTACTGTTGCCGCTTCGTCCCGAGATCGCCTGCGTCTTCTACGCCAAGCAGACCGCTTCGGACCCTCCGCTCCCGCTCGCCATCCACGTCGACCCGTTCACTGGGCAGATCCTCGGTTCGCGGACGGCCTTGGAGTCACCGATCGGGTTCATCCGAATCCTGCACACGAACTTCCTGCTCACTTGGGGCGGGTATATCGGCGGCACGGCCTCAGCGATCCTGCTCGTCCTCCTCGGGAGCGGCCTCGTGCTTTGGTGGCCGACCGGCAAGGACAAGACGGCCGGCTTGCGGGTCCGACTCGGTCGCCACTGGCGTACGACCAACTACGACGTCCATCGGGCGTTCGGCTTCTACGTCGCGCCGGTCTTGTTCCTGATCGCATTGACCGGATGCGTTTTCACGTTCCACACCGTGCTCCACCCTTTGATCCACGCGCTGACCTTCACCACGCCCTACCCAAGAACAGCGACGGCCAAGCCATTGCCCGGTGTGGTGGCGATGAATCTCGACGAACTCATCACCCGATCGGGCGAGGTCATGCCGGGCACCTTGCCGACAGTCATCGCTTTCCCAAGCAAACCAGGCGATCCGATCCGCATCAATCGGCGCCGGCCAACTGGCGAACCTCGAGACACCGGTCGTTCGTCGGTCTTACTCCACCCGCAAACCGGCGAATTCTTGCTGGAGCACAGCTACCGGACCCGGACGTTCGGAGACGACGTGATCTCCTGGAATCGCCACATGCACGTTGGAGCTTGGGGACTCTATTTCGGCCAAATCCCCGGCCTCCTGACCAAGGTGGTGTGGCTGATTGTCAGCCTCAGTCCTCCCGCCCTCGCCGTGAGCGGACTCCTGATCTGGTGGAAACCCAAGCTCCGCAAGAAAGGGGGAACGCAACCGGGGCACCCCCAAGAAACCATACAACAGAACGCCACGCTAACCACAGCATTTCCCCAACAAACTATTCTTCGATACGAAAGACAGCAGGACCGTGAGCCTTGAAGGCAGCGTCCCGAGGTGATTCGCCTCACATCGACGACTGAATCCGCAATTCACACACTAACTCATTGATAAAACTCTTCACGGCTGCCAGCAGCGCAACGCCAGGCAGATAGCCCAACCATTCCATCGCATTCTCACACAGCCCCAACAGATCCGCGCGATCCAATCGGATTCGGGGAATATTTCGTCGGTCCTGGACAATTATTATCCAGACGACGTTTCCATCTCAGCCCCCCACTCGCGATTAACTTTTTTACTCCACAGGGTTGCGTTCGGGACGAACGCATGGCTCGCGAATTGCATAACGCAACGAAAGTCGAGCCTCGATGATCGCCGGAAAACAAGAACACAGCCATTAGCCGACGAGAACGAATTCCACAGCATGTACAACCATCAGTATCCACCGACCACTCCCCAGCGTGAGCTGGTTTACCCTCGAAATGGCACCCGGCCACCCCGATGGCCAACCGAACTTCGGTTGCTCGACAGATCGACGTTACGCGACCGCACGGACGATGGGGCATTCTGATGAATCCGAGGTTTGAACTGGTCACTTACCGTCCGATCGACTGGATTGAGTGGCTTCCGAGGGGGCGCTACCGTGTGGGGAATGACGGCAGCGTTTGGAGCATTGCTCGCGGCAAGTGGAAACCGCTTAAGGCACGAAAGCCGAAAGGGAAGGGCCCTTGTGTCCGACTCACCGGCCCTGAAAAGAAGAGCGCAGTTGGCATCGCCTACTTGGTATGCCGAGCGTTTCATGGGCCAAGGCCTATCGGGTGCGAGCCCTACCGCTTCCCTGACGGGGATCTGAAAAACAATCACGCTTCGAATCTGAAGTGGGCTCCAAAGGGAACCCACAGCCTCGGCATAACGCCTAAAGCCACGGCAAAGACGGCAGGACAGCGGAACCTGCAGACTCGCGTCGAGTCGCTTCGGCAACTTCAGGAGGGTGACATTCCAAAGGTGTTTGAACTCCGGAGGGAAGGGTGGACACTTCAAGAAATTGCCGACGAACTCATGACGTCGCAGTACGTCATCAGCAGCGTCACCAAAGGACGCGTCTATTCGTCAGTCTCGTGCGATCGGTCGATTCCTGATGGCTTGCAGAGTCGAGGAGACAGACACCCGGGGGCAAAGCTCACGTCGCTGGACATTCCCGAGATCAGGGAGAAACGAAGGAGCGGCAAAACGATTAGGTTGATCGCTCAAGAATATGGCGTGAGTTGCAACGCAATCCTCCAAATCTTTCGGGGCAGGTCTTGGGCCCACATCCCTGACCAGGTGAAAGCCCATTCCGACGCTTGAAGCCGTCGCTCCGCAGTCAACGGATCTTGAGTCCTCAGGCCACACCACAAATAGCTTCCCAATGCGAAAAATCACAAAAATTCAATCATGAAAAAATTTTCATAACGATAAACACAAACAGAACACCGCTGGGAATAGCCTTTGTGAGAGCTTCGTTGTGTTCGACGAAGCACCGGAGATCGTCAATATGATCCGCTTCAGCCGCCGCTCGACTCTGCGTGCCTTGTTCGCCGCCCTCTCTTCCTCCTCCCGCTTGGCTGTGTGCACGGCGCTTTCCACCATCGCCTCTTCGTTCCCCATCAGGCGAAAAGCTCTTGCAAAAGCACTCCGAGAACCGGTCACGGCGGGGCAAGTTGATCGTGCCATCCGCAACGGTGTCGTTTACCTCAAGTCGCAGCAGCAGGCCGACGGCTCTTGGCCCGATTCCGTGAACCACCATCAGCACATCGTCGGTCCCACGAGTTTAGTCCTTCATGCTCTCCTGACGGCCGGCGAGCCTCGCGATTCTCCGCACGTGGTCGCCGCGCTCCGCTTCCTGGAGAAGTTCTCTCCCGATGAAATCGACGGCACGTATTCCGTGGGCCTCCAAACGATGGTCTTTGCCGAGACCGATCCCCAGCGATACCTTGTGAGAATCACAGCGAATGTCTCCTGGCTCGAACGCGCCCAGATCAAGGAAGGAGACAATAACCCCGGATGGCCGGGGAGTTGGGCCCATACCTCTGACAAGGCGCGCCGTGGCGACAATTCCAGCACCCAATTTGCGCTACTCGGCCTGAACGCAGCGGCCCTGGCCGGAGTACCGGTCAATCCGGAAGTTTGGGCTCTCTTCCGGAAATTCCTGGTGCAAGCCCAGCAATACGACGGCGGCTGGCCTTACTACCTCAACGTCGCGAACTCCAAGAGTTCCGCAAGTACGACTTGCGCAGGGATCTCCGGTCTGATCATTACGGGGCAAAGGCTCTTCCACGATCAGGAACAGCTTGTCGGCGAAACGATCCACAATTGCGGAAACGGCAGAGGGAAGGTCCATCCAAGCCTTCGTCGCGGTCTTGACTGGATTTCGACCCATTTTTCCGTCAGTGAAAACCCCGGATCCTGGTTGTTTCGACAGTGGAAACATTATTATCTCTACGGGATGGAACGAGTCGGCCGATTCTCGGGCCTGCGGTTCCTGGGAACTCACGACTGGTATCGCGAAGGGGCCGAGGAACTGGTCGCCACCCAGCATCTTCTCCTGGGCTCCTGGACCGGAGTGGCGATCGAGCGTCAGGCGATCCTGGCCACCAGTCTCGCCGTTCTGTTCCTGGCCACGGGACGGTCGCCGGTGCTGGTCAACAAACTGCGACATGGGCCGGGCGACGATTGGAACAATGACCTCGACGATGTCCGCAATCTTGTTGGTATGATCTCGAACGACTGGCACCACCGGCTGACCTGGCAGATCGTCGATCCCGATTCGGCCACCGTCGAGGACATGCTCCAGGCCCCCATCGCCTACTTCAACGGCCACGAGGCGCCTCAGTTCTCTTCCCAGGCAAAGATGGCCCTACGTGCATTCGTCGAGCAAGGCGGATTCATCATCGCCGAGGCCTGCTGTGGCGACGAGCGGTTTGACCGTGGGTTCAGGACGTTGGTGCAGGAGGTCTTTCCCGAAGAGGAGTACAAGCTCCATCCGTTGGATGAGGGCCATGCGGTTTGGCGGGCCCATCATCGGCTAAGCCCCGACCTTCATCCGCTCTGGGGAATCGAGCACGGCTGTCGGACCGTGCTCATCTACTCGCCGGCCGACCTCTCTTGCTTTTGGAACCAGATGGAGGCCCATCCCTCCCACCCCCGGGTCATTCTGGCTCAGCGTGTCGGCCAGAACCTCGTTGACTACGCCACCGGGCGGGAGATTCCGGCTGATAAACTCGTCGTGCGTGAGGTGAAGGACTTCAGGCCCGATTCTCCAAAACGTGGGGCGTTGCACATCGCCAAGCTGCGTCACGCGGGGGACTGGAACGTCGCCCCCTTGGCCATTCCGAGCCTGACGAACGCCCTGAAGGCGACGCTCGGGATGGACGTGACCATCAACCACAAGGAACTCTTCGCCAATGATCCCACTCTGGTTCACTACCCCTTGATTTACGCCCACGGGTGCGCGGCTTTCTCGTTTTCAAAGGAAGATATGGAGTTGCTCCGCCGGCACTTCCAGCCAGGAGGAGGGTGCCTTTTCGCGGATGCCGCCTGTGGCAGCCCAGCCTTCGACGCCGCGTTCCGCAAGTTCGTCGCAACCCTGTTCCCCAACAATCCGCTGGTGCCGATCCCTCACGAAGACGCGCTCTATTCCAAGAAAGTCGGGTACGACCTCTCTGACGTCCAGTATACCCAAGCGGCCGGCGGCGGTCGGGGCTACCCTCAACTCGAAGGGGTCAAGCTGGATGACCATTGGGCCCTGATCTACTCGAGGTACGATCTCGGTTGCGCCTTGGAACGACACTCAGGGATCGACTGCAAAGGTTACAGCCATGAGAGTGCGTTGAAGATCGCCACGAATATCGTGATCTTCGCAACGCTGCCATGATGGACCTGGGATCGAGGGTCGACAGGATCTGGTGAGGTCGCCAAGGCAACCGCGCAGCCTCGAAGGTGATCGAGTTGTTCTGCCCTAACGCTGGAAGATCGGAAGCAAACTATTCGGCATCTGGAGCACGATCAGAGCCATGGCTGTACCGTATTCCGAACCGACACTGTCCGACCAGGATCCGTCGGACGCACGGCGGCGGATCAGATCGTCACGGATCGCCCCATACCAGTCGCCCCAGTCTTCACCACCGCGAATCCACATGGCCTGAGCGGCGTAATAGTGCGCGTAGAAATAGTGAGAGTAGGCCGAAGCGGACAGGCCATCAGGCTTGAATTGTTTAATGTAAGCAATTCCTCGATCGATCTCATTGGCCTCATACACCGCCGCGCTGTAGAGAGCGACCACACCGGCGGCCGATCGGGGAAATGCGCTCGGCCCACCTTGAAGCATGTAGCGGAACCCACCATCCGGGTTTTGCGACAGCCGCACGTAGCGGACGCAGGCATCGACGGTCTCCTTGGGGACATACAGGCCGGCGTTCCTCGCGGCACGGAGGGCGTTAATCTGGCAGATCGTCACGGAGAGGTCGGCCTCTCGACGGACCGGTTGGTAGCGCCAGCCTCCCTCATCGTTCTGGGTATCGATTATCAAGCGGACGGCTTTCTGAAGCTTCTCGCGAATCTCGGGGCGATGGGTCATCCCGTAAGCTTCGGCCAGGAGGAGGGTCCCCCAACCGTGCGAATACATCGGCCCGTACGTGGAAACGTCCGCCGCTGCAACGAGACCCGATGGCGAGGTATTCTCCATCACGTAGGCAAGTGCCTTGTCCACTTGGGAGCCGTACGGCCCGCGTCCCGGACTCGATCCGGAGGCCATCAACGCGAGAGCGGCCAGGCTCGTGACCGCGATATTGCCCCGGTAGGCCCCGCTTCCAAACGAGCCATCGGCACTCTGGTGTCCGGCGAGCCAGGCCAGGCCGGACGTGATGGCGCGATCGGCCTCGGGGGTTACCAGTTCAACGCTTCCTCCAGGAAGTCCACTCCCGCGAGGTGCGGCGACCGTGCCCCTGGTTTTCTCCGCGAATTTCGCCTGAGCAACCACCATTCGTGGCTCAGGGGGCTGTGCCTTCTGGGGCTGGACGCTCGACAGCCAGACGAGGCTGGTGCCCAGCCCCAAAGTCCTCTGGAATCTTATCAGGGCCATGACCAGGGCCAAGGAGTCCATCGCCTTCCCTCTTCGAAGCCATCGTCCCTCCCGCCGCGAGACGACCAAGGTCAATGATTCACCAGGCAACCTTCTTCAACAAGGTGGCTCCTTGCCCTCGACGACGATTCAACCCGCGAGAATCACCGATTTGATCAAGCGTAAGAAGAGCAAAGCTCGTGATCGTCACCGGCCCGCACCAAGCTTGCTCGGCCGATTCCTCGGGGTTAACCCAACTTCCATCCGGTCGCTGTCGTGCCGCGAGCCGCTGCGCCAGTTCGCCACGCCAGTTGTGAACGACGCCGCGTGCGTCGCGCAGTTGGTCTTGTCCCAACCCCGTCATCGCTTTGGCAAACTCGTAGTAGTAGCGATACAACCCCTCGTTTGCGCAGGTCATGCCTGGATGCGTATCAAGCGAATAATGGGCTCGTAGCCACCGCAGCGTCCCCTGAATCCGAGCATCTTCCGGGGAGATGCCAGCGGCGAGCAGGCTCGACAAGCCCATGCAGGTCGCGGCTCCACACGGCCGTCGTGAGGACCGAGTACCGTCCCTCTTTGAGGACGTGGCCTTGGACGGATCGAACGTCAGTCCTCCCTCATCCGGATCTCCACCATCGGCCCGATCATCCGAGAGGCCATTGAGACGCTGGCAACGCGAAATGAAGATCACGGCCCGTTGAACGTAGGGATCGTCCGCCGGGATCCCCGCCACTCGCAGAGCCTGAACAGCCTGCGCCGTGTGGAGCAGGTCCGGAGTCGACCGCTCGTCGTAGCCTGTTCCTCCGTAATACGGGTGTGTCTTTGAGCACCCGCGTGTTTCATCCCATTGAGACGCTCTGAAGATCGCGACCGGCTGTTCCAGAATCCGTTGGTAACGCCCCCCTGCGAGTTGCTCGCCGGTTGCAAGCGCCATCAGTTCCCAGGAAAGGGCTCCGAAATTGTGACTTGGGTCATCCTCGCTCTTTCCCCCCGGGTCGATCCGCCGGCCGGTGAGGATCGCCTCAGCGTCCGGTTTGCCAACGCTCGAGCGGACCGGCTGATTCACAGACATTTGATGGGAGGAATCCGGATCTCCACAACCCATGAACGCCAGGGCGGCGTAGAGGGTAAGAATGGTGGGCCCGTGTCGTCGTGGCTGGACCGATTGCGAATTGTCCATTTCTATGACCTCAGGTGCCAAGCATCGTAAGCGGTTCGTCAATCGCTGGTGCCGCAACAGTGCCAACCCGATTTCACCCGACGTGGTCCTGCAATTCAGTGCGTTGTTTATGAGGGCGGCCTCACAGCCGACTTCAAGCCGGAATCAGGCAACAGAGTTGGACCGCCTTTATGCAAACGGCGTTCCGACCGGATCCACTCAACGAATGTTGTTATCCGACGCCAACTTCCAGCGAAACGGAGAAAACGCCTCATTCTGCGGACCGGCCAATTATCCATCACGGAGGGACAGTTTCTGGCCGACCTTTCGAGCCGTCACTTGCGCCAGGCTCAGATCGCGTCAACCGTAACGGCCCGGAGAACAAGGTCTGGTGCGATCAAGAAATCGCCGTGCAAAGGACAGACATTCGCCGAATGAAGAGCCGGCGACAATCATCGCGATCTTGATTCACACTTACCTTAAAGGGGTTTACGTCGACCAGAACAGTCTGGAATGGCGATTGCATGAGTCTCGCGAATCACCGACGAATGGATTTCCACGAAATCAAACATGGCTGCATTTTTAGATTTCCCAATA
Source organism: Singulisphaera acidiphila DSM 18658 (assembly GCF_000242455.2). Taxonomy (GTDB): domain Bacteria; phylum Planctomycetota; class Planctomycetia; order Isosphaerales; family Isosphaeraceae; genus Singulisphaera; species Singulisphaera acidiphila. The sequence continues at coordinate 3,921,511 of NC_019892.1, forward strand.
ACAATTTACGGTTCAGGTCGGCCGATACTACTTACCTGTTCACTGTCAGGAGGATTGAATGACCAGCGAGACTCCCCCGATTGAACTCAAAAACGAGGAGATCGCCGTCGTAGAGCGTTTGAAGAACGCCTTCGCTCGGCTCAAAGCTGAGATGGGGAAGGTGATCGTCGGCCAAGAGTCGGTGCTCGAGGAGCTGCTTATCGCGATATTCGCGCGTGGGCACTGTCTCTTGATCGGCGTACCCGGACTGGCAAAGACGCTGATGATTCAGACGTTGGCAGACTCCTTGAACCTCGCCTTTAACCGGGTGCAGTTCACGCCGGATTTGATGCCTGCGGACATCACCGGTACCGAGGTCATTCAAGAGGAGAAGGCCACAGGCATCCGCCAGTTCAAGTTCCTACGCGGACCGATCTTCGCCAATATCGTCTTGGCCGATGAGATCAATCGAACTCCCCCCAAGACGCAGGCGGCACTGCTGGAGGCGATGCAAGAGCGACAGGTGACCGTCGGCGGCGAACGGCATCGTCTCCCCGCCCCCTTCTTCGTCCTGGCGACGCAGAATCCGATTGAGCAGGAAGGGACTTATCCTCTGCCCGAGGCCCAGCTCGACCGCTTCATGTTCAACATCCTGGTGGATTATCCCGACGAGGAGGAAGAGTTCGAGATCGTGCGAAGAACGACATCAAGCCATCGGTCAATCGCTTCAAAAATCCTCGCAGGGACGGAGATTCTCGGGCTTCAGGAGATCGTGCGGAAGGTCCCGGTGTCCGACCACGTGGCGCGGTACGCAGTCCGGATCGCCAGGATGACGCGTCGGGGGAAAGCGGATGTGCCCGACTTCATCCGGGATTACGTGAGTTGGGGAGCGGGACCGCGCGCGAGCCAGTACCTGGTCCTGGCGGCCAAGGCCCGCGCGGTGCTCCACGGGAGGTACGCGGTCTCGGCCGAGGACATCCGCGCAGTGGTGGGTCCAGTCCTCCGGCATCGTGTCGTCACCAACTTCAACGCTGAGGGCGATGGCCTCAAGACCGATGACATCCTGAAGCGGTTGCTCGATGTCATCCCCATCGACGAAACCAACCCCCCGGAGAATCGAACGCTCTTCCCCCGATTTCGGTCGGCGGATGCAGGTTGAGCCGCCGCTCACAACGCCTGCCTCGATCGCCGAAGCTCGCCTTACGACACCCCTCATCGCGACAGGTGGATCGTGAGGCGAGGATGTCGCCTCCGCAACCGCCCCCCTATTCAAAAAAGATCCCTATCGCTCACCAGTTGGGGAAGGCAAGTGCCACGCACTCTTCGAGCATTCCCTGGGATCAAGAGCGGGCGACCCGCCCATTCTTGATCCCAATGACTCTTCGATTCTTTGAGATTCTCGCGAACATCAGGGCAGAGGAGTGCGTCTGAGTGGGTGAAGACGGAAACAGTAACGAAAACGAGGAGAAAGTAATAATGAGTACCCTACGAAGCAACTCCCAGGCAGAGACCTGCTGAATGGCATGGCGACCCCGCGTTTCCATGCCCGGTGATGAGCCGGGTTTTTTTGTGCGCCGAGCCCAAATTCCAAGGAATGAATCACATAAGAGAAATTCGGCATTTCCCGCATATTGTCGGTTCAATTTATAAAATTATTTCCATTTTTTGTTTTTTGATACCTTGATTGAGAGGATCGATGGCTCGGTAGGCAATCGGCAGACCACTCTCGTTCAGACCGAGAGATGCTGAGGGTTCGAATCCCTCCTGAGCCACTGGCGAGCAACGAGAACCGCACTTCTTCGTTGCTCAGCCATTCGACCGGGTGGCGGAATGGCAGACGCGCGAGTTCGAGAAGCTCGTGCCCAAGATGGGCGTGGGAGTTCGACTCTCCCCTCGGTCATTGCGAATGTTTTTCAACAAACATCTCTCCCAGGCATAGCAGGCGCCCGGCCGGCTCCTCTAAGGCTGGCCTCCCGGTTCGAAACCGGGGCCTGGGACTCGCGGGTGAGCCGGTGCTCGACCGAGTTTCCTGAGCTCGGTGGGATGTGGTTCGACTCCCATACCCGCAATCGCGGCGGATTTTGATTGAGAAACGTCCCACACCCCTCGAGTTGAAGCCAAAGAGACAATGGAAAGAGACGGGCGGCTGGTCCAACGGAATGACACCTGGCCTGCAACCAGGAGATCGGGGTTCGACTCCCCGGCTGTCCACTACTGACACGAACCTGACGGAATCCCAATTTACGAGGAAGGTAGCCGGATACGGTTGTGGCCGGGCCGCACTGCTAAGGCGGTTTCCCTTCGGGGAATGAGGGTTCGAATCCCTTGCCTTCCGCTCGTCCCTCCTCACCCTGTTGCTGGGGCGAGCGCTCGCGCGTCCGGTTTCGGGGCGTTGGCGGCGCTCGTGGCGAGAGCATTCAACGCGCCGGCGACCATTTGCTGCACCAGGTTGTAGATGATGATCGGGAGTAGAATCCTCGGATGATCGGCGAACGCGAATGAGGCGAGCACCAGTCCCGTCCCGTTGTTGTTCATCCCCAGGCCGTACATCAGCGAAGCGCGTCCCCCCGCTTGCAGCTTGAGGAGATGACCGAGACCCCATCCTGACCCGAACGCGAACATGCAGAGGCTGGCGGTGATCGCGAGGATGGCGACGAGGAAGTCGAGGTCAGGCTGAGCGACCGCCTGGGGGAGCGAGATCGCGGCGTTCGAGTAGCAGAGAACCAGCAGATTTGCCGAGTTCGCAAGTTTCAGCCAAGGACGCATGCGGTCGGTCAACCGGTCTCCCAGCAATTGACGCAGGACGATTCCGAGCATCGAAGGGAAAACGACGCAGACGGCAAGGAACGCGCCGGTTCCGTGCCCTGCGAGTTGGTGAAGACTTGCAGCGTAGTCCCCCTGTGCCATCAAGCCCGCCGCGTGAAGCGAGAGGGGGGTCGTGAACGGACTCACCAGCGTGGAGACCACGACCAGGCCCAAGCTCAGCGCCAGGTCACCGTCAGCATTTTGTGCCCAGGCCGATGACGACCCTGCGATCGGCATCGAAGCGACCAGGGCAAGCCCTACAAGGATGCTCTGCAACTCATCGGAGTTGTGCCAAAACCCCGTTGACTGCGACACCAATGCAATGAAGACGATCGGCACGAGGAGATTCGCGGCCAGGCCAAAGGCCAAGGGTCTCGGGTTGGTGAACAAGCGATTCAACTCAGTCGTACGAACTCCGAGCCCGGCGTTCAGCAGCAGAAGGCCCAGCATTACCGCAGGCAAAGTCAGGTGCGTCGACCCTCCGAAAAGGCTGATCGTGCCAAACGAAACCGCGCGAATCTTGAGCCCGGCCGCCGGCGCATAGGCGGCCACTGCGTAGGTTGCGATCAGGAACCAGAGAAAATGCTTGTGAAACCAGTGCAGAGCCGTTACGAGCCTTCGATCGCCATGCATGGACATCTTCCGGCATCCTTTAGAAATCCGTTCGGGCGGAGCGTGGGACCCGGCGTCCCCATCATCCCTTCCGTTGCGAGCGACAACTCGCGACATGGACGAATCCTAGCGAGGAGACTTAAACAACACCTGAAGGAAGGCTAAATTTCTCTTCAGGCTTCGCAACACTCCGCCAACGCCCGTGAACCTTTCACGCAAGTCGGGCGTCCCTTTATTTCATGATTTCGTTTTTAAATACTCACTCGCTGGCCCCGATGGTGAAACGGACGATCATCCCTCGCTTCGAACGAGGAGTTCCAGGTTCAAATCCTGGTCGGGGTAGTTCGACGAAGTCGGTTGACGACGCCCATCACTTCGGAAAGTGGTCTTCGGAGGGACCGATCAAGCAAGAATGGAGGGGAGAGCGTCCGCGGTCCCAGGAAAGACAGCCCCAGGCGAAAACGGGTTGAGCGGCAAAGACGTCGCTTCGCCGTAGGGAAACGCAAGGGATCATTGTCGATCCGGGATCGAAGGGCAGAAAAAAAGATGTTGACGGAAGGGCTACCCGACTTGGGGACGGGACCCGCTTGGAAAGCGGGCGAGCGATGAGCCTTGCGGGTTCGACTCCCGCCCCTTCCGCTGTGCCCGTGGTGTAAAGGCAGCATATCCGCTTGTGAGGCGAACGGTGCCGGTTCGAACGCGGTCGGGCACATCGGCGATTTTTCGAGCAAATTGTTGTTTATACGCCACCTGCCAAGGCAACGTTGCAACTCGGTTTGGCCTCAGCATCGGTCTCAGTTCGTTTCACACTCTCGACTAACGCGTTTTCGAAGGATCTGGAGCCAGCGCTTTCAAGGTGGTCGACGGGTCGGATCAGGCTCATTTTCAAGGTTGATTTATGGTCGGTTGATGGAGGCTGTGTGACCCTTTGGTTTAGAATCCGTTGGTACAGGCTCTTGCATCGGATCCCTGGGCGGTTATATTCGACCGTTCTTCTGAGGAATCCAAGGTTCCGAACCGAGCGAAAAAACCATTCGACTTCGGCACGAAACGATGGAAGCCACGGGAGAACTCGGCCAGCGCCGGCAACCTCGGGTCCGCTGTCAACCGGCCGTCGTTTATGTATGGGGACCCTCTTAATTTCCCAAGATCCTCATCGACCGAACCGCATGGTAGACCACCGAGCGAAGAACCCCATCCAACACGGCGGAAATCAGGCGAATATCCGGGCGCGGCTCAAGCTGGGGAACCGGCCGCTCTTGGATTTTTCGGCCCCCTTGAACGCCTTGGGACCGCCCCCCGTGGCCCTTGCCGCCGTTCGAGCTGCCACCGAGACCATTGATCGCTATCCGGAGCCGAACTCACCCCGGCTTGTGGAGCGACTGGCCGAATTTCATGGGGTGCCGACCGACCAAATTATCGTCGGGGCGGGCACGACTGAACTGATCAACTTGATTGGTCAGATGGTTCGCGAGACTGCCGGCCGTCGCAGACGCAGTTTCGGCGTACCCAAGCCGCCGGCCGCGCACCTGATTGAGCCAAGCTACGGCGAGTATCGCCGGACCTCGGCCCAAAACGGAATGCGCACCAAAATCTGGGACGAGCATGTGCTCGGGTGGGCCCAGGAAACGTTCCCGGAAGGGAAGCGCGGGGTCTTCTGGACCGGCCACCCGAACAATCCGTCGGGCCGCGCCTGGGACCGTACGCGACTTCTCAACCTGGTCGATCGCTCCCCGTCACTGATGACGGTCGTCGACGAGGCCTATCTGCCGTTTCTGCCCGATGAGGCAAAGCGGACCCTGATCGGCGCGACGAGTACCCGCGACAACCTCATCGTGTTGCGGTCGATGACCAAGATCTACGCCTTCCCCGGGCTGAGAATTGGTTATGCCGTGGCCTCGCCCGATATCGTGGCGATGCTCCGCCGGAGCCAGCAGCCCTGGACCGTTACGACGGCCGCCGAGGTTGCGGCAATCGCGGCGGTGGACGACAGTGACTACCTCCGGCGCACCGTGGAACTGATCCGGACCGAGTCGGCTCGACTCACCGAGCGGCTCTGGGACCTGCCCGGTCTCCGCCCGCTCTGGCCCGGCCGGCAACGGCCGTCGTTCGCACCACCGATGGCGAACTTCGTCGTCTGCAGCCTGATCGACACCCCCTGGACCTCGCCTCAGCTCCAGGATGCGTTGGCCCGGCGCGGCATCTTCGTCCGGGAATGCTCCAACTATCGCGGCCTCGAGATCGGCTCGGTCGTGACCGGACCGGGACAGGCGCATCACACGCGCGGACATCTCCGGTTCTGCGTGAGGAACCCCGCCGAGAACGACCTTCTCGTCGAAACCCTCGCCGACGTCATGGCTTCAGAATCGGTGCTCCTCCGCTCGCGGGAAGAGGTTCCGGTCTTGAGCGGATTCCGACGCTGGCGGCTTCGCGCTCGCTAAACGCGATCGTCGTCCTTGAACCTTGTAACCCAACAATTGAGCGGCCGGGCAGAGGGGGGGATCCTCCTGAATCTGCCCGGCCCTTTCCTTTTTCGTCCTTGAAGCGCCAGGCAAAAGGGGGGGGATCCTCCTTGATCCTTTACCTGGCGATGACCTCATGTCGGTGGGTTGGCCGGGCAGGGGGGGCGATCTTCCTTGATTCTGCCCGGCCGTGACTTCCTGATCAGAGGAGCAAGGGCTCGTGATCTTCCGAGGAGCGGGGGCTCTCCTCGGGCCAGGGGGCCTGCCGACTCTCCTTGGAGGCGGGCCGAGCTTCGGTTGACGGCCGGATCATCATCCGGTCTTCCCGCTGGGGAACACGCATCAGGCCGAGGATGTTGAGGTCCCAGTAAGGGTTCCTCCACGGCCGATCGAACGACATCAGGCCCATCCGTTCGAGAGAGCGCCGGGCATTGATCCGGTTGCGCTCCTCGGACTCGGCTGCGTTCGAAAACCCGTCGTCACCACTTCGATCCGACTTCAGAGCACTCATCTTGTTTCCGCTCCCGCTCACCGGATTCCCAAGGATATGGCGAGGAATTGCGGCAGACCCATCGCGCCGTAAGAGGGCGGAACGAACGCGCGCCATTGCAGGGACAGGGACCTTCGCGAGACGCGAAAGTGGTGCCCAAAGGCGACGCGGACTCGGTGCGAGGTCCGACGAATTCACAATCGTTGTGACATTTGTGGAGCGACCGCTCGTGGGCGCCCCTCAAGAAAGGAAAAAGAGAGGGATCAACCGGTCCGGCTCAGCACATGAAACGGCAGAGTCGAATTGAGGTGGGAAGCATGGTGGCCCAAGGGGTGGTCTGCAGGTTGGCCATCCCCTGCGATCCCGGCTTCGAGACAGGGAGAAACTCGTGAGGAAGTAGCGGATGCCTTCGCTTTTCCGCACGCGAGGCAATCTGAACCAACGACCAGGTCGAGTCGTTCAGATCATCGGGAGCTTGATCGCGTTCACCTTCACTGTCCGTTGCGTCGAGCTCCTCGCCCATCGGCGAGCAAAAGCCGGCCGCCACGAGGATCGGGACGGAGACGACGTCGAGACCGGACCCAATGACCGCAAGTGCGATCACCAGGGATCGGAAACCGATCCAGTGAAGACGAAGCTTCCAGCTCACCTCAACCCCCGCAATGCCGACCCGCTCATCAATGGTTTGAGAAGTGATCGATGAGCGCCTTTTTATCATATCGGAAGAAGCGACCTCGATGTCAAGTGGAATCACCTTGCCGGACCAGATAAGCAGTCGGAGATGAAGTGCCAGAACCACAAATAACAGAAGGGGCCTCGTCAATAACAAGGCCCCTTCGCGTTGACATCGGATCGGAAATGACGCCGGCACCGCCGCTCCGCTCAGGCCGACCGAGGCCGGCGAGTCGGCTTGTCCACCTGGCCCGCTTTCCGGTCGCGCGGGGTCGCGATCGTTCGCGAGGAACTGGCACTCTTACCGGGCGACGAAGTCGTTTTCTTCGACCCGCGCTCGCGGGGAAAAAGCCGGGGCACGACATCGTCCAGGGTATCAACCGAGTGGAAGGTCATGTCGGCCTTGACCTCGGCCGGGAGTTCGATGAGGTCCTTCTCGTTATGCCGAGGGATCAGGACGGCGAGGATCCCCGCGCGGCGGGCGGCCAGGATCTTCTCGCGAACTCCCCCGACGGGCAGGACACGGCCGGTCAGGGTGACCTCGCCGGTCATCGCCAGATTCTGATGGATCGCCTTCTTGCGGACCAGGCTCATCAAGGCTGCGGAAATGGCCACTCCGGCCGACGGACCGTCCTTGGGCACCGCTCCCGCCGGCACGTGAATGTGCACGTCGTTCTTGGTGAACCAAGAGGCCTCGATCTCGAGCAACTTGGCATGGCTCCGCATGTAGCTCATGGCCGCCTGGGCGCTCTCACGCATCGACTCGCCGAGCAGACCGGTCAGCGTCAAGCCTCCCTTGCCGGGCATGGCAGTCGCTTCGATGAAGAGGATCTCGCCTCCGGTCGGAGTCCAGGCCAGGCCGGTGGCCACGCCTGGTGTCCCGGTTCGGTCGGCCACCTCACGGAAGTATCGAGGCGGCCCGAGCGCTTCGGGAACCTGCGTCGGCGACACCTTCGTCAGCCCTCGCTTGCCGTCGGCGCGCTTCCGCGCGACCTTCCGACAGATCGAGGCAATCTCGCGTTCGAGGTTGCGCAACCCGGCTTCACGCGTGTAGTCGGCGATGATCTTGCCGACCGCCTCGTCGGAGAAGACGACGTCCCCGGCTGCCAGGCCGTGCGCCTCGAGCTGCTTGGGGATGATGTACTTCTGCGCGATCAGGGTTTTCTCTTCCTCGCTATAGCCGGGAAGCTGGAGAACCTCCATCCGGTCGAGCAAGGGGGCCGGGATCGTCTCGAGCATGTTGGCCGTTGCGATGAACATCACCTTCGACAGGTCGAAATCGACGTCGAGGTAGTGGTCGCGAAAAGAAGCGTTCTGTTCGGGGTCAAGCACTTCGAGCAGGGCGGCCGAGGGATCCCCTCGGAAGTCGGACCCGAGCTTGTCGACCTCGTCGAGCATGAAGACAGGGTTATTCGTCCCCCCTTTGCGGATCCCTTGGAGGATCCGGCCGGGCATCGCGGCCACATAGGTGCGGCGATGCCCTCGGATCTCGGCCTCGTCGTGGACTCCGCCCAGGCTGATCCGGACGAACTCGCGGCCCAACGCCTTGGCGATGCTCTTGCCCAGCGAGGTCTTCCCTGTGCCCGGAGGCCCGGCGAGGCAAAGGATCGGCCCCTTCATGTCCTTCTTGAGCTTGCGGACTGCCAGGTACTCGAGGATCCGCTCCTTGATCTTCTCCAGGTCGTAGTGGTCAGTGTCGAGGACCTTCTTGGCCCGCCGCAAGTCGAGCCGGTCGCGACTCGACTTGGACCAGGGGAGCATGGCCATCCAGTCGAGGTAGGTCCGAACGATCGAATATTCCGCTGAGCTCGGATGCATCCCGGCGAGCCGCTCGATCTCCCGTTCGGCCTCGGTCAGGACGTCTTCGGGCGGGTTCGCGGCTTTCAGTCGCTTCCAGAGTTCGTCGAGCTCGGGGTTGTCTCCTTCCCCCTCACCCAGTTCTTCCTGGATCGCCTTGATCTGCTGGCGGAGGAAATGGTCCCGCTGCGCCTTGGTGATCTCCGACCCGACCTGCTCCTGGATCTTGCTCGAGAGCTCGAGCACCGCAAGCTGGCGTGAGAGGAACTGGCCGAGCTTCTCCAGCCGGGCGCGGACGTCGATCTCGCTCAGGAGCTTCTGCTTCTCTTCGATCGAGAAGGGCAAGCTGGAGCCGAGCAGGTCGGCCAGCCGACCTGGCTCCCTGGTGTTCATCGCGGCGACTTGCAGTTCTTCGGGGACCTGCTGGCTCTGGTCGACCATCCGCTGGAACAAGCGGTTCACATGATGGACCAGCGCGTCGAGCTCGACCCCTTCGTCCACCACGTCGTCATACGGCTCAATTTGTCCGATGAGGTAGGGCTCAAGTTGCTCGACCTTAGTCAACTTGGCGCGGTACAGCCCCTGGCAGACGATCCGTGTGGAGCCGTCGGGGAATTTGAGCATCTTCAGGACGGACCCGACGCAGATCGTCGGATAGAGGTCTTCGATCCCCGGCTCTTCGGTATCGGGATGGCGCTGGGTGACCAGGCCGATCATTTTGTCGCCACCCAGCACTTCGTCGATCAGCTTGATCCCGCCGGGCCGGTTGACCACCAAGGGGACGACCGTCTGGGGAAAAACAACGTCGGAGCGGAGCGGCAGCAACGGGAGCCGCGAGGGCAGCACCGGCGCTCCTTCAGGACGTTCGGGCAAGACCAGGGCCCGCCCCGTCGCCGCGACATCCTCCGCGACCGATTCGGGGTCGGGCGCGAGCGAAGGATTTGAGGGACGATCTGATTTCGACGTGCGAGTGGTTTTCTTCTTGGGTCGCATAAAAATCGACTTAATGGATAGCGAGGGATCCGACCAAACTCTCGTCTCAAATCCAGGGCAAACCGCGCGGCCGTAGCACTGAATTGTTGACCAACGCGCCGAGGAAGGAAAGAGCGCACCCCAACGGTCGACATTCTTTGGTTTAAGTGGTGCTCAGTCAAGACATTGGATCAGGAAGTTCCGGGCCCGCTGCCGTTGTGCGGGACTCAAGCCCCCCGTCCACCGAAGCGTCAGGGTCTTCCCTGCCCCCCACGTCCCCCGGATCGTGAACGGTCGATCGGAGGCGAGGTTTCGGGCACAGAACTCCTTGATCTCAAGCACCTTACTTCTGGGAACGTGCCCCCGCACGTCGATCGAACCCGCCGTCCGATACCGAATCAAGAATCCATTCGGCCCCACGCCGGTCATCCAACCTGCACGATGGAGCGCCACAAGCGTTGCAGCCGCAGCCAGCACAATGATCCCGACGATGGCTCCTTGAACCATTGGGAAAACGACCTCAAAAGACGCGATCGCACGACGTGAGCGTCGTCCTCGATCGTTACGGAATGAACGAACGGCCCACTGTCGACTCAGCGTCTCCACCAGTCGGCATCGTCCTCAACCTGACCGTACTTCGCCGTCTGGTGAAGCGCCTGGAGCACCTGGTAGTTTTGAAACGCAAAATACGCAAACCAAATGCCAGGACCAGTCTGGTTCCAGCGAAAGAACACCATGGCAAGCGAGCCCGCCGTGAGCAAGGAGACGATATGGGCCCACCGCATGCCCTGGCGCGGGTTGAGCATCGTCAAGCAGACTTCGAGGATCCGGCCGCCGTCGAGGGGAAGGATCGGCAGGAGGTTGAGCAGGCCCCACATCAGGTTGATGACCGTCATGACCCAGTAGATCGACTGAACGGTGCGTGACAGCATGAAGTAGGCCATGCTCAAATTATGGCCCGAGCTAAGACCGACCATCGTCTGGACCAATTCCAGGTCGTCGGCAAAGCTGATTCCGAGGAAGACTTTGCCGACGAGGAAGAGCACGCCCAGGAGCAAGAACCCGGCCCCCGGGCCTGCGACCAGCACGGCCAGGCGGTGCCAGGGGCGCTGTCGTCCCAGATCGCAGGCGCAATAGCCTCCCATCCAGAAGAGCACGATCTCGGCCGGCGGATGGCCGTAGAACCGAGAGACCAGGCCATGACCATATTCGTGGACCAAGATCGAGAGGAAGGCACACCCGATGAAGATGAGCACTTCGGGTAGGTGGTTCTCGCCTCCGCTCAGGACGGCCATGATCAGCCAGAACAGCGGGTGAACGCGAACGGGAATGCCGAGCAGACGAAAGCGCAAGTCGTAAGGCGTCGGCGCGGCCAGACCCAGCATGGGGCACCTCAAAAGGGGAAAGCGATCGGGTCTCGTCTGATCAAAAGAGTAGACCCGGACGGCCTCCGGAAACAAGAGTCTTGCCGCGAAAGCGGTTCCGTCGAATGAGATCCAAAGGCCGGTTGCACGACGACGCATCCCTCTGGTAACGTTTTCTCAAAAGGAGGAACGCGACAGGTGGTTCCGGAGATTTCGGCCCGATCGTCCGATCCCTGTGGTCGGTTCTCAGAATTGCCCGGCGTTCTCGAACGCGCTGGGTTTGCGATCGTGACCGACGTCATCGATTCCCAGGTCGTTTCGGCCTTGATCGAGGCGATCGATGCGATCCCACCGCAAGGGTTGGTCCTCGAGCGCGGGGGGAGCGTTTACGCGATGCGGAACGTCCTCAGCCTCGTGCCCGCCAGCCGCGAACTTGCCGAATCGGAGGCGCTCACCCGCTTGAGCCAGGCCATCTTGGGACCATCTGCCTTCGTAGTACGGGGCCTCTTATTCGATAAGACCCCCGAGGCAAACTGGGGCGTCCCCTGGCACCAGGACCTGACAATCGCGGTCAAAACCCGAACGGAAACCCCGGGGTATGGTCCCTGGACCGTCAAAGGGGGGATCCCCCACGTTCAGCCCCCGGTATCGGTTCTCGAGCAAATGCTGACCGTGCGCGTTCACCTTGACGACAGTGACGAGGAGCGCGGGCCGTTGCGAGTCGTTCCGGGATCACACGCCGAGGGCCGGCTCGGAGCCGAAGCGACCCGGGATTGGTTGGCGCGAGTGCCCCCACAGACCTGCCTCGTTCCTCGCGGTGGCGCGCTGCTGATGCGCCCCTTGATCTTGCACGCCTCTTCCCCCGCCGAGGCTTCCGGCAGGCGGCGGGTGATCCACCTCGAATACGCGGCCGCCCCGCTGCCGGGCGACGTGACCTGGTTTGAATCGGAGTTTCCCGGTCGATGAAATTTACGAAGATGCACGGGCTCGGCAATGACTACGTCTACGTGAGCACCTTCGACCAGAAGGAGCCCGCCGACCTCGGTGCGCTGGCCATCGCGGTGAGTGATCGCCACTTCGGGATCGGCTCGGACGGCCTGATCATGATCACCCCGTCGGAACGAGCCGACGCCCGGATGCGGATGTTCAACACCGACGGCACCGAAGGGGAAATGTGCGGCAACGGCGTTCGCTGCGTCGCCAAGTACGTCCACGACCACGGAATTGCGCCCAGGCCCCGGGTGACGATCGAGACCGGACGCGGTGTCTTGACCCTCGACCTCGAGGTTGAGGGAGGCAAGGCGCGGCGGGTCCGTGTCGATATGCAGACCCCGATCCTGCAAGCCGCCAAGATCCCGACCACACTTCCGGGCGAGCCCCCGATCGACGCTCCCCTCACGATCGAGGGACATCCCTTGGGCGTGACGGCCGTCTCGATGGGCAACCCGCACGCGGTGGTCTACGTCGACGACGTCACGCGGTTCCCGGTCGAACGCTTCGGCCCCTTGCTCGAGAATCACGTTACGTTCCCGAAACGGGTCAACGTCCACTTCGCCGAAGTCGTCGGACCGGGAGAGGTCCGGATGCGCACCTGGGAACGCGGTTCCGGGATCACCCTGGCCTGTGGCACCGGCGCCTGCGCCGTCTGCGTTGCGGGGATCCTGACCGGCCGCACCGGTCGCAAGATCATCGCCCACCTGCCTGGCGGCGACCTCGAACTGGAATGGCCCGGCGACGGCCAATCGGTCTTCATGACGGGGCCGGCCACCGAGGTCTTCTCAGGGGAATGGCCCGATTGATCGAGTCCCGGTCACAAGGAGGGGAAACGGGCTCGATTCAGGAAACGATGCGAGTGGCGAAGGACGCGGCGATCCATGCGAGTGCTGAGCTATAACATCCACAAAGGGATCGGCGGCCGTGACCGGCGCTACCGGATCGACCGAATCATTCGGGTCATCGCGGAGCAGGAGCCGGACCTGATCTGCCTTCAGGAAGTCGACCTGAATGTCAGGCGGACCCGGCACGACGACCAACCGCGACGGCTCGCCGACGCGATTCAGTCGGCTGCTGAGATTTATCAGCTCAACGTCCACCTCGGGGCCGGGGGCTACGGCAACCTCGTCCTGTCGCGATGGGAATTCCGTCACACCCACCAGATCTCGCTCCGCCAAAGGCGCAGAAAGCCGCGCGGCGCCCAGCTCGCCATCGTCGAAACCCCCGAGGGCCCGCTGCACCTGATCAACTGGCACCTCGGGCTCGCCGAACGGGAGCGCCACTGGCAGGTGCGGCACCTCTTGGATCACGACTGCTTCCGCGAATCGGCAACCCTGCCGACTCTGATTATCGGCGACTTCAATGACTGGCGGAACACACTCGCCCGTATGAGCTTCGCGGCTCATGGGTTCGAGCAATTGACCGTCCCCCACGAGCGGTTCCGCTCCTTCCCCGCCTATTTCCCGGTCGTCTCCCTGGACAAGGCGTTCGCGCGGGGCGGGATCGAGGTTCGTCAAGCGCGCGTCATCCGAACACCGCTCGCCAAACGAGCCTCCGACCATCTCCCTCTGGTCATCGACTTCCACGTACGGCCGGCCGCGCCAGACACGCCGGGTGCGTCGTCGACGACCGAGCTTCTGGGTTCGAGATGATTCGGCCTCTTTCTCCGGATATGTCCCGCTGGGTGGGCACGGCCCACCGACCCTCTTAAGTTAAGTGTTTGCGACAAAGCCGATTATGGGGTGGATCGTGCCCACCCTACCGACCCGAAACCGACCGCGATGAATGCGGTGAAAGTTGGTGATCATGGCCTCGGCCGATACCCAACGAGATGACGACGACCCTCTGGCCACGGTCGATCAGAGTGGCCAGACCGCCAACTCCGCCGACCAGCCCAAGCCCAAGGAGCCAACGGACGCCTCATTGCAGGCCCGAGGCCGGTACGTACCGATCCGAGCGCATGCCAAAGGGGGGCTAGGCGAGGTCTTCGTGGCACGCGACGAAGAGCTTGGCCGAGAGGTGGCTCTCAAGGCAATTCAAGAGCGGCTGGCCGACGACCCGACGAACCGGGCTCGGTTCATCCGTGAGGCGGAGATCACCGGCAACCTCGAACACCCGGGAATCGTGCCGATCTATGGCTTGGGCCAATCGGCCGACGGCCGCCCTTACTATGCGATGCGATTCATTGAGGGGGAGACCCTGGCCGCGGCGATCGACCGCTTCCACTCCTCCGTCGAACCGATTCATGCCCCCGGCAAACGGTCGGTCGCCTTGCTCGGCCTGTTGCGCCGATTCAATGACGTCTGCAACGCCATCGACTATGCGCACAGCCGAGGGATCCTCCACCGCGACCTGAAGCCGAGCAACATCATGCTCGGTCTACACGGCGAGACGCTGGTCGTCGACTGGGGACTGGCCAAGTTCATGGGGCAAGATACGGCGGAACCTTCAAATACAGCGGACACGGCCGCTCTCATCACGGGCTCGTCGAGCGATCAAACGCTACCCGGCTCGACCGTCGGGACTCCGGCCTTCATGAGCCCCGAGCAGGCCGCCGGCCGGATCGAGGATCTGGGCCCGAGCAGCGACATCTACAACCTGGGAGCCACGCTCTACTATCTGCTGACAGGCCAGGCCCCGTTCGATCATGCCCCAGCGGGCATCCTGCTGACGAAGGTCCAGCGGGGCGACTTCCGAACGCCCTCAGCGGCGGCGTTGGGACCGATTCCCTCGGCGCTCGAAGCCATCTGCTTGAAGGCGATGGCGCTCCTGCCGAAGGATCGCTATCCGTCGACCCGTGCGATCGCCGAGGACATCGAACGCTGGATCGCCGACGAGCCCGTTTCGGCTCAGCCCGAGTCGCGGCTGGCCAGGTTGGCGCGGTGGTCGCGGCGGCATCGGGCCTGGGTCCGCGCCGCCTCGGCCGTGCTGGTCGGTCTCGTGATCGTCATGTCACTCGCCACGGGGGTCGTCCACCGAGCCTGGCAGCGCGAGCAGACCGTTCGGATCGCGTCCGAGGATCTCGCCGCCAGCCTCGATCTCGACAAGGGGATCGGCCTCTGTGAGCAGGGGACGACCGGCCTCGGCATGCTCCGGCTGGCCCATGCCCTGGCGATCACCCCGGCAGGCGCATCCGACCTGAGGCGGACGATCCTGAGCAACCTGGACGCCTGGCACACCCCCATGATCCCGCTCCGGGAAATGTTCGTCCATCCCGACGCGATCTGGTCCGTGGCCCTCTCGCCCAATGGCCGGACTCTCCTGACCGGTAGCAGCGTCATGGTGGAGGGGAAGCTGCTGGGCGAGGCCCGCCTCTGGGACGTGGAGACTGGCAAAGCGTTGGGCGAGCCTTTGAAACATGGGAGCTACGTCAACAGCGCGGTCTTCAGCCCTGATGGTAAGGTGATTCTGACCGGCAGCGCCGATCGAACAGCGCGGCTCTGGGACACCGCGACCTGCCATCCCCTCGGCCCTCCCCTCGTGCAAGACAGCTCGGTGAAGACCGTGGCGTTCGCCCCCGACGGTCGCTCCTTTCTGACCGTCACCGGGCGCTCGGTCGACTTCTGGGACACCGCGACACAACGGTCTCTGGGGCCATCGCTGACCGACCATCCGGCCCCGGTCAATCCGGCCGTCTTCAGCGCCGACGGCTCGATGATCGCCACGGGGTGCGAAGATGGGACCGCTCTGATTTGGAAGAGAGGCGAGAGCAAGCCGATCGGCGCTCCTCTGATTCACAACTCGGCGGTCAACTGTCTGGCGTTCAGCCCCGACGGCAAAGTGCTGGCAACGGGAGATGAAGACGGGATCATTCAATTCTGGGACACCGCCACCCAGCAGCGGCTCCGCATGCAACAGGCACACCGGTCGGAAATCTACGGGATGGCGTTCAGCCCCGATGGTCAGGTGTTGGCGACGGGCGGCGACGATGGAACGGCCCGGTATTGGAAGACAGGCACGGGCCAGGCCCTCGGGTTGCCGATGGAGCATCTGGGCGCGGTCACGGCAGTCGCGTTCGCCCCGGATGGCCGTTCCCTCGCGACCGGGAGTGGCGACACTGTCGCCCGAATCTGGGTCGGGCCGACCACGCGACCGCTCATGGCCAAACAGACGAATGGCGAGCGTGTCCTGGCAATGGCTTATTCCCCCGACGGCTGGACCTTCGTAACGACCGATTCCGGCCGAGTGACCCGGATCCGCGATGCCATCTCGCTCGAACCGATAGGCCCCTCTCGAACCCACGAGTCGGACATCCGAGCGGTCGCCTACAGTCCCGACGGCGACACCATCCTGACCGGCGCCTCGGATGGGACAGCGCAACTCTGGACCGCGGCCGACTTCCAGCCGGTCGGCCACCCCCTGAAACTGCCGGGCGCAGTCACCACGGTGGCCTTCCGACCCGATGGGCGAGCCTTCCTCGCCGCCGGCGAAGACACGAAAGCCCACCTCTGGGACCCGTACGCCGGCCGCCACTTGGGCCCGCTGCTCCCGCTCGAATCGGAGATCATGGCCCTGGGGTTCTCCCCCGACGGCCAAACGATCGTCACGGCCGAAGGGCGTTCCGTGCGATTCTGGGAGGTGGCCAACGGCGTGGCGACCGGGCAGATCCGACGTGTGCTCCGCGGTCACCAAGGCTTCATCTACTGCCTTGCGTTCAGCCGCGACAGTCGGCTCGTCGCCACCGGGAGCGAGGACGACACCGCCCGGATCTGGGAGGTCAAGACAGGACGACCCGTCGGCCCGCCGTTACCCCACGGCGCAAGCATCATCTCGATCGCATTCGCGCCGGACGGCAAAACGCTCCTGACCGGATGCAATGACCAGACCGCCCGCCTCTGGAGCCTCCCCACCGGCCGGTCGATCGGCCCCCCCTTGAAACACCAGGGCCGAGTCTCGGCGGTGAGCTTCCACCCCTCCGGCCATTTCTTCCTGACCGGCAGCTTCGATCGGTCGGTCCGTCGCTGGGAAGCGCCTCGCCCTTGGATCGACGACGTCGAGCAGATCCGAAGCCGAGTGCAAGGATTGACGGGCATCACCCTGGGTCTCGAAGCCGACCCGTCCTCCCGCGGCAACATCCTTGACGATCGCATCTGGCGGCTCGAACGCCGGCTCCTGGACACAACAGAAAGCACGACTCGTTGATCCTCAAGAGTCGTGCGGTCGGTCTGTTGAATTAATTCCAGGTACAGACACAGCCTCTCGTCTTCGCGCCCCCTTTTGGATCGCGAGCCGAGCGGAGACTGTGCACGAACAAGCCCGGCGAGTTCCGCGTCGCTCAATCCCGCCAGTCACGGCGGGTGTAGCCCGGCAACGTGACGTCGTCAACTTCACGGCTGGAGCTAAAGCCGTTGATTGCATCTTTGAAGAGATGATACGGGCAGGATTCCGGGAACTTCCAGCGGATCCAGCGCGGCCCGAGTCCGAGCAGACCCGTTTTGGAGATCGCCACGATGGTCGCCGCGACCCATGGGGAGGTGTTATCGCCCTGGAGACGAAACCAGGCCATCGTCCCGGCGCTGGGAGCAACCTTGGCCAGCGCGGAGCCCCCACCCAGACTGATGTCGCGAAGCGTGGCGACGACGCTCCGCAACTCCTCTCCCTCCGTCCAGCTCAGAATGACAAACGTTTGCCCCGTGACGTAACGCGACGCACCACGGCGGTCGCCACTTCGATTGGACGCAGAGTGATTCGAACGACGTTCAAGCATCACACACCCAAAGCGTTCATTCGGCCCCATCGCCACCTTTCCCAACGCACCCGAGACCGCTTGCGAAGGAACGATGGCTATATTTTGCAAACATTCCGCTCAAGTCTAGGCCAGGATGCACCAGACGGAGGGTGAATTCAGGGAAGAAACGCCGACGGAAAGCGCAACAACTTCGAAGGTGGCCACCGTTCTCCGGTCCGCTCAAAGAGAGAGAGGGTCAGGGATTGAGCCAACGGCGGAATTTCTTGTGGTCAAGCTTGTCCCAGACCTTGAAGAATCGTTCCCGAGAACGATCGGCCAGGCGCATCTGCCGCTTGAAAAGGCGGTGAGCAGAGAGCTTGAAGGGAATGTCGTAGGGATGAAGAGCGGCGATTCGCGTGATTTCCTGAGCGGCGATGCTCGCATCCTGGTGTTCCCCCAGGACGTCTTGCACCTTGGTCGCGCTCTCTGCGAACCGTCTCGCCTCTTTCGCACGATTCTTGCCGAGCGCATCGGCGACATCTTCAGCCGCGTACCGGGCACGCTTGGCTCGCTTACGAACCTCGTGGAAGTCTTTGTCAGGGTCATTGGGGTGGAGCGCCCGACCCCGTTTCTTGAGCGATTTCCAGGCCTCTCCGACCAGCGTAGGGAGTTCGGAGCGACGCATATTCGCAGCTTCGGGCCGAAGTGGGGTGTCGATAACAGCCTGCTCCAACCGCTCGATCAGGTCGCGATAACGATCCCCCTGGAGGACCTCTTTGAGCCTCCCGGACGCCCGCTCGTGCTCCACCGCCAGCGTTCGGAATAAGGGAGCGAGCTTCTCCGGCGCGTCTCCCGAGGCTCTGAGCAAACGCTCGCGAAGCACGTCGAGATCCCGCACCGTTCCAAGCACCTGCGCCAGCCACCTGAGTTCTTGCTCGAGCGGCAAGGACCATTCGGCCTTCACGAGCGGGCCGAACGTGCGGAGCGCACTGCGAAGCCGACGCGTCGAGGTCCGCATCCCGTGGACCCCCTCGGTCAGCCCCTGCCTGGCCGAGGGATCGCAGTGGAGCATCCGCTCGACCCCCCGCGTCAAGGCCGTGCGAACCGCCACGGAGGCAGGTCCGACCGGCGCGACCTCTGTGGGCAACTCAAGGTGCTGTCGAGGCTTCCCATTGGCCATTGTAGGCACGTAATCCCCGACCTTTTATGCGGAATGACCCCAATCGACCGGAACACGAGAGCGTCGTCTCGATCGACTCCGATCCATTGCTTGACCTTAGCCAAGATCGCCCCGACCCGCAAGGGCGGGAAAGCGCCTCGGCCCGCCAACGGTAAGCCGGAACGACCGCCGCCCCACGCGGAGCAAAGACCTGACGATGTCATTGGCTCGGCAACGTCCCAATGAACACGCCGCGAGTGTCAGCAGCGAAAATGCCGGCAAAATCGGCCTCTCCCACGTGCGTGTGCGAGACCACCCCGCCGAGAACCGTCGACTTGGTAGGCAACGGCAGGTTCAGGGTCGTCGTCCCGGTGGTTGTGGTACCTCCCCCGGAATTGGTCGTCGTGACCGTCGGATCGGCCAACTGGGCCTGAGTCAATGGGGGCGACGCAAAGCTGAGGTTGATCGTGCCCGGAAGGATGAAGTCGTCGATGATCGGGTCGAGTTGCCTGTTGTATGCGATCTCTTTGAACGTCTCGTTGAAGTAGGTAATCTCGGTGTAGTTGATATAAGGAACCGGGGCGGTCACGCTTCCTCCGAAAATCACCCCCGCTGGGGCGTCATAGGTCCCGTCGCCCGGATCCGTCGAGCGGGTCGGCGGCGGCCCGTAACCCGAAGGGGGCAAGGTGCCGTTCCCACCGCTCGGCGCGACGCTGGCGGCGAGGACCGAATCGATCAACGAACCGAGGATCTGGAAGTTGTCGATGTTGCCCCCGGTCAGGAAGTGTTCCTGACGATCCTCGCCGGCAATGATCCGCGTGGGATAGCCGGTGGCGTTCGGGTTGAGCGCGAACTCGGACCGGACGTCGCCGCCGATCGTCATGTTGTGGATCCCGACCCCCGCGCGAAGCTCCGAGTTCAGGACCGCGTCGACCCCGTCAGCCCCGATGTTCGCAGTCACCCCCAACGAGCCATCGCCGGCCCCGTCGATCAACACCCCCGCAGTGATAAGGCTCTTGAAGATTCCGTGGCGAACGTCGACTCCGAAGAGATTCTTGCCAACGTCGATGTTTGCATCCTGAACCCCTCCCAGGGTCGCCCCGCCACCGAGGACCCGGAGATTCGAAAGGTCGAGGCCGACAAAAAGATCAAGTGAAGTGGGGGATCCCTTGCCGTTCAGGGCCCCATTCACGGTTAGACCGACCAGGTTGCCTTTGACCGCCAACTGGCCCCCGGTGGGCTTGACCGCAAAGTCACCTCCCACGGTCAACGAGGCCAGGTCTCGGCCGACAAGAATGTTGCCCCCCGAGTCGAGCCTGACGTCCCCTTTCACGTTCAGACCGCCGGTGATGTCGCGACCGATGGAGAGGAGCCCGTTGTCGGAAACCTGGACCGTGTTCGCAACCGTCCCGGCCGTGGTGAGATCATTCCCGACGATGAACCGGCCGCCCTGAAGGCTCAGGCCTCGCCCCAGGGTCAACCCTCCCAGGTCATGGCCGATATTGATGAGGCCATTGGTCTTTGCCTGGATGTCGCCGCTGAGGTTGAACCCCCCGGTCAGGTCGTGGCCGACCGCAAAGACGCCACCATGTTGAACGACAAGGCTCGCCGGATTGAAGGTCCCCGTCGCATCGTTATCGATCACAAAGTGCCCACCGTCCAGATTGATGGAACCGCCCACCGACCCCGTCAGGTTACCGCCGACGTGGATCCGGCCTGTCGGCCCAAGCTCCACACTCCCGGCGTTGAGCTCGCCCAGGTCTCCTTTCACATCCACAGTCGCATTGCGTCCGATGCTGGCGAGCTGAATCGACGAGACCGAACCTTGCAGGGGGGTCATCGGCCCGAGCAGATTGGCCCCCCCCGCGTCGATCGATCCGAGCAGGCCGGTCTTGACGTTGATCTTACCAATGTTGATCTGAGTCGTATTGAAGTGTGCCTGACGCGGCTGAGCCGTGATCGTCAAGGTGCTATTCGGATTCGTGGAAAAGAGGTTGATCGCGATCTGGCCACCCTTCAAACGCTTGACCGTCTGGTAGCCCCCGCCGGTCACGCTGAGCGTGAATAGCGAGCCGTTGGAAGCAATCGGCCGACTCGACGATGGCCCGGTATAAACCGAGAGGAGTTGCCGAGCCTCAAGGGCCTCAACAACCGGCATAGCCGATCTCCGCCGCGCCCGTGAAACCGAGGTCGGGTCAATGTTCGACTGACGAACAGGCCGTCCGTTGTCCCGAATCATGGGCAGGGCTCCTTCCCAACCGCCGAAATCAGAACGATCCCAACAAGCTTCCCAGTCCTTTGGAAACCCGTCTCGAGATCCAGATTCGGCTCAACCTAAAGCGGGCGCATATGCTTTGTCACAAATCGGATTCGTCTTCGAAAGCAGATGAGGAAAAGCGTGAGACACAAACCCAGGCCGACCGGCTTCGCCCGCATTTTCGGCAGAGTCTTCCTCATCGAAGGGGAATCGGCCTGGTTGCCACGACGCTTCAAGGCGTCGCCCATGAAACGGTCGTCAACCACACCGTTCGATGCACAAGTCAAACGATCGCCTGAGGTGACTCGGCCTTGTTAGCCCATCCGGTTGAGATTTTCCGGAGTGGCGCATCAGAAAAATGCCGCCCAGCCCCCCAGCAGGCTCTTGTCGCAAGCCCGCTCGTTTGTGAGCAAACTCGAAGTTCCGTGCCGCCCCTTATCGTCGCGCCTTGGGGGATTTCTTCGGTTCGGCCGTATTCATGGGCCCTGCCGGGATGGCCGAGTCGGCCTTCATGTCGACATCGACGTCGGTCAGCTCGACAGGGGGAAGAACGTTGTCTTCTCCCTTGATCGTGACCTTCCATGGCGACTTTTCGGGGCTCGAATACCTGGACTTGAGCCGGTCGACCATGGACGGCTTGGAGGCGTCGGGCGGCCACTTGATGGTGAGCATGTAATCGCCGACCGGCACCCCGGGCTCTCCGTCGTAGGTGGCCAGGACGAACGTACCGTCGTCCTTCACGAGGCCCCAAGGGCGCGAGTTTCGCTCGTCCGTCTTGGTGGTCGGGAACAGTTCCACAAGGGCGCCCGCCGGGGGCCTGCCGTTGATGGAGATGCGGCCCGTGGCCGGGTAGGTATTGGCCTGCCAGCTCTCTCGACAGCCGGCGCAGGCCAGGCAGGCCGCGAGGGCGATCCGGTTGATACAAACGCGCATGTGACTGATTTACCCTTTCGATCCGCCGTCGCTCGGCTCAGAAGGCGTCGGAACTGAGGATCTCGCCGCCGTCGCGAGAGGTGAGTGCGCCGAGCACCTCGACGGAGGTCTGCTGCTTCACGAACCGGACCGAGCCGTCGCCCATACCGGCGTTGACGCCGCTGGGATGGAACGAATACGCATTGCCGTACCAGTTGCTCACGTTCATGACTGACGATCCGACGAACCAGACGACGTTGGGGGCGCCGCCGGCCTGGTCAAGGCTGATGACGGTGGGGAAGATCCAGCCGCCGCCAACGTTGCCGGCCCAAGGCTCGATCTTCGTGCCCCAGTCCGCGGTCCCGTAGTAATTCCAAGGGGGGTTTGTCGGGTTCTTCTTCTTGAAGACGTACCAGTTGGCACGCCCGGCCGACTCATACTGCATGATCGTGTTGGAGAGTCCGTCGGTTGCCGCGTTGAACCCGACGTATGACCCCATCTCGAACATTGACTTACACAGATCCCACTTCATCGCAGTCCGCAGGGCCGTGTAATCGCTTGCGTAATAGCCGCTGGTGGGCTTCTCGAAGGCGTCAGGGTTGGAGGGGCAGATGTAGGCGGCAATGCGGGACGTCGCGACGGTCGAGTTGACCGGGGCGTTCCAGGCGACATTGAAGTTGTACGCGCTGGTCAGATTCGATTGCTCCATGAACGGCAGGACTGCCATGTAGGGGCCAGCAACAGGGCCGGCCGTGGAGGTGACAGCCACACCCGGAAGGCAGTTGTTGATGTCGTGATAGCCGTGCATCGCCAGCCCGAGTTGCTTCAAGTTATTCGTGCACTGAATGCGTCGGGCCGCTTCACGGGCCGATTGCACCGCCGGCAGCAACAGCGCAATCAGAACGGCGATGATGGCGATCACAACAAGGAGCTCGATCAGAGTGAACGCACGATGGCGAATCATCTCGCGTGCCGTCCAAAAAAAGAGAAGGGGTGGTGGGAGGAACAATGCCCTTGTTTTGAGAATGAGTCTCAGTTTCATTCGCGCTCATTCCAACAAGGTTGGAGAGGGCCTGTCAAGCCATCGGGCTGAAAAAAAAGGCGGGAGTCGGACTTCAATCGATGTAGGACGGAACAATCCAGGCAAGAAGAAGGCCGAAAAGGCAACGCGACGGCGGGCCCTCCGACATGCTGGAGAAGTCGATCGCGGAGATCAGAATCCGGCTCATGCAGAAATCTGGCCGGTGACGTCCCTACGTAAGAGTGAGTGCGGTGCCGGCACATTTTCTTGTGGAGCCGTCGGCCGAATGGGTTAGGATCGTCATTGTTCCCGGCGATCGACCCCGCGCTGGCCTCACCCATCCTCTGGGTTTCGAGTGCGCGATTTTCATGCCGTCGGCACCCTCGCGGACCTCCTTCCTCTTTAGTACCGCGGTGAATCCCAATGAAGACGATGCTCGCGACCTTGCTCGGCTGCCTCGCGCTGTCTGGGATCCTCTCGGCGGCCGAATCCGTCGATTACGCCCGGGAGGTCAAGCCTCTGTTCGCCAAGCGGTGCGTGGCCTGCCACGGGGTACTCAAGGCAAAGGGCGGTCTCAGACTCGACACGGCCGCGCGAATCAAGCAAGGGGGGGACGGCGGACCGGCCGTCGTCGCCGGCATGAGTGCCGAGAGCCTCCTCATCGAAGCCGTCACCGGCGCGGATGGCTGGCGAATGCCCCCCGAGGGGGAGCCGCTCTCAGCCCAAGAGATCACCGCCCTGAAGGCATGGATCGACCAGGGAGCCGAGTCCCCAACGGCCGAAGCCGAGCCGGAAGACCCGCGCCGGCACTGGTCCTTCCAGCGGCCGACCCGGCCTGAAGTCCCTGCGGTGGAGGGTATCCCCCTCAAGAGCAACCCGATCGACGCCTTCCTCGCCGCCCAGCAGAAGGAGCGAGGGGTCGTGCCCGGACCGCTCGCCGACAAGGAGACCTTGATCCGCCGCGCCTCGCTCGACCTGACCGGCCTGGCTCCGACCCCGGCCGAACTCCACACCTACCTTGAGGATCCCTCAGCCGACGCCTACGAGAAAGTCGTGGATCGCCTTCTGGCGAGCCCCCGCTACGGCGAGCGTTGGGGACGGCACTGGATGGACGTCTGGCGTTATAGTGACTGGGACGGCTACAACGCGGAGATTCGCGAGAGCCAACCCCACATCTGGCGCTGGCGCGACTGGATCGTCGAATCACTCAACAAAGACAAAGGGTACGACCGGATGGTCGTCGAGATGATCGCCGCCGACGAGGCCGCGCCCGACGACCCCGAGGCCCTACGCGCGACCGGCTACCTCGTCCGAAACTGGTACAAGTTCAACCGAAACGTCTGGCTCGACAACATCGTCGAACATACCTCGAAAGCCTTCCTGGGCCTCACCATCAACTGCGCCCGGTGCCACGACCACAAGTACGACCCGATTGCCCACGAGGACTATTACAAGTTCCGCGCCTTCTTCGAACCCCACGAGATCCGCACCGATCGGATCGCCGGCCAGCCCGACCCGCTCAAGGACGGCCTGGTTCGCGTCTACGACAAGGACCCCAAAACACCGACCTTCCTCTTCGAGCGGGGCGACGAGAAACGGCCCGTGAAGGAGAAGGCACTCGATCCCGGCCTCCCTCGGGTCCTCAGCCAAGGCAAATTCCCGGTCGAGGCGGTCAACCTGCCCTCCCAGGCGTATTATCCCGGAACGCGTCCGTTTGTTCAGGAAGAGACGCTGGCCCAAGCCAAGGCCGACGTCGCCACCCAACGATCCGCCCTGGCCAAGGCGGATCGGAGCCTCGTCGATACGACGGCACTCGAAGCGATCGCTCGCGATCCGAAGCCCGCACAGGAGGCGTCCCACAAAGCGGCGGCGGCCTCCGCCCTGGCGGCGCGGGCGGTGATCCTGGCTCGCGCCAATCTCACGGCCGTCGAAGCAAAAATCAACGCCGATCGTGCCAAGCACGCCACCCCGCCTGCCGCCGACGCCCCCAGCCTGGCTCTCGAGGCGGGTCGAGCCGAGCGAACGGCCGCCGTCGCCAAGGCCCTCTTTGACCTGCTCACCGCAGAGCAGGCGTTCGACAGTGCCAATCAGACCTCACCGGTCTCCCCCTCGTTTCGCCCGGGCAAGACGCCCAACGAGAAGGGGCCGGAACGAACGCTCAAGTCGGTCGACCTTCCCGCCAAGCAGGCCGCCGTCGCCTCGGCAGCCAAGCAACGGGATGAGGCCCGCAAAGCCTTCGACACCGCCCAAGACGCTCTCGACAACGGCAGCGCCGTTTATGCGAGCCTCGGCACGGTCTATCCCTCGACGAGCACAGGACGCCGGCTAGCCTTGGCGAACTGGATGGCCTCGAAGGAAAATCCACTCACGGCACGGGTCGCTGTCAACCACATCTGGTTGCGGCACTTCGGCACGCCACTGGTCGAAACCGTGTTCGACTTCGGCCTCAACGGCAAAGGCCCCGCGAACCCCGCGCTCATGGACTGGCTGGCAACCTCGTTCATGGACAGTGGTTGGAGCATGAAACAGCTCCACCGCCTGATCGTCACGAGCCAGGCCTATCGCCGCCAATCCTCGTCCGCAGGGCCAGGCGACACGAATCTGGCCCAAGACCCGGAGAACCGGTCCCTCTGGCGAATGAACCCGCGCCGGATGGAAGCCGAGGCGGTTCGCGATAACCTGTTGCACACGGCCGGCACCCTTGAAGACAAACTCGGCGGGCCCGACCTCGACCCGAACACGGATCTCGCCTCAAAGCGTCGGAGCCTCTACTTCCGACATGCCAAGGAGAAGCGCGTCACCTTCTTGAAACTGTTCGACTCCGCCAACGCGACCTCCTGCTACCGTCGCTCCGAAAGCGTCGTCCCGCAACAGGCATTGGCGTTGGCGAACAGCCCGATCGCGTTCGAGCAGTCACGGATCCTGGCGGCCTCGATCTCCCGCGACCTCAAGTCCGTGCCGGCCGGCACGGATAACCCCGCGTTTGTAACCACGGCCTTCCAACGCGTGCTCGGCCGCGCTCCAGTTCCCGAGGAGCGAGCCGCCTGTGAAAACTACCTGACCGAACAGGCGGGCCGGTTGGCGGATAAAGGAGGACTCCACCCGTTCACTTCGGGCCCCGCCAGCACGGTGAAACCCGCCGCCGACCCCGCACAGCGTGCGCGGGAAAGTCTTGTTCATGTGCTCTTCAACCATAATGATTTTGTGACGATCCGCTAACCAAAAAGGATCGTGACTGACATTCTTTGGATAGCACACGGACCAACGGAAGGCTGAGCCACCGCTTCCAAAACGAGCCTCTGAATCACGGGCAAGCGGCCCCCCGTGCAAAGTGTTTTGGGCACCTGATTCGCAGGAGTTGTCTCAGGACGGCTCTGGTCGCATGATTTTGAGGTTGGCGAACCTCCTCCGTCCCGCCTTCGTAAGAAGAGCGGGACGAGCCGTTCGGAGCGGGATTTCGCAGGAACCGCCCGAAGTGCGGACGAGGGGGGCACATTGAAGATTCAACTGCACCTGACCGCCGAGGGGAAGGCTGTCTTCCACGCCGAGAAGTCGGTTGTTCGAGAGAATCATCCCCCCCATCACGGATTTCGCGGCTGGATCGAGCGCAAGGCGCAGAGTCTCAAAACGGCATGGTCGCATGCCGATCGCGGGCCGGCCGGTAAGGCCCGCGCTTTCTGGGATTACCTCCACAGTCGGATGCCGGACGATGAGTCGATGCTTGCCCGGCTACGCACGGCCTCAACGATCGAGGTCTATCACCCGGCCGAGATGCCAGGCGAGGAGGCCCAGTCCCTCTGGGTCGGCTATATGGCACGCTGTCGTCGCCGCCATCTTCCCTGGTTGGGGTTCAATGTCCTCATCTCTCCTTTATCCTTGGTACTCGCCCCTTTGCCCGGCCCGAATCTGATCGGCTATTGGTTCGCGTATCGCGCCGTGAAAGACGCGTTGGCCTTGCTGGGCTTACGACACGCCCGGAATCCACGCATCACCACCACCTATCACCCCATCGAAGCCCTCGCGATTGCGGGGCCAACACGCGAATTCACCGATCGGACCGAGAGCAATGCCTCCGCATTCACAATTCTGGCGACGGGGAGCCTCCCCTGAGACGAAGGTCACGGCGCGAACTTTCTCGCTGGCGGCAAATCGCCGAGACGACTAAGGTATCGGGCCATTGAGGAGTCGACCATTCCGGGTGATCTATCTATCAGGCCAGGGAGGGCCGATGAAAATTCAGCATCCGCTCTTGGTCCGTGCGATCGGCATCACAGGTGCGTGGACAGTCCGCCGGCTGGTGGGGACCTGCCCCTTCCACTTCCGGTACGCCGACCCGACGCTCAACCCTGAATATGCGCGGCGAACCGGCCAGCGCTACATTTATGCCTTCTTTCATGAGGTGATGCTCTTCCCGGCCTACTTCTGGGCCTGGCCCGAGATGCAGATCCTGATCAGCGACCACCGCGACGGCGAGTTGATCACGCAGGTGGTCAAGCGACTCGGATTCGGCGTGGTCCGGGGATCGACGACACGGGGCGGTGCTCGTGCCCTCCGCGAGATGACGAGCCGGGTCGATCGCGGCCACCTCTGCGTGACCCCCGACGGCCCCAAAGGACCGCGACGGCACGTCCATCAAGGGTTGGCGTACCTCGCAAGCCGAACCGGCCTGCCGATCGTGGGGGTCGGGATGGCCTTCCGCGAACCTTGGCGGGCGAAGAGCTGGGATCGTTTTGCGGTCCCGCGGCCGTACCGACCGGCCGCCTGCGTGATCCCGGAGGCGGTCCACGTGCCCCCCGACGCCGATCGCGAGACCATTGAGGCCTGCCGCCAGGAGGTGGAGCGTCGCATGCAGAGTTGCACGCTCGAGGCCGAGGCCTGGGTCGAGCAACTCTAGCCGAGGCAGAGGAGGCCAGTGTGGCGAAAGCGGATTCTCTCTTCTTTCGGTCGGGAACCCGGTTGCTCTTGCCTCAAATCGAGGCCTCCGGTAAGTTAACGCGACCTGTCATGTGTCTGGGGTTTCGACCCGTGCGTACGCTTCGGATCATGTCATCTCGTCCGATCGGCACACCATGAATCCGCAGCCTGAGCGATCTCGGTTGGGACGGCCAACCCGATGCGCCCTTGTTGTTTTAGCGATAGGGCTGGCGGTGGTCTTGCTGATCGCGCGTTGGCTGGAGCCCGATGTTCGCGGCTTCGGTACGCACACTCAACTCGGCCTCCCCCCCTGCGCGTTTTCGGTGGTCACAGGCCACCCCTGTCCGACCTGCGGGATGACGACGGCGTTTGCTTGGTTTGCTCGGGGACGGTTCGACCGATCCTGGCGGGCCAATCCCGCGGGGAGCCTGTTGGCCCCCGCTTGCGTCGCCTTGATTCCCTGGCTGGTTGCCTGTGCGGCCCTGGGGCGGCCGCTCGGGTTCCGGACGCTGGAACAGCCCCTCATCGGCCTCGTCGTGGCCACCGTGGCCTTGAGCCTATTGTTCTGGACACTTCGCCTGTTCTTAGGGAGGGTGTTATGAAGACCCCTCGGCCGCACGCAAGGACGCGACGCGCCGCTGCCACACTCGTGATCGCTACCGCGGGGCTTCTGGCCCTGGCCGGCTGCGATCCACGAACTGTGCTCTATTTCCTTCAGCCGTTCGAGCCCACAATTCCTCCCCCGTGCAAAACCGAGCTCAAGGGGAAGAAAGTCGTCATCCTGGCCCATGCGCTGGCCGGGACTCAGACCGACTTCCAGTCGCTCGATCGCCAGGTCGCCCGGGAAATCGGCAAGATCTTCCGGGAGAAGGTTAAAAAGATCAATCTGGTCGACATCGACAAGACCTGGGCCTGGATGGAAGGGCATCCGGACTGGACCGACCCGACCGAAGCGGCCAAGGCCTTCGAGGCCGACATCGTGATCTTCCTCGAGATCGAGTCCTTCCAGGTCTCCAGCCCGACCAGCCCCGGACTGCTCGAAGGAAACTCGAAAACCCACATTCAGGCGTTCGAGCTGGCTCATCCCAAGAACAGCAAGGGAAAGCCGATCCTCGACCAGCCCAAGGAGTCGCAGAATATCTACGACGCCTACAAGGACACCGTCTTCCCGGTGCGCGGGCCGATCCCCGAAAGTGCAGGGGCCAGCAAAGCCGCGTTCCGGACCAAGTTCCTCCAGATCGTGGCCACCGAAATCTCCTGGCACTTCATCCCGCATTCGCCTGAAGACGACATCCAGGACGTGAAGTTCGGCGGTCACTAAGCCAAGCCTCAGTGAAAGTCGTCATCCCAAGCTCCACGCCGCGCCCGGCAACGTTCGGGCACGGCGTGGATCGTCACTCGGACCTCAAGCCGAGCACATGATATGGCCGTCCCGCTGGATGAGCTCCTGAAGGCCGCCCGCGCTGCGAGCCAGTCGGCCTATTGTCCTTACTCGAAGTTCCCCGTGGGAGCGGCCGTGCTCGCGGGAAGCCGAATTTTTACCGGCGCCAACATCGAGAACGCCTCCTTCGGATTGACCCTCTGCGCCGAGCGCACGGCCATCTTCGCCGCCATCATCGCAGGTGAGCGGACCATCGACGCGCTGGCCTTGGCATGCGTCAATGCACCCACTGATGCAGAATCAAACCTGCGAATGCCTTGTGGTGCCTGTCGCCAGGTCCTCGCCGAATTCGCCGGCCCCGAGACCCCGGTCGCAGTCGATGGGGCGGGCACGACCACTCTAGGCGTGTTGCTTCCGCTGGCGTTCCGACTCCACGGACAGTCCGGCCGTTGATCCTGTCAACATGTCAATAGCGCTGGGCGACCACGCTCTTGCATCGTCGCCGGTCAACAGGTTAGCATGACAACCCTGCCGAATCTCTACTTCCCTTGACTTGACCTTGCCAAGGGGTCAAGCCTACCGTGCGATGAAATCGGCCCGCCCGAGACTGTTCTGGACGCGACGCGTTTGCAAGGAGAGTTCACGAGATGCAGGTCGATCGTCGTTCGTTTGTGCGCAGAACGGCCTGGGCAGGGGTGTCGGCCCTCGGTTTCCTGAGCGAACGTCATTCCAATCGGCTCCAGGCGGCTCCGCCTGCGGCGGAAGTCCCCTTGCGGGTCTGCGTCTGGTGCGAAGGAACCGCGAAGAAGTCGGTCTACCCCGACGACATCGACGGCGCCCTGGCCAAGTATCTCGGTCGTCGCGACGGCGTGAACGTCGTGCGCGCCCGCCTGGGCGATCCCGGCTCCGGCCTCGATGATAAAACACTCGACAACACCGACGTGCTCGTCTGGTGGGGCCGCCTCCGCCATGACGACGTCCCGCGCGACCGCGTCGAGGCCATCGTCCGGCGCGTCACCGCAGGGCAACTCGGGTTCGTCGCGCTCCACGCGGCCTGCGCCAGCAAGCCGTTCCGGGAGCTGATGGGGACCTCGTGCGAACCAGGGCGATGGCGCGAAGATGGTCAACCTGAGCACATTAGCATAAAGACGCCCGATCACCCGATTGCGCAAGGCATCGCCCCGTTCACCCTCGCCAAGACGGACATGTTCGCCGAGCCGTTCAAGGTTCCCACGCCCGAGACGGTCGTCCTGGTCTCGACCTGGGACCAAGGCGAAACGATGCGGAGCGGCCTCACCTGGACGATCGACAAGGGGCGGGTCGTCTATCTTCGCCCCGGTCACGACGCCTTCCCGGTCCTGGTGCATCCCTCGATCCGCAAGGTGATCGGCAACGCCGTGCTCTGGGCGGGCCACCGGGCTTGACGTCGACCATCACACACCTTGGCATCATCCCAAGGCCGTTGACTCGACCGATCGGCCTCTTATAATCGGGAACGAAAATGGTGAGCACGTCTCAAAAAAAGAGGGGATCATGCCACCATTATTCAACGCTCTTAGCACTGCGGGACCCTCGGTTTTTCTTGAGGTCGGGGGTCACACACCACACTCGGCGGCAAAAGGGGCCCCTTGGGATGGATAGGGCCCTTTGAGGAATCTGCTCGGAACCGTGAGCGGCCTTTCACGTCGAGAGCTCGACTCGGTTCATCCTTCCCATTTGAGGAGTTCGCACCGATGCGCAAGATGTTCTTGAGCCTGGCTGCCCTGACCCTCGTCGCGAGCCCGGTTTTCGCGGGCGCTGGTAAGCACAACTCGGCCGTCGCCCCCGGCGACGCGGCCCCGGCCTTCTCAGGCATTCCCGCCGTCACGGGCGATAAAGAGACGACCCTGAACCTGAGCGACATCAAAGAAGACGTGGTCGTTGTCGTTTTCCTCGCCAACCATTGCCCCGCCGTCACGGCCTACGAAGACCGCGTCATCGATCTCGCCAACGACTACAAGGGCAAGGGTGTCAAGGTTGTCGCCGTCTGCGTCAACGACATTGAGTCCGACCGTCTCCCCGGCATCAAGGAGCGGGTCAAGGATAAGAGCTACAACTTCACCTACGGCTACGACGCCAGCCAAAGCATTGGCAAGGCTTACGGCGCGTCCGTGACCCCGCAGTTCTTCGTCCTCGACAAAAACCGGACCATCCGCTACACCGGTGCCCTGGACGACAACCAGACCGAGGCCAAGGTCGAGCACAAGTACGTCCGTAACGCGATCGAATCGATCAAGAACGGTGAGACGGTTGAAGTCGCCGAAACTCGGGCCCGTGGCTGCGGCATCGGGTACAAAGACAAGAAGTGATCTCGATCCCTTCACAAGTGACGTCGTAGGCCCTTCGTAGGCCGCCCCAAGCTTGGCCGTCGCCGATCCATCCCATCGGCGACGGCTCTCTCGTCGGCACTCAATGGCTCGACCGCTTCCAACCTGCCTGCTCACTGTCGACGACCTCCCCACGAACCAATCAATCCCAACCTTTTGGAATCGAATCGTTCCGCACCGCTATTGCGAGCGGAAGGCCTCTCCACTCCCCGTAATATCTCCATTTTGATTGGGAGGGAACCATCATGACCTCAATCCTTCGTGTGTCCAGCCGCCCTTTCTTGATCCTCGCACTGGCTCTCACAGGTTGCGGCGAGGCAGCAGACCCGAACGTCACGACCGCCCCCGAATCCCACTCCGCGCCGGCACCGGCGACGGCTCCTACCGAAACCGCCCCTGTCGCGCAAACTACAGATTCGTCGAAAGAGCCGGAGACGACACCGGCTGCCGCGATCGTATCGCCTACGGAAGAGGCGGCCACTTCACCGGCCGAGGCCACGGCCAAGGTTGAGGTGACGACCACGGAGGGAGCAGCCAAGCTCGAACCAATCAAATTCGACGAGTTTCTCAAGCGGGTCGCGAACAAGGACGCAAAGTTCACCTTGGTCGACGTTTGGGCGTCGTGGTGCCTTCCTTGCAAGGAAAACTTCCCGCACCTGGTCGAGATGAACGCAAAGTTCGCCGACAAGGGCCTTTCGGTCGCCTCGCTTTCGTTTGACGACCCTACCGAGCCGAAGCAGGTCAAGGATGCGATCGAGTTTCTCACCGCCAAGAAAGCGGTCTTTGCCAATTACCTGCTCGACGAGGAGCAGGGGGTCGGCAACGAAAAACTGAACATCGGTGCAATCCCGGCCGTATTCATCTATGGTCCCGACGGCAAGGAAGTGAAGCGGTACACCATGGATGACCCCAACCACCAATTCACCTACGAAGAGGTTGAGA
This sequence comes from Singulisphaera acidiphila DSM 18658, assembly GCF_000242455.2. Taxonomy (GTDB): domain Bacteria; phylum Planctomycetota; class Planctomycetia; order Isosphaerales; family Isosphaeraceae; genus Singulisphaera; species Singulisphaera acidiphila. The sequence goes on from NC_019892.1 coordinate 3,954,277, forward strand.
AGGACGTGATGACGCTACTCGACGGGAAGCCGCTTCCGAAAGACGAGAAGAGCGAACCGGCCGAGAAGTGAGCGAGAAAAAAAAAGGAAAAGTTCCCTCCTCGCCCACGATCGTCCGATTTGCTACAATCGCTGGGTCGAACTGGGCGGCAGCCCCGGTTGGTTTTCTTGAGTGGCGAGACGATCCACCCCAGTTGGGTGGAGCCAGAATAGAATTGGATCAAATCATGAAAGACAGCATTCATCCGAACTACCAAGAGTGCGACGTGACCTGTGGCTGCGGCAACTCGTTCAAGACGCGAAGCACCAAGCCCAAGATTGCGGTCGAAGTCTGCTCGAAGTGCCACCCGTACTACACGGGCTCGGTGAAGTTCGTCGACGCAGCGGGCCGGGTCGACAAGTTCAATAAGAAGTTCCAGGGAACTTACGGCAAGGCCAAGAAGGAAGCGGCCGCGGTCGAGGCGACTGCCAAGGCCTAACTCCGAGCCCTTGACTCTCGAAGGTATACGGCCCGCCGGGCGGCACTTACCCAAGATGCTGCCTCGTCGGGCCGTCGGTCGTTGAGTGAGTCGGCTCTTCCCGGACCTTGGGCATGAGCATCGCCCAGTGCCGGGTCGAATCGAAGCCTTCTTCTTTTTTTTCGGATCGCCAATGGACCGCCGCCGACGCGCCTTTCTTCCGGCCGCCAAGCCGCTTGATTCTGCGAGGTCCTGAGTGTTCGACAAGTTGCAGTCCGACTACCTCCGTTTCCTCGAGCTGGAAGCCGCGCTCCTTGATCCCGCGCTGACCTCCGACGTCTCGCGCCTGACGGCGATGGCCAAAGAGCGGAGCGCCCTCGCCAAGGTAGCCCTCCCTTACGGCCGTTACCTGGAGCTCGGAAAGCAGATCCACGAAGCGGAGGCGCTCTGCGCGGCTGAGCCGGACTTCGAGATGCGTGCCTACGCCGAGGCCGAGCTCGAGTCGCTCCGAACTCGTCACAACGAGCAAGGGGAAACCCTTCGCGACCTGATCTACGATAAGCAGGCAGGCGTGGACCGCCCCGGCCTGATCGTCGAAATTCGCGCGGGGGCCGGTGGAGACGAGGCGGCCTTGTTTGCCCGTGACTTGCGGGAGATGTACCAGCGGTTCGCCGACCAGATGCGATGGACGTTTGAACCCCTCGACATGGTAACCACCGAGCTCGGCGGTTATCGCGAGGTCTCGTTCAGCATCACGGGGGAGGGGGCGTTCCGCTACCTCCAGTTCGAGAGCGGCGGGCATCGGGTGCAGCGGGTCCCGGTCACCGAAACGCAGGGGCGCATTCACACTTCAGCCGCGACCGTGGCCATCTTGCCCGAGCCCGAGGAAGTGGAGATCGTCATCCGGACGGAAGACCTGCAAATCGACGTGATGCGGGCGGGGGGGCCGGGCGGCCAGCACCAGAACAAGACCGAGAGTGGTGTGCGGATCACGCACCTGCCGAGCGGGATCGTCGTCAACTGCCGCGACGAACGGAGCCAACACAAGAATAAAGCGAAGGCGATGCGAATCCTTCGCAGCCGACTCTACGACCAGGTCGAGGAGAAGGCTCGTTCCGAACGCGCCGAGGCGAGGCGGACCTTGATCGGCTCGGGAGATCGGTCGCAACGGATCCGAACTTACAACTTTCCTCAGAATCGCGTGACCGACCACCGCATCGGCCTGACCATGCACAACCTCGATCGTGTGATGCAAGGCGAGCTCGCCCCGCTGACCACGGCCCTGATCGACCATGACCGCCGCGAGCAGCTCGGCGAGGTATAACTCACGATGCCCAGAGACACGGATGCGTCGCGAACTCGTTCCATGGCAGGCGCCCCAGAGCCGGTGCCGGCACCGACACCCCCTCCCGACTCCAACGAGAGTTGGACGGTGGGACGGCTCCTGACCTGGACCTCCGACTTCCTGAAACGCAAAGGGGCCGAGAGTCCTCGGCTCGACGCCGAGGTCCTTCTCGCCAACGTCCTGACCTGGGAACGGGTCAAGCTCTACACCGATTTCGAGAAAGTGGTCGGAGATCAGCCGCGCGCCGAGTTTCGCGACCTCGTCCGCCGCCGCGCCGAGGGGATGCCGGTGGCCTACCTGGTCGGCCGCAAGGAATTCTACTCGCTGTCGATGGCCGTCTCGCCCGCCGTGCTGATTCCCCGCCCCGACTCCGAGTTCGTGGTCGTGGAGTTCCTCAACCTCACCAAAACGCTCGATGCGCCTCGGGCCGTCGACGTGGGGACCGGCTCGGGCTGCCTCGCCCTGGCTTGCGTCCATCAGCACAAAACGGCCCGGTTCGTGGCCATCGACCTCAGCCCCGAGGCACTCGCCATCGCCGAAGCGAACGCCAAGAAACTCGGCCTGGCGGATCGCATTGAGTTCCGCCAGGGAGACCGCCTCGGGCCGGTCGCCAACGAGGGACCGTTCGACGTCATTCTGTCGAACCCGCCCTACATCCCGACCGACGTGATCCCGACCCTCGAGCCGGGGGTGCGCCTCTACGAACCGCATACCGCCCTCGATGGCGGAGCGGACGGCCTCCGTGTCGTCGCCCCGTTGATCGCCGAAGCCGTCTCCCTGCTGAAACCAGGCGGACACCTGATCCTGGAAATCGGCTCGGACCAGGAGAAGGCCGTGCGTGACTTGATCGCCGCTCAGCCTGATCTCATCCTGGCACCAACCATTCGCGACCACGCCAACCACCCGCGCGTCGTGCGCGCCACACGCCGGGCTTGATCGCCTGAGCGGCCTCTTCCCGTCATTGTGACTCCCCCCTTTTGGAGGGAGGAGCCACTGGGCCGGACCGCCAGGGTGAATCCGGATAGGCCGGCCTTGTCCTCAGACAGCAGCCCCGACAGTGATCGATCGGAAGGCTTCGGCGAGGTTAGCCATTGACGGCCAGCGATCCGCTTTCCGGCGGGCGATCAGCTTGCGCATCAGGTCGGTCAGTTCGGACGGGAGCCGCGGGTTGGCGACCGCCGGGTCGAGCGGGTCGGTATTAATCCGTTGGAGCAGCATCGCCATCGAGTTGTTGTGACCAGCGTCGTAGGGGAGCCGATCGGTCAGAAGCTCGAAGGCCAAGGCCCCGAACGAAAAAATGTCGAGGCGTTCGTCGGTCGCCTCGCGTCGAATCAGCTCGGGGGCCATGTATTGGAGCGTGCCGGTCCGATTGCCCGGTCGATTGAACAAGGGCGTATTCGGGACCGCCAGTCCAAAGTCGATCAGCTTCACCCGCTGGTCGCGGTCGACCAGGAAGTTCTGCGGGCCAATGTCGTGGTGGATGAAGCCATGAGCGTGAACGGCGGCCAAACCCTCGGCCGCCTGGGCGAGCAATTCGAGCTTCTCCCCAAGGTTGGCCGAGTGCGACTCGCGCACGTACCGCAGGCTAACCCCCTCGATGAATTCCATGGAGAGGAAGTGTTCGCCCTTCGTCGACTGCCCGTAGTCGAACGTCTTGACCACGTGGGGATGGATCACCTGGCTGCTGATCTCCCCCTCAGGCGGCCGCGTCGTTTTCGCCGAGCGCGCTGCGGCGGCCTCGTTCTTCTCGGGAATCTGGATCTTCAAGCAGACGACCCGACCGGTCTGATTATCCACCGCGCGATGGACGCGCGACATGCTTCCTTGCCCGGTCAACGCAACCAAGGTGAATCGACGCTGAAGGTTCACCCGGGATCGGCGCGTGGCTCCGCCCGATTGACTCGCCCCGCTTGGCTTCATTGACCCGAACATATCTTTCAATTTACCAAGCATTGTGGTGAACCCTCTCTCTTTTTGATCTCTAAGTTAGCCCCTCACAGAACGATTCGGGTCGCTTTATCTTTTGATTTTCTATCCGATGTAGGCCTCCCGGCAAGACGAGAATGAGGGCTCCGCTTCGCGAATCCGCTTGCATGATATCACGCTGCGCGTGCTGTGCACCAGAAACATACGCCGCAATCCTCGTCCGGTGACTTCGATCTCTGCATTCCTCCCAAAAAAAAGAAGATTCCGGTAAGAACCGGAATCTTCTCGAGCAAAGCATCGGTCACAACGAAGGATTCGGACGAGAGGGATAGGCCAAGCCCGGGCAAGCAGCCCCTTAGCACCTCAAACCTCCAAACACTTCACAAATCGCCTATTCCGCCGGAATCTCCCGTGCGATTCGCCAGGAAAAATCCCCGGCGGTTCGGGCAAGGACCCGTGTCCCGTCATACTCATCCTGGAACGAAGCCACCTTCACCAGGGCGGGCGCATCGTCCGGCCAGTTCTCGAACTCGGAAGCGAGGAGGAGAACGTGATTCGTGGGCTTGTCTTTCAGAAACGCAAGGAGCTTCGGAGAGGCAAGTTGCCGAACGGGCCGGCCGATGGAAAATGCGAGGTCGGGCGACCAAGCGTGGGTGATATAGACGGGCCAATTCGGAGGAACCCACTGGCCAATGGCCCGGCCCCAAGGCCCCTGGCTCCGGCGATAATTCCATTCGGGGGCGTAATAGCCCATGTGGGCGAACTTGAGACAGACAGCCACCAGGGCCACCATGACGAGCGCGCGGCGCAGGTCGGACAGGGCGACCGCCCGGTAGCAGAGCGCCACGATCGGCACGGTCAGGACGACCAAAAGGATCGCGAGCCCCCGATAGTAAGACACAGCACTCCCCAGGTAGATCCCCCCCACGACGATCGGGATGACCCAGAGCATGGCGATCGTGGCCGAGAGCCCCAAGGCACGTCGCCGCGTGACGGCGGAAACAGTGCCGCTCCAGAGCCGATCAGCGCTTGCAGCGGCGACCACAGCGAAGCCGGCGAGCGCCGGCAGCCCAGCAGCCGAGGCCAGACCAGGCACCACGGTCCCCGCCAGAACGCACGCGGCCGCGACTTGTAGCCAGCCCATGACGAGGAGACGTCCCGGCTCCGACCAGCCGTCACGGACCGAGCGACTCGCCACCAGGGCCGCGAACGGACTCCAGGGCAAGCCCAGGGCGAAGACCGTGACGGGCAGAAACCAGGCCGACTTCTGGGTCAACGGGAGCGTCAGCGCAGCGGCCCAAGCCTCGGCCGACATCACGTTCAAGGCCCAGACCGACCAGGCGACGGCCGCCACAATCGGAGGGACGAGCAGACCGGTGCTCAGGCCCGCCCCCCGCCGTCCCAGCACGATGGTCGCGAGCCCAATCAAGGCGAGCGGGGGCCAGCCACCGGCCAGGAAGGCCAACGCGGCCCAAACACCGGCGACCCAACCCGAGCCACGCCCCAAGATCCGGTCGAGGGTCGCCACCACGGCCAGCCCCGAGATCATGGCGAGCCCAGTGCCCGCCGAGCGGTCCATCAGAGCGACCGAGCCGGACCAGCAAAGCATCGTCAGAATGGCCGCACGCATCCCCAACGTCGCCATCACGCGGCGGGTGAGGATCAGGCCCGCCAGCAAGCCCGCGATCGCCGCAGGCCAGCGCACCGAGGCGGACGTGATCCGTCCCTCTTCGCCCCACCCCCAGAGGATGCTCGGAATGACCTCGCCAGGCCAGAGGCTCGGCTCCCAGCCGCCGAAAGCAAGACCCAACGGGCCGAAGGCCTCACCGGCCGCAAGGCCCAGCCGCGCCTCGATCGGACCAAGGTCCTGGCGGCCTCCTCCAATCAGGATGAACCCCGCCGCCATCGCCAGCACGAACGCCCAGGTCCAGAGCTCCGTCGCCTGTCGTTGCTGAAGGCTCCGCTCATCCTTGGCGGGAACATCGACGACAGGTTCAACGGACATTGGTCGTCTCCTTCTTTGCGTCACCACTCGGGAGGTTGCGATCCAACGCCACCGCCGGCTGGAAAATCTCCTGGCCCGGACGATTGCGAACCATGCCGAAGACATAGCCCGGAAGCCAACCTTCCCGATAGGTCTGCCGCTTCATCTCGGCCACCACATCCTCGACCGTCCAACCGTCGCGTTCGAACCGATAAAGGGCCGTGGCAGCCCCTGTCCGGCAGGTGCCCCGGGCGCAGTGGATCAGGACCGGTCGCCGCTCCGGATCGTCGCAGGCCTTGAGAACTTCCCGGAACTGGAACTCCTGGCCCGACCCGTCTCCCGGCATCGGCAAGTTCATAAAGTCGATGCCCATCCGCCGCGCAAGTTCACGCTCGGAATCGACGTGCTTGCCAGGGAGCTGGAAGTTGACGACCGTCTTGATCCCGTAGCGTTTGACGGCGGCCTGAAGCTGGTCCGTATTGAGCTGTCCGCTACGGTAGAGGATGCCCCGCTTGACAACATCGAAGTGATCCCAGACCAAGCGATTGCGCCTGGTCTCAACCGTCAGCCAGACGGCGGCCACCAGGATCGTGAGGGCCGCCGCGAATGCGATCGCAGTGCGCATGGGGTCACATTCCGCGCAAGGACAAAAGGGAACAAATCCGAACGAGACTAGACTGGTAACCAGTGGCACCGCTGGACGAGAACGCCGCGACAATCGAGGAAGAAGCTTGCGAGCCGCTCCCGAATCCGCCGCGACGACCGAATCGAGCGAAAAACGTCTCATTCGGAAGGGAAAGGAAGGCCCTCCCCCGCGCCGGGATGGTAGGGGAGAACTTCAGGGGGGTCAACCCGAATCAAGGCGTGGGAGACGCGTGGAGAGCCCGCGCAAGAACCGATCGCGTCGGATGAGGGTCTGTCCCAGAAGGTGAATCGCACCGGAGTTTTTGCGGATCTTCCGGGTGCCATGCGGTCCGTACTCGGAACCCATGTGGGAATGCCTTGGCCTGGGGCGCACGGGGTCCGAGTACGGAACCCGTGGCACCCAAAGTCCTTCATCTCTCGGTGAATATCTCTCGGTGAAGCCTGACCTTCCGAGACAGACACTGAGTACGGCGGCTTCCAGGGTTTCACTCGGTTTTGATCGGGCAGCACGGCCCCAAGCGACCTTCGAGATTACCGCCTGGGGAAGCTCGTAACATCGAGGTAACGGTAGGAACCTCCCGTCGACGTCGCGAGTTTTTTCAGAGGTCCCGAGCCCCCCACTTCCGGCCCACGTCCGAATTCAATGGCCTGGATACGAGTCTTGCCAGCCTCGGCGAGGATCTCGGCGACATCCGAGTTGGTCATCAAATCGGCATCGGTCAAGAAGAAGATGACCTCGGGATGCCGCCCGAGCGCTTCGCGGAGGGCGACCATGTGATCGGTGCCGCCATCGGGAACGATCGCATCGAGTTGTGAACGGACCCGGCTCTTGTTCACCGCCGTCGCCGCCATCAAACCACGGCGTCCTTGCAAATCCGCCAGGGTCGTGGCGTGCAGGTTGTAGAAGACCACGCCGAAGGTCGCATCGCTCGGAAGCTGTCCCAGGCTCGCCAGGAGCTCGCGTTTGGCGACGTCGAGTGCGTTCCGGGTCGCCATGCTTCCCGAGCAGTCGATCACATAGGTGAATGAGCCGGCGTGTTCGCGGGCGCCGAAGAATTCGGTGCCGGGGCCTACCCCCCGACCGACACCCCCATTCGATCCCCCGCCCGAACCGCCACCACCACCGATCCCGGGGCCAGGCAAGACCCCCAAGCCCGAAGTCTGCGGGCCGGGCAAGGCGCGCTGAGCGGCATCAGTCGAGGCGGCCGTCGGCAGAATTTCGGCCAGGAGCGCATCGGCCGCCGGGTCGAGGCCCTCGCCACGCGGAGTTGAACCGTTCGCCGCAGGGAGGACTTCAATCAACCCCTCGCCGCCCAGTTCGCCCGGCCCGCCTCCCCCATCCTTGGAAGCGCGGTTGTCGACCGAGTCGAGTTCCCCCCGGAGTGCCTGCGACCGTTCGGGCGCTGCGGGAACCGCAATACTCAAGGCCGCCAACGATGCCACGACGAACAGGATGATGTGAAAGAGAAGGGAACTGCCCAGTGAGCGTGGGTCAGTCAATGGGGAAGAACGACCGCGTAACTTTTTCCACGGAGGCATGAGCGTGACTCCCTGAACCGGTTGGAGAACCCTCACTCAGGGAAGCTGGCCCAGGAAACGACGAAGGCCGACCGTAGCCGGCCGGCCTGTGAAGAAACGCAAGTGAGGTAGAGTGGTCAAGACATCGGCATCAAAACGGCTCGAATCCCGAAGAAGCGGCGGATCGAATCGGCTGGGTTAGAACCGCCGCGCCCTTTGAGATTCGAGTTCGGATCAATAGCGGCCGCGACCGCCACCACCACCGCCGTAACCACCACCACCGCCACCGCCGTAACCACCGCCGCCGCCGCCACCGTAGCCGCCACGGCCACCGCCGCCGCCACCGTAGCCACCGCGACCACCACCACCACCGCTGCCGCCGCCGCCGTAGCCGCCGCGACCGCCACCACCACCGCCGCGATCCTCACGAGGACGCGCTTCGTTGACCGTCAGGTTCCGACCCCGGAAGTCCTGACCGTTCAGGGCGTTGGCCGCTTCGTCAGCGCCATCGGCCATTTCCACGAACCCGAAACCCTTCGAGCGGTTCGTGTCACGATCGATGATGATCTGCGCTGAGAGAACCTCGCCATACTCGCTGAACAATTCCACCAGGTTGTCTTCCGTGGTGTCGTACGTGAGATTGCCGACGTAGAGCTTCTTGGCCACTGTCTTACCTCTGCGAAATGAGCGTTCTGGCGAGGCTAGCACCCGAAACGGCTAACTAAAGGGAACCCGCCGAGAGCGGCTGTCATAAGCCTAACGTTTCTTCTCGGTTTGAACAGCTAGAATCCGCGAGGAATTTGAATTTTTTTCCGATCGGTCAATTCACGCTTCGACTCGCGTGGATTTCGCGGAGGCGTGACACCGAAAGAAGGGAGGTTTGCGCCCCGACCGCGATCAAGGCAATCGCAGGTACGATGGGCGCTCTCATCCTCATGTCGGTCCAGTAGATCGAATGGACCGCCGTCAGCGCCAAAACCACAGCGGGAGCGGCGACACCAGGCCAGCGCCAGAGATCCCGGCGCGTCGTCAAACCCAGCGCCAGTGCGATCCAGAGCGGGACCGTCCAGAGCAACGTCACCCCTCGAATCGCTCGAGAATAGACCGCACCGGCGGGCGCAAATCCCCAGAACCGCTCCAGGCGGGCCACCGAGGCGCGCACGAAATCGCGGGGATGATCGCGAATGAACCGCAGCGCCATCGTCCGGATCTTCCGATCGGCCCTGGGTTGCGACAGTCCCTCAACCTCGTGAACCGTCTCGTCGAACCACCTTTTCTGGTTCGCGCCCGACCAGACCGCCCCCGGCGGACCATCAAGCACCTCGGCGTAATAGACGGGGTTATTTGCCAGGGCCAGGGTCCAACCGCCGTGAGTCGTCGTCCAGACTGACTCCCCAAAAACCCAGGCGTTTCGCCACGCCCAAGGGACGAGCAGCATCACGGTCGCGACCGCCACGAGGCTCGCGCGACGAAGCCGAACCCAGGCGGTTCCAGGGCCGGTCGCCAGCGCGGCAAAAACGACCAGGCCAGCGGCCGGCAAGAGGCTCGGGCGGCAGAGTGACGCCAGACCAAAGCCGATTCCGCCCCAGAACGCCCCCCGTGCGTGCCCCTCGGCCAGAGCCGCCAGGGTCGCAGCAACCAGAAACGCGGCCAGAGTTTCGGTCATAACCGCACGGCTTTGCGCGACCAGAACCGGGTCGAACGCCACGATCGCCGCAGCCAGGAGTAGACGCCCCGGGGGCAGCCCCCAGCGCCTTGCCGCAACGGCCGTCAAAACCACCGTCCCCGCCCCTGCGACCAGATGCAGCCCCGCAACCCCCCAGGCGAGACGATCCTCGCCCAGCATCGTGATCAGGACCGATAAGAGGAGCGGATAGAGCGGCGGGCGATAGGCCGTGGGCAGCCCATTCACGGCGAACCCTTCCCCATCGGCGAGCGACCGCGCCACGACCAGGTAACGATCGGGGTCGTCCAGCTTGCCAAAGGAAGGCACGATCACCGCAAGCCGCACCAGCACCGCAATCAGGACGATCGTCAAAACGCCCCAGCGTCGAACGTATTCCGCAAGCCCACTCGGCGGCAATTGACCCATCAGCGTATTGCTCTTTCGGAATGGACCCGAGACCGGTTTACCCTTTGAAGTGGGCCACCCCGAACCGTTCCGCTTTGGCCTGGCAACTCACCCTTTGCCCACGCCCGCCCAATCCTATCGCGCGGGCGGACCGTTGTGGTAGTCTGGTTGCCCTTGGATCGTGGCGGTCGACGATTCCCAAACGACCCGCGCAGTCGTCCCCCCGCACAACCCCTCAAATCAAAAAAAAAGGCGAGCCGAACTCATGTCCCAGAGGCCGATCGTTCTGTCCTTGACCAAGATGCACGAAGCCGGGATGAGCGTGCTCCGTGCAGGATCCGAGTTGAGAATGGCCTCAGCCATCGATCCCGAAACGTTGGGACGCGAGATCGTCGGAGCCGACGGCCTGATCATCAGGACCGGGGGAGTGATCGACGCCGCCTTGCTCGACAGGGCCGACCGGCTCAAGGTGGTCGGCCGACACGGAGTCGGTTATGACCAGATCGACATCCCTGCGGCAACCGAGCGGGGAATCCAGGTGGTCTACACGCCGGGGGCAAACACGCAGAGCGTCTGCGAGCATGTCTTCGCGATGATGATCGGCCTGTCGAAGCACTTCCCACAAATGATGACGGCCCTGGCGGCAGGCGACTATCACGCCCGGACCTCGATGATGGGCCGCGACCTGCTCGGCCGCACGATCGGCATCATCGGCTTCGGGCGGATCGGCCGGCGCGTCGGTGAGGTCGCCAAGACCGCCTTCGGAATGCGGGTGCTCTACCACGACATCGTGGCCGCCCCCCCCGAAGTGGAAGCCCGCGCGGGGGCGACCCGAGTGAGCCTCGACGAACTGCTTGCCGCCTCCGAATATGTGACGGTTCACACCCCGCTCGACGCGAGCACCCGGCATATGATCAACCGCGAGGCCCTGGCCAAGATGCGCCCCGACGCCATCTTGATCAACGCGGCACGAGGGCCGATCACCGTGGAAGCGGACGTCGCCGAGGCACTCGACGCCAAGCGGCTCTGGGGCTATGGAGCCGATGTCTACGAGGTCGAACCCCCCCCCAAGGATCACCCCTTGATTGGCCGGCCTGACGTCATGCTAACCCCGCACAGCGCCGCCCAGACGGAGGAGGGGCTGAGCAACATGGCGAACTCGATCGTCGCAGACGTCCTCGGCATTCTCAGGGGCGAGGCGCCGCTCAACCCGGTCAACGATCCCGCCGAAGTGCAGGCGAACCGTCGGAAGCTTGGCAAAGCCTGATCCAACGGATCTGCCGATCCGGCGTCAGTGCGCCGGATCGGCCTGGGCCACCTTGGCCTTGTCCTGATTCTTATTCTTGGTCAGCGCTCCGTTGAGGAACTCGCCGAACACAACAGGCTTGCGATATCCGCCGAGCGCCTGGATCAATTGACCTTCAGGAGTGAGGACAACGTAGAACGGGTTGGTCGCCTCCTTGGTCAGGCCGAGTTGGAGGAGTTGATTTTTCTCCGCGAGCGCCTCGCGTTGTTCTTGAGTCAGAGAACCGATGGGAACGTAGTCGGTATACAATTGCACGGTGACGAATTCGGAGAGCAGGCCGCTGATCTCGTTTCGGTTCAACACCGTCTGCTCCATGGTCCGGCAATTGGCACAGTTGACCCCGGTGAAGTCGATCAGGATCGGCTTATTGCTCGACTTGGCCTCCTCGAGGGCCGCGTCGTAACTCATCCCCCAAACAACCCCGTGCAGTCTCTTTTCTTCGCGTTCGGCCGTTGCGGGGTCAGTCGAGGTAGCCTTCGTCAGGCCCTCACTAGCGACCGATCCGCCAGTTCCCGTGGGGCGATCGAGGTCACCAACGTCGGCGGGAAGGATACCAACGACCAGATCCCAGAGCGGACTCTTCGGCGGATTGCCGAACAGGGCAGGGGCCATGAAGAGGGCCAGGGCCAGAAAGAGCGAGCCGATCAGAAGCCGGCCCGGGCCGATCTTGACCTCGTCGTGGTCATGATCGGTCCGGAAAAGACCGAGCAGATAGAGACCGCAGACCGCAGCGATTCCCACCCAGGCCGATAGAACCAGAGAAGCGTCGAACCATGCATCCTCGGGGACTGCGCCGAAGCCGATCTCCGCGGTATTCATGAACTTCAAGGCCGCGCCGACTTCAATCAGGCCGCCCACGACCTTGACCGAGTTCATCCAGTCGCCGCTCTTCGGCATCTTCGACACGAGGCCGGGGGCCAGGGCCAACAGGAAGAACGGAAACGCAAGCACCGACGAAAAGGTGGCCAGACCGACGATCGGATAGAAAAACTCCCCGTTGGCTGCCATCACGATCAGGCCGCCCACGACGGGAAAGGTGCAGGTGAACGAGGTGATCGTGAGGGTGAGGGCCATGAACATGACGCCAATCATCCCCCCTCGACCTTCCCCCTTGGCCGACGCGTTCAGCAGGAAGTTCGGCAGCCGGACCTCGAACAGACCGAGCAGGCTCAACCCGAACGCCAGAAACAGCAACGCCACGAACGTGTTGAGCCACGGGTTGTTGGCTAGATTCTGAAGCGCGGTCGCCGAGAAGAAGAACGAAACAAGCACCCCAACCGAGGTAAAGACCCCGATGATCGCCAGGCAGTAGGCGACGGCTAACCCGGTCGTCTTCCCTTTGTTCTTGCTCCCTTGCTTCACGAAGAAGTTGACCGTGATCGGAATCATCGGCCAAACGCACGGCATCACCAGGGCAAGCAGGCCCGCCGCTGCCGAAACGAGCATGAGGGAAACAATCCCCTTCTGGGCTTCCTGGGCCACTTCACTGGTCGGAACCGCCTCGGCGGCGACCGCCTTTTCCACCGTCTCGGCTGGCGGCGTCGGCGCGGCGGAGGCCGCACCGTTGCTTCCGCCACCGACACCAGGCACAACCGTCAGGGTGACGTCGGGAAGCGTCGATCGGGCAGGGGGCTTGCAGCTATTGGCGTCGCAGATCTGAAAAATAATCTGATCTCGCAAAACTTTCGGGCCAGGAGCCGTCCCTGGCGGAATCTGCAGCTTCAGACTCCACTGAGCCTCGTTTTCGTAGAACTCGAGGATCTCGTTGTTGAAGGCGGGCTCCGCTTTCCGGATCGGCTTCTTCGCCGCCGTCCAGTCCCCGACCGATTTCAGGCCGGCGAGATCAAAGAAGTCGAAGTAAGTGTCCCGTACTTGCTCTCCCTTCGGATTTGGCTTGAATTGATAAATATGCCATCCGGGAGCGATCTTGGCGGTTACCGTGTAAGTGACAACATCGCCCGCCTTGGCTTCGGCCGGCTCGACCGAAGCGCTGAGCACAACTTCCTTCGGCTTGATGAACGCATTGCTGTCCTTCCGTTTCGGCTGAGCGTCAGCGGCCATCGCGGGCGAAGGAGGCAGCGTGGTGAAGACGGTCAAGGCGAACAGCGTCGAGACAGCCAGACCGTGCCGGATTTGACCGAGCCGTCCGAAGGAATTCTGACTCATGGCGTTTTGTCCCGTAAAACCCAAGCCCGCGTGCCGTTGCGACGGCGCGGTCGACTCCCCTGTCATCCTAATCCGGACCGACCTCCCGGACAAGCCGACGCGACCGTCAATCGCAGGAGGCAAGTCCCGGAACAGTCGCGGAACGTGACATTCCCCCCGCAATTCCATCCCATATAATTCGCTGGGACCGCGAGCGTGCCGCCCGTTCTTGAATTGATGGAAATTGAATCATTGAAGTCAATAGAATAGCGGGTGGTGTACTCGGGATCCCAGGGAATAACAATCCGGATCACAAGGGAAGCTCGCCAATCAAACCGGTGACAATCAAGTCAAGTTCGGGGCCCCCGATACACCACAGGCATTGATGCTTCAATTAAAAAACGAGTCAATGCAGCATCCTGTCCTCGAGACGCCTCGCGTTAAGATGCGAGACGAGCGGGTTCTCGGGATTCCCCTCTACTCCCTATCCGAGTCCCCCCCGGTTTTGTCTAATCCTGATTATCAACCGGTCGGACTACCGGATTTCCCGACGAGACCAGGACTGAGCAGCAAGGCGGCGTGGCGCTTGGCCACCGTCGGTGGCCGGACGTCCCCCCTCACAGTGCACCGAGGATGTGGAGGTCTTTCTCATGCGACGATGGCACGGCTTCTCGATCGTGACGCTCGTACTCGCCGCCCTGGCGGCTCCTCCCTCGCTCTTCGCGCAGGCACCTGCCGTTCCGGCGGCAGCCTCGGAATTTCAATATTTTGCGTTCCGGAATGACCCGCACTATGACTCGGTCGAGCGTGGAGCGCTCTGGGTCGTCCTGGGGGTGGCCGTCGCGGGCTTGCTGTACGCAGCGATGCTGGTCGGCCAGGTCCTTGGGGCCGATCAGGGGACCGAGAAGATGCGGTCGGTCGCCAAGGCGATCCGGATGGGGGCCAACGCCTACCTGAGCCAGCAGTTTCGAGCGATCATCCTCCTGGTCTTCATCATCACCGGGATCATGTGGGCCGTCGCGGGCGGCCAAGAGCATGTCGCGATCGGCCGGGCGGCCGCCTTCTTCATGGGGGCAGCCTTCTCCTGGACGGTCGGCTACGTCGGGATGAGCCTGGCGGTCCGCGGAAACCTCCGAGTGGCGGCGGCGGCCCGCACCAGCTACGGCGCCGCGCTCCAGCTCGGATACCGCACCGGTACGATCACCGGCATGCTGACCGACGGCCTCGGCCTGCTCGGCGGCACCTTGATCTTCATGGCTTACGGCGAGCACGCCTACGAGGTGCTGCTCGGCTTCGGCTTCGGCGGCACGCTCCTGGCGCTCTTCATGCGAGTCGGCGGCGGCATCTATACCAAAGCAGCCGATGTCGGGGCCGACCTCGTGGGCAAGGTCGAGGCGAATATCCCTGAGGATGACCCCCGCAACGCCGCCACGATTGCCGACAACGTGGGTGATAACGTCGGCGACTGCGCGGGGATGGCGGCCGACATCTTTGAGAGCTACGAGGTGACGATCGTCGCCGCGATGATCCTCGGCTACGCCAGCTTCGGGCACAAGGGGGTCATCTTCCCCCTCCTGGTCCGGGCCATCGGCGTGGTCGGGTCGATCATCAGCACGTACACCGTGAAGGCAGGGCCGCAGAGCACCAGCGATGAAGCCTTGCACTCGGTCCACCGTGGCTTCGTCCTCGGCTCGATCATCAGCGTCGTCGGCTTCTTCTTGCTCGGGTTGGGCTATCTGCACTTCGACGACAAGTACATCAAGGAGTATCCGCAAGCCCTGGGGGGTTACGCTGTGACCCCTGAATTCCAGGCTGATCGCGAAAAATTCGAGGACGCCCAGGCGCTTGATAAGTCCAAGACCGCAGAGGAGAAGACCAAGGCTTTCCGTGCCTTTGTCGGCAACTACGACAAGCCCATCCTCTCCGCAAGCCAGCCGTTCTGGTCCAACTTCGGCTACGGCGGCCTCGACATGCGGCCGGCCTGGACCTGCCTGATCGGGATCATCCTGGCGATTGCCCTCAACAAGAGCACGAGCTACTACACGCACACACACTTCGAGCCGGTGAAGTCGTTGGCCAAGGCATGCACCACCGGCCACGCAACCAACATCATCCAGGGGTTCGCCCTCGGGTATGAGTCAACCGTGGTGGCGGTGGGCGTGATTGCGGTGGCGCTCTTGCTCTCGGTCCTGATTTACACCGGGGCCAGCCCGATCTTCATCGCCTACGGCGTGGCGATGTGCGGGATCGGGATGCTCACGTTGACCGGCAACACGATCAGCATGGACGTCTTCGGCCCGGTGGCCGACAACTCCAACGGCATCGGCGAGATGGGTTACGACCGCGAGGAGATGGGCGAGGAAAATTACAAGCGGGCCCGGCAAATCCTCGCCGACCTCGACGCGGTGGGCAACACCACCAAGGCCGAGACCAAGGGGATCGCGATCGGCTCGGCGGTGATCGCGGCTGTGAGCCTCTTCGCCAGCTTCATTGCGGTGATCGCGGTTGGCAGCGAGTCGAAGATCGGCGAAATGACCACCGCACAGTATCTGGCCGAGGCGGGCAAGCTCTCGGTGGCCCAACCTTATGTCTTCATCGGCATGCTCATCGGTGGATCCGTCCCGTTCTTGTTCAGCTCGATGCTGATCCGGGCCGTCGGCCGCGCGGCGTTCCTGATCGTCAAGGAGTGCCGGCTCCAGTTCCGCGACCCGGAAATCTGGGCCGGCACCAAGACCCCCGACTACGGCCGGGTCGTCAACATCTGCACGGCCGCGGCGCAGCGTGAGTTGATCGGGCCCGGCTTGCTGGCGATCCTGATGCCGATCCTGGTCGCCATCTACCTCGGCCCCTACGCGCTGGGGGGCTACCTCGCGGGCATGATCGTGGTCGGCCAACTCCTGGCCGTCTTCATGGCCAACGCCGGTGGCGCCTGGGACAACGCCAAGAAGTTGATCGAGGACGGCCTCTACGGCGGTAAAGGCTCCGAAGCGCACAAGGCGAGCGTCACCGGCGACACCGTCGGCGACCCGCTCAAGGACACCGCCGGCCCGGCCTTGAACCCGCTGATCAAGGTCATGAACATGGTAGCCCTCCTCTCGATCGCCCCCATCCTGCACGCCTCACAGATCGGCAAGGGCTGGGTACTCTACCTCCTGGGCCTGTTCGGCATCGCCGCCGTCGCCTGGGCGGTCTGGAGGAGCAAGACCGAGTCGAAGGAGTTCCGCGAGATGGAAGCGGAACTCGGCGGAGAAAAGGCGGACCATACCTTTGAAACCGTCGGGAACTGAGCCCCTTGGTCGATCCCGAGGGGACCAATCCCCTCGGGCGGCCAACCCACCATCAGTTTTGATTGCGTGTCACTATTGGCATATCCGCAAAGTCTTTTTCAGCGGGTCGATTTGACTTTGACGTAGTTCCCGAAAGGGTGGTCGACAAGAGAAAAGGCCGGTCGGGCGAACCCGTGAATGGGTTCGCCCGGCCGGCCCTGTCGCTCCAACGGCGGATCGGGGCACCGTTACTTGGAGCGCCCTGGCTTTTCAAGTTTGAAGTCAAACTGGTTCTTGGATGTGTCCGTCGAGACATTCGCCTTCAGGGTCGACTTGACGTTGTATGTCTCTGGGATGACGTTGACCAGCACGTCCATGGTCGGCGCACCGTCGCCCATCACGTTGGGGATCGTCTTGCCCGACTTCTTGAGGGCGTTGATCTGGACGACGTAGGACTTCTCGGCCATCGGCCCGGACGGAGCAGGGAGGTCATAGTGCCCCGCCTTGATCGAGGCCTGCGCAGGGACCGCACCATCGGGGGAAACGAATTCGATGGTGCCTTCCTCAACCGGCTTGTCGTCGTAACTCACGTCACCCCAGACCCGCATCGTCTGCGGCCCGGCTGGCTCGGAGCAACCTGGCAAAGCGACGAGGGTGGCGACGAGACACGAACACGCGATCCGTTTCATGTTTGGGCTCTCGAATCCAACCAGGTGGTAGGTCAGTAGGCGTCAGCCGAGACAACCTCTCCAGCGTTGATACTGGCGAGGGCCTGCCAGGTGAGGAGATTGATGCTATCCTTGGCAAATCGGGTCGACCCGTCGGCCATCAGGACGTTGACACCCCCAGAATGATAGCTCCGTGCCGCATAATCTTGCTGGCACCAAGTCACTCCGGTGGCCGCGCACGGCGCCTTCAGCTTGGTATTCACGCAGTAGGTGTTGGGATAAACCATATCGGGGATGGGGGTGTTGGGAGGGCGATGGTGGGTGTACTGCACACCCCAATCGTACCAGGCGGTCCCACGACCATCGTTGGTGTTGGTAGGACCGTGGATCACCTCCGAGCAGGCGACGGTATTCGACGAACCGTCCGTGATATCCCTGAGGCCACGGGTGACGTTGAAGTTGAACAGGGCCTGGCGGGTCGCGGGGTTGACTGCGCCGTTGCACGTTGTGTCGTAAGTAAACGGCACGTTCTTTTCGATCATCAGACCATCCGGACTGTAAGCGGCCACGTAGTTCGACCTCGCCCAGAAGTAAGTCCCTCGGGCCATGGTGCCACCGGTGTCGTCGGGACAAAGGTAAGTGCTGATCGACGCCTGGGTGACCGTGGCGTTTGTCGGCCCAAAAGCTGCACCTCCACTGATGGCTGTGTTCAGGCTCATGCTGTAGTTGTAGGCGTTGCCAAGCGTCCCCAGTTCAAGGTAAGGAAGGATGAACGCGGTCCAGAATGTCCTCGCCGCCGAAACCCTTTGGTCCCAAAGTTCACCGGAGGGGAACGCATCGTTGGTCTGATGGTAGTTGTGCATCGCCAGACCAATCTGCTTGAGGTTGTTGATGCACTGGGCCCGGCGGGCCGCCTCGCGCGCGGCTTGCACGGCAGGCAAGAGCAATGCGATGAGAACGGCAATGATCGCGATGACGACCAGCAGTTCGATCAGCGTGAATCCGCGTCGTCGCATGAGTCATCTCCCGGGAATAAAATAAACAAAGTCCGCGGGCTGGAGCGGCTTTCGGAGGCATGAAACACATGCCTTTCCGACACAAGCAGAATGCGGGCGGGGCGCCCACGGTTCCAGGGAACACAAACGAGGCGAAAACTGCTCTGGCCCGCACTCGCTCGCAAACAATAAAATCAGACACCACTCACATTAATAAAAATTAAATTATTCACTCAGCATAAACCCTCTGAGTTTGACTTTTGCCGTTTTGACGACCTTGTCGTGCCAGCGCGCACCCTGATCCGAGGAGACCCCTTGCGACGGCGTCTCGGACCGGGCTTTTGAGCGTGGCAAGCGACTTGGCGGGGGTTCAGGCCGCGGGGGCAAGGCCGTTGAGCAGGAGTTGCCGGAATCCGGGCGTGAGCTTTTGGAACACCACGCGATCACCAGGGATCGCCAAAACCCATTCCAGCCACAACCAGCGGCGGACCGCCGTGATCGCATCCGAGAACGTTACATCACATTTGCCCGGCCAGTCCACGCCGCCGACCCGCGACCCGCGTCTCGGCAATCGGGAGTAAAGCCAGGTCACCAGGGTATACAGTCCGAACAGGCAGGGACCCACGCGCAGGACCGTGTCTCGACTCCAGCCACGCGTCGTCTCCATGCGGAGGTAAGAGCGAATTTCCTCGAAGGTGGTCTCGATGTTCCACCGCGCGGTGTAGGTCTCGATCAGCGACGTGACGCTCATCGTGGCGTCGGTCGTGAAGAAATATCCATCCCGGTGCGTGCCGTCCCGGTCGTGGACGAAGACCCAGCGCACGTTCACCAGGGGACGTCCTCCCTTGTACCAGAGTCCGGTCCCCGTCACGGTCTCGACACGACGTCGGCCGCCGCCGTACCAGGCGACTTCCAGGGCCTGTCGTTGCTGGCTCACCTTGACGACTTCCGCCGGGCCGGGCAACTTCGCTCCCTTAACCCGAGGACGTCCCAGGCCCGCGTATTGCGGTGGTGGCTCGACCAGGTTGGCATCGGGGTAAAACAAGCTGACGAGGGTCAGCCGCTTCGGGGTCCGTGCGGCCAGTTCCGCCAACTCGTGGGTCGCATAGCCGCCGTCGGCGGTGACGACCAGGGTCCGATCAGGGAACCATCGCATCAAGACACGAACCAACTGGCCGAGCAATTGGGGCGGTGTTTTGTGCCGTCGGCCGCACTTCGCGTTATCCTCCTTGGTTCGATACAGCGCGATCAACAGCGGCAAGGCCCAGCGTCGCGTGGCCCAGGGGACGGGGACGAGCAGGGCCAAGACGACCCACTTATGCCCCCAGCGGAACGCGGTGTAGGTGTGAGTCGAGCGAACCGGGTCGCGATGGCGTCCCTTACCGTAGACATGAGGGCCGGGATGCTCGGTGACTGTGTCGTCACCCGCCAGGAGGATCGGCCCGTGCGGCACGAAACTGGCGAGGACCGTGGCGATGTAGCGGCGAGCCAGGGCGGCGAGCGACCATCGGTCGCGCGAGAAGACGCGGTGATAGCTGCTGGGGTGCCCGGGCGCCAGGGTGCCCAGGACACGGAGCAGGTTGTTGATCGTGCGTCCGCCCAGAGTCAGGATCGCGGCCAGGGCCAGGAGGATGAACCGGCGATGGGCCGCCCGCGAGAAGGCGGGTTCGAGGGGGTCAAGAACGGTGCGGACCTGCTTGGGGAGTTGCTCGTGAATTCGTTCGAGCCTTCGCCGTGTGGCCCGCGCCTTGCGAGCCTGTCGCCGCCGGTTGGTCCGCAACCGCAAGCGAAGTTGCTTCACGGAGAGTCGCGCGCGAGTCCGATCGGTTAAACTGGTCATGGCGGCCTTCTTGTGTGCGAGGAAGGGCTCTGTGCATACCCCTCATTGCACCAGGGAGGCTCGCCACATTTGTATCCCAAAACGGCAAAAGTCAAGCTGAGTGGCCGATCGGAAATGGTGAAGCACCTCATCCTTCGAGAGCCAATGATCGTAAATGGCCAGTTCATCGAGCCGGCCGACAAATGGCCGAGCATTGATCGGGTCATGCGTGTCGGGGGTCCGTCGTCCCACCACAAGTCGGCAAGACAAGGCCGGGGGATCGGTCACGATCGGCATCGCATTTTCCGGCACCCCGTCGAAGAAAAGCTCCATCCAGGCCCCATTCATCTGGACCACGACATGGTGCCACCGATGTGGCACGTACATATCACTGGAAAAAAGATTGCTGCCGACCGTGGTGTCGATTGGCCAGCGGTGCAGGAACCGGACCGAGGCCGGCTTATTCAACGACTGCCGTTCTCGGGCGGTGAGTTCTACGAGGAAGGTGTGAACGTACCGCGAGAGCTGACCTGGCAAGACGAGTTCCTCGGGCGGCAGGAGACCGACGAGCGAAGCATGGCTGAAGACGTCGGACAGAAACCAGAATTCGACCGCATATCCGGACTCGGGGACCACCTCCCAGAGTCGATCGGTGCCGAGGAATTGCTCGGGCGAGCCAGACGGGAACACAGCGCATCCATTCCCCCGACGAAGATCCGAGAGCCGGACAGGGCCGGACACCTGCAACGGCGGACTGCCGGGGACCTCGTTCGGAACCAGGCTGTCGGACAGCGACTCGAACCGCCAATAGCCCCGAGGCCGCGATTTCATCACGGTCGCGGCATAGTCGGTGTCGAGTACCAGCGTCGGCACGGTCATCTTTGAGGCAGAGACAAATCCTTCCGGCCGGGCGACCGACTCCGCAATCCGGTCCTTGCCGGGGTCAAGCTCGAACTCCTTGCTCTTGGTGACAAGCTGGGTCCGCTTGGGCGAGCCCGCCGCGTCCAACAGCGCGGCCTCGGCCAGGCCCTCGAAAACCATGACCCGTGACTTGCCGTCGGCCTCGACATTCAAGGCGAACTCGGTCCCGAGGTCGATCACGGCCGACGCGGCCGAGGCCACGACAAACCCTTCCGCCCCCTTGGGAACCCTCGCTCGAATCCGGCCACGGCGACAATAGACCTTATCCAGGGCCACCAACTCAAAGTCCGCGGGCCCCTCCACGACGAGTACGACTCCGGTCAGCATCGAGAGCGTGATCCGCCCCGACCGGAACTGCAAACGGCCGCTCGCCACGAGTTCCCCTTCCGAGGGGTGGGGGCCTTCCCGAGGCACCCAGAGCACGTCGTCAAGCTTGACGACCATGGCCAGCCCACCCGGAGTCGCTGGCGCACGACTCACAGGTGCTGCCGAATCTCCCGCCACAGATTGATGCTGAAGCGGAGGCTGAGCCGGAAGCGGTTCAGCCCCCGGCCGCCGTGCGATCAGCCCGCCAATCACGAGGGTCGCAACGCACGCCGCCGCCGCGACCGTCCACGATAACCAGGGCCGGCCCGAGCGGTTCCGCTCATCCCTCGATCGCAAGCGACGCTCGAACTCCCCGGCAAACTCATCGCCTCCGCATTCGCCGTTGAGCCGGAGCTTGAGCGACTCGAGAAAAGCCAAGTCGTCGGGAACGGCGCACTGGCGGAGCAAATCATCGACCGTCAACAACCGGACGACTTCCTGGGCAAAATCCGGGTCGCCGCGCATCGCTTCGGCCAGCCGCTCCCCGTCACTCGGCTCGGGGTCGCCATCAAGGAAGCGAGCCAACACCTCGTCGAGCGATCTTCGGTCGTTATCTGCCATAACGGCTTGCTCCCAAAGATCATCACACACGCTATGCGATGTGCGTTCCCGAGCGACGTTCCATGCACGTCAACAACACGCGCCGCAATCGCAAAAGGGTCTGGCGAATCTGGTTCGACGGTAGGCCCAGGCGGCTGCCAATGGCACCCGGACTCAGGTCTTCAAAGTAACGTTGTTGCAAAAGCTCACGACTCCGCTTCGGGAGCCCGGATACGCACTCACGCAACTTCGCGATTTCTTCCTCACGTTCTTGGAGCTCGCCCGGCTTGGGTGACTCGCCATGAATTTCCAGGAGGATGTCCGTGGCATGGTCGGACAGGATGATGTCGCGACGCATCGCTTTTCGCCGCTCGTTCGCAATCAACCGGCGCGCGATCTGCCGAACCCACCCTCCGAAATCGCCGGTCCGGTCGAACTCGTCCACCCGTCTCAAGGCGATGAGCAGCGCCTCCTGAGCAAGGTCGTCGACCCACTCGGCACGAACCCCAAGAGAACGAACGTAGGCGCGCAAGCGCGCCTGGTCCTTCTGAACCTGCTCAAGGAACCATGAATTCGCGTTTATGGATGGCACCCGAGTGGATCATCCCCATGAGACCAAGGATGACACTTCCCTATGAGAAGGATGTCGCCACTCGACCGTCCGTTACGGAAAAAAATCGGTCCTTCACCAAGTCATTCACCACCCACAAATGCTTGCATGCTTTTCACGGCCCACACAAGCAATCACGCAATGCGTCAAAATAAGCTATTTCGCTTTGACGTCGAACGTTGCATCGACACGCTGATTGGCATCAACGGTGAGGGTCAATCCGCTGGTGGAGGGGTTCCGGTAGGACAAGGGGGCGGCGTTCTTGCCTTCGATGACCTTCCCGGTGTTGGTCATCTGTGGAGGGCTTTCGAGGCAATCCAGGGCGACGTTGTAAGTTCCGGGGAAGAGGCCGTCGCCCGCTTCGAAACTGCCGGCGGTGAAGTATCCGTCGGTGGTAAACTTCGCGCTCCCGGGTCGACTCTTCGTCGGGTCGGCCCCCTCGACCGTACCGGCAGGGGTAAAGTTGATCGTCCCCTCCTTTGGCCAAGGGCCGCCGTTGAGAGTGACCTTGCCCCGAACCGGCACCAAGCCTGGCTCGCTCGATCCGCACCCCCATGCGGAGACAAGCAAAACCAACGCCGCCGCGACCGGAATCACGAGCGAACGAGACAGGGGTCGAAACACAGCAAGCTCCTTGTTCATCTCAGATTTTTCCGGTCACGATCATTCGAGCGGTAAGTCTGAGCCTGGGATCATCAGTAGGCGTCGGAGCTGACGATTTCGCCCCCGGCACGGGTTCCAAGCACATTCCACACATAATAACTGATCGACTGTTTAATAAATCGAACGCTCCCATCGCCCATCAACATATTGCCTCCGCTGGAATGTTTGCTTTTGAAGCCGCAGGTCCGCCACCAATTGGAGTCGACGGCTGTCTCAAACGTATTGAGCGGGATGATCGTCCCGGAGAGCGGGAAGTTCTGGGAGAAGACTCCCATGAACGTGCAGTCTCCCGGCAGAGTCTCGCCGACCATGAACGTCGTGCTCAGGCCGTCGGTAATCTCGTGGAAGCCGATGACGCGCGAGGTCCGGCCGAACATTCCGGCAAAGGTGCCGGCGGAAATCCCGAGCCCGGCGTTACCGTTCGTGCCAAAGTTATATCCCTGGCAGCAGTAATTTGTGGAGGAGGGCGTCTTGTCGATGCAGAAATCGCAGTTATCCATATGCGTCGGCCCCATGGACGCGGGATACCAGAGCATCAGGGCCGGCGAAGCATCATGAGCGGCAAACCGGGTCGTAACGGGGTTGGACGCCGCCGGATCGGACGGACAGATGAATGTGGAGATCACCGTCCTGACGATTGTGGTGTTGTAAACCGTATTGTACCCGAGGTTTTGGTTCAGCCCGTTGTAGATCGCGTTCTGCTCCATGGTCGGCAGAATGAAGGTCGACCAGTTGCCACCGGCCGGCGTGCAGCAGACCCCTGTTCCATAAGGCAAGGCATTGTTGATTTGGTGATAATTATGAAGCCCTAGCCCAATCTGCTTCATATTGTTGGTACACTGGGCCCGGCGCGCTGCCTCACGGGCCGCCTGGACCGCAGGCAGCAGCAACGCGATCAGGACTGCGATAATCGCGATGACAACCAGCAGTTCGATGAGCGTGAATCCACGTCGTCGCATGCGTCACCTCCCGGATTAAGCGGAGAAACAACACGAGAGAGAGCCGGCTTTCGCACAAGAACCATCATGAAATTCAACAAGGCAAACCTGGGTGTCATTCCCGATCGGCGCAAGCTCGACCGATGACCGAGCGGGCCTGACCCTTCCGAACCTGCATCACGAGTCACAAGCGAAAGTGTTGCGGATTGCACTTACATCTGGTGTTTTGCAAAGTCAGGATAACCCCAGCTGAGCCACGACATGTTCATAGGGTTGCTCAAATTGCGTGACTTGCTCGATCGCCCACGAGAGCGTCGTCCGCAGGGCTTCCCTCGTCATCGCCCGACAGGCCTCGCCGATGGTCATCAGCCGATGGAGTGCCCACTCCTTCGCACGACCCTGCTTCAACTCGCTCATGAGCAGACTGTACGCCAGCATGACCAGGTACATATGCCGGGTCTGGCCCTGGACATCACGCAACTGACAGTCACCCAACCCGAGTTGTTGCTTGCCGTCCCGATGGAACGTCTCCGTGCCTGTCCAGCGATGGCGGTACACCCGCACGATCCGACTCACCTCCCAGGTAATCCGATTCGTCACCAGGATCTTGCAGCACGTCCCGTCGTTGCGGTAGTGCCAGAGGATGACAATCCGCACCTTGTGGTTCACCCCGGGGATTCGGACCGTCACCGTGAAGTACCACTGGCGACGGTCGCCGATCCTCATCGCTTTGCGGTCCTCCACCGGGATCGACGCCGCCAACTCGTTGGCCTTGAGGATCCCCCCCTTCCACTCCAACTTGCGGTTGGTCTTGAGATCGCCCACGTAACCGTGGGGCCGTCCCAACCGATCCTGCTTCCCATCAATGTGGTTGAGGACCTCGGCGTTGGTGAAGTAGCAGTCCATGGCGAAGTCGCCGGGGATTCCCCGCTCGCAGACCCAATCGATCAGCTCGCAGCACAAGGCGGTATGGTTGCGGAACGGCTCGTCCAAGGCTTCGCAGACCTCTTGCTTGCGGAAGAGCCGGAACTCCAGGGGGTAGTGCTTGCCGCTGGTGCAGACGTAGTTGACGAAGAGATAGTCCTGGGCGATCTTGTTCCGCTCTTCGGTGTGGTCCCAGAACCAGTTGGCGTCGGGAATCAGCATCCCGTCCCGATCGACGAGAGTATTGTCGATCGGGATGACGCCCTGAACGCTGTAGCGAGTGGAGGGCTCCTTCTGGAGTTGCTCGAGCCTTCGATCGTTGAGCGTCTCGGGGTCCCACTGGGCGGCGGTGAGGAAGCGATTGAGGCAGGATTGGTCGGTGGTCTGGGCGAACTCGTCATGAATGCCGAGGACGGTTTTCCGGTCGGCGACGAACAGGCCGGTGAGGTACTCGGCGAAGTGACGACGTTGGCACTCATTGGCGAAGAGGTCGCCGTGCTGGGTCAGGGCGGCTTCGACCAGCTTGGGAAATTCGATAATTCCAGGCATAAGCCGATGCTCCGCAGTCCAACTGCGCCAGAGCAATTTGGGCAAAACTCGAGCCTCGTCTACCTATTTTAACGCTGCCGCGGACCAGTTTGCAAAATACCAGTTACATATACCATCCCCAAACTAGCGGGGATGACTGTTTCCAGGAGAAGCATGTCACTAGGCGGCTATCGGTTACAAGAAAAAACATTCGGCTGCCGGTCATTTCTCTGAATTTCCATATAGAAATAACATGACTTCACCTTGATTTGAAACGTGGCGCCTCGCCCGTAAGTAAGGAATCCCAAGGTGGCGGGCGATGACCGAAGGGCCGGCACTCACGCACCGATTTTTAGCCTTCCCACGCGAGAAAACCGGGTTCACCGATTGCAACCGTTGTGGAACGTGGGGACCGACGACCGATAATGGGAGGAGCGAGTCGCTGCGCGCGGCGTCCCCCATTCATCGTTTCCGTGTCCGCGAGGCCAATCAACGTGAGCCACCCTCACTCCGAACGCGTTCTTGTTGTCCCGAGCGCCGAGTTGGACCGTCTGGGACGATTCCAGGGATTCTCCCCCGAAGCCGACCGCTATCTGCATGCGTTGCTCGTGCCCGAACTGGCGCGGTTCTTGCCTCGGTCCGAGGTCGAGGACGACCCGAGCTTCAAGCAGATCATCCCCTACGTCGTGTTCCGCTGCGGCGATTCCGTCTTCTGCTACACGCGCGGCAAGTCCCAAGGGGAGGCCAGGCTCCATCGGCTCAAGTCGATCGGGGTCGGCGGCCACGTCGATGAGTCGGATGCTGACGGTCGTGCCACCTTCGACGCCTACGAAATGGCGATGCGCCGGGAGATCGACGAGGAGATCGCCCTCGGTAGTGACGGCTCAATCCGCCTGGTCGGCCTGATCAACGACGACTCGACACCGGTCGGCCAAGTTCATCTCGGGGTCGTCCACGTCTACGACCTCGCGGCGCCCGAGATCGTGCCTCGCGAGGAAGGACTGGCCGAGGCCGAGTTCATCCTCGTGGCCGATCTCGTGCGTCAACGAGCCCAATTCGAGACCTGGTCGCAAATCTGCATCGAGGCGTTCTTGACCGGAGAATCGAACGGCAGCCCGAATTCGTAGCGCCGAAGCATTCACCCAACGTCGACGTCATTTCGCTTACACCAAAGGCAAGCGGGGAGCTGATCGCTCCCTGTCTTCGATTCCTGAGGGCGACGCGAGCGAAAACAATCAGAAAGGGAGTTCACGCTCGCCTGGTTAGTTCTGAGGTGTCGCCAACGGGGCCAGCGGTTGCTGGGGCGTGGCCAGCGGCCGCTGAGGCGTGGCCAACGCAGGCCCTGGCTGGCGGCGATCGAGCCAGTCGATCACGGGCGGGAAGATTTCCTTGGAGGCGTTGCGACTCCAGACCAGGTCGCAATGGCCATAGTCGGTGAGATGGCCATCGCCTTGGCCAAAGCGCATCAAGGACTTATCGAGGCTTCCCAGCGCCGCCAGGGTGAGTTGGGTCGAGGGGACGTCAGACATGGTATCCGCCTCGCCGGCCACGAGCAGGATCGGCGTCGTGACCTCTCCCAGCCGCGCAGCGTAGTCGATCTTGCGGTCAGCCGAAAGGAAGTGGCCGTACTCCAAATAAGGGTCGAGTTGCTTGAGGGCCGAGCGCCCTGGATCTTCCAAGGTGTAACCGTAGAACCCCCGGATCGTCAGCTTGTCGACGACCGACGAGGTGTAATAGAACTGGTCGATCTTCTCGAGGCCAGGGGGCTGGAAGAACATCAAAGGGCGTCCGAGCCGGCCCGTGCTGACGACCGAGGTCAGCTTACGCAACCCTCGGTTCGCCTGGAGCATGCTTTTCTGAGGGTAATCCGCCAGGATGATCGTGCTCCCCATCCCGACGAAGTTCGCAATCCGGCCAGCGTCGGGGCTCGTCTCAAGAAATGAGAAAAGAAGCATGCCTCCCAGACTGTGCCCCACCCAGTTGACGCGATCCTGGCCGGTTTCTTTTTTGACGTAGTCGAGGATCGCCGGGACGTCGTACTGAGCCATCTCGTCGACGTTCCAGGTGCCATCTCCCCACTCGAGGAAGAGGGTCTGACGCAACGCCGCGTTGATCCTCCCCACGCGCCCGACCCGCGCACTCTCGCCCGATCCTCGGTTGTCGTAGAGGAAGACCTCATAACCTCGTGCGGCGAGTTGCTCAGGGAGATGGGCGTTGGTGATCGTCCAGAAGGTGGCGTTGAGCCCCAAGCCATGGCAGAGGACGATCGGAAGCTTGCCCGGATCGGGATGAGCCGGTCGGATGTGGCGAACGCCCAGCATCCAGCCGTCCTTGGTATGGGCGAATCCGTCCGTGCAGGGGCGGAAATCAGGCGTCGACGCGTGGCGACGCATGCTCGCACAGCCCGGCATGAAGGCCAAGCCGATTGCACAAATTCCCAAGAACCGCAAGACCTGCCGGCCATCGCGCATAGAGTCGGGGAATCCTTCCCAAATCCGCGGGGCAACCCTTCTTGGGCACCCCTTCTGTTTTTTGTCCAGGGCCATTCGCCTCACCGCGAAAGGTCCCAAGCTTTCACGAATCCAAATGACTTCGATCAGCACGGACGCTTTTGAGCGAGCGGGGGGGATTCTAGCGAAGAGTCTTATTCCTGGGAATGCGAGGCCGAAAAAAGAGTGGGACGCGGAGCCGGACGGCAATCTGACTGGACATAAATCGAGGTTTTCGTTCAACTCCCGCCGAATCGATGAGGCTCGAAGACCTCGAAGACTTCGGATGGAGAGGGCGAATCCGACATGGCAGAGCGAACGAATCGCGCCAGTGTTCCCGGTAAAACCCGCGATGCGGCGGACGATCACTCCCAGCCGGTCGAAGCGACGCTTTCCTCCTCCTCTGATTCGAAACTGTTCCGCCCCACGTCGGCGCTCCGTAAAATCTTGGGTCGCGGAACGACTCACATCGAGCGTGAATCCAGCGCGTCGGCTCCCGCTCCCGCCCCCCTGGCGAATCGATTGCCCGGCGCCCTGCCCTTGGCGGGAACGACTCTGGCCGTAGGAGTCGCGGCGGGCTTTCTCGAGCTGGCGCTCGTCTTCGGGCAGTTCCATGGGCTGCATCAGGTCCGCTGGAGCAGCCTGATGATCAGCCGACATGCCGCCTGGATGATCCCAGTCGCCGAGACCCTACTCGTGGCGGCCTGGACCTTGGTCCTGGTCGCGCCGGTCCTGGGCGTTGCGGCTTGGCTCAGAGCGAAGGGGCAGGGGAAGCGGAGCATCGGCTTGACCTGGAACTGGGCAGGGATGGTCCTCGGGACATTTCTCCTGCTCGGACCGCTCCTCACACTCCCCGGTCTCCACCCAGTTGCGGTCGTGATCCTGGCGCTTGGCCTTGGCTACCGAATTCGAGGCTGGCTGGTGCGCCCGACCACGGCCTGGAAGCGTGGCGCGTGCTGGGCGGGCGGCCTGGTCTTCGTCATGCTCCCCGTTTACTCCTTCGTTCAGGAGCGTCGAGTCACCGCAGCGCCCGAGCGTGCCTGGTCCCGGCCCGCTCCGGCGGCAGCCGCAGGCGTCGGTGCTCCCAACTTGCTCTGGATCGTGATGGACACCGTCCGGGCCGACCACTTGAGTCTCTACGGATACGGCCGACAGACCACGCCCGAGTTGGAAGCGTTGGCGAAGGAGGGGATTACCTTCGACATGGCCCGCTCGGCCGCCCCTTGGACTCTCCCATCGCACATGACCATGTTCACGGGCCTCTGGCCCTACCAGCATGGCGCTCGGGTCGACCGCCCTTACTACGGCCCGTCCCCAATGCTGGCCGAGCACCTGAGCGCCCACGGCTACACTACCGCCGGGATCGTGGCCAATGTCCGGGTCTGCAACGCCGGCTACGGGTTCGGGCGTGGGTTCGACTCCTACGTCGACTATCCCCGCAACCAGACGATCAACCTGAACGAAACCGTCTGCAACTCGACGCTCGGCGAGTTCACCATGAACCTGGTCCGGCGGGCCCGGTTGCCGGTCCCCGGCGTCTCGCCCTTCTTTGTTCACCGCCCCGCCAGCGTGATTATCAGTGACGCTCAGCAATGGCTCGATCGGGTCCAGAACCGGAATCAGGTGGCGAGCGACACGCCGCGCCCCTTCTTCCTTTTCCTGAACTTCATGGACGTTCACGGCCCCTATCTTCCGTCACCGAGCTCTGACCGGAAGTTCTGGAGCGGGCCTGTCCCCGAGCAATCCCTGGCGTCGCCCAACGGGGGTTGGCTTGCCGTCAGGGCGCTCAACTCCGCCACGCCCGACCAGCGGCCGCAGAAGCAGCAGGAGCTCAACTCCGTCACTCAGCGGCTCATCGACCTCTACGACGAATGCCTCCACGGCCTCGATGCCGAACTCGGCCGATTTCTCCGGGACCTCCGCGCGACGGGCAAGCTCGATAATACCTGGGTCGTCATCACGGGCGACCATGGCGAGCACCTCGGCGAGCACGGCCATTTCGGCCATGGGTCGAGCCTCTACAGCGAGCTCACGCATGTTCCTCTCCTCCTCATTCCGCCGTTGAACGCCAGCGGAACGGGTCGCGAGAGCACCGCGCCTCTGCGTGACCGGAGAATTGGAGTTCCCGTCGCTCATCGCGACTTGCCGCGAACCTTCGGAGACCTGCTCCTCCCGAAGGTCAAGAATCCGTTCCCCGGACGCAGTCTCGCCCGGCACTGGAACTCGTCCGACCCGCAGCGTCCCGACCCGATCCTCTCCCAGTTGGAGAAACAGCCCCTGGACGGACAGGAAGTGGATACCGAGCGCGTGGTCACGATGGACTCGGTGATCGATGAGGACCATGTCCTGATCGAGAATAGCATCAACACACCTGAGCTCTATCAACTGTTCCAAGATCCGAAACAGGATCGAAACCTCGCCGGCCAGGCGGCGGAGAGTCCACGGCAAGCACGGCTGAAGCGCACGCTGGAGTCACTCCTCCGCATCCCGGCGGCAGCCGCTCCCTAAGCCGTTGGTCTCGGTTTTCATTGATTTTCTGATGGGCGATCGCAGTGAGGTCATCGCTGTTGGGTGCCACGGGTTGTACTCAACCCGTGAAACGATAGCCCCGGTTTTTGGCTCACGGGTTGGGTACAACCCGTGGCACCCAGGGCTTGCACATAATTCAATGCAAAGAAAAATCAGGTCCAGGCAATTAGCGTTCCGCTTGCCGTCCTGGGTTCTATCGTTTCTACCGACGCCCGCGACGGGGATTCGTGGAGCGGCCGAATCCCACGCCGCGAGCGCCGTGAGAGCGACGTCGGTCGCGCGCTTGGTAACTGCTCAATAAAGGGTCAGGCAACGAGAGGGCTGAGCTGCACCTCGATCTGCTGGTAAAAGAGGGCCGTGAGCCCTTCGTAACCCGAATCGGTGCCGACGAGAAGCCAGAGGTTGCCGTTGTTGTCGGCCTGGGCGGCAAACGTATGGGTGTGCTGCTTCGTCAGAGAGACGTACGGCACAGGGGTTTGGCCATTCTGGGTCTGGCCGTTGGCGATGTTGCCCACAACCGAGGCCCCCGAACCACCAGTCGCTTGATCGCCGATACTCATGTTCAACCGGACAAATCCGTGGCTCGCGACACCGCGAGGCTCGACCGAACCTGCACCTGCCTTGAGGATGACCGATTCACCGGGCGCTCCTCCCGCGCCGAACGATCCGCTCGGCGCGTTCGAGGCCACGGTGATCTTGAACTGGACAGAGTACACCTGCTTGGGAACGATCCCGTCAGAAGCACCAAGCTTCCGCTTGAGGTACATGAACAGGTCGTCCGAGCGGTTGTGGCCCTGAAGCAGGTAGCCGGTTCCGGGGACACCCAAGTCCGAGGGCAGAGGGCGCAACCCGGACTGGAGTTCGTAGGACGCATTCGGATTTGCAGGCAGGTCGGCAAATCCTGACTCCCAGCCCTGTGCACCCTGGGTAAAGTCAAACGAGGCCAAGACGCGCCCGACAGTTCCAAGGCGTGTGACGACAAGCTGAGCACTGGCGGTCTGACCGAAGGAGTCGGTCGCCACGACGGCGATCGGGTTGGAACCAAGGTTCAAGGGGACGGTGAACCGATAGCGACCATCCGCGCCACTGGTCGTCGTCGCCTCGAACAAGCCGTCAGCCCCGCGATCAAGCCGAACAACCACTCCGGGGGCAGTCCGGCCAGTCACGTCGACGGTCGCCTCGTTCACCTTGCCATCGCCGTCCGGATCCACCACGCGGTCGAGGCCAAGGCTGGCGGTCAGAGGGCGAATGCGGGTCGAGGCTCCGAGGTTCCGGGCAGTGATCCCGAGATCGACCAGGCTCACATTGCCGTCGCCGTCAACGTCGGCGCCGGGGGCAACGCCCGACGCGCCGGCGCGACGCCCCAGGGCCCGTCGAATCGCCGTAAGATCGCGACGATCGATGCGGTGATCGCCATTCGTGTCTCCTGCCAGGGAGACGGACAACGTGTAGTCACCCGTGGTCCGCCCCTCTGGGCGCGGGCGGATCGTCAGGGAACCCGGGAGAACCGAAGCGATAGTCACGCTGGCCGTCCCACGCGAGGCGTCGACACGGCGAGCCAGGATCCGAACCCCACCGGGGGTCGCCGACTCGAGCGCCGTCGCTCCCGGGTCGAGCCGACTGCCGTTCGCAGCTCGCGTTTCGACCCGGAGGAGAACCCGGCCCCCCAGGGCCGTATCGAAGTCGGCCGGATTCACCTGAACAGCGATGGCATCACCCGCCGGACCGGTGATCCGCCCCCGAAAGCTCGCAAACCCAGTCACAGTTGAGAGAAGGGCACGCGACTCGAGCCGATCGAGGGCAGGGTAAACCTGCTGTCGGCAGCGCCGAGGACGGGAATGGGGGGAGAGCAACATGGTGTCTGCTCCAGGGTGTCGTGAAGCTCAGAAGGCGACCCGGACATGAGCAATTTCTCGCCCTGGCCAGACCGTACGCCCTGACTGGATCTCCCCTAGAGTCGGGTTTTCGAGGAATCCGGCGACAAACGTGTGGCCATAATCTGACATCGCGATCGTTTTTTAAAAAAAATCAAACATGCGACACACGTAAAGACTCATCCCTCCAAATCAAAAAAATTTTAACCACGAATAACACAAATGACACGAATCACAAATAAAATCAAAAAATTGAATTCAATAATTTATTGAAATTACAATTCTTAACGATTCATAAAACTTAATTTTCATTGTTTTCTGTGGTTAAGTTTCTGGGGTCGAGGCCGAGAATCCCCCCCCAGAGTCGTTCGTAGGATTCGACCACGCGTTGAGTTGTATAGTTTGTTTCGACGAGGGTGCGGCCAGTTTCGCCGTAACGGCAAAGGCGGCCTGAGTCGGTGAGAGCGTCGAGCAGAGCCTGCCCAAGCCGGTCGGGGTCGCCCGGTGGGACGAGCCAACCGGTCTGACCGGGGATGACGAGTTCGTTGCTCCCCTCGACGGCCGTCGCCACGACAGCGCGGCGGGCCGCCATGGCTTCGAGGATCACGTTGGGCATCCCTTCCCAGAGCGATGCGAGAACGAGTAAGTCGGCCGCCTTGAGGAGGGAAGGGATATCGTCGCGCCGGCCAAGCCAGTGGACCCGGTCCGCAAGCGCCTGATTTTCAGCCGTTCGCTGGTGAAGTTGGTCCCGCTCCGAGCCGTCGCCCACCATCACGAGGTGCCAGTCGGGCCGGGCGGCGATGACCCGTTCTGCGGCGTCGAGGAGAAAAGGGAGCCCTTTCTGCACGTCCAACCGGCCAATGCAGAGGGCAAGCGGAGCATCGGCAGGCACGCCAAGCGACTCGCGAGAACAGGCGACCGCCGTATCATAGGGCAGGGGATCGATACCATTGGGGATGACGGTCAGCCGTGCGGGGTCGGCCCCGCCGACGTCGCGGAGATGGTCATGCACCCCTTGCGAGACGCAGACCGACCCCAAGGACAAGCCCGACGTCCAGCGCTCGAAGTTCAGGTGCCAGCGTTTCTGATGCTCGGCCACCCGGATGCCGCCAACCAACCAGGGAACACCCGCCAGCACCGACGCGAACCGCGAGGCGATGTTCGCATGAAACATGAAACTCTGCACGATCCGAGGTGACCGATCGCCCAGCGCTCTGGCCAGTCGACGTACCGCCTGGAGCGGCCGCCTGCGATCGGCGTCAAGGCATTCGGTCTCGACGGCCGCCGCCCGGAGCGGTTCGACAAGGGCTCCATCGGCCCCGATCGCAATCACAGAGGGCTGCCAGCGCCGGCGATCCAGCCTCGTGGCCAGAGCCACCAGGGCACGCTCGGCCCCGCCGACGTCGAGGTCGGTGATCACCAGGGTAATCGGGATAGGCTGGTCCGGCCAGGGTTGGCGTTCGGCCGTCTCAAGTCGTCGGGCGAGAGTTTGCACGGGTCGGTACAATCGAGACAAAGGGGACAGAAAGTTTCTCAAAGACGAGCGAAAACTTCCCGAGGCGAGTGGGGAGCCTCGGAAGTATTTTTTAGATTGTGCCCGTTCAGGACGGTCAGGAGAAAGAGGTTTGCAGACGTCGAACTTTGATTTCACGCTCCCGGGCGAATTGATCGCCCAGCATCCGGTCGAGCCACGGGACCAATCGCGGCTGATGGTCATCCGTCGGCAAGAGCAGCGCTGGGAGCATCGAACGTTCGCCGAGCTTCCTGATTTGCTCAACGCCGGCGACATTATCGTCCGGAACGACACGCGGGTCGTCCCGGCCCGACTCCTCGGGCTCCGCGAAGCGACCGGCGGGCGGTGGGAGGGGCTCTTTCTGCGGGCATTGCCGGAAGGAACCTGGGAGATCCTGGCCACGACTCGCGGACGCCCCGTCGAGGGCGAGCGTGTGGTCGTCGGCCAGGGACTCAAGTTGATCCTGGAAGCGCGGGGCGAGGCGGGGCGTTGGATCGTACGCCCGGAGTCAGACGAAGCCGTGCATGACCTCCTGGGCAGGCACGGGCAGGTTCCGCTCCCCCCTTATATTCGCAAAGGGCGCGAAGACCCTGCCGATCGCCTCCGTTACCAGACCCTCTACGCGCGGACTCCCGGGGCCGTCGCCGCCCCCACCGCCGGCCTTCATTTCACGGAGGACGTCTTCCGCCGGCTGGCCGAGCGCGGAGTCGCCAGCGTCGACGCCACGCTCCACGTTGGTCTAGGCACCTTCCGACCGATCGAGGTCGAGCGCATCGACGAGCACCAGCTCCACGCAGAGTGGGCCGAACTGGGTGTTCCCGCGGCGACCCTTCTGAGCGAACACAAGCGTCAAGGGGGACGGATCATCGCGGTCGGAACGACCTCGGCCCGGATCCTGGAAACCAGCGCAATCACGGGAACCATCCAGCCGTTCTCGGGTGAGACCGCCCTCTATCTGCGCCCCGGCCATATTTTTCAAGGGCTCGACGCCCTGCTCACCAACTTCCACCTGCCCCGGAGCAGTCTCCTGGTACTGGTGTCGGCTCTGGCCGGGGTCGACCTGATTCGCGCGGCCTATGCCGAGGCGATCCAGGAACGCTATCGGTTTTACAGTTATGGCGACGCGATGCTGATTCTCTAATTATCTGGATCGATCGGAGTAGGCGCTGCGGGCCGATCGCTCTCTCGGGTGAAACCGACCGTGTGCCATTGCCCCGGTATTTCCACGCGATAAGATCGTCGGTGATCGCCGAGCCGGGGCATTGTCTGGATTCGCCCGGGGCGATCGTCGAGAGGCCGCAACAGCGGCAGAGGACAAAGGACAGGCTCATGGCGACGGATTCAACGGCGGCTCCTGACATTGTGCGGCTCTTCACCGACGGTGCGTGCAGCGGCAACCCCGGCCCCGGCGGCTGGGCCTACATCCTCAAACACCCGGCCAGCGGACAGACCATGGACTCGTCGGGAGCCGAGCCGGCCACCACGAACAACCGGATGGAGCTGACCGGGGCGATCGAGGGCCTGGCCACACTCCGCCGCCCCTGCCGCGTCGAGTTGATCACCGATAGCCAATATGTGGCCAAAGGGATCGCCGAGTGGATGCCCAAATGGAAGTCGCAGGGATGGCAGCGCAAGGAAGGGGGCCGCTTGAAGCCGGTGATGAA
This sequence comes from Singulisphaera acidiphila DSM 18658, assembly GCF_000242455.2. GTDB lineage: Bacteria > Planctomycetota > Planctomycetia > Isosphaerales > Isosphaeraceae > Singulisphaera > Singulisphaera acidiphila. The sequence goes on from NC_019892.1 coordinate 3,989,981, forward strand.
CGTGGATCTCTGGCAGCGAATCGACGTCCTGCTCACCCGCCATAAGGTACGGGTAACCCACGTCCTCGGTCACAACGGCCACCCCGAAAACGAAGCGTGCGACCGGATGGCGGTGGCCGCCTACAAGGCGCTCAAGTCCGACCTCCGAGGATAGCAAGGTCCGCAGGGTGCAGCCCCGAAGGGTCGACCGTCAGAGCAAGCCCTCGGCTCTTGACGGTCGCCTCTCCGGAGGCTGCAAAGCAGGACTCAACCAAGCACGGTGGCGACGGCCGCGCGCGCTCGGTTCATTAACGGGCTGTCCTCGGTCTTCGCGCCGGGGAGATTGAACATCATGGCGGCGGCCAGCGGGGCTCGCCATTTCGGGTCGCTCGCCAGCTCGCACTCTTCCCAAGAGGCAGCGCCGAACTTGTAGTCGTGGCTGTCGCGTCCCTTGTGGAAGATCATCCGCCGGGCCGCCGCGAAGATCAGGTCGCTCGATCCCCCTTGTTCGAGGTAGGCGACCGTCTTGCCGGCCGCCTTGCCACGGCCTTCAGGCCCATCGTTGATCGCCTCGAAGATCTCGCCGACCGCATCGTCCCCCTTCGCCACCTCGCGTTTCAATGAGGAGAGGTCGTCGATCGTAGGGCCTTCCCCGGGCTTGATCCGGCCGCGAAACATGGGCTGCCAGCCGACAGCTTGGAGCAGCGCCAGGCGTCGGGTCGTCTCATCGCCACTGGCTCCGTAGATGAAGTGCAGAGCATTTGCCGAAGTCACGGCATGGATGGCGAGGATCCCCGGACTTCGCATCAGGATCTCGCTACCGGAGAGGACGACGGCATCCCAAAGCGAGTTGGCCGCGACCCCTTGGTTGAGCAGCTTGACCGCTTCGGCCGAAGCATCTTCGGGGGTCGCCTGGCGCATGACTTCAAGGAGGGATCGCGTTGCGCTCGGGTCGGGCTTGCCGCCTTGCCAGTCGTCGCGCACCTTACCGGCGTTCTCGAGGTTGGCTTCGTAAGGGCCGACGGCCACGTGCCGCGAGTCGCCATGAAGGTCGAGCAGGCCGAAGGCGAGGGAACGGAGGACCGGTTCGGCGTGCTGCCAGCCGATCGCCTGGAGGGTCCGCCAGCTCTGCGCGGCGAAGATCGGCTTATGACCGATGTTGCGCTGGTCGCGAACGGCCATCCGCCAGATCGGTTCCATGGTCTCGGCCGCCCCCGAGGTCCGGGCAAGGGCGGCGACGGCCGTATCGGCGGCCTCGCTGTCCCAGGCCTCCATGGCCCGGATGAACTCGGCTCTCGCCTTGCCGGGCTTGGGCAGCCGGGCCTCGTCGACCTTGCCGAGGGTCCAGTCCCCTTCCTTGATGTCCTGCGCCTGGGAGTTCTTGAAGGTGTCGAGCGCCCAGAGCAAGGGGAGCAGACGGTCCGAGGTCGACGCGGTCTGGCCCAGCAAGTGCGCCGAGTTGATGACCATGACTGCGTGGAACTTGAAGCCGACGGGATGCGGCTTGATATTGCGGATGCCCGCCAGGAAGAGGCCGGCCATCAAGTCGCGATACGAGAGGCCCTCCTTGAGATGTGCGATAGCCGTTTCCAGCGCTCGATCTCGGGGCGTCTCCTCGATCCAGCGGACCACGGGCTCAATTTCCGGGCGAAACTGCACCGCATCGGGCCCGACCTTCAGGTCCTCCGCGCGCGCAGAGCGAAGCGAGCCCAGCCCCATCGAACTCCCCAGGCCCGCTCCCAGTCCCAATGCCGAGGCGGACTGCAAGAACCGACGTCGCCTTAGATTCCCGTCCATCGCAGGCTCCCTTCCATCCTCAAAGTTGCCCGGCCATTCCACCGCGGCCTCCGCACACCACCGCCAGGCGCAGGAGAGATCGAAGGCCGCCCCTCTTGCTATTACAATGCGTCAACGCCCCCAATGATATCCCGTACTTATTGCCAGCCCGAACTCATTGTACCGTAAGCTCATCACACCTCGGCCCAAGGTCTCCGCGTCCGATCCTCCTCGGCCACTCCGGGACGCCAACCCTCCGAAGCATGTACAGCATGCCCACGGCCATCACGACGCTGGCATCCAGCATCGTCACCAATATACCCTTTGCGCCTGATATAGATCTGATATAACCTTGTGCGACGATGGACCGACTTCTCCTCGTTGCTCAGCAGCCTGGCCCAGGTCTGTCCGTTCCGCTTGCCAACCGAAATGGGATTCGTCCGCTCCGGGTTCACTCCCCTGAGTTTCCCGTTCACACCGATTGGAGGTCAGGTCCCACATGGCACTCCAAGTGACCTGCCGCGACTGCGGACACGTGAACCAGATCGACATGTCTCGACCATCGCATAAATACCTCTGCAACGGGTGTGGAATCCTGGGTGCGATTCCGACGGCCCTGGGAGAGGTCGGCGACTCGGTGGAATTATCAGTCGTGAGGTTCAAATGCCCGTCGTGCGGGCTAAAGTACGCGACGAAGCCCGAGCTGGCCGGCAAGAAGATCCGTTGCAAAAGCTGTGGCGCGGGAGTGCGCGTGCCCAGGGCCGAGTCCTCGCAGTCCGCGATCGAAACCGGCGTGAGCCCTTCCCACCTGGCCGCCTCGAAGCAGCCGGATGCGGACCGCGTCCCGGCATCATCTCACGGTGAAGACGACGCCCTGTCGTTGCTCGATGACCTCGCCGCGCTCGAAGGCGTGAAACGTCACAAGCGAGCGGAGGCCGTCTTGCCGTCACGATCCGAGGCGATGGAACAGGTTCGCCAGAAGGTCGCCGAACAGGAGGCCGCCGACTCCCTCAAGCGGGAAGAGAAGGCGAAGAAAAAGCGAAAGCAAAAAAAGAAAACAGGCTACTTCGACCCAAAGGACACCTTGATTCTGGCAGGCGGTGTGACCGCGTTCGTGGCCGTGCTCGCCTTCCTCTCCTGGGGCTACCCTGACCTCCGATTCCCGGTTGGCGGTTTCATGTGCGTCCTCGGCTTCATCGTCTACTTGCTGGGAGCCGCCTCCATCAAGCAGGTCGTCGCCGAGGAGGGATTCCACCACGTCGTTCTGTTTCGATTTTTCCCGCCTTATCAATGGTATTTCGTAGCAACCCGCTGGTCGGAGACAAAGGATTTCGTCGCCTTCTTTGCCGCCGGACTCGTCATCTTGGGGATCGGAGGGGCTGTCCTCAAAACTTCCCCAATCGGCAAAAAGGCGGAAGCCTCGGAACGTGCCTACCAGAAATTACACCAGGGGAGTGATCCTGAGGCTCCCCCGGCCGTGTCGGGAACGGCGGTCGACGAAGACGACTGAGCCTGTGCCTACGATTCCCATCCGGCTTGTCGAGTAGGCTTCAGCCTGCCTCCATCTTGAGGGACGGTAGGCTAAAGCCTCCCCTGACAAATCGGCCGCCACTCCGTATGGACCGGGAGCTTTCGGCATCCCACGATGACGTTCGTTCAAGGCATCAGAACGTTCAATTCAGAGCCCATCAATAATCTCGTGGCAATTTGATCGGTGCGTTGACTACTCTCTTACTTCGTCGCGTACGCCTGATCTGGGAAACGGCGATGCACCTTGTTCCACAACCAAAGGGAGGCTCCATGCAACGCATTTCGACACTTGTGCTTGCTCTTTCGTTCACCCTGATCGGCGGACTGGGTCCGCGGCCGAGCCTGGCCGCATTCGCCGATACACCTGAAGTCGCCGGCGCCTGGAAACTTGTCGTCATGCCATTCGGCGAGGATGAGTTTGCGATCTTCGACGCCAAGACGACCAACGATAAGATCGAGGGCACGGTCACCAGTACCCAAGCGATGCTCGGCGAACTCAAAACGGCCGAAGGGACAGTCAAAGGCAACCAGGTCACAATCCGGTTCCCTGGACCGGGCGATCCCTTGACCTTCCAGGGCGTTCTGGACAAAGAGGGAAAGAAAGCGACGGGCACCTTCCTGTACCACGGCAGGAGCTACCCGAGCCGAATCGAAAAAACCGAAGCCAAGGCCGTGGCCAAGCTGCAGAACTCACCCATGCGACAAAAGGTCGCCCAGGCCCAGGCGGTGAAAGATCCCAAGGAGCGGACCGCCAAACTCCTCGAATTGATCAAGGAGAACCCCGGCCACCCCATGAACGCCATGGCCTATGACTTGCTCCTGAGCGGGGCCGAGGCAGCCGGTCTCGGGCCGGAAGAGGTCCGCACCCAAGTCGAGAAGTGGGCCGACGAGGCCAAGCCCTATGGCCCCGAGTGGTCGGGAGAGGTCCAGTCGCGTGCCCTCAAGGCCCTGCAAGGCAAGAAGGCCTACGCCGCGCTGGCCACGGAGTTGGGCCAGAATGCGGTCAAGGCGTTGCCGGACGACGCCTCGCTGGAGCTCCGCGGCAATCTCGTAACCCTGCTCGCCCGCTCGGCTCGACTCGCCGGCAAGGACGATATCGCCGCGACGGCGGAGAGCCGCCTCAAGGAGATCGACACCAAGCTCGACGCCGAATACCACGAAAAGGTGCCCCCGTTCAAGCCCGAGCCCTATGCGGGTCGCGCGGAGGGCAAGGGGAACCGCGTCGTCCTCATGGAGATCTTCACCGGCGCGGAGTGTCCCCCCTGCGTCGCAGCCGACGTTGCGTTCGATGCCCTTCTCCAGAGCTATAAGCCATCCGAGTTCATCGGCTTGCAGCACCACCTGCACATTCCCGGCCCCGACCCTCTGACCAATGCCGACACCATCGCTCGACAGACCTACTACGATTCAGAGGTGAGAGGCACGCCCTCGACCTTCTTCAACGGCAAGAGCCAGAGCGGCGGTGGCGGCTCGATGGAGGGAGCTGAGGGCAAGTACAAGGATTATCGCCGCGTGATCGAGCCGGCCCTCGACTCGGAGAAGCGGGCCGACATCAAGCTCACCGCCACCCGCACCGGCGATGAGGTCAAAATCGTCGCCCAGGCCACGGCCGTGCCCGCACCCGGCGATGCCGATAAGGATAAGGAGTCCAAGCCGGTGCTCCGCCTGGTTCTGGTCGAGGAGTCGGTCCGATACCCGGGCGGCAACAAGCTCCGGTTCCACCACAACGTCGTCCGTGCCTTCCCGGGCGGGGTCGAGGGCAAGGCGCTCGAAAAGGGCGAGGGGACCGTTGAGACGACGATCAAGCTCTCCGAGCTGCGCAAAAGCCAGGAGGCTTACCTCGAAGAGTATCCCAACAGTCCCCGTGGTCGCGCCTTCGCACACCCACTGCCATCGATCGATCTCGACGACCTGGCTGTAGTGGCGCTGGTTCAGGACGACGCTGACCACAGTATCTGGCACGCCGTGCAAGTCCCGGTCAAAACCGAAACTCCTTGAGCGTTCGGGCAGACCGGCTCAGCCCCTGAGCCGTGGCCAAACCCTTCCTTTTTTTGGGGAATCCCAAAAGGGGCGACCGTCAAGAGCCGAGGGCCTGCTCTGACGGCCGCCCCTTCGGGCCACGCCACATTGCTGCGGCTTCGCGATGAAGGCGTAAGAGAGCGCTGGAGCAATCGGGTTTGTCGCTCGAGAAATGCCTCCGCTCGCGTAAATAACCTGAAATCAGAGCGGCAACCGAAGTTGCTGACCGGATCGCGCTTCCGACTTGGCCTCGAGCGAGGAGAGGGCCACGCCGAGCAGCCTGATGCCCTTGCTGACGGGGAAAAGACGCTCGAGAAGTGCGGACACGACCTCCTCGAGCACGGCTCGCGACGTGACTGGGACGTCGACGGTTCGGTTGCGGGTGATCTGCTGGAAGTCGGCGTACTTGGCCTTGAGGGTCACCGTCCGCCCCCGGATCGTCGTACCTTCGCAGTAGGACCACACCTTGCCGATCAGCGGCTCGAGCGCGGCTCGCGCCTCCTCGACCGTGAAGAGGTCGGTGTTGAACGTCGTCTCGGCGCCGATCGATTTGCGCACGCGGTCGGCGCAGACCGGCCGCTCGTCGATGCCCCGCGCGAGTGAGAAATAATAGGGACCAGCCTTCCGAAAGTGTTTCTGGAGGAATGACAGCGTCTGGCTCCTCAGGTCTCCGCCGTTGTGGATCCCGAGTGCCTCCATCTTCGATCGCGTCACAGGGCCGATCCCGTGGAATTTTCCCACCGGCAGGTTCTCGACAAAAGCCGAGCCCTTCTTCGGCGTAATGACGAACAGGCCATCGGGCTTGCGCTCGTCAGACGCCATCTTCGCGAGGAACTTGTTGTAGGACACGCCCGCAGACGCGGTCAGGCCAGTCTCGGCGCGAATCTTCGCTCGGATCTCCTCGGCGACCTCGGTCGCAGAGAAGATGCCTTTCCGATTCTCGGTGACGTCGAGATAGGCTTCGTCGAGCGAGAGCGGCTCGATGAGGGGAGTGTATTCGGCGAAGATGGTGCGGATCTGCTGTGACACCGCCCGATAGACGTCGAACCGCGGCTTCACGAAGATCAGCTCCGGGCACTTCCGCTTCGCGATGACGGAAGGCATCGCAGACCGGACGCCGAACCGGCGAGCCTCGTAGCTCGCGGCCGCCACGACGCCTCGCTCACGCGAGCCTCCGACCGCGACAGGCCTGCCGCGGAGCTCCGGATTGTCGCGCTGCTCCACGGACGCGTAGAACGCGTCCATGTCGACATGAATGATCTTCCGCTGCCGATCAGGCCCGACCACGTTCCAGTCCTCGACGACCTCGCTTCGGTGATTTCCCCTCAAAATCCGGCACGGCAAACGGCCCGATGCTCGAAGGCCCGAGCCATTGCACGTCAGGAAGGTTTATTCAGCACTCTACCACACGGATGTCCACGCGTACACAAACGTACGCGAGGTTCCCTTCCGGCATGAGTTAAGAGTCGGCCGTGCCTTACCTTAGAAAAGACAAGATGCACGGCCTGGAACCAGAACGTCGAGACGACGACGGATCGCTTCCCAACCTCGGAGTTCCAGACGCAGAGGCCGGGCGCGAACACCTTGGTCGTCGATATCGGTCCAGCCGATCGGGTCGATCAGGAACGCGAAGAGATCCTGATCGCCGCAGTAGAGGCCGGTGCCATCGGTGTTGACGGCCCCCGGTGGGAAGTCGACGGCAACCTCCGCGAGCATGTCAAGGAGATCCGCGTTGTAGAGCCGCTTGTAATACGGGTTCTAATTCGTTCCTACGTTTTCCCAGCCAGTAACGTAGGGGACGGCGCACACGGTTTTGATGCGTTTCGGGGTTCGTTGCATGGGCGAGCGATACGACTGACTCCCAATCCCCAGGAAGTCACACGAGCCGCGGCAAGATGGTTCGCGAGCCGCGAACATCACACCATCAGGCGCTGACAAGCAGCCGTTCGGCTGAAAAAACTCGTCTCAGAGTTCTCACGCGGCGGGGGGCGGCCTTCGCGATCAGGTCCGCGACCTCGCAAAGCAGCCGTTGGTCTTCAAGCACTGGTGAGATATTGACGATAGCTCGAAAAGGTCGCCCTTCGAGGCTTCAAAGAACGACCCACCCACCGCCACGAGTTACTCCTTCTCTTTGGCCTTCTCGCGTTCGGCGGCCTCAGCCAAAACGGCTTCCGGGTTTTCCTGGAAGAGGTCGCGACAGCCCGAGCAGCAGACGTGATACGTCTTGCCTTTGTAGGAAACGGGCATCGTCCCTCGCCCCTCGGTGACAATGCAGATCGGGCCGGACTCACCCACGGCAAAGGCGACCCCGTCGCGGGTATAGCCCACCTCGCCGAGTTGGTAGAACATCCGGTTGGCCGGGTCCTGCGCCTCCAGCTTCATCAAGAGGCGCGTTTCGTGGAGCGGGGTGAGGGTGATCCGGCGGACCCCGTCTCCCGACCCTTCGGCGGTCAGGACGAGTGCTTTCTTGCCGTTGTCCGCGCCCTGATAGGTCCGTGAGGACCCGTCGGCCAGGGTGGCGGTGAGGGTGTAGGTCTTCGGCTTGGGACCCGAGTGGAGTACGACCGACTTGAGGTATTTGCCCTGATCGATCGTGGCTTCGAGAGCTGCGTCATCGGCGCTGAGCTTCCAGGCCCAGGACGCTTCCTCACGCCAGGCCCCTTTGATCTTTCCCCGTTCGGGCTGCCCCGACCCGCGCCATTTGCCCACGAGCGTACCGTAGGGCTTGAGGGCGGCCTGAGCGTCGCGCCGCCCGCCGGGAGGCGCCTCAGCGCTCCCCACGGAACCGACGCAGTGGACCAGCAGAAAGGCGCCGAGGATTGTTCGCGAGGTTGTGCGCATCGAGTTTTCATCCACTCGCGCGCCGGCCCGGTCGCCTCGTCTGCGCGCTCAGGTTTGCTGAAGTTGATTGATCTTATTGTAGAGAGTCTTGAGGCTGATGCCTAGCTCCTTGGAAGCCGCAGGTTTGTTGCCGTTGTGCTTCTCAAGGATGACCTGGATGTACTTCATCTCGATGTCGCGGAGCGTGGGCGAACCCTCGGGAATCTGGAAATGAGGGCCGGCGACGGCCGAAGGGGACGACACCATGACGGACGACGACCGCCGCGAGGGGACCTGGGTTGGCAGGTGCTCGGGATAGATCGGGCCTCCTCCCGAGAGGATCGTGGCGCGTTCGATCGCGTTGGCCAGTTCGCGGATGTTGCCCGGCCAATCGTGCGTCTGAAGCGCGGCGATGGCTTCAGGGGTCAACGCCGTGTCGAGATCGGTCCGTCGAGATCCGTAACGCATCAGCATATGGCGTGCAAGTGCGGGAATATCACCCTTGCGTTCGCGGAGCGGGGGAAGGTGAATCTCGAACGTGTTGACCCGGAAGAACAAGTCCTCACGGAACTGTTCCGCCTCGATCATCTCGCGGAGGTCCCGGTTGGTCGCGCAGAGGACGCGAACATCGACGCGGAACGGGTCGTTCTCGCCGACCCGGCGGATCTCTCCCGACTCGAGGAAGCGGAGGAGCTTGACCTGAACGCTCTTATCGAGCTCGCCGACTTCGTCGAGGAAGAGGGTGCCGCCGTTGGCGACCTCGAAGAGACCTTTTCGATGAGTGTCCGCGCCGGTGAACGACCCCTTGCGGTGGCCGAACAGTTCGCTTTCCACCAGGTTTTCGGGCAAGGCGCCGCAGTTGACGGGGATGAAGCTGTGCGTGGCTCGCTTGCTCTTGTCGTGCAGGCTGCGCGCGATCAGCTCTTTACCCGTGCCGGTCTCGCCCAGGATCATCACGCTGGCGTCGGTCGGCGCGATCGTGTCGATCAGGCGGCGGACGGAAAGCATCGACGGCGTCTCGCCGATCAGGGTCGGCGACCCCTCGGCGCTCTTGAGGCGGGTCTCGAGCGCAGCCGCCTTGTTGGTCAAGTCGCGGCGTTCGCTGACCCGGCTGAGGATCACCTCGAGCTCGGCCCACTTGCAAGGTTTGGTCAGGTAGTCGAAGGCCCCCAGCCGTAACGCCTGGACGGCCGTATCGACCGTGGCATGCCCGGTCAGGATGATGACCTGCGTGTCGGGATTGATCTGGCGAATCTTGCCGAGGACCTCGATGCCGGTCATGCCGGGCATCCGCAGGTCGAGCAGCGCAGCGTCGTACGAACCCTTCTCCAACGCCCGCAAGGCCGAGGCTCCGTCGGGGCAGACGGTCACTTCATGGCCGAGACGCGGAAGCTCCATCTGCATCAGGTCGCGCAGGTGAGCCTCGTCATCGGCGAACAGGATTCTGAGGCCACCCTGGTGGGACTTCTCCATGAGACAGGTCTCCTCCGTGAGACTCAACCGAATCGGGGAGAGTTCCCCACCTTCGTGCATATAATTTCGTAAGGCGTCAGGCCGCTCGATGGTTCTTGGAAGCCATCGCCGACTCGGGGGGGGTGTCCTCGGCCGGGCGAATGGGCAACCGGACCATGAACGTGGCTCCTTCCCCTTCACCCGGGCTGGTCGCCATGATCTCCCCCTGGTGCTGACTGACGATCCGATGTGTGATCGACAGGCCCAACCCCGTCCCCTTGCCTACCTTGCGTTTCGTGAAGAACGGCTCAAAAATGTTTTCGAGAACTTCCGGAGACATGCCGCAACCATCATCGGCGAAGACCAATTCCGCCATTCCTTCGGCGTGACGCATCTCGATCCGAAGCGTACCTTCAGGCTCCATCGAGTCGAGTGCGTTGACCACCAGGTTCAGGACGACCTGCTTGATCTCCTGGCTGTCCACGTGCGCCATGACGGCCTCACGCGGCTGGAAGACGATGCGTTTGCCGCGATACTTGCCCATATGCCGGATCATCTCGACCACCCCCTGGATGAGGCCGGCCATATCGGTCCGTTCCCGCTGAATCTCGGCGCAGCGGGAGAAGTCGAGCAGTTTCTCGGTGATGTTCTTACAGCGGAACGCCTCCTCCTGGATCATCCGCAGATAGTTGCGGACAACCTTCGAGTCGGCCCCCTCATGAGCATCGAGCATCGGCCCCAGGCGGTTCTCGAGCGCCTCGGAGCAGAACGCGATCGATGCCAACGGGTTATTGATTTCGTGAGCGACCCCCGCAGCCAGAAACCCGACCCCGGCCAACTGCTCCGACCGGACAAGCTGTCGGCTGCGCTCATGGACCTGACGCTCGAGATCGGCATAGGTCACGCTCAACCGCGCAGTCATATCGTTGAACGCTTCGGCCAGGGCCTGCATCTCGTCGCCGGTCTTGAGGTCGATCTTATAGTCAAAGCCGCCTCGGGCCACCCGGCGGACACCGCGCTGGAGGAGTCGGACCGGGTAGAGGACCCAGCGGTGAAACAAGGCGGCCAGCCCGCAGAGCATCGCCATCACAGTCAGGGCCGAGGTCCAGACGATGATCCGGCTGGTCTGATACTGATTCTTCGACATCGTGAGGACCGCGTAGAAGTCGCGGTGGAGGATGTCCGGGAGTTCCATCACCCGATGGTTCAGTCGCGCGATCGTCTGGCTGAGTCGGACTGGATCCTGAGATCCGGCCACGGCGATCGGCAAAGACTCGGGGTGACGCGCCAGGTAGGTCTTCGTCCCGGGCAGGCTCGGTTCGATCGGTGGGCCTTGATCCAGCTCATTCAGGATCGCCGTCAGGTCGCTGTCGATCAGGAAGGCCAGCCCCAGCTCGTCGCGTCCGTCGTCGGCCCGGCTCCCCTGGGTCGTGTTCTTCCGGAGCCAGGTGTGATAGTCGAGCAACGCCTTCTGCGCTTTGTGGACCTTGCTTTTCAGCTCCAGCCGCTCTTCAGGCGTGTCGATATCCCCCATGCTCTCGAGCGGAACGACGACTTGCAACAGTTCCTTCGACGCCCCCAGTTCGTGGAGCTGGTCGACCAGTTTCAGGTTGCTCGCGTGAAACGCGTGCAAGCCGAAGATCGACCCGCCCATCAGGGTGAGCATCATGCCGACTACCAAGGTCAAGCCAGCGATCAACTTGACTCGGATGGGCCACTGAGGCATGGCGACGACCTCCTTGTCGCGGGGCGGACACGTCCTTTGTCCGGGTCCTGAAGATGTGCGGGAACTATACCAAAGTCAGCCCGACCCACAAATGCCACATCGCGTGAGTTTTCCTCAAGCCGGGGGGCCCGTTCGCCGAGCCACTCAACGCGGGAGGCTAACCGGCCGTCATGCCCTTGATCGAGCCGTTCAAACCTGATCTTTTGCACCCTGCATCGAGCAGCCGGAACCGGCGTTCAACGCAAATGTTCGACCGAACCGGTTGCCAGCGCGATCAGCACGGCCAAGACCAAAACGAGGGCCACGACCGCTCTCAGCCGAGAGACGCCCGACTGGAACCGGATCACCGCCTCCGGTTTTCCCTCCAGCCCTTCGAGGAAGGCAATCCGCCGCGCAATGCTGCCATGCCTCCACGATCGCGTCTGGAACTCCATCCCGTTCAAGGTGGCGACGTTCGTGAGCGCGTTGGCGAAAATCCGGATCCCGACCGGGCAGAGTCCGGTCGCGGACGAGCCCCGGCCCGGCTGGCGATCGAGGTCATGGTGGGGAGGGCATTCGGCCCGGTCACACGAGACGGCTCGGCACCCGAAAACATCGGCCTGCCGCTCAAAACGTCTCGAAACGTGCCCAAACACCACAAGGAAGTAAAGACCGGCCGTAAGGAGAACCATCACCGCCTGAATGATCGTGGCGAGGATGGGATGCGACTGGCCGCCCAGGACATTCGAAAGGGCGAGCAGGGGCGGGTCGATCGCCTCGCCGAGCAGGGCCAGCACGCCCAGGCTGCCCAGGAAAAAGAAGCCAAAATAGAGGAGATGGCGATGCGCGATGTGGCCGATCTCGTGGCCGAAGACAGCGGCGATCTCATGGTCGTTGAGGCAGTCGATCAAGGCATCCGTCAGGAGGACGTAGCGGAACCGGGGCAATGACCCCGTCACACAGGCATTGACGACCGATTGCCCCGTGTCCCAGATCAGGATATCCGAGCAGCGGAAGCCGAGTCGCTGCGCCTGGTGTTCCAGCCGTTCTCGCAAGGGGCCGTGGGGCAGGGGGCGGGTCGGCCAGGCGAGCCGGATGAAGACCGGCGAGAGGACCAGGACGAGTAGGCCCATCAGACAGACCTCGAACGGCAAGGCCCAGGCGCTCGCCGCCAGCGCCGGCCATTGACGACTCACCAGGTCTTGCCCGAGCGAGAAGACGACCAGGACCGGCAGCACAAGGCCCAAGGTCTGCCGCGCCCGGAGCATCACGTAACGCCCACGGCCGGTCGTCCGAGTCACTCCAAAGCCGGCTCGCAGCTTTTTCTCGGCAGGATAGAGTCCCCACCAGCTCACGAGTTGCATCAGCACGAACGGAAGCAGGATCAGGGCTTCCTCGACGACGGTCACCGAACCTCTTCCGAGTGCGGTCCGCACGACTCGAGGCCACTCCCACTGATGAATGATCGCGCTGAAACTGACCAGGATGAGGATCTCAAGAATCCGAGCGCACCGCGAGTAACCACGGCGGAGCGCCTGGCTTGCGTGCCCGGAACGGGCCACTCGGGCCGAGACCCAAAATCCAAGTCCCATCGACGCCAGGGATACCAACGTCACCAGGCCGAACGTCGCCGTGACGCGTCTTCCCAGTTCGGCGTTCGGAAGAGGAGCAAAAGGGCCTGCCGACTCGAGCCCGAAGGCGAGAAAGAGGGCGAACAGCAAAGGGAGCGGCATGCAGCCTCGTCCAAAGCAGGTGTTGCGAAACACAATCCGGAGATCAGGTCGAACCGTGGAGGGAGACCGCCGGGGTTGACTGGTCCGACGAAACTCCTCCCGCAAAGGGGGGCACGACCACCCTCCCTTTAATCTCCTTGCCAGAGCATAGGTTCCCAATGGTGGGCCGGGGCCACCAGCTTTCGTCTTTTCTGGGAGGAGAGGCCTCAGCCTACCACCAACAAAGCGGGAAGGGGGGTGGAAGCCTATCCTGGATTTAGAGCGATTTTTGTTCGGGCAATCACTGGCCGAACGAATCGGGCGGCTGGGGTCCGAGTCCGGCCCTCAGCCACCCCATTGTAAGCACGTCAAAGGGAGAGCGTTAACAAAATGGAGAATCAATAAGACACCGGCACCCCGACAAGCGAGGGTGGGGCAGGTCGCTCAAAGCTGCGCCACACCGATGACGACAAGCTGAACCGGCAGCGGGACAGCCTCGGTTTCCCCGTTGGGAACGAGATTGAGCGTGGAGACAACGCCCCAGGTATTCTTTTCCTCGTCGTGGACGATCGATGGCCCCCCCTTGGGTGCGGACTCAGGGGCTTCGAGCAACATCAAGATCGCGGGGTGGCTGGTCCCTGCCGACTCCGCACTCTCTTCGTGCAAGAGCTTCTGGGCCAGGTCACCGAGCGTCTTGTCCTTCGCCGCTGGCAAGAGCAGGGCAAAGTCACGGAACGGACTCGCGCCAAGGTGGTCGCCATTCATGGGCTGAAGCCCATAGCGCATGGTATAGACACCTTTGCTAATCGCCTGGTCGCGGAAGTCCCGCCCCTCGTCGGGGAAGCGAAGCGCCCCGATCAGTTCCCCCGTCTTGAGGGTCGGAAAGAGGATCGGTCCCTGAGGGCCGGCCGGTTTGCCGGAAGCCGGAGTAGCCTTGCGGAACCAGATGTCGGCGTAGGGCTTCCCCTGGTCGTCGACGATCCGGATCCCTTCGGAGTTCAGCGTCTCCTTGATGGGGCCGGCCAAGGCCGAAGGGGGAGCCTCCTTCAACGGCTCAACCTTGAACGACTCCTGGGCCTGAACGCTTGCAGGGAGCAGCAAACCGACCAGCGCGAGCACACGGTTCCAACGCATAAGGAGTCTCGATTCTCAAACGTCTTGATGGGAAGTCGTCAGTGCGGCCGAATCCGCCGCCTCGCCCAATATGGGCACGTGTGGAATAACTCGTCACGAGAAAACGCCGATGAAAGGCCCGATGGTCGGATCGGGCCTCCCCTCGGCGTTCCATTTGGGTCATTCGGATCGGCCGAGACCTCGGCCGTCGGCCTCAATCAAAGCGTGAAGCGACCGACATAGCTGCTACGGCAGTTCGGGTCGTCCCACTTTGACTCCAGCCCTTGCCCCTTATACTGGTTGCCGAGCGTGTAGGCCGGCACGGCCACAACACCCTTGGAAAGCGGAGAGTAGGCGACGACTTCGTTGCCGCAGAAGTGATCGTTCTCGTCGAGCGGACGGGTGACGATCTGAGCCAGGTTGGCGGCCCAAAACGAGGCGCGAGGAGCTTGCGGCATGCCGTGCGCGGCGTGGCTCTCATCCGCGTCAGCCATCGAGTGAGCCTCGACCTTCAAGCGGATTTGAGACGTCTTGACGTCAACGACGTTGGCCAGCCGATTGCCGCCGAGCTCTCGGGCCATCGCGATCAAGGCCTCGCGCTGCGGCACGCTGGCGTTGGCATCCACAATGATCACCGCCCGAGCCTGATCGGGTTTATCTTCGGAGAGGGTCGTCGAAGCCTGAAGGGCCGCGGCGACGCTCAAGCCGTTCAGTTCGACGCCGTTGTATGAACCTTCGGTCACCTTCCAGGCCATGATGGCCTGCTTGCCGTAGATGAAAACCTCGGCATTGGAGAAGCAAGGGCCGGTGAAAACATCAGCCGTGCGGGCCTCGACGTAGTCTCCGCGAATTCCGGCCGCGCCGGCCACGCTCACGCCAGAAACGACCAGAGCCCCGCAAAGGGCACTCAGAGCTTTGAACATGGTTCCTGCTCCAGGATCGCATAAAGGAAAGGTGGGGGGCGGATGGAACCCTCGAACCTTCAACGCAAATTGGATTATGCGAGGCGATCAGAGCCGAAGTCAAGGGCCGGCGGGTGCGCCCGGCGCGGGGGGTAAACCGAACAGGTGAATCTCGATCCGGCGATTTCGAGCCCTCGACGCATCATCCAACTCCTCCGCCACAGACTCGAACGACTCGAATCCGGCGACCTCAATCCGCGCAGGATCGATCTGCGCCTCGGCGGCAAGCCGGTCACGAATCCGGGTCGCTCGATCCAGACTGAGATGCCCCGAGGCAGGGGCCTCGTCCTGCTGAAGACTCGCCTGGAGCACCGGCGAACGATCGGTATGGCCGGCCACCAACATCCGGATCTCTTTGGCTCTCGAATCTTGGAAGGAGGCCGCAAGCGCTTTGAGTAAGGGCCGGGCCGCCGGTTTGAGCTGGTCGCTCCCCGGCTCGAAGAGCGCGTCGGACGACAGGGTCAAAACTCCCGAGAGGGGATTGAACTCACAATCGGGCCGCCCCTTTGCAAACACCTCGAAACGGTGGATCATCGACGTCGAGACCGGGTTGGCCGACGCCTGCAACAGACTCTTGACCCGCGCATAGTCCGTAGCCAGTTGCTCGCGCTCATCCTGATAGGCTTGAACGGTCCCCCGCAGACGCTTGACCTCGTCTTCCTGGGCGAGGAGCCGCCGGGCGTCGTCATCCGCACGCTGAGCGAGATCGTTATGTTGCGAGCGCAGACTCAACAGGTTGTCGTTGAGACGAGCCTTATCGGCTTCAAGGGTCTGGCTCAGCTTGTGGCAATCCTCAAGTCGCGATCGGGGAACGACGGCACAACCGGTCAAAAGACCAGCCAATCCGAAGACAACCACCAGACGCGTTGTTCGTGCCGGCCAAGACGGCTCGACCATCCGTTCCGACTCCTTTCGGGACGACCGGCCCACCGAGAACCCCAAAAATCCAAAAAAAAGGGCCAGAGGAACCCGTCCGCACTCCGGCGAACGGGTCCTCAGGTAAAAAGCTCGCAGAATCAGCTCGAGATCAAGCCGGCCAGGCTCTTGACGAGACCGGACGCGGGCGAGTTCCCCTGGAAATCGTAGAGGTTACGCACGAGATCCATCGACACGAATGCCAGGAAGAGCATGAGCAGGGTGGCGACACTGAGCATCCCGACCCAGAGGCCGCCCCACTCCGCCGAAGCCCCGGGCGCGGCCAAGACCGAAGGCGCGGCGGCCGCTCGGCCCGCCGAAGAGGGCGAGTCGCTCTCGCTTTCCACGTCCCAGGCGCTGGCCATCTCGCCGGAGGTCGCTTCCTCAAACCCGTCGTCGTCATCTTCCTCTTCGAGGAGGGCGGGGCCCATCGCGGTCGCCGCGTTCTGGTCGACGTCATCCTCGTCGATTGCAAAGACCTCGGAGCCGGTATCTGCTTCCTCGAGCTCGAAGTCGCTGGCCGCCTCAAGCTGCATGGTCTTGTCATCGGCGTCGCCGTCCGAGGCCAACGCGTCGACCTCGAAGTCGGTATCGTCGAAGATATCCTTCTCGGCCTTGCGAACCGCAGGGGGCGGAGTCGCCGCCAAGCCGGGCTTCTTGGTGGGCTTGGGCGGGGAAGGCATCGCCTTGATGTCGTCACCGCTCAGGGGAGCCAGTTCAATCGAGCTCGCCCCGGCATTCAGGCCCAGCCCCGGCGCCATCTGCAAGTTGATTCCCGAGTCGCTCGGCCGCGACAGGTTGATGCCCGAGAAGCCCGGATCCGCGGCGGTCACGTCCGAGTCGCTCGGCTTGACCATCGGGGTCGCTTCGAATTCGTCGCTCGGCTCCTCGAGTGCACTCAACTCGAAGTCGCTTCCGGAGTCGGGCTGCAAGGCGTCGATCACGCTCGAGGGGGTGAGCTCGAAATCACTGTCCGCCTCTTCCTCATCCTGGATGGCCGGCACTTCTGCCGAGGATCCGAAGACAGGGCTCTTCCGGACCGCCGTGTCGTGCGGCGAAGACGCCAGCGCCTGGTAGTCGGAGGTGTCGTCCGCGATCAGCGTCACGTCCGAGTCGCTCGGCGGCTTGAAGCTGCTGGGCGACGCCAGCCGCACATCCGAGTCGCTCGGGCGAGCTCCCGGTTGAGGAGCGTCGGGAATCAGACGGACGTCGGAATCGCCCGGCAGCTTCCCACCGCTGTTGTGCATGCCGATGATCACCGAGCTCGAGGCGGACATCGGGTTCGGGGGCAGGGACAGGTCGTCGAGCAAGATATCGTGGTCGGAGTTGATATCCGCCTCGGACACATCCATCGTCGCCGGACCAAGGTCCGGGTCAGCGACGCCGAGGTTGTATTCGGAGAGGTCAAAATCATCACCCAGCTCGGCCTGAGTGACGGGCACATCGAGGTCGGAGAGCCGCAATTCGGCATCGCTGCCGAGGCCCCGACGACGTGCCAACTCATCAACATCGACGACGCGGAACCGCCACGAACCACCATCAAGGAACGCGCGGACTTCACGCTGCTGAGCCTTGCCCTGCAATTCCTCGGGACTCATTCCAAGGACGCGGGCAGCTTCTTCGAGAGTATAGAATTGAGCCATGGACGTGCTCCTCGCGGTCGGAGTCGGCCTCAATCGGCCGGTCGTATTCGGTTCGATTCGCGTTCCGAGATCGGCTGAGGAGGGATCGCGACGGCGAACACGCCCACGTTCCCTCGAAACTAACGCGCCGGTTGCCCCAAGGTCTTGATCATCGACTCGACCGAGGCGACATCCGGTTCTGCGTTGTTATACTGACTCAGCTTCATATCCCACTGGTATTGCCGACAGCCCGCGAGCTGAACCGCTCCCTTCGGGTTGGAGGGATCGATCCGGTAGATCGCAAAGGCGTGGGCCTTGGTATCGATTAAGTAAAGATACTGCGATGTTCCGCCGTTGCTCGACGTCGAAAAGGCAATGGTGCCCGAAGCGTCGTTGCCGGCCGCCGCTGCCGCCCGAGACCGTTCTGCGCCAGGCAGGCCTTCTGCCAAAGCCGAAGGTCCCCGTACCGTGCCGAACCCTCCCATAACAGCCAGGCCCAACAACAACCCCGGTACGCCGTAACGCACCACGCCACTCCAGCCACGTAAAGCCATTGCCGTCGTCTCCTCCATGAACCGCCCGGGACGCGCCCCCTGTTCCTCAAGGAGACACACCGAAAAAGAACCAGACCCGAGCCCCGCTATTCCTTTTTGGGGAATCGCAGGACGGAAATTGTTCATCACGAGGCTACCGGCTTTTACCAGCTTTGTCCAGTTTACCACATCCGACGAAGGAAATGAGGCAAGAGATTCAAGTCGGTGTGGGAGAACTGATCCGGAATCACCGGGATGGGCATTTCTACACTGATAATTTTACCCGTTCGACCTAATGCTGCAAGGCCAGAGCAAGAGGCTGAGCCAGCCATTACGAGGAACGGGTGAGCCCGACTCGTTTATGGTCCCTTTTGATGAACTTTCCGGGTTGATCCCGAGAAACGACCTCTAAAAATTGTTTGACTTTGCTTGAAACAACCGTCACTGTTCGAGTATGGTTTGAGAATTATGACGGTGTCTCGACGAGAACTCGTCAAACCCGCCGCTCCTTTCGGCCGGCCGCTCCCTGCGGTCCCGGAAGAGCGACTCTCTCGCCTCCGTTTCGAAATTCGACGACGAGGAGCGATCGATGAACGCTCGACGAACCAAGGGGTCATGGGCGCTGGCACTTTCCGCGCTCTTGGTCTGGCAGGCGGATTCGGCCCGTGGGGCCGATGATCCGTCCCTGATGATCGGAACTCCGTCATCAGTCGCGATCGAACCCACTGGCGCGACACTGCGAGGCCGGCGAGCGACGAGCCAGTTGATCGTCACGGCGACCTACGCCGATGGCACGGTGCGCGACCTGACACGCGCCTTGGAATGGGTCAGCCTCAACCCCGAGATCGCCACCGTAACCCCCAAGGGGCGAGTGTTGCCCGTTGGCGACGGCGCGGCCACGATTGTAGCGCGCCGCGGAAGCGTCGAAGCGACGACCGTCGTTAACGTCGAGAAGATGGGCCAGCCCGCGCCGGTCAGCTTCCGGCGCGATGTGATGCCCGCGCTCAGCCAGGCCGGATGCAACATGGGCGCCTGCCACGGCACCCCGACCGGCAAGGGGGGGTTCCGGCTCAGCCTCCGTGGCTATCTCCCCGACCAAGATTATTTCACGCTCACCCGCGAGGCGGCCGGCCGGCGAATCAATCCGCTCGCGGCCGAGACCAGCCTGCTCCTCCGGAAGCCGATCGGCGAGCTTCCCCACGAGGGCGGGCTGCGGCTGATCCGCAATACCAAGGCCTACGAATTCCTCCACGACTGGATCCAGGAGGGGGGGAAAGACGACCCCGGGGCCGTGGCCCCCGTCCGGCTTGAGATCCGGCCTGGCGCTCGCGTCCTCAACGACGTCGCCAAGACGCAGCAGGTCGTCTCCCTGCTCCACATGGCCGATGGCACGGTCCGTGACGTCACCTCGATCGGCTACTACGACTCCTCGAATCCCGAGATCGCCGAGGTCGACGTGGATGGCCACGTCACCTTCAAGTCGCGTGGCGAAGTGGCGATCATCGCCCACTACCTCGACCTGGTCGCCAACGTCAGGCTGACCCACCTGGTCGAGGTCCCCGGCTTCAAGCTGGCCGAGGTTCCCGCGGACAACCTGATCGACAAGACGGTCTTCGCCAAGCTGAACCGCATGCGGATCAGCCCGTCCGAGCCGTGCACCGACTCAGAGTTCATCCGCCGGGCCTACCTCGACACCATCGGGGTCTTGCCGCGCCCCAACGAAGTCGAGGAGTTTCTGGCCGACCCCTCGCCCAACCGCCGGGTCCAACTGGTCGACCGGTTGCTGATCCGCCCGGAGTTCTACGACTTCTGGACCTTGAAGTTCGCCGATATCCTTCGGGCCAACGGCCGCCTCATCCAGTCGAAGGGGACGTTTGGATTCAACCGCTGGATCCGCGCGCACCTCGAGAAGAACACGCCGATGGACCAGTTCGTTCGCGAGTTGCTGACGGCCGACGGCTCGGCCTTCAAGAACCCGCCGGCAAACTACTACCGGATCAGCCGAGACCCGGAGAACCTGACCGAAACGACCGCTCAGCTTTTCCTGGGCGTCCGGATCCAGTGCGCCAAGTGCCACAACCACGTCTTCGAGAAGTGGACCCAGGACGACTACTACGGCTTTGCCGCCTTCTTCGCCCGGGTCCGCCAGAAGAAGGGGGCACTGCCCGAAGATGAAGTCGTCTTCAGCGCGAACGATGGCGAAGTGCGTCAGCCGAGGACGGGGCAAGTCATGAAGCCGAAGGTGCTCGGCGGCCCCGTGCTCGACGACCCGGCGATGCCGGACCGCCGGATGGCGCTCGCCACCTGGCTGACCGGCCCTGCCAACCCGTTCTTCGCCAAGAGCCTGGTCAACCGGGTCTGGTATCACCTGATCGGCCGTGGGATCGTCGAGCCGGTCGATGACTTCCGCGACTCGAACCCCTCCTCCAACGATGAGTTGCTGGATGGCTTGACCGCCGAGTTCGTCCAGGCGAAGTTCGACCTCAGGGCGCTGATCCGGTCGATCTTGATGAGCCGGACCTATCAGCTCAGTGCGCGCACGAACGAGCTGAACGGCGACGACACGCTCTACTTCTCGCACGCCTTTACCAAGCTCTTGCCCGCCGAGGTCCTCCTCGACGCGATCTCGACGGTCACCTCGACCGTCACAACGTTCGACAACCTCCCCAAGGGGTTCCGAGCGACGCAGATCCCCGACGGCAAGATGGAGAACCCCTTCCTCAAGACGTTCGGCCGCCCCGCCCGTGAACTCGCCTGCGAGTGCGAACGGGAAAGCGACTCGAACCTCTCGCAGGCCTTGCAGCTCATCGGGGGCGCCACCGTCAACGGTAAGCTCCGTGACGACAACGGCCGCATGGCCACCCTGGCCAAGAGCACGAAGACACCCGAGGAGATCACCAAGGAACTCTACCTGGTGGCCCTCGCTCGCGACCCCAACGCCAGTGAGATGGCCGCGGCCGTCAAGCACCTGAACGCCGCGACCGATCGCCGCCAGGCCGTCGAAGACCTGGGATGGGTCTTGATTAACTCGAAAGAGTTCTTGTTCAGACATTGATAGAACAGACTGAACGAGTTCCGATCGAAACCGCGACGGGCCTGAGGCCGCTTCAATGCAGCCTCAGGCCCGTCGCTTTGTTTTTCGTTTGATCTTGAAGGTGCGACAGCCCAATCCCCCACCGTAACAATCTCTATCCCAGCGGTCTTTCCCTCGAAAAAAAGGCAATCCGGAGAGGTGGCCAAAGGGAAACTGGTCTTTATCGGCGACAGCCCCACTCTGGCATTGCCTTTTTTCGGGGATTGGCCAAAAATGCCGCCGCCTTGAGGTCGAAGGATGGCGAGGCACCTGGTCCATGACGGGCTGGGTTCATGGCTGGCAAGGAGGCTAGAGCCGATGGCACGCTGGTTTGTGGACCGTTTGCCGCAGCAAGGGATTCCATCGGTCAGCCTGCGACGACTCCTGCCCGAGGCCCAGTTCGTGGGATGCCACGACTGGGAAGTTTCCGGGTGTACGGCAGACAGTCGCCGGCTTGACCCAGGGCAGTTGTTCGTCGCGGTGCGGGGAGTCCGGCACGATGGGCACGCGTTCGTCGAGCAGGCACTCGAGCGGGGCGCGGCGGGGGTGGTGGTCGAACGACCTTGCCCGGAAGCAGGCCGACTCCAGGTGATCGTTCCCGACTCCCGCGCGGCACTGGCCAAGCTCTGCCAGGCCCTGGCGGGCGACCCATCCAAACATCTCTCAATCCTCGGCGTGACCGGAACCTGCGGCCGCACGCTGACGAGCCTGTTCATCCGGTCGATCTTCGAGGCGACCGGCGTCCGATTTGGGCTCATCGGTTCGCTGGGCTGGTCCGACGGCGTGGCGACCCGTTCGGTCTCCGATACCTTTCCGGGGGCCGAAGGCCTGGCCTCGATGCTCGCCGCGATGGTCGAGCGCGGCTGTGCGGGGGGGGTCGTAGAAATCCCCGCGCTCGCACTCGATCAGCGCAAGGTCGACGGCCTGGAGTTCGACACCGCCGTGGTGACGGACCTGAGCGCACTTGTTGATACCGACGCCGACAGCCTCACGACGCGACGCCGGCGCAAGGCACGCCTGTTCCGCAAAGTCGTGAGTGGGGGAACGGCGATCGTCAACGCGGATGATCCCCAGGCCGCACTCCTGGGAGCCGTCAATCTCGACGCGCGCTTCGTCACCTTCGGAGTCGATCGTCCGGCCGACGTCACCGCGAAAATCGACCGGCTCGACGAGCGTGGGTCGCGGTTCTTCCTACGTGGCTTCGCTCGCGAGGTGGTCGTCGAGTCGCCATTGATCGGCCCCGCACAGATTTCTCAGGCGATGGCCGCAGCCGCCGTGGCCTGGTCCCACGGCCTCCCGGTCGAAGCCGTTGTGGCGGGTCTGGAGACAGCCACGAAAGTTCCTGGGGAACTCGAGGCCGTGGTTGAAGGGCAAGGCTTCGGCGTCTGGATCGATCAAGCGCGGAACGGGGCCGAGCTCGAGCAGGCGCTCGGTGCGCTCCGAGCTATCGGTGCCCAGCGAATTCACTGCGTCTTCGGCGCAGAGGGCCTTCACGAGCGCAGCGAGCGACTCGGCCTGGCCAAAGCGGCCGAAGCAGGGGCCGACCGCGTGACCCTGACGACCGATAACCCACGGACCGAAGACGTCGACCAGATCATCGACGACCTACTCGCCGGCTTCCACCGTCCCGGCCGCGTCCGGGTCGAGCTTGATCGTCGTTCCGCCATTGAGGCGACGCTCGCCGACGCCCAACCGGGCGATGCCGTCTTGATCGCCGGCAAAGGCGTGCGAACCTTTCAGATCCTCGCCGATCGTGCCCTCCACTTCGACGACAAAGCGGTCGCCACGGAATGGCTCCGCTCACGCCACCAACTCCCCCGCCGAACCTCCGCCTGACACCACCACACCCCGATCGACAATCTCCACCACGGCTCAGTCGGTATCGGCAACCACGCTTGATTATCCATCAAGGTGTTGTCTCAGTCTTAATAGGGTTGTTTTCAGCCTGCCGTCCCTTGGGAATCGCGGCAGGTTGAAGCTTCCCTTCCCTCCAACACAGCAACGCCCCCTACCCAACAACCCAGTCAGCCGATTCCGTGCAGCCTCGTGAGGGCAACCGCCAGTGCCAACCCTTGATACGTTGGCTCGGTCGCCCCTCCAGCGCGACAATGCACAAAATCAGGTCGAACATTCCCCAAGGAGCTTCACCCCTGGCAAGGAACGGTCCCCCCTCCGAGAAAAGACAAGCGTTGCTTTTCCCGTTCTCAATTTCGCAAATCTGAAATGACATGCGTGCGAAACCGTCCCTAGCTGCTGGTTCGGCATAGCCCCGAGGGGCCACCGTTCCTGCGCCAGGGATGGGCCTCGAGAATCATTCGACATGTTTACCCATTGAACACCCCGCAAGGACAACCGACTGAGCAAACCCTCAGCTCTTGACGGTCACACCTCCGGGGCCACTCAATGCTTACGGATTGACGACCCAATCCAATCACCAATACGATACATACTCATAAGGACGAACATCTCACTGCGACGATCGGCCGACCCGGGCCTCTTCGGGCAACTCGAGAATCTGCCCTTCGACCAGGTTGCGGGGATCGTCGTTGAGGATGTCGCGGTTCAAGTCGTAGATCTCGTCGGCGCGGCGGGCGTCGTTCAAGGTATCACGTGCGATACTTCGGAGCGTCTCGTGGGCGCGAACCTTGTACCGAGGCCGGGACACCTGATAACGCTTCCCAGGCGGGGGATCCAGCTCTTCGGCCGATTGCAACCGGCTCCGTCGAGAGATCATCGAATTGTCGATCGGCAAAATCAGCTCGACTTCCGACGAGGATTGCGCGGCCGTATCACCCGAGTCATTCTCATTCGACTTCGAGCGTGACGTCTTACGAATCTGTGAACTCCCACGGGAGGCCGACGAACTGGTCTTTCGCGGGGGTGCGATCAGGGTTCGGTCGAGCGCTTCCGGGGGCGGGATCACAATGGTCTGGCCGACCGCGAGTTGGTCAGGGGCCGAGACGGTCCGGCTGTTGGCCTTCCACAAAGCCACGTAAAAACGACCCGAGTTATAGTAATACTTGGAGATCGTCCAGAAGTTTTCGCCGCTCTGCACTACGTGCAACTCAGGTGTGAGCGGGTCCACCTCAGTCTCCTCCGCCTTGGCCGCGACCGCGCCTGCGGCGGTCATGGACGCGCCGGTTGCGACGGCGGCGGCCGGAGCCAGCTTCACCGGCAGATCATCCTCCAGGCTCCGGCCCTTTCCCGCGTTCGGGATCGGGATTCCTTCACCCGGCTTGATCTCGGGCGGAGCGGAAGAGAGGGCCATCGCGTCATCGCTCGACGGCGGCGAGGCGAAGTTGGGAACCTCTTCGGCCGGCCGGACCGCCGACGCTCCCGGGTCCATCGCGGCGGGCGCACCAGCCACGGCCGTTTGGCCAGTTCCCGAGGTCGGCGCGGTACCGGGAAGAGCAAGCCCCGATCCCAGATCGGGCGACTGCGGCGGTGGGACAGCAGCTTGTGCCGGAACGCTCACATCAGGCGCGGCCGTAGCCGCGGGGAGGGCCGGGGCACTCGCGTCAGATGCAGTCACAAGGGGAGCGGCCGCTTCAGTCGAGGCGGTCGCGTCAGGCACGGTCGCGGGGGAAGCCGCAGCTTGAGCCGGGGTGGTCGCGTCGGGCACGGTCGCGGGGGAAGCCGTAGCTTGAGCCGAGGTGCTCGCATTAGGCTCGGCCGCGAGCGAGTCAACTGGCGCAGGGAGCCCCGTAGCAGCGGGCAGTTCCGATTTCCCAGATTCCGGCTCGCTCGCCGACAATAAGTTCGGTCCTGCCGCTGGAGCCGGAGTTGGAGTCGACGCAGGTGCCGGGTCGGTGGGAGTGGGCAAGTTCTTGACCTGCTCATCCGTCCCCGTTGGTCCGGTTGTTGTGGCGGGCTGAGGGAGTGCCTGCTCAGGCCCCTTCACATCACTCAAATCGTGGTGACCGAGCCCCGTCTCTGTGGCCAGGGAAGGGAGAGACGTATTCTCACCTGGTGGCGTGGTGAGGTCGTGATCCATTTCCGTCCCCGCATCCTGCACCTTCGCGTCGGCCAACGCAGAATTGCCGGTGTCAGAGGAAGGGGGGAGAGGGGGATTCGTCTCCATGGGATCAGGCGGAGTTACGTCCTCTTTCTTCTGATCTGGCTTTTCAGCCTGCTTCTTGTCTCGAGTCTTATCTTTCTCTTTGCCCGTGCCCGTGCCCGGAACGGATTCGGGCTTCGCGCTCGAAGAGTCCGATGACGATCCCTCAGTCGAGGCAATGGACATGGAAAGCGGCTTGGGCCCCTTCTTGGAGCCCTTATTCACAAGCAGGACGGAGACCAGAATCACAAACGAGAGCAGCGCCGCAACGCCAAACCGAGTCTCGCGCTTCCACTTGGCAACGCCGGCCTTGCTGCGGTGGGCAAACGGGAGGCGGGGAGCCTTCTTCGGGGCATGTTCATGCTCCGCTCCGTGCCCCTCATGTTCGTGCTCGTGCTCGTACGCCCCCTCGAGCTCCGATTCGGGGGCGATCGCTGCGTCGGGCAGGTGGTCATGTTCACTCAACGGTCGTCCCTCCTCTCCTTCGAGCGGCTGTAGGACGGCAACGGCGGATCTTCCTGAATCGGACATCGCTCGGCGACCCTCAATTTCGCGCTTCGCGCTCGGGGGTTGACAGCCATCTCCTCGGCCGACGCCATCACGGGCTTGCGAGTCAGAGCCTTCAAGTTCGGGTCATCGCGGAACGCCACTTTCACACGCCGGTCCTCCAGTGAGTGGAAGCTGATGATGACCGCGCGGCCTCCGGGACGGAGCAAGTCGGGCAGTTGCTCCAGGATCGACTCCAGATGGTCGAGTTCGTCATTGACCCGGATCCGGAGCGCCTGGAAAACCCGAGTGGCGGGGTCGATCGGCCCCCACTTCCCCGGGATGCTCTTGCGCACGATCTCGGCGAGCCGGCCTGTCGTCGTGATCGGCACGATCCGCCGACCTTCCACGATCCGCTTTGCCACTCGCCTGCTGTACCGCTCCTCCCCATACTCGAAGAACAGGTTGGCCAGTTCCTCTTCTTTCCAGGTGTTCACGACCTCGGCCGCCGTCAGCGACGCATTGGGGTCGAAGCGCATGTCGAGCGGGCCGTCGACCGCAAAGCTGAAACCCCGTTCCGCCCAGGCCAACTGATCCGACGACAGTCCCAGATCGAGGAGAATTCCGTCGACCGCGTCCAACTCCATTTTGTAGAGAACGTCGGCCAGATCACTGTAAGGGGCCTGAACCAATGAGACCGGCAATCCACTTGTCGCCTGCCCGGCCAGAACCAGCATGTCGGGATCGCGATCGAGACCGATGACTCGACCGGTGGCGCCCACCCTCGTCGCGAGGGCCGCGGCATGCCCACCGGCGCCCACGGTGCCATCCACCCACACGGCCCCTTCGCGCGGAGGGAGCCACGAGAGGACCTCGTTCAAAAGTACCGACCGATGGACTGGCTTCGGCGAATTGGGATCGAGGGACACAGCGGGCTCGTCGATGTGAAAGACCCGTAAAAGATCGGCCGGAACGACACGATCCGAAGCGCCGACTCTAACCTTGTGGGGATTCCTGTCAACCCCGGACGGAATGCGGTGCCCCGTCCAGAACCAGGTCGGGGGAACCCAGTGGCTGGGTCGAAAGAGAATACTGCCATTCGTTTTATCGGTCCGGCCCTGGACTGGACTTCACCGCCTTTCCAGACAAGCCTTGTTCCTCGTCCAACGCACTCCACGGGCCAGAACAACACCGAGATCCCTGCGAAAGAAGAGGCATGACCGGCAATGACATCAACGGTTTCTTTTTTTTAGTCCTTCGAGGTGAGGTCGGCCTGGATCCACGCCACGGACTCCTCTCGACAGGGTGCGCAATCGATACAAAGACCGCTCATCACTGAGGATCAAGCCGTTCGCGGTCGAGGGACGGAGTTGGTGGCGCATCGATTGCATAGAAAGATCCTGATCCTACGGGCGTTCGAATCCGGATCATTCCACCGGAAACGAGAGGCTTCCATGACGGACGAGACGACACCAAAAACAACGTCCTCCCCTGATGTTCCTCCACCGGCCGTGCCTCACAGAGCCATGAACGAGAGCGAAGACCATGTCGACCGTGAGAAGACGACCGCAACGGACGAGGTGGATGAAGCGTCGGAAGAGTCATTCCCCGCGAGCGATTCTCCTTCGTTTACGCCGATCACCTCGATCGGTCCCCCCTCTCGATCGAAGGCGAAGACGTGATACCCTGCAATCGCGGCCTCAAAGGCTTACCTTTGAAGTGCGAACGGATCGAGAGACAATCGTGGCGCGGGCATTGACGGGCTCGAGCCAAGCTGTCGAAGTCATGAACCGCGTCAATCAGGTCGTCGCCTCTTTGAGGAGGACGAGACCATGGATTTCCCTTGGTTCCAGGTCACGAGCAAAGTCGAGTCGGACTTGAATCTCGGCTGACCTCTCACTTTGGTCGGCCATCCCATAATCAGGGACAAGCCGTTTTCAGATCCAAATCGTTGGGCATCGGAGGAACGGAGATGGGTGGAGGATGGATTTTTGCGGTGATTGTCGTCGGGCTGATCGTCGCTGCCCTCTGGGCATTCACGAAGGGAACTCCGACAGGCCGACAGGCTGGATCAGGGTCGGGCAGTTCCGATGAAGTGGCTCAACTCCGCAAGAACCTGCGGGTCAAGGCCCTGGGCAATGACGCTCTGGTCAACCGACTCGTCCAGGCCGAGCGCAATCGGATGCCAGGCGCCAGCGAAGCCGCCTGCTACAAAGCGGCGATCGAGAGTTGGGAACGAGACAACCGATAGGCGGCCCCTGACCCAACTCCTCGCAGATGCGGCCCGCTCTCGAAGGCCACTCGATGCTCTTGGCGGCTCGTCCTTCGGGGCGGGCCGTCGGCGTTTCTCGAGCAAATGGGATTCAACCACAACGGGGTTGTAGTGGATGTCATTGTCCCCGGCATACCGCTCGACGGCTCCGTCATGACTTCATCAATTGAACATTAGACAGTAAAACTAAAGCACTCGCTGCTTATTCTCTTCAAGCCGATCACTCATTGGAAAAGCCTCCCAAGGAATCGACCAGGCGGCAATACTTCCCATGCCTTGGCGATTCGGGTTCACAACTCACCCATACATTTGGTTAGCTTTTCCATAAGTAATCTTCGGCGCTTTGATCAAACCGCCTGCAAGCTTCTCGCCGATCGGATCGACATAAACCCGCCCTGGTTTGTTCGGATTCTCCGGGTTCGTTTCCATCACATGGATATTGAAGATGAACGCGTGGTCGCTCGCGGCGGTGAACCAGTGGACATTGTCTTTATGATCGGAAACGGTCGAGTATTCGCCCGGGGTGAAGGTGCGGTCGACGGTTGGGCGGACGATGTAATGATCCTTGTGATCTTCCAGGCGATCGTAATGCCGGCCCCGGAGGTTGCCTTTGAGGACCAGGAACCCGGTGGCCATGTTGTCGTGGCCGTGAGGAATGACCGAACGTCCTTGGGACATCGCAAAGATC
This sequence comes from Singulisphaera acidiphila DSM 18658, assembly GCF_000242455.2. Classification (GTDB taxonomy): domain Bacteria; phylum Planctomycetota; class Planctomycetia; order Isosphaerales; family Isosphaeraceae; genus Singulisphaera; species Singulisphaera acidiphila. Next base: position 4,018,695 of record NC_019892.1, read on the forward strand.
TGCCGGCCGAAGACTTGGGAGGTGGAGAGGCCGGAGACGTTCTTGAAGTCGACCGGCAGGCTTTTCGCTCCATGAGCAGGGTAAGTGACACCTGCCGCCATCCGGTCGAAGTCGAGCGTTTTCAGCAAGGCAGGGAGGTCCACCCGCTGGTAGAGCGCCTCGAGCTGTTTCTGGAATTCGAGGTCTTTGACACGGTGATCGTGGATCTCGCGACTGATTGTCTCGAGTTCTTTGAACCAGCGGTCGACAATGGGCTGAGTCTCGGCTCCGAACAAGCGGCGCACACCCAGCCCCTCAATCAGGGCCAAGGCGGTCAACGACTGCAAGGCGTGTTGGGTAAACTCGCGGCGGGTTTCGAGAGGCATGGCGGCACGCTCCGATACTCGAGGGCCGGGAGAGGGGTTGTGCCCCTCACTGTAGAGCGAGAGCGTCGTGAAAACAATCGCCAGCCCTCGTCCGTTTTGAGTTCCGTTTCGAGTCATCAGAGTGGATGCAACCTCCGTCGCTCTCAAGTCCGGTTCTGCCTCCCCGATGACGCGTCCGCAAGCTATATTGATAAATAGTCTCGAAGAACGAGTCCTCGTTCCGATGCGGAATTTTCCAGGGGAGTCATGCGGTGATCGGAACGACCCTCAACCAGCGGTTTTCCCTCGAGAAGGAGTTGGGTCGAGGGGGCATGGGGGCCGTCTATCGGGCCACAGACCAGATTCTTCAGCGCAGCGTCGCGATCAAGGTCCTCAAGGAGCAAAGCGGCGAAGAGGTGAATCGGCGGATCCGGCTCGAAGCGCAGATCCTCGCGCGACTGCTCCATGACCACGTCGTGCGACTCTACGACTTCGGCGAGGCCAACGGCACCTGGTACCTCGTCATGGAAGAGGTGGACGGGACCAGCTACCTGAGGCGTTGGCGCAGTATCACCCTGGCGGAGCGGCTGCGAATCCTGGCCCACGTGGCCGATGCGCTCGACTACGCCCACCACCAAGGGGTGATTCACCGCGACATGAAGCCGGGGAACGTGCTGCTGACCGCCACCGACCAGCCCAAGCTGTCCGACTTCGGGCTCTCCGTAATGGCCGAGCAGGCGGATGAGTCGGGGACGATCCGCGGAACGCCCCAGTACATGAGTCCCGAACAGGCGAGTGGACAGCGGCTCGACTTTCGAACCGACCTCTATTCACTGGGGGTGATGCTCTACGAGAACGCTACGGGATCGGTTCCGTTCACGGGCAAGTCGATGTCGGTGATCGCTCAGCACGTGAACGCCATTCCCGAGTCGCCAAGAATCCGAAACCCGGCCCTCTCCGAGAGCCTCGAGACCTTGATTCTCCAGTTGCTCTCGAAGAAGCCCGACCACCGGCCCGCATCAGGCTCAGAGATCGCGCGCCGGCTCCGCGAGGAAATGGAGCAGGAACTCGCGCGGGGTACGACATCAACCGGCCAGCTTCCCCTGACGGACGGCGAGCGGGGTCGGCAAGACTCGACAAACGGAACGATCACGCTCTCCGCATCGAAAGCAACGGCCCCGGCACCGACACCGGCTCCCGTGCTCTCCTACGGCGCACCGAAGGCCGCCCCTCCATTAGCCAAGTCGATGCTCGACTCCATCCTGGCCGAGCCGATCATGTTGACGGCCGACGAGCGTTATCTCTGCGGCCACTACCTGGCCTATCTTCTCGGTGGCTCGCGACGCAAAGGGCTCTTGCTCCGGCGCCCGCTCGACCCTCGCAACGCCGACCGCGCGCGGCTCATCCTCGCCATGACCTCGATCATGCTCGCCGGAAACTCGGACGAGTCGATCGCAAACGCAGTGGAGCTGTTGGAACAGCGCCCCGACGTCCGGTCATCACTCAGCCCGATCGTCGTTGCCAAGTATCTCCTGAGCCGCGACTCGCCCGCCAAGACAAAGAAGTTCCGCCGAGCCCGCAAGCAATTGCTTGAAGCCAGCAAGTATGCGCGTGAGCATCTGACCGACGAGAAGGGGGTCCTGAACCCTGGGTTAATGCCGGCCGTCCTCAGCGACCTCCAGAAGGTAGCTCCCGAACGGACCGAGGTCGACGACGAGCTCGTCGAACGTTGGAACCAGGTCGCCGAAGTCTGGCGCGACAACGTGAAGTTCCGAACCGCCGTCCTCCGCTATGCAACCCGCAACGCCGCCAATGACCCGGCCAGCATCGAGCTTTGGCCCGAAGTCGTCTATCCTTTGATCGAACGCGTCCGCTGGCAACGCCAGACGCGCACTAAAGCCGAGGCCATCTGGGACAACGTCTGCGCCCACCTCCTTCATGTGCCCGACGCGGGAGTGCAGCTCGACCGCGCCTTCGAAAAGGCAGTCCCTGCGCAGGTCGTTCAACAACTCGACGCCGACCTCGATTCCTTCGACGACGAGCCCATTCTCGATGCGGACTTCGGACCGGCCGACTCACAGGCGTCGAACGCCGACCGCCTGGCCGTAGGACGATCCAGCGACGGGGCAGTCAACCTCGACGCCCTCGTCGACGACCCAGGTCCGAGTGAAAGAGGGATCGTCAGCCTGACGAACCCCGACCCCTACCGTTTCACGCTCGGCGACCTCGGCGACCTCTGGCAAGAGGCAATCGCCGCCCTCAGGACACCCAACAAGAACAAGCCTGCGCACCGCCTTGTCCCGGTTGGCCCCTATCGCCTGGTCGTCATCCCGTCCGTGCGAGGGCGGTCAGCCGGGCAAGTCGCCATCCAAGGAATGCCGAATAAACAGATCGAGATGCTCACACCCTCGATCCGCATGGGCGGCTCGGGGCGCAAGCCCGTCATCGCCGTCTGGATCTATCGCGACAACAGCCTGGCAGCGACCTATCTCGACTTCAAGAAAAGCGAGAACTACATCCTCTGGCATGCGCCCAACGGCCAGCAATTCAACTTCGATGACCCGGGCGAACTGAACCATATGCTCTACAACCTGGGCATGGAGAGCCCCGACCAGCTCGACCGGGCGCTTTCCAAATCGTTCAAGCCAAAAAAGCCCGTTTAAACAAAACGGGCCGCCCGGGAGAATTGCTTCCACTTTCAGGCGAGCGGAGAGCGTGAGCGCCCTTCGCAAGCCTCATTAAAGACAGGGAGCCGATGCTCCCCGCTCATCTAGAAATCGAAAACAGAAAGGGGATCATCGCGTTGGCAATCACCAACGCGATGCTCTCGTTTTCGTCTCAGGCTCGGCCGGTCGACGCTCAATACTTGCGGACGACACCGACGAGGATCCCGAGGATTTCCACGTTGTCCCGGAAGATGGGCTTCATCGTCTTGTTCGCGGGTTCAAGGCGAACTCGGTTCCGCTCGCGGAAGAACTTTTTGAGGGTCGCTTCCCCTTCGTCGTCGCGCACGGCGACAATCTGGCCGTCGCGGGCTTGGTCCGCCCTCTTGATGACGACGAAGTCGCCGTCGGCGATGTGTTCTTCGATCATCGAGTTTCCCGAAACGCGAAGGGCGAACTTGTCGTCGGCCCCTTCCCATTCCGCGAAGCCGAGCTCCTCGTCCTGCTCGATCGCCTCGATGGGCTGGCCGGCGGCGATCCGGCCGAGGAGTTTCAGGCCCACGACGGGCGCGGAGGTCGGGTCGTCGAGCAATTGAATCGCTCGCGACATGTTCGGCTCGCGATGAATCAGCCCCTTCTTCTGCAGTGCCTTGAGGTGGCACATCACACCGTTGGGGCTCTTGATCTGAAACTGAATGCCGATTTCACGGACGGTCGGCCCGTAGCCACGCCCTTGGATCTTGCTGCGGATGAAGTTGTAAATCTCGCGCTGACGTGAAGTCAGCATCTCGAGGTCGGCCATGGGAAGGCTCCGAAGTCGGCGAATCGCTTGTATCGAGGCCGATGACCGCCTGTACGAACGGACGATCACCAACTGACCCTTTGTGGCTAATGTACACAGGTCGTCTAGCGCACGCGAGAACATTTTCCCGAAAAATGGCGATTCGTCGTTCGGATGATGGTGGATGAGTCGCGAGAAAATGGTGAGAATACCTGTTTTTCCGCAGGACTTCGGCCCTCACGGCGAGGGATTCGGTTTTGTTTGGGACTCATTGGTTTCGCACTTTCGGAGATCGCCATGACCGCGCCGATCCGCGTCCTCGCCCTTCATTCGCATCCGGACGACATCGAATTCCAGTGTGCGGGCACGCTGGCACTCTTGCGTGAGGCGGGCTGTCACCTCACCCTGGCCACGATGACGCCCGGCGACTGTGGAAGCGCGGAGCACGATGCCGAGGCGATCGCCGCGATCCGTCGCGCCGAGTCCGAGGCGGCTGCCGCATTGCTCGGGGCGGACTGCCTCTGCCTGGAATTTCGCGACCTGGCCATCTTCAACGATGATGAGTCCAGGCGGCGCGTGACGGAGGTCTTGCGGCGGACCCGCCCCGACCTGATCCTGACCGCCCCGCCGGCCGACTATCTCTGCGATCACGAGATGACCAGCCTGCTCGTCCGCGACGCCTGCTTCACCGCGCCGATCCCGAACTACGTCACCCGGCAATGGGAGCCGGCCCCCCCCCTCGCCAAGATCCCGCACCTGTATTACGTCGATGCCATTGAGGGCGGGGATCGCGACGGCCGGCTCCAGGCGGCCGGGTTCCACGTCGACGTCACGCGAGTCTTCGAGCTCAAGCGGCAGATGCTCGCCTGCCACGCCAGCCAGCGCAACTGGCTCCTCCGTCAGCATGGCATCGATGAATATCTCGACAGCCAGGCGAAGTGGGGTGCCCAACGCGGGTCGGAGGTCGGGGTCGAGCAGGCCGAGGCATTCCGCCAGTACCTCGGGCACGCCTATCCCCACGACAACCTGCTGCTGAAGCTGGTGGGACAAGACGGCCGAGGCGGCGCGGTCAAGGCGTGAAATAGCCAATCAACTGGGCGAGCATGCTTCGGAGGTCGCGTCGATGCACGATGCGATCGAGGAAACCATGTTCCAGCAGAAACTCGCTGGTCTGGAAACCGTTCGGGAGCTGGACCCGAACGGTCTGGGCGATCACCTTGGGCCCCGCGAAGCCGATCAGCGCCTTCGGCTCGGCCAGGATGATATCGCCGAGCGAGGCGAAGCTCGCGGCCACCCCGCCCATGGTCGGATTCGTCAGGACGCTGATGAAGAGGCCGCCGGCCGCGTGGTGGCGGGCCAGGGCGGCCGAGACTTTGGCCATCTGCATCAACGAGAGAATCCCCTCGTGCATCCGCGCCCCACCGCCCGACCCCGACACGATGACCAGGGGAAGCTGCTGACGGGTCGCTTCCTCCATCGCTCGCGTGAGCTTCTCCCCCACGACCGAGCCCATGCTCCCCATGATGAAGCTGCTGTCGGTCAGCCCGAAGACGAGCCGGATCCCCTTGATAAAGCCCTGACCGACGACGGCCGCCTCGTTCAGGCCGGTCCGCTCTTGCTCCGCGTGAACCCGATCGGGGTAGGGGCGTCGGTCGTTGAACCCGAGCGGATCCCCAGGGCGTAAGTCAGGAAACCATTCCTCGAACGTGTCGGGATCGAGCAACTGGGCGATCCGGTCCACGGCCGAAACCACGAAGTGGTGGTTGCACTCAGGGCAAACGTTGAGGTTCTCCTCGACCTGCTTGCGGAAGAGCGTGGCCTGGCAACCATCGCAGCGCATCCAGACTCCTTCGGGAACCCGCTTGGGTTCGAAGTGTCCGTGCCAGGCATTCACCGTCGGTCGATGTCTCATTGGCCGAGGTCCGTGATTCCTCAAAGCAGAATTAAAGGAGCAGGGGGGGGATCCGTTGAAAAAAACCAAGAGGGCAAGTGAACCAGCGTTTCCCCGTCGTGTCCTCTGCCTGTCTGTCATCGGACAGGAGAACTCCGGAAATCGCTTTTTCAGTGGCCGTTGCGTTCGGACTCGGGCATAAACTCGATTCGCTCGAAGCCACCGGTGGGAACACGGTCCTCGAGTTGAACCCGAGGGTCGTGGCGAAGGTAGCAGGCAATCAACTGAGCGAGCGGCTCTCCGGCGACGAGTCCGATCGACTCGTCGTGGTGGCGGCGAATCAGCGGGCGAAGGGCCTGCCTGATCCGCTCCTGGGCATTCTCAATCGTCTCACCGAGGGGGGGGCAGACGGTGACGGGGTCATCGAGCCATTGGCGAAACACCTTGAGGTTGCGCCTTTTGATTTCGTCGAACTGAAGCCCCTGCCACAGTCCCTGATCGAGATTGCGGAGGCAGTCAATCCGCTTCGGACGAAGTCCGAGCGCCTTGCCGACGGTCTCGGCCGTTCGCACGACACTCTCGCCGGGTCCACAATAAAGAGCCGAGAGCCGGGCAATCCCGGAGCAAGGCTCAGCTAATTTTTCGGCGAGCTGAACCACCTCGGCGCGGCCTCGATCGCTCAAGGGGATATCAAGGATCCCCTGGACACGATTCTGCTCGTCGTAGGCGGTCGCGCCGGGCCGGATCAAAACGACCTGGGTCATTCTCGCGACGGTGACCGAGCCCTTAAGGGCAGGCCCCCACCTCATTCGATCCCGCGGCGTGCGCCCTGGACCAACTCGGCCAGGGCTGCCGCGTAGTTGCCATCGTTGCGGAAGACCGCGGAGCCGGCGACCAGTTGCGTGGCCCCGGCCGCGACGGCCTCGGCCGCGGTCGTCGGATTGATACCGCCATCGATCGAGATCGGAAGCTCGGGACGGGCCGCCCGCAAAGTGCGAACCTTCTCGAGAACCGACGGCTCGAACGCCTGCCCGCCAAAACCGGGCATCACGCTCATCACCAGGACGGCATCCAACTCATCCAAAAACGGCTCAATCGCCGACACAGGCGTCGGCGGGTTGAGCGCGAGTGCCGCATGACACCCGGCCGCCCGAATTCGACGAAGCAGGGGAACCGGCTCCGGCACCGCCTCAATATGAAAGATGATAACGTCGCATCCCGCTCGGATGAAATCATCCAGGTAGCGGCCCGGGTCGCTCATCATCAGGTGCGTGTCGAACGGAAAATCAGTCCGAGGCCGCCAATCTTTAATCACAGGAGCACCGTAACTGAGGTTAGGCACGAAGTGCCCGTCCATCACGTCAAGGTGGACCGCGATCGTCCCCGCCTGCTTCAGCGCCTCGAGCTCGTCGGCAATCCGCGCGAAGTCACAGTTCAGAAGCGACGGCGTCACCAAAGGACGCTCCGCTCCCTTCAAAACTTCAAGCCGGCCCTCACGTGCGGCCGGCGATTGGCGTACCTCTGCCATAAACCTGTTCGCTCCCCCAACCCGGACGAGAACCAACTCGGCCGGGACGATCCGCCCAGATCAAAAAAATGAGCGGCCCTTATCGTTAACGATCGGGAATGACCTTCAAGGAATTGAACGATTTTCCTTCGAGGCACTCAAGGAAGGCACCACCACCGGTCGAGACGTGGGTCATTTTCTCGGCATAACCGAACTCTTCGACCGCTTCAGCCGTCTCACCGCCACCAACGACGGTCACCGCCGCCGAGTCGGCCATGGCTTCAGCCACCTTGACCGTCCCCTTGCGGAACGGCTCATCCTCGAACTTGCCCATCGGCCCGTTCCAGATCACCGTGCCGGCGTTCTTGATCAGTTCACCGTAAGCGGCTGCGGTCGCCGGGCCGATGTCGAGGCCGAGCCAGCCGTCAGGGATCTCGGTCCCCGCCACGACCTTGGTCTCGGCAGAGGGGTCAAGGGACGTGGACACCAGGTGATCCTGGGGCAGGACCAGCTTGTCGCCGGCCAACTGGAGCAGGTGGCGGGCCTCGTCAAGCTTGTCGGCCTCGACTCGGCTCTTCCCGGTCGGATGTCCCTGGGCTTTCAGGAACGTGTAGGTCATGGCGCCCCCGATCAGGAGCCGCTCAACCTTGGGGAGCAGGTTCTCGATGACCAGGATCTTGTCAGAGACCTTCGCCCCGCCCATCAGCGCGACCATGGGGGGCTTGGGATGCCCGAGCAAGGTGTCGAGGATCTGCAGCTCTTTCTCGACCAGGAACCCGATGGCCCGGCGATCGGCCGGGAAGCACTCGGGGACGGCGACCATCGACGCTTCGTCGCGATGGCAAGTCCCGAAGGCGTCGTTGACATAGGCGTCGGCGAGCCCGGCCAGCGCGGCCGCGAACGTCGGGTCCCCCTTCTTCTCGCCCGGGTTGAACCGCACGTTCTCGAGAACGAGCACTCCCCCCGGAGCCAACGTGGAAGAGGCGGCCTGAGCTTCGGGCCCCACGGTGTCATTGACCTTGGTGACCGGCCGGCCGAGCAACTCTTGAAGCCGTTCCGCCACCCGATCCAACCGGAACGCGGCGTCCTCTTCGGGCTTGCCCGAAGGTCGCCCCAGGTGGCTCACGAGGACAAGGCTCGCCCCATGCTCGAGGGCAAAGTTCAAGGTCGGCAAGGCCGCCTTGATCCGACGGTCATCGGAGACCGCGCCTTCTTTGGTCAGGGGGACGTTGAAGTCGACCCGGACGAGCACCTTCTTGCCACTCAAGTCCAGGTCACGAATGGTCTGCTTGGGCAACGCGAGGATCCTTAGCTCGGGGAAGAACTTATGCCTGATGCCCAATGTCCGAACTCAACTCGGGCATTGGGCATCAGGAATGGGCCACAGCGGCGATCGATCAACCGAACTTGGCAACCTTGGCGATCAACTCGGTGGTCCGGCACGAGTAACCCCACTCGTTGTCGTACCAGGCGATCGTCTTGACCAGGTTCCCCTGGATGACGTTCGTCCATTCGCCCATGAAGATGCAGGAATGCGGGTTGCCGATGATGTCGCTCGAGACCAAGGGGTCGGTCGCGTACTCGATGATCCCCTTGAGCGGGCCATCGGCGGCGGCCTTCATGGCGGCGTTCACTTCTTCCTTCGTCACGTCGCGCTTGAGCTGCGAGGTGAGGTCGGTGATCGATCCATCGGGAACGGGAACTCGCAGCGAGTAGCCGGTGAGCTTGCCGTTGAGGTCGGGAATCACCTCACCCACAGCCTTGGCGGCACCGGTGGTGGAGGGGATGATATTGATCGCGGCCGCGCGGGCACGGTAGGGGTCGGAGTGGATCTGGTCAGCCACACGCTGGTCGTTGGTGTAGGCGTGGCAGGTGGTCATCAAGCCCTTCTCGATGCCGAACGACTCATGCAGCACCTTGGCCATGGGGGCCAGGCAGTTCGTCGTGCAGGAGGCGTTCGAGATGATCCGGTGCTCGGCCTTGAGGATATTGTCGTTGACCCCCAGGACGATCGTGGCGTCGAGCTTATCCTTGGGAGGAGCGCTCAAGATCACCCGGTCGGCACCGGCGTCGAGGTGCTTCTGAAGCGAGGCGCGATTCGTGAAGAAACCGGTCGACTCGAGGGCGACCTGGGTCTTCAAGGCCTTCCAAGGAAGGTTCGCGGGATCCTTCTCCTGGGTGATCTTGATCTCTTTGCCGTTGACGATCAAGGACTGCTCACCCGCCTGCACGGTCCCCTTGAACGGCCCGTGAACGCTGTCGTACTTCAGGAGCAGGGCCAGGTGCTTGGCGTCCGAGAGGTCGTTGATCGCGACAACCTCGAAGTCGTCCGGCCGCGCTGCCAATGCCCGAAAAACAAGTCGGCCAATCCGGCCAAAACCATTGATACCAACTCGAACGGCCATTCGTCCCGCTCCTGCCTTCTACGAAAAGGAATCCAACGCTCGAATTTCAGCCCCGGCGATTCTGCCATTTGAACAGCGTCGACAATCGCTTCGTCTGACCGAGTCCGAATTATAGGCGTCCGCCGAGAAGGCTGTCAACGTAGGGGGTTAAGCGGGCACGATTGGCCCCACAGCGCGGGCTTCGCTAAGATCGGAGCGGATCGGACCCAACCTCCGTCGCCCCCACTCACCGATCCGGCCGGGGAAGCGCGGCGGAAAGGCGAACCTAAATTTGACTTGAGTGAGGAACGAGCATGACGCGAATGGCGGTGATCTTCGGCACGTTGGCCGTTCTCTGGAATGCCTCGGCGACCTTCGCCCTCGACCTTCCCACGTCCTCCGGCGAAGACGGCAAGCTCGCCGCCTTCTTCAAGACCTACCTCGACCAGGCATTCCAGGACGAACCGTTGATGGCGACCCGGCAGGGGGACCATCGGTTCGACGACGCTCTCGACGACCTCTCCCCGGAAGCCCGAGCCGCGCACGTCGAACGCGACCGGAAGGCGCTGGCCGAACTTCCTCGCCAAGTGACCTTTGCCAAGCTCTCGCGCAACGCGCAAATCGACTTCGAGATCTTGCAGCATCACCTGAACCGCGAGATCTGGCTGGCCGAAAACTTCCGCCCGTTCGAGGACGACCCGCGCGTCTATGGCGGCTATCTCACCGAAAGCATCTACCTCCTCCTCACCCAATCGACACTCCCCAAGGCGACGAAGCTCAAGAATGCAATCGCACGGATGGCGCTCGTCCCGCGGGTCGTCGAACAGGCCAAGGCGACGATCAAAATCCCGTCACGTGTGAAACTTGAGACAGCGATTCAACAGACGAAGGGGGCGATCGGGTTCTATACCGACGAATTGTTTACCCTGGCGGGTGAACCCAAGGGGGAAGGGGAACTCGGAGCCAGGGCCAAGGTGATCGTCGCGGCTCTGGAGGACTATCTGACGTTCCTCCGCGAAAATGTCCTGCCGAAGGCGACCGAGTCCTGGCGAATCGGCAAAGACTTATTTGTCCGCAAGCTCGAACTGGAGCTCGACTCGGGGATCTCGGCCGACGAGGTGCTCGCCGAAGCTCAAGCCGAAGCCATTCGCGTCGAACGTGAGATGGCCGTGGTCGCCCGCCAACTCTGGGGAACGACGTTCCCGGGCCGCCCGATTCCCCCGGACGACGCAGAGGGCCGACGGCTCATGACCCGCCTGGTCCTGGCCGAGCTAGGCAAGGATCACGGGGCTCCCGAGTCGCTCGTCTCCGACGCCCGGGCCACCGTCGCCGCCATCAAGACGTTCATCGCCAAGAACGACATCCTCACCCTTCCCGAGCCCGACCAGTGCCGCGTAATCGAGATGCCCGAGTTCCAACGGGGCAATTCGGTGGCCTATCTGAACCCGGCGCCTCCGCTCGACGTCCGCGGTTCGAGCGAGTACGCAATTAGCCCGCCGCCAAGTGACTGGACACAAGACCGCGTAGCCAGCTACTTGCAAGAATACAATCGGTCGATGCTCAAGATCCTGACCATCCACGAGGCCTACCCCGGCCACTACGTTCAGCTCGAGGCGAGCAATCAAAACCCATCCCTGATCCGCAAGATCCTCTCGTCGGGCACGTTCGCCGAAGGGTGGGCGGTCTACACCGAGCAGATGATGCTCGACCAGGGGTTTGGCGCGGGGGACCTGGCCCTTCGCCTCCATCAGTTGAAGTTCTATCTTCGCGCGGTGGTCAACGCGATCCTCGACCACGAGATGCACGTGGGCGAGATGACCGACGCCCAGGCCATGGAGTTACTCACCGGGCGAGCCTTCCAGACCGAGGGGGAGGCGGTCGGCAAAATCATCCGGTCGAAGCAGTCGTCCTGTCAGCTCTCGACCTACTTTGTCGGTCGAACCGCCTTCAATCGCCTCCGATTGAAGGTCCAGCGCAACCTGGGGGACGGCTTCCAGCTCGGACGCTACCACGAAGCTGTGCTCGCCCACGGCACCCTTCCGGTCAAGTATCTCCCCGAACTGGTGCCCGCGTCCCTTAAAGCCGGCCGGTAGGTACAACCCAGCACTTCTCACACATCCTCGGTTTCTGCTGAGGAGGCAAAAAAACAGGCCTGGCCCCGGAATTCACATCCGGGGCCAGGCCTGTTCGCACGTGGTGGGTCGCCTCAAGGGTGAGGCGTTCCAAAAGAGAATTACTTCGGCTCGCCTTGTTTGGCCTTGGGATCAAGATAGTCCAGGTGCATGCCTGAGAAGAAGTCGGTCGGCCTGTTCTTCGCAGAGGCCAACTCCCCTTGGTCAAGCTTGGCATCCTTCAAGAGCGTATCGCGCTGGCCCGCCATCAAGGGGTAGAGCGCCTGGTAGACAGCGCGCTGGGCCGGGGTTTTGGCCGGTCCGAACCGCAGGTTGTACGTGTGCATGAAGGCAAGCAGATTGCCCAGGGTGGTCTTGGGATACTTCTTGAGCTCGGCCATCACTTTATCGATTTGCGGATTCTCAAGCATCCGGGCCATGCCGGACAGGGCCTTCACGTAGTTCTCGCCCTCGACCAAGGTCTTGGGATCCTTGGGGCGATTGGCATCGAACTTCACACGGATCCGTGACGCCGCGGCGCGAACATTGGCCAAGGTGGCCGGCGAGATATCCCCCTCTTCGTCTTCCTTCAAGGCATCAGCAATCGCCTGCTGATAGGCGGCACGTTCCTCGGCAAAAGCGTCCCCCTGAAGGGCCAGAGGCCAGCCTTCCTGGGCGGTCAGTTGATTGAGGCTGAGCGTGATCCCTTCCGAAGCGTTCTGGAACGGGATGTCGTTGATGACGGCGCTCTCGAGCGGTTGCGTCGCCAACCGGAGCGCGGAGCTGTGGATACGCGGGTCGGTGATCTGCTCGAGGATCACATTCAGAGCGTCACCGTTGGAGACGTCGGTTGCACTTGGGGATTCGAGAAGTCGCTTGTAGATCGCCGCGCCCGTCGAACTGTCTCGCTGCTCCCGACGTGCCCTGCGAAGGTACTCGCGTTTGTTCGCCTCTTGTTGCCCCAACCAGATGTACTGGTTCCATCGCATGATGGTGTCGGCGTTGATCGAGTTGGCGATCGCAGTATCCTGGTTATAGATCCCTGCGCCGACGTTGTAGTAGCCAAGCCCGCGAGCAATACTCCCTTGCGGGGTTTCGCCTCCCCAGCCTCCCCAGCCATATCCTCCATACCCACCATAATACTGGGCGTGAGCCTGCCCCGCCGAGGCCGTCGCGACGACCGCCAAAGCGAAAGCCAACCGAAAACCTCGGAACATCGAAAACCTCCTTCACGAGAGACCGATCGATCGGTCTCCCCTGAACGTGACAAGTGAGTCGAACCGAGACGCGCATTCCGCCCCGAATATTTCCACCAACCCTAGGGAACGTAGCACGCCTCACTTACGGACTACATGAAAAAACGAAGCCAATCCGGCGCGACTTATTGAATAAGCTGGGCCAAGGGTAAAGATTGAGAGATTTTCCACCCCAACCGACCCATTCCTACGGTCGATCCACGGTCATAACTCACCTGCGCGCGAGCGAGACCATCCGACTCTTGGAGGGCGAGCGTGCCCCACCAGATTTCGCCCCTGAGCAGGAAAGGTATCAACCCCCGCCAAGCCCTGCGTCAAAAAAAAACGCGGTGGGCCGTGCCTACTCGCACGGCGTTCCTTCAGAAGTCGAGGGGGATCAAATCACTATCAAGGTCGGTCGACGGATTCGGCAGAGAAGGGAGGCTGGCAGGTTTGGAAGCTTTCGCTCCAGTGACAGCGGGAGGAGAAGGGGGTATCGGGGCTGGCGACTGCGGATGAGGAATCAGGCTTTCCACTCGGTAAAGAATGGGCCCGATGGCCACCTCGTCACCAGGGTGGAGTTGCGCTTCGTCGATGAGCCGCCCGTTCACGCGGAGCCCGTTTCGGCTCCCCAGGTCGCGGATCATCACCCGGTCGTAGGCGAGGGCAACGCAACAGTGCCGTCGCGAAATCTTGGCCAGGTCGAGCCGGACATCACACTCGGGATGCCGGCCGATGAGCAAGATGGGACGCTGGAGGGGAATCGTCGGAAAAGTCCCCGGATTCATGGGGACGAGTTGGGACGACATGCGTCGAGTTTCTCCGCAACGGCCGCATCATCACGCATCTGGACGATCACTTGAATCCGACAGCGGTCAGCCACTCCGGCCGGCAGCAGCCCGCGCACCGCACGCGCCAACGGATTCTCTTCGGGAGTCAGCCCCGCAAACGGTTGCGCTTCTATGGGCGCTTCGGAAGACGAGGGGAGCGGCGAGAGCGAGCCGATTTCGTCGGGAATGTCGGCAGCGCTGTTTCCGTCCATCAAGGTCATCTCATGAGCCTGACCGCCGTCCAAGCGATAGCGGATGTGAGCGATCGAGAGTTCGTCGCCCGGACGGAGTCGACCCAGTTCAACGCGTTGACCGTTGATCCGAATGCCGTTGGTACTTCCCAGGTCCCGCACCACCACATCACCATTGTCTTGGGTCATGCAGCAATGGTGCCGGGAGATGCGCAGGGAATCGAGTCGCGCATCGCACTGGGGATGACGACCCACCACGACCATCGTTCGGTCGAGTGGGATGTCACTTCCTTCATCAAGTGCCACCAGGCGTGCGGGCATGTTCGAGTCCTGAGACCGAAGCCATTGGCAACGCTAGGATTTTATCGCCCGTGAGGCCGTTCCACAAACATCAATCATTATAGTAGAGGACGCCGACGACGCCAGGACGAAATCGTTCGAAAACCCAAGAGATTCCTGGAATGCCGATTTTCTCTGCTTCATAGAAGATAGCCTATTGCCGCCCTTCGTGCGCCGCGTCTCGCAGGCCAAGTCCGGATTCGGTGGGCGGGATCCCTCCAAAAGACGACTCCCTGAAAGAATCGGAAATCGCGTTCTAGGTTTTCCCGAGGGGCCACGATCGCGCGGCAACGGCTCTGTGCTTGACGGAACTTCAACGGCAGATTCTCCGCGAAAAAAAAGGAAGCAAGCCATCGAAGCGATGACTGAAGACAGAGTCTCCGAAGACGCCAAGCAGGGTCGCCGACCGTGGTACGCGATCGGGTTTGCCGACGTCGTGATCGTCTTCTTCACGCTCTGCATCCTCCAGAACGCCGGGACACGGATGATGGACGACCCGGGGCTGGGCTGGAACCTGCGAATCGCCGACCTGATGTGGGAGAACCACGGGTTTCTTTACCGGGAGCAGTTCTGCTCCCCCACCGAGGGCCGCCCCTGGGTCACCCAGGCCTGGCTCGGCGATATCCTGCTCCGCCTGGCCTACGGCTGGGGCGGGCTCAACGGTATCGCCGTGTTCTCGTCGCTCTGCATCGCACTGACGTTGCGGTTCCTCTACACAAGGATGACGCGTGACGGGATCCCCTGGCATGCGGCCGCGTTCTGGACGTTCCTGGCTGCACTCGGGACCTCCCCCTCGTGGGTGGCGCGGCCCAACCTCTTTACCTTCCCCGCGCTGGTCCTCGTGGTTGATCTCTGCGAGCGGTTCCACCGTGGAGCGATCCCGGCACGGAAGACGCTCTGGCTCCTGCCCATCTTCGTCCTCTGGCCCAACCTGCACGGTGGCTTCCTGGCCGGGATCCTCGCGCTCGGCGTCACGTACCTGGTCGAATGCGCCACCGCCGTTTTGGCCTTCGATTCCGTGGCGCGGCTCGAGGCGCGACGGCGGCTGCGCTGGTGGACCGGACTCGGCGTCGCCCTCTTCGCCGCGACGCTGGTCAACCCGTACGGATTCGGGCTCCACCTGTGGAACTTGCGGATGATTCGGGATCCGTTCATCCAGACCCAGAGCACCGCGGAGTGGCTGCCGCCGAACTTTCTCGACCAGGGGTGGTTCCGGATCGAGATGCTCGTGCTGCTGTTCCCAACGCTGGGGGTTCTCAGCCGCCAGCGAATCAGTAGCTTGGCGCTGGCGTTAACCGTGGTCTTCTTGCATTTCGGTCTGACCTCCTCGCGCTACTCTCCGCTCTGGGTGGTCGTGGCCGTGCCCACGCTGGCCTCACTTGCAACACGAATCCCCTGGCTCGAGTCGCTGGCGGCAAAGCTCTCCGCCAGACTCTCGCCCGAGCTTCGCGCCGGGCTTGAGGTGCGTCCTGAACGACGGTCACCGTACCTCGTCAGCTTCGCGTTTGCCGGGCTCATGTTGTTTGCCTCCCCCTGGATGGGCCATCTCGCCCATCACAACCAGGAGTTGATGCCGTCGCAGGCGCTCGACCGGCTCCTGGCGAACTATCAAGGCGAACGCATATTCCACGGCGCAAACTGGGGCGGATATCTCACCTGGCACGGCTGGGGGCTTCATCCTCGGTTGAAAACCTGGATCGACGATCGCCTCGACGTCCACGGCCCCGAACACACCAAAGACTACCGCAGCTTGCTCGCCGCCCCACCGAATTGGGAGGAGCGGTTTGCACAGGACCAAGTCGACCTCCTCTGCATTCCGGCCGAGACGCGACTGGCCAGCGAAGCCCGCGCAAGCGTCCGCTGGCGCGTGCTGCTCGACGACAATCAGGTCGCCATCTTCCGCCGCGTCCTCCCTCTCTCTGTCAAGACGGTCACGCCAGGCGCGGGTTCCTCCCAATGAGCGACCTCCCATCCGTTCCGGATCCGACGAGCGGGCCGAACACGCCCAGTGAACCTCGTGTTGACGCTTCGATCCCCCTCGTCTCGTGCTTCGGGTCCGTGTTCGTGCTGCTCGCGTTGGCCCATGTGGTCACCACGCTCGGAACCGTCGGCCCGGCCCAGGTCTATCGCAAGGACTTACTCCAGGACTACCTGGCCGCACGAGCCGTGCTCAAGGGAGAAGATCCTTATCAACCGATGAAAGCACTCCGGGCCAAGTATGTCGGCAGGACGGATGGCATCCTGGCCTTCCCGCACCCGACCCCACACCCGCCCCCCGCGCTCCTGCTCACGCTTCCGTTGGGCCTGACAACGTATCCCGTCGGAGCCGCCGTCTGGCTTGCGTCCGAATACCTCCTTCTTGGACTCTGCTCGATCCTGGTGGCGCGGTATGTCTGGGGTGCGCAAAAAACGAGGGTGCCACTCGCGTTCATTGTGCTGGCCCTGGCCACGCGTCCTGTCCTCGACGACCTCGTCCTTGGACAGTTCAGCGTAGTCCTCCTCGCCCTGCTGACGGGGGCCTACCTCGCATTGAGAGGGGGCCGGCGCATGCTGGGAGGCTTGCTCCTCGGCGCGGCGGTCTCGCTCAAGTTCCTGGGTTGGCCCCTGATCCTCTTTTACGCCTGGAAGCGGCAGGGGAAGGTCATTCTCAGTGCCGCCCTGGCATTTCTCGCCCTGAACGCCGCATCCGCCGTGGTCATGCCGGGGGCAATCGCGAAGTATTACAGGGAAATCGCTCCCCGCGCGGGGGGCGATTACGCGGCCTCCGACCTCAACATTTCGGTCTGGACACTCGGTCAGCGCATCTTCGGCGGCCTTTATTCGCAAGCGACGACTAACGCCGTCACCGCCCCACCGCTGATCGACCGACCGGAGCTTGCCTCACGGGCAGGGGGAGTCATGGCCCTGGCGACATTCCTGATCTTCCTGGTCGCCGCCGTGAAGCTTCAGGACGAGAACGATGGATTTCTCGTCATGCTCTCGGTGAGCACCGTCTTGAACCCGATCGCCTGGGAGATCTACCTGACCCTGCTCTTGCTGCCGCTGGCGGTTATCGGTCACCGATTGGCCCAGCGGTCCTGGCCACCTCGCCCCAGCCTGGCGTTCGCGGGGCTCGTGGGCATGTTGATCGCCCTGAAAATCCCCCATCACCTCGCGCTCGGGAACGGGGACAGTTCCGACGTCTCGGCCCTCCGGGCGCTCTTGACGATCATCCCGCTCCTCTGGCCTCTGACGACCGCCTGGGCGGTCGCCAGAATGGCGCGTTCGAGGCCAGATTCCTCTCAGTTCACAGCGTCCTCGGTCGACCTCGCCGGATAGGGATGGGATGACGGCTCAAGGATCAGGACGCTTGCGCCAGGTCGCCCGGCCCCCCTTCGATCTGGCCGACCTGGCGGAGCCAGGCGACGGAGTCGGCCAGCGACTCCCGGACCGGCCTTGGCTGCAAACCCAGGGCGGCCAGACTTCGCGACGCGTCAAAGTGCATGGTGCGCTGGGTCAATTTGACCCCCGTGACGGTCGCCTTGGGGGTCCGACCTGAGACATGGTCGGCCCAGAGTTCGCTGGCATGAGCAAAGGCCAACCCGACGGGGTAAGGGACCTGCCACCGCGGCACGGGAACCCCGGTCTGTTCGGACAGAATGCCGAGCAGGCCCACAAGCGTCAGATTTTCCCCCCCGAGCAGATACCGCCGGCCGGGTTCGCCCCGTTCCATCGTGAGAATCAGGCCCTCAGCCACGTCGCGGACGTCGATCAAATTCAGGGTGCAATCCATCCGCGCGGGGAGCTTCCGCCGGCAGAAGTCACGGATCAGGCGCGTGGGAGGGGAGAGCCCTCGGTCGCCCGGACCGACCGGCATCGTCGGGTTGGCGATGACGACCGGCTTGCCCGCTCGGGCGCGGGCCATCGCCTCATTCTCGGCGAGCAGCTTCGACCGACAATAAGGGCCGACGGCGTCCGAGAGCTGGACTTGCACGTCCTCACCGATCGGGCCGGTCGCCCGGGCGCAGGTCAGGATGCTTTCGGTGCTCGTGTGCAGGACGCGTTCGGCCCCGGCCGCCAGGGCGGCATCGAGGACGTGGATCGTCCCTTGGTGGTTCACCGCGCTGAACTCAGCCCGGTCGCGAACCCAGAGGTTCGGGTTCGCCGCCAGGTGATAGACCCAGCGACCGCCACGCACGGCAATGGCCACGGCCTCAGGGTCGCGGATGTCGGCCCGAACCAGTTCCACGGATGCAGGTAAGTGCGCAGCGTCGGCCCCCGGCCGTTCGACCACGCGAACTCGCCGACCCAGGCTCACCAGCCGTTCCACCAGGTGGCTACCAATAAACCCCGCGCCACCGGTTACGATCGTTAATGCGTCCATGCTTCAGCTCAACTCCGCGGTTTGCGCATCCGAACCTTGAAGAGTTGCTGTCGACTGCCTATCAGCTCAGGCTCGTCGAGCACCCCAGCGGCAACCAGCCCGGCGAACAGCTCGGGCGTGACGTAGGACGTGAACCCATAATTACCCGGTGATCGATATCGTTCGATCTCAAACCAGTCGACATACACGTGTGTGATGCCACGTTCCGCAAACGTCGCAGCGATTTCGTCGGGAGTCCGCTCACGAGTCAAGGTCTCGATCGTCTCGTGATCGAAGACCGTGTTGTAGACGATCGGGTGCCGGAAATGGAAGACCGCCGCCTGCCCGACCAACAAGGCCTTCGCGTCCGGCGGCAGTCCGGCGTCGAGCCGGGCCAGCGGAGCGTTGAGCATCTCCGGGACCGATCGCCGCAGAACCAATAAGTCGCCGGTCCACTCGTTGAAGCCGGTCAAGGCCGTCGACGAGTACGCCATGTTCGTGACGATCGCGACGAAGAGGAGTAAGCCCAGGAGCACCGACCAAGCTCGGCTCCGAACCCAATCCGCGCCCAGCCCGGCCAGGACGGCCAACGGAGCGAGCAGGGGAAGCCAGAAGCGATCGAGCCGGTGAGTCAGCAGCCACCAGGTCGCGAACAGGTAGAGCACAAAGCCCCAGAGTGCCAGGGCCGACCGTCGGGAACCCCGGCGTAAGAGTGCGAGGGGGGCCAACGCCAGATAGAGCGGAGACTGCCAGTCGGACCGGCCGGCCACGTCGACGATCGAATCCCAGAGCGCAGCGAGTTGAATCGACTTTGGCCCATGTGCATTGGTCCATTTCGCCTCGCGTGCTGGATCCCAATAGCGTCCACCGAAGACGTGATTGGCCAAGGGGTAAACCGGGTTCCCCGTATCGATGACATTCTTGGCGAGCCAAGGTGTCATCACGATCCCCCAGCCCAATACGAAGCCGGCGACGATCCGCCAAGACCGGCGTCTAATCGCCTCCACCAAGGCGATGGCTCCGAACGGCAGGACCGCCGAGATCAGGCCCGGATATTTGCAGGCCATCGCTCCCCCCGCGAGCCCGCCCAGCACACCCCAGAGCCGGGTCCGTACTCCTGGATCGGCGACGGACCAGACGCGAGCAGTGGCCCAAACGAGCGCCGCGTGATAGTAGCAGAGCGGCCCTTCGACATAGGGCAAGACCCCGAGCCGGTAGATCCAGGGGGTCGTCAGATAAACGATCGCCGCCATGGCGGCGGCACGTGACGACGCCAACCGCCCGGCCGTCAGGGCGATCATTGCCGCCGAGGCCGGGGCATACGCGGCGATCAGCAACTGCCCAGCCAAAGCGCCTTGCCACCAGTCGCCCAAGACCTCCATGCCCAGCAGGTGAAGCATCTCCACGCTAAACGGCATGCTCGTGTAGACGTTGTGGGCCAGGAAGCTGATCCGGCCTGCCTGAAAATATTCCTTGGGACCTTGGAGGTGATATTCGATCGCGTCGAAGTCGATCGTCGGCAGCATCGCCCCCAGCGCCATCAACAGCAAGAACGGACCGATCGCGAAAAGGCTGAGCCCAATCAGAGCGGGCAGGCTCGTCGAACGCGGTAAGAGTCTGTCCCCAAAGGCGCCCCCCCCCGGAGTGTTTGAGGGTCTTCCGGGTGCCATGCGGTTCCGTACTCGGAACCCATGCGGGAATGCCTTGGCCTGGGACGCACGGGGTCCGAGTACGGAACCCGTGGCACCCAAAGCTCCTTCATTTCCCGGTGAAGCATGACCTTCCGAGGCAGACGCTAAGCCCTCGGCGCGGAGTTCCCCATCGTCGCGATCCACTGTCCTGCGACGGTCTCGGACCATCAGCGCAATCTCAACCGCGATCAGCGCTCCAAGTCCAACCCGGATCGGCCAGGGGGAGAGCGCTCCGAGCCGCCCCAGGATGAGCGTGATCAGGCCGAGTCCGGTCGTCCCCAAGCCGTAAGCAAGCGGCAGCCGCTCGATCGGCTTGAGCACGCGCTGGAGCCGAAGGCCCCGGAGCACCCCTTGGCCCAGGGCAAGCGCTCCCCCGGCGATGAGCGTGGCGGCCAGCGCGATCGGCACGCGTTGGGACAGATTCTCGAGGTGTCCAAGTTCTTGGAGTGCCAGACCCAGGTAGGATTGGTCGAAGCGCACGCCCGGCACCACTTGGGGCAAGGCGCGCGCCAGGAACATCCAGCGGCGCACCGTCCCGCCGACGTTCCCCGCATTCGGCAAGGGCTCGACCAAGAACCAGCCGAGCCAGGCCGCCTCGAGAAAAGCAAGGGCGACCACCACCGCGACAATGCCGGGGCCGCGAACGGATTTCAGAGGGTCGGCCCGATGTGCCAAGGGGCAAACTCCTCCTCGCCAACGCCTTGCTGTTCGCTTTTCGTCTTTGTCCCGCTCGCTGAGTCGAGAATCATTTCAAAGAGCCGGCGACCGACGCTCTCGACCGATTCCCCTTCGAGAATCGTCCCCGCGTTGAGGTCCATGTCGTCGATCATCCGGTCGAAAATCGGCGTGTTCGTCGCCACCTTGATGCACGGGGTCGGTTTCAAGCCGAGCACGCTGCCCCGTCCGGTCGTAAAGACCAGGACGTTGGCACCACCGGCAACCAGGCCGGTGGTGCAGGGCGGGTCGTAGCCGGGCGTATCCATAAAAACGAGGCCCGGGGTGTCCACCCGCTCGGCATACTCGACGACATCGACCAAGGGAGTCGAACCGGCCTTGGCCAGGGCCCCCAGCGACTTCTCGTAAATGGTCGTCAGCCCCCCCGCCTTGTTGCCGGGTGACGGGTTGTTATTGATCTCAGCCCCGAAGAGGCGGGTGTAATCTTCCCACCACTTGATCCTCGCGACCAGCTTCTCGCCCACCACGCGACTCACAGCGCGGCGGGTGAGCAAGTGCTCAGCACCATAGATCTCGGGCGTTTCTCCCAGGATGGCGGTCCCCCCTTGAGCAACGATCAGGTCGGCAGCCACCCCCAGCGCGGGGTTGGCCGTGACCCCGGAGTTACCGTCCGACCCGCCGCACTCCATCGCCAAGCTGATCTTGGAGGCAGGCTGCTCGGTTCGCACCCACTCGTTCGCCTCGGGGAGCAACTGGTAGACCGCCGCGACGGCCGCCTCGACCGTCTTGTTGATCCCCCCTTGCTCCTGGATGTTCAGCACCCGAGGCCGAACCGGCTCGACTTGCCGGCCGCTCTTCCTGACCCCGCCCAGGGTGACCAGGTCTTGTGCTTCGACCAGGTGCTGCGCGTAGCTGACCTCGCACCCAAGCCCGACGATCACATAGGCAGCCACGTTGGGATGGTTGGCGAACCCGGCGAGCACGCGTTCAAGCGTATTATGATCCGGTCCGCCGAACGGGATCGCACAGCCCCCTTTGTGGGTCACCGCGAACACGCCGTCGACGTTGGGATAATCCTTCCGCCAGGCGTCACCCCGGAACCGCTCGGCAATGTAGCGTGAGGTGCTCGCCGAGCAATTCACCGTGCTAATCACGGCGAGATAGTTCCGCGTCCCCACCCGCCCATCGGGCCGGAGGAACCCTTGAAACGTCCGGGGTTCCATCGTCGGAAGCGGAGGCGCCTGTTCCGACGCGTAGGCGTAGTCGCGTTCGAAGAGTTCGGCCGTGACGTTATGCACGTGGATCCAGGCCCCGGCGGCGATCGGCTTCGAGGCAAACCCGATGATCTGCCCATACTTTCGGACCGGCTGCCCGGGCTCGATCGCCGAAAGCGCCACCTTGTGCCCCAGCGCGATCGGTTCGCGGACCTCGACCTCCCGGCCGCCGACCGCGATGACGTACCCCTTGGGGATCGGCCGGGCGGCCACCGCCACGTTGTCCTCGCCCCGGAGGATAACCGCCCGCTGCTCCTCGGCTGCCGTCGCCATATTGGGTTGACCCCGGATTCTGCGATTGTTGTTGCGAGAGCGTCGCTTCCGGTCAGTCTAGTGGCTCGCGCCGGCTTTGGGAAGCCAGTCTGCTCTCGCCCGTCATAGCGAAGTAGAATCCATACAAGGACAACTCTCGGCCTTCGGCCCCCTCGCTCGGTCGGAAGCCTCTCAAACAATGCCATCGCCATTTCCGGGTATGGATCCGTACCTCGAGGATCGTCGACGCTGGCCCGACGTCCCTCACCGGATGATCACGGTCGCCAGCGAAGTCCTCGGCTCGCGACTTCGGCCCCAAGAAAAGGGCGGCCGCTCCATGTGAGCAACGGGCTCGGCACCGTCTACCATAAATTTCACGCACCAGGAGAATCCGTGTAAGGTTTTCGCTTCCCCTGTGTATAGCTGGGGGTAAGGAGGAGCAAATGGATGAGTCACCCGCCACTCGGGACTCGCTGATCGTCAAGCTCCGCGACCCAGCCGACTCGACCGCCTGGCGCGAGTTCGTGGCACTCTATGAGCCTTTGGTCTACCGACTGGCCCGCCGCAAAGGGCTCCAGGACGCCGACGCACACGACATCTGCCAGGAGGTCTTCCGTGCGGTGGCCGGGGCCTCGGATCGCTGGGACCCAGCCCGGGGAAATTTCCGCGGCTGGCTGTCGCGGATCGCTCGCAACCTGCTGATCAACTTCCTCGCACGGCGGCAGTATCAACTTCGCGGAAGTGGGGCCACCAGCGTTCAGGACCTCCTCGAGGCCCAGCCAGCAGTGGATCCATCAGCCACAGCACTGTTTGAGGCCGAGTACGAGAAACGCCTCTTCCGGTGGGCGGCCGACGACATCCGCGGCGAGTTCACACCCGCAACCTGGCGAGCGTTCTGGCAGACCGCGCTCGAAGGCCGTCCACCGGGCGAGGTGGCGGCCGAACTGGGGCTGTCGGTCGGGGCCGTTTACGTCGCCCGCAGCCGGGTCCTTTCACGCCTCCGGCGTCGAATTGAGCAATGCGGTGACCAAGCGGCGGCAATCATCAACGAGGTGGACTGTGCCTTCCCTGCTGAACCCCTGTGATCCGGACCGCCTGCGGCGGTTGGCCGAGGATCGCCTGCCCCCCGTTGAGGTGACCGGGCTCGAGCGACACCTGGAGAGGTGCGTGCGGTGCCGCGAGGCACTCGACCGGTTGGTCGGTAACGACCGTTGTCTGTTGGCGGTCCGCCGCTACCTCGGGGCCGACCCCGGCGAGCCACCACCGGCAGCCGATGAAGCGCTCGATATCCTCGCCCCGTCGGACTGGCCCGACTCGCTCGGGCGGATCGGGAACTACGAGATCAAGGGGGTGCTCGGCCGCGGCGGAATGGGCGTGGTGCTCAAGGCCTTCGACCCCGCCTTGCACCGAAACGTCGCGATCAAGGTCCTCTCCGTCTCACTCGCCACCAGTGGGGTGGCGCGGCGGCGTTTCCTCCGCGAAGCGCGGGCCGCGGCCGCGGTCGTCCACGAGCACGTCGTCGCCGTTTACGCCGTCGTCGAGTCGTCGGGCCTGCCCTTCCTGGTCATGGAATACATCCCCGGACGGTCGCTCCAGGAGCGGCTGGACAGCCAGGGGGCCCTCTCGCTGCAGGAAGTCCTGCGGATCGGCATGCAGACGGCATCGGGTCTCGCGGCGGCCCACGCCCAGGGCCTGGTCCACCGCGACGTGAAGCCGGCGAATATCCTGCTCGAAGACGGCATCGAGCGGGTACGGTTGACGGACTTCGGCCTGGCCCGCGCCGCGGCCGACGCCGCGATGACCCATAGCGGCATCGTCGCCGGCACCCCCCATTACATGGCCCCCGAGCAGGCACGCGGCGAGACGACCGACCCGCGTGCGGACCTCTTCAGCCTCGGCAGCACGCTCTACGCGGCCTGCGCGGGCCATCCACCGTTCCGCGCGGAGTCGCCCCTGGCCGTCCTCCGCCGCGTCTGCGACGACACCCCGCGCCCACTCCGCGAGCAGAACCCCGATGTCCCCGCCTGGCTGGAAACGATCATCGCCCGGCTGATGGCCAAGGACCCGGCCCGGCGGTTCCAGACCGCGAGCGAGGTCGCGGAGGTCCTCGGCCGATGCCTGGCTCACGTCCAGCAGCCCCTGGCATCGCCCTTGCCGGATGGACTGGAGCACAAGCCGACGACGGAACGACTGGCCCGCGAACTCCGGCGATCGGCCGCGGTCGTAGCCTTCGCCACAGTCTGTGCGCTCGCGGGCGGAGCCTTGGTCGTCTGGTCGCGCGGGCCGAGCACTCCCCCATCTACCGCTTCGACCCCGGGGCGACCGGCGGTCGGCAGCCCGGAAGCGATCGCTTCCGATGATCTCGAACACCTCATCGACGACGCTGAGGACCGGGCTCGAGCGATCCGAGACGACATCCTCACGCAGCGAAAAGACCTTCGCCTCGACCTGCTCTCCGAGCGTACCACAGCTCTCTCCCAAGCGGCCAAGGCCCTGGCACGCGATCTCCTCTCGAGCCGCGCCACCCCTGCCGACTTCATCGGTTCCCTTCCCAACTTCAAACCTCACGACCGGAAACGACCATGAAGCCGAAATACGCATTCATGAGCCTCTTTGTGATCCTTGCCCTTGTCGTCGCCGTCGTCGCGTCATCCCAGGCGCAAGACTACGGACGATCCCGAAATGTCCTCCCCGACACCCTTCCCTCGGATAGTGTGCGACCAGCCGACCCCTTGTTCCGGGCTCCAAAAGATTCCGATCTCAAGCCAATGACAGACGACATCCACAAGCCTTTCGCCTCGGTGAAAACAACCGACGCGCTCCCTCGGAAGATCGGAGCCGAAGAGGCAGCACTCATCCGGAAGATTGGAGCCGAAGAAGCGAAGCTCGTGTTGCAGACCGACGACCTGATCCGGCAGCTCGAGACCGCCGAGGCCGAAGACCAGCTCACGGACGCGAAGGCCAAGCTGAGCGACCACCTCGGCAAATGGTTCGACGTGCGTCAGAAACGCCAGGAACGCGAGATCGAGGCCCTCGAAGCCCAGGTCAAGACGCTGAAGAAGCTTGCCCGGAAACGCCAGGAGAACCGCGAGGAGATCATCTCCCACAAGCTCGATCAGATCATCCGTGACAGCCTTGGCCTGGGCTTCTAAGCAGCCGGTCGCGGTCTTCATTTTGACTTTTGTACAAGCCCTGGGTGGCGCGGGTTGTCCTCAACCCATGAGCAGAAACCCGGGTTTTTGGCTCACGGGTTGAGGACAACCCGCACCACCCAGCGGTATTGGCCGAGCCACGGCCTCCCATCTGAATGATTTCAAGGAAAACCGTGGCCGGCTGCTTCGACGCCCGAAGGGGGCTGCGCCCGATGAAGAACTCCACCCTTCGGAAGGGTGGGGACGTGCCGACTCCGCGCGCCGGCAATTCCCAAGTCTCCCCCACTCGAAAGGTCTGGTCTGTCGCGATGAGAACCATCACTATCACCGCTGCGATTCTCTTCTGTCTGATGTCGGCGACCTTGCCCGCCCAGTCACCCCCGACCTCTTCACCGCCAGAGCAAGTCCAGGCGGTAACCGCGCTGCCTGAAACCCCGGCGGGCAAGCAATTCGCCGCCTGGCTCGCGGCGGTGAATACCGGCAGGCGTGAGACGCTCCGGCAGTTCATCTCAGAGAATTATGCACCTCCCCCGAACGGCTCCCTGCCGGTTGATCAGATCACTGACCGGCAGTTCAAGAGTTTCAATGACACGGGCGGCTTCGATGTCCGAAAGATCGCGGCCTCGTCACCTGAGAAGATCGCCGTGGTCGTGCAGGCGAAACGGACGGAAAAATGGATGGTGATCGGGATGACTGTCGGTGCGCAGTCGCCACACAACATCCTTGGCATGGGCTTTCGCAACACCGAGGCACCTGCGGATCTCTTGCCACGCGACAAGCTGACCGACCAGGAGATCCGGGACAAGGTGGACGGCTTCCTCACGAAGCTGGTCGAAGCGGATGCCTTCTCCGGCGTAGTCTTGATCGCCAAGGATGGCAGACCGATCTACCAGAGAGCATCAGGGCTAGCGAGCCGCACCTGGAACGCGCCGAACCGAATCGACACCAAGTTCAACATCGCCTCTATCGGCAAGATGTTCACGGCCGTTGCGATCGCACAACTGGTCGAGAAGGGCAAGCTCTCCTACGAAGACACCCTCGGCACGATTTTGCCAGACTACCCGAACAAGGATTGGGCGCAAAAGGTCACCGTACACCACCTGCTCACCCACACCTCCGGCCTGGCTGAGAACCACCCTTCCGGGGATAAACCGTTTCGTCAGGGATTCCGCACCGTCAAGGAGTATTTATCCTCCTCCTCTGCGCACGATACGCTTAAGTTCGAGCCAGGCTCGAGGCTGGAATACAGTAGTTACGGCTACCTCGTGCTGGGCGCGATCATCGAGAAGGCGTCCGGTCAGGACTACTACGATTATGTTCGCGAGCACATTTATCAACCAGCGGATATGACCGATTCCGACTGCTACGATCTCGACACCGACCCGCCCAATCTGGCGACGGGATACATGGACGCGCCGAACCGGACACGGCGCAGCAACATCTTCATGCTTCCGGTCAAAGGCTTACCGTATGGCCTGGGCTATTCCACCGCCGAAGACCTAGTCAAGTTTGCTCAGGCGCTTGGTAGCCAGAAACTGCTCGACGCAAAGTCGACCGACCTCATCTGGACGGGTCAAGTGGACTACACCGAGCCGGACAGTCGGTATGGCTACGGCTTCATCGTGAAGCGTTACAACGGGACACGGATCATCGGCCATGGTGGCGGGTGGGTCGGCATCACGAATAAGTTCGAGATGTATCCTGATCTGGGTTATACCGTCGTGATCCTGTCCAATATTGATTCCGACCCGAACTCGATCGCCTCCAAGCTGCGAGAGTGGCTGACCCAGGGCCTCTCGCGAGAATAACGCACGCCCCACGTTTGCTGATCATCCCTGCGACGGTTTCAAGAAGTCCATGTGACGCTGGCGAAGCTCGGCAGCGTCACAACCTCCGGCTCCAGGCTGGGCTGGTTCGTCGAGGAGGTGAACGGTCACAGGCATGACTTCCATTCGGGCATAGCTTTGCCGGAACCCTTTCCGCTCCTGAATCGCTTTCACCACAAGTGTGAAGACGATATCACTCGCGACATCTCGCATCAAAGGTATCGCCGCAAAAGGTCGAGACTTTTTGACCACAAGTGAGCTCAATCCACTGCAGCGTCTCGATTTTCGCGCGAATGCCACGCCCCTACCGAATGGCCGCCGCCGGAGACTTCGATTGCTCAGCCAGCCATCTTGGCCGTATTTTGGATAGCCCGTTCGGCCGATGGTTGCAAAACCACACGGAGCGTCATGCACCGGCCTTTGCCAGCAATTCCTGCTCGATCGAGGCAAAGACCTCCTCCGCGGGCCGCCCCTCGCCACGCTTCATCGACTCCAGCCCCTCCCGCACAGCTTCGATGGTTTCCAACCGCTCGGCCAGGTCTAGCAAGCGCTGATAGGACTTGGCATCTTGCACGACGATTTCCGCCTTGCCGTTGATCATCAGCACCACCGGCTCGCCGGTGGTCTTGAGCTGAGCCAGGAATTCGGCAGTGTGCCGCTTGAAATCGGTCAAGAGGTGAATATCTCTGTGCAGGTCCATAACGTACTCCAAATCAGCCGCGCTGTTAACGCATCGAATTCAATGCTGCCTGATTTCCCCCTGCTCGACAAGCCAATAACGGCATGCACCCAATTCGCCGGTTAAGTTCGCCGGTAATTGGCATGGTTTCAATGCCTTGGCCTGGGCGCACAGGTTCCGAGTCTGTCGCGTGACAAGTCCGGAACCCGTGGCCCCCCAAAACGCCCTTCATTTCCCGGTGAAGCCTGACATTCCGAGACAGACACTCACCGCCGCATCCGTCGCCTCGTCCCACTCTTCATGTGCCTGAAACGTCGATAACAGCCGCGTCGTCCTGATTTCGATTCCGCTCACGACTGCTTGAGGAACGCGATCAGGTCGGCCAGCCCCTGCATGCCGAGGGCCTCTTCGAGCCCTTCGGGCATCAGGGTTCGTCCGCTGGGTCGCAACGCTTCGATCTCGGAGCGGAGCACGGATTGCTCGATCCCCTCGGCCCCTCGCAGCTTGAGGCTCGACGCCGTCTCCTCGGCCAGGAGACCCGAGAGCGTCTGCCCTCGCTTGGTAATGACCAGATATGTAGCAAAATCGGGAGAAACGTCGGCGTTGGGGTCGAGAATGTCCTTCAGTAAGGCCGAAGGGGGACGGCCGGCGACGCCGGAGAGGTCGGGGCCGACGCGGAAGCCACGGCCCTGGCGCTGGTGGCAGGTCTGGCAGTTCTTGGCGAAGAGCTCGCCGCCGCGACCAGCATCGCCGGTGAGCTCAAGGACCGGCTGAAACTTCTTGACCACGGCCGTCCGGTCTTGCGGGGCCGACGCGGCGAGCAGCTTTTCGACCCGGCTGCGGAGCGCGGCGTCAGGGGTCAGGCGGAGGGCGTCGCGGTCGGCCGGGGCTAGCTCGGTCAGGGACACGACGTCGTCCTCGATTGCGCCGACGAGTCGATCGGCAAGCCGGACCGAGCTGGTCAAAGCGGTCAGCACCTCGCGCCGGGAGCGCGTCGGGAGCGACGCCCACTCGTCGAGGATCTGGCCGGCCAACTCGGCCGAATCAACCTCGGCGACGGCCCGCGCCGAGGCCGACTGGACAACCTCAGCCTGACCCGGGAGGAGCAGGGCGGGAATCGCCGCTGCCGCAGACTCGGGGCGGCAGCGAGCCAGCAGCGTCAGCGATTGGGCGCGGTCGTTGGGCGACGCTTCGGCCGACGCAATCGACCTGGCCGCGCGATCGAGGAGCGCAGCGATTCCCTCGAACCCTGCCGCCGGCCCCGCCTTCAGCAACTCATGCAGCGGCCGACCCGCGCGAGCCAGGCCGTCGGACAGCCCGACAAGGAGCGCGATCCGGCCGGCGACGGTCGTCTCGTCGGGGGTGGGCGTGAGCTGGGCCGCAAGGGCGTGCAGCTCCTCGGTCCGATTCCGGGCTCCAAGAATCGCGGCGGTCGACGACAGCACTTGCCCTTGTCCGGGCGTCGTCGCAGCGAGCCAGCCCGGCTGCGCGACGAGCAAGGCGTGCAGGAACGGCCAGGCCTTCTCGCCAAGCCCGCTCAAGACCGCCAGCCGCACCCAATCGTCGT
Organism: Singulisphaera acidiphila DSM 18658; assembly: GCF_000242455.2. Taxonomy (GTDB): domain Bacteria; phylum Planctomycetota; class Planctomycetia; order Isosphaerales; family Isosphaeraceae; genus Singulisphaera; species Singulisphaera acidiphila. The sequence continues at coordinate 4,048,429 of NC_019892.1, forward strand.
CGGCGTCCCGCGCCGCGATCCGCGCCAGAGCCGAGGGGGCTCGCCCGTCGTCGAGATCGCCCAGCGCGATCGCCGCCTGAAAACGAACGCGAACCTCCGGGTCGTCCGCCGCCTTCACGAGGGCAGCGGCCAGGCCGGGTCGGTGGGCGGCGAGCCTGGCGGCGCACTCGCGCACCCCTGGGCTGGTGTCGCCCAGGACCTTGGCCAAGGTGGCGTCCTCAAGCCCCCCCAGACCGTCGAGTGTCCAGACGGCGTGAATCCGGCCGAGCGGCGTCGATCCGGCCTCGGCGAGCTTCCGCAACGCGGGGATCGCTTCCTTATCGTGCCGCTCGACGATCAGCCGCTGAGCGGTGTCACGGCACCAGCCGTTGGGCTCCTCCAGCGCCGCGACCAGTTCGGCCGTCGACGCCTTGCCCAAAGGAGGGCAGGGGGCGAGCTTCACGTCCTGGTTCCCGATCCGCCACAGGCGTCCTCGGTTGTTCCAGCGGCGGAACTCGATCGACTTCCGCAGCTCTTCGGGAACGAACTGCGGATGCTCAACCATCTCACGATAGAAGTCGACCACGTAGAGTGCTCCGTCGGGGCCGGTCGTCAGGTTGACGGGCCGGAACGAGGGATCGGTCGAGGCCAGGAACTCGCGGTCAGGCTCGGCGCGGCGGGCCAAAAAGGTCGCGCCGCGGTCGTCCAGCACGCGACGCTGGACCAGGTTCGTCAGCGACTCGCACACGAAAGCGTTGCCCCGATAGGCATCGCCCAGCACATTGCCCCGGTAAATCGTCGGGCCGCAGGTGGCGTTGAAGTACGCGGTCGACTCGCGGTTGTAGGTCGTCGGCGCAGGGCTGATCGGGAACACACGGCCGCCGTCGGCGGGGTCGAGGATCGTGGCGACCGACGACGACTCGGCCAGGTACGGGTTGCGGCTGAGCACGCGCTCCTCGATCACGGCGTGGCGGATCGGGATCGTGTTCCACGACGGGAACCGCCGCCCCCAATCGTCGCGCGGCAAGCCGAACTGGCTGAAACCGGAGACGACCTCGACCTCGCCGGTGTCGGGACGGAAACGGAAGTCGTGCCTCCGTAACGGCACCTCTTTCTCGGCGGGGTCGCCGGGCCGAAGCGCGGAGCCGTCGCTCCGGCCATTGGCGGCGTAGACCCAGTTGTCAGCACCCCAGGTCAGGCCATTGACCCGCAACTGCTGATTCCCTTCGACGAACCCGGTGAGGACGACCCGCCGCTCGTCGGCGACGCCATCGCCGTCATTGTCCTTGAGAAACAGGATGTCGGGAGCGGCTGTGACCAGCACGCCGCCGGCCCAGGGGAGCACACCGTTGGGGAAGTTCAGCCCCTCGGCGAACGTCCTGGAGACCTCATAGCGGCCGTCGCGGTCGAGGTCTTCGAGCATCCGGAGCTTGCCCGACCGGGGCCCGGCGGGATAGTCGGTCATCTCGGCGACGAAAAGCCGCCCGTTTTCATCCCAGGCGATAGCCACCGGGCTGGCGACGTCCGGCTCGGACGCGATCAGCTCGATCCGCAGCTTGGGGTCGATCAGACGGAACGTCGCCCGCTCCTCGGCCGGCGACAACGGTTTCGTGGCCGGAGGGGCCGCCGACGCGCCGCCAGAGAGGGCAACCAAAGCCCCGAGCATCCACCGGACGGAACGTGACGAACGGCGTACAGCCTGATTTCCTAAAAACATAAACATAGCTCGCGAAACCATTGGGGCGTGGGAGATCGATTCGACCTCAGCAGGCGAGAAAGAGTGGGGAAGAAAAAGAGAGCGCACGATCATCGCCTGTGATCGCCATCAAAGTGCACGATCATCGAGATGCGGGGGGCGATCCCCCGCATCTCGAAAAACGCTCAGCGGGCCTGGACCGTCGCTGGGGGTTCGTCGTGCAGCGTCTTGAGCAGCGACAAAGCCTCGTCGACGATCATCTCGCCCGTGCCCGGGGGGACGAAGCTGTGCAGCCCGGTCCAGGTCTGGTAGCCGCCCAGCTCGTGGCCCTTGCGGTCGGGGACATAGCCGATGTAGTCGTTGGCCAGCTCGAAGACGTAGGTGAAGCGGAACGGCGAGCGTCGCTTGATGTCTTGCCCGAGCACCGTGAAGAACTCGGCGGGCACGCCGACGACCGCAGTGTCGCCGATCCGGATCGCCTGGACCCAGGTCTTCCGCTCCTGGCCCTTGAGCGGCGCCAGCTCCTTGCGCATGTCGCGGAAGACGTCGATCACGAACTGAGCGGTCTTGGGGTCCTTAATCTTGTGAGCCTCGTAGGCCGTCACGGCTGCGTCGTCCTTGGCATCGTCAAAGTCGCGAACCTTGATGGTGACCTCCTTGCGGATCCCCCGGACCACGTCGACGGGTTGCGGCTTGGCCCTCCCCAGGGCATCGAGCACGGCCTGCTTGATGCGCGTGGTCATCTCGGGTCCGTTGAGTTCGAGGTTGTGCGTCGAACCCGAGGCCCCCTCGAAGAATAGGACTGTGCCGCCAAGTTCCGGCTCGAGCTCCTGCGCCGCCATCCCATAGAAGCCGGGCGACCGAACCCCGGGCTTCTTCGTCCCGATCGTGTGCGTCGAGTGGTTGAACATCAGGGCCTCGACCGAACCGTCCTTGCGGCGGAAGGCCCAGACCGGAAGTTCGGGATCGAAGGGGCCGGTGGGCCGTACGAAGTCCTCCTGCGAACCGGTCCAGTAGATCATGCCGTTGGCGAGCAGGAGACGGCTGTTGCGCCCGACCGACGACTCCTCGCCGAGTCGGAAGTCCATCGTCACCGGGGTGAGCCGCTTGTTCGCGGCGACGGCCGCTTCGACGACCTTGTCGCCCACCTGCTGCGTGAACGCCTCCTCGCGATGGTAGCCGTGGACTGTCACGGTCGTCGGCGCGTGGTGGGTGTGGGTCGCGTTGATGAGGATGTTGTCGAACGGCACGCCCGTCGCCTTCTCAATCTCGTGGGCCGCACGGTCTAGCACGTCGCGGTTGACCATCAGGACGTCACACTCGATCAGGGCGACCTTCGCACCTTGTGGGTCCTGGATCACCACGGCCGTGGCGCGCAGCTCACCTTCCTGGCCATTGTATTTGTGCGGCCCGATCCCACCGCCGATGACCAGCGAGTCGTCGGCCTTCAGATTCGCAGCAGCCGCACCCGCCATGAGCTCGCCCGCTTTTCCTGAAACACCGACGCCAGCCGAGGCCAGCACCATCGAGATCGTCAGCAAATTCCGAAACATCACCGTCGTCACCTCCGCGAATTCTCCGCGTCCACGATCGTCGCCATTCAACGATGCAGCGCAAAGCCTGTCGTTCAAGAAAGAGGAAAGTCCCATCGATCGTCTCGCGCGACCGAAAAAGACCGATCACAGGCCGGACGCCTTCGGGGTCTTGGCCGGCCCCTTCTTCGTGCCTCCCTTGACCGTCTTGGCCAAATCGGCCGGAGTCTGTGTCAGCGGGGGCGCCGGCGGCATCGTGTTCGGGGGTAGGTTCTTCGGCGTCCCGCTCAACTTATCTTCCGAGTCGCAGCCCACACCGGAAAAGATCGAGCCCACCAGAAAGAGAGAGAATGCTCGCCTGGTCGATCGTCGCATGGATTGATCCGCCTCTTGAACTTGGGGCCGGAGCCGAGGTCGTCGGTTCGCTTCCCGGCGGGCGAAAGGCGCGATCGCCTCGCGTCGTTCGCTCGCGCCGGGAAGCCGCAGTGTCGAGACAAGGGGTTGTTCTGCTGCTTGCGTCTGCGTCTGGCGGCCGGGACACTTCCGCCCCGTCGCTCTCCCGGCGTCGATGCGTCAATAGGCATCGGCGCTGACCACTTCGCCGACCGACCGACTCCCAAGCGCCCACCAAGCCGACAGGTTGATCGTGTTCTTGACGAATCGAACCGAGCCGTCGGCCAGCCCGACGTTCACGCCCCCAGCGTGGTTACTCGAGGCCGCCGCCGAGCCCGTGGGGCCGACGAACTGGACGTACGAGATGTCACCCGCGTTGCCGCACTGAAGCGAGTTCGGCGCGGCCACATGCATGTAATTCATGAGGCAGACGTGAGTCGGATAGGCGAGCAGCCAGTTATAACCCAGGTAGGCCGAGGCCGTGGCGTTGGCCAGCGTCGTGGCCGGCAGGTTCATGCACGCTCGGGCAGCCGACATCGCGCCGGCAGCGCCAGTATTGGTCCCCGACGAATCCGTACCGGGGAAGATCACGCGCCTGGCATTCGGCGAGTTCGGGGTCATCGTCGCAACATCGCCCGAGACACCGAGGCCGATCAGATGCTCGCTGAAAGCGGCGGTGTTCGATGTCCCGTCCGTGATCGACGCAATCCGCACAACCCCCGCGCCACCGCCCCAGCCCACCGTGCCGATACTGCCGTTGAGGAGCAGGTCCTTGGGAGGAACAATCGTCCCGCTGTAGGCCATAATCTGCCCCGGGCCGCCGTAATTACCCACGTAGCTGGCCGTCGCCCAGGGATAACCCGGCCGCTGGCCGATCGACTCCGAGGGACAGAGCAAGGCCGCCACCTGCGTGTACCCGGCGGTCGTGATCTGGAACCCATAGTTCCCCTGAGCGAAGTTCATCGAGTTGAACAAGGCCGTCTGCTCGATCTGCGGGAGAATGGCCACGGCCCACGACCACGAGAAGCCCGAGTCCTGCGACTCCGACGTATTGTAGTTGCACTGCATTGGCATTACTTCGTATGTTGAAATATAATTTTGTGCCCCCAAACCCAACTGCTTCAGGTTGTTGATGCACTGGGCGCGGCGGGCCGCCTCGCGGGCGCTCTGCACGGCAGGCAGCAGAAGCGCAATCAGCACGGCGATGATCGCGATGACCACCAGCAGCTCAATGAGCGTGAAACCTTTCTCCCGTTTCATCATCAATCTCCTCAGATTCATAAGAAGTGAAAACGAACGTGATGGAGAGATTTGCTGGCTGGGATTCCTCGTGAAGGGGATGAGAGGAATGCATGGAAGGATACCTGCCAGCGCCCAAAGGAGCCGGTTCGTGGCAAGAAAACCGCGTGGGCTTTATATGATAGTCAAACATTATTTCGGTCGCCTACTGAGGTTTTATGCAAAAGCGACTAAGGAATTGTGTCACGACAATGTAAGTCGTCACCGCCGGCCGCACTGCCACGACCTGATCCTACCCCCGGAAGATCGAACGCGAATCGGACGGAAAACGGTCGAGGCATCGTTGGAACCAATTTCATCCGCTTGATTCAAAATATATTATCTCAATATAAAATATTTAATATCACATAATTTCATGAATTTCCGTAGATTTAAGACCCATCGGTAGCTTCCGAGCGTGGTGGAACGTATGGCATTCTCGATTTCCAAAGGGATCGGAGTCCGTCGTCCAGGAGCGGGCATCAGACTCGATTACAAGCGGGGGGGAAATCGTAGCCGACGTGAGGAGGGAGTCCTCGAGGCGGAAACTCGCCTGCGTGGACGTACGCGAGTCACTTCGCCACGGATCGTGCTTCCGCGTCGGTCGATCCGAATCGCGGGCGCTGGACGGGATTCTCGGGGCGATGTAGCATTTGTCGCTGAAGCGGAAGTCGACGGCCATACCGACTGCGGTCGGGTTCTCGGGCTCGACGTCGAGCCGCCGAGATGGTTGAAAGCCCCGGATCTGGACCTCCATCGATGCGGAGAAAGGCGCGTCCCAACCCTCCTCGCGTGGCGTTTATCATCGAAACGTCGATGGCCTACGGCCGTGAAATCCTCCACGGCATGGTCGGTTACGTCCGAGAGAACGGCCCCTGGACCGTCTTCTTCGAGCCCCGATCGCTCCAGGACCCCGTGCCTCCATGGCTGGGCGAATGGAACGGCGACGGCATCATCACCACCCTGTTCCCGCAATTCTCCGATCTGATTCTGAAAACCGGAATACCCACGATCGACCTCGACGACCAGCAGCCACGCTCCGGCCTGCCGACGGTCCAGAGCGATCAGGCGGCTATCGGCGTCATGGGCGCCGAGCATCTCCTGGGACGCGGGTTCACCCGCTTCGCCTTTTTCGGATACCCGCAGTTCGAGTGGTCCCGGCTCAGGTCCGACGCCTTCGCCGCGACCGTGCGCGCCGCCGGGTTCCCCTGCGACGAATACCTCAAGGCCCAGGCGGTCTCCTGGGGACACCAACTCCCCTCCTGGGAGGAGGAGGTCCACCGAGTCTCACAGTGGATCGCAAACCACCCCAAGCCCCTGGGCTTGATGGCATGCAACGACTTTCGAGGCGTCCAGGCACTCGACGCCTGCCGAGCTGCGAACGTCGCCGTCCCCGAAGAGGTGGCGGTCATCGGCGTCGACAACGAAACCCTCGCCTGCGAGCTGGCGCACCCGTCGCTCTCAAGCGTCATCCCCGACTGCCGACGGATCGGCTACGAGGCCGCCAAGCTCCTGGACCACCTGATGAAGGGGGGGCGAAATCCAACGGCTCCTGGCCCGGTCCCGCCCGTTGGGGTCGCGACCCGGCAGTCGACCGACGTCATGGCAATCTCCGACCCGATCGTCGCCGACTCGATGCGGTTCATCCGCGAGCACGCCTGTCACGGCATTCGCATCGAGCACGTCCTCGAGCATGTCGCCGTCTCGCGGAGCTCACTCCACCGCCGCTTCCAGGCGTCCATCGGCCGTACGATCCACGGCGCGATCGCCGCAGTCCGCCTCGAACGCGTCAAGCAACTGCTGATCGAGACCGAACTGCCACTCCAGGCAATCGCCGATCGCGCAGGCTTCTCGCACGTCGAATACCTGATCGCCGCGTTCCGCGAAACCACCGGATCGACGCCCGGAGCCTACCGGCGAAACAACCGCGAAGGCCGCCTGTGAACGGGCCCTATGCAGCACTCGCTGAGTGATTCATCCGACAAATCCTGGAGGATCTTGGCTGGCCGAACCGCAATCCACCGGAACAGTAGCACGGCCGGGCCGGCCGTCATTCCCTCGGTCTCAAGCCAACCCCTTTGGAGTCGCTCTTCACCCGTGAGAAATGACGGCCGGCCCGGCTATTGAGCTCAACCTTCGACGTTGACGAACTTGCGAAATGAACCGCTTCGCTGAGCGGTGCGTCTATCTCGGCACGAGCCGATGAATCTGGCCGTCGAACGCGAGGATATACAACTCGCCCTGGGGATCTTCGCCGAAGGAAGCGATGGCGAGCTTCTTCTTCTCGAGTTGCCGGTCGATCAGTTCAGCGCTAGCGACGGCCTTACCGTCTTTCTCGCGAAGGCCCCAGATCCGACCGGTGTCGAAGTCACCGTAGACATAGACGCCGACCAGGTCCTTGAGGGCCTTGCCACGATAAACATATCCACCCGTAATGCTCTTCCCATCGTCGGGGCGTTCGGCGGTCGGCTTGTGGGGATATTCCACGAGCGGCGGAGAGATCGGGCTGGCCGGATCCGCCTTGATCTTGCGCTGGGGTAAGAAAGGGTGAAACGCTTCCTTGATGCTCCAGCCGTAGTTGCCGCCGTTCTTGATGAGATGGACCATCTCATAGAGGTTCTGGCCGACGTCACCGGCCCAGAGCTTGCCGTTCTCACGGTCGAACGAAAACTTCCAGACGTTCCGCAAGCCGATGCAGTAAACCTCGGGGGCCCAGTGGGCGAACTTCGGATCGCGACGCGCGGGGTTGTCGCTCGGAATCCCGTACGCCTTGCCGTCGGTGGGGTGGTCAACGTCGATCCGTAAGATCGAGCCGAAGTGGTCCTTGGGGTTCTGGCCCGAGCGCAACGGATCGTCCGCCGCGCCGCTGTCACCAAGCGAGATGTAGAGGAAGCCGTCGGGACCGAACGCGATGCAGCCGCCATTGTGGTTGCTAAACGGATCATCGGGGCCGATCCAGATCCGTTCCTCGCTCTTGGGGTCGGCCGTTCGCGGGTCGGTCTTGGAAACCCGGAACCGGGAGACGACCGACCGGCGATTCGGCCCGCCCTTCGCGCGGTCATCGGCCGAGTAATAAACGAAGAACTGGCCGTTCTCCTTGTACTTTGGGTGGAACGCCAGGCCCAGCAGCCCTTCTTCATTATCCTTGCTGATCGGGGCGGCCAGTTGAAGAAACAGTTGCTTTTGGCTGGTTTCCTTGTCGTTGGGGAACGACCAGACCTTGGCCTGATGCTGCTCGATCACGAACAGGAGGTTGCTGTCGTCGTTCGGAAAGTCCATCGCGACCGGCCGGTCGAACTTCAGGTTCGGGAAGGCCACCTCGGTGGTGAGTTGGGGCAACGACAGGTTGGAATCGTCCGCCACGGCAATCGCCGGGGCAAGTGCGGCCAGGACCGCGAAAAGGGGCGAGAAAGGCATTCTCACGAAATCAGCCCTCATGAGGAGTTGGGTTCGGCGGGATGGGCCGAATTAGGAAGGAATTCGAGGCGGACAAGAGCGTCATCTCGTCGCGAGATCTCAGCGAAACGTGCGTTCCCGAAGTCCCGCTACGATGAGCTTCCGTGCTATTTCGAAGGGCATTGTAACGGCGGTCAACGGGCGAAGGGGAGATGCTACCGTTGGGAGATGTCTCCGAATCACTCGATCGCGGTCGGAGTTTGCGTGCCGACGACGACCCCCGAGCCATCAAAGGCTCGGGGAACGTCGATCCGGGCAACGCTCGGGGCAAGAGAAGGACGCCAGCGGGAATCCTCAAGACTTTCGGCCGTTTCCGAATCAGGCAAGACACGAATTCAGACGGGACTCACACAGTCCCCGGGAATGCGAATCGCTCAGCCTCGATAGTAGCTTTTCGCGGTCTCGATCGCGTGCTGCCAGCGTTGCGAAGCGGCGGTTCGCCAGGCAGAGTCCTTAGCGGGCGAGAACGTCTGGCCACCGGCTTGCAGGTGTTCGACGGCCGTCGAGGCGTCGGTCCAGACACCGGCGGCCAGGCCGGCCAGGAGCGCAGCCCCCAGGGCGGTCGATTCGGGCTGAGGGCTCCGGCGCAGGGGTAGGCCGAGGAGGTCGGACTGGAACTGGAGGAACGGATCGGAGCGTGCCATGCCGCCGTCGACCCGCAAGTCGGCGAGGGGGGAGGTCAAATCGGCGTTCATCGCGTCGATCAGGTCGGTGATCTGGTAGGCGACCCCTTCCAAGGTCGCACGGGCGAGGTCGGCGAGCGAAGTGGCCCGCGTCAGACCGAAGAGCGTGCCGCGCGCCTCGGGGTCCCAGTGCGGAGCCCCCAGCCCGGTCAGGGCCGGAATGAAGAGCACACCGGAACTCGGGTCGGCGTGCAGGCTGAGCTCATCGATCTCAGGGGCCGCGCCGACGGCCTTCAGGCCATCGCGAAACCACTGCACGGCCGCCCCGGCGACAAACACGCTCCCCTCCAGGGCATACTGCGGCGGACCATCCCCCAGGGTCGCGGCCAAGGTCGTGATCAGCCCGCGTGTCGAAGGGACCACGTTCGACCCCGTGTGCACGAGCAGGAAGGCCCCCGTCCCGTAGGTGCACTTAGCCTGCCCCTCGTGCAAACACCCTTGCCCAACAAGCGAGGCTTGCTGGTCCCCCACAACTCCCAAAATCGGCAGACCGTCAGGCAGGTAGTCCAAACCCAAGGTTTTCCCGAACTCGCCGGAACTCGGAAGGATTTCGGGCAATATTCCCCGAGGGACAGCGAAGAAATCGCAGAGGTCATCGGCCCAGCGCAGAGTCCGCAAGTCCATCAGGAGCGTGCGTGAGGCGTTGGTGACGTCGGTGACGTGCTTGAGGCCCCCGGTGAGATGCCAGATCAAGAGGCTGTCGACAGTTCCCGCCGCCAACTCACCCGCCTCGGCGCGACGCCTGGCGTTGGGAACGTTCTCGAGCAGCCAGGCAATCTTGGTGGCCGAGAAGTAGGGGTCGAGCACCAGGCCGGTTCGCTCGCTGATCCAGGCTTGCCGATCACGGTGTTTCTCGCAAAACTCGGCGGTCCGGCGATCCTGCCAAACCAGGGCAGGGGCAATTGCGCAGCCCGTCCGACGATCCCAGATCGCGGTCGTCTCCCGTTGGTTCGTCAAACCGATCGCCGCGATCCGATCCGCGCCGAGGCCCGCCTCGGCGAGTGCCTGTGTCACGAGGGGGCCGACCGATCCGACGATGGCTTCCGCACTGTGCTCCACCCAGCCCGACTTCGGATAGGTGGGCGAAACTTCAGCCTGCCCTTGGCCGACGGTCCGCAGACGGTTGTCGTAGACAACGGCTCGGGTGCTGGTCGTCCCCTGGTCGATCGCCAACACATGGTCGCGTGCCATCGGTGAATCCTCTGGGCCGGGATCCGAGAGAAAGGGATCGTGGTTGATGTTCGGGAGTGACTTAAAATACCATCGCCCCACCCCGATCGCGAGAGGCTGCGGGCGATCCGGTTTGAGTCACCCGCTTCGACCCGAGAAACGCCCGTCAGGACCAAGGTTTCGAGTCGCCAGAGCCAGGAGCTGTCAATGAAAGACGTCGCATTCGTCGTACCGATCCTGATCGTTGGCGGTACCCTGCTCATCAAGTCGATGTCGAAGACGGATCCTTTTTACACCCAAGAACTCCTCTTCCTGGCCTTTCTCTTCGGCCTCCTCTTCCTCTGGCACCGAGGCAAGCAAGCTTCGGCAGAGCGAATGAAGGCCCTCGAACTTGGCTGGGACCTTGCCGACGGCCCGTACTCCTCGTCGCCCGCTCGGAACGTCGTCATCGTTGGCATGCTGATGCCTGTGAGCTTGCTAGGGTTGGCCTGCCTGGCAAGCTCATCCCGCCCCGATCTCTCGGGCATGATCTGGTTCGCCGCGAGCGTCCTCGGAATGACGACTCTGATTTGCGGTACGATCCTGCTCCTCCGCCAGCCGGCCTTGCCGGCCGCCCCCGAGCGAAACCGCCAACGCGGTGTGGTTCTCAAGTCCCATACCGCCGATCCCGATGAGTTCGACGTCGTGAGTCAGCGTGCATCGAACGGTCATCCTTCCGAGGTGAGGTCCTGAGCCATGAACACAAACATAGCAATCATTCCGATCGTTGGCATGGCCATTCCAATCATCCTCGTCCCGGTGATTCTCGGCTTGAAGCACGCCCGACTCGAACGTGAGCTCGAGCATGCCGAGCGGATGAGGGCCCTGGAACTCGGGCGAACTCTGCCGAAAGATGAACCGTTCTGGGGCCCCGCGCGAATGAGCCTGGCCTTCGGCGTGGGCGTTCCGCTAGGCGTCTTCTTCTGCGCCTTGATGGCTACTCACGAAGAGAATACGTCGCAGATTCCCCTCTGGATTTCAAGCGGTGTGGTCGGGCTCGGAGGGGTCGTCAGTGGCGCGGTCCTCGCTTATCGTCACCTTGGGCGATCATGGGCCGGCGAGCACATCGAAGACTACCGGTCACGAAAGCCAGAGATGATCGACGAGGACGCCTTCGACGTGGTCGGCCGTCGCGGTTGATCACTACAAAAGCATTCCGGAGAGGAGCGTGTTATGGATCCAAACGAATGGGGACCGATCTTGATCGTAGGCGTTGGATTTGGCTTGCTGGCGCTCCTGGTCACAGCGATCTGGTTCAGTCGCAGCCTCCAGCGACAGCAGGAGCGGGATCATGCGGAGCGGATGAAGGCCCTCGAAATGGGGTTCTACGTCCCTCCTCATGAATCCCCCTGGCCACGGACGATCGCCTGTGTCTCGATCGGCGGCATCGTCCCGCTGGGAACGTTCGTCTGCGCCGCCTGGATGACCTCGCTCACCGTGCCGGAGTCAATTCAAGCCACCGTCTGGGGCCTGACCTTTATGGTCAGCACGATGGCTGTGGGCTGCGCCACCAGCCTGGCTTCCCGCCTCCCCAGATCAAGCGACCGGGTGAAAGAGACCGCCGCGACCGGCAAGCCGCCGGCCTTCGACCCCGAGTCGTTCGAGGCCATCAGCGCCTACAGCAACAGAGGTGGTCGAGGTTGATCCCCATCGCGAAACCGAGGCTGCGGCCCAGAGCCCCAGGAGCGGCTCGATCGGGATGTGAAACCGGACCGAGACGATCGTGAGCGTGTGAAAGAGCGCGATCAGGGCCACCGCAATAACCGTTGGCCCCAGCCTCCAGCGAAGCTCAGCGCGAGCCAACAACAATCCCAGAGCCGCGGCCACCGTCAACGCCAAGTGGCTGGCCCGATAGATCAGGCTCCGCGTCTTTGGGTTCGTCTCGTCAAAGAAGACGAAGTAACGGAGTCGACGAAGACAGAGCTTCGCGTAACGCCCCGGTTCCCCTTTGAGATCCACAAGCGCCCTGCGAAAGAGGATTCGGGAACGCTCGGGTTCCGAGACCGCCCCCAGTTCGCGGTAGTCGGCCGCCGTCAACGCCACGTCATCCAGGTAGCCCGCCTCGTGCCGAGCGGCCCAGAGCGAGTCGTTGACCCCTTGAAGACCGCTGCGCTTCGGCCGCAGCACCCGCTCGACGGAGGCGCGGACGACCTTGTCGGTCCCCTCGCTCAGGGTGCAGTTGCCCTGCCAGAAGGCATAGCCAAACGTGCTTTTAATCAGCACGAGCTCGCCGTGAACCTTGCCGTTCCGAGCGATCCAAGGGGCGACTCCAACGGCAAAGGCAAGGCCGACAAGGCCGAGCGGGCGAACCGCGCCACGGATCCCCCGTCCCATCACGATGGCCCAGCCGACTCCCACGACGACCAGGACCAGAATCGGATCGGTCAGCCCGAGCAGAGCCAGCAAGCTTCCGGTAACCAGCGCATCGCGATCACGCCCCGTGCGTCCCGTCCGATAAGCCAGGGCCAGAGCCGCCGTCACAAGTGTGGCTGCGAGCAGAGCCACCTGAACGTGCGTGGCCGCATAGACCAAGGTCGGATGGAGCGCGGCGATTGAACCGGCCAGCCAACCGACCCAAGGGCAGCCAGGCGCCACCTCACGGGCCAGGGCAAGGACCGCGGCCACCAACAGCCCTCCAAGGACCGCTTGGCCAAGCTCGAGGATCAGGAGCGAGCGCGGGGTCTCGACGCCCCCGATCGCATAGGCCCCCGCCACGATCCAGGGATAGATGGGAGCCTGCTGCGAAGTCGGACCATCGGATCCCAGGAAGCGGACCGCAAAGCCTCGACCCGCCAGCAGGTTCTCGGCGATCTCACCATGCTCATAGGTGCTGTGGGGGACCTTGTGGCTCTGCAAGACGAAGACCGCCGCCACGCGGACGGCGACCGCCAGAATGATCAGTCCCCAGGCGATGCGACGGTCGGACATCCTTGCCGGCTCCAGCCTTTTTTTGAAAGTTCCTGCGGCTCGACACGCCCCTTTCCTTCTCCCCCGGACCACGGATTCTGGTCGAGAACTCAGCTTTGGTCAACCCAAGACCATGCGGCCGCACCAACAGAACCGGCAATGTTTCCCAAAACCGTCGGTGATTGCTCGGACTCACCACTTCGGCTATTTTCAATGACCGCATCCTCAACCCGGACCGCCGGTCTGATCCACATAGCCTGTTTTGGAGAGGGCGATCCCATGACCTACTCCCGATGGTTGACCGCTCTCGCAGGGTTTGCCCTGGGCGTGGTCCCCTGCATTGCGGACGACCAACCCACCCCTCCCCTCACCCAAGACGCCATCTGCCGGAAGGTCAGCGCCGCCCCCACGATCGATGGCCGGCTCGATGACCCAGCCTGGGCAAACGCCCAGGTCATCGACCACTTTCCCATCTTCTGGACCAAAACCAAGGGAGCGGCGGTGACGCGGGCCCGCCTGGTCTGGGACGACGAAGCGCTCTACTTCGCCGCGGATATGGATGACACTGAGCTGCGTTCCTTTGGAACCAAGCGAAACGACCATCTCTGGGAGGGGGACGTCTTCGAGCTCTTCTTCAAGCCGCACGACGATCGCCCCGAGTATTACGAGTTTCAGGTCAACCCGCGCTCCGTGATTCTCGAACTCGCCTTCCCCAAGCGTGGCTTCGATTTCGCGACCCTGGCCGCCCGCCCGCCGCTCGGCATGAAGGCCGTCGCGGTCAGCCGGGGAACCGTGGATCAGCCGGGCGATACCGACCTCGGCTGGACCGTCGAAGGCCGAATCCCCTGGTCGATCTTCGCCCCCTCGGGTGGTCGCCCCAAGCCGGGCGAGGAGTGGCGGTTCGCTCTCTGCCGCTATGACTATGGCGCGGCCAATACCAAGCCAGTCCTTACAAGCTCGGCCCCCCTGACACAGCCCAGCTTCCACCGTTACGAAGACTACGGACGACTTCGGTTCGAATGATCCCGACGGAGATCGAGATTGGAGCAAAACAGGCCAGGACGACGATGAATTAAGATGCCTCGAATGAGCTGGAGGGCCACAGGTTCCGAGGCCTCCCTTTTTTTGAGGATTGTCATTTTTCCGTCGGCGGTTTACTGAGCTTCCCGACAGGTCCTAAGTCTACGGGCGCTGACCGCGATCGAGTTCGTCCCGAACGAAGTGGGTATGGTTGGGTAAGTAGACTGGGTCGTCAGTCCTGCCTCGACACGCGTTCTCGTTCTCTCAGTTCAGTATCCCAAAAATGGGATTCAACGCTCGCGAGTTGACGCGAATTCCACCGTGATTTCGTGACCTTTTCCAGGGGTCGACGATATAATGCAACGCTCGAGCTAGAGAGTTCCCGACGTGCTGATTCGCTTTCAGCAAGTCGGGATCCTGCTCTCGATCCAACGAAGGTTGACCGCTCCAGTCGAGTGATTCCTCCACGCCTTTTGCTGATGAGCGAATCACCCTTGGTTTTCGCTCAAACTGCGCACCAGCGCGATGGTTCTCATCGAATCCCGCCGAGTTCCTTGGTTCAAGTCGGCGGCGCGAATCAAAATGCGGAATCGCGGAGTTCCAACCTCCAACGGGAGCCATAACCAAAAGAGCAGAAAGTCGACCGCGCCTCGTAAACTCGGCAGGTGACCACCAACGGCCTGGTGGGCCGATTCTTCGGAAACTCGGACGAACGAATTGAGGCAAGGGAGTGCCCTCTATCCTGGAGGTCTTCCGAGCCCAATCGACCGCGGGAGGAGCGGTCATGGTGATGACTCCAAGACGAGCCCAACGCGATGATTTCCGCGAGTTGGAATTGTCGGACCCCTTCTGCTCGGAGGCGGGTCCCTCGCGTCGATTCCCGGTGGCCGACCAACGTTGGCTGCCGCCGGCCACGAGCTCTTCTGCCTCCGGGTCGTTCGAAACGATCGTGGCCGAGTTGACAGCCTGCTGGGATCGGGGCGAAAGGCCCCATGTTGAGGCGTTCCTCGGCAGGATGTCCACCTCGCATCCGGCCGACGTTGTCGAGTTAATTTACCGCGAATTCTGTCTTGCCGAGTCGAATGGTTTAGATCCGGACCCCATCGACTTTTTACGACGGTTTCCCGACCGGGAAGTCCCGCTCAACCGGCTCTTCCGCCTCCACGGCGTTCTGAGCTTGACGGAACTCAGCCAGTTGGCCGAGCCGGAATTTTTGCCCGAGGTCGGGGACGAGATCGGTCCGTACATCCTCAAACGCGAGTTGGGGCGCGGGTCATACGCCCGCGTCTACCTCGCCGAGCAGACCGATCTCGACGACCGCCTGGTGGTCGTGAAGATCTCGACACGGCTGACTCCGGAGCCAAGACTTCTCGCCCGCGCGCGGCACTCGCACATCGTCGAAGTCCTTTGGCATGGGACGGCTGAGAATGGCGCTTTGCAGTTAATCTGCCTGCCCTTCCTCGGCGGGGCGACCCTGGCGACCGTCTTGACCGAACGGCGGCGGATCGGGCGGCGTCCCAGGTCAGGCCGCGACTTACTCGCCGACCTGGACAGGGTCTCCGCCCCCGAGTATCCCAAGGCCAACCTGGCCCGTCCCGCCCGCGAAGTGGTCGAAGGGTTATCGTACCCGGCCGCCACGGCCTGGATGGTGGCTCGACTGGCCGAGGCGCTCGACCATGCCTATTTGCGAGGCGTTGCCCACGGCGATATCAAGCCGTCGAACATCCTGCTGACGGCCGACGGCAACCCGATGCTGCTCGACTTCAACCTGGCGGTCGGCTGGCGGCTCCCCAGCGCCTCGGATCTACCGGCCGACGCGGGGGGAGGCACACTCGCCTACATGGCTCCCGAACGGCTGAGGGCGGTGGCCGAGTCACAGCGAATCTCGACGCCAAACGCCGCGGACCGGCATCGGGCCGACATCTTCGCGCTCGGCGTCGTCCTGCTGGAGTCGCTGACCCGCCAATCACCCGACCTGCCGCAGGCGAAGGCCCGAACCCAGCAAGAGATCGCGGCGATGCTCGCAGAATCGGGGCGCAACGATGACGATGCGATGCGATGGCTCGCACGCTCCTCGGTGCCGCGAGGTCTTCGATCGATCCTGGCGCGTTGCTTGGCCCCCGACAGGGCCGATCGCTACGGCCGGGCATCGGAGTTAGCCGAAGACCTCGACCGCTGGCGAACCGGACGCCCCCTCGCATTCGCCGAGGAACCCCCCTGGCGGTTTCGCCTGGGCCGCTGGGCACGCCGTCAGCGGTTCGCCTTGGCCGCCCTGGTCCTGGCAATCGTCCTCTGCGCCACCGCCATGACAACGCTCTGGTATTCGTTTCAGAGCACGCTCCGCAAGCAGGCCGAGGACAAGCTCGCTCTCATCTGGGATCGCGATGAATCAGGCGTTTTTCGCTTCCTTCGCTTCGGCCATTGGTCTCCCGACAACCAGGAAGATGCTGCCGAAAACGCTTACAAACATCTCAATCTCTACAATGCACTAGGGGATGCCGACTGGCGTCTCCGTGACGACGTTCGCAGCCTGCCCGAACCGGAGCGCTCGGAGCTGGAGGTCTGGCTTCTGGAACAAATCCTCCGCTATACAAGGGCCCTGGGCGAACGCCAGAATTCACCTGACGACTGGCGGCGTGCCCAGGCACTCCTCGAACAAGTGGTCGACAAAATGCCCCTCGGCCCGCTCCAGTCGCAGCGCCGGCGCCTCCTCGAACAGCTCGATAAGAATCAAACCGGCGCGACGCTGGCACCGACCGCGACTCCCCAAGAGACCGCGTCCCGGTCGGCGCTCTGGATGGAAGATTATCTCCTGGGCATCGAGGCGGAACCCAGACATGCGCGAGCGGCCTTGGCGCATTACCAGGCCGTGCTGAAGGCTCGCCCCCGCTCCTTCTGGGGCCACTACCGCGCAGCGACGGTCGCTTTCCGATTAGGTGACCAGACCACGGCTGCCGAACACCTCAGACAGTGCATATCCCAGCGCCCGAGAAACGTCGCCTTGCGTGCCCAGCTCGCCGGCTGCCTGTTCATGATGGGACGATACGACACCGCTCTCGAAGCGTGCACCAAGGCGCTCGAGATCGACCCCGACCACGCCGTCTCGACCCGCAATCAAACCTTCGTCAGGCGCCAACTCGGACAGGAGGACCGGGTCGATTCCGACGTCCGCCGCTTCGAGCTTCTTACGCGAAGCCAAAGCGAAGTCCTTTCGCTGAAGACCCGGCTGGAGTCGATGCACACCTCCGACCTCGACTGGTCCACGCCGACCCCAAATCAAGTGGAGCCGATCCTCATCAATGCCGAAGCGAACGACCTCGACACTCGAGTCCTCCGAGCCACTCAGCTCCGGCATCTCAAACGGTTCGACGAAGCCCTGCTCGAACTCGACCAGATCCTGAGTCTTGAACCCGAGCACCTTGAGGCGAGACTCTACCGCGCAATGCTCCTCCGCAAGCTCAATCGCCACGAGGCCATATCCGACTTCGCCTATCTGGTCGATCATCCCCGCCTTGATGAACTCATCCCTCAATACAAAGATGCGATCAACATCTACCATCAGCGAACCAGCGACCTGCTCCGGGCAAACCAGCCAAAGACCGCGATCAAGGTGGCGCTAGACGGTCTGGCGCAGGCCAACCGCTTCCAATCGATGGTGGGCGAGTCGCACTACGCCCTGGCCCGAGCCTATGCCTCAGCCGCCAAGTCCGACCCAAGCCTCATCCCTCAGGTCGCTAAGCAGCTCAAGGCCGCTTACAAGATCAATCCGAAGATCCTGGCAACGTCATTCGAGGAAGACCAGAACTTCACCGGTCTTCGCGATCAGGTCCGCCCTGTGGAATTCAAGCGCCGTTGAATTGGGCCTCGAGCCTCAACCTCAAAGAAGGCCATCACGAGTCGCATGCCAGCCTTTCGGTCTTGGCCCCTGGTCAGGAAAAAGAGACCTCCATCCCTCACCGAACGGCTGATCGACGGCTCCCGGAGATGAGCTTCTTGACCCCACAGTCGGAGCATCCGCCGTGGGACGAGCCCCCACCGGTGCCACACCCCCCGCCGGATGAGCCGCAGCCCCCGCCCTCAGTGCCACAGCTTCCGCAGCCCCCTTCATCGGTTTCGGCTTCCTCCTCGTCCGGCACGTCGCGTCCGACCGGTTCGAGCATCACGTCGAGGTCGTACGTTGCGCGAAAGGCCGAGAGCAAACCGGTCACGTCCAGGCGGTGGGGCCCCAAATAGTGGAGAACGGTCCGGCGATCGTCGAGCAAGGGTTCGACGTCGATCAGCTCCATCGGCCAAACGCCATCTTGGAAGAGCCGCTGACAGATCTCGAATCGACTCGGCCGAGCGGACTCAGCCAGGCGGGCCTGCTCCAGGTCGTCGGGACCGGCGATCCGGAGCACCCGGGCAGGGACAGCCCCTTCTTCTTCGCTTGAGGACGACGGTAGAGACGCGAGCACTTCGCCAAGCTCCGTCCCACGATGCGATCGGATCACGACCGTCGTGCCACGCTCGAGGTCAGCCGAGTCGGCGGAAAACTTTCCGACCTGGGCCATCAAGCCATAGCGGATCAAGTACAAGTGAGCCATGCGGTCCTCGACCATCACCCGACAAACGTCCACCAATCCCTGATTATTCGTGATTTCGATCGGGTACGCAAGGCAAGGACTCGGGAAGAAAAGGGGACCACGGCCCGGCCTTCAGCACTCAAATTGCGCAGGGTGGGGGGGCAATTGCGTTCTCGGAAGGGGGCGTTCGCCTTATAATTCGGCGTGTGATCCTCCCGGATTTTGTCTTACGATCCGTCTCCCACGTGCCTTTTGCGGATCGAGGAGCCTCAAAACGGGGCGGTAAGGCCCTGATCAGGTAAAAAAAAGGATTGTCGTCATGAGCCGAGCCCGCTGCACGTTCAAGGTTGCCGGCCTTGATTGCGCCGTCGAGATGGAACAGCTCCGCGCCGCTCTGGGTGAGGCTCCCGGCGTGCTTGCCCTCGGCTTCGACCTGATCCACGGGTCGATGACAGTTGACTATGAACCGGAGGCGACCAGCCCTCCTCAGCTTTTGAACCGGATCGCGACGGCCGGGATGAACGCCTCGCTCGTCGAGGAGAGTGTGGAAGGGGATGGGTGGTGGCGCAGGAACGGCCGCTGGGTGGCGACCGTCGGCTCGGGCCTGGCGCTGCTGGTCGGAGTCATGCTTGGGTCGCTCTCGCCAGGGCACCCCGTTTTCGAGAAAGCCGCCTACCTCCTGGCGATCCTCTTCGGCGGGTACGAGCTGTTTCCGAAGGCCGTTCGCGGACTCGCCAAGTTCCGTTTCGACATCCACGTCCTGATGACCGTGGCCGTCGCCGGCGCTCTGATTTTGGGCCAATGGGACGAGGCGGCGACCGTAGCCTTCCTCTTCGGCCTGTCCGAGGCACTTGAGCGGTTCAGCCTCGACCGGGCGCGTCGGGCCGTCAGGCGCCTGCTCGAAATCGCCCCCGAGACTGCCGAGGTCGTCACCTCGGATGGTACGGTCCGGATCGTCGCCGCCAGCGAACTCAAAGCGGGTGACCGCGTCCATGTGAGGGCCGGCGACCGGATCCCGATCGACGGGGCCGTCGTCTCCGGTCGTTCGAGCGTCGACCAGAAAGCGATCACCGGCGAGTCGGTCCCGGTGCCGCGTGAGCCGGGCGACCCGGTCTTCGCGGGAACGGTCAACGGTGAGGGATCTTTGGAAGTCGAGGCGGCGGGACCGATCGGCAACGCCCTGATCTCACGGATCATCGCCCAGGTC
Organism: Singulisphaera acidiphila DSM 18658; assembly: GCF_000242455.2. GTDB lineage: Bacteria > Planctomycetota > Planctomycetia > Isosphaerales > Isosphaeraceae > Singulisphaera > Singulisphaera acidiphila. The sequence continues at coordinate 4,068,351 of NC_019892.1, forward strand.
CGCGACGCCCAGGCCGCGCGTGCGCCGGTGGAACGGCGGATCGGCCGGTTCGCCGCAATCTACACGCCCGTCGTCATGGGAATTGCCGCACTCATCATGATCGCCCCCCCTCTGGTCCAGATCGCCATGGGGACACCTCCTGGCTCAGCCGAATGGGGGACATGGTTCGGCCGCGGACTCGTCGTGCTCGTGATCGCCTGCCCTTGCGCCCTGGTCATATCGACCCCCGTGGCCATCGTCAGCGGCCTGACGGCGGCGGCCCGGCGTGGGATACTCGTCAAAGGGGGCGAATATCTCGAGGAGTTCGGCCAGCTCCGAGTCCTGGCCTTCGACAAGACAGGCACGCTGACCCGAGGCGAGCCCGACGTCGTCGAGGTCGTCTCCACCGACGGCAGTGACGGCGAGGAGGTGCTTCGGATCGCGGCCGCCCTGGGTGATCGAGGCGGCCACGTCCTGGGTCGAGCCATCGCGCGCCACGCCCGCCAGCGTAGCCTGACCGTTCCGCTGGCCGATGGCTACCGAGCCAACCCCGGCCTGGGAGCATCGGGCCTCGTCGATGCGGTGGAGTATCACATCGGTAGCCATCGTTTCATTGATGAGGCCGGCCTCTGTCCCCCTGAGTTTCACGATCGACTCGGGTCGGCTGAACGGAATGCGGGGACAGCCGTCGCCCTGAGCACTCAGTCCGGCCCGCTCGGCTGGATCCGGCTGGCCGACCAGGCGCGGCCCGAGGCCGCCCGAATTCTGGCCGAGTTGAACGCCTTGGGGATCCAGACGGTGATGCTCACGGGCGATAACCCGCCGACCGCCGCAGCCATGGCCCAGGAACTAGGGATCATCGAGCATCGCTCGGGCCTGCTTCCCGCCGAGAAAGTCACCGCCATCACTGAACTCGATGCGCGGCACGGATCCACGGGCATGGTCGGCGACGGAGTGAACGACGCCCCCGCGCTGGCAACCGCCCGGGTCAGCGTGGCCCTCGGCGGCATCTCCAGCGGCGCGGCTCTCGAAACGGCCGACGTGGTCCTGATGGCCGACGACCTGAATGCCTTACCTTGGCTGGTTCGCCACAGCCGGAAGACCCTGGCCCGGATCCGCCAAAACATCGGTTTGGCCCTGGGAACCAAGGCCCTCGTCCTCTTGCTCGCCGCACTCGGCTACGCCACCCTGGCCATGGCCATCGCCGCCGACCTGGGCACCAGCCTGCTCGTCACCGCCAACGCCCTCCGCTTGCTCCGCAACTCATCGCCCGATCGTCAATAACGAAGTTTGCTCAAAATCCACACCAGCCTCGTCTCGCCAACCAGCCAACCACAGCGTCCTCAAAACGTAAAGACCTGCGATACGCTGCCGCTACGCTTCTTTCGCCCTCACCTGGACCCACACCGAGGCCAAGATTCACTGTCTGCACTCATGCTTTGAACAGCAAATGACATTGATGACCCATCACGAAGGTAAGAAATTACGCCCTCGATCCACACCATCGCCAGCGGCGATCCGTCACAAGAGAACGACCGCTACGTCTACTCTTGGGATCGACAATACCCGGGCAATCAACGGACACGTTCATTCCAAGGTAATGGAGAAGAAAAACCGTGTCATCGCTGGCTTCCGATATCGTGCGTGTTGCTCGGAGTAAGGTGGGCGCCAAGGACTGGATGTACGGCACCGCGAAGGATGAATTCGCGGCAAACACCAACAAATGCAACAAGTTCGTCTACGATGTCGTGGTTGAGGCTGGGGTCAAGCCGCCGCCGAAGGTCTCGATGTACCTCATTTTTAGCCGGCCGCCCACAGCGGGCGAGTGGGCCGATCCCAAAGTCGAGATCAGCGGTTGGGAGGTCGTCACCACCCCGCAGCCTGGCGATATTGTTGCAGAAGCGCACCGATATGCCGATGCAACCGGCCACGTCGGCATCGTCGTCGGTCCCAATTTAACGGTGTCGGCCGCCTCTAACGTAGGCGGAGTGATCGTCGAGAACGACTGGGGATTCCGAACAGGCCAGACCCCAACCTTCCGGCGTTACACGCGATAGCCTTCACACGCTAGCCGAAAAATCATCTCATCTTCGCATTCCATGGATTGATGAGCCAGAAAACGAAAACGGTTCAGGACGACCGGGTCGACACCCATCGTCCTGAACCGCTTCGCGCCCCTCAAAAATCCGAGCGAAGGCCGATCCGTGACCGCGACCGAAGCCTTCGGAACTCAGCTCAGTCCTGAGGCCCAAACGGCTCGGTCGATTTGCGGTGGATGGTCGGGGTTGCCTGGGCCTGGATCGCCTGGATCTCAGCTTCGACGGCAGCCACAGCCTGGCCGGTCGAGAGGACTTCGAGGGTCATCTCGGCCACGTAGCGGCCTCCCGCAGGGAGAGCGACCACCCGGTGCCGAGCCTTCTCGAACGGCTTGGGATTGGGATAGTTGGTGGCAGGCTCGAGACCGGTGACGTAGCCCTCCTTGAGCCCCCCCGTACACTTCCAAAGCGTGAAGGCTGGGAGTTGGGCAGGGGAGAACCGAAGCACGACTCCCTTGTCGCCCGCCTTGTTGCGGAGCATGGTCAGGGTGCGGCCGTCGGCCTGACTGGCCTGAAGTTCGAAGAAGTAGCACTGCTCGGCAAAGCCGGGTTCGGGGGCGCGATACGTCTCGTAGTGATCGATGGCCGTCGCGGCCCACGCATCGCGAGGCGCCATCACCTTGACCGGCGCCACGAACCGAGCCCCTTCTTCGAGGTACGGAGGCCCAAAATTCCAGTGGTAGAGCAACTGCATCTCGCCGGGTGCATCTTTGAGGTTGAGGAACTCGTCGCGGACCGTGAGCCGGTTCGACCCGGGCGTGGTACTCACCCGGGTCGTCATCCGGATCTGAGGCGCGAACAGCTTCGACTCTTCAACGTGCCCCTCGACCACAATCTCATAAGGGGGTTCCGTGCCGACATGGACGGCCACGAATGAGGCGGGAATGTTGGCGATCTTGCCATGCAGCCCGTAGGTCGTGTGACGCTCCGAACCGTCGGGGTTGGTCACCTTCTCCTCGTAGGGCGCTCCGTTATTCTCGAGCCCGCACCGCGCGACCAGTTCGTCAAACCCTTCGAGCCACCCGAGCCCTCCCCAATTCATCAGATTCACGAACGCAGGATTGACCGGTCCATCACCGACCGGTGAATCCCAGCCGACCCGATCGCCGCCAAGATGTCCCTTCCAGAGCCCCATGCCCCGAGTCGGAACGATCGAAAATGTGAAGACGCCATTATTGACCTGAATCAAGTCGACGCCATCGCGGCGCCCACCGCGAAGCGCACGCTTGGTCACGGACCAGGCGTGAGCCGAAGGGGACTCAACGCTCGCCGCGTCGATCGCAAAATTCTCGACCCAGAGATCGCGACCGACATCGGTCAACGTGAAAGAGGGCATGCGGGCCTCGCCGGTATCGCGGAAAGGGAGAGGTTCAAGGTTCGACTGCGCGGGCCAGCATACTGCCCTCGAACGATCAAGTCCAGGGTCCGAATTCACCTCGGGGCGTCGCGTGATGGCCCTCAATCTCAGCCTGATTCCTCTCACGGTTCGCTGCTCTGACAGCCTCCGACAGTCAATCGTCCCATCATTAGCGGATTCACGCATGCCGTGAGAGTTCGAAAGCACGTTCAAACGCCGACCTGATGGTGTTTACAGCAACGAGGGACCAGCTTCATAAAATCTCCCCGCAAAGCCTCTCCCACCCCGATTGCGGTTCCCGCCAAGTAAGGGCACACGACTATCGCAGGTCGTTGGCCTTGTGTAAGCTCTAATAAGAGGACGTCGCTCTTTCAACGCCCCTGAACACGACGGACCGATCATTTCTCAGATCCCAGGGCAGTTAAAGACATGTCAAACCCTTTGCAGCCCCAAGCGACAACCGATATCGGCGACGTGAAGAACGGCCCGCTCGCCAAAGCAGGTCAAAGCCTGATCGGTGTCTACCAGGACTATCAGCAGTACGTGGAGGCGGGAGGCAACGGTCCCTTCGCCTCGCCCCGTGGCGCCGGCATCATGATTGAGGGGACCAACGTCGGAGTGATGATCCGAGGCAACGACTGGATCGCCTTACAGACCGCTCTCTCCGAACTCGGGATGCAAATTCGAGCCACCGATTCGAACACGAAGAGCATCGAAGGCATGCTCCCAATCACCCAGCTTCCAACCGTCGCGCAGCATGCCTTGGTGACCGCAATGACCCCGACCTACTCTCCAAGACATTCTTAAGCCTCCTGGATTGAATTGAGTCACCACTTTCGCAGGGTGCCGACTCCTCGAAGGCTCAACCGACTCGATCCCCTTTTCTCGGGTCCATTCCCTTTGCTTCGCGAGCGATCGAGCAGAAGACACACTGCCGATTATCGGGGTCTTTCCAACTAAAACGCACCGAACTCACAAATTGCCCAACCGAATCATCTTTCTCTTCTTGCCCAAACCAACCAATCGCACTAGGGTGTTGAGAGACCTTTTTCCGGTCGCCTCCATCATGAGGCCGTTCATCTCCGACTTCGATCTCTGGCGAATGGGCGCAAGAACCTCTCTCTGATTCTCTTCGGAACAGGTTCGACGGTCTCGAATGTTATCGCAATCGATGGCCGATCCATTCCATGAAGGAAGGACCACCGTGAATTACCCCTCGCTCACCGGCCCGACCGACGCAGATAGCTCTCCCTTGATGGGTGATGATTCGACCTGGATCGATCGCCGAGCCACCCAACTCGCCCAGCGGGCCGCGAACGCTCGCAAAGGGAGTGGACGGCGCCGACTGATCGATCCGGCCACCTGCGAACGTGACTACTCGCAGGCGGAAGTGGAGTTCATGCAGGCGATGCAGTCGTACAAGACGACGAGCGGCCGGTTGTTCCCCACCTGGGGAGAAGTGCTTCAAGTTGTCCATCGCCTGGGATACCAGAAACTCGGGCCGATGGAATCGACTTCCAAGCCATCCGAATGAATGGATGCCTCGAAACACTCAGATGACGGCACCCCTGGAGAAATTCCAGGGGTTTTTTGTTGGGATGAGTTGGCTCAACAGGCTGTGGGGAGCTTGAAAATCAATTCACCATCAAGCATGCCGTAAAATGGATCATGGTACGAAGAAGCCAGGTCATTCCGCTCATCGACGCCCTCCGAAGATCGCGTGAGGTGGGTGCGAAAACGAAGGGGGAAGAGCCCTTGGTTCACAGGCGATTCGCTCGCGATCGATCACGAGCTTCGTCGTCGTGGAGGAGGTTCCCAATGGTCGAGGATCAATCACCCGCGGACCGAGGTCACGGCCGAGAGCTCTCGCGCCGGGAGTTCGTACAGGCAGTAGGGGTCAGCACATTCGCCGCCTCGATCCCTTTGGCGGGGTTGCAAACCGTTCTCGGCGGTTCGGTGAAGGCAAATTTGCAGGCTTCGTCGGTGGGTGAAACCCCGGTCGCCCGATTCTTCCGGACCCTCAGCAACGATCAGCGTACGCTCATCTGCTTTCCGTTCGAGCACCCGCTGAGAACGAGAGTGGAGAACAACTGGGCCATCGTCAAACCAAGGATCGGCGACCTGACCACGGAGCAGCAGGCACTCTGCTGTGAGATCTTCAAAAACCTCTGTAGCGAAGACGGTCACGAGCGATTCACCCGGCAGATGAACGACGACGCCGGCGGGTTCGAGAACTACCACGTGGCCCTGTTCGGTGCGCCCGGGACCGATCAACCCTTCGAATGGGTGCTCACCGGCCGTCACAACACCCTCCGCGCTGACGGCCGCTGTCATGAGGGGGCCGCCATCAGAGGACCACTCTTCTACGGCCACGCTGTTCCGACTCGTGGCCAGGGGAGAGGGGTGTCAGGCCACGCGGGCAATGTCTGGCAGTATCAGACCGAGCAGGCCAACGCCATCCTCTCGAGCCTCGACGGCAGGCAGCGTGCCCAAGCTCTCTTGACCCCGGCTGCCGGCCCCGATTCCGTCCGCTCCCAGGAGAACGCGATCGAAAGCCGAGGGTTGGCCGTCGCCGGACTCGACGTTGCCCAAAAGCAAATGGTTCAGCAATTACTAAGGGATCTGATCCGTCCCTTCCGCAGCTTCGACGCCGAGGAAATTCAAAACTGCCTCCGTGAATCAAGCGGCGCGGACGAACTCCGCTTGACCTTCTACCCAACGGGGCATCACGGCCCTGACCAAGCCTGGGAAACCTGGAAACTCGAAGGACCGGCCTTCGTCTGGCACTTTCATGGCACCCCGCACGTCCACTCGTGGCTGAGCCTCACAAGGCGAGTAGTCAGCGTCTGAATGTTCGTGAGGTCTTTTTCGAAACAAAATAGACAGATCCACAAAGTCGACCTCTTGTGCTGAGTGGCCGGTTCTCAAGGGGGTTATTGCCTTCCCTGGGACCGCGGGCGTCCCGCTCGCAATTCGACTTCCATTAATCCAAATTTGTTCAACTCTATTAAACCCAAGAGCGGGCGGGCGCCCGCGGTCCCAGGGGAAGCCAGAAATACGCACAAAAAAAGCCCCGGAGAGAAGTCTGTCATTCACCGTGGTGAATGACAGGCCGGCTCTCCGAGGCTCAACTTCTTGGGGTTCGGGAACCGTCAATCCGGTTCCCTCAGTTCAGGTCGACGTGATTACGCCCTGGCTTACGAACATCCCATGCTGTTGCCGCAATTGAAGCAACGGTAGCAGGTGCCGCACCGGACGGTCAGCGAACCGCAGTTATCGCAAGAAGGGGCATCGCTCTGGAAGTGGGCGAACTGCTTCTCACGGGCTCCGGCGCCCCCTTCGAGAATCGAGGCCTCGAGCTTGGGCACCGGGGGCGTCTGGCTCGCTTCACGAACCGCTTCGACATGCTCCAAATCATCGATCGTGGCGGTGCGATGCCCGTTCACTTTGACGACGGGGGCTGCCTCGACGGCCGCTTCCTCAGCGGGCCGTTGCGGAGCGTTGGCCTCGCGATAGCCGGGGATGAACTCCATGCCGAGCCAGCGGAAGATGTAGTCGGCAACGCTCTTGGCGATCGGGATTTCCGGGTTCTGGGTGAACCCAGCCGGCTCGAATCGGCTGTGCGCGAACTTGTTCACGAAGACTTCCAACGGCACACCGTACTGGAGTCCGATGGAGATCGAGGTCCCCAGGACGTCCATCAGGCCGCCGATGGTTGACCCTTCTTTGGCCATTGTGATGAACACTTCGCCCGGGCGGCCGTCGAGGTAGAAACCGACGGTGACATAGCCCTCATGCCCCTGGATGCTGAACTTGTGAGTCAGTCCCCTCCGAGTATGGGGCAACCGCTCACGACGAGGCTTGAGAGCAGGCGCGATGGTGGTAGCGGCGGCGGCAGCCGCTGTTTTCGCTTCCACGATGGCGAGCGAGTGGGCGGCAGCAGCGGCAGCGGCTTCGGCGGCAGTGGCCGCCGCAACGCTGGCGGCTTTGTCAGCGGCCTTGTCGGCCGCGCCTTCGGTCTCGGTCTTGGTGCTCACGGGCTGACTCCCCTTGGAGCCGTCACGATAGATCGCCAGCGCCTTGAGGCCCAGCTTCCAACCCTCAAGGTAGGCCTCGCGGATATCGTCGACCGTGGCCTCGTTCGGGACGTTGCAGGTCTTCGAGATCGCTCCCGAGAGGAACGGCTGCACGGCCGCCATCATCCGCAAGTGACCGCGGAAGTGGATGCTCCGGCCCCCTTGCGGTGGTCCGAACGCACAATCGAAGACGGGCAGGTGCTCGTCGCGGAGGGCAGGGGCCCCCTCGATCGTGTCGTGGGCGTCGATGTAGTCGAGAACCCCTGTGATCGACGGCTCGTCGTAGCCGAGGGTCCGCATCGCCATCGGGACCGTCTTATTGACGATCTTGAGCATGCCGCCGCCGGCCAGTTGCTTGTACTTCACCAGCGCGATGTCGGGCTCAATCCCCGTCGTGTCGCAATCCATCATGAACGCGATCGTCCCGGTCGGTGCAAGCACCGTGACCTGGCTGTTGCGATAGCCGTTCCGACGGCCGAGCTCGAGGCACTCATCCCAGACGGCGTGCGCCTCGGCCACGAGATCAGGCGGGCCGGAGCGGTCGATCGATCCCACGGCGTCGCGGTGCATTTCCATGACGCGAAGCATCGGCTCGCGGTTCAGCGGGAAGCCGTCGAACGGCCCAAGGTGCCCGGCATGCTCAGCGCTGGTCAGGTAGGCCTGACCGTGCATGATCGCCGTGATCGAGCCGGCCAACGCCCGACCTTGATCCGAGTCGTAGGGGAGGCCAGCGGCCATCAGCAGACTGCCCAGGTTGGCATAGCCCAGCCCCAACGGGCGGAACTTGTGGCTGTTGCCGGCGATCCGGTCGGTCGGGTAGCTCGCGTGATCGACCAGGATCTCTTGCGCCGTGATGAAGATCCGGCAGGCCGCGCGAAAACCCTTCGCGTCGAACGTGCCGTCCTCACGACGGAACTTCATCAGGTTGATCGACGCGAGATTGCACGCCGAGTCATCAATGAACATGTACTCGCTGCAGGGATTGCTGCTGTTGATCGGCGCGGTGTTGGGGCAGGTGTGCCAGCGCTGAATCGTGTCTTCGTACTGCATGCCGGGGTCGCCGCAGAACCAGGTCCCCTCGGCGATCTTGTCCATCAGGAGCCGGCCCGGGTACGACTGCATCGGCTTGCCGGTCGTGACCGATCGGGTGGTCCATTCATCACCGGTCTCGGAGGCGCGGAGGAAGGCGTCGGTGGCGCGGACCGAGAGGTTCGCGTTCTGGAACATCACCGAGGCGTAGGCTTCCCCATTGAAGTTGGCCTCGTACCCCATCTCGATCAGGGTCAGCGCCTTCTTCTCTTCCCTCGTCTTACACTCGATGAAGTCGAGGATGTCGGGATGCCAAACCTTGAGCGTCTGCATCTTGGCCGCGCGGCGGGTCTTGCCCCCCGACTTGACGACGCTGGCGATGGAGTCGTAAACCCGCATGAAGCTGACCGGCCCCGACGGTCGGCCGCCACCGGTCAATTTCTCCCGGCTCGAACGAAGCGTCGACAGGTCGGTCCCGGTTCCCGAACCGTACTTGAAAAGCATCGCCTCAGCGGTCGCCACCCGCATGATGTCCTGCATGTCGTCGGCCACGCTCTGGATGAAGCAGGCCGAGCCTTGCGGATACTGGTAGGCGCTCTCGGCCTTGACGACCGTTCGCGTCTCCTCGTCCCAGCGCCAGTTATTGGCGGGACCTGCGATCCCGTACTGGTGGAAGAGGCCGACGTTGAACCAGACGGGGGAGTTGAACGAGCCGTACTGGTTCACGCAGAGCGAAGTCAGCTCGTCATGGAACCGGTCGGCGTCCTCGTCCGTGGCGAAATAGCCGTCTTCCCGGCCCCAGTCCGAGAGGGTCCGGGTGACGCGGTTAACGAGCTGGCGGACGCTCGTCTCACGCTCCGGAGTGTTGATCTCACCGTAGAAATATTTGCTTGCGACGACGTTGGTGGCGAGCTGGCTCCAGGCCTTGGGAATCTCGCACTCGGTCTGCTGAAAGATGACCCGGCCCCGCTCATCCTTGATCTCGGCCGTCCGCAACTCCCAGTCCACCTGATCGAAGGGGTCGACTCCCTCGGTGCTGAACACTCGCGGGACCACCATCCCAGAACGCCCTTGCGCCCCTCGAGTCTCCGATGCATTCCCCTTCGACTGTGCGCCAACCGTTGCCATGGACGCTCTCCCGAATATCTACTGTAAGTTTGTCGCGTTGTCTTGCGAATCGTTCGTCGTCAACTCATCGGCGATTGAGCGAAGAAGCTGGTGACGAATCCCCTGAAATTGTCTCGTCCAACATTGGATTATCGGGGTGGCCGTCCCGTTCTCCTCACCGAAGCGTATCGAGCTCGGGAAGATAGTGTTTCCAAGTCCACCTGAACAGACGTGCCTGGCTTTCGAAGGTGTACCCTAAGTCGAAGCTTTCCACAAGAGCCGGTACGAAGCGGAAGAATCACACGAGTTGTGAACCAATTCTTAGCGGAACATAACGGCTTTAAGGGATAGGGTTTCCAGACTATCGTCTCGCACTTTCGGAATATTGGCTCAATCCCACCCGACCCTTCGACTCAACCCAAGCTTCCCCCCGCCTCATGAGATGAACCGAGAAGCATTGATCCTTCACTGAACGAGGCGATCTTCACCCATTCTACCAAAGCCAGTCTAGTCCCCCAGCAAAATTGCACTGTAAAGGACTAAAGAGGCCTCAATTGACCGGTTCTGTGTCGGTTGTATCGAATAAAAGCGGGTTTGACCGCAAGGTGGTCGCTTACCACCACCTCTGTAAGGGGGCTACGACCGAAATGCAGCAGCTCGAGCCAGGCCCTTTGGTGATCGGCCCGCGAACCACAAGGCAGGGGACGGCCGGCGTCTCGAACGGGAAATTTACAGACGCCGGAAAAAAACCGCCCCGAAAGTGTCGTAAGGGTAGGACAAGCAAAAAAAGGGCGCATTGCGGGAGGACGGATGGGGGCAATCGAGCCTGAAGCACTGGGCCGAATGTTCGACGAGCACGCCCCCGCGCTGGTCCTCTATGCCCGCCAGTGGTGTGGCACTCCTGAGGACGTCGTTCAGGACGCATTCGTGAAGTTAGCCCGTCAGCACATCCAGCCGGAACGAATGATTCCGTGGCTTTTTCGGGTGGTGCGGAACGCAGCGATCAACGCACGCCGGGATCAAGAAAAGCGGCGGAAGTTCGAAGTTCAATCGTCCGTCGCGGGTGGAGGCGGAAGCGGGGGATGGTTCACCTCGGACGACGACCGAATCGACGCCCTGCACGTCACGCACTTACTGGCCGAGCTGGACCTCGATACACGCGAGGTCGTCGTCGCCCGCTTCTGGGGCGGCCTCAAGTTCGAGGAGATCGCGCGGTTGCAGGGCTGTTCCCTCACCACGGCACATCGACGGTACCAGAGTGGGCTGGCTCAACTGAACGAAAGGCTCGAAGGCAAATGGATACGCCAGGACCCGACCCCCAGTGGGAGATAAACGACCTCGAACGGCCGCTCGCACGGTTGCGGCCCGTCTCGGGGGCCTTGAGTCGGGACCGGATGCTCTACGAGGCCGGACGGGCTTCGTTGGCTCAAAACACGACCCGCGACCGGTTTCTGATCGCCACGTCCGCGTCGCTGTTGGTGGCCCTGGTCGGCCTGGGCGGCCTTCTTGTTCATGAGCGTGCCCAACGTCATATCCTGGAGGTGACGCTTGCCGCCCGGGGTCACGAACAAACCTCGCCCCGGGAGGAGCCGGTCCAGCCGGAATTGCTCCCGCCCATTGAGATTGTCCCGAACAGCTACCTCGCGCTGAGCCGTCAGATCCAACCGGGCGGGATGGACGAGTTGAGGCCAATGGCCGAGGGCAGGCGTGCAGACGATCCTGCCGAGCTCCCCGAGCCGATTGTGCCCGTCCGCGTCCGGGACGCCCGGGGAACGCTCAATTTCTGACCGCCGCTCGAAGTGATCAGCGAAAAGCAGTGTTGGTTGCAAGAACGCCCGAGCCCCAAGACGTGCCCGCACAGCGTTGGCACGGTCGATCGGGGTACGTCCTTTTATTTCTCTTGGTTGAGGGAGTGTGCCTCATGTTATTGACGTTTCGATCCTGTTTTGCGACCGGAGCTTGTGCGCTGGCAGCGGCCCTGGCCGGTCCCACCGCTTTGGGGGCCGACCCACAAATCAAGGTCCTGAGCATCAGCCCTTCACCGGCACCGATACCGGCGTTACGTCACAGGCTCTTGCTCCTGGAGTCGGAGCGAACTCCAGGAGATGCGGCCCCCATCTACCTGCGGCTCACAGGTGAAGTGCCAGCCGAAAACCTGCGGGACCTGCGGGAGAAACCCCTCGCCTGGCTCGCCCTGCCGCTCGATCTATTCCCGACGGCCCAGGCCCGCAAGTTCGTCGACGAATGGCGTCCAAAGCTCCTGCAAATTGAGTATGGGGCCCGCCGCGAGACCTGCGAATGGAATTACACCCTGCCCGAGGAAAGGGAGCGTGTTATCGAGATCGGCCTCCCCGAAATCCAGACGATGCGCACCTGGGTCCGCCTCGTGGCCCTCAAAGCGCGGGTGGAGATCGCCGAGCACCACAACGAAGAAGCCGCTCGTACCATCGAAACAGGACTGTCCTTTAGCCGACACGTCGGCAACGGCCCCTTCCTGATCAACGCCATGGTCGGGGTCGCGTCCGCCCAAGTCATGCTCGATCAGGTCGATGAGTTGCTGAGCCAGCCCGACGCCCCGAACCTGTACTGGTCACTGACCGCCTTGCCCCACCCACTGGTCGGTATGCGCAAGGCCCTGGCCAACGAATACAAGATGTGCGAGTGGATCCTTCCCGAGATGACCGACCTCGGCCAAGCCCGCACCGGGGCTGAGTGGGCCTCGCGGTTGGCCAAGTTCCAGGGCCGGATCCACAAACTCGCGGCCGTTTACAACTATAACCCTGTGAAGATCACCACGCAGACGGGCAAGCCGGCCAACATTCGGGAATGGGTCCTCCCGGAAGAGGCGCGGGAATACGTCAAAGCCCGCAACAACAAAACCGACGGCCTGAACGATGATCAGATCATCTTGATGTTTTTCGCCGGGAAGTATCACGAACTCTACGACAACGTCTACAAGTCGTCCTATCTCCCGTTCCCCGAGGCGGAACGCTTCTACCATCAGGGCGCTGAGGAACTCAACGCGGTGAAGAAGGGCCCCCTCGGGCTGCTTGCCCATCTCATCGCGAGCGTCGAGGACGGGCACCGCGCCGAGGCAGTGCTCGACCGTAAAGTCGCCGCGCTCCGCGTGGTAGAAGCCCTACGGCTACACGCCGCCGTGGGGGGCCGGCTGCCCAACTCACTTGGCGACGTGAAAGTCGTCCCGATTCCGACCGACCCCGTCTCGGGCAAGCCGTTCGATTACCGCCTCACCGGGGATTCGGCGACCCTGGCCAGTCCCATGCCCAAGGGACAGGAACAATTCGGGCTCAGTTACCGGATCACTCTGCGGAAATGACGGGATTGTCGCATTCCGCTAAAAATGGCCTGCGAGCGAGTTGACAGATTGAATGAATTGGGAGGCCCCGCCGTGGTTTGATGACATCCGACCAAGGTCGTCACCATCACGGAAGGACCTTCCATGTTCAACTTATCGCCTCGCGTCTGGGTCCTCAACGCCGCCGCCGTTTTTTCCGGCAAGCACGGGGCCGTCACTCAACAAGCCGAACAGGCCGGGTGCTGCCGCGAGACCGTCTACCAACACGCACGCAAAGTCGAGCAACGACTCACCGGCGACTCTGCGGCCGAGGGCGTCGTCGCACGCAGTGAGGAGAATCAACGGCTCCGCGAGCACAGATCGCCGAGTTGCAACGCGAGGCCCAAGCCTGGATCCTTCTCGACCGGGCTAAACAGCGTCAGCTGACCACCACCGCCTTCGCCATGGGGATCAGTCTGCGTCAGATCGAAGAGCGGCTTTACTGGAATCCCCATCCGTTCGGCTCGGGCCCGAGAAAGGACCTCTGCCCCTATCAGCGGCTGGGCCTGAAGTTGACCAGTTACGACTTCTGGGAGCTTCTCAGGTCCGACCCAACGGAGTGGACGCAACAACTGTCAACCGAGGGAAATACGGAATGAGACAATCCCGGTTGGCCTACTCTAGCTCATCGAAAAGGGCCGCGACATCGCGGGCGGCATGCAAGACGCGGATTACGTCAATGCCGCCGTCGATTGGCCGGTAGAAGATCAGGTAACTGCGGAATCGCCTGACACGGGTACAGCGAAGCCCTTGCAGGCGGGGATTCCTGACTTGGTAAGGGGCACCGATGTTGGGCATGCGGGCCAGGGCGGCGAACGTCGCCTCGGCGGCCAGTCGAAAACGGTGGGCGGCTTCGGGATTCCGCTCGGCAATGTAGCCCCAACACGCGGCCAGGTCGATGCGGGCGAGCGGCGTTTTGAGGATGGTCGGCTCACTCATTGAGCCATGCGGTCCCGGCGTGTGGCGAGGATGCGTTTACCCTCGCGTTCAATGTCGTCCCAATCCTGGGTCGTCATGGGCGTGGAAGGGCCGGAATCCAAACCTTCGATAAGGAGGGCTTCAATCCGTTCCTTGTCTTCGGCATGTTTCTGATCCCGCAGTTCGAGCAATCGCAGGGCTTCCTCGATCACCTCGTTTTCCGAGGCGTACCGGCCGCCTTGCACGAGCGAACGGATAAACTGCTCCCGCTCAACCGATAAATTAATAGTCATAACACGGAATCTCCTTTGCATCCAGCCTATCACAGACCGCCGGGCTTGCCAAGGCCGGAAGGTTGGGGTGCTTGGGTGTGTGCGTGCGTAGGGAAAAATAGTAAGTAAGGTTTTTCGCTCTTGGCCATGCAGTTGGTCAACCGTCTGTGTCTGAAGAGGGACTGTCCGCATCGGCGGTCTGTTCCGGCGTGTCCCTGACCGCTCGGGCGGCGTGGCGGCAGGCGGTGGCGGCAGGCGGTGGCGGCACCGCTCGCCTCAGCCGGTGAACGAAGTGATGGGTGGTTACAAATCGTCGCAGGTGCTGGCGATCTGGCCCCCGTAGAACAAGCGTCCTACGGGCGAGTTTCGGCGGTGCTTCGCGACACGTTCCGGGCGAGCAGCGCGGTCGAGTGCATGAACAGCGTGCTGCGGATGCAGCAGTCGCGCCACCGGCAGATGACCCAGCCGATGCTCGACCTGAAGCGGCTTTACTGGAATCCCCATCCGTTCGGCTCGGGCCCGAGAAAAGACCTCTGCCCCTATCAGCGGCTGGGCCTGAAGTTGACCAGTTACGACTTCTGGGAGCTTCTCAGGTCCGACCCAACGGAGTGGACGCAACAACTGTCAACCGAGGGAAATACGGAATGAGACAATCCCGCCGAAATGACCCGGCGGGACAAGGAACAAGTCACCGCAAAAACCAAAGTTGCGGAAAATCCACTGGGCAAAGAGAACCAGGACAAATCCCCAAAAAAACCGCGGCAGGCTTTCGGAATTCCGAAAGCCTGCCGCGGTTTTGAAGTTCAAGTGGGCTCGGCCGCAGCGCGATGCCTATGATTAGGCGGAGGCGGCGATGCTCGTGATCAAGACGGTCGTGTAGTGCTGTCGGTGTCCCTTCCGGCGGCGCATGTTTTTGCGGCGACGGAACTTCTGGACGATGATCTTCTTATCGCGAAACTGGTCGACAATTTTGGCGTGAACCTGGGCGCCCTCGATCACGGGAACGCCGATGTTCGCTCCCTCGGGGCCGGCGATGAGCAGAACCTTGGGGAAGACGACTTCGGTTCCGGCGTCGCCTTGACGCCGATCGACGATGATCCGGTCTCCCTCGCTCACCCGAAACTGATGGCTTCCGTCTTCAAAAATCGCGTACATCCGTCAAGCTCCTCACGACCCGAACCTTGTATGAAAGGGTCGGCGTCGATCTTTTCCGCTGTCTTGATCCCGCGTCGGGAAAACGACCCCATTCTGGATTCGTGGGGAGGACGCGGAAAAAGTCAAATGTTACCGAGTTAAGTCCTGAAAAGAAAGGGCACGCTTCAGGCCCACAAAGCCTCACGCGGTTCCCAAGCGAGGAACCCGCCCCTTCAACAGGTAAACCCGAAGCCCCGTTCCTCGCGAGAAACGGGGCTTCGGGTGGTTACGATCGTGTCGCTTAGTGCCGGCCGCGATGGGTTGGGGCAGGGGGCGGGAAGAGTCGGATTTCGCTGTTGTTACCGTCGTAGCACTCGAGTTGGAGATGCTCGGCGGC
This sequence comes from Singulisphaera acidiphila DSM 18658, assembly GCF_000242455.2. Lineage (GTDB taxonomy): Bacteria > Planctomycetota > Planctomycetia > Isosphaerales > Isosphaeraceae > Singulisphaera > Singulisphaera acidiphila. The sequence continues at coordinate 4,084,071 of NC_019892.1, forward strand.
CGCATCCGGCTCGGTCCGAATCTGGATCGTCATGTTGGCTTCGGTCTCGATCCGGGTGATCTCGCGGCGTTTGCGATTATTCAGGTAGGTCGCCACGGCCTGGCTGACCCCAACCGAAACGCGCCTGATATCATCACGGTGCGAGGCCAATGCCAGCAGCCGCATCACGTCGATCGACATGCTCTCGACGGTTTTGACGACGCCGGCCCCCGTGCAATTGGAGCAGTCTTCGTAGACGGACCGCTTCAGGCTAGGCCGAATGCGCTGGCGGGTCATCTCGATGAGCCCGAACGCGCTCATCCGGAGGACCTTGGTGCGCGCCCGGTCACGCTTGATGGCATCGCGAAGGGCCTTCTCAACCCCCCGGCGGTGCCGCTCGTCACGCATGTCGATAAAGTCGTTGACGATCACTCCGCCGAGGTCGCGGAGTCGAAGCTGGCGGGCAATCTCCTTGGCCGCCCGGAGGTTCATCTCGTAGGCGGTCTTTTCCGCGTCGTTCTCGACCCGGAAGTTGCCCGAGTTCACGTCGATGGCGACGAGCGCCTCGGTCTGGTCGATGACGATCGATCCCCCCTCGGGGAGGGGAACGGTCCGACGCTGGATCTTGGCGATCTCATCTTCGATGCCGTACTTGTGGAAGAGCGGCACCTTCTCGTCATAGAGCTTCAGCCGGTTGACGAACCGGGGCATGACGACCTTGAGGAACTCCTGGGCACGCTCGAACGCCGCCGGTTCGTCGATCCAGATCGTGTCGATCTCGGACGTGAAGATATCGCGGATGGTCCGCGTGATCATGTCCGATTCCTGGTAGATCGGCGCGGGGGTCTTGGCCTTCTTGATCCGGCGGAGGATGACCTTCCAGAGCCGGAGCAGGTAAGCCAGGTCGCGGGCCAGCTCACGCTTGGTCCGTTCCAGGCCCGCGGTCCGCACGATGAACCCGAGTCCCTTGGGAGGGTTCAGCTCGGTCATGATCTCGCGGAGCTTGCGGCGCTGAGTTTCGTCAGCGATCTTGCGCGAGACCCCCACCCGATTCAGGCCGGGCATCAGCACGAGGTAACGGCCTGGGATGCTGATGTAGGTCGAGAGGGTCGGGCCTTTGGTGCCAATGCTCTCTTTGATGACCTGAACGAGCACTTCGTCGCCACGACGGAAGACCTCCTGGATCGGGGGCTTGACCAGCCCTCGGCCCCGGGTGAACCGACCGCCGCGTCCGGTGTCCGGTTCGCCGTCGCCCCGGCGTGGACGAGCTTCGACGGGCCCTCGCAGGCCCATTTCTCGCTCCAGCTCGGCGATCTCGGCGATCTCTCTGCGAATCTCTTCCTCGAGCTCCGGGTCGATCTCTTCATCGACGGCGACGGGAGCATGATCCTCGAGGAACTCGTCGGCGTGCTCATCATCCGGCCCGATGTGCTCGTCGCCGAAGTCAAAGTCGTCGATCGCGAGGTGCTCTTCGTCCTCAACACTTCCATGGCGAACGGCTTCGCGCTCGAGCGGCTCATCGACCTCAAGCTCGTCTTCGTCGTCCACGTCAGGGCCAAAGGCGGGACGTGGCGACGCCGCCGGGGTTCCGGTTCCCTCGGGCTGCTCACGGTCGCGACGGCGCCCACGGCGACGGCGGCGGCGGCGAGGCCCGTCGAGCTTGCCCGATTCCGGCCCCAATTCGTCCGGGCCTCCCTCACCCTCAATCTCGTCGATGTCGAGTTCGGACTCGGCCGCCAGCTCCGCCCATTCGAGAGAAGCAGGGGGGATGTCGGAGCCGAAGGTGGACTCAGGCGCTCGTGAGCGTTCGCGGCGGGGAACGTACCCCGGCTCACCGGCGCGGCCGTGTGCCTTCCTCTCGCGAGGAACTTCCGCTTCCGGTCCGCGAGCACGCTCCGGAGCGCGGGTTCGCTCGGGTTCACGAACACGTTCAGGTTCGCGAGTGCGTTCAGGCTCTCGAGTTCGCTCGGGCTCTCGGCCGCGTTCGGGTTCACGAACACGTTCGGATTCACGGAATCGTTCAGGCTCTCGAGTTCGCTCGGGCTCCCTGGTTCGTTCGGGCTCCCGGCCGCGTTCGGGTTCTCGGATTCGCTCGGGTTCGCGCAACCGCTCCCGGGGTCGTTCGACCTCGATTTCGGGGGATCGTTCGACCACGGGCGGCCTGGAACGCTCGGGGGCCGCTTCGCGGGGCCGTTCGCCGGTGGACTCGCGTTCGCCGCCGCGTGAGCGGATTGCGGCTCGACCGCCGCGACGACGAGGGGTCTCGGGAATGTCTTCAAAGACCGGCTCCGACGCCGGTTCGACCTCAGCCTCGAACAAGGGTTCGGGTTCCGGCGCGGGGCGCTCGGGCCGACCGCGTCCCCGAGAACGTCGGGAATCGCGCGGAGCCTGGGTTTCGGGGGAGAGTTCGGCGTCAACGATCCGCCCACGTCCCGAATCCACGATCTCGGGGTCGGCGGGCCGACTCGGAGGAGGTGCTTGGCGGGATGATCGCTGGGTGCGGCTCGGCGGGAGGTCGGGATCGAACGGCTCAGCGGCCCGGCTGGTCCGAGAGCGAGGCTCGTCGGGCTCGAAACCCCTCGGCGCGTGCTCCGGAGCGCGCGCATGGGTCACCTCGTCCGACCAGGAGGGCAGGGGCGGTTCGGGCCGACCACGGCGCGGGTCGACGCGTTCGGGAGGGGTGGAGCGAGCCGATGAGCTGCTGGAGGATGATCGGGACGTAAAGATATCGTCATCGGCCAGTCCTTCGCCGAAGCTGCGGGGCTCCGAGCGGTCGCGCCGGCCTTTTTCCGAAAGTTCGGGCCGCTCGCGATCACGATACCGGTCTTCGGGACGAGAGGAGCCGGACGACGAACCCGGGTCGCGATCTTCGGTCCGGCCTCGACGGTTAGGCTCGCGATCACGATCACGACGCGGCTCACGATTCGAGCCGGGGGCCGTGGTTGAGGTTGAGGAAGGGCCAGCCGCCTCGGCCTCGGCGGCCTGGTGACGCTGAAAATATTGCGGCTCCACGTCGGACACGTGGAGGAAGCCGTTGCGGCCGACCGAAAAATCGACGAAGGCGGCCTGAATGGCCGGTTCGAGGTTAACGATCTTGCCTTTGTAGATATTACCGGTATAGCTCTCGTGGCTGGTGCGCTCGACGTACAGCTCCTCAAGGACGCCATCCTCAACGATGGCGATTCTGCATTCCTCGGGCTGGAGCACGTTGATCAGCATTTCTTTCTTCATACGGTCATCTTTCTAGCACAATCAATCGGTTGGCATTGGTCGGGTAAAGGGGTTCCGTGGCAGCGTCCGCCAGGTGGCGAGAGCAGATCGAAATCGTTTGCGGATGCGCCGACGGACCGTCACAACGGGAACCCACCTCGAGCTGAATCTAAGGGACCAGTTCCACTTCGGAACGAACCAGGACCGATCCCTGTCCCAGCAGGTCGCGCAGGCCAAGAGCGTCAATGATCTCTTCAGGCCGTGCCGAACCGCTGGGCAACATTTTCATGCGGAAACGAAGGAGGCCGAGCGAGTCGAGCTCGGCTTCGAGTAGGAACGGGCGGAGATCGATCGCCACGGTGCGATCAGGGCGGTGCCGGGTATACGGCCACTGTTCGCTGGCCAGAAAGGCGGCCAGGCGATTTCGGCCCTCGTCCCGACGTTCTTCGGGGATCTCCAGGAGATAAGTCACCGACTCGGGCTGTGCGGCTCGACCGGGGGGGACCCCCTCGACCTCGAGCCACTCGAGCCCCTGCGGTGTTGTGGCGCGGAGGCGTCTGAGAACCTCGTCCGGCTCCATGGGCTCGGCCAATTCCAGTTCGACCACCTCGCGTCGCCCTTCGATCCCGAGCGCCAAGGCGAGGGTGAAGACCACCTTGGGGCGTGGGTTGAATCCCTGGCTCGTCGCCGTGGGAATTTGCGCGCGCCGCAGCAATCGCTCGAGGCAGCGCATCAAGTCGTGGTGGCTGATGAGTCGAATATCGCCGTGCTTGGCGAAGCGGAGTCGCACCTTGGTCGCTGTCATCATCGCGGCATACATCGAACCCATGTGAGGGTCCGCAACGCCCGTCCGTCGTTCGGTCAGTCGCTTGAAGCCCGTGAGGGCTCGTTTGACTCTCGAAATCGGCACGACCGGAGGGCGGTCAAGAGGTTCCAAACGGTTGGGTCGTGGTCGCGGGCGGCGTCGACTCCGAGCCGAGGCTGCCATGGTTCGGTGGATCGGGCCTGCCGGGGCTAGCCGGCTCGGTCCTGGGCTGAGGAGGCCGGGGTGTCGGGCAGAGCGTGGCGTAAGGCACTGTCGAGAAGAGCGACGACGGCCTGCGAGGTCTCTAAGTGGAGCGCCTCGGCGGCAATTGACCGGGCCTCCGCAACACTGACCCCGCGGATCACTCGCTTGATCTCAGGCAACTGGTGCGGCGGCATGCTGAGCTGGTGAACGCCCAGCCCGAGCAGCAGCATGGTATAGAGCGGCTCGCCCCCCATTGTCCCACAGATGCTGACCTCAATTCCACGGGCCCTGGCGGCGTCGACGACCATGGCGATCAGGCGAAGCACGGCCGGGTCGGCGGCGCTATAGAGATCGGCCACGGTTTCGTTCGTTCGGTCCACAGCCAAGGTGTATTGGATCAGGTCGTTGGTCCCTATCGAGAAGAAGTCCACCTCCTTTGCCATTTGGTCGGCCATCACGGCGGCGGCAGGCACCTCTATCATGACACCAACCGGCAGGTCACGCCGGAACGGGACGCCCTCGGCGGTCAGTTCGGCGGCGACGTCCCCCAGGATGGCGCGGGCCTGGCGGAGTTCGCCAAGCGTCGAGACCAGCGGAAACATGACACGAACATCCCCCAGGGCACTCGCCCGGAGGATCGCACGCAACTGGGTCCGAAACAGAGCCAGTTCGCGTAACGAGAGTCGCAGGCTCCGCAGCCCGAGTACCGGGTTGGCGTCGGCGTAACCGGCGCTCTGGTAAGCCACCAGCTTGTCGGCCCCCAAGTCGAGGGTTCGGATCGTGACCGGTCGCCCTTTCAGAGATTCCACTACGGCCGCATAAGCTTCAAACTGTTCTTGCTCCGTCGGGGCTCGTTCACTGTTGAGGTAGAGGAACTCGGTCCGGTAAAGCCCGACACCGACCGCGCCTCGTTCCAGGCAGGCGGCTACCTCTCCCGGGAACTCGATATTGCCCCAGAGACCGACCTGGGTCCCGTCAAGGGTCTCAGCCGGCAGATTGGCCAGACCGGCCAGCCCCTCGAATCGGGCGGCCCGCGCAGCGGCGTCGCGGCGATAGCGCTCTTGGGTGGCCAGATCGGGGTCGAGGACCACCAAGCCCTCGTCGCCGTCGATGATGATCATCCGACACTCGCGTGCCAGATCCAGAAACCGTCCGAGCCCGACCACCGCAGGAATCTCCAGGGCCTCGGCCACGATGGCGGTGTGGCTGGCGCGTCCCCCTGCTTCGGTCGCGAAGCCGAGCACGCGCTGCGGGTCGAGCCCCGCCGTCTCACTGGGTGAGAGGTCGTGGGCGAGGATCACCGATGGGACGGCGACCTCGTCCATCGGGGTCGAGCGGCGCTGGCCTGAAAGCTGGGCGAGGATCCGGTTCTGGATATCGCGAACGTCGGCGGCCCGGGCGGCCAGGTGCGAGTCGGTCATGCTTTCGAGCCGAGACGCATAAACGTCGAGCACTTCGCTAACCGCATGCTCGGCGGAGATCCGCTCGTGCTCGATCCGCGCCCGCGCATCGCGACGGAGCGTCGGGTCCGCGATCATCTGAGCATGGGCGGCGAGGATGTCGGCATACTGGGGTCCAAGCCGCTGGCGGGCTTCCGCCTCGGCGGCCTCAGCCTCGCCTTGCGCAGACGCGATCCCACGTTCCAACCGCTCGAGCTCGAAAACGACCGCCTCGGCGGGAATCGCACGGTGGGGAAGCCGCTGGCCGCGCGGATCGACCACCAACGGCGGTCCGATGGCGACGCCCGGGCTCACGGCCACTCCACGGAGGGTCTGCATGGCCAACAGCTTGACCGGGGGCCGGGCCACGTTGCCCCAGTCGTCGGGATGGCAAGGCGGATCGACACGAGGGCCGCGGTGGCCGGCAGGGCCTCGCCCGTTAGGCGTTTGATTGGACCGCGGATCCCGGGCCTTCATGGGGCAGGCTCCTGGGCTCCCTCATCAGTCTCGTGAAACTTCGCAAGGACCAGCGCGGACAACGCCTCAACGGCCTGATCGGCATCGGGGCCGCGAGCCTCCACCTCGAGCCGGGTGCCGTATTCGGCGGCCAGCGACGTCAGGTCGAGAATGCTCTTGCCGTTATACTCGTTACCGTTATAAATTACGCGAACCTCCGCCTTAAACTGGAGTGCCAGCTTGACGAATTTGTCGGCGGGCCGCATATGCAAGCCAAGAGCGTTAACGATCTCAACTTGGCGGCGGACGACGGGCGAATCGTGGCTCATCGGCGGCTCGATCGGCCTGGGCACAAAAGACCACGGTCTGGAGTTCTCACCACCGACGGTCTCGGGCCGTGTGTCTCGACTGGTTTCCATTGATCCCCCAAGTCGTGTAAAGGGGGGGGAGTCGCCAAGGAGCGTGCTATCCACCGGGACGATCCGGGGCTCGGCCATGCCGGGCCCCGCGGCGGCAGATCATCCGCGCCCCTGCCGGCTTGACCGGGGCAGGACCTTCGCTCAAGACGTCCCTTGGTCGGCTTCCTCGAGCAGATCGACGACGTTCTCACGCGTCTTCGCTTGCCTGAGAAAACTGACGAAGCGTTCATCCTTCAGGTGACGGGAGATATTCTCCAGGGCTCGAAGATGATCGCCAGGCTGGTTCGGGGGTGAAATCAGGAGAAAGAGGATGTCTACGGGTTCGCCGTCCAGGGCCGCGAAGTCCACGCCGCGCCGGGAGAGGGCCACGGTCCCGATCAGGCGGTTGACGGTGGGGTGCCGGGTATGGGGAACCGCAACCCCCTGACCGATTCCAGTCGAACCGAGCTCTTCGCGACCAAGAATCGCGCGGGAGACACTTTCCAGGTCCCCCTCGGCGAGCCGGCCAGCTTTAGCCAGGCTGCCCACGATCTCGCGGATCGCCTCTTCCTTGCCGGTTGCCTGAAGATCGACGAGGATCGCATCACTCACAACGAAATCCGATAACTTCATCCAGCCCTCCATCGACGTGCCACCGGCCTACCAACCTGCCGCTTTTGCGTAAGAACTCAAAAAAACGTCGAACAGGACGCCCCTGTCGGTCAACTCGACCGAGAGACAACCCGGACGTCTTGAGACTCGCAAATCTTGGCGTAGGGAGTATCTAGGCGCAGTCGAAACTCATGCGATCGGGTCACGCCGGCTCCGGGGACTCAGGTAGGTCTTCCGACACGGGGGAGATTTCACCGAGTGAAACATCGCCCTTGTGGTGCGTCACCTTTTCCTTGTACCGGCGAAGCTGTTGTTCGATCTTGTGAACGCACTGGTCCATCGCCGATTCAGGAGTCGGCCCCTCTTCGCGTGCGATGAAGTCGTGCTTGTGCTCGGCCGAAACAAAAATTTCCACTTGCCAGGAGTGCTTGAGGTGTTCGACCTCGACCTCGATCGCCATCAGCCGACCGAAGTATTTGAGTAGCTTCTCGGCCTTATCGTGGATGTGTGCCTGAGTTTCCGGCACCAGGCCGCCATGGCGGGTCGATATCTCGATGTGCACCCGTCCGCTCCTTACCTAGTCATCCCGCCTGCCCGGAACGATGTTACGGGCGTGACCAAAGAGTAACCCCCACGGACCATTCCGGTCAAGTGTTCTCCGAGAGGTTGTTAGCCGGGCCAGGCCGTCGGCGACGACTCCGAAGAATGAATCTGGGACACAGAGTTGCGTGATCGAGGGTCTTTCGCCCCCCTCAACCATGCCGTATCGTTGGAGCCCGAGCACGACCTCCCTCCCAATCAAGGGCCCGCTTGAGCAGGTTTCGCCCGCCGGAATTGAACTTCCGCCGGGCGGGTCGTGGGAAATCCGGACGGTGCGAGGCGGTTTCGTCTCCCCGTCCGACACGTGCCCTGAACCAGGAATGAGGAGCGACCTCGCCGTGTGGACGCAAGTCTATGACCCCCTAGGTAACTGGCCGCTCTCGACGCTCATGGCCGCGCTTCCGGTTCTCGTCCTCCTCGGGCTTCTGGCCTCGGGGAAAATGGGGGCGTGGCAAGCGGCTCTGTGTGGGTTACTCACCGCCTCCGTGGTGGCGGCGACGGTCTTCAGGATGCCCCCGGAGATGATTCTGGCCAGCGTGGGGGTCGGAGTGATCTTCGCCTTGTTCCGGATCGTTTGGCTGATCGTGGCGGCCGTCTTCCTGTACGACATCGCGGTGGCGACCGGGCAGTTCGACGTGATGAAGGCGTCGATCGCCCGGCTCTCCGGAGACCGTCGGCTTCAAGCTGTTCTGGTCGCCTTCTCGTTCGGGGCCTTTATTGAAGGCGCCGCGGGGTTCGGAGCCCCCGTGGCCATCTCGGCCGCGTTCCTCGTCGGCCTGGGATTCCAGCCTTTTCAGGCGGCCTTGCTCTGCCTGATCGCCAACACCGCGCCGGTGGCCTGGGGGGCGATCGGCACACCGATCCTGACCCTGAGTAAGGTGACCGAACTCGACGTCGAAGCCCTCAGCGCCACCGCTGGGCGGATCCTCCCCTTTCTCTCCCTGCTCATCCCCTTCTGGCTGGTCCGGACGATGACCGGGTGGCGGCAGACGTTCGCCGTCTGGCCGGCCCTTCTGGTGGTCGGCGGCACATTCGCCGGGATTCAGTTCGCCTGGTCCAACTTCGTCGGCTTCGAGCTGGTCGACCTGGTCTCAGCCGTCGGCAGCCTGGTGGCCGGCGTGGTCCTCCTCCAGTTCTGGAGGCCCAAGGACGAGTGGCGGTTCGCGCATGAGGAGGAGTCGGATAAAGAAGTCAGACCCCACGATCCCACCCACCAGCCGCTGACCGCCGGCCGGGTCGCGCGGGCCTGGATGCCGTTCGGCCTCCTCTCGCTGACGGTCCTCGTCTGGGGAATTCCCGCGATCGCCCCCCTGGGGACGCCGGCCGTCAAGGACTGGCTGGACACCCGCACCTCGTGGAAGCCGGCGATGATCGGACTCCACGAGAAAGTGGCCAAGGGAGAAGCCGTGACCGGCCACGCGCATCCCGAGCCGAAGGACTACGAAAAGGCAACGGTCGACCTCGTCCCCGTCTCTTCGACCGGTACCGCAGTCTTCCTCGCAGCCATTTTGAGCGGCCTTCTCCTGGGGGTCGGGCCGGCCACGATGGCGGTGACGCTGGCCAAGACGGTGGCACGCATGGTTCCGGCGATCGCCGCAATTTTCTCCATGCTCGCGCTCGGGTTTGTCACCAAGTATTCGGGGATGGACGCCGTGCTCGGCCTCGCCTTCACGAGGACCGGCCCCTGGCTCTACCCGGTGTTCGGCACCATGCTGGGCTGGCTCGGGGTCGCCCTGACCGGTTCCGATACCTCGAGCAACGTCCTCTTCGGCAACCTGCAAAAGATCACGGCGAAGAAGCTGGGACTCAACCCGATCTTGATGGCCGCGGCCAACACGACCGGAGGAGTCATGGGCAAAATGATTGACGCGCAGTCAATTGTCGTGGCAGCCGCAGCGACCGGTGAAGGAGGCCGCGAGGGCGAATTGCTCCGCGCTGTCCTCTGGCACAGCGTGGCGCTGGCCCTCATCGTCGGCGTCATCGTCTGGATCTATGCCCACGTCACCCCTTGGATGGTCGCCATGCCCCCCGTGGTCAGCTACTGAGAAATCCGTTCAACACCTCTGACGCGAGCGAAACTGTCCAGGCGAGGTGAAAGACTAAAAATGCCCCGCTCTCCCCACCGATTCGGTCAGGGAGACACGGGGCATTTGAGGACAGGTGGGACATCCGACCCTTGAATCAGCGATCCTTCCCTAGCGGGGAATAACCCGTAAAGGCCGGTAGAACGGGGCGGTGGGGCCTCCGGTGTCCCAGGAGAGATCCTGGCCCGACCGCTCAGCTCTGGCTCCGGCCATGGGTAAATTCATGCTCCATCAGGCTGAGGCGACCCTCTCCGGCATCGGGGGCTTCCGATAGGCCGGCGTCACGCATCTCGGGGGCCTCACGAGCGAGCTCGGCTTGCTCGGGAGCTTCAATATCCTGATAAATCGGCTCGACCATCGAAGAAGACGAAAGTGACGTCGAGTGTTCTGAAGCAATGAGACGCTTGGAACGAATCGCGATCGACATGCGACACCTCCCCGCGAAGCGCGGGTAAAGCCAGGGAGGGGGAGTCGCGATCCGGCGTTGCGGACCGAGATCAACTCCCTTCCCGCGACCGACCTTTCTCGCGGTCGGTCGCGCACCGGCCCAAGACAAAAGGGCAGTGCAGAGTCTTCCAAGAACCACGGACTCAGGACAAAATCGTGACCGGAGTTCGCAGCCTCGTGTGCTCCTTCGGCTAGTTTACCGCCTGATTCCAGGTTCGGCCAGAGCGAGAGCGGTCTTGAGCCGATCTCCTCGATCGAAATCAGGGACCGATGACGATTCTTCTCAACAGGAGTACATGATGCGAATCGGAATCCTTTCCGATACCCACAACCGCGTCCAACGCACAAAGCTCGCGGTGCAATTGCTGATCGCCGAGGGGGCCCAAGCCCTCATCCATTGCGGCGACCTGACAAACAGTGAAGTTGTCGAAGAATGTTCCGCCCTACCTTGCTATTACGTCTTTGGTAACAACGACTTCGACGAATCCGAACTGAGCCGTTCCATGACCCTGGGAGGCGGGATCTGCTTGGGGAAAGGGGGGGAGTTCACTCTGGCCGGACGGCGAATCGCGGTGACTCACGGCGACTCGACCCAGGAGATCCGCCGCCTCGCCGCGCTTGAGCCCGACTACCTGATGTTTGGCCACACTCATGTTCGGGCCGACGAAAAGCATGGGCCGACTCGTTACATCAACCCAGGTGCTCTCCACCGTGCACCAACCTGGACGGTCGCTCGACTCGACCTGGACTCGGATGAACTGCGTCACCTGGATGTTTTCGATCATCAGAGACGGTGAGATTCGGGCCTGTTAAAAGGTTCCGATCTGGCGGGTTTTGCGGCCCACGGCCTATAATCACAGACGCGATGCCGGCTAAGGACGGCAATCTCGACATCGCTGAAGTCATCCGCGCACGACGCGGTGCGTGCGAAGGTCGAAACGCCGATCTTGCTACGGAGGGATTCATGCGTCTCTGCCTGGTTGAAGACAATGCTGTCGCAGGCCTTGAACCATTGACTCTGACCCGTCCGGTGTTCGCTCTCCTCCTGGGATCGAGCACACTCGGCACCAAAATCGTCAAAGCGTTCGGTGTAGGTCCGGGTCCAAACCGCAGGGGTGTGGTGATTCGCCCGTACCTGGCCGCGCTCCAGCAAGCACTCGATCCCCAGACGCCGGTAAACGATCGCGATTGGCTGGCGCGTGGCCCTGTCCTGGCCGTCAACAGCCGCTGGGTGCCTCCCGCAAATCTTGATATCCCCAGTTCCTCCACACCCTGGGTCGGTCTGTGCAACGGACAACCGGCCTGCGCCTTGGTCGGCCCGGATCAGGCGATCGGGCTGGAATCGAACAGCGCCGCCGCCTGGTTCGATGAGCAGATGTCCCGAATGGGTGGAGTGGAGTTGGGCGGGGAATGGATCGAGCGCCCCTGGGACATCGTCGTCAAGAATGCCGACCACCTGGTTCGCGACTTCAACGCCGACGGAAAGGTCGGCCTGAGCAACCGCCACCTCACGACCGCCGCGCTGGTGGGACCGGCCAATCGCCTCTTCGTTCACGAAACGGCGAGGATCGACCCGTACACGGTGTTCGATACGACGAACGGTCCGATCACGGTCTCCGCCGGCGCCTGGGTGCAGCCCTTCACCCGGATCGAGGGGCCTTGCTTCATCGCCCGCGACACCCAGCTCTTCCGCGCCAACCTGCGGGGCGGGGTGACCCTGGGCCCCAACTGTCGGATCGGCGGCGAAGTCGAGGCGACGGTCGTCCACGGCCACTCGAACAAATACCACGAGGGGTTCCTGGGGCACGCTTACGTCGGCGAGTGGGTCAACCTGGGGGCGATCACCTCCAACAGCGACCTGCGGAACGACTACGGCGAAGTGTTCGTCCCGCTGGGCGGCGATCCCATCGGCACCAAGCAGGCCAAGGTCGGCTGCTTCATCGGCGACCACACCCGGACCGGTTTGGGCAGCATGCTGAATACGGGAACGGTGATCGGTGTGATGTGCAACGTCCTGCCCGCCGGACCGTTGTTGCCCAAGCACGTCCCTTCCTTCACCGCAGTGCTCTATGGCAAAGTCGCGCCCGGCTTCCCGCTGGAGCAAATGTTCGACACGGCCCGAATCGTGATGGGGCGTCGAGGCCAGGTCTTCACCGAGGTTGAAGAGCATCTCTACCTCGACCTTTACGAGCAGACTCGTCTCGAGCGAGAACGCGCTTTCCAGCGAGTCCACGATCGCCGAGGCGACAACTGGCCGGTCGCGGGACGGCCTCCGCTCAACTCCGGACAGGGAATCGCCGGCGTTTGACGATCGGTCGCGTCGATGCGGGTTCGATCGTGGGTGCCTGGGTTCGGTTCGGAGCACCCACGTCGCAAGCGACCTTGGGCCTCGCTCTTGCCCAGGCAGTTCCCCTCATTGCCGAGACGAAGCGCGCGGTCCCAGGTCGGCTCGCCGGCCCCTGCGCCTCGTCTCGTCCCCCACATCCTGGACGACTCGCCATCGTCTCGATCGCGCCTCCGGCTTTCCGTGAACCTTCTGACTTGCCCTCTACTCTAGGATGGGAAGTAGCGAGCGACGGCGTACCGATCGCTCGGAAGAACGCACTGATGCTGTTGAGAAGGCGGTCGATTGCCATGTTGGTGACGGAGATCGTTCACGGGGAGTCGAGTTCAGATCGAGTAGGGGACCTTGGCGCATACGTCTCGCTCGCGCTCATGGTCTTGATCGGATCGACCACGGCGACGGCCGCGAAATACGTCGTCCGCGAATTGCCGGTGGGGTTAGTCCCGGTGATCCGATTTGGCTGCGCGGGGCTCTGCCTGCTGCCGGTCGTCTGGCGTGAGGGAGCCCTGAGCCGACTGATTCGAAATGATGGTCTGCGGCTCCTCATCGGAGCGGCGCTCTGCGTCCCGATCAACCAATCGTTCTTCCTCAACGCCACGCGCCTGGCTCCCACCTCACACGTCGCCTTGTTCTACGCGGCGGTTCCCCTGGTCGTGCTGCTCCTCGCCAGCGCCTTGGGCCAGGAACGCCTGAATCTCGACCGGCTCGGAGGCATCCTGGCCAGCATCTTGGGCGTAGTCATCATCGGCCTGGGAAACTTCTGGCAGGGGGGGGCGGAGAGTCGAGACGCAGTCTGGGGAGACCTCCTGCTTCTCGGGGCCGTGGTCTCCTGGGGAGCGTACATGACGGTCAATAAGCCCCTGGTTGCAAAGCACGGGGCGCTGCCGGTACTCGCGGCCACCTTCCTGCTCGGCAGTCTCCTCGACTTGCCGATTGCGCTGGTGACGCGGCCAAGCTGGACCGCGATTGTGACCGCCTCACCGGCTGCCTGGCGCGGGCTGGCGTTCCTGATCCTGGTGTCGACCATCCTCGGCCTGGCCTTTCAGAACCAGGCGCTTCGCCGCCTCGATGCCAGCCAGGTGGCTTCGGTCGGCAACGCCTCGCCCATACTGACCGTCCTCTGGGGGATCTGGCTCTTTCACGAGGCGGTCACACCCGCGCTGGCCCTCGGTGGAATTCTGACGCTGGGCGGGATCGTCTGGACCAGCCGCAAAGACTTCAAGTTCGCCCCGCAACTCGCTCCGACCGATTCGGTCTCGCTCTGAGAAGGGGCGTAGCTTGATTCAAGCAAGCGGGGAGCTTTCGCTTCCCGCTCGCCTTTATGGGCGAGCGCATTCTCCTTCTGCAATCAGCGGCCGGCCTTCACGAGGATCCGGGATTGCTCGACGTCCTCAAGGGGAACGGGCGAAGGATCGGGGTGGTAGTGGGGAAGGTCGACCCAGCGTGAAGGCGGGACGGAGCCACCACCGGCGAGGTCTCGACGAAGCATGCTCCCGAGTTCGGTCGTCAGGGTGAAGGCGCCTCGGCCGTCGAGGTGAGTTGCATCGACGAATGCGGTGTGGTCGTACCCTGAGTGGCGACCGTCGACCACGGTGAGATGAGGATAGGGCTGCTGAAACGAGCGGACGAATTTCAGGTATCCCGCCTCGGCCCCCGTTTCCTCGCGTCTCGCTTGGAGCGCGGGGGAAACGGGTGGAAGCAGCCAGTAGACCCGAATCCCGCGTTCCGCGGTCAGGTCAAGAATTCGACGAATATAGGTTTTGTTCACGCGATGGCAGTACCAGAGATGCGAGAGAAGCGTCTTGTGCTGCTCAGCGCTGACCTCGCCGTTGAAGGCAGGGTTCCTGGCCGCGACGTTCGCGCCGTGGTTGACCCCCCAGTTTCGCTGACAGACCCGGTTGAGGAGTCGCATCGGGGAATCTTCTCCCCTGAATGCCGCCAGAATCGCGCCGCGGACCTCCAGCCGCCCCCGAAACGTCGGCAAGAGCCGCCCTAGGGCGAGGTTGACCAGGAGTGAGCCGCCGTGGTCGCTTCGTGCCAGGTCCAGGCATTCCCGAAACGTGAGAATCTCCTGCCAATAGCGGAGGTTGTAGCGAGGGCTACCTACGAGGACCCCCGGCTTGAAGTCGAGCACGACCGCCTTCGGCCGGGCCCCTGCATCGAGGGCGCGGCGGAGCAGGAAGTAGGTCGCCGGCGCGGGGCCTCGGGCAATCGCCAGGTTACAGGTCCGTTCCCCCGTTTCCGCCTCAAGAACGGACGGGATGACACCGTGCTTGACCAGGCTGTCGCCCACCCCAAGGATCGTACAGCCCGGCGCCTCGCGACGAGCCGCCTGGGCGCTGAGCTGCCAGCTCAGGCTGACCGGGTCCGAAAAGTCGAGCGGATGCCGGGCGACCCCACATTCAATCACGGCCAGCAGGCCGAGCATGCCGAGGAGCCCCCACGGAATCGAGGCCGAGACGCGTGCCCGCACAGGCGGAATTCCCACCGGAACGCAGGAGACGCGAGGCGATCGGGTCCGACTCGCCGGACCAAGGAGTCGAGGCGAAGACATCGCTCAAAGCCCTTCCTGAACCGCCAACAGCCCCGAGCGGTCCGGTCGGTTCGACCGGATTACCAGGGCCTTTCGCGCCTCATCCAGCGCCAATGGCCGAAAAAAGTCCAGGCCAAAGGCAACGCGCAATCGCAGTCGAGGGTGCGGAATCGCCGGCACATGCGACGCTATTGACAAGGCCTTGCTGCCCGATCGCCGAGTCGGTTATCCTCGCCCACCTCCCTAGTCTTGGCCGAAATTCACTGCGCCGCATCTTGAGCGGTCCGTAAGAGGTTGATTTCATGGGACGTTGCGGCGGGCTGGCCGTTTATGTGACGAGCCACGGCTTTGGCCACCTGAACCGCTCGGTGGCAGTGATCAACCGGATGCCAACCGACATTCCGGTCACAGTCCGTTGCCACCCGAACCTGTTCGCCCACTGGCGTGAGCGTCTCCGCCGGCCGGCGGAACTGGAGGCTCATGTCTCCGACGTCGGTGCCCTGAACCCGCCCGGCGATAGCAATGCGACCGACGGCGAGGCCACGCTGGCGATGGCGGGGCGAGTGCACGCCGAGGCGATCGCCCGGGTCGACGCAGAAGCGGCCAAGCTTCGCGACGAGGGGACGGCCGCCGTGCTTTGCGACGTCCCACCCGTTCCGCTCGTGGCCGCGCGTCGCGCGGGGGTGCCTGGGTTCTTACTGGCTAACTTCACCTGGGCCGATATCTACGCCCCTTACGCCAAGGTCCTGGGGAGTGAGGCGGCCGACTTCGTTGCCGCAATGCGCCGCGACTATCGCCAGGCCACTGCACTGTTCCGGGCCGAACCGGCCCTGCGAATGTCGGAGCTCGCGCCTACGATTGAGGTCGGGATGGTCGTGACCCCCGGGCGGAACCGGAGAGACGAGCTCGTGAAACAGCTCGGGCTTTCCCCCGCCGTCAAGCTCGTCTATTTCTACGTCGGCCGATACGGCCAGGCGAATCTCGGCTGGGAACGGCTCGCACGGCTCCAGAGCCGTGGGATTCACTTCGTGGGCTTTCATGAGGCACCGGTCGGCCCGTTGGCCAACCTGCACGCGATCGAGCCCACCGAATGGACCGGGGCCGACCTGGCGGCCTCGGCCGATGCAATCGTGGCCAAGGCCGGCTATGGCACCACCTGCGAAGCGATGGTTTCGGGAACACCGATGATTTATCCTCCCAGAACCGGTTTCGCCGAACACCGAGCCCTGGATCGTGCGCTGCGAAGCTGGGGGGGAGGCGTCCCTGCCTCCGCGCGCGCCTTTGCCGAGTTCCGGCTCGACTCGCACCTGAACAAGGCCCTCGCAATGAAGCCCGGCCCCCCCCCGTTCGCCGCTGACGGCGCAGGCCGGGTCGCTGAACGGCTGGCGCAGACCTGCCGGAGTACACCGCCTCGGAGAGTCCAATGAGTTCGACCCAGATCGTGATCCACCCCGCCGTTGAGCCCGAGCGGTTCGCCATCCTCGAATCGAAGTTTCCCTCGGCCCATTGGGTCAATGCCGTCACCCCGGCCGAAGCCCTGGCCGCGATGCCCGAGGCCGACGCCTTCCTCGGCAAGGTCACGCCCGAGTTGCTCTCGCTCGCCCACCGGCTCCGCTGGGTCCAGGCCTTCACGGTCAGCCTCGAGCATTACATCTTCCCCGAACTCGTGGATCACCCCTGCGTTCTAACCAACGCGCGCGGCCTGTTCGGCGACGTCATCGCCGACCAGGTCATGGGATACATCCTCTGCTTCGCCAGGAACCTGCACACCTACGTGCGGCGGCAGGTCGAGCACCGTTACGAACCGGTCGGCGGCGAAGCCGCTCGGGTCAACAACGCTGCGGGTCCGGGAACGGTCAACGCAATGGATCGGGCCACGATCTTCCTGCCCGACACGACGATGGGAATTGTCGGCTTCGGTGCGATCGGCAGCGAGATTGCGCGGCGAGCGCTGGCGTTTGGCATGACCGTCCGCGCGGTGGACCGCTACGCCGACCGCAAGCTGACCCCCGAGGGCATAGCCTCGGTGGACGGACTGGACCGGCTCCCCGAGTTGCTGGCGTCGAGCGACTTCGTCGTCATCGCCGCGCCCCACACGCCGGAGACCGAGGGCCTGTTCAACGCCGCGACCCTCGCCCAGATGCGTCCGGGCAGCTACCTGATCAATATCGGTCGAGGCGCGATCGTCGTGCTCGACGACCTCGTGGCCGCCCTCCGTGCCGAGCGGATCGCAGGGGCCGCCCTCGACGTCTTCGAGGTCGAACCGCTTCCCAAGGAACACCCGCTCTGGGATTTCCCCAACGTCATCATCACCCCTCACACGGCCGGCTATTCCCCCGCAATCGCGGCGCGTCACCTCGCCATCCTCGTTGAGAACGTCCAGCGATTCCGCCGAGGCGACCCGCTGAACAACGTGGTCGACAAGTCCATGTGGTTCTGAACCCGATCAGCGCGAACCTAACGATTCAGTGTCAGTCCCGGAAGGTCAGGCTTCACCGAGAAATGAAGACCGTTGGGGTGCCACGGGTTCCATACTCGGAACCCTGGCTCCCCGGGCCAGGGATTCGCCTGCCGGGACAGACTCTCAGAGGCTCCTCGCCTGAGCCCCCCAATCCTTGAGCGGAGAGTCAAACCCTCGTCTTGTGGAAGACGCTCGGTTCGACGGCGGGAAGCCCGAAGAGCCGGTTGTGGAGCATCTGCTCAAGCGTCTCGAGATCGCCGACGTACGAGGTGGCCGGGATCGTGTCCCCCGTGACAGAGGCTGGGTCGGGATAGGACTGGAGAAGGGCCAGGCGGTCGGGCAGGGGAGGATGCGCAGGGTCGTGCGCGCCGCCATCGGTCAGGACTTGCAACCGCATCGCGGTGTGCACTTCGGCGGGGAGTCGATACCAGAAGGCGCGGAAGAAGGCGTAGAGATTGGGCGCTTCGGGATCGTCGGGGTTGTAGTGTTCGAGAACCTCACGAAAGAGGGGCTGGACGAGCGCGACCTTCACCAGGGCCGAGGCGGCCGCGCTGCCACCTGCAATCGCGGCCGCCGAGCGATCGGCCCGGGTTTCCTGCCCTCGGGCAATCGGACCGATCAGGCGGGACGACCAACGGAAGCAGGTCCGTGCCAGGAACCCAAGCGGCCCGTGCTCCTGACCCGCCGATTGGTCGAGCGCCTGGCGCAAGCCTTCGACGAAGCGAACCGAGCGGGCCGCGCGAGTCGCATCGCCCCGCGCCAGATGGGCGAGTTCATGCGCCAGGATCGCGCGAATTTCCGCCATGGTTAGAACGCGCAACAGGGGCAGGCCAAGAATCAAGGCGCGCGAACGCTCCCAGGCGACGACGCCGCAACACGGGAGATAGGTCAGTCGCACCTGCCCCGGCGGCTTCACTCCGAGCCGACGCGCCACTTCGTCCATAGCCGTGAATAGCAGGGGGGCATCCGACCGAGCGAGCACCGGACCAAGGTCGGCGTCGGGATCGCGCGTCTCGGTGATCACGTGGACCCCACCCAAGATCTCGAGAACCCCACCCCAGTCTCGAACCTCGTCACGGAGCCAGCCCCGAATCACCGGTAAGAAGCCCCCCAGGGCGATCAGACCAGCCGAGCCGGCGAGAACACCGGCCCAATACGTATTCTCCAGCCAGCGCAGAGCTACGCCGCGCCAGAATAACGAGAAGGACCCCGCCGGCGGTGGTTCGATATTGGAACGGGCTGTGGGTATCTCGTCACTTGATTCGCGACGGCGCGCGCGAAACGTCTCGCGGCAATGCGAGCAACGAAGTCGATGCTCATCGCCCGCGACCTCGTCCAGCGGCTCCAGCCCCGAGCCGCAACCAGGACAAAGCAACCCGCGGGGGGGTTGCCCTCGCTCCATCCGTCGCCTCCGCGATGTGTCGACAACTGGTTGGCCAGAATCGGCCATCATGAAGACCTCTGATGATTCAAATTATCCCCGATCTTCTTCGGAGGATATCCCAGTTTGTTATTTCTGCGACACGCCTGCAGAAGAAAAAAGAAGAAGTATTCGGAAACCATCCCCCCTGAAATCCATTCAGAAATCCGAATTCGACCAACCCGAAGTCGTTCAGGGGCTTCAACCTTAACAGATTCGCTAATCGGGAGTTCAAGACGACAATGATCAAAATCCAGACGTTTGTAAGAAGAGAGGGGGTTGACGTTGTGAGACAGTTGTCTTAGGATACGATTGCCGGGAGAGACGGTCCGTCCCGGCCCCGGGCTTGCGTCGTCCCAACGGGGCGCGAGATCGGGGCGGATTTGACCCGTTCGCTTTTTGAGATGACCGCCGATGGCCAAGCGTCCACTGACCATTCCTGACTCGGAACTTGATGTACTGAAGGTCCTCTGGGATCGAGGCCAGGCCACGGTCCGTGAGGTCCTGGAAACCCTCCGCACTGCCGGGCGTCAGTGGTCCTACGCCACCGTCGCCACCTTGCTCGACCGCCTCGAGACCAAGGGCGTGGTCACCAGCGACCGGAGCGAGCTTGCGTTCGTCTACCGGCCCGCGATCACGACTCAAGAAGTCCGCCAGAAACGAGTCAACAACCTGGTCGAGAAGCTTTACCAGGGGGAGACCGGCCTGCTCGTGCTCCACTTGCTGAAGTCGCACCCGCTTGATGCCCGCCAGGCCAAGGAAGTCCAGTCGGTCCTCGAAGAGATGACCGGCGACGCATCACGGAAGAGAGGAAACGACTCTTCTCCGTCCGCCTGAATCATTCTCTTCCTGCGCGGTCCTGCTGCTCTCATCTGATTTTTGGTCCGGCCAGTTCCTCCCTCCAAAGGTACTGGCCTCGACCTTGGTCTTTATTTCGTATCGACGTCCCACACATCGCTCGCATCTCGACCTGCCTCGGAGAGGGAGACCGATTATGGCCGCACGTTCGCCCATGCGCCCAGCGCACTGGATCGTCCTCGCGTTGGTCTTAGCCCCGGCCTGGAAAGTCGTCGAACGCCTCGGCCGCTCCGGGCCCAAGGCGGTCAGTGCGAAATCGGTGGCCGAGGGCCGCATCCTGTTCAATCACGATTGGACCGTCAACGACCCCTTGACCAAGGGGGACGGCCTCGGGCCCGTCTTCAATGCAACCTCGTGCCTCGCCTGCCATAACCAAGGCGGAGCGGGAGGCGGAGGACCGGTCGCTCGAAACGTAACCGTCTATGGCCTCTCCGGCGGATCCACGAGCAAAGTCCCCCCCTCGGGCGTCGTGCATCAGAAGGCAATTCGCCCGGAATTCCAGGAAACCTTGAACCTGGTCCACAGCTCTCTCCCCCACGAGCCGTCGATCCCCCTGAGCGTGCTCACCGACCGGTCGCGAACCCGCTCTCCCGACGTCGTGATCACCCAGCGAAATACCCCTGCCTTGTTCGGCGATGGCCTGATTGACGCCGTCGCGGACGAGACGCTGCTCTCGCACCAGCGCGAGCACTCGACCGCCGCCCGCCTCGTCGGCCTCAACGGCGCACGCGACTCCAAAGTTCGCGGGCGGATCGCGCGGCTCGCCGACGGCCGGATCGGTCGGTTCGGCTGGAAACTCGAGTTCGCCACGCTCAATGACTTCGTCAAGGCCGCCTGCGCCAACGAGCTTGGCCTCTCCAATCCGGGCCGGCCGCAAGCCGTTCCCCTCGGTCAACTCGCCTACAAGTCGGAAGGGACCGACCTGACGGACGAGCAATGCGTGATGATGACCGACTTCATCCGCGACCTCGCCGCCCCCACCCAGGTTCTCCCCTCGGACTCGAAGAGCCGGTCGCAGGTCGAGGCCGGGCACACGTTGTTTGCCAAGATTGGCTGTGCCGATTGCCACTCGGAAAAGCTCGGGCCGATCGCAGGAATCTTCTCCGACATGCTCCTCCACGACATGGGGGTCGAGCTCGAGTCGAGCACGGGTTACTACGGCTCGATCATCCCGCAGCCGACGGTCCGCAACGATAAATTCGCAGTCTCGGAGCAGCCGACTCCCGCCGAATGGCGGACGGCCCCGCTCTGGGGCGTGGCCGACTCGGCCCCTTACCTTCACGACGGCCGCGCCGCCTCGCTCGAGGACGCGATCGTACTTCACGGCGGCGAGGCGAGCGACGTGGCCGTCCGCTTCAAAGAAATGTCCGGCCCGGATCGCGACGCGGTCATCGCCTTCCTGAAAACCTTGCGGGCCCCCGCGCAAACGGAAGAGCCGAAAACCCTTGCGGTGAGGTGACCTCGAAGTCGTGGCCGACGTCACCATCTTGGTCTGCGCCTGTGGCATGAGGCTGAAAGCGGCCGGGGCTGTCCCCGGCCGCGTCGGCAAATGCCCCTCCTGCGGCGGTCTGCTCCGAGTTCCGGACGCTCTGGCCGTGACGACAATCACCGCCCCCCCTTCCGTCGCGGCGGATCCCGCGCTCGATTGCGAAGCGACCGCCGGGGCGTATGGACTGGCGGCCTCCTCCCCATCCCGGCCTTCGAGCTACTCCGCCTCGCGGGTCCGTTCCACTCGGAGTGGGTCGACACCATCCAGCAAGTCGAGGTGGAACGGTTGGATCCGAGTACCGCCTCACCCGGAGACCCGATTTCGCGAGAGCCTGCTCTACCCACTCTGGGGGGAAACCGGGATCGCACTTCTGTTGCTCATGCCGCCCGTTTTCTGGCTCGCGACGACCCCGCTCCTGTCGATCTTCCTGGCCTGGGGAAATGGGAGTGTCACCGGGCCCCTTGGAGCCATGCTGGCCCTGCTCCCGGCCGGACTCATGCTCCTACCGTTAGCGGGCTTTACGCTCCTCTTCTTCGGGCGGATCATCACCACAAGTGCGATAGGCGAAGTCCATCATCCCCGCTGGCCGGACTGGGATCCCGAGGAGATGCTACGCGGACTCGGCCGCTGGATCTGGGCGATCTTGGTGGGTGGGCTGCTCGGTGGGTTCCCCTCGGTGGCCTATTGGCTGTATTGTGGGGATGTTGACCTGCTCGACGCGATCATCCTCGTGGAACTGGCGGCCTTGGGAGCCGTCTACGGACAAGTTGCGCTGCTGGCGTCGATCTTGTATGACGATCCTCTGGGGGCTCACCCGGGGACCGTCGTCCGAGCGATCTGGCGGGTCGGGTGGGCCTGGCTTTTCCCCTCGATCATCATCGCGACGTTCCTGACCGTGGCCTTCTACGCGTTGACGGTTCTTCTTGAGTTCCAGAGCCCTTGGATTTCTGCTTTGGCTTACTGGGGCTACTGGGTCTTTCTCTGCTACGGAGCGATGGTGGTTCTGCGAGTGCTCGGGCTCTTCTACCATCGCCATGCCCGGGTGTTGGGCTGGTTCCGTGAGCGACCGAGGTGGGGCGGCTGAGATGCGCAAGGCCTGGTACAATCCCAACGCACCGGTCGTCCCAACCATCGCCGAGATCCGGACCGTCAGAGACAGCCAACGCGACCGGAAGCGACGCCTCCGTGGGGCCGGGCTGCTGGCTTGCCTGCTTCATCCCGTCTGCGACGGTCCCGGCGTGGCCTTGCTCGTGTTCATGCCCCCGGTCCTGTTCGCACTCTCGCTGCCTGTCTTTGACTGGATCGCGATCGTCGACCCGTTCCGCCGCGCGGACTGGGCGATGGGGTTGCTGGCCTTGCCCATCTTCCTCCCGCTCTTATTCAGTTTCTCGATGACGCTGGGATATACCCTGCTCGTCCTCGGCCAGATGCTGGTCGCCAGCGCCATGGGAGAAGCCGATCAGCCGGCTTGGCCCGAATGGAACCCGGAAACGATCTCCGAAGGGCTCGCCCGTTGGATCTGGGCGGCCCTCTTCGGAATGGCCGTGGGTGGTTTCCCCACCGTCCTCTACTGGATGTACTGCGGCAATATCGACTGGTTCGACCGGATCATCTTTGCCGACCTGATCATCATGGGTGCCGGTTATGCGTCAATGACCCTGGCCGCGTCGCTCCTGCACGAGAGCCTCGCCGCTGCCAACCCGATCACGGTCCTCGTCGCGATTGGCCGGATCGGTTGGGATTATGTTCAGCCGTCGCTGGTCGCCGGCCTGAGCGTCATGCTCTCCGGAGGCTTCCTCTGGACCGTGCTCTTCGCGATCCCGTCGCTGCGGTTGGCCGCCATCGGCCTCTGGGCCTTCTGGGTCTTCGCCCTCTATTCAGCGATGGTCTCGTTTCGGGTGCTCGGCCTGACCTACTACGCCCACTCCGACGCCTTGGTCTGGTTCCGCTACCGGCCGAAATGGGCCACATCGTCACGCGCGGGGCGGCTCTACACTAACTCCTAGAAATCAGCGAAGGGCCTCATCACGGCCCTTCGCTCTGCGTCTTCCAAGCGGCCCGGCCATTGGAATTCACTGCTACAGTCTGCCAAGCTCCCCGCTAACTGAGCGGCAGGTTCAAAACCCCTTCCGCGACCACGGTGACCTTGCGGCCGATCGCTTCGAGCATCCTCCGGCCGCGTTCGGCGTCGGCTGCTTCCGGATGGCCAACGGCGCCGTGCTGGGTCCGCCGACCAAAGTCGCGGGCCCAGGTGATGGAACGGAGTGCGCCGGTGTCCGGGTCGGGATCGTCGAGGATCAGATCCTTCCGCACCAGGTCGGGGCGGAGGTGCATGATCATCGACGTCTCGATCTCGCAGGCATGCCCCATCGTCTTGCGCGGCCCCTCACACAGGGCGGCAATCTCGGCCTCGGCGAGTTCCCAGTACGCGGCACCCGTCAGCACGGCTTGGGGGAACTGAACGTCGAGCCGTCGCAGCGCGATCCGAAGCGGGTCGATGTTGCCACCATGGCCGTTCAAGTACATCGTCCGCCGAAACCCGTCGCGGAGCAGGGGGGCCAGTAACTCCATCAGCACAAGTTCATAGGTCGGCAGCGAAGCTGTGAGCGTGCCGCCGAAAGGGAGGTGATGCTCGCTCGCACCCATCCAGAGGACAGGGAGCAGCAACACCCGGTCGGGCAAGTTGCGCTCGACCGCGTCGGCGACCGCCCCCACCAGGATCGAGTCGGTGAAGACCGGCAAGTGCCGGCTATGCTGCTCACACGCGGCGATCGGCGCGATGATCAGCGTGTCCTCTCGCGAGAGGGCGCGGAGTTCTGGGGCGGTCATTTCGGCAAAACGCATGCGGCGGCCTCCTCACGCGGCGAGTCGAATCAACAAGAGAATGGCGATCGAGTAGAAGATCAGCAGGCCGGTGGCGTCGACGAGCGTGCTGATCAGCGGGGCCGAGACGACCGCGGGGTCGATGTCGAACCGGCGTGCCAGCAAGGGGACCAAGGCCCCGACGCCGTTGGCCCAAATGCAAATCCCCAGAATTGCCAGGCCAATGACCGCCCCGAAGATGGGGGGATGACCAAGGATCAACCAGGTGAACCCGAATCCGAGTACCCCCAGGAGCATCCCCAGGAGGAGCCCGGTCAGCACTTCACGGCCGACCACCTTGATGGTGTCGCTCGGGCGGATATCGCCCAAGGCGAGGCCACGGATGATCGTGCCGACGCTCTGGCTCCCCGCGTTCCCGCCGGTCCCGATCAAAAGGGGAATAAAGGTGTCGAACTCGAGGAGCGGGAAACGATCGTTCACCCAGTTAAATGAGTGCACGACAAAGCGAGTGATCGTTCCGGCAAGGAAGAGCATCAAGAGCCAGCCGATCCGCCGCCGGACCGCTTCGACGATCCGCCCTTGCCAGTACGACTCTTCATCGGCCTCGGCATCCTTCGAAACACCACCGAAGGCGAGGATGTCTTCGGTCTGCTCCTTCCGGAGAATGTCCATCGCATCGTCATGCGTGATGATACCGACCAGCATGTCCGTGGTATCCACGACGGGAATGGCGATCAGGTCATACTTGCCAATCTGGCGGGCCACCGACTCCTGATCCTCGTCGACCCGAGCGAAGATCACGTCGTGCCGCATGATGTCGCCGATCCGGGCCGAAGCACTCCGGGAGAGGATCAGCGTCTTGAGTGAAACGAAGCCAACAAGCTTGCGCTGCGGGTCGACGACGTAGTTGTAATAGATCGTTTCACTGTCGGGCGCATCGTGCCGAAGCCGTTCCAGCGCCTCGCGGACGGTCAGTTGTGGGGAGAGTGTGACATAGTCGGTCGTCATTACCGAACCGGCTGTCCCCGGCTCGTAGCTGGCGAGCCGACGGATATCCTCGCGTTCGGCCTGCGCCAGGTGGGGGAGGATCCGATCGACATTGTCCTCTTCGAGCCGGTTGACAAGGTCGGCCCGCTCATCGTGGGACATCAGGTGGAGCAAGGCGGCCGACTCGGCCGGCGACATCGACTCGATCAGGTGAACCTGGCGCTCGCTATCGAGGTAGCTGAGGATCTCGGCGCGGTTCCGCGCAGGGAGAAGGCCGAGGATCGTGTCCCCCTCCACTGGACGGAGGTCCTCGATCATCTCGGCGACCTGCGCGGGGTGGTGATCGCTGAAGAAGTCGCGAAGCGCCGCCGTCTCACCGGCCTGGATCAACTCGCGCAGGTCGGGAACCAGCAGCGGGTTTCGCATTCGGTACCCTCATGGACGCGTAACATTCGAAGAAATCGTGCCTGACAACTCAGGGCCTACGGCCAATGACCTCTTTCCCCATATACGGTTGCAACACGGTGGGGACATCCACCAGGCCGTCCGCGCGCTGATAGTTCTCGAGGATAACGATCAGGGCCCGGCTCAAAGCCAGCGCCGTACCGTTGAGCGTATGGACAAATCGAGTCCCCTTCTGACCCGACGGCCGGTAGCGAATATTGAGCCGACGCGCCTGGTAGTCGGTGCAATCCGAGGTGCTGGTGACCTCACCATATTCCCCGGCTTCGCCGCGACCCGGCATCCAGGCTTCAAGATCGTACTTGCGATAGGCCGGGCCGCCCAAGTCGCCCGAGCAAATGTCGAGCACTCGATAAGGGATACCCAAGGCCGTGAAGATTTCTTCCTCGATCGCAAGCAGTTCCGCATGCGCCTGGTTGGACGCCTCGGGCGTCGTGAAGGCGAACATCTCGATTTTCGTGAACTGGTGAACCCGATAGAGTCCCTTGCTCGCCCGCCCCGCAGCGCCGGCCTCGGTCCGGAAGCAGTGCGAGAGCCCAACGTATTTCAGGGGGAGCACCGCCTCATCAAAGATCTCATCGGCGTGCATTCCACCCAAGGTGATTTCCGCAGTGCCGATCAAGCTGAGGTCGGATTCCTCGACCGAGTAGATCTGCGTTTCGGTCCCGCGCGGGGTGAACCCGATCCCCTCGAGAATCTGGTTCCGCGCCAGGTCGGGCGTGACGATGGGGGAGAACCCCTTCGCCACGAGCGTCCGGATCGCGAACTGCTGGAGTGCTAGTTCGAGCAGAACGGCATCGTTCTTGAGGAAGTAGAAACCATGGCCCGAGACCTTGGCCCCGCTCTCGAAGTCGATCAGGTCGAGCGCCTTGCCGATCTCAACATGGTCCCTCGCCTTGAAATCGAAAGCGCGAGGCGTGCCCACTTTGCGAAGTTCGAGGCTCTCGTCCTCAAGGGCACCGATCGGAGCATCGGGGTGGGTGAGATTCGGAATCCGCGCCAGGTGGCTTTTCAAGTGAGCATCAAGGCTCTTGAGCTCGGTCTCATTATCACCGATCGAGGCCTTGAGTTGTTTCCCCTCGGCAATGAATGCCTGGCGCTTTTCCGGGTCCTTCTCCTTCCCCGTCGCCTGGGCGTTGGCATTTTGGAGCCGGCGAACTTCCTCGACTTCTTGGAGGAGCGTCTTCCGCTTCTGCTCCAACTCGACGACGACATCAACGGCATCCAGGATATCAGTTGGGACGTTTCGATTGCGGCAATTCTGTTTGACGGCCTCGACATTGGCCAAGAGATATTTAATATCAAGCATCGAACGACCCTGAAAAACAAAAAGGTCTCGTGATAGTTAGAAACGTCCAACCTGAAATGAGCGGTCGTCAATCGTCAGGGATGCACGCCCCTCGGTTGAGCGACCTGCCCCGAAGCATGATCGCAACCTGGAGTAGCGACCGTTCGTCGCCAGCCCCCGAGATGGATACTCATGCTAGAGCGATCTTCGTTCGGCTGGATCATTGGCCTATCGCCCTGAAAGGCTGGGGGCCACACTCGGTCCTCAGCCTTCCGGCCCTCGCACCGGAGTCCAAGCCCGGCCCTCAGCCATTTCACAATAGCCAACTCGAGGGTCAACACCTCTAAACTCTCAATTCCCGCTCCGCAGCCCTGAAGGGGCGACCGTTCATAGCCAGGGGCGCAAGCCCCTGGAATTGTGCTACCACCCCGTAGCTTCCCGTAGCCCCGGAGGGGCGACCGTTCATAGCCAGGGGCGCAAGCCCCTGGACACATGGCTTCACCCCATGACTTCCCGCAGCCCCGAAGGGGCGACCGTTCATAGCCAGAGGCGCAAGCCCCTGGAATTGTGCTATCACCCCATGACTTCCCGTAGCCCCGGAGGGGCGCAAGCCCCCGAAAGGGACCCCAATCCCCCTCACTTTCAACCGATGGCGAGCCGAGGCCAAACGCGTCGCGAATCAATCCCACAGGTATTTCTCGTCGTATTCAATTCCATGCCGTTCCAAGAAGATGAGATACTCCTCCTGAAACGTTGTTGTCCGATGATGTTCGTTCTGATCTTCGAGATATTTTCTTACGTTTGCGAGTTGGGAGTAACTGACGGTGAACGCCCCATATCCCGACTGCCAGGCAAAACTCCTCAAATCGTCGTACGTCTCATGAACCCATTTCGAAGAAACGGACTTGATGCCACGCAACGCCTCTACCAAAGAAGACTGCTTATACAAAGAAACGAGCAAATGAACGTGATCAGGCATTCCACCTGCTGCGAGTAGAGTTCCCTTCTCCGCGCGAAGATAACCTCCAATATACTCGTACAAACGAGGCAGAATTTCAGGTTTGAGCGTAGGTTCACGAGACTTTGTGCTGAAGATTAGATGGTAATAAAGACATACACAAGGATTGCGGCATTGCGAACCATGATTTCGAAAAGTTGACGGCCCGGGCTGGCTACTGACGGTCGCCCTTTCAGGGCTGCGAAAAACAAAGAACTAAAGATCCACCTCAACTCCAGGGGCTTGCGCCCCTGGCTAGGAACGGTCGCCCCTTCAGGGCTGCAAAAAAAAAGAACGTAGAAGGGGGTCCGCCTCAACTCCAGGGGCTTGCGCCCCTGGCTAGGAACGGTCGCCCCTTCAGGGCTACAAAAAAACAAAGAACGAAGAAGGGGGTCCGCCTCAATTCCAGGGGCTTGCGCCCCTGGCTAGGAACGGTCGCCCCTTCGGGGCTACAAAAGAACCGAGGGGATCTACTTCAACTCCAGGGGCTTGCGCCCCTGGCTAGAAACGGTCGCCCCTTCAGGGCTGCAAAAGAACCGAGGGGATCGGCCTCAACTCCAGGGGCTTGCGCCCCTGGCTAGAAACGGTCGACTCCTCGGGGCTACGAGAAAACTTGGGCTCACACCATTCTTCCAAAGGTTCCTGACGCTCGCCAAACACAATCAGAAACGGTTACGAAATTATGGCACCGCGGATTCGGATCGATCTCCCTCTTTGACCAGTTCCTCGAACAGGTGAGCACTAGCCTTGATTCCCTTCTGGAAGTCGGCCAGGGAGAACTTCTCGTTAGGCCCGTGCAGGTTGTCGTCGTTCTGCCCCCAGCCAAGGAGGAGGGTATCGACTCCGAGTTGATCTTTGAGAAGCCCCACGACGGGAATCGAGCCCCCTTCGCGGATGAAGACCGGGGCCTTACCGAAGCCCGCCTCGACGGCGCGGACGGCCGCGCGAACGCCGGGGCTGTCGACCCCGACGAGGACGGCAGGGGCACCGTGGTGAACGATCAGCTCATAGGTGACCCCGGGGGGGCAGACCGCTTTGAGGTGAGCCCGAAACTGCTCGGCCACCGTCGTCGGATCTTGGCCGGGGACGAGACGGAAACTGAGCTTGGCTCCCGCCTTGCAGGGCAGGACGGTCTTGGGACCAGGTCCTTGATAACCGCCAAAGATCCCGTTCACGTCGCAGGTTGGTCGGGCCCATTTCCGCTCGAGGGTCGTGTAGCCCGACTCCCCTTCCAACGACGATACACCGAGACTCGCCTGAAACTCGGCCTCCGAGAACGGCAGCTTGGCGAACTCCGCCCGCTCCCAATCTTCCAAGGGCTTGACCGGGTCGTAGAAACCGGGGAGCTGAATCTTCCCGTCCGGCCCCTTCAGGCTCGCAAGGATCACCGCAAGGGCGTTGCAAGGATTGGCGACGGTCCCCCCGAAGGTCCCCGAATGGAGGTCGGTCCGCGCCCCCTGGACGAGCACCTCGAAGTAGGCCAACCCCTTCAGGCCATAGGTGATCGCCGGCATGCCGGGGGCAAACTGGCTTGTGTCCGAGATCACCGCGTAGTCGCACGCCAGTTTTGTCTTGTTCTCAGCGACAAACTGCTCGAGGTTCGCTCCGCCAACCTCTTCCTCCCCCTCGATCAGAAACTTCACATTCAAGGGAAGTTCGCCCGCCCCCTTGAGCCAGGCCTCGGCGGCCTTGAGGTGGGTGAACATTTGACCCTTGTCGTCAGTGGCACCTCGGGCATAGAGGTTGCCGTCGCGCTCGGTCGGTTCAAACGGGGGAGAGACCCAGGGTTCGAGAGGCTCCGGGGGCTGAACATCGTAGTGGCCATAGATAAGGACCGTGGGACGTCCGGGCCGTGGGGCGTTCCGGGCAAAGACGATCGGATGCCCCTTGGTCTCGATCAGCTCGGCGGCCAGTCCCATCGCCTCGAGGTCGTCGCGGATGAACTCGGCCGCGCGGCGGGTGTCGGCGTCGTGATCGGGCTGGGCGCTGACGCTGGGTATCCGGATCAGCGCTTTGAGCTGCTCCACGAAATCCGCGCGATGAGCGTCGATATAGGCATCCACCCGGTCGATCGCCATGTCCAACACCCCTCGTCAGTAACCTGGTTCCGGACCTTCCTCATCATGCGGAATCCCGCGGGGAACCCAGTATAACAGTCCCGACGAGCCCGGGCGATGGTTTGCGGCGCGACCTTCGCCCCACGCCCCTTCACAAGTTAGGGCAACCAGGCAAAACGCAGCCACGGGCGCAAGCCACGACGACCAGGCGGATGATCCCAGCCAGGGGGAAGTCGTATGTCGTTCAAGCGGACCAAAGGAAGGGATGTTGCATTCCCGCTTCATGCGAACGGGGTCGGGAAAACGGAAGACTTGTACGCAAAGCGCGCAAAGTTTACAAAAAGATCGAGGGGGATTGCATCGTTGACTTCCCCTACGATCGCTCCCGAATGCCAGCAAGAAGACTCAAGTTTCGACCAGGCTAGGCCGAAAGGGATTTTCCCTGTCGAGTTGTGCCACTGGTATCGGATTTGCGAATAGGTTTTTACGCAACGAGAAACCAACCGGACCGTTCGATCAGGGATTGATCGAAATTGCCTCGTTCTCGCATCGGTCTGCTCCTCGTTTTTGCTTCACTCTGTTTTTCATCGCGGGCGGGTTTTCGACGCTGGACGTGGTATATATAGAAGAACGGCATTGAAGCGGTGCCAAAGGAAAGGCGACCGTCCCCGGGGTGGCTTTCGGCTCCCTTGGGCGCGGTGTCGAACGAACGCCTGGGATGGCTAGGTTCGGGCGGAAGCCCGAGGTCGTTCGACGCAGTGACCGAGGATTCTCACGAAACATTCCCAATGTTCGTCGCGGTTAGGAGGGGTCCCTTTCCCATGAATTTTCTCTCACGCTTCCTCGAGCGGGTGTTGCGTACCAACACGAGCCGTATGCCTCGAACCAGCTTCGACGACCTCAGCCAAGATCAGCTTGATGCTCATCTCCGCGTAGGACGATACGGGAACTTCGCGCTAACCGACGCGGTTCGTCCGTCGTTTGGCCTGGAAGTGATTCCTCGTGAAGGGTATCGCCGCGACGTTTATTGCGATCCCGAGACGGGCAATAAGATGCCGGTGCTCGCGGCCTCGGTTTCGTCCGAACGGCTCTTTGATGTCCTGATGGACCTGCTCGACCCCTTGGGGGACGAAGTGGACGTGGTCATGGAATCAAGCCATGAGAGTGAGCCCGGCGCGCATGCCGACCTCTATCGTGAGCACATGGATACGGTCATCCTGAAGAGCACGCTCTATGACTATGAGCCGCTCCTGCTCCATGACGGCTGCACGGGCCTGGCCGCGCTCAATCCCAACGGTCCGATGGAGGTGCAGTTCGACGAGCACAAGCTGCTCTTCGTCTACGCCAACGACCTCGAGCCGTTCGAGGCGATCCTCCTCGACCATGGCCTGCGGCGCGACGATAGCCTGAAGTTCATCTCCGAGGCCGAGCACCTGCACTCCACGGACGACGTCTATCGCGACCAGTTCGACGAGCTTCGCTACCGCTTGGGCATCGACCACTAATTCATTGAAATCACGTTCACGTTCATTGGGTTCGGCCCCCTCCGATGCACCCTTGATGAGCACCCCGCGGGGCGGGGCCTCGGTTTGCCGAGGCCTCGCCCCGCTGAGCTTTGAACACGCTGTTTGACCACCCAATGCCGCGTTGCGTACCATTGGGGACTCACCTGAGTTTCACTCCGGGCCTTCGCCTCGGAGCCCTACGTTCATGGATCACGTTGAGGTCTGCCGGAATGACGAGGCTGGGGACTCCGCGAAGCCGGTTCGTAATGCTCGTTCTCCTCATCGGCACCGTGGGATGCGGGGGGAGTGCGAACGCCCCCAAAGCTCCTGATCAGCCCTTCAAGGGCGTCACAATCGTCGCGGCGGCCATCGGAGACCCTGGCATTCTCCCAACCCTGACCGCCCAGCGCGGAGAGTGGTCGGCAAACCGAGGGGCCGAGGTCACGATCCGGGAAAAACCGGTCGACCCCAGGTCCGAAGGGGTGGACGTCTTTCTCTTCCGTGGCGACCGCTTGGGTGAACTGGTCGATGGCGGACTCCTGGCCGACTTGCCCGAAGCGGTCACCCGCCCCCCCGTACCGCGCGAACCCAGGCAAGGCGAGGAGTCATCGGGAGACAGGCCCGCCGACCCTCTCCAGTTCTCCGACCTGGTGCCGGCCTATCGCGACCAGGTGATCAAGTATGGCGGCGTGAGGTTGGGCCTCCCCTACGGCGGCTCGGCCTTGGTCCTGGCTTATCACCGCGATGCCTTCGAGAGTGAGACCAACCTGGCGGCGGCAAAGGAAGCCGGCTTCGTGCTGAAGCCCCCCGAGACCTGGGAACAGTTCGACACCCTGGCCAAGTTCTTTCATGGCCGTGACTGGGCTCAAGATGGCAAGCCTCGGTCCGGCGTCGCGCTCGCGCTCGGACCTGATCCCGAAGGGGTGGGAGATGCCACCTACCTGGCACGAGCAGCCAGCCTGGGCCAACACCACGACCAGTATTCGTTTCTCTTCGATGCCGACTCGATGGCTCCTCGCATCGACTCGCCACCGTTCGTCGAGGCCCTCCAGGGTCTGACCGCTCTGAAAGCGTACGGCCCCTCCGCGATCGAGTCGTTCGATATCAAGGCGGCGCGGCGGGCCTTCGGCGGGCGCGAAGCGGCGATGTTGATCGATCGCGCGGAGAACGTGGCGAGTTGGGGGGACGGCAAGTCGATCGGCGTGGCCCGCTTGCCTGGGTCGGAACGCGTGTTCGACCCGAGCCGCAACCAGTTCGAGCCGGCCTCGCCGCCCAATCGACCCAGCTACCTCCCCTATGGAGGGGGTTGGTTGGTGGGGGTCAGCGCGGCGGCAAAGGGGCCGAAACTCGAGGCGGCAATCGATTTCGCCAAGTATCTCATCGGTCCCGACATCGCGAGCCGAGTCCGTGCCGACTCCGCCTTCCCGATGCTGGCCGTTCGGACCGCCCTGTTGAGCCAAGGACCGCCCGACTCAAGAGCGAGCCTCGGCGTCGACGCGCGACAGTGGTCCGATGCCGTCCTCCAGACGCTCAACGCCAACCGCGTGATCCCCGGACTTCGGATCCCCGACGCCGAAGGGTATCTCGCCGACCTCACCAAAGGACGGGCCGCCGCGCTCCAAGGCGAAACGACCGAACGCGCCTTGCAAGCGGTCGCCAGCGCTTGGGCCGAGCGAACCAAACGGCGAGGAGTCAAGCGGCAGCTCTGGCACTATCGTCGCAGCCTTAATACCCTGGCCACCAGCCTCCAACCTCCAGCCGCCCCCTGAGCCGCGACTCTCGACGAGACTTCGGATGGACGAGCCTGACGACGAAGCAATCCCGACGACCAGCGGCAACGCCGAGATCAACCAGTTGATCGGCCTGTTCGATCTCCCTGCCTTCGCCAGGCGAGGACAGGATCTCGAATACTCGATCAAGCGGACGCATGAACGCTGCCAACGCGAACGGAACGCAATGCTCGACATGGTTCGCGTCCGTCTCCGCCAGTGGGCCAGCGCGGTCACCGGCCCCGAATCGAGCACGGCGGTCTTCGCCTCGCCCATCGAGTCGCTCTGGCCCCTGAGTGGAGCGGAAAACCCTGTCTGGGCCCGTCACCCCGCCCCTCCGCGCCGCCAACGAACGATCGCGCTCGACCTGATCTCCAGTGCGGTCCGGTTCAACCGCCGCTGGTCTCGCTTTCTCGATGAGCTCGGCGTCGATCACCTCAACCATCTGATCGATCAATACAACCGCTATTACCTCCTGGAAAAGGAGTGCTGCCTCGGTTCCTCCCGGCTCGCCGCGCGGTTTTTCATTCCTCAGACCCCGATCACCCGAGACACTCTGATCGGGGAATACCCTCTGTTGACCGTGCCGGAACTCAAGGCTTAGTTACGCCTCGGAGACAGATCCCGCATCACGTCACGTCCCATCGCCAGCCCCGTTCGAAACAAGATCCGGGCAAGACGGAGTGGCCACGAGGACGGCAACACATCGGTATCGGCGAAGAACGAGATACATCCCATATCCAAGCAACCCACCCAGGGTATTTAAGAGCAGGTCGTCCACATCGGCGATCCGTCGTCCCGAGGCGAACTGGAGCGTCTCGATCAGCAGACTCAATGCGGCGGAAAGCCACCCAACGCGCCAGACGCTGGTCCGTCCCCCTTGGAAAAAGGGCCAGAGGAACCCCAGAGGGATGAAGGCCGCGAGGTTCCCCACCACATTCACCAGCATGAGCCAGCCCCCAACTTCAAGGTACTTGGCGGTTGTGCCCAGGGGATGAAGTTCGAGCCGATTCTCCCATGCGAGAGTGCCGATGGAGCAGGGAGACAGGGTCAGCCAGAAGAGCAGGCCGCCGTAACCGGTGAGAAGCAGGCCCAAGACGATCTTCCGCAAGGCAACGGCCTCCCAGAAACTCACTTGATCCCGGAAGCGCGGGCAACCCGCTACTGGGCTTTCTTCCAGGCGAGCGGAGAGGGTGAGCTCCCTTGGCACTTATTCAATGCCCGTTGGAAGACAAAGACAGGGAGCTGACGCTCCCTGCTCGCCTCGAAGATCGATCATGTTCCTGACGTGGCTTGTCGGTGTCAATGCGACGATTGTTCTCGGTCATTCCGGAAAGAGCGGTGTCCTACTTTGCCAGTCGCCGTGGGCCTTTCGGCGGGCCGGGAAGGCCCATCTCTCCCCATTCCCATGCTGGAGTGCGGCCCGAGCCGAGCCCAGATGGCGGCACGCAGTCTCCTTTCATCGAGTGGACTGTCTCCCCCTTCGCCCGATTCCTTGACGAACTGGGCCGCCGCAAAGACAGCCTCATCGGCGCTGAGTAATCGATCACCATTGAGGTCAGCCGACTCGAGGATCCGGCTGGCGATGAATCCTGAGCGACCGCCAGGAATTCCGGGGGGAGGCGCCGGGGCTTCCACCGACCTCGCGCCCCACAACGATCGGCCTCCGGTGAACTTATACCGAACGAACGCCCCGCCAACGGTCATCGCAACGAGGTTGGAGCTAAGCGCCAGGCAAACGATTAACGTCGAGGTATCGCTCACCTTCCGGCGGATCAGGTGAAACAGGCCCGACAGCCCAAGCGCGAGGACGAGTGCCATCAAAACGCCGCCGATCAACTCCTCCGGCGACCGATCCAGAATCACGTCGACGATCGAACTCACCTGTAGGTTCATGGGATCCTCTCCCGGTCACAGAAATTCGGCACAACGACCGAACAGGACGGCGATGCGCGGATGTGATTCAGGGCATGGATGTGAAAGCGATCAAAAACGGACTCCTTCCCCTAGAAGGTTAACCGCTCCAACTCATTCAACGCAACGGATGGAGATTGCGATCAAACATGAATCGCCGATCGTCATCCCCCCTTGGCCCTGGCTTCCAACTCAGGCCACCCCGACGATCTCCCGACTCCTGGCGCGAACACAAATCCACCGCGTCGAAGCCAGCCGACCACCGAAAAGGGTGCATGGGAAGCGGATCCGTTGTGTACAATCCTCTCCGTGCGGCATCTCTGCCGCGACAGGTCGAATCAAAGCAGGTTGGGCCACGCCAAGACCAAGAGATAAGGAGCCTTTCATGCCGGTGCTCGATCGTGAGGAGTACATCGAGCAGGCCTACTTCTTCCATGCGTTTCGCGAGCGTGTGCTCGACGGGCTACCGTCGCAGGACGTACTGTCTCGCGTCAGTGAGGAACTCCTCTCGACCACTCGACTCCCGTTAGCCGTCTCCTACCTCGCCACCGAGATCAAGACGATCGGACTCATGGCGCCCGCCATGGGGCGGATCGGCCATTACTTCACTCCGTTCCAGACCCACGTCATCGCAGAGGCAGAGCACGACACCAGCCGGTTCCCGATGGACCAGGCACTTCTGATCCTGGAGCGCGAGGCGCGCTACAAGGCCGACGGACCGACACTGTCCGGCCTGTTCGTTTACCAGTTCGAGGCCATGTCGCGGAACCGCCTCGGCTACGGCAAGGGACTCGAGGCCATCGCAGCCGACCCGTTCTTCAACGAAGATTGGCACGACTACATTCTTTTGCTCCGTGCCCGGCTCGGCGACGTCGATTTTGCCGACCTCATTTTCGTCCGCTCGGCCTTCTACGTTACAGAACAGAAGCGACGAAACCCCGGTTTCGAGCCAAAATTCCCGATCCTCTTTGGCGAAAAAGAAGGAAAAATCGCCCGAGCCAACCGGGGCCGCGACCCGCTCTACCTGTTCTCGGCCCTGCAACGGCAACTGGGCTACCCCGAAGTGCCCCGCCCCCGCCGTCCCGATGAGGCCGAAGCGCGGATCGCCCTGCTCGAACAGCGGGTCGCAATGCTCGAGAACCGCCTCAAGTCGGCCGAGTCCGACATCCACAACGAGGTCGACCTCGCCCAGCTCCGGGTCAAACCCGAGGACACCGCCGGACCTCCCGCCGGCTGGGGCAAACATGAACCGACGTGACGGTCGTTGATCACCAAGGCTCGAAGGACAACCCTGTGAAACACCGAGGATTCGCGAGCGCGACCAGGCCCCGAACGTCCCGACTCTCCTTTCGTTCCTTGGCCCTGTTCCTTCTTCCTGTCAGCCTTGGGTGCGGCGCTCTCTGCCCTGCCGCCGAACCGCGCCCTCTTCCCCAATTCGAGCGGGTCGTCATCGACGACAATTTCCCGGGCGTCTACCAGGTCGAGGTCGCCGACGTCAACGGCGACGGCAAACCCGACGTCGTCGCCCTCGGCGGCGGCACCTGCGCCTGGTATGAGAACCCAACCTGGAAGAAGCGGATCGTCACAACCCCAGAGCAGACCCCCGGCATCATCAGCACCGCCACGACCGACCTCGACGGCGATGGCAAAGCGGAGATCGCCATCGCCTACGAATTCGCCATGAACCAGCCGACCAAAGGCAAGCTCCTCCTTGCGCATCCCGGGAAAAGTCTCGACGATCCCTGGACGCTCGCGCAGGTCGCCGATGTTCCCAGCATCCATCGGCTCCGGTGGATGAAGAATGAACTCCCGTTTCCATCAAAATCTTCGGGGTTGACGAACCAACCTGAGCAAGAGAATCGCCTCGTCAAGAAGTGGACTAATCTCGTTGTTGCCCCTCTTTTTGGCCCCTCGGCTAAGCCCCCCGTTTTCGCGGAGGAACCGGCTCACCTGGTCCTCTTTACCGTGCAGTCGCATCGAGACGGTGAGCCATTTCACAGTCGTAATGCTAGCCGCACCAACGACAGCCCAGAAGGGAAGCGCGGAGGAATCGGAGGCGGAGGCGGGCTTGGCGGAGGACAGGCTCCAACGAACTCGGACACCACCTTGGGCAATCAGCCACTCGGCAATAAGAATCCACTGACTACAGCCTCGAAGGAAAGCTCGGGCGGAGCCCCACAAACGCCTGTAGATATCGACTGGAAGCCCCGTCTTCTGCGGTCCCAAGAGGAAATTGGCAAAGCACCGGTTCTTCATGCCATCGACGTAGTCGACCTCAATGGTGATCCCATGTCGGCGGGCGTCAAAATGCCCGTGGTCCTTAGTGCAAGCAACCTCGGAATCACCATGTACTCCGCCCCTGCCATGACGAGCGGAGTGCTCCTTCGTCACCACCAAACCCTCGTCCCGGGCGCAACCGGCGAGGCCCCCAAGAAAGGGGCGAGCGAGATTCACGTCGGCCGGCTCAAGGACGGCCGTAAGTTCCTTGCGACGGTCGAGCCCTGGCACGGAACAGACGTAGCCATCTACACATCCCAAGAAAACAAACTGTCTGGGGGAAGAGAATTCGGCCCCCGGACGGTCATCGACTCAACCCTCAAAGATGGACACGCCCTCTGGGTGGCCGACGTGGATGGGGATGGCGACGACGAGGTCTTCGCCGGCTATCGCGGTAAGGGAACGAGCCTGCTCGGCTATGACTTCGATGGTAAGACCTGGAACCGGACCGTCATCGACCCCGCCATCGCCGCCCAGGACCTTCGCGGCGGCGACATCGACGGCGACGGCACTCCCGACTTCGTCGCCGTCGGCGGCTCCACCCACAACGTCGTCTGGTATCGGCCCAAGGCAAACAAGCTAAATACGCATTTCTTCAAATGAGGAAGCCATGAGCATTTCCCACCCCATCACTGCCGACCAACTCTGGAAGACGCCACGAGATGGGATGCGCCATGAACTGGTGAGAGGGGA
Source organism: Singulisphaera acidiphila DSM 18658 (assembly GCF_000242455.2). GTDB lineage: Bacteria > Planctomycetota > Planctomycetia > Isosphaerales > Isosphaeraceae > Singulisphaera > Singulisphaera acidiphila. The sequence continues at coordinate 4,122,182 of NC_019892.1, forward strand.
ACTGAAGATCATGTCTCCAGCAGGGAGCGAGCACGGAGCGATCATCGCTGAGATCACGGCCTTTCTGTTGCCGTTCGTGAAGAGTCATAAGCTCGGCACCGTTTTCGGAGCTGAGACGGGCTTCAAGATCGCAACCGATCCCGACACAGTGCGCGCCCCCGACGTCGCGTTTGTACGTCGCGAGCGGATCCCGCAAACCGGCCTTCCCAAAGCCTTCTGGCCAGGGGCCCCCGACCTGGCGGTCGAAGTCGTCTCGCCAGGCGACACGGTTGACGAGGTTGATGAAAAAGTGGCTGACTGGCTTGGCGCGGGAACCAAGGTCGTCTGGATCGTGAAGCCTAAAACCCGGACCGTTGCCGTGCACTTTGCCCCAAACGCCCAGACCATTCTGACAGCCGACGAAGAAATTGACGGAGGTGAACTGGTGCCCGGCTTCCGTTGTCGTGTGGGCGACTTGTTCCCGCAATGAGCAAAAAACGGAAAATCGAGATTGAAACCGGCCTCCGTCGCATTATCTGAGTTGGCAGAGCCTTCTCAAACGGAGTGTCAGCGGCCATGGCGAACGGAATCGGCGGCGCGGTCCTCCCGCAAATTCAGCGGATCTTCCACGGTGGAACCCTCACCGGGATGACCGACGGGCAGCTCCTCGCGCGGTTCGCGACTCGCAATGACGAAGCCGCCTTCGAAGCGTTGCTCGCACGGCACGGCCCGCTCGTCCTGCACGTATGCCGTAACCTGCTCCGCGACCGTGGCGACGTCGAGGACGCGTTTCAGGCGACACTCCTCGTCCTCGTCCGCAAGGCAGGGGCAATCCACGTCGAAACTTCGCTCGGCCCCTGGATCTACTCCGTCGCCTACCGCGTGGCGAACCGGGCCAGGGCAAACCGGGAGATCCGAATCACAAGAGAAAACCCCGTGGCGGACCTGGACCCTCAGGCCCCTTCGGAAGACCTCGACGGGCACGACGTTTCACCACTGCTCCATCACGAACTTGCCCAACTCCCCGAGCGGCTCCGCGCACCGATCGTCCTCTGCTATTTCCAGGGCCTGACGCACGAATTGGCCGCGGCGCAGCTCCGCTGGCCGGTCGGCACTGTGCGGAGCCGGATGGCTCGGGCCCGCCGGCTCCTCCGAGAACGATTGACGCGCAAGGGCGTCGTCCTGTCCGCCGGATTCTTAGTCGGGGCCTCGCAACAGACAACGGCCGCGATGATTCCCCGCATCTTGTCGGAAGAGACAATCCAGTCCGCGATGCGTATCGCGGCAGGTCGAGCGGCAATGTCCGGGGCCCTCTCGGTTCCGGCGGCCGCGCTTATGGAAGGAGTCCTGAGCGCTATGTGGATGACCAAACTGAAAACCACCGCTGCCGTGGCGATCATGGCCGGGTTCATTCTGACCGGAGTGGTGGCTCTCGCCGTCCCAGCACCGGACGAGAAACCTGGCGAGCCTGCTCCCACCAACCACACGAAGACGAGCCAGGCCAAACCCACCAGGCACAGCTCAGAGTCGACCTATCCCAAACCCTACTACGTCGGTGACCTCGTCGTTCCCCCCACCGTAACGACAGACGGAAGGGCAAAGGCCTCCCGCTCAAGCGGCCGGCCAAGAACCGACTATGCACCCCTGATCGAACTTCTCACATCATCCGTCGCCCCTGGCCGTTGGACAACTCAGAGTAACTCGATGACCGCAATTGCAGAACCGCTCAGGGAAACAGGACCGATTGGCTCGATCACTCCGTTCCACCCGAACATCAGTCTCATCATCCGTCACACCGCTGAGGTCCACGACGAGATTGCGAACCGGCTTCGGCAACTTCGTAAGATCACGAACCGGCAAGATCCCAACTCCGATCCGGATGCCAACGTGCCAACGAAATCTGCGAACCAGGGGAGCGACGACCAGTTAACCATGATCGATCCCCGAACCGGGGTTAAGTTTGACTTCTCAAGTCAGGTGACAGGATTACTCCCCGCTGCAACGTCACCCGACTCACCTGCTTCACCGGTCGCCAAGCACCATCGAGTGCAAAAGCTGATCAAGGAACTGGAGCAAGAAATGGACCAACTCGTTACCGAACATGCCGCACTTCGGGCCAAAGCGAAAATCTCTGGCGTCTCTCCCAACTGAACTCTGCACTCATTGGGAGATTCCTGATACGCAAAGCGTTGATCCACCTTGATCGTCGCGCGGACCTCATGATTAGAATGGGAAGGCGGCAGAGACTCCTCGCGAGTCCGCTGCCGCCTCCCGTTTGAATTCGCGAAGGATCGACGAGCCCGAACTGATGGCGTCCACTGCAGACCTGACCGCCGTGCTCCTGATCGCTCATGGGAGCCGGCACGCGCCGGCCAACGACGACCTCCACCAGCTCGCGGCGCGGTTCATGGAGCGGGGTGAGCATCCGATCGTTGAACCCTGCTTCCTCGAACTCGCCGATCCCGACATCCTCAATGGCGGCAGACGCTGCGTGGCCCAAGGCGCGACCCGGGTCCTGATGATCCCCTACTTCCTCTCGGCGGGCGTCCACTTGCTGCGCGACCTGACCGCCGCGCGCGACGCCTTGAGGCAGGCCCATCCCACTGTCGAATTCCGGCTCGGCCCCGCACTGGGCCCCGACCCGCTCCTGGAGCAACTTGTCGCCGAACGGATCGCCCGGCTTGACGGTGCTGACGAGGCCCCCGCTTTCGCCTCATCAGATGACCTGGCAAAGCTTTACGCGCCGATGGGTCATCACGGCCCCCTCGGAGATTCCACCGTTCTGGCCCCTCTTGACACAATTCGACCGAAGGACTAGCGTGCATCGGCCGATTTTCTCCATGGATGGAGAACCGCCTCGGGTACGGTCCGGGGCCTCAAAGGAGTGAAGGCGATGAGTCTCTCGATTGAGTCCCTGAGTGTCCCCGCCCTCGACCTGAAGGCGCAGTATCAGACCATTCGCGACGAGATCGAGCGAGCGGTCCGCGACGTGATCGAGAGTCAGTATTTCATTCTGGGGCCCGAAGTCGCCGCCCTCGAAGCCGAGGTCGCCCGCTATTGCGAGGCCGAGCACGGGATTGGCTGCGCCTCCGGTTCCGACGCCCTTCTGTTACCCTTGATGGCGCTGGAAGTCGGCCCCGGCGATGAAGTCGTGACCACCCCTTACTCGTTCTTCGCGACGGCCGGGGCAATCTGGCGCACGGGGGCCAAGCCCGTTTTCGTCGACATCGACCCGGAAACGTTCAACATCGACCCCGCACTGATCGAAGCGGCGATCACGCCCCGGACCAAGGCCATCATCCCGGTCCACCTCTACGGCCAGACGGCCGACATGGACCCGATCAACGCGATCGCCAAGAAGCACGGGTTGGCGGTCATCGAGGATGCCGCCCAAGCCATCGGCGCATCGTACAAAGGACGCCGAACCGGCGGACTCGGCACAGCCGCCGCGTTCAGCTTCTACCCCTCCAAGAACCTGGGGGGATTCGGCGATGCCGGGTTGGTCACGACCGATGATCCCGAACTCGCCAAGCGGGTCGCCCGACTCCGGGTCCACGGCATGGAGCCCAAGTACCACCACCACGAGGTCGGCTTCAACTCCCGGCTCGACGCCTTGCAGGCCGCCGTGCTCCGGGTCAAGCTCCGCCACCTTGACGCCTGGACCGAGGGCCGGCGCACGGTCGCGGAACGCTACCAAAATCTCTTCGAAGGCCAGGCGTCAACCCGCGAGGTCGTCCTGCCCACCGAGTCGACCGACCGGTTCCACGTCTACAACCAGTTCGTGATCCGGGTCCCCTCCGCCATCCGCGACTCCCTCCGCGAGCAACTGGCCGCGCGTCGGATCGGCACCGAGATCTACTACCCGGTCCCGCTCCACTTGCAGACCTGCTTCGCCTCGCTGGGCCACACCCCGGGCGACTTCCCCCACTCGGAAGCCGCCGCGAACGAGACCCTGGCCCTTCCGATGTATCCGGAGCTGGCCGAAGAAGCCCAACGGCACGTGGTCGAGTCCATCGGCCAGATCTTCGAGGAACGGGCGAAGACCTCGAAGAAGGGGAGCGGACGCGCCGCCTGATCCCGGACATATTTCCGGGTGCCACCGGTTGTTCCGTTACCTGGAACCGGTACGGGAGCACCCTTGGCCTGTGGAACACGGGTTCCGAATCACGGACCCCGTGGTATCCGGCGTCTACAATGGGCCACAAGGGCTTGGCGCGAGCGGCATTGCTGCCGCCGCGCGGCCCGGATCGAGGGAGCCGGGGTTCCGTGGGACGCACCCGTAAGCCGAAGATCGAAAAGACGAGTCCGCTCGTAACCGGGCCCCAAACAAGTCCCGACCTCGACCCGGAATGGGTCGCCCGCGTGCGAGAGCGGCTGGTCGCCTGGTACGAGCATGCGCAACGCCCGTTGCCCTGGCGAGCGGATCAGGACCCTTACCGCGTCCTCGTCTCGGAGATGATGCTGGTCCAGACGACGGTCACCGCCGTGATCCCTTACTTCGAGCGGTTCCTGAACCAGTTCCCCACGGTCCAGGCTCTCGCCGCTGCGGACGAAACCGAGGTGCTCAAGGCCTGGGAAGGGCTGGGCTACTACCGCCGAGCCCGACAACTTCACGCGGCGGCCCGAGCCGTAGTGAACGAGCACGGGGGATCGTTCCCCACAACCCCCGACGCAATTCGGGCCTTGCCGGGAGTCGGCCGCTACATCGCCGGGGCCATCCTCTCGTTTGCCTTCGATCAGCCGGCCCCGATCGTCGAGGCGAATACCCAGCGCGTGCTCGCACGCTGGCTGGCCTGGCGCGAAGACTTGAAGTCCAGCCGCACTCAGGCCAAGCTCTGGGAGACCGCCGAACAACTCGTCCCCCCCGAAGGAGCCGGCGTCTTCAACCAGGCCTTCATGGAGCTCGGCGCCCTTCTCTGCACTCCACGCTCGCCAAGCTGCCTGGTCTGCCCGGTTGCCGCCGAATGCGGAGCACGTCTCCTTGGAATCCAGGATCTCGTGCCGACGACCACGCCCAAGCCCCCTCCACTGGAGGTAACCGAAGCGTGCGGTCTCGTTGCTCGTGGCGGTCGAGTCCTGATCGTCCAGCGCGGGCCTGGGCGGCTCTGGGAGCACTTCTGGGAATTTCCGACCATCCACCTCAACGGCGTGGATCCGGCGGGCCGGTCGTTTGCCGAACCGGTGGATCTGGCTGAGGGAATCCGTCGACTCACCGGTGCCCGAGTTCGAGTCGGGCCGGTCGTGCAGACCGTCCGGTATAGCGTGACCAAGCATCGCGTCAAGCTTGATGCTTGCGCGGCGACCGGGCTGAGCGAAGAGCTGAAACCAGGTCCCGGACTGGTCCGAGCGGTCTGGGAAGCTCCCGAGAAACTGGCGGCGTACACCTTTGGAGCGGCGAGCCGGCGCCTCGTCTCCTGGGTGACAAAACACGAGGCGGAATTCGCAAATTTCGAGTCGGACGCATGACACAAACCGGCCGCCGCGAAGTATCCGTAACAGCGCCTCGTTCGCGCCTCGATTCCTTCCGACGGCCTTGCTCGGAGTGAAATCGTACTCTAGAATGGGTCAGTTGGCGGATGACGAGGGTGCTCTTGATCTCTTTCAAGAGACCGGTGGAATGGATGATCTTGAGGCGGCCGTTGTTGGATTGGGCCGCCGCAGGAAGCGGCTACGTCGACGGCCCACTTCTCAACCTGAATAATGCCGCGGGATTAGGACGCTCCACCGCAAGACTGAAGCAGACCCAAACTCACCGCCCGGCCGCTTTTGCGCCGGCAGGGCGTCTCCCCCAACGGGGGGCGAAAGGGATTATGCATGCCATCGGGTAAGGACATCACGGGTGGTGGGTCGTCGGGCGGCGGCGGCAAGCGCGGCGGCGGCGGTGGCAGTGCTCCGACAAGCACGACCGGTGGCAACAAGAAGAACGCGTATTGCTCGTTTTGCCGTAAGAGCTATCGCGACGTCGGCCCCCTCGTCGAGGGCCCCGGCGACGTCTACATCTGTGGCGAATGTATTGAACTCTGCCAGTCGATCCTCGACCAAGAGCGGCGGCGGCGAGGCGTCCCCAAAACCCTCTTCACCGACATTCCGACCCCGCGTGAGATCAAGGAACAGCTCGACGCCTACGTCATCGATCAAGACCGCGCCAAGAAGGTCCTCTCGGTCGCCGTTCACAACCATTACAAACGGTTGGTGCATGGCGAAGATGCCGACAGCTCGATCGAAATCGACAAGTCGAACATCCTGCTGATGGGCCCGACCGGGTGTGGCAAGACCCTCCTGGCACGCACCCTCGCCCGGATCCTCAACGTTCCTTTCGCCATTGGCGACGCGACCACGCTGACCGAAGCCGGTTACGTCGGTGAAGACGTCGAGAACATCCTCCTGAAGCTGCTCCATGCCGCCGACTTCGATCTGGAGAGTGCCCAGCGCGGGATCATCTACATCGACGAAATCGACAAGATCGGCAAGACGAACCACAACGTGTCGATCACACGCGACGTCTCGGGCGAAGGGGTGCAGCAAGCCCTCCTGAAAATGCTCGAAGGAACAGTGGCCAACGTGCCGCCCCAAGGGGGACGCAAGCACCCCGAGCAGCAGTACATCCAGCTCGACACGACGAACATCTTGTTCATCTGCGGCGGCACCTTCGTCGGCCTGGAAACCTGATCGCCCGCCGCGTCGGCCGGAAGACCATCGGCTTCGGCAGCCAGTCCGAGGCTGAGCACAACGTTGAACTCGGCTCCTTGCTCGACAAGGTGACCTCGGACGACATCCTCGAATTCGGCATGATCCCCGAGTTCGTCGGCCGCCTCCCGGTGGTCTGCCCGCTCATGCCGCTGGACGTCGACGCCCTGGTCCAGATCATGACCGAGCCCCGCAACGCCTTGGTCAAGCAGTACCGCAAGCTCTTCGAGATGGAAGGGGCCGACCTCGAGTTCACCCCCGAGGCCCTGATCGAGATCGCCAAGAAGGCCAAGGCCAAAGACACAGGCGCTCGTGGTCTGCGATCGATCGTTGAAGAGATCATGCTCGAGATCATGTACGAGTTGCCCGATCGCTCGGCCAAAGAGAAGGGGCGGTTCGTGGTGACCCCCGAGGTCGTCCGCAAGGAAAAGAACCTCTTCGACACGCCTCCGCTCCCGCTGACCCCCGCCAAGTCGACCTCGGAGCGCAAGAAGGAAAGCGCCTGAGCCGAAGAAAAACGCCGAAAACGAACACACGACGATCAGCGCGATCCCTTCGCCTGATCGTCGTGTGTCGTCTCCCCGCTCAAATCGGCTTACCGTGGTTAGCTTGCCTGGGTGGTCACCGGAGTCCGCGCCATCTCACGGAGGATGTCGAGGCCGCGCGCCAGCGTCGTGTCATCGACGGCGTAAGAGATCCGGAAGTGGGTGTCGCGTTTGCTGAAGACGTTGCCGGGGATGATGAGTAGGTTGCGGCGGATCGCTTCAGCGACGAACTCGGTCGCCGTTCCCCAAGGGGCGCGCGGGAAGGCGTAGAAAGCGCCTGCGGGACAGGCAAGATCGAAGCTCTCTGAGAGCGCCTCCACCACGGCGTCGCGTTTCTTGCGATAGGCGTCGACCCGGGCATCGAGGTCTTGGTCGAGAGCCACGACTCCGGCGTACTGGACCAGGCTCGGAGCACAGACGAAGCTGAACTGCTGAAGCTTGGCCATCTCCTGGATCAAGCGTGCCGGGCCGTGGGCGAACCCGAGCCGCCAGCCGGTCATGCCGTGGGCCTTGCTGAAGCCGTCGACGACGAGAACATGATCATTCCAGGTTGCGGGGGTGGCGAACGTGTCATCGTAGCAGAAGGCACGATAGACCTCGTCGCTGATCAGCAGGATGCCCCGCTCGCGGCAGAGCGTCGCGAGCGCCTGGATTTCCTCGGCCGAGGCGACCACGCCCGTCGGATTGGCCGGCGAGTTGACGATGATGCACTTGGTCCGCCCCGTGATCGCGGCGCTGACCTTCTCGACGTCGATCCGAAAGTCGGGGTAGGTGTCGACCAGCACCGTGGTCCCCCCCGCCAGCGCCACGAGGTTGCCGTACATGACGAAGTAGGGGTCGAAGACGATCACCTCGTCCCCCGGATTGACCACCGTTGAAAGCGCCAGCAAGAGGGCGCCCGACGTGCCCGAGGTAACGATCACCTGCCGGTCCTGATGACCGAATTCGGTGTCGACTGCGCTTTGCAGTTTGCCTCGAAGCTCGGGGATTCCCTGGGTGAGCGTGTAGGCGTTGCGGCCTTGCTCGATCGCCTCGATCGTGGCCGCCTTGACCGGCGGGGCGACATCGAAGTCGGGGAGTCCGATCGAGAGGTTGATCGGGTTCTTCATGGACTTCGACATGTCGAACGCCTTGCGGATCCCCGAGGCTTCGATCTGTTTCATCCGGTCGGCGATCCAGGCGTCGTTCACGTTGGCGGCTCCGCCTCAAGGCAAAGGGGTTCGATAGTCACAAGAGATCCAGGGAGAAGAATTATAACGCGCCCGGCTATGGGTCGTGAGGGGCGTCACGTTGCCAAAACCGGGAGCATTCGCGTACCTTAGAGCGATCGACCTCGGCAGAAGGTTCGCAGCAATGCTCCGCTGAGTGGCCCAATGCAATGCTTCGCTACTTCCTCGTGCTCGCCGTCACCGACGGCTCCCTCCTGATCACCAGCTTTGTCCTCGGTCTGCTAGCCACCGGCGAGCCGCGCGGGCCGGGTTCGATCTGGCGCGGCATTCACTTGCTGTTCGCCTTGTTCACAACCATGGCGACGCTCGGCGTCCATTCGATCGTTTACACCTACTTCCTGGCTACCGGTAAATGGGCCAAGGAGGTGGTTCGAGTCTACCAACTCCCCGATTGGATCAACGACCAGGCGAAGAAGAACAAGCGGAAGGCGTTTCGCTTCGAGTTCTGGAGCATGACCTTGATCGCGATCACCGCCTGGCTGGGCGCAGCGGCGGACACGCAGGGGTTGAATCCACTCTGGCACCTGGGAATCGCCGCTGCGACCATTGCCTTCAACCTCGGGGCCTTTGCCGTCGAATACGCGGTGATCGTCGCCCAAGCCCGGCTCCTTCTGGAAGTGAAGGCCCGGGCCGACCAGATGCGCGAGGCCCGCTATGGGCCCGAATCAGCTAATGTCGCCGCGGAAGTGGCGTCGGGGGAGGACCGCCGCTAATGTCTCCGCTTGGTGTCGTGGTTACGATCGTCCTGATCGATCTGCTCGGTTTCAGCATTGTCATGCCTCTGCTTGCGCCCTTCGCCAAGCAATACGGGTTCTCAGGAGGGCAGATCGGCCTGCTGTTCGCAGCCTATCCCATGTGCCAGCTCGTGGCGGGCCCGATCCTCGGCCGCCTGAGCGACCGCTACGGCCGTCGACCGGTCCTGATCGTCAGCCAGGCGGGCACAGCGCTCTCGTTCTTGATCCTCGGCCTCTCGTCCAACTTCACCGTGATGCTCCTGGCCCGAATGCTCGACGGGGCCTCCGGCGGCAATATCCTCGTGGCCCAGGCCTACGTGGCCGACGTTACGAAGCCGGAGAACCGGGCTCGCGGCATGGGCCTGATCGGTATGGCGTTCGGCCTCGGCTTCGTGCTCGGGCCGCTCATGGGGGGCCTCTTGCTCGAGCTGCCCGTCGATCCGGCGTTACGACTCAGGATCCCCTTCCTGGTAGCGGCCGCCTTCTCGACACTCGCCTGGGTCCTCGTCTTCACCCGACTGCCCGAGTCACTCCCCCAGGATACCCAGGCCCGACAGGCCGCGCGGGTCGTGAGCTGGCGCGGGATCGTCGACACCATGACGCTCCCCGGCGTGGGCCGGCTCGTGGTCCTGGGATCGCTCGTCGTCCTCGCCTTCGCCGCACTCGAAGGGACGTTCAGCCTCTTCCTCCGCGAACGGTTCCACTGGGAGGCGCGTGGAGCCGCCTTTGGCTTCTCATTCCTCGGACTCGTCAGCGCCCTCGTGCAAGGGGGCTTCATCCGTCGCCTGGTCCCCAAGTACGGCGAACCGAGGCTGATCGTCGTCGGCGTGGCCACGGTGGGGCTCGGATTCGTCGCCCTCGCTCTGGCCGAAAGCGTCCCCGCATTGCTGGGAGCGACCCTGATCGTGGGGGTCGGCCAAGGTCTGGCCAGCCCGACCGTGACCGGCCTCCTTTCCCGGATCACGCCCAACCGCGAACAAGGGGCCGTCTTCGGCGTCCTCTCGTCGGCCCAGACCCTGGCGCGGATGGCGAATTACGTCGTCGCCAACCTCCTGCTCGCGCGAAGCGGCCCGGCATCTCCCTTCTGGGAGGCCGCCGCGATCAGCGCGGTCGCTCTCTTACTCGCCCTGACCGCCGCCCGATCCCATCGACCCAACCAAGAGCTCGGCGAGCCCCTGGCCGTCGGCAACGAACAGGCAAACGCGTAATTCTCCAGTCATTGGATCGAGGTTCGCGCCGAGCCAAATTCAGAGTGCTTGGGTCTCGCAACCCACGCTCGATCCACCGGCCCGGCCGAGCCTTGAGATCACTGCCCACGAGCGGAGTGAGTGATGACGCCCCCACCGACGCCCCGTCTTCACCTTCGTCCCTGGCGCGACGAAGACCTTCCGGCTTTCGCCACGATGAACGCCGACCCCGAGGTCATGGAGTTTTTCCCGAAGACGCTGGACCGCGCAGAGAGTGACGCCATGGCCACTCGGATCCGCGACCATTTCGCCCGTCGCGGTTACGGGTTCTGGGCCGTCGAAGTCCCAGGTGTCGCCAACTTCATCGGGTTCGTCGGCCTCTCGGTGCCGGCCTTCGAGACGCACTTCACACCCTGCGTCGAAATCGGCTGGCGCCTCGCTCGCGCGCACTGGGGCCTCGGCTACGCGACCGAGGCCGCGCGGGCCGCCATCGACTTCGGCTTCCGGCAGCTCGCGCTCGATGAGATCGTGTCGTTCACAGTGCCGGCGAACCGACGTTCAAGGGGCGTCATGGAGCGAATCGGGATGTCGCGGTTACCCGCCGACGATTTCGATCATCCGGTCCTTCCCGAGGGTCACCCGTTACGGCGGCACGTGCTCTACCGCACGACTCGCCCACGGTAGCCGCCCATAGTCTCAATATCAACGCCCGGATTTTGCAGGCGGTGCGGCGAAGTCCTGATCCAAATAGCCGCCGATCGCGGCCGCGTCGGTGTAGGCATAACGCGTCAGCACCGTCCGCACGGCTTCGGGACGAGCGATGATTATCGCGACAGCCTCGGTGAGCGCTTCGGGGCGGGTCCCGAGGAGCGGGTTCGCGAACCGGCGTGCTGGGATCTGACCGTCGGGCGAGGCTGGACTGTCGAACCGGGTCAGAACGGCCAGAAGCGCCGAGGCCCCCGGGTTGAGGACGACGTGCTCCCCTTTCACGATCGCGGGCGCGGCCGCGACGATGGCTTGTGCGGCCGCGCGCAAGCCGTTGGCATCGTCGCGAGCCCACTCGAATAGTGGTTCATTGACCTGTGGGATCGGCGCTTTGGTGAGCCCCTCTCCCCAGAACCGACCCAACCAGGGGGTAGATCGCTGCACCCACTCGGGGCTCTCGACGTGAGGAGCCGGCTCGCCCGGGGCCGAGGCGAGCAGATTCAACGCCACGGCGCGCGAGACGGCCACCGGATCGGCGACCGACGCGACCCTCAGTCGATCCAGTTGCGCCGGGGCAAGCGAGTAAAACGGCCTCATGGCAAACAAGAGCCGGGACTGCGAAGAGGCTTTGGCATCCTGGGTGAGCAGCCAACCATACGGGAACTTGGTCGAGTCCTTCATCCCAAGGTCGATGTCCCCTCTCAAGGCCCCCAACGACTGAAGCTCCGAGAACGTGGGGGCCTCCACCTTACCCGTGAAAAAGCCGACGGCGGCCCCCGGCGGCAGGAGCTCGTTGATTGCCGTAATCGCCGACGGGTTGAAGGCGTCGTACCAATAGGCCAACTCGAAACCCTTGTCCCTCGCCCCCTTCGGCCCACCGACAAGCTCGTTGTAGTACGAAAGCTCGAACGGGTGGACCTTGATCAACTGCCAGCCCGAGGTCAGCAGAACAAGGCCAGCCAGTGCGCTCCGAGTCCAGACGACGCGCGCGCCAAGTCGCCGCGCCAGGCCGTCCGCCACCCAGACCGTCCCCCAACCGGCAAGCCCCGCCATGAAGAAGAAGGCCGGAAGCAGGAGACGGACCCCGTCGTGTGCCGGAGTCGGCAGCATCCGGAGGATCGGCCAGGTCAGGAAGTGGATCAGGAAGTAGAGCGGGATGCGATCTTGTCGCGCGACCCGAATCGCGTAAATCATACCGGCCATGGATGCGAAAATGATCGCCGCAGGGGTGACGACGGCGATCAAGACCCAGCCGTTGTGCCACGGAAGGCTGAATTCGTAGAGCTGGCCTAGGTAAAGGATCCAGATATCGGGAAGCGACCCGCGACGATCGGTGTTGAGCATATAATAGTGGGCCAACCTCGGCAGCGTCTCACGCCACCAGGCCGGGTTACCCAGCCAGCTCACGACGGGCGCAAACGCCAAGATCGCCGTCCAGGTCTCAATCGCCGGCCGCTCCATGCCCCAGACCGGGCTCCCTCGATAAACCCGTCCAAGCAGCCGACGAAAGAACCAGACCAGCAGCGGGACAGCCAGAATCAGGCCGGGCACAACGCTCGGCGGTCGGGCGAGAAAAAGGTTCGTGGTCGATGGAGTGGGGAGTTTCGCCTTCAAGCGGAGGATCTCCACGAAGGCGACTCCCAGCGGGACAAGCATCGCCAGGGTCGTCAGCACGCCATCGATCCAGGCAGCCTTTCCTCCCCCCTCCCGTTTGAACGCCCTCGGCAGGTGGCTGAAGACCAGCCAGGCGAGCAGGGGGATGATGACGAGCACGGCCGCCATCTTCTCCACGAACGCCAGTCCGATCAGCACCCCCACCAGGATGCGCCAACACCTCCCCCCCGGTTCGTAGAGTCCCTTCCAGAACGCCAGGGCCGTGGCCGCCCAGAGCAAGAGCCCCGGCATGTCGGTCCCCGCGATGTGGCCGTCCCCATAGACTCGAGGCATACACAGCAAGGCCCCCGCCATGACCCCACCGACCCACGCCCCATACCGCCGCGCCAGGAACCCGAAACCGATCGTGATCGTCAGGGCATATTCGAAAACCGAGGCCAACCGCCGCGACGGAATATCCTTCACCCAACGTCCAAAGAGTGCATGCGTCGCCAGATTCAACTGCCCGGCCAGCGGAGGATGAAAATTGATCCCGTGCCGGCCATACGGCCAATAGTAGAGCAGAACGTCGGGATCGACGAGGGCCGAGACCTCCGCACCCGACCTCGCCTGCGCCAGCCGCTCCCACCACTGGGCTGACATGATCTGACTGTACCGGTAGGCCGGTTCGTCCCAGGTCAGCCCGATGTCCCCCGTCGTCGGCAGAGTCGCCGCGAGGGCTGCGACCAGCACAACCCCACAGGCCACCCACCACCACGTCCCGGACAGCCGGGCCGGCTCGTTCCCGTCAGTTTGGTTGCTCTCAGAATTCGCCATAACGCTCACTTACGCACATGCCTGGTCGAACCATGCCACCTGAAATCCAAGGATCCATAGACTAGCAACATGCAAACAACACGGCCTATCCCACCTAATTTTCCCATGTTGAAGAAAATTCGTTGCAGGAATGCGATTCTTGTTTTATTCTATCCTTCGAGAGGGCATTCAGATTGCCCAGTCGGAAGACTCGCATTGCCGGACCTCCCGTGAGGTCCTGAGTTTGAGTATGAAGTAATCTAGGAGCCAAGTCCATGCGACGACAACTGTTGACCCTGGCCCTGACCGGTCTCTTCGGCACCCTCCTGCTGAGCAGCGATGCCAGCGCTTGCCACAAGAAGCGTTGCAAGACCCCCGCGACTTGCGCACCGGTCCAGACCGTTGTGGTCGCCCCCTGTCCCCCGCCCGCCCCGGTCTGTGCGCCGGCCCCGACCTGTGCGCCAGCCCCGACCTGCTTCCGCCCCCGCAAGAAGCTCTTCAGCGGCCTCTGCCACAAGAAGCAGGTTTGCGCAACCCCGGTCGCCTACGCCGCCCCCACCTGCGCCCCCTGCGCAACCCCCACGATTTTCCCCTCAGGCCAGGGCTTCTGAGCCAAACGAGGGCGAATGACCGGCATCGACCGGTCATTCGTCCTCGTCTTTTTTTTTCGCGGATCCAGCGACTCCGCCCTGCTTCATCATTCCGCCCGCAAAGTGAGCCCCCTGCGGCTCGACCTCACACCTCTGCCAAAAAGACGGCCGAAATCGGCCACCTGAGATTCAAACGCAACGTCACGAAAAACTCAGACGAGTTCTCGAATCGGACGCCCATCGTAGTTGATCTGGATCGGGCGACCGTCCGGCGTGATGTGCGTGGTATCGAGCGGGATACCGAGACTGCGGTAGAGCGTTGCGGCGAGGTCTTCCGTATAGTACGGGGCCTCGGTCGGCTGCTCCCCCAGCGCGTTGGTGCGTCCCACCGCCACCCCGGTGCGGATCCCTCCCCCTGCCAGAAGCGCAATGCCGGCCGTGGACCAGTGGTCGCGTCCTGCGGAGGGGTTGACCTTCGGCGTCCTGCCGAAGTCGCTCAAGGTCAGGACGAGGGTCGACTCGAGCATGCCACGGTCGGAGAGATCTTGAAGCAGGCCGGAGAGCGCCGAGTCGAGTCGCGGAAGCAGCCGGTCTCTGAGCGAGCTGAAATTGTTCTGATGCGTGTCCCAACCACCATCGGTGACGGTGACGAACCGAACGCCCGACTCGATCAGCCGACGCGCCAGCAAACAGCCCTGGCCCAACGAATGCCGACCATAGCGGTCGCGGATCCGAGGGTCTTCGCGACCGATGTCGAACGCCTTCTTCGCCTGGGGGGCAGTGACCAGGTTGTATGCCTTCTCATAAAACGTGTCGGCTGCTTCGAGAGCCGAGGAACTCGACTCGAACTGGGCCTGCCAGGTGTCAACCGTTTCCAGCACCTTCATCCGGCGCTGGAACCGCTCAGGGTTCACGCCGCCGGGCAAGGTCACGTCGCGGACGGTAAAGCTAGGGCTCGAGGCATCGCCGGGGAGGACGAACGGGTTGTACTGATCCCCCAGGAAACCCGCCACGCCGCCGCCGAACCGCTGGTCGATCGACACGCCCAGTTGCACATAGGGGGGCATGCTGTTGCGATCCCCCTTCTCCTTGGCAACGACCGCCCCAAACGCGGGAAAGGTGACCGACTGGTTGAACGGATGGCCCGTCATCATGTACGCGTCGGCCACGCCGTGCGATCCATTGCGCGGGTTCAGCGAGCGGAGGATCGAAAACTTATCCTGGTGCTGCGCCAGCCTGGGCAGCGGGTCGCAAACCTGGATGCCGGCGACGTTGGTATCGATGACTCCGAACTCGCCTCGGATTTCGGCCGGCGCCTCGGGCTTGGGATCGAAGCTATCAATATGGCTGATCCCCCCCTGAAGCCAGAGGAGAATGCACGAGACATCCTTGCCCGGCGACCCCGCCATCGCCCGAGCCCGCAGAAATTCGGGCAAACCCAGCCCAAACGCCGAGAGCGATCCAACTCGGAGAACATCGCGCCGAGTCACCCCGTCACAATCCCGGTTCGACCCACTCTTGAGCAGAAACATCGGGCCACTCCCTCGTCAGAAAAGTCGAGCGTCGGATCACGATTTTCTGGATTCCGTGCATGATCTCATCGACCATACTTTTAAATAAAGTTTAACACTGCCCCTGGCCTGGAGCAACAAGAATCATCGTCATGGATTTGAAGGGTGTGTACCCGGCAAATCCTGAATTATGGCCTGGTCACGATCCACCAACCAGTAGGCCGGCCTCCTCCAAATTTCCAGGTTAACATACATGCGAGAATCCCCCCAAAGCCCCCGGCAACGGTATAATCTGAGTCGCCCAGGCAATGGTCGGCCCGGATTCAAGCCACCGCAAGGGGAGGAGAGCCGTTGGCTCAGGTCGCTCTGAAGAATCTCACGAAGACTTATCCGGGGGGGATCTCGGCGGTCTCGGCGATCGACCTCGACATCGGGGATGGCGAACTGTTCGTGCTGGTCGGCCCGTCGGGTTCGGGGAAGAGCACACTCTTACGGCTGATCGCGGGACTGGAAACGCCCACCACGGGAGGACTCTGGATCGGCGGGTCGAGGGCCGATGAGCTGGCCCCGGCGGATCGCGACGTTGCGATGGTGTTTCAGACCCCCGCGCTCTATCCCCATCTCTCAGTCTCGGAAAACCTGGCATTCGGCCTGCGTGCCCGACGGTTCCCGAAGACGGAGATTGGGAAGCGAGTCACGGCGGTCGCGGCCCGGCTCGGCCTAGACGAACTCCTCAATCGCAGGCCGGCAACACTCTCGGGGGGCCAGCGTCAGCGGGTCGCGCTCGGGCGTGCGATCGTCCGTGAGCCCCGCGCATTTCTGCTCGATGAGCCGTTCTCGAGCCTCGATGCCCCGCTCCGCGCCGCGATGAGAGCCGAGCTCATCGATCTTCACCGAAAACTCGGTACGACGATGATCCACGTCACCCACGACCAGGCCGAAGCGATGGCAATGGGGGACCGAATCGCAGTGATGGACCAAGGGCGGGTGGTTCAAGTGGGAACCCCTTTGGAAGTCTACCACCACCCAGCGAGCCGGTTCGTCGCCCGGTTCATCGGCAGCCCACCGATGAATATTCTCCCATGCGCAGTCGAATGGTCGAACGAATCGGCCAGAATTCAGGTCATGGACACACCCAGCGAGTCCGCCTGGACGGCAGAGCTTGGCTCGTACTGGACCAAGTCGCTTCGTAACCGGAAACCGACCCGGGTCGACCTCGGGGTTCGACCCGAGCAGATCGCCCTGGCAAACGGTGAATCCGCAGAGCCTGGCCGTCTAAATGCGTCCGCCGAGGTGCGCCGACTCGAGCCGCTCGGGCACGAAACGATCGCGACACTCGACCTCGGGCCGCACCCGCTCAGTCTGCGAATTTCTCCCGGCACTGCGATTCGGGTCGGCGATCAAGTCCCAATTCGCATCGACCCTAATCACGCCGCCTGGTTCGACGCCGAAACGGGCCTGGTCCTCCAGTAACACGACCGGGCGGGCGGTTGGGGTTCACCCGGTGGACCGCCTGGATTACCGCGCGGCGGCCGGAGTGCCCGATTGTCGAACGATGGCCGGCGGGATAGCCTTGGCGTGGTGGCGGCTTCACGATTTGCCTCGATCGGGTAGGGCCCAGGCGCAATGCGCGACGTATTGCAAAGGTTGACCGACGCCCTGGAGCGCGGTCGGGAACAGATCGTTTGCCAGGTGGTCGAAACCAAAGGGTCGACTCCCCAAAAGGCGGGTGCCTTGATGGTCGTCGACCCCGACGGCGGTCAGGCCGGTACGCTCGGGGGGGGATGTGTCGAAGCCGAGGTAAAGCAGAAGGCGATCCGCCGAATTGGCGAGATCGGGGCAGAGGTCCACTCGTTCATCCTCGACCACGACTATGCCTGGGCCGACGGCCTGATCTGCGGCGGGAAGATGGTCATCGCCGCCGAGGCCCTCCGTGGACTCGAACCGCTCGCTTACTTCCGCATCTATCAACAGCTCCTCGAAGCAGGCGAAGGGTACACCGAGGCCGTCGTCGTCAACGAGGAAGGGGCGGGAGCGCCGGTCGGGAGCCGATTCCTGTTCGATCACAACGGAACCCTCGCGGCGGCCTGGCCAACAAGCCAAACGCCGGACGCAGCGGCCAAGGGGGTAATTCCGCTCTCCGACCGACCTCGGCCCAGCGTCAAAGCAGGGGTCGCCTTCCTGCCGACCTTGCCTCGGATCCGCCTGATCATCGTCGGAGGAGGACACGTCGGGCAGGGGGTCGCCAACCTCGCCGCACAGGCCGATTTTGAGGTTTGGGTTGTCGACGATCGCCATCAGTATGCCAACCCAGAGCGATTTCCCATGGCGGCGAAAATCGTCGTCGGGCCGATCGACGAAGTACTCCCCGCGCTCGAGATCACGTCACGAACTTACGCCCTGATCGTCACCAGGGGTCATGGCCACGACCAGGAAGCGCTCTATCATCTGGCTCCGACACCCGCGACTTACGTCGGCCTGATCGGCAGTCGCCGCAAGATCCGACTCATCTTCGCAAGTTTGCGCGACATGGGTTTCTCCGAGTCGGCCCTTCAGCGCGTGGCCGCGCCGGTCGGACTGGAAATCGGCTCGCAGACCGTCCCCGAAATCGCAATCAGTATTGTGGCCGAGTTGATCGCCAGGCGCAACCTGGGACCGGCGGGACAGGCCACGCGCCCTGCGATCGAGCCGGCCCCCGACGAGGTCCCGGTTTCCGGGTTCTCCCACCCATGATCGCGGCGATCGTACCGGCCGCCGGGAGGAGCGAACGGATGGGACAGCCCAAGCTGATCCTGTCGATCGCCGGACGGACGGTCATCACCAGGGTGGTCCATGCCCTACGGCAGGGGGGGGCAGTGCCGGTCGTCGTAGTCACTCCGCCTCGCGATGCGCCGGGAGCCGGTCTCCTGATCGACGAATCCGACAGGGCAGGGGCCATTGTCGTCATTGCGGAGACACGTCCCCCCGATATGCGGGCCTCGTTCGAGCTCGGACTGACTCACCTGGAACGATCGGACCATCCCTCAGCGGTCATCCTTACACCGGCCGACAGCCCCGGAATCACCGCCGCGCTGGTTTCTCAACTCGTGAACCGTGCTGAGGCCATTCCGGAAGCCATCCTCACCCCCACCTTCCAGGGGCGACGAGGTCATCCCATCGTCCTCCCCTGGGCGATGGCGCTCAAGAGCCGAGAACTTCCGCAAAGTGCCGGCCTGAACTCACTTGTCGCCCTCCACGCCTCGGAGGTCGTCGAAGTCGAGGTGGCTGAACCAGGCGTGCTCGACGATCTCGACACGCCCGAAGATTACCAACGATGGGTTCCCTCGCAGTGACGGATGCATCAGTAATATCGCGTGGGAGATTTCGCTCGCCTGGGAAATTCTCGTGGCGAGTGTCCGACACCGGGGAACAAAGGAAGCAATCACGTGCAGGTCACCATCCGGCTCTTTGCCCTGGCCAAACAGATTGTGGGGCGATCGGAACTCCCTCTCCAACTCCCGGAATCCGCCACAGTCGCCGACCTGAGGCAGGAGCTCGCCCGCGCCTACCCCGAGCTGGCCCCACTCATTCCCAACCTGATGGTTGCCATCGAATCCGAGTACGCCGACGACCCAAGGGCAATCCAGGAAGGAGAGGAAGTCGCACTGATTCCCCCAGTGAGTGGCGGCGTCGGCCTTAATCCAAGAAATTCCCAGGCAGTAACCTCTTCACTACAAACGGTTTAATGCAAGCACAACAAGCCAAGCGAGAGCAAACGATTGACTTCGGTTCGGATCCGGGTATTATCTCCCCTGTCGCCTGTGTCACCACGGGTGACAACGAAACGGCCGGCTGACTTGGGACGGGCAACCGATCACCAAAACAGCGGGCCGTGATGTTGTCGGTAGAGTCGGCCGGCGTGACACGCCCCCAGGGCAAGTCACTCCGGCCAATCGCTTCGATAGCACGTTCGTTCTTTGACAATCCGGTCGATCGTGGTTCTTGTGGTTGAAGAGAACCTTTGAGGGAAGCCGGCGTGGAGCCGTTTGAGTCGTCTCGACCCCGTTTGGTTGGAGGTCGAACCGCGACGGAGACGGATCCAACAGCCAACAGCACGAGGGAGCAGGGGCGTGCCCCGGTGAACTCGAGCTGCGACCAGTTAGCAAATTCCTCAACCCTTTTGAAGGTGAGGACCGGCTCGTTCTGCTCTTCGGAGCAGGGGAGACGACCAATCTCGAAGGGTTTGATCCTGGCTCAGAATGAACGTTGGCGGCGTGGATTAGGCATGCAAGTCGAACGGGCCGCAAGGCCAGTGGCGCAAGGGTGAGTAAGGCGACGGTAACCAACCCCAGGATTGGGTATAGCCGCGGGAAACCGCGGGTAATCCCCAGCGACGCAACGACACCGGCATCGGTGTTTTGCCAAAGCTTCGGCGTCGTGGGACGGGCTGTCGTGGTATTAGCTTGTTGGCGGGGTAATGGCCCACCAAGGCTGTGATGCCTACCGGGCGTGCGAGCGTGGCCCGGCACACTGGGACTGAGACACTGCCCAGACTCCTACGGGAGGCTGCAGTCGAGAATCTTCGGCAATGGGCGCAAGCCTGACCGAGCGACGCCGCGTGGAGGATGAAGGCCTTCGGGTTGTAAACTCCTGTCGAGGGGGAAAAAGGGCTGAAAAGCCTTGATTGATCCCTGGAGGAAGCACGGGCTAAGTTCGTGCCAGCAGCCGCGGTAAGACGAACCGTGCGAACGTTATTCGGAATCATTGGGCTTAAAGCGCGTGTAGGCGGATTCGTGCGTCTGTCGCTGAAATCCCCCGGCTCAACCGGGGAACGGGCGTGGATACGACGAGTCTGGAGGGGCATAGGGGGACCTGGAACTTCCGGTGGAGCGGTGAAATGCGTTGAGATCGGAAGGAACGCCCGTGGCGAAAGCGAGGTCCTGGATGCCTACTGACGCTGAGACGCGAAAGCCAGGGGAGCGAACGGGATTAGATACCCCGGTAGTCCTGGCCGTAAACGATGGGTACTGGATAGGGGGCTCGCCGATGGGCTCCCTGTCGTAGGGAAACCGTGAAGTACCCCGCCTGGGGAGTATGGTCGCAAGGCTGAAACTCAAAGGAATTGACGGGGGCTCACACAAGCGGTGGAGTATGTGGCTTAATTCGAGGCTACGCGCAAAACCTTATCCCAGGCTTGACATGCACGGATTAGCCGGCGGAAACGTCGGTGAGGCCGCAAGGAACAACGTGCACAGGTGCTGCATGGCTGTCGTCAGCTCGTGCCGTGAGGTGTTGGGTTAAGTCCCCTAACGAGCGAAACCCCTGTGTCTAGTTGCCAGCGGGTCGTGCCGGGAACTCTAGACAGACCGCCGGCGTTAAGCCGGAGGAAGGCGGGGATGACGTCAAGTCCTCATGGCCCTTATGCTTGGGGCTGCACACGTACTACAATGGGGCGGACAGAGCGTTGCTAGGCTGCAAAGTCATGCTAATCGCAAAAACCGTTCCTCAGTTCGGATTGCGGGCTGCAACCCGCCCGCATGAAGCTGGAATCGCTAGTAATCGCGGATCAGCATGCCGCGGTGAATGTGTTCCTGAGCCTTGTACACACCGCCCGTCAAGCCACCAAAGCGGGGGGCATCCGAAGTCGCCGGAGCCGCAAGGCAGGCGCCGAAGATGAAACCCGTGATGGGGACTAAGTCGTAACAAGGTAACCGTAGGGGAACCTGCGGTTGGATCACCTCCTTTCTAAGGATTTTTCTTAGAAAATCTCGGCTCTGAATCCGAACCGATGTGGGTCACACCGCTCGCTTCGTGATAAGAAGAGCCGCATCGGCACCGTCTCCTTGATCAGATGGTTTTTACGCCGGCTTCCCACGAAGGTTTTCTCACCACGAACACGATCGACCAATGAGGGGACTCCTCACCCGAGGGGTCCTTTCGCTTTCTGTTCTTCGTTTGCTTTGCACTGCTGGGTGCGGGGTGCGACCGTACGCGGTCTCACCCCCTGGCCAGCGGCCAGTGCGGATTCCGAGCATAGCTCTTCAAGGCTTCGGCCTTGCGGGGTTGTGATGGGAATTCGGTTGCTCTTTCACAATCCGGTGGTTAAGTCACGCAAGTGAGAACCGCAAACAAGTGGTCGTGGCAGACCAAGTAGAAGAATCTCTCCACAATACAGTGGAACCCTTACGGATGCGTGAGTGTCGATCGCTGCGACAGCGACCGACCTCACAATGGGGATCGTTACCCAAGTGAGAGTGAGCCTGCGTCGCGAGACGCTGGGCACTCGATCGAAGACAGATCGGGGACTGACCCCTCGCAGATTCGGCTGTCGAGCTTCCTTCGGGAAACCGCGGCGTCCGGATCGGCGTGGTCAAGCTCCTAAGGGCACGGGGGGGATGCCTAGGCGTCATCAGAGAGACAGGCGTGGAAGGCTGCGATATGTCCGGGGGAGTTGCCCAACGAACGTCGATCCCGGAATGCCTGTAGAGACCCGGGGAACTGAAACATCTCAGTACCCGGAGGAAAGGAAATCAACCGAGACTCCCTCAGTAGCGGCGAGCGAACGGGGATCAGCCTAAACCGAGTGGGACACCACGCGGGGTCGTGGGGCCGATAACATGGGATGAGTGAGCGTCAGCCGAAGCCTCCTGGAACGGAGCGCCAGAGCGGGTGATAGCCCCGTAGGCGACGATGCAATCTCCCCTCTTCGGTACCCGAGTAGGGTCGGGCACGTGAAACCCGGCCTGAATCGGCGGGGACCATCCCGCAAGGCTAAGCACTCGATGACGACCGATAGCGAACCCAGTAGGGCGACCGAACGGTGGGAAGAACCCCGATGAGGGGAGGAGACTGAACCTGAAACCCCGTGCCTACAAGCGGTGGGAGCGCGATGCCTTCGGGCCGCGTGACCGCGTGCCTTTTGCATAATGATCCGGCGAGTTACTGTATCCGGCCCCAGGTTAACCCCTTCAGGGGGGGAGCCGTAGCGAAAGCGAGTCTTCATCGGGCGCCATAGTCGGGTGCAGTAGACGCGAAACCAGGTGAACTACCCATGGGCAGGTTGAAGCGACCCTAACCGGTCGTGGAGGACCGAACCCACCAGTGTTGAAAAACTGGGGGAGGACCCGTGGGGAGGAGTGAAAGTCTTATCAAACCTGGAGATAGCTCGTTCTCTCCGAAATGGCTTTAGGGCCAGCCTCGGGACATATCGTGCGGGGGTAGAGCGACGGAATTCGGTAGGGGGGCTTCCCGCCTACCCTCCGAAACCCAACTCCGAATACCGCACGACGGACCCCGGGAGTCAGAACGTGGGGGATAAGCTTCACGTTCAAAAGGGAAACAACCCAGACCGCCGACCAAGGCCCCCAAATCGACGCTCAGTGGCAAAGGAAGTGGGATCGCGGTGACAGCCGGGATGTTGGCTTAGAAGCAGCCATCATTTCAAAAGTGCGTAACAGCTTACCGGTCGAGCCATCCCGCGCCGAAAATGACGGGGACTAAGCGTCGTGCCGCAGTCGCGGATCAGCAATGATGGTAGGAGAGCGTCGCCCACCGCAACGAAGCTGGATGGAAACGACCAGTGGAGCGTGGGCGAGTGCGAATGCCGGAACGAGTAACGACAAGACAGGTGGGAAGCCTGTCCGCCGAAAGCACAAGGTTTCCTGGGGAAGGTCAATCCGCCCAGGGTCAGTCGGGACCTAAGGCGAGGCCCAAGGGCGTAGCCGATGGACAGACGGTTAATATTCCGCCACCCGATGGTAAGGTTGAACGACGGAGGACGCCGGTTCCAGTCAGGTCGGGGTGTTAGATGACCCCGTGCCGCAAGGCCGACAGCATTCGATCTGGAAGCCTGATGACGAGCCGGCCACGAAAAGCCCCGTCGGGACGAACCATCCGGCCCGTACCGCAATCCGACACAGGTGTGCTAGGCGAGTATCCGAAGGCGTTCGGGAGAACCCTCGTGAAGGAACTCGGCAAAATGACCCCGTACCTTCGGTACAAGGGGTGCTCTCCGTAAGGAGAGCCGCAGAGAATCGGCTCTAGCGACTGTTTATCAAAAACACAGGACTCTGCCAACTCGCAAGAGGACGTATAGAGTCTGACGCCTGCTCGGTGTCGGTAGGTTAAGGGAGCCGATGAGGCGTAAGCTGAAGTTGGCGACCGAAGCCCCGATAAACGGCGGCCGTAACTATGACGGTCCTAAGGTAGCGAAGTTCCTTGTCGGGTAAGTTCCGACCTGCATGAATGGCGTAACGACTGGAGCACTGTCTCCACGAGGGACCCGGTGAAACTGTAGCCGTGGTGAAGATGCCACGTACCCGCGGTCAGACGGAAAGACCCCGTGAACCTTTACTGCAGGTTGGCACTGGGTCAGCGTCCTTTCTGTGTAGGATAGGTGGGAGGCCGTGATCCGGCGGCGCCAGCCGTCGGGGAGCCACTGGTGAAATACCACCCTGAAATGACTCTGATCCTCACCGGTCCGTAGCCCGGACCGGGACCGTGCTCATCGGGCAGTTTGACTGGGGCGGTCTCCTCCCAAAGAGTAACGGAGGAGTGCAATGGTACCCTCGGCCAGGTCGGCAATCTGGCAACATGAGCGCAAACGTAGAAGGGTGCCTGACTGCGAGACCCATCAGTCGAGCAGGGACGAAAGTCGGCGTTAGTGATCCGGCGGTGCTGGATGGAAAGGCCGTCGCTCAACAGATAAAAGGTACTCCGGGGATAACAGGCTGATCTCCCCCGAGCGTCCATAGCGGCGGGGAGGTTTGGCACCTCGATGTCGGCTCATCGCATCCTGGGGCTGGAGAAGGTCCCAAGGGTTTGGCTGTTCGCCAATGAAAGCGGTACGCGAGCTGGGTTCAGACCGTCGTGAGACAGGTCGGTCCCTATCTGCCGTGGGCGTAGGAAACTTGCGAAGGGTCTCCCCTAGTACGAGAGGATTGGGGAGGACCGACCTCTGGTGTACCGGCTGTCCCGCTCGGGGCACCGCCGGGTAGCTAGGTCGGGAAAGGATAAGCGCTGAAGGCATCTAAGCGCGAAGCCCTCTTCAAGACGAGGTTTCCAGCACGCAAGTGCGAAGGCTCCTGGAAGACGACCAGGTCGATAGGCCGGGAGTGCACGGCGAGTGATCGCCGCAGCCGACCGGTCCTAACAGCCGATCGCTTGACCACCCCGATCCGTCCGCCGGTTCCCATCAGGGACGCGAAGGACAGGAATCTGGGTTGCATCATTCACCGATCGTATTCGATCGATCACACGGCGACGTATTCCCATCCTTGAGGGACCACGCGTCGTGAAGAGACTCGAAGTCGGTTGGTCATGCCCATGAAACCGCGGTTTGAGCTTGCGTGACGACCACTGTGAGAGTAAGCACACGGAACCGGCGGGTTTGATCGCCCGCCGGTTGCTTTTCCGGCGAACATACTGACGGGGTCCCACCCGTTCCCATTCCGAACACGGCCGTTAAGCCCGTCAGGCCCATGATAGTGCCTTTGGCGCGAAAGTCGGTGATCGCCGGAATCCTTTTCAACGACGCCCCGCCCCTTCTTCAACGAAGGGGCGGGGCGTTTTTCGTTGCGCGGTCGCTTCGCCCCGGGAACGGCGCTCGCCCCAACAGGCAAGCGGAGAACGACAGCTCCCTGTCTAATCCTCGGGGTGATGGCCACCTCACAAGAAAAGGCATGAGGGGGGTGCCCATCCGATCAATCAGCCCGCTTCTCACCCATGTTCTAAGATCACAGAGGCTCGTCTGATTTCAGCCGGGTACGGAACAGATGGGGTTGGGAAGTCGGTATGTAATATGTCCATAACGACCAGTTTACCGCCGCCGTCCCCAGGTTCGGATATCGTCGGGACATCGCGCGGCCGTTGGCGATACCTGCGCTGGCTGGTGATCCTGGGCAGCCTGATGAGCCTTGCCGCGTTCGTGCAGAGCATGACGGACCTCCGCGAATTCGCCGGCGTAGACCTTCGCTGCAAGGTGGTCGGTGCCCGGGCCATTCGAGCTAAGCTGGATCCTTACACATTCGACTGGTTCGCCCACCCGACGCCGGAGTTGCTCGACCCCCTACGGCCCCATCCTGGTCCAAGTCGGGCGACCTATACACCGTCGCTCTTACTCTGTTACGCCCTCCCGAGCGGGCTGCCGTACCCGGCGCAACGGTGGTTCTGGGGCCTCCTCGAATGGGCAGCCCTGGCCTGCTCGATCGCGTTGTTGCTGGGAACGATCCCGGGGCAGGCCGCACGAAGGGCGTTCCTGGGAATCGCCCTCATTTTCTTCGTCGCCAGCGACTTCTGGCGGTTTCATGTCGAACGCGGACAGTTTTATGTCTTTGTTCTGCTGGGGCTGGCAGCCGGCCTCCGCAGTCTCACTCGACGGCGTGGCGACACCTGGAGCGCGGGCCTTGCTTTCGGGCTCGCCGTGGCCCTGCGACCAAACTTCCTGCTGATGGCTCTACCGCTGACCCTGCTCGGATATCGGAAATGCGCCACCGGCCTGATCGTCACGGCCGCCCTCACGGCCGCAGCCACCCTGCCGGTGGTGGGACGAGCCGGCTGGATCAGCTACGCCCACAACGTCCAGGTATGGGACGAACTCTTCGACCACGGCCCGAGTCTCCTGATCGAGCGGTACGGACCGCCCCGTGAGGTTCCCCGCGACGCCGAGGGCCGCGACTTGAGCCGTTACTGGGATATCGACACCGGCGGAAGCACGTTGCGAAACTTCAAGCCGCTGCTCGATTCCTGGGCCTGGACCATGAAAATCAAGGCACACGTTCGGCTTGATCGGTTCGGCTTGGCCCTCTGGCTGACGGCCATCGGTGCCCTGGCGCTGGCCTTGCGGATGCGCGGTATCCTCGTGGGGTCGCGAGGAACGGCCGCCCTGGCTCTCATCACGGCGCTCGGCAGCGAGTTTTTCCTGCCGCTCCGTTTCAGCTACGCCGATATCCTCCTTCTCGCTCCACTCGCCCTCCTCCTCCCGGCCATGCTCCGGTGGCGACGCCTCGAGATCCCCGCGCTGATGCTGATGAGCGGCCTGCTCGTGAGCCGCCTGCGGTTCTTCCTCGGCGGTGCCACCGAGATGGCCCAGTTCCTGCTCCTCGCCGGCGGTCTGACGCTGGCCCTGTTCGGGGTGCTCACCCACCGCCTGCGCCGATCAGATCGCACAAGTCGGGCGGCAACCATCGCGATGGAACCCCTCGTTCTCGGACGGACCGACATCGGCCTGCTCGAAGAACCTTCGACGATCGCAAGGGGAAAGCCTGGTAATGACGCCTCCCCCTTGCCCTCGGAGCCAGGTTCGGCGAAGGTGTCCGAGGTCAGACTGAACCGACCCTGAAACTGAAATCGAGGAGCCGAACCGCCCATGACTGCCAACCCGAAGCTCCGTTGGGGCATCCTCGGGTGCGCCCGGATCACGCGCCGTGGTCTCATTCCGGGGATCCGCGCCTCGAGCCAAAACCACCTCCAAGCGCTGGCCAGCCGCAACCTGGAGACCGCCCACGCCTGGGCGGCCGAGTTCTCGGTTCCGAGCGCCTATGGTTCTTATGAAGAGGTACTTGACGACCCGGAAGTGGACGTGGTCTACATCCCACTGCCCAACGAACTGCATCGCCCATGGGTGTTTGCGGCCGCCGACGCCGGAAAGCATATTCTCTGCGAGAAGCCGTTAGCGCTCAATGCAGCCGAGGCCCGCGAAATGGTCGCCCATTGCAAGGCGCGCGGCGTGGTCCTGATGGAAGCGTTCATGTGGGGGCATCAACCGAGGACCGAGGCCCTCAGACGGCTGGTGGCCGAAGGGGCGATCGGCGAGCTCCGCTTGGTCCGTTCCTCGTTCTCGATCACCGTCGACCCGGGTGACTGGCGGCTCGATCCCGCACGGGGCGGCGGAGCGCTCTGGGACGTCGGCTGCTACGGAGTGAGCACAGCGCGGCTCTTCGCAGGAGTCGAGGCCGACGCCTACGGGGCGGTCGCTCGGTTCGGACCGACGGGAGTCGACCTCTCCTTGACGGCCAGCCTGCGGTTCCCCAACGGGGTGCTCGGGCAAGTGGATTGCAGCTTCGAGCAGCCCTTTCGCTGCACGTACGAGCTGGTCGGCACGACCGGTGTGATCGAAGTCCCCGACGCCTACCTTCCTCCAGCCCGGCCGACCGCCCAGCTCCGCACGGCCGACTCGGTCAAAGAACTCGTCTTCGACGGCCATAACCAGTACGGAGGGATGGTTGATGCCATGTCTCAGGCTGTGGCGAACGGCGGACGCCTGACCAAACCCGCCGAGGACGGTCTGAACCAAATGGCAGCCCTCGACGCTATTCTGTCCGCCGCACGGACAGCCTGACCCGCAGCGCGACTCCAACGCGCCCGGAAGTGAGTGAGTCCCGGAAAACAGTTCGGCCAAGCGCACCGGAAATCGCGGAAGGGCAGGCCAAAGCCTGCCCTTCGCGGTTTCGTCGACTCCGCTCCGTTAACACGACAGCGAGTGAATCCGTCGTTCTTGTCCGCTATCGCTTATTGGCGGGGCTGAGGCGCGGGTTGGGGCTGCACCGCAGGCTGGGGCTGGGCCGGACGAACCCCCACCGCGTTGAAGTTCGGCACGGGGGCTGCCTGGGCCGGAGTGCGGCCCGACTCGATCAAATTCTTGGGCGAGTTGGCCGGTTCGGGCACGTTCATCTTCCGGAGTTGGCTGGCCAAGGCACGCTCGGCGGCCTGAAACTCCTGGGGAGAGAGCTGCCCGTCGTTGTTGGCGTCGAGCACGAGGAAGACCACGTTGGCCGGCTCGATGATCGCCTTGTCATATTCGGCCTGGCTCAGTTGACCGTTGCCGTCGGTGTCGGCTTTCTGATACATCGCCTGGACCACCGACCGCGCAGCCCCCGCCAGGGCAGCATTCACTTCGCTGGGGCTCATCTGGCCGTCGCGGTTCGTGTCAGCCACGGCATACACGCTCTGAACAGTCGACTGGACCGCCTGCCTTACCTCGGGCGCCTGAATCTGACCGTCGTTGTTAGTGTCGAGCAGGCTCATCACGCCTTGCCGTGCATTGCGGGTCGCGGCCGTGATCTTGGGATCTTTCGCTTGTGCACGCTGGACAATCACTCGTAGGAGCGGCCTTTGCGCCAGGAGGGCCTCACGGGCCTGATCGGCTTCCTCCTTGCTGACGGCTCCATTACCATCCTTGTCAGCGCGGAAGAAGTAACCGCCGACCAGCAAATTTCCTGCGTCGATCGCTTCTTGTTGCGAGATCTGACCGTCCTTGTTGGTGTCGGCCATCATGAAGAGCATTCGACCTGTGTCCTGAAGATCTTCCAGGTTGTCGATCGGACCGGGAAGATCCACAACTCCCTTCTTGTCCTTGTCATTGTCGTCCGCCCTCGCGGGCAAGACCAGAAAACCCAAGGCCAACATGCCCAACCCAAGCGATCGTAGTGTCATCATTTGTATGTCCTCTCCTTTGATCGGCTCTTGCAGAGCGATCAGGGCCGGCCGGTCGACATGGCCACACTCCTGGTCAAACCGACCGTCGATGTCGTCGGCACTTAGCTAAGCAAGCTCGATGCCAGGAAGGACTTCATTCCAACGGTTCAACGGAATCGTTTGTCTCAAGCTTTGCCTGCTTGGCTTCCTTCTCTATATTAACACTACCTTCTGCAAACTCACCGCCACTCCATTTCAGGGTGCGCAGCGCTCCGCGAGGTTCCGCGCAACGAGTTGCTGCGCATGCTTAGCTTCAACATAGCAAAGAAAAAGTGGGAGTAAGGATGAGTGAGGGGACGGTCAGGTAGGAGCAAGGAACGATTGAGCGAGCATTCGATTATCGGAACATCTGGCCCCGGCCCACTGCCTCGAATGCGTTGCGGAAGTGCTCGACGGTAGGGGCTTTGCGATCGTCAGGCCAAACGATCGCGACGACATCGAACCGGGCCCGTTGGTTTTCGAGCAGCCGGTGCTGAGCGAGGAACTGAAGCGCGGCCAGGGTCAGCCGGCGCTGCTTCTCCAGGGTAACCGCCTCGGCCGGTTGCCCCTGCCGGCGCGATTTGACCTCGACGAAAACCAGGATGTCGCCGTCGCGCGCGATCAGATCAATCTCGCCGAGGGGTGTGCGGTAGCCTTTCGCCAGGATCCGAAATCCCTGCCCTCGCAGGAAACGCGCAGCGTGACGCTCCCCACGGTTGCCCAGCAGTCGGCTCAAGGCGGCCCGCACGATTGGGTTCATGACACCGCGCTCGATCAGGGAACTCCCAGGCTTCGCTCGATGTCCCGTGCATCGGAACTCAGCGCGCCGGGGAGCCGGGTCCCATGAAAGAAACCTTTGGGGGGCGGTGACTTGACCGCTCCAACGCTGTCGGTCTCCTCTGTCTGTTCGTGCTCGTGGTCATGAGCCAGATCACCCGACTTTGCTCGTTTGTTGTGCTCGAGCAACTCACAACCACTGAGACAGCAGCACGCACAGACGAGGCCGAGAATGAGACGCTTCATTGCGACACCACCTTGCGAAGGACCAAAGAGACGGTCCGGACCGAGACGTCGCCCCAGAAGAAATGAGGGGGCGAACGCCCGTTTGACAGGATCGCGGCGGATCATGTCAGATTCTCCGAAAGCCGTCTAGCTTGATTCCGCCTCCTCTGATCGGGTCCCCCACCCCAAAGCCAAGGCCCCTAATCCGACGTACGGAATCAGGCCCACGACAACGAACAAGATCCCAAAACTCCCGGTTGTGTCTTTGGCCCAGCCGACGACAGGATGAAAACCGGCTGCAAAGAGGTTACCGAGTCCCCCCAGAATCCCAGCGACTAACCCTGTATGCCGGGGCGACACTTCCTGGATGAACGCAAAGTAGTTCGCCATGAACGCTGCGGTCCCCATCGCCATGACCGCGATCAGGATAAGGACCACGGTGTCGTTCGAGACTGAACCAACCAGGGCCCCGCTTGTAATCAGCAGGGTGCAGCAGGAGATAACGAGAATCCGGGCGCGCGCAGCGCTCATCCCACGGCGGGCCAGGAACGAGGACAAGGCTCCGCCGCCAATGTTCCCCACGTCAGCCGCCAAGAACGGAATCGCACTGAAAAGGCCGCCTTCAAGGTATGCCATGCCTCGATCTTTGATCAGGAAGAGGGGCAGCCAGGCAACCAGAAAGTGCCAGCAAATATTGATCGAGATGGAGGCCAGGACGAGGATCCAGAATCGCCGAAGCCTGACGATCTCGCCCAGGCTCTGGGCCCAGTCGGCCCCTTTGAGCGCCTGCATCGGCAAGGCCAGGGCGGCCAGCAAGAGGCCGACCATGAGCACCGTGATTCCCCACCAAATCGCCGTCCGGCCAAACCAATAAGCCGAGAAGGCCACCAGGAGAGCCGCCACCACCACCTTGCCAAACCCAAGGATCGCCTGGCTCGAGAGTCCGGACGGGGTCTCGGTCTCGTCCACCAGGTCGTCAGCAGGTCGCGGCTTCGCGGCCGATCGGCCCGCGAAGATGTTGCGTCGCGGACCGCTGATTACGGTTAACCAGACCCCCACCCAGAGAAAACCGAGGATCCCGACGACCATAAACGCCGTCCGCCAGCCATACTTGTTCGCCAGGATCGGCACCACCAAGGGGGTCAGCACCGCCCCCACCGCGGCTCCCGAATTGAAGATTCCGTTGCCCAGGCTGCGATCGGCCGGAGGCAGGATCATCGCATTCGCACGTAACCCGCAAGGCCAGTTGAACGACTCACCCACACCCAGCAACGCGCGCAGGATCATCAGCACGGCCAGGCTCGGCGCGAACGCCGCCGCCATCCCCGCCAGCGACCAAAAGGCCACCGCACCAGCGTACGCCCAACGCACGTTCCAGCGGTCCACCAAATAGCCCGCCGGCACCTGGCACACGGCGTAAGTCAATTGAAACGAGGCCAAGACCCAGCCGAAGTCGGCGAAGCTGAGATTGAACTCTTTCTGGATCATCGACCCAACGAGCGAAATCGACTGCCGATCCATGTAGTTGAGCGCGGTTGACGCGAACATCAACCAACAGATTCCCCAGGCCCACGGCTCCGCCCTGGTCGGGGAAGTCGTCACGGCAACATCCGGTTCTCCAACTGACTGGGCCACGGGCAAAGCCTCCCCCCTCCCTAACGTCACCACAGCCCGAGCCGGGCAGCCAGGAGGAAAAACCATCGGTCGCCCTACATTGCCAGAGCCCAGATCGCGCCGCAACCAACTCATGCGCATTGACGTTGACAAAGAGACAACCGGATGATGACAAACCGAGGCGAGCGACGTGAAGTCCCCTCATTCGCTTGCTCCCAGCGCAACGGTCTCCTACGCTGAGGCGAGTCGGCCAAACGAGACGAACGGCTCCACAAATGAAGAGCAGGGGAATCGTCCCGGCCGCCTTTTTTTCCGAAGGAATCACGCCCCTCGAAGGATCCTCCCGATGCGTCTGATGACCCGCCTCGTCCCGGCAATGATCGCCGTCACCTCAGTTTCGGCCTTGGCCACGGAACCAGCCAAGGTCGTTCTCATCGGCGACTCCATCCGCCTCGGCTATGCGCCCACCGTCGAGGCCGAACTCGCCGGTAAGGTCAAGATCATCAGCCCCAAGCCGAACGGGGGCGACAGCCAAAACGTGCTCAAGCACCTCGACGAGTGGGTCATTCGCGAACAACCGGCCGTCGTCCATTTCAACTGCGGAATCCACGACACCAAGAAGTCCAAGACGACCGGGACGTTCCAGGTCTCACCCAAACAGTACGAGGCAAACCTGAGAGAAATCATCGCGCGGATCCGCAAGGAGACAGGCGCAGTCGTCCTGTTCGCCACCTCCACGCCGATCCTCGACGACCGAGCCGCCCAGGCGCGGACCAAGGCGGATTACGAACTGCTTCAAGCCTCCATCGACCAGTACAACCAGATCGCCCTCAAAGTGATGGACGAACTCAAGGTGCCCGTCGATGACTTGCGGACCGCCTTACCTGACGACTCCGTCGCCACGGCCAAGATCATGACCACCGACGGCGTTCACTTCAGCCCCGAAGGGCGAGAACGGCTCGGAAAGCAGGTCGCCGCGTTCATCAGCCAACACCTCCCCTCCGGCGCTCCTCCCCGCTGAAGATCGACTCAACTCGGTGGCATTTGAGTCGATGAGCCGGGCATCACAAATTCTTTGAGGCGAAGACTCGTCTGATGCTCGGTGGCGCGAACCCCGGTTGCCATCACCCCCAGCGTGTATTCCTTTTGCCAGCCGCGACGAGCCTCTTCGCTGTCCGGCACGTTGAGTGCCGCGTTGAAGTCCGCGCGGGAGCGAGCCCAATCGAACACTTGCTGATGAAGCTCAGGGTTGGCCTGCACGGGAAGTTGCTGCGGTTCCAAGCGCTCGGCCAGGCCACGGGCCATGGGAACGACCATACAAATGGGTTCGCCACGCACAAAGCGAACGGGATGATTCGGCCTGGTCAGTTTCCAATTCATGGTGAAGGTGGCCGGCAGCCAGTCGGTCTCGATAATCCCTTCGAGCGGTTGGGCGCCATCCTTGAACTGGTTGCACGGCCCTTTCGTCCAGAGGTTGATCCCTTCCGGGGTGCGGAACAGGTAAGGGATGGCGATGGTCAGAATGCCGCTACCGAAGTGACTCAAGACCCGGGAGTCGCGATGCTCGGGTCCGGGCTCGAAGTCAATCCGGAGGCCCTCCCGCAAGTTTCGACCGTCCCAATTGACGACGAACGTGGCCGGACAGCCGATCACCCAGCCGGCCTGATTCGCAATCGTCAGGGGCAAGCAGCGGTACGCATACCGACGTTCCGACGCGTCCATCCAGTCGCGGCCAACCTGGGCCGTTGTGATCGGCATATGCGAGACATCGCTCATCTCATAAGCATAAAACTGATTTTTGGCTTGGTTCATTAGCTCGGGTCCTGGACCTTCAGCGTGAGTCTCCGCCTCGGAAGCGGAAGGTATCGGATCAACGACCGCTTATTTTTCTTGACGCGATCCGTGCCACGAATACGCATGCACACAAATTCACGACTCGGAGAACATGGCTCTCCTCCATACGGCGTATCGTAATCAAGCGAATCGTGGCCGGAGGTCACCCCCAACATCTTCCTCACGCAGATCCCACTGTCAAGCGAAGCTCCCGTGTGGCCATCTCAGCTCAGCACCTCCGTTTCCTGACCAACCAATGGAACAGTCAAAGAAGCCGAAGATAGGGAACTCGCCTGAAAATCGACGTTTCGCTCGCCCAAGCGATCTCAACGCCGGCCCAGTAGCAATAAAAAGCAGTCAATCACAGCCGACTCCTTCAGGAAGTCTGACAGGAAACGGCTCACTTACGTAATTTTTCTGCGTGGTCAAGATGCTTCCAACTGCCAGCAAGCCAAACGTCCAAACCACTCCGCCTCCACTTCCGGCTGACCGTAGACGCACAGTGGACGCCCCCTCGCTGCTGCCCTGAACGTCGAACGAAAAAGCAGGACAGGGCCGGCGGAATCACTCGCTGAGGACACGTAGACGGGATCGCCCGAGCGTGAGCGGACGGACTTGCGGGTGGTCCACGCCTCGAACGCGGTCGACTCAGCCGTCGCCGTCAAGGTCGCCGAGCGAGACGACCGAGATGGCGCCGGGAATGACCAGGCCGTACGGGATGGAGCGTGCGCGGGCCGAATTCATTGAGGTGACGCGGAGCGGGTGAGGGCGTAAGATAGAAGTGGTTGGGGCACCGTTCCTTATCCGCGCCGACGTGAGCGGTGCGTGCCAACCGGATGGAGTGCACGGCCATGGACATAAAATCAAGGGCAAGCACGACGACCTTCGTGGTCACTATCCCAAGGTCCAAACTCTCGGAAAGACCTGAGGAGAAGATTGCGGAGATGGGTCAGTGGGAGCCGCTGGCGGGCCATCCCGGCCGGTACCTGCTGACGGTCGGCCCGGCGGCAGCCGATCCCTCGCAATTGCTTGACCGGATACGCACGCTATTGGGTGATGAGACCGAGGTACAGCCTCTGCTGTGGGACGAGAAGGGAGAACCGAAGATCCCGACCGGCCAGGTGCTGGTCCGGTTCAAGAGATCGCCGTCGGATCAGGAACTGAAGGCATTCGCCGAACCACTGGGCTTGGCCGTCGAGCAACGCAATGACTACATCCCCAGCCAGGTCTCGTTCCGCCCTGCCAAGGGAGCCAAAGGGTCGGTGGATGAGTTGATTGAACGGATCCGCGAGGACGACGATCTCGTGCAACGCGTCTGGCCCGAAACGCTGGGCACGTATCGCCGCGAATAAGCGTTGGGACGACCCTTGTCCCTCGGATCGTACTCCACTCGGCAACAAAGCGACTCGGTCCGGCCAACGGAGCGGGCTTTGCTTGCGCTTGCGCGGCGCAATCTTTCGAATACGGAGGATTTTCTTTTGGACCCCGACGCCGGGGCACGCTCAAATGGGCGGCGGCTCGAATGAACGAGCAATCATGCCGATGCAGGCAATATCTAAGATAGATAAGCGAGCACAATAAACCAATCATGCACATCTTAAGCGCCACCGGCAAGCGGGTCGAGTTAGAGGAAGTTTCAACCGAGGTTGAGCCGAGTATCGGTGGGCCGGTGTTCCGGCTGGCCGGCTCCGAGCAAACTTCAACACGGATCACTCGGGCCGCCAGGGCGTTCCTGGATATGGGCATGCCCGGGGCGGCCACCTTAGCGATGGAAGCCCGTGAGGCCCAAACGATCGCCGAAGCCCCGCCGGCCGTGTTTCGAGAAACAGGGACTGGCTTGCTTCGCGTCGTTTATAAAGAGGTGGTGGTCCGCTTCAAGGCGGGCACGTCGGATAAAGTCCGGGACAGAATCCTGAAAAAGATGGGGCTGGCCGTCCGCTCCCAAAACCCCCTCGTTCCCGACCAGGTCGTGGCCTACGATCGCGCGGGCAAACGCGCCGGAGCAGGGATCGTGGAGGTGGCCAACGCATGCGGGGAACTGGAGGAGATCGTCTTCGCCACGCCGAACTTCGTCTCCGAGTTCCGTCGCACGGTCGTGCCGACGATCATTGATGAGCAATGGCATCTGGAGAACCGCGCCAAAGTGGCCGGGCAGAAGAAGAACGAGGACGTGAAAGCCGCAGGTGCCTGGGCGAAGACGCTGGGCAAAGCCAAAGTGGTCGTCGCGGTGCTCGACGACGGCATCGACGTCGAGCACCCGAATCTTAAGGCGAACATCCGCAAGAATCCCGACCCGGCTCAACCGCTCGATCTTTGTGGACGTGACTTCTTCATCCCCGACAACACCAACCCCGAGCATTTCAACCCCCGGCCTAAGTTGTTTCAGTTCCCGTTCGACGAGATGACCGGCAACGACATCCACGGCACCCCATGCGCGGGAGTGATCGCTGCGGTGGGCAAGGCAGGCGGAGCATTAGGCATCGCCCCGAAGTGCCGGATCCTGGCGGTGAAGATCTTCCACGCCGATAACCTGGCCTCTGACGCCCGTGTGGCCGACGCCATTCGCTATGCGGCGCTGCACGCCGACATCCTGTCGTGCTCGTGGTCAGGGCCGACAAGTCCCGACATCGAATTGGCGATCCAGGACGCCGGAGTGCTGGGACGCAACGGCCTGGGCTCGGCCGTATTCTGCGCTGCCGGGAACGACTTCGGCGCCGCCGTCGGGTTCCCCGCATCGCATCCGGACGCCATCGCAGTCGGGGCTTCGACCGATCAAGGAATGCTCGCTGCATACTCGAATGTGGGACCGGAGCTGTGGGTGGTGGCCCCATCGAGCGGCGGCATTGCGGGCATCTTCACCACCGACGTCTCGCTGCCCGGTCGCGGGTTCAACCTGGGCACCGTCTCGGCCGGAGGAACCGACGGCCGACACACCAACCGTTTCGGCGGTACGTCATCGGCCACGCCCTTGGCCGCTGGCGTGGCGGCATTGGTGCTCTCGGTGAAACCCGGACTGACTCGGCAACAGCTCAAGGACATTCTGGCACAGACCGCAGACCGCATTGGCCCCGATCACAACCCCGTCACCGGCCACAGCGACAAGTTCGGCTTCGGCCACGTGAATGCCGCCAAAGCCGTGGCCGCCGCCCTAGCCATGCCTTAATGTCCGAGCGAGATAGGCCCAGAACCCCAATCCCCCGAACGTCCCCGGCCGCCCCTCACGCGGCCAGGGACACTTGTCACATTTCCGGCTTGACTCCGACGAGCCTCACCCCAATACTGTATCAGTTCACTGACACAGCAGTTGAGGGGACGCGATGCTCTTCCAGCTCAACACGACCGATGGTCGGCCGATCTACGCGCAGATCGCTGACCAGGTGAAGAATGCGGTGGCAGCGGGGCTGCTGCGGCCGGGGGAGTTGATTCCTTCGGTGCGCGAGTTGTCCAAGCAGCTGGTGGTCAACCCGAATACGGTGGCGCGGGCATACCGCGACCTCCAGGGACAGGCGATCCTCGAATCGGTGCGCGGAACCGGGCTACAGGTCGCGGTGGGTGCGCCTGTGATGTGCCAGGACGACCGGCATGCGACGGTCCGCCAGAGGCTCCGCGACGCCCTCAACGAGGCGAGGCGAAGCAACCTTCCGCGCGACGAGATCGAGGCGATCCTCCACGAGGAGTGGGCGCGCAGCAACGGCGATGGCAATGGCGACGGGGGCAGCGGCACCAACGGGACGGGGGTGGTCGATGAACGAGGATAACGCGATTCGGATCGAGGGGCTGACCGTCCGGTATCGGGGCCGGCCGGCCGTGGATGGCCTGAGCTTCGACGTCCCGACCGGCTCGGTCTTCGGCCTCCTGGGCGAGAACGGCGCGGGGAAGTCGACGACGATCAAGACGCTGCTCGGCCTGGTCGCCCCCGACGCGGGCCGGGTCGAGACGCTCGGGCTCAACCCAGGGAAGCAGGGGGAGGAGGTCCGCCGCAAGGTCGGCTATGTGCCCGAGACGCCGACTCTGTACGACTGGATGACGGCGGCCGAGATCGGCTGGTTCGCCTCCGGCTTCCGGCCCGACGCCCCGGGCGGTCCCGAAGGGACCCAAGGCCGGTATGCCGACCTGATCAAAGGGTTCGACCTCCCGGCCGACCGCAAGATCAAGGCCCTTTCCAAGGGGATGCGGGCCAAGGTCGGTTTGGCCCTGGCCCTGGCGCCCGACCCCGGCCTCTTGATCCTCGACGAGCCGACCTCGGGACTCGACTTGCTGGTCCGCCGCGAGTTTCTGGAAAGCATGGTCGACCTGGCCGGGAGCGGCCGGACGGTACTGCTGTCGAGCCACCAGGTCGCCGAGGTCGAGCGGATCGCCAGCCACGTCGCCCTGGTCCACAAGGGGAAGTTGATCCTGGCCGAGCCACTCGACGAACTCAAGGCCCGGACATTCCGGGTCTCGTTCACACTCGACGGCCCGGCTCGCCCGACCAGCCTGCCGTTCGGCCCTGAGTGGCAATTGATCGACGCCGACGACGCCCCCAGGCAATCGTCCTGGTTGATCCACGCCACCGACCGCGAGGCGATTGCGGCGCTCCGGGGCCTGCCGGGTGTGACCGGTCTGGAGGTGGAAACGCCGGGCCTGGAAGAAATCTATATTGCTTATATGAGGCGACGTGTTCCGGCCACGGTGGCGCCGTCGTTCGCGGCCGTCCTGGCGTGAGGTGACCCCGATCCCGCTCGATCCTCCTTTCGTGGAGCCTCCCATGATCGCCCGTCTGTGGTGGAAGGAAACGCGGACCCTGTGGCCGGCGTGGCCGGTCCTGTTCGGGGCCGGCGTCCTCTTGCAATGGGTCCTGCTGGCCTCGGGGGCGGAAGGGATCCGCTCCGGCCTTCTGATGCTGATCGCCCTTTGCTGGGCGACGATTTATGCGTTCGTGACGGCCTCGGCGGCATTCGCCGGGGAGCGTGAGACGAATACGCTCGGCCTGCTCGACGCCCTGCCCGTCAATCGCAGGATGCTCTGGCTGGGTAAGACCACGTTCGCCCTGGCCTCAACGCTCGGCCTGGCCCTCATCATGCTCGCCCTGGGCTACCTCGGCTCGACCAACGGGGGGGACCTTCCCGGGAAGGCCGACTTCATCGGGCATTACGGCACGCTCTTGTTCGAGGCGGTCGCCTGGGGCCTGCTCTGGTCGGCGCTCCTGCGGAACCCGATGGTTGCGGGGGCCCTGGCCTTGTTTTGCGTCGGCGAGGTCTCGTACATCGCCAGCGGAGGGGCCAAGGTCGAATTCATCTCGGATTCGGTGATCCCCGCCCGGTTGTTGATGGCAACGCTGGCCCTGGCGGCGTCGGCCGTCGCGATCGTCTGGCGACCCCTCGCGGGGTGGTCGCCTTGGTTCCTGAAAGAGGATGCGGCCAACACGCCGGCCGGACGCGCGAGGCCGATCCGACTGCGACCGGCCTCATCCACCAAGGCCCTGGCGTGGAAGGCGAAGCGCGAGGGCTTTTGGATGTGGCTCGGCGCATCGGCGGCCGTCTGGGCCGCCTTAGCCTTCTTGTTCGCTGCCTCAAGGGTAGGCGATGTCGATGTCCTGCCTATCACCCTCTTCTCTGTCTGTGTCCTGGCGGCGCTGGTGACGGGCGTGGGAGTGTTCGGTGGCGAGACGGCGACGGAGTCGCAACGGTTCCTGCTCCACCTCGGCGTCGGCCCTGGGCCGATCTGGTCCAGGACGATGCGGGCCTGGGGAAACGGTCTGGCGGCGACGGCTCTGATCATGTTGGTGATGTTCTCAGTCTGCCGGCCGCACGAATGGCAAAAGCTCGGCTTACTGTGGTTCACACCGTCGCATACATTCCAGCCGGTCCTCATCGCCATCGCCCCAATCGCGAACGCCTTTGCGGTTGGGACGCTGGCCGGAATGGTGTTCCGGCGTCGGATCA
This sequence comes from Singulisphaera acidiphila DSM 18658, assembly GCF_000242455.2. Taxonomy (GTDB): domain Bacteria; phylum Planctomycetota; class Planctomycetia; order Isosphaerales; family Isosphaeraceae; genus Singulisphaera; species Singulisphaera acidiphila. Next base: position 4,161,562 of record NC_019892.1, read on the forward strand.
CGGCGGGCATGATCGCGGTGGTCGTTTGGCTGGCGATCGTGCCGTTGCAGTCCGGCCTGGCGATCCTGGGAATGGTGCCCCACTGGACCCTCCTCCTCACGCCGATCGCGCTCCTGATCATCTCTCGGGCTTGGGCCGGTGACTGGCTCGACGCCCGGCCCGGCCCCGCTCGTTGGCTTCGGTTGGCTGGGTACGCGGTCGCGCCCTCGGTCGTCTTCTCGGCCGCCTTCATCGCCAACCGCGCCTGGGGCGTGCCCGATCCCGGCCCGGTGATGGTCGCCGCCTCGGCCCCCTCCGGAATCGTACCTCCGGGATCCGACAAGACCGCCACAACCTATCACCGCCTGGCCATGGAAATCCTCCCGATGTACGGGATAGCCGCGACAGAAGTAGGAGCAAAAGTCCAAGGGGGACGTCCCCCCGACATCAGCCGGTTGCGGGTGGAACTCAACAAGAACCAGGATTTCATCAAGCGGATCCAACAGGCCACGGAAATGCCACCGCCCCAGCTCCCCTATCGACCTCTCTTCGGGGGCGGTTCCGATCCCGATCCGACCAGCGGCGACATCAGCCGGGTTGCCTGGCTGCTGGACCAGCACGGGCGCGGGTGCCTGGAGCAGGACAACCTGACAGGCGCCTGGGAGGACATCCTCGCCCAATATCGAATGGCCAGACAGATGACCGAGGCCGGCCCGACTTCCTTCGTGACGCAAAACGCCCTCGCGATCGATCGCCAGGCGACCATGCTGGCGCTCGACTGGGCAGCCGGTGACAAGCAGACGCCCGACCTCCTCCGCAAGGCGTTGACCGACCTCCGGGCGCTGCCACCCTTCCCCACACTCGGCGATGTCATGAAAGCGGAGGCTCCGCTCGTGGAGCGGGCACTCGACCTCTCGGGTGCCGAACTCGAGGTGGCGATCAATGGTCCCCGCACGCGACCGATCCCGACACGCATCTACGAGACCATGCTGCTCTATCCCTCGTGGGAGCGCGAACGCGCCCGGCGAGTCTGTCGGGCAGAGTTCAAACGACTGATCGCGGCGTCGGCGAGCGAGTCGGAACCGTCGCCAAGTATCACCACTTTCCGAGAGGCCGAGAACCGCCAGAGGAACAGCCCGCTGGCCGCGAGGGTCCTCTCGTACACATGGTTTTCCGAACACCTCAAGCTCGCGATGGTGGGCCGCCGGGGACTCGTCCAAGTGATCGCGCTTCGGGCCTGGAACCAGACCCACGATGGGACGTATCCCGAGACCCTCGACGCCCTGGTCCCTGACCTGCTCGACCGCCTGCCGCTCGACCCCTATTCGGCCCAGCCATTCGGCTACCTGCGTTCGCGAGGAGAGAGGGTCCCGAGGCTGAACCTCCAATTTATGCGCAGAGGCGACCTCTACGCGGTCAGGCCGGGACAATGGCTGCTCTTCAGCGTCGGGCCGAAGCTTGGCGTAGTGGACCCGATTGCAGTGGCTGCGCCTGAACTCCAAAGGATTTCCGTCGACAGCTTGGTGTTCCCTTTGCCCTAAGCCGCTGGCACGGTCTTTCTTTGAATAGCTCGTCAGTTTCTGAGTGCCACGGGTTGGACTCAACCCGTGGCACCCAGCAGCATAGGTTTGGCCGTGGTAACCCATCAGAAAATCAAAGGAAACCGCGACCAATAGCTTAGCGCGATTGACCGGCGTGTTGCACACGCTCTCGCCGGTTTTCGCCCCAGCAGAACGTTCCAAGACAGCCCGAGGCAACGCCAATAAAAATCAGCATATTTACATTTTATAAATACACAAAAAAAAGGCAGCCTCATCCGAGTGCAAGGTCTGTGATCTCGGTCCCGTTGGCGCGACCCATTAGGCCGCTCTTTCAGAGCTTCTGATCCTTGAGATTGAGTCCCCAGGGCGTTTCCGCCTCCATTCCTCTTCCCCCATCTCTCCCAAGCCTGCCTGTTTCTTACCCCCTCCACGCGGATAAGATAGCGAAAGAGGACGCGAGTCGAGTCCCTTTCGATCGCGGCCGCGATGAGGATCGGCCAGGGCAAGGGACACACGAAAGAGGAGCTCATCCAAAGAGACTCATGGCAACCACAAACCTCGGTCGGATGACTCGGCGCCGCTGGAGGGTACTGGCGACGGTGCTGATCCTCCTCGTGACCGCAATCGCCGCCATCCCTTGGGGCTTGGGGACGAGACCCGCTCGGAACTGGCTGCTCACGCGGGCGAACCGGGCGCTCGCGCCCGCCGGCATCGACTTTGCCACGATCCGGTTCTCTTGGTTCGGCCCGACCCGGCTGACCCACTTCGTGCTCCGCGACGCCCAGCAGGACCAGGTCATCACCTCGCCCAGCGCCGTCTGGGACCGGAACCTGCGGCAGATTCTCTTCGAACGCCCTCGGCTCGGGACGTTCGACCTCAAGAGCGCCAACCTCGACGTGGAGCGGCGGGCCGACGGCTCGATCGACCTGTACGAGGCGATCAGACCAGTCCTCGGCAAAAATCCACGCACCGATCTGCACATTCGCATGCAACACGCAAAGCTCAGGTTCCGGGCCGCGGGGCAGCCGGTCCCGGTGACGGCCGAGCGCGCGAACCTGACGCTGGACGTCCCGGCGGCCCCCCGGCCAATCGCCTGGAATCTTCAGCTGGAAAAGGCTGCGATTCCAGATTCGGCGACGCTGCATATTGGGGGCCGTTTCGAGCGTTGGAAACCGGCCAACACCCTGGCCGTGGAGGTCAAGGCGCAACGCTGGCCCTGGGCCCTGAGCGTGCCTGGCCTGGAATCGGCGGGGCAGCTTGACGGCCAGTTCACACTCGGGCGTGATGCGGGGAAATGGGCTGTCTCAGGAGACGTCGGGCTCCTCGACGTCGACGCCACAGGTTCGCGGCTGGCTGGCGACCACCTCCGGCTCGACCGCGTCACCGGGGCCTGGAACCTGACCGCAACCGAGGGGACGTGGGTCGTCCGCCACTTCGACCTGACCTCGCCCCTCGGCTCGATCAAGGCGAGCGGCCAGCGACCGGCCTCAGCCAACGCCGTGGCGAAGGTTGAGGGGACGCTCGACCTCGCCGCACTCGCGCGTCAGTTGCCGCATGCACTCCGACTGCGCGATGGGATCACGCTCGACCGGGGCTCGGCCGAAGTGCGAATCGAATCGCGGGACGATCCCAAAGGCCAAGGACAGGCCTGGGAAGTCGAGGCGAAAATCAGCGACCTCGAAGCGGAGGATCTTGGGCGTCGCTTCACGCTCCATGAGCCGGCCACGCTGACCGGCAGACTGGCGAGCCGAGACCAAGGAGTCGCGATCGAGCGGATGACCGTGCGAACCGCGTTCTTGAACATGACGGGGCAGGGGGATGTCGACCGCGGAATCGATTGGTCGGGGACCATCGACCTCGGCGGCCTCCAACGCCAGCTTCGCGACTTGCTCGACTTCGGTGCCATCGAACTGGCCGGCGGGGGGGATCTCTCGGGCCACTATCGACGAGCCGGGACCCGGTTCCAGGGACACCTGACCTCCGACCTCCGTGGCTTGCAGGTCGACGGCCTCGCGGCAGGCCCGCTCCAACGCGATCTCTTGCACCTCGATCTCGCGCTCGACGGGATGGCGACCGCCTCGGGGCTCCCTCGTTCCTGGAACACAGCTCGGCTCGATCTCGCCAGCGGCGACACGACCGTCAAGCTCGCCACCCGGTCGGGCCAGGACGCGAACTCCGTCACCCTGGATGCCAAGGCCCCCATTTCTTGGGTCGATCCACCGCACCGCGCCGAGGGGCACCTCGAAGCCCAGTGGAACGCGACCGGCATCGACATCAACCGCCTCGCGGTCTCCATCGCGGCGCTCGCCGAGAACGCGAAACCAGGGGATGAACGAATCCTGCTCAACGCGAAGGGGCGTTACGACCGCAAGGCGGGGGAGTTCGTCTTGACCCCCGCCACCGCAAGTCCGGGACCATCGGCCATCGCGATGGCCCCCGAGGGGATGCAAGTCTCGGGCCTCGGCGGAACCGGAGCGCTTCGCGCCTCGGTGGGGTTCGCCGGTGACCTCGAGGCCCTGCGACAACTCATCGGGCCCAACCTCGAAACCTCGAACGGGGGCCTGACTGGCCCCTGGTCCGCGCGTGCGACGGCCGAATCCAGCGAGGACGGCCTTCGATTCGTGGGGAAGGTTGACCTCCACCCGCTCCTGACCTCCGGCCAGGCCAACGACAGCGTTCGCGACGAAGGGCCGATCGCCCTTTCGCTCAACGTGTTGTACCCCACCAACGCGAACGCGATCGACGTGGCCGAGCTCGTCCTCACCAGCCGGTACGCGACCCTCGAGGGTTCCGGCCGCCTGACCGAGCCCAAAGGCCAGCGCATCGCCGACCTGCACGGAACCCTGTCACCCCGTTGGGACGCGATCAACACCCTGCTTTCCGAACGCGTCGAGCCCGGGGCCCGCGTCTCGGGCAAGCCTCGCCCTTGGAAGATCCGTGGCCCCTTGGCGGGCGAATCGTTGCCCGGCTTCCTCAAGTCGATTGACCTCGAATTCGGATTCGAGCTGGCCGAAGCCAATATCTACGGGCTCCGCGTCGGTCCCCTGCCGATCGTCGCGCGAACCCGCGAAGGCAGGCTCGCGATCGACGTCATCGACACCTCACTGAACGGCGGCCGGATCCACCTCGAACCCTTGCTCACGATCGATCGTGAGCAGGGGTCGAAGATCAGGCTCGACGGAAGCTCGTCAATCGCAAACGCGGAGATCAACGATGAAGTTTCGCGCCGGTTCCTCTCCTATGTGGCACCTGTCCTCGATCGAGCCACACGTGCTCACGGGCGGGTCTCCGTCAACCTGGAAGAAGCGGAGTTCCCGATCGGCGGCCCGGTGAAGCGGGAAGCCAAGGTTGAGGGCGAGGTCAAGTTCGAGGATGTCGAGTTCCTCCCCGGCCCGGTCGCCGACCAGCTTCTCATCCTCCTCGGCCGGACCGATCGACCCACCATCAAGCTCGATGAACCGGTTGCGCTGACCATCGCCGACCGCCGAGTCTATCAGCAGGGCTTGGCCTTGCCGCTCGGCCAGCTCACCCGAGTCGAGCTCGACGGCTGGGTCGACTTCGACCGCAACCTCCAGCTCACCGCCAGCCTGCCGATCACGGCGGCCATGGTGGGCAACTCGCCCGTCCTCAGCGCCTTGGTGGAGAACCAGCGGATCAGCGTGCCCATCCGGGGAACTCTCAAGAACCCGGAGATCGACCGCGACGCCATGAACCTCTCGCTCAAGAACCTCGCCCAATCCGTCCTCGGCAACGGCATGGCGCGCGGCGCTCTCGAGATGTTCAAGCAGCTTCAAAAGCCCCGCGACCCCAACGCCCCCCCACCCCCCACCTTCCAGGAACGAAGGGCGAATCGCCTGGAACGCAAGGCCGAGCGCAGACGTCAACGAGGCCTCGAACCCTGAGCGCCGAACCCTGCTCGACGAGGCCTTTTTTTCTCTCATTTGAATCAATGATGCACGATGTCAGTGCATTTTGAAGTCCTCATTTTTGAACGATCCCGGTCCGTAACGAGTCAGGAGAACCCGACGGTGGGGGGCAGCTACGCACGAACGCGGTGGCGGTTGGCCGGGATGATGGCCTTGATCTACGCGATCCAGGGGGCATTCTGGCCGCTCCTGGCGGTCCACCTCCGGGACCTCGGCATCGACGGCAGGGGACGAGGGTGGATCTTCGCAACCCTGGCTCTCGGGTCGTTCGCCATGCCCTTGGGGGCGGGCCAACTGGTCGACCGCCTGATGCCGGCCCAACGGTTCCTGGCCCTCGCCTACGTGGTGGGGACGGCGATCCTGGCGACCTTGGCCTGGGGAGTCTCGGTCACGCCCTGGTCACTGTTCGCCTGGTTCCTGGCCTACTGGCTCGTCATGGCTCCGACGACCGTGATCGGCGCATCGCTCGCCTTTCGGAACCTGGCCAACCCGCAAAAAGAGTTTGCCGGGGTGCGGCTCTGGGGAACGATCGGCTGGATGGTCTCCGGCTGGTTCGTCTCGTTACTGATGTCGCACCTGGGTTCGTCGCGAGCAGGGCAGGGGGCCTATGAAGCATTCTGGGTCGCGGCCGGTCTCTCGCTCGTGCTTTCCGTCTACAGTCTGACGTTACCGCATACCCCCCCGCTGGCGGTCGGCGCCCAGACCGCCTCGGGCCTGCGCGCTGCGGTCGCGATGCTCCGCCGTCGCGAGATCTCGGTGTTCTTGCGGACAGCCTTTTGCGTCTGCTTAACGACGCCATTCATCTACCAGGTCTTGCCAACCCATCTGGAGTCGCGCGGGTTGCCACGCGCCTGGATCTCCACGGCCATGACGCTCGGCCAGGTTCCGGAAATCGCTGCCTTGGCCGTCCTCCCTTGGATGTTTCATCGCTTCCGCTTTCAGGGGACCCTGGCGCTCGGCATCGCCGCCTTGGCCGTCCGATTCTTGAGTCTCGCGGTCGACCCTCCCCTCTGGGTGGTCCTGGCGGGCATCCCGCTCCAAGGGATCGGTGTCGCCTGCTTCACGATCGGGGGGCAAGTGTTCATGGACAGCCGCGCTCCGGCCGAGCGACGCGCTGGGGCACAAGCAATTTTGACGGTGCTGACCACGGGGATAGGTTCGCTCCTGGGAAGCGTGCTTGCCGGTGAAATATCTACCTGGTTTTCAAGGGATTCCGCCCTGGTATTCTTAATCCCTTGCCTGATTGATGTGGCACTGTTAATCTATTTCTGTGCGCGTTTCCGCCCTGACTGCGCGACGAAAACACAAGTCGACATCACCGACGAGGCGCATCCCTTGGGAAACGATGGTGTGCGGGGTTCAGTGGCTCTCACGGGCCACCTCGTCACGGAGTCGACCGATGGGTGACTACCTTCGCCTGTTGACCACCAGTGATCGGGAAATCCCCCTGTCCACCCTGCAGCGAGCCGCCCACATCGGCGCGGTCTGGTCGGTCGATCATCCCGGAATGGTCGGCAACTATCTGGCGATCGGCCCCCAGCCGAACGACTCCCAAAACGTCTGGGCCACCATTGAACGCAACCCGGTCGGCCTCAACACGCTGGGGGCCGAAGAGGTGGCCGAATTCATCGACAGCCTCGAATCGGGCGGCCCCCCCTCGGCCGTTCGTTGGCTGAGCGACTACCTGGAAGCCGTCCGGGCGATTTATGCCATCCGGGTCTATCCGGAACCGATGAGCCAATCCCCCGAGGCCGTCGAGGCGATTCGTGCGATCCGAACCGCGCTGCGGACCGCCGTGGGAGGGGTTGGGCAGTGGGACGGCCAAGGGTTCACCAACGAGGACGACCGGTTGATCTGGTGTAACCCGTCAATCAACCCGCAAGGCTCGGTCCAGGCCGCGCTTTTGGATGAATCCACCGGCGACTGGATCCCTTACGAGCTCAACCTCAGCCTTCCCGAACAACTTGCCGCGTTTGTTCGGGGCGAAGTCCATCGCCCCGCCCGGCACCGTGACGCTTGAACTCCGCACACACTTCTCACGCACACACTAATGCTCGTCTGTCGACCCCTTCTTGGGGGTTTGCTGCTCAAGCTTTTTCGCCTTCGCTCGCGGCCGTCGCTTGGGCGAGGCTTTGGGAGGGGGAGGCGGCGGGGGAATGTGGGCCTCTTCGAGCATCTCGGCCGACTGCTCGAGTTGACTCACCAGCAAGCCGAGAAAATGGAGTCGAGTCCCCTGGGTTTCCAGGAACTCGTTGAAGAGGAATCCCCCTTCAATCAAGTCTTCCCCTTGCTCGAGGATCTCGTTGGCAAGGCCCTCGACCAGGACGTCGCGACCACTCTGCAGCACTTCGATCGCCGCTCGATACTTATTAAAAAGCCGGTCAGGCATTGTGGTTCTCGCTTCCCTTTATTACTCATCGGATCGAAGTGGGATGTCGCTCAAGGCCGAGAGGCCGCCTCAACCAGGCGGATTCGGACGTCCCCAACGCGCGGCGAGCCAAGCTGCAAGCCGCGCATCCAGCCAGCGACGATTCCCCCCCCATCGCGTCCTGCTGAAATAGCCGAGATGTCCCCCACTTTGATTCAATTCCAATGCCAAAGTGGCGGGAAACACGATATGGCGAAATGGATCAGGAGGGATAAACGGGTCATCTTCGGCATGAATGACCAGGCCAGGAATCTGGATTCGAGGGATCAAAGGACCGGAACTGCTCTGGGCATAGTAATCGGTTGCATTCGCGAAACCGTTCCTCGGCGCCGTGTAAAGTTCGTCGAAGTCGAGGAGCGTTTTTACAGGCGTCAGATTGATCGGTTCCAGGTCGGGGAAATGGGCTTCCAACCGGGCGACCTCGGCCCGAAGCAGGCGCACGAAGTTGCGGTCGTAGATCCGATTCTCCGGACGCTGGATGTGCTGGCTACAGGCCGCCAGATCGATCGGCGGATTGGCCGCCAAGACCGAGTCGAGTCCCTCCACTGGCCGGTCGGCGGATTCCGCCGCCAGCTTCAAGGCGAGGTTGGCCCCGAGGGAAAACCCGACCACGGCGAGCGGCGAGCCAGGCGCGGCGGACGCCAACCACTCGGCCACCCAGCGCACGTCCTCGGTGCGGCCCGCATGGTAAATCCCCCTGGCCAGCCCAAACCCGGCCCCGGCCCCACGGAGATTCATTCGAACCACCCGAATCCCAAGTCGCAGCAAACGCGAGGCCACTCGGACCACGTAGGGGGCGCGGGCACATCCGCCGAGCCCGTGGATCAGGACCGCGCCCGGGTCCCCGGGCGTCCAGCCCTCCGGCGTCGAATCCAGGAGGCAGAGTCGATCCCCCTGGTCGACCTCAATCACGTGAGACGTCGATGGAAATCTGGTCCGCGGCCCGGGGAGGTATCGGCCCACGATCGTCTGGGTGTGCCCGCCACGCACCCAGGGATGAGGCACGAAGGGGGGAATCGTTGCGTCCGAGCATCGTGGTGCCATCAAGGTGGTCATAACAATTGCCTAAAGGTCCGTCTCTTCCGGCCTTGAGAAGCGTTGTTCCCCGACTCAGGGGCCAACCTTACGAATCCGGTGGTTGCCCGTGTCGCCAATGTAGACCGCGCCGTCAGGCCCCACAGCCACGCCGTGCGGACGGTCCAGCAAAGCCGAGGTGGCCGCACCGCCGTCGCCTTCGCCGCCGCGTTGACCGTTGCCGGCCAACGTCCGGATCAGGCCGGTCCGAGCATCGATCCGCCGGATGGCCTGATTCTCCGTATCCACGATCAAGAGGTCCCCTGCGCGGTCGATCGCGAATTCCTTGGGGCCGTTGAAGGTGGCCGCCGTCGCGGGACCACCGTCACCCGAGTACCCCTTGGCCCCCGTGCCCGCCCGCGTCGTGATCAGGCCGGTCTGCGGGTCGACGCCCCGAAGGCGGTTCCCTTGCCGTTCGAGGATCAAGACCGTGCCGTCGGCCCCCACCTCCACCGCCCGGGCACCGAAGATCGAGGCGGCCGAGGCGGCTCCGCCGTCCCCCGCCGACTTGCCTTGGCCGGTTCCCGCGAACGTCGAAATCAGACCCGTTCCGAGGTCCACCACCCGCACCCGATGGTCGGCCACATCGGCGATGAAGAGCCGGGCCTCCTGGGAATCGAGCGCCACTCCGTTCGGTTCGACCAGGCCCGCCCGAGCCCCAGGGCCGCCATCGCCGGAGTAGGTCTTGGAACCATCCCCCGCAATCGTCGTAATCATCCCCGAGTCCGCATCAACCCGGCGCACCCTCCGATTAAGCCGATCGGCAAAGTACAGGTTCCCTCGCGAATCGAGCACAATTCCGTAGGGTTCGTCCAACTTCGCCTTCAAGGCGACCCCACCATCTCCCGAGAACCCCTTGGTCCCGCTGCCGGCGACCGTCGTGATGATCCCCGACTTACCGTCGACCCGACGGATGCAGTGGTTCATCGTGTCGGAGAGGTAAAGATTGCCCCTCGAGTCGAACGCGACGTCGAACGGCATGTTCAGAGTCGCCTCAACCGCAGGCCCGCCCGCCGAAAGACGGCCAGGCTGGCCGGTCCCGACAGCCGTTGACATGGTTGGGTCGGCCAGGACGAGCAAACAAATTCCCAGCGGCAGGGTCAAAAGTGCCATTTCAATGGGCCCTGGAAGTCTTGGTGGGGCGTCGAAGCCAAGCGACCCGTGACAATCGCAGTCAGCCAGTCCGGTTCTGTTGATTTTAGCGTCGGCCCCACTCCCTGCTAGTGACTCCGTTGAAATTCGTGCCCGCGTGGCGACACACAATCCATCACCCACTCAGTCACCCAATGAATTTGGGCAATCTGGACAACCGAGGCAGCTTGAACCCTCATGGAGGCGGAATCGGCTCAAGCCAGAGCGAGGCGTCCCCTTGGGACGTCGGCGGCCCGCCTGTTCCTTGATCGGGAATGGGACAATATCGGTGAGGCCTGCCTGGCGGCTGCTCAAACCAGGCATGGGCATTGTCATCAAAAAAAAGATAAGCAACCTCTGACCGGTCTGCCGTTTCCATCGTAGAAAAGAATGGCGGGCGGGAATGAGACCTGGAGAGTCTTCCTAACACTCGCCCACAGGGAAGCCAACAAAAAAAGGGGGAGAGCGAGAGATCCTCGCTCCTCGGTCAGGCGCGCGCCTCTCGAAGGAGAATTCCGATGAGTCTCTGGCACGGACGGACATCAAGCATCTTGGGAATCACAGTCTTGGCCCTGGCCGTTCTTGCGGGAACGGGGTCGACAGCGCTCGCTCGGGGCGGCGGTGGCAGGCACGGTGGGGGCGGTTATCACCATCATGGTGGCGGCTACGCTCGAGGCCACGGGCGAGTGGGCGGCTGGGGGTACGGTGGATACGGGCACCGAAATTACCGCTCCGGCTACTACGCTCCTGGTTACCGCTACGGTTATGGGGGTTCGTACTACGCGCCGTCGTACCTCTATCCCCCCTACGTGTATTCCTATCCCTATTACGCGCCGGGCTTCCGGCGGTGGTATGGCGGCTACCGGCGCTGACGGCAAGACCATTTTGGATGGTATTCGCGACCTGATCTTCCCCCAGAGTTGCAGGTAAGTCGGCGCTCGGCATCTTTTATGCTGGGAAGAGTCCACATCTTATTGTCTGTTGCGAAATCCAAAATGGGGAGCGGACCATGGCCGACAAGTCAACCGCAAGGGAGAGTGGCAAGGCGATCACGCGCGACGAATTGATCGCCTTGCTGAACGAAGACCTCTCTCGAGAATACCAGGCGATCATTGCTTATGTGGTCTACTCGCAAGTCCTCAAGGGTGCGGAGTACATGAGCATTGCCAAGGAGCTCGAGGTCCACGCCGGAGAGGAATTGGCTCATGCCCTGACGATCGCCGGCCAGATTGACTATCTGGGCGGACAGCCGACGGTCACGGTCAAGCCCGTGAAGACGTCGGAGAAGGCCGAAGACATGCTCCGATTCGACCTCGAAAACGAAAATGATACGATCCGCGCTTATCGCGAGCGGGTCCGCCAATGCGAAGCGTTGGGTGAGTACGCCATCGCCGAGCATATCCGCGAGATCCTGATCGACGAGCAGGAGCATCAAACGGATCTAGCGACCGCGCTGGGGATCGACGCTCCCGACGTCTCCCGATCCTGAATCGAAACCCGGGGCGGCAAGAGATCGCTCCACTCCGCGCAAAACGAGCCGGTCGACTCGCCTTCGGACGAGACCGGCCCGCCCCGGTTCGAGCGTTCCTCGGCGGGCCAGACAATCGATTCCTGCCCCGCCGCGCTGATCGCGTCCATCAACTGGTGGATCGAGGTACGAAGGAGGCTCGCTTCGTCAATGGTCAAACTTGAGTCGGCCAGACGACTCATCATACGCTGAAGTGCTTCGATCGCGGGAGATCGGTGTGACAGGGGGGACATGGGACAACTCGTGGTCAGAGTTGGTAACGTTTCACTGAAATGCGAGAGAGGTCATTCTTCTGTATTGGCATCCGGAACCCGCTCAAACCAGAAGCAAATGAGCCGCCAAAAGCCGGCCCCCCACCTCAATTTCCGGCCCCTCCCGTGCACACAGGCCATCAAAACTCATCCTAAGCCTTTCCAATATCACCTGTTACGTCTCAAGAGCTCATCCTGGACTCGCGTCACGGAATTCTCAGGGGAAGGTTTGAGACCGCCGAAATCGAAGGCAGGAACGCCTCGAGCGCGGGCGATGAAGGCGGCCCTCGTCAACTTTTACAACCGCCTCGCAAGTATCTCCATATCGAGGGAGGATGGAATCGCCGTCGCCAGCAGGCAAACATCCTGCTCTTGTGCACCACAAGTTCGCGTCCGCATTCGCAACGTGCCAGGTTCCCGAGGGAACGTCCTGAACCGCCCTCTTGCAACCGCGAGGGAGCCGCGTTACGATCCCGCATCACTGAACAAAAATATCGGCACTATCTGTAACACCTGAAACCGCAAATGAGTTGCGTTAGCGATCCTGCTCTTTCTAGCGACGGTATCTCGGGAGGTATGGATGGTCGTGAAACGAATCGTGGCCAACATCGCGACCCCGCATGTTGAATCCGCCAAGATTTTTTACACAGGCATTCTTGGATTGCAGTTGGTCATGGACCACGGCTGGATTTTGACCTTCGCGGCCGAGAGTCTGGCCGCACCGCAGATCAGCGTCGCAAGCGAAGGGGGATCAGGCACCCCGATACCAGACTTGTCCATCGAGGTGGATGATCTCGAAGAGGTCTATCAACGGGTCGTCGCTGCGGGGTTGCCGATCGAGTACGGCCCAACAAACGAGCCCTGGGGCGTACGGCGGTTCTACGTCCGCGATCCTTTCGGCCATCTTCTCAACATCCTCGCTCACGATGATTTGGCATGCTGAATGAGGGCGAATCCGACAAGATCGAGCGGATCGTCGTGATCATCCAGAGCGAAAGCAAGCGATCGATGCACCCCGCAGCCTGGGCCAGTTCGATCCGCGACAGAGTCGTGGATTCCCAAGAGAAGACGCAAGGTGCAGACCGAGTCATTTTCATTCCTCGCATCGGTTCGCACAAACGGATTGCAGGAATGGGTGGGCACAAAATCACGGGGTTTGAACCGGCCACCGACCCCGTGGGAGGCTTGCAACACGGCATCCAACGAGAATACGACCTATCGCCAAACGCATACAAACAAAACACGCAAAAATCAATCGTGTCAATCTGTTATCTATTTACAAAAAACATCTTGCTCGATTTTCGCGAACCATTCCCTTGCACACAACCCCGGCCATGATCTAATGGCTCATGTTGGGCAACTGGCGGAGTCAACACCTGAATCTCCACCCACCTCTAAACTGGAGGAGATCGTGGCTGACAGGCAGCAATCCTCTCCCTTGGCCCATGATACGGATTATGCTTGTGCCTTGAATTTAGGCGAATTGAATGCCCACCTGATCGCGGGAATGAGCTCTTGGCAAAGGCTCGACGTCTGCCCTGTTTGCGATTCGCAGTCTGTCGCCAGATTCGCGACATGCCGTCACTTTCCGTATAGCCGCTGCCGCGCCTGCGGCTTCACATTTGCCAACCCGGTTCCCCCCAACGAGGTTCTCGACGCTTTCTACAACAGCCCTTTCTACCGAAACTACCGGCGATTGGAAGCGAATCGCATCGCACGGGACCACTACTTCAGCATTAGCATGTACACAGACATGCACCGTCTCGCCTCCTGGCTTGGAGGGGACCAGGCACTCAACATCCTTGACTTCGGCTGTGGACCTGGAGCGTTCCTCGCGTTATTGCGCGATGAGTTCGGCTTCACGAACGTCGAGGGCCTTGAATTGAGCCAGGTCAGCGTTGAATTTGCTCGACAACATTACGGCCTTACCGTCGCTTCATCAACGGCAGAACTCCAACGCCAGTCCTATGACTGCGTCATTCTCATCGAGGTGATCGAGCACCTTCCCAATCCTGCCGCCATCTTCAGCCAACTGACCAAGCTTGTCAGGCCGGGTGGGCACTTGCTGATCACCACGCCCGCAGTCGACAACCTGCTCGGTCGTTTCTTTCCTTCGCTCTGCCTGCACTACACAGCGCCAAGCCACGTGAGTCTTTTTACAAAGCAGTCGCTCGCCAACCTGCTGTCACGTTTCGGTTTCGAAATCGAACGGATCGAGACCGACGCGTGCTTTCCGGCACTGGACAGAGCCGCAATGAGCCTGGCGTACGATCTGGATTTCGCCAGCCCGCAGCATGATGACGACAATAACGATGCCCTCTACACCCCTAACAGAGTCGGTCGCCTGCTTGGGTTTCAACCCAGGCGATCTGCGGCAAAAGGCCGATTCGGCCGTGCCCTCCAAAAAGCCGACCAGTTTCTCATGCATCACATGTGGTGGCGAGTGCCCCGCGTACCAAAAACCGATCACTTGTACGTGCTGGCTCGCAAGGGAGTCTGACGGCCGAAAACCAGAGCCAGATTCGTGGCACAACACGGTACTTCGCCAAACCAAGGCACGAGGCGACGACCGACTACTTCCAGACGCAGCCCACATCCGGAACAAAAAAACAAATTCACGAATTCAACAATCATTAAAACAAAATACTGAAAATCAAAACTGTTCCTGATAACGGTTCGAGACATTGTCGAAAGTTGACGGGCCGGCAAAAAGTCTGGCAAACTCAGCTGAGGGCGCTATGCTATCTGCATGATCACCATTCGCGATCACCAGACCGGCGATCTCTTCGATCCCTGGGACCATCTCGGCGGCAAGCGTCGCCAACTGCTCGAGCGGTCCTGGGCCGGCGTCTTCCGGGATTACCTCCTCGAGCACTTGCCCGTCGGCGAACTCATCACGCGGTTCTCGCGGCAGCTCGGACGCCCCACCAAGGACCTCCACATGGTTCTCGGGGCACTGATCCTTCAGCAGCTGCACGACTTGACCGATGCCGCTACTGTCGAGGCCGTCGCGTTCAATATCACCTGGCAATACGCCCTCGACATCAGGGCAGAGTCCGACGCCTACCTCTGCGAACGCACCCTGAGAAACTATCGCCAGTGGCTCATTGAGAAGGGGCTGGATCAGGTCCTCTTCCGCTCCCTGACCGATCAACTCATCAAAGCTGTCGGCACGGACACGAGCAAGCAACGCCTGGATTCCACTGCGATTCAATCGGCGATGCGCGGCCTGACCCGGCTCGGGATCATCGTCGAATCGATCAGTAAGTTCCTCCGCGAACTTCGCCGTTTCCATCCGGCCTTGCATGCTCAGGTCGACCCGGACTTGGTCCGCAAGTATGTCGATCGCGAGGGGAATGCTTGCTTTGCCTCCACCAAGCCGAGCGAGTCGAAGCGACGGCTGCCCGAGGCCGCTACGGACCTGCTGGCCTTGGTCACACAGCTTCGCGGGACTACGGCTCTTGAACTCCCGAGCTTTCTGATACTCGACCGTGTACTCTCCGAACAATGTGAAGTTAAGAACGATCCCGAAGCCGGTCCCCAAGTCCGGGTCAAAGAACCTAATGAGATGCCTTGCGGCAACGTTCTGAGCCCGGCCGACCCCGATGCGTCCTACAACGCCCATCGAGGTGTCGGCTTTCTGGTCCAGATCATGGAAACCTATTCCGACGTCGAAGACGACCCCACGGGGACGGCCCCTCCCCCACCGCCCGACCTGATCACGCACGTCGCCGTCGGTCCGATGAACGTTCACGACGGTTCCTCGCTGGAACCTGCGCTGGCCGATACCGACGCGCGCACGATCAAACCCGAGGTTGTGCTGGCGGACTCGCATTACGGCTCGAACGAGAACCTCGAAAAGGCGAAACACCAGGGAGTCGATCTGGTTTCCCCGTCGATGCCACCCAAAGGAAGCAAGCAAGAGAAGCTGACGCTCGAAGACTTCGAGCTCGATGAGCACGGCCTGGTTGTCCGCTGTCCCCAAGGGCACGTCCCCATCACAACGAGCGCCAGTGCTGACAAACTCCAGGTGTGTTTCGAGGAGGCGACCTGCGCAGCGTGCCCCTTTCATAAGTCGTGCTGCGCCTCGGCCGTGGGTCGCAAGGAGTCTCGTTACCAATACACATATGACCGAGTTCGCCAACGATTGCGCCGCCTTCACAACCATTCGGACGAGTTCAAGGAGCGTTATCGCTGGCGTTCGGGGATTGAAGGGACGATGTCCCGATTCAAATACCAGATGAGGATGGCGTCGCTCCGAATTCGTGGCCGGGCAGCCGTCAGTTATGCGAGCTTCTTGCGTGCCCTCGGTCTCAACATTCACCGGGTTGCGGCCTACAAGGCCGCTCTTGAGTAGGAGCCGAGCGTTTTTCGCTTGGAGGGGCCGATCCGGCCCCCTTTGGTGCCCCTGAGACGCGTCCAGTCGAGGTGGCGATCGGCGACGCGATCATCGCGAAAAAACCGTCGGTTCGAAAATCCGGTCAACGGCCGCGTTCACTGCGAGCCTTTTTGCCGGCCCGTCGAAAGTTGACGGGCCGGCAAGAATCGGGTTCCGTGGTCTAAGCGGGTGGACTCGGTCTTCCTATAATTCTGTATAATTCGCACACCAATTGACGACGCAACCCGTGATGAACTCCAAGCCTTGCGGCGGAACCCGATCCCGCCACGGGTCCGTGACCGTGTCGAGATCATCCTCCTCTCCGACGCGGGCTGGTCGCCCCCTCGGATCGCCATCCACCTGGGTGTGTGCGGCCAGACCGTTCGCGACGTCCTCCAGGCGTTCCTGGCCCGCGGCCTCGACGCGTTGTACCCGTTTCGCCCGGGACCCGTCCCGAACACCGTCCACCTCGACCGGGTGGCCGAGGAGTTGAGACGCTTGCTCACCGAGGAGCGAACCTGGACCAGTCGGCAATTCGACCAAGCTCTCGCCGAGCAGGGGATTGTCCTCGGTTCCAGGCAGATCCGCCGCCACCTCAAGCGAATCGAGGCCAGCTACCATCGCACGGTCTGGCCCCTGAAGCATAAGCAAAATCCGGTCAAAGCGAAGCGAACTGGTCGCTGCCGAAGCAACGCAAACTGATTCGCTACGAGGCACCGCAACGGCGACGGGCCAATGCGATGGCCGCTTACCATCCCTACGGCCGCAAGCCACAGCTCGAGGTCTTCACGGCCGAACGGACCTGGGATTCGTATGACTTGCTGGGCTTCTTGAAGGCATTGCCGTGGTCGGATCGCCCACGCGTGGTGGTGCTGAACAATGTCAGCTTGCACACCAGCGCGGTGATGCGACGGGCGCGTCAGGTGTTGTCCGCTTCGGGGATCGATCTGTACTACCTGCCGACTTATAGCCCGGAGTTGAACCTGATCAAGTCGGTGTTCCGGCAGGTGAAGCATCAGGAGATCCCTCAGCGAAGCTTTACGACACGTAGTGACTTGAGAGACGCCGTGCAGAGTGGGTTCTCCAACTACGGCGAGAACCTTCCATCAAAATCCCTAAAAAGATCACGTCCGGCCGCTTAGCAAGAAAAAATCGTTATATCCCGAATGCCACGAAGATATCGCACAAATCGTGAACCGAGAACAAGTTGTCACTTATTGAGCACAGGAGGGACGTTCGGCATCCTCGTGGTTGATTACAACGCCACTCGGGTGCTGATCGGAGCCCTCCCATGCCACCGCGTATCATCCCCATCCTCGCCCGACTGCGCCAAGACCTCGCCGCCGTACTGTCCAGGGAAACCATCGAAGAGGCGTGTCGTCAGTCGAATCACTCCTGGCGGCGACGACTCCTCGATCCGGCCGCCACCGTCTACTTGTTCTTGCTCCAGGTCCTCCACGGCAACACCGCCTGCCAGCACGTCGTCCACTTCGGCAACTGGTCGTTCACCGACAGCGCCTACTGCCAGGCCCGAAAGCGGCTCCCGCTGGCCGTCTTCCACTCGCTGCTCGAAAAGATCGCCGCCACATCCCGAGCCGCCACGGAGGGCGGATCGCGATGGCTCGAGCATCGGGTCTGGCTCGTCGACGGCTCCAGCTTCTCCATGCCCGACGCCCCCGAACTCCAAGGCCACTTCGGCCAGCCCGGTAACCAGCGCAAGGGCTGCGGCTTCCCCGTGGCCAAGTGGCTGGCCCTGTTCGACCTCACCACCGGCATGCTGCTCCGCTCGGCGGCGGCGCCGTTGCGCAGTCACGAAATGTCACGGGCCGCGGCGATCTCCCAGGAGTTGGAACCCGGCGACCTGGTCCTGGGCGATCGCGGGTTCTGTTCCTATGCCCATCTGGCCCTGCTGGCTGGCCGCGAGCTGCACGGCGTGTTCCGGATCCATCAGAAGCAGATCGTCGACTTCACCTCAGGCCGGCCGGGAACGAGGGGCGGGTCGAAGGACGTGCCGGGGTTGCCGCGCTCCCGGTGGGTGCTGGCGCACGGGGACTCCGATCAGGTCGTCGTCTGGTTCAAGCCGAAGAAGGGGCCATCGTGGATGCCCAGGGAGGAATACGAGGCGTTGCCGGACGAGATCACCGTGCGTGAACTGCGTTATCGGGTGGAGGTCCCGGGCTACCGCGTTCGCGAGATCACCCTGGTGACGACCTTGCACGATGCGGTGGCGTACCCGGCCGAGGCGCTGGCCGAGCTCTACTTCCGGAGATGGCAGGTGGAGATCAATATTCGACATCTGAAAATCAGCATGCAAATGGATGTATTGTGCTGCGAGACGGTGGACGGTGTGTTGAAGGAACTGGCGGTGTTCACGCTGGCCTACAATCTGGTGCGGTCGGTGATGGGCGAGTCGGCTCGACTGCAAGGTGTGGATCCCGATCGGATCGGTCTGGTCGACGCGGTGCGTTGGTTGATCGGGACCGAAGAGGGGGACTTGTCGGTGCTGGTGGTCAACCCGTCGCGCCGCGGCCGGGTCGAGCCGCGGGTCAAGAAGCGAAGGGCGAAACAGTACATGCTCATGAAAAATCCGCGGTCGGAACTACGCAAGTCGTTGCCGAAGAAGCACTTTTAGCCTAACTTCGTGGCATTCCGCTATGTCCCCCTTTTTGTTCCCAGGTCCAGGAGGAAGTCGCAATGCAGGGATTGGATGACGCGTTCGACGCTCATGCGTCCTCGAGGATGCGGTCGAGGACCGCCTGGCGGACCTTGTCGTCGTAACGGGCCTTGAATACGATGCCCGGCGGCAGGGTCCGGAAAGTGGAACAACAGTGGCTGCGGGCGCGATACTCGCCGTAGGTAACGTCGAGGAAGACGATTTGATGGTAGGCGATGGAACGGACTGGCGATTCAAGACATCTTTTCGCCGCCCCAACTTGCCGCAAGTGGGACAAGGAGCTTTTTTGGGGCAGCACGAGATCGGTACCGTGAGGGTTGGGGGCCGTTGGGTCTCCATGGCCTGCGTGCTCCAGAAGGATTGGCTTTGACTCCTTCCTTCAGCACGCAGGCTGTAACTTTTGCTGTCAAGCCAAGTTGGATCCCTCAGGAAACTGTCGGGATTAGCGAGGAGTGTCAAAAAACTTGTCAAATAATCTCTGCCATTCGGACAACTCTTCAGCCCTCGGCAGGAGATTTTTTGAGAGAACGCCCCTGATGATTTCGCAGCGTTCTCGCAATTTATAAAGCTGGAAACACTGCTCGATTGGCAAATCAGCCAATTGGCTGATGGTGGTTGCTGCCTGTTCCAGAGTCAGGTCGATTTGCGAAAAGAACCGGTCCACGAGAATATTCGGATCCAACACGAAATGACCGGAAACGGGGCCGAAATCGTAGATCGCGTTCGCCCGAACCCCCAAGGCGGAAAGGTCAAAGTGTTCGCTAAACCGAGCTCCGTCCCTACCTGCAAATCGTTCATAAATCATGATCGAGGCAGTCGCCCACGCGAGAACATCCGCAGGGTCTTTGCAATAATTTATATTCGCTTTCGTGGCAGAAACCTCGGCGACCAGAAGCCAATTGAAGTCGCTCTCTAAATCAATGTCGGCCTCGTGTTGCTGAACAAACAGCAGGATCTTGTCTGGTGGTTGTGAGAGCAAATCGCTCGCTTGTGTTATCGGCATGGCATTTGCCTATTCAGTTCGCAGATACGGGTCGACTTATTTAACGATAAAGCCTGCACGACGGAACGCTTCCTTGGCGATTTCAAAAGCCTTTAGATCGATCTTATAGTGTCCGGTGTAGGGTGAGATGTCAGCCACAATTCCTTGGATACGGCCTTCACCCGCTGACATGACAGCCGCCCCATTGACCAAGGTCGCATGGGAGATCTGCTTAAATCGTCCGTCCACTATCCAGTAGTTTCCCCGGATTTCTGTATACGCCGCCGGCCTGCGCGTAGCGACACCGTCAGGCGGTCGTCGGGGCCTGGATTCCCCGCAGCGGGCGTGATTCGCCCATCGTATTTTTATGTGACCTCGCAACCCGTCAACGTGTCAGGCCGCTTCTTCCTCATCTCCCAGCTATTCCGCGAGGAATCGCTGGATTTCCCCCCGATGCTGCCTCAGCAGACGATCCACGTCCAGCACGCTGGGACGGTCCTTCTTCCGACGCCACGGCGGACGATACCACCAATCCACCTCACCCGCCGATTCCAGCGCGAACTGCGTCAGACGCAGCAGGCTCAGCGTCACCCATTGCGCCTGGCTTGTCCGCTCGATCGGGTTCTTCGTCCAGGCCCGGCACTCCTCCCAGCCCAGACGCTGCTTCAGGTCGCGGAATCCATCCTCTTGGCGGAAGCGAGCCGCGAACAATTCCACCATCTCCAAACCAGTCAATTCCAAGGCTGAGCCGACCAGCGTGAACCGCTTCTTGTAACCGGCCACCTCGGCCACCACCAGCTTCACAGGCACATCAGACCCGGCGACACGCCACAAGCCCACCACCTCCTTCCATCGGACCTTCCGCCTCCGGCCGTAGATGTACGCCACGGCCCGGGCCATCGTCCCCCCTGTCGGGGCGGGGGGAGCTTCCTGCCCCACTTCGGGGTCGGTCCCCGTTGGCCCTGGCGGCGCTCCGGCGGCAGGGCATGGACCCGGGCATCGTGCCGCAGCCGCGTGAGGATCTCGACCCGCGGCCACCCCTCCTCGGGGGCGATCAGGGGCCGGACCACGCTCTTCAGCGCGAAGCCGCCGTCGAAGACGGCCAGATGCCGGCCCCCGGTCGTCTCGGCCTGCTCGTGCACCAACTCGACGGCCAACTCGCACTTGGTGCGGAAGACCTCTTTGCCTCCGTTGGTCCCGGGGCGATCGGGCAGTTGCGCCTTGCGGAAGTAGAGACGCCCGGAGATCGGCAGGAACCAGGCCGGCCGCTGTGGTTCGTGGAGTAGGGCCCCGAGGACGACCCAGTTGTGGGCCCGGACGGTGGTCGCCTGGTTGGGGCAGCGCGCGGTGTACTCGTGGAAGGTGCAGGTGCCCCAGACGTTCGCCCCGGAGCGATGGACCTTGGTGTCATCGACGGCCGAGACGTGGAAGCCGTGCCAGATCCGCCCCGGGGCCTTCTCGATCGAGCGGGTCAGGGCGACGGTGACCCTGCGGGTGTGCCAGACGCCGTACTCGGCGAAGCTCTCCAGGCCCTTCCAGTCGTCGGGCCGTTCGATGGCGATGAGGCACTGGGTGACGGTGTGCTCCTCGACGTTGAGGGCCAGGGCCGTGATCCATTCGGCGAAATCCGGGTTTTGTGAAGGCGAAATGGAACCGTTGGAGGAGGCCTTGCCAGATCGACCAGAGCAACGTAGCGTCGGTCATTGGGGCATCTCCGAGTGGGACTCGATGGGGTCGTAAGCACCCATCAAAATCCGCTCACGAAATACCCCTTTCAATGCGATGCGAGCGTACAGTCAGGCTGTATCGTTTCCGGGAAAGTACTACTTAAGGGCACATTTCCTTTCATAGTAAGGCCGACGTTCAGACCAAAAAGCCTGGTCCTGATCCAGTCAACGTCCGCCGGAGGGAAGAGGCGGTAGAGTGTGCTCCGAACCAAGCCTCACCTCGGCCGACCTCAAGAAGAAAACCAGTGGGTTCGATCTCTCCGTCACCTTGACGGAGAATCTGAGAAGAGACCACGACTTGGCAATCCTCCTGCGATCCCCTCTCATCTTCGTTGCAACAAAGCCCGCGCATCGCCAGGATAGAGAGTGATTCGCACGGACGATCTTCGAACCCTGTCGCTCCTTTTGAGTTGAGTGTGATCCTTGGGAAACCTATCCATGCCGGAGTTTGTGTACCAGGCCCCGTTTCCGCTCGGTCCCGACCCGATCTCGTATCGTCATCTGACTTCGGATTTTGTCTCCACCGTGGTATTCGAGGGGCAAGAGATCCTCAAGGTGGCGCCAGAGGGCCTTTCGATGCTGGCGAGGGAGGCCTTCCGCGACGTTTCGTTTCTCTATCGCGAGGCGCATCTCGCCAAAGTTGCCGCGATCTTCGATGATCCCGAGGCCTCGCCCAATGACCGGGGGGTTGCCCTGGCCTTGCTCAAGAACGCGGTCGTGGCCTCGGGCTTCAAGTTGCCGATGTGCCAGGACACCGGCACAGCCACGATCGTCGCCAAAAAAGGCCAGCGGGTCTGGACCAGTGTCGTGGACGAGGAGTGGCTCTCGCGGGGAATCTTCGAGACCTATCAGAAGGAAAATCTGCGATACTCCCAGACCGTCCCACTCTCGATGTTCGAGGAAGCCAATACCGGAACGAACCTGCCGGCTCAGATCGACATCATGGCCACGAACGGGGGAACGTATGAGTTCCTCTTCGTGGCCAAAGGGGGGGGCTCGGCCAACAAGTCGCTCCTCTTCCAGGAGACCAAGGCTCTCCTCAACCCGGCGAGCCTGGAGAAATTCCTCGATCAGAAATTGCGCTCGCTAGGCACGGCCGCGTGCCCCCCCTACCACCTCGCGATCGTGATCGGGGGGACCTCGGCCGAGGCGACGATGAAAACCGTGAAGCTCGCCAGCGCAGGCTACCTCGATCACCTGCCGACCGAAGGGAACACGCTGGGTCATGCATTCCGCGACCTGGAGCTCGAGGAGAAAGTCGTGGCACTGGCGCGGCGCAGTGGGATCGGGGCCCAGTTCGGCGGCAAGTACTTCGCCCTTGATGCCCGAGTCATCCGCTTACCGCGCCACGGGGCCTCATGTCCCGTCGGGATTGGCGTCTCCTGCTCGGCGGATCGCAACCTCAAGGCGCGGATCGACCGCGACGGCCTCTGGGTCGAGGCCTTGGAGCGCAACCCCGCGCGATTCCTCCCCGGCGCGCACCGCGCGGGGCTCGGTGCGGAGCACGGTGTTGCGATTAACCTCAACCGCCCGATGAACGAGATCCTCGCCGAGCTATCACGGTATCCCGTCGCCACCCCGTTGCGGTTGACCGGGACCATCGTCGTCGCTCGCGACATCGCACATGCCAAGATCAAGGAACGCCTCGATCGCGGCGAGACAATGCCCACCTACCTCAAAGACCATCCGGTCTACTACGCCGGGCCCGCCAAGACGCCCGAGGGGCTCCCCTCAGGATCGTTCGGGCCAACGACAGCAGGCCGCATGGACAGCTACGTCGACCTCTTCCAGTCGAACGGCGGGTCGATGATCATGATTGCCAAGGGCAACCGCTCAAAGGCCGTGACCGACGCCTGCAAGGCGCACGGCGGTTTCTACCTCGGCTCCATCGGCGGGCCCGCCGCGCTCTTGGCCCAGGAAAACATCAAAGGGGTCGATCTCCTCGAATACCCCGAACTCGGCATGGAGGCCGTCTACAAGATCGATGTCGTCGACTTCCCGGCGTTCATCCTCGTCGACGACAAGGGGAATGAATTCTTCAGCCAACTCCCCGTGCTCTCGTAACCGGACGAACGCCTGTGGAATCGAGAGGTGCCAGGAACCGTCTTTGTCTTCTGCCCTGACGGCTTGCCACCTGCATGAAGGGGAGAATTCCTGGCATCCTGCTGCAAATCTGCAATTTTCGGTCCCCTGGAAGCATCAACGAGGATTGACAGCGAGTCCCGGTGGGCGAGGCCAGCCTCGCCCGCCCGAGACGGATTAGCGGGCGACTGGGTAGTAGAAATAAGTCCCAGTGGCCGGGTTGTAGTAGAGCGGGTAACGGTAGCCGTCGCCCGGCTCGTAAGTCTGGTTCGTGAGGTAGGGGGCCGAAGTGGTTGTTGTGACCACGTCTGTCGTCGGGGCGTACGAGTAGCCGCTGGAATAAGTGGAGTACGGGTAAGACGTCCCGTAGTAGTCATTCCCGTACCCGTAACCATTGCCATAACCGTAGCCATAGCCAAGCCCGTACCCGAAGAGCCCGTAGCCGCCGAACCCACCGTAGTATCCGTACCCCCTGCCGTAGCCGCCTCCGTAGCCACCGCGGTATCCCCCACCGCCGTGATACCCTCCCCCGCCGTGTCCGCCACCGCCGCCGTGACCACCACCACCACCGCCGCCGCGCCCAAAGGCCGGCGAGATCGAGCATGCCATCACCATCATTGCCAATGCCGCCGCCTTCGGGGCGAATCCGCTCATGAGGCTCATTGCTGCTCTCCCTATGTCTTGAGAAGTTGTGGAACGAACCGGACGGATCTCCGGGTCGGCTCGCACAAACTTCCTACGTCGGTGGGACGAGTCGAGATCGTTCGCTCTCCCGGATCGTTACGGCAATCTTGGGCAGGCGATCCCTTTGCAGGCCTGGCGGGGCATCGAGAACGGCCCAGGAGACCGAGCCGCGACGATAAGGGTGGGGGCCTGTAACGGAGCGAGTAAAAGGGGTTCCTCACTTTTGTTTTGGCAAGACCCCATATCCCGGACCTTCCCGCCTGTGGCTCAGGCCCAGACGGAACGAGCGAGCGAGCGGTATCCGACGGCCTCGGCGATGTGTTGGAGGAGAAGGATCTCGCCCCTTGAGGTCGGACACGGTGCGGACAACTCGCAGTAACTTTCGACGTGACAGTTGATGGGGTCGAGAAAACGGACGATCAAAGTTTCTCAGTCGAGAAGTCCTTGTTCCCCCATCAAATCGACATAGTCAGCCTTGATTTGCCTTGTCTGGGAGATACCTGCTCTCATCCGTGCGAGAAGTTCAGCCGACACGGGGTCGCTCGGCAAAACTACGCCTCCATCCCGAAGCTTCAGAAGTTGATCTGTGGTCGCACACCTGGCGTGGCCATAGGAAATACACGTCTTGTGTTCAACAAACGGGTGTTCTCCCGCGTTTATGATGCATACCTCCTCCTTTCGTCACATCATAGCTGGTCATGCTGACGAAAAGAACGCGGCCAGGATGGTTCACAGGGTCTGAAATGATCACCCACAGATGGCCATCGGCGGCCGTACTCTTGAGAAAGAAGGTATCGCCGGCATCCATGGTCACGGCCCAAAGAGGTCATCAAGATAACGACTGGTCTCGCTGTTTTTCTCGGCAATCGCGATCAGTTCCCCCTTATTCTCTGCTCTCAAGACCTCGTCCCAAGGAATCCGCATGGTTTCGTCACCATGAAAATTATTTTTCCATTCTGCAAAACCATGAGTGTATTCTGAGATTTCGAAGTCATCCCAGTTCCTGAATCTTTCGGCAACCTGAATGAGCTTTTCCACCTCTTGCTTGGAAAGTTGGCTTCGCCCGGGTTCCTGCTTCAACTCCACTCGATAACCGTCGGAATGAATAAAGTCGTCCCATTCGCCAGCCCTCGATCCTTCCCCTTTGATCAAATCGTAAATTTGGGTAAGAACGGGGCCATTCTTCATGGCATAAGCGTGGTCGCCTGTGATTGTCCGTGCAGACTCAATCAACAGCTCACGATCTGCGATGTAGAGCAGCTTCAGAAGCCGAAGGCGACTCATCCGCTTTTCGTCATGATGGAGTAAAACGGCCGCCGCCTGGACCGTCTTCTCGAAGTCAAACCGGAATCGCATCGATCTCCCTCCTCCTGCCTATACTGGTCAATGATATACTACCGAAAGATTTAGGTCGAGTCACTCATCTCACCGCTCCGCGCCTCCAAAGCGAGTCAAAGCCACATTCGCCCACGTTCACGCCCAGACGGAACGGTCAAGCGAGCGATACCCGACGGCCTCGGCGATGTGTTGGGGGAGAATGATCTCGCTCTCCTCGAGGTCGGCCATGGTCCGGGCGACTCGCAGCACCTTGTCGTGGGCCCGGGCCGAAAGGCCGAGTTCCTCCATGGCCGCCTTGAGCAGGCTGAGGGCCTCGGGCCTGAGCGGACAGAACTTGCGAACTTGCCGAGGCGTCATCCGACCGTTGACGATCGGGCCCTTGTTGCCGAAGCGTTGCGCCTGGAGGGTGCGGGCCTTGAGGACCTGGTTGAGGAACTCGGCGGAGGTCGGCCCCGGGGGGGCCTCGGTGAGCTGAGTGAAGGGGACGGCGGGAACCTCGACGTGGAGGTCAATGCGATCGAGGAGCGGTCCGGAGATTTTGCTGAGGTATTTCTCGACCTGGGGCGGGGTGCAGTTGCAGGCGCGGCGGGGATCGCTGCGGTATCCGCAAGGGCAGGGGTTCATGGCGGCGACGAGGACGAAGTCGGCCGGGAAGGTGGTGCTCCGCAAGGCTCGGCTGATGGTGACGTGCCCTTCCTCGAGCGGCTGGCGGAGGACTTCGAGGGTCTTGCGATTGAACTCGGGGAGCTCATCAAGGAACAACACTCCCTTATGGGCGAGACTGATCTCCCCCGGCTGGGGCGTGCTCCCGCCGCCGACGAGTCCGGCGTCGCTAACAGAGTGGTGGGGAGATCGAAACGGGCGGACAGCCATGAGCGGCTCGCCGGCGCGGAGCAAGCCCATGGCGCTATAGATCCGGGTGGTCTCGAGGCTCTCGGACGGGGTCAGAGAGGGCATGATCGTGCCAAGCCGTTTGGCGAGAAGCGTCTTGCCCGTGCCTGGCGGCCCAATCATCAGCACGTTATGGCCACCGGCAGCGGCGATGACCAGGGCCCGCTTGGCATAGTCCTGCCCTTTGACGTCAACGAAGTCCTCCTCACCGCGCGTGAGGCGGCGGAAGACCTCCTCGAGATCGACCGAACGAGGGTCGATCTCGAGTTGGCCGGAGAGGAATCCGACGGCCTCAGCGAGGCTGCTGATCGGATAAACGGGGATCCCCTCGACGACGGCGGCTTCGGAGGCGTTGGCCTCGGGGACGAGCAGGCCGTCGAACTTCTCGTGGGCGGCGGCGAGTGCCATGGCGAGCACCCCCTTGATCGGCCGGGTCTCGCCGGTAAGGGCGAGCTCACCGACGACAGCGTACCGTCCCGGTCGCTCGATGGCCGCCTGCCCGCTACCGACGAGCATCCCCAAGGCGATGGGGAGGTCAAAGCCGCTGGCCTCTTTTTTGAGATCGGCCGGAGCGAGGTTGATTACGATGCGATCAATCGGCCGGCGATATCCGGAATTGACCAGGGCCCGTTCGACGCGATGCGTGCTCTCGCGGACGGCGGCCTCGGCCAGCCCGACGAGCACGGTCTTGGGCATCGAAGTGAAGGAGATATCGACTTCAACCTCAACAGTGACCGCTTCAATTCCGACCAGGGTGAAGGAGGCAAGCTTGGCGAGCATGAAGGCCTCAACCACCCAATAGGGATGTGCATCGCCATCGGCACCTTTGCCGGGGCATGATTCACATCAGCTTAGCATGAGGGGAAGTGTGATTCATCCTGCTGCCAGATAATCTTGCAAAGATCACAACAGGAAACGTTGGGAATCGGCAACCACTGTCTTGGTTCTCCTGCCAATCCATGAGGTCTGATCGTCTCAGTGCTCACGATCGTTGGTCTCCGCCTCTCGACGGCACGGGGCCAACGGCAAATTCAAGCCCCGAGCCTTCGAATCGCCCATTCCTTCAGTAAGCCAAATCCGGGCGCATCGACCTCGACTTCACCACGGTGATGGTCTAACACCGGAGGCGATGCAGACCCCGAGTAGGAACGCCCAGAACAAAGCAATGTGCATCGCCAGGATGGACCAGAACCCGGCCGCCGCAACGATCAAGAGGCCGGTGATAATGCCCCTTTATACATACCCCAACTTCGTCGCCAGCCACCCGGCT
Source organism: Singulisphaera acidiphila DSM 18658 (assembly GCF_000242455.2). Taxonomy (GTDB): domain Bacteria; phylum Planctomycetota; class Planctomycetia; order Isosphaerales; family Isosphaeraceae; genus Singulisphaera; species Singulisphaera acidiphila. The sequence continues at coordinate 4,189,446 of NC_019892.1, forward strand.
GGAAGCGCCATCAAGAAGTAGCCCAGATAGTGCGTGAACTGCACCCTGGCGGATTGGGCCAAGGACAAGTGCAGCTCCTTCTGAAAATGCTTGTCCATCACGTCGATCATCCCGTTGCAGAAGCTCCAGAGGGCAAATAGTAAGACGAGGAGGACGAAGGTGAAAGTGACATTCTTGCCATCGTAAGTGGCGAGCACACCTTGATCCAAGGCCGAAGGCGGGGCCTGGAGCGGCATCGGGCTCGGATCGGGTGGGGGAAATTCTGCGCCTTGGGGTTGGGTGCTCATAAGGTGTCCTCCGGAGCAGAGGCGGCGAAGAGCTTCAACGTGTCCGGGATGGACGGTGTTCCCCCCGGCTGGGAACAGACGAAGGCGGCGACTTCATTGGCGTGGCGGTTGATCGCATCGAGCGGGCGGCCGGCCAGGAGCCCGACCACCAGGCAGGCGGTGAAAGCGTCGCCGGCGCCGATGGTGTCGCAGACCTCGGCGGGCCGCCCCGGATGATCGGACCAGCGACCGTCGGCCCAGAGCAGGCTGCCGCCGGCCCCGCGTGTCAAGGCCACCAGCGAGAGCCCGAAGCGGCCGGCCAATTCCTCCATCCCTTCGCGCACGCCTGCGTGGAGGCCGAACAGCGCCGCAAGCTCGGGCAGTTCGACGTCGTTCAGCTTGAGGACGTCGGCCAACTTCAGCGAGTAGGCGATCACGTCCCGGTCGATGAACGGGGGTCGGAGGTTCACGTCGAAGACGCGGAGCGCCTCGGGTCGGGCGGCCGAGACAAGAGAGCGGATTGCCCGGCGAGCGGGTTCGCTCCGCTGGGCGAGACTGCCAAAGCAGACGGCGTCGGCCGCGCGGGCCAAGGCGAGGCCAGCCTCGTCGGCCCCGATTCGGTCCCAGGCGACGTGCTCATGGATGGTGAAGCGCGGTTGTCCGTCGGCGGCCAGGGTGACACTCACCGTGCCTGTCGGCCAGGTGGGGTCCACTTGCACCGTCTCGGTCGGCAAGCTCAGGAGCCGGAATCGCTCCAGCACTTGCCGGCCGAGGTCGTCGTCGCCGACCCGCGTTACCAGCCCTGCAAGGGCTCCGAGCGAGCGACAGTGAAAGGTGAAGTTGGCGGGTGCCCCACCGAGTTGCTTGCCTGTCGGCAGCAAATCCCAGAGCACTTCGCCGACGGCAAGAATCTTGCAGCTCATAAGCCCGGCCTCGCGTCTCTGGCCGCATCCGCTCCGTGGTGGTATGAATCCACGGCGATCACTCTCGAAAAATGATCGCAGACGACCGGTGACGCGATGCGTGCCAGTAAAATCAATGTATTGAGAATTCGACAGAACCGACCAGGAAGTTTTGCAGGAATTCCGCGTGGCATCGCGCCCCGGCTTTTTCCTCGTAAGACCTGGCGTCTTGAAAAAAGTGGGGGAGGCCAGGAGCCTTGAAAACGGTAAACTGCCAGGACAGAGATCTCCTTTCCCCCCCAACAAAACGAGACCTCCATGACCCCCAATCCTGACCTGTCACGACCGGCCCTAACTCGCGATCTCACAGCGGGTTTAGTCGTGTTCCTCGTCGCCCTACCGTTGTGTCTGGGAATTGCGTTGGCATCCAACGCCCCGTTGCTCTCTGGCGTCCTGGCCGGGATCGTCGGCGGCATCCTGGTCGGGATGCTGAGTGGCTCGCAGAATAGTGTGAGCGGTCCCGCCGCCGGCCTGACAGCCGTCGTCGCGGCCCAGATTGTTTCGCTGGGGTCGTTCCAGACCTTCCTGTTGGCCTTGGTAATTGCCGGCCTGATCCAGATCGCCTTGGGGATCGCTCAGGCCGGATTCCTCGCGGCCTTCTTCCCCTCCAGCGTGATCAAGGGACTGCTCACCGCCATCGGGGTGATTCTCATCCTGAAGCAGATCCCCCACGTGCTCGGCCACGATCACGACCCGGAAGGCAATATGGCCTTTTTCCAACGGAATCATGAAAACTCGTTTTCCGCACTCGGCGAGCTGCTCGGGAATATTCACCCCGGTGCGGCCGTCATCGGCCTTGTCTCGGTCGCGTTGCTGGTCGTCTGGGACAAGTGGGAGCGTTTGAAGAAGTCGGACCTTCCGATCGCCTTGGTGGTCGTCATCCTGGGCATTGGCCTCAACCTGTTATTCCGCCAGTTCGGAGGGCGGTGGGTCATCGGAGCGAATCACCTCGTGCAGGTGCCGGTGGCCGAGAGTCTGGCGGAATTCCGCCAGTATTTGCAACACCCCGACTTTTCCCAATGGTTGAACCCGGCGGTGTACGTCGCCGCTCTGACCCTTGCCGCCGTGGCCTCGCTGGAAGCGCTGTTGAACCTGGAAGCGGTGGACAAGCTCGACCCGCAGCAGCGGACCACCCCCCCGAGCCGGGAGTTGTGGGCCCAGGGGGTCGGCAACGTAGTCTCAGGCCTGGTTGGCGGACTGCCGGTCACCTTGGTGGTCGTCCGCAGTTCCTTGGGCCTCAACGCCGGTAGCAAGACGAGACTCACGACAATCGTCCAAGGCGTCTTGTTACTGCTCAGCGTCACGATCCTGCCCGCATGGCTGAACCTGATCCCGTTGTCCTGCCTGGCGGCGATTCTCCTGGTTACAGGCGTCAAACTGGCTAGCCCGGCCTTGTTCCGGAAGATGTGGAATGAGGGACGCTACCAGTTCCTTCCTTTCCTGCTGACAGTGGTATCGATTGTCCTGACCGACCTGCTCACCGGGATCCTGATCGGGCTGGCGGTGAGCACAGCCTTCATCCTCGGCAGCAACGTACGCCGGCCGTTGCGGCGGACCGTGGAGAAACACATGGGGGGCGAGGTCATCCGGATCAAGCTGGCCACCCAGGTCAGTTTCCTCAACCGGGCCGCCTTGTCCCAGGCTCTGAATGAAGTGCCTCGCGGCGGTCAAATCCTGCTCGATGCCCACAATACGGAGTATATCGACCCGGACGTGCTGAGCCTGATCCGTGACTTCAAGGAGCAAACCGCGCCGGCTCGCGGTGTGGAGGTCAGCCTGCGCGGGTTCCGAACCAAGTACGAGCTCCAGGATCAGACTCAATATGTGGATCACTCCAGCCGCCAAATCCAGAGTTCGGTCACCCCACAACAGGTGCTCGAGTTGCTCAAAGCGGGTCACGAGCGGTTCCGCACCGGTCAACGGCTGACCCGCGACCTCACAAGCCAGGTCATTGCCACAGCGAGCGGCCAACACCCCTTGGCCGTCGTGGTCAGCTGCATCGACTCGCGAACACCCGCCGAATTGCTCTTCGACCTGGGAGTGGGCGACGTCTTCAGCGTCCGGGTCGCGGGGAACATCACAAGCCGGAAGGTCATGGGCAGCGTCGAATACGGCTGTGCCGTCGCCGGGGCGAAACTGATCCTGGTCCTAGGGCATACGCGGTGTGGCGCAGTGACGGCGGCCGTGAACTTCGCCTGTACCCCCGAGACCGCCGCGAGCAGCACAGGTTGTGAGCATATCGAATTTATCCTTCGCGACATCCAGAAATCGATCGACCCGCTCGCCTGCCAGAATCTCGCGAGCCTCTCCCCCTCCGAGAAAGAGGCGTTCGTCAACGACGTGGCCCGGCGCAACGTCGGGCGAGTGGTCGAGGAGATCCTCCAGGAGAGTCCGACGCTCAACGGCCTCGTCCGGGACGGGCGTTTGGCCATCGTCGGGACGATCTACGACGTCGCTACGGGAAACCTCGAGTTCCTGCCGATCGCAGAGCGCAGTGACGAACGCGTTCCGGACGTGGTTTGACCGCTGCCGCTGAACAGGTTCATCGCAGCCAAAGGGTGGAGCGACCGTCATCATGGGCCGAGGCTTATGGCCTCGGTTCGTGACGGTCGTTCCTTCTCAAAGCGGCAAAATACAGTCGTCAGCTACAAGAATTGCTGAAATCAGCATTTCCAAGGAAGAGCGAGCAGGGCGCCCGCGGTCCCAGGGAAAGAGAGAAGAGAAGGAGGGGCGGCGGAGGCTCAGCCTCCGGGCGCTTTGGGGCGTTTGGTCGACGGCGAGACGATCGGGCCGCTTGTCTTCAGATGGCCCTTGGAGCGGGCGCTCCGGCTCGACATCGACTGTGGCTCACTCCCCGGGCTTCGCGGGAGTTCCTGGGACTTATCGGGGCCCGCGATCTCACGGGAGCGGGCGATGGCTCTGGCGGTCTCGTCGAGCTGACGCTCGGGACGGCTGCTGGGCGGCTTACGTTTGGCGATGGTGGGGAACTCCTTTGTTGAAAGAAAGAGGGGTTCCCTGTTGATTCAGGAAACCCGTGGATGATCAGCCTGTTATCTACAACGAGACGGGCCGGGCCGGCTGATTCCAAAAGCCGGCCGAGCCTTGGCCTCTGTCTTATTAGCTCTTCTTGGCGGCAACCGCAGCCTTGGCGGCCTTGATGACATTGGCGGCGGTCATGCCAAACTTCTCGATCAAGGCGTCGGGGGTACCGCTCTCGCCAAACTGGTCGCCCAGGTTGACGTAGCGGATCGGCACCGGCTTGATCTCGGCGACGTTCATGGCCACCACACTGCCCAAGCCACCGTGCGCCATGTGTTCTTCGGCGACGACCAAGGCACCAGTCTGCTCGGCGGCCGCGCGGAGCGCGTCGAGGTCGATCGGCTTGACGGTGTGCATGTCGAGGACGCGGGCGTTGATCCCTTCAGCGGCCAAAGCTTCGGCGGCGTCGAGCGTGGGCGCGACCATCAGGCCGTTGGCGATCAGGGTGACGTCGGTCCCTTGGCGAAGCTGGTTGGCCTTGCCGATCGTGAACGGGACGTTGCCCTCGGTGTAAATCCGAGGGACCTCGGGGCGGCCGACCCGGAGGTAGACCGGCCCCTTGTACTGCAGCATCGCCGCAGTCGCCGCTTGGGCCGACACGTCGTCCGCCGGCACGAGGACCACGAAGCCAGGGAGCGAGCAGGTCAGCGAGACGTCCTCGATCCCCATCTGCGAGGCGCCATCCTCGCCGATCGAGATGCCGGCGTGACTGCCGACCACCTTGACGTTGAGGCGGGGGTAGGCGACCGACATCCGGAGCTGATCGTAGGCGTTGCAGGTGACGAAGGCCGCGAAGCTGGCGATCAGGCTCATCTTGCCTGCGCTGGCCAGGCCGCCGGCGACGCCGACCAGGTTGCTCTCGGCGATCCCGATATTGAAGAACCGATCGGGATATTTCTTGCCGAACCACTCGGTCCGGGTGGAGTTGCTAACGTCGGCGTCCACGACGACAAGGTCGGTATGCTCGGCCCCCAGGGCCTCCAGGGCACGCCCGAAAGCGTCGCGTGTCGCCTTGCCCAGCTCGCGTTTCGACTGCACTGCGGAGGATGCTCCAGCCATTGTCGTCGGCACCTTTCCCGGATGTCTTCGATCGATACTTCTCGTCGGGGGTTACGCGTCAGAGCCGCAGCCGACGAGCGATGCGAGAGGTGGGCAGGGGCCCACCTATTTTTATGGTTTGGTTCAAAAAGAACTACGAGACGGCCGCGTCGAGCCCACCGAAGTCCATCGGCTCAGGAGGAGGAGACCTCGGCCAGCGCCTCGTCGAGGTACTTGGCCGGCATCGGCTTGCCGTGGAAGTTGAGGTCGCCCAACTTGGCCATGAGCTTCAACATGCCCTGGCCCTTATGGGTCAAGGAGACGATGCAAGTCGGCTGGCCCTTCTCAGCACGGGCGCGTTCGAGCGCCTTAAGGACCTCGCCCATGTCGTTGCCATTGACGACCTGCGTCTTCCAGCCGAACGCGGTGAACTTACCGTCGATCGGGTCCATGTTCAGGACGTCTTCGGCCGCGCCGGTCTGCTGGTAGTGGTTTCGGTCGACAATCAGGGTCAGGTTGTCGAGCTTGTACTTCGCGGCCGAGGCAGCGGCCTCCCAGACCTGCCCCTCGCCGAGTTCACCGTCACCGGTCATGACGTAGGTGTGATAGTCCTTCTTGTCGACCCGAGCGGCCAACGCGTGGCCCACGCCCAGCGAGAGCCCCTGGCCGAGTGAGCCGGTCGAGGCTTCAATGCCGGGAAGGCGCACCATGTTGGGGTGCCCTTCGAGCGGGCTGCCCAACTTCCGCAAGGTCATGAGCTCTTCTTTGGGGAAGTAACCCGCTTCGGCCATCGCGGAGTACAGCACCGGCGCGGCATGCCCCTTCGAGAGGATGAACCGGTCTCGATCAGGCCACTGGGGGTTCTTCACATCGTAGCGGAGGAAACCGCCAAAATAGAGCGCCGTGACGAACTCGGCGGCCGACATCGAGCTGCTCGGGTGCCCCGAGCCGGCCTCGGTCGTCATCTTGAGGATGTCCTTGCGAATCTCCTTGGCGCGGGTCAGCAGTTCGTCAAGCGTGTCTGGCACTGGCGGAAGCCTCCTGGACCCCAAAGTCGTACGGCAATCTCAATCGCGTTCTGGTTTCGTCGCGCATCGAGTCCCAAACTTAACGGCTGGCAGGTCGTTCCGGCAAGAGGGTACTCTCCCGCCGACCGAGGTCGCCGGGGCCGCGATTTCCGCCCGAATCATCGTTTCTCGCGAGTCGGCGGGGTCAACCCCATCTGTTTCATGAGCATCTGCAAGTCGTCCCAAGCATCCTTCTTGGCGGCCGGATTGCGCAGCAGGTAGGAGGGGTGGTAGGTCACCAAGGTCAGCACGCCCCGGCAACGGTGCCACTTGCCGCGAAGCCGACCCATCGAGAGTGCAGTCGACAGAAGGTTCTGCGCGGCGATTCGACCGAGCAGGCAGAGAAACTCGGGGCGCACGATCTCGATCTGGCGTTCGAGATAGGGGAGGCAGTGCGCGATCTCGTCGGGGGCCGGATCACGGTTCTCGGGAGGGCGAGACTTGAGGACATTGGCAATGTAGACTTCCGAGCGTTGCAGGCCCATACCCTTAGTGATCATATCCGTCAGCAAGACCCCCGCGCGACCGACAAACGGCTCGCCGGTCCGGTCTTCGTCGGCCCCCGGCGCCTCGCCGATAAACATCAGCCGGGCCGTCGGCGAGCCTGAGCCGAAGACGGTTCGAGTCCGTGAGGCCGCCAGGTGAGGACAGCGCTGACAGACGGACACCTCGGCCGCCAAGGCGGCGAGCTGAGCCGGCCGCTCCGCCGGCGGCACGATCGTATTCCCTCGCTCGGATTCGCCGAAAAGCGACGAGGGAGGCATCACGATCGGGGCCCGGGGCGGAGTGGCTGCGGGAGTCGCGGCCGGGCGGCGAACCGGTTCGACGGCGGCATCGACGCGGGGGGGTGAGATGGGAGCAGGGGCCGAGACCGGGCGACGGACCGGTTCCACTTCAACTTCGACGCGAGGGGCCGGGGCCTCGAGGGGAGCAGCCGATCTCGAAACGAGAGGCACAACATTCGGAATCACCGGCGCTGGGATCCGGTCGATCCCCGCGCGCCCGAGCGATTGCAACCGCTGCCTCACCTCGCGGAGGATGCGCCCCCGTTCCTGCAGTTGCTCGTCCGCCACGGCGTCCCTTCCCTCTTCAATAAGTTCCCAATCGAGTCGTGTTTCCACGGCAGAAGGCGAGCGGGGAGTGTGAACTCCCTCTCTTTGAAGTGACTGTCTCGGAAGGCCAGACTTCACCGGAAAATCAAGGCCGTTGGGGTGCCACGGGTTCCGTATTCGGAACCCGTGCGTCCCAGGCCAAGGCATTCCCGCATGGGGTCCGAGTACGGAACCGAATTCAACCGTCCCCGACACCCTTCCCCGTTCCCGCGATCGACTCCGGTTCTCGATCCTCAGGTTCTGCCACCAGCCGCCGAGACGGAGAGCCCGTGATCAGCCGGGCTCCACGGTCATAGGTCACATAAGACCAGGCCCATTCGAACAGGACGACAAACCGGTTGCGGAACCCGATCAGAAAGAGAACGTGAACAAAAAGCCAGGCGAGCCAGGCGACCAGCCCCGAAAGCTTGATCCGACCGAAGTCGGCGACGGCGGCCGCGCGGCCGATCGTGGCAAGTGAGCCCTTGTCGTGGTAGCGGAAGGGGAGTCGCGCTTGCCCCCGGAGGGTACGTTCGATGTTCTTGGCGGCGTGCACGGCCTCCTGCATGGCCGCCGGGGCGACTCCTGGGATTGGCTTGCCGTCCTGGTCAAGGCTCGCGAGATCGCCCACGACGTACACATTGTCCCGCCCCGGAATCGTCAGGTCGGGATTCACCCGAACTCTTCCCGCACGGTCGAGTGGCACCCCCAAGGACCGGGCCAGGGGGGAGGCTGCTACTCCAGCCGCCCAGAGCACGGTCCGGGCCTCGATCCGTTCGGGGCCAACGGAGACCCCCTCGGCATCGATCGCCGTGACCATCTGCCCGGTGCGGACCTCGACACTCATCGCAACAAGCTGCTCGCGCGCCTTCTCCGAGAGCGGCTCAACGTAGGTAGGGAGGACGCGCGGCGATCCCTCGAGCAAGATGATACTGGCCTGGGTCGGGTCGATGTGCCGGAAGTCGCGGGCCAGGGCGTGATGGGCAATCTCCGCCAGAGCGCCGGCGAGTTCGACCCCGGTCGGCCCGGCCCCCACGATGACGAAGGTCAGCCAGGCGTGCCGGCGCGCCGGATCAAGCTCCCGTTCAGCGGCCTCGAACGCGAAGAGGACCCGGCGACGGATCTCCAAGGCATCGTCAATACTCTTGAGCCCCGGGGCAAACGAGGCCCATTCATCGTGCCCAAAGTACGAGTGCGAGGCCCCAGTGGCCACGATCAGGTAGTCGAACTGGAGCGACTCTTCAGGCAACACGACCTGCTTGGCCTCAAGGTCGATTGCCGTCACCTCGCCCAGCAGGACCTCGACGTTCTTCTGATTGCGGAGGATCCGCCGGATTGGCGACGCGATATCACTCGGATTGAGTGCGGCGGTCGCCACCTGATAAAGCAGGGGCTGAAACAGGTGATGGTTCTGCCGATCGACCAGGGTGAGCCGCGCCTGGGCTCGCCGCAACTCGCGTGCAGCGGAAAGCCCACCGAACCCGCCGCCGATAATCACGATCCGAGGCTGCCGCGATTCTGTCATGAAACCTTAGCCTGATGATTTCGTAAAAAGCTCAATGAGGGCCGTGAAAACCAAGATCGGGTCGCAAGGCCCCCTTGATAAGCAGATCGACCCGGAGGCCAAGACGTTCCCACCAACCTCGGCGGCTGGCCGGCTCGCCAGTTTCTCAGGTCGACGATCAACCGTCCACCCGCAGTCCGATCAGGGCTGAGGAACGCGGCGGGTCGGAGCAGGCTCAGCGCGGAACGATTTGGTCACCCAGCGCTGCCAACTCGGGATGTCGTAACCGAAGTCTTGCCCCGTCATCCTGACCAGGGCCTCATGCACCTCGACGTTCCGATACGAGTAAGTCAGCATCTTGAATGAGGGTCCTCGACTCCCATGGGTGGCCCCACTACCGACGGAGAGTGCGCTCACCAGATCCGGGGTTGCGGGGACGGACGTCGCGCCATAGGCGACGCTTCCCGGCCCAACCGCCGGCGGAGTCAGGAAACCCACCGAGCTGCCATTGGTGTAGATCGGAACGCCGACCGACCCGAGTCCAGCCGGAGAAGGGGGTGGACCGCTATTCTCGGGAATCATCACCATCTGATACTGCGTCGTAATCAGCGCGGGGACGAGCCTGGGCACGGCCCCCACAGCACCAAGCCCCGCTAACGCCCAGGCCGCCCGGTTGACCACTTGAGGGTTGGTCGAGCGGAGCGCCCTGACCAGGATCGGGATGATATTCGCGTCGCTCCTCGGCTCGATTTCCGCCAGAGTCCCCTCACGGACTTCGGTGGTCGACTCAGCCAGGAGCCGGTTGACCAGCGCAGCGGCCGCCTCGGGCCCTGGGATCAGCCCCAGAACATTGTCGAGCAGGATCCGAAAGGGGGCCTCGTCACGACCGAGCACGCGGACCAAGGGAACGATCGCCACCGGGTCGTGAATCTCGCGAAGTTGCTGCTCCGCCTGGCGGGCACGCTCTTCCGAGCTGTTCGCCATGGCCTGACGGAGCAACCGGATCCGCCGGACCCACGACGCCTGCTCGGCCCCCGCGACCAACTGCGCCTCGCGCTCGTCGCGATCCTCCTTTGTGATCCATTTCCCTTTGTAGAGAACCAGCCCCTGCGACTCGCGAACTTCATCGGCATTCAGCCAACGATCGGCGACGAGGGTATGGCCAAGTTTCTGGTGCGCGGGGGCGAACGACTTGTCCTGGGCGACCGCCGCTTCATAATGGAGCTCGGCCAGGTCAGCGAGCTTCTGCGACTCGCACCAAAGACCGAATTCGTATTGCGCTTCCGCCCCCGGACCGACCTTCTCACGCCGGACGACATACTCGTCAAGGACGCTCGGCTCGGCGATCACCTGGAGAATCTTGGGCTTCTCGAAGGTCAAGGGGGTCTTGCCGGTCGCCAGCAAGACGGTCACGCGGTCGGGGCGACTCGCGTCGGAGACGACCTTCCCCCGAATCTCACCTCCACCGCGAAGGACGATTCGATCGGCGAAGCACTCGGCTCCGCCCAGCCAGTTGAAAACGACGCCCAAGCACAGCGGGGCGACACCGAACCGCGAAAGCACTCGCATTCCGGTCATGCGTCCTTGACCTCCTGTCCGCTTGTACCCCGGAATGCCGGCGAAACTCGCGGACACCGCTATTTTACGAGGGTCGACAAGCTCACGACAATCACTTGCCAAGCATCCCCTTAGATTTGGATAACTAGGCAATTTGACACCAAAGACAGCGAGAAAATGAGCCATGAGCCAAGCCGCCACCGAGCATCGAGCCGAAGCCCCCAGATCGCTGAACCTGGCTATCTTAACGGTTTCGGACACGCGGACCCGCGAGACCGACACGTCGGGGGCCTTAATCGTCGAGCTGGCCGAGGGAGCTGGCCACCGGATCCTGGAGCGTGAGATCGTTCCCGACGAACCGAACGCGATGCGTCCGCTGTTTCAACGGTTCGCCGCCCGTGACGAACTGCACGCCACGCTGGTCACCGGGGGAACCGGTATCAGCCCGCGTGACCTGACGTACGAGACGGTCAGCAGCCTGCTCAGCAAGCCGCTCCCTGGCTACGGCGAACTCTTCCGGATGCTCAGTTACGCCGAGATCGGCCCGGCCTGCCTCCTGAGCCGCGCGGTCGGTGGCTTGATGGGGCGGATGGTCCTGCTGGTCATGCCCGGCTCCCGCGCGGCGGTGCAACTGGCGATGACCAAGATCATCCTCCCCGAGCTCCCCCACCTCGTCCGCGAGGCTCGTAAGCAATGACGCTTCGGAATGCGTCTTATTCGACGCGAATCGCTCGCAACCGATTTTCGGGGGGGGCATGACGAGGAACGAAAAAGAGGGGAATTGTCTGGGACAGCGAGTACGCCGCTTGACCTTTTGAATGGAATTCCGGGGGAAATGGAATGGCGGGCGGGTCGCCCACGGTCCCAGGGAATGCAAATGCAATCGAGCTTGTGGCTTGCCCCGTGGCCGAGAGGAAGTCGACCCGTCTGACTTCGAAAAAAAGAAAGGAGGCCGGAACGGTAGCTCTCCCTAACCGTCCGACCCCCGAAGCCTCCTTCTTGGGTTACAAGAAGAAAGCCGGCGTGCTTATTTCATTTCCCGTGCCATCCCGCGGAAGTTCGCGGCGGCGAAGTCCCTCACCCAGGAAATACCGCGGTTCACGATCCGGTGGGCCACAACCAAACGCAACACAATGTCGCATTCGTGCCCAAAATCCAGGCAAGCAGCCAGACTTCCATCGAGAAATTCTGACATCTTGCTCAGATTTCCGTGAAACCCTCAGGAGGGCTCCCGGGACAGCATTGCCGCCAGGCATAAAGCGCCACGGCGGTCGCGGTTGCCGCGTTGAGCGACTCGACCCCGGGAGCCATGGCGATCCGCCGGCGCTCGCCTTCGCGGAAGTGAGACGGAAGACCGGGGCCTTCGACCCCCGGGACCAGGCCGAACGATTCGGGGAACGGAGCCGCACCGAGTTCGGGACCGTCGGTGGCCAGGGCGACCAGCGGGACCCGGTCCGACGTCAGATCCTGGATCGACGGCCCTTCCAGGAGGGGGACCTGAAACAAGGCCGGACCGGCCGCGCGAGCGGCCTTGGGATGGAACGGGTGCGCCGCCTCGCGAAGCAGGACGACTCGCGCCACACCGAAGGCGGCTGCCGAGCGAATCACCGCGCCCACATTCTCCGGATCCTGGAACGGCACGAACAAGGTACAGCCCGCTGGCCAGGGAGCCTCGTCCGACCACTCGGGGATCTCGGGCAACCGCACCAAGAGCAGGGGGGCATGCGTCCCCGAGGCGTCGAGGACCCGGAACAAGGGATCGGCCAGGCGATACCAAGGGAGGTCCGCCGTGGGAGGAGGAGCCCCTTGCGAGTCGGTCAGCCAGCCCTCGGCCTGACCTCGAAAACGCTCGAGCACCTCGGCGATCGGGCGGGCGCCCGAGAGCAGCGCTCGCCCTTGCTTACGGATCCCGCGCCCGCCCAGCAAGTCGCGGCAGAGCTTGAACGTCGGGTTCGACTCACTCGTGATTGAGACTCCGCGCACCGTGGCGGCAGGATCGGCCCCTTCTCCCATCACTGCGTCTCCCGCCGCAACTTCAAGGCGTTCGTAAATCACGAGCCGGCGATCGTGCGACGTCCCTGGGATCTGATAAGCGTGATCGGCCACGAGCCGGAACCGGTCCGCGTGCGTTCGGGCAGCCTCGGCAATCTCGGCATCACAGTCCGGCCCCTTCATGAAGAGCATCCGCCCCCCGGCCTCCAGACAGTTCGCCACCCGGTCAAGCGTCTCGGGAATCGACGCCACCGCCCGGGTGATAACCCCGGCGACCTTCCTCGAAAGCTTCGAGTTCACTTTCCCGGCCAGAACCTCGACCCCGTCGAGCTTCAGCCGCCCACAGACCTCCTCCAGGAACTCCGCGCGGGCCCCGCGCGGCTCGGCCAGGATCATCTGGGTGTCAGGCCGAGCGATCTTGAGCGGGATCCCCGGCAAGCCAGGGCCGCTCCCCATATCGATCAAAGGGGAGGGGAGTTCCGCAAACCTCAAGACGAGCAGGCTGTCCACATAGTGCTTGAGCACCATGTTCTCGAAGTTGTGGATCCGCGTCAGGTTCAGCTCGGCATTCGCAGTGCGAAGCATCCGGTGATAGGCCCAGAGCCGGTCGAGTTGCGCACTGCTCAACCTGATCCCGCACCCCTTGATAATAGCTTCCAGCGACGATCGGCCCGGTGTCATCGAGAGGTCCCGGCGTGGTAATTCATAATCCGCATGGCGAAAGCCTTCACTCCAAGAAATCGAACAAATGACCTGCAAAGTCGACGGGGCAAACCAGGCAAACCCCTTCACTCAAGCAAGAGCGAAGCCGGATCCGCGAGCGTCCCGACCGGCTGGCCTGCGCAGTCGATTCGGATTGCTCTGACAAAGGCGAGCAAATAGCCGATCGGTCAACCGCAGGCCTAGTCAAAAATCCAAGAGGCGAGGCCGGCCGAGACTTCTCCTCGATCGCGGCCAAAGGCAGGTCAGACCCGCCCCTGAGGCAGTCGCCAGAGCCAAACTAAACGATTGTCCACAATACGACACCGACGGCCGATCCGCAAGAGACCTCACGCGGCGAAACCTACAGACAAAACCATACATTTTTCATTTAAGTCTTTGTAAACCACAATGCTCGACTCGTAGACCGATCGGGGTCCAAGGGCGTTCTCTCGCACGCTGATCTTATCGTTGCAGCAGATCGGGCCAAGCACATGGCAGGACCAGATCTGGAAAATCAGCCCCTCAACTCTAGTAGAATAAAGCTGGTCCGACGAGGCCTATCAAACGAGAACGCAAAAGAGGGAGAGCAGGGAAAACCCACACAGGCCAAATCAATTATCATTGCCATATTTATATCATGAATTAAAATTCACCAGCAGACTGTCCAGCAGGAAAGAAACCGCGATGAAGCTGGAACGACTTGATCACCTGGTACTGACGGTTCGCGACCTTTCCGCAACCTGTTCGTTCTATGTCCAAGTCCTCGGTATGGAAGAGATCAGTTTCTCCGGGGGCCGGAAGGCGGTTCGGTTCGGCAACCAGAAGATCAACTTGCACCTACAAGGCCAAGAACTCGAGCCCAAGGCGTTGCACCCGGTGCCGGGGTCGGCCGATCTCTGCTTCCTCACGGCAACCCCCTTGGAAGAGGTCATCGCCCATTTTGAGGCGTGTGGCGTTCCGATCCTCGCAGGCCCCGTCGAGCGGACCGGAGCAATGGGGCCAATCGTGTCGGTCTACCTCCGCGACCCTGACGGCAACCTCATTGAGGTCTCAAATCCGGCGTCGCCTCCCCACGAGGGAAATCCCTGACCAAAGCCCGTTGTGAAGTCCCAAGCCCTTTCCGATATTCCCTGGTTCCGCGGACCGCCCGCTTATAAGGTTCGCCAAAAACACATGATCCGTTGACTTTGACGGCCCGTATCCATCCTCAGAGTCGCAAGTGGAGGCCGGAACGATCGAGGTAATTGATGAAGAGATAGTTGATCCCAAAGTAGATGCCGAATCCCGCCGCGACGTACCAGGCCGGCGCGTCGTGAGGCATGAACGGTTTGATCGCCCCCGCAACGAGCGAGTGGAGGATGTACGCCGCCAGCGCATTGCGGCCAAAGACGCTGAACACCCTGGCTTGGAGCCCCCCCAGGTCACATGCCGCGACGAAAAGCGCGTAAACCGCCAAGGAGAAGCCGGCCGCGAACGTGAGATAAGAGATGCTCCCCGCCCGCTGACTCATCGTCCAGAGAGTCACGGATCGGCTCGGCGCGACGAACGGCGGGGCGGCGAGCGCCCCATCCAAGCAGGAGATGGCGTAACCGATCGCCATAATCAGAGCGCCCCAGCCGACGAACTGGGCGACCTTTCCCTCTCGGCCTTTGGCCAAGGCGTCGTAGGCGAGTGACCCTATAAGAAGGGGGATCGTCCAGGTCAAGAAGCCAAGTGGGCCGCCGTCGATCCCCGGCCGGTTCCAGACCCAATCGAAGTAGAACCAAGACGACAGCACCAAGTGGAGAACCGACGACAGGACGAGGAAGCCAACCCGCGCCGCGGCCCCCGAAGCGATCACCGGCAGAACCCAGATGGACGTCAGGCCGATGTGGACAAGCGTCTGGAACAGATTGCGTTGAAAGGCCGTTGCGACGAACCCGCGAAGCCCCAGGGCCTGCGTCTGGCCCCACGACCTGGTCTCACCATCAACGTGGTAGATGACAAACCCGAGCAGGATCAATCCCAGGCTCCGCCGCAAGACTGCAGCCACTGCTCCGCCAATGCCGGACGTCTCGAGCCGGCGGAGAAAGGTCAGCCGGTAGGCAAACCCAACCGCGAAGAAGAACTGCGGCATGATCGTGTCGGCATAACTGCAATACGAGTTGTGATGCTTGAAAACAGCCGGAAGCGCATCGAAATTTCCCAGGAAATTGACGAAGAGCATCCCAACGACCGTATAGCCCCGGAACTGGTCGAGCGAAACGATCCGGCTCCCCGAGGGCGCCGAGGTTGAGGTCAAGGTCGGGGCCGATCGCATTACGGTCGCTTCCATTAGAGTTGGCTCGCTCCTCAATGACGTTACCTGATATGTCTCAGGTCGGGACCCGTTTTACTCGTAAACCGTGCAATGCGCGGGTGGCCCCGAACCGTTGCGACGCGAGGCGTCTTGTCAGAGCCGCAGGTAAATCGAACGCCTCTCAAGAAAGTCGACAAACAGGAACGTAATCCCGAGGAAGAGTCCCAGCCCTGCAAGGCACCACCAAAGAGGAGAGTCCTTGGGAACGATCGCGTGGATCGTCGTCTCAACCGCGTGATGGATGATGTAGGCCGCGAGTGCATTTTGCCCGAGCGTGCGGAAGAGGCGGAACTGCAACGAGCCCACGTCCGAGGCCAAAATGAACAGCGCATACAATGCCAACGCAAAACCGGTCGAGAAGACGATGAACGTCATGCTAGGCATCCGCTTCCCCATCATCCAATAATTGTACTGGCGCGCCGAGGCCGGCGGCGGAGCCACGAACGGGGGCTCCGCCAACAGGCTCGAGAGCGGCCGGCCCTTGAGCCGCTCCAGCGGGGGCCGGACCGGCGAGTCGGCCAGTTCGGCCAGAGGGGTAGGCGGATTGGCCGCATCGACGTCGTACAAGGTTGTGAGGCAGGAAAAGCCATAGCCGACGACCATCATGACCACGCCCCAGCTCAGGAAGGTGCGAGCGGAGCGAACCGGGGATCGGGTCGCCATCACGTCATAGGCCAGGGTGCCGGCCAGCATCGGAATCGCCCAGCCCAGCAGGCCGAACGCGCCGCCGTCCCAGGCGCGGCTCTTTGCAGCTCCCCAGTAGTCGCTCACCAGGTTCGGCAGGCCGTGCACAAAATTCCAGTTAAATAGATCGGCCAGCAGAACGTTGCCCACGATCAGACCAAGCGTGGCCAGCAGCCGGACCCGAGGCCTGGCCGTGATGACCGGGAGGATCAGGATCTGCGTCATACCAATGATCGCCAGCACTTCCCAGAGGTTCGCCTTGAGAAGCTTCGCGACGAACTCATGTACGCCCCCGGGAGTCATCTCGGACCAGGACTTGAACCCACCACCAAAACCGAAGAACATCAGCGAAACCAAGACAAGCGCCAGCCCTCGGATGATGGCATGACGCCAGGTGGCTGCCAGGCCGACGCGTGAGAGCCGGCGGAGCATCGAGAGCCGGTAGGAGAAGCCGCAGGCGAACATAAAGCTCGGCATGATCGAGTCGGCATAACTAAAATACGAATTATTGTGCTTAAAAACAGAGTGGATGGCCACCATTCCGCCGAGAAAGTTGACCACGAACATCCCGGCCACCGTGTAGCCGCGGAACTGGTCCATGGAGTTGATCCGGCCGGGATTCACCGCAGTGCTCATGGGATGCTCGACGGGGCCTGGAGATCGGTGCGCCGGTGAAGAGAACGGTCCTCGTCCCCGGCAGGACGGACCAGAGATAGAGATTCAGGTGCGGCACCACCTGAAGGGATCGGCTTGAGATCTTCGGGTGAACGGAATGCCCCGGATAACATTCAGGCGAGCGGAAAGCGTCAACACCCTGATTTGTCTGTACACGGCCATGGCAGGCGGGCACGTCAGACAAAGGGCGCTGACGCTCCCCGCTCGCCTTCGAAGCAACGGGAAGCCGTCCCCCGGGCCGTCCGGTTCAGACGGCCCGAGGGACAATTCGATGGAAACCGCCGGGATGGGAACCCCAATCCGGTCGGCGTGGGTTCAATTTCAGTATGCGTCTGAGCTGATCACCTCGCCGCCATTGCGAGTGGACAGCGCCTGGTAAACGCCGGGCGGCGGCAACGCTCCACCCGCGCCCGTATAGAGAGCAGTCCGGCCGTTATACTGAATCTGGAAGGGGTTCCACGAGTTGACCGTGTTCTTGATGAACCGCACCGAACCGTCGCAAAGCAAGAAGTTGCAACCCCCGGCGTGGTAGCTGTTGAACGTGTTCGTGTAGTTCTCACCCGATGGGAACTTGTTGGGCACGGCCTGAGAGGCCGCCCAGGTCTTGAAGAAATTGGGCGGATAGAGAGTCGACGCCGTGGTATCGCCGCCGAGCCCAGAGGACCACCAGTTGGGTCCAAAGGGATTGGTCGCCTTCGCGACCTCGCCGTAAGCATGATCGCCCGCAAAAAGCGTGTTGCTCGTCCCATCAGTGATCGAAGCAAGCTTGACAGGCGAAATACTCGTCCCCAGCGGGTGCCCCACGTGATAGACAACCCCGGTATTGCTGTTGAGGAAAGCGAAGTTTGTATCCCCCCTCGGGTAATAGTAGAGAGCCCCCAGGTTGGTCGCGTAGCTACTGAAGGTCATGGGGAGCGGGGCATTATCATCCCAACCATCGCCGGCCTTTCCCGGATACCGAAGGCCAATGACACCGGCATCGCTGGGGCACCAGAGAACACTGAGGCCGATTCCGTTGACCGTTGCGTTCTGGCCAACGTAGATGCAGATACTCGTATTCAAGGAATTGTAAGCAGCGCCCTGCTCGAGGAACTGGCTGAGCGCCACCCATGGCCCGAATTGCTGGCGAATCAAATTGGCTGGGTTGACCGCACTCCGGCTGAAAAAATCGCCCATCGGGAAGGTTTCATTGACGCTCACATAGTTGTGAGCGGCCAGCCCGAGTTGCTTAAGATTGTTGGTGCACTGAGCGCGTCGAGCCGCCTCGCGAGCTGCCTGGACGGCTGGCAGCAACAAAGCAATCAAGACCGCAATGATGGCGATGACGACGAGGAGCTCGATGAGCGTAAAACCACGGCGATGACGACGGACGGGGGGGGGAATCAGCATGAGACGAATCTCCCAAAATGATGGAGGAGAAACACTCGACCCGGAGCTAAAAAACGGCCCCTGACACCTTCAAGTTTCCAGTCGCCGTCGAAGGCGACCAGGTAGGGAACGGAGACCTTGGTGAACACCAGCCTGACAATCGCATCAGTCCGCTTCTCAGGCTTCCTTCTTCAGCAACTTCTTCTCGCGTGGGCTCATGTCTTTGTAAGGCATCGGTTTCTCCTTGAGGACGGGCGGCGCAACCGCCGGTTGCTCGAATTTCTGGCGGAACTCGGCCGTACCGCCTTCCTCCGCACTACTGCATCCGAGAAACAACCCTCCAACCACAAGAAGACAGGGGCAGGGCTTCACCCATTGCCACCAAGTTGGCTCACTTCGTCGACTCATTCGTGACTCCTGATCATCACATCGGAAGGAACAACACGGGCAGACGGCCCGAGGGGGGGGATCCCAAAATCAAAACCGAGTATCTGCGCAATCTGCGAAGGCCAATCACCATAAGGCCCTGCGCAAACAACGATCTAGCTCGGCTTTGCCCGGTGTTTCCACCGAGACCCGATGCGACTCGCGACGATGAATTCGAGGCTGTGATGCGAAAATTAACCACGAACTACGTGGCTTGATTTGTACCTGATCCGAAACAATCAAATCCAGGATATTCCCACCCTCGGGCCTCCTGGAACGACTGAATCTCACCGGCATTCCAACAAATCGTACAAGTTATTTCAACAGGCGACGAACCGGAAATCCCGAATCAGTGCGACTCGACTTGCCGGGTCAACTTACACGGCGACTCCACAAATACATCAAAATCAGGCAGCGCTCTTGATATCAGATCACTCCTCCCCGGAGAACGCGCGTCCGCATTCGAGCGAGTCAATCACGCAAAGTTCTTGCCGTCTTTAAATCCTTGGGAGGGCTCCCTCGGCGTAAGTGGCGTGACCAGGCGGGGGCCTGCCGTCCCAGGAACGCTCAGGTGGCGAGCGCAAAACCAAGACTTGCCCCACGAGAAAGCGGGGCGGGAGTGATCTCTGATTTCGACCGATCTTTCAGCGAAACCTCGGGGTCCGCGTCGAATGTATCCCCCTTGTGAGAATACAACAACGCCTGCCACCAAGGGGCTCACGATCAGGTCCGAGTTGCCTCTACGACGCGAAGGGAGGCCGTTCCGGCAACCCGGCCGGAGTGAATCCAGCCGGGCCGGCCGAAAGCCGGGCCGTTTCTTAACTACTCGCACTCCGATAAGACCGGAGCGCGTACAGGAAGAACCGGCGGCTCGCCCAGACGCAGGCCACGGTGGCGAGCAAGGTGAAGCCGACCATGCGGAGGTCGAGGACTCGGACCATCGCCGCAGCCGGGATGTTGACAACCAGAAGGATCGGCAGGATGAACGTGAAGAAAGCCGCCATCGGCTCGGCCCAGGACCCCAGGAAGATCTCCTTGGGGTAGCGAGCCAGGCTCGAGAAGAGCCACCACATCTCCATCAGGCTCTGGTTGCGGACCATCCAGACCGTCAGTGATGTCAGGGCGAGCATGAAGCTGTAGGCGATCGCCGTTCCGCAGACGAACGTGACCAGGAAGACGGCAACGCGTAACGGGTCGAACGGCCAACCCATCGCGAACAGCGAGGCCACCATCACGGCCCCCCCCATCAGGACGTTCGGCATGCTCCCCCAGTCGACTTTGCGACAGGAGACCAAGAACTGCTCGTCGATCGGCCTGAGCAAGAGGAAGTCGAGGTCGCCGGTGCGGACCAGCTCGGCAAAGTCGTTGCAATTCTCCAGAAAGAGGGCCTCGATCAGCCCGCTGATTGCGAAGAAACAGCCGATAAAGAAGAAATACTGGTCCTCGGGCCAGCCCGCAACCATCGACGTGCGTGCAAAGACCGTGCGGTAGAACGCAACCAGGATCCCCAGCCAGATCACCTCGACGGAGATCTTGACCAGGAAGTTCCCACGGAACGCCAGCTCGCGACTCAACGTGTAGCGTGCCAGATTCCCCAACAGTCGGACATAGCGGATCGGTAAGGCACCCAAAGCGGTCAACCTCCGTAGGCGCTATAGCGGCGGAGCCCGAAGCGGTAGAGCACCTTGGCCATCACCAGGAAAAAGATCACCCAGAACAGCTCGGCCAGCAAGTAGTAGACCAGCGCCATCCCCTTGACCTTGCCCAGGAAAACAACGGCCGGGAAATACGCCATGTACTGGAACGGCAACGCTTTGAGGATGGTCGCCCAAGGCGCGGGGAGCAGGTCGAGCGGAAGCATGTGCCCCGAGATGAAGAAGTTCAAGGTCATCACAATATAGAGAAGTGAGGTGACCTCGAGAAACCAGAAGCCGACCGTCCCCACGCTTGCCTCGAAGAAGAACCCAACGAGGAAGCCCATCACCAACGACAAGACGTAGGCCGCCATCGTCAAGGCGTCGGGGAATCCGTCGAAGTAGTTCCGGCAGAGGTAGAAGAGCAGGGCATAGGGAAGGAACGAGGTGACGATATAAGCCACCTTGTGCGCCACCCGATAGCAGAGGAGATAGCCGATCATGTCCACCGGCTGGAGCATGTAGCGTTTGAGCGTCCCCTCGCGGATATCGCGGGCGATGCCGCCCGCCAGGCCCGGCATGCTCGAGAACATCCGGCTGATGTTGGTCAGGAGCAGGTAGGCGATCATCTCCCGGTAGCTGAACCCGGCCAGGGTCGATTCCCCAGCGCCTTCATAGATCGCCCGCCAGAGCAAGATCGTGGTGATCATCGGCAGGAACCGAAGGATCGTGCCGAACAGGAAGTCGCCCCGGTAGGTCATCCGCTCGACGAGCGAGGCGCGGAAGATCTTGTAATACTTCCGGAACGTCGCCCAAGGTCCTGGCGACGGGGTATGGAAGGGCGTCGGATCCGGTTCGATCCTGGGGGGGAGCAAGGTCGTCGTGAGAGTGTCAGGCGGCGTCATGAGTTTTGCGCCCCTCCTCGAAGACGCGAGCGATGACTTGTTCGAGCGGCGGGTCCTGGACGCTGACGTCGGCCACCGCGTAGCAGTCGAGGATCGCCCCCAGGACCTCGGCCACCTTCGATCTCTCGACCTTGAGGTCGGCCGAGGCACCGTCGCTGCGAGTCACCTCGCCAAATCGTTCGAGACCGGCGGGAACAACCCCTTCGACGAAATCGAGGCGGACCAGCTTCGCCGACCCGAATTTTTCGGTGATTCCCGAAAGCGGTCCGTCGTAGACAAGAGTGCCGTGGGTGATGACCAGGACCCGCGAGCAGAGCGCTTCGACGTCGCGCATGTAGTGGCTCGTCAGCAGCATCGTCATGCCACGGCGGGTGTGGTAGTCGCGCAGGCACTTCTGAATCGCCACCTGAGCGACGACGTCCAGGCCGATCGTCGGCTCGTCGAGCAGCAGGAGTTGGGGCTGGTGCAAGAGCGCCGCGATCAATTCCATTTTCATCCGCTCGCCCAGCGAGAGCTCGCGAACCGCCTGGCGGGTCAGCTTCTCGACCCCGAGCAGCTCGGTCAGCTCGTCGAGGGTCTTCTTGAACTCGGCGGCGGGAATCGAATAGATCTCGCGGTGGAGCTGGAAGCTGTCGGAGGCGGGGAGATCCCACCAGAGCTGGTTCTTCTGCCCCATGACGAGCGCGAACTGGCGACGGAAGGCGTCCTGCCGCTGCCAAGGGGTGAACCCGAGTACCTGCGCTGTGCCGCTCGTCGGATAGATCAGGCCCGAGAGCATCTTGAGCGTCGTCGTCTTCCCCGCGCCGTTAGGGCCGAGGAAGGCGACCATCTCTCCCGGCTCGATCGAGAAACCGACCTGATCGACGGCCTTGACTTCCTTGTATTCGCGGCGATAAAGCCCGCGCATCGCGCCGAGCACGCCTTCCTTTTTCTGAAAGACGCGGTAGGTCTTCGACAGACCCTCCGCCTCAATAATTGGCATCAGGATCGCTCGCACGGCCGTTGGTTTGTTTTTAGACCCTCCCATTGTAGGGATGATGTCCAGGAATCAAAGGGGAACCGAAGTTTGCCCCAGCTCTGGAACATCCTGGCGGAGGGCCGGATCGGCCGTTGGCGAGTCGGGAGCGTCAGCGTCCTGTCTTTGGGGTCTTGCCTTGTCGAGGAGATCAAAGAAAGCAGGGAGATCACGCTCTCCACTCGCCTTGAGGATCGAAAACAGGATGGGGATCCACATCAGGCCGAGGTGAGGATGTCCTTCACAACGTGGCCATGGACATCCGTCAGCCGGCGTTCGATTCCGTTGTGGTAATAACTAAGGCGTTCGTGGTCGAGACCGAGAAGGTGGAGGATGGTCGCGTGGAGGTCATAAATGGTCGTAACCCCCTCGACGGCTTTGTGGCCGAGCTCGTCGGTCGCCCCGTAGCTGAACCCTGATTTCACCCCGGCGCCGGTGAGCCAGGTGGTGAAGCCGTTGGGGTTGTGGTCGCGGCCGCTCGCCCCTTTCTGGAAGGTGGGCATTCGACCGAACTCGGTCGTCCAGACGACGAGCGTGTCTTCGAGCAAACCGCGCTGCTTGAGGTCGCGGATCAGTGCGGCGGCGGGGCGATCGAGGATCGGCGCGTGGATGTCGTACTGCTCTTTGAGCTTGCGATGGCCGTCCCAATTGCCGATTCCCTCACCCATCGCATAGGAACCGTTGAAGAGCTGGACGAACCGCACCCCTCGCTCGAGCAAGCGGCGGGCAAGGATGCAGTTCTTCGCAAAGCCGCTGCGCACCGGGTCGGAATCATCCGCGCCATAGTCGCGGAGGGTGGCGGCCGATTCCCTCGAAAGGTCACCGACCTCGGGGACGGAGAGTTGCATCTTCGCGGCCAGTTCGTAGCTGGCGATCCGCGCGGAGAGCTCGAAATCACCAGGGTATTCAGCCAAGTGCCGCTCGTTCAGCCGCTTCAGGAGATCACGCGCGGCACCATCGCTCACGGGCGAATGACTGGTGGGCGTAGCAAGGTTATAGATCGGCTTCTGGGCGTTGAACGGGGTCCCTTGAAAGACTGCGGGGAGGAAGCCATTGGCCCAGTTGTTCACCCCCGCCTGCGGCACTCCGCGCGGGTCGGGGATCGCGACGAACGCGGGGAGGTCGTCAGCCTCCGAGCCGAGCGCGTACGAGACCCATGAGCCCATGCTCGGAAATCCGTCGAGCGTAAACCCGGTGCTCATCTGATTCTCGGCCGGGCCGTGCGTGTTGCTCTTGGCGGTCATCGAGTGGATGAAGCAGAGGTCGTCCGCGAGCGAACCCAGGTGCGGGAACAAGTCGGAGATCATCTTGCCGCTCTGCCCGCGCGGCTGGAACGCATATTGGGGCCGGACGAGGTTGCCGTTCTCCCCCTGGAAGGTGAGAAAACCCTCCTTCGCGCCCGGCATCGGCCGACCGTCCATCTTGATCAAGGCGGGCTTGTAGTCCCACGACTCGAGCTGGCTGCACGCCCCTGAGCAAAAGATCACGAGGACCCGCTTGGCCTTCCCGGCAAAGTGAGGCGCCCGCGCGGCCAGCGGATTCTCAGGACGAATGTCCGGTCGGACCGGCGTGTGCCCCGTTTCCGCGGCGAGCAGGCCCTGGTTGGCGAGCAAGCTCGCCAACGCGATGCTTCCCAGCCCCGTCCCGGCATGTTCGAGAAATTGCCGGCGGTTCAGCAACCCGCGGCCTGCGTTGGAGAGAGACGAATCAGGCATCGGAGAGTCTCCGCCGTCATTGAGGTGGCCGCGTCCCGGAAACCCCGGACAAACCGCGAAACCCAATCATGTCAAGGGACGAACAAAAACTCATTCGTGTTAAGCAAGACTCGGCAAAAGGTCGCGAGGTCTTGCTCTTTCACGAGCTCGGCGCAAAGCCGGGTCTCGGCATCGTCCGGTTCACGCCCCAAGGCGAGCCGATAGGCAAGGTGGATTTGCCTCGCCGAGTCCTCCCCCGCCTCGCGTTTGAGCCGGTCGGCAAGATGCCCGGCCTGCTGGGCGACGAACTCACTGTTGAAGAGGTTGAGCGCCTGCAAGGGGGTCGTCGACCGCGGGCGGCTCGGCTGGTTCTGACCGGCGTCGGGGCAGTCGAATGCGCCGAAGGTCGAATCCTGGGCCATGCGGACCTTGGTCTGGTAGATCATCCGCCGCCAGTCGGCCGGGCCGTATTCGGTCTTGGGGTTGTAGACCCGGACGTAGTTGGTGTTCGGAGCAAAGGCGCTGTAACCGGGGCCTCCCATCCGAAGGTCGAGCGTCCCGGCGACCGCGAGAATGGAGTCCCGAATCGCCTCGGCCTCCAACCGGCGCGGGGGATAGCGCCAGAGCAGACGCGTGCCCGAGTCCACCGCGATCGCAGCCGCGCGAGGCCGGCTCGACTGGCGGAAGGTGGCCGACGTCACCAGCAGCCGATGCATCGCCTTGAGGCTCCAACCCCGCGCCACGAACTCGCTGGCCAGCCAGTCGAGCAAGGGGCCATTCACCGGCCGAGCACCGTTGCGCCCGAAATCGCTCGGCGTGTTGACCAGCCCTTCGCCGAAGTGATAGTGCCAGAGTCGGTTCACCATCACCCGGGCCGTGAGCGGGTTCTCTGGGTCGGCAATCCAGTTCGCCAAGGCCAATCGGCGCACCCGTTCGGACGCATCGGCGGGCAATTCAAGCTTCGGTGGCAGTTGTGCGATCGCTCCCGGTCCGATCGGCTCGCGACGCTGCATCGGGTCGCCCCGACTTAGGCGGAACGTCTCATCAGGATTGGCAAAGATGCCGGCATAAACCATCGCCGACCGGGTCAGTTCGGCGACCCGCTGCTCGAGCGTCCGCTTCTCCTCCTGAAGCGCGTGGAGCGTCTTGATCTCGGCCTCATCGAGTCCCGCGGTCGATTCGACCGCATAAGACGAGGCTCCGGGCACATAGGGGCGACGATCCTCGGAGGTTGCGACGAGCGTCCAGTCGCCCGACTCGTCGGCCACCTCGATCCGGTAGCGGGTCGCGAGCCGGTCGGCATAAGCCTCCTCACGGTCGCGGGCCCAGACCACCCGATCGATCATCGTCGTTTCCGGGAACTCGACCTCGACCCAACCCCGCCCGTTCTCGTTGGAGATCCAGCTCCGCCCATTGCCGTAACGCCCGTCGTTCAGATGCTCGAGCCGGTGGATGGCAGACCCTGGGTACGTTCCCGACGCCTTCGTTTTGGCCCCCGCACTCGCCAGCGCCACATTGCGCGGCTGCGGACCGGCCGTGAAGACCTCCAGTTCGTCGAGGCAAGGCTCGATGCTGTTCGACGCAAGGATCGTGAACCGCAACCGCTTGGCCGCGACCGGCCGGAACCGGTCCACCGTCAGCCGAGGACTTACCGCCGAGCGCAACGGCAAACGGCTGACGACCAGTCTCATCGCGTCGAGCGACGGCCCGGCCTCGATGGTATAGGCGGTGGCAAGGCGATCGACATACACCCCTTGACGGTCACGGCTCCAGGCAATTCTGTGGACCCTCACCTCCTCAGGCAGTTCCACCAAGATCCAGCCCCGCCCCTTTTCATCGGAGATCCAACTCCGCTCGTTCCCATACTTACCATCGTTGACATGTTCGAGTCTATGAAAATTTGATCCTGGAAACGTGCCTGACGCCGAGGCTTTCGCCCCCGTTGTCGCGAGCGCGACGTTTGTCTCGTCCGTCGTGAAAATCTCGAGTTCGTCGAGACACGGCTCAATCAGGCCAAACGACGGGTGCAGGTTCGCGTCCTGAATCGTGAACCGGACGAACTTGGCGCGGGTCGGCGGGAACATTTCTTGGTTGAGCCGCGGATCGATCGGCTTCGGCTCGATCGAGGGGCTGGCCAGAGGCTCGTACTTGGCGAGATCCGTTTCCAGGGCGACGATTCGCGGCTTCAACGATTTCGCTTCGAGCTGCCGCTCCTTGTCGTCGGCCGAGCGGAGGGGGCGTTCGCCGTGTCGCACGCCGGCGAAAATCGCGGTCATCGCATAGTAGTCGCGCTGCGAGATCGGATCGAACTTGTGGTCGTGGCAACGGGCGCAGTGGATCGTCAAGCCGAGGAAGGTCGAGCCCGCGTTGAGCACCATGTCATTGAGCTGATCCTGACGTGCAAGCCGGATCGACTCGATGTCGCGGCCGGTCTGGCCGGGCAGAAGCGCGGCCTTGGCCACGATGAAGCCGGTGGCGGCGTCCTCGCCCGTCGCATCGCCGACAAGTTGATCTTTGATAAATTCGGGGTACGGCTTGTCGGCGTTTAAGGCGCGGATGACGTAGTCGCGATAGGGCCAGGCATTGTCGCGCGGCGTGTTCACCTCGAACCCGTCGGTCTCGCCAAACGCCATGATGTCGAGCCAGTGGCGGGCCCAGCGTTCTCCGTAGCGTGGCGAGTCGAGTAGCCGATCGACGAGTTCCTCGTAGGCTCCAGGGCGGTCGTCGGCCACGAACGCGGCGACTTCCTCGGGCGTCGGCGGCAGCCCGTGCAGCACGAGATAGAGCCTCCTCACCAAGGTCCTCTTGTCGGCCTCAGGCGCCAACACCAGCCGTTTCTCGGCAAGCTTCGCCGCGATGAACGCGTCGATCGGCTGGCGGGTCGCCGTCGGTGATCCCCCTTCGATCGTCGGCACCGCCGGCCGTCTGACCGGCTGAAACGCCCAGTGCGTTTTTAAGGCGTCCTCGCTCTGGGCACTCGCAGAGTCGGGCCAGACCGCGCCTCGGTCGATCCAGGCCCGCAGCAGGCCGACCTGTTCCGATGTCAGCGGAGCGCCCTGTGGCGGCATCTTGATGTCGGGATCAATCTGAGCCACGAACTGAATCAAAGGGCTGCCCGCGCTATCCCCCGGCACAATCGAGGGGGTATCGCTATCCCCCCCTTTGAGCGCGGCGGCCTTGACGTCGAGGCGGAAGCCCCCCTTCTGCTTCTCAGGCCCGTGACACTTGAGGCAGGCCTGTTGAAAGATCGGCTGGATATCGCGGACGAAATCGACCGGCCCCATAGCGGCAGGCGGCAGATCGGCCACGGTGGCGGTCAAGGCGAGGAGGATCCCGACGAGCATTGTTGTGCAGCCTCAACGGCCGGGAGGAAGGTTGATTCCACGTCGGAATCAAATCTGCGGTGAACTCGTGGGCGGATTGTGCACTCCTCAATGTCACCATCGAGAGGCGCCGTCCTCAGGATACGCTCCCCGACGAACAGGCTCAACCCTCCACTCAGCCGAGTTCATCAAGGTGAACTCGGCCCATGCTTGCAATGGGCATTGAAGTCAAGGGACAAGGTGGGAGCGAACAAAGCTGGCGGGCCGATCCCAATCTCCGAGAGAAATCGGATCAAGATTTCCCGTCTTGATTAGGATGAGTACGGCTCACCATGATATCGGCTTTGGGGGGGAATGGCAGGAAGAAAAACCGGCTCGTACCTCAGTAAGAGTTGAAAATCGGACTTCGGCCGGTGGCCATCTGCTTAGCCATGTAATGGGCATGATAGTGCATGGCGCACTTGATGATATAGAAGAGCACGAGGCCGGGGTCGGGCCTAGCCTTGACCAGGTTCCAGATCCGCTTGCGGTACTCGCGGCGAAGCGACGCTTCGGGGATGCCGCGCATCATCCGAACGTACAGGCCGATCGACTGCACGGTCCACATCGCGTTCGTCTTGAAACCGGCCCAACGGTGTTCCCGCCAATAGCGGGCCCGACCCTGCCCCATCTTGATCTTGGCGTCAATGTACAAAGCGTCGAGCCGGCCGAAATACGCTTCGGTCGTATACAGGTCATTCATGACGCTGACGTAACCATCGCGAAGCTCTTCGCGGCTAATCTTCAAGGGGATGACGTTGGTGCCGAACTCCGGTTCGTCGGACGGATCGAGCCGCCCCTCGGCCTCGAGTCGCGCGTGCAAGGGGGTCTTGGGGATCGCATAAAGCATCCCGATCATCGTGCTGGTGATCCGCGCGTCCCTGATGAACTCACGCTGGGCGTCAAAGATCGTGGCATCATCGTTGTCGAAACCCAGGATCATGCCGCACCAGACCTCGATGCCGGCATCCTGCACACGATGGACCTTCTCCAAGAGCGTCCCCCCCGCGCGGACGTTCTGAAACTTCTTGGTCTCGCGCAGCGATTCTTCCCGTGGACTCTCGATCCCGACAAAGACGGCCAGGATGTTCGCCTCGACCATGATCTCCATCAGCTCGGGATCATCGGCCAGGTCTATCGACGCCTCAGTGAAGAAGGTGAGTGGATAGCCATGCTTGATTTGCCAGTCCACCACATCCTTCAAAACTTCCTTGATGGCCTTCTTATTGCCGATCAGGTTGTCATCGACAATAAAAACAATATCAACCCCTTGTGCATTGACCGCGTCGAGCTCAGCAAGGATCTGGGCACTCGTCTTGATCCGAGGCCGGCGTCCGAACGTCACGATGATGTCGCAAAACTCGCACTGAAACGGGCAACCCCGCGAGAATTGCAGGCTCCCAAACAGGTAGTGCTGCATCTTGAGCAGATCAAAGCGAGGCGTCGGTACCGTCGCCATGTCCGTCTTCTCGAGCTGCTCGTAACGGACCTGGTGCAACCCCTGCTTCCATTCGTTCAGGAACTGGGGCCAGGTTTCCTCGGCCTCGCCGATGAAGATCACGTCGGCCAGGTCGCCGAAGTAGTCTTCCTGGACGGTGACCAGCGGTCCGCCGACCACCGTAAACACCCCGCGCCGTTTGAGCTCGGTCAGGATCTCCTTCATCCGAAACCGCTGCACGCTCATCCCGGTCACGCCAACGATGTCGGCCTTGGCCAGCCGCTCATAATTGATCGCCTCGACATTCTCGTCAACTAGCGTGACGGTGTGCTCGGCGGGCGTCAGAGCGGCCAACAAGGGAAGACAGGCCACCGGCAAATTCGCCCGCTTCCCCATAAACGGCAAGGCATATTCCATGCCCCAGTACGATACCTCAAAACGCGGATTGATGAACACAATATCGGCCATGGAGGGCTAGCTCCTCGTTCGCTTCATGCTGAGCCTATTGGACGTGCTCCCGCCCACGCGCAACTAGCATCCTATCCGGACCACCTAGAAAGCCAAACCTCTCCTGTCTTGTTTTCTCGATGTAATTTCGGCGGTTTATCAAGGCTGCGGAAACATAGGAAAACATGGAGGGCAACAGGTGATGTTGACCCATCAGGAGACAAAGCGATCCGGGAAAAACCCACTCAAAGACAACAGGTGCTCGCAAAAAAGAGACCTGACAGGAGACCCATGAGAAGAGCAGGGGGGGTACTCTTCAGTCCCCGGTCCAGACCGGCCTACGTTTCTGAAGAAAGGCCGCAAAGCCTTCCTGGGCATCGTGCCGCAAGGCATTATCCGTCATCACCTCGACAGCGCGGGCATAGGCGGCCGGCTCGTCGAGGTCTCGGAGCTCATAGAACGCCCGCTTCCCGAGCCGGATCACCAGCGGGCTCATCGCCAAGATGGCGGCGGTCAGTTCCTGGATCGTAAGGTCAAGCTCCCCCGCCGCGACGACCCGGTTCACCAGCCCGAGGGCCAAGGCCCGCTCGGCTGAGATCGCCGCACCGGTCAACAGCATCTCCATTGCCGCCTTGTCGGGAATGGCGCGGACAAGCGGAACCATGGGCGTCGTGCAGAAGAGGCCGATCTTGACGCCTGGGGTCGCAAACCTAGCCTCGGTGGAGGCCACCGCCAGGTCGCAGGCGGCGACAAGCTGACAGCCAGCGGCGGTCGCCATCCCTTGGACCCGCGCAATCACAGGCTGAGGGAGCCGGCGGAGTTGGAGCATCACCCGTGAGCAGGCCGCGAACAGGTCGCGATACTCCGCTTCGGACCGGTTGGTCATCTCGCTGAGGTCGTGCCCCGCGCAGAAGACCGGCCCGTGCGCCCCGAGGACCACGACCCGCGCGGTGGGGTCGGCCTCGATCGCGTCCAGCGTTTCCTCGAGCCGCCCGAGCAACGTTCGCGAGAGCGCGTTCCGCGTCTCGGGGCGGTTCAAGACCAGCGAGACGACGCCCTCTTCGGTTCGGACTTCCAGCTCATCGGGCTGTCTTTCCGTCGCGGCGTCCATCTCGCCTCCATTTTTTTTGATATCTAACAAGGTGCGATCAACGTCGCAGCGCCTTGTAGCGAATGCGGTGAGGCTGATCGGCATCGGTCCCCAACCGCTCGTGGCGCTGGGCTTCGTAAGCCTGATAGTTACCGTCGCACCAGACGACCTTGCTATCCCCCTCGAAGGCGAGGATGTGAGTCGCAATCCGGTCGAGGAACCAGCGATCGTGGCTGATCACCACCGCGCAACCGCCGAAGTCGAGGATCGCCTCTTCCAGCGCGCGGAGCATGTCGATGTCAAGATCGTTGGTCGGCTCGTCGAGCAGAAGCAGGTTCCCCCCGCTCTTAAGCAGCTTGGCCAGGTGGACCCGGTTCCGCTCACCCCCCGAGAGATTCGCGATCTTCTTTTCCTGGTCCGGTCCTTTGAAATTGAACTGAGCCACGTAGGCCCGCGAGGGGATCTTGCGCTTGCCGAGCGTGACCACGTCGAGCCCGCCGCTAATCTCCTGGAAGATCGAGTTCTCCGGGTTGAGTGCGTCGCGGTTCTGGTCGACGTACGAGGTGACAACCGTATCGCCGACCCGAAGCGCCCCGTCATCGGGCGTCTCCTGGCCAACGATCATCCGGAAGAGGGTCGTCTTGCCTGCACCGTTGGGCCCGATCACGCCGATGATGCCACCGGGCGGCAAGCGAAAGCTCATCTCCTCGAACAGGAGCCGATCGCCGAACGCCTTCTTGACATTATCCGCCTCGACAACGAGATCGCCAAGGTGGGGACCGGGCGGAATCTGCAGGACGATCGCCTCATCCCGCTTCTCAACATCCTCACTGGCCATTTGCTCGTAGCGCTGAAGCCGGGCCCGGTTCTTGGCGACCCGGGCGCGGGGGGCCAGCCGAACCCACTCGAGCTCGCGAGCGAGCGTCTTGCGGCGGTTGCTCTCCTGCTTTTCTTCAAGGGCGAGCCGGGCCTGCTTCTGCTCCAGCCAGGACGTGTAGTTCCCCTCCCAGGGGATCCCTTGGCCACGGTCGAGTTCGAGGATCCAGCCCGCCACATTATCGAGGAAGTAGCGGTCGTGGGTGACCGCGATGACCGTTCCCGTATAGTCATGGAGGTGCCGTTCGAGCCAGGCGACGCTTTCGGCGTCGAGGTGGTTCGTCGGCTCGTCGAGCAGCAGCATGTCGGGGCGTTGGAGAAGGATCTTGCAGAGCGCCACTCGGCGTCGTTCACCACCGGAGAGGGTCGAGACATCGGCCTCTCCCGGGGGCAAGCGCATCGCGTCCATGGCGATCTCGACCCGACGGTCGAGGTCCCACCCTTCGGTCGCCTCGATCTGATCCTGGACCTTGCCTTGCTCTTCGAGCAGCTTGTCCATCTCGTCGGCGTCAATCGGTTCACCGAGCCTGGCGTTGATCGCGTCGAACCGGTTGAGCAGCCCGCGAATATGGGCCACCGCCTGCTCAACGTTACCGCGGACGTCGAGCGTGGGGTCGAGCACCGGCTCTTGCGGCAGATACCCGATCGTAATCCCAGGCGCGGGCCGCACGGTGCCGAGGAAGTCTTTATCGACCCCGGCCATGATCTTGAGCAGCGTACTCTTGCCGGCCCCGTTCCCGCCGAGCACCCCGATCTTGGCGCCGGGGTAGAACGACAGCCAGATCCCCTTGAGGATGTCTCTCTTCGCGTGGGCCTTGGACAGATTTTCGATCGTAAAGAGATACTGTGGGGGCATTTCGCGTCAAGATCCCGATGCGCCACTGACGCCGCCTGCCTCCGCGGCGGGCGAACGCTCGCTGTTGTCCACCCTCCAGTAGACCCGATGACGCCACCCCCTGAATAGCCCGATCCTGACGACCCCCTCATTCGCCAAGGATCAGTCCCAAACCGCCCCGGGAACTTCGGTCGCCCCGACCTCCGGGCGACCAGCCCCAGATGCAGCCATGCAAGACAGCATTGACCGTCTATTCACAAAAACTTTGATACTCAGTCGCCAGTCCCACTTGAAGTCCCTGGAGCGATCTGGTAAATTCACTCCCCTCGCTGCGGCGGCGTAGCTCAGTTGGTTAGAGCAGCGGAATCATAATCCGCGTGTCGGGGGTTCGAGTCCCTCCGCCGCTATTCACGATAGTCCCCCTCAAACGCACGTCAAGTCTCGCCCCATTCAAGGGGTTACGTCAAACCGAGTCGGACAATAAATCCTGCCAGCATCTGTCAGGAACCGACACGATCCACCACCTACATACAGCCCCAGATACGACCCCTGGGTTTGCGGCTCTCGATCTGCTCCGCGAGTTTCCCGACCTGGGGGAGCTTGGCGAACTCTGGCCATGATTCCCAAGCCCTACGGGGCGCGTTACTGACGATGGTACGCTCTGCAACATCGACTGCCCTGGCTGAGGCCGACCCCCAACGATCGACCTCCAATCGTGCACGTCGAGCGCACATCAACTGGCCCGGCCGATCGCGTGGACGCCAATGCAGGCGCCGGGGCCACATTGGCATCCACGCGTTTTTGAACTCGAGCATGGCCGGTGAAACCGCCCCTGGACGAGGAAGTCGTTAAGTTGGACGTTCTCACTTGGCGATCTGGCCCGCGGAGTTGGGCGGAGGGTTCTCGCCGGTTGATTTGACCTTGACCTCCGAGCTTGTGGTGGTCGTCCCACCCGGCCCCGCAACCGTTTCCGTCTTCTCCACCTTCGACTCATGGCCGCAGCCCACAAGGCCGATAGCGGGGAGCACAAGGAGGCCGAGGATCAGGGCTGATGACAGAGACCGTTTCATGAGTTTCCCTCCTGAAAGCAACGAGTCATTGGTGTCCGGGCAGCCTCACGACGAGTTTGCCCATCGCAACGAGGATCAGGCAGCGGCCCCACCTCCTGCCAAAGATCAGCGAAAAGCTAGGCGTGATGCTTGCGGCCGCCGGGACAGGGATTGGTATGGCCGCCACGGCCAGACCGGATCCTCCTTCCTCAATTCTCTATTGATGCACTTTTGATACCACTTCGGCGGTAGGGACATGAGAAATTGCAACGGCTTCTCATGAACTACCGATCGAGGACGGCCCCATGGCTATCTTGCCTGAGGCCTCTCTCGCGTTGTTAAATTCCTTTGCCTCTGTCTGCACCCGACCCGCGTAGCAACCCTTCCTCGTCCTAATCACCACCACCAGGGCCGGCCCACTTCCAGGTTACAATGGTCTGGGGGACGCCTTACAATGGACTCGACGACGTCTTCCACGGTCAGTTCTCCCGGTCGGGATTCTCGATCGAGGCTATCCAATGTCACATAAACAAAACCCGTCTTCTTCAGAAAACGCAAGTGTTCAGCCCGACACTTTGAGCAACGAAGTCCTAAAGCTCAAGATCGACGATCTCTTCCAGGAGATTGAGAACCTCAAGACTCGGGTTGCTCGCCTGGAAGGAGGACCCGAAAGTGAAGAGACGAGTGGCCCTACAGACGCCGATTTGAAGAAGGTTGTCGGCGACCCGAACCACACAGCAGGGGACTGAACGCGACGACTTGCAGACGAAAGTTGCTACATACGGCCTCGTCAGAGTGTCGTCCTGGGCTAGGGTCAGCCGCCCGATCCCGGCCACGAGCGGCGTGACGACCTCGGCAAGAGGACGCCTGGCAATGCGATCAGTCCGCTTGCCGGCTGCCGCGACGGCGGTGTAGCAGGGGCGGAACTCAGCATTGAGCTTGGCGGCCCTGATCCAACTGGTGACGATGCGGCGGCCGAGGTGAGCCGGGCGAACCACTGGCACAAGGCGGATATCGGATGCGAGGATGTCATGGGGGCCGGCTCCGCTCGGGGTGTCGGGCAGGTGTGGTAACCGCCATCGTCCCGACCAGGCCGGCCTCCGGCTGTCAAGGCCCGAAAGACAGCGGAGGCCCAATGGTTCCGTGAGAGCGCGCCACGGGCAACTGGGCAATCCTTGGCAATTGCGTCGCTCTCCGCAAGGCTCACATCGAGGATCGACATCTCATCTACGAATGGCTGGCTTGCTCCGACGTCTCGG
Organism: Singulisphaera acidiphila DSM 18658; assembly: GCF_000242455.2. Lineage (GTDB taxonomy): Bacteria > Planctomycetota > Planctomycetia > Isosphaerales > Isosphaeraceae > Singulisphaera > Singulisphaera acidiphila. The sequence continues at coordinate 4,223,759 of NC_019892.1, forward strand.
GAACGATAAGCGGGCCGCCAACAAACAATCGCTCAATCACATTCAATATTTCATATAAATTAATTATTTTCACACAAACCCCAGAAACCACAGGACAACCCAATCAAAAACACATACAAAATACTTAACATCATCACATTTTACATGCAACTCCGGACACTCCATGATATAGGAAAGCCCCTGGAATGCCATCGCCGAGAGGCCGTCCCTGCGTGGCTACGGCCGCGAGCCAGAAGGGTTTTCGGCCTCAGCCGCCCGCCTTTTCATTCAGAATTCAGTGCGAGCGATGCCATAGAGCGTAGCAGAGAGGACGTGGAGCGGATCCACGTAGTGACAACCAGGGGGACGATTGGAAAAACGTCGAAAGGAAGGCAGGAAAAGAGGATTCGAGTAAAGACCCGCTTGAATGTTCAAAAAGGAGGCGGCGGGTCAGAATCCACTTGCTCGATTTGGGGGGCGGGGGCTGATCTTGTCTCGTTGCTTGGCTCTGGTTTCACCGGTTGAAAAAGGATAACGATTACGCAGATCACAGGCAAGGCAACGGCCAATCCGACAACAATCGGTTGTGCGGTCTCAGGCAGGGCACGGAACCAGCCGAACCGGATGACCACACGATTGAACCATGCCCAGGCTTGCCGACGGGTTTCATCGGCTTGCTTCCTCGCAAGCTCAAGTGCAGCGTCACGCTGAGCGTCGAGTTTGGCTTGCCGCTCTGCAATTAACATGTCGCGGTCAAACTGATATTTGCGGCGTCGCTCTTCCTCCTGTTCGGCTTCTGCGGCTTGCTCAGGAGTGATCGTCACAGCGTGGAACGGCGAAGGGGTGGCGTACGCCAGGGTTGGCAAGAGGGCTTCAATTAAGCAGCCTAGCGGCCCAAACAGGAAGCCTATCACGAACCCCTCTAACGAACTTCGCCCTTTGGCTGAGGCTATCCAACTGCCGAAGAGGGCAAACATTATCCAAAGTGCGAGTAGAAAAAGAAAAAACATCGTTCTCGACTCCTGATCGCTACTTAATCCCCAACGAACAAGGGGAACGGCACTCATTCGCTTCGGCCGCATACGAGCTATTAAGGGTTATCTTATGAGCGAACCAAACAGGAGGTCAAGCGTTCAGTAAAATCGAGATCTGACCAATTCAGAGAGCTCGCCCCATTCGGCTTCTATCCAACGGACAGACCCTCCATGAAGGCTCTCGGCCATTGACTCGTTTTAAGAGCGGATCTTCGAGTTCGAATGGGTTAGCACTCGGAATGATAGAAATCCCTGATCTTGTTCGTTCACGCCCGCGGATCAATAATCGTGCCTGCTGACGAGGCCAGACGCCCTCGTTCGTGCCACCCCCGAATTGGTCCCGAGAGGGAGACTCGCCATGAAACCACCGATCGTTGCCGCCCTAGTTGCGCTCCTCACAGCGCCGAGCCCGGCGGCCGAGGGCCCCAAGTCGCCCGCCGTGCCTCGGCCGGCGATCGTCTCTGCGTCCGAATGGGGCTCGAAGCCGCAGCCGATCCCGGACGCACGCAAGCAGACGCCGAAATACGTGACGATCCACCATGCCGGCGTGCTCTGGGAGGCCAAGGTCGCGCCGGTCGCGTTCGTGCGGAACATGCAGTCCTGGGGCCAGAAGGAGAAGGGCTGGCCCGATCTGCCCTACCATTTCCTCATCGCCCCCGACGGCACGATCTTCGAGGGCCGTCCACTGATCTACGAGCCCGAGTCAAATACGAAGTATCCCCTGTCGGGGAACATCGGTGTCGAGATGATGGGTAGCTTCGAGCAGCAGCGGCCCGACCCGCGTCAGATCGCGTCGTGCGTCAAACTCACGGCCTGGCTCTGCCACAGCTACGGCATCGACCTGGCACAAGTCCGCGGCCACAAAGACGCCGCGTCGGGCCAGACCGATTGCCCCGGCAAGGACTTCGACCGCTACCTGAAAGACGGCCAGTTCCGCCAGTGGGTCAAGGAGATCCTTGAAGGGAAAGCCCCCGCGATCGACCCCGGCCCGCCATTGCCCGGGGGACCGACGAAGCCGATCCCGACGACCACCCCGGCAGGATAAAACATTCCTGATTATTGAGCCTCGACTTCACCACGAATTCGATCGAGACACCAGGTATTTCGAGGGAATCGACCGCTCTCAACAATGATCGCTAGGGGGACAATAATTCCGGGGGTCGGATCGTCGATCGCCGGTCCCCACCGTTATCTGGCAGTAACCTCATCCTAAATGTGTGATCGCCAGTGTGGACGTCATCGTTTCAACCTTTGGAATCTTCCAAGCTTTCAAAAAGTCTCATGGGGAAAGTCATGAAAATCGTCGGTGGACCGAAGCACGGTGAGGAGATCACTTTGGGAGGGAAGCCGGGCGGAAAGGAGTTCGTGCCACCGGATGGATTCGTGATCGAGTACCACTTCACGCCGACAGGAAAAGTCGACGTCAAATTCGGTCCCGAACCGGCCCCCAAACCATCGGTGCCGGGGCAATACGAACGCTACCAAGCGCGGGCCGGAGCATGGCACTACATCGAGGCCGAACCCGGCTGAGGCACTGAGCCCCGCTGGGATAACCACTCCCGCAGGGCTTCCTTCTTCCTGAGCCGCCGGGCATCGACGACGGCTCGCCCCACCCATCCCATCGCTTCGTCCTTTTTTTTCTCTCCTGGAAAGTCCGGGCAGCCCGGTTGACATCGGAGAAGCCATTCTGCTACTCTCCCTTCAACTGAGACTGGGTCTCAGTTTCAAAGACTCGAGATGGTCCCTCCAGTCGTTGGTGAAAAAGACGGGCGCCTGAGGACTTGCTCCGAAGCGGAGCGATGCTCTTCCGGGCCATTCCCTCCCTTGGGTCTTTATTTCACAGCGATGGTGCCGTTGCAAAAAAGCAAGGCACCTTGGGAAAGGCATCGGGGTGATGATGGGTTGCCGGTTCCGTCCTGAACGGAAGGGGAAATGTCAGGCTGCGTTCACGCTGATTGAGCTGCTGGTCGTGATTGCGATCATTGCTGTTTTGGTCGGACTTTTGCTGCCCGCGGTGCAAGCGGCGCGCGAGTCGGCCAGGCGCATGCAGTGCACAAACCAGATGAAGCAGATCGGCCTGGGCATGCATAACTTCAACAACACCTACGAACGGTTCCCACCGGGCGAGGTTTCCACGACGGCCGTGAACATGGAGCGGTACGGGCCCTGGCCGGCCCACGAGTCAGCCATGCATCAGGTGCCAGGCATCCTGATGTTGCCTTATCTGGAAGAGTCGAATGTGGCGAACCTCTGGGAGCAGTTTCGCCAGCACAAGCTCAACGGAGGGGCAGGGTCGCAGGATACCTGGCCGGCTCCACTCCGGGAGGCGCTGGCTGCGCAGCCGGTGAATCACTTGAACTGCCCCTCCAGCACAACGCCCCACGTTTTCGAGTGGGACGGTGGGACCTATTTCACGTCGTCGACGACCTACGGCTTCAACTGGGGCACGACGATGAAAGGGGCGGTGGATGCCAATGGAGCTTATGTCAAGGACGGCATCTTCCACACCAACTCACGAACGACCTTCGCCAACATCACCGATGGCTCTTCGAACACGATGCTGGTGGGTGAGCGCGATATCAGCGAACGAAACTGGGACGCAGTCTATGGCAGTACCGCGTACCGCGACCTGAGCGCCTGGGCCCAGGTCGGCAAGGGATTTGGCTGGACGTCGGGATTGACCTACGCCCCGCTGAATTATTCATTCCCGGGCTCGGTCCGACTCAACCCGCCAACCGGGGCCGTTCAGACCGAGATGGTGAACAAACGAATCCACGCCTTTGGATCACAGCATGTTGGGGGCGCCAACTTCGCGTTTAGCGATGGCAGCGTGCGATTCCTCAAGAACAGCATCAATTTCGCGATTTACCAGGCCCTCTCCACCCGCGCGAAAGGGGAGATCATCAGTGGAAACGATTGATTCACTGACTTCGGGAGTGGCAACGGCTCCCGCGCCGACTCCTGCGCTCGAGGTGGCCTCCGCTCAGGCCGGCCTGAAAAAAAGGGCGAGTAGGGCCATCCGCCCCCGGGTTCAGGAGAGCCTGTTCCGCGTGATCTGGCGCTGGCATTTTTACGCGGGGATGATTATTGCCCCGGTGCTGATCGTCATGTCCATCACGGGCGGAATTTATGTTTTCAGGAGCGAGATCGAGGAGTTTGCCAAAGGCGATCTCCTGTTCGTGAAACCACAGGTGACGCGCGTCGGTTACCAGACGCAGATTGATGCGGCGCTCGCGGCCAACCCGGGATTCGTGCCCTCCCGGATCCAGATTCACAACCAGGCGAATCGGGCGACGCTCATCACACTCAGTCCAGCGGGCCAAAAAGGGCCGCCGTCTCGTGAGAGTGCCCGTCGGAACGTCATCGTCAGCGTCAATCCTTACGATGGCAAGGTGGTCGGGGTTCAGGCGGGAGACTCGCGGCTCAACATCTTCTTCCAGACCATCCTGACGATCCATCGCACGCTCTGGGCCGGCACCACGGGGCGAGTCATCACCGAGCTGACGACGAGTTGGGGGCTCGTGCTGCTCGTCACCGGCTTATACCTCTGGTGGCCCCGAAAGAAGGCCAAGGCGGCCGGAGTCTGGACGCTCCGCTGGAAGACGAAGCTGTACACGGTGCTCCGCGACTTACATTCCGTCGGCGGAATCTACCTGCTCCCGATCTGTTTCACGATCGTGGCCACGGGCATGTTCTACACACTGACCGTGGGCACCGTCATCCACCAGGCAGCCGAGGCCTGGGTCGGTGAAGGGGAAGAACCGCGGAGCAGTGAGAAAGGGGCTCCAAAAGGCGAACGCTCCCAAGCGGGCACGGGCAAGCGTCCGAAGCTGGCTTCAAGGGCTGCAACCGAGCGAGCAGCAGGTGAGGCCCGTACCTTGCAGGCGGCGGCAGGGCCCAAAGCCCTTCCTCTGGATGACCTCCTTGCGATTATGAAGAAGCAGTATCCCGATCGCATCCTGTTCGCCACGCTCGGGACCGGCGGACGCGGCCGGCGCCGCACACCGGACAGACCGGCGCCCCAGAACGCGATGCAGATCAGCGCGGGGAATGACTTCAACCGGACATATGGTCCGATCATCAGCGCTGAGGTCACCCTCGACAAGAGTAACGGGAAGGTTCTCAAGCGCGAGCTCAACTCCGAAAAAGCGTTCTTCTGGCACGCGTGGACCTACCCGCTCCACGTCGGCAGCTTCTGGGGACTGGCGACCAAGATCCCCTGGTTCATCGCCTGCGTCGTGCTAACCATCCTGCCGGTGACCGGACTCTGGATGTGGTGGGAGCGACGGCCCCAAGGGAAGCTCGGCCTCCCGCGCAAGCCAGAGGTTCGCATGCCTTGGTGGTTGGGCACGTTGATCGGCGTTCTCTGCGTCGTGCTCCCGATGATGGGAGCGAGCGTCGTACTCATCCTGATCGGGGAAGGGATCGCGCGACTGGTACGGCGGTTCCGCCGACCGGCCATGGCAACCGTCTGACCGTGCAAAAAAGGTCGGCTCACGAATGGCCACGGTGGCTTGCGACCGGGGTATCACACCGGTGGAAGGTTGATTCGTAGATGGCTCCGCGATCGCCTTTTGTCGCGGTGTGACCCCGGTTGCAAACCACCGTGGCCACTCCAATTCCACCACGTCCGCATAGTAACCGGGGCCGGATTCCTAAAGATTCCACGTCAGCTCATAATAAGTAAGGCAAAGCGCAGTCATGCCCTCAAATTTCCGCTCCATGCCGTTCGTGGCCTTCGTGTCGATTTCTCTGGCGGTCGGCTGCTCGGGGACCGGTTTGCCGGACATGGGGCAAGTGACCGGGGTCATCCTGCTCGATGAAAAACCGCTCGACGCGGTTGAGGTCGTCTTGGTTCCCGAGGCGAACCAAGGGTCGGCGGCGGGCCCGCAAGCCAGTGGATTCTCGGATCAGGAGGGACGGTTTCAGCCCCAGACAAACCTGGACGGAACCGCGCACAACGCCGTTGTGGTGGGAACGTATCGGGTGGTCCTTCGGGATCTCAAAGCGATGACGACCGCCGCCCCTGATCCGAAGCAGGAGTACGCGGGTGAAGCCGCCGGACACGCTCCCAAGCCACGCTTCTCTCCGCGATTCGCAGACCTGCAATCCTCCCCCTTCGGAGCCGTGATCATCGGTCCGGGGGCCCATGAGTTGATACTCGAGCTGAACTCCAAAACCAAGGCCGGCAAGGCGTCCGTCAACCCCGCCCCCCTGGCGGTTCCGCATCAGCGAGTTGACGGACACCTTCTTGGGGATTCAGTTGGCGGCAGGGGCCTGGAGCCGGCTCGGGCGCGTGGCTGCGGTCTGCTCCGGTTCGATTGGGGTCGGCGCCTGGCCGGGCTCAGGGCGATAACGAATCACGACCAGTTCCTCACTTCGGACTTCACCGAAACCGAGAACCTTCCCCGGTTTAACGACGCCTCCGAGGCTGACGATCAAGGCCCCGTCCGTGGGAATCAGCCATTCGCCGTCGACCCTGGCGGAGTCGACCACCGGGATCTGGATCGTTCCGCCAAGACTCGCGGCCCGAGGCTGAGCAAGCCGGTTCACGCCTGAGGCAAGGAGGCCCTTCGGCTCGACCTTGTCGTTCTCGATTGGGGTGACCATTTCGCGATATTGGGATGTCTGGAAGGCCAGGATTCGGTCACGCTCGAGGACGAAGCGTGCGCGGAGACCTTGCTCTTCGACCTTGCCAAGCGAGAGGCGCGCACGGACGCCGTTGTGGAGCCGATCAATCTCGGGCTTGAACGCCAACTTACTCGCTTTATTGGGCGGACCATCGGCAACCCGCTCGAGGTGGGCCACATAATAAATGGACTCCCCGTGGGCCAGGCTGACCTCGCCGCTCGCCGGGGTCGTGACCTTCGGCGATTGGAGGATGTTGCACTTCGGGTCCGACTGACAGAAGGTCATCCACTCGGACAAAGTCGCCGCATCGGCCGCCCAGACCGAAGCGCCTCCCTGCCGGGCAACCGGAGTGAGTTGAGGGCCGAACTTGCCACGCCAGTCGAGTCCCGCGATCGTGACATAGTGGACTTCATAAGAGATCATCGGCCCGGTCGCGGCCGCCGCCCCCTCGATCCGCCGAGCCTCGATTCCCGGGGCAACCGAAAGATCGTTCGGCGTTGGGGAGCCATCTTCCCCGCTCAAGGCCACGGACAGAAGCGCAAGCCATACGTGCATCGATCAACCTCGATTTTTTGGAGGGTCGGGTCTCGGGCGTAGGGGGAGCGAAGAGATGTGGTGATGCGAATCGGCGGAAGTGATTTCGGGCGGGCCGGATTATGGGGCGATGCCGTTTGACCGTCAAGAGCGATCGGGAGAATCCATGGTTCAGAACGATTGAATGGCCAGCAAGTCGTCCTGCATTTTCAAGCGATTTTCAGACACAATCAAGAATGCGGGCGGGGTGCCCGCGGTCCCAGGAGATGCAGCCGAGGTGATCACTGCGATTGCGGGTCGTGACACACAGCTTCGCCTTGCGCACGCACTCATCAGCGGTGAGGATCTCATCGCGATATTACCAGCACTCCACACCATTGCCGTAATAAGGTTGGGTGGCCGGGCGATGGCAGATCAACTTCGCGTGTTGGTGACGAGTTGGCGTATGCGGATCAGTTTTCCCTCACTAAAGGTATGAAACTGAACCCATTGGATGTCGTAGTCTTGCCCTGTCGCTTTGTAACGGCCTCGCTCATTTCCACTGGCGACCACCGTATCCCCCTGGGCGATCACCGACTGCAACTCGGGACACTGCTCCTCCACCGTGGCGAAATTGTTCCGCACAGCTTCAACCACCTGCTGGCGGCCCCGCCACGAGCCGAGGTATGGAACGGTCAACGGCCCGTGGATCTCGAGGTCGACGTCCTCCGCGAGCATGTCCGCAAAGGCCGCGAGATCCCCCTGGGCGATCGCCTGATAAACCGATTGCAGGTGCAATACGTTATCAGACTCGACATCCTTAGCCATCGCATTGGAATCTCCCTCGCGGAAGGCTTGGGGTAACCGGTTGGCAAAATCCATGATCACCATTTCACTCATAAGTTCGTCCCCTCGCAATTTCAACAACGATCGGGCGACTTGTCTCTCCCCGAATTCCCCCAACAAGACCCATTGTCCTTCGTCGGTAATTTACAAGGCCGAACCGGCGGACGCCACCTTTCCTTTCGCAAGATCCGCACGATTGCCAAGGCCGAAAGCGTGATCGCGCGGGCGGAGCCTCTGGCTCAGCCAACGCACGAGCGGCCGGCGAAAACGCTCCGCGTCGGCGCTCACGAAACACACGTCGATCCGGGCGAACAAACCAAAGAGAGAAGGCACCCGTCGCCGGGTCCCTCGGGAAGTCATTTGCCGGGTTCAATACGAATCGTTACTTTGTGCCTGGAACCGTCGGCTTTAGGGATTTCTCATACCCAAGCTTCGTGAGCACCTCGAGGGTCTCACTCCAAGTCGGAAACATTCGCCCGCTCGCCTGCTTATACGCCTGCATCGCCAGCATGAATTCGAGTTGGGCCGGGGAATAGTCGAGTTCGCTGGTGCAAGGATCGACGGAACGCCGGCGGGTGCCGGTGGCCCGAGCCTGGCTCGCCCGATATGCCCGAGCGGTCGCCTTACGATCATCCCAGTCCTGGGGAAGCTTCGACCCCAGCGGATCGTCAAGGCGATCACGGGATGGATCGTCGCTAGGCAAGAACCCGGGCTTGTGGGTGTCGATTATTCTGGGCATGGACCCCTCCTTTTTTTAGAATTGCGCCGACCGCGTGATGACGGTATCACTGGGACGTCCCCTTCCCATATCGCCTGACGCTCCGCGAATCCGCAGCAGCCAAGCTCCGTCCCTGCTGGAATACCAATGGCATCAGATGACTACCAAGCAACGGGTATGCCGCCCGAACGACTTCAACGACCGTTACGTATTAAATGGTGACAACGGTCAACACTTCTGAGGAGATCACACCTGCCAGGGAAGGAATTTTCCACGATTCATGGCCGCGACGGAGCGTATTCACGGAGTATCGCGGAAGGACGATCCGATCAGCACCAAGCATATTTCTGCACAGCGTTGGCCCAACTCAATCCCAGGCCTTGCTCGGTCACCGCGGGGCACCAAGAATTCTCGATTTTTTACGATTCAACAATCACCTGCAATCTATGCCTCACGTTTTGTCTCATTTGTCGGACATCCACAACGCCACCATGACTGAATAACCAGGGCGATTGAATTGTTCACCAGCAGCCCCGAGGCCGCGAAGACTTGCCCCGACCAGAAGTTCCGAACCCGCTCAATCCCTTTGAACTCACTTCTTCCAATGAGTTCTCGGTATTCGATCTTCCGCGCGAAGGTGACGGGCATTGGGAGCGAGGCCTGGGCGGCGATCACCAGGCCGACCAGACGCCAGAAAAAGAAGGGGAATCCGCCGAACCAAAGGAGTACTCAACTCATTGCCCCTGAACAGAAGCCGGGCAAGTGTCGCACATAAAGCAAGATCTAAAGAAATGTCTAACAGCTGCCAACTTTGTCGAGCCGGCCCTCAATCGCTCACGCCTGAATTCGCGTGATTCCTGCCGACGACAACGTGCTGCTCCTGCCGGTCATCACCCGTACCAATCGTTGTGGGCAATCCACCTCACCGAGTCGACCAACCCCAGGGGCAAGGACATCGCCTCGCCCGTTCCTGTCCGATAAAGTAGGCACCCGATCCGGAGAGAGGTGTCCGACAACCCGAGAGCAGGAGCAAACCAATGCCCGACCTAGGTGACGGTGAGTCGGTCGAAATGAAAGGTTCGGGGGCCAAGCCCTACGTTCTGAAGAATGTAGGAGGGGTCTATTCCTGCTCCTGCCCGGCCTGGCGAAATCAGTCGACGGCGATCGAGCGGCGGACTTGCAAGCACCTGCGCAAGCTCCGCGGTGAGGCGGCGGAACAAGCTCGAGTCGGCCTCGATCCCGTGCCGGCACCGGAGAACGAGGGCGAGGCCAATGGAGAGTCCGCCGAAGCGAAGTCTGGACCGCCGCTCCTGCTCGCCGAGAAGTGGGACAACGCAGAGGATCTGGCGGGCTGGTGGCTCAGCGAGAAGCTCGATGGAGTAAGAGCCTACTGGAACGGCCAAGCCTTGATCTCGCGGCTCGGGAACCGCTTCCATGCGCCCCCTTGGTTCCTGGAAGGTCTGCCCGAGACCCCACTCGACGGCGAACTCTGGATCGGTCGCAAGGCGTTTCAGCGGACGGTCGGGATCGTCCGACGCCAGGATCAAAGCGACCTCTGGAAGGAAGTCACCTACGTGGTGTTCGACGCTCCCGGAGTCGACGCGGCGTTCGAAGATCGCCTGGCGTTCGTCAGCGCCCACAAGGCGCAGTGCCGGTCGCCCTACTTGAAGGCTCACGAGCATACACCCTGCACCGGCCTGGTGCAGTTGCGCGAAGAACTGGCGCGGGTCGAGGCGCTCGGGGGGGAGGGGCTGATGCTCCGCCAGCCCGGCTCGCGCTATGAGGTCGGGCGCTCGACCACGCTCTTGAAGGTCAAGAGCTTTCGCGACGCCGAGGCACGCGTGCTCGAGCATCTCAAAGGAGCAGGGCGGCATAAGGGACGGCTCGGCGCCTTGCTGGTGGAACTGGCGGACGGGACCCGCTTTTCGGTCGGCACGGGCTTCTCGGACGCCGAACGCTCGGCACCGCCGGCAATCGGGTCCACGATCACGTTCCGCTACCAGGAGCTTTCCGACAGTGGCGTCCCGCGCTTTCCGTCCTACGTCCGAGTCAGGAGCGACCTCGCCGGCCTCGAACCGTAGCCAGGGTGAGGAGCGGCCGAGCGTGTCATCAGCCGTGGACGGACGGATCGATTGCCGAACCCGAATCGGCCTTTTCCTTGATGCCCGCGCACGGTTACCATCAGGGGCGAACAGGCCGAACCGCCAACTCAACCCGCACAGTTTACGCTGTAAGGCGGATTTCCAGGGTTCCGCGTCAGTTTCACGGACGAAGAAGAAGAGGGGACCATGATGGCTCCAGTCTCCTGGAAGATCGCCGTACTCCTATTCGCCGGCGCGGGCCTCCTAGTCCCTACCCTTGGGTTTGCGGCGGCCGAGATCAAGCTCGACAAGGAGTTTCTCTCCGGCATCATCGAGAAAGTTCCGGCGGTTCCGTTTCAGAAGGATGGCCAGTACAAAGGAACGGTCCAGCGGTTCCGGCTCCTCGCGATCGATCCCAAGTCGCGCCGATTCGAGGTCGCCTGCCAGGTCGTCGGCGAGTTCCGCCCGCCGTCGATGTCTCCACTCAAGGAGAAGCGAGCTCGCAAGGAAGAATCGACCGAGAACTGGACCGGCTTCCGGTTCGATGTGCGGATCGGGATCAACGTCGAGCCGGGAAGAGACGGGGCCCCGCGGTTCCAGGTCGATGTCGAGGAGGTCAAGCGGCGCGAGCTCGAGGGGTTCGCCGGCGCATTAGCCAAAATCCTCGGGCGATCGTTCGATCAGGTCGTCACCCAGATTGCCGATGGCAAAGCGTCTCAGCTCGGCGAGAAGATCAATGCCGAGATCAACAAGCGAGTCAAGGCGTTCCGTGACTACGGCGTCCTCTGCGCGATCGATTACTCCCTCTCGGACGTTGCGCTCCACTTCGACGTCACCCGGCTCAAGACCGAAGGGGTCGTCGGCTACGTCTACCCCGAGCCGCACCCGGGGACCGTCGCGCTCACCCGCTGGTTTCACCCTCGTCAAGGGCACCACCTCTATACCACCACGCCCGAAGGGCTCGAGCGGCAAGGGTACGTCTCCGAAGGCATCTCCTGTTACGTCTACCCGGCCGCGATCGAGGGCACAGTCCCGCTCTATCGCTGGCGGAGCCGCAAAGAACCGTTCTATACCACGGCGCCGGACGGCGAAGGGGTCGCTCGCGCAGGCTATCGCTCAGACGGGATCGCCTGCCTACTCTACCCCGACGAGCAGCCGGAAACCGTCCCCCTCTACCGCTTCCTCAATCCCCGCAACGGACGGCACTTCTACACAATGCATAAGTACGCCGAATTCGCGAAGTAGTCTCGTGGAAAGGCTCGCTATCCTGCATTCCCCGAACTCTTTGTCACAGCCCAACTTACGCCTCAAACGCCAATAACGGCGGCCCCACATGTCACACCGCGAACGGCTCCCTCGTCGTTATTTGTGGAGGAGGGAACGCCACTCGAGTTGAGCGTCCCCGACCACGATGACCGGAAGGGAGCTTCACCATGTTCGGCTGGCTGGTTAAACGGCAAATCAATGCGTTTGAGAAGATGTACAATTACGATATGACCTACGCCCGCGTACTTCTCGACGCGGACCCGGCGGCGTTCCGCAAGTTCGCCAAGGTCATGGGGATCGCCCGGTATCGCAAAGACGTGCCGCAGGACGTCTGGACGGCCGCAAAGCTCGTGGGGGCGATGGCCGAGGACTGCGGACCTTGCACTCAGTTGGTGACGACGATGTCCGAGCATGCGGGAGTCCCTCCCCGGGTGCTGCAAGCGATTCTCGAACGCGACTTCGAGGCAATGCCGGAGGATGTGGCACTCGGCTTTCGATTCGCGGAGGCGGCATTGGCCCACGACCCCGAGGCCGACGGGCTTCGCGAGCAGGTCGTCGCGCGGTGGGGCAAGCGAGGGCTCGTCTCGCTCAGCTTCGCGCTGACCGCCGCGCGCCTCTTCCCGACCTTGAAATACGCCCTGGGGGAGGGTAAGACTTGCAGCCGGGTGACCGTCGGCGGTAAGTCTCTGGCCGTCGCCCGGCACCAGGTGGCCTGATGACGACGTCAAAGCCTGAACCAATCGACGCGGGAGAGTTCGAGTCGCAACGACGCCGCCTGACCGGCCTGGCCTATCGGATGCTGGGCTCGGTCGCCGAGGCCGAGGACGTGGTACAAGAGGCCTATCTGCGCTGGCACGCCGCCGATCGCGCGGCCATAGCCGACCCGCCTGCCTTTCTCTCGACGGTCGTCACGCGTCTCTGCCTCGATCAGATCAAGTCGGCCCGGTCCCGCCGCGAGCACTACATCGGCCCCTGGCTCCCCGAGCCGGTCCTGGATGACGAGCCACTCGGCGCCGAGACGGCGAGCGACTATGCCCATGAGCTCTCGATGACTCTGATGCTGGCACTCGAGCGACTCTCGCCGCTCGAGCGTGCGGCCTTCTTACTCCACGACGTCTTCGACATCGAGTTCGGCCAGGTGGCCCGAACGCTCGGCCGAAGTGAGCCCGCCTGCCGCCAACTTGCCGCCCGCGCTCGTGCCCACGTGAAGGAGTCGCAACCCCGATTCCCGGTCCCCCCCGAAACCGGGGCCCGACTCGCAGAGGCCTTTCTCACCGCCGCACGCAGCGGCGACGCCGAGACGCTGACCCTCTTGCTCGCCGAGGATGCCGTTCTCAGTTCCGACGGCGGCGGCAAACGCCTCGCCGCGCTCCGCCCCATCTTCGGACGCGACAAGATCACCCGGTTCTTCGTGGGCCTCGCTTCGAAGTACAATCGCTACGCGCAATACGGCGCCACCCCGACTCGAATCAACGGCCAACCCGGGTTCATTGTCACCGAACCCGACGGGTCCATTCATACGATGGCCGTCGACCTTCGAGACGGGCTCATCACCTCGATCTACGTCGTCCGTAACCCCGACAAGCTCAAGCACCTCGCCCGCCCTTGATGGACATCGAACACAGTGTGGGCAAGGCCAAGAGAGACAGAGAGCGTGAGCTCCCTGTCTTCTCTTTCAGAACACAAAAAATATCGGTGACATAAAAATTCGACAACATGAACTTCGACGCGGCCACTCGCATCAAACAAACCACACTCACAAAAACTCAATCGCAATAAATCACAAACGCCTTTGCATCGATTATTCATCATCTCGGCGAGCCATACTCATGGACACCCGATCGGCCACCCATTCGCCAAGGCGGGCGTGCATAGCAGCGTTCGGATGAAGGCCGTCGAAGGAGCGGCGGACGGGCTTGCCTTCCACCCAATCTTCGACCCGCGACGAGGCTTCCTCGCCGAGATCGATGAGGTGGCACTTCGCGTCAGGAGAGGTGGTCTCGGCCTGATAGGCGTCGAACGCAGCTCGGATCGGAGCGCGGTTGAAACCCTCGAACGGGATCACGACGAAGACCTGGGCCAACGGCCCGGCGGCGGTGCGAATCTTGGGCAGTAGCCCTCGGACCGAGGCTTCAACTTCAGCCAGGGGAACATGGCGGTTCGCGTCGTTCACGCCGTGGCAGAGGAAAACGAAGTCAGGGCGGGGTGAGAACCGCCCCTCGGCCAGCCGGGGATGATAGGAGTCGAGCAGGTCCCAGGTGCTCTCTCTCGGGTTCTGAGGGATGAACAGAGCGGGGACGTTGCCATTGCTCGCGTCGCCGCTGATCGCGTAGCTCTGCCCCTCGAATCCGACCCGGCCGGGCTCGGCGTCAAGACGTTCGGCAACCACTTCCGGCCACGCCTGGAACGAGTCGGTCTCAGCACCCCGGTTAAACGCGGCGCCGAGAATCGAGTCGCCGAAGAACAAGGCTCGTCGGGGCCGCAACGCGGGGTCACGGTAGGTTGTCGCCCCCGGATCGAGCCGGAGTCCGGTTACCCGCCAGAGCCCGACTTGCCGGCCCGCTCTCCACCGCTCCTCTCCGAAGCCGACCCAACGCAGATAGGCCTGACAGCGGTGCCGCCCCTCGGGAAGGTTGGCGGCGAGCGTACGCTCTCGATCGCCCCGCCGAAGCGGAAGAACGCGCATCGGGCCGCCGTCGATCGAATAGCCGATCACCGGGTACGCGTCGGGAGCGATCCCCGCGCGGTCGGCCATCGAGACGTCGACCTTCAGCCTCAAGTTCCGACCCGTCCAGCCGAATTTCAACCAGGCGCCGAAGTGAGTCGTCTGGAAGGCCGATCCATCGCCATACCAATTCCAAGGCGAATAGAACAACGAGGGGTCGTCCGCCCGGATCTCCCCTCTCCGCGCGGCAGGCCGACTCGAGGAGAACAGCCCGATCGCGATCAGGCCGCCCAGAACAAGCCCCAGGGCCAAGAGAGGATACGTCCTCCATCCCGGACGACTCGGCCTGCGCTCGCGATCCATCCCCTGTTCCTCTTTAATTTGCGCGTGTCTGGCTGTGAGCGTCTTGCTCGCCTCTCAGCTCAGGGGACCGGCCCGGAGCCGGCTTCGATGCTCCCCACGTGTTCCAGGAGGATTCGCCGAAGCTCTTGCGTCACCTCAGGTTTTTGCTGGGACGAGTGGTTTCCCTCGACGATCAGTTCGGACGCTGCGCCGTCGAGGTGCGAGCTATTATAGAGAACCACGCCATCCGTCCCGGACACCTTGAGGATCTGAGGGATGATCGAGTGGTACGGCACGTTCGGGGCGATCGGAACTCGGTCCAGGGTGGCGAGGACCGGGCTATCCGTCTGGAGGTTGGCGATGGCGTTGGGTGTCCGCCCGCGCATTTCAGGGGCGATCACCCTGGGCCCGTTGAGGGCCTCGATCTCCTTGATGCTCTCCGCCAGTTCATCAGGACGGCCCACCAGGCGTGAAATCGTCCGGCCGAAGAGGTCGCTCGCGAGTGGGCTGCCCCGGTGCGGCGACGCAATGAACACGATCCGGCGCACGAACGGCAAGGGGCGGAAAATGAGGGACGCCTCCAGGGTCTCGTGCAGCTTGGGCGAGAACTTGAACCGGTCGTGAGGAATCCGGATCGTCGAGTTCCAAAGCTCCAACCCAGGGTCTTGCACCATCATCTTCGAGAGCAGGCCTCCCATGCTGTGCCCGACCAGAACCATCTGGTCGAACGCAGCGTCGGTATGCCCCGGGTCCAGCGTCTCTCGCGCTCGGGTCAGCCACATCCGCAGCTTGGCGGCCGATGCGGGGATCGGCAAGCCGGTCGGATAGATGAACACCCAGAACTGATACTTTGACGCGATCAACGGCGTGTTGGACAACTCGTTGATCGTCTGCACATAGGCCCTCGGGCTGGAAAAGAGGCCGTGAACCAGCACGACCGGGATCTTACCCGGCTCATAGGGCCGGAGCATGTACAGACCGGCCTCGACCCCCTCACGCTTGAAGGAGGAGTGGAACAGGCCGGCCCACTCGAGTTGATCGAGATGAACCCGAGCAACCTGGTCCGCAAGCGGGGTCGTCCGGTCGGTCGCCAGACTGACGTCATTCTCTCCAAAGGGGAGTGAAGGAGCCCCGAACGGGTCCGCGAAGTAGAGGGATGCCGGCCGCCGCCGCCACTGTCCCGCGTAGAGTCCCCCTTCGGGCAACAAGACGGCGGTTGCGCCGGTGCGCGTCTCGCGAGGCAAGAATTGGTCTTGGGGATCCGTCGTCTCGGTCGGACCGGCCAGCCGATGCGCCACGACCGGCACCCCCAGCCCGCTCGATCGATAAACGTTGTGCATGCCCGTGACCCGCAAGTCGTCAGCCACCTTGAGGTCGGCGAGCTGCGCAGGGTGCAGGTACGAGGTCGAGCTCACAAGGGCCAGGCCTTGTCCTCCCAGGACTTCCCGCCACGATCCGTCCCCCCGAACGCCATCCGCCTGCGAGATCCGGATCAGCCGCTTCAAGGCGAGGTTGTGGGTCGCGATCGCGTGCTCGGAGCTCAATCCCGCCGGTTCGGCGAGGGCCAACGCCGCACAGGCCGCCGCATCTCGATACCAGGGGAGGGCCGTGGCAGGCGAATGCGCCTCGCGCCGCAGCCCTTCCCGATACGAGAGCTCAGCCAGGGCCAGGGCTCCGCCCGGCTCGGGCTGGGCCTCAAGCCGCGTCTCGAGCACCCGAGCCGTCGCGCCCGGGTCGTTCGCCGCCATATCGACCAGGCCTTGCCCAGTGAGGAAAACCCCGGTCGGCGCACTCAAATAACGCGCAGCCTCAACCCGCTCGCGACGGCCCTCGAGTATATTGCGTAGGCTCGCTTCGTGGGCACCAATGCTAACGCACCCACCCGAAGTTGCCAGCAACCCGCAAATCGCCACGACCAACCAAAGTCGCCAGCGCAACGAAGGGGCGGGGCTACGCCCCCACGCGCGGGGGACGAACGTTCGGATTGGGCCAAGGAGCCGCGACATCATCCATCCTGGACGACCGGCCGCCGTCAATGAGACATGGTTGGACCGCAAAGTCAGCCTCGGCGACCGCGAGGCCCAGCCCATCCAAATGGACCGAGCCCATCAAGTACCCTTTTCTCGCATTTCTGGGAAGGGGAATCCCGCCACGTGAAGATGTGCCGGAATTCCCCTTGGCCACCGACAACGGTCATAGGCCTTCTCAAGGCGGGTTGTCCCCAAGAGGATCACCGAGCCGAGAGGAAATGATTCCGATGCAATCCGAAGCCGACAACGGGCCTCACTCGTGCCTGAGGGAGATGATCGGGTCCAACCGTGCTGCGCGGTGGGCCGGGTAGAGGGCCGCGAGCATGGTAATCAGCATGGCGAGCATCTGGGTCCCCAGCACCAGCCAGATCGGGAAGGCGAAGAGGGAGCCTTCGATGGGCTTCGGGGTCTGCGCCTCCATGACTGAACGGGCGATCGCATCGCCTGGAAACGACGCGATCCAGCCCAGCAGTAAACCAAGTCCGCCCCCGACCAACCCGATGGCGGCCCCCTCGATCAGGAAGATCGTCCGGACCTGGCCGGTTCGCGCCCCCAGGGCTTTCATGATCCCGATCTCATGGGTCCGCTCCAGCACGCTCATGAGCATCGTGTTGGTGATTCCGATGGCGGCCACCGTCAGCGCAACGACCGCGATGAACGCGGTAGCGATCGTGATCAGCAAGACGTTCATCCGAATCGTCTCGATCACCTGGATCAACGACGACTGGCTGAAGCCCATCGACTCGACCGCCTTCGTGACCTCCTTGACGTTCGCGTCGCGGTCCACCGTCAGGACGGCCTGGTTCAACCCATTCTCGGCGATCGACGGAGCACGCAACGAGAACTCGGCGGCCGTCCATGGAGGGAGGATGACGTCGGCCCCGCGTGTGGCCCAATGCATCACACTCGTGGTATTCTTATCGTCTTCCTCCAACGCCTCCCGGACCACACCGACAATGGTGAAGGTCTCGGCATAACGATCTTCCTCTATCTGATCCGACTTGATCGAAGTCAACTCCAGTAACTTGGAAAAGGCCACTCGCTCCTCAGCCGGAAGCGGCAACAGCCCCACCCAAGGGGCCAGCCGTCTCAGCATCCGGATCAGCGACTCGCTCTGCGCCGACGTGAAGCCCCGTTCCCCGAAGGTCAAAAACTGCGACAGCGACAACTGACCGCCTCGGTTCGCACGATATTCGAAGCGGACTTTCTGTCCGATCGCCTTCGCGACCTCACCGTCTCCAACAAGTCCAAGCTCGTACAAGAGCAGTTCATGAACGACTGCCTCTTCGTCTCTATCACCGGCCAGCGCCCGCCCGGCAACCAACAGGTTCCGGTAGTAGCCGTCCGGATCGGCCGAAGCGAACTGGGCCTCGCGGGGTTGACCGATACCGCTCAAGGTGATTGTTCCCTGTTGGTTGACGATCGGCACGACACGCTCCACATGTGGTAACCGCGCGAGCCGGTCCAGGCCCGCGCGGTTCAATCTGGTCTTCGGCTTCGAGCCGTGTCGGGAGCCCCATCTACGGACCATCGCATGAAGCATCCTCGCCTTCTTGGCCTCGCTCATCACCCCCTTGACCGTCTTTTCCGACTCGGGCACGTCTTCGGCGACCGCCTCGTAGCGGACATAAACGCTGACCTGCCGCAACGCATCCGTGCCGCGAAACAGGCTGAGGATTGCGTGGTCCACTCCATGCCCGATCGAGAGGCTCACGAACAAGGCGAACGTGCCGATCGCGACGCCCAGCACGGTGAGCGTGGTTCGCACCTTCTGCTGCCTCAGCGCCGAGACGGCCATGCCCGCGAGGTCGGCCGGACGCATTCGCGGTGATTCACGCTTCATTCCTCGACCCCCGCCAAGATTCGACCGTCGCGAAGCCGGACAACACGATCAGTGCTTCGACGGGCAAGCTCCTCGTCATGTGTCACGAGAATCAGGGTCGTGTTGTGCTGCTCCAGGTGGTCGAGGAGCAGGCGAAGAATCTCGTGGGCGGTTGCCGTGTCGAGGTTGCCGGTCGGCTCGTCGGCCAACAGCACGGCGGGGCGATTAACCAAGGCCCGGGCGATCGCAACCCGCTGCCGCTCGCCCCCCGAGAGTTGGTTGGGCCGGTGATTCAACCGATCGCCCAACCCGACCGCCTCGAGCGCAGCACGGGCTGCCGCTCTGCGCTCGTGCTTGGCCCGGCCGGCGAAGACCATGGGCAACTCGACGTTCTCCAACGTTGTGCGTGAATCGACCAGGTTGTAGGCCTGAAAAATCATCCCGACCGTCTCGAGCCGGAACCGGGCCATCTCGTCCGCGTTCATCGCATGCAGGTTCGATCCGGCAATCCGGACGGTCCCCGACGTGGGCCGGTCCAGCCCACCCAGCAGGTTCAGAAGCGTCGACTTCCCCGAACCCGACTTGCCCAGCAAGGCCACCCGCTCACCACGGCCGATCACAAGGTCGATCCCACGCAAGGCGGCCACCGTCGAGTCTCCCTCGACATAGGTTTTCGTGACACCCTCGGCCTGCACGACCAGATCCACGGCCAAAAACGCGTCCACGGGTTCAGAAACGGGAGAAGACATCGGCAGGATCTTTCATGCATGGCCTGATGATCCTCGTTTAAAAACACCCTGGCGAGTATAGCCCAAGGTCAGACGTCTGTCAGGGGCCTCTCGAAACTCGATTGCGGTTCTCCTCAAAGGCTCGCAATCCACCGGTTCGATTCCTCGAAGCTGCCAGCGTGTTCGAGGAACGGCCATCATCGCCGTATCGGCCCGATGCGTTAACGGCGAGAGATTCTGGAGATTCTGGTTTCGACCCCCTGACATGGGACGTATAGTCAAGTTAGCCCCGTCGCCACGTCCGGCCTCGAGCCGATATTGACTGGTCGAGCAGGGTGTCCGGTTTCTCATCATTTGCGAAACACCTATGTCAATTCGATTTCAGTGTGAGCAATGCGGGCATACGATCGAGGTGGACGATCATCTCGGGGGCAAGCATGGCAAGTGCAAGCATTGCGGTCATTCCGTGGTGGTCCCCGCACCCAAGGCGGAGGAGGCCGGCCCCGTGCTTCGGCTCCGCCCCCTGGCGGGCGAGGAGCCTACGGAAGGGCTCGGCAAACTCCTCGCCGCTCCGCCACCGCTGAATGTCCGCGCCGCGGAGGCTGACCCTCGAATCATTGCGGAGATGATTTCCGAACCCGACGCTCCCCCCTTGACGCCCGGGCGGCCCAATGACCATTACACAGTGACTGACCCTCACGAGTTCACTCGGGTCCACTCCTCATCGGGGCCGCCCCCGCGCTGGCAACTTTTCCCGACGTTGTCAGCCCGTTGGCTCGCAAGAAACCTGCGGACGATACGGAATTGGCTTTACGTGGCCTCGGTCGGCTTCCTGGTCCTGGTCCTGATCGGCTATCTCTTCCAGTGGAAGACCCTCCTTCACCTGGGCGCGTTGGGGGTGGTCGCCTCGAACATCAGCATGCTCTACGTGGGCGTGGCGTACCTGATCTCGCTCCCGTTCAAAGAGAGCCTGGGGCAGGGGCTGGCCAACCTCCTGATTCCGTTCTATGCGATCTACTACTGGTCGACGCGCTGGGACCGGATGAAGACGGCCGTGTACAAGACGGTCGGCTCGTTCCTGCCGATCGCGCTGGTCGGGCTGGCTTACCTGATCTACAAGGAAGCCCCGGTCGTCAAGGCGGCGGTCCAAGAGAAGCTCCCCGCGTTCGAGAAAAAGATCGAGCAGGCGACCTCCAAGCTCGAAGCCAAGGCCGACGCGGCGCTCGGCCCAATCGAAAAAGGCGTGATGCCGCTCTTGAAGACGGAGCCAGAAGAGTCGGCTCGCCATCATCGTTCGACCCCCGAGTGACATCCAGCCACAACCAGCACGGCCGGCCCGAAAATCTCAGAATCTCTCAAATCACCGACCGAGCAATGTCGATTGGACTCATCTCCATAGGGTATGGCTCTCCACGACGCTCCGGACAAGGGACATTGCGCGATGACGATTGACCAGCTTCTCAAGTTCGCGGTAGATCAGGGGGCATCCGACCTCCATTTGCAGACCGGCTCTCCTCCGATGCTGCGGATCCTCGGGCAGATTCGCGAGCTCGAGGTTCCGCCACTAACCGACGAGCAGGTCCGGCAAGCGATTCGCGCCATCGGGCCTCGGGCGATCATCGACGACATCGACAAAGCGATGGCGCAAGGCCACGACTTCTCCTATTCCTTTCCTCCGATGGCCCGATTTCGCGGCAACCTCTACAGCCACCTCGGCTCGCCCGGATTGGTGCTCCGCGTCATCTTGCCGGGAATCCGGACCGTCGAAGACCTGCACCTGCCGCCGGTCATTCGCGAGATCGCCCAAGCCCGGCGCGGGCTGACGCTGATGAGCGGCACCACCGGAAGCGGCAAGAGCACCACGCTGGCCGCCATCGTCGACCTGCTCAACTCGAACTATCACCTCAAAATTCTGACGATCGAAGACCCGGTCGAATACGAACACGTCAACAAAAAATCGCTTGTCTCCCACGTCGAAGTCGGCAACGATACGCCAACGTTCGAACACGGGCTCCGGCAAGCCATGCGGCAGGCCCCCGACGTCATCCTCGTCGGCGAGCTTCGCGATGCCGAGAGCGTGCAAATGGCCCTCCGCGCGGCCGATACCGGACACCAGGTCCTGGCGACCGTCCATAGCTCGAACGCCGCGCAGACGATCGAACGAATCCTTGCGATGGTCCCCCCATCCGAGCTTGCGATCGCCCGCGAACAGCTCGCCGCCGCGCTCGTCGGCATCATCTCGCAACGGCTCACCGTCAGCAAGTCCGGTCAGCGCTGGCCGGTCGTCGAGGTCCTCCGCTGCGACTCCGTGACGGCGAAGTACATCCTCGAAGGGCGGATCGCCGATATTGCCGACTACATCACGACCGGCCAGCGCGGGATGCAGACCTTCGACACCCACCTCCTCCAGCTCTACCAGGGCGGGATCGTCTCAGGGACCCAGGCCCTGAGCGTCGCGACCAACGTCGAGGCCCTCGCCCTCGCGATGCGCTCCCCCGGCATGATCAAGGCGGACTGACCAATGCGCAAGCGGCCAATAACCTGGGCGACCGTGGCCCGGACTCGCTGACGATCAACCTCCACCCTATTCCTGGCACCGTCGGAGCGGACGCGTCTGCGTGGGAGGCGGGCGCGTGGCCCGACGGCATAACATGCACGCTCGCCTTCACCTTCGATCGTCCCCAAAGCAAAGACGAGGGGCTCTGGAAAGAGACGAGGGGCAAGCATCCCGCCTGATCGAACGGATGCTCAAGCCGCCTGTGCGTCTTTAATAACACATCAGTATTATTCTGCGGAACAACTCACCCCTCGCCGCAGCCTGAATACTTGTGAGATGAGCCACTCCGAGATATCTTCGACGGAGCTGGTGGACTGCATG
The DNA here is from genome assembly GCF_000242455.2 of Singulisphaera acidiphila DSM 18658. Taxonomy (GTDB): domain Bacteria; phylum Planctomycetota; class Planctomycetia; order Isosphaerales; family Isosphaeraceae; genus Singulisphaera; species Singulisphaera acidiphila. The sequence goes on from NC_019892.1 coordinate 4,246,292, forward strand.
TCAGCAGAACGGAACCGCGACTTCAGCTCTCGGCCGGACGACAAGGCAAGAGGAGAGTGCCCCTTTGTCATCAGCTCATCAACGAGCCGGAAACTCCCCCGCCATCGCCTACGGGTTCGAGATTGACCCGAGTGGGATCCTCGGGGTCAGCAACAATGCCAGCCTCCAGGATATCCGCGACGCATATCGCCTGAAGGCCCGAAAGCACCACCCGGACCATGGTGGCGACGAGTGGGCCTTTCGGATCGTGGCAAGGGCCTACGAGATCCTGAGCACCGCGCGAGTCGCCGGGCGGGTCGTTCAGGAGGCGCAGAAATCCTCCGAGTCCGCTCGCCCCGCCCCCTTCCGCAAGCCGGCTCCCGGTGACTCGGAGTGGCTCCGACCCGGCCGGCGCGACCCCTGGATCGAACCGCCGAGGCTGGTCGACGTCGAGATTCTCTCGCTCCGGTTTGAAATGGCCGACCCGACGGACCTGCTCTTGATGCCGGCCTCGGAGCGCAACCTGAGTTGTTGCCTTTCCCTGACCTGGACGGCTCCCCCCCCGGGCCCCTGGGGCGAGCAACATCCCGATGCCCCCCTCGCCCGAAAACTGCTGACGGACACCTTCGAGGCCCTCCCGGCGCGGACCCATGCCACGTCGTCCTGGTCACACTCCGAGGGGCCGAAGTTTGAAGGCTGGCTGAGCTACCCCACATCGACCCGCGCCCACGAGGCGTTCCGAATCCTCCACGAAGATCTCAACGGCTGCGGCCTCGGCGTGAATCAGTGGACCCGCGAGCTCATTATCCCGCGCGGCGGGCGCTGAGCGACAACCAAGGCGAGACGCAGACCAAAAGGGCGGCCACGGCGCAGGTTGCGACGATCGAGGGCCATTACCTCCATCCTCGCACCCTTCTCTCGACGTGGGTTCGCACCTACAATATCGCTAGGCACGGGAAGCGGAGCAAGACGATCCCCCTTCGTCGGCAGATCACGGTCCAGGGCCGTGAATTGGCCGCTGTGGGCCCGTGCGCGGTCTCAATGGGAGAGGCAGAGAACCATCCCGCCAAAACACCAACGGCCACTCTCCACAACAGCGACACGTTTCACGGAGACACCAACGCAATCAAATCCAATAGGACCCTCGCCTTCCTCAGAATCGCCAGCCGGGCCGGACCAGATTCACAATCTCGAGAGAACCACGAGCGTTTCTGGTCGTAATACTTATGAAGTGGATGCGGCAAGATCCAGTGCGATGATTCCAAACACGGGGTCAGGATCATGAAGCACATCGACGGCCGTTGGCTACGATGGTCAACGCCCATGGACTCTGAGCCGACTCGCTCATCGCCGGGTCCAACCGGCTCTTCCCATTCCAGCGACGGTCTCGCTCGAGGCGCACGCATGGTGACGAAGGCCGATCTCACACGACATATCGAAACCACAGCGCTCGCGTTTCGCGGCTACGACGTGGCCAACCTGGGTCGAAGCCGTGAACTGCTCGAACATTCCGTCTACGGTTCGATCGTCCGCGCCACCCTGGACCGGGTCTCCGAAATCTGTTCCGAAGTGATCCACTCACGCATCGATCTCGCGGCATACATTCAGGCCGGCGAAAAGACATCGCTGGCGACCTTCCCTCACGACATCGCAACGATCGTCGGCATGGAGCTCGCGCAACTCACCTTGCTCGAGGAGGTTTTTGAAGTCCCGATCCGCCAGTCGCAGATGACGTTCGGCTACAGCATCGGCGAACTCTCGGCGCTGATCTTTGGGGGGAGCTACACACTCGAAAGCCTCCTCCCCGTGCCGCTCGAAATGGCTCAGGACTGTGGCGAATTGGCCGCCGACACGACCCTGGGGGTCCTCTTCACTCGAGGCGCCACGCTCCGGACCGAAGACGTCGAGCGGCTCTGCCGCGTGGTCAGCGGAGAAGGCAACGGCCTGATCGGCCCCTCGGCCTACCTCTCGCCGAACACGGCACTGCTGCTCGGCCAGGGAGATACGCTCAACCGGGTCGAGCAGGTTATGGCCGATTTCATCCCCGACAAGGTGATGCTCCGGCGAAATCCGAACCAGTGGCCGCCGCTCCACTCCCCCTTGATCTGGCAGCGTCATATCCCGAACCGAACGGCGTTGATGCTCTATCGGCTCAAGGAAAACCTGACGCCACCGTCCCCCACCGTGCTCTCGATGGTGACCGGCGAGGCCAGCCACAACGCGGTGGATAGCCGCGATGTCCTCATCCGCTGGACCGACCACCCCCAGCGCCTCTGGGACGTGATCGACGAAACCCTCTCCTCGGGCGTCGAGTGCGTCATCCACGTCGGGCCAACGCCCAGCCTGATCGCCGCGACCTTCGCTCGCCTGGAAAACAACGTGATCCGCCAGATGGGCAATGGCAACAAATATCTCCACATTCTCGGTCGTGGATTAGCCTCCGAGCTGAACCGGCACGCCTGGCTGACCCGCCTGCTGCCGTCGAAGGCGGCCTTGCTCCGGACCCCTTATATCAGTCACGTGATCCTGGAAGACTGGCTGCTCGAGCAACCGCTTCCCGAAACGACGACCGTGGCGATCCCTCAGGTGGTCGTCGAGTCGACCGAGGGGATGCGGGAGGCCAGCGTCCTCGACCGCGAACCAACCACGGAGTCGACGCGCGGATAATCATCGTGTACCGTGGGCGTCGCCCACCGGCGGTCCAATCAAAATGCGATGGTGGGCGCTACCCACTTGTGCGAGACGGAGGGGTTGTCGATGAGCCAGGACCTCCAGGACGTGGAACCGCGGACGTTTGTCGAGACGGCGCTGGAACTCGGCGGCAAGAGCCGGGAGGAATCGCAGCGGACCGGAAGACTGGATCGGGCCGACGATCAGGTGGAAGCCCTCTTCGCCCCGCGTTACCAGACCTCTCAGAGTCCGGTCCACCGCGCGATCTGGGACCGTGAGTTCCCGCTCGATCTGTTTTACGCGAAGCCGACGGATCAGGCGTCCGGCAGTTGGGACGCGATCATGGACGAGTCGCTCGCCCTGGTTCGCCGCCATCGCGATGCGGGGACGCTGCTCGACGCCAACCGGAAAATCTCGGCGCAGGTTCTCGACGACCTAGGGAAAGCCGGCTACTGGGGCCTTCTCGTCGACCGCGCCTACGGCGGCGAAGGTGTCCCCTTTACCGCGTTCGCCCGATTCCTGACCCGGATGGCGACGGTCGACGCGACGGTGGCGGGGCTCGCCTCGGTCCACGGCTGCATCGGCGCGGTCGACCCGCTCCGGACGTTCGGCTCACCCGAACAAAAGAGCCGACACCTCCCACTCCTGGCGAGCGGCCAGCGGCTCTCCGGGTTCGCTCTGACCGAACCGTGCGCGGGGTCGGACCTGACGGCCTTGCGGACAACGGCCACGCTGGATGGCGATGCCTATGTTGTCAATGGTGAAAAGCTTTTCATTACCAACGCCATCCCCGGACGGACGGTGGGCGTGGTCTGCCTGGTCGACGGCAAGCCGGCCGTCCTGATCGTCGACCTGCCCGACCAGGAGAACGACCAGTTTCAGACCGTGCCTTATGGCTTGCACGCGTTGAAGCATACGCACAACAAGGGGCTCAGGTTCCGCAACTTCCGGGTCCCCAAGGAAAACCTGCTCGAGCCGGCGCGGGGCGACGGGCTGACGATCGCCTACCACGGCCTGAACCTCGGCCGCGTGGCGCTCTGCTCGGTCGCGGCCGGCACGATGCGGACGATGCTGGCGAACTTGCTCCCCTGGGCCCGATTCCGCCGGACCTACGGCGCCCCGATCGAGAACCGCGAACTGGTCCGCCGCCGGGTCGGCCGGCTCGCGGCCCTGATCGTCGGCTGCGACTCGCTGGTCGACTGGTGCTCCAGTCTGCTCGACCAGGGATATCGTGGCGAGATGGAGTGCATCGTCGCCAAGATCTTCGGCAGCGAGGCGCAGAAGGAAGCCGCCATCGAGCTGTTCATGAAGACCCACGGCGGTCGCGCGTTCCTTCACGGCCATCTCTTTGGCGACAACGTCCACGAATATCTCGCCCCTTGCATCTATGAAGGCGAAGGCGAGATGCTCGGCATGGCCTTCTTCAAGTCACTGATCAAGGAGCACGGCAAGACCTACTTCGAGCCGATCGGCCGTACGCTCCATGAGGCCAAGATCGCGAAGCCCAACCTGATGAACCCCGCGCACGCCTGGATGCTCCGCAAGGCGCTCGTGCCATACGCCGAGTGGTTCATCAAGGAACGGCTCTCGCTCACGTTCGGGGGAAGCGCCACCAAGATCGACCTCCCGCGCCCGCTGGCCGAACACGCCCGGTTCGCCATCAACGCCTTGCGGCACGGCCGCTTGGAAGTCAGCGGCGTGATGCGTACGCATCAGTTGAAGCTGGCGGATCGGCAATGCCGGATGGCCGAACTGTCACAACGGCTGCAAGACCTGATGGTGATCGTGACGACCAGTTGCTGGGCGGGTCGCCAATCGAGCCCGGTCGTCCAGGCGGCGGCCGACGTTCTCTGTCGCGACCTCCGCCGCAAGCTCTCGGGAGCCAGGCCGAGCGACGCCGATATTCGGGCCACCACCAAGCTGGGTGAGACGATCGCCTCCGGCGGCTTTGAAGCGATCGCCGGCGCCGGTATTGAACCCGAAGCGATCCTGATGCCGTATGACAACGAGCCGGCCGGCAAGGACAAGTGACTTAAATCCACAAGCGGGCCAGCGTTTCTGCATCTGGGTAGGCATCGCCCACCATCGACGTCATTTTTCTTTGTAGGGTAGGCTTTCGCCGGCCGCATCCCCAAAAGGGGCCCCTACAAGACAGTGACGGCAGTGATGTGTCACTGGGGACAGCCCATCATCCAAAAAGAATGGGTGGGCCGTACCCTCCCTACGAACACTTAGCCGAGGGTCGTCATGTCCGACGCATTCCAACTCGAAGAGCTCGACGGGTCGATCGCCCTGCTGACGCTCAACCTGCCCGAGAAGAAGGTCAACACGCTGTCGCAGGCCGTGCTCGCCGAGCTGGCGAAATGGATCGGCCAGCTTGCGAAGCGGACTGACCTGCGCGGACTCTTGTTCCGCAGCGGCAAGCCCGGCCAATTCATCGCCGGGGCCGACCTCAAAGAACTCGCGACCCTGGCCTATGCCTCGCAAGAGCAGGTGGGGCAGGCGATCGACTTCGGACACAAACTCTATAGCGGGATCGCCCGGCTGCCGTTCCCGACCGTCGCGCTGATCGACGGTAACTGCATGGGAGGGGGGACCGAACTCGCCCTCGCGTTCGATGAGCGGATCGCCACGGCCACTCCCGAAACCAAGATCCAGCTCCCCGAGGTCAACATCGGGCTCTTGCCCGCCTGGGGGGGGACGCAGCGGCTCCCGCGTTTGATCGGTCTCAATGCCATCGAGGTGATCTGCGGCGGGCAGCCGCTCAGCGCCAAGAAGGCCGCCGAGTTGGGGGTGATCTTCGACGCGGTCCCGGCCGATCGCCTGGTCGATGAGGGGCGCCGCTTGATCGACTATTTCCAGGAGAGCGGCGAGTGGAAACGGCGGCGTGAGCAAGCCAGGCAACCGCTCGGCCTGAGCCCGGATCAGTTTACCTTCGCCTTCGCCACCGCCGAAGGTCTGCTTCAGAGCAAGACCAAGGGGCAGTATCCCGCCCCCTTGGCCGCGCTCAAGGCGATCAAGGAAGGGTGCAACCTCCCGCTCGAACAAGGGCTCGAGGCCGAGAAAAGGGTCGCGCTCGAGCTGTTCGGGTCGCCGATCGCGGCAAACCTGATCGGCATCTTCTTCATGAAGAACCGACTGGCGCACGATCCGGGGGTCGACCGTACCGACGTCAAGCCGGGGCAGGTCGATCGCGTCGGCGTGGTCGGATCGGGCTTGATGGGCGCCGGGATCGCCGCGGCGCACGCTCGTTCGGGAATCCCGACGGCGATGGTCGACGTGGACGACGCCCGCCTGGCCGCCGGGATCAAGCAGGCTGAGGAAGTCGTCCTCTCCCGGATCAAGATCGGCCGTGCGGCCCCGATGGACCTGGCCGACATGCTCGCGGAACTGAGCACCTCTACCGGGCACGGCATCCTGGCCGATCGCGACGTGGTCATCGAGGCGATCACCGAAAACGAGGAAGCGAAAGTCGCGACCTACAAGCAGCTCGCCGGAGTGCTCAAGGAGGGGACGATCCTCGCCAGCAACACCTCGACGATCTCGATCACCCGAATGGCCGCTGCGGCCCCCGACCCCTCCCGGTTCGTCGGGATGCACTTCTTCAGCCCGGTCGACCGCATGGAGTTGGTCGAGGTGATCCGGGGCGAGGCCACCTCCGACGAGACGGTCGCCACCATCGTCGCCCTGGCCAAGCGGATCCGCAAAACGCCGATCGTTGTCCGCGACTGCGCCGGGTTCCTCGTCAATCGCGTCTTGTTCCCTTATATGAACGAAGCCCTCCTGCTGCTCCAGGAAGGGGTCCCAATGGACGCGATCGACAAGGCCGCCACAACGTTCGGCATGCCGGTGGGTCCGATCGCCTTGCACGACATGGTGGGCCTGGACACCTCGTTCTTCGCCGGCAAGGTACTGGCCGCCGCCTATCCCGACCGCGCGACGATGCCGGCGCTCCTGAAGGATCTCGTCAAGGCGGGCCGGCTGGGCAAGAAGACGGGAGCGGGCTTCCGTGCTCACGGGGGCAAGTCCTCGAAGCCGGCCGCCGACCCGGCATTCGCCCCGATCCTCGAAGCGCACCGCACAGGCAGTGAATCCACGCTGAATGCGGCGGAGATCACCGACCGGCTCTTCTTGCCGATGCTCCTGGAAGCGACCCGCGTCCTCGAGGAAGGGATCGTCCGCGAGCCGGCCGACGTGGACATGGGCCTGATTCTCGGGATCGGCTTCCCACCGTTCCGCGGTGGAATTCTGCGTTGGTGCGACGCCGAGGGAGCCGGCAAGATCGTCGATCGCCTGGAGCGTTTCGCAACGCTGGGCAAGCGGTACGAGCCGACCGAAACGTTGACCCGGCACGCCCAGACCGGTGCAACCTTCTACCCGGTCCCGAAAGCGACGCTCGCCTGAGAGGCGTTGTCAGCCGCTTTCGCTCGAACATAAATTTTTATCACATTCAAATACACGGATTCACCAATCAAGGACCAACCGATGAGACACGCGGTCATCGTTGATGCCGTGCGGACGCCGGTAGGGCGGGCTTCGGCGGACAAGGGAATCTTTCGCGATGTCCGCTCTGAAGACCTGGCCGCCCACGCGATCAAGGCCGTGGTGGAGCGGACCGGCATCGACCCGAAACTGATCGAGGACGTTCGCTTCGGCTGCGTCCAGCAGCAAGGGGAGCAGGGGTTCGACGTCGCCCGGATCGCCGCCTTGGCGGCGGGCCTGCCAATCGAGACGGCCGGCGTCACGATCAACCGCAACTGCGCATCGAGCTTGCAGGCGATCAACGACGCCGCGATGAACATCGCCGCCGAGTGCGACGACGTGCAGATTGCCGGCGGGGTTGAGCACATGGAGCATGTGCCCATGAGCAAGGACTACAATCCTTACCCCGGCATCTTGCGCCACAACGGCGAAGGGGTCATGCAAATGGGCCTGACCGCCGAATACCTCGCGCTCAAGTACCGAATCCCACGGCAACGGCAGGATGAGTTCGCCCTGCGGAGCCATCAGCTCGCCGCTGCCGCCACCGACCGGGGCGAGTTCAAGGCGGAGGTCGTTCCCACCTGGGGACGCGACGACTCGGGCCGCAAAGTCCTCCTGACGGGCGACCAGTGCATTCGCCGCGAGACCTCGCTCGAGGCCCTGTCAGCGCTCTCCCCGGCGTTCAACCCCGCCGGAGGTTCGGTGACTGCAGGGAACAGCTCGCCGATCAATGTGGGGGCGGCAGCCTTGCTCGTGATGTCGGAAGAGAAGTGCCGCGAGCTTGGCCTGAAGCCAATGGCCAAGGTGCGTGCGATGGCGGCCGTCGGCGTCGATCCCGCCGAGATGGGCATCGGCCCGGTCCCGGCAGTCAAGAAGGCCCTGGCCCGCGCCGGCTTGAACCTGGCCGACATCGACTGCATCGAGCTCAACGAGGCGTTCGCCGTTCAGGTGCTCGCCTGCTTGAAGCTCTTGGGGATCGATGAATCGAAGGTCAACACCCGTGGCGGCTCGATCGCCATCGGCCACCCGCTCGGCGCCAGCGGAGCGCGGATCGTCACCACGCTGCTCCACCGAATGCGCGACCAAGGGGCAAAGTACGGCCTGGCCACGATGTGCGTCGGCCAAGGGCAGGGGGTTGCCACCATCTTCGAGGCATGCGAAGCCTGACACCACCGCTCGGTCCCAGTTGACTTTCGCTCGCCTCACCCAAAGGCGAGCGTAAAGTCAACTCCCTGTCTAAGTGAGAGAGACCTCCAAGCCCTATCGCCCGAGCGTTTTGGAATCTATTTGACAGTGTCATATACAACCCGTATAACACTGTTATGAAGGCCAACTCCGAACCGCTCTGGACCATCGACGAACTCGGCTCGAAGGCGGCCGAGGCGCTGGCGATCGACTATGACGGCCCACCGAACGACCGGATCCGGGACGTGCCCGACCGGCGGACGATCCGCTATTACACGACGCTCGGCCTGATCGACCGGGCGGCGGAGATTCGCGGACGCACTGCGTACTATGGGCCACGGCACCTGATGCAGCTTGCGGCCATCAAACGGCTCCAGGCACGCGGGCTGAGCCTGGCCGAGGTTCAGCGTCAGATCGTGGGGCTGACCAGCGCGGGGCTCGCACAACTCGCCCGGCTGCCGGCTGGGATGAAGCTCACACCGCCCAGCATGCCTGACCCCGCCCCCCTGTGCCGTTCTGAAGACAGGGCGTTCTGGAAGGAGGCACCGGCTCCGCTCACGCATGAGAAAACGTCAGAGGTCAATTCGGACGCGAGGGCGATGGAGGCTGCCCCCCCGCTGCAAGGGATCCGGCTCGGCGAGGAGGAGAAGGCGACGTTGCTACTCGCGTCGATCCGGCCGGTCACTGTGGAGGATATCGAGGCGATCCGCAAGGCTGCGGGACCACTGCTCAGGCTCCTGACGAGGCGCGGGCTGATCGGCCCGCACCCGGGAAAGGGAACGGGGGATCGATGAACGACTTGCTATCACTGCTGTCCGAGGAGGAGACGAAGCAAGGGACGCCGGACGGCGACGAAGCCGGCCTCGGCGCCTTACGATCCGACCGAGGGCTCCTGCCGTTGAAGGCCCTGGAAGTCCGTGGTCGAATCGACGGCTTGCTGGCCCAGGTCTCGATTCGCCAGACCTTCGTCAATGTCCTGGACGAACCGCTCGAGGCCACCTATATCTTTCCCCTTCCCGACCGCGCGGCGGTCACCCGATTCCGGATGGAAGTGGCCGGCCGCGTCATCGAAGGAGTGCTCGAAGAACGAGGCCAGGCGCGGAAGGAGTATCAGCAAGCGATTGAGGCCGGACACCGGGCGAGCATCGCTGAGGAGGAGCGGCCCGGGGTTTTCACCTTGCGGGTGGGCAACCTGCCGCCGGGAGAAGAGGCGGTCGTCGAGCTTTCCCTGACCGGCCCGCTCCCGTTCGCCGACGGCGAAGTCACCTTCCGCTTCCCGCTGGTGGTCGCCCCGCGTTATATCCCGGGGATTCCCTTGCCAGGCCCATCGACGGGAAAAGGGGTGGCCCACGATACCGATGCCGTGCCCGACGCCTCGCGGATCTCGCCGCCCGTGCTGCTGCCTGGCTTTCCGAACCCGGTGCAACTGACGCTGACGGTCGACGTTCACGAGTCGATCGCGTCGGTGGGTGCGCTCCGTTCGAGCCTCCACGCGGTGCTCGAGACCGGAGATCAAGGGTATCGCCGCGTCACGCTGCTCAACACCGGCGAACGCCTCAATCGCGACTTCATCCTGCGGTTCAAGCTCGGTGCCGAGTCGATCGAGACCTCACTCTCGGTTCATCCTGATGCGAACACGGACCGTGGCGGCAACGAGGGAACCTTCGCGCTGACGATCGTGCCTCCGACAGCCTCGTCCGAGGTGACCAGGCCGCGCGACCTGATCTTCGTGCTCGACCGTTCCGGCAGCATGGAGGGCTGGAAGATCGTGGCGGCCCGACGCGCCCTGGCGCGGATGGTCGACACGTTGGGAGCAGCCGACCGCTTCAACGTCCTCGCCTTCGACGACCGGATCGAATATCCCCCCGGGTTCTCGGATCAAGGGCTGGTCACGGCGACCGATCGCCAGCGGTTTCGGGCGGTCGAGTTCCTCGCCACCCTGACGGCGCGGGGTGGCACCGAGATGGCGGGGCCGCTCGATCAGGGGGTCGAGATTCTTGCTCGCGCCGAGACGGGCCGGGACCGGATCCTCGTCCTGGTCACCGATGGGCAGGTTGGTAACGAGGACCAGATCCTCAAGGGGCTCGGCCGTCGACTTCAAGGGATCCGGATCTTCACGCTCGGGATCGACCGGGCGGTCAACGAGGGGTTCCTTCACAGGCTGGCCGAACTGGGGGGAGGGACGAGCGAGATCGTCGAGTCGGAGGATCGGCTCGACGAGGTGATGGATGCCGTTCATCGCCGGATCGGCATTCCTGTTCTGACCGGGCTTCGCCTGGAGCCTGACAAACTGCCGGTGGTCCCCGATAGCCTCGTACCGGGCCGGATCCCCGACCTGTTCCCCTCGGCGCCGGTGCTGATCCTCGGGCGCTACCGGGGTGCCTTCCCCGAGTCACTGACGCTGTCGGGCCGAGACGCGGCCGGACAACCGTGGTCGCAGGCGGCGGTGGCGAGAGTCCGCGACAACCCGGCAATCGCCGCCGCCTGGGCACGCGGCCAGTTGCGCAAGCTTGAAGATCGCTATACGGTCGAGCAGACCGGGTGCGCGGAGCTCGAAAAAACGATCGTCGCAACATCGCTGCAGTTCGGCGTCCTCTGCCGGTTCACGGCGTATGTGGCCATCGACCTGGCGGAGGTCGTCAACCAAGGCGGGGGGATTCACAAGGTAACCCAGCCGGTCGAGAGTCCCTCCGGATGGATGATGAAGAGAAGGTCAGGAGGTCTTTGCGCATCACTGATCGCTCCCTCGCCGATTTCACCGAGTCAGGCCCAACCGGCCAAGTCCGCATTCATGGCATTCGCGTCCTCTGATTCTGCTCTTGAGGCCGATGAGAATTCCGACGACCCGGCTTTCCTGTTCGAGTGCCAATCGGCCCCGGCGCACAAAGCTGCCGGTCCCCCCGTCGCCACAGAGCCTCGAGCACGCGCCTTGCAACTCTTGGAAGAGTTGGAAACGGCCATCCGAGCAGGGGGGAAGAACCTGCGCAAAGCCTTGCGGACTCTCCTACCCAAACTTGAGGCTGTGCTGATCGAGTTGAAACGGCTCGACGGCCCAGGCCTTCCCGAACTGGAGAAATTGGTTGAGAACCTGCGAAGTCTGATTAAACAGACAAATCGATGGCTGGTGTCCGTTGACGCTCTGGCCTTGAGTGAATTGTCAACCTCGGCCAAAGTGGTTGGAATCCTCCTGGCTTCCGACCACACCGGGCCGAGATCAACCGAAACGGAGCGCGAGTCTTTCTGGAAATGAAAGGCTTGAGAGCTCCGGTGTATGAACTGCCATGGCCGTGGTGCACGCTTGCCTCGGCCCTCCATTTTCCGGATAGTGGTAGGAAAGCCAAGGCAGAGTCGCGGCGGAATCACGTCGATCGTTGGGAGTGCGGAGACTCTCCTTTGGTTTCGCCAGTTCAAAGCGTGACACCGTCGTTGCCGACGCCAGCCAGCCGTCTGAACGTGATCGCACGCCAAGGCAACGGACGGATTCAGGAGCCGCGTTCAGGCCCTCGAGGGTTCGCGGAGTTGCGATCATGAACGGAGTCGGCTCGTCAGAAACCGGCGACTTCCCCTTGGTGCAGTTTCGTCGCGTGATCAATGCCTGCGACCGCTTCGAAGCGGCCTTGATGGCAGGCCATGCGCCTCGAATCGAGTCTTATCTGGCCGAGATGAAGGATATCGACTCCGTGCCGCTCCTCCGCGAGCTGCTGACACTGGAGGTGGAGCATCGGGTCAGAGGCGGCTGGGAACCACAGCCCGAAGAATATCTGGAACGGTTCCCCGAGCATGCCGCCCTGATTCGCTCGGTCCTCGCAGAGGCGACCTTCAGCACGGTCGGCTCCGGATTGCTTTCTGAGGTCGACCTGTCGGAGTCGACCGAGGAGTTCGTCAACCCTGATGCGCCCACCGTCAGTTACACCTCGTCCAGCCAACTCGGGCGCGGGCAAAACGACCGTTCCATCACCCGGGGGGGAATGAGGAGTGGGCCGCCACGGACCATCGGTCGCTACCAGGTCGAGGGGGTGCTGGGGGTGGGGGGGTTCGGCCGGGTGTTCAAGGCGTTCGACGCCGACTTGAACCGCCGGGTGGCCATCAAGGTTCCTCATCCGAGCCGGATCAAAACCCCTCGCGACATCGAGTCCTATTTCCTCGAGGCACGAATCCTCGCCAGCCTCGACCACCCGGGGATCGTTCCCGTCTTCGACGTCGGACGGTCCGAGGAAGGCTACTGCTACATCGTCTCAAAGCTCATTGAGGGGAGCGACCTCGCCGCGCGGCTGAGGTTGGGCCGGCCATCCTACCGGGAGACGGCGACGCAGGTTGCGACAATCGCCGAGGCGGCCCACCACGCGCACACCCGCAACCTGGTTCACCGCGACATCAAGACGCGGAACATCCTGATCGATCTGGCGGGGCGGCCCTATCTCGCCGACTTCGGGCTGGCGCTGAAGGAGGAAGACTTCGGGAAAGGCCCCATCTTCGCAGGCACACTCGTCTACATGAGCCCCGAGCAGGCCCGTGGTGAGGGGCACCTGGTCGACGGCCGCTCCGATATCTTCAGCCTGGGCGTGGTCTTCTATGAAATGCTCGTCGGTACTCGCCCGTTCAAGGGGGGGGACTGGGCGGAGACGATCGAACGGATCAAATCTCTCGACGTTCGCCCCCCGCACCAGCTCGACGACACCATTCCGAGGGAGTTGGAAAGGATCTGCCTAAAGGCGCTGGCGAAGCGGGTCACCGATCGCTATAACACCGCGCTGGACATGGCCGACGACCTGCGTCACAGCCTCTCCCAACTCGACGGCTCCGGCAACTTTAAATCGATGTCAGGGCCGGCGAGCCAGCGATTCGAGATCGATACGTCGTCACTGACGCTGCACATCGTCCCCAAGGGACTTCGATGCTTCGAAGCGGAAGATGCCGACTTCTTTCTCAAACTGCTACCCGGTCCTCGCGACCGCGATGACCTACCCGACAGCCTGCGATTCTGGAAGACGCGCGTCGAAGCCACCGACACCGACCGTGCCTTCCGAGTCGGCCTAGTCTACGGCCCCTCGGGTTGCGGTAAGTCGTCACTCGTGAAGGCAGGGCTGTTGCCCCGACTCGACGCCAACATCGCGCCGGTCCTGGTCGAAGCCACTTCCAAGGAGACGGAATCACGACTGGAGAATGCCCTGCACAGGCGATTCGACACGCTGCCGACCGAGGCACGGTTGCCCGAGCTTCTGGGCTCGATCCGCCGGGGAACGTCGGGGCCCGAGGGGGGTAAAGTCTTACTCGTGATCGACCAGTTCGAGCAATGGCTCCACGCCAACCGCGGCACCGAAGACTCAGAGTTCGTCCAGGCCTTGCGACAGTGCGACGGCGTCCGGCTTCAGTGTCTCCTGATCGTCCGCGACGATTTTTGGATGTCGGTGACCCGGTTCATGAAGGAGCTGGAGGTCCGGCTCGTCGAAGGGCAGAACAGCGCGGCCGTGGATCTGTTCAGCATGCGGCACGCCAGGAAAGTCCTCGCCGCGTTCGGCCGCGCGTTCGAGGCCTTGCCCGGTTTTCCAACCGAGCCGAAAAAGGATCAAATTGCGTTCATCAGCCAGGCCGTCGAGGGATTGGCGCAAGACGACCGAGTGGTCTGCGTTCAGCTCAGCCTGTTCGCCGAGATGGTCAAGAACAAGACGTGGACGCTCGCGACCCTGAAAGACGTCGGGGGAACGCAAGGGGTCGGGGTTACCTTCCTCGACGAGACCTTCAACACCGCAACGTCACCTCCCGAATATCACCGCCACCAGCGGGCAATGCGTGAAGTGCTCCGAGCCTTATTGCCGGAGTTAGGGACCGAAATCAAGGGGCACATGCGTTCCCGGGGCGAGTTGCTCGAGGCCTCCGGCTGCGGTGAATCTCACCACGACTTCGACGAGATCCTGCGGATCCTCGACAACGAACTCCGCCTGATCACCCCGACCGATCCCCAAGGGGACGAAGCGGACGAGGTCCCGGGCCTCGAGCCGCACTACCAGCTCACGCACGACTACCTCGTCCCTTCGCTCCGCGACTGGCTGACAAAAAAGCAGCGAGAAACGAGGCGTGGTCGAGCCGAAATCCGACTGGCCGAGCGGGCCGCGCTCTGGGGGACCAAGCACGAACGGAAACAGCTCCCTTCGTTCTTCGAATGGCTCGAGATCCGCCTCTCCACCCAGCGGAGCCGGTGGAACGATCGAGAAGCCAAGTTGATGTCCACCGCGACGCGGAACCACGCGGTCCGCTTGTCCCGCGCATTCCTGGTCCTGGTCGTTGCGACGGCAATCGGGATGGAGAGCTACACCTATCTCAAGGCCGGAGGGCTGGTCGACCGCCTGTTCGCGGCCGACACCGCGAAAGTCCCCGTAATCATCCAACAGATGGCCCCCTATCGCCGCTGGGTGAACTTTCGACTGCGAGACGCGAGAACACGGGCCAAGATCGGCTCGCAGGAGTCGCTCCGCGCCAGCCTCGCCCTCCTGCCGGTCGATCGCGAACAGGAAGGCGAGCTCATCGACCAGTTGCTCGCGGCGGACCCACCCAACGTTCGGGTCATCCGCGACGCCCTCACTCCCGGCAGCGATGAAGCGAAGAAGAAACTTTGGGGTGAGCTCGAGACCGTCCATATGTCGGCAGATCGTCGGCTTCGCGCGGCGAGCGCCTTGGCCTCGTATGACCCCGACAGTCCGCGCTGGGGGACGGTGGTTTTCGACATTGTCTCAACCCTGACCGGTGAAGATCTCTTCGCAATTACCCATTGGAGCGACCTCCTCCATCCCATTCGCGAGAAGCTCCGAATCCCGCTCAAGGACGCCTTCCTGACGCAACGGGACAACCAACAAGGCTATATCGCGGCGTCCCTGCTGGCGGAGTACACCCACGACCGGCCCGACTTACTCATCCAACTCATCGAACAGGCCGACCCACGACAGTTGCATATTCTCCTGTCCACGCAGTCCGCCGAGAGTAAACCCAAGCTCGCGGCCCTGGTCCGCAAGATGCTCTCTGAACCGATCCCCCCCAAAGCAGAGCCGAAAACGCTCGACAGTTTGGCCCAACAGAAGGCCAACGCAGCGCTCGTCTTGGCGGCGCTCGGCTCAGCCTCCACACTCTGGCAATCGCTCGAGAATCAGCCCGACCCACGCCTGCGGACCTACCTGATCCACCGCATTCCCGGCTTCGAGCTCGATCCGCTTAAACTCTTCGAGGAAGTCAAGCATCATCCCGTGCCCTCCGTTCGCCAGGCCCTTGTCCTTTGCCTGGGGGGATTCGGCGACAACCTCCTCCCGCAGGGGATGCGCAAAGACCTGCTCCCGAAGTTACTGACCTTGTACCAGGAGGATCCGGACCCGGGGGTCCACTCGGCTCTCGACTGGTTGTTGGGGCGCTGGTCGTTCGGCGATCAGGTACGCGACGCCGACCGCAAGCTGGCGGAGGCGAAGCCAAAACCAGGACAACGGTGGCGAGTCAACAGCCAGGGACATACCATGCTCATCGTCGAGGGGCCGCTAACATTTCTGATGGGCGCATCCCCAGAGGAAGCAGGGTTGGCACTGGCCAACATGGATGAAACCCAGCACCGTCGTCGGATCCGCCAAACGTTCGAGATCGCCTCGAAAGAAGTGACCGTTCGGCAGTTTCTCGCCTCGCCATTCCCACACAATTATCACAAAGGCCTTGGTCCGAACGAAGCTTGTCCGATGAATCAGGTCACGTTTTATGACGCGGTCAAGTATTGTCGCTGGCTCAGCGAGCAGGAGGGAATCCCCGAAAACCAGATGTGCTTCCCAAAAGTCGAGGCGATCAAGGACGGATTCCAGATGCCACCGGACTATCTCACCCGCACGGGCTATCGCCTACCGACTGAGGCCGAATGGGAGGCATCCTGCCGCGCCGGCACGGTGACTCCCCGTTTCTACGGATCTGATATCGGCCTCCTGGGCCAGTACGCTTGGCATGCTCCCGCCTCCGAATCACGGCTCCACCCCGTCGGGGAGAAAAGGCCCAATCCGCTCGGACTCTTTGACATCTTGGGAAACGCCTACGAGCGCTGTCTCGGCCCCGAGGTCACGTCAGTGAAATATCCACGCCATCCGGTTGATGACGATATTCCGAACGTTGGTCTCCCTCTCCAAATCCGCGATAGCGCCTACCTCGTGATCCGCGGCGGCGCCACTCACCGAGATGAGTTTAGTCTGCGTTCCGCCGCTCGACACGGTGACGGCGTCAACGATCCGAACAATTTCGTGGGGTTCCGAATCGCTCGGACCCGCGAACCACTGCCCGCACCTCCATGAAATGATCAACCCCTTGACGACAACCTTCAAATCCGTCACAATAACATCTACACTCCTTAGTGACGCGACAATCTCCATCAGTCCCCAAAGCACATTGACGCTTATAAGCTGCGGCGTGGGTCGTTGAACGACGTCTCCGCAAAAACGAAGATATTCGCCTCACGCGGGGACAACAAATCACCGCATGCGAACATCTATTCGTCAATCAAGATCCAACCTTGCTTCATCGGAGATTCCGTCCATGGCGCCCAAAACAGTTGAGCAGTTGCCTGAGACGAAAGACCTGTTCATGGGAGGCACAAGTCGTACAGGAGGTACCAATGTCAGTGGCTCCGCCTTTTGGAAATGGGTGGCACCGCAGTCGCAATGGGTCATGGCCGAAGACCGTTCGGAACCAGGCTTCGAGGCCGGGAACGGGCCAACGCAGCAGGGTCGATTCGATGGCCAGACCGTGCGGTGGGCAAGCGTTCCCAGCCGATAAATCGTGCAGGAAATTGGCCCCGCGATTGCGAGCGCCCCGTTCATGGCACGCAACGTCGAATGCTGCCCCCATTACCACCGCCAGATCACGACCGCGGAACCCGAGGAAGCAACCTGCAAGCTCTTGCAACGGGTGACCGGGGTCGAGGACGACCGGCTCTACCGAGTCTCATGCGAGGCCTGCATCGCCTGCTGCGAAGAATCGCTCCCCTCGGAAACGCACCTCAACCCAACGCTCGCCTCGCTCTTGTTTAGTTTGACCACGCGTCTCCTCGATGGTGACACCAGCGCCGCGGGCTACGACTACGAACAGGTGGTCCGCCTGCGAGGCTGGGCTGAAGAAAACCTATTTCTGGGCGCGGATCCTGCCCCCGCCTTACCCCAGGCCCGGATCCGACGCCTCATCGACTCGCGTGGCCGGTGGAATCCGCCATTGCGAATTGGTCTGATCGGCGGGAATGCTCCGTCGGGGCTCGGGAGTCTGAACCGAGCGATCGCAAAAAACCTGGTGATCGATCGTTGGCTGATCGTCGCCCACCCATTCTTGGAAGATCTCCCCGAAATCCCGGAGTGTCGCGTCTGCCGGGAAACCAACCCGGCCGCAGTTCGAGACTTCCTCGACGGGCTGGATTGGCTCCTCTTCTGCGAATGTCCTCAGTTGGATTCCGTCGTTGCAATGGCCCGTGAGATGGGCATCCGAATCGCTTGTGTGCCAATGTGGGAGCACCTTGACGAACTCTCTCCCTGGATCCGGGCAGTCGACCTGATGATCTGCCCGACTCGGTACTGCCACACGGTGCTCGAGCATTGGCGCGAGCGCCTCGGGCTCGACCTCGACCTGGCTCTGGTCTCGTGGCCGATCGACCTCGACCAGTTCACGTTCCGCCCCCGTACGGTTTGCAACACGTTCCTGTTCATCAACGGGCTCGGTGGGATGGGAACCATGGACCAGTCATCGCCGAACTGGGACGGACGCAAAGGGCTCGGCATCATTGGTGAGGCCGCAAAGCGTGCACCCTCGGTACCGATCCTGGTACGCACGCAGGCATCGGCCGTTCCCCTCCTGCCCGCCAACGTGGAGGTCCGCCGCGCCAACCTCACGGACGCGGCCGAGTTGTACACCGAAGGGGACGTCTGCGTTCAGCCCAGCCGCTGGGAAGGGCTCGGCCTGCCGCTCCTCGAGTGCCAGGCCAGCGGCCTGCCCTTGATCACAACCGATGCCCCCCCCATGAACGAACACGACCCGTTGCTGGCAGTCCCAGCCTCGGCGACCAAGGCTCGCCTGTTCCGTCATCGAGCGATCCCCGTCCATGAAGTCGATCCCGACGACCTGGCCAGGGTCCTTCTCAACCTCCATGGCGCAGATATCTCCGAGGCAAGCCTTACCGCGAGACGCTACGTCGAGGCGGAACACTCCTGGACCGTCGCCGGGCCCCGGATCCTCGACCTCTTGAGTCAAGTCTCGGCACAACGCGACCGATGAGCAGGCTGGACCAGAACTCCATACACATATAAATTATCTACAATTTTTGACACAGGAAAATGCTCAATAATATTGCTTGCCACTACCGGTTTCAGATCCAAGGAGAAGGTGGCACCGAGATCGCCGAATGCCTGCTGCTTCGAGAAATCACGGGGGTTGCCGACTCAAAGCTCTGTCAGGTGAGCCGCGATGCTTGCCTGTACTGCTGCCGGCAAGGGGAGCCGAGCGTCGATCGAGTCAACCCGGTTGTTGGCTCGCTTTTGTTCGGGTTGGCGACGGAGATTCTCGGACAGGAGGGCGTTGCCGGCTGTGATGTCGACAAGGCGAGACGGATCCGCGCATGGTCTGAGGACTTCCTCGACACCGACCCCGACGAGGTGGACGACTCTCGCCGTCCCGAGCGGGTCGACCTGGCCTGCTACTACCTCGGGGATAAGTTGGAGGTCCGCACCCTGGCGGCCACCGACCCGCTCACGCACGAGCCGATCTTCCGATGCCATCACCCCGCGCACGTCGAGACGACCCGAGAAGGGTGCATTCGCTGCCGAGATTGGTCGGATCAGCCCCGTCCCGCCGCCTTACCGATTTCAGCCTGGCTTCCAGCCCCCGCCCAACGAACAGGGAGGCCGGTTCAACGATGGGCAGTTGGCCTGACCACATCCCCGAGGCGCAGGCCCACGCTCGAATGGACCCTGGATAGCCTGGTCCGCGCGGGATGGGATCAAGCTCGCCTCTTCGTCGATGCGGCCGTTACAATCCCCCGTCGCTACGCCCATCTCCCGGTCACCCAACGCGAACCTAAGAGCGGCGCCTGGCCCAACTTCTACCTTGGGCTGGCCGAACTGCTGATGCGCGATCCCGATGCCGACGCCTACATGATGATCCAGGACGACGCCACCTTTTATGATAGAATCAACCTCCGTGAGTATCTCGAGTCCATCCTCTGGCCAAGTGACCCGCCTCCTCCAATCTCATTGTACTCTTGCCAGTTGGATGTCGCGGCCCAGGCCGGCTGGCACCCCCATAATAAGCCCTGGTTTCGCGGGGCGCTCGCCCTGGTTTTCCACCCGTCAACGGCCCGCCGGTTTCTGGTCGACCCGATCGTCTTCGGGCATCGCTGGAACCCGCGCAACGACGGCCTGGCCCACGTCGATACCGTCGTCGGAGATTGGGCCTATCGCAACGGCACGCCGATCCAACACCCCACCCCAAGCTTGTGCCGCCACATCGGTTACACCAGCACTCTCTGGTTTGACGCAAAAGTTGAGCATGACCGCATTGAAGGGCCATTTGGAGACGAGGTCCTGCATTCACCCTCGGGTTCGCTCCACCGAGGCGCTTTCCCCGAGGCGGCCTTCCCTTGCCCTGAGCCAATAGCCGAAGCCTACCATCAAACGATCGAGCGGGGCCGTGAGCGGATGCGCCAGCATTCCGTAACCATCTGTGGGATCGGCCGTGACATCGCACGCACCTTTCCCGAGTTCGCAGCGCGGGTCGAGCGTCTGGGCGCAATGTTCCGGACCTACCACGCCCTCTTCTACGAGAATGATTCCGAGGATCGAACCCCCGCGCTCCTGAACGCCTGGGCGGAAGCGAACCCCGCCATCCGAGTCGTCTGCGAACGGCACGGCGATCCCCGGTTCGGCTCCATCCGCTCCCTGGTCCGAACCGCGGCCCTCGCGGCCTACCGCAACCGCTGCCGCGAAGTGATCCTGTCTGAATTCGCCGACGACGATTACGTCATCGTCGTCGACATGGATCTCGAGGGGGGCTGGAGCGAAGACGGGATCGCCCACACCTTCGGGCACGATCATTGGGATTTCGTCGGTTCGTACGGACTGAGACACGACGCGGCCCACTCGCGCGACCGTGAGCGGAAGCCGATCCACCTCGACACCTGGGCCTACCGCATCCCGGGCAATGAGGATCCGCTTCCCGGCCCACAGGCCCAGGCTCTCGCCCTGCAACGCGGAGATCGCCTGCAACCCGTCTGGTCGTGCTTCGGCGGGCTTGGCGTCTATCGCATGGAGTGCCTGAAGGCCGCCGACTACGGCGGAGACGACTGCGAACATGTCGTGCTCCACCGCCGGCTCCGCCAACTCGGTTTCGACCGTCTCTTCCTTAACCCCAACCAAATCGTGCTCTACAAAGCCCTGAGGTCCACTCCTTCCTCGAACAGCCGACCCGAGTAGAGTAGGGCCACCGGCACGGCCGGCCGAAGTGAATTCCAAAGCATCTGCTCCCAGACCGAACCGGCCAGGGCGGATCGGATCCGGCAAAGATCAGTCGTGAAATTCGGCCACGGGCAGATCGTGGTTGCCTGCCCAATTCGTCAGGTGGCGATACTTGAAAAACCAAACCTCGTCCGTCATATTCGACCCAATCGACGAATACCTCCCGATATTCTGCGCACGCGCGAGTTCCGGATAAACCTCATGGCAACAGGAGGTCCGCGCCACCGCGCAAAAATTGATGTTGAGGAACACATCCCAAGTGCACGGGCTGGTATGAAGCCGGCCACTAAAGAGTTCCCAGCGGTCCCGCCAGGTTCCCCATCCCCAAGGGTGGAACCAGGTACGAAGGCGGGTCCGGTGGAAATCCTCGGGAGAAACCGGATCCGCCCGGCGATGGTATCCGGTCACCGAAAACACGGAGTAATCGGCCCGATAACGCGCGGCGGACCACTCAAAGTAGCGAAGGGCGTCCGGCGCCAAGACAATATCATCCTCAATGTGGATGACGAAATCGCCAAAGCTGAAGCCATCAAGGAGAGCGTTCTCCGTATTCAAGTTGACGCCCAGCCTCCGCTCGTTGAACGTCGGCAGGCATTCGGCGAAGTCGATCGCTTCGATCAGGTCGCGAACCTCCTCGTTGCCAGGCTCGACGTGGGGCAGAAGCAGATAGTCCCCAATCCCATCGCACGCGCGAAGCGCCTCAAGAACCTGCCGCGAATAGCTAGGACGTTTATAGTGGCACATCGAAATCACTTTTCGGCTATTCATTCAATCATTCTCCCACTTTAAGACTCATTAAATTCACAGTATTTATTATTTCTAGACACAAGCACTCTATCCCTACCATGCGACAACTCAACAGGATTCTCACCATGCGAAGCCTTCGTAAAGATCGCCCCGCCTGACGAGAACGGCGTCACCGTGTCCGCCATCATCAAGGCAATCAGCTACCCATCAGAACATCACAATTCAGTCAACAGAATTCGACCATCTGTTTCTGGTGATCCCCAAAGAGCGATCACGGAACTCCCCTGGATTCTTCCACCTTCCGCACTATGCGGAGTGAAATCTCGCGCCGAATCGCCACTGATCCTGAGCCAACCAACGCATCAGCAAAATCTGTCTCTTTTACCACAACGTATTGTTTCGTTCCCAGTGGCTCGCTAGGATCAACAGGGACACGTCTTGAACGGCTCCGATCGGCGGAGGACTTGCGATGCTCGGCACGCTTCTCGTCGGCACCATTTTGATGGCGGCCAGCCCTGAAAGCCACTCAAGTTCACTTGCAGTGGACTTGAAATCCTACGAGGCCGCCACCGCGACTGTGGGCCGCGATCCCGACGCGCATGTGAAGCTCGCGCTCTGGTGCGAGGAACACGGGCTCCAGGCCGAGCGACTCAAACATCTGGCCGTCGCCGTCGTGACCGATCCCAAGCACTCCGTGGCGCGCGGCCTGATGGGCCTGGTCTCTTATGGCGGTCAGTGGCAACACCCCGAGACGATCCGTGACAAGATGCGGGCCGACGCCGAGTTGACCGCCACCCTGGCCGAATACAACGCGAAGCGGGAGACGATGCGCGGCACGGCCGACGGTCACTGGGACCTGGCCATCTGGTGCGAGAAGCACGGCCTGAAAGCCGAGGCGATTGCGCATTTGACGGCCGTCACCCGGATGGACCCGGCTCGCGACGCCGCCTGGAAACGGTTGGGCTGCAAAAAGCACGACGGCCGCTGGATGACCGAGGAACAGATCGCAACCTTGAAGCGAAACTCCGAAGAGCAAAAAAAGGCCGACCGGCACTGGCGGCCGCTCCTGGAAAAGTGGCGGGAACGCCTACCGGAGAACCGCACGCGGGAGATCGCGGAGCGACGGCTGAGTGAAGTGACCGACCCACGCGCAGTGCCGATGATCTGGGCGACCTTCGCCTCCGGTGACGCCAGCCGACAACTCGTCGCGGTCCAGATGCTCGGCCAGATCGACGCGGGGACCGCCTCGCGAGCCCTGGCGACCCTGTCCGTCTTCGGCAGGTCGGCCGAGGTCCGTCGTGTGGCAACGGAGACTCTCAAACGACGGGACCCGAGAGAGTTCGTCACCCTCCTGGTCGAACTGCTCCGTGACCCGATCAAGTACGAAGTGCGACCGGTGAGCGGGCCCGGCACCCAAGGGGTCCTGTTCATCGAAGGCAAACAATTCAACGTGCGACGTGTTTACACCGCTCAAGCAATCCCCTTCGAGCAAATCCCACCGCGTCTGTTTGATCCGTCGGTCCCCTTCGACCCCTTCAGCCGCCAAAATCTCTGGCTAGCGAACGGTGCCCCCGGCGCCACGGTGGGGGCCCTTTCGGCATCGGCCGTGAAAAGCGTGGCCGAAAACCCGCGCACCGCGACCGGGATCACTGTCGGGCAGCCTGGCATGAACAGCGCCGGGGCTGCGGTTCTTGCAGCGGAGGGGGCCGCCGCCCGCCGCGACACTCAGATTGCCAACGCCCTGAACGTGGTCCAGCAAATTGCCGCCTTCGCGCAAGGTCGGCTCGCCAGCGATGTCAATGAGATCGAGGCCGTCAACGCAACCGTCCAGGCGAGAAATCGGCTGACTCTTCCCGTCCTGGCAGCGGTCACCGGTCAGGAGTTGGGGGAAAAGCAAGACTCGTGGAAAACCTGGTGGAGCGACCAGCAAGGTTATCGCTATGAGTCCACCGAGCCCGAATCCAAGCCCACCTTCACCCAGGTCGTCCCCATGCCCAGCATTCGGCCGCATCACTCCTGCTTCGGGGCAGGCACATTGATTCATACCCTTGACGGTCTGCGCAAGATCGAATCGATCCAGGTCGGCGATCAAGTTCTCTCGCAGGACACTCGGACCGGGACTCTGAAGTTTGAACCGGTCCTGGCCGTCTTCCACAACAAGCCGTCGGCAACCCTCCGGATCGAGTGGGAGGGGGAGTCAACCGTTGCCACGGGCATCCATCGATTCTGGAAGGCCGGGAAAGGCTGGACAATGGCCCGCGACCTCGCGCCGGGGGATCCGATTCGGACGCTCAACGGTGTGGCCAAGGTCCGCTCGATCCAGGAGGAGGCGGTCCAGCCGGTCTTCAACCTGGAGGTGGCCGACGGGAAGAGCTTCTTCGTGGGAGAACGAGGCACCCTGGTCCACGACAACAGCCTGGTCGAGTCCACGCCCGAACCGTTCGACGCGGCTCCGGTCCTGGCTGCGGCCCCCGTAGCCAAGCCGTGAGCCAAACGAGGGTTCCCTTCACAGGCCAGGACCAAATACTCTCGTAATTCGCATACTCAAAACAACAAACATCCGCATCAAACTTCTTGCTTGATCGCCTCAAGCAACTTCGCGCCCAGCTCAGGATCGGTCATATACACGTAAGCCGCGGAACCGGCCAGGGTGGTGGGCGACACGCCGTCATGGAGCGGCTTGCCGTTGCGGCTATTGTAGATCGCGGCGCGAAGCTCGCGGCGGAACTTTCGAGGGGCGCGGGGGGCCTGGTCGCCGTTGACGACCAGGCCCGTGATCGTCTGCCGGGCCCCCGCGCGGGCGACTCGGGTCTTGCTCGGGTGGATGGTAAACCCTTCGGCCTCGACGACCCGCCGCACCGTGCCGACCAAGGCACCAAGCCTCGGTTTATCTTTGTGGTCGTGGGGCAGGCTCAGGGTCAGGTCGTCGGCATAGCGGGTATACCGCCAGCCGAGTCGCTTCGCCAGGGCGCTGAGGCGTTGGTCCATCCGAAGGCAGAGCGTGTTCGTCAAGGCAGGGCTGGTGGGTGCCCCCTGGGGAAGACAGCGCGGGCCGAGTGCGACGTAGTAGGTCTGGCCGTCATGCTCGACGACCTCGCGCGGCGACTCGGTGCATAACAAGGCGAGCAAGGTGGCCACCTGCTCGCGATAACCGGCCTTGCGAAAGAGGCCGCGAACGCGAGGAAGTGTGACGGTCGGAAAGAAGTCTTTGATGTCCATTTTCACCACGACCTTCGGGTTGGCGTGAGCCGCCGCGTTGGTCAAGGTGGAGCGGCCCGGCAGGAAGCCGTGGACCGAGCCGTGAACGAGAAGCTTCTCGGCGATGTTCCGAAGGATCCAATGCTGAGCATTCTTGAGCTTCGGCATCGGTGCCCAGATCGCGCGTTCGGAACCATCACGTTTGGGGATGGTGAACCGCCGATAGTGGATCCGGGTCGCTGCGTCACGGTGGTAGGCCAGCCAGCGGAGCTCGGACAAGCTCAGGCCGAGGGCCTCGGCCAGTTGCCGGGACGAGTCCAGGGGGGGGAGTTCGTTCTCAGCGGCGCGTTCCTCGGCGTGGGGCAAATCCCAAGGATCGGGACCGCCAGGGTCATCCTTCCAGAAGATCCCGTCGCCAAGGTAGACGATGTGACTCGACTTGTAGGCCCGCCACGCTTCGGCCTGGAGCGCCCGCTTCTCCTTCGCTTCGAGCTTGAGCGATTTCTTGTAAGCATCGAGCTCGCGTTCGGACATCTTGTCCGTCGCTCGGCGTTTGACCAAGAACCCGCGCTCGGTAAGTTGGGCCTCGACATAGGCCTGCGTACCGCCGGCCTGCTCGATGGCACGCCAGAGGGTCAGCGGGTCGGTGGTCCGGATGGTCCTGCTCATTGGGTTCATCCCGCCGTGGCGTCAAGGAAGCCACGGGCGTCCAGCTCGCCGATCCGGGCGAGGTAGGCGGTCCGCGCTTCGTCGAGGGTATCGAACGTCAAGGTTTGCAATCGAGGAGGGACCCCGGCCCGCCCCCAGCGGATCCGCAGGCGACGGCGCTCCAGCGAGACCTGGTGAACCTCTTCCCCCTTCGGGTCGCGCCGGCTGTAGGTGCGGGTCTCGACGGTGGCCACCTGTTTGGGGTCACCTCCTTTGAGCCGCTTCGCCTCTTGTTCGGCGTAGGCCAGTCGGAGAGCGATCAGGTGAACGCACGGGCCGGCTTTCAGGCCTTGCTTGCGGAAGGCCGGGCAGGTGCAATCCGCTCGCGTCACCTGCCCCTCGTCGGCCATGAGCAACTGGGGACGATACTCGCGCCGGTCCTCCTCGACGATGACCTTGCCGGTCAGTTCCAGGCCGGAGGCCGGGATCCGGTTCTCGGTAACA
Organism: Singulisphaera acidiphila DSM 18658; assembly: GCF_000242455.2. GTDB lineage: Bacteria > Planctomycetota > Planctomycetia > Isosphaerales > Isosphaeraceae > Singulisphaera > Singulisphaera acidiphila. The sequence goes on from NC_019892.1 coordinate 4,272,208, forward strand.
ATCTTGACCGCCCCCCGGCGAACCAAGAGGTCGTGGGCGATCCGCTCGCGCGGGTTACGATACTCCAGGCGGGTCAGGTCGAGCGGGTCGTCGGTCAGAGGCCGGAGACGATAGACGCACGCGGCGAGGTCGTACATCAGCTTCCCCTGCTGGCAGCCGAGTTGGAGCGCTTCGAGGAGCGCGGGCCACTTCAGGCCGGTCGACTTGGCGAGTTCCCCCGCGCCGGCCGACCAGCGCTTTTCGAGGTGGGCGAGCACGGTATCCAACGAGGGCGTCGACTGGGTCTTGCGGGGCAGGAGCAGGTCGAAGTTGACCGCCTGCGACCAGTTGGCCGCCGTGAACCCGGTCAGCCCCAAGGTGAGCGAGAAGCTGCCTCCCCGGAGGATCCAGAAGCTCGGCAGGCCACTGCCCAGGAGCGAGACGTCAACCTGATCGACGAACGGAAGGAACCGCCGTAAGGCCGAGAGCCTCCGCCGACCCCAGACCCGCACGACCTTGGCCGCCTTCCCTTTGTAGATCCCACTCGTGGACGGGACGACCAGATCCCAAGGTTCCATGACGAGTCGGGGCACCTCCCCAGGAACCAGTTCGATCCGCAAGCCGCGCCGCTGCCCCTTGCGATCGGCTTGCAGCCGGAGCTGACGCAACACGTTATACAGATCCATCGGCGCAAGCGAGAACGTATCCATCGGCAAGGTCGCAGCCGACTGCACCTGAAGGAAACCGCGGAGCCAGGAGTCGGGGACCCGAATCTGCTTCTCGAGCACTTCGCCGACTGTGGCCGTGGCCACCTTCACCCCGTCCCGGCCGAGGCTCAGCTTGGTCTCACGGTAGCTCCGCATCTGCTGGAGGCCGGCGAAGAGGGCCTGGCTGAAGTCGATGTTGGTGGTGCCGTGGGTCGGTTCCGCAGCCTGATCGAAGGCGTCCCGGTCGATCCCAAGCTTGGCGTAGGCCCCCTCGTCCTTGCTGAAAACCTCGAAGAAGACCTGGTCGGGGTGAACCGAAATCACGGGGTCGAGGATCAGGTAGGCCAACGGGTCGTTGCGCAAGAGCCAGGAAAAATAGGCCCGTTGCGCCTGCCAGAGCCCCTGACCGGCCGACTCGCGGCGCATCCGCAGAAAGGCCACGTAAGCGGTCCGATCCTTGGGCACATAGCGATAGTCGCTCCCGACCACCGCGTAGAGGGCCGACATCGCTTCGCGAAACCGGAGCGGATCCTTGAGAGTCGCCTCGAACCGGACGGGAGGGCGGCGGATGTTGCCGGCCAGGGCCAGCTCCGCGGTCTCTCCCGAGGCAACCAGTGTGCTGGCCCCCGCATAGGCGAGCTGAACCTCAACGGGCGCTGGCTCGGCCAGTTCGGGAGTGACGGGGGCGGTCTCGTCGCTCGAAGTCTCGTCGCTCATGACCGTACCTCGGATGCGGCGGCTTTCACTCGAGCCCGTTTCGATCTCCGAAGACCGCGCCAGGCCGCCTTGCGCAGTTCCTCATCGTCGTCGATCGCTATGCCGAGGGCGCGGAGTTGGTCCTCGGCATCTTCCCGGGCCAGCTTGGCCAGGGCCTCCACCGCTCCCAGGCGGGTGGGCGTGGGCTGGCTTCGATCGCTCATCACGGCGGTCAGCCCTTCGACATCGGCCCGCGCAACCAAATAGGGAAGAACCACTCCTTGCTCATGGATCCGGCTCGAGGCCATCCGGGCCAGCTCTTCCGCCTTGACGTCCTTGTGCCTGACGATGCGTTGGAAGCCCACCCGGTCCGAGAGGAAATGACGGACCAGGCGTGCGGACAGATCCCCCCCTGCGCGGCCGGCGGCCGAGGCTGCGAAAGCGCGGAGCTCGGGATCGTCACCGAGGGCGGCCGCCTCCAGGGCAGCCGTAATGGCGGGGGACGTTTTCCAGGAGGTCAAGGCCGTCATGGCGGCGAGCCGGATCGGCCGATAGACCCGATCACCGAGGCGGGCCACAACCATTTCGAGCAGTGTCTCCCGCGAAACAACAAGGCGTCCCGCTGCCCAGACCAGCATTCGGACGCAAGGCGTGAGCGATTCGACCAGTCGTCCGGTCTCCTTGTTCTCTCCCCGTTCACTCTTGCGCCGGCTCTCCTCCCAGGCGTCGCGCCATCTCGGCAGGACCGTCTCGAGGGCGCCCGCCTTCGACTTCGCCTCTGGCCCCGCTCGCCCCAGGACCCGGGCCGCCAGCTCGACAGCCTGGGCCTCGGGCCGTTCGAGAGCGACTCGGGCTTCCTCCAAGGGGAGGCTGGGACGGCTCAGAAGATGCGTCGCCAACAACTCCTGCACCTCGCCAGACGCTGTCGTCACGATCGCGAAGATCTGACTCGCTTCACCCCGCTCACAGACTCGTGCCACGGCATTAAGCTGCTTGTCCTCGTCGATGACTCGCGGGTTCCGCAAGAGCGCATAATCGGGTTCGAGCGAATCGGGCCCGAAGAGATGCCGGGCGCTGGCGAGCCCCACATCAAACAGCAGCATCGCCTTGGCCATGTCTCCACCAACGAGCAGGCGGAGCAGCAGATCGCGAGTCGCCGGGTCATCATTGAACGCAAGCATCTCAAGGGCGGTCGTGTTCAAGAGATAGGAATCGCCTTCGAGAGCCGCGCGGCGAACGGCTTGCCACCCAGCGCGGGTGTCAAGCCAACGCAAACCGCGCACGGCGTTCATGGCCAGAGGAACCTGATCCCCCTTGGTGTATCGCTCCAAAAGCACAAAGATTTCATCAGCTTTTGATGATCGCCCCATATGGCCGATGGCCTCGGCCGCCTGTTCCTGCAAGGCGTGCCCCGCGTCGCTGGCGAGCCGCAGCAGAGTGTCAAGTGCACGCTCGTCGCCAAGCTCTCCCAAGGCATCGACCGCGCGCTGACGCAGGTTCAGGTCGCTCACGAAGTCGAGGCTCGCGAGCAAGACGTTCAGGCCCTCAGTCCGCCCCCCCCTGGCCAGCGCCTCCGCAGCCAGGAATTGGGTGATCGGATCCTGATGCGACAACAGCTTCAACAAAGGCTCGGCATCGCTCGCCCGTTTGCGGACGCGCCAGCCCAGGGCTTCGACCGCGTTGCGGCGAAGCAGGTCGTCGGGGTGAAGAGTCAGGGGGGCGAGGGCCGGATCGACGACCTTCGAACGAGCCCACCGCGCCGCAGGGATGAGCCGGCTCAAGAGTCGCGGTTCGCCCAGGCCCGAACAGCGTTCCATCAGGCGGGCGAGGATGTCGGAGTGGCGCGGGTGCTGCTCATCTTCCCAACGGCGGTCGGCCTGCTCCTCCTCCGGATCAAGGACAGATTGATCGAACCCGCTGATCGTCAGCAAAGCCACAAACGCAAGCTCGCGCCGCTTCCGATCGTTCTCCATCAGAGACAGCAGGCGATCGGCGTTCTCGGGGCGTCGGAAGCCACCGGCCGCCGCGATCAGGGCGTCGGCCGCCGCCGTGCCGCTCGGGTCGGCTTGCAAGCGATCGAGCAGGGCGTCGGGAGTTCGCGGATCACCCAGGGCGACGAGCGCCTGGATGATCTTGCCCTGAGAGGCCGGCAACTGGGCCTGCTCGAGCAACCGCACGAGTGCGGGAAAGGCGGCTTGATCCTTTTTCGTGGCCAGTTCGATCGCGGCAACCTCGCGGACCCGCTGATAGCGTGAGTTCAAAGCCTCGCGCAAGAGGACGCGGGCGGTTTCGTCCTTATCGTACTCGGCGGTCAGCCAGGCAACGGCGCGCTCCCGCAACGGTTCGTGGGCCGCCGTGAGCGCCTGCCCGGCCACGGCGACCGGTCCTTGAGTCCCAATCAGGAGTCGAGCGGCCTCGATCGCCAGCTCATCCTGACGTGTGAGCATAACGCGTTCGAGAATCGCCCGCCCTTCGCCAACCGCCGCGCCGCCGGTCAAAACCTCGAGGCCCTTGACTCCCAGGTCGGTGTGCCCCGCGCCCAAAGCCTCCGAGCCGAGCAGGGTCGGGTCGACTCCGAGGGTCTGCAAGTGCTCGAACGCCAGCAAACGGACGGCCTGGTTCGGATCACCCAGCGCTTGAATGAAGACGGGAACGGCCCCACGGGCGAAGCGCGAGTCGGCTTGGGCGAGAGCCAAAAGCCGGCCGAGAGCCGTCTGCCGGACCCGGATTATCTGCGGGTCGACGCCACTCCCTTTCTTTTTGCGACGTGACGAGCTTCCTTGCTCACGGACCAGCCCCACATACGCGCCAAAGGCAAGGTCCAGAAGTTCAGAGGGGCCGTACGCCAGCGGTACGCTCGGACGCGTCTTGGCCTGGGTCTGCAGCGCGGCAATCTCAGGGGCGAACCGGGACGCGAGAACCGACCACGGCAAGTCCCAGGCCGCCTGCTCTTTCTCGCGGAGGTGATGGAGCAGGCCCGCAGTCCGCGCCCGGGCCAGGGGAGACCCATAAACCAGGAGCTCCGCCAACGCATCGACCGTCGATTCGGTGATCGTCCAGTTCGGCTCGTCGTCCCGGTCTGTAATCAGATGCAATACGAACGAGCGGAAGGCGGCCGGGTCGGAAAGACTTTCCAATGCCCGAGCCGCGACGAGCCGGCCTCTTGGGGTGCGGCTCGACAGACAGGCCAAGATGCGTGCGGCACCACCGCGAGGCGCTTTCCACTCCAGAAGCATCAAGAGCAGTAACGCCTGGAACCGAATGGCTCCCTTCGAGTCATCGAGAAAGACCACGAGTTGGTCCTCTCCCACGGCCCCCAGGGAGAGAGCGGCCCCCAGAAGTTGATTGGCGTCGAGGACCTGCTTGGCCTGTGTCGAGAAGACGATCGGCGCCACCGACGACTCGCCCGCATACGCCAGGCCCAGCGCAGCGCGGTACTTCACCTGCGGGTCCGCATGGGAAAGGGCCTGTCGCAAGGCGTCGAGTGACTCCGGACGAGCCACCCAGATCAAGGCCGTCGCGGCATGGGCGCAGATCGAGCCGTGCGGGCTGTCGAGCAGGGGGATGATCGTCGTCAGGGCAGCCAGATCCCCCAGTTCTCCGAGTCCGTCCAAGGCCGACTCGACCCGCTGGGTCCAATCCTCCTTCCGCTCGACGTCCAACGGCTCCGGTTCCGTCACCAGGGCGATGAGCGGCTTGAGAGCGGCCCCGTCACCATGACCTGCCAGGGCTCGAGCCGCCCTCAGACGGACATCAGCGTGAGGGTTGTCGAGCGCCACGACAAGTTCGGGCCGGGCGTCGGCCACGACCAGGGAATTGAGGGCCGCCAGCCTGACTGCGCGGTCCTCATCCCCCACAGCCTTGACGAGCAAGGCTTGTGCAGCCTTGGTGCGTTTTTTGACCAAGGCTTCGACCGACCGCTTGCGAAGATCGGGGTGGCGCGAGCCGAGCCCGGCTTCGAGGAACTCCAATCCTTTGGTCTTCTTGTTGGCAAACTCAAACGCGTCGTCGCGGAGCCTGGGATCAGGGTCGTTGAAGAACTCCAGGAGTAGGTCCCAGCCCCAAGGTTGACTGACCTGCGCCATGACCTCGGTCAGGACCTCGCGACGAACGGCGGCATGAATGCTCCGCCCCACGAACCGCAAAGTTCCAGCCCCCCCTCCGGCCAGTTGGAGGTTGAGGGTGGCCTTGAACGCTTCGTGGCGGACCGATTCAAAGCTGTCATTCAGAGCGCGGGCCAGTTGGGCCAGGGCAGGGGAGTCCGTCCCTTTGGGAGGAGCCTTGCGAATCTCGGCGATCAGCAGCTGAAGGCCACGGCGGCGGACGTCCTCGAAGGACGAGCCCAGGCCCGCCTCGGCTCCAAGCAACGGGTCGGCCTGGTGGATCTGGGCCAGGGCCGTGAAGGCCGCGTCGCGGACCTCGGGTTCGTGGTCATGAAGCAACGAGCGGAGCCGCTCGATCGCGCGGGGATCGTCGAGCGCGGCCAACGCATGGCAGACCTCGACGCGAGCCCGCGCCTCGTCCTCCCGGCTCAGTTGGAGCAGCAGGCCGAACGCGCGCGGGTCGCCGAGCAAGGCCAGGCCCCGCGCCCCGCGCAGGCTCGTATCCAGGGCCCGACTCGCCGTCGCCTGCAGGAGCGGTCCGTAGTCGTCATCCGTGAGAGCCAGGTCGGCCCTTTCCGGCTTCGCAGCTTTGGCCCGCGTTTTCGACGGCTTTGCTTTCTTCTCGGCCGGCTCCTCCTCCGCAGGTGCTCCTTCCAGCTCGAGGAGCTGACGCTGCAAGTCTGGATCGCGACGGCGCAAGGCCTCGAGCAACGACTCGCGGGTGGAGAGCAAGAGCAGGAAGGCCGTACGCCTGACCTCCGGGTCCACATCCTCCCCTCGGCGATGGAGGGCGGTTTGCACGCCTTGATCCTGAAGCAGCCCACGCTGAAAAAGGCGAATGATCGCAAGTCGCCTGACGTCGGCATACTTGGAATTGAGGGCAACCAGGCTCGCCTCGGGCGACTTGGCGTCGTAGACCGTTTCGAGACTCGCCAGGGCCGCCTGCCGCACTTCCGCCGGGCTGGCGTTGAGCGTCTCCAGGAGCCGGGCGAAGGCGCGGTCGTCTTGCTTCGCAAGCGTCTCCAGCGCCCGGACCGCCTCGCAGCCGACGTTGGCTTTCTCGACCTTCAGGGCCAGGTCGAGCGGCCTCAGGTCGGCCTCGCCCAGGTGCCGGCGCAGGCCTTCGAGGGCCGCCAGCCGCACCGCCTCGCCCGACTCACCAAGCCAGGGTTCCAGGAGTTTCGCAGCGCGGGGATGCTTCGATGCGCCGAGCTTCCGGACCGCCAGGAGCCGGAGCCCTGGATCCGCGTCCTGGCCGACCTGGGCGGAGATCAGTTCCAGCGAAGCGGCGTCGTCGAACGCCGCCAATTCCTCGATCGCCGCCTCACGTCGACGCGATTCGGGTTGGGCCAGCTCATTCAAGGCCCTTCGCTGAGCACCTTCGACCCGGTGCAACGGATCGCCGAACTTGCCCGCAGCGTCCAGCGTGAAGAACCTGAGCGTATTGTCTTCGCATGCCGCGACCAGACGCGTCCGATCGTGGACTTGCACCAGGGTGAGCGCCACCACCTTGCCCACACCGTCCTTGAGCGTGGCAGGGCGGGCTCCGCCGGACCGCGGCCAGTTCTTGATCGTACCGTCGCGGCTCCCGGAGTAGAGCCGATCGCCGGGTCCCCAAATCAAGGCGTTGATCCGGTCGGTATGGCTCGCCCCTTTGCCTTTGTCCTCGGGCTCAAGCTTCCCTCGAGCATGGGTCGACAAGAGCTTCAAGTCGGCCCCGGCCGAGAGGAACCGCAGTTCCTCCGGCTCGAACAAAAGCGCGGTGACCGCCCCTTCGTGAAGCTTCTCCGAGGCACTCAGCAAAAACTCGGGCTTGTCCTCGACGTCGAAAACCGCAACCGTCCCCTGGGCCGTGCCGGCCGCCAGCCAGCGACCGGTCGGATCGGCCGCCAGCGCCGTGCCCGGTTCGGGCAGGGGCAAGGTTTGCAGCGTCTTGCCATCCTTCCGGGCCAAGATCACGACCTGCGCACCGGCGAGCACCGCCAGCCGGCCCTCGGCCAAGAGGGCGAGCGTCTTCGGAGCCGAGACGAGCGCCGACCCCAGCGGTTTCAGCGTGCCCCCCCGTACGGAGCCTCGATAAACGTGCCCATCCCCACCGCCGATCCAGAGCGTCTCCTCGTCGCCATCGCCGAGCACGACCAGGCCGCCGGTTGGGAGCGGGTCCAGTTCCAGGGTCAGCTTGTCGGCGTCGAGCCGGTAGACCCCGGTGGCTCGTCCTTCGGGATGGACGGTCACGAAGGCGACGATCTGGCCGACCCCGGCGATCGCTTTCACGTCTCCGCGATAGTTGAGGAATTTCTCGAGGCTCAAGAGACGGCCTCCTCGTGGCGGCGGACGGAGTCAGGGCCGGTGAGTTCGGGATGCGTGTGGCGGATCCGGGTCACGGCGACCAGGCAGGCCGCCCGCTCGCTTGGCCCCCTCGAGGTCATGAACTCTTCCAGGAGCGGCAGGACCCCTCGGGCGAAACCGATCTCCTCCAGCGCAAGGTCTCTCATGACCTCGACCAGGGCCAGCTTGGCCTTCCGGGCAGGAAGCGGCTTGATCCGCTCGGCTCCCCCCGGTTCCTGGTCCTTCACCGCCTCGGGCCGTGCCGGTGGGATCTCGAAGAGGGTGCGTCTGAGGAACAGCCAGAGGTTCGACGGGGCGGAGGGCAAGTTCTCGGGACGGGCCGGCGCCCCTTGGCCACGAGACTCGGCCAGGCTGGCAGCCGCCTTCTTCGCCGCGGCGCCCACGGTCGACTGAGCCGGGACGACCGGCTTCCACCCCTCGGTGATCCCCCGATCGCGATAGAGCGACCAGAGCGATCGGATCACAAAAGCGCGGATCTTGCGGTCGGGGCTCTCCGTCAGACGGAACAACTCCTCGGGGAGCCGGAGCCGGGGCGACCGCGCAATCAGTTGCATGCCAAGATCACGCGTGGATTCGTCGGCTGACTCACAGAAGCTGTAGACTGCGGACGGGGTCAGAACCTCGGGAGGAACACGAAACCGGCGATTCTCCGGCGCCTCGTCGGCCAGCAACGCCTTCGCCACGAACTGACGGACTTCGGGGTAGGGGACTTCCGCCAGGGCAATCAAGGCTTCGATCGGCGGCGCCCAGCGGGCGAAGTCCCACTTGGCCACCTCCAGCGCGAACTCGCGAAGCGGCTTGCGGCTCTCGGAGAAGAGCGGCTGCAACCGGCCGAGCGTCAAGAACTCGCCTGGGATCTCCCCCCCGGGGTCGACCGGCCTGTCCGTCTCCTCCAGGGCAATATCAGGATGATGACGTCTGAGATACTTGATGGCGAACTGAGCCAGCGGGGCATCCCCGGGCCCCGGCGCAGTCGCCATTTCCCAGAGTCGCTCGCAACCGGCGAGGGTCGCGTCGGCGGAGAAGGTTTGTTGCTCACCGGCCATCATCTTCAAAAATGCCGTTTCCGAGATCACCTTGATGTTGGCCCCGGCATTGTTGAGATCCTCGGCCTTGAGTTGCTTCGATCCCTTCTTACCGCTCCCGTAAAGCGGTGACCCCTCGTCGCCGATGACGAGGTAATAGAGCTTCGCCGTGACCCCGGACGCGATCGCGCCTCCGGCTTGCCGGACCTTGGCTTCCGCCTCGTTGCGAGGCATCGTCGCCATCTTCCCCGTGAAGAGAAACGAGGCCCCCTTCAAGTCGACGGCAACCGCCTCACTCACCTGGGCGGGTGCCGGCGCTGCCATAGCCTCGAGGGCGAAGTCGGCCGGGACGAACCCCCGAATCATCGTCTCGACGGCAAAATTGTGGTAGCGGGGCTCGCTTCGGACCACCAGCTTGAAAAGCCAGTCGAAGCCAAGATCGGCTGGAGCGAAGCGCCGGACATCCCGAAGCCAGCCCAGCACGCGATCGGCCAGCTCTTCGTTGAACTCGAGCGTACGGGCCCACTCGTGTTGCCGCTTCAGGGCAGCCACCCAGGGGTCGGCCTCCCAGACCGGGTGAAACGCAACGATCTTCAGAAAATCGAGCGGCAAGGTGCTCGCCTTGAGCGTGCCCTCGTCGATCCAATCGCCCACCGTCTTGCTCGTGAACGGATGAACGATCAACCATTCAAGAAATTGGGGATCAAGCGCATTCAGGTCGAAACGCGCAAGCTCGCCCATCGCATAGGACACCGCGCGCCAGGTCGAGGACGGCCGGTTCTCGATCTCCTCGACCATCCCTCGAAAAAAGTCCGCTCCGAGCTTCTGATAGGGATGGACTTCGGGAAGTCGCTCCTGCGCGAACAGATACGCCAGGCGGCTCGGTGAGAAGAAGCGTTCTCGGAACCATTCGGGAGTCAGTTCGCGGTTTCCAAAATGCTTGCGCAACGCAGTCGCGGCCAGTTCAGAGCCGTAGTCCGTTTCGAGGAGTTGCCCCCAGGCCTCCAGTCCGACCTCCTTGCGCGGGTCGCGAGCGAGCAGCAAGTCGCCGGCCAGCATTCGGACGGGGCCATGAGTGTTGTTGACCAGGCGGATGAGGTCCGCGACCGGAAGGTCCCGCGCATGGGTCCGGGCATAGTTGGCTGCATAGTCGCGAGCCTCGGACGAAGGGGAGTCGAACAGCCTGAGCACCGCATCGTGCAGGCCGAGCGTCCGAAAGGCGGCCTGTTCGAACCGAGGCACGTTGTTGAGGATCCAGACCACGAACTCGTCAATCGACCGGCTCTCGACATCAATCAGTCGCGCCACCCACGCGGGCTCGATCTCGCGGATCGAGGCCCGAAAATCGGCCTTCAACGCGCTGGCCGCAAACTCTCTCACCCGATCGCTTCGCGCCCGCTCGAGCAGGCTAAACAAGGGGCGAGGGCTCCGCTTCCAGAGTTCGGCGAACGCCCGGTCCTTCAAGAGATCCTGGGAGCGTGACGCCAAGGAGAACCCGCTCCGGTTGTACTTGCCACTCTCGTGATGAAAAATCTGGTTGGCGACCCAGGTGTCCGACCACCTGGTTTCCTCGGAATAGCAGGCGAGGACTTCCCCCGCGAGGTCGGGGTAGCAGGCCGGGAGGGTGACCGCCGTCCGCCTGAGGTATCGCCAGGCGCGACGGCAGAGGTAGATCAGCGTGTCGCGGCTGACCTCGTAGTCTCGGCTGGCGTATGCGGCATCAAACCGCGCGGCCAGGGCGGCGAAGACCTCGGTATCGCCTCGAGCTTCGGCTTCCTTGAATATTCGCTTCAAAGCCCGCCAAGGACCGTACGTAAGCTTCACCCGGGCGATGATCGCCAGCAGGCACGAGCGAGCATAGGGGCCATCGTCGCGCCAGAGCGCTTCGATGACCTCGTGCAAACGAAGGCGGTCTGGCAGAGGAACCTCGGCATCCGCCGCCTCCAGGGCCTTGATCTGCTCAACGCGGTAGTGCGCTTGCTCGGCCCAAGGCTTGCGCCGAAACGGCTTGCTGTAAATCTCCGCCAGAAACTTGGCGAAGGTGGGAGCCCCCTCGCGCACGGGCGTTTCCGGCTCGTCGTCCGATTGTTCCGCCAGGCGTTCGACGAGCCGGACGAGGTCGGGATCCTGGGCCTCCCAGGCAAGTGTCACGTCGGCCAAGCGTAGGGAAATCGCCACGGTCGCCCAATCCCGCTGGAGGTAGGAGTTGATCGGGACGCAACCTCTCGACCCCACCAGGCCGATGCCAGGCACAGTCATCTTGCATACAGGTTATGAGAGGATCATTCCCCGATCGCCACAACCATGAGAAAAAAGCGGGCTGCCCGAAAAAGGATTCGAGACAGCCCGCTCTCCGAGTCTGGAAGATCGTCTACCACAAGACCTGGAACATCGAAGGCTCTCTGACTCGCCGCCCCGGTGCGGGGTTAGTTCTTCGCGGAACCGCGACCGGCGAGGTTGCTCCAGACCCGCGAAGAACTAACCCCGCACCGGGGCGAAAGCGAGTCTGAAACAGCCTTCGTTGTGACGCATGAAAACCCAAACGCTCGAGCGGCGCAACGCCGCCCTGGTGCAGAGCACCGAGCTAGACCTGGTCTTCCAGACCCAATGCCCTTCAGCAGTCAAGGGCAAGTGAAACTCTTTTACAAGAACGTCCATGGGTATTCAAGAGGCTTGCATCACAATTTCATCGCCTGGTGAGAAAGAAGCAACGGGGCCACCCCCGTTCGGCCAATGTCGACCCGAACCAGAGGGAGTGGCGGGGTCCCAACCTCGGCTCGACGCTCCTCCTGAACCTCGAAGAAGGCGCAAGCCTCGGCCTCGCGCCAACCGAGGCCGGCCTCCTCGAGGTCATTGGCCCGATGCCCCCAGCGTTCCCGCCATTCGTCCGGCCAGTTCGCCAAGGCCGTGCGATAGGGGAACGCCTTCAGGTTCAAGTCGAGCGCCGGCAGCGGCTCCACAGCCTCGCCACCCAGGTCACTCAATGCCTCGAACGTCTTCTGAACCTTCCGGCTGCGACGCGATGTCGACCGACGCGTCGTGGGATGCGAAAGCTTCAACGGGCGACCCTCCAAGCAAGTTGCTCAGACAGCGCAGATCCCGTCCGTGACGCAGATTCCCTACGTCTATCATACGCACTAAAAAGACAGATTTGCCGACTTAACCAAGAAAACGCAGAACTTTCTTATGACAACCACAAGGCGATTCTCTTAAAAATCGACATAAATCCAGCTTGATCATCCCAACAAAACCCATAATAGAGAATAGGCTGGGAGAAGGGTGGGATACGAGCGGACGCTCACCCCAAAGGTAAGCGGGGAGCGTAAGCTCTCTGTCTTTGCGAAAGGAAACTGGTAGGCCATGCCCACTCTACGAGATCGGAGGGCCCGGGAGGTTGGAATCGCTCGGAGACTGGGCGCGACCGATGGGCCGGCGGATCGGCATCTGGATCCGGAACCGGGTCCCCGAGCCGACTTCGCTCTCGACGTCGACGCGGCCGCCATGCTCAGAGATGATGCCGTGGATGAGACTCAGACCGAGTCCGGTGCCGCGACCGATCGGCTTGGTGGTGAAGAAGGGGTCGAAGATCTTGGAGAGGATTTCGGGGGGAATGCCGCAGCCGTCGTCCGTGAGCTCCACCAGGATGAGTTCTCCCTGGTGTCCGGTGACCACCTCGAGGCGGCCGGACGGTCGGCCGGACGCTTCAATGGCCTGCATGGCGTTCATCAGGAGGTTGAGAAAGACCTGGTTGATGTGCGCCGGAGCGCATTCGATCAGGGGGAGGTCGGCGAAGCGGCGGACCACCTCGATCTGGTTGCGGTTCAGCAGGTCGCCGAGCATGCTCAGGCTCTGGTCGATCGCGAGGTTGACGTCGATCTCACCGATCTCAGCGCGATCGAGCTGGGCGAACCCCCGCAGGTTCTGCACGGTCTGGGCGACCCGTTTCAACCCCTTGCGGGTCGATTGGGCCATGCTGAGCAGGTTCTCCTGAAGATAGGGCATGTCGACCTGCGCTTCGAGCTGAGCGATCTCAGCGGCCAGATCGGGGCGGGCCTGCTCCAAGATGTCCCAGCCCGATCGGTAGCGTTCGAGGAGCGTCAGGATCGCGCCAAGCTCGCGTTCGAGCACTTCGACGTTGCTCGAGGCGAACGCCAGCGGATTGTTGATCTCGTGCGCCATGCCCGCCGCGAGCGTGCCCAGTGAGGCGAGCTTCTCGGAATGGATGAGCTGGCTCTGCGCTTCCTTGAGCTTCTCGTTGGCCTGGCGCAGCCGCTGGTTGGCGTCGGTCAACTGCTCGGTCCGTCTCCGCAGCTCTTGCTCAGCGCGGATCCGGTCGGTGACATCCTTGAGGTTGCAGCGAATGTGGTTGACCCGGCCGTCGCGCTCGTAGCGGGCCTGGGTATGGACGCGCAGGTAGTGCCACTCGCCCGAGGCCCCGCGAACCCTCAGCACGAAATCGTGCCGCTCCCCGAGCTCCAGGGCCTGGCGAAACTCATCCTCAGCCAGGGCCTGATCGTCGTGGTGGAGGTACTCCAGGAAGCTCTGCTTGCGGAGTTCGCCGAGGGACTGGCCGAGGAACGCGCCCAGGTTCTCGGTCACATCGAGCCAGCGGAGCGTGTTGGGCTCGAGACGGCAAATCAGGCCGGCCGGCGACCCGGTCCCCGCACCGGGGGCGGGCACCAGCATCGAACGACTCAACATATCATCACGGGTCGGCACCGAATGCGAGGACAAGGACGAGTGAGACTCTCGCTTGGGGGCCGGCCGCCCGAGATTCTCGGGAAGCACAAAACGGCCATTGCAGCTCGGGCACTGGACCGGTCGACCGGCCATCTGCCGCGGTGCCTTCAGCGGCCGCCCACAGTGGGCGCATTGAATGGTCACGTTCATGAGAAAAGCCTGACCGCCCCCCCGGCCTTACCGCAGGCGCAGGGCTCTCCAGGTGTTTTTATCCAAGGTCGACTGATTCCGTCAACGCCGGCCTGGGAGGGGGGGCCAGGAAGGTTGGATATCAAGGTCTGGTCCCGTCGAGTCCTCGATCGCTGCCGATCGCTCACCCGCTTGAAATCCTCAGCGGCTCAGTCCCGCTCCTCGCCTCTTTTGGAAAAAATCAGGCCAGGGTCAGAGCCGTCATCGTTGAAACATCCCTGCGTACCTGTTTAACTCTAGCCGATCCTGGCCAGATTTGTCAGCAGGCGGCCACGACGGAATCCCAATCCTTTCCAATCGCCGCTTCGGATTTGCGGCGGCAGACACACACGCACTCGAGCGAACCTGGAACGGAGTCGGCATTCGCCCGGATCCCCAAAGGAGCGGCCCTCGAGATCGATGAACCCCTGCAAGACATCATCCAAATCCATGTCGGGCATCGTTCCTCTCAAGAAGGAACGGCCCCTGGATTTGTTCGGGTTCCCGCTCATCAAGCCAAGCCGTACATCGCAAATGTAACGGACGAAACACCCTTTGCCTGGTGCCGAGGTCCCAAACCATGAAAACTCGAGTGTTTGCCGCTGGGTTGTGTACGTTTCTCGTTCTTGTGATTTCTCGGCCCTCCCTGGGACAATTCGGGAACGCTTATCCTCCCCCGAACAACCCGAATGCCAACGCCCCCTACAACCCCAACTACAACCAATTCTATCCTCCGACCGGCGCGGTCACTCCGCAGCAGTTACCAGGGCTGGCCAACGCCCTGGCCACCGAGGCCCAGCAACTGCTCGACAACCTCCGCTATGAACTCTACGGGACGTTCGCGGGCCGACAGCTCGAGATGCGGGCCGGAGCGGTGCTCAACGCGGCCAACCAGGTCGCGCAGAACGCCCAGTTGGGAATCGCGGGGCAGGCGCAAATCGCGGGTGCGATGAATCAGTTCGACGTAGCCTTCACTGAGTTGAACAGCGTCCTGCGCAGCGTGGGGGGCAACTCCCCGCGCAGTTCCGCGTCGGTTGACCGGCTCCAGAAAGTGGCCTTCCAAATCCGCAACATGATCGGCGCTTACGGCCCCCTCCCGGGCGGTCCGCCGCCGCTGACCGGTGTCCTGCCGATCCAGATTCCGGGGCTGCCGTGCTCGATCCGAAGCTTGACCGACGCGACCGCGAACCTCCGGATCGCGACGAACAATTATGCCAGCTTCGTCCAGAACGCATTCCGAACGCTGGCGGATTCGGCACAATCGCTGAACGAGCAGGTCCGCTACTTCCAGGGTCTGCAAAGTGCGCCGGTCCAATTCGTGGAGCTGCAACAGTCCTTCCAACAACTCCGCCTGGTTGCCAGCGACGTCAATACGCTCCTGGGACAAATCAATCCGCCGCCGCAGGTCATCCAGACGTGGGCTCCGGTTCTCGACTCCTTGAATCGGGTGGCCGCCCTGCTGAACATCCCGGGCCAACTTGTGCTCCCCAGGCCCGGGATTGGCGGTGGAGTGATCGTGAACCCTGGTTTTCCCCTCCCTGGCGGCGATCCTGGGCCCGGTCCGGCGTTCCTAGGCATGCTCAACCAGGCCCTGGCCGAAAGTGACGGCTTCCTCCAAGGCATCTCCGCCAATGCGAGCGCGGTGCCCGGCGGGTTCCAGTTCGTCGCCGACGCCCGTAACCTCCGTGGCAGCCTGCTCAACTTGAACCAGCAAGTGCGGGTCGGCGCACGTCGGCGCGACCTCATCCAGACAATGGCCGTGGCCCAGAACTACGCAAACTCGATCAACCGACGCATCGCCGCAGTCGCGCGCGGCCGGATCGGGCCCAACATCGCCCGGTTCCAAGACCTCGCCAACATGCTCAACCAACTCCAAGGGATGCTCAACTAAAACGGATCGGCCGAGGCCCCCTCGCATCGCAAGCGGATCGACTTATCCCAAAATAAGCAGGAGCAAAGCGATGTTCTCTTGTTATGCTGTTCTGGGCCTGGTTGTGCTGACCCAGGCGCCCAAGGCCGAAGAGGCCCCGTTCAAGCCCTTGGCCGAGGCAAAGCGGATCGACCCGCGGTTCGATGAGATCCTGACGGCTTCGCAAGCCGTGATGAGGAACGCCAAGACGTTCAGCGTCGCGGTCGAGATGACCACCAAGTCGACCGTCGCCGGCGAGGTCGCCCCCGACACGGTCGTGACCCACAAGATCACGGTCCGGCGGCCCGATGCGGTCGCCATTGAGTCCGAGGCGGTCATCGACGACGTCAGGAAGCCCGTCCTTCGGGCGATCTGCGACGGCCGATCGCTGATCACGCTCTACGACCTGGACCCCAAGGTTTACTCCCGCTACGAGGGACCGAACCCCGCCGGCCAGATCGCCCGGACCCTGATCATCCCCAAGATCCTGGAAGGGTCGGGCCTGGAGATCCTCACCCGGAACGACATGCGCGACCATATTCTCCGCGAGACGTCCGAGGCAAAGCTCGTCGGCACCGAGGAGGTCGACGGCATCGCCACAGAACACTTTCAGGTCGACTGGCACGGCGCAGTTCTCGATCTCTGGATCGGCCCGAAAGACCAGCCACTCGAGCGAAAGATGACCTCAACGCGCGTAACCCCGCTCAGCGGCGGCAAGGAGAGCACCGTCTTCCGCGAGGCCCGCTACACCTGGACGATCGACAAGCCAATCCCGGATCAAGCGTTCCGGGCCGAACTCCCCGAAGGAGCCAAGCGCGTCGAGGACGTGTTCGAGACCCTCTTTTACCAGGAGTCGGCCGAGCTCGTCGGCAAACCCAGCCCGGCCACCGCACTCAAGGTGCTCGACGGCAACGAGGTCAACCTCGCCAGCCTCAAGGGCAAGCCGGTCGTTCTCGTTTTCTGGGCGAGTTGGTCGGGCGAGTCGATGGCGGTCCTCGCCCCCTTGGCCGAGCTGGAGCCCCAATGCAAGGAGCACGGAATCGCCCTGTACACGGTGAGCGTCGGCGAGGAGCCCGAGGAGGTGCGGAAGGCCCTCGCATCGGCGAAGTTCCCTCTCCCCGTCTTGCTCGATTCCAAGGACTTGACCGCCGCGTCGTTCGGCATCCGTCGCTTGCCCACAACCGTCGTCATCGGCCCTGATGGAGTCATCCGCTCAATCAGGCGGGAAACGAAGGAACTCCCCGTCGTCCGCGAGGCGATCGAGGAGTTTCCTACAAAATAACCTGAAATTCAATTCATCTTCATGCAACATCACCTGCATTCACCAACGATCACCAGCCGATAGGGGCGGACGGCGGAGGGTTGGAGGCTGGTGGCAAAGCTGACCTCGGAGCGCACTTCGGCCTTGAGGGGACCGATCAGGCATTCGGCCAGGACCATACGATCGCCGGAGTAGGTGAGTCTCACGTCCTCACCTGAAGACAACTTGCGACGAACGGTATCGGCGTGGGTGCACCCCAGAGCCTGAGCGCGTTCGGTCCAGGTCGACGGGGCAGGATGGACATAGGTGACGGAGAGTTCGACGGCGGGAAGAATCGTCGGGGGTTCACCGCGATAGTGAAAATAGCCCAGGGCCAGGGCATCGCGGTAAATCGCGAACGGTTGGTGGTCCGCCTGCTGGAGCTTGCCGGTATCGAAGATGAGCGCGTGGGTATAGAGTTGCCGACCGCCGCGCCCGCTGTGCTCGGGGGGACCTTCGCAGGTCCTCGACAGCGCGTAGCGGTGGTTGGGCATCGGGTGAAAGTTGACGCTCACGCGGTTGGCCGCGTCCACGATCAAGGCGCCATGGGAAGGGGACCAGGTCGTGAGAATGATGGCGTCCGACTCAGACAGGCCCGGCGACCGAGCCACGACGTGGTAGCCCGATTTCCCAAGCCGGGTCATCGAAGTAAAGATCGCCTGCTCAGCCCACACGGCGCATCTCCTCGGCGATCCGATCAGCGTAGTTGAGTCATCATCCAGGCGAACGGCTCGATGATTCCGCGCGGCTCGACCCGTAAGGGGACGAGCGTCTCCTGACCGCTCCGATCGACGAGCTTACCCACCGAGCCCGCCACCCCTGAGCAGAAGAACTTGTAGTGCTGGAGCCGCGTCTCGCAGAGCTTCCAGAGCGCGGGGGCGTTGGCCCTGGCGAAGTCTTCCGGATCCTTGATCGGCTCTTCGAACAGGTCGACCTTGGTGAAAACGAGGGCGACCGGAATCTCGACCTTTCGCTTCTTGGCGGTTTGCCGAAGCGTATCGAGATAGCTGATAAGCTGCATCGCGAACAGTTCTTGCCCCTGACCGTCGGCTACCACCTGGACGATGTCGGCGAGAACCACCAGGGCCGAGCATCTTCCGATCAGCGCCCGCACCGTCTTGTTCGACCTCGGGTTATCAAGCTCAGCCATGACGGCCTCGCCAGCGACGTCGGGCGTCACGACGTCGAACTCCTGGCCCCGCTTGGTCCCCGAGACCTCGCAATGGACCCACTGCCAGCGATCGGGTTCGTTCGGAGTTTTGTCCGGGAACCTCTGCTTCTCCAGCGCGAGGATCAGGCTCCGGTGAAGCGAAAGCGAGAACGGCGATCGGGCCATACCGTGCAGGCCGCCGACCCCGCGCGAGAGCAGGTCGAGGAGCATCCCAAGATAGACGGTCTTGCCGACGCCGCTCGGCCCGAGCACGCCAACGAACCGCGGCGGCTTCCCGCGTGCGGCAATCGACTCGATCAACTCGGCCGGAGCATAACAGCTCCGGCACACTTCCCCTTCATAGAGATGGCCCGCGCAGAGAGGACAGAGAATATTGTACATAGTATAGCTAGCCTCATTAAATATTGCTTTATTCTATTTTATCCTGAAATTTTCGGAGCGATTCAGGCGTGCGGACGAATGCGGTCCACCGAGATCGCGCAACGGAAACCGATGTTGTCACACCGGTCGAGTTCGGGCTGGCCGGTGATGAACTGGCAGGTCGACTCCGCCGGGAAGTAGGTGTTGAAGGCGCCACCGACGATCCGCCGTAAGGGCTTCCAGGACTGAAAAGTCTCGTGAGAGTGACAAGGGATGGATTCGAGGGGGTCGTTGATCCATTCCCAGACGTTGCCGGTCAACTGGTAAATTCCGTTGGGGGTCGCCCCCTTGGGAAACTCACGGACCGGAACAGTCTGCCCCCGCCCGGCGGCCCAGAGGTTGGCTCGGGTGGGGTCGAAGATATCACCCCAGGGGTATCGGTTACCGCAGCCGCCGCTGAGGTGCTCGGGCCAGCCGGCCGCCTTCTGCCACTCGGCGGCGCTCGCCAGCCGCTTGCCGACCCAATGAGCATAGGTAAGAGCCTCGTACCAGCAGACACCGACGACCGGGTGTTCGGCTTTGCCCACGGGGAACTTGCTGCGTTCCCAGCCGCGCGGGCCGGCGAGGCCGGTCTGATCGGTGAACCGCATCAGGCTGGGCCAGACTTCTTGGGGCCAGATCTCCAGGTTGTCGTACCCCCCCGCGTTTACGAACCGCTGGAACTGCTGGTTCGTCACCGCACAGCGATCGAGGTAATAGCCCGTCAGTTCGGTCGGCTGGACGGCGCCATCGCTCCGGACCACCTGAACGACGCCGGCCGGCACGAGGGCCATCTGGTCGTCGAGTGCCTTCCAGGCCGGGCCGATTCCCTGATCTTCGATATTCTCAACCGCCTCACCCAGAAGTACGAAGATATAGCGATCGTCGGCCACCAGCCGCTGGGTCAAGCTCTGAATTTTCTTTTCGGCCGACCCGGCAAACCGTTGTTTCCCCCCTTTTTCCGACGCGGCTCCCCGGCCCCCTCCCAGCTTTCCGAACATGCGCGCCGCCCAACCTTGGGGAGCGGCCTCGGACGACGATACGATCAGATCCTTTGCCATGGTCGTGTGGTCCTTGAATCGAGTCGCCGTACAAAGGTCGAGGCCGAAACATTCGCCGCACTACATTCGAGACAGAGGGCTCAGCCCTGTGGCCGACGTTCTTTGGCATTTCTTCGGACATCGCTCCGGAGCGTCTGGAACTGGCTGAGAACCGTGTGAGTAACCCCATCGTTCGACGAGGACGCAACGGCCGGGCGGAATCCGGCGGACGGGGGAGCAAGAGCGGCAGGACTTGGACGCATGGCTTCCGTCGAGGAACTTCCACCGTCGATCCGCTCGCGTTCGAGTCGGTCCCAGGCGTCGGCAAGGAGCCGGCGGTCGTTTTCGATTTTCTCCATTCCGGCCTGCCACTCCTGCTCCATTCGAGTCGCCTCAGTGACCAGCCGGGCTTGCCGCTCCTCGAGTTCCGCGATCGTCTTGCGGAGTTCGAGTTCGCGTCGAGAGGAATCAGGCGGTGGGGCGTCGTCCCGTTCGAGGACCATGGCCTCGATCCGGTCGAGTTGCTGATGAACGAAGGCGCGGAATCGCTCCAAACCTTGGTGGAGTGGACGCAGGTCGGGCCGCGAAGCCTCCCCCTTCGGCGAAGGGGGCTGGAGACTGTTCGAGGAGGTGGGAGGATCACTGTTCATTTGGAATGTCATTCCCCTTGCTCCTCCGCCCGGCTCAGGCGGGGTCGGACGACCCTCGACAAGGCAGACACTTATCCACGGGGTCCCGTGTGCCACCAGAGCCGGGAAAGCCGCGCGGAGAGCGTGCGCTGGGCGCGTTCCTCGGCTTCCTTCTCGTGGATCTCGTTGAGGTGCAGGCGGAGGACGCGGATCCGCTCGTCGGGCGACATCGTCGCACCGTCGGGTTTGCCCCCCGGCACCACGGCGGTCAAGACCTGCGTTTCCTGGCGTTTGAGCGTCTCGTGCGCCAACTGGCTGCGAAGCTCGGCCACCATTGCCTCGTACTCGTTCCGCTCACGCTTCTGGTCGTCGACGATCCCCTGGAGCTCACGCGCAGTCTTGGCGAGTTCCTGTTCAGTCGTCACAAGCCGATCACGCAGCAATTCGACCTCGGCGGCCACTGCGGAAACCCGCGCCAGCTCGCTCGCGACCGAGCGAAGCCGACGGTTCTCCTGCTCGAGCGCCTCGAGCACCGAGTCGTTCGCCGCCACCGCCGGCTGCCGCGCCGCCTGGCCCAGCAATCCCCTGAGCTTCTCCACTTCGGACTCCATGGCCGTCCGCTGCGCGTCCCACGACCGCCGCTCGACTTGAAAGGTCTCCCTCTCCAGCCTGGTTTTGCGGCGTTCCTCCTCGAGTTCCTGCTTCAAGGGCCCGGTCGACCCGCCGCCAGCCTCGACACGCCGCTCGAGCTCTTGCACCCATTGGTTGAGCTGTTCCCAGTTGGCTTGATCGGCCGACTCGGCCTCCTCGAACAACCTCGATTGGTCCAAGAGCAGGTTGATCGTCTCATCACGGTTCGCCAACTCGCCGATCAACGAGGCGATCTGCCGGTTCGCCTCCTCCTCGGCCGCCGTGTCACCAATCTGATCGTCAACCGCGCCGGCCTCCTCCTCGCCACGCAAGCGAAGTTCGTTCTCAAGGCGAACGACCTCCTCCTGGAGCAGAGCGATCGTTTCCTGGTATTCCAGTTCTTCACTGACACTCATATCAGCCCCTCCTCCCGCGTCTGGTCCCCCACCCATCGATCTTGACGACAGCGGAAACCGGTGTTGTCGAGTGGGCAAGGCCCACCGGCCCCATTCAGACCACGGCCAACTGACCGGCCGCCAGCAGGTGCTTGACGACCGCCTTGAGGTCCGCCTCGGTCACGGGACGCTGGAGAACTCCGTCGAGTCCCATCGCGTCGAGGCTGTTGAGCTCGCTCTCGTCTTCGATCCCGACGATGCCGACGAAGCAAGTGGATGCGGCGACTTGCGGCTTCACGCTCAGGAAAAAGGCCTCATGCTCCTTGTGGTCGAGCGAGAGCAGGACCAGGGCATACTGTTGCCTGCGAAGTAGAAGCTGAGCGGCGATCCGGTCGCGGACCACCTTGAGCTGATAGCCTTCCCCCTCGGGACCGAGAACTTTTTGTACCACCCGCACGGTCTCAGGCTCGTCCTCGAGCAGCAGGATCGCGTCGGAAGAGACGGGGGCGCGGCGTTCGGCCAGGCCGGTCCGCTCGAAGCCTCGAATGGTGTCGACCACCGCGGCAAGCTCTTGGCCGCTCCGCTCGGCGATGGTCGCCAGGTCCATGGTGCCATCGAGCAAAGCGTGGATCTTGATATCGGCCGGGGACAGGCCGGCCCGGTCGAGGTTCCCGCCCCGTGGGTTCCGCCGCGCGATCACCAACGGCGCCCAGTCCCGAAGGTTGACAGCAAGCCCGCAACGGCGCACCCCTTCGACGGAGAGGGCTGGGAGGCTGGTCTGAAGCGGGAACGCCTGGAACATCGGGGGAAGCGTTCCGCCAGGCTCGAACCGGAAATCTCCAGTCTCCCCCGACAGGCTCCAGTGCGTCAGGACGGCCGCCTGGAACCGAAGCAAGGTTCGCAATCGGCGCGGGTCGGCCAGGCTCTTCTCGAGTAGTTTGACCAGGCCGGCCATCGAGGCGTCCTGAGTCTCGCCCAGGGTGATCGCCAGCAAAGGGGCGAGATCGGCCAAGTCTTCGGGGAGGAACTCGAGAAGGCGGTCGGGAGAAACGGTGGACGCGACAACCGCCTGGATCCGCCCGCCGGACAGGGAGAAGCGGATCCGGTCGTTGCCAAGCTCGACGGTCAGGCGACCACTCTGTTCGGAGTTGTTGAGGAAGTCGATCACCGCGCGGACCGGGAAGACCCGCGTGTTCCCTTCGAGTGCGGAGTCGTGATCTTCGCCGACCATCTCGGGCATCGTGCTGCCCGTGCGCTGGGCCTGAACGACCAGCTTCCCCATCTGGAGCGCATTGGCCACGCCGCTCTTGAGCAGTTCGGAGGTGAACGGCTTGGGGATCTGGTCGACGACGTTGGAGAACTCCGTGTAGAGCGCGAACGCCCTGTTCCTCATGGCCGAGCTGATGACCACGGGAATCGAGGCGGTGTCCTCCACGCTGAGGAGTTTGCGACAGACTTCGTCGCCGGTGGTTCCCGGAAGTTGGTGGTCCAGAATGATCAGGTTCGGCCTGGTCGTCTGGGCGGCCACGATCCCGCTCTCGGCGTCGTGCGCGATGGCGACCCGATAGCCGGCCTGCGAAAGATGGCACTCGACCATCTTGCGGATCGTCGGGCTGTCATCAATGACCAGGATCAGCGGGTTTTCCATGGCGTCCCTTCAGAGAGAGAGAGGTGGAACCCTCAAGTCCTTGCTTCCGTCGGGAAACGGTCCAGCGAACAGGTTGTGGCTGAGGCCTGAGGGTCGAGGAGCGGACGGATGACACGAGCCAAAGTCTCCGGATCGACAGGTTTGCTCAGAAAAGCACATGCTCCTAAGTCGAGAACCCGTCGGCGTGTTTCCGAGTCGCACTTGGTGCTGGCCACGACGACCGGAAGCGCACGGAGGGACGGCGATTGAGCGAGCTCCGCCAGAAGCTCGAAACCGTCGAGTTGAGGCATCTCCAGGTCGGTGAGAATCAAACGATACGTCTGATTCCGCAGCCTTCCCAGCGCTTCCAGCCCGTGTGAGACTTCTTCGACTTCGTAGCCGAGCGAGTGCAACTGGCGAGCGACCACCTTGCGAACGCTGATGGAATCGTCGACGACGAGGATCGGTGCCTGCCGAATGGCGGCCTTCTTATTGAGGACCAGGCGGGGGATCCCACCGGCCCGGAGCCAGCGGGAGAGTCCCGCCGGATTCAGCGCGAGGATCGGCTCGCCGCTGGCGGAGAAGCCGGCCCCCGAGATCAACGGGTGGCCCGCCAGAAGCGGCCCCAGCGGCCTGAGCACCAGCTCGCGAGTGCCATCGATCGCATCAACCAGCAGAGCCAGCGAATCCTCCTGGGTGCGGACCAGGAGAAGCTTAGGTTTCGAAGCCGGCGGCGTTGTCGAGAAACCGAGCACATCGCGGGCGTCGACCAAACGGACCGGTTCGCCCCGAACCCGCACAGTCGTCTCGGTGCCGTCCCCCTCGTCTTGATCCCCCGGTTCGAACGGTTGAGCGAGGTCGACCAGGGCAAGCGGGAGAGCAAACGCCTGGCCGTCGACTCGCACGATCATGACCTGTTCCAAGGCGAGACGGACGGGCAGGCGGATCGTCAGCGTCGTGCCCTGGCCGGGCTGCGACGCCAGGTCGATCGTGCCGTGGAGCCGGGCCACCTCCTGGCTGACGACATCCATGCCGACGCCTCGACCCGAGATCGAGTTCGCCTCTTCACGTGTGGAAAACCCCGACTGAAAGACGATGGCGTTCAGACGGTTGAGGTTGGTCGTCTCATTGGAAGCAATGAGACCGAGACGACGCCCTTTGGCCTCAATCGCCGCGTAGTCGAGCCCGCGCCCGTCGTCGTTCACCGTCAGGACCAGGGTGTTGCCCTCGCGCCTGGCGCCCAGAGTCACCCGCCCTGTGGCCGGCTTACCGGCATTGATCCGATCGGCGACAGCCTCGATGCCATGCCCCACAGCGTTGCGGATCATGTGGAGCATCGGCTCGAACGCCTTGTCCTGAACCGCGCGGTCGAGCCCGTTCTCCTCGCCGACCATGACGACCTCGACCTGCCGCCCTTCCACCCGAGCCGCGTCGTGCGCCACGCGAGCCAGACGCTGAAAAAGGCCTCGGACGGGGGTGATCCGGATCGCCTGGAGCGACTCCCAGAGCTGGAGAGTCAGGCGTGTAATCGCGTCGCGCTGGTCCGACAGAACGAGGGCCGCCGCCTGGGCCGTCTCGGTCAAGACGGCAAGATCCTCCGCCTGCTCCGAGAGCCGGCGAACGAGCCAGGGGAAGTCGGCCTGGGAGTCGCGATTCGGCACGGGGGCCAGGCCGGCCTCGCGGGACAAGCCAAGGTCGTGGAACCGATCGATACTCGCGATTAGGCGGCCGCGACATGCCTTAGCTTGCGCGGCGAAATCTTTCATGGCGTCGGCCTGGTTGATCCAGAGGCCGCGTCGCGTGATGAGCTCCGAGACGATGTCCAGCAAGTCATCGACCTTGGCAGAGGGAACCCGGAGCGGCCCCTCGCCGGCCACCCCGGCCGATGGGGCCGGACTTGGCTCCTCGCCGCGCATCTCCTTCGGCGTCACTTGCGGAGCGCCCGGCCGAGGCTCCTCGACTGTGGGCGACACCCCTTGGCGGAGTACGCCGAGCAGCTCTTCGAGATCCTTGAGAGCCCCATAAAAATCGTCGATCAACTCGGGAGCCGCCGGGGCCGAAGCACCGTCAAGGCGCTCCTCCAACGAATGGACCAAAGCGGCGAATTCCCTCAGACCGACGCTCCCGGCAGCCCCCTTCAAGGTATGGAAGCACCGGCCCAGCTCGCCCAGCGCCTCGGCCTGATCGGTCGCCCCTTCAAGACCCAGGACCAACGGCTCGATCCGATCGAACAGGTCGGTCGCCTCGGCAAGGAAGGCTTCGCGCAGCTCCTCGTCCATCGTGTTGTTTCGAGGCGCCGCCAGGCTTGGCACCACATCCTTCCTCATCGTCGAGGGGGTGGTCATCAGGGCAGGGGCGGGAATATCCTCGGCCGCCGAACCGATCAGCATCCGGAGCAGGTTCGCGGAGTCTATGCCCGCCGGTTCGTCGTCGTAAACCGGCTCGTCCATCAGCGGCTCGGGGCCAGGCTCGGAGAAGTCCTCATCCGACAGGCCGAGATACTGGCCCCAGCGGACCTTCGACTCCTCAACGATCCAGTCGAGCTCGCCGTCGCCCCCCGCCATGCCGGTGCCGGGCTGGGCGCAAGCGTGAACGAGATCCCCGAGGGCCCGGTCGCAGAAGCCCGCGATCTCGCGGGCCGATCGCGGGTCATCGGCCACGAGACAGTCCCAGACTTCCACGAGCATTCCCACCCGGTCCAGGATCAGGGCTCGGCCGCCCATGCCGGCTGCGTCGAACTCGGCCCGAGCCGACTGCAAGTCGAGCAGAAACGCTTCGACGTCGGCCCGCTGGGCTTGACCGATCGCCTGAACGTGACGACGAAGCCGCTCGACCCGGCCGTCAAACGCCTCAGCCTCCTGCGCGCTGCGTGGACTCATGAGTTTCGCTCGCCAGCGGCAAGGGACCGGCGCAATCGCGGTCGGAAAGCCGAAGTCCCCACGGCCGCTTCGTCGCCATTAGGAGGGGCCGCGTTCGCAGTGCCCTGTGCGGAAAGGGGCTGTAAGCGTTCACAGCAGACCGAGATCCCCCGAAGCGATTCGCGGGTCTGGTTCGTCCCCTCGAGTGTCAGGTGGGAAACCTCGGAGATTCGCTGCATCGCCCGGACCATCTCATGGGCCGAATGGACCTGGTCGTTGGACGAGCGAGAGATCCCCTCGACCAGGACCGCGGATTGTTCGGCCACCTTGCTGATCCGATCCAGGGCCGATCCGGTCTCGCGGATCCGCTGGACCTCCTGTTCCATCTCGCCTTGCTCCTCACCCAGGGCGCGTAGGCTCTCGTGGGCGTCGGCCTGAATGGCCTCGACCAGCGTCCCGATCTCGCCGGTCGCTGCGGCGGTGCGCTCGGCCAGCTTGCGGATCTCCTCGGCGACAACGGCGAAGCCACGCCCGTGCTCCCCCGCCCGAACCGATTCGATGGTCGCATTCAGGGCGAGCATATCGGTCCGGCCGGAAATGCCCCGGATCAGCTCGACGATCGTGCCGATCTCGACCGATCGATCTCCGAGCCGCCTCGCCTTGCGTCCACTCGACTCGATGCGGTGGAGGAGACGCTCCATCCCTTCGATGACCCGGTGGACCTGCTCGAGGCCGCGACGGGCCTCCTGACGGGTCCTCTCGCACGCCTCGTTCGCGTTCTCGGCGTTGTGCGAGATCCGGTCGATCTTTTCGGAGAGCGTTTCCACGTTGAACGTCGCCCGCGCGACCGTCTCCGACTGGTCGATCGCCCCCGAGGCGACCTGTTCGTTCGCCTCTTCGAGCGCGGCGGTGTGCCGCATGAGCTGCGCGGTGGTCTGGTGGAGTTCGTCCAGAAGCCCCACAACGCATTGCTTGACGCTCCACCCCGCCAAGTTCCCATCCTGGATCATCGACGCCCGAGTACCGAGGGTTAGTCGTTCGAGCTCGACCCCTTCGACCTGGAGCCGCCTGAAGCTTTCGAGCGATTGCGTCAGAGAACCGACCAGGGCGTCGAGTTCCTCATGACCGAGGGGCGGGGCGCTGGGCATCGAGGAGTACCCGCGCGGATCGACCGGCGCGGCCAAGGCCTCGATCATCCGCGTCTGGAAGGCGCGGACCGCCAACCAGGCGCCGGTCCCCCCCGCCAACGCCCCGACAATCAGGCCAAGGGGACCACCAAGGCGCAAATCAAGCCGGGCCACCGCTCCGATCGACAGGGCCGCGCCAATGGCACCCGCAACCGCTCCGATCACGAAAGGACGGTGGCTGATCTTGAATAAAGCAAAACTCATCGTGGTGGCGTTCTCCATCAGCAGTCTTGAGTCTTGCCATCCATCTTTTTTTTTGATGCGATCCAATCCGTTAGCGCTGATACCAGGCTTCAACCAACGCTCTGACGTTCCTCCAGGTGCGGTCCGGGTTGATGACCGCATGGGCCAGATCGCCGCGCTGAACCGAGCCAACGACCTCCGCCCCTCCGGACGCCGGCTCGCCCTGAGCCGAGGCATTGAGCACCCCATCACTGACGGCCGTCCCTTCACGATCGATCCGGATCCCCCACATCCCCTGGTCCGAGCGAAGGACGAGCACGACAACCGAGGTCTCCGGCTCCACGCCCGACGCTCCTGGGTTGAGCGAAAGCACCGGAACGATGTCGCGCCTGACGGTGCAGAGACCGAGAATCTGGGGAGGACAGTGCGCGAGCCGGATCAATCGATCGGCCTGAACAACCTCAGCCACCGCCTCGAGCGCAACGGCGAACGGCCGCGAATCGCTTCGGAAAAGGCACCAGGGAGGAGGCTGAACGGCGGCGGACGTTGGCAAAGCCGAAACTCCAAACGGGTGCGAATACGACGAAAAAAAGGGGAGTGAAGGCTCGTTCGTCTCCAAGCCCCGAAGGAGGAAATCCAGATTCAGGAAGGTGGCCCGGATCCGGACGAGGGGCCTCCCGACCGCTTCAGCTTCTGGTCGAAGTGTTTGATGAGCGCGTCGAGCCGTTCCCTGGGGTCGTCCGATCGAGCGTCGGCCGCCGGTTCGTGCGCGACCGACGACACGGAGCCGTGAGCCTCGTCGGCCGGATTCGAGGAAGCCTCCGGAACCACCAGTCGTCTCGGCTTCGGAGCGGGCTCGGCCACGCGATTTCCCTCAACATTCTTCGGGGCTGAGACTTGCAGCGAGCGGAGCAGGGGGGTCGAAGCCTCTTCCACAGCGAGAGCCGACCGATCGGCCATGTTCCGATCTCCGTCGAGCCCGCTCGCAAATCCATCAAGGGCCACCTGCTGCTCGTCGATCAGGCGATCAATCTGGTCGCGCAACTCGGCAACCGCTCTCAGCAAGGGATCGCTGCTCCCGAGTTTGTTGTGGCTGGTGGCCCCACGCAACGGAATCTCCTCCATAATTGGCTAGGTACGAGGTCTTGATTCCGCTTAACCATAGGTCAGCCTTTCGAACGGGGTCGGCCAAATCCCGACACCCGTCGGCGGCATGGCGCAAGCCGACCAATCCGACCCAAGCCCGGGACGGCTTTTCCGCATTCGTCACCCTACTCAAAGGGAAAAGAAGAGAGGGGGCTGAGGCGCCCCCGCATGGAGCCGAATCAGGGCCAGCCTGCTCGTTTGGCTGACCCTTGCCATCGATTTGGATTGTCAGTCGATGGCAACGCGACGGTGGGAAACGGACAGGGTGGGTGCGTTCTTCAGGGTCTGATAGACCACGCAATAGCGTTCAGTCAGCTTCAAGAGCGTTTCCAACTGCTCCGCCGACGCGTCGGTCTCGAGGTCGAACTGGAGTCGAATCTCCTTGAAACCGACAGGCACCTGCTTGTCGATGGCAAGGGTTCCCCGAAAGTCGAGATCGCCCTGGGCGCTCACGATGCCGCCGCGAACGGTCAATTCCAGGGCAGTGGCGACAGCGCGTAAGGTCACCCCAGCGCAGGCGACGAGTGACTCCAGCAGCAGGTCGCCCGAGCAAAGAGCCAGCCCATCGCCACCGGTCGCCGGGTGCAGACCGGACTCAACAAGGCCCCGAGCCGTGTCCAACCGACACGTGAGCCCCGTCCCATCCAGGGTTCCCCGGGCGCTCAAAGTCACCATCGCCGTGGCCGGATCGTCACGATATCGGGCTTTCAACGGCGCCTGCACGGCGCGAAGCTCCTTGGCATCCATCGACATCCCTCCGTTTGAGACCGGCCGCAACGTCCCCAACGATTCCGAAGACTCACTCCACGGCCGAACGCACGATTCGTTCAAGGCCGGGTGCGATCCCTGCCGACCAGATCGATATCAGCGCTCAGCACAAATGGGAGTTCGGCCTGAAACGATCGTGAGCCAGACTCTGAACGGCCCACCGAGCAAAAAGCTTCCCCAGCAGGAATCGGATTTGCATAAGATAAAAATACGAAATGCGGTTTTGCGGGACAAGCACCGCCCACTTCTCCCGCAAGGGTAGACCTAGGCTTCAGCCTTGCCGTTCTTCAAAGGTGATGGCCGACTCAAGTCTACTCTACCCGGCAGCGACTGACACAAGCACGCGAACCAAGAGGGAGTGGAATCGTCGCTCAGCCGGGCCGGCCGAAACTCAACAGGGAGTGCGCAAGCTCAGGGGATTATCAGGAATCCGAGGGATATGCGGCCGTGGTTCGGGTGAACCCAGCCGGAATTTAGGACTTTACGGCGAATTGCAAAAAAAAAGGCGAGTGGAAGTCCCGATCTCACATCGGCTCCCACCCGGATGAAATGATCGCATGAATTTCTTCGACTTACGCGAACCTGTCAGCGCCGGGAGCCATGGGGCATGGCTCTTGTTAGCGATTGCGGGATCGCTCCTGCTCTGGCGGCGTGCGAACGGCCATCGTGCGCGTCAGATCATCCTGCTGGGATATGCGATCTGCTTGGTCTTGTGTGCGACGGCCAGCACGATCTACCACAGCGTCCATGGGGAGGCCAACGCCCTCTCGACCTATCTGCTCTTTGACCACATCGGGATCTACCTGCTCATCGCAGGGACGTATACCCCGATCGCCTGGACCCTGATGCGCGGGCGTTGGCGATTCGGCACCCTCGCCTTCGCCTGGGTTTCGGCGATTTTGGGGATCACGCTCCACCTCGCGTGCGCCAACCTCCCGAAGTGGTTGCCGACCGGGCTCTATCTGATGATGGGTTGGGGATCCATCCTCTGCTACATCGAGCTCGCCCGGAATTTGACTTTCCGACTTCTCCGCCCACTCGTTCTCGGTGGCGCCTTCTACAGCGTGGGCGCGATCATCAACGTGGTCGGTTGGCCCATCCTCTGGCCAGGGGTCGTCGGCGCGCACGAAGTCTTCCACGTTTTCGTGGTCGCGGGAAGTGCGGTTCACTTCCAGTTTATGCTTCGGGTCATCGCCCCGTGGAGTTCAGACGACCCGACGGCGGAAGCCTTCATGAAGCAGGTTCCAGAGCCAGCCCGGTCGAGTCTCACGCGGCACCCCGTTTCTGGCTTCGGCCAAGGGAGAATGGTCGATAGCCATTAACGGAAAGGGCTCCACCAACGCCCCTGAGCGTGTTGCCTCCGCAAAGACGACGGGCGCGGAAGTCCTGCCTCAGAAGCCAAGGCATTCTTACTCTGGGCCAAGCCATTCCGTGCTGTGCCATGCCCATACCGTTGCCGTTGCGGATCGATCAGGTCGATGCGTCGCGCCGAGCCTTCCGCTGTTCGGTCTGGCGGTCGTGACGGGCCAGAAGGAACTGCGCGGCTTTCATGTCGCCGTTGAGGGCGGCATCATAAAGAAGTGCGAACATGCGTTCGGCGCGAACCAATTCGATCTGCTTGACCGCGTGGCGGAAGCCAGCGCTGTCCGCAATCGCTCGCTTCATCTCCCGAACGCCAATGCCAAGCCGAGCACAGGCCATCGTATAGCCCAGCCCATCGTGCAAAAGCTTGAGGAATTCGACCCGCTGCTTGTGGGTCAGCGTCTCCCGGACCGGCCTCGTGTGTGGCACCTTCGGGAGCCAGGTATTACCTTCGTCATCGAGTCGGAAGCGCAAGGTGACTCTCCCCAGAACGGCTGGAATTCGGGATCAATGGCGATGAGCGGTGCGCGACGAGCGGGAAGGGAGTCGGGCGTCCTTCGTTGCCCCGAGGACCTCTGAACGCTCGGCACACTCCATGATAGGCCATGTTTTTCCAGGTTGTCCGGCGGAGTCGCGGAGACCCGATCAACCGTCGAAAAAAAAGCCGGATTCCGCGCGGGCTGAACGAGAGTCTGGGGTTTGCCCCCTTCGATGAGGGCGCAGGGCTGGCGGCCCTTTATGGGAGGGGCGACTTGGGGAACCGATCTGGGGGCTCGGCGGCCGCGAGCAAGAGTTGCTCGGGATCCTGGCGGTAGTATTCCTTCAGTTCTTCGTAGAGCGCGGGATGTTTCTTCCTGAGCTGAACCGGCTTCTCGAAAAAGCACTCGGTGGCCACCGCGAAGAATTCGGCCGGATTGGTCGCGCCATACGTGTCGAGGACCGTCTTGCGCTGCTGCGCCTCGTCCTCGCGGAGCTGTTCATATTCGGCCCCGAGAGCGCGAGCCCAAGCCACATAGGAACTGCGACGCTCAAGGATCGGGGCGCCGTCGGCCACGCCGTCTTCCTGATCGAGCTGGTGTGCAAATTCGTGGAGCACGACATTCTGGCCATCCTGAATGTCGGCCGCGCCCCTCAGGACATCGTCCCAGGAGAGGACCACAACGCCGTCCGTCCAGGCTTCCCCGAGTCGAGCTTGGGGGCCCTCAAGGACGACGCCACCTCCCAGCGACTCGACCCCGTGGGCCATGTAGGCGCTGGGATAAACCAGGATCGTGATCAGCCGCTTGTAATAGTCCGTCTCGCGATGGAGCAGGAGGAGGCAAGCTTGCGCGGCGATCGTCAGCTTGATCTCATCAGTCAGCTCAAGGCCGCCGCAGCCCTCGAAATGCTTTTCATGGAGAAAAACCAGGACATGTCCTTGCAACTCCCGGCGGTCGGGCTCGGGCAGCCTACCGTAGAGCGGCACGTTTCGCTCGATGATCTCAAGCCATCCGGCCGGGAAGGGCTCCCCGCGCAGTTGGTCGCGCCGTCGTTGCTTGAAGAAGCCGAACATCCGCATCTCCTGGCCATTGATCGGCGAATCAGTAGGGTCTGCTCTCGGAATCGTACCGCTCGATGACCGCAGCCCAAAGTCTCATCAAAACGATCCCGTTGCCAAGTTATAAGCCGAATCAGCCACGAGTCGAGCCGCACAGGCCTTGCGGAAGTTCGAAGCCCTTTGTTCGATACCGATGCCCCTCGCGATTGGTCGAATTCGGAGTGGCTGAAGTCTCGCCTTCGAGACCCCAGCCACCCAGGCGAACCACATCCGACGGCTTATTTCTTCTCTTCGGCCTTCTTCTCTTCAGGCTTCTTCTCTTCGGCCTTCGGCGTTTCGACCTTCTTGGCCTCTTCCTCGGCCTTCTTGCTCGCCTCTTCGGCCTTCTGCGCTTCTTCGCCCTTCTTCTTAGCCTCTTCCTCGGCCTTCACCTTGGCCTCGACGGCCTTCTTCGCTTCTTCGCCCTTCACCTTGGCCTCTTGATCGGCTTTCTTGCTCGCCTCTTCGGCCTTCTGTGCTTCCTCGCCCTTCTTCTTGGCCTCTTCCTCAGCCTTTACCTTGGCCTCGACGGCCTTCTTCGCTTCCTCCGCCTTCTTCTTGGCCTCTTCCTCGGCCTTCTTCTTCATTTCCTCAGCCTTCTTCTCCTCCTCGGCCTTCTTCCTGGCCGCCTCTTCGGCCATCTTGGCCGCGAGGTCGATCCTGGTCTTGGGCAAGGCTTCGACGGCCTTCTTCGTTCCCTCGTCGGTGACCTTCGAGCCCAGCAGGAAGAGGGTCTGGAGGTTGGGCAAGTCCTTCAGCGAGTCCACCCCGGCGTCACCAACCTGGGTACCGACCAGGCTGA
The DNA here is from genome assembly GCF_000242455.2 of Singulisphaera acidiphila DSM 18658. Lineage (GTDB taxonomy): Bacteria > Planctomycetota > Planctomycetia > Isosphaerales > Isosphaeraceae > Singulisphaera > Singulisphaera acidiphila. The sequence goes on from NC_019892.1 coordinate 4,304,957, forward strand.
GCACTTCCAGGTTCTTCAAGCCCTTGAGGTGCGCAAGGCCGGCGTCGGTCACCTTGGTGTCGACGAGGTAGAGCTTCTTGAGTTCGGTCAGCCCCTTGAGGTGCTCGAGGCCCGCGTCGGTGACGGGGGTGCCGACCAGCGACAACCGCGTGAGCTTGCCGAGTTTCTCGAGGACGACCAGATCGGAGTCGCTTACCTTGGTGATGGCGAGGCTGACATTCGTCACCGGCTTGCCCGGCGCCTTGTCGTCACGGTCGACCTTTCCGCCCAACTTCTGAATATCAGCCACCGCCTTGTCCTGGTCCGCGGCATCGTCCTCCGCCCGGGCGGGCCAAGCGGCCAAGGCCGACGCCAACCCGAGGAAAAGCACGAACCGTCGAGACGAGAACCCGAAACGACGTACCTGTGATTGGGAATCCATCATCATCAACCTTCCTTCGTCGTAAACTCTCAAGGCCGTCCCAAATCGTCGGTCATTGGTCGAACCCGGCGGGCGGCGAACCGGACGTTATCAAGATCATGCCCGTGAAGGGGACCGAGATGCCAGAGATTTTCTTTCTCGACCGGGTGCCTGCGTCCTAGACCACCTGCTCTTGGCCCACTTCGAGTTCCGCTCCCCAGCGCACGAAAAGGCGCGGGGATCGTGTACTCTGAGCAAAAGGTAGACGGCACCTCTGCTCCTGAAGCGAGAACATCGCGGACACGACAAACTCGAGGCCACCATTGCCGCTCTTGTTCGCCCTGACGCTCCTCCTTAGCGCGGTCCTCCTCTTCTCAGCGCAACCGATGATCGCCAAGGCGGTCCTGCCGCAGTTCGGTGGTGCGCCCGCCGTCTGGACGACTTGCATGGTCTTTTTCCAGGCGGTCCTGCTCGCCGGGTATGTCTACGCGCATGCGATGACAGGCTGGCTGGGAATCCGCCGCCAGGCTGTGGTGCATGCGGCCCTGCTCCTCGTGACTTGGTTCTTCCTGCCGATCGGGATCGTCGAAGAAGTGACAGGCAGTTCTCCGGCAACGGGCACGAGCACAACGGGCAGCCTGCTCACAATGCTCTTCCTGTCGGCGGGCGTTCCGTTCTTCGCGGTCGCAACCACAGCACCACTGCTCCAGCGCTGGTTTGCCGGAACCGGGCACCGCGCCGCGACCGACCCCTATTTTCTCTACGGGGCCAGCAACTTCGGAAGCCTGACGGCATTGCTCGCCTATCCGTTCGTCATCGAGCCGAATATCGCACTCGCCAGGCAAGGCGGACTCTGGTCCACAGGCTACGTCATCCTCGCGGCCCTGATCGTCGGTTGCGCGGTTGTCGCCGAAAGGTCATCGCCCCCCGGGTTCCACAAGGCCGAAGGCCCGATCCGACCCGAGGCGGGTCGCTGGTGGCGCTGGGTCTGGCTCGCGTTCATCCCCTCGAGTTTGCTGCTTGGGGTGACCACCTATCTGTCGACCGACATTGCCCCGATCCCGCTCCTCTGGGTGATCCCCCTGGCGCTCTACCTGCTGACGTTCATCGTCGTCTTCGCTCACAAGCCGATCGTCCCCCATTGGGGTCTGGTTCGAGCGCTCCCCCTGGAGGTCATGGCGCTTGCCCTCGTGCTTGGGTTCGGGCTCGTCCAACCCTGGTTGATCCCGCTCCACCTACTCACCTTCATCACCGCCGCCCTGGTCTGCCACGGCGAACTGGCGCGAGACCGCCCGACGACGCAACACCTGACGGAATTCTACCTGGCGATCGCATTCGGCGGGCTCCTGGGAGGAACCTTCAATGCCCTGGTCGCTCCGGTCATCTTCAACCGCGTGGCCGAATATCCAATCGCCCTCGTTCTGGCCTGCCTCGTCGTGCCAGTGACCAAGCCAGACGGCCGGCCGACCCGAGGACTCGGCATCGGGGACGTCGCGATTCCGTTGGTCGTGTTCGGGCTCACGGCCGCATTGATCAGAGATGATCAAGGCTGGACCGGCCCTCTCGGCACAATGCTCGTCTCGGGCCTGGTGACCCTGGTTTCCTGGACCCACCGGGCTCGCCCCGTTCGCTTCGCCCTCACAATCGGCGCGGCCTTGATGGCGAGCGGACTGACGGCCGGGATCAACGGACGCGTGCTCCATCAGGAACGAAACTTCTTCGGCGTCTTGCAAGTCACCGAAGACCTCCGAAGCCAAAGTCATCGCCTATTCCACGGCCGCACCCTCCATGGCCAGCAGAGCCTCGACCCCGCGCGACGGCGTGAGCCGCTCAGCTACTTCCACCGCAGTGGGCCGATCGGGCAGGTCTTCGACGAATTCCAGGCCCGCCCCTCGGAGGCGGAGAGGACCGTTGCGGTCGTCGGCCTGGGCGTAGGTTCCTTGGCGGCCTACGCCCAGCCTGGGGAGCGCTGGACGTTCTACGAGATTGACCCGGCCGTCCTGCGGATTGCGTCCGACCCTCGCGACTTCACGTTTCTCCGCGACTGCCGGGCGGAGTCGCTCAACGTCATCATCGGCGACGCGCGGCTCAGGCTCCGCGAGGCGCCGGACCACCACTACGCGTTGATCGTCCTCGACGCCTTCAGCGCCGACGCGATCCCGATGCATTTGCTGACACGCGAAGCCTTGGCGATTTATCGCCGGAAACTGGCAGGGCAGGGGATTCTCGCCTTCCACATCTCGAACCGCTCCATCGAGCTCGAGTCGGTGTTGGGGGCCTTGGCACGCGACGCAGGCCTCGCCTGCCGGATTCGTTCCGATCGAAATCTCAGGCCCGAGGAAAGGCTCGCCGGCAAACAGGAATCGATCTGGGCCATGATGGCCGACCGCGAGTCGGACCTGGGGGGAATGGCGACCGACCCGAAATGGGCGCCGCCAAGGCCGCGCGGCGGATCGGTCTGGACGGACGACTTCTCCAGCATCACAGGGCACATCATCCTCAGAAGGACGCCCTGAGAGTCCCATCCCGCTTCAACTCAAAAAAGAGGAGGAATCGGCTCATTCACGATCGAGCCGAGACCCTCCCGACTCAAGTCCGGACCCCTCAACAATTTCGCGGCCGACCCGGTGTAGTTCGGCATAGACGCGCCAGTAGACTTCAGCAAGTTTGGTCTTCAGGAGTGGGCGGAGCCGCTCCTCGGCGAACTGAAGCTGCTCGTAACGCCTGCGACGGCGGTGGATCGCGTCCCGATCCTCGGCCGGCCGGCTCGGAAACATCTCCCTCGAACCCGCCGAAGGTCGCCGTTCACGGTCGCCCCGGCTGTTCTCCACCGTCTGACTCCCACTCCACCTGAAATCGGCTCGAAGCCCGCGCAACACGGCCCGCCTCCTCCCACGACTCGGACATTCAACGGCCGCCCCCCAATGCCCCTCGGACGCAACCATGGTCCCCGACACCTCTTGGGTGCTCTCTCTCATCGTGATGAACCTCCTCCAGGTCTCCCAACACGCTCGTCGGGCCCACCAGCCGTGCTCTCGGCCGTCAACCGAGGTGATTTCGCGGAACTGTTGAAAGGCCCGACAAGCCGAACACCTCTGGGTCCCATCCCTCCCCCACCCACCGTGATCTCTGGTTTCGAAACCATGGTGTTTCCCCAGCACAAGGAGCCCAAAGAAGCTCAAAAACACCCCCACCATCGATCCTCATTCCAAGAACCCAATCGATACATCCGTACACTATCCATAGCCGACGCGGCTGTCAACAAAAAAAAGCAACCAAACGGGAATAATGGCATCAATCGCGGGGCCACTCCTTTCGTCCACAAAACTGTAAATATAAATCATGAGAATGTTTGCAATTTTTAGATTTCTCGCAAATCTAACATTTCCCGTTTTGCTGTACTTTTTTTCTTGACGCAAATTCGACCCCGACCTCTAATGCATTATGCAACGGCAAATGCTGAGATGCTGACTGACTCGCGATTGTTTTGGGATCGTTTCGGCGTAGTGCACATACCAAGCCTCGTCATCGATCTTGCCGGTATTGATGAATCTTTTCTGAAACGTCAACCTCAACTCCATTGACGAGGGCTCGATTCTGAATGCGCAGTCTTCACAGACCTGACGCCAAGAATCTCAATGGCGAAGCATGAACCGTCTCGTGTTGCGTTGATCCATCAAACGAGGATCGATCATCGAAAATCCGCGTGAACGGCCTCCTCTGCTCCCCCAGATCACGGGGAAATTCCGTGAGAATGGCTCGTCACAATGCCTGCCTCATGGCATTCGCGGTTGCCAACCGTGGAGTGGCCAAGCTTGGTGCAAAATACCGCGACTCCAGAACTCACCTCGAAAGCTCTCGACCAAGGGTGGAAACCCACGGCTCGAGAGCTTTTTTTTTACGAGACTCCCGACTCATCCACGAGAGGGACTGACCATACGACCACGCAATTCCATAAATAAAAAATTGATTTTCATACAACGCCGTATCACGAACACTTAGCGAGTATCCGATGCCAAATAACTCGACCAAGATTCGACAAGAGATGATCGCCTTACTCGGCAAAATCATAGGTGAAGGCCCGATCACTCCTGAACTCCAGAGCCAGTCCTTGAAAATGTTTACAACGATCATAGAACATTCTGGTGATCTGGAAACCGGAACCGCACTTGCAGCAGAGGCGGCCCCCGACTTCACGGCGACCGCCGCAGTCGGGAACCGTCGCCTCGTTTACGTCCACGGCATCTGTCCACACGCCAGCGGATTTTCTTCCCCGTGGTGGAACGCCCTTCAACCGTTCGTCCCCACCGCGTTTGGTCCCGGGGCGTTAGGGAGCACTCGGCTCGAAGTGCTCTGGAGCAATCTTGTGAATCAAGGGCTTGCCGTCATGGCGGCGGTCGGCGGAATCGACGGACCCACGGGCGTCGCCGAGTTGGAGCAAGCGCGTTTGCAGGCTGCCGCGGAAATCAAGGATGCGCTCCGCGACCGAGCCGATCAGCACATGCCCATTAACCCTACTCCAGCCAATGCTCTGGGCGCAGCCCCAACCGCCGGAGCCCCCCCTTTGGGTGACATCAGCATCCCCGGCTTCAACTGCATCGACGATTTCTCGATCTATCTGACCAACAGCCATGTCCGCCAACTGATTATCGACCGCTTCACTGCCGTGGTTCGCCCTGAGTTGGTCGCAGGACATGAACTCGACATCATCAGCCACAGTTGGGGCACCGTGGTGGCTTACGAGGGCTTACGGCAGTTGGAGGACGAAGGGCAGATCGCACCCCGGGTGCGTAATTTCTTCACCGTCGGTGCCGCCCTCTCCATCGGCCCCGTGAAGCTACGGCTCCGACCGGCCAACAAAGACGGGAGAAAGCCCTCGAGCGTTCAACGCTGGATCAACCTTGATGCCTATTGCGACCTCGTCGGCGGAGCGATCCAGGGACGCCCCTACGCCGTCGACAATGAATTCCTCAACCTCGACCCCTTTGGCTGCCAGAACATTCTGGGACTCGTCAACCCGCAGTGTTCGCATAGCTCTTACTTCCAGAGCGGCAATACGACGGTCAATCGCGATATTTTCGCACGATTCATTAATTGATCCGTCGGGAGCGGTGCAGCGCAGACGGCCTTGGCCCGTTCCGTCCCCCCCCCTCGGATCAGCACGCATCAGGGTATCGCCAGCGCCTTGGAGACGGCATCCTTGATCTGGTCCCCTCGCAAATTCATGGCGATCACCTTGCCATCGGGCCCGATCAACCAGATCGACGGGATCCCTTCCACACCATACTCCGCCGGAAGCGTGGCCTCCGACCAGGCGCCGAGGAATCCCTGGCCCCAGGGCAATCCTTGCTTGGCGACGTACTCCCGCGGCTCGTCTTTTGATGCGTCCAGGCTCAGGCCGATCATCGCGAACCGCTCATCCTTGCCGAACGCCTCGAAAGTCGCCTTCAGATGCGGCGTCTCGGCAAGACAAGGAGCGCACCAGGTCGCCCAGAAGTCGAGCAGGACGTACTTGCCCCGATAGTCGGCCAGGGCAACGGTCTTACCGTTGAGAGCGGGAACCTGAAAGGCTGGCGCAAGGTCGCCCACGCGCTTGTTCAGATTCAGAGGGATCTCACCCAGGTCGAGCGGTTCATCACTTCGCCCACCCTGTAGTTCGGGCACAACGAACTTCCGAGTAGCCATGCCCACAATCTTGGCGGCGGCAGACCGATCGTTGCCCGAGGGGGGCTCGTACACCTGGATCGACAGCCGATACGGGGCAGAGGGCACGTCGTCCACGTGGAACGAGCCATCGGGACCGATCCGGAGCGGGAAGCGGTGGAAGGCCCGCGAATACGCCTTGCTCTCCTCTGACTCCCACCACCAGCGCGACTGCTCTTTGGCGTTCAGGCCCTTGGGCGGCGTGGGACACTCCAGCGCCGTCTCGAACTGAAAGGAACCGTACGACCAATCCACCTGTCGGTCGAATCCCTTGGGGATGACGATCCGCCCGACGACGGGTTGCCCCTTCCCTCCGAGGGCCACGCTTCGCGTCTCACCAGACCGAACCTCAACCGTGGCGCTCTGGCCCGACGCCGTGGTCAAGCCTCTGGGCTCATGAAAAACGGGAGCAACCAGATAGAGGCCGGGGGGAACACGATCCAAGGCGAACTGCCCCTGGTCGTCGGCCAAGTCGTGGAACAGGTAGTACAGTTCCGTCCCCGGTCCGAAGGTCGGTTTCAGATCCCGCCCGATGGCCGGGCGTTGGCGATTCGCTTGGATCGCTTGACGCCCTCCCGGCATGGAGCCGATCCGGTAGGTCCCCTGGATGCGGCCCCAAGGACGAACGGTAACAACGGGATCGGCGGCCAGGTCCTGCGATGACAGTTCGCCAAAACCACGGTCGTGGAAGACGGCAATGGAGTAGTCCTCACTCTGGGCAGGGAATGAGAAGCGGCCATCGGGGCCGGTCTCCACCCATGGGTTTCGATCCCGCTGAGTGATCCGGCCATTGTTGATCGTCGGGGACAGTCCAGGCGTCACCAAGATAACTTCCGCCCCTGTAAGAGGGGTCCCATCAGGTAGGCGAACGATTCCGGCAATCGTCGTCCCCTTCTGAAGTTTGAAGTCGTAGACGGTATCTCCTTCGTCAACCTGGAAGGGTCGCGACACAGCCGGTTGATAACCCTCCGCCTCGATGCGGACGTGAGGCGTCCTCGGGTCATCGAGACTGATCTCGTATCGTCCCCCGGTCGCCGACCTGAGGTCACCGTACAACCAGTGCGGTGGCTTCGCGCCGTCGATCACAATTCCCGGGACCACCTTGAAAGCCTCGACCGGCTGGCCGGTCCCGGCATCGACGACCGAGCCATGGACGTGCAGCATCGGCGACAAGGTGATCTCGTCCCCTTGGGGGGAAGCCGTCATCGGCTTTCTCCGGATGGGCATGTAGTCCCCCATCGCAATGTCGACGAGAACCTCGTCGGCCGGAGCATCTTCCCAGCGGTAGCGTCCTTTGGCGTCAGAGGTGACCTTGACCTCCAGCGTGCGATAGCCACGCCAGGTGTCGACGACAACCCGCGCTCCGGCGACCGGCCGCCCTTGCCGATCGACAATTCGCCCGAAGAACGGCTGGGCGGGGGGGAGTTGGAAGTCGACCCGCTCGCGGCCCTGAACGGCCGGGAGCCGTTTCAGGTCGGGCGCATGCCCCTTGGCCTGAACGGTCAGTACCTGGCTCCCGGGCTTCACATGGAATTGGTAGTGCCCCTCGGCATCGGTCCGAGTGCTCGGAGGCTGGGGGGCCGAGAATCGATCGAGGCCGAGCTTCACGTGAGCATTGGGGATCGGCCGACCTTCGGCATCGGTTACCGTCCCGCTCAGCGTCGCTCCGCGTGTCATGACCATGACTGCGGACCGGGCCCTGAGTTGCTCGGGAGACGGCACTGGGGTATCGCCATACGATTGGTCGCTGACATACTCGGGGTGGACCAGCCGTGTGGAAACAGAAGAGGTGTCCGCAGGGACCAGGTTACACCGCCAGCGTCCTTGGGCGTCGGTCTTGGCCGGGAACTCGAAGACGTCGGTGACCGGCACGCCGTCGCCACGCTTAGAGTCGGCCCTGATGTAGACGGTCGCCCCCTCGATCGGCTCGCCCGTCTCGTCTCGGATCAGGCCGCCGATCGTCGCGGCCGGCTCCATCGGCAACGAGTACGACTCGGGAAGTCGCGTGTTCGCGGAGTCGTTCCACCACGTGATCGACTTGGGGACAAGCCCGTCCTTCCTTGCCCAGATCGCAACTGACGACACCACCTTGGGGGGAATCCCCTCAATCAGGTATCGACCGGTCTCATCGGTCATCGCCTTGGTCTGCAAGTCGCCGGCGCGAACTGTGAGTTGGACGCCGGGAATCCCTCGGTCAGTCCCAGGCTCAACGGCGCGAAACTCCATCGACCGCCCCACCACCGGGCTCGGCTTGGGAACCACCGTTTTCTCAGGCAAAGGGGTGGCCACGGCCTGGTTTTTTTCGCCGGTCTGCGCCAGGGCGAAGGCGCAAGCCGCCAGCATCAGCGTGCCAACGGCCAGCACCGAGGCCGCCGCTTTGAGCTTGGTGAACAGCATCGTCCGGATCGCCCCTTCCGCAAGGGCGAGGATTGAAGCGGAAGCAGCCGTCGCGATGTGGGCAGCGACTTCAGCCGTTCGGGTGGCCAACGCCTGGGGGACCGTCGTCGGGAAACCCCAAGGACCAGCCAACCCGACAGAGGGGGCCAAGCCTCGCGTGGTCAGCCGACGCCGCAACTGCTCCCGCGCCTGGGTCAGGCGGCCCTTGACCATCCCGGTCGTCCACTGGAGTTGCCGTGCGGCCTCCTCGTACGTCAAACCCTCAAGGTGACAGAGGACGACGGGCCTGCGATACTTCTCTGGGAGCCGGTTGACCTCCTCATCAATCACATCCCGCAGTCCGTCGACGTCCCGGAAGACGTCGGAGTCAACGGCCTCCGGCCTGGCAACCCGCCCTTCTTTCTCGCGGCGCCGCGCGGGGTCGGACCGGACGCGCGAGGCAACCCGGAAGGCAACCCCATAGAGCCAGGGGCTGAGTTGGCCCGGTTCCCGGAGCGTACCGGCCTTGCGCAGCAAGACGAGGAATGTCGCCTGAAAGGCATCCTCCGCGTCATGCGGGTCGTGCAGCAATCGACGACAGAGTCCCCAGACCATCGGGCCATGCCGGGCAATCAACGCCTCGAAGGCTGCCTCGTCGTGCCGGGCGGCGAAGTGCTCGAGAAGTTGCTCCTCGGTCATCCCCGAGAGAGTCCCCAAGCTGAAGACGCGCTCGATCTGCCGAAGAACCGCGCCGCGGTGTCCACTTGCCATACCGGTTGCCCCCAGAGTGGTCTCGTCATCTCCGAGAGATACTGCACGGGAGAGCCGGAGCGGAACGACTTTTTCTCAAAGTGGCTGAATATCCAATGCTTGGATCCCCCGGGGCCCCAGGTTCCCGCAGTCCCAAGAGAGGCGGTTCGTCCCGAGAGCAGGGCTGTACCCTCGATTTTCTCAGGCGAGCGGGTCAATGACGCGAAGGACAGAAAGCGATCCGTTCCCCGCTCGCCTTACGGACATGACTCCAAATCACCCACCGAATCGATCACCCAATAAAATTATCCACAAAATCAAATATAACAGGACGACTTGCCTCGCTTTTCGAGGTAGCGTTGATGATACTCTTCGGCCCGATAGAACGTGGAAGCCGGGGTAACCTCGGTCACGACCGGACGGCGGAAGCGGCCGCTCTCGCGGAGTCGCTCTCGGGATGCCAGTGCGGCCTTTTTCTGTTCTTCATCGTGGTAGAAGACGGCGGAGCGATACTGGGTGCCGACATCGGGTCCTTGGCGGTTGAGAGTCGTCGGGTCGTGGATTTTCCAGAAGAGGTCGAGGAGTTGGTCGTATGAGACCTTGAGCGGGTCGTAACTCACCTCGACCACCTCGGCATGGCCGGTGGTTCCCGTGCAGACATCCTGATAGGTGGGGTTTTCCAAGGTCCCGCCGAGATAGCCGACCGCGGCGTCGACCACCCCTTCGACCTGGCGAAAGGCGGTCTCGACTCCCCAGAAGCAGCCCGCCCCGAATGTTGCCTTCTTCATCGTGGTCTCCTCGTCCCTCAAGCTCAAATGCGAGGGGTTGATCGATTGATCCCATCCCTCCGTTGTACGCCCGGTGGGTTGTCTGGGACAATCCCAAGCGATCAGCCGGCCGCTGTGCTCTCGGAATTGGCGAGAAGAATCTCAAGATCGTTGGGCGCGATCGGCTTGACCAGGTGATGGTCGATCCCGGCCTCGCGCGATTTGCGGCGATCTTCCTCACGGCCCCAGCCGCTCATGGCCACCAGGAGGGTCGTCCGGAACCCAGGACGCTCACGCAGCCGCCGGGCCAGCTCATAGCCACTTGGGCCAGGCAGGCCGATGTCGAGCAGGACGACGTCGGGGTGGAACGAGTCGGCCAGCACTAGCGCGGAGGCCGCGTCGTAGGCCACGGCGACGTCCTGGTTCCAGAGCCTCGATAATAGCGAGGCCATCGACCGCGCGGAGTCCGTATTGTCGTCGACCACAAGGATGCGCCGCCGAAGCCTCGGACCGGGCGTCGCTCGCGATTTCGCGGCCGGTGGGTGGAACGATTCAGGCAGAGCGGGGATCCGGACGAGAAACTCACTCCCCAGACCAGGGCCAGCGCTCGAGGCCGTGACGCCCCCACCGTGCATCTCGACCAGGCGGCGGACCAAGTTCAAGCCAATCCCAAGCCCCCCTTGCGACTGGACGAGAATCCGCTCGGCCTGATTGAAAAGGTCAAAGACATGAGGAAGCATCTCGGCCGCGATGCCAATGCCCGTGTCAGAGACCCGGACCGTCGCCAGGCCGGCTTCGCGGCCAACCTCCACGTGGATCGTCCCCCCCGGCTTCGTGTACTTGTTGGCGTTGTCGAGCAGGTTGTCGAAAACCTGTTCGAGCCGGACGGCGTCCCCCTCGACCAGCAGGGGGCCGTCGGGCATCGTCACCGTGAGCACGGGTCCACCTTGTTCCCAGTGGGAGGTGAGGCTCTCCACAGCCCGTTGCACGGGTTCGGTGAGGTCGACAACCTCCTTGCGCAGCTCGATCTTCCCCCGGGTGATCCGGGAGACGTCGAGCAGGTCGTCGAGCAGTCGCGCCAGCCGGTCGACTTGCCGCTCCATCATCGCCTGGACCGGTTCGATCGCCGTGCCGGCGACCTCGGGCTTGAGCGTATGAAGTGCGTTGCGAAGCGGCGCCAGGGGGTTGCGAAGCTCGTGGGCGAGCATGGCGAGAAACTCGTCCTTGCGGCGTTCCGCCTCCTTGAGCGCATCTTCGGCCAACCGCCGCTCGGTCACATCCTGCCCCGCGCCGACGAAACGCACCACACGTTCGTGCGTTTCGTCCCAGATCGGCCGGCTGCTGTAGCGGATCCAACGGACCGTTCCATCCTGGGTCACGTTGCGGATCTCTTGCACCTCGGATTGCCCAGCCACCAGCCTTCGATGACTCTCCAAAACCAGGGCCCGATCGTCGGCGTGTACGAAGTCGGCCCATCCTCGGGCGTTCATCTCTTCGAGCGTTGTCCCGAGGATCCGGAAATACCCCGGACTCACGGCCTCGGCCGTAAGAGAACCGTCCAGGCCGATTCCCACGGTGTAAGTGAAGCCGGCCGTCAGGTCAGAGATCAGGCGAAGCTGTTCCTCGCTGGCTCGAAGCTCCTCCTCAGTCCGCTTACGGGCCGTGATGTCATGGGTATGAACGATGAGGCCGAACCGGGAAGGCTGGACATGGGCGGCATGCCAGGCATCCCGTTCCGGGAAAAAGAGTTCGAAGTCGACGGCCTGGCCGGTTTCCTTGACCTCTTGAAACTTGCGATCAAAGATCGAGCCAACGACCTCGGAAAAGACGTCACAAGCCAGTTGCCCCATCAGTTCCTCGCGAGTTCGCCCCAAAAGGCGCTCGGCCTCTCGGTTGAGCGCGACGAACCGCCACTGCTCATCCAAAAGACAGAATGGGCCGGCGATCACCTCGAGAATCTCCGATTCCGCCACAACGGCGGCCGACAACGGGAGACATTGACTCGGTTTCGCATATTTTGAGGCAAGATCCTGCTCGATGAGCTGAGCGAGGTAGGCAGTCAGGATCAGTCGGTCGGGCGTGCCGTCCTCGGCACACGTCGTGAGGCCGATCGCACCGATGAGCGGGCCGTCGGGAGTGTGGAGCGGCGCACCGGTCCAGGTGCAGTCGTCGAGGGGATGGGTGAGGTGGTCCGGTCCCACGACAGCCACCGGTCGGTCCTCGGCCAAAGCGGTGCCGGCCCCGTTCCTCCCTTTCGATGCTTCAGACCAGTCTGAACCGGGGAGGAGCCCCAACTTCGCCATCTTGGACGGGTCGTTGCCGACCGCGTGCAAGACAATGCCTTCGTGGTCGATCAGGTAGACGAGATGGGCGATGTGGCCAAGCGCCCGGTCGGCCCATGCAATGATGGGGCGGGCCGCCTCCAAGAACGCGCGGTTCTTGTCGAGGCGTTCGTGAAGGTCGGCGGAATCGAGGAGGGGCTTCCCGGGCGGCTTGTCCGAACCACAGACGTCCTCCTCAACCTCGACCTGAACACCCCGCCAGGATTCGAGGAAAACCTGACCCAGGCGACTATCGACGGGAAGCCCGTCGATAAATTGCCTCCAGCCAGTCTGCTGCCTCGGATCCATCTGATTTCGCATCGCCGGCCACCCGGTCGTGATACCCGTCTCCTGCGACGGCCGGTCATCACCTGTCCCGCAGTGGTTCTTGCTGCGAATTCTGGGCCGTTCACACGAATTTCTTCATCAACTCCCTTTTTGAAGGGTTGTCCTTCTGAGAATGGATCCGATGACCGAGACGGCGAAGTCGGAGCCGCCTCGGCCTTCGGGTACCCATCAAAAAAAGCGGGTGCAAAGCCGACGCTCAGCGAACGGGGGGATAGTAATAACGAGCGAGGACCCCGTTGCCATTCGTGCTCATGGCCGCCCAACTCCAGCGGTCTGACGGACCGCCGTAGGGCCGGCCGTAGAAAGGAAAGTCGCTGGTCCCGTAGCCCACGTAGCCCCGTGCAGGGCCGGGATAGGCTGCGTAGTAGCTATAGGGGGGCACGTAGAACGGGTCGGCGAATGTCGGGCCGGCCACCACCGGCGCGGTTCCCCAGCTCCCCCCATACACGACGGTCTGGGCCTTGGCAGACGAGCCAAGGGCCAGAGACAGAGCCGCGACGGCAAGCGCGGCGACGGGCGTCTTCATCGGTCTGCCTCTTTTGTGTCGGTCAAACCCAGTTGCAATGCCGGTCCGCATCGGATCGACAAATCCTGCGCAGAGAACCTAATCTAGCAAATCCGATTCCGCAGGGGAGAGCTTAACCTGGCAAAGAGGAGTCAAACTGGGGAATTCGCGTTGTGTCGGGTCCCGATCCGGTGTGGGTTCGCACGGAAGGGGGAGGGGGCTTGCCTCCCTGACTCGCTCCCCATCGCGTACGAGGAGTCGGTGCGAGGGATGATTGTCCGCGTGCCGTCGAGATCCTCGTCGCGGGCCGAAAGCGGAACGGGGGCCTGAATCACGACGTGAGTGGTCCCCACGAAGAAGAGCATGTAGGGCATGGGAGCCTCGTCGTCGACCCGCCGCACCAGCGCCGTCCAGGGCTCAGGCTGGATCGAAGGCAGGACGTGCAAACCGCAACCCAGCTCTCCGAACAGGCGCAAGTCAAAATCGTGGTCGGGGTTGACCACCCATTCCCTTGTGTCCTCGAACGAATGGAGCTCCGTTGCGGGCATGATCGAGAGAGCCATCTTGGCCAGGCCCTTCAGGGCCGCGATCGAAGTGCGTGACAGCGAGTTCAGCCCCGGCCCGATCCGCAATTGAGCGAGGAACGTCTTGAGGTCGGCCTCGACGCTCGACGCGAAGTGCGCGTGGCAATCGTCGCACTCCTCGTAGGTGAACAACGACCGGTTCTCCAGAAACGAGGGAAGCGCGAGCGGCGTCGCCGAAAACGTCGTAATCGGGGCCGCTTGCTCGCAGAACCGGCAAACCCGACGCACCTTGGAGCCAACGTATTGCGACTCGGGGGCCTGCAACGGGTAGAACGCGGCGACCTCGTAGTTCAGCGTCAGGAGAAGGTCCTGCTCGGCGGCGCACCAGTCCCCACGGTCGTTGCCGTGGCTGCCTCCTCGCCGCTCCCACCGAAGGTAGGCTTCATGTTCAATCTGGTCGGCAGTCGGAAACATGTCGGGGCTATCCTGCGATTCGATCGCCGAATGATGATTCATCCCTGGAGCCGAGACATCCGGTCTCATCGCAAACGATTTTAACGCCCAACCCCTCGAGCCAACAGATGGCCGATTGTTTCGGTTGCGTGGGCAGAGCACCCGGGGTCCCCAAAAACGCAAACGGAGGCGAAAACCGCTCCCATAACGGCCTCTGACCTCATCCCCCCCAAAAAAGAATCTCCGAGGCCCTACGGCAAAGGCCGCAAGGCTCCGGAGACATCTTTACGTAGATCCGGGTGAGCGTCCGTCACTTCGTGGCAAACGGTCGGCAGACTGCACTCAGCGGGGGGAAGAACCGCGAATCGCTCGCGGCGGGACCGACATCATCCCCCCCATACCACCCATGCCACCGCCCATACCGCCACCCATGCCGCCGCCCATGCCACCACCCATACCACCGCCCATTCCGCCACCCATACCTCCCATACCACCGCCCATACCACCACCACCGCCGGCACCCATGAGCGAGAGCGGGATGATCGCGAGGTCGGCGACCGGGTAGACGCGAATTTCGGTCGGCTGGTCTTCGGAGTCTTCATTGGTGATCGTCAGCAAGCCGTCCTTCACCGTGTAGGTCAGGCCGAGTTGCTTGAGCATGAGCCGAAGCGTCGTCTTGAGCGGCACACCTTCCAAGTCCAACGTCACGGGCGAAGTCATCGTCTTCTCGGCCTCTTGTAGGCCGACCGGGTCGACGTAGATCGGGATCCCGTTGTCGTTCGCGCCTGTGGTCGCGCTCTTGATATACTTCAGGACGTCTTCCAGCGGGGTCTCGTTGCCGAACGACATCGAGATCGGGTCATCCAGCTTGGCCAGGATCGACTTCGTCTTCGGGTCGCGATCAAGCAAGTCGACCGCGTGACCGTAGCGGCGGATCCGCTTCTCGGACAACGCCCGCCAATGGTCGGCGTCGGGATACTCGAGGGTAATCGTGTCGGGGAACGGCACGGCACCGCGGTCCACATCCTGAAGCGAGAGCATGAAGCGGAACTCTTTGAGCTGCTCGAATGCCAGCTCCTGGGCCAGGAAGCCCACAGTCCCAGCCACGAACACGCCTGCGCGGGGGGTCGGATCGTTGGGGACCAAGGCCCGCGCATTCTGAGCCAGCATCCGCGCCTCGTAGAAAGGGGCTGTGGCGGTCACGATGTCGCCCAGGCCGCCGTTGTAGAGGATGTTGTAGGTCCCCTGCGCCATCAGGCTGTCGAACTGGATCATCATCACATTGACAGTCGCCTGATTGCGTTCGACGAGGTCGAGCGCCCGGATCCGCTGTTCGGCCGAAGCCTCGCGACGGAGTTGCTCGGCCTGCTCCTGGACGATCCGCTCTTCAGCGCGGACGGTGGAGAGGAGTTGCGACTGGATCCGGCGATCGAGGTCGTTGCGGACCGCTTCGGGGACGTCGGTGGCCGATCGCGCAACAGTCTGCGCCAGGCGGAGCGTGGTGAGCGCGGCCTCGGGTTGCTTGGCGTTGACCAGGTCGCGGGCGGTTTGCAGGCGTTGGTTGATGTCGGCGACGAGTTGCTGGCGAACGACGTCGGAGACGCGGGCCGCTTCCTCGAGCGTAGCCTGGGGCTGGCGGTCGGCGGCAGGCGCAGTGCCGGCCGGGACCGGATCGGCAGGCGGGATCGCTTCGGCAGCCGGCGGCGCATCCGTCGGGGCCTGGAAGGCGACCTGGATCAGATCCAGGGCCCGCTTCGCTTCGCCGTTGCCGGAGTCGAGATCAACCGCCTTGCGGAAGAATGTCCTGGCCTGCCCGGACTGGCCCTGAGCGAGCGCCTGGCGGCCAAGGTCGGTCAGTTGCTGCGTCAAGGAGAGGGGCTCAGCGGAGCGGGCGGGGGTCCCCAAGAAAAGCGGGCCACCCAGCGCCAGGACTCCAACTGCCTTGCAGGAGCGGAGGCCGCGTAACATATTGAGCATCTCCAACGGGATAAAAGGGGAGTGCATATAAGGCGTGCGATAAGATCGATCGTGAGCGGCTTTGGATCGCGGTGCGCATTTGACAGCCCGCGTGAAGGAAAAGAGGGCACGGGAAGCGGCCTTCCCTCCGCGGTGAGCACACCTACGAATTCCATCGAAAAGAGACGTCCCCGCAGCGGCCAAGACTTCTGGCAGTTCTCACCCTCTCAGAAAGCGAAAGGCTTGCCATGCTCGGGCGGGAGCGATCGATCCGAAAGACCAGCACTTATCCCCGACAAGATGGAGAAGCTGGTGAAGCGAGGTGACGGCTTCGATTATGCGCCCTGGTTCATGAGGGGTCAAGCGCTCGTGGTCCGTCACCCTCGACAATCAACAAAAGAGGGGCTGGGCGACTTCACTCTGTCTTTTTCAAGAACGGCTTTTTTCGAGCGATTTTGAGAGAAAAAGGGAATCAGCGGCGAACCACCTCAAGCATCCACCCAGGAAAGCGACAGCCGGAACTCTCCCGAAGGAGCTTGGATCGTCGCTTCATACTTCGCCAAGTCGTCGATCGGATGCCGGGCGACGAAGTCCGGGATCGTCCGCAGGCAGCCTTGCATCAACTCGAGTTCCCAACCGAACGGAGGTCGCATCGACAATCCGCGTTCCTTTCGAAAAATCGAAGGATAGGCTTCGGGGCTCACCACTTCCCATTCGTACGCTTCAATGGCGTCCAGGTCACCGTCGGAGATCCCCGAGTCGTCGTCATAAGTGACGGTCAGGGCGACCGTCTCGCGGGCGTTCGCTTCATCGGACATGCGGCCCGACCAGAGTTTCTTGAGGACCTTGAGGTCATCGTAGAGCGCCAGCCCAAAGGTCAGGCCGCTCTGTCCCATAACGACGGCAAAGCGGGGGCCACTTTCGAGCCGGTCACATTCCACCTGGATCGCCGTCTCATAACCCAGCTTTCGCCAGGGCGCACTCCGGTAGAATTCGGCCGCCGCCTGATAGAAACCGGCGACCTGCTCAGGGGTGACCCCAGGCATGTCGAGCAAACTCGGGGGCTGATCGCCGGCCAGGTCGCGCTCGAGTTCCTCAAAGACGTGATCGATCTGGTCGAGCATGTCCAAGGCCTCGATTTCGACTTCGATCGCATTGAGGTGAGGCGTGAGTGCTCCCCACGGTTCACCGGTGTGAACTTGCAGCTCCGTCGGGCGATGCGCTTCGCCCATGATCGGCGACTGCATGGCGGAAACAAGCTGATCCCAGAGCAACTCCGCCGTGGGAGCGTCTTCGACGAGGGTTTGAGAGAGGATCAGGTCGTGAGTCCGGCTGGTGACGAGCACAACCCAGGGATGAATGAGCACACCCCCGAGTTCGGTCCGGGAACGAAGTTGACGGGCGTCGGCCTGCCAGACATCGAACGCTTGCCGAAGGCCCAAGAGACGTTTCTGGGCCAAGGGGGATGGCCCTTCCCACTTTGACCGCCGCGTCTTGGGCGCCTTCGGTTTCGGTCCTGCCCCTTTGAGCCAGGCCAGGGCCCCGGGCGTCGACTTCCACCCCCCCATGGCCGAACCGGCGTAAAGGATCGCCTCATTGACATCGCCAAGGCCATAGAAGGCAGGCTGTTCGCGCGGCATCGGCTTTTTGCCAAGCAGGAAGTCGGGGACGTGCTTGTTGATTCGCTGGGCCGCTTCGAGCTCTTTTTGGGCGGAAGGCGCATCGCCATCCCGACGGAACGCCAGCAATGCCTTGGTGTAGACCCAGGCGGCCGTCGCCTCATCGTACGCATCAAGGAGGCGGGCGAGTTCGTCGAACCGATCCATGTTGAGCAGCCAGCCCGAGAGGACGTAACGCAACCCTTGGTTGTCGCCCGGGTTGAGCTGGAGCATCGCCTGGAGGTGCGTGATCGCCTCATCGCGATGCCCCAAGGTCCAGAGGACATCCGCGAGGCCAAATCGGGCGCGCATGTACGGGCGGGTCTCGAGGAGACCCCAGAAGTGCCCCGCATGCGTCTCGAAGGAATCAGGACCCAGGGAGCGCTCGCCGGCCGCGACCCCTTGGCGGTAGAACTCCAGCGCGTCCTTGCGGGTCCTGGCAAGCTCGGCAAGCAGGATGTAAGCGTCGGTACAGTCGGGCGAAATCTCGAGCGCCTTCCGGGCAAGCTCAGCACGCTTCCGTTTATCGGTGATGTCCAGCGCCTGGAGCACGAGTTCCTCAGCCTGCCCCTGGGGCGTGTCGAGCGCGTTGGCGTGGGTGCCGGTCGCTCGACCCAGGAAGTCCCGCATGGCCGCTTCCAGAGCAATGGGGTCAGGAAACCCGGGCACAGACTCCTCCGTTTGCCCAGTTCGAGGGAGCTTTTTCGAAAGCTTCTTGCCTGGTCGCTTCTTGGCCATTGACCGATCCCCAAGCTTCGTATCGCCATCGGAATGGACCGCCCCATCCCCCTGATCTTAGCCGGAACAGCGACGATCCGTCAGGCCTAGAGTCCGCCCTTTTGAATCGATCCGCCGCCGAATCGTCGACGGAATCATGGGTTCCGTTCCGCGACGACGCGGCCGGGGCAGACGAACGAGATCCCTTGGGTGCTCGCCGTCCCGATCATGACGGCCTCGGCCACGGGGGCGCTGACGGGCCGCTCGGCCACCCACTCGAGCACGTAGCTTGCCGAATAGCCGCCGGTCGAGTCGCTCTCTTCGACGAAGAAGTCCATCGATGCCAGGGGAGCGATCCGCAACGGCTTCTTGAGCGCGTCTCGGACCAGGCGGCCATCTCGGTCGTGATACTTCACTGAGACAAGGATGATCGGCTGAACCCGATCGGTGTTCCGCACGCTAAGCGTCACGGCCAGGCCGAACGGACGCGCATCATTTGACGTGAAGACGTGAGAATAGACAGGAACATAGACCGTTTGCCCCGCCACGGCCTGGAAGTCAGGGCCGATCACAAACTCGGCCACCCCCGGGCGAGGCAGACCGCCAAGCGGGGAAGCCGGGCCGGGAGCTCCGGCTCCAGGGCCTCCCCCTGGGCCGCACGAAGTGCCTGAGACAAGAAGACTCGCCAGAACAATCGCGGCGCCGACGACGGTTCTTCGCATGCGACATTCCGAAGCACTCGAGTCAAGCGGGAGAGGGACCTGACTCTCAGGATACCACAGGTGCTCCCGCCATCGACTCTGCCGCCCCCGTTGGCCCCGATCTTTCGCCGGTCCTGAGTGCTCGGGCCACTGTGGTTAACATCCCGAGGTCCAGGACCGCCAGGCTCAACGACCCGACCGCGAGCACACCGAGAGTGACCTGGGCCGGCGAACCGCCGATCGTCGCCAGGGACTGGATCCCTCTGAGCAACACGCCAACACTGGCAAGATAACAAAGGAACTCCGCCCAACGCGCACGGACGGGAATCTTGAGCAAGTCCACATGCCGGGCGAGCGTCCCCAGCATGAGCAAGAGCAAGGCCATCACGAAGGCCAGCACAAGCCCCACGAAAAAGTCAGACCGGGTGCCCGGATGCCGAACCAAGGCCACAATTGCCATCGGCAGAATGGCGACTCCCCCGAGGCAGCAAACCCACTGTCCCAGTTTGGCGTCGAACCCGGCTTCGCTGATTTGACGCCCGAGCACGGCCGGCAAGAAGGTCATCGGAGTTCTCCCCTTTTCGACAAGGTCGCACACGAATGATCGTCGCCTTCACAAACTCGCCACGCAATCCTACGACATTTGCCAGAGGCAAACAAGCGGCATTCGGTGGTCGAGGTAAAATCACCCTCGCTCGTGCCTGGGCGACACCTGCGGAAGGGGAGCCGCGATAGAATGAGAGAAGCAGGCGGTTTCCGGAGGTCCGGGACACAAGCCTTTGCAGATGGCCCCCCCAAAAAAAAGATGCGGGCGGGGCGTCCGCGGTCCCAGGGAACGCAAACGAGCCGGAGCCAGTAAATCTCGTTGCGAGGGCAGAGTTGTGAGGACGAAGGAAGAGATCGTCAGAGACTGGCTGCCTCGGTACACGGGGCGTCCCTTGGAGGAGTTTGGCCAGTACATCCTACTGACAAATTTCACAAACTATATCGACCTGTTTTCTCGTCGATTTGGCGTCGAGGTCATTGGACGCGACAAGCCGATGCCGTCAGCCACCGCCGAGAACATCACGATCCTGAATTTTGGGATGGGAAGCGCCAACGCGGCCACCGCGATGGATCTCCTCTCGGCGATCGCTCCCAAAGCGGTCCTCTTCCTGGGGAAATGCGGCGGCCTCAAGAAGGCGAAGGTCGGCGACTACATCCTGCCGATCGCCGCGATCCGCGGAGAGGGAACGAGTAACGACTACCTCCCTGCCGAGATCCCCGCCTTGCCCTCGTTCCGGCTTCAGCGGGCCGTCTCGGCCATGATCGTCAAGCACAGCCTCGACTACTGGACCGGCACCGTCTACACCACCAACCGGCGAATCTGGGAACACGACGACACCTTCAAGGAGTACCTTCGCAAAAGCAGGGCCGCGGGAATCGACATGGAAACGGCCACCATTTACGTGGTCGGGTTCGTGAACCACATTCCCAAAGGGGCTCTTCTCCTGGTCTCCGACAGCCCGATGACCCCCGAAGGCGTCAAAACGGGACTGAGTGATGTCACCGTCACAGCCCAATATATGGAGAAGCACCTTCAGATCGGCGTCGACTCGCTCATCGAACTGCGCGACTCCGGAGAGTCGGTCGAGCATCTTCGCTTTGAATAAGTGGAAGGGAGGAAGATGCAAAACAAGCTAGCAAACACGAACAATCAACAAGAAACGTTTTGACCGACGTATCGACACTTCACTTGACCGAGGCCCAGTCAACCGGTTCTAATCGCCGTCGCTTGACAGGTTCCCCTGGCCTGACAACAGGTCGGGGGATAATAGGGAAGACGGTGTAAATCCGTCGCGGGGCCGCCGCTGTAATCGGCCAGGCCCCCGGACCAACCAAAGCCACTGCCGCAAGGCGGGAAGGCGGTCCGGGTGCCGTGATGAGCCGAGAGCCAGAAGACCTGCCCGTCGAGCTTCTGTTCCGATGCTTCGGCCACAAGCATCCGGGCGGGCATTTTTGCAGACCGTCTGCAACGAGCCATGCGCCGGAGGGCCGAAGGAAACCCTCTTGCCCGGCCCGGCAGCAAGGTCTGCACTCATGATATCTCGTCTTCGTCCTCGCCCTCAGCCTCAGCCTCAGAACCGCCCCTCCGGCTTCACGCTCATCGAACTGCTGGTCGTGATCGCGATCATCGCCGTCCTGATCGCCCTGCTTTTACCCGCCGTTCAAGCGGCCCGCGAGGCCGCCCGGCGAGCTCAGTGCACCAACAACCTCAAGCAGATCGCGCTCGGGGCGATGAATTACGAGGCCTCCAATGGCGTGCTACCGTCAGGGAGCTATCCCCGGGTCGGCGACCCGACCGCGGCCAAGCCCTGGCCCGACCACAGCGTTTTCGAGCGGATCTTGGGCTACATGGAGCAGCAGCCCGCCTATAACACGATCAACTTCAGCCTGACGATCTACGACAACGACAACCTCACCATCGAGAAGATGGCCATCTCGACCCTCATGTGCCCGAGCGACCCGACGGTCGCCAACGCAACGCCCCTGGTCCGAGTAGCGGCCGCAGCCAACGGCGTGCCGGGTGTCTCGTTCTGGAATCCCGACCCACTCCCTCCGGGCGTCTGGACCCAGGCGCACACCAGTTACCGCGGGGTGGCCGGTCTCTGGATCAATCCGCCGAAAAACCTCGCCCCCGCCGAACTCCAGCGTGCGGCCGCCTCGCAGAACGGCCTGATCTTCATGGACAGCAACGTCCGCCTCGCCGCGGTCACCGACGGCACCAGCATGACGATGTTGTTTGACGAGCGAGCCCACGGTTATTACCCGGCCTCGGTCGCAACCACCCCGGCCTACAAAGATTACTACCCGGCAATCTACGGAGCGTGGACTTACGGCTACTACGCTGCGCAGGGGATCTATAACTCCGCCCCGAATCGATTCCTCAGCCCGTACTACCCGTCAAGTTTTCATCCCGGCGGGATCAACGTTGCCTTCTGCGATGGTTCGGTCCACTTCCTCAAGAACTCGATTGACGCGTTCCCGGAAGCGAATGACTTCCGTGGAGCCGGGCCCATGCTCAATGGGCCGGACGGCTATAGCATGGCTCCCGGAGCAAGAATCCCGGTCTACCCAGCCCTGGCCACCCGAAGCGGTGGCGAAGTCATTTCGGCCGACTCTTATTGATTGCCACCGATCCGCATTTGACGTGACGCCTTGGGAATCACTCCACCTTCCTCAGGAATGGCTCATCTCTTGATGGCACCTTATCGGATCGTCCGCATTTCCCACCTCATCCTCGGCCTCGGGGCCGGTGTGTTGGTCGCTTTGACGGGCCTGACCGGCGGCATCTTGGCCTTCCAGCGTGAGATCGATCGCGCACTCAACCCCGCGCTCTGGCGTGTTGAGCGAGCGAGCCAAACCGCAAGCCTGGAGCGAATCCGGGCTGCCGTCGAGGCGACCGGCGGCCCGCCGCCCCGGATGTTCCTCATGCCGAACCGGGCGGATCAGGCCCTGCTCGCCCTCTTGGTAGGTCGAGGGCCGACAGATCGCTGGGAGGTCTTCGTCAACCCCTACGATGCCCACGTCCTCGGTCGGCGACGATTCGGATCGGCCTGGACCGAGCGAGTGAAGCAGTGGCATACCGAACTCTTCTTCGGTCGTCCTGGCCGACTCATCGTGGGGGCAGGGGGGTTAGCCTCGCTTGCGCTGAGCGTGAGCGGGTTCTGGCTCTGGTGGCGGACCCGCCCTGCCAAGTCGCCCGCCACCACGGGCCGACGACTTGCCTTGGATCTTCATCGTCGCGTCGGAATCATCAGCCTGATCCCTCTGACTCTGCTGGCGACAACCGGAGCCATCCTGATCTTCCGCCCATACCTCACCCCGGTGCTGAACCGGATCACCGGCCCGATGCCGCTGGAGGTCATCCCCAAGTCGCAGCCTGATCGCACCCTCACGCCGCCAACCTTGGATCAGATCCGTGACAAGGCGCTCCTCGCCTATCCCGATGCACAGGTCACGCGGATCTACCTGCCCGAGGGTCCAGAAGGCACCTTCGCCGTTCGGCTCCGCTTGCCTGAAGACGGAAACCCTCACGGCAATACGGCGATAAGGTTCGACCAGTACAGGGGAAATGTCCTCCAAGCCCACAGTTCGCGGATGACCTCGGCCGTTCAGAAAGTTCTCTGGTATGCGCCCTACCCATGGCATACCGGCGATGCGATGGGCCCCCTCGGTCGTGGCCTCGCCAGCTTGAGCGGCCTCTTTTCCGCGTTTCTCATGGCAACCGGACTGATCTGGTGGACACGTCGTTGGACGCGCGGGAAAACGCGCGATCGTTCGGACATTCCCTGACCGCCCACTCGATTCTTTATGGGGTCAGGTTCCCGTCCGACCGGCGAAGAATCGACTTGATTCTCATGTCTCCCACGCATGGCCGTGCTTCGCTCAAGGCCCCGGCTCGCGCGATGACGCTCGAGTAGCCGATTGCGACACCATCATCGTGCAGGCTAAACTGTGGCGTACTTTCGACGGACCGGTGACATCCGTCGCCAACCTCAAAGAGAGCCCTCGCTTGTGAGGCGTTCGCTCTCCTCTTTCCGAGTCGTCATCATCGAGCTTGGAATCGCATGACGTTCGACTCGCCCCGACAGGAACGCCTGGCTTCAATCGTGAGCCACGTCGCCTTGATCGCTTCGATCACGGTGTTCATCACGTTCCTCTGCCGCATCGCCGAACATACCCTCCACCGGAGGGCGACCTCCGCGATCCCGACCGAACGGCCGAATGAGGGGCGTCGGATCTTCCATCCCGCCGGATTCTCCATCATCCGGCCCGATTTCTGGAAGTCGAAGGTTATTGAGGACCGGGATCACCCGGGCCTGGGAGGCATCAAACTCTGGTCCCCCTCCAACCTCCCGCCTGGCGCCTCCCTGGAGGTCGCAAAACTCCGAAGTGAGCCCACGCTCCAAAGCCATGCGCATGAGGTCCGATTCCAAGGTCAGCCCGCCTGGTTGACGATCACGCACCATGACCAGGAAGACTTCGAACAACCCGGCCAGCTCACCGTTGAACTCACCTTCTCTCGCGACGATTCCTACTGGCTGGTCCGTTATGATTTGCAACGCGACCAGCCAGCCATACCGAAACGCGTCTGGGAATACATGGAGACCTTCTTGTCTCGCGTTCCCAAAAGAAAACCGCTAGGCAACGGTGGCGTCCGAAATCTCCCCAGTAGAGTCGAGGGGTGGCGCGGTGGCTGACGCTCCGTTTCCACTCCCCCGCTCATCGAACCGGACGGGCCATTTTCTGGCATCCGGCTCTCGGACAAGAACTCACGCTTTCGCCCACGGAAAGCTTCGGGGTCGCTCGCTCAAGCGGACCAGGCCCAGCACGTCGTGCAGGTACTGATCGGGGAACCGTGACGTCCCCCGACTCTTCAGCTTGTGCTTCCGCCGAAGCCACTGGCGGAGCCGATCCCGCGCGTGGCGGTCCACGGCTCGATACGCGGGACTGACCGGGCCGAGACAGAAATAGTTCGACCAACCCAAAAGCATCCGGTTCAGTCGGGCCACTCGGTCTTCGACGTCCGTCCAGAACCATCTCCGGCTCGTCTGGTCGCTGATCTCCCGTTTCAGGCGGTCGATCTTCTTCGCCGAGGGACGCGTCCCGATGTAGGACTGGCCCGTCTTCGGCGACCAGCATCGCCCGATCGTATACCCCAGGAAGTCGAACGTTTCCTCAGGGACACGGCACAACCGCGTCTTCGTCTCGTTCACCGTCAGCCGCAGCTTCAACATCATGCTCCGCATCGTGGCCATCGCTTCGGCAGCGGTGCCACGACAGCAGATCACAAGTCGAGTAGCCCGGGGGAATTGCACCCCCAGGCCCTCTCGGATCCGGACGGGAGGCTCTCGCCTCATCCGGCTCTTATGATCCAGTCGCTGGTCGAATCCCGATCTGCCAGAGAACCAGCAGATTCGGATCGCGTCGCGCCACTTGACCCAGCCAGTGGGCTGCGTTGATGGAGTGACGCCTCAACCGTTTGTATTTCCGCTGCGCCCATTTGACCAAGACACGCTCCAGGTGTCGGAGAACCGGAGTGAGCGCCGACCGGTAAAACCGACCGTAGTAGTTCACCCACCCTCGTACCGAAGGATTCACAAGCCCCGCGATCTCCTCCAGAGACTGATTGTTCCGGATGGCGGCCAGCCGCCAGTCTCGGATCGTCTCGCGGATCGCATTGGCGGCCTTGTGGCTGATCGCTGGGATGAAGCTCACGAAGAACTTCCCCCATCGATTCTTGGCCCGCCGGGGCCGAAAGGTGTAGCCGAGGAAGTCGAACTTGATGTGTTCATGCTGGCCCCTCCGGTCATCGTCCTGGCAGTACACGATCTTGGTCTTCTCAGGGTGAAGCTCAAGACGGCACTCCTTCAGACGTGCCCGGACCGCTTCGAGCACGTGTTCCGCTTGAGCCCGGCTCTTCGCGTGAATGATCACATCGTCCGCATAACGCGCGAAGTGGATGTCCGGAAAGCTCCGGGCCATCCAGAGATCGAACGCATAGTGCATGAAGAGATTGGCCAACAAGGGCGAAACAATCGACCCCTGGGGCGAGCCCTTCGTACGCTCTTCTCGACGACCGTCCTGCTTCTGAACGGGGGCTTTCAGCCACCGCTCGATGTACAGCAGGACCCATGGTTCGTTCACGTGATGACAGACTGCCTTCATGACTAGTTCATGATCGAGATTGTCAAAGAAACCTTTGATATCCAGATCAATCACCCAGTCGGACCGCCAGCACCGCTCCCGCGCGGCGGCCACCGCATCCAGCGCCGATCGTCCGGGTCGATACCCGTAGGAGTCGGGATGGAAGTGCGGCTCCACCAGCGGCTCCAGATGCATCTTGACGACCATCTGAGCCACGCGATCGCCGACCGTGGGAATCCCCAGCGGCCTTGAACCCCCATCGGCTTTCGGGATCTCCACGAGCCGCACCGGCGGTGGAAAGTAGCTGCCCGAGGACATCCGATTCCAGATCTTGTAGAGGTTACCCTTCAAGTCGGTCTCGAACGCCTCGATCGACTGCCCGTCCACCCCGGCCGCCCCGTGGTTCGCCTTGACCTTCAGGTAGGCCTCGTAGACCACCTGTTTGGAAATCGCGTAAGGCTTCGCTTCAGGCATCGGTTCCTCCCATCGCTGGTTGACTTTTGCCTCTCGCGTGGGCCTTGACGCACGACTTCGCTTCCGGCATGAATTCCTCCCATCGCTGGTTGATCCATCCCTTGGCTGAACCATTCAACCCCTTCGCTCCACCCGCATTACCAGGCTTCAACGCTACTACGGGTTGATCCGCCCCTGTGCCACGCATCGGGACTTTGACCTCGTGGGGCCTCCACTTGGGCATCTCCCTTGGCATCGTGACGACAGGTTCCCACGTTCCCCGCGAGAGCCTGAACCGAGCTCGCGCCACCTTTACGCCGGTCACCATCAAGGCCGTAAGCAGGTCCCGCCTTGACTGCATCCCAGGCCAACGACTGGAGCCTGGTTTCGATGACGTCCCTACGCTTTCGACGCCTCATCGGTGGTTCACTTGCGTTCGCCTTCTCGGTTCTTATCTGACCGGTTCAGACCGGCCTTTTCCCGAACGCTCACGACCAGGACTCTTAATCCAAGCCGCTTCGGGTGATTTGGAATCTGGTCCTGCAACCCGATCCCGAGGGACCTACCCTCATCTCTCACGCAGCATGGCGTTCCGGGACGCTCCTGAAAGTCGTCCTTTCACACCTTCGTGGCGCACAGTCATCCGCATAGTTGACGACATGAGCGTCGAGCCGTTGTTCGTGTCCGAGGAGCTTCCAGCCCACAATGAACCGACGCATATAAATGTTAGCGAGTAACGGTGACAGAGGAGACCCTTGCGGGCTGCCCCGGCCCTCATCCTTGTTCCGAGTCGTTCGGCGCGTCCGACCCCGATCGTCGGTCTCTTCCACCGGGGCCACCAGCCACATCTTGATCAGCCCCAGGAGGTGCCGGTCGCTGATGCGTCGTGACAGCGATTTCAGGAGCTCCGAGTGCGGGATACTGTCGAAATAGCCGGACAAATCGGCGTCCACCACATCATTATGCCCCATGCTCACATGCCCATGGACCTGCCTCACAGCGTCCAGGGCACTGCGGCCCGCCCGGTAAGCGTGTTGTTCCGGAGGCAGGTCGGCCTCGAAGATCGGCTCCAAGACCAGAACCACCGCCATCTGCACCACGCGGTCCCGGATCGTTGCGATCCCCAGCGGCCTTTGCTTCCCATCCGGTTTAGGGATCAGGACGCGGCGCACTGGAGACGGTTGATACGTACGATCCCTCACCTCGGTCGTCAGTTCGTCGAGCCATCGGTCGCGGCCGTACGCCTCAATGTCCTCGAAGGTCTGGCCGTCCACCCCCGGGGCGCCGTCGTTGGAGCGACAACGCAGGTAGGCAAACTCCAGGATATCCTGCCGATACACCTTGTCGTACAACCGATAAAACCGATACCCCGGCGATTCCTTCGCTTTGGCATGCAGCGTCGTCTGGAGTTTCTGAACCTTCGGTGGAGGTGTGAGGCTCATGCCAATCTCCCGGCTCTCATGCTCTTTGTGACGCTGGTCTTGAACTCAGGCCCCTTCCCTCGACCGGCGTTACCCGGCGTCCACGGTAGTACGGGCCTGTCCGCCACCCCAGTCGGCCCGGCCAGTCCCTCGCGGGCGTCCGGTTGGAGGTCACGCGCCTCCGCCAAGTGGGGTTTCCCGTGTTGCAGGCGTCTCCCGTTTGTCGACATGCCGTTGCCATTACCCCGGTGGGATCGCTGGGTCAGATCGCTCATGGGACGGCCTATTCCACCCGTTTCCCTGTTCATCAGCGACGACGGCCTTCCCCGATGTATTGGCGGGTCGGCTCCCACGTTAAACCTTTCGAGGCCTGCTCAGCATTCACTCGCGTTACGGCCTGTCGACTCGCTGCGCCGCCAGGCGGCACATTTGTCTCGAAGGCTCCGACGGCTTCGTTACCTCCACCGCCGCTCCGATAGCTTCCGGCCGGAGCGATTCAGTTGGCCGGGCGGGACTTGCACCCGCTGGGAAGACACTGCCTTATCACGGCGCACAACACAACAAGCTTTAATTTATCGACAATATCATAACAAATTCTCCCGAGGCTGAGTCACTTGATAAGCCTTCTGCCCCTCATCGCGATCCTCCTGGCAACGGCTCAGGAAGTGCCAGTCTCGGCCCCTGTGTTTCCCCCTCCGGTTTCCGAGCGGGACGTGGCGAGGCTGCTTCAAGCCACGGCATTCGTGCGCGGGCTCGACGAATCGGCGCTGGTCAAGCTGGTGCCACGGCAGTCAGGGTTGAACTTTGTCGGCTGCCCGAACTGCGATCAGGGGCGGCAGGAGAATCAGCTCGACTGGTCGCCCGAGCAGATCGACGAGGTCTCTTGTCGATACTGCAAGCATCGCTACCCCAGCGCCCAATATCCGATGAACAAGGCCGTGACCGTGCGCAACCCGCGAGGGGAACCCCAGCGCTATCCGTACTGGGAAAACGCACAAGGCTATCGCTACTTCTTCGCCGCGAAGCGTGACGACCAGATGCGTGAATACCTCGCGGCCAGAGCGCGGGACCTGGCCTTGCTCTCCGTTGCGACCGGAGAGAAGGCCCACGCACGACGAGCCGCCTTGCTCCTCGACCAGTTCGCGCAGGTCTTCCCCGGCTGGTGTTATCACTACGACTATCCGTTCCGCCAGAAGGAGATCGACGACGGCAACGTCCCCCCCGCGCAGTTCCGACGCGGCTACCGCACCGCGCGCTGGACCTGGTGGGCCTACAGCGACATCCCCACGCAACTCGTCGAGACCTACGACTGGATTCGCCCCAGCGGCGTCCTGGCCGACCTCTCCCGTTCGCGGGGTGTCGACGTTCCCCAGAGGATCGAGCACGACCTGTTTCGCAACGCGGCCGATCAGGTGATGGCGAACCGCGAAGAATCGAGCAACATGGACCCCACCGCCTGGCATGCACTCGTCACGGCCGGTCGGGTCATCGGGGAACCACGCTACATCCACGAGGTGACTCGTAAGCTTCGCCACCTGATCCAGACGCGGTTCTACTACGACGGCTTTTGGTACGAAGGCGCTCCCAGCTATGGGGCCCAGACGCTCGGAGGGCTGACCAACGTGCTTGGCCTCCTGCACGGTTACAGCGACCCGGCAAACTACAAGGACGCGGACGGGACGAGGTTCGACAACCTCGACCTCGCCCGTGAACTGCCCGAGCTCGAGCGTACACGAACGGCTCTGGCGACGCTGCGATTACCCAACGGTCGCCCCGTCCCGGTCCACGACACCTGGAGGACGGACAGGGTGCGCGCCCGGTCTTCCCGAGACACGTCGACCCCCTACCTGCTTCCCGCCCTCGGCCACGCGAGCCTGGGAGGCGGAACCGGAGCGGAGCAGACTCAGTTTCACCTGACCTGGTCGGGCGGCTACGGTCACGCCCATGCCGATAACCTCAGCCTCTTGCTCTTCTCCCAAGGCCGCGAGCTGCTCTCCGACCTGGGGTATACCCACACGCGATACCGCGCCTGGACACTCGCGACCGCAGCGCACAACACCGTCGTGATCGACGGCAAGAGCCAGTCGTTCGGCAGCCTCAACGCCCCCTCGGATGGCAGCTTGCAGTACTTTGATGCGGGCGATCCCCACGTGCAGGTCGTTAGCGTCGACGGCACTCGCGGCTATCCCGGTCTGGCGAAGACCTACCGTCGCACCCTGATCGTCGTCGATGCCGGCGAGGGCCGCCGATATGCGGCCGATCTCTTCGACGTGGCTGGGGGCCGAATCCACGACTACTTCCTGCACGGGGACGCCGATGAGCCCACCACCGTCGCCCTGGATTTGCCGTGCGCCCCCCTCGCGAACCTGCTCCCCCCTGGCTTTGACTGGCAGCCCACCCGCAACGAAGGGGAGACCGGCCGGGCCAGCGAGCCAGACTATGCCTACGGATTCCTCCGCAACCTCAAGTCGGCCCCTGCGCCCGCCGACGTGGCCTTGCCCCTGACGTTTCGGCCCGCCGCAAGTTCGGGCCCTGCGCTTCGCGTCACGCTCTTTCCGGAAGCGGGGTCACGACTGGTCGTCGGCGAGAACCCAGCCATCAGTCGAGCGGGTGAGGACGACGCTCAACTGGATCAATTCATGCGATCGTTCATCGCCCTTCGGCATGAGTCGAGCGAAGGCCATAGCCGCTTCGCTACCATCCTCGAGCCGTATGCGAAAGCCGCGTTCATTGACTCCGTCGAGCGGGTCGCGAATACCGGAGCTGCGATGGTGCTCAAGGTCCGCATCGGCGATCGCACCGACCTCATCGTCTGCGGAGCCGACGAACCAGTGAGCGTCGCGCAAGGTGCAAGTCACGCAACCTTCACCGGAGCCGTGGGCGTTCTCTCGCTCCGAGGCGAGCGAATCGAACATGCCTTCGCACTAGGCAAGGGGGGCTGGACGCGCGGGGATGACGCGTTGCAGGCGACCGGCCCACAAAGTCTTTCGCTTCGGGCCGTGGAGGGAGACACCTTGATCCTGAGCGGGCCGAGCGAGAATCTGCCGGGGGCAGGGGAGGTTGTCCGCGTACTCACCGCCGATGATTGGGTCTACCCTTACACGGTTGTTGCCTCCGAGCGCCAGGGCGAAACAGTCCGCCTTCGCGTTGCGGAGGGTCCTGGTTTCACATTCGACGCAGCGGCGGGAAAACTCCACCTGACCGCCTTCCCCCAGCGCGAGCACACCGGGGCCGTCCGTTTGGAATGGACGACCCGAGCGTCGCGCTGAGCGGCAAGAAGTCATCAGGGCATTGGGTGCCCCTTCCCTTCGTACGTGCGAATCGTCGCGGCCTCGCCGTTGGCGCGAGCAGGATCCATGCGGAGGCGCAGGGCCTCATCGGGTCCGCCGCCGAACTGCTTCCAGTAGCGTTCCTTGAACGGGTTGACCTTGGGCCCGACGGCCGCTTCGTTCTCGAGACAGGGGAAAACCTCCTGCCACCAAACGTCGTAGGCGGCCCGGAGGCTGGCAACAACCTCGGGGTGCTCGGCGATGATGTTCTTCGTCTCGCCCGGATCGGCCTTGAGGTCATAGAGCTCTGTATCATTCACAAGCGTGAAACGCCCGTTGCGGATCGAGCTGTTGACGTACTTTGCCTGCTCAACCTGCCCTCGATTCCAGCGGCCGACGTGGGTAATTAGGGTTCGGTCGGGCCATTCGGCCTGGGGATCCTTCAGAAGCGGCAGAAAACTGCGTCCTTCAACCTGCGAGCGCAACGGCTCGGAGAGCGGTGATCCGACAATCTCGGCCAGCGTCGGGAGGATGTCGAGATGAGCCGTGAGCGCTCCCACCTCCACATCCCCCTTGAATCCTGACGGCCAGCGCCAGAAGGAAGGGACGCGCGTCCCCCCTTGGTACGGTGTCCCTTTGGTGCCACGCATTCCGGCGTTATACGTCCGGGTCCCGGCAGTGCCGCCGTTGTCGGTCATGAAGATGACCAGAGTGTCGTTCTCGATCCCCCAATCCTTGAGCTTTGCGACAAGTGTGCCGAAGTTATCGTCGATGTTCTCGATCATCCCATAAAACTTCGCCACGTTTTCCGGCACCTGGCCGGCGTGCCGCTTGGCATACTCCTCGGGGCAATCGAGCGGGGAATGGGCGGCGTTGGGCGTGATGTAAGCGAAGAAGGGCTCGTCCCCCTTCCGCTCCTGGTCGATCCATGTGAGCGCCTGGCGGAAAAAGACGTCGGTGCAATAGCCGGTCGTCTTCTCGAAAGTGCCATTATGCAGGATGGCGGGGTTGAAGTACGAATTGCCAGGCGCATCGCCGCCGCTGCCCGCATAGGTCTGGCCAATGCCGCCGGCCCCGTGAATGAAGACCTCGTCGAACCCACGCTGGCCTGGCTGATAGGCATCCTCATCGCCGAGGTGCCACTTGCCGAAGACACCGGTGGCGTACCCCTTGGATTTGAGGACCTGGGCGAGGGTCGTCGCCTTCAGGCTCAGTCGCTCCCGCTCGAGGATCGTATGCGTCACCCCCGACTTGAACTCGTGGCGGCCGGTCAACAGGGCGGCGCGGGTCGGGGCACACGTCGGGCTGACATGGAAGTCGGTGAAGCGAACAGCCTGCTTGGCGAAGGCATCCACGTTGGGTGTCTGGATGATCGGATTGCCCAGGCAGGAGAAGTCGCCGTAGCCAACGTCGTCGGCCATCACGAGGACGATGTTCGGGCGTGGAGGACTGGCGGCGTGGACGCGGCTGCCGATCACCAACACCAAGGATGCAACGACAAACCATTCACGTTGTTTCATCAAGAATCACCCGTTGGCCTGCTTGCTCCGAGCGGACCTCAGCCTGCTTACGGCTTGGGGAAATCCGCATAGCTTGGATAGGTGTACCCGACCGCCTCTTTCTGGCGTTCGAATTCGGCTTCCATCTTCTGGCGAAGGTCTTTGCGGGCAGGATCGCCAGCGAGGTTCGACATCTCGTAGGGATCCGCCTTCAGATCAAATAGCTCCGTCCAGTCCGGATGGCCCGGATAGGTAATGAGCTTGGCGTCCTCGGTCCGGACGGCCAGGATCGTGGGAGTGTTTGGAAAAGGCCGCTCCTGGAAATACTCGTAGAACCAGGCCGTACGCCAAGTGTCAGGCTTCTCCTCGAGCAACGGCCGCCAGCTCCGGCCTTGCATCGCCCTGGGAACAGGGACGCCAGCGAGGTCAAGGAACGTGGACGCAACGTCGATGTTGAGAACCATCTGATCGACGAGCTTGCCCTTCTTGGCGAGTCTCGGGTAGCGCAAAAGCAAGGGAACGCGCAGGCTCGCTTCGTAGGCGGATCGCTTGTCGCCCAAACCGTGTTCGCCCAGGTAGAAGCCATTATCGCTGGAGAAGACCAGGACGGTATCCTCGGCCAGGCCAAGCTCGTCGAGCGTGGTCATCAGCCGCCCGAGGTTGTCGTCGACGGCGGAGACACATCGAAAATACCCGATGTTCCCCTCTGGCCGCGTTGCCCCTTTCTTCTTCTTGGCAACGGCCGGAGCGGCTGCGGCCTTGCTGAAGATGGGGCGTACTCCTTGGTTGGCCGCCGGCCTGGGCGTCTCGCCGGCAAACCGATCGCGGGCGCGTTCGGGAGGATCAAACGGTCCGTGGGCCGCCTTGAAGCCGACGACCAGGGCGAACGGCTTGGCCTGGTTCTTCTTGAGGAAGTCGATGGCGAAATCGGTTGAGCGATCGTCCACCCAGCCCTGGGTCGGCGTCAGCTCGCCATTGACCTCAAACGGGCAGTCGACATATTTCCCCTGGCCGATGAAGCTTACCGACTCATCGAAGCCGGGCCGTTTCCCCTTCTGGCCATCCATGTGCCACTTGCCGACATAACCGGTCGTATAACCAGCCTCGCGAAGGAGCGAGGCATAAGTCACGCTGTCGGTCGGAAATGGTGTCTGGTTGTCGGCGATCCCATTGTGGTGGCTGTACCGACCCGTGAGCATGCAGGCACGACTCGGAGCGCAGAGCGAGTTGACCACGAACGCGTTGCGGAACCGCACCCCTTCGGAAGCGAGCCGGTCCATGTTCGGCGTCTGGAACCAGGGGAACCGAGCGCGGTCGCCCTGCTCGCGCTGAACGACGCCCATGGCGTCGTAACGCTGGTCGTCGGTGAAAACGAATAGGAAGTTCGGCCGCCCCGGCGCCGGCTCGGCCGCACGGGCCGCATCAGGGGCAGGGCTTAGCCCGAGCATCAGCAAGGAAAAGGTGACAGCTCGGAGCGCAAGCGTCGAACAATGCATCGTGTGATCGCCCTTGAAACATCGGAGGTCAAGCGAAGCGGCCGCTGGTCCGCCCGAGCCGACGGATCTCCGTCGGCAGCGACGACCTTAACACGGGCCGTGCGCCTGGGCAATCGTCGGCGAAACGCTCCGCAAGTGCCATTCCTGATGGCCCCTGCATCTCAATCTCATTTTCCTGACGGGCGGCCCCCCTCCACGGCGAAAGACCAAGACGCACGAACAGGCTAAACTAGGCAAAAACCGAGGAAATGCGATGAACCCAGGTAGACTCATTGGGTAGAATGACGTTGGATACCCTCGGCTCGGTCGTCCTCTTTGAAGTCGATTTCCCTCCTCCTGCCCCCCCAGGACGATGCAAAACCGCGATTCGGTCAAGCGTCGATCGCCTTTGCGTGGCGACAGATCCGTCCAGTCGCCCCAGAGAGTCGGCGTTCCAGAGCACCTTGAGTTTCCGAACGATGGTGGGATGACACACGGGAACCGCGCCCGTCTGGGACGCGAATTGAGCCCTGAGTCATGAATTGCTGAGCGAACCTTGGGGACCTGTTCTTGTGTCGTCGCCTTTGAACGACCGAACGGCGACGCGATCAGGAAAAAGGATGGCCGACCTTTCTCGGCCAACGGAATGGGGTCTGAGTTGATGGCGACCAGTAGTAATAGCGTGAGCCTAGCGGAGACGGAAACGAGTCGAGCCGAGGGGACAGCGTTCGCCATCCTGGCGGCGCTCAGCGTCTCGCACATGCTCAACGACATCATGCAGTCGCTGATCCAGGCGGTCTATCCGCTCCTCAAAGAACAGTATCACCTGACCTTCACCCAGGTGGGGCTGATCACGTTCACCTTCCAGTTGACCGCCTCACTCCTTCAGCCGATCATCGGCCTCTCCACCGACCGCAGGCCGCGCCCGTACTCGCTGGCGACCGGGATGGTCTTCACCTTCGTCGGCCTGATTCTCCTGTCGGTGGCGCACCACTTCGTGCTGATCCTGATCGCCGCTGCCCTGGTGGGCATCGGGTCGTCGGTGTTTCACCCGGAGGCCTCCCGAGTCGCCCGGATGGCCTCGGGCGGGCGCCACGGGTTTGCCCAATCGTTGTTCCAGGTCGGGGGGAATGCCGGTTCGGCGATCGGCCCGCTTCTGGCCGCCTTCGTCGTTGTCCCTTGGGGCCAGGCAAGCATCGCCTGCTTCTCGATCGCCGCCGTGATTGCGATGGTCGTCTTGTTCGCGGTAGGCCGGTGGTATGAAGCCTATTTGAAGGCTAGGCAGGCAGGCCGGTTCACCTCAGGGCATGCCAGTCACCGAACTGGTCCCTCGCGCGCCCGCGTCATCTCGGCCATTACGATTCTGCTCCTGCTCATCTTCTCGAAGTACTTCTACATGGCCAGCCTGAGCAGCTATTACACCTTCTACCTGATCAACCGGTTCGGGGTTTCCATCCCGACCGCCCAGATCTATCTGTTCATCTTCCTGGGATCTGTGGCGGCCGGCACCATCGCCGGCGGCCCCGTGGGAGACCGGATCGGATTCAAGGCGGTCATCTGGGTGTCGATCCTCGGAGTGCTGCCGTTCACTCTCGTCTTGCCTTATGCGAACCTGTTCTGGACGGGAGTGCTCACCGTTCCGATCGGCGTGATCCTGGCCTCCGCCTTCTCAGCGATCATGGTCTACGCCCAGGAGCTCATGCCCAGTCGCGTCGGGCTCGTCGCCGGCCTGTTCTTCGGATTCGCATTCGGCATGGGCGGCCTGGGCGCAGGCGTCCTGGGCTGGCTGGCGGACAAGACGAACATTCAATTCGTCTACCACGTCTGCTCGTTCCTCCCGCTGGTCGGCCTCCTGGCCGGGTTCTTGCCCAACCTGGAAAGGAAGACGTCTCACGTGAAAGCGTGAACCGATCCCACCTAAGGAACCCCACCACGGAAAAGCACGGAAAAGCCAAAAGCCAACCCAACGAAAACGCTTCCCTCTTCTCAAACATCCAATTTCTCGACTCTTTCGTTTCCGTGCTTTTCCATCTGTTCCGTGGCGCATCCCCCTCTTTCCCAAAGTAGGCCAAGGCGTACCACTTCGCCTTGGGGTGAGAACGGCGGACCGACCTGATTCGGCCATCCAGGGGTCTCAAGATCCTTGAGCATGGGTTCCGCCTCGGCTATCCTCGCGCGAGTGGAGTGGCCGTCCCATGTCGATTTACCTTCGATGTGAGACGGTTCACGACCTCGATCGAAACCGACTCATCAAAAGGTGGTGGCATGGTACGTAACACCTGGGCCGCGAACTCGTCGCTGTTCCTCCGAGGCTCACTCGCCATCGGCTTCATCGGGTTCGCCCTCTCCGGTGTCTCCCGCGCGGAGGAGGAAAAAGAGCTGCGCGTGCGGTCAATCGCCCCGGACGACTCCACACGGACCTCGACAGCAGTCATCGTCCCGAGCGGGATGAACCTGGCCCATACCGCCCAGTTCCTGCCACTCGATGAGCGTGGCTCGATCATCGGTCCCGAGCGGGCGGCCGAACAGGCCGAGGTCGTGCTCGATCGACTCGAGTCGGCCCTGAAAGCGGCCGGCACGGGACTTGACCGGGTGGTCAAAGTCAATGTCTACGCCGCGCGGACCGACGTCCTCCCGGCCTTTCGAACCGCCTTCAGCGCTCGGATGACTGGGCAGGCCCGGCCGGCCCTCACCGTCGTCGTCGGGATCCTGGCCCATCCCGAGGCGCTGGTGGCGATCGACGCGGTGGCGGTCACAAGCGAGCCGGTCCGGCCGCTCGCGTCAGCTCCGGCCGGGCAACGCTCGGGGGCCGCGCTAGCGATCCTGCCGGCGGAGGCCAGGGTCTACGTCTCCGGACAGGCGGAACCGAGCACCGACCTGGCCGAAGCAACCCGGGGAACGCTCAAGAGTCTGGACAAGACCCTGGCATATCTGGGTCTGGACAAGTCACACGTGGTCCAGCTCAAGGCCTTTCTCGAGCCGATGTCGGCGGCGGCCGTGGTCGAGCGTGAGATGACCACATTCTTTGGAGCAGGGGCCGTCCCCCCGTTGGTCTACGTGGAGTGGCGATCAAGCCCAACTCAGCCCATCGAGATCGAACTGATCGCAAGCGCGGGGCCGCGAACCGAGCAGACCGCCGTCGAGTCGCTCACACCGACCGGGATGAAGGCGTCCCCTGTCTTCAGCAAAGTGGTGCGAGTCAACCGCGGACACCTGATTTATCTCTCGGGCCTTTACGGCTCACCCCAAACCAAGGGAACCGAGCAAGTCGAGGCAATCTTCAAAACGCTCGAAAAGGTCCTGGCTGAAACGGGGAGTGACTTCCGCCACCTGGCCAAGGCCACCTACTACGTCACCGACGACGAAGCGAGCCGCGCCCTGAACGACCTGCGGCCCAAGTACTACGACGCAGAGATTCCCCCCGCCGCTTCGAAGGCGATCGTCCCGGGGGTCGGAGCCGATGGGAAAACCGTCACCCTCGACATGATTGGCGTGACGATACCCCATGAGAGCGCCAACCCGCCGAAGTGATCTGACGCAAACCAGACACTAACGCATCCACATTATCTATCGGCATCCACCCCGATTGGGGTGGATCGTGCCGATACGAACTCCCGTGAGATCACACAAACCAAGGCCAGACGGTGGCGATTGCCCTTGGGCGATTCCGCTGGTATATCATCAACCTCCTTCCCCCGGCTCCCGCCTTTGAATCCGGAACGACCCCACCCTCCCTTGCCCCGACTTCGAGAAAGGCTAAGACCGATGAGGACCGCAAGATCCCCCCACCGCGATGGACCGATTCGCTTGATGGCGATCGCAATCGCCTGCTCGGCATTTGGCCTCGCCCTCCCTGGATCAAGTCCTTCCGCGCACGCGGCCGATCCCAAGCCGGGGGCCTCGTTCCAAGCCGGGGCCGCCACCAGTAACATCTCCCCCTGGCTCGGGATGTCGATCAACGGCAACATGCACGACGGCAAAGCCACTCACATCCACGACGAGTTGCACGCGCGTGCCTTGGTACTCGACGACGGCAAAACAAAGCTGGCGATCATCGTCTGCGATAGCTGCATGATCCCCCGCGAAGTCATCACCGATGCAAAGCGACTGATTCGCGAACGATCCAAGCTCGAACCCGATCACGTCTTGATCTCGGCAACTCATGCTCACTCCTGCCCGACGGCTGGCAGCGTCTTCCAGAGCGACCCGGATCCGGAATACTTGAAGTTCCTCGCGGTGAGGATCGCCGACGCGGTCCAGCGCGCCGTCAACAACCTCGAGCCGGCCAAGATCGGCTGGGGCGCGGGCAAAAACGCCGAGCAGGTCTTCAACCGGCGCTGGAAGATGAAGCCGGGGACGATCCCCGCCGACCCGTTCGGCAAGACCACCGACCGCGTTCGGATGAACCCAGGAATCGCCAACCCGAACCTGGTCGAGCCGGCCGGACCGATCGACCCCGAGGTCCCGATCGTCTCGGTCCGCTCCGCCCAAGGGCGGCCGATCGCGCTCCTGGCCAACTACTCGCTCCACTACGTCGGCGGCGTCGGCGCCGGCCATGCCTCGGCTGACTACTATGGCGCGTTCGCCGACCGCACCAAAGATTTGCTCGAGGGGGACCGGCTCGACCCTCCGTTCGTGGCGATGATGTCCAACGGCACCAGTGGTGACATCAACAACATCAATTTTCGCGAGGCACACCCGCCGGCGCCGCCGTACGGCCGCATCAATTTGGTCGCCAACGAACTGGCCACCGAGGCGGTCCGGGTCGCACAGGCCCTGGAGTACCACGACGATCTGACGCTCGACGCGCGGGCGGCCGACTTGAAGCTGGGCGTGAGGCAGCCGAACCCAGAAGAGCTGGCCGCGGCCGAGGCAACCCTCGCCAGCGCCAAGAAAGGGGCCGACCTGAATACGGTTCCCGAGCTTTATGCACGCGAATCCATCCTCTTGAGTAAATATCCGAAACAAGTCGATGTGAATGTGCAGGCGCTGCGGATCGGCGGCCTGGTGATCGTGGCGATCCCCTGCGAGGTATTCGTCGAAATCGGCCTCAAGCTCAAGGCCGAGAGCCCGATCAAGCCGGCCTTCACCATCGAGCTGGCCAACGGCTACAACGGCTACCTCCCCACCAAGGAGCAGCACGAGCTAGGCGGCTATGAGACCTGGCGGGCACGGTCGAGCTACCTGGAAGTCGACGCCGCATCGAAGATCACCACCAAGGCACTTGACCTGTTGCAAGAGCTCGAAAAAGCCCGCTGAGCAAGCCAAAGGCGGACTACTCCCTCACGCCCCGCCGGAACGCATGCAGTCAACGCCGTTCCTTCGTTTTCCCCGGGATCGCGGATGCCCCGCCCATACAATTCCATTGATCAGGAATGAATTGCGGGCGGGGCGCCCACGATTTTCAGGTCAGGGCCGTACCGACCTGAAAAAAACAAATAGGGAAGGGCATGACAATGCGGTACTTGATCTCAGCCCGCGTACGACCGGAGCGACGGAGCGAGCTGCTTCGAGCTCTGGAAGGCGGCAAGTTCGGCGCGGGCTTTCCCTACGGGGACCTCGGTAAAACGCTTTGCGAGGGGCGAGTGGACCCCTCGGGCACGATTCGCTGGGTCGAGGTCTGTTATTGCCGGGAATTTTCCGGGGTCGCCATGGTAGAGGAACTCCCTTACTTCGAGGAGTTCCTGACCGATATGACCGTCACCGATGCCCGCAGCCCACGCCTTTGCAACGGTTATCCCTCCTGTTCCACCTGCGACTGCACCAACAAGGTGCGACCGAAAGGCGAGCCGTTCCTCGACCACCTCCGCAAGTCGATCCACGAGCCCACGGAGGAGGCTCTCCCCCCAGGTCGATCGACCCGATGGCTCGGTTGGCGAGGCGCGGTCACCCCCGAGGAGGAGCGGCGGAATCAATCTGCCGGGTACGGACTTGACAAAAGTCGTTGCGCCCCCGAAATTGACAAGAGTTAAACCAAAGAATAAGATTCCGTCAAGGATTGGTGCCATGATCAAGGTCTTCGGCGGAGGCGCGCGCGATTGCGACGGGGCCACCCGGCGCAGCTTCCTCCAGGCGGGGATGCTTGGGCTCGGCGGCCTGACCTTGCCGGACCTGCTCCGCCTCCGAGCCTCGGGGGCGACGACACCAACAACCCCGACGACGGCAGGCAGTGAGCGAAGCGTCATCCTCCTCTGGCTGAGCGGCGGGCCTGGCCACATGGAGACCTGGGACCCCAAGCCCGACGCACCCGATGGCTTTCGCGGCCCGTTCGGCTCGATCGCCACCAGCGTCTCGGGGGTCCGCTTCGGCGAGCTCTTGCCCGAGCAGGCGCGGTTGATGGACCGACTGGCAATCCTCAGGACGGTCAATCACGGCACGGGAGACCACACCAAAGGGAACCACTGGATGCTGACCGGCTACGAAGGGCCAGCGTTCAATGCCCCGGACAACCGAATTCAGCGCAGGCCCGCGATGGGCGCGGCCGTGGCCCGGCTCAAGGCCGCGAGTCGACCCGGACTCCCCTCCTACGTCGCCGTCCCCAACCTCCGAGGGGGAACGGACAACCTCTTCCACTACTCCGCCTACCTCGGCGGGTCAGCCAACCCGTTCATCGTCGAGTCGGACCCGAACGACGCGGCCTTCCAGGTCAAGAACCTGAAACTGCCAGGGGGGATCTCGATCAAACGCTTGGAAGACCGGCGACGCACGCTGCAAGCCATGGACCAGCTTCGCCGCGACCTTGATCCCACGCTCCGCGACCTCGACGCCTACTACCAGCGCGCCTTCGACATGCTCACCGGCCAGTCCGTGGCCGACGCATTCGACATCAGCGCCGAGCCCACCGCCGTCCGCGACCGCTACGGCCGGCATACCTTCGGCCAGAGCGCCCTGATGGCCCGCCGACTCGTCGAGGCAGGGACACCATTCGTGACGGTCAACTGCGTCCCCTGGGATCACCACGGTACGGCCCCTCAGCTCAAGACCGAGGAAGGGGCGAAGAAACTCATCCCGCCCCTCGACCGCGCCATCGCCGCGCTCATCGAGGACCTGATCGAACGGGGCCTGTACGAGTCAACACTCGTCGTCGCCATGGGTGAGTTCGGTCGGACGCCACGAATGAACAAGGATGCCGGGCGCGACCACTGGGGCAACACCTTCAGCGTCCTAATGGGATGCGGCTCGATGCAAATGGGACAGGTCATCGGCCGCAGCAGCCAGCGCGGCGAGCATGTCGTCAACCGGCCGATCAGTCCGCAGGATGTCGCCGCGACGGTCTATCACCACCTCGGCATCAATGCCAGAGCCGTCACCTTCGAAGATCGGACCGGACGCCCCACCTACCTCATCGAGAACGGTCAGCCGATCCGCGAGCTGCTCGCCCAACTTTAACGCTTGGCACGTTTACACCGATCACTTCGGCCAGTTCCGACGCATGAGCGAATGATCTGGCCTGGATAAACGCAAACCACCCGGCGGATGCCGGGTGGTTGGAGCAAGCACAGAGATATGCGTTACCGTTGCGGCCTCGCCTCGCGTCAGGCGATGACCGACTTGACGACCTTGGCCAGCTCGTCGCCAATCTCGGTCAGGGCGTAGAAGTTGTTCTTGCCCTGGCGGCGAGGGGCGATGATCCCACCGTGGCGAAGCAAGGCCAGGTGGTGGCTGACGGCGGGCTGGCTCTGATTCAGGTGCTCGCCCAAAGCTCCGACATGCTTCTCGCCTTCGGCGAGCATCAGGATGATCTGCAGACGAGTCGGATCACTGACCTGCTTGAGCAGGTTCGCGGCGCGCTGGGCCTGCTTGAGTCGCAGCGCGGCCTCTTTCTGGGCTTTGGTCGGTTTGGGTGCCGTGGCTTTGGCCGCCGCAGACGCAGTCGCCATCGAGATCATCCTCCAAAGGTAGATTCCTCGAAGTTCGTCACGGGAAGTCCGCAGAGCCTTCGAGGACCTAAGAACACCGGTGAGACACTGTCAACACAGGGAAAACGGTTGAGTGGTGGGAAAGCCACTCATTCTTGTGCTCATCGCCGGCCTTGGCGACCGCCGGGGTGAGAGTCAGAAGATTTCGCGTTCCATGGAAGAGGAATATATCATAACTTCGGTGCTTGACGACATAATCTTAGCACCAGCGTCAATACCTATCAAGAGGAAATGGGGGTTGCGCCAAATTGGTTTTTTTCTATTAGAATAATCACACATCATGAGGGTCAGCCGATCGGAGCCCAAGGTGCTATGAAGCGGGTTCCTGAGTCGATCGGTGCCGGAACACTTGAACCAAGGTGAGTTGCGTTCAAAGGAAGGCAAAAAGAAACGATCATCGCCGAATGGACGACGATTCATGTGCCGGCGGTGATCTTTCTCGCAACGCTGATCCGTTTGGCTTTGCCACAGCCCTCGTCGCCGTGCCGGGATCATTCTCACCCGGAATTGAAATCTTTTTTTCACTTCGAGAGCGAATGGCGACGAGTTCGCTCCACAATCGCAGACGTCCGGTCGGGCCTCCAGATGCTGACGGCCATTGCCGCGTCAATTCTCGCCATTCTAATCATACTCTTCTCAACCTATGCCTGGCTTGGCCAAAGTTAGCTCATGCTCACGGATGACCGGTCAGGCTTAGACTTCGGCTTTACCGCCGGAGTTCCCGAAGTTCCGGGAGGCAAGGGGGCCATGGACGGCCCACCGCCAATCACCCGACCCGTTCCGGGCCGCCTTTTGCATCGAGATTCTCTGCCGGCCAGTCTCGCGCGACTGGCCGGCCGCAAGGGTCCCGCCTTCACTCGGCACGACCGCTTTGTCCTCACTACTGGGCCCGCTGGGCCGGACCGTCAATCAAAGCATGGATGCGGATCCCCTCATCCTCTTACGTTCATCTCGGTCTCATCAGGTTCGGAAGCAAAAGACTCGACCAAGTGATATCGCAACAGGACGGTGTGCCGGAGAGAGGGCGGGGCGGAGGCGGGGGCGGGACAAAGCGAAATGGCAACGCAACGATCAGTAGCACGGCCGGCCCAGTCACTTGAGATTCACCACGACCGCCCGCATGCCAGCCTTCCAGCATGCGGGAATCCACGGCCGGGCGATTCCTCAAGCCTCACTCCGAAGGGGACGGCCTGAGGGCTTCGCCATCATCC
The DNA here is from genome assembly GCF_000242455.2 of Singulisphaera acidiphila DSM 18658. GTDB lineage: Bacteria > Planctomycetota > Planctomycetia > Isosphaerales > Isosphaeraceae > Singulisphaera > Singulisphaera acidiphila. The sequence goes on from NC_019892.1 coordinate 4,348,073, forward strand.
CCTTCGGATCGGGAATTATCTTAACGGCCGATCTTCAAAGATCCAAATCAAGGCTTCACGCTCGAATCCTTGGACGTTTTGAGGTGCTCGTCAAACCAATCGACGAAGAGAAGCACGTCTTTATCGATGTTGGGCCAGCCATGAACCGCGCCTGGCTTGGGGACCAGCTTCGCCTCGACGTTCGCTTTCTTCAATTTCTCGACGATCAGTTCCGCTTGCTGGATAGGAACCAGCTTGTCAGCATCACCATGAATGATGAGCGTCGGCGGATCGTCCGAGCTGACATGAGTGATCGGCGAGATCTGCACACCGATTTCCGTGATCTTGGCCTCGTCGGTGATTCGCTCGAATCGGCCCGTGGCTTTGTCGGCTTCGTGGAAGTCGAAGGGAGCCTGAAAACCTTTAAGGATTCCCCGGCCGATCGCGTTCTCACCCGGCTTGCCATAGTTCAAAAAGTCGGTGGGCGGGAAGAAGCAGGCGACCGCCTGCACGCGACTGGAGGTTCGATCAACGGCATCCTTGGAATCCGGATTACCGAGATCGCCCGCGGTCCCTTGCATGAGCGAAAGGTGTCCCCCCGCCGAAGCCCCAAAAATGCCAAGCCGTTCGGGGTCGACCCCGTACTCTTTAGCACTATAACGAATAAAACGGATCGCCCGGTTCATATCGGTGAGAACTTCGGGGATAGTGAATTTCGGCTGGCTGCCGTGGACGACGGCGAACACCGTATAACCCCGGTCGAGAAACGGCTTGACGAAGGGGGGTTCAGGGCTGATCGCGTCGTGCGACGAGAACCAGCCGCCGCTGACGACCCAGACAATCCCCAGCCCATTCGCGTCCTTCTTGGGCGTGAAGACGTCCAAGGTCAGCGCTGAGCCGAACTTCCGGCCATAGACGACGTCAACCTTGCGGGTAAAGGTTGGCTCATCGGCCGACAGACTGATCGTAGGGAGGAAAACCAGGGAGAGCACAAGGCCGAGGGCCGCCGGTGGAAGGTCACGATTCATCAGTCGAGTCCCGGGAGGAGGGCTGTGCGATCAAAGGAGGGCCCGACGATGATAACAGGCAGGGAAGGCCAAAGAAAAGGATCTACCTGCGGTCATAAAAGTCATCTCCGCGAGAGCTTTCGGGAAGTGGCCGGAAGGCTTGAGATCCCGGCCGACCCCCGATCGACTGGCCGCGAAGGCTCAACGCGTCCACACATTGACGACCATGCGGGCGACGACAACATAGGCGTTCTCCCAGTCGCCGCTCCGGAAGAACTGCACCGGGGCGTCGGGCGAACCGATAAACGGGCGCAGAGTCCAGCCCATCTGGATCCCCACGAACGCGTAGAGGACGATCCAGGTCCAGAGCAACCAGCGATGCCTCGGCGACCGGGCAATGAGGGGCCGGTAGGCGCGCGTCAAGACGATCTGAGCGGCCAGGCTCGCTATGGAGAACATAGCGGCGTTGAACAGGATCGCCGCCTGGTAGCCCGCCGACGAGGCGTACCAGAGCAAAGTCAGAGGCGCCAGCGCCACCAGCACGATCGTGACGGTGGCTTGCGAGGCCGCGATCGCCCGGACGGCCTCGGCGAAGTCGGCGCGAACCCCAAGCAGCGTGTTCATGACGAGATAACTTGGCAGGCTCAACAGCAAGGTCGCCAACAGCAGCAAGGGGACCTTGACGGCCGAGTAAACCACCTGCCAGAACAGGCCTCCGAACGCTCCCATCACGCTCCCGTAGACCAGGCCGCAGACGACGATCAAGGTCCAGGGATAGGTGGAGGAACGTCCTCGGAGCACGGCGTCGGCTCGGCCCAGCAAGTCTCTCATGAGAACAGACTCACCAGAGCCGACCAGACCGCCTCGAAGAAATTCGACTCCCGGCCCCGGAACCAGGCGAACGGACGGCCCGGGTCGCCGATGAACGGGCGGAGCACCCAACTCATCTGGGCTCCGACCAGCCCGAACAGGATGACCCAGCACCGAAACAAGGCCTTCACATGGCGGCCGAGCACCTGGTCTTCGAGCGGGTCGAGAGCACTCGGGACCGACGGCTCATGCGTTTCTCCCTTGGTCTCACCGACCCACTCCGTGGCCTCGGTCGGCGCGGGCTCGCGAGGAACGATACTCAGCCGATGCAAGGTTTGCAGTAAAAAGACCAACCCCATCGTCCCGGAAACCGCGAACACCACGACGTTCGCCACGATCATAAACGAATACGTGCTCGTACTGACCGAGAAGAAGGCGACGATCGGTCCGAGCGAGGACAAGACCGCAACCATGACGGCCATCGAGGCCAGGAGAAGCCGGAGGACCGAGTTGACTTCGAGCCGAGACCCCACCAACGCGTTGAAGACGTAGAGCGAGGGAAAGGTCACAATCAAGGTCAAGAAGAAGAGGGCGGGGACCTTGACGGTCGAGGCGAGCAGTTGCCAGTAGGAAGGGCCGCCGTCCTTGAGCATGGCAAAGCTTCCCATGCAGGCGCCGTAGATCATCGCCAGAATCATCAGGACGATCGAGAGGCCGCCCAGGCGCACCTCGATCGTCCCCCGGCGCAACGCCGACAGCCGTGTCGCCTCTCCCCTCAATATGCGATCGAGATCCTTCCACCATGTCCCCATCACATCATCCTCCTCAAGAAGTGACCCATTCGCTCGCCGAGCCTCACTTTGCATCCCAAAGAGCTTTGCGTCAAGAAGAACTTGGAGCGAACAAGCGAGGAGACGGAGACGCAGTGCGGGATGTTTCCTAAAGACAACATGCAATGCCGACCACACGGGCAGCCAAGACAAGCCACTACCCTTTACGCTTTAACACAATCAATCAACTTGACCAAGATATTAATTTATTAAAATTACAAACAAAATCGCAAAGCAACAGAAACATTAAACATTTAAATCATAAATAAATCAAAAAAACACAATATAACAAATTTTCGATTTTTAAAAATCCCGAAGAGGCGACCGTCAGCTCCTGCACTGCCGCCCCTTCGGAGTTGCAAGACACGCACACTTCTTTGCGAACTCTCAAATAAGAATAAGACTAACGCAAACTTCACACCCTTATCGCATCCTCTTCAAAATCACCGATCCGGCTCGCCGTTATCCGCAAAAATGCCTTAGTGTCAGGGAAGATTGCCTAGTAGTCAGGCAGTGCCAAGTGGCCATCGGACATTCTCAATTTTCCCTTTATTGGCCGTAAACACCGGTAGCCATAGCGTTTCGACGCTTCTCGACGGGCCGCGCCACGTTCACGTTTCGGCACTGGTATGCCATTCGCAATCCGTTACCAATGTCGCAGCAGGCCGCCGGAGACTTCCGGCTTCCTCTTCTCCGGAACGGGCCGGGATGGCGTGCTGTGTTTTTTGATACAAGAAACGATGGAGAATTTCACGTCAATGCTTGGTTACTTGATTGACATGGACGGCGTGATTTACCGGGGCGGTCAACTCATCCCCGGTGCCGACCACTTTATCAATGAACTCCGCAAAGCGGAGGTCCCGTTCCGATTCCTGACCAACAATAGCCAGCGGACGCGTCGCGACGTGGCGACCCGGCTCCAGCGCCTCGGTATCGACGTGGAGGAGGAACACGTCTATACCTGCGCCATGGCGACCGCCCGCTTCCTGGCCCAGCAAACGCCGAGGGGCACCGCCTACGTGATCGGCGAAGGAGGGCTGCTGACGGCCCTCCACGAGAACGGCTACTCGATCGTGGACCGCGACCCTGACTACGTCGTCGTCGGCGAAGGGCGAACGATCAGCTTCGAGATGGTCGAGGCCGCCCTGGAGATGATTCTGAAAGGGGCGAAGCTGGTCGCCACCAACCTCGATCCCAACTGCCCCACCGTCTCGGGCCTCCGCCCCGGCTGTGGCGCCACCGTGGCCATGCTCGAGACGGCCAGCGGAGTCAAGGCGTTCAGCGTGGGTAAGCCAAGCCCATACATGCTCCGAGGCGCCCGCAAGGAACTGGGGCTGACGACCGACCAGACCGTCGTCATCGGCGACACGATGGAAACCGATATCCTCGGCGGCGTCCAACTCGGATTCAAGACGATCCTGGTCCTCAGCGGCGGCACCAACCGCGAAGACCTGGACCACTACGCCTACCAGCCGGACCGGATCGTCGAGTCGATCGCCGACCTCGATCACGCCGACCTGATCCACGGATTCACCGGCACGGCCACATCGCCGCGCCATCGAAACAACGGCAGGACGCGACAGGAACCCGCCCTTTCGGCCGTCGCAGACCGAGAGTGGCAGCGATAAGAACCGGCGCCCCGAATGCCTCTCGCATTCGGGGCGCGGCAGCGGAGTGGAGCAAAGACCGGGCGAACCGAACCGTTCAACAGCCGGTCAGGCAGGGAATGCAAAGGGGCGACCGGATCCCGATCCCGGCTCGCCCCTTCTCGCTGCGCGGTTGCGCCGGTACGAAGGTCCAGGGGCGAACGTCGTGGTCAGCTTCGACCACTTCGTCCTCTTGAGCCAGCAAGATCGTTAGACGATTCCTCAGCAACGCGGCCTCGGGCAGCATCAAATCGGGGGCACACAGACGATCCATCAGCTTGTGCAAAGCCTCGAGCCGCTCGGTCTTTTTCTCCAGTCTCGCCATCATCCGATCCCTTCTCATTCGCTCCTTTTGAGACGATTCCTCAGACGTCCAGCCTCGGACCCAAGGGAACCGACATCGTACAGACCCGGAGCCCCGGTCCCAGGTTCACCCACTTGGCAAAACGAGAGGCTGATCCCAGGCTGATCTCGTTCATGGGTCGGCGGTTGCGGTCAACGCCAAGCCACCGTAAAACGCGACCGTGGCTGACATGCCGGCCTTCCGAACCGCAAGCCTCTCTGAGAAGGCAACCGCATCAGGCTCGACGCCGCCCCCCCACTCGGATTAGCCTCGGGGCAGTCTTCGGTCCAATCGACGCACGCCAAGGGGACATCCTTAATGAGTTCGCCTTCCAAGCAGAATACTTGGGGCTTGCGCCTCATTGGAACGTTGAAGCTGGCCACCGCCCTAATGCTCGGGGCCGCCGGTTTCGGGATCTTTCGACTTCTGAATCACGACCTGGGCGACGCCGTGGAGCATTTTGCCCTGCGTCTCCATCTCGACCCCGACAGTCGACTGGTCCATGCCGTCCTCAACCGGGTGGACGGGATCAAGCAAGGCCAGCTCGAAGCGCTCGGCCTGGGAACCTTCTTCTACGCACTTCTGGAACTCGTCGAAGGGGTGGGCCTCCTCTTGAGGCGACACTGGGCCGAATACCTGACCATCCTCGCCACCGTCCTGTTACTTCCACTGGAATTTTACGAGTTGGCGCACAAAGTCAACCTGTTCAGGGTACTGGTGCTCCTGGCCAACCTCGCGATTCTGGCCTACCTGATCTTCAAACTGCGCCATCGCGACGGCCAGGCGACGGTGGGCGAAGCGACCGCGCCGAGCCACGCGCAGGCAGATTCTCCCCCTCAAAAGGATTCTTGAATATTCGCGTCTCTAGCCTCGTCCAAAGAACCGATGACCCCGCGTGGGGTGAGGCGGATCTCCCAAATCAAGTCGGAGCAACCCAAAGGATGCGAGGCTCGACATTATTCTGGCTGACCTCGATCGCGTTGCTGTCTCCCGGTTCAGGAGCCGCACTCGCTCAGCCGGCCAATCCGGAGGGATCGGGATCTCGACGCGTCGTTCTCGTGGAGTTGTATACCTCTCAAGGCTGCGACATGTGCCCCGAAGCCGAGAAGAACCTCGGGATCCTGGCCGGGCGGGAGCGGCGGATCGTTCCCATCGCGTTTCATGTGGATTACTTCAACAGGCCGTGGAAAGACCCGTTCTCCGAGGCACTCTACAGCCAGCGTCAAATGGCCTTTAACTCACTCTACACCAAGCCCAAGAACAAAGAGTACGGTCTCTACTACACCCCCATGATGATGATCGACGGCGAGCAGTCGATCAACGGCCGCGACCCCGCCGGAGCCGAGGCTGCCATCCGCCGCGCCCTGGCAAAGAAACCGCAAGTGACGCTGAAGACCACGCTCGAGCTCACGAACGACACGCGAACCGGGAAATTGGCGGTGAAGGTGGCCCCCCGCTCCCCGGTCGCTCAGGACAAGGAACTCTTGGTCTGTGCCGTCCTCCGTGAGGATGGGGTCGTGACCAAGGTCGAGTCGGGGGAGAATGCCAAGAAGACACTGACCGCCCGGTTCCCCGCGCGGGCGACAAAATTCTCGCTCATCGAGCTCAAAAGCAAGGGAGAGAGCGAGAAGTTGCTGAGCTTCACGTTTGATCGCGACCCCGCGTGGAACGTCGAGAAGCTCGACCTTGCCGTGTTCGTGCAGGACAAAGCAACCGGTGTCATCTACCAGGCCGCCGACCTCCCCTGGCGATCGACCCCAGGCACAGCGACTTCGGAAAAATAACGCAGGCGAACCAGTCTTCTGCTACGGAAAACCCTTGTCTTTCAACACTTTCGCTTTGGGGTCTACGAACATACAAGTCAGGGTTTCTTGGACGTTCGCTTCAGCTGATCTCGGACAACGTCCATGAAGGCGATTACCGATTGGAACGGCGGCGCCCCTTTCCTGCGGACCTGATAGACGACCGTCCCGCCGAAATGGCGGTTCATGACGCGATGGTGAAGCCCTGGATGAGGCGCGGAGAGTGATGAAGAGAAGATCAAGCCAATCCCGAAACCCATCCGCACATACTGGCAAACCGTCGTGGTGAAGATCGCCTCGACCAGCTTCGGTTCCGTCAACGAAACGCCGGCCTTGTCGAGGACGGCCGTGACGCTGAGGTCGGGGAGCCCGCGCAAGCCGTTGAGCAGCGGATATTCGCCAAGATCGGCCGGACGAATGCTACGGCGAAGGGCCAGAGGATGGTCGATCGGCGTGACCAGGGTGATGTCCACTTCATAGACCGGTTGGAACTCGATCCAGGGGTGGAGCCGGACCAGATCGGGGCCTCGGTCGTGAAGGAGTCCGACATCGGCCTCACCGGACTCGACGGCGGCGAGGATCTGGTCGTCCCACAGTTCCTTGAGAGCAAGCTGGACGTCCGGCTGGACCCGGCGGAATTCCGCAGCGCACTCGGGCAAGTCTTCAGCGAGGATCCGTGGCGAAGCGGCAAGGACCAGGCGAGGGGCAAGCTGGGCCCTTGCTTCGTGAAACCGCCGCTTGAGCGTCGCGGCCCCCGAGACCAACGGACCAATCATGTCGGCAAGCAACCGGCCGGCCTCGGTGAGGCGGCAGCCCCGGCCCCGCGGCTCGAGCAGGCTCTCACCAAAGTCCAACTCCAAGGCCCGGACCTGCTGCCAAACCGTCGGGTTAGCCAATCCCAGACTCTTCGCCGCGGCAGAGAAGCTGCCCAGACGGGCCGTTTCGTGAAAGCTCCGCAACTGCTGGGCAGTGGTGTCCTTGTAAACGCGAGATTTCGCGGAGAGACGGCCCATGGAAAACCCTTCGTCTTAGACTAACAGGGCATTCGGATGATCGGACTCCACTATAAGCCAGAGCGGCCCGTTCGTCGAGCAGCACCATGGGATGACTTGTGATTGTGATGACTTCGTTCCCAACCAAACGTTCTGAGCGCCGGGTTCCCCTGCCGCTCCGAGGCAAAGGCAAGGGTGCCTCGGAGGCAAGGCAGGAGTGAGTTGGCCCGCTCAGAATGCGTCTTGCGCAATCACCTCGCCGCCGTTGCGCGTAATCAGGGCCCTCAGAATCAAGGGGTTGATCGTGACTTTGATGAAGCGAACGGACCCGTCGAGGAAAAGGACATTGAAACCACCCGCAAAGTGTCCGCCCAGCATGCCGAGCAAGTTCTTGACATTGGCCGGATCGGCGTTGGCCGCAAACGGGATCTCCTCATCCGGCTTGGTCCAGACGACGGCCTCCTTCGCCTCCACGATACCAAGTGTGTTTGAGGTTCCGTCGATGACGGCCTGGAGTCGAACGCCCGTCCCGTCCTTTTGCTCGCTCTCAAACAATGCCGACTGGCCGGAGAAACCGCGATAGTACGTCTTGCCCGGCTCGGCCTTGGCACCCGGGATGGCGAAAACGGGAGGCATCCGGGCGATGAGAGGCTTGTTGTGGGGGCTGTCCCACGGTTCATCCTGTTTAAACTCGTTGTAGAGCGCGACCTGGTCCAGGTAGGGAAGGATCGCCACCCGCCAGCTTAGCAGCGGTTTTTTGTTCTTGCCGTAGGTTGCCTGCGGCGGGAAGAAGTCATTTGTGGAATGGAAGTTGTGCATCGCGAGGCCGATCTGCTTCAGGTTATTTACCGACTGGCTGCGCTGCGCGGCGGCGCGGGCCGACTGGGTCGCCGGCAAGAGCACGGCCACGGCCGCCGGAGCCAAAGCCAACGGGTTTAACGTGGGGAAGGCCTCGCGCGTGGTGTATTCCACCGCTTGATCGTCGACCGCGAGCGCGAACAGCGACGGGAACAGGAACGGGCGCAGCTCTTCGGGAGTCGGGATCTTGTCAGGATCGAGTTCGAACCCAGTGACGGAGCTTCCCACCGGCCTCGGCATCCCACCGAATAGGCCCTGCTGTGGCATGGGTTGGCGAAACTGAGGGCCCATTCGCCGGGCCAAGACGAATGTCTGTCCCCATTGAATCAGCAGAGGGAAGTTGGCGATCATCTCAGGCAAGAGCGAGCGGCGCTCGTCGATCACGCTCGCCATGATCGCGCGGCGGGGGAGTCGGTCGAGGGTGGAAGCCAAAGGATCAGAGGCCGGCAGTAGGGCACCACGTTCCTGAAGCTCCAGAGTCGCTCGGGCATCTTCCGGATTACTGGCTAAAATGAGCGTCGTCTTCCCCATGATGAAGGTCGGCCGGAATCCGGCCGGGAATGGGGCGACGGACGGTGAGATCGACACCGAGTAGCCGTGATCGATACCCTTCAGAGGATGGATCCGGACGGGCGGAGGCTTCGTGTTCGCCTCGAACCGATCCCGGAAGTAGGCTTGCGACTTGATCACGGCGCCGTCGAGGAGCTTGGCGAACGCCGCCGGGTCCTTCACTTCGAGAATCGCCGCATATCTTGGTGTTCGGAGAAAGCCCTGTGCCAGCCCCGCCAGCGCCTGGATCGGCGCATCACCTCGGGTCGGCAGGAAAAAGTAGGTCGCCTTGGCTCCGAGTTGAGCCAGGAGGTCATCGCGAATCCGCAGGCCGGTCACATTGCGGAACGCGATCTCTGACGACTCGAGCGAATTGCGGCCGGCGGGGTTCGACGCGGCGAGCCCGGCCACGAAACGGTCGTAGACCCCTCCGAGATCGACCGAGAAGGCAGTGACTCCCGCCAGGCCCGGCGGGAGTGAGGCAAGGCTCGCGCGGTCAAAGGTCGGCTGATCGAAGAGAGCGAGCAACCCCGAGCGCGGGGCAGGGGCCACCAGCCGGGTGACCGTCATCAGCGCATCCCCTTGAATCCCCCAGCGGTATTCGATCTGCTTGACTCGGTCGAGGCCGATCGCAGCGGCCTGGGGAGGCAGTGGGGGAAAAGCAGAGAGATCGGCGAAGGCCAGGCCGATCGGAGTAAACCCGTCAGTGACTCGCGACAGCGCTACCCGCTCGGGGTGGCCGGTCGCGTCGGGGCGTCCCCCATCGAGAGCTTCGATCATGAGGTCGGCCCCCTCCGGGGAGAGCAGGCTGAGGGCAATATCCTCCCCTTCCAACCACCAGGCGACTCGACGCTCCGGCCCCCCTTCCATCGAGAGCGTTCGGCCTTTGGACTTGCCGACCGACTCCGGTTTCTCATCGGGGTTCCGTGCGGCCGCGATCAACTTCTCGACAACCTCTCGCGTCTTCCCCTTTCCCCCGCCTCGAATCACGGCACCGACCCAGACCCGGCGCGGTTGACCGGGACCGGGGTTCCGGACGACACCAACGGCGAAACCATGTCGAATCGCATGCTCGGCCAGAAGCCACATTTCTCCTGCTTCGAGCGGCGTCATCGACCTGGTCCGCCCGGCGAGTTGGACGAAGACGCTTTCAAACATGGCACCGGCGGGAGTCTCATTCAAGAGCCGGTAGGCCGCCGTCTTCCGCCAGAGCTCGCCGTGGGCGTCGAGTCCGTCAAACTCAGCGTAGGCGGCCAGGTCCTGCCTCGGGAAATAACGGGCCAAAGGCACGGCCTCGGCGGCCTCCAAAAATGGGGACGCCGTCAGAAGAACCGCGACACCAGCCCAGAACCGCAAGCGAATCTTTATGCAGCCAGACACCGATTTCATAACGCAATCCTCCCTGGAACGGTTTGAGGTAGAGCGATGCAGAGCAGAATCAACTCACCACTCAAGCCACAAGCTCATTGGGATTTTCCTCCCCTGAGACCGGGGACGACCCGTCCACAATCGATTATCAATTAACCAAGATTTCAATCAATCAATAAACAAGAGTAGACAGGGTGCCAGCGATCCCTGGGAAACGGGAGGGGGGAAGGCAATCCGAGGTCACTTTGCAATCAGGGCCGAACTTGCAACTCAGGGCGTTCATTCTCAAGGTGAACGGGGCCGGGGGCCTGGCTGCCCCCGTTATTTCGCTGGCTCCTTCGGATCCGTCCCCCCGCTTACCGGCGTTTTCTTCGCATCAGGCCCACCCAAAGTCGCCTGAATCGCCTCGCGAAGTTGATCGCCAAGGTGAGGGCCACCGCCGACGAAGAGGCGGGTGACGTTTCCCTCGCGGTCGATGATCACGGTCTGGGGAATGGCGTTGGCCTTGTATTTTTCAGCCACGGCCCCGTCCTTATCAAGGGCGACGGTCAGGTTCAGCTTATGCCGTTCGAGCATCGCCGAGATCTCCTTGGGCGACTCCTGGAGGTTCACGGCGACGAGCATCACCCCTTGGTCGCGGAACTCACCCGTGACCTTCTCGACTTGCGGCATGGCTTGGAGGCAGGGGCCGCACCAGGTGGCCCAGAAGTCGAGCACGACCACTTTCCCCTTGGCATCCGCCAGGCGGAACGTCTTACCCCCGAGCTGCTCGAGGGAGAAGTCGGGGGCCGGCTTACCGACCAGAGGGGAAGAGAGGCCCGATGAGCCGCCCCCGCCGGAAGCCCCACCGCCGTCGTCCTCCGTCACCTTAGGCTCGGGGGCATCCGTGAGCAACCAGCGCTGAAAGGTAAGCTGGGCAGCCTCTTTTTCGATCGCCTTACCAATCAGCAACTGGTCGACCTCATCGAGACGTACCCGGCACTCACCGAGGACACGGCTGGTCCCGGTGAGCGTGTCCCCCTCGAACCGATCGGGCGTGAACGTCAGGCGAACGCCGTCCTTGCGCAACGCCTGCACAAGTAATTCTTCATCGATTTTGGCCGGTTCTTGTTGTTGAAGGGCAGGGTCCTTGCCGGCCTCGAGGTCCTCGGCCTGCAGCCAGATGATCCGGGCGACTCGGTCGCGCGGGAGCGTCTTGACCTCGAGCCGAACCTCGACCTGGAGCGATTTCTCGTCCATCCCGACCACGCGACCTCGCAGGTAGTCGCCATTCTTGGATCGGATCAAGTGGGTGGGCGGGCTCCCTTTCTGAACACGAGGAAGCGTGAGCAAGCGTTCGCGTTTGGCCTTGTTCAGGCGCACCGGGATAATCGGCTCTTCAGAGAGTTCCACGGCCTTGATCTTCTCGTGGGGCACAAACGCATCTTTGCTGTGGCTGGTGCGAATGGTCACCCCTTTCTCGTCGATCTTCGTGACCTCCGCCGGGATGATGTCGCCGGTCCGAAGGTAGAGCGCCCTGCGCCCGGGCGCGGCGGTATCGGCATTGGCACCGACATCGGCCTTCGTCGGACTCGCAACGGCCGGACGGCCTTGAGCCGCGCCGGCAAACGCCATGATGAATCCCTGAAGCCCCCCCTGGGGAGCCGCCGGTTGCGGTGGCGGGATCGGTTGAATCACGAACGGGGCGTTGACCACTTGAACCCGGTTCCCTTCGCGAATCGTCGTCACCCTTGGCGCCGTAACCGTGACCGGGGCCGGCTCCTTGTAGAGGATCCGGCCGGACGCCATACCGGCGAGGAGCGTACTGGCCGTGGCGCTTCCATTGGGCTGCCACGTCAGGCAGCTCACCCCCGATTCGCTTTTGCCGTCGACGAGCCGACCGATGAGCCGAACCCCGTCCATCTCGAGGCGAGGCGTGGATGGGGGGTTCGCCACGGAAGCGTCTTGAGAATGGTTCGCGACCAGGGAGCGCAGGCGGTCGATCGGCAGCCGCACCGGCTCCTCAACCCCTGGAATCTTCAGCATCAAAGCATCCTTCACCACTCCAACCAAGTCGCCACTGAGCCGTGAGCCTTCCTGAAGGAGGAGATTGATCGGTCGGGCTGGGATCTCGGTCAAGTGAGAGAAGGTCAACCGGGCCGTCTCATCAAGGGGGATCCGCGACTCCTTGTCTCCCTCGGAAACGACGAACGACTTCGACTCGGCATCGAACCGAATTCCCTTGGCCGAGAGGTTCGAGCCGTCAGTGCGGCGAAGGTTCGGGCCGTCCGGCAGCGGCTCGCGGAGCAACTCACCGTTCCATCGGGTGATCTCGAGCCGTTCGAGCCGCACGTCCCCTTTCTTGTTCTCCAGTTGAAAGCCGGCCAGCACATGCGGCTTTGATGCGGCCACGTTCAACTCGGCCAGCGGCTTGCCGTCCGGAGAGTCGACGATGAGCCTGCCGCGCTCGTCGTCGAAGTAGACTCTCAAATGAACATGCCCCGGCCCCGCGTCCAGTTTGCCCAGGGAAGCCACGTCGGCCTCTTTCGGCGTTTCCCGCTGAACAACCAATTCCTGTTCCCAGACCTCGAACCGGAACGGATTCTCCTCTTTTTTCACGTCGCCGCCGCGAAGGCCGACCCCACCAAGAGTGAGCACAAAGTCGGGCTGATTCTTCCAGGAGAGTTCGAACTCGATGACCGCCCGCGCAGGGAGGGGGATATCGCTGGTGATCGAGGCTCCCTCCTGGTCCGTCATCAACGCGCCTGATTCCTCGCGCCAGGCCTTGGGGCCGCCGTCCGGCGACGGAGTCCAGCCGGTCAGCCCGGTGGGACCGAGATAGACCAGGTCGGCGCGACCTTGCCAGCGTTCGAGCCGCAGCAGATGAGAACGCTGGATGCGGAGCCGGCCAATCCGAGGCAGATCCAGTTCGGCCTCTTTGTCATCGAGCATGACCAGGGTTCCGAACACGACGTCGCCCCCCGAGAGCTCGATCCGAAAGGCTCCCTCAGGCACGACAACCTGCGTAGGGGCCGGAGCTTGCATCGTGTCGATCGACTTGAGGTTGAAGTCAAACGGAGAGGTGAAGGCGTTCCCTTGCCAGCGGAGCATCCCCGGCCGATCCGTCTCGCGGAACTTGCCCGCCACGAAACCACCGTCGGCCAGGTGAAGCACATAATTCGCAGGTGAACCGGCCACAGGTTCATCCGCCAGTCCGACGGAGCCGGTCGCCAAGGCGCTGGCGAAAGCTCCGACGAACACGATCCATCGCAGGAGGCCGTGGATGCGGGTCCCCATCGTCGAGGGCGGACGGCTGTAGCGCATGGGTGAACGTCCCTTTGCGATTTTAGTTTTATCGTTCATAGATAGGCAAAAATCGATAATTGAGAGCAAGAGCCAGTAACGACATGGACGTACTGAACGACGGCCCCCACTGACCTTGGAAGCTGCCGTCGGGGCGTTGCGCCTGCTTCAATTGCCGGATGACCATCTTGTTCCATTTTTCCCAAGCGGCGGTGTCGCCTTGAAAGAGGGCCTGGGCCTGATAGTACCGCCCGTACTCGGGATAGCCCGGCACCGGCTGTTCCATCCGTTCCTTGCTGTGGTCAAGCGTCGCCTTGAATTCGGTCAGATCCTTGCGCCTGGCTACGGCGTAGACCAAGGTCGCGATCGCCGAGCGCGCCGTCGAGTCGCCAAACCCGCCCATCCCGCCGGCGTAGGCGACGAACCCGTTCGACGAGGTCATCGACTTGAAGTAGCCGACAGCTCGATCGATCGCCTCATCGGGGATCTCGATCCCAGCGTTGCGGGCCGCGAGCAGACCGACCATGACCGCTCCGCTGACCGACGTGTCGGCGTCGGTCGATTCCGGCGAGTACCGCCAGGCCCCGAGCGGGTTCTTCTTCTGCGAGGTCAGAGCAGCGCGAACGGCCAGTTCCAGAGCCTGGCCGATCGAACGCTTTCCCTTCGGGTCTGGCCAGAGGTTCCGCTCGTCCACCGCACCATAGGCCTCGGCCAGGCCAAGCATCGCAAATCCGTGATGGTACATGCTGACGCCGAAGTACCCCGTGTCGGCATTCTGAGCCGTGATGATGTTGCGGAGCGACCGGCGCACGTGATTGCTGTAAGGACCGAAGTTCGGGTCCTCTCCCGAGGCGAGAAACGCCATGATCGCGAGGCCAGTCGTCCCAGGGCCGATATCTCCCCCTTGGCTCGCCCAGTCGCCGTTTTCCGTTTGCGATGACGCGAGATATTGGAGCCCACGGTCATACATCTCGCGCACGTCGCGGGGAATCACTTCCCCCGACTTCGCAATGGGCAACTGCGCCTTCGCGTTGCCGGCCAACGCCAGCGTTAGGAGCACGGCCGCGAGACCGAGTGGAAAGCCGAACCCGCGTCTGACCGTCGTCATCCCGGGAAAAAGGGGAGTCGATTCAAATCGAGCCATCACCGAGGTCCTCGGAACACGAGTGCGGTTTCATTTGGAGGGAGCACGGATCAAGGAGAGCCAGCCACCTGGCCCGTGCCTGTCTGCGAATCATTTCAATTCAGCGCCAACGGGGCGTTCCAAATCCGTTCGAGGCAGCCTCTCGGGTCTCCAAACCATGAGAAGCCCAAACCCTGAAAAAAAAGCGGCCGATCTCGTCACCTTTCCTGATCGTTCGGAACCGGTTTCGGAGCTTCGGGGTCGACCGCCACGATCCAACGCTCGGCATCCGGCCCCAGGGGAAAAGCCCCCTGGCTTATAAGAATTTTCTCATATTTCTTAGCACCCTCGAGTTGAGCGTGGACGAGACGCCATTGCGGCTCTTGAAAGATCGGCTTGATACGGTCCTGGGGCAGCCGAGAGAGTTGGAAGAGCACGGCGTAGATGTCGTAGTTGCCGAAGATCTTGGGCGGACGCGTCTCCTCGATGATCAGCTTCATGAGCTTCCGGCGCTGGGCGACATCCAGCCCCACGCTATGGTCCAGGATGGCGAGGACACGACCGATCCTGGCCTCCTGGCTGAGCGCGCGCCGCTGGCGGCCCAGGTTGCCATACTCAACGATCTGACCTTCATCAAGCGACTTCTTGAGGGTCTTGGTAAAGATCGAGTCCTCGCCGAAGAGCCCCTGGGAAAACGCCTGCCGCAAGGGATTGAGTTGTTGGTAGAAGGCGGCATACTTTTGCTGATCGTTCCGGACCAGTTGAAACGCCTTTCTCTTTTCCTCAACCTGGTCGAAGAATCGCTTGATATCTCCGCGTGAGGCCAGTTCAAGTTTCTTCTTCTGAGCGTCAGTCAGCCGGGCCACCTGGTCGACTTCGTCGATTTTCAGCTTCACTAGGGTTTCCAGCCGAGCGAGCGCGGTCGCGGAATTCCTGGCATTGCCGAACACCACATGATCGAAGTTGGCTTCCGCGATCATGAACGGCTGCCCAATCCCGGGCATCTGACTGTGGGATTCCTCTTCAACTTCATCGTCGAGTACTTGCCCCCGGGCGGACGGCCCAAGCTCGGCAGCGAGAAACCCCACGAGGGCCAGCAACAGGCCGAGTCGGAGTGTGCGAATCATGGCGGCGTCTCCACAGTCAAAGGTCGGAACCAGCCAGCACTCGCGACAGTCAACCTCACTTCTTCGGCTCGGGCTCAGGGTCTTTCTTTGCGGCGGCAACCTCGTCTGAGAACTCGTCATCCAACGGCTGATCCGCCCCTTGAATATTCAAGCCAAATCCAAGACCACTGGCATTGATCGTCACTTTTTGAAGTCCAGTCCAGATCGTCGTCTGATTGGCATTCAGGTATTTGACAACGAGAGGGTCGGGAATCATCGGAATGTACTGGTTTTCAAGGTTGAGGGATTGGAGCCCCTGGGTCCACGCCTCGTCCCAGTGGGATGAGAGTGATCCGCGAATCTGCTCCCGTTGCTCGGCAGAGAGGACGAGAGACAGGTCGAGCCTCACGATCAGGCTCAGGATCGCGGCCCGCTTCTGTTCCGCCGATCGGGCGTCGAGTTCAACACGATATCGCTCATATTGGCTGGGAGAGAGCTTGGCTTTGACCGCGACAGCCAACGCATCCTGAATGAACTTACGCGTATCAGGGGTCGCCGGCCGCTCAACCAGCTTCCCCCCCACAACCATGTTGTGGTTCTTCTGCCAGTCCGTGTAAGTCTTTGCCGCCTCATCAAGCGCCTTCAGGCCGGCACATGCGATCGACAAACGCTCTTCCTTACTTGGATCGCAAATCACCCGCATGAACAAGTATTCCACCTGGAGAATCGGGCGAAATTGCCTCGTCCACTGCAAGACCACACCATTCAAGTCTCCACCAATATTCAAGTCTTTATTAAAAATGATCACAGGTGCAGCCAACTGAACTTGTCCCGGCGCGCGGGCGGGAGCGACAACAGGGATCTCCTTTTTTCCCGAGACGACTGCCTTCGCAGGAGCAAGCTCAACCCGTTCCATACGTATCTGGGCGAAAACGAACGCAGGCATGCAGACCGCGAAGGTGACGCCGATCATCGGAACCAGGCGAATGACGCTACTTTTCATCGACTCTCCTCGTTTCGACTCGGTACGCGGTCTGATTCGCATGCCAAGAAATCCAGCACTTCTTTGGGTTTCCGAAACCAGATTCGACTCTGGCACCAAAAGGCATCACCTTCTCACACCCTCTTTTGAGAAAGTCTCGCCAGAGTCACCATGGCGAGTCATCGCCCGGCCGGGGCACGGTCGAGCCGGTTGAAATACTCGTCAAGGCCGGCGCGGAATTCTTCGGGGAGCGATGGCCCCGAATCACCCGTCGCCTGCGAGACGCCACGGTCTTCCTTGACCTCTTTTTCATTCAGGCCGACCCCCAGGAGCGCCAGGGCCGAGTCCTGCGTCGTGCCGGTCCCGCCTCCGCCCGGGCTCGAGCCGCCGCCCCCGCCTCCCTTGGGGTTGATCCGCTTCGACTTGAGCAACAGCTCGATCGCCTCGGTCTCTGCGGCGACGGCCGGGTTGCCGGTCTCCGGCTTGAGCAAAATCCCGGTCGCGTCGTCCATGACCGAACCGACTTGGCCGAGCAGGGCGATCTCATAGGCGAATTCCTGCTCCGCGTCGGGAAGCTCACGGATCTTTCCGGTCACCTTCTCGACCCGGTCGGATAGCTCCTTCTGAGTCCCTGAAAGCTTGCCGGCTTGCGTCGAGTAGTCGCTCGGCACCAAGGCGGGCTTGGCCTGCTCGGCCACGCGAGTTTCCTCCCGAAGGTTGACCTCCCCTTCAAGAATCTGAAGTACCTCGAGCACGATTGAAGGGGGAAGACTGCTCTTCGACTTGGAACCGGGGCAGGTCCCCTTGCACGCGGGATCCACCAGGTCTTCGGCCCAGCGGTCGAGCGAATCCGACCAGAACTCGCACTGGGCAATCGACATGCCTTGCTCTTTTTTGAGGTCGTCCCCGATCTGGCGGAGGCCGCCGATCACGTCCTCTTTCTTCATCTCGTCGAGGACCGCTTTGAACTGGACGAGCTGCCGGCGCTCGAAGTAGGCCTGTAAGTCATCCATGATCACCGAGACATTTTGACTTCCCTTGGCCTCTTGGTCGGCCAGCGTGACCAGTTCCTTGGCCGCCGCATCCGTGATCCGCGACGCGGGCAGGCCGAACGCGTCCCCCACGAAGTCGCCGAGCCGGCCACCGATCTTGAGCTGAACCCGCGACGCGGCTTTCAGACGCTTGACCAGGGTACTCCCTTCAAGGTTGGCGAGGACCCGGTTGAGCTCGTCGGCGATCTTCTCGAACTCGGCCAGCAGATCGCGCTGGGCATTGACCGCCTCGTCAACCTTCTCGGCCGCAGGCGGGGGGGGCGGAGGCGGCGTGGCCGACCCCTTGCCCATCAAGGTCGTTTGCGCCAGGGTAAGTCTCGGCTTCGGACTCCCCCCAGGCGGAGCCGGCGGGATTGGCTTCTTGGTGGGCGAGTTCTGCGACGATTCCATGTCAACGACCGCAGGGACCGCCGACGGCGCCGCGTTCGTCTTCTTGGGCTCGGAGGGGGCTCCAGCCCCGGCCGCCCGGACCTGCCCGGCCATCGGCGCCTTGTTGCCGGTCGAGTTCGCGGCGAGGCTCGGCGCCTGCGCGGCCTCCTTCAGGAGGTCGGCAACCGACGGCATCCGATTAGTCGAGATATCTTTGAGAACTTGCAGCATCTCGGCCCAGCGTTCGAGGTGGCCAACGCCGATCTCCGGGTTGCGTGAAGCCTGCTTGACCAGGTCCTCACCCGAGCCGACCAGCATCGAAAGCCTGCGCCCGTTGGCCCGTTCGGCGGCCGCCTGGCTCTCCACCTTCTTCCGCGTCTCGGGCCGGTCGAGGTCGTCGGCCGTCAGGTCCCGGAGTTGCTTGTTGGTCTCATAAAGCTGCAACTCGCGGTCGCGGACTTCCAGCGACTGCCGATGCCACTTGCTCAGTTGCTCGGCGATCCAGATCGCATGCTGCTCGGCGTTCAAGACGTAGAAGGTGTAGGTTGGCGAATAGGCCCGCGCACGCCCCGGCAAGAAGTCTTCGGCGAACACGCGAACGTTGATCGGCTGGGGCTCGATCCCCAAGGTTTTAGCAGTGAAGGTGCCGTTGAGGTCGAGGTTCTCCTTATCGTTCCCCCCCGCCGCCAGGATCTGCTCGCCAGCGGCCGGTGACGCGATGAGCGGACTCTCGACCCCGTGCCACTCCAGGCCCACGCGTTTGATCCCGAAGTCGTCTTGGACGTGCACCTTGAAGGCGAGCAACTCGGTGTCGAGAATCACCTTGTTTCGGGGCATATTCTCACACGAGACGGTCGGAGGCTCGTCGTCCCGGCCGTTGACCGCGAGCGTGAACGGCGCCTTGCCCTCCAGGCCGTACTGGTCTTTCCACTGGAATTCCAGGTTGCGAGGCCCGTCGACCACCATCAACGGACTGGCGACGGTCGAGCCACTCGGCGTCCGCCCTTGGCCGTCCACCCGCGCGGAGGAAAGGTTCCGGCTGGCCGTGACGGCGAAAGTCGCCTCGCTCCCCTTGACCAGCGAGACCGAGCCGCCGCGCACGTCTTTGTGGAGCGGCTCGGGACGGCCAAGGTACTTGGGCAAGGCGACGTTGGCCACGATCGAGGTGAGTTCGGGCCTGAGGGTCGGTTCTACGCGGACCCGCTGGAGCCAGTCGCCCACCCGGACCTCAAGCGGTCCGGGGGCGATCATCGCCGGCAGGTCGAACGCGTAGAGGTCGTCGCGGAGCAGGGCGGAGACGGCCCCTTGACCGTCGAGCCGAGCTTCACCACGGACCGGGCGCCACGCGGTCCCTGCGGCGAGTTTCGCCTCGGCGGTGAACGGCTCGCCGTGGGGAACAACCAGGTGATCCGGCAACGGCCTGATCGCAGCGAACGTGTAGCGGGGGATCGGTCGCCAGGGGGCCATGAGCCGGGACCAGGCGTTGGACGCCGCCGCTGGGAAGAGGAGGAAGAGGACGAGCGCCGCGGTTGCCGGAACGGCAGCCAGCCAGGCCCAGATGCGATGGCGTGGGTTGGGCACCGCGGCGTTGAGGTCGCGCTTCCCGGCGTCGTCCGTCACTTGGAGCACGGCCGCTTCGCAGAGCGCCCGTGAGCGGGTCTGTTCGGAGTCGCTATGGACCAGCTCGATCACTCCCAGAAGCTGGTCACCGAAATGCGGATGCTTGCGCGCGAGGAGCCGAGCCAGTTGATCGAACCGACGGTTCCGAGCAACCCAACGGTACAACCAGAGCGGCACGATCGCGCAGGCGAACGCGGCGACGACGAACAGGGCAACGCGCGGCCAGCCGGGTGTGTCCCAGACACGGTCGAGCACGAACATCAGGAGAAACGCCGCGACGACCCCGAAGGCCGCCGCGAAGACGGCCTCGGCCATCTTGACGGTCCAGACCCGACGACGATAGTTGCGGAGTTGAGTCCGCAACGACTCCGGTAGCTCCAACCGATTCTGCGTTCCCGCGAGGCTCATATCGACCTCACTTATAGCTTGCGGTTAACCGACATTTCGCGACAGTTTACAGGGAGTCAGCAAACGGATGTCCGCAAAATCGTCCCGATCCGCGAGACTTTTTGCAGCCCCGAAGGGGTGACCGTTCCTAGCCAGGGGTGAACCCCTGGAAAAAGTTGGATTAGGTTTGCGCCTTGGAGCCCCGAAGGGGCGGCCGTCAAATTAAGGCCTCGGCAATTGACGGTCGCCCCTTCGGGGCTGCAAAAAATTCTTCACTTAAACATTCACCGTCCCCATGGGCTTGCGCCCCTGGCCAGGAACGGTCGCCCTTCCAGGGCTACATAGTTCAAGCATAACCTTTCTCATCTCATCACAATAATCCTTGGCACATCATAAGCGTCCTTAAACGAGACCGATCGCCTTCCTGCCCACCCAGAAGGCCCCCATCAAGACGATCATCACAGCCGCCACTCCCCCGTGGCTCCATAACTGCAACCGGCGGACCGCGGGGGGAGGGTCGGGGAGCGCGGCCAGGGTGCGAACGACGTCATCGAGCTTGTCCGGCTCGACGACCTTGCCGCGCGTCACTCGAGCCAGTTCTTCCAACACTTCGGGCCGCGACGGGCGGCCAACCCGCTCGGCGGTGGCCCCTTGCACGAAGAAGGTCGCGTCGAGCGTCGCCCCGGTCTGCTTACAGATCAGGGCCACTTTATACGGCCCCGCCTCGGTGGCGGTGAACCGGCCGGTGTACTCGCCCCACTCGTCGCCAGCGGAGGTGAAGCGGGCGACTTCCGCCTTACCCGAGGGGGCCGTGATCCGCGCGGAGACGTCGCCGCCGCGAAGCGGCTCACCGCTCCGGTCCATCACGTTGGCGTGAAACGTCAAAACCTTGTTCATCCTCGGCTGGTCGGGCACGTAGTAGAGCCGCATCGTTTCGCCCTTGGCCATGTTCCGCTGGTACGCCATCCAGCGCACCACCTGGCCCCAGAACCGGTAGTGGTATTTATCTTCAACGCCCTTCCGCCAGCGCCAGGCGCCATCGGTCCCCATGAACAGGACCTTGCCGGCCCCAAAGGTGCGCGTAGCGAGCAACGGAATCCGCCCGGACTCGTTCGTGATGTCCTTGTGGACGGCGAGCACGTCGCTCCCCGCCTTGGCCCGGAGCGCCGGGGCGTACCACTGAAAGCCAGGAAGCCCCTCCCAGACCTCGGCGTTATCGTCCTCGGTGTCGGCAAGCTTGGTGAGCAAGCTTCGGCGGCCAAGCTCCGTCAGCTCAAAGTGGTTCGGCGTACGCGAGCCCCAACCGCCAGGCTGATTGGGGTCAAGCGCGACCGGGCAGAGGTCGCCCAACTCGGTCTCGAGCAGCGAGAACTGTCGCCCTTGAATTCCGGGCATGAACACAAGCCCACTCGCCTGATGCTCGACCAAGCCCTTCAGGAGGCGACACTGCTCGGAAGTGAGCTGACCGTCATCGAGCCCGACATCGCCAATGAACACAACATCATACTTTGAGAGTTCGTCGAGCCCGGCGGGAAACTGCTTAAGATAATCTTTATTGCCTCCCCCCGCCTTGCTCAGTCCGGGGTGGAAAAGCAGGCAAGAGACCTCGACCCCGGGGTCGCGCGACAGGGCGTTCCGCAAGTAGCGGTATTCCCAGCGCGGGTACGACTCGACGACCAACACCTTGAGCTTCTCCTCACGGATCGAGATCGGCGTGGAGAGTTGGTTGTTGTCGGAGAGCATCTCATCGGGGTGTGCGGGCACGTTGAGTGCGAGCGTGAAGTCACCCGTCCCCTTCGGCTTCCAGATGACCGCGTCGCTGGTCCGGCCCATCGGGGCGACGCGCACTTCCTTGGTGACCTCATCGCCGTCCGACGTCTTCAAGGTGACCGTGGTGACATGCTCGCGAGGGAGTGAACTGTCGATCGTGAACGGAACCCGCACCGCCTTGCCCGCCACACCGAATGTCGGCGCATCGAGGTTGATCAGCTCGATGTCGGGCAACCGGGTTGGGCTGCCTATCGGGACCGCGAAGATCGGAACCCCCAGGGCCCGCAGCCGTGCAGCGGCCTGAACGGGAGGCTGGCCCTCGGTCCAGTCACCGTCCGACGCCAAGACGATCCCACGCAGATTCTGGAACGTTTCAGGGGCCTGGGCGAGCGGTTCGTAGAGGTCCGTGCCGTGCCCCACGGCCTTGGGCGAGAACGACTGAACGACCACGTTCATCCGCCCACGAAGCTTGTCCCACGACGCAGCGTCGGCCAGCGATGCAATCGCCTCGCGCCGGGTCAAGGGCGAGGCGGTCGGCACCGGCCGCCTCGTCTGAATGACGTCGCGCGTTTCCATGCTGGGCGACGCGTCCCAGAGTACGGCGACCGACGGCTTTTCTTCGGGGCGATACTCCTCGACCCACTCGGGTTGGTTGAGCAAGACCGCACCGAGGCAAACGATCGTGAACCGGATCCCCTCGAGTACCCCTTGCGACCGCCTGTACCCACTCCGCCGCCAGGCGACGAAGCAGAGCCCGGCGGCCACCAGCACGAGCAGGGCCGACACGGCGGCCGACCAGGGCGTCCACAGGAAAGTGAGCGACCGCGACACGTTCATGTGGTTGTCCCCGCCGCGACCCGAACGGGCCTGGGCATACAGAGCGCGGCCTCAACGAGCAAGGCCGTCATCATGGCGATCAGGAACAAGCGCCAGACTTCCTGGATCAACGAATCCACGTTCCCTTCCCGATCGTCCACCCGCACGAAGTCGAGCCCGCGAAAGAGGCCGGCCACCTGCTCGTCGGCCAGGACCGGGGACACATCCTCAGTGACCGGCCGGTTGATCGCCAGCAGCCGGTCGCCAGAGGCGTAGACGCCGCGATGGAACGAGTACTCGGTCGAAACCGCCTCGTCTCCCCCGGACAGTTTCGACCAGGCTGTGGAGTCGTTGCCGGTCATCGGGCCGGCCGCCAGTTGCCGGGTCGTTTCCAGGGCTTCGGCCCCCCCGGCCTGAGCGCGCTGGATCATCACGTAGAGGGTCACGCCGTCGGTCGCCAGCGATGAGTCGCCGGCTGCCGGCGTGGTCGCGCAGAAGTAGGCCCCCCCGGCGTTGGTCGTCGCTCGCGCCAGGAGCAGGTCGCCCCCTTTTCTCAAGGTGGCCAACGGCGTGAGGTCGCCCGACAGGCCGCACCACTTGCGGACCTGCAACTGGCCGACCGGCAACGCAGCGCCATTCAGGGTGTTGGCGAGCAGGTCCTGATCCCCTCGCCAGGTCTCCACCGTCGTTTCCTGCGGCTGGTCTCCCCAGGCCGTCCACCGCCCCCCCAGGAATTCGGCCCCGCCAGGCACCCGAGGCGGAAAGAAAAAGACCCGGCCGCCGCGAT
Source organism: Singulisphaera acidiphila DSM 18658 (assembly GCF_000242455.2). Lineage (GTDB taxonomy): Bacteria > Planctomycetota > Planctomycetia > Isosphaerales > Isosphaeraceae > Singulisphaera > Singulisphaera acidiphila. Next base: position 4,371,551 of record NC_019892.1, read on the forward strand.
CGACAAACGAACGGACCAAGTCGGCCGCCTCGCCTTCGGGGAGGGGACTCTGCCAGAGGAGCAAGGAGACGGTCTCCCACTCCACGGCCGTGAGCTGGTCGACCGGGACAACCTCGGCCGAGCACTTCAACGCAGGGTCGGGGGCAATCGAGGCGGCCAGACGCAACGCTTGCCCGGCTTGCGCGTCCTCCGCGACGACAATCGCACGCCGAGGGGCAGGCTGATCGAACGCGAAGTAGAAGTCGTTGTCCGCCAGGTTCGCGTCCGCCGGGATCGAGACCTTGCCCCAGCCCCGGCGACGCCCCCGCTCCAACGGAATCCGATGATCCTTCAGCGTGAACCGAGGACCGTTCATCTCGACGGTCAGTTCCGAGCGGGCCCCACCGATCTCAAACTGGATGGGGACGGTCGACCGTACATTCTCACTTCCTTCGCGGGCCAAGCTGAGCGAGACCAAGACGTCCGCTCCATCACCGTCGCCGGCCGGCTGGCGGCGAACCCCGGTCACCCGGACCGACACATTCGAAGGCGCCGTCCTGGGATAGGCGAGAAGATGGAACCGGACCCCTTGCGGAAAGCCAAGGAACGCCTCGCGGAGCGAGCGCCAGCGGCCGTCATCGACCTCCCAGTCATCGCGCCTGAGGTCGGAGCAGATCCAGATCTCGGTCCGCCCCGGCTTGTTCGCCCGGACGTAGTCGCGCGCGGCCTCGAGCATCCCCGGGATATCGGCCGCCGCGCTCAACGGTCCGGTATCCGGCATCGTAAGCAAGGCCTCGGCCGATTCGAGCGTGCGAGGCTTGTTCGTCCCGCTCTCGATCAGGACCCAGCGATTCGAGCCAAGCGTTCCAAGCGCCTGGGCGAGTTGCCACTTCCCGGTCTCGAGCTTCGACCCGCCCGACCCGTTGCCGACTTGCTGCATACTCGGCGACCGGTCGAGCAGGATGAGCGTGGTATCGGCCCTCCCCCCCGCGGTAAAGCCGAGCCAGCCCCCCGCCAACGGCCGGCTGAGCGCGAAGAGTAGGGCGGCGATGGCCGCCATCCGGAAAGCCATGATCAGCCACTGGCGGAGCCGCGCGTACCCGCGCGACATCCGGTTCGCCGCCAGCAGGAACATCATCGCGCCCCACTGCACGGTCTGATATCGCCGCTGATTGATCAGGTGGATGATCACCGGCAAGGCGACCAGCGGCAGGGCCATCAGAATCATCGGGTGGAGAAAGTTCATCGCACCCCCCGCGATCGTGCCCGGCCGACGAGAAATCGGAGCAGCACTTGCTCATAGTCATCGTCGATATGAACTTGATGGTAGTCGACGGCCGACTCGCGCACAGCCTCCTGGATCCCTTCCAGGTAGGCGCCGATCGCCTTGCGGTAGCGATCAGCGATCTCATTCGGCTCGGCAAAGATCGCCGGGCCCCCTTCCATATCGAGAAACCGCATCGGCCGGCGAAAGTCGAAGCTCAACTCCTTGGGGTCGAGCAGATGGAAGAGCGCCAGGTCGTGTCGACGAAACCGCAAGTGCTGAAAGCAGCTCCGAAGCTCGCCGGGGTCGACGAACAGGTCGGAGATCACGACCACGAGGGCTCGCTGGCGCACGGTCTCCGCCAGTTCGTGGAGCACCGGGGCGAGCCGCGTCTCCCCTTGCGGCTTTGCTTCTTCGAGGATGTCGAAGACCGTCATCAGGTGCGCAGGGTTTCGCTTGGGAGGGATCGTGCGGACCAGGCCGTTGGCCACGCAGGCGAGCCCGACTGCGTCCCCCTGGCGCATCGCCAGGTGGCCGAGCGACCCGGCGATCCGCCGGGCGTATTCGATCTTGGTCACGCCCGTCGAGCCGTAACCCATCGAGCCACTGGTATCGAGCACCAGACAGCACCGCAGGTTGGTGTCCGCCTCGAACTCCTTGACGAAGAACCGGTCGGACCGGCCATAGGCCCGCCAGTCCAACCTCCTGAGATCGTCGCCGGGCACATATTTACGGTATTCGGAGAACTCAACGCTCGAGCCGCGATGCGGGCTGGGGTGTCGGCCCGACACACTCCCCTGCATCGGCCGACGCGCCATCAACGGAACGCTGGCGAGCCGCGACAATACGCTGGCGTCGAGGAAGCTTCGGGGCTGGCGATCCGGGAACATGGCTGGATGAACTTTCCGTGTGAAAGGATCAAGAGCCTCGGCTCAAAGAGCACTGAGCCGACGCACGCGCCAGCGTCCCTTTTGAGCCGAGGCTCCGCGAAGCGTGGCCGCTCCGCTACCGTTCCATGTTCGCCTCCTCGGCGAGCCGGCTCACAATCTTCTTGGCGTCGATCCCTTCGGCTTGCGCCGCGAACGTGGTGATCACGCGGTGCGTGAGCACGGGAACGGCCACCGCATGGATATCTTCGAGCCGGACCATGTAGCTGCCGAGCAAGGCCGCGCGGGCCTTGGCGCCCAGAATGAGATACTGGACCGCTCGCGGGCCGGCCCCCCACGACACAAGCGGCTTGAGCCACGACGGGGCGGTCGGATCGTTCGGCCTCGTCTTGCGCACCAACCGTGCCGCGAAGGTATAGATATGATCGGGGACCGGCACACGTCGTACGAGGTGCTGGAACCGGATCACGTCTTCGGGCGTCAGCAGGTGGTCGAGCTGAGGAAGCGCGTCCCCGGTGGTCGTGCGCGCAATCCTGACCTCTTCCGCCTCGGACGGATAGTCGAGCTCGATGAGGAACATGAACCGGTCAAGCTGGGCTTCGGGCAACGGGTAGGTGCCTTCTTGCTCGACCGGGTTCTGGGTGGCAAGCACGAGGAACGGCGGTTCGAGCTTGAACGACTTCCCAACCACGGTGACGTTCTGCTCCTGCATCGCCTCGAGCATCGCCGCCTGGGTTTTCGGTGGGGCCCGGTTGATCTCGTCGGCTAAGACGATGTTGGCGAAGACGGGGCCATGAATAAACTGAAACTCTCGCCGCCCATTGTGACCATCCTGCAGGATGTCGGTCCCGGTGATGTCCATCGGCATCAGGTCGGGCGTGAACTGGATCCGGCTGAACTTCAGAGACATTGTCTCCGCGAGCTTGCTGACCAGCAGCGTCTTGGCCAGCCCGGGGACGCCCATCAGCAACGCGTGACCACGAGCGAACAGGCAGATCGCCAGTCGCTCGATCACGTCGGTCTGACCGACGATCACCTTGGCAAGCTCATTCCGCAGTCGGGCGTTCGCCTCGCGCAGCTGGTCGATTGCCTGGACGTCGTCCTCGCCAAGCGCCTCTTGGACGGGAGACGGAGAAGGTTGAGCCATTCCATCGCTCCAGGATGCCGGACCGTGCATCGACGCGTCAGATCGGTGAGGAAGCATTCTAAAGGATTAGGAGCCGCAAAACCAGATAGGACAAACGTCAATTGTCCAGCAAGTCTTCCCGCGGCCCAAGCCGACGAGACCTTAGACTATCGAAAAGGGGCCTTGGTTCCCGACGACTCATTTGTTGAGTCGATCGAACCACCCGTGAAACGGTGCGACAATGCGGCGGCTTTTGCCAACGCGAACGATCTGGACATGATACGGAAAAGGAGAGCGGATCGTTTGGGTGAAATCCAAATCCCCGATTTCGGTGACTCATCGGGGCCTCGACGGTTGGCCTTCACCTTCGCCATCGGGGAGGTAGACTGAAAATGACAGGCCGTGCCCATTCCACAAGACAGAAAACATAAATTCACGTTTTTTTGCAATAGAGGCACGGCCACTACGGATTTGGCGTCAGAGAGAACAAGAGAGGCGGGAGCGCTCGCCCAAATCGTCTACTCAAGCAAAACAAAAAGGGCCGGACGGGAACGATGATCCCGGCCGGCCCTTGGGTTGTCACTCAATGATTACGATCAGGCTCAGGCCAGATACCGGTCGGCATCGGGGAGGAGCTTGGCGAAGTTCAGTTTGTTCGGGCACGCGGCGCGGGCGGCCTCGAGGTCGGCGCCGGCCCAGTCGCGGGCTTCGGGGCTGAGCGCAGCGTACTGGCGGCGTGCCTCGACGCGAATGCCATGGTGCTCGTGATAGGTGAGAAACCGGGTCAGGTCGCCAAGCTCAGCCTTGGTGCCGGCGGCGACAGAGCAACGGCCGTCGCAATCGGCGCAGAGGGTCGGGCCAAACGCGAGGGCGGCGTCGCGGAGTTGCTCGATCTCGGTCGTCTTGAGCGGTTCATAACGGCGGGCGGCGTCGGCATCCTCACGAAGCTGCTCGGTCGTCTTGATCGAGACGCAGGAGCCGCTGATCCGCTCGTCGGTCCAGATCGCGTGAAGCAGGCCCTGATAGGGGGACAGCTTCTTCTCGGCGAGCATCGGCGCCCGGCGCACGACCTCCTCGAGCACGTTGACCTTGGGCTTGGCGGGGAACTGGCCGGCGACCTGCTTCATCGAGATCAGGCCGACCCCCTTGCTGTAGCAGGTGTCGAGCGCCTTGTTGAGCGGGGAGTCCTTGTCGAGCCAAGGCGTATACATCAGCATGATCGCGTCGACGATCCCCCCCTCGGCCGCCGCCTGAATCGTCTGGGCGCGGTCCTTGTGGTGGGTGGAAAAACCGACGAACTTCGCCTTCCCCGACTTGCGGATCGCCTCGGCCGTCTCTTTGAACTCCTGGCCCTTGACGAAGTTGATCGACTCGTCAAGCGTGTGGTGATCGCCAAGCCCGTGGACGAAGTAGAAGTCGACGTAGTCGGTCCCCAAGGCTTCCAACCGCTGGTCAAGCGTGGTGAGCATCTGCTTGGGGGTGTTGACCTCATCCTTGGTGACGAGGACGATTTCCTTGCGAACCTCGGGGGCCTGCTCGAACCACTTCTTGAAGCCGGGTTCGGTGCCGTAGAGGTTGGCCGTATCAAAGGTGCGGATCCCGCTGGCATAGGCGAGCCGGAGCAGGCGGTCGAGCACACCACGCTCGCGCAGGGCCCCGGTCCCCATCTCGAGCAGCGTGATCTCGACGCCCGTCTTGCCCAGCTTCCGCTTGGGGAGCGTCGTGGGCTTGGCCGCCTCATCCTGAGCGTGGAGGCCAGTGGCCGCCCCCAGGGCGGCGGCCGTCGCCAGGGCACCGGCCTGAAGGAACTCGCGGCGATCGGGGCTGTTCGGCTGGTCGTCGGACATCACTTCGGACTCCTCGTTGGGCAGACTGTCGTGACGAGTCTCGGGCATTCCGTCGAATTTACTCTACCAAATGACGCGGCCCGTTGCCTATTAGCCTCGGTCTCAACCCACCCCGAGAACCCCTATTTTCCATTCAGCATTTCACATCTGCATACTACAGAAAAATTAGAACGCGTCGGCCGAAACGACTTCACCGCCGTTGCGGCTGCCGAGCGCCTGCCAGGCGGTGACATTGACAGAGTCTTTAACGAACTGAACGTGGCCGTCGCAGAAGAGCGAGTTGGCTCCGCCAGGGTGACGGCTCCTCGAGGTGATGTTGAGGGAGAGGTTCTGCCAGTCGGCCGCACTCTTGTCGCTGTGGGGCAACCCACCCCGGCAGTCGTACCGTTTGTCATTGGGAGGGCGGCGGTGGTTGTACATGCTGTGCCCCGGGGCCCCGTAGAGCCACTTGACGCCGCGAGTCGGCTGGAAGCCGGACGGCGGGTTGCGGCTCAGGCACTGGCTCACGTAGCTCGCGTCGTCGGTGATCGGCGGCCCGTTGCCCGCCGAGTTGTTGCCCGTCAGCACGAATCCGGCCAGCGGGTCGCGCTGGAAAACCGTCTGGGTGTTCAGGCCGGTGGGTGATCCGTCGGTGGAACGGATCGTCTCGCTGATCGCCACCGTCTGCGAGGTCCCGTCGGTGATCGCGGCGATCGCCACGGCCGAATTCTCGGAGAAGATCCCGTTCGGCACGACCATCCCTGTCGGAGGGGTCTGCACCACCGAAAAGCCCGATCCTACGCTGAGCAAGTAGTTGTGAACCGCGTACGGACCACCGCCAACCGGAACAAGGGTCGGCCCGCCGTCCGACGGACAGATCAAGGCATTGACGACCGTGACGGCCGCCGTCATGTTCACGACCGCGCTCGAGCTGGTATAGTCGGGGTCGGGGTTCATGCTAAAATTCATCGTATTGAAGAGCGCCTGCAACTCGAGTTGCGGCAACAACTGCGAATAGGCCCCCCAGCAGTGGCCGTTGCCAGCCACGTATGTGTTGATCCGCCCCGGCGGGAACACATTGTTGACCGAGTGGTAGTTATGCATCGCAAGCCCGATCTGCTTCAGATTGTTCGAACACTGGATCCGCCGAGCCGCCTCCCGGGCCGCCTGCACCGCGGGCAAAAGCAAGGCGATCAGGACCGCAATGATGGCGATCACCACCAACAGTTCGATCAGCGTGAAGGCGGGCCGGTTCCGTGCAGTTCTCATTTGAATCGAGCCCAAACGGTGGGGCTGACGATCTCAGGCTCCGCCTGTTATCATCGTGCCATCATGCGACACAATCGTACCGAGAGCTCCGTTATACCTAGCCCCCTCACCCGCTACAAGTCTGGCGGAGACTGATACGATCATGGCGCAACTCAGCGAGTTCGCGAGTTATCTCCGGGAGTGGCGGGGCCGTCGAGGTTGGTCGCAGGAGGACCTGGCGAGGCGGTCGGGGTTATCCCGCGCGGGGGTAAGCGCGATTGAGACGGGCCGGCTCGTGCCGTCGGCCGCAGCGGCCCTCGCGTTGGCCGCCGCATTGGAGTGCCGGGTGGAGGATCTGTTCCGGCTCCGCAAACCGGAGGCTGGAGCCCCCACCTGGGCCTGGACGCCTCGGCGTGAGCCGTGTCGGTACTGGACGGCCGAACTCGGGGGGGAGATACGGCTCTATCCGGCCGAACCGAGTCCGCTGGGGATGATCCCTCACGACGGGGTCGTCCATGAGGGGACGCTCCAGGCTGGGGAACCGATCGCCCCGGAGCGGACCCTGATCATGGCCTGCTGCGACCCGGCGGTCGGCCTGCTGGCCGCCGAGCTTGCGCGCGAGGCCGGTGTGCGGCTCCTGGCGTTTCAGCGGCCGAGCCGAACGGCCTTGACCCTGCTGGGCCAAGGCCTGGTACATGCCGCGGGGGTCCACCTGAGCCGGCATGACGAGCCGGGGGGCAATGCCGGGGTCGTCCGCGCGGCGCTGGGGCCGGGATACACCCTGCTCCGGGTCGCCCACTGGGAGGAAGGGATCGCCCTGGCCCCTGGGCTCGCGTTATCGACGGTCGGAGCAGCGATCGGTTCGGACCTGCGCTGGATCGGCCGGGAGACGGGGTCGGGAGCCCGCCAGTGCCTCGACGAGCTTCTGACCGATCGGCAGGCCCCCAACCGGCTGGCTTCCGATCATCGCGGGGTGGCCGAAGCGCTCCGTGGCGGCTGGGCGGACGCAGGCGTCTGCCTCCGCCTGGTCAGCGAGGAGGCCGGTCTTGATTTCCTCGGCGTCCGCCAGGAGGCATACGACCTCTGCTTCCCCACACGTTGGGAGGACGACCCCAGACTCAAGGCCCTGGTCCACGCGGTCCGCTCACCGAGCTACCGGCAAGCCCTGGGAGACCTGCCCGGCTATGACAGCACCGCCGCAGGCGCTCTGCAACGTGTGAGCTAAATCCGAAGCTTCAATCCCTAAATCGCAAGTTTTTCGTAAGCGCTCGGCAGTTGGTGCGCGCATCGGAATTCGACGGAGGTCGCTCAAGGCCGCCAGGACACCCGAACGACCAGTTCAGGTCGTAAACTTCCTTTTCAGACAGCGTTCCTTATCCAAATTCGCGTACCAGATGCCGAGCGATAGGGGGAAAAAGGAGAATTTAACCACGAATGACACAAATAACACGAATGAAGAAAAAAAACAAACAAATGATTGGATTTTTTTGTTTTTATTCGTGTTATTTGTGTCATTCGTGGTTAAAAATTTGGTAAGCGCTCGGCAGTTGGTGCGCGCATCGGAATTCGACGGAGGTCGCTCAAGGCTGTTAGGACACCCGAACGACCAGTTCAGGCCGTAAACTTCCTTTTTAGACAGCGTTCCTTATCCAAATCCAAATTCGTGCACCAACTGCCGAGCGCGAGGAGTTTTTCTCCTCTCCCTTGAAATCTTGGCCCCGAAATCTGACAATTGTCTTAGACGCTCGCCGTCTGACCTGAAACTCAGGGGTAAACCTCATGAGGCCGATTGTCCGCAGTCTCTTCCTCACGTCTTCCCTGATCGCGCTGCGGCCGAGTTTCGCGGTGGCGGGCATGCCCTCCTTGCTTCTTTCCGACATCACCCGAATGCGGGTGCAAACAATCTCGTTCTTCTTGCTTGGTTTCCTGATATCTGCCTGGGGCATCCAGAGGGTCTGGAATTCGCTGCGCAAGGACTTCCCTCGGCTCCCCCGCCTCGCTTACCGAAAGGCGGTCGGGGTCGTCGCGCTCTGGGGCCTGCTCTTCCTTCTCGTCCTCACCATGATCTCGGGAGCGCGGGAGCTCATGACCCCTGGTGCCTGGCAGAAAGAAGGATACACGTACAAGCTTCAGAACGAGACGAAGCGGTCGATCTCCGAGCAGGAGTCAGCCCGCCGCCAGAGCCTCGATCGGCTCCGGGGTGCGCTCTGGACTTACGCCCAAGGGCACAAGGGGCGTTTCCCGGCCGACGCATCCGGCCCCGACATTCCCGAAAGGTTCTGGCAGGCACCGGATCCCTCGGGCATGCGCTACATCTATCACGGCGGGCAGGTCGCGGATCAAGGGGCAACGCCGCTTGCGATCGAGCCCGACCTCTTCGGCAACGGCCGACTTCTGCTGTTGACCAGCGGCGAGATCCGCGAGATGAACGCTCAGGAAATCCAGGGAAACACGGAAGTAAGGAACCCCTGATGCGTCATTACCTCGCGTGGGGAAGCCTCGGTTTGCTAGCCCTGTTGCTACTCGATTGTATCGGGTTCGGCGTACCGATCGACCTTGTCTTCAGTCTCGCTTTCGGCTGGCTGTTCTTTCTCAACAGGATGATCTCGAAAATTCGAATCAACGGCATCGGTCTCGTCAACGGCCTGGTATGCCTGGCCCTGTTCGCGATCGGTCTGCACCTCTTCCTGGGTTGGCTTCACGGGCAAATGCAAGGGCAGGGGAGAGACCAAGCCGCAAGCCCGTGGAAACGGTCGTGGACCACCTCCTTGGTCGCGATCATCGTATTGATGTTTGTCGCCGGACTCACAAGCGTGGGAGTGGCCCACCAGACGGGTTGGCTCATCACGTCCAGGAAGCCTCTCCTCTCCAGGGGCAGCATGATGGCGGCCACTCGCCACCAATCGGTCAACAACCTCAAGCAAATAGGACTGGCCCTTTACAACTATAATCGTCATGAAGAAACAGCAAGTTTTCCCCCCGGTGGGACGTTCGACCCGCAGGGGCGTGCTCAACACGGTTGGCAGGCCCTGATCCTGGCCCAAATGGACAATCAGGTCCTCTACAACCAGATCAACTTTGACCTCCCTTGGAACGACCGGAGCAACAGCACGTCCTTCGGGACCGCGCTGGAGTTTTACCTCAACCCGGCAATCGGTGGCTTCGAGAAGGACAGCAAGGGTTACGCCCTCAGCCATTACTCCGGAAATGCGTTGGTGATTGGAGGTGACAAAAGTCGCAACACCAAAGACATCACCGACGGCGAGGCGCAAACGATGATGGCGGGAGAGGTCCCCTCAAGCTTCAAGCCGTGGGGCAACCCCACGAACTGGCGGGATCCGGCCAAAGGGATCAACCGCTCGTCCGACGGGTTTGGCAGCCCCTTTCAAGGTGGAGCGAATTTCTTATTCGTTGATGGATCGGTCCGGTTCATCAAGGACAACATTGACCCGCGGACCTGGAAGGCGCTGGGAACGCCGAGCGGGGGCGAAGCGATCTCGAGCGACAGCTACTGATTCATCAGACCACGTGATTGGAGAAGGAGAAGCAAGCTCATGACGGGAATTCACGCTCCCTTCGGATCCAAGGAATGGCTGGCGTCTTACGGCCAACTGAAGACCTGGCATCTCAGCCTGCTCGTCTTGTATACGGCGATCGCCATCGTGAACGTTCAAGACCAAGGTCAGAGCGATCCGACTTTGATCGCTTTGGCCTCGGCGGGCCTCGTGGCTTATCCAGTCATCGGCTGGCTCGCCTGGCAGGGCGCTCGACGATTTGAAGCTCGGCTCGGCCCGTTGCCGGTGCTCGTTCTCTACCTCATCACTATGGCGGGACTCTTCCTGGTGGCGACCCTCATCTATCTGGTGATCGAAAACCGATATCTTGTCGGCGGATTCTGAGGCCAGGCATAAAACACAAGCCACATCCAGACAGTTCGTCATTCCAATTTCCACACCATCAATTCATTCAATGTCACCCCATCGGGGCTACAAAAATCCCAGGTCGCAAATTAGCACACGATGATCCGAATGCCTTGTTTTCTCCACGACGACCTTCAGCACGCGGAGCGACCTTGATGCCCAGACCTGGTCGATCCGAAGAAAGGGGAAGTCGTTGATGATCGTGTTCCCCCACCCACGACCGGCCTCACCGAAGGTGTCTTGAAGGCGCGGCGAGAATGAACGGAACGCCGCGTCCCGTTGCGGGGCGTTGAGGTCTCCTCCCAGGATGATGGGGATGGTTGCGGGGACCGCCTCGAGACGGCGGAGTCAACGAGCGCAGCAGGCTCCACGGTTCCTCCGCCAACCCGAGGAGGAAAAGGCACCACGCCACGGCCATGACCGCGAAGTTGCGACGCCCCTGAAGAAAACCTCCCAACGCGGCAAAGGTGAAGCCGGGGAAGAGCCAGGCCCACACCGGGAAGACCGTGATCGCCGCACACGCGTCGGGCTGAATGACATAGATCAACACCAGAGCAAACCACAACAAGGCCGACAGCCCCAGCGCCGTCACGCCCACCGCACCGCGCCAGTCCCGTGATCTCTCCGGTCGTTCGCTTTTAACGGGAGATTCCGGTGGGATCAACCGTCCCGCTCCAGATGGCCCATCGCGTGTCGCTCCTTTCTCACCGATTCCGATTCAAAGGTTTGAGGCGACCCGGCCGATTGCGGCGTCGGGTCCTTGATCTGGCAAGCGACCAGGGATGAGGTCGCTTTTCTTATCGTTGCACTTCCCGTGTCACCGCACTACTTCCGTGGCCGGCGAACTTGCTTCAACGATCCATTTCGACCAACTCCTCATGATTTCGTCCTTGAATATTTCATACAAATCACATCGTTATTCAAGAGGTATTGCGTCGGGCAAAACACCGGGTTAAGGTCTCGTCCTTCCCCAAGTTCATGTCAAGGAGGATCTGCATGGTTCAGGCGACGCTCTCCCCTTCCGGGCAGTTATTCCAGATTATCAATGGCTTCTGGACTTCGCGGGCGGTCTACGTTGCCGCAAAGCTCGGGCTTGCCGATCTCGTCCAGGAGGGGCCAAAGACGGCCGACGAATTGGCCACGGTAACAGACACGCACGCACCTTCGCTTTATCGTGTGCTCCGGGCGCTGGCGAGCGTCGGAATTTTCGTCGAGGATGAGCACGGGCGATTCGCGTCGACCCCCTTGGGGGATATCCTCCGATCGGGCGTTCCCGGCTCGCTCCGGTCGAGTGCGATCTCGGAGTTGGGTGAAGACCATTACGACGCCTGGCGCGACGTTCTTCAAAGCGTAAAAACGGGAGAAATCGCCTTCGACCACCACTTCGGGATGCCCGTCTGGCAGTATTATGCTCAGAACCCCGAGGTTGCCAAGGTCTTCAACGAGTCCATGTCCGGGCTCACCCGGTCAATCGAGGACGCGGTGGTCCGCTCCTGCGACTTCTCAAACGACCGCACCGTGGTAGACGTGGGAGGAGGGCACGGCACCTTCCTGGCCGCGATCCTCAAGGCGAACCCGACGGCGAAGGGGGTACTCTTCGATGTGCCTCGGGTGGTCGAGGCGGGCCAAAACGGGCTCCGCGCGGAGGGGCTGGACGGAAGGATCGAAGCCGTCGGCGGTGACTTCTTCAAAGCGGTCCCGACCGGCGGGGACATTTACACACTCAAGTGGATCATCCACGACTGGGACGACGCCCAGAGTGTCGCGATCCTCAAAAATTGCCATCGCGCGATGGCTCGAGGGGGCCGGCTCCTGCTGGTCGAAGCGGTCATCCCGCCGCGAAACGAGCCATCGTTTGGCAAATTCATGGATTTGAACATGCTCGTTATGACCGGAGGACGAGAACGGACCGCAGAGGAGTTCCGCGTCCTCCTAGCGGCGGCCGGCTTCCGGCTCGCGCGGGTCATCGCAACCCCCTCGCCAGTCAGCGTGATTGAAGCCCTACGCGAAGACGATTGATCCCGCCTTGCCTCCGAGCTGTTCCCTTCCCTTCACGACGCGACGCGGGCCCATCCCACAGACTGCTCAACCGGGTGGGCCCGCACAATTTCGACTGTTGGGCACACCATTCGCACCATGCTGGTGCGGGAATTTCGTTTCATGGGACGCTCGATCGGGACTGAAGGCAAAGGCTTCCAGAAACATGATGGCAACTCATACCGAACCGAGTGTGCCCGACTTGATTCCTCCCACCCTGCCGAAGTGGGCTGAGCAATATATCGACGTGAACGGGATGCGGACTCGGTTTTTCCAGTCTGGGCAAGGGCCCCCGCTGCTGCTGATCCCGAGTGCCTTCCTTCGAGCTCCCAGTTATCGCGGAACGATCGAAGGCCTCGCCGCGCATTTTCAGGTGACCGCAGCCGAGATGCCCGGCTCGGGACATTCGCAACGCTTGAAGCAACCCTGGGGTTTCGCCGAGGGGGCCGATTGGGCAGCCGGATTGCTCGATGCCTTGAATCTGGATCGAGCGCTCGTGGTCGGTCATTCGGACACGGGGGGCGTGGCCGCCCTGATGGGCGTGCGTCATCCCGACAGGCTCGACGGCCTGGTCATGGTCGATAGCGTGGGCGGGTTCCCTGGAGCCACCTGGTGGAGTCTCTTGAAGAGTCGCCTTCACGATGGGATGACCGAAGAATCTCGGCTCAACCTACCGTTGACTCCTCATATGATTGCCAACCTTCTGCGGCATCCGCGCAACTGCCTCTACCACGCGTTTCGGCTCGCGGCCGATACCGAACCTCTCGAAGTTGCCTCGCGAATCACCGCGCCGACGTTGCTCGCCTGGGGCCGCCGCGACCACACGTTCCCTCCCCACTGCGCGGAGCGGTTCCAAGCCACAATCCCCGACTGCCGGATCATCTGGTCCAACGCCAGCCACGACTGGCTCATTCTTCACCCGCGCGAGTTCGCGGACGCCGTGGCCTCGTTCGCGCGAGAGTTGGGGTTGATACCTCCGGAGATACCTGCGAATAACTTATCCGCCTTGACGTGACGATGGGGGACCATCGCACACCCCGGCAGCCGAAACCACACGCTTAATAAAAGCAAGACTTCTCAATGACAACAGCAAGCCTCTGCGAACGTTGTGGCTGGATGCGTGTAATTACCTCGGGTAAAGGATCCAGATTCTTGCTCTGCGAACGTGCGCAAGCCGATGCTCGATTCACGAAATACCCCCGCCAGCCGGTCTCGCAATGCCTGGGATACGTCGAGCGGAATGCCCCCAAGCAAGGGTGATCGCCAGGAGCCATCGCACCTCGCTCAGTTCCGCGGCCACTCGTAATCCTGGAGTTCACGGATCAAAAAAAGAAACCGCGCGGGATTGCGAAATCCACGGCAGTTCGGCCCGGAAAGGCCACCGCGTGCGTCTTCGCCAAGATGTCGCTCCCCTCGAGCGGGGCCGACAAAGTGTCACCCGAGAGCGGCATCCGGGATGGCTCATCCACCGCACTCCCCTCCCGCCTCACATGGCTCGCCCCTTCTCGCAATCTCTTAGCTGCGTAAAGGATAAGGCGGTTTACCCAAAAGATCCCACCCGGCTCCGAGCACGCGGCGCGCGCCTTGCGACTGGAGACTTGAGCCCAAAGATCAATCGTTCAGGAGAGGAAGCGTTCCGGATCGATCGCGGAGACATGCAACAGGAGACAAACGCGTAACCATCTCTTTGAGAACTTGGTCTTCCGTCCCGGTTGCACCTGGTTTGATCCTCTTCCCCTGAGCGGAGAGCGCCGAAGAGAGAAGAGAAAGGAACGACAACATGATCCGGCTACTGATGGTCGTGACTGGGGTCGATCACCTGACGTTGGTCGATGGGACGATCCGGAAGACCGGGTTCTGGGCCGAGGAGATCGTCGTCCCTCACGAGTTGTTCAGTACGGCCGGGCTGGTCGTGGAGATTGCCACGCCGGGGGGTGTCCCGGCTCCTTTGGACCAGGGAAGCCTGGCCCCTGAGAAGAACTCGGGGGGGGCCAAGGTCATCAAGCAGTTCACGGAGTACCTCGCCTCCCTTGAGGACTTGCGGCACCCACTCATCTTGGAAAGACTCTCCAAAGCTCAGATCGATTCCTACGACGCGATTTATCTGCCGGGGGGTCATGGCCCCATGCAGGACCTGGCCCACTCTCCGGAGCTCGGGGAAATCCTCAATCGCATGCAGGATGACCGGAAGCTCATCTCCGCCGTCTGTCACGGCCCGGCGGGACTGCTGCCGGCCATCCGTGCGGACGGGACTTGGACATTTCAGGATTATCGGCTCACAGCGTTCACCAACAAGGAAGAGAACGAGGTTGGGCTGGCGGACAAGATGCCGTTCCTGCTCGAGACCCAGCTCCGCGATCACGGCGCCAACTTCCAGTCCGGGAAATCCTGGATGCCGTATGTGATCACGGACCGCAACCTCGTGACCGGGCAAAACCCCGCCTCCTCCTTTGGAGTCGCGGAGGCCGCGATCGCTCGGCTGAGCGTCCAGGTCGCGAATTAAACAAACAAAAGAGTGCATGACCGGTCCCGCGGCCGGCCCAACGGCGGAGCGGTTCGGATCCAAAGCCCCAATGGGGGCCATTTCCCGGTCAAAACCGGGACGCCGAGCCTTCCACCCAGGGCCATTTTTCGGGGGACACAATCATGGTGGATTTGCGCGGACTCGAAGAGCGGCTCGTCCGCAATGGCCGAGTGGATGGCCAGGAGATCGAGGTGCTTCGCAACACCTTGGCAGCCGACGGCAAGCTCGACCTCAGAGAGGCCGATTTTCTGGTTGAGCTGCACAAGCGAGTGCAACAGCGCACGCATGCCTTCGAGCAGTTTTTCTACAGCACAATCAAGAAATACATCCTGATGGATGGCCGGATCGGGCCTGAGAAGACGGAATGGCTCCGGCGATTGGTGCTCCAGGACGACAAGATCGAAGATGAGGAACGCGAGTTCCTCCGGCAACTCAAGGGGGAAGCCGCAGAGGTCAGCCTCGAATTCGAAGCGCTGTTCGGAGAATGCATGAAGTATCCGCCAGAACAGCGTACCTCGGGTGGCTGACCGCCTCGGCTTGACCGAATTTCCCAATTGCAAGTCATGAAAGAGCGACCGATCGGGGCCGACCACACAAACTTTGTGCTTCGATTACGTCGTTCTTTCACGACTAAAAATTGCTGACATGCAGATTTTACTGACCGTCACCCCGGACTGGCTTGAGGGGTGACAATCGGCGGGCGCAACGCGGCGGTAAATCGCTCGCATCCCATAAGTGTTCCACGCGACCGCCTTGGATCCAGAGCCGTCGTGGACAACCAAAGCAAAGGTCTCTCGCACCACGGGTTTGCAACCGATTGAGGGTTGAGGAGACAAGATCATGCGAAACCGTTATCAGGGGTCGACGTCGTCGTGGCGGCTTCTCGCCGCGGGCTTGATGGCCTTCCTATTCATTGCTGTGCCGACGTGGGGACAACAGACGTCCTCCACCGTCAAGGAGGATGACAAGGCCACCGACAAAGCCACCGACAAGACCAATGGCAAGGAGACGAACAACCATCGGGTTGTCCGGACCTTCGGCTCCGAGAAGGGGTATCACACCGAACTGTCGAACGAGAGCACAGATCGACTGGCCCAGGAGGACCAACGGCAGCTCTCGCTGCTGATGATTGATGTCTTCGAGCATGTCGAGAAGGCGCGACTCGCGCTTGATGCCGACGACCCCAAAGAGGCGCTCAAGGAAGTGAGTAAGTGCCGAGAGGGCACCCTGGCGATCCGCAAGATGCTGCCCAAGACGACCATCCATACGAAGACCGTCGCCCCCGACGGCAAACCGATCTTCGAGGATGAACTCGTGATCCAGGACGACACCATCCCCTTATACGCGGGGATTCTGCACTCCGAGACGTTGGCCCCGATCGTGGAGGCCCGACGCAACGCGTTTACGATCGCCGGCCTCCAGGTCGTCGAGTCCCAACGGGTGATCACGGAGGCAGTCGCCAAACTCGACCAGATCGACGCCCAGCTCGCAAAGGCGACCAAGGCTCTGACGGAGAGCAAGTCCGACGTCGCCACCAAGGCCCTGGCGATGGCCCTGGTCCGTGGCCTCGATTTCCGCTCGGTCAAGGAGGATTCGGAACTCGCTTCCGCCCGGGACGCAATCTGGTTTGCGAAGCGGTCCCTGGAAGAGGACAACCCCGCGCAGGCCATGGCCAATATGAGCATCGCCCACCAGCGGTTAATGGCCTACCGCGAAGTGCTCCCGAAAGACCATCGCAAGGATGTGGATGAGATGCTTCGCGAGGTCGAGCAAATGGAGAATCAACTCCGCCAGGAGAAGGCTACCCCCACCAACCATACCGATCGGATCCGCCAAAGCCAAATGGTGACGCACTGGTGGGACAAGGTCAACACATGGTTCCATCGGCATCTCTAATCGTTGCCCCCCCCAAAAACCACGGGGCCGTGCCCCTCGCCATCGCGGGGGGCCGCCGGCGCCGACGGCAACTGCGACCGGGTCTTGGAGAAAGACCTCCCGAGTGATGATCGTTGGATCGCTCGGGAGGTCCTCGCTCATGTCGCGAGAAGCACCTCGGCCAATCCGGTGGGCCGCCAGTCCATGGGAGCGAATCGACCGAACGAACGCGTGAATCCTGTCTCGACTCAAACTTTCATTCACACAAGAGGAGCAAGAAAATGGTGCCCTTGGCACGGAACTGGTGGGCCCTGGTGTTGCGGGGCGTCGTCGCGGTGCTCTTCGGGGTCGCAGCCTTTGCCTGGCCCGGGATCACCCTGGCCAGCTTGATCCTCCTCTACGGGGCGTTCGCCCTGGTGGGGGGCCTCTTCGCCGTTGCCGCGGCCCTCGCCGGCCGGCCGCTGGGGGGGGAGCCTTGGTGGGCCATGCTCATTGACGGCCTGCTCGGCATCGCGGTGGGTATCATCGCGTTTGCCTGGCCCGGGATCACGGCCTTGGCGTTGCTCTACCTGATCGCATTCTGGGCCATCTTCACGGGCGTTCTCGAGGTGATCGCGGCCTTCCGGCTCCGCCATGAGGTCGAAGGCGAATGGCTGCTCGCGATCAGCGGCGTTCTGTCTGTCCTTTTTGGATTGGCCCTGATCGTCAGGCCGGCCACCGGCGCCCTGGCCGTCATCTGGCTGATCGGCGCGTACTCGATCGCCTACGGCGTGCTGATGATCGCTCTCGGATTCCGCATGCGGAGCTGGTCGCATCTCATGGCTCATGGAATCAACCGCCCCGGGCTCAATCCCAGCGATTCGATCACCAAGCGGCCACCGAACTTCGCATAACCATGACGGCAAAGACTGACAGATCCACTTGTCCCTATTCTTTGGCTCTCGCGGAGCACGTTCCCACAGGTCGAAACCCGGACTCGGATTCCTGGCGAGACGAGTCGGACACTCGAGAGGAGATTCACCGTGGCAGAAGGCGAAAAGATCATTGGTATCGACTTGGGAACGACCAACAGCGTCGTGTCAGTCATGGAGGGGGGCGAGCCGACCGTCATTCCCAACCAAGAGGGCAGCCGACTGACCCCTTCAGTCGTCGCCTTCACCAGCAAGGGTGAAGTCCTGGTTGGCGAGCCAGCCAGGCGCCAAGCGATCACGAACCCCAAGGGGACGATCTACTCGATCAAACGGTTCATGGGCCGTCGCCACAAGGAAGTCGCCACCGAGGAGAAGATGGTCCCCTACGCGATCGTCGGCGGCCCCGACGACTTCGTCAAGATCCAGGTGGGCGGCAAGGAGTACACCCCTCCCGAAATCTCGGCCTACATCCTCCGCAAACTGAAGGAGGCCGCCGAGAGTCACCTCGGCCACAAGGTCCGTAAGGCCGTGATCACCGTTCCCGCCTACTTCAACGACAGCCAGCGCCAGGCCACCAAGGACGCCGGCCAGATCGCCGGCCTAGAGGTCGCCCGGATCATCAACGAGCCGACCGCCGCGGCGCTCGCCTACGGACTCGACAAGAAGAAGAACGAGAAGATCGCCGTCTTCGACCTCGGCGGCGGAACCTACGACATCTCGATCCTCGACGTGGGGGACGGCGTCTTCGAGGTCCTCTCCACCCACGGCGACACCCACCTGGGGGGCGACGACTGGGACGAGGCCCTGATCAACGACATCGCCAACACGTTCAAGAAAGAGCAGGGGGTCGACCTTCGCAAAGATCAGATGGCACTCCAGCGGCTCAAGGAAGCCGCCGAGAAGGCCAAAAAGGACCTCTCCTTCCAGGCACAGGCCGACATTAACCTCCCGTTCATCACGGCCGATCAGAACGGCCCCAAGCACCTTACGATGACGATTACCCGCGCCCAGTTCGAAAAACTGACCGACCCCCTGTTCGAACGCGTGAAGCCCCCGGTCCGCAAGGCACTCGAAGACGCCAAGCTCAAGCCGGCGGAGATTCACGAGGTCGTCCTCGTCGGCGGTGCGACCCGGATGCCGCTCGTCCAGCAGATCGTCAAGGAACTTTTCGGCAAGGATCCCCACAAGGGAGTCAACCCCGACGAGGTCGTCGCCGTCGGCGCGGCGATTCAAGGGGCGGTTTTGACCGGCGAAGTCAAAGACCTGCTCCTGCTCGACGTCACCCCGCTCTCGCTCGGCCTGGAGACCAAGGGGGGCGTCTTCACCAAGCTGGTGGAACGAAACACCACGATCCCGACGGAGAAGAAAGAGACCTTCACCACCGCCGACGACAACCAGACGGCGGTCACGATCAAGGTCTACCAAGGGGAGCGGCCGATGGCGGCCGACAACCGGCTGCTCAGCGAGTTCAACCTCGAAGGAATCCCACCTGCGCGCATGGGAACACCTCAAATTGAGGTGGCCTTCAACCTCGATGCCAACGGGATCCTCCAGGTCTCGGCCAAGGATAAGGGGACCGGCAAGGAGCAGTCGGTCAAGGTCGAATCCTCCGGTGGGCTGACCAAAGACGAGATCGATCGAATGCAGCGCGACGCCGCCGCCCACGCCACCGAGGACAAGCGCCGCCGCGACCTCGCCGAGGCCCGCAACAGCGCCGAGCAACGCGTCTACCAGTTGGAAAAACTGCTCGAGGAAAACAAGGCCAAGCTCTCCGAATCCGACATGGCCGCGGTCCGCAGCGCCATCACCAAGGTCAACCAGGTGAAAACCGGGGAAGACACGGCCGCAATCCATCAGGCGCTCGAAGACCTGCAACGAGCCAGCCAGGCCATGTCCGAACACCTCTACGCCGCACCGGCCGCCCCCGGAGCCGAAGCGGCGAGCGGAGCCGCCACATCGTCGAACGGAGGTGCCCAAGCGGGCCAGGGGCAAAAGCAAGGCAAGGGAGAGGAGGAAGTGATCGACGTCGAGTTCGAACAAAAGACTTAATCACAAACGCTGACCTTCTGAGGCAGGTGAAACCTCCCAAAGTAAGCGAAGTCTTCCCGGCGAGCGGAGAGCGTGAGCGCCCTGTCTTTGGGCCACTTCTACGCCAAATCCGAAAAGACAGGGAGTTGTCGCACCCCGCTCGCCTTGAGGGTGAGCACCACGACACCAGAGTGGCGATTCCCGCCTTGTCATCGGCTCCACAGAACCGCTATCTTCCTCCGGCCCAGCCTGGAGCACGGAAGATATTTTCGGAATCGAATGAAGGAGCCGATCATGCCCGAACCGACCGCACAAGATCAGATGGCCCGGATGATCACCGGGTCCTGGATCGCGCAGGCCGTTTACGTCGCCGCCAAACTCGGGATCGCCGACCGGCTCAAAAACGGCTCCCAGAGCGTCGAGGAGCTTGCTCAGGCGACAGGCACTCACGCCCGCTCGCTTTATCGCCTGCTTCGAGCCCTGGCGAGCGTGGGGGTTTTCTCCGAAGACGGCGCGGGCCAATTTCACCTCACGCCGCTGGCCGAAACGCTCCGAAGCGATGAGCCGAGCTCACAGTGGGCGATGGCCGTCATGATGGGCGAAGAGCACTATCAGGCATGGGGCGACTTGCTGGCAAGCATACAAACGGGAGAAACGGCCTTCGACCGTATCTACGGTAAGCCGATCTTCGAATACCTGGGCGAACGCCCCGAGCAGGCCGCCTTATTCGACGCCGCCATGACCTCGATCCACGGGCGCGAAACCCAGGCATTTCTCAACGCCTATGACCTCTCCGGCATCAACGTCCTGGCGGATATCGGCGGCGGCAACGGCAGAAATCTCATCGAAATCCTCCAGCGCTTTCCCAAGATGAAGGGCCTGCTCTTCGACCTCCCCCACGTCATCGAACGAGCCCGCCCGAACCTGGAACAAGCCGGCGTCGCTGATCGTTGCCAGCTGATCGCCGGCAACTTCTTCGAATCCATCCCCGTCGAAGCGGATGCTTATTTCATGCGGCACATCATCCACGACTGGGATGACGAGAAAGCCACGCGGATCCTGCGAAACCTCCACCATTCGCTGCCGGAACGGGCGAAGTTGCTCGTCGTGGAGCACGTTCTGCCGACCGGGAACGAACCCTCGTTCGGTAAACTCCTGGACCTCAACATGCTCCTCCTGCCAGGGGGCATCGAACGGACCGCGGACGAGTTCCGGCAGCTCTATCAAGAGGCAGGCTTTCAACTCACCCGGATCGTGCCCACCCAGGGCGACCTCAGCGTCGTCGAAGGGGAACGAGCCGACACCAAGTAATCCCCCGCGCCGGAGGCAAAGGTTCGTAGGAAGACTCGACCCACCCATTCACAGACAAGGGTGGGTCATTCCCCTGTGGAATCAGCAAATATCACAACCTCTCGCAATACCATCACCTCGCGGGAGGCTCGCCCGACGGGGAGGCGATCTCTGAGGTCAGGGGGAGCGGCCGACCGAAGTTCGGCGTCCCGTCTGGGTTCCAGTAGAACCGTTGCGCGCGCGTGGTGCGGTCGGCGTAGGTCTTGCTGGTGCCCGACTTGGCGTGATAGACGATCCAGTCTTCCTTGCCATCGGGGGAGCGGAAAAAGGCGTTATGCCCAGGGCCGAAAACGCCCTGTTCGTCGTCTCGCTCGAAGACAGGCGTAGGATGCTGCTTCCAGGACGCCGGATCCATCAGGTCGCTGGCCTGGTCGGCGATCAGCATGCCGAGCTTATAGTCGGGGGTGTCCGCAGGGCAGGCCGAGTAGATCAGGAAGATTCGGCCGTTGCGATGGAGGGTAACCGGACCTTCGCGGACCACCGCGCAGCCAAAGCCGTCGGCGGGCAGAGCCACGCGTGGGCCGGTCAGCGTCCAGGGGTTGGACATCCGCGAAAGATAGAGACCTTGGCCCGTCGTGCTCGGCCGGCCGCACCAGAGGAAGTAGAGCGCCCCGTCCACCTTGAGAATGGTGCCGTCGATCGCGTAGTACCGATCGTCGGGGTCGGTCTTGACTTTCGCTTTGAACGTATAGGGACCAAGCGGGCCGTCCCCTTGGCTCTCCGCCACATACATACGGTGATGCGTATCGTCGTTGTCGGAGGCCGTGTAGTAAAGATACCAGTGCGGGCCGTTCTCGCTGTCGAACCGGTGAAATTCAGGCGCCCAGAGATCGCGATACCGCGCGGGGTGGTCGTCCTTCCAAACGACCTGACTGGGCGCATCCTTGAGGTCCCCCAGCCGTCGAGCACGCTGGAGCCGGATATCACTCGAGGTGGTCGTCGAGAGGTAGTACCAACCGTTATAAACAATCACCCACGGGTCCGCGCCTTCACGTTTAAGCGGGTTGCGGAACGAAGAAGCGGCACCGCCCCCCGCCGGGGGTTCGTCAGCGGAAACTCGCTCGACCAGCACGGAGGCGAACGTAAGCGGAACCAACAGCAGGGAGAAGCCCATTCGAAGCGATCGTCGCCAAGGAGTCATTGCGTTACCCGTGTTGCGCGATGGGAAACCGACCGGGAGTCACTTCCCAACCAGCTCAGCCGGTATTCGACCAAACCGCAAGGGTGAAATCCACGGCCCCGGCCGCCGGGATGATTCCCAAACGGCCGGGTTCCCAAAAAACCCGATCACGAAACAGGGGGCGGGTTCCGCTCGGCAAAGCCGCGCTGGTGCCAGTACGGGTAGGCCAGGGTCACGGTGCTTGCGGCGTCAAGCGTTGCGACCTGGGCCGCGGTGAGGTTCCAACCGACGGCGCCAAGGTTTTGACGCAGTTGCTCCTCGTTCCGCGCCCCGATGACGACGGTCGACACACTCGGCCGCTGGAGCAACCAGTTGAGCGCAATCTGAGGCACCGTCTTGCCGGTCTCCTTGGCGATCTCATCGAGAGCGTCGACAACGCGGAAGAGCGCCTCGTCCGCGACCGGCGGGCCGATGTCGGTGACGCGCTGATTTTGCAGGCGGCTGGTTTGCGGGAGCGGCCCGCCACGGCGGATCTTCCCGGTGAGACGCCCCCACCCAAGCGGACTCCAGACGACGGCACCGACCTTCTGGTCGAGGGCCAGCGGCATCAGCTCCCACTCATAATCGCGGCCGATCAGCGAGTAGTAAGCCTGGTGCGCCACGTACCGCGCCAGCCCGTATTTTTCCGAGACGGCCAGCGCCTTCATGAGGTGCCACCCGGAGAAGTTCGAGCAGCCGATGTAGCGAATCTTCCCCGCCCGAACCAGGTCGTCGAGCGTGCCAAGCACTTCCTCCACCGGCGTCATGGCATCAAAGCCGTGAAGCTGGTAGAGGTCAATATAATCCGTACCCAGCCGTCGAAGACTCCCTTCAACCGCCTTGGTGATATGGAACCGCGAAGACCCGACATCGTTCGGACCCGAGCCGTGACGAAAAGTCCCCTTGGTGGAGACGATCACCTGATCTCGACGCCCCTTGATCGCCTGCCCGAGGATCTCCTCCGCCAGGCCGTCCGAGTAGACGTCGGCCGAGTCGAACATGGTGAGCCCGGCCTCGAGGCAGACGTCGACCAGCCGTGTGGCCTCAGCGACGTCGCTCGCCCCCCACGCCTTGAAGAATTCGTTGCCGCCACCGAAGGTGCCAGTGCCAAAACTGAGCACGGGGACCTTGAACCCTGATCCGCCAAGCTGCCGATATTCCATTGAGATCATACTCCGGTAATGTCGAAGGTCGTGGGCCGCACCCACCCTGCAAAACTTCAAAATCCATACATTTCATATTCACACTGAAGAGGCCACGGGTTCGAGGCGGGGATAGTCGGTATACCCTTCAGGTCCGGATGCGTAGAAGGTCGCGGGGTTCGCCGCGTTAAGGGGGGCGTTGACCGCAAAGCGATGCGGTAGGTCAGGGTTAGCGATGAACTGGACACCGAAGGCTACGGCATCAGCCTCGCCCGCTTCGATCGTTTGCTCGGCGGTTGCTTGAGTGAACTTTTCGTTCGCGATGTAGATGCCACCGAAGGCTCGTTTCAGCTCGGGCCCGATGCGCCCCTCGCCCAGGTGCTCGCGAACGCAGAGGAACGCGAGACCCCGCCGTCCTAGCTCCGTCGCCGCATAGCCGAACGTCGCAGCCCGGTGGGAATCCCCCATCCCGTGCGCATCGCCGCGCGGGGCGAGGTGCATGCCGACCCGGCCCGGTCCCCAGACCGAGATTACCGCATCGGCCACTTCAAGCATGAGCCGGGCCCGGTTCTCGATCGGCCCGCCGTAGGCGTCGGTTCGCTGGTTCGAGCTGTCCTGGAGAAACTGGTCGAGCAAGTAGCCGTTCGCCCCGTGGATCTCGACCCCGTCGAACCCGGCGAGCTTGGCGTTTTCCGCCCCTTGGCGATAGGCCTCAATGACCCCCGGGATCTCGTCGAGGGCAAGCGCCCGTGGGGTCACGAACGACTTCAAGGGCCGGATCAGGCTCACATGCCCCGACGGGGCGATCGCACTCGGGGCGACGGGAAGAGCGCCGTCGAGGTAGATCGGGTCGGAGACCCGCCCCACATGCCAGAGTTGGAGGACGATCCGCCCCTCGGCAGCGTGAACCGCCTCGGTGATCCGCTTCCACCCCGCAACCTGCTCGGACGACCAGATGCCTGGCGTGTCAGGATAGCCCACTCCCATGGGGGTCACCGAAGTCGCCTCGGTGATGATCAGGCCGGCCGACGCCCGCTGCACATAGTACTCGGCCATGAGTGCATTAGGCACCCGGCCGGCGACCGCGCGACAGCGCGTCAACGGCGCCATGATGACCCGGTTCGGAAGCTGCAAGTCGCCGACAACAAGCGAATCCTGTAAGGTGGGCATTTATGAAATTCCTGAGTCTCAAGGCCGGTTCGTGACTGGTTTCCACAGCAACGATCGCGTACACTCCACTATAGGTAGTTCGTAAATCCCGAACAAGGGAACTAACGCACAGCGGTGGTTCGGCGCAGGCGGTTCGAGGGCGGTTGCCACCTCGCGAACCGCCGGTTTCCGAGCAAGAGCAGAGGGTTCGTTTATGGCAGGCAGACCGCTCCGCCATCCCGAGATCGGTGAGGTCAGCGTCGCCGACATCCTCCACGCGCTCGCGGACCCGATCCGTCTCGGCATCGTTTGCGAGTTGATGAGGGCGGAGTCGGGCCTTAACTGCGTGGAAACGATGGGCCGGGTGGGCAAGGTGCTGGCCAAGTCGACCTGCTCACAGCATTACCAGATCCTTCGCGAAGCCGGTCTGATTCACTGCGAGCGCAAAGGGGTCGAGCTCTCCAGCCGCCTCCGACTGGCCGAGGTCGAAGGGCGGTTCCCAGGACTCCTGAAGTCGATCCTCGGCGCATACGAGCGGGAGAAGGGCGATGTCGACTCTTGACTGCCCCCGCTCTCAAGGCAACGGCAGCCAGTGCCGGTAGATGGCACTTCGGAATGCGATAGGGCGTTTTCGAGTGTGACCGCCGACGCAGGGCGTAGATTCCTGCTTCACCGTGTGCCGGGCAACGTGCGGGTGGTCGGGTTCGATGACGTCCGGTTTGCCTCGTTGCTCTCCGTCCCGTGGGGCCTATCTTCCCCCACAGCCATCCGGACGATGACTGACCCAACAGAGTCACGGGTTGGGAGAAGCCTCGGACGGAGGGACAGCCAAGGGGCGGCCGAATTGGATGTCGTAGGTTGGGAAGAGGGTTCCGAAGAGGCGGTCCCAGATCAAGGTGTAAAAGCCGAAGTTGTGCTGAACGTCCTGGTGATGCTGAGCGTGGAACGTGCTGGTCCCAATCTGGCGTAAGACCGGCACGCGCGACCACCAACCGGGGAACGGCTCAACACCCAGGTGGCCGATCATCCCGGCGCCAAGGTTGATTCCCAGGTAGATGGAAAGGCCAAGCCAGGAACTCGGATAGAGCAGGATCACAACCAGCCAGAGCGTGCCAAAACCGAGTACTTCCAGCGGATGGAGCACGAAAAGGCTGAGAGGCCTTGGGCGGTCGTAGACGTGGTGCAACTGGTGGATCGGGAACAGCCAGGGGTGGTGGACGACCCGGTGGAGAATATACATTGCCAGATCCATCACCAGGATTAGGATCGGCACATCGAGCCAGGCACGCCAGCCGGTATCCCTACGAATGACCACGGAACCATGCTGCCAGAGGAACCAGGCGACAAGGGTGACCAGCCAGTTGACCACGAACCCGGCCGCCGTATAGACGATTTCCTTCGGCTCCAGAGGATCAGGCGGCTGCGTGACACGTTGGCCCGCAAAGAAGAAGGCGGCCAGGTGCCCTAACGCCAGAGCAAACGCAAACGAAACGAGGTTCGCCCCGAAGAGCCAGGCTGCGGCCGCCAGCGGTGAGAGATCACGGGCCCAGTCCAGGAAGTTGTTCATCCTCGCTGATCTCCAACTCGAGGACTCAGTGGGCCTTGGTTCGCCTCGCGGAGCGTTTCCAACGAGTTCTGGACCGTGATCGCAGTGCGCCGGCGGGTGCGCTCGCGCCACGCCCAGCCCCAGATGAAGAGCCCGCCGAGGAACCCGGTCCCGTACGACGCCAGGTGAGTCCAGAGGGCCGCCAGGAAGCGGACGTGAACCTGCCTGGGAATCTCGGAGGCCAGTGGTTCCATCAACTCGACCCAGCCGGCGCGGGCCGCAACGTAGCCACTGCACCCCGCGATCACCGCCACCACGCCCATGCAGACAAGCTGGATCGCAATCGGTTTTCGGAAATCGGCCGCCGACAGCTTGGGCCAAGAGCCGAGCCGCGCGATCAGAGCGAGCGGAACGCCCAGGATGAGACCGCACCACCAGGTCGCGATGATCCCCCAGCCCAGCGCGAGCAGAGTCGGGGATTCCGTTGAGAAGACCGGTGGGTGGCCGATCGTGAAATACTCGATACAGACTCGCGCAGTGATCTGATCATGCACGAGGCCGTAGACGATGGCCGACGCAATGCAGAGTGCCACGATTTTGAGCGATGGCATGGGATCGTTCTCCTCGCCCCCCCAGACTCGATCAGCCACTCGCTCTAATCATCGGACCGTGGCAGATCCTTGGCAACGAGGCCCCGCCATTCGGTCGGACGATTGTCGTTGCGAGTCATCCGATCGAGCGTTGCGCGATAGTCCCCAAGCTTCGCCTGGACGCCCGGCGAGTTCACCAGGTTCCGGGTCTGCAAGGGGTCGGCCACGACGTCGAAGACCTCTTCAACTCCGTCGCCGTTGCGAATGTAGACCTCATTGCCGAACGTGAGGGCTTTCATCGGACCGCGGAACACGGGGGAACGTCCCTGGTTCGGGGCGGCTTTGACCGGCGCATCGACCTCCGAGAGTGATGGCCCTTCCACGGGCCGTGCGGAGGAATCGAGGTAGCGTGTCAGCGACTCTCCCGGGAACGGCGAGGTACTGCCAAAGCTCAGCAGATTTGTGATCGTGACCGGCAGATCACGCAGGCTGACCGGCTCGACGATCGAGCGCCCCGCGTGCGCGCCGTCGGGGAAAATCGCCAACAAAGGGACGTGGATCTCCTGGTCGTAGAGGCTGCTCGCATGACCATACAACTCGTGTTCGCCGAAGTGCTCGCCGTGGTCGGCCGTGACGATCACCAAGGTGTTGTCGAGCCGCCCGCGCTTCTCGAGATCGTCGAAGAGCCGGCCCAGTTGCTCGTCGAGCGAGGCAATGCAGTCGTCGTAGGCGTCGTTGACCAGCTTGATATCGCGTGGGGTCAGCGTCTTTTTATCGAGGATGAACCAACGGTCCAGGGTTGTGAAGTCCTCGGTCGTCTTGGGGGTGACGCCAAAGTGGCGTTTGAATGCCGCCGGAGGCAGATAAGGGTTATGCACATCAAAATAATTTGCAAAGGCGAAGAATGGGCGATCCCCTTGCTGGTCGATCCAGGCGAGCATGTCGCGGTTGATCCGCGCGGCATCCTTGCGAAGGTCGGACTTGCGGCTCTCGCCGAGCGGCCCATGGATGAAGCCGACCGCATGCGAGATGACCCGCTTGCCGATCGCGGTGGAGCAGAGGATTCCCCACGGCGAGAGGTCGTGGTCTTCATAGTGAGCGAAGCCGCGGTTGAGCCCGGTCTCGGCGCCGCAGTAGGTGGTGTTGGCCACGAAGCCGCCTGTGGCGTAGCCGTTGGCGGCGAGGAACTCGGCCAAGGTCGGGTGGGTCCGGTCGAGCGGGCCGTGAAGCCCGGCCGAAATCTCGTGCGGGTAGAGGCCGGTCAGCATCGTGCAGTGCGAAGGGAGCGTCCAGGGAGCGGTCGACCGCGCCTGCTCGAACGTAACCCCTCGGCGGGCGAGCCGCGCGAGGTTCGGCGTCGTGTCACGGTTGTAGCCATACAGACTCAAGCGGTCGGCCCGTACCGTGTCGAGCACGATCAAGAGGACGTTCGGAGCATTCGGGGCGTTCGACGAAACCGGCAGCAGCAGCTCCATCGCCCATCGCTCACGGAGGATGTGCCCGCCCAGCGAAACAGAAACGAGGCCGAACACAACGACGGCCAGCACGGGCAAGCTCCGCCGGACGATCCGGCGAAAGGAACTGAGCTTCGCCTCGAGCCGCACGGCCACATGACAGGCGAGCCCGCAGGCCAGGATCAGACAGGCCCACGAGTAAAGCCTCTGGATCGTGAGCAGCAAGATCAGCAACGCAAGCCCACTGAACAGGCTGGTGGTAAACCGCAAGCCCCATCGCGGGCGGAACCGAAGCACCAGGGCTGCCAGCAAACCGCAGAGGCCGAACATCACGAGAGAGACGGTCGGGATCGTCCAGACGATGTGCCGGTTCATCCGAAAGAAACCGGGCGACGGGTCGCGCAACGGCTTCAGAGCAAGGGTCAGGCCGAGCTCCGCCAGGCCAATGACGAGCCCGTACCAGATCGACATGCCAATCGCAGCCCGAGGACCGAAGGACGCCTCGGGAGCCTGGTCTCCGGCGACAGTCGACCTGTCGACACCAGGTTGCTTGGCCGCGCGGTTTGAGGAACGGGCCATCAGCAGGTCGTCCATCGCTCACCCTTCTTGATCGTGCTTTGACTCAATCCGACCGATATCAGCATGACGACTGACCAAGCTCTCACCCAACTGACGGCTCGCCGCACCAGTCCGTTTGAGAACGGGTGCAAAAGTGAGCATAAAACTCTTCGATGGCGGAAATCGAAAAGGAGGGTCGCTGGATGGAGCCGGGAAAATCCAAACGCTCAGCAGGTCAGACGGCAGAGGAAGTCGATTCGTGCCAAGCCTCGATCGTCATGGACCGAGCCACCACAAAGTCGACTCATATCGGTGGGATCAGGTCGGCTGGTCAGCCCCAATCCCGGGGCCCCAAGATGCCGAAGAACGGTTGAACCTTTAAGCAAGATCCGACACATCTCCATCGAGGCCGACTCGCAGACATCGTCGAGGGTTGGTTCGCCCGCGTCGTCGCTCGTGACCGTAAGACCAAAGTCGGACGAGTCTGACTCTTGAGCAACGAGATCGCATCCCCTTGAACCGCCAGGCTTCACCGCACCGTCCGGTTCGGCCGGGACAAGGCAGGGGATCAGGAAGAGCCTGAGGGAG
This sequence comes from Singulisphaera acidiphila DSM 18658, assembly GCF_000242455.2. Classification (GTDB taxonomy): domain Bacteria; phylum Planctomycetota; class Planctomycetia; order Isosphaerales; family Isosphaeraceae; genus Singulisphaera; species Singulisphaera acidiphila. Next base: position 4,400,712 of record NC_019892.1, read on the forward strand.
GAGAGGTCATGACAGTCAGGTGTGATTCCCTGAACCATCAACGCCAACAACAGGACGTGGAGCGAGGTTGATCGCGATCTCCGTCCTTGGGCCACGCCCCCTCCCTCATCATTTCCTTTTGATTTCCAACAGCGGGCATCCTTGATACCACCCAGGCAGGCGGCATTATTGACAAATGCCTGCCGCAGGGGTAGGCCAATTCACCACCGAGGACTCGTTAAGTTCTGTGAACCTCGTCACTCGATCCAAGGGTGGCGGATCGTCCTCCGCAACCCCTCATTTGGCCGGCCCCAGCTCGACGACAGGGCAGACTCTGCTCAGGTCTCTCGCAAACCAACCGCCACGGTAATGATGGGACCATCACCATGCTTGGCCGAGGGGAACCAATCATTGACTCGCCGGCAAGCTCGGATGCAAACAACATCATTGCAACAATCAAACAAAGCAAAAGCAAAGTTGGTGGGCACAGCCCACCGTGAAAAAGACGTAGGGAAAGCAGGCCCTCACCGAGAGGGACTGGTCGGTTCGTCCAGAGGCCGAACACTGACTTCCCGAAAATAGACGTGGGTTCCTTTGGCCGTATCATCATGGTTCTGGAGGCCGAAGTACCCGGATTCAGGGCGCGGACCACGTTCGGGCTCGTAGTCCTTCTTCCGCTCGGGAATCGTCGCGGTTTCCGGGTTGAAGTCCTGCACCTGCACGCCATTGACGGTCACGATCACTCGCTGGCCTCGTAGCGTGATTTCCATGGTGTTCCACTCACCAACCGTTGAGGGGCTAGCCGTCGCCTTGGAGAGCGAGTAAACCGCCCCCGTGCGGTGGAATTCATCGGCCCCGTCACAAATCTGCACCTCATAGCCATGGTGAACGGGATACCAGACGTCATTGGGCTTGTCGGCGATTCGAATGAATACGCCCGAGTTCGACACCTTGCTCGTGGTCTTGTAAACAACTCGAATCGTGCAATTGCCCAGCTTCTCCGGCGTGTACCAGAGCAGCCCCATGCCCCCCTCGGTGCGGAGCAGGCCGTCCTCGAGCCGCAGCGCGCCGGGGCCAAGGTGTTCCCAACCAGTGAGGCTCTTGCCATCAAACAGGGGACGCCAGGCCACCGGCTCGACGCCTTGGGAGGGAACCGGCAGAGCAAGCAAGCAGAGCGAGAGCACAGCAACAATCGACGCAGTTCTCATGGCAACATCATCTCTCGGGGACGAACCGATGACAGATCCAAGGGACCGACGATTGTAACATGTCGAGGCCGCCCCCCCCAGACGGAGAATCGGCACGACGCAATCCGGTTTTCACAACGAGGTTCAATTTTTCGGGCCTAGACTGTGTGCAAGGTCGCATTGCAAGAATATCGCGGGACGTCTGTCCTTCATACGATATAAAATAAAGAGAAGTGGAGAGGCTGACGTCCCGATGGGCGAACTCGAGGAGACAGCAAAGGGGAGCGGCCCCTTTCGAATTCGATGCAATGATCCTGCGCCGCGGCGGTTTGCTTGAACATGAACCCGGCGAATCCGGAGCCACTCATGGCCTTCCCCGAACGCTTCCAGTTCGGATTCGCCTACCATCGGGTCGGGATGACCGGCCTATGGAAGCCGAGCGGCTCGACACTCAGGCGCGTCGGCCCCGATCACATCTGGACGGGCCCCGAGGTCATCCTCACGCTCAGGACCGATCGGATCATCTGGATCGACGTTCTGGCCGAAGAGCAGGCGGGCCAGGACATCGACAGCCTCGCGCAGATCTGCGAGGACATGGCCAACGCCGAGTTCCGCCGGCTCTTTCCCGACGTCGAACTGGCCCCACCGCCAAGCTTCTGAGGATTGCTGATCGGCGGCCGATCAGGGATGATGTCAACAAGCAAATGACAATCGTCCCAGGCTGACGAGTCCAAATCCAAATGAGCACCGACGGATTGTCCTCTTCCGACATGACGAGCCGGCGGCCCAGGTCCCGGCCGGACTACTGGCCCGTACGGTTGCGGATCCTCCGACGGCTGGCGGTCCTCTTCCTGGTCGGGTTGCTCCTGGCGACCTTCGGCGTCGGCCTCTACCGGGCAATCCGCATGCTTGGACTGCCCGATGTGGGCGACCCGTTCGGGCCGCCGGCTCCACCGCAACGCACCTCGACGGTTGGCCCGAATCACGTCGACACTCTCTACCAGCAGGCGATCGGCACTCTCAAGCCGTTGAACACGATCAGCGATCGGGGAGTCACGAAACTCAACCTGCTCCTGACCTGGGCGCAGGCCAACCCGGCCTTGCGACAGTGGGTCCAGGATAACGACTCGACTTCGGAATTCTTCCGACAGGCCGCCGAGCTTCCCGGCGCAAGCGGCGAACCCGGCCCGACGAGCGGAAGCGGACCGCTCTCAAAGGCGGGTTCGCCCTTCCACGAGTTGGTCTGGCTGGCGCTGCTGAGTGGTTCGAGGCAAGCGGAGGCGAAGGACATGGCGGCCGCCTGGCGATGGTATCGCGCGGCCCTCGCTTCAACTTACGCCTGGAGACACGATCATCAAGAGTACGGACGCTTCCTTGCCCAAGAAGCACGCGGGTCAATCGCCATCCTGATCAACGCCTGGGCCGAGGATCCCGCAGTCACCCCCGCCATGCTCCGGCAGGCCCTCGACGAGGTCATCCCACTCCAGAAGCGAATCCCAACGGACGTGTCCACGCTCCGGGACGGTTATCACCGCCTGATCCTCGAGATTGACAACGGCTTGTGGAGTACCCCCCAGGACGCTCCCTGGACTGCCGGGGTCGCCGGCTACGAACTCCCCATGAACCTCACGGGGACGCTGTGGGCATGCCGACGATTTCTCGACGATGAGCCCGAGCGAAGTCGACGCGTGATCCGCCTGGCGTTCGCCAACTGGCAGGCCCGGTTTGCTCTGCCTGCCCAGCTCCGGCCAAAGCCATCCATCAAGGCGAGCGCCCAGCGCCGCCAGAGCACATCGTCCGTCGTGTTCTTCATGGCCGGGCCGAACGCCCCAGAGAGCGCGCGACGAATGTCGCCGCGTCGTTTGGCCGCCTGGTTCGAGACGACCGACGACGCCAGATTCCCGCTTGCCGAGTTCTGGTGGATGTTCCAAAGCACCCGCCTCCGCGAGCAAGCCGGACACGCCGCACTTCTGATCCACCTGGCCGAGCAACTCTATCTGCGCGAGCACGGCAAGCTCCCACCAAATCCGGAAGTGCTGATCGGCCCTTACCTCAAGAGTCTCCCCGACGACGGCTCGTCCGAACGCGACGATGGCACGATCCCAACCCTCCACGACTCATGAGATGTCGCGGCCCCCTTCCATGATTTGGTAGGGTCGTGGTGTCGACAACTCCGCGTCTGCGCATTGATTCCCGCCTCGCGCGAGCGTCCTCCGTCGGCGGAGACGCTCACTCTTGGCTTTCGGCCCGAAGGATTTCCCAGTGTCCACCGACGAGACCACGGCGCCCCAGCCCCCCTTGGGGATCGACCCCGACGCCTCGCGACGGATCTTCTTCGCGATGCTGGCCCTGCTCGGAGGCGCGGCCTTGACCTACAACTTGCTCAAAAAACCGGCGGGGCCCCCTCCAAAAGCGATTGCCGGCGACCCGCTCCTGGTCCAGGGACGGACGATCTACCTGGCCCGTTGCATTGGCTGCCACGGCGAAACGGGACGCGGGAACGGCCCGACCGCCCTGAGCCTGATCGGGCCACCGGTCGGCGACCTCTCCGACGCAACCTGGAAGCACGGCGACCGCCCCGACCAGGTCCAGAAGGTCATTGCGCAAGGCGTGCCCCAAACGGCGATGCCCGCCTGGGGCGGCGTCCTCGACGACGCCGAGATCCGGGCAATCTCAGCGTACGTCTATTACCTGGCGGGAAGAAAGGTCCCGGAGGAACTCCGCCCCCCGGGATGAGGCCTCGTTTCAGTCGGTTAGCGAGGCGGCGCCTCTTCGGGACTGAGGTGCGCGTCGGCTTCGATCTCGACGACTGCCGCGTCGTCGATCAACCGGGCGACCTGGACCATCGTCGTCGCCGGGCGGATGTGGGCGAAGACCTCGCCATGAGCCTGGCCGACCTCTTCCCACTTGGAGATGTCCGTGACGTAGATTCGGGTCCGGACCACGTCGCCGACACTGCCGCCGAGGGCCTCGATCGCGGCGATGATGATCTCGAGCGCTCGCTTCGCCTGCCCCTTCATCGTCGGTGCGAACGTGCCGTCAGCCTCGACCCCGACCGTCCCGGTGACCTGGATCGTGCGACCTACTCGGACGGCGCGGGAGTAGCCAATCACAGGCTCCCAGGCCGACCCCGTCGAGGCATACAGACGGCCGTCGCGCTCGGTTACGGTTACTTTCACCGATTTCGTCATGGCTGGCTCACTCGTCGAAGTTCATGAGGCATCGAAAGTCGCTCGCGCCCAAAGCAGAGCACCGCCACCAAGCGTAGCTTGGACCCGGAGCCGCCGCAATCGCAAGCGACTCCCGAGCCGCCGTTGGTTGTCGAGATCGGTCGCGGGAGTTAACATAAGCCCGGGCCGGCATTTCGGAGGAATCTCGGCTCGACAGCGCAATTCGCTTCTCTCCAACTCAACGGAAAGGCATCCCCAATGGCCGACTTCAAGACAGAGATCAAAGACGTGAAAGCCGGTACCGGGCCGGAAGCGAAAGCGGGCGACACCGTCACCGTCCACTACACGGGCACGCTGACCAACGGCACGAAGTTCGACAGCTCGCGCGACCGCAACCAGCCCTTCTCGTTCACGCTGGGCCAAGGGCGCGTGATCAAAGGGTGGGACGTCGGCGTGGCCGGAATGCAGGTCGGCGGCCAGCGTGAGTTGACGATTCCCCCCGAAGAAGGGTACGGCTCGAGCGGAGCAGGGGCGGTCATCCCCCCCAACTCCACGCTCAAGTTCGACGTCGAGATGCTCAAGATCGGCTGAGAAGCAGACCCAGGCCCGTTCGACCGCCAGTCATTCATTCACCCGAGTTACCCCAGGACGGATCGATCGCGATGACGATGACTCACCTCCCCAGCGACGAGGTCAGGCAGAACGTCGCCACGCTCCGGCTCGACCTGGAAGGTCGGGCGGCCGGATACTGGTGGCTAGCGGGCGATTGGCTGGAACAGGTTGCCTTCACGGCTAGCCCCGCACTCCCCGAGGACGTGGCGCAACGCTTTGCCGAAGCCACCCGGTCAGTCCCAACCTCCAAGACCGACCTCGGGATTGTCCGGGCGGCCTTGACTCATGCGCCGGCCATCTCGCGAGTCGACAAGCTTCCTGCCGACGCGGGGTCGGGCTACTGGCTTCGCGCCTTCGGAGCAACCCGCTCGGTGGCTGTCCCCCTTCACGACCTCAAGGGGAAGGTCCGAGCGGTCGTCGCGATCGCGATTGCTGATACCGACCTCGAAGACGATGCCGTGGCCGAGCGCATCCTCACGGCCGTGCGCAAGTGGGCTCCGTGGCCGCCGCTCTCGTCTGATCGAATCTGATTCCAAACTCTCCCACAATCCATTACCCATGGAACGCAAAGAGCCATGAATCCAGAGAATCAGGGCCAAGCGGGACACGATCGTTCCAGTCGCCGCCAGTTGCTGGAAGGGGCCGCCCTGCTGGGCCTCACCAGCCTCGGCGGAGCCGCCTCAGTCTCCGTTTCCGCAGGCGCGGCCGAGACCAAGCCGGGGCAGGCTGGCGCGCGGATCACCAAGGGACGGATCAAGCAGTCGATCGTCCACTGGTGCTTCGAAAAGTACTGGGACGTTGAGGCGATGATCGGGATTGCCAAGCAGCTCGGCTGCGGCAGCATCGAGCTGATCGCCCCCCAGCATTTCCCCTTGCTGAAGAAGCACGGCCTGGACTGTGCCATCGCATCGGTCGACATGGGTGCCGAGCCGCCGTTCGTCAAGGGATTCAACAATCCGAAGTACCGCGAGCAGGTGTTCAAGGCCACCAAGGACTCGATCGACGCCTGCGCTGCGCACGGGTTCAAGAACGTGATCTCGTTCACCGGAATGGCCAAGGGGATCCCCGACGACGTCGGGGCCGCCAACTGCGTTGAGGGTTTCAAGCAAATCATCGGCTACGCCGAGAAGCATCAGGTGACGCTCTGCCTCGAGATGCTCAACACGCGCGACACCTCGCACCCGATGAAGGGGCACCCCGGCTACCAGGGGAACCACACCGACTATTGCATCGACATCATCAAACGCGTCGGCTCGCCCAACCTGAAGCTTCTCTTCGACATCTATCACGTGCAGATCATGGATGGCGACGTCATCCGCCGGATCCGCCAGCACAAGGATTATCTCGGCCACATCCACACCGCGGGCAACCCCGGTCGCGGTGAACTCGACGACGCGCAAGAGATCGCCTTCAAGCCGATCATGGAGGCCCTCCTGGAGGTCGGCTACCAGGGCTACGTCGGCCAGGAGTTCATCCCGGTGCGCGACCCGCTCGCGGGCCTCGAGCAAGCGGTGGCGCTCTGCGACGTCTGAAACCCAAAGCGGACCCGCCAATCGCAGACCGGCCAGCGGAATCCGACCCGGTGAAAGTCCAGCAAGCGGAACACCGAGGGGCTTCCATTCTCAAACGGGCAGGCTATCGACGGCCGACACACAAGGCTGAGCAATCCGGGTGGCACAGGTTCGTGCCACCCGGAAGCAAGCCCTACTTGGCGACGATTGTCCTTGACAATCCTCGTTGTGGGGCCAATTCAACGGCGCACGCCACGTGCGTGAAAGGGTCGAGAGCAGCGTTCCCTGGCATTAACCCTGGTGCGCGTGTCCGCCCATGGCCTTGACCATCGCCCGGCAGGTCGTCTCGCAGTTGCGGCAAGCCTTGGCACAGGCTTTCATCTCGGCCGAGTCAAACTTGTCGCACTCCTTCGCACACGCGTTGCACGCCTCGGCACACGCGGCACAGGCATAGGTCATGAGCGGGCTCTGATTGGCAATAAGGCTGGCCGAGAGACCGCAGAACTTTGCACAGTCGGCGACCAGGCGCAGCGCCTTGGCATGCTCCTTCCTGCCTTGAGCCACCTGTTCATAGCAGTGGTGAAAGGTCTCATTACAGATACGTTCACAACTCTCGCACGCCTGCAAGCAGTTTTCGTGAGCACGATCGCGCGGTGCGGAGTGCTCCTGATCAGCTCTGGCCCCGGTCTCGGCCAGGGCAACAAGTCCGGTGGCCGTCGCTCCAAGAGTCGTGAGAATTTCTCGACGGTTCATGACGGTAACGCACCTCAGCGCGTAGAATGGAGTGGGGAGCGGCCTCGCCCAGTGCGAGGCCACTCTCGATTGTTGTCTTTCCTTCGGGCAAGACGGCGGCCGCCTTCCGCTGGTACCGGGGGGCGGCCGCGCCGGAGGTTAGCGGGCAGCCGCAGTCGCGACCTTCTTGCTCTTGATCGAGCAGCAGGCTTTGCCGGTCTTCTCAACCTTCACCTTGGCCGTCGCCGTGCAGCAAGCGGCGTCACTGCAGCAGTCGCACGCCTGGTCCGTCTTGGACTTATCATCGCAGGTGCATGCCTCGCAGACGCAAGCAGACCCGCAGCAAGCCGCGCAAGCCGACTTGACCTTGGCCGAGTCGTTGGACTTGTCAGTCGTCTCAACCTTGGCCTTGTCCGTCGTCGCGGACTCGGCCACGCAGCAAGCAGCGCCACCGCAGCAGTCGCACGGTTGGCCCGCCTTGGCGTTGGCGTCACAGGTGCACGCTTCACAGACACAAGCAGACCCACAGCAAGCGCAGGCCGACTTGGCATTGGTCTTCGTATCCGCAGCAGTGGCCGAGGTCCCCGTGAATGCAGCCAGGGCCAGAGCAGCCACCATCCCGATCAATCCACGACGGTTCATCTTTCATCTCCTCGTTTTCTTCGCCTTGAATTGCGGCCCGCCCAGCGCGGACCGCTCCCGTTCCCCGTTTCCAGGGAGGGGGAGGACGTCCCACCTCAAAAACAGCCGATTGAGGTAGGCCGTCGTCCTCATCCCCGGTGTCGAAGCTCAAGGCTCGCTGGCGGCAGAGCATCGCAGACCCGGCCCATCCAGGACGGACAGGGGGCGCGGACATACTCTCGCTCATCAGCAAAGCCAAAAGGCCACGCCAAAGGGGAGGCGTTAAAACAGGAGGCGTTCGTTGCGGAGATAGAGCGGGGTCTTCGGCGGGTTTTGAGTCGCCGGGACCTGCAAGGCGAGCTTGATCCGTGTGGTCGAATCGTCACCAAAATACACGCAAGCCAAGCCTGAGCTCAGCTCGGTGCGACCCTCGGCAGTCGTTTGCGAGGGCTTAGGAGTGGGAGCAACCGGCTCCTGCGACCGGCAAGAGCAAGCGCCTCCGGGAGAGGTCTCGCAGCCAGCCGGAACCGCCGGGGCCATCGCCGTAGATCTCGCCGACTCGACGTCGGTCTCAGTCCCCAGAGCGCCATTCGTCTTGGGTGTGCAGCACCCGCAGACCGTGTCACATGCCCGATCGCCCCGCGCCATCGTCGAACAGGCCGAGGCGTCGCCCGCCGCCAACGACGCGCCGAAGATTGTCGCGAGGACAATCAGCGAGCGACGGAGATTGCGGAGCGTTATGGACATACTTGATCTTTCGACTTTGGAGTCGGCAAGGTGCCGACGGCCGATCTCAATCCGTACTCTTGCAGTCTATGCAGACCGACGCTTCAAGGCAAGGTGAGCTGAAGCATGATCCGGCAAAAGCCTTTTGCCCGTCTTCTTGCAATGCGTCTCACGAGATCATCTCGATGCTGCTTGCTACGTTCGCCCTGCCAGGAAGGTTCGCGCAAAAATTCGGTCTGCCTTTTTCTTTTCGAATTCACCGGGGAGGGGTCCCAACCCCTTGCACTACAACCGCGATTCGGCAAACACAACGATTGAGAGCCAGAAAGCCATCACGCATCCCGCAATTCCTCAAAGAACGAGCGCCAGCCCCATGCGTTTGACAGACACAAATTTAGTAATTTTAGATTTTTATATTATTTTTATTAAAATAATTTTATATTTACAAACAAACAGCCGTCAGTCCAGAATAACTTCGCAGGCATTTCTGTTTTGCCTTTCGACAACCTCAACAATTTACTTTTTTGAATCGCAAAAGAACACGCATTACAAAGTCCTGGCCTCGCTTTTGTCACGAAACGGCCATGAAATCATTGATGGAAATTTTTAAGTCACAGCAGGGAAGGGGGCGCAGACCGGGATTCCGCATAGTCTCATTTTCGTTGGCTGGGTCAAACGCACTCGACACCTTGCACAGACGGAATCCAACAGCTTGACAACGCATGTCTTGGAATCAATGATAGGGCCTTGATTCCGTAGTCGCCCCTCCCTGTTTTTTTTGCGACGGAAGGCCGTTCGCGTGAGATCCTGCCCCCGACACTCCTGGACCGGCGAGAGGGCGCGGTGGCTGCTGGCCGCGACCTTGCTCGTGATCGGTCTCGGCGAGGGGGGCAAGGAGGCAGCGGCGGCCTCGCTCCAGGCCACAGTGGGTGCTACGGCGGAATCTGACGCGCACAATTGCAAATGCGGCGATCGTTGCCGAGGCCACTCGTGCTGCTGCAAGCCTCGAAAATCGAAGGCAACTCCGCCGACTCCGCCTATTGCCGCCCCAACGGCAGCGGAGCCCTTGGCGGATACGACACCCTGCCTCAATGCCGCCCCTTGCGGTGAGTCGGGACTTCCCAACGTCCCTTCCGGCGACCCGACCCGTTTCTGCAAATCCGCCACGCTCATGGACTTCGGGCAACCCATGCCCGTCGCGATCGATTCGCTCACCTCTCCCTCCTCCCGGTGCGTCCTCCCGCCCCGGCGGGCCTCCCGCCTCGAAAAGCCGCCGAGACCGCTTGCCTTCGTCTGATTTCTCGATCGGGCGATCGCTCTCAATGCTTCCGCATATATAGGCCCGTGCGTGCACGACCGGTGCGCCCGGAGCCTGGGTAATGTCTTTGCGTGCACACATCCTGATCCACGTGTTCCTCGCCCTTCCAGGTCGTTGGCTTCACGTCGGTCCACGTACCGAGCGCCCCCACCGGGAGTTCTTTCGAAATCATGCGTCGCCGTCATGGATTCACTCTGATCGAGTTGCTGGTGGTGATCGCGATCATCGCCGTGCTGATCGCGCTGCTTTTGCCCGCCGTTCAGGCCGCTCGCGAGGCCGCGCGACGTGCCCAGTGCACCAATAACCTGAAGCAACTGGGCATCGCCATGCACAACTATCATTCCTCGACCAACGGTTTCCCCGTGGGGTTTCTGTACCCCCAGAATACGACGGGCTTACCCGCCCCGGCCCTTCACTATCGTTGGTCGGTCCTGGCTCAGTTGTCCCCTTACCTCGAGCAAACGAACATCTACAATGCTTTGAACATGAATTTTCCGCTCGCGGCCGGCCCGACGGGGATCTACGGAGTTGGCGCATGGACGCCGTTCCTCGAGAACACGACGGTCATGATGACGAAGGTCAACTTCTTTCTCTGTCCCAGTGACGCCGCACAGCCACCGACCACCCTGGCCGGAGGCGGGACTTCGGGGCCAAGCAACTACCAGTTCTGCACCGGGGACGGCTCACCGTTAAGTGCCAACCCGGGCGACGCCGGGGTCACAGTGCCCGCCAACGGCGCGTTCATCCTCGGCCCGCCTCAATCGATCGCCACCATCACCGACGGTTCGAGCGGCACTGTCGCCGCCTCCGAGCAGCTCATCGGCTCAGCAGCCGGAGGCGCTTCGACGCAGAGCGGAGCAACCCCAAGGCCGCCCGACGTCCGCAGAGCCGCAGCCATTGGCTCGACACCCCTCTCCGACGCAGCGTGCGCCAATCCGACGGGCTGGCGGCTCGACAAGGGATTCGGCTGGTATGACGGCGACTACCGCACCACCCTCTACAACCACTACCTCGCGCCGAATTCCAAACTCTACGACTGCTGGCAGGCGAGCCCGCCGCACAATCCCGCCTGGAAGGGAGCACGGAGCAACCACTCCGGCGGCGTGAACACCTTGTTCTGCGACGGCCACGTCCAATTTGCCAAAGACTCGATCAACCTCGCCACGTGGCGAGGCCTGAGCACACGCAACGGTGGCGAGGTCGTCTCGGCCGACGCGTTCTGATCCAGGCGGCCGATCAGTCCTCGTCGCAAAATCACCGCGCAACGTTCCCCGCAGCGGAACGAGCCCGACCAGACCGGATCAGGCGGTAAGTGCCGGGTCGGGCAGCCTTTGTCGTCGGTCTTCAACCCCGCCAGCCGGGGCGGGCGATCTCCATTCGCCCGGCCCTGGCATTGCCCCCACTCAGGGCGTTCTTCGCTTCACCAGGGCTCCCGGACGCAGGCGAGGGCCCCTCGGTAATTCGAAACCGGCCTGCCCGCTTCCCGGCTCAAGCTCATAGCCGGCTCCACGCAATCAGTTCCGAATCTGGTTGAAAAAAGCGGAGCCATGAACCAGAGCGGCTGTTGCGAAAAACGTCATATAAAAGAGAATTCCAAGGAGCAAGAGATAACCGATCGCAAGAGCGGCACCTCGCAAACGCCTAGTCCAGACAAGATACATCGGGGCCGAAATCCCCCAGAAGAGAAACATCAACCACTGAAACGAAAGGAGGATCGGCTTGCCGACAACCCTGGAGTCGGCGATGCAGCAATGGGTGACCACAAACGCGGTTAACAATGTGAGCGCGAGCCGAACCCCCTCCGATTGCCAGGTCAACGCGCTATGCAAGCCCCAAAGGATGCTCACGAGAAATAGCAATATGAGCATGTGCGTCCGAATTCGACGGTGCGCAAGCTCGATCATGAAGGGACGCCTCCTTCCCGCCATGGAACCGGAAGGGCTGCCGGTGAGCGTTTGATGATTTTGCGAGAACATTCCCGAATGCCTGGGAGCGCGGGGGTCGCGGCCTCAATGAACAAGCGAGGGATACCCGCGATCCCAAGGGCTGAAATCAAAGACAGCGGCAACTTTGCTGGCGGCTCCAAAGATGCCCGCCGAATCCAGAAATCTTCATAACGATCATACCGTTGCGTACGAGCACGCCAAGGGTGAATTCGCGGGAATGCTCAATTCGAACTCGGGGCATTGATCAGCCGGCGTCAACCTCAACCTCACACCAACCGAGGTCACGAAGCGGCCCGAGCACGACCGAGGCGTCGGCGACCACGACGGCCGCCAGGGCGTTCGGATCGATCTGACGGCGGGCGGTGGCGGCCAAGGAGTCGACGGTCACCGCTCCCAGACGCTCGGCGAACTGGGCATGGTGGTCGGCGGGGAGTCCGTGAATGAACAGGCCCGCGTAGCGCGAGACCAGGGCCGCGGGGGTCTCGAACTGGCGAGCCTGCCCCTCGATCAAGGCGCGGCGGGCGTCGTCGAGTTCCGTGGCGGTCGGCGGCCGGTCGCCCACCAGGGCCTCGATCTCAGCGCGGAGGTCGACCAGGGCCTCGGCGAGCCGGTCGGTCTGGAGGCTGGCGCCGACAAAAAACGGGCCCGCGCTGCGCCGGCAGTCGAAGTGACTGCGGACGCCGTAGGTGAACCCTTTCTCCTCGCGGAGCTTGGCGTTCAGGCGCGACGTGAACTGGCCCCCCAGAATCTGGTTCAGGACGAGCACGTCGGTAAAGTCGGGATCGAGACGGGGCAAGCCCACATGGCCGACCCGGACGACCGCCTGAGGCGCTCCGGGCTTATCGAGCAGGAGGATCCGCGGCTTCTGACCTCGCGCAGGGGAAGCGAGGGTAAGGGGGGACACTTCCGGGCCTGACCAACCGGACAGGCGATCGTCGAGCGCCCGGGCGACTTCGGCGGGATCGACGTCACCGGCCACGATGCAGGCTGCTCGGTTCGGGCCGTGGAATTGCTCGTGGAACCTGCGGACGTCGTCGCGGGTCAGTCGGGCGACGATGGCTTCCTCACCGTCGATCGGCAGTCGGTAGGCGTGGTCAGGCGGGTAGAGGGCCCGGAGCAAGCCCCGGTGCGCGCGGGCCTCGGCGCTGTCGCGCTCGGCCTTGAGCCCGGCCAGGGTCTGGCCGTGAATTCGCGTCCACTCCGACTCCGGGAAGGTCGGGTTCCGCAAGACGTCCACCGCCAGGTCGAGGCTGGTGAGCCAGTGCGGGGTCAGGCTCTGAAATCCGACGTAGGCTCCGTCCCAACCGCAACTGGTCGAGAGGCTCGTCCCCATCTCCTCGGCCGCGCGGGCCAGGTCGATCGAGGAGCGTGAGGTGGTCCCCTCGTCCATCATCGCGGTCGTGAGCTCGGCCAGGCCGGCGGAGTCGGGCGGGTGCATCCCCGCGCCTCCCCCCAGGGCGATGGTCGCGGCGACGATCGGCAGGTCGCGCCGGGGGATCACCCAGAGCGGCAAGCCGCAGCGGAGCACCGTCATCTCGGGGCGCGGGGCCCGGAAGGGAACCGCCGCCGCGCTGACCGGCTTGAGGGAACGGTCCAAGGGGGGGACAGTCGTCGTCTCCTTCTTGCCGAGAACCGTGAGCCGGACCGTGGGGCGGTCGACCAGGTGCCGCCGCGCAACGCTCACGATCGCCTCGGCCGTCGTGGCCTGGAATCGTTCCAGGTCGGCGGCCATCCACCCTGGGTCGTTGCGATAGATGTTGTAGGCGTTGAGCCGGTCAGCCACGCCGCCGAAGCCACCGATGTTGTCCATCGCGTAAACGTAGCCGGCCAGCCGCCCGTTCTTGACCCGCTCGAGCTCACCCGCTTCGAGGCCATATTCAGCGAGGTGGGTGAGTTCGGCGTGGAACAAGGCACGCGCCTTCTCCCACGACTCCCCGGGGCGGAGCGTGACGACCGCGCCAAACGATCCGGCGAGCTCGCGGCTCGACTGATAGGCCGTCACGTCCTGGGCTAAGCCGGTTTCGACCACCAGCTTGCGGTACAAACGGCTCGACTTGCCGCGCGACAAGATATCCGCCAAAAGGACGAGTGGAGCGTCATCCCCCTCGAAGTGGGCGACGGTCGGCCAGACTTCGTAATACCGGTCGAGCTCAACGCGTTCGTAGAGGAGAATCTCCTCACTCCGAGTCAACTCCACGGGGGGTGTCCAGGGCCTCAACGCCTTCGTTCCGCCGGGGAGAGGGCCGAAGTAGCGTTCGGCCAGTGTCCGAGCCCGATCCTCATCGAGGTCGCCCACCAGGCAGAGGCTGGCGTTGCTCGGCACATAGAAGCGGTGGAAGAAGGCCTCAACATCCTCGCGGGTGGCGGCCTCGACTTCTTCCATCACACCGATGGTCATCCAGCTATAAGGATGCCCAGGAGGATAGAGGGCCTCGGCCAAAATCCGCCAAACCATGCCGTAGGGGCGGTTCGCGTAATTCTGACGATACTCGTTCTTGACGACGTCCTTCTGAACGCGGAGCTTCTCCTCGGTTAACGCCGGGATCAAGTTGCCCATCCGGTCCGACTCCATCGCCAGGGCGAGCTCGAGGTGAGCGGCCGGGAGGTCGACGAAGTAATTCGTCCGATCGGTCGAGGTCGAGCCGTTGATGCTCGCCCCCAGGCGCTGGAGCGGCTTGAAGAAGTCGCCGGGATAGTGCTCGGACCCTTCGAACATCAGGTGTTCGAACAGGTGCGCAAATCCGCGCTGACGCCGTTCCTCGTTCTTGGAACCGACGTGATACCAGAGGTTCGCGGCCACCAAGGGTAACGGGCCCTGGCGTCGCACAATCACATCGAGGCCGTTGGCCAGCGTAAACTTGGTGAACCCAAGTTCCGGGAGACGAAGGGTGGAAGTCATGAGGTGGGGCGCGTCCCGAGAAGAAGTTCCGTCAGGTCGGACGTGCCCGGTCTGCGTAACCCGCCACGCCGAGAGAGTTTCCACACAATCGATTCGAGGCGGACGCGAGGCGCCCTCGAAATGGCAAAGGCCCGTGGCGCGCGGGCGAGGTTCCCGCCGCGCGTGCCGTGCTGGCCTGCCAAATAATTCGTGCCGGTTGCCGAAATCCCTCCTTTTGGGAAATTGATTCCGATTTCTCCGGTCACAAACCCACGATACCCGAAGTAATGACTCATGACTATCCGGTGGAAGATGCCCGATACCGCGCAACGAAACGGGCCCCCCGCCTGTCTCCGATTCGTTGCCCGTTAGTCATTGGCAATCGATTTTCAAGAATCCACCACTGTTGGCAACCCCTCTCGCAGTCATTGACACCGTCAGGTAAGATTGTTTCGATTGACGGGTCTGACGGTTTTTCTCTTTGCGACATTCGTGCGAGCGTTACAATGCCCCATGCGGCGGGAGACGACACCACGAACCGAAGAGGAAAGAAAAACCGCTTCGGATGCCGTTAGCCGGTAGGTCGATCACTCTGGATCTCGCATTTTCTGGCTTGAGTCCTCGGTATTGCTTATGGCTTTCTCAAGATGCGAGTCCTGCTTCCTCACATTGACCTAAGGTTAGGTCGGGTGTGGTCTCCAAGGTCGCAGGCGTATATAGACACAAGGCCGGGTCGTGAACTGGGACGACATCATCACCGACGCCGCCGCAACCGATACTGGGATGCGTCGATCGAATAACCAAGACAGCCACTCCGTGGTCCGCGCCTCGACCGCCGAGGTCTGGCGCCAGCGCGGGCACCTGTATATGGTGGCCGACGGCATGGGAGCGCACGCCGTCGGTGAGCTGGCCAGTAAAATGGCCTGCGACAACATCCCCCACAACTACACCAAGACCAAGACCACCACCCCGTCCGAGGCGATCACCAAGGCCTACCGCGAAGTCGGCACGCTGATCCATAGCCGGGCCACCGCCAATCGCGACTTCCAGGGGATGGGAACCACTTGCTCGACGCTCCTGCTCCTCCCCCAAGGGGCCTTGATCGCGCACGTGGGAGACTCCCGAGTCTATCGGATCCGCAACGGCCGGATCGACCAGCTCTCCTTCGACCACAGCTTGGTCTGGGAACTCGTCAGGCGCAATCATCTCTCCTCCGAGCACGCGAACGTTGCCGTCCCGAAAAACGTAATCACGCGGAGCCTGGGCCCCGACCCCAACGTCGAGGTGGACATCGAAGGCCCTTTGGCCGTCGAGCCCAACGACGTTTACCTGCTCTGCTCCGACGGTCTGTCAGGCCCGGTCACCGACCCCGAGCTCGGCGTCTTCGCGGCCAACTTCCATCCCAAGGACGCCTGCCGCTATCTGGTCAGCCTCGCTAACTTGCGCGGCGGCCACGATAACGTCACGGTGCTCGTCCTCCGCGTCGGCCCCTGGGTCGAGCCCGATACCGCCGACGACCTGTCGACCACCCCCGCCCACACCGAAACACCCAACGGTAAGAAGCGAGGGAACTGGAAGAGCACCCTGGCGAAAATGTTCAAGGGACGCACGCCGGCCGTCGAACTCGTCGCCGACCACCCCTATCGCTCCGCCGAATGCCCGATCACCCTCGAGGTGATCGATCGCTTCTCCGAGTTGACCCGCAAAATCCAGGCACACGCCATCGAGCAGGCCTGGTCGCTCGACTGGACCCAGTTCGCCCAGCACCGCCGTCAGGAGGGGGAGGCACGAGCCGCCGGCAACCTCCGAGGCGCCCTCCGCAGCCTGGGCGAAATGATCGCCTTGCTCGGCGTCGCCGCCCGATTCCACCGCAAAGGCGGCAGCGCAGCCAGCAGCGCCAGCTAATTCGAGCAGGCCCCTGGCAGCGCCCCACCTTTTAGACGGGAAAATTTTTTGCGCCGCGCATTGGCCGAGCCCAGGATCACCCAGGACCAAACCCAATGCCCTCGCCTCATCAGCCTCCCGATGATTCGACGACCTGCGCGCGGCCTGGCGAGGAACCGCCCTCGCGAACTCGTCCTTTGGTCCCGCCGATCGAGCTGAGCGCGGTCTATCGGATCGAGGGGCTCGACCAGGTCGATGCGCTCTACGAAGGGCGCGAGCCCGGCTTCATCTATGCGCGGGACGGGCATCCCAACGCCGTGCGACTGGCCTCGAAAGTCGCCACGCTGGAAGGGGCCGAGGCAGCCTTGGTTTGCGCCTCAGGCATGGGGGCCGAGGCGGCCCTGCTCTTGACCTTGCTCGGCCCCGGGGATGAGGTGGCCCTCTCAGAAGGTCTGTACGGCCGGACGGTCGCCCTGGTCGGTCGCGAGCTCGCGCGGTTCGATATCGGACACCGGACGTTCGACGCCACCTGCCCCAATTCGCTCCGCGCGGTAATCGGTCCGAAGACCCGGCTCGTTTTCGCCGAGACCCTCTCGAACCCCCTGGTCCGACTGGCCGACATCAAAGGCCTGGCCGAAGTCGCCGACGCGGCCAATGCGCCTCTTGTGATCGACCACACGTTCGCGCCACTGCTCTGCCGCCCGTTGGAGCTCGGCGCCAAGGTTGTCACGCACTCGGCGACCAAGCTGATCGGCGGCCATAGCGACCTGACCCTCGGCCTGCTCGCCGGTTCGAGCGACCTGATCGGCCGGGTCTCCACCGTGGCCTCGACCTTCGGCCTTTCCGGGAACCCGTTCGAGAGCTGGCTCGCCCTGCGCGGCGTCGCGACCCTTGCCCTGAGATCGGCGCGTGCCTGTGCAACCGCCCTGGCCCTGGCCGAGCGTCTGGCCGGCGCCAGGGATGTCGCGGCCGTCCACTATCCAGGACTGGCCGACCATCCCGATCATGTCCGTGCGGCCCGCCTGCTCCAAGGAGGCTTCGGCACGATCCTGACGATCGACCTCAAGGAACGCGGCCGGGCCGACTCCTTCATCCGAGCCTTGCAGCACATTCCGTTCGCCCCCAGCCTCGGCGACGTGGCGACCACCCTCAGCCATCCGGCCACCACCAGCCACCGGGGCCAGTCCGCCGAACAATGGGCCCGCCAAGGAATTACCCCGGGCCTCATCCGCCTCTCCATCGGCCTGGAAGACCCTGACGACCTCTGGAAAGACCTTCACCAAGCCCTCCAGGCCCGGTGAGCTCGGTCACCTGTTTTGCCCTTCGCTCGCACAGACGAGCGGTCCCGATCCTCTCAAGGAGGATCATAGCCCCCTGGATGCCAGGGGTGACAGCGCAAGACTCGGCCGATCCCCTTCCAGACCCCTACGATCAAGCCGTACTTGCGCAAGGCCCCGATCATGTAGCGGCTGCAACTGGGTTCAAAGCGACAGGCGGGGCCGAACAGGGGACTCAGAGTCTTCTGGTAGATCTGGATGGCCAGGATCAAAAGTCCGGCGAGGGCCTGGGCAGGCCATCGCCAGAGCGGTGTGACGAGCTTCATCACGGTGCTTTCGCCACCTTGAGACCGACACGTCGCGCGACGGCCTGGGCCAGGCCGGGCAGGGTTCGCCTCGCCTCGGCGACAGTCAAGCCGGGGCCGCGCGGAACGACCACCAGGTCGAGCCCGGGAGGAAGTTCGGCCTTGCTCAGGCGGAACGCTTCACGAATGGCGCGCTTGACCACGTTGCGCGCGGCGGCCGAGCGGATTCGCTTCCGACCCACGGAGATCCCCAACCGGGAATAATCGCGGCCGTTCTCAACGCCGTGGACGACCATCCTACTGTCGGAGGCCGAACGTTTGCGTTCAAAGGCACGTCGGAAATCCGCAGGGTTGTTCAGGCGCTCATACGGTCGAAAGGTCGCCGATGGGGTCGAGGTCGCAGGCGGTAGCACAGGCGGGGTCATGACGGTCCTGATCCTCGTTCCTCAACGGCGTCGGGCCTAGGCTTGGTCGGTTCGATATCGGGCAGGGAAACCTTGCGCGGAGGGGAGAGGCCCTCGCGAATCAAACGGCCGCGGCGGACCAAGTGCCAGACGACCAGAAAACCCATCGCGCCCAACGCGACGACCCCAGCGCCCAGCAGGCTGGCCACAGCCCGGGCAAACCGCGGACGCTCGCGCGGATGCTCCTTCAAAAGACGACTCAATCGGCTGGGGGGAGGTTCAGGCATCAGTCTCAACATCAGAGCCGGAGTCGAAGTCGGATCCAGAATCTCGCTCGATCAGATCCCGGAGTTCACGGGTAAAAGAGTCGAGCCGACGATGAACCTGGGCCATCTGGTCGCGGAGCTTGAGGATCGTCTCAACCCCCGCGAGGTTAATTCCGAGGTCGCGTTGAAAGCTGAGGATGGTCCAGATCCGGCGAACTTCGGTCGGACTATACCCCTCGACATCACCCTCACGAACCGCATGGACCAGTCCCCGGTCCTCGTATCGAATGAGGACCGCCGGAGCGATCGCAAGCTTCTCGGCCACCACGTCACGGGGGATTATGCGAATTGTCGGTATCATGGTTGGTCGAAGGCCCCGATCCGTTAGTCTGGTTCGGTTCGGTTTCCCCCGGTTGAGATCACCAGATCCCTTCACGCGGGTTGAGCGGATTCCGTTCGGCGAACTCTTGGATAAGGCGTTGGCTGGTCTCGTCGACCTTCTTCGGAACGGCAATCTTGGCGATGAGGAACAAGTCCCCCGCAGGCTTCCCCCCCGCCTCGGGAACCCCCTGGCCGCGAAGCCGAAGCTTCTGGCCACTCGAAGTGCCCGGCGGAATGGGCAGTGACTTCGTCCCGTCGAGCGTGGGCACCTCGATCTTGGCACCCAGGATGGCCTCGGAGACCGAGATCGGCACGTCGACCGAGAGGTTGCGACCGTCGCGTGTGAAGTAGGGATGGGGCTCGACGGTGACGTGGATCGTCAGGTCGCCACGCGGACCTCCCTGCTCACCCGGCTCCCCCTGACCGCGGAGCCGGAGCTTGGCCCCGGACTCGATGCCGGGCGGAACCTTGACGGCAAGAGTCTCGCGTTTACCATCCTCCCGCTCGATGTCGAATTTGGTCTCACCGCCTCGGATAGCAGTGATGAAGGGGATCGTCAGATGCGCCTCGACGTTCCGACCGGGCCGAGGTCCCGTAGGCCGCTGCTGCCGGCCCCGCCCGCCGCGCATCCGGCCGAGCAGTTCCTCGAAGATCCCGCCCCCCCCTTGGTCCCCTTCGGCAGCCCCCGCCGCACCACCGGGGCCGAAAAAGTCGTTGAAGTCGAATGACTGGTCATACCCCGACCCCGGCCCCGCCTGGTGGGCCGTCCATTCGTGAGCTCCCGCCCTTGGGCCCGCCGTGGCTCCCTCGAACGCCGCATTGCCGTAATTATTATAGAGGGCGCGTTTCTCGGGATCCGACAAGATGTCGTAAGCCTGCTGCACCTCTTTGAAGCGTGACTCGGCCTTTTTGTCACCGGGGTTGACGTCCGGGTGATACTTTCTTGCCTGTGTTCGATACGCCTTCTTGATCGCGTCGGCCGAAGCGTCGCGGGCCACCCCAAGGACTTCATAATAATCGCGGTCGGGCATGGTCGGGACTGACCTCTCTCGCGGTTCAAGCACTCAGCGCGCGAAATCTCTCTTGCGATTTCCATTCCAATTCTACCTTGGTCCCCGAACCGTTCAAGCGAAACCGCCGCCAAACGAAACGGTTCAACCCTCGCCGCGACGGGTCCAAGCTGATAAAATCACTCAATGGGGCTGCGCCGTTCTCAAGAGGCAGGTCGCCGATGACGCCACCTTGGTTGAAGGTGTCGAGCCTCACGCGCTCAAAGGGACCACCCGCCTGGAAAACGGTCAGGACTTGGGGATCATCTCAACCTTTTCTTTTTGTCGGGGAGTGATTGCGCTCTTGGCAAGTCTGCCGCTGATCATCCATGAGCGGTTAGGGAGTTGGACCCGGCAACTGCGGCCGAGGCTTGTGGCCTGGCCAATCCGGCTGATGGAATCGCGGTCGCGGGCTGATCTGGAGGGAGCGCTGGCCGGGACTGCCTGCCCGATTCTGGTGATCGACCTGGAGCGGCGACCTCGGGCCGGGCTCGACGACCTGGAGCGGGCGACCCGAACGGCACCTTCGGCCCTGATCCTGGTGCTCGACCCTGGTGCACATGACGATGTGGCCCTCTTGGCCCGTGAACTGGGAGCCACGCACGTTTATTCCGGAGTCGTCACCCCCCCCACGGTGGCTCGGTTACTCGAGCGCTGGATCGTCCTGGCCCAGCGACGGACCGAGGCCGATGGCTGGTCGAGCGCCCGCAAGCCAGAGCCGGAGCCCGAACCCTGGAACTGGCTGGCCCCTTATTTGACTCCAGCGCGGCCCGGTCCAACCTGGCCCCGCCCCTGACTCTATTTTCTTGAATCAACGCCCCCGGAACACCCACGCTTCGCTGACCGAGGAACTCTTTCGATGTTCGGCAAGAAAAGCTCCAGTCTGACCGAGCAGGACGTGCTCAACGCCCTGAGAGGGGTGCAAGACCCCGACCTTCACCGCGACCTCGTCGATCTCGGCATGATCAAGAACATCCTGATCGGCGAAGGCACGGTCGCCCTGACCGTGAACCTGACGACGCCTGCCTGCCCGATGAAGGCCAAGATCGAGGCGGACGTCCGCGGTGCGCTCGCCAACCGACTCGGAAGCGACTGGGCGGTCACGATCACAATGGGCGCCGAGGTCCGGGGCAAGGGGATCGCCGAGAAAGGGGATATCCCCGGCGTCAAGAATGTGATCGCGGTCGGCTCGGGCAAAGGGGGAGTCGGCAAGTCGACGATGGCCGCGGCGATCGCCTACGGCTTGCAAGCGTATGGCTCGACGGTCGGCCTGATGGACGCCGACGTCTACGGCCCGTCGATCCCCCACCTGGTCGGCGCCACAGGGCGGCCGATGGCCAAAGGAGAGCGAATCCAGCCGATCGAGGCGAACGGCCTGCGGCTGATGTCGATGGGCTTCCTGCTCGAACCCGAGCGTGCCGTGATCATGCGCGGGCCGATGCTCCACGGGATCATGCAGCAGTTCCTCCACCAGGTTGACTGGGGCGATCTCGACTACCTCGTCATCGACCTGCCGCCGGGCACCGGCGACGTCCCGTTGACCCTCTCGCAGGCACTCCCTTTGACCGGGGCCGTGGTCGTCTGCACGCCGCAAGAAGTCGCGCTCCTGGACGCGACCCGGGCGGTCGCCATGTTCCGCCAGCTCAAGGTCCCGATGCTCGGGATGATCGAGAACATGAGCTTCTTCGACGTCCAGTCCTACCTCCTGGAACGCGGCGGCCCCAAGGCCCGGAAGCTGGTCGAAACGAGCGGCCTCTTCGAAGCGCCGGGGGACGAACGCGCGTACCTCTTCGGCCGAGGTGGAGCCCGGAAGAAGGCCGAACAACTCGGCGTCCCCTTCCTGGGCGAAGTCCCCTTGAACATCAACGTCCGCGAGCGCGGCGACGAGGGTAAAATCAAGGAGGCCCTCGCACCCGGATCCCTGGCTCGCCCCTACTTGCTGGGCGTCGTCGAACAGCTCGCCGCGCAGATCAGCATCCAGAATATCAAGACTCCCAAGATGCCCAAGCTTGAAATTCTGAACTAATTTTCAGAATCCTGACTCGATCTCCCGTAGGGTGGGCACAACCCACCATGACATCTAGGCTTTTGAAATCAAAAGGAAATGGTGGGCCGTGCCCACCCTACGGGATCAAACTCTCGGCCGAGTCAAAAGTGGGCGGGGTGCACCGCCCACGGTCCCAAGATCAGAACGAAGGCTCCGACGGTTTGTGCCCTTCGATGGTCGCGGCGGCCGGATGAGGCTTGGAGGCGGGCGCACGCAGAATGTGCGGCCGTTGCTCGACGTTGCCGGCGGCGTCCTCCGCCCTGGCCTCGAACATAGGGGCGGCGTCAAGCTCGACCTCCCACTCGGCGAAGTTGGGCCGGAGCGACCTGGCCTCGCGGCCGTTGACCATGACGCTCTTGATCTCGTAATCGTCGATCGCGACCCCCTTCACGCGCACGCGGTCGCTCGACTCTCCTGGAGAGAGATGAGTGATCACGGTCGAAGGGGGCAGGTCGTCGACCGGACGGAGGAACGTGACTCGGTCTCCTCCCTGGGCGCGGCCGGGTCGCGGGTTGAACACGCCCATCGAGATAATCTTGTCCATCTTCAAGTTCGTGTATTCATGACCGTCCATTACGCTCCGCCAGAGGGCGTATTGCGAGTCGTACAGATCCATCCCGTCCGCGCGGACGTTGGGGGATCCGCCATGGAAGGCCCAGTGGGTATCCCAGGCGCGGAAGTTTCGGATCAGGAACGGATGACGAATGTCGGGGCCAACGCCGTCGACATCCTCAATCTTGGTTTCGACGGCTCCGCTCGAGTAACCGGGTACACCGCCGTCGTTGAAGCCTCCAAGGTTCAGGCCGAAGAACCGCTGACAGTGCGCCTCGTTGTTCTCGAACCGGATGAACGGGAGCGTGCGAATATCGACACGCTTTTTCGTACCATCGGGTTGAAGCACGGACAAGTTCGGGTCAAACCCAGCGCCGGCCACAACGTCGAAGCGGAACCCATCCTGATCGCACTCGGCCGCCACGTTGTTCGTGAATGAGTTCAGGCTGTTGGACCACCAGAAGCCGGAGCCGAGGTTCCGGTCAAAGGGGAGGACCTGGTCGGGAAGCGGCTTGCCCCGAAGCGCCATCACGGCCAGG
Organism: Singulisphaera acidiphila DSM 18658; assembly: GCF_000242455.2. Classification (GTDB taxonomy): domain Bacteria; phylum Planctomycetota; class Planctomycetia; order Isosphaerales; family Isosphaeraceae; genus Singulisphaera; species Singulisphaera acidiphila. Next base: position 4,424,096 of record NC_019892.1, read on the forward strand.
TTGTGGTCGAAGTGGTTGCGAGTCTCGGTGCCGTCCTCGAGGAAGAAGCCGTGGCCGACCGACTTGTAGCCGACGCAGTCGCGAACAACCAGGTCGCTCGTCCCGTGGACGGTGATCCAACGGTTCTTGCTGTCCCAGATCGAGGCTCCAATCACCGAGCTCCCGCGCATCGAGTCGCCAAGCATGTGAAAATGCAGGCTGTACTTGCCGAGCACCCCTTCCTTGCCGAGGTGGCGGAACTCGGCGTAGGAGATGGAACCGGCCGAGTTTTTATGAAACATCGTGTGCCCGCGAACACCGTTCGGATTGGCCGACTCGACGATCACGTTGCGCGTCAGGTTGGCAACCTCAGCACTATAGTTCCCCTCGGCACGGTGGTCGAAATCCAAGGGTTTGTCGAGCGTCACAAGCACCAGGCCGTGCTCAACGTAGGGCTTCACGCCTTTGATGAGCCGCTCCTCGGTCGAAGGGCGTTCGACGACGCTGGTGGTGCGGGTCTGCTTGTAGCCGAACTGGCGGGTCGTGCCGGTCAGGACAAGATGATCACCCGCTTTCCAGTCGCTGATCTCGTCGCCTTTGAGCAGAACGATCGGCTCGTTGCGGTAGGCCTCGCGGGCCAGCTTCGTCCAGGTCTGCTTGAGCGTGGATCCATGAAACTCCATCCGGCCGCCACAGCAGACGATGGCCGGGCAGGTTTCTTGGTCCATCCCTTCAACATAGGCCAGGCGAATTAAGGCAGTCTTGCCGGCCGGGATCGGATCGTCCGGCAAGCCGACCAGGAGCGCGGGCTTGGGTTGGTCGTCTGCGTGCCGAGGCATGTGAGCGTCGCAGTCGAAACCGTTCTCGCTGGAGTCGTCCCCCGGCTGAATCTTGATCAGGCCGACCGCCAGGCGCGTATTCCGATCGTGCGCAAACTCAAGAGTCCCGGCGACATGGATCGAGCGAATGACCTTGTCTGATTCCAGGTCGTAGCGGACGTGGTGCCCTTCGCGGACCTGAACCCGGGTTCCAGGGCCGGGGACCTGCCCCCCTTCCCAGGTCTTGGCGTCGGACCAGTCGCCACTCCGGTCCGATCGCACCAAGGGGACAGCCGCAAGGACGTTATCTGCAAGAGCGAAGGCCAGCAAGAGAGCAAGTTTCCAAGGCATGATGATACCAGTCTCTCGATGAGAATAAGTACGGAGCAACCCCCGACATCGGTAAGCTCGGGTCTTCCCCTTAATTGGGATCGCGCCCCTCTCGGATCAGTACTGATCGGCGCTCAAGACCTCGCCGCCAGCCTTGGAGACGAACGACCTGACGACCGGTCTGGCGGTCGATTCCTTGAGGAACCGAACCGAGCCATCGCAAACCAGGGCGTTGATACCTGCGGCGTGGAACGAATAGACCCCATTCCAGCCGTTGTGGCAGCTGATCACGCACGGGCCTTCATTATCGTCCTGCCCCCCGTGAAAGGTGACGATGCGCATATTCATAAACCCAGCCCAAGCTCCGTGGGACCACCAACGATCGGCCGCCTGAGTCGAGCTCGGGGTGGGAAAACCGTGGATATATTTGCCACCAACGTAGTAGTCGGGCTTGCCCGCGCATTCGTAGGCCAACATCGTGTTCGACAGGCCGTCGGTGATTGATTGGAACGGCGTGTGGACAGTCTGGTCGAGTGCTCCGGTCCATTCGAGGCGGGCGGACGCAGGCAGCCAGGGTTCGGCATAGGAACGTGCCGTGAAATAGTCACCGGGGGCGGCCGAGAGGCTCATATCGGGAACCCCGTTACTTCCCGTGAATTTGACGACCCCGGCCACGGGGGTCGGAGGACGTGGCGTGGCCGGACAAATATAGACCGACATCACGGTGCGCACGGCCGTCTGGTTCTCTGGGAGATGGAATCCCAGGTTGAAGTTGTAGGCGGCGTAGACTTGCGGTTGCTCGATGAAGCCGAGGATCTGGGCGCACCAGCCGCCGAACTGCTCCGTGTTAGGCGTGCTCTTTCCCACCGCAGTGGGAGGGAATCCTCCCATCGCATCGGCATAGTTGTGCATCGCGATGCCGATCTGCTTCATGTTGTTCGTACAGGAAATCCGGCGGGCCGCCGCGCGGGCGGCCTGAACGGCGGGCAGCAACAAGGCAATGAGCACGGCGATGATGGCGATGACCACCAGCAACTCGATCAAGGTGAAACCGGAACGGCGGGGGCGGCCAACGGCCGCAAGGGGACAGGTCATCGGAGGTAGAACTCCCAGTGGTTACTTGGGTGGGCGACATTCGCCAGGCAATTGCGTTCCTGGAGACTGGCTGGAAAGCGCCCTCCCGAGGTCTGCCAAATGCTGTGAAACTCACGTGATCAATGCATCACTCGTCACGCATCATGGCGCCCGGGTTCCGGGAGTGAGTCGGTCTGGGTCCGGAACGCCTCGAACCGTTCCCAGTCACCGGCTTCCTGAAAAATGGCCATCGCCCTGCGGAGGCAAGAACGGCACTGCATGGCGGTCGGGTCGACGTCGCGAAGCAGGTCGCAGGCCTCCTCACGCTGGCCGGAGTGGTCGAGCAGCACGGCAAGGCTGACCCGGTAGAGCGAGACCTGAGGCGCCAGTTCATGGGCCCGGGCGACGGCCGTGATGACCGACGGGAGGGGTCTGCCGAGCCGCCTGAGGTAGAAGGCCACGCCAAAGTGCGCGTGGTGTTGCTCCGGATCGCGCCGGACGATCTTCCGGCAAGCCGCCAGCGCCGCCTCATTCTCCCCGAGACTTCCCAGGCCGGCGGCAACAGCGGCCAGCAGCGTGGTCGGGCACCGCTCGTCCCGGCCAAGCTGACGGTAGAGGTCGCACGCCAGACCCTTTCGGCCGGCCCTGGCGTGACATTCGGCCAGCGCACACCGCGAGGCCGGCTCGAGCGGTACCAGTAGACTTGCCGTCTCCAGTGCGGCGCACGCGCCGGGATAATTCCCCTGCCGATGACGGAGAAGACCCAGGAACTGCCAGAAGCGACCATCCTCAGGGTCCCCCTGGACGGCTCGCTCCGCCATCTCGCTCGCTTCGTCAATCCGCCCGAGCCCGACGAGCTCGAAGCAACGATCCGCCATGTCTCTATGCAAATTCATAGACGTGATCCTCGATGCTCGAGAGACTGACGACATCCCCGCCAGCCGGTCAAACAAACGCTCGCTCACCCCGCGCCGCGCAACACCTTCGACGTCGTTCCGTCACCGGCTGCGGACCCGAAACCCTGATCGGCGGGACCAACGCCAAATCAGTCAGGGAGAGCTAATGAAACTGAGATTCAGTCTCAATTCAGATCTCAGATTGCCGTCTTTCGGCCCGTTTGTCAAGAGACTGGTTGCAGGAAATGCCCGCGACCTGGCTTTTCAAGACGAGCGAAGACGCTTGGAGGCGAGCGGGGAGCGGGAGATCCCTGCCTGCTGACCCACTCCTTCACCAAGATAACGGGGAGGTGAGCAAGAAAGGCGAGCGAAGAGTTCTTAATGCGCTCCCGTTGATTTCTGATTCTGCGAAGTTATGACGTGTTTATCGTAGTAAGAAGGAAGGGCTCGGGGCGAAAGTCAGGATGCACATCATCAACCGAAAGAAACTGAAGGAGTTCGCCAAGGCTCACCCTGCTGCCGAAACGGCTCTTGATGCGTGGTATCGGCTGGTCAAGGATGCACGATGGGCCAGTTTTGCCGACGTTCGGGCCGACTACCCTTCGGCCGATCAGGTCGGCAGTCTGACGGTCTTCAATATCGGTGGCAACAAGTTTCGCCTGATCGCCGTCGTCATGATGAGGGTCGGCAAAGTTTACGTTCGAACGATCCTGACCCACGCCGAGTACGATCGTGGCACATGGCAGGCCGATCGCCCCAAAGATAAGAGCAAGCCCCCAAAAAAGCCAAAGGAGAGCAGTTGATGGCCACACGAACCGCCCCACTGACGCGATACATGGAACTTGTGGCGGCCTTCCCGCTTCGCCCGCTCCGCTCCGAGGCTCAGCTCGATCGGGCCATCAAGGTCGTCGATGGGCTGATTGACCAGGCGAAGCGAACCAAGGACGAGGAGGACTACTTGGACGTGCTGGGAACCTTGATTGAAGGATATGAGGAGGTCCATCACCCGATGGGCGAAGTCTCCGGAATCGGCATGCTCATTCACCTGATGGAAGCCAGAGGGGTGAACCAGGCCGGCGTGTCCCAAGGGGCGAGCCTACCGCTCTCGACCGTCTCTGAGATCCTGGCGGGCAAACGGAAGTTGAACGTGAAGCACATCAAGGCCCTGTCGCGATTCTTCAAGGTGGCCCCAGGGCTTTTTATCGACCAGCAATGAGGCCGGAATCGATGGGGCCAGGGTCCTGCCGGCTGAGGCCGGCAAGACCCTGGAGGTAAAACGGTATGCGACGCAACCGTTGAGGAACGGTTGCAGGGCTTGTTCGGAATCACTGATATCAAGAGATTCCGCGGGTCGAGGGACCCGACAGGGAAGAAGTTCTCGTCAGGACGACGAGCCTTCTGCAGGCGCGGCCGGTTGCTGCTGCGAGAGGCAGTGCAAAGTGCCCAGGCCCAGGACGAGGTCGACGGCGTGGATGCCGACCACCTCGCGATCGGGGAAGAGCGCGGCCAAGGTGTTCAGGGCCTCGCGGTCGGCAGGGTCGTTGAACGTCGGCACCAGCACGAGGCTGTTGGCGATATAGAAATTCGCGTAGCTGGCCGGAAGGCGTTCGTTGTCGAAGAGGACCGGCGCAGGCATGGGCAAGGGGACAACGCGAAGAGCCTGGCCGTCCTGGTCGCGCGCTTCCTGAAGCCGGCGCAGGTTCTCTTGGAGGGGTTCGTAGTTCGGGTCGGAGACCTTGCTTTCGACGACCGTGACCACCGTTGTGGAGTCGACGAACCGGGCCAGGTCGTCGACGTGGCCGTGCGTGTCATCGCCCACGATCCCTTGGTTGAGCCAGATGACGTTCCGGGCAGCCAGGTAGTCGGCAAAGATCCGCTCGAGTGTCAGCCGGTCGACCCCTGGGTTGCGGGCCTGCACGTCGCTCAAGAGGCATTCTTCCGTGGCCAGGAGGCTGCCGCGACCGTTGACGTCGATCGCCCCCCCTTCCATGACAACGCGGCGGCTGGCCCCTTCACATTCGACCCGAGGAGTCCAGCGCTTCAGGCCGAGCCGTCGGGCCAGCCGACGGGGGATGCGGTTGTCGTGACGGTGGTCGTCGTACTTGGCCCAGGCGTTGAACCGCCAGTCGACCAGGCCGACCCGGTCCCCCTCTTCCTGCCCCTTGTCTTTGACGATGAAGGTCGGACCCGAGTCGCGGAGCCAGACTCGGTCGGTGCGGGCCTTGACGAACGTGACCTGCTTGAGGTCGACACTGTGAGCCTCGAGCTTTTCGGTAACGCCGTCGCGCATCCGACGCCCGTCGACCACGATGTTCACCCGCTCGAACCGGCTCAGGTGGCGCACGATTTCGACGTAGACCCAGGGGACGGGCCCGAACTTGCCCGGCCAGTCCTCGCGGTGGTGCGGCCAGGCGATCCAGGTCGCCTCGTGCGGCTCCCACTCAGCGGGCATCCGGTAGCCAAGCTGAGCAGGGGTCGGGGCAGGGGCAGCGGTTTCCGGTGTGCTCATGGGAGTTCGTCGAGAAAACGTTGGGTGATGGAACCGTAAGCGTCGATGCGGCGGTCGCGAAGGAACGGCCAGTTGCGCCGCGTTTCCTCCATCAGACCGGGGTCGCAGGAGGCGATCAGAACTTCCTCGGTGTCGCGCCCCGCGCGAGCAAGAACCCGGCCAAACGGATCTGCCAGGAACGATCCCCCCCAGAACTCGAGTCCCCCATCAACCGGCCCTTCGTGGCCGACCCGGTTGATGGCCGCGACGAACAGGCCATTGCTGATCGCGTGCGCCCGCTGGACGGTCTCCCAGGCGTTGGCCTGAGCCTCGCCGAACTCGGCCTTCTCGGCCGGGTGCCAGCCGATCGCCGTCGGGTAGAAGAGGATCTCGGCCCCCTTGAGGGCGGTCAGCCGCGCAGCCTCGGGATACCACTGGTCCCAGCAGACCAAGGTCCCAACCCGGGCGGCCTTGGTCTCGAACGTTTGGAAGCCAAGGTCACCGGGCGTGAAGTAGTACTTCTCGTAATAGAGCGGGTCATCCGGGATATGCATCTTGCGGTAGCGGCCTCGGATCGACCCATCGGCGTCGAACACGACCGCCGTATTGTGGTAAATCCCGGCCGTCCGGCGCTCGAACAGGGAGCCGACGACGACCATGCCCGTCTCGCGAGCGACTTGCGCGAGGGCCTCCGACGTCGGCCCCGGGATCGGCTCGGCCAGGTTGAACCGCGAGGAGTCTTCGACCTGGCAGAAGTACTGCGTGCGAAAGAGCTCGGGCAGGCAAGCGACCTGGGCGCCGCGTTCCGCGGCCTCGCGCAGCCGCTCACAGGCCCGGCGCACGTTGTCGTCAGGATCGGTCGAGCACCGCATTTGCACCAAAGCCACGGTGAACGGTTGCGAGGGTCGGCTCATCGCGAGGTCGGTTCCGCCTTTTTTTAGGATCTCGAAAACGAAGTGTCTCCGGTGGAAAACATCTCTTATCCTAGCGAACGGGTCAAGCGACCGCGAGAGGTCGAGCGCACCTCGGGCCGCGGAACCCGGACGAATCGGCGAACCTGTTGATTTGGCGCAGGTCAGCGGTTAGTTTTGGGACCGTTCCGTCAATAACAAAGAGTCCGTCGATCCGCCGCAACCTTGATAGGAAGAACGACATGGGAGCTGATGCTCGCCTGGCTGAACTGAAGCTGGAGCTACCCCCCGCACCGAAGCCGGTGGCCACCTATGTGACGGCCACCCGGTACGGCGACTTGCTCTACGTCTCCGGCCACGGCCCGCTCCGATCCGACGGGACACTGATCGTCGGCAGGGTCGGCGACAATATGGACGTGACGGGAGGCCACGCCGCCGCCCGCCAGACCGGTCTGGCAATCCTGGCGACCGTCCGCACCCACCTCGGCTCGCTCGATAAGGTCGCCCGGCTCATCAAGGTGCTGGGCATGGTCAACTGCACGGCGGACTTCGCCGAACAGCCCAAGGTGATCAACGGCTTCTCCGACCTGATGGTCGAGGTCTTCGGCGAGTCGGGTAAAGGGGCCCGAAGCGCAGTGGGCGTGGGGGCGCTCCCCGGCGGAATCGCCGTCGAAATCGAGGCGATCTTCCAAGTCAACGATTGAACGCTTTAAGAACACCTCTCTTTGGAGGGTGGGCACGGCCCACCATTTCTGAGTTTCAGGCAAAGAAGATGGTGGGCCGTGCCCACCCTCCAAGAGAGGATGACTCCCTTTGGTGCGTGTTGGACGGCTCGAGGGGCGGGGCTGTTTGATCGTCGGAGGGACGAGCGGGATCGGCCTGGCCTCGGCGCGCCGATTCTTGCAAGAGGGTGCGCGCCTGGTCGTCTCGGGCTACTCGGGCGAGTCCACCCGCGCAGCCTTGGAGTCACTGGCCTCGCTCGGTCCGGTCCATGGAGTGGCGGCCGACCTGACCGTCCCTGGTTCCGTTGAGGCCCTGTTGCTTGAAACAATGGACGCACTCGGCGGCCGGTTGGACGTGCTTTTCCATGTCGCCGGGATCAGCGGGCGAAGGTTCGGCGACGGCCCGCTCCACGAGTGCACCCCCGAGGGTTGGGACGCCGTGATGGACGCCAACGCCAAGGGGCTCTTTCTGACCAATCAGGCGGCCGTCCGGCAAATGCTGACTCAAGCCATCGATGACGTTGGGCTGAGAGGAACGGTGCTCAACATGGGGTCGGTGCTCGGCTGGTCGCCTTCGCCCGAGCTGTTCGGGACGTATGCCTACGCCGCAAGCAAGGGGGCCATTCGGGCGATGACCCTGGCGGCAGCCGCACGGTACGCGCACGACCGGGTCCGGTTCAACCTGATCGCCCCCGGCCTGATCGACACACCCATGGCCACGCGGGCCGTCGGCGACCCGACGATCCGCGACTACCTCACCGCCAAGCAACCGATCGCCGAGGGCCCCGGGACGCCCGACGACTGCGCGGAGGCGGCGCTCTACCTCTGCGAACCCGCCTCCCGGTTCGTTACCGGCTCTGTACTGACGGTCGACGGCGGCTGGTGCGTCTCCGAGGGACGCCATCGGAGCGACAAGAACCCATGAACCCCGACACGCCTGACGTTTGCAGCCAATACCTCAGCGCCGTCCGCGCGGCGATCGACGCGATCGAGGCCACTCAGCTTCCCGCGATCCACCAGGCGGCGGGCCGATTCGCCGAGACGATCCTGGCGGGCCGCCTGGTCCACGTCTTCGGCACCGGCCACTCGCGAATGGCCGTCGAAGAGATGTTCCCGCGATACGGCTCGTTCCCCGGGTTCCACCCGATCGTGGAACTCTCGATGACCTACCACAATCAGGTTGTCGGAGCCAACGGGCAGAGGCAGGCGATGTTCCTGGAGAACGTGCAAGGCTTCGGCGCAGTGCTTTGGCGGAATTTCGCGACGGCGCCGGCCGACTCTCTACTGGCGATCTCGACCAGCGGTTGCAACGCCGTGACGATCGACGTGGCCCTCCAGGCCAAGGCGCTCGGCATGTTCGTCGTCGCCCTGACATCGCTTCCGCATGCCGCGGTCTCGACCTCGAAGCATGAATCGGGTCGCAAGCTGTCCGACGTGGCCGATCTGGTGCTCGACCAGCAGGCCCCCGCCGGAGACTCGGCCGTCTGGATCGACGGGCTCGAAACCCCCGTCGCGCCGGTCTCGAGCGTCTCGGGCTGCACGATCATCAACCTGATCAAGGCCGAGGTTGCACGCCGACTCACCGAGGCCGGCGCAGCTCCCAAGGTTCTCACGGCCGCCTGCCACGTGGGCGCCGATCGGGCCCGGGACCTCTTCGAGGCCACCTACGACGACTATCGCAAGCGGATCGGAGTTCTCTACTCCTGAATGGGCTTGCCCCCTCGGCCGCGAAAGGACCGAGCCTTTCCGAAGCTCAGGCGTCGAGAGTCGCGCCAGCTCCAGCCAAGGCTACGGAAGCCGAACAGTTGGCAGGCATCGCCCCCCCTCGGGCAGGGTCCCAGACCCAGACCGCATTGCGGCCGGCATCCTTGCAATGGAAGAGAGCCTGGTCCGCCTGGTCCAGAACGTCGAGCGCATCAGACCCGGACTGGTCAGAGACCAGCGCAACGCCCACGCTACAGGTGACCTGAATCCGTTGGTTCCGGAAGCAGACTTTCAGGTCGGCAATCTCGCCACGGAATCGTTCGGCGAGGTGCACAGCCCCCTCAAGATCGCAGTTGGGGGCGACGACCACGAATTCCTCGCCGCCGTAACGAGCGACGAAATCCCCTTCGCGGACCGAGCAACGCAACGTCCGCGCAGCCTGGCGGAGCACTTCGTCGCCAGCGGCGTGGCCGAACTGGTCGTTGATTCTCTTGAAGTGATCGAGGTCGGCAATGAACACGGCCATCGGGTTTTCCCCGCGCCGGCAGGTCTCCCACTCGTAGGGGAACCGATCACGTAACGCGAACCGGTTACCCAGTTCGGTCAAACCGTCGAGGTGGGCCCGCTGCTCCAAGAGGTCGAGAAGCGCCTTGGTTCGCAACGCCGAGCCAACCCGCGCGACCAACTCCACTGGATCAAACGGCTTCGAGATGAAGTCCACAGCGCCCATGTCGATCCCCTTGGCCTTCTCGCCCGTCAGGGCCGAGTCGGCGATGAAGATGACGGGAATCGACTGGGTCTTCGGATCGTTCTTGAGCCGGCGAATGACTTCGTAGCCGGACCAGGTCGGTAAACGTAACTCGAGCAATATTAAATTCGGCTGAAACTTCGGGCAGGCAGCTAACCCGGTGATTATGTCCACCGCTTCATAGACTTCCATTTTCTCGGCCTGGAGCCAATTCCGCAACAGATAGCGGTCCGCCTGAACATTCTCGATCAAAAGAACTCTTCGGGCCGGCTCGGCGATCGATCCGTTGGGTAACATAAATTCTTAGTGACTCCCCAATTTTTTAAGGACGCCCAAACCGTTCCACCATTCTAATCCTTTAGTGAAACGTGGCGACCATTCAAAGTATAGGCCATAAATCAGGCGAAACTCCCTGAAACGAACGGGAATCAGGCATCCAGCCAACTTGAACCTTAACCGGAAAAACAAAGCATTTCCACGCTCCTCGTCGCCCCTTAAAATAGCCGCGACTCTGCGTTAAATCGACAGCGCTGGCGATAAGAATTGCCCCCACGAGATGAGCACGCAGAATCCATGCCTCACGTTCGTAAGGCGTCGCTCGAATGAGCGGAGGCGGCCCCTAGCCAACGAGTTGAGTCGGAGATATGCTCGATTTAAGGGCAACGATGTTTGCCTCGAATCCCCTATGTCATGCCATATTGGAGACGTCGAGCCGTGCCCGGACGCGCGTTCATCACCCAACCGATTCCCGAGCCCGGGCCCACTTTGGTGCGACAGGCGGTCGACGACCTCCGAAGTAATTCTGAGGATCGAGTGCTTTCGCGTGCGGAACTGGGCGAGGCAGTCGCCGGGTGCGACGCGGTTCTCTGCCTGCTCACCGACACGGTCGACGCGTCGGTGCTCGAAGCCGCGAAGGGGTGTCGGATCTTCGCCAACATGGCGGTCGGCTTCAATAATGTCGACGTGGCGGCGGCCAGCCGCCTGGGGATCTTGGTGACCAACACGCCGGGGGTCCTGACGGAGGCGACCGCCGACCTGACCTGGGCCCTGATCCTGGGGGTCGCTCGCCGGGTCGCCGAGGGGGACAGCGAGATGCGTGCGGGGCGGTTCCCGGGCTGGGGGCCGTTGTACATGCTCGGGGGCGACGTCACCGGCAAGACGCTCGGCCTGATCGGGCCAGGGCGGATCGCGGTCGCGGTCGCCCGCCGCGCCCTCGGGTTCGCGATGCCGCTGCTCTACCATGGCCGCCGGCCCAGCCCCGAGCTCGACGCTTTGGGGGCGCGCCGCGTTCCGCTCAATGAGCTCCTGGCCGAGAGCGACTTTGTCAGTCTCCACGTGCCACTCTCCGGGGAGACCCGCCACCTGATCGACGCGAAGGCGCTGGGGCAGATGAAGTCGTCGGCCTACCTGATCAACACCGCGCGCGGCCCGGTCGTGGACGAGGCGGCTCTGGTCTCTGCACTCAAGTCGGGCCGGATTGCGGGGGCGGGCCTTGACGTCTACGAAGATGAGCCAAGAATGGCCGAGGGGTTAGCCGACTGTCCGAATGCGCTCCTGCTTCCGCATCTGGGCAGTGCCACTCACGCCACCCGGGCCGCGATGTCGCGGATTGCTGGCGAGAACCTGGTCGCGGCGCTGGAGGGGCGACGGCCTCCCAACCTCGTCAATCCCGAGGTTTGGTCCTGAGCGAGAGGCAAAGGGGCATTGAGGGCGGAACGCTCTTGAGAATCTCGCTTCCGCGAACCGATTGTGTATTGAGGCAAATCATTTTGGGTCCGATCCAGGGCGAGGTGGCATGGGCCTGTTCAAGTTCCAACTGACATCGCCCACGCTGGCGGCCCGGGTTCCCGAACTGCGCAAGGCGTACCTTACCGGCTTGGACCGGACGCCGAGCCGGCTGAACATCGAGTTCCGCCAGGACCTGATGATCTGCCACCGCGACAATAACGAGAGCGGTCGGCTCTTCGTCCCCTGGCCGGTCGAAGGGCAGGGGACGCCGATCGTCGGCACGGCCACCCTGGCCGAGCGGTCTCAGCCGTACAACCTCGCCGTCGAACTGGCGCGCGGCAAGCTGAACGACGTGCGCAACCAGTTGGCCGACTGGCGGCAGATGGGGCTGCGAACCCCCTCCGAGCTCGAGGGGATCCTGGCCGAAGCCCACCATGCGTTTATCAAGGCGGCAACCGCGGGCGACGACCCAGAAACGTCGTTCAACGCCGCGCAGGCGAGCCTGGCCGCGATCTGGAAGGTGGGCGACCTCCTCACCGACGTCTACACCGCCCAGGTGCTCCAGACCCGGCTGGCGACCAGTCCCAAGCTTCCCAGCCTGCTCGGCTGCGCCCTTGAGGGCGACCCCAAGAACGCCCCCTGGGCGGCCGACTATAACAGCCTCTTCAACGCAGCGCGGATTTCCTGCCCCTGGAAATCGCTTGCTCCCACCGAGGGGCAGCTCCGCTTCGACGAATTCGACGCCCAGCTCGCTTGGGCGCGGAAGCAGCGAGTCGCGATCCAGGCGGGCCCGATCCTCGACTTCCGGCCCGCGGCCTTGCCCGACTGGATCTGGCTCTGGGAAGGGGACTTCGACACGATCCTCGGCCTGGTTGTCGACGTGGTCCGCCAGACGGTCACCCGCTACCGTGGCAAGGTGCCGGTCTGGAACCTGGTCCACCGGCCCGCCTGCAACGACGTCCTCGGTCTTTCTGAGGAAGAGCAGATCCGGATCACCGCGCGTGCCGTGCAGATCGCCCGCCAGGCTGATCCCGCCGCGCAGGTCCTGATCAGCCTCGAGCGCCCCTGGGCCGAATGGATGGGTTCGAGCCCGTTCCAGCTCGGCCCACTCCACCTGGCCGACTATCTCGTCCGCGCCGACCTGGGCCTGGCCGGCCTGGGCCTCGAAATTACCCCCGGCTATTCGGCCCCCGGCAGCGCGATCCGCGACCTCTTCGACTTCTCGAAGCTGCTCGACCTCTACGCACTCTTGAATCTCCCCCTGCACATCGACATGGTCCTCCCCTCGTCCGCTGCCCCCGATCCCAAGGCCGACCCGTCGGTCCGAGTCGAAGCCAGCCAATGGCCGACCCCTCCCGACGAGAACACCCAGGCCGGCTGGGCCTCGCGCTGGATGGCCCTGGCGATCGCCAAGCCGTTCGTCCGGTCCGTTACCTGGCTCCAGCCGACCGACGCCGCCCCCCACCTCTTCCCCCACGGCGGCCTCTACGGCCCCGACCAAGCCCCCAAACGGATCGTCGGCTGGCTCAAGTCGTTCCGCCGCGAATTGCTGGTCTAAAGGCGAGCGAAAACACCGAAATCGCGGACCGTCGGCAACGCTCTTCGCGCGGGCGCGGGGCTTGTCGTAAACTAGGGATGCGTGTGGGATCGATGGGATGAAATCGTTAGGGGGGACCTCGGGACGCTGTCTTTGTCCTCGTGGTCCGGGTGTGCCATGAGCGAGTCGTCGGAGCAGCCTGACTCACCACCACAGACGGTCGGCGAGACTGCGGCCTGGGATAGCTCGGGAGCCACCGAGACTGCCGGGGGGACGCGGGATTTGACCGGGAAGACGCTCGGCGACTTCGAGGTCGAGCGCCTGCTCGGGCGTGGCGGGATGGGCGAGGTCTATCTCGCCCGCCAGATCAGCCTGAACCGCCCCGTGGCATTGAAGGTGCTGCGCACCGATATGCTCAACAACCCAACGTACCTCAGCCGGTTCGAAGCCGAGGCCACCGCCGTGGCCCGCTTGAATCACCCAAACATCGTTCACGTTTATATGCTCGGCTGCGTGGACAACATTCGGTTCATCGCCATGGAGTACGTCCAGGGGACGAACCTCCGCGAGTTCCTCATCAAAAAAGGAGCACTCGACCTCCCCCTGGCGCTCTCGATCATGAAGCAGACCGGGGTGGCCATCGGCGCGGCCGGCGAGATCGGCCTCATCCATCGCGATATCAAGCCCGAGAACCTGCTACTGACCCGCAAGGGGCAGGTCAAGGTGGCCGACTTCGGCCTCTGCCGCGACTCGGATGCCGATAAGATCCACCTGACCCAGCCCGGTGTGACGATGGGGACCCCCCAGTACATGAGTCCCGAGCAGGCGCAGGGGCATGCCCTCGACCACCGCAGCGACCTCTACTCGCTCGGGGTGACAGCCTACCATATGCTCACGGGGACCCCTCCATTCCGCGCCGAGACCGCGCTTGCGGTGGCTTTGAAGCACGTCAAGGATACCGCGGTCCGCCCGATCGTCCACCGGCCAGAGATTCCGGCCGAGCTCGAGCGGCTGGTCATGAAGTTGATGGAGAAGAAGCCGAAGGATCGTTACCAATCGGCCGCCGAGATGCTCCGCGACCTGGCGAAGATTCGCGACTCGCTGCAAGCGACAACGGCCACGATCCCCGACGCCGACCTGGCGGGCGTCGGCAACGGGACCAGCACCCCGACCTCCACCGCCGTGGCGGCCCCAGCCTCCAAGCCTTCCCGCACTCAGGCTGCCGCCCGTCCCAAAGGACCGGGGCTCGGAGCTCGCCTGTCGGCCGTCCGGCTCAGCACTGGCCAGACGACGGGTCTGATCTCTGCCTGCCTGGCGATCGGCCTCGTCTGGGGCTGGCTGACCCGCGAGCCCGACCTGATCTCAGAGTCGACTCCCCAGCGAGCGACCATGCCCGCGCTCTGGATGGTCCCCGAATGGAAGGACGTCCTCAAGCAAAACAGTCCCGAGGCCCAATACCGCTACGCGCAGCTTCACGTCGCCAAGACCGACCAGGAGGGGGCGTGGCTCGCCGTCCCCGGCAACTTTCCAAGTTCCCGTGAGTGGGCCTCCAAAGCGTACATCCAACTGGCGAGAGAACTTCTCCGCCGCCAAGACACCGACCGCCTCCGTGCCTTTGCCGCCGAGCTCAGACGCTGGCACTCCGACCGGATGCACGAGCAAGAACTGGCGATCATCGTGCAGGCCGCCGTCGACGCCCTCGACGGCAAAGTGGAAGACGTAATCGCCGGCCTCGGCCCCAAAAACCTCGACCCCAAAACGGTGATCGACCCGGCCCTCCTCGAACTCTCGCTCGAGGTCACCGCACAGGCCGCGAACTCACGAGACGGCGAGTCGGTCAGGGTCCCCCAGGGTCTTCGCGAAATCCAGGCGAACCTGCTTCAGAGGCTGTATAATGTCGAGCTCCGCGAGCCGCTAGGTCGAAGCCGACTCGGTTGAAACCCTCTCTTATCCCGCGGTCCGTCGCGTTACGGAGTTCTTCGTATGGCGATCCTGAAACGGGTCACCGGTCACCCCGCCGGGCAAATTATCGAGCTGAAGGGGGATGTGACCGTCATCGGTCGCTCGCCCGAGTGTCACATCGTTCTCGACCCGAACGGGGTGAGCCGACGACACGCCGAGGTTCGCCGCGTGGGCGAGAAGTTCTTCCTGGCCGACCTCCACTCCCGGAACCTGACCAAGGTCAATAACAGCCGAGTCGAGCCCGGCAAGGACCACCCCCTTCAGCCGGGCGATCGCATCAACATCTGCGACGTCGAATTCCTCTACTTCACCACCCCGCCCAAGGAGACCGGACCCCGCGAAGTGGGCGACGTGATGGTCGTGACTGAGGAGGAGATCGAAGACCCGAACATACACACGCTCGACGCCTCGCGCTCGAGCGCCCTGGCCAGCGCGGTCCGGCCCGAAGTCAAGCTCAAGGCGATTCTCGAGATCACCCGCAACCTCTCGACCGAGTTGCGGATCGATACCGTCGCCCCCAAAATCCTCGACTCGCTGATGGAGCTTTTCCCCCAGGCCGAGCGGCTCTTCCTGATCCTGCTCGATCCGATCACCAAACGGCTGGTCCGCAAGGCATTCAAGTATCGGCCCAACCGCCGGTCCTCGTCGGCGTTCGCGACGGTTCCCGAAGACGAAATCCCGATGAGCATCAGCCGGTCGATCGTCAACCACGTGCTCGGCCAGAAGAAGGCGGTACTCAGTCAGGACGCCGGCAACGACAAGAACTTGCCCACGAGCGCCTCGATCGCCGACCTTAAGATTCGCTCGGTCATGTGCGTGCCCCTCTTGACCCCCGACAACCAGGCGCTCGGCATCATCCAACTCGACACCAGCGACCGCAAGCAGTTCCTCCAGGAGGACCTCGACGTCCTGGCAGCCGTCGCCAGCCAGGCCGCCATCGCCGTCCAGAACGCGGCGATGCACGAGACCCTGCTGGAACGCGAGCGGATGGAGCGTGACCTGAAGCTGGCCGAGCAGGTCCAGAAGCGGTTCCTGCCCCAGTCGGTCCCCAAGGTCCCCGGCTTCGAGTTCTTCGCCCACTATGACCCTGCCTACGAAGTCGGCGGCGATTATTACGACTTCGTCAAGCTCTCCAACGACCGCTGGGCGATCGCGCTGGGGGACGTTTCGGGCAAGGGGGTCGCCGCCGCCCTGATGATGGCCAAGTTCTCGGGCGACACCCGGTTCTGCATCCTCACCGAGGACGCGCCGGGCACTGCGGCCACCGAGTTGAACAGCCTGCTCTACGCCGCCGGGATCGAAGAGAAGTTCATCACCCTGAGCCTGAGCATCCTCGACCCCAAGACGCGAAAGCTCACGCTCTGCTCGGCCGGCCATCTGCCCATCTTGATCCGGCGGGCTGGTGGGACCGTCGAAGAGATCGGCGAGGATATCGCCGGGTTCCCGCTCGGGATCATGGACTACTCGTCGTATCAGGAAACCGAGATCACGCTCAACCCCGGTGACGTCGCCGTGATTCACTCCGACGGCGTGACCGACGCGCGAAGCACGCGCGAGGAACTGTACGACTCCCGTGACAACCGCCGGCTTCTGAAGCGGCTCGCCGAGTCGCCCGGAAGCGCCGAGGCCGTCGGCCGCTCGATTCTCCAGGACATTCGTGAATTCTCGGCCGGCCACTCGCAGGCCGACGACATCACCCTGATTTGCTTCGGACCGACGGCCGGTTGATCGATCATCCCGCAAAGCCGACGGGGAACGTCAGCTCCCTTGGCTGCGGCTTCACTCCATCGCAAAAATGCATAGAAAGACAGGGAGTTGACGCTCCCCACTCGCCTTTCAAGCGAGCGAAGAGATGAAAGAATCATGTCGCTAAAAATCGCTAACGTTCGCCTGGAATTGGATGATCCCGAGGACGCGCTGCCCGGAAAGATTTCGGAACGGCTCGGCCTGGGGCAGGACTCGATCACCCACTGGCGGATCCTCCGCAAGAGCCTCGACGCGCGCCGGCACGACGACCTGCACTTTGTCTACTCGGCCGAGGTCGAGGTCCCTGACCGGGAGGCGGAGCTCGTCGGACGCAGCCGCGGGGCCGACCTCGAACGGTTCGAGGCCGAGCAGTTCGACTGGCCGACGCCGGGTGCTGTCCCGCTCGCCCATCGTCCTGTGATTATCGGCGCGGGCCCCGCCGGCCTGTTCGCAGGCTACCTTCTCGCCCTGGACGGCTACCGCCCCTTGATTCTCGAGCGCGGGCGCGAGGTCAAGGATCGGGTCGCCGACGTCCGCAAGTTCGACGCCGGGGGGCCGGTCGACCCGGAGAGCAACTACCTGTTCGGGGAAGGGGGGGCCGGGACATTCAGCGACGGTAAACTCACCAGCCGAAGCTCTGGTCCCGACGTCCGCCGGGTGCTCGAAATCCTCGCCGACTGCCACGGCAAGCCCTCGATCCTCTACGAACATCGCCCCCACCTCGGCTCGAACCGGCTCCCTTTGGTCGTCCGTACCTTGCGGCGCAAGCTCGAGGAGTTGGGGGGCGAGGTCCGTTTCTCGTGCCGCGTCGAGGATCTCGACATTGCCGACGGCCGGCTCCGTGGCCTCGGAACCAGCTCGGGTTATATTCCGGCCGACGCCTCGATCCTGGCGGTCGGCCATAGCGCCCGCGATACGTACTCGATGCTGCTCCGTCGCGGCGTCCCGCTGGAGGCGAAGCCGTTCCAGCTCGGCGTCCGGATCGAGCAGCCGCAGGGGCAGGTGAACGTCGCCCGCTACGGCGCGAAAGCCGACCACCCGGCCCTGGGAGCAGCCGACTACAACCTGGTGGCCCGCGCCGGCGGCCGCGATCTGTTTACCTTCTGCATGTGCGCCGGCGGCTACGTCATGCCCAGCGTGAGCGAGCCCGGCTACTTCTGCACCAACGGCATGAGCGAGAGTCGGCACGACTCTCCGTTCGCCAACAGCGGCCTGGTCGTGACGATCACCCCCGAGGACACGGGGAGCCGGCACCCGCTGGCAGGAGTCCACTTCCAACAGCGGTTCGAGCGTCTGGCCTACCTGGCCGGCCGGCGGACCTACGCCGCGCCGATCCAGCGGGCCCGCGACTTCCTGGCCGATCGCCCGAGCCACGGGCAAGTCCCGAGCAGCTATCCCCGAGGCACCGTGCCGATCGACCTCGGCCTCATCCTTCCATCGATCGTGCTGCAAGTCCTGGAGCGGGGCCTGCCGATCATGGACCGGCGGTTCTTCGGCCTCTTCCTCAAAGACGCCACCCTCACCGGCCCGGAATCCCGTGGCAGTTCGCCGGTCCGCCTCCCCCGTGACCCGAACACGCGGCAGTCCCCAACCGTGGTCGGTCTCTACCCTTGCGGCGAAGGTGCTGGCTATGCCGGCGGCATCATTAGCGCGGCCGTCGACGGCGTCCGCACCGCGCGAGCCCTGGTAGCCTCCTACGCCCGCCCGGGAGGATAAGCGGCCTCCTTTCTTGAGGGGCAAGGCGCGACATGAATCGCGTCGTGATTTTGCCAGGATCGGCATCAATAATTCTTGATTTCCTGGCAAGCAGTGTGTCGATTCCTGATATCCTCAAGAATTACCCGGATCTCGAAGGAACCGACATCCTGGCATGTATCGCCTACATGTGCGCAGCTTCCACGCAAGCATTACATCGAAATCGAGGAGGGTGACCGACCCTTCTCAAACTCGACGAGAACCTGGGCAAATGGAGCAGGCAACTCACGGTTCGCAGACGCCAGTCACAATGTCGCCACGGTGGTGGAACAGGGCCTTTCCAGCACGTTTGATTGAAGTCATTGGTGCCGAACCCCGCTAACTGATGACACCTGGTCGTGCCGATGTACCTGCTGAGGATATCCTGACGGGGATTGCGTTGGCCGGGATGGACGTCAACATCTTCGTCCGGCTTGGCGTCGTGGTGCAGACCGGCCTGGCGTGAAAGAACTCCATTCTGATCTGATCGTCGAGTTCGCACGCGATCCCCTTCACGAAGGAGCGTCCCGGTTCGAAGCGGCCTTTGAGGGCGCCAAGGTCCGGCTCCGTCCGACCATCATGACCTCGCCTTCATCCACGTGGGCTTCTCGTTGATCATCGCCCAAGAGGCAAGAGCCCGTTTCTTGTTGTCCATGGGAACGCGTCAAATACATTCATTAAATTCTGACCCGTTGAATTCACAGATCTGCTAGTTAAACTAATCGCAGCGTCGTCAAGATTTGCTTGTGCTCGATCCGAGAACAAGCAATCGCCCCCCTATGTCCAGTTCCCGGACAACCCGAGAGGCGTTTGGCATGTCATCCATACGATGCATAAGCGTAACCACGTTAATGCTGATTGGAACCTGCAGCGCATACGCGGCGGACCTTCCCCAAACGCGAAATGCCTATGTCGCAACCCAAGATCCCTTTGGGGAATCCGTAACCCAGGTCGTGTATCTGGATCAGAACTGGTCCCCCAAGGAAAGCCTTGAATTCTACTTTACTTCGCAAGGCTCCCAACTCATCCCCTACGAGTGGTTTCTGGCTCTCGAGCAACCCGGGGCTACGACTCCATTTCGCGACAACCAAAATATTCTAAAATACAGATATTTACCGCAAAATCAAGGTCCGATGAATCCTGACGGCCTCCCGGTGGGATTCGTGGCAGGACAGGGCGTCGGACGACGCTGGCTGGGAATGTCTTGCGCAGCCTGCCATACCGCCGAAATCCGCCTAGGCACGACCGGCTATCGTGTGGACGGAGCTCCGGCCCAAGCCGACGCTCAGGCCTTTCTATCGGATTTGTCGGCCGCTTTGCGGCAGACGTTGGACGATCCGGCGAAGTTCGACCGATTTGCCACCAACATCCTCGTAAATCAGGACTCTCCGGCAAATCGAGCAGAGTTACGGAGGCTGGTCGAGAGTTCGGCCAAAACTCGCTCGGGCTACAACCAGAGAAACTTCCCTGGCTTTGATCCCGCCCGCACTGAGGCCACTGAACCCACGCGTTTCGGCCGGCTCGACGCAGTCGATGCCATTGTGAATGAGGTGTATTGGCACGCGGTGAAGGCCCCCGAGTCCAGTCCGCCGACCGTGGTATCCAAGACGGCTGACGCCCCGGTCAGCTACCCTTTCCTGTGGGATACTCCCCAGCATGACCGGGTGCAATGGCTCGGAATCGCAAAGAGCGGCGGCCTCCTGGACATCTTTAGCCTCTCCCGTAACGTTGGCGAGGTCCTCGGGGTCTTCGGCGATTTCACCATCCCCAACGAGCCCTCTCTGCTGACGTTCGGCTACCCTTCGTCGGTCAAGTTCTCAGGACTCGAGGATTTAGAAGATCAGGTAAAGAACCTCTGGTCACCGCTCTGGCCCGAGGACTTCCCGAAAATTGACCAAACAGCGGCCGCCAAAGGAGCCAAGCTCTACCGCACTAAGCTCGATGGCATATCGGCATGTATCGACTGCCATGCCGTGATCAACCGGACGAACCCTCATCGATCCGTGAAAGCGATCATGAAAGCCACGGGAACCGACTCGCGGACGGCAGACAACTTCTTCAACACCAGGAGGTCCTCGGGGAAACTTGCGGGAGCTAATGTCAACTTCGTTCCGTTCACCGCCAAGGTTCCTCCGGATGCCGACGCCGACACGATGCTGACCAACGTGACCATTGGCGTCATCCTTGGCCGCACGACAGGCGCACCTCCCGACGAATTGAGCCGGGTTGATTTCCAAGGCGAACGTCTTCCCGCGTTCACTCTGGAGGCAAACTTAGGTCCGAAATACAAGGCCCGACCACTCAACGGAATCTGGGCGACTGCCCCCTACCTCCACAATGGTTCTGTCCCGAATTTGGACGCGTTGCTCCGCACCACTCCAGAACGCCCCAAGTCATTCAGCATCGGAGTTCGTTCCTTCGACCCCGTCCGCGTCGGATATCTGACCGAAGTCGCCGGCTTTCCCCATTTCGAGGTTTTCAATCCGGACGGGACGCCGATCGTCGGGAACTCGAACGCCGGCCATGAATTTGGCGTCCAGTTGGATGACGAGCAGCGGCGGCAGCTCATTGAATATCTCAAATCTCTGTAAGCAGAAAACACACAATAACAAAACGATTTCTACATTCTTCCGGCCAACTCCCATTATCGACAGCTTCAACCTTCCGACCCTTCTCGTCGAAGGGTCGCGGATCCGCACAAATAAGTGATCCAGGGTCCGCATACGGAAGCCACGAGCCTCGCGGATCATCTGCTCCTGCAAAAAACGAGGGATACCGTAGGGCTCGTAAAACGCTCGAAGATTGCATTCTTCACAGGAAAACCGAATCATGAAACGCTTAGCTCTATCATGTGCATTTTTTTCGTGCGTCTCGGGAATCGCGATGATTGTGAGTTTGGCGAATCGAGCCGCCATTGGTAAGGACGACGCTCCCGCGCAGGTCGCCCCGGCCAAAGCAGCATCCACACCGACACCTCCGCCAACCTCTCCGATCACCCATCAGATCATGGAGGGCTATTCGTCCGAACTCCAAGCTTCGATCGAATCACGTGATGCAACGATCGCCGGTTCCAGAGCCACCACAAATGGGAGCGCACTGGAGTCGGTCATCTCGTTCATCCAACGCTGGCCAGCCAACTCCAAAGTCCGGGTGGCCTTCCTCGACGGCGATGAGACCCTCCACCGCTCGGTCATCGACGCGGCCAAACCCTGGCAGAACTTCGTCAACCTGCAACTTGACTTCATCAACCCGACAACCAACAAGCCCCGTCGCTGGACAACCCAGGACACGACACACGCAGCGGAAATCCGGGTATCGTTCGATCAAGAGGGCTACTGGTCGCTCGTCGGCAACGATAGTAATAATGCCTCGATCGGTGTTCCAGGAAGGCCGGACGGTGGGAGGCCGAACCAACGATCGATGAACTTCGCCAAGTTCAAAACCGGCCTCCCGGCCGACTTCAAGGGAACGGTGCTCCACGAGTTCGGACATGCGCTGGGCTTCCAGCACGAGCATCAGCACCCGACCCAAGGCTGCAATCTAGACTTCCGCTTCAATGACGACCCCGGTTATGTCCGCACCCGCGACTCGTTCGGCCAATTCATCGCTGACTCTGCCCAGCGTCGTCCCGGCATCTACACCGTCCTTGGTGGTCCGCCGAACAATTGGCCTCGTTCGCAGGTCGACTTCAACCTCAAGCAACTCCCCCCGTCAAACGCGTTCCAGGTCGGGCCGTTCGACCGAAAATCCATCATGAAGTATTACTTCCCCGATTGGATGTTCCGTCAGGGACCGGCAAGCCACTGCTTCAGCGCCGGCCAAAATCTCGTGCTCTCCGATCAGGACAAGGTCGGAGCCAGGGGCGCCTACCCGAAGCCGCCCGTGCCGGGAACGCCGGAATCGAATCTGCCGGTTGCCGTAAATTCGGAAGCACTGCGGAGGGCCGCGATCGATGCGTTGCTGACGCTCCAAGACCTAAGCCCGGATTCCCGCGCCCATTATGAGTCGTTGCAACAGCCATAGCCCTCATTTCGCGGAACTGGCCTCACCCGTGCATTGGGGTGTTCTGAATCGCCCATCGCGATACCCAATCCTGCTCCAAAGCCGGGTATCGCGACCAATTCCGCCACCCCACAATGAACGTTTTCACAACCAGATCGGGGCACAAATCCAGAGGCGATTTTTTAGGAGATAATCAATGAGCAAACAAATAATCAATGGAATTTTCGCCGGGCTCGTCGCAGGCCTCTTGATTGCGATGTCAAGTCGGTCTGAGCCTTCAGAGCCTTCCTCACAGACAAGTCAAACCAAGCAGGCAAAAGACATCTACCAAAAATATCGCCATTCTCTTCAGATGATAAAATCTAAGCAAGCCTCACTTCTCGAAGAGATCAAACAAGCACGCACAGAATTCACAAAAGATGCACATGCCAATCCTGGCGTCTTGCTCGACCTGATGAAGTCCGCGTCAACCGAGACGATCAACCTGGCTCTCAGACACGCGTCCAAAGGTACTGGGACGATCCTGAGACTCAAGGATGTACCCGATCCCGGCCAGCCCGCTCAGCCGGGGACGAAGGGGCTTCTATCACTCGATACTCCCCCCTCCCAACTTGAGCAATTGATCGGCCCACACAACAACTTCCTGCCTGGCTATTTCCTCGAAGTCGGGGCACGCATGCTGAATCCGGTCGCCCGTGTCACATTCGTACGGAGCCATGTCGTGACACTTCCCGACGGCCAGAGCACCACATTCGCCCCCACAGACGGCTGGGGGACCGGATTCCTCGTCTCCCGAACCCTTTTCCTGACCAACAACCACGTAATTCCTACGAAGGAGTTCGCAAAGAAAGTCGGTGTCTGGTTCAATTTCCAGGTCGACGCCAAGGGCCTCCCAACCACCGTCGATCAATTCGATTGCGACCCGGATTCCTTCTTCCACACCAACGTGGCCCTCGACTTCACTTTGATTCGACTCAAGCCAAAGGCCGCCGCCAGCGCCGCCTCAGTTCCATCGGGAACGCCCTCGACGAATCCGCTCGTCTCAGCCGGCGAGATCTGGGGCATAGTTCCCATCAACAACAGTCCCGACTTCATCCTCTCGCAGGCGGTGAACATTATTCAGCACCCCAAGGGAGGATTCAAACAGGTCGCCATCCAAGAAAACGAACTTGTTGCCGTCTATGACAACGTGATCCGCTATAAGTCCGATACCGAGCCGGGATCTTCGGGCTCGCCCCTATTCGACAACTTCTGGAACTTGGTCGGACTGCACCACGCCTCCGGCGACGTTGAGGGGGACGAGTTCGTCGACAATGAAGGGATCCGAATCGACAGAATCGTCGATGATCTCCGGAAAGTCCACGGCGAGACGGACGCTGGACGTGCAATTCTCGCAGAGCTTGGGCTCTAAAAATCAAGACATCCTCACTTTTGCACGTCTGCGGATCTTGGATATTATTCTAACGATCCGTAGACTGCACTGCCACGACGATGGAAACGATCCCCCTGGGAACGCAGCGGTCCCGGGTCCCCCAATCCAAAGAGAGCCGCAGAATGAATTAACCCGGCTGACTCTACCGGATTGCAGGCATCGCAGGGCAGAATTGAAAAACGTGCTCATGAGATCCTGCGTCTTACTCAAGCGATCGGAATTTGGGTAGCTTTGGGAGTTTGAGTAGGCCGTCGGCAGGCGTGTACGCTGCAACACCCGCAATCCGGTAGAGTCCGCAAAAACGAAAGAGACCGACCTCGAAACCAAAGGCTGGCTTCGTGGTCGATCCCTTTTGTTTGGAGATGGATCGTTCGATTCCAGAGAACGAACGATTAAGCCTCGGGCGCGGTCTCAGGCGTCGACGCGGGCTTGGCCGCAGCAGCAGCGGCGGCTTCGGCCTTGGCGCGCTTGGCAGCGACCTTGGTGGCGCGACGTTCGGCCTTGGCGGCTTTGGCCTCGGCCGGGGTGGACTTGCCACCGGGGAACCGCTCCTTGAGGCGGACGGCCTTGCCCGACCGATCGCGGAGGTAGTAGAGCTTGGCGCGACGGACCTTGCCCGAGCGCTTCACCACGATGTCGGCGATGCGCGGGGAGTGGACCGGGAACTTTCGTTCGACGCCTTCGCCCTGAACGATCCGGCGGACCACGAACATCTCGCGGGTCTTGGTGCCCGAGCGTGCGATCACGACGCCGTTGAAGATCTGGATCCGCTCTTTCTCGCCTTCCAAGATCCGGACGTGGACGTCAACCGTGTCGCCGATCTCGAACTTCGGGATCGTCGCCTTCATACTCGATTGTTCGACCGTCTCCATCAACTGATTTTGCATGGCTGAACCCTTTCCTGTGTCTGACTTGGCTTATCGTCGATGTTCTCGTCGCCAGCGTGCGATCGCGGCGTGGTCGCCGCTGAGCAGAATGTCGGGGACCGCTCGGCCGCGGAACTCGCGGGGGCGGGTATAGTGGGGGTACTCGAGGCCACCGTCGGGTCCGAACGACTCGTCGATCGCGCTCTCGGCATCGCCCAGGACGCCGGGTAAGAGCCGCATGACGGCGTCGACGACGACCATCGCGGCAACCTCACCACCCGAGAGCACGTAGTCGCCTACCGACAGTTGCTCCGGCTCCAAGGTCTCGAAGATCCGTTCATCAAAACCTTCGTAGCGACCACAGAGCAGGATGATCCGGGAGGCATCGGCCAGTTCGCGGACCCGGTCCTGATCGAGTCTGCGGCCCTGCGGCGACAGCGCGATCAGACGGGCGGGGCGTTCGTCCGCGGCCTGCACCGCCTCGACGGCCGCAACGATCGGCGGAGCCATCAGCACCATGCCTGGCCCCCCACCAAACGGACGGTCGTCCACCTGCTTGTGCTTCCCCTCGGCCCAGTCGCGGAGGTCCCAGCGGTGGACCTCGACGAGTTCCTTGTCGATCGCACGTTTGAGGATGCTCTCGCTCAGGAAGCCGTCGAAGAGCGCCGGGAACAGGCTCAACAGGTCAAAACGAAGCGGCGAGGCGGACATCGTCGGCCTTTGCAGTTACGAGGCCGATGGAGCCGTGGGCGCCGCGGCAGGGGCCTGCGAAAGGGACGCCGGAGCCGGTGTCGCCGCGGGAGCTTCGGGAACCTCCCAATGCTCGCCCGGAGCGGGCTTCGTGATCTTGTACCGGTTCAACAGCGCCTGAACCTTATCGCTCGGCTGGGCACCAACCGACAGCCAGTAGCGGATCCGGCTGACATTCAGGACCGTACGAGCGTCGACGTTGCGAACCATCGGGTCATGGTGCCCGAGTTCCTCGATCGCCCGACCGTCACGCGGCGAGCGGATATCCATCGCGCAGATCCGGAAGAAGGGACGATGGCGGCGGCCGAACGATTTCATGCGAAGACGGACCACTCGAAAACTCCTCAAAAAAGAATAGGGCTCGGACGCATGGCAAGTCCTTCGGGAACCCCTTTTGCACAAATTTTCCGTAGGACGAGGCCGGTCCCGAGCCTGCGGCGGCCTCGCGGGTCGTCAGGTTCAAAGCAAATCAGGTCCCTTCGGGACCCTTTTTACTCGTTCCGTCCGGCCCATTCCCTCAACGATTCGGCTAACGTTGCTTCCGCTTGTACGAATAAAACCGAACGACTCAGCAAGCGCACAGGGAGTCATTCCAACTCCCTGGCCCTCAATCCAAAAGAGTCGTCTGGTCAACCTTCTTTGCCGCGTTCATCGCGACGCTTCTTCCGCTCTTCCTTTTCACGCTGTTTGCGCTGTTTCTCGCGTTCTTTGGGCGTAAGGCGCTTGCCGGTCCCCTGCTTGGGAGCCATCAGCCGGGCCCCCGGGTTGAACGCACCCGCGCGGCCGAGTCCACTCATCGCGCGAATCTTGTCAAGCATGGTCATCTGGGACATTTGCTTGACGAAGGCCGCCATGGCGTCGAACTGTTTGACCAAGGCCGAGATATCGGAGGGGTCAACGCCCGCACCGGCCGAGATCCGCCGACGACGCGAGATATCGATCAGGTTCGGGTTCCGGCGCTCCTCCGGGGTCATGCTATCGATGATCCCCTGAATCCGCTGCACCTCACCGTCGGCATCGATCTCGTCGAGGTTCACGGGCATCTGGTTCAGCCCGGGGATCTTGCCCATCAGGTCGCGGACCGAACCCATCTTCTTCATCTGGGTGATCTGCTGGCGGAAGTCGTTGAGGTCGAACTTCCCCTTGGCAAGCTTCTCCTGCTGCTTCTGCGCCTCCTCCTGATCCACCACCGACTGCGCGGCCTCGACCAGGCCGACGATGTCGCCCATGCCAAGCATCTGGCCGACGATCCGCTCGGGGTCGAACGGCTGGAGCTTGTCGAGCTTCTCCCCCATGCCGACGAACTTGACGGGGACGCCAGTCACCTTGCGGACCGAGAGCGCGGCCCCACCCCGGGCGTCGCCATCGAGCTTGGTGATGATCACGCCGTCGAGTTCGAGCGCTTCATTGAAGGAACCGGCCGAGGCAACGGCGTCCTGTCCGGTCAGTGCGTCGCAGACGAAGAAGACCTGGTGCGGCTTGACCTTCTTCTCAATCTGCTTGAGCTCGGCCATCAGCTCGTCGTCAACGTGGAGCCGGCCGGCGGTGTCGAGGATGATCGTATCGCAGGCCTGGCGGTTGGCCTCGGCAAGAGCATCCTGGCAGACCTTGACCGGGTTCGAGCTCGGCTCACTGAAAACAGGAACCTGCAACTGCTGGCCGATAACCTTGAGCTGCTCGATGGCAGCGGGGCGCTGAAGATCGGCCGCGACGAGCAGCGGTTTTCGCCCTTGCGAGGCCAGAAGCCGGGCGAGCTTACCGCAAGTGGTCGTCTTACCCGAGCCTTGGAGGCCGCAGAGCATGATGATCGTCGGGCCGGTCTTCTCGAACCGGATCGACGGATCGACCGGCCCCATCAGCTCGATGAGCTCGTCGTGAACGACCTTGACGATCTGCTGCTCGGGCCGAACGCTCTTGATCAGTTGCTGACCGACAGCGCGTTCGCCGACCTTCTCCATGAACTCCTTGACGACCTGAAGATTGACGTCGGCTTCCAGGAGTGCGGTGCGGACTTCGCGGAGGCCATCCTTAATGTTGGCCTCAGTCAGCAGCCCACGCGCGCGGAACTGCCCGAAGGCAGAAGAAAGCCGTTTTTGTAGGTCATCGAACATGGCCGAGATCGTTCCCGTTCCCTAGGGCTATCGCGAACCAGATAGTTTAATGATTGGACGGCTCCACGACAATATCTTTAGCGAAATGAACAGAGAAAGCGCGTCGCCGTAAAGCTGCGACAAACAAGAGCCTCCCCCGTAATCGCGGTCGAACGACCGAGTGGTCCGCGATTTGGAGACGACGAGATAGCCCCGAATCGTAAGAATAATCATGGTTGACGGCTCGATGGGAGCTGTGAGCGAAATGCAAATGCCGACCACGCGCCGAAACGAACCATGAATCCTCTTCCCTTCGGAGAACGGACGATATGCCTGGCCTGACGATGAGGACTCGATTTTTCAGGTGTTGTCTGCTGTGGGCCTGGTCGGGCTTCGCCGGGATGAGCGCGGCCGTCGCGGCCGACGACAAGAGCACTCTCGAATGGCTCAATCCACCCGCGCTGAAACCCGGAGACACGATCGCGTTCGCGGCCCCGGCTGGCCCCGCCGTCATGGCGCCCCTGAGGGAATACGCCAAAACACTCGAGAAAGCCGGATACAAGGTCATCATCCCGAAGGGGATCGAGG
Source organism: Singulisphaera acidiphila DSM 18658 (assembly GCF_000242455.2). Lineage (GTDB taxonomy): Bacteria > Planctomycetota > Planctomycetia > Isosphaerales > Isosphaeraceae > Singulisphaera > Singulisphaera acidiphila. The sequence goes on from NC_019892.1 coordinate 4,452,201, forward strand.
AGCGGGGACAAGGGTATCTCGGGGGCACCGACGACCAGCGGGCCGACGAACTGAACAAGTTCATCCGCGACCCCAAGGTCCGGGCGATCTTCCCGGTCCGCGGCGGGTATGGCCTGACACGAATCATCGACCGAATCGACTACGCGGCCCTGCGCAAGGATCCGAAGATCATCATCGGGTATTCGGATCTGACCGCGCTGCACCTGGCCGTGGCCCACGAAGCAAGGGTGATCACATTCCATTCTCCAATGCCAATGGCAGGCCTTGGGGAGAACGACAAGGCAGAGTACACGTTCGCAGGCCGGGCATTCCGCCGTGCAGTCTTCGCCGATCAATATCGGCAGGGGCAACAGGGCTTCGTCGTGGCAACACCTGAGGATCGGAAGCCCGAGACGCTGGTGAAGGGCAAGGCCAGCGGGCGGCTCCTCGGAGGGAACCTGACGCTGATCTGCAGCACCCTTGGCACCCCGTATGCAATCCAACCGAAAGGGGCCATCTTGTTCATCGAAGACGTGAACGAGGCTCCCTACCGGGTGGACCGGTCGCTGTCTCAACTGCGGTTGGCCGGCATACTCGACCAGGTGGCCGGGGTTGTGGTCGGGTCGTTCACCAGCAAAGAACCGGCGGAACGCGAGGAGACCGATCGTGTACTCCGCGAGTACTTCGCCAAATCGAAGGTGCCGGTGATCCTCAATTATCCCATCGGCCACACTCCGCTCAACGCGACCGTGCCGCATGGCGGACTGGTCGAACTCGACGCTGATGAGGCCGTGTTGAAGGTCCTGGAGAACCCGGTTCGGCTCGACAACGGTTCGCAGCAGTAGAAACCTGAGCGGCTGAAGTCTTGAGGCGAGCGGGGAGTGTGAACTCTCTATGCTCTTGTTTTTTCGCTCGCCCCAAGGCGACCCAACCGAAGGGGGGTAGGCCGGGCGGATCGCCCGGCCTACGACGAGGCGCCACGGACGGCGAACCGCAACTTCGCCGAGGACGAACGCGGGTTCGCAAACCGTTCCTCGGCCGAGGCGCGGATCACTTCGGGCGAAATTGATGTGTACGTCCCGTCGTGAAGCCCCTCTTTGAAGGCCGCTTTGACCCGGCGGTCTTCGCCGGAGTGAAACGTCAGGAAGGCGATTCGCCCCCCTGGTTTCAGGCAGAACGGGGCCATGCGGAGGAGAGCCTCCAAAGCGCCGAACTCATCGTTGACGGCGATCCGGATCGCCTGGAAGACACGACGGACCGCATCGTCGGCGGTCCCCAGGCAACGGCCGGAACACCGTTCGAAGACGGTCTGCACGATCGTGGCCAGCGCCCGGGTCGAGGCCAGCGGTGAGCGGGCGTGAGCACGAACGATCGCAGCGGCCATCTCGACGGCGAGGGGTTCGTCGGCATTGTCGGCGAGGATCTGGGCAAGCTCGAATTCGGCCAAGGTCGACAGCAAGGCCGAGGCGGATAAACCCCGGGCAGGGTTCATCCGCATGTCGAGCGGGCCATTCTCCTTGAAGGTGAAACCTCGGGCGGGGTCATCGATCTGCATCGAGGAAAGGCCGAGATCCGCAAGCACCACGTCCGCGCCTTCGGGCGCCTCCACGGCAACGAACTTCGCCAGGCCCGCGAAGCTCATCCGCCTGACGACGACGGCGTCCTCAGGATAACCGAGGGCGCGGAGCCGAGCCTCGGTCTTGGGCAGTTCGATCGGGTCGGCATCCACCCCGAGCAGCCGTCCCCCCGGTTGCACGGCCGCGAGCAATTCGCGGGCGTGGCCGCCGTAACCCAAGGTGCAATCCACCGCCACGTCCCCGGGCCGAGGCGCGAGGACCTCGAGGATTTCGGAAACCATGATTGGCCGGTGCGTGCCGGCCGGCGTCTTGCCGCCGGCGATCACCTTCGCCACATCGTCGGCGTACTGCTCAGGCCGGTGCTCCTTGTACTTTTCCGAAAACGTGCGCGGGTTCTTGCCGCGATATCGTGGGCGTCGCCCGGGCTTCTCTGGAGTGGGGTCGGTCATGGCCGGATTCGCGTGGCGAGAGTTGTCTTGGAGAAACGTTTCACGATCTTATCATCATCCCAGGCGGCCCGCCCGGTGGGATCCTGAGCAAGCCTTTTGGAGATAAGGGGAACCTTGCTGAAGCGGAAGCGATCACGAACGCGAATGGCGGGACCTTCAAAGGAGGCGAGTGGCCCCTAGCGACGCCCCTCCGGCGCGGTTAGCCTGTGGCGAAACGTGGATTGACCGTTTTCACCGCAAAATGCCGCCGGACCCGCCATGCCCACAGTTTTGATCACTCCCGCGCCGCTCCGCGATCGACCTGGTTCGTACCGCGAGATTTTCGAAGCCGCCGGATTCCAGTGTGTTGATTTCCGAGGTGAGCAGGTTCCCACTGAAGCGTCCCTCCGCGCGATTCTGCCCGAGGTTGACGCGATCGTGGCGGGCGGCGAGCAGATCACGGCCACCGTGCTCGACGCCGCGCCTCGGCTCCGCGTGATCGCGCGGACCGGGGTCGGATACGATGCCGTGGATGTGGTCGCGGCCACCGCCCGCAAAGTGGCGGTCGTGATTACGCCGGGGACAAACCAGGAGAGCGTGGCCGAGCAGGCGTTTGCCCTTCTCCTGGCCCTGACGCGAAGTATCGTCAAGAACGACCAGATCATTCACCAAGGGGGCTGGGATCGGACCTTGGTCCAACCCTTGCGCGGCAAGACGCTCGGCCTGGTCGGTCTGGGCCGAATCGGTCGCGCGATGGCGACGCGTGCCCTCGCCTTTGGCATGCGCGTGCTCGCCTACGACCCGGTCGCCGACCTTGATTTCGACACCCGACACGGTATCGTCCGCGGCCCATTCGAGGATTTACTCGCCGCGTCCGACGTCGTCAGCCTGCATATACCGCTGACCCCGGACACGCAGGGCCTGATCAACGCCCAGACCTTGGCCCGGATGCGGCCGGGTTCGTACCTGATCAATACCTCGCGTGGGGGCTTGGTCGTCGAGGCCGACCTGGCCGCCAGCCTGGCTTCGGGCCACCTCGCCGGCGCCGGTCTTGACGTCTTGAACGCCGAACCGCCCAAGCCGGACAACCCCTTGCTGAGTGCCCCCAACGTCGTGCTCAGCCCACACATGGGGGGCATCGACGTCAAGAGCATGGCCGATATGGCCGAGCTGGCCGCGAAATGCATCGTGTCACTTCACCAGGGCATCTGGCCAACCGACTGCGTCGTCAACGGTGAGTTAGCCAAAGACTGGCGATGGTGATTCGGGTCAAAGACAAGAGGAACAGGAGGGCCAAAACCCCTCCCGTTCCTCTTGGTCCTGATAACTCAGCGGCGCATCCGGCTAATCGATCTCACCCATCTGGACCCCAAGGTCTTCCACGGCCTCCAGCAGGCACGGGCCTTCCCCGGACGCCACAGCCAGTGCCGGAACACCGAGGCGCATGCAGGAGGGGTGGTCCGAACGCATTCGCATCCGGTCCATCCCAAGGACCTCGAGCTTGCGCTTCCCTTGGCTCTCGAATTCCTCGGTGAAGTACGTCAGGTTGTCGCACGAGGTGTGATCGATGATCGAGACCCCGTCTTCAATATGGAGATAGACGTTCTCCGCTTCCGAGGGGATATTCTCCAGCTCCTTGCTCAGTTGCAGGGTATTGAAACAGACCAGCGGTCGACCCAGGTAGAGGTGATAGCCCCCGTCGATCAACTCGCGATCAACCACCGGGTTACGAAACAGGTCAGCAATCCCTCCCAGCGTCCCGACTGCAACCCCAAGCGGCGTGGCGGCCCGGATTGGCAATCCCCCGGCTCGCAACTCGAACACGATCGTCATCAGCATCTTGGCACTCGTGCCAATGATGATGCCCCACAGCAGGTCGGTCGCCAGGGTGGCGATCACGGTGGTGCCGAAGATCAGCAACTGCTCACTGCCGATCGCGGCCGTGTGCCGCCAGACGCTGGGCCGGCACAGCTTGTACCCGGTGAAGATCAGGATGGCGGCGAGCGTACTGAACGGAATCAGGTTGATCAGGCCCCGGCCCGCGAACAGGAAGATCAGCAGGAAGCAGGCATTATAGAAGTTGGCCCACTGGGTGCGGCCCCCCCCTTGAATACAGGCGGTGCTCTTGACCCCGCCGGGGATGATCGTCAGGCCGCCGGCCATGCTCGAACAGATGTTGCTCACCCCCATCGCGAACAAGGTCCGGTCAGGGTCGGACTTGCGGCGAAACGGGTCGATTCGGTCAATCGCCGCGATGGTGGCCAGCGATTCGACGCCGTCAATCAACGTCAGGGTAACCACCGTCGTCACGACGGCCAGCCAGAGCGTCCGATCGGCGAGCAGTCCCTGAAAGTTCGGCAGTACGATACCGTGCTTGAAAGGATCGTCAGGGATATGAATCAAAAAACGGCTGTCGAGGTGGAGCAACCGGGCCAGGATAATGCCGATTACGACGACGAGCACTTGCGGTGGGACAACTTTCAGCCAGCGAGCCTTGAGCGCCCCGAGCAAGAAGACCAGGGCCAGGCACACCATCCCCAGGAGAAAGACCTTCGGCTCGGTCTGCCTCAGTTGGGACGGCGTCTCGGCAAGCATGCTGAAGAATTCATGGAACTTGAACTCGTGGCCGATGAGATGCGGCAACTGCTTAGCGATGATCATCAGGCCGATCGAGGCAAGCATCCCTTCAACCACGACGGACGGGAAGAACGTACAGAACCGAGCCGCCTTCATCTTACTGAGAACAACCTGGACGGCACCCGTCAGACAGATGGCACCGAGCAGGAGCGGGTAACCGACCGCCAAGTTCCCCCGTCCCAGGACTGTCATCGCGACCAGCAAGGCGGGCGCCAGGCCGGCGGCCGGTCCGCTGACCGTCACGTACGAGCCCCCCAAGAAAGGGAGGATCAGGCCGGCGATGATCGCCGACAACAGGCCGGCGATCGGCGGCGCCCCGGACGCCACCGCGATGCCCAGCGAAAAAGGCAATGAGATCAGCGAGACCAGGAGCCCGGCGAGAAGGTCATGCCGCCAGTGTTTGAGCCCGGCAAGACCATTGCGCGGCTTCTCCAACGCGCCTGCGAGTTCGGTTTTCATAGACCTAGACTCTCCGAAATCCCACGGGGGATCGTGCCGCGAATCAGGGTGGCGTAGCGCCAGAGGGGGAAGGAGGGCACGGGAAGGCCGCCACTCGGGATCCGGAACCGAAAGCCCAGCTCCCAGCAGCGCAAGGAGTGAGCCTGACGGCGAGTTGATCGGGAACGAGATCCGTTCCCAGCAAGATCCAGAGCGGCACCATCGGACGGCGTGGGGGGGAGGAGACGAGGCCGATGGAACGAACGGGTTACCAGGGAAAAAGGAGAAGCCGGCGGGGGGGGAGTGGGGGGCCGGCTCTCATGAGAAACACGGGGGGGCGCGGAGCGATCGGGATCGTCCGCGGACGTGCTGGAAATCCGGGGGCTGTTGAGTCAGCAACTGATGGCCGAAAACGCCGACCGTGATCGGAGAGAAGGAGCAGGACGCCAGCGCCTCCTTCTCACCCCTCTCTTCTTCTCCCTCGCCATCCTTCAACACCGCTTCCTGATCGACGGAAATCCCGTCACCAGTCCCAGGCGAAGGCAACCCCACGATCAACAGAAGATCCGGCGGACGCAAATCCGCAAGACCTTCGTCGAAGGGCGCTCGGCCAAGGATGAGCAAGCTAAGGAGAAGGAACGAAGGTGTTACCACGAGTCGTTTCGCGCCTTACAAAGTCGAGGCCGGAAAATGGCCGGCGAGTCAGATCGACCAACCGCCCAAAACGAGGGCCCGACATCACCCCTAAGCAAGAGCTGCGCCAAGACTCGTCGCATTCTCACACTTTGACCGCAAAGCCATTCTTAATCAGTAGTTACACTGTCAGCCCAAGCCGGCATCACGGCCCGTGCCACAGCCCAACTTCAGGGGGAATCCGGCAATTTCTTGCAGGGGCGGCTGATTCTTGCCGGTACTTGCTGGTTCTTACCGGCGCGACCCTCGAAATGACGATGTGAGGGGAATGAATTCCCTTGTATGATGGATCGTCCTCTTGAGATGCGGGCTTGGCGACAAACCAAAATTGCCCTCGTCACTGGCAGGGCGACGAAATCCTCCGGCCGAACCTCCCCCCGGGACGGCTCACGAGGAAAAGCACGAACGACCTCCGCATTTCGAACCCAACGGTTTCGAAATCCATCGCTAACGTACACGTTGAGGGGGATGGCTTGATGGGCAGAGGAGGGGGGGAAGGCCTTGCGATACTCCGCATCAAGGCCTCCGAGGCTCACACCCGCATCTCGTTGACTCCGGCGATCGTCCTGCTCATGCTCGTGGTAGCCCTGGCGCTGAGCATCGCCGCCGTCCAACAGGTCTTCGTAGAGTATCGCCTGCTGGGGACCTGGGTCGGCGGGCTCCGTCCGGTCTCGGTGGCCGAGATCAAATCGTTACGGCAGGAGATTGGCACCCGGATCATCGTCCGGGCCATCGCCTCGGCCGTGCTCCTATTCTGCACGCTAACGACGCTCTGGCTGCAGCAACATCAGCTCGACGTCCGTCGGGCATTGCACCAGGTCAAGTTGCTGGCCCGTGACATCCTGGCCAGCATGGATCAGGGCGTCATCACGATCGATCTCCAGAACAACGTCACGAGCATCAATCCAGCGTCGACCCGGATCCTGGGGCTGGAGTTCGAATGCGTCGGCCGCCCCTTGGCGAGCCTCTCCTCAGGGGGCCCCCCTTTGATCGCGCTAGCCGCCCAGGTCGCGGCGCGCCACACGGCGGTCTGGGACCATGATTTTGATGTGGAACGAGAGGGCCGCCTCCGGCGAATTCGGGCCCATGTTCACGTGCTCAAGGATTCCGCGGGGGACGCACTTGGCTGCGTCATCCTCCTGCGCGACGTAAGCGATCGGATCTTGATGGAGGATCGCGTCCGCCGGATGGAGCGGTTCGTCAGTCTGGGGACGCTGGCCTCGGGCCTCCATCACGAGATCAAGAATCCGCTGACCGCCCTGAGCATCCACGTCCAGTTGCTGGAGAAGCGTCTGCGCGATCCAACCCTCAAGAAACCGGTGGACGAGCTGATCGACGTCCTCAAATCCGAAGTGCACAGGCTCAACGGAGTCCTCGAGAGCTTCCACGACTTCGCCAGCCTCCAGCATCTGATCGTCCAGCCGACCGATGCCCATGAACTCCTCGAAGAGACCCTCCGTCTGATCGGCCCGCAGGCCGCCCAGCAGAATGTCGACGTGACGTTGGATCGCAAACCGGCGAAACTCCCCCGAACCATGATGGACGCCGACAAGTTCAAGCAGGCGATCCTCAACTTGGTCATCAATTCCCTGGAGGCAATGCCCGAGGGAGGAAGCCTGAACCTGCACGCCTCGGCCCCGGATGGCGAGTTACTGATCAGGATCGCCGACACCGGCCCAGGGATCCCGCCGGAGATTCAGCAAGAGTTGTTCAAGCCCTACGTCTCGACCAAGACCCGAGGGACCGGCATGGGGCTGGCCCTCACGGAAAAGGTGGTCAGTCAGCACGGGGGCCGAATCATTTTCCAGACGGGCCCTCAAGGAACGACATTCAGCCTCTTCATCCCCCGGGAGCCGATCGCCGGGGCCAACGGTGCATCATGAACGATAGGCCCTTTCGCATCCTGGTCGTGGACGATGAACCCAACATCCGCTCGGGACTCGCCCTCGCGCTGGAGGAGGAGACGTCGTATAACGTCTCCACGGCCGCAGACGCATCCGAAGCCTGGTCCCACTTCCAGCACACCCCCTCTCAGCTCGTCATCACCGACCTGAAGATGCCGGGGCCGCTCGGCGGCCTGGACCTGGTGAGGTTAATCAAGCACGAGTGGCCTGAGACCCTGATCCTGGTGGTCACCGCCCATGGCACGGTCGAGACGGCCGTCGAGGCGATGCGACTGGGAGCGCACGACTACCTCACCAAGCCCGTCGACCTGGAGATCCTCGGGCACCTGGTCCACAACACCTTCGAGCACCATCGCCTGCGAAAGGAAAACCACCTGCTCCGCGAGCGGCTGGCGGCGGCCGGCGAATTCCCGGAGATGATCGGCCAGAGCGCCGCGATCCACGACGTCTTCTCGTGCATCCGCCAGGTGGCCGATACGGACCTCACGGTGCTGATCCAAGGGGAGAGCGGCACGGGCAAGGAGGTGATCGCGCGGGCGATCCACAACCTGAGCCGGCGCCGCGACGGGCCGCTGATCACCGCCAACGTCGGAGCGCTGCCGGAGACCCTCATCGAAAGCGAGCTGTTCGGCTACGAGAAGGGGGCCTTCAGCGGAGCGATCCGCCAGAAGCCCGGCTGGTTCGAGATGGCCGATCACGGCACCTTGTTCCTCGACGAAGTCGGCGAGATGGCCCCCAAAACTCAGGTCGACCTGCTCCGCGTCCTCGAGCAGCAGGAGGTGCGCCGAGTCGGCGGCGAGTCGATGATCCCCCTCGATGTGCGGATGGTAGCCGCCACCCACCGAGACTTCGACGAGTTGGTCGCCGAGGGTGCCCTGCGCAAGGACCTCTTCTATCGGCTCAACGTCGTGCCACTGCGAGTCCCCCCCTTGCGCGAGCGGCGTGACGACATCCCGTTGCTCGTCGAGCACTTCCTGCAACGGGCCTGCATCCGGCATCGCCGCGAGCCCAAGCTGGTCTCCGGCGCCGCGATGCGCGTCATGTGCGACGGCTCATGGCCGGGCAACGTCCGCCAACTCCGCAATTGCATCGAACGACTGGTCGTGATCGTGGAAGGCCCCGTGATCCATGCCAGCGACCTACCGAAGGAAATCCAGGCACCACCGCGGCCAGGCACCCTGAACCTCGATGCAGCAGTCCAGGAGACGGAGAAAGGCGTCATCCTCGCGGCCCTCGCTCAGTGCAACAACCACCGCGAGCGCACCGCCCAACTCCTGGGAATCAGCGTCCGCACCCTGCGCTACAAGATGAACCGCTATTCCCTCCAGTAACCCAATCCGAGCCGATGCCGTCGGCTCGGCTCAGCTCGAGCGGCAAAAACCCGCCACGGCCGGCAAAAACCTGCCGACATATCTAGCCTCAAATCTACCGTGGGCCGCGAGACCGCACCCATGGGTCTTCTTTATCTCTCACAGCCATCACGTGTTAAGACCCATTCCCCGCGTCCATCGCCGTCCGGTACGCGCAATGCACTATTGCCAGAGTGGAAACCTCCGACCGATCACGACAGGTCCACTCTATTGAGATGACGGGCACGACGGCACGAGCCTTCCCTTCGCCTCTTGGCTGGGGAGGCCGGTCCATCTCATCCGGAGTCGTCCGCGCGGGGCTGAAGTGCGATCCGCCCACCGGACTCAAGAGACCGGCTCGTCGGCCATTGGCCCTGGATCAGGTCCCCAAGAATGGGAACCGACCTTGTCGCCAAGGGGTCCGGACGCGAGTCCAGCGTCGGCCGGAGGATGCCCCACCCTTCACTCAACGCAACGAAACAATGCTAACGCGAGGATCCCAATCATGACGCCTTTGGCCGTTCGCCTGTCCGAACTCGCGACTGCAACCCCGAGACAGGCCGTGAAACGGGTGACGCCAAACCCAGCCAGCACCCACCAGGCGATGATGGACCGCCTCAGTCTCTCGTGCGAGACCCCGCACGTCGACAACCCCAGGGAAGACCTCGATCACCTCAGCCTGACGAGCGACGAGCCCCAAGCTGAATCCGAAGATCGTTGGATGTGACTCAATCGGCTGGAAACGATCAACGAACGAGCAAAAACAAAGCATTGAGCCAGGCCTAAATAGAAACTTTCAAATGGGAAAGTAGATCAGGCGGCCCTGGCTTTTGGGTAAGCCGAACCCTCGATCTGGAAAGGGTTTGCCTGTCCCAGCCAGGTGAAGACTCGATCCAATAATTCCTCCAGATCCTTGCACCGATGATTCCGGGTGATGTTCTCGTGCAAATGCCACCATACCCGCTCGATCGGGTTCAGGTCCGGGGAGTATGCGGGGAGCAGATGGACTTCGATTCGACCCTCGTGCTTCCAGAGGTACTGGATCACCTCCAGGCTGGTGTGGCTCCCCGCGTTGTCGCAGATCACGTGGATCTTGCGGTAGCGTCGCAGCCTGCGGCGCAGGTCGTCGAGGTGCTTGATGAACAACGCTCCGTCGCGCCCTTGCTTGGGGGCCGCCTCGGTGACGAACACCTGGCCGGTCCGCCAGTGGATTGAGCCGGAGATGTGCCGCTTCTTGTTCGTCCCGGGGGTCTCGACCTTCGCTTGTCGGCCTTTGAACATCCACATCCGGCCGATCTTTGGGTTGGTGTGAACCTCGACTTCGTCCTGCCAGACGGCCGTCTCGTCCTCGGGCAGCTCTTCCAGGAGCTTCCGCAGTTCAGCCAGCTTGACCTGCCTCTCGTCTTCGTCCGGCTTCAGGGTCGGCCGGGGTCGCCGGTACACCAGGTGGCCGCGATGGAGCCAGCGACGGACGGTCTCCCGGCTGACGCGAACGCCTTCTCTTTCTCGCAAGAGCAGGGCCAACAACACACACGACCAGCGACTGCGGAGGAAACCGAAGTCGCTGGGGGTCGTGGTGGTCACCCAGTTCACGAGGATGGCGACCCAGCCGAAGCCCAGCCGAAAGGGCCGGCCCCGTTTCCTCCCAGTCAACCCTTCGAGGCCCTCGGCCTGGAACCGCTTCAGCCAGCGGTCGACAGTGCGTGAGCTGCAGAAGAGCATGGACTCGATGTTGTCCCAGGGATGGCCGTCAGCCAACAGGAGGATAATGTGGGCGCGAAAGCGGAGTTCGGGATCAGAATCCTTGCGGTAGATCGCCAAGAGTTCGTCGCGTTGAGTCGTCGAAAGGGAGAGCATGGGCGTCGTTAATGTTCGTCCGTGTTGAGTCGTCGGTGCAGTCCTCTGCATGAATTATAGGGGCAGGGCTACTTTCCCTTTGGCAGGGAACTATTTAGAAATCAACAACAACCTTCACCAGAGGTGGCGAGTTACGAAGTCCTCTTGAGAACGACCAGAGTCAGGTCATCTTTTTGCGGCGTGAGGCCGCGAAAATCGAAGACGTCGCGGATCACGCATTCGAGAATCGCGCCTGCATCCTGGTGGGCATGGCGGAGCAGGCTTTGCTTGAACCGCTCGCGGCCGAATTGTTCCCCCTCCGCGTTCCATGCCTCCGTGATCCCGTCGGTACAGAGGGCCAGGACCTGCCCTGGATCACGAAACAGGGCATGGTGCTCGCGAAACGAAATGTCCGGGTCGATGCCGAGGACCGGGCCGTCCCCCTCCAGGTCGGTAAACGTTCCCGACCCTGGGTCCACGAGCAAGGCGGGCTCATGGCCAGCGCTCACCCAAGTCACCGCGTCACCCCGAACCTCGATCAAGTAGAAGGTCATGAACCGCTCGACGTCGCCCAGGTCGGCAACGAGATGCCGGTTCATATCCGTCACGACTTCGCCGAGACCACCGGCCCGTGACGCCCTCATCCGCAGACTGGCGCGGGCCGCCGTCATGAGCAGGGCGGCGGCAGGTCCATGGCCCATTACATCCCCCACGGCAACCCCGAAGCCGCGCCCGGCGAAGTCGTCGCCCACCAAGAAGTCGAGGTAGTCACCCCCTACGGCATCGCAGGGGGTCATCCGCCCCGCTACCTCGAGGCCGGGGAGGGCGGGGAGGGCCTTGGGGAGCAGGCTGCGCTGCACGTCGGCGGCCACGGCCAAGGATTCGCTCAAGGCCTTATTCTGGGCCGCCAAGGTCTTGCGGGCCAGAGCGAGTTCGATATGCGCAGCAACCCGCGACTGCACAATGGGTGGCCGAACGGGCTTCGTGATGTAATCGACCGCTCCCAGCGAGAACCCCTTGGTCTCATCGTCCACCTCGGTCATCGCCGTGACGAAAATGACCGGCACGTCCTGCGTCCGCAGGTCCGCCTTGAGACGGCGGCAGACTTCGTAGCCGTCCATCTCGGGCATCATGACGTCGAGGAGCACGAGGTCCGGCCGGTTCCCTGAAAAGGCAATTTCGAGGGCATCCGGACCGCTGGTGGCTACGCTCAACAAGTAGTCACGGCGGAGCAGGTCCGCGAGGATCTTGATGTTGGCCGGCGTATCGTCGACGACCAGAATTCTTGGCTTGCTCATGTGCCGTACCGGCTGACCTTGAGGAATCGTTCAGGGACCGCCCGAATCGAGCGAGATACCCTCTACGGCTGCGAGGGAAACGAGGGCCTTCATCGCCCCCCGGAAATCGAACAGGTCGAGCGCCTGGGCAGCACGCTCGACTTCATCGCCGCGTGAACCCTTCAGCGCGGCACGAACGTGTTCCAGAGCGTTCTCGACATCAGGGTTGTTCTTGAAAACGAGATCGGCCAGTTCGCGGAGTGCCGTTTCGAGCGCGGGCCGGTCCACGGCCTCCCCGGCTTGCCCTCCCGAAACTTGCGCCTCGGCCCGGGCGGCTGCCGCCTGTTGTGCGAACGGCTCCAGGCCCCGAATGACCACCGACAGCTCCTGCTCAACGCCCGGCAGAAGCGTGCCAGCCTTCTCCAGGTCACTGACCCGCAATGCGGAATCGAGTTCCCCCGTCGCCCGGTGCAAGTCCATCGCCCCGATGTTCCCGGCCACACCTTTCAAAGTGTGGGCCTGGCGTTCGGCATCCGTTAGCCGGCCCTCCGCGATCGCGGCCCGGACTCGGTCGACGCTGGTCGCATAGTCACGGTGGAAATCGAGTAGCAGCTTACGATAGAGCGTTTCGTTCCCAGCCACCCGTCTGAGCCCGGTAACGCGATCGATCCCTGACCACTCGCTCGCCTCCGGCCGAGCGGGCTGGGGGGGAATTCTCTCCTCCGGTTGCGCTGGCAAGGTCTTCGCTGCAACCTTCCGCTCTCCCGGCTTGATCCACCGGAGCAGGACAGCGAAGAGCACGTCGGGGTCGATCGGCTTGGTCACGTGGTCGTCCATGCCGGCCTTGAGACTCTGCTCCCGGTCCCCAGCCATGGCGTGCGCGGTCATCGCGATGATCGGCAGGTCACGGTATCGCCCGTCGCCGCGCAACTCGACCGTCGCCTGCAAACCATCCAGCTCCGGCATCTGGATGTCCATGAGCACCGCGTCGTAGGGGTTGGCACGCACCAATTCCACAGCCTCCCTACCGTTGGCTGCAATGTCCACGACGAGCCCGGCCGACTCCAGGATCTCCCGGGCCACCTGCTGGTTGATCTCATTGTCCTCAGCCACCAGGACCCGGCTCCCCCGGATCGAGCCCATCGCCTCCAGTTGCATCGCCGGCACCGTTAGTGGGCGGAAGTCCTGGTGCTTGCTGTGGCCGAAGACCTCCATGATCGTGTTCAGAAGCACCGACTGACCCACCGGCTTGATGAGGAAGCCTTCGACCCCCACCCTCTCGGCCCGGCTCATGATCTCCTCCCGGCCGTAGGCCGTGACCATGACGACGGTCGGGGCCTGGTGCAGCCGCGACGATTTCTTGATCCGACGAGCTGCTTCGATCCCGTCCATGCCGGGCATCTTGTAATCCATCAGGACCAGATCGAACGGCCGCCCCTCGTCGGCCGCCCGGTCCAAGGCTACGAGAGCCTCCGCGCCGGTGGTCGCAACGCCTACCTCGAAGGACATGGACTCGAGGGCGTCTGTCAAGATCTCGCGCGACGTTCCGCTGTCATCCACAACGAGCACGCGCAGCCCTTGGAGTTCGCCGACCAGACGGCCAAACCGGATCCTCGACTTGCGGGCCAGCCCGAAGGCCGCCGTGAAGTCGAAGACGCTCCCCTTGCCGGGCTCGCTCTCGACCGAGATCTGGCCCCCCATGATCTCGACGAGCTGCTTGCTGATCGAGAGACCCAGCCCGGTCCCACCAAACTTGCGGGTGGTCGAGCTATCGGCTTGCACGAACGGCTGGAAGAGCTTCCCCGCCTGCTCCGCGGTCATCCCGATTCCGGTGTCGCGGACGGAGAACGCAAGGACGGCCTGCTCCTCCGTCTTCTCCACGAGCTGGGTCGAGATGACAATCTCGCCTTGCTCGGTGAACTTGACCGAATTGCCAGCCAGGTTGATGAGGATCTGCCCCAATCGGAGCGAGTCGCCGACCAGGTGGAGCGGAAGCCCCGGCTCGGTGCGAAAAAGGACCTCGAGTCCCTTCTCTTCAGCCTTGGGCGTGATCAGAGTGGCGACGCTATCCAGGACGTCCTCGAGGTTGAATTCCGCCGCCTCCATGTCGAGGCGGCCTGCCTCGATCTTGGAGAAGTCGAGAATGTCGTTGATGATCCGCAGCAGGGCTTTGGCCGAGCCGTCGATCTTCTTGAGGTAGTCACGCTGCTTGGGCGCCAGGTCGGTCTGGAGCGCCAGGTGGCTCATGCCGATGATCGCGTTCATCGGTGTGCGGATCTCATGGCTCATGTTGGCCAGGAAATCCCCCTTCGCGCGACTGGCTTCCACCGCTTCTTCCCTCGTCTTCTCCAGTTCAACAATCAAGTTCTCCAGTTCTTTCTTGTGCCGCATCTCCTCAGTGACGTTGTTGCCCACACACAGCAACTCTTTCCCTCGTCCTTCGCCGGACTTGATTACTCGGTTCGACCATGCGACCCAGATGCGTTCCCCTGATTTTACCACATTTTCATTCACTTCATTGACGAGAACGTCCTGTCCCTGGAGCGCGTCGACGCGTTGGCGGACCTCCTCATGCCACTCGGGCGGGACGATCATGTTCAAATTCTGGCCGACGAGTTCGGCATTGGTGTAGCCGAGCAGCTCAGTCGCATATGCGTTTGCAAATGTGATGACACAGTCGCCGCGGACCTTGATCACGACCGAACGCATGAAGTTGACCAACGACTCATAGCGAGTGGCCAGCCTTCCCACCATGTCTTCGAAGACCAGGGCCAGCCGCCCCAACTCATCCCCGCGTGCGCAAACGACCTGCAAGGTGCCGACCTGGTACTCTTCGGCCTCGACCGCCTTAGCGGCCTGGATCAACTGATCGAGTGGCACAGTCAGCATGTCACGAAGAATGAAGTAGGCCAGGATGCCCACAGCCAGCAGGAGACCAGCGACTCCCGCAGCCACCAGCGAATTCTTGAAAGCCAGTTCCGCGAACAAGGAGTCGGTCTTGTACCCAACCTCGACAATCCGTGGCGAGCCCACCCCCGAGACGCCCACGTACTTGTAGACAAAGGGGTCGATCTCGCGTTTGCGGCTCTCCTGGACGACCACATCCAGATGATCACGGCGGCCGTCCAGCAGGCGCAGAAAGATCCCCGCTTGCGGCTGATCGGCTTTAAATGTGAATTCCTGCTCTTCCGAACCGAGGTATACCTTGCCGGAGTCGTCGGCGATCCAGAATTCGTAGTCGTACTTCCGTTGTTCCTTCGCGAACCGCGCAATCTCTCGGAGGTGACGATTGATTTCCGCGGGCTTCATTCCCGCCTCTCTCTTTTGTTCCGCGATCGCCACGAGGTGGGCGACGATCCGTGCCTGCATGACCATCTGGTCCCCGATCGCGTCTTCCACAAAGCGCTGAGTGGTCCAATGGACCACAAAGGTCGTGATCACGGCCGTGGCCGCGACAGGAAGCCCGACGAGGAGCAGAATGCGCGTATTCAATCCCAGGGCATTGAGCCACCGTCTTGCCTTGTTGCGCATACCGTCGTCCTCGTTGATGCCTTCATCTCCGCCTCCCGAGGAATCAACCTTAGCATCCGGCCAGGGAGAAAAGCCGACTTCTCGCGTTGCAGTGCGGCGCCGGCGAATCACCAGACAGTCCCAATGACGAGATCATGCATTCCCGAGATCGCCAAACCCGGATGGTTCCGACCGGGCCCAATAGAGAGGCCTCTGGTGGCGTTGAACGTGCGACGACAACAGCACGTTCGACGCGATCAGAGGCCTCTCTCTGAGTTTAGATCCTGTTCCGCCGTTGTCATGCGATTTTCCTCCCAGGCTCCTGCCTCTCCGTCAGTCCGATCAGAAGAGTAGGCGGGCGACTCCGGACGTGCCTCGGTTCAAGATCAGGCCTGGAGAGTCGCAGGGAGGGTCTGCACCTTTGATGAGCGCAGCGAGATGCCCCGGCACCCCGCATAAAATAGGGTGACGCCATCACTGATTATCCAAGCGCGATTAAATCAGACCGATGAATCAGATGATCCCAAGTCGGGGAAAGGGATCTGCTGGCCGGTGAGCCGTCCAGGTTCTCGAATCACGGGAGGGCGGGGGAAGTATACAACGCGCCGATAGGTAAACCGCTCGAGAAAAAAAAAGGGGCAGGCCAATGGAATGGCCCACCCCTTTATTGATCGAGGACAACTGGCGTCGAACGCCTGTCCAATATCATCAGACCTGGAACGAACTGCCGCAGCCGCACGACTTGACGACGTTCGGGTTGTTGAAGACAAATCCTCGTTTTTCCAGGCCGTCGTAAAAATCGACAACCGTTCCGTCGAGGTAGGGGTCAAATTTCTTGTCGACAGCCAGCTTCACGCCGTGAACGTCGATAACGCGGTCGCGCTCGGAGACGGCGGTGTCGAAGTTCAAGCTGTAGGAGAAACCGCTGCAGCCGCCCCCCTGGACGCCGATGCGGAGCACCGTCTCCTCGGGAAGGTTCTGCTCGGTGACAATCTTCTTGACCTCAACTGCAGCCTTTTCACTCAGGGTCACACCCATCGGTAGTCTCCTTTGCTGGCGAAACGTCCCCGGTACGACGACGCTGCGTCGCTCCCCATAATCCTATCATAACGTCGAGTCAAATCCCAACGCCTTCCCGCACATCCGACAAGAGGATCGCAAAGCCCCTATTGCAACACGCTGGTGAAACTTCAGCGACTTGCTCAATGGGTTGAGGGTCCGCCATGCATTAATACGCAGTGCAGCGGCCCGAAGTTCATCGCCCGGTCGAATTCGCATGGATCCGTGTTCACGAGAACCGCAAGAGGGATTAATGAATTCCCTGGGACCGGGGGCACCCCTCCCGCTCTTAATTCATTGAAATAGAAAAGCGGCCGGGTCGCCCGCGGTCCCAGGAACCAGAAACGCAAATCAGAGCCACGCTGGGTCAGGTCTTCGTTCAGGGCGCATCCGCACTCACGTTCTTACCTCGAAGCCGCATCACGGCCCTGGCCACGGCATCAGCCGCGAAATCGATCTCCTCGGCGGTCGTGAACCGCCCCAGGCCAAATCGCAGGCTGGCCCGCGCCATTGCCTCGTCAACCCCCATCGCGCGCAAAACGTGGCTCGGCTCTGGGTTAGCCGACGTACAGGCCGAGCCCGAGCTGACAGCCACATCGCGCATCGCCATCATCAAGGCTTCCCCATCGACGTCGGCGAAGCTCAGGTTCAGGTTGCCGGGCAGCCGGAGCGTCGGATGACCGTTAAGCCGGATGGCCGGAACCCGCCCGGCAATCGCCGCATGCAACCGCTCGCGAAGTGCCAGAAGCCGAGCGGATTCTTCAGCTCGCTCCAAACTCGCCAGCGCGGCGGCCTCGCCGAGGCCGACGACCAGCGGGACCGCCACGGTCCCGCTCCGAAACCCACGCTCGTGACCGCCGCCGTCAAAGAGCGGGACCAGTCGCACCGGCGGATCACCTCGGCGAACGAACAGGGCGCCCACCCCCTTCGGACCGTAAATCTTGTGGGCAGATAGACTTAACAGGTCGATCGAATCGTCGTTGACGTCGAGCGGGACCTTGCCGACCGCCTGGATCGCGTCGACGTGAAAGAGGATCCCGCGTGCGCGACAGAGCCGGCCAATGGCGGCAATCGGGTTGAGCGTACCAACCTCGTTGTTGGCCGCCATGATCGAGACCAAGACGGTTCGCCCCGTAAGGGAATTCGCGATCGATTCCACCGAAATCAGACCGTCCGGAGCAGGGGGGACCACCGTCAGCTCCCACCCCTCACGCGCCAGCCGTTTCAGCGGGTCGAGCACCGACTTGTGCTCGGTCGCAGCGGTAACGACATGGTTTCCGCGCGACTTCAGGCCCGGCAAGCCCCCCTTGATCGCCAGGTTATTCGACTCGGTTCCCCCCGACGTGAGGATGATCTCCTGCACCTCCGCGCCGATGAGCCTGGCGATTTGCTCCCGGCTCCGGTCAACCGCCTCGGCCGCCTCCCAGCCGAAGCGGTGCGAGACGCTCGCGGCATTGCCGTAGGTCATCGTGAAATGCGGGAGCATCGCCTCGACCACGCGCGGATCGACCCGCGTCGTCGCGTGGTTGTCGAGATAGATGGGCAAGTTGGGCACGTCGGGGCATTCTCTCCACGTGAAACGAGACCAACGGAGCGGAGCCGACATTGATATTTTTGCGGATTATCCGACTTTTTCATCGTAGTTGGAATTCCCTTGGCGATCAACACGAGGCACAATGGCCCGCCCCTTGGTTTTCGATGGCGAGACCCGCAAAAAAAAAGGGGCGCGATGGCGAGCGAATGGAAATGCCCGCCCTTCCCACCGACGGATCCAACAGATCGCAGGGAGGCACCATGGCGTACGACCGAGACCAGGCGACGCACGAGTTCACCCGCTGGAGCGAAAGCTACGATCGCTCCATCCTGCAATGGCTGCTCTTCGGGCCATCGCACCGGGCCTTGATCCGGAGGATCCGCACCGTCGTGGAAGACCGCCCCGCGCGGATCTTGGACGTCGGGTGTGGGACCGGCGTCTTCGCCTCCCGGATCCGTGAGTCCTTGCCCAACGCGAAGGTCTGGGGCATCGACCTGGTGGCCGAGATGCTGACCAAGGGGGCCGAGCGCTGGCGGCAGCATGCCGGGCACATCCAGCCGGCCCAGGCGGATAGCGAACGGCTCCCGTTCGCCTCGGGCACATTCGACATCGTGACCTGCGCCAACAGCTTCCACCACTACCCGCACCAGGACCGGGCGATTGCCGAGATGCACCGGGTGCTGCGTCCGGGGGGCCGTTTGATGCTGATCGACGGCTACCGCGACGGCCTCTGGGGCTGGTTCATCTACGACGTCTGCGTCGCGGGGGTCGAGGGGGACGTACATCACGCCTCGTCCAAGCGGTTCCGCGAGTTGTTCGCCCAGGCCGGCCTCCGCGCCATCGCGCAAAAGGTCCATCGCGGCCCCGCCCCGTTCTTGCTCACGGAGGCCGTCGCCACCGATCCGGCCCCCTCGTCGATCTTCCCGTCTCCCCACTTCCGTGGCGTCATGGGCCTCGCCAACCGCGAAGCCTCAGCCTCGGCGATTCCTCGTGAGGATTGACGAACGAAACGTTCATCAATCCCTCAGGAAGGCACGTGAGGCCAAGTGCTTTTGAACTCCGAGACCGAGATCGCGAGCGGGGAGGTTGATCACCGCCCCACTCGCGCGGAGAATGGATGCGCAGAAGCATGCGTCCCGGTCGGTCTCGAGAGGCTCAAAAAGGAATGGAACCCCGCCGCATTGCCAGTCTGAAGACGGCCGAGAATTTCCGCGACACCCAGGAGCGGCTCGGCATCGACCTGCCGTTCGACGAGACGGTCGAGGCCGGCGCAGAGTCTCCTTTGGGTCGGCCCTACCACTGGCGAGGGGGGACCGTCGGCAACCGGTTCGCTATTCTTCCCATGGAGGGATGGGACGGCGAGTCTGACGGCAAACCGTCGGACCTGACCATCCGCCGCTGGGAGAACTTCGGACTCAGCGGCGCCAAGCTGATCTGGGGAGGCGAAGCCGTCGCCGTTCGACCTGACGGGCGGGCGAACCCCAATCAACTCGTCATCAACGACGCCAACCTGGCAGGCCTCGAACGGCTCCGGCTCCGGCTCGACACCGTCCACCGCGCACAGTTCGGCCGGACCGACGACCTCTATGTCGGGCTTCAGCTCACGCACTCGGGGCGGTTCGCCCGCCCGTACGACAAGCGCAAGATGGAGCCGCAAGTCCTCTACCGGCACCCTTGCCTCGACCCCAAGTTCGGCCTCGGGTCGGACGTCCACCTCCTGACCGACGACGAGATCGCCCGCCTGGTTACCGACTTCGTCCGCGCTTCGCGACAAGCGCACGACGCCGGCTTCGCATTCGTCGACATCAAGCACTGCCACGGCTACCTCGGCCATGAGTTCCTCTCGGCCGTCGATCGCCCCGGCCGGTACGGCGGGAGCTTCGTGAACCGCACCCGGTTCTTGCGTGAGATCGTCGAAGGGATCAAGTCGGAGGCTCCCGGCCTGGAGGTCGGCGTCCGCATCAGCATTTTTGATTTCCTTCCCTATCGGGCCGGCCCCGACGGCCAGGGCGAACCGTGGCCCTGGCCCGGCTCCCCCTATCCCTACGCCTTCGGCGGCGACCCGGGCACGGGCTTGGCACTCGATCTGGCCGAACCCTCGGCCTTCCTCAACCTGCTGGAAGAGTTAGGCATCCACTGGGTCTGCACGACAGCCGGCAGCCCCTATTACAACCCCCACATCCAACGCCCCAGCGCTTTTCCCCCGTCCGACGGCTACCTCCCGCCGGAAGATCCGCTCATCGGAGTCGCCCGCCAGGTGGACGCCACGGCCGCCCTCAAGGCACGCCACCCCAACCTGGCGATCGTTGGATCGGGCTATACTTATTTGCAAGACTGGCTCCCTCACGTCGGTCAGCGCGTGGTTCGCGACGGCAGTGCCGACTTCGTGGGCCTGGGCCGGATGGTCCTCTCCTACCCCGACCTGCCGGCCGATGTCGTCGCCGGCCGGGTCTCGGACCGCAAGCGGATCTGCCGAACCTTCAGCGATTGCACCACCGCCCCGCGCAACGGCATGGTCTCCGGCTGCTATCCCCTCGACCCGTTCTACAAGACCAGGCCCGAGCGGGAACAGCTCGCGCAACTCAAACGCGACACGCCCAGCGCAGGCCAACGGTAAAATTCAGGGTTCGCGAACGATTCCAAATCCAAAGAAATCCGCTCCGTCGCGCCGCGACTCTCGACGCCCAAGAAGTCGATAACCGGGGTAGGTCATCAGAGAGTTTCCTGCCCGTCGAGAGGTGAGGAACGCATTCGACCTGGAGCAGGAAGGACCCCAAAATGAGGCAGTACCTGGACTTGCTGCGATTGGTCTACGAACGGGGCGAGCTGAAAGGATCGCGGGCAGTGCTGGAGAGCACGGGGACGAAGCCGAAGACGCGAAGCCTCTTCGGGTATCAGAACCGTTACGACCTCACCCAAGGGTTTCCCCTGGTCACGACCAAAACCGTGCCCTTCCGGCAGGTGGTCGTCGAGGTGCTCTGGTTCCTGAGCGGTTCAACGAACGTCGACTACCTCCAGCGTCACAACGTGAAGATTTGGGACCAGTGGGCCGATGAAACCGGGGAACTTGGTCCGATCTATGGCAAACAGTGGCGGGCCTGGGAGGGGGGCGACGGGCAGCACGTGGATCAGGTTGCAGAGTTACTCCGAGGGATCGAACAAGTCAAAGCCGATCCCACCGCATCGGCGGCGCGTCGCCTGATCCTCACGGCCTGGAACCCCGCCGACCTCCCGAAGATTCATGGCCCATCGGGATGCCACACGCTCTGCCAGTTCTCGATGAACAACGGCAAGCTGTCCTGCCAGCTCTACCAGCGGTCGGCCGACCTGTTCCTGGGCGTGCCCTGGAACATCGCGAGCTATGCGTTGCTGACCCACCTGATTGCCAAGGTGACCGGTCTCGAGGCCGCTGAATTCATCCATACCTTCGGTGACGCTCACATCTACGAGAATCACCTGGATCAAGTGGGCGAGCAATTGACCCGAGAGCCCTATCCGCTCCCAAAGCTGGAAATTGATGACAGCGTGACCAGTCTCGATGGGCTCACGCCCGAACAATTCAGGCTGGTTGGCTATCGGCACCACGCTCGCCTCTCGGGAGAGGTGGCGGTCTGACTGACTGATTGAGAAAGGGCCGTCATGATCGTCTCTGCCATTGCCGCGATGAGTCGTACGGGAGTGATCGGCGATGGCGTCAAAATGCCCTGGCACCTCCCGCGCGACTTGAGACGATTCCGCGACTCCACCATGGGCAAGCCGGTCATCATGGGGCGCCGGACCTTGGAATCCCTTCGCGGCCCGCTGCCCGGTCGACTCAACATCGCCCTCACGCATTCGGCCAGCTACCGCGCGGAGGGATTTCGAATCGCGAGATCCATCGACGACGCGATCCGGATTGCCGAAGAGCAGGGGGGTGACCACGGCGAAGTCATGGTCATCGGCGGGGGGGTGGTCTACCAAGACACGGCTCCCCTCTGGGATCGGCTCCTGCTCACCGTCGTGGAAGGCGAATTTCCGGGCGGCACGTATTTCCCATTAGCGATGGCGAAGGAAGAGCGGTGGCGGCTGGTCAGACAGGAGTACTGCGCTCCTGACAGCAAGAATGCACACGCCCATTGGTTCCTCAGCCTCGAGCGCGAGAACGCGTCCCACCTCGAGGCTCAACGCTTCGACCTCTCCACGTGGCTCAACACTCAGCCCGCCCCAATCGCAGGTTGACCACACACACTGGGATGCGGGTGTCCGCTCGTTTCCTCGGGAAGTGAACGATGATCGATCCGACTCGGATTAACCGCCAACCAAATGCACATGCTCTGAATTCATGCGATTCAAATCTTAACAATCTCACCGACTTCCATTGACAGCCCGGGCACGACCGGTTAATGTACGTGTGCGCTGTAGAGCACCGGTAGCTCGCCAGGCTCATAACCTGGAGGTAGGTGGTTCGATTCCGCCCGGCGCAACTTACACTCCTCCTTGAGCTGAACGGCAACACGCCGATCACTATGGCTCAAAGCCGGCCCCTTTTCTTGCACTGGGTCCGCATCATGGCCTGCCTTAGGCCAGTGAGAACGAAAGCCGCACTTGTCACCTCCGCTCTGTCGAGGTGACGAGCCGTTGTTTACCCCACATAATATCCGATGACGACCAGTGAGTTCTCGGCAACGTCAACGCCAGTGCGGCGAAGCGTTTTGAGCAGCGCTGCGCAAGTCACTGAAGTCGCTTTGGTTGCAACAATCACGGTGTCTCACATTGACAGTCCGGGCGTGATCGGTTAATGTACGTGTGCGCTGTAGAGCACCGGTAGCTCGCCAGGCTCATAACCTGGAGGTAGGTGGTTCGATTCCGCCCGGCGCAACTTACACTCCTTTCGTCTGAGTCGAACGGCAACACGCCGAGTTAAGACGGACCCTTTTCTCCTATGGGGTCCGCATGAAGGCCTGCTCTGGGCCAAAGAGAGATGAACCGACCCTCTCTACCTTTGCTTAGGCAAAGTAATTGAGGTGGCAAGCTGTTCCCCGTCCAAGGCGAACGCTCGGCCCACGATCGGTAGGCCTTCGATACCAACTTCACCGGCACGATGATGCATGCTCAACAGCGATGCGCAAATCACTGAAATCGCTTTGGTTGCAACAATCACAGTGTCTTCACATTGACAGCCCGGGCACGACCGGTTAATGTACGTGTGCGCTGTAGAGCACCGGTAGCTCGCCAGGCTCATAACCTGGAGGTAGGTGGTTCGATTCCGCCCGGCGCAACTTATACCCCTTTCGTCTGAGTCGAACGGCAACACGCCGAATTGAGACGGACCCTTTTTCCCCATATGGGGTCCGCATGAAGGCCTACTCTGGGCCAACGAAAGTTAAAGCCGCACTTGTCACCTCCGCTCTGTCGAGGTGACGAGCCGTTGTTCACCCCACACAATATTCGATTACGACCAGTGAGTTCTCGGCAACGTCAACGCCAGTGCGGCGAAGCGTTTTGAGCAGCGCTGCGCAAGTCACTGAAGTCGCTTTGGTTGCAACAATCACGGTGTCTCACATTGACAGCCCGGGCGTGATCGGTTAATGTACGTGTGCGCTGTAGAGCACCGGTAGCTCGCCAGGCTCATAACCTGGAGGTAGGTGGTTCGATTCCGCCCGGCGCAACTTACACTCCTCCTTGAGCTGAACGGCAACACGCCGATCACTATGGCTCAAAGCCGGCCCCTTTTCTTGCACTGGGTCCGCATTGTGGCCTGCCTTAGGCCAGTGAGAACGAAAGCCACACTTGGCACCTTCGCTCTGGCGAAGTAATGAGTCGTTGCTCACCCGACGCAAACAATCCGAGCACGACCGATGAGCCCTCGATAGCGTCAGCCCAGTACGGCCACGCGTTTTGAGCAGCGCGGCGCCAGTCACTGAAATCGCTTCGATTGCGGCAATCACTGCGTCTTCACATTGACAGCTCGGGCGCGATCGGTTAATGTACGTGTGCGCTGTAGAGCACCGGTAGCTCGCCAGGCTCATAACCTGGAGGTAGGTGGTTCGATTCCGCCCGGCGCAACTTACACTCCTTTCGTCTGAGTCGAACGGCAACACGCCGAGTTAAGACGGACCCTTTTCTCCTATGGGGTCCGCATGAAGGCCTACTCTGGGCCAGTGAGAATACATCGGCCCTCGTGACCAAGTCGCGAGGTGCCACCAAAGGGCCGATGTCCGGTTCACCCCGAAGTCAGGCTCAGTTCAACTGCGTGGGATGGTTCCGGCTGTTGCTGGTTCACCGATGTCGGTGTATGGACACGGCGCTCCACGAGGCTGAAGAACAGCCAGCCGGCAGCTGTTGCGGCGAGGGAGACCAGCGGCACGACGAGGAACACTCGGGACCAGAAGCCCGTCAGGCCGAGGTCGCGGAACGCGACGATCGCGAACGTACAGACGGGCAGATGGACAAGGTAGATGCTATAGCAACGTTCGCCGCAAGCGCGGAGACCTCGGAGCAGTAGGGTGTTTGCATCGAAAAGCTGATTGTCCCAGCGTCGCAGGGCAATCAGGATGAGACTGAACGCACTGGCACCGGTCGTCGAACGAAGGCCCCAGAACAGGCCGACCCCGAACATCAGCGCGAGCAGGACCTCGACGGTCCGCTTTGCCAGGGGAGACCGGGCCACGGTGAGCCGCCAGTAAACCGCCATTCCAGCGGCGAATTCATGCCAGTAAACGACAAAGGTGCCATCGATTCGGCCGAGCCAGCCCGATCGCCAAGCCCAAACCCGAATGATCACGATCAGGACGGTGAAGAGGCCCAATGCGCCATACAACCGTCGCGGCGCAAGCGCGAGCGCAAGGAAACAGAGGAAATAGAACTGCTCCTCATGGCAAAGCGTCCAGGCAACTCGGGTAAAAACTTCTTCACCCGTTCCCTGTTTCCCCGTGTCCCAGATGTCCCCCCGCCAGGTCTCGGTCAGGGTGATGTTGCCAAGCCATTGCGGCCAGGACAAATCGCCCGGCGATCGCAACGCCAGTTGATGCGCGACCGTGGTGTAGAACCGAGTCAGTCCGACCGCATCGAGCACCACCACGAGCGCGATCAAACCGACCAGCGAAGCCCAGTACGGTGGATAAATCCGCCTGAAGCGACGTCTCAGGAACGTCCAGGGCGAATCCCCCTTGCGCCGAGTGGAATCGGCACTAGCGGCGATGCAGTAGCCGCTGATCACGAAAAAGATCGGCACGCCCACATACATCATGCGGAGCGCGCCCAGACAGGCCAACGGTATCCAGCGAGCGGCGCCGGCCCCAATTCCGTCCAGCTCTGTTCGCTCGATCGCGAACCCAGCGTGATAGATCACCACGGAGAGGCAGGCGACCCCCCTCCAAAGGTCGAGCGAGCGGTAGCGAGGAGGGCGGATCAAGGGTGGTAGCATCATCGTCGATTCTCGAGCTTTCGGACAGGCGCTCTCGCGGCCTGACCGACTCTTCCGTGATTCTCAGAGGGGGAACAAAGCTTAATTCAGACACTCCACCATTGGAAAGCCCAAATACAAGCTTGGATAATTCCTTCGCCGGACTTTTACGGAAGGGCAGGGGACACCGAATCTCTTGGGTGCGACTGCGCTCAAGGGACTTGCCGGCAACGGTTTTCGGAGGCCTGGGACGCATCCTTCCCGACGAAACCAGGATGTGGACGGGGCATCCGCGATTCCAGAAAAGGCGATCTCTTCGAAAAGAAAAAGTCGAGTCGGTACCCATCAACGGAGCATTCGCACCGCCCGAGATATCGACTCGACGTGTGTCCCGCTAGAGTCGGGACTTCAGCCCAGCCAATCCAGACTTCCTAAATCCTGAGTCGGGTCAAACCTCACCGCAACCGTCGATGGTGATCTTGGCCTGCGGTTTCCCGCTGCTCGAACCGAGGGCTTCGATTTTCTTGACCAGGTCGGACCCCTCGGTCACTTCGCCGAAGACCACGTGCTTGCCGTCCAACCAATCGGTGACCACTGTGGTGATGAAGAACTGCGAACCGTTCGTGTTCGGGCCTGCATTGGCCATGGACAGAAGGAACGGCTTGTCATGCTTGAGCTGAAAATTCTCGTCCTTGAACTTATTTCCATAAATCGACTTACCACCGGTCCCGTTGTGGTTGGTGAAGTCGCCCCCTTGAAGCATGAACTTGGGGATCACGCGGTGGAACGAAGATCCTTTGTAGCCGAACCCCTTCTCGTGGGTGCACAAAGCGCGAAAGTTCTCGGCGGTCTCGGGCACCACGTCGTTGAACAGTTCGAAGGTAATCCGTCCGGAGGGGGTGCCGTCGATGCTGATGTCGAAGTAAACGCTCGGCCTGGCCATAGTCTTTCGTCCTCGATCGGATCCGTTTTCTTGTTTCTAATGCCCCGCATCACGCCCGCCCCCCGCGCAGTGACGGCGGTGGGTCTCGAGCCGACATGCGGAATTAACTGTGCTCACGATAACAACTTAGACCTCGCATCTCAAGTTGCCTTGGAATCTCGGGAGGTCGGCCCGACCGCGAGACCGCCCGGCCGATGGAAAATGCCTGGATTACCGTTCCCGCTCGCGTTCCACAGCCGCCGCCGCGTCCTCGATCGCAAAGATTGCGACCAAGGGCACCTCAGGGGCAATCCCCAGAGCCTTCACAAAAACAGGACGGGCATGGCCAAGGAGGTCGACGTCCAGGGCGCAGGCGGGATAGCTCCGGAGGATGCCGGGCCGGTTCTGGACGAGATACCACTGCGGCGGATTCGCCCGAGAGGGAAAGGGGGCGGGGCGTAGCAGGCCCCAATGGTGTAGATAATCGAAGGTCGGGATCGAATAGGCGACCATCACCGACTGCCCCACCTTGGTCCGTGCGTTGATCCAATCCCGCGCATCGGGGGTCAAGGCGTCCCAGTAATACGTCGGCTCCATACCCGCCCGGGCGGCCCCGGACAAGCCACCAATCAAGGCATTATAGTACGACAACTGCAAAGGATGATGGAGCCAGGTCGTCCAGGCCCCGGCCGTCACCGCGCAGACGACCGAAACCACGGCCAGCGGCCGCGCGAACCGGCCTGGCACGCCTCGCGCCAGGCCGGAGGCCAATGCAGCCACGCCGACACCCGCCAGGCAGGCAAGGAACACAAACGCAGGAAGGAACTGCCGTTCGCCATCGTGTCCCGGCGCGCCGGGTAAGGCGCGAAGCACCATCAGAAACAGCCAACTCGCCAGCAAGAGCGTCCCCCCTCGATCGCGCAGCCGCCCCGCCACGACCTTGGTGATTCCAATCAAGGCGAGCGCCAGCGTGATCGGCGGGACAACGATCGCCGTCCAGGCCAGCGTGTTGAACCAGGGGAGCGAGAAGGGATAGACCTGGCCGAAGAACTGGGTCGGGATCGGCGATCGATGCTCCCGACCCAGGTTCGACTGGAGAAAAACATGCAGGCTTCGGATCGGCTCGAACCACCAAGGGGGGTTGAGAGCATAAAACACGAGAGCGGCCACCAGGCCCCCTACGAGAAGCGTGACAATCCCCCGTCGATCGCGCTGGAGGATCGACCAGGCAACAAGAGGCACCGGCACGAACCAGCCGGTGAACTTGGTCGCCGCGGCACAGCCCCAGGCGATGCCGAAAGCGAAGACCCAGGCCCATCCACGACCCGTGGGTTCGACCGACCGGGAGAATGCCGCGACCGCCAGGAACCAGAGACAGAGCAACGGTGCGTCATACGAGGCCAGGTGTGCATGAGCGAAAACGCGGGGCATCGTCAGCAGCACAAGGGAGGCCGCCAACCCGGCGGGGCGGCCATAGAGTCGGGCCATGAACCCGTAGATTGCTCCGATCGTCAAGGCGAACAGAATCGCCGGCCCACACCGATACGACTCCAACGGCGCAAGGAAACGATGCCCGGCCACCCAACCGCCCAGCCCGATCAAGGCGTAGAACGAAGGATGGCCGTTGGGCTCCTCGCGCGCGAACGGCCAGAAGAAGCGAAGCGAGTCGCGGCTCCAGGGCGACGCGGCCCGCGGCCCCGCTTGCCTCAAATAGTCGGCCCTCGACTCAAGGTTCGACATGGGTGGGGACCACGCCCGCACTCCAGGCGAATTGTCCCCGGCGACTCGAGCGAACCACTCCTTGAGCCGCTCCTCACGCTCGACCGTGAAGCCTTCGTCCCAGGTCATCCCAAAGTCGTCCATGGTCGCAAGCAACAAGACAAGGGTGCCGACCCCAAGCAAGCAGGACAGCCCCACGTCGAAGCGCGAGCCCAACGACGCAACTTGATCCTCGTGCGCACGAGGAAATCCTGCCTCGTGGGCCGAACCTAGGTCCTGGGAGCTTACGTTCACCACGGCATGTTCTCCGACTTCGGGTCAGAAATCATCCCCGCTGATCGCACTCGATCGAAGTGAGCCGACGGCCCTCAAGCCCGGATCACACCCGCCTCGGCCATCTGCCGCCAACTCGCGGCGAGAGAGCCATCCACGTCAATGCCTCGGCAAGCGTTTTCAATCACGGTGACTTCAAACCCCAGGCGGCAGGCGTCGATCGCGGAATAGGCAACGCAAAAGTCGGTGGCCAGGCCGACGATGAACAACCGGGTCAGCCCGCGCTCCCGCAAGTAGCCGGCCAGGCCGGTGGGCGTCTGCCGGTCGTTCTCGAAGAAGGCGGAGTAGGAATCGATGTCGCGGTGATAACCTTTACGGATGATCATCTCGCAACGATCCAGGTCCAGGTCGGGGTGAAACTGAGCGCCCGGGGTGCCTTGCACACAGTGGTCGGGCCAAAGAATTTGTAGCCCGTAATGCAGCTCGATCTGGGACATCGGCTTCGAGCCCGGATGCGAGGACGCGAACGAAAGGTGATCGTCGCAATGCCAGTCCTGAGTCAGGATGACGTGAGCGAAGCGCCGGGAGAGCTTGTTGATGATTGGAACCACCAGGTCCCCTTCGGGCACGGCGAGTGCGCCGTGGGGACAGAAGTCATTTTGAACGTCGACGACCAAGAGCGCGCGGTTCTCGGTCGGCGAGGCCGCTCGGATCGTCCGCCCGGTGAGCTTGGCGGCAGGGATGGTCGTGACGGAAGTCACTGGCTTGAGGAGCGTCCGCGTCGAGATGAGCGTATCGTCCCCCAGCGATCGCTGTGCCCCGCTGAGGGCCTCGATCAATTCCGTATATGTCTGAAACCGATCCTCCGGCCGTTTGGCCATCATCCTGGCGACGATCGCTCCCACCGAGCCAGGCACCGAGGACGGGAGCGGGGCAGGGTCCGCCTCTTGAACCTGCTTCAAGATGCGGAACAGAGAAGTCCCCTTGAACGGCATCTCGCCCGAGAGCATGTGGTACAGGGTAGCGCCGAGGGAGAAAATGTCGGCCCGGAGATCGACTTGGCTGGCGTCGTCGAACTGCTCCGGCGACATATAGCTGGGCGTGCCGAGCGCGATCCCGGCCGAGGTATACGCCACGGTGGCGTCCAGGTCGGCCACGATCTTGGCCAAGCCCAGGTCGGCCACCTTCACCGCGCCGGCCGTTGTGAGCAGGATGTTCGCCGGCTTGATGTCCCGGTGGATCACCCCAATCTGGTCGAACGCCGTGCCCAGCGCCCGGGCGACGGCCTCGGCAATCTGCAATGCCCTCGCGACCGGCATCGCCTTGCGTTCCTCAATGTGATCGGCCAAGCTCTGACCGTCTACAAACTCCATAACAATATAATAATGTCCCTCGGACTCGCCGCAGTCGAACACCCGGACGATCCCAGGGTGATTCAAGCGGGCGGCCAGCCTGGCTTCGCGGAGGAACCGCTCCGGCCCTTCGGCTGCCTGGACCCGTTGCGGGTGGAGAAACTTCACCGCCACGTCCAGGTCAAGGTCCGTGTGATGCCCCTTGTAGACGACCCCCATCCCTCCTTCGCCAAGCCGCGACAAGATCCGGCAGTGGCCAACATTCGTCAGTTGCAAATAGGGATCGTCGGACATCGCTTGGACCTTATCGAAGGCTTGGAAACAGGCTCAACGCTTCTTGCGGGAACCGTTCGTTTTCCGGGTATCCGACCCCCTCAAGGATGGGTGACGGAGTGGAGTACCACCATATTACCAAGAACGATCGCCGTCAGCCCCCAGCACTCCCGCCAAGGCAGTTCATGCCGATCCGATGATTGCATTCCTGGTCATGAGCCGACGTCGAAAAGTCAGGGCCCACTTGCACCCCTGGCGATTTCCCGAAATGGTAGGGGATCGCGATGCGCCCGGTTGATGAACGGACTCCCCGGGCATCACAGATCGAATGCTCAAGGATTCTCTCTGATGAACAGTGAAAATCGACGCGCGGCCATCAAACGATTCGGCGGCACACTCGCCTGCTCGCTGGCATCCGGTCTTGCAAACGCCCAATCGAGAGAGGCCGGCCCGACACGGCCACGCATCAAGATCGGCCAGATCGGCGTGGGGCATGCCCATGCGAGCAAGCTCTCCGTATTCCGGCAATCCGCGGATTATGAAGTTGTCGGAATCGTCGAGCCCGACGCGGAACTGCGTCGGAAGGCCGAGGTGCAGGTGCCTTATCAGGGCTTGCCGTGGATGACCCAGGAACAGTTACTCAACGCGCCGGGGGTGCAGGCGATCCTCGTCGAGACGCGGGTTCGCGACCTGCTTAACACGGCTGAGGTCTGCATCAAGGCCGGCAAGCACATCCATCTCGATAAGCCGGCCGGCGAGTCACTGCCCCAGTTCCGCCGGATCCTGGACGCGGCGGCGCAGCGGAAACGGCTCGTTCAGATGGGGTACATGTACCGGTATAACCCTGCCGTGGTGTTGCTCCGCGACCTCCTGAAACGAGGCTGGCTGGGGGACGTGTTCGAAGTCCACACGGTCATGAGCAAGGTCGTCGAGCCGGCCGCGCGGCGGGAACTGGTCGCGTATCGCGGCGGGATCATGTTCGAGTTGGGATGCCACGTCATCGACCTGGTCGTCGGCGTGCTGGGGAAGCCAACCAAGGTTACACCGTTCTCACGGCATGCCGCAAACCTCGACGACGCCCTCCTCGACAACATGCTGGCGGTGCTCGAGTACCCAAAGGCATTAGCGACAGTCAAGTCAAGCGCGATCGAAGTGGACGGGGGTGAACGACGGCACCTGGTCGTTTGCGGGACCGAAGGTACCTTCCAGATCCAACCGCTCGATAATCCCTCGGCACATCTGGTGCTGTCGAAAACGCGAGGCGGGTACAAAAAGGGACGTCAGGACATCTCGTTCCCCAAATACGTCCGCTACGTTGACGACGCGGCCGATATGGCCCGCATCATTCGCGAAGAGAAGTCGACCGACTTCCCGTATGAGCACGATCTGACGGTTCAGACGGCGTTGCTGGAAGCGTCGGGACGGCCGCTGGACAAGTGATCGGGACGAAGGCGCAAATCCTTGATCAGCGAGATTTCAGCGAGGCACGGTCCATAGATTCGACACAGCCTCTTGAATTCCCTGGGACCGCGGCCCCAGGGAATTCAATCCAGCCAGCAATATTTCATTTCTTTATAATATTTTCGATCTCATCTCAGAAGCCGGCAAGACGCGCGTCGGCGTCGCCGAAGCGGTCGAGCTTGACATCCATTCGGTCCATGATCGAAAGGTACATGCTGCAGAGCTTGCGGTTGTCGTCGCCTTTGTCCGCATAGTCGAGTGTGCGGCCCGTCGCGAGCGAGCCACCGAGGCCTCCGGCAAGGACAACGGGGACCTTGCTGGCGTCGTGCTTGGTACCAGACCAGAGGCTGTTCGTGAACAGCAGGCAGGTGTTGTCGAGCACGGTGCCTTCGCCTTCGGGCATGGCGTCGAGACGGCTGGCGAGATAGGCGAGTTGGCTGACGTAGTAGCGGGTCACGCGCTCGTAGGCTTCGGACTTGTCGTCGTGCGAGGCGCCATGGTGCGCGGCCCGGACGTCGAGGAAGGGGTAAAAGAGGCCCGAGATATCGCGGCAGAGCAGGAGGGTTGCGATCCGGGTCTTGTCGGTCTGGAAGCCCAGGGCGATGAGGTCGCACATCAGCCGCATGTGTTCGCGGATGTCTTCCGGCAGGCCGTTGTCGGGCCTCGTCATCGCGACGAGCGGCTTGCCTTGGTCTGAGGCGCGCCCCTCGGCCTGATCTTTCTCGACCCGCATCGGCACGACCCGGCGCTCGACTTCGCGGACGCTGGTCAGGTACTCGTCGAGCTTGGCCCGGTCAGCCGCGCTGACGCGCCGGCTCAGGCCGGAAGCCTCGTCCCGGACGCGATCGAGGACGCTCTGGTTGCGGCGGCTACCGCGGTTGTCGAACAGGCTGTCAAACGCGAGCGACGGGTAAACTTCCATCGGCACCGGCGAGGTGGCGCTCTGCCAGGAAATGTGCGAGCTGTACGCCATCGAGAAGTTCGTCTCGTGGTAGCCCGTGATCGGCTGCTCACACCCGAGGACCATGCTCGGCTGGACGGTCGCCTCACCGAGGTGGCGAGCGAGCATCTGGTCAACGCTAATCCCCCCCTTGAGCTCGGCCCCCTTCTGCAAGGCCGCCCCCGAGAGGATGTTCCCAGTCTGGCCGGGGTGAATGCCGACGCCCGTGGCCTGCTTGTTGAACAGGCCGTTGATGACGTTGATCTTCGCCTTCAACGGAGCCAACGGCTCAAGGCAACGGCCCAACTCCATCTCGGCGCCCGAACCCTTGGCCCACCACTGCGTCGGATTGACGCCACAGCCCATGAACAAGGCGGCAAACCGCTTCGGGCAAGGCGCGACGGCTCCCGCCACGGATGAGGCGCCCAACGCGGGGACCGACTCCAGCCACGGCAAGGCCATCGTCACACCCACACCGCGAAGGAACGTCCGCCGGGACGCCCGGCCACGGCCATTCTCGCCCGGCCCCTGGTCCGAAGTGCTCTTCATCTGCGTCACTCCGCGTGGTTGGGTTCAACTCGCTTGTTCAGGAACTGCGGGCTGGCGACGATGCTCTCGATCAAGCTGCCAAAACGGTGGCCGTCGGCCGCCAGCCGGGTGCGCATGGTGTCGATGGTCTCGTCATCCGAGGGGAGCAAGCTCCGCCCGAGAGCGTAGGACAGCAACTTCCGGCAGAGGTTCTCGACGAACTCCTCCCGGCGCTCCGAATCGAGGTAGCGGCGGAGCCCCTCAAGGCCTGCCCCCTCGCTCCCGCCGGGGAAGGTCGCACGAACATCCACGGGGCGGCCGCCGAGGTCTTTGTCTCGCGCCTCGCCGACGGGACCGAAGCCCTCGAACGCCAGGCCGATGGCGTCGAACCGCTCATGACAGCCAGCGCAGCTCTTATCGGCCCGGTGCCGGGCCAAGGTCTGCCGGAGAGTCAGGTCGCCGAGCTTGGCCTCGTCGTCCGGTAGGTCAGGGACGTCGGGCGGCGGCGCGGGGATATTCTCGCCGAGCAGACGACGCACGACCCAGTAGCCACGCTTGACCGGGCTCGTCCGCAAGCCCGGCGCGTTCTTCGTCAGGAAGACGGCCATCGGCAAGAGCCCACCGCGCCCGAAGCGGACCGCGTCATCGACTCGGACCCAGCCGTCAGGCTCGGGCATGCCGTAGTGCCGGGCCAGCGATGGATTCACGAACGTGTGCTTGCCGTCGAGAAATTCATGAACCGAGCGGTCGTTGCGAACCAGGTCGACGAAGAAGCGGATCGGCTCCTCGAACATCGACCGACGCAGTTCATCGTCAAACGTGGGGAATCGCCCGCGATCGACGCTGTTGTGCTCCTCGAACCGGCGGAAGTCGAGCCAGTTGCCGCTGAACTCCGTGGCCAGGCCACGGACGCGATCGTCGCGGAGCATCCGGCGGGCCTGGGCTACGAGCACCTCGGGGAGATGCAAATCGCCCGCTGCGGCATGATCCAAAAGCTCGCGGTCGGGCATGCTGGCCCAGAGGAAATAGCTCAGGCGGCTGGCCAGGTCGTAATCCGAGAGCGGCCGAACGCCCGTCCCCGCACCGACGAGGTCGACCCGGTAGCAGAAATAGGGGGACATGAGCACGCCAACAACCGTGTCACGGACGGCATCGTCGTGGCCCAGTTCATCCTGCTCGCGGAGCGTCCGATAGAAGGCTGCGATGCCGTCACGTTCCTCGTTCGACAGCGGGCGGCGATAGGCCCGCTCAGCGAACGTTTGCAGGGCCTCGATGTGTCGGGGCACGGCCGCGACTCGGTCTTGCTCAACGCGGCGGATGCTCGCGGAGATGATCCCGAACTGGTCCTTGATGACGCTGTACGCGAGTTCGCTGGCGCCGAGCCGGCTCACTTTCGCCAGGTAGACCTCAGCCAGTTGCTGGATCTTCGCCTCGGACGCGGCGTCCTTGTCCTCGGCCCTGATGAAGTCGAACGCCCGATCGCGGAGGAAGCCGGACTCGGCGCGTTCGTACCAGAGGTAACTCGAATACTGCCGCATGGGAGCGCCGGTGACGAAATCAAACTCACGCCAGAGCCGCTCGAGTTCACGTTGGCCTGCCTCG
Source organism: Singulisphaera acidiphila DSM 18658 (assembly GCF_000242455.2). Classification (GTDB taxonomy): domain Bacteria; phylum Planctomycetota; class Planctomycetia; order Isosphaerales; family Isosphaeraceae; genus Singulisphaera; species Singulisphaera acidiphila. Next base: position 4,486,876 of record NC_019892.1, read on the forward strand.
TCCAGCATGAGTTCGGCAAGCGGCTCATCGTCACGAAAGTAGCCGGTCATGCTATGGAACCCTGCGTTCAACAGCCGCCCTGTGTTCTTCTTATCTTCCTTCCCATCGAGATAGACCCGGGCGCGCTCCGACACAAAGAAGGCATCGGGGAAGGTCCGGCAGAATCGGGGGAAAGTCGCCTCGAAGGGAGGGATATCTTCCGGCTTCTCGGGGGAGGCGAGCGCCTTGGCGGCCGCACCCGTCAGCGCCAGTTCGTCCACCCGGATCTTGGACGCTCCCCCGGCCTCATAGCGCATCCGGTTGGCGACATACTGGCGATTCTTCCAGAGCACGAGCGGCTGTGACCCTTCGTCGATCCCGCGTGCGGTCAGGTTCTTGACCTCGGGCGTGAGCTGTCGGCGAAGGACGACGACATAGTCACGCATCCGTTCACAGCCGGACCGTGCGGCGGCCGTCCGATCGCCATCGGGGGGAGGCAGCTCCCGCCACAACGTCTGGAGCGCAGCGGTCGGACCGACCTCCTCCAGGTTTTCGGTGAGCGTGGCCCAGATCGTCGCCAGGTACTTGGGGCTGAGTCCCGACTCAGCGGCGAGGCGAGCCAGCGAGGCATCCGGCTGCCCCAGGGCCTCGCGATGGCGGAATCGCCAGGCCGCGAAGAAATAGTCGGCGTAGTCGGTGCGCTGACGCTTATAGAAGTCGATAACGCTGTTCACACAGTACTTGTCGCGATCGGTGTCGGCGAGCATGGGGTGCGTCGCGAAAGCGAGTCCGTCCGGCTTCAAGACGAGGTGATCGGCGACCTCCCGCGCGGCCTGCAAATACTTCTTGACCAGGGCCGGCGACATGGCGAGCGATTCGGCCGAGTTGTCGAACCCTGCCTCGTTGGCCGGGTCGACGGGGAACTCCCGGGTCGGCCGGAGGTCGACCCCCGTCAAGTCCCGGATCGTGTGGTCGTACTCCGCGTTGGAGAGCCTCCGCGCGGGGACCAAGCCGGGGTCGCCCGCGTTCCGCTTGGCTTCGCGCTGGCGGACCGATTTGATCCAGGCGACCACACTGGCGCGGGCCTCGTCCGTCGGGCGCAGTTTCGCCTTCGCCGGGGGCATCGACCCCGCTTCAAGTTGCTCGACGACCAGTTCCCAGTGGGGGAGGGCCCTGGCCACGGACTCCTCGGTCGTGAACGCACTCAGGTCGAGGTCCCCCTCCGGCTTGTCCTTGCCGTGGCACCCGAGGCAGTACGTCGCGAGAAAGGGCCGAACGCTTTCCTGGAAGCGGAGGTCGAGGGATCCCCCCTTGGCCTCCGGCTCGCGGGCGGGGTTGTCGACGGCCGATTGGAGGCCGAGAAACGCGAGCAGAAGGCAGCCCGTCGCCATCAGGAGGAAGGGTGTTCGCATCGTCCGTCGAATCTCCCTCGCATCGCTTCGCAGACCGCCGCCCGTTAAACAATAATTAGATTAACCGGATCAGGCGACCCGATCAAGGCAGGGCAGAACGGCAAAGGCTGACGCTCATGATTGGTGAGGACTCAAGCTAAAGAGCGACGGACAGATGCCCACGGTTGCAGGAAGCACCATTCGAAGAAACCAAAAAGAGACAGCCGGGGAGGCGGGGTCAGGAGCGTCGAGGGTGCTGGGTGTTATAGATGACGAGGCCGGGGAGGTAGCGCTGGAGGTTCGGCCCCAGGTTGGAGCGCAGGGGAAGGCCTCGGTCGACCCGGGAGAGGATGTCGGCCAGGGTGCAATCCGGTCGGGTCCGTTCCCCGAAGTTGTAGTTGGCCCCTTGGGCGCCATCGCGCAACACAACCCTGGAGAATCGATTCCGACTCACTTGCCCCCCTAGGCTACCAACCGTATCGCGTCCCGACCGGAAGATCCTCGGCTGGGCCTCGGTGATCGTATACATCCCGGGGCGCAGGTCGTTGAACTGATAAACACCATTCGCGTCGGTCGTGGAAGACAGCATGACCGGTCGATTCGAGTCGTCTCGTCCCCGGAGCGTCACGTTCACCGTCGCGATCCCAAACTCGCCGGGTTCCCTCACACCGTCGTTGTTGGCGTCGAGGTAGACGGAGCCGGAGAGACGGCCCGAATGCTGTGCGGCGGATGCGACGACGGGAAGCAGCTCGCCAAAATTATTATCGGTCAAGTCGCTATCGGCGAGTGTGACCGGGATCGTGTTGACCGGAGTGCTCTTGGGGAGCACGACACCCCCCCGGGAATTGGAGCCTTGAAGATAACCGTCGGGCTGAGTGGTCTGGACGATCGTATAGCGGCCCGGCTTCAAGTCGCTCTGGGGCAGGTAATGGTAGACCACGTTGACCGTGGCGGCGGCGGTGGAGGAGATCTCGGTGAGCAGGTTGCCCGGACCCGCTGCGGCCGAGCTGGAGGCTGCGCCGACCGAGAACGGGACCGTCCCCGTCCCTGTATACGCCGCGAGATCGCCGGGCGTGGTCAGCGTGACCGACTTCGTATCGTCGGCCGACACATTGCCAAAATCCTTGCCGCTGGTTCCGCCGAAATCCGGCACGCCATCGTAGGCCGAGGCCGGGAAGGTGACCGTGGAGGTCGGCCGGAGCATCAGGTCCGCGATGCCGGGCGCCTGGACGACCAAGGTGCCCTCGGTGTGCCCCGTGACCGTCATCGGATTCGCGTCCCGGCTCTCGACCCGGATCTGGCTCGCCAGGGTTCCAGCGAACGTCACGTCCACCGAAGTGAGTGTGCCAAGGCTGGGATCGAACTGGGGAATCGTGGCCGACTTCGTGTAGTTGGTCGGGGTTGCAGCGAAGCTGAGTGCCTGGGTCTGGGAGCCCGGAGTCGTTTGGACGGTGCCATCGCTCGAGAACTGGTATTTGCCCGACGCGTCGGTCGTCGTCGATCCCACCACCATTTTCGCGGAGTTCACAAGCTGGATCGGACTCCCGGCGATCGGGTTGTCGCCCGGCCCATATAGCCCATCACCGTTGGCGTCATGATAGACGTAACCACTAATGGTGGACGCCGTTAACATCATTCGCGGTTCGAGTGTTCCGAGGCTGAGTCCCAGTCCGTGAGAAGTGCGGTTCAAACGCCTACGCCGGCCATCCTTGGCTCTAGGAATCATCATAACCTCGTGCCGGATCACAGGAATCGAATGTGAAGTGACTGCGTACGAAGTGGGGCACTGCTCGAGCGAAGTGAAACTTTAGGAATCATACGCGCTTTTCGGATTTTGTATACGCGAACCCCAACCTTGCCGTCTCGGCCAATTTCAAGGGGCGGCTGGGGCTCTTTGGTAACACGGCCCGGCCGCAATTCAGGACTGGCCGCAGGCACCGATCAGCGTATCGTCAAAGGTCCCCGAACGGCGGAGGGTAACGAACCTCGCCTTCAACCCCTTCGAGGGCTCCAGGGGCCAACTCCAAGGCCATGAACGCGGGACCGGCGTAGGGCGACAGCAACCGCTCGGCAGATTGCGCCGTGAAGTCGAACCGGGGGTAAAACTCCGGATGCCCCACAACCAATACAATTCGATGCCCCGCCTCGGTACAGGCCCGCAGCCCCTCCCGAACCAAGGCCGAGCCGATCCCCTGCCGCTGGCAGTCGGGGACCACCGCCAGCGGGGCCAGCGAGAGCGCCTCAACCACTCCTTGCGGGGTCACGATCGAGAGGTCGCTGAACAGGATGTGGCCAACGACCCGGCCCGCCTCTTCAGCCACGAGCGAGACCCGCACATAGCCTCCATCCCTCAGAGCAGCGATCAGCCGAGCCTCTCCCTCCTCTCCAAAAGCGAGGCGATTGACCTCGTGGATGGCCGCATGATCGCCCAGAGTCTCGGGCCGAATCACGCCATTATCTCTTTGTTTATTCATTTTTTTACTTAACCCCTTCCTATTTTCATAAATGTTGCCCTGGCGCAAAAGGAGAACGCCCAGCCTCGCGGCCTCAGGGCCAATGGCGAGCCCTGGGGCGTTGCAAGGGGGCGATGGCCGAAGAAAGCCCACAACGTGCCGGATAGACCCGGCGGGGGGCTAGCGGGTTCGCTGGACTTGCGGCAAATCGTCAAACGGAGCGCCCACGCGAGCCGCGTGGGCGTCGGTGAGCGGACGCGCCTCTGAACTCCCGACCGCCATGACGATCCCTTGGATCAAGGCCCGGCGAAGCCGCCGAGGAGCGCGCGTCGACGGGCCGCGATTCGTCAGGTCGGAGTGCCCGGCGTCGAGAACCGCCAACACCGTGCCCAGGACAGGCAACGACTGATCCTCCAGCGCCACCACACCGTCGTTGGGCCCCGAGAAGGTCTGCAAATACCACGCAGTTGCCCGCTTGAAGAGCCGCAGGTGAGACGGACTGGTCTCGCTCGTCACGTAGAACGTCTTCGGCCCAACGATCGGAATCGCGCTGAGATGCTTCTCCAAAATCTGTTCCCAAAAATTCTCCGACGCCTGGTGAGTCAAATCAGCCAGCCCCCCATGCTTGCCTCGCTTCAACTTGGTCTTCTCCAGGCGATCGAGGAGAGTGGCGATGGCTCGGTAACGGAGGGGGATCCGGCGATCCATCGACGGCCCTTCCCCAGCCACGTAGTCAGCCACGCCGGTTCCGCCGAACGGTCCCTGTACCAGGAAGAGGGCCAGGATCCGGGTCCGGACGAACTCCGGGTTCTCGAGCGCGAAGGCCAGGGCCTCGCAGGCCCCTCGGCTATGGGCGATGACCACCAGTGGCTCGGGCCCTGCCTCGGCGATCTCAAGGAATTGGCCGCGAACCGCGTCGGCGTTCTCTTCGATCGACTTGTGGGAGCTTGGGTAAACAAAGTGAATTGCGTCACGCGGCACCCCCAGGGCCCTCAACTCCTGGGCGTTCTGCGTAAAATAGGTTGGCATACGCTCATTCCAGAATCCTGCGACGAAGACGTAGCGGTAGCGTGTGGCTTCGCGTTCGACCTCGGCCGGGATCTGCAGTTGGCCCTGCCGGGCGGCCTCGAACCAGCGTTCGAACGCGCTCGGGTCAACCGCCCGGTGAGCGGGAGCTTCACCAAAGAGAGGGAGCAAACCAGCGAGGATCAGAGTGGCTCCGAGCATAGCAATCTCACCAAGTCAGTTCCGTTGACGGGAGTCGGGGTGTTGAGAGGCCGCATCGCCATATTCGAACCTCTCCCCATTCAGAATGAGCCGCAAAGGCCTACTTGTAGTGTAACGGCCTGGAGATTCAAGACCAGAGCCCATTTCTTCGCGCGGTCCCTTTGGGAAATCGAACGAGCCCTCCCGCATCGTCCGGAAATTTCGCTCGCTCGTAAAGGCGAGCGGGGAGCGTGAGGTTCCTTGTCTTTGGAACCTATTTGAGTGAACCAGCCCCTGAAGCTGGGGCATTCTGCTCATGTCTTTCAATAATTACAGATCAATTAAGAGCGAGCGGGGCGCCCGCGTTCCCAAGGGGGGAGGGGCAACGAAGTGAAGAAAATGATCCGGCACGGCCTGGACTCGCCGCGCACTTCGCGTGAAAATAGCGTTGGTGCATGATCCCAGAATTCAGGGTGTGGAGACGCAGCAACGGACGATGGTCGCTGATTATTACACGATGCTGGGCGTTGACCCGGGTGCCGACCGCGGGACGCTGGAGTCGGCACTGGCGCGTTGCCAGCCGCTCTGGTCGTCCGGAACTCGGAACCCGAAGAACAAGCACACCTATCAGTCGTACCTCGACCAGATCCCCGCCCTCCGCCAGGCCCTGCTCGGCGACCCGGACGCTCGAGCGGCCTACGACGCCGAACTCGCCGCAGCGCAGCGGATCGAGCGCGACGGGAAACTCGACACGCTCCAGCGCCTGCTTCGCCTCCGCTCCGCCAAGGGGGGGCTAACCGTCGGCGACCGGACCTTGCTCCGCGACGAAGCCGTCCGGCTCGGGCTGACGGCCGACGACCTCGACCGCCTGGCCGAGTTGATCCCGCCCAAGCCCGAGACGCCCGCCGAGGAGGATACGCCCGACCCTCCGGTCGATGTCCTCGACCCGGCCATGCGCCGGCAGATTCGGGTGGCCCTGACCCACCTCCGCCGCCTGGACCTCTACGACGCCCTGTCGCTCACCCGCGACGCCCCCGCGCAGGAGATCATCGCGCTGGCCGACGCCGAGCGTAGGCGATGGATGCAAAAGGCCCAGGTCACGGCCGAGAAAACCGCCTGGCTCGAGCTGGTCTCGCACGCGCAGTCGCACCTGACCAATCCCGAGTCGCGAGCCCGCTACGACCGGACCCTGGCCCTCGAAGCCGAAGAGACCTTGGTCGCGTCGATTGAGTTCGCCTTGCAGGGTTTGCCGCGTCTCGACCCCGGCACGCGGAACGCCTTGCTCGATGAAGGGGCCGCCCTCGGGATCGGCCCCGAACGCGTCGACCGGCTCATCGTCCGCGCCTGTCGGAGCCTGGGCGTGGCCCGCGACGCCGGCCCTTCGGCCACGACCGTCACGGTACCCCCTCGCCACTTGCGCTGCCGGGTCTGTGTGGGCGTCACTGATTTCGCCCAGGCCGCGCGACAGAAAACAGCAGCCTGCCGCCATTGCCGGGCCTCGCTCCGCTGGGATTGCCCAATCTGCAAGAAGCCGCACTGGATCGACGAACCCCGCTGCCCTTGCGGGTTCAAGGTCGAACTCCGTGACCCGCTGATCCGCCACTTCGAGGCCGCGACCCGGGCCTACAAAACCCGCGACCTCGAGACAGCGCTCCGGCACTTGAAGCGGATCCAGGAGTTCGCGCCGAAACATGTCGGCACCCGCAAGGCGATGGAGCGGATCCAACACCGGCTCGCCGACATCGACCGGGCCCGCGCAGCCTGGGAATCGGCGCGGACCGCGGGCCGACTCGTCGCCGCGCTCGAAACGCTCGAACTCTGGGCCTCGATGCTCCACCCAGGCCACCCCGAGGTCGCGTCCAGTCGGGCCGACCTGACGACCCCATTGCGCCGGGCTCAAAACCTGGCGGCCCGCGGCCGCGCGATCGCGGCCACCGACCCGAAAGCCGCGCGCAGCTTCTATCAGCAGAGTCTCGCCCTCGCCTCCGACCTGCCCGAGGCGCTCGAGGGACTCCAGCGCTGCCCGCCTGACCACCCATCGAGCCTCATCGCTGATTTCGTCGACGGACGCGTCCGGCTCCGTTGGGTGGCTCCGGCCCCCGACGGCCTCGGCCCTCTCTCTTACATACTCTTGCGCAAGCATGGTGGGCCGATCGAGCACCTCGCCGACGGCACGAGGATCGCCGAACTGACCGCCACTGAATATGACGATATCCAAGTCAGCGCGGGCGAGACGGTCAGCTACGCCGCCCTGAGCAGGCGAGGCGGAGCCGAGTCGGTCTCCGCCGCGGCCATCGGGCCGATCGTCCTGCTCGGTGAAGTGACCGATATCCGCGTCGAAGCCGGCGACCAAGAAGTCGATCTCTCCTGGTCTCCCCCGGCCAACGTCCTCGACGTCCGGGTCGTCCGCAAGCTCGGCGCTCCCCCCACCAACGCCAAGGACGGCGAGCGAGTCGAGACGCTCCGCGACCGGGCCCACGACCGCGGCCTCGATAACGATCGGGTCTACCACTACGGCGTCTTCTCCGTCTACAAGATGCCCGACGGCCAGATGATCGCCTCGCGAGGTGTCTTCGTCTCCGCGCAGCCGCACCCGCCGATCGAGATCTTGCCCACCCCGACGCTGTCGCTAGAGGCAGGGGGGCGAATCCGGCTCGATTGGCCAAGGCCACCGCGAGGGACGGTCAAAATTCTCCGCACCCTGAAGCCAGCGGGCCGCGTGCCCGGAGAGCGGCTCTCGTTCGCCGAGGCGGATGCGCTGGACGGGCACTGGCTCGACGTGACCGCCCCCGACCACGCCAACGACCCCGCGCCACCAGCCCTGGGAGTCTGCCACTACACACCGATGATCGCCTCGGCAGGGATGCTCACGGTCGGCCGGAGCGCGGCCTACTCGTGCGTCCCCGACCCGTCCGACCTCCGCGCGACTCGCGTCGGCCACGGTCAGCGGGTCCACCTGCGCTGGCGATGGAGTCCGCAAGGCGCACAGTCGCTCATCGTGGCGCGAGCCGGCTCGGCCCCGCTCGGCTCCGACGACCCCGACGCCCATCGGATCCTGGTCCACGAACTCGACTACGGTCGACTCGGCCACCATACCTTGACCCTGCCTCTGAACGTCGAGGGTCCGTGGCACATCCGGGTCTACAGCGTCGCCCAGGTGGCCGGCCAGACAGTGGTCTCGCCCGGCCTGGAACCGACGGCCCGCACACTTCTGCCCGGCCCGCACCCCGAGGTGACCGTCTCGTACGCCTTCCGCCGTCCTGGGTTCCCGGGCCGCCCCTGGCAGCTCACCTTCCGGACCGAGCCGGCGGGCGCGGAGATTCCACCCACCGCCCTGGTCGCCCACCCGCGCACGATCCCCTTGTCCGTCGACGACGGCGAGATCGTCCAGCAATTCCCCGCCAGCCGCGATGGATCGACCTTCCCGATCCAGTCGAAGCTCGACCTCGCGAAACAACGCGCCCGGATCTTCGCCGACCCGCACACCGAACCCGACAGCATGCCGCCGATTCGCCTCCGCCACCCCGAGAACGGCGCCACACGCGCGTAATCCCCTCCATTCCATTTCCCTGGGACCGCGGCGCCCCGCCCGCTCTTATTTTGAATTTAATTGCTTTCATTAAAATAACTAAAAACCAATAATCATAAAATTAAAAAAAATAAATTATGAGCGGTGCGCCTACGGTCCCAGGGAAGACAATCCCGGTTTTCCCGAAGGGTTCATGCGAGCGGTCTGGTTGCAAATCCCTTGACCAGCGCCAACCAAAATGGCTCTAATGAGCGTCCTCGACAGGTGCTCCCGGCCATTCTCTTTGAATTGGTCCGGGGGAGAATAGGGAAGACGGTGAGAATCCGTCGCGGGGCCGCCGCTGTAATCGGCTAGGTTCCCGGTCCAAAGAGTGCCACTGCCGCGAGGCGGGAAGGCCGGCCGGGAACTGCTCGAAGCCGTAAGCCAGAAGACCTGCCCGTCGAGATTCTGTTCCGATGCTTCGGCCACAAGCATCCGGGCGGGCCGCTCGCAGACCGTCTGCGGAGTGCCGTGCGCCGGTGGGCCGAAGTGAACCCTCTTGCCCGGCCCGGCAGAAAGCGCTGCGTTTCATGTCCACGGTCTCCGTCTCGCCTCCCTCCCCCCGTACTTCCGGCTTCACGCTGATCGAGCTGCTGGTCGTGATCGCCATCATCGCGGTCTTGATCGCGCTCTTGCTGCCCGCCGTCCAGGCGGCGCGTGAAGCAGCCCGCCGAGCCCAGTGCACGAACAACCTCAAGCAGATGGGCCTGGCCGTGGCCAACTATGAATCGGCCACGGGCACGCTGCCCCCAGGCTCGTTCTGGGCCGCGTCGGGCACCGGACCGGGCAAGACGGCCGACGGGTTCAGCCCGTTCGTGATGATCTTGCCCTTCATTGAACAAGCGAATGCTTACAACCTTGTTAATTTCAGCCTGTCGTACAAGAACCCGGCCAACGTGACGATCGCCGGTGTGGGGATCTCGGCCTTCATGTGCCCGAGCGACCCGGCCGCCTTGCAGAATCAGCCGCTGTCCACGACCGTCTATCAGGCCCCGCCACCGGGCAACTGGACCCAGAGCTTCACCAGCTATGCAGGATGCACCGGGATCTGGGACATTCGCCCCCGCCTGGCCGACAGTAATTTTTCGCAGCAGGTGGCCAATATGAATGGCACCATTTACATGTACAGCGCCGTACGCATGGGCGATATCCAGGACGGCACGAGCAGCACGATCCTCTTCGGCGAGCGCGGCCATTCCCTCCTCTCGCCGACCGATCAGGTGGTCAACCAATTCTGGAATTCCGGGTACTGGTACGACACGATGCTCGAGACCTACTACCCGATCAACGCCCACAAGAAGCCGGTCGGCAGCCTGGGAGCCAGATACGTGGCCAACGCGTCGAGCCTGCACTCAGGCGGGGCCAACTTCGGTCTCGTGGATGGCTCGGTCCGATTCTTGAAGGACACGATCGACTCCTGGCCCATCAACCCGGCAACGACGTTGGCGGCCGGGTCGAGTTACGATCAAACCGCAAACCTCTATTCGATTGCGGCGGGTTCCAAGGTTGGCGTGTACCAGGCGCTCTCCACAAGGTCCGGTGGCGAGGTCATCGGAGCGGATTCGTACTGAAATGAACGCCGCTCCGGTGGTCCATGTCACTCTTCCTTTGATGGAGGCTCCTCCCCATGTCGGCCCAGCGTCTGCGTTTGTGGCTCACCCCCCTGATCCTGGTCGTGCCTCTGGAGTTCGTGGGCTGCGCCCCCGCGGACTCGGGCACCATCGACCTCAAGAAGAAGGCCGAGTCCTCGCCCTCAGGCCCCTCGAAACCACGCGAATTTCGCCCGGGTGATCTCGAAGAACGCTGAGATCCTTGACCGATCCGTCCCACCTCATTCGATCAAAAGCGGGTCTTTGTCATGACCACCGAACCGCAAAGTCGGGTCGCCCGGCCCTCGTCCCGGGCACGAGTGCGCTACAACGCGGGCATGAAACTCGTCCGCCGCGCTCATATGTACGTAGGCCTCTTTCTCGTGCCGTTCGTGCTGCTCTACGGCCTGACGGCATTCCTGTTCAACCATCCCGACTGGTTCTCGGATCGATCGGTTCGTCTCATCACCACCCAGGACGCGGCCGGGACCTCTCTCGGATCCTTTCCGAATGCCGGCGAGTTGTCCGCCCAGGTCATCCAGGCGATCAACCAAGGGGGAACGTCGCGTGTGTCGCTCTCCACGGCCCAGGTCCCGGCCTATTCGCGCGACCTTGCCCTCACGGCCAAGGGGGCGGAAGCCGAGCAAGTCATCTTCCTCGAGTTGGAAGCACGCACCGGCTCCGTCCGTTCAGCGCCCGCTCCGAAACCGGTGAGCCGGCCGGCCTGGGCTCGAGCCTCGGTCCCCCTGGACTCGCCCCCCGCCGAGGTAGCCCGAACCGCAGTGGCCGCGATCCTGAAGAAGTGGGGCAGGGGGCCCGATGAGGTCAAGGTCCGCACACCCCCCGAGTTGATCTTCGCCGTCGAAAGCGACGACGGCACCACCTGGCGGGCAGCCTACAACCTGCAAACCGAAGCCTTGACCGTCCGCCCCTGGGGTCCCGACCTCTCAACCCGCCGATTCCTGACGGCCATGCACCTGGCCTGCCGCTACCCGTCCCAGATCAACGTTCAGTGGTGCTGGGCCGCGATCGTCGACCTCATGGCCGTCGCGATGGTCTTCTGGGGGTTCTCAGGACTGTTCATGTGGTGGCAGATGAAGTCCCTCCGGCGCCTCGGCGCAATCGTGCTGGCAGCAAGCCTGATCGGCTCCATCCTGGTGGCGATCGGAATGCATGGCCTCATCGGCCGCTAGACGCCGTTCCTCCCCCCCGTGGCACGGCCCGGCTTTCGGCACGTCTCTTGCATGCTTTGTAAGATCGCTGATCTCCTGAGACCGACCCCGTCGCGTGGGGCCAAGCCATGCGACGGGGTTTTTCCTTGCGCAAGGCCTCCCAAAGGCCATTCCCAACGCCACGCTCTCCATCCCCTTTTTTACAAACAGGGCCCGGAGTTTCATGACAAATCGGCCCTCGCCTCCAATGTTTTACAAAAAATTAAACAAAAGTGTGGCTTCTTCCGCCGCTTGATTCCGCCCTGCCACTACAGTTGCTACAATCAACGTTTCGCTTCGAAGGGTTCCCTCCCTCCTCCTCGTTCCCGAGCCGGCCGAGGGGAGCGGCTTTCAGGATCAAGCACGGATGAACCGGTACACCAGCGACGCCGACGACTTTTACATCAACATGAATTTGAACACGGAAATGGAGCTTCCGACCAGCCGCGACACCGTGCTGCATTACTTCGAACAGATGAAAAAGGCGTTTCCCGACCTCCACAATTTTTTCACGCGAGAGAGCGGCGACCTGGTGCTGGAGGGGGACAAGGAGGAGGAGTCGTATCGCTGGCTCGCGATCGAGCCCAAGCGGCTCTGCTCAGGGCAGATCAATCCCGAGACGGCCGAGGACGCCTACCGCCAGCACGAGATGGTCCTCGAAATGGCTCCTCACCTGCTGACGATCAGCGTACTCGACTGCGAAGCGCTTGACCTCATGTACGGGTTCGACTTCACTTATGAAGGGAACCACGACGAAATCGTGGCCGAAGCCCTGGGCCTCGGTCCCGGCCTCGAAGGTATGCTCGAGCGGCCCGGCGCACGCGTGCTCAACTACGAACCGTCAATCACCCTGGCCCTCGATGAGTCGTGCCGGCTCCAGTGCCGAATCTCGGTCGAGACCCGCACCAACGCCTTTCAAGTCCGGACGGGCGAATTCCCCGAGGACCAGATCAGCGTCTTCTTCACCATCCGCCAGTACTGGGGAGGCGGTCCCGACCAATCCTACCTCGACTCCTTCCGCCGCCAGTGCGCGATCGGTGAAGACTTCGTTCAGAACAAGATCATCCCGCGGATCGTGCAGCCGCTTGCTCAGGCGATCGCATCGCGGTAAAGGCAGAAGAATCTAACCACGAATAACACAAATGACACGAATAAAAACAATTAAATTAAATATTAAATTTTATAATTATTTTCTTCAAATTCATTCGTGTCATTTGTGTCATTCGTGGTTAAAATCTTGTTTTCCCCTGGTTGGAATCTGCTGAGGGGTCACCGATGGTTCGACTCAGTTCGCTGGTCAGGAATCTGAAGGCCGAGACGGCGTTTACCGTGTTGGCCCTGGCGCGTACCCTGAAGGCGCAAGGCAAGGACGTCGTCGAGCTTGAGATCGGTGACAGTCCCTTTCCGAGCCCACCCCACGCCAAGGCGGCGGGGATCCAGGCCATTGAGGAGAACCGGACGGGCTATGGCCCGAGCCTTGGCCTGGCCGAGTTCCGGGCCTCGGCGGCGAACTTCGTTAACGTCGAGTTCGGCCATAATGTGACGGCCGAGAACATCGTCGTGGCGTCGGGGGCGAAGCCGTTCGAGCAGTACTTCGCCGAAGCCTTCCTCGAGCCCGGCGATGGCGTCCTGCTGTTCAGCCCGCACTTCCCGACCTATATCCCCAACCTCGAGCGTCGAGGGGCGCGGGCGGTGCTGGTGCCGCTTCGGGTGGAGGACGACTTTCGCCCCCGGCCGGCCGACGTCGCGCGGTTCCTGGAGAGCGACGCCAAGCCCCGCGCGATCTTCCTGAACTCGCCGCACAACCCGACCGGCGGGATCGCCACCCGCGACGACCTGGAGGCGATCGCCTCGCTGGTGCGCGGGACCGACGTGATGGTCTTTTCCGACGAGCCCTATTGCCACATGGTCTGGCGCGGTCGCCACGAGTCGATCGGGGCGCTGCCTGGGATGCTCGACCACACAGTGGCCGCCTACACGTTCAGCAAGTCGTACAGCATGAGTGGCTGGCGGATCGGCTTCGCGGTCGCGCCCCCCGAAGTGGTCCAGGCGATCGGCAACCTGATCAACACGACCGCGTCATGCAGTCCGCCGTTCGTTCAGTGGGCTGCTCGGGCCGCCTTGGAGCAGGATGCGGCGTCCCGTGACGAGACCATGCAACTCTTCCGCCACAAGGTCGAGCGGCTGGCGGCCGGCCTGGCGAAGATCGACGGGATGCGTGTCGTCCCCCCTGCGGGCACTTTCTACGTCTTTCCCGACGTCCGGCCTCTCTGCAACCGCCTCGGGATCAGCTCACACGGCCTGGCTCTCTACCTGCTCGAAGACGCGGACGACAAGTTCGGCGTCGCCTGCCTCGGCGGCGAGTCGTTTGGTGCGGCCGGGCGCGGCTTCCTCCGCTTCAGTTGCGCGGAGACCGACGAGCGGATCGACCAGGCCGTCGCCTTCCTACCCGAAGCCTTGAGCCGCACCGACCGGATCGCCCAGTTCCTCAAGCGGCGGCCCGAATTCGTGCTCGAAACGCCTTTCGAACTTCGCTAACGGGCGGAGTACCTTCCACGGCACGCACGGCGCGACCCTCGACCTCCTCAACCCTCAAGTCAAAAAGAGAAGCGAGCCCCTTCGTGAACTTTGACCTGATCCTCAAGAACGGCTGGGTGATCGACGGTTCGGGCGGTCTCCCGTACAAGACCGACATCGGCCTGCTCGACACGATGATCGGAACGATGGGGAATCTCGAAGGAGCGCAAGCCGCGCGCGTGCTCGACTGCACCGACCGGTACGTCGTCCCCGGCTTCATCGACGCGCACGTCCACGGCGACGCCGTACTCCTGGCCGACCCAATCCACTTACCCGCCCTCCGCCAAGGCGTAACGACCTACATCATCGGCCAGGACGGCAGCTCGTTCGCGCCGGCGTCCCCCGCGACGATGGATTATATGAGGCGGTACACCGCCGGGTTCAACGCCAACCCGGACATCGACTACGACTGGTCGACCATTGAACAATACCTCAATCGATTCGACCGCCGCACAGCCCTGAACGTAGCGTACCTGATCCCTAACGGTAACGTCCGGATGGAGGTGATGGGGCTCGACCCGCGCCCGGCCACCGACGCCGAAATCCGCGCCATGCAGGCCATGGTCCGAAAAGGGATGGAGGCCGGCGCAGTCGGCCTGTCGACCGGCCTCGACTACATCCCGAGCCGCTACGCCGATGCCCGTGAGATCGCCGCGCTCTGCGAAGTCATCGTCCCCGACGACGGCGTCTATGTGACCCACATGAGAGGCTACGGGGCCAAGGCCCCGATCGGCATGAGCGAGGTCTACGAGATCGCCAAGGCCTCAGGAGTGGCCACCCACATCTCGCACTATAACGGACCGGCCGACTTGCTCCTCCCCTTGCTCGACCAGGGTCGCGCGATGGGCCTGGACCTCACGTTCGACACCTACCCCTACCTTGCCGGCAGCACAATCCTCGGGATGGTCGCGCTCCCCCCCGAAGTCCAGGTTGGTGGGATCGAAGCGACCGTCAAGCGGCTCGCCGATCCCGCTGTCCGAGCCCAACTGAATCGCGACTGGTTCTCGAGCCCGACTCCCTATCCGCTCGACTCGACGACGATCACGATGACGGCCAACCCCGACTGGCGCTGGGCCGAGGGGCTGAAGGTGACCGAAGCTGCCGAACGCGCCGGGATGGCCCCGGGGGACTTCGTCTGCGAGAGCCTGATCGCGTCGGGAATGGCCGTCGGGATCTTCGGGTTCCGCGCGGGAGAGCGGACCGAAGCCGACGTCCGCGCGATCCTCCGTCACCCCGCGCACATGGCCGGGTCCGACGGGATCTTCGGCGGCAGCCATCCACACCCGCGCGGCTGGGGAGCCTTCGCACGTTTCCTCGGCTACCACACCCGCCAACTCGGCGACTACACCTGGGCTGAGGCCGTGACTCACCTGGCCACTCATGCCGCACGCCGGTATCGGCTCAACGACCGCGGCTTGCTCCGCCCCGGGTTCGTGGCTGACATCGCCATCTTCGACCCCGTTACCATCATCGATCGCTCCACCTACGAGGCCGGCCGGACCCTGGCCGAAGGGGTCGATCATGTCCTGGTCAACGGCACGCTCGTTCTCGAGAACGGCGAACCGACGGGCGCCACCCCGGGCCGCGCCCTGAGACGAAGCTAAGAGCGTGCCTAACTCTTGTAGGGACACGGCTTACCAGGTTTCGCCCTCGAGAAGACGAAGCATGGTAGGCCGGGCTCACCCGACAAAACTCAGATCAGCCATAAACATCAGCATTCACTTACAAAACTTGAAGGGGCTACAAGAATCCGCACCTCGGGACGATTTTGCGGACATTCGTTGTCCTGATTCCCAGTAGCCGGAGCCAAATCGAGCTCGTATCAACAAAGACGGTCAAGCGCAGCCACCCATCATCCACCAGACGTCACATCTCGAACGGTAGCAAGTCGGCCCGAAGGGAAGACGGCTCATGTTCAAGCCCAACGCAAATCCATTCCCGGTCTTGGAAGAACAGTCAGAGCTGCGGCGGCTGACGCAACGCCCCCAGCGGCATCGTCTTTTGCACGGTTACCCGCTCGCCGCAGCCATGCCACGAGTCGAGCCGGGGGATCGATCCTCGCAGGGTCTCCTGCATTTCCAGCCCGATCGAGGACTGCTTGTCGGCGTGCTGCCGCACCCGTTCTGCAACCCGACCGTCACCGGATGCGGCTTCTGCACGTTTCCCCATGAGACGTTCAACCGGGGCGGGGCGGTCGGCGTGATGGACCACGTCGTGAAGGAACTCGAACAGAAGCGCGAGGCGGACCCAAGTCTGGCCGGTCGGCCCGTCGCGGGCCTCTACTTCGGCGGTGGCACAGCGAATCTCAGCCCGGCAGATTCCTTCCGCACCCTCTGCCGCGCCCTGGCGAATACCTTCGACCTATCGACCGCTGAAGTCACGCTCGAAGGCGTTCCCGCCGCCTTTCTCAACCGCACCCCATTGCTCGCGGACATCCTCCGGGAGGAGCTCCCTGCCCGTCACTTCCGCCTGAGCATGGGCATCCAGACTTTCGACGAAGCTCGCCTGCAACAGATGGGCCGGCTCGGCTTCGGCACCGCCACGACGTTTCGCGACGTCGTTCGGCTCGGTCATGCGCGTGGTTTCACGGTCTCGGGCGACCTTCTCTTCAACCTCCCCGGCCAACCCCTGACAGTGATGCGCGACGATATAGGCCAGGCGATCGAGCTTGGACTCGACCACCTCGGCCTGTACCACCTCGTGATGTTCGCCGGCCTGGGAACAGAATGGTCTCGCGACCCGGCCCTGGTGGCCTCACTGCCAACAAACCCGGTCGCCGCCCAGCACTGGCTGGAGCTCCGATCGTTGCTGCACGAGCAAGGGTTTTACCAGACGACCCTGACCAACTTCGAGCGCCGCGAATTCCTCGGCCAAGACAGGCGGTTCGTCTACGAGGAACGGAGCTTCCAGCCCGACCGGTACGACATGATCGGCCTCGGCCCCACCGGCATCTCGTTCGCGGGGTCCGGACAAACGGCCGTCAAGGTGATCAACCCGGACAGCGCGTCCGCGTACGTCGAAGCCGTCAACCAAGGTGGAGCGGCCTGCTGGAACCGTGCCTTCACTTATGCGCCTCGCGATCTCCGTGTCCTCCACCTGACCCGCAGCCTCTCCGCCCTCCGAATCGATCGCCCCAGGTATCAAGGCTTCTTCGGGACCGACCCACGCGATGACTTCCCTCGGGAATTCGCGGCCCTCGAGCAGGAGGGACTCATCCTCGTATCCGACGGCGCGATCGAACCGACCTGCCTCGGCATGTTCTACGCCGATTCAATCGCGGCCCTCTTGTCCTGGAAGCAAGTCCTGGGCCTCCGGAACCAGCACAGCGCGGTGGGATCTCCCACGGCCAGCCACGCCAATTCAAACTCACGTAGCCACATGTAATCAATAACCAAAGGGACGACCGTCAGAGTCGGCCTACGCGTGTGACGGTCGCCCCTCCGAGGCTGCAAAACGTATCCATAGCGAAACTGGCTCTCAATCAACGGCTCCGCTCACAGCAGAATCTTATTGAGAACCTGTCCCGCCACGTCGGTCAGACGAAAGCGACGGCCGTTGTATTGATAAGTGAGTCGCTCGTGCTCGAGACCGAGCAGGTGGAGAACCGTGGCGTGGATGTCATTGACATGAACCTTGTCGACGGCGGCCGCATAGCCTACTTCATCCGACTCACCGTAGCTGACGCCTCCTTTGATTCCTCCGCCGGCCATCCAGAGCGTGAAGCCGTGGGGATTGTGATCGCGACCGGGCGTCTGGCCGGTCTGGGCAATTGGCAAGCGGCCGAATTCTCCGCCCCAGATGACGAGCGTCTCGTCCAGCAGACCCCGCTGCTCCAGGTCGGCCAGTAAGCCGGCAATCGGCTTGTCGGTCTCGCCCGCAAACTGCTCGTGGTTCCCCTTGATGTCGGCGTGGCCGTCCCAAGAGCGCTGGTTCTCCATGCCGCCCGAGTAGATCTGAATGAACCGGACACCCCGCTCGACCATCCGACGGGCCGTCAGGCACTGGCGGGCGACATGTTCGCAGCGCGGATCGTCGAGGCCGTAGAGCTGCCGGATGTGCGCGGGCTCAGCGTCGATGGCAATCGCCTCGGGCGCGGCCGACTGCATGCGATAGGCCAGTTCGAAGCTCTCGATACGGGCGGCCAGCTCCATCTCGGCCCGGTTCTGATCCTGATCCTGGTGGATCCGGTTGAACTGCTTGATGAGGTCGAGTTGCGCTCGCTGCTGGACGTCGGTCATCCCCCCGGCTCGTTCCAGGTTGTCGATCGGCGACCCCTTGGGACGAAGGTGCGTCCCCTGATAGACGCCGGGCAGGAACGCCGCGCCCCAGTTGGCCGCCTGGCCCTTGGGGAGCCCACGTCCCCTGGGGTCGCTCATCACGACGAACCCAGGGAGGCTCTGGTTCTCGCTCCCCAGGCCGTAGGTCACCCATGACCCGACGCAAGGGAACCCCATTCGGGGTAACCCCGTGTTCATCATAAACAGGGCCGGTGAGTGATTGTTCGACTCGGTGTGGGCCGAGTGGATGAACGCCATCTTGTCGACGTGCTGGCCGAGGTACGGGAACAATTCCGAGACCATCTTGCCGCACGCTCCGCGCGGGCTGAACCGAAAGGGGGACTTCATCAAGCCGCCGACCTGGTCCTTGAAGAACCCGGTCGTGTTCTTGAACGAAGAGTCGAACTCGCGCATCGACTTGCCGTTCCACCTGGCGAGGGCCGGCTTGTAGTCCCAGGTGTCGACCTGGCTCGGGCCCCCGTTGATGAAGATCCAGATCACCCGCTTGGCGCGTCCCGGGAAGTGAGCGGGGCGCGAGGCCATCGGATTCAGAGCCAGATTGCCGAGGCCCTCCGCCGCGCGGGCCGGAGTTTCGAGCAGTCCTTCCTGGTGGAGCAGGCCGGCCAGCCCAATCAGGCCGAACCCGCCGCCTGCGCGTTGAAGAAGGCTGCGACGCGTGAGGATCGGCTCGGGAGCAGAGTCGGTCGACGCCCGAGCGAGCCGCGGAACTGGGTTCGAGGAATCCCGCTTCATGGGTGGCTCTTCTCTGGATTTCAAGGGATATAAATCAGCTCACTGGTCCCCATCAATGACTGACAGAGATCCGTGAGCGCAAGCTGTCCCGGGTTCGACTGGCCGGCCTGCTTGTAGGCCTCACTCTGGTTCTTGATGAAGTCGGTGGAGAATCTTGCCTCGGCGGCGGTCGGCTCACGGCCGAAAGCCATCCGGTAAGCCTGTCGGACGACGTTTGCGTCCGGTTCGCCAGCCAGGCGAATGGCGAAGTGCTCGGCAGCACGCCGCCCCTCGGAGCTGTTCATGAACATCAAGGCTTGCGATGCGGTGGTCGTCGTCCCGCGCTGGCCGATGCTCACGAGGTGCTCGGGCCAGTCGAAGAGCATCATCGTCGGGATCAGCTCGCTCCGCTTGATAAAGAAGTAGACGCTCCGACGCCCCATCGACGGGTCGAGCGAGCCGGGGCCGTGCATGCGGAGGTCGAGGAGTCCGGCGACCTGAAGCATGATGTCGCGGATCGGCTCAGCCTCGAGCCGCCTCGAGACGTGTCTCCAATGCCACTGATTCTCCCGGTCGATGGCGGCGCGCGACTCGTCGAACTCCCCGCTCTGGCAGTAGACCGCGCTCGTGACGATCAAGCGGTGAATCGGTTTGAGCCGCCAGCCCTCGCGAATCAGCTCGGACGCGAGCCAGTCGAGCAGCTCAAGGTGAGTCGGCCGCTCGCCTTGGGCACCGAAGTCGTTGGGCGTGGCGACGATCCCGCGACCGAAACGGTAATGCCAGAGCCGGTTCACCGCCACCCGCGCGGCCAGCGCACCGGCCCCTTGGTTCGCGTCGGTCAGCCAGTTCGCGAGTGCCGCGCGGCGAAAGCTGGTGCGAGTCCAACCGGCGGGCGGCTCAACGCGCCAGGATGAAGCATCGCGGTCGGCGGACATCAGCACGCGGAGGAAGCTCGGACGCGCCTCGCCTTTCTTCTGGTTGAGGTCACCACGGCTCAGAATAAAGGTCGTCGGGTAAAAGTGCGGAAATCCGCGCCCGTCCGCGTTGTGCTTGGTGTGCGGAAAGCCCTCGCTGGTGACCTGCATCTTGACCGGCTTCTCGCCAGGACGGGGAGAGATCTCCATCTCGCTCCGGATGGCCGTCGAGAAGGTCGCCGCCATCCGGTAATAGTCCTCCGCCGGGATCGGATCGAACTTGTGGTCGTGGCAGCGGGCGCAGCCAATCGAGAGCCCGAGGAAGGCCGATCCGGTCGTCGCAGTCATATCGCTTAATTCTTCATAGCGTGCCGACTCGAACTCAGCCTCGGTGAGTTGCGTCGGAAAGGCGCTCGCGCCCAGGAATCCGGTGGCGGCCATGGCAAGCGGATCATCAGGTGCCAGCTCGTCGCCCGCAACCTGCCAGCGGACGAACTGGTCGTAGGGCATATCCCGGTTCAGGGCATCGATCAAGAAGTCTCGATAGTGATAGGCATAAGGACGATCGTAATCCTGTTCGTAGCCGTGCGATTCGGCAAACCGGGCGACGTCCATCCAATGCCGGGCCCAACGCTCGCCGTATTGCGGCGAGGCGAGAAGCCGATCGACCAGCCGCTCGTAAGCATCGGGCGCGGGATCGGCGACAAAGGCATCGACCTCCTCAGGTGTCGGCAGCAGGCCGAGCAGGTCAAGAGAGAGGCGGCGGATCAAGACGCGGCGGTCGGCCGTTGGATTCGGCTTCAAGCCGTGTTCCTCGAGCTTGCTGAGAATGAAGTGATCGACCGGGGTGCGTGTCCAGGCCGTGTCTCGCACCGTCGGCGGGGCGACGGTCAAGAGCGGGCGAAACGACCAGAACTGGCGGTCCTCGTCGCTGATCGCGGTCGCCCGGGGCTTGCCCCCGTCCGCTCGCTCAACCAAGGGTCGGTCGTAGGGAGCCCCCAGGTCGATCCAGCGCGCAATCCGCTCAGCGGTCTCGGCCGGCAGCTTGGACCCCTTCTGAGGCATGTGCGGCTCCTCCGCATGCGTGATCAGCGCATAGAGCAGGCTCTCCTTGCCCCCCCCTTCGATCGCGCCACTGCTCATCAACGGCTTGCGATCGGAAAGGTCGAAGTCTCCCTTGATCGTCTTACCGCCGTGGCAATTGAGGCAGTGCTGCGTCAGCGCCGGGCGAACGTGCTCCTTGAAAAGCGCCAACCCTTCCTTCATTCGCCGGGCGTGATCGGGCGGCACTTGAGCCAAGGCCGATCGCCCGATGACGAAAAGGAGGAGGGCCAGCAGCATCAGGACGGCAGGATGGCGAGACATTCTCATGCGACTGTCTACGCTCCTTATGGATTTCGAAGGTCGTCAGAATAGTGGGATGGCAAGGCTCGATCATCACGGAGAATCGAGCCGGACCGCCTGAGAAACTCCCTCCGGATCCGGACTTGGCTGTATGATACGATCGAAAAGCGGGTTGTCACAATCATTTCCCGCAACCGGTCGCAGTGAGACTTCTCAGACGGGTTTACAGCCTGATGCGACCAACGGCTCAGTGGCGCATCTGGCAAGTTCGTTGGCATCGAACGTTGAGTTGGGATTTAGCGCGGAGGTCACGGCATTGAAGAACCGCGATCTGCGACTTGCCGAGGAGATACGCTCAGCCTGCCTCCGTGCCGCCTTGGAAGCCTATGAAGACGGCGGACTCCGGGGACTGTGCGCGGAAGGACGCTGGGAATATGCCCTGGAGGCGATCCGCTCACTCGCCCTGGTCCCACTGCTCAAACCGGACGAACCGGAGGGGGGGCAGGGGCGGACCTCACTGGCCGAAGAGGCCTACGCAGGTGATTTCATGACGCAGGGGGAGTGACCGGAAGGACAAGGGGTTCCGGCTTTGCAGCGGGATCCCGCGGCTCCTCCCGAGGCAACTCGGGTTTATCCTTATCCGAATCGCTGGGCTGGTAGAGGGGCAGGTAGCGGTAATAGACTTCCAGGGTCAGGAGCGAGAGCGCCGTGAGGAAGTGCCGGCCCGCGCTCCGGCCCCACAGGTCGGGCTGGGGGGTGAACGGATCCCAGCTTCCTCGATCGCAGCCATTCCCGCCAACCTGCATGGAGATCAGGCCGTCACGCACCCGGCTATTCCAGCGCGGCCAGTCCTTGTTCTGCATGTTGTGGAGGAGCTGAGTCGCATAATACCAATAGTAGATATTACGCTCCGCCGATTGTTCAAGGTCGGCCGCGACGTGTGCGACCCCTTTGACCAAGGGGGGGAATTCTCGAGGCCAGCCGAGGTATTGCCGGGTGAGGAGCGCCTCGGCGGTCATGACAGGGGAAGCCCCTCGCCCCGGCCGGTAGGCGTACATCGTCCTGGATTCGTCGACAGCCGCCAGGTCGAGATAGATCTTGCATCCCTTGGTGACGTTGCGGGGGACCTGGAGGCCGGCCAATCGGGCGCTTCGCAGGGCGAACATCTGCCAGCCGAAGACCGAAGTGTCGCCCGATTGCCCGGGGAAGTAGCGCCAGCCGCCATCCTGTGAGTTCTGCGAAGCGATGACGAAGTCCAAGGCTCGCTGCGCCGGGCGACGGAGCGTCGGCTCTCCGGATATCCCATAAGCTTCGCACAGTGCCATCGCGGCGATCGCATGGCTGTACATACGAGCGGTATCTCCACCGTTGATGTACAGCTCGCCGCTCGGCTGCTGGTGTTGAACCAGCCACTCCAGCCCTTTGCGCACGTTCATCTGATAGCGCGTCTTGACCGTGTGGATGTGGCCGGCCCCAAGCAAGGGCAAGAGCGCCAGGCCGGTGGCGGCGGTTTCCGACTCGAGGCAGACCTGCTCGGGGCAGCCGGCCCCCTGGCACTGCCCATGAAAATTCAAGCTCCAGCCGCCGTCGAGCCGTTGGTGGCGGACGAGCCAGTCGAGGCCATCCTCAACGGCTTTCTCCGACCGCACCGTCCCCCCCTCCCTGCGGACGAGCTGGGCCCGGCTCATCCCTTGCCGCCCCGAGAACGGCGCGGAGAGGCCTTCCACATGCAGGGCCATGGCCATCCCCTTGCCTTTACCCGGCACGCGGGCCAGTTCGGTCGGGATCTCGGGGGCCATCAGCTCGGGGGAAAACTGGGTGAGCGTCGGCAACGCCGGCTGGTTGATCGTTTTGACGTCGGGCGGGGCCGCCTCGAGCGAGAGCGACGGGGTCTCATCCGACTTCTGGGTGGTGAACGGGTCGCCTGCGTGATCGGACGGGGTCAGCGAGAGAAGGTCCTCCGTGAGCTGAGATGGTATGGTGGCCTGAATCTCGAGATCCTTCGGTCCTCCGCCATGTGCGTAGAGATAAAGTGCCAGCAGCAGCAAGCCGGCCGCGTGGAGCAAGATGCTGGTTCCCCAGGACGGGACCCAGAGCATCAAGAAAGGCGCCAGGCGATCGAGCCGGGCATGCACGCGCCGGACCTTGACTCGGAGGACACGGAGAAGTCGAGGTCGCTGGGAATTCCGCATCGGAGGATCCGTCCGGATCGAGAGGCCGGGGTGCGCGATGGGTCTCTTAATAGTGTAGTCGCATAGGCTGCCACAAAGCCAGAGGGGCGCCGAACAAGAATCAGTTGCTTAAATCCACGGGCATCATCGCGTTTTCATGATCAGGCGGGCGAGACCGATCTGGCAAATCTCCGGAGATTGCGCAACTTTGGTGCTGCCTAATTCTTTCCGTGGTGCATTCAAGGCAGCTCGTTGAAGTCCGCCTCCGACGTCTCGTCGGCCAGCTTCACGCCATCGCCGATCGAGCCGGAGCGGTAGTAGCGAAACCTGAGGGACATTTTAACTTGCCCTCCAACGACGGGCGCAGTTCCAAAATTGAGGAGTCGCAAATGGCGCGGGGCAAGGCCGAGAAAGTTCGTCGAATTGTATTTGAGTTCCATCCCCGCCGCACGAAGAGCGGCCTCGCCGTCGAGCGGGCCGACGACCCCCGTGACTTCAATCGGCGGCCCGGACGAGGCCAACGGGTCGGCCTCCAACTTCTTACGCAGACATTCGCGCCAATCATTCGCCATTTCAGAATCTTTCATAAAATGTCCGTTTTTAAGAGAACAGGGCCAGCCCGAGTCGGCCTCGCTCACAAGCGCCGCCAAGCATGACCCGAAAAGGATCCGGCCAAAAGAACAGAACGACAGCCCCGGCCAGAAGCCCCAGACACGACCAAACCCACAACGTAATTCAACATACGAGCCAAAGATAACACACAAAGGATTCCTATCAAAAACGCTGGGTGCCTGCCAAGCTCAGCGGAAGAAGATGAAAGAGAAGGGTGGGGGATCAATCCTCAGTCGACGTCCGGCGCAAGAGCCGGACGTCGACCCAAGACGGCGGGAGAGGATTGCCGGGGTTACGTGTGAGCGTGACGGTGGACCCCCAGGATCGGAACGGGTTGGAGCAGTTCACCCGAGCCGACCAAAGAGCCGACAACGGCCATCGCCATTGAAGTAACAACGCCCAGGAGGGTCCACCAGGTGGCCTGCCTCGCCCCCTGCGTCGCCTGGCTGGCGGCCTCTCGGACTTCGCGATGGCTGGCGACTTCGCGTGCCACGTCAGGGAGACTGGCCGGGTCGCTGCTGAGCCGATCAAGAGCGCCCTTGATCTCGACTTGTGCCTTCTTAGCTTGCTCCTCGCTGATCCCGGCCTTCTGAAGATCCGCCACGAACTTCTCACCGCCCAGCTCGGTGTTGTAGCGACGGCGGAGGCTATCGACGATGCCGGAAGCAGCCGGCGGACCGGCCGCATCGCGTTCGACAGCCAGGGAATAGGCTCCCGAAGAAAGGCCGACCATCGCGCCAAACCCCGTTCGGATCCCAACGCTGAACAACCAGACGAGGCCGAGGAAGAGCGCCCCCCAAAGGATGATGCCGTAGAGGACGGCCTCCAGCTTGCTCTCGCCAACGGCCAGCCGGCTCGTGGTCCATCCGCCAAAGAACATCGCGAGGAGCAGAGCCAGAACCGAGTAGACGGCCGCCCCCGCCCCCAAATGCGTGGTCGCGCCTCGCACGGCGACCTCCAGCCCGAGAGCAGCCCCCAGAAGGGTCATCACGAAATAGACAGCCGTGGCGATCATCGCCCCTGCGGCGATGGCGGCCCAGCTTACGCGACTTCGAACGGCCAGCACATCGTCAGGCCTAGGGAATGATGCATTCATCTCTTGAAGCTCCTTACTCACTCGAGTTGCGGAAATGCACTGACGAGCCGTGGCGTCTGAATCCACGGTCGCCTCCCTTTTTTTTCGCTCACCCAACGCGGACGAGCGTTCTCGCCATCGTCATCGCTTCGGAGGACCCCTGAATCCTCGGTCCTTGGCGTAACAAAGCAGCGCTTGCTCAATCGTGTCGGCCAAACCGAGGCGGCAGTGGTCGGCGAAGCCGTCAAGCCACAATTTCCATTCCGGCGAGCCCCTCAAAGCCACAACCGTCTGCCGCGCCGGCCCCACCCGCTTGGGACGACCAGGTTTCCTCGGGTTCGTCTCTGCCATTGGCACCACCACCCAATCCGAATCGTCGATCGGTCGGGTCACCTCACCCCACTACTCATCATAACAATGCTGTCATCAAGACAAGCGGAAAATTAACAAATAATTCATTTTCATGCTCTTTTTTTTATTGTGTCCGGCATAGTTTTTGACTAGACTACCAGTGATACGAGCAAGATTCTGCGCGACTCAACATCACCCCCTCATTCATGGGCGATCTCATTTCGGTAGTCCGTGGGCTGACTCAACTTCCCAAGACGGTTTTTCGCACTCGTTTGAACGAAATGGACAAACCATCAATTTGTGGATCCAAAACAACAGGATATTGGTCTTTCGGGGAATGCAACCCCCGTGCCGCGAGCCCTTGGAGTTGCATTTCGTAATCCCACCCCACTGAGATCCGCCTGGTCTAGGATAGGGGGAAAGCTTGTTTTCCTGGGGAATTGCCCCAATCCTCAACGTGGGGCAACGAATTACGTTTACGAAGCGGCAAGGACGCCCATTGCAGGGTCCCGTAGAATCCCAAGAGCGCGCAGAGCAAGTTCTCCAAACATAATGGCCGGACGGCAACCCGGATCGGGCGATGCGGGCTACCAACGGAAGGCGATCCGGCATGGATGTGATTGAAAGTCTGCAAGGGTTCGTTGGAGAAAACCTGTCCCTACTCGCCCCGGTGGACCAGGCGTGGCAGCCGACGGACTTCCTCCCGGACCTGCGATCCAAGGATTGGGTTGAGCAACTCGCGGCGTTCCGACAGTCGGCCGAACGGCTCTCCGACGAGTTGCTGGTCGTCCTGGTCGGGAATATGGTCACCGAGGAGGCGTTGCCGAACTACACCCTGCCGCTCTCCCGAATCGCCCGAGACGACACCGGGACCGCCGATGAACCCTGGGCCAAGTGGCTTCGGGGGTGGACGGCCGAGGAGAACCGCCACGGCGACCTGCTCAACGCCTACCTGCGGCTCACGGGGAGGGTAAACATGCGTGCGGTCGAACGCACCATCCACCACCTGCTCAAAAACGGTTTCAACCCCCGCAGCAAGGACGACGGTTATTCCGGCCTGATCTACGCCGCGTTCCAGGAACGGGCGACCCGCATCACCCACATGAACGTCGGCAAGCTCGCAGCCGCGCAAGGGGACGAGAAGCTCTCGAAGATCTGCCGGCGAATCGCGGGGGACGAAGCACGCCACGAGACCTTCTACACGCGCGTCGTCGGCGAGATCATGGAACGCGATCCCGAAGGGGGGACACTCGCCTACCGAGCGGTCCTCAAGGGACTCATCGCCATGCCCGGGCGCCTGATGGGCGACGGCAAGGATCCCGACCTCTACGACCACTTCGCAACGGTCACCCAGCGCGTGGGGGCCTACACGGTCCGAGACTACGCCCAAATTATCGAGCACCTGAACCAGAGTTGGGGCGTCACGCATCGCTCGCTCACCGGGCAGGCGGCCCGGGCCCAGGACTATCTCTGTCGGCAACCGGAACGTTATGAACACGCGGCCGACGGGATCGCGGAGCGAATCAACCAGGCCCCACCGACGCCTTACACCTGGATTGATGGCCGGACAACCTGACCTGAGGGGGATCGTCGGCTGAACCAATAATCAAGTTGGCCGCGGTGGCCTCTGAGTTCCCTTTGAGGCGAGCGGGGAGCGTAAGCTCCCTGTCTTTAGCCTTTGACTGACAACGTAAAGCCAAGGAGCTTACGCTCGCCTCTGGCACCCAAGCATACATGCATCATCTCCCAAGAATAAAAAAGGCAGGATCCATGGACGACAAGCTCATTGGTTTGGGCGTGATCGGCTGCGGCGGGTTCGGCCTGTTTGCGCTCCAGCAATTCACGCAGGTGCCCGGGGTCAAGTTCGTCGCCATGGCCGGCACCCACCGGCCGGCGGCCCTGGCCGCGGCGGCGCGGTTCGGGGTCGAGAACGATGACGACCTGGAAAAACTGTTCCGGCGGGACGACGTGGACCTCGTCTACATTGCAACCCCGCCGTTCCTCCACCACGCCCAGGCGATGGCCGCGCTGGAGGCGGGCAAGCACGTGATCGTTGAAAAGCCGCTGGCGATGACCGTCGCCCAGGCCGACGAGTTGGTCGCCAAGGCCCGGCAGCGGGACCGGCTCCTGGTCGCCAACCTGATGCAACGGTATAACCCGCTCTTTGCGACCGTATCCCGGCTGATCCAAGGGCAGATGCTCGGCGAAGTGCTCCACGGGACGTTCGAGAACTACGCCTCGGACGAAAACTTGCCGGCCAGTCACTGGTTCTGGGACCCGAGCAAGAGCGGCGGGATCTTCATCGAGCATGGGGTCCACTTCTTCGACATGTTCGCCGGCTGGCTCGGGTCAGGACGAGTCGAGGCCGCGCAAGTCGGGACTCGGCCGGGGACCGCGATCGAGGAGCATGTCCAGTGCACGGTCCGCTATGGCGACGTCCCCTGGGTCAACTTCTATCACGGCTTTCACCAAACCGGGCGAATGGATCGGCAGGAACTTCGGCTCGTATTCGAGCGCGGAGATATCACGCTCCATGACTGGGTGCCGACTCGACTCCTGATTCGCGCCGTGATGGATGAGCGGCAGACCCGTGAATTGAGCGACTTGCTCCCTGGGGCTCGGCTCGACGTGGTCGAGCCCTACGGCGGCAAGGATCGGAGTTGCCGAGGCCGAGGCCACGAGTACGACGTCTACCAGAAGATCGAGCTCTCGTTCGGGGACGGTCAGGCCAAGTCACCGCTCTACAGCAAACTGCTCCGGGCCATGATGGCGGACCAGGTCGCCTGGATCCGGGACCGCAACCACCAGCGAGTCGTGACCGAGGCCAACGGCCGGGATTCGCTCGTGACGGCCTGCGCGGCCGATGCGCTGGCTCATGCTCATCATCAACCTCGTCCGGAGGAGAGCGGCCGATGACCGTCCCACGGCTGTTGACCCGACTCCTGCTCCGGCCCGAGGATCTGCCCCCGTCCCGCCCCGATTTCGAAGTCGTCGGCGCCTTCAATCCCGGGGCCGTCCAGGCGGGGGACGAGGTCGTCCTCCTAGTCCGGGTGGCCGAGCGGCCTCGCGAGCAACGCCCAGGGTTCACCGGCCTGCCAAGGTGGGACTCGGCCGGCGAATTGACGGTCGACTGGATTCCCGACGAGGAACTGATCCCGATCGATCCACGCGTCGTCAAGTTCAAGGCGGACGGCCTGGTCCGGCTCACGTTCACCTCACACCTGAGAGTCGTCCGCTGTGGGGACGGACGTGCGGTCCGGGAAATCAGCGACGCCACGTTCCGCCCGCAAACCGAGCTCGAGGAATTCGGAGTCGAAGACCCGCGGATCACCCCGCTGGACGGCCGATACTACTTTACTTATGTATCCGTGTCGCGGCATGGCCCTGCGACGGCGCTGGCGTCCACGGTCGACTTCCGCTCGTTCGCGCGGCACGGGGTCATCTTCTGCCCCGAGAACAAGGACGTGGTCCTCTTCCCGGAGAAGCTCGGGGGGAGCTATGCCGCGCTCCACCGGCCGGTCTGCGGGACTCCGTTCACCCGGCCGGAGATCTGGGCCGCCCGCTCGCCCGACCTGATCCATTGGGGAGCGCATGCCCCCCTCGCCGTTGCCGGCGCCGAGGGCGGAGGCGCATGGCAAGCCGGCCGGGTGGGAGCCGGTGCCCCACCGATCCGGGTCCAGGACGGTTGGCTCGAGATCTATCACGGGAACCGGCAACCGACCCAACCCGGCGAGGTTGGCGCCTACTTCGGCGGGCTCCTTCTCCTCGACCCGGACGATCCCGCCAGGGTTTGCCGCCGATCCTCGGAGCCTTTCTTCGTCCCCGAGGCCGACTTCGAGGTCACCGGCTTCGTGCCTAACGTCGTCTTCCCGACCGGCCTGGTCCGGGACCAAGGCCAGGGGACGATCCTCGTCTACTATGGCGCTGCGGATACGTTCACGGCAGTCGCCGAATTCGCGGAGCGCGATCTCCTGAACATGATGGCTCGCTGACGTGACGGCAAACGTCGTTTCGAATCCTTGAAGCCGACACCATTGACCAGTTGTTGGACCAAGGACGGACTTCGCTGCGTGCGCACGCCCACCGAAACCCGGGGGCCACTCGCTTGCTTCACCGGTATGGGCCCGCATCCTCTCCAGAGCGGAGAATGGATCGGACAGCCTCGGCTCAACAAAGCCGCACGCTCGGTTTCCAAGCCCCTCATCACGTCGTCGTTATTTTCTCGGAGCCCAATCAGTTGAGCGACGGCATTGCGCCGGTATTTCTCGAATCGCGTCATGGAAGTGTGCCTGCAATGAGCGCACAGTCCCGATCCATTGGATCTGTGCCGCATGGAAAGAGGCAACTCAATGTCTGCTGGGCCGTGCCCAAGGACACTCAGCGGTGCATCCGGCAAGTCCTCAATGTCGACCGGGCAATGCCCCACCGAAACCGGCCGTCATTCCGTTGCCCCCCTGACAATCCCTCAGACTCGCAATCACCCCTTTTTGAATGACGGCCAAAGCCGGCCGTGCGACTCAACCTTCGACCTGATTATAGCGAAGGGCATCAGTGGCCGCATAGACTTTGATACCTAGAACACCCACGGGTCTTGATTGAGGGGGATTCAAAATGGTCTTGTCGTAACAGTTCGAGATCGCTCCTCAAACCACCGGTCTGGGCCGGTCGATCAGGGTCGGGTCATGGCGTTGAGTACGTCGTCGATCGCGACAGTGGCGAACGTGCTGGCGTAGTCGGACATAGCGTACGGGATGATCAACTCGCGGCCGTGCGGCAGAGCGCCGCAACTGTAAACGACGTTCGGCACGTAGCCTTCGCGTTCGTTGGCGTTCGGTTCCAGGAGGGGGGTTGCGAGCCGGCCGATCACGCGCGTGGGGTCGTTGAGGTCAAGCAGCATAGCGCCCATGGCGTACTTGCGCATCGGGCCGACGCCGTGGGTCAGGACCAGCCAGCCGGCCTCGGTCTCGATCGGCGAGCCGCAGTTACCAAGCTGGACGAACTCCCAGGAATAGGTCGGCCTGGCGACGAGCTGCTTGGTATACCAGAAGTGGAGCATGTCGGAGTACATCAGGTAGATGTTCTCGTTGTCCTGGCGGGAGAGCATCGCATATTGACCGTTGATCATGCGCGGGAACAGGGCAAACCCCTTGTTCCGGATCTCCGTCCCGTTCAGGGTCCCCACTTTGAAGTGGAGGAAGTCTTCAGTCTCGAGCATCTGGGGGAGGGTCACCCGGCCGTCGTACGCCGTGTAGGTGGCGTAGTAGCAGACCCGGCCGCTGTCGTGGGTGAATTTGACGAATCGGGCGTCTTCGATCCCGTTGGTCTCGGTGGGGGACGACGGGAAGATGATCCGTTCGGAGACGTCGAGGTCAGGGCTGAAGCGGATCTCGTAATTGGATTTGGCCAACATGATCATGGTCTGAGCGATCGGCTCGAACTCACGCTGGCGTGCCCGGTTATGCCGTGCCACATTCTGGGTCGTGTGTTCCAGCTCGTTGAGCGTGAACTGGTCGCCCAGTACAGCCATCACCTGGTCGGTCAGGGGGCCGTTGATCCCGAGCTCGATGAGCTTGCGGTAGAAGAGGGCCTTCTCGTAGAGGGCGTTGGGCACCATCTCAGGGGCCTCGACGAACCGGGTCGGCTCGTCCATCCGGATCCGGTTCTCGGCGTCGAGCACTCCGGAGCGGAACGTGATCGACGAGATATGGCCCTCGCCGGTGGCCCGCAGGCTGAGGATGAACCGGCACCACCCCTCAGGCAAGGCCGACTGGTCGGGGTGCAAAACCATCGACGGGTTGAACAGCGCGGCCGATTCCAGGGCATATTCCTGGGTGAAGTAAGCGCCGATCAGCAGGCGACGACTCTCGCTCAGCGGCTTATCGGTGAGTACGTAGGGCCGGACCTGCTCGAAACGGTGAGCCAAGAATTCCCGAGTGCGCTGGTGGCGCTCGTGGAACTCCTGTCGCACGTTCAACAGCACGGCCTCGACCTCAGGCTCGGTGAGGGACGAGACGCGGGCGATGATCTTCTCGATCCGGCTCTCGTTGGCGACCTCAAACGGCCGGATAACGACCCGTGAGTTGGACGGTTTGAGGATAATCCCGGTGCGTTTAACGTCCATGTTGGTGGACTAGCGACCTCGCTTCGAGGAGTGACGGCCTTTCGATCCCTCCCTGGATAAGCTTGGACACTACCGCGCCTGGCGAAATGCTGCTAGAGAACTTTCCAGGAGGTTCATCTCGGCGAGGGACAGGAGGAAGGCGAGCGTGGACTCGGCCCCCTGGTTCCGATTGATCCGATCCTCCTGAAGGCCGTCGCAACAGCCGCCGGTCGCCGGGTCGTACAGTTCCTGGCCCAGGTCATTGCGACCGAGAAACCACTCGAAGGAGGAGCGGGCCTCGTTCACCCAGTGGGGTTCCTGGGTGGCCCGGTACGCCTCCAGGCAGGCGGCGACCGTCGCGGCGGCCTCGATCGGCTGCTGGTCAAACCGGGCCGGCGTCTGCCCCTTGCGGTAGAAGCCGTGGCAGCCGATCGCCCGGAAATGGCCTTGTGGGGCGCGCTGGACTTCGACCAGCCAGGTTAGGGCGCGCAGGCCGATCTCCAAGGCACGCGGGTTGCCGCCGTCACGGCCGCCGGCAATCAAAGCGTGCGGCAGGCGGGCATTGTCGTAGGCCAGGATCTCCTCGAACCAGGGCCAGTCGGACGTGGCCGTGCGGTCGTACAAGTCCACGAGCAAGGTTGTCAGCGCATCGCGGATCTGGCCGGCGACACGATCGCCGCTGAATCGGGCGAGGTACTCATGGATGCCCAACAGCCCGAAGGCCCAGGCGCGCGGCGAGGTCATCTCCGGCAACGGGGGCAGGGCAAGCTCGAAGTGGGAAGCGGCCCAGGCCGGCAGGTCGGACCGCCGCGAACGGCCGACGCAGACGCCCAGCGCCCAGACGGCCCGCCCGTGGGAATCCTCCGACCCCACCTTCTCCAGCCACTGGCGGTCGAAGCTCATGAAGTTGCGGAACCGTTTCCGCTCGTGATCGAAGGCCGCCTGAAGAAAGGCCGCCGTGGTCGTGGCGATCCGCCTGACCTCGAGCCCGTCGTAGCCCAGTTCTTCCAGAAGCACGGTCAGCAAGAGGGCGCGCGCGTTATCGTCGGTGCAGTACCCCTCGGCGAAGTTGGGGATGGTGTAGGTCGCATGCTGAAACATTCCGGTCGAGTCGGTCATCCGAGACAGGTGGTCGAGCCGCCAGAGAGGCCGCTCGGACTGCTGCTCGGCCAGCGTCCGAACCGTCAAGGGCCTGAAGGGCTGATCCTGGCGTCCGTGACGCGCCCGCTGGAACGACTCCATGTAATGGTGAGCCGATCGCTCCCAGATCATCTCCCGGCCCAGCTCATAAGCATGCTTACACATCGCGAGTCGTCGCGAGTCGTCGCGCAGCAGCCCGCAAATCTCCTTCGCCAGCGACTGCGGATCGGCAAACGGCACGATCACCCCACGGCCCTCGGCCAGCAGTTCCTCGGCGTGCCAGTACGGCGTTGAGACGATCGCCTTGCCGCAGCCGAACGAGTAGGCCAAGGTGCCCGAGGTAATCTGCGCGGGGTTCAGGTACGGGGTCACGTAGACGTCCGCTGCCCGAATGAACTCGGTCAACTGGTTGAGTTCGACGAATCGATTATAAAAAATCACATGATTCTTGATACCCAGGTCTCGGGCCAGCCGCTCCAGGCTCAACCGATAGCGTTCGCCGTGCTCGCGGACCAGGTCCGGGTGGGTCGCCCCCAGAACGATGTAGACGAAGTTGGGGAACTGCTTGAGAATCTCGGGCACGGCCCGGAGCATATGCTCAATGCCCTTGTTGGGCGAAAGCAGCCCGAACGTGAGCGCGACCAGTCGCCCTTCGACGCCGAACTGATCCTTATATGGGTTCGGGTCGACAAACGGCGTGTCGGGGATGCCGTGCGCGATGAGGTCGATCTTGGCCTCGGGGATGCTGTAAATCTCCTGGAGAAACGTCCGGGCGCGTTCGGTCATCACCACGACGCGGCTGGACAGGTTCACCAGGCGCATCAAGACCCGGCGCTGGTCGGCGTTGGGGTCGCTCAGGACGGTGTGCAAAGTCGTGACGATCGGCATCCGCAGGTCGCGCAGTAGGCCGAGGATGTGGCTGCCGGCCGGCCCCCCGTAGATCCCGTACTCGTGCTGAAGACAGACGACGTCCGTGTTCGCGAAATTGAGGAAGTCGGCCGCCCTCAGATAGCTGTTCAGATCCTGCTCGTCGATCTCGAAGCGAACCTCCGGCGGATAATCGTACCCCTCGGGGTGATCGTTGACCGGCACCACGAAGCACTCGGCGTCCGGGAATTGGCCGGCCACCGAGGCATGCATGTCGTGTGTAAAAGTGGCGATGCCGCACTTCCGAGGGAGGTAATCACCGACGAACGCAATCTTCTTGATATCGGAATCAGGCATGGAGAGAGGGCTCAATCTTGGGTTAGCCCGGGCTCACTCCGGGAGATCGGTCGGGGTGGGTCCATCTTCTTGGACCCTGGCGTGAGGGCCAGAAGAGAAGACCAGGGTCCGAAGACGGGCCCCGGCCACCCGGACGAAAAGCGTTTACATCAGATCGTGCGTGTCCACCTGATCTGACTCTCTCTTTTGCAGGTCCAGCTTCAATCCGGCCTTCAGATATCGCTGGCTCCGTCCCGAATCGGACGCTTTCTCTTGGCGAGAGAATCGTCGAGCTCGGGCTTCTCGCGGGGCGGGACGAAGACCCTCATGACTTCCCCGAGCTTGCCGCCGTCGATGAACTCGCGCACGGCTTTCGCCTCTTCGCCTTCGAATCGGATCCCGGGCTTCCCCACATCGCCAATCATCGCGATGTGGACAATGTCCTCTTGCTCGACGACAAATTGAGCGATGTTCTCGATATTGATCGTGCGCTTACCGACTCTAATCCAGGCCATGGTCACGGATCCTCTCACTTCAAGGGAGAACGACCCGCCCGAGCCTTCGACACCGGGCAGAGCAGACGAATCGAAACGTGATTCAAGCACGCGTTGAAGGGGAGTTTAACACGCGAAGACCTGGTGAACAAGGAGGCAGTAGCGACTTGGGCCGATCGGCCACGACGGCGTCAGGCCCGGCCCCCTTGCGTTCGACGAGCGCGATCCCCAGCGCCTCGTCGTCGATCATCGCCAACATGAGGTTCAGGCCGATGACCAAATACCAGCCCCAAGGTGTTGCCCTGCGTTCGGTCTCGTCTCCTGTGTCAAGCAAAGGCTTGAGCATCAAAAGAGATCCAAGGCTCAGGAAATAGAGACTGAACGACATGGTGTTCTCATTGACGT
This sequence comes from Singulisphaera acidiphila DSM 18658, assembly GCF_000242455.2. Classification (GTDB taxonomy): domain Bacteria; phylum Planctomycetota; class Planctomycetia; order Isosphaerales; family Isosphaeraceae; genus Singulisphaera; species Singulisphaera acidiphila. The sequence goes on from NC_019892.1 coordinate 4,521,668, forward strand.
CGGGCCCGAAATAGCCCAGGGCGGAGAACACGAGCTCGGCCAGCCCCGCGACCACAAACACGATCCAGTCTGTGTCACGGCGGCGAAACCGTGCCGACGGATCGCGAGAACCAGCAGGGTCGGTCGCCCCGATCCGGCCGACAAACCCTACGGCCAACAGAAAGAGCAACGGTGCGTGCTTTTCCTGGAACACAATCAGCGGAGCGAGGAAGTCCAACCAGCCTTTGCCTCGAAGCGGAGCCACCCCGGAAGCAGCCCCAACACTCTGAGGATCGAACGCTGCGAGCAAAATCAGGGTAATCGCCAACCCGCCGACGAACCCGGGAAGGAGAAGCCGAAGCAAGCTCTGCCGCGCTCCCGTCGCCAAGGCATAGGCGGGGAGCCCGATGAGCAGAAGCGGAACCGCGAGTTGCTGCCCCCAGACGGCCAGCACCGCCAAGATCAACGCGAGCGAGCAAGTCCAAGGATTTTGCCCGCCGCCACCCCGGACCATCAGCACCACCGCCGAGGCCGCCAGGGCCAGCGCAGGCGCATCGGCGTGCATCTCGGTCGGGCTGGATCGCAACGAGCGGAAATTGGTCGTCAAGAGCACGAAGGCAATGAACAGCAAGAGCGATCCCAGGCGAGGCCCCCCCCATCGCCACTTCTGCTCCCGCTCTCCAAGGCCCTCCCCATCACGGAGGAGGAGCCAGGCCGCCGGTCCGTAGTAATAGAAGAGGCTCAAGCCGCGAACCGCCAAGACCTGGAAGCCCGAATGGCCCAGCAAAACTGCGGGCCAATAAGCCAGAGCCGAGAGCGGCCCATCGAACGTGTCTTCGATCGGCCCCACATTGGTCGGACAAGAGAGCTTGTACCCATACGCCAGGCCCATCGCAGCCGCCAGACTCGTTTTGCTCCAGAAGCTTGCCACGGCTTGGAAGACGAGGCCCACCATCCAGTGCCAGGCCACCGTGCAACCGAGGAACGGGAGCACCGCAATCCCGAGCCGCTCCCAGATCGGCCGGCCGCTCGAGGCGCGGCCAAGCATGATCCCTATCCCAACGGAAATCAAACACGTCAAAATAAAAATAATTCGCGTGATCGACAACGAATTTTCTCTCAAAGGAATCAGAAAATATTATTCTCTAGAATCGATTACTCACCAGGAAAGTGACGGCCCCGAACACTCATTTGAGAGGAGGCATCTTCACACACCTGGCCTCGCCTGACTCCCGTTCATAGCAAGCCCAACCTGGCAGATCGGCCACCTTCGTCGGCCGAAAGCCCGTCAAATAGGTCATCGCCCCGACGCGGGCAAGCCCCGCAGCATTGGGGGGGTAGCAAACAAGCCGGGTGCGGGGCGGGATGTGTCGGAAGAAGTGGTCGGAGCTCGTCGAAATCCCCGAATAGGACCGACCGTTGATACCGTCTTCGGTGTGATAGTACTTCCCCTCGGCGGCAAGGTGAGATTCCGGATTCCAGGGGAAGTACACCTCCCCCGGATGGGCGCGAATGAACCGCTCGGCCGCGAGGGAGTCTTGCCAGGGCCCCTTGCGATTGATGAGCGCGTCTCCCTGAGCCTCGACCTCGAACGTTGCCAACATCAGGTTCAACCCAATCACCAGATACCAAACCCAGTTCGTGGACGCACGTTCGTTCAGCCAACCCGAGCCCACCAGAGGCTTGAGCATTAAGAGGGTTCCCAAGGTCAGGAAATAGAGGCTAAACGACATGCTGTTGTCATTCCCACCTTCCCCGAAGTAGCCCATCAAGGAGAAGGGGAGCTCGGCCAGCCCCGCAATCAGGAACACGATCCAGCCGCGATCGCGGCGCCCCGCACTCGCATCCGTCCCCGCCTCGTCGGCCGCCAGCGCAATACGGGCCTGCCCGCCCACCGCGAGCAGAAATAACAGCGGCGCGTGCTTTTGCTGGAGCACGATCAGGGGGTAGAGGAAATCCACCAAGTCCTTGGCCCGAAACCGATGGCGGCCCGGCACCTCCACGATATTCAACAAGAGGCTACTCGGGTCGAGAACGAGGAACAGGGTCACAGTGATCGCCAGTCCCCCCACGATCCCGGGCAGGAGAGAACGGACCGGGCTCTTGAGCGCCCCCGTCGCCAAGGCATAGGCGGGGAGCACGACGATCAGAATCGGGACCGTGAGCTGCTTGGACCAGACGGCCAGCACCGCCAGGATCAATGCGAGCGAGCAGGTCCAGGGATTTTGCCCGCCGCCGCCCCGGACCATGGTCGCGATCGCTAAGGCCGCCAGGGCCAGCGTCGGCGCATCGGCATGCACTTCCGTTGCGCTGTAGCGCAAGGCGTGAGAGTTGGTCGTCAAGAGGACAAAGGTCAAGAAGAGGAGGAACTCACCCACCCCAGGCCGCCCCTTGCGTCCCTCGCCACCACGGAGCAGGAGCCAGGCCGCCGGCGCATAGTAATAGAAGAGGCTCAGCCCACGCCCCACCAAGACCTTGACCCCCGCATTGCCCAGCAAGGCCGCCGGCAGGTAGGCCACCGAAGAGATCGGCCCATAGATCCAGCCGTTGATCGGCCCCTCCGTCGCCGGATAATAAAGTCTGTACCCGTGCAGGAGTCCAATCGCAGGGGCCAGCCGCGCTCCGTTCCAGAAGCTTGCCATCGACTGGAAGGCAATGCTCACCACCCAGTGCCAGGCCACCGTACAACCAAGGAACGGGAGCACCGCAATCCCGAGCCGCTCCCAGATCGGCCGGCCGCTCGAGCCACGGTAGAGTAGGCCCCCCCACCCAATCGCAGCTAGATTCGTCAAGACGAAGCCAGCCTGTGTCATCGACAACGGAATTTCTCCCCCCAAACGCTCTTCCCCTCAAAGTTTGCACTAATAGAATTCCAATTCTGGGTACACAATACAAGCCGTCTTGGCTTGTCGCTCGAATGAGACATCTTCAACACTCAACAAACTGGCATTTTTGCTCCCCTAAGACTAAGGAAATCAGGGATCTCACGCTCCCCGCACGCCTTGGGAAATCTCGCTCACCTTTGAGAAATCTCATTCGCCCTATGGAGGTTGCATGAGTGCAGGAGGCGCAGGCGATTGTGATCGGCCATAGCCACACGCGGTCGGATGTTTTGCATGTCGCCCCCCAGGCGCAATTCCCGATATCCAGTGACAGGCGGAGAGATTCGGCGGCGTTCAAGTGGGCCCGCCGCCTTGCCGCAACGGACAATCACCCATTTTCCCGAGTCACCGAACGATGAGCCAGAAATCCCGCGCCTTTCGTCCGGCCGCGAACAGCCTTGAATCCCGGATCACGATGAGTGCGACAACCGTCCGGCCGCTGGTCCAGAACGAAGTCACCAGCCTCGCGACCACAAATCGCATCACCGCGACCTCTGGCACGCTGTCGGGAAGATATCTTGCGACCGACCAGGACAACCGAGCGGCGGACGCCCCCCTGCAAGTCAACCTCGACGGCTCCGGCAAAATTCAAGGGCTGGGCCGAAGCACGATGACCGGCGTGCTCAACTTCGGCGGGTTTGGGCTCCCGAATCAGCCTGACCTCGTTGGCACTGTGAAAATCAGCAACGCCAAGGGGAGCATCACCGTTCAACTGTCAGGTTCGGGGGGCCACTCCCAAATCCCCAACGGGCGGTTCGCCCTGAAAGCCTCGATCGTGAGCGGGACAGGCGCCTACACCAACCTCCGGGGGATCGGTACGGCCAACGCTTTGTTCGGAAAGAATACCGCCCGGTCGATCACGACCCCCAGCCCGATTGGCGGCACCTTGACCCTCGCCTTGAATCTGAAGCCGCCGATCCGCTGAGCCTTCGACGCGGGGCCCTCTCTACTGACTTGAGAGGGACCCGCGAACGGAGTGGGCCATCAATCCGAATGAGCTCGGCGTTCCTTCCACTCAGCGGAGTCGAGGATCCGAAGCGACCCGTCGTCGAGAAGTTCCATCCCGGTCGCGACCTGGACCAAGCGTTCGACCTGAGGGATGTGAGCCTCCATGGCTGCGGGAACGTTCCAGAGGTGGGCCGTGCTCTCCTGGCCGCCCGAGAGTACGGTGCGGCCGTCAGGGCTGAACACCACGAACCAGACCTGGTTCTCATGGTGAAACGCCGGACCGATCGGCTTCCCCGTGGCCGCGTCCCAAAGCCGCGCCGTTCGGTCATAACTGCCGGTGAGCACGGTCTTACCATCCCGGCTAATGGCGAGAGCCCGAAGCGTTCCATCGTGCCGTAACGGGGGAGTGAGCGGCACCCCCGTCGCCGCGTCCCAAAGCCGGGCCATACGGTCCCAGCCGCCTGTGATCACGGTCCGGCCGTCAGGGCTGAACGCGGCGACCGAGACTGGGCCGTCGTGCTGAAGGGGAAGAACGCGTATTTTGCCCGAAGCCGTGTCCCAGAGACGAGCCTTCATGTCGTCGCTCCCCGTGAGCAAGGTCTTACCGTCGGGGCTAAACGCCACGGCCATGACCCGGCCCCGGTGCTCGAAGGGGAGGCCGACGGGCTGCTGCTTGCGGTTGGTGTCCCAGAGCCGGGCCGTCTTGTCGTCGCTCCCGGTCGCGATGAACCGACCGTCGGGGCTGAACGCCACGGCTCTGACCGCCGCCTCATGGCGCAAGGGGTTTCCCAGGGGCTCGCCCGTCTTGGCCGACCAGAGCCGGGCCATCTTGTCGTCGCCCCCGGTCAGCACGGTGTCGCCTCTCGGGCTGAACACCACCGTCTGGACCCGGTCCTCGTGGCGGAGAAGGGCCCCGATCGGCTCACCGGTCGCGGCGTCCCAAAGCCGCGCCGTGTGATCAAAGCTCCCGGTCAGAACCGTGCGGCCGTCCGGGCTGAACGCGATTGATTCGACCTCCTCGCCGTGGACCAACGGCGCCCCGATCGGCTCGCCCGTCGCCGCATTCCAGAGCCGCGCCGTATGGTCCTGGCTCGCGGAGAGAATCGTCCGCCCATCGGGGCTGAAAAGCACAGCGCGGATGAATCCCTCGTGAGAGAAAGAGAGGCCAAAGGGAGTCGCGACTTCGGAAACCAGGACCGTTCTGTCGAAACCAGCGGTTAACACCTTTCTGCCATCGGGGCTGAACGCCAACGACGAGACCGTGTGCCGGTGGCGGATCGGCGGGCCGATGGGAGCGCCGGTGGCGGTGTCCCAGATCCGGGCGATGCCGTCGAAGGAGCCGGTCAGAATCCGCTTGCCGTCGGGGCTGAACGCCGCGTTGTGGACGCAATGCTGATGTCGCAGCACATGGCCGATCGGCCGGCCGCTCTCGCGGTCCCAAAGGCGAGCCGTTCGGTCGTAGCCCCCCGTCAAGATCGTTCGGCCGTCCGGGCTATAGGCCACCGACGCAACCCAGTCCCGGTGACTCAGAGGCTGGCCGACCGGGGCCCCCGTGACGGCGTCCCAGAGCTGGGCGGTCTTGTCCCAGCTCCCGGTCAAGACGGTCCGACCATCGGGACTGAACGCCACCGACGTGATCAGGTTTTTGTGGGTCATCGGCGGGCCAATCGGCTCACCGGACGCCAGATCCCAGAGCCGGGCGGTTTTGTCGACACTCCCCGTGATTGCGACCCGACCGTCGGGGCTGAAGGCCACGCCGAGGATCGCCTCGGTCTGGTAGAACTCCAGCTCCAACGGCTCACCGGTCCTGACGCTCCAAAGCCGAGCGCCTCCATCGTCGCACCCGGTCATGAGGGTGCGACCGTCGGGGCTAAACGCCAGCGCCCCGACCTTCATCGGGTGCGGCAAGGGAGCACCCACGGGGTCTCCCGTGGCAGCGTCGCGAAACCGGACCGAACTGTCATCGCCCCCGACCGCGATGGTCCGACCGTCGGGACTATACGCCACAGCCTGAATCGGGCCGGGGTGCTCGAAACGGACCCGAAGCGGGTGAATGCGAGGCAACCAGCCCGACAGGCTCAATCTGAAGGCGCGCTCGAGGTTCAGGTCGCGGGCAAGGCTGGCGCTCTTCAGACCACGAACGAGCCAGAGTACCCCTTGAGCCACGTCCCCCTGTTCGGCCAAGGCCTGACCGTGCTCATAGGCCAGGTGGGACGCCTGCTGGTCGACGGCTCGTTGCCGCGTCTGGACCTCGCGGAACGCCTTACCGAGGTGCGAGGCCGCCCGGTAGTGATAAACGGCCAGGCTGATCGAAAGGCCGATCGTGGTCGCCAGTGCGAGCGCCGCCAAACCCAAGGCGATGGCCAGCGGCGTCTTGCGAAGGCACCACCGCCAGACCCGCTCCGGCGCGGAGATCGGACGGGCCCGGACGGGCTCGAAATTCAGGAACCGGTCGAGGTCGTCGGCAAGCTCCAGGGCCGAGTGATACCGCCTTGGGACGCTCTTTTCGAGGCACTTCAGGCAGATCGTCTCCAGGTCGCGAGGCACGTTCGGCCGCAGTCGGGTCGGCGGCACCGGTTCCTCGTGCAAGACCTGGAGCACCGTCTCCAGCGGCGTCCCCGCCCGGAACGGCGGGCGCCCGGTCAACATCTCGTACAGGATCGCCCCCAGGCTGTAGATGTCGGTCGCCGCAGTCGGCCCCGAATCCTCACCAGGGCCGACGGTCGCGGACCGCTGGCGGACGGCCTGCTCGGGAGCCATATAGCTCGGCGTCCCCAAGAACTGTTCCGTCAGGGTCGGGTACGCCGTCTCGCCGTCAAGCCACTTCGCCAGCCCGAAGTCGGCGATTTTTGGGGCCCTCGCGCTGGTCAACAACACGTTGGCCGGTTTCAGGTCGCGGTGGATGATGCCGGCCCGGTGGGCCGCGTGGATCGCGTCCGCCAGCATCCTGACCAACTCCGCGGCGCGGCGGGGCGACTGGGGATTCTCGGCGATGAGCTGAGCCAAGCTCTCCCCTTCAACCAACTCCAGGGCCAGGAAGGGCCGCCCGTCGTGCTCCCCAACCTCGTAAATTTGCACGATGTTCGGGTGCTGGAGCCGAGCGACCGACTCCGCCTCCCGGCGGAATCGGTCGAGCTCCCTCGGAGCGGCATTAGCGCCCGCCAAGAGCATCTTGAGCGCAACCGGGCGACCGAGCCGGCGGTGGCGGGCCTTATAAACCACCCCCATCCCGCCGCGCCCCAGCTCGCCGAGAAGTTCGTAACCGTTCGGGGCCGGCCGGTCGTCGCCCACATCAGGGTTCGCCGGCGGCCCAGCCCCCGAGGGGCTCCCACCGAAAAAGAGGCCGGCCGGGGGGTCGCTCTTGAGGGCATGAAGGAAGCCGGCATCGACGTCAACATCGCCCCGAGTTCGGGAGAGTCCGAGCCGTGGCGGTCGGTGCCCCGGCCGGACGGCCAGGTCGGTCAGTCGCTCCAGGGCCTCCTGGCAGAGCGAGCACCCCTCCACGTGGTCCCCGACCGAATGCTCTTGCGCCTCGCCGAGTTGGTCGGCCAGCAGTTTGCGGAGTTGTTCCGACGATGGGCAGGTCTTGAGCATCTCAGGGTTCCCCGGCCCTCATCCTCTCCTCAGTCGCCCGTGGGGTCGGTCCCCTCAAGTCGGCAGATCTCCTCGCGGAGCATCCTCTGCACCTTACTCTTGGCCTTGAAGACGGTGGCGACCTTCATCCCGAGCTGCTCGGCCACCACCGCGCCGGCCTGGCCTTCGATGGCCGTGAGACGGAAGGCCTCCCACGTGTGCGGCTCGACCCTGAGCCTGACCCGGAACGAGGCCTCCTCGAGCAATTCACGGTCGAACTGCTCGTCAAGCCGCACGAGCAGGTCGTCGCGGGCCTCAATCGATTCGAGCCAGCTCGAATCTCCGCCACGGTCGCCCCCCAGCGGAGTGGGCCGTCGCCGTGTGACCAGATCGCTCCAGGTGTGATGGGTCAACGTCCGCAGCCAACCGCGGAAGCTAAGATTTCGGTCATAAGTAAAAGTCCGCATCTTGCTGCAGAGGGCCGCCATAACAGCTTGGGTCACGTCCTTGGCGTCCGCGTCCTGCAAGTTCCAGCGCCGGCACCAACCGTAAATCTCAGGGCCGTAGCGGTCGACGAACTCACCCCAGGCGATTTCGTCCGTGGGCTGATGACGCAACTTCCCCAGCAGTGTGGCACTGGTCCGGAGATTGGGAGCGTCCGTCATTGGATAAGTACCCCCCAAAGCGGAGAAACCTGACACCCGCCCCCGACCGTTCCCGATTCAGCCCGACTCGACGGGCCGTGACGGTTACGAGTAACCCCAGCAAATGCCGTTCGGCAGACGCCCGATCGTATCGACTGTTCGCTCAATGGAAATGGGAGTGTCTCCATGTTATGCGATTGTGGGATGACTGAACAGCGTGCGTTGTGAGCAGGCCTCTCGTGGAAACACGACCGGATCGAACAGCCCGCCAAAGTGAATCCGATCCGGCCGAGCCCCCCTCCTTGTGATGAAGACTCGCGACCATTTGTCTCTTTTTTTTCCAGCCGCGAACATTTCGATGTCAGGTTTTTTCAGCCCGGGGGGTACTTACCCTCACCAAGGGAAGTCCCCCTTGCATCTCTGATCCCTCATCCGATCTCCGTGAGTGGCACTCTGAAGTCGTGCGTGGCCACTCACGTCTCGGGCAAGGGGGGGGGTGCGTTTTCGCCAACAAATCTAAATCCATCGCAGGCTTTTGCACGCCTCTCTCAACTGAGGCACGTTCAGCATATTCGCGCCTGCTAATTTCATGACACCGTCGGCCGAACACCGGCGTGAACCGATCGCGATCTCTATTTCTCGTCAGGAGGTTTGCTGTGCAAAGGCAAAGCCGCCGCGTCGCGTTCCTTTCCTGCGGCCTCATTTCTGGATCAATGAGTGCTGTCCTGATGCTGGGCGGCTGCGGGGGAGCCGCTCCCGCCGAGTCTGCGACCGTGCAGCCAGCGCCGAAGAACCGCATCGAAGGGATTCAGCGGATCGGTGAAAACAACAAGAAACACAAGGCGGATATCCAGAAGGGCGTCAAGAAGCGAAGACCGAATCGGTAGGAACGTCGATTTCTGAACGGAACCTCAACGGGGAGAAACCAAGATGAATGCGTTCGTCCGCCGTCAGCGTGGCTTCACGCTCATCGAACTGCTGGTCGTCATTGCCATCATCGCCGTCCTGATCGCGTTGCTGCTCCCCGCGGTGCAGGCGGCACGCGAAGCCGCGCGTCGCTCACAGTGCGTCAACAACTTGAAGCAGATCGGCCTGGCATTGCACAATTATCACTCCGTCAATGACTGCTTCCCACTGGGGAACGCATGCACCGGCCAGAGTAACTCCGGGCCTTGCGTAAGCTGGGACGCATTCAGCCCGCAGGCCGAGATGCTGGGCAACCTCGAGCAGGCGGCGATCTACAACGCCATCAACTTCTCGCAAGCCGGCAGCGCGGCAGCCAACGCCACCGGCCTGGTGGCGAAGATCGCGAGCTTCCTCTGCCCGTCCGACGGCAACGCGGGTCCTGGGGGCTTCTCGGGCTGGTCGCTCAACAACGATAACGCCAACGTCAACAGCTACCACGCTTCGACCGGCACGACTTATATCCCCGGCGACAACGGCCAAGGAGGAACATCCAGTACCGGCCTCTTTTCCTACATGTTCTCCTACGGCATTCGAGATTGCACCGATGGTAGTTCCAACACCGTCGCTTTCGCCGAGTCGATCGTCGGCGCCCCACAGCAGAGGGCCACACGCGGCAACGGCATCGTCGGCTCAGGCGGGACCCCGCAGTGGGGCGGAAAAAGCGTTGACGTTTACATGGACGTACCGCAAGTTATGAGCAACCTCGATGGCTGCGCCTCGGCCTGGAAGACCGGCACTGCCACGAACATCGTGAATACTCGAGGCTACCTCTGGGGCTTCGGCGTCGCCGGCTTCACGCTGTTCAACACCATCGTCCCCCCGAATTCGAAGCAGTACGCCTTCAACACCTGCACGTTCTACGGCGGTGGCGGCTGGCCCGGCGGCGCCAACGGGGTGAACTTCGCCAACGCCACCAGCAACCACTCCGGCGGCGTCAATACCCTGTTCGGCGACGGCAGCGTCAAGTTCATCAAAGACTCGATCAACCTCAACACATGGTGGGCGCTCGGCACCCGGAGCAGCGGCGAAGTGATCAGCGCCGATTCATATTGAGAGCCCGTGAGAGCAGGCGCCTTGTCAAAACCGCCCGAGGTCAACCGGAAGCAACCCTGACGATTTCGTCAAGTTTTCCGAATATCCGGCCGACAATAAAACTAATTGAGATGCGGGGGGGTCCCGCGTCCTCACGTTCAGGCGGAAAGACACGGCTGGGCGGGCGAGACTTTATGGGCGTGCATGGACGCAAACCTCCGAGTCGGCCTGGGGTTCTGCTCCCGGTTCTCCTCATAGCCGCTTGCCTGACGACGAGCGGCTGTCTGGGGCCCGCGGCCATCCGTTCCACGCGCATGCGATATAACGAAGTGGTGCGTACGACAAACGATGAGCAGCTCTTGATGAATCTGGTGCGGCTTCGTTACGCCGACTCGCCCATCTTTGTCGATCTCCCCAACATCACCAGCCAGTTCGAGGTCGCGGGCGGGACCACCTACCCAGGCCCTGGCGGGGCGCAGACCAGCTTCGGGATCGCCGGACTGGCGGGCCGCGACACGCCGACCCTGAGTTATCATCCACGCCAGGGGCGGGAGGTCGCCAAGGCGCTGCTGAACCCGTTGTCGGCCGACCTCTTCAGCGTGGTCAACGCCGGGGCAAGGCTCGACCAGTTCTTCTGGATGACCTTGAACGACATCAACGACGTGCAGAACGCGGTCCGAGCCACGACCCTCGTCCCCCAAGTCCCGGACGACAACTCACGCTTCCTCCGCGGCGTCCAGTTACTCACGGCGATAGACGACCAGGGGGGCGCGGAGCTCGGATTCTCCATGCGCGAAGAGAACGACACCGCCTCCGGTGCCATCCCCGCCAATCTTGTTCAAGGGCGTGACCTGCTGGGCGCGGCCAAGGACGGCTATGCCTTCCGGGCGAATCGAGACGGTCGACTCGCCCTCCACAAGCGGGAAAAAGAGCTGACCCTCAAGATCCGGTCCCGCTTCACCCACTCCCCCGAGATGGAAGAGCTGGCCCAAATCTTTCGCCTGACCCCGGGACTCAGCCGCTACAAAATCCAGTCCGAGTTGCAGCCCAACTCCGAGAGCAGTCCACTGGGTGCCTTCGGCGCGGGCGATACGATCTATCTCAATTTGCGGTCAGTCCTCCAGATCATGACTTTCCTGTCCAAGGGTGTGTGTGTCCCCGAGGAGCACGTCCTCAACGGGGTGGTGCCGACGACTCCGGGGCCCGACGGCCGCCCCTTCAACTGGACCCAAGTCACCGCCGGAAACTTCTTCGTCGCCTCACAGAAGCACCGCCCCCACGACGCCGAAGTCGCCGTGCAATACCGAGGCTACTGGTTCTTCATTCCCCGCAACGACGTGAACTCACGTTCCGTCCTGGCCGTTCTGGAGATCATCCTGTCGCTCCAGGAGTCCGACGAGAAATCAACCGGCCCGGTGCTCACCTTACCTGTCGGCGGTTGAGCCAAAACCAATCGCGATGCGTGGCCAACTTGTCCCCCTCATTTCGACAAATCGGGAAGCGGCCGGCAAAACATCCCTGTTCTGCGGGATTTGCCGGGAGATGATGCGATCGATCGCGCAGGGCGGGTGCTGGGCAGCTACTGGGTCGCCATGATCTCCCTCAGTTTGGTCGTGCTCGTCTGTCTTTTCCGGTAAGGAATGCTCGGACCGAAAAAGGAGTCATAGGATTCTGTCTGCATACAAATCAGAAGAACCTCCGACTCGATCTCATGGCCCGTCCGGAACGAGACGAGACCTGACATCCCGTATCGCCCGGCATCCGGGCACGAGCTATAGTGGCAAACTTCCGGACGATGGACGACGACCGAAAACCAGACTCAAACTTCATCTCAGCGGATGTTTGTCGAAGCGAGAAGCCGAAGGACTTTGCACAACTCTCAGAGCCGGATGAAAACTTTTTGGCTCTCTAGATACCGGACGAACAGGTAAGTGATCCCGAAAAAGAGCGCCAGCCCGGTGAGGCACCACCAGAGCGGTGAGTCTTGAGGGACGATCGTGAGGATCTGAGTCTCAATCATGTGATGAAGGGTATAAGCAGCCAACGCGTTTTGGCCGAAGGTGCGGAAGAGGCCGAGGCAGAAGCCTCCCGCGTCGCACGCGAGCACGAACAGGCCATAGACGGCGGATGCGAACCCGATCGCGAAGAGGATGAACGGCAGACTGACCAGGCGCTTATTCATCATCCAGTAGTTATGCGGCCGGTGCTCGGGAGGCGGTGGCTGCACGAACGGGGCTTCGGCCAGAAGCGACTGCAACGGACGACCAGTGAGCTTCTCAAACGGAGGCCAGACCGGCGAGGCGGCGACATGGCCCCGACCGGTTGCCGTCTCGCCGTCGGACAGCATCGAGAGACACGAGAGCCCGTACCCAAGCGCCATCAGGACGACCCCCCAGCCGAGCAATCGGGCCGTGAGTTTGCCGGGGGTCACAGCCGCCGCGACGTCATAGGCGAGCGTCCCCGCCAGCATGATCGCCCCCCAAGAGAGCAGACCGAAGAAACCGCCGTCCCAGGCGGTCGAGCCGGACGTTCCCAGCAGGTCGTCCAACCGGTTCGGGCGGCCGTAGACGAAGTCGAAATTGAAGGAATAGGAGAGCACCAAGTGCGCCCCGGCCAGGGCCACAAGCGTGACGGCTCGCACCCGCGGCCCAGCGGCAATCACCGGCATAATCAGCAACTGCACGGCGCCAATGATCGCGAGCACCTCCCAGAGGTTCGCCTTGAGCAGCTTGGCGAAAAATCCCTGGATGGCCTCCGGCGTCATCCTGGACCACGACTTGAACTCGCCGCCAAAGCCGTACATCATTAGCGAGAGCAACACGAGGCCGAGGCTCCGCCAGACGAACCGGCGATACATCGCGGCCGGGCCAAACTGGTCGAGACGTTTGAGCGCCGTGAGCCGGTACGAGAAACCGCAGGCGAACAGGAAACTCGGCATGATCGTGTCGGCATAGCTGAAGTAATTATTATTGTGCTTCAGCACCGGGTGGATCGCCTGCAGCCCACCAAGAAAGTTGACCACGCACATGCCCGCGACGGTGTAGCCGCGGAACTGGTCCATCGAAACGATCCGGCCCGTCTTCGTCCCTGCCGCCTCGCCGTTGCTCACGCGCACACCTTGCCTTTGCTTGAAGCCTTGTCTTTCTCTTCTTTTTTTGGAGGAGTGTCGCCCCGAGCGGAGTTCTCTCGAGCACCACATGGCGCGGTGCTCGCCAGACGAAAATCCCTCCGGGGCCGGTCGCATTCCGACGGCCTCGGAGGGAAGTGGCTGGATTCGCAGGTTTGCTCAGATCAATAGCCGTCGGAACTAATAACCTCACCGCCGTTGCGTGTCGAGAGTGCCTGGTAGACGCCGAAGTTCACACCGTTGAGGTTGTAGTTCGGATTACTGTAAGTAATCGCCTTCGGGTTCCACGAGTTGACCGAGTTCTTGATGAACTTGACCGAGCCATCGCAGAAGGAGAAATTCGCCCCGCCCGGGTGCATGCTCGCGAAGGTCATCGAAAAGTTGTCGCCACGTGGGAAGTACTTTGCAAGCTTGTAGCCGTCATCATTAGTCTGGAAGTAGTTGGGGGCGAAGAAACTCGACGCGGTCGTGTCGCCGTAGTCGCCCGAGGTCCACCAGTTGGCCCCGTACATGTCGTCGGCGTTCAGGCCGGAGGTGGAGATTCGTGCGTGGGCGTGCTCGCCGAAGAGGAAGGTGTTGCTGGTCCCATCTGTGATGTCGGCCAACCGGGTCGGAGAGACGCTCGGCCGATTATCATTGCAGCAGCCACCGATGTAGGAGAAGATCCCCTTCATCTGGGCCATGACGTTCGTGTCGCCCACCCCGTTGGTGTAGTAGACGAGCGGCCCGAGGTTGCCCGCGTAGCTGGCGTAGGTCATCGGGACAGGGGCGCCCTCCCAACCGTCGCCGGGCTTGCCGGGCCAGCGAAGGCTAGAGATCACGCCGTCACTCGGGCACCACAGCGCGCTCAGGCCAATACCGTTGGTCGTGCTGTTCTGCCAGATGTAACACTGCAGGCTTGAATTGAACGTGTTGAAGATGTTGGCCTGTTCAATGAACTGGGTCAGCGCCAGAAAGGGGCCGAAGTTCTGGCGGATCGTGTCGCCATTGGAAGCGCGACCGCGGTGGTCGCCCATCGGATAGGTGTTATAGCTGCTCTCGTAGTTGGCGGTGGCCAGGGCGAGTTGCTTCAGGTTATTGACACAGCTCGCACGTCGCGCAGCCTCTCGAGCGGCTTGCACAGCAGGGAGTAAGAGCGCGATCAGGACCGCGATGATGGCGATCACGACGAGGAGCTCGATCAGCGTGAAGCCTTCTCGATTCCGTCGAAATGTAGTGTGCATCGTCCAACAACTCCTCTGGCGGCAGAAATGAAAGAAAAGACTAAAAACTGACTATTCGACGGCAAATTCACGAGGGAAGAATTGATGAAGGAACGGAGGCCACGGTCGGAGCGGCCTGAGTCAGAAACAGGTCAACTTCAAGATTGAGCGGCCAGGCGTTTCTTCGCGCGACGCTCCCGGAGGTCATCAAACGCCTCGCCCTTCCCCTTGGCCTTGGCTTTAACCTGGGGTGGGTCTGAGGACACAGGTATTGTGAAGGCGGCCGGCGGCTTCGGCGCTTCGGACCCGCAACCCGGGGTCAGCACGAAGCAGGTGGCCAGCAGGAAGCCGACGGCGAGGCCGTTCGTCTTCCAAGCGTGTTGGGGGTTCGGATCGAGTTTCATCGCAGCACTGGGTCTCATGGTACGGGCCTGCCGGTGGCCATCCAAGGTTACCGCGGGCCGGGAATTCGGGATCAAACGCCGAAATGAATCGAGATTTGACGGCCAGGGCGATGGGCATGCTCACGCCGGATCGCCCATCTGTTCTCTCATGCGGATCAAGGCCCGGAGCAGTCGCGACTTCACGGCTGGTTCGCTGATCTCCAGCATGGCGGCAATCTCGGCAGTGCTGAGCTGCTCGAGGTGTCGCATCACCAGTACCTCCCGATCGCGTTGCGGAAGAATCGCGAGAGCTCCCTTGAGCCGCTCGTGCCTCTCCTGGCGCATCAGGTGGTTGCTTGGGCTAGTATCGGCCGCGAACATCCTCCGGACAATCTCGTCAGCCGAGGCATCCGGTAGACCACGATCTTGCTGTTCCAGCGTGACACTCCGACGCTGGGCAGTAACATGCCGGCGATGAGTATCGACAATTCGCTCTTCGGCAAGTTGTCGAAGCCAGCCATAGAAAGGAATCGGCCGCTCCCGAAGGTAGTCGTTCAGTCGCCGGGCCGCCTCGACCAGGGTCTCCTGGACGACGTCCGAAGCGTCGACGCGGGCAGCCAGACGACGGTCGAGCCGCACCGCGACCATCCGCTTTAGATAGTCACGGTAACGCTCCAGGAGATTTTGCCGGGCTGCCTCATCCCCCTGATTGGCACAGTCGATTAACTCATGCGTCCTTGAGAGCAAGTCGGTCATGTTCGTTAACCCCTCCCAATCTTTACCCCGCAGGGGCTCGGCGGCGGATTCGAAAAAAAAACCGGGACGTCGCAATATTTGTCCCCGACAAGCGAATGACCCCGCTCTCGGCCCTTCCGGACCGCGCGAGTCGGCAGGCCCAACGGCCTGCTCCAGGACCGGCGAGCACCCCGCAACCTCAGCCTCCCCCCCCAATTCATACTTACTTGCGTTTCGGATCCGCCGGTCGGCTCACGGGGCAAAGGGCGATTCGGGGAACTGGAGGTCGAGCAAAAGCCTCTGGAAATCATGACGCGATCGGAGTGAGTCGAGGCAAGGGTCGGTCCGAAGGGAGTCGACCGATCGATAGCCTCGGGAGATGGCCCGGAGCAACGCCTCCATCGCCCGATCCGCCTGGGCCTCGCGCTCGGCCGGCCGGGTCAAGGGAACGAGCCGGGACTCGGTCCGAGCCAGGGCATACAAACTGCTGATCCCAGGGACCATCCGCCCGAGCAGTTCTCGGGCGCTGGAGAGTTCACGCACCGCATCGTCCGACCGACCTGAGTCTTGGTAGGCGACCCCGGTCCACAAATAGTTTTCGGCCAGATCCGCCTGGTAGGCGATAAAGTCGGGGTGATCGGCAATCAGTTGCTTGAGAGTCTCCCGCGCCCGGGCCAGCGACCGGATCGCCTCGTCCCGACGACCCAGCTTGGCCTGGGCCGCCCCCAACACGTCGTAACTCTCCGCAACCGCGCGCTGATAACTGGAGACGGCGGGGAAGTCTCCCGCCACTTTCTCCAGGATCGACAAGCTCCGCTCCAGGTGCGGCAGTCCCTGGGACGGGCGGCCCGCGTCGGAGAGGAGTCGGCCGGTATCCGTCTCGACCTGCCCCAACCGCCGACGGTAGATCGCGATCTCGGGATAATCGGCCGCCAGCCGGTCGAGGTGGGCCGCGGCCTGCTCTTGCGAGTGAAGCGCCTTGGTGACCTGTCCCGCGTCCGCCTGAATCTCCCCGAGCTGGCCGTAATTCAGGGCCAACTGGTTCCGGTACAAGGCGTGATCGGGATGCTCGACAACCAGTCGTTCCAGAATGTCCCGCTCTCGTCCGAGGGACCGCAGCCCCTCGGCGATCCGGCCGGTTCGGGCCCGTGCATAGCCGATCTCACCGGCGGCGGCGGCGACCGCGAACCGGTCGTCGGCATCGTCAGGGTGTTCGGCTAACAACGCCTCACAGAGCTCCAGTGACCGCTCCAGGGAGCGCTGCCCTTCGGACTCCCGGCCGGAGGTATAAACCTCGAGCTTGCCGATGAAATCGAGCGTGGAGGCCAGGTCACGGCGAAGGCCCGAGTCAGCCGGGTCGGCCCGCACCAACACCTCAAGAATCGCTCGAGCCCGCTCCAACGCCTCCAGGCCCGCGCTCCGGGATCCGACCTCGACCGCGATCCGCCCCACCTGCCGATACACGGTCGCCAACTCGACCCGCGTCCTGGGACCGTCCGCTTCCTCCTCGATCGTCGCCTGCAACCGCTCATAGAACGACAACGCCGTACCCAGCAACCGCTTGCGAAGCGACGCCATTTGAGGTTGCAGGAGCAGAACGTCCTGGCTGGCGCCAGTGTAGTACTGCTCGACCGCCTCCCGGGCCAGGACGAAGCGGCGTTGCGCCTGCTCACGGGCCGACCGTTCATGGGCGTTGGCGATGAGCAGAGCCTTGTTGGCGCGGGACTCGTTGGCGAGCGCCTTTTCCGACCTCCGTTGTGCCTGGGCCATGAGATTTTTCTGGTGGACCGCAACCCTCCAGCTCCAGACGACCCCGATGAAGCCGGCGACCAGGGCGGCTACCAAGGCCATGGCCAACCCCGCCGTCAACGGCCGACGCCGACACCACCTCCAAGCCTGCTTGAGCGGCCCGGTCGGGCGGGCCGCGATCGGCCGACCCTTGAGAAACCGCCTCAGGTCATCGGCAAAGTGCTGGGCCGTCACGTAACGCCCCGTCGGGTCCTTGCAGATCGCCTTCGTGATGACCGTGGCCAGGTCGACGGGCACCGCCGGACTGTGCCGGCGGATCGGGACCGGATCCTCTTCGATCACCCGGCGCAAGATTTCCTGACGGTCGGTGCCAGTGACGAACGGATGCAGGGTGAGCAACTCATACAAGGTCGCGCCCAGCGAGTAGATGTCGGTCCGGCGATCGATCAGCGCCCGCTTGGCCAGGGCCTGCTCGGGACTCATGTACCGCAAGGTTCCGAGCACGTCGCCGGTCAGCGTCAGCCCCGTATCCCCGGGGCCGCGGGCCAGCCCGAAGTCGGTTACCCACAAGACCCCCCGGCGGTCGAGAAGTAAATTGGCCGGCTTGATGTCGCGGTGGAGGATGCCATGCTCATGGGCATATTCCAACGCTTCGGCCGCCTGCACGCCGAGGCGGGCCACCGTGCGCGCGTAATCCCAACCGCGTACCGAGGCCTCGGTGAGCGACTTCGGGCGTCGATTCGGACGGCTCGCCCCAACCGTGATGTCGGACACAGGGAGCTCAGCAACGGGTCCAACGTCGGATCCGTCGTCCTCCCCCTCAACGTCTGAGGGAACGAACCACCCTGACAGCAGACCGCGCGCCAGGGAGCTGATACCACCGGACCGGCTCGCGTTCGGAGGATCCTCGACGCCCAGGTCCTCGAGCCGGCGTAATTCCGCGATCAGTTCGGCGAGGCTAGCCCCCTCAATGAAGTGCATCGCGTAATAGGGAACGTCACCGAGGGATCCGACCGCGTAGACCGGTACGATCTGCGGGTGCTGAAGCCAGGCCGCCGCCTGCGCCTCGAGCTGGAACCGCTGGAGCGCCCGCGGATCCATCGCCGCCGCCAGCGGGAGCACCTTCAAGGCGACCCGGCGGCCCAGCGAGATTTGCTCGGCCTCATAGACAATCCCCATGCCCCCACGGCCGACCTCGCGAAGGACCCGGAAGTCACCGAGGATCCGCTCCCCTTCGATCGCCCCCCCCGAGCCGCTCTCTGCGACGACGGCTCGCCCCAGCTCGGCCATCTCTCGCAGGATCGGCATGAGGTGGCGAATCGAGTCCGCCCACTTCGGATACCGCGCAGCGTAGTCCTCGAGGTCGACGATCTCACCGTCCTGCAAACGCCCCGTAATCTCTTCGGCCAACTCGGCCAATTCCGGAGGCAGACCAGCCCCCGAGAGGTACGAGTCGGCGGGGGCGAACGATTTCGGTCTCGCGGGTCCCAACGCAGGCGGATCCGGCCGCGAGAGCGATCCAGCCTGTGGCAAGGCCTCCCCGATCTCATGTGAGTCCGTGGTCGCGGCGACTTTGAACGGATCGGGGTGGTTTATCACCGGAACCTCGCCATTGCCGGGCGGGCCATCGAACCCGAATGAACCTGGTTTCCTTGACGAGCGGACTGACGAGATCAGGAAGCTTCAATACCGGTGACCCGAGTCTCCTCGACTCCCACCCCGACAGCGCTGACGCGAGGAATCCGCGATGATCCTCGAAACGCCGGCAGCGCAGAAGGAACACGTCCTTAAGAAGCCATCGGGGTCGATGATGATGCGACGGTAGTCATACACGTTGCGGCAGTCAGGCCCGACCGGGCCAAGCCGATCGCCTCATTCTACCCGCTGCCACCAACCGAGCGAAAGGTGATCGATTCCAAGCACCAGCCCTCACGGTGAGCGTCTTAACAGCAGTTGGTGAAGTCTTTGAACGCACGAAGGAAATAGGCGACAGCCAAGGAAGACCTGACCTCGAAAACGGTGGCCACAGCCAAGCCACCTGAGATCGAGGCGGAAATCACGGGTGACGAGCCGGCCCCATGAGGCCGTCGCCGCCCAAAAAGCAGCGATTTGCCGGCCCGCCTCACCACGACGGACGCCCCTCACCTCATCGACGACCATGGAGTGAGGAAAACCGACAAGAGCCGAGACGCTCCTCTCGACTCCAGACCTCGTCCTGAAGCCCAAAGCAAGACCAGCAAGTCGTCGTCGCACGGGTCCCGATCACCCAAATCCCCAACCTTACGTTGAAAAATATCAGCATCCCCGTGTTACTTTGCGTTAGTTTTTTCTCGTCATTAATCGATTAAAACTCAACCCTGGATCATCTACAATCATACGACCAGTTCGGCCCGCCGCAACCGTTTCCTGGGCCGCTCGATGCGGAGTGTACTCATGGAGACAACCACCGACGTGTCCACAATTACTGCGGTGAGACGTTAGGCAGGCAACAAAGGGGGGGCGAAGCCGGGAGCCGAACGGCAAGAGGCCGTGCAACATAAGCCAACAAGCACAACAGCTTTCACATTTAAAACACAATTCTAAAGTAGCTTGCCATCAGTCGCTCCACTCCTCAATTTCGCATTTTTCCCGACGACCCACGTCGCGCATTACAGGATCCAGATCACGGAGGCAGATTGGTTCATGGCGGCGTACTCCTTTTGCCTTGCTGGCAAGTCTTGGGGTAGGTGAAACTTCACCAAAGGGTACGCCACCCGTTTTCCTATCCTCCATCGACGACATTCGACAAGACTTCCACCCCTCGCTCGCATTCTCTCGGCGGACCGGATCAGGGGAGAAAGTCGATGTTCTGCGTATTCTCCCCAGGCTTGAGATCGACGGTCTTTTCTTCGTATTCCAAACCGACGATGTCTTTGCTGCGAGCCTTGTTCTGGGGAGGGGAGACGCTCACGATGTTCTGGCCCACGAGCGTCGTGAGCGTGTAGCTGCCATCCTTCGCGATGGGAGCATTGCGTCCGCCCACCTTGCGGTTCAAGTTGCCCGGGTTGAAGTGGACCTCGCCCCCCCCAAGCGGCTTGCCGTGAACTTGAATCACCCCCTTCACAGTAGTTTCTTGCAGCGAGCTTTCGGCATAGGGAGTGCCTGAGTTACAGCCTCCGAGGAACAGACCCATCACAGCGACACAGCCGCCAGAAAAACACAGAATCCTCATATTCGCAGACCCTTTAGTACTACAGCGCCAAGTTGTAGCGTCTTGATCCGCCGGCCATTGCGAAAGTATGCTTGCCTTCATGGTTTATGGAGGTACGAGCATGGATATCCCACAGATTCGCAAGCTCAAGCCCGCGCTGAAGAAGTTCCTCAAGCGGTTCGATGACTGCTTCCCGCGCAAAGACACGCGGGCCCATCTGCCGGTCTACGTCTCCGGCCAGCTCTCGGATATCCCCGAGAAGAGCGTGGAACCGATTGCCATTAATGCCGGCGTGCCGGTCAGGACCCTGCAGGAGTTCCTCAGCCAGCACTGTTGGGACCAGGACCGGACGCGCGACCGGCTCCAGCACATCGTCCGCGACGAGCACGCCGGTCCCCACGCGATCGGCGTCTTCGATGAGACGAGCGACGTCAAGAAGGGGGACAAGACCCCCGGCGTGCAGCGGCAGTGGTGCGGTTCCGTCGGCAAGAAGGAGAACTGCATCGTCACGGTCCACCTCGCCTACGCTCGTGAGGGCTTTCACTGTCTGCTCGACGGCGAATTGTTTCTGCCGGAATCCTGGTCCCTCGACCGCGCCCGCTGCCGCGAGGCCGGCATCCCCGACGACATGGTGTATCGGCCCAAGTGGACGATCGCCCTGGAACTCTACGACCGCGCCACCGGCAACGGCCTGCACTTCGATTGGATGACTTTCGACGAGGGCTACGGCGGCAAGCCCGAGTTCCTGCGGGGACTTTCGGCCCGTCGCCAGAAGTTCGTCGGCGAGGTGCCGCGGAACTTCATGGGCTGGATCAAGGCACCGCGTGTCGTGACCAGGAAGTACCGTAAGCACGGGCGGGGCCGCGGCCGCAAGACGCCTCGCCTGGCGAGCGGCAGCACACCGGCTCGGCGGGTTGATGCCATGCTCGATCAAGACGGGTTTCGCAACCAGCCCTGGGTCCAGTGGCGAGTCAAGGATGGGCACAAGGGGCCGATGGTCTGGGAAGTCAAGCACCTGCGGTTTTCCCCCGTGGGCGCCGACGGGTTACCGGGAGAGCCGCTGCACCTGGTTGCCGCCCGTGACGTCTTGAACCCGGCGGAGTTGAAGTTCTTCGTCGGCGCCGCCCCCGAGGAGACGTCGGTGCAGGTGCTGTTGCTGGTCGGGTTTTCGCGATGGCGCGTCGAGCGCTGCTTCGAAGACCAGAAGTCCGAGATTGGACTGGATCAGTATGAGGGCCGCCGCTACCAGGGGCTCAAACGCCACCTGATCCTGAGTTGCCTGAGCTACTTGTTCCTATCGCGGATGCGACAGAAGTTCGGGGGGGAAAAATCCGGGTCTGACGGAGTGCCAAGTCCACAGTGCGATGGCGGCGCTGATCCCGTTCTGGTGGTTGGGGCTGAGTCCTCCGCGAAAGCTTCTGGAGCGGACCTCCGAAGAGATCGAGCGGGCGCAGCGTCGAAACGCCGTGGCGCAACGGTGCCACACCAAGCGGACAAGGCGAAAGTTGCATGAGATGGGCATCAAACTTACAGGGTTGCCCCAATGCAAATGGGATACGACTTAGCGCTGTAGTATTAGCAAGGACTATTAAAAGTCAAAAAGTCAAGCATGCTCTTCGGACCCCGTAAGGGCGATCGTCAGCGCCAGCCTTACGCGTTCGACGGTCGCTCCTGCCGGGGCTGCTATAGTCCCACTCTCCTGGAGGACTTTATGTGCATGAATTTTCTGCACTGGTCATGATCTTCTTTCTTGACTCGACCCCTCGGAAACCCGTGATCCCGGAACGAACAAAAACGGGTTTCCGAGAGTCCAGTTGATTCGTTGAGCCGACAGCTCAGCCAATCAGAACGAGTCGGCCGAGATGACCTCGCCACCGGCCTTGGTTCCAAGGGCCCACCAGACCGAAATGTTGATGGTCTGCTTAATAAATTGGACGTGTCCGTCGCCGAAGCAGACGTTGACCCCGCCGGAATGGCGGCTCCCGGCCGTCCAGGCGCCAGAGAGGAGGCGTCCGCCCGTGCCGTCAATGCACGACCAAGTATTGGGAGCCATCACATGATTGTAGGTCGTTCCATAAGGCATAATGGCGAGCCACCAGTAGCCGCCGACTGGGCCTGAGGGTCCCCAAGGTGGTGTCGGACCGCCCGCGGCCTGACCGGCAAGCGCAACCTGCGGGCCCCCTGCACCGATGCAGAGAGACCGGTAGTACGCAGCCCCCGAGGTGAAGGGCGCCGGGGGCGCGACCAAGGACGGATCAGGGCCAGCGCGTATAACTGTGCGGCCTGAGTAGTCTGGCGCGACAGACCGTGGCTCGTTATCTTTGAATCGGTCCTCGTGAATCGGCTTACTGCACTCCGGGTGTGCGGAGGCCGACACCGACCGATCCCAGGATGCCTCCCATGGCCAAGCCCGTCGATGTCGGCTCCATCGGCTCTTATTTCGAATCGCTCTCCGATCCCCGCCACGCACGCAATCGTCGGCACTTGATGGTCGATATCGCTGTCATCGCGGTCTGCGCCGTCATCTGCGGATGCGATGGCCCTACCGCCATTCATCGCTGGGCCAAGAATCGTGAGTCCTGGCTGGCCCTGCATCTGGCCCTGCCCAACGGCATCCCCTCACGGGATTGCATCCGACGCTTGCTCATGGCGCTGAAACCCGAAGCCTTTCAACGCTGCTTCCAGGACTGGATCTGCGACGCGATCCCCGCCGACACTGAGAACTCCCGCCGACACGTCGCTATCGACGGCAAAGCCTGTCGCGGATCGCACGATGCGGCCAAAGGTCTTGGCAATCTGCACATTGTCAGCGCCTGGGCCAGCGAGCAGGGCATTGCGCTGGGTCAGGTGGCCACCGACGCCAAGTCCAACGAGATCACAGCCATCCCAAAACTTCTCGAGCAGATTGACCTCACGGATACGCTCATCACGATCGACGCGATGGGCTGCCAGAAAGCGATTGTCGAGCAGATCGTTGACGGTGGCGGCGACTGCGTGATCGCCGTCAAAGACAATCAGCCGAAGCTCGCAACCGCGATCCAAGCGTTCTTCCTCGACCACCTGGAACGCGATCTCGAGGACCTCCACTATCGATACGACGAGACCCGTGATGCCGGGCACGGCCGCATCGACGAGCGTTCCTATTATCTGGTCAAGGTGCCGACTGATTTCGCGCCGCTGAAGGATTGGCCCTGGATCAAGGCAATTGGCTATGCGGTGCGAATCACGCAGCATGCCGATGGGACGGAGTCGGACGAGGTGCGTTACTATCTCAGCAGCCACTATCTGAGCGGCAAGCGTTTCGGCGAAGCGGTCCGCGGTCACTGGAGTATCGAGTCGATGCACTGGGTGCTCGATGTGAACTTTCGCGAAGATGAGCACCGCACTCGCGAGCGGACTTTGGGGAACAACTTGAGCTGGCTTCGGCGGTTCGCCGTGACGCTGCTGAAGCGTCATCCCGACAAGGATAGCCTACGTGGAAAGATGATGTCCTGTATGATTAATACGGACTACCTCACGCAAGTCCTTTCACTACAGCGTGTTTGATATGCGCTGGCCCTGAGGACGGATCGAGTTGGGGACCGTTTGTTGCCGAGTCCACGGCGTTGTCGCCAGGATAGGTCGAGGTCAGGACTGCGATGGACGTGGCGCTGGGGGTCATCGTGTCCAGCGCGGAGTTGTTCGCAGTGCCGATCCCCTTGACCCGCTCGCTGAAGGCCGCCGTATTGCTCAGGCCATCGGTAACGTCGGCGACCCGGACGATAGGCTCACCCGGACCGTTGCCGGGCGCGGGATTGGGGATGCCCACAAAGCCGAAGATCCCGTCCGGAGACGCGAGACCAAAGCCCGCGGGCGATGCTCCAAAGCTAGTGGCATAGCTGACGGTTCCGAAACCCGCCGTCAACCGGTCGACGTCGGAGGGGCAGTTGAGGACATCGAGTTTCAAATACTGGGCCGTCGAGTTCTCGGCACTCGGCTTCGACGTCGCACGGCCCGTGTTCGCAAAGTTAAGGCTATTGAAAACAACTGACTGCTCGAACATGTTGAGCAAGAGCGGGAAAGCTCCCCAATCGCTACTGCTAAAGCCCGAGTGCCCCCAGGGAAACGACCCAACCGACGATTCATAGTTGTGCATCGCCAAGCCCAGTTGCTTGAGATTGTTGACGCACTGGGCGCGACGTGCGGCCTCACGCGCCGCCTGAACGGCTGGCAAGAGGAGGGCGATGAGAACCGCGATGATGGCAATGACCACCAAGAGTTCGATCAACGTGAATCCTCGGGGTCGGTGATGTGAATCTCGCTCCCCCTTCGTTTCTTCCCATACTTCCATAGAGTCCGCTTCCCTTTGTTGAAGACCATCTCGACCGCGAGCAGGTTGCCCCCACCATCGGCGATTCATGACGCCCCTTGCCCCGTATTCCCCTGCGCGCAGAGCCGCAATCGCTTCGGACACGAAGCGGACAAGAACAAGAAGACGAAAGAAATCCTCGCACTCGACCAGACGAAAAGTTATCGACGAGAAGGAGTTCGCGCCTCGCACTCAATAACGTGCGTCTGACACGCTCGTCAATATTAAACGTGATCGATTGGCCGGAAACGAGAATTCGATCATGGACGCCCCCACGGATGGTACGACTCCATTAAGCTCCACAGACTTCTCATGATCTTGTTCGCATGAACAGTACAAGCAAAACCGACACTCCTAAACTCACCTTCGATTTTGCCTCTCCTGGAAATGGAACACCCCTCGGTTTGAGTGATCCGACCGCGAGGCAGAACGAAGCCTGGGAGAAGCAGGCGATCCTCGTACCTTCCACGCCGACAATCTCCACGACGGCGATCGGCGGATCAATGGGCGATCAGCGCATCGTTACAACCAGGAACGACTTCGCGATGCGATCGGCGACATGACCTGGCAGACAAGCTGCCCAACCGCAGCATTGTCGATTTGCGTAAAACGGGATCGCAAGCGGGGAGCTGCGTGAGAAAGGAAGGAGAAGGCCCGTGAGGCGAGTTGGATTGGCCATATGAACCCTGGCCGGGATCTTGCTGAACTCCCCAGTCGTTCCTCGATTGAGAAATGACCTGGACAGAGTGTCGAGCTCTGCGGCAACGCGACCCGAGCGCCGCCCCAAAGACCAAGACCGAAGGAAGAGGCACGATACCGCTCTATTTTCCCTATCGGGATTGGCACCAGTACATCAAATCGCCTTATCTATACAAATATCCAGAAACAGTCATCGCCCACCCTCGAAAACTCCATTTTAGGCGAAAGTCTAACCTCCAAAAGAAAGTACCAGACTCGTTTCGCACACACGATCTTGAGTTATTTTTTCTTTCGAGGCGACCTTTCAGCATCACCCTCTCCGCTCAACTCGGCCTCGATCTCCTTCAGGCTCGGCAGGCTTCCCTTCAGGTCCTTCGGTAGCGACTCGACGAGCTTCGTCACGTAGCTCGAGACGCCCACTGGCTTCAAAAGGTCACGCAGTGCGTACTCAGCAACCACCTTGTTCTTCGATTTACAGAGGATGATGCCAATCGATGGCTTGTCATCCGAGTGCCGCAGCAGGTCGTCCACCGCCGAAAGGTAGAAGTTCATCTTCCCGGCATACTCCGGCTTGAACGCGCCTGCCTTGAGTTCGAGTACCACATAACAGCGAAGCTTCAGGTGGTAGAAGAGGAGGTCGATGACAAAGTCCTCCCCACCGACTTCGAGCCGGTATTGCTGGCCGACGAAGGCGAAGCCGACCCCCAGCTCGATCAAAAACTCCCGGATGTGCTCGACAAGCCCGCGCTCGATCTCCCGCTCCTCGGCGTCATCGGTGAGCATGAGAAAGTCAAAGCTGTAGGGATTTTTGAGGACTTCCCGAGCAAGGTCGGACTGCGGGGCCGGAAGCGAGCGTTCAAAGTTCGTGGTGGCCTGGCCCTGGCGCTTGTGGAGAGCGCTCTCGATCCAGTGCACAAGGACGTTGCGGCTCCAGCCGTTTTTGATGATCGCCCGAGCGTACCAAAGCCGTTCCTCCTGACCTTTGACTTTCTCCAGCAGGGTCAGGTTGTGGTACCAGGTGATTTGTGCAAGCGCCTCTTGCACAATTGCCTCATCAGGCCAGGCCTTGGCGAAGGACCGCATGTACTTGAGATTCCGCGGGGAGAACCCCTCGATCCCGGGGAACTCCCGCCGCAGGTCGGCGGCGAGTCGGTCGACAACCTTGGCTCCCCAGCCGTGCTCCTTCTGACGGGAGAGGATATCCCGGCCGATCTGCCAGTAGAGAAGGACCAGTTCGCGGTTAACGGCGACCGCCGCCCGGACCTGTGCCGTCCGGATCCGCTCCTTCAACTCCCCCAGGAACGATTCGTAATCCCCGGAGATCAGGGGGCCCGCAGCCTTCGCGGGCCTCGGGCCCGGTTTCTTGTTCCCGCCGCTCTTCCCGGCCATGACGATTCTCCGTGTCCCCGAGTGGCCGAGATTCCCCAAAAAGGGCAGGACCGAATGGAGCGTCGCTCTTCCTTGTTTTAAGGTTTTGCCGGAACTTCTTTGGGGTTCTCGAACACGCGCACGTCCGGGTGCATCGTATAGAGCCGATCGCCGCCGGGGCCGGTGACGAGGATGGAGCTGGAGCAATTGTTCTGGATGATCGGGTTGCCGGAGTACTTCTCCCAGTGGACCAGGTCGCGGGAGCGGGCGATATTGGTGGTCCAGTCCTTCTTCCAGGGGCGATGGGCGTTGGCGTGGTAGAACGCGTAGTAAACGCCGTCGCGCTTGATGATCTGGTTCACGGCCACGGCCTCGCGGTCGTACGGCCACGGACCGCAGGCGAGAACCGGGCTGTCCTTGACGTTCGTCCAGACGAGACGATCCTGGGAGGTGGCCAGCCAGACCCCTCGGTCACCGCGCTCGTAGAAAAGATACCAGGTCCCGTTCTCGAACCAGACGGTCGGCGTACCATAGGGGCCGCGAGGAATCGGGGTGCCGTCGACCTTGCGGACGTCGAGTGCTCCCAGGTCGGTCCAGTGGATTCCATCGGGGGAGCTCATCTGGTGGGCGATGTCGTCTTTCCCTTCGGCGAAGAGAAGGTAGCGGCCATCCTGGCGCACGACGCAGACATCCTCGACCCACGACTTCGTGAACAGGGGGTTGGCCGAGTCACGGGTCCACTTGATGCCGTCGGGCGAGGTGGCATGCCCCAGGAACTTGGTCGGCGACCGGTCGTCGTTATAGCCGGTGTACCAGAGGTGAAACGTGTTCCCCTCGACCAGGATGTCCCCCCGTTCACGGATCTTCTGGTCCCAGGCGTCGTCCCCAGCCCCTTGGAAGACCGGGTTGGCCGCGATCGGCGACCACTCGACGAGCGACCTGGGAAACTCCTCGGCACCGGCCAAGCCAGCGCTGATCGCAAACGCGAACGCGAGGCAGAGCGCCCCCGACCGGACGAAAAAGGGAAAACGCATCGATCACAGTTCCCGAGGTGACTGCGAGGGGCGGATCCCCGGGAGGGAGGACCGATACACCTACCCAATCAGACCAGGGCCGCCGCTCAACTCAACCGGCTTGCGTCCAGCGAATGAATCATCAGGGAGCGGGAGAAAACTCTTTGAACGGAATCTTCTTGTAGAGCACCAGTTGTGACAGGACAAGAGTCTTCGCATTCCGGTCGGTCGAGGTGAGAAAGACGGAATCCCCGGACTGAGCAAACGTAGGGGTACCGCGAGTCACCTGGCTGATACTCATGTTCCCCGCGTTATCGGGAAAGATCCTGACGACGTTATCACCGGGCACGCCGATCCGGACCGGGTTGATCCCCAGCACGTTGCCCACCGCATAGAACTGTCCCGGGATCCCGTTCTCACCGGGATTGATCGGATAGGCCCAGCCGTAGAGCGTGTTCTGACTGGCGATATCAAAACCGTTCATCATTCGGTTGAACGTCGGGTCGATCGTGGTGACCACCCGATTGAACGGCAGCAAGCTCTTATAAGTGGGCTGAACCAGGGTCTGGTCGCTCCCCTCGTAGACGTCAATATGGGTCGTGCTGAGCGACATCGAGCCCAGGTCATCCCCCGTGGCCTCGACTAAAGACTTGGGGGACAACTCCCCGAGAATCGTCGGCCAACGAACCAGGAACTGATTGATCGAGTCGGCCGCGATCGGGAACTGCTGCCCCTGGCTGTTCTGGACCACGATCCAGCGCTCGTTGGCGAAGATAACCTCGCCCCAAGCGCCCGGAGGCGGAGGGGGAGGCAAAGGGACGAGTCCACCTGCCGTCAGGTTGTTCAACGGACCAGGAAAGGCTTGCCCCCAGGCCGCCAGACTCGGGACGGCCACAGCCCCCAGCAGTACCAGGCCGATTCGAGTCCAGGTCCCCACGCGGATCTTCATGGTCCCTTCCCTCCGACTTGGTTCGAGATCATGGCCCCGATTTGGCGACGCACCGAGCCCAGGATCCGCATGTCGCCCAAACCCATGTCATTTCTTGATTCTATCCGATTGTTCGCCGGGAATCGAGGCCCGATCCCAGGGCCCAAACCCGGCCGCCACGCCCGCTCGGCGCCACACCAAAGGAACTCGACATCGGATCAGGGGTGTTCCCACGCCCGATGACTTGATGTAAAAGAGTACGGTTTATCAACCGACCCCGCTCCGCCTCGCTCTCCCGACAAGTCGACGAAAGAACACAAAGGTGATTTTTTGAGTGACTAGGCGAGCGGCTGCTGGGTTTTCGTCCATTGGAAAGGTTCGCAAACGCTGGAGCTTTTGCCGTTCCTGGTTCGACCTGCCTAGTCCGGCCACTGATGCGACTAGCCCCGAAATGGCTTCGGGGATTTGAACCCAACATTCCACAAGCTGGGTCTTTGGGGAAAAACGGTCGGCGCTGAGGCGCGGACGTTGTATGATCGGCTCTTTTCTTTCCAGAGGGGTAGAACGGCCCGTGGTGATTCCCGCGACCTACGAAGAGACACTGGAACGAGCTCTCTGCCGGGTCGGCGACCCGTTCCTGATTATGGAACGGGAGGGTAGCCACGCGCTTTTGGAGTGGGACCTGGCAGCCTGGGAAGGTCCCGGCGGGGAGCGGGTGGCCGGCGTTCTGCCATCCTGCCGGCCCGAGGATCTCGGCGACGTCTCGTTCCGCGAAGCGCATCGGCTCCGCTTTCCTTACGTGGCGGGAGCGATGGCCAACGGCATCGCGTCGGCCGAGATCGTCGAGGCGATGGGCCGAGCCGGGATGCTCGGCATCTTCGGCGCGGCGGGCCTGCCGCTGACAGCCGTCGAGGCAGCCATCGACCGGCTCGAGCGGACCTTAGGACCCTCGATCCCGTACGGGTTCAACCTGATCCATAGCCCCAACGAGCCCGAGCTCGAGGCGGCGGTGGTCGCGCTCTACTTGAAGCGCGGGGTCAAGCTGGTCGAGGCGTCGGCCTACCTGGACCTGACCTTGCCGGTGGTTCGCTACCGGGTCCACGGCCTCCGGCTCGACGGGGCGGGGCAGGTGGTGGTGCCTAACCGGATCATCGCCAAGGTGTCGCGGGTCGAGGTGGCCTCGAAGTTCCTGGCTCCACCACCGGCGAAGTTCCTCCGGGAACTAGTCGCCTCGGGCGAGATCACCAGCGAACAGGCGACCTGGGCCGCGCGGATCCCGATGGCCGATGATGTGACGGCCGAGGCAGACTCGGGCGGGCATACCGACAACCAGCCGGCCATCGTGCTCTTGCCGACGATGCTCGCCCTCCGCGACCGGATGCAGGCGGAACACCGCTACGACCGACCGCTCCGGATCGGCGCGGCGGGGGGAATCTCATCCCCTTGGTCGGCCGCAGGGGCATTGGCGATGGGGGCGGCCTACCTCGTTACCGGGTCGGTCAACCAGGCCTGCGTCGAGGCAGGAACGTCCGACCCTGTCCGCAAGATGCTTGCCGAAGCCAGGCAGGCGGACATCGCGATGGCCCCGGCCGCCGACATGTTCGAGATGGGGGTCAAGGTCCAGGTCTTGAAGCGTGGCACGATGTTCGCCATGCGGGCCGGCAAGCTCTTCGAATTCTACCGTGGCTACGACGCGATCGAGCAGATCCCCGCCGCCGACCGCGCGATGCTCGAGAAGAACTTCTTCCGGGCCCCGTTGGAAACGATCTGGGACCAGACTCGGGCCTACTTCCAGACCCGCGACCCGGCCCAGATCGAACGGGGTACGCGCGATCCCAAGCATAAGATGGCCTTGATTTTCCGCTGGTATCTCGGCCAATCGTCGCACTGGGCCAACGCGGGCGAGCCCACGCGCGCCGTCGATTACCAAATCTGGTGCGGCCCCGCGATGGCCGCGTTCAACGACTGGGTTCGCGGCTCGTTCCTGGAGCGGGCCGAGAATCGCCGGGTGGTGACTGTGGCCCTGAACATCCTCTACGGCGCGGCCGTCCTGATGCGGGCCCGCAGCCTGGGGGGGCAGGGGATCGCGATCCCGGCCGGTACGCCCCGCCTCGTCCCCCTCGAACTCCCGGAGCTCGAAGATCGCCTGAATATCCACGTTGCACGAGAAAGGGCCTAACGCATCCTCATCCCCATGCCTCTTTTGTTTTTTTGCGTGCGTGGGGATGCCCTCACCCGACGCCCCGCGTCGCGGCCCGGGGGAAACCGTTTCCGAAGTTCTCCCCGCCGAGAAAAAACGCTTCTACTATCGTGAATCAATCGACTGGAAGGCAGGCCGAGCCGTGCCAGTGGGGCAATGGCGGACCCGATCGAACGTTTTCAGATGAAGAGGTGTGAGGGACGAAGGATGAGCAATTAATCATTACCCATCCGCACGAGAGGGCTCATGGCCCTTCGACGTCCATCACCCCGCACCCGTCAAGGGACAAAGGGATCGGAGCCGCTCACGCGGTGAGAACTCGCCACGGACCACCTAGCTAGCCAACAGCGTCGGCGCGAAAAGGGGAAGTCACTTGAATTCGTCGGTCGATCCAACCCAACCGGTGCCGGTGGCGATCATCGGAATGGGCTGCCTGTTTCCCAAGGCCGAAGATCTGTCGCGCTACTGGGCCAACATCCGCGATCGGCTCGACGCGATCACTGAGGTCCCGCCCACCCACTGGCGACCCGAAGACTACTGGGACGGCGACCCCAAAGCCCCCGACATGACCTACGCCAGGCGCGGCGGCTACCTCGACCCAGTCGACTTCCCCGCGCTCGAGTTCGGCATCGCCCCCAATAACCTCGAGGCGACCGACACCACCCAACTCCTCGGCCTCCTGGTCGCCCGCGAAGCGCTCAAGGACGCCGGCTACGGACCGGGCCGGACCTTCGACCGTAACCGGGTCAGCGTAATCCTCGGCGTCACCGGCACCCTCGAGCTGGTGATCCCCCTGGGCGCCCGGCTCGGACACCCGATCTGGAGACGCGCACTCAAAGCCGCAGGGGTCGCCGACGACACCGCCGAAACGGTCGTCCAAGGGATCGCCGACTCCTACGTCGCCTGGCAGGAGAACTCGTTCCCCGGCCTGCTCGGCAACGTCGCCGCCGGCCGGATCGCCAACCGACTCGACCTGGGAGGCACCAACTGCGTCGTTGACGCCGCCTGCGCTAGCTCCATCGGCGCCCTCCACCTGGCCGTGCTCGAACTCGCCTCCCGCCGCTCCGACATCGTCCTCACCGGCGGCCTCGACACGTTCAACGATATTTTCATGTACATGTGCTTCAGCAAGACCCCCGCGCTGTCGCCGACCGGCGACGCCCGGCCGTTCGACGCGGCGGGGGACGGCACGATCCTGGGGGAAGGGCTGGGTATCCTGGCGCTCAAGCGGCTGGACGACGCCCGCCGCGACGGCGACAAGATTTACGCGGTGATTCGCTCGGTCGGCACATCGAGCGACGGTAAAGTCGGAGCGGTCTACGCACCCAGCTCGGCGGGGCAGGTCAAGGCGCTCAACCAGGCGTACGAGTTGGGCGAAGTCTCACCGGCTTCGATCGAGCTGCTCGAGGCGCACGGCACCGGGACCAAGGTCGGGGATGCGGTCGAAATGGCCGCGCTCAACGAGGTCTACCGCAAGGCCGATGCCGAGAAGACGTGGTGTGCCCTGGGGTCGGTCAAGTCACAGATCGGCCATACCAAGGCAGCGGCGGGGGCTGCGGGTCTGATCAAGGCCGCGCTCGCCCTGCACCACAAGGTACTCCCCCCCACGGCGAAGGTGACCGCGCCGATCGCGGGGGCCGCGCCGGGGACGTCGCCCTTCTACATCAACACCGAGGCACGCCCCTGGATGCCGCGTCCGGAACATCCGCGCCGCGCGGCCGTGAGCGCCTTCGGCTTCGGTGGCAGCAACTTCCACTGTGTCCTCGAAGAGGCGGAGGCCGAAAAGCAGCAGATCGACTGGGATGGCGACGTGCAGATCCTCGCCGTCTCGGCCCCTAGCCAAGACAGCCTGCTCGACGCACTCAAGGCCTGGCCCCGCGACCTCGCCTGGTCGGCCTTGCGGGTCGAGGCAGCCCGCTCGCGGGCTCGGTTCCAGAGCGACGCCCCTTGTCGGCTCCTCCTCGTCGTCGAACGCGACAAGACCGACCTGGGAAGCGTGCTGGAGCAAGCCCGCTCCCTGGTGGAGCGCGGACCGCAGAGCACGCGTCGCTCGGAGAACGGCAACGGCACGGCTCACGCCCGCCCCCCCGAAGGGATCTTCTACGCAACCGGTCCCGTGGCCGGGGGCTTGGCGATGCTCTTCCCCGGCCAAGGAGCGCAGCACGCGGGGATGCTCCGGGGCCTGGCTTGCCGGTTCCCGCAAGTCCACGACGCCCTGGCCGAAGCCAATGGCCTCCCCTTGGATGACGGCCGGCGACTGGTCGACCTCGTCTTCCCGCACCCTGCTTTCTCCGACGCTCAGGCTGAAGAGCAGGAGATCGCGCTCCGCGCGACCGAGGTGGCCCAACCGGCCCTGGGGGCGATGAGCCTGGGCGTGCTCCGGCTCCTCGAACATTTTGGGATTCAACCCGACGCGGTCGCCGGCCACAGCTACGGCGAGCTCACCGCGCTCTGCGCTGCGGGCCGCTTCGACGCCAAGGCGCTCGACGCCTTGTCGCGGCGTCGCGGGCGGCTGATGGCGGACTACGGCGGAGCAGGGGAGGCGGGGGCAATGCTGGCCGTCGCCGCGCCGCTCGACCGGATCGAGGCGGTCGTCCGCGACGCCGGGCTCGACGTGGTGATCGCCAACAAGAACGCGCCCCGGCAGGCGGTCCTCTCCGGCCCCGCCGACGAGATCGCGCGGGCCGCTCGGTTGTTTGCCGACCTGAAAATCACCGCGCGCCCCTTGGCCGTGTCAGCCGCCTTCCACAGCCGGTTCGTGGCCGAAGCCCGTGAGCCCTTCCTCGAGACGCTCCGCGCGGTCCCGTTCACCGCGCCTCGAATCCCGGTCTACGCGAACACGACGGCAAGCCCCTATCCGGACGCCCCCGACGCCGCCCGCGACCTGCTCGCCGGGCAACTCGCGCAGCCGGTTGAGTTCGTCGCCGAGGTCGAGGCGATGCACCGGGCGGGCCTTCGGACGTTCCTTGAGGTCGGGCCCGATGGCAAGCTCACCGGCCTGGTCCGCTCGATCCTTGAAGGCCGCGAGCACACCGCCTTGGCGGTCGACGCCTCTCGGGGCAAGCGAGGACATGTTTATGACCTGGCGCTGGCCCTGGCACAGGTCGCCGCCCTGGGACACCCGGTCGCGCTCTCGCGGTGGGACGACGGCGTCGACATCAGCCCGCAAGCCGCTCGCAAGCCGAGCCTGACCGTCAAGGTCTGCGGCGCCAACGCCTCGCCCACGCCTCCGACTCCGCTCGCGACCAAGCCCAAGCCGCGGCCGGCCTCCACGCGGCCCGCGACCCCCTCAGTCCCTGCTGCGTCGGGTTCTTCGCCCGCGCCGACGCCTCCTGCTCGGATCGTTCAGTCGACGCCTGCCCCCGTCCCGGCTCCCTCGACCAACGGTGGCGCGACGGCCCATCACGGACGCAACGGAACGCACCTCGATCATCCCATGAATCCAACGAACGGCACCCATTCGCCCGCGCCAACCTCCGCGCCACAGCAACAGACACAGGTACAACCGACCCCCTCACTCCGGTCGAACGATCCGGCCATGCTGGGCCAGGCGCTCCGCAATGCGCAGGACAACCTGGTCGCGCTCCAGAAGCTCGGCGAACAGACCTCGTCGTTGCACCGGCAATTCCTCGACGGCCAGGATAAGGCGCAGCGCACCTTCCAGACACTCCTCGAGCAACAGCAACGGCTGACCTACGCCTCGCTCGGCCTGGTGGACCTCACGCCCACCCCTCCGGCCTACCAGCCTCGCACCGAACTTCCTCGGTCACGCGATACCCAGGTGAGCGAACCCGCAACGCCTCGGTTCCACGCTCAGCCAGAGCCCCAACCGGTGCCTCAAGCGCGGCCGGTCATCGCTCCGCCCCGTCCCGCCCCACCGGTCCAAGCCGCACCGACACCAGCCCCGGCTCCGACGCGGACTCCCGTCGCGGCACCGGCACCGACACCTGTGGCCGTCGCGGTCCCCGCGCAGGTCGATCGCATTCAAGAGGTCTTGCTCGCGGTGGTCTCGGAGAAAACCGGCTATCCCGCCGAGATGCTCGAACCCGACATGCTCCTCGACGCCGACCTCGGTATCGACTCCATCAAACGCGTCGAAATCCTCGCCGCTTTGCAGGAACAGCTCCCCGAAGCGCCCGTCGTCAAACCAGAGCACCTTGGCACACTCCGAACACTCGGCCAGATTGTCGACTTCCTCGGACAAGGCGAAGCCACGGTTGCGACCCCTAGGGGCGTTGAGGAGGCGGTCGCAACTTCCCCTTCGTCGGACATGGTTCGAGGGGTCCTGCTCGCGGTGGTCTCGGAGAAAACCGGCTATCCCGCCGAGATGCTCGAACCCGACATGCTCCTCGACGCCGACCTCGGTATCGACTCCATCAAACGCGTCGAAATCCTCGCCGCTTTGCAGGAGCAACTCCCCGAAGCGCCCGTCGTCAAACCAGAGCACCTCGGCACGCTCCGAACACTCGGTCAGATCATCGACTTCCTCGCCGTCCCGGTGGCCGTCGCGCCCTCGGTGGCAGGCTCGCAGGTTGCCGACACCGCTCCCGCAGCCGCCCAGGTCCAAGAGGTCTTGCTCGCGGTGGTCTCGGAGAAAACCGGCTATCCCGCCGAGATGCTCGAACCCGACATGCTCCTCGACGCCGACCTCGGCATCGACTCCATCAAACGCGTCGAAATCCTCGCCGCTTTGCAGGAGCAACTCCCCGAAGCGCCCGTCGTTAAGCCCGAGCACCTCGGCACTCTTCGAACACTCGGCCAGATCGTCGACTTCCTCTCGCCTCCCGCGACTGCGACTGCAACGGCGGTTGCGATTGCAACCCCGGTGGCCAAGAAAGCATCCAGGCCTGCCGAAGCGCCGGCCAAGATCGAGCCGACTGCTCGGCCCGCGATTCAGCGGCTGGTTGTGACCAGCGTGCCGCTTGATTCTCGCGAAGAGAACGTGGCGATCCGGGCTGGGGGAGAATTCTGGATCGCTGGCGAAGACCGTGGCCTCGCCTCGGCCCTAGCCGCCCGGCTGATGGGGATGGGCTATCATCCTCGCCTCGTCGATCGCGCGGAGATCGAGACGGCGACTCCTCCGACGAAGCTCGACGGCTTGTTGCTCCTGGGGGCGACGGAGGATGAGGACGGCTCGTCGATCAAAGAGGCGTTCCGACTGCTCCGGACCTGCGCCGGCAGCCTGAGGCAGGCCGGTCAGAACTCGGGGGCGGTGCTCGCGACCGTCACGCGGCTCGATGGCTCGTTCGGCCTCAACGGCTTGCCCTCCGCCTCCGGCTCCGCCGTTCCGACCGCGGGCGGGCTGGCAGGGCTGGCCAAAACGGCTGGCCACGAATGGCCCGAGGTCACCTGCAAGGCAATTGACCTCGATCCCAGGGTCGAGAGCCCGGACGAGGCGGCCACCCTGCTCCTCGCCGAAATCTTCCAGCGCGGGCCGGTGGAAGTGGGCCTCGGGCCGGACGGCACGCGCATCA
This sequence comes from Singulisphaera acidiphila DSM 18658, assembly GCF_000242455.2. Taxonomy (GTDB): domain Bacteria; phylum Planctomycetota; class Planctomycetia; order Isosphaerales; family Isosphaeraceae; genus Singulisphaera; species Singulisphaera acidiphila. The sequence goes on from NC_019892.1 coordinate 4,558,108, forward strand.
CCTTGCAGCTCGTCTCGCGCGACCTGGCCGGCACGGCGAGTTCTGAAAGCTCAGCCGAGCTCAATCCGAGCGACGTGGTGATTATCACCGGAGGAGCCCGGGGGATCACCGCCGAAGCGGCCGTGGCCCTGGCCGAAGCATTGCAGCCGACGATCGTGCTGCTGGGCCGCAGCCCCGAGCCGGTCTCCGAGCCCGACTGGCTGGTTCCGCTCGCCGACGAGGCCGAGATCAAGCGGGCCCTGGTCGCCCGCGCCAACGGCCACGCAACTCCGCAGATCATCGGGTCCCAGTTCCGCGACCTCTCGGCCAACCGCGAGATCCTCGCCAACCTCGCGCGGATCGAGGCCGCCGGATCGCGCGTGGTCTACCGCTCGGCCGACGTCCGCGACGCCGACGCGCTCCGCGCTCGGCTCGACGAGATCCGCAACGAGTTCGGGCCGATTCGGGCCTTGATCCATGGCGCAGGGGTGCTTGCCGACCGCCGGATCGAGGACCAGAGCGACGAGCAGTTCGCGACCGTCTTCGACACCAAGGTCGCCGGCTTGCATGCCTTGCTCGAGGCCACGGCGGGGGACGACCTCCGCGTGCTTGCCCTCTTCTCCTCCTCCACCGCCCGGTTCGGCCGGACCGGGCAGGTCGCCTACGCCGCCGCCAACGAGATCCTCAACAAGTGGGCCCAGCGCGAGGCGCGCGACCGACCGTCGTGCCGCGTCGTCGCGGTCAACTGGGGCCCCTGGGACGGCGGCATGGTCACGCCGTCGCTCCGCCCCCTGTTCGAGTCGGAGGGGATCCCGCTGATCCCGCCGCGCGACGGGGCCCGCTACCTCGTGGAAGAGATTCGATCGACGACCGACCGACCGGTGGAAGTCGTGGTTCTGGGACCAGGGGAACGGAAAGCAGAGGGGCCGCCCCACAACGGGAATGGAAACGGGCAGCAGGCCGCCGTGACCCCCGGGCACGCCCCGATCTTCGAGCGGACGCTGGACCTGACGACGACCCCCATCCTCGGGGCGCACGTGATCGACGGCCGGCCGGTCTTGCCGATGGCGCTGACTCTCGAATGGCTCGCCCAGGGGGCCTTGCAACGGAACCCGGGGCTCGTCTTCGCCGGGATCGACGACCTCCGGCTCTTCAAGGGGATCGTGCTCCGCGACGATCGCCCGGAGACGATTCGCGTATTCGCGGGCAAGGGGGTCCGTGACGGTTCCTCCTACAAGGTGGCCGTCGAGGTCCGCGGTACGTTGAGCGATGGCCGCGAGATCACGCACGCCAAGGGCGAGGTGATCCTGGCCGACCGGCACACCCAGGCCCAGCCTTCGATCGAGGAGCGCAACCTGCCTCCGCTGGCGGCCGGAGTGGCCGAGCTCTATCGCGACGTCCTGTTTCATGGCCCCGACCTGCAAGGGCTGGAGCGGATCGAAGGGTGCGACGAGTCGGGCATCGTCGCCTCGGCCACGACCGCGCCCTTGCCGCAAGCCTGGCTCGATCGGCCGCTCCGCCAGGCCTGGGTGACCGACCCCTTGGCCCTCGACTGCGCTTTCCAGATGTTGATCGTCTGGAGCGTCGAGCGGTTCGGCGTCGGTTCGCTCCCCACGTTCGTCGGCAACTACCGCCAGTTCCGCCGCGCCTTCCCGACGGACGGGGTTCGCATCCTCACGCGAATCACCGAGGCCGGAACCCATCGCGCCCGCGCCGACATCGAGTTCCTCGACGGGGACGGCCAGGTCGTCGCATACATGGGAAACTATGAATGCGTAATCGACTCTTCCCTGAACCAGGCGTTTCGGCGCAACCAGATGACCCCGATCGGCTAAAGCCGTAAGCCCCTCGTCTTGTAGGGGAAGGGGGGCACAGCCATCGCTTCTGACACTCGGTAAACGACTCTTCGCCACTCATCGACACCAAGAGCAATGCAGCATCGAGAACGCGTGGCGATCGTGGGGATTGGGGGAATCTTCCCCCAGTCTCCCGACCTGGATCGGTTTTGGGCGAACGTCGCGGGGGGAATCGACACCACGCGCGAAGTTCCGCGCGGACGGTGGCTGCTCGACGTCGCCGACGCCTACGACTCTCGGGTCGGGGCTCCGGACCGGGTCTATGCGACCCGCGGCGGCTTCATCGAAGACTTCCAGCTCGACCCCAACGGGCTCAACCTCGATCGAGCGGAGCTCGGGCGGCTTGACCCGATGTTCCACCTGGCCCTGCACGCCGGCCGGCAGGCCTGGCAGAGCGCCGTCACTGCAAACCTGGACCGCAGTCGGGTCGGCGTCGTGTTCGGCAACATCGTGCTGCCGACCGAGACCTCGTCGGCATTGGCCCGTGAAGTGCTCGGGCGCACGATCGCGGAGCAGGTCGGGGCCGTGGATCAGACGGCCGACCACGATCGCGGCGAGCCGCTCAACGGCTACGTGGCGGGACTGCCGGCGGGAATCCTGGCGAAGGCCCTCGGACTCGGCGGAGGCACGTATACGCTCGACGCCGCTTGCGCTTCGTCGCTTTACGCCCTGAAGCTCGCGGCCGACGAGCTTCTGGCGGGCCGAGCCGACGCGATGCTGACCGGCGGCCTGTCGCGGCCCGACCCGCTCTACACCCAGATGGGGTTCTCGCAGCTCCGGGCGTTATCGGCCTCGGGCCGGCCTTCGCCGTTCGACGCCCAGGGCGACGGCCTGATCGTCGGCGAAGGGGCCGGGATGTTCGTCCTCAAGCGGCTGAGCGACGCCCTCCGGCAGGGGGACACGATCCACGGGATCATCGCGGCCGTCGGCCTCTCCAACGACGTCGACGGCGGCCTGCTCGCCCCCAGCTCCGAAGGCCAGCTCCGCGCAATGCGCTCGGCCTACGAACGGTCAGGCTGGGACCCGCGCGACGTCGACCTCATCGAATGCCACGCGACCGGCACGCCGGTCGGTGACGCCGTCGAGTTCATCAGCTTGCGGGCCCTCTGGGGAACCGAGGGATGGTCCCCCGGCCAGTGCGCAATCGGTTCGGTGAAGTCGAACATCGGCCACGCCCTGACGGCGGCGGGGTCGGCCGGCCTCTTGAAAGTTCTCTTCGCCTTCAAGCATAAGACGCTCCCGCCGACCGCGAACTTTACGACCCCTGCGCCGAGCCTGGACGAGCCGGGGAGCAGCCCGTTCCGGATCCTCAGCGAGGCCCAGCCCTGGCCCGCTCGAGCTAAAGGGGAACCCCGCCGCGCCGCGATCAGCGGGTTCGGCTTCGGCGGAATCAACGCTCATGCCTTGATCGAAGAATGGGTACCGGAGTCGGCGGAGCCCGCCAGCGAACCGACCGAGCCGTTGCCCTCCATCCCCGTTGCGATCGTTGGCATGGCCGCGCACTACGGCCCCTTTCAAGGGCTGAGGGCCTTTCAGGAACGGGTACTCGGCGGCGACATCCCAGGCGCACCGGACGAGTTGGCCAACTGGTGGGGAGTGCAAGACGCGACCTGGTTCCAACGCCCAGGTGAGCGAAAATCCCCAGGCGGTTACGGCATTGATGAGCTCGCGCTTCGACCCGAGCGATTCCGGATCCCTCCGCGCGAGCTCGAGGAGATGCTCCCGCAACAGTCGCTCGCCCTTCAGGTTGCCGCAGATGCAATCGCCGACGCCGGCTGGGACGACCGCCCTCGGCTCCGAGCCGGGGTCTTCGTCGGGATCGGGCTCGACCTGAACACCACCAATTTCCACGTCCGCTGGTCAATGCTCCCCAGCGCCAAACGCTGGAACAAAGAGCTTGGCCTGAACCTGGAGGGCGATGCCCTCGAAGACTGGATCACAGGCCTCCGCGATGCGGCCGGTCCTCCGCTGACGGCCAACCGGACGATGGGGGCGCTCGGCGGGCTCGTCGCCAGCCGGATCGCCCGCGAGTTCCGGATCGGCGGCCCGAGCTTCACGGTCTCCAGCGAAGAGACCTCGGGAACCTGCGCCCTCGACGTCGCGGTCCGCCTGCTCGGCCAAGGAGAGATCGACGAGGCGATCGTCGGCGCGGTCGACCTGGCCTGCGACCCACGCACCTTCCTCTGCGCCGATCGGGTCCACCCATTCTCCCCGTCGGGCACGGTCCGCCCCCTCGACCCGAATGCCGACGGCACCGTCCCCAGCGACGGCGCAGCCGCCTTGATCGTGAAGCGGCTCGACGACGCCCTGCGTGATGGCGACCGGATCTACGCGGTCATCCGCGGCATCGGCACCTCGAGCGGGGCCGACACCACCGCCTATGAGACCGCCGCACAGCGGGCATACGCCGCCTCGGGTGTCGACCCGGCCAGCGTCGGCTACCTGGAAACCCACGGCAGCGGCCGACCCGACGAAGATCAGGTTGAGGCCGAAGCCCTGGCAGCGCTCGGCTCGGCCTGGCCGGAAAGGGCCTCGTGCGCTCTGGGGTCGGCCAAGGGGGACGTTGGCCACGCCGGCGCTGCGGCAGGCCTAGCCTCATTGATCAAGGCGGCCCTCTGCCTGCACCAGCAGATCCTCCCGCCACTCCGAGGAGGCGAAACGCTCCGCCCCGAGCTGGCCACGGCGGCCTCCCCCTTCTTTGTGCCGCAAGGCCCGCAATTCTGGCTCCGCGACCGAGCTCAAGGACCGCGCCGCGCGGCCGTCAGCGCCCTCGGCCTTGAGGGGAACTGCCACCACATCGTCCTCGAGGGCTTCGAGCCCAAGGCCGGAACGACCACCGCCGACCGGGTCCAGCCCCTCGGACCGCGTCACCTCGCCCTCTTCGCGATCGAGGCGGACGACGAGCCGGGCCTGCTCCACCAGATGGAGGAACTGGAGGGGCTCGCCTCCCAGAATCCAGACCAGCCGATCGAAGCACTGGCCCGGACCTGGTGGCATCGCCAGGCCGATGCCCCCCGCCGTCGGCTTGGCCTGGCGGTGCTCGCGGCCGACGCCCCCCCTGGGCCGCTCGCCGAGTCGAACCGGCGAATCGCCTGGAGCCTGCCCGACCTGCTTGCCGACGCCCGTCAACGCCTCAAGCGGCCCCCGCACGAGCCGGAGCCGCTCCGCCTGAAAGGGGATCGCGTCTTCCTCGCGCGCCATCCGCTCGGCCCCGACGCCGGGATCGCGTTTGTCTTCCCCGGCGTGGGCAACCATTTCGCGGGTATGGGTCGCGATCTCTCCGCGCTCTGGCCCGAGGTGCTCCGAGCGCAAGACCAGGAGACCGGTTCCCTCCGCAGCCAGTTCTCGCCGGAGACGTTCTGGAACAGCGATCTTTCCGAACCGTTCGCCGACCAGCGGGCGCCGATCCTCGGCCAGGTCTCGCTGGGCGGGATGGTCAGCGACCTGCTCCGTGGCTTCGGCGTCGAGCCCCGGGCCACGATCGGCTACAGCCTCGGCGAATCGTCGGCCCTGTTCGCACTTCGCGGATGGACCGAACGCGACGAGATGCTCCGACGGATCCAGACCTCGCCCCTGTTCCGGACCGAGTTGGCCGGCCGTTGTGAGGCCGCCTGCCGCGCCTGGGGACTGGCCGATGAAGAACCGGCCGACTGGCTGGCCGGGATCGTGCCGCATTCCGCCGAGACGGTCCGCGCCGCGCTCGCCGGCCGCGAGCGGGTCTACCTCCTGATCGTGAACACACCGCGCGAGGTGGTCGTCGGCGGCCATCGCAACGCCGTGCTCGACCTCGCCCGAACTCTCGGCGGCCGGTTCTTCCCCCTGCCAATGGTCAGCACGGTCCACTGCGAAATCACCCGGCAAGTCGAGCCCGCTTACCGCGCGATGCATCTCCTGAAGACGACTCCGCCCCCAGGAGTCCGGTTCTACAGCGGAGCCCGAGGCGAGTCGTACGACCTCAATCGCGAGACGGCGGCCGACGCGATCGTCGCGCACGCCATCGACGGGATCGACTTCCCGGCGGTCGTCGCTCAGGCCTACGAAGACGGGATCCGCGTCTTCCTCGAGACCGGCCCGGGCGGTTCGTGCACCCGCATGATCGGCAAGGTGCTCGGCACGCGCCCCCACCTCTCCGGCTCGGCCTGCGTGGCCGGTCAAGACCCGCTCACCGCAGTCCTCGAGCTCTTGGGAAGGCTGATCGCCGAGCGAGTCCCCGTCAACCTCGCGTCCCTTTACGGGGCCGAAACGAACAAGGCCGGCGAACCGGCCGGCCGCGTCATCCGCGTCGGCGTCGGTGGCCGCCCATTCCAGATCCCTGAACTTGCTCGGGGGGACGCGGCTTCGACTCCGGAACGTTTCGACCCATCGCCGGAAAATATCGTGGTGCGTGCCCACACGATGGAAAACCAGGAACCTCACGATCCATCGCCGGAAAAACGGGCGAGCCATGCCCCCCCTCCGGGAAACAGGGAACGTGTCGATTCATCGAATCCCTCGCGCAATGGACACCAGGGAACTGCCGACGTGCCACAACTTGCCCTGGAGATCGACCCCTTGACTCGTCAGCTCGCGAGCAGCGAGACCGCCAAGGCCGAAGCGCACGAGGCGTTCCTCCGTGTCTCCGGAAACATCGGCCAGACGATGTCGAACCAGCTCGCCTTCCAGATGGCCTTGATCGAGGCGCTGATGGCTGAGCCGGCTGCCACAATCGCCGGGACGCCGATCGTTGAGGAATACGTCCCTCGAAGCGAAGCGCCCAAAGGGCCGGCCCCGGCCTTGGATCGCAACCAGTGCATGGAGTACGCCATCGGCTCGATCGGAGCGGTGCTCGGCCCCGAGTTCGCGCCGATCGATGCGCACCCGACCCGGGTCCGGCTCCCCGACGAGCCGCTGATGCTGGTCGATCGCATTCTCACGATCGAAGGGGAGCCCCGTTCGATGCAAGGGGGCCGGGTCGTCACCGAGCATGACGTTCTCCCCGGCGCCTGGTATCTCGACGGCGGCCGGATCCCGACCTGCATCGCGGTCGAGTCGGGTCAGGCCGACCTGTTCCTCTCCGGCTACCTCGGCATCGACTTCATCACCAAGGGGCACGCCGTCTACCGCTTACTCGACGCGGTCGTGACCTTTCACCGCAGCCTGCCCGGCCCTGGTGACGTCATCCGGTATGACATCCACATCGATCACTTCTTCCGCCAAGGCGAGACGCACCTCTTCCGGTTCCGCTTCGAGGCGACCGTCGACGGTGCCCCTTTGATGACGATGAGTGAGGGCTGCGCGGGCTTCTTCTCCGCCAACGAGCTCGCCGCAGGCCAAGGGGTTGTCGCCCCCCGGCTTCAGCGGCAGACTCGGCCCTCTGGTCGGCCGGCCGACTGGGTCGAGCTCGTCCCGATGGCGGTCGAGTCATATTCTTCCTCACAAGTCGAAGCGCTCCGGCACGGAGACCTGACCACCGCGTTTGGCCCTTCGTTCGATGGCCTCTCGCTACGCAACCCGGCCCGCCTGCCGGGGGGGCGGATGACCCTGGTCGACCGGGTCGAAACGCTCGACCCCAAGGGGGGGAGGTTCGGCCTCGGCCTGATCCGCGCAGAGGCGGACATCCACCCCGACGACTGGTTCATGACCTGCCACTTCGTCGACGACCGCGTGATGCCCGGGACACTCATGTTCGAGTGCTGCCTGCACACGCTCCGGATCTACCTGGCCCGGATGGGCTGGATCGGCGAGCACGACCAGGTGGCCTGCGAGCCGGTGCCAGGCGTCGCCAGCCGCTTGAAGTGCCGGGGGCAAGTCATCGAATCCACCCGGATGGTCACCTATGAGGTGTCGATCAAGGAACTAGGCTACGGCCCCGAGCCTTACGCGATCGTGGATGCCTTGATGTATGCCGACGGCAAGCCGGTGGTCGAAATCACCGACATGTCGCTCCGCATGACCGGCCTGTCACGCGAGGCGCTCGAAACCCTCTGGGCGAATCGCCCGGAAGGGGCGAGCCCGGTTCTTCAGATTCCGAGCGGCGGCGAACCCGCGCCGCTGTTCGACTGCGATCGGATCACGGCGTTCGCCATCGGCAAGCCCTCCGACGCATTTGGCCCCCCCTACAAGATCTTCGACTCCGGCCGGGTGATCGCCCGCTTGCCCGGCCCCCCCTTCCAGTTCCTCGATCGGATCACGGCGATCGACGCAGAGCCCTGGAAGCACGTCGCCGGTGGCGTGATCGAGGCCCGGTACGACGTCCCGGCCGACGCCTGGTACTTCGCCGCCGAGCGGCAAGGGCGGATGCCGTTCGCCGTGCTGCTCGAGGCCGCGCTTCAGCCTTGCGGCTGGCTGGCGGCGTACATCGGCTCGGCCCTGACGAGCGACGAAGACCTCAAATTCCGCAACCTGGGGGGCTCGGCCACCCAGTTCATCGAGGTGACCCCCGCCACCGGAACCCTGGTCACGACCGTCAAGATCACCAAGGTCGCACGGTCCGGGGGCATGATCATCCAGAACTATGACCTCAAGGTCCGAACCGCGGCCAGTGGTGAGCTCGTCTATCGGGGCGACACCTATTTCGGCTTCTTCCGCGCCGAGGCGCTCGCCGAGCAGATCGGTATCCGCGACGCGGCACTCTATCAGCCGAGTCCTGACGAGCGGGCCCGGGCCAAGCCGTTGGATTATCCGAGAACGCCCCCGTTCCCCGACGATCAACTGCGGATGATCGACCAAGTGGATTGCTTCATTCCCGACGGCGGACCGGCGGGACTCGGGTTCATCGAGGGGTCGCAGGATGTGGATCCCGGTGCCTGGTACTTCAAAGCGCATTTCTACCAGGATCCGGTCTGCCCCGGCTCATTGGGGTTGGAATCGTTCCGGCAACTGCTTAAAGTCGTGGCCGCCGAGCGCTGGGGGGTGGGGAGCGACTCCCGCTTTGAGGACGCCGCTCCGGACGTCCCGCATCGCTGGACCTACCGGGGTCAGGTGCTCCCGACCGCCGGCCGCGTCGTCGTCCAGGCCACGATCACGAAGGTCGACGACCACCGCCGCCGGCTCTGGGCCGCTGGGTTCCTCACCGTCGACGGCCGGACGATCTTCCAGATGAACGACTTTACGCTCGGCCTCAACTCCTAAGCATCGGGGAGACTCTGATGAGATATTCGCGAGTCTATATCGATGCGATCGGCTATGAGTTGCCCCCTGTGGTGGTGACGTCGGCCGAGCTGGAAACGCGACTGAAAGGCTTTTACGAAGCCTTGCGGATCCCTGAAGGACAGCTCGAAGCACTGACGGGCATTGTCGAGCGACGGTGGTGGGACGAAGGCTACCCCGTCTCCGAAGGGGCGATCGCGGCGGCCAAGCAGGCCCTGGCAACGTCAAACGTGAAGCCCGAGGAGATCGGCGTCCTGATCTACGCCGGGGTCTGCCGCGAGCTGTTCGAGCCGGCGACCGCCTGCCGCGTGGCCGCCGGGGTCGGGGTCAGCGAAGAGACGGCCGTCTACGACATCAGCAACGCCTGCCTGGGCGTGCTCAACGGCATGATCGACATCGCCAACCGGATCGAGCTCGGCCAGATCAAGGCGGGCATGGTCGTCTCGTGCGAGACCGCGCGCGAGATCAACGACATCATGATTGAGAGAATGATTCAGGAACCGACGATGGAGAACTTCCGCGAGTCGCTGGCCACCCTCACCGGGGGCTCAGGGGCGGTCGCGATGCTCCTGACCGACGGCTCGTTCTCGGAACCGAAGCGAAGGCGCCTGCTCGGCGGCGTGACCCACACCGCCCCGCAATTCCACGCCCTCTGCCGCTGGGGCCTGGAGGCGATCCGCCCGCTCGGCGGCCTGCAGCAATTCATGGCGACCGACTCGATCTCCGTGCTCAAGCACGGCGTCGACCTCGGTACCCGGACCTGGTCCGCCTTCCTCCGCAAGTTCGGCTGGATGCGCAACCAGATCGACAAGGTCATCTGCCATCAGGTCGGCTCAGGGCACCGTGACACAATCCTCCAATCCCTGGGGATCGACGCAACCAAGGAGTTTTCAAGCTTCCCCTACCTGGGCAACATCGGCACCGTCTCGCTCCCCTTGACTGCCGCCCTGGCCGAGGACCGCGACTTCCTCAGGCCCGGCGACCGGGTCGCCTTCCTTGGCATCGGTAGCGGCTTGAACTGCCTGATGCTTGGACTCGAGTGGTAAACTCTCATCAATGCCTGTTGAGATCCGCAATTTCCTGTCGGACGCCACCGGTTTCGTTCTCGGAACCCGTGTTACGCAGCAGGCCAAGGCTCTTACGAAAGCCGTTTTCACCAAGCAAGCCAATGATGAGCTGACCGAGATGCAGGACTACGAATGACCAGCGCCTTTGACGAATTTCGCCTGTCCCATCCGGGGCGTGACCTCGACCTGGGAGGCCTGCGCTACCACTACCTCGACGAGGGTCAGGGCGAGCCGGTCGTCATGGTCCACGGCAACCCGTCCTGGTCGTTCTACTACCGCTCGCTGGTCGAGGCCCTCAACGGCTCGTACCGGACCATCGTCCCCGACCATATCGGCTGCGGGCTCTCGGACAAGCCCGAGGACTCGCGCTACCCCTACACGCTGAGCCGCCGGGTCGACGACCTCGAAGCGCTCCTCGACCACCTTGGGGTCAACAGCAACCTGACGCTGGTGCTCCACGACTGGGGCGGCATGATCGGCATGACCTACGCCGCACGCCACCCGGAACGGATCGCGCGGTTGGTGATCCTCAACACGGGCGCATTTCATCTCCCGAAGTCGAAGCCGTTCCCCTGGCCCTTGTGGGTCTGCCGCGACACGCCGCTGGGCGCCTGGATGGTCCGTGGCCTGAACGCGTTCTGCCGGGGGACCGCCTCCTCCTGGATCGGCTGCACCCATCACCCGATGTCGCGCACGGTTCGTAACGCCTACCTCGCGCCTTACGACTCGTGGGCCAATCGGATCGCCATCCACCGATTCGTCCAGGACATCCCGCTCCGCCCCGGCGACCGTGGCTACGCACTCATCTCCGAGGTTGAAGATCGCCTCGAAACACTCGCAAGCGTACCCATGTTGATTGGTTGGGGGATGAAGGACTTCGTGTTCGACCACCATTTCCTCGACGAATGGATCCGCCGATTCCCCAGCGCGGAGGTCCACCGGTTCCCCAAGTCCGGGCACTATATCCTCGAGGACGAGACCGAGACAATCGTTCCCTTGGTTCGCGACTTCCTCGCCAACCATCCTCTCGAGCAAGACGCCCGGAGCCACGAGGCGCGGCATGGCCGCAACCCTCTGCCGATGGGAGAAGGTTAAGCCGCTGGCCGCTGTCTTCTTCGATGTTCCGGATTTCGAGTGGCCGGGGTGGCGCAACCACGGGAGGTGTCGGCTTGAACCCGCGAACGGCATCAGCCCTGGAACCACGGTCGCCCCGCCCGCTCTTGTTTTGATTGATTCCCCCTGGGACCGCGGTCGCCCCGCCCGCTCTTGATTTTGATTAATGAAATGGAATTGCGGGCGGGTCGCCCGCGGTCCCAGGAGGGGTTGGTTTCGACTTGTCGCGGCACAACCGTGCCCACCCAACGAAACTAAAGTACGTTCTCACGATTGGCCTCTTTGTTATTAATCAGGCGTTCTGAGTGAAGGAGACTCCGGTGGCAACGGAAGGGATCAGTCCGGCCCGAGGCGTTGAGTCTACCGGCACCGGTGCCAACCCGGACGTCGTCAACATCGCCACTCACCTGCGCGAGATGGCGAAGATCCAGCCCTATGCGCTGGCGGCCGTCTGCCCGGCCGGCCGCGACCGCGCCGGCCGCGCGGCCCACACGCACTGGACGTTCCAGCAACTCGACCGCGAGAGTGACGCCGTGGCGCGGCAGGTCCTGGAGCGGGCCGGGATCACCCGGGGCGTCCGCACGGTCTTGATGGTCAAGCCGAGCCTCGAATTCTTCGCCCTGACCTTCGCCCTGTTCAAGACAGGGGCGATCCCGGTCCTGATCGACCCGGGCATGGGGATCAAGAACATCGGCCAGTGCCTGGCTGAGGCCGAGCCCGAGGCGTTCATCGGCATCCCCTTGGCAAACCTGGCGCGACGGCTGCTCGGCTGGGGCAAGGCGACCCTCCGGACCATCGTACCGGTCGCTCCTCCTTGCAAAGGATGGCATTCTCACAGAAACAGACCATGGCTTGAGGATCAATCGTATCCGATCGCCCCGACCCGGGCCGACGAGGTCGCCGCGATCCTCTTCACCAGCGGCAGTACGGGAGTCCCCAAGGGGGCCGTCTACACTCATTCGATCTTCGAGGCGCAGGTGGCCGTCCTCCGCGACCTCTACGGCCTCGGGCCGGGCGAGATCGATCTCTGCACCTTCCCGCTCTTCGCCCTGTTCGCCCCCGCGCTCGGGATGACGGCGATCATCCCCGAGATGGACTTCACCCGCCCAGCGCAGGTCGATCCCAGGATGATCGTGCAGACGATCCAGGACTTCGGCGTGACCAACATGTTCGGCTCCCCGGCCCTGATCCGCCGCGTCGGCGACTACGGGGCCCGCCACGCCCTCAAACTGCCGACAATCCGCCGGGTGATCTCGGCGGGCGCTCCCGTTCCGGCCAAGGTGCTCGAAACCTTCGCCATGATGCTCACGCCCACCGCGTCCCTGACAACCCCCTACGGCGCAACCGAGTCGCTCCCCGTCTGCTCGATCGACAGCCACGAGATCCTCGGCGAGACGCGGCACCAGACCGACCGAGGGGCCGGCGTCTGCGTCGGCCGACCGGTCGGTGATGTCGAGGTCCAGATCATCCGGATCTCCGACGACCCGATTTCGGACTGGTCGGACGATCTCTGTCTCCCCGACGGGGAAATCGGCGAGATCGTCGTCCGAGGGCCGGTCGTGACCCGCGCGTACGTCAACCGACCCGAGTCGACGGCCCAGGCCAAGATCGCCATTCCAGGGCAGGGGGGGGACGTCTATCACCGGATGGGAGACGTCGGCTATCGCGACGATCAGGGCCGAATCTGGTTCTGCGGGCGTAAGGCCCACCGGGTCGTGACCTCGGAGGAGACCCTCTTCACCATCCCCTGCGAGGCTGTCTTCAACACCCATCCGGCGGTCTTCCGCACCGCCTTGGTCGGGGTCGGCCCGCGCGGGGCGATGAGACCCGTCCTCTGCGTCGAGCGGCAACGTTCCGCAACGGCAACCGGCAAAGCGAAGGAACGGCCGATCTCGAAGAAAGCCCTCCGCCGCGCACTCCTCGAGCTCGGGGCGACTTATCCTCATACGAAGGGGATCACGACCATCCTGTTCCATAAGGCGTTCCCGGTCGACATCCGTCACAACGCCAAGATTTTCCGCGAGAAGCTGGCCGCCTGGGCGGCCGGGAGGGTGCGATGAATGCCCTGGTGACCGGTGGCGGCGGATTCCTCGGCCTCGCGATCGTCCGGCTCCTCCGCGCGCGGGGCGACACCGTCCGCAGCCTGGCGCGGGGCGACTACCCCGAGCTGCGTGCTCTCGGTGCTGAACCCATCCGCGGCGACGTGGCCGATCCGGAGACCGTCCTCCGCGCGGTCGACGGCTGCGACGTCGTCTTCCACGTCGCGGCCAAGGCGGGCATCTGGGGCCCTTACGAAGAGTATCACCGCTGCAACATCGAGGGGACTCGCAACGTGCTCGAGGCCTGCCGGGCCCGTAACGTGCACCGACTTGTTTATACAAGTTCCCCCAGCGTCGTCTTCAACGGCCGAGACCAGGAAGGGATCAACGAGTCGGCCCCTTATGCCAGCCGGTTCGACTCACCCTACCCCGCGACCAAGGCCCAGGCCGAGCGCCTGGTCCTCGAAGCCGATGGCGACGAGCTGGCCACCACGGCGCTCCGGCCCCACCTGATCTGGGGCCCTGGGGACAACCACCTGATCCCTCGCCTGATCGCCCGGGCTCGCGCGGGCCGGCTGCGCCGGATCGGCCGCCAGGATCATCTCGTCGACACGATCTACATCGACAACGCCGCCGAGGCCCACCTGCGCGCGGCCGACCGCCTTGGCCCCGGCCCCGGTTCGCCGGTCCACGGTAAAGCGTACTTCCTCTCGCAAGGGGAGCCCTGGCCGCTCTGGAATTTGATCAACGGCATCCTCGCCGCCGCGGGCGTTCCCCCGGTCACCCGCAGCGTCCCGCGTGGAGCCGCCCTCCTGGCGGGCACCCTCCTCGAACACGGCTACCGCGCCCTGGGACGCACCGCCGAGCCGCCGATGACCCGATTTCTGGCGCACCAGCTCTCGACCGCCCACTGGTTCGACATCAGCGCCGCGCGCCGCGACTTCGGCTATCAACCCTCCGTCTCGATCGACGAAGGCCTCCGCCGGCTCGAGAAGTCATTCCAGTAAGCGGCCCGCCCGGCTCAAGCCCACGGGTTGCATCCCCAACGGACGACGAACCGTCAGGAAATCAGTTGCGGAATCCCGGTGTTGATCGGCCGGTAGGCGATCGCGGAATCCCGGCGGCGGAGTTCCACGGAAGGGTCGAGCACTTCGTTGCCAAAACGGGTGCTGAGGAGGGAGCGATAATGTCTCGGATGGATCGTGCGATAAAGGCCCTTCAGGAAGTTTTGGTACGAGTCGGTCAAGGGTCCCTTGTAGTTCGCGACCCCGACGGGGACAGGGGTGAGAGCTAAGCCCGCGTCCATGGCGCGGTCCTGCATCCAGCGGAGGGTCAGGTCCGAAAGCCGACGGTCTGGGTAACCACCACCAATATCGGAATGGGCTCCGGCGAACCAGCGCTGCTCAAGCGTCTGGCCGGGCTTCTCCGTCGGATTCCAGAGGGTGATATCATAATCTTGGCGATGCTCGTCGATCGCGCCTGCCTGGTACGCACGCTCGACGATTTTGCTGAGCTTTGTGTCGTGGAACTCGTAGAACTGATGGTTCAGACGGTTGGCGGCTTCAAGCGGAATGCCCAGTGCCCCGACCGTGTCCCAAACACCGAGAAAACGAATCGGGATTTCTCTCGCGAATAAGGAGCGGAACGAACGGGCTGCAAACGAGTCGGGGCCCTCTTCGCGCGTTCGGTAGAGGCCGTAAGCCATACCAACCTGAAATGACGCGGCGCTCGGCCGCACGAGACCACAGTTCCGAATCATCCCGACGAGACTGCGGGCCGTATAGGCACCTCGGCTGAACCCCAGGATGAAGACCTGATCCCCCTCATGGTAGTTGTCAACGAGGTAGCGATAGCCGTCGAGGATGTGCTTGTCAAGGCCGGCCCCAAATGCTCCACCAGTGAGCTTATTCAGCACATAAGTTCCTACGCCTTCATTATACCAAGGCTCCTGCACGAGACCGTCCGCCCCAATCGAGGAAACTGACCGATAAAACCGTCTGGCGTTCGTCTCGACTCGCTGTTCTTCCAAAATCGCATCGTCGTCCGGGGTATTCCAGGTGCCATCGAAGCAGAGAATGTGACGTTTCATCTCGAGCCCTCCCAGGATCAGTTCGCCGCAGATTGATTCAATACGAAATTACAAAAACGCATTGGGACAACTTCATCCCAAAGAGTTTGGTCGCAGCCTCGCGACGCGGCGATTCTAGCGAACGAACAGCAAATTCACAACATGCTGATTTCACAAGAATATCCTCAGTCAATCTTTGCGATGACGAGAACCGACACAACGAACGACCGGCCTGATCAAGCGAACCGAGGCACCTCGTGCCACTCCGCCACCACGGGCAACACGCGTTCCGGAGATGCTCGTTCCGTGACCGTCGAATGAGTTCCAGACTCGATGGGGCCGCGTCCCGTTTCAAGGTGACGGAGTTGCCTCGTCGACGGTTCCCCCTATAATTCGCGACGTTCGCCGATCATCGGGAATGATCGCCGCGGACGTCCGTGAACATTCGATCGCCTGGCTTGGCGGCTCGCTCTCCTTCACACCGCCCAACTCCCCCCCTTCACCGCCACGTCCCGAGACCTCCGAGATTTACCCAATGGCCTCAGATCAAATCTTGACGATCTCTCCTACCCAAGGCGAGACTGCCGCCCGCGCGGCCAGCCCTGGGCTCCGTTTCATCATTCTTCTTGGCTTGCTTGACGCCTTCGGCCCGCTCGGCATTGACATGTATCTTCCCGCCTTCCCCCAGATCGAGCGCGACCTCAAGGCGCAAGGGGGGGCGATGCAACTGACGCTCTCGTTCTTCCTGGCAGGACTGGCGATCGGCCAGCTCATTTGCGGGCCGATCTCCGACCGCCTCGGCCGTCGCAAGCCGTTGCTCTGGGGTTGCGCCGCGTTCGCGCTTGCCTCCGTGACGTGCGCGTTCGCCCGCTCGATCGAGTCACTGATTCTCGCCCGGTTCGTCATGGGCCTGGCGGGCGCGACGGGCATGGTGATCGCGCGGGCCATCGTCCGCGACTCCTTCGAAGAGGCCGACTCGTCGCGGATCTACTCGATGCTCATGCTCGTCATCGGGATCGCTCCGGTCCTCGCCCCATCCGTCGGCGGCTGGCTAATGCGCGTTGGGAGCTGGGGTTCGATCTTCTGGGCGCTGGCCGGCTTCGCCTGCCTCTGCGGGATCGCGGTCGCGGTCGATCTGCCCGAAACCCATCCCCCGTCACGGCGCACTCGCGATTCGCTCTGCTCGATCGGACGGCGCTATGCATCCATGATCGTCGACCGCAAGTTTGTGGGCTACGCGGCCCCGGTCAGCCTCGCGCTCGGCCTGATCTTCGCCTATGTCGCGTCGGCTCCGTCGCTCTTCATGCAGTTTTACGGGCTCTCGCCGGCGGCGTTCAGTCTCCTCTTCGCCAGCAACGCCATCGGCCTGATCGGCGCCGCCCAGGTGAACCGCTGGCTGACCCGCCACTATGACACCCACTCCATCCTGCGCGCGGCCTCGATCGGCAACCTGGTGGCCGCCCTTCTCCTGCCGGTGCTCGCCTGGACTGGGATCGGCGGGTTCCCCGCCTTCTTCGCAGACATCTTTCTCTGCCTCATGACGGTCGGCCTGATCTTGCCCAACGCCACCGCCGCGGTAATGGCTCCCTTCCCTCACCAGGCCGGGGCCGCATCTGCCCTGCTGGGCATGCTCCAGTTCACGGTCGGTGCCGCCACCGGCGCGATCGTCGGGATCTTTCACGACGGGACGAACCGACCGATGGCCCTGACGATCGCCGGGTGCGCGGCGACCTCCACGCTCATCACCATCATCGTCGAGCGACGGAACAGCGCGGCAGAGAATCGGGCGGTTCAGCTTCTCGGGCAACCTGCCGAATAACCATAAGGCAATCTGATTCGTCGGCTTATGAGGCCATTCCCAAACGGAGACAGCCATGGCGACCCGGGGCACAGGATCGTTTGAAGTGAAGCTCAACCCGCTGGCGCCTCCCGACCAGGCCGAAGGCTCGACTCTCGGCCGAATGTCGATCGATAAGCAGTTCCACGGCGACCTCGAAGCGACCAGCAAGGGAGAGATGCTTTCCGCGGTCACCGAGGTCAAGGGCTCGGCCGGTTACGTCGCGATCGAGCGGGTGACCGGGACGCTCCAGGGTCGTCGCGGCAGCTTCGTCCTCCAGCACAGCGGCACAATGTCGAGCGGCGGCCAGCACCTCTCCATCACCGTGGTGCCCGATTCCGGTTCCGGGCAACTCGTCGGCCTCGCCGGTAAGATGGTGATCAACATCGCCGAGGGAAAGCATACGTACGACTTCGAGTTCACGCTCCCTGTCGGGGACTGATGGAATGAAGTCAACCCCTGCGCCGGTTCGTTGCAGACCCGCAGGGGCAACCTCTTGCAACAACAACTCAAATCCCGCAACGCGAGCGAAGCCAGAGGAGCAGGTGGACGAAGTCGGCGTCTTCGACTTACCTCCTGGTGAGAGAGATTGGGGTAAGAAGCAGAGCAGACGAGATTGCCCTGAGTCCATTGAGGCTGACCCTGCCATTCAATAACGCGAAATGGTACATCAAGCCCTGCGTCGATGGTCTGGGGAGCGTCCTGGATGTGAAGGTCCATCACTTTCGGGAGGCGAGCAAGAAGACGGGTTTGACTTTCCAGGGGAGCCGGGTTCTCCATCCTTGAAAATCTGCCGAGGTCGAAGGAAAAGACAGCGGTGTTCGACCAGACGACAGATCCCAGAACGGCCGCCCCTACGATGAGGCAACCTGCAGCCAGGCAGGCCAAGACGACCAACCCCATCCCCCGCCGGAAGACCACGGCCAGGGCGTTGAGCGTAAGGATCAGGCTCCAGAGGGCAAGGATCAAATCAAGGGCATAAAAAAGAAAAAAGAAAGTCTGAGAGTATGGATAAGTCAAAAGGATCGGCTTGGAGCTAACGAACATCTCTCTCCCGCAGATCCCCAGCACAAGGATCCAGGGGAGGAGCATCGCAGCTTGAGGCAAGGCCCCCCATGCCAAGGCAGAGCGAACCTCGGCGAAGGTAGCCTTGCCGCCGAACAGGCCCCCGCAAAACCGAAGGATCCCCCCACCCAGATAGATCGAGATGAGCTGCAGGGCCGGGCCCAAGATCAAGCAAACGGCGACAATCACTTCGAGAGAGAGTCGGTCGCCAAGGTCCCGAGCCGCCGCTCGATTCAAGGCGCGAGCGGTCCCCGCCGCAGCTCCAAGTCCCAAAACCCACCACTCGCTCTCGAACAACACAACGTGTCGGATCGTTTTCCTGGGCCGGAACCACATGGAGAGCCAGGGGCGTACGCACAGGAAATCGATCCCTTTTTCGGCCCCGAGTTCCGGATGGTCAAACCCAAGTACCGACTGACTCTCCACCTTTCGGTTGTTCGCCCGGATCGTCTCAAGTCGCTCGCGCAATCCCATGTGTCGCAATCTCCGAGAAGGAGAGTTCAGCCACAGCCGATTCTGCAAAAAGCCGCGGCTGATAATTCAATCATCGCCAACATGAAATCCGCATACTCACAAAAAACTTCCATGTTTCCAGGTACTCTACCGGCGACGACGAAAGCGGCCCGTTTATCAATGAGTGGCAATTCGCTCTCACTCACCGAGGCTGCGGGCTTGCGGTCTTTGAGACGTCACTCTGCTGCTCGAGGAGCATTCCGGCCACCCGGAATCCGTCGGGACTGACTCGGTGGTCGCCGGAGAACGGGTAACCAAACATTAGGACGAGGAAGAGATTCAGGGCGATGAGGGTCGAGACCATGACCGTCATGACGAGTTGGATTCGTAGGTTATCTAGCTTGAAGAAGTAAGTGAATGCAACGGTGACTGCGCCGCCGAGGAGGAGGACGAACCACTCGAGAGGGGAGACGCCATGTGCGGCGGTGACGGTCCGAGTCCGCCGGCTGTCCCAGAACTGGCAGAGGGATGAGAGCTGGGTGGCGTAGATCGCCTTTTCCTTCTCGGTCTTCGGCTCGAAGTCGGAGACCACGTTGAACAGACGGATCGCAGAGTGATGGGCCTTGTCCGAATGCCGCCCCTCATCCATGGCGGGCCACTCTTCTTTGATGACCTGGTTGATGTAGGCCTGAGCGTGGCTCTGAATCTCGTCCCGCTTCCCCTTGGGAAGCTGGTTCGCGAGGATCAGAACATTGGCCAGTGAGTTCGACTCTTGCTCGGTCGTCAGGTGGGCTTCCTGAAAGTTCCCCATCGAGTCGACGACGATCAGGCCGAGAATCACTGCATAGAGCGTGCCGACGACCGAGAGAAGATAGCCTCCGACGTCGTGGCAGGAGAGCAGATCTCGCGTACGGAGCAGTTTCCGGACGCTGAGCAAGCCGAGGATCGCCAGAATGGCGCTGGTGACAACCAGAAAGAATCCCATCACGTAAGTATCCAACTCCACGTCATATCTCTCCAGGCGCGAAGCTGGTGCTGCGCGCGAACCGGGCCCGGGCTCGCGAACAAGCCCAGGCCCATCATCGAAAGAAAAAATTGAACCCGATCGCTCAGGAGAACGACTCGGGGACGACGAACGGCTTACGGTACTCGCGGGTCAAGAGCTTGTCGCCGTCGGGGCTATCGACGAACGACTCGGTCTTGGCGTCGACGACGAGCTTGGGGCCGACCTGGTAGGTCGTCTCGCTGAGCTTCACGCCGTTGTCCTTGAGATGCTCCTCCATCCGGCCGAAGGCTTCGGTCGCGTCCTTGTTGTCGCTGAAAGCCTTGGCCTGAGAGTTGAACGGGGTCGGTTTGCCCAGGCGGTACGAGATGTTGGCAAGGTGGCAGAGGGCGGCCGAGTAGTGTCCTTCGAGGATGTCGGCGTTGAGGTCGTCGACCTTGCGGCTGCGGACGGCGGCGATGAAGTTGGCGAAGTGCCCCTTCTCGCCGTCGGTGACCGGACCCAGCGACGTCTCGAACTTGGGCAGCGGTTCGCCCTTGTCGCTCCCCTTGGGGATGAACACAGGGCCCCCTTGCTGGATGACTTTGCCCTTCTCCTTGATTTCCTTCTGAACGGTGATCGTCCCCGCATCGAGGTGGGCGAAGTTCCCGACCATCTCGCCGTGGTACCCGTTCGTCGGCAGGCCACGGACCTCGAAGATGATCTGGGTATCGCCGTAGTCGAGGACCGCGATCTGGGTGTTGGCAGTCTGCCCCTGATCCTTGTAGCCGAGCCGGCCGCCGACGGAGATCACGCTTTGGGGCAGGGTGGCCCCGGGGATCAGCCAGCGGGCCTTGTCCATCTCGTGGACCCCCTGGTTGCCGATGTCGCCGTTGCCGTAGTCCCAGAACCAGTGCCAGTTGTAATGCACAAGGTTCTCATTGAACGGATGCTCGGGGGCCGGGCCGGTCCAAAGGTTGAAGTCGATGTTCTGAGGCGTGGCCATGTCCGACTTGAACCCAATGCTCTTACGCGATTTGTAGCAGAGGGCACGCGAAACGTTCAGCTTGCCGTATTTGCCCGACTTGACCGCCGCGGCAACCTGGGCCCAGGCAGGATTCGACCGGTTCTGGGTGCCGTGCTGAACGATCCGGCCAAACTTGCGTGCAGCCTCGACGGCGATCCGCCCCTCGTGGACGTTGTGGCTGGCCGGCTTCTCGACGTAAACGTCTTTGCCCGCCTCGCAGCCCCAGATAGTCATCAGGGCGTGCCAATGGTTGGGCGTGGCGATCGAAATCGCGTCGAGTTCTTTGTCGTCGAGGGCGTGGCGGACGTCCGCGACGGTCTTCGGAACGCTTCCACCCCGCTTCTTGAGCTTGTCGAGGTGCTTCTTGAAGGTCGTGTTATCCGGGTCGATCAGGTAGGTGATCTCGACCCCTTTGATGCTGGAGAAGGCGTCGACATGCGCCTCACCCCGGCTGTTCAGACCGGCCACACCGATACGGATGGTGTCATTGGCGCCGATGACCCGGCCGGATGATTTGGTACCCCCGATGGCGAAGCTTGCGCCGATGCCGGCGGCCACCGAACGACCCAGGAACTGGCGACGACTCAGATGCGACATCGATCCCCTCCTGAACGTAATTGGGATGAATAACGGACGGAGACGGCGAGACTTGGGACTGATTATGACCGAACGGACTGGCAATTCCCACGATCTTTCCGACACTTCTCTTCCCGCCCGGAAATCAAGGGCATCCGCCTCCACAAAGTGGGGCAGAGCGAACAGCCGAGGCGTCTGCAATCCCCAGGAGGGTTCGGTTTCAGCCAAGGCCCACTCCCACGGCGATGTCACCTCACCCGCACTCTCGCCAATCCATTAAACACAAACACTTAACCAATATTGCAACATTTACAATTCTCGTACCCCAAAGAATCATCTTTCGAACCGCCTGCATTCTTGCGATGCTTGAGTTGAGGGCAGGGGCCCCTGAACCCGTCTTTAATATTCTCTCTCTTTTTTTCGAGGGCCGGACGATCGGCAAGACTCGCCGCCCCCCTCTTGCCAGGTGGTGCGTTCGGCGAGAATCGTGGACACCCAAACCTGGGAGACGCCAATGGAAGCTTCAGCCCCCATCATCGTGGCCCCCTTGTTTCGAGAACTTGATGGGCATCTCCTCAACCTGCTTCGTTCGCTCACGCCCGAGGACTGGAACCGGCCCACCGTCTGCTCGGCCTGGTCCGTGAAGGATATCGCGTCACACCTGCTCGACTCGATCCTTCGTAGGCTCTCGATCCAGCGTGACGGCTACATCCCACCGCAATCGCCGAGGGGCTTCGACTCTTACGAGGAACTCGTTGCGTTCCTGAATCGACTGAACGCCGAATGGACCTCAGCCACGGCCCGACTTAGCCCGGCGGTCTTGATCGGGCTGATGGAGAAGGCCACGGCCGAGCTTGCGGATCTCTTCGAGTCGGCCGACCCCTTGGCGCCTGCCCTCTTCTCCGTCGCTTGGGCGGGCGAGTCCGAATCGCTCATGTGGTTCGACATCGCGCGAGAATTCACCGAACGATGGCATCACCAACGGCAGATTGCCGACGCCGTCGATCGGCCGACCCCGATCGACAAGCGGCATCTCTATCACCCGGTCCTCGATACGTTCATGCGTGCGCTCCCCCATTCCTACCGTGACGTCAGGGCCCCGAAAGGGACGCTCGTCGCGGTCCGGGTTGTCGGGGAATCAGGGGGCGATTGGTTCGTCAGGCGGGAACAGCAGGCGTGGAGGTTGGTGGACGAATCCGTCGAGAATGCGGCTTCGGTCGTAACACTCGACCAGGCGATTGCCTGGAAGTTCCTCACGAAGCGAACCGACCGGGCGACCGCCCTTGCGAGGTTCCCAACCATCCGGATCGATGGAGAGACGAGCTACGGAGAGCCGGTGCTCGAAATGGTTTCGGTGATGGCCTGAAGTGTGCATCCGGCCCGACCGGGCGACCCAGGGGACTCACGGCTCAATCCTCGACGTCAACGAACGAGCCGGATGCACCATCGAGAGTGATTTTCAGTTCCAAGGTGACGTGTGCCACCCCCTGATGTACCGCTCGTCACCAGGGATTCCTGGCCTCAATCCTTCAACTCGAGGTTGAAGGTATTCGATTGATTCTTCACTTCGACTTCGAGGTCGGACGTCGACGAGATTTGATACTTGCCGGGAAGCGAGCTTTTCATTTTCTGGAGAGCACTCGCCTGCAAGTGCTGGGGAATGACGTTGTAGGCGACCCCTTTCTTCTTCGCCTCGGCATCGGCGCTGGCTCGCATCGCGTCCTGGTCGAGTTCACGGTCGTCGACGGTCACCTTGTATTTTCCAGGGATCGCTCCGTCGTCCGAGTTCAGAGTGGTCAGTACATACTGGCCATCCTCAATCCTCCCTCCGGCCGGGCGGCCCTCGGGATCATTGGGGATGAAGTTGATGGAAGCCTTCTTGATCGGTGCTCCTTTATAGGTCACCTTGCCGGAGACGGGATAGCGTGTTGCAAGTCCGCCGTCATCGCCGCAGCCGAAGCTCATGACGATCATCAGAGAGGCAAGTGCAACGGACAAGCTGAGGCGGACCGGCAGAATTCGACGAATCAACATACGAGGACTCTCCGCATAGTCGAGCGTCTCGCTCGGTCGAGCTGGGTTCGGCGGAGCGATCGGCGACAAAGGCCTGGTCAGAGAAACGCATCGAGCCGGGCTCGGCGGAAGTTCAGGCTAGGCCATCCCAACCGGATGGACCCCAACCTTTCTCCGCTCATGGAGCCCGGCTCGAAAAGGGAAACAACAATCAGAGACGATCAGTAGGAGTCGGAGCTGATGACCTCGCCGCCGTTGCGACTGCCAAGCGCCGCGTAGGTGACTCGGTTGATGGAATTCTTGACGAAGTGGACCGAGCCGTCCGCGAAGACAAAGTTCGCCCCGCCGGGATGTCGGCTCTTGAACCCGCGTGCGGCGTAGCTGAAGCGACACTTCCAGTTGGTCGAACCCCAGGCGTCGACACAGGCCGTATCGCGTTCGGTCGTCTTCCAGTTGATCGGGATGGTCGTGCCGGCCGCGGCCCCGGTGAAGCTATAGAAATCGTTGTTCGCGTCCTCGTCGGGCAGTCCTTCGCCGACGAAGATGGTGTTGCTCGTCCCATCGGTGACCGACGCCATCGTGGCGACCCCACCGGTCGTATAGTCCGAGAATCCGCGCATCGTCCCACCGCCATTATTGGTCCCCCAGTAACCGTTGAACCCAATCTGAGGGACGGTCCCGGCGGCGGTTTCCCAGGGATTGGCGCCGGAGAGCGGGAGAATGGCGTAATTGTCGCCGAAGCTCATCAGGTAGTTCGTCACGGGGACGAGTTGCCCGGACGTTGTGCCCGGACGGAACGGGGCCGGGGTGATCGAGGTCGAGCCATTCGGCCCCCTGTAAGGGACGAATCCGGTGGGGGATTGCCCCATCCCGTCGGACGGGCAGAGGAAGCTGGCGATCGAGGTATACCAGATCGTCGCCAAGACCGCGCCGTTCTGGGTGATCGGAACACTGAAGTTGATCGCGTTGTACTGGTTATTCGCCTCCATGTGCGCCAGGATCATGGGACGCCAGCTCATCCCATTGCTCGTGGTGCCAAACCCGTCACGCATCGCCCCGGGAGGGAACACGTCATTCGTACTGATGTAGTTGTGAGTCGCCAACCCGATCTGCTTGAGGTTGTTGACACATTGAGTTCTTCGGGCCGCTTCACGAGCCGCCTGGACGGCCGGGAGCAACAGCGCGATCAGGACCGCGATGATCGCGATGACCACCAGCAGTTCAATCAGGGTGAAACCTGACTTCCGCGAGCAACGAGAAACGCTCATAGAACCTGACTCCATTACATGACGAGAATGACGACCCGAGATGCGACGCGATGACATCATGGATTCATCCCAAAGATCAGAATGGGATTGGTACACCGCCGATCACGAGGAAAACATCGCTGCGCAATGGGACCTGCTGCCGAGCCCCGGGGGCCTCGCCCCTCTGAGCTGACATCGACAAACGAAAACGAGGCCAAAACGCCGAAAAACACAGACACAGCCGTGCCGAGTGGAAACACTAACAAATTAGCACTTATGCTGACTGAAAGCCGCATTGACGAGAACGAGAGACGGAGATGAGAGACTCTTTATTTAGCGGCCCAACACTTCGAGTGTCAAGAACTTTCCCATAAGATCTCACGAAATCTTACCTATCACTGATTTCGGCGGGTGGAAGCTCGATGTTTACCAAACAACGCCGATATCAGCAGAGTTCCTCACCTTTCCGGAAAATTGCGATCCATGCCCGAATCACCCATGCAAGCCTGCTCCTGACGCAACAATCGCCAGACAGAGCTGAAGCCTCTTCGCACTCATACGTACATCCGAATGCAATCCGTCAAATCCACGAACACCTTAAGACCCAAACCCATCTACCGGTTGTATCGACACGAGCAGGCGACACGAAACCCAACCGCTGGAGCCAACCGAAAGCCAAATCCATCCAGCCGCCCAAGAGCCACGATCTCCCGAAGCTCTCTCAACGCAGCAATTCCGTTCACTGTCGGTTTCCATTCACCTACTCGCACCTGCAACTTTCGGGCCTCCCCCCCAAATCGAACGAAAATGACCGATTCTTCAAACGTTTGGGCCCATACGACCACTTCGGATGCCTGTGAACCGGGCAAAGACAATTGTCAATAACGATCGACAACCAGGCCGTCCACAAACACCGGTCGTGCCTCAGAGCAGGTATTGGCCGGACGAAACGAGACTCGGCGCTCGTTGGAGGAAAGTCGGGAAGCATCCTTCCTCTGCGCGGGGAACACAGGAGGACATCGTGACCTTCGAACAACCGAGGTGACATGAGTGAGTGGTCAGCTGCGCGTCGGCGCACGGATTCTGAAAGGCTGAATCACCTGGCCCAAGCCTACTTGCAGACCGTCCGAGGCGTGGGGGTACGCGTTGCAGGCGTACCTCCACGCCGTTGCTCATCGTGCGCAACGATGCGGCCCCAGCCAACGCCTGATGAGCCAGGGCAAGGAGGCGGGGCCGACCTTTTCGAGGAGTCTGCCTGAGTCTTCAACGTCCATCTTCGCTTCAGCGAAGCAAACAGACGCTCATTCACGAATCAAATGAGGCCTTGGGGGAGCCACATGGCCCCATCAATCCTTCAGTTCAAGATCGATCGCATTGGGCTGGGACTTAACCTCCACTTCGAAGTCGGACGTGGACGCAATTTGATACTTGCCGGGAAGCGAACTTTTCAGACTCTTGAGGGCTTTCGCCTGCAGTTCTTGGGGGATGGCCGTGTAGGTGACCCCTTTCTTCTTCGCCACGGCATCGGCCTCGGAGCGCATCGCATCGGCATCCAGGTGTCGGTCGTCAATGGTCACCTTGTATTTGCCGGGGAGCGCTCCGTCTTTGAGGTTCAAGGTGGTCAACTCATAATGCCCATTCTCGACCGTCCCCCCGGCCGGGCGGCCCTCGGGATCATTGGGTACGAAGTTGATCACTGCCTTCTTGACCGGTTCTCCTTTGTAGGTCACCTTGCCGGAGACCGGGTAGCGTGCGGAGAGACCGCCGTCATCGCCACAACCAGGGGCCATGACGATGACGGTCGTGATCACCGCAGACAAGATCGGGCGGACTGAGAAAACTTGACGAATCGACATGGCAGAGAATTCTCCGCGGGGTCGGGCATTTCATTCAGGCGTCTGTTCGGAAGATCGATCAGCGACGAAAACCGCGTACGGGAAACGGCGAACCGGATCCACAAAGGGGAGGGGAGCACCAGACAAAGCCATCCCGGAGATCCGCGAAGTGGTGGATCCGGCAAGTCCTTGTGATACGGCCGGATCGGCAGGACCACCCTTTGAACTCCCGGCTCAACCTTCGGCATCAACGAACCGGCGAGCCGAAATGACATCGCTGATCGCCAAGGCTGAGCCGGCCTAAACCAATGAACACCAACGATCAGTAAGAGTCGGAGCTGATGACCTCACCGCCGTTGCGGCTGCCAAGCGCCGCGTACGTGATTCGATTGATGGAGTTCTTGATGAAGTGGACCGACCCGTCCGCAAAGAGGAAATTGGCACCGCCGGAATGTCGGCTCTTGAATCCCCGAGCTGCGTAACTGAAACGGCAGTTCCAGTTGGTCGAACCCCAGGCGTCGACACAGGCCGTATCGCGTTGATTCGTCTTCCAGTTGATCGGGACGGTGGTGCCGGCTGCTCCCCCGGTGAAGCTCCAGAAGTCGTTGTTGGCATCCTCGTCGGGCAGTCCTTCACCGACGAAGATGGTGTTGCTCGTCCCATCGGTGACCGACGCGATCGTGGCAATCCCACCGGTCGCATAGTCGGAGAAGCCGCGCATCGTTCCGCCGTTATTATTCGTGCCCCAGAAGCCGTCCAACCCGATCCGGGGAATGGTTCCGGCGGCGGTTTCCCAGGGATTAGCGCCAGAGAGGGGGAGAATGGCGTAATTGTCGCCAAAGCTCATCAAATAGTTCGACACGGGAACGAGCTGCCCCGACGTCGTACCGGGCCGAAATGGGGCCACCGTCACCGAGGTCGAACCGTTCGGCCCCATGTAAGGGACAAACCCGACGGGGCTCTGTCCAAGTCCATCGGACGGGCAGAGGAAGCTGGCGATCGTCGTATACCAGATCGTTGCCAAACTCGGGCCGTTCTGGTTGGCATAGAGGCTAAAATTAATCATATTGTACTGATTTGTCGCCTCCATATGGGCCAGAATCAAAGGACGCCAGTTCATCCCATTGCTGTTGAGATTCCACCCACCCTTGATCGCTCCTGGAGGGAACAAGTCGTTTGAACTGAGATAATTATGAGTGGCCAACCCGATCTGTTTGAGATTGTTGACACACTGTGTCCGCCGAGCCGCCTCACGAGCCGCCTGGACGGCCGGAAGCAAGAGCGCAATCAAGACCGCGATGATCGCGATGACCACCAGCAGCTCAATCAAGGTGAAACCTGACTTCCGCGAGCAACGAGGAGCGTTCATAGACATGACTCCCTGCATAACGGAAACAACGATCGAAAGAAGACGCGACACGACAATCAATGCATCGAGCATTGATGGGATAGGACGCCGCTGATCGCCAGGAAACTTTTCTGGGCCAAGTGGGGGGAAGGGAGATCATCGCTCAAGCTCACGGGGCGATAACCCCGTTGAGCTGACGGCGATAAACCTCACCTAGAACAAAACGTTGCAGAACGGAGACACCGCCGTGATTAAGCGAGAGCCCTCATCCATTAGCACTTGTTCTGACTGAACCCACGTTGAAGACGGCGCGAAAGAGACGGAGATGAGAGACTATTTATTTAGCGGGCCTTCGCTTCGAGTGTCAAGAAGTTTCCCATCAAAATCCACAAAACTTTGCCTCTTACTGATTTCGTTCGGGTGAACATCGTTGGCCGTCGGAAAACGCCAAGCCCCACAGCGTTTCTCACCCTCCAGGAGAGGCACGTATCTCCCGATCCAGCGAATGGCGATCGGTGCGATTCGAAACCAAGAGGATCACCAGCGGCCATTGAGTCGAGCGGGAATGGCAACGGCTTCTTACAAGTCCCTCGAATTTCAACCTGTTAAGTCCACGAATGCCTAAGACCTAAAGGATTCGCAATTTCAGGGACCGAATCCACGAACACCTAAGTCCTAAAGATCACATAATTTTCTTTAACTGAACTCACCTGGTATATGCAAGCGTCTCCACACCTCACCCTCGGAGGCGACCGAAATCTGCATTCA
Source organism: Singulisphaera acidiphila DSM 18658 (assembly GCF_000242455.2). Classification (GTDB taxonomy): domain Bacteria; phylum Planctomycetota; class Planctomycetia; order Isosphaerales; family Isosphaeraceae; genus Singulisphaera; species Singulisphaera acidiphila. The sequence goes on from NC_019892.1 coordinate 4,586,509, forward strand.
CTCGGTCGTTCACCGACTACGATTTCTTTCCCAAGGATTCGTCAACGAGATGAAACGAGGAGAAAGAATCAGCCGGGATGTGAGGCGGATCGGGTGACGAGATCGAAAAAAAGGGGGGGGGGTGCGGGGCGATGCTGAGGTGTTGAGTGCCTTGACGTGATGGATGGAGGAGATCATATCACGAGGCGTGCGCGTGGAGACGGCTCAAGGAGAGGAGAGAGTCGGCCTGACCGCGATTCGACAAGAGTGTCGTCGATCGACTGCGATGTGGCCAGGTGCGTTCGTCAACGTCCCCATTCGCAAGCGGTATCTGTCGTCGAAAGCGTCATCATTGGCGAGACCAAGGTCGCGCAAAAAAAAGACTTAGGGGAGCGGCGGGCGCAAAAAAAACGAACCACGGATGGCAGAGAAGATTCGGAACGGTCGTCGCCCAGAAAAACGCAACGGTTTCTCGGTCAACGTTTCCCGTTCCGTGGACTTCCCTGTTTTCCGTGGTTCCTCAGGTGCCTCAGGTGGAATCCCGCGCGGGGATTCCACCTGAGGATTCTCACTCACTTACCGAGGATGCCGAGCATGCCCCGGGTGAAGTAGTCGTTCAGGGTGTACGTGATCATGATCGCCAGCCAGAGGAACGAGGCGCCGGCGAAGACCCAGACCAGGCGCTCGCTGTAGTACACGTGCATGAAGATCAGGGCGATCATCAGCGCCTTGGCCACGGCGATGGCCATCGTGACCGGGAAGTTGAACGATCCCAGGTCGATGAAGGCAAATCCGACCGTGGCCACGAGCAGAACCATCAGCGCGGCGTAGACCGCGTAGTAGGTGGATTTCGGCAGAACGTGCGGGGTCGTATGAGCACTCATTTGTGGAGATCGATTAGATAGAGGAGCGGGAAGAGAAAGACCCACACCAGGTCGACGAAGTGCCAGTAGAGCCCGGTCAGCTCCAACGGCGTGAAGTAGTCGGCGGTGAACTTACCGCGCTGGGCCTGAATGGCCAGGACTCCCATGACCGCGATCCCGATGATCATGTGGAACGCGTGCAGACCGGTCATGAAGAAGTAGAAGACGAAGAAGAGTTGCGAGTGCTGTGCCAAGGAGGCAGGCGCGTCAGCCGGCAGCTTCAAAGCGGCCGTGCTGAAGTGGGCTCCGGGGAACAGGTGCTTCTCGTACTCTTCGTAATACTCGTTGGCCTTGATCCCGAGGAAGAGGGTCGCCATCACCATCGTCAGGGTCAGGAAGAGCACCTGCCCCTTACGATCCCCCGTCTGCCCGGCGCGCACGGCCAGGGCCATGGTCAGGCTGCTGGTCAGGAGGACGAACGTGTTCACGGTCCCCAGCGCGATGTCGAGCTGCCGGCTGGCCAGCGCGAACCCGTGAGAGGCGTCGGTGAACCGGTAGACGCAGAACCCCAGGAACAGGCCCCCGAAGAACATGACTTCGGTGGCCAGGAAGGTCCACATCCCCAGGGTCGAGCTCTCGAGCTGCTGACCCATATCCTCAAAGTGCGAAGCCAGGCGGCTGTTGCGTTGTCCGGCGTCAGCTAAGCTCACGGTCATGCTCCCTGAGCGGATAGTCGTAGGGCCGCTCCGGCGCGACCGGGGGCTCGTCGAAGTTGTGGACCGAGGGGGGAGACGGAATCTGCCATTCCAGGCCCGCGGCGCCCCAAGGGTTCGGCCCGGCCTCCTTGCCCAACCAGAGCGAGAGGACCAGGTAAACCAGGGGAAGCATGTAACCCACCGCCAGGATCGATGCCCCCGCGGTGGACATGACGTTGAGCACCTGGTACTCGGGCGGATACTCGTAGTAGCGTCTCGGCATCCCCAGGTAGCCGAGCACGAACTGCGGGAAGAAGGTCAGGTTGAACCCGAGGAAGACGGTGAGGGCAGCCAGCTTGCCCCAGATCTCCGGATACATCCGCCCGGTGATCTTGGGCCACCAGAAGTGGATGCCGCCGAGATAGCCCATCACCGCGCCTCCCACCATGATGTAGTGGAAGTGGGCCACGACGAAATAGGTGTCGTGGACGTGGACGTCAACCGCCAACGAGGCGAGCATCAGGCCGGTCAGACCACCGATCGTGAACAGGCCGATGAAGCCGAGGGCGTAGAGCATCGGGGTGCTGCCCGAGACGCTCCCCTTGTACAGGGTCGCGGTCCAGTTGAAGACCTTGACCGCGGACGGGATCGCCACCAGGTAGCTGAGGATCGAGAAGATCATCCCGCCGTACATCGACTGACCACTCACAAACATATGGTGGCCCCAGACCAAGAAGCCGAGGACCGCGATGCCCATCATCGCCACGGCCATCGTGTGATAGCCGAAGACCGGGCGCTTCGTGAAGCAGGGGACGATCTCATTGATCACGCCGAACGACGGCAAGAGCATGATGTAGACAGCCGGGTGCGAGTAGAACCAGAAGAGGTGCTGGAAGAGGATCGGATCCCCTCCGAGCTTCGGGTCAAAGATCCCGAAGCCAAAGAACCGCTCCAGGCCCACCAGGGCGATCGTCACGGCGAGCACCGGGGTCCCCAGAATCATGATCACGCTGGTCGCGTAGTGCGCCCAGACAAACAAGGGGAGCTTGCCCCAGGTCATCCCGGGCGCTCGCATCTTGTGGATCGTGACGATGAAGTTGAGGCCGGTGAAGATTGACGAGAACCCGACGATGAACACCCCCATCGCGGCCGACATGACCTGGGTGTTCGAGAACATACTGCTGTAGGGGGTGTAGAAGGTCCAGCCCGTGTCGACACCGCCGGTCAGCAGCGACCAGATCGTGAAGAGACCGCCGAGCATGTAGATGTACCAGCTCGCCAGGTTCATCTTCGGGAACGCCAGGTCGCGTGCACCGATCATGATCGGGATCAGGAAGTTCCCGAGGACGGCCGGGATCGACGGGACCAGGAAGAAGAAGACCATGATCACGCCGTGCGCGGTGAACAGCTTGTTGTAGGTCTCGGCCTGAACGACGTCCCCTTGGGGAGTCATCAGCTCGAGCCGCACAAGCGTGGCCGCCGCGCCGCCGAGAAAGAAGAATAGCGTGATCGAGAGCATGTACAGCAGGCCGATCCGCTTGTGATCGGTTGTCAGCAGCCACGACCGCACGCTCTGCCCGGCCGTCAAGTAATTCGGCTGGGGCTCGGCCCCTTGGGCGCTCATTTCTCCACCCTCTCGTTCTTGCGGCCAAGCGCCTTGATGTAAGCAATGATCTTGAGCAACTCGTCCTCCTTGATTCGCCCCTGATAGGTCGGCATCACCGGTTTGTAGCCGGCCACGACCTGCGATGCGGGCAAGAGAATCGAGTCGCGGATGTAGCGTTCGTCGGCGGTCACGATCGTTCCCCCCTCAAGGGGAACCGAGTGGCCATAGACCCCGTCGAGCAACGGTGCCCGAACGGTCGCATTCACACCATGACAACCACTGCATCCGTACGATTTAAACAGTTGTTCGCCCGACGTGGCCATCGGCGTCGTGGACGGACCGGTTTCCAGCCAACGCTGGTAGTCGGCCGGCTCCATGACGACGACCCAGCCGATCATCCCCGAGTGTTTCGTCCCGCAATACTCCGCGCAGTACAGGTGGAACTTCCCGACCTTATCGGGCTGGAACCACATGGACGTAAAGCGGCCGGGCACGGCATCCTGCTTCACGCGGAACGCCGGCACGTAGAAGCTATGAATCACATCCTGCGAGCTCAGCAACAGCTTGACCGGTTGCCCCAGCGGAATGTGAAGTTCGTTGATCTCGCGCTTGCCCCCCGGATGCTCGATCTGCCACATCCATTGCCGCCCCATGGCGTAAACCTCGGGGGCGTCGGGCGGGACCTGGAACATCTGGTAATAGACCACCGTTCCCACAACGAAGATCACCATCGAAATCGCCAGCGGTATCCCGATCCAGACCACCTCGAGCAGGTGGTTCGACGACACCGGGTTCGACCGGTCCGCCCGCGACCCCTTACGATACTTGGTCGCGTAGAACAGGATCAGGAAGCAGATCAGGGCCGTGAAGGCGAGACAGATCGCCAGCTCGAAGAAAAAGACCGCATCCACCCGCCATGCAATGGCGGTGGCCCGATCCGGGAATAGAGGGAAGTCCCACATGACTCGACAGAATCCTCGATGGCTCAGGCCGGCCAAAACGGCCGGCCCCACGGTCGATCACTCACGCATCCTCAAGGACGACCTTCCGCCGGTCTCTCCGGAGCATGACAAACACGAACGTCCCCAAGCTCCCGATCGTGGCAAAGCCCAGGACCCGGATGACATTCATTGCCGCAAGATTATATCGACCTGTTCTCGGGTCGTAATGATAACACAAGAGAAGCAGTTGGTCGATCGGCGAGCCGATCTTCCGCATCGCCGCATCCATCAGGCCCAGGCGCAGGTCACGTGCAGGGTAGCTCAATCCATAGATATAGCGAGAGAGCTTACCCTGCGGCGTCACCAGCATGATGCCCGCAGCGTGGGCGTACTGGTTGTTCTTGGCGTCCCACTCGTAGCGGAACCCCACGACCTTGGCCAGTTGGGTGATGGAGTCCTGGTCTCCGGTCAGGAAGTGCCAGCCCTTCTCGGCACCGGGGCGACCGTAGCGTGCCAGGTAGCTCGCTTTCTTCCGCGCGGCCAGGCCCGGCGTTTCCTTGGGGTCGATGCTCACCGTGATCACGTCGAACTCTTTCCCGACGTCGAACGAGAGCGCATTCATACTTCGCAACAAGGTGTTGAGCACCTCGTTGCAGAGCATCGGGCACCGGTAATAGACCAGGTTCAGGATCACCGGCTTCTTACCCAGGTAGTCGCCGATCTTGATCGTGCGCCCTTGCTCGTCCCGGAAGGGGAGGTCGAGCGGGATCTGGGCATCGAGGTTCTGGTCGAACCCGACCCGCGCCATCATCCCGGTCGTCTCGTCCCCATCCGCCCTGGCCGGCGCGGCCTCGATCAAGAGACCGCCGGGGGGCAGAAGGAGGAGGGCGAGAAGGCCAAGGAATCGTCGTCCCGATGCAAAGGATCTCATGGCTTTTGATCCTTCTCTTGGGGCTTGGAGTCTTGCGACTCGTTGGGCTTGGCGTCCGCCGCCTCGACGGGCGTGCCGGCGGAGCCGTTCAGTTCGGCCTCGGTCTTCGGCCCTTTGCCCTTGAGGGCGTCGCGCTGGACCACCAGGTCCATGGCGCGTTCGATCGGGATCCGAACGATGCCGGCCTTGGCGTCGACCCAGCCGTAAGTGGTCAGCGTCTTGGTCGCGGTCTCCCGCGTCAGTCGCAGTTGGTCGTAGAGGTCGCCCGGGGCACGGGCCGCCGGATCGGGCCCGAGCGAGCGAACGAAGAGTCGGTAGACCCCCATCTCGCCCAGCTCAAGCACGGTCAGGAAGATCACAAGGACGATCCCGAAGGCCAGGAGATTGCGAGGATTCGCATCCTTGACCTCATAGCCGGGGCCATCCCCCTCCGCGCGATGTTCAACGTGGTGCTGGTCCATCGCTCAGTCTCCATGTCCATGGTGCTCGAGAGCGGCCGTCAACTGCGGATTGTTCCGAGGCAAGAGCGGCCTGGAAACCAACCGGTCGAGGAAGACCACCACCCAGGCTCCACCGATGCCCAGGAACGCCGGGACCACTGACCAAAACTCCCACATGCTCCGCGCCCGGAAGGCGGGCAAGAAGAGCCAAGTGTTATCCACAAAACGCATGAACAAGATCGCGATACAGACCTTCGTCAAGGCGCGTGCCTTCCGCTTGCGATCTTGCGAGAGCAGCAGGAAGAACGGGACGAAGAAATGGAACACGATCAAGATCGCGGCGATGGCCCGCCAGCCTCCGACCGAGCGTCTAAGGTACCACGGAATCTCTTCCGCGAGGTTGCCGCTCCAGGTGATCAGATACTGAGAGAACGACATGTAGGCCCAGAGCATCACGAACCCGAGGAGCAGGTTCCCAAGGTCGTTGAACGCCTGGGGCGTGGCCACCTCCGCCAGCGGCTTGGTCTCCGAAAACCAGGTGGCGACGATGATGAAGATCGCCAAGGTCGCCAGAACGTGCCCCACCAGCAGCATCACGCCATAGATCGAGGAAAACCAGTCGGGCTCCAGGGACATGCCCCAGTCGACCATGGCAAACGTCACGGTGAGGAAGTAGAGGACCATGCCGGGCCCACTCAAGGTCTGGAGCCGGTGCGTAGGATAGGGGTCCTCCACCCGGTCCTGAACCCGCGCCCCCCAGTTCAAGAGCAGGGCAAGGCCCGTCCAGATCACGAAGTAGATCAACGCCCGGATCAGGAAGAAGTCGGCGTTCAAGTACTGGATCTTGGCCCGGACGACCGGGTGGGCGGCGAGCACGCTCGGGTCGGTCCACGGGTAGAGGTAACGCATCCCGAGCACGATCGGCAGGAACAGGATCGCCATCAAGGGGACGGTCAACGCCCCCGCCTCGGCGGGGCGACGAATCGCGAACCCCCAGAGCCCGCCGACCAGGTGGTGAACCATGATCACCGCCAGGCAGGCGACCGAGACGCCGACCCAGAACATGAACCCGACAAGGTACGACTGGAAGAACCGGGCGGGATTGACCAGCCAGGCCAGAGCACAGAGCACGGCTCCCGAGGCGCTGAGTCGAACCGCGATGTGGCGAACTCGGTCCAGCGGCGGGAACAGGTGATTATCAGGGGCGTTCATCGCCCTTGGCCCTCCAGTTTCGGCCGAATCTCGGCAGGGACGTCATCCAGCTTGGCGTGCTGACTGTACTGGAGTGCCCGGATATAAGCGGTGATCGCCCAGCGATCATCGACCGGGATTCGCGAGGCATAAGAATACATGGCGCCAAAGCCGTTCGTGATGGCGTTGAAGTAATGCCCCGAGGGAGCGTCACGGAGCCGCTCGAGATGGAACGAAGGCGGAGGCGAAAACCCTCGCTTGACGATCATCCCTTGGCCGTCGCCGGTCGCGCCGTGACAGGGCAAACAGTAGATGTTGTAGCGTTGCTGTCCCCGAGCCAGGACCTTGCGGTCCACTTTGGTCGGGATCTCGTTGATCAAAAGGTCGCCCGACACTTTCCCCTCGTAGTAGGCCCGGTCGGTCCGCGCCTGGCCGCGAGCGACCGTGCCGGCGACCAGCGGCCGAGCCGACTGGCCGTCGGCGAAGAAAGTGCTTTCTTGATAGGGGCGTTGATACTTCGGCTGCTTGTCCATCTCTTGCTCGGCGCAACCCGCCAGCAGCAAGAAGAGCGCCAGGCACGGCAGCCAAGAGGCCGACCGCGCTCGACGGTAGTCATGAAGCCCGAAGTGCATCCTCGGCTCTTTCGTTGATAAACGCATGTCAGGTTGAGTGATCGGCATCAATGTCCCAGCCCCGTGGCCTCTCCACCGGCCGAAGTGGCGACCTCCGAGACCAGCTTCGGCGCGAGCCCTTCGAGGAACTCTCGAACCGTGGTCGGGTCGTATTGGGGGTCGTCCGACTGAATGCAGAGGAAGAATCGGTTGCGTGACGCCAGGGCAAAGCCCGGAACGTTGAAGACCGGATGATGGGGCATCGGCAGCCCGTTCAGGCCAAGCATCCCGAGCACGGCCGTAACTGCGGACCCGAGGACCGTCAGCTCGAACGTGATCGGGATGAAGGCCGGCCAGCTATGAAGCGGCCGACCGCCCACGTTGATCGGGTAGTGGATCACCGACGAGTACCACATCATGAAGTAAGCGCCCAGCCCCCCCATGAGCCCGCCGATCAGAACGAGCAGCGGAAGCCGGTTCCGCGTGAACCCGATCGCCTCGGCCAGCCCTTCCACGGGATAGGGCGAGTACGCGTCCATCCGACGGTAGCCCGCTTCATAGGCGCGTTCGGCGGCCGAAACGACCGCCTCGGCGCTCGTGAACTCGGCCATCAAACCATAAATTGGTGGTGCGGTTGTTTTCATCGCTTGATCGCCCGTTATCCCGACGAGGCCACGAGGTCTTGGTCGTCATCGTCATGCGACGAGCCGTGATCCTCACCGCCGTTCCGTTCCCGCGTTTCGGCCACCAGCTCACGCATCTCGGCGATCGAGATCACGGGCAGGACCCGAATGAACAGGAAGAGGAGGGCGAAGAAGAGCCCGATCGTGCCGTAATACATCGAGTAGTCCCAGACCGACCCGTGATACATCCCCCACGCGCCTGGGATGTAGTCGCGAGCCAGGCTCGTCACCACGATCACGTAGCGTTCAAGCCACATGCCGATGTTGATGACGATCGAGAGCACCCACAAGAGCGGCACACACGTCCGCGCCCACTTGGACCAGAGCACCTGAACCGAGAGGCAGTTGCAAAGAATCAGAAGTGCGTACGTGTGCCAGTAAGGCCCCGTCGCCCGGTTCTTCATCATGAACTGCTCGAACGTATTGCCGCTGTACCAGGCGAAGAACGCTTCCAGGGCATAGCCGTAGGAGACGATCAGGCCGGTCACCAAGAGAATCTTGGCCATGTTCTCGAGGTGCTTCATCGTGATGAAGTCCTCGAGGCCGTAGTACCGTCGGAGCGGGATCGCCAGGGTCAAGACCATCGCGAACCCCGAGTAGATCGCCCCCGCCACGAAGTAAGGCGGGAAGATCGTCGTGTGCCAGCCGGGGACCACCCCCGCCGCGAAGTCGAGGCTGACGACCGTATGGACCGAGACGACCAGCGGCGTGGCGATCCCTGCCAAAAGCAGGTAGGCCGTCCGGTAACGGTGCCAGTGGATCGCCGACCCGCGCCAGCCCATCGCCAGGATCCCGTAGATGATCTTCGAGAACCGGTTCTTCGACCGGTCCCGGAAGGTCGCCAGGTCAGGGATCAGGCCGACGTACCAGAACAAGAGCGAAACCGACGCATAGGTGGAAACAGCAAAGACGTCCCAGACCAGCGGGCTGCGCCACTGCGGCCAGAGCGCCATCGTGTTCGGGTAGGGGGTCAGCCAGTAGAAGTACCAGGGACGCCCCATGTGCATGAGCGGGTAGAGCCCCGCGCAGGCGACCGCGAACAGCGTCATCGCCTCGGCGAACCGGTTGATCGACGTTCGCCACTCCTGCCGGAACAAGAGCAGAACCGCCGAGATCAAGGTGCCGGCGTGGCCAATGCCGATCCACCAGACGAAGTTGACGATATCAAAACCCCACATCACCGGCCGGCGGATGCCGAATAGGCCGACCCCTTGGGTCAAGACCGCCGTGATTGTGGTCAGCAACATCAAGGTCAGCAGGAACGAGAGCGCAAACCCAAAGATCCAGCTCTTTCGAAACGGGCTTGTGAGCACGATCGAGCTGATCTTGTCGGTCACCGAGGCGTACGTATGCCCCGGCGCCAGGACTAAATGCTCGTCCTGCTCCAGATTCTCGGGGCGATCAGACGCCATCGCGCGACTCCGTCTCGAGCTCGGGGTTCGGGTTCCTTAGCCTCGCCAGGTAGGTCGTGCGCGGACGGGTGTTCAATTCAGTCAGAATCCCGTAGTTCCGCGGATCGTCCTTCAACTTGGAAACCTGGCTGTTGGGATCGTTGACGTTGCCGAAGACGATCGCGCGGGTCGGACAGGCCGATTGACAGGCTGTCTTGACCTCGCCATCGCGGATCGAGCGTCCTTCGATCTCCGCCGTGGTCCTCGCCGCGTTCACGCGCTGAATGCAGAAGGTGCACTTCTCCATCACGCCGCGCGCCCTGACCGTGACGTCAGGATTGTTGAGGACCACCAAGCTCTCGGCCACGGGCTTCGAGTAGTGGAAGAAGTTGAAGTGGCGGACCTTGTAGGGGCAGTTGTTACCGCAGTATCGCGTGCCGACACAGCGGTTATAAACCATGTTGTTGATCCCCTCGTCGTCGTGCACCGTCGCAGCGACGGGGCAGACCACCTCGCAAGGGGCGTTCTCACAGTGCATGCAGGTCCGAGGCTGGTGATAGACCTCAGGGTTGTCCAGGTCGCCGTGATAGTAGCGGTCGATGTCGATCCACTGCATCTCGCGACCGTGCGAGACTTCCTCTTTACCCACGATCGGGATGTTGTTCTCCGCCTGGCAGGCCACGACGCAGACCCCGCAGCCAATACAGGCGTTGAGGTTGATCGCCATCCCCCAAGCGTAGCCCGAACCCCCGGGGGGCATGGTCGCCCCTTGCTCCACGTCCAGCCGGTCGACCGAACCGAGGATCTCGGGATAGAGCGAGTCCTTCGGCTTCGGAGCATGCTCCATATGCTGAGCGAAGTGCGGCTCGGCGTGGTACTCGCCGATCGTGCCGACTCGAACCAGGTGCCGCTCTTCCGCTGCCTCGCCCGTCTCGTTCAGGCTCAGAACGTTGCGGTGCAGCTCGGTGTTGGCGAGCGGGAAGGTCCGCCCCGTCTTGCGAATCTCGAGCCCCGCGTCGAACCAAGGGGCCTCCGAAGTCCGCAGACGATAGGCGCTGAACCCGGCCCCGTTGCCGACCCGCCCGGCACGGGTCCGGCCGTAGCCGAGCGTGACCGTCACCGAGCTTTCAGCGTGCCCCGGGCTGATCCAGACCGGCGCCTCGACCGATCGACCCTTGTACCTAAGTTCAACCAGGTCGCCGTTGTTCAGGCCGAGCCGTTCGGCCGCGGCCGGGGCAAACTGGGCGACGTTGTCCCAGGTCATCTTGGTCAACGGCTTGGGCAGTTCCTGGAGCCAGCCATTGTTGGCGTACCGGCCGTCCCAGATGGTCGGGTCGGTGCGGAAGACGATCTCCAGCTCCTCCCCTTGGGGAACGCGCGGGACACCTGCCTGGGCCAGTTCGCCCGTCAGCGAAACCGACCGGGGGGGCAAACCTGTCCCCTCGACGACGCCATCATGGACGGCCGTCCGCCAGAATGTCTCGAAATCGGCGGTTCCCGCCTGATCCTTCCAGGTCTCCCGGACGATCTCATAGCCCGAGCGGTCCGGGTGGCGAAGCAGGCCGGCGATCAGCTCGAGTGCGGATCGGCCGTCATACAAGGGGGCGATCAAGGGTTGCTGGATCGTCACCGTGCCGTCCGAAGCGCGGACGTCGCCCCAGGCCTCAAGCTCATGCGTCTCGGGGAGGTGCCAGCGGCAGAGTGCGGCCGTCTCGTCCTCGTAGAGTCCGAGATGGGCGCTGAACTTGGCCTTGGCAATCCGCGGACCGAAATTGAGATCCACCGGCGCGTCGTACGCGGGGTTGCCCCCGAGCACCAAGAGCACGTCCACCTTGCCGGCTTCGAGGTCGTTGGCCAGGGTGCGGATCGACTCCGCCTGGTTAACCGGCTGCTCTTCGACCGGGTCGGTGTAGACGACCGTCGTCCCGACGCTGCCCAGAACCTGGTTCAGGGCATGCGCCAGGGCGTGAACCAAAGGAGGCTGTTCTTCGCCCGCAATCACCAAGGCTTTGCCCTGGCTCTTGCGGAGGTCCTTCGCCAGGGCCCGGACCCATCGCGCTTCCGGCTCGGAAAGCGCGCCGCCCGGAGCCGAGACCTTGACCTCGAGCTCGCGGGCCAGGAAGCTCGCGAAGTCGGCGATTCGATAGCTCGATGCGGCGAGCCGATGGTCGGCCATCGAGCCGGTGATCGTCGGGGTGGTCTCCACGACGTAGAGCCGGTTCATCGACTCCAGGGTCTCGCGGCGGGCGGCGAACTCGCGAGCCGAGCGCAGGTGCCCCGGTCCTTCTGCGAGGAAGTCGGACCCGAGGGCGAAGATGACGTCGGCCTTGGCCACGTGATAGCGGGTGGCGACGTCGCGCCCGAAGGCGAGCCGAGCCCCTGCGCGGACCGTGTCGCGGCCGGCGGGCTCGTACTGGTGCCAGGTCGCCTCGGGAAAATCCTCGAGGAACGCACGGATCTGGCGACCCAGACTTCGCGACGTGACCGTTTCGGTCAGAATCCGCACCCCGCGTCCTTTGTTCGGGCGCTGGGCGTCGAGGGCCGCGACCGCCTCGGTCAGGAACGCGTCCCAGGTGCTGATCTGCCCCCCTCGGCGCGTGACCACTTGCGAGCGGTCCGGATCGTAGAGGGTGAGCACCGCCGCCTGGGCGAAGTAGTCGATTGCGCCCAGGCTATCCGGGTGCTTCTCGTTCCCCTCGACCATTGTGGGCCGGCCCATGTGGCTCTCGGCGAGCACGCCGATCGGGGATCCACTCCGCGAAATCGCGGTGGCATAGTAAAGCGGCTTGCCGGGCACGAGGCTCTCGGGAGCCCGCACGTACGGCACGATTTTCTCGCTCGCCTGGTGCGTGCAGCCGCTCACTCCGGCCAAGGCCAGCGAGGCCCCCATCAACTTCAAGAAGTTGCGGCGGCTGGTGGCGTCGACCAGTTCGGGAGCCCCGTGCGGGAACTCGCGGTCGAGGAACGACTGAAATTCCTCGGTCTCGGCCAGTTCCTCGAGGCTCCGCCAGTAGCGCGGTCCGCGCTGGCCGGCGAGTCGCTCGCGCAACGAGGCGAGATCGAGCCCGTCTGTCTTTCGGCTGTGAATCATCATCGGTGGCACACGTAGCAGTTGGTGAGCCGGTCGACCGGGATATGCTGCTTCTTGATCAGCTCCCGTCCCAGCGCCAATTGATCCTTTGGCGGGGTCCAAGTCATGTTGAAGACTTCCTCGATCGGCCGAAGGTGCTTCTCGGGCTCGCGGTGACACCCCAGGCACCACTCCATGGTCATCGGCTCTGCTTTCCAAGTCAGCGGCATCAAGTCGACCCGCCCGTGGCAACTGACGCACCCGACCCCCTTATTCACGTGGACGGCATGATTGAAGTAGGCGTAGTCAGGAAGGTCATGCACCCGATTCCAGCGAATCGGTTCATTCGTTTGCATGCTCTTGCGAACCGGCTCCAACATCGGACTGTTTACCCAAATCTGGGAATGGCACGACATGCACGTCTCAGTCGCGGGAATCCCGGCGAACGTGGAGGACTCGACCGACGTGTGGCAATAGCGACAGTCGATCCCCAGCGCCGTAATGTGGTGCTCGTGACTGAACGGCACGGGCTGGTCCACTGTCACGTTCACCTGGGTGATGTACGGCGACCGAAAAATCATGTAGACCACGAACAGCAGACCCACGGCGAAAAAGACCGCCCCGAAGATGCTGACGCGGGAAATCGTGTTCGTGCTCGGCGGAAAAACCTGCACCGTGAACGCCCCTCCCCACGATCCTGGACGGGCCGGCACCCCCGGCCCACTCCTTCATTCGACTGTCTGTTGAATTCTGATTGAATCGCCTTCAACCAACAGTCGAATCAAAAAACGTTTGTGTTTGCTCATCCGTTTGGGCTAACCGAACCCGCTGAAATTCTGCAAAATCGGTGCCACGGCCGAGAACATTCAACCAAAAGTGGTTTATCCGAGAATGGCTGAAATTGCAAGAGGGGGTAATTCCTTGGCGAAGGGACGACGGGAAATGACGCGAGAATTAGGGCCAACCCTGAAGCTCGCGGGACCGGTCGTCCTGGCGGAGTTGGGCTGGATGGCCATGGGGATCGTCGACACGATGATTGTCGGCCGGCTCGGGCCCGAGGCGATCGGCGCGGTCAGCATTGGCAGCACCTTTTTCCTCACCGTGGCCGTCTTCGGGATGGGAATGCTGCTCGGCCTCGACACCCTGATCGCCCGAGCGTTCGGGGCAGGGCAGTTCGTCGCCTGCCGCCGCACGGTGACCCAAGGGGTCTACCTCGGACTGGCCCTGACCCTACCTCTGACCGCCTTGGTCTTCATGGCCGGGCACTGGCTGAACGCCCTGGGGGTTAATCCCATCATCATTCGATTGGCAGTCCCTTACATCCGTGCGATCGCCTGGAGCCTGGGTCCACTGCTCGTCTTCGCCGCCTTCCGGCGCTACTTGCAGGCAGTCGGCCGGCTGGCGCCGATTGTGTTCGCCCTGGCCAGTGCCAATCTAATCAACGCCCTGGCCAACTGGGCGCTCGTCTACGGCCACCTCGGCGCGCCCGCCTGGGGAGTGGAGGGATCGGGCTGGGCCACGACTCTCTCGCGCGTCTACATGGCCCTGGTCGTCGTCACCGCCGCCTTGATCCCGCGCCGAGGATCGGGGCTGGCTCTGAGCGTGGCCGACTGGCGGCCCGATCTGGCGAGAATCCGGCGGCTCCTCGCCTTGGGGTTCCCCGCCGCAGCGCACCTGACGCTGGAGGTCGGCGTGTTCGCGACGGCGACAACGCTGGTGGGTCGGCTCGACTCGGCCTCCTTGGCCGCGCACCAGATTGTCCTGAACGTCGCCAGCGTGACCTTCATGATCCCTCTGGGCCTCGCCTCAGCCGCCGCCGTCCTGGTCGGCCGCGCCTTGGGCCGCCGCGACCCGGTCGCCGCCGTGCGGGCCGGCTGGACCGCGATCGCGCTCGGCGCCGGCTTCATGACCTGCTCGGGCCTGACCTTTCTTTTGATCCCACGATGGATCCTCAGCGCCTTCACCACCGACCCCACCGTCATCGCGACCGGCCTGACGCTCCTGGGGGTCGCCGCCTGCTTCCAGTTGTTCGACGGCCTGCAAGGCGTAACCACCGGCGTCCTCCGAGGCGTAGGAGACACCCGAACACCCATGCTCGTCAACCTGCTGGCGCACTGGGCCCTGGGCCTCCCCTGCGGCTACGCCCTCGCCTTCCCCGGCGGCCTCGGGGCACTCGGCCTCTGGATCGGTCTCTCGATCGGCCTGGTCGTCGCCGGCCTGACCCTGATCCGCATCTGGTCGCGCAAAGCGCGGCATCTCCGGCTGACGGAGGAGTAACTATAAAACCGAAAACCAACAATATAACAATATTAATAAATATATTATTTTCAGAATATAAAATAACTATTTAAACCAGCAACCACAATTACAATGCTAGGCTTTGTCGAAAAACTCATTTTCCCTACCGACCGGTCGTTCTGGCAAACTGGGTCAGCGGATCGACCGACTCAAGGAGAGCATCAGAAATGTTACGACATCGGCTCTCAGTTCAGACCGTTGTTTTTTTGGGGAGGCTTGGAGTACTTGCGTAGTGTTGCCTTGGACATGAGTTGACCTCCAGGCATTTCAGCGTTGCGTTTATAACCTTATTGATTTGTTCGTTTTCAGAATTAGGCTCTAATGCTACTCCGTTAAGCCTTCGGCCGGAATTGACGCAAACCATTTTTGCATTGATTCGCTCGCGTGAAAGCGGGGCCCAGAAAGCAATCAATCATGCGTCACAATCTCCTGACAATTCAGCACTTGTGGCGAGCGATCAGCAGAGTCAACGGAAAGTAAAAACCATTGCATAAAAGAATTCCTCATGCCAATCAACTCAAGCCAAAGCCGCCCTTTCAATATCGGCGACGCCACGATCATTGTTGCCTTGACAGCAATTGGATTATGGGGTGTACGGATCATCTATCACCTATATTCATTATCAAACTTAGATTTTTTCACTATATTTTTTCTAGGAATGCCTATTCTAATGGCATTAACTCTTGGATTTCTCATCATTCGGTTACGTTCTCCACGTCCAAATCGTCGCCGTCTAATGCGACAGCCTGGCTTTGTTGCCTGCATTACCATTGCGATACAAAATACAGCCATTTTCACCACACTCACTATCCTTGAATTACTACACCCACCAACGCGCCCTCCTGAAGAATTTATTGCTTTTCTATTGTCACATGACATGGTGACGCTGCTTAATGGGTTTTCCATATTGACATCGTGGTCTTTATTCACCATTGCAGGACATCTAAGCTGGAAGTCGAATTGGATTGACCGGCTCGGAATTTCGCTCGCATTGGGATGGATCATTTTGACCCTAGTGGCTGTTCCTCGCTAATTATGAGGGAAAGAAAAGACTAACATACAGGTTTCGAGACTGGGCCCCGAGCGCGTACCTTCACCGGCTGACGAAGCTGTGGGAAACTTTTGACCAGACGACCGCTTGGCCAAGCGGCTACCTCTGTCATAGGTACTGATCACGCTTCGCCATACTGGTTCATCAGGAGAACGCCTCACGTTGCCGTATCAGGCGTTCGGTGACCCGGCAGAGCACCAGTAAGCGCACGCTCCTCCCAGCCTTGCCCGCCTCCGACGGTCCTCGTCGAGAGACAAGTTGTCCTGGCGCCTGGGCGGGCTCTCACAAGCCAATCCTCTTCCTGACTTGACCTTCAACTCGCTCGCTTTGTCATGAAGACGCGCGACGCCGCTGGCGTTTTTCCTTCTGCCGCGCCGCCTTCCGTCGCGACTCATCGAGGCGATGCTCCAGCACGAACTCAGGATGACTCGCAGCCCAACGGTCCGGCAGTAACGCCTCCAGGTCGGTCTCGCACGTGCTCAGCCGCAGGAGCACCTCACGAACATAGGCCCACGGCTCCAGGCGATGACGCTTCGCTCCTGCCAGGATCGTGAACAGAATCGCCGCACGAGGACCTGCCTCGGAACTCCCCAAAAATTCCCAATTCTTCCAGTTATGCTGAATTCAGCATAAAAGAAAGAACTGGCTGTTCCTCGGAAATGTGGACGCGGGTCCGCGAGCGGCGATGCTGAGCACGATCATGGCGGGGGCCAAACGCCATCGCCTGGAGCCGTGGGGGTACGTCAAGGACGTGCTGATGACGCTGAGCGTGGAGCCGGAACGGGTCGAGGACCTGTTGCCCGACCGCTGGGGTCAGAGCCATCCCGAGCAGGTGATGCCCCACCGCCTGGAGGAATCTCGCGAGAAGGCCCGGCGTCGCAATGCGAAGCGAGCGGAGCGTCGCAACGGGAAGTAACCCAAGAGACGACCGATGCCGAGGTGGGGGGACCCGACACGCGGGTATCTGGGTATCTCGAGCGCTTACTTCCAGGCCACTGAGGAGTCCGCGAATGACTCGGGCGGCGTTGGCGCGATGTTCGGCCCGATAGAATTTCGGGAGATCGCGTTGGAGGAATCCGGTCAGGCGGTCCGAACAGCCCTGGACGGCTTCGGGTGTGAGGATCAGGTCGTTCAGGAGGTCTTGAGCTTCGGGGTAATCCAGAAGTGATATGAGAGGATCTTTGTTCGGATTTCATCTCCTTACCGTGATTCAGGATAACAAAACTCAACCGGCCTGAAACGTGATCGGTCACAGTAGAATTAATGGGGAAGCAGCGAATGATCGCCGTTTTTTTTTTGAGAATGGACGGGCCGGCAAAAAGTCTGGCAAACTCAGCTGAGGGCGCTATGCTATCTGCATGATCACCATTCGCGATCACCAGACCGGCGATCTCTTCGATCCCTGGGACCATCTCGGCGGCAAGCGTCGCCAACTGCTCGAGCGGTCCTGGGCCGGCGTCTTCCGGGATTACCTCCTCGAGCACTTGCCCGTCGGCGAACTCATCACGCGGTTCTCGCGGCAGCTCGGACGCCCCACCAAGGACCTCCACATGGTTCTCGGGGCACTGATCCTTCAGCAGCTGCACGACTTGACCGATGCCGCTACTGTCGAGGCCGTCGCGTTCAATATCACCTGGCAATACGCCCTCGACATCAGGGCAGAGTCCGACGCCTACCTCTGCGAACGCACCCTGAGAAACTATCGCCAGTGGCTCATTGAGAAGGGGCTGGATCAGGTCCTCTTCCGCTCCCTGACCGATCAACTCATCAAAGCTGTCGGCACGGACACGAGCAAGCAACGCCTGGATTCCACTGCGATTCAATCGGCGATGCGCGGCCTGACCCGGCTCGGGATCATCGTCGAATCGATCAGTAAGTTCCTCCGCGAACTTCGCCGTTTCCATCCGGCCTTGCATGCTCAGGTCGACCCGGACTTGGTCCGCAAGTATGTCGATCGCGAGGGGAATGCTTGCTTTGCCTCCACCAAGCCGAGCGAGTCGAAGCGACGGCTGCCCGAGGCCGCTACGGACCTGCTGGCCTTGGTCACACAGCTTCGCGGGACTACGGCTCTTGAACTCCCGAGCTTTCTGATACTCGACCGTGTACTCTCCGAACAATGTGAAGTTAAGAACGATCCCGAAGCCGGTCCCCAAGTCCGGGTCAAAGAACCTAATGAGATGCCTTGCGGCAACGTTCTGAGCCCGGCCGACCCCGATGCGTCCTACAACGCCCATCGAGGTGTCGGCTTTCTGGTCCAGATCATGGAAACCTATTCCGACGTCGAAGACGACCCCACGGGGACGGCCCCTCCCCCACCGCCCGACCTGATCACGCACGTCGCCGTCGGTCCGATGAACGTTCACGACGGTTCCTCGCTGGAACCTGCGCTGGCCGATACCGACGCGCGCACGATCAAACCCGAGGTTGTGCTGGCGGACTCGCATTACGGCTCGAACGAGAACCTCGAAAAGGCGAAACACCAGGGAGTCGATCTGGTTTCCCCGTCGATGCCACCCAAAGGAAGCAAGCAAGAGAAGCTGACGCTCGAAGACTTCGAGCTCGATGAGCACGGCCTGGTTGTCCGCTGTCCCCAAGGGCACGTCCCCATCACAACGAGCGCCAGTGCTGACAAACTCCAGGTGTGTTTCGAGGAGGCGACCTGCGCAGCGTGCCCCTTTCATAAGTCGTGCTGCGCCTCGGCCGTGGGTCGCAAGGAGTCTCGTTACCAATACACATATGACCGAGTTCGCCAACGATTGCGCCGCCTTCACAACCATTCGGACGAGTTCAAGGAGCGTTATCGCTGGCGTTCGGGGATTGAAGGGACGATGTCCCGATTCAAATACCAGATGAGGATGGCGTCGCTCCGAATTCGTGGCCGGGCAGCCGTCAGTTATGCGAGCTTCTTGCGTGCCCTCGGTCTCAACATTCACCGGGTTGCGGCCTACAAGGCCGCTCTTGAGTAGGAGCCGAGCGTTTTTCGCTTGGAGGGGCCGATCCGGCCCCCTTTGGTGCCCCTGAGACGCGTCCAGTCGAGGTGGCGATCGGCGACGCGATCATCGCGAAAAAACCGTCGGTTCGAAAATCCGGTCAACGGCCGCGTTCACTGCGAGCCTTTTTGCCGGCCCGTCGAGAATGAGCTTCACCTCAGACGGAGAAATTATGCCGATTGATGAGCGATGGCAACAACTTAGGGATTCAGACTGGGATGAACTCGCCCGATCTTGGCTGGCGGGGTTAGAGGATACGTCGGAGGCTCCTCGATCCGGCATCGGCCTGACAGTCGTCTTGATGAACTTCACCACCCCTCCTGAGCTTGACTTTTGCCGTTTTGGGATACAAATGTGGCGAGCCTCCCTGGTGCAATGAGGGGTATGCACAGAGCCCTTCCTCGCACACAAGAAGGCCGCCATGACCAGTTTAACCGATCGGACTCGCGCGCGACTCTCCGTGAAGCAACTTCGCTTGCGGTTGCGGACCAACCGGCGGCGACAGGCTCGCAAGGCGCGGGCCACACGGCGAAGGCTCGAACGAATTCACGAGCAACTCCCCAAGCAGGTCCGCACCGTTCTTGACCCCCTCGAACCCGCCTTCTCGCGGGCGGCCCATCGCCGGTTCATCCTCCTGGCCCTGGCCGCGATCCTGACTCTGGGCGGACGCACGATCAACAACCTGCTCCGTGTCCTGGGCACCCTGGCGCCCGGGCACCCCAGCAGCTATCACCGCGTCTTCTCGCGCGACCGATGGTCGCTCGCCGCCCTGGCTCGCCGCTACATCGCCACGGTCCTCGCCAGTTTCGTGCCGCACGGGCCGATCCTCCTGGCGGGTGACGACACAGTCACCGAGCATCCCGGCCCTCATGTCTACGGTAAGGGACGCCATCGCGACCCGGTTCGCTCGACTCACACCTACACCGCGTTCCGCTGGGGGCATAAGTGGGTCGTCTTGGCCCTGCTCGTCCCCGTCCCCTGGGCCACGCGACGCTGGGCCTTGCCGCTGTTGATCGCGCTGTATCGAACCAAGGAGGATAACGCGAAGTGCGGCCGACGGCACAAAACACCGCCCCAATTGCTCGGCCAGTTGGTTCGTGTCTTGATGCGATGGTTCCCTGATCGGACCCTGGTCGTCACCGCCGACGGCGGCTATGCGACCCACGAGTTGGCGGAACTGGCCGCACGGACCCCGAAGCGGCTGACCCTCGTCAGCTTGTTTTACCCCGATGCCAACCTGGTCGAGCCACCACCGCAATACGCGGGCCTGGGACGTCCTCGGGTTAAGGGAGCGAAGTTGCCCGGCCCGGCGGAAGTCGTCAAGGTGAGCCAGCAACGACAGGCCCTGGAAGTCGCCTGGTACGGCGGCGGCCGACGTCGTGTCGAGACCGTGACGGGGACCGGACTCTGGTACAAGGGAGGACGTCCCCTGGTGAACGTGCGCTGGGTCTTCGTCCACGACCGGGACGGCACGCACCGGGATGGATATTTCTTCACGACCGACGCCACGATGAGCGTCACGTCGCTGATCGAGACCTACACCGCGCGGTGGAACATCGAGACCACCTTCGAGGAAATTCGCTCTTACCTCCGCATGGAGACGACGCGTGGCTGGAGTCGAGACACGGTCCTGCGCGTGGGTCCCTGCCTGTTCGGACTGTATACCCTGGTGACCTGGCTTTACTCCCGATTGCCGAGACGCGGGTCGCGGGTCGGCGGCGTGGACTGGCCGGGCAAATGTGATGTAACGTTCTCGGATGCGATCACGGCGGTCCGCCGCTGGTTGTGGCTGGAATGGGTTTTGGCGATCCCTGGTGATCGCGTGGTGTTCCAAAAGCTCACGCCCGGATTCCGGCAACTCCTGCTCAACGGCCTTGCCCCCGCGGCCTGAACCCCCGCCAAGTCGCTTGCCACGCTCAAAAGCCCGGTCCGAGACGCCGTCGCAAGGGGTCTCCTCGGATCAGGGTGCGCGCTGGCACGACAAGGTCGTCAAAACGGCAAAAGTCAAACTGAGCTTCAATGGCGATTCATCCTGGCAGCAGTTTCACTAGCCAAGACAGATGCTGAACTCGAGCACATCGCTGCCGGACCGCTGGAGCACCTATTGGGCCGTCATGTCGCCGACTACATGGCTGTGGTCGAAAAGGCTACGGCGGCGGACCCGAAATTTATTCGCATGCTCACAACCGTTTGGAAGCACACCATAACGGATGAGGTGTGGGAAAGGTTTCAGACCCTCAAGAAGAAGTACTCTGATTCGGACGATATTCCTGCCGACACCTGATCCCGCGCAGGGGGAGAGTCAGTGGGAACGGAGAAAAGACTGGGCGAAGAAAAGGGGACGGAGGGGAATGGCATGAAGCTAGTAAGCCTTCGCCCAACCCGTTTTCTCGTGCCAGGTAGCCTGTAGATCGATGAGGAGGTTTCGAGTACAAAGGTGCTTATCATGGATGGCTCGCTTGTATCCCGAACCAATTCGAGGGTTTCCATGGACCCTGCTTGGGACAAATTCAGGCGACGACAACGTGCGTTCTGGTTCGCGATCCTTCTATGTCCACCATGGTTCGCTTTCGGATCGTTACTATACTACTTCCTCGCCCGCTTCGAGCTGAATTATGACCTCTTTTTTATATTAATTGTCGCCCTGCCAGCGTTGGGTAATATTATGGTCGCTCATTGGAGGAAATTCTTTTGGCCCTGCCCAAATTGCGGGCGACCCTTCCATGCCACCTGGTTCTACGGCAATTTGATGGCCCGTCAGTGTGTCCATTGCGGTCTACGAAAGTGGGCACCGGTCAAGGCTAAGACAATCAAATCCATCTCGCTGGATCAGTGGAATCCGGTAGCGGACGAGTACTTCGATTAGGCCAACACCTGCACGGCTCGCGCGAGTCGTGCAGGTTGCACGGCCAGGATTGGGCTCTGCTGGGGAACTTCACACCCTGGCACCCGGCAACGACACGAAAGAACAAGGGCTGGCGTTGCTCCGTCGAACGCATCAACCAACACAGGCATCATGACTGTTAGCTGCAAAATCTGCTGATCTCTGCCTCGATGGCGGAGATACCGCTCACCACATCCTCAAAATCCGTAACGGTCAGTAAAAATTCCTCATTTGCGGGTCGAATGCACTCAATCTTCAAACCTTTTGAGTTCAACCCATGCGGCTGCTACGTAAGCGATTCTCGTTGAGGTCGCTGCTAATCCTCGTGGCCGTCGCAGGGATACTGCTGGGGGGTGAGCGGTTATGGCGACGGTCGAAGCACTACAGAAAGCAAGCGGCCTTATGTGCCTACTTCGAATTGCAGTGTCGGCATTACGCAGCCACGGACATGGAAGAGGACAATTGGGCGGGGTTGACCCTTGATGAGAAGAGAGAGAATGCCAGGTTAAATCTCATTAGCGCCCGCCGATTTGGTATTCTTAAGAATATTTACCAGAGGGCAGCACGGCATCCTTGGGAATCACTTCCTCCCGACACCCCAGTCTCAGTGAATGGCTGGGATCTCGGGTCGCTTTCGGCATCGGAGATCGAAGAAATGGTAAGGGACTGGAAGGAGGCCCCTACGTGAGGAAGAAAGAACAGACAACCATGTTAGGAAACCGTCGAATCGAAGGCCGGCGGCCTGAGAACGAAGTGGCCACGTCCAGGCCAGGCATACTGGTGGTTTGTTCAAACTCCAAAGCCAAACTGCGGATCGATGGACCATCTCTGTCGCTGCGGATCACACTCGCTACACTGGTAATATCAGCAATAGCACCAAGGGATTCCTGATAGCGAGTAGGTTTTTCGTCAGAGCATCCCGGAACAAGTCAATCTGAACAGCCCTACAGTCGTCTCCTTCGTTTTCAAGGGCGACCCCGACGCATGTGGTAGCGTAACCTCGTCCACATCGCGTGGACGGGCCTTGATGGCTTACTTGGGTTTTTCGGCACTCTTGCGCGCGACGCGGTCGCGCTGGAATTGGCTCTTACGCTCCCGCTCACGGGGGATTAGCACAATCTCATCCAGCGTCGCGGACTCGCCAGTCACCATTCCCAAAAAATAAGCGTGTACTTGCTGGGGCGATGGTCTGCGTGGAGGTACATCAGCGTAACTCCAATCACGGCGACGTAGAAACTCAACAGCCCCCCTCGCGGCTGTGTTTCCTCGTTCCAGTGGCAACATTGGACACCTCACATGCTCATGACACGATCTATTTGCATACAAACATGGAAATCATGCATAGGCCACGAGTTCCACTATGATCTGTCGGCGGGGGATCGGAGCGATGTTGGCGTGGAGGTTTTGTCAGGCGTTCGATGTGTGCGAGTCCTGGAGTAACCGATGTTGCGACCTATCATCCTCGCGGTTCTCTGCGGCATGCTTTCAAAGGCGTCCCTACTGGCTGACGAGTTGCCGAAGCCGCCGAGCGGTGAGGCCCGACTCGGAAACTTCGATATCGTCGATTGCACCGTCCACATCGACCGGAACGCACTCCAGGACAGCCTGCGTCTCGGAAGCAACCTGATCGCCCTCACGTTTTCAGGGGCCCTCCTGCGATTCGAACTGCCCACGGTGCACCTGGTTCGGGAGCGGATTGACATTGAGGGAGTCACATGCCTGGGCCCAGGCGAGGGAGAGACGGTCCTCGCGGGCCTCACCGACGGCCATATTTGCCGCGTCGAACCGGCAACGCTCGATCTCACAAACTTGACTCAACTTCCTGCCCAACCACGGTGGATCGGGTGGGAACGGGCCGCAGGAGATCGACCGGCGGGTCTGGTGGTCGTGACCCGACCGACCAAGCGCGTTGAGGGCAATGGCAGGCATCGAGACGTGCCCTATTCGGTGGTCCACGCCCTCGCCACCGGGAAGACATTCGCGCTGGAGCGTGAAGCGACGACTTTCCTGCTCGACGGCATGGGGCGGCTCTGGCTCGGGGCTGACAACGGCGAGTGGGGTGGTCGACTCGCTCGGGTCGACCTGGCGAGAGGGACGATCGCGGAGATTAAGCCACCGCCACCCCGCAAACCCGACGACAAAGCCTTCTGGGAAGGCGTTTACGGACTCATCGAGCTACGTGACGGCCAGGTCTGGGCCTTCGGCGGCACGTCGCACATGGGCGTCGACTCGGGATACCTCACGCGGGTCGATGGACCTGAACCGCACACGTTGTACAGATCCGAGCCTCCCCATGACCAAGAGTTCGGGAACGACCCCAGACGGCCGATGATGCCCATCACGCACGTCGTCGAGGAGAACGACGGTCTGCTTGTCTTCTCGGACAACGATGTCTTCCGAGTTGATAAGAAGCTGAAAGCCTGGAAGAAGCTCGCCACCCTCCCAATCCAGGGCCGCTGGGGGCGGCCCGACGCTGTCGGATCTTATCCATCCGTCCGCACTGTTCACCCACCGAGTCGCGAAGGAGAGCCTTATGTCCTCGCCACGGTCGGCGATGGGTATGTGCTCCTGGAAGGAACGAAGGTGATCCCGCGCGGGCTTCCCGGGCAAATTGGCGCGTCGAACGTCTCCAAAATCATGAACACGTCGGAAGGGACCTTCTTTTTTGAGGGTGACGACCGACTCCCCGCCTGGACGCTCCGCGAGAACGGCTGGGAAGTCGCTTCGCTCGCACCACCCTTCCTGATCGACCCGGCTGGCGACGCCGCAGAGATCGAAAAGCACGAGGAGTCCTGGTACGAGACCCACGTCCTCGTAGGCCCCGACGGGGCGATCTCTACCGTGAGCGGAACCGGCGTGAGCGACGGGACGCGGACCACGGCACGCCGGGTCGATGGGAAATCCTTGCGGCTCGGTCGGGAAACGTCGTCACTAAACCCATCGGCATCCTTCATCACGGCTGATGGTATCCTCTGGAATGTTTCGTCCGGCGATCTGAAGCGGTTCGAAAAGGGCCGATGGAAAACCGTGGCTCAGATCCCGGGGGCAGATGTCCCTTACCACCTGAATCCCATCAACAAGCAAGGTCCGCCGTGGCTCCTTCTCGATCGGCCCGATAAGACCTTGTGGCAACTGAAGCGAGGCGTGCAAGGCGACGACCCGCGGTTGACCCCGATCGAGATCCAGGAAGGCGAGAAGACGCTCCACATCAGTGCCGCGATCCCTTGGTCCTCCGAGGCGATTCTTCTCGCGACCGACTCGGGTCTCAGGGTGTACGACCCCGCCACTCAGAGGCTTTCGAAAGTCGATTGGGGAGAACCTCTACAACCGGTGAACGCTCTTGCCCAGGATGGTCTCGGCCGCCTCTGGCTCGGTTGCAAGCGCGGTCTCTGGATGGTCGAGGCTGGGGGGAAGACGATGGAACCGTTCGATCGCGTACCCTGGATCTGGCAGAACGAGGTCGACGCCCTGGCACCCGATCCACGTCACGAAGACGGTGTCATCGTAGCGCTCGGGTCGCGAGGTGCCGCATTCGTTCGGGCAATTCGCAAGCCCTAACTGAAAATCCGGGCCGAGTAGTTTGGACAATGGGGACCACTTCAGGCAGGGCGGCCGACGTATGGAGTGGCGGCGGCAAGAGTTGCGATCCCTGGGAATCTCGAGCGCCTACCTTGATCGGCGGTTTCATCGCCTAGCACCTTGACACACGCAATACTGCTAATGCGCTTCATTTGCCTATTCGATGACCCTCAAGTGGGGCATCGCGGCTTTAAGTCTTTGCACGCCTGCTTCCGTGACTTTTGTATCGCCTACGCATACAATCCTAAGCTTTGCCAACAGTCTCAATTCTTCCAGACCTACGTCGGTTAATCCAGTGTCCGCCAGGTCGAGCACTTGTAGGCATTCCAGGTCCTTTAAGTGGGTCAACCCTGCATCAGTTAGCCGATTACCTCGAACGAGGATCTGCTCTAATTTAGGATGCTTCGCTATGGAGGCGATCGCAGCATCGGTAAGATTTGAGTAGCTTATATGCAAATCGCGCAATTTGCTTAATTTCTCCAAATAGAATACACCTACATCGGTGACTTCTGTCGCTTCAACTGTGACTATATTTTCAAGATTTTCCATTTGGCTGAGACACTTCAATCCCTGGTCGGTAGCTTGTGACCCCGTGAGCAGCACGCCCTTGAGATTTGTCAAGTCCGCGAGCTGAAGCAGTAGGTTGTCAGCCTTGGCGTTGTTTATTGGCTGAAAACTGTTTGGAGCAAATGGATCACGGACCAAGCTCACTTCGGCGATCTCCTGGAAGTATTCTTCACCCAAAAGCTTTCTCAGCCATTTCGGCCCAGGCGGCTGGGGTCCCTTAACGAGTCGGCCGTCCACAAACTGCCAGTCGTAGAAAACCCAACCGCCGTATTCTTTGACAGCCGCGACCGCTTCCCGCTGTTTCCGGATCTTGTTCATAAGGCACCTCATCCAGGCTCCGGTTA
Organism: Singulisphaera acidiphila DSM 18658; assembly: GCF_000242455.2. Classification (GTDB taxonomy): domain Bacteria; phylum Planctomycetota; class Planctomycetia; order Isosphaerales; family Isosphaeraceae; genus Singulisphaera; species Singulisphaera acidiphila. Next base: position 4,612,623 of record NC_019892.1, read on the forward strand.
TGAGCGGCACGAGAATCCAGATACGAAGGCTGATGCGAACGCGACGAGGCTTTGGCTTGTTCAAATTGGGAATTCCATCCGCTGAAATTATCTTAGGTGGATGGTGAGAACAAGAACGAATCGACCGTAAGCAGAGAGTTTTTTACATAAAGGGAAGTGCGTCGAGGCGATCGTGACATCGATGAGGCCGATTCGTCAAAAAGAGGAACAAGAACTCTTTGCAAAGCACGGCCATACACGCAAAACACAATTAATACTAATACATATTAAAAATAAAAAAATTCATATATGCGCATAAACACAAAGTTCCGCAGTGGTCAGTAGCGGATGACGACCACGTCGTGGATGTCGCTCACGACGGCCGTGACCGTCTTCCCGTCGAGGGTTGCGGTCGAGTTTGGGCTGGCGACCGCAACGCTTTTCGGGGCCATGCTCAAGAGAACGCGGACACGAAATATTGGAGCATCTTCGATGAGTCCAGGGACAGCGTAGGGGCGGTTGATAACGGGCGTCGTAGCGGGGGTGGGTCCGCCGGCAATCAGGTGAACGCGAAGGGTCCGCGTCTCAGGATCGTCGGTCACAACCGACTCGACGAACGCCTGGGCCTCAACCCGGACTCCGGGGGGGATGAAGGAACCGCACGGCGTTGACCAGCAGCTTGCGGACCTCGATGATCGGGTGCTCGCTCGCGGTCGCGGCGTCGGGGGCGACCGCGAACGTCAGGACGCGGCCCTTACCCACGGTATTGAGGAGCATAGCCGGCCCAACGGTTTTCCCCGCACTCATGGGCCAGCCGGTCCCCTCCTTTCCCTGCTTCTGGCGAACCGTCCGGTGGGGCTCGAGCAGGTCGCCGAGCGGGGTCGCGGTGGTTGGCCGGTAGATCGCGGCCGGGCCCTCGACTAGGAACGGCCAGTCGGGCTCGATCCCGGCCACGAGCGGGCCGAAGGGGAATGAGGCCATGACGGCCGGCAGCCGGACGCGGTTGTCCTGGCTGTCGAGCCGACGGACGAGTTTGGCGCCGATCAGGTCTTCGAGGGCCGATCGGTCGGCCGGCTCGCCGCGACGGCCGAGCACGCCGGACCAGCCGGTGACGATCAGCGAGCCCCCCCGCTCCACGTACGTCCGGAACCGGGCGACCTCCTCGGCCGAGACGACCGGGACGTCGGGCAGGATCACGACCGGGAAGGCGGCGAGCGAAGCATCGGTGGCATTCTCGTCGAGGGCGACACCCCACGGGACGTGCTCAAGCACGAGTGCCCGGTGCGCCCCCTGGAAGGCTCGGAAGTAGCGTCCGGGCTGCTCGCGGCCGTACCAGTCGCGGCTCCGCGAGGAGAAGTAGACGGCAACGTCCCGGATGGGCCGAAAGCCGAGGTGCTCGCGACCGACCTTGGCGTCGCGGAAGGCCTCGCCGATGCGACGGTAGGCGACCGGGTCGAGCCGACCGTCGTAGCCGGTCTTGTCGACCATGGTCACGAACGCACCGCGGGCCAGGAGAGTCGCCAGTTCCCAGCGGATGTCGTTCAAGGGCCGGGTTGTCTGGTCATGATACATCCGAACCCCGCGCTGGATGGCGACCTGGAACGATAAGCCGGAGGTGGCGGCTCGGTAGAATTCGGCGTTCAAGGCCGACCCCCAGGGCGCTGAAACCCCAGACCCCGGTCTCGCCGGTCAGGAAGTCGCCGTTCCCCCCGTGCTAGACCAGGCGCTGGCCGACCTCGAACGCGAACGGAGGGTTGCCATGGTAGTCCACTCAGGCCACTCGACCTGCGCCATGCTCTCCCTACACCTCAGCGCCTTGGACCTTTACTCGGCTCAAGGGATCGACCTAACGAGGTGACCGCCTCCTGGCGGGCCGGGAGGCGGATGAATACCAAAGAGCCGTCGCCATTCGTGACCGGTTCCTGGGGCACCTTGCGGAGCAGGCCGGCGACGAGCGCCTCGGCGCTGGCCTCGTGCCCCTTGCGATCGACGTAGATCCCCGCGAACTGGGCCGCGATCAGCGAGTCGACCAGTTCGCCGGGCGGGAGCGGAGCGAGGAGGCTCTGCCAGGCCTCAGTCTCGCGTCCACGCAGGGCACCGTAACTCCAGCGAAGCCGACGCGAGTGCAAATAGCCACGAAAGTGGCTGTAGGCTCTGTTTGACAAACCGTCTGGAGGCGTCGAACGTAGAAATAGGGTGATCGAGCAGGAGGTCCCCCTATGCATCGCTACGAACTCACTGATCAACAATGGGCTCGGATTGAGCCGCACTTGCCGCACCGGACCCATCACGGCAACCTGGGGCATCCGTTCAACGACCACCGCCCCATCCTCAACGGCATCCTTTGGATCCTTCATACCGGCGCCCCTTGGAGAGATCTCCCCGAGCGCTACGGACCCTGGGAGACTGTGTACTACCGGTTCAACCGCTGGCGTCGGGACGGTACATGGATTCGGATCGTCTCCTCGCTCTTGGATGAACTGGACGATCGAGGCCAGATCGACCATGACTTGTGGTGCATCGACGGCTCCGTGATCCGGGCCAGTCGGGCGGCCGCCGGGGCGAAAAAAAAGGCAAGCCAATGGTGCAGGCTTGGAGGGCGTCAAGAGACGCAAATGGAGGAACCGCCGGACCATGCGTTGGGGCGTTCGCGAGGCGGGTTCGGCACCAAGATCCACCTCGTGTGTGATAGCCATGGGAGCGTGGTCGGTATCCACGTCACGGCCGGACAGAGGCACGACAGCGTGGCTTTCGAGCCGACGATGGCCCGACGCCTGTTCCGTCGCCGTCGGGGCCAGCGTCGCTGGCCGCGGCGGCTGGCAGGCGACAAGGGGTATAGCTATCGGCGGATCCGGCGCTGGTGCCGGAGGCGACGAGTCGAGGCGGTGATCCCGACGCGCAAGGACCAGCCTCGGGATGAGAAGTTCGACAAGGCCACATACAAGCGGCGGAATATCATCGAGCGGGTGGTGGGCTGGTTCAAGGAGTACCGCCGGTTAGGCACCCGCTACGAGAAATTGGCGGTTAACTACGTCGCCATGTGGTTGGTCGCAATCATGGAGAAAGCCCTGTTTCGCCTTTTGCCAAACACAGCCTAGTCGTACATCTTGAAGTGTCGGCCGAACTCCGGAAACGAGTTGGGGGGGAGTTGAAAAATCATCGCGCCCGGCGGCAAACTCTTCTCGACCCGCGTCACAAACGCCCGGTCGTCACGGAAGGCGCGAGTGTCCTTGATGTGGTCGGGCGTCAATCGCAACGGGATCTGGTCGAGGAGCCCCAAGGCCGTCACTCCCCAGAGCACCGCAAGCCACCCCCAGCGGGCCCGCCCCGGCGCGGAGCTACGGCCAGGTCGGTTCACAACCAGCGCCAGCGCAAATAGCGAGAAGAAGCCGAGGAAGACGCTGAGGCGGTTGTAGCAACGGATCTTGGTCGTCACATACAGGGCAATCATCTCGCCGAACCCACCGATCAAGCCCAGCAGCAGCACCGCTAGGGTCAGCTTGCCGAGATCCCCCAGCGTGGGGAGCCGGCGGGTCGCAAGGCAGGGAGCGGCCAGCCCGCAGACCACCGCGACGAGCAGGCCGCAAGACCCGACCAAGCCCAGCGCCGGTGCGGTCTCGGACTCGTTCAGCTCATTGTACTGCCAGCTCAGCTCGGCCTCGGGGCGGGAGCGCTCGGGCGGCCGCCCGGAGTCCAGGCCGGGCAAGCGGTGGCCGGGAACGGGCTTGAGTAGGTTCACAACCCGCAGGCCGTACTGGTAGTAGTTGCCGACGGGGCGCTTCGACGCCAGCGGGTTCACCCCCTCACGCAGCTCGTAGGCCACGAAGGGCACGAGTTGCACGGCGAAGAGACCGACCAACAACCCGGCCGCCACCACAGCATCGAGGACCCGGTCCAACCCCGGCCGCCTCAGGACGCCAATCAATCCACTGGTCAGCAACAAAAACGTGCCGAAGTACGCGTAATACGGCCCCGATAATGCCGCCAGGCCGCATGCGGCGAGCGCAGGCGCCGAGCGCCCCCACGACCAGGACCACCGGAGTCGCCCCGCGTCGTCACGGCGGAAGAGCACCGACTCCCCGGCACAGAGCCAGAGCGCGACCATCGCCAGAAGCGGAACCGCGCTGTAGTTCGATAAGTGCGCGTGGGGCGGGCCGTGCCAGAAGTGGTATGGCAAGAACGCGAAGAGCAGGCTCGCAGCCACGGCCACCTGCCGCCCCACCCCGAACTGCCGGAGCACGAACAGAGCCGCCCAGGCCGCCATGAGGTACGTCGCCAAATGGAACAGGTTGCCCGCCAAAAACGGGTCGCCCGTCAGGGCCGTCAGCACCTTCACGCCCAGGAACAGGGCGTTCTCACAGTACGGGAAGTCGTACAGCTTCATCACCCCCGGGGCACCAAGCCAGGGGTTCTCCAAGTACCAGCCGTTGTCGGCGATCCCCTTGAACATCGCCAGGTGGAACGTCACGTCCCCGCCAACAGTGTAGTCCAGCGGGCCCCTGAGGTCGGCCCGGCCCAGGTCGAGAGCGACGACCAAAACCGCCACGGTCAGCACGGTTACCTGCAGGTATAGCAACGCGTTGCGCATCGCCCCCCCTTCGGTCGGCACGGGTCGACGAGCCGCCCAAAACGTCACGTACGAACTTAACCGATCCCATTATATATCATGGCAACAATCGTATTCGCTACATAAAACACAGCGATTCGACCGAACACCACAGAACGCAGGGATTCTCTACCGCCGCAGAGTGAGCGGGTTACGCACGCGTACTTCTTCAACTCGAGCGAGAAGAGAAGATCGGAGAGGAATCATTCGTCAATATGGCCGAGGGTTGACAATCTGGGGCGTTGCCCAGTGTCGTCTCGAGAGGCAGGGGGAGTTCGATGGGCAAACCGCTTTCGCTATGCACGGGCACTCGGACGGCGCAAGCGGTAGCAACCGGCCCGCTCGTGTTCGGTTCGCTCGAAGGCGTCGTCCAGGCCGAGGGTGGTCTCGGCCCCGCCCAGGAAGAGGTAGCCGTCGGGGCGGAGCACGCGGTGGATCCGGCCCAGGATCATCTTCCTGGTTTCGATCCCGAAATAGATCAGAACGTTGCGAAGCAGGAGAATGTCCGGGGAGTGCAGGGGGGGCCACGGCTCAATCAGGTTCAGCGTTCGGAACTCCACCATCCGGCGGATCTCTTCCGTGATCTGCCAGGAAGTCCCCTGCTTGCGGAAATACTTGACGAGCAATCGCGCCGGCAGACCTCGGTTGATTTCAGCCTGATTGTAACGGCCTTCGCTCGCCTTGCGGAGGATTTCGGAAGAGATGTCGGTGGCGAGGATCGAGACGGTCCAGCCGGGGAGGCCCGCGAAATGCTCGCGCAAGAGCATGGCGATGCTGTACGCCTCTTGTCCGCTCGAGCTGGCGGCACACCAGATCTCGAGCCGACGCGCGGCCGACCGGCGCTGGATGAGCGCGGGCAGGATGTCGCGGCGAAGGGCTTCGAAAGGATGGAGGTCGCGGAAGAACGAGGTCTCGTTGGTGGCCAGGGCCTCAACCACCTTCTGAGGCAGACCGCCGCCCGGCAAGGCGCGGACCTGGCCCAGGAGCTCGGCGATCGATTCAAATCCTTCGGCCAGGGCCAGGGGGCCGAGGCGCGCCTCGGCCAGGTACAGCTTCTCCGCCGGGAGCGCGATGGCCGAACGCGAGCAGACCAGGTCCCGGACGAAGTCGAAGTCGGCTCGGCTCAACGGCATGGTGCCTCCTCGGATTCTCCCTCGAACCTTCGGCGAGCGGGCCATCGCTCGCGCGACCGCCGGTCGATCTCCGGGCCAAGAGCGCCGAGCGGCAGGACCAGGTCGGCCAGCCCGGCGCGGGAGACCTGGCCGGGCATCCCCCAGACGACGCTGGTCGCCTCATCTTGAACGAGGACCTGGCCGCCGGCCGCGCGGATCGCCGCGCATCCGGCCAGGCCATCCCGCCCCATGCCGGTCAGAACGACGGCCAGCGCGGCCGGCCCATAGACGGCCGCCACCGAGCGGAACAAGACGTCCACCGACGGCCGGCACGATTGCTCCGGCGGATCGTGGCTAAACCGTACACAGACCCCCTGCGAATCCCTCGCAACCACCAGGTGAACGTTCCCAGGGGCCAACCAGGCATGGCCGGGGAGGAGTCGATCGCCAGGCGCGGCCTCTTGCACACCCAACGCCGAATGATGCGCCAGGCGGTCGACGAGATATCTCGTGAAGTTCGGAGGCAGATGCTGCACGATCAGGATCGGGACCGGGAAATCGGCCCGGAACGACGACAAGAGCAGAGCCAGGGCATCCGGACCGCCAGTCGACGCACCAATGACCAAGATCTCAACCTTCTCAATTGCAGCGCCGAGGTTCCGGGGAGCCTTCGCCTCTTCATCGCTGACGCCATGGCGCTTGATCGTGGCGATCAGGCCGCCGGGAATCCCGTGGATCGCGACCGCCAATCGCCCGGGATCCAACGCCCTTGAATTGGCGGCCGAACGATCAAGTCGCCGCTCCTTCTCCTCGCCGAACAGGATGATGGAAAGGCGCGGGTGCGCCCGCTGGATCGCCGCGAGGATCCCGGAGCCGTCCCCCTTCGACGTCTCCCCCCCGAGAACGACCAGGTCCGGGCGACCTTGCTCGATTTTCGCCAGCCCGAGACGAGCGCCCGCAGCAATGCCGAGGACCTCCAGCGCAGGATCAGCCGCGATGGCTTCGGCCAGCATCCGACGAACGACGAAGGAACCGCCGATGATGAGGACGCGGATCTTTCGCATGGCTCGGGTCCGGTTCCGCCCAGTCAGGTGTTCCACAAGTCCCGAGTTCATCACGTCGTAGGCGGAAGCGGAGGCAGGAGCGGATCGACCGACGCCGGCATCATCCCCAGGAGTTCGAGCTTCTGGACGATCATATCCCTGGTAAACGGCTTCATGAGGTACTCGTCGGCCCCTTGTTCGAGCGCATCGGCCACCCGATCCATCTCGGTCTCGGCGGTCACCATCATCAGCTTCAGATGATCATACTCGGGTCGAGAACGCACAGCGCGGACAAACTCGAGGCCATCCATTTCGGGCATAGTCCAGTCGACCAGAACCAGCGAGGTCCGGGCGATCTCGGCGAGCCGCTGGAGCCCCTCCCGACCATGGCCTGCCTCGTAGACCTCGAAGCCGAGACCCACCAGGATTCGCGAGAGGATGGACCGGATAGCTCGAGAGTCATCGACGATCAAGACGCGCATGACGAGCGTTCCTCGAGAGACAATCCCATCCCATGCACCTGTTTTCTCTTTCAATTGCGAACGTAGAGACCACCTCGGCTTTGCCCGTTCAGGCGTGACGGATTTCTCACAGGGGATCGCGACGAAGACAGGCGCGACCCCGCATCCCCTCCATTGGTTCCCGGCCCTGGTTCGTCGTCGGCCCGCTGATGATAGGTGAACTGGGCGACCAGGCCGTGCAGCTCGGTCGCCATCCGAGCGAGTTCCGCGGCCGCCGTCTGGGTCTGCCCCGCTCCCTCGGAGGTCCCGCGAGTGGCTTCGGCCACGGCCAGGATGGTCCGGGCGATCTCCGAGCTCCCCTGGGCCACCTCGGTGATGTTCCGGGCGATCTCGCTGGTCGTCACCGTCTGCTCCTCGACGGCGCTGGCGATTGTGCCCTGGAGGTCGCTGATCTGGACGATCGTGCCGCCGATCTGCCCGATGGCAGCGACGGCTCCCGCAGTATCACGCTGGATCGCCTCGATCTTCTGGCCGATTTCGCCGGTGGCCTTGGCCGTGGCCTTGGCCAGTTCCTTGACCTCGCTGGCGACCACGGCGAACCCTTTGCCGGCCTCACCGGCGCGAGCCGCCTCGATCGTCGCGTTGAGGGCCAGCAGATTGGTCTGCTCGGCGATGGAAGTGATCAGCTTGACGACCGAGCCGATCTCGGCGCCGCTCTGACCCAGCCGGGTGACGGTGGCGTTGGTCGCCTCGGCCATCTGGACCGCCCCCTCGGCCACGCCCGCCGCTTCACCGGCGCTCTTGGCAATCTCCCGGGAGACTGCCCCCATCTGCGCGACGGCCGCGGCAACGGTCTGAACGCTCATGCTGACCTGCTCGGAGGCCGCCGAAGCGACGTTCGCCTGCGAGGCGGTCTCGTCGGCGTTGCCGCTCATCTGCCGGCTCACGACCGAAAGCTCCTCCGCGGCGCCTGCCAGTCCTTGGGCGTTCTGCCCAATCGACCTGACAGCACCCTCCATGCGTTCCAGCGCCTGGTTCAGACCTCGCCCCATAATGCCGATCTCATCTTTGGATGTCTCTTGAAGTCGATCGGTCAAGTCGCCGGTGGCCAACGCGTCCAGGACCTGCATGGTTCGATTCAAGGGCTGCGTGATCCCTCGGACGATCCAGAGGGAGAATCCCACCACCATCCCGAGGAGGCCGACTCCCAGGGTGAGCAGCAGGATCAACCGCGTTTGGAGGAAGTTTGCCGCTTCCCGCTCGGTCGAGACGATCCCCGCGCGGGTCAGGCTGTTGACCTTCGTCATCGCAAGTCGATGGTCGTGATAGAGCTGACTCATCTCGCCGTCAAGGAGTTTGCGAGCCCCTTCGCGATCGCCCCTCAGGAGGGTCGGGATGAATTGCTCGTCCCTGATCTTGAAGTACTTGGCCGCCGGTAGGTACGACAAGACGAGCGCGGCTTTCCTGAGCTCCTCATCCAGTGGTTGCTTGCTCCAATGCCGATTGCATTCCTCGTAGACCTCCCGTATCTTCCGGCCATCCGCGATCAACGCGGGGATCTGGCCCTGATCCTCAACGCTCACAAGTTGACGATTCAGCGTGTGCAATTCGACCAGGGACGCCGGAGCCGGCTTGTAATCACTGTCCATATCCTGCATCAAGGCGATCTTTCCATAGGTCAGACCATTAACTTTGACGGACTCAAACGTATTATAGGCAAAGACAGCAAAGACCGCGAAACCGACCGCGAACACGCCGATCAGGAGAAAGAGCTTCGACCGGATGGTCAGGTTTCGGAGCCGGAAGAATCGCCCGGCGCCACGGGCGTCGGCCTGGGAATCGGGATTCATGAGGGGAACTCCTTGCGATCGGGCACGATCTTCACGGCCTCGTCGATGTCGAGCAGCAGTAGTAGTTGGTCTTCCAGCTTGTAGGCCCCGCGGATCAGCGTTCGGACCGCGCTGTCGAGAGTGTCGGGGGTCGTCTCGAACGCGGCCCCATCAACCTCAAGGACATCCTCGACTTGATCGACGAGCAGGATGACCGCGTCTTGTTCGTCGAGAACCACCAGGCCCATGAGGGGCGAATCCGTTGAGGCTTCGCCCAACCCCAGGCGAAACCGCAGGTCAAGAGCCGTGATGACCTGGCCACGTAGGTTGATCAGGCCGCGAACCGACGACGAGGCCCGGGGGACGTGGGTCACCGACGGAGCCCGGAGAATCTCCAGGACGCGTTCCACATTCACGCCGTAGAGGCGGCCGTCCAGTCGGAACGAGCAGAGCTGGGTACGCGTCGCCATAGGTTCACGCCTCCGCCATGGGCAGCGTGGGAACGAGAGCCGGTGTGGCGAAAAAGAGCGGGTCGACGGCCCGAATCAGACCGGGCAGGTCGAGCAGGTCGGTGGTTCGCCCTTCGATCACCGCCGCGCCCAGGATCCCCTCCCTGCGTTCGGAATGATGGACTCGCAGCGTGGTCCGGACGATGTCGTGGATCGCGTCGACGGCCAGGCCCAGCCATCGGTCGCCGGCGTGACAGACGATGATCTTGAGGACCTCGGCTCCGCTGACGGCGACCTCGGTCATGACCGGAGCGCCATCGGGGCGGATCAGCGGGATCAGCCGCCCATCGTGCAGGAGGACCTCCTGGCCGTCGGCCCGCTCCACGGCCGAAGCCGGTTTTTCCTCCAGGCGAGCCACCAGGTCGATCGGAACAGCCATCCTCCGACCGCCGCCGAGTTCGAAGAGGAGCAGGGTCGTAGCAGCCTCGCCACCGGCCCCTGAGTTCGAGGAAGCCGGCAAGTTCGAAGCACGATGATTCGCCTTCGCGGCGATTCCAACCTCCCGGGCAAGGCCCGGCACGTCGAGAATCAGCGCGAGCGTTCCATCACCGAGGATGGTCGCCCCTGAGAAGAGTTCAACCTCCTTCAAGTGCTTGCCGAGCGGCTTGACCACGATCTCCTCGATGTCGTGGAACTGGTCGACCACCAGCCCATAATCCGCGCCATCGGTCTGTAGCACGGCAATGTTCAGGGCGCCGAGCCCCGAGGTCAATCGTCCCCCCGGCCCCGCCAACGCCCGGCCGAGCTCGACCAGGGGGAGCAGCGTTCCTCGAAGCCGAAACACATGCGCTCCATGGAAGGTCTCGACCTCGCCTCCGGCTCGACTCTCCTCGATCCGGACCAGTTCCCGGATCGCGACCTGGGGGATCGCGTACCGGTCGTTCCCCTCGCCGACGATCAGCGAAGGGATGACGGCCAGGGTCAGGGGGAGCGTAATCACAAGGGTGGTCCCCACCCCGATCAGGCTACTGATTTCCACCGATCCGCCGATCCGCTCAACGTTGGCCTTCACAACGTCCATGCCGACCCCGCGTCCCGAAACGCTGGTGATCCGCTCAGTCGTCGAGAAGCCCGGCAGAAAGAGGAGTTGGAGCAGTTCGCGGTCCCCCAGTCGATCCAACTTCTCACGAGGAAGCAGACCGTGCTTCAAGGCTTGGCGGCGAACGCGTTCGGGGTCGATGCCGGCCCCGTCGTCGCAGATCTCGATCTGAACGCCCCCGCTCTCGTGGGCGGCCCGCAGTCGCAGGCATCCCTCGACGCGTTTGCCGACCGCCTGCCGTTCCTCGGGCGTTTCAATGCCATGGTCGACAGCGTTCCGCACGGCATGGGTCAGCGGGTCCTTGATCGCCTCAAGGATGGTCCGGTCCAGTTCCGTTCCCCGCCCCTCGAACTCGATCCGGACGCGCTTGCCGCAGGACTGCGCCAGGTCGCGAACCACGCGCGGGATTCGGTCCCAGACAGTCCCGATCGGCTGCATCCGGGCCTTCATCACGCTCCCTTGCAACTCGGTCGTGATCTGGCTCATGCGTCCGAGGGAGCCGAGCAAGCGTGGATCATCGCTGGTCGCGGCGTATTGCATGAGCTGGTTGCGGGCCAGAACCAACTCGCCGGACATGTCCATCAGCCGGTCGAGCAGCCCGATGCCGATTCGGACGGTGCTGATGGAAGGCTCCCCCGCGCGGATCTCGCGGAGGTCCGTCTCGTCAAGGCCGAGCCGCTCCTTCGGAAGAGGTGCTCCTCCATCTCCCCGGGGACGGGCACCCAACTCCTGTGTCGTCAGGCGGGCGATCAAGGCCGAGTTGTCGTCGTTCCCCTCCTCGCCTTCCCGCTCGATGTGGGCGAGGATCCGCCGGATCGCGTCCACCAGGGCCAGCATCGACCCGATGAACGCGGCATCCGGATTGAGCGCGCTGGCGCGCAGCTTGTGGAGTAAGTCTTCACCCGCATGGGCAAGCTCCTCCAGCTTCGTGAAGCCGAAAAAACCGCAAGTTCCCTTGAGCGTGTGCAGGGTGCGCGCAATCCCGAGCAAGTTCGACCGGTCGTGGGGGTTCGCCTCGATCGCCACGAAATCGAGGTCCAACTGGCCGAGGTTCTCGTACGTTTCGTCCAGGAATTCCCCGAGGCTGCCGTCCAAGTCGCTCACGTGTCCCCTTCGGTCCTGCCAGGTGTATGCGTCGCGGAAGCGCGGGAGTCAGCGGGGTGCTGGGCAAACCCTCCGTTCGATTCCGCAATCATCCCAACATTGTTACCATAATTTTCAATATTTCATCTTAAGCATGAGTCAATTTTCTGGTTTTCAAATTTCTGAGAGCGTGGCTCAGGATCAGGATGGGACAACGGTTCAAGATCGGACGGAGCCGGCGGGTTTGTACCGGTAGCTCCGTCCGACTCGGCCGCGAACGACGCCAGGTCCTCGTAATGCGAGATGCAGTTGCGTCCCCGACGTTTGGAATGATAGAGCGCCCGATCGGCCTGGTTCAAAAATTCGGCTGCGCCCGCGCTCGAGGGGCCGAGTGTGACGACCCCGAAGCTGCTCGTCACCTGCCGCAATGGCCAGGCATGGTGCTCGATATCGGTCCGCAGCCGCTCGGCCACCGTCCGGGCAGACCTCGAATCGGTCATCGGCAGCAGCACGACAAACTCCTCGCCGCCGTACCGCGCGGCCGTGTCGCCCATTCGAAGGCTCGCATCAAAGACGACCGCCATACCCCGCAAGACCTCATCACCGGCGATATGCCCATACTCATCATTATATTTTTTAAATTCATCAATATCGAGCATCATCAATGAAAGGGGCAGGCCCTCACGAATCGCCAATGCAAAGGCCGACTCGAGCACCTCCCGAAACCGTCGGCGATTGGCCAGGCCGGTCAAGGCGTCCGTCGCCGCAAGCTCGGCCAGCTCAGCGTTCTTCCGCCCCAATGAGACGTGCGCCTCCTGCAATTCAGCGTGGAGCCGTTCGACACGTATTCGGTCGGCCTCGGCCGCTTTCATCAGCCGGAGCAGCTCGGCCTGGATGGTCACCAGTCGGGTCCGCTCGGCGCGGAGGGCGGTCAACTGGAAGGCTTCGGAAGTGACGTCGCCGATGGTGATCAAGGCAAGCGTCGATTGGCCGGGGAGCCGGCGCACCTGGGTCTGCTGAACCATCAGGCTTCCGGGCGGACCGTGGCGCGTGGGAACGGCCAGAAACTGCTTGTGGATCGCCGCCGAGAAGACGGTGGGGGTTCCAGCCTCGAACACCTGCCGCAGCCGCCCCCCGATCCGATCCCCCCTCAGCCCGGGGAACCGCTCGGCCAGATCCATACCAAGGGCTTCCTCGCGTGGGATTCCGGTCCATTCCACGAGCGTCCGATTCCAGACGCGAACAGTCATGTCGACGTCGATCACACAGGCGCCTAGCGGCATCAAGTCGAGGGATTCCGCCAGCCCTGGGATTCCGGCCGTCACGTCTCCCTTGTCGATCATCGAGCCTCCCAGGCATCGGGCTCCGCCGCACAGAGCGCCTGCATCAAGGTTTCGATCCCACCGCGCGCGAACGCGATCAGGAGCGAGCCCCGGACGGCGAATCGCCGAACGTAAAAATGGGCGTCGGCAACCAGGAGGCCTCTTCTGCCCGCTCCGGCGACTGGCGTTGAGAGGAAGGCGAGCTCCGGTTCGCCATAGAATTCGGGCAAGCCATAGGACAACTGGGCCCCCGTGGCGTTGGCCAGCGAGCCGAGCACGCCGTTGATCATGATGTTGCCGACCTCGGCCAGGATCCCGCTCAACTCGAAGTCCAACTCGTCCGAGCCGTCCTCCACGCCGCCGAGGATCTGCGCCATCCGCAGGCCGCTGTCACGCGGCAGCACGAGGACCGCCCGCCCGGAGCAAGAGCCCTCGAAGTCCTGGACAATCGCCATGCCCGACAGTTCCGTGGAACTCCGCTTGAGCCAATCGCCGAACTCGTAGAGCGCCACGCTAGGGACCGTTAACTCGATCCGGGTCCCCATCAGTTCGCTAAGCGTGGCGGCGGCACGACCAATGCCAATGTTGATTAACTCCCGAAGCGCATCTTCATGATACGGGTCCAGTCTCATCGAAGCTCTCCCACCGAAGAGCCCCGGACGGCCCGCTCGATACAGGGGCAGAGCTCTTCGGCGCGGACAGGCTTGTTCACAAACCCGCTGACACCCAGTTCCTCACAGAGGAGCCGCGTGCTGGTCTGAATGTCAGCGGTGGCAACCACGACCGGAAGCACCGACCCCGCTCCCCGAAGCCGATTCAGAAAACCGGTGCCGTCAAGGATCGGCATGAGAAGGTCGAGCACGACACAGTCCGGCTCATGCTCACGGACCGCCTCCAGACCACACTCACCGTCCGCGGCCTCGATCACCTCATGCCCCGCCTCACGCAGAATCCGCGCGGTCATGTTACGGCTGAACCGGGAATCGTCGACCACAAGGACTCTTGCCATCACTACTTCTCCCTTGGACGATCAGTTCCAGCCGGCCCCCGACACTCTTCCGCAATCATGCCAGCGTGGCGCATTGAGCGGGGCGTCACGATGAAAACCGGGACCGCAATCGAAAATCACGCGTGCGAAGCCCCCACCCACCCAATCCGCGCAACGGCCATCTGCGATGGGGCTTGCCCCAAGAGCCGCCGGAAACAGCCGGCTCAGTTTAAGTGTCGGCCAGAGAAAAGACGCACCCACACGAAACTCAGCGGCAAGGCCACCCAGGCTCGCGTGGGAAATCGGCTCCAGCACGCCCCCGGCGCAACCCAGAACCGCCCTGGCCCACAAAGGAACCAGGCCGTCTTAAACCTCCAAAACTCACCATGAAAAGGCCCGACGCACGTCTTCGGTCAAGTGGATAAAGGGGTTTGTCGGACGACCGGGCTTGCTCATCGCGCGGCTCCTTCGGAAGGAGCCTGCAAGAGAAGGAGGTGTCACCGCGCGAAATTTCTCGTCGAATTTTGATCTTGAGCAAAAGGAACAGGCGGCTCAGAGGCATGATCCTCCGAACGCAATCCTTTCGCACCCAGCAAGTCTAGGACACGGCTAGTATCTGTCAATTGGGGAAATGCCTGACACCGTTATGGATCAGGGCCCACCTTGGAAATGCCTTGGGAGAGAGGACGGGAAGGGGGGAGGGAGACAAGATTTCGGCGACCCAATGCCGCGCCTTCGGATCGCCAAAATCTTGCCCATGCAATGCAGGATGCTCAATCCGCCAGTTCGAGCACGACCAACAGCGGCCGATGATCCGAAGCCACCGGTTCATCCAGGACCCGGTTCTCGACGACCTTCCAGCGCGAAGCGGGCCGAAACAGGACATAGTCGATCTGCCGCGAGGGCTTGTCCGAGGGAAAGGTCGAGAGCGGGGTCGAAGTCGAGCGCTTCCAGTTGGCCTCGAACAGGGTGAGCACTTCGCTGTCGGGCAACGAGTTGAGATCGCCGACGAGGAGGGTGGGACGATCAGGCGCTTCACCGGCCAGTTCTTCGAGACGCTTCACCGAGTCTCTGCGTTCCCCATCGTTGGAGTGATAGTCGAGGTGAGTGGCAATCAACCGCAACGGCGTGCGTCCATCGGGGGCAGTCAGCTCGGCAACCAGAGCCCCGCGCTGCTCACCAACGTAGTGCAAAGGCAGCGGGATATTCTTATGGCTGGTAACCGGCAGGCGGCTCAGGATGGCGTTGCCGTAATCTCCCCCTTCGAAAATGATATTCCGCTCGAAGATCGGCTGCATCCCCGTCAGCCGGCCAAGCTCCGCCGGCTCATCCACCTTACTCGTCCGATTCACCCCCCGATCGACCTCCTGAAGCGCGACCACGTCGGGCTTGACCGACTGGATCACGCGAGCCAAGCGTTCGAGGTCGACCTTTCCGTCCGTCCCCTCGCCATGATGGATGTTGTAACTGAGAACCCGGACCCGAGTCGGCTCGGCGGCAACCGCCGATCCCCCGGCCGTGCCAAACAGCAGAAGAAATGCGAGGAGAACATTGAACCTGGTCATGACGAAACTACCCTCAGTGGATGGACAACCATCACGCGATCAATTCCAACAACTCAGCCTTGAGATCCCTATCGGGTCGGCTCCAGCCTGCCGTCCCTCAAGGGAATTGGCAAGCTGAAGCCGACCCGAGAAAAAAAAGGACGATCGCCGAGCCCTTTGGGTCAGACCTCACTTGGAGGGAGTAGGAGTTCCCGCTTGGGGAGCCGCCTTGAACTCTTCGGCGGTCATGTTCCTCAGGGTCCGGTCGAGCATGAGCCCTCCGTCCTGAGGAACCTTTTTGAGGTAGGCGGGCACTTCCTTCGCGGCCCCGGAGCCCGGTTCTTCCTTTCGTGTCGGGCAAAGTCGCGCCCCAAAGTTGCTGGAGGCACTCGCGGCCCGGCTTGCCCACGAGTCTGTCGCTCGGCTTGAAGACGTGCGGGGAGATGCCGGCCTCGATGCGCTCACCCGGTTGAACACCTTCTTCGCCCGAGCGCGGCAGATCAAGGTCGAGGATGCGCCCAATGCTTCGGGCGACATTCGACGTCCTCTTCAAGCCTGAGAACGTTGTCCTCTATCACCGCATCAACGCAGCGGTACTCCCGGTGATGGTGCCGGTACTCGCCCGCATCATCGCACAAGGGAAGTCGGAAGGCGAGTTCAACGTGCAGGACCCGGAAGCCACGGCCGAGATCGTGCTGCAGATCAGCGCCAGCACCCACAATGCCCTGGCGCACGCGATCGAGGTCTCAGGAACAGGAACATCCGAAGCATTAGCTGCTTCGGAGGCGCTGGAGGAACGGCTGCGTTTTCATGGGATCGCGATCGATCGCATTCTGGGTCCCCCGGACGGAAGCCTCGTTTTCGTCGAGCCCGGCTTCGCGCGGGCCTTCATGGCCGGAAGGTGATTGCGATATGACCAATGAGAAAGTCGCCCTGACCAAAAGAAAGAGAAACCCTCCTCGTCACGCTTTACGCCAAAAGGATGAGGAGAGCAGCCTGCCCGGTTCCCTCCTGCACGGTTCGCCGCCGAGGTCGTCAGTTGGATCGACTACGACTTTGCGAAACGGAAGGGCCGCCGGGACAACATGATCGGCCTGGCGATGCGCGCCCATATTCTCGACGGCTGGCCCCGCGAATTCCTCTCACGCCATCCCGACGTGACCGTCTTGCATCTCGGCTGCGACCTGGACAACCGCGTGTTCCGGATCGATCTGCCGCTGAACGTCCGCTGGTTCGACCTGGCCCGCCGCCCGCTCAAACGAGTTCCGCGATGGGCGTCGCCGTCCCCGGCAGAATCGGGATCGGGCGGCCCGACTTGTCCTGAACGAACGAGTGAGGGTCGATGCCGAGGTTGTGATAGACGGTCGCCAAAACGTCGTGATAGTGGATCGGGTGGCTCGCCGCCGCCCCACCCAGCTTGTCGGTCGCGCCGATCACCTGGCCAACCTTCATGCCGCCTCCAGCCAGCAAGGTCCCATTTACCGGCGCCCAGTGGTCGCGGCCGGCGTCCTTGTTGATCTTGGGGGACCGGCCGAACTCTCCCCACACCACGACCGTCACATCCTGATCCAGCCCACGTGCGTAAATATCCTCAACCAGGGCCGAGATGCCCTGGTCGAACAGCGGGAGATGATTGCGCAAGTGTCCGAAGTTATTTCCATGCGTGTCCCAGAAGCCGTAGGCCACGGTCACGCAGCGGGCCCCGGCTTCGACCAGGCGGCGGGCGATCAAGAGCTGGTCGTTCCACATCGGGGCACCGTCACCGAGGTGCTTGGACGAGCCGATGCCGTAGCGATCGCGAAGCTTCGGGTCTTCGCGCTCGACGTCGAGGGCCTGCGCCACTCGGCTGGTGGCCAGCACATCGAACGCGCGGCGGTAGACGCTCTCCATGCCCCCGACTTCGACGGTGTCCACCGCGCGGCGGAACTGGTCGAACTGGTTGAGCAGTTGCTTGCGCCCGGTGAACCGGGCGGGCGCGACCTCGGTCTGCTTGAGCAGCGCGAGGTCGTCTCCATCCATTCGCGCGGCACCATGAATCAGGCCCAGGTGGCCGGGGCCCGGCGTGTTGTAGGGCTTGTGCTGCATCGTCGGGAAGAGGTCGATGAACGGCGGCACGACAGCGTTGCGCGGACCTTGGACCTTGGAGACCACCGACCCAAAGTGCGGCTTCCCCTCACGCTGGCTAACATCCATCGGATAGCCGGTGATGTTCTGGAAGCTGGAATGCTCGTCGCGAAGCCCAACGACCGAGCGAAGCACGGCCACCTTGTCGATCGAGGCGGCCATCCTGGGCAAGAGCTCGCCAACCTGGACGCCGGGGACCCGGGTCGCGATCGGCTTGAACTCCCCTCGGATCTCGTCGGGCGCATCGGGCTTGAGGTCGAACGTGTCCTGATGCGATAGGCCCCCGGTCAAGTAGATCATGATGACCGACTTGTTGGACGAGCCGCCGGAGGCCGCCCCCCGGGCCTCGGCCCGGAGCAATTCGGGCAGACCGAGCCCCCCCATCGCCAGGCCGCCGATCTTGAGGAACGAGCGCCGGGAGACACCGTCGCAATACCGATGCCCCGAACCGAATAACGTCAGCATGGCTCGTCTCTCCGTCCTCAATATGCCGCCGCGAACCCGACCCTGTTCAGCGAATCTTCAACATTATGATAACTCATGCGAACGCCGCAAGGGAAAGATCAATCCGGCTCGGCCGGAATCGATCGACCTTGGCGGCTGTTCTCGATGAGAATTTTGGCTCAAAAAAAAGGGGAATCGCTCGGCAATTGGTGCGCGAATCGGAATTCGACGGAGGTCGCTCAAGGCCGCCAGGACACCCGAACGACCCGTTCAGGTCGTAAACTTCCTTTTCAGACAGCGTTCCTTACTCAGATTCTCGTACCAGATGCCGAGCAATAGAAAAAAAAAGGAGAATTTAACCACGAATAACACAAATGACACGAATGAAGAAAAAAATGATTCAATTTCTTTGTTTTGATTCGTGTCATTTGTGTCATTCGTGGTTAAAAATTTGGTAAGCGCTCGGCAGTTGGTGCGCGAATCTGGGTAAGGAACGCTGTCTGGGAAAAAGGTTTACGGCCCGAACGGGTCGTTCGGGTGTCCTGGCGGCCTTGAGCGACCTCCATTGAATTCGGATGCACGCACCAACGGCCGAGCGCTTATAAAAAAGGGAGACGGCCGAGGTATCCTCCGAGAGAAGTGTGCGCTCTGCAAAATTCGCATCACTCAGAAGCCGCGTTCCGCAACTCCATGCTCCTTCGATGATTTGCAACGCGCGCACACCTCCTGGCCAAGGAGGTGTGCGACGCCGAGAACCCCGGCGAACGGCGCTCTTTGGATTCATTCAAGAGGAGCGGCGCAATCCGCTCATCTCATCCGTCTGATTGTCGAAGGGATTCCGAGTTTTCAGGAACCAGGCGTTCGTTGCGTAACGGCCTTGCTCGTGACAACCGGCTGACGGGTCCGGCCGGCTCCTCGGTAAGCCTTGCGGTCCTTGGCCGGCTTTGCCTGCGTGCCGAGAACGGAGCTTTTGCGAAGGACGAACGACCTGGACCCGTTCGCGTTCAGGCCGGGAATTTCGGCGGGAGCGTACTCGTCGGACTGGTCGAGTTGCAAGGCGTAGAGTTGAGCGTGCTCCACCCCGTCGAACGAGATCGAGAAACTGGTCACGCTCGGCAGGCTGCTGAGGTCCCACTGAATCAGGTACGTGTTGATGTATACGTCCTCGAGGCCGGACGGCATCTCGACGGTGCCGTTGTAATAGCGATCCAAGACCACCGATGATGTAGCCGCCAGGGCCTGGGTGCCGCCGTTGTAGCTCAAGGTCGGCAACGCACGACCGAAAAAGTCATACGTCCAGGCCTCGCCAATCTGAATCTGCAAGACGACGTTCTTCACCCCCGTGACGGGCGTGGAGTCGGCAACGGCAAGCGTGCCACCATAGGCGTTGATGGTCGCCGAGAAGCTGCCAAAGTACATCGACCCGGACGCAGGGAAAGGGCCGCCGCCGCTGCCGTCGGAGACCTTGAAAACTCCCGCCGAGCCCGAGCCGGTCTGGTTGGGGGCCAGCGGGGCAAACCAGGAGCCGGTCCCCGGGAAGCCCGGATAACCCGAGTAATTGCCACTCGTCAGGCCAACCCAGCCATCGTATTCGGTGGTTCCCGACAGACCCGGGTTCACGAGCGCAGCGCCAGGGACAAAGCCCTGGGCCCAGGCCGTCGTGCTCGCCAGGCTCAGGGTCGCGGCAAGGCTCGCAGCAAGGAATGCTTTCCGAAGCGTTCTCATTGGAATTCGTTCTCCCTTTCCAAATCGCGAGGTGAAGGCACAAAGATCAACGGTTTCGATCACGCAATCTTGAGCCGGCAAGAACCTCCTCTCGTGAAGCCGGCAGGAAAAAACAGGGCAAAACGAGCCCCCGATCGAAAGACGAGGAACACCCCGCCGTCCGACTTCATGGGTCGCCATCGCGACCTAAAGGCTCGATTTGAGTCGCGACGTTGAAGATCGCCAGGATCGATCTTCTTGGATTTTGCGTCGCGTCGTCTCCATCCAATGCCGCTCGACTATTTCTCGAATAGCATCTTCATGTTTTTGAGCATTGCTCTTTCCGTTTCCAGGCTCTTTCGCTTGGCTTCCTCAGTGACCTTGACGGCTTCGTTGAACCGGACCGCATCTTGTTCCGGGGTCGGAGAGAAATTCGGGTTCGGTTCGGCCCCACAACCGACAGGGAAGAGGGAGATCAACCAGGCCAGCACAAGGCCAAGGCGGCTCGAGAAGCGGGTGCGTCGCATTACTCAAAGGCTCCCTCGGTCAAAAGGTATCGGCCGAGAGGACCTCGTCACCAGCGATCGTGGAGAGTCCCATATACACTTGGGGATGGACCGAGTTCTTGATCGTCCTGACGCTGCCGTCGCAAAGCCCGAACTGAACGATCCCGGGATGGGTCGACCGGAAGTTGGGCACACGTTGGGCCGGAGGCAGGGGCAGGACGTACCAGGCGTCATCGCTCATCGTGTAACCCCCGCAATCGTTCGGACCATAGTACGCCCCGGTCGCGTCGGTCGTCTTGGCGACGAGGCCGCCGCCGATGATCGTCTTCGGGTCCGAGCTGACGTGGGGCCGGCCATAGGCCTGAAACATCAGGTTGTCGTACTCGAATGAGGAGCCGCTGGAACTGGCGGCCTTGGCCGCCTCTGTCCCTCGCGGCACGCACACTCGCTTGCTGGTCCGGTATCCGCCCACGGCAATGAACTTGTTCGCCGCGCTCCCTCCGGCGGCTTCGCCCACGAGGAACGTCTGCGAGAGTCCATCGGTGATCTCGGAGAAGCGAGTCGCCGTGTTGAACCCAACAGGTCCCCGTGCAGCGGGACGGTAATAGGGAGGCGTCGCCTTGGTGTCCGCTCCGCCGTTGAACAAGTAGTCGGTCACTGCGGCCCGATCGACAGTCTGATTGGCCGGATAGTCGAAGCGGTATCCGAACTCACCCTGGACCCGGTTCGACGGGCAGAGGAACATCGACCCTTGAAACTGAAAGGTCGTCGTATTCTCATTGGTGGACCAGCCGTACCAGGCCCCGGCAGGGTGAGGCGTGCCCGCGCTGAAGTTCGTGGCGTTGAAAACGTTGCCCTGCTCAAGATAGGGAAACATCATGTGATAGCCTGTAAAATTCATATAGCAGATACCGATAAAATAACCCGACGACGTCGTCGGCATGTCGCGAATCCCCTGCGCCGCGGCGGGAAGACAACTGTTGACCCCCTCATAATTGTGCAAGGCCAAGCCAAGCTGCTTGAGGTTGTTCGTGCACTGGGCCCGCCGCGCCGCCTCCCGGGCCGCCTGAACGGCGGGAAGTAACAAAGCAATCAAGACGGCAATGATCGCAATCACGACCAAGAGCTCGATCAGAGTAAATCCACGCTCAGTCTTCATCGACGGGTCCTTCAATACGAGCCTCGGAAACCACGCGCTCCTCGACGATCCGCCCACGAACCGACCTGGCCGGCTCGTGGCGCGTCGGCAGAGGCGGCTCCCTCGCCGCCAAGGCGCGCACCGAGAGCGCAGAACGCCGCGTTGGCGAATCATCACGAAATTCCTCTGATCTCAATAAATAAGCTAACGCTTACAGCACCTAACAAACGGTATGAGCAGCCAAGCAAGGCCGATCGCGCCGCCCAACCCCTTCAGTCGCAGCGATCGATTCAGGAAAAACCGGCGACCACGACACGTTTCCTTTCCATCAGGGGTACATTCGCCCCTGAGGGTCCGTTCAACTCGTTCCGAAGCCCAAGCCTCCAGTCGAGCCAATCGGCCCGAGGCGGCTTGCACCACGCATGGGGGATCCCGTCGCACGATTATTTTTGATGGGAAACCGGCCGCCGGGACCAATGGCCTGCCAGTCAGAATGGGTGTGATACTGAGATTCAATCTCAGTAATGCCAAATTTAGGAACCTTGGTGGAGGATGTCAAGTGTGGGCCAAATAAATATTGGGGGAGGTGCTCATGCGCAGGGGCGAGCGATCGATGGGGAATGCTCCCGGTCGTTATGTCGCGTGGTGCGGGTCTTACAGCCGGGCAAGGGGAGTCGCGGCGATCGAGGGTCTCGCGGTAGAATCTCCGGTTCAGCACTCTTAGTTGGGAAAAGCCAAAGGGCCGCCGAGCGGATCGGTGAGCGCCGAGGGGGTGCGATGAACAGACCGAAGTGACTGGTAACTCAGGAAAACATTGCCGTGGCGGAAACCATCCTCGACGAAATCGTCGCGTCCAAGCGGCGCGAGGTCGCAGCGGCCCGGCTCCGGATGCCTCTCCAGGAGATGGAGGACCAGGCCGCCTCAGCGCCGCCGGTCCGCGATTTCCGCGCGGCGCTGGCCGGACCCGGACCGATCCAACTGATCGCCGAGGTCAAAAAGGCGAGCCCGTCGGCCAAGGTCATCCGGGCCGACTTCGACCCGATCGCCATCGCACGCGCCTACCAGGGCCATGGGGCGGCCTGTCTCAGCGTCCTGACTGACGTCCCCTACTTCCAGGGACACCTCTCCTACCTGGCCCGGATCCGCGCGTCGGTCGCGATCCCGTTGCTCCGCAAGGATTTCATCATCGACGAGTATCAGGTCGTCGAGGCCAGGCTCGCCGGGGCCGACGCGATCCTCTTGATCGCCGAGATCCTCGACGACGAGACGTTGGCCCGACTGCTCGCCAGGGCTCGAGGCCTGGGCATGGCCGCCCTGGTCGAGTTCCACGAAGAGGCCAACCTCCCCCGCGTCCTCGCTTCGGGGGCCGACCTGGTCGGGATCAACAACCGCGACCTCCGCCGGTTCGTCACCGACCTCGACCTGACCTTGCGCCTCCGCCCCCAGATCCCCCCCGACGTGCTCCTGGTCAGCGAGAGCGGGATCAGGACTCACGCGGACGTCAAGCGCCTCGAGGCCGCCGGGGTCTCGGCCATCCTCGTCGGCGAGTCCTTGATGAGGGCCGACGACATCGGCCTGGCCGTCGAGCAGCTCCTCGGGCTCGCCCCCGAGACGAAGCCCGCGCAGGATCCGGTGACCCCGGCGGGCTGAGTTGAGCTTCGCCCCTTCGTCTCATTTAAGACCAGGGGATCTTCTTGGCAGAGGAATCGACCCGGTGCGGGCGAGAGATCGAGGCCGACTCGGCGCTCTCGCCCTGCTCCTTCTTCGTTCGCTTGGTCCCCCGGGACCTGGCTCGTTGGACGAGCATCAGGTTCCTGATGTAGACAAGCAGGCCCGTGGCCTGGCCGACGATGATGACCGGGTCGCGGTTATGGATGGCGTACGCGAGCAGGACCACCCCTCCCACGATGCTCAGCCACCAGAAAGCGACCGGCACGACCGAGGCTTTCTTCTTCTCAGAGGCCACCCACTGCACGAGGAACCGCGCAGTGAACGCGGCCTGCCCCAGGAAGCCGATCTTGACCCAGAGCGACATACCCCACAACACGCTCCAGAGATCTGAAAAGAGCCGCGACAGGTCCGACATCGTTCAAAGCTCCTGACCGACGCCACGACGGGCCGGGGAAAGCGGGGCAGGGGGAGAGGAAACGGAAGCGGCAGGGTCATCCGCAGTAGTCACGGCCAGCTCGTAGCGCACCGAACGCCTCATCAACCAGGCGACGCCAAACAGGTCGACGACGACCCGGAGCGACCGGTTCCAAAGGTTGTAGTGCGAAGCGCCATGGGGCCTCGGACGATGGGTCACCGGCACCTGCACGATCCGGCAGCCTTCGCGAAGCAGCAAGGGGCCGAGGAATCGATGGGCACCGTAGAACATCGGCAGCCGTAAGGCCATGTCTCTCGGGAAGATCCGGACCGAACAGCCGGTATCGCGAATCGACTGGCCGAGGACCGCGTTGCGGATCCGGTTGGCCCATCGGCTGATGATCCGCTTCGACCAGACGTCCTCGCGCTTGACCCGCCAGCCGAGCGCGGCGTCGTGGTCGGGCAGGGCCTGCCAGAGCGCCGCCAGGTCGGCCGGGTCGTTCTGGAGGTCGGCGTCGAGGGTCGCCAGCCAGTCGCCTCGGGCTTCGCGGAACCCCGCAGCGGTCGCCGCCGACTGCCCCACGTTGCTCGCCAGGCGGACCGGCCTGAGCTCGGGAAAGGCCTCACCAAGCTGCCCGAGAACCTCGAGGGTCGAGTCCGTCGACCCGTCGTCGACAATCAGAATCTCGAAGCCGGCGAGCCGAGTCCCCGCCACCGCCGGGTTGCAGAGCGGCCGCAACGCCCGCGCGATCTCCTCAACCAGTTGCGGCAAACCGGCCGCCTCATTCTTGGCCGGCACGACGACCGAGAGCCAGGCTCCGCACTCCCGCCTCGGTCCCTCTCCGGATGAGGGAACTCTGGTCCGACCCACCGGCCCCGGCCGATGAGACGGATCCTGCCGCATGGACGACATGAACGTAGCCTCCTTGCCGACCGCAGAGACAGGCCTAAGAGACCATCCATGGTCTCCTTTTAATGCCTCGGCATTCTCCACAGAATCGTTGGTGCGCCTATCCCAGAATCAAGACGACGGACGATCCCTCGCCCCCCTCGAAACCGTTATAGACAGACCTGGGGGCTCCTGCTAGGTTGCCCCATCAACCCTAAGAGATCGGCGACTGATACGCCCGATCTTCACGAGGAATTGCTGAGGACAAGGACGCCCCGGCCATGCCTTCCACCGTGACTCCCTCCCCGGCCATCCACCTGATCGCCCCCGAAGAAATCCAGGCAAACCCTTTAAGCATCTCGATTTATGGCGATCCAGCGGGTGAAATCGACGACCTGATCGAGAGCGTGCGGACCCAGGGGATCCTGGTTCCCTTGGCCGTTGTTCGCGAAGGATCAGCCTGGGAAGTGGTCTCGGGCCACCGCCGGCTCGCCTGCGCCCGGGCCCTGGGCCTAACCGAGGTCCCCTGCGAGGTCAAATCCTACCCCTCGCGGGCCGCTCGCGACCTGGCGATTCTGGAATATAACCGACAACGGCGCAAAACGTTCAGCCAGATGATGCGCGAGGCCGACGCCCACGAAGAGTTGCAGACCGCCACGGGCCGCCGTCGCCGCTTGGCGAACCTCCGCCAGTTCCAGGACGAGGACGCCGCCAACATCGAAACCACCGATCGTCGGAATTCCGACGATCGGGCGGGTCGTAGCGACACAGCCCTCGCCCGGGCCATCGGCCTCGGGGGCAAGGACCTCTACCGCCAGGCGCGGGCGATCTGGAAGACCGCGAGGGAGGGGGACACCCGGGCGATCGCCAGCCTCACCCGACTCGACGCCGGCACCAAGACAATCCATGCCGCTTATAAAGACCTAAGACGCCGCGACCGGTTCGCCGCCGGATTTCGGCCGACCCCGTACGACGTTTGGGCATTCAAACACGACCACGGATTCGGTGTCCCCCATCCGGGAGCGATCCCGCCCGCCATCGTCGCCCACACCTTGCATTACTACACGACACCGAATGCCCTCGTGGTAGACCCCATGGCCGGCGGCGGCACCGTCATTGACGTCTGCGAATCAATGGGACGCCGCTGTCTTGCGTATGACATTCACTCTGTACGCCCGGACGTCCAGGAACGCGACGTAAAAGACGGGTTTCCGCCCGAAGCGAGCGGATGTGATCTCGTCTTCTGCGACCCGCCCTACCATACGATGCAGGCGCGGCGGTACGGCGCCGAGGGTGTGGCAACGGCGCCGCTGACCGCCTGGATCGACTTTTTGAACCAGTTGGCGCGGCACGCATTTGCCACGATCCGCCCCGGCGGATACCTCGCGCTTTTGGTGGCGAACCAGACCGAAAAAGACTTGCCCGCCGGGCATGGCTATCTCGACCACGCCTTTTATGGCTATGCCGCCCTGGTCGCCGCCGGGTTCCTGCCGGAGCGCCGGATCAGTTGTCCGATGGACGGCGCATACCTTCCCCAGCACATCCGCCGGGCGCGGACCGAGGGGCGGATGCTTGGGCAAGTGCGCGACCTGCTGATCGCGCGTAAACCACTTGCCGATATAGGTTTAGGACAGGGGTTCGCCGCAAGCCAGTTCGTAAACCTTGGCCCGCAAGAAGGGGTTGGTGAGAGTCGGATTCCGGCGCACGATCGGCTCCGGTAAGGAGGCCACGGCCTGCGCAATCAGGTTGTGCAGTTCCTGAGGCCTAAGGCTCTCGATCACAAGGTTGATCGCGGCCTCTTCGGCGACCCGCGACTCTTCTTCGCGGCGCTGTTCGCGCTGGGTTTCCACCGTGCGGAGCCGGGTTTCCAACTCGCGCCGCCGGGTTTCCAGCTTATTCGCGACCTGGGGCAAGAGATCGTAACCATCCTCGAGCCCCGCGCGAATGTAGCCCGGGCCATTTTGCAGTTTGCCCTGGCTTTGAAGGTAAAAGGCATTCAAGAGGACTTTGGCAACGTCCTCCGGATCCTTCTGCGCGGCAAGGCGGCCAGCCAACTGTCGCGGGATTCCCTGATTTGTCAGCAGTTCCTGCAAATCCACAGCAACAAGCAGCCGCCCGGCGGCGGACAAACGGAAGGGTGTTCCCGGAATCGGGATGCTTGTCGTGTCTTCTCTTGATCCTTGTTCTTGTTTGGGCCCAGGCGCGGGGCCAGCCGGGCCGAGGAATTGGGCCAACGCCTCAAAAGAACTTGGACCAGTTTCTAGGGGTAGGTCTAAAGAAAATGGGCCAGTTTTCCCGTCCCCCTCTAAAAAACTTGGAACAGTAGGGGGCAGGTTTTCGGCACGCTTGGCGGTTTTGCCCGGCGGTCGCTCCGGCGGAGCCTGCCGCATGATCTTGTAGGCCGTCGATCGCCCTTTCGACTTGCTGGCGGCGAGGAGGCCTCGGCGCGTCAATTCCTCGATGGCGGCCAGAACGGTCTGCCGGCTCAACCCCGCTTGCGCGGCGATGGTCCGGATACTGGGATAGGCCCAGTCCGACCCGAAGTCGGAATAGAGCCCGATCGTGAGATAGACCTTGATCGCCGAGCCCCCGAGGGCTTTGAACGACTCAGACCGCAAGAGGTCGTGCTCGACGCGAAAGAAGTAAGGGGCCATGACCTGCGGGCACCCTCCCGGAGCCGACGTACCAAAGTTGAAGTCGCTATAAAGCCGTGAGCAGCAATCACTCGGTCAGACTCGCGGGGGGGTCAGAGACGTAGTAGGTCTTCACCTTGCCGCGCTCGTGCGTGGTCGAGACAACCAGCCCCAGGCTTTCCAACCGTGACAGACCTTCGATCACTGTTGGGCAAGTCAGCCGCGTTCGCTTCATCAGCTGGCTAAGGCTGATCGTCACGTTCTTGTCCGGCTCGCCCCCGCAAATCTCAAGCATCACCAGGTACACCTTGATCGCATCGCCTCGTATCCGAGCCAGGTATCCCCGGTCGAACAGAACGCTCTTAACCCAGTCAGTTTGGGTGGGCATGGCGACGGGCAAGACGACTCCTCCGCTCCCCGAAACTCTCGTTCACAATCGAACACGTTCGATCGCTTTTGAACGCGAATCCAAACCAGTGGTGCCTAGCGATCGTTATCGACTGGTTTGGTTAACAACTCCACCGAGACTTTGTGAATTGCGGGCTCTGGGGCAAACCAGGGGTTGGGGCAATAAATCATTAAAGGAATGCTCTGCGGGCCGTGTCCGGCCTGCGTTGACCCTGCTGTTCGGGTCGACTGTTTGGTTCTGTCGACGCGCAGCCGCCCAGCCGACCCGGTCACCGGTTCGGTTTGTGCGGTTTCGTTCGGAATAGCAGAAAAAGAGGCAGGGCGTCCGAGCCCCGGCCTACGTCGCTCCGTCTTGAAAGAGGGCAGGGCATCCGGGCCCTACCGGTGTCGCTCCATCTGTGAGGGCAGGGCTTCCGAGCCATGCCTAAGGTCGATCCGTCTAAGAGGGGAGGGCTTCCGAGCCCTACCAGTGTCGATCCGTCTGTGGTGCAGGGCATCCCGCCCTGCCTATGCTGTTCCAACTCGAAGGTACTGGCATCCCATGCCGTCTTCGATTAGGGCTGTCTCTTATGGATTCGGCATTTCGTTGTCTCTCGCTGTAGATCTGCCTAGGGCAGTTTTCGCAATCAGGTGTATTTCCTGGGACCGCGGGCGACCCGCCCGCTTTCTTGCTTCTCTTGGGGCGGTGCATCAGACCTCTTTCAGAAGACCGCGCGCTCTCATGAAGATCGCAGCAGCCCTCGGGCGGCCCGGACAACAAGTGGTCCGGGCCCTACTACGAAAGATCCCAATCGCAGTGGCGATCGAAGCGTTTTGGAGTGTGAGGGCGGTGAAACCTCATACGCCGACCAATTAGAAATGCAGAACCTTCCACCATGGCGGTATCACGCGTCCCACCTGGAGAGGGAGGGCACGCGTTCTACTGCCCGTTGTGCTCTACCCCTCGCCTGTGACCTTGCTGGCAGGCGATAGGCCAATGCGATGCTAAAGAGCCTGGCTAACGCCTCGTCGTCGACTTCCCTGTGGGAAAAGCGACCGATTCCGGAGTGAAGTGTTGACCTTCGGAGCCAAGTTGGTATTATCTCCCTTGTCGCCTGTGTCACCACGGGTGACGACGCAACGGCCGGCTGACCTGGCGACGGGAAACCGACGACCAAGACAGCGGGCCGTGATGTTGTCGGTAGAGTCGGCCGGCGTGACACGCCCCCAGGGCAAGTCACTCCGGCCAATCGCTTCGATAGCACGTTCGTTCTTTGACAATCCAGTCGATCGTGGTTCTTGTGGTTGAAGAGAACCTTTGAGGGAAGCCGGCGTGGAGCCGTTTGAGTCGTCTCGACCCCGTTTGGTTGGAGGTCGAACCGCGACGGAGACGGATCCAACAGCCAACAGCACGAGGGAGCAGGGGCGTGCCCCGGCAAACTCGAGCTGCGACCAGTTAGCAAATTCCTCAACCCTTTTGAAGGTGAGGACCGGCTCTCATTGCTCTTCGGAGCAGGGGAGACGACCAATCTCGAAGGGTTTGATCCTGGCTCAGAATGAACGTTGGCGGCGTGGATTAGGCATGCAAGTCGAACGGGCCGCAAGGCCAGTGGCGCAAGGGTGAGTAAGGCGACGGTAACCAACCCCAGGATTGGGTATAGCCGCGGGAAACCGCGGGTAATCCCCAGCGACGCAACGACACCGGCATCGGTGTTTTGCCAAAGCTTCGGCGTCGTGGGACGGGCTGTCGTGGTATTAGCTTGTTGGCGGGGTAATGGCCCACCAAGGCTGTGATGCCTACCGGGCGTGCGAGCGTGGCCCGGCACACTGGGACTGAGACACTGCCCAGACTCCTACGGGAGGCTGCAGTCGAGAATCTTCGGCAATGGGCGCAAGCCTGACCGAGCGACGCCGCGTGGAGGATGAAGGCCTTCGGGTTGTAAACTCCTGTCGAGGGGGAAAAAGGGCTGAAAAGCCTTGATTGATCCCTGGAGGAAGCACGGGCTAAGTTCGTGCCAGCAGCCGCGGTAAGACGAACCGTGCGAACGTTATTCGGAATCATTGGGCTTAAAGCGCGTGTAGGCGGATTCGTGCGTCTGTCGCTGAAATCCCCCGGCTCAACCGGGGAACGGGCGTGGATACGACGAGTCTGGAGGGGCATAGGGGGACCTGGAACTTCCGGTGGAGCGGTGAAATGCGTTGAGATCGGAAGGAACGCCCGTGGCGAAAGCGAGGTCCTGGATGCCTACTGACGCTGAGACGCGAAAGCCAGGGGAGCGAACGGGATTAGATACCCCGGTAGTCCTGGCCGTAAACGATGGGTACTGGATAGGGGGCTCGCCGATGGGCTCCCTGTCGTAGGGAAACCGTGAAGTACCCCGCCTGGGGAGTATGGTCGCAAGGCTGAAACTCAAAGGAATTGACGGGGGCTCACACAAGCGGTGGAGTATGTGGCTTAATTCGAGGCTACGCGCAAAACCTTATCCCAGGCTTGACATGCACGGATTAGCCGGCGGAAACGTCGGTGAGGCCGCAAGGAACAACGTGCACAGGTGCTGCATGGCTGTCGTCAGCTCGTGCCGTGAGGTGTTGGGTTAAGTCCCCTAACGAGCGAAACCCCTGTGTCTAGTTGCCAGCGGGTCGTGCCGGGAACTCTAGACAGACCGCCGGCGTTAAGCCGGAGGAAGGCGGGGATGACGTCAAGTCCTCATGGCCCTTATGCTTGGGGCTGCACACGTACTACAATGGGGCGGACAGAGCGTTGCTAGGCTGCAAAGTCATGCTAATCGCAAAAACCGTTCCTCAGTTCGGATTGCGGGCTGCAACCCGCCCGCATGAAGCTGGAATCGCTAGTAATCGCGGATCAGCATGCCGCGGTGAATGTGTTCCTGAGCCTTGTACACACCGCCCGTCAAGCCACCAAAGCGGGGGGCATCCGAAGTCGCCGGAGCCGCAAGGCAGGCGCCGAAGATGAAACCCGTGATGGGGACTAAGTCGTAACAAGGTAACCGTAGGGGAACCTGCGGTTGGATCACCTCCTTTCTAAGGATTTTTCTTAGAAAATCTCGGCTCTGAGAATCGAGGGACGTGGCTTCGGTCACCGTCGCGATTCGAGAAGAGCCGCATCGGCACCGTCTCCTTGATCAGATGGTTTTTACGCCGGCTTCCCACGAAGGTTTTCTCACCACGAACACGATCGACCAATGAGGGGACCCCTCACTCGAGGGGTCCTTTCTGTTTCTGTTCTTCCGTTTGCTTTGCACTGCTGGGTGCGGGGTGCGACCGTACGCGGTCTCACCCCCTGGCCAGCGGCCAGTGCGGATTCCGAGCATGGCTCTTCAAGGCTTCGGCCTTGCGGGGTTGTAATGGGAATTCGGTTGCTCTTTCACAATCCGGTGGTTAGGTCACGCAAGTGAGAACCGCAAACAAGTGGTCGTGGCAGACCAAGTAGAAGAATCTCTCCACAATACAGTGGAACCCTTACGGATGCGTGAGTGTCGATCGCTGCGACAGCGACCGGCCTCACAATGGGGATCGTTACCCAAGTGAGAGTGAGCCTGCGTCGCGAGACGCTGGGCACTCGATCGAAGACAGATCGGGGACTGACCCCTCGCAGATTCGGCTGTCGAGCTTCCTTCGGGAAACCGCGGCGTCCGGATCGGCGTGGTCAAGCTCCTAAGGGCACGGGGGGGATGCCTAGGCGTCATCAGAGAGACAGGCGTGGAAGGCTGCGATATGTCCGGGGGAGTTGCCCAACGAACGTCGATCCCGGAATGCCTGTAGAGACCCGGGGAACTGAAACATCTCAGTACCCGGAGGAAAGGAAATCAACCGAGACTCCCTCAGTAGCGGCGAGCGAACGGGGATCAGCCTAAACCGCGTGGGACACCACGCGGGGTCGTGGGGCCGATAACATGGGATGAGTGAGCGTCAGCCGAAGCCTCCTGGAACGGAGCGCCAGAGCGGGTGATAGCCCCGTAGGCGACGATGCAATCTCCCCTCTTCGGTACCCGAGTAGGGTCGGGCACGTGAAACCCGGCCTGAATCGGCGGGGACCATCCCGCAAGGCTAAGCACTCGATGACGACCGATAGCGAACCCAGTAGGGCGACCGAACGGTGGGAAGAACCCCGATAAGGGGAGGAGACTGAACCTGAAACCCCGTGCCTACAAGCGGTGGGAGCGCGATGCCTTCGGGCCGCGTGACCGCGTGCCTTTTGCATAATGATCCGGCGAGTTACTGTATCCGGCCCCAGGTTAACCCCTTCAGGGGGGGAGCCGTAGCGAAAGCGAGTCTTCATCGGGCGCCATAGTCGGGTGCAGTAGACGCGAAACCAGGTGAACTACCCATGGGCAGGTTGAAGCGACCCTAACCGGTCGTGGAGGACCGAACCCACCAGTGTTGAAAAACTGGGGGAGGACCCGTGGGGAGGAGTGAAAGTCTTATCAAACCTGGAGATAGCTCGTTCTCTCCGAAATGGCTTTAGGGCCAGCCTCGGGACATATCGTGCGGGGGTAGAGCGACGGAATTCGGTAGGGGGGCTTCCCGCCTACCCTCCGAAACCCAACTCCGAATACCGCACGACGGACCCCGGGAGTCAGAACGTGGGGGATAAGCTTCACGTTCAAAAGGGAAACAACCCAGACCGCCGACCAAGGCCCCCAAATCGACGCTCAGTGGCAAAGGAAGTGGGATCGCGGTGACAGCCGGGATGTTGGCTTAGAAGCAGCCATCATTTCAAAAGTGCGTAACAGCTTACCGGTCGAGCCATCCCGCGCCGAAAATGACGGGGACTAAGCGTCGTGCCGCAGTCGCGGATCAGCAATGATGGTAGGAGAGCGTCGCCCACCGCAACGAAGCTGGATGGAAACGACCAGTGGAGCGTGGGCGAGTGCGAATGCCGGAACGAGTAACGACAAGACAGGTGGGAAGCCTGTCCGCCGAAAGCACAAGGTTTCCTGGGGAAGGTCAATCCGCCCAGGGTCAGTCGGGACCTAAGGCGAGGCCCAAGGGCGTAGCCGATGGACAGACGGTTAATATTCCGCCACCCGATGGTAAGGTTGAACGACGGAGGACGCCGGTTCCAGTCAGGTCGGGGTGTTAGATGCCCCCGTGCCGCAAGGCCGACAGCATTCGATCTGGAAGCCTGATGACGAGCCGGCCACGAAAAGCCCCGTCGGGACGAACCATCCGGCCCGTACCGCAATCCGACACAGGTGTGCTAGGCGAGTATCCGAAGGCGTTCGGGAGAACCCTCGTGAAGGAACTCGGCAAAATGACCCCGTACCTTCGGTACAAGGGGTGCTCTCCGTAAGGAGAGCCGCAGAGAATCGGCTCTAGCGACTGTTTATCAAAAACACAGGACTCTGCCAACTCGCAAGAGGACGTATAGAGTCTGACGCCTGCTCGGTGTCGGTAGGTTAAGGGAGCCGATGAGGCGTAAGCTGAAGTTGGCGACCGAAGCCCCGATAAACGGCGGCCGTAACTATGACGGTCCTAAGGTAGCGAAGTTCCTTGTCGGGTAAGTTCCGACCTGCATGAATGGCGTAACGACTGGAGCACTGTCTCCACGAGGGACCCGGTGAAACTGTAGCCGTGGTGAAGATGCCACGTACCCGCGGTCAGACGGAAAGACCCCGTGAACCTTTACTGCAGGTTGGCACTGGGTCAGCGTCCTTTCTGTGTAGGATAGGTGGGAGGCCGTGATCCGGCGGCGCCAGCCGTCGGGGAGCCACTGGTGAAATACCACCCTGAAATGACTCTGATCCTCACCGGTCCGTAGCCCGGACCGGGACCGTGCTCATCGGGCAGTTTGACTGGGGCGGTCTCCTCCCAAAGAGTAACGGAGGAGTGCAATGGTACCCTCGGCCAGGTCGGCAATCTGGCAACAAGAGCGCAAACGTAGAAGGGTGCCTGACTGCGAGACCCATCAGTCGAGCAGGGACGAAAGTCGGCGTTAGTGATCCGGCGGTGCTGGATGGAAAGGCCGTCGCTCAACAGATAAAAGGTACTCCGGGGATAACAGGCTGATCTCCCCCGAGCGTCCATAGCGGCGGGGAGGTTTGGCACCTCGATGTCGGCTCATCGCATCCTGGGGCTGGAGAAGGTCCCAAGGGTTTGGCTGTTCGCCAATGAAAGCGGTACGCGAGCTGGGTTCAGACCGTCGTGAGACAGGTCGGTCCCTATCTGCCGTGGGCGTAGGAAACTTGCGAAGGGTCTCCCCTAGTACGAGAGGATTGGGGAGGACCGACCTCTGGTGTACCGGCTGTCCCGCTCGGGGCACCGCCGGGTAGCTAGGTCGGGAAAGGATAAGCGCTGAAGGCATCTAAGCGCGAAGCCCTCTTCAAGACGAGGTTTCCAGCACGCAAGTGCGAAGGCTCCTGGAAGACGACCAGGTCGATAGGCCGGGAGTGCACGGCGAGTGATCGCCGCAGCCGACCGGTCCTAACAGCCGATCGCTTGACCACCCCGATCCGTCCGCCGGTTCCCATCGGGGACGCGATGGACAGGAATCAGGGTTGCATCATTCACCGATCGTATTCGATCGATCACACGGCGACGTATTCCCATCCAATAACGGGGACCACGCGTCGTGAAGAGACTCGAAGTCGGTTGGTCATGCCCATGAAATCGCGGTTTGAGCTTGCGTGACGACCACTGTGAGAACGAGCACACGGAACCGGCGGGTTTGATCGCCCGCCGGTTGCTTTTCCGGCGAACATACTGACGGGGTCCCACCCGTTCCCATTCCGAACACGGCCGTTAAGCCCGTCAGGCCCATGATAGTGCCTTTGGCGCGAAAGTCGGTGATCGCCGGAATCCTTTTCAACGACGCCCCGACCCTTCTTCAACGAAGGGTCGGGGTGTTTTTGTTGCGCGTCGCTTTGCCCCGGGAACGGCGCTCGCCCCAATGAGCGGGCGAAATTATTGAAGTTCCCTGTCTTGTCTCAGCCGTGAACGGAAGCCTTGGTTCTTGCTCACGGGGTCATGACAATGTGTGGCCACCGAGGCATTGCCCGTTCTTCTTATGAAATCATTGATGAACCGTCCCTGATCGTCATCTTCAAGACGCTGAGACCCATCCAATGATCGAGATTACCGAAGCCACCATTGACCATGCCGCGTTGACCGAGCGAGTTCGCTCGAACCAGGCCGGCGCGGTCTGTTCTTTCCTGGGCACCGTTCGGGAGATGACCGGTGACCGCCAGACCACGTCGCTCGACTATGAGGCTTACCCGGAGATGGCCCTCAAGAAAATGGGGGAGTTGGAAGCCGAGGCCCGTCAGCGCTGGCCGATCCTCGATCTGGCTCTCGTGCACCGGGTTGGCCACCTCGGCTTGGGGGAGATCAGCGTGGTTGTTGCCGTCAGTTGCCCGCACCGGAACCAGGCGTTCGAAGCCTGCCGTTGGCTCATCGACACCTTGAAAGAAGTGGTCCCCATCTGGAAGAAGGAAGTCTGGGCGGATGGGACCGAGGAATGGGTTCATCCTGGCCTCGGGCCGAAGGTGTAGGGGGGTAGTCCCAGGGAACGCAACCGGGGCGGATGTCGCAAATCGCCCGGGCGGATTCGAGCACCGTGGCGGCCCTCGGTTCTCTCGGGCAGGCGGGCCGCGTATACTGCAGAGGGAAGTGGACCACGTCCCTTAATGTAATGCGATGACGAGCATGACTTCGAACGACGGCCGTCTTATCGACTCCTTCGGCAGGGTCCACAATAACCTGCGGATCAGCGTTACGGATCGCTGCAACATCCGCTGCGTGTATTGCATGCCCGAAACGGTGGAGTTCATGCCTCGGGCGAGCTTGCTCTCTTTCGAGGAGATCGAGCGGTTCGTTCGGGTGGCGGCGAGCCTCGGGATCGACAAGATCCGGCTCACGGGGGGTGAGCCCTTGGTCCGTCACGACTTGCCTCTCCTGGTCGATCGGATCGCCGCCATCCCGGGGATCAAGGACATCGGGCTGACGACCAACGGCTTGTTGCTCGCTCCGATGGCGGGCGAACTCTGGGATGCCGGCCTTCGACGGATCAATGTCAGCCTCGATACGATGGACCCGGCCAAGTTTCTCGAACTGACCCGGCGCACCGGTTTCGAACAAGTCATCGAGGGTATCCACGCTGCCAAAGCCGTGGGATTTCACCCGGTCAAGATCAACGCAATCGCAATCAAAGGGGTGACTGAGGAAGATACGGTCCCCCTGGCTCGCTTCGCGCGAGCGCACGACCTGGAATTGCGATTTATCGAGTACATGCCGCTGGACGTGGCCAACCACTGGGAACGGGACAAGGTCTTGCTCGCGGCCGAGATCCTCGACCTTTTGACCCAGGGGATTGGCCCGCTCCAGCCTGCCCCCAACCAAGATCCGCGGGCTCCCGCCGTTGACTATGACTATGAGGATGGCAAAGGGCGGGTCGGCCTGATCGCTTCGGTGAGCCGTCCGTTTTGCATGAGCTGCAATCGGATTCGCCTGACTGCCGACGGCAAGCTGCGGAACTGCCTCTTCGCCTTGGAGGAGTCGGACATCCGCGCCTTGCTCCGAGGCAATGCAACCGACGCGGCGATCGCGCGCGTACTGCGTGAGAGTGTCGCGGGGAAGTGGGAAGGGCACGAAATCAATACGTCACGATTCATTAAGCCCGAACGTTTGATGCATTCGATCGGCGGCTGATCAATCGAGGATGACTTCGTGTTTTGGTTTTGCGAACGAGATGCCTGACCGTGCGAGCCAGGCGTCACGAAGGGTCAGGACGACGACCAAGAAGAGCCCTGTCCCTGCGCCCATCAAGAGACCGCAAACGACCCCGAGGCCGAAGCCGAACTCGGTCGGGTCGAAGTTTACGGCTCCCAACGCGTGGATCGGCGGCGGGTGGAACGTCGGCGAGTGGAGCCAGGTCACGAATGAAGGGGCGAACCGCCCGACGGTCGCGCCGACGACTCCCCCCGCGAATCCCGAAGCCATGGTGCAAGCCATCACCGCCACAATGGCCTGTGTCAATCGAATCATTATGTATTCCTTGTGGGAATCGTTGCTGTTCGCCTCATCCCGTCGTCCGGGTGGTGAACTCTGACTGACGGACCTGATAGCGCCTGACCTTGGCGTGGTCCATCTGATATCCCAGGCCGGGGCGCGACGGGACGCTGAGGATTCCAGGAGCGGCCAACTCGAGGTGAGGGGCCGCATAGTCGTCGACGAACCAGCGGGCGCTGGGACCGAGGTCGGTCGGATATCGACAATTGCCGAGAGCGGCGAGGTGAATGCCGTGCGCTTGTCCGATACCCAACTCGGGGGTGGTTCCCACCCAGCAGGCGACCCCATGCTGATGGCAAAGGTCGTGCATTGCGAGCGCGGGGCCGAGTCCCCCCACCCGCTGAATCTTGAGACTGACGATCCGGCAGGCGCCCAGGCGCATCGCCTCGCTGATCATGTCGAGTGAGCGTGCTGACTCGTCCAGGCAGAGGGGGGTGACGAGTTCCGCCTGCAAGGCCGCGGATCCCGCAAGGTCGTCGGCGGCCATCGGCTGCTCGATCATCAGCAGGTCGAACAAGTCGAGTTCGCGGAAGGTATCGAGGTCCGCGATCGTGTACGCCCCCCGCGCATCGACCATCAGCGGGATATCGCCGAAGTGCTGGCGGACGGCGTGGACAAGCTCGACGTCTCGCCCGGGTTCGATCTCGATCTTGATCCGCCGATAGCCTTCGGCCAGGTGAGTCTCGATCGCCTTGAGTAACTCGACCACCGTGGGATAGAGGCCAACGGCCAGCCCCGACTCGACCTTCAAACCAAGTTGGTCGCGGGAGGCTCCCAACATCTCGGCCAACGGAGCGTGTCGCGACTGGCCGAGAGCGTCCCAGCATGCCGTTTCCGCTCCTGCGATTGCGGAGGAGTTGGCCGTCCAGGTCGCGGTCAGGTCGTGGATTTCCTCGACGGTCGTAAATGACCGTCCGAGGAGACTGGGCGCAATTCGATCGGCCAGATCGGCCCAGCACTCCTCCAGGGTCTCGCTTGCTTCGCCGAGGGCCGCAGTAATCGGCGCGCATTCGCCGAGCCCCAGTCCGTCGCTGGTCTCGACCGTCACCAGGATCGCGTCCTTGATCGCAGCCTCGTCTCCCACCCCTCGGCACGATTCTTTAAACGGAATCTGAAGGTGGGTCAAAGTCATCCGCTCAACTGGTCCGCTCATGATCCCTCCCTCGCCTGGCCCGATTGGGCAATCTCCATCATAAGACGAACCGGCGTTGGTCGTACAAACATTCTCAAGACGCTGCGTCCTTCCGCTTCGCGCGAATGAGCCGCAATCTTCGACTCTAGAGAAGAGTGATGCGCCCACGTTGGCGATCTTCCCTCGAGCCAACCGCCTTCAAGGACCCTTGCGGACTGATTCCCGGAGGGGCAGGGGCCCAATCGCGCACTCAGAGTAGGTTCGGGGTCCGCAACTCTCGATTTCCCTTCGACTTGGGATCGAACGGGTTGCCCCCCACGGAGGCCCTGGTTAGACTGAGACGAAGCGGTTGAACTTGTTAGGAGGCCCACCTGCTCTTTTATCGGAACGTATGATGAGCGATACGGATACGGATCAAGACTCGATCTGGTACGGCGATGGACTGTCGTTTGAGTGCACGCGTTGCGGCGCCTGCTGTACGGGTGCCCCTGGCTACGTCTGGGTGATTGCCGAGGAGATCGCTCGACTCGCGGCATATCGCGGCGAGACGGTCGACCAGTTTTCCAAGCAATACGTGCGCCGAGTGGGTCAGCGATACAGCCTGATCGAAAAACCGGGGGGCGATTGCATCTTCTGGGATAAAGCCAGCGGCTGTACCGTCTACTCCGCACGTCCGGTCCAGTGCCAGACCTGGCCATTCTGGCCCGAGAATCTCGAGTCTCCCGAGGACTGGGAAGGGGTCAAGTCGGTCTGTCCAGGCTCGGGGCGCGGGCAATGGTTCAGCCTCGAGGAGATTCAAGCGTCGGCCGCCCGAGTCCACTCATGATCTCTTGGAATGATCCCAGCGAACTCGATGTGGACGCGTTTCGTAGCGCCCTGCTTGCCCTGTATGTGGATCTTGACGCCGAGGTGGCTCGACGAGCCCCCGTCTGCCAGCTCAGCGGTCGGTGTTGCCGTTTCAAGGAGTACGACCACACGCTCTTTCTCTCGGCCCCTGAGCTGAGCGTGCTCCTCGCCGATGCGCCGGCACCGTCTCGTCCCCTTGATGAGGGGTTGACCTGCCCCTGGCAGGACGCTCAAGGACGTTGTACGGCCAGGGAAGCACGTCCCTTGGGCTGTCGGGTCTATTTTTGCGACCCCAATTATGAGGGGCAGGCCGCGGAGCTGAGCGAAACCTTCCTCGCCCGTCTCAAACGGCTGGCCGAAGACTTCGGCTTGCCGTGGAATTATGCACCTTTGCACCAGCATTTGCGGTCGGCGTGGTCGCATCAGATCGAACCGGATCCCGCTACCGACGAATACTCATGACCGGAGCGCTGGCACCGTGCGAACCCACCCCTTTTTTGTGCCCTTTGACCGTCCCCAAAAAGGCCGAGAATTTCGAATCTTTCATGCTCGGATCGGGGGCCTTGGCAACGATTTTAACTTGACATTACTCCAAGCCACCAATACAGTTGAGCCAATCAGCCTGGGTAAATGAACCGGCTTTCCCGCAGGGAGAACGTCATCGTGACCAAGAAAGAAATCGTCAAGAAGATCTCTGAAGATATCGGGCTGACCCAGCTCAAGACGAAAGATATCGTCCAGCGAACCCTTGACGCAATCATCCACACGTTGGTCTCCGAGGGGCGAATCGAACTGCGAAACTTCGGTGTTTTCGAGGTCAAGCAACGGGCGCCTCGGAAGGCGAGGAACCCGCGAACCGGGGACAAGGTTTTCGTGCCTTCGAAGAACGTGGTCACGTTTAAGCCGGGCAAAGAGATGGAAGAATTGGTCCGAAAGATGAATCCGGAAAATCTTCCCTTATTGGAAGAGGACTCGGATGCCGATGAAGAAGGCAACGGACCTGTTGAGACGGCCACCGAATCTCGGGCAGAATCGCCCGCCGGGGCCGACGCCTTGGATTGAGGCCCGTCTTCCCTGCGACTCCTGCTTTGCTTTGGAGTGCTGGAGACGTGCCGGCCCGGCTGAGGCTGACGACGAGGTCCGGATCGTCGAGAACGGAATCGTAGGCTCGCGCGGCGACTTTGGATGAGTCGAAGCGCGCGTCCCCCGGGTTGGAGCCACGCGATGGAACGCGCGGCCGGACCGATCCGTGCGGTCACCGAAGGCGGGAGGATCCCCCAAATGCGGAAACCTTTGGCGGCCATGATGCTCGTGGTCGCGGCTCTCGTCGTGATGAGCGAGGGTTGTGCCCCGTTCCCCTTGCCGCACTATGCGGCCTATAAGCCGAGACGAGCGGAAGAGTTGCTCGTCGACTCGGAAAACCTCCGGATGGCCGGCGATGAGTGGGAACGCTTCTGGTTCCTCGATCAGCCGTCGCACATGACTCCGTTCCGGACCCACGGCGGCCTCGGTCCCTGATCGTGCCGTCCCTTCGAAATTCGCTGGTTGTCTACGGCCGAGCTGGGTCACAAACCCAGTTCGGCCGTTTTCTTTTGATGCATTGCCTGTGCAAGGCGCATGATTCACCCCCCATCGCCACAACCGTTTGTTGCAACTGTTTGGGTTGAAACGGTTTTGGAGTCGGCCGATGGCGCATGCCCGGTGATTGGCGGGCCGTGTTGGTCCAGGTCAAGGTTGTGAGACAAGAAGCCCGAGGAACCGTGTTGCCGAAGTCACGCACCCCGATCGCGGCCGGCGATAAGCGCCGGCTCTCGCGGTTCGATGCTAAATCTAATTCTTACTTCATGAATCACGAAGCTTCTTGATTTTTCGGTTCTCTGCGAGGATGTTGCAGAACAAGGCCCCTTGTTCGATCGCGTCGTCCAGGGCTTTGTGCGTGTGAGGGAGTTTGTCGAACCAGGCCTTCGGCATCCTTCGCTTCACGGTCTCGCGCCAAGGGGTGCCGAGCGTCGCCATGGCAAAGCTCTTGATATCCAGGGCCGAAAACGAGAAGGGGGATTCTCCCGCGAATCGGATCAGATACCAGTAGACGAACAAGAAATCAAATCCTGCGGGATAACCTACGAAGACTGGCTTGCCTGGCAGTGTTTTCAGCCATGCGACGTAGGCTTTCATCGCTTCGGCAGGTTTTTGCAAGTCCTTGCGGCACTCCGCCCAAGCCTCGGGCTGAGTCTCCCACCACGCCATGGTTTTGGGATCCGCCGAAGCGCCAGGCAGGGTTTGCAGGTTGGCCGCAAAGGTGCCGATCAGTTGCTTTTCCGCCGTGTAGGCGGCCGAACCGAAACTCAGCATCGAGTGCGGCCCCGGGATTGGGCCGTCGGTCTCGATGTCGGTGCTTACAAAAATCTCGGGCATAAGTGAAATTGGTGGTTTTTTATGTGCCGGCTGGCGGCTGCCAGTTGGTGGATCAGTCAGGATTGTGCGGCGGGTTGGTTTATCAATGTCCGAGGACCAGGCTCGGGCTGGCCGCATCGAGCTCCCGTGAGATATCGAGTGGAAACATCGTTCTGTTTAATAAATCTGTGTGGCGTCCTGTGATTTGATGGGGTGAGGCGATGACCGAGCCTCACCCCACAAATCCCGCCGAGGACATCGCCCCTCGCTGGGGTGACCATCTGGAAGACGTGGTCGAAAGCGTGCTCAATCTTGCCCTGCACCTCGCGAGGGAATGGGCGAAAGCTCGCCTTTGTCATCGTTATTGACGCGACGATTGCCCATGAAAAACTGACTCGAGCCCTGCGCGAAGGCGGTGACAAGGTTGCCCTGGGCTGGCTTGGGCCGCTCTGTTGGGGGGATAACCGGCGGTGCAACGTGTCGGTAAATCGCTGTACCTTGTTCCCTTCGCCCTGCTTTTTCCCTCAGGATGGTCTGCGATTCGTCGGTAGACACTGGCCATGTCGATCCCATCCGGCTTCAATCAGGTCGAAGAGTAGAGGACTCGGTCTTGATCGAATCTGCCGATCTGGGCAAAATTCCAGCCCGTCATGAGGGTCGAGGTCCCAGAATTCCGGCGACGAAGAACTCCAGAGAGTTTGTCGCTTATTTACCCTATCCATCAGAAACTCCAGAAATGATGGACGCCTCTCAATCACGTTCGCAAAAGGAAACAGCTCAAATGGCGGGTATTGGAATCGTTGGGATTGGCTTCATGGGGATGATCCACTACCTGGCCGCGCGCAAGCTGGCGGATGGCCAGGTGGTTGCGGTTTGCAGCCGGGACCCCAAGAAACGCGCGGGGGACTGGACGGGGATTCAGGGGAACTT
Organism: Singulisphaera acidiphila DSM 18658; assembly: GCF_000242455.2. Lineage (GTDB taxonomy): Bacteria > Planctomycetota > Planctomycetia > Isosphaerales > Isosphaeraceae > Singulisphaera > Singulisphaera acidiphila. The sequence goes on from NC_019892.1 coordinate 4,654,377, forward strand.
TGGTCCGAAGGGGGGGCCGATGGATCTCTCCGGCGTGGCCGGTTATGCCGACATCGGAGAGCTTCTGGCCGACCCCAAGGTTGACCTGGTCGATTTGTGTGTTCCCAACGATGAGCACGCCGCGCTGGCGATCCGGGCGCTCGAGGCGGGCAAGCACGTCCTGATTGAGAAGCCGATCGCGCTGACCACGGCCGATGCCGACGCGATCTTGGCGGCGGCCAAAGCGAACGGCAAACTCTTGATGGTCGCGCACGTCTTGCCCTTCTTTCCTGAGTTCGCGTTTGCGGCCGAGGCGGTCCGTTCGGGACGCTACGGGGCGTTGCGCGCGGCGAATTTGAAGCGGGTGATCGCGAAGCCGGACTGGTCGAAGGGCGTGGCCGATGCCGATCGGAGCGGCGGTCCGGCGATCGACCTCCATATTCACGACACCCATTACATCGGCCTGGTCTGCGGCGTGCCCCGCGCTGTCCATTCACGCGGAGTGGTTGACGGGGACGCGGTCGTTCACCTCTCGACCCAATACCTCTATGACGATCCTCACCTGGCTGTCTCCGCCATCTCGGGAGCCTTGAGCCAGGCGGGCCGGTCGTTTGCGCACGGGTTCGAGTTCTACCTTGAGAAGGCGACGATCGTCTTTGATTTCGCGGTTCTCGCCGGAGAAGGGCACGTCGCCACCCCGTTGTCCGTGATCCTGCCCGACGGGACTGTCGAACGGCCGGAACTCGGCTCGGGGGACCCGATCGACGCCTTTGCGGCCGAACTGGGGGTCGCCGTCGCGGCGGTGAAGTCCGGAACCGCTGCGCCTCAGCTTTCGGGCGAGCTTGCGCGGCAGGCACTCCGGATCTGCCACGCCGAGGTGGAGAGCGTCAAGACGGGCCAGTCCGTCGCGATCGGCTGAGGCGAAACGTCGTGTGACTTTGGAAAAAGAGAACAAGAAGTTCCCTCTTACTAATGTCGTCTCACCCCGGGTTCTAAGCCAGCAAATAATAAGCATGTTCGACTTGAAGGTGTGCCTGTTTCTCTCAAGAACTAGGCAGACATTTCCGATGTCGTTAACGGGGAGGACAGGAGGTTCGCCCCGAGTCGCCGCGCCAGAAGGAGCTGGGTCATGATGTTGACCATGTCGGAACTCATCCACCCAACGGTGATTCTCGACCCCCAGGCGGAAATTGCTCCCGATGTCCAGATCGGGCCCTATTCGATCATCGAAGGCCCGGTTCGGATCGGGCCCGGATGTGTCATCGAGGGGCATGTCGCCCTAAGTGGTCCCCTGGAAATGGGCCGCGACAACTTTGTTGGCCACGGTGCGGTGCTCGGTAAGAGCCCACAGCATAAAGGGTATCAAGGCGAGCAGACCTGGCTGCGCATTGGTGACGGTAACGTCTTCCGTGAACAGGTCACGGTCCATCGCGGAACGGAGCAGGGGGGGGGTGAGACCCGGATCGGTGATCGCAACCTGTTTATGGTCGGGAGCCATCTTGGCCACGACTGCCGCGTGGGTGACGGCTGTACCTTGATCAATGGTGCCTTGGTCGCCGGACATGTGGTCTTACAAGATCACTGCATTCTTTCGGGACACTCGGCCGTTCAACAGCGGGTCCGGATTGGGCGGCTGGCCATGATTGGTGGCCTGGGCTCGACCACCAAGGACATCCCCCCGTTTCTTCTTCACCAGGGCTATAACTGCACGTCGCACCTGAATCTGGTCGGACTCCGTCGCGCCGGCTTCCCGGTCGCGACGATCAACTCCCTCCGCGAGGCATTTCGGATCCTCTTCAAGGAAGGGCGGCCCCTCAACTGCGCACTCGATCGGATCGAGGCTGATCTGGGGACTGTCGCCGAGGTCAATGAGTTCGTCGGCTTCATCCGCGAGTCGACCCTGGGGATCAACCCTGCTCGTGGCAACGACCGCAAGCACCGGTCTTATTGACTTGACCTGATCTGGCCTGAAAAAAGCATATTGGCGGTCTGTCTGGCCGAATTCCGGTCGGCCGGGCAATACGAACCGCCTTTCTGTGGATGAAGCAGGCGGCCAGGATAAGCGGTCCCCCCCCGCTCAGGCTCAAACGGTGTCGGGTTCCCCCGCGGAATTGCTGGGGGGCAAAGGGGAGGGTTCAGGCTGAATTGACGGGCGAGACCGCAGGGGCTCGGGGGCTTTCGAGGCATTCGAGCGACTGAGCAGTTCGCGAACCCGTCGCAGCTCATCGGCGTCCAGTTCGCCCGCGAAGTGAGCTTCTTCCAACTCACTCAGCCGCTCGCGGTCCGAGGCTGGTTCGTCGTCTTCATACATATCCTGCCAAAGCCGGTAGGCTTTGATGAGCCCGACGAGCAAGGCCGTCAGCAAGAGGGCCAGCGGGATATACCACGGCGGTTGGGTCGTGAAGAAGTCCACGGCGGAACGCGCTCCATGTCAGGTCGCAGCCATTGGTGACCGATCGGGCCGGACGTCTTTGGGTAAAGAGACCAGCGCCATCATCCCGGATCGCCCACCCCTCCATCAAGCTCAAGCCAACGACAACACTTCGGGTGGGAATCTCCCGCAGGCGATTCGGCTGCTTGTTGGGGGGCCCGGGGTCGGTGTATAGTGTTTTTCTTCGAGCGATCCCCGTATCGTCATCAGGGTGAGCCAGAAGGATCAATGGTCCTTTTCGCGAGGCTCCTCAGATGCCGTAGCGAGACTTTGCGGTGGTTTTGGGGTTCGTTCTTGAGTGGGGAGTGATGCGCGATCGGCGGACGACGCCGGCCTCCGGGCGGGATCGCTCACGCGTGAACTGGTAACGAGGTGCCTCGTGGCGATGGGTCCCGACCAGCAACGACTGACTTCCGCCGAACGCTCCAACCTGGTCGCCTACCTCGACGGTGAGCTTAACGAGGCCGAGGCGCAGGCGATCGCCACCAAGCTGACCAAGAGCGCCACGGCCCGGCGCGAGATCGAGGCGCTGGAGAAGACCTGGTCGATGCTCGACCATCTTCCCCGAGCCCAAGTCTCCGACGATTTCACCGCGCGGACTTTGACCGAGGTCCAACGGCTCTCGACCGAAGGGGGCCGGTTCGAGTCGGCCGTCCGCCAGACGACGCAACGCGTCTTCCGGGTGGCCGTCTGGATGGTTGTGGGGCTCCTGACCGTGGGGGCCGGTTACGCGATCACCCGGTGGGTCTGGCCCAACCCCACGGCGCGGCTGGCTCGAGACCTCTCGATCGCCGAGCATCTCGACGAGTATCGCGAAGTCGGGAGCTTCGAGCTCCTCGATATCCTGGCGCACTCCTCCGAATTCGGCACCGACGCCGACTAGGCCTCACGAGACCGACCGAGACGACTATGTCACCGTTGCCCGGCCGCCGGCTCGCCCCGCACTTGTTCCAGGCCCTCTTGATCGGGCTCGCCCTGCCCATTCTCGCCGGGGCCGGCGAGGATGAGAACTGGCAACGCTTGCTGTCCATGCCCCGCGAGCAACGCGCGATCCTGGCCGAGAAGGTTCGCGAGTTCGATCGTCTCGAGCGCCCCGAGAAGGCGGCGATCCGGACCCTCGACGAGAAACTCGCGACCCTCCCCACCTCCGAGCAGGCCAACTACCGCGCGGTCCTTCGCCGCTATCACCTCTGGCTCCAGACCCTGTCGGACGATGAGCGGACGCAACTCGCCAAGGCTGCGACTCCCAAGGAAAAGCTGGCCCTGATTACCAAGCTTCGCGAGCAGCAAGGCAAGGACGTGGACCAAGGCCCGACCTACTTGCTCTTTCAGCTCGCCGATCTCCGCGGTCGGTCCCCGTTCGAGGTGGCCCAGATGCTTCGGTTCTGGTTCACGCTCCCTCCCGCCGAGCAGGCCGAAATCGAGAAACTCGGCATACGTGACCGCATGAAGCGGCTGATCGAACTGTCTCGACAAGCGAAGATCGGCCCGATCCAGCAGCTCTCTCCGAAGGACGAAGCGGAGACGGCGAAGCAACTCGAGAAGAGACTTCAGGCCAAGGGCTGGCTCCGCAATCAGCTCAACAGAGATTCGGAGAAGCAGGCGATCGATCGCCGCCGGTTGGTGAACAACTATTACTTCGTCGCAAATCCGCCGAAGTCGGTGACCTCCACCAACCTGTTGCGGTTCGAGACCGCGATGCCCTCCTGGATCCGGTCGACGTTCGACCACCTCGCCCCCGAGGAAGCCAGGCGACGGCTGACGATCCTCTATCGCCTGATCTACCCGGCCGGCAAAGAGATTCCTGCGTCGGGCCCTGGCCCTGGTCCCGGCCCGGTTGCCCCGGCCGCGAAGCCTGGAAAACCGCCCGTGACCACCCCGACTCCGTCGACGGGCCCCCCGATCTGAGCCACGACGGAGGCCCCTTGATGCGAGACCTTCGGCGTGGCCAGTGACGACGACCTTTTCTGGATGCAGCGGGCGTTGGCGGAAGCCGAGCGCGGTCGTGGAGCCGTCGAGCCGAACCCGATGGTCGGGTCGGTCGTGGTCCGCGACGGCCAGCTCGTCGGGTTCGGCCATCACACTCGGTTCGGCGGCCCCCACGCCGAGGTCGAGGCCTTGAGCCGGGCGGGAACCGCCGCGCAAGGGGCCACGCTCTACGTGACGCTCGAGCCTTGCTGCCACTTTGGCAAGACCCCCCCTTGTACCGAGGCGATCCTGACCGCCGGAGTCACCCGCGTGGTGGCCGCGATGCGCGACCCGTTCCCGAAGGTCGCCGGGGGAGGATTGGCTCAGCTCCGCGCGGCGGGCGTGGCGATCGAAGTGGGCCTCGAATCCGACGCGGCCGCGCGCCTCAATGCGCCGTACCTCAAGCGGCTGGCGACGGGCCGGCCTTACGTCACCGCCAAGTGGGCGATGACCCTCGACGGCAAGACCGCCACAGCCTCGGGGGACAGCCGTTGGATCTCCGGTTCACGCTCGCGAGCATTGGTCCACGAGGTCCGGGGTCGGATGGATGCGATCGCCGTTGGGATTGGGACTGCCCTGGCCGACGACCCGGAGCTGACCGCCCGACCCCCCGGACCCCGGACCCCAAGCCGGGTCGTGCTCGATAGCGCGGGCCGGCTGCCGACGACCAGTCGGCTGGCCCGGACCGCGCGGGAGATCCCGGTATTGGTCGCGCTGACCGATCGTGCTGCGCCCGAGCGTCGTGAGGCTCTGGCGGCCTTGGGCTGCGAGCTCATCCCGTTTTCCGGTGACGGCCCCGTTCCGATCCTTCCGCTCCTCGACGAACTGGGCCGACGAGGGATGACCAACCTGCTGGTGGAAGGCGGAGGACGCCTCCTGGGGGCCTTCCTCGACGCTGGCCAGGTCGATGCGGTGGACGTCTTCATTGCGTCTCTGGTCGAAGGGGGACCGCCGGCGTTCACCCCCGCCCAAGGCAACGGGCGACCGCGAATGGCCGATGCGCTCCGAGTCGAGCGGCAGCAGGTCAGCCTGATCGACGGTGACGTTCGCCTCCAAGGGGTATTCCCCCCATCCTGGCGCCTCGCCGAGTGACCTTGACCCCACCCGCAGAAGGGGGGTAGAGTCGAACTTAACTGGTAACGGCATGGATTATGCCGGATCCGTCCCACGGAGCTTCCTATCTCGTGAGGGATCCACGACGCGACCCTTCGGGAGATAAATTGGCCCCCAAAGCCGTGGTAGGCCGGGTCAGCCTTTATCTCCGCCAACTGGAAACCTTCCAGCGGCAAGGGCAGACGACGATTTCCAGCAGTCAGCTCGGCGCCGCGCTGGCGATCCATAATGCGCAGGTCCGCAAAGACCTGGCTTTCTTCGGGCAGTTCGGCTACCCGGGGATCGGCTACCGGATCGAGGAGCTGATCCCGGCCCTCCGGCGGATCCTCGGAATCGACCGCGACTTACCCCTGGCCCTGGTCGGCCTCGGTAACCTCGGCCGCGCTTTGTTGCGTTATCGAGGCTTCCGGAGCCGCGGCTTCCACATCGTTGCGCTCTTCGACAACGACCCCCAAAAGGTCGGTCGGACCCACGATGGCCTCGTTGTCGAGCCCATCGAGACGATGGCGAAAATCGTTGCCGCCCGCAGCGTGACCCTCGCCGTTCTGAGTGTCCCGGCCGAAGTCGCCCAGCGCGTTGCCGACCAGATGGTGGCTTGCGGCATCCTCGGCATCATGAACTTCGCGCCCATCCCGCTCAGCGTTCCCCCCTCCGTCAGCGTCGTGGCGATCGACCTCTCCATCCAGCTCGAGCACCTCGCCTACAAGGTTCAGAATACGCAAGGTGGGATTTCTTATGTCGGCTAGGCTTTTCGCGCCGGCGTTTGCTCGTTAGAATGATCCTCGTCAGTCCAACCGACTGAATACCCGGTGGTGAAACGGTATCACGACAGGTTTTGGTCCTGTCTTTCCAGGTTCGAATCCTGGCCGGGTAGCTCTGATTGCCGTGACACATTCCTTGAGGCCGTTGGAGAAAGATTTCTCCAACGGCCTCATTGCGTTGATTCAGGAGCACATCCGGCCGAGGATTCCCGAGTTCCGAATGTGCGAGTCTCCCAAGAATATGGGGGGCAAACGCGACCGAATGTCTCCCGAACACGGTGGCAGAGCTCTGAAACAGAATGCGCTATGCCGGCTTCACGACTTTGGTGGGGAGGGGGATGCCGCCTGGTCTTGATCCTCGGGCCGCTTGAACTGAGTGGCCGGCCCTGTTCGAGGTTGATCTGCGCTGCGAGTTGAGGGACCGGCCGCCGTTTGGTGAGGATCGGGCTTCGGAGGGAGCTTGACCGAGGCGATGTCTTCAATCACTTGCTCGGGCGTCGACTGGTAATAGAACGAGGATCGCAAATCGAAGGGGAAGACCGCCTCGGGAGCGTCTTCCAAGGCCGTACTGATCGTGATCGGTTTCTCGGCGGTGGGCCGCTCGACCAAACCGGGGAGGGATGGGCTGGGGATGCGCGTGCCGATTCCTTCAACCGGGTCGCGCCAGATGAGAAGGACTTTCTGATCGGCCTTGAGGTCGAGCCGACGGAGGGCTCGCTGGAGGTCTTCAGGGCAGCTCAACGCCCACTGGCTCTGGCTTGCCCGGCGGAGGTCCTCGGCCGAACGGTCGAGGGCGAACATGGTTGGGGTGCCTCGCGACGGGTCCAGCAGCAGGTGGCAGCGGCCTCCTGCGAGGTACAAGGCCAGGACCGGGCGGATCGTCTTCGGCTTGTGGTAGGGGGTTCCGGTGGTCGCCTCCCAGACGAGCTCGATCAGCTCCTTGACGCGATCCGGCTGATACTTCGCCTTGGCCAGGAAGGCCACGTCGTAGTAGGGGCGCAGATACTTCAAGACGTCCGGGTCGGCGGCCGCGCGATGGATGGCCGACTGGCACAGACGTAAGAGCATGTCCGCATATTCGATCTTCAGAAAGGGGTCGGATTCGGGAGTCTCGAGTTCGATCAGGAACTTGTAGGCAAACATCAGCCGCTCCAGTTCATCGCGGTCGAAGTCACGGCTGGTCTCCCGGAGCTCTTCGAGCAATTTGCAGAGGTCCGACAGGTTCGGCTGAGGAGCGCCGGCGGGGGCCTTGGGATCCTGCTCGATTCCACCAGGACAGGCATGTGCAAGTGCGGCTGACAGGCTTACCTTCAAGGGATCGCTCTTCTTGCTCCCGATCGCGTCCGCAGCCGTTCTCAGGTGGCGGGCCAGTTGGAGGATCGAGGCCGACGGTCGGGCGGCATCGACTTCGGTACGTCTCTCTGCATGGAGGTCTTGGAGCGAGAGTGCGATGGCTCGACGATAGAGGAGGTCCTTTCGGACCTGGTCGCGCGTTGCCTTCGGAATCTGGTCGACCTTCAAGAGCGCTCGACGATAGTCATCGGCGGCCTCGGCGTAGTTAGGATCCCGGCCGAACATGGAGCAGTCCGCCTGGCGTTCGAGGCTGTTGACGAGTCGATCGTATAAGAGAGAGCGGACCTCGGCGAAGTTGGAGACTTCGACCTTGCGCGCCTCCAACTCGGTGAGCGCCGTGGTGAGGGCGGGGGTGAGCGTGCGATAGGCTTCCAGGGCGAGGTCATCCCTGCCCTGGAAGCGGTGGATCATGGCCAGGCCATGGTCGATGTGAAAGCGATCGATCGAACACTCGTCGCGGTTGAGGTTGGCTGGCAAGCTGAGGATTTCGCCGGCCCGGGTGAACTTCTCGGCGGCCTGGGGGAACTTCCACTGTTCCATGCAGGCCCAGGCGTAGTATTTCCAGGCCGAGGCGGTCAGCGGATGTTCCGACTTCGGGTCGAACGCCTCGGTCAACTGGATCGCATCGTCCATGCGCCGCTCGGCAGGACCCGTGATCCCGTCTCGCCGCAGCGAATCGGCTTGTTTGCTCAGGCAGTAGACCTTGAATGGAGCAGGGGAACCGAGGCCGAACATCGATTCCGCCTCGGTGAATCGCCGGAACGCCTCGGCGTAATCATTCAGGACCGTCAGTTCGAGCATCCCGAGGTCTAGCAAGCAGAGGGCCCTCAGGGGGCGAACCAGGAGCGAGATCTTTTCCTCGGCCTCGTAGCGTTGGAGGGCCTGGATGTAGTTCGTTTGCGCCTCGGCGTGGTCGCCGAGCTTGTGTTGCAAGACGGCCAGGTAATGGAGGTCGACGGCCTCCACCTCGTCCCGTTTGCCGGTCGTTTCCACCGACGCTTTTAGCGTCTTGACGACGGAGTGCATTTGCCCGTTGCGATCCTTCTGCTGATCGAGCTGGAGCATTGTCTTGAGGTGGTTGAGCCTCATCCGAAGGGGCGCGGAGAGGTGCCCGTCTCCTTCGAGCCGGCGAACGCTTTGGCGGGCGGCTTCACGGAGCTTGTCCTTGTCGATCTCGTCGGCCATCGAGCGCGATTCAAGCTTGTCTTTGAGAATCTCAAGCCGAAGGCCCGGCATGAACCACGGCATCTCGTCCGCCCACCAGTTCCCAAATGTGCTTGGCACCATGGCCAGCAAGAGCTGTCGAGACTCGCGGGAAACCTCTTCAACGAACGAGGCGCCCGGGTCTGGGAAGAAGTGGAATTCGCCGCTTCGTTCGTCGTCCAGCCAGCGGCATTGTGGAGACTGTTTCGGCGGCAGATTTCCGTCGAGGTACGCGCGCATCGCATGGAAGAGCTGGTTCGTCGTGAAGTAGTAACGATTGCGGGGCAGCTTCGGGGGGACCGCGTTGAGCGCACGCAGTAAGGAGCGGGTAAACGGCGAGTTCTTATCTTGCCCTTGGCCGTCCGAGGCGAGATCGCGGCTTGCCGTCACTGCCTGGAGCGACCGCTCGCCAAAAAGGGTTGGATCATTGTCCTGGTGCTCAAACTGGCCGCCTGCGGCTCCCGTGACCTGGATTTGAAACACCGTGCCGGAATGGCAGCAATCCAGAATGAGCAGCTTGTGCCGGGCGGGGCACTTGTTCAGCAGCCGAACTACCTCCGCCAGGTCGATCGCCGAGGTTTCAAAGAGCTCCTCACGCTCGCCGACCTTGAGTCGCTTGAAGTCGATCGGCAAGAGAAAGCCCGGGTGGCCATCGGCCCGCTTCTCATCGGCCGGACCCGCTCCGCGCTCGCCGTGTCCGGAGAAGTAGAAGACCACACTGTCGTCTTCGTGAACCTCCTCGGTATTCCCAAGAAGGCCCTGACCGAGCCGTTTACTGATCTCCTCCTTGGTGGCCTGCTTGCCAAGCAGGAGCTCGAGAGCTCCGTCTTGTCCGTATCCATACTTGGCTTTAAGAAGCTCGGCCACGGCCAACGCATCGTTTTCTGCATTCTTCAATTCACGCGAAGTGCCGCCATCCTTGATCGTCTCGCGATCCGTCGCCTTGTAGTTGATCCCGACCACAAGCGCCCAGCGCTTGCGGTATTGGATTCCCCCCGTGGAGGGGGCTTTGCTCCGTGGGGTAAGACGACGGTCCCCCCGGGTCGCCACGGGCTCGGTCTCGGAAAGTGCGTCATCCTTTGATGCGGCGGCTGCTTCTGTGGTGAGATCCTGACCCGGGCATGGAGTCCACGCCGCCAGGGGGATCGCAACGACGATCAGTCGAATCGCCCATTGGTATCGAGTTGTGATGATCATGATATTGTCTACGCAAAATAATGAGATTTATTTCGTTCGCAGTCGGTGTGAAACACTTCCCGGCGATGGAATGCGATTTCGTCCGGAGACTGGAGAGTCGCATCAGTTTCCGAATCGTGTTCGATCATCGCCGGAAGCGGTGTAGACGGCCCAGAAGTAGGGATGGATCCAAGGTTCCGGATCGGCGGAGGTCCGCAACTTTTTGAGAAAGGCTCTCTGAGACGTCGAGAGGGCTTGAGGGGCTGGTTCGCCCGCCGCCAGGTTGTTGAAGAAGGCGCCGATCAACTCTGGACCGGAGCCGTCGTAGACATCCCAGAGGCCGGAGACGACGGTCCTTGCCCCGGACCTCAGCAGGGCCCGTTGAATCCCGAAGAGGTCGTCCCCAGGCAAGGGCGAGCGATCGGCGAGGCCCGTGTAGCAGGCGCTCAGGACCACCAGATCCGCCTGGGTCGAACCCCCAAAAAGCTCCTCTGCGGTAAGCCGACCATCATCCTTCGCTTCGGGAAAGAGCAGGATGGAACTCGTCAACGGACGGTCGGCGACGTTCGTGCCGTGGGTGGCGAAAAGAACCATCCCGGCTTGGGAGAGCAAGGATCGACCGGCCGCCTCGCTTGCCTCCCCTTCGAGATAGACACGGTCCACCTTGCCGCCGAAGGCTTTCCGGAGGTTGGCAAGGTCATCACGGACGCCGGGCAGTGGGGCGGCTCCAGGGAAATTGGCGATCCCGGCGGCACCAACTCGCGTGATCGGTCGAGGGGCGCGTTGTCGCAACAGGTCCCACGTCGTCAGCGACGGAGAGTGGCAAAGGGCAAACGGCTCATCGAGCAAGAATCGGGGTTGAACCATCTCCGACGAATCTTTTCGGCCTGCGTCTCGCTCGGTCACCAAGGCCGCAAAAGGAAAGTAGTGGAGGATATGATGGGGGACCACCACGACCGTCTTTGCCTTCCTGAGTTCCGCGAGCAGGTCGGTGGGCAGCAAATCGATTGCGAACTCGTGGAGGGTCTCTTGCCACTGATGGTCGAACCCCTGGCCAGCCAGGAGCCGGCTTCGCATTCGGGTGGCGTAGTTCTCCACCCCGCGAAGGTAGGTCCGGACTCGTGCAACCAAAGCCTGGGAAGCGATGGGGTGTCCCTCTCGATCCTTCAACTCGAAGACCAGGACTTGGCCCGACGTCGTCACCACGAAAGCCCAGGCCCGCCTGGAGCCGATGAGGTATTCGACCGCAGCCACTTCGCGAGGCCAATCGGCGAGGATCGCCGGCAATGGACGTGGCCCTTCCTCGTCGGCCTGGGCTCTGGTCCGGCTGGCGGCGAGAAGACCCTCGAGCGCGCGGGCCTTGGCCAGTTCGGCGTAGTGAAGCGCCTCGGCGGGCTGCCCGTCGGCGATCAGTAACTCGACGATCTGCTCGTTGAGATAGGCACGGCGGGCGATGAAGCCGGCGACCCCCAGCCCGACCCCATCTCCCGGAACCTGGTCGAGGACGAATTGGGAGAGGCGGTGCGCGATCAGAAGACCCTGGAGCGCCTGCTTGCGGTGGGCCGTTTCCCCGGCTCCCGAATCCTGAGGCCCCGATCGGAGCTGATTCAGGGCGAGTAGCCGGTGCGTGCTCTCGATGCCGACGAGCGATCCGGCCTCCTCGTATTCCTGCAACGCCTGCTGGGTGAGCCGTTCACAGTCTGCGAACGAACTCCGTGCCTCGGGGCGGCCGAGGTCTGTGGTATGATTTCTGAATGCGAGTTGTGCCAGGATCTCGCGAGCCGTTGCCCGGATCACGGGCTCCACCCGAACGTCGTCGCGGGAGTCGGCGACAACCCCGGCCGCGAGTGTCCTCGCCTGTTCCGTCGCCGCAAGGACCGCGGCCGGGAACCGGCGCTCTTCCGAGGCTGGATCTTCGAGGGTTTGGATCAGGTCGGCGAGGAGCGCGTAGAGGCGGGCGAGATTGGTCTCGACGACCGCGGCCTGAGCTGGCTGCTGCATCCCTTTCGCCAAGGTTCGAGCGGAGTCGTACTCGTGGAGGGCGGCGTGCCAGTCGCTCAGCGTCGACAGGATCGGGAGCCGGCCCCCGGTCACGATCTGGTAGGCGTGGTTCTGAAGCCGGTCCTGCGAGCGACCCAGCAGGAAATTCCCATAGTTATTGTGCGCCCGGAATTGGTCGGCGGTCGTCGACTCGCTCTCGTTCCCGTCGCGCCCGAGGGCTTCGACCGCAACCAAGGCCTCACGGAAGAGGCGGTCGGCCTGTGCTTCCAGGGCCAATCCCGACTCCGCACGGATCACGGCGTTGTAGAGCTTGGCCAAGGCTTGACTCCGAGGAGTTGCTTCCCCCTGGTCGATCGCCGCAAGTGTCGCCATTGCCTCCCGCCATCGCCCTGCGCGGAATTGGCCTCGCGCCTGGTCGATTTTCGAGTCCCCCGTCGGGTCCACCAGCGAGGATGGGTCGGCCACGGCCGCTCCGGCTAAACGTCGCTCCAGGTCGGAGCGGGTTTGGCGGAGGAACGACGTGAGCTCCTCCTCCGGCAAATGATCCACGACGTCGAATGCGTCGGTCAGGTAGGCCAGGGGTTTGCCCTCCTCGTCGACCTGGGTCAGCAAGTGGGCGACCGCAACCAGGGCGGAGAGCCCGTCTGCGCCCTGGCCGCGAAGCTTGGCCAGCTCATCGAGTGGGCGTTGCACCTCCTCGCGAAGGGCATCGTCCTCGACCCGAAAGGTCACGGATTCGCCTCCCCCTTCGATTCGAAGGACGTACTCGCCGGCGGGTAACCCCGCCGCGAGCGCGGGGGGTAATCCTGGGATCTCGCTCCACGACAGTTGATGCTTCCCTTCGGGAAGTGCGATCTTGACGAGGAGATGGCCGTCCCGAAGGAGCAACGCCGCTGCTTCGGGAAAGGGGGGGCCTTGAGGTGCGGGCCGCCGTCGGATCGTGATCCGAGGCCCGATCAACGGCCCATTGGACGGGGTCAAGAAGGGGGAGTTTCCCCGCATGACCGACGACCCGAGCAGCGGGACCAGGAACGTGGTCGACGGGATCGAACCATTCCCGCCCGCAACCGTTTCAGCCGGGCCTCGGCCTCGAGTCGCGGCCGAAAGCATGGCGGCCCCTTCCGTGTTCCGCTCAAGTTCCTCCCGCGCCCAGCGGCCTCCTTGCCCGAGGAAAGCCCAACGTTCTTGACCGCCATTCTCCCAGACGATCAGGCCACGAGACCCTGGGGCGAGCTCGACCGCTGTTCCGTTGACCTCCTTGACCGACAGTCCCCCTTGCCCATCGACCACAATCAAAAAGGCGTGACTTGGACTTGCAGCCTCGTCCATCCCATGGGCAGGCGGGACCCCAACGCCTCCGAGGATGAGCCCACTGGCGAGCCAGAGAGCGAGGCCGTGACGGGCGCTGAGGGAAGGGCGATTCATGGGCGATTGTCCTTCAAACTCCAGCCGACTGGAACGGGGATTCTCGGGCTTTTGGGATAGATCCCTGGGCCGAGAATCCCCTCGTCACGCGTTACCGAATCGATGGATTCGAACATGAAAACCGACGGTGATCCCGATCAGGGAGATACCCCACCTCCACCGCTGCTAGGGAAACCGTTCCCTCCCAGGTAGACCGTCCCGTTCTGAACCCAGGTGGTCCCTGCCTTGATGAAGCGGACGAAGGTTTGGCCGTAGTGATTGTCCATCTCGTTGGCGTTGGTCACGGGAATGCCGTCGAGTCGCACGACGACATCGCCCAGGGCGAGTCCGATCTGATCGAACGGCGAGCCGGGCGGCGGCGGCGATGTCAGCCGGGCCGCGTAGAAATCGTATCCGGGGATGCTGATTAGCTGAATCGTGAACTGAACCTGAAACCTGGAGGAGTAATTGCCACCGACCACTTGTTGGTACGCCTGCGGCCCCGGACGGTTGCCGGCCGAGAGCTTGTCGAGAAGCTTGGAAACCGACGACGGTTCGCTCTTTCCCTCCGGCAGGTTCCGAGTCGCCTCGGCCACCATTTCCTTCAAGGCTTGGCGTTGCTTATCCTTCAGATCGATGATCTTGGGGATCTGGCTGTCGAGCTGGTTGAGCGCCTCACGATCGGCCGCGAGCTTGGCCGACTTGATCTTGCCCATCCAAGTCTTCAGTAATGCCACTTCTGTTGTGCTAAGATCGTCGATGGAGACAGGGGCAGGGGAGTCCCCCCGAGACGTGGATGCGAGCTTGCGAGTGACATTGAGCGCGTTGGCCAGCGCGTCGTTGTTTCGCGCCTTGGCGGCTCGGATCAGGCGGTCGATGGTTTCCGGTTGATTGGTCTCGATGGCGAGCTGCGCGGCTAATTCCGCGACCTGTCGCGAGTTCAAAGCTTGATGCGGTCGCTGCAGGGCTTCTTCGCCGGAGGCGAGCTGGAGGGCGACGTCGGCCATGAGTGCCGCATCCATCTCTCGCCAGGCGGTGGACAGAAGCTTCAGGTCGACATACCGGCTGAAGCCGGGGTCTTGCAGCTCTTCGCTCAGCGGAAAGGGATCCGCCGATTTCGGCACGGCCCGCGCTGGGCTCGCTGCGCGGTCGGTCGCCACCGGTTTCGTGACCCCCTCGTCTCCATCCGCCCGGAGCGGTTCTGTAGCGAGAAGGGTGGCTAAGAGGAAGAGCCCAACGGCGGCCACTTCCCGACGACGGCTTCTCATTCGATGCCTCAACATGGATGCACTCCAAGAAAAAAAAGAAGGCTGGGCCGATCTGGTGAGCCGCGTCGAAGCGGTTCCAACGGGATCACTTGCTCTCCGCGCAGCTCGAGTGAGCTTGAACCCGAATTTCGAAGACGACGAATCACATCACGATGGCGATCCTCGTATTTATAGGCAAAAAATCAGATGTGCTTGCATCGTTGAAGCTTATTTAGTTGAAATTTGTTGTGTCAAATCATGTGTGGAATCAGTCTGGTTCCCGCCCATTGTCCCTCTTCAAGCTGATGACCCAAAGGAACTTGCAATCGGACCTTCCCGGTAGGTGGCAATGAATGGCTCGAAGCGATACACCTGAGTGGGGCTGAGTTCGTTAGGGGCTGGCCCTGAATGAGACGGTGCCGGCCGTCCAGGACTCGTCATAGAGCCTTCGGGGCTTCATGCGTTTGTCGCCCCGCGTTTTGAAGTAGGTCTGTTCGAGCAAGAGGGTATCGAGCGAAGCCCCCTTGCCTCCCAGATTGTCCTCGCCTCGGGTCTTGGGAAGATTGGGCTGAGAGAGCATGTAGTACGAGTTGGGCTCGCGGGTCGCGAGGATGATCGTGAGCCGGTCTCCGAAGCTTCCGTCGCACTCGAATGCATCGGTGATCCGCGACTGACCGGGGTCGAGCCGTTGCTCGCCAGAGACCTCGCCCCCGGCAGCCTCCTGGTAGGGCAAGACCTGGTCGATCCCGAGGTCGGCGTCGACCGCCAGGACGGTGATGTACCACGGCTTTTGCGACGCTTCGGCGTTTGCGATCCGATAGGCGTAGCGGCCCCCTTTGCGCACCACCAGCCCCCCTTCTTCAACGGGCCAGGGACCTGTTTTCGCGATCGCGCCGGATTCGTCCACCGTGACGGCCAACAACTCGATTGTGATGGGGCTGGCCTGATCGGTGGAGCGCCGAGCCTCGGACAGCCGGATGAGGTTCCGGGCGCGGCAAATCTGGCGGAGCGTCTGCTGAAGTGCGGGGCCCGCCTCTTCGGGGACCTCAAGGGAGAATGGGCCCCAGCCTCCTCTCAGCGACGCGGGTACGTTGCTTTTCTCCAAAGGCGAGGACGTGTCGATCTCGAGCTTAGGCCGTCCTGTGGCCGGGAAGAGTGCGGCAACGTTTCCGTCGATCCGGAGGAGGTAGTCGCAGGGCTGATCGCCCGTGGCCCACTGCAACCAACGTGACTCCTCGGGGCGATTCGCGGTCGTCAGCGTTTCGAGGATCAACGGCGGCAGGTCAGGGGAGTCGGGGCCGAGCCCAGGCCCATCCTTGTTTGCCGACTTTGCCCGAGTGACGCGCAGGCGGAGACCGAACGCCCCGTGCTCGTGGTGCCGCTCGATGGCGAAGCCGCCCTTGAAGCCGGCCGGCAAAAGAGCCTCGGTTCGTCGGCCGTTTTCCCAGCGGAAGAGGTCGACGGTGGCGGTCGCTCCTTCGACCGCTTTCACGGACAGCCAGGCGGTCGAGCCATTCTCTCTTTCCGCCTCGGCCGGCTTGGCGACGATCTTGGCGGGCTGGTCGTAGAGCTCGAACTGGGATCCCACGGTGATCCCGTGGAACGCACCTGCCTTGAGAAGGGCCACCGAGCGGTCGGTCCCCGAAGCCATGACCTCCCAGTAGGGTTTCCGGTCCGCGTCAACCCCGCAGCCGAGGACGGTATCGCGGAGTAGGCTGCCGGTCCCCTCGAGTTGGGGAAGTGGAGGTTGTGCGACGGACGGGTCGACCCGATAACGAGAGACAATCTCGTCCCGGAGCAATTCATAGGAGAGTGTGGAGAGGGTGCGAGTCTCGTTGAGCACCTGGAGCACGAATCGGGTGAGCAGCCCGAAGTGCTCTTTCCCCTGCTGGTATTCGGGCTCGACCTCCTGGGCACGGCAGGCGGAGAGCACCACGGCGCCGGCGGCCAATCGTCGCTCGTTGATCTTGCGGCCACCGAGAGCCGGAACCGAGGCCGCGAGACCTCGATCCAGCTTGCGGACCTTGGTGGCGCCTCGAGCTCCGGTCCCCGAGTGGCAGCAATCGAGCACCAGCCAAAGACGCGTGCGTCCCCCCGCGCAGACCTCCTCCGCGAACGCGAAGAGCTCGTCATCGCGAAGATCCTGGAGGCCCCCCTGCTTGTCGGCATCGTATGGCACGATGGTCTCGTCGAGGCCGTCGGCCTCGTCGCAAAGCGGATCCCCTTCCGGTTGATCCGGCACCTGGGAGCCGTGGCCGCTGAAGTGGACCAAGACCTGGGCGGGCCTGGAATTCGGCGGAAGGTCGCGGACCCGTTTTGTCAGGTCGCTAAGCCCCTTGCGAATCGCTGCGCCGGTGGCGGACTCGTCAACGAGCGTGACGACATCGTCGGGTTGGAACCCGAAGCGAGAACTCAGCAAGAGTTCCCGTATCGCCTCAACATCATTACGCGATCCGTCAAGCTGCTCAGAAGCGCCGAGGTTCTGATATTTCGCCACGCCGACGAGGAGCGCAAACTTCGGTTGTGGACTTGAAATCGGATCGGCAGCGAGACCGTCGCCCCCTCGGGCGATGCCGACCATGCAGAACAGGATCGTCCGTTTCCAGTGCCGAAGCATCCAAAGATTTCCCTTGGGCGTCCATTGACCGGCCCCCGGGGCCCCCGCTCGCGCGAGCGGCCCCGCCTCCTCTCCTTCTGCGCGTTCGGCAGGATCGTCCGGGACCGGCCAGGAGTCTCGCTCACCCTTTTCTTTTAACCCGGGAATGGGACGGGGACTGGGACAGGTCCACCGCCGCCTCCACCCCCGCCGCTCAATGTGCCCCACCACCGGTTGACCATCGGGCTTCCGAAGTTGCCGAAGCCCCAGGAACCCTGAAAACGATTCGGTCCCGTCATCGCCCAGTAGAACCAGCCTTGGCTGCCGCCAAGCTGCCATTGGCCGTACAGGCCGTTGGAACTGACCGGCACGCCGGGATTCCCAGGCGGAAATCCTTGAGAGATGTTGTAGAGCTGACCGACCGAGCCGTCCGGCAGGTAGTAAGAGCCCGAGGCCCCGTTCAGCGTCACCGCCGCGTTGACGGAATTGCCGTTGGGGTCGATGTAAGTCGACTGCCAGTTGCCGAACGGTGCAAAACGACTGGAAGCATTCAGCTTCTTGAGGGCCTGGCCGAGCTTGTCTGAACCCTCGGGCACCTCTTGCTTGGCCTTCGCGATCCGGCTGGCCAGGAACGTTTTTTGCTCCTCGGGCAAGTCGGTCAAGGCCTTCACGAACACCTCGAGTTTGCCGAGCACCTCGAGATCGCCGCTCCGTCGGGACGTGTCAGCTTCCTGAAGTACCGATTTGAGGAATGCCAACTGATCCGGAGTCGTGGTTCGTAGTGAAACCTTGAGATCCTGCCCCTCATCACGAGTCGTCATGCCGAGTTTCGCGACCGTCTCGATCTGGGACGCCAGCGCGTCATCGCCGACGTTCTTGGCGGCCTTGACGAGTCGTTGCAGTGTGGCACGATCGTTCGTATCGACCGCGATGCTGGCCGCAAGTCGAATGGCCATGTCGGCGCTGAGGATTTTGTGCTCGCGCAACAAGACGCGTTCCCCGTCCGCCAATTGCAGGGCGATATCGGCGGCCTGCGAGGCGTCATTTCGCGCAATCGCCTGACGAAGCAGCGTGAGATCCACAAAGCGAGAGAACGCCGGATCCTGAAATTCGGGCAGGCTTGAAGAGTTTAGTGCGGCGGCGGCCTCCCGATTCGCCGTTGCTTTTTCCCGAGTCAGCTCGTCGTCACCCGACGCGCCGAGGGCCCGCCAAGACCCGGCCGTTACGACAATGAACACGGGGGCCACGATTACCCAGTGAGAAGATTTGTGGATCACGCGACGGCTCCTCTGCAGTCCGGCAACAAACGACAAAGACTTCCAATGAAGTCGATATAAACGATGACGTTATCACAGTCGAAAAGTTTTCCATAAAAAATTTTCAAAGACTTACGAAAGGAATTGCGGAATGTAATATTGTTCAGTATGTCTCAAATTGAGCGATGCATTTCTCCGGGGTCAAAATCGTGGGTCTCCCGTCAAACTCCTTTTGAAGGGATTCGTCGCTTACGACTGCATGTCTCAGACCGGCAAGCTTCCCCTCTTGGGTTTCCCCATGCGCATGACGAAACAAAACTCGCAAGCTCGACGTGACCGGCCGCCGGAGGCGCAGAGAACAAAAAACGCGGATGCGGGTCCAGTCGAGGCGGCTTCAAGTCAAATGAAGAGAGTGCCGTTCGGTTGGCTCCAAGTCGGGGCACGGAATCAATCTTTGTAGAATGAGTTCTGCGAAATGCGTAGAAACGTCACTGACGATTTGTGGGAATCTTTCGCGACGAGCCCCTCCGACGTCGCCGGGCAACGATTGAGGGGGCTTTTCGGTTGAACGAGACAAGGGTCGAGGCGGAGGCTGCCGATGAGCCGCGGAATGCGGCACGTTGATGATGTGTTTTGGGGCTGTTAAATGGAAAACGTCCTCCCCATCTCGCGGCGATCGAGTCGCGAGGCAGGGAGGACGTTTGGTTTTCGGCAAGTCTGGAGACAGTCTTCGCCGAGCGAGTGATGAGGCGCCGCTCAGGCCGTCTGTGGTGTGAGCCAGGCGGGGGCGGCCTGCTCGTGTTTGCGGATTGCCTCGTCGTTGAGCAGGGTCTCGGAGATTGCGTCGAGGCCGTTGAGGAGGCGGTGGCGATCGGCTTCGGAGACGTCGAACGAGAATCGCTTCTCTGCGCCTTGCGCGGGGTGGAGGGTGATCGCCTGGTCGCGGAGGTCGATGGTCACCTCGGCTCCCCCTTCGGTGCGACCGGCGTCGGCGATTTCCTTCCAATCGGCGTCGGCGAGTTCGATGGGGAGGAGGCCGTTGTTGAAGGCGTTTCCCTCGAAGATATCGGCGAATCCTTCGCCCTTACCGGGCGCGATCACGGCGCGATAGCCCCCCTGGGCGACGGCCCAGACGGCGTGCTCTCGGCTCGAGCCGCAGCCGAAGTTGCGGCCGACCACCAGGATGGACGCTCCTCGATTCGACGGGTCGTTGAGCGGGAATTCCGGGTTATCCGGGCCGGCCGCGGTCGGGTCGTCGACGGCCGGGGCCGCGCCGGGGGCGTACCGCTTGTCGGCGAAGAGCAGGGGGCCGTAGCCGGTGCGCTCGATCCGCTTGAGGTAGCGGGCCGGGATGATCAGGTCGGTGTTGACGTCGCTCCAGTCGAGCACAGCCACCCGACCACGATGGGTCACGAACGGTTCCATGATATCCTTACTTGAGAAGGTGGCGGACGTCGGTGAAGTGCCCGGTGACCGCGGCGGCCGCCGCCATGGCCGGACTGACGAGGTGGGTTCGGCCGCCAGGCCCTTGCCGGCCCTCGAAGTTACGGTTGCTGGTGCTGGCCGAGCGCTGGCCGGGGGTCAGCTTGTCGGGGTTCATCGCGAGGCACATGCTGCACCCCGCCTGCCGCCACTCGGCGCCGGCTTCGGAGAAGATCCGGTCGAGACCTTCCGACTCGGCCTGGTCGCGGACCTGCTCGCTCCCCGGGACGATCAAGGCGCGAACCCCTGCGGCGACCTTGCGGCCCTGGAAGACCTTGGCCGCCGTGCGGAGGTCTTCGATCCGGCCGTTGGTGCACGAGCCGATGAAGACGATGTCGACGGGGATCTCGGTCATCGGGGTGCCGGGGGTCAGGCCCATGTAGTCGAGGGCCCGGCGGGCGTCTTCCCGGCTGGCGAACGGGACGTGGTCGGGGTCGGGAACCTGCCCCGTCACGTCGACCGTCATCGCGGGGTTCGTTCCCCAGGTGACCTGAGGTGCCAACGTGCTGGCGTCGATCGAGATGTGCCGGTCAAACGCGGACGGGTCGTCGGTCCGAAGCGTCTTCCAGTCGTTCAGGGCAGCCTCGAGCGCCTTGCCCTTGGGGGCGAACGGGCGGTTGCCCTTGGTGATGTACTGGATGGTCGTGTCGTCGGGCCCGATCAGGCCCGCGCGGGCACCGGCCTCGATCGACATGTTGCAGACGGTCATCCGCCCTTCCATTGTGAGGGCCGTGATCGCTGGGCCGTAGTACTCGATGACGTGCCCGGTCGCTCCCCCGGTGCCGATTGCCCGGATGACGGCCAGGATGATGTCCTTGGGTTCGAGCCCGGCCGGCAGTGTGCCCGTGACCTCGATCCCGAGCGAGTGCGGCTGCCGCCCCTGCCAGAGGGTCTGGGTGGCCAGGACGTGCTCGACCTCGCTCGTGCCGATCCCGAACGCCAGGGCCCCGAACGCGCCGTGGGTGCTGGTGTGGCTGTCGCCGCAGACGATCGTCGTGCCCGGCAAGGTCAGGCCGAGCTCGGGGCCGATGACGTGGACGATCCCCTGGTTTCCGCTCTGCATGTCGTAGAGCGTGACGTCGAACTCGCGGCAATTCGCGCGGAGGGTCTCGACCTGCCGGCGCGACATGGGCTCGCGAATATCGAGCTGATTCTCGGTCGGAACGTTGTGGTCGAGCGTGGCGAACGTGAGGTCGCGGCGGCGGACTTTACGCCCGGCCAGTCGGAGCCCCTCGAACGCTTGCGGACTCGTCACCTCGTGGATGAGATGCCGGTCGACATACAGCAGCGTCGCCTCGTCGGTGGTCGTCACCACGTGGCGTTTCCATACCTTCTCGAACAGGGTCTCGGGCATCAACGGCGTCCTTCACTTCTCGCTTCGTTTTTCAATGCGATCAGGTGGGGCAAGAAACCAATCATTCCAAAAAAATGAGTCAGGGGGGGGGACCCTATGCCCCAGACACGCTCGTCGCGGTTGGGTTCGACCGACGAAGGCCCAGCGCGCCTCTTCAATTCAATGAATTCTAGGGCTCGGACAGGGACGGAGCGAGCCGATCCCACCCCACCTCCGGCGGGAGGAGGGGGCACCCCAGCCGATTTGCGCGGGGGAACCCTCTCTTCCAGAATAATCAATCCTCAGGCTCAGGGCGAGAGGCGGCCGGGCGGGCTGGGCTCGTCGACGGGGGGGAGGTGGCGATGGATTGCCAGGTCGTAGAGAGCCGTCCCCACGATTCCGCCGGCCAGTGGGCCGACAATCGGCACCCAGAAGTAGTAATTGTGGGATTGAAAGACCGCCGGTCCCCAGCCGAAGACGGCCGACGCCAGCCTGGGGCCGAGGTCACGCGCGGGGTTGATCGCGTAGCCGGTCAGGCCGCCGAGCGAGAGGCCGATCGCCCAGACGACCGCGCCGACCAGGATCGGCTCGAGGTTCATCTGGGGGGATGCGTTGCGGCGATCGGTCACGGCCCGGACGCCGAAGAGAAGGAGCGCTGTGCCGAGGAATTCGCTGAAGAAGTTGCCGGCCAGCCCATCGAATGCAGGGTAGGTGGCGAAGACGCCCGCTCCGCCCGCTGCGGGGAGCTTGCCGTCAATCAGGGTCCCCCGGACGATATGGTGGGTGTGCTCGAAGGCCGCGAAGGCGGCGAAGTAGTCGGCATAAACCAACGCCGCGCCACAGAATGCCCCGGCGAGCTGGGCCGACCAGTAGGGGAGCAGCCGGTCCCAGGAGACCTCGCCACGGGTGGCCAGAGCCAGCGTGACGGCCGGGTTGATGTGGCCGCCGCTTAGCCGGCCGCTGACGTAGACGCCCAGCGTGACGGCGAGTCCCCACCCCGTCGTGATCACAATCCAGTTGCCTTGCATGTCCAGTAACTGGACCGAGGCCACGACTCCGTTGCCCAGAAGGATCAGGAGCAGGGTGCCAAAGAATTCTCCAATCAGGACGGACCGCAGCGGGGGTGGTTCCATAAGAACGCCGATACCCTTCCAAAAGAGTCAGGAGGTCGTGTCAATAGATCGGTTTGGGAGGAGCGAACTCGAACCTCGCAATCCCGTCGACGGCCCCCAAAAGGAGAAGGCCAAGAACACCGAACAGCGCGGTGTGGCGCATCGGCGCGAACCCATCGGGGATAATCATTCCGGGTGTTGAATTACGAAGGAGGCCGTCCCCTCTTCAATGAACTCTGGCAAGCTTGAAGAGGCGACGTGTACTTCGTACCAGGCAGGCCAGGCGCAAGTCAATCAGATTCACGCGATTGCGCCATTTCGAAATGTCTGCCGACCCCGTGGCATTCTCAGGAGGGATCGTTCTCCGGGCTGACGAGCAGTACCGCCCCCAGAGCGATGGAGATCGCGAGAGTCAAGCGAGCGAACAGGCGAGCCGCCAGGCTGAGAGGAACGGCGCTATAGGTCTGATCCACCGGGAAGAGGCAGGCCCCGCCGATCTGGACGAGGCAGGCCCCGGCGACGGCCCCGATCAAGCCTCCGATCGCGGCCTTGAGGATTTGCCGGCCGCCACCAATCCCGATGCCAAACGCTGCGCCGGCCGCCGTTCCCAGAGCGACGGCGAACGCCGAGTGGAACGCGGCGGCAACGAACAGGTCACGCGAGATCTGGTCGGCGCCTTGGGCGAGATACCTCGGCAGCAGCCACCAGACACTGCCGGCCCCTGCCGCCAGCCCCAGGATCAGGCCGGCCGTTCCTCCCGCCACGCTGCGTCGCACCGGCCTGGCTGTCGCGAGTCCCAGGCCAAGCCCGAGGAATCCTCCGAGCGTGCCTTGGATCAGGGTCGCCTCAATCCGCTGCCCTTGCGCGTGGCGGGCGTTGTGACTGGAGGCTCCGGGACTGTTGGGGTCGGCCGCCTCGGGGTCGAATCGTCCGTGGATCGCCTCGCCGACCGCCCCGGCGATCAGCCCTGCCAGCAAACCTGAGACGAGCACGCGAGCCATCAGCCTTCGCCTAGGGTCGGCCGCCGTGGCAGGGCGATGGGCTGATCCGGCGAGGACTTCGGATTGCTTGTGAACCTCATTCATGTTGGATTTGCTCAATTGAAGGAGACTCGATATTCAGGCCGTTCAGTACGCATCGGCGCTGAGGATTTCCCCCTTGCCCCGGGTGCCCAGCGCCCACCATGTGGTCTGGGCGATCGAGTCTTTGATGAACTTGACGCTGCCGTCGGCGAAGAGGGCGTTGACGCCGCCGGTGTGGAAGCTGGAGGTGTTGGCGAAGTTGGCGCCGTCGGCTCCGCAGCCACTGCAAGAGAAGCGGCAGGAACTCCAAGGTGACTGCTTCGAGTTGGGCGTGATGATGGTGTTGAACAACGACAGCCCGGTGGTTCCCCAGCCCCAACGCTCCCCGCGCCGGTTCGTAAAGGGACCGGTTCCAGCGTTCCAACTGCTGTTGCACGCGGTGATTCCCGCCTGGACCGCCGTGAGGTTGGTGTAGATGTCGGCGATCCCGGCGCCGCCGTCGGACGTGCCGAAGACGACCGAGTTGCGCCGGGTCAAATTGTCCTTCGCATCCCCACCGACCAGCGCCTCGGAAAACGCGATCGTGTTCGATGAGCCATCGGTCACGGAATTGAGACCCCAGGCCACCTGCCGGGCGAATAAACCGGTCGCCGTGTCCGCATAGAAGCCGGCCGAGGTTCCGATGGAGGCTACGTAGTTGTTGAAGCGGGACGGGCCCGACATGGCGTCCGACGGGCACATGAAAGCGGCGACTCGCATGTTATAGATCGTGGCGTTGGCCGCGGTTGCGGGATATCCGGAGGGATAGGTTGGGCAGATGTTCCAGTTGATCGCGTTGTACATCACCGTCTGCTCGAGGTTGGCCAGAAGCAACGCCTGGGTGCTCCAGTTGTTCCACCAGTCGTTTGCGCCGGTCACCGTGGTGAGGAGCGTCGCTCCCATCGGGAAGGTGTTATTGGTGCTGTGATAATTGTGGAGGGCCAGACCAAGCTGCTTGAGGTTGTTGACGCACTGCATGCGCCTGGCCGCCTCGCGGGCCGCCTGGACGGCGGGCAGCAGGAGCGCGATCAAGACGGCGATGATGGCAATGACGACCAAGAGCTCGATCAAGGTGAAACCGCGACGGGGAGCGAGACCCATGACTTGGACTCCTTCAGATTTGAATGATGACAAACAATTGGCGGAGTCGAACGTTCGCATACGCTAAGGAGAGCTCGTCACCGCGGCGGTGTTTTCGGGTACGCGGCCCTGGAGCGATCCGTCTCCGCCACGTCCTCGGGCGACATGGCCGGGGCGACCGTGCCCGTTTGCTTGGACGCGTCCGAACAGCCGCTGAACAGCGGTGCCCCGATGCCGCTCAAGACCAGGGCCAGGAGCACACCACGTGGATCGATAGAAGTCGACATGTTCGAGTCATCTCCGATTTTCGCCACCCGAGTCGACTCGGGTGGCGGATGATTGGGAACAAAACGAAGGGGAACCGCGGGGCGTCGCGGTCTAACATCTTTTCAAGAAGAAAAAACATAATCAAAAAGAGAGCGATCATTTGAGACTGTTCTGCGGACCGCAAGGCCTGTCCTTTGAGGTTTGCAGGCCCTCCGTCACCGCAAGGCGACAGTGGTCGTAGGCCTTATTGGTCGCCTTGGCTTGCGCCGTAAACAGAACAGCAAGTGGATGGAATCCTTTTTTTGTCTTGATCCTCGCCATCAAGACGTCGGTCGGCCCGGGTATTCCAATGGCGTCTCTCACTAGGGTGGATCAAGATCCAGAAGGTTTTTCGCCAAAAAATCTGGGATTGAGGCACAGAGTAAGGTTGCATCAACGAGGGCCTTCCCAAACAATGAGCAACAAGGGGATGCGCTCGCTTGGGGGTCTGATCTTTCCTCCTTGAAGGTATGAGCGAAAGCGAAGCCGGGAAGGATGACTGCGGGCGAGTCACGAGACGAGGTGAAGCCAATGATCACCGACCACAGTGACTCCGTCGCGACGACCTCTGCGGAGGAAGTGGGGTTCGGGGCATTGATGGCGCGGCTGCGTGCGGGGGACGAGGCCGCGGCCCGCGAGTTCTACGAGCGCTGGGTCTGGCGGCTCATGGGCCTGACGCGGGCCAGGCTGGGGCGGTCGATCGTCGTCAAGGAGGATCCGCAAGACATCGTCCAGTCGGTCTATCGCAGTTTTTTCAGACGCTATGGCGCTGGGCACTTCCAGGTCGAAGATTGGCACGACGTCTGGGCCTTGCTCGTGACGATCGTGCTGCGGAAGTGCGCCAATCGTCGGCAGTTCTATGCGGCCGAATGCCGCACCTTGAAACGCGAGACAGCGACCGGGCTCGATGATCGGGCTGCGGACGACCCGACGCCCGAAGATGAGGCGATGCTCGCCGAGATGGTCCAGCGGCTGCTGCTCAGCTTCCCCCCCGCTGAGCGGGCGGTTGTCGAGCTGAGCCTGCAAGGTTATACGGTCAAGGAAATCGGCAAGTGTCTCAACCGCGCTGAGCGCTCGGTGTATCGGATTCGCGAGCATGTTCGGTCGTGGCTCGAACTTCAAGCGATCGGCGACTGATCGGAGAACGGAGCAACGCGCAACGACCGACCTCAAGGACAAAGACCCTCCCATGGCCAAGGTCGACCCCTCTTTCTCTGCGCTTTGCAACACGAGCTGGCTCGGCCGAGAGCGGATCTTGGCCCAGTTCGAGTCCGACTGGTATGAGGGGGAGCGGCCATCTATCGAGGAATACCTTCGGAACGACGTGTCCGTCCCCTCGCTCTTGATCGAGTTGGTCTCCATCGAGCTGGAGTTCCGGGCGCGAAGGGGAGAGCCGATCGATGCCTCTGAGTACCTCCGGAGGTTCCCCGTCCTGGCCGAGAGCGAGGAGCAAGTCCGCGAGCTGCTCGACGCGGTCGACTCGCTCCGAACCGATTCGCGGCGCACTCGGGGACCGAGGACGCAACCCACGACGACCGCTCCCGGCGGCGAGGTCCGGTATCGGCTTGATCGCTACGAACTGCTCGAGCAGGTTGGCCAGGGCTCGTTCAGCGTCGTCTACCGAGCGCTCGACACGCAGCTCGACCGCGTCGTGGCCGTGAAGCTCCCTCGCTCCGGCTGCTGGTCCGATCTCGAAGCGAGGACCCGATTCCTCCGCGAGGCGCGCAGCCTTGCCCGGCTGAACCACCCCGGAATCGTGGCGGTGCACGACGCGGCCGAGCGCGAGGGCAGCTTCGTGATCGTCAGCGAGTTCATCACGGGCGAGACCCTGGCCGAGCGGCTCCTTCGCGGTCGGCCGACCGCTCGCGAAGCGACGGAATTGCTCGCCTCCGTCTGCGACGCGATCGCCGCGGCGCACCAGGCTGGCGTGATCCACCGCGACCTCAAGCCCGCGAACATCATGATCGATGGCGACGGCAGGCCCCGGGTCATGGACTTCGGACTCGCCCGGTCATCGGCCGACGAAACCGCTCTGACCGTCGAAGGTCAGGTGCTCGGTACCCCCGCCTACATGCCGCCCGAACAAGCCAGCGGAAACCACCACGGCGTCGACGAGCGGAGCGATATCTATAGCCTGGGCGTGGTCCTGTTCCAGCTCCTGACCGGCCATCTCCCGTTCCCGGGCCACGGTTATCAGTTGATCGCTCAGATTCTCGAGAATGACCCGGCTCCGCCGCACCGGTTCGACAGCACGGTCCCGGTCGACCTGGAAACGATCTGCTTGAAGGCGATCGCCAAGGAGCCGGGCCGACGGTACAGGTCGAGCGCCGAACTCGCCGACGACTTGCGGCGCTTCCTCCGTGGGGAGCCGGTACACGCCAGACCGGTTGGACCAATGGCACGGCTCTGGCGCACCTGCCGGCGCAGGCCGTTTGCCGCCGCCACTCTCGGCACACTCGCCCTGATGGCGATCGCCAGCTTCGGCGTCGTGACCTGGGAATGGCGGCGAGCGGAACGGTTCCGTGCCCAGGCGGAGGCCAATCTCGTGGTCTCGGAGCAACAGCGGCTGAGACTGCTCGCGGTTCTCAAATCAGGGCATCAGGCGCTCTCCCATTCTCTGATGATCGAAAAGAACCGGCTCCAGTACGGACGCGACGCGATCTCGCCCGATTCCTGGTGGGTCGATCGACTCCTCGGCAACTGCTCGGCCCTCATCGAGCAATTGAAGAAAGAGCCGGCCCTGAAGCCGGAACTGGCCGAGATTCTCCTGCACAAAGGGGATCTCGAATTCTCGGCCGATCATTGTGACCTTGCGGTCGCTTCCTGGGAGTCCGCCCGCACCTTGTTGGAGAACCTCGTCGCTGAGCGTGGGGATGACCCTTGGTGGCGACGGAACCTGGGCCACTGCTATCAGGTCATGGGGCAAATTCAGGAGGACAAGGGCCAACCCGCCGAAGCCGCCCGGCTCTATCGCCAGTCCGAACGGCACCGATTGCGCTCGTTCGTGCTCTGTGAGCAGAAACTTCGCAGCCATCCCGGTGATTTCGACGTGCAATATATGATGGCCCGGGCAAGCACCGGACTCGGAACAATCCAGATCAAGCTGGGACGGCCTTCGAAAGCACGCTCGATCCTGGAACGTGCGCTCACCGATTGGGAGCGGCTCCTCAAGCTTGATTTCTCGAATGCCGCGGTGCGTGGCGCCCTCGATTATTGCTGCCGACAGCTCATCGAGGTGACCGCCGCATTGCACCGGTCCGCCCCCTCGGCGGAAGCCCGAAACGAGAGAGTGGCGATCCTGCGAGCACTCGACGAATGCCTTCGGATCCAGGCCGACCTTCAGAGCCGGTCTCCTGCCGATCTCACGAGCCTCAACATGCTTGGCGTTTGCTCCTATTGGAAGGGAGCGATCGAGACTGATTTGGGCCGGAGCGAGGAGGCACTCCTCTCTTTTCAACACGCCGCCGCGCGGTTCTCGAGGTTGTCCGAGATCGAGCCGACCAGGCCGGCTCACCGCTCGTCTCTGGCCGCCTCTCTCCACTACGTGAGCACCAGGCTGAGCGCATTGGACCGACACCCGGAAGCCGTGGTCACGTTGCGCCGCGAACGGGAACTGCGAGATACCTTGCGGAATGAACAGACAAGCAACACACGATCGAAAGGCGGACGTGCATCGAACTGGCACCAACGAGGAGTCGATTTCCCTACGAGAGCGACAGGGAATCCCAACACTTGCCCAGGCCACTCCTACGCCGTCGGGAAGCGGTTGGCTGGCGAAGAACTGTAAAAGAGGGGCCGCCTGGCGGCCCTTTTTTCGCGGGTTTCGAGAGCGGCCCCTTTTTTGGCCCTGACAGTTGTGGCAGGATGGCGTCGATCCAGGCCGATTCCGACGACCCGACGAGTTTTGCCAGCCATGCTCACACAAGGCCGATCGATTCTGCCGTGTCTTGGTGTCTGTCTCGTTGTCGTGGCCGGGTTGGCCTCGGTTGCGTGGGGCGAGTCTCCGCCTGAGGTCTCGTTCCGGCTCCAGGACTTCCGAGGTGCCTGGCATGCGTCGGACGAGGTCCGTGACCGCAAGCTGATCGTGCTCGCGTTCCTGGGGGTCGACTGTCCGGTCGCTAATCGCTATGCGCCGACGCTTGCCGAGCTCGCGGGCGAGTTTGGGCCACAGGGGGTCGCGTTCTTTGCCGTCGACGCCAACCGGCAGGATGGCCTGACGGCGATGGGCCGGTTCGCGGACGTCAACAAGCTCTCGTTTCCGTTTCTCAAGGACGCCGGCAACGTGCTGGCCGACCGCCTCGGGGTTGAGCGGACGCCCGAAGTCGTCGTGCTCGACGAGGCCCGCAAGGTCCGGTATCGGGGTCGGGTCGACGACCAGTTTACCCAGGCCGCTCACCGGCCCTCGCCGACGCGCCGGGACCTCGCCGTCGCCCTCGGGGAACTGCTGGCCGGGCGCGAGGTGTCCACCCCGACGACGGCAGCCGTGGGGTGTCGGATCGGCCGGGCGCGTCCGCCGGGGAAGGGCTCGGTGACGTATTCGGGGCAGGTGGCGCGGGTGTTGCGGGACCGCTGCGTGGTCTGCCACCGCCCTGGTGAAATCGCCCCGTTTGCCCTGACCTCGTACGAGGAGGCCGCCGGCTGGGCCGACTCGATCGCCGAGGTTGTTCGCGAGGGCCGGATGCCCCCCTGGCACGCCAGCCCCGACCACGGGAAGTTCCGTAACGAGGCCCGCCTGACCGACGAGGAGAAAGCTGCGATTGCTGCCTGGGCCGCCGACGGCGCTCCTCGAGGTAACCCGGTCGAGCCGCCCGCTCCGTCCCCCCACGCCGCCGGCTGGCGCATTCCGGAACCCGATCTGGTCGTTGAACTGCCGAGGGCCGTCGAAGTGCCCGCGTCGGGCGTTCTTCCCTACCAGAATTTCACGATCGACCTGAAGCTCGACCACGACATCTGGGTCAAGGCTTCACAGGTGCGGCCTCAGAACCCGGCGGTCGTGCATCATCTGGTTGTCTACGCCCTCCCTCCTGGCCAATCGTCGGGGAACCCGCTCGACCACGATATCATCGCGATGTACTCCCCGGGGATGCCTCCGCGTATCCTTCCGGAGGGGACGGCCAAGGTGATCCCGGCGGGGGCGAAGCTCCTGGTGCAGGTTCATTACACCCCGCGCGGGACGCCCCAGACCGATCGCAGCCGGATCGGCCTCTCGTTCGCCGACCGGGCGACCGTCCGGAAGCGGATGACCTCGGCGATCGCCATCAACTACGAGTTCCGTATCCCTCCGAAGACTGCCGACTACCCGGCCACGGCCGAGCACCGCTTCAATCAAGACTACATCCTCTACGCGCTCCTGCCTCACATGCACCTCCGGGGCAAGTCGTTCCGCTACGAAGCCGAGTATCCGGACGGCCGGCGCGAGGTCCTTCTCGACGTGCCCCGTTACGAATTCGATTGGCAAAATGCCTACGTCCTCGACGAGCCCAAGCCGATGCCGGAGGGGACGGTCATGCGCTGCCTGGCCCGGTTCGACAACTCGGTCGACAACCCGAATAACCCCGACCCGTCGCGGCTCGTCACCTTCGGCGAGCAGACGAACGACGAGATGCTGGTCGGCTACATGGACGTGACGCTCGGTTACCAGGACCTGAGTGTCCCCGCCCCTTCGGCGACCCCTCGCGACGATGGCAATTTCGACGTCACGTTCCGCCACCGCCCCCCTGCGGGCACGAAGCGGGTCCAGCTCGCGGGCACGTTCAACAAGGATTTCTCTCCCGTCCAGCCGCTCGACGGACCCGGCTCCGACGGGCTCTACACGGTGACGATTCCTTTGCCGCCAGGCCGTTACGAATACAAGTACGTTCAAGACGGTAAGAACTATCGCCACGACCCCGCCAACTGGCGCCAGGCCGGCTTTTTCAACAACAGCGTGCTTACCGTCGGCAAGACACCCTGACTGGAGGCCTGGCCCGGCCGAAAGGCATGGCTGGCTATACGTGGAGCGGACGCGGGGCTTGCTCGTCTTTACGTGGCCGAGAAGTTGGTGGTTAGCGAAGGCGATGTGGGGTGTCAGAGATTGGGCTGGCATGGCCCGCGACTTCGGAAGGTTGATCAATTGCTGGAGCGAAGTCCATTTCGGGCTGGACGAGGCTCCTGATCTGGGCTAGACGGTTTTTCTCAACTGTTGTAGTTTGTTAACGGTCAATACATGACGAAGCAGGTTGTTACCAAACAGCTTCGACGACTCACATCTCAGCTTGTCTCAGCTTATCCCGTCTCGACTTTCGCTCCATCGAAGCGGCCGTTTGGCGGCCGTCGACGGTCTTAAATACCCTTTGCGTCTTCGGATGGCGGGGGGGAGCCGGCTTGAGTGGGGTCGGGAATCAGCCCATTCCGGGCATTTCTCTTCATGGCCGCCGGCACGGATGCAGCGGTCATTATCAGGCAAGGAGGCCAGTCCATGGCTCGACGGACCTTCCTCGGTCGGCTCGCTCGACAGGGCTTAAACTCTCTCCCCTCGAAGCGTTTGCCCAAAAAGGACTACCGGCCTCGCATCGAGTCGCTCGATTCGCGGCTTCTCCTTTCGACGTTCACCGTCACCAATCCCGCGGATTCCGGGCCGGGGACGTTGCGTGATGTCATCACGCAGTCAAATGCCGATTCGGGACAGCCCAACTCGATCCAGTTCAACCTCGAGGCCACGCAGCGAACGATCGCGCTGGCTACCCCGCTGCCGGTCGTGACCACGCCGGTAACCATCGACGGCACGAGCGATCCGGCCGCCCCGGATGTGGCCCTCTCAGGAGCGGCCGGCGCGGCGGACGGGTTGACGATCCTGGCGGCCAATTCGACGGTCAAGGGGCTGGATTTCCACAGCTTCTCGGGCACCGCTCTTACCTTGCAGGGCAACGGCATCGTCGTCCAGGGGAACGAGTTCGGAACCGCGAGTGACGGCACGACCCCCGCGCCGAACGGGACCGCGATCCGGATCACGGGATCGAACCAGAAGATTGGCGGTTCGGAGCCCGGCCAGGGCAACATGATCGCCTACAGTGGGACGGGCGTGCAGATCTCCGACCACTCCCACGACAATACAATTGCCTCGAACGCGCTGGTTGCGAATAACGGCCCTGCGATCGGGATCATGAATTCCGACCGGAACCGGATCACCGCGAACACGATCGCCAGCAATGCCGGGCCGGGTATCTTGCTGGATCCCAGGGTAGGCGACGTCGCTCCCAACGCCCTTCAGGCGGCCCCCGTGATCACGTCGGTGGCCGACGCCGGCAACGTCACGGTCACGGGAACCGTGCGAGGAGTGCCGAATACGGGCAATTACCGCGTTGAGTTTTTCGCCAGCGCGGCCTCGTCTCCCGGGGCCCAGGGAGACACGTTCGTCGGGGCGGTTACCGTGGAGACGGACGCGGCCGGCAACGCGCCGGTGTCGTTCTCGTTCACCCCGGTTGCCGGCAAATCGGTTGTGACGGCGACGGTTACCGACCCGTTGGGCAATACGTCGGCCTTCTCGGGTCCGAACGCGGCGCCCGTCAACATGCTGCCCGGCTCCCAATCGCTCGACCAGGACCAGCCCCTGGTTTTCTCGTACGCCAAGGGCAACTTGATCGCCGTGGCCAATCCGTTCCGGCCCGACAATACGTTTAAGATCGACCTGACGGTGAACAGCGGGACGCTCACCTTGTCCGGCCTGCAAGGCTTGAGTGGCACCGGCAACGGCACCGCCGCGTTGAGCTACACGGGGACGCTCTCGCAACTGAACACAGCATTGAATGGGTTGACCTATCGGCCGACCAACCCCTTCCCCGGCATCACCACGCTGACTCTGAATACGACCAGCCTGGACGGCCCTGGCCTGGGCGGGGCGCTCTCGAAGAGCGACAGCACGACGATCGACGTCCGGTCGATCAATAACCGGCCGCTCCTCAGCTCGTCGTATACTGTGCTCAACCAGCAGACGAACTCGGGATTGGTGCTCACGCCCACGCCCTACGGGCCGCGGAATGTCTCCAGCTTCCAGATCACCAACATCTCCCACGGGACCCTCTATCAGGCTGACGGCGTCACCCCGATCCGCAACAACGACTTCATCACCATTCAGCAGGCGGCTGCGGGTTTGAAGTTCACCCCGGACAATGGTTTCATCGGGGTGGGCAGCTTCAGCGCACAGGCCTCCCGCGACGGTACGACCAACGGCCTGGCCGGGCCCTCGGCGCTGGGCAACATCACGGTGAATCGCGTCGCGATCGCGACCACGCTCACCAGCAGCAATCCCAACTCGCTGCAAGGCCAGGCGGTCACTCTTCGCGCCGCAGTCAGCCCGGCCGTCGGCGGTTCGATCGTATTCCTTGATGGGGCGACCCCACTCGGAACCGTGGCGCTCGCCAACGGGGCCGCCTCCCTGACTCTGACGAACCTCGCGATCGGTACGCACTCGATCACCGCCTCCTACGTCGGCACCGAGGGGAATCCGCAAGGGATCTCGACCCCGGTCATCCAGACCGTGACCGGCGTCACGCCCGTCGCTGCGGCCACGACCACGACCCTGGGCAGTTCCGCCGCGTCGACGACGGTCGGCGTGCCCATCACCCTGACGGCCTCGGTCAGCCCGGCCCCCAACGGCGGAACCGTGACCTTCCTCGACGGAACCACGATCCTCGGCACCGAAACCGTCGTCGGATCCTCGGCAAGCCTGACGATCCCGGTCCTCACCGCGGGATCGCATACGATTACGGCCAACTTCAACGGCACGGCGAACCGGGCCCTCAGCCGGT
Source organism: Singulisphaera acidiphila DSM 18658 (assembly GCF_000242455.2). GTDB lineage: Bacteria > Planctomycetota > Planctomycetia > Isosphaerales > Isosphaeraceae > Singulisphaera > Singulisphaera acidiphila. The sequence goes on from NC_019892.1 coordinate 4,688,025, forward strand.
CGGCGCCGATCACGGTGAACGTCCAGAATCCCTCACCCGGTGAATCAGGGACTCCGACACCCACTCCAACACCGACGCCGACGCCGACTCCGACGCCGACGCCGACGCCGACCCCCACGCCGACGCCGACGCCCACTCCGACCCCAACACCGACGCCGACTCCGACCCCCACGCCGACGCCGACCCCCACGCCGACGCCGACCCCCACGCCGACGCCGACCCCCACGCCGACGCCGACGGACAATGGCGGTGGCATTCACACGGCCATCAACCAGGTGGGGACCAGCACCACGGTCACGGTCGAACTGCTTCGTCAACGTCGCAAGCAGTACGCGAAGATCACGGCCCGCGTGTCACCGAACCAGGTGGGGAGCATCCCGTCCGGTGGAACGATTACGTTCTTCGGTCCGAGCGGCCCGGCGCAACAGGTGCCTTTGGTCAACGGCGTCGCCGAACTCAACGTCCAGGTCAGAGGACCACGCCCGAAGGGAAGTGTCCTCGCAGCCTACAGCGGAACCAACGCCTTCGGGGCGAGCCAATCGGCGATGACACCCCTCTTCGTTCGGACGCCACGTCGATTCCTGAGAATGTGAGTGCCTGAGGATGTGGTGCTGAAAGGAAATGAAACCGAGGCGTGGAGCACCACGCCTCGGTTTTTGCATTGCTGCGCAGAATATTTGGTTTGTGCCGGTTGTGTGGCGGGCTGTTGGGGAACGTTCTACGATGGTTTTGGGGCGTGAATCGATCAAAGTCTTGTCTGGGATCGCCACTTTCGGTGGCACATGACGTGCATTGACTGGAACTGTGTGCGGGTTGTAGGGGGTATTGTGATTGCGGGGATGGTCGTTGGGCGATCACTGTGGTCGTCCAGCAACCATGGGAATGACGGCCAGTGGCCATGGACGGTTGCCCCGATGCCTCATGCGGGGACTTGGTCGCAACAGCGCAAGCTCGGGCTCGACAAGGATCTCGATGCGGTCTGCCGCTCCATGCGTGCGTTTCGTCGCACATTCGGCACCGGACTTGTGATGGGAGGGAGCCGCGATCCCCATCACTCCGCTCGGGCCGTGTATCCACGATTGGCCCGGGTGAGGATAGGGGGGAATGGAATCTCTTCTCATCCTCGGGAGGCGGCATGCGAATCGGTATCAGTCTCTGCGGCGCGATGGCCTGCGCCCTCTTGGCGTCGACCCCGTCGACCCGGCAGGTTGTGGCGGCAGAGGCGGTCCGGCCGGTCCCTCTTGGCGGCATTTTGGGCGGCCAGACCGGTGACCAGTCGTACGGCGTCTACGTCCCGACCCGGCACGGTGGCATGCTTGCCGTCAGGGCAGGCACCTGCACTATCGAGGCGCTGACCGGCCCTGACGGCCGGCCACGCGTCAACGGCCAAGAGGTCGGCGGGGCGGACGCTCATGGCTGGTACACATTCAAAGTCACCGGCACAGAGCCGGGCAAGTCATATGCAGTCGAGACGGCCTTCGTGCAGGTCGGGCAGGCGACGCGGATGCCTTGGAATTACTACTATTGGCCGACGAAGGGCGACTCGATCCACGAGCCCTGGTCCGGCGGGAACGGGCGCGTCGACACCATGAGCCCGGCCGGCGACGACATCATGGTCGCCGCCTACGGTGCTCCGATCGCCCCGGGGCAGGACATCATCCTCCCTGGCCCCAACGGCCTGCTGGAGAGTCGACCAGCGCCCGGCGACACCTCGACCTGGTTCCCCAACCTCTATGACGACCTGACCTTCCTTGGGGCCGACGGCGTCCCGTATCAGACCCCCGCGCCCTTGCTTAAGTACGACCAGCTCTTCGGACTCTCGGCGCGGAGTTGGGAGGCGGCCTATAGCCAGACCCAGGGCATTCAGCGCTGGCCGGGGCACTGCCTCGGGGGCGCTATCGCCTCGATCATGTTGGATGAGCCGCGACCGGCGCCGGGTTCCGGACTGTCGCGAGATGAGCTGAAGGCACTCTGGGCCGAGTTAGGTGAGAATCACCTGAACCATCGGATCGGTGACAACGCCAACAACATCCCGGCCGGCCCGCCGCGGCCCGGTTCCGATCCGTGCGACCTGTACGTTCCCCGGTTCCACGCGATGCTCGAACGGCACATTCGTGCCCGCAAGCAGGCCTTGCTGGCGAACCTGCGCGCGTTCCCCCCCACCGGTGGGCAGGACGAGGTCTGGAACCACGGTGTCGGCAAATACACCGCCAGATTCCACGTTGTCCCAGGCGCGGGGGCGCGGCGGGTCCGGATCGAGCTGGAGTTGTTCGCCAACACGGGCTCGAACCTGAACGATCAGGATGCGAAGCCGCGACACAATACTTACGAGTATATTCTTGTATACGGAGCTGACGGCGAGGTGGATGAGACGGCCGTGGACCTCTGCGACTGGATGGCCGTGGGCGGCGATGCGATGTTTGCTCCGTTGAACATCCTGGAGGTTGCCGAGAGCCGCTGGCAGGGGCACAATCCCTTGGTCACCGAGGCGAATGTCCGCGCGCTCGACGCCACCAACGGCAGCAGCTCCAAGTTCACCGGCACGCCGCCGGTCTTCCGGCCGGTGGCAACGAATGAAGCGAGCCAGGCCCCCCTTGCCTTCCCCCCCATGGTCGGCGGCGATTCGACTCCCCCGCGCATGGCGGACGGCACCCCGGCCCCGCCGCGCCGGGGCCTGTTCCGCTTCGGCCGTGACTGAGCATCGGCCCGTTGCCTGAGCCTGTGGGGCTCAGCGTCAGGACTCTTCTCCATTTCGGGCTGGCCGAGCCCCGACCCGTCGCTTGGCCGGCCCGACTGTATTTCCCTCAGGCTCCCCGACCTCTGGTTGTAAGGATGGTTGGGCCGGCCGGGCGACGGCGAACGAGCCGGAAGTACCTCTGGTGGCATTCTGGGCTCATGACGGGGCGGCGAGGTGTCCCATCTTGCCGCTCTGATAGTCGCTGATCGCCTGGCGGATCTCCGCCTGGGTGTTCATCACGAACGGTCCGTAGCTGACGACCGGCTCGTCGATCGGCTCTCCGCTCATGACGAGGAGGGTCGAGTCTACTTGCGCCTCGACGGTGACCGCCCCCCCTTCACGATCGAAGACCGCGAGGTCGGCCTCGTCAGCCGGCTCCGTCCCGTTCATCATGGCCTTTCCCTTCAGGACCAGGACGAGGGCCGTGGACCCTGCCGGGAATTCCAGGTCCGTACGATGGCCCGCCTTGAGCCGGACGTCCCAGACGTTGAGCGGCGTGAACGTTTGGGCTGGTCCCTTCGTTCCGCGGAACTCACCGGCGATCACCCGTGCGGTCCCAGCCCCGTCGAGATCGATGACCGGGATCTGCCGGCTGAGGATCTCCTGGTAGCGAGGCGGCGACATCTTGTCCTTCGCCGGCAGGTTCACCCAAAGTTGGACCATCTCCAGGACGCCGCCCTGTTTGGTAAACGCCTGTTCGTGCCACTCCTCATGCACGACCCCGGACGCGGCCGTCATCCATTGCACGTCGCCGGGGCCGATCTTCCCGTGGTTGCCGGCCGAGTCGCGGTGTTCGAGCTCGCCCTGGTACACGATCGTCACCGTCTCGAACCCGCGGTGCGGGTGCTCGCCCACCCCACGCGGCTCGTCCGACGGCGGAAACTCGGCCGGGCCGGCGTAGTCCAGCATCAGGAACGGGCTGATCCACTCTCCGAGGGTCTGGGGCGAGAAGAGGGTACGGACGGGGAACCCGTTGCCGACCCAATGGGTGTCCGCATCGCGATTGACAGCGACAAGCGTTTTCATGTCCGTTCTCCTTGTGACTGCGGATTGCGTCCAGCCGCGAGCGATCACACCCAGGTGATACTGCCGTTATTGCCCCGGGAGGGCCGTTTCCTGGGATGTCGGTGTGCCGACGAATTCGACGAAGCCGTGGACGAATCGTTTGAGCTGCTCGCGAACCTTGTCGTCGGTGATTGCGCCCGAGGCGTCGAACACTTCGCCCGCCCGTGAGACGAGGAGCCGGCCGTCGAACCAGGGTTTGGTTCCGAGGTAACGGAGCACGGGCAGCCAGGCGTCCTGGCTCAAGATTGTGCCGAATCCACCGGGGCTTGCGCCGAGGATTGCCACCGGCTTGCGGCCGAACACCCGTTTGATGTCCGTTTGCGGGCGAGTTAGCCAGTCGATCGCGTTTTTGAACGGCCCCGGGATCGAATTGTTGTACTCCGGTGTGGCGAGGAGCAGGCCGTCCGACGCGGCGATTGCCTCTTTCAGGCCGGCCACTGCCAGGGGGATGCCCTCGGCGGCTTCTGCATCCGCGTCGTAGAGCGGAATCCCCCAGATCGTGTGGACGGACAACTCGACTCCAGCCGGCAACAGTTCCCCCGCCGCACGCAGCAGCGCGGTGTTGAACGAGCCTCGTCGCAGGCTGCCGGACAGTCCGATCAGTTTCACCATCATGCTCCCCTTCGTGTCGTCGATCATTTCTTTGCTTCGGCGGTTTCAAGGCGGTCCAGCTTGGTTTCCCGCCCGACCTTTTGCACGCTCTGCGCCTTATCATAGCTTTCCATCAGCGCCCGATAAGGCGGGACGATATGGTCGACCATGACGTCTGCGAAGTCCATTGCATCGGGCCGATTCCACGTCCCCATGAGTTCGGCGAGGACGGCATAGGTGTCGATCGGCATCGCGCCGGCCTGAGCGACGCGGGCGACCGTCAGGTCGGTCGCCATTTTGCTCCAGTTGCCGGAGGCGTCGACGATGGTGAAGACCTTGTAGCCAGCGACGAGGGCGCTGAGCGTGGGGAACGACATGCAGACGCTCGTGAGCGTGCCGGCGATGAGAAGGGTTTTGCGCTGGGTTTCCTCGATCGCCTTCACCCAGGCCGGGTTGTCCCAGGCGTTGATCTGGCCGGTTCGCGGGATATAGATTGCGTCCGGGTTCGACTGATGGATTTCGGGGATTAGCGGCCCGTTCGGCCCATCGGGGACCGAGGCCGTGGTGAAGGTCGGGATCTTGGCGAGACGGGCCACCTTCGCGAGTGCGGTCACGTGCGAGCGAAGTGTCGGAAGCTCGATATCTTTGACCAGTTGGAACAGCCCACTTTGATGATCGATCAGCAACATCACGGCATCATCGGGGTCGATCATCCACTTGTTCGCGTTGGCCATGGCTTTCTGCTCCCAAGGGGGCGGGGCCGGGTGAATGTGCGTCGGACTCCTTGACTTCTACATCGCTACTGGCAAAAGATCAAGAACGGGCACTCTTGTAAGAGAGTATCCTCCAGGATACTGAGGAGCCTGAAATGGCGACGGGCAAAGAGAAGGCTGTGAAGAAAGAGGTGAGCTGTCCCGTCGAAGCGACGCTCCGGGCCATCGGCGGGCGATGGAAGGTGCTCATCCTCCACCACCTCCTGGGCGGCACCAAGCGGTTCGGCGAATTGACCCGGGCGCTGAAAGGGGTTTCGGCCCGGACGCTCACCAAGCAACTGCGTGAGCTCGAAGCTTGCGGTGTGATCCATCGCAAGGTCTACCCGCAGATCCCGCCGATGGTGGAATACTCGCTCACGGCCGTCGGCAAGCAACTCGAACCCGTGCTCATGGCGATGCATGATTGGGGCGAAAAGCATGGATGACAAGAATGGTTTTATGGTAAATAAATGTTTTGCTGACGTGAGTGTATTTGTGTTTTTTTGTAATGCGAGCGATGAGCTTGTAATCCGCTCTGTCCTGATTTGATTGTTTCTGGGACCGTGGGCACCCCGCCCGTAATTGTTTTTATTTGATTGTATTTAAATAGAAGGTGATTCGAGAGCGGGCCGGTCGTCCGCGGTCCCAGGGGGATGACCTTCCTTGCTTCGGCGACTTGATCCATCGCCGACCGGCGCAGTCAGTGCCAAGAGGCCGCCTGCGATAGGGGCTCTTGGCACTGACTGCGCGATCACGTGTTGTCGGTGAGAAAATCCCTGACGACGTACGGCCACCCTTGTCGAGGTTGAAAAGCCAATTCGTCGGAAGGGGTTTTCCGGTCAATCGACCCAGGATCAACCCCTTTGGATGGGTGGCCGTCAGACTCTCGCTCCCATCTTGGCCATCTCGTCGGCATGGTAGCTGGACCGTACGAACGGTCCGCTGGCGACCTCGGCGAAGCCGAGGGTTCGGGCCAGGCGACCCAGTTCGTCGAATTCCGCGGGGGGCAGGTAACGGAGGACGGGCAGGTGGCGGGGGGAGGGTTGGAGGTACTGGCCCAAGGTGAGGAAATCGCAGCCGACTGCGCGGAGGTCGGCCAAGGTCTCGAAGAGTTCTTCGGTCGTTTCGCCCAGGCCGAGCATCAGGCCGCTCTTGGTGCGCACGTCGGGGCGTGAGCGCCGGGCGTGGTCGAGCACCTTGAGGCTGACGGCGTACTGGCTCTTGCGCCTGACGTGCTGCTGGAGTCGGGCGACCGTCTCGAGGTTGTGGTTGAACACCTCGGGGTTGGCCGAGAGGACGATGTCGATCGAGTCGGTCCGGCCGTCGAAGTCGGGGACGAGGACCTCGATCGTCGCGCCGGTGCGCTCGCGAACCGCCAGGATGCAGCGGCGGAAGTGATCGGCGCCGCCGTCGGGCAGGTCGTCGCGGGTCACCGACGTGATGACGACGTGTTTCAGGCCGAGCCGAGCGCAGGCTTCGGCCAGGCGGTCGGGCTCATCGAGGGCGACCGGTTCGGGGCGGCCGCGCGGCACGGCGCAGAAGCCGCAAGGGCGGGTGCAGACCTCGCCCAGAACCATGAAGGTGGCGGTTCGCCGGGTCCAGCACTCGGACCGGTTCGGACAGCGGGCGCTTTCGCAGATCGTTTCGAGGCCGAGCTCGCCGACCAGGTCCTTGGTGAAATAGGTTCCCCCCGCCTCCGGGATCGGCCGCTTGAGCCAGTCGGGCAGGCGGCGCCGCGGAGCCGACGTGGGCTCGGCGATCTCCGCGCCGGCCGCCAGGACGGGCAGGATCGGCAGGGCGGTACGCTCGTCAGGAGCTTTCAGCGTAGACATGGGAACGAACCTTCTGGCGGACCAATGGGTGGTGCGTGTAGATGTGATGCCGCTCGAGTCCGAACCGGGTCTCGAAATGGCGGATCAGGGCCTCGCGGACCTTCGGCATCGGGGCCGGACGTTGTCGTCTCGACTCCATGGACGTCTGGCGGAGTGGGTAAGGGCCGAAGCCGGGCTCGTCGATCAGGCCGAAGGGTTCAAGAAAGGCGCCCACGTTCAGGGTCAGGCCGTGGTAGGCGATCCAGCGGTTGACCGCGACGCCCACGGTGCCGACCCGAGAATGATCGATGAAGACCCCGTCGACCCCCGGATGAATCTTGCCTCGGAGCTCGAACTCTTGGAGGACGTCCAGCAGCGTGGCGTTGAGCCCGTCAATATAGCGGCTCAGGTTGAGGCCCAGGGGTTCGAGGGGGAGGACGATGTAGGCGGCCAGTTGGCCGGGCAGGTGAAAAATACAGCCGCCGCCCCGATTGACCCAATGGACCTTGATCCCGAGCGAGCGTAACCCTTCATCGTCCGGGACGAGATGAGCCCGGCTCCCGGACCGGCCGACGCTGATGGTGGGAGGATGCTCGCAGAGCAGGAGCGAGGCACCTCCTCGTTCCCCTTGCTCGTAGACGAGGCGACGCTGGAGTTGCTGGATGTCCTCGAAATCCACCAAGCCCAGCATGAAGACTTCGAGCGACGGAACCTGGGGGGAATGCTTCATCTCGCCACAATCCCCCGGCCGTGAAAATCCCGATACATTCAGGATCATTTCGACGTCCCGACCACTCCATCAATGTACCGCGACGACGAGCCACCGGGCAAGGTTGATCGCGTGTGCAGGATGTGCTCCTCCATGCGTTAAGTTAATAGGAGAGGAGCCGATCCGGTGGTCCTCACCGGCTCCTGACCTCGTTTCAGAGGCCGCCCCGCATTTGTGTGCGGTCCTTGCGCAATCGGTCAGCCTTGCGCCAACGCGTTGGGCAGGCATCCCATGCCAGCCAAGGTCTCGCGGACCGCGATATTCAGCGGCGTGCGGGGTTCGGTGCCGAGGACCTTGATGAGCCGCGCATTGCCCATATGGGTCGGGGTGGTCCACAGGTAGCGCATCTCCGCCAATTCGCGGAATAGCGGCACGAAAGGCGACAGCATCCGCATTGGCAGCCAGGGAAACCCACGCACGATGAGGCCCGGGTTGCCGCTCGCCTCGCGGATCGCCGCGATCATCTGCGTGCCGTCGGCATCCCAATGCCCTTCCATGTGGAAGATCGCGAAGGTCTCAAGCGCGTCCGCTCTCTCCAGAAGTTGCACGATCGTCTCGGCGACATCGGGCAGGTAGGCCCATTGATGGCCGACGCCCCGTTTGCCCGGATAGCTCACTGCGGTCAACGGTTTGCCGGGCTTCACGAGACCTTGAGAGAACCAATTATTGGCTGCCTTCGGGCCGAAGAAATCGCCAGCGCGGACGATCAGGACCGGCGTGCCCGCATCAGCGGCGGCACGCAACCGGCGCTCCATCTCCACCCGAATGCCGCCCTTGACGGTGACCGGATGCTGTGGCGAGTTCTCGTGTAGTTCGGGAAAGGCGTCCGGCCCGAAATTGTAGACCGTGCCTGGTAGGACGATCCGTGCACCAGTCGCGCGGGAGGCGGCGATCGTGTTGTCCAGCATCGGCAGCACCAGTTCGCCCCAATTGCGGTAGCCGGGCGGATTGACCGCGTGGACGATGACGGAGGCGCTGTTCGCGGCCGCTGCCACATCGGCTGCGGACATCGCGTCCCCCTGGACCCAATGGATGCCCGAAGCTTTCTCCGCCGAGGAAAGCCGGTCCGGATTGCGGTTGAGCGCTTTGACCGTCCAGCCTCGGGCGAGGAGGCGGCGGGCCACCTCTCCGCCAACGCCGCCGGTAGCGCCGAGTACGAGAGCCGTTTGATGGGACAAGATTTGCTTCCTTCGTTTGGGATATAACGAAGATGAAAATTTATATGTTAGACAGGATTGCCGAAAGCACAGGCCCTTCCGAGAGTGTTTTCCGATGCCCAATCGCCGTCGCCGATCCTTCACGCCTCGGTTCAAGGCCCAGGTCGTCCTGACGCTCGCGGCCGACGACCCAGTCCGCCTGTACCGTGCCGGCCGCCGATGAGGGGCGACTTCGGCGTGCGCTCGCGCGGTGGCCGACCTCCGGCCACCGCAAGCCGGCGGCAATGATCCGTCGCGAGAGCTGGTCCGTCAACGCCAAGCGTGTCCGTCCATTCAGCGGTGTGCGATCTGCGCAGTAGGCGCGCTCTCGGTTCGCCCGCCCGCCGCGGCCTTTGGCGACTCCGGTCAGCTCGGACGTCATCCCCGCGGCACCGACGAGAACAGGCCGGCGAGTCCCTCGGCCATCGTCGGGTGGGTCAGGATTGCGTCCCGCAGCGCTGTGTAGGGCAGGCCGGCGAGCATCGCGACCTGGACGACGGCCATGACCTCGCCGGCCTCGGCCCCGAACGCGGTGAACCCGAGGATGCGGTCGCCCCCTTCCTCGATCAGAGCCTTGAGGAAACCCCGCGTTTCGGAGAGCGTCTGGGCTCGAAACACGGCCTCCATGGGGACCTTGGCCAGACGGTAGCCGACGCCGCGCTCCCGGGCCTCCCGCTCGCTCAGCCCGACGCGGGCCAGCTCCGGGTCGGTGAACAGGCAGAACGGCACTTGCCGGCCGGTCGTCACCCGGTCCCCGCCGGTGAGGTTGGCCAGCACCACGCGGAAGTCGTCCTCGCCGATGTGCGTGAAGTACGGACTGCCGGCGCAGTCGCCCACCGCCCAGACACCCTCAGCGGTCGTCTGGAGCCGCTCGTCAACCTTGACGTGCCTTTTTCCGTCCGTCTCGACCCCCACCTTCTCCAGGCCGATGCCGTCGGTGTTCGGCGTGCGTCCCCCGGCGACGAGTAGGTGCGTCCCCTCGATCCCACCGTGGCCCGTGTGGAGGCGGACGGACTCGCCGGATTGCCCCTCGACGCGATCGACGGCGGTCCGGGTCAGAACCTCGATCCCCTCGTCACGGCAGAGATGCTCGATCGCGTCGGTGACGTCCGGGTCCTCGCGGTGGATCAGTGCGCCGTTCCGTTCGACGACGGTCACGCGACTGCCGAAGCGTCGGAACGCCTGCGCCAGTTCGAGGCCGACGTAGCCGCCGCCGAGGACGATCAGGTGTTCCGGGAGCTGGTCCAGCTCCAGGGCCTCGACGTGGGTCAGCGGGCGAGCCTCCGCGAGCCCGGTGGTGTCGTCCATCCGGGCTCGTGACCCGGTGTCGATGATGACGGTCTGACCACGGAGCGTTCGGGTCCCGCCCGCGTTGAGCGTCACCTCGATCGTCTTCGGCGCGATGAAGCGACCGTCGCCCATGACGAGCTCAGCACCGCTCTCCCGGTACTTCTCTAGGTGGAACGCGACCAGCCCGGCCACCATCTTCCGCTTGCGGTCGCGGACGGCGGCCATATCGACCTTCCAGTCGCCGTTGGTGATTCCGAACTCGGCACCGCGGCGGAAGTAGCTGGCCACCCTGGCGCCGTGGATTACGTTCTTGCTCGGCAGGCAGGCAATGTTGGGGCAGGAGCCGCCGACGTATCGCCGCTCGACGACCGCCGTGCGTCTCCCTTGTGAGGCCAGCGTCCAGGCCAGGAGCTTGCCGGGCGCCCCGCTGCCCAGGACGACCACATCGTATTCCTCATAATGGGACATGACTTCCTCCGTCGAATGACTGCAACGCGGGTCACGAAGTCAGAGAATCAACACAAATGAAGCATACTCTCATCACGAAAAGGATCATACGGAACGGCCGACCGGCCAGGGCGCAAGGTTATTGAACGGATTTCCGACTCAAGAACACTAGCCCTATTTGCCGTCCAACCGGCAATTCCCGTGGCCTGCAGTGGCGACCGCATCACCACCAGTGGCGAAAATTTGACCGCCTGCGAAGCTATGCGCCCGCGAATCGACGGCGAAAACCGCACGAAACGGCTTGGCATGCTGGTTGCAATGCCCGGCCACCAGGCAACTGCCGGCCTCAGCAGTGAGTGATTTGCAGGCGGAGCCTTTCCGCTCAATCTCATCCCGGTTGCCGCATCGACACGGGAGTTGCTATGAAGTTATGCCTAACCGAGGTGTCACGCCGATGCGTTGCGTACTCCTTGACGCCCGGTCGGTCCACGCTGTCCTCCTCACCTGCCTGGTCGGGTGCGGCGGCCCCCGTAAGGCAGCCGTTTACCCCGTCGCGGGAACGCTTACGGTCAGCGGCCAGCCGGTGGCGAACGCGATGGTCGCCTTCCACCCGCTCGACCAGGCTGGCTCGCAGACGGCCCTGCCCGTCGCGAGCACCGGTCCGGACGGCACCTACCGACTGATGACCTACGCGGCCGGCGACGGCGCCCCCGCCGGCGAGTACGCCGTCACCGTCGTCTGGCCAGACGACTCGCAGCTGCGGGACGAGTGCGTGGATGATGTGGCGCACGACCGGTTTACGGGGCGCTACGCCGACCCGGCCAAGTCCCCTTGGCGCGTCACCGTCGGTCCCGGCACGAACGAGGTTCCGCTCCGGGCGGCCCCCCCGGACGGCGGTTGGTCCTTGCCGCGGATACGTGACACCCAGGGAAAGTGACAGGCCGGCCATGCTCCCCGAACAACCGCTGCGACCCCCCGTGGTCCTGATCGTCGACGACGAGGAGGCCATCTGCTTCAGCCTTGCGCGAGGTGCGGGGGTTCGGCGGGCAGCCGCTCGTCGCCGCCGACGGGGCCGCCGCGCTGGCCCGGGCCGATTCGGGGCGACGTGGCGAAGCCGTTCGACCTGGATTCGTTCCGCCGGGGCTGGAAATGCTGCTGGGCCGACACGACGAAGCGGGCGATGACCGACGAACCCGATGCGCCTGAGCACGACCGACCGCAGTTTGGCTTCATCCCTTACCGCAGAAAGGTGCTTGCAATGACGAGGTCCCTTCGACGACGCCGGTTTGGCTTCACGCTGATCGAGTTGCTGGTGGTCATCACCATCATCGCGGTGCTCATCGGGCTGCTGCTGCCGGCCGTGCAGGCGGCTCGCGAGGCCGCCCGGCGTGCCCAGTGCACCAACAACCTCAAGCAGATGGGCCTCGCCGTGCATTCCATCCACGACATCCAGCAGACGCTACCGAACATGAGCTTTTGCGGCGGCGGCTCCGAGGACACCAACCCGGGCATGCAGAACATCTTTTACCGCTTTCGCCACTACCCGGTGGCCTTCGAGCTGCTGCCGTACCTCGAGCAGGGCAACCTCTACAACCAGTTCAACCTCAACCTCGCCGCGACTTCCACCGTCCCCCCGGTGTCCGGCAGCCTGACCAACGCCCAACTGGCCAACGCCCCGTTGAAGGTCTTCCTGTGCCCGTCCATGCCGCCGCCGCTCAACCCGGTGTTCGCCGACTACGCGAGCTACGGGTGGAACCGCGGCAACTGCGACGTCCACTCCCCCGCCCAGGCTGGCGACATCTACAAACCGGGGCAGCCGTACGGGTTCACGCCCTCTGACTGGGTGTTCATCTCGAAGATGGACGCCGGCTTGGATTACGCCACCGGCCAGACGCTGGCGGCCAGGCACATCGCCGACCCGACCTGGTGGCAGCCTGACAGCACGTACAGGATCAATTTCCAGAGCATCACCGACGGCCTGTCCAACACGATCGCCGCCGGCGAGATGCACAACAACCTCAAGGGGTACACCACGACGACGGTGAACAGCGTGTCCATCGGCAGCACGCCGGTGGAGTCGGGCGGCCCGATCGCCTGGGGGTCCAGCGGCGGCGACTACTACAGCGAGGGCCGCACCACCGTGCCGATGAACACGCTGACCGGCCCGTACTACAACCGGAACATCACGGATCCGGCCGCCCTGCGCGACATCCTTTATAAGAGTCCGATTTACTCGTTCCGCAGTATGCACCCCGGCGGATGCAACTTCCTGCTCTGCGACGGGAGTGTGAAGTTCATCAAACAGACCATCAACATGAACACCTACAAGGCGCTCGGGAGCCGCAACGGCGGCGAGGTGATCGGTGAATACTAATCGCGTCGTGCTGGTCGCCCTCGTATGCGCGGCGGTGGTCGGGTGTGGCGGAGGCCTCTCGGCCCCTCGAACCGTGCCGACGTCCGGCACGGTGCTGTTCAAGGGCAAGCCGGCCGAAGGGGTGAAGGTGACACTCCACCCGAAATTCGACATGCAGTTCACCCCGAACGGGGTGACCGGCAAGGGCGGCCGGTTCATCTTGAGCACCGCGGCCCCCGTGGACGGGGCGCCGCCGGGCGAGTATTCGGTCACGTTCGAGTTGTTGCGACCGGGAGCCGATCAACGGGGGCTGGACACTGAGTTTGATGTCTGGAAGGGAAGGTACGCGAACCCGGACACAGCCCCGAAAGTGACCGTCGGTTCGTCGGCCACCACACTCGAACCGTTCCGCCTCGATTGAGTTGGCAGCCGTAACTGGAACCACGACCGGCACAGCACTTTCAAAGAGAGGGTGACGAGGCGCATGGGGGTTCCCAAACTCGGGTTTGAAAAGAACTTGAGCAGGAGATCCCGCCATGCGCCGAAGTATTGTACGATCACCCCGGCAGTCATCCACCAGACCGCCCGTCTGGCCCTTGAGGGGGGGCCTGCACTGGCCGGGCTACGGCAATCTGCGCACGGTCGCCGATCCGCTGAGCCGGACCACGACCTATTCCTTACGATGAGCTGAACCGTTTAACCGTCGTCAAGGACGCGCTCAACCGGCTGATGACCACGACCTACGACGCCGAAGGCCAGGTGATCCAGCTTGCCGACCGGCTCAACCGCATCACGACGATGACCTACACACGGCGAGGCTGGGTGGAGACCAGCTCGATCCGTTGGGGAATCTGACGACCTACACCTACACGGCGACCGGCAAGGCGGACACGGTCAGCAGTCCAGCGTGGATGGCCGCTACTCGACCATCGCGCGCACGACCACGATCTCCGAGATGCCGGCGGGCTACCTGACTGACAACGAATCGATCCAACTCCTGCTCGATCGTGTCACGATCTTGCAGAAGGAGATCTACCGTCTGATCCGTGCGACGGAGCAGAGTGACGCGCCGACGAGCAACAATCGCAGGACCTGGGGTACGCGGTGGACAAGAACCTGGGGCAGCTCCGTGCCCATCTCGAGCGCCCTGGTTCGGAGGGCGAATCCTTGCCCTGGATTGAGCATCGGTGAGCTGACCGGGCCGAAGATAGCGGGTCGGGCCCCCGTCATCCGTCGCGAGATTACGATGAAGGGGGCCGCCGCCATTTTTCGCGGGACTTCTTGGGGCAGCAAGCACCGCAGACCTCGAGGCGATCCGCGATCGGACCGGCGATGCTCCCCGCACCTGGAGGCAACGACGATGCGCGATCTCCTGCTCTGGATCTGGGTTGTGGACGGTACGCCGCCGGCGTCGGCCCTGATCCGGCGGGCTGTGGACGGGTGGCTCGACGCGACCCGCGCTGGGACGATTGCGCGGGGGCCCGCCGCCGGAGAACGACCGGTGAGTGATAGTGGGCTCCGGTAGAAAAATGAGTAAAATTAAGATGTGTGAATTATTGTGATGTGTTGCCGGCGAATCATGGCGGCCGTCACGTCGGCCCGGTACCTGGTCCATCCGATCGGGGCTGGGGCTTATCGGAGGTGAGGCATGTTGGGACGCAACACCGGAGATTCGATCACCGAACGGGCCGTCGGGGCGTATTCGCAGATCGCCGATCCCCGCCTGCGAGAGGTAGTCGCGGCCCTGATCCAGCATCTGCACGCCCTGGTCAAGGAGGTCCGGCTCACGGAGCCGGAGTGGGAGTTCGCCTGGGACTTCATGGCGAGGATGGCGGCCGTCACCGGCCCCGAGCGTAACGAGTTCCTCCTCTTGGCCGACGTCCTCGGCCTCAGCCAACTGATCGAGGTGATCGACCACGATCGGCCTGATTCGGCGGTCGGCTTCGCCCTGGTCGGCCCCTTCTACCGGGCCAACGCCCCGGTCCGGGCCAGGGGCGAGTCGATCGCCAGCCCCGACACGACAGGCGACCGGGTGCGCATCACCGGGCGGGTCTACGACCTGACGACAAGCGCACCGATCGCCGGAGCTACGCTCTCGACCTGGCAGGCGGCGACCAACGGCCTCTATGAGAACCAGGACCCCGCCCAGCCCGATTACAACCTGCGGGGCCAGTTCCACGCCGACGAGGCGGGCACCTACGAACTCGTTGCCCTGATGCCCACGCCCTACCCGGTGCCGATCGACGGGCCTGTCGGCGACCTGCTGCGGGTCGCACGACGGCACCCCTACCGGCCCGCCCACATCCATTTCATCGTCTCGCACCCCGGCTACGAGACGCTGATCACGCAGGTCTTTGTCGAGGGCGGCGAGATGGTGGATTCCGACGTGGTGTTCACCTCCGGCGCCAACATGCTCGGCCGGTTCGAGCGTGACGGCGACGGATACCACCTGCACTACGACTTCCAACTCCGGCCGGGCGTCTCGACGACGCCCAGGGCACCACTCCCGTAGGAGGCAGACATGGCGACGACGGATGACCCCCGCAAGGCAATCGTGGGGGCGTGGCGGCTGGTCCACTCGGTCGAGCACGGGCCGGGCGGTGTGCGGCGTTACCCCTTCGGCGAGGATGCCGTTGGCTACATCATGTACTCCGAGACGGGCGTGATGGCCGTGCAGATCGCCCGACGAGTGCGGGCCGGCGACGCCGAGGGCCGCCCCGATTACCTCGCCTACTTCGGACGCTACGAGGTGGACACGGAGAACCGGCTGGTTCGCCATCATCTCGAAGGGCAACTCCGTCCGGGCGACCTTTCCGACCTCCTGGAGCGGAGTTACGAGTTCTACAACGACAAGCTCTCGCTACGGCCCCGGGACGGCACGGACCGGGAGATTCTCTGGCAGAGGGCGTGAGACGGCCTCATGGGAGTCGGGGATATGAGAGCGCTCTGTTTCGACAACACGGGCTCGCTGGACTGCCTGACGTTCGCCGAGGTGGAACGGCCAAAGCCTCAGCCCGGCGAGGTGCTCGTTCGGGTCCGGGCCGCTGCGATCAACCCCAGCGACGTGAAGAATGTCCTCGGCAAGATGGCGATGACGACCGTGCCTCGGACGCCGGGGCGGGACTTCGCCGGGATGGTGGAGGACGGGCCGCCCGAATGGGTCGGCCGTGAGGTCTTCGGCACCGGGGGAGACCTGGGCTTCCGTCGGGACGGCTCGCACGCCGAGTACCTGGTCGTGCCCGCCGAGGCTGTCCTGGTGCGGCCCGACGGCTTGGCCCCCGAGGCGGCGGCGGCGCTCGGGCTGGCCTACATGACCGCCTGGGCGGCGGTCATTGACGCCGCCGGGCTCCGGGAGGGCGAGACGGTCCTGATCACCGGTGTGACCGGGGCCGTCGGGGGGGCGGCGGCCCGGATTGCCCACTGGAAGGGAGCCAGGGTGCTCGGGACCGTCCGCAAGCCGGCCGACCGGGGCGCCGCCCTTGGCCTCCCGGTGGACCAGTACATCAACCTGGGGGACGGCTCCCTGCCCGAGTCGGTCCGCTCGGAGACGGCGGGCCGTGGTGTGGACGTGGTCCTCGATGTCGTCGGCGGGTCGCTGTTCGAGCCCTGTCTGCGGTGCCTGACCCACCGGGGACGGCACGTCGCCGTCGCCAGCACGGGCGACGGGCGAGTCGGCTTCGACCTCGTGGACTTCTACCGCCGGGAGGGGCGGATCTACGGCGTCGATACGCTCAAGCTGGGCTTCGCCGAGAGTGCGGCCGTGCTCCGGGGGCTGATGCCGGGCATCGAGCAGGGGAGCTTCCCGCCCCCGGACTTCGAGGTGGTGACGCTGGAGCAGGCGGTCGGGGCTTACGGGCGCATCAATGACGGCACGGTCCGCAAGAAGCCGGTGATCACCTTCCCGGCCTGAGGGCTGACCTGCGCGGCGACGGCGATGCGAGCCTGGCCCGCTTGACCGCTCGCGGCCCCCTGTCCAAGACGAATCGGCCCCCGGGAGAGCTTCCATGAGGGCTGGGGGCCGTTCGGGTGGCAGACTTGCGAAGTCGTTACCCTGATCGGTCACGTCGGCGGCCAGGATGATCTGAGACTCATTGGCCATCGCCTGCGCGTTGCCGCATTGGCCCCACCCCATTGTTCGCGGTCTTCATGATCCGCGACTCGGGATCGGGGCCGTGCGCCGCGTCCTACCCATCGACGTTCTTGGCGTTGTTCCGCCCTCGCTGCTCGCCGAGGTGCGGGGATGGGACAGATTCTCAGTCGTCCACGATGTCCATGTCCGTAAGCAAACCTCCTGCCGTCAGGTGAACCAAGAGGTATCGTGTGCATTTCGGTGTCGTGAACTTGTAGTAGAGGATATGAGCCACTTTCTCCCCATGCCGCTCGATTCCACGGTCGCCGATACTTTCCTGGGAGATGAAAGTGAGGCTCTGGAGCCCCGCCAACTCCGATCTGGCGCCACGGCCGAAATCCTTTTTCGCACCGGGGGTCAGATTCTCCACCTGCTCGACGGCTTGGCCGCCCTTCGCGAACGATTCCAACGCGGCGCGAACCCGGCCGGTCCGCTCCGGGTCGGGGTCGGCTTGCGGCTTCAGATCGTGAATGAGAGGACCGATGCGGGGTATCGTTTTCTTTCTCAGGTCGGATCTCCAGGTCAACCCGACCACTTCACCCTGCCTGCCTAGGTCGAAGGTCATCTCGATCGGCAAATCCTCCGAGAGGAACGTCGTTTCCGAAACCGGCGACCAGAACCCGCCGGCGAGTTTCGGGGACCGCTCCACCAGTCTTCCGTCTTCCAGGTTGATGGTGAGCATGAAATTGTTCGCGAACTCATAGCGGCCGGTATAAGCGGCGAGCCGAGCGGGGGCGATCTCCTCCGTGATCGGCTTGGGGAAATTGAGCGAAGGGATGAAATGCCGTGCCACCCCACAGCTGATGCGTCCTATCTCAGCGTCACAGTTCAGAAGCACGATGACCGTGACCTTGTCGTCCACGTAGCGGGCGAGGTTCGTCGTGGTTCCGGGCCGGCTCCCGTTCATCTCGATCAGCCGGTGCCCGCGCAGTTCATCCAGCCCCCACCCGAACCCGCTATTGATGGACTTGCCGTCCTTCAATGTTCCGCGCGACCACATCTTTTGCTTGGTGGCTTCGTTCAGGATCGCTTCCCCGTAGAGTGCCGCGTCCCACTTCGCCAGATCGAGGACGGTGGAGAGCATTCCGCCGTCGCCATTGTCCCAGAGGGTCGGATTGAGATAAGGGCTGTTCTGCCACCTGTCGCCCACCCAGGTGTATCCCGCGGCGCGATTGGGGATGACGTCGAGGCTGCTTCGACGCGTGGCGTCCATCCCCAGCGGTTTGAAGACGCGCTCCGTCAGGAAGACGTCGTAGGGCATCCCGCTCATCTTGTTCACGATCATGCCGAGCATGACATAGCCTGTGTTGCTATAAGAATACTTCTCTCCCGGTGCGAAGTTCAGTGGTTGGCCGATGACCAAGTCGACGATCTTCTTGGGTGTCATCTCCTCGAGGGATCTGGCGTTCAGCTCGTTGAGATAATCCTTGATGCCGCTGGTGTGGTTCAGCAGATGAGCGACGGAAATGCCTGCCCAGATGTCGGGCGTTCCTTCGATGAATTTTTGGATCGGATCGTCCAGGTTGAGCTTTCCGTCCTGCACGAGTATCAAGACCGCGGCCGCAGTGAACTGTTTCGTGACTGAAGCCAGCTGGTAGACCGTTTCCGGCGTGGCGGGGGTGTCCGTCTCGATGTCCGACAGGCCGTAGCCTTTTGCCTTGACGACCTTCCCGTCCACGACCACCGCGAGCGAGAGGCCGGGGATGTGCTGGCGCCGCATCTGGCTCTGAATGTAGTTGTCGACCGCGTCGGCACGGGCGAGGGCCGGCGTGGCCAACGCCAAGAGGAGGGAGACTCGAATCGCGCATCTCATCGCAAGTTACCACCCTTTTCCGGATGCAAGCGAGGCTTCTCAACGTGGCGCCCGGCGGGCGCGGCACTCTGACGACGATTCTAGGAACCCCACCACCAGTGGTCTTGTGTCGGCAGAACATCCGGTTGGATTCGCTTAGCGCGATCGCAGGCGTCGGCGATATTCGCCGGGGGTCATCCCATTGAAGTGCCGAAAGGTCTTCGTGAAGTGGCTCTGGTCCGAGAAGCCAGCCGCAAGGGCGATCTCGGCCAGTGGCGCGTCGGTCATGGCGAGCCTCTGGCAGGTGATCTCGATGCGCAATCGACGGAGGTATTCGCCCGGAGAACAGCCGAACTGGCGGCAGAATGTGCGGGCCAGGTGGACGGGATGGACGCCGACGGTCGCGGCGATCATCCCGAGAGGCAGGTTTTCCGCGAACCGGTCATGGAGCAGCTCGCGGGCCTGGTTCAGCCATCGCGGAGCCGTTCGCCCAGGGGCCGGGACTTCCCGCCGGGACGCCTCCGCCAGGACCTCCAGAGCCATCCCTTCCAGGGCCAGAAGCGAGGCGCCGTCTGGCCTGCAGTATTCCCGGTAGAGCCGCATGGCGAGCCAGGGTGCCATGCCGCCACGGAACTCGACTCGGTCGTCGAGAACGACCGAGTGTTCTCGGATGTTGTCGGCGCGTGTCTGGGAGATCTCGATGTGAAAGGCCCGGCCGCCAGCCCCGGGCCATCGATTGGCATGCGGCTCACCGGACGGATGGAACACCAGGGTGGACGGGCCGCAGGTGCTCGTCACGTGCCTGGCCGTTTCCTCGCACGCGCCCTCGATCACGAGGTAGAAAAACGCGTGGGCATGAGCGTGTGCCGGGATATCGAAGCCCGCAGGGTACGCCGATTCGGCGAACGTCAGTCCGGCGACCTCGACGCGACCTCGCGACTGCCCGAAGAAGGTCCCGGGTGGAAGTCTTGTGAGCATCGTTACCCCGACGTCGAATGGCCCATGTGGTACGGACAGCCGAGAGTCCCGGTTCAGCCAAAAGCGTGAATTATCGACGGCCCGGCTCGGTTTCGCTAGCCGGATCGGCCATGCTCTGCTTCTCAACCGCCGGCCAGCGGCCGATGGCGAATACGAGGCCCGCCGATCCTTCCTGCTCGAGTCGGCCATTTGAGGAGATGGTGGCCGTGTCGTTTTCGGGAGAACTTGGTGGTGGGGTGGCCCGGTGTTCCTGGGCGAGCGCGTTGAACTTCAAGGAGCCTGGATCACCGGGCTGGCCTCGAGCAGGCGACGGCCCTGCTGTTCGTCGATCCCAAGGCGAGTCAGCAGGCGGTGGCGGATCGTCTTGAGCATCGTGTCGATGGTTTCCGGCCGGGCGTCGGGCAGCAGGATCGCCCCCCCCGCGCGCTTGTCGTGCCCCCCCGCCGTGCCGAGGCCCTCGACCACTTCGCGGAGGACTTCCCCCGAATGTCCCCCCAGCAGGCTGACCCGGACCGACATCTTGAGCATTGACTCGAAGTGGCCGATCGCGATCGCCCAGTTCACCTGGTCGAACCTCACGAAGAAGTCGGCCAGCTCGGCGATGATGTCGGGCTGGGTGACTTCGCCGCACCAGCTCACGACCACGTCGCGGTAGAGGAAGGCGTTCGCCAGCGCGTGCTGGAAGGTCGCGAAGTGGCTTTGGGGAAGCTTCGGATTGCGGATCTTGGCGAGCAAGTCCTTGTCGGCGCGAGGGTAGAGCCAGACCAAGGCCCCGTCGTCGAGCGGCCCCGCCTCGCGGGGATAGCCCGCCACTTCCGACTCGATACCGTAGAGCAGGGCGGTCGCGATCCGTGGGGAGATGGTGACGTTCTGTTCGAGCAGGTAGCCCGTGACCATTGTGCTGGTCGCCCCCAGGTTGGGCCTGAGATCGCGGAAGAGTACGCCCGTGAGGACGCCCCCCGTCTCGTGGTGATCGATCACCACTTGCGGCATCGCGGCCTCGCTCGCGCGTCGGCCGGTGTGGGGTTGGGTGTCGACCATGATCACGGCCGTCCCGGCGTCGATCGTGACCTCGGAGACGCGCACCAAGGGGATCGGTACGCTCTCGGCCATCGTTCGGTTTTCGGCGCGGGCGATCATCCCGTCCACCGTCATGATGACCGGTTTGCCCGGCTGGGCGTGCTGGATCAGGGCCCGGAGTCCGAGCATGCTTGCCAGCGCATCGGGGTCGGGATTGACGTGCGACACTACGACGACCTTCGAGAAGGGGGCGAGCGTCTTCAGCAATCGTTCCGAGCGATATTGTCGCGCCAGGGTGGCTCCCGAGTCCGTTTCGGCCGTCATTGCGGTCGCACCCTCGATTGGGCAGTCGCATCTATCGGCGGCGGGCAGAACGGCCAGATTCGCCAACCGTTTTAGGATCAAGAGTCCAAGTTTACGACAAGCAGCGCTGCTACCGCCAGACCGACTCGGCAACGCAGCGCCTCGCTCATGCTCACCGCGGCCCACGTTCCGAGGTGGGCTGCGGCCGAGGCGCCGGGGTTGTTCGACTCGCTTCTTCGCGGATTCGCATCTGCTTGTACTCCGAGCGGGCTCGCTCCAGCGGCGTGGGCTCGACGATGCCGGCCGTCCTGGGCTCAGGACGATTGACCAAGGCGATCAGGAGGATAATCCCGACCGCGAGCACAACGACGTTGAGCCACACCGAGCGCCGGTGCAGGCGGTCGAACAACGCTTGCCCCGTGGGGCCGGCGTCGCGCGCGGCGTTGATCGCCGGGGTCAAGGAGTTGGCCGCGTAGAGCATGATGAGCGTTCCGGCCACGATCATCAGCGCCTGCAAGGCGACGATCGGACCGCGGAACTCCT
The DNA here is from genome assembly GCF_000242455.2 of Singulisphaera acidiphila DSM 18658. Taxonomy (GTDB): domain Bacteria; phylum Planctomycetota; class Planctomycetia; order Isosphaerales; family Isosphaeraceae; genus Singulisphaera; species Singulisphaera acidiphila. Next base: position 4,709,801 of record NC_019892.1, read on the forward strand.
GGAAGCTCAGGGGGACGCCCAGGTAAGCAGGGAGAGCGATCGCCCCGGCGATCGCGCCCCAGGTGTAGTATCGCGGGAAAAGGGCTCGGACGAACTTGGCCCCCGCCTCGGGGCTGAGGACCTGAAAGACAAGGGGAGCGACGCCGAAGGAGAAGAAGAGGTTGCTTCCCACCCAGGCCGTCAACGCGAGCACATACACCGAGTCGAAAAAGGCCAGGAGAAATCGCGCGTTCACGGCAGCGCCTTCACTTCAGAAAAAAAGAAGAGGCTGGGCAGCAAGCAAAAGTTCGAGGCGCACGGCCCGGTCGAGGTGTCATCGACCCTGATCTTGCGTCAGAGCATAAGAGATCAGGGCAGGCCCGACCACCCCCTCGGCACCGACCGGGCTCGTTGGAGATCGGGCCCCGTCCATTCCAAAGGCAGGCTCCTCCCCGCACACCAAACAAAAAAAGGCCGAACGGCCCGGGAATGGGGCCGTTCGGCATGAGCGTTGAACTTCCAAAAGGATCAGGGACGTCGAGCGTTACTGCATTCAGGGAGCGTAACGATTCATCAAGGCCTTTTCGAGAAGGGCCGGGTCCAGCTTGACCGGCTGTTTGGGCGTTGCCGAGGCGGCTTTGGCGGTCGCCGCGGCTGGCGGAACCGCCGGGGGCGTTGCCGAGGCCGAGGGAACGGAACCGGCGGGCAATTCCGGGTTCAGGGATGCGCCCGTCACAGGGTCGAACAGCGGTGCACCCGTCGCAGGGTCGAATTTCGGTGCGCCCGGGGGAACGGCCCTGGCCTGCGGGGCGGACTCGAGTTTGGGCCGGGCGCCCGAGACGGCAAACGGGCTGGGGAACTGGCCACCCGGGTTCACGTCCGGATGGGTTTTCTGGTACTCGATGGCCTCGAGTTGCTCAGCAGTGAACGCAGGCGGTGGGACTCCGATTGAGACCGAAGGGTCGAAACGGCCAGCCGTCGGCGAGGCGGGAGTCGGAGTCAGCGGCGGCAACGGCATTTGGCCACTGCGGCCGGCCGCGAAGACTTCGCCTTCCGAGGGGGCGGGCGTCCCAATCCGCGAGGGCTGAGCGGCGATGTTCGTGGGTGCGGGGTTGACTCGAAGGCTGTTCACCCAGGTCGAGAGGGTCCGATACTCCTGGTCGCTTGCCCCTCGGAAGATCGGCCGGGCATTGGCACCGTTGCCGTGAGCCCGAAGCGTGGTCGAGAGGAATTCGCTCTTGGCCGGATTTTCCATGTCGATCAGAGCGAGCACCGCGTCAAGGTTGGCGCTGCGGGCCTCCCTCGTTCGGTCGGCCTTGGTCTTGTACCGAATCAACTGGAAGGTTCCGGCGAACTGTTCGTTGTGGCACTTGGAACAGCGGTTCTGAAGAATGGGATCAATATGTCGGGAAAATTCGTCGGCTCGCTTGACTCCTAGCGCCTTTGGCAGGCCGGGAATCGGGGGCAGGGCCGAGATCTCAAGCCCGCGCTGGGCACGACCGGCCAGGGCCGAATCGAACTCCTCGGGACGGTTGTTGGCCAGGGTGAACGCCGGGTCGCGATGCGCCTCGCGTTCTTCGGCCCCTCCGATCTTTTCGAGCATGCTCAGGGCTTGCGCATGCGCGGGGCTTAGTTTCACGACCTCCTTCAACTGGGCCGTGGCCTCGGGCTTCATTTTCTGGTTCAAGCACCAAAGCGCCAGCTTCATGTGCTCGTCCGGGTCGCGGGCGGGAAGCCGTTCGAGCAAGTACTCGTAGACTTCCCGGACGGAACCGGCACGCTTCTCTACATCCCGCTTGGGGTATGAGAGCGTGCCGAACTTCGTATGGACGACATAATCCGTGCCGTTCTCGGAGATGGTTCCTTCGCAGAGACGGCCATTGGTTAATAGGAGCACCGCGTGAGACGGGGTCGGTGCCACGGACGCTTTAGGGCCCGACGGAGCAGGGGGGGTCGGGTCAGCAACGCCCAGAGGCGCGAACCCGAACAGGCCGAGCACGGTCAGGCCGGCAGTGAGAAGGGGGTTTTTGGGTGACATGGTGGCGGGACGATAGCCCTGGCCCTAGAATTCGTCAAGGCGAACCAACCAGCCCTAATTCGACGTATCATTGAAGTGAAGTAGAATCCCGACCGGCGCGGAGAACTCGATCGCGATGGAAGGCCTCGACGGTTCGGAACGACTTACGCAGTGGGTTGGCCAGGTCATCGTCATTGATCTGAGCTCGACTTACGTCTGCCTCGGCCGCTTCGTCGGCTTCGATCGCGAGTTCCTGGAACTCGTCGATGCCGACCTCCATGACTTTCGCGACAGCCCGGCCACCCGCGAGGTCTATGTCTACGACTCAGTGCGACTCGGCATCCGCCGCAATCGCTCCCGCGTCCTCCTTCGCCTCGCTGACGTCGTCGCCATCACGCGCTTCGACGACATCCTGGAATCGTGAAGGCGGGATTTCGCTTGGTCGGCATGAGGCGTGCGGATTCCCGCTATAATTGAGTGCGCGGGGCGAATAGATCAGTGTGAACTCGGCGGATCGGCCTTCGCTCGGCTGGATCCCACTTTAAAAAAATGCGATCGGCCGTGCCTGAGATTCACCGAGACTCGTTTTTTTGCTCGAGGTCACGACAACCATGTTGAAAACACGTTGGTTACTAGCCCTGCCGCTGCTGCTGGCCACGTCGATCACCTCGGCTCAGGCCGCGTCGGTCCGCGACAGCGCCGGGATGTTCTCCCCCGAGGCTGTCCTCCAGGCTCAAGCCAAGCTGGATCGGATCGAACGGGAGTCCAGAATCCCGGTCCTGATCGAGACCGTCGAATCTCTGCCTGGAGCCGCAAACCTGAAGCCGCCGGAAAAGCGCAGCCTGATCAACGACGAGGCGACACGCCGCGCCCGCAATAGCGGTCAGGGGGTCTATCTCCTGATCTCGAAGGACGATCATCTGATCTCCAACGTCCTGACACGCAAGCAGCTTACGAGCCGGCTTCCGTTGAACGTGAGACAGAACATTCACAAGGCGATTGCCTCCGAATTCCAGCGGGGGGATTTCGACGCAGGCCTGAATCAAGGCGTCGATGCCATCGGACGGGCACTCGCGGGCGGCCCCCTGGCCGGCGCGGTTCCGGGGCCCGGCGGCATGGCCGGTCGGCCTCGAGGGGGAACGTCTGGGGTCGGAACCTTGCTCATGATCGGCTTCGGGATCGTCGCGATCATGTTCGTACTTCGTCTCCTGGGCGGTCTGCTCGGCGGTGGCCAGCAGCAAGGTTACGGCCAAGGCCAGATGGGACGACCAGGCCAGATGGGCGGCCCGGGCTGGGGAGGCCAAGGTTACGGTCCTCAGAGGGGCGGCGGTTTCATGTCGAGTCTGTTCGGAGGAATTGGGGGCGCGATGGCCGGCAACTGGCTGTACGACCAATTCTCGGGTCGACACCACGGCAGCACCCGGGATAGCTCGTCCTACGGCGGGTCGACCGGATACGATCCGGGCGGTGATGAAATCGTCGGCGGCAATGATGATGTCGGCGGTGGTGGAGCCGACTGGGGGGGCGGTGGCGGCGACTGGGGCGGCGGCGGTGGTGACTGGGGCGGTGGTGGTGATAGCGGCGGCGGTGGTGACTGGTAAGTGACCAACGCGATCGTTCACTGACACCGACCTTTTGAATCGGAAACGACCGCGACGGCCTGCAAGCCGTCGCGGTCGTTCTTTTTTTTCTCGGCGAATCTGGAGTCGTCGGCCCCCTCGTGTGATCCGATATCTTTGTGTGAGGCGGGCACGGCTTGGCGTCGAAACCTGTACTCTGACAAGGAGATAGGGGGTGGTAGACCGTGCTTGTCCTACGGGGGAATCAGTCTTGGAGGGAAGGACTGATGCCGTTCGGTTAATTCAGGTCTTGGATCTTGACGTTCTTGTACCAGCAATCTTTGCCGTGATCCTGGAAGCCGAAATAGCCCGACCGGGGGAAATCCTTGATCGCCGCTTTGAACTTGTGCTTCGATCCGTCGGGACGCTTGCCGGGCTCAGCGAACTGGTCCACGTCGATCTTCGAGACCGGCTCGCCGTTCAGGGCGACCTCGATGATCGGTCCCTTGGCGGTGATGGTCATGTGGTTCCATTCCCCGAGCGGCTTCTGGGCGTTGACCCGAGGGGCGACCAGGTCGTAGACCGCTCCCGTGTCGTGGATGCCGGTCCCCTTGGTGTCGTCGATTGCGATCTCGAGGCCGGTGAAGACCGGATCTTTGAGGTCACCGACGCGGATGAAGACGCCCGAGTTGCACCCTGCGGTTAGCTTGTAGTCGAACTCGAGTACGAAGTCGCCGTGAGGTTGGTCGTGGACGACGATGTAGCCCCCCGAGTGGTGCGGGTTGAGCCCGTCGGCCTGGACGTTGGCCTGGGCCAGCGGCTTCTGGTCGTTGTTCGTGATCCAGCCGGCGCCGCTGGTCCCGTCGAAGATCGTCTTGAACCCAGCGGCTGCTCCGAGGGCCCCGGCGGCCAGGGCGAGCCCGAGCAAGCCCGCCATTGTTTTGCTGCGCATCGATTTTCCCTCTCAAACAAGACGAAGACGATTCGAGAACTCATGGTCCTCGGTCTTTGAAACGCGAGCACGCGACCACCTTACCACTCCCCGTTCGTCGTTTCACCAGGTCCACGCCCTTGTCTGCGCCGGCCGTCTCTGGTAGCAAAGGGGCACGACATCGAACGCTTCTCTCGTCGAAGGTCAACGCCAGGATCATGGATCGAACGCCGCATCGTCGTGAAAAGTTGCTCAAGGCCTTCAAGGCCGACCAGATCGACGCCCTGCTCATTAGCTCGCCGACCAACGTCCGCTACCTCACCGGATTCACCGGCGATGACTCGACGCTCCTGCTGACCCGCGACCGTGCGCTCGTCATCTCCGACGGCCGCTACACGACCCAACTCAAGCAGGAGTGTCCCAGCCTGGAACTCCACATCCGGCCGGTCGGTCAGATGATGACCGGCGCGATCGCCGAGATGATTGGCAAACACGAGGTGCATCGGCTCGGCTTCGAGCCCTCGGCGCTCTCCGTCGCCGAGTTCGAGAGCCTGAAGCAGCAGGCCCCGTCGACCTTGGAGTTCGTCCCGGTCAAGAACAGGGTCGAGGACCTCCGGGTTCTCAAGGACAAGGAGGAGGTCGCCGAGATCCGCGAGGCCATCGGCATGGCCGAACGCGCCTTCGCGATGCTCCGCGCGGGCCTTCGCGGTCAGGACAGCGAGAAGGACACGGCCGACGCGCTGGAGAATTACTTGCGGCGCTGTGGCGCCTCGTCGGCAAGCTTTCCGCCGATCGTCGCCGTTGGTGAACGCTCGGCCCTTCCGCACGCTCGACCGACTGCGGAAAAGCGGATCGATCAGGCCGATTTCGTGCTCGTCGACTGGGGCGCGACGGCCTCACCCTATAAAAGTGACTTGACGAGGGTGCTGGTCACCGGTAAGGTCACCTCCAAGTTTGAGAAAGTCTATCGGACCGTCCTGGCGGCGCAAGAGCGCGGGATCGCCGCGATTCGCCCGGGGGTCAAGGCCCGAGATGTCGACGCCGAAGCCCGCTCCGTCATCGAGGACGCCGGTTTCGGCCGTTTTTTTACCCATGGCCTGGGGCATGGCCTGGGCATGGACATTCACGAGGCCCCTGCGCTCCGCAAGGAATCCGGCGTCACGCTCCAACCCGGCATGGTGATCACCGTCGAGCCTGGCATCTACTTGCCCGGCTGGGGCGGCATCCGGATCGAAGACGACGTGCTGGTGACCCCCGACGGCTGCGAGGTCTTGACCCACGTACCTAAGTCGCTCGACACGGTCCGTGTCTCGTGAGCCCAGCCCGAAGAGTGCCGCTTGCGGAGTGTCAGAATGCCGGAGAAGCCGACGGAACCGACTCCCCCCTTCGACGTCCATGTCATCCACCAGCTCGTCCGACTGATGAAGCGGTACGACCTGATGGCCATTGACCTGGTCGAAGGCCCCACGAAGATTCGCCTGCGGAGGCGGAACGAGACACCGGCCCCGGCTCCGGCCGTGCCCGGTTTGTATGCGGCCCCACCCCCCCCGGTCGCCGCACCGGCTCGGATCGACTCCATCCCGACGGCGCCCCCCGTGTCGGATGATGCCGTCATCAAGAGCCCGATGGTGGGCACCTATTACGCCTCCAGCTCCCCCGATGCGCCGCCGTTCGTCACCGTCGGGGCCACGATTCGCCCTGATAGCACCGTCTGTGTCATTGAGGCCATGAAGGTCTTCACTGACATCCCGGCGGGCCTCAGCGGCAAGATAACCGAAGTGCTGGTCAAGAACGGCCAGTCGGTCGAGTTCGGTCAGCCCATGTTCCGAGTCCAACCAGCCTAAGAGCGTTTCTCCTTTTTTTCATTGGTTCGCGGCCGGAAGCCTTGTCTCTCTTCTTCTCTCTCTGATTGGGGGCGAGGGCGGGCTTCCTGGACCAACGTGAGACGCCCTTCGAATACGGGACGCACTTCCGAATGTTTCAGCGAATCCTGGTGGCCAACCGTGGCGAGATCGCGCTGCGGATCATTCGCGCCTGCAAGGAACTGGGGGTCCAGGTCGTTGCCGTCTACTCGGAGGCGGACCGCAACGCCCCCTACTTGAAGCTGGCCGACCGCGCGATCTGCATCGGCAAAGCTCCGAGCGCCGACAGCTACCTGAATATTCCCCGCCTGATCGCCGCCGCCGAGGTGGCCGACGTCCAGGCGATCCACCCTGGCTACGGCTTCTTGAGCGAGAATCCGCACTTTGCCGAGATCTGCCGGAGTTGTAACTTCGAGTTCATCGGACCGCCCCACGAGTCGATCCGCAAGATGGGCCTGAAGACCGAGGCGAAGACCGTTGCCGCCGCTGCGCAGGTCGCCTGCGTGCCCGGCTCCGACGGCCCTATCTCCAGCAACGCGGAGGCGCTCACCCTGGCTCGCTCGATCGGCTATCCCGTGCTGATCAAGGCCGCGGCAGGGGGGGGCGGCAAGGGGATGCGGGTCTGCCGCGATGAGGAGAGCCTGATCCCGGCCCTCCAGGGGGCCCGCAACGAGGCCGAGGCCGCTTTCAAGAACTCGAGCGTCTACCTCGAGAAGTTCATCGATCGGCCCCGCCACGTCGAGGTCCAGATCCTCGCCGACACCCATGGCAACATCGTCCACTGCTGGGATCGTGACTGCTCGCTTCAGCGCCGCCATCAGAAGCTCGTCGAAGAAGCGCCGGCGTCGCTCCCCCTCGAAGTGCGCATCAAGTTGGGGGAAGCCGCCGTCCGGCTCGCCAAGGCGGCCGGGTACGTCAACGCCGGCACCTGCGAATTCCTCGTCGACGCCGACAATAATTTCTACTTCATCGAAGTCAACGCGCGGATCCAGGTCGAGCACCCGGTCACCGAAATGGTCACCGGCATCGACCTGGTCAAGCAACAGATTCTGATCGCCTCGGGTGAACCGCTCCCGTTCACGCAGGAGCAGATCGTCACTCGCGGCCACGCGATGGAAGTCCGGATCAACTCCGAAGACCCCGACCACGACTTCCGCCCTTCGCCCGGCAAGATCACCATGCTGAACGTTCCGGGCGGACCCGGCGTGCGCTGGGACTCGCACGTGGAAGTGGGCTACTCGGTCCCGCCCAACTATGACTCGCTGGTGGGTAAGCTCATCGTTCACGCCCCGAGCCGCCTTGAGGCCATCGCCACCATGCGGCGAGCGCTCGACGAACTGGTGATCGAGGGGATCCAGACCACCATTCCTCTGCATCGCCGGATCTTCCGGAACCGCGACTTTATCGAGGGTCGGGTCGACACCACCTGGGTCGAACGGGTCCTGATGCCCGAGAAGGGGCGGCCGAGTTCAAGCTGATCCCTCCGCGCCCGATTCGGGTCTGTGGTGAAATCGACTAGAATATCCTGCTGATCCTGTGGTAATTTCGGGGGGCATTCTCGCGCATGGGATGCCCCCGGAGACCCCACGCAGAGTGGCCCGCTGCTAAACTTGCGACACGTGTTACGAACGTGCCGGTTCCATGCGGGCGTCTGAAAACGCGCAGGATGACTCTGCAAATCAAGGATCAACGCGTTTCCAACGCCCAATCGTGGCCGGCTCCAAGAACGAGCTAGGAACGATTCATGAAAGTCGGTTTACTGACGGGCGGCGGAGACTGCCCCGGTCTCAACGCGGTGATCCGCGCCGTCGTCCAGCGCGTCACGAACGAAGGGGGCACCTGCGTCGGCCTCCTCGAGGGCTGGCGCGGACTCGTCCAGAAGTTGACCCTCGACCTTGATACCAACCTGACCGACGGGATCATCGCCAAGGGGGGCACGATCCTCGGCTCGTCGCGGACCAATCCCTTCAAGAACCCCGAGAGCGACCTCCCCGCGCTCCGCGCGAACTTCAAGGAGCTTGGCCTCGACGCCTTGGTCGCGATCGGCGGCGACGATACCCTTGGGGTCGCCCATCGGCTTCACAAGGAATTCAACCTGCCGACCATCGGCGTGCCGAAGACGATCGACAATGACCTGATGGTCACCGATTTCACCTTCGGTTTTGACACCGCCGTCAATATCGTGACCGAATGTGTCGACCGGCTTCGGACCACCACCGAGAGCCATCGCCGGATCCAGGTCGTCGAGACGATGGGCCGGCACGCCGGGTGGATCGCCTGCTTCTCGGGAATCGCCGTCGCAGCCGACTATATCCTCGTTCCCGAAGTGCCGATCGACATGCCGCACGTCATCGACGTGCTTAAGCGTCGCCGGGCCGGTGGCAAGCATTACGGCATCGTCGTCGTCTCCGAAGGGGCCAAATTCCCCGACAAGGGGATCGTCACCCTCGAAGCCGAAAGCGACGCCTTCGGCCACGCCCGCCTCGGGGGCGTCGGCAACGTGGTGGCCGACCAGATCGAGAAGCAGACCGGGTTTGAGACCCGCTGCGTCGTCCTCGGACACCTCCAGCGCGGCGGTCCCCCGAGCGCCTACGACCGCGTCCTCGCGACCCGGTTCGGCCTGGCTGCCGGCAACCTCGTGCTTCAGAAGCGGTTCGGGACCATGGTCGCTCTCTCGGGCACCAAGATCATCGAAACCACCCTGGCAGACGGTGTCGCCGCCACCAAGACCCTTGACCTCTCGTACTACAACGAGGCGGCCGCCTTCTTCCGTTGAGCCGACCGTAGCCACTTGCCGGGCTCTTCACGCAGCGACCCGCGAATTTTCGAGGGAGTCGCTGCGAAATCTTCGGGAAGTTATTGACTCTGGTCCGGATCCTGGTATTATCTCCCTTGTCGCCTGTGTCACCACGGGTGACGACGCAACGGCCGGCTGACCTGGCGACGGGAAACCGACGACCAAGACAGCGGGCCGTGATGTTGTCGGTAGAGTCGGCCGGCGTGACACGCCCCCAGGGCAAGTCACTCCGGCCAATCGCTTCGATAGCACGTTCGTTCTTTGACAATCCAGTCGATCGTGGTTCTTGTGGTTGAAGAGAACCTTTGAGGGAAGCCGGCGTGGAGCCGTTTGAGTCGTCTCGACCCCGTTTGGTTGGAGGTCGAATCGCGACGGAGACGGATCCAACAGCCAACAGCACGAGGGAGCAGGGGCGTGCCCCGGTGAACTCGAGCTGCGACCAGTTAGCAAATTCCTCAACCCTTTTGAAGGTGAGGACCGGCTCTCATTGCTCTTCGGAGTAAGAGAGACGACCAATCTCGAAGGGTTTGATCCTGGCTCAGAATGAACGTTGGCGGCGTGGATTAGGCATGCAAGTCGAACGGGCCGCAAGGCCAGTGGCGCAAGGGTGAGTAAGGCGACGGTAACCAACCCCAGGATTGGGTATAGCCGCGGGAAACCGCGGGTAATCCCCAGCGACGCAACGACACCGGCATCGGTGTTTTGCCAAAGCTTCGGCGTCGTGGGACGGGCTGTCGTGGTATTAGCTTGTTGGCGGGGTAATGGCCCACCAAGGCTGTGATGCCTACCGGGCGTGCGAGCGTGGCCCGGCACACTGGGACTGAGACACTGCCCAGACTCCTACGGGAGGCTGCAGTCGAGAATCTTCGGCAATGGGCGCAAGCCTGACCGAGCGACGCCGCGTGGAGGATGAAGGCCTTCGGGTTGTAAACTCCTGTCGAGGGGGAAAAAGGGCTGAAAAGCCTTGATTGATCCCTGGAGGAAGCACGGGCTAAGTTCGTGCCAGCAGCCGCGGTAAGACGAACCGTGCGAACGTTATTCGGAATCATTGGGCTTAAAGCGCGTGTAGGCGGATTCGTGCGTCTGTCGCTGAAATCCCCCGGCTCAACCGGGGAACGGGCGTGGATACGACGAGTCTGGAGGGGCATAGGGGGACCTGGAACTTCCGGTGGAGCGGTGAAATGCGTTGAGATCGGAAGGAACGCCCGTGGCGAAAGCGAGGTCCTGGATGCCTACTGACGCTGAGACGCGAAAGCCAGGGGAGCGAACGGGATTAGATACCCCGGTAGTCCTGGCCGTAAACGATGGGTACTGGATAGGGGGCTCGCCGATGGGCTCCCTGTCGTAGGGAAACCGTGAAGTACCCCGCCTGGGGAGTATGGTCGCAAGGCTGAAACTCAAAGGAATTGACGGGGGCTCACACAAGCGGTGGAGTATGTGGCTTAATTCGAGGCTACGCGCAAAACCTTATCCCAGGCTTGACATGCACGGATTAGCCGGCGGAAACGTCGGTGAGGCCGCAAGGAACAACGTGCACAGGTGCTGCATGGCTGTCGTCAGCTCGTGCCGTGAGGTGTTGGGTTAAGTCCCCTAACGAGCGAAACCCCTGTGTCTAGTTGCCAGCGGGTCGTGCCGGGAACTCTAGACAGACCGCCGGCGTTAAGCCGGAGGAAGGCGGGGATGACGTCAAGTCCTCATGGCCCTTATGCTTGGGGCTGCACACGTACTACAATGGGGCGGACAGAGCGTTGCTAGGCTGCAAAGTCATGCTAATCGCAAAAACCGTTCCTCAGTTCGGATTGCGGGCTGCAACCCGCCCGCATGAAGCTGGAATCGCTAGTAATCGCGGATCAGCATGCCGCGGTGAATGTGTTCCTGAGCCTTGTACACACCGCCCGTCAAGCCACCAAAGCGGGGGGCATCCGAAGTCGCCGGAGCCGCAAGGCAGGCGCCGAAGATGAAACCCGTGATGGGGACTAAGTCGTAACAAGGTAACCGTAGGGGAACCTGCGGTTGGATCACCTCCTTTCTAAGGATTTTCTTAGAAAATCTCGGCTCTGAGAATCGAGGGACGTGGCTTCGGTCACCGTCGCGATTCGAGAAGAGCCGCATCGGCACCGTCTCCTTGATCAGATGGTTTTACGCCGGCTTCCCACGAAGGTTTTCTCACCACGAACACGATCGACCAATGAGGGGACCCCTCACTCGAGGGGTCCTTTCTGTTTCTGTTCTTCCGTTTGCTTTGCACTGCTGGGTGCGGGGTGCGACCGTACGCGGTCTCACCCCCTGGCCAGCGGCCAGTGCGGATTCCGAGCATGGCTCTTCAAGGCTTCGGCCTTGCGGGGTTGTAATGGGAATTCGGTTGCTCTTTCACAATCCGGTGGTTAGGTCACGCAAGTGAGAACCGCAAACAAGTGGTCGTGGCAGACCAAGTAGAAGAATCTCTCCACAATACAGTGGAACCCTTACGGATGCGTGAGTGTCGATCGCTGCGACAGCGACCGGCCTCACAATGGGGATCGTTACCCAAGTGAGAGTGAGCCTGCGTCGCGAGACGCTGGGCACTCGATCGAAGACAGATCGGGGACTGACCCCTCGCAGATTCGGCTGTCGAGCTTCCTTCGGGAAACCGCGGCGTCCGGATCGGCGTGGTCAAGCTCCTAAGGGCACGGGGGGGATGCCTAGGCGTCATCAGAGAGACAGGCGTGGAAGGCTGCGATATGTCCGGGGGAGTTGCCCAACGAACGTCGATCCCGGAATGCCTGTAGAGACCCGGGGAACTGAAACATCTCAGTACCCGGAGGAAAGGAAATCAACCGAGACTCCCTCAGTAGCGGCGAGCGAACGGGGATCAGCCTAAACCGCGTGGGACACCACGCGGGGTCGTGGGGCCGATAACATGGGATGAGTGAGCGTCAGCCGAAGCCTCCTGGAACGGAGCGCCAGAGCGGGTGATAGCCCCGTAGGCGACGATGCAATCTCCCCTCTTCGGTACCCGAGTAGGGTCGGGCACGTGAAACCCGGCCTGAATCGGCGGGGACCATCCCGCAAGGCTAAGCACTCGATGACGACCGATAGCGAACCCAGTAGGGCGACCGAACGGTGGGAAGAACCCCGATAAGGGGAGGAGACTGAACCTGAAACCCCGTGCCTACAAGCGGTGGGAGCGCGATGCCTTCGGGCCGCGTGACCGCGTGCCTTTTGCATAATGATCCGGCGAGTTACTGTATCCGGCCCCAGGTTAACCCCTTCAGGGGGGGAGCCGTAGCGAAAGCGAGTCTTCATCGGGCGCCATAGTCGGGTGCAGTAGACGCGAAACCAGGTGAACTACCCATGGGCAGGTTGAAGCGACCCTAACCGGTCGTGGAGGACCGAACCCACCAGTGTTGAAAAACTGGGGGAGGACCCGTGGGGAGGAGTGAAAGTCTTATCAAACCTGGAGATAGCTCGTTCTCTCCGAAATGGCTTTAGGGCCAGCCTCGGGACATATCGTGCGGGGGTAGAGCGACGGAATTCGGTAGGGGGGCTTCCCGCCTACCCTCCGAAACCCAACTCCGAATACCGCACGACGGACCCCGGGAGTCAGAACGTGGGGGATAAGCTTCACGTTCAAAAGGGAAACAACCCAGACCGCCGACCAAGGCCCCCAAATCGACGCTCAGTGGCAAAGGAAGTGGGATCGCGGTGACAGCCGGGATGTTGGCTTAGAAGCAGCCATCATTTCAAAAGTGCGTAACAGCTTACCGGTCGAGCCATCCCGCGCCGAAAATGACGGGGACTAAGCGTCGTGCCGCAGTCGCGGATCAGCAATGATGGTAGGAGAGCGTCGCCCACCGCAACGAAGCTGGATGGAAACGACCAGTGGAGCGTGGGCGAGTGCGAATGCCGGAACGAGTAACGACAAGACAGGTGGGAAGCCTGTCCGCCGAAAGCACAAGGTTTCCTGGGGAAGGTCAATCCGCCCAGGGTCAGTCGGGACCTAAGGCGAGGCCCAAGGGCGTAGCCGATGGACAGACGGTTAATATTCCGCCACCCGATGGTAAGGTTGAACGACGGAGGACGCCGGTTCCAGTCAGGTCGGGGTGTTAGATGACCCCGTGCCGCAAGGCCGACAGCATTCGATCTGGAAGCCTGATGACGAGCCGGCCACGAAAAGCCCCGTCGGGACGAACCATCCGGCCCGTACCGCAATCCGACACAGGTGTGCTAGGCGAGTATCCGAAGGCGTTCGGGAGAACCCTCGTGAAGGAACTCGGCAAAATGACCCCGTACCTTCGGTACAAGGGGTGCTCTCCGTAAGGAGAGCCGCAGAGAATCGGCTCTAGCGACTGTTTATCAAAAACACAGGACTCTGCCAACTCGCAAGAGGACGTATAGAGTCTGACGCCTGCTCGGTGTCGGTAGGTTAAGGGAGCCGATGAGGCGTAAGCTGAAGTTGGCGACCGAAGCCCCGATAAACGGCGGCCGTAACTATGACGGTCCTAAGGTAGCGAAGTTCCTTGTCGGGTAAGTTCCGACCTGCATGAATGGCGTAACGACTGGAGCACTGTCTCCACGAGGGACCCGGTGAAACTGTAGCCGTGGTGAAGATGCCACGTACCCGCGGTCAGACGGAAAGACCCCGTGAACCTTTACTGCAGGTTGGCACTGGGTCAGCGTCCTTTCTGTGTAGGATAGGTGGGAGGCCGTGATCCGGCGGCGCCAGCCGTCGGGGAGCCACTGGTGAAATACCACCCTGAAATGACTCTGATCCTCACCGGTCCGTAGCCCGGACCGGGACCGTGCTCATCGGGCAGTTTGACTGGGGCGGTCTCCTCCCAAAGAGTAACGGAGGAGTGCAATGGTACCCTCGGCCAGGTCGGCAATCTGGCAACAAGAGCGCAAACGTAGAAGGGTGCCTGACTGCGAGACCCATCAGTCGAGCAGGGACGAAAGTCGGCGTTAGTGATCCGGCGGTGCTGGATGGAAAGGCCGTCGCTCAACAGATAAAAGGTACTCCGGGGATAACAGGCTGATCTCCCCCGAGCGTCCATAGCGGCGGGGAGGTTTGGCACCTCGATGTCGGCTCATCGCATCCTGGGGCTGGAGAAGGTCCCAAGGGTTTGGCTGTTCGCCAATGAAAGCGGTACGCGAGCTGGGTTCAGACCGTCGTGAGACAGGTCGGTCCCTATCTGCCGTGGGCGTAGGAAACTTGCGAAGGGTCTCCCCTAGTACGAGAGGATTGGGGAGGACCGACCTCTGGTGTACCGGCTGTCCCGCTCGGGGCACCGCCGGGTAGCTAGGTCGGGAAAGGATAAGCGCTGAAGGCATCTAAGCGCGAAGCCCTCTTCAAGACGAGGTTTCCAGCACGCAAGTGCGAAGGCTCCTGGAAGACGACCAGGTCGATAGGCCGGGAGTGCACGGCGAGTGATCGCCGCAGCCGACCGGTCCTAACAGCCGATCGCTTGACCACCCCGATCCGTCCGCCGGTTCCTGTGATGGAACTTGATGGACAGGAATCTGGGTTGCATCATTCACCGATCGTATTCGATCGATCACACGGCGACGTATTCCCATCCAATAACGGGGACCACGCGTCGTGAAGAGACTCGAAGTCGGTTGGTCATGCCCATGAAACCGCGGTTTGAGCTTGCGTGACGACCACTGTGAGAGTAAGCACACGGAACCGGCGGGTTTGATCGCCCGCCGGTTGCTTTTCCGGCGAACATACTGACGGGGTCCCACCCGTTCCCATTCCGAACACGGCCGTTAAGCCCGTCAGGCCCATGATAGTGCCTTTGGCGCGAAAGTCGGTGATCGCCGGAATCCTTTTCAAGACGCCCCGATCCTTCTTCATCGAAGGGTCGGGGCGTTTTTCGTTGCGCGGTCGCTTCGCCCCGGGAACGGCGCTCGCCCCAATGGACGCAACTATTAAAGCTCTCTGCCTTGTCTCAGAGTCTGTCCCAGAAGGGGAATCCCCCCGGAGTGTTTTGCGGATCTTCCGGGTGCCCTGCGGTTCCGTACTCGGACCCCATGGGGGAATGCCTTGGCCTGGGGCGCACGGGGTCCGAGTACGGAACCCGTGGCACCCAACGTCCTTCATTTTCCGGTGAAGCTGGACCTTCCGGCTGGGCCGGCCGGAATTGAAGATTTGGTGGAGGCACCATTTCGACTTTCGACTTTGATAGACTTGTCTCTGATGCTCGACGTATTATGGATTGGGAACGAGCGTCTCGAGCTTCGCAAGGATCGATCGTCGATCTTTCGGAGGAGTACCTTCTTCTTGATATCAGAAGCGCGCGGCCGACGATGAAACGAGCGTTATTGGAAGTTCCCCCTCCCGAGCTAGCGGAGTGGATGGTCGACCGGGGTTTCCCCGGCTTCCATGCCCGGCAGGTTTTGCGCTGGGTCTTTCAGCGTCGCGTCGAGCAGTTTGCACTCATGTCGGATCTTCCAAAAGCGTTGCGCGAGCAGCTCGACGCGGAGTGGCAGGTCTTTGCGACCGAGGTGGCCTATCATCACGTCTCGCCCGACGGGACGGATAAGCTGCTTCTCGGCTGTGCGGACGGCCGGCGGATCGAGTGCGTCTTGATGGCGGAAGGCGAGCGCCGGACGGTCTGCATCAGCACGCAGGTCGGGTGCGGGATGGGTTGCGTTTTTTGCGCCAGCGGCCTCAAAGGGGTCGAGCGAAACTTGACCCGAGGCGAGATGGTGGAGCAGGTCGTTCGGCTCCGGAACCTCTTGCCGGCCGAGGAAACGATCACCAACCTGGTGGTCATGGGAATGGGCGAAAGCCTGGCGAATCTCGACAACCTGCTCGCGGCCCTCGATCGGATCTGCTCTTCCGAAGGGCTCGGCCTGGGGCAGCGGCGCGTGACCATCTCGACGGTGGGGCTCCCCGAAAAGATGATGGTTCTGGCGGGGCTGGGCCGGCAATACCACCTGGCCGTTTCGTTGCACGCGCCCACGGAAGCGTTGCGAAACGAGCTGGTGCCGATCAATGAAAAAGTCGGGCTCGGTGCCGTGATCGACGCGGCTGACGCCTACTTCCGGAATAGCGGCCGGCAAGTCACGTTTGAATATGTCATGTTGCGTGGGATCAACGATCGGGTCGAAGATGCGCGGGCGCTGGCCGACCTGCTCGAGGCCCGCAAGGCGCACGTCAACCTGATCCCTTACAATCCCGTGGCGACCTTGCCCTATGAGCGGCCCTTCCCTTCAACCATCCAGAAGTTCGTGTCTATTGTCCGGGGGCGCGGGGTCAGCGTCAGTGTTCGGAAGACCAAGGGACGCGAAATCGACGCGGCGTGTGGCCAGCTTCGACGAAGGTTCGAAGATCGTCCGACAGTGGCAATTTCCTGATCGGATTGGAACGCTCTCCTCTGGTACGATGGGCTGAGTCGATCGCGACCGAGAGAGAAGGGCGTCTGGCGATCCGTCTGTCTGGTGCCATTCGACCGGGTAGCCGGCTGAATGGCACGCGGCGAGAACGAAGCGTAGACGACCGAGGCCGAGGGAGGAACGGGGTTGTGAGCACTGATACCCTCGAGCAGCAGTTGGAGGCTCGTGATCCCGACGTCCGACTGATGTTGCAGGTACGCGACGACGTTCAGGGGGCCTTCGAGGTATTGGTCGAACGCTACCAGCACCGGCTGGTCGGGATCATGGTCCACGTGATCGGCCGCGCTGAGGAGGCGGAGGACCTGACTCAGGAAGTCTTTCTACGGGTCTATCGCGCCCGCAAAGGGTATCGGCCGCGGGCGAAGTTCTCGACCTGGCTGTTCACGATCGCTAACAACCTGGCCTTGAACCATCTCCGAGAAAAAGGCCGCAATCCTTCGGCCGGGGCCGGAAACGCCGGCCTGGGATCGCAGGAGAACCGGCCCATCGTCGACCGCGTCCCAGGACGCGATGGGACCGCCTCGGCCCAGTTGCGCAAGGTCGAACTCTCGGACGTCGTTCGCGAAGCGCTCGACGGGCTAGGGGAGGACCAGAAAGTGGCGGTCCTGCTCAACAAGTTCGAGGAGTTGAGCTACGCCGAGATCGCCGAGGTGATGGGGCGGTCCGAGGCCGCCGTCAAGTCGCTCCTGGCGCGGGCCCGAAATCAATTGCGGGAGCGGCTCGAACCCTACCTGAGAACTGGCCAGCGGGGGCCTTGACGATACTCGTGTTCGCCACGCGGCAGCTTCAATGCTGGATGGCTGAGGGGTGCCGGGCGCTGGAAGCCCTGGTCTTCCCCTGGGTCTGCCCGATCTGCGAACAGCCAGGGGTCGATTCCCCGTTCTGCGAGTCGTGCCGGAACGATCTCGTGAACGCCTCGGGCTTGGTCTGTGAGCGGTGCGCCATGCCGTTGGGCCCCTGGTCGAACCAGGTTGGGGGCTGCTTCGAGTGCCGTGGACGGCCCCTCGGGTTCGACGCAGCCATTGCCTTGGGCCCTTACGAGGGGACGATCCGCGACCTCTGTCTTCGCCTGAAGCGAGAGTCCAACGCCTGGCTCGCCCCTTGGCTCGCCAAGGTGCTGGTCGATGCCCGTGCCGAGGTCCGGCAAGTGCCCGCGGATTCGTGGGTCGTGCCGATCCCTTTGCATTGGAGGCGGCAGTGGCAGAGGGGATATAACCAGGCCGATGCGCTGGCCCGCGGGATCTCGAAACGGCTCTCGCTCCGCCTGGCCCACCCGTTGCGCCGGGTTCGCTCGACCCCTCACCTGGCCAGCGCCGGTCGGAGCGAGCGGGCCAAGGTGATGCGGGAGGTCTTCGAGGTGCGGCGTCGCCAGGCCCTGGGGGGTCGAACCGTACTCCTGGTCGATGATATCCTGACGACAGGCGCTACCTGCGGCGCCGCGGCGCGTGCGTTGAAGCGCGCCGGGGCCGCGCGCGTCGTGGTCCTGGTGATCGGTCGAGCGGAAGGGATCCCTTTGAAATGACGGCGATTGACGCTACGAGTGTGGACGCTCGGCCGGGGCCGGGCACAATCCGAATCGGGACCCGTGGGAGTCAGCTCGCCCGCTGGCAATCGGAGTGGGTGTCCGCCCGGCTCCGTGAACTCCATCCCGGCTTGCGGGTCGAGCTCGTCGAGATCAAGACGCAAGGCGATCGCGACCGCAACTCCCCCTTGGCCGCGATCGGTGGAATCGGCCTCTTCACCAAGGAGATTCAGCGTGCCTTGCTCGACTCGACCGTCGAGGTCGCGGTCCACAGCCTCAAGGATCTACCGACGCAGGGATCCGAGGAGCTGATCCTGGGGGCGGTCCCGGTGCGCGAGGACGCGGCCGATGCCTTGATCGCCCCGGTCCATCGGACCCTGGAAGCTTTGCCGCCTGGGGCCACGATCGGGACCGGCTCGCTCCGCCGCCGCGCCCAACTCCTCCATGCCCGGCCCGACTTGCAGGTCGTCGGCATTCGAGGCAACGTCGAGACCCGCCTGAACCAGGCCTTGAGTGGCACGCTCGACGGCGTGGTCCTGGCCGAGGCTGGCCTGCGCCGGCTCGGTCTTGCCGGGCATGTCACGCAACGACTTGGCCCTCCCTTGTTCCTGCCGGCGGTGGGGCAGGGGGCGCTCGGCATCGAATGCCGTGCCTTGGATGCGTCGACCCGGGCGCTGCTCGCCCCCCTGGACGATCCCGGCACCCGCCGCGCCGTCATCGCCGAACGCCGGACCTTGGCCGAGCTCGAAGGAGGCTGCATGATCCCCCTGGCCGCCTGGGGGCGCGACACCGACGACGGCCTGATGGCCCTCGACGTCGCCGTCTTCGACCCCGACGGCCTCGAGCGTCTTTTCGTCTCCGCCACCGGTCCTCGCGACAACCCCGATAGCCTGGGCCGTCAGGTCGCCGAGCAGCTTCGCGCCCAAGGGGCCGACCGGCTCCTCCAACGCGGATCACATCCATGAAGTTATTTGTGTGAAAATGCTTGTGCTTTGTGGCCCGGAGGGGCGACCGTCAAGATCCAGCCCTCGGTTCTTGACGGTCGCCCCTTTGTTGCTTGTAGTTGAAGATATTTGAAGTTGTTTTTCTGTGGGAGCTTCCTCCCTGGCTCTTGACGGTCGCTCCTCCAGGGTTGCGACAACCCCTTGAGTGTCAGAGAACAGGCTTGTGGGAATTGCGTTTTGCCCTCAAGAAATGGGTGAACGGAAAAGTCGCCCTCTCCTTCCACTCTTGCGGTTGTTCGGAATATTTTACCTCCCTTTCCCTGCCCGAAGGTCTGACGTTCTGACTCTCCCGGTTCGTCCGGAAAACACCAAGATGCTCGCGCGGAGCTTCCGATACACACGGTGGGCGGGTTGGCGGTGGCGCCAATTCCCTGGTGGCCCGACCGACCGGAGCGGCTCCGCGTGCGGCACGACGATCACTCCTCGAGCCCAAACCTGTCTTCGACGACCGAGCCTCGGCTCGGGTCCCGTGTTCGCGCGTGGGCCTGGCCGGTGGTGCTGGTCGTTTTGATGGTTTTGACGAGCCTGGCCTTGGCCTTTACGGTCTCGGTTTGGCTGGTGCCCCCTTACTTCATCCTGATGGTCTGGATCCTCGCCCCAGCGCAAGGCCCGCGCGATCACGTGCCGGCCCCGCTCGCGCCAGGTTCCCAGCGAGTCTCCGACGACGAGTCTGAAAGTCTCCTCGAACCGTCTGAGCTTGAGATCGGTCTCCGATCGCAGGCTGAGACGGTCGTGCTGGCTTCCTCGCCCTCCGAGACCGCGGCCGATCTTGATGGAGGAAACGACCCTGATCCCGTCATGGTGAAAACCAAGCGGGGGAGGGGGCGGGGGCGGAAGGCGAAGGGGGGACCGGTCGTCGAACCGACCGTGGCACCCGCAACCTGGATTCAGGTCGGCCCAGGGAAGTTCGTCCGGGTCGAAGGCCCGAGCACGAACGCGGACACGCAAACCGAGCCTGTCCTTGCCCAGTCTGAAAGCGATCCCACCTCTCCTCTTCCGTCGGCCTTGCCGGCTTCCGAGGATGTGGAGGAGCGTGTTTCCCAAGAACTCGCCGCCGAAGTCAGTCCGGAATCTGAGAATCGCTCTGCGATCTTCGACGCGCCGGCTGCTCGTGACGAATTCACTGAGGATGAGCCGATCACCGACAATGTCCCTCCTTCGTCCGACGGCGAAGCTTTGCTTCGCCCGTCCTCGGAGGAGGTCCTTTTGTCGGAGGAAGAGCCTGTCCCTGGTGAACTCGCCGTCGAGATCAGTCCGGAGCCCGAGAATTGCCTTGCGACCTTCGATGCGCCGGCGGCTTACGACGAGTTTCCCCAGGATGAGCCAATCACCGACGACGTCCCTTCTTCGTCCGACGCCGAGGCTTTGCTTCGCCCGTCCTCGGAGGAGGTCGTTTTGCCGGAGGAGGAGCTTGTCCACCAAGAACTCGCTGCCGAAGTCAGCCCGGAATTCGAGGATCGCCCCGCGCTCTTCGACGAACCGGCTGCTCGTGACGAATTCACTGAGGATGAGCCGATCGCCGACGCCGACTTCTCTCCGTCCGACGCCGAAGCTTTGCTTCGCCCGTCGCCGGAGGAGGCTGTTTTGTCGGAGGAGGAGCCTGTCTCTGGTGAGCTCACCACTGAGTTCAGTCCGGAATTCGAAGATCGCTCCGTGAGCTTCGATGCGCCGGCGGCTTGCGACGAGTTTCCCCAGGATGAGCCGATTACCGACGCCGACTTCGCTTCGTCCGACGCCGAAGCCTCGCTTCGCCCGTCCTCGGAGGAGGTTCTTTGGTCGGACCCTGATGGTTCCCTTGGGGATGTTTCGGAAGTGCCTGTCCCTCGAGAACTCGCCGCCGAGTTCAGTCCGGAACTCGAGGATCGCTCCGCGACCTTCGATGAGCCGGCTGCTTGCGACGAGTCGATCCAGGATGAGTCGATCACGGTTGCCGACGTCGCCTTTTCTGCGCCCGACCTCGAGGCTTGTCCTCAACCGTCGCCGGAGGAAGTCGTTCTGCCGGAACCCGATGGCGACTCACCCGACTTTGAGTTGCACCAAGATGAGACCGACGTGGACGAGGGTGCCTGCCAGGATACGCTGGCCTCTCATGAAGATGACGAGGTCAGCGCCGAGGTTGAGGTTGGTTCTGTTGATTTCGCGGAGGTCACGGGAGAGAGCGTTCCCGCGTCTTCGAGGTTGGAGGATCATGAGCTCGGCCCAGTCGAGCCGTCGGGGGATCAGGGTATCGCACTCGATGCTCCCGCCGTCGCCTGGACCACCGAGTTTGCCGACCCTCCCTTCGAGGAAGCCGAAAGCGTTCGATCCCCGTCCCCCCGTGCGGTCATCGCGCCGCCCCGCTCGACTGACAACGCACCGTTTGTTTCCTGGAGAGGGGTCTGGCCGCGTGTCGGACCCGCCACGGTGGGCCGGCCTTCGGGGGCGCGACCTTCGAGGCGCGTGGTCCGTTCCGGCCCGAACGCTCGGGTTTCCCCCGGCTTCCGTTGGCGCTCGCGCCGGGGAGTCGGATCGTATCGGTTGGTCTGCCGAACGTTCCCACCCCGTTCGCCCCCAGTCCGTGGAACCATTCCTCGCTTCGAGACGGGGCGCGGCGTTCGAGAGAGCGATTGACCAATCAGGTCGATCCGCATCTCGATCGCCCGCCCCGTTTCGCTTTCGAAAGGGGTGATTCGGAGCCTGTCCACGGTGGAATGCCCCTGGTTTGAAGCCCTCTTTTCGTCGGAACCAGCGGTCGCTCGTGCGGGACCAGATGGAGCGTTACAATCTCGGGACAAGACGTTCCCGGGCAAACTTCAGCAGGCCGTTTGAACCAAGGCGACGATTACATGATGGCTGCCTTTGAAATCAACGGGCTCCTCCGCAAGAGCCGGCGGCAAGTGTGCCACAGGATTCCTCTGGCCATTCTCATGGCGACGCTGGGGGGCCTCGGATTCCTTCCGACCGGCGCTGCGGTGGCCGCTCAGCTCAGGGCGGGCGTGGCCAAAGTCGACATCACGAACAGGGAGGCCGGACCGGTCAATGACCCGTTGTATGTCAAAGCCCTTGTGCTGAAGGATGACGCCACGACGGCCGTGATCATTACCGTCGACGCCGTGGCGATCGGCGAGATCGGGCACATCAAGAACGACTATCTCGCCAAGGTGCGTTCCCGGCTCGAAAAGGAACTGAGTATCAAGCCGGAGAGCGTCCTGGTCAACGCCAGCCATTGTCATGGAATTGTGTGCGGGGATGTCGATCAGCGGACGTTCCAGGCAGTGAAAGAGGCCACGGAGAACCTGGTTCCGGTCAACGTCGGCGCCGGCGTCGGCCATGAGAATCGGATCATGGAGAACCGCCGGCTCAAGCTGAAGAATGGCAAGGAGATCGACGTTCGACATGCGTACTCGGTGCCCCCGGATGACGTTGTCGCCGAGGTCGGTCCGGTGGATCCGGAAATTGGCATCCTTCGGCTCGACCGCAACGACGGGCAGACCCTGGCGGTTGTCTACAACTTCGCGTGCCACCCGATCCAAGGGGTTCCCAGCGGTGGAAACACCGCGGACCTCACCGGGTTTGCGTCCCGGGTGATCGAAGACAACTTGAGCGAGGGGACAATCGCCTTGTTCTTGCAGGGGTGTGGTGGTGACATCAACCCAGTCGCGTATAAGGACGTGAATAGTCCAAGAAATGCGGAACCCCTGGGAAACATGCTGGGCCTGAGCACCTTGCAGGCCTTGAGAAAGGTGCAGAGCAAGAAAGACGATCGGCTCAAAGTCATCCAGGAGACCGTCCGGCTGCCCAGAGCCGATGTTGCCGAACGCATTCTCTCCATGGAGGCCGAGCAGCAAAAAATGCTTCAGTCCTTGCAAGGCACGAGCCTGAATTTGAAGACGTTTATCCCGTTGGCTGTGAAGTACAACCTGTCGAGCGAGTTTCCTTCCTATAGCTCGCACCGGTACTTGCTCGAAAAGATGCTGAAGCGGGACGACCTGGTCAAGCTCGATGCCGAGAATCGAAGCAATATGAAGGCGTACATTGACAATATCTATGTCATGGAACAACTCACCAGGACGCAAACGAACCTGGCCTTGTTGCGGAAGCACCAGGCGGACAACGTGGCTGCGGGAAGTCAGACGATCGATGTCGAGATGGTGGGGGTGAGGGTCGGTGAGTTCGTCCTGGTCACGTTTCCAGGGGAATTGACCGTGCAGATCGGGCTCAACCTCAAGAAGAAGGCTCCTCACGACCTTGCGTTCGTGGCGGGCTATACCAATGGGTATATCTATTATGCGCCTACGGCGGAACAGCTCAGGAACGTAGGGGGAGCGCAGGAAGACAGCGACTGCATCCTCGCGCCGGCATGGCAGCAAATCTTCGAGGAACGCGCGTTGGCGTTACTCAAGAAGCTGTGAGGTGAGTCGCTGGCAGGATCATGCCGACTCGCCGTCGGCTCCGAGCTGTTCCTTGATCGCAGCGAGACGTTCGTCCTGGCCGCTGGTGAGTGCGAACAGGGCGTACTTGATGGGGAAGGCGGCGAGTCTTTCGTCGACGTGGCGGCGCAGGCCCGGCCATGTCCGTCCGCCGGCCGCTTCGTATTCGTCGAGGAGGCGTTCGAGGCCGGACTCGCCGAACCCCATGAGATGGAAGATGAAGTCGATGGCGGGGTCGCTCACCTCGGCCTCGGTCCAGTCCAGCAGGCCCGTCGCCCGGGAGGTCTCGTCGACCAGGACGTGGCCGACGTGGAGGTCGCCGTGGACCAAGGTTGTGAACGGGGGCCACGACGCGTCGTCATCGAGCCAGGTGCGCCAACGTCTCCACAGGCTTTCGCCGATGCCGATTTCACGTTTCACCCGGTCGAGGTCGTCGGCGAAGGCGCGTCGTGCCTCTTCTGGTGACGAGACCTTCAGGCCGGCAGCGGCGGCTTCGGCGGGATCGATGCCGTGGAGTGCGGCGAGCGTGCGGGCAAAGCTTTCCACGAAGGCCGGGTTGTCCTTGGCGATGTTCCAGGTGGGCTCCTTGGTGACCGGATCGACGGTCACGGCGGTCGTGCCGGCCAGACGCGGATAGGCGATCAAGTCTGGCGTGGCGATCCGCCAGTCAGGGACTTCGACCGGCAGCCTGCCTTTGAGGAGGTCCAGAACCCGTGCCTCGTTTTCGGCCCGCGGCCAGACGTCAGGGCGGCGGGGAATTCGGAGCACCCAGTCCGTACCCTCCTCGTCGGTCGTGAACGCCGCGCGGAAATCGAGGCCGAGGTCGTTCCACTCGATTCCGCCTACCGGCGCGAGGCCATGACGACGTGCGAGCGCAGCGATGGCCTCAGCGTTGGATCCTGCTCCTTCCGCAGAGGTCTCCATCAGCGTCCTTTCTCCAATGCTCAGGCTCTTGAAACGACATGAGGTGCCCGACCGCTTGCCGTTTGAGGACACAACGGCCCGGGCGATGGTTCACGAACTGTTCGCTCTTTTTTTTTCTCAAGAGCGATTTGCCTTTGGGTGGCGTCAAGGCGCCCGGTTGGTCACCGTTTCCAGAATGATCTGCTCTCGGGTTTGGAGCAAGCGCCCGAGCCACCCCAGCGAGAGCCGGTAAAACAAGACGACCACCGCACATTCCGCCAGCGCTAACATCAGGAAGACCGGGGCATTCTTCGTCCAACCGAGGGATGTCGACAACACCTCCGCGCCCAGCGGCAAGAGCGTGGGCACCTGGGTCAGCGGGAAGAGAAACATAAGAGTGAGCATTTGTAAGAGCATCGTGCTCAGCTTCGGATTCTTTGGCTTCAGCGAACCGCCGGCGATGTAAATCGGCGTGTAGATGGAAAGCAGGTTCGCCAAGAGGCAGAAGAGCAGGAACATCGAGACGAACTGCGGGGCGATGGCCAGGAAGTGGTCCAGCCGCATGGGGCAAAACATCTGCACGGCCGCCAGCAGGATCGCACTCATTCCCAGGGTGATCGGGGCGTAAGACAGATTCTTGCCGAGCAGGATGTCTCGCCGAGGCGCTGCGCTGAGCACGAAGACGCGAAAACCGTCGCGGTCGAAGCCGAATTGGTTGCCTACCAGTGGAAGTACGCCGAAGAACACGAAGAGCATCCCCCCGATGGCGATCATCGGCCGAAGCGGCTCCGGAGTCGCGAACCGTTGGCTCCAGAGGTTCCAGAGCATGGAGCCGAAGATGACGCCCATGATCAGGGGGGTCAGCAACATCATTTTCGCCTCGGGCGCCCGCAGGATGGAGCGAAGGCTCCCCAGCGCGATCGCCGAGACCGGTTCCGACAAGCCGGGAAGCCGGGCTTCGAGCAGCGAGGTCCCCGGCTTTCGGGGGTTCGCCGTCGGGGCGAGTGCAGGGTCGGGCGTCGGCCGGCCTTTTCGGTTGATCGGCTCCCCTTGATAGAGAGCGATCGTGGCGCGGTACGCGCGCCCGAGGCTGACGACTCCGATCAACGTCATTCCCAACAGCCCGAAGACCGTCGGCAGGACGCGGCCCTCGGCCGCGGACATGACGCCCAGCGGCAGCCATCCGATAGGCAAGACCGTATTCACGAGTCGGGCTGTTTTTTCCAACCGTTGCATGATTTCGCGGTTGGCCCGTTCGGTGGTGAGCTTGTGCTCTTGCATCACTTCCTGCAGGCGACGCACGTATTCCGGGCCGTCAATTTCCTTCGCTTTCAGAGAATGCTCCAGCTTTGCGACCTCGTTCGACAATGCCGTGGATCGGTTTGCGTGCCGTTGGGTGCCCCAGGGGGAGAGAATGTTGATGAGGTTCGGCAGTTGAAAGATCAGAACGAGGAACATGGTCGCGGTCATAATCACCGTTCGGCGACGGCGCGGGTTACTCATCAGCGAGGCCAGCCAGCCCTGGAATTGATAGGTCAGGGCGGTGACCATCAGCAGGAACGCGGCCAATAACGGGAGGACGGGCAGGAGCGACGCTCCCTTGACAGAAATCAATGCCAGGCTGAACCCGAACATTACCGGAGCGAAGACGATCAGGCTCAGACGCATTAGCGAACTGAGATAATTGATCAGGAACGCTCCGTTGGCCGAGACGGGCAAGTGGAGGATCTTCGCCAGTGACAATGGGTCGCTTCTCTGCAACTCCGTCAAGAGGCCGGTCCCCCAGAGGAGCAGAAAGCCGACGACCACTCCATCCCACGCATACAGCAGGTGAGTCGGCGTTGCCTTGGGGATCGCATACGTCCCGAAGACGAAGCAGGCGATGAATAAGGGGATGGCCGTGACCAGTGCACCGATCATCACAATCATCATCACCACGGCATTGAAGGCGCCGGCGCGGCGGTACTCATTAACCATCAAGCGCCAGCGGAGCCAGACAACGGCCTGCAAGTGTTGCCAGGTCACGACGTCGCCTCCTCGAGCCAGTTGAGCTTGTTGCGACTGGCTTCCTGGTCGGCCCCCGCCTTCTGGAGAAACGACTCTTCCAGCGAGGCCCCCTGGCGGATTGTGTCCAACGACGCCTGCTCGACGAGATTCCCTTTGACGATAATGCCGACATGGGTGCAGAGGCGCTCGACGATTTCCAGGACGTGGGAAGTGAGGAAGACCGTCGACCCTCGGGCGACAAACCCCGCAAGCAGGTCGCGGATCACGCGTGAGGTCACCGCGTCGACCCCTTCGAACGGCTCGTCGAGGAAGAGCAAGTCGGGGTTCGGCAGGAGCGCCGCGGCCATGGCCAACTTCTTCTTCATGCCGTGCGAATATTCGAGGGTGAGCTTCTTTTCCTCGTTCTGCAGGTCCAGGATCGAGAGCAACTCTTCGCTCCGGCTTCGGATCGTGTCCCGAGGCATCAGGTGGATCCGGCCGACGAAGGTGAGGTATTCTCGCGCCGTCAGATTGTCAAACAGGGCCAGGTCTTCGGGAATGACCCCCATGTGCCGTTTTGCGTCCAGCGCCTCGTGGGGGTCGAGCATGTTCCGGCCCAGCACTTTGATTTCGCCGCCGGAAGGTGCGAGCAGACCCGTCAACATCTTGATGGTTGTCGACTTCCCTGCGCCGTTGGGTCCAAGAAACCCGTAAAATGTCCCACGTTCGACGGCCAATTCGATACCGTTGACGGCGCAGGCGTTATTGAAGAACCGGGATAACTGATGCGTTTCGATCGCCAAGGTCATAGACATCGCTCGCCAAGGTTGTTTGTCGACGCTTGCATCGACGATAACAGACCCCGCCACGCCAGGCCATCGGAACGGAACCGCGGCGACCGTTTCGGGCTGGGTGCTGCCATTTGCGATGGCGGGACCGGCGGCGGCGTTCTGCGATTGTTGCCCGCGCAGCAGCTTGGGGCTTGGAGATGGTGATGCCTGGTGTCGCCTTCGTATCAGCAAGATGCTGAGCCAGGATCGACTCGGACAAGAATATGAACCACGCGGGATGGTTTTCCTAAATGGATTGCCCCAGGTCCTTGGGGAAATTTGCAGTACGGAATTCTTCCGGGAGGAGGGAGCCGCTGAGCATGCCGCCGTCGACGAGGAGAGCGGCGCCGGTGACGTAATCCGAGGCAGGCGAGCAGAGGAAGAGGGCGGCTCCAACGAGGTCCGCGGCGGTTCCCATGCGGCCCAGCGGGATGGTGGAGTGCTGACGCTCGCGTTCGACCAGGGCCTGGATGTTGGGCTGGCGGACGATCTCGGTATCGATCGTGCCCGGGGCGATGGCGTTGACTTGGATCCGGTGGCGCGCGAGTTCCAGGGCCATCCCCTGGGTGAGCATTTTGACGCCGGCCTTGGAGACGCAATAGTGGACCTTCTCTTCGCCTGCCGCCTCCGCGGCCTGCGAGGAGATGTTCAGGATCTTGCCGCCACGCCCCTGGAGGACCATCTGCCGGGCGACGCATTGGCCGAAGAGGAAGAACCCTTTGAGGTTCACCGCCAGGGTCCGATCCCAGAGGTCCTCGGTCAGGTCGAGGAACGGAACGAATTCGCAGAACCCGGCGTTGTTGACCAGGATATCGATGTGACCGAACTCGCGCGCGACAGCAGCGACGAACTGGCGAACGGCCGGGGCGTCGGCGACGTCGATGGCGGCGGCCAATGAGCGGCGGCCGAGCGCCCGGATCTCGTCGGCGACCCCCTCGCCGGCCCATTCGGTGACCGCCACGTCGGCGCCCTCGCGCGCCAGGCCGAGCGCGATCGCCCGGCCGATGCCTCGACGACTGCCGGCGCCGGTGACGATCGCGACTTTCCCTGTGAGAGTCATGAGCGGGTCTCGAACTGCTTCAGGTCGATCCGGGCGTCCAACGCTTCGCCGGATTTCAGCATCGCGTCCCAGGTGACTTCACGCCCTTGGTAGGCGGCCGTGCGTATCAGGATGGCGCTCAGCGCGCTCTCGGCGCCTCGGAAGGCCTCGTTGCGGAGGTTTCCCGTGCGGATGTCCTCAATGAACGCCCGGTACTTGTTGGCCTCGGCGTCAGTGACGATCTCGTTGGCGCCCGAGTCCCAGGGGGACTCGCCGAAGATCTTGACCCCCCCGCTGTAATGCGATTCGGAGACACCACGCGTCCCGAAGAACCGTTCGCCCGCGTCGCCGAGGCTGGGGGGGAACTGGGTCGACTGGAAGTTCACCACGACGTCGTTGGGGTAGGTCAGCGCACCGACGTAGTGATCCCAGACGTCGCCGAAGTCGGTGCGTGCCTTGCGCCCGCCCTTGGCGAATGCCGAGATTGGGTGCCCCTTGAGGATCCAGTTGATTTTGTCGATGCCGTGGACGTTCTGCTCGACGACGATGTCGCCGGAGAGGATGCGGTCTCCCGTCCATCGCCTGATCCGGGCCTCGTCGGGGCCGACGTTGGGCGGAGCCACGAGCCCGCCGCCGCCGAAGTAGAAGAACGACTGCGCGGTCACGATCTCGCCGATCGCTCCCGCGTGGATTCGCTTGACCATCTCCTGCATGGCCGAGGCCCAGGGGACCTGCATCCCGACGTGGAAGACGATCTTCCCCTCGAACCGCTTCGCCAGCTCGATCACCCGCAAGCAGCCGGGGACGTCGACGGCGACCGGTTTCTCGCAGTAAATATGCCGGCCGGTCCCGGCGATCATCTCGAGCACGGCCGGGTAGTAGTAAGGGGTGATCGCGATCAGGACGGCGTCGAGGTCGCTTTCCGCAAGCCGGAGCGCAGACTGCGGGCCGTGGTAGAGCCGGTCAGGCGCGACCGGCGGCAGGCCCTTCGCCTTGAGGACGCCGTCGAGAGTCGGTCGGATCTTCGTGACCTTGTCTTCGAAGAGGTCGGCGAGCGCGACGAGCTGCGCCCCGGCCTGGGTGATCAGGCCCGTGGCGTCATGCGGGCCTCGGTTGCCGCACCCGATCAAGCCGAACCGGATTGGCCGGCCGGCGGTCGACTCTGCAACAGCCGATGAACCAGCGGCGACGGCCAGGCCCGCGCCGACGCTGCCGAGGAACTCTCTGCGATTCACGGCGGGTCTCATCAAGATAGCCCTTTCCTTGACGTGCGTGCGGGGGAGTCCGGCACGACCTCATCGGATCTCGGGAACACAGGCTGCGCGAGTCGACTGAAGCCTGCGTTCGCGTCGGCTATGTGATATGGCATCATTTGGCTGAGATGTCAAGAGTTCGCCCTCCGCGTCCAGAGTCCGAAGGATCCGACGGTTGCTGCTTGTTCGTTGGGGAGCGGGCCGCCTGGCAAGGCACTTGTGACCCTGAATTGCGGAGGGGGGTGGAATCCCTTGAGGCTCTGATATAACATCCGCATTCTGATAAAAAAAGGTCGTCCAGCCTTTGAGGCTTGAGGGTTGGTATCAGCCCTTGACTAAGGAAACTCGCCCGAGGTGTCGACGCCCGCAAGTCCAGGTGACGAGGTGATGATGAAGCGATTCCTCGTGGTGTTTCTGGCGGCGTTCCTGCTGACGACGCTCTCCGGCCCGACCCGAGCGCAGGCACCGAGTCCGGGGCGGGACCCGAAGAAGCTGCAAGTCCTGATCCTCACCGGCTACAACATGCACGACTGGCGGAAGATCACCGAGTCGCTCCGCGCGACGCTCGAGGCGACCGGGCGGTTCGAGGTCCGGGTGAACGAGGAGCCGGTCGGCTGCGACGAAAAAACGTTTGAAGGCTATGACGCGATTGTCCTCAACTTCACCAACCACGCCGGGGTCTTCGGCCCGGAGTGGCCGGACAGCACGAGGCGAGCGCTCCTGAGCGTGCTCGAACGCGGCAAGGGCGTCGTGGCGTTTCATGCGGCCCTGAGCTCGCACCCTCATTGGCCCGAATATGAGAAACTGATCGGTGGCGCCTGGCGGCAAGGGGCGACTCACGCTCCCTATCACACCTTCGACGTCGACCTGAAAGAGCCGGAACACCCGATCGTGAAGGGCCTCCCTCGCTCGTTCCTCCAGCATGATGAGATCAACCAGCGCCTGACGATGCAGCCAGGGATCACCGTCCTTGCCACCGCGCACGACGACCCCAAGAACTGCTCGAAGGGGGAGTCGCCCATCTGCGGGTCAGGCAAGGACGAGCCGATCATGTGGACGCTCCCTTATCGCAACGGCCGCGTCTTCACGACGACCCTCGGCCACGATTTGCGGTCGGTCGGCACCCCCGGCTTCATTGCCACCTTCCAGCGCGGGGTCGAGTGGGCCGCGACCGGCAAGGTCACCCTCCCACCCCCCGCCACACTCCGATCCGGAGATTGATCCACTAATGAGCCGCCCATGGAAGAAAGGGATCGTCATCCGGGCGTTCGCCGACTCGGGAGACTTCTTGGCCGGGACCGCTTTCCTGCGGACCATGGAAGACTACAGCCGGGTCTTCCGGAGGGCGAAGCAGGCCGGCTTCGAGGCCGTTCAGCCCTACCTCGAGCTCGAAGGGGGATTGCTCCACCTTGGCACCGAGCCCGCACAAGTCCGCGAGATTGCCTCCCGGGCGGCCGCCGAAGGGATCGACCTGCCGAGTCTCGAGATCGCCCCTTTGCAGTATTCGTTCACGAGCGACGACCCGGCGACCCGTGCCCGAGGGGTCGACGTTGTCCGGCGGGCCCTCGCAATCGCAGGAGAGCTGGGCGCGCGTGGGATCCTTGTCATCCCCGGATATGTCGGGAAGCCGTGGGATCCGAAGACCGACCAGGTCGACTACGAACAGGCTTGGGACCGCACCCTCGCCGCGCTCCGCACCCTCGCCCCGCAGGCTGAGGCGGCGGGAGTCACCTTGCTGGTGGAACCGATCTGGAACATGTTCCTGCTCAGCCCGCTCGAGATGCGTCGCCTGGTCGACGAGGTGGGAAGCCCGCGCTGCGGGGTCTTGCTTGACACGGGCAACGTCACGCTTTTCGGCTTCGCCGAGCAATGGATGCGGATCCTCGGCCCGCGCGTGAAGGAGATTCACCTGAAGGATTTCCGAAGGCAGGTGGGCACGATCCACGGCTTCGTCCCATTGCTGGCGGGCGACGTCGATTGGGTCGCCCTGGCCCGAGCTGCGGAGGCGGCCGGCTTTGACGGCTGCTGGATCGCCGAGCAGTTCCCGACCGAGCGGCACGGGGAGTCGGTCCTCGACCTGACCTCGGCGGCGATGGACCGGATCCTCGGGCGTCTCGAGCCGGACGGAGTGAATCCCAAATGATGAGTGGTGAGACGATCCGGATTGGGCTGGTGGGCTTGGGGGA
Organism: Singulisphaera acidiphila DSM 18658; assembly: GCF_000242455.2. Classification (GTDB taxonomy): domain Bacteria; phylum Planctomycetota; class Planctomycetia; order Isosphaerales; family Isosphaeraceae; genus Singulisphaera; species Singulisphaera acidiphila. The sequence continues at coordinate 4,741,458 of NC_019892.1, forward strand.
TATCGGTCGGCTGCACGCCCGGGCGCTGCGGGACTGTGCGGGGGTCGACCTGGCTGTCTGTCGAGGCCGTAACCCGGATCGGGCGGAGGCGCTTGCCCTCGAGATGGGGGCCTCGCTCTACGAAAGCTATGACGCCATGCTCGACGACCCCAAGGTCGCGGGCGTGGACATCTGCGTGCCCAACGACTTGCACCGCTCTTATGTCGAGCGGGCCGCGGCGAAGGGGAAGCATGTCCTCTGCGAGAAGCCGATCGCGTTGACCTGGGACGATGCGCGGGCAATGGTGGATGCGTGTCGAAAGGCCGGGGTCCGGCTGATGGTCGCCCACGTCTTGCGGTTCTGGCCGGAGTACGTCCGGCTCCGCGAGCTGTTGCGCTCGGAAGCGCTGGGGCCTTGCCTGGCGATCACGATGCGGCGGATGCTCTCCCTCTTGATTTCGGTCCGGGGGGAGGACGGGTGGCGGCATCGCCCCGGCCGGATGGGGGGCGTCGTGCTGGACTTGCAGATCCATGACCTCGACTTCCTCCGCTGGACGTTCGGCATGCCGGAGCAGGTCTTCTGCGCAGGCCCGCGCGACGGTGACGGCGGCCTGAACCACGCGTATACGACCCTCCTTTGGCCGTCTGGCTTGCGCGCCCTGGTCGAGGGGAGCTACTTGCTCCAGGGCGACCCGATGGTTTTCACCGCCAAGGCGGTCTGCTCGTTCGGGTCCTTCGACTACGGGATGAATCTGCAACAGTTCGCGATGCATGACATGAGCGGCGCCGATGCGGGTCGGACGGCGCACGACGACCCGGCGACTTTGCATTGCTATCGGCCGGGCGAGCCCCCCGAGGTTCTGTTGCGCCAGGAGCAGGACGTGCTTGGTGCGGCCTTTGCCCGCGAGGTCGCCTGTTTCGCCGACCTGGTTCGCGGTCTCCCTCGCGATGACGCCCCCGAGCCGGGCGAGGCTCTCGATGCCCTCCGGCTGGCCCTCGCCTGTGCTGAGTCGGCGGAGCGGGGCGAGGTGGTCCGGATCGGCCCGGCGCTTTGAGGTCAGCGTCGGGGCGAGGCACCTTCCTCGGTATGGCCGAGGCGGGCGGAGATCTGCCTCGCGTAGTTCCGGACGAGCTTACCGAGAGCCTCACGTCGTTGGGGATCGATCTGGTTCGAGGTTCCCGAGAGGCCGATCGAGGCCACGATCTTCCCCGAGTCGCCGATGACGGGGGCGGCGACGCAACGGCCTTCGAGTTCGTCCTCGGCGTCGTCGACGGCGAAGCCGCGGCGGGAGGAAGCGAGCAAGTCGTCAGCGAACAGGTCCAGGTCCGTGATCGTCCGGTCGGTCCGGCGCGGCAGGCCGGCGGTTTGGAAGAGCAAGCGCAACTCCTCCCGATCATGCTGCAAGAGCAGGGCCTTGCCGACCGCCGTGCAGTGCAGGCTGTTTCGTTTGCCCACCCATGTGTTCAGGCGGATGAAGCTCGCCGGCTCCGTTTTCTCGATATAGACTGCCTCATCCTTCTCGAGCGTGGCGAGATGACAGGTCAGGCCGGTCACCTCGGTCAGCTCCTCCATCAGCGGCAGCGCAAGCGCGCGGAGGTTGAGGTTCTGCCTCGCCGCGCCACTCTCCCGGATCGCGAGCAGCTTGTAGCCGACGCTGTACCGCTTCGACTCGTCGTCGCGGCTCGCATAGCCGCAACCCTCCATCGTCTCCAGCAGGTAGAACGCCGTGCTGTACGGGATTGCGTGGATTCGGCTCACCTCCTGCACCGTCAATCCCGTGGAGCTCTGGTTCAGGCTGTCGAGGATCGTGAAGGCGCGCCGGACGGCCGGGACTCGATAGTCCTTGGGGGGCTTGCTCTTCGGCATGGTTTTGGACGCTCCCGAGGGGGAGTCCCCCTTGACATGGCGGCTGATCCGAGATTAGCCTCGGCCCTCAATTCCTGGATATCCTATCAGTTAGCCGACGTGGAGTCCAAGCGTGAAAATTACGCGTGTCGAGCCGGTTCTGCTGAGCAGCAAGCCCGCGCGGGAGATCCGCTGGTCGGGGGGCGTGATCTCGACGGTCCATGCGGCCCTGATTCAGGTGCATACCGACGAGGGGATCACGGGTCTGGGGGAGACCTACGTCGGCATTTTTGCCCCGCTCGCGGTCAAGGGAATCGCCGAGGCCTTGGAGCCGCTCCTGATCGGGGAAGACCCGATGAACATCGCGGCCTTGTATCAGAAGCTCGTCTCGAAGACCTTGTTCTGGGCCCGGGTCGGTGCCGGGATCAGCACCATCGGCGCCGTCGAGATGGCGCTCTGGGATATCGCGGGCAAGGCGCTTGGCAAGCCGGTGTACGAACTGCTTGGAGGCGCTGTCCACGCTCGGCTGCCGCTCTACGCCAGCGGCGGCTTGGAGAAGCCGCTCGAGGAGCTCGTCGATGAGATGCGTGGGTATCGGGAGGAAGGGCTCAAGGCGGTGAAGGTCCGGATCGGGATGGACCCGACGCGTGACCTCGAAAAGGTCCGCCGCGTCCGCGACGTGATCGGCGAGGGGATGGACCTGATGGTCGACGCGGTCCAGGGGCACAACCCGGAACCCTGGACCGCCGCCCAGGCCGTCCGCGCGGGGTCTGCCCTCCGCGAGCTCAACCTCCGCTGGTTCGAGGAACCGTGCGCCGCCACGGATTACGCCGGGTACGCACACGTGCGCCGGCATGTGCCGATCCCGGTTTCGGGGGGCGAGAGCTCGACGACGATCCACGAGTTCCGGCATTTCTTCGAGGCCGGGGCGCTCGACATCGCCCAGCCCGACGTCGCCCACGCCGGCGGGATCATCGAGTGCCGCAAGATCGCGACCCTGGCCCAGAGCCAAGGGGTCGAGGTCGCCTTCCATTCCTGGTCGTCCTCGGTCGTCCTGGCGGGAAACTATCACCTTGCGTTCACCTTGCCGAACTGCAAGGTGCTCGAGTATCCGACCTGGGGGTATCCGCTCCGCGACGCCTTGTTCGTCGAGCCGTTGCGGATCGAGCAGGGGGACTTGTTGCCGCCGTCGACGCCCGGCTTGGGGGTCGAGCTGAGGGACGAGGTCCGCGAAGAGTTCGCGTTCCGGCCCGAGGAAGGCGTCCGGATGCAGAGGGGGGGCCGCTGATGAGAATCGACTACCACTCGCACTTCATCGAGCGGGTCCATTTCGGCCCGAAGTTCACCCGTGACTGGGACGAGCAGTGCGGCCTGGGGGCGTGGCCCGAGGTCTCGGCCGAGGACTTCGAACGGGCGATGGAGCCGTTCGACAAGGTCCTCGTCTTCGGGATCACGGCGCACGCGATGGGCATCCACACGCCGCACGAGCACGTGGCGCGCCTGGTCGCCCGCAACCCTGCGAAGTACATCGGGTTCATGGCTCTCGACCCGAGCCGGCCGGACGCGATCCGCGAGATGGAACGCGGGGTCCACGAGTTCGGCTTCCGGGGCATCAAGCTCTATCCGATCATGTCGGTCTACAACCCGGCCGACCCTGCCTTCCACCCGTTCTACCGCCGCGCCGTGGAACTGGGCTTGCCGGTAATGATGCATATGGGGGCCTCGCCGGTCAGTCAGGGACCGCTCAAGTACTCGCTCCCGCTCCTGGTCGACGACCTGGCCATCGCCTTCCCGGAGTTGCGGGTCATCATCGCCCACCTCGGCCACCCCTGGCAGCGGGAAACGGCCCTGGTGATCCGGAAGCACGCCCACGTTTATGCCGATATTTCCGGGCTCTGGCATCGCCCCTGGCAAGGGTATGAAGCAATGATCGTCTGTCTCGAATGGGGCGTGACCCACAAGTTGCTGTTCGGTTCCGACTACCCGTTGTGGGAACCGAGCAATGCCATCGAGAGCCTCCGCCGCTTGAACGAGCAAGTGCAGGGGACCCCGCTTCCGAAGATCCCAGGGGAAGTGATCGAGGAGATTCTCGAACGCGACGTCTTGAGTGAATTAGGGATCATAACCTGATCGATCATGTCGAATAGGGCGCTCGCGGCCTAGGCTCCAGGGAGTCGGAGATAGCCGGTTTGGGCGAAGGCCTACCAATCGCTCTGCTGGGCGACCGCGCCGGGGAACTCCGCGCTGGCGACGTGTCGGAAATCGGTACTGTGATCGAGCGTCGGAGAGGGCTCCCATCGTAGGAGGTTCTTGACGATGAACAAGGGGCGATTCTTGGTCTGCTCATACATGCGTCCCATGTATTCGCCCAAGATGCCCAGGGCCAGGAGTTGGGTGCTGCTGAACAGGGCGATGACGATGATCAGGACCATCCACCCGCTCACCGGGTTCCCGACGGCCCATGACGCGAGCGAGTAGGCCGCCAGCAGGAACGTGACTAGCGCCGTGCCGGCGCCGAACCAACTCGCCAGGACGAGCGGCTTGGTCGAGAAGGCGGTGATCGCGTCGAGGGCGAACCGGACCATCTTGCGGAGCGGGAACTTGGAGGTCCCGGCGTAGCGGCAATGGCGGTCGTAGGGGATCGCCGCCTGGGGGAAGCCGATCCAGGGGACCATGCCGCGGATGAAGCGATGGCGCTCTGGCATCGCGAGCAGGACGTTGAGGGCCCGGCGGCTCATGAGGCGGAAGTCGCCCGTGTCGGGCGGGATCGGCACTTCGGAGAGGCCTGTGATCAGGCGATAGAAGAGGGCCGCGGTGCCTCGCTTGAACGCGGTCTCGCCGTCGCGTCGCCGGCGCTGGCCGTAGACGACGTCGAGACCGGTATCCATCCGATCGAGCATCGCCGGCAGCAACTCGGGGGGATCCTGGAGGTCGGCGTCGATGATGAGGATCCGCTCCCCTTGGCAGATTTCCAGGCCGGCGGTCAAGGCGAGCTGGTGGCCGTGGTTGCGCGAGAGGCTGACGGCCACGACGAAGCGGTCGGCCGCCGCGAGCGACTCCAACATCGGCCAGGTCCGATCCTTCGAACCGTCGTCGACGAAGACGAGCTCATAGGACTGTCCGAGCGAGCGGCAGACCGCCGTGAGCCGACGGTACAGCTCGTCGATCACTTCTTCTTCGTTATAGCAAGGTACGACGATGGACAGGTCGAGGAGATTCATCAAGGTGCCCTCGTGGGTAAAGCTGCCTCTGTTCATGAGAGAGGCGTAATTTTTGAATATTCATGTGCTGGATTGCTTGGTTTCGGTCATTGGGCTTTGCCCGATCCGCCTCGCAGCGTCCGAACTTCGAGGGCTTCGGGCAGGTGGGCCTCCCCGGCGACCTCCCCGTTCGTTGGCCATCCCTCGGGCAGCCTCGCTCCATCGGTGACAAGGCGGCTTGGAGCCGATAACCCGTCCCCGAGCGACCGCAGGGCCGAGGCGATGTTGGGCAGGAACGCGTGGCGATTCCAGCCGAATTGCAACGCCGCGAAGGGCATGAACCAGATCAGGTGATTGCCGTGGACTTCGCGATAGCTCATCTCGCAGAGGAGTGTGAGCACGAGATACCAAAAGACGAGCGAGCGGTAATCGATTCGGGTATAAAAATTCTTGGCGACCACCAGGGCGATCGCCATGAGTTGGATTGCGGTGAAGGCGAAGTGGAGTTCCTTGGGGGTGAGGGAATAGAGACTCGTGGAATCGGCCGCCTTGGTCGAATGGAACAGGACGACGTTGCGGAACAAGGCGCCGGGGTCCCAGGCGAGGAACGGCAAGAGCGGCACCAGGCCGGCGGCGAACCCGGCGACGAACCGGGGCTCGGGTCGACGGCGGACGAACAGGAAGAGGTAGAAAATCGCCGGGGAGACCTTCGCCGAGAGGGACAGGCCCGCCAGCAGGCCCGCCAACGCCCAGGATTTTCTGCGGACGGCCAGGATCGACCCGAGGATCAGCATGACCGGGAAGATGTCATTCGCCCCTTGATGGAACAGCTCGTGCCAGAGTCGGTTCGGCAGCAGCATGAGCGTGCAGCAAAACCAGGCGGTTGCGGTCGACTCTGACATCTCGCCCCGCCCCCTTCCCAGCAGGAAGACGAGCACGACTGTCACACCGAGGTAGACGAGGCTGGTGTATTTGATCCCATTCGTCGGCGTGACGGCGCTGATCGCGTACCCGAGGATCATCGTGGGACCATACTTGAACCCCCACATCGATGGGTTGTCGCCGAGCACGGCGATCGTCCGGCTCTGATAGGGATTCTGTCCGTCGAGAAAGACGAGGCGAGCGGCTTCCTGGGTCGTCTGGCCGATGTCGACGACGGGCGGCTTGTCGAGGTCCGCCAGGCTCTTGTAGATTCCCCAATTGAGGGCGAGGACCGTGAGCGCCGGCGCCACTATGGCCGTGAATTCCCCCATCGCACGCGGTGGCGTGTCGCCGGGTCGGCGACGCGTGCCCAGGGTCATCGCCAGCAGGCTCGCCAGGCAGGCGAAGCGGACGAAGGCCTGGTCCCAGTCGTAGCGGTCGAGCAGGTCGAAGATCGCGGCGTACGCGACCAGCACGAGCGTTGCGGAGACGATTGCGCGGGCCGAGTTGAGGCCCTCTCGCCCGATTCCCATCATCGTGGACCTCCGCCCGAGTCTCGGAACGCATTGCGATCAAAAGGTTTGAGGCGGGCCTCGAGTGGGCCGTCGGGCCGGACGTAGAGCTCGGGAAGCTCCTCGTCCGCCGAGTGAGAGCCGGGCACCTGCCGGTATCGGTCCTCGATCCAGTCCAAGACGGGGTGGTGCTGGCCCGCGTTCCGCTTGGTCGTGTAGACGGCGATCAGGTCGGGAGGGTGCGCTTCGAGGTCGGCGAGGGTCCGCGCCGAGAGTTCGTCCTGCATCGGGCCTTCATACAGGGGATCGTCCCAGAGGACGCCGACGGGGGGGCTCGAACCACTCGCGAAGTAGACCTCGGGGTGCGGCCCCCACTGGTAGACCGTCTCGTTCGGCTTGAGGAGGCCGGCCAGGGTGCGGCCGAACCGTTCCGACGCGATGAAGCCATTGCCGTATTTCCGGAACGACCACTGGTCGGGGGCAACCTGCGAGTGGGGCAACTCGATCCAGAGGCAATTCGCCAGGACAAAGAGTCCAGGGACCCAGGCGAGCAACCGATCTCGGCTCCAGAGCCCTCGGACCACCGCCGCCGTCCCCCAGCCGGCGGCGACGGCCAGCGGCGGGAGCCAGAGCTGATAGTAGTGCGGCCAGAAGCGGCCTGGGGCTGCCACGGCGACCAAGGTCCCCGCGAGCCAGGCCGCCATCAAGGCGTGTGCGCGGAGGGCCTGTTCCTTCCACCGGGACAGGAAGGGGACGATGGCCAGCAGGCTGAGCGGGATCAGGATCGCCTTTGTGGCTAATAATGCGTCGACCCCCGACGGGATGAGCGCCGTCGCCACGTTATCCAGCAGGTTTCCCGAGTATCGCGTGCTGAAGAGGAAGTTCGTCCGCCAGTAGATGTCGTACCGGCCGGTGGCGGCGAAGTAGGCCCCCATGCCGACCCAGAGGAGCAGCCCGGGCAGGGCCATCAAGACGACCTGGGTGACCGCCGTACGCTTTGGCCTCATCGTCGCTAGGTGCGCCAGGGCCAGCGTGAACGCCACGAAGACCACGACCTGCTTGTAGGTCGAAGCGACCGCGAGAAGAACGCCCGCCGCGATCGCAAGGGTTGAGCCGCCGGTGCCCGAGGAGATCCGCGTCAGGGCGACGAATGCCCAGACCATCAGGGCATTGATGAAGACCTCGGAGTTCGGCTGATTGGCCTGGAGGTCGGGATCGTTGCAAGCGACCGCCCAGAAGGCCGCCGCCCAGAGTCCCCCGCCTCGGCCGAGGGCTTCCCCGGCCCGTTCGACTCCGATCAGGGTCACCAGGGCCGCGAAGATCCCCAGCGCCAGCAACTCCACCTTGCCATACCCGACCAGGACCTCGGCGGCGGCGTAGGTCGCGTAGATCGTCGGCGGCTTGATGTCCCAGAGGTCGGAGTACAGCGATCGGCCACGGAGCAGTTCGTGGCCGATCACGGCGTAGGTGCCGTGGTCGCACTCCGGCGGCTCGGAACGCGTGTGGACCCGGAACGCGACGATATAGAGGCCGAGGGCCAGGAGCGCCGCGATCCTCAGACCCGGCCCTGCTCGGCGAGGTCCAGGGACCTCGGGCTCGGCGGCGTCGCGCGGCAGGGGGTCAGGGATGGTCGCGGTGCTCATCAATGGATCTCGATCGAATTGGGACACGTCCCCCGAGCCCGAACGGCGCTCAGAACTGGGACTGGTCCACCACCTCGCCTCCGGAGACGGTCCCCAAGGCCTTCCAGACGGCTGCGCCGATCTCCTTGCGGACGAATCGGACCGACGCGTCCCCCAGCAGCAGATTCACTCCGCCCGGATGCCGACTGGTTGCGGTGACCACGACCGGGCTGTCGAAGTCGTCGGAGCCGCCGAGCAGACAGCTCGGTTTCATCGGCGTGAATATGTGATGGTAACGTGTGTAGAGGACGTTTCCGTCCGCCCAACGGCTCCCTGAGAGGTGATAGGGCGTGTCAAAGCTGAGAGAGTTGGCCGGGCTGGCCGTCTCGCACGAGTCGGTTGAGCTGTCGGCGAGGAAGTAGTTCGTCAGAGTGTTGGCCGAGGCCGTCAGGCCGAGGCAGCGCTCGCTGAACGAGGCGGTGTTGCTCATCCCGTCCCGGAAGTCGGCCGGCTTCACGGCGCTCTGGTACCAATAGGTGCCGTCGTTCTTCGCGGTGCCGCCCGGGATCGGCAGGTCGGCCGCCAGGTTCCGGGGGAGCGTACCGGCGCATCCCCGATAGCTTGTCGGTGCGGTCACCATCAGGGGATCGGCCCGGCCGTCGTCGATCCGGTCGCGGTCCGACGGGCAGAGGAACGCGGCGACCCGGGTCGATAACGCGGTCCGATTCGAGGGGCCGTAGACCGGGTCATGGAGCCAAGGCACGCCCGAGACGTTCAGCGCGGTGAAGAGCGCCGGCTGCTCGAGGTAGGGAAGGATCTGCGAGTGCGCCGACCAACGCGGCTCGTGCCCTTGCGGTCCCGCCCCCCCCACGCCGAACGGGAGGACTTCGAGCGTGGCAGCATAATTGGCCAGGGCCACACCGATCTGCCGCAGGTTATCGGTGCACTGCGTCCGCCTCGCCGCCTCCCGGGCCGCCTGCACGGCGGGAAGGAGCAGGGCGATGAGCAACCCGATGATGGCGATGACAACCAGCAACTCGATCAGGGTAAACCCACGATGGGGAGATCCGGCTTGGCTCTGTTCATGGCCGTTCGTGAGGGCCAGGGAGCCTGGGATCGAGGTTGAATTTCCCGAGGATTTTCGACGCCACATCGCGATTGTCCTGTCGGTTCTTCGGGCATCGGGAACGGCCGTCACGGCATGCTTGTGATGAGCAGAGAGGCCGATGCGTGGAATCAGGCCGCACGGTCAGACTTCAGATGATGACATGCCAGGTCGCGAACAATGCGGAGAAGGCGCCGAGGAAAAAGCAACTGATCCCCACGAGCGCGGAGACGATCGGTGGATCGACCTTGGAGAGCAAATGGGCGATGACCGCATAGACCGGGATGATGACCGACGAGTAGCGGGCCGTGCTGATCATGGTCCTCCCATAGCCATTGGTTAAGTAAGGGATCAGGATGAGAAAGGCGGACGTCAGGATCTCCGGCGAATTGAGCCAGCGTTTCCAGGCTCCGAGGATCACGAGACCTGAGAATCCGATGAAATAGAGTGCGTCGACTACCCTCATATTGAAAACAAGCGAATGATGGTATTCGTTGTTATACCAGTAGGCTCCGGACGAAGGGGTGAAAATCGCCCGGATCGGCTCGAATGTGAGCAGGCAGAACAGGCGGTGGCCCAGTGACTCGTCGGGCCTCAAGCTCCATGCTTCCTGACCCCGGGCGAAGGCGAGCGGGTCGCCGAAGCTCAAGTAGAGGTACGTTGAGAAGGCGATGATTCCCCACATCGAGAGGGGAATCAGGTAGGCGAGCCGCGCGACTCGCGCGGCCGGTTTCCCACCGCTCATCCAGACGTGGACGACCAGGGCCGGGATGAGTGCGACCCCGACCGGCCGGACCGCGGTCGCGAAGCCGACCAGGCTGGCGATCATCGCCGGATGGCATTGCTTGGCCAGCGCGAGCAGGAACATCGCGAGGACGAGCAGGAACAAGGATTCCGAGTAGTTGATGCGAAAGAAGAGCGATGCCGGCAGCGTGGTGAGCGCGATGACGGCGTAGCCCCCCAGGCGGACGCCGTGTTCGGGGTAACGCACCTGGAAGTAGCGCAAGATCAGGAAGAGCGAGGCGATCAGGCAAACGTTTGAAATCAGGAGCAGAGAATAATCGGCATTCAACCCCGTGACACGGGAGACCAGACGCCCCAGCATGGGATACGCAGGAAAGAAGACCGCGCTCGAGAAGGACGTCCGGCTATAGTCATATCCCTGGGCAGCGATCTTTTGATACCATTGAGCGTCCCAGTTGGTGAACGGCTCCCCGCTGTACACGAAGGTATTCCCGCGGACCGGCGAGTTTTTCAATACCTCGGAACCGAGGAGAAACCCACCTGCGACCACCATGCCCGTCAGGTAATAGTAGCAGAGAGCTTTGGAGAGAGTGCTCATTTCGCCATGCCCTTGAGACAACAAAAGAAGGGGCGATTGCCGAGGATTTGCCGACCTCCGTCAGCGGACTGCGGGCCCAGTGACCGGGTCAGGAAATTGGGCCGGAGGCAACGATCGCCGGGTGTAGGAGAGGGCCGCCCTGCGGCAACCTCGTGCGATGCCACGACGACTCCGTGCGATGCCACGGCGACCATGAGTCCAACCCGGATGCCCCCCCTCCGGGAATGCGATCCGGAGGCCGTGGCGCTCCGGTGGCCCGCGAACCGCCACCACGCGTAGACGAGGGCGGCGACGACGAGAGCGAGGAGGCCCCACAGGAGCATTTGCCGCGTCGAGGAGGAATCGAGCAGGCCTCGGATGATCCGGTCGGCTCCAACCTGCACATGCGAAAACCGGACGTCCAATGCGTCGACCGTGTTCATCGCATAGACCTGGAGTCCCACCTCATTAACAGGTCCATCCCCGAAGGGGACCGTGCCGATCAACACCGGGGTCGAGCCTGCCTCGGCATGGTAAAACTGAATGTTGCCGTCCTTCCGCCGGACCTCGAGTCGACCGATGGTGCCGGACACGGGAAGGTTGTCCGAGATGAATTTCCGCGAGCCTTCCAACTCGCCATAGGAACTGACTTTCTCGCCGATCGAGAGGAACTTACGGCTGCCCACGCACCACCCGGGAGCGCCTGAAATCACGAGCTCGATCGAATTCATGGCGTCGCCCCCTTTCTTGGTCGACGAGGCCTTCGGCTTCGGAAGGGCGACGATCTGGTAGTCGGCGGTAACCTCGAAGTCCCCCTCGAGATGGAAGAGCCCGACGAAGCCGATTGGCGGTCGGTCTCCGCCCCCTTTCGGGATTTCCGCCCGGAGTTTGCCGTCCTTCACTTCCCAACGCCCTAATGACCGTCGCACATTCGGGCGGAAGAGCGTCCGATCGTAGGCCTGGTCGGAGAAGTTGACTTCGATGGAGTCGGAATAGGAGCCGGAGGCCACAAGCGCGGACAGCAAGGCGAGGGATCCAAGCATTGATTTGTGCCTCCAGCAAGGTCGGCGAGTTTGGGAAGAGCGCCGCCCCGGTTTGTGCCGTGAGTGGTGCAGTCCCTCGTGCGAGAACCCAAGGTCCGATTTCAGACGGAGGTACGAGGGAGCACTGGCGAGCCGGCGTAGGACTCGGTGAGGAGGCCGGACGCGACCGGGGCGCCGTGATCATCGGGGACGCCCTCATCGATGACCGTCGAACTCTCGCTTGATGGGACCGCGACAATCAACCGGCTTGGCAACGCGGTCCGGCGGAGCGACTTCCGGATTCGCTCGAGACCGGTCAGCATCCGCCATGAGTCGCGGAGTAGGTTGACCTTGGACCCTGGGATCTCCACCCAGGTCACCGGGACCTCGTCGATCCGGCATCCGATCCGGGTGGCCGCCCCGAGCACGAAGAGGTCGAAGAGATACCCTTCTTCATGGCAGGGGCCGAAGAGGGGTGATATCGTGTCTTGACGAAACATCTTGAATCCACACTGAGGATCGGCGACCGAAAGCGTCAGGTAGCTTCGCGCGAGCTTGGAGAAGGTCCGGCCGGCGAGTTCGCGATACCAGGGGCGGTTGGCTTCAGGCCCGCTGGGGCCGCCGCGGCGCGAGCCGATGGCCACGTCGGCTCCGGCGGCGATCGCCTCCCGGAGCTTTTGCTCCTCGCAAATCGGCGTCGCGCCGTCCGCGTCGGCGAACAGGACCATGGTCCCTCGAGCGGCGAGCATGCCGGTCCGTACGGCGGCCCCCTTGCCGCGATTGGCCGCATGCTCGATCAGCACGAGCTGGGGCCAGTCGGCTGCCGCCTGCCGGACGATGTCGCTGGTCCTGTCGCAACTCCCGTCGTCGACGATGATGGCTTCGTATCTCTCGAACGAGAGCGAGGCATAATGGCGGCGGATCGCCTCCAGGTAGCGGGGAATGCGTCTCGCCTCGTTATAGGCGGGGATGACAATCGATAGTTCGACTTCCATCGCAATGGCTCCCGAGTGGATGACTCCGCCCCTGTTCGCCCATTCCCATTTGTCGCTCGATGAATTCCAACGACGCCCTGACGACGCGATCGATTCTCCGGCCTTGTTGGCGGGTCAGCCCGCGTGGGGCGACCGCGTTGTGGCGGCCCCGATCACGGGAAGGAGGAATCGGGTCGCGAGCCGCGCGATCGGTTCGCCTCGCTGTTCGATCTGGTCCGCCCGGATCGGCCCCAACCGTCCGGCCGCGATTGAAAGATGCTCGATGGTCTCGGGGTTGCCCCCGATCAGTCGGGTCGCTGTGGCATCGGCAGCGACCAAGTTGTTTCCGACGACGAGGACCCCGGCATGTCGCGGCTTCCCCATAATGGGGCCGTCGCCTTCCATCCCGACGATTCCGTCGATGATCGCTAGACTTGGCTTTACTGTTGCGATGACATCAAGGATTGAGGGGTTAATCCCCTCCTCATGCAGCACGTTCTTTGGCCAACCATAACAAATACCAGGCAGGGTTCCAAACATGTTTTTCATCGAGAGGGTAACACCGGCCCAGTGATGGGTCTTCAACTTCGCCACGGAGACGACGATGTCGGCGGCGGCGACGGCTTCCGCCAGATAGAGGCGGCTCAGGGTCGTCATCCCGAGCGCATTCCGTCGGGCGACGACTCGGCCGTGGTTAAGGTCGACGAACGGAACCTTCAGGTCCCTGAGGATCGGCCTGAGCTCGCAGACATCGGCAACCAGGCGGGCATCGCGGCAGTGGCCCGGCCCGTCTCCGATGAGGACCGCACGCGCTCCCCAGCCGAGAAACACCTCGGCCGCGGCATGAATGACGGCTGGGTGAGTGAGGACGGCTTGCTTCGGTGTTGCGGGTTCGATGAGGTTCGGCTTCAGGAGAATGGACTTCCCTCGCACCAGGGCCGCCGAGACCCCAACCTCTTGGAGAGCGGTACGGAGCACCGAGAGAATGTCCGCCTCGTATCCTGGCAGGCTGGCCACGAACACTTTGGCTGATCGGAACCCGCTGACCTGATCCCACGCGAGCTTGGCCGCGATCGGCGCGGTCAGGGCGGCGCCTGCCGCGACGCCGAGGCGGCGGCGAGTCAGCTTGGTTTGGGCCGAGGGTTTGGGCGGGAGTGGGATTGGCAGGTCGTCGGTCATGAGGACTTCGCCTCCTTTCGTACGGGCAGGCCGAGGACGTCGAGCGCCTGCTCAGACGCCGCAAGGACGATGTGAGCGAGCCCGAACGGGTCGTCGGTCGCTTCCGCAGTGAGGGCGTCGTAGGCGTTGCGCAACCATTCCGTGGCCTGAGCCGGGCGGCGGTTCCAGGCGGAAAGCCCCAGAATTCCCCAGCAGAGCGATTGCGGCGAGCGAATGCCGGGCAGGGCGGATTCAAGATAGGCGAGTGCCGGTTCGACCGATCGGTCCTGAATCCCGAGGCACGCCAACGCGAGGAGGGCCAGGCCGGTCGGTCCGGGTTGCGGGCGCAGGATCGCCTGAAACACGGCGCTGTTGCCGTAGTTCCACCCCCCGGTGGAGAGCGCCCGGTCTGCGAGCAGGCGTGCCCCTTCGGTGACGCGTGGGGACCGGTTGGGGCCGATGCGTGCCAGAGCGACGAGCGCCATGGCCGTCGGTTCCACCCAGGAGTGGGTCCCCTCGACCCAAGGCCAACCCACGAGCGTAGTGTCGTGCCCGACCGGGTTCTCCGGGGTCTTGGGGAAGGACTTGCCTCGGGATTGTTCCAGCCACTGGGCGGCGAGTGTACCTTGCGGCGCGAATCCGTCGACATTGGCCCACAATAGGAGGGCGTACGATGTCGCCCACTGTGGCACTGCCAGTTCAGCGGAGAGTCTCACGGAGCCGTCGGGACGTTGCATCCGCGCGACCCAGTGTGCCGCGCGGGCGGGGGCCTCAATGGAGGCGGCCTGGTTTGTCGAGGCACCGGTGCAGCGGAGACCGAGCCCGGCGAGGACGGTCGGTTCGACGGCAGGCGGGTCACCGGGCCGGTATCCCCAGGCGTCCGCGTCGGACCGCAATCGGAGCAGGAGCTCAGACGCGGCGGTGATCCAGCTTACATTCGATCGCACGAATCGGTTGCTCCTTTCGGGGGTCGGGCTGCTACGGTGGGGCGGCTGATTCAGGGCCGTGGCGTCGGCTTCCGGAAGACGCACTCGGTCAAGGCCAACTTCCCATTCATCATGAACGGCTCGGGGAAGACTTCGCTCTGGCCGGCGGGCATCCACGGCTCGGGGAGGCGTGCCTCGTTCAGAAGCATGGCGAGCATCGCGCTGTCGACGGCCCAGATTTTCCGGTCGACCCAGGGGTCGAGGATGTCGACGTCCTTGACCTCGCTTTCCGTGATGACGGGCCCCCCGTTGTATGGCTCGAGTGGGGCCCTTGGGAGGAAGTGGAGGCGTTCCCTCTCCGGATCGTTTCTCAAATAGTAGAGAATTCTCAGATAAGCACTCGGCTCACGAACGATGATCGGCTCGTCGGAGTCGCCGTGGGTGTGGATGTATTCCACCAACGCCTTGGCCCCACCCATGAGATCGAGCCGGGTCTGATGGGTGAACTCCGCCCACCAGTAGACGTTGTTGGCGACCAGGACGGCTACGAACAGCCAGCGCTCGGCTCCCTCGAGGACGCGACAGAGCAGAACCGACACGCCGACGAGGAAGAAGACGAACGGGACCAGCCAGTACCGACTCGTCTGATTGCTCACGATCGCCGTCCCGTAGAGGGTGATCGTAACCGGGATGAGGATCGAGGCCGCGATCATGGCGGCGATCAACGCCCCGCCGCGACGGCCGGTGAAGGCGAGCCAGGCGACGAGCGCGCCGGAAAGGGCCACGAGCCAGCCGGAAAGCCAGTTCTCACCCCATTGCAACTGGTTGCGGGGGATGACGAGGTCGGACCAGCACCGGGAGATCTCGAAGGCTGACGGCCGCGAGAACCAGTAACCGTGACTGACCTGGTCCTTTTGCCAAAACAGCACCGGAGCCCACGGGGCGTACCCCACAATCGCAACGGCCAATGCTGCGAGTCCGGCGAATTGCCGTTGCCAAGGGCCGACGCCTGGGTTCGCTTTCCCAACCGCCGGCGCGAAACCGAACAGGAGGAGCCAGACCCCCTGCGCCGCAACGACGAAGAGCATGTAGTTGTGGGTGTACATGCTGAGGCAGGCGCTAAGCGCGTAGAGAGACCAGAGGACTGCGGCGCTGCGCCGAGAACGAGCGGGGCCAAGGATTCCGCGGGCGAGAAGCCACGTGGAAGCCAGTCCCAACAGGCAGGCCAGCGAGTACATCCGCGCCTCGCCGCTCCAGCGAATGTGCGCGCCTGAAGTGGCTGTCAGCAGCGTTGCGATGACTCCCGCGGCGCGGGCCGAATTTTCGTCAGGGACCGTGATCGACCACCGGAAGATGTCGCGCGTCAAGCCGTAGACGAGCACCAGGCTTGCGCTCGCGAAGCAGATCGAGAGCGAACGGAGCGCCACCGGCCCGTCCCCGAACACGGCCGTCCAAACCTTGAGCAGCAGGTAGTAAAGGGGCGGGTGGACGTCCACCGAGGTCCTCTGGACGAGTTCCGGCACGGGGTAGGTGGTGACAAGCCGCCACGAGAACGCCTCATCAAACGAGAGCGTCCGTTCGGCCATGCCCTGGCAGCGGGCGGCCACCGCCGCGGCCAAGATCAAGAGCATCGCAATCAAAACGTGGCGTTGGCTCATGGTGACGTCCGAATCGCAAGGACAAAGGGTTTGTTCGCTCTCCGCCGCGTCGATCAAGGGTTGGCCGGCGACGGCTCCGTGCCGAGACTTGTGGCCCGGAGGTGGTAGGCCTTCAGGACCCGCTTGCCGGTGATGACGACCAGCAGCAGACCAAACAGCAGACCGTTCGCCAGGAAGAAGTAATAGCTCCGAGGGGTCTTCTCGAGGTTGGCGATCGTCAACGCCACCTCGAACGGCTGCTCCCCTTCGGCCGGGATCCGATACTGGACCCGCCGGATGTAGTCGTTGACCGCGCACCCGGCCGAGGGCTTGATGAGGAAGTCCTCATTTTTAATTTTGTTGAAATCGTAACTCTTCAGGCCGATGGTCAGTTGGTAGGTAATCTTGCCCCACATCTCCTTTGGGTCGGTACTCGGGTTTGCGTAGTGATCGACCACCAGCTTCATCGGCAGCTTCAACCCTTCCGCCGCCGTCTTGAAGTCGAGGCTTTTCGACAAAACACTTCGCGGTTGCCCCTTGCCCCAGTAGACGAGGCGCTGGTGGATCACCCCCTCGAGGTCCACCCAGATCTCGTCGGTCTCCGGCCGTTCGAGCACCCAGCACGATGCGCCGTCGATCACCTCGGGTGTGGCACGCACCTGGTACGAACTCGGAGATTTCTCGACCGTCTCGGGCAGGAAGGGCTGCGAGATCTCGAAGGGGGAAAGGTTTCCCGCAGCGGCTGGCAAATCCTTATAGGCGTCGATGTGTTGGTAGTCTGTGTACTGATGGTAGGTGAAGTGCTGAGTGAAGATCGACGGACTGATTTCCATGAACGTGTCATTGGTGTCAATCGCCGCATTTTTGTAGTAGATCAAGTGCCTGGCATGCTCGGGCATCGACTCCTGGCCACGGAACGCTCCTTTGGGGTAGAAGACGATCGTATGGAGGTCGGCTCCGCGTCGGATGTTGGTTACGTCGAACGACTTGTAGGCGAAAGTTCCCCCATTTTGAATCTCTGAGTTGACCGAGAATTGGAATTTATAGCTCTTCTGGGCAAGAAAGGCGTCGCGGTTGCGACGGATCGCGGCTGTGAGCTCGCTCACCGTCGGCGGAGCAGCCTGGGCTTTGGGTAGGCCCCACGAGATTGCAATCGCCAAGGCCGCGAGCGATCCCAAGGTCCGGCCGGACGACGACTCGAGACAACGAATCAGGCGAATCATGCCCCACCCCCCTTATGCGAGATTGAGGAACCGTTGGGGTCCGAGAGGGGGTTGACCCCGTTCGGGACCACGGGATAACGCTGGCGGATCTCCGAAGGCGTGACGCCCCGAATCAGGCAGAGTGCGCGGACCGCGTGGCTCCCGAGCGGATAGACGTCCGCATGGTGGAAGAACGGTTGCGGCATGGTGGTGATCGCCGTCTTGAGGTAATCGACCGCCCGGCGAACGACTTCCCGCGGTGGGCCCAGTTCCGGAGGGGCCAGGGCGATCCACTCCAGGTGATGACCCGTGGCGTACACTTCGGGGAAGGGTGGGGTGTCGAGGTACCACATGCCGTCGTTGGGCCGGCGATCGAAATGTCCATTCCATTCCGTGCTCCACGATCCGTCGGCTTGCTGGACCTTAACCAGAGTCCGCGTGATTTCCTGGAGTCGCGCCTCGATCCGCTTCACGTTGGCGTCGGAGAGGATTGGACCCTGCTGGTTCGCGCGTAACGCCGAGACGAGCGCGTAAGGCAGGTGCATCCCCACGCACGCGTGGGTCGCTTTCGACTCATCGAGGAGGCTATTGACGAGGTCGTTCATGTTGTAACGCGTGCCAAACCGGTTCTCCCAGGTTGCCGGCGGACTCAACCAGCGCGAGAAGGCGCTTATCGTGAACTCGGACTCCTGGTACGGCGAGTACTTCCAGAGCGACTCGTTGAGGATGTCGTTCACGGTCCACTCACGCGAACTTTCGCCCGTCACGCGCGGCACGACGCGCGTTGTCGCAGGCATGCCGATCTCCGCCAGCACCTGCAATATCTTGTCAACATGAAATTGGCCTTTTCGGGAGGCGACGTCTGAGTCGAGGTTGGTGACGACCGAGATGCCGACTTCGCCGTCGCTGAGGAGCATGCGAATCCCGCTGTTGTTGCCAAATGCACGTTCGAACTCCGGGTGCTCGAGCAGGATCTTGAGCTGGTCGCGGGGCGGATAGAGGAACAGGCGGGGGCGTCCGGAAAGTTGCCAGGCGCGGTCGAACGAGGCCTCCGCGCCCCAGAGCCGGAGGGAATGGGCGAACTGCCCGACATCGGGACCGGTCCAGCACGGATCGGCCGCGGCCACGACCGGACCTAACTCCTCATCGGTAAGCATGTCGCGGTAGGCGCCGTGGGGCGTGATGTCCAACGGCCGCTCGCGGCGTGGGACGTGGGACACCTCAAGCCGGCGCCGTTGCTCTTGGCTCGCGTTCGCGGCGGGAGCGAACGTATGCCACGCGCTTCGGACCCCGACAACGGCCAGCACCGCCGCTGTGAGGACGGCAAACCAACGCTCGGCGCTGGCCCACGGACGTCTTGCAGGTTCGATCAACACCACAGTCCGATCTCCTCATTAGGGCGCGAGCGTCAACACGGGGCCGCCGCTTCGGACTGGACCGCGACCGGCCGATTGAGGTACGCCAGAGCGCACGACAGGATCGCCACGACTGCGGCCAGCACGTAGATCATTCCCCAGGCCCATTGTGTCGGGACACCGAAGAAGTTCATTTCCGGCACCAGGACATAGCCCGAGAACGAGCGGTCGAATCGGGCCTTCTCGATGAATTGGTAGTTCCCCGAGACGCCGTCGATGATCCCGACCTGGCCCTGGTCGTTGAATCGGACGGTCACGAAAAAGTGTCCCGAGTCGCGCACTTCGGGGTCGGTCGAGCGAATGTCTTCATGCACGAGGAACGGCGGCGACAGGCGGAACAACTCGCTTTGCGACACCTTCCTTACCTGATGCTTCAAGCCCAACGCGCTCGCGGCCTTCGACAGGTCGGCGAGGGAAGACCCCGTTTTCGTAATCGGGATGAGTCGCGTCACTTGATCACGCGCTACGTTGAATCCGCGAAGTCGCAAGAGCACGAACAACGCGTTCGGTCCGCAGAGAATTGGCTCCTGCCAGCTCGTCCCGAACTTGAGATGTTCGGGGAATTCGCGACCCTTCGGGAGCCTGACGGCTCTTTTCTCGGGCGGCAAGCTCTCGAGCAGTGTGACCTTGCCCGACTTGAAGTCCCCCTCCTCACGTGGTGAGGGGATCGATGCGAAGGTCTGGCCAGCCGGCAGCGACAGGAGCAGGCCAAGGAGCAGGAATATCACGCCCGCCCGGAGCCCAAGATCGGCTCGCCCCCCGCGGAGCCGGCGCGGTTCCGAAGCCGCGCGGATAACAGGAAATCTCGCCTGCACGGCACCTTCCTCCCATTGTGGTTTATCGAACAGAAGGCTGAGTAAACCGGGTGACCCAAAGCCGCCCCCGCATCCAGCGGGGGCGGCCCAGATCATCCTATTCCGCCACACAAGACAGCTTCGCCGAGTCCCTGCGATGCGGTGTGGTGTGGCAGGTTCACCGGACGTCTTGTCCTGTTCACAAATTACGAGCCGGTGCAGGGACCGAGGTAGCTCGGCTTCGAGCCGCAACCCGCTACGCCGCAGGGTTCCGTGTAAAAGGTGTAGATGCCGCTAGTGCCAATGTCGGCCGTCTGGGGACAGCCGCACGACGTGCAACCAGTGCTGAAACAGAGCCATGTGCATTCGATTGAGCACCAGGCGCTCATGGTGGATGCGGGGCCGCTGCAGGCAGCGCCTTGGACGTTGTCTGCCTCGGCCAGGGTGACGCTTCGCCCGGCCTGTGTCGGTGCGGCGGATAAGGCGACCGCGAATGCGGCCAGACAGAATGCGGAGAACAGGTTTGCCTTAAGGTTGCCACGGATCATCGAGCTAACTCCGAAGTCGGCGATTGGGCAAACAGGGGAAAAGGCGGCCGGAGCGATGCCCAGGCTACGGACCGCCTCCCGCTAAACCACGGGGTCACTTCGTATTTTAAAGAATTCATTGTTTTTCTAAATTGCAAGCATGCAAAATAATTGTTTTTACTTGATAAGTAAAATATGGTGATAGCGAATTTGTAAAGTGAAATCATGGATATTAGTGATTTAGTAGTTCGTTGAGGCATCTTCGTTCGCCGCGAGAGGTGTCCCGCTGCTCGTTTGGATCCGTCGCTTTCACGGAATTTCACCGCGCATTTGACAATGTGCCACACGCCGGCCGTCGGGCGTTCTGATCTGTGGATAACTCGCCGCTTTATAACGACCAATCGTCGTCGTCATTTGGGCCTGACATTCGGATCGTCGATTTGGACGAGTGGCAAATCCCGCACACTCATGATGCGAGTCTGCCCCAGCAGCCACTCATGCGATCATGCCGAAATTGGAATAACGCCAATCGAATCGCCCAGCAAACTACGCAGTCGTCGCCGTGGGACGACGAGTTAGACGATCCTCGATCATGCAAGAATACGGAGTGGACTTGCGGGATCGCGCTGGATTCGGAGCGATAGACATCTCCAATGAACCCGTGAGAATTCGAAGAAATTGCAATAGACTGGAATGTCGATTATCTCGATCGAGCTTTACGGGCGTCTTGGATGATAACCATTAAGGAAATCTACAAAAATCATGGCGATATAGAAAAATAGGATATGAGCGTATTATGGATTGGTGGGTCGGGCTGCCCATGGTAACGCCGCCTTTCCTTAGAAGAAGATGATGAGGCAAAACCGGTGCGTAGATTAAATGGACTGTGCGCCTGGCGAGCTCGCCGCGCATGCGTTCCCCCGGAGAGTTTCGTGCCTCGCCTGAGGTGAGGTCCGTATCGCCACTTTCTTCGGAACGCTATGGCAATTGGGAAGACGATTTTTCGCTTAGATAAGATCGTGAAAGTGACACTACATGGCCTGTTCAGAGGCGTCAAGAAAAATTTCAAAACATTGTCGAAGTTCAGCAAATTCAGACAGGAATAATGTCCGAAGATAATAGAAATGAATGGATTAGGTGATTGCTGTTGTGATGTCAGAGCATACATTTTCGTACTTAGCGGGGGCTTTTGTCCTTGGATTTTACCCCTGGACGGTTGCGGTTCGCTGCCGAGAGAACCAGGCGGTGAAATCCACCTCAGGTTTCGGGTGGGTGGACCCGAGGTGGGCGCTGGGATGAGGCGGGGCCGCAAAATTGGCCTGGCTGGTAAAGTCGCCTTCCTCGACTTTTGGGTGGTCTGGTTTGGTCCTACCCATTCGAGTCGTCTCCGTTCAATGAACTGGCCAGGTGGTACGTCGGGCGACCGGATTTTGAATCCGGCGAGAGGGATTGCACGGATCTCGTCGCATTACCGGAGATCTATCTTGATGTCTCCGCCCCCGGACGATCCCCAGCCATGACCAAGCCGATGGTCGAAATCCGGACTCGCCTCCGAGAACTTGTCTCCGGCATCACTTGAGAACGTCACGATCCGGTTAGGATTGTGACCTCTTCTCGCAGCGCCTTCGCAGCCATCACTTTGCGGCCGGTGCTTTGCCGGGGGCCTCGATCGAGATTCGATGGACCTTGTCTTTGAAGAGGTCGAAGCTCAATCCGAAATTTTGATAATCCATGGTGATGTGATCTGTCGCAGACTTTGTGGTGTGAGTCTCCTCTCCAATGACCTCATTTCTTCGAGAGACACCGCCTTCGTCGGGCGGGCCGTACGCCTTGACGACATCATCCTGACTGGCACCAAGTCCGATACCCTTATCGGTTTTGCCATTGAACTTGCGGATTGGTTGAATGGGGCCTGCCTGCTCATTGAGACAGGCGACTTGGCTCAGGCCGTGCCTTGGATGGTCCGGTGGGAGGATTGCAAGCTCGAATCCGCGCGAGCTATTAGGATAAGTATGTCGGCTGCCCATGAATGAACTCTCGGTCGGGTTTTCCGAGGAGCTTGACGACCTGCTCCTTCGTCATGCCGAACCGGGCCGGGCCGATCCCTGATAAGGGGATCACCAGAGGTGCGGCCAGAGACGGATCGTCCGGTACGGGCAAAAGTTTGGGCTCGTGGATCGTGAGCTTGAAAATCGGGGTATGGGGACGGTAGCCCACTGGCGGGGTCAGTCGGAACAGGGCGCTTTATGGGGTGGGGTGGCCCACACTCGCAGCGGCATGGCAGCCTTTGCCGCGACCGGTGGTGGCGCAGGTCGTTGGCCCCTTTCCTGTGCGCGAGACTGCTTGCCAGGGGCATGGCGGCCTTTGCCAGCCCCGAAGGGGCGACCGTTTCTAGCCCAGGGGCGCAAGCCCTGGGGGCTTCCTCGAAGCCATTTGCCACTCCCCCGTCGCGGCTGGCGGGCCGACGGCCCGCCAGCCGCGACGGGGGAATAATGTGCGAATTAAGATATTTTTGTTTGCATTGAATCCAGGGGCTTGTGCCCTTGTCCTTACCAAGAACGTTTGCGCAGTAATGCTACTCCAAGCGAAGGTCCAGCTCAGCCCCCTGAACCATCGCTTGGAGCTTCATCCATCCCCTCCAGATCGTTTGCCATCCCGGCTCACCGTCCCCCTTCCGTCCCAGGAATCCCCCGAGTTTCGCCAACTCCCGAAAAAACTGATACGTTCCCCATGGCAACGCCTCAGTCGTTCGCCGAAACGCGCGGAGCACGGCCACATATTTTGGCGGGGCGGCTTCGATCGCCGGCCGTTCCGGTTCCGATCGGGCGATCCCTTTCAACTGCAAGAGCCGTACCGCCACCACTGACAGCAGACCCGTCAGCGCCTCCAGCCGATGGCTCGCCTTGAGTTGATGATCGGCTGCACTGCAACCCGATTTCAACGCTTTGTGCCATTCTTCGATCAGCCATCTCTTTTCATAATAGGAAATGATCCGCAACGCATCCTCAAGGCAGGCCACTTCCAGAGAAGTGTACAGCACCCATTCGATCGGTTCTTTGACCGAGGCGGGCGGATCGACCTCACGCACACACACCACGTATTGCGCGATCGGTTGCGGATCGAGACCCTTCAGCGAGTCCGCGGGCTGCCGCGGTACGAGCATCGTCGCCCGCACGAACGTGACGGTGAGCTTGGCGGTTCGCGCCGGCAATCCGGGACGAGACCGCAGCTTGAGCGTGAAGCAACCCGCTTGCGGTACCGATTCGAGTTCCTCCTGCAACGGGCGTTCGAGACCATCGGCACCCTGGACGCGTCGGTGCAGGCTCTTGACCCGTCCGACCCAATCGACGCCCTGACGCTGGGCGCGGCAATAGACCTCGAAATCGTCGGATCCACGGTCCATGACGTGAACCCAGCGTGTGTTTTGGGGCGGGGAACCGATCAGTTCGATGAGTTTTCCCCAGACCTCCGACTCGCGATCGCGTTTGCGGCGTTGCGTCCGACTCTCCCCCTTGGGAACCGGTTTGCGATGAAAGAGAATTTGGCCTGCGAGGCCGTAGACGACCTCGTCCTTGTGGGAGACCATCAATCCGGAGTGGATCATGAAGCCCTGACCCGTGCCCGTACCAACGGGCCCCACGCCTTGAATCTGTCGGGTGCATCCGAAATCAATCTCGGTGGTGTCGTCAAGGATCAGGGCCATCTCGGGGCTGGTTTCCCGGATCGAACGCCAATGCGGCTCGGCAATCGCCCGGAAGTTGACGGCCGAGGAGTCGAGCAGGCGATAAGCGGCCCTGAGGTCGTCCCAATTGCCCGTCGCTTTCGGAAGACTGGCCGAGGAATCCACGGCGATTTGCGTGGCGAGTCGGATCAGCCGCGTTTCTCGGCGTTTGTCGCCCAGATCGGCACCGGCGAAATTGGCTTGGGCCCAAGCCTCAGGGTCGGTCAGTGTGGGACTCATGATGAGCATCCGAGCAAGCCAGGGTACCTTGCCCCGGGCCGTCAGACCGACGGGTGGGTCAAGAGAAGCATTGACTATGCCAGATTGCCCGAAAAAAGCAGGGGGAAACTCTGGATTCTGTACGAATGTTCTTGGTAAGGATAAGGGCTTGTGCCCCTGGCTATTGACGGCCGCCCCTTCGTGGCTCCGGGAAATCGGCCGATCCGGAACAGCCTTACGTTGGCCTGATTCCCGACAGGTCGAAGGCCGGATGCCCGCGACCCAAACCCAAGTACCATCCGACGGTAAACCGCTGTCGTGGGATCAGCGGCTTTTGATTTTCAAGAGGACCAGATCACGCTGCCGTTGTGGATAAGCTTGAGCTTTCCGTCGTTCTGGAGCACGAGGTAGGCGCCGGCTCGGCCGTGCGTGCCGGTGGACCAGATCGGAGTGCCGCTATTGTTGTAGACGACGAGGTTGCCGTCGGTCTGCATGAGGACGACGGCGCCCGGATGCCCTCCGGTGTTCGTGCTCCAGACGGCTCCGCTCGGTCCGTAGACGACGAGGTTGCCGTCGGTCTGCATGAGCAACTGGAACCGGCCGTTGGGTGAAGAGATCAACTGGTTCGGGTTCAGCTGTTTTCCGGGAAGGAGCGTGTTGTTGCTGGTCCAGAGCAAGGCATTGGTCGCGGGGTGGAAGATGCCAACGCGTCCGTCGTCCTGGACGGCGAGGTAGGCGCCTGGATTTCCGCCGGTGTTGGTGGACCAGACCGGAGTACTGCCGCTATAGATGACGAGGTTGCCATCGCTTTGGAGGATGGCTTCGGTGCCCGGAAGTCCCCCAGTGTTCGAGGCCCAGATGGCTCCGTTGGGGCCGTACTCGACGAGGTTGCCGTCGGCCTGGAAGATCAACTGGTAGAGCCCGTTGGGCGAGATCAAAGGCTGGCCGACGGCGAGAACGGAGTTGACCTTGATGCCGGAGACCGCGGCGGACATTCCGGAAGGCGCGGTGAAGTCGATCTGGACGGTGCCGGTGGAGGTGGACTGGGTGGTGAAGACGCGGCTGACGGCCTTGTTGATGCCTCCTGCCGCGGCGTAGATGTCGAAGTTAGAGAGGACGGAAGTGCCATTGATGGTAACGCCGAAGAGACGCTGGCCCGGGGAGCTATTGAAGGTCTCGGCGAAGTCAAGAGTGACGGTGTAGAGCCGATTGGGCTGGAGGTTGGGGATCGTGTAGGAGAAGGTGCCGAAGCGATAGGTCTGGTAGACCTGCTGAGGAGCGGGCAGGGTGACCCCGGTGGTGTTGATCGGGGAGGTTACCGAGTTGGTCGCCCCTGCGGAATTGAACCGGTCGGAGACATACTGGCCTGCGCCCGTGGTTGATCCTGAGTTGATGGCAACAGTTTGGACGATGCCGGCGACGATGGCCTGGGGATTGATGACGCCGTTGGTGGTGGACCAGTTCGTGGGGTAAGGAGCAGGCTGAGAGACGACGGAGACGGTACTCTTGACGCGGCTGATGAGTTGCGCGGGCGTCCAGTTGGGGCGCAGTGCCGCGAGTCCGCCGACGATGCCGGAGACGGAGCCCGCCGCGAACGCGGTTGTCGAGGGCCCTGCGCTTGGGACGCCGAGGGTGACGGAGGCCGCCCCGTAGTTCGAGTTGAACGCCAACTGGTTGGAACTGTCGAGGGAGGCCACCGTGATCATGTTCGTAAGGCCGTACTGAATGTAGCCGGCGGGGAAGAACCGATTGGTGCCGGGGTCGGTGTTGAGGTTGTCATTGCCGGCCGCGGCCACAATGACGATCCCCGCGGCACTCGCGGCCTCAAAGCTTCGCTTTTCGGGGGGATAGTACCCGTTGACACTCCCGTAGCTGATGTTGATGACGGAGACGCCCATGTCAATCGCGTACTGGATTGCCACGCTCACTTCGTCGAGATCAATGCCTGCACTTCCGCCGACCTTAATAGGGAGGATCTGGATGCCCGCGTCATAACCCGCGAGGTCTCGCATGTTCTTAAGCTGAGAGACAATATTCTTTGTGACATCCGTCCCATGCGTGTTGCCCGGGACAAAGTATGACCCATTCGGCCCTTTAATATTAGCGCGGACGTCATACGCATGCGTCATGTCCAAAAACCCCGCAATGGCGGGATCGTTGACATTGAACGACGTATCGATATTTGCGATAAGAACGCGGCCGGTAATAGGTGAGATGGTAAGCAGTTGTCGGTTTTCAAGGGAGTCGATCGAGGGAACGAACTTACGACGTCGGATCGGGCTGCGTAGCTTCATGTTGTAGGCTCCAAGATGATGAGGATCGCATCCGTGGGGGGGCGGTCGGCTTCTGATCCCTCAGAGCCGATGGTTCGCATGGGGGGGGCGAAATCCGCCAGGGCTTGACGTGTGTCGTCCCGTCCGTGGCCTATCGCATCCGTGGTCTATCGCGTCCGTGGTTCATCGCGTCCGTGGCCTATCGCGTCCGTGGTCTATCGATTGCGTTCGTGGTCCAGCAGGCCAGCAACGAAGCACTGGCCGTGGATGTTCGCCGGTCTATATCCTGATTCGGCGAACGAATCAGCTCGCCCTCGAGCTGAGCCGCCTTTGGCTCTCATGGATCGTTTGATGTCTCGAAAAAGCAACGATCGAGATCACGACCCACGCTTTGACTTCGGTGTAAAGGCGTCGCTACAATCCCTGCAGCGTATTGAAACGCCTCATTTAAAATAGCGGTGAATGAAACCACGGAATTTTGAGAAAGTCAAAACGATTCCATGGTAAATCTATGAATCCGTGATTGTTGAAATTTTGGATTTGTTGCTTTTGGGCATCGGCGAGGTCCTGTCGGCGAACTGCGGAGGGATCTTGATTCGCCAAACGCAGCACAGCTTCGTCGCTGTGAACGGCTATTTGTGAATGATTAAGCGTGCGCGGGGGGGGTGAAGGTTTGAATGGGGCGTGGAGACGATGTGTCTGGTCGGCCGTGATTTCGGAACTGGCAGGGGGCGGGGCGGATTGGAGCAGCTCGATTTCCCTCTTGCCCGCGTGAGCGAGGGGCCTTTGGTCCTGTCCGCAGGGCCGACTCCATCCGCAGTCGCGATTCGCCGGGGTAGTCGACGCGAGTTGGCGAACCGAGCGATATTGCGAAATGTTGAAAAATGATGATTTGTGTGGTTAGCTCCGCCCCTCATCGCCGAGGAGGTGCTGGCTCGAGCGGAGGATCCGGTGGTGCCGGCTCTTGGAGGCGCCCGAAGGCTGGGCGGCCTTGGCTTTCAGGTCGGCGAGGTTGGCCTGGCAGAACGGGCAGGCGACGACGTCGAGGTGGAACGTCAGGTAGGAGGCAAAATCGGGGTCGAGGGCGTCGAGCAGGTAGCTGCCGAGCTGCTGCCGGTTCGGGCAGGTCAGGCGGCCTCGGCGCCAGATGGCCCCCAGGGTGTGGAGGCCGGTGTCACCTCGGTTTTGGCGGACGTCTTCGAGCCGGGCGCGGAGCTCAGCGGAGTCGCGCAGGGATTTCTCGACCCGCGCCATGTCCTCGCCCGGGAGGGTCTCGGCCAGGTAGGACCGGAGGGTTTCGTCGTCGATCGCCGTCTGGTGGATCTCGCCCATAGAAGTTCGGGTCCTCACCCTGCGCCCAGTTCGTCGAGACTCAGCCCGGCGCGGCGGGCCATGTCCTTGAGCCGGCCGACCGTCTGGAACTTGTAGCTGGCGACCGCTTGTTCGGTGATTTCGAGAAACTTCGCCACGTCCTTGTTCGCCCACCCCTTCACGATCAGGAGCTCGAGGCAGCGGAGCCGGTCGAAGTCGGCCCGCGCTTGCCACTCCTTCACGAGCTGGCCGAGTGCCTCGGTCAAGAGCCGTTCTTCGGCCTTACGGCGCTCGTCGCTCCGGGCGATGCTCGAAGCTGGACGGCCGCCGCCGGGGACTTCGTCGAGGGGGCGGCCATGGTCGTCGGAGCCGAACTGGTCGACCGGGCGCCGGCCTTGCTTGCGGAGGTGGTCGGTCAGCTTGTGGGCGGCGATGGAGAAGAGATAGGCCTCCATGTCCCGCTTCTCGTCGTAGTGCGGCAGGCTCGTCAGGAATCCGACGAACGTCTCCTGTACCACGTCCTCGCTGGCTCCGCGGTCGCGGAGCCGGCTGTCGACAAAAGCGAGCAGTCGCCCTTCGTAGCGTTCGATGAGTTGCTGCCAGGCCGAGGCATCTCCAGCCCGCACCTGCCGGACTAGCAGGGCCTCGGCGTCGGTGGTGGCCATCGGTCGGCTTCGCCCCGGTAACGAGAAGAAAGGATCAAGAAAAAAGGCACCGCAATGTCTCTCTATTCTAAACAGCTCGACGTTCCGTTGCCTATCCGTCTCCTCGCTCAGAAGAGGTCGGACACGGTGTGGCTGCGGGCCATCTCGGGCTTGGGCTCGGGCCAGTGGGCCAGGCGATAAGCGCGGAAGAACCAGAGGCCGACCGGGGCCATCATGATCAGGAGGAATGCCCAGATCAGCTTGTCGTATTGTCCCGGGAAGGCGTCGTCGCGCAGACCCATCAGGAAGAGGAATTCACGCTGCCAGGCCCAGAGGAAGAACGCGACCACGATCAAGGCTGCCAAAAATAGCAAGAAGGCCGATTCTCGAGGGTTTCCCGACGCGGCTGCGAAGAGGAGAGTGATCAGAGCGATGATCCCGCCGAATTGCCAGATCCGGGCTGGGGTCAGCGTGCGCCAAGATTCGGGCCACTCACCTCGGGCAAGTTCCGGGGACACGCCTCGGAACAGGCCGAGAGCCAGGGCTGGAACGCCTACCACGATTGCGACAGTCAGGAGGAATCCCATCGGTCAGTCCTTTCTCCGGGCTAACAAAAGATCAGGCCAGCAACTGGTAAACGAGCACGCCCGAAGCTCCGACCCCTGCGGCTGCCGCCGCGCGGAGCCAGTTGGTGTAGTAGCCCTTGGTCGCCTCGTCGGCCCGAATGTAGCCGGCCACGGCGGCCAGGCAGGAGAGGATCACCGCGAGACCGCCGCCCATCAGGACCATCCGGCGGACGACCAGCTCGTGTTGGTAGGCGGCGAGGATCTCGGCGCGTCGCGCTGGTGTGGAGTCGACGTGCAGGGTGGCTTTGTAGAGCGTCCCGTAGTCCTTGTCGATCGGCTCGATCTCGGTCCGCACGATCAAGCGGTCGATCGCAGGGGCAGGGGGCTTCCACGACGCCGGGGCGTCGGGGGCGAGCCAGGCGGCCACCTGATGCTGAAGCTGGACCCGAGCGTCATCCCGGGCTCGCGTCTCGGTGGCTGAGATCCGGCCCGTCACGACCTGGTTCTCGACCATGGAAATGGGGCTTGCCTGGTCGGGATTCCTTGCGATGAGCCTGCTCGTCTCGTGGGCGATGCTCGGGGGCTGGGGGGGCTGGATCTTGGCCGTGTCGACTCGCGTTCCCGGGTAGATCGGTACGGGAAGGCCTTCGGCCGGTTCACGCTCGAGCCCCTCGGGGGGCGTTGCCAGTGCGATATGCCGGACCGCCCCGTAGGTGGCGTGGGGTCGAGCCGCTGGGCAATGGTTGTGGGAACCCATGACCCCTAATTCGATCATCCCCAGCGTGGCCAGAAACAGGAACATGAGTGATTTCATCGGAATCCGATCCTTGCCGTGACGACGACGAAGCAGCCGGGACACCAGTGGGTTCGCGACGCGACCAGGAATATTCGGGGGCCACCACCCTGATTTGCGAGCGAGCAGCCGGCCGTCGCCGTCGGCGCTCTCATGCAATTTTTTGTCGATGTCTGCATCAGGCGACCCTACGCTTTTTGGACAATCGGGCGTAGGCGGCCGCCGCTTCGCTCCAAGGGCTGACGAACTGGGTGACGATGGCAATCGAGACGGCCACGGCGATGTTTGACGGTTCGAGGGCCGGCGAGATCGGCGCCAGGACCGCCGCGACCAGGGCCGTCCAGGCGATCGGGAAGAGCCGGAACCGCGCTTTGCGGTCGCGGATTGCCAGGGACTTCCAGCCCCCCGTGAACAGGCCGAGCAGGCCGAAGTAAGCGGGGAAACGCAAAGGGGCGGTGTTGGACGCTTGGATCGGACCGAGCCAGGCGACCAGCTCCGTCGCAAATGGGTCGGCCAGGCCTCGTCCCGGAGCCAGGCCGAGCCAGGCGGTGAGGATGAGCGCCGCGACCCCGAGCAGGCCGCCCAGCAGGGCGTCTCCCATCCGGCGTGTGCTCAGGTCGATCGTTCGCCCCTCGACCCCTTTGCCTGCGATCAAGACTCCCCAGGTCCCCAGCAGTGTGAGGGCAAACAGGTAGACGGCTTGCTCGGTGTCCCTGAAGATGTCGATCCCGATCGCCATGCTGGCGGCGGTCGTGATGAGCATGGCGAGCACGGTTGCCCAGAGCATCGAGGTCGCCAGTTCGGCGATCCGGATCCGGGTGCCCGGCAGAGGAGGAGGCGGTGGCAGCGGCGCGGGGGTGGGCACAGGCGCAGGACGTCTGACCACGTCCGCCGGCCTGGCGGCGCGGGGCGGAGCCGGCGGCGGATTGGGCCGTGCCGGACGGCGCATCGCTCCCCAGTTTTCCCGGAGCCGTTCGAGCGGCGGCCGAGAGCGGCGCGGGGGCCTGGTGTCGGGGCCGATGTAGAAGATCGGCTCCTCGGGGCCGATGCGATGGATCTCCTCGTCGACGATCTGCAGGTCGGGGGGGAGCGACGCGGGGCTGACCTTGCCGTCGCCGATGAACCGGACCGGCGGCGCCTTGGGCGCGTCTTCCGGGGGGAGCAGGTCGTAGAGCCGGGCCGGGCGGTGGGCCGGGTCCTTGGCGAGGGCCCGCCCGACGATCGACCGGTAGGGCTCGGTGAGCCGCTTCAGGTCGGGGCGCGCGGTCAGGTGCTTCATGAGGATCTCGCCGACCGATTCACCCTCGAACGGCACCCTCCCGGTGAGCATCTCGTAGAGGATCACGCCGATCGCGTAGACGTCGATCGGCTTCTGGTACTTGCCCGAGGCGATCTCGGGGGCCATGTAGTGGCAGGTGCCGATGCTCTCGGAGTGGCCGGTGTCCTGGCTGGCGTTGATCAGCTTGGCTAGACCGTAGTCGCCGATCTTGACGATCCCCTCTTCCATGAACATGTTGGCCGGTTTCAGGTCGCGATGGACGATCCCGTGGTCGTGGAGGTAGGCGACCCCGTCGATCAGTCCTTTGAGCCAGGCGCGGACCTCTTGCGGCGGCAGCCCTTCCGGGTGTTGCGCCAGCACGTTGGCCAAGCTCGGGCCGGCGACGTACTCCATGATCACGAACGAGTCGCCGGCGTCGCTCGACTTCAGGTCGTGAATTGTCAGTAAGTTCGGGCATTTGAGGTTCATGCACTGCACGACCCCCCTGCGCTCGACCTCCAGGTTATGGAGGATCAGCTTGAGGGCGACTTCCTTGCCCGAGTCGGAAGTGGCGTAGTAGACCTCGCCGAACCCTCCTCGGCCGATCGCGCGCTTGATGGTGTAGCCATCGAGCGGGCGGGCACCCGAGCCGAAGGTGTAGCGATGATTCCCTTGGAGGTTAGGTTTGGTCATTTCGGGGGACCCCACGGGCCGATCATGACCCGGTTGGTTGCTGGGCTCGTAAACGACCGTTTCGGCCATGTTCGCGCCGGGGAGGTCTCGGGAGGTCGCGCTCATCGCAAGGCAACTCCAAGGTCGTCGAAAGAGGGTCCGAGAGGCTTTGTAGCTCGGGGAGCCGGCTCGACCGACTCCCCGTTCGCTGCGGGTCCGCTCATCAGGCTCCGCATGGGTGGCCTTTCCTCAAACCGACTTGGTCCCAAGGGCTTCCAGGCTGAACGAGAATCCATCGCCCAGGATGCTCGACTGCAACGTCAGGGGGGCGCGGGCCGCACAGGCCCGGCCGTCAACTTCGAATCCGCCGGTCGCCCGGCACCAGAGTGCTCCCGCCTGGCGGTAGAGCACGACCGGCTTGGCCAGTCCTGGGGCCGGGATGTGCGCCTGGGGCGAGCCGTCGATGATGCAGGTCTCGGCCATCAGGAGCACGCCGTCGACCGCCAAGGGGAGGCGATGTCGGCTCACGATCGATAACCGGGCGGTCGAGCTGACCGGGCTGGGCTGGCGGAATTCCAGCTCCACGGTCGAGCCGAGCCGGATCACGTCGCCGTCACGGAGCGGGGTGGTTTCGACCGCGCGGCCGTTGACGAACGTTGGCTGGTGGGCGCGGAGGACATAGCTGTCGCCGTCCCGAACCAGTGTGGCATGATTCCGCGAGAGGTCTCCCATGAGGGGCACGTCGGCCTGGCTGTCAGGCCCGGCGCGGCCGAGGATCACCTGGTCGTCCAGGCAGACGAGGTAGCCGCCGACGGTGTCGACCCAGACGAGGAAACGTCCTTTGGGGCCGGTTTCCCCCGCGCGGGGGGCGGGGCGTGCCGGCTGGGGTTGTTGGGGCTGTGGCTGAGGCACGAACGGGGTCCTCAAGGTGGCATTGAGCCAGGTGATCGGTGCGGCCTCGACCGATGGGCTGGCCGGTTCGGCCGGCGTCCGGTCGGAGGCGAGGGCCGCTTGCGGCATCCGGGCACCGCGATCGGGCCAGGAGGCCGACGGGCTCAGGGCCCCGATCTGCTGCCAGGCCCGGGTCCGCGCCTGGCGGGCCGCCGGATGTTCGGGGATCGCCTCCAGGACCGATTCGGAGAGGGTGAGGACCTCGGCCCATTTGCCGGCCGTCAAGGCGGTGTAGAGGGCTTCGACCCGGGGGGCCGCGGCCTTCTGCCTCGTCTCGACGTCGCGGCGGGTGCCGGCCAAGGCCATGTGTGCGGAGCCGGCCGCGAGCCGCTCAGCGCGGTCGAGCTGGTCGTGGGCCCGGCCGAACTCGCCGCGACGGGCCTCGTCGAGGGCCGACTGCCAGGCCTCGGCGATCTCGCGAGTCCGTCGCAAGGCGGGGCCGCCCACCTTGTGGCGGGCGAGCTGTTCGATGCGTTCGATGACTCGGGCCGGCTCGCCCGCGTCGAGGTCGCCACGGACCTCGGCCGAGACCTTGTCGGCCAGGCTGAGGCGGGCCGCGGCCAAGGTGTCGGGGGCGGCCCCTTGCCGTTCGGCCAGATCGAGGTCCTCGATCGCCCCGGCCACGTCGTCGGATTCGCCTCGTCGTGAGGCCCGAGCGATCAGGTCGAGGGCCAACTTCGTCCGCAGGCGAACCGCGTGGTGGTGGTCGACCACGTCGGGCCGGCTGGCCAAGACCAGCGCCTCGTCGTAGCGCCCCGCTCGTGCGGCTTCTTCCGCCTGCCGCAAGACCATTCGCCAATGTCCCAGCATGGTTGACTTGCCGCCCGGATTGGCCATGGGGGAATCACACTCCGCCATGTTACGTTGGGATGCGAGCGCCGCTCAATTCGGATCTCTGCATTGCTTTGGAACTCGGTTGCTCGATCGGGCAGACCCGATCCACCCCTTCGTTACTTTGGTTTCGAGGCCCCGGCCGGTTCGATTCGGTTTCGTTCCGTCTCGTGGCCGTCGGGTCGATCGGTCCTTCAAAGCGAAGGAGAAAAGAGCGGACCAGCCAAGGGGTGATTGGCCGGTCCGCCCGTGGAACAAAGCCATCCTTTAGAGGCTCTTGTCCC
The DNA here is from genome assembly GCF_000242455.2 of Singulisphaera acidiphila DSM 18658. GTDB lineage: Bacteria > Planctomycetota > Planctomycetia > Isosphaerales > Isosphaeraceae > Singulisphaera > Singulisphaera acidiphila. Next base: position 4,775,141 of record NC_019892.1, read on the forward strand.
CAGTCTTCGCGTCGGTTCCCTTGACCGGGGTTCCGAACTCGGCGTCGATTTCCCGGACCACGTCGCGGCCCGGCTCGAGGACCGGCAGGCCGCCGTCGGAGAACCGGCCTTCAATCTCGGCGACGCGGGCCTTGACCTCGAGCCGCTTCTCCAGGTCGGAGATCGTCTGCTTGGCGCGGGACAGGGCACTGTCGTCGAAGTTGAACTCGTTCTTCCCCTGGGTGGCCTCGATCATCCGCAGTTTGGCCTCGATCCCTTCGAGCTTCGTCATCAGGGTCCGCTTTGCCGTCACCAGATTCGTCATCTGGAGCCGGGCGGCGGATACGGCCTTCTGCCGGGCCTTCAGGGTCGCTTCCTTCTCTTCGAGGACCCGGGTGACCGCCTTGTAGTGGTCGAGCTTGCTCGCCAGGCTGGCGTTGATCTCCTCGGGCGAGTACTTCACGTGGCCGGCCAGGCGGTAGTCACCACTCTTGATGCTGTCGCGCAGGCTCAGCAGCTCCCGCTTCTCGACGGACAGGTTGGACTGGGTCGAGGCGATCTCACTCTCGAGGTGCTCGACGTCCACCTCGGCCCGGGCCAGCGTTTCCCGGTTCTCGATGATCGCCGGTTCGAGGTTGGCTACCTCGTCCCGAGCACGATCGATCTGGAATTGGGTCGGAATCCGATTCTGGGCCGAGTCACGCGCCTTGTGGAAGGCCGTCCGCACGTAGCTCGGAGCCGAGATGCCGAACACCAGGAACAACGCCCCGGCGCCCAACGCGGCACCCAGCACTCCCTTCTTGACCAGTGAGCAAACCATCTCGATGTCTCCTGATGATTCGGTGGAACCCGGACCTTCGATTCTCGCGTCACTCCGCACTTAGCGATTCGGCCCTTTTTTGATTGGTTGGCCGCTCGTCACTAAAGGTAATTCGAGACCGCTCCCGGATTATTGGTCTCTTCGCTTTGGAATTCAGTCTGGGGACGCTCCCCTATCCCTCCCTATTGAAATGTTGTTTTGACGGCAAAGGGGGGAGAATGCGGGGATTGGAGAGGGTTGCGGTATGGTGGGGTGGGACCGAACTGCGTCAGAGCGGTGCTGCGAGTTGGACCGTCGAGAGGAAAAGGGGGGGTAGGGGGGGATAGTAAGTGAAGTGAGATGCCAACCACTATCCTCCCCCTTTGGGTCACTTGATGAGCTTGAGCTTTCTGAGCTTGGGGACGATCTCCGCCTGGCAGTAGGGCGCGCTGCTGTTTTTGCGGAAGTAGTCTTGGTGATAGCGCTCGGCGGGGTAGAACGCCTTGAGTGGCTCAAGCTGGGTCACGATCGGGTCGGCGAAGACGCCGGCGTCGGTGAGTTCCTTGTACGACTTCAGCGCGGCCTTCTTCTGGTCCTCATTGTGGTAGAGGATGATCGAGCGGTACTGCGTGCCGAAGTCGGGTCCTTGCTGGTTCAGGGTCGTCGGGTTGTGGCAGGCCCAGAAGACCTTGAGAAGCTTCTCGTAGGGGGCGACCTCGGGGTCGTAGACGAGCTGGACGACTTCCGCGTGTCCGGTCAGGCCGCTGCTGACCATCTCATAGGTGGGCCGAGGCACGGTGCCCCCCGCGTAGCCTGAGACGACCGATTTGACCCCGGGGATCCGTTCGTAGACGGCCTCGAGGCACCAGAAGCAACCGCCGCCGAAGGTCGCTTTCTCGAGCTTGACCTTGGACTCGTCGGGCTTCCCTTTGTCGTCGGGCTTGTCTTTCGCCTCGTCGGCCTTGTCTTGACTCTTGTTCTCGTCAGCCTTGCCCGTGCTCGGGGAATCTTCCCCCTTCGGTTGGGTCTGGGCGGGCGCGTTGACCGCAAGGCCCATGAGTAATGCGATTGCGAGGGATGCCGCCAGGGAGCGCAAGGTCATGGCATGACTCCTCAAAGGGATGTTTCCGCACCAGATCAAGAATCGAGGGCCGGCACATCGTCGGCCGGCGTTCGGGGCCGCCCTGCCAGGTCTTGGGGGGCGAAGGTCGGCGAGATCCACTGCTTCCAATCTTACAGCGATCGGTTCGCGGAGTCGATGTTCGTGCCTCGGTGAGTCGACACTGCGTAAGAATCGGCCGGAGACGCTTTGGTAAAGTGATTCCAACTATTTTCAGAGAGCGATTTGTTTCTGAGGCGAGCGGGGAGCGTCCGCTCTCTGTCTTCCCGGCCACTCGTTTCAGGAGAACTCGCGTTGCGGCGCTGGCCATCGCGCGTTTGAAAATTCCGGCATGATTTCGCGTGCGAAACGCCGCAACTGCTCCTTGCCGCCAGAAATCGTCAGGAGCACATATTCCGCACCCACCTTGTTCAAGCCCTCGAGCATGGCGCAGATTTCATCGGGCGTTCCGTAAAGCGCATTGGCTTCGGTCGCGCCAATGGTATTGGCATAAGCGAGGACATGCGAACCCGCGTTGCCGTCAGGCGAGCGCGATACTCCGACCGTGCGCTGGGTGTATTCAGCTTGCCGGGCCAGCGCGGCTTGCTTGTCGGCCTCATCTTTCGCGACGTAGAGCTGGCGCGCCACCGCCACCTGCATCGGATCGAATGGGTAGCCTCTGGCTTCGCGTTCGGAGCGGTAGAGTGCGATACGCTCGCCGATCGCTTTGGGCCCAGCATATTGATCGAGAATGAGATTGAATCCGCGAGCAGCGGCACGGCGGATCGACGGCGGGCTCGCGGCCGCAACCCAGAACGGCGGATGAGGGCGCTGTGCGGTCGGCGGTTCGACCACGATATCCTCGAATTGCCAGTAACGGCCGTGGTGAGAAAAGCGCGTGCGTGAGGTCCAGGAGCGCGTGATGACCTCGATCGCCTCGTCGAAACGCGCTTCCGCCTCCCCCTGCGGAATGCCGAAGCCTTTGAATTCGTTGTGCCGATAGCCTTTGCCAATGCCGAAATCGAGTCGGCCGTTGGAAATCAGGTCAAGCGTCGCCGCCTGCTCAGCCAGCAAGATCGGGTTGTACCAGGGCAGCACCATCACTGCGGTGCCGAGCCGCAATGTGGTCGTTCTCATTGCGAGACAGGTGAGCAGCGTGAGTGGGGCGGAGACCTGATTCCAGCCGGTGAAATGGTGCTCAACCGAGAAGCTCGAATGATAACCGAGCGCCTCCGCCTCGATGTTGAAATCCAGGTAGTCGCGAAACCCCTGCCCGGTTTCCGGGCCAAGCTCGTTGTTATTGGCTTGCGCTGAACAGAGCAGACCAAATCGCATTTGCGAATTCCTTTTGATGTGCCGTCTCGCCCTTTTAGCAATCCCTCGTGCTCAGGCTCTGTCGCAAAGCGGTCTGGAATTGGCTTTGGCGGTTTGACCGTTTCCGACGGGAGGCGGGGACCGATGACCTTTTCTCACCTGACACCAATCCCATACCCGTGGTTCGTCCGACGAGGTTGGTGCTACCCCAGGCATTCGTGTGCCTTTGCCTTGCCCTGATACGGAACTCAAGTCCTGTCGGAGAGCATGCTCAGGGCTTGGAAGCCTTCGTGCGTGGGCCCACCCGGTCTGGGTCGGCCCCGACCGGCCGCTCGGCAGCGAGGACCAGGAAGTTGTGTGGGGAGGGGGACTCGGAGAGGGTGGTGGGATCGGTGCGGAACTTGAGAGGGGGAGCGAGGGGGGTGGACTCGTCGACGAGTTTCGCCCAGGAGTCGAGATCTTTCGGGCCGTCGGGGAATTCAGGGGTCCCTTGCGGGGAGAGAACGACCCAGGCGTTGCCATGTTGGATGTCGTAGAGATTGTCCTGGCCCAACCATGGGAGCACCTTGTTGGAAGGCGGCAGGTCCGGCGGTTGAGGTTCCCAGGCCAGGAGTGCATCGGCCATGACCGCGCACCCTTTGGCCTCGACTTGATACGGCATCTGTAGCGAGAAACCGGCGAGGTCGATCAGCCCCTTGCCCAGGACGGTGCAGCGGTCGAGCACGAGCCGGCGGCCGAGCTTATCGTTCGGGCTCCCGCCTGGTTTGTTGCGGACGCGCAGGGCCCAACCGCTCGGCGGCTCGCCGGCCTTGGCCTTCACGATGATGCACTGCCTGACCGTGACGGCTGAGCCGTTGAACGCCGCGATGTCGAGCGCCCGGTCGAAGCCCTCGAACCAGCAACCGGTTGCCGTCAGGCTCATCCCCTCGGCGTTGACCGCACGGGTGCCTACCGCTTGGCCGGTGGCCTTGAAGGCTGAGCGGTCGAGCGTGACCTTGCCGGCCGCCTCGATGATGGGGGGCGCTTCCCCCTGGCCGGGCTCGGAATAATGCGCCACGATCGTCACGCCGACGAGGGTGAGCGGCGTCTCGACCCCAGTCATGAGGAACGGCTTCGCCCCTTTGATCTCGACTTCGATGACCGGTTGCATTCCCTCCGCCGCGCGGATGTAGAGCGGGCCGCCGTTGATCTTGATCGCTGCGGCCTCTCCCGAGAGCCGGAGCGGCTCGCGGTTGTTGAGCAGGACATGCCCTCGACTGCCGATCGCCCGTTGCATTGCGCTCTTGAGGTCGGGTTCCATCGACACCGATCCGTCGGGTGCCTTGACGGCGATCCCCGGCCCCTCTTTCTTGACCAGCTCGGCCCCTTTTTCTTTAGGGGGGGGGATTGGGTTGTCTTCGCCCGGTGTCCTCCCCTCGTTGTTTGTCGCGGTGGCAGGTGCGGCCGTTGGGGGAACCTTGGGCGGGGAGGCTTTCCCCAGGACGCCACTGGCGTAGAGGCCGCCGGCCACGGCGATCGGCAAGAGCAGGGCGGCCCCGCCGAGGACGAGGCGGCGGTTCCAGCCACGAGGGGGCGACTTGGCCTCCAGCGCGGTGCGGGTCGAGGCTGGCGTGGTTTTCCGCTCGGATTGTGGCGGTGCGGGGGCGACGGCCGGCTTCGGTTTTGCCTTGGCCGTGCCCTGGGAGAGGGGGGGCTCCGGGCCGAAGTCCAAGGCCAGGCCCAGGCCAGATAAATCCTCCTTCGCCTCCGCTTTTTGCGTCGCTTCCTGACCGATCCGCGTGAAATCCAACGGCGGTATCTCGGCCACCGGAGCGGGAGCAGGAACGGGAGCGGGAGTCGGCACCTGAGCCTGAACCCGCACCGGAGGTGCGGGAGGCTGGCTCTTCGCCCCGAAATCCACGAGCCCTTCCAGGAGCTGGGCCTGGGTGTCGTAGTCCGAAGTCTGAGACATTGCCGGAATCAGGGCGTCGAAGTCCGGGGCGGGCGTTTTCTTGGAGGGGGCCGGCTGTTCCGGGCGGTTGGTCGTGACTTTGGTTGAGGAGTGCGTCGACTCGTGGGGTTGCGCGTCGTTGCCGGGCAGTTCGGGGCCGTCACCCGGGTGCGCCAAGGTCGCGATGGATTCGCCCACGAAGGGTTCAAGGGCGCGTGCGACTTCGAGGGGATTCGGGTAGCGGTCCTCGGGGAGCTTCCGCATCATCGTCCGGACGACTTCGACGAGCCCCTCGGGGATTTCCGGCACGAGCGCCGTCAACGACTCGGGCTCGGCCGCCTGGTGGCCGAACAGCTTCTCGGGCAGGCTCGGGCTTGGGAACGGCACCTGGCCGGCGAGCATCTGGTAGAGCGTGCAGCCGAGCGAGTAGATGTCGCTGCGCGTGTCCACCGAGTGCGAGTGTCGCGCTTGCTCGGGCGAGATGTAGTCGAAGGTGCCCACGGTCGCCCCGTCTCGGGTCACCGGCGCCTGTTCGGCCAGGTCGATCGCCAGCCCGAGGTCGGCCAGTTTGGCCGTGCCGTCGGCGGTCACCATGATGTTGTACGGGTTGACGTCGCGGTGGATCAGCCCTTTCTGGTGCGCGTGCTCCAGGCCCATGGCGATCTGCCGGGTCAGTCGGGCGGCGGTACTCGGGGGGAGCGGTCCGTTCTCGGCGATCATCGAGCCGATCGTTTTCCCCGCGATGAATTCCATCACGAGGTAGCACTTGCCGTCCGACTCCCCTTCGTCGTAGATCCGGACGAGGTTTTCGTGCTGGAGTTGGGCCCCGACCCGCGCCTCGCGCTGGAACCGGGCGATGGCCCGCGGGTTGTTCACTCGTTCGGGGGAGAGGATCTTCAGCGCCACCCGGCGGTTGAGTCGCGAATCCTTGGCCAGGTAGACCCGGCCCATCCCCCCTTGGCCGATCATGTCGAGCAGGACGTAGCGGTCGATCTTGAACCCGGTGGACCGCCCTGCCAGCAACTGCTGCGCTTGCCAGAGCGTGAGCAGGCCCGCCTGCACCGCCTGACGCGCCAGCCGGCGGTCGAGCTGGTCAGCCACCTGCTTTTCGGGCGGCAGCGCCTTCCAGCAGGCGGTGAGCTCCGCAACATCGATCAGGCGGCTCTGGAGCGACGCTTGCCAAAACCGAGAGGTCTGGGGATCAACCATGGTGCAACCTGGAAGGCCTCGGCTCGGGCGAGTCAAGGGAGCGCAACGCCCCCAACTTTAACATGGCACCGGAATGACCAACAAGTCCCCAAATCGTTGTGGGAACGCCACGTTACGGACGCCCACGGCCGAATCCGTTCCCGGTGGATCCATCCGTCTTTTGCGAGGGGGGAAACGAGAACGCCATCATCCTCTGACGTCTTCCCCGTGTGCGAGCGGGAGGACGAGGACGATGGCGATCGTTCTTGGAAGACGACGGGTCGGGACGGACCTCATCGCGGGCGGTCACGGTGCGGTCAGCGGTAAACCTTGTTGCCGGTCTCGCTCAGAGAGCTCATCAACCGCAAGAGCGCCTGGCTCTCGAGTTGGCGGACCCGTTCGCGGGTCAGGCCGAGGTTCTCGCCCACCTCGCGCAGAGTCATGGGGGCGTACGGATCGAGGCCGAACCGCATGCGAATGACGGTCGCCTCGCGGTCCTCGAGCTGTTCGAGGCGAAGGAAGATCCGCTCGAGGTCGTCCGACTCGATCAGGAGGTCGTCGGGGGCCTTGCTGCGATCGTCGGTGAGCATGTCGTCCAGCGCGATGCCGTCTTCCTCGGTGCTCTCCGTGTGGGGCGTCAGGTTGTTGATCCGAATCGCCTTGGAGACGATGCCCACCTTCTTCTTCGAGAGCCGCAAGACCTTGCCGATCTCCTCGGGGGTCGGCGGCCGGCCCAGTCGCTCGGTCAGACCGTTGGAGACCCGCTTCCACTTGGCCAAGAGGCTGACCATGTAGGCGGGGAGCCGGATCGGCTTGCCGTGGTTCATCACGGCGCGGCGGATCGACTGCTTGATCCAGTAGCTGGCATACGTACTGAAGCGGGTGTCGAGCGTGCCGTTGAAGCCCTCGACGGCACGCATCAGGCCGAGGTTGCCTTCCTCGATCAGGTCTTCCAGGCAGAGGCCTTTACCCAGGTAGCCCCGCGCGATGTTGACCACAAGCCGAAGGTTCGCTTTGACCATGTGGTCGCGGGCATACGGGTCGCCCAAGGCGACGCGCTCGGCCAAATCACGCTCCTCTGCAGACGACAACAGGGGCGTGTCATTGATGTCGTGCAGATAAATCTGTAGAGGAGAATGGGATCCCAATTCACGCCGATAAGCGCGGGGAGTCATCGCTGAGGTCGCTCCTTGGTGCGTCGTCGAAACCGGTGGAGGCTGCGTCCCGTTCGAGAAAATCCCCAGGGACCTCAGCGGCAGAAAAGTCGAGGCCAGCCGGGAATCTCTGGCCAGAATCTCGACACCCTGAGCCTAGGTCACGTTTTCAAAGTTGTCAACAGCCTAATTAGAAATCCGCCGGCAAACTCGTTCTTTTTTGCGGCGGCCAGGCGTATGTCATCCGGAGGGAGGGGGGGCTCGTTCGCCTTGGCCAAGTTTTGCGAAGATACGGAGAAAAGGGCCCAGTCGTCAGCTCGCTCGGTCTCACTCGGGCTTTGGGAGGAACACCGGCCGGTGCTTCCGGTGGGCTTGGTCGCGTTGCTTAACAAAGATATGATGCCATGCAATGGTTCCGCGAGACTTGCATTGCGGTTGCTGGGGGAGTGGTCTGTTTTTCTAAGGATGATTCTCGCGAGTTCCCTCCGGCTGGTTCTCGCCTCGGTTGTATGCCGCCTGCACGATGGTCCAAATCGTGCAGGCCATGTGCTGGTGGCCCGCTTGGGTGAGATGAATCGTGTCCATGGTCGTGCCTTGCTGCTGGAGCACACCGAGCAGAACCCGCTTGGGAACCAAGAGGGTTTTGTATTGCCGAGCCAGGCGGCGCTGAATCCGGCCGTAGGCGTTGTAAGTCGGGGGCAACGGCAGCTCGAGCATGACGATCACACGGCCGGGTTGGCAGACGGCCGAGAGCAATCGTGCGAGCCCCACCTCGAACCCGGCGGGAGTGGTTTCCCCCAGAATGTCATTCCCGCCAATCTCCAGCAAGACGAGCCGCTCGTCCGACGTCATTGAGGCTGCTTGCTGCAACGCGGAAGCGACATTGGCCCCGGCTTGCGCGTGGTCGTGGACCGCGACGCTGTGGCGGTCCGCGAGGATTCCGGGCCAGGTCGTGACCTTTTGCTGTCCGGTTCCCGCCGTGACCGAATCACCAATGATTCCGAGCGTCGGATGGCCGAGTTGAGGGACTCTTGGCGACAGGTGGTAGGGCAATTCGACCAGGATCGCCGCGATCCAGGTAGTGGCGACGGCGACCCGCAAACCGAGGACGAGTCGGGCGCGGAGCCGCTCGCGAGACGCTTCGCCCACCAACCAGAGCAACGACGCAACGAGCAGGAGGAGCTCGAACCAAGGCGGCAACGGTGTCGCCGACAAGCAGACGAGCGTGCCTCCGAGAATGAGGAGGGTGTTCCGACCGATGCTGAGCTGACGCCGCTGGCCGAGGGCCGACAGCCCGACCGCGACGATCAGGCAGGCGGCACCCGTGAAGAACGATTGGCCGCTTGCGACATGGAACACAAGCCATTGTGTGAGCATGTTAATGAATGCCGATCCCGGTCTTCGATTCGCGATATCCTGGATCCGAGTCCGCCTTCCTCGTCATTCTCCCAGGAGGATCGGATGCTCGCATAGGGGGACTCGCTTCGTCTTTTGACCTTCCGGAGTCAAAATGTCCATCGGGGTTCGGCAGAACGACAGTTTGTCCTGATCGAGCGGTGGGATTCTCGTTTGCATGTCGTCAGGCACTTGAGACCTTGGCCGGTCACGTCGTTCGGGTGCGCGTCCTGTGCCGCCTCGACGGTAGCCGGCATCTCCGTTGCGTGCGGACGGTGGGTGGGCCAAGGCATGGAGAGAGGCTAATCCAGAAATATCATGAATGAATGTGTGTTAATTGGGTGCGTGCTTTCGAGGTGTGTTGATTCTGTGAGAAAACAAGTGCTGAGTGAATGCAATTTATGCGTGGAGACTTTGCTTTTGGCTCGTTTTTTGAGGGGGTGGAACTCTTTTGGAGAAGTCGTCCTCATCTTGGGATGAGGTTGATCCAAGGTCGATGAATCAGGAGACGACGATGTCAACGTCCATCGCAGTCGGCAGCGCTTATCACACGGGCGAGAAGGTCCCGGTGTCGGGCCGTTACGAATTCGTCAGGCATTCCAACCCGGACAGTCATTGTGAGCCGCCGGCCGAAGCGCAGAGCATCCCGCTCTCCCAAGGGGAAGCTTTTCCCCCTTGCCGGTCCTGTTCGGCCCGCTCTGTCTGGAGCCTTGTGGAAATTCACTGAGCATTGCGGATGAACTGTCTGGGGCTCCCTGGGACCGTCCTCTGTCCCAGGGAGACGCTCTTCTCTGGTCGAAGCCGACACCTTTTGGGCGGGGCCTATCCCAGTTGATCCTGGGTTGGAGAGGGGAGAGACTTCGCGTCGTCCCCCTTGGGGAGCATGCGGAGGGCCTGACTGAGTGCCGTCGTCAACTGCTCGAGGGGCGTTCCGGAGGGGTAGGTCAGCGACAGGTGATCTTCGGTCACGTGGATCAGGCCGCGGTCCGGCACCTTGAAGCTGCAACTGGAACAGTCGTGGGGGTAATCGATCGGGAGCTGCTGGGCCTCGGCCTTGTCGATCAAATCTTCGACCTTGATGCGCTCCTCGAAGGAGAGTCGGATTGATTTGAAAGTGGCGTCGAAAATCGCGGTGAAGCCATCGTCGGTGAGGATGTCGGGGTGGCGGATGTCGGAGACTTCCCGGGTGAAGACCGCTTCGACCGGGTCGCCATCGAGGGCGATCGAGATCGTGTACTGGAAGTCGGGGGTCCGGATCGAGCCGAAGCCTCCCTTGGGGGGGAAGACCTCGATCTGCTTCCGGGTGTAATTCATGTTCGCCCGAATGCTTTTGTGCGTCTCGGCCAGGTCGTTCTCGAGGTCGGCCTGAGCGAGTTCGTTGGCCCAATCTTCGGATCGTCTGTCGAGCACCTTGGGGATGCGGTGCACGCCCGGCTTGAAGCTTGTCAGGCTGCGCAGGGCGACGCGATCCTCGCTTCGCAGGACGAACTCTTTGGCAGCATTCGACTTGGCAGGGGTGGCGGCCCCCTTGCGTTTGACGACGGGCGAAAGGTCGGCGATCAGGAAGTCGCGGTCATGGCTCCCGGCGTACCAAGGGGTCTGGATCTGCCGCGTTTTGAGCGTGTCTCGGATCGACAGGGAAATCTTGTTGTCGAGATAATCTTGGAGGTTGCCGGCGGTGAGGAACCGGTTGTCGACCAGGATCTCCGGGGCTGCTCCGGCCAACGCCTGGACCAGGTGGTAGGCCCAGATCCCTCGCTTCAGGCGACCGCTGGAATGCGACTTCTGGTCGAACTGGCTCGCGGAGAAGCAGGCCCAATGCTCGGCGCCTCCGAACGCTTTCTCCAGGGTGGCTTCAGACATTCGCGGGGCGTTCGCGAAGTCGCCGCTAGTGCAATCCAAGTAAGCTTGGATGTGCGTGCCGGATGAGCGGCGAAACTCGCGGACCAGGGCAGCGAGGTCGATCCCGGTGCCTCGGAGGTCTTGGTAGCGGGTGTCCCAGCAGGCGAGATAGTTGGCCCGCTTCACCGCGAGACCGTGCCCGACGAAGAAGAAGAACAGTGTGTCGTCTGCCTTGAGCCGGGTCTCGACCAGGCTGCGAACCTGCTCCTCGATCGCGGTCTTGGTCGCGTCTTCGCCCACCAGAAGGGTGATGTTCTCCTCGCGATATCCGAGCCGGACCAGGGCCTTGCGGACCGCCGAGACGTCCGCCTCGGCATAGGCGACGTCGGGGAGGAGTTCGTTGTCCCAATACGTCTCGACGCCGATCAGGAGGGCGTGATTCTGAGGGGGCGTCATGCGTGAGGTGCCTTTCCGACTCCACAACCTTTGCCGGCTGAGTCTGAACTCGCGGAGAACCGGCCGCGACGACCCGAGGAGCGACTCGACGATAAGGTCAAGATCCAGGCGGGTGTGGACCGTCCCAAAAAAACGCTAGGCCGTATTCTACCGCAAAAGGCAACCCCAGGTCTTGGCCCAAAGGGACCGCCGTTCGAATCTGATTGCTTTTGTTTATGACCCGGGACCGGTATCTTGGCGAGGATCACACGATCGAGCCGAGGTCTCCTTTTTCCGGAGTCGGGTCTTATACCATGAGTGCTGTCTACGCCGTGTTGCTATTGGTGACCATGTCCGCAATGCCGGACCCCGGCCCGATCGACCTCTCCCAAGCCACAATCGTTACGCGTCGCGGCGCGGTTGCCGAGGCGGAGAAGACGGCCGTCACGGTCCTGGTCGAAGAGGCTGAGAACCGGACAGGCATCCGCCTGACCGCCCAGACCGACTGGCCGAACGCGGGATCAGGGGCCGTGATCGTCGCGACCTCGAAACTGGACGAGGTTGCCGGGGGCAAAGACGTGCCCCAGGAGATCCGCCAAGGTGCAGCGAGCTTGAAGGCGGAAGGATTCGTCCTCGGCGTTAGTAAAGGAGCCGGCCGGCCGATCGTCTGGGTTGTGGGGGCCGATGCTCGCGGCGTGCTCTTCGGGGTGGGCAAGCTGCTGAGGACGATGAAGATGACGACGGGCGGGTTGACCCTCGACCCGAAAACGCGGGTCGTCACGTCGCCCGCCTATCCGATCCGCGGTCACCAGCTCGGCTACCGCGATCGGGCCAATTCGTGGGATGCCTGGGACGTGCCGAAGTTCGAACGCTACATTCGCGAACTGGCGATCTTCGGTGCCAATTGCGTTGAGAACATCCCGTTCCAGGACGATTCCCCAGGGCCGCTCATGACGGTCCCTCGCGCGGAGATGAACGTCCGCATGAGCGAGATCTGCCAGCGCTACGACCAGGATTACTGGCTCTGGGTGCCGGCCGAGTTCGACCTGACGGACTCGGTGAAACGGGCGAAAGCGCTTGAGGAAAACGAGGCTCTCTACCAGGCCTGCCCGCGCCTCGACGCGGTCTTCGTCCCCGGTGGCGACCCGGGAGAAAACCACCCCGAGCTCGTCATCCCGTTCATGAAGGACCTTTCCGTCCGGCTCGCCAAGTCCCACCCGAAGGCCAAGGTCTGGTTCTCGCTCCAAGGCTTCAAGGGCGAGCGTATCGAGTATGTCTATCGCTATCTCGACGAGGAGAAGCCCGACTGGTTCGGTGGCATCGTCTGCGGGCCGAGCAGCCCTTCCATCGCGTCGACCCGCAAGCGGCTCGATCCGCGCTATCCGATCCGGCACTATCCCGACCTCACGCACAACGTCCGCGCCCAATACCCGATCCCCTGGTGGGACCCCGCCCTGGCCAACACGCTCGGACGGGAGTCGATCAACCCGCGCCCGATGCAATTCGCGGAGATTCACAACGCCCTGGCGCCCTTCACGGTGGGGTTCCTGTCGTACTCGGACGGGGTACATGATGACGTGAACAAGGTCGTCTGGAACGGGCTCGCCTGGGACCCCGAAACGCCGGTGCGAGAGATCCTCATCGAGTACAGCCGCTTCTTTTTCTCGTCTGAGATCGCGGAATCCGCCGCTGACGGCATTCTGGCTCTGGAGAAGAACTGGATCGGCTCGCTCCGTGACAACGGGGGCGTCGAGGCCACGCTGGCGTTTTGGGAAGAGCTTGAAGCGCGGTCGCCGCAACTCGAGAAGAACTGGCGCTGGCAGATGTGCCTGGTTCGCGCGGTCTATGACGCCTACACCCGCCAGCGCCTGATTGCCGAATCGGCTCTGGAGGACGAGGCAAACCTCGCTCTAGCAGGCGCTCCCGAGCGGGGCGCGCAGGAGGCGATGGACCGGGCGCTGACGATCCTCCAGCGGACGAAAACCGATCCCGTGGCTCCGAGGCTCCGCCAGCGGATTGACGCGTTGTGCGAAGCCTTGTTCCGCTCGATTGGTCTGCAGACGAGCGAGTCGAAATACCAGGCGAGTGGTGCGGAGCGCGGTTGCATCCTCGACTTCGCCGACCATCCCTTGAATAGCCGCTGGTGGCTGGAGGACGAATTCGCCGCCATTCGCAAGCTCCCCTCGGAGCCGGAGAAGCTGGCTCGCCTGGATTTGCTTCGGACCTGGGAGCATCCCGGTCCCGGGAGCTTTTATGATGACGTCGGCAATATTGCCAAATCCCCTCATGTCCTGAAAGGCGATCTGACCACCCTCGGATTGAGCATCAGCCGGCCTCCGATCCCGGAAGTGCTCTGGTGGAAAGAGGGGGTCAGTCGTGAGCGGCCGGCCTGGATGGATGTAATGAACTGGCCGCTTGCCATGCGGTATAACAGCCTCGACCCCAGCGCCGACTATGTCATCCGGACGACCGGTCTGGGAACGTGCCTGCTCTCGATCGACGGCGAGCGCGTTGAGCCCTACCTCGACAATAAAGGGATTGGCGAGTTCAAGGAGTTCCACGTTCCGAAGCGCCACCTCGCGGACGGCGAGCTCAACCTGACGTTCGAGCGGCCGGTTGAGAACGTGAACTGGCGCTACCAGTCACGCCTCTCGGAACTCTGGCTCCTGAAAAAGTAGCATTTCGCTCGCCGTAAAAGGCGAGCGAGGAGGTCGGCTTCCTGTCTTTCGGGATTCTGCGCGAGTGTGGACCCGAAGACAGGAGTCTGCCCTCAAGCCAGTCTTATTTGACCTCGTGTTCTTCGAGAGGGTTCAGGGCTACGTTGGTGAATTCAGCCCATTGAAAGGGCCGGGTCTGAAACCGCAATTCCTTGATCTGGGAGAGCGGGATGGCAAACTCGACCTCCAACTGCTGGAAGCCACCGGTTCCCAAAGCACGTATTCGGATCGGCGGATACTTGTCGTCCTCGTCATCCATCGCCACAACACGGGCGTCCGCCTCAGAGGAATTGGAACTGACCGTGATCTTGGTGACTCCTGAAGATTCATGAGCCGCTCCGAAGATCACTTTCTCTCCATGGATCCCTTGGGCCGATACACCACTTGGTCCGCTTGTGGCGACAGTCTTCCAGCGACTCGAAGGGGCGCCGAAGCTTACCTGGCAAGTCACTTGATCCTTGGGCATAGCCATCGCGATGACTTTCAGGTTCGGTATCTCGCGGCCTTCTCGATCCAGGGGAAGGCCCGATACCGAACTTCCCACGGGGAGGATCTTCCAACGTTCTTCGGGTTCCCTTTCGGCGAAGTTTCGACTCGACAGATCCGGGAAAGTAGGACGGCGTAACTGCTCGAGCTGGGATTCGAGTTCAGTCACTTGCTTGCGGGCGTATCGGAATGAAGGATCGTTTGGATTACGAATCAATCGTCGGAGTGCATTGACGCGCTCTCTCGCCGCTTCCAACCTTCGAGCTACGTGGAGAACAGCAGGGTTATGGTCGAACGTGGCCGTCACTTGCGCTGGAGTCGTGACGCGAACGGCGAACTCGCGTGCTTGCTGATTCGCGTCTGCGCTGGCGCGGGCCTTTGTTCTCGCGTAGGGCGCTTGGGCGAGCGGTTGGCCGTCCGGTGTCCACCAGGTTTCGGGTCCCGACGGATTTGAAGAGACGCCGACCAACTCGACGATCGTCCCATCGGATAGTCGTTTGATCCAAGGCTCGCTCGCGTTTGTCTTTGCCTTCGACTCCTCTTCCGCCTCACGCTTCGTCTCCTGGGATTCCGGCTCCTTTGCCGTGGTTCGGAGTGCCAGGCAAGCCGACGAGGTGAGGGCGATGAGGCCGGCCGCGACACACCACGCCCCGATCGCTTTCCATCGCAAGGCGTGCAACGCCCCCGCCGCCATTTGGGCGACGGACGCCGAGGCGACCCCCGCAAGCCCCCTGGTTGTGGAAGCCGCGAGGGCTGCGTCTGCCGTGGATTTCACCAGGGAATCGGGGAGGGCCGCCAGAGATTTCTTGGACGCGATGCCGGCGAAGATTCGCAAGCCACGACGGGCGAGTCTCGTTTTCAACCGCTCCTTCGCCCGCATCAGGCGGACGCTGACCGTCCCGACGGGGCAGCGAAGTCGTTCGGCCGCAGCTGCGTGGGTCAATTCCTCCAAGTAGCAGAGGACGACCGCTTCGCGGTACTTCTCCGGCAGGTTATCGACCTCCTCGTAGAGTGTCGAAACGTCTTGCCTCTTCTCGTCTCCCTCGACTCTCGCGGCCATGTTGAGCGCAGCCTGCCGTTCGTGGGTATGACGTCGACGGGCCTCGAGTTTCGCTCGGGAGGCGACTCGTCGGGCTACGCCGAAGAGCCAGCTTCCCAGCGATTCCCGTTGCCGGATCGACCTCGCCCTGGTCGCCAGGATGAGGAAGGTCGCCTGAAACGCATCCTCGGCGTCCGGTAGGTTGCTCAGGTGGTTGCGGCAGACGTCGAAGACCATTGGCCCATGCCGGACTACCAAAGCCTCGAACGCCATTTCGTCGCGTCGCGAGAGAAACCGACCGAGCAGTTGGGCGTCGGTCAGGCTGCCGGTTGTCCCCTCACCGAAGAGTGTCCGGATCGACCGGAGCAACGTGCCGTCCTGTCCCTTCATGATGTCCCTTCCTCGCTCCCGGAGTGTCTGACTCGGTGAATAGTGCCGAGGTGACCTCATTCGCTTTCAACTTTTTCCTGCAATGATACCTAATACAATGCCGCTCGGCGGGTGGACAATCACCAATGAGGAAGAAGACCGCTACGCAATAGTGGTATGAAGGGGTTCAAAAATAAACGGTGATAAGGTAGAGTCGCTCGCTAATCACCAAGAGCTTGGAGATCTCCTTGAGGGAGCCGAATTCTTCATCGCCACCCATGGGTTTTGATCACCAAGAGGAAGAAGGCCGCCACGCAATGGTGGTACGAATAGTAATAGGAGCCAGACCATGAAGAGGAGTAAGGTAATCGTCATCGGGGCATTCGGGATGCTCCTGGCATGCAGTTACTTGGCCGTTTCCGCTCCGAGCAAGAAACGCTCGCCACAAGGACCAACCCGACCGTCACGAAAAGCGATGATACCCACGCCGGAGATGCTCGAAAAACTTGACGGGGGCGACGACCCGGCCCGTCGCTACACCATCATACCAATCCCGATTCGAGGGGCAGTCAAGGCACGTACGCCGCAGGAGGAGGAACTCTTCAAGCAGGCTACGGCCATTATGCTCCGCGAACGTCCTGTACCTCCCGATCGCCTCCAATTCTTCAAATGGATAGATGAAGGGGATTACCGATTCAAGCTTTGTGGGTGGTCAGCCTTTGTTGATGAAGTTGTCCCTGCTGCTGGAGGTTGGGGGATAAGGCTGAGTGTCTGGCCCCAGGTTACAACAGAAGCTAAGGTTATCAATAACTATTATGAGGAATATGCCTGGGCCGATGGTGTTCTGAAATTCGTTAAGGGCTACGGCAACCCGAGAATTTCGGGAATTTGTGTTGTTTGGTAACGAGGGAGACAACGGTGCTGTATGCCTAGCCTGGATTTCTCACCAGGGATTGAATCGGGCTGCCTTGCGTGTCATAGGTGGAATTGCGACAACCACTTTTGACACCGAACCAAGGCAGCCCGATGGCTACAGAGTGTAACTCGACTTACCTCGACTTTTCCATCCTCGGTCACCGCCAAGTGCTCGCCGATTTTGACGGGGGCGCCATCTCTTCCGACGGCGGTGCACTTCTGCTCCGTCAGATCGAAGCCCGCACCGGGATCATCCGCCAGTTCGCCGCCTGCTTTACCGACCATCGCGATCCTGACCTCGTCGAGCACCCCCTGGAACACCTCCTGGCCCAACGCGTCTATGGTCTGGCCTTGGGCTACGAAGACCTCAACGACCACGACGATCTCCGCTGCGATCCGTTACTGGCCACCGTCGTCGGCAAGACCGATCCCACCGGCCAGGACCGGCCACGGCTCCGCGATCGCGGCAAGCCGCTGGCTGGCAAGAGTACCCTCAACCGCTTGGAACTGACCCCTGTCGGGGCCGACGGACAGAGCCGTTACAAGAAGATCACCTGTCAGACCCATGAGGTCGAACGGCTCTTCGTTACCCTCTTTCTTCAGGCCCACAGCCGACCCCCCGAGCGGATCGTTTTGGACCTCGACGCCACCGACGACACGGTCCATGGCCGCCAACTTGGCCGCTTTTTCCACGGCTACTACAAGGGATACTGCTATCTCCCGCTCTACATCTTCTGCGGCGACCACCTGCTCTGTGCCCGGCTGCGTCCCTCCGACATTGATGCCAGCGCCGGCTCGGTGAAGTCCCTCAAGCGGATCGTCTCGCAGATCCGCCAGGCGTGGCCTCAGGTGAAGATCCTGATCCGCGCCGACAGCGGGTTCTGCCGCGAGGAGATCCTTCGCTGGTGTGAGGACAACGGCGTGGATTACCTGATCGGCCTGGCCAAGAACACCCGGCTGACGGCGGCGATCGCGACGGAATTGGCCCAAGCACGCCAGCAATTCGAGGCGACGAAACAGCCGTCCCGGGTCTTCGCCGAGTTGCGTTATCAAACGCAGAAGACCTGGAGCCGAGAACGTCGGGTGGTGGCCAAGGCCGAGCATCTGGGCAAGGGGGCCAACCCGCGGTTCGTGGTCACGTCGCTCACGGTCGAGGAACGAGCGGCGCCGCCGCTGTACGAGCAAGACTACTGCGGTCGCGGTGAGATGGAGAACCGGATCAAGGAGCAGCAACTCCATCTGTTCGCCGATCGGACCAGTGCCCACACGATGCGTGCCAACCAGATCCGGCTGTTCTTCTCCTCGATCGCCTACGTGTTGCTGGAGGCGTTGCGGCGGCTGGGGCTGGCGGGAACGGCGATGGCCGAGGCGCAGTGCCAAACGATCCGTCTGAAGCTCTTGAAGATCGGGGCGTTGGTGCGGGTGACGGTTCGCAAGGTGTGGGTGAAGTTCTCGAGCGGTTGTCCGTATGCGGAAGTGTTTCGGCGTGTGCACACCAACTTGGCGCGGTCGGGGCCCTTGATCCCGAGGTGCTGAAACGAGGAGACCCAGTCAAATGAGGCGGGAAAGCCCCTCCCTGAGGAGGGGTGAGGATCGGGGTGCGCCCCCGCCTGGGCGCGGGGGCCTGAGGAACCAGGTTCGCGTTGGCGTGAAGAGGTCCGATCAGGTCCACGCCGACGTGATGAGCAAGCGGGAGACCACGCAGGCCGCGGGTGGCGGGGGCGAGCCGTCGAAATCGTCGAGCGATCGGACCCCGAAAGAATAGGGTGAGAAATCCAGGCTAGGCCTTTGACAGTCCAAGCAGCCTATGAGGGCGTTGCTGATCAAGGTTTGCTGTGTATGAGAAGGACGAGAGGCGGCTAGGGGATAGGTCCCATGGCCGCTTTTCTATTTCCCGAACGGCCTAACCCACGTGGTATCGTTCCGCCGCGGATCGGAGTAAGGAGACTCGGCGTCCGGTGGGTTGCTCAGGTGGTTGCGGCAGATGTCGAAGACCATCGGCCCATGCCGGACCACCAAAGCCTCGAACGCGATTTCGTCGCGTCGCGAGAGAAACCGACCGAGCAGTTGGGCGTCGGTCAGGCCGCCGGTTGTCCCCTCACCGAAGAGTGTCCGGATCGACCGAAGCAACGTGCCGTCCTGTCCCTTCATGATGTCCCTTCCTCGCTCCCGGAGTGTCCGACTCGGTGAATAGTAGTGCCGAGGGGACCTCATTCGCTTTCAACTTTTTCCAGGATCTCGAGTTGGGGCCTTCTTGAGCCGGCCCGACACGACGGCGACGGTCCTGCGAAGAGGGCGGAGACCAGCCATGAAGTTGCCCCCGGACTGAGCGTTGCCCGAGGGGAATCGGCCGGTGAATATACCATTGAGCGCATTGCCGGCCAGATCCTCGATTCCGCCCGAGCGTGCCGTGAAGGTGTACCGGCCGGCTCGGAGCCGACGGCCGTGGTTGATCGTTAAAATGATGACTTGAGTATTTGTGGTGACTGTTTGGGGCGTCGTCGAGGCGCCTGTGATGGGGAATCGCCGGTTGCGGCGCGTCCCCTGTATGCTGCCGGTCAGGATATAGTTGGCTCGGTCGGTGGCATTCGCTTGATTGAGTCCGCTGCGGTCGTCCTGAAAGGCGATGCGGACCTGTCCGTGAAGTCGACGAAACTCAAGATGAGTCACGGTGGGGCCTACCGTATCCACCATGAGGCTGGCCAAGACGCCGAGCGCTCGGCCTTGGCCATCGTCGGAGGTTGCTTCGAGGATGAGGTTGGTGTAGAGGCCGTCGGCGAGCGGGCTGAGGACGGTCGCCTGCCAGGCCCCGTTGGGGTCGGCGAGTGCGGTGGCGATGAGTTGTCGTGTGGCGGGATCGGTGCCGTTGTAGATCCTCACGACGGCCCCAGGCGATGAGGTTCCGGTAAATGTGGGAGTGTTGTCGTTGGTGATACCGTCCTGGTCGGACAGGCCGGTGTCGCTGGCGGGATCGAGTCGCCCTGCTACCGCGATCGGCGGGTTAGTCACCAGGATCTGGGAGGTCGTGGTGACGGGGTCCTTCGCCTGGTAAATTGTCGTGACGCGAAAGCCCCAGACTGTGGCGCTCGAGCGGCTCCCCGTGTCGACGATCGTCGTCGTGACGTTGAAGCGGCCCGAGGCCGAATAGCGATGGCTTCCAAGAACATAAAAAAGTTCTGGAATGTTCGCGTCATTGACGATGATTCCGGCCGAGGAGGTGCCGTCGCCCCATTGGATTGTCACTTGATAGTCGGCCGCCTTGGCCTTTGCGTTGCTCTCAAGGAATCGGGCCACGGTCGCGTCAACGAACTGGGTGCCTGCGACGGCGTTGATTGTCGGCAGCGGGGGCGTCGTGACGATTGGAGAGGCCCGGTCATACGCGATGTTGACCTGTTCGAGGTTCAAGTCGATGAACGTTTGCAATTCAGGGATCGAGTTCGGGCCAAAACGGATCCCCGTCATGAACAGGGAGGTCTCGGCCCCCTGGGGGGCGACGTTCAGCGTGTTGATACCACCCCCGCCATCGAGACTTGTTCTGACATAGATGAAGCCGAGGGAGTGCGTCAAAAGAAAGGAGTCGTTGGCCATGCCGGCCATTACTTCAAGGGACAAGTAACGGTCGTATGAACCGTGGTACGAAACGGTGCCGCCCAATCCGGTGACTTGCTCAGGTCTGACCGTGATAGTCCGGGCGATCGTGCCGGCGCGGTCGTCGAGCGTCAGGTGATCGCTCACTCCCCCGCCATGGATCGTGAACGCCGTGGCGAGGCTGCTGAGCGGTGCTGTCAGGCTGCCGAGAGTGACTTGGTTATCGCCTGCACCGGTGTTGATGATTATCGAGATGGCGGTGTCTGTGGAACTCAGCGTCTGGTCGCCAGGGCGGGTCGAGTCGAAGTCGAACGCGCTATGGTAGCCAGGAGTCCCGAGCGCAAACTGATTGTGCCGAAGCAGGCCGCCGACCTGGTCGATCACGAGCGTATCGCCGTGGACGCTTCCGGTGAACGTTGCGGTCGAACCGGCCACGGTTGAGCCGTATCCGGGGTCCGGCGCGATTGCCAACGCTCTGAGCGAAGCCGCGACCGGTGCGATCAAGGTTGCGGCCCCGGTGCTCAAGTTGATCTGGTAGAGGCTGGTGGTGCCACCGACGACGAGCGCCGCGTATCCGAAGTGGGTGCCGCCGACCGTTTGGATATCGAAGCCGGCAACCTCCGAAGCATCGACGCCGAGCGCGCCGACGGTCGTCAGCGTTCCATTGTTCGGCAGATTCTGGATCGCGAGGATGTCGAGGTTCGAGTCGATCTGGTAGAGCGTCGTCGCCGTGGCTCCGGCAAAGTTATTGAGAAAGGCCGATCCCGCCAGATGCGGGGCCTGGCCGAAGGACGGATCACCCGCGAGATAAGCCAGCGGGCCATCGGTTGTCGCGAACCCGAAGGTAACGTCAACCTGCACGTTGAGATCGGTATCGCTGACCACCCGGAGTCGGTCGGTGGCGGGATTGAAGTCGAGGCCGAAGCGGGTCCCGGTCACCGGGACGTCGATCGTCGACGCGAGCGTGGCGACTGCCGACGCGGTATTGATCGTGTAGAGTCGACCGGTATGATTCGCATCGGTCGTTAACGCGTAGAGCTGGCCATTCGCCGGGCGGTAGTCGATCCCCTGGATCGTTTCGCCAGCCCCGATGTTGGTGATCGGATTCGACTTGAGGATGATCGTGGGGGCCGCCGAGTCGAACTGAACGAGCGCTGAGGCCGTTGTTACGCCGAACATGGTCGTGAGGAGAGTTCGCTTTTCGCACTGCTCCAGGATTCCGATCGACCGCTGGCGACGCGCCGGCTTCCTGGTTTGGTGGCGGTTACGCGAGACGACTTTCCTGTCAGCGCTCGACATCAGGGCCATGCTGGGAAACTCCTGCTAAAGTGCATAATTGCGAATTTATGAAATGACAGCATCATTACGCTATCCACTCCTCCTTTCGTAGATTCAACCGAATCGCCGCCTGTAGAATTTTGTGAGTTGCTATCTGATGAATCAAATTTGCAACTTTTTTGATACCTGAACACTATTCGCGTATTGCGGTCTGTGTTCGTATGTGCATGATTTATTTTAAATTTTGGGACGATTTGCTCATTAGATAGCGGTTTTTGAATCACATATTTCGATTTTCAGGCGAGTGGGGAGCGCCATCACTCTGGCTTCCGATGGCTGTTTGAAGGCAGGGAACTGGCGCTCCCCGTTCGCCTTTGGAAGGAATCGGGCCTGGACTTTTCGCAGGCTGAGGTGAGTCTCGGTCGACCTTTTTGATGGGGACTCGGGGGTGGAGAACCAGCTTGTCAGGCGCCGCGTGCCACGAGTCGCACTCTCGTGAGGGTCACCTGGCCAAAGCGTCTCGAACACCCCCTCGTCCTTTGGGAACTTGATTCTCAGGATTTGGTTCTGTGTTTCGTCAATTGCCAAGGCTTCACGCAGGCAGCCGCCCCTTTTGCGGTTGCGCAATGCGTGCATAACTTTTCAGAACGCCAATCCCCCAGAGCCTCTGCGCGGCTGTCGAGCCAGATCCCGAGATTCAGTCCCGAATATTAGAAAGGTTCGTGAAGGCCCCGGCAAGGTACACGATGACGATTGTCGCGAAGTTGGCGATTGGGCGGGCAGTGTTAATGCGTTGTCCGTTGGGGGGGTGGACGATTAGAGTGGCCATTGTTCCGTTGCACGCATTTGCGTGGCCGCGATGGAATTCAGGATGCCTGCTTTCGTGAGGGATGGTGAGTGTGATGACCTCAACCTGGCTGACCGTTCCGCTGCTCGTTCTCGCACCGCTCGCCTGCTGGGCCGCTGATTCCGAGGAGAAGCCCCTTGCGAAGCTTGTCTCGCTCGCGGAGTTGGAGCGCCGGCTCGGCGAGCCGAACCTCCGGTTGCTGGATGCCCGGCCGAAGGCCGACTACGACAAGGGGCACATTCCGGGCGCTGTCTGGGTCGATGCCAAGGCGGTCGCGGCCATGGCCGTGAAGGATCCTGGGGTTCTCACCGACCGGAAGGCCTGGGTGTCGTGGATAGCTCCGCTCGGTATTGGGCCGAAAACCGACGTCCTCATTTACGACGCGAACCGGCAGCTCGACGCCGCTCGGCTCTGGTGGCTCCTGGGATATTTGGGGGTCGACCGCACCGGGCTCCTCGATGGCAGCTTTCCGCTCTGGGTTGCTGAGAACCGGCCGGTGACCACCGAGGTGCCGACCGTCGCGCCGAGTCCGTTTCCGGTCGCCTTTCGCAACGACAGGAACGCCACCCGCGCGGAGGTGCTGGCTGCGATCGCCGCGAAGTCGGCCCTGATCGTCGACGCCCGGAGCAAAGGGGAGTACGACGGCATTGAAAAGCGGGCGAAGCGGGGCGGGCACATCCCGGCGGCCTGCCACCTTGAATGGTCGGACCTCGTGGGCAAGGACGGTCGATTCCTCGAGGAGTCGGCCCTCCGCGCCAAGCTTGCGAAGGCCGGCGTCAAGGCGAGTGAACCGGTCATCACCCATTGCCAGAGCGGCGGTCGAGCGTCCGTGAACGTCTTCGTCCTCGAACGGCTTGGCTTCAAGGCGAGGAACTACTATCTGGGTTGGTCCGACTGGGGCAATGCCGAGGAGACCCCCGTGAACGCCGAGGCTGCATCGAAGCCAAACCCATAGGCCGGATCCGTTGCATTTCCCTGGGACCGCGGGTGCCCCGCCCGCAATGATGGCCGCGCGACTCCGGTTTCAAGCCCCGCGGCACTCGGCGAGTTGTGAAAAGATGCTTTGTATGCCGGGTGGGCAAGGACCACCCGGTAAGAAACGAATTGGTGTCTTATTCGTTTTCTTGAATTTAGATGCTTTTGCGGATTTACGGCCTGTGGGCATGAGAGTGGGCGATAAGTAGCCCTGGTTAACCAGGTCCCCTGGGTTTTAGGGCGACCCCGTCGATTTCGACCTTCTCGTAGGGCCGCGTCTGGACCCGGAACTCTTTGATTTGATCAGGAGGAATGCCGAATTCGCACGTGAGTTGATAGAAGTTCCCCACGCCACTCCCCGAACGGGTCTGCGCCGGGTGCTCCTTGCCGTTGCCATCCATCGCGACGAGTCGGACGGACACGTCCTGGATGGTGTGGGTCACGGACAACGCCGTCCCCTCCTTGGTGGCGATGGGCTTGCTGAAGATGTAACTCGGAGCGTCTCGGGAACCGATGGCCCCCGGGGTGTTTCCCCAGGTCTGGATGGTTTTCCAAGGACCGGCGGCAACTTCAAAACGGATCGTGCCCGAATCCAGGCCATTGGGAAGGAAGGTGATCACCTCGCTCAAACCAGGGACCGGTGGTTTGCCGTCAAGTTTGGCCTCCCCATGGGAACCTCCATTGGCCCGATCGATCCACCACCAGTGATCAGCCCCGGCCGGAATTTCGGTCAGGCGGACCACGATCGCGCGGGGGACGACATCCTCGTCCGAGGTTAGCCTTGTACCGGATGGGTCAGATGGCGGTTCGCTCAGCGGTGCCCCGTCCGGACGCCACCATGTGTTCGGGCCGGACGGATGGGGGGAAATTCCGACCACTTCGATGGTCGCGCCGTTGGTCAGGGTCTTGACCCAGCGGTGATTGTCCCCAGGCTTGCCGTTCTCTTTTTCAAGAGGTCGCGCCCTCGCCTTGGGCGACTGACCCTCAAGGCCACGATCTTGCGCGTTTTGTTGTTGAGCCAGGGCTCCGGCCGTCAGGCCGACGGCGACGAAGGCCCCTGCGGCGATCAGTTTGAGCTTCTCCCACATCATCATCGTTAAGACCCCCTGGGTCAGGGCGGTGACTGCCTCCGGGAACAGAACCGGGACGCGTGAAGTCACCGCGCGAACTGTGGCATGAGCGAGCTGCGGTGGGACGGCCTGCCGGACTTGCCGGGAGAGCGTCTTGAACCCCACCATGGCGACCGGCGAGAGACCGCGCCGTGTCAGCCGCTCGCGCAATTTGAGCCGACCTCGCACCAGTCGGCCCTTGACCGTCGCGACGGGCCAGTTGAGCTGCCGCGCGGCCTGGTCGTACGTCAGACCCTGGAGATAGCAGAGTTCGATCGGGCACCGATATTTCACGGGGAGCCGATCGAGCTCTTCGCCCAAGGCGTTGCAGATCTCCTTGCGTTCCATTGCACTCGCCGGGTCATCGGAGGCCCCGGCTGGGGTTCGGCCCGGTTGGGATTCGCGCCGTAAGGTCTCGGAGCGAGCCCGGAGGGCGACGCGGTGGGCGACCCCATAGAGCCAGCGGCCGACGGACTCGTCCACACGCACCGACTGTGCTTTGCGGACGAGCACCAGGAAAGTGGCCTGGAATGCGTCCTCCGCTTCGTGAGTCTCGCCGAGCACGCGGCGGCAGACTCCCCAGACCATCGCTCCATGACGGTCCATCAAGGTGGAGAAGGCCGTTTCCGCAGTGAGTGCAGCTTCGGCCGATTCGGCACGCTTGGCCGTGAACCGTTCGAGGAGTTCGCTGTCAGTCAGCCCTGTCGTCGTGCCGGCCGTGAAGAGGATGCGCAGGTGCCGGAGTACGGAGGCTGTTCGTCCGTTCGCCATCTTGGGATCGTCGCCCCCTTGTCGATGTCCGGTTCGGTCGTCACTACCATGCGGAAAGTCACCCGGTCGGACCGGATTCTTTCTCTCTTTTTTTCAGGATGACGATCGGACCGCCCCGGCAAGCGACAGGTCCCCGAACGGGGCGGGCGTGTCAGGCAATACGGTTGACTGGGTTGTTTGCGATGAGTTGCCGGCCTGCGCGAAGCGATCGTCAAGGCGGGGATCCAAAGGGTTGAGGCAACTTTGGGCCGTTTCGTTTCATTGTCGAGCCGCGACGCGGCCGATGATAAGCATTAATCGAGGCGAGGTCGGCACTCCATAACGGTGCGGGTCCGATCCCGAAATGGCCGTGGACCACGGAACGGTCCGGGCTCCCAAGAATGACGGCCAAACACATTACGGAAAGGATACCGGCGATGTTGCGATTCAAACTCGCGCTGTTGGCCGCGACCCTGTCAGCCGGCGCGGTAGGGTGCACGCAGTGTGATACCTGCGACGACTTCCCCACGCCCTGCATCGGCGGCAAGTGCGGTCCCCAGGCGTATGCCCCCACTTCGGGGGGAACTTATTCGATGGCGGATCCGGGACAAGGTGCACCGGTGATGCTTCCCCCCGGCGCTCCTCAGCCGCCGGTTCCCTCGGCCGAGGCCGCGACGCCCCCGCCCGAGGTGAGACCATCGGCACCGGCGGCGACCTCGCCCGATTCGGGCCCGGAGCCGCTGCCCCCGGCCGCAGCCGCCGGGGCGATCTCGGTGCCTCCGTTCTCGACCGAGGTGTCGCCGCCCGCGCCGAACAGCGTGGGGAGCCTCCCCAGCCCTCTTCTCTAAGATTGAGCTTGAGATGAGGATGAGACGGAGACAGCCCGTCTCGTGAAAAAAAAGGCGATCGGGGCGGTTTGCCCCTTGCAAAATCAACGCCCGGCCCGGGTCACTCGGGTCGGGCGTTTCTCGTTCCGGCCGATCCCGCGCCGAGGGCCGACGCGACTCCTGGTCTCGACGCATCGTTCCCAACTTTTTTGTTGACGCCAACCCTGATTCTCGGTCAATCTGAACGGGCAATCGGGGATGACCTCTTGGGAAGTCCGGGGTCCTGTTATCGTTCGTGCAGCGGCATGAGGGCGGGGCGCCGGGAAGAGCGGGACCTCCATGAAACTGATCATCGCGTTGATTCAGCCCACCAAGCTCGAGGCGGTTAAGGAAGCCCTTTCCCACGTTGAGGTGTTTCGCCTCACCGTGATGGACGTCCAGGGGTTCGGGCGGCAGAAGGGATATACCGAGGTCTATCGAGGGCACGAGTTTACGGTGAACTTGCTCCGTAAAATCGAGCTCCAGATCGCGGTCAACGAAGACTTCGTCGAGCCGACCGTGAACGCGATCATTCAGGCGGGACGAAGCGGTCCCGACGGCAAAATTGGCGACGGTAAGATCTTCATCCTCCCCATGGACGACTGCATCCGGATCCGAACCGGTGAGCGTGGGCCCGAGGCGATCTGACCTTGTTTTCGTTTGTCTTCGTTTGGTTTGGTTTTGGTGGCTCACGAATCATTTGAGTGGGAAGAGACTAGGTTTGGCATGATCCGGGCGGTGATTTTCGACTTCAACGGTGTGCTCGTCGACGATGAGCACCTTCATTTCGACATGTTTCGCGAAGTGCTCGCGGCCGAGGGGGTCACGATCACCGATCGCGACTACCACGAGCGTTACCTGGGGCTCGACGATCGCGGTTGCTTCGAGGCTGCCCTGATCGACGGGGGCCAGGAAGCCGATCAGGAGCGGCTCGACGCCCTAATCGCGCGGAAGGCCGTCCGCTATGCGGAAGAGGCAGGGGTCGGCCTGCGGTTCTTCCCCGGCGCGGCCGACTGTCTGGCCGCCCTGGCGGGCCGTTGGCCTTTGGCCATCAACTCGGGTGCCTTGCGCCCCGAGATCGAATTCGCCCTGGGCCTGATCGGCTCGCGGGAACGCGTGGGTTCGATCGTCTCGGCCGAGGACACGAGCCGTTGTAAGCCCGATCCGCAGGGGTATTTGCTTGCCCTCGCCGCCTTGCGCGACGACCCCAAGGCAGGGGTGCCCGACCTGGATGCGGCCGAGTGCCTGGTGATCGAAGACAGCCTGGCCGGCGTGGCCTCGGCCAAGGGGGCGGGCATGTTTGCCGTCGGCGTCTCCAACACCTATCGGGCCAATGAGCTCGAAGAGGCTGGAGCCGACGCCGTCTTGCCCGGCGTGGATCACTTGACCCCCGGTTGGATCGAGACCCAGTTCGCCCGCAATTCCGGAGGTTGAACGCCGATGAGCTCCGACCCGACCATGCCGTCAGTGCCGACCCCGGAAGGAGCGGAGCCGGCGGGCCTGCTCTTGAGCCGGGACCTGATCTTCACGACCAAGGTCACCGGCACCGCCCGTGAACTCGGCCACCGCATCATGGTGGCCGGCAACACGGCCCTCGCCCAGGCGATGATCGAGCAGTGGAAGCCCCGCGTCGTCTTCGTCGACCTCTCGGCCGGCGAACTCGTTTCCATCCCGGCCCTCCTGGCCTACCGGTCGCTGGCCGGCGAGGGCACCCCGTTCATCGCGTTCGGCTCCCACGTCGATACCACGGCCCTCGCTGACGCCCGCTCGGCCGGCTGCGACCCTGTCCTCGCCCGCAGCCAGTTCACGGCGCAGCTCCCTGCCTTGATCCGCCGCGCGTTCGAGTAGCCCGGCTGTTGGAATGCCTTCGAGGCGAGCAGGGGAGCGTCAGTTCCCCTGTTCGCCTGGAAATCCAAAGAACAATAGGGAAGAAAGGTCAGGTCGCCGGGATCGCCAACGGCCTTTCGTGGGCGTGGGTCAGGTACTCGGCGGGGGGCCCCTCATGGGCGTGCTCGCCGGGTTCGGACCACTTGATCAGCTTGAAGTCCTCGACGAACAGGACGTAGAGGACGGGCACGACCACCTTGGTGACCAGGGTCGCGACCAGCAAGCCGATGATCTGCACGCAGCAGAGCGGCTCCCAGAGCGGTCCCCCCTTCATGGCCAAGGGGACGAGCCCGCCCACGGTCGCCAGGACCGTCACCAGGACCGGCCTCAATCGGACCAGGGCCGCGTCGATCACGGCTCGCCGGAGCGGTTCGCCCCGTTCGTGAGCCTCTTCGATGTATTCGAAGAGCACGATCACGTGGCTGATGATCACGCCGGCCAGCGACGACAGGCCGAGCATCGCGAAGAAACCGAGCGGGACGTTGAAGATCAGGAGGCCCATGAGCCCGCCGATCATCCCGAACGGCACCGCCGCGAAGACGAGCAGCGGCTTGGTCAGGCTGTTGAACTGGAGCACCAGGGCCAGGTAGATCCCGATGATCGAGGCCACCATCGCCACGGACATGAACGCGAACCCTTTGGCCTGCTCCTCCTTCTCGCCACCGAAGGCGAAGCGATAGCCCGGGGGCCATGCCTTCGACGCCTCGACGAGTTGGGTCTCCAACTGGTCGACCACGCGGCTGGGCAGGAGGCCGGGCACGGTGTCGCACTTGACCGTGATACAGCGCTCGTTGTCCCGCCGGCCGATCTTGGGGGAGACCATCTCGGTCTGGAACGTCCCGACCTGCTCGAGTGGGACTTGCGTGTTGGCCCTTGCGCTGAAGACTTGCATAGTGTTCAAGTCCTCCATCCGGCTCCGTTCGTCGGGGCGGAGCCGGAGGATCACCGGGACCTGCCGGTCGCGTTCGCGGATTGTGGTCGCCGTGTAGCCGGAGAGCCCGGCGCTGGTCATCATCGCCACGTCCTGGTTGGTGATCGCCGACATGTTCGCCCGGTCGGTGGCGATGTTGAGGTTGATCTGGAGCGACTCGGGGTCCCAGTCGTCATGGACGTTCTCGGTCCCCGGGAAGGCGACCATCATCCGTTTGACCTCGTCGCCCAGGTGCCGGAGCGTCGCCAGCTCGGGCCCTTGGAGTCGGATCTGGATCGGCGTGCCGATCGGCGGGCCGGACTCGAGCTGTTCGACGGTCACCCGGGCTGCGGCAAACGACGGCGGCAGCTCGCGCTTCATCCGCGCCGCCAGGGCGGCGGTGGCGAAGGCGTCGTGAGTGTGGACCATGATCTGGGCGTAGTTCGCCGCCGGCTGCTCGGGGACGACCGAGAGCCAGAACCGAGGCCCCCCCGCGCCGACGAAGGTGGTGTATGCTTCGGCCTCGGAGCCGGCCAGCTTATCGATGGCCGCGATCGCCTTCATCGCCTCGGCCTTGGTTTGGCGGATCGGCGTCCCCTCGGGGAGGAACAGGTTGACGGTGAACGTGTTGTGCAGGTCTTTGGGAAAGAAGTTGGTGCCGATCTTCGGGACCAGGCTCATTGCCGCGAACAGGACGACCAGGCATGAGGCCAGGGCCGCCCACTTGTGCTCCATGCAGAGCTCGGAGAAGCCGTTGTAGATCCGGGCGAACCGCGAGCCCTTGCCCCCTTCGGCCAGCCCGGACTCGAGCCCCTTCTGCCCCTTGAGCATGTAGTAGCCGAGCATCGGGATGAAGGTCATCGAGACGATCCGGCTGGCCACCAACGAGGCGGTCACGACGATCGGCAGCGATTGGATGAATTCCCCCGCGCCGCCGCCGACCAGGAGCAAGGGCAAGAACGCGACGATGTTCGTGAGTGTGGCGTAGAGGATCGCCCGGGCGAGCTTCTGGGGCCCGAGCCAGGCCGCCACGTCGCGGGGCGTCCCGTGGGCGAGCTCCCGGTTGATCGCGTCGCCGGCCACGACCGGGTCGTCGACGAGCAGGCCGAGGGCGATGATCAAGGCGGCGATCGAGATCTGCTGAATGTCGATCCCGAGCAGGGCGCAAATGCCCAGGGTCATCGCCACCGTGATCGGAATCGAGAGGGCGACGAGCAGGGCGCTGCGCCACTCCATGAAGAGGAGGGTCACGACGATCACGATGACCATCGCCTCGATCAGGCAGTCCTTGAACAGGTCGATCTTACGGTGGACCTCGTGGGGCTCGTCGCTGGTGCGCTCCACCTGCAAGTCGTCGGGCAAGACCCCCTCGAGCGACTTGAGGGTTCGGTCAACGTCTCGGCCGAAATCGGCGATCTGCGTCCCTTTGACGTGGCAGATCGCCAGCGTGACGGCGCGGGTGGTCCAGAGCTGGGCCGGGCCGGTGTGGTGGGGCCCCTTGGCATGGCCTGACTCAGATTCAGACTTCGCCTCCGCCTTCGGTTCGAGGGTGGTCGGCGGGTGGAGTGGGTTGCGCTTCACCGTGCGGAAGTTCAGGGTTCTCGCCGGGTCCTCGTAGCCTCGAACGACCTCGGCTAGGTCGCGGAGATAGAGGGGGTAGCCGTTGCGGACGTCGACGACGGTCTCACCGATCTCCCGCTTGTCGCGGTAAGGGCCGCTCGGCTTGATCGCGAGGGTCTGTTCGGGGAGCTCGACGGAACCGCCGGGCATGTTGATGTTGCGGTAGGCAAGCTGCTGCGCCAGGGCCATCGGCTCGATGCCAAGCCCGCTCAGACGACGGTTGCTGTAGTAGAGGAAGACCGCCTGCTCCTGGACTCCGATCTGCTCGATCTTGCCGACCCGGGGTGATTGTCGGAGCCGGTCCTGGATCAGGTCGGCGAAGCGGTGCAAGTCCTCGTAGGTGTAGCGGGCGACTCCTCCTGGCTCCTCTTGAACGTGTCGCTTCATTTCGCCGGCCAAGGCCCGGGGCTCGCAGATCAAGAGGGCGGGCCAGATGTCGGGGTGCCCGAGGCCCGCGCCCAGGGTTTCTCGCTTCCAGCGGTCGGTCTCGAGATGAAGCCTTGATTCGTCCGCGCCGTCGACCAGCCGAAAGTCGACCACGCCGGCTCCGAGCATCGCGAGGTACTGCCCGTCCTCGACCAGGCCGACTTCGACGAGGTGCTGGAGGGCGGATCGGGCCAACCGCTCGATGAAGTCGGGCGAGACTGACGAGGGGTGAACCAGGACGCCGCTGTACCGCCGGTCGCGCAGCGCCTCGGGCCGGGCTGCGCGGGCCGCCTCCAACTTCCGGACGATTAGCTCGGCCCGCTGCTCGACCTCGAAGTTGGTGATCGGCGGGCTGCTCACGGTGAGCATAGTCGCGACGGTGTCGCCGAAGTCCTTGTTGAGCTTGGGCCGCAACGGCTGGCCGGCGACGGTCGGCAGGTCGGTGATCGCCTCGAGCTTGTTGCTCAGGTCCTGCCAGATTGCCTCGGCGTTCTTGATCGTCTCATAGAGGTCGATGAAGACGATCGACTGCCCCTTCTGGCTGACCGAGCGGACGTGCTCGACGGCCGGGTTCTCGGTCATCACCTTCTCAATTTTGCGGCTGACCTCTTGCTCCACCTCGACGGCGGCGGCCCCCGGATACCAGGTCAGCACCACCCCGCTACGGATCTGGATCAGCGGATCCTGACGCTGCGGCATCGACCGGTAGGCGTAGACTCCCCAAATCAAGGTCCCGACCAGGAGGGTCCAGGCGATCGGCCGCTTGTAGACGAAATATTGCGATGTAGTCATTGGTCCTTACCTACCCCGGGGTGGTCCGGATGGGTTGGCCGTGCATTGGCGAGAAGACGTGGATTCTCGTGCTCGATGGCCATTCCTGGGACCGCGGGCGACCCGCCCAATGGCACTTACTTTCTCGATTTCAGACCGCGTTTGCGTGGTCGCAGTGGGAATTTTCTGCGGCGGGCGATCACCTCACGCGGGTAGTGTCGGCCAGGGCGATTCGCGAGCTTACACTGGCCAGACATCCTCAGAACCAAGTCGATCCGCTCTTGGATCTTCGCGGGGTCCGTGGTATCCAACGACTCCAAGAGCAAGACCTTCACTAACGACCATACCCGGTTGAAGCTCAATCGCCGCGGCGCGATCTCGACCCGAGCCGCAGCCATCCGGCGAATCAGATTCGCCATGTTATAGGCCACTGTCGCCGAGGCCAGTTCCTTCGCGACCATCTCCGTGGATCGGCCACGCATCTCTTCCAAGCGAAGCGTCCGCTTCAAATCACGCAGATCGGTTTCGATATTTTGCCGCTGGCCATAGATCGCGGCGAGCTCGCACCCCTCGTCAGGGAGCCGACTCACAAGCCACAGCGTCAGCTTCTCGGAAATTCGAACCTCGTGCAACCACACACGCAGCGTTGCATCGGCCGGCCATTGTGGGTTCGACTTGCGTTCCCAGCGGTTGGGCTGCCAAGTTAGTTCCCACTGGTCCTTGCCCTGGGCTTTCCCTTGGCGCACCATCGACCGAAATCGCTTCTCAGTCAACCGCAACACGAAGTCGTGGCCCGCCTGGTTGGCTAACCAGGCGAACGCGAAGACGCCAAAATTCCGGTCGGCGATCAACACGGAGCCGACCGGAAGTCGCGGCATCAAACCGGCCGACAATGGGACTTCGCCAATCGCGGCCGGGCCATACATTGCCCCCACTTCCGGACGCACGGTCACACCGCTGGATAACTCGTGGGCCGCTACCAAGTGGAGGATCGGCCAGTGCGATTCTCCGTGTTGATTGCGGGCCGGCGGATACGTTTTGCGCAAGGCGTCAGTGGGTGCCAAAGAGAGCGTGGAACCGTCCACAAGAAACGCGTTACGCCCTTTCACCGATGGCGGAGACTTGGCGATTAAGGCTGCAGAAACCTCGTCAGCCGCCCGTTGAGCCATCTCCACGGGCAGCCGATCTCGCGCTCGCGAAAACCCACCCGTGTTGGCCGAGAACGATTTCTCACGGGCCCGCTTGTTATCAGGGAGCACATCTGCACTTAATCGAGCCAACTCTCCCACAGCGGTGGCCATCGTTGCATTGCAGGTCAACCGTTGATAGATCATCAGCCAGACAACGACCCAAGGCGTGAACACGGTCGAGAGCGTGGGCGGTTTCTGAGCATGCAGGACATCCGGTGGGACCAAGCGATGGAACATCCGAACCGCCTCACCCAAATCGACGACAGCGGGTGATTCCTGGTCATGGTTCATGCGAGGTACTCCCAAAAAATAGGAGTTCATGGCGCAAAAAACGTGCCAGAGGTGCCCCTTATTGCAGGATTGGCGAAAGTAAGTGCCATTGGGCGACCCGCCCGCATTGAATTTCAATGGGATGAATTTCAATCGAATTGAAGAGCAGCGGGGCGCCCGCGGTCCCAGGGGGGGGGAGAGCCAGGAGACTTGTTGCTTGAGTTCTGATCGAATTGTTAGGTCGTTATGCAAGCACGAATCTTATTCCACAATCCGGACCGCCTGGCCGTCGCGGAGGCGGTGGACGCCGGTGGCGACGACGCGGTCGCCCGGGCGGAGGCGGTCGTCGTTGCCCATTCGGATGGCGACCTTGTTGTCGAGGACGTCGTCGAACGCCATCGATACTTCCCGGACGACCGGCTTGCCCCCTTCGTCTTCGACGCGGTAAACCATCAGCGTTTGCGCGGAGGGGCCTGCCGCGACCGAGGTCAGCGGGAGGAGGTAAGCGCGGGTCTCCTTGCGGAAGAGGACGGTCGCCACCATCCCCGGCCGGAGTCCTTGCGGGTTGTCGACGCGGACCTCGATCGGGTAGGTCCGCGTCCGTTCGTCGGCCGACGAGGCGATCTTGTGCATCACGCCGACGAACCGCTGACCGGTGAGCGCGTCGGTGGCGACCTCGACCTTCTGGCCGATCGCGAGCCGGCCGACGAGGGTGTCGGGGACGTTGAACGCGATTACAACGCTGGATATGTCGACGATGGTGAAGGTCCGTTGGTTGGGCGTCACGCGCCCGTTGGCGTCGATCGCACGAACGGCGACCGTACTCTCCTCGAAGGGCACGGTCAGCGAGCAATACTGCAAGTTGGCTTCAGCCTGCTCGAGACCGATCCGGGCCAGGGCGACGTCCCCTTCGGCCGCCTCCTCGGTCGCGGTCATCGCCTTCAGGTTGGTTCGTGCGTTGTCGAGTTCGGCGACGCTGAGCGAGTTCCGCCGCGCGAGCTGCTCGTTGCGCCTGAGATCGATCTGCGCCTGTTCGCTATTTGCCTTGGCCTGGGCCAGCCGGGCGCGGGCGGTCGCCAATCGCTCGGCGGCCTGCCCGCGCTCGCGGCCGTAGTCGTCCGGGTCGAGCCGGGCGATCACCGTCCCCTTGGCGAGCCGGTCCCCCTCGTGGACGTCGCGCATCCGACCCCCCGGGGCGGTGACCTGGTGGAGCGAGGCCACCGTTCCCGAGACCCGGAACGACAGCTCCGCCTTCCTCAACTCCTTGGCCACCCCGCTGTAGCGGAGGCCCGACGAGACCACCTCCTCAACCACCGGGAGGACCCGCACCGAGACCGGCAACGGCTCGACCGCCTTGGGTGCGTGCGCCGCCGCCGCTGTGGCCAGCAGCCAGCGACCCGTGAACGCAGCGGCAGTCGTCACAACCAGACCGACGATACCTAGCGTCGAATTTCGACGCTTCGTCGATTTTGGCGCAAAAAAAGGGGAGGGCTCAGTGGGAGCCGGGTCCGGCGGATTGGCATTCATCGGCGAAGACCTCCTGGGCGATCCGGCGATAGGTTTCGGCATAGTCCCACTCGGTCGAGAGGGGTTTCCAGCCGAAGCCGTCCAGCAGGACCTGGATGCTCTCCCGCAGGGACGAGTACGGGTCGGTGACTTGGGTTTCGGTCAGGAGCGGACGGAAGTTGGCAACGACGGTGTGGGTGCCCAGGACCAGGGTGAGCAGGGCGAACATGACCTGGGGGACGGACACGGTCGGAGCGAGGTCGCCGATGGCGATCGCCTCTTTGATGAAGTTGCGGAGGAGGCTCGTGCATTCGCTTTCGCAGGTCCGGAGCTTGTCCGTCCGCTCCGGCGATGCGCGCTCCTCGAGGTTGGCCATCTTGATGATCAACTCGGAGCGGAAAGCGTGAGGATAGAGCCGGGCGAAGAGCTCATCGGCGATCCCGATCCCGAGCAACCGCTCACGAGGCCGGCCGCGGAAACTTGCGGCCCGCTCGAAGAGCGAGAGACGCTGCTCCATCGACTGCGACGCCAGGGCCATCACCAGGTCTTCCTTGGTTGAGAAGTGCTGGTAGATCGTCCCCTTGGAGTACTCCGTCGCCTCGGCGAGCCGGTCCATGCTCAGCCCCGCATAGCCCTGCGCGATGAGCATCGTGCGGGCCACATCCAGCAGATGCAGCTCGCGCTGACGGACCTCACGTTGTTTCCTAGGCGTTGTGGCCATGTCGGGGATTATTGACGGATCGTCGAAAAACGTCAAGGCGTCGAAAAAAGAATCGTTGTTCTTAAGACCGAATGGGATCGCGAGCGACCCATCTGTTCTTCAGCTCGAGCTAAATTCAAGAGAGGGCGGGGTGTTTCGTCGGCCTTTTCATTCCAAAGGATCATGCTTGGGCGAGGCTTTCAGAGGGCCGAGGCGACGGCCCTGAGCCAGACCGCGACTGCGACGGCTCCGGGGTCGGGGTGTCCGAGCACGCGGTCGCCGAGATAGCTGGAGCGGCCTCGGCGGGGCGACATCCGTGCCGTGGCTTCGGAGCCTGCTTCTGCGGCTTCTGCAGCGGCGTCCAGGGCTTCCGTGGGCGTGTCGCTTGCGTCCAGAGAGGCTTCGAGGGCTTCAAGTGCGGGCAGGAGAGCGTCCAGCATGGTGCGGTCGCCGAGACGCGAGCCGCCCAGCTCGCCGATGGCGTCGGTGCCGGCGCGGAAGGCGTCGGTCCAGGACTTGGGGTCGGTGGGCGCGAGGTTGCGGAGCCGGGCCGAGGCGCGGAGGAAGAGTAGGGCGTAGAGCGCCCCCGAGGTGCCGCCGAGCGCCTTTTGAAGTGTCAGGCCAAGGGCCTGCAAGGTCGCGCTGGGATCGTCGAGCGGATACGAGGACGTGCCGAGGGCCTCGCGCACGGCCCGGGCGCCTCGTTCCAGGCTGAGGCCGAGGTCGCCGTCGCCGACGATCCGGTCGAGTTCCGTCAGCGTGGGCTCGGCGTCGATGAGTGCCACCATGGCCGCGAGGATCGTGTGCTCCAGCGCCCGGCCGAGCTCGGTCCGTGGCGGCTCCGAAGCCGACCGGGGCTTCTTCTTGGCTTTCCCCCGCTGGATTCCGCCAGCCTGGGGGACGCGCTGTCGGTTCGCGGCATTGGGCCAGGCAGGGGCCTCGGTCGCCGCGTCGAGCCGGGCCAGCCGTGCATCGTCCACCCGGAGGACGGACAGCGAGACCCCGGCCATCTCGAGGGCGGACAGAAAGGTCCCGAGGTACACCCGCTCGACCTGGACCCCGAGCGACTCGAGCGTGGCGAGGGCGCAGCGGGCGACGATCAGCAGCTCCATCGTGGGAGTGGCCCCCAGGTTGTTGATCAGTAGGGCGACTCGTTCGCCAGGGGCAGGCGGGGCGTCGCCGAGGATGGCGTTGATGAGGTGGTCGACCAGGTCGTCGGCCGGCTCGAGCGGCTCGCGACGGACGCCCGGCTCGCCGTGAATGCCCAGGCCGAGCTCGATCTCATCGTCGCCGAGCGAGAAGCTTGGCCGGCCCGCGGCCGGGACTGTGCAAGGGGTCAAGGCGACCCCCATTGTGCCGACCGCCTCGGCGGCGGCCCTGGCTTCGGCGGTGACTTGCTCCAGGCTGGCCCCCGCCTCGGCGGCCGCCCCCGCGATCTTGTGGACCAGGATCGTGCCGGCCAGCCCGCGCCGCCCTGCGTTGTCGGCCGTCGCGGCCAGGGCGACGTCGTCGGCCACCACGACCATTTCCACGTCGAACCCTTCGGCCCGAGCCATCTCGGCCGCCAAACCGAAGTTCAGGCGGTCCCCCGTGTAATTCTTGACGATCAGTAGGACCCCCGGCGGGCCGGCCACCGCGCGGATCGCCGCGAGCACGGCGTCGGGGCTGGGGGAAGTGAAGACTTCTCCGAGAACCGCCGCGCTGAGCATCCCCCGTCCGACATACCCCGCGTGCGCTGGCTCGTGCCCGCTCCCTCCCCCGGAGATCAAGGTCACATGGCGATCGCGCTCTTCACGCGCATCGGAGCGGACGACGACCGCCTGGCCAGGCAGGCGAACCAGGCCGGGATACGTTGCAACCAACCCCTCAACCATTTCCTCGACAGCCACCTCCGGCCGGTTAATCAGCTTTTTCATCGGCCTTGCGCCTCTCACCGTCCCTTTTTTTCACCAATCGCCCTCACCATTTTGGATCTTCCCGGTTGAGAGCCCGCACGGCAAGGAGGCGGGGATTCGGCGGCCCAAGAATCCCATAGGTCCGCTCGATGCGGTTGATGTTTGATGCGCTGCGCGTTCTCCGTTGTGGATGTGCAAATGTCTCTTACCTCGGCAGGCTTGGCCCATCATTGGCCTTGGTCTTTCGCAAGGCGGCGAGGTGGTCGGACATCGTCGGCCAGTTCGGTCGGAGCCGGAGAGCGGCCTCGCTGTGGGTGATCGCGCCGTCGAGGTCGCCCGCCTTGGCGAGGGCATTTGCGAGGTCGACGTGAGTCAGGGGGTCGTTCGGGTCGAGGCTCAGGGCCTCTTGCAGGCGGCCCTGG
This sequence comes from Singulisphaera acidiphila DSM 18658, assembly GCF_000242455.2. Classification (GTDB taxonomy): domain Bacteria; phylum Planctomycetota; class Planctomycetia; order Isosphaerales; family Isosphaeraceae; genus Singulisphaera; species Singulisphaera acidiphila. Next base: position 4,812,812 of record NC_019892.1, read on the forward strand.
GCTTGCTTGGGCTTCCCGAGGTGGTCCAGGAAGCCGGCCATTCGGCGGAGTGCTTCCACCCGGTCGGGCTCTTTGTTGACCTGCTTGTCGTATGCGGCGATCGCGTCGCGGACCTTCCCTCGGGCCGCGAGGACTTCGGCCTGGCCGTAGGCTGCGGCGGAGTCTCCCGGCTGGATCCGAAGCGCGGCCTGGAAGCCGGCCGCCGCCTCGTTGAGTTGCCCGGCCTTCAACCGGAGCGTGGCCAGCTTGTCAATTGCCATAACGCCGTAGGGTCGCTGCTTAATGATGGCTTCATATTGCGTGACCGCCTGGCTTGGCGCTCCGAGTTCGGTCAGAAGGTAGGCGTAGTGGGTGCGGAGCATCCAGTCGTCCGGGGCAGTTTGCAGGGCGGTTCGACAGGTGTCGACGGCCGCTTGAAGCGCTTCGGGGCCGAGGGCCTGTTGGCGTTCTTGTGCTTGCTCTTCCCAATGCCTCTCGCGTTCGGCGTTGTCGAGTTGTTCGGTGAACGGCGGATTTTGCAGCATCTCGTGGATTCGGATCGCGTTCCGGGTCCGTTCTCGCTGGGTGTAGGCCAGGCGCTCCGCGCAGGTTTGTTCCGAGAGGGCTTGCGGCCCCAGCCTCATCGCCGGGTCCACGAGCTTGGCGATCTTCTGGAAGACGCCGCTGGCCAGCAAGTGGTTTCCCGAGAACGTCAGATGGACGTGCTCATAGAAGAGGTCTTTCCCGGGCAGCCCGTTCGGGCTGTTGGCCGCGAATTCTCGCTCGGCGTCGACGAGCAAGACGCCACGGGCCTGGTCCGTGGCGGCAACCTGACGGATCGTCTCGTTCAGAGTCGAGTCCGCGCGGAACCGCAAGGCGTCCAGGTCGCGGGCCCGGATGGAGGCTTGACGGGCCTCCGCGTTACGCCCGAGCGCGGTGAGGCACCGTCCGCGCAGGAACTCGAGTTCGGCGAACGTGTCGTCGATCCGGGTTGCGTCGTCCAGGTGGCGGAGGGCCTCGGTGAATTGCCCCGCCGCATGTTGCTGCACGCCTTCGCGATAAAAGGCCTCCCAGGCAGTGCGTTGGGCTGGCGCGAGTCGCGCGGAGTGTTCCGAGGCGAAGGGGGGGCAATCGGCCAGGTTCACCGGCACAGTGCAAACGACGACCTTTGCCCCCGCGCTGAGGCCGGCTTCGCAGACTTGGCCGAGGTTTTCCCGGAAGTGGGCGTAAGTCGCCCGCAGGCGAGGGTCGTCGGCGGGCACCCGGCTGCCTTGGAACATGGCCATGCCGTCCCAGTACCGGGGTCCTTTGCCGGCCAACCGGGTGGCTCGCAAGCCGGCGCTCATGAGTTGGCCGATCCTGGTGTCCTTCACCCAGAGCGAGGTACGGATCAGGCGTCTGCTCGGCGCGTACGGCCCGATCACGCCCGCGGCTCCGAACGGCCCGACCACCTCGTTGTTTCCCAGCAAGACGACGAACAGGTCGGGTTGATAACGGGCGCACTCCCGCGCGATGTCGACGACGGCGTGGGAGTTGATGGCGACCAATGCGGTGTTGATGACCTCGAACCGGACCTTCGGGAACCGGTCGCGAAGCATCACCTCGAGGATTCGTGCGAAGCTCGTCGACGGGTCGGGAATCCCCATCGCGGCCGACTCGCCCAGCACGAAGACGCGGCAGGTGCCCGCCGGCTTGGCGGCCGGGAAGGCGAGCGACACGGGAGCCCGGACGAGGCTCGGAGGGAAGAACCGGCGACCGAACTCGGGGTTGTCGGTCAGGGAGAGCTCCCCCTTCGCCCCTTGACGTGCGAGGAAGAATGAGGTAGGGCGGCCGTATCCCGCAAGCTGCAAGCCCGTCTCGAGCAGCCCCAGGAACAAGACTGGCCCCAACACCAACGACGTGAGCCGGTAGATCCAGAGCCGCCGCCGGATTGGGCGCACCGGTGCCCCCTCACGAGCGGGCCTCGCATCGGCTGCGCCTTCCGTGTTGCCGTTCTGGTCGGTGGTCAACGCCCTTTGGTCCTCCGCATACTACTTTACAGCCTGTC